>NZ_FTMQ01000018.1:0-2500 GCF_900156055.1 Rhizobium sp. RU33A | reverse complement strand
TAGATCGGGATGACTTGTGGCTAGGGGTGAAAGGCCAATCAAACTCGGAGATAGCTGGTTCTCCGCGAAATCTATTTAGGTAGAGCGTCGACCGAATACCCCAGGGGGTAGAGCACTGGATGGGCTATGGGGACTCACCGTCTTACTGATCCTAACCAAACTCCGAATACCTGGGAGTACTAGTCGGCAGACACACGGCGGGTGCTAACGTCCGTCGTGAAGAGGGCAACAACCCTGACCTCCAGCTAAGGTCCCCAAGTCATGGCTAAGTGGGAAAGGATGTGAGGATCCCAAAACAACCAGGATGTTGGCTTAGAAGCAGCCATCATTTAAAGAAAGCGTAACAGCTCACTGGTCTAAATAAGGGTCTTTGCGCCGAAAATGTAACGGGGCTAAAGCCATGCACCGAAGCTGAGGATGTGATCCGCAAGGGTCACGTGGTAGCGGAGCGTTCCGTAAGCCTGTGAAGGGGTACCTGTGAGGGGCCCTGGAGGTATCGGAAGTGCGAATGTTGACATGAGTAACGATAAAGGGGGTGAGAGACCCCCTCGCCGAAAGACCAAGGGTTCCTGCTTAAAGTTAATCTGAGCAGGGTTAGCCGGCCCCTAAGATGAGGCAGAAATGCGTAGTCGATGGGAACCACGTTAATATTCGTGGGCCTGGTGGTAGTGACGGATTGCGTAACTTGTTCATTCTTATTGGATTGAATGGGCGAGGAAGCGGTTCCAGGAAATAGCTCCACCGTACAGACCGTACCCGAAACCGACACAGGTGGTCAGGTAGAGTATACCAAGGCGCTTGAGAGAACTATGTTGAAGGAACTCGGCAAATTGCACGCGTAACTTCGGAAGAAGCGTGACCCCTTTATACGCAAGTGTAATGGGGTGGCACAGACCAGGGGGTAGCGACTGTTTATCAAAAACACAGGGCTCTGCGAAGTCGCAAGACGACGTATAGGGTCTGACGCCTGCCCGGTGCTGGAAGGTTAAGAGGAGAGGTGCAAGCTTTGAATCGAAGCCCCAGTAAACGGCGGCCGTAACTATAACGGTCCTAAGGTAGCGAAATTCCTTGTCGGGTAAGTTCCGACCTGCACGAATGGCGTAACGACTTCCCCGCTGTCTCCAACATAGACTCAGTGAAATTGAATTCCCCGTGAAGATGCGGGGTTCCTGCGGTCAGACGGAAAGACCCCGTGCACCTTTACTATAGCTTTACACTGGCATTCGTGTCGGCATGTGTAGGATAGGTGGTAGGCTTTGAAGCAGGGACGCCAGTTTCTGTGGAGCCATCCTTGAAATACCACCCTTATCGTCATGGATGTCTAACCGCGGTCCGTCATCCGGATCCGGGACAGTGTATGGTGGGTAGTTTGACTGGGGCGGTCGCCTCCGAAAGAGTAACGGAGGCGCGCGATGGTGGGCTCAGACCGGTCGGAAATCGGTCGTCGAGTGCAATGGCATAAGCCCGCCTGACTGCGAGACTGACAAGTCGAGCAGAGACGAAAGTCGGTCATAGTGATCCGGTGGTCCCGTGTGGAAGGGCCATCGCTCAACGGATAAAAGGTACGCCGGGGATAACAGGCTGATGACCCCCAAGAGTCCATATCGACGGGGTTGTTTGGCACCTCGATGTCGGCTCATCGCATCCTGGGGCTGGAGCAGGTCCCAAGGGTTTGGCTGTTCGCCAATTAAAGCGGTACGTGAGCTGGGTTCAGAACGTCGTGAGACAGTTCGGTCCCTATCTGCCGTGGGTGTAGGAATATTGACAGGATCTGTCCCTAGTACGAGAGGACCGGGATGGACATATCTCTGGTGGACCTGTTGTCGTGCCAACGGCATAGCAGGGTAGCTATATATGGAAGGGATAACCGCTGAAGGCATCTAAGCGGGAAACCCACCTGAAAACGAGTATTCCCTATCAGGGCCGTGGAAGACTACCACGTTGATAGGACGGGTGTGGAAGCTCAGTAATGAGTGAAGCTTACCGTTACTAATAGCCCGATTGGCTTGATCGTTCTCATTGACCATGCTCATCGGCCCGGACACATCCGGGCGATGATGCCACATACGTGTTCATATCGAAAACAGGGAAATCCCTGTACCAGCTTCTCAACAACATTGCCCTTAGCCGACCTGGTGGTCATGGCGGGGTGGCTGCACCCGTTCCCATTCCGAACACGGCCGTGAAACGCCCCAGCGCCAATGGTACTTCGTCTTAAGACGCGGGAGAGTAGGTCGCTGCCAGGTCTGCTAAAGGCAATGTTGTCGGGTTTTGCAAAAGCAAATACCTCCGGTTTTGCATCGCAAATACCTCAATCTTCTCAACACATAATCGGCCCAAGCCGAAATCTTAGGGCCGCTCATCAAGCGGTCCTTTTGCTTTGTAAGAACTCTCAAGCGCAACAGTCAAAGTTGCGCTCTTGGCGCGGGGTGGAGCAGCCCGGTAGCTCGTCAGGCTCATAACCTGAAGGCCGCAGGTTCAAATCCTGCCCCCGCAACCA
>NZ_FTMQ01000010.1 GCF_900156055.1 Rhizobium sp. RU33A | reverse complement strand
CCTTCGACCGCTTCTTCGAGAAGACCGTGTCGAACATGCAGGAGGTGGCCGCCCGCGGCGGCAAGATCATCTTCATCACCGACGAGAAGGGCGCTACCGCCTCGAAGCTTGAGACCATGGCAACCATCGTGCTGCCCGTCGTCGCCGAGATCATTTCGCCGATGGTGTATTCCATCCCGATCCAGCTTCTTGCATATCACACGGCTGTCTTTATGGGCACAGACGTCGACCAGCCGCGTAACCTCGCCAAGTCCGTCACGGTCGAGTGATCCCGGAGTGGGGCAGTCCGCTGCCCCAATTCTAGCTCTTGCGCCCTAGGTGTCAGTCCGGCATTGTCCGCAGCGTTACGGCACTGCACAATGACGGTGGGCATGACCGAAGGTTCAGACAGAATTTCGATGGCGACGCGGCTCAGGAACAACTTCCTGACCGGCCTGATCATCTGTGCGCCGATGGCGATCACCATCTATCTGACCTGGACTTTTATCCGCTGGGCAGACAGCTGGGTGAAGCCCTATCTGCCGGATCGCTACAATCCCGAAGCCTATCTGACGTTTGCCGTTCCAGGCACCGGCCTTCTGATCGCTATCCTGTTCATCACGCTTGTCGGGTTTCTCGGCCGTAACTTGATCGGGCGCTCAATCGTCTCCTACAGCGAGAACATCCTGAACCGGATGCCGCTGGTGCGCACGGTCTACAAGAGCACCAAGCAGATTTTCGAGACGGTGCTGAAGGAGCAGGGCAATTCCTTCAAGAAGGTCGGCCTGATCGAGTTCCCGCGCGCCGGAACCTGGGCGCTGGTCTTCATTTCGTCGGATGCCAAGGGCGAAATCGCCGCGAGGCTGAACCAGGATGGCGAGGAAATGGTCGCCGTTTTCCTGGCGCCGACGCCTGTGCCGACCGCCGGCTTCCTGATGTTCGTGCCGCGCAGCAAGCTGATGCTGCTCGACATGAGCCCGGAAGAGGGTGTGAAACTCCTGATCTCTGCCGGTCTGGTGACGCCTGAATACAAGCCGACGGTAGCGGACGCCATGGCGGCGTTTCAGGACCTTGCGGCGGACGACCCGGTCGAGCCACCCAAGCGTGCCGGCCGTTCCTGAGCCAACCGGATCTCACCCCGCATGCAGGAAGCGGATCGCTTCGTCGCGGCGATGTAGGTAGAGCAGCGTCCTGACAGCTTCTCCGCGCTCCGAAGTGAGTTCCGGGTCTCGATCCAGCAGATAGGCCGCATCTTTGCGGGCGATCTCCAGCAGATCTCCGTGGTGCTCGAGGCTGGCTATCTTGAAGCCTGGCGTGCCCGATTGCCGGGTGCCGAGCAATTCGCCTTCACCGCGCAGCTTCAGATCCTCCTCGGCGATCAGGAAGCCGTCCTCCGAATCGCGCAGGATCGACAGCCGTGCCTTTCCGGTTTCGCCGAGTGGCCCCTTGTAGAGCAGGATGCAGCTCGACGCCTCATCGCCGCGGCCCACGCGACCGCGCAGCTGATGCAGCTGGGCAAGGCCAAAGCGCTCGGCATGTTCGATGACCATGATCGTCGCATCGGGCACATCGACACCGACCTCGACCACTGTGGTGGCCACCAGCAGCCGCGTCTCGCCGTTCTTGAAGGCGAGCATCGCGGCATCCTTCTCCGGCCCCGCCATGCGTCCATGCACGAGGCCGATCGGCGCCTTGATGAACTGCGCCAGCACCGACTGCCGCTCCTCGGCCGACATCAGCTCGCTTTCTTCCGTTTCCTCGACCAGCGGGCAGATCCAATATGCCTTCTTGCCCTCCGCAATGGCCGAGCGGAGCCGTTCGATGACGTCAGGCACGCGCTCTATCGGGACGGTGACCGTCTGGATCGGCTTGCGGCCTGCGGGCTTCTCGGTGAGCTTGGAGACGTCCATGTCGCCGAAGGCGGCCAGCACCAGCGTGCGCGGGATCGGCGTTGCCGTCATTACCAGCATATGTGGCGAGATGCCCTTGGAGGTCAGCCGCAGGCGTTGGTGCACGCCAAAGCGATGCTGTTCGTCGACCACTGCCAGTGTCAGGTTCTTGTAGCTGACGGCATCCTGGAAGAGCGCGTGTGTGCCGATGACGATTTGTGCTTCGCCGGATGCGATGCGCTCCAGGATTGCTTCGCGCTCCTTGCCTTTGGTCCGGCCGGTCAGCACTTCAATCCGGAGGCCTGCTGGCGCGCCGAGCTTGGCAAGGGTCGCATGATGCTGCCGCGCCAGGATTTCCGTCGGCGCCATCAGAACGGCCTGCCCGCCCGCCTCGACGGCGGCTGCCATGGCAAACAGCGCCACCAGCGTCTTGCCAGCACCGACGTCGCCCTGGACGAGCCGCAGCATGCGCTGGTCCGTCGCCATGTCCTTCAGGATGTCGTCGATCGCAGCCACCTGGCTGTTGGTCGGTGTGAAGGGGAGGGTGGCGCGGATCTTTCCGCTGATCTCACCCGTCGGCTTGACCGGCACGCCCGGCACCCTACGGAGCTTCTGCCGCACCAAGGCGAGCGACACCTGACCGGCGAGAAACTCGTCATAGGCGAGCCTGCGTCTCGCTGGCGCTTGCGGGTCGATGTCCTTCTCGTCGCGCGGATTGTGAAGCGCCACCAGGCTCTCGCGCACGCTGGCGAAGCCTTGTTTCGTGGCGAGCGGTGCATCCGCCCATTCCGGCATTTCAGGCATGCGCTCGACCGCTGCTTCCACGGCCTTGCGCAGCACCTTGGGTCCGAGCCCCGCCGTCAGCGGATAAAGCGGCTCGACCAGCGGCAGGCTCTCGGCCTCGCTCGCCTTCATCATCAGGTCCGGATGGACCATCGAGGCGCGGCCGTTGAACCAGTCGACTTTCCCTGAGACCATGACGATCTCGTCAACGGGCAGTGCCTTTTCCAGCCAGTTGCCCTTGACCCGGAAGAAGGTGAGCGCCAGTTCCCCCGTCTCGTCATGCAGCATCACGCGGTAGGGCAGGTTGCTCTTGCCCTTCGGGGGCGGCAGATGTCGGTCGACACGGCCGGTGATCGTTACCAGCGAGCCCTGTTGGGCATAGGCGATGCCCGGCTGGTGGCGCCGGTCGATCAGCCGGTGTGGCGCGAGGAAGAGCAGGTCGACGACGCGCGCATCCTCGGCATCCTCGCGCCCGAGCAGTGTGGCGAGAAGCTGGGCAAGTTTGGGACCGACTCCGCTGAGCGAAGCCACGGAGGCAAAGAGGGGATCGAGAAGATGGGGACGCATGATGGGGGCAAAATGCCTCGCAAAATGCCGGTTTGGCAAGCTGACATTTGCCGGTCGCTGCTCTATAGAGGCCGAAGAATTGGAAGGATGCCAAGATGACTGGACTGGTGAAAAGCAGTGCCGACCTCGATCCGCGCCGTCGGCGCATCCTGTTCCGCTGCTGGCATCGCGGCATCCGGGAGATGGACCTGATGCTCGGCCAGTTCTGCGAGGCCCATATCAGCGAGCTCTCTGATGAGGAGCTCGACGAGCTAGAACGCATCATGGTGGAAGAGGACAACGATCTCGTCCGCTACATTACCGGCGCCGATCCCGTGCCGGCCCATCTCCAGACACCACTCTTCGAACGCATAGCCGCCCTGCGCCCGGATTTCTCACCGGTGACCGGCGAAGAAACCGCTGCAAAGTAACTGATATGTCCCTGATCGATGTGAAGCGGATTGTCGGCGCACAATCCGCGCTGACGCTTTCTCATGTACCCGACGGCATGGATGCCTTCATCCTCGCCGAACTGGCGCGTCAGGGGAAACCTGTCGCCTATGTGGTATCCGACGGGCAGCGGCTGCAGAACCTCGAGCAGACACTGAGCTTCGCAGCGCCGGACATTCCGGTCTTAAGCCTGCCGGCCTGGGACTGTCTGCCTTACGACCGCGTCTCACCGTCCGCTGATGTTTCGGCCCGGCGATTGGCGGCACTGTCGGGTTTGATTGCGCTCTATCTCAATCCGCATCCGGCAATCGTGCTGGTGACGGTCAATGCCATGCTGCAGAAGGTGGCACCGGCTGATGTCATCGACAGCCTCGGTTTTTCGGCGAAGCCCGGCAACCAGGTGCGTATGGACGACATTGCCGCGCGTCTGGAACGCAACGGTTTCGACCGCGTCGCGACGGTGCGCGAGGTTGGCGAATTCGCCGTGCGCGGCGGCATTCTCGATGTCTTCGTGCCTGGTGCGGAAGAGCCTGTTCGTCTCGATTTCTTCGGCGACACACTCGAAAGCATCCGCTCCTTCGATCCGGCAAGCCAGCGGACGATCGCACAGGTCCGTTCGCTTGATCTCAATCCGATGAGCGAGGTGACGCTGACGCCGGAAAGCATCAGCCGGTTTCGCAAGAACTATCTCTCTCTCTTTGGAGCCGCCACCCGCGATGACGCGCTCTATGCCGCAGTCTCGGAGGGGCGCCGGTATGCCGGCATGGAGCATTGGCTCCCGATGTTCTACGACAAGCTGGAAACCACCTTCGATTATTTGCGTGGCTTCCGTATGGTCACTGACCATACCGTGCGTGAGGCAGCCGAAGAACGCGCCAAGCTGATCCGAGACTATTACGAGGCACGCCTCAACTCGGCAACGCCCGGCAAGGGCCATCTCGCCCAGGGCACGCCCTACAAGCCGGTTCCACCGGAGCGGCTCTATCTCGGCGCTGGCGAATTCGGCAAGGCGCTCGACGCATTCGATCCGATCCGCATCACGCCGTTTGCCGAAGCCAGTGGCGAGAGCCGCAAGGTGATCGAGGTCGAGGCCCGACCGACACCGCGCTGGGCGAAGTCTGCCAATGAGGCGAGCAGCGAAGAAGGCAATCGTGCCAATGTCTTCGGCCAGGCCGTCACCTATATCGCCGACAAGCGCGCTGCCGGCTCCAAAGTCGTGGTGTCCGGCTGGTCGGAAGGTTCGCTCGATCGCCTGCTGCAGGTGCTCAACGAACACGGCCTGGAGCGGCTGGTACCGGTCGCAGCACTTAAAGATGTCGACAAGCTGAAGAAAGGCGAGGCGGGTACCGCCGTTCTCAGCCTCGAAGGTGGCTTCGAGACAGACGATCTCGTCATCATCGGCGAACAGGACATTCTCGGCGACCGCATGGTCCGCCGCTCCAAGCGCCGCAAGCGGGCCGCCGATTTCATCTCGGAAGTAGCCGGTATCGACGAAGGCTCGATCGTCGTGCATGCCGAACACGGCATCGGCCGGTTCGTCGGTCTGCGCACCATTGAGGCAGCGGGTGCCCCGCATGCCTGCCTTGAACTGCGTTATGCCGACGACGCCAAGCTCTTCCTGCCGGTCGAAAACATCGATCTTCTCTCGCGCTATGGCGGCGAGGCGACCGAGGTGCAGCTCGACAAGCTGGGCGGCGGCGCCTGGCAGATGCGCAAGGCCAAGCTCAAGAAGCGCCTACTCGACATGGCGGGTGCCCTGATCCGCATCGCCGCCGAACGCATGACCCGCTCTGCACCGGTCCTGACGACTCAGGAAGGCCTCTACGACGAATTCGCTGCCCGTTTCCCCTATGACGAAACGGAAGACCAGGAAACGGCCATCGAATCCGTCCGCTCTGACCTTGGCGCTGGCCGCCCCATGGACCGGCTCGTCTGCGGCGACGTCGGGTTCGGCAAGACGGAAGTGGCGCTTCGTGCTGCCTTCATCGCCGCGATGAACGGTATCCAGGTCGCCGTTGTCGTGCCGACCACACTGCTGGCCCGCCAGCATTTCAAGACCTTCTCCGAACGCTTCCGGGGGCTGCCGATCCGCGTCCAGCAGGCCTCGCGCCTTGTCGGCACGAAGGAGCTTAACCTCGTCAAGAAGGAAGTCGCAGACGGCAAGACCGACATCGTCGTTGGCACGCATGCGCTGCTCGGCACCGGCGTTAGCTTCGCCAATCTCGGCCTGCTGATCATCGACGAGGAGCAGCATTTCGGCGTCAAGCACAAGGAACGGCTGAAGGAGCTGAAGTCGGACGTTCACGTCCTGACGCTGTCGGCGACCCCGATCCCGCGTACCCTGCAGCTTGCCATGACCGGCGTGCGCGAACTCTCGCTGATCACCACGCCGCCGGTGGACCGTATGGCGGTCCGCACCTTCATCTCGCCTTTCGATCCGCTCGTCATTCGCGAGACGCTGATGCGCGAGCATTATCGCGGCGGCCAGAGTTTTTATGTCTGCCCGCGTCTCGCCGATCTCGCGGATGTGAAAAGCTTCCTCGACGAGAACGTGCCGGAGCTGAAGGTGGCGATCGCCCATGGCCAGATGGCTGCCGGCGAGCTCGAAGACATCATGAACGCCTTCTACGAGGGCCGCTATGACGTGCTGCTCTCGACGACCATCGTCGAATCGGGCCTCGATGTGCCCACGGCAAACACGCTGATCGTCCACCGCGCCGACATGTTCGGTCTGGCCCAGCTCTACCAGATCCGTGGCCGTGTGGGTCGCTCCAAGGTCCGCGCCTTCGCGCTCCTGACGCTCCCGGTCAACAAGGTGCTGACGGCGGGTGCCGAACGGCGCCTGAAGGTCCTGCAGTCGCTCGACACGCTCGGCGCCGGCTTCCAGCTTGCCAGCCACGACCTCGATATCCGTGGCGCCGGCAATCTGCTCGGCGAGGAACAGTCCGGCCATATCAAGGAAGTCGGCTTTGAGCTCTACCAGCAGATGCTGGAAGAGGCGGTCGCCGAGGTGAAGGGTGTCGATGAAGTGGTCGATACCGGCTGGTCGCCGCAGATCCAGGTCGGCACCTCGGTCATGATCCCGGAAAACTACGTGCCGGATCTGCATCTGCGCATGGCACTCTATCGCCGCCTCGGCGAGCTCGACGACCTCAGAGAGATCGACGGATTCGGCGCCGAATTGATCGACCGCTTCGGTCCCATGCCGATCGAGGTCCAGCACCTGTTGAAAGTCGTCTACATCAAGGCGCTGTGCCGTACGGCCAATGTCGAGAAGCTGGAAGCCGGCCCCAAGGGCGTCGTCGTCCAGTTCCGCGGCAAGCAGTTCCCGAACCCGGCAGCGCTCGTTGGTTATATCGCGAAGCAGGGCAGCATGGCCAAGATCAGGGCAGACCACTCGGTGTTCCTCACCCGCGACCTCCCGACGCCGGAAAAGCGGCTTTCGGGGGCCGCGGTGGTGATGACGCAGTTGGCGGAGTTGGCGAAGTCGGGTTGAGCAGATGGAAGGGGCCGTTGAGGCCCCACCTCGTTCAAGTGTCGGATTGGTCCGGCTTGATCGCCAGTGCCGCATCCGTCTTGCCGGCCACCGGTGGCGGAAGCGGCGTGTCGCGTTTGCGCTCGCGGATCAGCGTCAGGAGCCCTGACCCTACGATCAGCACGATGCCGATGCCCATCGGCCAGTCGACCTTGTCGCCGAAGACGAGATAGCCCAGCAGGATGGCCCAGAGCATCTGGCTGTACTGGATCGGCCCGACGATCGGGGCAGGGGCATAAAACGACGCCAGCATCATGAAGATATTGCCGACGGCGGCGAGCAGGCCGAAGGCGGCAAGCAGCATCAGGTCATAACGGTCGGGTGCCTGGAAGTCCGGTAGAGAGAAGGCCGCACAGATGATCACGCTGCCGAGCAGGCCCGCGCCGTAAAGCGAGATATTCTTCTCCTGCGGGCCCATGGCGCGGAAGATGATGATCGTGACGGCGCCGGCAAAGCCCGAAATCAGCGCTGCCAGATGTCCGATTTCCAACTCACGAAAGCCCGGCCGCAAGACCACCAGCACGCCGAGAAAGCCGATCAACACAGCAGCCCAGCGCTTCATGCCGACCTCTTCCTTGAGGAAGATCACCGACATGATCGTCGCAAAGCTGGGCAGCAGGAAGATGAGGCAGAAAGCTTCCGCCATCGAGAGCTGGGTAAAGGCAATGATGCTGCCGACGGTGCCCACGGCAGAACAGACGAAACGCAGGCCCCAGAGCGGCCAGTTCGTGCTGCGCACCAGATCCGTATAGCGGTCGCCGCGCTTCATCAGGAAGGGAATTGCCAGGAAGCCGAACAGGCTGCCGATGAAACCTGCCTCGAAGGCGGGCACGCGCCCTTCGACGAGCTTCACAGCGGCGTCACTGAAGGAATAAGCGGCAAAGCAGATGAAGGCGAAGATGACGCCTTTGAAGGTCGTGTCGGCGGACAAGGTGATGATCCCGGGGAGGAGGTTACCTCACCGGGATACGAGTGTTCGTTACAACCGTCAATTCAGATTGCGCAGCGCCTCGGCCTTCGCCTTGGCGATTTCGCGCAAGGCATTGGCGAGTTCCGCCGGCTGCTGGGCGCCGCTGACCGCGTATTGCTGGTCGAAGATGAAGAAGGGAACGCCGTTCACGCCCATTTGCTTGGCGGCTTCCACCTCTGAGAGCACATGGTTGACGTCAGCATCGCCTGACAGCAGCGATTCGATAACAGGACGCGACAGTCCGGCCTCGGTCGCGATGTCGCGCAGTACGGCGGTGTCGCCGATATTGCGGCCCTGTTCGAAATTCGCCTTGAACAGGAGATCGACCACGTGGGTCTGCGTTTCCCGGCTTTCCTGGCCGGCCCAATGGATCAGCCGATGCGCATCGAGCGTGTTCGGGCCAACTTTGATGGCTTCGAAATCAAAGGCAATGCCGACCTCGGCGCCCAGCGACTTCAGATGCGCATGCGCTTGGTCCATCTTGTCCTTGCCGCCCAGCTTCTTCGCCAGTTCCACCTGCTGGTCGACACCTTCAGGCGGATAGTCGGGATTGAGCTGATAGGGGCGCCAGTTGATGTCGACGCTGACTTCGTCCTGCACTTCGGCGATCGCGAGTTCGAGCCGCGCCTTGCCGAGATAACACCAGGGGCAGACCACGTCGGATACGAGGTCGATGGTGATGCGGTCCATGAGGGTGTCCTTTCCTGGCAGAGGTATGCCTGTCACTTAAAGCAAAGCGGGCCGGAGACAAGCTCCGGCCCTGAAACACAGCGTCAATCGCTTACTGTTACTGGACGCGTGCGTCGAACCAGGTCGAGCGCTGGTAGCCATAGAGCGGGGCTGCGTCCGGCCGTCCGATATGCTTCCAGCGGGCCACCCATTGCTCGCCGATATGATAGAGCGGCACGAGATAGTGCCCGGCAACGAGGAGCCGGTCATAGGCCCGCACGGCCGCCTGGAAATCGGCCGGGTCGCGTGCCTGCAGGAGCGCCTCGATCATGCGGTCGATGTCTTGATCGGCAACGCCGGCGTAATTGAAGCTACCCTGGGCGTCCTTCGCTTCGGATGCCCAGCGATTGACCTGCTCGGCGCCGGGCGAGAGCGACGACGTGTAGGACTTGATGATCATGTCGTAGTCAAAGCTGTTGGAGCGCGCCTGATACTGCGCGTCGTCAACGGTGCGGATGGCCATGTCGATGCCGATCAGCTTCAGCGTCCGCTGAAAGGCGATGGCCATCTTCTCCTGACCTTCGTTCTGGGTCATCACCTCGAAGGCGAAGGGCTTGCCGGCGGCATCGATCATCTTGCCGCCCTGGATCTTGTAACCGGCCTCCTGGAAGAGCCTGACGGCCATGCCGAGCGCCTTGCGGTCACCGCCGGACCCATCTGTCGCCGACTGCGTGTAGGTGCCGGCGAGAATTTCCGGTGAGAGTTTCTCCTTCGCAGGCCCCAGCAGCGCCAGTTCTCTCTCGTCGGCGGCATTGCCGAAGGCGCCAAGCGCGGAATTCTGCCAGTAGCTTTGGGTGCGGGTGAAGGCGTTGCCGAAGAGCGTCTTGTTCATCGCTTCGAAGTCAAAGGCGGTGCTGATTGCCTCGCGGACCTTGACGTCCGAAAAGATCGTGCGTCGCGTATTGAAGACGAAGCCCAGCATGCCGGAGGGAAGCCCCGGCTTGAAGGCTTCCTTCACGACATCGCCATTCTCTGCGGCCGGGAAATTGTAGGCCCTCTGCCAATGGTTGGAATCGCCATCCGGATAGATGTCGATCTCGCCCTTCTTGAAGGCCTCGAACAGTGTCGCTTCCTGCAAGAAATAGGTGACGCTGATCTCGTCGTAATTGTCGATGCCAACCTTTGAAGGAAGGTCCTTGCCCCAATAGTCGGGATCACGCGCCCATGTGACCTTCTCGCCGGGCTTCAGCTCCTTGATCCTGTAGGGGCCCGAACCGACCGGGATGGCGAGCCCGCCCTGATCGAAGGTTTCAGGATCAACCGCGTGTTTCGGCAGAATCGGTGTCGAATTGGCGAAGATCAGCGGTGTCTCGCGATTGGCCTTTTCGTTGAAGGTGAACTTGATGCCGTGCTCACCAACCTTCTCCATGCTGGCAACCGCGTTGAGACGGCCGTTAAAGGGCGGGCGTCCCTTGTCGCGTAACAGCTCGAAGGTGAAGATCACATCTTCGGGAGTGACCGGTTTGCCATCATGCCAGCGCGCTTCCGGATTGAGATTGAACTGCACATAGGTCCGGTCCGCATCCCATTCGACGGTTTCGGCCAGCAGGCCGTAGAGGGTGAAGGGCTCGTCGGCTGACCGGGTCATCAGCGGCTCGTAGAGCAGATTGCCGAATTCCGGATCCCAGACGCCGCGCGCCGTCGTGCGCATGCCCTTGAGGACAAAAGGGTTTAAAGCATCGTAGGTGCCCACCACGCCGTAATTGACCTTGCCGCCCTTCTTCACATCAGGATTTACATAGAGAAAATGCGTGTAGTCGGCGGCAAGCGCAGGCTCTCCATGCATGGCGATGCCGTGCATGGGTTGTGCCGTGGTGGCAGACGCGAAGGGTAGCAGAAGCAGAGTAAACAAGAGACGGCGCAAGGCGACGATCCTCCTTGGATTAGATTCTCGAATGTGCCGGGACGCTAGCACACTCACCATAAAACCAACACAAGCAGGTGAGATTGAGGAGATGTGAGTCGATCCGGAGTCAAAGAAACGCTGGATATTCTGGCCGCCGCAATGTAACAGGTGAGCCAGATCGCAGGGTCATGTATTTGCCTCATTTGAACCACAGGTGGGCAGGCAAGACCGGTGAATGACGCGGCACACAAGTCCGCGCGACAGGGGTTTTCAGGAGACGGAATACGTATGATGTTCAAACTTAGCAACGCAACGCGGACGGCTGTGTCTGCAATCGCTCTGTCCTTCGCGGCAAGCGCCATGCCGGTCGTCGCACAGGCACAGGAAGCTGCCGCTCCCTCCGAGCCGCGGTGGTTCAAAACCTGCGCCAAGCAGGAAGAATCCGACGTCTGCGTGGTCCAGAACCAGCTCGTCGCCGCAAACGGCCAGCTGATCACCGCCGTTGGCCTGATCACGGTCGAAGGCAAGGTCAACCGCAAGCTGCTGCAGGTCACGGTACCCTCGGCCCGTCTCATCCCGCCGGGCGTGATGATGCAGATCGATGGCGCCAAGGGCACCAAGCTCGACTACGCCGTCTGCCTGCCGGACCGCTGCACCGCGGAAATCCCGCTGACGGACGCGATCATCGACAGCTTGAAGAAGGGTGGCGAGGTCGTCTTCACCTCGATCAACTTCCGCCGCGCACCGAACCCGATCAAGATCCCGCTGAGCGGATTCACCGGCGCGTTCGACGGCGAAGCGATGTCGCAATCGCAGGCCGAAGAGCGTCAGCGTCTGCTGCAGGAAGCCATGCAGAAGAAGCAGGAAGAGCGCAACAAGGCAATCACCGACGCCCAGAACGCTGCCAAGCAGGGCAACTGATCCGCCACAATCGGTTAGAAATACAGGAAGCCCGCGTCAGTCGACGCGGGCTTTTTGCATTCTGTTGTTGGATGGATATCAGTGAGCGAAGTTCATCTTCGGCTTGTAGCGGCCCGTCTGCTGGGGTTCGAAGATCTGCTGGATCTGCGGATTTCGCAGAGGCTCCTGGCTCTGATCCTGTTCAAGGTTCTGCTCGGAAACATAGGCCACATATTCCGTCTCGGAGTTCTCCGCGAGCAGATGATAGAAGGGCTGGTCCTTGTGCGGCCGTACTTCGGCGGGGATGGCGTTCCACCATTCCTCGGAATTGGCAAACTCCGGATCAACATCGAAGATCACGCCGCGGAACGGAAAGAACTTGTGCCGTACGACGTCCCCGATACCAAATTTAGCGCTTCGTTGTTTCATGGTTTGACTTCCTTTCCCTGTCATATTTGGGAAGAAAGCCCGCCAAAATCAAGGGATGGTGTGTAACGGCGTGGCCGGATGCCACAGCTAGGCCGTTTTTCGACGAGGTGCGGTTGCAAGGATCAGCCCGCCGGTGACCAGGACGATGCCGATGGCATGGTAGTGCTCGAAGCGTTCACCGAGGAAGACGACCGCCATCAGGATGGACATCGGCGGCATGAGGTAAAGGGTCATTCCGGCTATCCCGGGCCCGAAGACCTGGACGGCATGCTGGAAGCAGTAGAAGGCCGCCAGCGAGGCAAAGAGGATGATCCCAGCGAGCTTGGCGAACTCCATCCAGGTGTCGGGCAGGGGCGCCCCCGAGGTCATTTCGATCAGTCCCGGCGGGATCAGGACAATCGCGCCCGACAAAGCCAAAAGGGCGAACAGAGGCAGCGGCGGCATGGCGCGCACGGAAGGGCGCCTGAGCAAGAGGGAATAGGCGGCAAAGGCGATGGCAGCCACGAGGATGGCGAGATCACCGATGTTGAAGGTGAGTTCAAAGAGCGCCTCCGGCTGGCCCTTCAGGACGATCGCGATGACACCGCCAAAGGCGATGAGCATGCCGAGAAGTTCGCGACCGGTGATCGCGCGCTTCTGAAACAGCCACTGGAACAGGATGATGAAGAGCGACGAGGTCGTATAGATCAACGTCGCGTTCGAGGCGGTGGTGAGGGTCAGCGCCCAGTAGACGACCCCGCCGCAAATGCCCATGCCGAGAATGCCAAGCGTGAGCCAGAGGGCGGTGTGTTGCCGGACGAAGGCAAGGCAGGCCCGTCGCTCGTGCCAGATGAAGGGTGACATCAGGATTGCAGCTCCGACCCACCGCAATAGTGCCGTGGTGAAAGGCCCGACCTCACCTGATATGCCGCGACCGAAGATCAGGTTCGAAGAAAAGAACAGGGGCGCGAGCAGGAACAGCAGCCAGTCGTAGAGGCGCGGATCGGTGGTCTGGTGGGGAGCGGGCATCGGGATCGCTGTCGGCGGAGGGAAAGGACTGTCCAACTGCTAGCGCGCCGCTGTCCTCGGAGAAAGCGACATTTCCTCGAAATGGTACCCAGACAAACGAAAAACGCCGGCGGATCTCTCCGCCGGCGCTTCTGGTCGACTAACCCGGATATCAGGACGAATAGTACATGTCGTATTCGACCGGATGCGGGGTCATTTCGAAGCGCATGACTTCCTGCATCTTCAATTCGATGAACGAATCGATCTGGTCGTCGTCGAACACGCCGCCTGCGGTCAGGAACTTGCGATCCTTGTCGAGGCTTTCGAGCGCTTCGCGCAAGCTACCGCAGACCGTCGGGATCTTCTTCAGTTCCTTCGGCGGCAGGTCGTAGAGGTCCTTGTCCATGGCCTTGCCCGGATGGATCTTGTTCTTGATGCCGTCAAGGCCGGCCATCAGCATGGCGGCGAAGGCGAGGTAGGGGTTCGCCATCGGATCCGGGAAGCGGACTTCGACGCGCTTCGCCTTCGGGTTGGTGCCGAAGGGAATGCGGCACGATGCGGAGCGGTTGCGGGCGGAATAGGCCAGCAGAACCGGTGCTTCGTAACCCGGGACCAGACGCTTGTAGGAGTTGGTCGACGGGTTGGTGAAGGCATTGAGTGCCTTGGCATGCTTGATGATGCCGCCGATGTAGTAGAGGCAGCTCTCGGACAGGCCGGCATATTCGTCGCCGGCGAAGGTCGGCTTGCCGTCCTTCCAGATCGACTGGTGCACGTGCATGCCCGAGCCGTTGTCGCCGAAGATCGGCTTCGGCATGAAGGTCGCCGTCTTGCCATAGGCATTGGCGACCTGATGCACGACATACTTGTAGATCTGCATCTTGTCGGCGTTGCGTACCAGCGTGTCGAACTTGATGCCAAGCTCGTGCTGGGCCGCGGCCACTTCGTGGTGATGCTTTTCGACGACAACGCCCATTTCACCGAGAACCGTCAGCATTTCCGAGCGCATGTCCTGCAGGCTGTCGATCGGCGGAACCGGGAAATAGCCACCCTTTACGCGCGGACGGTGGCCAAGGTTGCCGGTTTCATACTCGGTATCATCGTTCGACGGGAGTTCGGTCGAGTCGAGCTTGAAGCCGGTGTTGTAGGGGTCGGCCTTGTATTTCACGTCGTCGAAGACGAAGAATTCAGCTTCCGGACCGACGAACACGGTATCACCGATACCCGATGCCTTCAGATAGGCTTCAGCCTTCTTGGCCGTGCCGCGCGGGTCGCGGTTATACGATTCACCCGACACAGGATCGAGGATGTCGCAGAGGATGACCATCGTCGACTGGGCGAAGAAGGGGTCCATGTGGACGGTTGCCGGATCCGGCATCAGTACCATGTCGGACTCGTTGATGGCCTTCCAGCCGGCAATCGAGGAACCGTCGAACATGACGCCATCGGCGAACATGTCTTCGTCGACGCAGGCGATGTCCATCGTCACGTGCTGCAGCTTGCCCTTCGGATCGGTAAAGCGCAGGTCGACGAACTTGATATCGTTGTCCTTGATCTGTTTCAGAATATCGTTTGCGGTCGTCATATTTTTATATTCCTCGCGTGAACTGACGATTTAAACCCGACCTCCCTTGGTGTCGGGTCCGATTAGATGGCGTCGATACCGGTTTCGCCGGTTCGAATGCGGACGACTTCTTCGACGTTCGAAACGAAGATTTTGCCGTCGCCGATGCGGCCCGTCTGAGCTGCATTGCGGATGGCGTCGATGACGGCCTCCACGTTCTCGTCGGCCAGTACAACTTCGACCTTCACCTTGGGCAGGAAGTCCACGACGTATTCGGCGCCGCGATAGAGCTCGGTATGGCCCTTCTGGCGACCGAAACCCTTGGCTTCCGTCACAGTGATACCCTGCAAGCCGACTTCCTGAAGGGCTTCCTTCACTTCGTCGAGCTTGAAAGGCTTGATGATCGCTTCGATCTTTTTCATGAGAAAATTTCTCTCCGCTTCCTCAGTAAAGCAGGATGAGCCCCGCCCGCCGGGCTGGATGCAGGGAATGTGCCAGTTTTTCGCGAAAATCGCGCAAAAACCGTCGCCTCCTCCGTCCGACAGGGCAAATCTCCAGCAAAACGACCGGAAAAGCCAGCCCGTTTCCTGCAAAATATCGATTTTAGCCAATCTTTTTTCCAGGGCTGCTATACCACTAACATGCTGGCCTCCTTGCGCATTTTCTGATCTTAAAGCCTGCAAACTAGGCATTTGCACAGAAAGACATCACTTGCCTTTGCCTAAAATCGTGCAGCGTTGCGCAAGGCGTGGATTCTGCTCTAACCTTGCCCCATGACCCGCCCCAGCGACCACCGACGCCCCGAGATCCTTCTGACACCGGAGGCCATGGCCCGTGTGGATGCGGCCACTTCTTCGTCTGGGATCGACAGCTTTGGGTTGATGCTGCGTGCGGGGGAGGCGGTCGCTGCGGCGGCACTTCGTCACTTTCCCGGAGCCTTGCGGTTCGTGATCCTTTGCGGGCCGGGAAACAATGGCGGAGACGGATATGTCGCGGCTTCAGCCCTGGCGCGCGCGGGCGCCGATGTCCGCGTCCACAGTCTGGTGGAGACTGCGGCGCTCAAGGGGGATGCCGCGCGCGCGCAAGCCGCCTGCCCACTTCCGGTGATGGCCATCGAGCAGTTCCACCCTGATGCAGGCGAGGTGATCATCGATGCACTGTTCGGTGCCGGCCTGAGACGCGAGCTTCCGGCTGCCGTGCAGGCGCTCATCCGCACGATTCAGGAGGCGGGACTGCCTGTGCTTGCCGTTGACCTCCCCTCCGGCATCGACGGGGCAACGGGGGAAATCAGAGGAGAAGCCTTCGAGGCAAGCCATACCGTGACCTTCATGACGAGGAAGCCTGGCCATGTTCTGCTGCCGGGTCGGCTTCATTGCGGGAGCCTTGAGGTTTTCGACATCGGCATTCCCCGGCGGATCGTCCAGGCGGAAGCCCGTCCGCTCTGGATAAACGGTCCTGCAATCTGGGCGCCTCATGTCCGATACGGTTCGGCGCACGATCACAAGTACCGCCGCGGCCATGTGACTGTGTTCTCCGGTCCGCAGACGGCGACCGGCGCAGGGCGCCTGTCTGCCGAGGCGGCATTGAGGGCTGGTGCCGGACTGGTCACGCTTGCGTCGCCATCGGAGGCGCTCGCGACCAATGCCGCCCACCTGACGGCGGTCATGCTGAGTGCGGTCGACGGTGTCGATGCCTTGTCCGAATGGCTGGCCGACACGCGCCGCACGACGTTCGTGCTTGGCCCGGGTTTCGGTGATCGGCAGCGTGCCCGCGCGTTTGCGGAGATGATCGGCCAGGCCGGACGCAAGCTCGTCCTCGATGCCGACGGTATCACTGCCTTTGCGGGTGCCGCTAAGCGACTGAATGCGCGCTTCGGTTCCGATGAGCCGAGGCTGGTCGTCACGCCGCATGAGGGTGAGTTTTCACGCCTCTTTCCGGAGATTGCAGCGGACCGCAGCTTGGGCAAGGTGGAAAAGGCACTTGCGGCTGCCGACGCCCTGGGCGGTATCGTTGTCTACAAGGGAGCGGATACCGTGATTGCCGCGCCGGACGGGCGCGCAGGCATTGAGGAAGAGGCGCCCGCGACCCTTGCCACTGCCGGATCGGGTGATGTCCTTGCCGGCATCATTGGCGCACGGCTGGCCAATGGGATGCCGGCTTTCGAGGCGGCCTGTGCGGCTGTCTACCAGCACGGTCAGGCGGCGCTCCGTGCCGGTCGCACGCTGACGGCCGAAGACCTGATCACCCAGATCCAAGCGGACTAGGCGTCAACACCCTCGACTTTAGCGTTCACAGCTCCGCCGGCTGCATGAGGCGGCTGCGCCGCAACATGCCTTCGCCCTCGAGCAAGGGATAGGCGATCGAGACGAAGAGGGAGTTGATCTCCTTCAGATCGCGCATGGTGTCGATATGCAGCGAGCTCGATTCGAAACTTGCGGCATTGCCCTGGCGCAGACGCTGAAGATGGCTCTCCTCGCTGGTCTTCACCAGGTTACGGATCGCTTCCTTGCGGGCGACGAGCTGGCGGGCATGCTCGAGATCGCGGGTGACGAGCAGGTTGAAGGCGAGATGGGCATTCTTCACCACCTCGTTGTGCATGGCGCAGAGCTCCGCCCAGCCCTCGGCCGAGAAGGCGACGTTGCGCTCCTTCTTCTTGCGGGCGCGTGTCAGCATGTTCTGCGAGATGATGTCGGCCGCCTGCTCGATCTTGATCGTTGCGCCCAGCAGGTTCTGGCATTGCGCTGCCGACGTCTGGTCGAGTGCGGTTGCGGAAATGCGAGCGAGGTAGAACTTGATGTCGCGATGGATCGTGTCGATCTGGTCGTCGAGCGTTTCAATCCGCTCCATCTTCTTTGGATCCCAGTGCTCGAAGAGATCGAAGATGCCGTCCAGCATCACCTCGGTCTTGTCGCAGACAGCCAGAACCTCACGCGTCGCGTTGGAGATCGCCTGCTGCGGATTGCCGAGATCCATCACGTTCAGGGCAGAAAGGCGATCGTCATTGGCCGGCCGCTCCTCGCTGCGAGCGAGCATGCGCTCCAGAAGGCCTGCCACGAGCCCGGCAAAGGGCAGGCCGAGCACCAGTACGGCGCCGTTCATTGCCAGATGCACCATGACGACGGCATCCCCGGGAAGGGCGGCAAAGACCGTCGGGCTGATTGCAAATACGAACTGGGCCGCGAGCGCGACCAAAGTCATCATCCCACGGATCACAACATTGCCGAGCGGCACGATTCTGGCGTTCGGCGCGGCATTCTTGGTGAGCAGTGCAGCGATGATGGCGGCGCCAAAATTGATCCCGAGCACCAGCGGAATGATCAGCGCATCCGGCAAGAGATGCTGGTCGGCGAGCGACGCGACCAGAAGGACGGCAGCGACACTGGAATGGAAAGCCCAGGCAAGCAGGGCCGCCAGCGCAAAGGCGCTGATCCAGTCGCTGGCGAGATAATTGAAGAGAACAGGCAGGATCTGGCTCTCGCGCAGCGGCTCCGACGCCTCGCCGATCAGGCGGAGTGACAGGAGGAGCAGGCCGAGTCCGAACAGGATGCGGCCGATCTGCCGCCAGCCGCGCGCCTCGGATGTCCTGAATGCAACGGTGCCCGCGAGAAGCAGAACGGGAACAAGCAGCGAGAGATCGTAGCGCAGAATGCGCACGACAAAGGCCGAGCCGAAGTCGGCACCAAGCAGGGTCGCGACACCCATGGCCGGCAAAACATAACCCGCCGCCGAAAAGGATGAGACGATCAATGCGACGGCCGTTGCGCTTTGCAGCGCCACCGCGAATAGAAAGCCCGCGAAAGCAGCCGAAAATCGGTTGCCGACGGCATGCCGGAGCTTGTCCTTCAAAACGCCGCCGTAGGCGCGCTCGATCCCGGTGCGCACCATGCGTGTCGCCCAGAGAAGCAGCGCAACGGCGCCGGCGAGATGAATGAAGACGGCGATACCCGACATGAAAGTGCCCCGAAAATTTGCAATGGTGGACGCGCACGTCCAAAACGGGAACCATGCCGGCCGAGGTCGCGGTCTTGTCCGCGACTCTGCGACCGAGCCTAGTCCAAATTCGCCATTGTCACAAATTGATGACTGTCAGTCGGCCGGAGCGATCAACCGAGCTTCTTTTGCAGATCCATCGCGCCGCGCGGCGCATTCACCTTGCCGCCGGAGATGAAGAAGGCAAAGACGTCGCGAGGTTTTTTCGCCGCCGCACTGTCTTTGGCAATCAGCGGGAGATCGTCGGGCACACCGCCGCCAGCGTAGGTTCTCAGCCGTTCTGACCAGGCATCGAGTTCCGCCGGCGGGTAACAGGTCGGCGTCTCGTCCGTGCCCTTTTGCAGCCGTGCGTAGATGAAATCAGCGGTTGGATCCGCGAACATCGGGTAGTCGTGATGATCGGCGCAGACGGCGGCTACGCCATGGCGCCTCAGCATCTCGATGAATTCTGGCACCTGGAAGGAAGCATGACGCGGCTCGACGACATGGGTGAGGGGCCGGCCCTCCAGCGTCTTCGGCAGGAGCGCCAGAAAGACTTCGAAGTCCTCGGGCTCGAACTTCTTCGTCGCCATGAATTGCCAGAGGATCGGCCCCAGATGATCCCCGAGTTCTGCAATGCCCTGGTTGACGAATTTCTCGATCGACGGACCGGCCTCGGCCAGCACCTTGCGGTTGGTGCAATAGCGACTTGCTTTCAGCGAAAAGACGAAACCCTCCGGCACCTCCGATGCCCATTTGGCGAAGGTCGCCGGCTTCTGGCTGGAATAGTATGTGCCGTTGACCTCGATCGCAGTCAGCTGCCGGCTGGCATAGTCCAGTTGCCGCTTCTTGGGCAGATCGGAGGGGTAGAAGCTGTCGTCCCAGGGATCGAAGGTCCAACCACCGATGCCGGTGCGGATCGTGCCGGATTTGGTCATGAAATGCCTCCCATTGAAGTTAGCTAGGCAATTAGCTAATATAAAATACAGCCAGGAGCGAAGCGATGACGGTCGTCACCATCCACAAGGCCAAGACGGAACTCTCCAAACTCCTCGCCCGCGTCGAAGCCGGTGAAGAAATCGTAATCGCGCGCGGCGATGAGCCGATTGCGAAACTGGTTGCCTTGACCTCATCTCAAGAAAAGAACCCGCCGCGCACGCCGGGTGCGTTGGCCCACTTGCGAGGCAAGCTGCCCTCCAATCTCTTCCTGGAGCCGATGTCCGAAGACGAGTTGGAGGCATGGGAGGGCAAATATTCTTTTCCTGGTGACAACGGCCAGTGAGATATCTTCTCGATACGCACACGCTGGTGTGGTGGTTGATCAATGGTGACCATCTCAGCCACCTCGCACGGGCTACCTTGAGCGATGGCGACAACGAGGTCATGGTCAGCGCCGTCTCCGCGTTCGAGTTGGCGACGAAGTATCGCCTCGGAAAGTGGCCCGAAGTAGGTCCCATCAGCTCTGACTTTGTCAAACATGTCATGGCTGAGCGTTTCACCTTGCTTGCAGTTGAAACATCGCACGCACTCTATGCCGGGCAGTTGGTCGCCGAGCACAAGGATCCCTTCGATCGCTTGCTTGCCGCCCAATCGAAACTGGAAGGCCTGGTAATCGTGAGTGCCGACACGGCCTTCGACACTCTGAGGGTGCAACGCCTCTGGTAGGCTCCGGCGGATCACTCCGCCGCCTGAACCTTCTTCACCGGACGCCGCTGCAGCAGCTCCTTGAGGAACTGCCCAGTATACGACGCCTCGACCTTCACCACCTCTTCCGGCGTGCCCTGGGCGACGATCTGGCCGCCGCCATCGCCACCTTCCGGACCGAAATCGAGGATATAGTCGGCCGTCTTGATGACCTCGAGATTGTGCTCGATGACCACGACAGAATTCCCCTGATTGACCAGTTCCTGCAGCATTTCCAGAAGCTTGGCGACGTCGTGGAAATGAAGGCCAGTCGTCGGTTCGTCCAGAATGTAGAGCGTGCGGCCGGTCGAGCGCTTCGACAGCTCCTTGGCGAGCTTGACGCGCTGCGCTTCACCGCCAGACAGCGTGTTCGCCTGCTGGCCGACCTTGATATAGCCTAGGCCAACATCAAACAGCGCCTGCAGCTTGTCGCGCACCGCCGGCACTGCCTGGAAGAACTCGACACCCTCCTCGACCGTCATGTCGAGCACATCGGCGATCGACTTGCCCTTGAAGGTCACATCCAGCGTCTCGCGGTTATAGCGCTTGCCGTGGCAGACGTCGCAGGTGACGTAGACGTCGGGCAGGAAGTGCATCTCGATCTTGATCACGCCGTCGCCCTGGCACGCTTCGCAGCGACCGCCCTTGACGTTGAACGAGAAGCGACCGGCCTGGTAACCGCGCGCCTTGGCTTCCGGCAGACCGGTGAACCAGTCGCGGATCGGCGTGAAGGCACCGGTATAGGTCGCTGGATTGGAGCGCGGCGTGCGCCCGATCGGTGACTGGTCGATGTCGATCACCTTGTCGATGAACTCGAAACCGTCGATCCGCTCGTGCTCTGCAGGATTTTCGCGCGCACCCATGACGCGCCGCGCCGCCGCCTTGTAAAGCGTCTCGATCAGGAAGGTCGACTTGCCGCCGCCGGACACACCGGTGACTGCCGTGAACACGCCGAGCGGGATCGAGGCGGTGACGTTCTTCAGATTGTTGCCCTTGGCGCCGACCACCTTGATCTGCTGGCCCTTCTTCGGCTTGCGCCGCTGGGCTGGGACACTCACACCCATCTCGCCGGTCAGATACTTGCCCGTCAGGGATTTCGGATTGGCCATCACGTCCTGCGGCGAGCCCTGCGCGATCACCTGGCCGCCATGAATGCCGGCCGCCGGACCGATATCGACGACGTAATCGGCGGTCAGGATCGCATCCTCGTCATGCTCGACGACGATCACGGTATTGCCGATGTCGCGCAGGTGTTTCAGCGTGTCGAGAAGGCGGGCATTGTCGCGCTGGTGCAGGCCGATCGACGGCTCGTCCAGCACATAGAGCACACCCGTCAAGCCGGAGCCGATCTGCGATGCCAGACGAATGCGCTGGCTTTCGCCGCCAGACAGTGTGCCCGAATTACGCGACATTGAGAGATAGTCGAGGCCGACATCGTTGAGGAAGCGCAGACGCTCGCGGATTTCCTTGAGCACGCGCACGGCGATTTCGTTCTGCTTGTCGGTGAGCTTGGCCGGCAGATCCTCGAACCAGGAGCCGGCATTGCGGATCGCCATGTTCGTCACCTGGCCGATATGCAGCCCATTGATCTTGACCGCGAGCGCCTCGGGCTTCAGGCGGAAGCCATTGCAGGCCGGGCAGGGGGCGGCCGACATGAAGCGCTCGATTTCCTCGCGCGCCCAGGCACTGTCGGTCTCCTTCCAGCGCCGCTCGAGGTTCGGAACGATGCCTTCGAAGGTCTTGGTCGTGGTATAGGAGCGCGCACCATCGGCATAGTGGAAGTCGATCTTCTCCTCGGTACCGTGCAAGATCGCCTTCTGCGCCGCCTCTGAAAGATCCGACCACTTCGCCGTCAGCTTGAAGCCGAAGGCCTTGCCCAGCGCTTCCAGCGTCTGGTTGTAGTAAGGGGAGCTCGACTTGGCCCAGGGCGCAATCGCCCCATCGTTCAGCTTGCGATGCACCTCCGGAACGATCAGCGCTTCATCAATCTTCTGCTGCGAACCAAGGCCATCGCAGGTCGGGCAGGCGCCGAAGGGATTGTTGAAGGAGAAGAGGCGCGGCTCGATTTCCGGAATGGTGAAGCCGGAGACGGGGCAGGCGAATTTCTCCGAGAACAGCACGCGTTCATGCGTTTCGTTCAGGGACTTGTTGGCCGAACCGCCGGCAGATGTTTCCTCTGGCGGCAGCGGCTTGTCTGCGAATTCCGCGACCGCGAGACCGTCGGCGAGCCTTAGGCAGGTTTCGAGACTGTCAGCCAGGCGGCTCGCGATGTCAGGCCGGACAACCACGCGATCGACCACCACGTCGATATCGTGCTTGTACTTCTTGTCGAGCGTCGGGGCCTCGGCGATTTCGTAGAACTGCCCGTCGATTTTGACGCGCTGAAAGCCCTTCTTCATCAGTTCGGCGAGTTCCTTCTTGTACTCGCCCTTGCGGCCGCGGATCATCGGCGCGAGGATGTAGAGACGGGTGCCTTCCTCGTAAGCGAGGATCCGGTCGACCATCTGGCTGACCGTCTGGCTCTCGATCGGCAGGCCGGTCGCCGGCGAATAGGGAACGCCGACGCGCGCAAACAGCAGGCGCATATAGTCGTAGATCTCGGTGACCGTGCCAACCGTCGAGCGTGGATTGCGCGAGGTCGTCTTCTGCTCGATCGAGATCGCCGGCGACAGACCCTCGATCTGGTCGACATCAGGCTTCTGCATCATTTCAAGGAACTGCCGCGCGTAGGCCGACAGGCTCTCGACGTAACGCCGCTGCCCTTCGGCATAGATCGTGTCGAAGGCAAGCGACGACTTGCCGGAGCCGGAAAGCCCCGTCATCACGATCAGGCTGTTGCGCGGCAGATCGAGGTCGATGCCCTTGAGATTATGCTCGCGCGCGCCACGGATGGAAATGGTCTTGAGTTCGCTCATGTCAGGCTCTGATCGGCAAAGGGAAGGGGACTGTCCTTGGGAGAACTGTCCTTATGTAGGCAACGGCGCCCGTGAGTCGAGGCACAAGGCGCAACGGCTGTGGAATTTCGATTCTGTTGACAGGATCATAGAGAAATACTAGAACAAATAAAGAACATTTTCGCTGTGGATTTAGCCGCCTGTTCTCCCACTCGCCGGAACGGATGGGATAAGGTGGCATTTGATTGGATTTTGAACGCCGCGGCGGCGCGGCAGTAAGGTGAGTGTCATGGCTGGTAGCGTCAACAAGGTCATTCTGATCGGCAATCTCGGTGCCGATCCCGAAATTCGCCGGACCCAGGACGGCCGGCCGATCGCCAATCTGCGCATCGCGACCTCGGAAACCTGGCGCGACAAGAACAGCGGCGAACGCAAGGAAAAGACCGAATGGCATTCGGTCGTGATCTTCAATGAAGGCCTCTGCAAGGTCGCCGAACAGTATCTGAAAAAGGGCTCGACCGTTTACATCGAGGGCCAGTTGCAGACCCGCAAGTGGCAGGACCAGAGCGGCGCGGACCGTTACTCGACGGAAGTCGTGCTGCAGGGCTTCAGCGGTAACCTGACCATGCTTGGCGGTCGCGGTGACGGCGCTGGCGGCGCGCGCGGCGGCAATGACTTTGGCGGCGCTGACTACGGCGGCGGCGGCGGTGGTTATGACGGCGGCTACAGTGCCCCTGCACCCTCGCGTGGCGGCGCCTCCGGTGGCGCAAGCCGCGGCGGCAGCGCGCCCTCCGGCGGCTTCTCGCGTGACCTGGACGACGACATTCCGTTCTGAGAACAGGCCAGAATCGATAAGAAATGGGGGCTTCGGCCCCCATAATCATTTGCGGTCAATCCTGGTCTGCAAGTCGCACGCCGAAGGGAGTTCGGCAATTGGCGAATTGCCTTCCGGGTCGGTCAGCCTGCGAAGGCCGACTTCACACCGTCAACGACAAACTGCACCGAAAGCGCGGCCAGCAGCACGCCCAGCAGACGCGTCAGCAGCGCGCGGCCAGTCACGCCGAGGAACTTGTTCAGCCTTTCGGCAAGGTAGAGCGATACCAAGACGAGACCGAGCACCACGCCGATAACCGCGATCAGCTGCAGCTTGCCGATCCATCCGTCCATCGTGCCTGAGATCAGCACGGTGGCCGATATGGCGCCGGGGCCGGCGATCAGCGGGATGGCGAGCGGAAAGACCGCGAGGTTGTGGATGTGATCCTTGGTGATCGCATCGCCTGTCGTCTTTTCCTTCCGCTCATTGCGCTTCTCGAAGATCATCTCGAAGGCAATGGCAAACAGCATCAAGCCGCCGGCGATGCGGAAGGCGCCCATGGAGATGCCGAGCGCGCCGAGAATGGTGGCGCCGAACAGCGCAAAGACGGTCAGGATGGCGAAACCCATCACGGAGCCGCGAATGGCAACCTGCTGGCGCTGCTCGCGTGTCATGCCCTGTGTGAGGCCGAGGAAGAGCGGGGCCAGCCCCGGCGGATCGACGGTGACCAGCAGGGTCGTCAGTGCGCTGATCATCGTTTCTGTCATCGCCATGGTGTATCTTTCTCCTGTCCAGGCACGCATAAAGCCGAAGCCTTGGTGGCCTTGCAAGGCTGGCCCCCAAGATATTGACGAAAATGCCTTTCCCAGGCCGTAAAAGCCTGTTTATAACCGGCCTCGAAATTGGCGCGCGCGCGCGTGTTCCGCTATAGATTTCCCAGTGATTCCGAACAGAGATCGTGACCTGATTTGACTGAGCAAAGCACTCCCGGCGGCGGCAAGTTCCCGCAAGGCATCGAGCCTATTTCCATCATGGAGGAAATGCAGCGGTCCTATCTCGATTACGCGATGAGCGTGATCGTGAGCCGCGCACTTCCCGATGTGCGTGACGGGCTCAAGCCCGTACACCGCCGTATCCTTTACGGCATGAACGAGCTCGGCCTCGACTGGAACAAGAAATACGTCAAGAGCGCCCGCGTCACCGGTGACGTCATGGGTAAGTATCACCCGCATGGCGACTCCGCGATCTATGACGCGCTCGCCCGTATGGCGCAGCCATGGTCGCTGCGCATGCCGCTGATCGACGGCCAGGGCAATTTCGGTTCTGTCGACGGCGACCCGCCGGCAGCACAGCGTTACACGGAATGCCGCCTGCAGAAGGTCTCGCACGCGCTGCTCGACGACCTCGACAAGGAAACGGTCGACTTCCGCGACAACTATGACGGCACCATGTCGGAGCCGGTCGTCGTTCCCGCCAAGTTCCCGAACCTGCTGGTCAATGGTGCGGGCGGTATCGCGGTTGGCATGGCCACCAATATCCCGCCGCACAACCTGGTCGAGGTTCTCGACGGCTGCACCGCGCTGATCGACAATCCGGCGATCGAGCTGCCGGAACTGATGCAGATTATCCCGGGTCCCGATTTCCCGACCGGCTCGATGATCCTCGGCCGTTCGGGCATTCGGTCCGCCTATGAGACGGGTCGCGGTTCCGTTGTCCAGCGCGGCGTCGCCCGCGTCGAGCCCATGCGCGGCGACCGCGAGCAGATCATCATCACCGAGATCCCCTATCAGGTGAACAAGTCGACGATGATCGAGAAGATGGCCGAACTCGTGCGCGAAAAGCGCATCGAGGGCATCTCCGACCTGCGCGACGAATCCGACCGCGATGGCTACCGCGTCGTCATCGAGCTGAAGCGCGACGCCAATGCCGATGTCATCCTGAACCAGCTTTATCGCTACACCCCGCTGCAGACCTCCTTCGGTTGCAACATGGTGGCGCTGAACGGCGGCAAGCCGGAACAGCTGACCCTGCTCGACATGCTGCGGGCCTTCGTCAACTTCCGCGAGGAAGTCGTCAGCCGCCGCACCAAGTATCTGCTGCGCAAGGCGCGTGACCGGGCCCACGTCTTGGTCGGTCTCGCGATCGCCGTTGCCAATATCGACGAAGTCATTGCGCTGATCCGCAAGGCGCCGGACCCGGCAACTGCACGCGAACAGCTGATGACCCGCCGCTGGCCGGCCCATGATGTGGAATCGCTGATCCGCCTGATCGACGATCCGCGCCACCGGATCAACGAGGACCTTACCTACAATCTCTCGGAAGAGCAGGCCCGCGCCATCCTCGAACTGCGCCTCGCCCGCCTGACGGCACTCGGACGCGACGAGATCGATGAGGAGCTGAACAAGATCGGCGCAGAGATTTCGGACTATCTCGACATCCTCTCGTCGCGCGTCCGCATCCAGCAGATCATCAAGGACGAATTCACCGCGATCCGCGATGAATTCGGCACGCCGCGCCGCACCCAGATCGTCGATGGCGGTCCCGATATGGACGACGAGGATCTGATCGCCCGGGAAGAGATGGTCGTCACCGTCAGCCATGCCGGTTACATCAAGCGCGTGCCGCTGACGACCTACCGTGCCCAGCGCCGCGGCGGCAAGGGTCGCTCCGGCATGGCGATGAAGGACGAGGATTTCGCAACCCGTCTGTTCGTCGCCAATACCCATACGCCGGTTCTGTTCTTCTCGTCGCGCGGCATCGTCTACAAGGAAAAGGTCTGGCGCCTGCCGATCGGCACCCCGACCTCGCGTGGCAAGGCGATGATCAACATGTTCCCGCTGGAGCCCGGCGAGCGCATCACCTCGATCATGCCGCTGCCTGAGGACGAGGCAAGCTGGGGCAATCTCGACGTCATGTTCTCGACGACCCGTGGCACGGTTCGCCGCAACAAGCTGTCGGACTTTATCCAGGTCAACCGCAACGGCAAGATTGCGATGAAGCTCGAGGAAGAGGGCGACCAGATCCTCGGCGTCGAGACCTGCACCGAACGTGACGACGTGCTGCTGACGACGGCACTTGGCCAGGCGATCCGCTTCCCGGTCGACGAAGTGCGCGTCTTTGCCGGCCGCAACTCGATCGGTGTCCGTGGTCTGACCTTGGCCGATGGCGACCGTCTGATCTCGATGACCATTCTTGCGCATGTCGATGCCGAACCGTGGCAGCGTGCGGCCTATCTCAAGCGTTCGGCCGCCGAGCGCCGGGCCATGGGCGTCGACGAAGACGATATCGCCCTAGTCGGCGAAGAAGTCGGCGCCGAAGGCGAATTGTCGGAAGAACGCTATCAGGAGCTCAAGGCCCGCGAGCAGTTCGTGCTCACGGTCTCCGAGAAGGGCTACGGCAAGCGCTCTTCGTCTTATGATTTCCGCACCTCCGGTCGTGGCGGCAAGGGCATCCGTGCCACCGACACCTCGAAGACCGCGGAAATCGGCGAACTGGTTGCGGCTTTCCCGGTCGAGGAAACAGATCAGCTTATGCTGGTGTCCGATGGCGGCCAGCTGATCCGCGTACCGGTCAACGGTATCCGCATCGCCAGCCGTGCGACCAAGGGTGTGACGATCTTTTCGACCGCGAAGGATGAGAAGGTTGTTTCGGTCGAGCGGATCACTGAACCGGAAGCGGATGACGAAGTCATTGAGGCCTCGGAAGGAGTCGACGGCGAGAGCACTGCAACGCCGGTCGATGGTGCCGGTGGCGAGGGCGGTAGCGAGACCCCGACGGAATGATGTTAAGCCGGCCCGCAAGGGCCGGTCTCATCCATTATCGACAAACGAAAAGCCCGCCGGATTGTTATCCGAGCGGGCTTTTTGCTGGAGGTCTGCATCAAGTTTGACGCGGTCTTGTTTTTGGGCCGGTGTGTGGATCCACCGACTGTGACCGCTTGGGATCGGTCTCAGAAGGCCTTGCGGCGCTCCATCATGGCCCGGAAATCGTCGTTTTCGCGCTTCAGAGCCGTGATCGCCGAGGCGACCGAGGCGACGAACATGCCGCTGATCAGAGCAGCCAGAACAGACAGGGTGATAAACATGTCATTCCTTTCTTTCTCAGCGTGTCGTTGCGTTTCTAGCGGCGAAAACTCGTGTCTGATCAGTGGCCGAAGCTGTGGTAGCGGGCCGTCATCGGGGGGCCGTAGAAAGCAGCGTCACCGCTGTCCTTGATGTAAAAGGTTGCAGAGGTGGCAACCATGGCAGTCATCATCATCATCCATACGAGGTTGATCAGGGTAACCTTGTCATGCATTGCTTTAGTCCTTTGAATGCCGGCATTCGCTGCCGTAAAATGCTTGCGTGCGGAAATAGTTCCCGCACAGTGTAGGAAGAGGTTTATCGGGCTGCGCCTGAAGTCCTCTTGAACGTGCCGTTCATCTGGCGTTCATCTTCGCAGTCCAGTGGCGACTGCTCCATCCAGTCCCGCACAACCATCAACCCAAGTTCGATGAGCAGAGACGCAGCGATGGCGGAAGCGATCAGAAGAGCGAGCATGGGAACGTCCTTGGGCTGTCTCGGTTTGGTTGACGATCTGAGCCTAGCGATGTCGGCCTGAAGCGCTCTTGAATGGCGTGTTCATCTACTGTTCAGCGGTCTGGTCGGGTTCTTGGCTCGACGCAGGCGTGACAAAGGCCCGCTCTTAGGGTGCTTGCGATCAGCCGCCTTCCGTGACAAAAGGCGAGCGAAACCAACAGACGGGTTCTCATGGCGACCGCATTTTATCCTGGCTCTTTCGATCCGATGACCAACGGCCACCTGGACGTGCTCGTTCAGGCGCTGAACATCAGCGATCGCCTGGTGGTCGCAATCGGAACGCATCCGGGAAAGACGCCGCTGTTTACCTACGAAGAGCGTGCCGATCTGATCCGTGCGTCGCTTGTTGCGGTTCTGCCGGACAGGGCAGGGGACCTCGAGGTGGTGTCCTTCGCCGACCTCGCCGTCGATGCCGCCCGCAGGCATGGTGCCCGCATCATGGTGCGCGGTCTGCGCGACGGAACCGATTTCGATTATGAAATGCAGCTTGCCGGCATGAATGCGACCATGGCACCGGAACTGCAGACCGTCTTCCTGCCGGCGGCAACCGCCTCACGGCCCATAACGGCCACATTGGTCCGCCAGATCGCCGCCATGGGTGGAGATGTCGGTGCCTTCGTACCCGCGCCGGTGCTTGCCGCCCTCAATTCCAGATACGGCCGCTGAGCCGCAATTTTCAGAACGGGAGTGATCATGAAGCTCGTCCAACTCGCAACCGCATTCCTTCTGGCTGTAGCCGGTTTCGGCTCCGCCCAGGCCCAGTCCAACGAAGACTTCCTGACCATCCAGCTCAAGGATGGCCCGGTCGTGATCCAGCTGATGCCGGACGTGGCACCGAAGCACGTTGCGCAGATCAAGGATCTCGCGTCCAAGGGCGAATATGACAATGTCGCCTTCCACCGCGTGATCGAAGGCTTCATGGCCCAGACCGGCGACGTGCAGTTCGGCGACATGGAAAACGGCTTCGAGCCGGGTCGTGCCGGTACCGGCGGCTCCAGCCTGCCCGACATCGAGGCTGAATTCTCGAGCGTGCCCTTCGAGCGCGGCACCGTCGGCATGGCGCGCAGCCAGGACCCGAACTCTGCCAATTCGCAGTTCTTCATCATGTTCGCCGAAGGCGGCTTCCTGAACGGCCAGTACACGGTCGTCGGCAAGGTCGTGTCGGGCATGGACGCCGTCGACAAGATCAAGCGCGGCGAAGGCGGCAACGGCGAAGTCACCGACCCGGACCGCATGGTCAAGGTCACCGTCGGTCGCAACTGATATCAAAAGGGCGCTACGCCCCAATCCAAGGAGAAACACCATGGCCGAGATCAAGGATCCGGAAAACACCATCCTGATGGAAACCACCAAGGGCAAGGTCGTCATCGCGCTCTTCCCGGATCTGGCCCCCGGCCATGTCGCCCGCATCAAGGAACTGTCGCGCGAAGGCGCCTATGACGGCGTCGTCTTCCACCGCGTCATCCCCGACTTCATGGCCCAGACCGGCGACGTGAAGTTCGGCAAGAAGGGCGGAAGCGACTTCAACCCCGGCCGTGCCGGCATGGGCGGCTCCGACAAGCCGGACCTGAAGGCTGAATTCTCGGCCACCCCGCATGTGCGCGGCACCTGCTCCATGGCTCGCTCGCAGAGCCCGAACTCGGCCAACTCGCAGTTCTTCGTCTGCTTCACCGACGCACCGTGGCTGAACAAGCAGTACTCCGTCTGGGGCCAGGTCATCGAAGGCATGGATATCATCGACCAGATCAAGAAGGGCGAGCCTGTCAGCGATCCCGATTCGATCCTGTCGATGAAGGTTGCCGCCGACGCCTGATCGGCTTACAGCACACGAAGCCCGCCTCGGTGCCTAACACCCGGGCGGGTTTTCGCGTTTAGATCTTCCACCCACACTCTGACAGACAGCGATGCGTGTAGACCTTTTCGACTTCGACCTGCCGGACGACAATATCGCGCTCAGGCCCGCAAGCCCGCGCGACCATGCGCGTTTTCTAATTGTTCGGCCGGATGCAGAGCACGTGCTCGAAGACCGCAAGGTCTTTGATCTGCCGTCTTTCCTGAGGCCGGGGGATGCGCTTGTTTTCAACGACACAAAGGTCATTCCAGCGCAACTCGAAGGCATCCGTCACCGCGACGGAGCCGAGGAGATCGCCGTGTCCTGCACGCTGCATATGAGGGTTGGCACCTCCAGATGGAAAGCCTTTGCCAAGCCCGGCAAGCGCATCAAGCAGGGTGATCGCATCGATTTTGGTGTGGGGCAGGGCGAAGGCGCCGCCTGCCTGACGGGTTCCCTCGTCGCGACCGTCGCCGAAAAGGGCGACGCTGGAGAGATCACCCTCGCCTTTGACCTTTCAGGCCCTGATCTCGATCAGGCGATTGCCACTGTCGGCCATATCCCGCTTCCGCCCTATATCGCCGCCAAGCGGCCGGAAGATGAAAAGGATCGCGCCGACTACCAAACCATCTACGCCCGGGAAGAAGGCGCTGTCGCAGCGCCTACCGCCGGCCTGCATTTCACGCCCGACCTCTTCGCCAAACTCGATGCCGCCGGTGTCGAGCGCCATTTCGTCACGCTGCATGTCGGCGCCGGCACCTTTCTGCCCGTCAAGGCTGATGATACCACCGAGCACAAGATGCACGAGGAGATCGGCTATATCTCGCCGTCGACAGCCGCCGCGCTGAATGCCGTGCGCGCCCGCGGCAACCGCATCATCGCCGTCGGCACCACTTCGCTGCGCCTGCTCGAAAGCGCGGCAGAGGATAACGGCCACATCCCCGCCTGGTCCGGTGCGACCGGCATTTTCATCACGCCCGGCTATCGCTTCAAGGCGGTGGACATGCTGATGACCAATTTCCACCTGCCGAAATCCACGCTCTTCATGCTGGTATCCGCCTTTGCCGGCCTCGACACGATGCGCCAGGCCTATGCCCACGCCATCGAGACCGGCTACCGCTTCTACTCCTATGGCGATTCCAGCCTTCTCTTCCGGAAAGACGACTGACCGATGACCGAGAATTTCACGTTCAATTTGAAGGCCACCAGCGGCAAGGCGCGCCTTGGCGAGATCACCATGCCACGCGGCACGGTCCGCACGCCCGCCTTCATGCCGGTGGGCACCGTCGGCACGGTCAAGGCCATGTATCTCGACCAGGTCAAGGAAGGCGGCGCCGATATCATCCTTGGCAATACCTATCACCTGATGCTGCGCCCCGGCCCGGAACGTGTCGCCCGTCTCGGCGGCCTGCATGAGCTGATCCGCTGGCCGGGTCCGATCCTGACGGACTCCGGCGGCTTCCAGGTCATGTCGCTCTCGGGCCTGCGCAAGCTCGACGAGCAGGGCGTTACCTTCAAGAGCCATGTCGATGGTTCGCTGCACCATATGTCGCCGGAGCGCTCGATCGAGATCCAGGGCCTACTCGACAGCGACATCCAGATGCAGCTCGATGAATGCGTGGCGCTGCCCAACGAGCCGCGCGAGATCGAGCGCGCCATGGAACTGTCGCTGCGCTGGGCCGAGCGTTGCCGCGTCGCCTTCGGCAATCAGCCGGGCAAGGCCATGTTCGGCATCGTCCAAGGCGGGGACCAGCCGGCACTCCGCATCCGCTCGGCGGAAGGCCTGAAACAGCTCGACCTCAAGGGCTATTCCATCGGCGGTCTCGCCGTCGGCGAACCCCAGGCCGTCATGCTCGACATGCTGCGCATCACGCTGCCGGTGCTCCCCACCGAAAAGCCGCGTTACCTGATGGGCGTCGGAACGCCCGACGATATGCTGAAATCGGTGGCCGAAGGCATCGACATGTTCGACTGCGTGATGCCGACCCGCTCCGGCCGCCATGGCCTTGCCTTCACACGCCGCGGCAAGGTCAATATCCGCAATGCCCGCCACGCAGAAGACATGCGCCCGCTGGACGATCAGTCGTCCTGCCCGGCGACCCGCGACTATTCGCGCGCCTATCTGCATCACCTCGTGCGCTCCAACGAAGCGCTCGGCGGCATGCTGCTCTCGTGGAACAACCTCAGCTACTATCAGGAACTGATGCAGGGCATCCGCCAGGCGATCGCGGAAGACCGCTTTGAGGACTTCAAGGCCGAAACGATCGAGATGTGGGCGCGGGGCGATATAGACCCGGTCTGATAAAGGTCAGAACAGGGCGGATACCGCCCACCCATCTGACAGATCAGATACCCTGACTATCGGTCTCGCGCTTGATGCGGACACCGTTGATAGCGAACTGCCCATCGCGCTGGCGCTTCAGCTCGTAATAGACGGCCCAGTCCTTGCCGTCGGGCGCCGAGATCAGCACTTCCTGATAGGCGACGGTTCCGTCGGGTGAGACCTGGTTGCGGCCGAAAGCGTAGTTGCCGGGCCTGTAGACGGGGCCGTAGCTCTTCTTCACCATATCGAAGAAGCGCTCTGCATTGGGAAAGACCGACTTGATCTCCGGCGAGGCGAAAGAATAGGCGGCGGTCGCGTCGTCGTTGAGGAAGGCCGTTATCTGTTGCTCGATCACGTCCTTCGCAAGACCTGCGGCCTCGGTCTTAGCATCCTGCTGGGCAATGGCCGGGGCAGCGAGCAGGCCGGCCGTGAGAAAGAGGGCAACTCCAATCCGCATGCGCATGATCATCCCCTTGTTTCAGGAAGTCCGGAATAAAAGGATAGGCCGATTCGGCGATCCGAAAAGGCCTGATGACAATTTGATGTCGCTCATCGCGATATCGTGAGCAGAGGCGCACGCTTCGCCAGGCCCAAGGCTGGACAAGGTACGCCGAAAACCGCTTTAAAGCAGAACGAATGAGCGCGGTTGCAACGTGGCCGCGAGTAATGCCGACTGCTGAGCGTGAGGAGGAGCCCTGCCATGATCGACGACCTGCTCGACCAGATGACACTCGAGGAACAGGTTGCGCTGCTCGCCGGAGCCGATTTCTGGACAACGGTAGCGGTTGAACGCCTCGGCGTTCCCAAGATCAAAGTCACCGACGGGCCGAACGGCGCCAGGGGCGGGGGATCACTGGTTGGTGGCGTCAAATCCGCCTGCTTCCCTGCAGCCATCGGCATCGGCGCAAGCTGGAATCCGGAGCTGGCGCGCGAGATGGGCGTGGCATTGGCCGAGGAAGCGAAGACGAAGAGTGCCCGCGTACTGCTGGCGCCGACCGTCAATATTCATCGTTCGGGTCTCAACGGCCGCAATTTCGAATGTTACTCCGAAGACCCGATGCTGACCTCGGCCCTCGCGGTCGCCTATATCGAGGGTGTGCAGTCGCAGGGCATCGCCGCCACGATCAAGCATTTCATCGCCAATGACAGCGAAGTCGAACGCCAGACGATGTCGTCCGATCTCGACGAACGTACGCTCCGCGAAATCTATCTGCCGCCCTTCGAGGCGGCGGTGAAACAGTCAGGCGTGTGGGCGATCATGTCCTCCTACAACCGGTTGAACGGTGTCTGGACCAGCGAAAATCACTGGCTGCTGACGGAACTGCTTCGCGAGGAATGGGGCTATGACGGCATCGTCATGTCCGACTGGTTCGGCTCGCACACCACGGAAGCCTCCCTCATCGGCGGGCTCGATCTCGAAATGCCGGGTCCGACGCGCGATCGCGGGGAAAAACTGGTGGCTGCCGTCCGTGAGGGCAGGGTGCCAGCCGAAACCGTCAAGGCTGCCGCCCGCCGCATACTGCTGCTCCTGGAGCGCGTTGGTGCCTTTTCCGATCCCTCGATGCACGAGGAGCAGGCCGTTGACCGGCCGGAGCATCGCGCCCTGATCCGAAAGCTTGGTGCAGAGGGCATGGTTCTCTTGAAGAATGACGGAATCCTGCCGCTCGACAAGGCGGCGCTCGACCGGATCGCCGTGATCGGCCCGAATGCCGCCGAACCACGCGTCATGGGAGGCGGCAGCGCCCAGATCAACGCGCATTACAAGGTGAGCCCGCTCGAGGGCATTCGCACAGCGTTGTCGGGTACCAATCGGGTCATGCATTTGAACGCTTGCCGCAACAATCGCCTGACGCAGATGATCCGCGATGATGTTTCCGTCGAGTTCTTCCAGGGGCGCGAATGGTCCGGCCCGGCTGTTCATCGCGCGACGGCTGAAGAAAGCCAGTTCTTCTGGCTCGACATGCCAGATGACTCGCTCACCCCCCGAGATTTCTCCGCCCGGGTGACTACCCGCTTCCGTCCGGAAGAGACGGGTTCCCATGTCTTCGGCCTCACCAATGCGGGCTTCGCAAAGCTCTATGTCGACGGCGAACTTGTCGTGGATGGCGAGACCGGCTGGGCGAAGGGCGACAATTTCTTCGGCCTCGGGAATACCGAAGTGCGGGTCGAAAAGCCGCTCGAAGCCGGCCGCAGCTACGAGATCCGCGTCGATTACCGCGCCATGCCCGAGGGTTATGAGGGCATCGAGATCCGTGCCGTGCGCTTCGGCGTGGAACTCCCGACATCGGATGCGGCGATCGCAGAAGCCGTGGAACAGGCCATGGCCTGCGATGTGGCCGTACTGGTCGTCGGCCGGGAAGGGGAGTGGGATACCGAAGGTCTCGATCTGCCGGACATGCGCCTGCCGGGTCGCCAGGAGGAGCTGATCGAGAAGGTCGCAGCGGTCAATCCGCGCACCGTTGTCGTCCTCCAGACCGGCGGCCCGGTCGAAATGCCATGGCTCGACAAGGTCTCGGCCGTCATCGAGGCCTGGTATCCGGGCCAGGAAGCGGGCAATGCGATTGCCGATGTGCTCTTTGGCGATGCCGAACCTGGCGGGCGCCTGCCGCAGACCTTTCCGCAGCGTCTTTCCGACAATTCCGCCATGACAGGCGATCCCCGAACGTATCCGGGCGAAAACGGCCATGTCGTTTACACGGAAGGCCTCGCTGTCGGCTATCGCCACCACGATGCGGATGGCGAAAAGCCGCTCTTCCCCTTCGGTTATGGCCTCTCCTATACCAGCTTCGAATGGTCCGCGCCGCGCGCGTCAAGCCTCGACATGGGGCCTGCGGGCGTTGCCATCGAACTGGATGTGACGAACATCGGCGACCGGGCAGGGGCCGAATTGGTCCAGCTCTATGTCAAGCCGAAGGCGTCGCGCCTGCCGCGTCCGGTGAAGGAACTCAAGGCCTTCGCCAAGCTGCATATCGCCGCCGGCGAGACGGCTACAGCACGGCTCACCCTTGCAGTCCGCGACCTCGCTTACTTCGATCCGCAAGCGCGCGCCTGGATCGCCGAGTCCGGCGAATACGAGCTCGTCATTGCCGCCAATGCCGAGGATATCCGCGCCACGCTGCCGCTGACATTGCCCAGCGAGTGGCGGGAAGGGGTCTCCGCCTCGCCTTTGCCCGCCGTTATCGACTGACACGCTGCGGCGGAGGTTTCCCGACCTCCACCGTCTCTTGCCGTGCCGTGAAATTCGATTAGAAGGCTATCATGTCTTCTAAACCGCAGCGGATCCTCTGAGCATGCGCCTCTTCCTCGGATCCGATTTTCACGTCGATTACCGTCAGAACCTCGACTGGCTGCGAGCACTGTCCCGCGCCGATTTCACCGATGACGTGCTCATCGTCGCCGGCGATCTCTCGGACGAACTCGATCTCGTCAAAGCCTGTTTCGACGAACTCGTGCCGCGCTATCGCAAACTGCTTTTTATGCCCGGCAATCACGATCTCTGGACGGCAAGAAGCGGGAAGGGCCCATCCTTCGAGAAATTCGAAACGCTGAATGCGCTCTGCCACGATTACGGCATCGAAACCCGACCGGTGGCCTTCGGCAAGACCCTGATCGTGCCTTTGCTCGCCTGGTATGATTATTCCTTCGGCGAGCCCGGACCGACCATCCGTCGCGGCTGGATGGATTTCTACAAATGCAACTGGGACGGCCTCACACCCGCCGAGGTCGCGGCCCGTTTCGACGCCATGAATGTGATCCCTGACACATCGGGCTTCGACTCGGTCTATAGTGTCTCGCATTTCGTGCCGCGCATCGACCTGATGCCGGCGCGTTATCCCGAGAAGCACAAGGCGCTGTTTCCGGTGCTCGGCACAGACCGCCTGGAGCGCCGCATTCGTTCGCTTGGATCCTCGAAGCATTTCTATGGACACAGCCATCTGAACCGCAACAAGGAGATCGATGGCGTCACCTACATCAACAATGCCTTCGGCTATCCCAAGGAAACCGAGATCTCGGCCAAGACCATCCTGCAGGTCGCTGATCTCTAAGCAAGGGGAAGCGCCAGACCGAGCACATCAACCACACAAACAATGTGGCGGAAGAGTTCAAATGTCATCACCGGCGCAAAGTCAAAATGTCCGCAGCAGCGACCACACAGCACCACGACCAGCCCCGATCTGAGCGGCAGACCCGCTTGCAAGATCTGATCGGGGCGGGTGGGGCACTCCACTTCGGCTTTAGCTTTGAGACGCGTGATCGACACGTCACTCCGCAGCGTCCTGCCGAGACAGAGCCTTCATCCGTCTCGCAATCACCGCCGGATCATTCGTGAAATCCGTCCGCCGGCCAGGCTTGCCTATGCGCTTGACGTAACCATTCTTGTCGCTGTTGCTCTTCACCTTCGGCTTCTCATCCTCTTCCTGGCGCTCCCTGATATAGGCCAACACGTCGCCAAGCCGCTTGTTCTCGGTGATCGCCGCATGCGTCACGCGCTGCTCCTTGTCGAACACCGTGTAGGGCAGGGAATGGCCTTTCCAGCGAATGTCCAGCCGACCGTCGGCATAGGCATAGGTCTCGACATATTTGCCAACCAGACCACGCGTTACGTCGCTCTCCTCCAGCATGATCCGCTTGCGCTCGAACGAAAACGTCAGTTGCAATCCGACATAGCGCTGCTCGCGCTTGCACAGGATCTCCGTCAACCGATCCGGCGCCAGATTCAGCGGCCGGTGCAGGTCTTCCGAACGGGCAGGGGTGACCGCAAAGCGCGCATTGTAGTCCTCTATGAACACAGGCAGAAAAGCATTGCCCGCCTCCATAGTGGCGATCCCTGCCAGCCGCAGTTCCTTGACCAACCGATCCTGCAGCGTCCGGTTCATCCGCTCAACTCGACCTTTTGCTTGGCTCGAGTTTGCACAAAGAATCTCAATATTTAACTCGCAAAGCGCACGCCCGAACTGCGTCATGCCCTGGCCACCTTTGGCATCCTTCTTCGCCACCCGGAACACCGAATGCTTGTCCGAATAAAAGGCAATCGGTGCGCCGTGACGCTTGAGATAGAGCTCCAGCGCCTCGAAGTAGGTGAAGGCACTTTCCGAGCGCACGAAGCGTAATTGCATCAAACTGCCCGTCGCATCGTCGACGAACACCAGCAGCGAGCAGGGCGGTCCGCGATCCTCGAACCAGCGATGCTCGGACCCGTCAATCTGCACGAGCTCTCCATAAGCCTCACGCCGTAGCCGCGGCTGATGGAATGTCCGACGCTGCTTGCGCGACAACCAGAGGCCAGCATCCACCATCCAACCGCGCACCGTCTCGCGCGAAACACGCAAGCCATCACGCTCAGTCAGCTTCTCGGCTGCCAGTGTCGGACCGAAATCCCCATAACATTCCCGAACCAGCGTCATCGCATAATCGCGAACCCCGTCATCGATCCGATTGTTTGAGGGCCGGCCGATCGCCTTGTGCCGGATCGATGCCGCGCCGCCAGTCCGAATACGCTCCAGCAGCCGGCGTACCTGACGCTCGCTCAGGTCAAGCACATGTGCCGCTGACACCGTGGTCATCCGCCCGGCAACCACTTTCGACAGAACCTCGATCCGCTGCAGATCGCGCTCGCTCATCGCTATCAATCCCATCTGCAATCTCCCAGGCATCCTTCAGAGCCGGGAAGTGTGACATTCCAACTTTGCAGAAACAGGACATTCTAACTTTGCGGCTACAAACAAAGATCGCATAAGATAGATTATGGAACCTAAGTGCATATAGTGGTGCGGCCTAGACTGGCCACAATGCGTCGAATATCGCCGCCTCGCAGCAAATTCGGTTTCTCAGGAAACTTAGATATCCAATTCAAATTCAATGACAAACTGATCGTAGCCCGGCTCGACATGCGGCGGCGTCTCGCCCATCACCGTCTGGTAGTCGAGCGGCGTATGCATATGGGTCAGAACCGCGTGTTTGGGCGCCAGACGCTCGATCCAGCCAAGTGCCTGTTCGAGCGACAGATGGCTCGGATGCGGTCGGTACTGCAGCGCGTCGATGTAAAGCAGATCGAGGCCGGAGAGCTTGGCGACGGTTTCCTCGGGAAAATCGGAGACATCGCAGCAATAGGCCACGTCACCGATCCTCAAGCCCAGCGAGATGATGTCGCCATGCTGTTGGACGAGCGGCACGAGTTCGATCGGTCCGCCGGCGCCATCAATGACGATCGCCTTGTCCATGTCCTCGACGATGACAGGTGCAACGATCGGCGGATAGCTGCTGCCGGGCGGCGTCTTCAGGCAATAGCCGAAACCTTCCTCGATCCGGGCCATGGTGAACGGCTCCGCATAGATCGGGATGCGGTTTCTCTGCGTGATGAAATAGCCTCTGATATCGTCGATGCCATGCAGATGATCGGCATGGGCATGGCTGTAGACGACGGCATCGAGATGCTCGACTTTGGCGCGGATCATCTGCTCGCGAAAATCCGGGCCGGTATCAACGACGACAGTCGTCTTGCCGCCATCGGGTCCGATCTGTTCGATCAGGAAGGATGCGCGGGTCCGGCGGTTGCGCGGATTGTTGGGGTCGCAGTTGCCCCAGTCGCCATTGATCCTGGGCACGCCGGGAGACGAGGAGCAACCGAGCAGCGTGAACCGGCGCGTGACCTGCATCAGGGTTCCCTCAGCCCAGCCTGGGCATCTTCGAGAAGCAGCGGAAGGCGTTCTCTGTCGTCACATCTGCCATCTCCGCGTAGCTCACGCCTTTGACCTCGGCCAGCACCTCGGCCGTGTTGACCACATAGGACGGTTCGTTGCGTTTTCCACGCCAGCGCTTCGGCGCCAAATACGGCGCGTCCGTCTCGACCAACAGCCGGTCCATCGGTACAGTTTTTGCGATCTCGCGCAGCTCTTCCGACTTCGGGAAGGTCACGATGCCGGAGAAGGAGACGTAACCGCCGAGCGCCACGCCGGTATCGGCCAGCGCCTGGCCGGACGAGAAGCAGTGCAGAATGAAAGGGAAGGCGCCCTTCCCTGTTTCTTCGGTCAGAATAGCAGCCATGTCCTCGTCGGCGCTGCGGCTGTGGATGACGAGCGGCAGGCCCGTGCGCCGCGCCGCCTCGATATGGCGGATCAGACCGGTCTTCTGGTCCTCGGGCTTCTGCGTGTCGTAGAAATAGTCGAGCCCGGCCTCGCCGATCGCCACGATCTTCTCGTGGCTGTCCGCAAGCCGCACCAGCTCATCTGCCGTCACATCCAGTTCGTCGCCGGCATTGTTCGGATGCGTACCGACCGAGCAGAAGACGCTCGGATAACGTTCCGTCAGCGCCAGCAGCGTGTCCAGCTTGCGAACCCGCGTCGAGATCGTCACCATTTGGCTGACGCCGGCCTGATGGGCGCGCGTGACCAGTTCGTCACGCTCGCTGTCGAAATCGGCGAAGTCCAGATGGCAATGGGTATCGATCAGCATCGTCTCACGCCTTGCCCGCGTCCGGAGCGACGTAGCGCGGATAGACCGGTGACGGTGCCGGCAGTTCCGTGCCCGGCTGCAGACGTCCTGCAGCACCGAGCTTGGCAAACACACGATCTTCCTCGGCTACGGCAACCAGATCGAGGATCTTCGCCGAGGTTTCCGGCATGATCGGCTGGAAGAGGATCGCGATCTGGCGCACAACGTCCGCCGTCACGTAAAGCACCGTGCCCATGCGCGCCTCGTCGGTCTTCTTGAGAACCCAAGGTGCCTGGGCCGCGAAATAGCGGTCGGCCTCGTTGACGATGTTGATGATCGCAGCGACCGCCTTGTGGATCTGCTGCTTGCCCATCTCCTCGCGGCAGATGTCGATCGCCTCGTCGGCGATCTTCAGGATCGCCTCGTCTTCTGCGGTGAGCGGACCGGGTGTCGGCACCCTGCCCTCGCAGTTCTTGTTGATCATGGACAGCGAGCGCGAGGCCAGATTGCCGATGCCATTGGCGAGATCGGCATTGATGCGTGTCCCAATGCCCTCTTCCGAATAGCTGCCATCCTGGCCGAAGGAGACTTCGCGCAGGAAGAAGTAGCGGACCTGGTCGAGGCCGAAATGGTTCACGAGGTTCACCGGATCGACGACATTGCCAAGCGACTTCGACATCTTCTCGCCCTTGTTGAGCAGGAAGCCGTGGGCATAGACCCGCTTCGGCAAAGGCAGACCCGCCGACATCAGGAAGGCCGGCCAGTAGACGGCGTGAAAGCGGATGATGTCCTTGCCGATGATATGCACGTCGGCCGGCCAGTATTTGGCGCGCGGGCCGTTCTGATCTTCGACATAACCGGTCGCGGTGATGTAATTGGTGAGCGCATCGACCCAGACATACATCACGTGCTTGTCATCACCAGGCACCTTGATGCCCCAGTCGAAGGTGGTGCGCGAGATCGACAGATCCTTGAGGCCCGACTTTACGAAGGAAATGACCTCGTTGCGGCGCTCGTTCGGACCGATAAAGTCGGGCTGGTCCTCGTAGAGCTTCAGAAGCTTGTCTTCATAGGCGGACAGCTTGAAGAAATAGCTTTCCTCCTCCACCCATTCGACCGGCGTGCCCTGCGGACCGTAGCGCACGCCATCGGGCCGCACTTCGGTTTCCTCTTCCTGGTAATAGGCCTCGTCGCGCACCGAATACCAGCCGGCATAGCCGCCCTTGTAGATGTCGCCATTCTTCTCCATCCGGCGCCAGACTTCCTGCACCGTCTCGTGATGGCGCTTTTCGGTCGTGCGGATGAAGTCGTCATTCGAGGAATTGAGCAGCTTGCCCATCGCGCGGAATTCGTTGGAATTGCGCTCGGCAAGTTCCTCCGGCGAAATGCCCTCGGCGCGTGCCGTCTGCTGCATCTTCTGCCCGTGTTCGTCCGTGCCCGTCAGGAAGAACACATCCCGGCCGTCGAGCCGCTGAAACCGCGCCATGGCGTCGGTCGCGATCAGCTCATAGGCATGGCCGATATGCGGCTTGCCGTTCGGATAGGAGATGGCAGTCGTGATGTAGAAGGGATCGCTCATGGCTTCTTGTTGTCTTTTCGTCGGTTGCGATTGTCGTGTGCTGTTGTCTCGGCGCCTGACCATGGCGGCGCGGAGCGGCCAGCCATGAACGGCGAAAACAATTGGGGTCGAACGCTCTTAAAACATTCCTCTGGCTTTAGGAACATCCGTTTTGCTGCAGCGCCGTGAAGACGGGGCGTTGCCCGTCAGCGCACGATGGCCGACAGTACGTCGAGCATGGTCTGCTTGCGATCGAGATTGTAGGCCGAGGCAATGCCGAGCTGCTGATTGATGACAGACGAAAGCCGCGCATAGTGCTCGGCGCCGGAGAGATCGCCTGCCAGTGCTAGGCTTCTCGCGGTCCCGGCCAAGTGGTCTCCCAGGTGTTCGACGAAGAAGCCGAAGGCCACCTCGCTGTCCTTGCCCGAAAGCGCATCGGCGATCTTGAACATCATCTTGCGCTGCGCGGGGCCGGATGCAGCCAGCATCTGCTCAAAGGCTTCGAGAATATCGGCGCCACCGTAATTGACGAGCTTCAGCGCGCGGGCAACGCTGCCCTTGGCGAGCGTCAGCACGGCTTCCCGCTTTTCGGCCGGGATCGTGAGCCCCAGTTGCCCGAGCGCCTGATCCATCGCCTGCGGCGGTAGTTCGTGCAGCCGGAGCGGCAGGCAACGCGAGCGAATGGTCGGCAAGAGCTTTCCTGGCGCGTGGGAGAGCACCAGGAACATCGCCCGTTTCGGCGGCTCTTCGAGGATCTTCAGGATCGCATTGGCCGCATTGCGGTTGAGGTCGTCGGCCGGGTCGATGATCACGATGCGCCAGTTTCCCGTGCCCGAGGTCTGGGCGAAGAAATGCCCGGCCTTGCGAACCTCGTCGACGGTGATCGCGGTCTTGACCCGTCCGGTCTTTTCATCGACCGGCCGCGACAGGTGCAGAAGGTTGTGACTTGCGCCGGAAGCAAGCTGGCGGGTGACCGGATGCTCGGGATCCGGATCCGAAATCACCTCCGGTGCACTTGCCGGGTCGGGATGGCGCAGGATGTGATTGGCGAAACGGAAGGCAAGCGTCGCCTTGCCGATACCTTCCGGTCCTTCGATCAGGATGGCGTGGTGGCCCTTGCCCGAGCGGTAGCTGCGCGCCAGGAAAGCCTCTGCGGCTTCGTGACCGAAAAGATGCCGATTGCTGACGGGTGCAATCGCCCCGTCAAGAAGCCCCGCCCTCTCCTCGCTCATGAGCGCGCCGCCTGTCCGCCGTCGCCGGGCGTCGCCGCCTTGCGCGTTATGACCTGCAATACCTCCGACAGAATACCGCTGGCGATCCGGGTCTGGTCGAGCGACGCATCGATCACGCGGCAGCGTTCCGGTTCTCGGCTGGCAATATCGAGGAACCCCTGCCTGCGCTTCTCGTGGATCTCGAGCTTTTCTTTTTCGAAGCGGTCGGGGGCGGCAGTTGCGGCCTCCTCCCCTGCCCGTTTGCGGGCACGTTGCAGGCCGACATCGGCTGACAAGTCCAGCACCAGCGTTACATCGGGCATGGTGGTGCCGATCGACACGCGCTCGAGGGCGGCCATCAGCAGCGGCTCGATATTGCCGGTGACACCCTGATAGACGCGGGAGGAATCGACGAAGCGGTCGCAGAGCACGATATCGCCGCGGGCGAGCGCTGGCCGGATCACGCAATCCAGATGATCGGCACGGGCGGCGGCAAACAGGAGCGCTTCCATACGCACACCGAAGGCTTCGGCCGCACCAGACAGGAGCACATGGCGGAGGGCCTCCGCACCCGGCGATCCGCCCGGCTCGCGGGTGGTGATGACCGTGTGGCCCTTTGCGCGCAGGTTTTCGGCCAGCAGGCGGATCTGGGTCGATTTCCCGGCCCCCTCGCCTCCCTCGAAACTCACGAACAGTCCGCGCGCCGTCGCCAATGCCTTGCCTATTTCCCGCTTGAAGCGTTTCAGAACCTGCCCCTTGGGCTCGCCTACGGCTCTAAACCAAGATGGCAGCCTGCGAAACCGCTGATGACCTGGAGGCTCCAAATTTTCCGTCAGATCCAGAAAAACAAGAGCTCGATCAAGGCATCCCAGGCTCGCTGACTGAGCGTTCCGACTTCGACGGCTTCGGCACTCTTCAAGGGCACACTGACCAGCGGTCGATCGCCGGAAAAGACGTTGAGCGTCGCGATCTCGGCGTCGGCTGCGAGGGGGGGATTGAGCGGCCAGCGATAGATCATGCGCGCCTGCAGACGTTCCGGATTGTTGACGGGGACATAAACTTCCACTGGCTGCGCGGCGACCAACGGGACCTTGGACTGCGCCCCGCCATAAACGCTCGCCTCGCCGATGATCTCGCCGGTCTGGAACAGAGTGCGCATCTCGAAGTTGTCAAAACCCCAGCTCAGCAAACGCCGCGCCTCTTCGGCCCGCTCCTTGTCGGTCGCAACGCCGCTCAGCCCCAGAAACAGCCGCCGCCCGTCGCGCTCCATCGAGGCGACTATGGCAAAGCCGCTGCCCTCGGCGAAGCCGGTCCCAAGCCCATCGGCGCCAAAGGACAGAAGCGGATTGCGGTTGCGCTGCAGGATCTTGTTCCACTCGAATTCCGGCAGGCCGAAGGTCTGGTAGAGATCGGGATAGGTCGCGACCAGGTGGCGCGACAGCTTGACCAAGTCATAGAGTGTCGAGCGGTTGTCCGGATGGGGCAGACCGGTGGCATTGCCGAAACGAGTGTCGGCAAGGCCGAGTTCAGCCGCCCGCGCATTCATCCGTTCGACGAACTTCGCCTCCGATCCTGCCATGCCCTCGGCAATGATCAGGCAGCCGTCATTGGCGGTCTGCACCGCGATGCCCCTGATGAGATCGGCCACCGGCACCTGGCTTTTGACGGCCGCAAACATTGTCGAGGTGCGGGACGGCGCGCCGCCTGTGCGCCAGGCATATTCCGAAACCGGGTAAATCGTATCCGGTCTGATTTCGCTCTTGTTGAGCGCATCGAAGACCACTTCCAGCGTCATCAGCTTGGCAAGCGAAGCCGGCGCAAAACTTTGTCGCTCGTTCTTGGCGAGGAGAACCGTGCCAGTCGACGCCTCGACCAAATAGGCTTGTGCCGCTTTGGTTTCGATCAACTGCGGTGTCGGAACGGCTTGCGCCCGTGCGGTGCTCGTGATGGACCCGTTTGGCGACAGCAATGCCAGCAGCAGGACGGCGGAGAGGATAAGACGCATGTTCACACTTCGGCTGGCCGGCTCAACAGTGATGCGCCTTTTCCACCGCGGTCGCAGCGGGTTCAGCGCCCGCTGGAGAGCGTGATCCCGCCCTTTGCGACCGAGGCGAGAATCGAACGCTCGGTGAGGCCGTCATTGCGCACGAGAATAGCCTCGAAGGCAAGCGCGCCGGCTTTCGGACTCACCGGCGCATAGGCTGCCGCATAGCCGGACCCGTCATAGCCATCGACATGATGGGGACGCGCCATCGGCATTGGGCCAAAGTCAGGAAGGGCCGCGAAGCTTTCGCCTGAAACCACGGCACCCGGGGCGGCTGCGCCCACCTGCATCAGCACCTGCGCATCGAGCGTCTCAGGTGCAGCACTGTTGCTCGGTGTCGAGCCACTGAGTGCCGTCTGGTAGACCGGATCGACGGTCGGTCGGAACTGCGGCGTTGCGACATCGTTGGACGCGACCATGACGCCGGATGCGATCTGACCGCCCGGATCGATGACCGGTCCGCGCTCGCCCTTGCGGATGTAAGATGCCATCAGATAGGGCATATCATGGCCGTCCATACGTGCAGGTCCAATGTATTGCACCCGCACTTCTCCGGTTCCGCTGTGCTTCATATCGAGCATGTCAGCCGTCTTGCGCGAGAGATCGATGATTCGTCCCTTGTGAAACGGACCGCGATCATTGATGCGCACGACAACCGAGCTGCCGGTGTTGAGATTGGTAACGCGCGCATAGCTCGGCAGAGGCAGTGTCGGATGGGCGGCTGACAGATGCTCCTTGTCGTAGAGCTCTCCATTGGCGGTCAACCGGCCATGGAAGGCATCGCCGTACCAGGAGGCAACCCCCACCTTGTCGTAGCGTGGGTTTTCCTTGGGAACGAAGGTCTTCCCCTTCACGACATAAGGCTTGCCGACCATATAGCGGCCGCCGCCCTTCGGGACCGGACCACTCGCGACAAGCCTCGGGCTCGCCTTCACGCCATAGACCGACTCGGCAAAATATTCCTTCGAGCGCTTCGGCTTTTCGGCCGTGTCTTTTGTCGTCGAACAGGAGGCGGTGAAGGCACAAAGAACCGCCAGCGCCAGCCACTTCCCGGAATTGGCCACAAGGCCGCGCGTCGTCAGATGCATGTGTCCCACTTCAGATCGCGGGCGCTGATCATCCACGCCCTGTCTAGGAGGCCCCCATGCCTCCGCTCACTTGCGCGCAATGTAGGCTGTGCAAAAATGGCCAAAATGGGAAAAGTCACAATTTGAGCGGTCGATCCGGCCCAGAACCTGCAAACGTAGTTAACGGATTATTGATGCCAGATCGACTCACGTTGCCATAGGCCCCAGGCGAAACGCGGAGAAGGTGGAACAATTCCGTCTGCGACACCCTTGCCAAATCCTACAGCTTTGCGCATAACGCAGCCGTCCGGATGGGTGTCCGAGTGGTTTAAGGAACCGGTCTTGAAAACCGGCGTGCGGGAGACCGTACCGTGGGTTCGAATCCCACCCCATCCGCCAACATTAAGATCAAATTTCTAAATTGATTGATTTTCTGGCAGGTCGAAAGTTCTGGCCCGTCATGCGGCCGGCTACATACAACTTTCGCCAAACGAACACGGGAACCTGCGGATAGCAGGGGAGCCTCAGGAAAACCCGGCATTTTCGGAGCCTCCGGAGAGGTGAGACCAAGTTCAGCAGCAGAGGCATGGTTGATTGGTTTCCGCTGGGCGAAGACCTGGAGACTATCGTCACCGAATGGGTGCGGAAGCTCAGATCATTGGGCGCGGACGATGATGCCCCTCTCGTTCCGAAGCCCCCGTTCAAGTGCACTCTTGCAAGCCCAAGGCCTTCCCGTGTGCAGAAAGCGTCTCCGGGATAGCGCCTGAATAGCGGTCGATAAAACCATCCTCGCCCTCACACCCTTGGACGCCGAGCAAACGTTGCTCCAGGGCTATCCAGATGCCAGCTGACAGCGGTGTGACGGCCGTCATTGCCCCAGCCCCAATACTCGCATTAAGAGCATTCACGGCATAAAGTCGCGATCGATACAATTTCAACATACAACCTATCATTTGCGAGATTACCCTAGTCGAGACCTTTGTGAGCACGGGGCAAACAATTTGAGAAAAGTGCAGACCATTCTCGAAAACCCTATTTTTGGGATGTCGCGGCTGTTTGGGCGCTCTCGCGTTCGCAGATATCAGTCGCCACCATGTTTGTTCTTTCGCGTCTTAGCCGCACTCGCATTTGGAGAAAGGGCGAGTGGATTGAAGCCGGTCAGGTGCAATCATGCGGTGTCGGCCATTCTGTTGGTATTGCTATTCTCATCCGCATCCTCAGCCAACGAACAACCCAGCAGAGAAGACGCACCGGCTTCTCTAACGAACAGCCGCGAAGTCCAACAGTTTGATGATTGGCAGTTGCGTTGCGCATCTCCGCCTCAATCTTCCATGGGGGACAAGCCAGCGGCTCCAATTTGCGAGATCGGCCAACCCCTGATGATCGAGGTGGACGGCAAGCCGGTCGAACTGCTGAACCTCGCGGTCACCAGAGCGAGTGACAAGGCTGGTGACGCCAAGTGGGCGATGGTCGTGCTCACGCCGCTCGACGTTCAGCTGAATGCAGACTTCGGCCTAGCCATCGGCACAGCAGAACCCGTCCTCTTGCGGTATCGCAACTGCAACCGTCTGGGCTGCTTCGTGCTTGCGCCTCTTGATGATCGTCGCATTCGGCAGATGGAGCGGGCCGCATCGGGCGCGGTGTATTTTCGTCTTCTCGACGGCAAGGCCGTAAAGGTCAACTTCTCCCTGAAGGGTTTTACCAAGGCAATGGACGCCCTGTCTTCTGGCGTGACGCCGGGTGATGCAGCGAAAGACGGCCAGGCGCCTCGCGCCTTGCAGTCGGGAGATGGCGGGCATTGAAGCGCTTTTTCGGTCGTCATATGGCGGAAGAATTCAAGGTCGCATCCGTGGTAGCCGCTGTCACGCTGGCAGTCCAGCCAAGCCTGGCACATGCACAGAGCGCAGTCGATGGCGCGATCCGGCAGGCTGAGCAGATTGACCGTTTCCAGTCGCAACAGGAGAGACTGCGCGAAGACGAGCTATTGCGCCAGACAAGGCAGGCCCCCAGTGGCGAGGGAGCCGTAGCGCCGCTCGCCGCAAGCTCGTCATCCGGCGAGGCCTGTATAGAGGTCAACAGGATTGCCGTGTCCGGGGTATCCCTCATCCCGGCGTCCAGAATTTCCCAGACACTGAGCCGGTGGGAGGGGCGCTGCCTTGGCCTTGCCGAGTTGAACAGTGCGCTGGAAGCGATCACTTTCCTCTATGTCGATAGAGGCTATGTCTCTTCGCGCGCTTACCTCCCCGAGCAGGATCTTGCCGACGGCTCGCTCGATATTCTTGTGATCGAGGGGAAGCTTGAGACGATCGCGCTCAATGGCAGGCAACCAGCCGATCCTCAGATCGCAACCGCTTTTCCCGGATTGCCCGGCAAGACCGTGAACTTGCGGGATATCGAGCAGGGTCTCGATCAGATCAATCGACTTCGCTCCAACAAGGCGACGATCGCGCTCGCTGCAGGAAGGGCGCAGGGCGGATCCGTGCTCGACGTGAAGGTCGAGAAGACTCGTCCCTGGCACTTCAGTATGTCATCCGACAATCTGGGCAGTCTTTCCACCGGCAGGTACCAGACGCGCGCCGACTTTGGCGCCGACAATATCCTGGGTCTCAACGACGAATGGCAGATCGGGTATCAGCGCTCGATGGAGCGCCATCCGTTGCGGTTTGGCGCTGCACGCCCGAACGGCAACTCGCTGACCGGCTCGGTGTCCATTCCCTACGGCTACTGGACCTTTGGCCTCAATGCCTCGTGGAGCGACTACCGATCATCGATCACAGGTCTGGTTTCGCAGATTGAAACCTCAGGTGGATCCCTCTCTTTCGCGCCGTTCGTTACGCGTATTCTCCACCGGGATCAGATATCGAAAACCTGGCTCACAGGTCGGCTCACCTGGAAAGAAAACGAGAATTTCGTTCTGGGCAGCAAGGTCGATGTCTCTAGTCGTGTCCTGTCGGTGGCTACTCTGGAGCTTGGGCATTCCCGACAGCTGTTGGGCGGTCAGGCAAGCGGAAGCCTCGGCTACCATCGCGGCCTCAAGATGCTCGGAGCCTTCGATGATTCATCTGCCGCCGAAGGATCACCGAAGGGTCAATTCGAGAAGCTGTCTGCGTCCCTGGGCTATCAACGCGCTTTCGACCTCGGCGCAACGGCTATGATATTCAGCAGCAATTTGTCCGGCCAATGGAGCCCGGATGATGTGTTCGGGTCCGAACAGATATCAGCCGGCGGCTATTCCACGGTGCGCGGCGTCCGCGAGGCGGTGCTTTATGCCGATACCGGCATCGTCATGCGCAACGAGCTATCCCTGCTCTTGCCGGGCTTTGGCGATGGTCGAGCGGTAGAGGTGCTCGGCCGCCTGGAGCCCTATGCGGCCATCGACCTCGGTCACACGGTTTCAGACGCCAGCGGCAACAGTCTGGGTGGCAATCTGGTCGGCGCTGCTGTCGGCCTTCGCAATCGCGGCGGTCGGATCAATTTCGATGTTTCCTATTCCGACATTCTGTCCATGCCCGACTTGCCGAGCGGCTCAGTGCCCTCAAGCGGTCTGGTTCAGGCACGGATGTCGATTTCTTTTTGAGGAGAGTGCGAGTGTCCAGTTCCCTTTATGCCAGCAGACTGCATTCTTCGTTCGGATTGCTCACCCTCCTTTTGCTTCTGAGCGTCCTAGCGGGCTGTGTGCAGACCAAGAAGCTCTCCGCGACACAAGGCGAGTTCGCGGGACGGTCGATGAGCTTTGTAGATAATCCCGCCCTGCCGATGGTGGTCGGGAATGACGACGACGTCGCAACCCAGGCTGCTTTGCCCGTCGGTCTGGGACTTGCCGTCAGCATGTTGGATGTGGGCCTCAAGGCTTCGACCGGCATGTACGAGAAGGCATTTCTGATCCCAAAGCCAATCGTCGATCCATCCGAGATCGTGGAGCAGGAATTGGCTGCAACGCTGCGATCTTCGTACGGACTGGTTCGTCAGGAGGATCTCCGCGTGCCCTTGAAGCCTGCGAACCCGGATGCCTCATGGCCTGACCAGGCTCGGGTTTCAGCCATTGTCGCCTTTGCCAAGGCGAACGGCCATTCCGGGATGATCGTAGACGTCGCAATGACGCGTCTCAGCGCCAAAACGCATGGACATGGCCTTTCCCTCGGCGGTCCCAAAGTGCAGTTCGAATTGGTCGTAAACTTCGCGATCATCGACGCGGCAAGCGGCAAACTTGTGGCGTCCACCTACTGCGTCACGCCGCCGAACGCGGCACGTCACAGCCTCGATACCGTCCTGAACGGAGGACCGGAATTCGTTGATCGTGCCGTGAGCGGGATCGCACGCGCCTGCGCCGATAGGATTCGCAAGAACGTATTGCCCGCTCGCTGAACATTGAACCCGCCTAGGGTTTCTTCTTGACTGGCGCAAGCCATTGAAAGTCTATCGGTTTTTTTTAAGAGGCTATCGGATATGAAGTTGATTTCCGGACAGACATTTTCCGTACCGTTCCATATCAACCGAATTGACCTCGGGGCTCTCGGCCGCAAATCCCTCGCGGTGACCATGAGCGTGGTCATCACGTTGCAGCCGCTTCTGGTCAAGGCGCAGGAAATCAGGGCGGATCAGACGGCAAGCACTGCCAACCAGCCGCTGATCGGTGCGGCCGCAAACGGTGTGCCGCTGGTCAACATTGTCACTCCGAATGCGAGTGGCTTGTCGCATAACAAATACGGCGAATTCAACGTCGGGACACCAGGCGTGATCCTGAACAACTCCGCACAGGATCTGGCCCGCTCCCAGCTTGGCGGCCTGGTGCAGGGCAATACCAATCTCCGCAATTCCGGGCCTGCCAGCGTCATTCTCAACGAGGTGACCGGCGGCAATCGCTCGGTTCTGCAGGGCGCGGTCGAGGTACACGGTACTGCAGCAAACGTCATCATCGCCAATCCCAACGGACTGACCTGCGACGGCTGCGGTTTCATCAATTCGCCGCGCGTGACGCTTTCCACCGGCTCACCCGAATTCGGGGCCGACGGGTCACTCTCCGGCCTTCGCGTTCAGGGCGGCGATGTCCGCATCGGGGCTGGCGGTGCCGATCTCGGTTCGGTAAACGTCTTCGATATCGTTTCCCGCAAGATTGCGATTGATGGTCCGGTGAGGGCTGGCAACGCCCTCAATCTCGTCGCCGGCGCCAATTCCTATGCCTATCAGAGCGGGCTGATCACGCCCCTGCCCTCGGATGGCGAAGAGCCGGCCATCGCGATCGACTCCTCCCTGATGGGCGGCATGTATGCGGGCAGCATCAAGATCATCTCCACCGACAGGGGCGCCGGCGTCAACATGGCCGGCCAGATGGCGGCCAATGCCGGCGCCATGACGCTGAGTGCTGATGGCAAGCTGACCCTCGGCAAGGCGCAGGCCAGGGGAACGATATCAGCCCGTTCGGTCAATCAGGCGGTGCAGGTCGGAAGCACATTGTTCTCTGACGACGCCATCCTGTTGGAGGGTTTGACAGCTGTCGAACTCGCTGACCAGGCTATGGTCGTCACCCGGGGTGATGCCAGCCTCAAGGCGCAGACGGTGAAACTTGGTGCCGACGCGCTGGTCGCCTCCGGAGCCGACACAGCTGGGCAACAGGTGGCGGCGGGCAAGATCAGCATCGACGCATCGACACTCCATGCCGGCAGGGGCCAGATTGCCGCGGGTGCCTTGTTGTCGATCAGGGCGGGAACGATCGATCTCTCGCGCGGCCAGGACAGCGTCAGGGACAGTCTGCGCTCTCTCTCCGCAATCGAGATCGAGGCCGCACGCATCGATGCGCCGAATGGCCGGATCAAGGCGGGCGGCAATCTCAGCATCAAGGGCGGCGCCCTACTGACACTGACGTCAGGAACCTATCTAGCCGGTGGCGGATTGCTCGTCGAAGCCGCAAGTCTCACTTCGAGTGCCAGCCTTGCTGCCATGTCCACGGCCCGCGTCGAGACGCTCTCCGGCGATCTGAACCAGGCCGGCAGTGTTGCAGGCGACGCAGGCACGACACTCGTATCGGCGGCCGATCTGGTCAATTCGGGCAGGATCCTGTCCAAAGACAAGGCGACGCTCTCGGCGGCAGCTCAGCTGCAGAACACCGGCACGGGTCTGGTGGTCGCCAATGCTGGCGTGACCTTGTCGGCGGGTTCGCTTGCCAATACGGGCTCCATCGGCGCCCAGGGCGACGCGCTGGACGTGACCATCCAACACGTTTTGTCGAATGGCGGAACCCTGTCCAGCGCGACATCCGCCACCATCCTCGCCGGCACGGAGTTCAGCAATTCCGGCAACATCTCGGTTGAAGATGCACTGACCCTGCAGGCGTCCAGCGGAACAGTGACCAATAGCGGCACCATCAATGCCGGCTCGGCGGGCATTGGGGCCGCAAACCTTGTGAACCTCGGTGCGCTCACAGCCCATGATCACGATGTCGTCTTGAGCCTTTCCGGCAACCTGGAGAATACCGGCACAATCTCTGCCGAGGAACAGATCAAGCTCGATGTCGATGGCAATGTCATCACATCCGGCCGTATCGTCTCGGAAGGTGCACTCAGCCTGCAGGCCCGCAACGCAGTCGCCGCAGGTGCCCTGACGGTCCAGGCCGGCGGCGTCGTCATTGGTGGAAGCGCGCTGACGCTGAAGGCTGCGTCGTTGACCAATGCGGGCGCCGTCGGCTCCGCGCGGGGAGAGCTCGTTGCGCAATTGACCGGCCATCTTACCAATACCGGCCTCCTCTATTCCGGCACCTCATCCACCTACAAGCTCGACGGCAGTGTCACCAACATCAACGGTGACATGCTCGCCGAGACGGATCTCGTCATCGAAGGCCTCACCGGCACGCGTGCCGGCGCCCTCGACAACCGCTCCGGCACAATCGAAGCCATTGCCGGCAATATGGTGCTCGACGTCGCCTCGCTCACCAATCGCCGGGAGGGCCTTGCCGCCACGGTTGATACCACCTCAAACACAACCACCTCAGGCGCCACAACGACCACTGTCGTGACGCGGCGCGAGACCGCATCGGCCAATGGTCCGGCAGCACAGATACTCGCAGGCGGCGATATCAAGATCGATACGGGTGCTCTGACCAACAGCTACAGCCAGATCGCCGCAAATGGTGACATCGACATCCTCGCGACCTCCATCCTCAACGAGGGCCGCGACCTGATCGAGACGGTCGACACCACGGCGGTGACCCAGCATTCAGAGCGCTACTGCGCCCGTAGGGTCTTCGGTGTCTGCATCGACCGCGATACCCGCTACTGGACCACGACGGACTCGAGCACATCGTCACGCACCTATGACAGCGTGTTCGGCACCATCCAGGCCGGTGGCGCACTCAATGCCAATGTCACCGGTTATCTGACAAACAATGCCGTGCGTGCCCAGGCCGCCCAGATTGGCCTCTCCTCGGGAAGCCGCGCGCTGACGCCTGCCGACATCGCATCCGCCTCGGCGGTCCAGACCCTTGCAGACCTCACCGCGTTGAATGTCAGCATCGACGGACTGCTCGGACGCCAGGCCCTGTTCCGGCCGGCAACGGCGCCGAACATGCCCTTCCTCATCGAGACCCGCAGCGACTTCATCGATCCCTCGAAATTCCTCGGTTCGGACTATTTCCTTAAGCTCATCGGCGGTTATGACCCCAACCTGCCCCTGAAGCGGCTCGGCGACGCCTACGTCGAATACCGGCTGATCCGCGACCAGATCTTCAATCAGACCGGCAGCCGCACGCTCGGTTCGGGGCTTGACCCACGCCAACTGATGCAGGCGCTTTATGATGGCGGCGTCAACGCCCAGCAGTCGCTCGGGCTTTCCTTCGGCATTGCGCTCTCGCCCTCGCAGATCGCAGCACTGACCCAGGACATCGTCTGGCTCGAAAAGCAGATCGTCCAGGGCCAGGAAGTTTT
>NZ_FTMQ01000013.1 GCF_900156055.1 Rhizobium sp. RU33A | reverse complement strand
CCTTCGACCGCTTCTTCGAGAAGACCGTGTCGAACATGCAGGAGGTGGCCGCCCGCGGCGGCAAGATCATCTTCATCACCGACGAGAAGGGCGCTGCCGCCTCGAAGCTTGAGACCATGGCAACCATCGTGCTGCCCGTCGTCGCCGAGATCATTTCGCCGATGGTGTATTCCATCCCGATCCAGCTTCTCGCATATCATACGGCTGTCTTCATGGGCACGGACGTCGACCAGCCGCGCAACTTGGCCAAGTCCGTCACGGTGGAGTAGCACAGAGTTGGACCCTGGATAGGAGCCTCGGTACGATCGGACCTAATATGACTGCAAAGCGAATTATTGACATGCTGGCCTCAATTGCAGCGCTACTCGTGTTCTCAGTGCCAATGGTTGTGATAGCCGTTGCTGTGCGAGTAACCTCTCGCGGCCCAGCACTGTATTGGTCGAAAAGAGTGGGGAGAGATAACGAACTTTTCCTGATGCCAAAGTTCCGAACCATGCGGACCAACACGCCAGTCGTTGCAACGCACTTGCTGCATGACCCATCTCGTCATCTGACCCCGATCGGCGGCTTTCTACGCAAGACAAGTTTGGACGAGCTGCCTCAGTTATGGTGCGTTCTCATCGGAGAAATGAGCCTTGTCGGCCCGCGGCCTGCACTCTTCAACCAGGACGACCTCATTGCCGCACGAACGCTTCAAGGTGTGCACCAGCTTTTGCCTGGGCTCACCGGATGGGCACAGGTGAATGGTCGCGACGAACTCGCGATACCAGAGAAAGTTGCGTATGACGTGGACTATATGCGTAGATCCAGCTTTCTGTTTGATCTAAAGATTATCGCCCTGACAAGTGTTAAGGTTCTAGGCTTTAAAGGTGTCTCTCACTGAAAAGCCTTCTCCTTGGAAGTAGTAAAAAGACATGCGGAAAATTCACCTGCCGGAACATCCACTCGTTCGTGCGTTGAGAGACAGGATTGTCCGAACCCCACGCAGCTGGAAACGCGTCTTTCTTGTGTCTCTCGACATGATTTTGCTTCTGGTCGCCCTTTGGGGAGCTTACGCGCTTCGCTTGTCTGAATGGACCCCTGCGCTTACATCCGAAAGACTTCTTCTAGCGTTTTTCGCGCCAGTCGTGGCTATCCCTATTTTTGTTCGTCTTGGCCTCTATCGGTCGGTCATCCGCTATTTGCCGGAGGCTGCCATCTGGACGATCATCATGGCGATGGCGATTGCCACGATGAGTTGGGTCATTGTCGTCTTTCTCCTTGAAATGGCAGGCCAAGGCATCGTTCCGCGTTCTGTGCCGCTTCTCTACTTCATGCTTGGAACAATCATCATCGGCAGTTCCCGCTTCGCTGCAAAATGGATCTTGAATGTCGGGACGGGCATGCGGCGTGACGAAGAACCAATCTTGATCTATGGCACCGGGCCGTCGGCAGCCTTGCTGGCTCGCGCCCTTAAAGGCCATGGCAACCGCTATGTCATGGGTTTGGTTGACGACGATGCGGCAAACCATGGGCGCGATGTTGCAGGCTACCGCGTATTCCCCGGGCATCAGCTGCCAAGCCTTATCAAGCGATACGGCATCCGCGAGATTGTCTTAAACCTCTCGTCGCTTTCGCAGGAAACACGACACTCGATCGTTTCCCGGGTCACGGGCCTTGGCGTCAAGGTTCGAAGCATCCCGGACTTGTCCGACATCGTTGACGGTCGCTATATCGTCAATCAGATCAGAGAAATCGAGATTGACGAATTGCTCGGCAGATCTTTCGTACCACCGGACAGAGAACTCCTTGCAAACGCAGTTACGCATAAAACAGTGATGGTCACCGGTGCGGGCGGCTCGATTGGATCAGAGCTATGCCGCCTGATATCAGGCTGGAAACCGGAAAAGCTTGTGCTTCTCGAAGCAAACGAGTTCGCTCTCTATTCGATCGAGCAGGAGCTTTCCCAAAAAACGGGCTGCCAGATTGTTCCGATCCTTGGCTCCGTGACAGATGAACGTCTGGTGAAAAGAGCAATTTCGTCGCACAGCGTGAGCGTCGTCTACCATGCAGCGGCTCATAAGCACGTGCCCCTGCTCGAGGCGAATACACTGGAGGGCATCCGCAATAATGTGTTTGGCACCCTGACAGTTGCCAAAGCTGCTGCCTGCGCAAACGTGGAAAGCTTCGTTCTCATATCATCCGACAAGGCCGTCCGCCCGACCAATGTGATGGGTGCGACGAAGCGCTGGGCCGAGTTGATCGTCAGACACATGTCGACAGAGACAGAGAACAAAGTGGGTGGTCAGACCTTCTGTGCCGTGCGCTTTGGCAATGTCATCGGCTCGAACGGCTCTGTCGTACCGCTGTTCAAGCAGCAGATAGCCAAAGGTGGACCGATCACGGTTACCGACCCGGATATGACCCGCTATTTCATGTCCATACCGGAGGCGGCAGAGCTGATTGTCCAGGCCGGAGCCTTGTCGTCTGGCGGCGACGTCTTCCTGCTCGATATGGGCGAACCGATCAGGATCGGCGACCTGGCCGAGAATATGATTAGGCTTGCTGGCTTCAATATCCGCCGACCAGGAACAGAGGATCCCGGCATCGGGATCGAGGTTGTCGGCAAGCGCCCCGGCGAAAAACAGTTCGAAGAGCTATTTTACGACCGACAGAATGCGAAGGAAACCAAGCATCCAAAAATCTTGCGAGCCGATGCGTCTGCGATCGGACATTATGACCTGCCATCAGCGCTCAAGCGCCTTTCGCAAGCAGTGGAGCGTGAGGACGAGAATGCAGCGAGAGAGATCCTTTTTTCAGTCATCGACTCAGAAAGTAAACTGACAGGACCGACCTTCGCCAGGACATCGACCACCGTGGATGTTCAGCCATGAGCTCGATCATGGTGACGGGGTATTCCGGCTTTGTGGCTCAAACCTGGTTCAAACGTTACGCCGCAACGCACTGAATGTGCGAGCGATTTCTCGTGAGGAACGCCCAGATACGGAGGCTGTAAGTTCCTATGGCCCGGATACTGACTGGTCTCAGCACCTAAGGGCGTGGACTGTATCATTCACTTGGCTGCAAGAGTGCATGTGATGAAGGAGACTGCATTAGATCCAGTGACAGCTTTTCGGGAAGCAAATTACCATTCGACGCTGAACCTCGCGCGACAAGCAGCAGTGTCCGGCCTAGGCCGCTTCATATTTGTCGGCACGATCAAGGCGACTGGCGAGCGGACGGAAGGCGGGCAGCCCTGTACCTAGGTCTCGGTGCCAAACCCTCACATTCCCTATGCGATTTCGAAGTTTGAGGCCGAACGAGAACTGTTCGAACTCAGCAAATCTACTGGCATGGAAGTGACCATCGTGCGGCCCCCCTCTGGTCTATGGCCCGGACGTCGGCGGCAACTTGAGACTGTTGATGAAATGGGCAAAGAGCGGCCTCCCATCCGTCTTTCCCAAGGTCAACAACAAACAGTCGATGATCTTCATCGATAATCTGACCGATCTCCTACGCGTGACCATCCACCACCCCAACGCCGCCAATCGGCTGTTCCTGGCAAGCGACAAGGAAGCCTTGTCGACCCACGAAATCCTGAGCCAGCTCATCATAGTCTATGGGAGAACTCTACGTTCCATACCGATGCCGTTAGCCGCAACCGATTATGCAGGAAAGACGCTCATGCGAGAGCAGGCCGTACGGCGTTTGACGAAAAACCTCGAAGTCGACCTGAGTGAGACCACACAGAAGCTAGGATGGGAGCCTCCGTTCAGCGTTATTGATGGCCTAAGCAGAACAGTCACAGGAGACCATTATAGATCATCCTGAATTAACCTCAACTTTACCATGTTCGGCGATTATCGACTTTATCCCTATGGTCCAAATGACAGGAGCTGAACATGAAGCCTTGGAGGGTAATTGCAACGCTGGCACTTGCCGTAGTGCTGCTCCGCGGAGCTATATGGGCGTTTCCTGAAGCAACGCACACTCGAGAGCATATAGGTTGGATCGTAGAACGCCTGCCCATCGTTGAAGCATAAATCGTTCTGCCAAGATAGTGTCGCCGATACAAACCCTAGCTTATCACGCGCGAATGGCAAAATCTGTCGTACGGTTTTCGGCAAACCAGTTGACATTATGTCACCCGCTACGCTGCAAAAACCTCAGATGTGCAGAATTAGTCAACCTTGCGCTACGGTCAAGGTGCCATCCATTTTGTAAACTTGAAAAGGCGCAGACACCAGACAATCGCCCAGCAGACCAGAAAACAAACCAATACAGTCAAGCCGATATTCACAGCCGCGCCATACGACGTGGCTGCAGCTTTCCCAAGTATATTATAGTTCATCCTCTCCAGAACCAAAACATGGACAAAATATATCCCAAAACTGCAAGCAGAAACACTTTTAATCAGTTGTTTCAAAATAACAAAACTTGAATTTTCAATTTCTTGCCCGATGCGCATAAGCAATACAAAAGCAGAAATGCTCATAATGGCGACATTTGGGGTGCTATATACGTGGAAAAACTCTACATAACGCGCTGCACTGTAGCTGGCTTGCGATGTCCACAATGCAGTTAAAAAGGCGGCCGCCACATAGCACAGAGCGGCAGTAATCAGCGTTTTGGCTCGCGGGTTATAAAGCCGTCTTCTAACAAGATACCCCGCGACAAAGAAGCCCAAATTGCCAAGGTTTATATGCCCACTGAAAGGATAGTTCCACTCTAACACGAAAGCCAAAAATTGTAACGAAGAAAGAAAAAGCCAAAGACTGCAAAAATAAACTGCAGGCACATCATTTTCCCTTACAAGTGGGCGCAAAACTGGCACAAGAAGGTAAACGATCGCCATCTCATAAAGAAACCACAGATGGTAAACTACGGCCCCTTGAAAAATACTTTTAAAAAATTTAAGGATAAACAGATAATCGAACATGCCTCCGGCATTGTAGGTTACATAGAATTGATACAAAAGGCTCCAGAAAAACAACGGGACGAGGATCTTCGATAGACGTCGACAAACTTCGCGAAGCGGGTTCCCTTCACGCGCTGACGCTGGCTCAAGAAGGAGATAGCCGCTGATCATGAAGAAAAGCGGAACACAGATCCGGACAGCTGAATCTATACCATTATGCATGGCCCATACAGCTGGGGGAATAGATTGGATCTGGTAAAGTGCTCCAGACGCCGAATGGAGAACAATGACCATCAGCACTGCAGACGCCCGAATGAAATCTAGTGCCAGTAAGCGGCCTGTGTGTTTCGTCATTTTCACTGCAGTGTGAAGCCTAAATTAATTGTCCCCTTCAACGGTTCTTAGCCGTAGTCTTTTCGCCAGACGGTCCTGTTGATATAATCAACATAGCTCAACACAACGCGCAATATTTGTTTCGAAACCGGCCCGGCTTCGTAGTCCTCCACAGGACGGAATGTGCGGTGCATGTTGTTTTGCTGCGCTGTCACAACTGCGACCGCCTCCAGAACGCGTTCACTACGCAAACCACTCATCACCAGCGTCCCAACATCCATGCCTTCAGGCCGTTCATGCGCATTACGAAGTGTGATTGCGGGGAGATTAAGCAATGAAGCTTCCTCGGTGATTGTGCCGCTATCTGACAGAACGCAGAATGCTGACATCTGAAGCTTGATATAGTCGATGAAGCCGAAAGGCTTCATGAAGTGCAGTAGAGGATGTTCAATAGTCTCGCCAAGTGCATCGAGACGTTTACGGGTACGCGGGTGTGTCGAAATCAGGACCGGTAGCCCATAACGGTCGGCCAGCGCCTGAAGCGTCTTTACGAGATTCCACAGATTCTCCCGTGTATCAACATTCTCCTCACGATGGATACTGACGATGAAGTATTTGCTCTTTTCCAGCTGCATACGGGTCAGCACGTCAGATTCAACTATCTTTGGCATGTAATACGACAGCACTTCCTGCATGTGCGAGCCGCTCTTGATAATCGTCTCGGGTCTGACGCCTTCCGCAAGTAGATATCGGCGCGCATGCTCGGTAAGGACGAGGTTGATATCGCTCAGGTGATCCAAGACCTTTCGGTTCAGTTCTTCGGGAACACGCTGATCGAAGCAGCGATTACCCGCCTCCATATGGAACACCGGAATCTTCCGACGTTTTGCAGCAATCACGGCGAGGCAGGTATTCGTGTCACCATAGAGCATTAGAGCATCCGGCTGTTCCTTTTCGAACACCTCATCCGCTTTGGCGATTACGTCCGCGATTGTTTTGGCAGCAGTTTCACCAGCCGCCCCAAGGAAATAGTCAGGCTTTCGAATACCCAGGTCATCAAAAAAAACCTGGTTCAGCTCGTAGTCATAGTTCTGACCCGAATGAACCAGAACGTGGTTCACGTGCGCGTCGAACTCGGCGATGACGCGGCTCATCTTGATGAGTTCGGGCCGAGTGCCGACCAGGGTCATAACCTTCAGCATTTAACTTCCTGTCGTTCAGGGTGGATAACACTAGGCTCAATGTCCAAATGGCACATCGGTCTAGTTGAGCCCATCTCGGCTCTGTTCATGTTGAGCGCGGCGGGCTAGCCTTGCATTGTATTTTTAATCAGCGTCAAGACTAATCAAGACGCTAGTTCTTCCTTGATGTAATCGAGCGCCAGAAGCAGCTTCTTGACGCCTTCAACGTCAAGCCTCTCTGTGTTATGAGATGTATAATCGTCAATTTCGGAGATTTTCTGTTCGCCTTCGATGAAGAACTTGTTGTAGTTTAAGTCTCTGTTGTCGGCAGGAATGCGGTAATAACGCCCCAGATCGTCTGCCTTTGCCATCTCTTCGCGAGCAACTAGAGATTCGTAGAGCTTTTCACCATGCCTCGTTCCGATAATTTTGATCGGATTGCTGGCATTAAAGAGGTCTTTAAGTGCGACAGCCAGGTCTTCCAGTGTTGATGCCGGTGCCTTCTGCACAAAAATATCCCCCTGCGACCCGTTCTCATAGGCATGGATCACGAGATCAACGGAATCTTCCAGCGACATCAGGAAGCGCGTCATGGTAGGGTCGGTGATCGTCAGCGGCAGGCCAGACTTGATCTGCTTGATGAACAACGGAATAACCGAACCGCGGGACGCCATGACGTTGCCATAGCGCGTGGCACAAAGAACAGGTCCTCCGTTCATCATCCGTGACTTCGCGACCACGACCTTCTCCGCCATAGCCTTGGAAATCCCCATAGCGTTGATCGGATAGACAGCCTTGTCGGTGCTGAGAAAAACAACCCGCTTCACGCCCCGGTCTGCAGCGGCGTTCATAACGTTCTCTGTTCCCAGAACATTCGTACGCAGCGCTTCCATTGGATAGAACTCACAGGAAGGTACCTGCTTTAGCGCCGCCGCATGGAATACGTAATCAACGCCTGTCATAGCATCGCGGATGCTATCGAAATTTCGCACGTCGCCGATGAAGAATTTGAGCTTCGGGTTATTCAACTCGATGCGCATATCCTCCTGCTTTTTCTCGTCGCGGCTGAAGATACGGATTTCACGGACATCTGTGTCAAGGAAACGACGAAGAACGGCATTACCAAACGAGCCGGTGCCGCCGGTGATCAGAAGCGTTTTGTCATTGAACATATTATTTTTCTCCGCGGAAATCGGCGTCATGCATGCGTTTGATGAGTTCTGGCCAGGTCGGTGCCACATAACCACTGGCCTGAGAGAAACGGGTGGATACGAGCGATCGGTCTATTACAAACTGCTCATCCCTCACAATCCTGATGTCCTTGCCATACTCGGCCGCAATGAGTTCCAACAATGCGTATTTCGAAATCGGCTTTGCAGAAACGTGATAGAGGCCCTTGAGCGAAGGGTTGGGCATTACAAAGTCTCGGATCACATCCGCCAGCTCACAGGTCGGCAAACCCGAGAAGATTGCGCGGTCGAAGCCCTTGACCTCGCCGTTTTGCGCTAAGAACCAGTCGACCAGCGAATAAGCCGACGTCAACTCTCGGCCGATGATCGAAGTGCGAAGTGTAATGGCATTCTCGTACTCGACCACTTCACCAAGGTGCTTGGACACCCCATAAAGGTCCTCAGCATCTGCCTTACTTTCCTCTGTGTAGCCCCCTGTTGCTCCGGAAAATACACAGTCCGTGCTGATGTGCACCAGACGGGCACCAGCAAGTGCCGCCAGCCGGGCAAGCTTGTGAGGGAACAAAGCATTCAGCGGGAGCGCAACCAGCGGATCTTTTGCCGCTGATTGCTGCTTGATCAACCCGACACAATTAATAATGGTGTCAGGCTTTGTACGGTTAAGCAGAGCCACAAGCGCGTCATTGTCCAGGACATCCACATTGGCAATCATGTCAGCCTGTTGTTCAAGTGTGAAATGCTTGAAGGATGAGGCATTTCGAACAGTTGCCAGAACCGTCTGATTCACCCTGCCATGGAGCGCGCGCAGCACTGCGCTTCCGAGCATTCCACTTGCGCCCAGAATGAGCGTTCTCTCATTTTTCACTTTGCCGAACTCCCATTCTGCTCTCAAGAATTGCAATCAGCCGATGGACTACGCCAGAGGCGTGGAAATGGCTTTCAAAATACCGTTTTCCCGCCGACCCCATCGTCTCCTGCTTCCTGACGGGCAAAGAGAACAAGGTCAAGATAGATTCCGCCAATCCGCGGCTATCCCCTGAGGCAACGACAAGTCCACAGCCTGCTTCCCTGATGATCCGGGCCCCTTCGCCATTAAGCGCAGCTATAATAGGCTTTCCCGCCTGCATGTAGGCCTGAACTTTGCTAGGTACGATCATGCTAATGCCAGGATCATTCGAGAGTGTAACCAGCAAAGCGCTGGCGCGGCGGAAGAAGGCCGGCATCAAAAGCCGGTCGACATGTCCGACCAGGACAAAGTTTTCAAGACCAGCGCTAGCGGCTTTGGTCTTCAACCATTGGGCTTCGCTGCCAGCACCCGCGATGATGAACCGGATGCGCGGCTCGTGCTGCAACAGACGGGCGGCCTCAACAATTGTTTCAAGCGATTGGGCACGCCCTAGATTACCTGCGAAAACAACAGGAAAACAGTCATCGAAGATCTTGGATAGGTGTTCCGGAAGGGGCCCATCTTCCGTCTGCTCGACGGGTGCCGGGTTGGGCAAATATACAATCTTGCGTGGGTCAGCACATTCCGCCACAGGCCGAGCCAATGCCTCCGATTGTACAAGGATTGTTCCTGCACACCAATAGAGGATACGCATAAGCTGTCTGACGGCTGAAAGAATGAACCGGTTGGTGACGAAGCCGGTCACAGCCAAACTGTCCGGCCAGATATCTTGCACCCAATAGGCAAGATGAGCTTTTTTGCACCAAGCCATAAATGCGGCTGGAATTGCCGACGTTAGGGGAGAGAGACCGTAAAACAAGACCACATCAAATGTCTTGCCGCGCATCATCCTGGGAAAATGCAAAAGCCCGGAGAGAACGAAGGACAAGTAGTTCAATGAAAGGCCAACGCTTCCTGCATCGCCGCGCGGACGCAAAGGAACCCGCAAGACCTCAATGCCACCTGCATATAGCTCCCTTAGCGTTCCTTTTCTGGAATAACCCGGTGCGATGCGGCCTTCCGGATAATTCGGCTTTCCGGTTGCAACCGTCACTTGGTGGCCTTCGACCGCCAGAGCGCGCGCCACATCATTGATGATGAAGGACTCTGGCCAGAAGTATTGAGTGACGATTAAGATGCGCATGCTCAATCCGAAATGACCCACGAGGGTGCGGCCGTCTCCGGCGCTGCGATCCAGTTGTATGTTTCAATGTATTGACGGGCAATGGCGTCCCAGCCGAACCGTCGACCGGCATATTCCATCGCCTTCAGGCGCATCCGCGAAAGGGCAACTGGCTCAACATCCATGGCCGCGCGCAGGGCTGACGCAAGCTCTGCGACATCATTGCCAATGATCCATCCCACCCCCTCCCCGGGGAGGCTGCTCCAGGGCGTCGCTCTTGTTGTAATCACGGGAAGCCCGGCGCTGAGTGCTTCTGCAACGGTGATACCAAAGTTCTCCGAATAACTTGGCAAAACATAAACCGATGCACTGGCAAAGACATCCCATCGGCGAGGTCCGAAGACAGGAGGCAAAAGGACAACATTTGCCAATCCCAAGCTTTCGATCTGCTTCTGGATTCCTGCGACATACGCTGCTTCACCGTGGCCGCAGATATGCAAACGGTAGCCCTTATGATCAGAAAGAGACTGCCAGGCCGCAAGAAGGTCGGGAATGCCTTTCTTGGGGTCAATGCGGGAGAAGAAAAGAATGGTCCTTTCCCGCTTCTTGTTGGCAAGCTCTGCAGAAAACCCCTGAAGATCAACGCCGTTGGGAATAATCGCGATTGGCGGTGTCAGTCCCAATTCCCTCAGGCGCGCTGACTCCTGTTCTGAGTTGACCACGAGCAGGTCCGCAGCTTGCATGGTGCGCCTCTGGTAGAGCCACCATGCAGTACGCTTCTTGACCCACTTGTGATCAAACGCCCAAGGCTCAAGAGTGCCATGAGGGCTCATAACGATCGCTGCGCCACGGCGGCGAGCTTCCCGAAATGCACGGTACTCGAAAGGTGTCCAGAGCCCGTGAATATGAACGACAGAGTTCATCACGCTGGCTGGCAATTGCCGTAGCCTCTGCCCGCTGAAACCCACATCGTGAATTCCCGCGGCGGCATTAGTGATTGAATTGCCGCTGACGAAATGAGCAGCCACGCCTTCTGACAGTAGACCTGCATGAAGAGAGTTGGCGACACTCATCATGCCGCCGCCCAGGTGACTGGCATCACGAACAACGGTTGTTACTGCTGCGCGCACCAATCCCGCCTCGGTTATCGTCTCAAACCGCTCGTAAGTTTACGGACAATCTTAAATGCCCATGTGCCCGTAATTTCCTTTACTTCCATACTTTCGGCCTGGACCCTTGCCTTCTCGGCCTGCACCTTGGCCTTCTCGGCCTCAATCTGCGTTCTCGCGGTTTCGATCTCAGTTATCGAAGCCCCGACTTTTGCCTGCTGTTCCTCGAGGAACGCATTTCTACTTTTCAACTCGACCATGCTATCTTGTAGCTTCAACAAGGCAATTTCAGACGGCAGGGGGCGTCTGATATCCGAAAGCGACAGGGAGCCGACAAATTTCGTGTCTTCCACATTACGGACAGCAAAAAATGCTCCGTATACTTTTTCCAGAGGATCGCCGCGAAAATTCTTGCTGTGATATGTCTCGCATATATGAAACTCCCAGCCGTCGCCAAAATCTTCTGGCAACCAACCAGACTTATGCTCCTGCATCTCCCCACCAGAAAGACCCCAAGCATCCGGCTCCCCTGCCTCCACATGCTGTGGCATAAAGCCTAGCGGTGTGAATATCACAACCTGACGCGCGGCCACTCGCTCGAGTTCGGAAATGACCTTGAAGCCGACATCCTTGTCCAGGTGTTCGATGACGTCCAATAGGAAGATACTGTCGATCGACTTATCGTGAAAGGCGCCAAGAGCTTCAAGAGCCCCTAACCTCAGTATGAGGACGCTCTTGTCGTCTGAATGACGTTCCCTCAGAATATTTGAGTATTCCTCCCACGGCTCTACCATAATATGCAGCTTAGGCCTGAAATAATTCATGGGTACGATGCCGCAACCGACGTCGAGCGCAATATCAGTCTCGACAACAATCTCGTCGATTGCATCCAAGAGAGACTGCACGTCATTATAAAGTGTCTTTGTCATCGTTTCCATTGATTCTATTGAGGTCTTTCTGCATTAGACTCACCATAACTTAGGCACCGTCAAGGCAAGGCTGCCTTTATCGTTGATTCAACCGGAATCTTTAGAAGGACGCCTGTGTTTATGTCTGATTGAGACTGAAAGACAATTGCCTCATGAAGCCAGTGATGTTGCACATGATCTTCAAGAGTTCCGCCCGCAATCGCCAACACGACTGTGTAAGTTCCTGGGGCCAAAGTCGGCATCACGAACTTGAAGCGAGCTTCACCAACACTTTGAGAGTGCATATTCACAGGTGAATATGCCGTCCCTTCAAAGGTGTTCTCTCCGAAAATGTACTGCCCAAGACGATCTTTTACTATAAAGCCAGCAATTACGGAGGAGACATCTAAGTTTGCCTTGAAATTACACGCAATCTCGCAGGCCTCGCCTCCTGTTACGACTTGCAAAATCTGTCCACGCTCACCAACCAGCTGACAGCCCGTAATCTCTGCGGCCATATCGCCAAACCCACGATCATTTGCCGGCGGCAGGAGCTCGGACTGCCCCCATTCGGTGCGGGCAGCCTCAATTCCTCCGAGGTCAGCATCAGTCTCCAGCTGAACGTCCGTCGAAACGGCAGCCGCGGAGGAAACAGCCGAAGGGATGTCTAGCTCAACACCTGTATGCTTCTGATAGAGGAAGGCCAGATACTCCTCACACACCTGTTTTGGATCGCCTTGCGCACGAACGGTACCGTTCTGCAGCCAAACAACACGATCGCAGAAGCTCATCATCGCGCCGGTGTCATGGCTTACAAAGAAGATGGAGCCGCGCTCTTGGAATTTGCGCAGGAAACGCATGCACTTTTGCTGGAAGTAGGCATCACCGACCGCGAGCGCCTCATCTATCACGAGAACTTCTGCATCAACATTGGCAATAACACTGAAAGCGAGACGCACGAACATGCCGCTCGAATAGGTTTTTACCGGTTGATCGATGTGCTCGCCGATCTCTGCAAACTCAATGATTGCGTCCATCCGCTGATCGATCTCGGCCCTTGATAGACCATAGATGGCGGCATTGAGGTAAACGTTTTCTCTGCCCGTGAAGTCAGGATTGAACCCGGCTCCAAGTTCAAGCAGTGCAGCTACACGGCCGCGGCTGTAAGCGGCGCCTGAGGAGGGCGAGAGGGTGCCACAGATAATCTGCAGCAGAGTAGACTTGCCAGATCCGTTCTGTCCGATGATCCCCAGCGTCTCGCCTGGCATAAGGCTAACGGAAACATCCCGAAGCGCCCAGAACTCACGAAACCGCGGGGTGTCCTGACGCAGACGAGGCATCAATTTGCCCAGCACAGGTGCTAGCAGCCGTTTCACACGCGGGACAAGCATCTGCTTCAGACGATCTTCCGACTTGTTATACAGCAGATAGACCTTGCTGATGTTTTTCGCTTCGATCACCGCTTCAGAGGACATCGGCGAAACCCTTGCGCGTAGCTTGAAACCACGAGAACCCAATCGCAAAAACGACCGCAGCAGCAGCTGTATAAATCAGTAGGCTCCACCAATCCGGCGCATTGCCGAGGATAGATACGTCCCGCAGCTGCTCGACGATAACGGTCAAAGGATTCGCATATAGATAAATGCGAAAATCTTCCGGGACGTTTTCGAGCGGGAACAGCACGGGAGAGGCAAACATCGCGATGGTTGAAACAATTCCAACAACATGCGTGAGGTCGCGCACAAAAACACCGGTCGCGGCAAAAAAATAACTAAGTCCAAGAACCATCAAAGCATATGGCGCAACGACCAATGGAAGAAAAACGATGGTGAACGGCACGCTTCCCTGAAGATAAACGAGCAACAAGCAGACCAACGCCATGCCAATAACAAAATTGACAAGCGCACTGAGTAACGGCATCAAAGGAAGAAGCTCAAGCGGAAACACGACCTTCTTCACATAGGACGCATTACCAGTTACAAGTTGAGGTGCACGAGTAATGAACTCGGCGAAAAATCCGTGAACGACAAGACCTGTGAATAGAAGAATTACGAAATTGCCCTTTGTGTCCGGACCTGATCCCCAGCGCATTTTAAAGACGAACACAAAAACGAAGGAATAGAGGGCGAGCATCATCAAAGGGTTAAGCAATGCCCAGGCAACACCCAACACACCGTTCTTGTAACGGGTTGAAAAGTCACGCATCCACAACTGCTTCAGTAGATTGCGGTTTTTCCAAATGTTAGATAGTGCTGCTGAGGATGTCGGCAACGTATTCACGTTATGCATGGTCATGCCGATTCATTAGCCTTTCCCGTGTCAAATGTCTCGGTCAAAAACACGCGCAAAATCCCGGATTTCAGTCTTGCTGGACGGGGAGCGTGATATAGTCGAGGTGGCCATGCTCCTGCAACCATGAGCATTTGGTGCAATCATCAGCCGAGACAATGATGGCGCGGCACGATCCCAAACGGGCCAGCTCTATGGCAAAAGCGACGCGGAACGCACTGCTTCCCTCGACTGCAACACGGTCCAGTCCGTGGGCCATGACAAGGTGCAGCTTTTCACTGAGACAGTTACGGGGCAGCTGCTCCACGGCGTGCTGCCATTCATCGGTCCAATTAATGTTTGAACCGCCCTCATCTGGCAGGTGCAGATAGTGAACGAGTCCGGGGCCTGCGGGATTTAAAATTCCCCCATCGACATCTGAGTCTAACGGCTTCTGCAATCCGGACAAATCTGCCAAAACAAGCGTTTTGCCTGCTGGATACATCTCTCCTACAAGCTTTGGAAACACATTGAACGGCAAGGCTACGGTAGCCGGGAAGTCAATTTCCGATTTTTCCACGTCGTTGAGATCATTTAGCGTCAACCCAAGCAATGATTTCAGCTGGCCGTTCTCGGTTTCCAGACGATCAATTTGCTCCAGCATGGCAGCCTTCTCGGCATATAGGCCATGAATTTCCCGGTAAAGACTATTCAGACGTGGGATGGTGAGTGCGATCCGTCGCACAACCGGCTTGCAGCGCTGCAGCAATCTGCGCGGACCGGTCGAGATATAGCCCCGCACCTGACGTCCGAGCCAAGGCAGTGTCAGTCGCCGCTGCTTATTGGTCAGCCCGGAGTGATAGATGACCGCCTGCTCACTCTTCCTCTGGTGATCATGGAGACGGGCTTCGCCGCCCTCTTCAAGGATTTCGCCTCCGATGAAGGTATTGAAGGCCCGATCCATGGACTCGAGCGTGAAATCTTCGAAAAACGCTGTCCGCGCGTTCGCAGCCATTTTCCTGTAATTCTCAGGATCGGAAACAAGCCGTTCAAGTTCATTGTAAATTGCACTTGCGGCAAGTGTTGTGGCGACAAGACCACAATGGTGACTCCTGATATACTCAGCAGGAGATGAATAATCAGGCCCATGAAAAACAATGGGCCGACCAGCCGATAGATATAGGACCAACTTACTTGGGAAACTAAACTGGGAAACCTCCTTCATGCCCGGGTCGAACGGATAAGGACAATAAAGGACGTCACATTGGGATAGGATAAATGCCGCATCCCTCTGAGATTTCCACCCCAGGAAGGACACATGAGGATCGGGTGTGCCTGGCGGCTGCTGAGGCCCGAGGATCACAGCCCGCACCGGCCGCCCTGCGATCTGCCAGCCGGCTGAGCGCAGGGCAAGTAGCAATTGAAGCCATTCATTGGCGGCATAGAACTGACCGGCCATGCCAATCACCAGAGGCCTATCCCTGGAAGCCTCGACGGCCGGCTGCTGCGCCATTGACTTATGGTGGGACGCGATTACGGGAATGGCAGGCACACCAAACCGTCGCTTATACAGCTCCGCCATCGGCACCGAGGCTGTCGCAACCCCTCGGCTGGCGGCAATTGCATGGTCAAACTGAGCTTGAACACGTCGGGTGTGGACCCGGTCAATCCCGTGCGCCTTTGCCCACCAGCTGAACGGGTCCCAAACATGGGTGTAAAGCGGCACACCAAGCTTTTGTGCCACTGCCTCAGCCATCCGGATCGTTGTTTGCCCCTGCAGCACTGCCCAGACACGATCAACGTGCTGGTCACGTCCAAACCTGACGGCTTTTTGGATCAGGCGTGGTATAACGGCCGTCTCGATGAACTTCTCGCCTGCAAAGGCTGCCGCAGCGGAGAACGCGCGCATGGACCTGCGACGGGGTAGCCACGACCAGTTCTCGTTAGGCTTTGCATGCATCTCGATCGGAATGTTTGCGAACTCTGCGCCAAGGCGCATATCAAGCGCCGGATTGGTGACCGAAAAAATGCAGATCTCATCCCGCGGGACCAATCGGACCATTGCAGAGAGAACTAAGCCAGCTGTGAAGTTATCACAGGGCGGAATATCCGTTAGAAGAAGTATCTTCATGGGCGCGTGCTCCGGCGGTTAAGTGACCGGTCCTGACTTTTGATGTTGCGACAGAACGCGCTCATAGAGGTCCGCAGTCAGCCTCGCCTGCTCGCGGATGTCATAATGCTTCTCGGCAAGGCTGCGAGAGAGAGAACCCCGACGCTCGCAATCCTCAGGATTTCGAGCCAGCCATTCGATCGCGCGCGCCAACGCTTGAATGTCACCCATCGGCACACTGAGGCCGGCATCCGGCGCAAAGGTGATACCTGGAAGGGACGTGCCGTCAAAAGAGAGAACCGGCCGGCCACACGCCATCGCCTCGATCGCCATCAGACCAAACGCCTCAGCTCTGGAGGGCATGGCGAAGAAATCGCAGGCAGCATAGGCGTCAAGAAGCAGATCCTCATCATTAGACCAACCGAACTCGATGATCTGGTGCTTACCGATGAACTTGTCAAAGTGACCTATTTCCTGAAGAGAGATAATGCAAAGCTGCAAATCTGGAGCAAGCCGCTCAACCGCCTTAACAAATTCTGCAAGCCCCTTGTATGGGGTGGACGATGAGCGCAGGAAAACAACTGGGCGGCCAGGGAAAATGCCCAGGCGTTCCCGTGCGGACTGCCTGTCAGCAGGCTTGTAGCGATCAAGATCAAGCCCAAAAGGAATGACGTTGACTTTCAGGCCCTCGGCAATCGGAGATTTTGAAACCATTGCTCGCATCCATTCTGAAGCGACAATAATTTCGGCCTTCATTTTAGAGTAAATCTTTTTCTTCCATGCATATTGCTCCGCAGTCTTGTCCTCGAGCATTGCAAAAGGCAAGGTGAGGTCGGGGCAGGATCCACAGCCTTGGGTCCAGCGCGTGCAGCTAAGCGGATAGATGCAGTGGCCAGTCATTGGCCACGGATCGTGCCATGTCCACACCGTCGGCTTGCGCCGCGCAAGATAAGGTAGGGCAGAAAGGCTCAGCCATCCGTCATGAATTATGTGAAGATGCGTGAGATCAGCATCTCTAAAGCGCTTATGTAGCGGCAGGGCCCAGGAATGCGGTTGCAAGCGTGCATGCATCGAGAGCTTCTGCTCTAGCTTCATAAAGCCGCGCGTGACGTAGCGATTGCCGGGATAATCGAACGCCTTAGAGACGAAATCTGCATCCGACTGCTTATTCCAATATACGAGTTGAGATGACCTTATCCCACGTGACAACAGGTGCGGATGCAGATCGTACCCGTTGAATCTACGCCCAATCAAATCGCCCGAATTAATCTGCAATACGTCTATAGCCATAGCAATGCCGAAGTCCAGTCGTCATCTAATCTTCGCTTAAGCAGATCCGGTACGCATTTATATATCCAACGGAAATCACATGACATCTAACCGCTGAGGAGTACCTGTAGCACCGCAATTAATGTATGGCCTTTGGGGTGTCAACTATGCGGTCACAACTTAGCGTGTCTGTATTGACTTTCCGATGCGGTCGCGAGTGCATATCCTCGACAGAAACAAGACTCAAAGCAGCCCTTGTTCAATTGGCGCCCTATCGAGCGGCCCCAAAGTAATTTGCGCACTCCGTCAGAGTGAAACGTCGCATCAATTCGCCGACTACCTGCCAAAAAGCAGCGAATTGCTGTCTGCCAGCGCCCACAACATGGTCTTCAACGTCGAGGAGGCGTTTTCAATGGAATTACAGCATGACTTGCAGGGCGAGAAGAAATAGGAATTTTGCACCGATGCGGTCAATACTGATGCGCTCAATGGTGTCGCAACCGCCTGGCTGCGGTACCGTCTTGCCCATCCCGGATCAAAGCCGCGCTTGCGCGAGATCCGGGACAGACAATGAAGAACATCGGAGCGTTCAGCATCGCGGCGACCGCAGGGCGCGAACGCGGGAATTCTCGCCACGTCAGGGCCGGACAAAGGGAAGCCGCAGGAGCCTGAGCAAAGCGACCCAAAGGGTCAGGCGGGACCGACTTCACCCGGCCATGGCGTTCCGCACGAACGGGCAGTGAGCCTCGTCGACGAAGTGACATACCCCACTCCCCTCACCTGCCCGGCCGCCCCAGCGTCCTGGCAATATCGATGATGTCATCCCGTGCAGCTGTCGGATCATCCTTGCTCCAGGCAACACCAAGACCGATCTTGAGGTCTATGCCCGTCACCTTCTTCAAGACGACATCCCGGCCCGGTAGATCTGCCGTCCATTCCGGCGCAAAGCCGACACCGAGACCTGAGGATACGAGCGAGATCAGCGAGAAGGTATCATCACAGGTATAGGCGACATTGTCATTCAGCCCGTGTTCGTCGAAGGTCTCTGCAAAATAGCGCTCGGTGAAGGACAGGTTCTGCCGCTTGAAAGCGATGATCCTCTCACCCTTTAGATCCTCGATCGTCACATCGTGCCTCGAGGCAAGCGGGTTTCCCATCGGCACTGCCAGCAGATAACGCTCATGGGCAATCGAGAAGAAGCGTAAGGATCCGATGTTCTCGACAGGCCGGATAAAGCCGAGGTTCAGCTTGCCGCACTCCAGTTGCCGGATGATCTCCGAAGTTGAGCCATTCGAGACATGCAGGCGGATATCGGGAAACTTCCGACCGATCCGAGCGAGGAACGCCGGGAGTACCCCCGTCGTTGCCGGATAGATCGTGCCAATCCTGATCTCCCGAATAGTCCTGCCTCCTGCCGCCCGCGCCATCTCCGCAGACAGGTCCAGTTCTCCCAGCATCCTGACACAGCGATCGTAGAACACCTCCCCTGCCCGCGTCAGTTCAACCTTGCGGGTCGAGCGCGTCAAGAGCTGAACCCCAAGCCCCTTCTCCAGCGCTTGGACCTGCGTGCTCAGCGCCGGCTGCGCAATGTTCACCCGCATGGCAGCACGGCCAAAGTGAAGCTCCTCGGCGACGGCTACGAAGTAGGAGAGTTGGCGCAGTTCCATCTAAGCCTCCAACCGCACTGACGAGCATAACGCGACAGAGGGCATCAGAAAACGCATTATGTCGTATATATCCGATGGATTAATGCAATGCAAGATGGTGGCCATGCTTCATGGACACTCGCGCTCGCATAGCCTGGAATCTGAGACACTTGCGGATTGCCAAAGGCCTGACGCAGGAAAGTTTGGCTGTCGACGCGGCAGTCGACCGGAGCGTCATCAGCGACCTCGAGCGCTCAAGACATAATGTTTCGATTGACCTGCTCGACAGGCTCGCCTCCGCCTTGGCGGTGGATATCTCGGAATTTTTGCTTGTGCCCTCAGCTCATGAGCAAGCAGCTCAACCCCTCAAAGTTGGGCGGAAACCAAAGAGCTAATATCACGCGTCACTGATTAGGTCTCCTGCGCCCATTGTGTCGGACGATCGGCATAATCTTCCGCGTCGATGCAGTAAGGTTAGCCAAGCAGAGCAGCAGCGCTCTAACATCGTCGGAGGACTTGAAGACGCGGTTTGAGAGCCAGTTATCCGTAAGCGGCAAGGAGACCCCATCTGGCGTCGCTGATGCTGGGCAGGGTATTCCGGACATACGAGTTCTCTGAATGTGAGGATCTATGTCTAGGCC
>NZ_FTMQ01000016.1 GCF_900156055.1 Rhizobium sp. RU33A | reverse complement strand
AAAACTTCCTGGCCCTGGACGATCTGCTTTTCGAGCCAGACGATGTCCTGGGTCAGTGCTGCGATCTGCGAGGGCGAGAGCGCAATGCCGAAGGACAATCCGAGCGACTGCTGGGCGTTGACGCCGCCATCATAAAGCGCCTGCATTAGCTGGCGTGGGTCAAGCCCCGAACCGAGCGTGCGGCTGCCGGTCTGATTGAAGATCTGGTCGCGGATCAGCCGGAGGCGAATGCCTCTACGCAGTCCGAACGAAAGATATCAGCCAGAAGGAGGCTGAAAATCCGGGGATGAGAGCAAGGACCGGACTCGCTCTAACCAAGAAATGCCGGTCAGGTCATCAGCATGATAATAGTATTCACACCCAAAGCCTGCCAAAAGCTCATCCGCTTTCAATGGCTCGCCCGCGCAAAGTTGCAATACTTGGTTGACCTCAGATATCGTGGCTTCTACCTGTTCAGCAGCCTCCGCTCGACGAAAAGCTAAGATAACATCCGCATCGCTGGCTCCCTCGATATCCCAATCCTGATGAAAATAGCCGGCTACCAATCTTTCGAGATTCACAAAACTCTCTGTCATGGAACTGGGAACCCTGTGATGATCCGATAGCCAGTCGGCATGCTTGCGTCGCGCTGAATAACAACGCGGACGTTTGACGATGGCGCTGATGTCGTGCCCCCCCCCCCGCGACATTACATTTCCGATCGTGCTACCCACATTGTGGTTGATGACGAGCCGACCTCCTGTCCCGTTCAGGAATTGGGAGATATTCGCAGTGTTGTCATCAAGCGCAGACGAAATTGCACGTTCAGCTGTTGCACGGTCAGGGAAAGAGGATGCTGCTGTAATGTTTGGCTGAGCATTAAGACGTGCTCCAAGGTCTGCATCCGATTTTCCAACATGTCGACTGATAAGGTGTCCGCCTGCTGCTTCATGAGCTTGAAGTCCCCCTCCAGGTACGATTGGACTAGCTGCGACATTTACCCCACCCGGCACCCCATCTGCAACCCCAGACCCGCTATTGCGAGCGACCTTCAGATCCTTGATCATCTTGACGGAGGCTGCGGGTAGGGCGATCTGCAGGATCTTGCCCCCGCCTATCAGTTGCTCGCGGGTCCGCTGGTCAAGACGGTTCCAGCGGGTGGAGACCTCTTTGCCGGTCGCCCCGTCGACATAGGTGATGGTCGCATCGATCGCATTGTTGGTGGCTTGCAACACGCTCAGCACCGCGATCGTCTGATCCGGATAGTGACGCGCCGACAACTCAATGATTTCCGTTGTCGCCGTGGCCATGGCCTGGCTCAGCGTATCATCGCCGCGACCGATGACGGCCAGACCTTCCAAAGGATCGCCGTCACCGACGCCCGTCGCATAGGCCGCGCTGATGATCACAATGATTGCCGGGATGAAGAAGGCGTTGTTCTCGGCTGCATTGCCGCCGGCATCAGCGCCGGTATTGACATCGCCACCGGCAAGGGCTGCGGCAAGGCCTTCGGCCACACGCGCAACTTCGACGCCCCGCGCGCGCCATTCGGTCACCATGACCAGCGCTTCGGCCTGGGTCAGATTGCCCTTGGTCAACGCATGCCTGAGGCTGTCCTCGACGAGGCTTGCGGTGATCTCCCCCACGACCCCGCCGACACCGCCGCCGGTGCAGTCACCGGAGGCGAGCGCTCCGGTGGCGCAGCCGAGTGCTGCATGGGCAATCAGCTGCGGCAGCTTGCCGATGTCGCCGCCGTGATAGGCAGCCCCGATCGTCTCAGCGACGTGTTCGCCAAGAATAGCGGCGGCTTCGAGACGGAGTGCTGCGACGAGCGCGTCATCGAGCTTGCCGCCTTCGATGGCGGTGGTAACGCCGGCACGGACGGTGGCCCGAGTCAGGCCCGTCTGGTCGTCTTATGCAGAGGGTAGAAAATTCTTTCCAGCTTGCAGAAACTGCTTTGGTAGAATTCGTGAAGCAAGCTGCTTTTCAAGCAGCCTTACCATGAACCCCGTAAATGTAAGACTCGTCAATTCTTCTTCTGCCTGATCTGCGCTGTGGATACCAACTTGCCAAGTTTCGGGAGGTTCGCTTTTAATAATCCAAATTAGACTATCGCCATTATCTGTTTGGGCCCATGTAAAAAAAGAGTCATGGAGTGGAAAAGGAGGGCGGTCGTATAATTCCGGAAAATCCGCTTTCAAATTCTGGTAACTTGACTGAAGATATCGAAAAGAATTCAAATTCAAGTTTTTGTTTTTTGAAAAAGGATTGAATACCCATAGAAAATCTCCGATTGAACCTGTGCCATATGTGCTAACAAATTTTTTATAGTCGGCTGGGAGAAACGCCCCAATTTCTCTTTCAATTTCTGTCCAACTAGAGCCACTTGTTTCAATTGGATCAATTGGCGGGGCAATCAGCGTTGTGATTTGGTCAAAATCCATTACCGTAGTCCATTGATGTTTGGAATCGATACATCCAGATTGAATCCATTTGCCCCTCTAGCCGTTCAAGTTACACCTATGGGCATAGGATTGTTACCCGAATAGATCGGAATTGCTCTGAAATTGACGGTTTCACCACCTTGAACCGCTGCGTAAACCTGTCGTTCAAATGATGACATGTTCGGGTGGTTTGCGTTTCGTTGGAACAATGTAACCAGATTGCGAGCATCGTCACCTGCTTCACCTAGCATTCTCGCCAGCAAGTGACCGCGTGCATGATTGGAGCCTACCCCTTCAAATCCTGGGGGGCGGATGCCTGGGTTAGCAGGTGTTCCGCTGCCAAGGGAGCTAGGATTGATCGTTGATACCACTCCAGTTGGTCGTCCAAGCTCATCCAACTCTCCCAGAATGGTATTGGATGGTGTTGATGATGTCGGCCGCGACAGATCTAGGTAGCCATCCGCCACGCCGTCAATCGCCTTGATCGTATTGGCATCGGCGTTCTTGCGCAGCCAGCGCATGAGGTCTGTGCCGGCCTTGGAGCCGGGGATGACGGAGCCGATGGTCAGCTCAATGCCGGCGTCGAGGGCGGTCTGTTTGGCCAGTTCCTCTGTCCTGCTGCAGGCGGCCATGTCGCCGTTGTTGCAGGCATTCAACGCAAAGGCGACATCGACCGGATCAGACGCCATCAGGACCTTGTCGCCGACTTCCAGTGCGACGGCGATGACGACGATGATCGGCACCCAGAAGGCATTGTTCTCGGCTGCGTTGCCGCCGGCATCAGCGCCGGTATTGACATCACCGCGGGCAAGGGCTGCGGCAAGGCCAGCGGTGACACGGGCCAGCTCGACGCCCTTGGCACGCCAGTCGAGAACCATCTGCTCGGCCTCGGCGCGGGTCAGTGTCCCGGCGGCAAAGGCTTGCCTCAGATCCCGTTCGATCAGCGCGGAGACGGCATCGCCAGTGATCTCCCCCACGACCCCGCCGACAGCGCCGCCGGTGCAGTCACCGGAGGCGAGCGCTCCGGTGGCGCAGCCGAGTGCTGCATGGGCAATCAGCTGCGGCAGCTTGCCGATGTCGCCGCCGTGATAGGCCTTGCGGTGGGGCCTTACACCATGAGTTCACGATTGGTTGCCCGCTTGTCAGAACGGCGGCTTGTCCTCTCGAATACGCCGATGAAGCTCTGCAACGGCTTCTGCATCGGGAGGGTCGATGAGTTTATATATTAGGCCATCTTTTTCTGCTGCCCAATGAATGAGAAGATCTCGGTTTGCATCGTTCTTTTTGATAATGAACCCGTTGATAGAAGGGTCAACAATCTCGCATTTGTTTTCGCGGACAATCAGCAGACCGTGATAGTCCTCGTAGGGAATCACGAGATGCGAGCGCATACCGTCGACCCAGTACATGGCGTAGACTTCCAGAACTCGCTTCAGAGGGTCGTCTAGATCGATAATCTTCATTTTCCATCCGTCACTTTGTCAGTTTTATATCGTATGCTTTGCCAGTAACCGAGTTGTACTGATAGTGAATGGTGATAGAGCGGCCATCAGGCGTTCGGTGATTAACTTGCATCTTTTGCCAGCCGTTCGATGTGGGGAACCGGGGATCGTTGTTTAAGTCGAGTTTCTCACCCGCAGCAGGATCTCTGATCACCTGGTTCCAGAGAACCTGTTCCTGCAGATTGCGTGGGGCCGTGGGCTGGTCTGGCTTGGCTGTGCTGATCTTGTCGTAGTCGATATCGAGCCCGGCCACCTGTGGCGGAACCTTCGGTTTGTCACCGTTTGGATCCGGGCTTCCGTTGCTTCCATTTGTCTCGTCGTCCAAGGGCGGACCGCCATTATGGCCGATTCCAGCCTGCGCGTCCTTTGCCGTTTGGTTGAGAATGATCAGTCCGGCGACGCCAAGGATGATAACCGCCACATCCACTGCGGCACCAGCCGCAGCCCCGGCTGCCGCTGCGACTGGGCAACCCACTCCCGCAGCAGGCGCACCGACTGCGCAGCCAGCAGCTGCACCTGCTGCGGTCCAGGAGTTGTTTGCCGCAGCATTGCCTCCGGCGTCAGCGCCAGTATAGACATCACCGCCCGTCAGCGCTGCGGCCAGCCCGCCTGCGAGCCTTGCAATGTCAACACCCTGCTGCTTGAAGGACAGGAACTCTGCCTGAAGTGAGGCTTGCAAGGCCTTCGCTTCGGCTGCCGAGAGCGGTTTGCCTTGCAGAGAGGCATATTGTTTGAGCTTGTTCTCAGTCCAGTTCTGGATCTGGAGTTTCGCTGCAAGTTCGCCCGCAAAGGCACCGGCAGCACCGGCCCCGCAGTCGCCGGAGGCGAGCGCTCCGGTGGCGCAGCCGAGTGCTGCATGCGCAATGAGTTGGCCGACACTGTCGACATCTCCGGCCCGATAGGCAGCCCCGATCGTCTGGGCGGCATGTTCGCCGAGAATGGAGGCGGCTTCGAGACGGAGTGCTGCGACGAGCGCGTCATCGAGTTTGCCGCCTTCGATGGCAGTCGTCACGCCGGCACGGACCGTGGCCCGGATCAGGCCCTGCTGGATGTTCTGCACCAGACGGTCGGGAAAGGGGGCAGTCGCGGGCAGTTTGACGCCGAGGCCCGCCGATTGCAGGAGCTGCGTGGTCAAACCCGCCGTCACCATGGCCGTGGCGAGGCTGCGCAGGGTATCGGCCGAGCCAAGCTCCTTCAGCGTGGCGCCGAGATCGCCCTGGTTGTTGACCAGCGAGACGGCGGTCTTGTTGATCAGGGTCTGCAAGCCGGCATTCAGCGCCGCATTCATGGCCGCGCCACCGCCCAGGCTGGTGGTCAGCGAGGCGGACATGGCGGCGGTGACGCCGGTTCCGGCTGTCAGCGCGGTGGCGACCAGCGTCACCAGGGCGGCACCGGCCTCGGTCAGGCCCTGGCTCTTGTAGTCCCATTCGCGGAACTCGGCATTGACGGCCTGCCAGTCGACCTTGCCGGCAAGGGCAGGGTCGTTGCGCAGGTCATTGACCCAGGAGAGGCCGGGCGAGGCGGAGAGCTGGTCGAGCGAGGCGGCAAGATCGCCGCCGGTCGCCTTGTATTCGATGACCACGCCGTTTCCGGCATCGATGGTCAGCCCGCCACCGGCCTCGATCTCGACATTGCGGATGGTCTCTTCGACGCGACCCTGATCGCGCTCGTTCCACCAGAACAGGTCTTCCTCGCGCTTGAAGTCCTGGGAGAAGCTCTGGTTTTCATCCACGCAGGTTCACGGAACTTCCTGTGGATGCAGATGAACGGCTTTTCTTGCGGATCTATCCAGCGCGGTGTTAGATCAAGGACGAGGGAATTGGAGCGGCAGTTCCCTAATGTGTGATGGTCCCCAAGACCCCGGGAAATACCCCGGGTCAGGACAAGACAACTTCCAGACTTCGTTGGTCGCAATACATTTAAACCATCTGTCGGTCCATTCGCTCCCGCTGGCCTCTTGCTGCTTTAGCTCTTCGCAGGTCCCGTCTGCCACCTGTGCCTCGATCCAGCGCAAGAAGCGTCGGTATTCCCCCATAGAGCGAAACGAATCAATTTCTTCCCAATTGCAGGTAGTCATCACTTTATCCAGCTTGGATCGACCGGATTCAGGATCCTGTCGAAGTAAATCTGATTCCCGCCGCCTACTAAACCACGCTGTGGTGCGGCCACACCTTCAAAGAGGCGAGTTCCTGCTGGCACTTCCATCTGAATTACGCGAGTGGCTGTGTTGCCCCAATTCTGGTCCAACGCACTGTCGATAACAGACTGAAGGGGACCATCAGGTCGAATTCGCGTCCAGTATCCCCCTGAAGGATTACCATTGTCACTGATAACCCGGTAAAGCGTTGTGGGTTCGGCGGTTACCAACTCTTGATAGCTCCCGCTTCGGAACGTTCTAGCAATCTCATTTGGCAGTGGCCCTTGGTTCAGGGGGCCGTAATGGGCGACCGTTCCCGTATTGGGTGCATTTGCCCCACCCGGCGCTCCGTTAGCAAACCCACCTCTCTGTTCGAGTGAAGCCAGCGCCGCTCGATCAGCCGCACTCACCCTCGTGCTGTTGACGGTGAAGCGGTAGACGGCCTGGCCACCGACGATGCCGAGGGTTACGACGACGGCACCAGCATCGACATAGGCCTGGTATTTTGCCGCATCGGCTGGGTTTAGGCCCTGCGCGGTCAGCGCCTGGACGAGTGCCGTGCGGGCCTCATTGCCGGTGATGGCCTGCTGTGCATCGCCATAAAGGTGGTTGCCGCTGGCCAGCGCCCCAAGTGCACCGGCAGCGCAGGCCATGGTGCCGGCGCCGGATGCACATACGCCCACCCCGCCGACCACGCCTGCGGCACTCAGGAAGGCATTGATCTTGCCTTCGGTCTTTGAAAGCTCGACCACGAAATCGCGGATCGCCAGATCCGCCGGCTGGTTTGAGTTGGACAGGCTGCGTGCCAGCAGAAGATCGTAGTCGAAGATCGACTGCTTCACGCTGAAGGCTGTTGCGCTGTTTGTCGGATCGGCAAGAGCCTGACCGTTCGCAAGCTCCTGTTCGAGCCTTGCTGCGAAACCCTTCAGATCAGCAACACGAGCAGCACAGGCCTGCGAAGCGGGTACTACCAAGCATATCTGCATGAGGTTGCTGGTATTGGCCTGTGATATGGCTGCGAAGGCAGCATCCTTTTGCAGGATTGCCGTGATCTTTTCCGCCGAGCAGGGTTCGGCGGCAGCCATGCATGCTTCGAACTCCTTTCGGTTGGCGAGTGCCGCTTCAAGCTCTGCATGGTTGAGATAGTTGTTCTGGTGGGTGGTGGCGGCCTGGCTTGCGGCGGCGTTCAGCGCGTCTGCCGAGCCTCCGGCGATGGCACCGGCAGCCCCTGCAATCAGCGAGAGGAGGGCGGCCTGACGGGCCGGGTCGGGGATCGCTTCGGCGAGCGGCTTGCCGATCAGTTCGGCAAGGCCGGAGCCGATGGCGCCCGCCATGCATTCGCCAGCGCCGATCGTGGCCGCTGCGCAGCCGACGGCGGCATGCAGCACCACCTTCTCGATGCTGCCTTCTTCAAGGCCATTGAAGGCGGCGAGATCGCCGATCTCGTTGGCCAGAACGGCACCGACCGTATCGGCTGCCGCCAGTCGCAGGGCCGATGTCAGGGCCTGGCCCGGGTCTTCCCCGCCAATCGTCATGCCGACGCCTGCGCGGATGGCGGCCTTGATCAGATTGCGCTGGGCCTCATTGATCAGGTTCTGGCTGATACCGGCATTGGCCGCCACATCCGGGATGCCAGCCATCGACAGCACCTGCGTCGATAGAGCCGTCACCGACGCCCGTCGCATAGGCGCGCTGATGATCACAATGATCGCCGGGACGAAGAAGGCGTTGTTCTCGGCTGCTTTGTAGTAATGCTCTCCCGGTTGCGCTCTCGATATGTTGAGCTACAGGAGGCCCATGACTAGACTCCTGCGCCCATGGAGACCAAGACGGCCTCTTGTTCGGGGCATTAAATCATCTGGGAATCTCCCTATTCTTCCATTTCAGTCGGGCCTGTTTCAGACTTATGGAATTGGCCCCGCCTTCATAGTCTGGATCAGTTGATTGCAAAGGGTCATCCTCCCAACAACAGAGCGGACATATCTCGTACTCACCGTATTCTGAGATCGTCAGCGATCCGCAGCATTGACATGGCAGCAGGACAGTCATTGTTTGTTCCAATAATTGGTGACCATAGGTGCCGTGGCTAGGATGGTGGAGTGTACACTAATCAGCAATCCATGTAGCCAACACATAAATGAAGATGAGGTCTCTATCGCGTGTCTGAGAGTGGATGAAAGGGCGATTTATTGAAGGTTTTCATATTGATGTCTTACTGATTTCGCAAAGCTCAGTGCCCGTTCCCTCAGTTCATAGCTCTCACCAAAATGTAGGTTCAGTTCGCCCTCACCGACACCGGCCATACGCCGCCTCAGTCTGATCACAACGTTGATTCTTTGTGTATTGCCGCTAAAGCGTAGCGTTACGTCATAACTTAAGTCTGAAACTTCGCAGTGAGCATCGCCAGATTCCAGCGATATCAGCAGCCTTTCCCAGTCTTCAATACCAAACCACAAACCATCGGACGAGTATGTCATCTTTCCAGTTGGATAAAGGAATGCAATTTCCAATGAGGCTCTAAAGCTAGGCATTCTGACCAACTCAGTTTCAACCAATCGCAGTGAGACGCTGATGTTTTCACCTGTTAATTCTGGCACAGTTCTTACCTTACCTGCGTTGGGAACGCGTGAACAATGACGGGCAAGCGATCAGTGGGATTCTGTCGGAAGACAATTTCCCAACCGCCAACATTGTATGGCTGTCCGAGTTTGGGCGGACCAGCCTTTGCTATGTCACTAACTGCGCTTTGAAAGCTTCGCAGCATTTCCTGCGACGTGATTGGATTGCTGGAAGCACCCAGCCGCGTCAAGTACTCCCCGAAGTGCTCCGTTGCATTTGCGTTCACCCAGAATGACTGGCTGCCGGTTTTCACCTCAAATGTTGCCGGTATCCGTGTCCCGGGAATATCGGCTGCTGTAGCGGTGATATTGTCCCAGACTGTTCCTCCTGCACCCGGCCCACCCGGCACCCCATCTGCAACCCCAGACCCGCTATTGCGGGCGACCTTCAGATCCTTGATCATCTTGACGGAGGCTGCGGGCAGGGCGATCTGCAGGATCTTGCCGCCGCCAATCAGCTGATCACGGGTCCGTTGGTCAAGACGGTTCCACCGGGTGGAGACCTCTTTGCCGGTCGCCTCGTCGACGTAGGTGATGGTCGCATCGATCGCATTGTTGGTGGCTTGCAGTACGCTCAGCACCGCGATCGTCTGATCCGGATAGTGACGCGCCGACCACTCGATGGCTTCCGTTGTCGCAGTGGCCATGGCCTGGCTCAGCGGATCATCGCCGCGGCCGATGACGGCCAGACCTTCCAGCGGATCGCCGTCACCGACGCCCGTCGCATAGGCCGCGCTGATGATCACGATGATCGCCGGGATGAAGAAGGCGTTGTTCTCGGCTGCATTGCCGCCGGCATCAGCGCCGGTATTGACATCGCCGCCGGCAAGGGCTGCGGCAAGGCCTGCGGCCACACGCGCAACTTCGACGCCCCGCGCGCGCCATTCGGTCACCATGACCAGCGCTTCGGCCTGGGTCAGATTGCCCTTGGTGAGCGCATGCCTGAGGCTGTCCTCGACGAGGCTTGCGGTGATCTCCCCCACGACCCCACCGACGGCACCGCCGGTGCAGTCACCGGAGGCGAGCGCTCCGGTGGCGCAGCCGAGTGCTGCATGGGCAATCAGCTGCGGCAGCTTGCCGATGTCACCGCCGTGATATGCAGCCCCGATCGTCTCGGCCACATGTTCGCCGAGAATGGAGGCGGCTTCGAGACGGAGTGCCGCGACGAGTGCGTCATCGAGCTTGCCGCCTTCGATGGCGGTGGTGACGCCAGCGCGGACCGTGGCCCGGATCAGGCCCTGCTGGATGCTCTGCACCAGTCGGTCGGGAAAGGGTGCGGTGTCGGGCAGTTTGACGCCGAGGCCTGCCGAATGCAGGAGCTGCGTGGTCAGACCCGCCGTCACCATGGCGGTCGCAAGGCTGCGCAGGGTATCGGCCGAGCCGAGCTCCTTCAGCGTGGCACCGAGATCGCCCTGATTGTTGACCAGCGAGACGGCGGTCTTGTTGATCAGGGTCTGCAACCCGGCATTCAGCGCCGCATTCATGGCCGCGCCGCCGCCCAGGCTGGTGGTCAGCGAGGTGGACATGGCGGCGGTGATGCCGGTTCCGGCTGTCAGCGCGGTGGCGACCAGCGTCACCAGGGCGGCACCGGCCTCGGTCAGGCCCTGGCTCTTGTAGTCCCATTCGCGGAACTCGGCATTGACGGCCTGCCAGTCGACCTTGCCGGCAAGGGCAGGGTCGTTGCGCAGGTCATTGACCCAGGAGAGGCCGGGCGAGGCGGAGAGCTGGTCGAGCGAGGCGGCAAGATCGCCGCCGGTCGCCTTGTATTCGATGACCACGCCGTTTCCGGC
>NZ_FTMQ01000019.1 GCF_900156055.1 Rhizobium sp. RU33A | reverse complement strand
GTCACTCTTCTCTAAACGCCCTGGTGATCTGGTCTGTGAATGGCTTCGCGAGGAATGAGATGACGGTTCGTTCCTCGGTTTCGATATAGACTTCGACGGGCATGCCGGGTGTGAGTTTGGTTGCGAGGTCGCCGAGGTCGTTCGGGGAGAAGGTGACGCTGGTCTTGTAGAAGGGCAGGTTTGTTGCCTTGTCGACGATGGTGGCACCCGGGATCATGTCAACGGCGCCGACGATTTCCGGCGTGGTCTGCCGATTGAAGGCGGTGAAGCGCATGCGCGCGGTCTGGCCCACGAAGACACGATCGATGTCGGTGGGGGCGACCTTGACGTGGACGTTGAGTTCGCTGTTGGCAGGTACGATGGCCATGATCACCTGGCCCGGTGCGACAACGCCGCCGACGGTATGCGCCTGCAGGTCGTAGATCGTGCCGCTTTCCGGCGCCTTGACCACCGTGCGATCGAGCCGGTGGGTGAGCTGAAGGGCGCGCTGCTCAAGTTCGGTGAGCCTGGCTTCGACCGAGACGATCTCCTTTTGCAGCTCCGTGCGGCTGGTCTGGTCGACCGACATCAGTCGGACCTTGAGTTCACTGATCTGGCCTTCGGCTTCGGCAACACGGGCGAGAAGATCGCCGATCGTGCCCTCGATGCGAACCATCTGGCGGCGAAGCCCGCGCAGTTCGGCGGCCTTGGCGAGGCCCTTCTGCACAAGACCTTCCTGCATGGCGAGTTCTTCGGCAAGCAGTTCGCTCTCGGAGTGGTTCGCCTTTTCCTGTTCTCTCAAGCCGTCGATCTGGTTGCCCAGCTGCGAGATCTGCATTTCGATCTGCTGCTTCTGGTTTGCCCGCATGTCCCGGTTCTCGGCAAACAGTTTGCTTTCCTCCCGCGTGATGTCCGGGGAGAGATCGAGGCCGTCGAAGGACAGGACGTTTTTACCGTCGCGCTCGGCAACGAGGCGCGCCCGCATCGCCTTCAGCTGGGCGACCTGCGATGTGACGATACCGAGCTCGATGCGCAGCTGCGTGTCGTCGAGGCGCAGGACGACGTCGCCCTTGTCGACCAGAGAGCCTATCTTCACCGGGATCTCGATGATCGTGCCGCCATCGACATGCTGGACCTGTTTGGTCTCGCCGATGACGACGAGTTCGCCCTGCGAGATCACGGCGCCGGCGAGCTTCGCCTGGGCGGCCCAGCCGCCAATCCCGACCGTCAGGGCAAGCCCGAGTATGGTCGCTGCGAGCATGCGTCCCTTCAGCCCCTTGCCGGAGAGCGAGACTTGGCTGTTCTTGTCATCAAGGCGCTGTGTCATGGTGTGTCCCCTTACGCAGTTTACAGTTTCGGCCCGAAGCGGTGCCGATGACGCGGTTCAGATCAGGCCACGAGGCCCTCGACCTGGCCCGGGAGATGGAATGCCGTCAGGATCAGGTCGTCTTCATCGAGGTCGTGCGCACTGATGATGACGATCTCGTAGTCCTGATCACCGTCGATGTCCGTCACGAGCTGCAGCACCTGATGGCCCGCATCGTCGTCGTCGATCATCTTCTTGTAGAGTTTGACCAGGGTCTTGTGATCGTGGCGGTCGAGCTCGAGCGTGCTCTCGCCATCGTCGAAGTAGAGCCGGCCGAGTTCCCGCTCCAGCTTGGAGAGATCCACCTTGTCGCCGACGTCGAAGTCGCGGATCTCGTCATGGCCCGCGCCATAATTGCTGATTGAAGCGACCGAGCCGAAGACGAAGCTGTCCTGACCGCCGCGGCCATAAAGAATGTTGACGGCAGAGCTTGCGGCGATCGTGTCGTCGCCGGCCCCGCCGACGGCATTCTCAACGGAGGTCAGGCGGTCATGGCCGATCTCTTCGCCCATGGCGACGCCCGCCTCGAGATCGATCCCGACCGTCATGGTCGCCGACGATGCGTCATAGGTATCCTGGCCTTCGCCACCATGGATGACGTCGTCGCCATCATCGATGTCGGGTGTCGGCGCGTCCATCGGCATCTGCGTCAGACTGCGCTCTTCCAGAACGGTCTGGACACCCGCGACGAACACGTCGTTGCCGTCATCGCCGACCATGACGTCATCGCCGGCACCACCGGCAAGCGTGTCGTGGCCAGTTCCGCCGTCCAGCACGTCGTTGCCCGCGTCTCCTGACAGGACATCATCTCCGGCCTCGCCGAACAGCCGGTCGTCGCCGTCACCACCGGACAGAATATCCTGCCCGTCGCCGCCCATCAGTGTGTCGCGCCCGGCCTCGCCGAACAGCATGTCGTTGCCGGCGTCGCCGAACAGAACATCGTCGCCATCGCCGCCGAAGATGCGGTCATCGCCATCACCACCATGGATGACATCGCGGCCTTCGCCACCGATCAGCACGTCGTCACCCGCATCGCCGAGGATCAGGTCGTCGGATTCGCGCCCATAGACCGTGTCGTTGCCGGCGCCGGCATCGATCAGATCCTTGCCTGGCGTGCCAAGGAGAATGTCGTCGCCATCGGTTCCGGTGATCTCGGTGTCGGCATGTGCACGCAGATCGAGAAAGCCCTGGCCCTGGACCGACGCCTTGCCGTCGCTCAGGGTAAAGGTGAGGTTCACCAGTCCTTGGCTGTCGCGTTCGGGGATATAGATCCAGGCATCGTCGCCATAGGCGCGGATCTCGCCCGATGTCGCACGGATGGCGGAGATCGTCAGCGGATCGCCGTCCGGATCCACGGCTGCGCGCGCAAGGTCGGCCCACATCAGGAGCATCGACAGGTTGACGAGGCCCGTTCCCAGATAGATCGGTCCACGGGACAAGGGGCCCCGATTGGTCAGCGCCGGCGGGTTCCCGGAAGTGCCTCCATTCGAGGAGCCCCCGCCGGTCGAGGTATCGATCGGCAGGCCGCCGTCATCAGGCGTGTTTCTGTTGCCGTCTGCCGCCTGACCAGCGGCCGGGGTATCGTTTGCAGCACTGGGCAGGCTGAAGCCGGAGAACTTCGGCTTGGCCACGCTTGGCGCCAGGAAGCGGAAGCCGTTGGCAGCGACGTCGATCGACACACCCTGGAAGGGCCGGTCGGTATAACCGCCTTCCAGCATAAAGTCCTGGGCGTTGTAACGGATCGAGGAGTAGAGCCGGCGTGGTTGTTCGATCTGCTCGACAACATCTTCATAAGCCCGCTGGATCTCCTGCCAGAAGGCAGCGATGTCCAGCCCGGCCTCGGGCGCATCCTCAACCGGTGCTGTCGTGCCGTCGTCGAGAGCCACGGTCTTCCGTTCGTCCGGCGCTTGTGCATTGGGCGCCGGATTGACGATCTCGCGCAGTCGCCCGAGATAGGCGCCGAGCCCCATGGAGAGCACGGCGAAGATGCCCGGCGACCAAAGCGTGCGATCAGGCGTGTCGGGCAGAGCAAACTTGCGCGCCGGCGCCTTGGCCGATTGGGCATCGCCATGGCCGAGCTTCAGACTGTCGTCATGATCGATCGTGGAGAGGCTCATGGTCTCACTCCGCTGCAACCGAGAGGGTCATTGCCGGTCGCAAGGACTTCTTCTCGGAGGTGTTGGCGGGCACCTTGATGATCTCCTCCTTTGGACCGAAGGAGACGAGCTTGCCGCCCTGGACCACGCCGACCATGTCGACGGCCTGGAGCACGCTCGGGCGATGCGCGACGATGACGACGATGCCGCCGCGTTCGCGCACCTTGACGATCGCCTTCATCAGCGCCTCTTCGCCCTCGGCATCGAGGTTGGAGTTCGGTTCGTCGAGCACGACAAGGAAGGGATCGCCGTAAAGCGCGCGGGCAAGCGCGACGCGCTGCCGCTGGCCGGCCGAGAGCGACTGGCCACTCGGTCCGATCTGGGTCTGGTAGCCGTTCGGCAACCGCACGATCAGATCGTGAATGCCGGCGGCGCGTGCGGCCCGGAAAATCATCTTGGAATCGGCATCCGGATCGAAACGGGCGATATTGTCGGCGACCGTGCCGTCGAGAAGGGCCACTTCCTGTGGGAGATAGCCGACATTCTCGGTGAAGAAGCTGGTCGGCCACTGCTTGAGATCGGCGCCGTCGAGCCTGACCGAACCGCGCAGCAGCGGCCAGATGCCGAGCAGCGAGCGTGCGAGCGTGGTCTTGCCGCCGCCGGACGGACCGATCAGCGCCAAGGCCTGACCGGCCGAAAGCCTGAAGGAGACGTCGCTCAGAAGCACGGTGCCGGTCGTGGGGGCAACCGTCGTCATGCCTTCGACGACAAGGTCCTCGCTCGGCGCCGGCAGGTCGAACTGCGTCGGCGGCCGGTCGAGAACGGCGAGCGTGTCCTTGATGCGCGACCAGGAGCGTCTGGCCGAGATCACGCCCTTCCACTGGGCGATCGCCTGGTCGACCGGGGCGAGCGCCCGGCCCGTGACGATCGACGAAGCGATGATCGCACCGGCCGACATCTCGCCCTGGATCGTCAGATAAGCCCCAAGGCCGAGGGTCGCCGACTGCAGCATCATGCGCAGGACCTTGGAGATGCCGGCGAAGGTGCCTGCGATGTCGGAGGTGGCGGTCTGGGTATCGAGATGACGGCGATTGGCGCTTTCAAAGCGGTCGATCGCGCGGTCCGTCATGCCCATCGAATGGAGGATGTCGCCATTGCGGACATGATTGTCCGAGACATTGTTGCGCTGGATCGCGGCCCGCGTCATCTCCTTGGCGTGGCGGCGCGAGAGAAGCTCTGCCGCGATTGTCAGGCATGCGAGGAAGAGCGCGCCGCCCAGTGTCATCATTCCGAGCACCGGATGCAGCATCCATACGAAGACCAGGTAAACCGGGATCCAGGGTAGGTCGAAGAGAGCGACCGGGCCCGCGCCCGACAGGAACGAGCGGACCGTATCGACGTCGCGGCCGCGCTCAGAAGCTTCCGCCGAGGAATAGCCGAAGCGCGGCATGTCGATCACCACACGGTGCACGAGCGGCGCGATCTGGCGATCGACATTCGAACCGAAACGCACCAGCATCTGGGACCTGAGGATGTCGAACAGGCCCTGGAACAGGTAGAGGCCGACGGCGATCACCGAGAGCCAGATCAGGGTCGGCACGCTGCCGCTGGTCAGGGCCCGGTCGTAGATCTGCAGCATGTAGAAGGCGCCGGTCAGCGCCAGAATGTTGATGATGCCCGAAAGGCCGAAGACGAAGCCCGTCACGAGGCCGATACCGGACAGTTTGTAGCTTGACTGCTTGTTCATGGCTTCCCCCACTCAACATCTGTCTGCCGGCCCGGGCGGGCCGGCAGTGCTGCCATGTCGTCCTCAGGATACGCCGAGGAAGTCGTTGATCGTCAGGTTGTGGCGGCCTTGCAGCGAGAGTTCGAAGTCTGCCGCATTGTCCCCTTGCGTATTGCCCCTGATCACCGTGAACTCTTCGCCGTCGCGCATCTCATGCGTGATGGTCACGTCGCCGATCGCATCGATGGTCTGGCCGGCTTCGAGCTTCATCGCACCCATGCCGGAGAAGTCGATCCGGTCGCCGGTCTGGAAGCCGTAGATCGTGTCGCCATTCGCATTGGCTGCCGAGGTGAACTTGAAGACGTCGTCACCGAGCCCGCCATCGATGACGTTGACCGCAGACGAGGCGACGATCGCATCGTGGCCGGAACCGCCGATGAAGTTCTCGAAGCCGTAGAAGGTATCGGAGCCCGTCGTCCCGCCGCTCACCGAGCCGCGCTGGTTGAAGCCATTGCCGAGATCCACCGTCAGGTTGGCGCTGGTCGCTGCGTAGTCCAGCGTGTCGGTGCCGTCTTCTCCGTAATAGACGTCGTTGCCGTCATTCAGCGTCGCAATGACAGTGTCGTCACCGGCACCCGCCCAGACACGGTCGTCGCCTGCTCCACCCTCGATCACGTCATTGCCGGCATCGCCGAAGATCAGGTCGGAACCGGCCCCACCGAAGACCATGTCGTTGCCACCGCCGGCATGCACCTCGTCATCGCCGAGCCCGGCATTGATGACGTCATTGCCGTCACCGCCCGACACCACATCGTCGCCGTCCTCGCCACGCAGAATGTCCGAGCCGCCCTGACC
>NZ_FTMQ01000015.1 GCF_900156055.1 Rhizobium sp. RU33A | reverse complement strand
CAAAATGGAAATATGCATGGCTCGGCTCCTTTCCCTTCAAGAGAAGGACATCATACTCGATGTCCTCGGAAGGGCGGGCCATCCCATAATCAACAAGCGCGCCTCTCCAAGCCTGCGTGTTCGAAGACTAATCCGGATGAGCGGCCGCTGCGGGTCAAGCGTCGACGGAAGCCTGATCTGAAACATGTAGGAGGAGGAGGTTTGCGTCAGATAGTGGCCGGGACGGTTTGATGACATCTGGCTTCATCGCTCTGCAGGGTTACTCACTTTTACTAGGCCGCATGATCCATGCGTGGCGAGACTGTTTGGGGCTCGGCTTATGGAATGTTTGGCTCGTTGAACGCTGGGCTCGCCGAGTGCAGGGCCGACGCCAGTATCGGGCTTGAGTGGCAAGGCGCATAGAGTGAGATCTTGCGGGATTGATAACGGCAACCGATCGGTGTGGACCCTGCCTCTGGGGATTTGGACCCTAATCCTAACAGCCTCCCGGATTTCTGAGAGAGTTGCCTAGCTCGAAGGTTCGTTTTGCAGTTAGCGAAGCCAACCTTTCCTCGATGCGGCCTCGTATCGGAGGACGCACCAGAAGTTATGGGTATCGTGCTCAGATGCGGGTGAGAAGGAAGTTACCAACGCATCCCTTTTGATATCGAAATAAACATCATAAAATCATTTTGATGTCTTTTTAGATATCAATTGCTATGCTACACAATTCTTGATATCAAAAACGACATCAAAAATAGATTACGATGTAGCAATAAACATCAATGAGATATGAATCCCAAGAAATCGCGGACCGCCTACGCGAAGCCAGGGAAGCCAAACAGCTTAGTCAACGCGAACTGAGCCGCCTGGCTGGCGTTCCACAGGCGCAGATCTCGCGGATCGAAACCAATAACGTAGATCTACGCCTGTCGAGCCTCGTCGCGATTGCCAACGCACTTGACTTGGAGATCGCCCTGGTCCCGCGCAAAGCTGTGCCAGCGATCAAGTCAATCATGCGCCAAACGACGGATCGTAATGTGATCCAATCAACCGCAATCGACAAGGAAATGCAGCGATTGCAAAAGGCAATCCGCACACTCCAGATCGAAGCGCCGGCACTTCCAGAACTGCAGGATCTGCGCAAAGCCATAGCGTCCATCCAGCGCCTACAGATCGATACGCGGTTCCTGGACAGTCTCCGCTCTCTTCGGCGCACCATTGAACGCGCCAATCTCACACAGCAGTGGAACGGCATCTTCGATGCAGCCAACGGCATGAAGGCGCTCCGCAACAAAATCGCTCATTTCGCGCCGACGAGCGAACAGAGGAATGCAAACCGTCCAGCCTACTCGTTAGATGAGGAGGATGACGATGCCTGATGTTTCCGTCTTGAGTGTGCGCCTCTATGGCAAAGAAATCGGCACCATCACTTATGTCGGAGCCGAAAAGACGCTTTTTGCGTTCAACGATGCCTATGTCGAGAACCCAGAAAGACCGACCCTCGGCCTGCAGTTTAAGGATAGCCTCGGCGACCTGATCACGGATTTTCGACCATACAAGATCAAGCTGATGCCATACTTCTCGAACCTCCTGCCGGAGGGGCATCTGCGCCGATACCTGGCCGAGAAGGCTGATATCCATATTGATCGGGAGTTCTTCCTCTTATGGGTGCTCGGGCAGGACCTGCCCGGCGCGATCACTATCAACCCAGCGGACGGCGAAGAATGGCCGGACGAAGCGCACAACGTCTTGGAAGGCGAAGCAGCGAGGCAAGCTGCGGAAGATGCCATGCGGTTTTCATTGGCGGGAGTGCAGCTCAAATTCTCGGCCGTACAAAGTGCCAGCGGTGGCCTGACCATTCCGACAAGCGGCATCGGCGGCAATCGGATCGTCAAACTCCCCTCGCGCGAGTTTGCCAACGTCCCGGAAAACGAGTTCTCGATGATGAGCCTTGCCAGGATGGTCGGGATCAACGTGCCAGCGATCGGACTGATCGATGTGCGATCGATCGGAAATTTGCCGGACGGGATTGAGACGATCGGGCAACAGGCCTTCGTCATCGAACGCTTCGATCGCAATGAGGATGGAAGCGCCACACATATCGAGGATTTCGCGCAGGTCTTTAATGTCTACCCTGAGAATAAGTACAAGAAGGCCAGTTACCGAAATGTGATATCGGTGATCGCCTCGGAATCCGGTCCGGATGATGTCGCCGAATTCATTCGCCGCTTGACGTTCAATGTCCTGATCGGCAATGGCGACATGCACCTAAAAAACTGGTCGCTCATTTATCCCGATCGTCGCAGCGCCCGCCTCGCTCCGGCCTATGACTTCGTGTCCACGATCCCGTATATCGTAAATGACAAATCCGCGCTGACTTTCAGCCGGACAAAGGAGTTCAGCGGGTTTACAACAGACGAGCTGGCGCATCTATCCGCAAAAGCCAACCTGCCCAAGAAGCTTGTGCTCGACACGGCTCAGGAAACTGTCGCGCTATTCATGGAGCGATGGGGGAGCGAAAAGACCAACCTCCCAATGCTTAAGGATGTTGTCGAAACCATCGACAAGTATGTTGCGACTTTGCCTGTTGTCACCGGTAAAGAGTGAAAGGATGGGGCTCACGCCGCACCCTCTTTGTCTCGATAATGAGAAGCCAGCGACATCAGCCAGTTGCTCGCTTCAGAGGCTTTCGAAGCTGCGGTGAAGACTGCCTTCTTGTCGGACTTCAGCACGGTCAACCAGTTCTTGATGTATTGGGCATGATCGAGACGCGGCTCAAGGACCAGCCCAAGATCGCCGCACAGGAAGGCTGCACCCAGTTCGGCGACGAGTTCTTCCATCGCATAGGCCTCAGTGCCAAATCGGGTGGACAGATCGCGAGAAAGGCGGGTGTTCGCACCTGACCAATGGGTCAGCTCATGGCATAGCGTGCTGTAAAAACCTTCGCCGGCAGTCGAGGTCGCGGTGCCGGTGAAGCGGCGGCGCTCTGGTATGCGGATGATGTCAGCTGATGGGACATAGCAGGCTTTGTCGCCCCCTTCCTCGATGACAGCACCTGTTGCTTTGACGAAGGCTTCGGCCTGAGCGATTGGATCGAACAAGGGCTGTTCCGGGATATCGGTCTGATCAAGAGGGAAGCCATCCACCTGGGCCGCATTGAAGACCCAGCTGGCGCGTAGAACCATGCGTTCGGCTTGTTCGGCCTGACCGGTCTGGTCATTGATCTCTTCGACATCGAAAGTCTTGTAGAAGACGACGAGTGAGGATTTCTCACCCTTGCGCACCTGGCAACCGGCATCTTGCCATTGTCGGTACGTGCCCCATACATTCGAGGGATAGTGAGATGCCTGGGCAGACACCCAGAGGCTCAAAATATTCACGCCATTATAGGGCTTGCGCGATGCGATATTGACGGGGCGAGCCAGGCTTGCCGCTTTGTTGGCGATCCAGGGCAGCTGGAACTCGCCAGCGTTTTCGAGAGCATCGAATATGCGGTTGGTAATTTCCTGATGGACATCGAATTTGGGTGAAGATGATTTGGACATGATCGTTTCCTTTCGCTTTTGAGACCGCGACCATCGCGGCCTGATGGCGTCCGGAGAGACAGGTCAAAACAGCCCTTGCACCCCGAAGGGGCGGGCGAAGCGAAAAGACGGTGCAAACCATTGCATGGGATGGGGGGGACTGTCAGGAAAGCCTGAAAGAAGGCAGCCATGGTGTGGCTCTTAGCAAAACGAACGATCAGGTCGCCGATGACCGACATCGCCGGATCCGCGGTCATATCGAAGTAAAGTCAAGCCTTTGCGTGCGGACTTCATCTATTCACGCTCAACTGCAGCGTGAAGCCTCTGGGCTGCTTCACCAGACAGGCACCAATCTTGAGCTCTGACCTGGAGCGCTGCGCCGCATGCGCGTGATCGCAGCTGATCCTGTCGAGTTCCTAATTGCCGAGGCGACCTGAAACGCGCGGGGCACGGCGGGCCCGCAAAAGGCGAAGGGAAAAAGGCGGGCAACAATGGACGCACGACGCGCTGAAAGGCGCTCGACGCCTTCTCACAATGCTGACCAACCTACCGCTGCACAGAAGAGAGGATAACAAGCCAATCCCTAGACCAAACCCTGATCAGAAAACCATACCTAGAAGTGGCTCATTTCTCGGTGAAAAAACCGGCTCATCCGCGTGGAAACCAACAGCGAACCTCAATGATTGCCTTGATCAGACTGTATCGGCCCGCTTGAGGCGCCAGCTCGCACTTGAGACGACAGCCTACCATCAACGAGGATCTTCCGACTTGCGCGTTCTCACTGGCAAAGAGTGAAAGGCAGCAACCTAAGTCACATTCTCGAAGCCATGATACCTCGGACGCATAAGGCAAGACCCGCTTCCCCGGCTTCAAAAACTATGGAGGATGGGTTGAAAGCCGTCTTCACACGAACGGCGACAACAGAGGCCGCACTAAGCTGCTGGACGAGATGCCTTTTCGTCGCCGAGCTCAAGCCAGATCGGCACCGTCAGGCAGGTGTAGTGACTAAAACTATGATCACGGCAAGCGGGACCAAAGCCAACCCGCGACCAACCTTTTTAAAGCGTCTCCGCAAAAAGGTGTCCGCCACCCATGTAAACGAGCTACACCCGTTTCGGGCTTCACTGATCTTCACACCGGGCCCGGTATCTCACCCGCTAGGCGCGGGGGGCACTCGAGCAGGATTGCAGTTCACTTCCACCGACTTCACTGCCGTGCTGAAGAGGGCGCAGATCGCCATTTCGATGAATGGCATGGGCGCGTGGCGGGACAAGGTCTTCGTCGAGAATCTCCAAGAACGAGGCTTATCTTAAGATGCCGCCGCTGGGTGGGCATGACCCCGAATCTGCGTTTGAACTGGCGTGAAAACTTTGCCCTAGCAAATAAGCCGCACTGCCTCGCGATGGAAGAGATCAACGTCGACGAAGATGCCTGATCAATCAATTCCTTAGCTCGATGCAACCGAAGGGCCAAAATGTACTCCGCATTTTTTAGGTCATGATTTATAAATGCGCGATAGAGGGGGATCTGGAGCACATGAGCGTGTTATGAGGGTATCGACCCCCAAGAATTAATTCAGCGCATTGGCCTTCAATGTACCGAATGGCTGCGGCACCAAGAACTGAATCGCTTTCAAACACCGCCGGGTCGCCAATTCCGGTCATAACGTCTACCGGGAGATGGCGTGCGCCTCTGATTGAGTAGTAAAGACCTTTCGTCGGAGTGAGCCTTTCATGAGTTCGCGCAAGCGTGCCTAAGTGTTCACGCAACCCCTGACATAGAGCTGCTGCCGAAAGACGCTGCTTTAAAACTCCGGCTGTCGGAATACCAAACAGATCGCTTTGTGGCGTGTCCATGACACTTCGCTTGTTGAGCGTGGCGTCATAGACGAAGAACTCTCCAGAGTTCTCTACCATCTCCCTCGCCATCCGCCAGCCGGGCTTTCCTCGTGCCTGCCGTGATCATCCCTTGGCTGATACTGTCCAGTCCATCATTGTCGATCTGGCTGGATAAGCATGGCAGAACGAACGTGGAGAGACGGAAGGCTGCACGTTACGCCCAAACTGTCTCATCGTTGCGGTCCGCTGGGCTACAGACGAGTCCTCATGCACCTTGGACTGCTTGCTGTCACGACGCGGCCTCCGCAGCCAGATCGCGCCGTGATCGAAGTTTTTGAAGCAAAAGCTCGTCGAGCCCGATTGGCTGCCGCCAGTGGCACGGCCACTTGCCCCATCAGATGGCCACTGACGATGGTGTCACATCGTCCTCCACCAGAATATGGAGCGCGCTGGTAAACGGCGCAGGACTGAACGGGATGATCTGCGTACCATCCGCATCGGTGCCCATGCCGCCAATATCCCCTTCGAGCAAGGCCCCGTTGACAGAGCCATTTGCATCGACCTGGTTGACCTGTTGCGAGCCGAGAAGTGCCGCAAAATCGATCACATCACCCCCGCCGAAATCATAGTCGGCGATCAGATCCCGAATGCCCAAGCCGGAAGCGGCCAGCACATCCACGTCGAAGACAAAGGTGTCCATGCCGGGCGCACCCGTCAGGGTGTCTCTGGCCAGCAAGCCATTGAGGATGTCGTCACCCACCTCTCCCGAAAGAAACCGGTCGCCGGTTCCGTCGAAAGGCCCAAGATCGAGCCCGAAGAATTCCCCGGTTGACCCGTCGACCAACTCGAATTGGCCTTCGGCGAACACGCGCTGTCCGTCGACGATGTAGCTCGTGGCAAGGGCGTCGAGACGGACCGCAGCCACACCCGCGTCGGCCAGTCCTACGAGTTCGTCTGCGTCACTGATGCCATTGCCATCGGCATCGATCCAGAGGCGGATATCGCCGAAATACGCATCTTGCATGTCGATCCGACCGTCGCCGTTAGCGTCAAGAGAAGCCAGCGCATCCAGCGAGGTCTCAAAGCCGCCGCCGTTGAAATCGGGCGAGAAAACCTCGTTGCCGCTTTCGATGGCGCCAGACCCGTCGAGATCGACCACCAGCAGGCCATCGCCGCCGGATGGCCAGGCGATCGAATCCGCCACGCCATCGTGATCGAGATCGAAGCTTGCCCCGGTGAAATGCAGGCCGTCGCCATTGAGATCGAGCACGATCGGGTCCATCGCCGCGGCCAGAACGGTCGCCAGATTGCTGAGACCGGCCACGCCCTCGAGCTCGATCAGGATGTCGTTGACCGCATTCGGCGTGTCTCCGACCTGCTGATAGACGTAGGTGTAATTCACGCCGCCGAGCGTTGCGCTGAAAGAGACCAGCGTGCCGGCGGCGCCCAGATCGTTGCGCCCGAGATAATCGACGGCGGCGGCGATCGCCTGCCCGCTGTTCAGCGTCAGGGGGCTGAAAGGCGAAGCAGAATCGGAAAACTGGATTATGCCGCCGCTCAGGATCCGGTGGGCGCCGACTTCATTGCCGGCTCCGTTCACGTAGCGGAGGAAGGAAACGGCTCCGTCGACGATCGGCCCGTTGACCGTGGCAACCTGCGGCGCAACCGCAAAGTCGAGCTTATCGACGCCGGGGTCGAAGTCGGTGATCCTGTCAAAGCCTGAAACCGAGCCATTGTTGCCGCCGGACGATGCCAACGCATATGCCGTGTCGCCCGCCGTATAGATGAAGCGGTCCGAACCCAGACCCCCGGTGATCGTGTCGCGATCCGCTCCTCCGATGAGGTAGTCGTTCATGCCAGTGCCGATGATCCCGTCGACGCCGCCAAATCCGAACACGATGGCTCCGGTGGGCAGATTGTATGCTTCAATCGTATCCCAGCCATTGGTGCCGCGACCCAGGGAGAACGGCGTGAAGGAGCCTCCCACGCCATCGGTGAAATTCACCGGCACCGTGGTGTCAGATGTTCCTGCGGTCATGTTCACCGTGTGCTGGCCGATCCCGAAGCTTGTGCCGAGAGCCTCCGCGGCATTCAGGGGTGTAATTGCAATGCTGCCGGAATCCGCATCGGTGATGGTGAAGCCGATCGTTGTCGCCGTCACCTTGAGATTGGACACAACAGGCGCGGTGCTGATCCCCTGAACATTGACCGTCACCGTAGCCGTCGAGGTGCCGCCGTTGCCGTCGCTGATCGTGTAGGTGAAGGTGTCGGTGGTCGTCTGCCCTGTCCTGAGCGCCTGCAGCGTGGACGAGCCTGTCGGATTGTAGGTGATCTCGCCGGTCGTCGAATTATAGCTGACAGCAGCGCCCTTGCTGCTCGTGGCCGAAACCGACTGGATGGCGGCCGGCGCGTTCGAGTCGTTTGCGAGCAGCCAGGACTGCGAGAAGGTGAAAGGCGCATCCTCGGTGATGGTGGCGTAGGTTTGGCCGTTCAGGCCGCCGGCTTCCGCGGTGTATCCGATCGCGCCGACATTGCTGTTGCTGGCATCGACATCGTTCCAGTTTTTGGAAACATCGGTGGCGAGATAGTTCTCCGCGCTGTTGTAACCGGACAGATTGCCCGGATTGTTCGACGACCAGTTGGTGAAGGCGCCGTTCTGGGCAGATCCGTTGGCCCCGCCGATCCAGAACACCTGCCCAGCCTCTGGCCCCGTCACCCACTTCCAGGTGCCTTCTGCGGCTTGGTCAGTGGCGCCCAGATGGGTTCGTCCGGTCGCCAGGCTATCGATCAACGCGTCCTCCGCGCTGCTAGTGCTCGTCGCCAGATAGGACTGCCCGGTGATCTCGCCCGCAGCACTGGTGACAGCATTCGACCAGGTCGTGTCAGTCGACACGTATTTGTAGATGTGGCCATTGGTGGCAAGCCAGGTCCAGCCAACGGGCGCGGGGCTGATGACGTCGGCGGAGGCGACGGCCAGAGTAACGTCGCTCTGCGCGGTTACATTGACCACGCTCGTGGCCGACACCCCGCCGCCGTAGCCGTCGGTCACGCTGATCGTCAACGTGCGGGTGGCCGTCGGTGTATCCCTCGAATTGGCATAGGTCAGGTTCTGGAGCAGTGCGTCGACCGCCGTGGGCGTGGCGTTGGCGTTGAACGTGACGACCAGATTGTTCGGGCCCGACCCGCCGAAGAACGAGCCAATCACTGTGCCGCCATAGGTCACGTTGCCGCCGGAGAAGCCGATCTGCCCGGCGCCGGTGCCCTGGTTGCGGATGCCGATCGTGTCCTCGCCGTTGATGAAGCCGGACACCCTCAGCGTATAGGTATCGAGATTGGCGGAATCCACGTCTGCGAAGACTACATTGGCGTCGATGACCTGCGGGGCCGCATTGACCGTATTCTCGAGGAATGTGACGTTGTCAAAACCGGTCAGAGTCGGCGCGTCGTCGACGCCCTGGATGGTCATCGTTACCGTGCCGGTCGAGCCATTGCTCAATTGGTAGGTGAAGGTATCGTCAAGCGTTTGGCCTGTCGCAAGCGCCTGCACTTGCAGGATACTGCCGGCATTGTAGGTGATGCGGCCCGTCGCCGCGTCGTAGGCAAGCGAGGCTCCAAGCGTGCTCGTGGCAGAGACGCTTGAAAAAGCCGCCGCCCCGGTATCGTTCTGCAACAGGATGTTGGCGAGGAAGCTGGTCTGTCCAGATGCTTGGTTGGCGACGTATAGCGACCCTACTGTGCCGGCCTCGGCAATGTAGCGGCCGTCTTCGCCGGTCCGCGCGCCGACATCAACCCACTTGCCGTAATTGGCGCCTGCTTCACTGACGAGGATGACATAGTCCTCACCGCCGCCGCCATTATTGGGCTCATTGCTGGCCCAGGGGGCGTAGGCCCCGCCAACCGCCGTGCCGTTCGCAGCGCCCGACCAGAACTGGGTCCCGCTTTCCGGGCCTTCGATCCAGCGCCACACGCCTTCCACTGCGCTGTCCGACCCGCCAATGACGCTGTAGAAATTGTGCCGGGCATTGGCGAGAACGAAAGCGCTCTCGCCTGCGCTTGTTATCGTTGCGACATAGGCCGCCCCGCCCAGCAAAGTATCAACATGCGCAAACGGCGTCTGACCTAAGCCCGGAATAGCCGTGTAGTAGGCGTGCCCGTTGACCTCCCAGACCCGCCAGTATTCGGAGGCGAAAGAAAGGTGGTCCGCCACCGCAACCTGCGCCGGTGGCGTGACGGTGATCGAGAAGGCTTGCGCGACCGGAACGGAACCGTCCTCGTTCCCATCCTCGACCGAGACATTGAACGACGCCGAAGTCGTTGCCGAGCCGTTATGGCGGAATTCGACCGACCCGCCGGCGAGCTGGACGCCGGTGAAGCTGTTGGCCTGCGACCCAGCCACCCAGACGGTACCATTGACGAGGTTAGAAACACTGAAGACAACGCCCGTTGCGCTGTCGTCAACGTCGATGAAGTCGAGGTCGGCCACGTCAAGGACATAGGTGGCGCCGTTGGCCATGGTGGCCGCAAAATCGCCAGTCAGCGTCGGCGCATCGTTTTCCGCCGTCACATTGACCACGCTCGTGGCCAAGACCGTACCGCCGTCGCCATCGGTGACGCTAATGGTTAGCGTGCGCGTGGCCGTCGGCGTGCCGCTCGAGTTGGCATAGGTCAAGTTCTGGATGAGCGCATCGACCGCCACCGGTGTGGCATCTGCGTTGAAGCTGACAACTAGGTTGTTTGCGCCCGAACCGCCGGTGACCGTGCCGATCACCACGCCGCCATAGGTCACGTTGGTGCCGGAGACGCCGATCTGGTTCGCACCTGCGCCCTGGTTGCGGATACCGATCGTGTCCTGCCCAACAATGAAGCCGGAAACGGTCAACTTGCCGGTGTCGAGATTGGCGCTGTCGATATCTGCGAAGACCACATCGGCGTCAATGATCTGCGGCGCGGCGTTGACGGTGTTCTCAAGGAAGGTGACCCCATTGAGACCCGTGAGCGTGGGCGCGTCGTTGACCGCGATCACCGTGACCTCGAAGCTTCGCGTCACTGTCTCGGTGTCGGTCACGGCGCTACCGGACAGGGTCGCTGTGTCGGTGGTGGTGACGGACAGCGTCAGGGTGAAAGTGCCGCTGGCATTGGCGGGTGGCGTGAAGGTTAGGGTGGACAGCGTCCAGCCGGTGAGATCGACGGATGCGCCGGTCGAGGTCGCGCTGCGGACGCCATCGGTGAGGACCGCGCCTGCCGGAACCCCGGTGACAGTGATCGACTGGATCGTGTCTCCCGGCTCGACCGTGACCGCAACAGGCAGGCTGATCGGTCCCGCGTCCTCGCTGCCAAGCGAAGCGATCTCGACGCGGGCGAAGGAGATCGTTCCGGAATTCGTGTTTGACTGATAGGCGACCAGGAGATCGCCGTCGCTCGTGAGTGTGGCAGCACCGTCGACATAGATCGGCCAGAAGCTGGCGAAACCATCCGCAACCTGGAATTCGGCTCCGAGCGGCACGCCGTCGGCATCAAAACGCTGGCCGTAGATGCCGGGGGCCGCGGGGTTGGACGAATGCCAGACGATGACATAGCCGCCATCCGGCAGCGCAACAACTTCCGCTAGGGTCTGGTCATCCGTGGTGGTGCTGTTGACCCGCACGGGCGTTCCGGAGGGCTCGCCGAGCGGCTGTCCGTCCACACCATAGCGCAGCTGATAGACTTCGCGATCGGCGCCGGAAGAGTAGAACGCGACCACATAGCTGCCATCGACGAGCACGGCGATCGAGGGCACGAAGGAAAGGAGGGTATCGGATACCGGGAGTGATGTAATGACCGCGCCCTCGCGCGTCCCGTCCGGCCCATAACGTTGCACCTGGATTGCCGCACCGGTTGACCACGCCACGACGAAACCGCCGCCTGGCAGCGCTGCGATGTCGGGGTTCTCCTGATTGCCTGCCTGGTTAGACAGGGCGTTGACGAGCGCCGAGGGTGCGCTCGCGCCCGGGGTGATGATGCCGATGCGAATGTCGCGGTTAGAACTGCCATATTCAATGGCAAAGGCGATGTCGCCATTAGCCAGCCGGGTCATGGCGCTGTTCAGGAATTCGCCGCTGGCAATCTGCGTAACCGTGGCCGTGCCGCCCGGTGAGGCGAAGGAATGGAGGCTAGCGGGCCTGCTGTCATTGGTGTTGCCGATGATGGCAAAGCCGTTGTTGTCGAGGGCGACGACCGAATGGCCCCGATCATAATAGGGTCCGCCGGACAGGACACCGGATGCGCCGGGTGTGCCGGCGGCATCATAGGTGGCGTAATGCAGATTGTTCGCATCATACCAAACGACGACATGGCCGCCGCCGGACAGCGCGGCGACTGCGGGCGCCTCTGAGGCGATGACATTTGTGACCTGCACCTGGGCGGTCGCCACTGCGGCGGACAGCGAAATGATCGCAGGCGCCGCCACGGGCGCGACGTCGATGGTGACGGTTCCGGTGTCGGTGGCCGCACCATTGTCGAGCGTGTAGGTGAAGGAGGCCTGGCCGGAGAAGTTGGCCGTTGGCGTGAAGGTGACGATGCCGCCGGCAAGCGCC
>NZ_FTMQ01000012.1 GCF_900156055.1 Rhizobium sp. RU33A | reverse complement strand
CGAGCCATCAGGCCCCAGACAATAACGAGAAAGAACAGTCTCTTCGCTGGCAGCGATGGCGGTGGAAGGACCTGGGCGACGATCGCCACGCTCCTCCAGACCGCGAAGATGAACAACGTCGATCCGCAGGCCTGGCTCACCCAGACCCTTGAGCGCATTGCCAACGGCTGGCTCAGCAGCGATATCGATGCACTCATGCCGTGGAACTACGCCCGCTGAACGGTCTCAGCTTGCCGCTTACGCTTGAGGACAGGCTTATGTCTAACGAGTATCGACACGTTGAATTGCTGACGGGTGATGTCCGCCGTAGACGGTGGACAACCGAGCAGAAGCTGACAATCATTGAGCAGAGTTTCGAACCAGGCGAGACAGTGTCTTCGGCCGCTCGCCGCCATGGCGTTGCGCCCAATCTGCTTTACCGGTGGCGCAGGCTCTTGAGCGAGGGAGGTGCTGCAGCCGTGGATTCTGACGAGCCGGTTGTCGGCAATTCGGAAGTGAAGAAGCTGGAGGATCGTGTCCGCGAGCTGGAGCGTATGCTCGGTCGCAAGACGATGGAGGTCGAAATCCTCCGCGAAGCCTTGTCCAAAGCAGACTCAAAAAAAACGGATATCGCGGCCGATCTTGTTGCCGAAGGACGGTTCCCGATGAAGACCGTCGCCGACACGCTGGGCGTATCCCGTTCCAATCTGATCGAGCGCCTGAAATGCAGATCGAAGCCGCGCGGCTCCTATCACAAGGCCGAGGATGCAGAGCTTTTGCCCATCATCCGCCGGCTGGTGGATCAAAGGCCAACCTATGGCTATCGGCGGATCGCCGCGCTCCTCAATCGCGAAAGGCGAGCCGCCGATAAGCCTGTCGTCAACGCCAAACGGGTTCATCGCATCATGGGCAACCACGCCATGCTGCTGGAGAAGCATACGGCCGTTCGCAAGGGCCGCATCCATGACGGCAAGGTGATGGTCATGCGCTCGAACCTGCGCTGGTGCTCTGATGGGCTGGAGTTCGCTTGCTGGAACGGCGAGGTCATCCGTCTCGCCTTCATCATCGACGCCTTCGACCGCGAGATCATCGCCTGGACGGCAGTCGCCAACGCGGGCATCTCCGGCTCTGACGTGCGCGATATGATGCTGGAGGCGGTCGAGAAGCGGTTCGCAGCAACGAGAGCCCCGAACGCAATCGAGCATCTCTCGGACAATGGCTCTGCATACACCGCGAGGGACACGAGGCTGTTTGCCCAGGCGCTCAATCTGACGCCTTGCTTCACGCCGGTGGCCAGTCCGCAGTCGAACGGCATGTCGGAAGCCTTCGTCAAAACCCTGAAGCGGGATTACATCCGCATATCGGCACTGCCGGACGCCGAAACGGCGCTCCGGCTCATCGACGGATGGATCGAGGACTTGTATGAGGCAGGTTCTGTCAAGCAGTCATTGGCTTCTCCTTCTAACTCCTGACTGGACTGCGTTGGCATGCAAGCGCACTCGGCGCATCGACTTGTATTCGGCGAGAATCTGATCTCAACCACGATCCCATTCATGGGGGCCAAGCAGTGCGGAAGAGCAGCGCTACACTACAACACGGCGGATGCTATCCAGACCATCTTCAATCTCGGCGGCCGCTCTTCTCTCCAGTCGCCCGTCGGCGCTTGGAACTGTTATGGGGCTTCCGGCTTCAGTGAAGCACCCTGGGGGACCAGGCCGTCTTCAACAAAACGCCAGATGGCGACTGCAAGCTTTCGAGCCAGCGCGACAACTCCGATCTTGCGAGCTCTGCCCGAGCCCGCCCCGAACGTACCCCGATACCACTGGGACAAAGCGCTTGTCGGCTGATACCTCAACCAGCACCACGCAAGTTCAACGAGAAGCCGTCTCGCGAAGCGGTTACCGGCTTTGCTGATCCCTTGATCATGCTTCACAGCACCACTCGCATATGGGCTTGGTGCCAGACCGAGAAAGCTCGCCAAACGCTTTCGATTGGCGAACTGTCGATGGAATACCTCTGACACCAACAGCACAGCACTCAGTCTGCCAATACCCTTGAGCGTGGCGATACGGCGAACTTTGTCGACATTGGGAATGCCCAGTGTACCATGCCGTAGGCCTTCTTCGAGTTGAAGGTCGAGATCGCGAATATTGGAGTTGTCCCTTAAAAACCGGACAGGATCAGGTTTCTGTTTGGTGGGTTAAGAACTCACGAAGCGAGCGATACCCTAATGCCTTGTGCGGGTGAAGGGTATTGTAGTGTTCGAACCATGAGGGCAGTTGCGCGATGACGGTTGCGGCGTCTGGTCGAGGGTTCACTGAGACGTAGTCGCGCTTGAACGTTTTGACGAAAGCCTCTGCCATCCCATTGGATTGAGGGCTGCGAATGGGCGTGGAGCACGGCTCCAGACCGATATCGACAAGCAGTGACCTGGTGTCCTTTGCGATGAAGCAGGAGCCGTTGTCAGTCAGCCATTCGATTGGCTTTGGAAGGGTGTTGATGAGACCGAAGCGGTTCTCCACAGCCGTAATGACCAGGTCCTGGACGTCCTCACTTTTGATACCCTCTGTTGTCGCGACATGGGCAATGGCTTCGCGATCACAGCAATCGAGCGCGAACGCAACGCGGACCTTCTCCTTGTTGTCGCAGCCGATCTCGAAGCCGTCTGAACACCAGCGCAGATTGGATTGCTCGACGGCAACGCGGCCATCGTGTCGACGGGTGTCGAGAGCACCGGTGTGGCGCTGAAGAAGCATGCCGTGAACCTTCATCACCCGGTAGACGCGTTTGGCATTTGGCCACGGTCGGCTTTCGCTGCGGGCTTTACGGCAAAGGATCGCGTGCACCCGGCGATATCCGTAGGTGGGCATATCGTCGATGATGGTCTTGATCTCATCCACTAGCTCCCGATCAGCAAGCGGTGGACGCCCTCTGGCTTTGGAAGGACGTCGCTTCACAGATTCCGCGATGTTGGATCGGGCGACACCCAAGGTCTCACACACCTTCGTCATCGCGAACCGTCCTTCGGCAGCGAGAGCGAGCGCAACAGGTGTTTTTTTGACCCTGATGCGATCTCAAGCGCTTCCTTGAGGATTTCGCCTTCCATCGTCTTCTTGCCGAGGAGGCGCTGCAGCTCTTTCACCTGGTTCTGAAGCGCTCTGTATTCGGATGCAGGAACGACCTCTTCCTGCGATGCCGTGGCCGTCAGCGCACCCTGCGCAGCAAGTTTGCGCCAGGCGAATAGCTGGTTCGGTTGAATGCCGTGCCGTCGCGCAACGATGCTGACCGTGACATCAGGCTCGTAGGTCTCCTGGACTATCGCCAGCTTCTCCGCTGTCGACCAGCGACGGCGACGCTCACGGCCGGACAGCACTTCTATCTTGGGGATGTGACTGGTCATAATGGGCACATTACTCCTAACACTTAACAAGTGGGAGATCGTGTCCGGGGATTTAGGGGGCCACTACAAATATGCGCGTGGACCAGTTCCAGGCGTTCAAACTCCCTCGTTAGCTCTGCTGCAAGGAATTTGCCGAGTGGTTCGTCATCGGCTGTCCTCACCATCTGCAGCCATTTGCCCCAGTCTCCTCCCCAGAGGGCCTTGACCTCACGGATACCGTGAAGGTTGAGCAGGGCACGAATGCGGTTCACGTGGCGTGTCCGCTCTGCCGAGAGCTGCAAGCGTTCCCTGTCGAGACGTTTGGCATCTTCCTCCTCCGGCGTGGGAACACGAACTTCACGGCATACCGTTCGGTCACCCTGATCGAATGATCTGAACATCATGACCATGGACTCTGCGTCTAGCCGGTCGGTCTTCGCCCTACGGCTTCGCCTGTTGACCAAGAAGCTGGTGGAGTCGAGTACTGACGTGCGTATGTCTCGCTTCCGCAAGAACCGAGCTAACCAAAAGCCGTCATACCCGGCCTCAAAGCAAACCACGATCTCAGCTGGGCACCCCTCCACCTGGGCCGCGCTCGCTTGCTCACGCTCCAGCATCCCGACGAGCGCTGCGGTATCGCCGCCTCGAACATGCCGAAGCTTCACGCGATCTGAGTTTGGAGAAAGCACTGCAACTAGCCACGTGGATTTGCTCAACTCAATGGCTGCATGCACTGACACACTGGATTTGGCGTTCTCGTTCATCTGAGGCCTCCTCGTTGTCGATGAAGCGGATGAGCCGGGCGGCTCGTCCATAGCATCTACAATGAAATCCATCCCCATTCCGCGCTCAAGATAGCTTCCCCTCGGCAGTTCATCAGGGCTAAATCAAACTAGCCGACATGTCCGGTGAAACGGGGTGCACTCCACCGGCAGACGCCGGATAAGGCCTACTTCAACGCGCTGGCACCCATGATGGTGGCGGCATAATCGAGGCGGAAATCCACTTAGCAAAACGCCCGAAACTGTTCAGACAAACCGAGCCACCTCTGTGGACCATCTCCTCGCACATGCTTCTGGTGACTACTATCCGATCTTCATGCACGACAAGGGCAAGACGATCGTCGACGCTTGGGCAATCGGGTTTGCGCTGGGGCTGGGCCTGGGTGGCGAGGCGTGGGCACCGATCCTCCTGGCAACACCATCACCCATCATCTCCCCGATCATGGCCGTCAATCCGCAGCTCGCCAAAATGCTGTTCCGCATGTCACCGCAGGAAAAACGAAAAATCCGAGGGACTGCGCATATCCATATCCGAGCCGCTGTGATCCAGCTCTACGCTGCAACCCGGGCCGCCCGCCAATAGCTGTCGGCACAAACCAGTAGCGTCGGCAACGTGGCGCGTTCGTTGCGCTCACGGTTCGAATGCCAGAACATCGCCTGATTTGCCCGATCAGCAAAAACAGCTCACCGGACGCTCACGTTGCGCCGGGTCGCAGGCTCTCTGAAACGATCCGTGCCTTGACCTCATCAGGCCATTGGCGATGCACCTCACGCCTGCTGCGTCGCGCTGTGAGAACCTCCAACGTAGACTCCATGGAGAAACTCCTCGTCGCTCATCCATGGAATGTCGATCACACATCAGGCGACGGCGGGCAATGTAGGGGTAAAACACCGGTTACCCTGCTCCAGTGCATGTGCGGTCTTTTTTTGAAAGTCCAGCCGTGCTTTCGCAGCCAGACGTCAAGCGCACTGCGGCCGATCGATACAGCTCTCTCCTCATGCAATCGCAGAACCATCTCGTTGAGTGTGATGTCCTTCGCCTCTTCGATCATGCCGATGATGAAGTCCTCGTGAGCATCCAGGCGCGAGCCGCCGCGTCGGCCCTGTTTCCCTGGGGTCAACCGACCCTGCCGCGCACTCGCAATCAAGGCGATGGCTGTCGAAATGCCAATCCCAAATCGTGCTGCTGCTGAACGCGCCGACATGCCATTCCGTGACGCAGCCAGCACGCGGCTACGCAGATCATCGCTGAACGCTCGGGTCATATTGCCTCCGACCAAATCACCAGTCGGAGGGAAGGAATCAGAATTCGGCAGCCAAGGGAATCCTCAACGCGATTCCGCGTTCAATGGACGTGCTCTAGTCTAGAGACGTTCAGTTGGCCACCAACTCCGAGCACTTGCTGCAACAAGAGGCATCTCCAAGCTGGGCGTGGAATGGTTGCGCTCGTAGCCGGGATGTATCGCGGGGTCTTGGAAATCGGTCGTTCCATGCAGTTTGCGTAAGTTTTCCTTTTCTCTGTCGAAACGCTTTTTCCTCTCTCCCAAAAGGTCAGAGCCTCGCGAGACAGACTCGTGATGATAAAGGCAAGCAAACGGCGTCCAGACAGTTCGGAAGCCGGCCTTATAAGCTCTCATGCTGTAATCAACATCATTGTAAGCAACAGAAAAATTGGTCTCATCCCATTTACCTACACGCTGCGCGCAAGTTTTTGAAATCAGCATGACTGCCCCTGTCACGCAGGTCATACTGTTCCGCACGTGAAGGCGGTTCATCGGCCCCCCAAAGTCGGACGGCTTGTTGAGATACCAGTGGCCTGCCAATCCCCCAAAACCGGCAATAACACCGGCATGTTGGATTTTTCCATTGGGGTAAAGCAGCTTTGCCCCGACGATCCCGACCTTTTCGTAGGAAAGACACGAAACCAGCTCTTTCATCCAGCTTCTGTCGATGACTTCAATATCGTTGTTCAGAAGCAGGCAATGCTCACCGCGGGCAAGTGCCATGCCCTTGTTGATGGCGCGGGCGAAGTTGAACGTTTCGGCCTTCACCTCCGCGCGAAAGTTCGGATATGTTGTCGTATAATCGGCATAAAGGGCTAGAACCAAAGGATCGGTAGACCCATTATCCACGACAATCACCTCGAACGACGGATAATCGGTGTTTTCAAATACATCCCGCAGAATACGCCTGATAAGGTCATAACTGTCGCGGCTTGGGATGATGATGGAGATCATCGGCCAGTCATTTGCCGCGAAGTCTACCTTGTGCAATGTTTCGGTCAGGGCCGGACCGACAGAGGCAGGCTTGCCTTCCGTGCTGTATCGATCTTTCAAGGCCTGTCTGGCGGCCTGCGTGGCCCGAACGATGAATTTTCGCGAATATGTCTGTCCGGTACGTCGCCACCAATAGGCCGGGTAGGGCAAGTGCAAAATCGTTTCATCGGCAAGGCCCTTCAGATAACGCAGCAACAAATCATAATCTTGCGAGCCATCAAAGCCGGGACGCAGCAAGCCGATTTGCTGAAGCCGTTCGCGCCGAAACAGAGAAAAGTGGTTGATGTAGTTGACTCCTGACAACAAGACGGGGTCCGGGGCTGGCTTTAACATCACGCCCGTCGGCTTCAGCTTATCGTCAACCACGACTTCATCGGTATACAGGAACATAGTCTCGGGATGTTCACGCAGGGTGCGTGCGATCATGTTGAGCGCGTCGGGAGCAATCACATCGTCATGATCGAGAAATGTTATCCAGTCGCCTCTGGCTTCAATCAGTCCTGCATTGGTCGCCTGGGCGATACCGCCATTTTGCCGATTGAAAACAATACGGACGTCGTTCTGACGCCGCAGTTGTGTCAGCCAGCGGCGTGTCTCCTCAGAATTGGAGGCATCATCGCTCAAGATCAATTCCGCGCCTTTGACCTTTTGGTTTCGAAACGACTGGACAAGAGCCTCGAGATAGCGAGGCGGAGCATTGTAGACCGGAACGACAATGCTGAGCCAGATACGATCGCCAAACGGTCGCTCGGGATGAGCAATTGCCGATGCGAGCGCATAATGCGTTTGCACGTATGTCTCGACATCGATGTGTTTGCGGCGAAAGGGCAAACTCAGGCGTGGAATGCCAAAGCGAGGCAAGCGACCGAGATCACAGAGCTTGGCGCCAGCCATATCCGTTGAAAGTCTTGCTTCTATGGCCGCATTGGCCGAGACGCTGGTTTCATAGCCCTCGACGGTCAATACGAACCGGCAGGGGCAACTGGCGGGATCGATGCGCAGAGAGCGAATAAGACCTACAGAGCCAATGTCAGCCATAAAAATGAACGATCGGCCCGTGTCGAAACTTCGCGCCCGGGATTCCGAATATCCGCTGCCGTGATCCACATAGATCCTAGGATCTAGCAAGCTGGATTGCGAGTTGAGATAGATGACGACGAAGCGTTTACGGAATGTTCCGAACTGGATCTGAAAGAAAGGGTCGTCACCCGTACTTAGCCAATGGTTCTTACCCGAAGTGCGCACGGGGGCGACATCGGAACTGGTGACAAGCTCGTACGCCATTTCATAGTTCCTTAGCCTTCCAGCATCTTCCAGCGCAGGGTCCGCTCCAGGGTCAGACCGAGGCAAAGCGATCCCAGTCCAAAACCGAGAAGATATTGTTTATCGAGAATTTTGGTGCTGTATGTCGGATAGTAGGCCGACCGCATCCAGTCCACGGCATGAACAACCGGGTTCCACGACAGTATATAGCTTATCTGATCCGGCAGCGCTGAAACGATGAACAGAGTTCCCGACGCGACATAGATGACGATCATGAAAAGCGCATAGACCGTCACGAAGAACGGGACAAACATGACGATAACACTGACCAATGATCCGACCCCGATCGCAAGAAGCAGGGTAGCGAGATAGGCCAAGACAGCCTGTTCCATGTCATAAGGGATCGGGTTGTCTCCAAGGATCGTCAGGATCGTGAAGATGAAGATCAGCGTCAGATAGCCGGCGACAACTTCGAGGAAGGCGCGTGCCGCCATGATATCAACTGCAGTTACAGCCGGAAAGGCCATCATGGGGCGGTTTAAAACGATGGAAAGTGACATGAAACGCGAGATATACATGAAGGCAAGCGTCGGAATGAGGCCGGTAGCAAAAAATAGATTCAGGCTATCCCCAAAAGGTACGCTGCGGCCGGATAGTGAATAGATAATCAGCAGAATGACCATGTGAGCCAAGGGCCAGAGCGGTACTATGAGGAAACCGAGCCCATGATCGAAGAAACGGGTGCGCAAGTCCCGCAGAATCACGGCTTTCATCACATTGAATCTGCCGCGAAGCAAACCTAAGAAAGTACTTTTTGGGCCTTTATCCGCCGTGATCATGTTGTGTTCTTCGTGTCGACAGATTAAGGAGCATTGATGAAATTCTCCAGTCCCGGTAACCATGGCCCGGTCTCTCTAATCATGCGAGCCGTAGAGCTCACAACGGCTTTTCTGGACATATCGCGTAAAGCAGCATCCCGCAGCAATTGCGATACAGTCTCTATCCAGATTTCAGGATCATTTTCTATTAAAATGTCGTCCGGTTCCCGGCAGCGCGTATAAACTGGCGAAGCGGAGAAGACAGCTGCAAGGCCCATGCGGCAGATATCGATTCGTTTCGTGTCAGCGCGCACCGAGTTCACCCGCCCCGAAAGAAGAGGCACAAGCATTATTCCGCCCTCAGCCCTAGCTGTTGCGTCGAGATAAGCTTCCCATGTTGTTTTCGGCTGGTTGGAAACCCTGTCGATCACTTCGTGCAGTGTGTCTTCCCAGGCTCGAGCGGCTCGTCTTGAGGCTATCACTTCGAAGTGGAGCTCACTGAAGAGGTGCATGAGTTGCTGAACTATCGGCATCAGGAAACGATGTTCGCCATCATGGGCACCTGTAGCGTGATAGATGAGCCGCAAGCGTGGCACGTGCTCTACCCTCTTGCCATAATGCTGCAGCTGCGCCTTTGAGGGTAGCGGTGGAACGATGTCGGATGTGCGAAGTCTCTCTCCCAGTGCTTCCGTAGATGCCCAGACATGCGTCATCCAGCGATTGAACACTATCAGTGGTAACAGCCCGCATACAAGGAGATAGATGCGATAGGGGAGTGCCGACTGACCTTCGATGACAGTAGCAGCGATGTCATCGTCGATAAACAGGCTAAGGCCTGAAATCCGCTTATGGTGCTTGATTAGCCACCATATCTGTCTTGCCATGGCATATCTGCATAGGATCACGAAAGCGCCTTGGGCATCGTCGTCCTGCGGCAAGCAGGGCTCATCGTAGACTTGCACGGGGAGCGAGAGATAGGCCAAACGGTTCTCAAGATAATAGCTGTAGGTCGGATTTGGGCCGGCTCTGAAGACCACAACGCTGCGAACGCCTGCGGGATCAAATCGATGCCGATTGCGTGCCTCGGGTTTTGGCAGAAGGCGATAGAGCCAGTCAGCTAGCGACATCTCAGTGAGACAGTTGGTTGCGGGCAAAATAGAGCAATCCGATCGATAGGCCCCAACCTATGAGCCCGAAAACGATCGTGAGAGTAATCCACAACCCGCGGCGGGGGTATTGCGCTTCGTCGGGAATCCGTGGCTCCAGGAAGCTGTCAAGGTAGAGCAATTGCTGCTGGCTGACGAACTGTACCTGTTCGAGTGTCTTGACGCTCGAGGCGAACTGGCTCTCCGCCAGATCCTGTGCCAGTTCGAACTGTGACAGGTCTTGTGAGATTTGTGCGAGATTCCGACCCATCTTGGCCTCACCTGCAACACGTGAATTGAGCTCTGCTATCTGCTGCTCCTTGCTCTCAATCTCCCGGCGCAAGACCCTCATTTGTGGTGCGTCTTCTGAGACCGAAGAACGGCTAGTATCATACCTCTGCTGCAGGCTGATCCGTTCTGCCTCGATCGTCGCTAATAAGGCGGTGATAACCTGTGAACTGCCGTCCACGGACAGAACGCCGTTTTCGTTTCGCGCGTTGGCCAGCGTGGCGCGGGCCTCTTGCAATTGCGTCGTCGCGTTCTCCAGATTTTCCTGTGCCGTTGCAATCACATCTTTCCAGATGCGATCATTCACCTGATTGACCACAACCTCCGACTTCTCAATGATCAATTGTACAATGCGTTGTGCATCCTCGGGCGAAAATGCCTTGGCTCGAACAGTGACAATGCCGCTAGAAGGGCTGATAGAGGTCGTGACCATCCCCTGCCAGTATTCCAGTGTTTCTTCTGCGGTTGCATCGGCTGGTAAACGCGCGAACCAATCGGTTGTCGTTGCGCCGTAAATACGGTGAAGATCGAGGTCCCCGTCCATCATGCGCAGGATTTCATGGCTCGTAATGAAGTTCACTACGATTTGAGTGTCCTGAACGATTTTTGCGGCCGGTATGCCGGTTACCTTGCCGATCTGATCCTTGCCAAGGGCAGGGGTCGCTGAACGGACGGTAAAGCGCGTCTCGGATTCATACTGATCCGATGCCAGGAAACCGAAATAGAGGATCCCGCCTAAAACAGGGAGAATAAGCAACAGGACGGTCAAGGCGATCAGGGAAAATGTGAAAAGCCTGTCCATCAGCCGAGGCCGCAGCCCGACCGCCTGATAGAGACTGCTGCGGGACGAAGTCGAAAAACGCAGCTTTCGCGCAGCCACGGTGAGCCTTTCAGAGATCTCCTTGCTGGCCGCTAGGCCGCTCAGGCGCCGCCCCTCGCTGCCATGATCTTCAAGCCTTTCCGTCACAACGCCACCTGATCTGATCTCTCCACTTATCTCGCGTGTGTGCGATCGAAATCATCGGTTCAGCCGATAATAGGCTTCGATTGCATGCTCGACATCATCATACACCATCACGCGTCCATCCACGAGCAACATCCCTTTGTCGCAATAATCTTTGATCGTATCCATCGAGTGGGAAACCATGATGATATCAGCATTCTTGCGACGGTTGTCGAAGGCGGTTCTACAGCGCTTCTGAAAGCGAGCGTCGCCCACTGCGGTAATTTCATCGACCAGATAACAGTCGAACTCAATAGCCATTGAAAGGCCGAAGGCCAATCGGGCCATCATGCCTGAGGAGTATGTTCGTACCGGTGCATTGATATAGTCGCCCAATTCTGCAAACTCATCGACGAAGCGGGCTACGCGCCTGACATCTTCACCATAAGCACGCGAAACGAAATTGAGGTTTTCCTTGCCGGTCATCTGTGGATGGAAGCCGTTGGCGAAACCCAGAGGCCAAGAAACGCGTACGGTTTTCTTGATACGCCCGGCGTTTGGCAAGATTGTACCGGCAATCATTTTCAGTGTTGTCGATTTCCCCGCACCATTGACACCTAGGATCCCATAGGACGTTCCGGATGCAAATTCGAGATTGATCCGGTCGAGGATGATCTTTTTGTGGTTCTGTGTCCTAAAGTGCTTCGACACATTCCTGAAGTGGATCATGGAAGCGGCCTCCTTCGAGGTGCGCCAATAAACATCTGCACATTTGCAGGGAACGGGTTCACAAACGGTGATCCTCGACCGATGCCCAAATGAGCGCAAGCGTCGTCCAGGACGCGAGCAGCACGAGAAAAATCATCAATGGCGAGCTAATGCGCTTCGGATACAATGATTCTTGTGGGAGGGAAGGTTGTACAAAAACGGTTAGGTACAGTGCCTTGCGCATGGCAGCGTTTAAAGCGAGATCATAAGCGTTGCGGGCGGCTTCATAAAGCTTTTCCGCCACAAGCCTGTCGGTTTCCACCCGCGAATAGTTATTGATCACATTGGCGAGGGATGAATCTGCGCCACCCGTCATCTCGCCTCTTAGGCTCTCAATCTGCTGATCAAGACTTTCACGGGCCAGTTGCATCTGCTTAAATGCCGGAGCATTGGAGCCATTTGACTGTTGCATGACGAAAAGCCGGGTTTCCAATTCCATTTTTTGAGCAAGAAGACCCGTCAGCAGTTTTCCTGTTTCCTGGGCCTGCAATTCTGGACTCAGCAGTCCAGATTCTTGCCTGAATCGGTTGAGGTTCGCCAAGGCTGCCTGATAAAGTTCGCCGGTCCGCTTCACCTCCTGCCTGAAGCTGCCAACCATGTCCTCGCGGGCGCGTTGCGTCATTTCGTTGACGAGTATCTCGCTCTCGCGCAAGATTGCTGTCAGAAGCTCGACGGAGTCTTCCGGTCTGAACGTGCGCGCAGACAGGGTTACAATACCTGAAGGGCCATCGATGTAAGCGGAAATTCTGCTCTCCCAATACTTCAGAAACGCCTCGTCCGAGGCTGTTTCCTCAAAGCGGCTGAAATAGTCGGCTTGCCTCTCTGTAAACATCGACCTGTAGTCGACTTTACCGTCTAGCCGCCGCAGGATTTCGGTCGAATGGATGAAGCTGGTGATGACATATGCGTCCTGTGAGGCCGCCTGCATGTTCATGAGGCTCATGTCAGTGTTCTCAGCAGAGCCGTCATCCGCAAGCGATCGAACCGCAAAACGCGCTTCGGCTACGTACTGATCGCTGGCGACCACCGAGAAATAGGCCAGCGCGCAGAGAAATGGCAGGATGACCATCACCAGGAACGAAATCAACAGCCACGGCGGCTTCCGTCCCGCTACTGTTGTTCCCTGCGTTGAATCGGCCGGCCCGTCGATCTCGATAGCCTCGATGACCTGTGGGGTGCTTCGAGACATGCTACGGCGCAGCCATCCTAAGCGCGGTTCTTTCTCCAGCCGAACCCTTGGCGGTGCCGTTTCGACGTTGTTCAGCGAGCTCCCAGTCATGCATCGACCCGGTTTAGGCTGATATGCGGATACACTGCCTGCCGCACATAATGGTCAAAGATAAGATCTTCCTCAAGAATCAGTTCGGTGACCGGCAAGGTGCGCAAAATGGCCGCAAGGTCCTTAAGAACAGAATGGCGTGGAACCAAGGGGAAATTGTGTCCTTCAAGGCCCAAAAGCTCACCCACGGCATCCTGAAAATGCATATTGTCTTCTCCATAGCCGATTACCGCGAAGCGTGACAATGCATCGACAGCAGGAGCAACTTCCCGCCGACCGACGCTCTGTTCTGGATAGCTGCAGACGAGCTGCCGTGTCGTCGGGGAGGCAAAGACTTGCCGCACCTTTTCTGGCGCTTTCTTGAAGGCCTGAGCGAGCTCCCGTTCACTGGACAGGTTGACCTGGCCGAAATGTTCCGTCGCTGCAGACAGCAGGATCTTGTCACGATCGCCGATGAACGGAACACCGCCTTTCGCAAGGCGCTTAAGAATGAACAGGCGGGCTGCCATCTCGTAATATGGGTCCGGTATATCGGCAATTACCTGGAATCCCTTGTCGAGAAATTCCTCATAATTACGAAATAAGAGACGCCCGCTGATGTAGATAGACGGGACTGCGTTCAGATGAAAAACCTGAAGCGCTGTCTCATGGCCAAAGCGCTCTGCCCCTGAAATAGAATACTGGAAGTGATTCCCGCAAAACTGATCGAATTTCTGCATCGGCAGCATCGAGAGCTCAAGCCGCAAAAGCTTCATCCCGATTGGATCTGCAATCGGGGGGCGTCGATATATCAGTAGCCCTGTCTTTGCGTCGTGAATTGCCAGATGTTTTTCCATCGGCAGACTCGGAACAATTTCCCTGTTCAGTCTGAAGCCAACCATGCCGGTTGCATGGCGCCCCGACTGCACCACGGCCAATTTTTCCTGATCACACTTCATTGTCAGGACGCTGCCATCATCACAAGTCACCGCGATTGACGGCTCATCGGAGAAGCCATCGGGAATTATATATCCCTCGATGACATCTCCGTGATCATATTCAAGATTGAAGAGCAATGCCGGGCTCGCAGGAGTGTGTGAAATCTATTGGGCAGCGGATTGTCTCGCCAGAATGGAAAAGCATGGACCTCCGCTGTGCGATGGATCATCGTCTAGAATAACGACATCGTCATACCCCAGATGTTGCAATAGGGAAATGATCTCCTGCTTGCGTAGCCAGTAATGCCGGTCCTTCATTCCCCCGCAGAAGGAGGCGTCGGTGTTTGCATGCTGATAGCCACGTTCATGATAATGAACAGTCATGCCTGCGACAGAGCGCGATTCAACGATGCCGGTGAACGGGTTATGGCGGACGTCCGACTTGGGCATGGCCGCTTCGTCGTAGTAATGCGTCCAGATGAAAACGGATTTCACCCTAAGGGACAAAAGATGAAGGAATTCACCGGGATCAGGCATGTGGTAAAGAACGCCGGACGCCAAGCCAAAGTCATAGCGGGTGTCTGTGTCGCGCAACCATAGTTGTATGTCGCCCAAATGAAACGAGGCGCGATCGAGCTTCAGTATTTCCTTTGTTACGAGGCAGCGCAAGTAGCATAGCTTGTTCGCTTCAATCGCATCGACGCGTGCTGCCCCGTATTCGCTGAGGATATAGGTATGCATGCCCTCCAACGGGCCGACTTCCAGCACATGCTTTCCTTCTATGGAGCCGTGCGTGGCCAGAGCTTTCAAGATGCGACTGTCAGCGAAGAGCGGTATCGTGCCGGCCGAGACTTGGGCCAATGGCGGAAATGCAGAACTCCAGCCGGGCATAGCATCGATGGCGTTCTGATGTGAGGGAAGGCGCATTTCATACTGGCTGAAGCCCTCGGCAGTGCTCTCGTTCTTTTCGTGCAAATATACAGTTAGAGCTCTTCTGAGCTTCGCCTCAATTCCGGAGTAGCGCCGTGATGCAGCATGCACTCTCTGGCTTAACCGTGACAGCACGTTGCCAATCATGTCCTGTTTACTACCTTACCATTCGCCAGATTTAAGTGGCAGCAAAACTCAAGCTTATTCGCTTCAGGGCGCAGAGATTTAACGTACTGAGCCTGACGGTGTGCCGAGATCCTCGCGTGCGGCAAATAGCTCGACCGTAGTGACAGATCAACTATCGTCGTGAGATATATCGATTTATCAAAATCATGCACCACTGTTAGCGCTAAGGCCGTGCAATGGTATAGGTCAAGGGAAAAATTCCGCCTTTATCCGTCTCATGCGATGGCTTGTTTTCGCAAACGGGCCAGCAGTTTATCGCTTCGCATTTGTCCCTTCCGTATCGAGATTACTGCGTGACAGCCATTAGTCGAGCACGGCCAGACCCAGTCATGTGCAGAGTTTGACGCAATCCTACAAATTGCTAATAATTTACACGAGTGAGCCTGTATTAGCTGAGGAAAAGCAATGTGAGAAGTCTGGTCTGCAATTGAATAGTCATGAACGTAAGTTACTCACATTCCTCACGCGAAGACGCCAAGGCTTCTATCATCACGGCCAGCCTGCCTAGGTCCTTTGCCTTTAATGCGCTAAGCGCGGCATTTATGCGCTCCTGAAAAATTTCCTCAGTAGTTTTGACATCTTCGCCTGGCGTCATGCCGATCAGTTCATCGACAGAGATCGATAGAACAGTCGCAATGCGGACCAACGTCGATAGATCTGGTTCCCTCCGTCCAGTGACATAATTGCCATATCTGCGGTCTGAGAGGCCTGCACGACGGGCAACTTCCGAGTTGGTGATGCCGAGCAGCTCTGCGCGGCGTCTCAAATTGGTTGCAAATGGTTCCATACCACAATTTGTTCATAACAAAGCCCACGGGTCCATGTACAATACGGCGTTATAGATAAGAACAAAACGTGGTGTAAATGGAACTGCGCCAACTCTCCTACTTTGTAGCCGTCGCCGAGGAGCTGCACTTCGGTCGTGCCGCCATGCGGGTGAACATTGCCCAGCCGGCGCTGAGCACGCAGGTCCAGGCGCTGGAGAAGGGGCTTGGCGTGCAGTTGCTGACACGCTCGACGCGGAAGGTGGAGCTGACCCGGGCAGGGGAGGTGTTCTACGATCGCTGTGTGAGAATGCTAGGAGAGCTGGATCTCTCAGCGGAGATGGCACGTGCCGCAGGAGGCAGGACCATGCGGGAGATCAGGATCGGCACGATCTATCCGGCAACGACAGGCGTGCTGCCGGCATTCCTCGGCCGCATCGGTCGGAAGTTTCCCGACATCCGCCTGCATGTCTCGAACGGCTCGACGTCGGAGATCATCCGGCAGCTGGAATGCGGCAAGCTGAACCTCGGCTTCATCCGACCCGTCGAGAATATCGGTTCCTTGCGCTTCTTCTCGATCGCCCATGAGCGGTACTTGCTGGCGGTGCCGATGGGAAACCCACTGGCTTCGAAACACGAGGTGGCGATCGAGGATCTGAGGGCCGAGAAGATCATCGCCTTCAAACGACAGAACCTGTCCTTCACCGAGCGCTATTTTGCAGAGACCTTCGACGAGCACGGGCTGAACGACAATGTCGCTTATACCTGTGATGACACCTTCTCGCTGATCTCGCTTGTCTCCTCAGGTCTCGGTGTCGGCTTCGCACCTGAATGGACGGGGGATCTGCCGGGCAGGGACGTCGTGCTGAAGAAGGTCACAGGCATCGATCTGAAGATCGGGCTTGGTGTCGCCTGGAGCAAGGATGATCCGACAGCAGCCCGCGATGACATCATCGATATCGCAAGGAAGCTGGGACGGCTTGGCAGGTGAGGGGAGTGGGGTATGTCACTTCGTCGACGAGGCTCACTGCCCGTTCGTGCGGAACGCCATGGCCGGGTGAAGTCGGTCCCGCCTGACCCTTTGGGTCGCTTTGCTCAGGCTCCTGCGGCTTCCCTTTGTCCGGCCCTGACGTGACGAGAATTCCCGCGTTCGCGCCCTGCGGTCGCCGCTATGCTGAACGCTCCAATGTTCTTCATTGTCTGATCCGGACCTCGCGCAAGCGCGGCTTTGATCCGGGATGGTCTTGGGGTTTGGTCTCGGTTTGAGCGTGAGCGTGGCGAACGCCCCACCTTTTCTTTCGTGATTACGGCCGCGAGATATGCTCCTTCATCGAGAGGAACTGAATGAGATGGCCAGGGATTACACAAATGCCATGCTTGGAGTCATGGATGAAGCCATGCATGAGGCTCTTAATGAAGGCGGGTACCGACGGATCGAAGTGATCACCGGGCGGCGCAAGCGTCGGGATTGGAGTGACGAGGAGAAGGCGCGGATTGTCTGCGAGAGCGCTGAACCCGACGCGATCATCTCAGCTGTTGCCCGGCGGCACGGGGTCAAGCGTGGTTTGATGAACGCCTGGCGTCGGGAGGCTGGGTTGATCGGACAAAGAGCAGGCAAGGCCTTGGGTCAGGAGCCAGCGTTCGTGCAGGTGAATGTGGTCGATAGCCAAAGCCTGCAGCGCGCGACAGCATTCGATGTCGCCAGCAGTGCTGCGGGTAGAATTGAGATCGAGCTCGACCGCGCACGCATGACCGTGGTTGGCTCGGTGGTGCCCGAGTTGGCTCAGGCGATGTTGGCAGCTCTTCGGTGTCGCCGTTGATCGGAGTTCCTGCTGTTGGGATGAAGATCATGGTAGCCACGCAGCCCGTCGACTTTCGGTGCGGCATGAATGGCTTGGTCGCTTTGGTTGCGTCGGCGCTAGCGGCGGATCCCTATTGTGGTGAAGTGTTTGTCTTCCGCGCCAAGCGTCTCGTTCGTTTGCGTTATGTCTACTGGGATGGATCCGGCATGATCCTGGCCACGAAGTGGCTGGAGGCTGGCAAGTTCGTTTGGCCACCGATCACCAATGGTAAGATGACGATGTCGGCCGAACAATTTGCCCTTCTGATCGCAGGATTGGATTGGACGAGGATCGGCTCACAGCAGGTCAAAAGGCCGACGAAAGCAGCATTATATAATTGTAATTGCTTGAAGATTTTGGAGGATACGGTAGTCTCCAGCATGTCGCCAAGCCAAGATCAACTCCTGCAGAATATCGAGCATTTGAGCAGAACGGTTCGTGCTCTCGGTGCAGAGAACGATGGCGGAATGGCGACGACTGTGCTCGCGGCGCATGTCGTGACATCCAAGTTTGCATGGTATCTTCCAATCTATCGGCAAACCCAGATCTTCGCCGGCCACGGTATCGTGCTGGATCGGGGAACACTCGGGGGCTGGGTCGAGCGCGTGGCGTGGTGGCTCGAGTCGCTCTATGACAGGCTTCTCGCCATTATTCGTTCACAGACCAGGGTCTTCGCCGACGACACACGCCTCCCACGTCTCGATCCCGGGCGTAAGCGAAACAAGGTCTGTCAGCTATGGGCGCAAGCCGTGGACGATCGGCCCTGGAATGGTCCAGCACTTCTTGCCGTCGGTTACATCTTCTCCGAGAGTCGCAGCGCCCGTGAGGCCGAGCGCCAATTGGCTTCTTTCGATGGCGTCCTTCAGGTGGATGGATATGCGGCGTACAAAACCCTCGCCAAACGGCGCGGCAAAAGTAATGCGCACCCATTGCGGCTAGCATTTTGCCTGGCTCACGCCCGACGCAAGTTCGTGGACGTCGTCAAGCTGACCGGCTCATCGGAGGCCTTGGAGATCGTATCGATCCTTGTGGAGGTATATCTGATCGAGCAGCAGATACGTGGGCAGAGCGCAGAAGTGCGCCGCCAGACGCGGCAGTTAAAATCGCTCCCCATCATGAAGTCATTGAAGGCCAGGCTGCTTGACCTCAAGGGCGATATCTCAACCCAATCGGCTCTCGCCAAGGCCATCAACTATACGCTCACGCACTGGACTGGGCTCACAGCCTTCCTCGACGATGGAGCGATTGAAGTCGACAGCAACATAGTTGAACGTTCTATGAAGTCCGTTGCTCTCACGAGGAAAAACTCGATGTTCGTCGGCAACGCCCGAGGTGGCGAGACCTTTGCCATCCTGGCTTCGCTGATCAATTCGGCCAAGCTGAACGGGCTTGATCCGCAGTCTTGGCTTGCCGATGTCCTCGAGCGGGTCGTATCCGGTCAAACGACAATCAACCAGCTCGATACACTGCTTCCTTGGAATTGGTCGCCCGAGCGGACCAGGCAAGCAGCATGAACCGGCCATGTGTCTCCTATGATGAGCTCGATGAACGCCTGCGCGGCGACGGACATAATGATTATGTCGGAATGAGTGCGATCGACGGCTTGCTAGCGGCGATCGTCGCTGGCCCCGTGCCGATTGCGCCAGCACTTTGGCTGCCGAACGTCTTCGGTGGCACCTTGCCACAAACCAAGCCCGGCTGGATCGAGGAACGTCTCGTCAACACCGTCCTCAATCGGCATGATGAAGTGGACAATCTCCTCGCGCATGGTACTGGTGACTACTATCCGATCTTCATGCATGACACGGGCAAGATGGTCGTCGACGCCTGGGCAATCGGCTTTGCGCTGGGGCTGGGCCTGGGTGGCGAGGCGTGGGCACCGATCCTCCTGGCAACACCAAAACCCATCATAACCCCGATCATGGCCGTCAATCCGCAGCTCGCTAAAATGCTGTTCCGCATGTCACCGCAGGAAGAACGAAAAATCCGAGTGACTGCGCATATTTATATCCGAGCCGCTGTGACCCAGCTCTACGCTGCCACCCGGGCCGCCCGCCAATCGCCTGGGCACAAACCAGCCGCCTCGGCAACGTGACGCGTTCATCGCGCTAACGTTCAAACCCCTGCTGCCCTACGCACGGCGCAAATCAGTCGTGTTGCATTCGCGCCGCAAGTGCGGATCATCCCTGGCGGTGGATATGCTAGTCGCAAAGGTGCCTGGCATATCTGGCAATTCGTCAAACAGAGGTCACATTCTATCGCAAGTTTGGCCTAAAGCTGATGTGACCCTTAGTCAAACGTATCTGCCTTTTCCAAGGTGACGGCGGCTGCATCTTTCGCTGCCAGTTTTGGCTCGCCCTCGAAAGGCCACTCGATGCCAATTGCGGGATCGTTCCACAACAAGCTGCGTTCGTATTCAGGAGCGTAAAAATCGGTCGTCTTGTAGAGGAATTCAGCTGTCTCGCTCAACACCACGAAGCCATGTGCGAACCCTTCCGGGACCCACAACTGCTTCTTGTTCTCGGCAGAAAGGATGACGCCCGCCCACTGTCCAAACGTCGGAGAGGAACGGCGCAGATCAACGGCAACATCGAACACTTCGCCTTGAACCACCCGAACGAGCTTACCTTGTGGTTGGTGAATTTGATAATGGAGCCCCCGCAAGACGTGGCGTGCGGATTTCGAGTGATTGTCCTGGACGAAATGACGGGCGACGCCTGTCAGAGCTTCGAAAGTGCGTGCGTTGAAGCTTTCGAAGAAGAAGCCGCGGTCGTCGCCAAACACTTTTGGCTCCAGAACGATTACGTCGGGAATATGGGTCTTCGTCGCCTGCATTAGAATATGTCTTCCTTCAGAATGTTCTGTAGATAAGTCCCATAACCGCTTTTAACCAAGGGTCTCGCGAGTTCTTCCAGCTTGGCGGCATCAATCCAACCGGCACGATATGCGACCTCTTCCGGACAGGCGACACGCAGGCCTTGGCGCTTTTCGATCGTTGCGATGAACTGACCAGCCTCCAGAAGCGAGTCATGGGTTCCTGTGTCGAGCCAGGCGTAACCCCTCCCCATGATCTCGACGCTAAGCTTGTTCAGTGACAAATAGCGGCTGTTCACATCAGTGATTTCTAGCTCACCGCGCGGTGAAGGCTTGATGCTGGCGGCGATATCGCAAACCTGTGTATCGTAAAAGTATAGCCCTGTGACCGCATAATTGGATTTCGGCTTGGTCGGCTTTTCTTCGATCGATAAGGCCCGTTGGTCTTGATCGAATTCGACCACACCATACCGTTCGGGATCGTGAACGTGATAGGCGAAAACAGTCGCTCCCTCGCTCTGAGACGCTGCGTTGCGCAACAGCTTCTGAAAATCGTGGCCATAGAATATGTTATCGCCTAGCACCAGGGCGCTCGGGTCCTTGCCAACGAAATCTCGGCCAAGAATGAAGGCCTGTGCCAAGCCGTCGGGGCTTGGCTGAATACAGTATTCGAGGCGAAGTCCCCATTGGGCGCCATCGCCAAGCAGAGCCTGAAACCTCGGAATATCCTGCGGCGTGGAGATGATCAGGATCTCGCGGATCCCCGCCAACATCAAGGTGGTGAGCGGGTAATAGATCATTGGCTTGTCATAGACAGGCAACAGCTGCTTGGAGACCGCCAGCGTCGCTGGATGCAGCCTCGTACCGGAACCTCCGGCAAGGATAATGCCCTTACGGTTTGTCATGATGTGCCTCAGAGGATCTGTTCAAGAACGTGATCTACGCCAACCTTCCAGTCCGGAAGCGTCAAGCCAAAAGTGTTGCGAAGTTTCTGGGTGTCCAGTTTCGAATTGGAAGGTCGCTTTGCCGGCGTTGGATAATCCGTGGTCGCAATCGCCCGTATGGCATCTGTTTCCACCTTGATTGGATGCCCTTTCTGACGCGCATATTCAATCACATGGCGGGCATAGGCGTGCCAGTTTGTCTCGCCACTTGCGACCAGGTGATAGATGCCATCGAGATCTGCAGTCCTGGTGGCAACGAGCTGCCGAATGACGTGAGCGCTCACATCAGCAATGAGCGCTGCGGAAGTTGGAGCGCCTATTTGGTCAGCGACAACGCCGAGCGTTTCGCGCTCGCCGGCGAGCCGCAGCATGGTTTTTGCGAAATTGGCCCCGTGGACGCCGAAAACCCAGCTTGTCCGCAAAACTATGTGGCGAGCCCCAATTGCGGCCAGTGCTTCTTCTCCTGCAAGCTTGCTTTGTCCGTAGATACCCTGTGGGCCAGTTGCATCCGTCTCGCGATAATAGCCGTCGGCGCTGCCATCAAAGACATAATCGGTTGAATAATGGACAACGAGTGCACCGATCCTGGCCGCCTCTTCGCCCAGGATGGCTGGTGCGCGGGCATTGATGGCATGCGCTCTTTCCGCGTCACTTTCGGCTTTGTCAACGGCGGTATAGGCTGCGGGATTGACGATTACATCTGGCCTAAACTGCCTTACTGCCTCACGGATCGAGGCTTCGTTTTCCAGATCGCAGACGCTTCGATCTAGCGCTGCGACCTTGCCAAGCGGAGCGAGGGCACGTTGCAGTTCAAAACCGACCTGGCCGTTTTTTCCAGTCAGAAGCAGGCGCATCATTTCCTTCACGCTCCGTACTGCTGGCCAACCCAGTTCTGATATGCGCCGCTCGTCACGTTCCCGACCCAAGTCTGGTTGTCGAGATACCACTGTACCGTTTTGCGGATTCCGGTCTCAAAAGTTTCGGCTGGTTTCCAGCCAAGCTCCCGCTCGATCTTTGTTGCATCGATCGCATAGCGCCGGTCATGACCCGGCCGATCTTTGACAAAGGTGATCTGCTGGGCATAGCTCACCCTATCCTTCCGTGGAGAGAGTTCGTCGAGGATGGTGCACAAGGTCTCGACGACCTCGAGATTGGCCTTCTCGTTCCAGCCGCCGATATTGTAGGTCTCGCCCAACTGACCGGCGTCAAGAACGCGGCGAATGGCAGAGCAGTGATCCTTGACGTAGAGCCAATCGCGGATCTGCTGGCCGTCCCCGTAGATCGGCAAGGGTTTGCCCGAAAGTGCATTGTGGATACACAACGGTATTAGCTTTTCCGGAAAGTGATACGGGCCATAATTGTTCGAGCAATTGGTCGTCAAAACTGGCAGGCCGTATGTGTGATGATAGGCGCGCACGAGGTGGTCTGAGGCCGCTTTGCTTGCCGAATAAGGGCTGTTGGGCTCATATCGATTGGTTTCGCGAAACGCATCATCTGTGGGTGACAACGTTCCATAGACCTCGTCGGTCGAGACATGTAGAAACCGGAAGGCTTGTTTGTCAGCATCTGACAGCTCGGTCCAATAGGATTTCACGGCCTCTAGAAGTCGGAAGGTCCCCACGACATTTGTTTCGATGAAATCTGCAGGCCCATGAATGGAGCGATCAACATGCGATTCCGCGGCAAAGTTGACCACCGCGCGTGGCTTGTGTGTTCTCAGGAGCTCACCGACCGTCTCTGTGTCGCCGATATCGGACCGTACGAAAACGTGGCCGTTGTGGCCCGTTAGACTCTGGAGATTCTCCAAATTTCCGGCATAGGTCAATTTGTCGATGTTGATGACGGCTTCATCGCTAAGCGCCAGCCAATCTAGAATGAAATTGCTTCCGATGAAACCTGCGCCACCCGTCACCACAATCGTCATTTTTTGACTCTATCCTTTTAAAACATATGTCCCGATCAATGATCGTTTTGCACCGTCGCATAATCTCTCTATCATAGACGCTATACTTGTTAAGGCTTATACGGTCTTTTTTATGCCGACTTTTGGATATCGCGTAGAAGTTTGTTGCGAGCATATGTTCGGCTTATATTTCGACGATGCGACAATATCGCTCTCCATGCAAAGCCTGATCACATGATAGCTGTCTTTGCCAATGTCGATGCTAATCGAAACATCTGGCAGCTCATGAGGGATAACTGTAAGCGGCAAGCTGAGGCCGTTCAGCGGGCGTAGTTCCACGGCATGAGCGTCTCGAAATCGCTGCTGAGCCAGCCGTTGGCAATGCGCTCAAGGGTCTGGGTGAGCCAGGCCTGCGGATCGACGTTGTTCATCTTCGCGGTCTGAAGGAGCGTGGCGATCGTCGCCCAGGTCCTTCCACCGCCATCGCTGCCAGCGAAGAGACTGTTCTTTCTCGTTATTGTCTGGGGCCTGATGGCTCG
>NZ_FTMQ01000021.1 GCF_900156055.1 Rhizobium sp. RU33A | reverse complement strand
GTAAGCGCTGTTTGCCTCGCACCTTGACTGATGCCTAGTGAGGCATTTGCAAGACCGTCAATGCTCGACAAGTGACAATGTGCGTGGGCGGGGGCTTGGTCTTGAAGACAGTTTAGCTGTCTCTGGGCGATCCGAGAGCCGAGCCGATCTCATATGAGCTTCTTGGAGGCTTGCGGAGGAGCCGTCGTAGGATAATCCATGGACGCAAAACAGTGGTCGCCAGAACCGCGAGAATAACCGTGTAAACAGGCACGGTAGCCAGCGCCGCAGATAACAATGATCCGAAAATCCCTGCGAGGCCGACCCACAGTAGAAAAGCCCACGAGCCAGCGACACTGCTGTAGAACCACAAATACATCATCTCGATGATAACACTCACGACCGTTCGCAACATGCATTGCCCCCCGAAACCCAGGTAGTATGACATCGGCCGGTTAGTGGCAAGTGAAGGGGAAAGTTAAGATTTTCGGTCTGCTTTCACTGAACGGCAGTGTTTAGGCCGTGCGGTATTTGTGGTTCCAAGGCAGGAGTTCCACGATCCGGCTCTGCCTATGGCCGTTGACAATGGCCGTGAGCGTGGCGGTCAAGTAGGCCTGCGGATCGACGGCATTGAGTTTGCAGGTCTCGATCAGCGAGGCGATGGTTGCCCAGTTCTCCGCTCCGGCATCATGACCCGCAAAGAGGGCGTTCTTCCGGTTGAGTGCAATCGGCCGGATGGTCCGCTCAACGCTGTTATTGTCGATCTCGATGCGGCCGTCGGTCAGGAAGAGCTTCAGACCATCCCAGTATTTGGCGATGTAGGCCAATGCCTCGCCGAGCGGGGACTTCGTCGCGACGCGGGCGCGGTGATGGACGAGCCACGCCTGCATGTCGGTGACGAGTGGCGCTGATCGTTCCTTCCGTCCGGCAAGGCGAGCCTCCGGATCAAGTCCGCGAAGTTCGGCTTCAATGCGATACAGCTCGCCTATCCGCTTTACGCCTTCCTCGGCAATGGGCGCTGAGCCGTTGCGGGTGATCTCCACCAGCTTGCGCCGGGCGTGAGCCCAACAATAGGCGAGCTGAATGTCTGGGCCGACACGCTCTGACGCGATCAGCCTTTTGTATCCGGCATATCCATCCACCTGCAGAATGCCGGAGAAGCCCCGCAGTATCCGCTCGGCATGAATGCCTCCGCGACCGGGCGCGTAGGTGAAGGCCACGCCCGGCGGAGCGCCGCCACCCCAAGGACGATCATCTCGCGCCAGCGCCCAGAAGTATCCAGTCTTGGTCTTCCGGGAGCCGGGATCGAGAACCGGGGCACGGGTCTCGTCCATGAACAGCTTGGTCGAGCGCTTCAGGTCGGCAATCAGCGCATCGAAGACGGGACGCAATTCGAACGCTGCTCTGCCGACCCAATCGGCGAGCGTAGAACGGTCGAGATCGATGCCCTGGCGGCTCATGATCTGGGCCTGCCGATAGAGCGGAAGGTGATCGGCATACTTGGAGACCAGAACATGCGCGACGGTCGCTTCCGTCGGCAGCCCAGCCTGGATCAGCCGTGCCGGAGCTGGGGCTTGGACAACCCCGTCGGTGCAGGCCCGGCAGGCATACTTGGGGCGGCGGGTGACGATCACGCGGAACTGCGCCGGGACCACGTCCAACCGTTCGGAGACATCCTCACCAATGCAATGCAGGCAACCGCCGCAGGCGCAGATCAGGCTTTCTGGCTCGATCACCTCTTCGACACGCGGAAGATGCTTTGGAAGGGAGCCGCGATTGGTCGCGCGTGGCTTGGCAATCCTCTGCCCGGTCGGAACGTCCGCCTCATCCTCGGCATGGATCACGGCCATAGCCGTCTCCAGGTCTTCCAGCGCCAGGTCGAATTGGTCAGGATCGGTCTTCTCGGATTTGCGTCCGAAGGCTGCCTGCTTGAACGCTGCGACGAGCTTCTCAAGCCGCTCGATCCGCTCATCCTTGCGGGCGATGTGCTCATCTTTGCTGGCTATCGCGACGTCCTTGGCCGCCTCGCGTGCTTGCGCCGCGATCAGCAGCGCCTTCAGGGCGGCAACATCATCGGGAAGGTCGGCGGCATCAAGCATGGCCGGAAACTACGAAATCCTGAGCTGATTTGCCTCTTGAATCTGCCGTGCTGAGTCATCGTGCCGCAGCTATTCGATGGCCTCTGGCGTCCTCGTCTGGACGGCATGAACCCGCCGCCAATCAAGTCCCGCAAACAAGGCTTCGAACTGGGCGTGGGTCAACGTCATCAATCCATCCTTGATGCCTGGCCAAGTGAAGCTGTGCTCTTCCAGCCTTTTGTAGGCCATGACGATCCCAGAGCCATCCCAGTAGATCAGCTTCAACCGGTCAGCCTTGCGTGACCGGAACACGAAGACCGTTCCGGTGAACGGGTCCTTGTGCAGCTCGTTCTTCACCAGCGAAGCCAAACCATCGTGCCCCTTGCGGAAGTCGACGGGTTTGGTCGCCACCATGATCCGCACACGGTTCGATGGAAAGATCATGTCGCCGACAAGGCACGTGCGATGGCAGCGATCCGGGCCACAGATGCCCCTTCCTCAAGACGGATGATCACTTGACCGAGGACGATCTCAGGGCGACCAACCGCCTTAGGCGGCGGTTCTGAAACAAGCGGATCGACGATCACCGCCGCGAACTCCACCGCATCCTCCGGTGCTGGCAGGATCAGTTTGCCCTGCCGCGCCATCGTCCGCCAGGTGGAAAGGCTGTTGGCTCGCAATCCATAGCGCTGCGCAACTTCGTTAACCGTCGTGCCAGGCCTCAAGCTTTCCGAAACGATCTTTGCCTTGATCTCGTCCGGCCAATGTCGGTGAACCTCACGTCCAGGCTTCCTGGTTGTGAGAAACTCCAATGAGGTCTCCATGGAGAAACTCCCGTTGATGATCCATGGAATGTCGATCACAGATCAGGCGGCAACGAGCAACGTGGGACCTGAACACCGGTTAC
>NZ_FTMQ01000017.1 GCF_900156055.1 Rhizobium sp. RU33A | reverse complement strand
CAAAGTTGCGCTCTTGGCGCGGGGTGGAGCAGCCCGGTAGCTCGTCAGGCTCATAACCTGAAGGCCGCAGGTTCAAATCCTGCCCCCGCAACCAAATCATCCCCAAATGAATACACAATCGGAAACCGTCAGGCCTCCCGCTCAGTCGTGGAAGCACGCAAGAGCGTCATAAAGTCCAGCTTCTCCTCAGTCCTCATGCACTCCGTTGCCTTGACTCGGCGCGCGTACTTCGCATGCAGCGCACCGCGCTATTGCGCAGTTTGCTCATCAACCGCCTTGATCGCGGCGAGGATGGCAGTAACCTGCCGTGAACCGTCAGCTTGGCGGTCTTGCCGTCAGGTGACGGCAGCACGACAACCTTCTGGACCAGAGCAAAATTACTTCGTGGGCTTTCGTCAGAAACGCGACTAATACTGGTGGCTGTAAACTGCGCATACTGCAGGCTCACACGATGGGGACATGGTGACAGGCACTGGCACATCGGCAAATCCCGGCTGCTCCGGCCTGCAAACCTCCAAGCGTGTCTGCCTGCTGGGCGCCACCGGCACGATCGGTCGTGCGACATCTGCGGCTCTCGTGCGGCGGGGATATGAGGTGGTCTGTTTTGTCCGGCCGCCTGCTGTTGCCAGTGGCGCGAGCGTTCCAACGACACTCTCTCAAATGCTGAAGGGTGCATCCCTCCGGTTTGTGGATGTCTCCGATCCCGTATCACTGGATCGCGACGGATTTTCCGGCTCCGGTTTCGACGCCGTGATTTCCTGCATGGCCTCACGCACCGGTGCGCCGAAAGATGCCTGGGCCATCGACCACCGCGGGCAGCTCAACGTGCTGGAAGCGGCGCAGCGTGCAGGCGTTGATCACTTCGTCCTTTTGTCTGCCATCTGCGTGCAGAAGCCGCTCCTCGCCTTTCAACAGGCGAAGCTGGCGTTTGAGGCAGCCCTTATGGCGTCCGGTCTGCGCTATTCCATCGTGCGCCCGACTGCCTTCTTCAAATCCTTGTCCGGTCAGATCGACCGCGTCCGCAATGGTCGCCCTTTCCTGATCTTCGGAGACGGCACACTGACCTCCTGCAAGCCCATCAGCGATGGCGATCTGGGTGACTATCTTGTCTCCTGCCTGGAAGATGCGCGCCTGTGGAACTGCATCTTGCCGATCGGTGGGCCGGGTGAGGCGATCACACCACGCCAGCAGGGCGAGGCACTCTTTGAAATCCTCGGGCGCCAGCCGAAGTTTCGATGCGTTCCTATCGCCTTGCTCGACGGCATTATCGGTAGCCTCGCGACTCTTGGCCTGATCGCACCGGCCCTGCGCGAGAAGGCGGAACTCGCGCGGATCGGCCGCTACTACGCAACCGAGTCCATGCTGGTGCTCGATCCGCACACAGGGCGGTACGATGCAAATGCCACGCCTTCGACAGGCTCCCAGACTTTGTTCGACTTTTACCGCACTGTCGTGGCCGGCGGCGACCTGCCTGACAGGGGAGACCACGCCGTCTTCTAGCTTGCCGTGTGGGCTGAACGGTCTGCAGTCCGACGGACGCAAGGTTCTGTTGCCATGCGAGCGCCAGGAGAGTGGTAGGTTGAGACAATCCGAAGGCATGATGCGGAGCAGGATATGGCCAGAAGAGGGAAGAGGATGATGACAATCTTTGCCTGGCTGGCCGGGCTCATTGTCCTTGGGATCATCGCCATGTCCGTCTGGCTTTATCAGCCCGACAAACCGCGTGCAGCGTTGGAAGAAATCTATAAAGGCGACTATCGCACTGTCGACGGGGTTCGTCTGCGGCTGCGCGACACCGGCCCGTCGGACGCCGAGGCCATTGTCATGCTCCACGGGTTCGGTGCCAGCCTGGAGACCTGGGAGGAATGGGCAAAGGCCTTGTCGACGCGCTACCGGGTTGTTCGGTTCGACTTGCCGGGATTTGGGCTGACCGGGCCAGATCCGACGGGCGACTATACCGACGCTCGCACCATGAAGATCCTGCATGAGTTGATGGATCAGCTGGATGTGGACCGCGCCAGCCTGATCGGCAATTCCTTGGGCGGACGCATTGCCTGGAACTTCGCCGCCCTGCATCCGGATCGGATGATCAATCTCATCCTGGTTTCTCCCGACGGTTACGCCAGTCCAGGCTTCGACTATGACAAGCAATCAGCGACGCCGCTGATCATGCGTGCTCTGCCCTATACGGCCCCGCGCAGCCTGTTGAAGGCCAATCTGGCCGCCGCCTATGGAAACCCTGAAGCCCTCAGCGAGGCGAGCGTCACCCGCTACCATGACATGATGCTGGCACCTGGCGTGCGACCGGCAATCCTCGAACGCCTGCGCCAGGTGATCCTGCTCGAACCTGGTCCAACGCTCGCCCGTATCAAGGCCCCGACGCTGCTTCTCTGGGGCGAGAAAGACGGCATGATCCCGATCAGCAACGCGGATGACTACTTGCAAGACCTACCCAGTGCGACGCTAGTCCGCCTGCCGGGCCTTGGCCATCTGCCCTTCGAGGAAGATCCGGTTCAGTCACTCATCCCCTTGGAGCGTTTCCTGTCAGACCAGGCCCCATAGAGGATCCATTGAAGCAGGGTTGCCAAGTTTGGATGACGTATGCGCACCAAAGCCGGCGCTTTTCAGTGTGACGACAAGTGTTGAAACCACCACTTCTGTAACGACACAAGAAAACAGGCAGCCTCTCTGATGTCTGCACCGCCATAGGGTACAAAGTCCCTCCTGGCTTTCCGACCTTCAGGGAGTTTTTCGTTCGACCAAGCGACATGGCGCTGGCCCGTCGCATCCAACACTCTTGAGACTAGGAAACTGTGCATTCCAGGTCGTCTGGGCCGTACAGGTCAGCAAGAGGGGGCGGGGAAACCCGGCGAACACATGGTACAGCTCAACAAGAACGATCTGGATTTCATTCTGCGTCAGATCAAGATCGCGGAAGCGCATGTCGAGGCTTCCAATGCTGGCGTCGATCCAAGGGTGGCCCTCGAGGACCTGGTTTCGAGCCCGCTTCTGCCATATGGCCTGCGAACGGTCGACGGCTCCTTCAACAACTTCCAGCCGGGGATGACCCGCTTCGGATCGGCCGACCAGCCGATGGTTCGTCTGCTGGACGCCCAGTTCCTACCGGCGGAAAACAATCCGCGGACCGGCACGCCCACGAGTTATGCCCAGACATCCGGCAGCGTCTATGACAGCCAGCCGCGCATCATTTCCAACCTGGTTGCCGATCAATCGATCAACAATCCGGCTGCCATTTCGGGTGCTCTCGCCTCCTTGGGCATCACCGGTGCGGAGGCGCTTGCAATCGTCGGTGAGGTCATGCAGCTGCAGGCGGCCGCGAGGGCCGCTCATACGGCGGTTGCCGGAGCCGTCGACGCAGCTCAGGCACAATATGATGCCGCCGATGCGGTCGTCGTGTCTGCCGCGGCCGCTGTCGAGGATGCCGAAGATGCGCTTGCGACGGCCAATAGCGCGTTACAGCCGGCGCTGGCCGCGCAAGCCACGGCCGCAGCTGCGCTCGTTGCCGCAAATGCAGCGCTGGCGGGTCATGCCCCGACATTGTCCGGCGCCCAATCGGCAGCCATCGTGGCAGAGACTGCCGTCAATGATGCGCAGGCCGAAGTCGATACCGCGACCCTTGCGCGCAACATCGCCTTTGCCGAAATGGGTCTTGCCGAGCAGGCCATGCAGGCAGCGCTGGTCCAGTTCCAGGCAAATCCGTCTGGTGCGAATGCGGCCGCCTATAATGTGGCCTTCGAGGCCTACCAGGACGCGTCCCTGATCTATCAGAATGCGGCCGAAGTGCTCGAGGATGCCGACGCCGCGCTCGACGCGGCACAGGCGCTCCAGTCTACAGCCGTTGGGGATCTGCAATCGGCGATTCTGCTGCAGCAAACACTGGCGGATGCCGTGAGCGATGCCCAAGCGGATCTGTCGGCTGCTAATCTGGCTGTGACGACGGCAAATGCGTCCGTCGACACCGCGGAAACGGCTCTGGACATTGCCAATGACGCCTTGGTCGCTGCGACGGAAATCCGCAATGCCATACCGACTGAGGACGCTGCGACGGAGGCCGCTGAAGCTGCGGCAGCGGCGGCCGATGCTGCCGTCATCTCGGAGTTGACGTCACATGGAGTCGAGATGGATGGCGACAACGTCTTCATCAAGAATATCGCTGCGGACCTTGGAGATACGGCCTCTTTCAACGGCTTCATGACCATTTTCGGCCAGTTCTTCGACCATGGCCTCGACCTCACCACCAAGGGCAGCTCGGGGTCGGTCTACATTCCGCTGCAGCCGGACGATCCGCTTTACATTGAGGGCAGCCCGACCAACTTCATGGTTCTCACCCGTGCCACCAATGATCCTGGAGCCGATGGCATTCTCGGCACTGCCGATGATGTGCGGGACCACACCAATGAGACGACACCGTGGATTGACCTCAACCAGGTCTACACGTCGAACCCGTCGCACCAGGTTTTCCTGCGCGAGTATGTGCTCGTGGGGGGCAAGCCGGTCGCGACCGGCCAAATGCTGGAAAGTGCAACCGGAGGACCGCCGACCTGGAAGGATATCAAGAACCAGGCGGAATTCGTCCTCGGCATCAAGCTGCATGATCTGAACGTACATGCCGTGCCGGCCGTTCTCACCGATTTCTACGGTGAATTCGTGCGCGGCGAGAACGGGTTCCCGCAGCTGGTGACGCCGGACGAGGCTATGGAGGGGAACCTTCTGGACCCCGTCGATGCCATGCAGGCCGTTTCGGCCGGACGCGCATTCCTCAACGACATCGCCCATGATGCCGTGCCGGGCGAGTATGTGGTGACGCGCACGATGCAGGGCCAGACCACCTATGCCCTGAAAACCCCCGATGCTGATCTCTCGACCGGAAATGCCCAGGCAACCGCCAACGATTTCGGTGGGGTGTCCACATACGACAATGAACTTCTCGACCGTCACTTTATTGTCGGCGACGGACGCGGCAACGAGAACATCGCGCTGACTGCGACCCATGCCATGTTCCATGGCGAGCACAATCGACAGGTCGAGGAGGTCAAGAAGACCTTGATCGCGGAAGGCGATCTCGCCTTCCTGAACGAATGGCTTACTGTTGATCTCACCACGGGCCAATTCGCGGCCTTGCAACAGGGCTATGCTGCCGCGGCCAACAAGGAAGCCTTCCTCGCAGCTCAGCCGCTCGTCTGGGATGGCGAACGCCTGTTCCAAGCCGCCCGCTTCTCGACGGAAATGGTCTACCAGCACCTCGTCTTCGAAGAGTTCGTCCGCGCCATTGCGCCCCAGATCGATCCGTTCGTCTTCTCGAACTCCGTCGAGATCGACAGTGCGATCTTCGAAGAGTTCGCCCAGGTCGTTTATCGTTTCGGCCACTCGATGCTCAATGAGAATGTCGATATCCTCAAATTTGCCAATGGTCAGGTCAGCGCGCAAGAGCAGGGCCTGATCGACGCTTTCCTCGATCCGGTCATGTTCGACGCCCAGGGCGTCGACGCGCATGCCGCCGCCGGTGCCATCCTGCGCGGGATGACGCGCCAGGCCGGCAACGAAATCGACGAGTTCATGACCAGCGCGCTGCGCGACAACCTGGTGGGCCTGCCGCTCGATCTTGCGGCGCTCAACATTGCCCGCGCCCGGGAAACCGGAATACCTTCGCTCAACGAAGCGCGCCGACAGATTTTCGAGCAAACCCAGGACACCTATCTCAAGCCCTATGAGAGCTGGGTCGATTTCGCCCAGAATTTGAAAAACCCGCTGTCTATCGTGAACTTCATCGCGGCCTACGGCACGCATGCCACGATCCTGGCAGCTACCACAGCCGAAGCCAAGCGTGATGCGGCCTGGGATCTCGTCTTCGGCGGTGCTGGCGCTCCGTCCGACCGTCTCGACTTCCTCAGCGCAACTGGCGACTATGCGGGCGGCACGCTCGGCGGTCTCAACAAGGTCGATTTCTGGATCGGTGGCCTCGCCGAGACCCTCATGCCCTTCGGCGGCATGCTCGGCTCCACCTTCACCTTCGTCTTCGAGCTGCAGATCGAAAAGCTGCAGAATGGTGACCGCTTCTACTATCTCAGCCGCACCCAGGGCCTCAATCTGCTCACGGAGCTCGAAAGCGACAGCTTCGCCGACCTGATCCGTCGCAACACTGATACCGAGGAAATCGGCCTGCATATCAATGGCGCGGCGTTCCAGACCGCCGATTACATCATCGAGATGGATCAGTCCCGACAGTACAACGAGGAGCTTGGAGACAACGGAAACGCCGACCCTACCCGCGCGCCTGATGTGATCTCCGCCATCACAGGGACCGAGAGCCTCGTCACCCGCGCTCAGGACTACATCAAGTATAATGGCGGCGAGCATGTCGTGCTCGGTGGCACCAACCGGTCGGAAACGATCATCGGCGGTGCCGGCGACGACACGATCTGGGGCGAGGGCGGCGACGACCGGATCGAAGGCGGCTACGGCGTCGACCACATTCATGGCGGCGAAGGCTCCGACATCATCACCGACAGCGGCACCGATATCGGCGCGGCCGACGTGCTGAAGGGTGAGGCCGGCGACGACCTGATCAATGGCGGCATGGGGCTCGACCTCGTTTTCGGTGGCGACGGTTCCGACATCCTGTCCGGCGGCTCGGAAGCCAAGAGCATCTTTGGTGGCGAGGGCGACGACTACATCCGCTCGGCCTCGGGTGGTGGCGGCGTCGTATATGGCAATGAAGGCGACGACTGGATGGAAGGCCAGGGGAACATGAACACCCTGACCGGAGACAATTCGGAGCTGTTCTTCAACTCCCGTGTCATCGGACACGACATCATGATTTCGGGCGAGAACGACACGGATTTCGACGCCGAGTCCGGCGACGACATCATGGTGCAGGGCATCGGTATCAACCGCAGCAACGGCATGGCCGGCTTCGACTGGACGACATTCAAGGGCAATGACTACGACGCCGATGCCGACATGAATGTCAGCATCTTCGTCAATCAGCAGAACAACATCCTGCGGGACCGCTACGATCTCGTCGAAGGGCTGTCCGGCTGGAAGAACAATGACAGCTTGACGGGACGTGACGTCGTCATTGGCGGTTACGATGCGGCCGGCAATGCGGCCCAGGTCACCCCGGATGCTCCGATCGAGAGCTTCTCCAACGCGCTTCTCGAAAAGAACGTCGACAACATCACAGGGCTACGTGAGTTGGTGGCGCATCTTGAGCGCTTCACGCTGACCAACCCGAACAATGCCAATGGTGACAGCCAGATCGCCGTGATGGATACATCCGACGGATCCGACATCCTGCTCGGCGGCGGTGGCTCCGACATGATCCGCGGCATGGGCGGCAATGATATCATCGACGGCGACAAGTGGCTCAATGTCCGCATCCGGATCGACGCACCGGGAGGCCCATACACGGCCGACAGCCTGGCAGGCCTTGTCTACCTGGAATCCGATCTCGTCAACGGCATGCTGAAGGCGAATGCCATTGCACAGCTGGAAGGTGCTACGCTCGACAGCCTGCTCTTCAGCCGTACCTTCAGGCCAGGGCAGCTGGCCATGGTCCGTGAAATCGTCGATGGCAGCGGCGCTGACGATGTCGATACTGCCTTCTACTACGACAACTTCGAGAACTACGAGATCACCTACAACGATGACGGCAGCGTCACCGTCGCTCATGTCAACCCCACGGCAGGCGTCGTGGACACGGTATCCGGCCGCAATTTGCAGGCCGAGGGCACGGACCGGTTGTTCAACATCGAGAAGATCCAGTTTGCCGACCGGGTGCTCGACCTGCGCAATATCGCGCCGGAAATTGCGCTCGATGGCTTCGACACTGTGACATCTGTTTTCGCTGACAACTTCAACACAGCGAGCGCCACCAACAATACAGGCACAAGCAGCTTCACCTCGGGATGGGTCGAGGCGGGCGACGGGACCAACTCGGTCACGGGCGGAAACGTCCAGATCGACCAGGGAAACAGCAACGAACTCCGCTTCAATCCGAATGCGGCTGACGGTGCAACGATCACCCGGACCCTCGATCTGTCGGGCATGCGGTCGGCGACGGTGAGCTTCAACATGAGTGACGAAGGCGTCAGCGCCGGCGGCTTCTTCGGTGATACTGAAAGACTGCATTTCGAATATGCAGCGGATGGCGTCAACTTTGCCACCTTGGCGACTTTCGATGGCAACAATGGCGGAAACCAGTCGATCACTTTGCCGATCGGAGGAGGCTTCACTTCCAGCGTTGCGATCCGCTTCCGCCTCGAAGGGACACTCGACGCAGGCGGTTTCTTGGTGGCAGCCGAGCGTTTCATCATCGACAACCTGGCGGTCAATGCTGTCGGCACGCAGCCGGTCACGCCGCCCACTCAGGATGTAGCAAGCACATTTGTCGAAGGTCAGGGACCGATTTCGGTCGGTTCGGAGCCGTTGATCACCGATGACGGAGAAATCCTGGTCTCGGCCCGGGTGGTTCTCACCAATGCCCAGGCCGGTGACAGCCTCGCCGTGGGTGGGCTGCCAAACGGCATTACCGCGATGACGACGCAAGCGGGCGGTGCGATCGTGGTGACGCTTGCCGGTGAAGCGACGCTTTCGGCCTATCAGGCAGCGATTCAGGCGATCACCTTCGCCAACGGTTCGGACGCACCTTCCGTTACACCGCGGGTTATCGAAGTCACCGTCAATGATGGGCGTCTCGACAGCGAGCCGGCCACCCATACGGTGAACATCACGCCTGTCGACGATCCAACCAATGCGAACAACGACACGGTCATCACGAACATCAGCCGTGGCACTGCGATCGTCATCCCGGAATGGGCGCTGCTCTACAACGACAGCGACCCGGACAATGTGCTCGACGTCACCGCCGTTTCGACGACTGGCCAAAGCAGCCTTACCGGAGTGAACCTCATCAGCAATCCAGGATCGGTGACCTTCACCGATCCGACGAATGCCGGGGCCGGCGGCAGCTTCGGCTACACTGCGACCGGGGGGAACAGCGATACAGCAACTGTCACCTTGTCACAGAACCAAGGCACCAACGGCGGCAACGGGAACCAGATTCTGGCGGGGAACAATAGTGCCTCCACCTTCGATGGTGGCGCTGGGAACGACGTGATCCTCGCCGGTGGCGGCGATGACACGATCAACCAGACCAGCAACCAGGGTCGCGACATCATCGATGGTGGCATCGGCAATGACACATATGTCCTGGCTGGAGTTGGCGGCCAGAATGGTGCCGAGCGGTTCCGAATCTATGCCGTGACCAACAACCAGAATGCCGCACTGGCGGCTATGCTGGGCACGGTTTTCCTGCCGACGACCGAGATCGTCGTCACCCGCGCATTGGCGGATGGCGTCGAGAGCGTGGTTGCCGAGCTCGACAACATCGAGGAGATCAGGATCAATACGCTGAATGTCTCCCAGAACAACAACAATGGTGGACCGGACGGCGGTGCCAATGGCGGCGACATTATCGAGGTCATCGGCAATTTCGACACGACGAGCCTGAACTACTCGACCATCACCATTGATGGTTCTGCAGGCGACGACACCGTCGATATTTCGGGCCTCAGTTCCGCCCACCGGATCGTCTTCCGCTCGAATGGCGGCAATGACACCATCATTGGCGGCTTGCGGTCCCAGGATGTCGTCGAGGTCGCGGCGGATGCCAATCCGGAAGACTACAGCGAAACCGACAATGGCGACGGTACGACGACACTCTCCAATGGCAGCCATTCGCTGACCTTTACCGGTCAGGCGCCGGCCCTGGTCGGTGCCGGTGAAGGCGAGGACCACGACGACGGCCCGGATGATGGTGGTGCTGACGATGATGATGTGGTCGTGCCTCCGACGACGGGAAGTTCACCCCTCACGCTGATCGGGACAGCCTCATCGGATGCGCTTGTTGGCGCTGGTGGTGACGACACGATCCTGGGTGGTTCTGGGACGGATGTTCTGGCGGGTCAGGGCGGCTCGGACATTCTGCGTGGCGAGGACGGCGACGATGTGGTGTCGGGCGGTGACGGCAATGACGTCATCAATGCCGGGCTCGGCGA
>NZ_FTMQ01000024.1 GCF_900156055.1 Rhizobium sp. RU33A | reverse complement strand
GTTCGAGGTCGTTCGGACAATGAAGTTCATCCTAACATAACCAATAATGACGACAATGCGTTCGGCAGTGCTGGAGCATTTGAACGATGAAAAATTTGGTCGTGTCGGGTAAACACCTCGATGATCCTCAAGGGGACGAAGACCTGACACCGGATACTAACGCTCTTCTCGACGCGGCCTCCCGTTTGCTTGTAGCGGAGCCGAAAATCGCAGGGCGTACCTTGTGGCTCGAGGCAATGGTCAATCACGTTCCGGATTTCATGTATGCAAAAGATCGCGAAGGTCGATTTCTGTACGCAAACCAAGCTATCATTCAAGGCAACGGTCTCTCAAGCGTTGATGATATTGTCGGACTGACTGACTACGATCTTCATGGTGAAGCCGCTACCGATGCGCGCATATCCGAGATTGAACAGCGCGTCATGGAAACAGGCGAGCCAGATCTGGGATACGAGGAGCGCGCCATGCGCGGTGGAGGCGACCGCTGGCTGATGATGTCACGGGTAACTCTTAGAGATAGCAGCGGCGCAATCATCGGCATTGTCGGGTCCTCGCGTGACATCTCGGCTCACAAAGCCTCGGAGCGCCTGATTCGAGCGCAAAACCGCATACTTGAAATGATTGTTGGTTCGGTCGCTGTTCCAGATTTCATGAGCACGTTGGCTGAACTGATTGAAGAACTTGCCGAAGGCATTGGATGCGCAGCGGTCCTGTTCTCCCCCGAGGATGACATTCAGACCTTCAAGGCTCCAAACGCGCCCGATCTACAACTGCCGCTATTCGAAGCTCTGTCTTCGTCGTCTTCGAGGCCGAACCGTGAGGGCGCGGCTAGACTTGTCTTTGAGAAAAACGACCTTTCATGCTTTGAAATTCCTTCATCAAACGGAACCACTCATGGCTTGATTGGAATATCGTCGACGAACAACAATCTCAGCCGAAGTCTCAGCGAGTTTTTTGCGGGAGCCAGCCGTATGGCCGGAATTGCGATCGACCGGAGGCAGGCAGAAGAACAAATACGTTTTCTCGTCATTCACGATGCGCTAACGGGCCTCGAGAACCGTCTCTCCCTCGAAGCAAGGCTTCCAGGAGTTCTAAAGGCTGCTGATCTTTTGTCACAAAAGGTGGCTGTCAGCTTTCTCGATCTGGATAATTTCAAACAGATCAATGACACTTTCGGCCACGCCGTTGGCGATGAACTCCTGAAAGAAGTAGCAGGAAGGCTTTCCCGCCTCGCCACAGGGCATGACATTGTCGCTCGGATCGGCGGCGATGAGTTTGTTCTTGTGTTGCACGAAAACAATGAGAGCTTTGACGAACGAC
>NZ_FTMQ01000011.1 GCF_900156055.1 Rhizobium sp. RU33A | reverse complement strand
ATTTTTCATCGTTCAAATGCTCCAGCACTGCCGAACGCATTGTCGTCATTATTGGTTATGTTAGGATGAACTTCATTGTCCGAACGACCTCGAACGTGCCGGGATAGCCCTTGGCACCCCTTCAGGGGCGCCCTGCTCGTGACCTTCAATGTCGATTTGAGGTCACATAGCGAAGATCTGGAAGCTCAGAGGACGCCGGAACGCCCAAGTGCGGTGGCTCGGTATGAAGCTCGGTCCAAGTCTTCTGACTTCAAGCTTGAATCTGAGAAGTGGGCACGTGATCTGGAAGCCCAGGTCGATCGGGTCGCGCTGCTCCAGACACAAAAATCCTCGAAAGCACTGCCCTTGAGCAGCTATTGGATCGCTACCAGTGCGAGATTTCACCCACAAAGCGCGGTTCCGTGCAGGGATACAGCGGATCGACGTGCTGCGTCGTCATGAGCTCGCTTACTGGACGCTGATCGGACTAAGCCTGCAAGACATCGCCTCGTTCCGCGACGAGCGCCCGCAGTCAGTAGCTCCATCTACCACTGTCCGCGAGCTTGCGATCCTCAGCCACGTCCTTTAGGTCGCGATCCGCGATTGGGATTTGCCACTCGCAAAGAACGTGGTGAAGCTGGTTCGTGGTCCGACGATCCGAAATAATCGCACCCGGAGACGGACGGCCGACGAGGAGCAAAGGCTTCTCGATGGCTGCGACGGTGGACAGACACCATACTTAATGTCGCTTCTGATCTTAGCCAAGAGACAGGGATGCGGCGCGGGGAGATCCTTGGGCTGAAATGGTCCGACATTTCGCACAATCGTCGGGTGATCACGCTTGCCCTGACCAAGAACGGCTCCAGTCGCGAGGTGTCTTTGTCTGGTAATCCTATCCGTCCTCTCGGGGTTCAGGGATAGATTTCACGCGGCGATTTTCAGTCTCTGAGCGGCGACGTGGTGCCGCTAACGCATCTCAACTTGCAGACTGCTGTCAACAAAATACCATTGTTCAAGATGTGCTTTAATCACAGGTTCGATCGCCGCGTTCAGTCTTATAACATCCTCGATGATATTCTCTGGAGCAGTCGAATTGCCTGACGGGATAATCGGCGGCAAAGCTGTAAAGACGAAACGAAAATCTTTGCCTCGGACGTTATACCAAGGGCAGATCGTCGCGCCGGTGATGCGCGCCAGCCGCACCGCCAGCCCCAGATTTCCTTCCAGATGTGGCGATTGCCCGAAAAAGGGCCCTCGGATCTTTCCCGCAAAGGCCTCGTCGCAAAAAATCGAGAGGATTCCACCTTGTTTGAGGAGCTTGAGGGCAGGACGAACTGCCTCCAGGCCGGGTGGCAAAAATCGCACTCCGGCCTTTTTGCGGACACGCGATGCAATCCATGCCTTGGCGCGATCGTTTGGCGGTACATACATTGTATGGGGGTGAAGATTAGCGTTCCGCATCACGATGGGACCAATTTCCCAATTGCCGAGATGTAGACCGACCATGATGACCGGCCCCGCTTTGGCGGCCTGTTTGACGAACTCGATGTTTTGAACCGATATTCTTTCGGGATGGGCTGCGATACGGTTGACGACAGAGAATTCCGTCATCAACCGTCCTTGCGAAGAGCAATAGTCCGCAAACAGGCGTGCCTGCTCCTCATCATCACTGCCAGGACGCAGCCGGCTCATCGTTTCGCGGGCTCGTTGTGCTGCCACCTTATGGTAACGCGGAATGGCATAGCGCCCAAGTGCGGCACCAAATCGGGAGGCCACATCCATCGGCATCAGACGCAGCCCGTAGAAGGTAGCCAGATGTGCAATATTCCAAAGATTATCGCTGACCCAGTAGCGCATGAAGGCACGCCGCGACTCCTTACCAGCGAAAAGCTCCCTCAGTCTCGGGGCGGACGGCGCCATAAAGCGCCAAGCCTTTCGTTTGGAGAGCTTTGTTTCAGAGGGTTTTGGATTGATCATACCGGCCCCTTGTGTCGTCTATGCAAGGTTACTGGCAGCCCAGCCCTTGGTCTAAGTGTGAGACGGCATTGCGGCTCCACTTTGTGGTTTTCTCGCAGTCGCAATTTGAAATTTTGCGCCAGAGTTGCAAGGCAAAGGATTGCCTCGACCAAACCGAACTGCAACCCTGGACAGGTTCGTGGCCCAGCGGCAAACGGTATGTAGCTGTAGGGTATGGGCCGTTCGTCCCCCAGAAAGCGCTCTGGTTTGAAGTGGTGCGGGTTGGGAAACAGCGTTTCGGTACGATGCAGGAGCCACGGGACGATCATCACAAGCGCTGCTGGATCTACCTTAACGCCGCCGATTTCATCGGCCGCCAGAGCTTGCCGCGCCAAGATGGGCACAGGAGGATAAAGCCTGAGTGTTTCTTCGATGATTGACCTGCACCAGTTGAGGTGTGGCACGTCGCTTAATGTCGGCGCGGCATTACCGCATACCTCGTCGATTTCAGCGTGAAGAGCGTCCTCTACCCATGGAGCCTTAGAGAGTAGGTACCAGGCCCATGTAAGGGTCGACGCAGTCGTTTCATGCCCGGCCATAAAGATTGTTGCCGCTTCGTTACGAAGTGCGACGACATCAAGACCGAGTTCCGGGTTCCGCTTTTGGCGGCGAACCAAAAGCTCGACCATCGAATTTTGATCCCCATGGCCTGCAAGATGGTCTTCCACGACCTGGTCTATTACGCGGTGGATCCGCTTGACTGAGTTGCGCAGTCTCGGTGTGCGCCAGACCGGCAAGCCGTCATCTAGTCCCAGAAAATATCCAAGATTCACCGAATCTATCAATGACTGATAGCGGCTAAAACCTTCAATGACCGAATTGGCGCTATCCTGGCCGAGATCGTTTCCGAAGACGCTTCTCGAAATGATCTCCGCTGTGAGCCCGGCCATCTCGTAGAGCACGTTGACCTCAGCGCCATCACCCAGCGACACCCAGCGCTGGACCAGTTCTTGTGATGTCGAGGTCATTATCGGGGCGAAGGCTGGCACACGGTTTTTGTGCACGATGTCAGATACGAGCGGTCTTCGCTGCTTCCAGGTTTCCTTGTCAGAGATAAAGAGGCCGTCGCCCAGCAAATACTCAAGCGCGCGACGCATTTGCGGAGACTTCCGCTCATAGTTGTCGTGTCTCTTTGAGACAACATAACGAATGTGTTCTGGTGAGTTCACCACAACAATCTGCCGACCGAGAACGCGTATCGAACTGACTTTCTCGTAAAAGTCAGTGGCACGCCATACGGAGAGTAGATCGCTCCGTGCCTGCAAAATCAATTGCAGTGGTTGCTTTGGTTTCCCCGTATAATAGTCTGCATGTGCAGGCTCGAATTCACGCCCTTCGAGCTTCTCAGAGATTAAAACCGGACGTTGAAGCCATCCGAACATATTGCTCCGATCAGAGAGAGAAAACCATGGCTTGATACGGCCAAGCTACGTTTAAAGGAAGTCAGGCTATGGTCAAGACCGAGCATCGATCGTAACACTGCTTTGGCGATGTACACGGCGATCGGTGCGGGCTTCGTTTTAGACGCTGAGTGCCATCACTTTTTATCAATATTGTTATGACGCATAACAACGTAGGCCCAAGGGTCAATCAAGCCAATGCAGCTACCGCATAACCCTGATCTCGATGCGTAGCCGATATACAGAATTGAGGGAATTCACATGGCCGCGGCCGCGCCAGCTTGAAATTGTTTGCGAATATCAGCTGTTAAACTAAACATGTCGGAATGAAGATTACGAAATATGGACTGGAATTACATACAAGAACATTGGGACTGGGCGGGGCATATCCTCGAGGCCCTCGTCATGGCTGCGATCGTTGCGCTATTGATGCGGATCGTAGTGAAATCCCAGCTTGCCCTGATCGTTGGATTTGCGTTTGCCGCAGGCCATTTCCACGGGCGGGAAAAACGGGACTACGAGATAGCAGTCGCTATGCCACCGCCGCATCTTGATGCCTACTACCTCTGGCGGTGGTCCTGGGATCAAGCCACAGATTTCTGGCCTGTCGCGATCATCTGTTTTGCCTTCATTCTGTTTCTAAGCATGAAGGTGCGAGGTTTGAAGTGATGTGCGGCAGATACGCCGCTTTTTAAACTGTTCGCCTTTGTCGATCGCTATTTTTAAAAAAGTCTATTTGAGCAGACCTAGCTATCTCTTGCTTTTTTTGGTGCTCGCCGGAAATAGGCGAAATGAACAAGCGGTCGAAGGATGGGTTCGCAAAATGCAAGCACGCTCAACACCAGGCCAAAGTGAATCTCGGAACGGCCCTTCGTCATTCCAGAAAGAATGCGCTTCGCCACCAGATCGGCTGACCAAGGCTCATGCTGACCTATAAATCGACGCGCCTCCACCGGCCGTAAATTCAGTTCCTCCATGAGTTGCGGTGTTACTGTATCTGGCGGAAAGCAAGAACAGACTTCAATACCGTCCCCCTTGTTTTCCAGACGCAGACTTGTCGCAAAAGACCGCAATGCTGCTTTTGAGGCGCAATAAGCGCTATATCCCGGTATTGAAACGAGTGCTGCCCCAGAGGCGATGATGAGGACGCAGCCGCCCCTTGCAGCGCGCATTGCGGGTAAAGCCAACCTCACAGTATTTGCGACACCGATCAGATTAACTGCAACTTGCCGGTTAAACTGAGCAGCGTCTTGCTCTGCAAAGAGCTGTGGCGTGACGATGCCAGCGGAGGCGATCACGGTCTCTACGGGGCCGAATGCCTCTTCGCAGGCGGTGAAGGCATCCCGTAGCGATGCCTCGTCAGCGACATCTGCAGACGCAATGTGAATTCTCTGCGCGTCGTCAGCCTGTAGCGCAAGGTTGTGCTTTGCGGCTTGCAGCTTTTGCCAATCACGCGCGACGAGAGACACATTGTTCCCTTGCGCCAAGAGTAGGCGAGCAAGGGCGAAACCGATCCCGCTCGATCCGCCGGTGATGAGGCAATGACGCATGTCTTTGCTCAACCGTCGGAGGCCATTTCGCTCATGAGACGCGCCATCGCCTGCCGATCCAGTGACGCAATACCGAAATTGGCAGCGACGAGCTTCTCGAGGCATTCAGCGGTCAGCTGCACCGCCTCATCGATCTGATCGGGCGTGTGTTCGCTGGTAATGAAGAAGCGCAGGCGTGCTTGTCCTTCAGGTACGGCAGGATGAATGATCGGCAGTGCATTGACGCCGGCTGCCATCAGGTCATTTGAGAGACGTGCTGCACGCATGGAATCGCCAACAATCACCGGTATGACCGAAAAACCGAGGCTGAGGCCCGTGTTCAACCCGGCCTTGCGCGCGCCCTTAAGAAACTGCGCCCCGTTGCGGCGCAGACGTGAAATGCGCTCAGGCTCCTGCGCCACCAGATCGAGACTTGCCACTGCGCCGGCTGCAAGCGGTGGGGACAAGCCGACGCTGTAGACGAAACCGCCGGCCGTTCCCTTCAAAATAGAGATCAGCGCTTCGTTTCCGGCAATATAGCCGCCACAACTCGACGTGGCCTTCGATAAGGTGCCGGACCAAATATCGACTTGACCCGGATCTATATCAAAATGCTCGAAAGTGCCCCGGCCGGTTTCGCCTAGAACGCCAAGCGCATGGGCTTCATCAAGCATAAGCCAGAAGCCGTAGCGCTCGCGCAGCGCCACCAGTCCCGGAAGGTCGGCTACATCGCCGTCCATGGAATAGATGCCTTCCGCAACAACCAAAATGCGGCGGAAGCGGCCTTGGAAGCTTTCCAGCAATTCCTGCAGATGCGCCATGTCGTTATGACGGAAGAAACGACGCGCTGCACCGGAAAGTCGGACACCTGTTAGGATGCTGTTGTGGATCAGTTCATCATGCAGGACGAGATCGTCCGGCCCCATGAGACCGCCGATAACAGTGACATTGGTGAGATAGCCGCTGACGAATACAACGGCGCCCTCCGTGCCGTAAATCTTGGCAAGCCGACCCTCAAGCTCTTGATGAACAGGTCGCTCACCAGCCACAAGCCGGCTGGCGGAGGCCGAAACACCATATCGCGCAAGCGCCTCTTGCACCTTGGCGTGAACCAGAGGGTGCTGATTGGTGCCGAGGTAATCGTAAGACGCAAAGTTCGTCAGGTGACGCCCATCAATTTGTGTCGTAGCGCCCGCTCCCACATCATGGGTTCGATAGAAAGGATTGCCGATCTGGACCAGTTCGCCCGCCAATTTCTGCATCTGAACCTGCTTGTATTCGGCCAGATCCTCGAAGCGCGCTGCAGCACGCTTAAGCGTTACCGTATCCGCTTCCACCTGCGGCTTTTTCCGGTCAATCCCGCGCATCTGGTTGAGCAGAGCATCCTTTCGGCTGCGTTGCATACGGGGGCTGCTGCTTTCTTCGCGTGCTGTCATGCTTGATTGACCGCCTTTGTTGAAGCGTCCACATGTTGCGCGGTAAGCGCCTCGAAATCGGCATCACTGTCGACAAGATCGACATCTTGGCCGCCTGAGCGCTGGACCCGTTCGTAAAGCTTCCGAACCACCTGATCGATGGTCGTCGTGTCGCCCACACTGCTGAGGGGAATTTCAACGCCGGTCCGCTCCTTGAAGCTCAGACCCAGCTCCACAGCCATCAGACTGTCCAAACCGGCATCTTTCAGCACCTTGCCCGGGGAAAGCGAATTTTCCGATACACGAAGCACAGCCGCCATTTCAACCGCGACAAGCTTGTAAAGAATATCGAGGGCCTCACTTTCCGTCTTGTCGGCAACCAGCGCAGACAGATCGATGCCATCAGATCCCGACGATGCGACCGCATTCATTTGTCGCAAGGGCACTTCAAACAATGGCGTTGCGACGACCGCTAGATTGCTGGCGACGGCCCAGTCGATCGGCGAACACATCACAGTTGCCGCATCCACGGTTCCTGGATCATTCGCGATGTAGGCTTCGACGAAGTCCAGAGCAGTTGCCGCCTTCATGGCGGAATTCCCGAGCCTACGGCTTAAGATTTCACTGACATCGTCATTGGAAGCCAGATAGCCCTTGTCTGCGATGGCGCCAAAGCCGACAGCCAAGCCTGGCAGGCCTTCACGCCGTCGCCGACGCGCAAGTCCCTCCAAAAAGCCGTTGGCCGAAACATAATTGGCTTGGCCCGGATTGCCGATCATCGTCGTGGCGGAAGAGAAGAGCAGGAAATAGTCCAGCGGATCCTTGCGGGTTGCTAGATCGAGGTTCAACGCACCGCGCGCTTTGACGTCGATCACGCTGCGGAAGCGCTCTTCGTTCAGGTTTGCCAAAAGCGCATCATCCAGCACCATGGCAGCATGAACGATGCCGCAGATTGGTGCTTCCGTACGCAGAGTTCGCAAGAGGCCATCAAGCGCCGATCGTCTTGTGATGTCGCAGGCGTGAAGGCTTGCCGTCACTCCCTTTGCGCGCCATCGATCAAGTGTGGCATTGGTTTCCGCGTCGGCGATGCCACGTCGTGTCACCAGCGCCATCCGGCGAGCGCCGCGCTGCACGAGCCAATCAGCTGCGGCCAGGCCGAAGCCACCGATCCCGCCGATGACAACATGGAGCCCCTTTGCATCGACCGCATGCTTTTTTGCCGGAAGCCGGGCAACTTCATCCTGTCCGGAAACCGGCGGCGTGATGACAATCTTCCCGATATGTCCGGCATTCTGCATCAAGCGGAACGCGGAGGCGATCTCGTTGTGCCGGAAGCGCCGATAAGGAAGCGGCACGAGTTCGCCGGATGCAAACAGCTCGCCCAGCTTGGCAAAGATCTCGCCTGTCAGCTGCGGCGACTTCAGCGGCAACTGATCGGCATCGATGCCGAAATAACTGATGTTTCGACGGAAAGGGCGCAGACCGATCTTGCGATCGGAGTAATAATCGCGTTTGCCCAGTTCAAGAAAGCGCCCGAAAGGCTTTACCAAACCGATGCTCTGCTCCATCGCGTCAGAAAACAGCGAGTTGAGCACAAGGTCGACGCCATCACCATTGGTGATGCGCTTCACATCAGCCACGAACGAAAGCGACCGCGAGTTAAAGATGTGTTTGACGCCGAGCATCTGCAAATAGGCGCGTTTTTCTTCACTGCCGACGGTCGCAATAACACTCAGCCCGAGGCAGTGCGCTATCTGGATGGCAGCAAGACCAACGCCGCCGGCTGCTCCATGAATGAGAATGGTCTCACCAGCCCGCGCTCGGCCCAGTTCGACGATTGCATACCAAGCGGTCAGGAAGGCAACTGGCACGGTCGCTGCAGCCGTCAGGTCCAGCTCAGCCGGAATTTTTGCAAGACCGTTGCGCGCAATGGTCGTGTGGGTTGAGAAAGCCTGCGGGCCAATACCCATGACCGCGTCACCGATCTCAAGATCCGTGACGGCCTCCCCTTTGGCGACGACCCTGCCCGACAGTTCCATGCCGATCGTGGCGCCTGCAAAGCCCTCTTCAAGCGCTTCTTCCGGCAAAAGCCCCATTGCCCACATGACATCGCGAAAGTTCAGACCGGCTGCGGCAACTTCGATAACCACCTCATCCATTTTGACCGACGGTTGGGCGCAGGCCTCCCAGTACAAGCTATCCACGCGTGACGGGGTCCGCTGGCGGATTGTTGCTGCATCGAAATTCAAGCTGTTGGCATGAGCCGGCGACAGGGGTTCGGAAATGGCTCGCAGTACATGTATCTGCTCACCGTCTCGAGACAGAACCCACTCGCGATCATTGTGCTGTCCTTCAATCAGCTCAAGGACCCGACGCCACTGGTGGGCTTGTGCGTCAAACAGATGGACCGAAAGCCCGTCCACCTCGTTTGCAAGCACACGTGCAAAGGTCCAAAGGCCGGCACAGACCGGGTCAGGTCGACGCCCACCCAGATCACACCCTGCAGGGGCACCGCCAGCGAGCAGGAGAACGAGGTCTATGTCGCGGCGACTTGACGCTACATTGAGGCTTGTTTGGACCGCATTGGCAAACCGCGCAAGCTTTGCGCTTTCAGCAACGATTGCTTCGTCATCATGAACGCCTTGGGGTCTGCCAGGATAAACGAACCTGATGCGAGATGGCGCGTCCGCGCGCAACAGTACCCCGTCAAGCGTTTCAGCAAGTTCGGCATCGCTTATGTCAAGCGATAGGCTGGCTGAGGGCGGGAATGCCCCATGCCCAGCCCCAAGCAGGATGAAATCGACAGGCTCTGAAGAGGCGCGCGCAAGGACGCTCTCTCCATGAGCCTCAATGAACAATACTGGACCAAATGGGCCATCAATAGGCACTGCGTTCGGCGACTTTGCTTCCAGACGGCCCAGCAAGCGCTTCCAATCCTGCTCGCTGCCCAAGCGACTGATCTGCATGCCGGCAAGGCTATCTTGTTCCTGCCATTCCGGGGTCAGACCAAGCAGGAAATTGGTCGAGGAACTGCTCGCCGTCTCGACCGCTATCAGGTGTGCGCCGCGGCACAGTGCGGCGTCTACGGCGGCGAAGACTTCATCATCGCCATCCATCATGCTGAAGAGGCGATCTGAGCTGGACAGAACGAGATGATATGCGCCAATCGCTGGGATCTCGGAGACCACGGAAATGCGGGCGCTGCGCTCAAAGGACAATTCCAATGGTCGGCGCAGATCTTCAGCCGGTTCGTACACGACCAGCCGACCATTGGCGCGGCCGATATGTTCGGCAAGCGTGGAAATAAAGCCCAAAGCGGAAGAACCGAGCATCAGAATCTGAAGGGGCACGCCTGGATTTGCGTCCACGACCTTTTGAACGGCGTTCAAGACTTGGCGATCGCGCCAAGTGGCGCCCAGCGAATGCTGGCGGAAATGCTCTGTCGTCGAGCGGGCCGGCAGGCTCGGTGCGACGAGCTCTTCCTTTGGATGATTTTGCAGAAGGGACAAAATGCCGGCATGAATGCTGGCCACCATTACCGCTTCCACGCCCCGATCCGGGCGATCGGCTTGCAACTCGCGCAGCAATTCCTCGACCGCGGGCAAATTGGTCGAGGGTTCCACCCGCCAGCCGGAGGCTTCATGGGTGGAAAGGCCTGCCTCGATCAAAATATCGAGGCAGGTACCAAGGAACGCGCGCAGCGGTTTATCTCCCGGAAGGGATCCTTGATCGATTAGGCCGCCCTCAGATTGCAGCGCGATCGCGATGTCGTGGCAGCTGCGATAAATCGCGGCTTGCAAGAGAAGCGATGAATCCTCGCCAAACGAGTTGGCCGGAAGCGGAAGCATATCGGACGGAATGCTGACAGGCGCGGGCGCAGAGGCAAGCCATGGAAGCGTCTCATAATGATGTCCGTAGGAGGACAGAGACATATGCTGACGCAGCCATGTCCTCCGGAAACGGCAATCCTCAATGCGCAAGACAGGCTTTTGATTTCGATCGCAAAGCACAAAGCGAGCCTTGATCGAATGCGGGCTGAAGCGCTGGATCTCGATCCGAGCATGGCGGATGTCAGTTCCTGGCTGCAGAAGATCGATGGAACCGAAGCGGACAGGAATATAGGGCGCACCATCTGTCTCACCGGACAACTGGTCGAACAGACCAACCAGTCCATGGAAGGCGGCATCCAGTGACATCGGGCTGACCGACCAATCCATCAACGGATGGGCTGGATCAGCTGACGGCGCCAGATCAACATCGACGCGACGCTGTCCATCGGTCACGGCCTGCGTCAGGAGACGAAACAGTGGGCCATAATCGAGACCGAAGTCTGATGCGATTTCATAGATTCGCTGCGAAGCCAACCCGGCTCCCCGAGCTGTAATCGGTTCATAATCTGCCTGCCCATCGGTTTCGACGAACTTCTGGCACCGTGCCACAGCGTGAATTGTCCAGTCATCCGTCGTCAGACGTTCGCGCGAGCGGATCTCGATCAGGCCTGTTTCAGGCGATATAATCGTTGAAAGCTCAAGCAGCTTCGCATCCAGTGTCAACGGATGCAGAAGTTCCATATTGACGAGTGAGACCCTGGACGTCCTGTAATATTGCTGCGCGACCTGGAGTGCGATCTCGACAAAGCCTGCTCCAGGCATGATGGCTCGTCCTTCGACGACATGCTGGGCAATATCCGGAAGGACAGCCGCATCGATATGATTTTTCCAGGCATTGCCGTTTGGATCGACACGCCAGCCGGCCAGCGTATGGAGGGCGGATCCCCGACCGAACAAATCGTAGCTATCGCTTGTTGCCGGAACAGTCAGTTCTTCCGGCTCGAATGGCAGTATCGGAAGATCGACACTCGCCATGCGCGCTATAGGCATACCGTCTGCACCATGGGCGAAGGCACGCGCTATGCTGCGTGTAATCGGATCAACTCCTTCGCAGCTCTCTTTAAGCAGCGTGGAGATGATCTGGGCATTACTCGCCTGCTCGCGCACTGTCTCTTTCAAATAGTTCGAAAGAATCGACCGCGGCGAAATCTCGATCAGAAGGTTGCAGCCAAGCTCCAATGCTCTGGCCACGGCCTTGCGGAAGGCGACTGGTTCACGGGCGTTGCGCCACCAGTAATTGCCATCCAGCAGGCTTCCACTCAATTCTTCGCCCGTCACCGTAGACAGGAAACCGAACTCCCCAGGCCGCAGGCTGATTTTCGGCAGGGTTGAGAGAAAATCATCCTTCACATCATCGATGAGAGTGTGATGGAATGGGTAGTCGATATCGAGCGGTTGAACGGCGATCTTCGACCGCCGGCCCAGCGCTCGGACCTCCGCAATGCTTTCCCGCGGCCCTGAGAACGTAATGGAGTTGCGGGAGTTCACGGCTGCTACGACAACATCCGTGATGCCATGCTTGGCAAGAAATGCGTTCGCGGCATCTTCTCCGCACAAGGCGGCCGCCATTGTCCCACGACCGAGCGTGGCGTGCTGACTGCGGGATCGGGCAGCAACCACCGAAACTGCATCCATCAGCGACATAGCGCCAGCGATCTGCGCGGCAGCCACTTCGCCGATGGAGTGACCAAGCACGTAGGCGGGCTTTATTCCGGCAGCCAAGAGGCAATTAGCAACCGCGATCTGGATTGAAAATAGAAGCGGCTGGGCGATCCGCGTATCGGCCAGACGCGTGCTCAGGCTGTCGTCATGCAGAAGGTCAACAAGTTTCTCACCAATATGCGCCTCAAACAGAGCGCTTGATGCATCGAAATGACGGCGGAAGGTCTTGTTCAAACGGTAAGCATCAAGCCCCATTCCGGCCCACTGGGCGCCGTTACCGGCAAAGACGAAGGCAATTTTTGCTTTTCCGCCTGACGCCTCGCCTTTTTCGGCAGCATGCGCTGCTTCACCAGCGAGATAAGCCGACAATGCAGCTTCTGCTTCTTTACCATTGCGGACCGAGGCGACCACACGGTGGCGCATCAAACTGCGTCCAGCAGCAGATGCAAGGATGAGTGTATCGGCCTCGTCGGGGGCGACAGCGTTAAGCCGATCACGATAGGTTTTTACCAGTTCCCGCAAGGCCGTCTCGGTATGGGCGCTTGCAACGAAGTATTGATCGCTCGGGCGATCTTTTGCAGCCGCTTTTACCGGCTCAGGGTCAGAAATGACGACATGCGCGTTCGTGCCGCCGAAACCAAAAGAATTTACGCCTGCCAAGCGCGGGCTCCGAGACCGCAGCAATTCAAGAGGGGTGGAATTCACCCTTACGTTCAGATCGTCAAAATCGATGTGCTCGTTTGGAGTGTCGCAAAAGAGTGATGCCGGCAGATAATTCTGTTCAAGCGCCATGACGGCCTTGAGAAGGCCAAACAACCCCGATGCCGGTTCCGTGTGACCAATATTTGACTTAATCGATCCGAGCGGCAATGGGGCACGCCGCTTTTTGCCAATGACCTGGCCAATCGCATAGACTTCCGCGGGATCGCCCACCTTCGTTCCAGTACCATGCCCTTCGAGGAAGGCGATCTGGTTCGGATCAATGGCTGCCTCTTCATATATTCGCTGAAGTAGCGCCATCTGCGCCTCGGGCGAGGGCAAGGAAATCCCGTTGGTGCGCCCGGCTGAGTTCACCCCGCTGGCAATAATCCGGGCACGGCTTCGGTCTCCAGCAGCCTGTGACTTGTCACTGCGCCGAAGCACGACTGTCACTGCGCCCTCTGCACGCACATAACCTGATGCCTCATTGGCATAAGGACGACAACGGCCCTCAGGAGACAACATACGTGCCTGGGCAAAGCCGACGAATGGAAGAGGGTGGTTCAGGAGATTAACGCCACCGACGATAGCTGTGTCCACATCACCCCGTTCAAGCGCTCGGACCGCCTGATCAAGGGCAACAAGTGAGGACGAACACGCTGTGTCAATGGTCAGGCTTGGACCATTCAGACCAAAAATATGAGATATGCGATTGGCAACAATTGATAGTGTGTTGCCGGTCATAAAATAAGGGCCGCCTGATGCCGGATCCTCAGACGACAGATTGGCGCTATCCAGACTTGATGCGCCAACATAGACGCCAACCACCTCATCTCGAAGGAGGTCGATCGGCAGCGAGGCATCTTCCAAGGCACGCCAAGTCACGGTCAGGAGCAGTCTTTGCTGCGGATCCATCGCCATCGCTTCACGACGTGACAGGCCAAACACGCCATGATCAAAGTCGTTGACGCTGTCCACAACGCCGGCGGCGAATGTGTATGTTTTGCCCTCTACGCCTTGCGAGGGATGCCAGAAACGCGCACGATCCCACCTGTCACGCGGGATCTCAGACACAGTGCATTTGCCAGCACGCAGATGCTCAAACAGCTCACCAGCAGAGCTCGCACCAGGTGCCACACTCGCGTAACCAATAATCTCTACCGTCATAAGCCTCAGGCGTGTTGTTACTGTTCACGGAAGTCTGGCACTAAAGACACAGTCACTCACAAATGGGAAGCCGGCCATCGTTATATAAAATTATTGGTTGTCAAGGTATCTCAAGAATCAGCGGAAGCAAGTGGGATGGCTCTTGTTGATGGGAACGAAATATGTTTTGAGGGGAGCAGCTGATTTGTGGGAGACTGCGCGGGTGAACAAGACTGCCGTGAGCTTAATGTGCATGGCGCTTGCCAGCTGCCAGGCCGTGCCTTCTGAGGGGCCGCTTGCAACCGAAATCGTAAGCCAGGCTGGCTTGTCATCGACAGAGCTTAAGCGGTCTCAAGCTGAAGTCTTCGAACTCGTTGACGTCGATGCGCGCACGGCGCGGCTGATTTCTGATTTTCAGGCCAACGGGTTGCGCCGTCGCTTCAGTGCCAGCGGCTCCGTTCGTGAACCGGTTGTCGGCGTTGGAGATCAGCTGAAGATCGTCATTTTTGAGGCCGGCGCAGACGGTCTTTTCTCAACCAGCGAATCGAAGCAGACACCGATTGACGTGGTCGTGCAGACAAATGGCACGGCTTCCATTCCCTATGTGGGCAGCGTTCGGCTTGCTGGCAAAACAATAGAGCAGGTGCGACAGGCGGTGCTGGCTGCACTGGAAAGCAAGGCAGTCGAACCCGACGTGCTCGTCAATCTGGTCAACACGGCATCTCGCAACGTGACGATTTCTGGAGCTGTCGCCCGCTCATCCGTTATACCCTTGGGATTGGTGAACGAGACCCTGGTCGACGTAATTGCTCGCGCTGGCGGTGCGATCAACCAGCCATATGAGACCTATGTCAATCTGACGCGCGGCACAGTCAGTGGCTCAGTGCTGTTGAAGTCGATTGTTGAAAATCCCAAAGAAAACATCTTCGTCCAGCCGGGGGACAAGGTCTACCTTATACACGATCCTCGCACGTTCACGATTTTGGGCTCCGTCAAGAATGCACAGCGTGTCCCGTTTGGTGCAAATGACCTGAACCTGCTTGAAGCCATCGCCTTGGCCGGCGGTAGCAATCAGCAGACCATCGACGCGAAGGGCTATTTTGTGTTCCGTTACGAGGAGCCGGAGATCGTCGGTGCTCTGATCGGGCGTGATCGCTTGGCCCAGCTGGTAGCCAAGGGGCTGAAACATGATCGCGAAGGCCGATACCCGATTGTCTACCGTTTCAATATGGAAAACCCCGATAGCTTGATCGTCGGACAGACCTTCCCCGTCAAGAGCCGCGATGTGATCTACGCATCTCGTCACCCTTCGGTCGATCTGGTCAAAGTTCTGGATATTTTTGCAAGACCGATCGGCGTGGTTGGTGCAGGGGTCGGGGTGGCAGACGCGTTCTGAGCAACGTGTTTTCAACCTCAACTCAGGCGAACTCGACCTTGATGATGCGACGAGTATGTGCGTTGTCTAGAATGCAGGCGCTACATCTCATTTGAGAAAAGGCGAGTGTCAGTCCGTTGTCATTGCATTCACACCCCGTCGCTCTCGTCGTTGCCACCTATAGTCTGGCCTCTCTTGTGGTTTTGGCGACTGACCGATACGCGCTCACGCGAAGAACGCGGGAGAGGTTCGCCGAGAAGCTCAGCCTGAAGAGACGAGTGAGCGAAATCGCGGCGCGGCTGTTGATTATTTCCTTGGTCTATGCTGGCTTCTTCTCGCTTTATTGGCGACCTCTTTACTCCATGCAAGGAACGATTTCTTTCTTTGTCATTTTTACAGCAATATCTCGCGCTAAATTTACATATATTCGAGAGCCATTGATATTTTCTGATCTCGCGCTTGTTGTCGACCTGTTCAAGCACAAGGACATCTTTTACGCGACCTTCCTCAATGTCGCATTCTGGGGCCTGTCACTCACCTACATCATCGGTGCAACCGGCCTCTACATCTGGTTTGAGCCGACTGTTTTGCCCTCGCGGGATGCCGCATTTTGGATTTTTGTCGGCATAATTTTGGCCTATGGTCCTTGGGTTCTCATCTTTACCGCAAAGCTCAATCCACCCCTTGTTTACATCTGCAACAGCCTGCTTCAGACCGTAGACGCGCGGCGCAATACGCTCCGTTTTGGAGCATTCACCAGCATTGTTTTGCAGTTCATCAGTTGGCTGGGACACCGGCGTGAAAAAGTTGTGGCCGAGATCAAAGCCAGCCTGCAACACGCTTTTTATGACCTGACAGGCCATCGCGACGAGGACAACAGCGATTTGGCGCCGTTGTTGATTGTCTGGCAGTCAGAATCCTTCATCGACCTGCGGCATTTCGGTGTGGACGATCTCAGTCTTCCTAATCTCGATGGGCTGCGTGAGCGCGCGAGTCAGTGGGGACGGGTGACAAATGTGTTTGAGGGTGGCTATACATTACGGACAGAATTTGCCGTTCTGACCGGGCTGCAGCCGGAACACGCACATGCTGATGCCAGCTACCCCTATCTGCGCGCCGAATACTATGCCGACGTTGCGTGGCCGAAGTGGTTCTTGAGCCAGGGCTGGTCTACGCATTTTATCCATCCGTATGACCGGACTTTCTTCTTCCGCGACAAGGCAATGCCACTTCTCGGCTTCCAGGACATGACTATGCTGGACGCCTTCGACCACGATCCCGCAAAAGATGGCCCCTATGTCAGTGATCGACGTCTGGCGAAAAGAGTCATAGAGACGATCGAAAACAGTGATCAGCACCAACCAAGTTTCATATTCGTGGCCTCGATGGCGAACCACGGGCCATGGGAGACTGGACGTGTTGGTACGTTGACTGACCCGATCGAAATCTACAAGGAACTCCTGCGGAAGGCCGACGATGCTCTAGGCTATCTATCGAGCTTTCTGGAGGCGCAGAAGCGCCCAGTCTGGCTGCTTTTCTACGGAGACCATGCACCGCTGCTCAAATCCTTTGCTGATCCGTTCCCCGATCCACGAACAGATTATGTTCTGGTGTCTTTGGGTACCGCGAAATGCTCAACTGCTCGGCCCATTGCACCGACGGAAGCCGCGCCCTGGAACCTCATGCGGTCGCTCGTTGATCATTCACGTTTCTCATGGAAGACGAACACATGAGTGTCGCCCAGTCGCAGGCAGATACCAACCGGAAAGTGTTCCTGTTTTTGCAGGGGCCATCCTCGCCACTCTTCGCGAAAATAGCGAAAAACCTGGAAGTCGCCGGCCATACCTGCCTTCGGATCAACTTCAATCTCGGCGATCGAATCTTTTGGGGACGCAAAGTAGCCATCGAGTATCGCGGCAGAAGAGCTGACTGGCCAGCTTACATTGCACGTTTCCTAAGCGATAAAGGCGTAACCGATCTCATCTTGCTGGGCGAAGAGCGACCCTACCACAAGGCAGCAACAAACGCTGCCCATACGCTCGGCATCCGAGTCTATGTTGTCGAGATGGGTTACCTCCGGCCGGATTGGGTTACCTTTGAGCGAGACGGCATGTCTGGTAACTCTCGCTTTCCCAAAGATCCAGCGATCATCATGGCGGCCGCTGAGACGCTTCCTGAACCGGACTGGACGCAACGCTATCATCAAACGTTTCTGGCAGAAGCGAGTTACGACCTGCTCTACAACTTATCAAACGTGTTCTTCTGGTTCTTGTATCCGCACTACGAGCGCCATGCAGTGTTTCATCCGCTGGCAGAATATGCCGGTTGGGTTCGCCGGCTTTTGCGCAGCAAGTCAAGACGAAGTGAGGCACAAGCTGCCATTAACTTCCATATTGCCCATGCAAATGAGCAGCCGTATTTCGTCTATCCGCTCCAGCTGCAGACAGACTATCAACTTCGAGCACACTCTGATTTCAATGGCCAGGAAGATGCGATTGAAACTGTCGTTGTGTCTTTTGCAAAGCATGCGTCAGAGCGCAGTCGATTGGTAATAAAAATACACCCCCTTGATAACGGTCTTATCAATTGGCGATCCGTCGTCTATCAGGTTGCAGTAAAGTATCGAGCCGAGAATAGGATTTCCGTTATTGACGGAGGAAACCTGGAGCTGCTTTATACAAAGGCGAGTGGGGTTGTAACCGTAAACTCTACTGCCGCATTGCCGGCGCTGCGACTAGGGAAGCCTGTCAAGGTGCTTGGGCGAGCCGTCTACGATATTGATGGCCTAACATATCAGAGGGAGCTGGACGATTTTTGGGAGGGGGCAATCCCACCGGTATCGGATTTAGTGGTCGGCTTCTTCCGTTTGCTTGCGGATCAATATCAGGTACGTGGAAATTTTTATTCAACCGCGGGGACAGACGCGGCCGCCATGGAGATAGTTTCTCGATTGTTTCATGCGTGGCAATAGCCTGTGATCGTGTCCTGTTGGATAGACACTTCCAGATTCCTGACGGTTCCTTCTGCGTTCCTGACGTTCAACCTTTACCAACTACCTCACGTTTCCCATATCACTCTACTACCGTTTCGAGCGGCTCGTCATTGCTTACGATCGCCGGAATGAAACGCTCACGGACTTCAGGTGAAAACTTGTTTGTTGACTTGCTCACATCGGCTCCACACTCTCAGAATGTGGAGCCTCCGGTAAACGCAGAGCGGTTCAATTCGACGTAAGTTGACCCTGTTTAAGCAGGCCCCGGCTTGTGCGCCACTCGGTTTCCGATATAGGGGTGAAGTCTAATAAAATCTGAAATGTAGCCGTATAAAGCTCTGCTATTAAAGATTAGGAACTCAACGTGAAATCTGACGGAGAGAGATTTACGCCTACAATGGGTCTGCAGATTGCCCTTGAGCATTGGCATCGATACCGTCTTGCGCTAGGCCATGTAAGCGGCAAGATCGTTCTCGATGTCGCCTGTGGCGAAGGATATGGTAGTGCGCTTTTAGCGGAAAGAGCTCAACAAGTAATTGCAGTCGATATAGATCAAGAGACAATCGACGCTGCTTCAGAAAAATATATTCAAGCAAACCTAAAATTTAGCAGATGTAACGCCACTGAGCTGCCGTTGTCAGATAGCAGCGTGGAAGTAGTAGTGTCTTTTGAAACAATCGAACACCTTACACAGAGTGAGCAGCATCTTTTTCTTGCTGAAGTTTCTAGGGTGCTCACTCCGGATGGGTTGCTAATAATATCTTCGCCAGATAGGGTTTCATACAGCGAGGCGCGAGGTCTCCATAATCCTTTTCACAGACATGAGTTGACCAGCGACGAGTTTCAGGCTTCTCTGGTTGAGCGCTTTCCGTATGTCGAAATCGCTAAGCAGCGCACCGGATTCTTAAGTTTGGTGACCTCACAAAATAGTTTGGAATCTTTTTCGATAAGAGAACGAGCTGACGGAACGTTTATTTGTTCAGACGAAAAGCTGACCTTTGACTACTCTATCGCGCTTTGCAGCAAGCATGAATTGCCGGAGCAGGCCCTAGGCGAGAGTGTAAACTTTGATACTCGGCTGCTAACAGACGTTATCGATCCAATCACGAAGAAGCTCCTCGCTGCATCCGCCGTTGCGGAGGAGAGAGCAGTGGAAATCGCATCTCTCATTGAGGCTGTTGAGGAGGGAAAGAGGCGTTGGTATCTTCAATCCGGATCGGCGAGCCGAATTACGGAACAATCGCTAGACGAGCCTCTCACTACAGAAAAGATTGCAGCTCTGCACGAGAACGAAAAGACGATTCTCCGTTATCAGTTAGCCATGGCTACAACAGCGTCGGAAGAGCGCGCTGTTGAGGTTGCAATGTTGCTCAGTTTGCGCGAGCGCGAGATCGCGGCTTTGCGGCAGCAGCTTGCTCTTGCTTCGGCTGAGACGCAGGAGCGGCTGTCTAGCATGACATTGGCGCTACACTCGCGCGAACGATCTTATGATGATGTGCTTGAGAAGTTTCGATCAGCGTCAGCACTTGCTGAAGAGCGAGGTCGGGAGATAGCTTCGTTGCTAGAAAAGGCATCGACTGAACGATCCGAGTTGGAGCGACTGTACGTCTCGGCCTCAGCTTTGGCTCATGAACGTGCGGAACAGATTGCCGCGATGATTGAGGCTATTGAACGTGAGCGAGTTAGTCTGCAACTCGAAATTTCCTCATTGAGCATTCTTCTAGATGAGCGCGCAAATGAGCTTGCAGCCGTTACAAAAAAATTCGAACAACAGAACAGTGAATTAGAAAAAGAACGTGTGCTCGTTTCTGCGCTAGCGGATGAACGTGCTAGCAAACTTTTAGAGGTTACAGAGATTTTCGGTCGCAAGATAAGTGAGCTAGAAAAGGATCGCGCGCATTTTTCCAGTCTTTGCGATGAGCAAGCTGCTGAGGTAGAAAATTTGAGAGGGTTGCTAGAGTCGGAGAAAATCGAGAATGAGAACCTAAAGTCTAGACTTAGTAGTGGTTTCATGAAAAACATCACGTCGCGATTCAAATAGGTTAGAGGGCTTTATGGAGACGGCAATGTACGGTGGCGATGAGCCACTAGTCAGTGTAGTGATACCGTCATACAATCATTTACAGTACCTTGGTCGAGCGATTGATAGTGTTCTCAACCAGACGTACAAAAACATTGAATGTATCGTTATTGATGACGGATCCACAGACGGATCCTATGAATATTTTCTTAGGTTGTACGGAGATAACCCACGTGTACATCTGAGCACACGTGCAAACCAAGGCGCCCATAATACAATCAATGAGGGAATCGCGAAAGCTCGTGGCGATTTCATAAATATCTTGAATTCAGATGACACGTTCGCAATTGACCGCTTGAGATTGTTGGTTGAAGCGGCAGGCTCTCATGGCGATGCGTTCTTTGCAATCACTGACTTAATGGTTGTCGACGAGAATGATATGCCATTTAGCGGAGGCCCAGAAGGCTACTATCGTAAATTAAGTGAATTAGTCTCTAATGTGCCGACAGGCTCTGCATTTTGGAGTGGCAACATTGCCATGACGACCTCAAATTTTTTCTTTTCTCGCCAAGTGTGGGAGGAGACCGGTCCCTTTCGGTCCCTCAGATATACTCACGACTGGGACTGGGCACTGCGAGCGTCAGAAAGGTTTGGATTTAAGCGCTTAGACCAAATTCTGCTCCATTATCGTGTTCATGGTAAAAATACCATCTCGGAGCCAGATATCTGGAGCCATATCGCCGAGAATGCCGTCGTATTCGCTACTTCCTTGAGGAGGATGCCTCTTGTTCGGCAGCAGGCACACACAAGCATCTTGCCTCCCCGCATTATGGCTCGCATGCTGAAGAATGACAGCTTTCTTCCGATGGCTACGCTATACTTATTGAGCCTAGGCAGGGACGATGCTGAGCTTCTTAGCGGTCTTGCTAATGGAACTTTGAAACAAGATTTAAAGGATCTGTTGGAGGAAGCCCAGATGACATTCGACATAATGCTTTCTGCACAGCATCTTCATCAGAAGGTGATCTCAAGCCAAGCTGCGAGAGGGAACAGTTCAACAAGCGGTCATTCTCCTGAAAACGCAATTCCGACTACTCGCAAAAAAAGCTGGTTACAGAAACTGCTGCCGCGTTGAAATGTTTACTGGGAGATCCGCATGCCAATTACGACAGTCGACGTTTGGGATACTTTACTACGTCGCAAATGCCACCCTGATGAGATCAAACTCGGTGTAGCAGGCTACGTCACAGTTAAGTATCACGCGTTGCTGACGCCTTTCTTTCGTGATCGCGAAGAGCTTCACAAGCGTAGGTACGCTAGTGAAGTTGAGATTGGTCGAATTCGGGTTAGCGAAGGTGTTGATGATGAATACGAGCTTACCGAAGTATGGTATCGGACTATCAGGGCATCAGCGCCAGGGCTAGATCCAGTTGAAATAGACTCGATAGTCTCCGATATATGCGAATACGAATATCTCTTAGAGTTGGATTCGACATATCCCGATCCGACGATCAGCGCAGTACTGGAACGCTTTGCGGGTGCCGACGACAAGTGGTTCTTGAGCGACTTCTACATGGCGAACGATCGTCTAGCGAGTTTGATCAAAGTTCATCATCCTCAATTAGACCTTAAAGGGGGATTAGTGTCGTGCGAAGTCGGCCTCAACAAGCGATCAGGACGGCTGTTTGAAGCTTTTGAGGAAAGGCAGCGCCCCGTTGAAATAACTCGGCATATTGGAGACAATTCGGTATCTGATGTCGCAATACCGCAGGCGCGAGGTATCCAGAGTTATCATTTCGTAAATAGCAAAGAGGAGCAGCGAAAAGAGCAATTGCTCCACCAATTCCTAAGGCGTCAAGCGGGCGATCTTTACAGCATCTGGGAGGAAATCAAAGAAGTAGGTTTGAGAAGTGCCAAGCGCAAACGCGCGGGAAGAAAAGGCGCTGCGTTCGATTTGGGTGTAGAATTTGCTCCTACTATGGTGGCCTACACGCTGTTCGCAATCGAGGAAGCTATGCGTCGCCAAGTGGATACAGTCTACTATTTCACCCGCGAAGGCGAGCTTCTAGCAAAAATTCACGCCGCGATTTCAGACGCGTTGCCTCAGGTAAAACTGCCCAAGCCGCAAGTTCTGGAAGTCTCGCGGATTGCCACATTTGGCGCCTCGCTCCGAAAGGTCGATTCAACCGAATTGGCTCGGCTGTGGACCATGTATCCTACACATTCAATGCGCGCACTGTTGCTTTCCTTGGGTGAGCAGCCGGAGAGTTTGAGCATTCATCTGAAGGCCCACGGGATTGAGATGGATGAGGTAATTTCGCATCCCTGGAATGATAGTCGTTTTCAACGATTATTGGCTAACAGAGCATTCCAGGCCGACATACAAGCCGGGTTAGATCAGCGGCGTCGAGATCTGCTAGGTTATCTCGCTGAACGCGGTATCAACGCGGACACCAAAAATGTGTGCATTGTTGACATCGGTTGGCGCGGTACGATTCAAGATAATCTCGCAAGGGTGCTGCCCGACACACACTGGCACGGTGTTTACCTTGCGCTGTTTCGGTTTTTGAATACACAGCCAGAGAATACATCCAAATCAGCTTATCTCTTCGACTGCAATAATGGCGTTGACACAGAGGAAGACATCACTCCGCAAGCTCCGGCTGAGATGCTCTTTAATTCGGCCTCTGGGAGTGTAACAGGTTACAGTTGTCAAAATGGGCGATATATCGCTCACAGACTCGCCAATGAAGATGAGAATAAGGTTCATCGATCCTTTACTGAATTTTTTCAGGAAGGCGTCCTTAGCGCTACACCAGCAATTGCAAGTTACATGCGTGTACGTGGCCTACTTTCAACCGACGTGAGTTTGTTCGCTCGCCGGACAATCAAAGAGCTCTTAGCCCGGCCGCCTCGGGCGATGGCGCGAGCATACTTTCAGCTGAGTCACAACGAAACGTTCGGAAATGGACGTTTCGTGATGCAAGACGGAGCGTTGCGTCTGGTCAAGGCGCTGAGAAAGGTCCGCCCGTCCTCAGTAGTTAGGGAGCTAGATGATCAAGCAGGATCAAGTGGCTGGGTTGATGGTTTTTTTGCTGCAAACAACCTCGCAACCGCTCGGGCTGCATACCGTCTTATCTCCAATGCTCGTGGAATCTTCGCATTTGTCCGATCCTTCTCGATTAAATCCTATAAATATGGTTATCGGAGGGTCTTCAATGATCTGCAGATGGCGCTTAACGCACCTCGCGATGTCGTTCAGAAAGCGAAGCCAATTGGGCGGGAAATTCAGCCGCTCCTGAGGGTCGTCGGCGATGTAGATTTTACGAATACCGATGCTCTCAACTTCAACTTTCGCCATTCTAACCTCCGTAAGAAAGACGACGGTCCATTGAGGATGAGTTGGATTATTCCGGATATCGGGGTGGGGTCTGGCGGGCATATGACAATCTTGCGATTCGTGAGATATTTCCGAGAACTAGGTTTTCACTGCAGTATATACGTGCATGAAAGGTCCGAGCATGGATCTTCTGAAGCCTTAAAAGTCTTTATTGAGAGTTACTACATGCAGCTCGACGGAATTGACGTTTACAGCTCCGTCGACCACGTCGAAGACTGCGACATCTTGATCGCGACTCTTTGGGTTACAGCCTACGACATATTTAAAAGAACGAATTGCAAGCTCAAATGTTACTTTATTCAAGATTTTGAGCCTGATTTTTACCCGAGGGGAAGCCATGCCGTGCTGGCGGCTAACAGCTACAAGCTGAATTTATTCGGTATATCCGCCAGTTCTTGGCTCGAAAATATCGTTAGCAACGAATATGGAATGGATGGATGCAAATTCAATCTCGGTTACGATCCACATTCATATTTTGAAGATCAAACCGTCATTCGGGATCGGGATAAAGTCTCTGTATATATGCGTCCAAGCACTGAAAGACGTGGCACTGAGCTACTCATTGCGGCTCTGTCGTTGGTGAAGAAGCAACGGCCGAAAACAAAGGTTGTAATATTTGGTACCGACAATCTTGGTTATTCGGATATTCCTTTCCGCGCTGAAGTTGTTGGATTGCAAAATGAAGAGCAATTACGTCGCCTTCATAGCTCTTCTGCAGTGACGCTGCTGAGTTCGCTAACGAATTACTCACTTCTACCGATCGAGGCTGCTGCATGTGGTGCGGTAGTCGTCGACCTCGATGTAGATAGCATGCAGGCGACATTTGGGCATGGCTCACCTGTGGTTCTAGCGCCGCCGGACCCGGTTGGCCTCGCGCGCCGCCTAATAACGCTTTTGGATAGTCCTGAGGATCTTTCGAGACGCTCGGCAGAGAGTATGGCCTTCGCCCAACAGTTCACTTGGGAGGCGGCGTTTGCGACGGTGACCAATGGTCTCGCGCGCGGCTACTTTGGTGATGCTCCCAGTAGTCGACGAATCCCCAGCAGATCTCTTATCAGGGCCTACAATGGTCAAAGAATTTACTTTGTTGAGAACGGTGCGCGGTATCATATCGCAAGTGCTGAGGAGTTCCTTAAGGCAGGCTTTAGTTTCGCAGCCGTGACCCAGATTTCGTTGGCGGAGCTGCTCAGCATTCCCGATAATGGCCTATATTCAGAACTAAACGCTTCTTATGAAAAGGGCTCTTCTCAAATGGCGCAGTAGATAAATATGCCTTCCCTTGTTGCAGTGCTGCTAAAAAGCGGCGCTGCTCTCGTTCGATCATTTCCGTCGGCTGCCCTTTGACGACTTAACTACATTAGCAGGATGTTCACAACCATGGCACTCATCGAATCCTCGGAAGCTGTTTTTTGCATCGATCGGAGCTGGTCAGATAGTCACAATTTTGTGGTACAGGGTTGGGCGTTCTCCAAGCATGGTGCAACTGTCGATTTCACTGGGCTCCTAATTGATGGATTGCCGGCAAAAGTAGTTAAGACATTTCCTAGAGAGGACGTTAAGATTGCCTGGCCTCAATACGATGTTCCAGTCGAATGCGGCTTTGTTGCAAATGTTAGAACTCCTATTAGGAGCACTCAAGTCAGGTTGGGAGATGCTGCAGTAGTTGTTCAGTCCGAATGGGGAAAATCTCAAAAGTATACGCCGATCCCTCAACTCGGCGACCTTTACTCTAAATTGATCAAAGAAGTTGAGAAAAACAACCTCGTAGTCCTCGAAGTTGGAAGCAGAGTTGTGGGAAACAAGGGCAGGTCTGGTGATTTCGTAGGTGCGAAAAAGTATATCGGAATGGATTACCATCCCGGGGAAAACGTTGATGTTGTCGGCGATGCGCATTATCTAAGTAAAATATTTGAGCCGGGTTCTATAGGCGCCGTATTTTCAACCAGCGTGCTCGAGCATGTGATATTCCCATGGGTTGTTGCGTCGGAAATACATAAAATCCTTAAGGTTGGCGGGGTTGCCCTAATTGATACTCCTTTTGTTTGGCCTACCCATGAACGCCCGGCAGATTTCTGGCGTTTCACAGATATGGGGCTAGCGGTGCTGTTTTCGGGGTATTTCGGCTGGGAGATCGAAGATTGTGGTCTAGCAGTTCCAGTCTCGGTCCATCCAGATAGTGACGAAATCGGCAACCCGCAGTTTCCTTGGGAACCGGCTTACGGTGCATCTAGAATCTATGCGCGCAAGGTTCGGGAATTTAACTGGAAGGATTTTCGATGGGAGGATGCAGACCTTAGTCAGGTTTTCAACGGCATCTACCCCACCCAATCGTTCAATGCTTCGTAGAGTGTTGATTTCCAATGAGAGCTTACCCGGCGCAGTCAGATAGGGGTAATCCCCCCGGCAATTAACGGGCTTCAAAAGTAGAATTTTCTCAGGCTTGATGCTCGAGGAGATTTTGATGAAGAAGAGCCGATTTACCGAAGCCCAGATCATGGCTGTGTTGCGCCAAGCCGAAGGCGGTGTCCCCGTCCCTGAGCTTTGCCGGGAGGATTACCCCGAGGAGGTCTACCTCCACGCCTGCAAGACCGTGTCTGAGGCCCGCGTCGGCATTGGCCGATATCTGACCTTTTACAATAGCCGACGCCCACATTCATCCCTTGACCGGCTGAACTGCCCCCCATTTCGACCGGACAGTCGGCATAAGCAGAAAGGCTCAAGCACAGGCTTGAGGGTAAGCGGCAAGGAGACCCCATCTGGCGTCGCTGATGCTGGGCAGGGTATTCCGGACATACGAGTTCTCTGAATGTGAGGATCTATGTCTAGGCC
>NZ_FTMQ01000003.1 GCF_900156055.1 Rhizobium sp. RU33A | reverse complement strand
GCCGGAAACGGCGTGGTCATCGAATACAAGGCGACCGGCGGCGATCTTGCCGCCTCGCTCGACCAGCTCTCCGCCTCGCCCGGCCTCTCCTGGGTGAATGACTTGCGCAACGACCCTGCCCTTGCCGGCAAGGTCGACTGGCAGGCCGTCAATGCCGAATTCCGCGAATGGGACTACAAGAGCCAGGGCCTGACCGAGGCCGGTGCGGCCCTGGTGACGCTGGTCGCCACGGCGCTCACAGCCGGAACCGGCGGCTTTACCGCCTCGCTGTCGACCAAGCTTGCCACCTCGCTCGGCATCCAGAATGCCGCCATGCAGACCGCGCTTCAGGCGGGGTTGCAGACCCTGATCAACAAGACCGCCGTCTCGCTGGTCAACAACCAGGGCGATCTCGGTGCCACGCTGAAGGAGCTCGGCTCGGCGGACACCCTGCGCAGCCTCGCGACCGCCATGGTGACGGCGGGCCTGACCACGCAGGTGCTGTCGATGGTTGGCATAACGGATGTGGCGGCCAGCGCCGGTTTCAGCCAGAACCTGATCAATGAGGCGCAGCGCAATCTGATCAAGGCCGCCATCCGCGCAGCGAACCATCCCGGACGGGTCAGACAGATCAGATATTTGGCATTCGTGACGTCAGCTTTGGAAACGGTTACCAGAAGCTCTGCTGCAAGTCGGGCCGTCGGACGGATTTCATGAAGCTCCAGAAGTCATCGCCCAAAGAAGGAGCTGCGTCGGTTGCGACGGGGCGGTGCTCGGTTTTTGCCAAGATCGATTAAATTGTAATGACCGATTTAGTCGATCACCAAGTCCCGTGTTCTATTCTGGGCCAATTCTGGTTGGCGGGATTGTTCATGCGTGTGACGGTGGCCCTGATGATCGCGGCGGTGTTCAGCATCCTGGCGATCAAACACTCCGAGAACTCCCTCGGCAGCGGTCGGCTGACGGCGTCTGCAAGCGATGTTGCCTCGGGTTGATCGTCAGAGACCACCGGGGTTGTGGCTTTTCGACCACAGCCTGCCACCTTCCGATGTGTTTCCAGCTAGAAAGCGGCCTCAGAGGAACCGGTTTTGCCGCAATCTCGTTGAGGATCACCAGGCAGGAGCAAAGACCATGAGATACATTTTCATCCTGCTGATCGCCTCGGTGCTCAGCATACTCGCCTTCAAATATTCGAACAATTCGCTTGGCGGCGGAGAACTTATGGCATCGCCGATGGATGTGTCGCAGGAAACCTGACCGCGCAACCATTCACCCCCGCTGCATACTATTGCTCCCTCAGCCCAGAAGCCCATCCAGCCAGTCGCGCGACAGGCGCGTTTCCAGCTCCATCGCCAGATCGTCCAGGGCAGCGTCCACGCTTTCCCGGTAGTTCGTTCCGCCGCCTGCGATGCCGAAACTCTCCAGAAGCTTGCGTCTGTAGGCGTCGCTCGCGAAAAGCCCATGCAGATAGGTTCCGATGACCCGTCGATCTGCCGAGCCCGCGCCGTCAGAGCGCCCGTCGATGCGGATCGGAGCTCGCAGCGTGTCCGGTCCTTCGGTGACCCCGAGATGGATCTCGTAACCCGACAGAGCAACGTCGTGTTCAAGAGAATGGGCTTCGCTGTTGCGGACCGTTTTTTCCGGCGCCATCACCGTTTCGACATCGAGCAGGCCAAGTCCGTCGACTGTGCGTGGCGCGCCTTCCAGACCGAGGGGGTCGGAAATCTGGCGACCCAAGATCTGATAGCCGCCACAGATGCCGATCACCCGCCCTCCGCGTCTCACATGCATTACAAGATCGCGGTCCCAGCCGTGGCTCCGTAGTTCCTCCAGATCCGCGATCGTGGACTTGGAGCCAGGCAGGACCACCAGGCCAGCATCGACGGGCAAAGGTTCGCCTACACGGACATAAACGAGATCGACCTCCGGTTCGGCAGCAAGCGGATCCAGGTCGTCGAAGTTTGCAATGCGTGAGAGGACGGGTACGGCAACCTTCAAGGCGCCGCCGGTGCCCTTGACCAGGCGTTCCAGGACAACGGAATCCTCTGCCGGCAGGCGCGCGGCGGACTTCAGCCAGGGGATGACGCCGAAGCAGGGCCAGCCGGTAAAGGCGCCGATCGCGGAAAGGCCATCGTCAAACAGGCTGATGTCGCCGCGGAACTTGTTGATGATGTAGCCGATAATCTGGGCGCGATCCTCGTCCGGCAGGATCGTATGCGTGCCAACGAGGGAGGCGATCACCCCTCCCCGATCGATGTCTCCGACGAGGACAACTGGCACGCCGGCGCGGGTGGCAAAGCCCATATTGGCTATATCGCCCGCCCTGAGGTTGATCTCGGCGGGTGAACCGGCCCCTTCGACGATGACAAGGTCCTTATCCGCACAGACGGTCTCAAAACTCTCAAGGACGGCGCCCAGCAGCTGCGGTTTCAGCCGCTGGTAGTCGCGCCCCTTGGCCTGACCAAAGACCTTGCCCTGAACGATGATCTGGCTGCCCGTTTCGCTCTGGGGCTTGAGCAGAACCGGATTCATGTGAACGGATGACGGCGTGCGGGCGGCAAGCGCCTGGAGCCACTGCGCGCGACCAATCTCACCCCCGTCATCGGAGACGGCCGCGTTGTTGGACATGTTTTGCGGCTTGAAGGGCGCCACCTTGAGCCCCCTGTTAGCCGCCAGACGGCACAGTCCGGCCACGAGTATCGTCTTTCCGACATCCGATCCTGTCCCCTGCAACATGATCGCTCGTGTCATCGTATCCTGTCCCGTTTCCGCCGCTGCATTGTCTGCCTAATTTTCATGATCTTGCTGCGATTTCGCCGCCAAAGTTGATGCAAATGCGACACTGCGGCAGCCTGTCGCGGCCTATCGCTCAGTAGTTGATCATTTGCGACATTCAATGACGGTTTACGCGCTGGTGCGGAGACTTCGCAGTGATTATCTGCGGCTCGAAACCAGCGCCCTCAAGAGCGCGGCAATCTAGGAAACACCCATGCTCTACATCCTGCAGAACCGCAATAGCCTGGCGATTGCCTGGAACGGCCGTGCGCCGCAGCACAAGACCATTGCACGCTGGGAAGTGCGCAACCCGCTCTCGTTTCGCAAGGGTTGATTCACAGCGTTCGGCTGATCGCTGACTGCATCTCTTGCGAAGTCATTGTGACGATCAATCGAGCCTGAAAAACAAAACGCCCCGGGACGCAATACTGGATCCGGGGCGCAACCGACAGTCACGCGTCGGCCCTCTCATCTACCGCTGTAGATGTTACCGGATCGTTAGTCCGCCGGTTCGGCCGACATTTTTTCAATTTTTTTTGTGCTTGCACGAGTGCGCTTTCGCGCCTGTCATATTGACGCAGTTGGGACAGGTTAGGTCTCACGTTGAATTGCAGCCAAACCAAGCTTCTGTTCCGCCTTACACAACTGCTCGTCCGTTGAGCGCATTGCCCTCGCACGGAAGCCGAAATGCGGCAAAATCAGTCGCAACAATAGCTTGGGTCGGCCACAGTCCGACATGGCGGGGGCCGCGAGAGGTTGATTTTCGGAACCAAAGACGTAGGCTTAGTGTCGTGACACGAGGTCGACGGGCACAACGCCCCTTAAGACAAGGCCTGGTCCACTGAATGACGCACCGGCCAGTCGCGTCCGGGCGATTATTCGCATGAAGACAATATTGGCAGCGCGGTCCGCAGTAGCCGCCCCTGCCCTTCCCGATGAACGCTGCAAGATAAGACTGGGAGGTCTTAACTCCATGAAGAAGCTGTTTGCTTCCACCATTCTCGCCGCGGGTCTCTACGCAGCTGCCGGTTCTGCCCAGGCTGCCGAATGCGGTGATGTTTCGATTGCCGAAATGAACTGGGCGTCGGCGGGTGTCGCTGCCTATGTCGACAAGATCATCCTTGAAAGCGGCTATGGCTGCGCGGTGACGGTCGTCACCGGCGACACGATGCCGACCTTCGCCTCGATGAATGAAAAAGGCCAGCCGGACATGGCGCCCGAGTTTTGGGTTAATGCCGTGCGTACCGCGCTCGACGAAGCCATTGCCGAAGGTCGTCTGATCCAGGCCGCTCCGCTGCTCTCCGACGGCGGCGTGGAAGGCTGGTGGATCCCGAAGTTCATCGCCGATGCCAACCCGGACATCAAGACGGTCGAAGACGCGCTTGCCCGTCCGGAGCTTTTCCCGGCGCCGGAAGACGCAACAAAGGCTGCCGTAACCAACTGCCCTTCGGGCTGGAACTGCCAGGTATCGACTGCCAATCTCTATCGCGCACTCGGCGCCAAGGAGAAGGGTTTCGAGCTGGTTGATACAGGTTCGGCTGCCGGCCTCGACGGCTCGATCGCCAATGCCTTTGAAAACAAGAAGGGCTGGCTCGGCTATTACTGGGCGCCCACCGCCATCCTCGGCAAGTACGAAATGGTCAAGCTCTCCTTCGGCGTCGAACATGACAAGGCAACCTGGGATGCGTGCACCGCCGTTCCAGACTGCGCTGATCCGAAGGTCAATGCCTATCCGGTTTCCGACGTCTACACCGTCGTCACCAAGGGCTTTGCCGAGAAGGCAGGCGTTGCCATGGACTACGTGCAGACCCGCAAGTGGGACAATGCGACCGTCGGCAAGGTTCTCGCCTGGATGGAAGAAAACCAGGGCACCAACGAAGATGGCGCGAAGCACTTCCTGGAAACCTATCCGGACATGTGGACCACCTGGGTCGCTCCTGAGGTCGCCGAGAAGGTCAAGGCTGCTCTCTGAGCCTGATCGATAGCTAACTGCGGCGGGCCCTGGTGCCCGCCGCGCTTTCTGCGAAGCGGCATGCCGCATCACGCCATTCAAACGACTCCCGACGTCGCAGACGGCATGAATTCCCTTCCGGAACTCGACTAGCCTCTTGCCTCGGGAACATGGCATCGCCGCAAAGGCCCATCGCAGCGTCTCGGACGCCATAAGAGCGGGGGTCGACAAGGGGAACGAGATGGCTTCGACTTTATGCAACTACCTGCCGGAGCTGCTGTGCAGGTTTCCGGAAATTGACGACACCACAATGCGTGTCGCGCGCAAGAGCATCGACGACAGCTTCAAGGGCTTCGTCCGTGCCTATGGCAATGTCATCGACGCGGTGACGCATCCCCTACAGCTTTTCCTGAACTGGCTTGAGGCGCTGTTCGTCAGCACACCCTGGTTCGTGTTTCTGGCGGTCATGGTCCTGATTGTCTACTATGCCAGCCGCAACATGCGAATCGTAGGTTTGACGATCATCGGCATGTTGTTCATTGGCTTCGTCGGTCTCTGGGAAGACACGATGATCACGCTGGCCATCGTGACTGTGTCGACCCTGCTGGCCATCGTCATCGGCATCCCGCTTGGTATCCTGATGGCGCGATCGGACAGAGCCCAATCCATCATCAATCCGATCCTTGACGTCATGCAGACGATGCCGAGTTTCGTCTACCTCATTCCGGTCGTCATGGTTTTCGGCATCGGCAAGGTTCCGGGCGTCATCGCGGTTGTCATCTATGCCGTTCCGCCAATGATCCGCCTGACCAATCTCGGCATCCGACTGGTCGACCGCGAAGTCCTGGAAGCGGCAGACGCCTTCGGATCCTCACCGCGGCAGAAACTGATGAACGTGCAGATCCCGCTCGCTCTTCCAACCGTGATGGCCGGCATCAACCAGACCATCATGATGTCGCTTGCCATGGTCGTCGTCGCCTCGATGATCGGTGTCGGAGGTCTCGGCAAGAACGTGCTGCAAGCGATCTCCAACCAGTTCCTGACGATCGGGTTCCTCAACGGTTTTGCGCTCGTTGCCATCGCCATCATCTTCGACCGCGCCAGCCAGGCTTATGGCAAGCGCCTTCAGCGCCACACGGAGGTGGTCCATGGCTAGTCACGACATCGAAATCCGCAATCTTTACAAGATCTTCGGCCCCAATGGCGGCGCCTTCATCGACCAGGTGAAGGCCGGCATGTCGAAGTCGGAGCTCAACGAGACCCACGGCCATGTGCTTGGACTCAAGGATATCAACATCGAGATGCCGGGCGGCGGCATCACCGTCGTCATGGGCCTGTCGGGCTCCGGAAAGTCGACGCTGATCCGCCATATCAACCGGCTGATCGAGCCGACCTCGGGCGAAGTCCTCTACGACGGCGTCGACGTCTGTCAGATGAGCCCACTGGAGCTTCGGGAATTCCGCCGCCACAAGACGGCGATGGTGTTCCAGAAATTCGCGTTGCTACCACATCGCACCGTGCTCGAAAACACCGTCTACGGCCTCGACATCCAGGGAATTCCGCGTTCGAAGAGCGAGGAGATCGGTCGCCGGTGGATTGACCGCGTCGGGCTCTCGGGCTTCGAGGGGCATTATCCTAACCAGCTCTCAGGCGGCATGCAGCAGCGCGTGGGGCTTGCTCGGGCGCTCTCGAACGATGCCGACATCCTGCTGATGGACGAGGCCTATTCGGCGCTCGACCCGCTGATCCGCGTCGACATGCAGACGGTGCTGCTTGATATTCAGCAGGAACTGAAAAAGACCGTCGTCTTCATCACCCACGATCTCGACGAGGCACTGCGCCTCGGTGACAGGATCGCGATTCTTCGGGATGGCGAGGTCATTCAGCAGGGTTCCGGCCAGGACATCGTGCTGCAGCCAGCTGACGACTACATCTCGGCCTTCGTCAAGGAAGTGAACCGAGGCCGTGTCATCCGGCTCGACACGATCATGGGCCCGTTGACCGGGACCGCGGAAGGGCTCGCCATGCCCGGCGGAACCGTCCTTGAGGCTGCAGCCCGCACCATGACGGATGCGCGGCAATCGAGCGCAGTCGTCACCAACGACGGCGGCACGCCCATCGGGCGTGTCGATCTGCAGCAGATCATTGCCGCCATGGTCACGCCGAAGAGCCACGAAGACAACCAGATCGCCGCCGAATAGCGACGATATCGCCCGATGACTTGACGATGCGGCCCCGTCTCTCGCGGGGCCGCTCTATTTTTCAAGATTGAAACCATATAAAGACTTCTTTATATGATTGGCATGACCATTAGAGGATCCGCCATGGCAACCCCTTCCAATCCGCTCTCCGAACTTCTGGCCGAAAAGGGCGTGTTGCTCGCCGACGGCGCGACCGGCACCAACCTCTTCGCCCAGGGCCTCGAGGCAGGTGAGGCGCCGGAACTCTGGAACGAGGCGCAGCCGGAAAAGATCGTCAAGCTGCATCAGGATTTCGTCGATGCCGGTGCCGACATCATCCTGACCAATTCCTTTGGCGGCACCCGCCACCGCCTGAAGCTTCACCATGCACAGGACCGCGTGCACGAGCTGAACAAGAAGGCCGCCGAGATCGCCCGTTCGGTCGCCGACAAGGCGCCGCGCAAGGTAATCGTGGCCGGCTCGGTGGGTCCGACGGGAGAATTGCTGATTCCGCTCGGTGCGATGTCCTACGAGGAAGCGGTCGCCGCTTTTGTCGAGCAGATGGAAGGCCTCAAGGCCGGCGGTGCCGATGTTGCCTGGATCGAGACCATGTCCTCGGCGGACGAAATCCGCGCGGCTGCCGAGGCCGCCGTCAAGGTCGGCATGCCCTATACCTTCACCGGATCATTCGACACGGCCGGCAAGACAATGATGGGTCTTCACCCGAAGGACATCCATGGCGTTGCACCCGACATCGGTACCGGGCCGCTGGCGGTTGGTGCAAATTGTGGCGTCGGCGCATCCGACATCCTGCAGAGCCTGCTCGACATGACGGGCGCCAATCCGGAAGCAACCGTCATCGTCAAGGGCAATTGCGGCATCCCGGAATTCCGCGGAGCCGAGATCTTCTATTCAGGCACACCGCCACTGATGGCCGACTACGCCCGCCTCGCCCGCGATGCCGGCGCCAAGATCATCGGCGGCTGCTGCGGGACGTCCTGTGACCACTTGGCTGCGATGCGCCACGCACTCGACAACTACACTCCAGGCCCGCGTCCGACGCTGGAGGTCATCGTCGATCGTATTGGACCGCTGCGCAACAAGACCGCAGACGAAAGCGGCGCACAGGAAAGCAGCCGTCGGCCCCGTCGTCGCGGCAACTGAGACAGCCAAGACAGGATCAACGAAAAAGGGCGCCGCGTGGCGCCCTTTCTGATTTCAGCATTCGATCGACGTTCAGCCGACAAATGCGCGTTCGATGACGAATTCCGCCGGCTTGTTGTTGGCGCCTTCCGTTAGGCCTGCCTGTTCAAGCAGCGCCTTTGTATCCTTCAGCATGGCCGTCGAGCCGCAGATCATGCCGCGATCGATTACAGGGTCGAGTGCGGGCACGCCCAGGTCGGTGAACATCTTGCCGTTCTCGATCAGGTCGGTGATGCGGCCCTTGAAGGGGTAGTCTTCGCGGGTGACCGTCGCATAATGCTTCAGCTTGTCGCCAACGACTTCGGCGAGGAATTCGTGGTTCTTGATCTCTTCCACGAGATCGAAGCCGTATTTCAACTCCGCGACATCGCGGCAGGTATGGGTGAGGATGACTTCCTCGAACTTCTCGTAGGTCTCGGGATCGCGGATCAGGCTCGCGAAGGGTGCGATGCCGGTGCCGGTCGAGAACATGTAGAGGCGCTTGCCGGGGGTGAGCGCATCGAGCACCAGCGTTCCGGTCGGTTTCTTGCGCATGAGCACCTTGTCACCCGGCTGGATGCGCTGCAGGTGCTGGGTCAGCGGGCCGTTCGGCACCTTGATCGAGAAGAATTCGAGTTCCTCGTCCCAGGAGGGGCTTGCGATCGAATAGGCGCGGTAGATCGGCTTACCCTCGACCATCAGGCCGATCATCGCAAACTCGCCGGAGCGGAAGCGGAAGCCGGCCGGACGCGTCATGCGGAAGCGGAAAAGATGGTCGGTGTAATGCGTGACGCTCAGAACCGTTTCGGCATAGACGCCCTCGGGCACGATCAGTTCGGCGTTGTCGGTCTTCACAGGAGCATTCATAGGCTGTCGGTCCTATCGTTCGGTCGATTGGGAAGAGCCTATAATCCAGACCGTCCCATTCCACAATTCAGCCGGCATGCAGATTTCGCAGCCGAGATATCCAATAAAGCGAAGGCGGCATCCTTGACCGAGGTCAATTCGCCGCCCTTACATAGCGATTTTTATAAGTCTCAGGCGCCGGTGGAGCCAAGACGACGCCAGCTGAAACCACCGACTTCCTCGGAATCCCGAGCCGTCGGCTGGTAACGCTGGGCAACGCCCGTAAGACAGTTTTCGGCCAGACGGCGCTGGGCGACCGGATTGGTGACGGCGAAGCTGTCGAAGCCAGTGCGCAGCATCAGCGGCACCTGGTCGATCAGAACATCGCCGACGGCACGGAGCTCGCCGGTATAACCCAGACGTTCGCGCAGCAGCGTTGCATGGCTGAAGCCTCTACCGTCGTTGAAGGCCGGGAAGGCAACGGCGATCAGCGCGATGCGATCGAGATGCGGTTCGAGCTTCTTCACGTCATCGGCCGGTGCAATGTATACGCCGAGACCGACGTCGTTGGTCTCACCAACGGCTTCGAGGAAGGCGTCCAGCGGCAGGAGGGCCTTCTCCCCCTCGCCTGCCGTGCGCTCTTCGGTTTCTGTCACCCAGATATCGCGATCGACGAAACCGGTTTCTTTCCAGATCTTGGTCATGTCTCGTTCCGTCTCACGCGGCTTCAACTGGGGCTGCGCCATAAAGCGCGTCCTTGAACGGCTTCGGACCCACGCGGCGATAGGCTTCGAGGAAGGTCTCCTTCGGCTCGAGGCGCAGGCCGAGATAGGTGTTGACGATGGTCTCGACCGCGTCCGTCACCTTTTCCGGCTCGAAGCCGCGGCCGATGATTTCGCCGATCGAGGAGTTCTCGTCGCCGGAGCCGCCAAGCGTGATCTGATAGAGTTCGGCACCCTTTTTCTCGACACCAAGCAAGCCGATATGGCCGACATGGTGGTGACCGCAGGCATTGATGCAGCCGGAGATCTTGATCTTGAGTTCACCGATTTCCTGCTGGCGCTCCAGCGAGCCAAAGCGGGTCGAGATTTCCTGCGCCACCGGAATGGAGCGTGCATTGGCCAGCGCGCAATAGTCCAAGCCGGGACAGGCGATCATATCCGTGATCAGGTTGGAGTTGGCCGTGGCGAGGCCTGCCTTTTCGAGCGCCTGGTAGAGAGGATAGAGATCGCCTCTGGCGACATGCGGCAGTATCAGGTTCTGCTCGTGGCTGACGCGGATCTCATCGAAGGCGTAACGCTCGGCGAGGTCGGCGACGAGATCCATCTGGGAGTCGGAGGCATCACCCGGCGTGCCGCCGATCGGCTTCAACGAGATCGTCACCATGCCGTAGTCGGGATGGCGATGCGCCTGAACGTTCTGCTTGACCCAGGCGGCAAAGGCCGGATCGGCCTTCTGGGCGCGGGCGAGCGCTTCCCAGCCGTCCGGACGATCTGTCAGCGCCGGCGGGGCGAAATAGGTTTCGATGGCGCGGATATCGCCTTCCGGCAGCTTCAGCTCGCTGTCGCGGATCTCGGCGAATTCAGCTTCAACCTGACGGGTCAGTTCCTCGACACCGGTTTCATGCACGAGGATTTTGATGCGCGCCTTGTACTTGTTGTCGCGACGGCCGTGCAGATTGTACACGCGCACGATCGCGGTGATGTAGGTCAGAAGATCGGCTTCCGGTAGGAAATCGTTGATCTTCTTGGCGATCAGCGGAGTACGGCCCTGGCCACCGCCAACATAGACGGCAAAGCCGAGTTCGCCCGCTTCGTTCTTCTTCAACTGCAGGCCGATGTCATGCACCTGGATGGCGGCGCGGTCTTTCTCAGCACCCGTCACGGCGATCTTGAACTTGCGCGGCAGGAAGGAGAATTCCGGATGCAGCGAGGACCACTGGCGGAGAATCTCGGCATAGGGGCGCGGATCGGCGACTTCGTCGGCGGCGGCACCGGCGAAATGGTCGGCGGTCACGTTGCGGATACAGTTGCCGGAGGTCTGGATGGCGTGCATCTCGACGCTTGCGAGATCCTCCAGGATGGCCGGCGTGTCGGATAGCTTCGGCCAGTTGTACTGGATGTTCTGGCGTGTGGTGAAATGGCCATAGCCGCGGTCATACTTGCGGGCGACATGGGCCAGCATGCGCATCTGCTTCGAATTCAGCGTGCCATAGGGAATGGCGACGCGCAGCATGTAGGCATGGAGCTGAAGATAGACGCCATTCATGAGGCGCAGCGGCTTGAATGCGTCTTCGGCAAGCTCACCCGACAGGCGGCGGGCCACCTGGTCGCGGAACTGTTCTACGCGGGCCGACACAAAAGCGTGGTCGAATTCGTCATAACGATACATGTCTTACCTCAGGCCTCAAGCCGCGATGAATGCCGGGTCGGCATAACCGTGACCCTCGGCATAAGCAATGGTCGGGCCTTCCGCCCGGATACGTTCCCGCAGGCGCAAGGGGCGCAGCTTGCCGTCCTTTTCCTCGATCTCGATGACGTTCACATCGACGACGAGATTGCTGGCAAAGGCCTGCTTGCCGGCGGTTTCCAGCGCTTCGACAGCCTCGGCATGGCGGGCAACGAAGGCTTCCTGCAGACGCTCGGTCCACTGGCCATTTGCGTCGAGCCAGACGGCGATGCCGTCGGTCAGGCGGTTTGCGGTCAGAACCTTGTCTACCATCTCAATTCCTCTGCGTTTCCAGTTCAGCCGTCACGCGCGCGCCCAAAGGTTCGGAGCGGCTGAAATCGGCGCCGGCGACGGCGTCGCCGATGATGACCATGACCGGACCCGTGAGCTCGGTGCGAGCCTCCAGGCCTGGCAATTCCTTGAGCGTGCCGTGCAGCAGGCGGCTGTCGCGGCGCCCGGCATTTTCGACGACGGCAACGGTCGTGTCCTCGGCAAGTCCGCCTACCATCAAACGTTCGGCGACGGAGGCGGCTACCGTACGGCCCATATAGACGGCGACGGTGGCACCCGACAGCGCGAGACGCGCCCAATCCGGCAGTACATTGCCCTGAAGATCGTGGCCCGTCGTGAAGACCAGCGACGAAGAGACGCCGCGCAGCGTCAGCGGTAGCTCGAAATCGGCGGCGGCGGCGAGCGCCGATGTCACGCCGGGGACGATCTCGTAAGGAATGCCTGCGTCACGAAGGGCAGCCATTTCCTCGCCGGCACGACCGAAGACAAGCGGATCGCCCGACTTGAGCCGCACCACGCGCTTGCCGGCATGGCCGAGTTCGACGAGGAGCGCGTTGATCTCGCTCTGAGATTTCGAATGGCAGCCCTTGCGTTTTCCAACGGGAATGCGCTCGGCATCGCGGCGGCCCATGTCGACCACTTCACGCGGGACGAGCGCATCATAGACGATGACGTCGCATTCCATCATCAGGCGATGGGCGCGCAGCGTCAGCAGATCTTCGGCACCCGGGCCTGCACCGACGAGAAACACGCGGCCTTCAACGCGATCTGCAGCGACACCCTTCAGAAGTCGGGTCGCCTCGCGGCGGGCGAGGCTGATCTCGTCGGATTCGACGTGGTCGGCGACCTTGCCCTTGAAAAAATCACGCCAGAACAGGCGGCGCGGCGCACCGCGCGGCACGAGGCGGTCGACGGCGCGGCGATAAGAATTGGCGAGGCGACCGAGCTTGCCAAGCGAACGCGGCAGGAGACGGTCGATATCGGCGCGGATCATTTGCGCGAGAACCGGGCCTACGCCTTCGGTGCCGATCGCGACCGCAATCGGGGCGCGGTTGACGAGGGCCGGCGTGTAGAAATCGCAATAGTCGGGCTGGTCGACGGCATTGGCGGGAATGCGGGCAGCGCGGGCGGCGGCCACAATCTCGCGGTCGAGAGCGCCCTCACCCGTTGCGGCAAACACCAGACGCGCATCGTCAACCTGCGAGGGTTCAAACGGCTTGGCGATCTGCTCGATGCCGTTGGCGGCGAGGAAAGCAGCGTAGTCATCTTCCGGGGCATCGGCATAGGCGATGATGCGGGCTTCGGTGTTCTTCAGCAAGCGCACCTTCGCATAGGCCTCGTCACCGTTTCCAAAAACGGCGGTGACCTCATTCTCGACCTTGAAGAAGGCCGGAAAGACCGAAAGCTGTTTGTCCTGCTGCACCATGAATCATCCGTTCAACGTAGAGCGCATCATCGCGTTTTGGCCTTAAGAATTGAAGAAACAGGAATCCCTTCGCCCCCACTCTGCGGTATTTCTGTCCTAGTCCCCCAGCCCTTGCGAGCAAAATGCACCGGCTTGCACACACTCCATCGCGATCCCTTCGACCCCTAGCAAATGGCGGGAAAACCCGAACGCAGCGCATCATTTCCCTTTCGGCTGGCGCTTAGCAAGCGCTAGGATCGCATTGCACAACATTGCGGAGCGTATCACCTTGACCACACCGGAGCTCACCCGTCGCCTTCTCGACGTGATCGAACATGACATCCTGCCGCTGACGGCCAAAGGTGTCGCAGCCGGCAACAAGGTTTTCGGCGCCGCGATCCTCCGGAAGTCGGACCTGTCTCTCGTTCTCGCCGAAACCAACAATGAGCTCGAGAACCCGCTCTGGCACGGCGAGGTGCATACGCTCAAACGCTTCTACGAACAGGGCGAGCGTCCTGATACCAAGGATCTTATCTTTCTCTCGACCCATGAACCCTGCACGATGTGCATGTCGGCGATCACCTGGGCCGGCTTCGACAATTTCTACTATTTCTTCAGCCACGAAGACAGCCGCGACGCCTTTGCCATTCCGCATGACCTGAAGATCCTGAAGGAGGTTTTCGGCCTCGAACCCGGTGGCTATCGGCGGCACAACGCCTTCTGGCTAAGCCATGCGATGATCGAGATGGTGGCCTCCGCCAGCGATGCCGATCGCCCGGCACTCTTCGAACAGGTCAGCCGCATCAAAGCGGAATATGACCTGTTGTCAGAAACCTACCAGTCGTCCAAGGGCGACAATGACATTCCGCTCAACTGAGCGAGCTACACGGGATTAGAATGGAAGCCTCCACCGACATCAACCGCCTGCTCGAGATCATGGCGGCGTTGCGCCAGCCCGAGACGGGTTGCCCCTGGGACATCGACCAGACATTCGAGACGATCAAGCCCTATACGATCGAGGAAGCCTATGAAGTGGCCGACGCGATCGAGCGCAAGGATCCGGACGATCTCTGCGAGGAGCTGGGCGATCTCTTGCTGCAGGTGGTCTTTCATGCCCGCATCGCCGAGGAGGAAGGCCTTTTCTCTTTCGGCGACGTGGTCGAAGCCATCACCCGCAAGATGATCCGCCGCCATCCGCATGTCTTTGCCCGCTCGGATGCCTGTACGCCAGAAGCCGTGAAGGCGCAGTGGGACACGATCAAGCAGCAGGAGAAGGCGGAACGGCTCGCACGCCGCGCAGCCCGTGGATCGGCAGCCGATCCGGACACCGGCTATCTCGGCTCGGTACAGCGCTCCTTCCCGGCACTCACCGAAGCGTTGAAGCTGCAGGAGCGTGCGGCCAAGGTCGGGTTCGACTGGTCGGAAGCTGCGCCCATCCTTGACAAGATCGAGGAAGAGATCGGCGAGTTGCGCGAGGCGCTGGCCGAAAACAAGCCGGACAAGGTCAAGGACGAACTCGGCGACCTGATCTTTGCGCTGGTCAATATCGGCCGACATGTGGGGGCGGAGCCGGAACAGGCGCTGCGCGGGACGAACACGAAGTTCCGTAATCGTTTCAGTCATATAGAAACGTCTCTTCAGGCATCAGGTGAGACGTTGCAAGCGGCGTCGTTAGAACGGATGGAAGAACTCTGGCAGGCTGCTAAGAGCCTCACGCGACACATTGGCTGAACCAGCATGAAACTCACGGGACTTGATGTGGCCATCGCAGGTGCTGGCGTCGGGGGACTGGCGCTCGGCACCATGCTCGCCCGGTTCGGCGCCTCCGTGACACTTTACGACCAGATGGATGCGCCACGACCGGTGGGCTCCGGTTTCGTGCTACAGCCGACGGGGGCTCAGGTTCTTGCGGCCATGGGGCTTCTCGATATCGTCGCCGCGCGCGGGCGACGCATCGATCGCATGGTCGGACGGCTGAAGGACGGTGGCAAGCCGGTGCTCGACGTGCGGTACCGGTTCGGCGAATTTGGGATCGCTGTCCAGCGGGTAGCGCTGTTCGACACCTTGTTCGAGGCGGCGCGCGCAGCGGGGGTGAATTTCGAGGCTTCGGCGCGGATCAGTGACATAGAGCCGGGGCCTCGTGCTCGTCTCGTCTTCCAGGACGGTGCGCGTTCATTGCCGGCAGACCTCGTGATCGATGCCATGGGGGCCAAATCCCCAATCGGCAGTCGGCCGGATAGCGAACTCAGTTATGGCGCGCTCTGGGCAACGGTCCCCTTCCCCGATGGCGGGCCATTCCAGGAGAACCTGCTCGAACAACGCTATGACCGTGCCTCACGGATGGCCGGTGTGCTGCCGGTCGGGACCGCCTGCGAAGGGGCGCCCGCCATGGCGACCTTCTTCTGGAGCCTGCGAACGGCTGATCATCCTGAATGGGTCAAGGCTGGCCGCGACGCTTGGCTGGAAGCGGTGGGCAAGCTCTGGCCCGCTGCGCTTCCACTCGCTGCCGTCGCGGAACCTGTTCATGCCCGCTATCGGCACCAGACCCGCCAGCCGGTGATCGGGCGGCATGTCGTGAGAATCGGTGATGCCTGGCATGCGACAAGCCCACAGCTCGGCCAGGGCGCGAATATGGCGCTGCTCGACGCTGCATCGCTCGCCTCCGCACTGGTTGATGCAGAGGACGTCGAAGCGGCAATCGCGCGGCATCTGCGGCAAAGGCAGATGCATGTGCGCAGTTACCAGTTCCTCAGTCGAGTGCTGACGCCCTTCTACCAATCGGACAGCCGCCTGCTGCCTGCCTTGCGGGATCATCTGATCGCGCCAGTGACGACTTTGCCGGGCGTGCGATCCATCATCTCGACGCTTGTGACGGGCGATCTTCTCGACCCCGTCGGTCGGCTGCGGCTCTCCGAGACATTCGGGCGCGACGCAGAGGCCCGGTCGCACCCGTAATCGTCCATCTGCAGCAGTCGTTGCCCTTGGCTTGGCAGCGAGTATGCAGGACCGAGACTTGGGTTGCGGTCAAGGTGGCGAAGAGGCGTTCGAATACGGCGCCATGCCAGGGGCAGCCAGGCGTCGCCAGCGGGTTTTCCTGGATTGCTAGCTGCACGACCGGTTGGCGCCAGCCACGGACCTCACCTGAGAACCGGCCGCTCCCGGCAAACGTCCAGGCATGGGCCGAGATAGCACGGACAAGCACGCGAGCCGAGACGGCGGCCGGCAAGTGCGGCAACAGGCGGCGGGCCGGTTTCGGGATGCGATGGGCCAGCAGATAGTGGCCGGTGCGGTGTCCGGCTTCCGCCAAAACGCGGGCGGCGTCCTGATCCGACAAGGTGTTGCAGAGCACGGTGAAGAGCCGCTGCGGCTCTCGTTCATCCAGCATCGTGCCGGGTGGATCGACGTAACGATGGCCGATGCCCGCGCGATCAAAGATCCGGCGGGCCGTCTCGTCGCCAAACAGCGCCGATAGCGCCTGTCCTGTCTGGATGAGGCTGTTCGGCCCGATTCGCGCTGGCGTCCTGGCTTCTGGGACATCATCCGCGACATCGTCGTCGTACAGTCGCGCCAAGCTGCTGTCAGACGTGGGCATCGTGGCTCTCCGGCCCTCCGCCGCAGGCCAAGACCGGGGTGCGCGCCTCTTCCGCCGCCCCAGCCTTGCGTGCGCGCAGCTGGCTTGCACGGTCGGAAGCAGCCTGCCAGTCGTCGATCTGGGCCGGTGCGATCTTGCGGGTCATGTCGAAGCCGAAATCGACCTTATCCTTGGATTGCGGCCCCCAGTAATTGTGCTTGCCGAGATCGTAGAATTTTCGTTCGAAGCCGGCTTTCATGAAGGCCTTGAGGCAGCCGAGAAGATAGCGCCGCCGAAAGCCCTTGCCGCGCCAGGGGTAATGAAAGAGCGCCTTGATCATGTAGAAGCGGCGGTAGTTGTTCATGACGCGGTCGAGCAGCTCTGCGCGGTCCATGGCATCTGGCTTCATGATCGGTGTTACAAAATTGTATTTCGAGAAGTCAAAGATCTCGACCTTGTCGCCGAGCTCCTGAAACAGCGGCGAGAACGGCCAGGGTGTGTACATGGCCCAGTTTGCGAGATCCGGGTTCCAGTCGCGCGCCATGCGATAGGTTTCCTCCAGCGTCTCTGCCGTCTCGTTTTCCAGCCCGACGATGAACTGCGCCTCGGTGAAGATGTCGGCTTCGCGCAGCAGGCGGATCGCCTTCTTGTTCTCAGCGACCTTGGTTTCCTTGTTGAAGCGGTCGAGCTTCAGCTGGGCGGCGGCTTCCGTGCCGAGCGAGACATGCACGAGGCCGGCCTTGCGGTAGAGCGCCAGATATTCCTCGTCGCGGATGATGTCGGTGACGCGGGTGTTGATGCCCCATTTGACCTTGTCCGGCAGGCCGCGCGCGATCAGCTCCTCGCAGAAGGCAATGAACTTCTTGCGGTTGATGGTGGGTTCCTCGTCGGCGAGGATGAAGAAGCCGACCTGGTGGTCGTTGACCAGCTTCTCGATCTCGTCGACCACCTTCTTCGGGTCGCGGATGCGGTAGTCGCGCCAGAACTTCCACTGCGAGCAAAACGAGCAGGTGAAGGGGCAGCCCCGCGCCATGTTGGGGATCGCGACCCGCACGCCGAGCGGCACATAAATGTATTTCTCCCACTCGAGCAGCGTCCAGTCCGGATCGACGGCGTCGAAGTTCTTGACGGTGGGCGCCGCTGGCGTCGCGATGATCTTGCCGTCGTCGGTGACATAGGCGAGGCCCTTGATCCCTGCCCTCGCCTCTTTCCAGTTGCCGGCGGCAAAGGCGCGTGCAAGTTCGACAATGATCTCCTCGCCCTCGCCACGGACGATGACGTCGATATAGGGCGCCTCGGTCAACACCTGCTGGTACATGAAGGTGGCATGGATGCCGCCGAGAACCCGGAGCGCCTGGGGGCAGACTTCCCGCGCGATCTCCAGGCAGCGCTCGGCCATGTAGATCGACGGGGTGATCGCGGTGCAGCCGATGAGATCGGGCTGCAGGCGGCGCAATTCGTCGCGCAACCGGTCCTCGGTCATGTCGTTGGTCATGGCATCGAGAAAGTGGATGTCGGTGAAGCCTGCGGACTTCAACGCCCCGCCGAGATAGGCGACCCAGGCGGGTGGCCAGTTGCCGGCAATCTCGGCGCCGCCGGAATGATAGTTCGGATGAATGAAGACCACGCGCATGACCACCTCCCAAATGTGTAAACAAAAGTTGACACATCTTGTCAGGCGATCAGTTGACCTGGATCAATGGGTTGAAGGGGAGCTTAACGCTCCCAGTCTTCCTTCTGCGCGGGACGCAGGCCGCCGAGCTTGCGTTCGAGTTCCTGGGCCTGGCGGTCGGTCAGGCGCACATCGAGGCTGACGGAGCCGTCTTCATGGTCCTCCCGGTCGCTGACGACGGCGTTTTCATAGAGCCAGGAGATCACGGCGTGCTTGTCGGCGGGAATGGTGATCGTCGCCTCGGTCAGGACTCCGGAGAGGCGCTGCGAGATCACGTCGAGAAGGGTGTCGACGCCCTCCCCGCTGATGGCGGAGACGGGCAGCACGTTTTCGCGGCCGGCCGCCTTCTGAAGGATGCCGTCGTGGTTCTCGGGATCGAGGCGATCGATCTTGTTCCAGACTTCAAGGATGCGCTCGGCGCGTTCCTTCTCGTCGATGCCGAGATCATCGAGGATGCGAAGAACATCTGCCGACTGGGCGCCGTTGTCAGGGTCCGACATGTCGCGGACATGCAGGACCAGATCGGCTTCCAGCACTTCTTCCAGCGTCGCGCGGAAGGCGGCGACCAGATGCGTAGGCAGGTCGGAGATGAAGCCGACGGTGTCGGACATGATCACGGTTCGACCATGCGGCAGCTTCATCCGGCGCAGCGTCGGATCGAGCGTGGCAAAGAGCATGTCTTCGGCGAGCACGCCCGCACCGGTGATGCGGTTGAACAGCGTCGACTTGCCGGCATTGGTGTAGCCGACAAGTGCCACGATCGGATGCGGCACCTTGCGGCGCTTGGCGCGGTGCAGCTGGCGGGTCCGGACCACCTGTTCGAGCTCGCGCTCGAGCTTGATGATCTTGTCCTGCAGCTGGCGGCGGTCGGCTTCGATCTGGGTTTCACCCGGACCACCCATGAAGCCAGCACCACCGCGCTGGCGTTCAAGGTGGGTCCAGGAACGGACCAGACGGCCCTTCTGGTAATTCAGATGGGCGAGCTCGACTTGCAGCGTGCCTTCCTTGGTGGAGGCGCGGCGGCCGAAGATCTCGAGGATCAGGCCCGTACGGTCGATGACCTTGGCGCCCCATTCCTTTTCGAGATTGCGTTGCTGAACAGGCGTGAGCGGGTGATCGACGATGACCAGGCCCGCGTCGAACTCGTCGAGCAGTGCCTTCACTTCGGCGATCTTGCCAGATCCCATCAGCGTTGCCGGGCGCGGCTGGTTGACCTGAACAATCAGACCCTGAACGATGGTGAGGTCGATGGCACGAGCAAGGCCGATCGCCTCTTCGAGACGTGCTTCGTTGGAGCGGCTCGGTGCCGGCGGAGCCCCTTCAGGCAGCACTTGCGCCTTCACCTGCTTCAGGACGGGCACGAGCACGAGCGCCCGCATGTCATCCCGGCGCTTTTCGTCCTCCGGGATGATCGATTCGTTCTTTGTATCTCGGCTTGTGATGATCTCAGTCCTGTCCGGAAGAGGCTTCGTCGTTCTCGAACATCGTCATCGGCTGGCCGGGCATGATGGTCGAGATGGCGTGCTTATAGACCAGCTGGGAATGGCCATCGCGACGCAGGAGAACACAGAAATTGTCAAAGGATGTCACAACACCAGTCAGCTTCACGCCGTTGATCAAGAAGATCGTCAGCGAAATCTTCTGCTTTCGTACGGTGTTGAGGAAGAGATCCTGCAGGTTCTGAGAACGTTCCGCCATGGCGCCGCTTCTTTCTTTCTTGCCGGTCCTTTGTCGACCGGTGTGATTATTGTTTGGTAACTGATCAGCGCAGGGAAAATGCCCCTCGTCCCTTCGCCGAAAAAACGTGGTATCAAATCACCGTCTTCTCCGCAACGTCGAAAAAGGTCGAACGGATGCGCTCTGCCATGGCGCCGGGATGACCGTTTCCGATCGGCTGGCCGTCGATTTCGACGATCGGAAAACAGATGCTGGTGGCGGCAGTGATGAAGACCTCGCGCGCGGTGAGCATTTCCTCGCGGGAAAACTCTCGCTCCTGCACGTTGATCCCCAACCTGTCCGTGACGTCCATCAGGCCTGTGCGCGTGATACCGCGTAGGATGCCGTGTTCGGCGGGACGGGTGACGAGCACGCCATCCTTATCGACGATCCATACATTGGTCGCCGCCCCTTCCGTCACCATGCCGCGAGAATCGATGTAGATCGCTTCCTGCGCACCCTTCTCCTTGGCCGCCTGACGGGCCATGGCATTTGGCAAAAGGCCGACAGTCTTGATGTCGACGCGGTCCCAACGGTTGTCCGGTAGAGTGATTGCCTTCAGTCCTGTCTCGTTCTTCTTCGCGATCACAGAGGGATCGGTGATCTTAGCTGTGATCACCAGGCTCGGCGGCGTGTCGGCTGAGGGATAGACATGGTCGCGCCGGGCCACACCACGCGTCACCTGGAGATAGAAGAGACCATTCTTCACACGATTGCGGCGCGCCACTTCACGGATGACCTGGGTCAGGGCCCCGCGGCTCATCGGGGACTTCATCTGCAGTTCGGACAGCGAACGGTCAAGGCGATCAAGATGCCGAGTGAGATCGACGATCATACCATGGCGGATTTCGCAGACCTCGTAGACGCCATCGGCGAATTGGTAGCCGCGATCCTCGATATGCACCGCCGCGTCGGCATGAGGCAGGTAACGGCCATTGACATAGGCGATGCGTGGCATGGGGTTGGGACCTTCAGAAATACTGGATCGAAACGCGGAAGAGTTGCTCGACATGGCGCACGGCGTCGGCTGCGGCGAAAAGAACGACGCGATCCTTGGCCTTGATCTTGGTTTCACCATTCGGGCGGATCACCGTCTTGTCGCGCAGGATCGCGCCCACGCGCAGGCCGGGCGGCAGTTCGAGATCACGGAAGGGCTTGCCGACAAGCGGCGAGGTCTCAAGCGCCTCGGCCTCGATGACCTCGGCCTTGCCCTTCTGGACGGCATAGACAGCGCGGATACGCCCCTTGCGGACGTGTTGCAGCACACGTGAAATCGTCACAGCGCGAGGATTGATGTGAGCATCGATGCCGATCGACGTCGCCAGATCATGGAAGGACGGGCTGTTGATCAGCGCCATACCCGACTTGCAGCCGAGGCGCTTGGCCATGGCGGCACTCAGGATGTTCGTCTGGTCATTGTTGGTGAGCGTCACGATCAGATCGGCGTCCTGAATGTCGGCCTGCTGGAGGATGTTCTGATCGAGCGCCGAGCCATGCAGCACGATGCCGTCCTGCAGTTGATCCGATACGGACAGCGCGCGCTCGCGGTCGTTCTCGATGATCTTCAGACGCGTCTTTGGCTGCATCTGCTCGATGGACTTGGCGACGTAGTAGCCGATATTGCCGCCGCCGGCGATGACGATACGGGCGGCTTCCTGTTCTTCATGACCAAAGAGGCCAAGGGTTCGACGGGCATGGTCCCGCTGGCAGATGACATAGGCCAAGTCGCCGACCTGCAGGTGGTCCTGCGAGCGAACGACATGCAGACGACCGTTGCGCCAGATGGCGCAGACGGTGGCCATGAGATCAGGGAAGAGTTCGCTGAGCTGATTGAGCGGCGTGTCGACGACCGGGCAATCTTCCATGCACTCGATGGCAAGCATCGCAATATGGTCGTCGGCGAAACGGACGATATCGGTGGCGCCAGGGAAGGAAATCCGGCGCAGCACCATCTTGCCGACCTCGATCTCAGGCGAGATCGTGACGTCTATCGGCAGGTTATCGCGACTGAAGAGATCCGAATATTCGGGACGAAGATAGTTTTGCGAGCGAATACGGGCAATCTTGGTCGGCACGTTGAAGAGCGAATGCGCGACCTGGCAGGCCGTCATGTTGATCTCGTCATAAAGCGTGACGGCGATCAGCATTTCGGCCTGGTCTGCGCCGGCGCGCGCAAGCACGTCCGGATGGGCGCCGTGACCGACATAACCGCTGACATCGAGGGTCTCAGTGATGTGCGAGACGAGCGACGCTGAGGTGTCGATCACCGAGACGTCGTTGCCTTCCTGGGAGAGGCGTTCGGCGATACCGTAACCGACCTGGCCCGCGCCGCAGATGATGACTTTCATGGCAAGCTTCCTGCCCCAGGTTCGCGTCTACCGGATTCGTTTCGCCCGCTTATACGCCAAGCGATTTCAGTTTGCGATGGAGGGCCGAGCGTTCCATGCCGACGAATTCCGCGGTCCGCGAAATATTGCCGCCGAAGCGGTTGATCTGGGCAATCAGATAGTCACGTTCGAACATCTCGCGTGCTTCGCGCAGCGGCAGGGTCATGATGTGTGTGTCGTTGCGAGCGGACACCTTCGGCAGCATGTCGGAGAGATCCTGCGGCAGCATTTCGGCGCTGATCGGCGAGTCGGGACTGTCGCCCTGAGCCAGAATCATCAACCGCTCGATGTTGTTGCGCAGCTGGCGGATATTGCCCGGCCAGTCATTGGCCTGCAGAACCGCCATCGCGTCATCACCGATCTTGCGCTGGCGGATGCCGGCCTGCTCGGAAACCTGACGCATGAACATGTCGACCAGGAAGGGGATGTCCTCGCGGCGCTCGGCGAGTGCCGGCACCTTGACCGGGACCACGGCCAGGCGATGGAACAGGTCTTCGCGGAAACGGCCTTCGGCGATCAGGCTTTCCAGATTGTAGGCGCTCGACGAGATGATGCGCACATCGACCTTGACGCGCTTCGACCCGCCGATACGCTCGAACTGCTGTTCGACGAGCACGCGTAGGATCTTGTTCTGCGTCTCGCGCGGCATTTCGCCGATTTCATCAAGATAGAGAATACCGCGATGGGCCTCTTCGAGCGCACCGATCCGGCGCGGTTGGCCAGGTGTGCCCTCGGTGCCGAACAATGCCATTTCCATGCGATCAGGCGTAATCGCTGCCGCGTTCAGAGAGACGAACGGTCCGCCCGAGCGGGCCGATCGCTTGTGGATCATGCGTGCGACGAGTTCCTTGCCCGAACCTGAGGGCCCGAAGATCATGATGCGGCTGTTGGTCGGCGCAATCTTTTCGATCGTCTGGCGCAATTGCGAGACGGCGACCGAAGTGCCGATCAGTTCGATCGCGTCACCGGTGCGGCGCTTCAATTCGGAGACCTCGCGTTTCAGCTTGGAATTCTCCAGCGCGCGCTCGGCAATCAGGATCAGCCGATCCGCCTTGAAGGGCTTCTCGATGAAGTCGAAGGCGCCCCGCTTGATCGCCGAGACTGCTGTCTCGACATTGCCATGCCCTGAGATCATCACCACAGGCAAGTCGGGATGGCGCAGCTTGATCTCGTCGAGCAGCGACAGGCCGTCGAGGCGGCTGCCCTGCATCCAGATATCGAGGAAGACCAGACGCGGCACCCGATCCGAAATGGCGGCCAGTGCGCTATCGGCGTCATGGGCGGTACGGGTTTCATGCCCTTCGTCGCTCAGGATGCCGGAGACGATCTCGCGAATGTCTTCTTCGTCGTCGACTACGAGAATATCAGAGGCCATGGACCTTTTCCTTGTCGCTTTCAGTCTCGATGGCGGCAGCGTCCGCACGCGGCAGGATGATGCGGATCATCGCGCCCCTGCCCCGGTCGAAATCGGCCGGCGCGTCATGCAGCTCGAGCTGCCCGCCATGCTCTTCAATAATTTTCTTCACGATCGCGAGTCCAAGGCCGGTGCCCTTCTCGCGCATCGTCATGTAGGGCTCGAGAATCCGATGGCGGTTCTCGCTCGGCAGCCCGCGGCCGTTGTCGATGACATCAACAATGAACCGGTCTTGCTCGCGGTCGAATGCCGACCGCACAAGGATCTTCCCGCCCTCGCCGAGTTCGTCCTTCGGCACGGCTTCGATCGCTTCGACGGCATTCTTGACGATATTGCCGACGGCCTGCGCCAGCATGCGTGCATCGAAGTTGCCTTCAAGCGGCTCCGTGCCGAATTCCCGCTGGAACTCGATTTCAGCACTGCCGATTTCGCGCAGGAAGACGGCGTCTGTCAGGATCTCGCGCAGGTCGGAGCGTTGCTTGGTCGGTTTCGGCATGCGGGCAAAGGCCGAGAACTCGTCGACCATGCGGCCGATGTCCTCGACCTGGCGGACGATGGTATCGGTACACTGATTGAAAACCGCCTTATCATCCTCGGCAATCTGCTTGCCAAAGCGACGCTTGAGGCGTTCGGCCGACAACTGGATCGGCGTCAGCGGGTTCTTGATTTCATGCGCGATACGCCGTGCGACGTCGGCCCAGGCCGTCGAGCGCTGGGCCACAACCAGGTCGGTGATCTCATCGAGGGTAATGACGTAGGAATCGACGGAGCCCCGTGTCTCCTCGCGTGTGACCTGCACGTTGAGCGTCCGCTCCTTGCCGCCGCGGATCATGTTGATCTGCTCGCGATAACCACCGCGATGACGCACGGCTGCCTCTGCGAGAACGCGATCGACTTCCGGCGCCACCAGAGCGAGCTTCTGGCCGATCAACTGTTCGGTGGGGAGTGCCAGGAAATACTCGGCTGATGGATTGACGATGGTGATGATACCGTCGTCCTCAACGCCGATAACGGCGGCTGTGACGCCAGATAGCACGGCCTCGATGAAGCGGCGACGGTCATCGACCTCATCCTTGGCCTCAAGAATCTCATCACGCTGAGAGCGGATCTGCGAAACCATCTTGTTGAAAGTCCGCGACAGGCTCCCGACGTCGCCATCGGCGGCGCGAACCGGCACGATAACGTTGAGGTTCCCCGATGCGATGCTGTCGGCCGCCCCGATCAACAGGCGAATCGGCCTTACGATCCGGTCGGCAACCGCAATCGCCGTCCATATCGCCGCGAGCAGAACGATGAGCGCAAAGCCGAGATAGAGGATCGCAAAGGCGATCTGCAGCGTCGTACGGCCATCTTCCATCGACTGGTATTCAGCGGTGTTCTCCTCCATCAGGCGCATGGCCTGCATGACCTTCGGATCGACAGCGCGGATCGTATAGAGGAATGTGCCGGAAATGCTCTCCAGCTTGATTATGGCGCCGACGAGGTTGGTGACGCCCGGCGGGATCAGCGTCGGCTGGCCGGAAGCGGCGCTGCCAAGGGCATCGCGCGGAATGGCCGGAAGCGGTTTGTCCGTATCAATATCGGCCTGGGTGATCGCCGATCCGTCCTCGCGTACCAGAAAGGCTCCCAGCATGCCGCGACCCCGGGCCTGGCGCGTCATCAGATCCACGAAGCCTTGGCGGTCGAGATAAAAGAGGGCGCGATTGCGCTCCAGGTCATTGGCCATCGAGATCGTCTGACCCTGCAGATAGCTTGCGCTTTCCAGCATGTAGGCCTGGGCGACATTCATCGACGAGGAGACGATCGACTGCGTTCTGATCGAAAACCAACGGTCGAGGCCGACATTAAGGGTGATTGACGCGAAAATTGCCACCAGGATCGCCGGCGTGATCGCGATGATGGAGAACAAGGCGACGATTCGAACGTGCAGACGGGCGGCAGCGCGCCCTCGGTTGCGCGCCTTGAAGAGACGCATCACCTCGCGGCCGATCAGGAACATCAGGCCGACGATGAACAGCGAATTGATGACCGCAGACGCAATGAGGACTTCGGACGTCGGCTCGATTGCCGTTAGCCCCAGCAAGATCGGTAGCGTCAGTGATGCACACAGGAGCGCGCCGCCAGCCAAGAGAAGGCCCGGCAGTGCGAAGGATGCGCGCCGATCCTGCGCCAATGCGCTGTCGACGTCTGCTGCGGAGGCAGTCCTCACGCGTGCCATCATCTTCCCCCGGATCCGCGAAACCGGATCTCGTTGATGCGGCGACCTCTCGATCGCGGCAACTCTGTTTGCTGCAAAACTCCGACGGGCCTGCCTCACGCCAACAGCGTGTCAGGCCCCGAAGCAACGTGGCTTTTGAGCAACGCATTGTGGCGAAATTGCAACGGCGGCTTAGGGCTTGTCAAGCCGAGCGGGAACTGCGGTAAACGGACACGCCGAGCTCGCGGATCTTCTTGCGCAGCGTATTGCGGTTCAGACCGAGCAGGTCGGCCGCCTTGATCTGGTTGCCACGGGTGGCAGTCAGGGCGGCGAGGATCAACGGATACTCCATCTCGGTCAGAACGCGGTCGTAGAGACCTGACGGCGGAAGCGCATCACCGAAGGATGAGAAATAGGTCCGCATGTTTTCTTCGACAGCCTGGGAAATCGTCATCGTGCCCGAGGGCATGCCGACCTTGGAGATCGGGCTGTCGGCGACATCGGCGCGCAGTTCCTGCTCGACGATTTCACGGGCAATCACGTCCTGTGGGTAGAGCGCCATCAGGCGGCGTACCACGTTCTCCAGCTCGCGCACGTTGCCGGGCCAGGCATAGGCCTTCATCACCTCAAGCGCTTCATGGTCGAAGCGCTTGGAATCAAGGCCTTCTTTTTCGCCCTGCTGAATGAAATGTCGGACAAGATCGGGGATATCTTCGGCGCGGTCGCGAAGCGGCGGAAGGCGCAGCGGCACGACATTCAGTCGGTAATAGAGGTCTTCGCGGAAAAGCCCCTGATTGATCGACTGCTTCAGATCCTTGTTGGTCGCCGCGACGATACGGACATCAGTGCGTATCGGGGTGCGACCGCCAACGGTCGTGTATTCGCCTTGCTGCAGCACGCGGAGCAGACGGGTCTGGGCATCCATCGGCATATCGCCGATTTCATCGAGGAAGAGCGTGCCGCCTTCGGCCTGTTCGAACCGGCCGGTGGAACGGTTCTGTGCGCCGGTGAAGGCACCCTTCTCGTGGCCGAAGAGCTCCGATTCGATCAGGTCCCGCGGTATCGCCGCCATGTTGATGGCGACGAAAGGACCGTTCCGACGCTTGCCGTAGTCGTGCAGCGCCTTGGCGACCAGTTCCTTGCCGGTGCCGGATTCGCCGGTGATCATCAGCGTCAGGTCGGTCTGCATCAGGCGCGCCAGCACACGGTAGATTTCCTGCATGGCGGCAGAGCGGCCGACGAGCGGCATGCCATCCTGCATGTCGTCGTCGAGACGGGCGGGTCGCTTTTTCGGCTCCGAGAGCGCGCGACCGATGATGGCGATCAGTTCGGTGAGGTCGAAGGGCTTGGGCAGGTAGTCATAGGCACCCTTCTCGGACGCCTTGATGGCGGTCATGAAGGTGTTCTGGGCGCTCATGACCAGCACCGGCAGATCCGGCCGCGCCTTTTTGATGCGCGGCAAAAGATCGAAGGCGTTTTCGTCGGGCATGATGACATCGGTGACGACGAGGTCGCCCTCGCCCGCGGAAATCCAGCGCCAGAGGGTCGCCGCGTTGGAGGTGATCCTGACATCGTAACCCGCGCGGCTCAGCGCCTGGTTCAGGACCGTGCGGATCGCAGCATCGTCATCTGCAACAAGGATCGTCGCTGTCATCAGTTCGTTCCCGTGGATTTTGGCAGGGGCGCATCTTCGAGCGCCGTCTCTTTAGACATGGGCATCAAGACCCGGAATGTGGTGCGGCTCGCCTGGCTGTCACACTCGACGATGCCACCGTGGGCGCCGATGATCTTGGCGACGAGCGCCAGACCGAGCCCCGAGCCGTTCGTCTTCGTCGTGATGAAAGGATCGAAGAGGTGGGGCAGAAGGTCGGACGGCACGCCGGGACCATTGTCATGGACGCAGAATTCGAGCGGCAGGGAGATCTTTTCGCGCGAGCCAGCGACCGAGAGGCGAATGCCGGGCCGATAGGCCGTGGTCAGCTGGATTTCGCCGTCGGAGCGCTCGCCGATGGCCTCGGATGCGTTCTTCACCAGGTTCAGAAAGACCTGCACCAGCTGATCCCGGTTGGCATAGACCGGCGGCAGCGACGGGTCGTAATTCTCGGAGATCCTGATGTTGCGGGCAAAGCCTGCTTTCGCCACAGCCTTCACCTGATCGAGGACAGAGTGGATGTTGATCGACTGACGATCGACCGGCCGCTCGTCGGAAAAGACCTCCATGCGATCGACCAGCGAGACAATACGATCCGTCTCGTCGCAGATCAGGCGGGTCAGCGCCCGATCTTCATCGGTGACGGCTGTCTCCAGCAATTGCGCGGCACCGCGGATGCCGGAGAGCGGGTTCTTGATCTCATGCGCCAGCATGGAGGCAAGGCCGGTGACGGATCGGGCCGCTGCGCGATGGGTCAGCTGCCGGTCGATCTTGTCCGCCATCGACCGTTCCTGGAAAACGACCACGACATTGCCGGGCTGGCTCAGAACCGGTGCCACATAGAGATCGACCAGCTTTTCCTGGCCGAGGCGCGGCGAGCTCAGGTCCACGCGGTATTCGTTGACCGGCGCGCGGCGTTCGCGCACCTGTTCGATCAGCGACAGAAGCGGGCTGCCGAAGGGGATGAAGGTCGAAATGCGATAGCGGGCCAAATGGGTGGCGCTTGCGCCAAAAAAGGCTTCGGCCTCCCAATTGGCGAAAGCGATGTGCCCGTTGGCATCCACCATCACCACCGGGTTCTGGATGGCGTTGAGCACGGCCATTGCAAGGCCACCGCTCTTATCATTCGCCGTCATGCGGCCTCCTGTCTGGCGCGCGCGCCATCGTTTTCCGAGAGCGCTTGCTGCAAGGCCCCGACAACGAAGCCCTGATCTTTCGATGTCAAGATGGATGCCTTCGCCTCCGGCGCGAGATCCAGCGCGTGGCGATCGAGATACCAGCCGAGGTGCTTGCGAGCGTGGCGCACGCCAACTTCGGCACCATAGTGATCCAGCATCGCCCGATAGTGGTCCACGACGACATCCGATATCTCAGATGCAGCGGGGCCCGCATGACCTGCGAGAACGCCGGCATGCCATGGGCGGCCCTGGCAGCCGCGACCGATCATGACGGCGTCGGCGCCGGAGCGGCGCAGGATCTCATGGGCATCCTCGACAGTCTCGACGTCGCCATTGGCGATCAGCGGAATCCGAATGGCGTCACGGACGGCGGCGATCGCGTCCCAATTCGCCTTGCCTTCGTAGAACTGCATTCGGGTGCGGCCATGCACGGTAATCAGCTGAACACCGGCGGCTTCGGCGCGGGCAGCGATGTCGGGCGCATTGATCGAGGTTTCGTCCCAACCGAGGCGCATCTTAACTGTCACCGGGATCTTTACCGCCTTGACGGTCGCCTCGATCAGAGACAGGGCGTGATCAGGTTCGCGCATCAGGGCCGAACCGGCATAACCGCCGATGACCTTTTTGGCCGGGCAGCCCATGTTGATATCAATGACATCGGCGCCGTTGGCCTCAGCGATAACTGCGGCTTCGGCCAGCCATTTTGCTTCGCGCCCTGCAAGCTGCACCATATGCGGGGTGAGCCCCGCCCCCTTCAGCCGTGACCAGCTTTCGGCTGCATTGAAGACCAGCTCGCGGCTTGCCACCATTTCGGTGACCACAAGGCCGGCGCCGAAACGGAAGGCGAGTTGGCGGAACGGCAGATCCGTGACGCCCGACATCGGCGCAAGCACAACACGGTTCCGAACAGGAACCGGGCCAATGCTGAAGGGCGTGTCCAACGCGACGGAAATCAAATGATTATCTTTCAGGCAAAGGGCGAATTTGCACTATTTTTAGCCAGCGTTCTCCGGCTTGCCAAGAGGCAAAGCTCACCGTTCGACAAAAATTCGTGCAAATGCTGGAAAAGCCGATACCGAGCCGATAGAGCACGGTTGCGAAGGAAATGTGTCATGGACCAGGCGGGACGATGGAGCAAGAGCTGAGCGATACAATCGGTGTTGTCGTGGTTGCCGCCGGCCGCGGCGAACGCGCCGGAGCCTCCGTCGAAGGGCCGAAGCAATACAGACGCATTGGCGGCAAGCCCGTCATCTGGCACACGCTGAAACGCTTTCTTGACTGGCCCAAAAGTGGCCCCATCGTCCTCGTCATTCACCCGGAAGATCATGGGCTGCTGCAAGCCGCCATTGTCGATCTGCCCCCCCGGGATTCTTTGATCGTGGTCGAGGGCGGCGCCACCCGCCAGGCTTCAGTGCTCAACGGGTTGCAGGCCTTGCACGATCGCGGCATTCGACACGTGATGATCCAGGACGGCGTGCGTCCCTTTGTCGACGAGGCTCTTCTCGACCGGATCGCCGTCGAACTCGATGCGGGAAAACCGGCCGTGTTGCCCGCCATCCCCGTGTCGGACACAATCAAGCGCGGCGACTCCGCAGGCCTCGTCACTGGTACGGTGCCGCGCAAGGATCTGTACGCTGCGCAGACACCGCAGAGCTTTCACTACGAAACCATTCTCGCCGCCCACGAGCGCGCCGCGACCGAGCAAGACATAGACTTCACGGACGACGCCTCGATCGCGGAATGGGCTGGCATCCCCGTCCAGTTGGTCGAGGGATCAATCGACAATGTCAAACTGACCGTAAAGAGAGATATCGCCATGGCCGACGAGAAACTGAAGGCTAGCGCCCTCCCCGACGTTCGCACTGGAAACGGCTATGACGTGCACCAGCTCGAGCCCGGCGACGGCGTCACGCTCTGCGGCATCTTCATTCCGCATGATCAGAAGCTGAAAGGCCATTCCGATGCCGATGTCGCGCTGCATGCCCTGACAGACGCATTGCTCGCCACCTGCGGGGCCGGTGATATCGGCGATCATTTTCCGCCGTCGGACATGCAGTGGAAGGGCGCGCCGTCGCGTATCTTTCTCGAACACGCAGCGCGGGTTGTACGCGGTGCCGGCGGCACGATCATGAATGCGGATATTTCGCTAATTGCCGAAGAGCCTAAGATCGGGCCGCATCGTCAGGCCATGCGCGAGAAGCTCGCCGAGATCCTCGATATTTCGCTCGATCGCTGCTCGGTGAAGGCGACGACCAATGAGAAGATCGGCTTTGTCGGTCGTGGTGAAGGCATCGCCGCCATCGCCACGGCAACCGTCGTGTTCCGGGGAGCAGACTGATGGGGCTCTATCCGGGAGATATCCAGCAGCAGGCCGCAACGATCATCGCGGCCTATCGGGATCTTGGCTGGATGATTGCGACGGCCGAATCCTGCACCGGTGGCCTGATCGCTGGGGCTCTGACAGAGATTGCCGGCTCTTCAGCGGTCGTCGATCGCGGTTTCGTCACCTATACGAACCAGGCAAAGATGGATCTTATTGGCGTTTCGAGCGCAACGCTTACAGCTTTCGGAGCGGTCTCGAAGGAGACCGCATTGCAGATGGCGCAAGGCGCGCTGATCCGTTCGGACGCGCATGTGGCGGTCGCTGTGACAGGCATTGCTGGACCGGGTGGCGGATCGGCTGAAAAGCCTGTCGGGCTGGTGCATCTCGCGCTTCGGAGCCGCAGCGGGGAAATCGACCACCGGGAAATGCGCTACAGAGATATCGGCCGCGATAAAGTGCGGCTCGCCACTGTCAGAACAGCACTCGAGATGCTGGCTCTTGCGGCTCAAACGCCAGCATAGATCTTGTCCGCACGCTCCTCGAAGGCCTCCGAAAACATGCGGAAGGCGCGGTCGAACATCGAGCCCATCAGCGCCCCGAGGATGCGGTTCTTGAACTCGTAGTCGATGTAGAAATGAACCGAGCAGGTGCCATCGCCTGCGTCTTCGAAGCGCCAGCGATTGTCGAGATACCGGAACGGACCTTCGATGTATTTGACATCGATGGCGCGTTCGGCAGCCGTCAGCAGAACCTGCGTCGTGAAGGTCTCGCGGATCGCCTTGTAGCCCACCGTCATGTCAGCGAGCAGCAGTTCCTTGCCGTCACGCTCGCGGCGCGAGCGAATGGTCAGCGCTTCGCAGAGCGGCAAGAATTCCGGATAGCGCTCGACGTCGGCGACGAGGGCGTACATACGTTCGGGCGAGTGCTTGACGAGGCGGCGGGTTTCAAACTGTGGCATGCCAGCGACTTAATGAGGAAGCCCGGCAAGATCAAGCAGGTGCGCCATTTCGCCATGGGATTTCAGGGTCACGACCGGCACGTTCGGTCCGTGACGCTCGATTTCCTGGATGATCCACGGGGCATAGCGACGCTCGAAGTTCCAGATGTAAGAGAGGAAATCGCGATCGGGCAAGGGTTCGGGACAGCCTTCCGCCATATCCGGCCGTACCGTACCCCTGAAACGATAGACCCTCTTTGCAACGCCCAGCAGACATTTCCATCTCGGAAGTCGTAGCCACACGATAAGATCGGTGCGCGGCAGCCTGATATCGAATGATGACGAACCACTGCCGTCGATGACCCACGCGTTGCCGGCGACAAAGACGCCCAATCGCTCACGCTGCTCCTCCCTGCCACGCTCCTGCCAACCGGGCAGCCAGCGCACATCCCTGTCCAGGGAGACGTAATGGAGATCGAGAGCGCTAGCGAGCTTCTGCGACAGAGTGCTTTTTCCGCTGCCGGAGGATCCAATCACGCAGATCCGGCGGGCCTGGCGCAGATGGTTGGCGGCTTCTTCAGCTATCGGAAGGTTGCGCACTCGATTCGTCTCGCTCTTGTTAAGTGTTCCAAGCTTTGACTTTTTAGTGGGACGCGAGCAACATCCGGCCAGTGGAGATAGATGCATGGCCAAGCTCAGCATTAGGCTGACCGACAAGATGAAGCAGTTCGTCGACGATCAGACCCAAGGCGGTCAGTTCGCGAACGAGGAAGCGTATATCCAGGACCTGATCAGCCAGGACCAAGAGCGCCAGAGAGAGGTTGCCCGCATCCAGGCAATCGTTGACGAGGGGATCGCAAGCGGCGAGTGCGATGAGAGCATGCAGGATATTCTTCGCTCCCTGAAGCACCGACGGGGCAGAACTGCTTGAGCTATCGGCTCACGCGTCAAGCAGCGGAGGATGTCCGCAAGATCTATCGGCGCGATGTGGAGACTTTTGGCGAGGCGCAGGCCGAGGCCTACCATATCCATCTCGAGCACGTCTTCAGTCTGATTGCCGAGAACCTCGCATGGCGCGGGAACGCTTAGAAGTCACGCCGCCTGTGCGCGTTCACCCCACAGGATCGCATCTGGTAGTCTACAGCGTGAAGCCTAGCGGCGACGTCCTCTCTATAGCCGTCCCGAACGCACGCGAGGATTGGCAAGACAATCTCGATTAACCGGTCAGGCCTTAGCGACCATCTTCTCCCGCGCCGCCTTCAGCCGGGCAAAGTCATCGCCGGCATGGTGCGAGGAGCGGGTCAGCGGGCTCGAGGACACCATCAGGAAGCCCTTGGTGTAGGCGATGTCCTCGTAGGACTTGAACTCTTCTGGCGTGACGAAGCGTTCGACCTTGTGGTGCTTGCGGGTCGGCTGGAGGTACTGGCCGATGGTCAGGAAGTCGACGTCGGCAGAACGCAGGTCGTCCATCAACTGCAGCACTTCGTTGCGCTCTTCGCCGAGGCCGACCATGATTCCGGACTTGGTGAACATGGTCGGGTCGAGTTCCTTCACCCGCTGAAGCAGGCGCACGGAATGGAAATAGCGGGCGCCGGGACGGACCGTCAGATAGTTGCCCGGCACGGTTTCCATGTTGTGGTTGAAGACGTCGGGCTTGGCCGCGACGACTCGCTCAAGGGCACCAGGCTTCTTGAGGAAGTCAGGGGTGAGGATCTCGATCGTCGTCTCGGGCGATGCTTCGCGGATCGCCCAGATCACCTTCTCGAAATGTTCGGCGCCGCCATCAGCCAAGTCGTCACGGTCGACGGAGGTGATAACAACATGCTGCAGACCCATCTGGCGGACGGCTTTGGCCACATTGGCGGGCTCGTCGAGATCGAGCGGGTTGGGCTTGCCGGTCGCGACATTGCAGAAGGCGCAGGCGCGGGTACAGATCTCGCCCATGATCATGAAGGTCGCGTGCTTTTTGTCCCAGCACTCGCCGATATTCGGGCAGCCGGCCTCTTCGCAGACCGTCACCAACTTGTGGGAGCGCACGAGCTCGCGGGTCTCGTGATAGCCCTTGGATGTCGGCGCCTTGACGCGGATCCATTCTGGCTTGCGCAATACCTCGGTGTCGGGCTTGTGGGCCTTTTCCGGATGGCGCACACGCTTTTCGTCTGCTGGCGCCAGGGGTGCCGCGTTCGAAAGATTGGTCCTGTCGAGAATGGTGACCATGGTCAAAACCCTATCCCGCCGCTGGTGCGGCTAATCGAGATTACCGCCGGACAAGCCGGGCAATGAAGAGAAGGAGGCTGGCGCCAACGAAACTGGTGATAAGGTATCCGAGCCAATCACCTTCGACAAAGATGCCGAGGCGACGGAAGATCGCCGCTGCGATTGCCGCGCCGACAATGCCGATCACGATGTTCATGAAGACGCCGAAGCGCATGTCCATCAGCTTGCCGGCAAGCCAGCCAGCGAGGCCGCCGAAGAAGATCGTCGCGATAATGCCGACTTCAAACCCTGCCACGTCGAACTCCCTTTGGATCGTCAATTTAGAACCTGCCGCCCATATAGGCGGCGAGGTTCCTTTTCACAACCTGACTTCAGGCGTTCAGCACCCGCCCATAGGCGTCGAGCACGCTTTCCTTCATCATTTCCGACAGTGTCGGATGCGGGAAGATCGTGTGCATCAGCTCTTCCTCTGTCGTCTCGAGGTTCATCGCGACGACAAAGCCCTGGATAAGCTCGGTCACCTCAGCCCCGACCATATGGGCGCCGATAAGCTCGCCGGTCTTCTTGTCGAAGATCGTCTTGATCATGCCCTGGTCTTCGCCGAGTGCGATGGCCTTGCCGTTGGCGTTGAAATTGTAGCGGCCGACACGGATCTCGCGGCCCTCAGCCTTGGCTTTGGCTTCCGTCAAACCAACCGAGGCAACCTGCGGGTTGCAATAGGTGCAGCCCGGGATCTTGGCCTTGTCCATCGGGTGAACGTTCGGCAGCCCAGCGATCTTTTCGATGCAGATCACGCCTTCGTGCTCGGCCTTGTGGGCGAGCATCGGCGGACCCGCGACGTCACCAATCGCATAAAGGCCCGGCACGTTGGTCTTGCCATAGCCGTCGATGACGATGCAGCCGCGATCGGTTTTTACGCCGAGCGTTTCGAGACCGAGGTTCTCGATATTGCCCTGGACGCCGACGGCGGAGATCAGGCGGTCAGCGGTGATCGTCTGGACCTTGCCGTCCTTGGTCTCGACATGGGCAGTGATGGAGTTTGCACCTTTCTCGACCTTGGAGACCTTGGCTTCGGTAATGATCTTCAGGCCGCGCTTTTCCAACTGCTTGCGGGCGAAGGTGGAGATTTCCACATCCTCGACCGGCATGATGTTGGCCATCAGTTCGACGACGGTCACATCGACGCCCATCGAGCGGTAGAAGGAGGCGAATTCGATGCCGATCGCGCCCGAGCCCATGACGACCATGGACTTCGGCATGAAGTCGGGCTTCATCGCCTCGAAATAGGTCCAGATCAGCTTGCCATCCGGCTCGATGCCCGGAAGTGCGCGCGGACGCGCACCAGTCGCGACGATGATGTGCTTGGCGGTGTAGGTGCCCTCACCCAGCACGCCCTTCGGAACCGGGTGCTGCGGCTCAACGACAGGCTTGGTCATCTTGCCGACGACGATTTCGCCGGGCTTGGAAAGCTTGGCTTCGCCCCAGATGACGTCGATCTTGTTCTTCTTCATCAGGAAGCCGATGCCGCCATTGAGACGGGCCGAGACACCACGCGAGCGGGCGACGACTTCCTTGACGTCGGCGGTCATCGTGCCATTCAGCGTCAGGCCGTAGGACTTCGCATGGTTGGCGTGATCGAGGATCTCGGCTGAGCGCAGCAGCGCCTTGGTCGGGATGCAGCCCCAGTTCAGGCAGATGCCGCCCAGATGCTCGCGCTCAACGATCGCGGTTTTCAGTCCGAGCTGGGCGGCACGGATGGCGGTGACGTAGCCGCCGGGGCCGGAGCCGATGATGATGACGTCGTAAGCGTTCGACATAGGTGCTTCCACTCCTCGGTTTCCTGCGAGCCTCCGTTCTCACGGAGGCCCGTTTCGGGACTGGAAGCGAACCCCTCAGGCTGCGGGTGTCTCGGCTTCCGGTTCGTGATGAACCAGCATCCCGTAGATTTCATCCTTGAGCTGCATCCGCTTCTTGCGCATTTCCACGATGTGGAAGTCGTCTGCAGGCTCGATATCGGTTTCGGCGCGGTGGATGGCCCGGTTCACCTCATGATAGGCTTCAGACAATCTCGCAAAATGCCCATCTGTTTCTTTCAGATGACGCATCAGCGTGACGTGTTCCGGGAATTCCACTGCCAGTTCGTGCGGTGTGTTCGACATGATCCCATCTCCTCTTGTCGGGGTTGATGGGTACAGGTTAGACGCAGCGCACAAGACCTCCTTGATTTTGATCAACGCGGCCCGCCAGAGGATGCAGGCCACGGCATTTTTCAAAGTCCGAGCATCATGCGGACAATCGGCTCGAGGCCGCGTCCGATGGCACGGGTGTTTTCAGCGTCGAGATGGATGCCGTCGAGCGGCGTGGTTTCTGCGACGGATCCTGCATCGAAGAAGGCGCATCCGGCCTCGTCCGCCGCATCGCGGTACATGCTGGCGAGCATGGCGCCTTCGTCTACCGAGTGGTTGAACATGGCGCCGAACACCGAATTGGCCGTCTCTCGGATCGCCGGCGGCGCGACGATCAGGATTTCGGGCTCGTCGAACTCGAAACCCCAGTCGTGCTTCTGAACCTGCTTAACCAGACGCTTCACACCGCTGGTCGCGCCGATCGCCGTTCCCTGGATGCCACGCTTGAGGTCATTCGTCCCCAGCATGATGATCACAAGATCGATCGGCTTGTGCGTTGCGAGAAGCGTCGGCAACAGCTTGGTTCCGTTGCGCTCGCAGTCACCCAGATGGTCGTCATAGGCCGTGGTGCGGCCGTTCAGGCCTTCGGCGATCACCCGGACCCCATGACCGAGCGCCTTTTGCAAGACGCTCGTCCAGCGGTCCTCGTGGGCATGCCGACCCAGGTTCACCGGGTCGTATCCCCATGTCAGGCTGTCGCCATAGGCTAGAACGGTCTTCATCTTAACCGCCCCCGGTTCAGACCAGCATACCCATCGGATTTTCGATGTAGCGCTTGAAAGCACCGAGCAGTTCGGCACCGAGCGCACCATCGACGCAACGATGGTCGGTCGAGAGCGTCACGGTCATGACAGTCGCCACCTTCATCTCGCCGTTCTTCACGACAACCCGCTCTTCACCGGCGCCGACCGCGAGGATCGTTGCATGCGGCGGGTTGACCACGGCCGAGAAGCTTTTCACGCCCATCATGCCCATATTGGACACGGCGGTCGTCCCGCCCTGATATTCCTCAGGCTTCAGCTTGCGGTCCTTGGCGCGCTTGCCCAGATCCTTCATCTCGTTGGAGATGGTGGACAGGCTCTTTTCCTCGGCCTTGCGGATGATCGGCGTGATCAGGCCGCCGGGGATCGAGACCGCCACGCCAACATCGGCATGCTTGTGCTTGACCATGTTGGTGTCGGTCCAGGAGACGTTGGCATCCGGCACGTCGCGCAGTGCGAGAGCCAGGGCCTTGATCACCATGTCGTTGACCGAGAGCTTGTAGGCCGGCTTGCCGTCCTTTTCGGGGGCAGCGGCGTTCAGCTGTGCACGCAGCGCCATCAGGGCATCCAGTTCGCAATCCACGGAGACGTAGAAGTGCGGAATGGTCTGCTTCGATTCCTGCAGGCGCTTAGCGATCGTCTTGCGCATGCCGTCATGCGGCACGAGCTCGTAAGAGCCTTCGGCGAAGTTCTTGAGGACAGCTTCTTCCGAGGCGCCCTTGGCCAAAACCGGGGCCTCTGCGGCAGTCGACGCTGCTGCGGCCGGAGCCGAGGCAGCCTTTGCACCACCGGTGCTCACAGCCTTTTCGACGTCGCTCTTGACGACGCGGCCCTTCGGACCGGAGCCCGCGACAGCCTTCAAGTCGAGACCGGCTTCCTTGGCGAGGCGACGGGCGAGCGGCGAGGCGAAGACCCGCTCCCCGCTCGATGCTGCCGGAGCAGCCGACGCGGCTGCGGGAGCCGGCACCGCCGCTGCAGTCGCGGCAGGCGCAGGTGCTGCTTCAGCCTTAGGGGCAGGAGCCGCCTCAGCCTTCGGTGCGGACGAACCGTCACCAGCAGCGGCGGCCGCAACGTCTTCGCCTTCCTCGGCAAGGATCGCGATCAGCGCATTGACCTTCACGGCCTCTGTGCCGGCGGGAACAACGATCTTCGCGACGATGCCTTCATCAACGGCTTCCACTTCCATGGTCGCCTTGTCGGTCTCGATCTCGGCGATCACGTCGCCAGACTTGACCTTGTCGCCTTCCTTGACCAGCCACTTGGCCAGATTGCCCTCTTCCATCGTCGGAGACAGGGCCGGCATGGTGATATTGATCGGCATGACCTTGCCCCCTTACTTGTAGCAGACGGTTTTGACGGCCTGAACGACTTCGGCAACGCTCGGCAGTGCCAGCTTTTCGAGATTGGCCGCGTAAGGCATCGGAACATCCTTGCCGGCGATCGTGAGGATCGGCGCATCCAGATAGTCGAAGGCCTGCTGCATGACGCGGGTCGCAATTTCGGTGCCGACGGAGGACTGCGGATAGCCTTCCTCGACAGTCACGAGGCGACCGGTCTTCTTGACCGATTCGATGATGGTCGGCAGGTCCATCGGACGGATGGTTCTGAGGTCGATCAGCTCGACATCGATGCCTTCCTTCGCCAGTTCCTCGACGGCCTTGACCGAATAGGTCATGCCGATACCGAAGGAAACGATGGTCGCGTCCTTGCCGGTCTTGTGGATGCGCGCCTTGCCAATCGGCAGGACGAAGTCATCCATCTTCGGCACTTCAAAGGAGTGACCGTAGAGGATTTCGTTTTCGAGGAAGATGACCGGGTTCGGGTCGCGGATCGCAGCCTTCAGCAGGCCCTTGGCGTCGGCTGCCGTGTAGGGCATCACGACCTTGAGGCCCGGGATCTGGCTATACCAGGCAGCGTAGTCCTGGCTGTGCTGGGCGCCGACGCGGGCAGCAGCCCCGTTCGGGCCACGGAAGACGATCGGCGCACCCATCTGGCCACCGGACATGTAGAGCGTCTTGGCAGCCGAGTTGATAATGTGGTCGATTGCCTGCATGGCGAAGTTGAAGGTCATGAACTCGACGATCGGCTTCAGGCCGGCCATAGCCGCACCGACGCCGAGACCGGCAAAGCCATGTTCGGTGATCGGGGTGTCGACGACGCGCTGGGCGCCGAATTCCTGCAGAAGCCCCTGGGTAATCTTGTAGGCGCCCTGATATTCGGCGACTTCTTCACCCATGATGAAGACGTCAGGATTGGCGCGCATTTCCTCGGCCATGGCTTCGCGCAGCGCTTCACGCACCGTCATCGTCACCATTTCGGTGCCGGCCGGAACGTCCGGATCGGCAGCGACTTCAACCTTCGGAGCAGCCGGAACGGCGGCAGCAGCAGGCGCTTCGGCTGCCGGTGCGGATACCGGCTCGGCGGCAGCAGGTGCCGCCTTCGGGGCAGGTGCCGCATCGGCACTTTCACCATCCTGAAGCAGAACGGCGATCGGCGTATTGACCTTGACGTTCTCGGTGCCGGCCGCGATCAGCAACTTGCCGAGCACGCCTTCATCAACGGCTTCCACTTCCATGGTCGCCTTGTCGGTCTCGATCTCGGCGATCACATCGCCGGACTTTACGGTGTCGCCTTCCTGCTTGATCCACTTGGAAAGCGTGCCTTCTTCCATTGTCGGAGAAAGGGCGGGCATCAAAATTTCGATCGGCATGGGTTCCCTCCCCGATTACAGAAGAATGTCGGTGTAGAGCTCGGAAACATCCGGCTCCGGATCGGCCTGGGCGAAATCGGCACTGTCCGCGACAATGTCACGCACATCCTTGTCGATCGCCTTGAGCTGGTCTTCTGAGGCCCAGCCATTCTCGAGGAGACGAGCCTTGACCTGTTCGATCGGATCCTGCTCCGACCGCATCTTCTGCACTTCTTCCTTGGAGCGATACTTCGCCGGGTCGGACATCGAGTGGCCGCGATAGCGATAGGTCAGCATTTCAAGAATGATCGGACCCTTGCCGGAGCGGCAATGTTCAAGCGCCTCGTCGGCGGCAGCCTTCACCGCGCGCACATCCATGCCATCGACCTGGACGCCGGGGATGCCGAAGCCGGAGCCACGCAGCGAATAGTTCGACTGAGCCGTGGCGCGGGCCGTCGAAGTGCCCATGGCGTAACGGTTGTTCTCAACGATGTAGATGATCGGCAGCTGCCAAAGGGCAGCCATATTGAAGCTCTCGTAGACCTGGCCCTGGTTCGCAGCGCCGTCGCCGAAATAGGCAACAGCAACATTGTCATTGCCGCGGTACTTGTTGGCGAAGGCAAGACCGGTTCCGAGCGAAACCTGCGCGCCAACGATGCCGTGGCCACCATAGAAATGCTTCTCTTTCGAGAACATGTGCATGGAGCCGCCCTTGCCCTTCGACAGGCCGCTACGGCGACCCGTGAGCTCTGCCATGACGCCGCGAGCGCTCAAGCCCGCTGCCAGCATGTGCCCATGGTCGCGATAGGCGGTGATGACCTGATCACCTTCCTTCTGCGCCATCTGCATGCCGACGACGACCGCTTCCTGGCCGATATAGAGGTGACAGAAGCCCCCGATGAAGCCCATGCCGTAAAGCTGGCCGGCCTTCTCTTCGAAACGGCGAATCAGAAGCATTTCACGATAGGCGTGAAGCTCTTCATCCGCTCCGAATTCTGGTGCGTTTTTTCCGGTAAATTCCTTGCCGGCCGACTTGGCCGAAGACTTCCGACCGTTCGCAGCTGCTGGCTTGCGAGGCGCCATGCATCCCTCCCATGGGTTTATTATGGTCCAGAGTTGGGCACAGAATAGGGAAGAAAGAGGACGGCGGCAATGCCATAAATGCATGGCTCACATTCGCCGCAAGCAACTGTAATAACTAAAAAATTTACGATTAACTGAATTCAGGTTAATCAGAAATAGGTGTTGAAGATGACGATTTCATCAGGACGCGACATATTGAGCTGATAGCGCGCCTTTTCGTCGATGATATCCTGATCGAGAGAGCCATCACTCAAGAGACTGACATCCTTTTCAAGGACGGTCCGCTGGGCCACAAGCGCCTCAAGCTCCGAGGCACGCTCCTGCCGGATGCGCTCGAACTCCTGCCCTGCCCTGAGGCCGTAGTCACCATGGATGGAATGGTAGCCGAAATAGGACAGGAAAGCGATGGTGATAGCGGGAAGAATGAGACGGCCGTATTTCTTCTTCTTGTGATGCCTGGTCCACATGCCGACAATGCCCTGAAACGCGAAACTTGTCGAAAGAGTAACCGGCAGATCTTAACCGACCGTTGACCCTAATCGCAGCGCAAAAGAAAAAGCCCGCACCGGGGAACCGGCACGGGCTTCGAAGGAATTCGACCGAGATCAGCCGCGCAGGATCGACGAGCCTGCGTAAACGGCCTGCGGCCCGAGTTCTTCCTCGATGCGGATCAGCTGGTTGTACTTCGCGGTGCGGTCGGAGCGGGCCAGCGAGCCGGTCTTGATCTGACCGCAGTTGGTGGCAACCGCGAGATCCGCGATCGTCGAGTCCTCGGTTTCGCCCGAGCGGTGCGACATCACAGCCGTGTAGGCGGCGCGGTGTGCGGTCGAGACAGCGTCGAGGGTCTCCGACAGCGAACCGATCTGGTTGACCTTGACCAGGATGGAGTTGGCTACGCCCATCTTGATGCCGTCGCGCAGACGGGCCGAATTGGTGACGAAGAGGTCGTCGCCGACGAGCTGGATCTTCTTGCCGACCTTGTCGGTGAGCGCCTTCCAGCCGTCCCAGTCGTCTTCGGCCATACCGTCTTCGATCGAGAAGATCGGGTACTTGGCAGCAAGCTCGGCGAGGTACTCGGCCATGGCTTCCGGCTCTAGCGTGCGGCCTTCACCTTCGAGGACATACTTGCCGTCCTTGAAGAATTCGGTCGAGGCGCAATCGAGCGCGATATGCATGTCTTCACCCGGACGGTAGCCGGCCTTTTCGATCGACTTCATGATGAAGTCGAGGGCGGCCGGCGCGGACGCGAGACCGGGGGCAAAGCCGCCCTCATCACCGACATTGGTGTTATGGCCGTCGGCTGCGAGCTGCTTCTTCAGGGTGTGGAAGACTTCCGAACCCATGCGAACCGCGTCACGGATGCTGTCAGCGCCAACCGGCACAATCATGAATTCCTGGAAGTCGATCGGGTTATCGGCATGCGCGCCGCCATTGATGATGTTCATCATCGGGACCGGCAGGACATGGGCGTTCGGACCACCGACGTAACGATAGAGCGGCAAGCCGGAAGACTGGGCGGCAGCCTTGGCGACGGCGAGCGAGACGCCGAGGATGGCGTTGGCGCCGAGGCGCGCCTTGTTCGGCGTGCCGTCGAGCTGGATCATCAGATTGTCGATCTGGATCTGGTTCTCGGCATCGTGACCGCCGATCGCATCATAGATTTCGCCGTTGACGGCTTCGACGGCCTTTTCGACGCCCTTGCCGAGATAGCGCGAACCACCGTCACGCAGCTCCACGGCTTCATGCGCGCCGGTCGATGCGCCCGAGGGAACCGCAGCGCGGCCCATGCTGCCATCTTCGAGATAGACGTCGACCTCGACGGTCGGGTTGCCACGGCTGTCGAGGATCTCGCGGCCGATGATGTCGGTGATGGCGGTCATGTTCGCTCCCTGTAGACGGAAATTGGACAAGGCTCTTGAGGCAGATTACTGGGCAAACGCCACCGGACCCGCCTGTGAGTCATCCTCTCTTATCCGATGATCGGGAAAATACAATGACGGATCAGAGCCGAAACGAACGAAATCTAATCGATTTAAAAAGCAATTGACTGCGGCGCTTCCGGTTCAACCGATTGAAGCGCCGCGAGAGACGGATCAGGATGTCTTGGCGATATCGTCGAAGGCGATGAGTTTTTCGAGCAGACGGCGCATGTCGGTGATCTTGACCATGTTCGGGCCATCCGACGGTGCGTTGTCCGGATCCTGATGCGTCTCGATGAAGAGACCACCGACACCGACGGCAACAGCTGCACGAGCCAGCGTTTCGACGAATTCCCGCTGGCCACCAGAGGAGCCGCCCTGCCCGCCCGGCTGTTGCACCGAGTGGGTGGCATCGAAGACGACGGGCGCGCCCATGGCCGCCATGATCGGCAGCGAGCGCATGTCGGACACCAGCGTGTTGTAGCCGAATGAAGCGCCGCGTTCGCAGAGCAGGACGTCCGGATTGCCGGAACCGGTGATCTTGTTCAGGACATTCTTCATGTCCCAAGGCGCCAGGAACTGCCCCTTCTTGACGTTGATGGCGCGGCCGGTCTTGGCCGCAGCCACCAGAAGGTCTGTCTGGCGGCAGAGGAAGGCCGGGATCTGCAGGACATCAACGGTCGGGGCAACAGCGGCGCACTGCTCTTCCGTATGGATGTCGGTCAGGACCGGTACGCCGAACTCCTTCTTGATGTCGGCAAAGACTTCCATCGCCGTTTCCAAGCCGATCCCGCGTTCGGCAGACAGCGAGGTGCGGTTCGCCTTGTCGAAGGAGGACTTGTAGACGAGACCGAGGCCAAGTTCGCGGCATAGCTCGACGAGCTGACCGGCGATCATGAAGGCATGGTCGCGGCTTTCCATCTGGCAGGGGCCGGCAATCAAGGCAAAACGGCCCTTCTGGGAGAAAACGGCCTTGGCCGCACCTTCGCCGACCACGACTTCCGAATTGGGAGAAACGCTCATTTCAACTCCTCGAAGGCGAAGGTTACGCCTTGCCCCTTTTCCGGCGCGACGACGAGGCGCGCGCCCGTTTGGTGATAGTGGACGCCCTTAGCAGCGAGGCAGGCCTCTGTCACGCCGAGATCAGCGACGGAGATGGCAACCGCGGCCCCCAAAAGGCCGCGCTCGGACAGAGCGAACGTCGAACCGTATTGGGCAGCAAACCCCTCCGGCGTCAGAACATCCACAGAGGCGTTGGCGGTCTGGACGGAAATGCCGAAGGAATGGGCCGTGATGTCCCGCTGATCAAGCACCAGCTCCAGAAGATACTGGAAATCACTTGGATTCTCTTCGACTAAGACGATGCGCCGAAGACCGGCCGCACCATTGGCGTGCAAGAGCAAGGCCCCGCGGTCGGCCGGAAGCGGATTCACGCGCTCACACGCAAAGGCAAAGAAGTCCGGCGCCCTCAGATCCGCGGCGAAGGCCAAACGAAAGGATCCTTCCGCCGTTCGACCATCGGGGAAGCGAAACTGACGCGAGAATTCGAGCAACTGACCGGCGCTCTGTCCCTCTGAACGATAGCGTGCATCGTCGGCTGCCGCATCATCGGTCTTGACGACGAAGGCAGAGAGCCCCTCACCTCGGCGAAAGCGGAAAGCCTGGTCGCGCGCCACGAAGATATTGTTGTTGCGCTGCGCCTCCAGGCAATCCTCACGACTCCCGACCGCCAGCGGCTCAAGATAGGTGTCGTCGGCGAAGAACACGCAGGCGTTCTCCGTGCCGAAGGGATGGCGCGCATCATCAGCGACAGTGAAGCCGAGCTGGTTCAAACGGTTGCGGCCGGTCTGAAGGTCAACCACGGGCAGGACGAGATGATCGATGGCGCGCAGCGCAGACATGGGATGGGACATGACGTGTCTCTGTTTCAGAAGCTAGAATTAGGAATTGCTCGGCCGGCTTGAAAGGGCCTCGATCGCCTGGCGCAGGGCATCGATCTGCTCGCGTGTCTCGCGCAGCTCCTTTAACACCTGCTCATCGATCTTGTGGTGCAGCGCCAGCACCTCGATCTCCGCCTTCAGGTTGATCTCATAATCCTTGGCCGCCATGAAGCGGTCGCGCTCGGTCTGTCGGTTCTGGCTCATCATGATGATCGGCGCCTGGATGGCGGCCAGCATGGACAGAATGAGGTTCAAAAAGATGAAGGGATAGGGATCGAGCGCCCGCGTCGCGAGGAGGACCGTGTTGAGGAACACCCAGGCGACGAGGAAGAGCATGAAACCGATGATGAAGGCCCAGGATCCGCCAACCCTGGCGATCGCATCCGCAAGACGCTGACCGAAGGTGGCGCCGGCCAAAAAATCCTCGCCGGCATTGGTCGAGACCGTCCGGCGCTCGCGCGCCTTGGTCAGCACCTTCTTCTCGGCCGAGGTCAGGTCGGAGGTCTGCTTGCCCAATACGATCTTTTCGATGTCTTTCAGCATATTCCACTTCCCGAAAGGGTCTCACGGAATGCGAGACGTCTTTTTGTCGGCGCCGCGCGCCCATCCTGTCTTGTTGCCACGTTTCATCCGGCTATCGCATTTTCTCACCGGCTGTTCACGGAAATTTATACCCTTGCGGAACACAACTGGAACATATAGTGTCTGTTCTGTATTTGTTTCACTCCGGGGGCACCACATATGCTGACGCGCAAGCAACAGGAACTGCTTCTTTTCATCCATGAACGGATGAAGGAATCGGGTGTCCCGCCGTCCTTCGACGAGATGAAGGATGCGCTGGACCTCGCATCGAAATCCGGGATCCATCGCCTGATCACGGCACTCGAGGAACGCGGCTTCATCCGGCGCCTGCCGAACCGGGCGCGTGCTCTAGAGGTCATCAAGCTTCCGGAAGCTTATTCGCCGAGCATCCAGCCGCGCCGAGGCTTTGCGCCAAGCGTGATCGAGGGCAGTCTCGGCAAGGCTCCGCCGGCGCCAGCACTGACCAAGCCGCCCGTCGAGGACAACGGCTCGTCCGTCTCGGTTCCGGTCATGGGCCGAATCGCAGCCGGTGTGCCGATTTCAGCCATTCAGAACAACACTCACGACATCACGGTACCTGCGGAGATGATCGGGGCGGGCGATCACTACGCGCTTGAGGTCAAGGGCGATTCGATGATCGAGGCCGGCATCCTCGACGGCGACACGGTGATCATCCGCAATGCCTCGAACGCCAATCCCGGTGACATCATCGTGGCGCTGGTCGACGACGAGGAGGCGACACTCAAGCGGTTCCGCCGCCGTGGTGCATCGATTGCACTGGAAGCCGCCAACCCAGCCTACGAAACCCGCATCTTCCCGCCGGATCGCGTCAAGATCCAGGGCAAGCTGGTGGGCCTCATTCGCCGCTATCACTGATCAGCATCGGGCTCCGGCTCCGGCCCTTGTCTGGTGGCGCCGGCCGTACGCGTGAATTCATGCGTGGTCTCGGAAGAGCCGCTGCGCCAGTCGTAGAGCCGGTGCGCCGTCCAGGGTCTGGAGGGTCCGTCGAGCGCTGACCTAACCGTCATGGCTTGCGAGTTGCCGCCAAGTCCCGCGATCTCAATGGCGCCGGTTGCACGCAGGCTCGCCTCGGAAATCAGGAGCGCGCCGGAGCGGCAGGTGGTGACGCGCGTGCGCGCCGACAGAACCACGATATCAGCGCGGTCGCAGGCTGCGCCGATGAGATCCGCACGCTCCAACGTCAACAGTGCGTTGCCGTTCTCCAGTCTGATGGCGCAGGCCTGCTTTATGCAGGCGAAATGTTCTCTCCCTGCAGCTCCGAGCAGTCTATCAAATACAGCCTCTGCCAGCTTGCGCTGCTCCTCAGACAGGGTTTGGCCAGTACGCCAGTCTGGCGCTGGCGGCAGGGGTGTGGTCTCGAGCATGACGGGGCGCCTTGGTTCGTCGATGCCGAGCACGGGTTGCCATTGATCGAAGATGAAGGCTGCTGGGCGGGTCCGGTTGATTGCAATGATGGACGTGTCGTCACTTTCCACCCGAATCGCAACCAACCGTGCGTCCTCGCTGATCATCAGCTCGCTCCCCGGGAGGCGTGGAGCAAGGAAGGCAGCCGCGAGCGTCGCGACGATGAGAGCCGTGCCGACATGCCTGATCCGGGTTTTGAGGAGCATCAGCAAGAGCATCCCGGCGATTGCGCCGGGCATGAACCATGCCGGCAGACGCGGGAAGACGTAACCGCCACCCCAGCCGGAAACGGTGTGGGCGACAATGAGCACCATTTCTAGGCCCTGCCCCATGATCCAGAAGAACGGGGCGTCGAGGCCAAATGGCATGAGCAGCATGGCAATGAAGCCAGAAGGCATCACGACCACCGAGATCAGCGGCATGGCGGCAAGGTTCGCCTCCAGTCCATGGGTCGACATCCGGTGAAAATGGCTGATGGCAAAGACGGCGGTCGAGACCCCACCGATGAACGAGGTTGCTAGGGTGCCGCCGACGAACTTGGCACTCCCGGCCACGATCCGCATGGGAAGTGAGCGAGCCTGCGGCAGGATCGCGCGCGGTCGCGCCCGCCACCCGGCGTAACCGGCAATCAGGGCTGCAGTCGCAGCAAACGACATCTGGAAACTCGGTCCCATGACGGCCGAGGGCTGGACGGCGAGGATCGCGGTTGCCGCAAGCGCAAGATTGTGGAGGCTGACAGCCGGGCGGTCGAACAGGACGGCTCCGAGCATGACAGCCGTCATCAGATAGGCGCGCAGCGCCGAGACCTGGTAGCCCGAGATGAGCACATAGCCCGTCGTCGCCAGAAGCGCGCCGGCGGCCGCGATCTTCTTCACCGGATAACGGTGGGCGAAATTTGGCAGGAGGCTGAGGAGCCCGCGCAAGCCGACAAAAAAGATGCCTGCGGCAAGCGCCATGTTCAGGCCCGAGATCGCGGTAATATGGGCAAGGCCAGAGACGCGCAGCGCCTCCGTCGCCTCTTCCGACATCGATCGGCGTTCGCCGGTGATGATTGCCGCCGCAAAGGCGCCGGGATCTCCCGGCAGCACGCTGCGAATGCGGTTCGAGATGCGATCCCGCAGCGAGAACAGGGACGCGTCGAAGCGCGCCCACAGACCTTGTTTCTCCAATGACGCGGAGGTTTTGGCCTGGGGCGTACCGAGGAAGAAGCCGACAGCGCCGACGCCGGCGAAGTAGCTTTGGAAGCTAAAGTCGTTCAATCCGGGCAAAGCCGGACCTGACGGTGGTGACAGACGGGCGCGACCGCTCAGTTCCTCGCCGATGGCAGCTGGCACATGTCTGCTTCGGGCAAGGAGGGACACGCGTCCCGGCGACCGGCGGATGCTCGGCTCTGCGGTCTGGATCACGCGTAACACGTAGCGCCATTCACCGCCCGCCCCCTGCTCCCGTCGCTCGACGATCCCGGTGACCGTGGTGACGAGCGGCTGATCGAGGATCACGGTGGACGCTCGCCGTGTCTCCCAATCGGCCATCAGCATGCCGAGAAGGATCAGGCACAAGCTCCACAGGACCACATGCGCCACGGTGTCGCGCATCGCCCGCAAAAGCGCAAAAGCCAGGCAAGCAAGGAGCAGTCCGAGGACCATGGCCGGCGGTGGTTGCCCAATGGAAAACCAGATTGCCGCACCCGCGCCGAGCCAGACAGGCACGAAGAGGAAAAAATGCCCGTGCCGACTTTCGTCTGAGACGTAATGCCGAACCTGCCTGAGGATGCGATGCAAAACAGTGCGAGCGGCGACAGCACGGCCGATCGTCGTCAAACCGGGCATTGCGCGTTTTTCGAGTGGTCGAGGCAAGTCTCGCCGGACCGGTATATCACCGGACCGGAGGCGCCCTTGTCCCTGTATTTCCGCAGCTTCCCCCATCAGCCACACCCGGCCGGATCTACCCCATCTGCAGACAGAATAAGCGAAAACCGTCAGCAATCAATGCGTGCAACGAATCAGGTTTTTGCCGCCTATCCGGGCTTCAAACGATTAGAACCGTTCGGTTCGATTGTTGCTGTTTTCGCGACGCACAATTTGCCCTTTGGATAGCTTGGCATTAACTTCGGTATCATATAGCTACATCACACGCTTAACCGATGGCGGCTTTTTCAAGACGCCTTCCCGCCAATTCCGGAGGATCAGCATGACGGACAAAAGCGCTTCTTTGAAACTCGGTGACAAGACGGTCGACCTGAGCGTCAAGGCCGGCACGATCGGCCCAGATGTCATCGACATCGGCGCCCTTTACAAGCACACGGGTACGTTCACCTACGATCCGGGCTTTACGTCCACGGCATCCTGCGAATCCAAGATAACCTATATCGACGGCGACGAAGGCACGCTGCTGCATCGCGGCTACCCGATCGAACAGCTTGCTGAAAAGGGCGACTTCCTGGAAGTCTGCTACCTGCTTCTCTACGGCGAATTGCCGACGGCAGCTCAGAAGAAGGACTTCGACTATCGCGTCACGCACCACACCATGGTGCATGAGCAGATGAGCAAGTTCTTCTCCGGCTATCGGCGTGACGCCCACCCGATGGCCGTCATGGTCGGCACGGTCGGCGCGCTCTCCGCCTTCTATCACGACTCGACCGACATCACCGATCCGCATCAGCGCATGGTCGCTTCGCTGCGCATGATCGCCAAAATGCCGACGATCGCTGCCATGGCCTACAAGTATCACGTCGGCCAGCCCTTCGTTTACCCGAAGAACGATCTCGACTACGCGGCGAACTTCCTGCGCATGTGCTTTGCTGTGCCTTGTGAAGAGTATCAGGTGAACCCGGTTCTGGCGCGCGCCATGGATCGCATCTTCATCCTGCATGCCGATCACGAGCAGAACGCCTCGACCTCGACCGTGCGTCTTGCCGGCTCGTCGGGCGCCAATCCGTTCGCCTGCATTGCGGCCGGCATCGCGTGCCTTTGGGGCCCTGCCCATGGTGGCGCCAATGAGGCTGCCCTCAACATGCTGCAGGAAATCGGCTCGGTTGACCGCATTCCAGAGTATATCGCCAAGGCTAAGGACAAGAACGATCCGTTCCGTCTGATGGGCTTCGGCCACCGGGTCTACAAGAACTACGACCCGCGCGCCAAGATCATGCAGAAGACCATGTACGAGGTCCTTGAAGCCACCGGCCATGCCGATGATCCGCTGATGAAGGTGGCACTCGAGCTCGAGAAGATCGCGCTCAGCGACCCTTACTTCATTGACAAGAAGCTCTACCCGAACGTCGACTTCTATTCGGGCATCACACTGCGTGCGCTCGGCTTCCCGACGACGATGTTCACCGTTCTCTTCGCGCTCGCCCGCACCGTCGGCTGGATCGCGCAGTGGAACGAGATGATCGAGGATCCGCAGCAGCGCATCGGCCGTCCGCGTCAGCTGTATACCGGTGAACCGAAGCGCGATTACAAGGCACTTTCCGAGCGCTGAGGCATTCTTCCATCTTGTAGTGTCGAGAAGGCCGGCTTTGTCCGGCCTTCTTTTCGTTTTGACGAGGGCTGAATGCGCCCAGTATCGCTAGCGGCGATCAAACTCCCCGTGATGGCCGCGCATTTCGCCGTCGGATGCCTTCAATTCCCCGGAGCTTTGTTCTAAGGAAGTCAACCTGCTTCGTCCCGGACGAAGATTTACAATGAGGTTTATGCGTCCCGATGCTCGTCTTCTTGAGAAAAGCTTCCCAAACCCTGTTTGCCAAGATCTTGCTTCTCCTGCTCGTCCTCTCCTTCGGCGTCTGGGGTGTTTCGGCCTCGCTGTTCAGCAATACGTCTGACACCGTCGTCGCCGTGGGTGACCAGAGTGTGTCGTCTGCCGACTTCGCCTTCGCCTACCAGCGGCAGGTGACGGACATGAGCAACCGGTTCGGGATGCAGCTTACGACCGAACAGGCGCGCGCCTTCGGGATTGAATCCCAGGTCTTTTCACAGCTCGCCGCAGGCGCTGCTCTGGACCAGTTGGCCACTGACATGAACCTCGGGCTATCCCAGGATCGTCTGGCACAGCTGATTGCGGATGATCCAGCTTTCAAGAATTCCGGCGGGAATTTCGATCGTGCGCTCTTCTCCTCGCGCCTGCGCAATGCAGGGCTTCGCGAAGACGACTATATCGACGAGCGTTCAAAGGTCGCCATCCGCAGCCAGATCGTCGACGCGACAGCTGACGGCTTCGTTGCGCCGAAGGTCCTGATCGACGCGATCAAGGCCTATCGCTACGAAAACCGCGACATCAATTACATCCTGCTGACCAACGCCAACATCGAGCTCATCAAGGCACCCGATGATGCGACCCTGGCGGCCTGGTTCGAGACGACGAAGTCCGGTTACCGCGCACCGGAATACCGCAGCTTCAACTATGTGAAGCTGGAACCCTCCGACATTGCCGACACGGCCTCCATCACCGACGAACAGATCCGCGAAGATTACGAGCGCCGGAAGGCTTCCTACGAGATCGCCGGAACACGCACGATTGAGCAGTTGAGTTTCGAGAACCGTGAGATGGCGGAAGCCGCGCGTGAAGAGCTGCAGAAGGGTACGAGCTTCGACCAGCTCGTCACAGACCAGGGCAAGACCGCTGGCGATGTGCTGCTCGGCGATTTCACCCGCGACCGTTTGCCCGATCCGGCCCTTGCCGAGGCAGCCTTCGCCGTCACGGCCGAGGGCGGCACGACAGATGTCGTCGACGGTGCGTTCGGCCCGGTCATCCTGCGTGTCACCAACATCAAGGAAGGCCGCACCCAGAGCCTCGACGAGGTCAAGGAAGAGATCCGCGTAGCTTTGGCCGAACAGGCCGCGATTGCCGACCTCACCGCTGTCCACGACCAGTTCGAGGATCTGCGGGCCGGTGGCTCGACGCTCAAGGAAGCAGCCGACCAGTTGCAGCTTCAGACGGTGACTGTCACTGATATCGACCGCCGTGGCCTCGACAATCGCGAGACCGAAGTCGCTGGCATACCTGAACGCGACAAGCTGCTGAGAGACGTGTTCCGGACCGAAATCGGTGTCGAAGCTTTGCCGGTTACCCTGGGCAATAACGGCTTCATCTGGTTCGATGTCACCGACATCAAGGCCGAGCGCGACCGCGAACTTGCCGAAGTGCGTGAAAGGGCCATCGCCGACTGGACCGCAGAACAGCAGCGCATTGCGCTCGGCGCGAAAGCAGAGGGCCTGCGCCAGCGGGTCGCGGACGGCGGCAATCTGGAGGATGTCGCGACCGAGCTCGGTCTTGCGGTCGAAAGCAAGGCCGGCATCACCCGCCGCACCGAAGACGCCGTTCTCGGCGCAACCGCAATCACCGCCGCCTTCTCTGGCCCGCAGGGCACGGTCGCGACTGCTTCCGGCGGCGATCCGTCGACCCAGATCCTGATGACGGTCACGGCCGTCCGCGACCAGCCGACCAGCGGCGTGCCGCTCAATGAGGACGAGCAGATCGCTCAGGTCGCGAACTCCGCAGGCGACGACATCCTCGACCAGATGGTCGGTCAGTTGCAGTCGGAATATGGCGTGACGATCAATCAGGCGCTGGCCCAGCAGGCCATCGTCCGATAACCGTCGGCCAGAGGGGGAGTTGAGAATGTCCGGGTTGAAGCCCTTCATCGCCAAAATCGCTACGCGCCAGCCGCTGACGCGGCAGGAAGCGAGCGACGCGTTCGAAATCCTGATGTCGGGCGAAGCCAGCATGGCGCAGGTCGGCGGCTTCTTGATGGGTCTCAGGGTCCGAGGCGAGACCGTCGACGAAATCGCCGGTGCCGTTTCGATCATGCGCCAGAAGATGGTGCCGGTGGATGCTCCCGAAGATGCCATTGACATCGTCGGAACAGGCGGTGACGGCACCAACACCTACAACATCTCGACGCTTGCCGCCCTGATCGTTGCAGGCGCCGGTGTCCCTGTTGCGAAGCATGGCAATCGGGCACTGAGCTCGAAGTCGGGCACGGCCGATGCGCTGTCGCAGCTTGGCGTCAAGCTTGATATCGAGCCGGACATGATCTCCCGCTGCATTCGCGAAGCAGGGATCGGCTTCATGTTTGCGCAGCTGCATCATCCGGCCATGCGGCATGTGGGCCCTGCCCGCGTCGAACTCGGGGCACGGACCATCTTCAACATCGTCGGGCCGCTTTCGAGCCCTGCCCGGGTCAAGAAGCAGCTCTTCGGCGTCTACTCACCGGAATGGCTCGTTCCCGGGGCGGAAGCCTTGCGCGATCTCGGCCTCACCAGCGCCTGGGTCGTGCATGGCAGTGGGCTCGACGAAATTACCACCACCGGACCAAGCCAGGTGGCCGAGCTGAAAGACGGCGAAATCCGGACCTTCGAGCTGACACCGGCTGATTTTGGGGTGGAGACCGTTTCTCTGGATGCGATCAGGGGCGGCGATGGCACCGTCAACGCAGCCGCGCTGCGCGACGTGCTGGGTGGTGCCAAGACCGCCTATCGCGACGTGGCACTCTGCAACGCCGCTGCCTCGCTGATCGTTGCGGGCAAGGCCAGGGACGTGACCGAGGGCATGCATCTCGCCAGCCAGTCGCTTGACACCGGCAGTGCGGCACGGGCGCTCGATACACTTATCGCCATTTCCAACTCTGCCGCTTGAGGGTAAACTTCCGATCATGACCGATATCCTCAAGCGCATCGAAACCTACAAGCGGGAAGAAATCGCGGCCGCGAAGGCTGCCGTTTCGCTGTCGGAACTCAAGGACCGTATCGCGAGCCAAGACGCGCCGCGCGGCTTTTACCGGTCGCTACTGCGCGCCCGGGACGAAGGCCGGTTCGGCCTCATCGCCGAGGTTAAGAAGGCGAGCCCCTCCAAGGGTCTCATCCGCCCCGATTTCGATCCGCCTGCATTGGCGGCCGCCTATGAGGCCGGTGGAGCCGCCTGCCTTTCGGTGCTGACGGATATGCCGAGTTTTCAAGGGGCACCCGAATACCTGACGGCTGCCCGCAAGGCCTGTTCGCTGCCGGCCTTGCGCAAGGATTTCATGTTCGACGCCTACCAGGTCTACGAGGCCCGCGCCTGGGGTGGCGACTGCATCCTGCTGATCATGGCCTCGCTGTCTGATACAGAGGCCGCGGAACTGGAAAGCGTGGCCTTCGACCTCGGCATGGATGTTCTAATTGAAGTCCACGATGCCGAGGAAATGGAACGGGCGCTGAAACTCAAGTCGCCTCTCGTCGGCATCAACAACCGCAATCTGCGGACCTTCGACGTCAGCCTCACCGTCAGCGAAGACCTCGCTGCCATGGTGCCGCCCGATCGGCTCCTGGTCGGCGAGAGCGGCATCTTCACCTATGAAGATTGTCAGCGGCTGGAGAAATCCGGCATCTCAACCTTCCTCGTCGGCGAGAGCCTGATGCGCAAGGACGACGTTGCCGAGGCAACACGCATGCTTTTGACCGGCAAGACCGGCGCGCTGGCCGCAGAATGACAACCGACGCCGGTGGTCTCACCCATATCGGCGCTTCCGGCGAGGCGCATATGGTGGATGTCTCGGCCAAAGACGACACGGTTCGCATCGCGGTCGCCGAAGGCTTCGTGAAGATGAAGCCGGAGACGCTTTTAACGATACGCGAGGGCAACGCCAAGAAGGGCGATGTGATCGGCACCGCCCGTATTGCCGGCATCATGGCGGCCAAACAGACGAGCAATCTCATTCCGCTGTGTCACCCGCTGATGCTGTCCAAGGTGACTGTCGATATCGAGGAGGACTCGGATCTGCCGGGCCTGCGCATCGCGGCGACCGTCAAGCTGACCGGCAAGACCGGCGTCGAGATGGAGGCGCTGACGGCTGTATCCGTGACCTGCCTGACGATCTACGACATGGCCAAGGCCGTGGACAAGACCATGGAGATCGGTGGGATCCGCGTGATGGAGAAGAGCGGCGGCAAATCAGGCGATTTCCGCCACCCGGAGCGTGGCTGATGTCACTGCTGCCGGTCGAGGAAGCCCTTGCAAGGCTGCTTGCCGCGGCCCATCCGGTCACTGATGTCGAAGAGGTTTCACTTCACGAGGCCAACGGGCGCATCCTCGCCACCGATCTGGTCGCCCGCCTCACCCAGCCGCCTTTCAACGCCTCTGCCATGGATGGCTATGCTCTGCGTGTCGTAGATGCGGCGGAGGTTGGCAGTCTACTCACGGTAATCGGCGAATCCGCGGCCGGCCATGGTTTTGCCGGGAAAGTCGGATCCGGCGAGGCTGTGCGGATCTTCACCGGGGCGCCCGTTCCTGATGGAGCCGACAGCATCCTCCTGCAGGAGGATGCCGGATCGCTCGGGGACAACAGTATCCGGACGACATTTGCCGTGACGGCCGGACGACACATTCGCCCGCGCGGGCAGGATTTCGCCGAAGGCGATATCGCTCTGACCGCAGGCCTTTCCATGGACTTCAGCCACCTCACGCTGGCGGCTGCGATGAACCATGCGGCACTTCCCGTTTATCGCCGCCCCAGGATCGCGATCCTCGCCACCGGTGATGAACTGGTGCCTCCCGGAGGCGAGCCTGGCCCCAGCCAGATCATAGGCTCGAATACATTCGGGATCGCGGCACTGGCGCGCGACAATGGCGCAGAGGTGATTGACCTTGGCATCGTGCCCGATGATCGTGATCTGTTGCGACAAGCTGTGGAGCAGGCACGCGCACTCGGCGTCGACGTGCTCGTCACGCTCGGAGGCGCATCCGTCGGCGACCATGACCTGGTCCAGTCGACGCTGGTTTCTGCCGGCATGGAACTCGACTTCTGGCGGATTGCCATGCGCCCCGGCAAACCGCTGATGGTCGGCCGTCTTGATCACATGCACGTGCTCGGACTTCCGGGGAACCCGGTATCCAGTCTCGTCTGCGGTCTTCTCTTCCTCGAGCCCCTGCTCTCCCAGCTTGGTCACCGGAAGCCTCGCCGACGCATGGCGCCTGCTCGGTTGCAGACCGCCCTGCCCGCCAATGACAAGCGGCAGGATTACGTACGTGCCAAGTTGACGGAGCAGGACGACGGGATCCCCTCGGTCGAGAGCTTCGGCAAGCAGGATTCGTCGATGATGCGGATCTTCTCGCAATCCGATTGCCTGATCGTGCGTCCGCCCCATGCGCCAGCGGCCGAGGCTGGAGAGATCGTGCCGGTGATGCTTCTACGCCTCTGAGTGAGCCCAGGGTTCAAACGACATTGGCTGTTGTCGAGCCTTCCTTCGCCGTGCTTTCCTCAAGGCCATGCTGGCGCTTGATCAAGGCCGCGATTTCTTCTTCGACCGCGTTGCGATCCTCTTCCGGCATCTCTGCAAGCGTCTCTTCCGTCAGGCCATGCTCCTCCAAATAGAGGTCGCGGATGCGTTCGGTCGGCGTCTTGGCGCTTTCTTCCAGGAATTCGGCACGCAGATCACTTCGCTTCAGGGCAGCCTCTGCTGCGTCCTTGGTGGAATACACACCCGTCTGCAATTGCCAGAGGTTCGAGGCAAGACCTGGGGCGGACTGATCGCGTTCCAACATGCGTTGTGCAGTTGTTTGGGACCCGGCCGTTGTGGTCGGAAGCTGTTCCTGAGCAGGCTTGCTACGACTGGCATAGGTCGGCACATAAAGGCCTGTGTCTGAAATGCGCATGGCGAACTCCTTTTCCACCTGAAGTAGACGTTGTTCCTTGCGCAGGCCTTGAACGAGAAAACCCGGCACTGGGCCGGGTCTCCTAAACGATATCGAAGGCGAATGTCAGACGAGACGGCTCTGTTCGAGGGCCGCACCGATGAAGCTCGCAAACAGCGGGTGCGGGTCGAGCGGGCGCGACTTCAGCTCCGGATGGTACTGAACGCCGATGAACCAGGGATGGTCAGGATATTCGACGGTTTCCGGCAGCAGGCCGTCCGGCGACATACCGGAGAAGACCAGACCGCAGGCTTCCAGCCGGTCCTTGTAGTCGACATTGACTTCGTAGCGGTGGCGATGGCGCTCGGAGATGTCGGTCGAGCCATAGATCTCGGAGATCTTGGTGTCCTTCTTCAGCGAGGCCTTGTAGGCGCCGAGACGCATCGTGCCACCGAGATCGCCGACAGCCGAACGTTTTTCGAGCTCGTTGCCCTTCATCCATTCGGTCATCAGGCCGACGACTGGCTCTTCGGTCTTGCCGAATTCAGTCGAAGACGCGTTCTCGATTCCGGCAAGATGACGGGCCGCTTCAACGACGGCCATCTGCATGCCGAAGCAGATGCCGAAATAAGGCACCTTGCGCTCGCGGGCGAATTGGGCCGCGAGGATTTTGCCTTCCGAACCGCGCTCGCCGAAGCCGCCGGGCACGAGGATACCGTTGACCTTTTCAAGCCACGGCGACGGATCTTCCTTTTCGAAGATTTCCGACTCGATCCATTCGAGCTTCACCTTCACCCGGTTGGCGATGCCACCGTGATAAAGCGCTTCAATCAGCGACTTATACGCGTCCTTGAGGCCGGTGTACTTGCCGACGATCGCGATCGTGACTTCGCCTTCCGGGGTCCGGATGCGGTTGCAGACCTCTTCCCAGGCATCCAGACGCGGCTTCGGAGCCGGCTCGATACCGAAGGCAGCCAGAACCTCGTTGTCGAGGCCTTCCTTGTGGTAGGCCATCGGCACGTCATAGATGTTGGCAACGTCAAGCGCCTGGATCACGGCGCTTTCGCGCACGTTGCAGAACAGCGAGAGCTTGCGGCGTTCAGCCTGCGGGATTTCGCGGTCGGCACGGACCAACAGAATGTCTGGGTGGATGCCCAGCGCCTGCAGTTCCTTGACGGAATGCTGGGTCGGCTTGGTCTTCAATTCACCCGCCGCCGGAATGTAGGGCATCAGGGTCAGGTGCACATAGACGGCGGTGCCGCGCGGCAGGTCGTTGCCGAGCTGGCGGATCGCTTCCATGAAGGGCATGGCTTCGATGTCGCCGACGGTGCCACCGATCTCGCAGATGACGAAATCATAGTCGTCATTGCCTTCGACCACGAAATCCTTGATCTCGTTGGTGACGTGCGGAATGACCTGAACGGTTGCGCCGAGATAATCGCCGCGGCGTTCCTTGTCGATGATGTTCTTGTAGATGCGACCGGTGGTGATGTTGTCGGTCTTGGTGGCCGACCGCCCCGTGAAGCGTTCATAGTGACCGAGATCTAGGTCGGTCTCGGCGCCGTCGTCGGTGACGAAGACTTCGCCGTGTTGAGTCGGGCTCATGGTGCCCGGGTCAACGTTGAGATAAGGGTCCAGCTTGCGCAAACGCACGCGGTAACCGCGTGCCTGCAACAATGCCCCGAGTGCCGCGGCCGCAATTCCTTTGCCAAGAGAGGAAACCACGCCGCCAGTGATGAATACATATCGCGCCATGGGCTTCACCGGATACCGTTTCAGATTCGATTCCGCCAGCCCTAATCGGGTTTGTCCCACATTTTTCGTGGAAATGGCGGAATATGGACAAAAGAAAACCGGCGGACCCTGGAGCCCGCCGGAGTGATGGAAGTCGTTCCGATCAGTTGTTCGGAACGGCGTTGGGATCTGCTGCAGGAGCTGCAGGTGCCGCAGGCGTCGACTGGGCCGGTGCCGTGCCCGGAAGCTGGTCGAGCACGCTGCCGCCGCCCTGGGTCGTACCGTTGCCCGCCGGGATACGGTCGAGAATATCGGTCGGACGCGATTCATGGCGGGCCAGAATACCCAGCGCCAGGGAGATCACGAAGAACAGCGTCGCGAGGATTGCTGTGGTGCGGGTCAGCGCATTGGCCGTGCCGCGTGCCGACATGAAGCCCGAGCCGCCGCCGACGCCGAGGCCACCGCCTTCGGAGCGCTGGATAAGGACGACGCCGATCAGGGCGACGACGACCATGAGATAGATAACGAGCAATACGGTCTGCATGGAATGTCCATCCTGCCCGATAAGGGCAAAATCAATGAGGTTGGCGGCTCTTTACATGAGAGGAACGGGCATTGAAAGCCCCTCTTCCGCATTTCGGGGCTTTGCCCCTCAGGCGGTGAGTTCCTCATAGACCTGATATATGGCGAGGAAATCGGCTGCCTTCAAGCTCGCACCACCGATCAGGGCACCATCGACATTTTCGACCGCCATCAGTTCCTTCGCATTCGAAGGCTTGACCGAGCCGCCATAGAGGATGCGCATCTTCTTGCCCACGTCGCCGAAGCGCTTGACCAGTTCGGCACGCAGGAAAGCATGCGCTTCTGCAACGTCCGCAACGGTCGGCGTCAGGCCGGTCCCGATCGCCCAAACGGGCTCATACGCGATGACGGTCCGCTCGGCCGCCGCGCCATCCGGGACGGAGCCGGCAAGCTGACGCTTGAGGATGTCGAGTGTCTGACCGGACTTGCGCTCGTCTGCCGTCTCGCCAATGCAGATCACGGCTGTCAGGTCCGCCGCATAGGCAGCTTCAGCCTTGGCGCGCACAAGATGATCGGTTTCGGCGTGGTCGGTGCGGCGCTCGGAGTGGCCGACAATGACATGCGTGCCGAAGCAGTCGGCGATCATCTCGGCCGAGAGATCGCCCGTATGGGCGCCCGACGCATTCTGATGGCAATCCTGAGCGCCGATCTGGAGGGGGCTGTCGGTGCAAAGCGCGGTCGCGACATAAAGCAGCGTTGCCGGCGGGCAGATCAGGGTTTCGACCTTGTCGGACAGCGGTCCCTGGACACCCTCGGCGATCGCCTTGATCTGATCGAGCGAGGCCCGCGTGCCGTTCATCTTCCAATTGCCCGCAACAAGCGGGCGAACATCCGGTGTCATATCGTCTCTACCCCTATTTCGCTCCTGCGAAGTAGCAAATCTGGGCCCGGAAGGAAAGATTACGGTACCAAATTGGCGCACTATCGAAGCTTATGGTGAAGATGCAAGGGATCATCACTCAATCGAGCCACGCGGTTTGGCAGCCGCACATAACGTCGGATGCGGCGAGGGTCTACGTCAGCGGATCAACCAATTGAGGATGGCGCGCCAGTTGGACATCCGCACCGGCGTACCATGCGAACCGGTTTCGAACAGCGTGAAACGCGCCGGCTGGCCTGCTGCCTTCAGCTTGCGGTAGATGCTGATCTGATCCTCAGCCCCGTAAACGCTGTCACGGCTGCCATGGGTGAACCAGATCGGCAGCCTGGCCTTGGCCGCAGCGCTCTTCGGCAAGGCCGGATCCGGCGCACCGCCGAGGATCGCCATGCCCGAGAGCTTGGCGACAGTCCCAGCATCGCGCGAAATGCCCCAGCAGATGAAGCTGCCCATGGAGGCGCAGGCGAGCACCACGGGCTTGCCGCCGGATTGGGCCGAGGCGTGAGCGACAAGGGCTGACACCTCAGCCACACCCTTGTCGTCGAAGCTTCTGACAGACGGCGCGTAATAGGTGCCGCCGTTTTCGGCGGCGAGGTTCTTCAGGCGATTGAAATTGCCGCCGAAGCTGATGTCGTTCAGCCCAAGGCGTCTGTCCCCGCCCCTGCCGTGAATGAAGATCACGGTGAAGGCCTGGCCCTGATCACGACCGACCCGTCCGACCTCCATCGGCCCGGTTGGGAGCTGCAGGGTCTGGTTTTCCTGAACCCGGCGCACCTTCAGCGAAACATAGCGATCCTTGACCCGCCGTTCGGGGATGCTATCGCGCCCGTTGATGTCGCGCATCTCGTCATAATCTATGCGGGTAAAATCGCCGCCGTCTCCAGTTTCCAGCACCGTCTGGCTCGAAAACAGCTCATCCTTGAATGGTGCGATGGTCTCGGCTCTGGCACTCGCCAGGAACAGAAACGGAAAGAGAACGCAGGAAATCGCCGCAGTGCGGAAATGAGCTGTGGACATCTGCATGGAAGATGGGTTTCCTCTCGGCTCACGCTTGCCTTCGCGAAATGCGCCACGCAAAGCTGGCCCGAATTCAACATGCGCCGGCTCTATGGCCCTTCGCGCCTGCCCTGCCTATCTGGCACAATCCGACCGATTCGCAGATGCGACTGGCCTGATGCGGCGGCTATATGAAGGTGCCGCGAAGCCGGCATCGAACAGCAACAGAGTATCGAACGACGCCATGGACGACAACGATCTCTTTTCCGGCATGCCGCTCGCCCAGAAGGTCGAGGCGGAAACCGTGACGACGCCTTCCCCCGCGCCTGCGCCTGCCGCGCGAACGGCGGCCCCTGCTTCGACGGCGGGTGCCGAGGAATATGGCGCGTCCTCCATTCGTGTTCTCGAAGGCCTCGAACCGGTGCGCATGCGTCCAGGCATGTATATCGGCGGTACGGACGAAAAGGCGCTGCATCACCTGTTTGCCGAAGTCATCGACAACTCGATGGACGAAGCGGTGGCCGGCCACGCCAACTTTATCGACGTGCATCTCGACAGCCAGGGATTCCTGACGGTCACCGACAATGGACGTGGTATCCCGGTCGAACTGCATCCGCAGGTGCCGGGCAAGTCGACTCTTGAAGTGATCATGACCAAGCTGCATGCCGGCGGCAAATTCGATGGCAAGGCCTATGAGACCTCAGGTGGTCTGCACGGCGTTGGTGTCTCCGTTGTCAACGCGCTGTCCGACCTGCTCGAGGTTGAAGTCGCCCGCAATCGCAAGCTCTATCGCCAGACCTTCTCGCGCGGTGTGCCGCAGGGCGGGCTCGAAGAACTGGGCGAAGTGCACAACCGCCGTGGAACCCGCGTGCGCTTTCACCCGGACCCGCAGATCTTCGGCGATCATGCGAAGTTCGATCCGGGCCGGATTTTCCGCATGGCGCGGTCCAAAGCCTATCTGTTCGGTGGGGTCGAAATCCGCTGGTCCTGCGATCCGGGCATGGTGCCCGAGGGTGGCGACATCCCTGAGAAGGCCGTCTTCCACTTCCCAGGCGGCTTAAAGGACTATCTCGCCGCGACGCTCGGCAAGGACTTCACCGTCACCCGCGAGATCTTTGCCGGAAAGACCGAGAAGACCGGCGGCCATGGCGCGATGGAATGGGCCGTCACCTGGTATGGTGGTGATCCGGCGCTGCATTCCTACTGCAACACGATCCCGACGCCGGAAGGCGGCACGCATGAGGCGGGTCTGCGCATTGCGCTCACCAAGGGCCTGAAGAACTATGCCGAACTGACGCAGAACAAGCGCGCCAAGGAAATCACCACCGACGACGTGATGATTTCTGCTGTCGGCATGCTTTCGGTCTTCATCCGTGAGCCTGAATTTGTCGGCCAGACCAAGGACAAGCTCGCGACCGTCGAGGCCCAGCGTCTTGTCGAAAACGTGCTGCGCGACCCCTTCGACCACTATCTCGCCGACAATCCGAACGAGGCGGCCAAGCTGCTCGACTGGGTGATCGAGCGCTGCGAGGAACGGCTGCGCCGCCGCAAGGAAAAGGAAGTCAACCGCAAAACGGCCGTGCGCAAACTGCGTCTGCCGGGCAAGCTTGCCGACTGCTCACAAAACACGGCCGAAGGCGCCGAACTCTTCATCGTCGAGGGTGACTCGGCTGGTGGCTCGGCCAAGCAAGCGCGCAACCGCTCCAATCAGGCGATCCTGCCGCTACGCGGCAAGATCCTCAACGTTGGCTCAGCGAGCCGCGAGAAACTGATGGCGAACCAGCAGATTGCCGATCTCATCCAGGCACTCGGCTGCGGCACACGGACAAAGTATCGCGACGAAGACCTGCGTTACGAACGCATCATCGTGATGACCGATGCCGACGTCGACGGGGCGCATATCGCATCGCTGCTAATCACCTTCTTCTATCAGGAAATGCCCGAACTCATCCGGGGCAACCATCTCTATCTCGCGGTGCCGCCGCTTTACGTCATTCGGCAGGGCGCCAAGACCGTTTATGCCCGCGACGACGCCCACCGGGCCGAGTTGATGGAGACCGTCTTCAAGGGCAAGAAGGTCGAGATTGGACGCTTCAAAGGCCTTGGCGAAATGATGCCGGCGCAGCTCAAGGAAACCACGATGGATCCGAGCAAGCGGACACTGCTCCGGGTCGGCATCGATGACGTGGATTTCGAGGGCACGCGGGACGCGGTCGATGCTTTGATGGGGACGAAGCCTGAGGCACGCTTCCGCTTCATCCAGGAGCGCGCCGCCTTCGCCGAGAACCTCGACATCTGAGCCGCGGGCGTCATGCGCCCGCCGCCGCCCGCTTGTTTCCCGATCCAGAATGCTCCATATGCAGGGCAGTTTTAACGGGACACTTCAGATTGTGAGCCAGGCTGATATTCAGACCTCGTCGAAAGGGCCACGTTGGCTTGGCCAGGCAACGGCCAATCGCATCGCCCTGATCACACCAATCTCCGTGGCGCGTTGGCTGCTGGTGCTGATCGGCATTGCCGCGATCTACTTTTTCCACGGTTTCGTCGTGCCTGTATTGGCCGCGCTCGTCATCGCTTTCGCCAGTTGGCCGCTTTACCGCCGGCTTCTTGATCAGATCGGCGGCAACACCACGCTCGGCGCAACCATCGCGCTTATCGCCATCTTGGCCTTCCTTATCATCCCGATCGGAATCGCAATTTCTTATGCGGTTGAAGAGATACGCCAGTGGATCAGCTGGGCGGTGCAGGCAAACGAGACCGGCGCCCCGCCTCCGGCCTGGATTGCGGCCCTGCCGCGCATCGGTGACTGGCTCGTTGCGCAATGGAACGAGCATATCGGGCAGCCAGGTGCGATTGGCGAACTCATCCAACTGGTGAGTGGTGCCAATATCGGCAACATCTATCGGGCAGTGATCGCCGCTGGAGATGGTCTTTTCCATCTGGTGTTGACGCTTCTGTTCATGCTGATCGCCCTCTTCTTCGTCTATCGCGATGGCGCAAACTTCTCGCGCCAGCTTGACCTGCTCGGCGAGCGCATTCTGCCCAGCCGCTGGGAACGGATCTCACGCGTGGTTCCCGCGACGATCAGTTCCACTGTCACAGGCATGACGCTGATCGCAATCGCCGAAGGTATCATTCTCGGCATCGCCTATTGGCTCGCTGGCGTGCCCTCACCGGTCACCCTCGGCGTGATCACCGGCGTCATGGCACTCATTCCGGGTGGCGCGCCGCTGTCGTTCACTCTGGTCTCGATCTATCTCGTCGCCAGCGGCTCCACATTTGAAGGCGTTGCCCTCTTCGTCTGGGGCTCGGTCGAGCTCTTTATTGTCGACAAGACGGTCCGTCCGCGTCTCGTCGGCGGTCCCATCAAGCTTCCGTTCCTGCCGACTTTCTTCGGTCTGGTGGGCGGTGTGAAAACCATGGGCTTTCTCGGCCTGTTCATCGGCCCGGTCCTGATGGCGCTCCTCGTCTCCATCTGGCGCGAGTGGATCCGCGAGGTCGAACGCTCGGACGACGTCCTGCCCTTGGACGAGCAAGCGGAGCTCGATCTTTTCACCGAATCGGAGCGCGAAGCCAAGCAGGCCTCGATCGTCTAGCGCGATCTGCGGGTCCACGAGTTCTGCGCGCGCACCCGCCTGCAGCCTTCGTCGAGACGTATCGGCATACTGCCTTGCTTCGGCTCCAATCATTCTGTTTCGTCTGACCGCCAACGACCCTGACGGGAGCCCCTGCGATGAAGACTGCACTGATCATGATGACGATCCTTGGCTGCGACGACAGCGTCAGCCATTGCGAGTTCGTCGAGACACCGGTCGAGCGATTCGTCTCCATCGAGCTGTGCAACGCGGCATCGGAACAGGTCCTGGGGCGCTATACCAATATCGGCTATCCGACGGCCGTAGCCGTCTGCCAGTCCCCTCCACCAGAGATCATGGAGGCACTGGCGGCACAGTCGCCGCAGACGGACAGCAGTGCGGCCATTGTGGTGCCGACGGCAGAACAGGAGCGGACACTGAAGGATCGTGCGGTCGACGCGGTCCGCGAAGTCCTGCCCGGCAAGGCTGCGATCAAGATGATCTTCGAGAAGCCGATCCACGTTGTCTCGGAAAGCTATTCATGGGTCGCCAAGAAAATCGTGCCGTGACGGATCAGGCGGCGGCGAGCGCGAAGCCGGAAGCATAATCCCGCGCCAAGCGACGTTCTTCCGCGATAGCAAGCCGCTCGATCATGTCGACGAGCGCTGTTGCGGGTTCGCTGAGACTGCTGTCCCCGCGGTAACGCTGCACCAGACGATCGGCGATATGATCGAGATCGAAGCCGCTCGCCGACTGGATGAGCCCCCGCCACAGCATGATGGCATCAACGAAGAGCGGGCTGACATCCCGACCAAGTCCGGCGGATTCCAAGAGTGCGCGCACGGCATGGAAGCGTCCAGTCGCCAGAATAGAGCGCACGCGACGCTCGTCGAGACCGGAAATCGCCACGATGGCACTGGAGAAGAAGTCGGTACGGCCAGCGCACAGCGCATGCATGAGGAAGGCGGGCGTCAGGCGCCCGGCGACCCGAAGCTGGTCTGTCAGGCGCGTGAGTTCGTCGCCATGGACGTCTGCAAGCAGGGCGATGGTGGCGCTGTCGCCGGCTTCGCGGGCGATTCGCTCGATGCGACGGCTGCCGATGGCGCCGATCACGAGATCCGAGCCGGCGAGCGCTTCAGTGACGAACTGAACGAGGAGCTGCCGTACATCGCTTGTCAGATCGTCACGATCCAGAAGAAGGGCGCGAATGCGTTCGCTGTGGCCGTGACGCTCGGCAATGCGGCGGAGCGTAAAGGCAGTGATGCGGGCGCCGGGATTTTCCAGGAGGACCTCAAGCTCGGCAGCATCCCCAATTTCGGCAAGTGCTGCGGCCACGCCAACGCTGACCTCCTTGCGGGCAGCGATCAGAGCACGAGTTTCGACGGTGCCTCGTCCAGCGATATCGACCAGATCGGCATCTGACAAAACGGGCGAGCACAAAATGACGACCGAAGCGATTTCCGGCTGATCCTCGGCCAGGGACACCATCAAGGCGCGTGGAGCTCGCTCTTCCGGGGCCAAAATATCGGCGAGAGCGAGCCGCACCTGTGGTGCCGGGTCATCGAGCAGATAGGTCATAGCCATTTGGGCAGCTTGCCGTTCTTCGGGCGCCATATCGGACTTCAGATAGGCGCGAGCCAGCGCATTTGCAGCACGCGCCCGCTCCTGCGTCTTTGCCGTTTCGACCCATCTGAGAAAAGCTGCAACGATCAAAGTCGAACCCACTCGCCACCTGTACAAACCCGAAGCATTCGGTGTTTCGACAGTAGGATCAAAGTGTTTAAGAAACGTTCACCACGTTCATTAACCACAACACTCGACCCGGTTCAGCAAGCGCACCGGGCCGAGGCCTCAGGTCCTCTGGCTCGGCCGCTTCAACTCGAAGACCGGCCCCATGCCGGCATAGTCCATATAGCCCAGGCGCATGATCGGATCGGCAACAGCCAGATCGAATCGTCCGTTCCGGATCACCGCGTCCGCAATATGGATGCCGACGACCTGCCCGAAGACTGCATGGCTGTCGGTGTCGTTCCCGTGCATGTCGGGCAAGGTCAGAACCCTGGTCACCCGGCATTCGAGCGCCGCGACAGCTTCCCCGACAAAGGGAGCGTCGACGATTCTCCCGGGTGCGGGGGTCAGACCCGCCAACTCGAATTCATCCGTCTCATAGGCAACGGCGGCCGACGATTCGTTCATCCGGTCCATTAACGTCCGGCTGACGAAGCTTGCCGTGAAGACGCCGGTTTCCTCGACGTTTCTAAGGCTGTCCTTGCGGCCGCTCGACGAGAACATGACCATTTTCGGTCGGTCGCCGACGGCGTTGAAGAAGGAATAGGGGGACAGGTTGCGGATGCCATCCCTGCCCTTCGTGCCGATCCAGCCGATGGGCCTTGGCGCCACGATCGCCTTGAAGGGATCATGTGCCATGCCATGGGCATTCGTCTCGGTGTCATAGAACATCAATCTTCGCCACCCTGCCAGGACACGAGGTCTTCCAGCGCCGGACGCGGACGCTCGACGATCGGAAACTCGGTCGAGCCGATATGGATGAAGCCCGCCACCTTTTCACCGGCCTTGACGCCGAGAAGCGGATGGGCGCGCTCGTCGAAGGCGAACCATTCACTCAGCCAGTTCGAGACATAGCCATGGGCATTGGCCGCCATCAGCAGATTGAGGCAAAGGGCACCGGCGGACATGACCTGCTCCCATTCCGGGATCTTCGCATGCGGGGCAGCCGTCGAGATCACCGCGATCACCACTGGCGCCCGGGTGAAGCGTGCGCGTTCGACCTGGATCATCTCCTCAGAAAGACCAGGATTCTTCTGCAGCGCCATCTTCAGCAGTTCTTCGCCAATCCGGACTCGTTCCTCGCCACGGTAGACGATAAAGCGCCAAGGGGCGATCTTGCCGTGATCGGGAACGCGGACCGCCAGCGTCAAAATCGACTCGATTTCGGCCTTGTCCGGACCCGGCTCGCACATCTGAAAGGCGGGCACGGAGCGGCGAACCGCGAGATAATCGAGCAGCTTGAAGTCTTTTTTCATTTTCTTGATACCTTCATAGGCCTTTGCGGTCGCAGCAGGTCTTGAAATTGCCATGCGGTTCGGTTTGAAGTTGCCGGCATTTGGAAGGAAGTCAACACACAGTGCATCGCATGTCCCGCCAATCTGGTCTTGTCCAACTGCTGTTCTGGCTTCTCGTGGCCTCGGCGGCAGCGTCACCGTCGTTTGCTCAGGAAGCCTTCGAGACCTTCAAACAGCTGAACGGCTCGACCAAGATGCCGAAGCTGAAGGCGTTTTCGGCTCCGGGTGCAGCTGCGATCGCCAATGTGACCCAAGGGCGCAGCGTCAAGCTCGATGCCAAGCTGACCGACGCCGGCGAACCGATGCAGCATGGGCTGTCCTGGCGCGTGTTCAGCCCTATTCCTGGGGCAGACGGCAAGCTTCCTTTGCTTGCCAGCGCCGAGGGTGGATCGGCCGCGTTTCAGCTCGCGCCCGGTGACTATTTCGTCAATGTATCCTTTGGGCGTGCAGGTGCCACCAAGAAGCTCAAAGTGCCTGTCGAAGGTGAGGTTGCCAATCAGGTTCTGGTGCTTGATGCCGGCGGCATGTCGCTGAGTGCCATCTCCGGTGCCGACACCCATATTCCGGACAAGCAGTTGAGTTTCGACATCTACGCCTCCGAGGTTCGCGAGGACGGAGAGCGCGGCCTGGTGCTAGCGGATGTCAAGCCGAACACCATCGTGCGCCTGAACGCCGGAACCTATCATGTCGTGTCGGAATACGGCTCGATCAACGCGGTGGTGCGCGCCGACATCAGTGTCGAAGCCGGCGAACTCACGGAAGCGACGATCCAGCATCGCGCTTCTCAGGTGGGTTTCAAGCTGGTCTCTGAAGAAGGCGGGGAAGCGATTGCCGATACCGCCTGGTCCGTCCTGACGTCAGGCGGCGACATTGTGGCGGAAAGCGTCAGCGCCTTCCCGGTGATGGTGCTGGCGGAGGGCCAGTACACGGCGGTTGCCCGCAACAAGGACAAGCTCTTCCAGCGGGATTTCGAGGTGAAGGCCGGGGTGAACCTGGATGTCGAGCTGATGCTCGACCAGCCCTGACGCCTCAAGCGACGCGGCGAAACTTGCTGCGTTCGACCGGCGCCATGCTGAAAACCGCGCCGAAAAGCCGTGCCAAGAGATCCTTGCGGTCCGCATGCGTGCTCAGCTCTTCCCACGGAATCATCACCCCGACACGCGCCCGGATCGTCGAACCGGACAGACGGCGGAACTCGCGGATCAGGAGCGATAAGCGCAAGGTCAGTGAGATCTTGCTGGCGAGATGAAAGAGGCGGCCGTTCTGGCCTTCGAAGAAAACCGGCACGACATTGGCTTTCGCTGCCTGGATGAGCTTGGCCGGAAACATCTTCCAGGGAAGATCCTCGGCGCGACCGAAGCCCTTCTTGGCGGTCGCGACGCCGCCTGCCGGGAAAATCACGACCGTCACGCCTTCCTTCAACAGACGCAGCGCCTCGTGCCGGGTCTGCATGTTGATGGCAAGCGCTTCCTTTGTTTCCTCGAAGGAGACGGGCAACGAGTAAGGCGCCATTTCCGGCACCTTCAGGAGTTCGTTGTTGATCAGCACACGGAACGGACGGCCGAGTTGTTCAGCCAGCGCGAGCACAGCGATGCCATCTCCGATGCCGAAGGGATGGTTGGCAACTATGACGATCGGCCCGTCGGGAATGTTCGCCGGCGGCCAGGTGCCTTCGATCTTCAGGTCGACATTGATCAGGTCCAGCATCTTGCCAAAGACGCGATCGGTCTTGCCGACGATGTCGTTGCGCCAGATCTCGTAGAGGCGGGTGAAACGGTCGCGACCGGAAAGCCCTTCGATCGATCGAATGAACCAGCGCTTGAGCTTCGGGTCACGCTCATTGGCATAAGAGAGTTCTTTGAACTTCACGGGAAGGCTCCGGTGATACGGAAAGTCATCGGACCGTCATATGCCGTTTCGATGACAGCCGTCTGACAGTGCGGCAACACACTGTCAGACGGTCGATTTTGGTTAGGCCTTACGCTTCGCCAGCTTGCGCCTGACGTCCGGCGGGGTCGCTTCGCCTGCCAGCACAGCTACAGCCTCAGTCAGCGGCATCGACACCTGGTCCTGCGAACCTAGGCGGCGAATGTTGACGGTCTTTTCTTCCGCCTCGCGCTTGCCGCAGACGATGATCACCGGAACCTTGGTCACGGAGTGCTCGCGGACCTTGTAGTTGATCTTCTCGTTGCGGAAGTCCGTCTCGACCTGCAGGCCTGCATCGCGGAGCTGTTCTGCCACTTCACGACCGTAGTCGTCGGCATCCGAGGTGATCGTGGCCACGACGACCTGCAGCGGCGCGAACCAGAGCGGCATGTGGCCGGCAAAGTTCTCGATCAGGATGCCGAGGAAACGTTCCATCGAGCCGCAGATGGCGCGGTGGATCATAACCGGCTGAACCTTTTCCGAGTTCTGGTCGATGTAGAAAGCACCGAAACGTTCCGGCAGGTTGAAGTCGACCTGGGTCGTGCCGCACTGCCATTCACGGCCAATGGCGTCCCGCAGGGTGTATTCAAACTTCGGACCGTAGAAGGCGCCCTCGCCCGGCAGAATGCCGGTCTTGATGCGTCCGCCCGATTGTTCCTCGATCTGCTTCAGCACGTCCATCATCACGCTTTCGGCGCGATCCCAGAGGTCGTCCGAACCGACGCGCTTTTCCGGGCGGGTCGAAAGCTTCACGACGATCTCGTTGAACCCGAAGTCCTCGTAGACCGACAGGATAAGATCGTTGATGCGCAGGCATTCGGCCGCCATCTGCTCTTCCGTGCAGAACACATGGGCATCGTCCTGGGTGAAGCCGCGGACACGCATCAGGCCATGCAGGGCGCCTGAGGCTTCGTAGCGATGGACCGTACCGAATTCGGCGAGGCGAACGGGAAGCTCGCGATAAGATTTGAGGCCATGCTTAAAGATCTGGACGTGACCCGGGCAGTTCATCGGCTTCAGGGCGAAGACCTTCTGGTCGGCTTCCTCGTCATCGGGGTTCATGAAGGCATGCGCCGATTTCACGGCGAACATGTTCTCTTGGTACCAGCCCCAGTGACCTGAGGTTTCCCAGAGCGACTTGTCGAGGATCTGCGGGGCGTTGACTTCCTGATAGGTGCCATCGAGCCGGCGGCGCATGTAGGAGGTCAGCGTCTGGAACATGCGCCAGCCCTTGCCGTGCCAGAAAACGACGCCGGGGCCTTCTTCCTGGAAATGGAAGAGATCCATTTCACGGCCGAGCTTGCGGTGGTCGCGCTTTTCGGCTTCGGCCAGAATGTGCAGATAGTTGTCCAGCTGCTCCTGTTCGGCAAAGGCCGTGCCATAGATGCGGCTCAGCATGGTGTTGTTGCTGTCACCGCGCCAATAGGCGCCGGCGACCTTCATCAACTTGAAGGCCATACCGATCTGCCCGGTGGACGCCATATGCGGCCCACGGCAGAGATCGAACCAGTCGCCCTGATAGTAGATCTTCAGATCCTGGTCTTCCGGGATCGCTTCGACCAGCTCGACCTTGTAGTTTTCGCCCTTGGAGGCAAAGACTTCCTTGGCCTTGTTGCGCGTCCAGATTTCCTTGGTGAAGGGCTTGTTGCGCTGAATGATCTCCTTCATGCGCTTTTCGATCTTGGGCAGATCCTCGGGCGTGAAGGGCTCAGCCTTGGCGAAGTCGTAATAGAAGCCGTTCTCGATCACCGGACCGATGGTTACCTGCGTGCCGGGCCAGAGCTCCTGCACGGCCTCGGCCATCACATGGGCAGCGTCATGGCGAATGAGTTCCAGTGCCCGCGGATCCGTGCGGGTGACGATCTCGATCTTGCCATCAACGATCGGGTCCGAGAGGTCGCGCAAGGTGCCATCGAGCGCAATGGCGACTGCCTTCTTGGCAAGCGACTTGGAAATGGATTCAGCGACCTCAGCACCGGTCGTGCCGGCTGCGTATTCGCGGATAGAGCCATCGGGGAAAGTGAGAGATACGGAAGCGGACATAAATGTCTCCTGATCCAGTCCCGCCAACGAATGCGGGTGGTAAAAATTGCGGGGTTGAAAACCCCGCCACGAACCGGCGCTTGATAGGCTGAAAGTGCTGATGAGTAAAGGTTCTTGCTAGGCCGATCCCATCGACCAGAAGCCGCGGGCTTCGGCGGACAAGGTCTTCATGACACGGTCGAAGGCAGCAGGATCGACATGTCGCCTGATCGTTGAAGTTACATCTTCGATCGCGGTTTCGGTCGACAGATTGTGGTCGTGGCGGAAGGCGCGGACTTCCTTCATCAACGCGTCCCTTTCAGCAAAGGGCACCTTTGGTGATTCGGTATCCCAATCGCTGACGAAGATGGCGCGCAAGACGGGCGGCAGCACATTTGCGAAAGAAACTGCCTCGGCAAAGGTCAGCCGCCGCCGGAAGACCTGCAGCACAGCCTGCAACATCGTATAAGCCTGATGCGACGATGTGAGCATCGATGTCCCGACCAGATCCTTCATGAAGGCATCGAAGTCGGCGGAGGCCTGGCGATATTCGAGCGGCATGGGCATGCGTTATCTCCCGAGCGATTCGGCATATGGATCCTAAGGCGAATTCGGGCTGCCCTTGAACTGGTATCAGGTCGCCCGCTTGCGACCGAAGGTCCAAAGTCGCCAAGGCGCGTACCAGGTGAAACGCTGCGCCAAAGTCTCGGGCACGGGATCCTGCCCCCAGGTTCCGCCGGGACCGCAGCGGACAACGCGAAACAAGGTCAGCCATCCACCTCGCCACAGGCCGTGGCGCGCGACAGCCTCGTAGCCATATTCGGAACAGGTTGGCATGTGGCGGCAGGAGCTGCCGACAATGCTGGACAAGGTCAGCTGGTAAAAGCGGATCAGGCCCATGCCGAGCAGCCGGCCCGGGGTCTTGCGGAACGGCCCCTGCCAATTGCGGCTCTTCAGTCCACCGCCCGCCGGCTGGTGACCGCAATCGGGGCTGTTGCACATGTTATCTGGCCTCGGCGGCCGCAGCCGGGGATTCGATACGGTCCAGACAGTCGACGACTGCGTCGAAAGTGAGCATCGTGGAGGCGTGGCGTGCCTTGTAGTCCTTAACCGGCTTCAGGAAGCGCATGTCCTCGAAGCGACCCGAGGGTCCCTCTTCGTCTTCCTTCAACATGGCCAGCATGTCCAGTCGTGCCTGCCGCAGTTCTGCCGATGTCGCCCCGACCACATGGCGGGCCATGATTCCCGATGAGGCCTGACCCAGTGCGCAGGCCTTCACCTCATGGGCGAAGTCGGTCACCACGCCGTCGCGAAGCTTGAGATAGACCCGGACCTTGGAGCCACAAAGCTTGGAATGCTTCTCCGAAACGGCATCCGCGCCGGCAAGCACGCCAATGCGACCGATGTTTCCGGCAAATTCGAGGATCTTGGTGTTATAGATGTCGTCCATGGTCAATCCGGTTTAGCGCCTCTCCCGTATATAGGCAGTGGTTGCGACAATGCAGCCTTCATCATGTCGCAGCGGCCGTCTTTTTGTCGTTCTCGCGGGACACTTTATCGAAGCGCGAGGCACAGGACAAACGCAGGCCGGCCACGGACGAAACGATCTTCTCGGCTGAAACACCGATAACGGACTTGCATTATGAGCCGCATTACGCCTTTACAATCCGGCAAAGCCAAACCAGCGGCTCGCCTCACGCGGGACCGGGAGACCAAGGCCATGGATGCCATCGTCAAGACACTGTCCGTCGAAGCCCCGCGACCGACGCGCGAAGAGGCCGAACAGGCCGTGCGCACGCTTTTGCTCTGGGCCGGTGACGACCCGGAACGTGAAGGTCTGCTCGATACGCCGACACGCGTGGCCAAGGCCTATGAAGAGCTGTTTTCCGGCTATAGCGCCGATATCGAGGACGTACTCGGCCGGACCTTCGAGGAGGTCGGCGGGTATAACGACATGGTGCTCGTCCGGGATATATCGTTCTTCTCGCATTGCGAACACCACATGCTGCCTGTCATCGGCAAGGCGCATGTCGCCTATCTCCCGAAGGGCCGCGTACTCGGCCTGTCGAAGATTGCCCGCGTCGTCGATGTCTTCGCCAAGCGTCTGCAGACGCAGGAGAACATGACCGCACAGATTGCCCAAGCAATCGACGAGACCCTGCTGCCACGCGGGGTTGCGGTTTTCCTCGAGGCCGAGCATATGTGCATGGCCATGCGCGGGATCCAGAAGACGGGTTCCACGACGCTCACCACAACCTTCACCGGCGCCTTCAAGGACAATGCGGCCGAACAGGCCCGCTTCATGTCCATGGTTCGGAGCCGCTAAGACTGCGAGTGCCCATGTCCACTTTTGTGTTCGACGCTCCCTCGGCAGACAAGAAGATCCTCGAGGAGGGTCTCGCCTTCACCCCCAAGTTCGATGACCATGGGCTTGTGACCGCCGTCGTCACCGATGCGCGGGACGGAGAGCTGTTGATGGTGGCGCATATGAACGCCGAAGCCATCGCGCTGACGCTCGAAACCGGGATCGGTCACTATTACAGCCGCTCCAGGGCCAAGATCTGGAAGAAGGGCGAAAGCTCCGGCAACCTTCAGACGGTCAAGGAAATCAAGGTCGACTGCGATCAGGATGCGATCTGGCTGAAGGTCGAGGTCGCGGGTCATGATGCGACCTGCCACACCGGACGCCGCTCCTGCTTTTATCGGACCGCCCAGCTCGTTGACAGCGAGCCGTCTCTCAAGATTGCCGACGACCACCGGCACTTCGATCCGGATCACGTCTACGGCCATTGACCTCTGGCGCCTGCATAACGAAATCGTAAGCATACGATGTCCTAATGGAGCCCAGAGTGTTCAGCTTATGGGGTAGCGGAGATGCTGAACTGGAGCATGATTTCGAACGGCGGCGCGAGTGTTTCGCAACCTGCCAAGGACGTCGGCACTTCGCCGGCCGGTCCAATTGTTCCCGAGCAACACGCAAAGGCTAAAGTGGCGCTTGCCCTTGGCGGCGGCGCGGCTCGCGGCTGGGCGCATATCGGCGTCTTGAGAGCGCTCGACGAGGAAGGCATCGAAGTCGGCATGATCGCGGGCACCTCGATCGGCGCCCTGGTCGGCGGCTGCTATCTCGCTGGCAAACTCGACGAACTGGAAGCCTTTGCCCGGTCGCTGACCATGCGCCGGATTGCCTCGCTGCTCGACCTGACCATCGGAGGCGGCGGGCTTCTCGGCGGCATGCGCCTGACCAAGCGGATGCAGGAGCACCTCGAGGGCTTGAATGTCGAGGACTTGCCGAAGCCCTTCGTTGCGGTCGCATCGGAACTCAACAGCGGTCACGAAGTTTGGATCGACGGCGGCAGCCTGATCACGGCGCTTCGGGCATCTTACGCCCTGCCCGGCATTTTCGAACCCATTCACTGCAACAATCGAACGCTGATCGACGGCGCGCTTGTCAATCCGGTGCCGGTATCCGTCTGCCGCGCCTATGAGCAGCCGCTGGTGATGGCGGTCAATCTGCATTACGACGTGTTCGGACGGTCCGCCGTCGTCAAGCACAAGGCTTCAACGCCGGACAAGGCGAGCGCAGAAACAGCCAGGGCACCAAACAAGGTCGGCCTGACCGGCGTGATGGTGCAGGCCTTCAACATCATTCAGGACCGCATTTCCCGGGCGCGACTGGCTGGAGACCCGCCGGACCTCGCCCTGCATCCGCGCCTGAACGACATCGGCCTTTCCGAATTTCATCGGGCCGGCGAGGCGATCGATCGCGGCTATGAGGAAGCAAAGGCCCGCGTCACGGAAATCCGCCGCATGCAGGAAGCAGTTCTCCGCTAGGCGCGGTGTCGGCCGCACCCCTCTGACGGGCCTTCGCACAATCTTGGAATCAGCCGGCGATATAGGCCTTGATGTGTTCTGCTTCCTGCTCGATCTCGCGGATGCGTGACTTCACAACGTCACCGATCGAGATGATTCCTGAAAGCTTGCCGTTATCCTCGACGGGCACGTGGCGGAAACGCCGGCTGGACATCATTTCCATCAGCTCGTTGACACCGGTCTCTTCGCGGCAACGATAGACATTTGCGGTCATGAAGGCCGAGACGGGCTGGTCGAAAGCATCTTTACCGCCTGTCCCGATAGCACGAACCACGTCACGTTCGGTGAAGATGCCGACGATGCGGCTTTCCATACCGACGACGACCACGGCACCGATCTTGTGTTCTTCCAGCACCCGGGCCGCTTCCCCCAAGCTCACGCTGGGGCTGACGGTGATAACATCGCGGCCCTTCTGTTCGAGTATGCTTCTGGCTGATGCAGGCATGAGTTCCTCCTCGCATAGAACACTCGCGTGGCGGCTCAACCCTCCTTGGCCGCCATGCAGAAGGGTGCCCTTTATTCAGAGAGAATGCAACAAGGCCGGCATCACGCCCTAGTGTGGCGGCCTGTATGGGGATCAAAGGCTGCAAATCCGAAGAAGCCGAGCAGGAAGCCGCCGATATGCGCATCCCAGGCAATCGAAGCGGAACCACCCCCGAGCATCGGAACGCCAAAGGCGATGGCAATATTGCCGAGAAACCAGACGATGATGAAGACACGGACGGTACGGTCAGCCAGGGCCTGCCCCACCGATAGCAAGGGTGGCTGCCATCCGGACAATCGAGCCAGGCTGCGCTGCCTTTCGCCGAAAGCGAATCGGCAGGCGGCCCCCATCAGAGCGGAGATCACCCCGGAAGCGCCAACCATCAAGGATGGCTCTCCCCAGTTGACGAATGCATGCAAAGCGGCCGCAGCCACTGAAGACACCACCCAAAACAATAGAAATCTGACCTCGCCGATGCGGCGACAGACGGGTGTCCCGAATGCGGCAAGCCAAAGACTGTTGAAGGCGAGATGCTCGAAGCTGCCATGCAGCAGCGAATAACTCACCGGCGTCCACAGCCAAGCCAGAGACTGTTCGTCAAGTGGATAGAGATAGCGGATTGGCGAGAAACCGAATTCGACGGCGACCCACTGATTGAGTGCCGGCGACAGAAGGAATTCCTGTACCGTATAGATCCCGCAGATCAGGGCAAGCGCCACAAGGATGCCGGTCGGCAGGTTGAAGATGGGCGGGTTCTCTGCGGATCGCGCGCCGATCTCGTTCACGAGCCCGTCGTTGTCCCGGCGCTCCTCGCCTCGAGATCCTGTCTCATCCTGCATCTGCAATTCCTTCTGTTTCGAAGCCATCAGGTAATGCAGGCCGCGGATAAAAAAAAGGCCGCCCGGAAACCGAGTGGCCTTGCTGGCGCTGGGCGGATCGTCGCGCCGACTGGAGTTGGTGCCGAAGGAAGCCCTTCGCGTTTGGTAGAACCTTGATGCCATGAGCAAGCGACGCCCACAACCGAAAGCCCTCCTTAACCTTAATCCTGCGGCGATATCGTTCCGTCTGGAAAAAGCGCACCCAAAAGCAAACACTATATTAACGGCTCACGCCCTAATGTCGAGCCATAGAGAAACAGACAGAATCTCCGAGATGTACTCAACGCAGGCAAGCCATACGAGCACGATCGCTTCGCCGGGACAGCAACGCGCCTTTCAGCGCGTCGCCGTCAGCCTGCAGGGTCGTCTCATGCTTGCCAGCTATGAGGAGTATGTCTGCAAGGTCATCGACATGTCGCCAGGCGACGTGCGCTTCGCCTGTGCCGGCATGCCGCGTCCGGGTGAACGTGTGATTGCCTATATCGACCACCTCGGACGTATCGAAGGCACCGTGGTCAAGTTGACTGATGACGGTTTCGTCATCTCCATCAACGCCACCGTTCGAAAGCGTGAGAAGCTTGCGGCGCAGCTGACGTGGATCGCCAACAAACATGAGCTCGGGCTGCCGGAAGACCGTCGCCACGATCGCTTGACGCCGCGCCAGACAAGAACAGAGCTGACGCTCGAGGACGGTAAGAAATATCCTTGCCGTCTGATGGACCTGTCCCTGTCGGGTGCGGCCGTCGATATCGACATTCGTCCGCCGATCGGCATGGCCGTACGCCTGGGCAACATGCGCGGGCGCGTGGTTCGCCACTTCATGGAAGGCGTCGCCATCGAGTTCCTGACGCTTCAGTCCAAGGAAGCACTGACCGAATTCCTCTGAGGCTCTAACAAACGCTCCCACGATAAGGCGCCTGCGGACCCCGCAAGGCGCCTTTTTCTATGCCGAGACGGCAATCGTCCCAGACCGGCACAGTTTTTTTCAGAAAATTTCGGGCTAGAAATCGGCCGTAGACGGCGCCCAGGGCGACGATAAAAGCAAACACTTCCACCCCGGAGCTGTCGACAGCGCCGAACACGTCGGCCGAACGGCCCGGATTGGAGCTTGCGACCTGAAATCACGGTCCATTCTAGTGTTCTGTATTCCCTACGTTTTTCACCATTGCAGGGCCTTCGCTTTCGTTCAAACGGAAGAATAAAGATCAAATTTTCATCAAATTTTCCATGAAGTTTATTCAAATACAATTCAAAATAGTCTCAATATAGATTCTCTTTTTCGTAGACTTAAGCTTGTATATTACCACCAATATTCGCGGGCCATCAAAATTTCTCTGTCATTGCTATCTCCATTACCGGGAGACAACCAATGACAACAAAGAAAAATCTGGGTATTGGAACTCTGGCCGCCGCCATCGCTGGCGCACTGGCCTTTCAAGTCTCGGCCATGCCGGCCAACATGCAGGTCGTCGGCAAAGCCAATCCGCCGATCGGGCATTACGAATTCTGTCAGACCTATCAGGGCGAATGTTCGGGTAGCCAGACGGATAGCGGACCGATGATACTGACAGAGCAGCTCTGGAAAACCATTCTCGACGTCAACTACACCGTGAATAGCTCGATCACGCCGCTGACTGACCTCGAGATCTATGGTGTAGAAGAACGCTGGACCTATCCCCGCAGCGTCGGCGACTGCGAAGACTTCGCGCTGCTCAAGCGCAAGATGCTGGTCGATCGCGGCCTTGATCCTGCCGACCTCCTGATGACCGTGGTCCTGCAGCCGAATGGCGAAGGGCATGCCGTGCTCACCGTCCGGACCGACCACGGCGACTTCATTCTCGACAACATGCGCAACAAGGTGCTGGTGTGGTCCGAGACCGAATACACCTATCTGAAGCGTCAGTCTTCGAGCCACCCGGCCCGCTGGGTGAAGATTCAGGACGGTCGCGCAAGCTACGTGGGCAGCGTATCACAATAACCGCGTTGCCTCCCCCTTATGGCCCGGTCTGTCCCCGCCTACCCGTCCCCCGACCGGAGCCAATGAGCCGGTCCCGTCCAACCGGGACCGGCTCTCTTTTTGCCTCGCAGCCCACATCCGGCCTTAACCGGAATTTAACCACGTTCACCGAAGTCTGATCTCGCGGGCGCATTCGACGAGCCGCACCGAGAGGATCAGAGCGAGATGCGAGGCGACGACAAAGGTCTCCAGGCGGACGAAGAGCGTTCACCGCTCATTTCGACGCGCTTCCTCGTCATCTCGACGATCACAATCCTGCTCCTGGCCGCCGCTTCGATCGCCATCAGCTGGTATGGCCGTGCTTACGGTGCGCGACTATCACTTGCAGGCCACAGCGAAAGCAGCGAGGTCTTCGACATCACGATCGGCCGAGACCGGCTCGCCTTTCCCGCGAACGCCATCCGCTTCGAGCATCAGCGTCGAAGCGGCGCAGCCGAACGGGTCGACCTCTATCTGCTCTGGCCGGAAATGACCGGCTATTCGAGCGCAGAACGACGCCGTTTCGACGACGTTGCGCTATCCCAATCTCTTGTCTTCCTGCAGATATCGCAAAGCACGATGTCGAGAGACATGTCCGGACGCGTTGAGCCGATCTACAGGAGCCTCCTCGAACCTCAGACCATCCAGGGCCCTGGCGGACTGCGACGTCAGGCCTTCAAGGCTGGAACGGGCTACGAGGGAGAAAGCCTGCTGACGGCCACAGCGCCGGATGGAGAGACCTATGCAATCCGCTGCGTCCTTCCTTCAGTCGCCGAAAAGGCCACCAGCAGCGATTGCCAGCGCGACATCCATGTCGGCGAGGATCTCACAGTTCTCTATCGGTTTTCGAGCCGATTGTTAGATGACTGGCAAGCGATCGACGAGGCCGTCCGCGCTTATGTCGAAGGTCGTTCGGGACCAGCCACAGCAACCACGTCGCTTAAAAATCAATCCAAAGCGTCAACCGACCGTTCATCATAAACCTCTTGGTAAGGCTAATTCCGTAGGGTCCAAGGGAGATGGTCGCGATTGGGGGAATGGCGTCCGGTCGTCAATGGTGTGAATCAAAGAGTATCGTGGTGCATAAAGTTTTCGGAAGCTCCAACTTCGCAGCCGCAGTGCGTCGGCTTTTCCTCGCGGCGTTTGCGGTCTTCGTGGCGAGTGTCGCTGCCGTCAGCACTGTCCAGGCAAATCCCAAATATGCCGGCATCGTCATCGACGCCAAGACGGGCAAGGTTCTCTACAGCGAAAACGCCGACAGCTTACGCTATCCGGCATCGCTGACGAAAATGATGACGCTCTACATGGTTTTCGAGGCGCTGGAAGCCGGGCGCATTTCGCTGAACAGCAAGGTGCCGTTCTCTGCCAATGCCGCCAAGGAGCCGCCGTCAAAGCTTGGCGTTGGCACCGGCCGCAGCATCACTGTCGAGCAGGCGATTCTCTCGCTCGTTACGCGTTCGGCCAATGACGTTGCGACTGCCCTTGCGGAATATATTGGTGGGTCGGAGCAGCGCTTTGCCCAGATGATGACCGCCAAGGCCCGCAGCCTCGGCATGACCAAGACCACCTACCGCAACGCCCATGGTCTGCCGAACACGGCACAGATGACCACGGCGCGCGACCAGGCCCGGCTCAGCGTCGCGCTGCGCCAGCACTTCCCTCAGTATTACGGCTACTTCTCCACGCGCAGCTTCAAGTTCGGCAAGCAGACGATCGGCAATCACAATCGGCTGCTTGGCCAGGTCCGCGGCGTCGACGGCATCAAGACCGGCTTCACTCGGGCGGCCGGTTACAATCTCGCGACTTCGGCTGAAGTCGGTGGTCGCTCCATCGTCGCAGTCGTGCTGGGTGCAACATCCGGTGCACGACGCAATGCGCAGATGACGAACCTGGTTCAGCGCTACCTGCCGGCAGCGACGAGCACGCGCGGCGGCAACAACCTGATCGCCAAGAACAACACCTCGGTTGCGCCCGCAGGCTCTGCCACTGCTGCGGCAGGCGGCCTGCCGCAGCTGCCGCAGACTGGCCCCATGCCCGACGTCCGCTACACCGGCGTAGCCCAGGCCTATGCAGCGGCGCCGGCGCGAAATGCCGCGAGTGCCGCACTCAACACCATGCCAGCCGTTGCGCCGTCCGCGTCGGTGCCACCCGTTCCGGTACCTCAGCCCGCGCCTGCTTACCTGCCAAACGAAGGTGCGTCAGTCGCACCGGCAACATCGGCCCCGTCGTCGGTCGCAGCGGCTGCTACAACACCTCCTGACGTCGACGTCATGACAACAGCCTCGACGGCTCCATCCAGCGGTTGGGTCGTGCAGATTGGTACATCGCCGGATCAGGAGCTGGCCATGGATCTCCTGCGTGACGCGCAGGCGAAAGGCGGACAGGTATTGCGTTCCGCCACCCCCTTCACCGTCGCATATGGTGACGGTTCCAAGCAGATCTTCCGGGCACGCTTTGGTGGCTTTGACGAGCAGAAGGACGCAGTCAACGCCTGCAAGGCGCTCAAGAAGAAAGGGATCGGTTGCTGGGCCGCCGCCCAGTAAGTCGATCGCCCGAAACCCTCGATTTGTATTGTTTACGAGGATCACGAAATGGCATCGAAAGACTTCCACTACGGCTTGATCGAGGATCAGGACAATGGCGGCTTAGCGCCGACCAGCAGCGTCCTGCATCCTCTCCACGAGGCGGCCTACCGTCTGGCCGATCTCAGCTTGCGCGAAAAGCGCTCGAAGACCAAGGATCTGATCGGTTTGCTGCTCAGCCACGGCGCGCGCGCCTGGCGCTATTCGCAGCCGGAGGCCGATATCCATCTGCATATCTCGGCACAGGCCGGCCGGTTCCCCGTTATTCTGCGACTGCGTTGACGGGAAGGCACCTCAGATGCCGCTCTATCGCCTCGGGGACAGGGCTCCCGTACTTCCCACAGCTGACAGGTTCTGGTTGGCACCCAATGCCCAGGTCATCGGTGACGTGCGTCTGGGAGAGGATGTCGGCATCTGGTTCGGGGCGGTTCTTCGCGGCGACAATGATCCCATCGTGATCGGTGCAGGCACCAATATCCAGGATGGTGTCATGGTGCATACCGACCCCGGCAAGGGCGTCACGATTGGCGAAGGCTGCACGATCGGCCACCATGCGATCATCCACGGATGCACGATCGGTAACAACTCTCTTGTTGGCATGGGGTCGACCGTCCTCAATGGCGCGCGCATCGGCGATAACTGCCTCGTCGGGGCAAACGCCCTGATCACCGAGGGCAAGATCTTCCCGGACAATTCCCTGATTGTCGGCTCCCCAGCACGGGTGATCAAAGAACTCGACGCCGCCGCCATTGCGGGGCTTCGGCTGTCAGCCGAAAACTACGTGCGCAACTGGCGCCGCTTTGCGCGGGACCTGCATCCGCTTTGAGACTGCCGACCTAGGCCGCGATCTCCGTGCATTCAGCACAAAACCCTCTGATTTCAATCGTCGTCTTTTCAGGCTTGAAACTGCGCCCACGGGTGATCGTTTCGAGACGGTGATCGATCTCGTGGTCGTGGAATTCCGTCACATGACCGCACTTGTTGCAGATCATGAAGGCGACGGTGCCATGGCCGGTGCAGCCGTCATGGGGATGGGCGCAGGCGACGAAGGCGTTCAGGCTTTCGAGGCGATGGACCATGCCGAACTCGACCAACTTGTCGAGCGCACGGTAGACCTGAAGCGGCGCACGGAACCCATGCTCGCGCAACTTGTCGAGCAAGGTATAGGCCGAAAGCGGGCCTTCGGACTGCATGAGCGCATCGAAGACGAGCGACTGATTGCGGGTGAGATCGGTCTTGGTCATGTCATGCCCTCGTGCTGATGTCGCGAGCCTTGCTGCCAGGACGAGGCAGAAGACTGACGAGGAAGAGAAGAAGCGCTGCAACGACGATCGACGGTCCCGACGGCGTGTCGTAGGTCAGTGAGCCAAAGAGCCCCATGACCACAGCAATGGCGCCGATCAGCGAGGCGAGTACCGCCATGATTTCCGGTGTCGAGGCGAAGCGCCGTGCGGCGGCGGCCGGAATGATCAGCAAGGATGTGATCAACAGAATGCCGACGATCTTCATGGCAATCGCAATGACGAGCGCCATCAGCAACATGAAGATCAGGCGGGCACGTTCGGGCTGCATGCCCTCGGCCTCGGCCAATTCGGCATTGACGGTGCCGGCAAGCAGCGGTCGCCAAAGCCAGGCAATGACGCAGACGACAAACAGGCCGCCGATCCAGACGATGGCGACATCGTTCGGCGTGACCGCGAGAATGTCACCGAACAGGAAGGCGATGAGGTCGAAACGCACCCAGGTCATGAAGGCGACCATCACGAGGCCGATGGCAAGCGTTGCATGGCTGAGGATGCCGAGCAGGGCATCGGCCGACAGTCCCTGACGCTTCTGCAGGACGATCAGGATCAGCGACACCATCGAGGCGACGACGAAGACGCTGACCATCAAATTGAGCGAGAAAAACAGCGAGAGAGCCACGCCGAGCAGAGCGGAGTGAGCCATGGTGTCGCCGAAATAGGCCATGCGCCGCCAGATCACGAAGCAGCCGAGTGGACCCGTCGTCAGGGCGAGGCCGATGCCGGCGAGGATGGCGCGCACGAAGAAATCATCAAGCATGGCCGTGCTCCCGGTCCTTCACCGGCGTTGCGGCGGGGGGGCCATCGTGATGATCATGGCCGTCATGATGGTGATCATGACCGTGATGATCGTGATCGTGGCCATGGTGGTCGTGATGGCCATCATCTGGGTGGCAGTGGTCGGTGACGCTGCCATCGGCATGCAGCACGCGCCCGTCCGGCAGATGGGTATGGTCATGGTCGTGGCTATAGACGGCGAGCGTCCGTGCTGCCTTGGCACCGAAGAGCTGCATATATTCCGGGCTCTGGCTGACGGCCGCCGGCGTCCCGCGACAGCAGACATGGCCGTTGAGACAGATCACCGTATCGGTTTCAGCCATGACGACATGCAGGTCATGCGATATCAGCAGGATGCCACAGCCCGTCGAGTTGCGGATCGAAGTAATCAGGTCATAAAGAGCGATCTCTCCGGAGAAATCGACGCCTTGCACAGGCTCGTCGAGCACCAGGATATCGGGCTTGCGGGCCATGGCACGCGCCAGCAGCGCACGCTGGAATTCGCCGCCAGAGAGGTGCTGCACCTCGGCACCCGCGAGATGGCCGATGCCCACAGCCTCGAGAGCCGCCTCCACCTCCGTATTCGACAGAGCGGAGGTCAGCGTCATCAGACGGCGAACCGTTAGCGGCATGGTCCAGTCAACGCTCAGGCGCTGCGGCACGTATCCGACGCGCAGGCCGGGCTTGCGCTCCACCCTGCCCTCGTCTGCCTTGATCACGCCGATCGCCATCTTGGCACTTGTCGACTTACCCGATCCATTTGGGCCGATCAGGGTCACGATCTCGCCGGGACGGACGGAAAAGTCGACCCCGCGGACCAGCCAGCGTCCGTTTCGGTAGACACCGGCGCCGGTGAGGGACACCAGCGGTGCGGCCTCCCGTGATTTCATCGCATTCATGGAGATCTCAAGATTTTGATGTTGCCTCCCCCTATGCCACACGTTATAGCATAACGCAACTTGGGTAATATTATTACATAACTATCCTCAGGAGCTGTGCATGACCCGCTATCGCCTCGGACTGGCTGCCTCGACGGCGTTTCTCTTTCTGTCTCCGACGCTTGCCTCGGCAGCGCCGGATGTCGTCGTCTCGATCAAGCCGGTGCATTCGCTTGTTGCCTCGATCATGAAGGGTGTCGGCGAACCGTCGCTGATCGTCGAGGGTGCGGCTTCGCCGCATACCTATTCGCTGAAACCTTCCAATGCGCGTGCACTCGAAAACGCAGACTTGGTCTTCTGGGTTGGCCCCGGGCTCGAAGCCTTCCTTGAAAAGCCGCTCGAGGCGCTGCCAAAGAATGCCAAGGTCGTCGAACTGGAAGATGCGCCCGGGCTCACCAAGCTTCCGTTCCGTGAAGGCGGGGCATTCGAGGGCCATGACCATGACGCGAATGAGGAAGAAGGCCATGCCCACGGGCATGATGACCATGGCCATGAGGAAACCGCCGCCGAGGCCGGCCATGAGCATGACCACGGTCACGGGCATGATCACGGACACGAACAGGAAGCCGCCGAGGCTGGTCACGAACATGAGCACGACGACCACGCGCATGGCGGCATGGACATGCATCTCTGGCTCGATCCGACCAACGCCAAAGCCATGGCCACTGAGATCACCAAGAGCCTTGTAGACGTCGACCCATCGAACAAGGCGACCTACGAGGCCAATCTGACGGCCGTCAATTCAGAGATCGACGCTCTCGACACCGAGATTGCCGCGCAGCTGAAGCCAGTACTCGAGAAGCCCTTCATCGTCTTCCACGACGCCTATCAGTATTTTGAGAAGCACTACGGCGTGCGCGTTGCCGGTTCGGTGACGGTGAGCCCGGAGACCATGCCGGGTGCAGAACGCCTGTCCACCATCCACGCCAAGATCGAGGAGCTCGGAGCGGCCTGCGTCTTCGCCGAGCCGCAGTTTGAACCGAAGCTGATCGGCGTCGTGACGGAGGGCACCGAAGCCAAGTCCGGCGTTCTCGATCCCGAAGGTGGCGCGCTGGAGGCGGGCCCTGCCCTGTATGGCCAGCTGATGCGCAATCTGGCGACGTCGATCAGCACCTGCCTGTCTCAGTAATCCCATCCCTCCCCCGGGCGAAAAAGGCGGGACTTCGGTTCCGCCTTTTTCAGATCTTCAACGGTTATGTTATTACATAAAATGGATGCCGCATGAAAAAGCTACCTGTCACTGTTCTCTCCGGGTTTCTCGGCGCCGGAAAAACGACGCTGCTCAATCACGTACTCGCAAACCGTGACGGGTTGCGCGTTGCCGTCATCGTCAATGACATGAGTGAGGTCAACATCGACGCAGCACTCGTGCGCGGCGGTGATGCAGCCCTGTCACGTACGCAGGAACAACTGGTCGAAATGAGCAATGGCTGCATCTGTTGCACGCTGCGTGATGACCTGTTGAACGAAGTCCGCGGCCTCGCCGAGCAGGGTCGCTTCGACTATCTGCTGATCGAGGCGACGGGCATTGCAGAGCCCTTGCCGATCGCCACCACCTTCGACTTCCGCGATGAGGAGGGCCGCAGTCTCTCTGATATCGCGCAGCTCGACACAATGGTGACGGTGGTCGATGCCGCCAATCTGATCGGAGACTATTCGTCCAGCGACTTCCTTGCCGATCGTGGCGAGACGGCCGGTGAAAACGACAACCGAACGCTCGTCGATCTGCTTGTCGAGCAGATCGAGTTCGCCGACGTCATCATCCTCAACAAGGTTGGCACAGCGACGCCGGATCAGCTCGACGCCGCACGCAAGATTATTGCAGGTCTCAATGCCGATGCGCGAGTGATCGAAACCGATTTCGCCGAAGTGGCTGCAAAGGACATCCTCGGAACCGGGCTGTTTGATCTCGCCAAGGCGGAGATGCATCCGCTGTGGTTCCAGGAACTGCACGGCTTTCGGGATCATGTGCCGGAAACCGAGGAGTATGGCATCCGTTCCTTCGTCTACCGGGCACGAGCACCGTTCGATCCGACACGCTTCCGGGCCTTCCTCGATCGTCCCTGGCCGGGCGTCATTCGCGCCAAGGGCTTCTTCTGGCTCGCCACCCGTCCGCATCATGTCGGTGAGATGAGCCAGGCAGGACCGCTCGTCCGGACGACAAAAATGGGGCTTTGGTGGGCATCCGTGCCGAAGTCACGCTGGCCCGACGATCCCGGCTTCCTCGACGCGATGGCGCCCTATCTGGACAAGGAATGGGGCGACCGGCGACAGGAACTTGTCTTCATCGGAGCCGACCCCATGGATCAGCGCAGGATCGAAGCGGAGCTCGATTCGTGCCTTGTGGCGGCAGAGACCTTCACGCCTTCTGCATGGGAAAGCCTTCCCGATCCCTTCGCACGTTGGGCTTGAGTCAGAGCCTGGCGCGCTTTTGAAGCACAGACAGAACCACGGCCGCGCCGGCTTCACCGGCCGGCTTTTCGGTTTGCAGTCTCTGCCAGACGTCGTCATAACCCGCGAGCATCGAGGCGCGCTGCGGCGTGTGCGTCGACAGCCGCTCGGCCCAGCGGACGAGGCTTGCGGGGCGCAAGACATCGTTGAAGTATTCCGGAATGACCGCGTAGTCGGCGATCAGGTTCGGCAACGCACCGGTCCAGATCTTGATGCGGTGGCTGAGCATGCGAATGATCCAGTCGCCCTTGTAGGTCGAGACGACAGGCACATGCGCAAGTGCCAGTTCCAGGATCACTGTGCCGGATGCGGCGATCGCGGCATCCGCCTCTTCGAAGGCGCGCCACTTCGCTTCGTCGCCGAGCACGATCTCGGGTCTCAATGCCCAGCTCTTCGTGATTTCCCGGACGCGTGCTTCCTGACGCGGCACAGTGGGGAGCACGAAGCGCGTCTCGCCATTGCGGGCGACGAACTCCTGCATGGCTTTACCGAACACCGGCAAAAGCTGCGTGATTTCCGCACCGCGCGAACCGGGCAGGAGAAGGATGGTCCGCTTGTCGCCCGCAGCTCTCACTCCCCTCGCATTGCGTGTTTCCCGTATCCGCAGAATGTCGGCATTGCTTGCGAGCCGATGACCGACGAAATGGGTCTCCGGACCGCCGAGACGCTGCATCACCGCTGGCTCGAAGGGCAGGACGGCGAGAACGGCATCGACATAGGCGAGCATCGCCTTCGCACGATATTCCTTCCACGCCCAGACGCTGGGGCAGACATAGTTCACGACCGGCAAGTCCGGCAGCTTCTGCCGAACCTTCTTGGCCACGCGGTGGGTGAAATCGGGACTGTCGACGATCAGTAGCAAGTCCGGCTTGGCCGCTACAATGGCATCGGCTGTCCAGGAGATCAGCTTGATCAGCCGAGGCAGCTTCGACAGCACCTGGGTAATGCCCATGATCGAGAGCTCGGAGAAGTCGAAGAGTGACTCCAATCCTTGAGCCTCAAGTGCCTCACCGCCGACGCCCACCAGTTCGACCGGCCCAGAATGCATCGTCTTCAGATGCGCTATCAGATCTGCACCCAGGAGATCGCCAGAGACCTCACCGGCGATGACGGCAATCTTCAAGGGTTTGTCGGACATGCTGCCTACTCCTTGCGCGAACGATCCAGACCGACGACGAACAGACCGGCTGCATTGGCCGCCGCAATCATCGCCTCACGCTCGACGACCAGCGCGCGGCCGGCTTCAACGGCAATGCCGGCAAGCCCTGCGGCCTTGGCATTCTCGATGGTCGAGACGCCAATGGTCGGCAGATCGGCGCGCAGATCCTGCTGCGGCTTGCAGAGTTTGACCAGAACACCCTTGCGGCGCCTGGAAATCCGCCCCTCTGCGCGCAGACCCTGGACACGTGAGAGCATTGCGTCGGTGCCCTCAACGCCCTCCAGCGCTACGATGCGGCCGCCGACAGCGACAGCACCCTGCCCCACATCCAGCCGGCCCAGGGCTTCCGCAGCATCTGCCGCCTTTTCGATGTCACGCTCGTCATCGCCATCCGGAGAGACCGCACCGAGCGGTCCGACCGTCGCCAGCAAACCCGGCAAGATCTCGTGGGCACCCAGCACTTCGCAGCCTTGCGCCTCGATCAGCGAGATGACCATGCGCAGCACGGCATCGTCGCCCCCGGCCATCAGTGTTTTCAGCGCCATCGGCAGCTTCAGCAGTGATTTCAGATTGACCCGGATTTCGCCGAAAGCCGGCCGGCGCTTGACCGCCCCCGACATGACCACCCGGCGAATGTCGTGCTGGCGAAACAGAGCTGATAGGCCGGCCATGTCGCCAACGCCGATGATGGCGTTTTCAAAGCCCTGCCAGATATCGTCCGCCTCGTTCTTCAGCCTGAGAACAACGGGATCCTCGCCGGCTGCCCGTGCTGCTTCGGCAAGGAAAAGCGGCAGCTTTCCGCTGCCGGCGATAATGGCCAGGCGACCGGTTCGGGGCAGGCCGTCCGATTGAGCGGCCGCCGCCATCACTCAGTTCTTGCCGCGATTGGGCGAGGACAGTGCCCGATCGCTTTCGGCGGCGATGAAGTCGAGGATCTCGATCACCGGCGCGCAGTCCAGATACTCGTCACGAATGGCGGCCGCATTCGTACGCGCCGATCCTTCGCTTTCGAAGATCTGCTTGAAAGCGCGACGAACCTGGTGGATCACCGAGCGCTCGATACCGGCCCGGCTCATGCCGACCACATTCAGGCCGCCGAGGATGCCGGGATTGCCGTTCAGCATGCCATAGGGAATGACATCGTAGGCAACGGCGGATAGACCACCGATGAATGCCTGACGGCCGATACGAGTGAACTGGTGCACGGCGCAGCCACCGCTCAGAATGGCCTTGTCACCGACGTGAACATGGCCGGCCAGCATGACGTTGTTCGACAGGATGATGTCATTGCCGAGAATGCAGTCGTGGGCGACATGCGAATTGGCCAGGAACAGGCAGTTGTCGCCGACGCGGGTGATACCGCCACCGCCGACCGTGCCGCAGTTCATCGTCACGCCCTCACGCATGGTGCAATTTGCACCGACGACCAGCGTTGAATCTTCGCCCGCCTCGTGCAGGCTTTGCGAGACACCGCCGATCACGGCCATCGGGTGGATCTTTGTGCCCGCGCCAATTTCGGTGAGACCGGTGACAACAGCGTTCGAAATGAGCTCTACGCCGTCCTTCAGCGTCACGCGCGAGCCGACCCGGCAGAACGGACCGATCTTCACATTCTCGCCGATCACCGCGCCGTCTTCGACCACGGCCATCGGATGGATGACGGCGCTTGCGGCGATCTGGCTCATTTCTGATCCTTGCGCATGATCATGGCACCAATGTCGGCCTCGGCGACCAATGCGCCGTCGACCTTGGCGTCACAATGGAACTTCCAGATGTTGCCGCGCTGCTTCTGCTTGACGACGTGGAATTCGACGCGATCACCCGGTACAACGGGCTTCCGGAACCGCGCGTTATCGATCGTCATGAAATAGACGAGATTTCCGCCCTCGCCCTGAAGCCGAGCACAGATGGCACCGGCGGTCTGGGCCATGCCTTCGATCAGAAGTACACCCGGCATGATCGGGCTTTCCGGGAAATGTCCGGTGAAATGCGGTTCGTTCGCCGTGACATTCTTGATGCCAATGGCGGAATTGTCGCCGTCAATCTCGATGATCTTGTCCACCAGCAGAAAGGGATAGCGGTGGGGCAGAAGCTTCATGATCTCGAGGATATCAGCCGATCCCAATTCGCTCTTCGCGAGTTCAGTCATTGCTGGTTCCTTTTTCCTTGGCGCGGCTGTCGTAGCGGCTGAGCGTATCGGCCACCTCGCGCAGATAATCCTTCAACGGGCGGGCCGGAACGCCGCCGTATTTCTCACCGGCCGGCACCTCGGCCAGGACGCCGCTCATGGCTGCAATCTGAGCACCATCGCCAATCTTGATATGGCCGTTGATGCCAGCAGCCCCGCCAATCATCACGCCATCACCGATCACCGTGCTGCCGGCAATGCCGACCTGACTGACAATACCGCAGTGGCGGCCGATGCGAACGTTGTGGCCGACCTGAACGAGGTTGTCGATTTTCGTCCCCTCACCGATCACGGTGTCGTCCATCGTGCCGCGATCGATCGTGGTGTTGGCGCCGATCTCGACATGGTCCTGGATGATCACCCGGCCAATCTGGACGATCTTCAGCATGCCACGAGGACCCGGTGCATAGCCGAAACCGTCCTGCCCAATCCGCGCACCGTTGTGAATGATGACATTGTTGCCAACGAGAGCGACCTGGATCGTCGCGCCACCGGCAATGACGCAGTCGCGACCGATGCGGACACCCGGACCGATCACCGCACCTGGGCCTATCCGGGTACCGCTGCCGATCTCGACATCGGCGCCGATCACGGCCATGGGCTCGACCTCTACGCCATCCTCCAGCTTCGCTGTTGGATCGACATAGGCTGCCGGTGAGATCTTGGCCGGCTCGGTCGTCATCCGAACGGGCTTCAAGGCCGTCGGATGCAGTAATGCGCCTGCAAGAGCGAACGCAGTCTGTGCGCTCTTGACGAGAAGAACGGGAATATGGGCGGGAACAAGTGAGAGAAGAGGCTTTTCGCAGAAGATTGCCGCCGCTTGGCAGGTCGCCAACTCTTCCTTGTTGCGACGGGAGAGGATGTAGCAGACATCCCCTTCCTTCGCTCTTGAGACCGGTGATACGGACCGAACGATCCGTTCGCCTTGGCTCTCGTCCTGTAATTCCGCCCCCGTCTGGGCTGCAAGCGCAGCCAAGGTCACCCCGGAATGGGGCGGAAAGAAATGATTATGGTCCATCAGCAAACGCTCCAGAACGTCAACCCGTCAGCAGTTCTGGACAGCCAGTCTTAAAACTGGTTCGCCATGCTGAAACGGAATTCCTGGGTTTCGTCGAAGTCTTCCTTGGCGACCGGAACCGCGTAGTCGACACGAAGAGCACCGAAGGGCGAATTCCAGACCACGCCTGCACCAACCGATGCACGAAGCGACATGTCAGTACCGACGACGCCCGGCTGATTGCGAAGGTCGCTGCCGTAGAGCGTACCGGCATCTGCGAAGACCGCACCACGGAAACCGAGGTCCTGGGGCACGAGCGGAAGCGGGAAAGTCGCTTCAGCCGATGCGGTGAAATAGGTCGTGCCGCCGATCGAATCGTCGCCGATGCGCGGGCCGATACCGCTGTTGTCGAAGCCGCGGATTTCCTTGCCACCAATCTTGAACTGATCGAAGACGTTCAGGTTGTCACCGAGGGCAACGACATGACCAGCCGAACCAGCGATCGAGCCCACGATGTCGAACTCATCAGACAACGTGTAGAAGGCACGAGCACGGACGAAAGCCTTGTAGTATTCGGAGTCGCCGCCGAGACCGGCATATTCATGCGTAAAGCTCGCATAGATGCCTTCGTGCGGGTTCTGGCGATCGTCAACAGTATTGTAGACGACCGAGTGACCTAGGATCGACTGCTTCCAGGTGCTGCCCGTGATCGCATCGATGTAGGGGGCTGCCACCCGATTATCGGTGCCAGTAGCAAGGCCGTCCGGACCAAATGCACCGTCGTTGATGTAGTCGAGTTCCTTGTAGGTGTAGCGCAGCGTCGTCGCCAGATCTTCCGTGATCGGCGCGGTGACGCGAACGGTACCGCCCTGCTCTTCGTAGTCATAGTAGGAGTTCGCGCTGGTCGAGCTCTTGAACACGTCAAAGCCAGCAGCCAGGCGGTAACCGAGGAAATAGGGCTCGGTGAACGAGAAGTTATAGGTCTGCGTCTCGTCGAAGCCACCACCGGCAGCGAGACGAATGAACTGACCACGACCGAGGAAGTTCTTTTCTTCAACAGACGCTTCGAGAACCAGACCACCGTCACCGACGGAGTAGCCGGCGCCGATACCGAACGAACCGGTCGGCTGATCCTGAACGTCGACGATCACGACGACGCGGTCCTGCGAGCTGCCGGCCTGGGTCGTGATGTTGACCGCCGAGAAGAAGCCGAGAGCTTCCAGGCGACGCTTGGCGCGAGAAATGGTCTCCTGGTTGAAGGCATCGCCTTCGGAGATATCGAATTCGCGGCGGATGACGTAATCGCGAGTACGGGTATTGCCCCGCACTTCGATGCGCTCGACGTAAGCGCGCTCACCCTGATCGACCAGATAGGTCACGCCGATCGTGTTGGTTTCGAAGTTGCGGTCACCGCGCGGAACCACGCGAGCGAAGGGATAACCCGCCGACGACACACGACGGGAAATGGCTTCCATCGACTTCTGAATATCACGGGCGCTGTAGGTCTGACCTTCGCGGGTCTCGAGAAGACCTTCCAGTTCCGTACCGTCGATACCGTCAACGGTCGATTCAACCGACACAGCGCCGAAGCGGTAGCGTTGACCTTCGTCGACGGTGATGTTGATCGTGTATTCGTTGCCGGTCTCGTTGAGGACAGCCTCGGACGAGATCACACGGAAATCGGCGTAACCGTGGTTGTAGTAGAACTGGCGGAGCGCTTCTTCGTCAGCGCGCAGCTTGTCCTCGTTGTAGACATCCTTGCGGGTCAAGAAGGACAGGATGCCCGATTCCTTGGTCTGCAGGACGGCGGCCAGACGGCCGTCGGAATAGGCATTGTTGCCAACGAAGTTGATCGAGCTGATCTTGGTGCGCTCGCCTTCGTTGATGACGAAGGCGAGGTTTACGCGACCTTCGGCGACAGGAACGACCTGCGTCGTCACCTCGACATCGGAACGACCGATGGCGGAATAGGCTTCGCGGATACGCTGAATGTCGGCACTGATCAGGCTGTCGCTGTAAGGACCCTGGGACTGCGTCTGGACGATGCCCTGAAGCTTGTCGTCCTTGATCTTGCGGTTGCCGTTGAAGACCACCTGATTGATCAGCTGGTTTTCAGCAACCGTCACCACCAGCGTCCCGCCGGAAACGGAAATCTGAACATCAGAGAAGAAGCCGGTCGCGTAGAGACGCTTGACCGATTCATCGATGTCGGCATTGGAGAAAGTCCGACCCGGCTGGATCGAAAGGTTGGAGCGCACAGCTTCCGGACCGACACGCTGAGCACCGCGTACGTCGATACGCTGAACCACTGCGGCTTCGGCAGCAATTGCCGATGCAAGAACGGCAATACCTGCGCCCGAAGACACGACACCAGCAGACAGCGCGACCGCCGATACTGCGTTCAAAAACTTTGAACCAGCCTTCATGTGTATACTATACCTTCTTCCATTGCCCCGTAGTCGGCACCCGACTCCGGCCCGTGTGTGGTTTTAACGGGTTTTACCCTACAAGCAAGTGCGCGCGTTAATTTCTGTTTACTTCATTTCAACGCGTGGCCCAATCGCCACTATCAATTTGAAACAGCGTAAACAAATCCTTTCGCGACCTGCGTGCTCCCGCCTAGCCAATCAACCGGCTGATATCATTCCAAGTGGCGAAGACCATCAGAGACAGGATCATCGCCATACCGATACGGAACGCGATTTCCTGTGCGCCCTGCCCCATCGGCCTCCCCCGCACTGCCTCAATCGCGTAGAGAACGAGATGGCCGCCGTCAAGGACCGGAACAGGGAACAAGTTCAAAAGCCCCAATGAAACGGAGAGAACCGCTGCCAGATTTAACAGAGCGATAACGCCGAGCGTCGCCATCTGACCGGAGGCCTGAACGACGCGAACCGGGCCGCCGAGCTGATCGGCATTCATGCGGCCGGCGATCATGTTGCCGATATAGTCGAAGGTCCCGGTGACGATGTGCCCGGTCTGGCGCACGCCTTCCCAGACGGCCTCAAGCGGGGACAGTTCCACGATCCGGAAATTGCCCGCCTGCTGGTCGGTGATGATACCGATTTGGCCGACTTCCATTTCATTGCCGAATCGGTCGCTGGTTACGGCACGCTTTGGGGTCAGGGCAAAATCGATCTCCTGGCCCTCGCGCCTCACCGTCACTTCGACCGGGATCTCCGGGCGCATGGTGATGTAGCGGACGACATCGTCGAAGGTCTCGATCATGCGGCCGTCCAGCGCCAGCAGAACGTCGCCACGCTGGATGCCCGCCTCCTCTGCAGCACTGCCGGCCTTGATGTCAGCCACGACGGGATCCGAAACAGGCTTACCCATAAAGGCGAACATGCCGGCGAAGATGACGATGGCCAACAGGAAATTTGCAAAGGGACCCGCGGCGACAGTGACGGCTCTTTTCCAGAGCTTGGCGCCGTTTAGTGTCTGGGCTCGCTCTTCCTCGGTCAACTCGTCTGCAAGGGAGCCGTCCGGACGGCTCGCAGCGTCCGCGTCCCCGAAGAACCGCACATAGCCACCCAAGGGAACCGCGGACAGTTTCCAGCGTGTCCCGTGCTTGTCGGTATAACCGACCAGCTCAGGGCCGAACCCGACGGAAAACGCAAGAATGCGAATGCCCGACCATCGCCCGGCCAGATAATGACCCATCTCATGAATGAAAACGAGCAGAGACAGAATGAGAATGTAAGGCAGGATGTATCCGCCGAGAAAGCCGAAGACTGCGCTGATGTGATCCATCTGTCCGTTTCCTGCACTCGCTTCAGCGAGAATTTAAACCCGTCACCTGGAGCAAGCCCTACGCCTCAGAGACCAAAGAGGAAGGCGCCCATCGAGACGACGGTACCGACACCGCCGGCAGAACTGCCGATCGCCAAGAAGAACGCGGCAAAACAGGCAAATACAAGGCCATCGACCCGGTCCATGACACCGCCATGCCCAGGTATGAGGCGGCTCGAATCCTTGACGCCGAAACGGCGCTTGATGAACGATTCGAAGAGGTCGCCGATCTGGCTCGACACCGACAAGGCGAAGGCGACGACCGCGACCCAAAGCCCGACATCCTGGAAATGTGCCATCGCAATCAGAACGCCGCCGATGACGCCGGCCACCGTGCCCCCGATTGCCCCGGACCAGGTCTTGCCGGGGGAGATCTTCGGCGCAAGCTTCGGCCCGCCGATCGCCCTTCCGACAAAATAGGCTAGGATATCGGTCGACCAGACGACAATGAACACGAAGAGCATCGCAACGAAACCGAGCCAATCCTCGCCGCGGATGGCCGACAGCGAGATCGTGCTCAGCCCCGCGTAAAACAATCCGCCTGGCTGCCACCAGCTCACACGGCGGAGCATGGCCGGGATTGCAGCCGTGACAACCAGGCCTGCAAACAGCGGCACGGTCAATTCTGCCTGCCCGAACAACATGTTGAGGCTGATCACCGCCATCGAGAACCAGCCAAAGGCATTCGACCGAATATTGTCGTCCGCGAGCCGCGTGATCGTCGACCATTCGTAATAGATCAACAGGCCAATGCCGGCAGCCACGAGCTTGAAGGATAGTCCGCCGAACCAGGTTGCCGCGAGAACCACCGCGATCATGACGATAGCGGAGACGATTCTGAGCTGAAGTTCTCGCGACATTGTGAGCGTCATGAGCCGACGGCCACAGCTTTGGCCGAGAGGCCGCCGAAGCGGCGGTCGCGGGCAGCATATTTTTCGAGCACGGAGTCAAAAAGTGCCGGCGTGAAGTCGGGCCAGAAGTCAGGCACGAACATCAATTCGGCATAAGCCGCCTGCCAGAGAAGGAAATTCGACAGACGCTCCTCTCCGCTGGTGCGGATCACCAGATCGGGATCGGGGATGCCGGCGGTATCCAGGCAATCATTGAGCTTGCTTGCATCGATCTGCGACGGATCAAGCCGGCCAGCCTGTACGTCAGCCGCCAGACGTGCTGCAGCACGGGCAATTTCGTCGCGTGAACCGTAATTGAAAGCGATGACCAGCGTCATGCCAGTATTCTTGGCCGTGGTTTCCTCAGCTTCGAGGAGCAGCGAACGGATATCGTCACGCAGATTGACGCGATCGCCGATGATCCGGATGCGGATCCCGGCCCTATGCAAATCAGCAAGATCGCGGCGAATGAACGCCTTGAGCAGACCGAACAGCTCGTTGATCTCAGACTCCGGGCGCCGCCAGTTCTCCGAGGAGAAGGCAAAAAGCGTCAAAAAACCGACACCTGCCTCACCGGCAGCCTTCACGGTCTCGCGGACAGTCTCAACCCCCTTGCGGTGGCCGAACGTCCGGGGAAGCCCCCGTGCATTTGCCCAGCGGCCGTTGCCATCCATGATGATCGCAACATGCTGTGGAACGATGCGATGTTGAACTGTCGACATTGGCGAGGATCCAGGCGGCGTTGAGAGTGCTCGAAAGAAACGACTCTGCCTTAAACCTGCATGATTTCCTTTTCCTTGTCCGCGAGCAAGCGGTCGACTTCGACAATCGTCTCGTCGGTCATCTTCTGGACCCGCTCCGACTGGCTGCGGCTATCATCCTGGCCGATCGTGCCGTCCTTTTCCGCCTTCTTCAGGCCATCCATGCCGTCGCGGCGGACGTGGCGGATCGCGACCTTGGCCTTTTCGGCATAGTCATGTGCCACCTTGACCAGCGACTTGCGGCGCTCTTCGTTGAGTTCAGGCAGCGGAATACGCAGGTTCTGACCGTCAACGATCGGGTTGAGGCCAAGATTGGCTTCGCGGATCGCACGGTCGACGGCGCCCACCATGGACTTGTCCCAGATCGACACGCCGAGCATGCGCGGCTCCGGCACAGTCACGTTGGCGACCTGGTTCAGCGGCACGCGCGAACCATAGGCTTCGACCACGACCGGATCCAGCACGTTGGCGGAGGCCCGGCCGGTGCGCAGCGATGCGATGTCGTTCTTGAACGCGTTGATCGCGCCGTCCATACGGCGCTTGATGTCGTTGAGATCAACCCCTGCGGTCATCATGGTTCTCCCATTGCTCTATCAGTCGGCGGCATCAGATCGCCGCCATTCATGTGAAATCAGTTGTCGGTAACGATCGTCATGCGGCCGGCGCCGGACAGGATATCGCCGAAACCGCCCTTCTCGTGGATCGAGAAGACGATGATCGGAATATGATTTTCGCGTGCCAGGGCAACAGCGGCGACATCCATGACGGCGAGGCCCTTCTGCAGGACTTCGTCGTGGGTCAGGCTGTCGAAACGGGTTGCGGTCGGGTCCTTCTTGGGGTCGGCCGAATAGATGCCATCGACCTGAGTGCCCTTGAATATGGCCTGTGCGCCGATTTCTGCTGCGCGCAAGGCGGCGGCAGAATCGGTCGTGAAGAACGGATTGCCTGTGCCGCCGGCGAAGATCACCACCCTGCCTTGGGCCAGATGGTGAAGAGCTGCGCGCTGCGAGAAGCTTTCGCAGATCTCGGGCATGGCGATGGCAGAGAGGACGACGGTGTCGATGTCGAGCTTGCGCAGCGATGTGGCGAGAGCAAGCGCGTTGATCACCGTTGCCAGCATGCCCATGTGGTCGCCGGTGACGCGATCGCCACCCTTCGACGCGACGGCCACGCCGCGGAAGATGTTGCCACCACCGACAACGACGCCGACTTCCACACCCATGCGGCGGGCTTCGGCAATGTCTCCGGCGATCCGGTCGGCCACTGCCACATCAATCCCGAATCCCTGGCTACCCATGAGGGCTTCGCCCGAAGCCTTGAGGAGGACGCGCTTGAACAATGGCTTGGCTGACATGAATGCTCCCGAGATCAATTCTGTGCCGGATACACGAAGGGCACCGCGTTGTCACGCGATGCCCGATGTTTTCCCTCGAAGAAGGGTAACTGAAATCAGCCCTTGGCGACTGCAGCGACTTCAGCGGCGAAGTCGCTCTCTTCCTTCTCGATGCCTTCACCGAGCAGCAGGCGTGCCATACCGGTGACTTCGATCGGGGCGCCAGCATCCTTTTCGGCAGCCTTGATCGCGTCGCCGACGGTCACCTCAGGATTGATGACAAAAGCCTGCGAGAGAAGGGCGACTTCCTCGAAGAACTTGCGCATGCGGCCTTCAACCATCTTTTCGATGATGGCGTCCGGCTTGCCCGAAGCGCGCGACTGTTCGATGAAGACGTTGCGCTCGCGCTCAGCAACAGCGGCGTCAACTTCTTCCGAACGGATTGCGAGCGGGTTGGTCGCAGCGATGTGCATGGCGACCTGACGGCCGATGGCAGCGAGCACGTCCTTGTTGCCGGTCGACTTGAGCGCAACGAGAACGCCGAGCTTGCCGAGACCTTCAGAGGCTGCATTGTGGATGTAGGTGGCGACGACACCATCTTCGACCGAAAGCTTGACGGCGCGGCGCAGCGTCATGTTCTCGCCGATATGGGCGATCGCGTCCTTGATGGTGTCAGTGACGGTCTTGCCAGTGGCCGGGTAGCTTGCAGCGCCGATCGCTTCAACCGAACCGTCGGTGCCGATGGCAACCGAAGCCACGCCGCGGACGAGATCCTGGAACGCGTCGTTGCGTGCAACGAAGTCGGTTTCGGAGTTGACTTCGACGACAACGGCCGAAGTGCCGGCGCCGTTGATGCCGATCAGGCCTTCAGCAGCCGTGCGGCCCGACTTCTTGTCGGCCTTGGCGATACCCTTGGCGCGCAGCCAGTCGATGGCGGCTTCGATGTCACCGTTGTTCTCGGTCAGAGCCTTCTTGCAATCCATCATGCCTGCGCCGGACTTTTCGCGCAGTTCTTTTACCAGTGCTGCAGTGATTTCAGCCATTGTGTGCCTCTTGTCTGTTCAGGCGGACCGATCCGTGGCTTTGGGCGAACGGAGGGCCGCTGTGTTGGGGACGAAATGTACCCGGATGTATGACAACGTGATGAAGCAGGTCACCACGGAAACAATCGGCCGTCTTCGACGCCCACTCGCTGATGGCGAGCGGCATCCGGAAGAACGGAGGCCGCCCGCTGCTCGAAGAGCACACAGGCGGCCATTCCCTCGACGGGAAGAGCGGCGGGAGCCCGCCGCTGTACGCGATTATGCTTCGGCTTCGGTTGCGAGAGCCGGCTCGATCGGAGCTTCGGCAGAGGCGCCGATGTCACGACCGGAAGAGCCCTGCTGGCGAGCAATACCGTCGATGGCAGCGCGCGAGATCAGATCGCAGTAGAGAGCGATGGCGCGCGAAGCGTCGTCATTGCCCGGGATCGGATAGTCGATGAGGTCCGGATCGCAGTTCGAGTCGATGACAGCAACAACCGGGATGCCGAGGCGCTTAGCTTCGTCGATCGCGATCTTTTCCTTGTTGGTGTCGATGATGAACATCAGGTCCGGGGTGCCGCCCATGTCACGGATACCGCCGAGAGCCTTTTCAAGCTTCTCGCGTTCGCGCTCGAGGTTCAGGCGCTCCTTCTTGGAGTAGCCAGACGCTTCCGATGCCAGGATCTCGTCGAGCTTGCGCAGACGGGCGATCGAGTTCGAGATGGTCTTCCAGTTGGTCATCATGCCGCCGAGCCAGCGGGAGTTGACGTAGTACTGGGCCGAACGCTTGGCGGAATCAGCGATGATTTCCGAAGCCTGGCGCTTGGTGCCAACGAACAGAACGCGGCCGCCACGAGCGACGGTGTCGGACACGACCTGAAGGGCGCGCGACAGCATCGGAACGGTCTGAGCCAGGTCGATGATGTGGATGTTGCTACGATCGCCGAAGATGTACGGCTTCATCTTCGGGTTCCAGCGATGCGTCTGGTGACCGAAGTGAACGCCAGCTTCAAGAAGCTGACGCATGCTAAAATCAGGCAATGCCATGCCTTTTTCTCCTTTTCCGGTTGAACCCCCGCGAAGCAAACAGCAGTCCTTTCGGACAGCCACCGGGCGGAAGCGGCAGGATTTCTCCCTGTCGATCCCAAGCTTCGCGTGTGGAATGACGCCGGCCATACAGGGGCGCTGGGTAAAAATCAAGGGCAAAACAAGCGACTTGCCGGTGTTCGGGCGGCTTTACGGGCAGCCGACGTCCGGCTTGCCGAGAACTTCGAGCTTGGTCAGCTTGCCGGCCAGGACGAAATCGCCATAGTCGAGCGTCAGGTCGCGCGTGACGCCGTTCTCGTAAAGTTTAAAGGACTGGCTGTAAATTGGCTCCTGGTCGCCCCTGGTCTTCTCGTCGAAATAGGCGATGGATACAGGCCAGTAATCCTGGGCTCCGAGCGATTCCAGAGCTTTTGCTTCGGGGTCCGTGTCGCTCGACTTCGTCGGTCCACCGACAATGGTCGTGGTGAGAAAGGTCTGGTCGCCATCTTCGGAGCCATCGAAGATCCGCGATTCGAAGACCTGATCTCCCTTTCGCGCACGGGCGATCACTTCGAGCATGTGCTCGGCCGGAAACCGGCTATCTGCAAGCTCGAGCGCCCGCTTGTCGGGACCGGTCAGCTCGATCTTGACCTTGCCACCGGCTTCGGCTGCGGCGCCGCTGACATCCTTGTCGAGCTGATCATCGGTGAAGGACTTGTTCTCGAACCTGAACGTGCCAGCGGCGACATCTTCGAAGGTCGTGGATCGCTGATCGGTGACGCGCACCCCCTCGCCGACATCGATGCGGGTGACAAAGCGGAACTGGGTGTTGAAGCCCTTGCAGGCCGAGCCGCTGAACTCATAGACCATGCGGCCGCGTACGGATTCGATGCCGGAGCGGTCGGACGCTTCCTTCAACCCGATCTCGTAGACAGCGCGATGCGGCACCAGGCCGACGGTCGCAGCAGATGCCGCCTGCCCCGTCGCACTAAAGGCAGCCAGGGAAAGCGTCGCACGGACCGCCATTCGCAAAGGAAACATCGACACCCTCCTGTTGGACTCGTCATCGATGTTATAAGAACACATCCGGCAAAAGCGAGACATGCTTTTCGTCGCCACAAGTTTCTCAACTTTTATCAACAGACCGGGAATCGACCATGTCCGACACAATCGACGGCCGCCTTGCAGCGCTGGGCATCAGCCTGCCGGAAGCCGCAGCCCCCGCCGCCAATTACGTGCCCTATGTGATCAGCGGAAACCTGCTGTTCCTCTCGGGACAGTTGCCGATTGAAGGCGGAAAAGTGGCGGTGATCGGTCTGGTCGGCGGCGATGTCGCTTTGGCTGAAGCGCAGCGGGCGGCCGAACTCTGCGCGATCAACATCCTGGCGCAGGCCAAGGCAGCTCTCGGCGGCGAACTCTCGCGGATCACCCGCGTCGTGAAGCTCAACGGCTTCGTCGCCACAGCACCTGGCTTCGTCGAACAGCACCTCGTCATCAACGGTGCCTCGAACTTGATCGCAAACGTGCTGGGTGACGCCGGCAAACATGCACGCGCGGCCGTGGGCGTTGCGCAGCTGCCGCTGAATGCCGCCGTCGAAATCGACGCCATCCTGGAGATTGCGCTGTGAGCCATATCGACTGGATCAAGGACGTCCCCGTGGCCCATCGCGGCTATCACGATATGAACAGAGAAGTCTGGGAAAACACGCTCTCGGCCTTCAGCCGGGCCATCGAGGCGGGCTTTGCGATCGAATGCGACATCCAGCTTTCCTCCGACAGCGTGCCGATGGTCTTCCATGACCATGACCTGCAGCGTCTCTGCAACATGAACGGTGAGGTGCGTGAGCGCACGGCTGGCGAATTGCGGATGCTGTCGATCGGCGGCACCAAGGACAAGATCCCGACGCTTCGTCAGATGCTCGACCTCGTCAAGGGCCAGGTGCCGCTGGTGATCGAACTGAAGGGCATCGATGCGGAGCACGACGATGGCTTCGCCGAAGCCGTTCTCGAAGTGCTTGAGGGTTATGAGGGCAAAGTCGCTTTGATGAGCTTCGACTATCACCTGCTGCGGGCATTGAAGGTCACGGAATGCCCCTGGCCTGTCGGTCTGACTGCGGAAGGCGTGAAGCCGGAAAACTTTGCGGCGCACCGCGAAGCCATGGATCTCGGGCTTGATTTCACGTCGTATTGCGTGGCGCATCTGCCGAATGATTTCGTCTCCGACCTGCGTGAAAATGGCGCGCCCGTGATTACCTGGACAGTCAGGGATGAAATCATGCGGTCTCAGACCTATAAATATGCAGATCAGATGACATTCGAAGGCTTCGACCCGCGCCAGTCGCCGGCGATTGCCTGACGGGAGACCCATGGCAGACGAGGTGACGATCCGCGTAGTGCGCTCCTTCAAGGAGATCGCTTCGGCCGAATGGGGAGAGCTGACTGGAGCGTCCCGCTCCGCCCCTGGCTACAACCCCTTCACCTCGCATGCCTTTCTCTCATCCGTCGAGGAGTCGGGTTCAGCAACTGCCGAGACAGGCTGGATGGGCCACCATCTGCTGCTTGAAGAGGAAGGCCGCCTCATCGGCGCCATTCCCTGTTACCTGAAGAGCCACAGCCAGGGTGAATATGTCTTCGACCACGCCTGGGCCGATGCCTTCCACAGGGCCGGCGGGCGCTACTATCCCAAGCTTCAGGCTTCCATCCCCTTCACTCCGGCCACAGGGCCCCGGTTGCTCGTCCGACAGGGTGAGGACGTATCTCGCGTCCAGGCGCTACTTGCCCAAGGACTGCAGCAGGTGTCCCAGGAACTCGGAACATCGTCGGCACATGTGACCTTTGTGCCCGAAAGTGAGCTCCTTGCCCTTACGGAAGCCGGCTTTCTGCAGCGCACGGACCAACAGTTCCATTTCATCAATCGCGGCTATACGAACCACGAGGCGTTTCTCGCCGAACTCTCCTCCTCGAAGCGCAAAAATCTGCGCAAGGAACGGCGCAACGCGCTGGAAAACGGGATCAGCATCGACTGGTTGACGGGAAGCGATTTGACCGAGGAGATCTGGGATCAGTTTTTCCGATTTTACATAGACACCGGTAGTCGCAAATGGGGACGGCCTTACCTGACACGCCAGTTCTACTCGCTGGTCGGCGAACGCATGCCGGACGACGTCCTGCTCGTCATGGCAAAGCGTGACGGTCGCTATGTGGCGGGTGCGATCAACTTCATCGGCGTCGATGCGCTTTATGGCCGCCACTGGGGCTGCATCGAGGATCACCCCTTCCTGCATTTCGAAGTCTGCTACCATCAGGCAATCGACTTCGCGCTTCACAAAGGCCTTGCCCGTGTCGAAGCCGGCGCCCAGGGCGAACACAAGCTCGCGCGCGGCTACGAACCCGTGACCACGCATTCCGCTCATTTCATTGCCCATCCCGGGCTGCGCCGAGCAGTCGCCGACTATCTCGAACAAGAGCGGCGTGAAGTCGCGCAGGTCGGCGAGTATCTCGGGGAACATACGCCCTTCCGCAAGGGCGAGCGCCAACCGCGCCAAGGCGAGGAATTCGACGGTTGAGAGCTACTTATCCGGCTTGAAGCCTACCGGCCGCTGTCATTAAGTGACACGGCCACTGAAGGAGACCAGCATGACCGCCTATGATCCCAACAACATCTTCGCCAAGATCCTGGCCGGCGACATTCCGTCGGTGAAACTCTACGAGGATGAAAACACACTGGCGTTCATGGATGTCATGCCGCAGGCGCCGGGGCATCTGCTGGTCATCCCGAAGACTGGATCGCGCAATCTGCTTGATGCCGATCCGACGGTGCTGGCGAAGCTGATCCAAGTTGTGCAGAAGCTTGCCAACGCCGCAAAGGACGCCTTTGACGCCGACGGCGTCTATGTCGCGCAGTTCAACGAACCGGCAGCCGGGCAGACCGTCTTCCATCTGCACTTCCATGTCATCCCGCGCCACGAGGGCGTGCCGCTCAAGCCGCATGCTGGCGGCATGGCCGATGTCGACGTGTTGAAGGCCCATGCTGAAAAGATCAAGGCGGCGCTCTGAAACGAGCGCCAGCCCGATCTCGACGCGCCATCAGCCAATGAAGCCGCCGATCACCAGAACGGCGGCAACACCGACCAGCGCGAGGACCATCAACGGAAATGAGCCCGTCGAGCTCCAGCCGCCACCGCGGTACGACGTCTTGCGCAGGTCATCCGGCAAGACCTTGAAACGGGGCGGGTCCCCGTGCTTCAGCTTTCGGAAGCGTACTACCTTTGACATTTCGCTATCCTCCGGTTGATCGGACACCCGATTTGGGAAGCGAAATGTGGCAATTCCAGCGATCACACGTGTCTGTGAACGGACATGATGTCAGAGCCAGAGCAGGCCCGCACCCAGGATCGCCAGGGGCACCAGAACACCGACGATGACGCGCTGGCCGGACAGGAGGAAGGCCGCAAAGCCGATTCCGGCCGCCGCGAGCCTCAGCCAAAGCGGCGAGGTTTCGAGTGTGCCGGTCGGGAAGACGATGAGTTTTGCCGTCACTGCCATCACCAAAGCCGTCGCGACCGCCCTCACCCAGTTCAGCGCTTCGGATCCCTCCTGCAGCCGATTTCCGGCCAGGACACCGAGCCAGCGCCAAATATCCGTTGCAAGCCAGCCGGCGATGATGATGACGATGTACGGCCAATATTCCTGCATCAAACCACCTCGTCTGCCTGGGTGGTCGGATCGATGTCAGCGGCGGTCGCCTGCTTCTGCCCTGACCGGATCACATAGCGGTCGAACAGGTAAGCCAGCGTGCCGCCGCCGAGGCCGGCAATCAGGATGTCGAAACCGGGCATGACCAGCGCCAGGAGCGGGCCCGAGACAGCGCCGACGATGAAGCCCACCTTGACGACAGACTGTCGGCCCGTCGCCCAGATGGACGCGATGAAATAGACCGGGGTCAGGAAGAAGAGAAGGCCCGCAACCACGGGCGGGAACTTCGCCACCAGCCCATAGCAGACGCCGACGAGGATTGTGTTCACCGTCACCAGGGTGATGCCGAAGCCGGCGAAATAGGCGACCCGCCCTTCCCTCGGCACAGTCTTGAAGCTGCCCATCGCAAAGACCCAGGCAGTGATTGCGATGAAATGCGACAGGACGAGCAAAAGCCAGGTCGGCGTGCGTTCGGTGCGCATTTCCGGCACGAGCGAGGCAACCATGGGCATCATGCGGATGGAGGAGAGCGAAACGGCGAGGAAGATCGCCAGCAGATTGGCGCCGCTGGTCATCGTGCCGATCAGAATCATCTTGGCCGGCAGCGCCCAAACGGCCGCTGTCATGAACATCGCTTCCGCGCGGCTGACGCCCGATTCAAGCGCGAAGGCAGAAAAGCCGACGAAGGAAATCATAAGGATGATCGCAGGCAGGCTGTAGAGCCCGCGCATGCCGGTGAAAAACCACCGTGTTTGAGAAATATCGGAGGTGGCCGAAGACATCTGAAAATCCGGATCGGCAAAAAGAAAGTGCCGGGCAGAACGCCCGGCACGGGTCTCTCAAGCTTGGGGTGCTTACTTCTTCTTCGGCACCTTCGGCACGGCGGAGCGTTTCGGCTGCTTCGGTGCCTCATCGATGACGGCGACATCGCCCTCATCGACAATCGCCGTCGCCTTTGCCGCCGGCTTGCGCTTCGCCTTGACAGGCTTTGCCGATGCAACTTCGGCCTCCGGCTTCGGCTTCACGGCGGGGACCTCTGCAATCGACTCCAGATCGAGCACTTCGGCGCCGGTGTCGTCGGTCTTGGTGCCGACCTTGACGACGCCACCCTTCTTCAGCTTGCCGAAGAGGATCTCGTTGGCGAGCGGCTTCTTGATATGCTCCTGGATGACACGCCCCAGCGGACGGGCACCCATCTTCTCGTCGTAACCGCTCTTCGCCAGCCAGGCGATCGCGGATTCGGACAGATCGAAGGTCACGTTGCGCTCGGACAACTGGGCTTCCAGCTGCATGACGAACTTCTGCACCACCTGATGGATGACTTCCGTCGGCAGCGGTGCAAACGGGATCGTCGCATCGAGACGGTTGCGGAATTCCGGCGTGAACAGGCGGTTGAGCGCCTCCTCGTCTTCGCCGGTACGCTTCGAAGAGCCGAAGCCGATCGCCGACTTCGCCATTTCCGACGCGCCCGCATTGGTCGTCATGATCAGGATGACGTTGCGGAAGTCGATCTTCTTGCCGTTGTGATCGGTCAGCTGGCCATGGTCCATGACCTGCAGCAGGATATTGTAGATATCCGGATGCGCCTTTTCGATTTCATCGAGCAGAACGACCGAATGCGGATGCTGGTCGACGCCATCGGTCAGCAGACCGCCCTGGTCGAAGCCGACATAGCCGGGAGGCGCACCGAGCAGACGCGAAACCGTGTGCCGCTCCATGTATTCCGACATGTCGAAGCGCAGGAGTTCGACACCCAGCGACGACGCCAGCTGCTTTGCCACTTCCGTCTTGCCGACGCCCGTCGGCCCGGAGAAGACGTAGGAGCCGATCGGCTTGTTCGGTTCGCGCAGGCCGGCACGGGCAAGCTTGATCGAGGTGGAAAGGGCTTCGATTGCCTTGTCCTGACCGTAGACGACGGACCGCAGTTCCTTTTCGAGATTGGCGAGCACCATCTCGTCGTCCTTGGACACCGTTTTGGGGGGAATGCGTGCCATGGTCGCGATTGTCGCTTCGATCTCCCTCTCGGTGATCAGCTTGCGGCGACGCGAGGCCGGCAACAGCATCTGGGCCGCACCCGTCTCGTCGATCACGTCGATCGCCTTGTCGGGCAGCTTGCGGTCGGAGATGTAGCGGGCCGAAAGCTCGACAGCCGACTTGATCGCCTCGTTGGTATAACGAAGCTTGTGATACTCCTCGAAATAGGGCTTCAGGCCCTTCATGATTTCGATCGCATCATCGATCGACGGTTCATTAACATCGATTTTCTGGAAGCGGCGGACCAGCGCCCGGTCCTTTTCGAAGAACTGGCGATACTCCTTGTAAGTGGTCGAACCGATGCAGCGGATCGCACCGGACGAGAGCGCCGGCTTCAAGAGGTTCGACGCGTCCATTGCGCCGCCAGAGGTCGCGCCAGCGCCGATCACCGTATGGATCTCGTCGATGAACAACACGGCACCCGGATAGTCCTCGAGTTCCTTGACCACCTGCTTCAAACGCTCCTCGAAGTCACCGCGATAGCGGGTGCCAGCAAGCAGCGTGCCCATGTCGAGCGAGAAAATGGTTGCGTCTGCAAGCGCTTCCGGCACCTTGCCCTCGACGATGCGCTTGGCGAGGCCTTCGGCGATCGCGGTCTTGCCGACGCCTGGATCACCCACGTAAAGCGGGTTATTCTTCGAACGACGGCACAGGACCTGGATCGTCCGGTTGACCTCGTCATGGCGACCGATCAGCGGATCGATGCGGCCCGTCTTGGCCTTTTCGTTGAGGTTGACGCAGTAGGCCTTCAGGGCCTCCTGCTTGCCCTTGGCGGAGGCTTCATCCGGCTCGCGGCCCGGCTTGGCCTCGGGCTCACCATCATCCGAACCGCGCGGGCTGCGCACCTGCGATGCGCCCGGACGCTTGCCGATCCCATGGGAGATGTAGTTGACCGCATCGTAGCGGGTCATTTCCTGTTCCTGCAGGAAATACGCAGCATTGCTCTCGCGCTCGGCGAAGATCGCAACGAGCACATTGGCGCCGGTCACTTCCTCGCGACCCGAGGACTGGACATGGATCACGGCCCGCTGGATGACGCGTTGAAAGCTCGAAGTCGGCTTCGAATCCTCGTCATAGCCGGTAATGAGATTGGCGAGATCGTTGTCGACGAAATCGGCGACGGTCTTGCGCAAGGCATCGAGGTTGACGTTGCAGGCCCCCATGACGGCGGCGGCATCGGCGTCGTCGATCAGAGCGAGCAGCAGGTGCTCCAGCGTCGCATATTCATGGTGACGCTCGTTGGCGTAGGTCAGGGCCTGATGCAGCGCTTTTTCGAGGCTGGGTGAAAATGTTGGCACGTCTGATCCTCACTTCTTTTCCATGACGCATTGAAGCGGATGTTCATGTTGCCTGGCGAAATCCATAACCTGTGAGACTTTGGTTTCGGCGACTTCGTAGGTGAAGACACCACATTCCCCGACACCATGATTGTGGACGTGCAGCATGATGCGGGTGGCGGCTTCCCTGTCCTTTTGGAAAAAGCGCTCCAGGATGTGGATCACGAATTCCATCGGGGTGTAGTCGTCATTCAGAAGCAGGACGCGATACAGATTCGGCTTCTTCGTCTTCGGCTTGGTGCGAGTGATCACCGAGGTGCCGCGATTGGCATTATCCCCGTCACCCTGGCTCTGCATGAAGACCGGCTTGGCAGTCATTTCAGTTCATTCTCCGTTGTCCGGCCGGTTTGCCGTTACACATCGGTGCGGACGAACACTCAGCACAGTAAGGTAGTTCATTATGCGGTGATTTTAAGCCCCCCAGGCTGCCATGACGACAATTTGTCACGAAGCCCGGAAATGCGAGGAAATTGAAGAATTAGGTTATACCAGCAGCCACAAATGACAAGACCGGCCGTGCGGGGCACGGCCGGTCTCGAATGTTACGCGCAAGCTTCGATCAGGCGGCGGTGGACATGGGCGCCATGGCCTTGCCGACAACACCCTCGTAGGGCTTGTAAGCGATCTTGGCGAGGTCGGCATACATTTCGCCCATCTTGGTCGCTTCGGCAACGAAGCTCTCATAGGAGGACTTCATGAAGGAGGTCTGGAGCTCGAAAGCTGCCTCAACGCTCTTCACCGATGTCAAGGCTTCCATGTAGGATGCCATGTCCTGGAACGACTTCTTGGAATAGTCGGTCGCTTCGGTCGCAATCGCTTGAAAACTCTTGGTCACCTCCGAATAGTTCTTCATCATGGTTTCCATGGCTTCCCTGCTCTTCTTGCTGGCGTCATCGATGTTGAACATGCGAGCATCCTCCTTCTGTCGGCATATCAGATAGCCCGAAGATAGCATCCGCACAAAAACGGTCAAGTGAATTTGTGCACCGCACAACAATCGTCAATTGTAAGCCGGATAAGAAAAAGGGGCCTGTACGCCTTGGTACAGCCCCCTGCTTTGCGATCATGCGATCAAACCTCGCCGCCTATTGTGGCGACAGAAGCGAGTTACGTCAAATCGACGTCGAGGATCGCCATGGAGAAATTGTAGGAGAGATCACCGTCTTCGTCGTCCTTGAAGACAACGCCGAGAAACTCGTCACCGACATACACCTCAGCGGAATCGTCCTTGCGCGGACGGGCCTTCACACTCATCGTCGGGTTGAAGGTGCGCTTGAAATAGGCGTCGAGCTTCTTCAGTTCTTCGGGTTTCACACTGCGTCTCCGTGGACTGTTTCTTGGGTGCGCGCTTGTCGCACGGGCATTCCGGACCTGTAAAGACGCGAAGTGAAGTTTGCCCCAGGGAACCCGGGCAAACCTTGCCGTTCACGTTCTCGTGCGGTCAGTCGTCCGAGGCGATCATCTGGTCCATTGAGCGCGCCGGCTCGGCACAACCCGCCTCCCCGACCACGCGTGCGGGTACGCCGGCGACTGTTGTGCATTTCGGCACGGGCTTTAGAACGACGGATCCTGCAGCGATGCGCGAGCAACTGCCAACCTCGATATTGCCGAGAACCTTGGCACCCGCCCCGATCATCACGCCGTCACCGATCTTGGGATGGCGATCCGCACCTTCCTTGCCGGTACCGCCGAGGGTAACGCCGTGGAGGATGGAAACATTGTCTCCGATGCGTGCGGTTTCGCCAACGACGAGACCAGTGGCATGGTCGAGGAAGATGCCCTTGCCGATCCGTGCGGCCGGGTTGATGTCGGTCTGGAACATGTTGGACGAGCGGCTCTGCAGATATAGCGCAAAGTCCTTGCGGCCATTGTTCCACAGCCAATGGGCCAGACGATGGGTCTGGATCGCATGGAAGCCCTTGAAATAGAGCACCGGCTCGAGGAACCTCGTGCAGGCCGGATCGCGGTCGTAGACGGCCTGGATGTCGACGCGGAGAATACCGGTCCATTCCGGCCAGTCGGCCATCATCGCCTCGAAGGCCTGGCGCAACACGATCGCAGGTACGTCGGAGTGATCGAGCCGTTCGCAGATCCGGTAGATCACACAATCCTCCAGCGAGCGGTGGCTGAGCACCGTCGAGTGGAAGAAGGCCGCCAGCATCGGATCGCGATCGGCCGCCACACGGGCTTCATGCCGCAGGCTGTCCCAGATCGGATCCATGGACTTGACAGTCTCGGTCTTGAGGACGTCGTTGTGTGCGACCATTGCCGGTCTCCTCATTCGTCGTAGAGACGCATTATATAGTCCAAGACCTGATGAACTCAAATGGGGGCCGCATGAAACAGTCGATCAGCTTCGCCAATGGCTTTATCAAAGCTTCCCGTGAGGCCGGAACGGGGCTGTTGGTCCTCGACAATCCGCAACGCAAGAATGCCGTGACGGCGGCCATGTGGCGGGCCATCCCCGAGGCCATTCATTGGCTGCATGTCGAGGCGGAGGCACGCGTGATCGTGATTTCCGGGGCCGGCACCGCAGACTTCAGCGCCGGAGCAGACATTTCGGAATTTACCGAATTACGCAAGGATGCTCAGACCGCGCGCGTCTATGAGGCCTCGAACAGCCGCGCCTTTGCAGCCATCCGGGAAGCGCCGGTTCCCATAATCGCGGCGATCAGGGGTGTCTGCTATGGCGGCGGCTTCGGTCTGGCGGCGGCGGCCGACTTGAGGATTGCGGCATCCGATGCGGTGTTTGCGGTCCCTGCCGCGCGTCTCGGCCTTGCCTATCCGGCCGATGCCGTCCAGGATTTCGTGCGTGGCCTCGGAAGCCAGATGGCACGGCGCGCGCTTTACACCGGCGCCGCCATGAAGGCGCCAGACCTTCTCGGCTGCGGTTTCCTGTCTGAAGTCACCGAGCCCGACGAACTGGAGCAGCGCGTAAAAATGCTGGCCGACACGATTGCCGCGAATGCGCCCTTGTCGCTGCGCGCGTCGAAACTCGCCCTGCGCGCCGTCGAACAGGCCGACGATGACATGCTGCGAGAAGCCGAGATCATCGGCGCCTCGACCTTCGAAAGCGCGGACTATCGCGAGGGCCGCTTAGCCTTTGCCGAACGCCGGCGGCCTGTTTTCACCGGCCGCTGAGCGTCAGTTTCCGGCCAATTCCGAATAGAAGTCGAGAGCCGCCTTCTTGAACACCCGATCACCGACTGCCAGCATATGGTCGCGATTGGGGATATCGAGCGCCACGGCCCGCGGCATGAGTTCGGCCAGTTCATGCGGGGATCCGGCAATGTCATCTTTGGTACCCACGCCGATCAGGGTCGGGATCTCGACCCTGGCGATATCCTCCCGGCGCACCAGGTCGCGCGAGGTGCGAATGCAGGCGGCAAGCGCCAGACGGTCTGACTTCGTCTGGTCCGCAAAGGCGCGGAACATACGGCCCCGCTCGTGGGAGACGTCATCGAGCGAAGGTGCAAGCAGTGCGTCAGCGATCGGATCCCAGTCGCCCACACCGTCGCACATGCCGATACCGAGCCCGCCGAAGACCAGCGAACGAACCCGGTCGGGGTGTTCGATGGCAAGGAAGGCGGAAATCCGGGCGCCCATGGAATAGCCCATCACATGGGCATCGGCGATCCCGAGATGGTTGAGCAACGCTGCGGCATCAGCGGCCATGGAGGTCGGGTGGTAGGCTTCCGGCTCATGCGGCTTGGCGCTTGCGCCGTGGCCGCGATTGTCGATGGCGATCACCCGGTAGCCGGCATCGCCCAGCGTCCGCAGCCAGCCGGGATAGACCCAATTGACGCTTGCCGAGGAGGCAAAGCCGTGAATCAGCAGCACCGGATCGCCTGCCGGATCGCCATCGTCGAAATAGGCGAGGTCTAGGCCATCATTGCGGAAGCTGGAAAACGGCGGCGCGTCGAGATTCATCGATCAGTCCTTGTGAGCACGGGCCGGCAACCATAGCCATGGATACGGTGACATCAATTGCCGCAGGCAGATTTTCTGTGACTTTTGCATCCCCCCGGCTCTACACATTTGGCGATGACGGCGCTAATGTCCGCGCAAATTCGCACAGCATTCGGAGCAAGTCATGGCCGGCCACACCATTCCCCATTTTCAGAACGACGGCGGTCACCGCGTGATCGAAGTCGGCGTGAAGGAATTCATGTGCACCGGCGCCTCCGTGCCTTACGACCATCCGCATATCTTCATCGACATGGGACATGACAACGAAAAGGTATGCTCCTACTGCTCGACGCTCTACCGCTACAATCCGAGCCTGAAGGCCGAGCAGACCAACCCGCCGGGCTGCGTCTTCCACATCAAGGCGGCGTGACCGCGGCGTCACGATCGGCATAGATTTCATGTCCATCAAGCACGCCGCCATCGTCGGAGCCGGGGTGGCGGGGCTGACTACTGCCCTGTCGCTTGCCGCGAAGGGCATTTCGTCTGATATCATCGAGCAGGCACCGCAACTCGGAGAAGTCGGCGCCGGGCTCCAGCTATCGCCCAATGCGACCCGCGTCCTCGACGCGCTTGGCGTGCTCGGAGAACTCGAACGTCACTGGTTGGAGCCAACGGCGATCAGCCTGGTTTCAGGCAGGGACCTGCGCCCGCTGGCATCTGTACCCGCCGGTCAATTCGCCAGGAAGCGCTGGGGTCATCCTTACGGCGTTCTGCACCGTTCGACCCTTCAGCAAGGCCTTCTGCGCGCGGTACTCAACCAACCGCTCTGCCGGCTGCATCTCGGCCATCGGGTACAGGGCGTTGGGGGCGATGCCCTCGCCTCGATCACCCATCGCAAACCCGATCTGGTCATCGGCGCCGACGGCGCTTGGTCGGTCGCCCGCGATGCGATCGTCGGCGCGCCGAGCGTCAGCTTTTCCGGCAACATCGCCTGGCGCTTCACCATCAGCCGGGCTGCGGCGCCGGGCTTTCTGTCCCGGACGGGTGTGACTGCCTACCTCGGCGCCAAGGCGCATCTCGTCAGCTATCCACTGAACGAGATCGAGGGCTTCAATCTGGTTGCCATTGCAGCAGGCACGAGGAGCGACGAAAGCTGGGCCATCGATGCGGATGCGGCGCGACGCGCAATGCTGCTCGAACAGTTTTCAGGCTGGCATCGCGACATCAGAACCATTCTGGCCGGCGCGGAGCGACCAACCTTCTGGCCGCTGTATCAGGCTTCCGACGGCAACTGGCACAATGGGCGCGATACGATCCTGATCGGGGATGCGGCGCATGCAATGATGCCTTTTTCCGCGCAAGGAGCGGCCATGGCCATAGAAGATGCCTTTGCGCTGGCAGCCCATGTCGCGCGGTCACCCCTGCCCTCGGCTCTTGCCGCCTTTACGAGCGAACGCAAGGCGCGCACTGCCCGGGTCAAGGCACGCGGCGACTTCAACCGCTTCGCCTACCATGCACGCGGACCATTCCGCCTCGGACGCGACATCGTTTTGTCGCTGCGCTCTCCCGAGACGCTCGCCGCCGACCTGGACTGGCTCTACGGCCATCGGATCGACGGCTGAACGGTTTAGGCGTCAGACAGACGCTGCCGCTGCAAATCCACGCTCGAGATCAGCGCAGATGTCCTCGACATTCTCGAGGCCGATCTGGAGCCTGATCACGGCGCCGTCGGTCGGACCCTTGCGGATCTTGCGGTCTTCGAGATTGACGAGAACCGCGAGACTCTCGTAGCCGCCCCAGGACCAGCCCAGGCCGAAAAGCTGCAGGGCATCGAGGAAGGCATGCGCCTTCGGCTTGATCTTGTCTTTGGAGGCTGCCGGAAGAACGAAGGAGAAGACGCCGCTCGCGCCCTTGAAATCGCGCTTCCAGATGGCGTGACCGGGAAAGCTTTCGAGCGCCGGATGCAGGACCTGCCCGGCGTCGTCTCGACCTTCCAGCCAGCGCGCGACCGAAAAAGCACTCTTGTAGTGGTGCTCCAGACGCAGACCCATCGTACGCAGGCCGCGCAGGATCTGATAGCTGTCATCAGGGGCGCCGCAGATGCCGAGCGTGATGTTCGCCTCTTTCAGCACCGGCCAGTGCTTGGCATTGGCGGAAACGGTCCCCATCAGGATATCGGAATGGCCCGATGGATATTTGGTGGCGGCGTGGATGGAGATGTCGGCGCCGAAATCCAGGGCGCGGAAATAGAGCGGCGTCGCCCAGGTGTTGTCGATCGTAACCACGCAACCATGCTTGTGCGCCGCGTCGGAAATCGCCCTGATATCCTGCATTTCCATGGTGTTGGAGCCCGGCGCTTCGGTGTGCACGAGCTTGGTGTTCGGTCGGATAAGACGTTCGATTTCCGATCCGATCTCGGGATCGTAATACTCCACCTCGACACCGAGGCGTGTCAGCATCGTGTCGCAGAAATGGCGGCAGGGCGAATAGACGGAATCAACGATCAGCGCATGGTCGCCGGCCGACAGAAATGCGAGAAATGGCACCGTGATCGCGGCAAGACCCGACGGCACCAGGATCGTTCCGGCCGATCCCTCCAGCTCGTCAATCGCACGACACAGAGCATCCGTCGTCGGCGTGCCTCGCGTGCCGTATGTGTAGGGTTGCGTGCGCGTTTCCATGGCCCGCGCATTGGGAAAGAGGACTGTCGAGGCATGCACGACCGGTGGATTGACGAAGCCGTGGTAGTCGGCCGGATCATAGCCGATATGGCACAGTCTCGTGTCGGTGCCGGCAGACGCCAGCCAGTCTTTGGATTTGCTCATGGATTGACGATTCCTCAGGCTCGGTTCCGGTGGTTTTCGCGCCTCATTGAAGAGTGGTCAAGTTGCACAATTCTGTGATCCGCGGCGCAAGTCTTGCAGTTCGAGCATATCAGAACAGTCAAAAAGGCGAGATTTTCATCACTTCAGGCTAAAAACCACACATTTTTGCCTATTTGGAGGGCGAATTTGGTAAATTCGCGCTTTTGTGGCCGTTCTGCGGCATAAAGACTTGACCCTGCATGAATTTACGAATGGAATATGAAGGCTCGCACCGGGAGGCTGCGGGCCGACGTACGCTGCTGAATTCGGCTGGTGGCCGTCGCTGGCATACAACAAGAGAAAAAAGGTTGGGAAAAATGAACAACAAGTTCCTGTCAGCTGCCATTGGCGCTGCGGTCCTGGGTTTTGGCGCGTCTGCAGCTTCTGCCGCGACGCTTGATGACGTGAAGGCCAAGGGTTTCGTCCAGTGCGGCGTGAACACGGGTCTTGCCGGCTTTGCTTCGCCGGATGCTGCTGGCAACTGGACCGGCTTCGACGTCGATTACTGCAAGGCCGTTGCTGCTGCCGTCTTTGGTGACGCCACCAAGGTCAAGTACACGCCGACCACCGCCCAGAGCCGCTTCACGGCGCTACAGTCTGGCGAAGTCGACATGCTCGCACGCAACACCACCTGGACTATCAGCCGCGACACCGCGCTCGGCTTCAACTTCCGCACCGTCAACTACTATGACGGCCAGGGCTTCATGGTCACCAAGGGCCTGAACGTCAAGTCTGCTCTCGAACTCTCGGGCGCTGCCGTCTGCGTTCAGTCCGGCACCACGACCGAACTCAACCTCGCCGACTACTTCAAGGCCAACAACCTCGAGTACAAGCCGGTCGTTTTCGAAAAGCTGGAAGAAGTCAACGCTGCCTACCAGGCCGGCCGTTGCGACGTCTACACGACCGACCAGTCGGGCCTGTACTCGCTGCGTCTGACGCTCACCAACCCGGACGATCACGTCATTCTGCCGGAAATCATCTCGAAGGAGCCGCTTGGCCCGGCCGTTCGTCAGGGTGACGACCAGTGGTTCGATATCGTTTCGTGGACCCACTACGCCCTGGTACAGGCTGAAGAATTCGGCATCACCCAGGCCAATGTCGACGAAATCAAGTCGACTTCTACCAACCCTGACATCATGCGCTTCCTCGGTGCCGAAGCCGACACCAAGATCGGTACTGACCTCGGCCTCACCAATGACTGGGCCTACAACATCATCAAGGGCGTCGGTAACTACGGCGAAGTCTTTGAGCGCAACATCGGCGCCAGCACCCCGCTCAAGATCGAGCGCGGCGTGAACGCCCTGTGGACCAACGGTGGTCTGCAGTACGCACCGCCGATCCGCTAAGATCAGGCTGGACTTTGCGAGGCGGCGAAAGCCGCCTCGCGCTTATCGGGACTACGTGTTCAGACCGGTACGAGCGCTGCGGTCAGCGGCGACATCAGAGAATGCCGGCTGTCTCGAAAAACAATAACATTTAAGGCTCACAGAAGCCTCGGGGATTTGGCACAGCATGACAGATCACGCCACCAGTTTGCCCGCCGAAGGGCGGAGCTTTGGCTCGCTGATCTACGATCCGAAAGTAAGATCGATCTTCTTTCAGGTCGCTACGATCGCCGTCATGACGTTTATCGTCTGGACCATTGCAAACAACACCATCGCAAACCTGGCCCGCAGCAACACGGCTACGGGCTATGACTTCCTGAACGGCCGCGCCGGTTTCGATATCGGGCAGAGCCTGATCGACTACTCGTCAGATTCGACGTATGGCAGAGCAATTCTCGTTGGTCTGCTCAACACCCTGTTGATCGCCGCAACCGGTATCATTACCGCGACCGTAATCGGCTTTCTCATTGGTGTCGGCCGCCTGTCGCGGAACTGGCTGATTGCCAAGCTCTGCACCGTCTATGTGGAGGCCTTCCGCAACCTGCCGCCGCTGCTCGTCATCTTCTTCTGGTATTCGGGCGTGCTTTCGACCCTGCCGCAGCCGCGTGACTCGCTCGAGCTGCCGTTCTCAACCTTCCTCAACAATCGTGGTCTCGCCTTCCCGAAGCCGATCTGGGGTGATGGGGCCAGCATGATCCCGATCGCCTTGCTCGTCGGCATCATCCTGACCATCGTCATCGCGCGCTTTGCCAAGGCGCGGCAGATGCGGACCGGGCAGATCTTCCCGACCGGCTGGGTTGGCCTTGGCCTGATCGTCGGCCTGCCGGTTCTCGCCTTCCTGGCGGCCGGCTCGCCATTGACGTTCGACTATCCCGTCGCAAGCCGCTTCAACATGTCCGGCGGCGCCGTCATCGCTCCGGAATTCGTCGCGCTTTATCTCGCGCTGTCATTCTACACGGCTGCCTTCATCGCGGAAATCATCCGCGCCGGCATCAAGGGCGTGTCGAAAGGCCAGACGGAAGCCGCCTCAGCTCTTGGTCTGCAGCCCTCGACCACAACGCGTCTCGTGATCGTACCGCAGGCGATGCGCATCATCATTCCGCCACTCACCAGCCAGTACCTTAACCTGACGAAGAACTCGTCTCTGGGCGTCGCCGTCGGCTTCCCAGAGCTGGTCTCGACGGGCGGGACCACTCTCAACCAGACCGGACAGGCGATCGAGATCGTGTCGATCTGGCTCGTGGTCTATCTCTCCATCAGCATTGTGACCTCGCTCTTCATGAACTGGTTCAATGCAAGAATGGCCCTGGTGGAGCGTTGATCATGGCATATGAAGTCACTTATGTCCGCCAGGAAATGCTGGCTCCGCTGCCCCCGCCGACCTCGGAAGCGAGCATCGTCGGCTGGATTCGAAAGAATCTTCTGGCAACCCCGAAGGATGTCATTCTGACCATCATCGGGCTCGCCGTACTGGCTATGATCCTGCCCGGGGCCATCAATTTCCTGTTCCTTGACGCTGCGTGGTTCGGTGCCGATCGCTCTGTCTGCGCGACAATCGCCCAGGGCGGCACCCAGCCTGACGGTTGGAAAGGCGCTTGCTGGGCCTTCGTCGAGAGCCGCTTCTCGCAGTTCATCTTCGGGCGATACCCGCTTGAGGAACGCTGGCGCGTCATTCTCGTCGGCGTGGCGTTCATCGCACTTCTGGTGCCGATGCTGATCCCCAAGGCGCCGCGCAAGGGCCTTAACGCCGCTCTGCTGTTCATCGTCTTCCCGGTCGTCGCCTTCTTCCTGCTGCATGGCGGGTTCGGCCTCACAGAAGTCGAAACCCCGCTCTGGGGCGGCCTGATGGTAACGCTGATCCTGTCCTTCGTGGGCATCGCCGTCTCGTTGCCACTCGGCATCCTGCTGGCACTTGGCCGCCGTTCGGACATGCCTGTCATCAAGATGATCTGCGTCGTCTTCATTGAAGTGGTGCGCGGCGTGCCGCTGATCACCGTGCTCTTCATGGCCAATGTGATGCTGCCGCTCTTCATGCCGACGGGCTGGACGATCGACAACTTCCTACGTGCGCTGGTCGGCGTGTCGTTGTTTGCCTCTGCCTACATGGCGGAAGTGGTGCGCGGCGGCCTGCAGGCGATCCCGAAGGGTCAGTATGAGGGCGCAGACTCGCTCGGCCTCTCCTACTGGCAGAAGACACGCCTGATCATCCTGCCGCAGGCGATCAAGCTGGTGATCCCGGGCATCGTCAATACCTTCATCGGTCTGTTCAAGGATACCTCGCTCGTGTCGATCATCGGCATGTTCGACCTCCTGGGCATCGTCCGTCTCAACTTCACCGATGCCACCTGGGCCACACCTGTGACACCGCTCACGGGTCTGATCTTCGCTGGCTTCGTATTCTGGATCTTCTGCTTCGGCATGTCGCGCTACTCCGCCTTCATGGAGCGGCACCTCGACACCGGCCACAAGCGATAAGGACAAGGGGAAAAAACAATGGCTGAAGCCAATTCCGCTAAAAAGACCGTGTCGGGCACCGATGTGGCGGTCGAACTGATCAACATGAACAAGTGGTACGGGGATTTCCACGTGCTGCGAGACATCAACCTCAAGGTGATGAAGGGCGAACGCATCGTCGTGGCCGGACCATCCGGATCCGGCAAATCGACGATGATCCGCTGCATCAATCGACTCGAGGAACACCAGACGGGCAATATCCTGGTCGACAACATCGAACTGACCAACGACCTGAAGAAGATCGACGAAGTTCGGCGTGAAGTCGGGATGGTGTTCCAGCACTTCAACCTGTTCCCGCACTTGACCATCCTCGAAAACTGCACGCTGGCCCCGATCTGGGTGCGCAAGATGCCGAAGAAGGATGCCGAGGAAATTGCGATGCACTTCCTGAAGCGCGTCAAGATCCCGGAACAGGCCAACAAATATCCCGGTCAGCTCTCCGGTGGTCAGCAGCAGCGCGTGGCAATCGCTCGTGCGCTCTGCATGAAGCCGAAGATCATGCTGTTCGACGAGCCGACCTCGGCGCTCGACCCTGAGATGGTCAAGGAAGTGCTCGACACCATGGTCGGTCTTGCCGAAGAAGGCATGACGATGATCTGCGTCACCCATGAAATGGGCTTCGCTCGTCAGGTTGCCGACCGCGTGATCTTCATGGACCAGGGTCAGATCGTTGAGCAGAATTCGCCGGCCGAGTTCTTCGACAATCCGCAGCATGAGCGCACCAGGCTGTTCCTCAGCCAGATCCTGCACTGATCTGCCTGTCAGGCACAAAACAGAAGAGCCCGCCGCGACACCGCGGCGGGCTCTTCTGCATTGAGGGCAAGACATCAGCTGCCGTCAGGGGCACCAGCTCTGCTGACGCGCCATGCGCGGCTTGGCCAAACCTTCCGAGACGAGTATGGAGCCCAGTGAGCGTCCGTCGCGGGTCGCCACGCGCAAGACCCCGGCTGCGGCGCCTGTTGCTTGCACCTTGAGCGTTTCGAGATCGAATCGGCCGGAACTCAAGAGATCCTTGAGCCGCACCTTGGCGGCGAAGCCCCGGTCGCGTTCCTGCTGGCAGGCGGCGCCATCGGTGCGCGGGGCGGCAATATCCGCCAGCACGATCTTCGTCTTGCGATACCAGAAGGTGTCGCCACTCATGACGCAGTTGTCGAGCCCGGAGGTGCCGCAGAAATAGAACTTTCCAGAGAAGTTCTCACCCGTCAGTGCCGCCGTCTCGGTCGAAGCCACGGCAGGCCGTGACGCAGGCACCGCCGCCTTTGTCACACCGACTGAGGCTGGTGGTACAGGCCCCTTCGCGGCAGTCGATTGCGTCTTGGGCTGTGACTGCTTTTCCCGGGTCGCGTCCGGTTTCGGCGCCGGGCTGGCCGCCACGGATCGCTCCTTCGACAGCCAAGGTGACAGTTCCTTGAGGACGGTGGCCCTGTTGTCATAGAGCGCGATACCGCCGGCAACCACCGCTAGGATGGCGAGCCAGGATGTCATGCCCTGACCTGCGGAAGAACGGCTCGACTTGCGACGTTTGGCGGGCGCGCGGCGGGAAGAAGCGGTGCGACTGGACATGGTTAACCTCTCGTGAGCGCATCATGACGTTCAAGGGTTTCCGAAAGGTTGGCAAGGATGAAAAAACGTCGCGCTGTTTTGATTCTGCACAGGTCGTTTAAGCGCAGGAAGAAGGAAGCTCGGCGGTCCGGCTAGTCGTCATGCATCGTGGCAGAGGATGGCGATCCCTGTAGGGCTCGAACTGTCGAGCTATCTCAAATACTTGGCCTTGGTCGTTGGTCGCATCCTCATGCCCTATAAAAACATTGAAGGAAATTCTAGGCCTGGTTGCACCTGCAAGCCTGTTGAGGTGTGACCCTTGACTGTACGGGTCTCGCGAGGCATCACCCCCGTCGCCCCATGGCTGCCTCTATGGTAGCGTATCGGTATGATGCACGTGCCGTTAACCGCTTCAGCCTAGGATTGAAAATATGCAGGGTATGGAGATTGGGCTAGGGGGGGCGATGCCGGCGCCAGACAGTGATATCGAGCTGAAGATTGACTTCAGAGAAAACGAGAGTTCGTCCGCGAGAGTTTTCGAAATCGCAGCCGAGCTTATCCGCGCACTGGAAGATATTGACAACGTTTTGGTAGCCACCGTGGATTCGGAGATATCCACGAGTTTGATCCTTGAGGACGTACAAAAGTCTAGCCTGAAAATCTTCTTAAAGAACGTGCTCAAGCAGCTCGATGACCAGGCCCTTAAGGATCTCGACTGGAAGCCCTTGGTCGGGCAATATCTGGTTAAAGCCAAGTACATCACACTGCGGTGGCTCGATCGGGAACTAGCTGAAGATCAGCCTGCAGGGATCGAGGACCTGACTGCGCAGATTGAAGCTTTGGCCAAGCAAGCAGATTTCCGCCACGTCCCCGGATATGCACCTATTAATCCGGTCCGCTTGGCGCAGAGTCTGGATGCAGTTCAACGTGCAAAGGGAAAATTTCTGCCGGGAGAAGGCCTAACGATCACCCTCGACAAGACGCAGTACGTTGTCAACCTGCAGGAAACGTGGCTGCCTTCCGAACGAATGGGAGACCTGCGAACCGCCCAGGAACTCTCGAATACCGTCGACATAGTACTGGTCATCCGAAAGCCAGACATGCTGGGAAAAAGTCAGTGGCAGTTCCGGCATGGCAAGAAGAATTTCAGCTCAGCCATAAAGGACCAGGAATGGCTCGACGAGTTCTATCGGGGACATCACCCACTAAGCCCAGGTGACGCCCTCCGAGTGCGGGTTCGCCACGATCACAAGTACGACGAGGCGGGCGAGCTGATAGAAAAGTCGGAGACCATTATCAAAGTGCTTGGGGTCATAAAAAAAGAACCGCCGCCCGAACAACTCTTTTAAGCCCTTCCCTCTGCGCTCCCGGCCACAAATGCTTGAATCTATGCAGATCGATTTGCAGGACACGACGCTACCGGCTGATCCTGAGCAAGCACTCGCCATCATCAACTTGACAGGCGTAAGGGCTCACTTCTGGGGAGGCAGTCAACGTATGATCACCGCGTGGGGAAATACATCCCAGCTCCAAGAAATTCGCTTGATCATATCGGGACACCACTACGAGCCCGAGCAACAGCCCTACGATGAGGGGGATATTTAGAGCTGTCGCTAGCCGGTTTGGCCTCAGGGCCGACCAAATTTCTTAAATATCAAAGGCATCCGGCAGTGGTTAGCCACGGATGCTCCTGTTACCTACTGGACGTTTCTCAAATAGTTGGCGATCCCTGTAGGGCTCGAACCTACGACCTAGTGCTTAGAAGGCACTTGCTCTATCCAGCTGAGCTAAGGGACCGTCTGAGGACCGCAGAAAGCGGTTGAAGCCGGTTCAGTGCGTCCAGGGCTGCAGACGATTGTAGCGGAAGTTGTCGGTGTAGGACACGACCTGGCGCTTGGCTTCCTTCGGCAGAAGCACGCGATACTCGATGCCCTCGCGCGTGGCATAGGCCTCGGCCTGCTCAAGCGTTTCGAAGGTCAGCTTGACCTGCTGCCGGGTGTCTCCGGAGGTCGTGTAGCCCATCATCGGATCGATCTTGCGCGGCGCGGACTGGTCGAATTCCAGGACCCAGAGATGGGTCTTTGCCTTGCCGGACTGCATGGCGGTTTTCGCGGGACGGTAGATCTTTGCAGACATGGGTCTCATCCATCTCCAAGACTTCACGGCAAGGCCTGCCGTACACTTCCCGACCGCCTTAGCCGGCGGTCTTTGATTGCTGGTCGGAGTGGAGAGATTCGAACTCCCGACCCTCTGGTCCCAAACCAGATGCGCTACCAGGCTGCGCTACACTCCGTTCCAGCAATGTTGCCGGAATACACGGTTCACCCTGCCCCCGCAACAGTAAAAAAGCGGTTTTACCGACACTGATTTTTCAGGCGAGAGAGAGCGGCGGCTTCGTCATTTCGGCAGATCGAGCGGCAAGACCAGGCGCGCGGATGTATCGAGCCCGAGTTCGGCCGCATGACCGCCGCGAATCTCCAGCGCGTAGCGGACCGGTTCTCCGGAGGACACGATCGATTCGGACAGGGGCGTGGTGCGCTCTGCGATGCGAACGATGCGGCCGGTCTCGTCGATGAAGATCATGTCCAGCGAGGATGGCGTGCTGGCCATCCACATGGTGACCATCCGGGTATCACCGAAATCGAACAACATGCCGGTTCGATCGGGAAGCGGCGGCCGTTCCATCAGTCCCCTCGCCCGCTGTTCGGCCGTCAGGGCCCATTCCACGTCGATCGTGATGGTTTCGCCTGCGCTCGTTTCAAAGGCGAGCTGACCGCGTTCGAAGGTCACCTCGCCCAAAGCCGAAGCGACAGGACCGAAAAACACGAAAAGCGCCGCAAGGGCGCTTCTCAGGAGAATTGACATGCCGGCCATAGGCTCAATGCGCCCGTGCTGCGGGGCCGGGATTATCCGGATGGATTTCGGCGGCCATCAGCCCCTTGTCCCCAGGTCCGAAGCGCACGAGGACCGTCTGACCCGGACGCAGTTCCGTCAGACCGAACCGCCGCAGGGTTTCCATGTGGACGAAGATGTCTTCCGTGCCCTCGCCGCGCGTCAGGAAGCCGAAACCCTTGGTGCGGTTGAACCACTTGACCAGAGCGCGCTCAAGCCCGCTGGTCGGCGTGACCTGGACATGGGTGCGGACCGGCGGCATCTGCGAGGGATGGATCGCGGTCGACTGGTCCATCGACAGAATGCGGAAGGCCTGGTAGCCGCGATCACGCTTCTGGATGAGCGCCACGATGCGCGTGCCTTCGAGAATGGTCTGGTATCCGTCGCGACGCAGGCAGGTCACGTGCAGGAGGACATCCTGCATGCCGTTGTCCGGAACGATGAAGCCGAACCCCTTGGCGACGTCGAACCACTTCACGATACCGGTGATCTCCATGAGATCTACGGCTTCGCCGGACAGTTCTTCGAACTCGCCGAGCCCTTTCGATGGCATCCTGTCCGTCATTTCCCCAAGCCCCTCGAAAACGCGTCACATTGCTCAGTTAACTGATTCTTGAGATTCAGATTAACATTTGGTCAACGGATCTGCGCAAGCCCTAGTTTTACATTTCACCAATTGCTTTTGCACCACAGCCTTGCTCGAAGCTGACGGCTGTTCCATATCGTCCGGGTCAAAGGAGAACACCCATGCGCTACCTACACACCATGGTCCGAGTGAAGGATCTCGAGGCTTCCCTGCACTTCTATTGCGAGCTTTTCGGCCTGACCGAAATCCGCCGCTATGAAAACGAGAAAGGCCGCTTCACCCTGGTCTTTTTGACCGCCGAGAAGGATCTCGACAAGGCGAAGGCCGACATGTCGCCCTGCCTGGAGCTCACCTATAATTGGGATACCGAAGACTATACGGGCGGCCGCAATTTCGGCCACCTCGCCTACGAGGTCGACGATATCTATGCGATCTGCCAGAAGCTGATGGACAATGGCGTCACCATCAACCGTCCGCCGCGCGATGGCCACATGGCCTTTGTCCGCTCGCCGGATGGCATCTCGATCGAGATCCTGCAGAAGGGGGAAAACCTGGCGCCAGCCGAGCCCTGGGCCTCGATGCCGAACACCGGCGCCTGGTAAGACCACCGCCTCGCGCAAGTTTGCGCACCTAATCTCCGCATCAGACGAGGGCCGCCACGGCGGCCCTCCCTGCTTCCCCGATGGGAGCGATGACGGAGACCTGCCATGACCAACAATTCCCATGCTCGCAGACCCAGCCTCGGCATTCTTGCCGTCGCCAGCGGCCTGATGCTCGCCTCTTGCCAGACGAGCGCGGACGAAGTGCTCTCGCTCGGAGAAGCCACGCCCGCGGAAGAAGCGTCCGGCAAGTCTGTCGGCAAGAAGGCGTTCCGCGATCCCTATGTGAGTGCCGTTTCGGGACAGGTTGCCGACGCATCGGCCTCTATGCCGTCCCAGAACGAGACGGACCCTGCGCGCCTGAAGCGCAAGCCGGTGCCGATGGCCGCCGCCTATAGCGACATTGCCGAACCGCCGCCGGAAGTTCTCGCCCTGCAGCAACAGGCGACACAAGGCGATCCCCGACAGGCCGCCACCCAGGCCGCCGCCGATCTCGGCGACCTTACCATGCAGCCGACCAATGCCTCGCCCAGGAGCAACAGCCTGTTCTCTGCCGGCCAGAGGCAGCAGGCGGCAGCCGTGCAGGCCATGGAGCCAGCTAACGCCCAGGCGGCGGCCGGCGAACCTGTGCCGAGCGGCAGCCTCGTGCCGAACGAAATGCCGACGCTTGGTGTCAATGCGGTCAGCAAGAGCCTGTTCAGCCCGTCTGCCGAACAGCAGATGCTGATGCAACAGCGGGCACTGGAGGAACAGGCGCGCGCGGAAGCCGCAGTTCAGGCTCCGCTCGCCGAGCCTGCAGCAGTCGGCAGCGAAGAACCGGTCCTGACGAAACTCTCAGATCCCCGTCCAAAACGGAAGATGCTTGCACTTCGCGAACCCGTCGGCTCGGTGCCGGATCGAGTTCAGCTGACGCCAGACCAGTTGCAGGCCATGGGTGCCGTCGAGGAAGCCGATCCGGCCGAGCCGCTCTCTGCCGAGGAACTGGTGGCGGATGCCGAGGCCGCAAAGAAGAAGAAGGGATGGATGCCATCCTTTTCGGATCTCTTGAAGGGCGGTAAGAAATCACCGCCGACGACAGTCGAGCCTTGATTTCGCCGGCAAGCGGCGCGGGCGCCAAGTCCTTCCAAAGACAGGGATTATCTGCATTTCCAGGGGCGTTCGCGGCCCCTGTCACATTTTTTGCATGAAAGGTGAAAATGCCGCTTGCGGTCTTCAAACAGCCTGACTATAAGGGCGCCACGAAGCAGACGCGCCCTTCGTCTATCGGTTAGGACACCAGATTTTCATTCTGGGAAGAGGGGTTCGACTCCCCTAGGGCGTGCCACTTCGTTTCTCTTTTCCAGACATTGTGAACTTCTTGATCGGTGTATCACCGCACGTAGTTGCGCCGCCGTTGCGCAGTTTCACCCGCTCAGAATTTTTCCACTTCGGATCGTCAAATTTCCGCTTGCGGTCGTCAGGAGGCCTGACTATAAGGGCGCCACCGAAGCGCACGCGCCCTTCGTCTATCGGTTAGGACACCAGATTTTCATTCTGGGAAGAGGGGTTCGACTCCCCTAGGGCGTGCCACTTCGATCTCTCACCGACATTGCAGAACCTGTGGACAAGAAATGCGCAAGTGCTTGTTTGTCCTTACGTTACCGTCCCTCGCCAAGCCTGTGGATAAAATCGTCACACGGGCTGAAAGAGCGCTTGCGCTTCGGCCGAGTTCCGGTCATAAGGGCGCCACCGAAGCGCACGCGCCCTTCGTCTATCGGTTAGGACACCAGATTTTCATTCTGGGAAGAGGGGTTCGACTCCCCTAGGGCGTGCCACTTCGATCCCCTACATGATTAGCCTATCAGCCCGTTCACGGCGCCTTGGCGGCGTCCATGACTCGGAACTGCACCCGCCTGTTGCCCTGCCAATGGTCAGCACTTAACGTGCCTGCGACATGCACCTGGTTGCCACGATTGTTCATCAGAAAATGGCCGAGATCGGTTTCGGCGGCGCGGAATGCTATTCCCTCCAGTCGACTGCCGTCCATGCCTTCGAGCGTGATCTTGATATGGGTGGTGCCGACGGGACGGGCGTCCCTCAGGCGGTGCAACGGCACGGCAAAGATCGGCTGCGGATGACCGGAGCCATAGGGACCGGCGGCCTCCAGCTGGTCAACCAGCGCCAGCGTCGCGCCAGACGCGCCGATTGCGCCATCGATCTTCAGCGTCTGGTTTGCCGCCAGCGCCGAGACCTGCGCGGAGGCCTGCTCCTCGAAGAAGCTGCGCAGCCGGCCGAGATTAGCGCGATCGACCGTCAGACCGGCCGCCATGGCATGACCACCGCCCTTGACCAGAAGCCCTTCGTCCACGGCTGCACGCACCATTCGTCCCATGTCGAAGCCATTGATGGAGCGGCCCGAACCGGTGCCCTTACCGAGCGGATCGAAGGCAATCGCGAACGCGGGGCGTTTGAACTTCTCCTTCAGGCGGGCCGCCAGCAGCCCGACGATGCCCGGATGCCACTGCTCCTTGGCGGTCACGATGACAGAAGCTTTTTCACCCGTCCCATATTCGGCCATGGCCTCGGCTTCCGCCTCAGCGAGCATCACCGCTTCCATCGCCTGGCGCTCGCGATTCAGCTCGTCAAGCTTGGCGGCGATCTGGTCTGCTTCACTCGCATCGTCCAGCGTCAGCAGCCGGCTGCCGAGTGCCGCATCGCCGATTCGGCCGCCTGCATTGATTCTGGGGCCGAGAAGAAATCCGAAATGATAGGGCGTCACAGGCCCACCGATGCCCGCCACCCGCAGCAGGGCCGCGAGCCCGGCATTGTTCTGATGGCGAGCCGCGATCAGCCCCTTCGTCACATAGGCGCGATTGAGGCCCTTGAGCGGCACGACATCGCAGACGGTCGCCAGCGCCACAAGGTCGAGCCAGGCGAGCAGATCGAGCGAGCGCGCATGCGGATGGCCTGCCTCGCGCAGGACGCGGAGGGTCGCGACCAGCACCATGAAGACGACGCCGGCAGCACAGAGATGGCCCTGCCCTGAAAGGTCGTCCTCGCGATTCGGATTAACCAGAGCATGGCAGACCGGCATCTCGTGGCCCATCTGGTGGTGGTCGATGACGACGACATCGACGCCGCGCCGCTCGGCAGCCCCCAGGGCTTCGATGCTGGTCGAACCGCAGTCGACGGTAATCAGGAGATTGGCGCCGCGCTCGATCAGTTGGTCGATGGCGGCGGCATTGGGGCCATAGCCTTCAAAAATGCGGTCCGGGATGTAGATCTCGGCCTCTACACCGAAATGGTGCAGGAAGCGCGCCATGAGGGCCGAAGAAGCAGCCCCGTCGACGTCATAGTCGCCGAAAATGGCGACGCGTTCCTTTCGGTCGATCGCGCCGAAGATGCGTGCCGCCGCCGCATCGCACTCGGTCAGCTTTGAGGGATCCGGCATCAGACTGCGGATGGTCGGGTCGAGAAATGCCGGCGCCTCGTCCACGCCCACGCCGCGGCCTGCCAGAACGCGCGCGACGAGTTCGGGGATACCGTGGAGCTGGCTGATGGCCAGCGCCCTGTTCTGTCCGGCCTGGTCCGTGCGCGACATCCAGCGCTGGCCACTTGCTGACTGCTCAACGCCGAGAAAGGCGCGGATGACGGGATCTACCGGTTCGGTCGACATTCTTGCTCTTTACGGGGCGCGGCCGAGGGTGTGGCTGCGCAACAGGACCTTAGACGGCGGAACCGCCCTTCCCCGTTCTATACCGATCGAAAAAAATCACCAGAGGCAGGAAGCCTCATTCAACCCGGTCGCAGCCGGATCACGCCATCAGCCAGGCGACCAGGGCGAATGGCACTGCCATGACAGCAGCGAAGGCCAAGAGCGGCCCCAAGCCGGACTTCGTCTGCGCGGCCCGCAAACCTGCGTGCTCAACCTGGCCCTGATATATGGCAGACTCATCGTTTCGGCTCGGCGCCGGCGGGGCATTGCCCACGTCGTCCCAAAGCGCACGCCCCTCGCCCAGTGCCATCGCCGAACTCCTCCCCAAGATCTCGACAGTGGACGCAGACTACGCCCGCATTAGACTTTTGGCGAGAGTGGAAGTTTTGACAGGGCCGAAATCATCAGATTAGTGGCATTTCAGACAATGCCATGCCGTTCGGAGGCCGGCTTGGCCTTCGAACGGCAACTCTTGAACTCAGGTCTTGGGGCGCTCGATGCGAATCACCTGCGGCTCGCCGATCAGGTAGCCCTCGCGCTTGATTGCGTCGACGGCCTTGCGGACGGCGCTTTCCATCGTCGCGTGGGTCACGAGGATGATCGTCTGGGGACGGTCCGGCGTTACCGGTTGCTTCGAATGCTGGACGATCGATTCGAGCGAAATGGCGTTCTCCGCCATCTTCGTTGCAATGCTGGCGAAGACACCGGTGCGGTCCTGCACGGTCAGGCGGATGAAGTATCCGCCTTCGTGGCTCTGCATCTCGGCCTGGCGATAGGGTTCAAGCAAATGGGCCGGGCGACCGAGAACGGGCACTTCCTGGGCACCGGGGCGGCTTTTTGCGATGTCGGTGATGTCGCCGAGCACGGCGGATGCCGTCGCATTGCCACCGGCGCCCGGGCCGACCATCAGCAATTCGCCGAGAATGTCCGATTCAAGTGCCACCGCATTGGTAACGCCGTCGACCTGAGCAATGACCGAATCGAGCGGAACCATCGTCGGGTGGACGCGCTGCTCGATGCCGCTTTCGGTCTTCTGGGCAACACCGAGAAGCTTGATGCGATAGCCGAGATCGGCAGCCGCATGGATATCCTCGATCGAGATATTGGTGATGCCTTCGAGGTAGATCTGGTCGGCCGAGATTTCGCAGCCGAAGGCAAGCGTCGTCAGGATCGACAGCTTGTGAGCCGTGTCATTGCCCTCGATGTCGAAGCTTGGATCAGCTTCGGCATAACCGAGGCGCTGGGCTTCCTTCAAGCAGTCGGCGAAGGACAGGCCCTCGCGTTCCATCCGCGTCAGGATGTAATTGCAGGTACCGTTCATGATCCCGTAGATGCGGGAAAAGCTGTTGCCGGTGAGCGATTCGCGAAGCGTCTTGATGACCGGAATGCCGCCGGCGACCGCCGCCTCGTAGTTCAGAAGACGACCCTTTTCCTCGGCGAGCTTGGCCAGCTCCACACCGTGACGCGACAGGAGCGCCTTGTTGGCCGTCACGACATGCAGACCGCGTCCAAGCGCTGCACGGACCGAGTCTTCGGCTGCCCCTTCGGAGCCACCAACGAGTTCCACGAAGACCTCGATATCGGCTTCCTTCGCCATCTCAACCGGATCGGTATACCAGGCAATGCCGTCCATCTGGATGCCGCGATCCTTCGATGCGTCACGGGCAGAGACGGCCGTCACGGTAATCGGGCGCCCGCAGGCAACGGCAAGCGCATCGGCGCGGGTCTGAAGGATACGGACAAGCGAGGCACCGACGGTGCCGAGACCCGCCACGCCGATTTTAAGGGCATTCGCCATGAGGCATTCCTGACGTCATCGAAAAGGAAGTGAGGCGGTCCTGACGGGACCGCCTTTGGATCAACGCGGGGCTCAACGGTGAGCGTTGAGCGAAATCACGTTGTGCATCGTCTCGTCGGCCGTCGACAGGAACTTCTTGATGTTGCGGGCGGCCTGGCGGATGCGGTGTTCGTTCTCGACGAGCGCGAGACGGACATACTCGTCGCCCATTTCACCGAAGCCGATGCCAGGGGCAACGGCCACATCGGCCTTCTCCACCAGCAGCTTGGAGAATTCCAGCGAACCGAGATGACGGAATTTTTCCGGGATCTTGGCCCAGGCAAACATCGTCGCTGCCGGCGGCGGCACTTCGAAGCCAGCCTTGCCGAAGCTCTCGACCATCACGTCGCGGCGGCGATGGTAGACGCTGCGGACTTCCGCAATGTCGGAGCCGTCGCCATTCAGGGCGTGGGTCGCGGCCACCTGGATCGGCGTAAACGCGCCGTAGTCCAGGTAGGACTTGACGCGCGTCAGCGCCGAGATCAGGCGTTCGTTGCCGACCGCAAAGCCCATGCGCCAGCCAGGCATGGAGAAGGTCTTCGACATCGAGGTGAATTCGACGGTGCAGTCCATGGCGCCCGGCACTTCAAGCACTGATGGAGGCGGATTGCCGTCGAAGTAGATTTCCGAATAGGCAAGGTCAGAGAGCACGATGATGTCATGCTTCTTCGCGAAAGCGATGACGTCCTTGTAGAAGTCGAGGCTCGCGACTCGGGCCGTCGGGTTCGACGGATAGTTGATGATCAGCGCCAGCGGCTTCGGGATCGAGTGCTTCACGGCGCGCTCGAGCGGCGGGAAGAAGGTCTCGTCCGGCTCGATCGAGATCGAGCGGATGACGCCGCCGGTCATCAGGAACCCGAAGGCATGGATCGGATAGGTCGGGTTCGGGCAGAGGATGACATCACCCGGCGCGGTGATCGCCTGCGCCATATTGGCGAAGCCTTCCTTCGAGCCGAGCGTCGCGACGACCTGCGTATCGGGATTAAGCTTCACATTGAAGCGACGGGCGTAGTATGCCGCCTGGGCGCGGCGCAGGCCTGGTATGCCCTTGGAGGAGGAATAACGATGAGTGCGCGGGTCCTGGACCACTTCGCAAAGCTTGTCGACGATCGCCTGCGGGGTCGGAAGATCGGGATTGCCCATGCCGAGATCGATGATGTCGGCGCCACCGGCTCGCGCGCTCGCCTTCAAACGGTTGACCTGTTCGAAAACATAGGGCGGCAGCCGCCGGACTTTGTGAAACTCTTCCATCTTCAACCCCTGAAACCGCGCGGATCATAACCGCGGCAGGCGCGCTCGTTTTCCCAGTGACCACGCGCTCCGCAACGAACCGCAGAACCGAATGCACGTGATGATATCCCAATCAGAGCGCTCGCAGGAAATTTTGTCGCAAATCCGGCGCGAAGCCTGAATCGCCGACGAAATTTTATGTCAAAAACGCTTCGGTTGCTTTGCGAAAAAAACGCCGCCAGCGCAAGCCTTAATTGGCGATCTGAGCCTGCGTTTCGGGCCCGTGCTGGGCTGCGAGATTGCGCAGTTCAGCCAGTCTTGCCTGATATGCCGCTTCGGTGATCGTGCCGGCCTGACGGGCTGCACCCAACGAGCTCAACTGGGCCTGCAGCGCGGTCGCCTCTTCATTGCTCAACTGGACATTCGCGGCATTCAGCGAGCCGGCAAAATTCGGATAGCCGTCGGCATAGGTCGGGCGGGCTTGTGGCGCGTCCGGATTGTCCGGATCCTCGACATTGACTTCCAGCGCTGTCGGCACCGCCGCGACTTGCGTCGTCGCTGGCGCAGAAGACTGGCAGCCCGTGCCCGCCATGAGCGCGACGAAGGCCAGGACGAGCGCCTGCAGAGAATGACCCGAGAGACTGAACTTCTTGTGCACCATGGCCCCGACCGCCCGCATCTGCGCGGAAAACTGACATTCCTCAAGGGCGCAACCGTCGATCCTCATCGAAAGACTATGCGCCAACAGCTGGAACTTGTAGTCGTTTTCATGCAGGATACGCAAATACAAAAGACGCCAGAACAATCCTGGGGAGGACGGCATGGACAGGACGCGGGAAGAAGCCGAAGCAAGTGCCGCGTTCGATCCGAAGCTGATCGAGCCCTACATCATCAAGGATCCGCAGGCGCTCACCATCAACGCCGCCAAGGCACTGGAAAACCTCGGCAAGGCCGCCTCTGTCTGGCTCAAGCCCCGAGAAGCAGTAGACTTCGTTGATCCCGTTTCCGAGCCGATGGCCGAGCTTGTGAAGATCATGGGCAAGGTGGCGGAATACTGGATGTCCGACCCGAAACGGACGCTCGAAGCGCAGACCCACCTGCTCAACGCAGTCTTCGTCGTCTGGAGCCGGTCGCTGGCGCGATTCGCCGCACCGGAACAGGCCGTCGCCGATGCTCTGCCCAAAGACAAACGCTTCTCCGACGAGGATTGGGAGCGCAATCCGTTTTTCGATTTCCTCCGCCAGACCTATGTCGTCTTGACCCAGTGGGCAGAAAAGATGGTCAATGACGCTGGCGGGCTCGACGAGCATACACGGCACAAGGCCAATTTCTACATGCGGCAGATCACGGCCGCACTCTCTCCCGCCAATTTCGTCGCGACCAATCCGCAACTCTACAAGGAGACGGTGCAGAGCAGCGGCGCAAACCTCGTCAAGGGTATGCAGATGCTCGCCGAGGACATTGCCGCCGGCGGCGGAGATCTCTGTATCCGCCAGACCGATACCAGCAAGTTCGCCGTCGGCGAAAATATGGCGATCACGCCGGGCAAGGTCATCGCCCAGAGCGACGTCTGCGAGGTCATCCAGTATGACGCGACCACAGAGACGGTGCTGAAGCGCCCTCTCCTCATCTGCCCACCGTGGATCAACAAGTTCTACATTCTCGATCTCAATCCGCAGAAGAGCTTCATCAAGTGGTGCGTCGACCAGGGCCACACAGTTTTCGTGATCTCCTGGGTCAATCCGGACGAGCGCCATGCGGCCAAGGACTGGGAAGCCTATATCCGCGAGGGCGTCGATTTTGCGCTCGACACGGTGGAGAAGGCGACCGGGGAAAAAGAAGTCAACGCCATCGGCTACTGCGTCGGCGGGACGCTGCTTGCGGCGGCTCTGGCTCTTCACGCCCAGGAGAAGAACAAGCGGATCGCCAGTGCCACGCTGTTCACCACCCAGGTCGACTTCACCTATGCCGGTGACCTCAAGGTCTTCGTCGACGAGGAGCAACTGTCGGGCCTCGAAGAGAAAATGAAGTCCACGGGCTATCTCGACGGTTCGAAAATGGCAGCGGCCTTCAACATGCTGCGCTCCTCCGAGCTGATCTGGCCCTATTTCGTCAACAACTACCTGAAGGGTCAGGATCCGATGCCCTTCGATCTCCTCTACTGGAACTCCGATTCGACGCGGATGGCGGCGGCAAACCACTCCTTTTATCTGCGCAACTGCTACCTCAACAACACGCTGAGCCAGGGCAAGATGCAGCTTGCAGGCAAGACGCTGTCGCTGAAGGACGTGAAGATCCCGATCTACAATCTGGCTACCAAGGAAGACCATATCGCGCCTGCCAAGTCAGTCTTCGTGGGAAGCAGCCTGTTCGGTGGTCCGGTCGATTTCGTCGTCTCAGGCTCGGGCCATATCGCCGGCGTCGTCAATCCGCCGGACAAGCAGAAGTACCAGTACTGGACCAATGGGAAGGTTGCGGGAACCTACGAAGACTGGATGGCGAATGCCAAGGAGACATCCGGTTCCTGGTGGCCTCACTGGCAGGTCTGGATCGAAAAGCTTGCCGATGAACGCGTTCCGGCGCGCAAGCCGGGTGGTGATGCCTTGAATGCGATTGTGGACGCGCCCGGACGTTATGTTTTGGCGCGAGTGTAAAGCCGATGGAGCTTTAAAAGCTCCACCTGCTCCACCGCTTCACAGTGTCGGTACCGTGCCGCCATCGATCACATAATCCGCACCGTGAATTGATGCTGCGCGTTCGGACGAAAGGAAAGCCACGAGTTCGGCGACCTCGTCTGGCCAAGCCGGTCGGCCGATCGGGATGCCGCCCAACGCGTCCATGATGCCCTGGCGCGCCTGATCCTCACCAAACCCGCCACTTTCAGCCAGGCGTTGCACCATGCGGTCGGCCGCCGATGTGCGGATCCAGCCCGGCGACACCGCGTTGACGCGCACACCTGATGGCCCCACCTCCTTCGACAGCGACTTGCTATAGCTTGCGAGTGCCGCCTTGGCTGCCGCGTAGGCCATCGTTGAATCATGCAGCGGCAATCGATGCTGGATTGATGCGATATGGATCACCGCACCCTTCCGGCGCTCCATCATCTGAGGCACCAGCAGGCGATCGAGGCGAACGGCCGCCAGAAGATTGAGCGACAACTCCTGCTGCCAGAACTCTTCCGTCGCCGCTCTGAAGCCGCCGCCGGGGGTGGACGAGCCGCCGAGTGAATGGACAAGAATGTCCACCCCGCCGAATTCAGAGAGCGCATGGTTTGCCAACGTAACCACGCCCTCGGACGTTGACAGGTCGGCCTTGACGAATGCCACGCCCTTCTCCGGTGCTTCGGGCAAGTTTCGCGCGGCTGTCGCAACCTGCGCTCCGCCGCGAATGAAGCGCTTCACGATCGCCTCGCCTGCCCCCATCGTGCCGCCGGTGACAACGACGCGTTTATTCGCGAATTCCGTCGGATCGACCCTGAAATGCATGCTCATGGCGCGATCTCCAGGCGGGAGATCAGGCCGCGCTCGGTCGCAAAGCGGTAGCGCAGGGTGATAGGGCTGCCCGGAAAGTTTCCGGAGACTCTGGCCGTGGCAATGATGGTGTCACCGTCAGTCTCAACATTGAGAAGTTCGGAATGGTCATCGTAGGCCGCGACGGTCTCCGTCATCCAGGCGCGGATTTCGTGCGGGCCGCGATGTATGCGGCTTTCGTCGTGGACCACGGCAGTCTCGGAAAATCCGGAAAGTGCTCGTGCGAGGTCGCGCACATTTCTGCCTTCGAAATAGGCCTCGACAGGCCCGGTCATTGTGTTCGACATAGGATCAGATCTTTCGTTCTCAGTTGCGAAAGAGCGGCGCGCTTGCTCGAAGACGAAGATGGCGATACGCTTCAAAAATGACAAGAACAGACGAAAAAGTAAGGTACCCACTAAAAAGTAAGGATGCCTTCCTGACGCCCGCCGACGGGGCCGAAGGCGTGGAAAACGCTTTGCGGATGCTGGAAGGTCGCTGGAAGCTGGTGATCCTGTTTCATCTCTTCGGCGGCGCGGCGCTGCGCTTCTCGGAGCTGGAGCGATCCATCCCGGGGATTTCGCAGAAGATGTTGATCCAGCAGCTTCGCCAGATGGAAAGCGATGGCATTGTCCGGCGCATCGTTCATCATCAGGTGCCACCCAAGGTGGAGTATTGCCTGACGGACTGGGGACAGGCGCTCTGCCCTGCCCTTGATGCGCTGCTGACCTGGGCGATCAACAAGCCCGATGACGATCCGGCTGCCTGAACCTCTGCAAAGACAGTCATGATCTTTTCTCCGCCCCTCATCCCTGCCCGGCTCGTGCGTCGCTACAAGCGCTTCCTCTTCGATGCGCTGTTGGAAAATGGCACTGAAATCACCGGGTTCTGTCCGAACACGGGCTCGATGCGCGGGCTGACCGAGCCAGGATCGCGGATCTGGCTTTCGCAGCACGAAGCCGCGACGCGCAAATATGCTCACGCCCTCGAACTTGTCGAGGCGGACGGGACTGTGGTCGGGGTCAACACCGCCATGCCGAACCGGCTTGCGGAGGAGGCGATCCTGGCCGGACTTGTGCCGGAACTTTCAGGCTTTTCCTCCCTGAAGCGCGAGCAGCGTTACGGCCGCAATTCGCGGATCGACATCCTGCTGGAGGACACGACCAAGGGCAGCGTGCATGTCGAGGTGAAGAACGTGCATTTCATCCGAGAGGCAGGGCTTGCAGAGTTTCCCGACAGCGTAACGACCCGCGGCGCCAAGCACCTCGACGAGATGGGCGACCTTGTCGAAGCCGGCCGGCGGGCGGCCATGCTTTTCGTCATCCAGCGCGCCGATTGCGACCGCTTGAGAATCTGCTCCGATCTCGACCCTGGTTATGGCCGCGCCTTCGCCCGTGCGATCGCTCGCGGTGTGGAGGCCTATGCTCTGCGCTGCCACCTTGAACCGGGCAAAATCGTGCCTGAAAGCCTCATCCGGATAGACGAAGACGGGTTTGGTCGTTTATGAACGGGCAAAGCTCCTAGATTAGAACTTGCGAAAGCCACCCCATGGTCACCTATATCGACGCGGCGACGGCACCGCTCAAGAACACCGGCGCGATCCGCCTCTACGGTGCAGACGACTTCGAAGGCATGCGCCGCGCCTGCCAGTTAACCGCCCGCTGCCTCGATGCGCTCGTGCCGATGGTCAAGCCTGGCGTGACGACAGCCGCCATCGACAAGTTCGTCTTCGAGTTCGGTGCCGATCACGGCGCACTGCCCGCGACACTGAACTATCGCGGTTACAAGTATTCGGTCTGCACCTCGATCAACCACGTCGTCTGTCACGGCATGCCCGACGACAAGCCGCTGCGTGACGGCGATATCGTCAATATCGACGTGACTTACCTGCTCGATGGCTGGCACGGCGATTCAAGCCGCATGTATCCGGTTGGGCAGGTCAAGCGTGCTGCCGAGCGGCTAATGGAAGTCACCTATGAATCCCTGATGCGCGGCATCGCCGCCGTGCGTCCCGGTGCCCGTACCGGTGCCATCGGCGAAGCGATCCAGATATATGCCGAGGCGGAACGCTGTTCCGTGGTGCGCGACTTCTGCGGCCACGGCGTCGGGCGTCTCTTCCACGACAGCCCGAACATCCTGCATTACGGCAAGGCAAACGAGGGTCCGGAACTGCGCGAGGGCATGATCTTCACTATCGAGCCGATGATCAACCTCGGCAAGCCGCATGTGAAGGTACTCTCGGACGGCTGGACCGCCGTCACCCGCGACCGGTCGCTGACGGCACAGTATGAACACACAGTCGGCGTGACCGCAAATGGCTGCGAGATCTTCACCCTCTCGCCTGCCGGCCTCGACCGTCCGGGCCTCGGCTGACAGACGCGCGTCAATACGACCTGCCGCAACTTGAACTTGCGCACGGCGGCAGTCGTGTCACTATATCCCTGCGGCGGATCAGCCGCTCGACCATGAGGGTCAGGATTGGGTGGCATGACGAGCAAGTTTCCGTTCTCAGGTGAATCCCTGCGCCATGAAAGCGCAGCCGCGCAACAGGTCAGCGACCTCTTCGGCTCCGGCCGACAGCTGCCCCATGATGAAGCCGACGAGCGCAGCTTCTTCGCAGAGCAGCCAGCAAGAGAAAACAGCATTGCCAAAGCCGCATCGACGCGCGCCGCAATGCCGCCAGAGGCGCATTATCTGGGGCACAGGGAAAGATTGCGCAGCCGTTTTCGCGAGGGAGGCGAGACGGCGTTAGCAGACTACGAGATCCTCGAACTGCTGCTTTTCCGGCTGATCCCGCGCCGCGACACCAAGCCGATCGCGAAAGCACTTCTCGCCCGTTTTCAAACGCTCGCCGGCGTGCTCGGTGCGCCGCCCGCGCTGTTGCAGGAGGTCAAGGGCGTCGGCGAGACCGTGGCGCTCGATCTGAAGCTGATCGCCAATGTCGCGCAGCGCATGCTGAAGAGCGAGCTTCGCGAAAAGCAGGTCCTGTCTTCATGGTCCTCGGTCATCGACTACTGCCATGCCGCGATGGCCTATGAGACGACGGAGCAGTTCCGCATTCTCTTCCTCGACAAGCGCAACGTGCTGATTGCCGACGAGATCCAGGGCCGCGGAACGGTCGATCACACGCCGGTCTATCCGCGCGAGGTGGTCAAACGGGCGCTCGAACTGTCGGCGACCGCCATTATCCTGGTCCATAACCATCCGAGTGGCGATCCGACACCCTCGCGGGCGGATATCGACATGACCCGGACCATTGTCGAGACCGCCAAGCCATTGGGTATCACCGTGCATGACCACATCATCATCGGCAAGGATGGCCATGCCAGCCTCAAGGGCCTGCGGCTGATCTGAGCATGGTAGTTCCCCACATCTTGGGTGACCGAAAGCCGCATCTGTGGGTCGGCGATAACGAAACGGTGACGTTGCCCTGTCATACTGCTTCTTGATAATGTGCACTGCAGCATGGCGGCAGGCGAATCAGAGGCATCTCATGAACCAGTATGACTTTGTCGTGATTGGCAGCGGACCAGCCGGACGTCGAGCGGCGATCCAGGCGGCCAAACTGGAAAAGAAGGTTCTCGTCATCGAAAAGGGCACGCGCGTCGGCGGCGTCTCGGTGCATACCGGCACCATTCCGTCGAAGACCCTGCGCGAGACGGCCTTGAACCTCACCGGCTGGCGCGAGCGCGGCTTTTATGGCCGCAGCTACCGTGTGAAGCAGGAAATCAACGCCGACGACCTGCGCCGCCGCCTGCTCATCACGCTCGACCACGAGGTCGAGGTGCTCGAGCATCAGTTCTCCCGCAACCGAGTGCAGCAGATGCGCGGCACGGCGCGATTCATCGACGCACATACGATCGAGGTGACGAAGGAAGATGGCGAAGTGCTGCAGGTGCAGGCTGCCTCTGTCCTGCTCGCCGTGGGCACGCGCCCCTTCAAGCCCTCGCATATCCCCTTCGACGGCGTAAGCATCATCGACAGCGACGAGATCCTCGAGATCAAGGAACTGCCGCGTTCGATGATCGTCATCGGTGCAGGTGTCATCGGCATCGAATATGCGACGATCTTCTCGGCACTCGATACGGTCGTGACCGTCGTCGAACCGCGCGACACCATGCTCGATTTCATCGACAAGGAGATCGTCGAGGACTTCACCTACCAACTGCGCGACCGCAACATGAAGCTGATCTTCGGTCAGACGGTGGAGGGCGTAGAGAAGGTCGACGGCAAGTGCCGCGTGACGCTGAAGAACGGGCGCGTCCTGACCGCCGAAATGGTCCTTTTCGCTGCCGGCCGCGTCGGCGCAGTCGATTCGCTGAACCTGGAAGCCGCAGGGCTCGAAGCCGACAATCGTGGTCGGCTGAAGGTCAATCCCGAGACATTCCAGACCGCCGTCCCCACCATCTATGCGGCCGGTGACGTGGTGGGCTTCCCGTCGCTTGCCTCGACTTCGATGGAGCAGGGCCGGATCGCGGCTCGCCATGCCGTCGGCGCGCCGTCTCATGAACCGCCACAGTTCTTCCCCTATGGCATATATGCGGTTCCCGAGATCTCGACCTGCGGGCTCACAGAGGAAGAGGTCATTCAGCGCAGCATTCCCTATGAAACCGGCATCGCGCATTTCCGCGAGACCTCGCGCGGCCACATCATGGGCCTCGACAGCGGCATGCTGAAGATGATCTTCTCTCTGAAGACCCGCCGCCTTCTCGGCGTGCACATCGTCGGCGAAGGTGCGACCGAACTCGTGCATATCGGTCAGGCAGTTCTCAACCTCAAAGGTACGGTCGAATACTTCGTCGAGAACACCTTCAACTATCCGACGCTGGCCGAAGCCTACAAGATCGCCGGCCTCGACGCCTGGAACCGAATGGGCGAGTTGAAAATCGAGAAGATCGAGCGCAGGGCGGCGGAGTGATCAAGCTTTAAAGCGGACCTGCCAATTCGAACTGGAGACGGCCTGCGGATCACCTGCTAAGCAGGCTCCTTCTCAGCCGTTCCCCGAGTCGCCCATGTCATCGTCCTTCAGCCAGATTGCGGCGCGCCCGCAGCTGGTCATCCTTTCCATCATGATCTTCGTGCAGGGCTGCGCCTATGGCGCCACCCTGCCCTATCTCGGCGTCACGGCCATCGGCGCGCTCGGAATGAGCGACCAGGCCTATTCGGCGCTGACAGTCGTCGCCTCGATCATGACGGTCGCGATCAGCGTTTCGCTCGGTATTCTCTCTGACGGCATGGGGGATCGGCGCCGGATGATTGCACTGCTGGCACTCGCCGGCACGATCGGCTACGGCGCGATCTTTCTCTTCGCGACGATCCCCGTCTTCGTCGTCGCCACGGCGCTGATCATTCCCTTTGCCCAGGCCGTGCATTCCCTGCTCTTCGCCTCGGCGCGGATCGAGACCAGCGCGCTTACCACTCAAGATGCGGCGGCAGTCAACACGATCGTGCGCTCCTTCATGTCGGCGTCCTGGGTGGTGATGCCGGCGATCCTCGGTCTGGTCCTGGCGCAGTCGACGAACATGATCGGGGCCTGGGGCGCTGCGGCGATCTGTACGCTCCTGGTCGCGGTCGGCTCCCTGCTGTTGCTTGCACCTGCAAGGGAAAAGGCAGCGCCGGCCGGCACCAGTGGCACCGCTTTTTTCGACGCACTGCGTGAGCTCGTGCGACTAGAAATGCTGGTGCGGATGATCGCGATGGCCGCCGTGACTGGCACGACGCGGCTTGCCATGATGATCTGGCCGTTGATCCTGACGCTGGAGCTTGGCGGCTCGACCCGTGATGTCGGCTTCATTGCAGCACTGATCGCCCTGATTGAAATCCCGTTCATGCTGATCGCGGCGATCCTGTTGAAACGGTTCAGCCTGCTGGCGATCATCATCGTCTCGGCCCTTCTCTACGGCCTGCACATGGTGGGTTTCGCCTTTGCGACGGCGCCGTGGCACTTCTATGCGCTGGCCGTGCCGGGGGCGGCCGCAGCCGCAGGGCTGCTTTCCCTGCCGATCACCTATTTCCAGGATCTCTTCCCCACCCGTCCTGGTCTCGGGACAGCCTTCATGCCGATCAATTCCTTCCTCGGCAACGCGGTCAGCGCCGGTACATTCGCGGTCGGATCGCATTTTCTCGGATATTCCGGAACTGCCTGGCTGGGTCTGGCACTTGCCCTCACAGGCGTGGCCGGGCTTCTGCTTGTCGAAAATACCGCTCCTCGTAAACGCACCTGACGTAAAAAAGGGGCGACTTTCGCCGCCCCTTTAAAATCAACCTGCCTTCTGCAACTGCAGGCGTGTGACCCCTGCTGCCAGATTGAGACCGGTGCCGGCCTGGGCGCTCAGTGGCTGCAGGCCGAAATTCTTCGCATTGCCGCCGATCAGTGCATTCGCGCCGAGGCCGACCCCCAAGGCTGCATTGGCCGAAGCACCGACATAGCTTCCGGCGAGAGCGCCTTCGCCCAGCCGGTTGGCGGCTGCGTTGACGACAATCCAGCTCATATAGGTCTTGCCGGTGACGCCGACATCAAGACCGAGCCGGCCGATCGAACCCGTATAGCGCTCGACGTCACCATCGGCGTTGCGGAACTGGCAATCAACGGCACGGCTCGACGTGATCAACAGGCCGACGCCGCCCTCGATTTCGCAGCTCAGGGTTCCAACACGCTGCGGTTTGGCGCCTTGAGCGGCCGATGCCTGGCGGCGGTTGTCCGCTGCCAGAACGACGGAACTGGACAGCACGCTTGCAGCCAGAGTGAAGGTCACGAGTTTCTTCATGGGTTCTTCCTTTCGAATTCAATCAATGGGTCGCCTGCCATGCATAGGGATGGCTGGACCCGCAGGCGCGGGCGAATGGTGAGTTCGGTGACCACGCGCTGTCCGGAATAGACCTCGGCGAGGGCGACGACGGTCTCGAACGCATCCAGGCTCCCAACATCGCCGATGATGCGCAGCGCGCCACCATCGCTGGCGACCTGCAGTTTAGGCCGGGACCATTCCCCGGCAGGCGCGATCAGCGCCTCGACCGCCTTCGGCAAGTCGAGGTGAGCCCACCTGCCGGCCAGCGAGCCGGCAGGTACACGTACCAGATCCATAATGGGAACAACTCCGAGGTCTAATGCGGGGTGCGACTTAGCGCAGGGCGTCTTTGACGCTATCCTTGGCCTTGCCGAGGGCGCTCTGCGCTTCACCGGCGAGCTTGTCGCTCTTGCCTTCGACTTCGAGCTGGCGGTTGCCGGAGATCTTGCCAGCGGCCTCCTTGACGGATCCCTTGACCTGACGAACGGCACCTTCGATACGGTTCTTGTCCATTGTCTTTCTCCTATTCTCTAGATCAGTAGACATCGCCATCATTGGCGATGAGGGAGAAATAGATTCAGGGAGCCCCGGTTTGCAGAGCGCAAAATACTAGTGCAACTAGTAGGTTCTGACCTAAATTCGCGTCTTCAGCGTCTTTTCGGCTGCTCCCCCAGGAAACCGCGCTCGCGAGCCCAGATCACCGCAGCGGCACGCCGATTGACGCCGATCTTGGCATAGAGCGAGGCGACATGGTTGCGAATGGTGTGTTTCGACAAATGAAGGACATCCCCCATTTCGGCATCGCTCAGCCCCTGACAGATCAGCGAGAGGATTTCCGTCTCGCGTTCGGAAAGATCCTGAAGCTGTGCCATTGATGGCTTGCCCCGGGAGGACTGGCGCAGCATTGCCAGCCGGTCGACAACAGTCCGGCTGAACCAGGAGGTGTCAGCCATCACACTTTCAATTGCCTGGATCAATTCGTCTTCGGTTCGGCGTCGCTCGGTCACGTCCTGTAGCGCCCAGACCACGCATTGCTGGTCGGCGATCTCGACCCTCTCGGCTGCCACCAGACATTCCGCCATGCCGCCCTGCTTGACGCGCATGGTCAGCGCCTCGTCGCGCACCGGCGTGTTGTCCTTGAGTTTCTGCTCGAGCGTACGCCGGAGCTTGGCATCCTCCCAAAGACCGAGCTCCGCCGCCGTCTTTCCGATCACTTCCTCGGCCTTTCGGCCACAGAGTTGCAGGAAGGCTTCGTTGACTTCGGTGAAGACGAAATCGTGAAGGCGGGAGATAGCGGTTGGAGCCGGCGACAGGCGGAAAGATTTGGAGAAACGCTCCTCACTCTGCCTCAGCGCATTCTGCGCCCGGCGTCGACCGTCGAGATCGGCAAAGGTGAAGAGCATGCAGGCTTCTTCGCCCACCGGAATCGGCTCACCGGCGACGATGACAAGACGGTCACCTCCCGGAATGGGTATGAGGGCTTCGCGCTGCCGGATGAGTCGCCCCTCGGCGAGCTTCTCGGTCGCGTCCTCGCCGGTTTCACAATTGGAAAAGAGGCCGATCTCCTCGACCGTCCGGCCGATGACATCTTCGCGGGCGAGACCGGTCATTTCCATGAAGCCCTGGTTCACCCGTATGAAGCGCTGGTCGTCCAGCCGGCAGATAAGGCCGGGTGCAGGATTGGCGTTGAAGGCGCTCTCGAAGCGTTTCTCTGCCTCGTAGCGCGGGGTTTCGTCGCGAAACACCAACACCAGCACGTCAGGCCGAGCGCCCGCATCCTCGATCACGAGGCTCCGCACGGTGTGAATCCAGATCGCATCCTCGTTGTCCACGGGCGAGACTTCGACCGTCACGTCATCAACGGTCTCGCCTGCCAGAAGCCGTTCCAGCGGGTATTGGCCTTCGTCCAGCCGATGTTTGTTGCGATAGCGCAGCGTGAACAGACGGCGGTATCCTGCAACGTCACCGCCAAGATCCTCGATCGCCTCGATCCGATGCATGTCGAGCGCGGACTGGTTCGCCCAGGCGATCCGACCATCGGTCTCGACCAAAATCAGACCGTCGCTCAAACCCGCAATTACCTGCTGCAGAACCGATCGATTGATCTTGGGCGGCTGGTCGACGTCAGTCATGGTCATCATTCCGGTTGCGTATGCCGCTCATCTGGAGCGCGCGCCTGCCGATGCAAGGGCGTTGCCGATCATCGGCTTCCGTTTCTGCAATGACCATCCCCTGACATCGGGAGGACCCGGCAAGTCGCACCGGTTTCTATGAAGAGGGAACCAACACATGCCTCCAGATACGAAAAAGCCGCCCCGAAGGACGGCTTTCTCTCAAGTTCAGATAGGCTCGAAGATTACTCGGCGTCGCCTTCGGCGGCCTTCTTCTTCGGAGCGGCCTTCTTCTTCGGAGCGGCTTCTTCGCCTTCTGCAGCGTCTTCAGCCTTGGCAGCAGCCTTCTTCTTCGGAGCAGCCTTCTTCGCCGGCTTGTCGCCTTCCTCGGCGTCGTCGGCGAGGAGCTCGTCCTTGCTCACGGTCTTGTCGGTGACGGAGACTTCAGCCAGCAGCTTGTCGATGACCTTCTCTTCGAAGATCGGCGCGCGCAGCGAAGCGGCAGCGCCCGGCGTGTTGCGGAAGAAGTCCAGGATCTGCTTTTCCTGGCCCGGGAACTGCTGCAGCTGGGCAAAGAGCGAACGCTGCATTTCTTCTTCGGTCACTTCGATGCCGGCCTTTTCGCCGATTTCGGAGAGAACGAGGCCGAGGCGAACGCGACGCTCGGCGAGCGCGCGGTATTCTTCGCGGGCTGCTTCTTCCGTCGTGTCTTCATCAGCGAAGGTCTTGCCGGACTGGGCGAGATCGGTGTTGATCTGGCGCCAGATGTTCTCGAACTCGGCATCGACGAGCTTCGAGGGCGACTCGAACTTGTAGAGTTCGTCCAGCTGGTCGAGGATCTGACGCTTGACCTTCTGGCGAGTGACGTTGCCGTACTGGCTCTCGATCTGGCCGCGGACGATTTCCTTCAGCTTCTCGACCGATTCGACGCCGAGCTTGGTGGCCAGTTCGTCATTGATTTCGGTCTTGGCCGGGCTTGCGACTTCCTTGACGGTGATGTCGAAGGTGGCTTCCTTGCCAGCAAGGTTTGCAGCCGGGTAGTCGGCGGGGAAGTTTACGGTGATGACCTTTTCGTCGCCAGCCTTCAGGCCAACCAGCTGCTCTTCGAAGCCCGGGATGAAGCGGTTCGAGCCGATGACCAGCTCTGCGTCTTCGTCCTTGCCGCCGTCGAAGGCTTCGCCATCAACCTTGCCAAGGTAGTCCATGGTGACGCGGTCGCCATCAGCGGCCTTGCCCTTCTTGGCCTCAAACGTGCGGGCGCTCTCGGCGATCTTTTCGATCTGCTCGTTGATTTCGTCTTCGGAGACTTCAACGACTTCGCGGGTCACCTTGATGCCATCGACCGACTTCAGTTCGATCGCCGGGATGATTTCGTAAGACAGCGTGAACTCCAGGTCAGCCTGGGCCGACAGGATCTTTTCCGCTTCCTTCTCGTCCTCGGTCATGACGATTTCCGGCTGGGTCGCCGACTTTTCGCCGCGCTCCGACAGGATCGCCGACGGCTTGTCGCGGATGATCTCGTTGACGAGTTCAGCCATGATCGACTTGCCGTACATTTTCTTGACATGGGAGGTCGGCACCTTGCCCGGACGGAAGCCGTTGATGCGGACCTTGTCCTTCACATCGGCCAGGCGCTCGTTCATGCGCTGTTCCATGTCCTTGGCCGGAATGATGACCTTGATTTCGCGCTTCAGCCCTTCAGCGAGCGTTTCGATAACCTGCATGTTCTTACCTTCATGTCGTGGCGGCCGTGCTCGGACAGCCGGTGTTTTCCCTGAGCACGACGCCGGAATTGATTTTCCCGGACGTGGCTGCGTCGCAATTCGTCAACAATCTGCCAAGCAAAACGGCGCCGGACTGACGGGAGCCACACCTCGGTGTTCTCTCGTCGATCCCGCGCGGCTTAGCTGGTGCGGGTAGAGAGACTTGAACTCCCACGCCTTGCGGCACCAGAACCTAAATCTGGCGTGTCTACCAATTTCACCATACCCGCGTCCAAAAGCGCATGTCGCATTCGCGCATGGCCCCTCCGGAGCGCGCGTCTCTATAACACCCGTTTTCCCGCACGCAAAGGAAAAATGACAGTATCACAGGGCGCTCGCGACCCGCTTCACAGGCATTTCAGCAAGGGACTGGCACGGTTCAGTAAAGCGGCTCCTCGTAGAGTGGCTCGCCGTCGAGCATCAGGGCGCGAATCTGCCCTTGCCCGGTATCGGAGATACGAACCGCAACCGAAACGCGGCCTTGGTTCCGGCCATCCTCGATCGGCTTGCCTTCGCCTTCAGGCACGTAATAGCGCTCTAGGCCATAGGAGACCGTCAGGTTTCCGGTCTGCCACACCCACTCATAGATCGTGACGGGCTGGGAGACCAGAACCACACTACCCTCCTGCGACGCAAGCGGATCGAAGGACGCCTCGGAAACACTCCAGAAGCCGTCCGTTTGCGGCTTCAAGCGGACATGGAGACGGGCAACCTCCCCGGCTTGAGGCTTCGGCCCGGTGATCGAGTCTATGGACACCAACGAAATATCATAAGTGAGCACCACATAATCGCCGCGCAGCAGATCACGCGGGTCGACAGGCGCCGTCTTCAACAGCACCTCTGTTCCCGATCTCAGGATGCCCGCGCGCCCCTCGATCATGTAGCCGAGGATCGCCGTCTGCAGAAGAGCGACGAAGAGTGCAGCGGCGGCAAAGGGTTTGGCAGCGATCATGACTTCACCTCTGCGGCAGGACGGGAGAAGCGCTTCTCGAGGCGGATGACCACGAAGGCAAGCACCGCGACCACGAGACCGGAGAGGAGGAAGAAGGCGGATGTGCCGAGAATGCTGTCGATCGTCTCGTAGGACAGGTAGAGAATTTCCGCCGCGAATGCCCCGTAGACAAGCAAACGCACCGCGCCATTGTCACGACCATCCAGGGCGATAGCGGCGATCGAGAGCCCCAAAATGATGATGCCGAGCACGGCGATAGACACCTCATCCACAGCACTTCCCTGCACATAGGCGAAGCCGCTCATCGCTATGATCAGTGTGTAGAAGCTGGCAGACGCGCCGAGCCTGCGATGCAGGTCCGCCAGAGGCGAACGCGGCAGCGTCAGTGACAGGAAGAGAAGCGTCGCGACAACGGCCACAACGAGGGCATAGAGTTCGCCCCGCTCAAGTATGACCATCCACCAGATCCAGGCGAGGAGAAGCATGTAGCCAAAATGCTTGACCCGGTCCGCGGCCGTCCAGCGCGACAGGCCAAAGACCAAGGCCGCCCCGAATGGCGGCCACCAGGCCCAGAGGCCATGGCTGCCAACATCCCAACCGAAACTGTCGAACCCGCCGCCGAAAGTGACGAGCGCGAGCGCTCCGGTCACCACGGAGAGCGCGCCCGACCGAAAGAGGGCTGCCGAAACGGCGGTCACCGAAAACCACAGGAACATCGCCGAGAAGGTATCGCCCGAAAGGTGATAGAGCTGGCCGATCAGCGCGATCGCCCCACCGAAGGCAGCAGACCCCAGAACAAGGGAGGCCGCCGCAATGCGGTCGGCGCCGCGGTTCCTGGCAAGCAGTGCCGCCAGATGAAAGATCCAGATCAGACCGATGATGCCGGTGACCTTGATCAGTCGGGGAATCAGCTCCCAGTTGGCGGCGATCAACATGAGCAGAGAGGCCGCGATCAGGACTGCTGCGAACATCGACAGGATCGACCCGATGCTGAAGCCCGAGCCGCGGCGATCCACGTCATCGAGCAGCCTTGAGGCCGTGGCGGCGTCGATCAGCCCCCGCTTGACCCAGTCGTCGAGGTCGCGTTTCAACCTGCCTCTGTACATCTGCCTGCCCCCTTGAATTCGAAGGCAATCTGAAACGACACAGGCAGAAAAACAAGCCGCAAGGCACAGGGAGCAACGAGGTCTGCCGCCCATGCAAAGACCGCATGCCTTCCATGCTTTTTTTGCACTGCACAAAGTCGTACGTGTCGCCTATATTCATCCTCAACAGAGCGACGGAACTTCTGGCGCTTCTTCTTCGATCCGCTCACTCCTCCTCCCAGAGCGGGATCGATTGACCAACGACACTCCTCCTCCCAGTCGTTGGTCTGTATAAATGACGCTCACCGGACCTCCTCCCCCGGTGAGCGTTATTTTTTTGTCTTCTCCCCAACTCTGACGGCCTCATGCTGCGGCCAGCCGTATGACCTGCCCGAATGCAGTGCGCGATGGGAGCTGAGGCAAACGCACAAAAAATCATCAGTTAACAACGGGTTAAATCGATTGATATGCGCAGCGTGCATGGGTGCTCTGCCGCATTATGTCTTCAATGATTTCGCATCGCAGCATATATTCGGATCAACAAATTCGAAGGGGCCCACAGACGGGTCCAAACCACCAAAGAGGTAGACCCCATGAACATCGCCCGCTCGCTCAACAATTGGCGCAAGTATCGTCAGACCATCACCGAACTCGGCCGCATGTCGGACCGCGAACTGCGTGACCTCGGCATTGGCCGCGAAGACATCCGTCGCGTTGCCCGTCACGCCGTTAACGGCTGATTGGTCCCGACTTCGGTCGGATCCAGAATAAAAAGACCCCGGATCTCCTCCCAGATCCGGGGTTTATCTTTGTCTGCTCGGCGCTGCCGCTCAGTCTTCGCGTACGGCCACGATCACATCGTGGATCAGCTTCAATACAGCCGGTGCGTCGATCTCGGTGCAGATCTTCTGGCTCGGCAGATCACCGTCCCAATCGGAGGGACCGAATCCACGACCATCCGGCTTCTGGATCGTCTGGCCGTCGGCAATGCCGCCGCAGACTACACGGATCACGCCGCTGCGGGTCTTGAACAGTTCCGGTGCCACGACATAGACGCAGGCGCAGCTGTCATGCACGACCATGCCATCGTCGACGAGGCCCTCGTAGAAATCGATGTAGAACTGGGAGAGGTCGAAGAGCAGGCGCGCGCGGCTGGTGCCGGCGGCATCTCGAATGTCGGCGAGCTGCGAACGCGTCATTACCGTCTGCATGGTAACGTCGAGGCCGACAACCACCACAGGCCACTTTGCCGTCATCACCACGTCTGCCGCTTCCGGGTCGCCATGGATATTGGCTTCGGCCGCCGGCGTCACATTGCCGTTGACGTCGAAGGCGCCGCCCATGATGACGATCTCTTTCACCAGATCGACAATCTCGGGGTCTTCTTTCAGCGCATTGGCAAGGTTCGTCATGCGGCCAACGGCAACGATTGTCACCTCGCCCGGATTGGCACGGACCGTTTCGACGATGAAGCGGTGGGCTGGACGCGGATCGGGATGGACATCCGTCACCTCGGGCACGCCGATATTGCCGAGACCATCATCGCCATGGATGAATTTCGGCGGCTCGTGGCTGACGCGATGCGGAATGAAGGTCTCGCCGGCGCCGCGTGAAACGGGCGAATCGATCTTCCATTCACGCTTCAGGTACAGCGCGTTGCGGGTCGTGATTTCGATCTCGGCATTTCCGAACACGGTCGTGATACCGAGGAGGTCGATCTCCGGATGATGGTGCAGGAAAAGAAGCGCCATGGCGTCGTCGACGCCCGGATCCGTATCGAAGATGACTTTATGCATGAATGTGACGTCCTGTCTGATATGCGTGTTTGATACCGCAATCCCAGGGAACAAGAAAGCGTAGAAGGCGGCTCTTCAGCGAAATTGCCCATCAGACTTGCCCGCCGAGCTTTCGGACGTCACGGCCTGACGACCCAACGGCAGGTGAACCAATAGCCAGCTGTGAGGATGACCAGCAAACCGGCTATGCGCAGCAGGAGGCGATCGATGTTGGTGGCATAGGCAAGCTGGCCAAAGCCGTAAGTGACAAGCCCGAGGGCCATGTAGCCAACACCGATCCGCCACCATGCCGGTCGCACGCCGCTCATTACCCCCAGGATCAAGCGGCAGAGCGGAAGCGCCGGTAGCGCCCACATCATGATATTGAAGGTCCACTGCCAGGCGGTGCCGCTGTCGATCACGTTGTAGCCGAGATAGCTCCTGAACTCCCTGAGCGGCCCTTGCGACATGTAGACCAAGAGATAGACGAATGCCGTGGCCACTGTGACAACACAGCCGGCGAGGAATGCGGCGAGAAAGACGGCATATCGGCCGATGGGCGAACTTACGTGACGCCCACGCACTGCTTCAGCCACGAGCCTTCTTCTTCCCGACATTGCGCAGCACATGGCTAAAATCGGAATTGTAGAGATCGCTGTCGCGGAACTCGACATGACCGAAGACTTTGCCGACCAGCACCAGTGCGGTCCGCGTGATCTTCGCCTTGCGCACCTCTTCCGCCATGTCCTTCAGGGTCGTGCGGATGAACAGCTCATCCGGCCAGGTGGAACGATAGGCGATCACCACGGGGCAATCCTCGCCGTAGTAGGGTGTCAGAGTATCGCGGATATGTGTGAGGTTGCGAATCGACAGGTGAATCGCAAGCGTCGCCCGCGACTTACCCAGGATCTCCAGAGTCTCGAATTCCGGCATCGAGGATGCCTTCATCTCGGTGCGGGTGACGATAACTGTCTGTGCGATCTCGGGAAGTGTCAGCTCGGTCTTCAGCCGTGCGGCGGTCGCGGCAAACGCCGGGACGCCGGGGACGACATCATAGGGAATGCCTGCCGCATCGAGCCGGCGCATCTGTTCGGCAATGGCACCATAGATCGAGGGGTCGCCGGAATGCACGCGCGCAACATCCTGACCGCGTTCGTGGGCTGCCACCATATCCGCGACGATCTCGTCGAGATGCATGGGTGCCGTATCCTTGACGAGTGCATCCTCGGGTGCCGCCGCGACAATCTCCTCCGGCACCAGCGAGCCTGCATAGAGGCAGACCGGGCAGCGCTCGATGAGCCGCAGGCCGCGCACGGTGATGAGATCGGGGGCTCCGGGCCCGGCGCCGATGAAATAGACGGTCATGGTTCACTTCCCTTCATGCCACTGTCTGCCTTGCCTGAATAACCACGCGGCGTGTAGACCCAGGTCTTGCCGTCGCCGGTCGTCACCGTCCGGCTCTCGGACGAGCCGACCACCACGACGGTCAGCATGTCGACGTCGTCGACGTTCAGTTGTCCGAGCGGCACGGTACGCACGGTTTCACCTTCGCGGCCCAGATTGGTGGCGAGAATCACGGGTGTGGAGGACGGGCGGTATTTGAGGAGTTCGTCTCGGGCATAGGCGAGCTGCGTGCGGCGCTTCATCGAGACGGGATTGTAGAAGGCAATGACAAAATCGCCCTCGCCTGCCGCTTTCACCCGACGCTGGATATGCTCCCAGGGGGTCAGAAGATCAGAGAGCGAGATGGTGCAGAAATCATGGCCGAGCGGCGCACCAATGCGGGCAGCGGCAGCCTGAAGCGCGGAAATGCCGGGCGAGACCTGGACCTCGATGCGGCTCGCGCCATTGGTGATGCCGCCCTTGTCGAAGAGTTCGAAGACCAGCGTCGCCATGGCATAGATGCCCGCATCGCCGGAGCAGACCAGGGCTACCGTGTTGCCCTCACCCGCCAGTTCCATGGCATGCACGACCCGGGCCTCTTCTTTGCCGAGATCGAAATCGTGGCGCGTCTTGCCGTCGGCGAGTGGGCCGAGCAGGTCGAGATAGAGCGAGTAGCCGACGAGATCCGTGGAGGCCTGGACCATGCGCGAGACCTCGGGCGAGCGCCAGCCCTCCGAGCCTGGACCGATACCGACGACGAAGAGGGTACCGCGGGCACGGCCTGTCGTCTTCGGGTCGATGATATCAGCGGCCCTCGCAATCGCGGCTGTAGCACCCTTGGACTTGATCTTCTCGACAACGAGTTCGCCGGACGCGCCAACGGCCGCAAGCGCTGCCCCTTCCGCCACGCCATGGCAGCCGACTTCGGCGAAGACGACATCCGACGGGTTCTTCAGGCGCGGCGCTTCGGCTTCGAGCGTAGCTGCGCTGAAGAACCGGGCTGGTACGCCGAAATGCGCCGCTACCGCATGAATTGCCGTCTCGTCGGACTTTAGGTCGATCGAGCAGATGGCAGCAAGGCTTTCCTTCGCGAAACCACTCTTTACGAGTGCTTCCTCGGCGAGCGCGATGGCTTCTTCCGGCTTCGCATGCCGCTCGCAGCCCATACCGAGCACCAGCGTCTTCGGATGATAGACGAGTTCCAGCTCGCCTGATGTCTTCTGTTGGTCGGTCACGGTCAGCGTCACGCGGGCCTCTTGTTGGAATGGAAGTCTTGATTGGGTTAGCCAGTTCGCAGATGCACCCTCGAGCCTCACGCCCGCACCCGCGACAAGCTCCGCCATGACGGCCTTGGCGCACTGGGGATTGGCAAGCACATAGCCTTCCGGCGGCTGATCAAGTGCTACACCAAATTTCAGGTCGCCGGCCGTCGTGATCGCGGCATGGGTATCGAGGGCGGAGGCAATCTGGCTTGCGAGTTCATTGGCGCCGTGATGGCCGCCGAGCAGCGGCACGACGGAGGAACCATCCTCAGAGACGGCGAGCACGGGCGGTTCGGAGTGTTTGTCGGAGAGCATCGGTGCGAGGAGACGAATAAGCGCGCCAGACGCCATCACCGCAACGATCGGTCGGCCGGCGGCAAACAGCGCCTGGACATGATCCTTGGCAGATGCAAAGCGCAGATCTGCCTCCTCGACGCGGGCGGCAGCACCATGCAGTTCACCGCCGATGTCCGCTGCAATGCGGCGACCCAGCAAAGCGGTTGATGCACTCAGGATGACGACGGCAGGTTTGCCCGGGCATGCGGAGATGTCAGTCATCACACCAAGCTTCCCAGCGTTTTCGCGAGTGCAGGATGCCAGCGTTCGTCGCCCTTGTAGATCAGGATCATCGAGAAATAGGGCGCGGTGTCCTCGGACACCTCAGCCAGCGGGGTGAGCTTCTGTTCGGCAAGGCTCACGCGCTCTGCATATCCCGCCTGTGCGGTCAACCCGAGGCTTTCGATCAGCGCGCGGATACGGGCGAAATGCCGGCCGAGCTTGATGATCGCAACGGCGCCAGAGGCCTCGATGCGGGCGGCGAGTTCATCATCCGTCAGAGGACCGGGGAGTACGGTCAGCACATCGTTGCGGGCGGCAAGAGGACGACCGAGGCCGGCGGCTGCGGCCATCATCGAGGAGACGCCCGGCACGACCTCTGTCGGATATCGATCGGCAAGCCGCTCGAAGAGATACATGAACGAGCCGTAGAAGAAGGGATCGCCCTCGCAGAGGACGGCGACATCGGAGCCAGCGTCGAGATGATGCGACAGGGTCTCGGCGGCCCGCGTGTAGATATCCTGCGCTGGAAAACGCTCAACGCGCATCGGCACGATGATCGGCACCTCCAGCTGCGCAGCTGTCAGATACGGGGCCGCAATCTGGCGGGCGAAGCTCGGGCCGGTATCGGGCGCCGGATAGGCGACGACGGAGCAGCTTGTCAGGATGCGATGGGCCTTCAGCGTCAGCAGTTCCGGATCGCCGGGGCCGAGGCCGAGGCCGTAGAGTTTGCCGGTCATTCAGCCTCTCCCTTTACAACCGTCCACATCGTGACCGGCATCAGCGACTTCCAGCCGCAAAAGCGCCCGACCGGGGCCGCTCGCGAAACCTGGATACGCACGAGTTCACCGCCGTGCTGGCCGCGCAGTTCCGCCAGTCGCGCTTCACCCTCGATGGTCACCGCATTGGCGACCAAGAGACCGCCTACTCCGAGCGCTGCCCAGCAGGTGTCGAACAGCCCCTCCCCGGTAATGCCGCCACCGATGAAGATGACATCCGGGCGTTTCAGACTGGTCAGTGCTTCCGGCGCATGGCCCTCGATGATCTCCAGATCCGGTACGCCCAGGGTCTCGGCATTGGCGCGGATCATCGCCACCCGCTCTGGTTTCGGCTCGATGGCAATCGCCTTCGTGCCCATGCCAGCGCGCATCCATTCGATGGCGATCGAGCCGCAGCCGGCGCCGACGTCCCAGAGCAGCGCATTGGGAAAGGGTGCCAGTTGCGCCAGCGTCGCGGCGCGGATCTCCCGCTTGGTCAACTGCCCGTCGTGGCGGAAAGCCTCGTCCGGCAGACCGGGTACCGGTGCCAGAAGCGGTCCGTCTTCAGCGCAATCGATGGCCAGCGTATTGAAGTCCGACATGGCCGGGCAGGTCTCGGCCATTTCCAGCGCGGTCATGCGCAGAATGCGCTCGCGATGGCTGCCCATGTGCTCGAGAACATGCAGGACCGAGGCGCCGAAGCCACGCTCGGCGAGCAGCACGGCGGCCGCCTGTACGGTGGAGGCATCCGAGGTCAGCGCCAGAATGCGGACCCGCGGCATGACGTGGCGATTGAGGAAGGCGAGCGGTCGGCCATGCAGGGAGATCTGCGTGACCGACTGCAGCGGCCAGCCAAGACGGGCAGCAGCCAGAGAGAAGGCGGACGGGCTCGGGAGCACCATCATCTCCTCAGCCGCCACATAGCGCCGGAGCGTGGCACCAATGCCGAAATGCATGGGATCACCGGTGGCGAGAACCGTGACCGGCGTACCGCGCAGTTTCAAGATCTGCGCCAGCGTCTCGCGGAAACCAGCACCCCAGGTGAGTATACGTTTCAACCCGGGCAGGCTCGCGCCATCGATGACTGCATCCAGCCGCTCTCCGATGACGAGCGTCTCCGCCTGCCAGACGACGGCCTGCGCTTCGGGCGTCAGGCTTTCCAGTCCGTTGTCGCCGATGCCGATGATGGTGAGCCAGGGGCCGTGCGCGTGCTCAGACATTGGTGCCGAGCCCTCCTGCCAAGGCATTCACCGCTGCCGAGGCCATGGCCGAGCCGCCCCGGCGACCGCGCACCGCGATATAGGGAACGCCTCTGGAATTGGCGATCAGTTCTTCCTTGCTCTCGGCGGCACCCACGAATCCGACGGGAAAGCCGAGGATGATCGCCGGCTTCGGCGCGCCGGCGTCGATGCGCTCCAGCAAACGGAAGAGTGCTGTCGGCGCATTACCGATGGCGACCACGGCGCCACCGAGATGTTCGTCCCAGAGGTCGACCTGGGCGGCCGAGCGGGTATTGCCGATCTCAGCGGCCTTCGGGCGCACACGCTCGTCATTCAACAGGCAGAGGATCTGGTTTTCGGCCGGCAGCAGGCGGCGGATCACGCCGTGGCGGACCATCTCGACATCAACGAGAACGGGAGCGCCCTTTTCAAGCGCTGCGACTCCGGCCTCGAAGGCACCGTCCGACCATCTGACATCTTCGGCGAGTTCGACCATGCCGCAGGCATGGATGAGGCGGATGACCAGTGGCTGGAGGACCGTGGGGAAACGGCCGAGAGCGGCTTCTTCGCGAATGGTGGCGAAGGACTGGCGATAGATTTCAGCGGGGTCGCGGATGTAGTCGAGGGGCGATGTCATGCTGCCATCTCCCGCGGAAGCTCGAGGTGCCCGATGCCGAGCACCCAGCCCTCTTCCGCAACCGAAACGGCGACCTCGTCATCCGTCAGCACTGCCGGACGATCGAGCAGGGTGCCAAGCCGACCATCCCCATCGAACCGCGCAAAGGCCTCCGCAACGGTCCGCACCTGAAGGGCATCCTTGACCTCGTCGCCTTCTGGCAGCGCAAAGAGCGACGGGTAGATTTCGGCGAAGACCACAGGTTTTTCGAAGGTGCCGGCAAAACCTGTCTCGAAGGGCCAGACGGCAACGTGATCACCGTGTCCACTCTCATCCAGGAACCGCGACAGCCTGTTAATGCCGAGCAGCGTCTGGCTGCCGACGGAGCCGTTGTAGGTCAGCTGCCAGACAGACTTCGCCCCCTTGGCAAAATACTCCGAGCGGCGGAAGGCAAGCGGCGGCGATTGGGGGGCTGCCGGCTTCTTGTCGGAGAGATGGTCATAGGCATGCTGATGCGGCCGCCCCCAGAAGCGCGGCTCGCCGGCAAAATGGGTGGCATTCCAGCGCGATGCGAGATCGAAGCGGTTGTTGCGGTTATCAGGCGCATCCTCGATTTCGTCAGCAATCTTGCACCAGAGGGCCCGCCAGTCCGCCCTTCCCGTCAGGCGCTCTGCGGTGCCCGCCGGATAGCCGAAGGCAAAGTCGAAGCCGCAAAGCAGGCGTTGGCCTTCCGCAATCGCTGCGCCGACCACGACATCAAGTCGCTGCATGAAGGCATGACGGGTCGCAAAATTCTCGTTCCAGTCGATCACAACCCTATCGCCCTCGCGCCGGGCGAGGCACGCCCAGAGCGAGTTCTTGCCCGTCACCGGTTGTCCGGCAGCGGACCAGTCGACGATCAGGATGCGATCGAAGAGCGGCATTACTTTTTCTTCTGCATCGACTTCGGCCCCAGCGGATGGTCGGCATGGGGGTAAGGTGCGTGATGATGGTCGTGACCGTGACCATGGGAATGACCGTGCGCATGTCCATGGTTGTGTCCGTGATCGTGGCCATGTTGATGATCATGGTCGTGGTGATGACCGTGACCATGATCGTGGTCATGATGGCCACAGCCGCAGTTGGGACCATGCTCGTGCTGGGCAGCCTTGCCGGAGGACGGTGCGTCCATCACGGCCTGCAGATCGGCATCAGGTGTCTTGTCCTTGAGGCCGGCATACTTGCCACCGAGCGTGAAGGACGGCGCGTAGTCGAAGCTCGGCTCGACGGGCACTGGCTTCAAAGGTGCCGGATCGGCATGGCTGTGCAGCGGCGTCCACGGCAGGCCATGCTCGCGACAGAAATCGGGATCGCGGCAGGAGGCGTCGCAATCCCCCTTGCAGGGACAGTTTTCCAAGCCGCCGCCAATGCCCTCGACATGGTGATGATGGCTCTCCTGCGGCTGGCCGACGTCAGCTTCGAAGCCGAGCACCTGTTCGCGGTACTTGCACATCTGGCAGTTCATCACGGCCGCGCCTTCAAGTATCTCCTTGACCCGATCCTGGAAGGCATCGAGCACCAGCGGGTGGTCGTTGAGATAGCTCGCCTTGACGAACTGGATCTCCGGGTAACGCGCTGCCACCTCATCGGTATAGCTGTAGATGCGCTTCACCAGCACGCCGGTGAACAGGAAATAGGGGAAGACGACGATGCGCTTGTAGCCGAGCTTGGCGGCATGGGTCAGGCCCGGCTCGACAAGCGGGAATGTGACACCCGAGTAGCAGGTTTCGCCCCAACCGAAGCCCATGCCTTCCCAGAGCATACGCATGACCTTGGTGGCATTCGAATTGGCATCCGGATCCGACGAGCCGCGACCGACGACCATCAGCAGCGTGTCGTGCTTCTCGACGAAGCCGAGCGTCTCATTTGCCTCATCGACGGCAGCCTGAATGCGGTCGCCGGCGGCGCGGATCATCTTCAGGTCGATGCCAAGCTCGCGGCCGTAATTGACCACCATGCCCGGGTTCTGTGCCTGATAGGTGTTGAGCACCGAGGGAATATCGTTCTTGGCGTGACCTGCGGCAAAGAGCATGCCCGGAACCGCGAGTACGCGGGTCACGCCCTGTTCGCGCAGGCTGTCGAGACCGGCCGAAATCACCGGATTGCAGAATTCGAGATAGCCATATTCGACCGGCATGTCGGGATTGCGGGCGCGCAACGCCTCTGCAATCACAGCGAATTCCTTCGCCGCGTTCTGATTGCGGCTGCCGTGGCCGCAGACCATGATTCCGAGTTTTTCCGCCATAGGTTGAGGCCTCCCTGCTTCGTTTTTTCTGCCTGTACGAAGCGCCGAACCATCCACCTCGAAAGGAGTGGTCCATGGCCTTTGGGACAGCTCCGGAATTGGCCCCCTGATTGGGTCGGCCGCACCGGACTATTTCCAGCCTGTCGAACAGGCGCCGTCGCACATTGCCATGAGCTTTATCGAAGCCTTATCCAACGGTCAAACCGGATTGCGGCGCTTTATGTGGCGGAAGCGGCAGTTCACAGAATGTCCCCGCTGCGACCCGCACGACACGGCCTTGCAAGGTTGCGCAGCCGCGGCGTTTGGTCCACAACGGCGCCACCTTCCCTCACCCTTCACGAGTCTCCCCGTGGCCGATCTCGCTTTCCAAGCTTTGCTGCTGCTGTTCATTGCCGCCTTCATCGCCGGTTTCATCGATTCGATTGCGGGTGGCGGCGGGCTGATCACCATCCCGGCCATGCTGATTGCCGGCATTCCGCCGCTGGAAACGCTCGGCACCAACAAGCTGCAATCGATGTTCGGCGCGGGTTCGGCGACGCTTGCCTATGCGCGCAAAGGTCATGTGGATCTGAAGAAGCAGCTGCCGATGGCTGTCATGGCGGTTATCGGTGGCGCCATCGGCGCCCTGATCGCTACCGTGGTGCCGGGAGACGTGCTGCGGGTGCTGATGCCCTTCCTGCTCGTTGCCATCGCGCTCTATTTTGCGCTGAAGCCGAACATTTCCGACGAAGACCGCCATCAGCGCATGACACCCTTCGTCTTCGGCGTGACGCTTGTGCCGCTGATCGGCCTCTACGACGGCGTCTTCGGCCCCGGCACCGGCTCGTTCTTCATGCTCGCCTTCGTCTCGCTTGCCGGGTTTGGCATGTTGAAGGCGACCGCGCATACGAAGCTTCTGAACCTCGGCTCTAATCTCGGCGCCTTCCTGATTTTCGTCGCGAGCGGCGTGGTGCTCTGGAAAGTCGGCCTCCTGATGGGCGTCGGCCAGTTCCTCGGCGCCCAGACCGGCTCGCGCTTCGCCATGCGCAAGGGCGCCAAGATCATCAAGCCGCTGCTGGTCGTCACCTGCGTGGCGCTAGCCATCCGGCTTCTCGCTGACCCGACCAATCCGATCCGGGTGTGGATCGGGGTCTGAAGACTCCGTTCTTTGCAGAGCGAGAGCGTAGCGCTATATTCATTCTCGGCAATCCGTGGCCTGCAGAGAGGAACTATGGCAAAGACAGCTCTCGATCTTGGAACTCATTGGCTGAACTTCATCGATGAAAAGGTCAAGAGCGGTCGCTATGCGTCGGCGGACGAGGTCGTGCGCGATGCGCTGAAAGGCCTGGAGGATCAGGACCGCAAGCTTGCAGACGTTCTTTTACAAATCGATGAAGGCCGGCAACAGGCGAAGGCGGGAGTGTTTGTCGACGACGATTTTCTCGACCGTCTGATCGAGGCGGATGTCGAGGTTGATCACCGTTGAGCGGCCGCTATCGCCTTACGCCGAAAGCGGCTGATGATCTCAAGGCGATCAATGACTATACCGCTCGGCAATGGGGCCATGAGCAACGCCGGAAATACCTTGGCGAACTCAGGCACCGGTTCAGATGGCTTGCCGAGCAGCCCCTCCTCGGTCGGGCGCGACCCGAACTCCGTGATAACTGCTATTCCTATACCCAGGGCGAGCACCTGATTTTCTACGCTATCAGGTCTCCCGACATCGAAATTCTGTCAGTGATCCATAATGGATCGCTCCCAGATTTTCTTCGGCGCTGAGTACTCAGCCCTGGGCCGTTCGCCCCCTAGTACTCCACGCCGATCTGGGCCTTGATGCCCGAGCGGAATGGGTGCTTCACCAGTTCCATCTCCGTCACCAGATCGGCGAGTTCGATCAACTCGTCCTTGGCATTGCGGCCGGTCAGCACGACATGAGTCATCGGAGGCTTCTCGGTCGCGAGGAATTCCAGCACGTCTGCCAGATCGATATAGTCGTAGCGGATGGCGATGTTCACCTCATCGAGCAGCACCATGGAATTGGCGGGATCGCGGATCAGTTCCTTGGCCTTCTCCCAGGCAGCCTGCGCCATCTCGATATCGCGCGCCTTGTCCTGGGTTTCCCAGGTGAAGCCTTCGCCCATGGTGTGGAAGTCGCACAGATCCGAGAAATGCTTGAGGATCATGTCCCGTTCACCGGTCGACATGGCGCCCTTGATGAACTGGACCACGGCGCATTTCTTGCCGTGTGCGATGTGCCGGAAAATCATGCCGAAGGCAGCAGACGACTTGCCCTTGCCCTTGCCGGTATGAACGATGATCAGGCCTTTCTCGCCCGTCTTGGTCGCCATGATCTTGTCGCGCGCGACCTTCTTCTTGGCCATCTTTTCCGCATGGCGGGCGAGATCGGTCTCGCCGGTCGAAGGGGTTTCATCGGTCATGTCGTACTCCCAGTATCGTTGAATTCTTTTGCAAACCAGATCCGCTGCGGCGCATCGCCGATCTTGGGCAAGCGGCCGATCTCGCGATATCCCTCGCGGAGGTAGAAGCGTGGCGCCTGGAACTCGAAGGTGTCGAGATAAATCCCGACGAGGCCATCCTCGCGCGCCATGGCTTCGGCTCGTGCAAGAAGCTGCGCACCGATGCCGCCGCCGCGCGCCTCGGGCGAAACAGCGAGAAGCTTGACGAAGAACCAGCGCTGCAGATGAGCGCCGGTCAGCCCGCCCACCATCTTGCCGTCAGCGTCCACGGCACGTAGCTGAACCTTTCGCCCTTCGAACGGGCGTCCCTGCTCTTTGGCTGCCTCATCGAGAATGGCATCGACGGCTCCGGTCAAGAGAGCGTTCTCACCCTCCACCAGTTCAATATGCACTGACTTTGTCACACGCCGCCCTCGCTCTTCGGCAGGTCGTCGGCGACATGCAACCAGTCGACGCGTTCGTCCCAGTGCCAGTGCTCACGGATCGGTACGGAAAGGCCGTCATCAAGACTCGCCACATACAGATCGATATCGTCAGGTCGACGCTCCGTCTCGAAGGACATCGGCGATCCGCAATTGCCGCAAAAGCCGCGGCGCACGCCCGGCGAAGACGCATAGTAGCGGAGGCTTTCACCAGAGAGCTCCGTTCCCTCTCGCGGGACCGTGAAAAAGGTGGTGACCGGCGACGATGCGGTGCGGCGGCAGCTTTCACAGTGACAATGGCCGGAGGTGCGGACGAGTCCAGTGGCACGAAAGCGTACGTCGCCACACAGGCAATGGCCGCTCAAAACCAACGGCTTTCCATCCTGAACGTCAGGCATGCACGCCTCCTTCGACCATTTCGCTCAATGTGAATTTGGCTGAGTTGCTCTTCGGCGTCCACAGGCCGCGATCGATCGCTTCGATCAGGCGCTCGGAGAGCTCCTTCTGGGCCGGTGCATTCTTCTCGGCCATGAAATCGCGGACCCGCTCATCGAGGATGAACGCCTGGTAGACAGCCTCGAAATGGTGGTCGCGCACGGCGCCCGTCGTCGCCGCAAAGGCAAACATGTAGTCGACCGTCGCGGTGATTTCGAATGCGCCCTTGTATCCGTGGCGCATGACGCCTTCGATCCATTTCGGATTGACGACACGGGCGCGCACCACGCGGCCGATCTCTTCCTCCAGGCTGCGGATTACGGGCTTTTCCGGCCGTGAATGGTCGTTGTGATAGACCTTGGGCCTGGTGCCAGCGACATGCTCGATCGCCGCCGTCATACCACCTTCGAACTGATAGTAGTCGTCGCTGTCGAGCAGATCGTGTTCGCGATTGTCCTGGTTCTGCACCACGGCCTGAACCGAGCGCAGCCGCTCCTCGAACAGCCCCCGTTCCGCCTTGCCCTCTTCGCCAGCACCATAGGCATAACCGCCCCAGACGAGATAGCTTTCGGCGAGATCGGCGCGGTCATTCCAGCCCTTCTCGTCGATCAATGCCTGCAGGCCAGCCCCATAGGCGCCGGGCTTGGAGCCGAAGACGCGGTAACCGGCGCGGCGCGCGGCCTGTTTTTCGTCAAGCCCTTCAGACTTAAGCTTGTCGGTTTCGGCCCGTACACGTGCGGCGATCGGATTATCTTCCTCGTCCTCGTCGAGTGCCGCCACCGCGCGCACCGCCTTGTCGAAGAGCGCGATCTGTTCGGGGAAGGCATCGCGGAAGAAACCGGAGATGCGCAGTGTCACATCGACACGCGGCCGTCCAAGGATCGCGATCGGGATCACCTCGAAGCCGGTGACGCGGCGCGAGGCCATGTCCCAGAGCGGCTTGATACCGATCAGCGCCAGGGCCTGGGCGATATCATCGCCGCCGGTGCGCATGTTCGACGTGCCCCAGGCGGTAATACCGAAGGATGTCGGCCATTCGCCGTGATCCTGCACGTAACGCTGGATCAAAAGCTCGGCGGATTTCTTGCCGAGTTCATAGGCTGCCGGTGTGGGAACAGCACGGCTGTCGACAGAGTAGAAGTTACGTCCCGTGGGCAGGACATCAGGTCGTCCGCGCGTCGGCGCGCCGGAGGGGCCGGGGGGAACGAATTGGCCGGCGAGCCCCTTCAGCAGGCCCTGAATTTCAGCAGGGCCGGAAGAGACGACCGCGGGTTTGAGGCGGGTTTCGATTTCAGCGAGCACGGCTTGGGTGCGCGGCCAGTCATCCGGGCAGGCGATCTCACCCGCGACCAGCTGTGCAGAGAGGAGTTCGATGCGTTCCACGGTGTCGCCGTGGGTGCGCCACGGGGCATCGATGACATCGGCGAGGATCTCGGGCGTCGGGCCGCTCCACGGATCGGACATGACGCAGTCGAGGGGATCGAAGCCTTTCGTCTTGAGCAAATCTCCAGCGATCGCCCGCTGCAAACTCGCATCCCCGCCCTCACCTTGCCCCCGCGGCACCCGCGCCAGCGCAACGACGAGATCGGTCAACAACCGTCCCTCCGGCGCGAGCCCGAAGATGTGCAGCCCGTCGTGGATCTGCATTTCCTTGAGGTCACAGAGATAGGCGTCGAGCTTTTCCAGCGCCTGATCCTCCGCCTCACCCTTGGCGATGCCGGCATCCTGGTCGAGACCGATATCGGCGATCAGCTCGAGGATCTGCTTTTTCAACAAAACAAGCCGGCGCGGGTCGCCGCCCGAGGCTTCGTAATACTCGTCAACCAGCGCCTCCAGGTCCTTGAGCGGCCCGTAGCTCTCGGCCCGCGTCAGCGGAGGTGTCAGGTGGTCGATGATGACAGCGGAGGTTCGGCGCTTGGCCTGGGTGCCCTCGCCGGGATCGTTGACGATGAAGGGATAGAGATGCGGCAAAGGGCCTAAGACGGCTTCGGGGAAACAGGTTTCCGACAGCGCCAAAGCCTTGCCCGGCAGCCATTCGAGATTGCCGTGCTTGCCCATGTGGATGACGGCCTGCGCGCCGAATTCCCGCCTCAGGAAGGCGTAGAAGGCGAGGTAGCCATGCGGCGGCACGAGGTCCGGCGAATGATAGGTTTCCTTGGGATCGATGTTGTAACCACGGGCCGGCTGGATGCCGATCATGAGCTTGCCAAAGCGCATCAACGGCAGCGCGAAGGCTCCGTCGAGATGGAAGGGGTCGGTTTCCGGCGCCCCCCAGCGCGCGGTGACGCGATCTTGAACTGCTTTAGGAAGATCGCCAAAGAACTTTATGTAATCACTTACGGAAAGGCGTTCACGAATGACCCGTCCGTTGTGCGCCGCATTGGTCGGGCCGGCCATCAAGGCCTGTATCAGGGTATCGCCGTCAGCGGGCAGATCAGCGACGTCGTAGCCGGCGTCGCGCATGGCGCGCATGACTTCGATCGTGCCTGCCGGCGTATCAAGACCGACGCCATTGCCAAGTCGTCCGTCACGGTTCGGGTAGTTGGCCATGACCAATGCCACGCGCCGGTCTGCAGGCTCGGTCGCGCGAAGTGTCGCCCAGTTCGCGGCCATTTCGGCGACGAAGCGCATGCGGCCGGCATTCGGCTCGTGGCTGACGAGATTGGCCTCGACCCGCTCGTCGAAGCGCGCTTTCGACTTGAAGGAGACGGCACGGGTCAGCACTCGCCCATCGACTTCCGGCAAAGCGACGCTCATCGCCAGATCGCGGGCGCTGAGACCCTGGCTCGAATTCTCCCAGGTGGTACGCGGCGAGGACGAGAAGATCGCTTGCAGGACAACGGCGCCGGTCTCGTCGAGCACAGTGGACGGCTTTTCCGCGCCAGGGGTCGAGACGGCGAAGCCAGTCGTATTGATGACCACCGATGGCGGGAAGCGGGCGAAGATGGCGCGCAGCGTGTCGACGGAAACCTGGTCCTTGAGGCTCGAGACGAAGACCGGCAGAGGAGTGAGGCCCTCGACCTGCAAGGCTTCTACCATGGCCTCGACGGGTGACGTTTCGCCGCTCTGGACGAGGGCACGGTAGAAGCAGAGGGGAGTAATGGCCTGCAGGTCAGAGGGGGGTGCCGTAAACGCCAGCCTCTCCCACTCTTCGACCCCGATCACGCCCTTGCCCGGCCACCAGATACCGGCCTTCAGCAGGGGGCGCGCCGGTTCCGGTCGGTCGGTGCCATCGAGAATAGCCTCGGCATAGGACACAAAAGCGGAGGCATTCCCCGCCCCGCCTTCGGTGAGATAGGTCCACAGCGCGTTGCGGTCCTCGTCTGAGCCGTTCTGAAACGGCGAAAGGCCTTCATCCGGCTTGTCGTCACCGGGCAGCACGACGATTGCCGCGCCGCTGCGTCGAGCGCAAGCATGCAGCGCCTCCAGCGCATAGTGAAAGTAACTTGCCCCGCCTAGCGCTCTCACCACGATCAGCCGCGCATGGCGTGCCGTGCGCTCGATGTAGGTGTCGACCGACATGGGATGCTTGAGCGTCATCAGGCTGGCGAGCCGCCAGCGCACCGCCTGCTCGCTCCTCACCTCAACGGCTGCGGCAATTGCCGCAAGCTCCGTGTCGGCGGCCGAGAGGAACAGCACGTCCCCCGGCGTCTGGCCAAGATCGATCGCCTCGTCGCCGTCGCTGATCGATCCCTTCTGGGCGAGAAGCAGATGCATGGATCAGCCGGCCGCTGCCTGGACGTCCTCGACGACGGCGCCGAAATCCCATTCATGCAGGCCGATGACGACAATGCGCGTCTCGCGCTTCTCGCTTGATGTCCAGGGGCGGTCGAAATAGGTGTCGATGCGGGTGCCGACGGCCTGGATAACGAGACGCATCGGCTTGCCGGGCACGTCGATAAAGCCCTTCAGGCGCAGGATGTCGTGCTTCTCGATGACCGGCTTCAGGCGGTCGATGAAGTCTTGGGGATCCTTGATCGCGCCGAGCTTCACGACGAAGCTCTCGAACTCGTCGTGATCGTGATGATGGTCGTGGTCTTCGCCCGAGGCATGCAGCGCCTCGTGCTCCATCTCGTGATGCGACTTGCGGTTCTCGATGTCGTCTTCGGTGCTGGCGCCGATGCCGAGTAGGACGAGTGAGGGAACTTCGCCGTTCTTCGCCTCGATCATCGAAGGCTTGCGGCTGGTGCGGCTGTTCACCTCAGCGCGAACGGCGGCAATCCCCGCAGCATCGAGCAGATCTGTCTTGTTGAGGACGATGAGGTCAGCGCAGGTTAGCTGGTCCTCGAAGAGTTCCTCGATCGGGCTTTCGTGGTCGAGATTGTCATCCTCGGCGCGCTGGGCGGCGACCGCATCATGGTCGTCGGCAAAACGGCCAGCGGCGACGGCCACGCTATCGACCACAGTCACGACACCATCAACGGTGACGCGGGTGCGGATATCGGGCCAGTTGAAGGCGGCGACCAGCGGCTGCGGCAGGGCCAGACCCGAAGTCTCGATGACGATGTGGTCGGGCTTCACGTCACGCTCGAGCAGCTTCAGCATGGTCGGCACGAAATCGTCGGCGACCGTGCAGCAGATGCAGCCATTGGTGAGTTCGATGATGTCGTCTTCGGTGCAATTTTCGGCGCCGCAGCCCTTCAGCACATCGCCATCGACGCCGAGATCGCCGAATTCATTGATGATCAGCGCGATCTTCTTGCCGCCAGCATTCATCAGCATGTTACGGATGATCGTGGTCTTGCCGGCCCCCAGAAAGCCGGTGATGACGGTGGCTGGGATCTTTTGCTGCAACATGGTTCAACCCTTCATTTTCAACGGCAAACCTGCCGCGATAAAATAGACTTCAGCCGCCTCGGCGGCGATGGCTTGGTGGAGACGGCCGGCATGGTCGCGGAAGGCGCGGGCCATTTTGTTTTCGGGCACGATGCCGAGGCCGACTTCATTGGAAACGAAGATGACGGTGGCCTGGAGTTCCCCAAGACTGGCGGCGAGTTCCGCGCCGTCTGCGTCGACGTCACGGCCTTCTTCCATCATAAGGTTGGTGACCCAGAGCGTCAGGCAGTCGACGAGGATCACCCGCTCGGGCTTGTCCAGCGCCTTCAGTGCCCCGACGACATCGACGGGCTCCTCATGCGTTGTCCAGCCGTCATGGGCGCGGTCGGCCTTGTGGGTCTCGATGCGGGCACGCATCTCGTCGTCCCAGGCGCGTCCCGTGGCTAGGTAGAACTTCTCAAGCGCCGAATTGCGCGCCAACCCCTCGGCAAAGCGCGACTTGCCCGAGCGGGCGCCACCGAGAACCAGGATGGATCGGGAATGGAATGCTGTCATGGCGCGCCATGACCTTCGACCGCGCACAGGCGGTCTGTGGCGCATGCATTCAGCATGTACGAATAATCAATCGGTGCCAGGCCCGCAAATACGGACCGGCACCGGCGGGGCGCAAAGGGCCCGCGGATGCAAGACGTCGCCACGACAACCTCCGTGCTGGCAACGGGGAGACCTCCCCAGTGTGGGCACCATGCCCGTGGATGGCAGGTCTCCTGGCTCGCAGGTCGTGGTCTTTAAAGGACCGTCGGGTTCTCCTCGCCTTCCCAGGGTTCACGGCAACACGAAAGAGCGGACGATTCGTAGAGAAAGAGGCGTCCTGCCCCGGCTGATCGTGTTGCCACCCCAGTGGCTTTTCCGTCCTGCCGTTCTGGCGAGCCGGTCGCACCCTGCGACCCGTCACTCGTTCAACGACAAGGCGAATGGAGAACCCTCGCTGCAATACAGTCGCGGGGTCGGCTGCGTTCGGCGTGCCCGGATGGGGTCCACGCCTTCGCATTCCCTTTTGCTCTCCGGACAACATCTCTGCCGTTCGGAAACCATCCACGACGAGAATTAGGCCGAGGTCGAAGCCAAGTCAATCACAGCTGCGGCGGAGAGCTGCGTCATTGCGCCTGGGGCACGGATCAAGGGCTCGCGGAGCAGTCCGGCGTGACGGTTGGATCGCAATCCGGCCGCAGGCGAATGGTGCCGACGGCTCCCTGCTCGACCGGCGTGCCGTGGCCGATGTCGGCAGCGCGACGCGCAGGCTGTGCCGGGGCTGCGGGCCGGGGTGTCTGCACGTCGGCGACTGGCGGCGCTGCCATTTCGCGCGGTGGCGGAGGAACAGCCGTCTCCGGCATGGTCCCGACGGACGAGTTTTGCGGCGCCGCCTGCTGCACCACCGGGGCGGCGCGCGGCGTTTCCGCCCGTGCATTCGGCACGATCACCGGGGGTGGCTCCGAAGCAAGTCGCGTTGATATGGTTCGCTGTGGCAGGGTCTTGCGGACACGCGGCGTGGTCAGCGAGAAGGCAAAACGGATACGGGCCGCGACCTCTTCGGCAAGCGCCTGACGCGCCCAGCGCGGGTCGTCGGTCGGGCCGTTCACCCGGAAGCTGCCCTTGGCGACCGGCTCGCCGGTTTCGACTGAAACAGCAGTCACGGTGAAGTCAGCCTGAGCAAGACGGCGACGGGCACCTTCGCCGAAACCGAGGCGATCGATTTTGACCAGAAGCACGACACGCTCGGCACCCGCGGGCGGCCGCGTCGCCGCAATCGCGGCCGAGACGCGGCGATCGACGCTTTCGATAAGGTCGAGCGGGATGCGTGCATCGGCCATGACCGTCACGTTGCGGACGTAGTAGACCAATGGACGGTCGATGCTGCGCCCGAAGAAGACGGAGCAGGAAGCGAGCAGCAGGGCGAAGCCCATGGCGACGGCAATTCGAAGGCTGCGAGCGAACATGACGACCCCGGACAGGTGATTCTGAACCTGCCCGAGAATTCGCCATTTATGGTTAGTGTAGAGTTAACTTGCCGCCTGAAGGGCCGCGAAGAGTGACGCTGCCGATGCGAACTCGCTGTAACGGGCCTCACGACGCGATTCGGCCTCGGCATCCGAGCCCCAATGCTCGATCGTCCAGTCCTCATCGAGATGGGCGAGTGACCAGACCTCATCGAGATCGAAGGCACCTTCGGCAAAGGCAAGGGTCAGCACTGCCGAGCCCGTCAGCGTCGTCACCACATTGAGGCAGGAGATCTGGAAGGGATCGCGGTAGCGCTCCAGCGCCCGAGCGTAGGCGCCGATCGCCTCCTGTGGCTGTTCCTGATGCATCACGCCTTCGACCAGGATGAAGCGCGCGCCGTGCGCAGTCGACACCCAAGCAAGCAAAGGGTCCCAGCGGGCCGACTGCCGGTCGATCAGTTCCTTCGGTCCGTCGGCGCGGTAGCAGAGCAAATCGGTCCCGGCGAAACGGACGATCTCGTCGAACACGTCGTCCAGACTGTTCGAAACGGCATCGATCGCGGTATTTGCAAGCTTGGTGATGGGCATTGTCGCGGGGTTGATGAACTCGCCCTGCCCGGCCCATTCGGCGACCACGAGTTCTGCGGCCTCACGGTTCGGCAGCGTCAGCAGGTTCTTGGCTGGCGTCTTCACAGACTTGCCGTCGAGTGTGATCGAGAAGCCTTCCTCACGCTCCTCCATGCCGACGCTCTCGTAGAAGCGCTTCGGCAGCGGCCGCTTCATCTGGATCTGCGCCCGGCGCACCGGATCCTCATGGCTCGGCTCCGGAATGAAGGTCCCGAAAATGTCCTGGCTGAGTTCGTCGCGCATCAAGAGCTCCCAGTGGATATAGGCCAGAAGGTCGGCCGGACGCTCGACCACGGCATCGGCACCAGCCTTCCAGAGATCGTGGGCCTTGGCATACCCCCAGGCGACACCGATCGCAGTTGCACCAGCGGCCTTGGCCATCTGCATGTCGTAGATCGCATCGCCGATGACGATGGTCTCGCGCGGCGCAATGCCCGCCTCGTCACAGCATTCCGTCACCATGGCCGGATGCGGCTTTGACGGGCAGTCGTCGGCTGTCCGGCAGACGAGGAAATGGGGCTTCAGCCCATGGCCTTCAAGGATGGTTTCGAGCCCACGGCGCGACTTGCCGGTGACGGCGCCGAGCCAGACGTCCTCGCGGGCAATGAGCGCGTCCAGAACTTCGCGGATCCCGTCGAACATGGTTTCACCGAAGCCGGAGTCGCGGCGGATATCCGCGAAAATCGCTTTGTAGTGGGAAGCCATGGCGACCGCCTCGTCATCGGCATGCGGTTTGCCGTCCATCCGGGCGATCGCGATGTCGAGCGTTAGGCCAATGATCGACTTGGTCGTCTCGATAGCGGGCTCCGGCTTGCCGAAGGCGATGAAGGTGTGGCGCATTACCTCATGGATCAGGCCGGCGCTGTCGACCAGCGTCCCGTCGCAATCGAAGAGAACAAGCTTCATTCGCCGTCCCTGTCACCATCGCGCTGATCGAGGCCGAGCAAGTTCCAGGTCTGGACCATATGCGGCGGCAGCGGTGCGGTGACCTTCAGGCGACCACCATTCGGATGCGGCAGGTCGATGGAGCGCGCATGCAGATGCAGCCGCTTCTGGACGCCGCCGGGGAAGTCCCAGTTGTGGTCGTCGACGAAGTATTTGGGGTCGCCGATGATCGGATGGCCGATATGCAGCGCGTGGACACGCAGCTGATGGGTGCGGCCCGTGTAGGGTTCCATCTCCAGCCAGGCGAGGTTCTGTGCTGCGGTGTCGATCACGCGGTAATAGCTGATGGCGTGATCCGCGCCGTCCTCGCCGTGCCTGCAGACCCGCATACGGTCGCCTTCGTCGGTCTGGTCCTTGGTGAGCCAGGTCGAGATCTTGTCCTCATGCTTGCGCGGGACGCCCTTCACCAGCGACCAGTAGATCTTCTTGGTGTCGCGCTCGCGAAACGCGGCCGTCAGCTTCTGGGCGGCACCGCGGGTACGCGCCACGACAAGCACGCCGGAGGTGTCGCGGTCCAGGCGGTGGACGAGGCGCGGCTTTTCGCCCTTCCTGCTCGTCCAGGCTTCGAGCATCTTGTCGATATGGCGATTGAGACCAGAACCGCCCTGCACGGCAAGGCCGGCGGGCTTGTTGAGCACGAAGACCTTCTCGTCTTCATGCAACAGCATGCGCGACAGCAGCTCGTGGTCGTCGCCATGCTTCAGGTCATGACTTGCGATCGGACCGGTCTTCTTGGCGTCGACATCCATCGGCGGCACACGGACCACCTGACCGGGCTGAACGCGGGCGTCGGTCTTGACGCGACCGCCGTCGACACGGACCTGGCCGGAGCGCAGAAGCTTCTGCAGCGCGCCGAAGCCCAGACCCGGATAATGGATCTTGAACCAGCGGTCGAGACGCATGCCAGCCTCGTCGGCTTCCACGGTGATATGTTCGATGCCTGCCATCAGGATACTTTCTCGCTCGGGTTCTCCACCCACTTATCCCGTGCCTTTAGTAGATTTCGGGCGGAAAGGGAAAGCGGAAATGCAGGCTCGGGCGTCAGAACAGGCTACGGCCTAGGGCGAGACCACCGAAAGCGGCCGATAGAGACAGGACAAGGCTTGCTCCGACATAGGCCAGGGCCAGATGACTTTCGCCACGTTCGAAGAGCGCCATCGTGTCGAGCGAAAACGAGGAGAATGTGGTGAACCCTCCCAGGAAGCCGACCACCAGAAGCAACTGCATCTCCATAGGTGCGGAGAACCTACGGGCCAGCAGTTCGGTCAACAGACCGATCATGAACGAGCCGATGATGTTGACGGTGATCGTACCCCAGGGGAAGCCCATCCCCAGCCAGCGGGTCATGGCAATCCCGGTGAGATAGCGGGCTACCGATCCGGTTGCACCGCCGATCGCGACGAGCAGGATGTGGAACATGAATGCCTCCGGCTTGAACGGCTCTTGCGCGCGCCGTTCAAGCCGGTTCGGGCCGCCGCGTCAAGCCTTGGCCGATGCCAGAAATTCCGCCACGAAGGCCGACAGCGCCTTCCAGTCGGTGAATTCGTGGTCCCGGCTCACATCCGTTGGAGCATTCTCGTGCTCTGCCATGCGCCGGATGATCCAGCGCTTGAAGAAGTCATATTCGGTGTATCTCAGCGCTCCGGCCGCGTGATGGAGCATGCCGGGCTTCCAACCGCTCTCCTCGAACAGGTGGTCGGGGAAATGCGTCGCTTCCTCCCGCTCCTCCTCGAATTCGGAACGGATCAGCAGGGATACGGACACGAAGGCCGAGGGCACAGCATTCAGCCAAGCGGCTTCCTGCCGAACGAACCGGGCGAAGGCAGCCGGATAGCGGGCCGCGTGAACCGGCGCACAAAGGATGGCTGCCTCGGGATGGGCAACCGCATATTCGCCACCCGAGGATATGTCGAACAGAAGTGCCCGGTCGCCTGCGGCCTCGACCGCCGACGCGACCGCTTCCGCGATCTTGCGTGTCTGCCCCTCAACCGTCGCGTAGCCGACAAGAATAATCATGGCTCTGGTCCTCTGCTGATGACGAACTCAGAGTGCTGCAAGGACATGGACGGCGCTTTGATCTGGCGCAAAGCGGCACATCCGAGGACGCCTACGCAACCAATACATTTTTATTCAAAACCGCTCATTCGACTTAAAGATGCATAGATAACCGTAGTTTATGCTAATGTCGTTATGTATTATCTGGGAAACGCCCATGACACAGGTTGTCACAGTCTCTGCGCATACCGCGGCCTACGCGATGGAACCGGTGAAGCCGCCGCAACGCGTCTCCCGTGCGTCCTACGTGGAAGAGCATACGCGTGTGCTGGCACAGCAGGCAGCACAGAGCGAAGATCTGCGGCTCAGGGCGCTCGTCAACGTCGTGCAGCCTCCGGCGCTCGCCCTCTACTTCCTCACCTCTTCGCAGCAACAATTCGAGCAGGCGACGCTGAAGGAAACGATCGAGGCCTACAAGAGCTCGGTCGCCTGATCTCCCAGGACCCCATCCGGGCAAAGAAAAACCGCGACCGGTGACGCTCGCGGTTTCGTATTTTCAGGGCATAGCGATCAGGGTCACTTGCCCCGGGCCGGACCGACTGGCAGCGCCACATCCACAGCACCGGCCTTCTCGAAGGTCAGCGTGACGTTGACGGTCGCGCCTTCCTGGAAGGGCTCGGCCACCTTGTAGAACATCAGATGCAGGCCGCCCGGCTTCAGCTCGACGGTCTCACCGGCCGGGATGGCGATGCCGTCGGTCAGCTGACGCATCTTCATCACCTCGCCTTCCATCGCCATCTCGTGCAGCTGGACCTCGCCGGCCTGGGCTGAGGTGGCGGAAACGAGCTTGTCGTCCTCACCGCCCTTGTTGACGATGGTGATGAAACCGCCGCCGACCGGCTGGCCTGGCAGCATCGCCCTTGTGAAACCGGCGGTCAGTTCGAGGTCACCGGCCGTCACGGCCTGAAAACCACCGGGATCGGTTGCCGCCATGTGATCGCCGTGACCGGAATGGTCACCATGGGCGCCATGCGCGCCGTGGCCATCCGCTGCAGCCTGCTCGGCGGGAGCGCCGTGACCGGCATGCGCGCCGTGTGCACCGTGTGCCGCATGACCATGTGCGTCGCCTTCAGCGGCCGCGAGCTTGAGAACCGGTGCCGGACCGTCGAGGTCGTGCGGATCCTGGCCGGGGGCCGCGATCTGATCCCAGGCGACCTTGGCGTCAGCGCCGCAAAGCTGAACCGTCGGGAAGGCAAGTCCCGTCGCCGGATCGCCGGCAGCGACCTTACCGTAGACGACAAAAGTGTCGTAGAAATTGTCCGGCAGGTCACCGTTCTTGAAGCGGATTTCGACCGGGCCTGATGTCACTGCCTTGCCGTGGTTGTCGTAGCTGTTCTGGTAGTCGCCGGTGATGACCTCGACGTCCCAACCGGCCTTCGGCATCGGCTTGGCGGAGATGAAGCCTTCCGGCAACTTGATCTGGACCTCGTTGGTCGCCTTGCCCTCGCAGCCATGCGGCACCTGCAGCGTGGCGGCGACATAGGAGCCGACCTTGGCAGGCTGGTTGGCGAAGGTCGCATGCGCGAACACGGATGTGGTCGATGCGAGTGTGGCAATCGCGGTTGCGAGAATGAGATTGGTCTTCATGGGTGTCTCTCCTTGCCGCGGTCCTTCTTGGCCGTCGGCAGTCGTCAGTTTTCGTCGATTGAATGATGGCAATCAGACGGAGAGCGGCGGCCCACGAAGGCGCGGACGATCGAGGAGATGGCCGCAGCGGACGGTTGTTGCAACAGGTGCAATCTCGCCCAGACTTGTGAACCGGCTGAGCAGCCAGGACTGGTCGGAAGGCTCCGGCAGCAGAATGGCGCCGGCGAGACGGCAAGCCTCGCAATCCACGGCAGGGCGCGCATGCTTCTGGCCAATATCGGCGATGCAGAGATCGGCAAAAGAGCCGTCGGGCAGCACGTAGGCGACCGACTGAATGTCGTTGGCAAGCGCGGCGGGTGCCCGGTGGCCAAAACCGACAGACAGGAAGACCATCGCGCAGAAGATGCGCAATAGGATCGTCGCTGGCCTGACCTTCGGTTTCATCGTTGCCCCCGTTTCGCCAAATCCTTTATCGCGATGCCGGGGACAAGCCAAGTGGCGAGATGCCGCGCCTGCGGAGCAAACACCAAGATGTTTGCGCCCCCGCAAATACGAGGCCGCAGCGACAATTATTTGTTCGGGAGCGACGCAGCCTCTTGCCAAGCCGCCACACTGCCAGATAATGCCTTGATGACCTTGTTGGGAGATACCGGTTTGATCCGGAGCCGAAGGAGCAACCGCCCCGGAAACTCTCAGGCAAAAGGACCACAAGGCGTCGACTGCACTCTGGAGAGAGGCCCGTTTCCAAAGCGGGCCGCGCCGAAGGGATAACAATCTCAGGCACAAGGACAGAGGGGGCTCATGAACCGGCACAACCGTGCCCTGATGTGAGCAAGCGCGCGAGCGCGAACCCGGAGGCGACGTCTTGGACGATCAGACCCAACTCAAACGCACCCCCCTTTATGATTTCCATGTGTCGCTTGGCGCCAAGATGGTGCCCTTTGCCGGTTACGACATGCCGGTGCAGTATCTCGCCGGCGTGCTGAAGGAGCATCTGCACACCCGCGCTGCCGCTGGCCTGTTCGACGTTTCCCACATGGGCCAGGTTGAACTGGTCGCAGCCTCTGGCGCTTATGACGATGCTGCAAAGGCGCTCGAAACCCTCGTTCCCGTCGACATCCTCGGATTGAAGGACGGGCGCCAGCGCTATGGCTTCTTCACGGACGAGAACGGCGGCATCCTCGATGATCTGATGATCAGCCGCCTCGGCCAGCGCCTGCTGGTCGTGGTCAATGCCGGCTGCAAAGATGCCGACATTGCTCACATGCGGGCAAATCTTCCTGACGGCGTTCAGGTTCTCGTGCATGACGACCGTGCGTTGCTCGCCCTGCAGGGGCCAAAGGCCGAATCCGTCCTGGCTGCACTCAATTCCGATGTCGCAGCCATGAAGTTCATGGATGTGCGTGAACTGTCTCTGGGCGACATCCCTGCCCTGGTCTCTCGTACCGGCTATTCGGGCGAAGACGGATTCGAGATCTCGGTGCCCGCGAACCGCGCCACCGATCTCGCCATGGCGCTGCTCGACCAGCCGGACTGTCAGCCCATTGGCCTCGGCGCCCGCGATTCGCTGCGGCTTGAAGCAGGCCTCTGCCTCTACGGCAACGACATCGACACCACCACCTCGCCGGTCGAAGCCTCGATCGAATGGGGCATCCAGAAGGTCCGCCGGAACGGTGGCGCCCGCCAGGGCGGCTTCCCCGGCGCAGAACGGATTCTCACTGAACTCGACAAAGGCGTTTCGCGCCGCCGCGTCGGGTTAAAGCCAGAGGGCAAAGCGCCGGTGCGTCCGCCGGCCAAGCTCTTCGCAGATTCTGAGGGCAAGACCGAGATTGGCCATGTCTCGTCGGGTGGCTTCGGCCCCAGCGCGGAAGGCCCGATCGCCATGGGCTACGTGCCGACCACAATGGCCGCCCCTGGCACCCAGGTTTTTGCGGAGGTCCGTGGCAAGCTGATGCCCCTCACCGTCACCGCACTTCCTTTCGTCACCCCCACCTATAGACGCTGAAAAAATCTCCGGAGAGAACCCATGTTGAAATTCACCGCTGAACACGAATGGCTGAAGATTGAAGACGGCGTTGCCACCGTCGGTATCACCACGCATGCCGCCGGCCAGCTCGGCGATCTCGTCTTCGTCGAACTGCCGGACGAAGGGGCAAGCTTCAAGAAGGATGGCACCGCCGCGACCGTCGAGAGCGTCAAGGCAGCCTCCGACGTCTACTGCCCGCTCGATGGCGAAGTGGTCGAGATCAATCAGGCGATCGTCGACGATCCGTCGCTGGTCAATTCTGATCCGGAAGGTGCCGCCTGGTTCTTCAAGCTGAAGCTCGCCAACCCATCCGACGCCGACGCCCTGCTCGACGAAGCCGCATACAAGGAGTTGATCGCCTGATGACGACCGAATTCCAGTTCACGGATTACGATCCTTACGACTTCGCCAATCGGCGCCATATCGGTCCTTCACCGGCCGAAATGACCGAGATGCTGAAGGTGATCGGCTATCACTCGCTCGACGAGATGATCGACGCGACCGTCCCCGGTTCGATCCGCCAGAAGGTGCCGCTCACCTGGGGTGCGGCGATGACCGAGCGCGAGGCGCTCGACAAGCTGCGCGAGACGGCGAACAAGAACAAGGTCCTGACCTCGCTTCTCGGCCAGGGCTATTATGGCACGATCACGCCGCCGGTGATCCAGCGCAACATCCTGGAAAACCCGGCCTGGTATACGGCCTATACGCCCTACCAGCCTGAAATCAGCCAGGGCCGCTTGGAAGCACTCCTCAACTTCCAGACCATGGTGACGGATCTCACCGGTCTCGACGTCGCGAATGCGTCGCTGCTCGACGAGGCAACGGCTGCTGCAGAAGCCATGGCGCTCTGCCAGCGCAGCGCCAAGACCAAGGCCACCGGCTTTTTCGTCGACAAGGACTGCCATCCGCAGACCATCGCCGTCATCCAGACCCGTGCCGAGCCGCTCGGCTGGACCGTCACGGTCGGCGATCCCTTCACTGATCTCGACCCGACCGAAGTCTTCGGCGCGATCTTCCAGTATCCGGGCACGCACGGACATGTCCGTGACTTCTCCGGCCTGATTGCCCGTCTGCACCAGACCGGCGCGCTCGCCGCCGTCGCCGCAGACATCATGGCGCTGCTGCTCTTGAAGTCGCCAGGCGAAATGGGCGCCGATATCGCCATCGGTTCGACCCAGCGCTTCGGCGTTCCCATGGGTTACGGCGGGCCGCATGCGGCCTATATGGCTGTCAAGGATGCGATCAAGCGCTCCATGCCTGGCCGTCTGGTCGGCGTCTCCGTCGATGCCCGCGGCAACCGTGCCTATCGTCTGTCGCTGCAGACCCGCGAACAGCATATCCGCCGCGAGAAGGCGACGTCGAACATCTGTACCGCGCAGGTTCTGCTCGCCGTCATGGCCTCGATGTATGCCGTCTTCCACGGGCCTCAGGGCCTGAAGGCAATCGCCCAGCAGGTTCACCAGAAGACGGTCATCCTGGCGAAGGGTCTCGAAAAGCTCGGCTATACGATCGAGCCGGAGAGCTTCTTCGATACGATCACCGTCGAAGTCGGCCACATGCAGGGCCTCGTCATGCGCGCGGCTGTCGCGGAAGGGGTGAACCTGCGCAAGGTCGGCGAGACCAAGGTCGGCCTCGCGCTCGACGAGCGCACACGCCCAGCCGTTCTTGAAGCTGTCTGGCGCGCCTTCGGCGGCAGCTTCAAGGTCGAGGACTTCTCGGCAGACTACCGCCTGCCGACGGATCTGCTGCGGACCAGCGCGTATCTGACGCATCCGATCTTCCACATGAACCGCGCGGAAAGCGAGATGACCCGCTACATCCGCCGGCTCTCGGACCGCGACCTCGCGCTCGACCGGGCGATGATCCCGCTCGGATCATGCACAATGAAGCTGAACGCCACAGCGGAAATGCTGCCGATCACCTGGCCGGAATTTTCCGACATCCATCCCTTCGTTCCGGCCGATCAGGCGCTGGGTTACAAGGAGATGATCGATGACCTCTCGGAAAAGCTCTGCGCGGTCACCGGTTATGACGCGATCTCGATGCAGCCGAATTCGGGGGCTCAAGGGGAATATGCGGGACTTCTGACGATCCGCGCCTATCACCTCGCTCGTGGTGATAAGCATCGCACCGTGTGCCTGATCCCGACGTCTGCGCATGGCACCAACCCGGCATCCGCCCAGATGGTCGGCATGACGGTCGTGCCGGTCAGGTCGAAGGAAAACGGCGACGTCGACCTCGACGACTTCCGCGCCAAGGCGGAAGAACATGCAGATAACCTCTCCTGCTGCATGATCACCTATCCTTCGACACATGGCGTGTTCGAGGAAACGGTGCGCGAGATCTGCGAGATCACCCACCAGTTCGGCGGTCAGGTCTATCTTGACGGTGCCAACATGAACGCCATGGTCGGCGTATCCCGTCCCGGCGACATCGGCTCCGACGTCTCCCACCTCAACCTGCACAAGACCTTCTGCATCCCGCATGGCGGCGGTGGTCCGGGCATGGGGCCGATCGGCGTCAAGGCGCATCTCGCACCTTTCCTGCCCGGCCATGTCGTGACCGATGGTCGTCCGGGCGCGGTTTCGGCCGGCCCCTATGGCTCGCCGTCGATCCTGCCGATCAGCTGGTCCTACTGCCTGATGATGGGTGGCGAGGGTCTGACCCAGGCGACGAAGGTCGCGATCCTCAACGCCAACTACATCGCGGCGCGCCTCAAGGGGGCCTATGACGTGCTCTATACCTCGGCTTCAGGTCGCGTGGCGCATGAATGCATCATCGACACTCGTCCGCTGCAGGCTTCTGCCGGCGTCACCGTCGATGATGTGGCCAAGCGCCTGATCGACTGCGGCTTCCATGCGCCGACCATGAGCTGGCCGGTTGCGGGCACGCTGATGATCGAGCCGACGGAATCGGAGACCAAGGCCGAGATCGATCGTTTCTGCGACGCCATGCTGGCGATCCGCGAGGAAGCCCGCGACATCGAAGAAGGCCGGATGGACAAGTCCAACAATCCGCTGAAGAACGCCCCGCACACGGTGGAAGATTTGGTCGGTGAGTGGACCCGCCCCTATAGCCGCGAACAGGCCTGCTACCCGCCGGGCGCCTTCCGGGTCGACAAGTACTGGTCCTCGGTCAACCGCGTCGACAATGTCTACGGCGACCGCAACCTGGTGTGCACCTGCCCGCCGATGGAAGCCTACGCCGAGGCGGCCGAGTAACAGCCCGAAAGTCGTCATGAGAACTCCGCCCTTGAGGCGGCGTTCTTCATTTGTGGTGACAGGCAGACATCCCCTGTGATGGAACGGAATGCGGCCCTGCCCGTTCTTCCCGCTGTTCAACACAGGAGAACAGACATGCGCAACACAATCATCCTCGCTGGTGCAGCGGCACTCATGACGCTCTCGGCGTCGGCCCATGCGCAGGAAACTGTCATCATCCAGCAGGCCCCGCCGGTCACCTCGCAATCGACTATCATCGTGCCGGCTCCGGTCGAAACTTATGTCTTGCAGCGCGAAGTGCGCTCGGTGCCTTATGAAGGCGACGTGCTAATCGGTCGTGTCATCGAGGATCCGGTCGAGCTCTATCCCGTTGATGGATATGAGGACTATTCCTACACGATCGTCAACGAGCGGCGCGTGATCGTCAATCCGCAGACACGCGAGATCATCCAGATCATCGAGTGACCCATGACTGGTCAAGCCACCGGAACCCGGCTCAGGCCGGGTTCTTTTGGTGTAAGACGCTGATCAACTGTCCCCGTCCCATTATCACGCAATTCCTCCCGCAGCCGTCATCATCTGAAAACCGTGAACGTTGGGGAAATTCTAACCCCTGCCCCCTATCCTGCAGTGACGACCATCGCGACGGCAGGAAAGACGATGAGCATCTCAGCGATCATGGGCATCTCGCTTTCGGGCATGCAGGCGCAGCAAACGCGCCTTGCTGCGACCGCCAACAACGTCGCGAATGCCATGACACCCGGCTATCATCGTCTCGAAACCAGCTTTGTCAGTCGCGCCCAGGGCGGCGTGTCCGCCACGGTTGCCCCGTCCGATGGAACGGTCCTCGATGACACGTCCAATGTTGACCTTGCTTCGGAAATGCTCTCACTCGTCGAAGCCGAGATCGGATTCAGTGCGAATGCCGCGGCCTGGGAGACAGGCGCAGACATCTGGGACGTGCTGCTCAGCATCAAGCGTGACTGATTCTTCGAGACGCCATCAAAGCGCGTCCACTGTCGAAAAACGGTGACGTGATGACGTGCATCGTCACAGCCGGCGACCTCAAGGCTCGGATAGCACTGACTATTTTAGGCAAACGGCCACTCCTCCAGGCAAAAGCGCCCGACCGACTGAATTCTCCGATTGCAAAGAACAGCACATCCAGACACAGTCGGGAGTTGCATACGGTTGCATCGAGGATGGCATGTATAACGACGCACTGAACTACCTGAAGACCCAGATCCTTTGCGCCAAGGTCGAGGACGTCCTCGGTTTTCGCAGTCTGGTCGAACAGCGTCTCGACCAAGCGCTCACATCCGTCCATACGAATGATTATGTCGAGGACTGTCTGTTTCAGATCACCGAGGCGCTCGAACAGCTTGACACCGGGTCAACGGACCCGGTGAAGCTTCGCAATTACTTATTGGGCGCGATCGAGGCGTTGCGAGACGAACTCCATCTTTGCGACATCGAGCCGGATGTCCGTCAGTCCGCTGTCGGTTTCTGAGGCACTGCGCTTGCGGCCTCCACCGGCGCGGCGGCGATCGAGACCGTCGGCGGCAGCAAGCGACACCATCTCCAGGAGGTGATCGAGGAAGAGCGCGTCATCGCTCAGCGGGGCTTTCTGCGAAACGCCCTTGATGATCTCCCGAAGGCTACGAACCTGCTCCTCGACGATCGAGCGAACGTAGATTTCAGAGGATGGAAGTTGGCCATCCGGCATGTCATTCTCCTGCAATTCTTGCATATTCTATATGTCCGTGAAGTTCTTCGGCGAAGGCCAGACGTTGAAGGGCCGCTGCGGCGAAGGGATTGCCCGGTGCGCGCTCGAGATCGAGGACGCTGCCGGTAATCCCATAGAGTTCGTGATGCCGCAGCAGCCCTGCCATGGAGGGTTTGGCTGTGATCGGAACGATGAGCGATCCGTCGAGCATGCTCGGAGCCGCAAGCGGCATCACCTCCCAACCGGTCGTCAGAAGCAGGTTGACGAGCTTGGGATGCGTCTCGACGACCAGCGTGCCGATGCCCGCAACGAGGCAATACTCCATGACCCCGGTCATCAGGATGTTGGAGATCGGGACGCCGGCGATTGACCTCTCAGACACTTCGGCAATGCACCGGGTCCATTCATAGACGCGAGGCCCACGCGGCCAGTCGGCACCGTCCATCAGATGCGGATAGACATCCGACAGGAGATGCGGCTTCAGGGTCGGCAGGAGGCGGCTATATCCCACCACATCACCGCCGACGATGAGCGGTAGATGGATGGCCTCGTCACCGTCGAACTGGTCGATCTCCCGCTCGTCGGCACGACGGCAGGCCTCCCATCCCAATCGGTCGACGAACTGACGATGGCGAAACGCCCAGACCTGCTCCATGACGTCGGCATGGTCATGCGTGTTGCTGCCCAGAATTGTCGCAATCATGCAGATCCCCGGAAAATCCAGGGGCCAGATTGCGACAAGCGGCCCGAATTCAATATAGGCCGTTCTGCCTATTTATCGGATTATTCCAAGCCGGATCGATTCGGCGATCAGTTGCGCGCGGTTCACGGAATTCAACTTGCGGCTCGCTGCCGCAATTTCGTGCTGAACGGTTTTCTCCGAGATTCCAAGGATTTGGCCAATCTCCCAATTGGTCTTGCCGGCCGAGCACCAGAGAATGACCTCGCGTTCCCGCGGCGTAACCTTTGCCGCAGCAGCCGCGTTGCGCTCGCTGCTGTCGACGAGGAAGGCACGCAACCGGTTGTGCGCATAGATTGAAACGATGTGCAGCGCGCCGCGCTGCTCGCTGGACAGCTCGACCTTGCGCGCACCGAAGGTGACGATCGCCTGGAAGCCGCCGACGGAATGGAGCGGTACACTGTAACCATCCAGCATTCCGAACTCGGTAGCCTCGTTCATGACGCGCTTGGCGGAACGACTGAGCGGCTTGTCGGCCAGCGCTTCCGACCAGACGAAGGCCTCGTTCGACATCTTGGTTCGGTGGATCACCGGATCGATGTGTACGTAGTTTTCCTGAACATAGCGCTCGAACCAGCCCTCCGGCCAGGCATTCAGCATGAAATAGGGATCGATCCGCTCACCAGGCAGCGGGATACCGGAGACCGCATAACAGTCCATACCAAAGGCTCTCGCCACATTGCCAAGGCAGGCGAGCACTTCGTCATTGTCGCGCGCGCGCGACGATTCGGTGATAAAATCGAACATCGCATTGGCTGTCGCCTGCCTGTCTGACATCCGCACCCTCAAGATAGCCAGTCATCACATTTGTGACTTCTAGCACAGCAGGCGACCAGTCGATCCGATAAACATTGGATTTCCAAGGGTATTGATGGGAGCTCCGCGGGATTTGCGAGCAGGTCGGCTGTGTTCGCCGACACGCCTTGACCGCGTTCAGATAGCGTTCAACACGGCATGCAGCAGCGCAAGCATGCCAAAGGCAATCAGAATGAACGCGGAGACCCGGCTGACCTGGGCAGCAAACCCCTCGGAGAGCCGCTTGCGCACCACGGTCACGGCGCCGCTCAAGAAGAACCACCAGGCAAGCGACCCTAGGAAGACACCCGCCACCAACAGCACGCCTTCCGAACCGCCCTCGCCCGTCGCCAGCCCTAGTCCGGCAAAAATCGCTGCGAAGGTAAGGATGGTCGCGGGATTGGCGATGGTGAGTATGAAGGTCGCGGCAATTGTCGACAGCAGGCCTCGAGCCTGGACAGTGGCTGCGGAGACCTCCGAGCGCGGCTTCAGTCCCGCAATGCCGAGATAGATCAGGAACAAGCCGCCTGCGACCTGCAAGGGATACACGATCCAGCCGAGATGGGATCCAAGTGCGGTGAAGCCCGCCGCAGCGAGGGTGGCATAGACGCCGTCGGCGATTGCGGTGCCCAGCCCTCCGGCAACGCCGGCCCAGAAGCCACGCTCCAGCGTACGATTGATGCAGAGCGCCCCTATGGGTCCGAGTGGTGCGGCGATCGCGACGCCCAGCACGAGCCCTTTCCCGAAAAGGAGCGCGTCCATGTCACTCCGTGCCGATCACGTAGCTGCGTTCACTCGCCGTCGACAGCGCGATCATCGTCTCGCTGCGCGCAATCAGGCGCTCGCCCTTCAAGTCGGCGAGGAATGTCTCGATGCCCGTGAGGTCGGCCGTCCGGATCTTCAGCATATAGGACCAACTACCGCTCACATGATGACATTCAAGCACGGCCGGGTGGGCTTCGGCATAATCGCGAAAGGCTGCCTGTTCGGTGTCCTGCGGCAGGGTCACCAGCATGAAGGCGGTGATCGGCAGGCCAAGCGCCGCAGGATCCACCTCCAGGGTGAAGCGTCTGATGGCCCCCGACGCGACCAGCCGACGGATGCGTTCATTGACGGCGGAGGGAGAAAGCCCTACCACATCCCCGATACTGGCGAGCGAACGGCGAGCATCCTCGGCCAAGAGGTCGATAATTTTGCGGTCACTGATATCCATGACCGCAGTTTATTTGCGAGAATCAATATTTCGCAAGATATTTTTTCGAATTGCGGCGAAAAAGAGAATTCACGCGGCATGAGAGCCGCGCCGATCCCCTATCCCTGAGCGCCGGTCAAATTCAGGCAGGTGCTGCCTGTCGCTGTTTCGCGAGCTCCGACAAATCGGCCGCCTTCAACTCCACAGACTCGCCGCAACCACAGGCAGAGGTCTGATTCGGGTTGTGGAAGGTGAATCCCGACCGCAGCGTGGTGGTCTCGAAGCCCATTTCCGTACCGAGCAGATAGAGAACTGCGGCCGGATCAATCCAGACCGACGCGCCATCTTTCTCGATGCGGTCATCCCTCGGATTTGGTTCGGTCACCATGTCGATGGTGTATTCCATCCCGGCGCAGCCACCCTTCTTGATGCCCACACGGATGCCCTTGGCATCGGGACCGGAATTCTCGACGATCGCCCTGACGCGTGCGGCAGCCGCATCGCTCATGGTCATTACCTGAAAGCCCATCGGCACAGTCTCCATCAACAACCGGGTTCAAGGTCCGGCGTTTCTCTCCGCAATGTAAGGGAGGCGCCTCGTCGATTCAATAGCTTAGGCTGCCGAGTGCACCGCAGGCTGCGCATTGCGACCCTGCTCGTCGCCTGATGATGATCAATCCTTGAGCACGATAGGATCACCCGAAAAACTTGATCTTTATCAGAAGCTTGAAACGCGCCTTTGCATCACGTTCCTCTCGACTGCGATCAAAAATATTGCAGCGCACAGCGGGAACGGATGCAAACTCGTGCAGAAGCTCCCAAAATCGATAGAAATTTTGACCATTCGGTAAATTATTTTTGCAGGCGAAGCATAAGTGACTGTTCGCATTGTTTTTTTCAGACTGGCATAGCGATTGCTTCGTTCCCTGCGAAACAAAAAAGGCGCCCGGCGCGCCTCCAGAAGCGGAGAACAGATATGGAAATCGGCGTCTTTATCCCGATCGGCAACAATGGCTGGCTCTTGTCGGAGAATGCCCCTCAGTACAAGCCGAGCTTCGAACTCAACAAGGCGATCACGCTGAAAGCCGAAGAATACGGCTTCGACTTCGCGCTTTCGATGATCAAGCTGCGCGGCTTCGGCGGGAAGACGGAGTTCTGGGACTACAATCTTGAGAGCTTCACGCTGATGGCGGGCCTTGCTGCCGTGACCTCGAAGATCAAGCTGTTCGGCACGGCCGCGACATTGATCATGCCGCCGGCCATTATCGCGCGCATGGCAACGACGATCGATTCGATCTCGAACGGTCGCTTCGGCGTCAATCTGATCACCGGCTGGCAGCGTCCGGAATACAGCCAGATGGGCCTGTGGCCCGGCGACGACTACTTCTCCGACCGCTACGAATATCTTACCGAATACACGACCGTCTTGAAGGACCTACTCACCACCGGCCAGTCCGACCTCAAGGGCAAGCACTTCCAGATGGATGATTGCCGGATGAAGCCGATCCCGGAAGGCGATGTGAAGCTAATCTGCGCTGGATCTTCCAACTCTGGCATGGCCTTCTCGGCTCAGTTCGCAGACTATTCGTTCTGCTTCGGCGTCGGCGTCAACACGCCCAAGGCTTTCGCGCCGACCAATGAGCGGCTGCTCGCCGCTACCGCAAAGACCGGTCGCGACGTGCGCTCCTTCGTACTGACCATGGTTCTGGCCGAGGAAACCACCGAGGAAGCCTTCGCCAAGTGGGAGCACTACAAGGCGGGCGCCGACGAGGAAGCCATCAAGTGGCTCGGCCTGCAGAGTGCCGTCGACACCAAGTCGGGCTCCGACACCAATGTCCGCCACATGGCAAACCCGGTTTCCGCCGTCAACATCAACATGGGCACGCTGATCGGCTCTTACTCCGAGGTTGCCGCTATGCTCGACGAGATGAGCGAAGTTCCCGGCACCGGAGGCGTCATGCTGACCTTCGACGACTTCCTCGAAGGCATCGAGAAGTTCGGCAAATACGTGCAGCCGCTGATGAAGAGCCGCGCCCATGTGAACCAGATGCTGGAGGCAGCCGAATGAGCGAGGCCGTTGTTGCTGGCTATCAGCCACGCCCGGCGCTGACGAAGAGCGTCACGCTTCCCGCACGCCCCGAACCGATCACGCTGAAGCCGTCGGAAACCGCCGTCGTCGTGGTCGACATGCAGAACGCCTATTCGACTGAAGGCGGTTATGTCGATCTCGCCGGCTTCGACATTTCGGGCGCCAAGGGGACGATCGCCAACATCAAGAAGACGCTCGATGCGGCGCGTGAAGCCGGCGTTCTCGTCGTCTATTTCCAGAATGGCTGGGATCCTGACTACGTCGAGGCCGGTGGCCCCGGCTCGCCCAACTGGCACAAGTCGAATGCGCTGAAAACCATGCGCAAGCGGCCGGAACTGCAGGGGCAACTGCTCGCCAAGGGTACCTGGGACTATGCGATCGTCGACGAATTGCAGCCGAAGCCGGGCGACATTCTGGTGCCGAAGAGCCGCTATTCCGGCTTCTTCAACACCAACATGGACTCGGTTCTGCGGGCTCGCGGTATCCGCAACCTGGTCTTTGTCGGCATTGCCACCAATGTCTGCGTGGAAAGCTCGCTGCGCGATGCCTTTCACCTCGAATATTTCGGCGTGATGCTCGAGGACGCGACCCATCATCTCGGCCCCGACTTCATCCAGCAGGCGACCGTCTACAATGTCGAGCAATTCTTCGGCTGGGTCGCCACCGTCAACGACTTCTGTGGTGCGATCGGACAGGTAGCCCCTGCCGATGCCGCTTGAACCCATCACCATTCAACAAACGGAGAGAGTGAGAATGCCCAAGACCATCGTCGTTCCCGAAGGCACATCCAAGCCGCTTGCCCCCTATTCGCCCGGCACGCTAGCCGATGGCATCCTCTACGTCTCGGGGACCCTTCCCTTCGACAAGGACAACAACGTCGTGCATGTCGGCGATGCGAGCGCACAAACACGCCATGTGCTGGAGACGATCAAGTCCGTCATCGAGACAGCCGGCGGTACCATGCAAGACGTGACCATGAACCATATCTTCGTCACCGACTGGGCCAACTACCAGGCGGTGAACAAGGTCTATGCGGAATATTTCCCGAGCAACGAGCCGGCGCGCTACTGCGTGCAATGCGGGCTGGTGAAGCCAGATGCACTGGTCGAGATCGCGACGGTCGCGCATATCGGGAAGAAGTGATCGGTAAGGATCGCCCCTCATCCGCCTCCTGAGCCTGTCGAAGGGCGCCACCTTCTCCCCAAGCGCGGGGAGAAGGGACCAGACCGCAAACCGCCTGCATCACCGAAGGCCTTCCTACGCAAAGGGTGGCCATCCCCTCTCCCCGCCTGCGGGGAGAGGGTCAGGGTGAGGGGCAAAGCCAGAGCACAAACGCATGCATTACGATATTCACGGCCTGACCTCCCCCGATGCACCGACCATCCTGCTTTCGTCAGGCCTCGGCGGCTCTGGCGGCTATTGGGCACCGCAGATCCCTGCCCTCTCCGAGCGGTTCCGCGTCATCACCTATGACCATCGCGGCTGCGGCAAGACCGGTGGCACGGTGCCCGAGGACGGCGGCATCTCCGCCATGGCCGATGACGTGCTGGAGATCGTCGACACGCTGAAGCTTGAAAAATTCCACTTTATGGGTCATGCGCTGGGTGGCCTGATCGGGCTGGATCTGGCCATGCGCCAACCGGAGCTGATCGAAAGCCTCGTGCTGATCAATGCCTGGAGCAAGGCCGATCCGCATTCCGGGCGCTGCTTTGACGTGCGCATTTCGCTCCTGGAAAACGCCGGTGTCGAAGCCTTCGTCAAGGCACAGCCGCTCTTCCTCTATCCGGCCATCTACATGGCGGAAAACCCGGAAAAGATGGCGGCGGAAGAGGCCCATGCGCTCGCCCATTTCCAGGGACGCGACAACATTCTGCGCCGCATCGCGGCGCTGCGCGCCTTCGACGTCGATGACCGCCTCGGCGAGATCGGCACGCCGACTCTGGTCATCGCCACCCGTGACGACCTGCTCGTCCCCTATTCGCGGTCGCTGCGCCTTGCCGAAGGCCTGCCAAACGCAAATCTCGTACTCACCGTCGCCGGTGGACACGCCGTCAACGTCACCTATCCGCAAACATTCAACAGCGCGGTGATCGACTTTCTGTTGACCCTCGAACACGCCTGAAGGAAACACCCATGCTGGCCACGAAGACCATCGCCCCTGTCGCAGCCGAAGGCAGCTCGCCGGAAGTGAGTGCGGCTTATCGCAACGGCATGGCCCGCCTCGCCGCAGCCGTCACCATCGTCACCACGGATGGCCCCGCCGGACGTGCGGGCTTTGCCGCGACTGCCGTCACCAGCGTTTCGGACAATCCCCCGACGCTGCTCGTCTGCCTCAACAAGGGCTCGTCCGCCTATCCCGCTGTCAGGGCCAACGGCTTGGTTTCGGTCAATGTGCTTGCCGCCGAGCATGAACCCGTCAGCCGCCTCTTTGGCGGGAAGACGCCGGTCGATGAACGCTTTGCCGCCGCCAGCTGGGAGACGACAGAGACCGGCACGCCGCGTCTCGCTGACGCCCTCGTCTCCTTTGAATGCCGGATCTCCGAAGTGCATGACGGAAAGACGCATGACGTTCTGTTCTGCGAAGTCCTCGACGTCACTACTCGCGAAGAGGGTCAGGCTCTCGTCTATTTCGACCGCGGCTATCGCACCGTCTAAACAGCTGTGCCTAAACGCAAAACGGCCCGCGTGAGGCGGGCCGTTTCGTTGATTTCCTAATTCTCTCAGTACCAGCCGACGGCGACCTGCGCCTCTTCGGACATGCGGTCCGGCGTCCATGGCGGATCGAAGCTCATCTCGACCTCGACACCGGATACGCCCTCGACCGACCCGACGGCATTTTCCACCCAGCCCGGCATTTCGCCAGCAACCGGGCAACCGGGTGCCGTGAGCGTCATGACGATCTTCACCGTGCGATCGTCTTCAATGTCGATCTTGTAGATCAGGCCGAGTTCGAAGATGTCGGAGGGAATTTCCGGGTCATAAACCGTCTTCAGCGCGGCGACGATATCGTCCGACAGGCGGGCGACTTCGTCCGCCGGGATCGCGGTGTGGATGATGCCGTCACGGACATCGGGCTTGGTTTCGGTGTCACTCATGGTGTTCATTCCTCAGGCGAAGAAGCTGCGGGCGTAATCCAGCGCGTCCGCCAGCGCATCGACTTCTTCCCTTGTGTTATAGAGACCGAACGACGCCCGGCAAGTGGAAGTCACGCCGAAACGGGCGAGCAGCGGCTGGGCGCAATGGGTTCCGGCGCGAACGGCAACGCCGCGACGGTCGATCATGGTGGAGACATCATGGGCATGAATACCGGCGAGTTCAAAGGAGAAGATCGCCCCCTTGCCCGGTGCATTGCCGATGATGCGCAGCGAATTGATCGCCGAGAGACGCTCATGTGCATAGGCGCGCAGGCTTTCCTCATGGGCTGCAATCGCTGAGCGCCCAAGGCTTTCCATGTAATCGAGCGCATAGCCGAGACCAATCGCCTGAACGATCGGCGGCGTGCCGGCCTCGAAACGATGCGGCGGCTCGTTATAGGTGACGCGGTCTTCGGCGACTTCGATGATCATCTCACCGCCGCCCATGAAGGGGTCCATATCCTTCAAGCGGTCCATCTTGCCCCAGAGCACGCCGATGCCCGAGGGACCGTAGAGCTTGTGGCCTGTCACCGCATACCAGTCGCAGCCGAGATCCTGGACATCGAGGGGCATGTGGACAGCACCTTGGCTGCCATCGACCATGACGGCGATGCCACGCTCATGGGCGATGCGGCAGACCTCCTTGATCGGCACGACCGTGCCGAGAGCATTCGACATATGGGTGATGGCGATCAGCTTGGTACGCTCGGTCAAGCAGCCGACGAAGGCTTCCATGTCGAAGGCGCCGTCATCGGTCACCGGGGCCCAGACAAGCTTGGCGCCCTTGCGTTCCCGCAGGAAATGCCAGGGCACGATATTAGAGTGATGCTCCATGATCGAGAGCACGATCTCGTCGCCCTCGCCGATATGCTTCATGCCCCAGCCATAGGCGACCGTGTTGATCGCTTCCGTCGAGGACTTGGTGAAGATCACCTCGTCGATCGAAGGGGCATTGAGAAAACGGCGCACCTTTTCGCGCGCCGCTTCATAGGCGTCCGTCGCGGCGTTGGACAGGAAATGCAGGCCACGATGCACGTTCGCATATTCATGTGAATAGGCGTGGCTGACCGCATCGATGACGCTTTGCGGCTTCTGCGAGGAGGCCGCGTTGTCGAGATACACCAGCGGCTTGCCATAGACCTCGCGCGACAGGATCGGGAAATCCCGGCGCACGGCCTCAACGTCGTATCCTGTCCGTGCCGCGATCGTGTCAGCCATGATGCTCCAGCCAGTCGGTGATGATCTCTTCCAGGGCCTCGACGAGCGGCTCGTTTTCGAGCTCCTCGACGATTTCGGCGACGAAGCCGTTGATCAGCAGCGCACGCGCCTTCTTTTCCGGAATGCCGCGCGACATCAGGTAGTAGAGATGGCTCTTCTCGATGTCGGCAACCGTCGCGCCATGGGCGCACTGTACGTCGTCGGCGAAGATTTCGAGTTCAGGTTTGACCGAAAACTCGCAATCATCAGACATCAGCAGCGTGTTGCAGGCCATGCGGGCATCGGTCTTCTGGGCGTCCGGGGCAACCCGGATCATGCCCTGGAAAACGCCGCGGGCGCGATCGAAGACAACGTTGCGGATGATTTCCGTCGAGGTGGTATTCGGCACGTCGTGGCCGAGCGTCATGGTGACGTCGGTATGGGTGTCACCGCCAAGCAGATTGACCGCGCGCATCATGAAGTCGGAGCCTTCGCCAGCCGTCTTCACATGCACTTCCTGGCGCACCAGCTTGCCGCCGGCATTGATGATGAACAGCCGGAACTTGGCGTCGGTGCCGAGCTCTGCGCGGATCTGGGCAAGATGCGTATCGGCATCGCCTTCGCCCTGCAGGATGATCCAGGTGATCTCGGCGCCCTCACCCAGCTTCAGATCGGCGATAACTGAGGCGAGTGCCGCCGAACCGCTCTGGCCGACATGGCGCTCGATGACGGTCGCCTTGGACCCCTTGCCGAAGGTGGCAGGGAAACGCAGATGCAGCTGGCCGGCGGCATGCACCGACTGCAGTTCGATCGGGGCTTCTATTTCAGCGTCCTCGGCCACGTCGAGCGTGAAGCCGTCGCGCACGAAGGCGCCGTTCAGGCGCCCGATCGTGTCGTCGGCGTTGAAGGCCGTCAGGCCTTCGGCTGCATCACCATTCGTCAGCGCATCGCGATAGAGCGAAACCGCAAGACCTTCCGGCAGCGATGCCGGCACCTCAGCCACGCCCTGGAGGACGTTGAGCACGGTTGCGCCCGAAACCAGTGAACTGATCGCCTTGGCGACCGCCTGTGGCTCTTCAGCCGGCAGCGCGCGCAGCAGCGCCTTGAGGTCCGTATAGTGGAAGGTCTCGACGCGGCGGGTTGGCAGGCCCTGACGCTTCAGGGCGTCGAACAGGCCATCGCGCTTCAAAAGCACGGCGCCATCGCCGGGCAGACTGCCGATCTGGTTGGTATAGGCGTCGATGAGCTGGGTCTCGGCTACGGTGAGCCGGTTGGCCGCTTGCAATGTCATCGTTGCAACTCCTTTAAAACTTGAAACCGCTTAGGCTGCCTGACCGGTGATGTCGGCATAACCGTTGGCTTCGAGTTCAAGCGCCAGGCTCTTGTCGCCCGACTTGATGATCTGGCCCTTGTAGAGGACGTGCACGCTATCCGGCACGATGTAGTCGAGCAGGCGCTGGTAGTGGGTGATCACGACGGTTGCACGATCCGGGCGCTTCAGCGCGTTGACGCCATCAGCGACGATCTTCAGCGCATCGATGTCGAGGCCAGAATCGGTTTCGTCTAGAATGCAGAGCTTCGGCTCGAGCAGCGCCATCTGCAGGATCTCGGCGCGCTTCTTCTCACCGCCGGAGAATCCGACATTGAGCGGACGCTTCAGCATGTCTGGATTGATCTTCAACTCGCCAGCAGCTTCCTTGACGCGGCGGATGAATTCCGGCGTTGTCAGCTCGTCTTCGCCACGCGCCTTGCGCTGCGAATTCATCGCGACCTTGAGGAACTGCATGGTGGCAACACCCGGGATTTCGACCGGATACTGGAAGGCCAGGAAGATGCCCTTGGCAGCGCGCTCGGCCGGGTCGAGTTCGAGAATGCTCTCTCCGTTATACAGGATGTCGCCTTCGGTGACTTCATAGTCTTCACGACCCGACAGGATGTAGGACAGCGTCGACTTGCCGGAACCGTTCGGGCCCATGATGGCAGCCACTTCGCCGGCCTTCACGGTGAGGTTCAGGCCCTTGATGATTTCAGTGCCGTCTTCGGCAATGCGGGCATGGAGATTGCGAATTTCAAGCATGGACAAATCCTTTCGGACGAATGGGTAACGCGCGAAGCGCAGAGAAATGAGTGAGCGGGTGGTCGACCTTAGCCGACAGAACCCTCAAGCGAGATGTTGATCAGCTTCTGCGCTTCAACCGCGAATTCCATCGGCAGCTGCTGGATAACGTCGCGGACGAAGCCGTTGACGATCAGGGCGATCGCTTCTTCTTCCGGGATGCCACGCTGCATGGCGTAGAACTTCTGGTCCTCGGAGATCTTCGAGGTGGTCGCCTCGTGTTCTACCTTGGCTGTCGAGTTCTTCACCTCAATGTAGGGCACGGTATGCGCGCCGCAGGTGTCACCGATCAGGAGCGAATCGCAATTGGTGAAGTTGCGGGCGTTTTCCGCCTTGCGGTGCATCGAGACCTGGCCGCGATAGGTGTTCTGCGACACACCGGCCGAGATGCCCTTGGAGATGATCCGGCTCTTGGTGTTCTTGCCGAGATGGATCATCTTGGTGCCACTGTCGACCTGCTGATGGCCGTTGGAGACGGCGATCGAGTAGAACTCGCCCTGGCTGTCATCGCCGCGCAGAATGCAGGACGGGTATTTCCAGGTGATGGCCGAGCCGGTTTCGACCTGGGTCCAGGAGATCTTGGAGCGGTCGCCCCGGCAGTCGCCACGCTTGGTGACGAAGTTGTAGATACCACCCTTGCCGTCCTTGTCGCCCGGATACCAGTTCTGGACGGTCGAATACTTGATCTCGGCGTCATCCATGGCAACGAGTTCGACGACGGCTGCGTGCAGCTGGTTTTCGTCGCGCTGGGGCGCCGTGCAGCCTTCGAGATAGGAGACGTAGGCGCCTTCTTCCGCGATGATCAGCGTGCGCTCGAACTGGCCGGTGTTCTTCTCGTTGATGCGGAAATAGGTTGACAGCTCCATCGGGCAGCGAACGCCCTTCGGAATGTAGACGAAGGAGCCGTCGGTGAAGACGGCGCAGTTCAGCGTCGCATAATAATTGTCCGTGACCGGAACGACCGAGCCGAGATATTTCTTCACCAGATCCGGATATTCGCGGATGGCCTCCGAGATCGACATGAAGATCACGCCGGCCTTCATCAATTCGGCCTTGAAGGTCGTGACGACCGACACCGAATCGAAAACGGCATCGACGGCGATCTTCGAGGTCTGGACGCCGGCCAGCATTTCCTGCTCGCGCAGGGGAATACCGAGCTTCTCATAGACCTTCAAAAGTTCCGGATCGACGTCGTCGATCGTGGTCGGGCCGGCTGTGCTCTTCGGCGCGGCGTAGTAATAGATGTCGTTGAAGTCGATCTTCGGATAATCGACGCGCGCCCAGGTAGGCTCGACCATCGTCAGCCAGCGCCTGTAGGCGTCGAGGCGCCATTCAAGCATCCATTCCGGTTCGTTCTTTTTTGCCGAAATGAAACGGACGATGTCTTCCGAGAGGCCCTTCGGGGCCTTGTCTACTTCGATGGTGGTTTCAAAACCATACTTGTACTGATCCACATCGATCTGGCGGACCTGATCGATCGTTTCCTGCACAGCAGCCATGGTCGTTCTCCAATCTTGCCGGGCCAAATTCCGGCAGCTTGTTAACGTTGGGCGGTGACCCGCCTTACTTAAGGTTCCCGAGCCATCTTTTCACCCCTCTTGGCAAGGGAAAAACGATGGTCGACGCGGATTTTTGCCGCCTCAGGCGGCTTTTCCCGCCAGTTTTCGTCGCGCCGCGATCTTGGCAAAGATCAAGATGAAGCGGTCTATATCAGCCTCCGTCGTGGAGGGACCGATCGACAGGCGCAAGGCTCCGGTCGCGGCATCCTCACCCATGGCGGTCAGCACATGGCTCGCGCCCACCTTGCCCGACGAGCACGCGGCGCCGGCCGACAGTGCAATGCCTTCGAGATCGAAGGCGATCTGTCCGGTTTCCGCCTTCAGCCCCGGCAGATGGAAGAAACTCGTATTGCCAACCCGCTCGCAGCCGTCGCCGTAGATGACGGTATCCGGAGCGGCCGAACTCATTCCGGCTTCAGCGCGGTCACGCAACGCAGCAATCGTTGCATTGCGCTCCAACAGATCCGCCACCATCACCCGCGCAGCTGCACCGAATGCGGCGATCGCAGCCAGATTTTCCGTGCCGGCCCGATGGCCCTTTTCCTGGCCACCACCACGCACAAGCGGTTCCGGCATCAGTGTTTCACCCCGGGATACCAGTGCGCCGACACCCTTGGGGCCGCCGAGTTTGTGAGCCGAGAGGATCAGGAAGTCCGCACCCAAATTGGTGATCGACAGCTGCATGCGACCTGCCGCCTGCACGGCATCCACGACCAGCAGCCCGCCAAACTTCTTTACGACGGCTGAGATGTCCCGGATCGGTTGAATGATGCCCGTCTCGTTATTGACCAGCATGATGGCGACCAGGGGCAGCCCTTCGGCCGGATCGTGCGCGGCCAGCGTTGCCGAGAGAGCGTCGAGATCGATCACACCATGTCGGGTGACCGCGATCTCGCTCACCCGATCGGCCGGGAAACGCCCGCCGGCGCGAATGGCCGGATGTTCGATCGCCGAGACATAGAGCCGACCGACCGCCACCCGGGACTTGCCCATCCGGTATACGGGCGAAAGCACGTGGTTTGCGGCTTCCGTGGCGCTGGCGGTAAAGGTCACATGCGCCGGCTCGGCACCAACGAGAGTCGCCACCTCGCGGCGCGCCTTTTCTATGACAGCACGCGCCGCGCGCCCTTCGGCATGCACGGAAGACGGGTTGCCGGGCATGGCAAGCGTATCGAGCATGGCGTCGCGCGCCGCGCCCAGAAGGGGTGCGGTGGCGTTCCAGTCGAGATAGATGCGCTCAACAGCCATCCTGGCTTCGGACTCCCATGCGTTCGGCGGCGCATTTTCCTTGAAATTTCCGCCGGGCTTGCCTTATGACACCTTCACCCCGGATGCGATGCCATCCAGTTTCGAACGGTTCTAAACTTCGTTTTAGAAAAGCTGACTGGCGTCGTCAAGTCAGCTTTCTAATTTGGTGTTGACGAACCGCAAAAATGTCAGGGACCGGAACCTAATGCCCGAAGTGATTTTCAACGGCCCAGCGGGTCGTCTCGAAGGCCGTTATCAACCCTCCAAGGAAAAGAGCGCACCGATCGCGATCATCCTTCATCCGCATCCGCAATTCGGCGGGACGATGAATAACCAGATCGTCTACCAGCTTTTCTACATGTTCCAGAAGCGCGGCTTCACGACGCTCCGCTTCAACTTCCGCGGCATCGGCCGCAGCCAGGGCGAATTCGACCATGGCGCCGGCGAGTTGTCGGATGCGGCTTCCGCGCTCGACTGGGTGCAAAGCCTGCATCCGGATTCGAAGAGCTGCTGGGTTGCCGGCTATTCCTTCGGCTCCTGGATCGGCATGCAGCTCCTGATGCGTCGCCCCGAGATCGAAGGCTTCATGTCGATCGCGCCGCAGCCGAACATCTACGACTTCTCCTTCCTCGCTCCCTGTCCGTCATCAGGCCTGATCATCAATGGCGACGGTGACAAGGTGGCACCGGAAAAGGATGTGCTTGGCCTCGTCGACAAGCTGAAAACGCAGAAGGGTATCCTGATCACCCACAAGACTGTGCCGGGTGCGAACCACTTCTTCAACGGCCAGGTGGAAACGCTGATGGGCGAATGCGAAGACTATCTCGACCGCCGCCTCGACGGCGAACTGGTCCCGGAACCGGCCGCCAAGCGGATCCGGTAAGATGATCCGGATCGTGGCCGATACAAATGTGCTGGTCAGCGCGTGTATCGGCCAGGGTCCCGCTTCGAAGGTTATCGAGGCGTGTCTAATTGGCCGGTTGATGCCGATGCTCAGCTTGGCGCTCTACCTTGAATACGAAGACGTCATGAACCGCGCAGCACCCTTTCAGCGTGCGCGTTTCGACCTCCACCAGCGCAATGATCTGCTGGATGCATTTTTCTCACGCTGTACACTTGTCGACATTCACTACCGTTGACGTCCGAATCTCCGCGACGAGGGCGACAATCACCTGGTCGAACTGGCGATTGCGGCGAATGCGCGCTATCTTGTGACCAGCAACACCAGGGATTTTTCTGGTGGCGATTTGAGATTTGATCGTGTCGAGGTCATCGAGCCGGCACGACTGTTCAGGGAGCTCTCGCTGTGAAATCAATCACTATCACGCTGCCCGAGCCGCTGGATGCGCAAATCGAAAGTGTTGCCCAGGAGAATGGCCTGACACTCAACGATTTCTTCGTCGAGGTGACCAAAGACATCATCGAACAGAATGAGGTGCGCAAGCGTTTCACGCAGCGCGCAGAAATCGGCAAAGACAAAGTCGATGCGGTTCTAGCGATGCTTCGACGAGAATAGCTTGCGCAATGTTTTCAACTCGTGATTTTCAATGACCTCACCCCTCAAATTCGACGCCGTCGGCCTGGCAGGGGGCGGTAACCGCTGCTACTGGCAGAGCGGATTTCTCAAGTCCTATAGCGAGCATCAGACGCTCAATCCGCGCTTCTATGTCGCCGTTTCGGCCAGCGCCTATCACGGCGCGATGCATCTTGCCGGCGTCGGTGACCGGGTGCGGGCTTCCGCCTTCGCCTTTGCCGAAAAGGGCCATCGCGGCGTTGACTGGGGCGCGCTCCGGCGGCGGGAATCGCCGCTCGTGGTCGGCGCACTCTTCCGGCAACTGCTCGCAGACGCGTTCGGGGAAGAAGAACTCGCCACGCTCAAGGCGGCGCCGCCAATGTTGATCCAGCTCTCCGGCCTGCCGGACTGGATGCCCGGTGCGCTCGGTGCACTGGGCTCGATCGGCGCCTACCAGATCGAAAAGCTTCTGACCGACGGCACCCATTCCAAGGCGGGTCTGCGGATGAAATTGCGCCCCACCTGGATCTCGACGCACAATCTCGATTATCCCGGCGAACTCGTCGATGCTCTGATGGCCACCTCGTCCGTCCCACCCTTCATGCCCGTCGGTCGTGTCAGGGGGCGCGCCTATCTTGATGGCGGGCTCGTCGACAATCCGCCGCTGATGAAGCTCACGGAAGTCGAAGCTAAGGGCTGGAAGACACTGCTTCTGACCACCCGTTTTGGCCGAATGCCGCCCTCCGCCCCCAATCGCGTGGTGGTTGGTCCGAGCGAGGATCTACCGGTCAGCAAGTTTTCCGTCGGCGACGCGGCCGGGATCCGGCACGCCTATGAAGTGGGCTTGCGGGATGGGCTGGCATTTGCCCGGAAGGGCTTAGCTGCGGAACCGGCCAAGTGAACGTCAGGTCTTAGTATCTCGGCGCGCAGCCACCAGCACGCCACCGCTCACCGGCTGCCAGACACCCGTCGTACCCGGAAAAGTCAGCGGAAGACCTCGCGCCGCGCGCACCGCAAGATAGGCCCAGGCCTCCGCCTCCATGGCATCACCATCAAAGCCCGCCTGCTCGGCGCTCACCACCCTTGCTCCCTGTTCGCCGGCGAGGCGCACCAGATCCGCCATGATCGTTCGGTTCAGGCGACCGCCACCACAGATGACATAGGTCTTCGGCGGGGTCGGCAGATGGCCTACGGATCTGAGGATCGCAGCCGCCGAGACAAAAGCGAGCGTGCGGGCGCCATCCGAGAGCTCGGCCTCGTGGCCTTCAGGCGGACGAAAATCGTTGCGGTCTAGCGAGCGGCGCGTCTTCGCTGTGAAAAATGGATTATCCAGATAGCGCTCGGCGAGCGCCATGATGACCGAACCTTCAGAGGCGATGCGGCCGCCGTCGTCATAGGGAATGCCGGCATGGGCCTCGACCCATTGATCGATCAGCGTGTTGCCCGGTCCGCTGTCGAAGCCGATGATCGTGCCGTCACGATCGAGGAAGGTCAGGTTGGAAATGCCGCCGATATTGACGAAGCAGACCGGCCATTGATCCCCCGGCATCCGCAGCGCCAGCGCCTGGTGATAGACCGGCACCAGCGGTGCACCCTGCCCGCCATGCAGCATGTCATTGGCGCGCATGTCGTAGACAACGTCGATGCCGCTTTCAGTGGCCAGGAGCTGACCGTCGCCGATCTGCACCGTCAGCGCTTCATCGGGCCGATGCAGGACGGTCTGACCATGAAAGCCGATGAGGTCCACATCCCCAGGCTTCAGCTTCTGTTGCTGCAAGAGAAGGCCGATCGCTTCCGCATGCCGTAACGTCAGATCTCTCTCCAAGCGGGAGAGATCACCAGGCCGTTCGTTGCGTTGCTTGATCGCCTTGGCATCATCCAGTGCCTGCTTCAGCCGCTCGCGGAAGGCTGGCTCATAGGGCACGGAGAGGAAGCTGCCACGCTCGACCACCGCGTCGCCATCGGTACGTAGCAGAGCCACATCGATGCCGTCCATCGAGGTGCCGCTCATCAACCCGATCGCCGTCCTGATTTCCGCCATTTGCCACCCGATTCGACTGCCGTTCACGCCGGACATTCATGACCGAGACGGGTGCACAATTCAAAAAACAATGCTAAAGCCCGCGCGGATTTCCAAGATTACCACCGAAAGACCAGAGAAACCGAAAGCGCAAGCGTCATGACGAAGTTCAAGTCCGATTTCCTCCGCATCCTGTCAGAGCGCGGCTTCATTCATCAGATGTCCGATGAAACCGGGCTCGACGACCTGCTCGCCAAGGAAAGCGTGACGGCCTATATCGGCTATGACCCGACCGCATCGAGCCTGCATGTCGGCCACCTGATGCAGATCATGATGCTACGCTGGTTCCAACAAACCGGCCACCAGCCGATCTCGCTGATGGGCGGCGGCACGGGCATGGTCGGCGACCCCTCCTTCAAGGAGGAAGCCCGCAAACTCATGACCATCGAGACGATCGAGGAGAACATCGCCTCGATCAAGCGTTGCTTCTCGCATTACCTCGACTACGACAAGGGTCCGAAGGGCGGCGCCCTGATGATCAACAATGCCGAGTGGCTGCGTCCGCTGAACTATCTCGAATTCCTGCGGGATGTCGGCCGGCATTTCTCTGTCAACCGCATGCTCTCCTTCGACAGCGTCAAGACGCGCCTTGATCGCGAACAGTCGCTGTCCTTCCTGGAATTCAACTACATGATCCTCCAGGCCTACGACTTTGTCGAACTCAACCAGCGCTACGGCTGCCGGCTGCAGATGGGCGGCTCGGATCAGTGGGGCAACATCATCAACGGCATCGATCTCGGCCACCGCATGGGCACGCCGCAGCTCTATGCGCTGACGGCACCGCTGCTCACCACCTCCTCCGGTGCCAAGATGGGCAAGTCGGCTTCGGGGGCCGTCTGGCTCAACGCCGACCTCTTGCCGGTCTATGACTTCTGGCAGTACTGGCGCAACACCGAGGATGCCGATGTGGTGCGCTTCCTCAAGCTGTTCACCATCCTGCCGATGGACGAGATCGCGCGTCTCGCAGCGCTGGGTGGTTCGGAGATCAACGAGGCGAAGAAGATCCTCGCCACCGAGGTAACGGCCCTGCTGCACGGACTCGACGCCGCCGAACAGGCTGCCGAAACGGCGCGCAAGACCTTCGAGGAAGGTGCGCTCGCCGATACGCTGCCGACCGTCGAAGTCGCCTCGGCGGAACTCGAAGCCGGGATCGGCCTGCTCGGACTGATCGTCAAGGCGGGCCTCGCCGCCTCGAACGGCGAAGCCCGCCGTCATGTCCAGGGCGGCGCGGTGAAGATCAACGATGCCGGCGTCTCCGACGAGCGCATGTCTGTAGGCACTGCAGAGGTCACGGCGGATGGTGTGATCAAGCTTTCGCTCGGCAAGAAGAAGCACATTCTGATCAAGCCGGTCTGATCAACGACCAAGCCCCCGGAACGCTTTTGAAAAGCCCGCAATCGCGGGCTTTTCTACATCGGTAAACGGGCGTTAACGCATGGCGCATTTTTCGCCATGCAACCCGGCCTGCCACATATCACGGCAACCTCATGCACAAATGCATAGCAGTCGCACATTATTTGCACTGCACAATATTGTTTTACGGGCGTATAAGAACGTCAGTCGCCGATGCGGGAAAGACCGCAGGATCAGCGAACATTCGACGAGGAAACGACCATGAACCCGATCCGCATTGCAAAGAACTGGATCAGCTACCGCCGCACGATGAACGAACTGGGCAACCTGTCTTCGCAGACCCTGAACGACATCGGCATCACCCGCTACGAAATCCGCAACATCGCTTCGCGCTCCTTCCGTTAATCGGACCTGCGCAAAGCAGCCTGTCAAACGGCACCGCCTGGTGCCGTTTTTGATTCCGACGTCGCGAATGTGAACGCCCGGCGCGCTGCATGGCTCCAGACATGATGGACCTCTCGCCGCGAGCCGTGATATGGAGCCGCCCATGACAAACAGCTCCTTCTCCCCCATTCATATCATCGGCGGCGGTCTTGCAGGCTCTGAAGCCGCCTGGCAGGTGGCCCAGGCCGGCGTTCCGGTCATCCTGCACGAGATGCGCGGCGTGCGTGGAACCGATGCGCACAAGACCGACGGCCTTGCCGAGCTGGTCTGCTCCAACTCCTTCCGCTCTGATGACGCGACGTCGAACGCCGTCGGCGTCATCCATGCCGAGATGCGGCTTGCCGGCTCTTTGATCATGGCCTGCGCTGACAGGCATCAGGTGCCGGCCGGTGGCGCGCTTGCCGTCGACCGTGATGGCTTTTCAGAAGCCGTGACCGCCGCCCTGCATCAGCATCCGCTGATCACAGTGGTCCGTGAGGAAGTCACAGGTCTCCCGCCGGAGGATTGGGATCTCGCCATCATAGCGACGGGTCCCCTCACCTCGCCCTCACTGGCCGAGGCTATCCGCGAGCGGACTGGCAAGGATGCGCTTGCCTTCTTCGATGCGATTGCGCCGATCGTGCATACCGACTCGATTAATATGGATATCTGCTGGTACCAGTCGCGCTACGACAAGGTCGGCCCCGGCGGCACGGGCAAAGACTATATCAACTGCCCGCTCGACGAGACCCAGTACAATGCCTTCATCGACGCCCTGATCGAGGGCGATGCCGTCGGCTTCAAGGAGTGGGAAGGCACGCCCTATTTCGACGGCTGCCTGCCGATCGAGGTGATGGCCGAGCGCGGCCGCGAGACGCTGCGCCACGGACCGATGAAGCCGATGGGCCTCACCAATGCCCATAACCCGACCGTCAAGGCTTACGCCGTCGTGCAACTGCGCCAGGACAATGCGCTCGGCACGCTCTACAACATGGTCGGCTTCCAGACGAAGCTGAAATACGGCGCCCAGGCCGAGATCTTCCGGATGATCCCGGGGCTGGAAAATGCCGAGTTCGCCCGCCTCGGCGGCTTGCACCGCAATACCTATATCCATTCACCGACGCTGCTCGATCAGAGCCTGCAGTTGAAGGCCCGTCCCGGCCTTCGTTTTGCCGGCCAGATCACAGGCTGCGAAGGTTACGTCGAAAGCGCCTCGATCGGCCTGCTCGCCGGTCGCTTCGCCGCGGCCCAGCGCAAGGGCGAGACGATCAGCGTGCCCCCGGCAACAACGGCCCTCGGCGCACTGCTCAACCACATCACCGGCGGCCATATCGTCTCCGACGAAGAGCCGGGCAAGCGCTCGTTCCAGCCGATGAACATCAATTTCGGGCTATTCCCGGAGCTTGAGCCCGGCTCGATCGTCAAGCCGGAGGGCGTCAAGCGCTTCCGTGGCAAGGACAAGACGATCATGAAGCGACAGTTGATCGCGGCCCGCGCGCTCGAACACTGCAAAACCTGGCTGGGTGCTGCCTAACGGCGGCGTCCAGCTTCAGCCGGTCGCGCCCGAGGCAGCGTCCGGCTCCCGGTCAGCATGGCCGACATAGTTGCCGAGTAGCCAGAGGGAAACTTCTGCCGCAATCGCCGGATTGGCAAAGGTGAACTCGCCGTTGTGCAAGGATGCATCGAGAAACTCGACGGCGATCCCCTTGCCGTTCGGCAAGGCGCTGACACGCACGGTGCCGGGCTGGATCAGATGACAGGCGAAATGGTTGCGCATGCTGCGCATAAAGCCTGCCTTGTTGTCATGCAAACGGACGAAGACGGCCTTGCCGTCGATCGTGGCGTGCAGGCTGCGGATTGCCTCCTGCGGAAAGGCGCGGCCGAATTCGAGGATGGCGAGGCCAGCATCCTGAAACCCCTCATCCTCCTGGCGCACCATACGCGAGGAAAGATAGGCCAGCGCCAGGATGAGCGCAAAGACGATACCCCAGGTCACCATGATTTGCTCTCGCTTCCATCCACACACACTATCGCAATGGCTGCTAACAGGCGAGCCTTGCGTGAACGTGGTGTATCCTTGACGTGTCCGCTGCTTCAGAGCCGACCGGTCAGCAACATGCGCATCATTGCCATCTGCCGTCGCCATTGCGGCGGGCGAATATCGGTCGAGAGAGACGCGTGGCCAATCTTCATCGCCCGCTTGAGCACCGGCTCTGCCAGCGTCGCAGGTAGGAAGGCGGCGAGCAGGCTCTTCGGTATCGCACCGGCCGCACGCGCCTTGCGCAAGTGATCGAGACCGAAACCGGCGAAGGCCTGAATGCCGGCGGTCATCCGCTCGTCGTTGCCTCCGGCCAGAAATGCGTCCCGGTCCAGTCCGACGCAGGCAAGGATCTGTGTCGGCAGGTAAACCTGCCCTCGGGCCCGGTGGATCGGCATCAGCAAGATCGCACCGGCAACCGCAAGCGCCACACCCGCATGCCCTGCGATCTCGGATACAGCTTCGGCAGCCTCTGCATCGAGAACCAGAGATGAAAGCTGGATCAGCGCCGCCGCCGTCTCGCCGGCATAGCCTTCGAACATCGCAGGCGTTTCCATCGGATCGTCGTAGAGGTCGAAGATGCGCGCGTCGGCCATGGCGACGAGTGGCGCTACGGGCAGTCGCCAGGTCTGTACGGCGCGTAGCAGTTCTGCGGCGACAGGGTTGGCCGCCGTCTCGCCGTGGGCGGAGCCTTCAAGCAAGTCGCGCCAGTATTGCAGGCGCACCTCGCCGGGGAGAGGTTCGCGCACCACGTCACGAACGCGGGCAAGCTCGGCGTTGTATGCGTAGAGGGCGACGATGGCGGCCCGCCGATCGGCCGGCGTCAGCAGGCTCGCGAGATAGCGGTCTCGGTCCGACTCCTGCAGTGCCCGCAGGCAAAGTGCCTCATTCGCCGACGGGGTCTCGCTCACAATGCACCTTTCGAGGGACGGGTTCAGACTGCGATCAACGCGGCCGCGACCGGACGCTGCTCGGCCAGCATGATGTTATACGTGCGGATTGCAGCACCGGTTCCCATGGGATCGGTCGCGATGCCCCTCGCCTTCAATGCGACCCGCAAATCGGGGTCGACAAGGCGCAACTGCCGGCCGGTGCCCAAGAGCAGGAATTCGATGCCGGTTTCGCCAAACACGCGTGCGAGCGAGGCTTGCGTGATCGGCTCCTCCTCGGTCTGCTCCCAGCCATAGACGCCTGAGGGAAGCAGGAGAAGCGAGCCGCGATGCGACATGTCGGCGAAGCGGAAGCCGCCATTGCCGTAACTGTCTATACCGGGCCGCCCCGGGAAGTGGGCGTCACGGATGGTGACGCCCTTGTCGCCGAAGCCGAAAACCATCGAATCAGGCTCCGGCCTTGGCCGGCATTTTCTCGCCTTCGCTTTCGTCCTGCTGGAACGATTCAGGACGCAGCTTGAAGGCGATCAAAATCGGGCCTGCGATGTAGATCGACGAGAAGGTGCCAATCAGAACACCTGCAAGCATGGCAAAGGTGAAGGAGGCAATGACTTCACCGCCGAACAGGTAGAGCGCACCCAGCGCGAGGATCGTACTACCGGCCGTCAGCACCGTGCGCGACAGCGTCTGGTTGATCGATTCATCGATCAGCACCTCAAGCGGCATCTTCTTATAGCGCCTGAGGTTTTCTCGCATGCGGTCATAAACGACGACCGTATCGTTCAGCGAGTAACCGATGATCGTCAGGATCGCGGCGATACTCGTCAGGTTGAACTCGATACCGGTCAGGACGAACAGGCCGAGCGTGAAGACCACGTCATGCAAGGTTGCAATGATCGCGCCCAGCGCGAACTGCCACTCGAAGCGGAACCAGATGTAGATCAGGATCCCGAACAAGGCTGCCACAACGCCGATCGTGGCGGAATAGGTCAGGTCGCTTGATACCGACGGTCCGACCACTTCGACACGGCGAAAATCGTATTCGGCTTCCAGTTCGCCGCGCACCTTGGTCAGAGCCGACTGTTCGGCATTCTCGCCGCCATCCTGCGCCTGAAGGCGAATCAGCGCGCTGGCATCGTCGCCAAAGCCCTGCGCCTGCACCTCGCCGAGGTTCAGCTGGCTCAGACGGTCTCGGATATCGGAGAGATCCGCGGTGCCGTCACGCGCCTGCACCTCGATGATGGAGCCGCCCTTGAAGTCGATCCCGAGGTTCATGCCAACAGTTGCAAAGCCGACCAGCGAGGCTACCGAGATGAGCATTGCCAGTCCAAAATTGAACTTGCGGGCCGCCATGAAGCGAATGTTGCGGCTGTCGAAGAAACCGGTGCGTACGCTTTTCGGAATCTGCTTCGGGCGCTTCCAACGGTACCAGAAAGCCATCAACCAGAAGGTCAGGGTGAAGGCGGTAAAGACGGTCGTCACGATACCGATCGACAGTGTGACGGCGAAGCCGCGCACAGGGCCGGACCCGAGGAAGAATAGAACGACGGCCGCAATCAACGTCGTGAGGTTGGCGTCGACAATGGTCGCAAAGGCCTTCTTGAAACCGACGTCGATCGCCTGCACCAAGGGTCGACCGTTTCGAGCTTCCTCTCGAATGCGCTCATAGATCAGTACGTTCGAGTCGACGGCCATACCCATGGTGAGCACGATACCCGCGATGCCCGGCAGGGTGAGCGTCGACCCGATCATCGATAGCCCCGCGAGGATCAGCGCAATGTTGGCCGCGAGCGCGATATTCGCCATCACGCCGAAGGTGCCGTAGAAGGCGAGCATAAAGAGAACGACCGCGATGCCGCCGATGATGCTGGCGGTCACGCCGGCATTGATCGAGTCCTGGCCGAGGCCGGGGCCAACGGTGCGTTCCTCGACGACCGTCAGGGTCGCCGGCAGAGCACCGGCGCGCAGGAGGACAGCAAGGTCGTTCGCGCCTTCGACCGAGAAATTGCCGGAAATCTGGCCGGAACCGCCGAGGATCGGCTCGCGAATCACGGGTGCGGAAATGACCTGTTGGTCGAGGACGATGGCAAAGGGATTGCCGACATTCTCCTGCGTCGCCTGGGCAAAACGCTGGGCGCCGCGGCTGTCGAAACGGAAGCTGACCACCGGCTCATTGCTGCGCTGGTCAAAGGCTGCCTGGGCATCAACAAGGTTTTCACCCGAAATCAGCGCGCGACGCTCGATGAGATAGGGAACAGCCGGGTCGTCAGTCGAATAAAGTATTTCCGACTGTGCAGGCGGACGCGTGTTGATCGCCTCCGTGACCGGCATTGTCGTGTCGACCATGTGGAAGGACAGTTTGGCCGTCTGGTTCAGAAGCGCTTTCAGGCGCTGCGGATCGGTGAGACCCGGGACCTGCACGATGATGCGGTCATCACCCTGGCGCTGAATGAGCGGTTCGGTCGTACCGAGTTCGTCGACACGGCGGCGAACGACTTCCATCGACTGGGTCAGGGCGGACGACACACGGTAGTCAATGCCCGCGTCTGTCAGCGTCAGGCGCAGCACGCCGCCTTCGGCCTGCTCGAGAGCGACTTCCGTCACGCTGCCGCCAGTTAGGCCGCCGACGCTGACGGGGTCGGTCAGCGAGCGCAACGCCTCGATGGCTTCCGGCACCTTGTCCGCGTCAGTAATGCGAACCTGGATCTGCTGCCCTACGCCGGAAAGGCCCGTGTAGCGGATGCCGGCTTCGCGAAGCTGGGTCCGGACGTCGCCGACGACCGTCTCAAGGCGTTCCTTGACGATGTCCTGGCGCTCGAGCCTCAGCATGATGTGCGAGCCGCCCTGCAGGTCGAGGCCGAGCGTCACCTTGCTCGTGGGGAACCAGGAGGGGAATGCTTCCAGTTCCTCGTCCGTGAAGGCGTTGGGCAGGGCGACAAGGACGCCGAGCGCAACGGTCAACCAGATGAACAATGTCTTCCAGCGGGAAATGTAAAGCATGGAACTCTCGAATCAGGGCATCGGAAAATGGCAAAGGCCGGCGCGAGGCCGGCCCAGCGGGATCAGGCGGCGGTTTCGGTCTTTACCGGCTCGCCCTTGACGCGGACTTCCGCCACATACTGGCGCATCGCACGAACCTTCACGCCATCGGCGATTTCCAGTTCGAGTTCCTTGTCGTCGATCACCTTGGTGACCTTGGCGACGATGCCGCCACCCATGATCACCTGGTCGCCACGACGAATGGCGGAAAGCGTCTCTTCACGCTTCTTCATCTGCGTCCGCTGCGGACGGATCAGGAAGAAATACCAGACCACCATCAGCGGTGCGAAGAGCAGCAGCATTTCCAGTCCGGATCCCATCGCGCTCGGGGCGGCAACTGCGTCCTGGGCAAAGGCCTCGGTGATAAACATGAAAGACTCCCTATTGAAGCGTATTGGGGAGCCGCGCGGCCCCCTCGTCAGGTCGCCGGAATATAGTGAGAGAGCCCATGAATGCAACAGAAACAGCGCAGGAGCGTACCATTTTCAGGCCCCTCACCCTTTCTGCCCGCAATTCTGCGTGATACCGCCCGAGCCAAGGCTTGAACAGCCGGACCGGACGACGAGGAGCAGGACGATGGATGATCAGACCGTGAGCGCACTTCTGGCCGAAGTGAAGCGTCTCACAGAGGCCGTGGAACGGCTGGCAGGGCCAGCACCCGCCGTCAACGACTGGCAGGCGGCAGACTGTTTCATCTGGTCTCCGGCACGGCTTCACCTCCAGCCCGTCAAACGTCCGAACCGTGTGGAACTGGGCCTGATCCGCGGTGTCGACCATGTGCGCGACATCCTGCACGAAAACACATTGCGCTTCGCCGAAGGCTTTCCGGCGAACAACGTGCTGCTCTGGGGCGCGCGCGGCATGGGCAAGTCGTCGCTGGTCAAGGCCGTCCATGCCGACATCATCAAGACGAACGGCATCGCACTGAAGCTCGTCGAAGTGCATCGGGAGGATATCTCGACGCTGCCGGGCCTGCTGGAGATCATCAAGGATGCACCACACAGGATCGTCGTCTTCTGCGACGACCTCTCCTTCGACCATGACGACACGGCGTACAAGTCGCTGAAGGCGGCGCTGGACGGCGGCGTCGAGGGACGGCCGGACAACGTGCTCTTCTATGCAACATCCAATCGGCGCCATCTTCTGCCACGCCACATGATGGAGAACGAGCAGCCGACGGCGATCAACCCATCGGAAGCCGTCGAGGAGAAGGTCTCGCTCTCGGACCGGTTTGGCCTCTGGCTCGGCTTCCACAAGTGCAGCCAGGACGATTACCTCACGATGATCGACGGCTATGCCACGCATTTTGCGCTGCCACTGCCTCGCGAGCAGTTGCATCACGAAGCGCTGGAATGGGCAACCACCCGCGGCGGCCGCTCGGGGCGCGTCGCCTGGCAGTATATCCAGGATCTCGCCGGACGGCTGCGCATATCCACCGAGCGTCGTTGATCTGACCTTTGCCAGACATGGAAAAGGCCCGGAACGAGAGTTCCGGGCCTTTTCACTCACCTGGTACGCAATACACTATTCCAGGAAAGTGATCGGGTTGACCGGAGCTGCATCCTTGCGGACTTCGAAGTGCAGCATCGGCCGCTTGACGTTACCGGTCATGCCGGATGTGGCGATCGTCTGGCCGCGCTGGACCTTCTGGCCACGCTGCACCGAGAGCGCATCCGCATGGCCGTAGACGGTGACCTTGCCATCGTCGTGACGGACGAGAACCGTGTTGCCGAGTTCCTTCAGACCGTTGCCGGCATAGATGACAACACCATTTTCGGCGGCCTTGATCGGCGTGCCCTGCGGCACGGAAATCGCGATACCGTCGCTGCGCTTGCCATCGATATTGGCGCCAAAATTGGCGATGACAGCACCACGAGCCGGCCAACGATACTTGCCGATGCCGGTCAATTCCGGCGCGGCTGTTTCCGGATTGGCGGCGGCGACTTCCGTCACCGACTTGTTGGCGGCCGGTGCCTTGTACTCGGCAGGCTGACCGGCAGCCGGCACGGAAGCGGTCTGGACCGGATCGGCGGCGGGTGCCGCCGGAGCCTGGGCAATGGCAGGTGCCGGCACCGAGGTCCTCTTTGCCGGGACCACGAGCGCCTGTCCGATGCGGATATTGCCGGTCGTCAGACCGTTGGCGTTCTTGAGATCATCGACTGAAACGCCGCTGGCCTTGGCAATGCGGGCCAGGGAATCACCCGGCTTCACGATGTATGACCCTGCACCGGTGCCAGCGCCTGCATCCGACTTGCCGGTGGCGGCCGATGCCGAAACCTGCTGCTTTTCGCGGGAATTCTGGGAATTCGGCAGGACGGCGACATTCTGCTGCTGGTCGCCCGGCAGCACAGGCTTCCTGCCATCGGTCGGCAGGCCGGACGCATCGGCCGCAGCGCGGGCCGCATTGGGACCGCCGAAGGTCGGGATGATCACGAGCTGACCGGGAGCCGCATCGCTGACATGGGTCAGACCGTTGGCCTTGAGGAGTTCCTTCTGCGGCACGCCGTAGCGATCGGCGAGCGTGGCGATGGTCTCGCCGGGCCGCAAGGTCACGCGGGCAGCACCGGCCGTCGACCAACCGCCCTGACGGGGCGTCGAACCGGTCGATGTCGGTTCGGCCAGAACCTGGCCTGGGTTGACCGCAGCCACCTGACCGGCTTGCGGCTGAGGCGCAGACGGGAAGGGCTGCGCAAGCGCTGCAGCACGCTCGGAATTGTTGCCAGACGCAGACGGCGCGGCGAGTTCGGCGCGCTGCACCGAGGCCGGCGTGCTTGCAGCACGGGCAGATGCGGGCGTTTCATAAGCCGGGCTTGCCGGCATCGGCTGCGCCATGGCCTGAGACTGACCGTACATGCCGCCACCACCGATGTTCTCGGCGGGCACTGGCGGTTGATTGCGCTGCTGACGAGGGATGGACGCGGTGGTCAGACTGTCGGTGGAAAAGACCGAGCTGAAGCGCGAGGCGTCTGAACTACACCCGGCTGCCGTACCGGCCAGGAGGAACGCGCCGCACAAACGAGCGACAGACAATCCAGCTTTCGGCGATACACTTTTACGCATGACTCGACCCACATATGACACAACTTGATGTGGGTTCATTAAAGCGCGTTAGTATTACCGGTCAGTTAACCCCGTGGATTCGTTATGAACGAATTCGGCGAAGCGCATATAAATTATGCAAAGAGAGGCGCGCTTGCGCCTGCGCTCAAAGGGATCTGGAAAGTTCAAAAAATACGAATTCAGAGGTGCTGGGCAATCTTCGGCTGCAGCGGCAGGAAGGGCACCTCGAACAGATCCTCTCGTTCGAAGCGGCTCCCGGTCTTGGTCAGGCGGACCATCACGCAGCGCTCCTCGTCCAGCATGATCGGCGCAAGCAGCATTCCGCCGGAGACGAGTTGTTCGGCAAAGAAACGCGGCATGACGGGATAGGCCGCCGTGGATAGGATTCGGTCGAAGGTCCCCTCGCCCGGCAGCCCGTTCGAGCCGTCGACCTGACGGAGGATGACGTTGCGAAGCGCAAGCCGCTCTAATCGACCCTGGGCACTCGCTATCAGGGTCTTGTAACGCTCGATCGAGATCACCCGTTCGGCAAGCCGCCCGAGAACGGCGGTCGCGAAGCCACTGCCGGTGCCGATCTCGAGCACGCGATGGCCTGGCTTCACCTGGAGCATGGAAAGCAGTCGAACGGCGAGATCCGCGCCCTCCATAAACTGCCCGCATTCGATCGGGATGGAGCGGCTGGAATAGGCGCTCTGGGCATATTCGGGCGGAACGAAGCTCGAGCGATGCGTTTGCTCGACGGCCGTCAGCAGGTCGAGATCGGTGATGCCTTCGGCCCTGAGCCGCAAGACCAGAGCCGCAAAGCCCTCGCGCTCGACCAGGGCAGATCTCACACTGCATCCCCATCGGCGAGTGCAGCCGCAACCATGTCCTGCACTGCATAGTCGGTCATGTCGAGCTTCAGCGGCGTCACGGAAATCTTCTTCTCGCGCAGCGCATGAATGTCGGTTCCGGCGCGGAAGTTGCCCTTGCGGTCGCCGAATCGCAGCCAGAAATAAGGAAGGCCGCGCCCATCCTGTCGCTCTTCCACCGAGAGGCCGAAGTCCAGCTTTCCCTGCGACGTCACATCGATGCCCTGCACCTCTTCCGGTTCACAATTCGGGAAGTTGAGATTGAGAAATGTGCCGGGCGGCAAATCGATCGTCGAAAGCTTCTTCAAAAGATCGGGCGCCAGCGCTTCTGCAACATGCCACGGGATCGGCGCACCCGCCTCATAGCTATAGGCCTGGCTCAGCGCAAAGGACCTGACACCGTGCACCGTTCCTTCGATCGCACCGGCAACCGTGCCCGAATAAGTGACGTCGTCGGCCATGTTGGCGCCGGCATTGACGCCGGACAGGACGAGATCGGGCTTGCGGTCGAGAACCTTGCGGATCGCCATGATGACGCAATCGGTCGGCGTGCCACGCAGGGCAAACTTCTGATCTCCGAGCTCCCGCAGACGCAAGGGCTCGGACAGCGTCAGCGAATGGGCAAGCCCGCTCTGGTCGGTCTCCGGGGCGACGATCCAGACATCGTCGGACAGGCTGCGGGCGATGCGCTCCAGGGAGGCAAGGCCCGGAGCGTGGATACCGTCGTCATTCGTCAGCAGGATGCGCATGGCCACTCCGGTTGCGGCGTGTTCAGGCCGCCTTCTCGATTTTCTTGATGCCGCCCATATAGGGCAGCAGAACGTCAGGCACGGTGATAGAACCGTCCTCGTTCAGGTAGTTTTCCATCACCGCGATCAGGCAGCGGCCGACAGCCGTGCCCGAACCGTTCAGCGTGTGCACGAAGGTCGTGCCCTTGCCGTCCTTGTTGCGGTAACGCGCATTCATGCGTCGGCCCTGGAAATCGCCACAGACCGAGCAGGAGGAGATTTCGCGATAGGTGTTCTGGCCCGGCAGCCAGACCTCAAGGTCATAGGTCTTGCGGGCGCCGAAGCCCATGTCGCCGGTGCAGAGCGTCATGGTGCGGAAATGCAGGCCGAGACGCTTCAAGACTTCTTCGGCGCAGGCCGTCATGCGCTCATGCTCGGCCATCGAGCTTTCGGCATCGGTGATCGAAACGAGTTCACATTTCCAGAACTGGTGCTGGCGCAGCATGCCGCGGGTGTCGCGACCGGCGGAACCTGCCTCCGAACGGAAGGATGGGGTAAGGGCAGTAAAGCGCAGCGGCAGCTTTTCCTGGTCGAGAATTTCGCCCGAGACGAGGTTGGTAAGCGTGACCTCGGCCGTCGGGATCAGCCAGCGACCGTCGGTCGTCTTGAACAGGTCTTCCGCAAATTTCGGCAGCTGGCCGGTGCCATACATGGCGTCGTCGCGCACCATCAGCGGCGATGACACTTCGGTATAGCCGTGTTCTGATGTGTGCAGATCCAGCATGAACTGGCCAAGGGCGCGCTCAAGTCTCGCGAGCTGGCTCGTCAGGACCGTGAAGCGCGAGCCGGACAGCTTGGCTGCGCGCTCGAAATCCATGTAGCCGAGATTTTCGCCGATTTCGAAGTGCTCGAAGGGCTTGTGGTTCCAGGTCGGCTTTTCGCCGACGACGCGGGCGACGACGTTGTCGTGCTCGTCCTTGCCCACGGGCACGTCGTCATGGGGAACGTTCGGGATGCGCGACAGGGCGTCGTTGAGCTCAGCGGTAAGCTGGCGTTCTTCCTCTTCGGCCGCCGGCAGCGTGTCCTTGAGCGAAGCGACTTCCGCCTTCAGCTTCTCGGCGAGCTCCATGTCCTTCTGCGCCATGGCGGCGCCGATTTCCTTGGACGCGCTGTTACGACGCGACTGCATGTCCTGCATCGCCTGGGCGACAGACCGGCGTTTCTGGTCGAGCGCGATCAGCGAGGCAGACAGCGGCTCGGCACCGCGCTTGGCGAGTGCGGCATCGAAGGCCTCGGGGTTTTCACGGATCCACTTGATATCGAGCATCGTCGTTCCAGGTCTTGGTTTTCGACCGGGATCGGAGCTGGCCGGCGGCCACGTCCGGCCCCATGTCGGCATGGGTTAATTGCGGCGAGACCGCCCGGCCTGCCTTAGGCCCGCTCTTCAGAGCCAGCCTCGGCGAGTTCCGTGGCAGCGCGCTTCTTCTCGATGAGTCGCGCCACATAGATGGCCACCTCGTAGAGAAGGATCGTCGGCAGTGCAAGACCGATCTGGGAAAGCGGATCTGGCGGCGTCACGATGGCTGCAATGACGAAGGCGACGACGATGAAATACTTGCGCTTGTCGGCCAACCACTGACTTTCCAGAATGCCGACACGCACCAGGAGACTGGTGACGACCGGCAACTGGAACACGAGGCCGAAGGAGAAGATCAGGGTCATGATCAGCCCCAGATATTCCGAGACGCGCGGCAGAAGCGAAATCGCAACCCCGCCCTCTTCAGGCGCCTGCTGCATGGCCAGGAAGAACCACATGACCATGGGCGTAAAGACGAAATAGACGAGCGAGGCGCCGAGCAGGAAGAGGATCGGGGATGCGACAAGGAACGGCAGGAAGGCGGCGCGTTCGTTCTTGTAGAGGCCCGGCGCCACGAACTTGTAGACCTGCGAGGCGATGACCGGAAAGGCGATGACCATGGCGCAGAAGGCTGCAACCTTTACCTGGGTAAAGAAGAATTCCTGCGGCGCCGTATAGATGAGTTCGGTCTTCGTTACGTCGAGCCCCGCCCAGTCCACTGCCCATTTGTAGGGGACGACCAGCAGGTTGAAGAGCTGCTTGGCGAAGTAGAAGCAGACGAGGAAAGCGACGAAGAAGGCGCCGAGCGCCCAGATCAGGCGCGAACGCAATTCGATCAGATGCTCAATCAACGGCTGGGGCTTGTCGTCCATATCGCCGCTCATGCGCGGTCCTCACTCTTGGGCTTGCGTGCCTTGGGCGCTGGCTTGGCAACGGCGGTCTCGGCCGCGGCCGGCTTGGCGGCTGCCGTCTTCGCCACAGCAGGCTTCGATTTTTTCGGTGCTGCCACGATCGGCGCAGTGGCAGCCACAGGCGCCGGCTTCGCTGATTTCGCAGACGCCTTCACCGGGGTGTCGGGCTTGGCAGCGGCCTTGGCCGCCGGCTTGCGCTTGACCACTTTTGTCTCGACGACAGGTGGCGTGATCGCTGCCGGGGCTGAGGTGGCCGGCGCGGTTGGCAATACGGATGCGGCGACTGGAGCAGCCGCCGGTGTGGTCGCGGTCGGAGCGGTTGCTGCCGGAGCTATCGGCTGCTGAGCCAGGGGCTTCAATTCTTCCGGTGGCTCACCGAGGCCAAGCGGCACATCGGGGAGAATGGAGTTCTCCTCATAGCCATCGTCAAGCGGCGCCGGCTTGCCGTTGGGGCGCGTGGAACGCTCCAGATCCGATTTGATCTCCTGCCCCATCTGGCGGAGCGGATTGAGCGTCTCGCGGATCGTGTTTGCCGGATTGAGCGAGCGGATGTCGTTGACCGAATTCTTCAGGTCATCGAGCTCTGCCTCGCGCAGGGCCTCGTCGAACTGGGCGCGGAATTCGCCTGCAGTCTGACGCAAGCGCTTGGTCATCTTGCCAAAGGCCCGGATCATCGGCGGCAGATCCTTCGGACCCACCACGACGATCAGGATGACCGCAATCACCAAAAGCTCGGTCCAGCCTATATCCAGCATGCAAACGGGCTCCTGATGCCACGCCATGGCGCCTCAAGACGGGCGCCGGTCTTCCAAGGTTTCAACGAAGAACGGGCAGCCCGAGGAGCCGCCCGTCCGATCGGCTGAAGCCAATCACTTAACCTCGTCGGCCTTATGGTCGACTGTCTTCGTCACGGTGGGCTGTGCGTTGGAGGCGGTCTGCTTCTCGCTCTCGTCCTCTTCGCTGATGCCCTTCTTGAAGCTCTTGATGCCCTTAGCAACGTCGCCCATCAGTTCCGGGATCTTGCCGCGACCGAAGAGAAGCAGGACGATCGCCAGAACGATGATCCAGTGCCAAATGCTAAACGAACCCATGCCTGCCACTCCTTAGATTTTCGTTTCCCCGATGTAGGGGCTTTGCGGTGTCTTTTCAAACACCAAAATGTCCTTGGGCTCAACCGCAATCGTCACGTCGCGCACACGCGCTGACAACATGTCAGCCCTGATCCGCGCTCGCACCGGCCGCTCGGTGCCGGGAACGGCAAGGTCGAGCAGCTCGACGACGCCAAGGAAACGCCGCGCGATGATGCGGGCCGGAATGGGACCGCCGCTGTCGCGAACCGACAGACCGGACAGCCGCACTGCAACTTCAACCTCGGCGCCCTCGGCGATGTCGCCGGAATCGGCAGCCCCCAAGGGCGTCTCAACACGACCGCCACGCACTCTCCCGGAGAATTCGTTGATCTCCGAGAAGAAGGCAGCGGCGAAAATGTCGTTGGGCCGGCGGTAGAGGTCGTCCGAGGTCCCAACCTGCACAAGCCGACCATTCTTCAGCAATGCAATCCTGTCGGCCATGCGCATGGCCTCTTCGGCGTCATGGGTGACGACGACAGCAGTCGCGCGGGTCTCACGAAGAATTGCGAGCGTGTCGGCCCGCACGGTGTCCTTCAGGCGCGAATCGAGGCCGGAAAACGGCTCGTCCATCAGAAGCACGCTCGGGCGGGGTGCGAGCGCTCTCGCCAGTGCCACGCGCTGCTGCTCGCCGCCCGACAGGGCATGCGGGAACTTCTCTGCATAATGCGCAAGCCCGACGCGCTCCAATGCGGCCATGGCTTCAGCCACGGCCTCTTTGCGCGGCAGTGCTGTCAGGCCGAAGCGAACATTGTCGAGCACGCACATATGGGGAAAGAGCGCAAAGTCCTGGAACATCAATCCGATGCCACGCTTCTCCGGCGGCAGGAAGCTTGTCGGACCTGCCACCTCGCGGTCGTTGATGACAACGCGACCGGACGTCTGCGCCTCGATGCCGGCGGCGATCCTGAGCAGTGTCGTCTTGCCAGATCCTGAGGGACCCAGCAGGCAAAGCACTTCGCCCGGTTCGGCGGTCAGCGAGACGCCACGGATCGTCTCCTTGCCGTGGTAACGGTGATGAATATCCTCGAAGGTCAGGCGCGCGGCAAAGGTTACGCCCGCCGTGCGCTGGCCGTCTCCGTGCTGGATCTTCGCTGGGTTCATTCTGCCGTCCACGCGGCTCATTCCGGATCGTTGCGGATTTCTGCAGCCGCAAGACCCGGTATCACCGGTCACCATTGAAAAAGCTGACCCTATTCCTCTGCTTCACCGCCCGGAGTCAAGAGGCCGAGTTCTTCAAGGTCGAGCTGGGTAATCGGATCTTCGTCGTCGGTCAGATCGTCATGGGCCATGGGAAGCGGTATGTTGAAGTTGGCGGGGATACGGCCCGAGAGCAGCCCTGCCCCCTTCAATTCTTCGAGACCGGGCAAGTCACGCAGCTCTTCCAATCCGAAATGGTCGAGGAAATCACGGGTCGTGCCGAGTGTCACCGGGCGGCCCGGCGAACGACGGCGCCCGCGAAACCGCACCCAGCCTGCCTCCATCAGCACGTCAAGCGTGCCCTTCGAGGTCTGGACGCCTCTGATGTCCTCGATCTCGGCCCGCGTCACCGGCTGGTGATAGGCAATGATCGCCAGCACTTCGAGGGCGGCACGCGAGAGCTTCTTGACGTCTGCCTCGTCGTTGCGGATGGCAAAGGACAGGTCTGCCGCCGTGCGAAAGGCCCAGTGATCGTCGACCTGCACGACGTTCACCCCGCGCGCAGCATAGTCCTGCTTCAGCTGTTGGAGGATTTCGGGCGCTGAGACACCGCGTGGCAGGCGCTCCTCGATAAAGCTTGTCGAGACGGGCTGGGCCGAGGCGAAGACGAGGGCTTCAGCGATCCTCAGCGCCTCGCGGCGATCAAGCTCGGCGCGCAGGGCTGCGGAATGACCGCCCTCCTCTGGTTCCATGCCCTCCTCCGGCTCGAGATCGTCCACATCGGCCACGGCTTACTCCACCGCCTTGAGCGCCTCGGCCTTTGGGCCGCTGCGCATGTAGATCGGTTGGAAGGCGCCCTCCTGGCGAATTTCGAGCCGCCCCTCGCGCACCAGTTCAAGGGATGCTGCAAAGGCACTGGCAATTGCGGTCACCCGCTCCTCCGGGCTCGACAGGTAACGCAGCAGGAAATGGTCGAGCGCCGTCCAGTCGGAAATCTCGCCGATCATGCGGGTCAGGATGCCGCGCGCATCAGACAGCGACCAGACCCGCCGCCTTTCGATCGTCACCTGGGTGATCGCCTGGCGCTGACGGAGCGACGCGTAGGCCGTCAGCAAGTCGTAGAGCGAGGCCTCATAGGCGCTCACCGCCCGCGACGGCACGTGCTCCGGTGCACCGCGCGGGTGCACGTCCCGGCCGAGCCGGTTGCGGTTGATCAGCCTTGATGCGGCCTCGCGCATCGCTTCCAGCCGTTTCAGGCGGAAGGCAAGCGTCTGGGCCATTTCCTCGCCCGAAGGGCCATCGTCCTTCGGCTGCTGGGGGATCAGCAGACGGGACTTCAGATAGGCGAGCCAGGCGGCCATCACGAGATAGTCGGCGGCAAGCTCGATGCGGATGCGCCGGGCACTTTCAATGAAAAGCAAATATTGCTCCGCCAATGCCAGCACTGAAATCCGGGCGAGATCGACCTTCTGGTTGCGGGCAAGAAAGAGCAGGAGATCCAGCGGCCCTTCGAAGCCGGCGACATCGATCAGCAAAGCGGGGTCGCTTGCGGCCCTCTCCTCGGCCGTATCCTGCCAGAGGCTGTCCATCGGCGTCGGAACAGGCGTCTCTCCCTGGGAGGGCCGGTTCAAAACCGTCGGCTGGACGGGGCCACGCACCATCAGGCCACCGCCATCAGGTTGGCGAATTCGTCGCGAAGGGCCTGCTCGTCGGCAGCTTCCGGGACGGCAAATGCCGCCTCGACGGCATCTGCCCGCTCCCGTGCCTTGCCGGAGAGCTCGGACACAGCTGCCGCGACAGCTTTCATCTCGTCCATATGACCATGGCAATGCAGAACAACGTCGAGCGTGGCGGCGATGCGCACCGCCCGCTCGCCGATCGTGCCCTTCAGTGCATTCATCGAGATATCGTCGGACATCAGCAGCCCCTCGAAGCCGATCGCCTTGCGCACGATTTCCTCGGTGACAATCCGAGAGGTCGAGGCAGGATGATCGGGGTCGATGTCGGTATACACGACATGGCAGCTCATTCCCATCAGCTCGTGGGCCAACGCCTTGAACGGCACGAAATCATGGGCTTCGAGCTCGGACCGCGGGACGGTGACGACAGGCAATTCGTGATGGCTGTCGGCCATGCCGCGCCCGTGTCCCGGCATGTGCTTCATGACCGGCAGCACGGCGCCGGCCTTCAGGCCATCCGCCGCCGCCTGCCCCATCTTTGCAACGACATGCGGATCGTTGGAATAGGCTCTGTCGCCGATGACGTTGGAGGCACCAACGATCGGTACATCCAGCACCGGGAGGCAGTCGACGTTGATGCCGAGGCGATAGAGGTCGAAGGCGTGAAGGCGCGACATCAGCCAGGCGGCCCGCAATCCCTTTTCGGCGTCCCGGTCATAGAGCGCGCCGAGATCCGCACCGGAGGGATAACGCGGTGCGATCGGCTCGCGGATGCGCTGCACGCGCCCGCCTTCCTGGTCGATCAGGACCGGAACTTCGGCACCGCCACCGACGGTCTCGCGCATTTGGGCAACCAGATCCTTGACCTGCTCGGCCTCGCCGATGTTGCGGCCAAAGAGGATGAAACCCCAGGGCTGTTCATCACGATAGAAGGCCTTCTCGTCGGCGCTTAAGCGCTGGCCGAGGCAACCGAGGATCATGGCTTTGGCGGGGCGGGACTGTGATGTCATGGCAAGACCATATCGAGAGGGAGAAGAAAACGAAGGGCCCGGGAGCAAGTGCCAAGGCCTCATACACAAAAAAAGAGGCGGAACACGCGGTTCCGCCTCTCGAAGATTTGAAAATCGGGTCCAGCCTCAGCGAGAGACGAGGCAGCTTCCGCCGGCGGCGCGATACTGCTCGCACAGTGCCACGGCGTCATCCTTGGAGCCAGCAACGATGCGCACGCGGTAGAAGGTGCCCTTGCCGGGGATGTCCGCCTGGCGGATTTCCCAGGGCTTGCCACCCAACACGCTTCCAAACTTGGAGGACAGGCTGCTGTAGCTCTTCTGGGCGTCGGCCTCGGATGGCAGGGATGCGATCTGAACGCCGAAGCTGCCCGCCGGTGCAGCAGTGGCAGCAGCAGGCGTTGCCGCGGCCGGTGATGCGGAAGCAACCTCGGCCTGGGCGGCCGGCTGCGCCGGTGCCGTGGCAGCCGGAGCAGACGGACGAAGATTGCCCTGATCCGTCACTGTGCCGACGACGTTGACCGGCTGGTCGGCCGGGCGGGTTGTCGGGACCGGTGCACGCGATGCGGTTGCATCTGCGGGAGCCGCTACCGTCTCTGCCGTGACCGGGGTTGCGGCGGCCAGTTCAGCTGCAGCGGTCGTCGTGGCGGCAGGCGCAGTCGCCGCAGCGTCGGTCGTACCACCCGGCGTCACGACGCGGGTATCGACGGTCCTCACGGTATCGGCGGCATTGGTGTTCGGGACGCTCGGCGGTGCGAGTACCGGAGCGTCGGCAGCTGATTGCGACGAAGGCGCAGACGCTGTCTGGAGCTCAGCCGGTGTCGGTTCGGCCGGAACTTCCTGAGCGACCAGAGTGCCGTCGGGGCGAACGATCATCGTGCGCACCTTGCGCGGCGTGATCGTCGCCGGGTCTTCCGCCGCGGCCTGCTGTGGCTGGCCATCGGGGAGCAGACGCGGATCCTCGGTTTCTCCGACCGGTGTCGCCAGGGCTTCGCTTCCACCATCCATCGGTAGCGTTTCCGGGATCAGGGTGCGCTGGACGACATCGATTGGCTGCTCTTGCGAGGAAATAAGGCTGGGCTGCGTGGGATCCTCGACCCCATTGCCGGCCACCCGATCATAAACGGCCTTGTCCTGGTTCGGAACGGACTTGCCGCCCGGATCGTCTGGAACGATCTTCACCGGCGACTTGTCGGCGGCAATCACCTGCGGCTCACCGCTGCTGAGCGTGCCGATGGCACCGCTTCCGAGCCAGGCATAGAGGCCGCCAGCGCCGGCGAGCAACACGATCACGGCCGTGCCTGCCATCAGATAGGGCTTGATGTGACGGAACCGGAAGCCCTGCCCCTCACCCGATATGGTGATGTGGCCGCGGCTTTCGGGTTCCAAGGCGCCCGAAGAGTTCATCGAGGTGCGGAAATCTTCCTCCAGCGCCTTCTCGAAAGCGTCGAATTCGTCGAGCGGTGCGGCAGGTGCGCGGACACCCGCTGCGGCTGCAGGTGCGACCGCTGCGGCAACACGGCTGACTGCGGCCGGGTTCGGCTGGCGTGCTGCCGGTACCACGGGCTCCTCGAACAAGGTCGCAAGCTCCGCATCGATATCGATGTCGTAGTCCGGCTGGGTCGCCGGGGCGGGGCGTGCGTCAGCCACCGGAACATCCGGCACGTCCATGCCGCTCAGCGTTTCCAGCAAGTCGTCCTGCTCGGAGATCTCGGACGGGTCGAAAGCAAAGCTGTCATCGACCGGCATTGCCGGGCGAATGGGCGCGCTTGAAGGGACTGGCGCGACAACAGGGTTTTCCACCGCCGGGCGAGCGACGGCCGCCGCGAAGGCGGAAGCCGATACGGTTGGCGCGGCAACATAGGCAGGCACCGGAGGCGCAGCAGCGTAGGACGGTGCCGCAACCGCAGGCTCGACGGGGGCCGGTGCGGCAGCCGGGGCAGCGGCAGCCGCGAAAGCAGCGGCACTGACGGCCGGCGCGGGCTGCGGCACAGACTTCTGAGGTGCGACGTCGAGTTCGGAAAGATCGAGCTCGATCTCGTCAAGCTGCAGATCGAATTCCTGGTCCTGGAAGGGATCGAATTCCTCGTCGGCAATCACAGGGGCCGCGCGCTGAACGACCGGCTCTGCGGCCTGGGGCTGAACGACGACATCCTCGTCGATCGCCAGTTCATCGAGAAAATCGAAGCTGAAATCAACGTCGTCGCGGTTCGCTACAGGCGCTGCCGGAATGGGCGCAGGTACCGTATCCGTCGAGGTGGCACGTGGCTCCGCCTCCACGGCAAAGCCTTCGAAATCAGCCGAAACGACCGGAGCAACAACGGCATCGATCCGCTCCTGGGCTGGAGCGCTTGCCGGAATCGGCTCGACCGGACCAGCGGCCCAGTCGAAACTTGCCTTGCCAAAATCGAGCGCCACCGGCTCCTGCGCGACGGAAATCGACGACGCGCTGGGCGCTTCGAAGTCCGACAGATCGAATGCAGGGGTTTCGCGCGGCGGCTCGACAGCAAGCTGAGGCTCTGGGCGACGAACTGGCTGGGCGGAAAAATTCGCGAGCGGCAGCCGCAGCCGCGGCGTCTCGACCTGAGCCGGCTGCTGAGACGCAACGGGCGCGACCGAACGCACATCCGCATCGGCGACAGCGAATTCGAGTTCGTCGGCGAGATCGAAGCCGATCTCCGGCTCGACCCGCGCATCGACAGGCACCTCATCCACACGGCCCAACTCCGGGACATCAGTCACCGACAGATCCATATCGGACACATAGGGGTCTTCAACGTAAGAGACCGGCGCCGGGTATTCGACCGGATCGGGCTCGTAGGCCGCCTGTTGCGCAGGATAGGAAACCATGGGCTCCGGCTCGAACCGGGGCTCCTCGCGATATTGGGCCGCCGGGACGCTCTCGACAATGGCTGGCGTCGGACGCGCGACGATGGGCTCGGGCACAGACAGCGGCGGCGCATAGGACGACAGCGCAGGCGAGGCCTCATAGCCCTCGAACTCGCGCATCAATTCGTCTTCGAGATTGAATTCGGCCGATCCCATGTCGGGCGCCTGCGGAAGCGAGACAACCGGCTCACGCTTCAGCGGCTGATCGAACCCAACGATGCGGGCGAGTTCCGCCAACGGATCATCATCCGCGAAACCGTCGCCCTGCGATCGAATGCTGTTTGCAGCCTGCTTCTGTACCATTACCTGTTCCACTCACTCACGCGACTCAACGCCTGCCAGCGCAATGTGGGGAATTGGTGACGATACTATCGCATTTCTACCGGAGCTTCGGTGCCAGTAATGGCAAGTCCCGACTTCAACACGGAGGCGACAGCATGCACCAGCCCAAGCCTGGCGATGGTTAATTCTCTATGTTTATCGTTAACAAAGCGTAATTCGGGCGAATCCTTGCCCTTGTTCCAGTGAGTATGAAGAGAGCTTGCCAGATCATGCAGGTAAAATGCAAGTCGATGCGGCTCCTGCGACAGTGCTGCCGCCTCGATGATCCGGGGATATTCGGCAAGCTTGCCAATCAGCGCGAGTTCCGTCGGATCTTCGATGTGCCCCATTACGGCACTGGCGAGGTCAAGCTGCTCGATGTCGAGATCGGGCAAGGCTTCCTTCGCCTGGCGCAGAATCGACATGCAACGGGCATGGGCATACTGCACGTAGAAGACGGGATTGTCCTTCGACTGCTCGGTCACCTTGGCGAAGTCGAAATCGAGCGGTTCGGAGTTCTTCCGGTAGAGCATCATGAAGCGCACCGAATCGCGGCCGACCTCCTCGACCACTTCCCGCAGCGTCACGAAGTCGCCTGAGCGCTTCGACATCTTCACCGGCTCGCCGTCACGGTAGAGCTTGACCAGCTGGCAGAGCAGCACGGTCAGCTTCGACTTGCCTTCCGATACGGCGCGGTTGACGGCCTCGAGCCGCTTCACATAGCCGCCGTGGTCGGCACCGAGCACGTAGATCATCTCGGAGAAGCCGCGGTCGAACTTGTCCTTGAAGTAGGCGACGTCGGCGGCAAAGTAAGTGTAAGAGCCGTCGGACTTCATCAAAGGACGGTCGATGTCGTCACCAACCTCGGTCGAGCGGAACAGCGTCTGCTCCCGGTCTTCCCAATCTTCCGGCAATTGCCCCTTCGGCGGCGGCAGCGTGCCGCGATAGACATGGCCCTTGAAGGTCAGGTCGTTGATTGCGGTGCGGATCTTGGCAGCACCATTGGCATGCAGCGTCCGCTCGGAGAAGAATATTTCATGATGCACGTTGAGCGTTGCGAGATCATCGCGGATCATCACCATCATCGCATCGATGGCCTTTTCCTTGACGATGGCCAGCATGTCCTCTTCCGGCATGCCGTAAAGCTTGGTGCCGTATTCGTCGGCGAGCGCCTTGCCGACCGGCACGAGATAATCGCCCGGATAAAGACCCGCGGGAATCTCGCCGATATCCTCACCGAGCGCCTCGCGATAGCGCAGGAAGGCCGAACGGGCGAGCACGTCGATCTGTGCGCCGGCGTCGTTGATGTAGTATTCCTTGGTCACCTCATAGCCGGCAAAGCCAAGCAGGTTGGCGAGCGTGTCACCGACGACGGCGCCACGGCAATGGCCGACATGCATCGGGCCTGTCGGGTTGGCGGAGACATATTCGACATTGACCTTGTGGCCGGCGCCGACCGTCGAGCGGCCGAAATCGGTCCCCTGACGGATCATGGTCGCCAGCAGACGCTGCCAATAGGGCACCGAAAGACGAATGTTGATGAAGCCAGGACCAGCGACACCGACGTCTGCGATGTCGGGATCCTGCTTCAGCTTCTCGCCGATCAGGTCGGCGAGCGCGCGCGGGTTCATGCCCATGCCCTTGGCGAGCACCATCGCGGCATTGGTCGCGGCATCACCATGGCTCGGATCGCGCGGCGGCTCGACAACGATGCGGCTGAAGTCGAGGCTGTCGCGCTTCTCGCGCACCGCCTCGATATCGTCGAGCGCTGCTTTGATGCGGATTTCGAAATCGGCGAATAAGTTCATGGCGTATCCCTGCGCGCAGGCGATAGGCGCCCGCGTCCGTTCAGAATTTTGTCGGGTGCCTATCGCAATTCGGGAGTCCGGTCAAACAGCTCGCGATGCGTTCGCACCGCATAGGTGTCGGTCATACCGGCCAGATAGTCTCCGACATGGCGAGCCTTTTGGCCATCATTCAGACCGGAAATATGGTTGACCCAGAAGTGGCTCTTCATCAGCTTCGGGTCGGCCATATAGGCGTTGAAGAGGTCGGTGACGATCTCGGCGGCCGCCGCCCGGATTCGCATGATGTCGGGGTGGCGATAGATGCGGCTGAACAGCAGCTTCTTGATCGCCTTGTCGGTCTCGGCCATCTGATCGGAGAAGGTCGCGATGGTCATAGGGGCGGCTCTGATATCCTCGACGCTCTGCGGCTCGACCTTTTTCAACCGCTCCTGAGCCACGCTGATCACGTCTTCCACCATGCGGGTGATCTGTCGGCGCATGATCTCATGGGTGAAGCGGTCGGGATCGAGATGCGGATAGCGGTCGCGGACCTCCTTCATCAGGCCGGCGAGAAAGGGCACATCCTCAAGCATATCGAAGGTCAAATAGCCAGAGCGCAGGCCATCATCGATGTCATGGGTGTTATAGGCGATGTCGTCGGCAATCGCCGCGACCTGGGCTTCAAGCCCTGCAAAGCTCGCCAGTTCCAGATCGTGGATTTCGCAATAATCAAGGATCGGCTGCGGAACCGGGCCGCGCGTGCCCTGCCCGTCGTTCGTCAGCAGCGGTCCGTTATGCTTGACCAGGCCTTCGAGCGCTTCCCATGTCAGGTTCAGGCCGTCGAAATCGGCGTAGCGGCGTTCCAGCTTGGTGACGATGCGCAGCGACTGGGCATTGTGGTCGAAGCCGCCATAGGGCTTCAGTACCTCGTGCAGAGCATCCTCGCCCGTATGACCAAAGGGCGTGTGGCCGAAGTCGTGAACGAGCGCTACCCCTTCCGCCAGGTCCTCATCGAGCTTCAGGGCGCGGGCCAAGGCGCGTGCGATCTGCGCCACCTCGATCGTATGCGTCAGACGCGTGCGATAGTGGTCACCATCCGGGCCAATAAACACCTGGGTCTTGTGCTTCAGGCGGCGAAAAGCGGTCGTATGCACAATGCGGTCACGGTCGCGCTGGAACTCGGAGCGGGTGAGGCTGCCGCCCTCTTCGAAGAGACGGCCGCGGCTCGCCCAGGGATTGGTCGCGTAGACTGCCCGCTCTCCGGTCCCGAAACCCAATGCTGCTTGATCGATCGTCATGCGCGTGCCGCCTGCTCCCCATTGACGCAACTCTTGTGCCTTCATACCTATAGCGGACAAAGCCGCAAGGCGATGCAGGTTCCGAAGGGTCTTCGGGCCGTCTCGCCGGATCAAAAGTCGCGCAATTGCGTGACATTGTGGTGATTTGCGCCGAATAGAACCGTTTTCACCGGGCCTTGAACCCGGCAGGAGGCAGAATGAGCACCGAAACCGTTACCCTTTCCGAAGCCGCAGCGAAGCGAATCGCCGCAATCGTCGCAGCCGATGCCGAGAAGCAGGCGCTGCGCGTGTCCGTCGAAGGCGGCGGTTGTTCGGGCTTTTCCTATAAGTTTGACCTGGACGGCCAGCCTGCTGGCGATGACATCGTGATCAGCCGTGACGGCGCCACTGTGCTGATCGATCCAATTTCGATCATCTACATGGCCGGCTCAGAGATCGACTTCGTCGACAACCTCCTCGGCCAGTCCTTCCAGATCAAGAACCCCAATGCGGTGGCGAGCTGCGGCTGCGGCACCAGCTTCTCCGTGTGAGTGACGCATGAAAATTGCCACCTGGAACATCAACGGCGTCAAGGCGCGCATCGAGAACCTGTGCCAGTGGCTGAAGGATAGCGATCCGGATATCGCCTGCCTGCAGGAGATCAAATCGGTCGACGAAGGGTTTCCGCGTGGAGAGATCGAGGCGCTCGGCTATCACGTCGAGACGCACGGCCAAAAGGGCTTCAACGGCGTCGCGCTGCTCTCCAAGATCAAGCCGGACGAAGTCAACCGCGGCCTGCCCGGCGACGAGACCGACGAGCAGGCGCGCTTCATCGAAGGTGTGTTTTCCGTCGATGGCGGCGTCGTGCGCGTCGTCTCGCTTTATCTGCCGAACGGCAATCCCTCCGACGACCCGGTCAAATACCCTTACAAGCTCGCCTGGATGGCCCGTCTTGAGGCCTTCGCGCGCGATCGCATGGCGCTCGAAGAACCGCTGATCCTGGCCGGCGACTACAATGTCATCGCCGAGCCGCACGATGCAAAAGACCCGAGCCAATGGGTGACCGACGCGCTCTTCCTGCCGCAGACACGGGCCGCCTTTCGCCGCCTGGAAAATCTCGGTTTCGTCGATGCCGTGCGCGCGACGAGTGACGAGACGCCGCTCTTTTCCTTCTGGGACTATCAGGCAGGTGCTTGGCAGAAGAACAATGGCATCCGCATCGACCACCTGATGCTTTCGCCCGAGGCGTCCGACCGGCTGCGTTCGACGGCGATCGAAAAACATGTCCGGGCTTGGGAAAAGCCGTCCGACCACGTGCCGGTCGTCGGTCATTTCGCCTTCTGAGACCACGGCAAATCGCAAACACAGAAATGGGCGCCGAGGCGCCCATTTTCATATCCATGTTAGGCTTGAATGGCTCAGTCGGCCTGCTCGAACACTTCTGGCGCCAAGGCCACCGCGACACGGCGATCCTCTTCGTTGGCCAGGGAGAAAGCCCGCTCCTGCAGATCCTGCATCCAGGGACAATCCTTGGCGCTACAACGCTCCAGCGCTGCTGTGAGGAAAGCGAGACCGCGCACCGTCTGGCCTTCTTCGAACAGTACATTGCCGAAGATCGACATGGCGCCGGCATGGCCGCTCTTGCGCGCCAGGTTCAGCCATTTCTTGGCCTGCTGGACATTCACCCTGCCGCCTTCGCCGGCAAGGATCATGCGCGCCAGCTGGAACTGTGCTTCGGGAACACCAAAGGTCGATGCCACCTGGAAATAGATCTGCCGGGCCTGGGCGAGGTCCGCCTTGACGGGACTGTCCGGGATCCCCTGCCGGTAATAGCGGGCGAGCGAAAGGAGGGCATTGACGAAGAAACCGGTATCAGCCGAACCCGGCTCGACACCCTGATTGGCGATCTCCGCATAGATCTTGAAGGCCTCGAAGTCGTTTTCGACGACGCCGTCGCCGGCCGCATACATGTTGGCGAGCGCCCAGCGCGAGCCGGTATGACCCTTTTCCGCTGCATAGCGGTAGGCCTCGACGGCCTCTTCCTTCTGGCCCTTCTTGTAGGCGTTGAAGCCGAACTTGAAGAGATCGAAGGGACCGGATTCCTTGTTCACGCCGGCGTTAATGTCGAACGCGCGAGCGGACGGGCTCGAGGACAGCAGAAGAGCCGCCGTCAGAAGCATTGCCGAAGTCTTCAAGTCACCGAGACGCATGGGTCCGCACAATTTCCAAGTCATGATGGACATCAGAACCCTCGCCCCGCTTGTGCGGCGAGTTCACCTGCGCCCGATTTGAAGAATACATCCAACCGGTGAATAGACGGTTCATGACCGATTGCCCGGTCGGAGCTTCCGTCACTGCTCCCTGTTATCTTCGTCTGCATGGGAAAGAGACTAGACCCGATTTCCGGCAAGACCGGGGCGATCGATCGCGCCCTAACCAATTTCCCTTCGAGACAGTCTGGCCGCTCCCCAAAAGCCGCAGAAGTCATTGCTATCAGCACCGAATTTTCGCCCCAGAGGCTCATGTGAAACTCTTTACACCACGTGCGGAAACAGCCCCCGCCGTTTCACGCAACACCGGTGCTCTTCGTTTGTGGCGGGAAATGGACAAATTCGGCCCATGCGCCGCCTCGCAAGAACGATAGACGCGATGTTGCAGAATCATCACATTCCGGAAAGCTGAAAGACTGCAGCGTGGCCCCAAACGAAAGAAGCCCGGACAAGCCGGGCTTCGATCGATTTGATATCGCAGAGATCAGAAGCGAACCTTGAGCGAGGTCGATACGGCGGCTGCGAGGTCGGTGCCGAAGTCGTAGGAGACGTCGCTGCCATAAGACTCACCGTCAATCGTCACAGCTCCCGAGCTACCCGACGTGAGCAGGCTTACGGCACCTGCGAGACGGAACTCAACATTCTCAGTCGGCGTATAGGAAACACCGGTACCGAAGATCCAGGTGTCGCTCTGAGCACCAAAGCCCTGAGACGTGCCACGATCCCAAGTCACGGAACCTGCAACGCTCCACTGGTCGTTCAGCTTGTGACCGATACCGCCACTGACCGTCCAGCCGTCACGGTAGGCCAGATCGAGCGAAGTACGCTCTGCATTCGTTGTCGAGTTATAGAAGCGAATCCGCTGCAATTGGCTCCAATCGGTCCACTTCACGGAGCCGAACGCCAGCCAGTCAGGCGCGATACCGGACTGAAGCTTCATTTCGAGTGAGTCGGGCATGGCTGCCGAACCATAGACGTTTTCGACTGTGGTGGATGTTACCTGCCGCAGGTCCAGAGTGCCCGTAATGTCATCCAGCTTCACCTGGCTGTTATACACAAGGCTTGCACGGAGGGCGTATTCCGGAATCTCGTAGGCTGCGCCGATGCGCCAGCCATAGCCATCACCTTCAAGATCGAGGCGACCGATACCCGTTCGCCCGGTCAAACCAAGAGCAGACAGCACAGCAGGAGCGACGACGATACGCTCCTTGAAGCCATCGACTTCCTGATAGAAGCCGCCGCCGATAATCCGCAACTGTCCAGGACCCACGTCAAACTTGTAGGAACATGTCAGCGCATAGTTATGGCTGTTGACCTTTGTCTCAACATTCTGGTTTGCGCCTGCCCAATCGGTACCAGGCTTGGTGTGCGCACCCCAGGGCTGCGAGTAGTCTGCCATGCAGGCTACACCTTCGTTAAGGTTTGCCTTGAAGCCAAGTCGAGGAACGAAGTAGCTCTCTGTCTCATCCACAGAGTTTGAGCGGGCATTCAGGTTGCCGCCGCCGTTCGGCGCGCCGGTTGTCGGATTTGGATTTGTAGTATCGGTATCGCGCACATTCTTGAGCGTACGGTCAGGCGCAACATACGTCACGCCGCTTTCGAACACATACTGGCCCGGATCGAACAGAAGGTCGATGTTGTAACCGCCACGTTCAAGACCGCCTGCCTGCGCGCCTCCCACGAATGCGCTTGCTGCGATCAGGCCGAGGGCCGTTGTCTTCATCAAATGGTTCGCCATGTCTCTCCCCAATTCAGGCAAAACTGTGATTGGCATACTAGACATGTGCGAGAGGATGGCAATCCGGTGACGGCCATCACAGGGTTGTTCCCTCACTCAAATTTTTACGTAACGATCCTTACGCACACGTCAAAACACCGAAGCTGTGGACGAAAATTCTCAATTATTATCCAAACACCCTCATTTTTGAGAACAGAATTTTACACTCAACACCAAGCGTTGCGCTCACGCCACAGTATTGTCGCTCATCACCTTGAGCGAATTTTATGCATCTTGCCCCGCGCAGGCAGGCAAATAGGGCCTTCGCAACAAGATAACGCTCAGAATCAATATGAAATACAGCAAAGCACTCCTTTTTCGCATGCTGCAGCGCAAAAAGAAAAGGCCGGATGCAAGATCCGGCCTTTAGAATTTCATTCCTGAAGCTTTCGCAGATCAACCTGCTTCGATAACCCGCGAAAGCGCGGTCAGGAGGCTCGCCTTCTGCACTTCAAGCTCCTGCTGGCGTTCGCGCTCGGCAGCCACCACCTCCGGATTGGCATTGGCGACGAACTTCGCGTTGCCCAGCTTTCCGGCGATACGGCCCAGTTCCTGATCGACCTTGGCGATGGCCTTTTCGATTCGGGCCTTTTCGGCAGAGAGATCGATCAAGGCCCCCAGCGGCAGGCAGGCGGTCGCCTCGCCGACGACGATCTGGGCAGCACCCTTCGGTGCGACGTCGGCAACGGTAATCGCCTCGACTCGGGCGAGACGCTTGATCGCCGCATCATGACGGATCAACCGCTCCTGGGTCACACCATTGGCGCCGACGACCACGAGCGGAGCCGTCGCGCCCGGTGGCACGTTCATTTCCGAACGGGCCGAGCGGATACCGGTGACCAGATCGATCAGCCAGTTGATATCGGCTGCCGCGTTGTCGTCCAGAAACTCCGGTGCCGGCCAGTCGGCGTGGCAGAGCAGGGTATCGCGGGACACGCCCTCGCCTGCCGTATGGGCCCAGAGCTCTTCCGTCATGAAGGGCATGAAGGGATGCAGCAGCTTGTAGATCTGCTCGAGCACAAAGGCCGCGCAAGCCTGCGCTTCCGTCTTGGCCTGCTCGTCCTCGCCCATGAAGACAGGCTTGAGCAATTCCAGATACCAGTCACAGAACTGATTCCAGACGAAGCGATAGAGGCTGCCGGCGGCATCGTTGAAACGATAGTTCTCGATCGCCTCGGTTACCTCGGCTTCCGTGCGGGCAAGCTCGGTGAGAATCCAGCGGTTGATGGCAAGCGATGTCGTCTCCGGCAGGAATGCCGGATCGGCCTTCACCCCGTTCATCTCTGCGAAACGCGTGGCGTTCCAGAGCTTGGTACCAAAGTTGCGATAGCCGGCGATGCGGGCTGGGTCGAGCTTCACGTCGCGGCCCTGGGCTGCCATGATCGCCAGGGTAAAGCGCAGCGCGTCGGCACCGTATTCGTCGATCAGCTCCAACGGGTCGATGACGTTGCCCTTCGACTTCGACATCTTCTGACCGTTCTTGTCGCGAACCAGCGCATGCACATAGACCGTATGGAAGGGCTCGACAGGCTTGCCGTCCTCATCCTTCATGAAGTGCAGGCCCATCATCATCATCCGGGCGACCCAGAAGAAGATGATGTCGAAGCCGGTGACGAGAACGTCGGTCTGGTAGTATTTCGCCAGTTCCGGCGTCTCGTCCGGCCAGCCGAGTGTCGAGAAGGGCCAGAGTGCCGAGGAGAACCAGGTGTCGAGAACGTCCTCGTCGCGGGTCAGGATCTCGCCGGGCTGGAAATTCTCAAGCTTCTCCTCAACCCAAGCCTTCCACGGGCCTTCATGGGCGATGTAGTGCTGGATCGCCGAATGCAGCGCCTCTTCCTCGGTCTTCTCAACGAAGACCTGACCGTCGGGACCATACCAGGCCGGGATCTGGTGACCCCACCAGAGCTGGCGGGAAATGCACCAGGGCTCGATGTTTTCCATCCACTCGAAGTAGGTCTTTTCCCAGTTCTTCGGGACAAAGTTGGTGCGGCCCTCGCGCACGGAGGCAATCGCCGGCTCGGCCAAGGTCTTGGCATCGGCAAACCACTGGTCGGTGAGCATCGGCTCGATGACGACGCCGGAACGGTCGCCGAAGGGCTGCATGATCTTCTTGTTCTCGACGAACGGAAAGTCGTTGCCTTCGGCGTCCTTGGTGGTGACGGCGAGGCCTTCCGCATTGATCGCATCGACGATGCGCTTGCGGGCCTCATAGCGGTCGAGACCGCGATACTCTTCCGGGACCAGATTGATATCGTCAACCTCGGCCTCGTTCGGCAGTTCGCCGGATTTGGCGATGTCGAGGGCACGCGCGGCGTAGACGGCATAATCCTCGCCATCGGCGCGCATTTTCGCCTGTGTGTCCATCAGGCGATAGAGCGGGATCTTGTTGCGGCGGGCGACCTGATAGTCGTTGAAGTCATGCGCGCCGGTAATCTTCACCGCACCCGAACCAAACTTCGGATCCGGATATTCGTCGGTGATGATCGGGATCAGGCGGCGATGCTCCTTCGGCCCGACCGGGATCTCGCAGAGTTTGCCGACGATTGCGGCGTAACGCTCATCCGACGGATGAACGGCGACGGCACCGTCGCCGAGCATGGTCTCAGGCCGCGTCGTGGCGATCGAGATGTAGTTCCGCTCCTCCTGGAAGGTGACGTTGCCATCCTCATCCTTCTCGACATAGGTGTAGGTCGCACCACCTGCGAGCGGATATTTGAAGTGCCACATATGGCCTTCAACTTCCTTGTTCTCCACCTCCAGATCGGAAATTGCGGTCTCGAATTTCGGGTCCCAGTTGACCAGCCGCTTGCCGCGATAGATCAGTCCCTCTTTATAGAGCGAAACGAAGACCTCGAGAACGGCGGCCGACAGGCCCTCGTCCATAGTGAAGCGCTCGCGCGACCAGTCACAGGAGGCGCCGAGGCGCTTCAGTTGGTTGAAGATCAGGCCGCCCGATTCTTCCTTCCACTCCCAGACCTTTTCGATGAAGGCCTCGCGGCCCATGTCGCGGCGCGAAAGGTTCTGGCCGCTTTCGGCCAACTTGCGCTCGACAACCATCTGGGTCGCAATGCCGGCATGGTCCATGCCCGGCTGCCACAGCACGTCCTTGCCGCGCATCCGCTCGAAGCGGACCATGATGTCCTGCAGCGTGTTGTTCAGCGCATGGCCCATGTGCAGCGAACCGGTGACGTTCGGCGGCGGGATCACGATTGTGAAGGTGTCCTCGCCCGGCTTCGCATTGGCGCCGGCACGAAACGCATCGGCGTCTTCCCAGGCTTTCGCGATTTTCGGTTCGACGGCGGCTGAATCATAGGTCTTTTCGAGCATTTTCCGACCGGATTTTCGAGTTCTGGATGTGGCTTGGTAAATAGGACTGACCAAACCAAGTCAATAAAAAAGGCCGCTCTTACGAGCGGCCCATGATCCCCAAAGGCAGTTCGATCAGCGTCGCGGGCCGCGGGCAACGCGTTCGATTTCCTCCCGCACGAGGCGCTCCACCAGCGTTGGCAGATTGTCATCGAGCCAGTCCTTCAGCATCGGACGCAGCATCTCCTCGGCGACCTCATCGAGCGAACGGCGCTCGCTGCCGTCAAAGGCGGCGGCGAGTTCGGAGAAGGAGCGCGAAACCTGCTCGACAGTTGCGGCGGAAACAAGGGCGGTCAGATCCCGTCCCTCGTTTTCTGTCTTCTGATGCATATCGGTAGAGGCAGACGTCGCCTGGATGTCCACCTCGAACGATGGCTCTGCCTGCTCCACGGCGGGTTCCAGGAAGGTCGGCTCCCTGCGCTCGACGCGAACCTCAACATGGGCCATGCGCGCGATCGGCGACGGCTCCGAAGGACGCTCGGCCTGTCGTTCGACGCTCGGAGCCGGTGCCTCTGCCGGCTCTGCGGCCATCACGGGGCGCAGTTGCTGGTCGCGCATCTCGGAGAGACGCGTCGCCATCATCGGTGCCGGAGCCCGATGCTGCGCATCATCTGCCAAAAACTCGCTGTCGCGATGCGGCTGCGAGACCGTCACATGGGCGGTCGTATTGGACAACTGCGGCGGGCTCGGACGCTCCGTGCGCTCGGAGGCCGACCGCACGCGGGCGGCGAGATCGGCAAGCGAAACACTTTTGGGCGATTCCGGAGCCTGTTCGAGGACTGGCTCGCGACGCGGTTCGACTTCGGCGCGCTCCATGTCACGCTGCGGAAACAGGGGGAAGGCGGAACCGGCATCGTTGGCCGGGACGAATTCGCCGCCGTCATAGCCCATGTCCTCTTCGCCCTCGCCCTGGTCGTCGGACAGGGATGCGGCATCCTGCGTCAGGCTTCCACCGTTCACGGGATCATTGCTTTCGATGATCCGGCGGATGGATGCCAGGATCTCTTCCATGGACGGTTCACGCGCTACGCTTGGCTGAGCCATACTAATCCCCGTTGTCCTCAGAAATGCTCGATCGGGACATAAACCCACACCGATTCGCGCTCACCCTAGGATACGCGCCTCTCGAAAAAAATCACGTGCGCCGAATGAATTGCCGTGATGCACAGCTTTGTTGCGCAGCAACGAAAAGGCCCGCACGTGGCGGGCCTTGCATGCTCTCGATAAACGCTGCGTCTCAGAAGACGAATTCGGCCGCCTTACGGAAACCGGGAAGCGGCTTCACGGCGGCATTGAAATACTCGGTGTGGGAGGTTATGCCGCCGTTCTTGACATAGAGGCGGGCGCGAGCCGCATTGCCATAACCGACGACGGCCACGAGACGACCGCCCTCGCGCAGCTGCGACAGCAGGGTTTCCGACAGCTCCTCGACGGCGCCATTGACGAAGATCACGTCATAGGGTGCTTCGGCGGCATAGCCATCTTCCAGCTTGGCGGAGACGACAGCGACATTGTCATAACCGAGTTCGGAGAGCGTATCGGTGGACTTGGCCACGAGCGCCTCGTCACTCTCGGTCGCAACGACGGAACCGGCGAGCAGCGACAGGAGCGCTGCCGCATAACCGGCGCCACAGCCGATCTCGAGCACGAGGTCATCCTTGGTGATGGCGGCCAGCTGCAGAAGCTTGGCGAGCGGCGACGGCTCCATGATGTAACGAGCCGGATTACCATTGGCGGCAGGCGCCACCTGCATATCCTCGTCGATATAGGCGAGCGGCTTCAGCTCGGCTGCAACGAAGGCTTCACGCGGCACCGTAAGGAAGGCGGTCAGCACGGAGTGGGACGTCACGTCCGTCGTCCTGATCTGGTTGTCCACCATCTTGGTGCGTGCTGCTACGTAATCCATCATTTCATTCGCGCCCCGTGTCGACCGGCCATAGCGGCTTATTCCACCCGTGTCTTTAATTGCAGGGCGAGGCGCTTTCAAGCCGGTCTTCTCATCGCACACGAGAATATCGCCACAGCCAAGTGAAGTGGTCGCTCTTGCGGAACGCGCGAAGACGGCATCGTCGATGCCGCCAGGATAAAGTCTATTGTATCTATGGGGAGAGTTCGGATGGAGGCCTCGCCCGGAATTGAACCGGGGTACAAGGATTTGCAGTCCTCTGCGTCACCACTCCGCCACGAGGCCATCCGATTAGAAAAGTGCGTGTGGTGGGCGGGATTTAGAACGGATCGAGAGTGAGCGCAAGGGGAAATTCATCAAATCTCGCGGCGCTCCTGTGGATGCCCGGAAGCCCCCTTCCCTACCCGATTTTCCTTAAGAGTCGTCACGCCAGCGACGACGATCGAGCATGCGTGTTGCAGCCATGGTGCTGGCGGCCTCCGCCAGGCGACCGGGATCGGTCATGCCGGATGTATAGAGCCGGATAACCGCCTTGCCCACCGCTTCGCGATGGCCGTCATCGGAATAAGCGGGCTTGGCCGGTTCGGCTGCCCGCATCGCGTGATCGATGATGTGAAAATCTCTCGGCGTCAGAATCAAGGAACTCTCCGCCTGAATCAATATGCTCATGTCGTTTGACCTTTCCGGGAACCAGACGGCGACTGCCGTGTTCGGTATCCCGTTTGAGTCCACCCAGCGTATCGGGTTGGAACCATCAGGTCATTTCACTATGACATGTGCTCCATGGCGCGCGTCAGTCTTCGCGGCCGGGGCGCGGCGCCTGCTTGCGGCGGCTCCACCAGACTGTCATGCGACGGCGACGGCGGCGAACGGCCGGCAGGTCATGCGAGAGAACGATCAGGCCAAGCGGCACCATCCAGAAGCCGAGGATCGGCAGAAAACCCAGAAAGCCACCGCCGACAAGTGCCGTTCCCGTCACGATTCGACCGGCCTTGGAGCGCGGAACGGGGATCTCGAGTTTGCCGAGCACAAGGCGCCCTCGCTGTTGGTCGAGCCGATACCGACGTTCTGGCATACACGAAACTCCCTGCGTTTCAGCGGTTTTGGGCCCCTTTCCCACGGCCCTCCAGATGGTGAGCCCACAAATAAAAACAAGACGATGCCATTTTTTTTGAAAAACCGCTTGGCAAACGGAGCGAGCATCAGTATTACCCCGCTCACACCGCGCCAAGCGGCTGTTCCCTGGTAGCTCAGCGGTAGAGCATTCGACTGTTAATCGACAGGTCGCCGGTTCGAATCCGGCCCGGGGAGCCATCTAATTCGAAAGCCCGCGCCTCACAAAGGCAGCGGGCTTTTTGATTCAAGGCTCCTTGCCGGCCGACCAGATCTCGCCCGCCTACAAGATCTGAGGTGGTCTTTCCGAGAATGGTTCCGAAACTCCCTCTTCACCTTTGGCTGCTATTTCCCTCCTCTGATCGAAGAAGAATGCAAGGAGGACGGCCGATGTGGCTTGAGCTTCACGATGGGGACGGCTTTCCCTTCTACGTCAACATGGACAATGTGGTGGATTTCCGCTGGTACGAGCGGGAAGGCTATACCTGCCTGCTGACCACTGCCCCGGTCGCCGAAAAGCTGCATCGCCTCTATGTCCGCGAAAACGCCCTAGAAATCATGGCCATGCTTCGGGCCGAACAGGCCCGGCGCATCCCTGCACGCTCCGCCGCCTGACAGACCGGCATGCAGGCGCATGCCAGAGTGTGAGATTCGTGCCAGCGGCGTGATCTTGTCGCGGTAACCCTTCGTATGGCTTTGAAAGCAAATGAAGAAGAACATCGCATGCCGCAATCCGCCAAGACGCTCATCCTCTGGTTCCGCAAGGATCTCCGGATCTCCGACCACGCCGCGCTCGCAACAGCAGTGGACGAGGGGTTTCGCATCGTCCCTCTTTATATAAGGGAGCCGGAGCACGCCGGCACCGGACCGCTCGGCGCGGCGCAAGCCTGGTGGCTACACCATTCGCTCGAAGCCTTCAGGGAATCGCTGGCAAGGCTCGGCTCCAATCTGATCCTGCGCAGCGGCGCCGCCGACGCCGTGCTCTCTGACCTGATTACCGAAACAGGCGCTTCGGCCGTCTTCTGGAATCGTCGTTATGATCCCTCGGGCATTGCGGTCGACAAGGCGTTGAAGGCGAAACTGATCGCTGATGGCATTGACGTGCGCACCTTTGCCGGCCAGATCCTGCACGAGCCGACCAAGCTCAAGACCGGCGCCGGCGGCCATTTTCGCGTTTACACGCCGTTCTGGAAGGCGCTGGACGGGTCCGGCGAGCCGCCCGAGCCGATCCCCGCCCCAAAGTCGCTCACCGCGCCTGACCATTGGCCGAAAAGCGAGCCGCTTTCCGACTGGAACCTGCTGCCCACCAAGCCGAACTGGGCGAAAGGCTTTGAAAGCGAATGGCAGCCCGGCGAAGACGGCGCCAGCAAACGTCTCGCCAAGTTCATAGCATCCGGACTCAAGGGCTATCGCACCCGCCGCGACTTTCCCGGCGAAGCGCATGTCTCGATGATCTCGCCGCACTTAGCGCTGGGCGAAATTTCGCCCGCCTCCGTCTGGCACGCGACGCGCGGGCTACCGGACGCCTATTCGAGTGAGGACTATATCCATTTCCGCAAGGAGCTTGTCTGGCGCGATTTCTCCTATCATCTGCTTTTCCATTTCCCGGATCTCGCGACGAAAAACTGGAATGCCAAGTTCGACGCCTTCCCCTGGCGCGACGAACCGGACCTGCTCGAAAAGTGGCAAAAGGGTCAGACCGGCTACCCGATCGTCGATGCCGGCATGCGCCAGCTCTGGCAGACGGGCTTCATGCACAACCGCGTGCGCATGATCGTCGCCTCCTTCCTGATCAAGGACCTTCTGATGGACTGGCGCGAGGGTGAGCGCTGGTTCCGCGACACGCTTGTCGATGCCGACCCGGCGTCGAATGCCGCCAGCTGGCAATGGGTGGCCGGCTCCGGCGCCGACGCGGCGCCCTTCTTCCGGATCTTCAACCCAACCAGCCAAGGCGAGAAATTCGATCCCGAAGGCGCGTATATCCGCCGCTTCGTGCCGGAGCTGAAGGACATGCCGAACAAATTCATCCACAAGCCATCAGAGGCGCCCTTCGCAATGCTGAAGGAAGCAGGGGTCAGTTTGGGCAAGACCTATCCGCTGCCGATCGTCGACCACGGCAAGGCACGGGACGCGGCGATGTCGGCGTTTCAGGGGTTGAGGGCGGAGTAAACCCACTTGCCTGCACTCAATTCACACTTGGGCTGGCGGACCTGACCCGGCCAGCTGGAGCATCAACCGGCAGCAGTTGACGACAGCTTGGCTTGGCCGCCCAAGAAATCACTACAATCCGGCGCAACCGCTAACCGGTTGATATCGCCTGTCTTGTATCGACCCGGCTAAAAAACTGCGGTAGGTCTCCAGGCGTTCCCATCGACTTATACGAGCTCACGAGACTGAGAAGCATGCATTTCACCAATCTGATCGCGCCCCTCGCCCTGGCGTCGCTGGCAACCGCCTTTGCCACGCCCGTCTTCGCAAAGGACCTGCTGCCGATCGATCACGGGCGCTACGTGCAGTCCCAGCATGAGTGCAGTGATCCGAAGGGTTCGATGCTGTTCATCTATGACGGAGAGGGCGTGAAGAGCGCCAAGGCCACTTGCAAGCTGAGCAACGTGACCCACTCCGGCAACCTCTCTCAATTCGACGAAAGCTGCTCCTATTATCACCGCTCCTGGAGCATCCTGCCGACAACGGTCACGGAGTACAGGAGCCGGCTGGAAGTGCTGAACAAACGCGAATTCGTGCTGAAGCGCGAGAATGAAAATCTCGAAATGACCGATCATTACCGCTGGTGCTCTGCGGAGTAGAGCGGAGTTCGATGAGTAGGAGCGCCGACCTGCGGCGTAGGCGCCGGATCAGGCGCCGTCCAAAGTCGCAAACTCCGACGCGTAGGCATATCTCAAGTTACCTTGCCGAGCATTATGTGGCAAAGTTTCGAGTCTGACTGGATGGTCTAGCCGTAGCTGCTGCTCTCGTCGCGTGTGGCCCCGACACCTGCCAAGCTCCCGCTTGCTCAAACCTCCACGAAAAGCTACATTGACTATAAATAGTCATTTTTGGAGCTCCACGTGTCGACCAAGAGTGTTGCCGATGCCAAGGCCGGTTTCGCGAGCCTTGTGGATGAAGCCGCCAACGGCGAGTTCGTGACGATCACCCGCCACGGCAAGCCGGCCGCCATGCTGGTCAGCGTCGAAGCGGGAGAGGCGGCGAAAAGGGTGATGGCAAAGCCCAGGCCAAACTTCGGCGAGTTCCTGATGTCTTATCCCGGGCCCGCCGATCTCGACCGAAACCCGTCCCCCATGCGGGACGTCGAGCTTGAGTAGCGGCTTCCTGATCGACACCAACATCATCTCGCTCCTTTCGCCCGACCGGAAGCAAGCGCCATCCGAAGCCGTGAAAGTTTGGTTCCGGGAACAGAGCGAAGTACTCTATGTGTCGGCCATCACCCTGGCCAAGATCGAGAAAGGCCTGCGCAGATTGCATCGTCGCGGCGGCTTCGAGCGGTCACAGCGCTTAAGCGACTGGCTCGATACCATCACTGAAACCTTCGGCGACCGAATCTTGCCCGTCGACCCCATCGTTGCCCGGATCGCCGGCGGGCTAGACGATGTCGCTACCGCAAGCGGCGCACATCCCGGGTTCGCCGACATCCTGATTGCCGCCACAGCAAAGGCTTACGGGCTGACAGTGATTACCGCCAATCTGAAGCACTTCATGCCTCTTGGCGTGGCCTGTGATTTTCCGGAAGCCCTCAGATCCTAGTCCCGAACGCATTTTCCTTCTCCCCGCCGCCACGCGAAAAGCCATTCCTTGCCTTTGCCTGCCCCCAGGCGGAAAAGACCGGTTCACGTTTCGCGCTGACCGCCGCCCGCATAATCTTGTCCAGAAGGACAAAATTGCGTGCCCCCCCGGTTTTCTTCCCCGCGCATTTGGTTCTAGTGTCCGCGTCAGACAAAAAAGGCAGGCATCATGGCATTTCACCCCTCCGTGCTCGAGGCGATCGGCAATACGCCCCTTATCCGGCTGAAGAGCGCCTCGCAGGCGACCGGCTGCACCATTCTCGGCAAGGCCGAATTCCTCAATCCCGGCCAGTCGGTGAAGGATCGCGCGGCGCTGTTCATCATCCGTGACGCCGAGCGGCGCGGGCTGTTGCGCCCCGGCGGTGTGATCGTCGAGGGCACGGCCGGCAATACCGGCATTGGCCTGACGCTCGTTGCCAAGGCGCTTGGCTATCGCACCGTGATCGTGATCCCGGAAACCCAGAGCCAGGAGAAGAAGGACGCGCTGAAGCTGCTCGGTGCCGAGCTCGTCGAAGTGCCGGCGGTGCCTTACAAGAACCCGAACAACTACGTGAAGATCTCCGGCCGACTGGCAGCCGAGCTTGCCAAAAGCGAGCCCAATGGCGCGATCTGGGCCAACCAGTTCGACAACACGGTCAACCGCGACGCCCATATCGAAACGACGGCGAAAGAAATCTTCGAGCAGACCGGTGGCGCCGTCGATGGCTTTATCTGCGCGGTCGGCTCGGGCGGCACGCTGGCTGGAACCGGCATCGGCCTTCGCAACATGAAGCCATCCGTTAAGATCGGTCTTGCCGATCCGGAAGGGGCAGCCCTCTTCGAGTACTACAAGAACGGCGAACTCAAATCCTCGGGCTCCTCGATCACCGAAGGCATCGGCCAGGGTCGCATCACGGCAAACCTCGAAGGCTTCAAGCCCGATTTTGCCTATCAGATCCCCGATTCCGAAGCGCTCGATATCGTCTTCGACATCGTCGAGAACGAGGGCATCTGCCTCGGCGGCTCCTCGGGCATCAACATTGCTGGTGCCATGCGTCTGGCCAAGGATCTCGGCCCCGGCCACACGATCGTGACGATCCTCTGCGACTACGGCAACCGCTATCAGTCGAAGCTCTACAACCCGGATTTCCTGCGCTCGAAGGGTCTGCCGGTCCCGGCCTGGCTGGAAAAGCGCCCCGCCTTCGATCTTCCTTTCGAAACTGCCTGATTGTTATTGAAAGCATAGCCATGACCACCATCGCCCTCTACCGCGACGATTTCTATCTCTCGACGGCGGAGGCGGTGGTGACATCAGTGCATGAAGACGGCGCGGTCGAACTCGACCAGACCTGTTTCTATGCGGCATCCGGCGGCCAGCCGGGCGATACCGGCTTTCTGGAGCGCGAAGACGGCAGCCGCATTCAGCTTTCCGAAACGCGCCAGGGCACCACCAAGGACATCATCCTGCACCGCCCTTTGGACGGCGAGCCACTTCCCTCCGTAGGCGAAAAGCTCGTTCTGCATGTTGACTGGGCGCGCCGCTACAAGCTGATGCGCATGCACACCGCCTGCCATCTGCTCTCGGTCGTCTGCTCCTATCCGATCACGGGGGCTGCCGTCGGCGAGGAGGAAAGCCGCGTGGATTTCGACATGTCAGAGACGATCGACAAGGATCAGGTGACGGCAGACCTGATGAAGCTCGTCGGCGAAAATCACCCCGTTTATCTCCAGTGGATCACCGACGAGGAGCTCGCGGCCAATCCCGGCATCGTCAAGTCGAAGAATGTCCGCCCGCCCGTCGGCCTTGGTCGGGTGTCTTTGGTCTGTATCGGCGAGCATTCCGCCGTTGACAGTCAGCCCTGCGGGGGCACACATGTTTCCGAGACCCAGGAAGTCGGTGCGATTCATATCGCCAAGATCGAAAAGAAGGGCAAGGAGAACCGCCGGTTCCGCATTCGCTTTGGAGCCCCGGAGACCTAAGCCATAGGAACGTACGGGAGAAGTGCATGTCCGGTGAAAGAAGCCGTTTCGTCGTTTCGGCGGATTGGGTCGAAAAGAACCTCGGGTCTCCCGGCTTCAAGCTCGTCGATGCTTCCTGGTATCTGCCGGCGCATAACCGCAACGGCGCCGTCGAATATGCCTCCGGCCACATTCCAGGTGCGGTCTTTTTCGATCAGGACGTGATCGCCGACACGACCACCGGCCTGCCCCATTCGCTCCCCTCACCCTCCTTCTTTGCCCAGGCCGTCGGCCAGCTCGGTATTTCCGCCGAGGACACGATCGTCGTTTATGATGGTCCGGGCTTCTTTTCGGCACCGCGTGTCTGGTGGATGTTCCGCGTCATGGGCGCACGGCGCGTCTACGTGCTTGAAGGCGGCATCGATGGCTGGAAGGCGGAAGGGCGAAAGCTCGAAACCGACCTGCCGGAACCGGCACCTGTTACCTTCGAGGCGCAGTTCGATCGCTCGAGACTTACCTCCTTCGACCAGATGTCGGCGATTTCAGACGAGGGCGACAAGCAGATTGCCGACGCCCGACCGGCCGGGCGCTTCACGGGCGAAGAACCCGAACCCCGCGAGGGTATGCGATCCGGCCATATCCCCGGGGCACGCAGCGTGCCTGCATCATCGCTGTCGGAAAACGGTCGCCTGAAGGATCTCGCCACGCTGCGCTCGATCTTCACCAGTGCCGGTATCGATCTCAACAATCCGGTGGTGACGTCTTGCGGCTCAGGTGTGACGGCAGCCGTCGTGACGCTGGCGCTGGAAAGCCTGGGGCATACCGACAATTCGCTCTATGACGGCTCCTGGTCGGAATGGGGCTCGAAGACCGATACGCCTGTCGTTACAGGTGACGCAGAATCGCTCGGCTCGAAGACGTCGGGTCCGCTGACCGCCCATGTCACACGGCTCGAAATGACGGCGCCGCCGAAATCCAGCCTTCCGGTGCCGGTCAACATCCAGACGGCAATCATGCGCACGCATGAAATCCCGCTTTCCTTCTACCGTTTCCTGCACCGCCAGGTCGGCGCGCGCTGGCACTGGTACGAGCGCCTACGTCTCCCCGACGAGCAGCTGAAGGCGATCATCCACGCACAGAAGGTGTCGATTTCGGTTCTCTATGTGAACGGCGCGCCGGCCGGCTTCTACGAGCTCTCGCAGGAAAGCGACGATCTCGTCGAGCTCTCCTATTTCGGCCTCTTCGAACATGCGCTGGGGCTCGGCATCGGCAAGTGGTTCCTGCTGCAGTGTCTCTATGCCGCCTGGGCGAGCAATCCGAAGACAGTCACCGTCACCACCAATTCGCTCGACCATCCGCGCGCGCTGCAGCTCTACCAGCAGTTCGGCTTTTCGCCCGTCGGCACCTATGACGCCCTGGTCGATCCCCTGACCGATCAGGAGCTGCTCGCCCTGATCAAGCGCGACGGCTGATGCCGTCGCTCATTCCTTCCGCTTCAGTTTGACACTGGTGGCTTCTGTTTCTTCCTCGGAGGTCTCGTCGGCGACGTCCTCCCCGGCGGGCTGCTCTTCGCCAGCGGTCTGGTTCTCGAACCAGTTGGCGATCAGGGTGGCATGGAAGGCCGCCATCTCGTAGCAATAGGTGATCTCGCGGTCGCCTTCATACCAGAAGGCGTTTTCCGTGCCACAGGTCTTGCCGGTGATCTTGATGCCATCCTTCAGATTGTAGCCATCTTCGAAGACCGTAGCGACAGCCTCAAGTGCACCGGCGCCCTTCAGCAGGTCGGCAAAGCCTTGCAGGTCTTCATTGCCGGCAGGCTCGTAAGTGACCTCGAACTTCGTCTTCGCGCCGTCCTTCATGTTGTCGGCGAGCAGGCTCATCCAGCTGTCGCGCGCTTTTGCATATTCGAAGAGGCACTCTTCGCGACGATCCTCGGGAAATTCGAGCGAGTCGGCAAACTCATCGAAGAACTCCGCATTCGCCCCGGTCATCATGCAGACGATCGAATAGGCGCGCTGGCGATCGAGGCCATGGGTCCCCATGAAATCATCTTCCTGCGGACCATCCTCCTTCGCCTCGTCGAGCAGGAACCAGCCATCCGCGGCATCCTGCATGGTCGTATACAGATCCTCGTCCTCGGCACCGAGCAGCAGCACGGAGGAGAGCGCATCGACAGCGTCCTCCTCGCGGCCGAGAACCGGCAGATTGAACTCGGAAACAAGCATATGGCCGGCCTCGTGGAACAGGATGAAGATGGCGTTGTTAACGACGAAACGCTGGCCTTCCTCGACCTGTTCGGCAGTCAACTCCTCTGCCGTCAGCGATGAAGGAGAAGCAAACAGAATTGCCGACGTCATGAGCAGTGCCGCCGCAACGGCGGACTTCAACGATTCCATGTTACCCCCCGCAACCGAGATTCTGACTATCCAGATATCTAGCGCGAACTGCGGTGGGCGTAGAACCACTATTTTTGGACAGGAAGCATCGGCCGAAAGACGGGAGAGGCATCGCCCAGGGATGCTGTTCGACCGCGCACAGACCACCGAAGCACCTTCCGGCCTCTATTGACGATTTCCAGCAGGAACACGCGGCTTTGTCCCGCGTTCCCTCCCGGGAACACGTCCCCACGGAGCACTCGATGCCACATCAATCCCCCATTCGCTACAATGCCGATCTTGAAACCCCTTCCGCCGACGAGACGCAGGCGATCGAGGATATCAAGGACAGCATGCTCTACATCATCGGCAAGACGCATGAAGATCTCGGGCATGCGCAACGCAGCGTGCACGCCAAGAGCCATGCCCTGCTCGAAGCCTCCGTCACCGTCCATTCGGATCTTTCGGCCGAACTGCGTCAGGGGATCTTCGCCGAACCGGGGCGGACCTATCCGGCGATCATCCGCATATCGACCATTCCCGGCGATCCCTTGCGCGACAGCGTTTCACTGCCGCGCGGTTTCGCCATCAAGCTCTTCGACGTCGAGGGCACGCGGTTGCCGGGCAGCGAAGACGATCTCACGCAGGATTTCCTGTTTGCCTCGGCGCCGGCTTTCGCTGCACCGGATGCCGCAGGTTTTGCCAAAAACCTCAAGTTGATTTCCCGCACCACCGACCGGGTCGAATGGGCCAAGAGTGCGCTCAGTTGGATCCTGAGACCGATCGTCCGGGGCCTTGAAGCCATGGGCGCGGATGCCGGGGCGCTGAAAGCAATGGGCGGCTATCCTGAGACCCATCCACTCGGCGAGCACTACTACACCCAGGTTCCCTTACGCTTCGGCGACTATGTGGCAAAGCTCGACATCGTGCCGCGGTCCGAAAGCTTCAAGCGCCTGATCGACGACAGGATCGATCTATCCGAAGGTCCTGACGTCCTGCGCGAAGCGGTCGCCGAGGTGATGGCGCGCGATGGCGGAGAATGGACCCTGCGCGCGCAGCTCTGTCGCAATCTCGAGACCCAGCCGATCGAGGATGCCTCCGTCGTCTGGCCCGAAGAAGACAGCCCCTATCTGGAGATCGCGACCATCAGTGTTGCGCCGCAGACGGGCTGGTCGGAAGGTCGTTCGCGTGCCGTCGATGACGGACTGACCTTCCGTCCCTGGCGCGGCATCGAGCAGCATCGGCCTCTCGGCAATGTCATGCGCGCCCGCAGGGAGGTCTATCCGGTGGCGGCGGCAAAGCGCAGCGCCTTGATCGGCTGCCCGATGCATGAGCCGAAGAGCCGGCCCGATCTGCCTTGATCTAGGCATAAAAAACGGGCCGGCCGATGGGAAGGCCGGCCCGGATCGGCCGCTTTACACGTTACATTCGCGGACCTGACGCCGCGTGAGGCGACCGGAGAGTGCAGCCTTACGCAACGTTGAGTACGGATTCCGGCGCATGCGCCGGATAACCAAGCGCTTCTGCGACCGGCTTGTTGGTGATCCGGCCCTTGTGAACGTTGAGACCGTTGCGCAGGTGCCGATCCTCGGCAATCGCGCGCAGACCCCGATCGGCAAGCGCCAGCCCATGGACCAGCGTTGCATTGTTGAGGGCATGCGCCGAGGTGATCGGAACCGCGCCCGGCATGTTGGCGACGCAGTAATGCACGATGCCATCGACGACATAGGTCGGGTCGGAATGGGTCGTGGCATGCGAGGTCTCGAAACAACCGCCCTGGTCGATGGCAACGTCGACGATGACAGCGCCCTTCTTCATGCCGGACAGCATCTCGCGGGTAACCAGCTTCGGGGCAGCAGCACCGGGGATCAGGACTGCGCCGATGACGAGATCAGCGGAGAAGGTTTCCTGCTCAAGGGCATCGATGGTGGAGTAGACGGTGTGGACGCGACCGCCGAAGATGTCGTCAAGCTGGCGTAGACGCGGCAGCGAGCGATCGAGGATTGTGACGTCGGCGCCGAGACCGACGGCCATCTTGGCCGCATGCAGGCCGACAACGCCGCCACCGATGACGGTAACCTTGGCCGGCAACACGCCCGGCACGCCGCCAAGCAGGATGCCTCGGCCGCCATGGGCCTTCTGCAGGGCCGTCGCTCCCGCCTGGATCGCCAGGCGTCCGGCGACTTCCGACATCGGCGCCAAAAGCGGCAGGCCGCCACGCTCGTCGGTCACGGTCTCATAGGCAACGGCGGTAACGCCCGATTCGAGCAGGCCCTTGGTCTGCTCGGGATCCGGCGCCAAATGGAGATAGGTATAAAGGATCTGGCCGTCGCGCAGCTGCACCCATTCGGAGGGCTGCGGCTCCTTGACCTTGACGATCATGTCGGACTTTTCGAACACGTCCTTGGCCGAGGCTGCGATCTTCGCGCCAGCGGCGATATAGGCGTGGTCGTCTGCGCCGATCCCGGCGCCTGCTCCCGTTTCGATCAGGACATCATGGCCATGAGCCACATATTCTCTGACGGCACCGGGGGTCAGACCGACACGGTATTCATGGTTTTTGATTTCCTTCGGGCAACCGACACGCATGAAGCGTTCCTCTCCTTTATCAGCAGCCGAAGCTGCTTTGTTTCAGATACGGAAATTCAAACATTCTCCGCGCAAAATGTCCTTGCAAAGTGAAGCCTGGGACATCAGACAATTCGCAGCTTCTTGCGTCAGACAGCTGCAAAACGGAGAAATCTACGAATGGCGGAATTGGATGCCATCGATCGTGCCATTCTGAAGGCGCTTCAGGAGAATGGACGGATGACCAATGCCGAGCTCGCCGAAACGGTGGGCCTCTCGCCATCCGCCTGCTCGCGGCGCCATGACATGCTGGAAAAATCGGGCGTGATCAGCGGCTACCATGCGCGCCTGTCCCACAAGGCAATCGACTACAAGATGATGGTGATCGTGCACATCTCGCTGTCCGGTCAGTTCGCCAAGACGCTGACCGAATTCGAGGCCGCCGTGAAGCGCTGTCCGAACGTGCTTGTGTGCTATCTGATGTCGGGCGAATACGATTACATTCTGCGTGTGGCCGCCAAGGATCTCGAGGATTACGAGCGCATCCACCGCGACTGGCTCTCGGCGCTGCCGCATGTGGTGAAGATCAATTCGAGCTTTGCGCTGCGCGAAGTGATCGAACGCCCTAATGTGGGTCTTTGATCGAGGATCCTGAAAATCCTAATGAATTGATTTAGGCCATTCTCACAGATCGGTCGTAGGCTCGTGCCATTCCTTTTTCTTTCAGGACGGCATCATGAGCAATAATCTCGGTATGGATGTTCGCAAATCACCCCGCAACCGCTGCCGGATCGACAGCAAGATCCGCTATTTTCAGCAGCAGGCGGATGCGCGCGTGATCAATATTTCTCGCACCGGCCTCGCCCTGGAACTCGCCACCAAGCTGACCGCCGCCGCCGGCAGCCAGGTGACCATCGAGAACGAGGATATCGGCCATCTCGAAGGCGTCGTCCGCTGGAATTATGGTGGCCGCATCGGCATCATGTTCCGCCCGAACAGCAACTCGATCGCCAAGGTCGCGGCCTATTTCCGCAACTACCACCAGGAAGTCCGGCCGGTCCTGCGCGGCTGACCCTGCCGAGCGGAAGTTAACGGTAAACACCCCGCATAACTGGCAAAACACCCAAAATCTCCTGAGGAGATCGCTCGCATTCTAATGACCTTGGCCAGATGCCGTTAAGGCGCCTGACCGAGGTTTTCTGCGTTTCTTTCATCAATTTGACGAAGCGCAATTTTATGCTTGCTGCCAAACTCAATCCGGACGGCCGCCGAAGCCACCGTATCCGCTGTCACATCAGGGGCACGCTGGAATTCATCGGCCAGAAGTTCAACGTACGTATTCTCGATATTTCCCGAACCGGCATGGCCCTGCATCTGGAGGGCTGGATCGAAGCCAAGCGCGGCGCGACTGTTACCGTCAGCAGCGCCGAACTCGGTCACATCGAATGCACCGTCCGCTGGTACCGCGCCGGCAAGATGGGGCTCGAATTCGAGCAGACCACCAATGCGGTCGCGCAGGTCACCGCATACTTTCGCAATTTTCATCGGGATCCCCGCAACCTAGTGCCGAGCTAGACACGGCCACGGCAACGTCTCACCCCTGTCATTTTACAGGTGCAAGCATCTTGAAAGCGACTTAACCTCTGTCGCTTTCAGAACCCGTTCTTCGCGAGGCCCTCATGCCGTCTTTGCTCGATCTTCATCCGATTTCCCGCCGGTCTTTCCTCAGCGGCGTCGCGGCCTCCGCGGCGCTCATCACGCTTCATCCCTTTGCGGCGCGCGCCAATGGCAATCAGGCGCATCTCAGGCTGATGGAGACCACCGACATCCACGTCAACGTGATGCCTTACGACTACTATGCCGACAAGCCGAACGACACGATGGGGCTTTCGCGTACCGCAAGTCTGATCGATTCCATCCGCGCCGAGGCCGGCAATTCCATGCTGATCGACAATGGCGACTTCCTGCAGGGCAATCCGATGGGCGATTACATGGCCTATCAGAAAGGCATGAAGCCCGGCGACCTGCATCCGGTGATCAAGGCGATGAACGTGCTCGGCTATGATTGCGGCACGCTCGGCAATCACGAGTTCAATTACGGCCTCGACTTCATGTTCAACACGCTGGCGGGCGCGACATTCCCATTCGTCTGCGCCAACCTGACCAAGGGGCAGCTTGCTGCGGATCCCAAGCAGGATCCGCTTTATTTCAAGCCCTACCACATCATCGAAAAGCAGATCCGCGACGGATCCGGGGCCACCAGCCCGATCAAGGTCGGCTTCATCGGCTTCGTGCCGCCGCAGATCATGCTCTGGGATGCGAAGAACCTTGAGGGCAAGGCGATGAGCCGCGACATCCTGCAGGCGGCCCGCGCCTGGGTGCCGCAGATGAAGGAGGACGGCGCCGACATCGTGATTGCGCTTTCCCATTCCGGTATCGACGGGAATGGCGAAACAGAAGGCATGGAAAACGCCTCGCTGTATCTCGCAGGCGTCGAAGGCATCGATGCGATCTTCACCGGCCACCAGCATCTTGTCTTCCCCGGCCCCAAAGACTTCGACGACGTGCCGGGTGCTGACGCCGTCAAGGGCACGCTGCTCGGCAAGCCCGCCGTCATGGCCGGTTTCTGGGGCTCGCATATGGGGCTGATCGACCTGCTTCTCGAAAAGGACGGCGCGAGCTGGAAGATCGTCGACTTCACCTGCGAAGCGCGCCCGATCTATCATCGCGACGACAACCGCAAGGTCGTTGCCGATGTCAAGGACAAGCCGGAACTCATCGCTTCGGTTGCCGCCGAACACCAAGCGACGCTTGACTATGTGCGCACCCCCGTCGGCAAGTCGTCTGCGCCGCTCTATTCCTATTTTGCGCTGGTGGCCGACGATCCCTCGATCCAGATCGTCTCGATCGCGCAGTCCTGGTACATCCGAGAAATGCTGAAGGACGGCCCGCACAAGGATCTGCCGGTGCTGTCGGCGGCGGCCCCGTTCAAGGCCGGCGGTCGTGGCGGCGCCGATTACTTCACCGATGTGCCGGCCGGCGACATCGCGATCAAGAATGTCGCCGATCTCTATCTCTATCCTAACACCATCCAGGCGGTCGCGATCACCGGCGAACAGGTGAAAAACTGGCTGGAAATGTCGGCCGGCATCTTCAACCAGATCGAGAAGGGCGCGAAGGACGCGGCCCTGATCAATCCGGATTTCCCGTCCTACAATTACGACGTCATAGACGGCGTGACCTATCAGATCGATCTCACCAAGCCCGCCCGCTACGACAAGGACGGCGTTGTCGTCCATCCGGAATCAAGCCGCATCGTCAACCTGCAATTCGACGGCAAGCCGATTGATCCGGGCCAGACCTTTGCGGTTGCGACGAACAACTACCGCGCCGGCGGCGGCGGCAAGTTCCCGGAGATTGCCTCCGACAAGGTGATCTTCGTCGGCCCGGATACCAACCGCGACATCATCGTTCGCTACATCGTCGAACAGGGCATGATCAATCCGTCAGCCGACGGCAACTGGTCCTTTGCACCGATCGGCGAGACCAGCGTGACCTTCGAGACCGGCCCGAAGGCACGCGAATTCCTCGCCGATTTCAAGGGCGGTCAGATCGAGGATGCCGGCGAAGCGGGGGAAGGATTTGCGAAGTTCCGCCTGATGCTCTGAGCAAGACAGCCATGACATTGGCCCACCGAGAACGGAATCGATTCAAGACTTTGAATCGATTCCTTAAACTGCCGTTGCAAGTGGCGGTGGGGATGCCAGATCCATGGGGCAATTTGAAAGCTGCTCCTCGAAGGCCCGGATCAGCCAGCTTCCGGCGGGCCCCGGCGGATTGTCGGTCCGCCTGATAGCGTAGAGATTGTAAGACCCCTGCTCATAGGCCGGCAGATCGAGATGCACGATCCGGCCGCTTGCCATGTCTTCACGGATGATCGAGGCCGGCAGCCCGCCCCAGCCGAGACCGCCACGGATCAGTTGATGTTTCGTTGCCATGTCGCTGACGCGCCAGGTCTTGAACGACAAGACGTTGAAATCACGCCCCGATGTCAGATCCGAGGCGTCGCTGACGACGATCTGCGTCTCCTCGCGCACGTCCTGCAGGGACAGCGTGGCCTTGCGCTGAGCCAGCGGATGGTCGGCCGCCGCCGCCGGCAGCAGGAAATTGTGGCCGATGCGGGTGACGATCAGCGTGTCGTCCTGCCGGGTCGGCGCACCGCCGATGCCGATGGTCGCCCTGCCGCTCATCACCAGCTCGACCAGCCGCCCGAGTTCGCCCACTTCCAGCCGCAGCGAAACGGACGGAAACTGCCGCTGAAATTCGCGGAGCACCGCCAGCATGGCGCCGGTCGGGACGAGCACGCTGATGGCAACCGAAAGCTCCGCCTCAAGCCCCTGATGCAGGCTGCGCACCTTGGCGCGCATCACCTGCAGATCGCCGACGATGCGGCGGGCATCGGTCAGCATGGCCCTGCCCTCTTCGGTCAGCTTGGGTTGCCGCGTGCCGGTCCGCTCGAACAGCGTCACGCCAAGCTGGCTTTCCAGATTGCCGATCGTATAGCTCACCACGGATTGGGCGCGATTGAGCTGGCGGGCGGCCGCGGAAAAACTTCCGGTGTCAGCCACGGTGAGAAAGACCTGCAACTGGTCGAGAGTGGGATTGGCATCCATGCGATCGGGCATCCATCCAGTTATTCGATATGACCGATCTAGATTATCACAGTTTCATTGATGCGTGCTCGGACATAGATGCATGGCAGGCCTGCTCCCAAGGGCCCACCACCATTCGAGGAATTGCACATGTCTTCCATCCTTCTCGTCACCTCCAGCCCGCGCGGCTCGGAATCCCTCTCGAACGCGATCGCCACCGAGCTCGCCGAGAAGTTCGCCGGCGAGACCGGCACGCTGGTCCGTCGTGACCTTGTCGAAACCCAGCTCGACCACGTCGACGGCGCTTTCACCACTGCGATCCGCAAGTCGGCCGATGCACGCACAGCTGAAGAAACCGCTTCTGTTGCCATCTCCGACGCGCTCGTCGCCGAACTGATGGCAGCCGACACGATCGTCATCGGCACCGGCCTCATCAACTTCAACATCTACTCGTCGCTGAAGAGCTGGATCGACCACATCGCGCGTGCCGGCCTCACCTTCAGCTACACGGAAAACGGCCCGGTCGGCCTCGCCAAGGGCAAGAAGGCCTATCTGGTTCTCGCCGCCGGCGGCATCTACTCGTCCGGCCCCGGCGCCCCGATGAACCATGCCGAACCCTACCTCAAGACGGTTCTCGGTTTCCTCGGCATCGAGCTGGTCGAGACTGTCTATGTCGAAGGCCTCGCCTATGGTCCGGAAGCTGCCGAAAAGGCTGTGGCTTCTGCCAAGGCCAAGGTCGAGGAACTGGCGCGCGCCGCCTGATCCGTTGACGATCCAATGCGGCGGCCTCGCTGCCGCCCCACTTCTGCAAACGGCAAGTACCTTCAGTTGCCGTTTGCCGCCAGAGCAAGCCCTGTCTCGCTCCCCGTCCGGGACAGGCGCTTGTGGCGATGCGCTGCCAGCCGCGCGACACTGGTCAGCTCGGAGACAATCTCCGCGCTCACCTCGGATGCGATGCTGTCGAGCGGCTGCGGCCGGCCCAGCAGATAGCCCTGGAGCTCGTCACAGCCCGCGACGCTCAGGTAACGAGCCTGATCCACCGTCTCCACACCTTCCGCCACGACCCGCATGCCGAGCCCGCTGCCCAGATCGATGATCGTGCGGACGATGGCATCGGCCGTCTCCTCTGTCCCGAGGGAAGACACGAAGCTGCGATCGATCTTGATCACGTCGAAGGGATAGCGGCTCAGATAGCTGAGCGACGAATAGCCGGTGCCAAAATCGTCGAGCGCAATCCTCAAGCCAAGCGTCTTCAGATGGCCGAGAATGAGGCGCGCCCGTTGATCGTCGTCGATCAGCACGCTCTCCGTGATCTCAAGCTCCAGCTGATGCGGCGAAACCCCGGACGCATCCAGGATCGCTTCGATCCGTTCCAGAAACTGCGGATGACGGAACTGCACCGGCGAGACGTTGACGCTGATATGCAGATGCTCGGGAAAAGCAGTTGCCAGACGGCAGGCCTCGATCAGCACCCATTCTCCCAGTTCGATGATCTTGCCGGACACCTCGGCGACGGGGATGAAATCACCCGGCTGCACCATTCCCCGCTCCGGATGTTTCCAGCGCACCAGCGCCTCATATCCGACGATCAAAGCATCCGATGCCGAGACCCGAGGCTGGAGATAGAGCTCGAACTCGCCACGCTCCAGTCCGCGCTCGATATCGGCTTCGAGCGCACGTCGCTTCTCGATCAGTTCGTCCATGCCCTTGCGGTAGGAACGGAACGTGTTCCGGCCGGATTTCTTGGCGTGATAGAGTGCAATATCCGCACGGCCAATCAGCTCGTCGAGCTCGCCCGCATGCTCCGGGCAAAGCGCACCGCCGATGCTGACACCGCATTTGATGCGTTCGCCCTGGCCGGTATCGAAGGGTTGCCGGAAGGCTTCGACCAGGCGGCGGCCGAAATCTTCGCATTGCGCTTCGAAATGGCAATTGCCGAGGATGATCGCGAACTCGTCACCGCCGAGGCGAGCCGCCATGTCGGCGGGACCGAGTGCTTCGGACAGACGCCGCGCCGTCTCTCTGATCACCTCGTCGCCAGCAGGGTGCCCGTAGAGATCGTTGACGTCCTTGAAATGGTCGAGATCGACCAGAAGAACCCCGCAACCCCACCCGTCATTCGCCTGTTTGACATGGGTGGCGAGCGTTTCGGTAAACAGCGCACGGTTCGCAAGCCCCGTCAGCGGATCGTGCTGCGCCAGATGGCGCATGCGGCTCTCGACGGCCTTGCGCTCGCGAAGATCGACGAGGCAGCTGATCCGGATATGTCGGCCGCGATATTCGATGTTCCTCCCCCGAGCCTCGATCGGGATGCTTGAGCCGTCGGCGCGGACGATCTGGAACTCTCGCGACACGTCGGGCGCCGGATTGGGATCCTCGATCAGCATGCGTCGCCCGGTCTGATCGACAAGATCGAGGATCGACGTGCCAATGAGATCTGCAATCTTGCGACCCGTCAGCACCTCGAACTGCTCATTGCCGTCAATGATCACGCCGCCTTCGTGCATGACGATCGCTTCAAAGGTGGCGTTGGCGAGTGCCGTCACCCGTTCCGCCTCTTCCTGGTCGCGAACCTGGGATTCGAGCGCACTTCGATTGCGTTCCTGTTGCTGGATATTGTCCATCAGGTGGTTGAACAGCAGGGTCAGTTTCTCGGCCTCGTCGCCCGGATCGACCTGCAACCGGTCGCCCAGATCGGCTTTGCCGGAAACGAGCTTTGAAAGAGCGTCCTCGACATGGCCGACACCGAGCCGCGTCCCATGTTCGGCGACGTTCAGGCCGATGTCTTCGGCCTCGGCCGTGACGCGAACCGGCACGAGTTTGTCGAGCGTCCAGAAGAAGGCATAGCCGAGGCCGAAGGCCCAGTAGAAGTTCAGCGCGGAGCCAAAGATCTGGATGTAGAGCTGATCGAATCGTCCACCGAGCGGCAGCCGTTCGACCGGCGCCAGAAGCGCAAGTGCCACGGTTCCGGCGACACCGGCAAAGGTGTGCACGCCGACGGCGCCGACGGCATCGTCGACCTTGAGCTTCTCTTCGAGATATTGATTGCCGACGATGGCGACGATCGCGCCGAGCGCGCCCGTGAGGAGGGCGCCACCCGGCTCAAGCAGGTGGCAGCCCGCCGTGACGGCGACCAGCGCACCCAGCATGCCACACAGCGCCTTTTCCGGCAGCACAACGCCATCTTGCCTCGCACCGATCACATAGCCGACGCAGGTGCCCATGCCGCCAGCCAGCACGGTGTTGAGAATGATCGGCGCCACATCCGCATTGGCTGCCAGGGTGGAACCGCCATTAAAGCCAATCCAGCCGAAAAACAGGATGAGGCCCCCAGTGGTCGCCAGAACCGGATTGTTGCCGGCAAGACGCACCGGGCGCCCCTCGGCATCAAAACGGCCGCGTCTCGCGCCGATCACCAGGCAGGCAGCAAGTGCGACCCAGCCACCCGTGGCATGCACCACCGTGGAGCCGGCGAAATCGACAAAGCCGAGATTGGCGAGAAAGGCCCCGGAGTTCGGCCCGATCGCCGTTCCCCAGACCCAGTGCACGAAAATCGGATAGATCAGCGTCGACAGAATGATCGACCCGAGAACATAGGCCGAGAGTGTCATGCGCTCGGCGACGGCACCGGAGACGATGGTCGCCGCCGTGCCGCAGAACATCACCTGGAAGACGAAGAACCCGGCGAGCCAGCTATCGAGGCCCTGCAGCAGGAAATAGTCAGGATCGAGCCCGACCGGCAGGAAGCCGGAGCGGCCGAAGGCGAGCATGAAACCTACGACTGCGAAGCCGACGACGCCGAAGACAAAATCCAGGAGGTTCTTTTGGGCGACATTGATGGAATTCTTCGAGCGCACCATGCCGGCTTCAAGAAGCAGGAATCCCACCTGCATCATCATCACCATGCCGGCGGCGGCCATCAGCCAGGCGAGATCGGCGGACGCCTTGGCCGCCTGAACGGACACTGCATCAGCGGCATGAACAGGGAAAGCTGCGCCCAACACGAGGGTCGCTGCCAAGCCGTGAAAAGCGAGGAATGAAACGGAGCGAAACGCAATGATCACTGGAAAACCCGGACAATATCTCAGGGGGCAGTGTTGCGGTGCATCATTAACATTCTGTGATCGCGAAGAAACATTTCTTCGCGATATCAAAGTGCATCATCAGACGATGCGCGTTTCCTCGCCATCACCGAACAGCGCAGGGCCGTTCTGATCGATGATCTGCTGCGCCTTGCGGAAGGTGCAGTCGAGGGCATCATCGAGCGAGGTGAAGACGTCTGCGCGGATGAACTTGCGCTCGAGCACCCGGCCATCCACGGTCTGGACGATCCGCCCGGCAAGCCGGTACTGACTGCCCTCACGCATGGGTTCGGCATGGATGACGCAGTCCTTGTAGGTCTGCGGCTCGGCCAAGGGCTTGGCAGCGGTCTCGGAAGAGGAACCACCGGTGAAAATGGAGAGGATGCTGGACAGAATAGACATGGCCTGACCTAGCACAACCGGGCCTGCCGAGGAAGAGCAGGTGGGGCGGCTTCCCGCATCATGATGGCGTGATACAGTCGGCACCGGTCGGGAGGGACCGTAGGAGGCTTGAGGATGCGGATCGTCATGGGGTTGTTGCTAACACTCGTTTTTCTCAGCATCGCTGCTATCGTCTTTCTCTATCTGAGACCACCGGTGCTCGCGCTGGAACGAGAGGCAAAGACCGGCGCGGACCTGCCGCTCGATTCGCTTGACGCCCTGATCGCAGATGGCGAGACAGTGGCCGGCAACATCCGGGAAGGGCTTGCCAAGCAGATCGTCTGGGCGGACCCCGCACGGAAAGAGAAGACGCCGGTCTCCGTGGTCTATGTGCACGGCTTTTCCGCCTCGTCCGCCGAGGTTCGCCCCCTGCCCGACCTCGTGGCACACGCGCTCGGCGCCAATCTCTTTCTCACCCGTCTCACCGGTCATGGCCTCAACGATCCCGACGCCTTGGGCCTCGCGACGATCGATGACTGGGCGGCGGATGTGGGTGAAGCGCTGGCGATCGGTAAACATCTGGGTGACCGGGTCGTCATCATCTCGACTTCGACCGGCGCCTCGCTCATCACCTGGGCGCTCGGTCGCCCTACCCTTGCGGACAAGATCGCGGCTTCCGTGTTCCTCTCACCCAATTATGGCGTGCAGGCATCCGGAAGCTTCCTGCTGACCGGTCCGTTGGGCGGCTCTCTGGCCCGCCTGATCATCGGCGAGCGCGCCGGATTTGAACCGATCAGCCCGCTCAACGCACACAACTGGACGACAAGCTACCCGGTGGCCGCGCTCATTCCCATGGCGCAATCGGTCCGGCTGGCCAACCACACACGGGTGCAAGAGATCCGCGTTCCCGCCCTCTTTCTTCAATCAACCGAGGACAAGGTTGTCAGGCCGGATCGGACGGCGGCGGTTGCAGCGCGCTGGGGCGCCGGTTACGCGCTCGTCGATCCGGGGCCAACCGGCGACGCCAACAATCATGTGATTGCCGGCGACACCTATTCGCCCGAGACCACCGAGCCGATTGCGACGATCATCGTGGACTGGCTCGCCGGTCAAGGCATCAGATGATCAGGTTGGCGAGGATCTCGTTTTCGGTGATGTCCTCGAAGCCAAGCCCCGCCTGATCGAAACGGCCGAAAAGTTCTGCGAAGTTCTCGCGCTTGCCCGTCTCGATGCCGATCAGGATCGAACCGAAGTTGCGCGCCGACTTCTTGAGGTACTCGAAGCGGGCGATATCGTCTTCGGGCCCGAGAAGATTAAGGAAGTCGCGCAGGGCGCCTGGACGCTGCGGCAATCGCAGGATGAAGTATTTCTTCAAGCCGGCGTAGCGCATGGCGCGTTCCTTGACGTCGGGCAGCCGCTCGAAATCGAAATTGCCGCCGGAGACGACGGCGACGATTGTCCGCCCACTCAAGGCAACGCGCGGCAGAAGATCGAGTGCGGCAAGTGCCAGCGCGCCTGCCGGCTCCAGAACCACACCCTCGACATTCAGCATGTCGGTCATGGTCACGCAGATCGCGTTTTCCGGCACGATCAGCACCTGATCGGGGCGGAAAGCCTTCAGCGCCTCGAAATTATGGTCACCGATACGGGCGACGGCTGCACCATCGACGAAATTGTCGACCTTGGGCAGCGTCACGACCTTGCCGGCCTCAAGGCTCGTCTTCAGGCTCGGCGCTCCCTGCGGCTCGCAGAAGATCATCGCCTCGGGCGAAACCTTGCCGGCAAGATAGCCGGTCATGCCGGAGGACAGCCCACCGCCACCGACCGGCATGATGACGAGATCCGGCGTCACGCCTTCCGGCAACTGCTGCATCATTTCAGCCGCGACCGTCGCCTGGCCCTCGATGATATCGGGATGGTCGAAAGGCGGCACCATATAGCCGCCGATCGCCTCGACATGTTCGCGGGCAGCCTGATAGCACTGGTCGAAAATGTCGCCGATCAGGCGGATGGTGATGAATTCGCCGCCGAAGATGCGCGTCTTGTCGATCTTCTGTTGTGGCGTCGTCACCGGCATGAAGACCACGCCCTGAACACCGAAATGACGGCAGACATAGGCAAAGCCCTGAGCGTGATTGCCGGCGGAAGCGCAAACGAAGGTGGTGCCGGAAGGGCTGTCTTCGACGATCTTGCGGAAAAAATTGAAGGCGCCCCGGATCTTGTAGGAGCGAACCGGCGTCAGGTCCTCGCGCTTCAGGTAGACATTGGCACCGTAACGGGCGCTCAAATGTTCGTTGAGCTGCAGCGGCGTTTCGGGAAAGAGGCCGCGCATCGCCTCCAGCGCTTCGTCGACTTGACTGGGGGTCACGTCAGCCTCCGTTGAATTTTGGACAGAGCCCCGCTATGGCATACACATCGGGCAGAGACAAAGCCTCTTTGCGTTGCAACAGACGGAAGTCATTCCTTGAATACCAATCTGCTCCGCGCCGTCGTTTATATCGCAGCCCTGTGCGGGCTCTATCTGTCCACCGCCATGCTGATCCCGGCGATGGTCAGCCTTTATTACGGTGACGACGCCTGGTCGGTCTTTACCGTTTCAGCGGCCATGGTCGGCGGACTGTCGCTGACGGCCGCCATGGCGACGCGCGGCCCACCGCCGTCCTTCACCAAACGGATGGGCTTCCTGCTCGTCAACGTGCTGTGGGCCGTCTTTTCGCTGGTCGGCGCCATCCCGCTCTATTTCTCCGATCTCGACCTGACTTTCGCCCAGTCCCTGTTCGAGGCGATCTCCGGCATCACCACCACCGGATCAACCGTCATCTCCAATCTGCATCAGGTCTCGCCCGGAATCCTGATATGGCGTGCACTGCTGGCCTGGCTCGGCGGTATCGGGATCGTGGCGCTCGGCCTCTTTGTCCTGCCCTTCCTGCGTGTCGGGGGCGTCTCCTTCTTCAAGATGGAATCGTCCGACATCGGTGACAAGCCGTTTGCGCGAATCGCCACCTTCACGCGCGCCTTCATGGCGGTCTATGTCGGGATCACGCTGGCCTGCATCATTGCTTATGACGTGACCGCCATGGGCCATTTCGATGCCATCGTGCATGCCTTCACGACTGTCGCGACCGCTGGCTTCGGCAATTATGACAATTCGTTTGCGGCCTTTGACAGCCATGCGCTGCTCTGGGTCTCGACCTTCTTCATGACGCTCTGCAGCCTGCCCTTCTCGATCCTGATCGTGCTTCTGGTGCGTGGACGTCTGGATGCCCTGCGCGACCCGCAGATTTTCGTCTTCCTCGGCTATCTCGGTGCCTTCGCCATTGCCGGCGGGCTCTACAATCACTTGCGAAACGGCATCGAACTGCCGGTGGCCCTCACCCATTCCTTCTTCAACTTCGCCTCGATCCTGTCGACGACGGGCTATGCCAGCCAGGATTACACGCTCTGGGGACCGTTTGCGGTCGCCGCCGCCTTCTTCGCCACCTTCATGGGCGGCTGCTCCGGATCGACGGCCGGCGGCATCAAGGCCTATCGCTTCGTCATCCTGTTCAACATCATCGTCACGGGCCTGAAGAAGCTTATCTATCCGAACGCCGTCTATTCCGTGCGCTACGGCAACCAGATCGTTGATGCGGAAACCCAGCGCGCCGTGTTCCTATTCGTCAGCGCCTATGTCTTCATCTGGGCGATCGGCTCCATGGCCATGGCGCTTGCGGGCTATGACTTTGCCACAGCGACCTCCTCGGTCATCACAGCACTGTCGAATGTCGGCCCCGGCATCGGCCCGCTGATCGGCCCGGTCGGCAATTTCGCAATGATGAACGATCCGGAACTCTACATCCTGTCGCTCGCCATGCTGCTCGGCCGTCTCGAAGTGCTGACGGTACTGGTGCTGCTCGTGCCGATGTTCTGGCGCTCGTGAGCATCAGGCCAACGTGATCGCACAGAACCGCGCGGCGCTTGACGCACGGGCTTCGTTCTTCCCACACTCCCGCAAGATCAATGCGGGAGAATCACGTGTCCCTGATATACTCAGTCCCTGCCCGCGCCCTTGCCGCTGCCCTCATCGGCGCATTCCTTTCTGCGGCACCGGTTGCGGCCGGCCCGCTTCTCGATGCGGCGATCGAGGCAGAGAAACTGGCGGCACAAAACGATGCGAAGGGCGCCTTCGAGGTGATGCGTTCGGGGCTTGCAGCCTTCAGCCAGAGCTTGCCGCTCACGGTTCCCCGCGCCGTCTTCATCACGGAAGTCCCCAAGGCCTACAGGGCCTATACCGCAAAAGGGGAGCCGGTCTTCGCTACCGGCGAGAAGCTCATCACCTATGTCGAGGTGGCCGGGCTCAAATGGCAGGCAGCGCCTAATAACCAGCGGCAATCGCATTTCACCGTCGATCTCGAACTGACCGACGACGAAGGCAAGACGCTCGCGCTGCAAAAGGAATTCGGCAACTTCACCTTCACCGGCCATTCGGATGCGATCGAGGTCTATACCCATCTCACGCTCGACGTGGATGGCGCCAAGCCCGGCGCCTACGTGCTGCGCTATACGGTAAACGATGTGATCGCCGAACGCTCGACGCCTTTCGAACTACCCTTCACGCTGAAGGACAAAAGCTGAACGCCCACATCGGGCGTTCAGTGTGTCGGATCAATTCGCCATGGTCGAGCGGTGCGCCCAGCCGGTCATGCGCTTTTCGAGCCAGGCCATCAGCGCATACATGGCGATGCCCTCGACCGCGAGCGCCAGGAGCCCGGCAAAGACCAGGGGCACGTTGAACTGGCTCTGCGCCGAGCTCATCATGTTGCCGAGACCGTAATTTGAGGCCACCGTCTCCGAGACAACAGAGCCGACGAAGGCGAGCGTGATCGCAATCTTCAGCGAGCCGAAGAAATACGGCATCGAGCGGGGAATGCCGACCTTCAGCATGATGTCGAGCTTCTTCGCGCCCAGCGCCCGCAACACATCCTCCGTCTCCGGCTCGATGGTGGCGAGGCCCGTTGCGACATTGACGACGATCGGGAAGAAGGAAATCAGGAAGGCGGTCAGCACCGCCGGCACGGTGCCAATGCCGAACCAGATGACGAGGATCGGCACGAGCGCCACCTTGGGGATCGCATTGAAGCCGATCATCAGGGGATAGAGCCCGGCATAGATGGACTTCGACCAGCCGATGAAAAGACCGAGCCCCAGTCCGGCGACAACGGCTATCATGAAGCCGAGCGTCGTCGTGTAGAGCGTCTGCAGCGAGTTCTTCCAGATCGGCGACCAGTATTGCACCACCGCCTCGAATACCCGTGATGGTGCCGGCAGGATGGTCGGCGGCATGTCGAGCGCAAGGACGGTCAACTCCCAGATGGCGAAAAGCGCCAGCGTGTAGAGGAAGGGTGCGGCCCGCACCCAGTTGATGCGCTGCATCAGCGGCTTTACGACCGGCCGGGTCGGCGCTGTTTCGATCGTCATCGTCATGCCGCCACCCTCGCCTTTGCGATCTCGCCGTGCAGCACATGCACCATGTCGTTGAATTCGGTCTGGTACATCAATTCCAGATCCCTTGGTCGCGCGAAGGGCACCGTGTGTTCCTTGACCACCTTGCCGGGTCTGGCACTCATCACGAAAATCCGGTCGGCGAGGAAGACCGCCTCGCGCAGGTCATGCGTGACGAGCACGATGGTCACGCCCTGCGCCGCATGCAGGTCGCGGATGACGCACCACAGCTCCTCGCGGGTGAAGGCATCGAGGGCGCCGAAGGGCTCGTCGAGCATCAGCAGTTCGGGTTCGTGGATCAGGGCGCGGCAGAGATTGGCGCGCTGCTGCATGCCGCCCGACAGCTGCCAGGGGAATTTCGAGCCCACGCCCTTCAGGCCGACGATCTCCAGGAGGTTCTCGGCCTTCTCGACATACTCCTTCTTGTTCGCTCGAAGCCGATGGCGATGCCTTTCCACGATCTCAAGCGGCAGGAGGATGTTTTCGAGCGTCGTGCGCCAGGGCAGCATGGTCGGGTTCTGGAAGGCCATGCCGACGATCGACACCGGCTTGGTCACCTGCTGGCCGGCGACAATGACGACACCGGATTGCGGGATGTGCAGCCCGGTCACGAGCTTCATCAGGGTGGACTTGCCACAGCCGGACGGGCCGACCACGGCGGAGAATTCGCCCTTGTCGACGCGCATGGTGAGGCCGGATACGGCAAGCGTGCCGTCCGCGCCGCCATAGCGCATGTCGACATTGTCGATGGAAACGAGGTGGGACATCGGGGCTCCTTTAAGCTTCCTCTTCTCCCCAGCGGGGAGAAGTGCCGAGCGCATGCGAGGCGATGAGGGGGCGACACGGTACAAGGCTTGCAAGCGTCGTTGCTTCGCCCCCCTCATCCGGCGCTACGCGCCACTTTCTCCCCGCTGGGGAGAAGGAGAGATTACGGCAACATCCGCTCTTCCTTGGCCGGCAGGAAGCTTCCGTCGAAGACCTGCTCGGCCGTGACATTGCCCTTCAGGCCCATGGAGACCTTGAGCGTCTCGATCGAGGCGGAAAGGCGTGCCATGTCGACGCTGCCCATGCCGTTTTCGACAACATACGGCGTCTTGATGTTCATGGCATTGGCCATTTCCAGACGTTCCTTCTCGATGTCGACATTCAGCGTCTCGTTGCGCTTCAGGACAGCGGCGGCACCCTCTTCCGGATTGGCAACGGCATCGGCAAAGCCCTTGGCCAGCGCCTTCAGGAAGCCTTTCACAGCCTCGGGGTTTTCGGCGGCGAAGTCAGAGTTCACCAGAACGCTGTTGCCATAGAGGTTCAGGCCGTTATCGGCCATCAGGATGGTCGCGATGTCGTCTGCCGGGATCCCTTGCGCCTTGAGGTTCAGGATGACCGAGAAGGCGAAACCGAAGACGGCGTCAACGTCGCCCTTGGCGAGCATCGGCTCGCGCACGGGAAAGCCGATCGATTCGATGGTGATGCCGCTGTCGTCGATGCCGGCGGCCTGTTTGAAGGCCGGCCACTGGGCAAACGCGCCATCCGGCGGCGGGGCCCCAAGCTTCTTGCCTTCCAGCGACTCCGGATCTTCCGTCACGCCGAGCGACTTGCGGCCGACCACCGAGAAGACCGGCTTGTCATAGACCATCATCACGGCCTTGACCTTCTGCGACGGATCCTCATCGAGGAACTTGATCACCGAGTTGATGTCGCCGAAGCCCATCTGATAGGCGCCGGTCGCGACACGCGGGATCGCCTCGACCGAGCCATTGCCCGAATCGATCGTCACATCCAGGCCTTCCGCTGCGAAATATCCCTTGTCCTGCGCCAGCAGGAAGCCGGCGGCCGGGCCCTCGAACTTCCAGTCGAGCGTGAACTTGATGGCCGTCTCGGCATGCGCCTGACCGACCGGCAGCGTCACGCCAGCAAGCAGACCCGCCGCCACAACGGCAGCCGAAAAGAGACGTCTTGTGATCATAGATTTGAGTTCCCCTTGTTTTTGGTGGGCGCATCAAAGCAGGAAACGCCGAGCCCGCAAAGCGGAAAAATGCTCAAACTTTCGCCAACAATGGATTTGCACAAATTTGGCGCATTGAGTGCAAAGAGATGTACGACATCAAGGACCTGTCCCGATGGGAACAGGCCAGCGCTAACAGTCAAAAGAACAAGAAGATTTGGTGCGGACGGCGGGGATCGAACCCGCATGACCTAAGGCCGAGAGATTTTAAGTCTCTTGCGTCTACCAGTTTCGCCACGTCCGCGTGCGGGCCCTGTTTCGATCAGATCGGCGGACGCGTCAAGGGTGGCGGGCCAAAGCTGTGGCCCGCCCCGTGTCATCGATCACTCAGCTTGCCAGTGCATCCAGGAATTCGACGCCGATCTCGCGGGGGCTGCGCCATTTGACGGCGCAGTCATGGACGGTGCCGTCCTCCAGGCGCAGGCGGAACTGAGGCGGAATGTCGGCGGTCGATTCGAAGCTCATCTTGGCGCCGAGCGGCGACAGATTGCGAATCATGCAGTCGAAGGTGGAATGGCCGCCGGGGAGGATGGCGCGGCCGGCTTTGAGCGCCCGCAGGCGGGGCTGGCGACGACGATCTGGCTGTTCCATGGCATGCGTCCTTTCAGGTCTTACAACCCGAAGCATGCGCCTAAGCGCTCAAGAGACCCTTGGAACGTCCGGTCGCATTTTAACGATAGCGCGCCAAGGTGTCCCAAAGACGTGAAAAGGCGGAGCTTGCGCCCCGCCTTTTGACGATAGTCAATTCTACGCTCAGGCCAGCTTGGCTGCGAGCTTCGCCACATGGGCGCCCTGGTAGCGGGCACCTTCGAGTTCGATCTCGGAGGGCTGGCGCGAACCGTCGCCGGCCGTGATCGTGGAGGCGCCGTAGGGCGAGTTGCCCATGACTTCGCTGACACCCATCTGACCCTGGAAGGCGTAGGGCAGACCGGCATAAAGCATGCCGTGATGCAGGAAGGTCGGTATGAAGCCCATGATGGTGGTTTCCTGGCCGCCATGCTGTGTCGCGGTCGAGGTGAACATCGAGCCGAGCTTGCCGGTCAGCTTGCCCTGGGCCCAGAGACCGCCGGTCTGATCCCAGAAATTGCGCATCTGCGAGGCGACCGTGCCGTAACGGGTGCCGGCGCCGACGATGATGGCGTCATACTGGTCGAGTTCGGCCGGGTCGGCAATCGGGGCCTGCTGGTCCATCTTGTAATAGGAAGCCTTGGCGACATCTTCCGGCACGAGTTCCGGAACGCGCTTGACGGTGACGTCAGCACCGGCCGACTTTGCGCCTTCGGCAACGGCATAGGCCATGGTTTCGATGTGACCGTAAGCGGAATAATAGAGAACCAGTACCTTGGCCATGTCGTATCTCCCTTTGAACATGCGGCCCTGCCGCGCTGTGGATGTGCGACATGTAGCGCATTCCACGCCGGGAACCAGTCGCGGCTGCGGGAACGCAGTGTTCAATCAATGAGTGCCTTTACTTCTCTTCACGGACATAAAACGGTAACCTCTCGCTCCCCGCCTGCCCCATTCCCATAGGACTTCATCCATGACCTCGACGATCAAGACCGCCGCCATGCTCGCCATCGGTGACGAACTCCTGTCCGGCCGCACCAAGGACAAGAATATCGGCCATCTCGCCGACCTGCTGACGGTAGCCGGCATCGATCTGAAAGAGGTCCGCATCGTCTCCGACGAGGAGGATGCGATCGTCGAGGCGCTGAATGCGCTCAGGTCGAAATACACCTATGTCTTCACCTCGGGCGGCATCGGCCCGACGCATGACGACATCACGGCGGATGCCGTGTCGAAGGCTTTCGCCGTGCCGTGCCTGCATGACCCTGACGCCATGAAGCTGCTCGGCGACATGTATGCCGGCCGCGGGCTGGAATTCACCGAGGCCCGCCAGCGCATGGCGCGCATGCCGGAAGGCAGCCGCCATATCCCGAACCCGGTCTCGACCGCGCCCGGCTTCATCATCGGCAATGTGCATGTGATGGCGGGCGTGCCGCAGGTCTTCCAGGCAATGATGGCGCATGTGATCGAAACACTGCCGGCCGGCCAGCGGGTGCTGTCGCGCTCGATCGCCTGCCCCTTCGGTGAAGGGGATATCGGCACGGCTCTCGGCGCGATCCAGAAAGCGCATCCGGAAACCTCGATCGGTTCCTATCCACATTTCGACGGTCGGCGCTTCTCGACCGAACTTATCGTCAGGGCGCGCGATCAGTCGATCGTCGATGCGGCAGCGGCCGATGTCGAGGCGATGATCGATGCGATCCGGAACGAGAAGGACGCGGCCGCCACGCGCGATCTCGGCACCGGCGAGGTCGCCTGAGCCGGCTTTGCTTCGCGCCTCAAGCCGCTCCCCACTTGACCTCAGTCAAGGCGGAACCTGGTAATGGAACCCATAGTTATCTCATGCGGACAATAAGTAAGGGCCGCAAGAGGAGACGACCATGGGTTACCGCACACTTCTTGCCATATTGGACACACCCAAAACCACGCAACAGGTGACGGATTTTGCCGTCGCCATTGCCAACCAGTTTCAATCGCATGTGATTGGCGCCCATGCAGAGGCCGTGGCCATGGTGCCGCTGGTTGCGCCGATGGAAATCCCGGACCCTGCCACCGTGCAGGCGCTGCAGGACATGGCGCATCAGGAGACAGAAAGCGTGGAGCGGATCTTTCGCGAAATCGGTAACCGCGAAGGCCTGTCGCATGAATGGCGCAGCTTCGTCACATCCTCCGGCTTCAATTCAGCCGCCCTGATCGACAGCGCCCGCAGCGTCGATCTCGTCATCGCCGCCCAGGGTGAAGCGGGCATGCTGTCGGAGACCCGTTCCGAACTCGAAAGCTTCCTGTTCGAAAGCGGGCGGCCGGTGCTGCTCATCCCGCATATCCTGAAGGCGCCGAAGCCGATCCGCCGGGTGCTCGTTGCCTGGAACGGCTCGCGCGAGGCGGCCCGCGCCACCTTCGACGCCCTGCCCTTCCTGATGGCAGCCGAAGAGGTCGAGATCTTCACCGTCGACGCCTCCGACACCTCCACCCAGACCGGCGCAATCGCCGGCGCCGAGATCTCCGCTTCGCTCGCCCGCCACGGGATCAAGGTGACCGTCACGGCATCGGAAAAGACCGGCCTCGACCCGGCGATCGCCATCGAGAACCGGCTGTCGGACAGCTCCATCGATCTCCTGGTCATGGGCGCCTATGGCAACAAGCGCTGGTGGGAAATGCTGTTCGGCGGCGTCACCCGCACGCTGCTCGATTCAATGACGGCGCTGACGCTCCTGTCGCGCTGATTGATCGGTTGATGGGGCGGGAACGCGAGGCCTTGCCAGAGGCTTCGGATTCCCGCTAATAGCAACGGCCAAAGACTGGAACCCTTTGAGGGGACGAGGTTCGCGCGGTATCTGCCGCGCGAAACGCGTTTCGGGACCGCGCAAGGCGGCCCGCCTGAAAGGATCCGGTCGACGGCGCCGCAATCCGGCGCGGACGATATCATCCAGCCAGCGGAGCCCCGTGCATGTCTCTCCCCGATAAAGCCTTTCCCGTTTCCTGGGATCAGTTCCACCGCGACGCCCGTGCGCTCGCCTGGCGCCTCGCCGGCCTCGGCCAGGAATTCCGCGCCATCGTCTGCATCACCCGCGGCGGTCTGGTACCCGCGGCAATCATCTCGCGCGAACTCAACATCCGCCTGATCGAGACGGTCTGCATCGCCTCCTACCATGACTACGTCAACCAGGGCGAAATGAACCTCCTGAAGGGCATCACCGCCGAGCTGATGGTCAATGGCGGCGAAGGCGTGCTCGTCGTCGACGATCTGACCGACACCGGCAAGACGGCGCTTGAAGTGCGCGAAATGATGCCGAAGGCGCATTTCGCCTGCGTCTATGCCAAGCCGAAGGGCGTGCCGACCATCGACACCTTCGTGACCGAGGTATCCCAGGATACCTGGATCTATTTCCCCTGGGACATGGGCTTTACCTATCAGGAGCCGATCGCCAAGGGCTCGAAGGGCTGATCCAAGTCCCGCCGCCATAATCAAACCCGCCTGTCACCCGCAGGCGGGTTTTTTCTTGGCCGGCAAAAGCCCTCCCACCCTCCGATATCTCGGCCGGCCGCCCCGCTTGTTGCACACGCCTGGTGATGGGACGGAACAATTCGGCCGCCCGGCCGTATGGCTCTCGTGTTCCACTTCCAACGGTAGAGAGCAACTGATGGCCACCCTCCACTCGCCGCCGACAGCCTCGAACGCCTATCCGGCTTCGGCGCTGTTCGTCCCCTTCCCCTTCGTCTGCTTCACGCTGACGCTGATCACCGACATCCTCTACTGGCGGACGTCACATCTGATGTGGAGCAACTTCTCCGACTGGCTCTTGTTCTTCGGCCTGATCTTCGGCGCCCTGTCGATCATTGCCGGCCTCGTCGATCTCGCCCGTCCTGCAACTCGGGCGCTGCGCCCGAGCTGGCCGGCAGTGCTTGCCTATCTCGCTGTTCTGGTGCTCGCCTTCATCAACAGCTTCATCCATGCCGGCGACGGCTGGACGGCGATCGTGCCCTATGGCCTTGCCACATCCCTGATCACCGTGATCGCGATGATCGCCTGTGTCTACCTCACCGCCGAGCAACGCAGCGCCGATGCCTGGAGAACTCCATGACCCGCACTCCCTTCACGCTCCGTCACGCCGCCCTCGCATCGACCGCCGTTCTTGTGCTGGCACTTGCCGGCTGCAGCGACGACAACGGCAATTTCGACGTCACCAGCCAGATCGGTGCCGACCCCGTCCTGCCCGAACCGAGCCAGTCGCTGCTGCCCGACCTAAAGGTCGCAGAGGTCGTCGGATGGGGAGAAAACGAAACCCCCGACGTGTTGGACGGCTTCACCATCACGGCCTATGCCCGCGACCTTGCCAATCCGCGCACCGTGCACACGCTACCCAACGGCGACGTGCTCGTGGTGCAAAGCAAGGCGCCGCCCGGCAAACCGGTGGAGCGGCCGAAGGACGTCATCCGCGACTTCATCATGGCGTTTGCGGCCGGCAGTGGGGGTGACGACAAGCCCACCAATCTGATCACGCTACTGCGCGATACCGATCGCAACGGCACCGTCGACGAGCGCCACGATCTGCTCACCGATCTCAACTCCCCCTTCGGCCTCGCCTTCGCCGACGACACGCTTTATGTCGCAGCTGCCGACGCGGTACTCGCCTATGACTACCAGCTCGGGCAGAACGAGATCACCACACCGCCGCGCGTCCTCACCCCCTTGCCGGGTGGCCCGATCAATCACCATTGGACCAAGGATCTGGCGCTCAGCCCCGACGGTCGCTTCCTCTATGCCTCGGTCGGCTCCAACTCGAATGCCGGCGAACGCGGTCTGGAGGCCGAGAAAGGCCGCGCCGCGATCTGGCAGATCGACCGGGAAACCGGTGCCTCGCGCGTCTATGCATCGGGCCTGCGCAATCCGAACGGCTTGACGATCAACCCGGAGAGCGGCGCACTCTGGACAGTCGTCAACGAGCGCGACGAACTCGGCCCCAATCTGGTGCCCGACTATATGACCTCGGTGCAGGACCGGGGCTTCTACGGCTGGCCATGGAGCTATTTCGGCCAGCATGTCGATCCGCGCCTGCATCCGCCGCGTCCCGACATGGTCGAGCAGGCGATCAAGCCGGACTATGCGCTGTCAAGCCATGTCGCCGCCCTCGGTCTCGCCTTCTCCATGGGCATGGCCATGCCTGAGGATTTTACCAACGGCGCCTTTGTCGGCAATCGCGGCAGCTGGAACCGCGACCAGTTCAATGGCTACAAGGTGCTTTACGTGCCCTTCGAGAATGGCGCACCCGCAGGCGAGGCCCGTGATGTCGTGACCGGCTTCCTCAATGGCGAGGAACAGGCACGCGGCCGCCCCGTCGGCCTCGGCTTCGACGGCACCGGTGCTCTGCTTGTCGCCGACGATGCCGGCAATACGGTCTGGCGTGTCGCAGCGCAGAATGCGACGGCACTTGCCGAACCGCTCGGCACGGACGAAATGCCGCCGGGCTCCCCGGTTGCGGCGGAACAGGCTGCCGCGGCGGAAGCCGTGGAAGGCACGCCGCCGGCGACTGCACCGGCCGAGGGCACACCCACAGCGGAAACACCTGCGCCTACGAGCCCTGCCCCGGACACTACAACGCCGTCATCCACGCCGCCGACCTCTGAAGATCCGGCGGTAGCCCCAACCCCGGATGCGCCGGCCAATACTGGCGACGGCACGCTCGCACCTCCGACACCGCCACAGACGGATGTCCCGGCGACGGGTCCGGAAGGTGCGGTCCAGGACGCGACGCCTGCAACGCCGGCGCCTGCACAGCCCTGACCTTTTGCAGCTTCGAAAGACCAGAAAGCCCTCTGCCGGATATGGCGGAGGGCTTTCGATTTGATCAGGCTCGCTTCTGTGGTCAGGCCGGCAAACGCCGATCATATTCGTCCTTGAGCTTGAGCCAGCCATCCCAGAACGGCTCCGACCGCCGGCCGTCAAGATGAGCGCAGAGAATGTCGAGATGCATGTGCCAGCCGGCACCGACCATCAGCAGATTGGCGCGGTCCGAAATCCGCATGTGCGTCACCGTCAACAACACCTCGTCGCCTTCAGCCTTGAGATCGAAGGCGACCTCACCGCTCTCGCCCCAGGTGAAGACGAGACGCTTGTCCTTCTGCACTTCGAGAACGCGGCTCTTCATCCGCATCTCCTCGCTAAAACCATCCGGCCTGTGACCGGGGGGATCGGTGAGTTCGTCATTGCGCCACACGAGCTCAAAGGTCGAACCCGCCTTTTCCTCCATGCTGCCTGCGGCGAGCCATTTGCGCCGCATCTCGCCATCGGTCAGATATGACCAGATCCGTGAAGCCGGTCCTGGCAACAGCCGTTCGATCACCAGCGTTGCGGGCTCGCTCAGTCGACCATTGGGATTTACGTCCAGTCTTTCCGTCATCGTCATTCTCCATCAGGTTTCTGTCGGGGAAATGCGGCATCCTCCGCGTGAAGGAGCCGTTCGAGGACATCCAGCCGGCCGGTCCAGAAGTGCTCGTAGGCGCTCAGCCACTGGTGGGCACCGGCAAGCGGTCCCGGATCCAGTCGGCAGAGATGGGTACGGCCTCGGATCTCGCGGCGGATAAGGCCTGCGGCTTCGAGGACCTTGATGTGTTTGGAGGCAGCGGCGAGCGACATGGAAAAAGGCTCGGCCAGTTCGCCGACGCTCCTTTCCCCTTGCGAAAGGGACGCCAGCATGCGCCGACGCGTCTCATCGCCCAGCGCGTGAAAGATCATGTCCAAGGGGTTTTGCGTAATCTCAACCATGTGGTTGAATATCTACACCTACAGATCAATTGTCAACCATTTGGTTTAACGACGATCTGCGCCCATTTTTCTCAGAGGAGAAATAGCCAGCCGAGAACCAAGAGGAGAAAGCAACCGCCGACGATGAGCGACCAGGCGGAGAGCGCAAATCCGGGTTTTGCGCCACTGTCTGACTGCGCGGAATATTCGGTGGACCGTCGCACCTCCGTGCCTTTGCCGTTTTCGCTTGGCTCCGTCGCCATCAGTGTCTCCCGTGTCGTTACCTCAGCAGGTAACCCGTCGATTATCGCTTGGTTCCGATGACTGTCCGATGGGCTGACGTGCGAAAGGAAGGAACCGTGCCTGCCCTCCTCCGTTTCTTGCTCACAGCAGGAGAGGATTTCCATGAACACGCGATCGAAATTTCAGCTGATGGCACGGGCCGGTTATAGTGCGCGCGGAATCGTTTTTCTGATGATTGCCGCTATCGCTCTGTTTTCTAGCTTTGCCGGATCGAAGCCGGACACCAATTCGGCGCTGGAGACGATCCTGCAGCAGCCGTTCGGACGGATCTGGATCGGCCTCATCGGCCTCGGCCTTGCGGGCTTCGTCGTCTGGCGTCTCGCCCAGTCGCTTGCCAATGCCGACGGACAGGACGACGACATGAAGGGCTATGCGATCCGCGCCGCACTTTTCGGCAGCGCGATCACCTATGCGGGTCTTGCGATGACAAGCATGCTGATGGCGCTCCAGATGTCCGGTGGTGGTGGCTCGGGCGGCGAGGAAGGTCTGGCCGCCTGGGTGATGGCCCAGCCCTTCGGTCGCTATCTCGCAGGCATCATCGGGATCGGCTTTGTCATCGGCGGCATCGTCACGGCGATGAAGGGCATCAAGCGCAAGTTCGGCCGCTATCTCGACCTCGACGCAAAGAAGAACTCGCCGGCCGTGCTGATTTCGATCTACGGCCTGGTCGCGCGCGGTCTGGTTTTCGGCATCATTGGGGTCTTCTTCCTCTATGCCGCTTTCACCGTCGATCCTGACCAGGCTGGTGGCATGGCCGACGCTCTGGCCTGGGTGCAGAGCCTGCCCTTCGGCGGCATCATCTATGCCGTGGTTGCAGTCGGCCTCGCCGCCTTCGGCGTCTACAACTTCGTGGAGGCCCGTTACCGGCACATCAATGCGCCGGAGGCCGGCGACCTGCGCCGTCATCTACCGATCCGTGGCACGAACTGACCTTTGAGAAGGTGTCTTGCGTCCCGTTACAGCAGAGCCTGTGACGGCACGATGGTCACCCCCGGTGTCGCCGACACGGCGGCATCCAGCATGGCGCGGGCGATCGCGTGTGGCGGGTTCGGCTTGATGGAGGGCGGCAGGATCGGATCCAGGATCGAAAGTACCCTGCCCGCCCACTGCTCCATCGGCCGTGGCTCTTGGCGCGGGCCATCGATGAGCCCGGGACGGACTACCACCGTACTCTCGAAGCCGAGCTGCAGGATATCACGCTCCGTCTCACCCTTCACACGACTGTAGAAAAAGAGCGATTTCACGTCGGCCCCCTTCGCCGAGTTGAGAACGAAGGTCCCTGCGCCGTGAGCTTTTGCAAGCCTTGCAATCTCCAGAGGATAGTCGTGGTCGACCTGACGGAAGCGCTCGCGTGATCCGGCCGTCTTCAGCGTGGTGCCGAGAGCACAGATCACCGCATCGACGGCCCAGATCGACGGATCCTGCGGAAGATTGTCGAAATCCACCACCGGCGCCGAAAGGCCAGCGCGTTCCGGCAGCGGTCGGCGGGTCGGGGCAGTGACGGCCGACACGCGTGGGTCGGCAAGCGCGAGGTTGAGGACATGACTGCCGACAAGTCCGGTGGCGCCCAACAGCAACAGATGCATGATCCCGTCTCCCTCATTCCGATGTCTCGCCTCAAGGCCAGTGCCAAGGCGCAATGCAGGCCTCAATGCGTGCAAAGACTGCCCGTTCCATCACACAAACGAAAGAAGCGCCGCATCGCTGCGGCGCTTCTCTATTTCACTAGTTAGCGATTTTCCGAATTTTCTCAGGCGGCCGCACGATAGCCTGCCGAGCCAGCGGATGCGCCACCTTCCAGCCTGAAGCGGGCAAGCTGCGCCTGCAGCTGACGGGCTTCGCCGGCGAGAACCTGGCTGGCGGCCGTTGTCTCTTCGACCATGGCGGCGTTCTGCTGGGTCATCTGGTCCATGTGGTTGACCGAAGTGTTGATCTCGCCGAGCGCTGCCGACTGTTCTTCGGCGGCACGGGCAATCGTCACGACGTGATCGTTGACGCGGTTGACCAGCGATTCGATCTCCTTCAACGCCTCACCGGTGGACAGCACGAGCGACACGCCGCCCTTCACTTCCTCGGCCGAGGTGTTGATCAGGGTCTTGATCTCCTTCGCGGCATTGGCCGAGCGCTGGGCCAGTTCGCGGACTTCCTGGGCGACGACGGCGAAACCACGGCCGGCTTCACCGGCGCGCGCAGCTTCGACGCCGGCATTCAGCGCCAAGAGGTTGGTCTGGAAGGCGATCTCGTCGATGACGGAGATGATCTGGCTGATCTTCTGCGAGGACTGCTCGATGCGGCCCATGGCGTCGATCGCATTGCGGACGATGTCACCCGACTTGCCGGCGCTGCCCCTGGTCTCTTCGACCATATGGGAGGCTTCCTTGGCGCGCTGGGTCGAGGTCTTGACCGTGGTGGTGATTTCCTCAAGCGCTGCGGCTGTCTCTTCCAGCGAAGCGGCCTGCTGCTCGGTGCGGCGGGCGAGCTGGTTGGCAGCCGACGAGAGCTCACCGGAATTGTCGGTGATCGTGCCGGCGGCATTCAGGATGTTCTGCATGGTCTGGCGCAGAACGGCCATGGTCTGGTTGACGTTGCCCTGGAGTTCGGCAAACGCGCCCTGGAACTGGCCCTGCATATCGTGTGTAAGGTCGGCATCGGCGAGCGCTGCAATGACGCGGCGCACTTCGGTCACGCCGCGATCGACGCTTTCGACCAGTTCGTTGACCGAGGCTGCGAAGCGCTGCAGGTCCGCATCCTCATAGGTCTTGGAGATGCGCTTCGAGAAGTCACCGGCAGCGGCGGCGGCGACGATGTCGCTGATCGAGGTCTGCAGGTCGCGGCTCTGGGCGTGGAGGGCCGCTTCCTGCGCTTCCATGGCGCGCATCTGCGCTTCATTGGTCCGGAAGACTTCGAGCGCACGCGCCATCTCGCCGATCTCATCCTTGCGCTCGGTACCGGCAATCGCATTGCCGAGCTTGCCGGAGGCCATGTCCGTCATAACGGCGGTCAGGCTGCGGATCGGATTGACGATGCCGCGGCGGGCGAGGAGGAAGCTGATTGCGACGCCGGCGAGAATGCAGACAGCGGCGGTCACGACCTGGAGCAGCATGGTGAAGCCGGAGGCGGCAAGCGCGTTTTCACGCGAACCCTTCAGGCTCTCGGCCGACGAGGTCGAGTATTCCTTGACGACAGCAGTTACCGTCTTCTGCGCCTCGAGCGCCTTGGCAAGCTCGGCCTTCATCACGGCGAGGTCCTGACCGGCAGGCGTTGCGGCCACGGCCACCATGGCGCGGATCTGGTTGAAGTAGGCATCGAGCGCGATCTTGGTGCGGTCGAGGATCTGGGCTTCGGCCGGGCTCGCGGTGGTCGCGATCTTCGGCAGACGTGCCAGCATTTCGGCGGCACGCTTGTCGGTTTCAGCCGCAAAATCGGCCGCATTTTCCGGCGCGAGCGCCAGCTGGTAGGTCATGCGCGAAATGGCAATGATGTCGACGCGCAGGTCCATCGCCTCACGGGCGACTTCCTCGCGGGCGCCGGTATCCTTCAGGGCGGAGCCCAGCGAAGACAAACCGCTTGCGCCCACGGCTGCGATGGCGGCAGCCGCCACGCCCATCAGGACAACGACGAGGCTGACCTTCTTCAGAATGGAAAGATTGGCAATACTCATGGAAATCTTACTCCGTGCGAACCCGCCATCCTGGCAGGCGGCCACGACCGGCCGGGCATGGAACTCATTCCATACGTATGCCTCTCTCAATACGCGGGACATGTTGCGATTTCGTTGCTACGAAATACAGGAAGTATGCATATGATTTTTAGGTGGGCGCCGGAGGCGTGACACGGTCGCCAATTTCGGATGTCAAGGCACTGATTCTTGGCGCGGGTCATCCCCAGGTTTTTGAGCAACAGGCGCGGCCTTTCGCGAAAGCCACCAAATGCGGGCGCCGATGGCTCAGGCGGGTCATTTCGGGACGAATTTTACCCCGTGACATCTGTCTGACGGAGAGACATGCGTGGCGGCTTGCGTCACACGAGCCGAGAAAGCTCTTTCATTCCCGTGACTTCGCTCTTTTGCCCGTTATCCACAGCGTGGCACCACAACATATAGCGTTAACATTTCCTTCACAGACCACCCCTTGACGGAATCAGTCGAGACGATGTTAATGGGCCCAGTTGCGGCGGCGACTGGACCGGGCATGAACGAGGCCGGGTTTCATCAAACATTGTAGCGGCTTTCTTTGAGGTGGAACGGCGTTCTGACGACGCCCTCCGCGATAGGAAATCTGTGCGATTTTTGACCGCCGCACAGGGGGTCTGGGTCTGGCGGCAATTGTGTGGTAAAACTATATTTAGTATTTGCAGCCAACATCACCACAAGATAGAGGGTGCTCTCATCTCCGGATGAATCACCTGACGGACGAACCAGTGAACGGCTGCACGGCCCACCGTGCGACCGAACGAAATTTATCGCGCCGATTTCCGGCGCACCAGATCGAGGGACACAGGCAGATGCGCATTGAACGTCGCTTCACCAAACCGGGGCAGTCCGCTTATGCGGAGATCGAGTTCCGCAAGGCCATCAGCGAGATCAAGAATCCCGACGGCTCAATCGTATTTCGTCTTGCCGACATCGACGTGCCCGCCCAGTTCAGCCAGGTGGCCGCCGACATTCTCGCCCAGAAGTATTTCCGCAAGGCCGGCGTGCCAAAGGTGCTGAAGAAGGTCGAGGAGAACGACGTTCCTTCCTTCCTGTGGCGCTCTGTCGCCGACGAGAAGGCGATGGCGGCTCTCCCCGAAAACGAACGCTACGGCTCGGAAACCGATGCCCGACAGGTCTTCGATCGCCTGGCCGGTACCTGGACCTATTGGGGCTGGAAGGGCAAGTATTTCACGTCGGAAGAAGACGCGGCCGCCTTCAAGGACGAGCTCTCCTACATGCTCGCCACCCAGCGCGTCGCACCGAATTCGCCGCAGTGGTTTAACACCGGCCTGCACTGGGCCTATGGCATTGACGGCCCCGGCCAGGGCCATTTCTATGTCGACCCCTTCACCGGCAAGCTCGTCAAGTCGAAGTCGTCCTACGAGCATCCGCAGCCGCATGCCTGCTTCATCCAGTCCGTCGAAGACGATCTGGTCAACGAAGGCGGCATCATGGACCTCTGGGTTCGCGAAGCCCGCCTCTTCAAGTATGGCTCCGGCACCGGCTCCAACTTCTCCTACCTGCGCGGCGAAGGCGAAAAGCTGTCCGGCGGCGGTCGCTCAAGCGGCCTCATGTCCTTCCTGAAGATCGGCGACCGCGCAGCTGGCGCCATCAAGTCGGGCGGCACCACGCGTCGCGCGGCCAAGATGGTCGTCGTCGACATCGACCATCCGGATATCGAAGCCTATATCGACTGGAAGGTGAAGGAAGAGCAGAAGGTTGCAGCCCTCGTCACCGGTTCCAAGGTCGTCGCCAAGCATCTGAAGGCGATCATGAAGGCCTGCGTCAACTGCGAGGCTGACAACGGCGCCTGCTTTGACCCGAACGAGAACCCTGCCCTCAAGCGCGAAATCAAGGCCGCGAAGAAGGACCAGGTTCCGGAAAACTACATCAAGCGCGTCATCCAGTTTGCCCAGCAGGGCTACAAGGATCTCGACTTCAAGACCTATGACACCGACTGGGATTCGGAAGCCTATCTCACCGTCTCCGGCCAGAACTCCAACAACTCGGTCTCGCTGAAGGACGACTTCCTGCGCGCCGTCGAGAATGATGGCGACTGGAACCTGACCGCCCGCAAGGACGGCAAGGTGATGAAGACGCTGAAGGCCCGCGACCTCTGGGACAAGATCTCCTATGCCGCCTGGGCATCGGCAGATCCGGGCCTGCACTTCAACACGACGATGAACGACTGGCACACTTCCCCGGCAGCCGGCCCGATCCGCGCGTCGAACCCGTGCTCGGAATACATGTTCCTCGACGACACGGCCTGCAACCTGGCTTCGCTGAACCTGCTCCGCTTCAAGGACCAGAAGACCAAGAACATCGACATCGCCGACTACGAACATGCCGTTCGCCTGTGGACCGTCGTTCTCGAAGTCTCCGTGATGATGGCGCAGTTCCCGTCGCGCCAGATTGCCGAACGCTCCTATGAATACCGCACGCTCGGCCTCGGCTATGCCAATATCGGCGGCCTGCTGATGTCCTCGGGAATCCCGTATGATAGCGCCGAGGGCCGTGCCATCGCCGGTGCGCTCACCGCCATCATGACCGGCGTCTCCTATGCGACGTCAGCCGAGATGGCTTCGGAACTCGGCCCCTTCCCGGGCTTTGCGCCGAACCGCGACAACATGCTGCGCGTCATCCGCAACCATCGCCGCGCAGCGCTCGGCCTGTCGGACGGCTATGAAGGCCTCTCCGTCAATCCTGTGCCGCTGGTTCATGCCGAATGCACGGATCCGGCCCTGATCGCCCATGCCACGGCCGCCTGGGACAAGGCTTTGGCGCTCGGCGAAAAGCATGGCTACCGCAATGCCCAGGTCTCGGTCATCGCCCCGACCGGCACGATCGGTCTCGTCATGGACTGCGACACGACCGGCATCGAGCCCGACTTCGCGCTGGTCAAGTTCAAGAAGCTCGCCGGTGGCGGCTACTTCAAGATCATCAACGCTGCCGTTCCGGAAGCGCTGCGCTCGCTCGGCTATTCGGAAAGCCAGATCGCCGAAATCGACGCCTATGCCGTCGGCCATGGCAACTTGAACCAGGCGCCGGGCATCAACCCCTCGACGCTGCGTGCCAAGGGCTTCACCGACGAGAAGATCGAAGCCGTCAACGGTGCGCTGAAGGCTGCCTTCGACATCAAGTTCGTCTTCAACCAGTGGACGCTCGGCGCCGACTTCCTCAAGGAAACCCTTAAAGTTTCCGACGAGCAGCTCGCCGACATGAGCTTCAACCTGCTCGACCACATGGGCTTCTCGAAGAAGGACATCGAGGCCGCCAACATCCACGTTTGCGGTGCGATGACGCTCGAAGGCGCCCCCTTCCTCAAGAAGGAGCACCTGCCCGTCTTCGATTGCGCCAATCCGTGCGGCAAGATCGGCAAGCGTTACCTCTCGGTCGAGAGCCACATCCGGATGATGGCAGCGGCCCAGCCGTTCATCTCGGGCGCGATCTCCAAGACGATCAACATGCCGAACGAAGCCACAGTCGAGGATTGCGGCTCCGCCTACATGCTGTCCTGGAAGCTGGCCCTCAAGGCCAACGCGCTGTACCGCGACGGCTCGAAGCTCTCCCAGCCGCTCAACGCCTCGCTGATCGAGGACGAGGATGACGAGGACGGCGTAGACGAACTGCTCCAGCAGCCGATGGCGGCCCAGGCGGTCACCATCACGGAACGCATCGTCGAGCGCATCGTCGATCGTGTCGTGCGCGAACAGGAAAAGCTGCCGACGCGCCGCAAGGGTTATACCCAGAAGGCCAAGATCGGTGGTCACACCATCTTCCTGCGCACCGGCGAATATGACGACGGCCGTCTCGGCGAAATCTTCCTTGACATGAACAAGGAAGGCTCGGCCCTTCGCGCCTTCATCAACAACTTCGCCATCTCCGTCTCGCTCGGCCTGCAGTATGGCGTGCCGCTCGAGGAATATGTCGACGCCTTCACCTTCACCAAGTTCGAGCCGGCCGGCATGGTCACCGGCAACGATGCGATCAAGAATGCGACGTCGATCCTCGACTACGTCTTCCGGGAACTGGCGATCTCCTATCTCGGTCGCAACGATCTCGCGCATGTCGACACCTCCGACTTCTCCACGACCGCACTCGGCCGTGGCGTGAAGGAAGGCAAGGCGGATGTCGTCTCCAAGGGCCTGACCCGCGGTTACAAGCCGACGCTCGTCTCCAGCCACATGCCGGCTGCGGCGGGCAGCGAGCCCAAGGGTGCAGCAACAGCCGCCCCCGCCAAGGCATCCGCCACCGTCACCGCCTTCTCCTCTTCGGGCGCCACTGCCCGCAAGCTGGAAGTGACGACCGCGATCGCCACCTCTGAGGTCGTGTCCTTCAAGCGCGACTACGAGGAACGCGCCGTGGAACTGGCCGAGGAGATCGCCTCCGAAAGCGTCTTCACCGACGCTGCGGCGGATGAGGCAGCAGCCGCCAAGGCCGACGCCAAGAAGCTCGAGGCCTCGCGCCGCATGCGCTCGATTGCGCAAGGGTATACGGGCAACATGTGCTCGGAATGCCAGAACTTCACGATGGTGCGGAACGGCACTTGCGAGAAGTGCGACACGTGTGGCGCGACGAGCGGGTGCAGCTGAGGGCTGAGAATTGAGTGAGATTTCGGCCCGGGGGAAACCTCGGGCCGAAGTGCAAGGCGGAACGAAACAGGAATGAACTCCTGACTGCAGCTTCGCCCCAAAACGACGAAACCGGCATCACTGCAATGATGCCGGTTTCGAAATCGCAACAAGCTAAGTGCTTATGCGAGGCGAAGATCTCTCCTCACCCTGTGACAAGGTTACCTTACGAGGAGTCGGATTGAGAGTCGAGCACAGGCACTGACTTTCAACAAAGGAACACACCTTGTCCAAGACACCGACATTTGGTTTCTCCGCATTCTTGCGGCTGATTTCGCTAAACGAATCACCCCAAAAATCGGCAATTCGTGAGCGCTACAAACCTTCGAAACGGAATGGATATGATTTCCATCGAAGCCTTCGCCTCGCCCTCCAAAACCTCAATAGTGGCAGTCAGACAGCACCTGAACTTCTATCGGCTTTAAGCTCGATCAAAAAGGTACCGGAACGGCATTCTGCCAAGCGCGGGGTTATCCGTTACCTTAAATGGCGGAGACTGAATCCCGGAACACTCTCAAACTGTGACTCCGTCATCGTCGAAAGCCCAGCCTCACTATTCAAGGTTCGCTTTGACGCGGATTGTGTAGTCAAGCTTGATCAAAAACGTGTGGCCATTCATGTCTGGAACACAAAAGGTACCAAGCTTTCCCGACATCTGGTTCTTGCAGCTTTAACACTGGTCCAACGGAACTGGCCTCGGAATACTGATGCGGCAGACGACTTTGCAGTGCTGTCACTTCAGGACATGAAGCTTTATCGGTGGTCCGATGATCCCAAAACCTATCAAGGTTTAGCGAACGACCTGATGGCCCATCTGGAACGGCTTTGTCTAGCTTCAATCGAGGAGCGCGGCGGCGGGAAGCCTACTGTACCGCCAGATCAGCCGTCACCAGAAGTCTGATATTGTAGGCAGGATGGTCCCACCTCCCCCCATGCGGGGGAGGACGGAAAATCGAAGGCTTAGGCGAGCGTAAGCCGCCTAAACTTCAGATTTTCCTGGAGAGGGGCACGGTTCCGTGGGCAAACAACTTACCGTGCCCCTCTCTTGCGAAATCTGAGGTTTGGCCCTGATCGGGCCAATTCCTCGATTTCGCTTTCTCCCCCGCAAGGGGGGAGATGGGGCCTCACTCGCCAGTGTTCCTCAACTCATCCACGATGAAACTGCAGACGCCATCGAGATTGTCCTCGATCTCGCCATTCCAGACCCTCAGCACCCGAAAACCCTGGGCGCGAAACCAGGCATCCCGCCGCGCATCGTGCTCGCTATCGGCATGCTGATGCCCATCCACCTCAACGATCAGCCGCGCCTCGAAGCAGACGAAATCGAGGATATAGCCGTCGACCGGCACCTGCCGGCGAAACTTGAAGCCACCGAATTGTTTCGCCCGCAGCACCTGCCAGAGCCGGTTCTCAGCCCAGGTGGCATCTGCCCGCGTGGTGCGAGCAAAGTGGCGGTGATGGTGCGGAACCTCGCGATGCGTCATTCGAGCCCCTCGAAAACCACCAGAGATTGCACTCGGTTCGTGGCAAAGGAAAGAGGCATCCGGTAGGCATCAAGGCTGCTTTCGGAGGGAGGACATAATGGAAAGCTGTAAGGACAAGAATGGCGATACCTGGGAGATCTACAAAAGCGATGGGTGGCGGTGGCGACGGACGGCACCCAACGGCAGGATAGTGGGCGCTTCGGCAGAGAGCTACATTAACAAGAGCGATTGCATCAGCAACGCACAACGCAATGGAATGACCTGCACCCCGAAGTGAGCCGCCCACCTCCCCCCAAGCGGGAGAGGACGGAAAATCGAAGACTTAGGCGAGCGCAAGCCGCCTACACTTCAGATTTTCCTGGAGAGGGGCACGGTTCCGTGGGCAAGAGCCTGACCAAGCCCCCCTCTTGCGATTTCAGATGTTTAGCCGTGGCTTGCGCCACGACTAATTCATCGAAATCGCTTTCTCCCCCGCAAGGGGGGAGATGGCCCCGCGCAAGCCGCCCAAAACCTCTCAATTCCCACAGTGCGAGGGGGATGCGTTTGAGAAAATTCCGAGCAAAATCAAATCCCGACATGTTTTTTCATCCCCCACCATTTCCCCTGCTTTACCCTAATCCCCGTCCCGCCCTCGGATACACCTGACGATGCGATGTCAGGCGAGGCGGGGCCGGCGCCGGGGTGGCGTGCTCTCGCAGGCACAAATCCCCGGCCCGCTGCAACGGTCTCCCTCCGGACGTGGGGCTGGATACGAAGGTGACTGGGTCGGATGCCCCGGAGCTGGATACCCCGATCGGAAGGACGTGCCTCAGAGGCACACAGACAAGGCGCCAGCGCTGTCGCGAACATCCAGACGGCGGGGCGGATAAAACGGCGGGGATGATGGTGAGGTCGCAAATGGCCAAAGCCCCATCCCCCGGGCGAGGGTCCCGGTCGGAATGGTGCACCATCCGGCGGGAACCTCCCGGGCCACCGGCCAGGCTGAAGCGTCATCTCGCGGTGACGCCGCAGCCGGACCCGCGCCCGGTCATCCCTGGAACGCAAGTTCCAAGGACCGTCGCCGCCTTGCCAGAGAGATGCATGCAGCGGGAAAAAACGCCGAACGAGGCGCCGGAAGGAGCCACATACATTACTTAGACAGGTTGCTTCTGGCGCCTCGTCCGATCCCTCGGGTTTAACCCGAGGGCGAGCATGCCCCACCCGGAGGGAGTTGATCTCGACCGGCGGCGAAGCTTGGGCATGAGTTTTCCCCTCACCCTGAGGTGCCCGACACATCAGGGCCTCGAAGGGGCGAGGCCACCTTCGCAGGATGCTTCGAGGCCCGCGCTTCACGCGGGCACCTCAGCATGAGGGCGTCGAGACGCCTCCGCGGAACCCATCTCCCCCCTGGTGGGGGAGAAAGCGATTTCGATGAATTAGGCGAGCGCAAGCCGCCTAAACATCTGAAATCGCAAGTGAGGGGGGCCGTTCGCCGTGCCCGCAGCACCGATCCCCTCACCAACAAAATCTGAGGTTTAGCCCTGATCGGCTAAGCCCTCGATTTTGTAACCTCTCCCACAAAGGGGGAGAGGACAGACAGCCCTACCCTCTTTCATTCCGATAAACGCCGCGTCCCAAAAAAGTCCGCCCTGCCCCACCTATCGAGCCCGCCCGCCGAACGCTTCCTTAACGGCCTTGCGGTACATTACGATAGATTAAAAGACGGACGGAGACCCAAGCGAAATGTCCAAACCGACCTTCCGCTTCACCCATTACGACCTGAAGGAACAGCGTGCCGGCACGATCATCGAAGTGACGCTGTCGGCGGTGAACAATGTGCGGCTGATGACGCCGGCCAATTTTCAGCGCTTCAAGGAAACGCTCGATTACAAATTCCAGGGTGGCGTAGCGAAGAAGTCGCCGCTGAAGATCGCCATTCCGGAAAGCGGCCACTGGCATCTGATCGTCGACATGGAAGGCCATCACGGACTGGCCGAATCCAAGGTCAAGATGATCGCCGCCCCGGCCGTCCAGCCAAAACAAAAGGCCTCCTGAAACGGCTCTGCGTCTTGGCGTCGCCTCCCGACCCGGCGTGGAACCTCCCGCTCTCTGCTCGAAGACGGGCGGAGTGTTCCGGCGCGGCCATGTTCTTCTACCAGCAAGATCAGACCGGCGGCCCCTGATGCGCCCGGCAGCGGTGAGACCGCCCGCCTGAAGGCGACAGAGCGCTTCGCCGCTCGCGCAGGGATCATCAGGCCGCGTCGACCCGAGTTGCGGCTTCCGCCCGCGCCCCGTCCTCCGGGACCAGATCCTCGGCGAAAAAGGAGCGTCCCCGGCCACCTTGCTTGGATGCATAGAGCGCCCGGTCGGCGATCGCCATGATCGGCCGCGCGGCTGCACCGTTTTCGGGCGCTATAGCCAAGCCGAGGCTGATGCCGACATCGACCTCCGGTCCGGTCGAGAGCGTAATCGGCCGGGAGACCGAGGCGATGATCGACTGGGCGAGCATCGACAAGCGCGGCCGGTCGCGGAAGGCATGCACGAGGATGACGAATTCGTCGCCGCCGACCCGGCCGACCAGACCGTTTTCACCAACGGCCTCGCGGAGCCGCTCGGCCACCACGCGGATGACCTCGTCGCCGGCGCCGTGGCCATGCAGATCGTTGACGGCCTTGAAACGATCGAGATCACAGGCGATCACCGCAAACGGCGCATGGGCCAGCCGATCGGCGGCCTCGTGCAGCGCCTTGTCGAAGCAGAGGCGGTTGGCAAGGCCCGAGAGCGCATCCCGATGGGCGAGCTCGCGGTTGCGCCACTCGCTCTCCTCCAGACGCTCCGACAGCCTGCCGATATAGCGGCCGAGCACGAAGCTTGCGGCGAACATGAGGCCGCAGAGCAAGACGACGGCGGGAACGACGATGGTCCAGATATCGGCACCCGGCTTGAACAGCGTGAAGTCGAAACTGCCGAGTGCCTGACCATCGGCGCTTTTCACCGTCAGCAACCCGTCGCCATTGCGGTTGAACTGCAGGTTTTCATATTCGAGTTGCGAGTTGAGATCGGCCACCAGATCGGCATCGATTGGCCGGGCAGAGACCAGGATGACTGGGTCGCCTTGCGGCAGCGCCACCTCGCCGTCGTCGGGCACGATCGCCATGGCGGTCGCCAGCATGACCTCTCCGTCGACTTCGGCAAAGCCGAAGGCCGCGATGGCATGCACTTGCGATGTCGGCACCGGCCGCTGGCCGAAACCACCGTCGATCGTGGTGCGATGCGCGTGGTGGCGGGTCAGCGCCAGTTCGGCGAGTGCCCTCAGATCATCGCCGGGTTTCAGATCGCGGGCGGTCAGATCCACCTCGTCTTGCCAGGCCGACATCAAGACGCGACCACCGGGGCCGATCAGGAAACTGCGCTCATGGCCGAAATCGTACCAGAGCGAAGAGACGAATTCCTCAATGACGTAGGAGGCGTGAAACTTGAGGGTGATGTATTTCACCGAGCGATCCCAGCGGGCCAGACCCAGCTGGTCGCGGGCCAGCAGGCTCTGGCGATCTCGCAGCACATTCTCCAGCAGCATGGTCTGCTTTTCGGCGGCGATATCATCGGCCTTGCGCGAGGCGATGTAGCCGATGAAGAGCAGCGACAAGGCCGAAAGCGTGATCAGCACTATGGAGGACAGCTTTACCATGGCCGGCAGGCCAAGACGCCGCGCGGCGTTCGCGCCTGGCATGTGCCATCCATCCATCTCTTTCGCCATGCACGATCCCCTGTTCGGCCGGGAGCCTAGAGCACAGCGCTTAAAAGCAGCTTAAGCTGAAATGACGATAGGCAAGTCGCTATCAGCCGCCGCGCTCACGGCGAAGCTTCGCCCACCAGTCGAGGCGCTTCTTGATCTCCCGTTCGAAGCCACGCTCCGGCGGATCGTAGAAGGTCTTGCGGCCCATTTTCTCCGGGAAATAGTCCTGGCCGGAAAAAGCGTCCGGCTGGTCATGGTCGTAGAGATAGCCTTCGTTGTAGCCTTCCGCCTTCATCAGCTTGGTCGGGGCGTTCAGGATGTGCTTGGGCGGCAAAAGTGAGCCGTGCTCCTTGGCGGCGCGCATGGCGGCCTTGTAGGCGACATAGACGCCGTTCGACTTCGGCGCGGTGGCGAGATAGACGCAAGCCTGCGCCAGCGCCAGCTCGCCTTCCGGGGAGCCCAGATAATCATAGGCGTCCTTGGCGGCATTGCAGACGACTAGCGCCTGGGGGTCGGCAAGCCCGATGTCTTCGACCGCCATGCGCACCAAACGGCGGCCGAGATAAAGCGGATCTTCGCCGGCATCGAACATGCGGCAGAGATAGTAGAGCGCCGCATCCGGATCCGAGCCGCGCACCGCCTTGTGGAGGGCCGAGATCAGGTTGTAGTGGCCGTCCTGGCCCTTGTCGTAAACCGGCGCGCGACGCTGGACGATTTTGCCTAAGCCCTCGGTGTCGAAGACCTCGCCCGGGCGGGCGGCACGCCAAACTTCTTCGGCGAGCGTCAGCGAGGCGCGGCCATCGCCATCGGCCATGCGGATCAGAGTTGCACGGGCATCGGCATCCAGCGGCAGCGGCTTGGCTTCGGTTTCCTCGGCGCGCTTCAAAAGCGTCTCGATGCTTTCGGCATCATGGCTCTTGAAGGTGAGGACCCGGGCGCGGGACAAGAGAGCAGCATTCAGTTCGAAGCTGGGGTTCTCGGTGGTCGCACCGACGAGGATGACGGTGCCGTCTTCCATGACAGGCAAGAAACTGTCCTGCTGGGCGCGGTTGAAGCGATGGATCTCATCGACGAAAAGCAGGGTCTGGCGGCCTTCCATGCGGCGCAGGCGGGCGCTCTCGAAGACTTTCTTCAGGTCGGCGACGCCGGAGAAGATCGCCGAGATCTGCTCGAAGGCAAGCCCCGCCTCGCCGGACAGGAGCCGAGCGACAGTGGTCTTGCCGGTACCTGGCGGGCCCCAGAAGATCATCGAACCGAGCGAGCCGGAGGCGATCATCCGGGCGAGCACGCCATCCTCGCCGGTCAGGTGTTCCTGGCCGGTGACTTCACTCAGGCTTTTCGGCCGCAGGCGATCGGCGAGCGGGCGACGCTCGGCCATTTCCTTTGACATCTGCGGCGCGAAGAGGTCACTCATCGGAAGATCTGCCGGATTCGCTGTCCGCCACGCTCGATCTCGACCCGCCAGAAGCCCGGGTCGCTCTCGGACATGGTCTGCAGATCATCAACGGATGTGATCGGCTCGCCATTCACGGCCACGACGATGTCGCGCGGGGCAAAGCCGAGCCGGGCAGCCGGTGAGCCGCGAATGACTTCGGTCACGACGACGCCCGTCACTTCAGAGGGCATTTTCAGCTCATAGGCAAGGCGCGGCGAGAGGTTGCCGGCGCGGAGGCCTGCGAAGGGGCTGCGGCCCTCGATCAGCTGGATGTCGCGCGGCCGGGTTTCGGGCGCCGATGCCAGCTGCAGGGGAATTGCCTCCTGCTTGCCATCCTGCTGGATGGTGAGTTCGGCTACCTTGCCGAGGCCAGCCGTTGTGAGGCGATAGCCGAGTGCATCGGGATGTTCGACCGGGACGCCGTTGACTGCGGTCACGACCTGCCCCGGCTTAAGACCTGCCTTCTCTGCCGGGCCACCCTCGACGACGCTAACGACAAGCGCGCCACGTACGGTCTGGAGACCAAGCGCTTCAGCGACATCGGAGGTCACAGGCTCGAAGCTTGCGCCGACGTAAGGACGTTCGAAGCTCGCTTCACCGCGATCGGCTGCATCGAGGAAGACGCGCACGAGATTGGCAGGGATGGCGAAGCCGACACCGTTGGAGCCCCCGCCGCGCGAGAAGATTGCGGTGTTGATGCCGATCAGCTCGCCATTCATGTTGACGAGGGCACCGCCCGAATTGCCGGGATTGATCGCGGCATCGGTCTGGATGAAGAAGCCGAAATCGCCTTCCGTCACCTGGTTTCTGGCGAGCGCCGAGACGATGCCCGAGGTCACCGTCTGGCCAACACCGAAGGGGTTGCCGATGGCCAGCACAAGATCGCCGACCTCGGTCGCATCGGAATTGCCGATCGGTAGCGTCGGCATGACCTCGTTAGTCTCGAATTTCAGAACCGCGAGATCGAGCCGGTCGTCCTTCAGCACGACCTTGACCGGAAACTCGCGACCATCGGCGAGCGCCACCTTGATGTCGTCGGCGCCATCAATGACGTGGTTGTTGGTGACCACAACGCCATCCGCCTCTACGATGACGCCGGAGCCGAGCGAAGACTGCTTTTCGGTCCGGTTCGGCATGCGCTGGCCGAAGAACTGTTCGAAGAAGGGGTCGCCGGCAAACAGGCTGGAGCGGGTCTGCACCAGACGCTCGGCATAGACGTTGACGACGGCGCCCCGCGCCTGCTTGACCAGCGGCGCAAAGGAGAGCTGCATCTCGATCTGGCTCTTCGGCACCGCCTTGTCCTGGGCAAGCGCCGGCGATGCGACCGGCGCGATCAGGGCGATGATGACAGCTACAGGTTTGAGGCAGTCGAAGCGCGGCATGCGAAGATCCTTCATGCGATATGGACGTTCTAGACCCGGTTCGTGCGCCGTCAAATAGGCAGAACCAAGGAAGGTGTATCGCAGATGGGGATAACGCGCGTCGGCCTCAAGTGCTGACGGTTTCGATGATGCGTGTCATCAGGCCGTGAAGCTCGTCCCGGTAGCCGGTGCGTGCCGATGGAGCGCTTTCATTCGAGGTCATGGTGACGGTCAAGCCGAGGTTGGGAACGATGTAGAGCATCTGGCCGCCGTAACCCCAGGCATAATTGACCTGCTCGCCGGCCATTTCCTTGAGGAACCAGGCGTAACCGTAGCCATCGCCGTTAAAGACAGAGTTGGTGCGGCGGATCCAGCTTTCGCGGATCCAGGCTTCGGAGATCAACCGGGTGCCGTCCTCGGTGACGCCACCCCGTCGATAGAGCTCTCCAAAGGCATGCAGCGAGCGCGGCGTCATGGCCATCTGGTTGCCGCCGAGATAGTAGCCCTGGGGGTCGCGGTCCCAGGAGCCGATGCGGAAACCGTCGAGCGGCTCCAGCCATTCACGAGCAAGCGCCAGCGTCGGCTTGCCCGACACCTTGGTCAGGATGACCGAAAGCAGGTGGGTGGAAGCGGTCGAATAGAGCATGCCGCTGCCGGGCTCCCCGACGAAATCGGCGGCAAGCGCGAAACGGGTCCAGTTCCGGCTCGCAACCCAGCGGCCGTAATTGGGGCCGGACATACGATCAAGGCCAGCGCGCATCGAAAGCAGGTGGCCGATCGTGATCTGCGACAGGCGGGGATCGGGATCGGCAGGAAATTCCGAGCGCAAGACCGTTTCGATGCGCTGGTCGACGCCTTCCAGCAGGCCCTTGTCGATGGCAATGCCGACCAGCGCCGAGACGACGCATTTCGAGGCGGACTTGATGTTGGTGGAGCCGGTCAGCGAGTTGTTGCCATAGGCGCGCTCGCCCAGCGTCTCCCCATTGCGGGTGACAATGACGGTTTCCAGTGTATCCAGCCTGCGCGCTTCTTCGAGCAGCGTCGCGATGCGGGGGCGGATAACATCGAGATTGGCGGGCGGCGGCGTCTCATCGGCAGGCACCGTCACGGCGGGCTCTGCCGATTGGGCAAAGGCGCGAGATACGGAAAGAAAGGGCGCGGTGGCTGCGGCGGCTAGGAGGGTTCTTCTGTTCATGGTGGTAAAGGTAGGGATTGCGGCTGGCAATGACAGGACCTTTTGCGGATTTTCACCGGATAGTGAGAGGCTGACATGCACGGATTGCATGGAACGATGGGCCGGCTGCGGGCGTTGCTTCGGCACGTTAAAACCGAGCGAGGTGACCATGTCCGATACAACCGCAGCCGTGCGCTCCATCCTTTTTGCACTTCTAGCCGGCCCCGTTCTGGTGGGCGGACTTCCCGCCCACGCGGCAAGTTTCGACTGCCAGAAGCCCGACCTTGCCGAGGACGAGACGGCCATCTGCGAGACGCTGTCGCTGAACGACATGGATGTGAAGATGGTCACCACCTTCGAGCTTCTTTCTGGCTTGCTTGCCATGGGCGCGCGGGGCGAATTGCAGGACCAGCAGATCGAGTGGCTGACCAAGCGCGGCGAATGCAAGGGCGACGTCGCCTGCCTGACGGCTGCTTATACGGCGCGGATGGCGCAACTGGCGACGGTGTATCAGGATGTGCAGCGGCCAAAGTGACGGGCAAAATGCCTTATGCTAACATCCACGCATGAAACAGGTTGAAGCCATCACGCGGCACAAGTCGCTTGCCCCCACTGTACCGGGCGGCCTCGCTCTTTATCTTCGGTTCGACGGCGGGCGACACCAGAAAGTGATCTGGACCTGCTCATTCATCATCATCCAGCCCAGAAATTTTCCCTGATCGAACTCATCGGCATCCAGCAGTTTCTGAAGCAGGAACTTCGATCGCGATCGATCTCACGACATAGCCTGCACCCCATGCTCAGGGCCGATATCGAGAGGTCCGCGCTTCGGGTGTTTTGATTGGTTCACACACATCCGAATTGGCTGTATGAGGAGCGAAGGTGACGGAGCCTACCAGCAGAAAACGACCTCAGCTCTACGGCGCCGATTACAGCGTTTACGTCCGTATCGCCCGCCTTGCTCTTCTGGAAAAAGGCGTGTCGCATGGCCTGGTGCCGCTCGACATCTTTGCGAAAGACGAGAGGCGCGACGCCCACTTGGCCCGCCATCCCTTCGGCAAGATCCCGGCCTTAGAACACGGCGATTTTCACCTCTATGAGACCGGCGCCATAACCCGCTATATCGACGAGGCCTTCGACGGGCCGGCGCTTCAGCCTGCCGATGCGAAAATGCGCGCCCGGATGAACCAGATCATTAGCATTGCGGACGGCTATCTTTATCAGCAGTTGGTCTGGGGGCTTTATGTGGAATGCATCGAAAAGCCGAAGCGCGGCGAAACCCCGGATGCAGGTCGCGTAGAGAAAGCTCGCGACGTTGCATTGGTATCGCTCGCCGTACTCGCCGGTCTGCTTGCCGATCAACGGTGGATGTGTGGAGACAGGCTGACGCTGGCGGATCTCTATCTGGCGCCGATGATCGACTATGCGCTCGAGGTCAAGGAATTTCGCGAGATGTTTGCGGAACACCGCAACCTCGGTGATTGGTGGCAAAGGATAACGGCGCTGGACAGTTTTCGGGAAACGCAGCCGGCTCCGTGACGCATACCTCCGGAACCTGTCGATCGGCTATTTTTCTATTTGCCTAACTCCCTATCCTCTTCACCTCTCGTCGCACCGCCCTCCGACCCCTCCCCCAACCATGCCACGAAAGCCCTGACCGCCGGGCGTTTCGTAGCCGCCGGTGCGACCGTGGCGAAATAGGCGGTGCCGAGGTCGAGGGCGCCATCGGGCCAGGGTTTCAGACTGCCGTCAGCGACGAGGGTATCGGTGATCGAGCGCCAGCCGAGCATCAGGCCGCGGCCGTCGAGGGCTGCCTGGACGGCCTGGACGTAGTTGTCGAAGATGTGGGACGGGCCGCGCGGTTTGGGCAGGTCGCGGCGGGCGAGATAGTCGGTCCAACCTTCCCAGTGGCGCGCTTCCACTGTGCGGACATGGATCAGCGGGGCAGCGTCCAGCCCCTCGCCGTTTGCGAGAAGGCTTTCGACCAGAGCCGGGCGGCCGACGGGGCATACGGTCTCGTCGAACAGGCGCAGCGTCTCACCGTCGGTCCAGGTGCCGCGACCGTAACGTAGGACGAGGTCGGTGCCGGGCCACATCTGCGGCAAGTCGGTGGGCGGGACCTGGACGTTGACGAAGAAGCCGGGATGGCCGGCGTAGAAATCGCTCAAGCGCGGCATCAGCCAGTGGGTGGCAAAACCCATGGTGCAGGCAACGGTGAGGCGCTGATCCTCGAGGCCGGTGCTGGTGCGGATCTCCTCGATCGTATCGGCAATCAGGTCGAGGCCATCGCGGGTGGCGCGGGCGAGTTGCTGGCCGGGTTCGGTGAGCCTGGCCGGGCGGGTAGAGCGATCGATCAGGATGGCGCCGACATGATCTTCCAGCGCTTTCAGGGCCTGTGTCACGGCGGGCTGGGTGACGTTCAAGGCGCTTGCTGCCTCGCGCATGGAGCCGAGCCGGGCGACGGCCTCGAACGTGGTCAGAAGGCGCAAGGGTGGCAGACGGCTCAACTTAACCTCCAGCTTAACTCAGCATAAGCATAATCGCTCTGGTCTCGCATGCAAAGACGGATGATGATCGTCAAATCAGATCCCCATCTCCGCCATCCAGACTTAAGGAAAACCGCTGTGAACATGCATGTAGCGACCGGGGCCGTCACGCTGGCTGATAAGGGGCTTCACCTGCCGCTTTCCGAGGGTGGGCAGGCCTATTTCAATTACTACTGGCTGCGAGACAATTGCCCCTCCTCCTTCGACAGCGCAACGCGCGAGCGCAGCTTCGACATCTTCCACCTGTCAGCGGCACCCCGTGCCGATAGCGCCGGGATCGAGGACGGGATGCTGGTGATCCGCTGGGCGGGCGAGAACCATGTGTCGCGCTTTCCGCTGTCGCTGCTGGCGCTCTATACCGAGGGCAAACATCGGCCCGACCCGGCCGACCTGCCGCGCAAGGCCTGGTTCAGCGACCACTATCCCGAGATCCCCCGCTTCTCGCAGCCGGAGCTGATGCGCGATCCGAAGAAGGTGGCGGAATGGCTGGAGGCGATGATCGTCGAGGGGCTGACGATCGTGACGGACATGCCTGACAGCCACGAGGGGCTGACCGAGACGGTCAAGCTCATGGGCCATGTGCGACCGACCTTCTTCGGCGAATATTTCGACGTGAAGACGCATATCAACCCGACGAACACGGCCTATACGGCAAAGGCGCTGGAGCTGCATACCGACACGCCGGCCGAGGAGCATGCGCCGGGCATCCAGTTCCTGCACTGCCGGGCCAATACCGTCGAAGGCGGCATGAGCATCTATTCGGACGGTGTGGCGGTGGCGAATGCTTACAGAGAGATTGATCCCGAGGGGTTCAAGCTCTTGTCGGAAATCGACATTCCGTTCTTCTGCGAGCACGACACCTACGACATGCGCTCGCGGCAGCGGGTGATCGAGCTCGACAAACATGGCGAGGTCTCGGGGCTGACGATCAGCCAGCACATGGCCGACATGTTCGATCTGCCGCAGACCGTGCTCGACGATTATTACCCGGCCTTCTGTCGCTTCGGGAAGATGCTGCAGGACGACAAGTTCATGATGCGCTTCCTGATGAAGGCGGGTGACTGCATGGTGTTCGACAACCACCGCATCGTGCATGGCCGCATGGCCTATTCGGCGACCAGCGGCGATCGCTATCTGCGCGGCTGTTATGCCGATCGCGAGGAAATGCGCTCGACCTACCGCGCGCTGACGACGGAAGGACGGTTCAAGACATGAATATCGCAGCTTCCGGAAACGATATGCTCGACGATGCGGCGCTGACCACGCTGCGTCAGGATCTCGCCGCTGCCTTCCGGCTCTGCCATCGCTTTGGCTGGAGCGAGTCGGTCGGCAATCATTTCAGCGCGGCGGTCTCGGCGAATGGGCGCAAGTTCCTTCTCAATGCGCGCTGGCAGCATTTTGCGACGATCAAGGCGAGCGATCTGCTGCTGCTCGATGCCGACGATCCCGATGTGATGAACCGACCGAATGCCCCCGACCCTTCAGCCTGGACCGTACATGGCACGCTGCACCGGATGCTGCCGGAGGCACGCGTGATCCTGCATTGCCATTCGCCCTATGCGGTGGCGCTTTCCTGCCTCAAGGACCCGACGCTTCTGCCGCTCGACAACAACACGGCACGTTTTTTCGGTCGGATCGGCTACGACCTCGACTTCGGCGGGATCGCCGATGCGGCGGAAGAAGGCGAGCGGCTTGTCGAGATGATACGCGGCAAGTCGGTTCTGGTCATGGGCAATCACGGCGTGTCGGTTGCCGGCGAGACGGTGGCGGATGCGTTTGAGGATCTCTATTTCTTCGAGAAGGCAGCCCAGACGATGGTGCTGGCGCTCTCGACCGGCAAGCCGCTCGCGGTGCTGTCGGACGAGATAGCGCAAGGTACGTCAGACGGCTGGATCCCCTATCGCGGCATGGCGGAGAAGCATTTCGCCTATCTGAAATCGTGCCTGGATAAGGAAGATGCGTCCTGGCGGGATTAGAGTTCACAGACAAACAGGAATGAAAAAGACCCGCCGGAGCGATCCGGCGGGTCTTTGATTTTGCAGGTAGCAGGGCCGTTGAAGCTTATTCCGGCAACTGACGCACGGCGCCCTTGTCGGCGGACGAGGCGAAGGCGGCGTAGGCCTTCAGCGCGGTCGTGACGTTGCGCTTGCGCTTTTCTTCGGGGAACCAGCCCTTGGCGTCCTGTTCGGCGCGGCGACGTTCAAGCTCTGCCGGGTCGACGACGAGGTTGATCGTGCGGTTGGGGATGTCGATGTCGATGATGTCGCCCTCGCGGACGAGACCGATCGCGCCGCCCTGAGCTGCTTCCGGCGATGCGTGACCGATCGAGAGGCCGGAGGTACCGCCAGAGAAGCGGCCGTCGGTAATCAGGGCGCAAACCTTGCCGAGGCCCTTCGACTTCAGATAGCTCGTCGGATAGAGCATTTCCTGCATGCCGGGGCCGCCCTTGGGGCCTTCATAACGGATGACGACGACGTCGCCGGCCTTGACCTCGTTCGACAGGATCGCCTTCACCGAGGCATCCTGGCTTTCGAAGACGCGGGCGGGACCAGAGAATTTCAGGATCGATTCATCGACGCCGGCGGTCTTTACGATGCAGCCGTCGAGCGCGATGTTGCCCTTGAGAACGGCGAGACCGCCATCCTTTGAGAAGGGATGTTCGACGGAACGGATGACGCCCTTTTCGCCGTCGGTGTCGAGATCGTCCCAGCGCGAGGCCTGCGAGAAGGCCTGGGTGGTGCGCACGCCACCGGGGGCGGCCTTGAAGAATTCGCGCACGGTTTCGGAATTGGTGCGGGTGATGTCCCAGCGGTCGATGGCATGGCCGAGGGTTTCGGCATGCACGGTCGGGCAATCGCGGTTGATCAGGCCGCCGCGATCGAGTTCGCCGAGGATGCGCATGATGCCGCCGGCGCGGTGGACGTCTTCCATGTGCACGTCCTGCTTGGCAGGGGCAACCTTCGACAGGCAGGGCACCTTGCGCGACAGGCGATCGATGTCGTCCATGGTGAAATCGATTCCGCCTTCATGGGCAGCCGCCAGGATGTGCAGGACCGTATTGGTCGAGCCGCCCATGGCAATGTCGAGCGCCATGGCGTTTTCAAAAGCCTGCTTTGAGGCAACGTTGCGCGGCAGAACGCTTTCGTCGTTCTGTTCATAATAGCGGCGGGTGATGTCGACGATCAGGTGGCCGGCTTCGACGAAGAGGCGCTTGCGGTCGGCATGGGTTGCGAGCGTCGAGCCGTTACCGGGCAGCGACAGGCCAAGGGCTTCGGTCAAGCAGTTCATCGAATTGGCGGTGAACATGCCGGAGCAGGAGCCGCAGGTCGGACAGGCGGCCTTTTCGATCTCATCGACATCGGCATCGGAGATGCTGTCGTCGGCCGCGGCAACCATGGCATCGACAAGATCAAGTGCGACCTTGCGGCCCTGCAGGATCGCCTTGCCGGCCTCCATCGGGCCACCGGAGACGAAGACGGCGGGAATGTTGAGGCGCATGGCGGCCGACAGCATGCCGGGCGTGATCTTGTCGCAGTTGGAGATGCAGACCATGGCGTCGGCGCAGTGGGCGTTGACCATGTATTCGACCGAGTCGGAGATGATCTCGCGCGACGGCAGCGAATAGAGCATGCCGTCATGGCCCATGGCGATGCCGTCATCGACGGCGATGGTGTTGAATTCCTTGGCAACGCCGCCGGCGGCTTCGATTTCACGGGCGACGAGCTGGCCGAGGTCCTTCAGGTGGACGTGGCCGGGCACGAACTGGGTAAAGGAGTTGACGACCGCGATGATCGGCTTGCCGAAATCGCCGTCCTTCATGCCGGTCGCGCGCCAGAGGCCGCGGGCACCGGCCATGTTGCGGCCGTGGGTGGTGGTTCTCGAACGATAGACGGGCATGGGTGTCACCTCGATGGCTTGTTCGCCGCCATGCCTGCACCCTCGGCGCCAAGGCAAGGCGGCCATTTTGGAACTGGTCTAAGCCATGTCCCCTCACCTGTCACTAGCATCCAAGGGCAAATCGGTACGCCTTGGGCTCACGGAGCGTGCGACTTCGTTCGCATTTGAGTGATCGGCTTAAGCCTGCGGCAAGATGTGTTTATTAGAGTTTACCGCGGAAAGGGGAGTCATGATGACCCGGAAACCTGCCCGCGTGATTCTGCTGAAAGATGCTCGCCAGAAGCTCAATCCCGAGCCTGCGCCGCGCTGGAACCCGTTCAAGGCACTCTATCGGATGCGCCGCATCCTGATGATGGCCTGCCTTGCGGTGCTGGCCGCCATTCATTTCGAAAAGCTTCCCTATTCCTATCTTGTCGTCCCGGCATCGAACAAGCTGATCGACTACGCCATAACCGGCGCAGTCGCCCCCCATTCGGAGCCAATCGAGGGCCGCTTCGTCACCTGCGCTGGGGCGCAGCGGATCAACTGCGTCGTCGACGGCGACACCTTCTGGTACCGGGCGGTGAAATACCGGATCTCGGATATCAACACGCCGGAGATCGGGCGCCCTGCCTGCGAGCGGGAACGCGCGCTCGGGCTCGAGGCACAGGTCGCGCTGCTTGATGCCCTCAATGGCGGCGATCTCGTTATGGAGCGCCGGGAGCGTCGCGACACCGATCGGTATGGCCGAAAGCTTCGGGTGGTCCTGCAGGACGGACGCTCCGTCGGCGACAATATGATTGCACGCGGCATCGCCCATCGATGGGAAGGGCACAAGCAGAACTGGTGCGGCTGACGCGTGTCGGCGAACGACGCCGATCCTTACACGCGCCTGCCTGCGCGGACCTACACGAAATTGTTCCTGTCGGACTTCTTTTCCAGATGATGAAACTCTGGTCTCTATGCTCCCGTCTTCTATTTTAGAGTGACAGAGAAAGCCTCAAGAGGTCTGCCATGCCGGTCTACCATCCGCCGAAGATTGCAAGTTCCGAGATCACGCCAAAGTCGCTCTATCTCAAGCGACGACATTTCATGGGTGTGGCGGCCGGCGGGCTCGCCGCGGCCGGGCTCGGGGCACCAGCCCTGGCGGCGCCACTGGCCGCCAAACCCAGCATCTACAAGCTCGACGAGAAGCTGACCTCGAAAGAGGACGTGACTACCTACAACAACTTCTATGAGTTCGGCACGGGCAAGGAAGATCCGGCGCGCAATGCAGGGTCTCTGACGACGCGGCCCTGGACGATCGAAGTGGGCGGACTGGTCGCCAAGCCACAGGTGATCGACATCGAAACGATCATGAGCGAGATTCCAATGGAAGAGCGCGTCTACCGGATGCGCTGCGTAGAAGCCTGGTCGATGGTGATTCCGTGGATCGGCTTCCCGATCTCGGCCTTGCTCGACCGGGTCGAGCCTCTGGGTTCGGCGAAATATGTGGCGTTCGAGACGCTTGTGAGGCCTGAGGAGATGCAGGGCCAGGCCGGCATCTTCCAGGCGCTGGAATGGCCCTATCGCGAGGGCCTTCGCCTCGATGAGGCTCGCCATCCGCTGGCGATCCTTGCGACCGGTCTTTACGGCGAGACGCTGCCAAACCAGAACGGTGCGCCAATCAGGCTCGTCGTGCCGTGGAAATACGGCTTCAAGGGCATCAAGTCGATCGTCAAGATCACGCTGACGGAAGAGGAGCCGGCGTCGACCTGGAACCTGCTTCAGCCGTCGGAATACGGCTTCTACGCCAACGTCAATCCGGCCGTCGATCATCCGCGCTGGAGCCAGGCGACCGAGCGGCGGATCGGCGAGGCCGACGGCCTGTTCGGCGGAGCGCGCATCGATACCCTGCCGTTCAACGGCTATGCCGACGAGGTCGCAAGTCTCTATGACGGCATGGACCTGACAAAGTTCTACTGATGGCCACGCTCGCACTCCCGGCCCTGCCCGCCCGCTACAAGCCGGCGGCCATCTGGGCGCTCTATGCCATAGGGCTGATGCCGGGGCTCTATGCCTTCTATCTCGGGATCTATGGCGGCCTGGGCGCCGATCCCGTGCGCGCCTTCGAGCATCTGCTGGGGCTCTGGGCCTTCCGTTTCCTCTGCCTCGGGCTTGCGGTCACGCCATTGCGGGATCTGTTCGGGATCAATCTGATCGCCTATCGGCGCGCGCTTGGGCTATTGGCGTTCTATTACGTGCTGGCGCATTTTGCCGTGTACCTGACGCTCGACCGGGGGCTCATCCTGTCGTCGATCGCCGGCGACATCCTGAAGCGTCCCTACATCATGCTCGGCATGGCGGGACTTTTGATGCTGATTCCGCTGGCGCTGACCTCCAACCAGTGGTCGATCCGAAGGCTCGGTCCGCGTTGGAACAGACTGCACAAGCTGACCTATCCGATCCTGCTCGTGGCGATCCTGCATTATGCACTGTCGCTGAAGGTGATCGATCCAGAGGCGGCCTTCTATATCACGGTCACGATCCTACTGCTCGGTTACCGGCTGGTGCGGCCGAAGATCATGGAGCGGCGGCGGGCCAAGCGCATGGCGGCGACGCGGGCCTGACAGCTTTTTCGACAATCGACAAACAAGGGGTGAGTCCGATGAGAAGCCTTCGAAAGACATGGAGTGCGGCGCTTGCGGGTGCCGTGATGCTCGCCACGGCTGGTGTTGCCAGTGCCCTCGAGATCGCGCCCTTCCAAGCTTCGGCCCTCGAAGCTGCCAAAGCGGAGGGTAAATCGGTGGTCGTCGACGTCACAGCCAGTTGGTGCAGCACCTGCCGGGCCCAGACCAAGATCATCGACACGCTGGCGGCCAAGCCGGAATTCAAGGACGTCCTCGTCCTGAAGCTCGACTACGACAAGCAAAAGGACGAGATGCGCAGTCTTGGGGCACAGAACCGCTCGACGCTGATTGCGTTCAAGGGTGCAGACGAGACGGGCCGCAGTGTCGCGGATACGAACCCGGCCTCGGTCGAACAGCTCTTCGCCTCGACCCTGGGACAATGATGCCATGCTGGGCAGCGCTCTGCTTGCCTTTCTCGCGGGCGTGCTGTCCCTTCTCAATCCCTGCACACTGCCGCTCATTCCGATTGTTCTGGGAACAGCGATCAACCGTCATCGCTACGGACCCGTCGCGCTTGCGGCGGGGCTGACGCTTTCCTTCGTGACGATCGGCCTCTTCGTCGCGCTGGTCGGCTTCTCGGTCGGCCTCGACTTCACTGTCTTCCGGATGGTGGCCGGCATCATCATGATCCTGTTCGGCGCGGTTCTCATCGTGCCGATCGCTCAGCACCGGGTGGCTGCCGCCGCCGGACCGGTCGCGGCCTGGTCGCAGTCACGCTTCGGCCAGGTCGACGACAAGGGTCTCAAGGGGCAGTTTCTGGTCGGCCTGCTTCTTGGCGCCGTCTGGAGCCCCTGTGTCGGGCCTACTCTGGGGGCTGCCTCTTTGATGGCGTCCCGTGGCGAGAACCTGCTGCAGGTGACGACGACCATGGTCGCCTTCGGTCTCGGTGCGGCTCTGCCGCTGCTCCTGATCGGCGTGTTGTCTCGCGAGGCGCTTGCGCGGTCGCGTCAACGTCTGCTGACGCTGGGTCAGGCGGGGAAGAGCCTGATGGGCGGGCTGCTGATCATCACAGGCGCACTCGTGGTTTCGGGCTTCGACAAGACAATCGAGATCTGGATGTTGGAAAACTCGCCGGAGTGGCTGATCGACCTGACCACACGCATCTAGAGCCGCGCGTTAGCCAGGCAGCCTGCTGACGCGGGCCAAATGGCGGTTCTCGAGCAGGCCAGCGATCACAATGCCGACGGCATAGGCGACAATGTTCCACCAGGAGAAGATGCGCCCGAGCAGGAGAGCGCCCGCCAATGTCAGGCGGAATTCATCGAGCCAGGGTGTGTGATAGAGCCGGGTGAATTCGATGAGGGTCGCCGCCACGACGGACAGGATCGCCAGGCGACCGAGGGGCTGGCGGGGCAACAGGGTGGCGAAGAGGAAGAAGACCATGCCGCCCCAGAGCGTCGAACCACCGTATTTCACCAGAAAATACGGCAGGCCGATCTCATAGCCGCCGAGCCTCAAAGCCACGCCACACGCGATGATGGCAAGCGCTATCCCCAGCCGGCGCATGCGTTGTGACATCCTTGCCTTGATTTCGTCCATCAGCGCTTAGTACTGAGGTTGCAACGGAATGCAACAGCGGGGCTGGCAAATGACACTGGTGGCAGAGGGGCGCAAGGATCTGCTGAGCGCGCTGGATCGGCGACTGATCGACAATGCTCCGCATCCGCAATTGACCGGCATCCGGCGATTCGCCGTCGAGTTCGTCATGTTCGGCATCAAGGAGGCGCGGGCCTGTCTGTTTGCCGGCCTGTTCTTCATCTCGATCTTTGCTGTACCGCGCGCCGGTCTCTTCGGTATTCCGCGCTATGACGTCCTGCTGATCATCGCGCTTGCCATCCAGATCTGGATGGTCTGGACCAAACTCGAGACGATGGACGAGCTGAAGGCGATCTGCCTCTTCCACGTGGTTGGTTTCGCGCTCGAAGCCTTCAAGACCGCCGGTGCCAATCCGTCTTGGACCTATCAGGACTTCGCCTATACGAAGCTGCTCGGCGTGCCCTTGTTCTCCGGCTTCATGTATGCCGCCGTCGGCAGCTACATCATCCAGGCCTGGCGCCTGCTTGATGTGCGCATCCGCCATCACCCGCCCTACTGGATGGCAATCGGCGTGGCTGTCGCGATCTACCTCAACTTCTTCACCCATCATTATATCGGCGATTATCGCTGGTATCTGGCAGCGCTTGCCATCGGGCTCTATGCGCGCACCACCGTCATCTACCGGCCCTTCGACCGCGACCGGCAGATGCCGATGCTGCTTGCCTTCATCCTGATCGGCTTCTTCATCTGGGTGGCCGAGAACATCTCGACCTTCTTTGCGATCTGGCACTATCCGAACCAGCTGGGCGCCTGGTCGACGGTGCATCTGGGCAAGTGGAGTTCCTGGACGCTGCTGGTGATGATGACGTTTACGATCGTTGCCTCGCTCAAGCATATTCGCGCGACGATCCACATTCCAAAGTGACCGACACAGACCGCGACAGATTTTTTTCGCATGTCGTGTCGAAATGGGTTTAGCTCATTCGTTTGGGGGAGCAGGATCGCAAGGGCGGTCTTGACAACGAGAGGAGTGAAGACATGCGTGTCATGGTGATGGTGAAGGCGACTGAAGACAGCGAAGAAGGCATCATGCCGCCGCCCGAATTGTTCGAGGCCATGGGCAAGTTCAACGAGGAACTGGTGCAGGCCGGCATCATGCTCTCGGGCGACGGCTTGAAGCCCTCAAAGACGGGCAAGCGGATTGCCTTCGACGGGCCGGACCGCCGGGTGATTGACGGGCCCTTTGCCGAGACCCGGGAGCTGGTTGCCGGCTACTGGATCTGGGAGGTCAAGGACATGGACGAGGCCGTTGCCTGGGTCAAACGTTGCCCGAATCCGATGATGACACCGAGCGAGATCGAGATCCGGCCGTTCTACGAGATGGAAGATTTCGCCGATGTCGCCTCCCCCGAGGGACAGGCGAGCCATGACCGCGCGGCGGAAGGACTTGCGGCTCAGCAGAAGTCGAAGGGCTGAGCCATCATGAACAAGATGATCTTCATCAACCTGCCGGTGACGGACCTTGCTGCCTCGACCGGTTTCTACGAGGCGCTGGGGGCGACGAAGAACCCGCAATTCTCGAACGACAATGCTGTCTGCATGATGCTGACCGAGACGATCGGCGTGATGATCCTGACGCATGACTTCTACCGGACCTTCACCAGCCGTCCGATTGCAGACGCCAAGACGACCAGCCAGACGCTTCTGGCGCTGACTGTCGAGGCGCATGCGGATGTCGACCGGGTTGTGGGGGCAGCGAGTGCTGCCGGTGGACGGGCCGATCCGAACCCGCCGCAGGATCACGGCTTCATGTGGAGCCGCTCAGTGGAGGATCCGGACGGGCATGTCTGGGAGATCTTCTGGATGGACCCGGCGGCTGCCGGTGGCGACACGACTGGTGTCGACGCCTGACACGATGACCGCGGTTGACCGGACTGAAGCCGCGTCCATACTCGGGATCATGACACGAGACGGACAGTCGGGGGCGGTGGATGCAGACAGCCAGGCGCTGGCGCCCCCGGACATCGAGAGGATCTATCGTATGGAGCGGGTCCGGCTGGTCGCCGGGCTCGCAAGACATGTCCGCGATCTGAGCCTCGCCGAGGATCTGGCGCAGGAAGCGCTTGTGGCGGCACTCGCGACCTGGCCCGCATCCGGTACGCCGCCCAACCCGGGTGGATGGCTGATGACGACTGCCAAGCGACGGGCCGTTGACCTGTGGCGGCGGCGCCGAATGATGGCCCGGCACGAAGCGTCGCTTGCCCATGACATCGAGACCGGCAGGGCGGACGAACAGGCTGCCATCGAGGCCGCACTTGATGACGAGATAGGCGACGAGCGGTTGTCGCTGATCTTCACCGCCTGCCATCCGCAGCTCTCCCGCGACCAGCGCACGGCGCTGACGCTGAAGGTCATCGCCGGGCTGGCGACGGAGGAGATCGCCCGGGCCTTTCTTACGCAGGAAACGACAGTGGCGCAGCGGATCGTTCGGGCGAAAAAGGTGCTGCGGGAGAGTGAAGTCGCCTTCGAGGTGCCTATCGGCGAAGAGCGCGATGCTCGTCTCGCCTCGGTGCTGGAAGTCATCTACCTGATCTTCAACGAGGGTTATGCGTCAAGCTCAGGCGAGGATCTGATACGGCCGCAGCTGTGTAATGAGGCCATGCGACTGGGGCGCATTCTGGTGGGGCTCGCGCCAGAAGAGCCTGAAGCGCATGGGCTGCTGGCCCTCATGGAGCTGCAGGCCTCGCGCTTCAAGGCGCGGATCGGACCGGATGGCAGTGCTAATACGCTGGAAACGCAAAACCGGCGCCTCTGGGACAGGTTGCTCATCCAGCGCGGGCTTGATGGGTTGGCGACCGCAAAGCGGCTCGGCGGTGATGAAGGGGTTTATGCGCTGCAGGCAGCGCTCGCAGCCGTGCATGCGCGGGCGCCGCGGTTTGAGGATACCGACTGGGGTCGGAGCGCCGCGCTCTATGACCGGCTGTTGGAGCGGTTCCCCTCGCCCGTCGTGGCGCTGAATCGGGCGGTGGCGCATGCGATGGCGTTTGGACCAAAGACGGGACTGGCGCTGCTGGCGGAGATCGAGGCAGAGCCGCAGCTGGCCGGTTACGCGGCGCTCTATGCGGCGAAGGGCGACTTTCTGATGCGACTGGGACGGATGTCGGAGGCGCGCCTGGAGTTTGAGAAGGCCGGGGGTCTCAGCATCAATGCCACGGAGCGCGCCTTTCTCCTGCGGCGCGCGCAGCTTGCGAACGATCCGAGCACCGACAGGCAAAATCATCAGGCGACTGGCTAGAGAGCTGAAAGACGGGCAATGATTGCCGATCTGCAATGGAAGGTGGAAGCTCGATGTTCAAGAATGCCGTGCTGACTCTCTCCATCCTAATGAACTGTGCCATCGCCTATCTCGTTATCGCCCCTTCGATTGGTCCAGCCGGCGCGGATAAGATGAGCTGCGCCGAGGCCCGCAATGAGATCGCGAGCAAGGAGGCCATCAGCGCCTATGGCAAAACGCACGGTGGATCTCTTGCGAAGGTCCATGAATTTCTGACAAACAGCGATTACCAGCTCAGAAACATCGACGTCAGCAATGGCACGGTGAGCTTCGTCTATACGTCCTCAGCATTCTACCCGTCCGCTTGCAGCCTGCACCTTCCGGGACTGGATGGGGGCATCGTGCGCGTGGACACGGACATCGACGGAACCCCAAGCGTGCGTCAGGTCTGGTAGATGGGACGACGTGCCACCTCAACGCAAAAAGCCGGGTGATCGCTCACCCGGCTTTTTCATCCTTCCCTTACGGGAGGAAACTTACGCTGCTTCAGCTTCGGCTTCGGCGGCGACGCGGGCCTTGTCGGCTGCGCCCTTGGCATCAACGTCGCGTTCGACGAATTCGATCACAGCCATGGCGGCATTGTCGCCCTGGCGGAAACCGGCCTTCATGATACGCAGGTAGCCGCCGTTGCGGGTGGCGTAACGCGTTGCGATGGCGTCGAACAGCTTCCGGACGGCATCAACGTCCTTGATCTGCGAGATGGCCTGACGACGAGCGTGCAGGTCGCCGCGCTTGCCGAGGGTGACCAGCTTCTCGACGATCGGGCGAATTTCCTTCGCCTTCGGGAGCGTGGTGACGATCTGCTCATGGGTGATGAGCGAAGCAGCCATGTTGGCGAACATCGCCTTACGGTGGCTGGCGGTACGGTTCAGCTTGCGGCCGGCTTTCTGGTGGCGCATTGCTATTCTCCTTTGAGTGCAGGCTCTGTCTCAGAGGCTGCCGTTTCCTGACACATACGGGCATTCGCCCGCAGTTTGACGGGGAAAGGCAGGCTTAGAGGCTGCCTTCACTGTTATTAATATTGGTCTTCGTAACGCTTTGCGAGATCTTCGATGTTCTCGGGCGGCCATGCCGGTACTTCCATACCGAGGTGCAGACCCATGGAAGCGAGAACTTCCTTGATTTCGTTCAGCGACTTGCGACCAAAGTTCGGCGTGCGCAGCATCTCTGCTTCGGTCTTCTGGATCAGATCGCCGATGTACACGATGTTGTCGTTCTTCAGGCAGTTCGCCGAGCGGACAGACAATTCGAGTTCATCAACCTTCTTGAGCAGAGCCGGGTTGAAGGCGAGCTCGGTGACGGCTTCCTCTTCGGCTTCCTTCTGCGGTTCGTCGAAGTTGACGAATACGCCGAGCTGGTCCTGAAGAATGCGGGCCGCGAAAGCGACAGCGTCCTCACCGGTGACGGAGCCATCGGTTTCGATGGTCATCAGCAGCTTGTCATAGTCGAGAACCTGGCCCTCACGGGTGTTTTCGACCTTGTAGGACACCTTCTTGACCGGCGAGTAGAGGCTGTCGACCGGGATAAGACCGATCGGTGCATCTTCTGCGCGGTTGCGCTCGGCAGGCACGTAGCCCTTGCCGTTGTTGACCGTGAACTCCATGCGGATTTCAGCGCCCTCGTCGAGGGTGCAGATCACGTGGTTGGGGTTCAGGATCTCAATGTCGCCGACCGTCTGGATGTCACCGGCGGTTACAACGCCCGGACCCTGCTTACGGACAACCATGCGCTTGGCATCGTCGCCGTCCATCTTGATGGCGATTTCCTTGATGTTCAGGACGATGTCGGTGACATCTTCGCGAACGCCCGGGATAGACGAGAACTCGTGCAGAACGCCGTCGATCTGGACAGCCGTGACGGCTGCACCACGAAGCGACGACAGGAGAACGCGACGCAGAGCGTTGCCGAGCGTCAGGCCGAAGCCACGCTCAAGCGGCTCGGCGACGAGCGTCGCCTTGGTGCGGCCGGAGGAGGAGAATTCCACCTTGTTCGGCTTGATCAGTTCCTGCCAATTCTTCTGAATCATGATTTTACCTTCCGTTCGCCATCACCATTCAATCGTGACGGCCGAATATGAGAAGCACCGGGAAGGCGAATACGCCTGCCCGGCAAAACGAAGAATGATTAGACGCGACGCTTCTTGCGCGGACGGCAGCCATTGTGCGGGATCGGGGTCACGTCGCGGATGGACGTGATCATGAAGCCGGCAGCCTGGAGGGCGCGCAGAGCGGATTCACGACCGGAGCCCGGACCGCAAACTTCAACTTCCAGCGTCTTCATGCCGTGTTCCTGAGCCTTCTTGGCGCAGTCTTCAGCAGCGATCTGGGCAGCAAACGGAGTCGACTTACGCGAACCCTTGAAGCCCTTGGCACCAGCAGACGACCAGGCAATCGCGTTGCCCTGTGCGTCGGTGATGGTGATCATCGTGTTGTTGAAGGTCGAGTTGACGTGAGCAACGCCCGACGAGATGTTTTTGCGTTCGCGACGGCGAACGCGTGTGGCTTCCTTGGCCATGGTCTTCCTTTCAGTTGATCTAAGCACCGCCGTAATGCCAGCGGCTACACCAATCGCGGCAACAGGATGAAGGCAGTGGGCATCAGGTCACCCCGACGCCCACTGCCCTTTTCCGAATGCCGCGAAAAATTACTTCTTCTTACCAGCGATCGCCTTCGCCGGACCCTTGCGGGTGCGGGCGTTGGTGTGCGTGCGCTGACCGCGAACCGGGAGACCACGACGATGGCGCAGGCCACGGTAGCAGCCAAGGTCCATCAGACGCTTGATGTTCATCGCGGTATCGCGACGCAGGTCGCCTTCGACCTGGTAGTCGCGGTCGATGGTTTCGCGGATCTGAAGAACTTCAGCGTCGGTCAGCTGATGAACGCGCTTGTCGGCCGGAAGACCGACCTTCTCCATGATTTCCGATGCGAACTTCGGTCCAATCCCGTGAATATAGGTCAGCGCGATAACAACGCGCTTCGCAGTCGGGATGTTGACGCCAGCGATACGTGCCACGCCTATTCTCCTTGCTTCCAGTTGCCATCCGGCAAGTGGTGTCTCGTTACACGGCCCAAAGGGACCGCAATTACAATTCGGGTTCTCGACAAACCAAAACGATCGAACCCGGTCTCCCAGCGTTTTGGAAGAACGCGCCGATCGCAGTCATGTCGCGAGTTGGCGCGGTCTTTAGCGGAATCGGTTGCCGAAAGCAACCGGCCCCGCGAAGATTCTTAGGACTGCCAGCCTCTAGAGCTTGGCGAGAATGGCCTCGATCTCGCCGGTGACGGCATCGATCTCACCCATGCCGTCGACCGAATGCAGCTTACCCTTAGCGTGGTAATAGCCGATCAGCGGCGATGTCTCCTTGTAATAGGCCTGCAAGCGGGTGCGGACCGTATCACGGTTGTCGTCAGGACGACGCTTGAAATGAGTCGAACCACACTTGTCGCAGACGCCATCCACCTTCGGCTTCAGGTTCTCGTCGTGATAACCGGCGCCACAGTTGGCACAGGTGTAGCGACCGGCGATTCGATCCGCGAGGATCTCGTCATCGACGCGAATCTCAACGACTGCCGAGAGATCGAGGTCCTTGCCCTTGAGCATCGCCTCGGTGGCATCCGCCTGGACGAGCGTCCGGGGAAAGCCATCGAGAATGAAGCCATTGGCACAGTCGGGCGCATCAATGCGCTCGGAGACGATGGCGATGACGATATCGTCGGAAACAAGCTTGCCGGCGTCCATGACAGCCTTGGCGCGTTTCCCGACCTCCGTACCGGCGGAAACCGCGGCACGAAGCATGTCACCGGTGGAAAGCTGCGGAATGCCGTGCTTCTCCACGATCCGCTGGGCTTGGGTCCCCTTACCCGCGCCCGGCGGTCCTAACAGAATCAGTCTCATCGTCCCCTCTTTCCTCCACGCAACTTCGACTTCTTGATCAGGCCCTCATATTGCTGGGCGATCAGATGTCCCTGAACCTGTGCTACAGTATCAAGGGTCACGCTGACAACAATCAAAAGCGAAGTACCACCAAGGGCTAATGGGATCCCGGTGCGTGCGATGAGGATTTCGGGCAGGACACAGACGAAGACGAGGTAGGCGGCGCCAACGACCGTAATACGGGTCAGCACGTAGTCGATGTACTCTGCGGTGCGCTCACCCGGGCGGATACCCGGGATGAAGCCGCCATGCTTCTTCAGATTGTCAGCCGTATCCTTCGGGTTGAAGACGATGGCCGTGTAGAAGAAGGCGAAGAAAGCGATCAGAGCTCCGTAGAGCATCATATAGACCGGATGACCGTGCTGCAGAGCCGCGATCACCGTCGTCGCCCAGCCCGGAAGCTGGCTGTTGCCGGAGAAGCCAGCGGCGGTGGCCGGCAGGAGCAGCAGCGACGAGGCAAAAATCGCCGGAATGACGCCTGCGGTGTTCAGCTTCAGCGGCAGGTGCGAGGTGTCGCCCTGGAACATGCGGTTGCCGACCTGGCGCTTCGGATACTGGATCAGAAGACGGCGCTGGGCACGCTCGACGAAGACGATCAGCGCGATGACGGCGATGGCCACGACGATGACAGTGAGAATCATCAGGGTGGACAGCGCGCCCGTGCGACCGAGTTCAAGCGTTTGGGCGACAGCGGCAGGCAGTCCGGCAGCGATGCCGGCGAAGATGATCAGCGAGATACCGTTGCCGATGCCGCGCGAGGTGATCTGCTCACCGAGCCACATCAGGAACATGGTGCCGCCAAGCAGCGTCAAAACCGTCGAAACACGGAAGAACCAGCCCGGATCGGCGACAATGCCCTGCCCTGTCTCGAGGCCAACGGCGATACCGTAGGCCTGAAGGGTACCGAGAAGCACGGTGCCGTAGCGAGTATACTGGTTGATGATCTTGCGGCCCTGCTCGCCCTCTTTCTTGAGCTGCTCAAGGGAGGGCACAACCGACGTCATCAGCTGCACGATGATCGACGCGGAGATGTAGGGCATGATGCCCAGCGCGAAGATCGCCATGCGCTCGACGGCGCCACCGGCAAACATGTTAAAGAGACCGAGGATACCACCGGACTGGCCCTGGAAGGCCGCGGCATATGCCTCCGGGTTGAGGCCGGGCAGCGGAATATGCGTGCCGAGGCGATAAACCAGCAATGCGGCCAGGGTGAACCACAGACGCTTCTTGAGATCTTCCGCCTTGGCGAAAGTCGAGAAGTTGAGGTTCGAGGCCAGTTGTTCCGCTGCAGAAGCCATAGAATTCTCCGCAAACCTAAACCGGAGACGGTATTCCGTCGAAGCCGGAGGCTATTCGTTCAAACTGTTTTTCAGAAAACAGGGCGCGGGAGAAGTTGCGAACAACCGCATGCCTCACACACTTGTTTTCCAGATAACCCGGAAGACGAAACGACGTCGATTCCGTCCTGGGATCGTGAGGCTCACATATGGGAGCAAAATCGCCCGGTGTGAAGCACCCCGGGCGATTGTCTGTCACTTATTCAGCGGCTTCCTTGGCTGCTTCGAGCAGCTTGATGGAAGCGCCAGCCTTTTCGATCTTCTCGACAGCGGCCTTGGAGGCGCCGGCGGCTTCGATCGTGATCTTTGCCTTCAACTCGCCGTCGGACAGGACGCGAACGCCGTCCTTGACGCGGCGGATCACACCGGCTGCCTTGAGCGAAGCGGCATCAACCGTTGCCTTGGCGTCGAGCTTGCCAGCATCGATCGCGGTCTGAATACGGCCGAGAGAAACGGTAACGTATTCCGATGCGAAGATGTTGTTGAAGCCGCGCTTCGGCAGGCGGCGGTAGATGGGCATCTGACCGCCTTCGAAGCCGTTGATGGCAACGCCCGAACGAGCCTTCTGACCCTTGACGCCGCGACCACCGGTCTTGCCTTTGCCGGAACCGATACCGCGACCTACGCGGATACGCTCCTTGGAAGAGCCTTCGTTGTCTTTGATTTCATTCAGTTTCATGATGACTTCCCCCGTCTCACTTCTCGTCGACGACGCGAACGAGATGCTGGACAGCACGGATCATGCCACGAACGGAAGGCGTATCTTCCAGGGTGCGGACCCGGTGCATCTTGTTGAGGCCCAGACCAACCAGCGTTGCGCGCTGGACAGCCGGACGGCGAATAGGCGAACCGATCTGCTCGACCGTGATCGTCTTTGCTTCAGTCTTCTTCGTAGCCTTGGCCATGGATCAGACTCCTCTTATTCTTCAGCTGCGTTGCCGGAGGCAGCGCGGCGAGCCTGGAGCGTAGCATACTTGAGGCCACGCTGAGCTGCCACATCCTTCGGATGCACCTGAGCCTTCAGGGCGTCAAACGTTGCACGAACCATGTTGTAGGGGTTCGACGAACCGGTCGACTTGGCGACGACGTCCGACATGCCGAGCGTTTCGAACACGGCGCGCATCGGACCACCGGCGATGATGCCGGTACCAGCCTTAGCGGAGCGCAGCAGAACCTTGCCGGCGCCGTGGCGGCCATTGACGTCGTGATGCAGCGTACGGCCGTCACGCAGGGGAACGAAGATCAAGTCGCGCTTGGCAGCTTCAGTCGCTTTGCGGATGGCTTCCGGCACTTCACGTGCCTTGCCATGACCGAAACCTACACGGCCCTTCTGGTCGCCAACGACGACGAGGGCTGCGAAGCCGAAGCGACGGCCGCCCTTAACTACCTTGGCGACGCGGTTGATGGCGACCAGCTTGTCGACAAACTCGCTATCGCGCTCTTCACGGTTCTGGCGATCATCGCGCGAACCACGCTTTTCTTGTGCCATTGTCCTTTTCCTTTTTCTTTTCCGGGTGCAATCGGCAGATTACGCATAGTTCCCCCTGCCCGCTTGGGTGCAAGGTGGAATCCGGTGTGACCGGCATGAAGCCGGAAATCCACCCGGACGTAAGCCCGGGTGGAAATTCAGTCTTAGAAGGTCAGACCACCTTCACGAGCCGCTTCGGCGAGAGCCTTGATGCGGCCGTGATAGATGAAGGCGCCACGGTCGAAGACAACTTCGTTCACGCCAGCCTTGACGGCCCGCTCTGCAACCAGCTTGCCAACGGCAGCAGCTGCTGCGATGTCGGCGCCAGTCTTGAGCTCGGCCTTCAAGCCGCCATCGAGGGTCGAAGCAGCGGCAAGGGTCTTGCCAGCGACGTCGTCGATGATCTGAGCGTAGATGTTCTTCGAAGAGCGATGTACCGACAGACGCGGACGGCCATTTGCCACCGCCTTGATCTGACGCCGTACGCGGTTCGCACGGCGAACAAGTGCTTCTTTTCTGCTTGCCATTTCGCGCGATCCTTACTTCTTCTTGCCTTCTTTGCGGACGATCCGCTCTTCGGCATACTTGACGCCCTTGCCCTTGTAGGGCTCCGGACCGCGATATTCGCGGATCTCGGCGGCAACCTGGCCGACCTGCTGCTTGTTGATGCCGGACACGATGATTTCGGTCGGCTTCGGAACAGCAATCGAGATGCCAACCGGCGGCTCATAGACGACATCATGGCTAAAGCCGAGTGCCAGCTGCAGGTTCTTGCCCTGAAGCGTCGCACGGTAACCAACGCCGTTGATTTCGAGCTTACGCTCGTAACCGTCCTTAACACCCTTCAGGATGTTTTCGATCATCGTGCGGGACATGCCCCACTTCGAACGAGCATCCTTGGAGTCGTTGTTCGGCTGAACGACAACAGCGTTGTCTTCGAGCTTCACGGAGATTTCGTCGTTTGCGACGAAGAAAAGTTCACCCTTCGGGCCCTTGACGGAGACCTTCTGGCCTTCGACAGAGGCGGTCACACCAGCCGGAACCGGAACGGGCTTCTTACCGATACGAGACATAGTTTTTATCCTGTCTGTTCGCTATGGAGATCCCCTGCCCGTCTTAGAAGACGGAGCAGAGTACCTCACCACCAACGTTCTGTTCGCGAGCCTGGTGATCGGCCATCACACCCTTCGGAGTCGAAAGGATGGTGATGCCGAGGCCGTTCGCGACCTGCGGGATGGACTTAACCGAGACATAAACTCGGCGGCCCGGCTTGGATACGCGACCGATTTCGCGAATGACCGAAGAACCTTCGTAGTACTTCAGTTCGATCGTGATCTCGGACTTGCCATTGTCGTAATCGACCTGGCTGTAGCCACGGATGTAGCCTTCGGCCTGCAAAACGTCGAGAACGCGGGCACGGAGCTTGGAGGCCGGGGTGGTGACAGAGCTCTTGCGGCGAGCGGCACCATTCCGGATACGGGTGAGCATATCGCCCAACGGATCAGTCATCGTCATATTGGCGTCTCCTTACCAGCTCGACTTTACAACGCCCGGCACCTTGCCGGTGTTGCCAAGCTCGCGAAGCGCGATACGCGACATTCCAAGCTTGCGATAGAACGCACGCGGACGACCGGTGACTTCGCAACGGTTACGAACTCGGGTCTTGGAGCCATCGCGCGGCAGTTCTGCCAGCCTCAGGGTGGCCTTGAACCGCTCTTCAATCGAAAGAGACTGGTTCATGATGATCGCCTTCAGACCGGCCCGCTTGTTGGCCTGGCTTGCGACGATCTTGCGGCGGCGCTTGTTCTTTTCAACTGCGCTTGTCTTCGCCATATGGAAGTTCCTCTTCTACGCTCGTCGTTACGGTTATGTACGGAACGGGAAGTTGAACTCTTTCAAAAGAGCCCGTGCTTCGTCGTCCGTCGGCGCCGTCGTGCAAACGATGATGTCCATGCCCCACATCTGATCAACCTTGTCGTAGTTGATCTCCGGGAACACAATGTGTTCCTTGATGCCCATGGCGAAGTTGCCACGGCCGTCAAAGCTCTTCGGGTTCAGGCCCCGGAAGTCGCGAACGCGCGGAAGCGCGATGTTGACCAGGCGGTCCAGGAATTCATACATGCGGGCGCCACGAAGAGTAACCTTCGCACCGATCGGCATGAATTCGCGAACCTTGAAGCCCGCGATCGAGTTGCGCGCCTTGGTGATGACCGGCTTCTGACCAGCAATCGCGGCAAGGTCGGCAGCTGCAACGGAGGGCTTCTTCGAATCGGCAGTGGCTTCGCCAACACCCATGTTGATGACGATCTTGTCCAGCTTGGGGATCATCATGTCATTGGTGTAGGAGAACTGCTCCTGCATCGCTGCGCGAATGCGGGAAACGTATTCAGCCTTGAGCCGCGGCTCGTACTTGGACTCAGCCATCGATCACATCCCCCGAACGCTTGGCTACACGCACCTTCTTGCCGTCGACGACGGAGAAACCAACGCGCGTCGGCTTGCCGTCCTTGCCGACGATGGCAATGTTGGACAGGTGAATGGAGGCTTCCTTGTTGATGATGCCGGCTTCCTGCGTCTGAGACTGACGCTGGTGGCGCTTCACCATGTTGATACCACGCACGAGTGCGCGATCTTCCTTCGGCATAACCTGCAGGACTTCGCCAGTACGGCCCTTGTCCTTGCCGGCGAGTACGACAACGCTGTCGCCTTTGCGGATCTTGTTCATCGCTTCCCGCTCCTTACAGTACTTCTGGAGCCAGCGAGATGATCTTCATATGGTTCTTGGCGCGAAGTTCGCGCGGAACCGGTCCGAAGATACGGGTGCCGATCGGCTCTTTCTTGTTGTCGATAAGAACGGCTGCGTTGTTATCGAATCGAATGACGCTGCCGTCGGCGCGACGGATGTCCTTGGCAGTGCGAACCACAACCGCCTTCATCACGTCACCCTTCTTCACGCGGCCGCGCGGGATCGCTTCCTTGATCGAAACGACGATGATGTCGCCGATGGAAGCGTACTTGCGCTTGGAGCCGCCCAGCACCTTGATGCACATGACACGACGTGCGCCGGAATTATCCGCCACGTCGAGGTTAGTCTGCATCTGAATCATGTCAGGTCGCCTTCTTGTTGTAACCCGAACGGTTGGGCCGAGGCCCCCTATTCCGGCTTATGATAAATTTCTGGTGTGCGCGGGAAGGTCTATACAGGGTGGTTTCCCATACGGGACCTTCCGTGCGCTCAAAGCAAAAGAACGCCCGATTCCGAGCGTTCTCAGCCAGTGGCCTGCTTCATACAGATTTCTGCGCAAGGTGCAAGCCCTTGCGCAGTAAGTCCGTAAATTAAGCCTGGGCGGCAATTACCGTCCAGCGCTTGTCCTTGGAGATCGGTGCACATTCCTGGATGGAAACGACGTCACCGGTCTTGTACTGGTTGGCTTCGTCATGTGCCTTGTACTTCTTGGACCGGCGAACGGTCTTCTGAAGCAGCGGGTGGGCGAATCGACGCTCAACGCGAACAACGACAGTCTTGTCGTTCTTATCGCTGACAACTACGCCCTGCAGAATGCGTTTCGGCATATTTCTCGGTCCTTAGGCCTTGGCTTCTGCCGCCTTCTGGCGGGCAATGGTTTTCACGCGTGCGATGTCACGACGGACTTCCTGAATACGGGAAGACTTCTCGAGCTGGCCGGTGGCCTTCTGGAAGCGCAGGTTGAACTGCTCCTTCTTCAGCTTTGCAAGCTCGTCGTTCAGCTGGTCGGCGCTCATGGCGCGTACGTCTACGGCTTTCATCGACTTGATCCTCACTCTGCAATGCGCTGTACGAAGCGCGTCGTGACAGAGAGCTTGGCGGAACCGAGGCGGAGAGCCTCGCGCGCGATCTCTTCCGATACGCCGTCGATCTCGAACATGATACGGCCGGGCTTGACCTTGCATGCCCAGTATTCGACCGAACCCTTACCCTTACCCATACGAACTTCGGTCGGCTTGGCAGTGACCGGAACGTCAGGGAATACGCGGATCCACACGCGACCAGCACGCTTCATGTAGCGGGTGATCGCACGACGGGCTGCTTCAATTTCGCGAGCGTTCACGCGGTTCGGTTCCAGAGCCTTAAGGCCGAATTCACCGAATGCCAGATCAAAACCGCCCTTGGCGACGCCCTTGATGCGGCCCTTGAACTGCTTGCGGTACTTTGTACGCTTTGGCTGCAACATTTTCTTACTTCTCCGAGCTTATCTTTCGCCAGCGTTCAATCAAGCGTTCTCGCGGCGACGGTCGCCACGATCGCCGCGTTCACGGCTTGCGGGACCCTGAGCATCGCCCTCCATCGCACGGCGTTCCGATGCCATCGGATCGTGCTCGAGGATTTCGCCCTTGAAGATCCAGACCTTCACGCCGCAGATGCCGTATGCGGTTTCGGCTTCAGCCGTACCGTAATCGATGTCTGCACGCAGGGTGTGGAGCGGAACGCGACCTTCGCGGTACCATTCGGTACGAGCGATTTCGGCACCACCGAGACGGCCGGCGCAGGTGATCTTGATGCCTTCGGCACCGAGACGCATGGCCGACTGAACGGCGCGCTTCATGGCGCGACGGAACGCAATACGACGCTCGAGCTGCTGGGTGATCGACTGAGCAACGAGCGTTGCGTCGACTTCCGGCTTGCGCACTTCAACGATGTTGAGGTGGGTTTCCGAGTTGGTCATCGACGAGATCTTCTTGCGAAGCTTCTCGATGTCTGCACCCTTCTTGCCGATGATCAGACCCGGACGAGCCGAGTGGATCGTGACGCGGCACTTCTTGTGCGGACGCTCGATGACAACCTTGGCAATGCCGGCCTGCTTCAGCTCGTCCATCAGATACTTGCGGATCTTCAGGTCTTCGTGGAGCAGCTTGCCGTATTCGGCGTTGTCGGCGAACCAACGGCTATCCCAGGTGCGATTGATCCCGAGGCGGAAGCCAATCGGATTGATTTTCTGACCCATTATGCGGCCTCCCCTTTGGCTTCGACTTCACGCACCACGATGGTGAGGTGCGAGAACGGCTTTTCGATGCGCGATGCGCGGCCGCGGCCACGAGCGTGGAAACGCTTCATGGTGATCGACTTGCCAACATAGGCCTCGGCGACGACCAGCTGGTCGACGTCGAGATCATGGTTGTTCTCGGCGTTGGCGATCGCAGACTCGAGAGTCTTGCGAACGGTTCCGGCGATACGCTTTCGGGAGAATTCCAGCTCAGCGAGAGCGCGCTCGACCTTCTTGCCGCGGATGAGCGCGGCAACCAAGTTGAGCTTCTGGGGGCTGACACGGATCGTGCGGGCGACTGCCTGCGCTTCGTTGTCCTTGAGCCGGCGTTCGGTTTTTGCCTTGCCCATCGTTACTTCCTCTTCGCCTTCTTGTCCGCACCGTGACCGTAATAGGTCCGGGTCGGAGAGAATTCACCGAACTTGTGACCGACCATGTCTTCGTTGACCGAGACGGGCACATGCTTTGAGCCGTTGTAGACGCCGAAGGTGAGACCGACGAACTGCGGCAGGATCGTGGAGCGACGGCTCCACATCTTGATCACTTCGCTACGACCGCCTTCACGAACCTTCTCAGCCTTCTTGAGAAGATAGCCGTCAACGAACGGACCTTTCCATACTGAACGAGCCATTTCAGACTACCTCTCTTACTTCTTCTTCAGGTGGCGCGAACGCATGATGAACTTGTCGGTCGACTTGTTCGAGCGAGTCCGCTTGCCCTTGGTCGGCTTGCCCCACGGGGAAACCGGGTGACGACCACCGGATGTACGGCCTTCACCACCACCGTGCGGGTGGTCGACCGGGTTCATGACGACACCGCGGTTGTGCGGGGTCTTGCCGCGCCAACGGGTACGACCGGCCTTGCCGTCGTTGGTGTTGCCGTGGTCCGGGTTGGAAACGGCGCCAATGGTTGCCAGGCAGGAGCCCGGGACCAGACGCTGCTCACCCGAGTTCAGGCGCAGGATTGCCATGCCGGCGTCGCGGCCGACCAGCTGGACGTAGGTGCCAGCCGAACGTGCAATCTGACCGCCCTTACCAGGCTTCATTTCGACGTTGTGGACGATCGAACCGACCGGGATGTACTGCAGCGGCATAGTGTTGCCGGGCTTTACGTCGACGGCCTTTTCAGACGCGATGACCTTGTCGCCGGCAGCGATGCGCTGCGGTGCCAGGATGTAGGCCTGCTCGCCATCAGCATAGTTGATGAGTGCGATGAAGGCCGAACGGTTCGGGTCGTATTCCAGCCGCTCGACGGTGCCTTCGACGTCGAACTTGCGACGCTTGAAGTCAACCAGACGATAGGTGCGCTTGTGACCACCACCGATGAAGCGAGCGGTGATGCGACCGTAGTTGTTACGGCCACCGCTCTTCGAAAGACCTTCCGTCAGCGCCTTGACCGGCTTGCCCTTCCAGAGGCCCGAGCGGTCGACGATGACCAGCTGACGCTGGCTGGGGGTCGTCGGATTGTAGCTTTTCAATGCCATTGTTCTTGTTCCCTACCTCAGACGCCCGTCGACACGTCGATGGACTGACCTTCGGCGAGCGTCACGACGGCCTTCTTGACGTCCTTCTGCTTGCCGGCGAAGCCGCGGAAACGCTTGGTCTTGCCCTTGCGGACGAGCGTATTGACGGCAGTAACCTTGACGCCGAAGAGAGCCTCGACAGCAGCCTTGATTTCAGGCTTGCTGGCGCCCTTGGCGACGTTGAAGACGACCTGGTTGAACTCAGACACCATGGTCGACTTTTCCGTGATCGACGGAGATACGATCACGTCATAATGGCGAAGATCCGTCATTTGAACCGCTCCTCCAGAGCTTCCACAGCAGCCTTGGAAAGCACGAGCTTGCCACGGCGCAGGATGTCATAAACGTTGATGCCCTGAACCGGCAGAACATCGATGTTCGGGATGTTCGAAGCGGCGAGCTTGAAGTTGCTGTCGATTTCGGCGCCGCCGATGACGAGAGCATTAGTGAGGCCGAGGGAGGCGAAGCTACCGACGAGCAGCTTGGTCTTGGCTTCAGCCGCAACCAGGTTGTCGACGATGATCACGTCATCCGACTTGAACTTTGCAGACAGGGCGTGACGCAGAGCGAGCGCACGAACCTTCTTCGGCAGGTCATGGGCGTGGCTGCGAACAACCGGACCATGTGCCTTACCACCGCCGCGGAACTGCGGAGCGCGGGCCGAATGGTGACGAGCACGACCGGTGCCCTTCTGCTTGTACATCTTGGAGCCGGTGCGGGAAACTTCCGAACGGCCCTTGGTCTTGTGCGTACCCTGGCGCTTCTTGGCCAGCTGGTAGCGGATCATGCGCGCGATCAGATCTTCGCGGGGATCCAGACCAAAGATTTCGTCCGACAGAGAAAGCTTGCCGGCGTCTTTGCCCTCGAGGGTCTTGACGTTAAATTCCATGTCCTTGGCTCCCTTACTTCGCCGACTTCACGGCGTCGCGGACGATGATCCAGGAACCCTTGGAACCGGGAACGGCGCCCTTCACAAGGATAAGACCACGATCTTCATCGGTCGAAACGACTTCGAGGTTCTGGGTGGTGACGCGCGTCTGGCCCATGTGACCAGCCATGCGCTTGCCCTTCCAGACCTTGCCCGGATCCTGGTTCGAACCGGTCGAACCATGCGAGCGGTGCGAAACGGAAACACCGTGGGTCGCACGAAGACCACCGAAGTTGTGACGCTTCATGGCACCGGCGAAACCCTTACCGATCGTCGTGCCCGTGACGTCGACCAGCTGGCCGGCTTCAAAGTGGCTCGCGGTCAGCTGTGCGCCGACATCGATGAGGTTGTCTTCGGAAACGCGGAATTCAACGAGCTTGGCCTTGGGCTCAACGCTCGCAGCTGCGAAGTGACCACGAAGGCCCTTCGTCGTGTTCTTGACTTTCGACGTACCGGCACCGAGCTGAAGCGCTACATAGCCGTTCTTGTCGGCCGTGCGCTGAGCGACGACCTGTACGTTATCCATACGCAGAACTGTTACCGGGATATGTTCGCCGGCGTCGTTATAGACGCGGGTCATTCCCACTTTCTGTGCAATCACACCTGAACGCATTGGTTCATTCCTCTTGAGAGTCGCGGCCGGGAAAAAGTGATCCAGGCCTTTCCTCTTTGTTTAAGGATTCCACTCAGGCCCTTCCGAACCATCGGGTTTCCCGTTTCGAGAAGTCGTTGGCAGGTCTTGCCACGTACCTTCCTTGTTATTACGGCTCTCGCCGGAATTTCTTCTTAGAGCTTGATCTCGACGTCAACGCCGGCAGCCAGGTCGAGCTTCATCAGCGCGTCCACGGTCTGCGGGGTCGGGTCTACGATGTCGAGCAGGCGCTTATGCGTGCGCATTTCGAACTGTTCGCGGCTCTTCTTGTCGACGTGCGGCGAACGGTTGACGGTAAATTTTTCAATGCGTGTCGGGAGCGGTACCGGGCCGCGAACGCTCGCACCGGTGCGCTTTGCCGTCTGCACGATCTCGCGCGTGGAGGCATCGAGAACCCGGTGATCAAACGCCTTGAGGCGGATGCGGATATTCTGGCCGTTCATTCGACTTGTCCTTGTTTCTTTTCTTGCGTCCCGCATACGCAGAGACAGTGAATTACCATGACTGGCCGGCCCCAAATTTTCCAAAATCACAGCAACACCACGGGGTGTCCCTGTCACTCTTTCTAGTCATAAGGAGCCCTGCCGAACTCGACCCGTCACCAGGCCTTAGAATCTGCAGCGCTAAAAACCATACGGAGCAAATCACCGTACGATTCTGATCGTGGCCGGCGACATACACCGCAATCGGCCCTTCGTCAATGCGCCCAACCGGACGAATTGGCGACATGCGCGCTGTCTGCATGACTGGCTTGCACCAAGATGCAGACGAAAACGAAAAGCGGCCTCGGACACAAGGCCCGAGGCCGCCATCTCAATCGATTACTCGATGATCGAAGCGACGATGCCGGCGCCGACGGTACGGCCGCCTTCGCGGATAGCGAAGCGCAGCTTTTCTTCCATCGCGATCGGAACGATCAGCTCGACTTCAACCGTGACGTTGTCGCCCGGCATAACCATTTCCGTGCCTTCCGGAAGCGACACGATGCCGGTCACGTCCGTCGTGCGGAAGTAGAACTGCGGACGATAGTTGGTGAAGAACGGCGTATGACGACCGCCTTCTTCCTTCGTCAGGATGTAGGCTTCTGCCATGAACTTCTTGTGCGGCTTGACAGAGCCGGGCTTGCACAGGATCTGGCCACGCTCAACCGCATCGCGGGTAACGCCACGCAGAAGTGCGCCGATGTTGTCGCCAGCCTGGCCCTGATCGAGCAGCTTGCGGAACATTTCAACGCCCGTGCAGGTCGTCTTCGTCGTCGGACGAATACCGACGATTTCGATTTCTTCGCCGACCTTGACGATACCGCGCTCAACGCGACCCGTCACAACCGTACCACGGCCAGAGATCGAGAACACGTCTTCGATCGGCATCAGGAACGGCTGGTCGATCGGACGCTCAGGCGTCGGGATGTAGGCGTCAACCTGAGCCATCAGCTCGCGGATCGCGTCTTCACCGATCGTCTTGTTCGAATCTTCAAGAGCGGCCAGAGCCGAACCCTTGACGACCGGGATGTCGTCGCCCGGGAAGTCGTAGGACGACAGAAGTTCGCGAACTTCGAGTTCAACGAGCTCGAGCAGTTCGGCGTCGTCGACCTGGTCAACCTTGTTGAGGAAGACAACGATCGCGGGAACGCCAACCTGACGGGCGAGCAGGATGTGCTCGCGGGTCTGCGGCATCGGGCCGTCGGCGGCCGAGCAAACCAGGATCGCGCCGTCCATCTGCGCAGCACCAGTGATCATGTTCTTAACGTAGTCGGCGTGGCCGGGGCAGTCGACGTGCGCGTAGTGACGGGCAGGCGTCTCATACTCGACGTGTGCCGTCGAGATGGTGATGCCGCGCGCCTTTTCTTCCGGAGCGGCGTCGATCTGGTCATAGGCCTTGAACTCACCGAAATACTTGGTGATCGCTGCCGTCAGAGACGTCTTGCCGTGGTCGACGTGGCCGATCGTGCCGATGTTGACGTGCGGCTTGTTGCGCTCAAACTTACTCTTTGCCATTTTCGGCTCTCCATTTTCTGGTCCCCGTCAGGGGAAATTCACAAATTCAATTGGACGGGCGGGGTATCCCGGTCACTTCTGACCGGAATACTTTGCCTGGATTTCAGCAGCAACGTTCGACGGGACCGGTGCGTAGTGATCGAAGGTCATCGAGTACTGGGCGCGGCCCTGCGACATGGAGCGCAGGTTGTCGACGTACTTGAACATGTTGGCGAGCGGGACGTGAGCATTGATCACGATCGCGATGCCACGCTGTTCCTGGCCCTGGATCTGACCGCGACGCGAGTTCAGGTCACCGATCACGTCACCGACGTAATCTTCAGGCGTTACCACTTCGACCTTCATCATCGGCTCGAGCAGCTGTGCACCAGCCTTCTTGGCAGCTTCACGGAAGCAGGCACGCGATGCGATTTCGAAGGCGAGAACCGAGGAGTCGACATCGTGGAAGGCACCGTCGATGAGGGTGGCCTTGACGCCAAGCATCGGGAACCCTGCGAGCGGACCAGACGACAGAACGCTCTCGATACCCTTCTGAACGCCCGGGATGTATTCCTTCGGAACAGAACCACCGACGATCTTGGACTCGAACTTGAAGTCTTCGCCATCCGGGTTCGGTTCGAAGACGAGCTTGACGCGCGCGAACTGACCGGTACCACCGGACTGCTTCTTGTGCGTGTAGTCCTCTTCGTGCTGACGCGTAATGGTTTCGCGGTAAGCAACCTGCGGAGCACCAACGGTTGCTTCAACCTTGAACTCGCGACGCATGCGGTCAACGAGAATGTCGAGGTGAAGCTCACCCATGCCGGCAATGATGGTCTGGCCCGACTCCTGGTCAGTCTTGACGCGGAACGACGGATCTTCAGCAGCCAGACGGTTGAGCGCGAGGCCCATCTTTTCCTGGTCGCCCTTGGTCTTCGGCTCGATCGCAATCTGAATGACCGGCTCGGGGAATTCCATGCGCTCGAGGATAACCGGCTTCAGGGGATCGCAGAGCGTGTCGCCTGTCGTGGTTTCCTTGAGGCCGGCCAGTGCAACGATGTCGCCAGAGAAGGCTTCTTCGATGTCTTCGCGGCTGTTCGAGTGCATCTGCAGCATGCGGCCGACGCGCTCGCGCTTGTCCTTGACCGTGTTCATAACCGACACGCCCTTTTCGAGCTTGCCCGAATAGATACGTGCGAAGGTCAGCGAGCCGACGAAGGGGTCGTTCATGATCTTGAACGCCAGCATTGCCAAAGGCTCGGAGTCGTCAGCGTGACGTTCGATTTCGGCTTCGGTCTTGAAGTCGATGCCCTTGATCGCGGGAATGTCCAACGGCGACGGCAGATACTCGACGACGGCGTCGAGCAGCGGCTGAACGCCCTTGTTCTTGAAGGCAGTGCCGCAGAACATCGGGTGGAACTTGACGTCGATAGTGCCGCGACGAACGAGCGAACGGATCTTCTCATTGTCCGGCATGATGCCGTTCAAGTAGTCTTCCATCGCCTGCTCGTCGATTTCGACAACCGTCTCGATCAGCTTTTCGCGGTATTCTTCAGCCTTTTCCTTCAGGTCGTCCGGGATCTCGACAACGTCCCAGGCGGCACCGAGCGACTCGTCGCGCCATACGAGCGCGTTCATCTCGATCAGATCCACGACGCCCTTGAACTCGGTCTCAGCGCCGATCGGGAGCTGCATGACAACTGCGGTGGCACCGAGACGGGTCTTGATCATCTCGACCGAGCGGTAGAAGTCAGCACCGGTCTTGTCCATCTTGTTGCAGAAGATCATCCGCGGGACGTTGTACTTTTCAGCCTGACGCCAGACGGTTTCGGTCTGAGGCTCAACACCGGCATTGGCGTCGAGAAGGGCGATGGCACCGTCGAGCACGCGCAGCGAACGCTCGACTTCAATGGTGAAGTCAACGTGGCCGGGGGTGTCGATGATGTTGAAGCGGCGCATCTTGCCGTCGCGACCCTTCCAGAACGTCGTGGTGGCAGCGGAGGTGATCGTGATGCCACGCTCCTGCTCCTGCTCCATCCAGTCCATGGTGGCTGCGCCGTCATGAACTTCGCCGATCTTGTGCGACTTACCGGTGTAGTAAAGGATACGCTCGGTGGTCGTGGTCTTGCCGGCGTCAATGTGCGCCATGATGCCGAAGTTGCGGTAGTCTTCGATTTTATATTCGCGAGCCATAACGGACTGCCTTTCGATATTCGATCGGTTGATTACCAGCGGTAATGCGAGAAGGCGCGGTTTGCATCGGCCATCTTGTGGGTGTCTTCACGCTTCTTTACGGCGCTACCGCGGTTGTTGGCGGCGTCCATGAGTTCGCCAGACAGACGATCGACCATGGTGGTCTCGTTGCGCTTGCGAGCAGCAGTGATCAGCCAACGGATTGCGAGGGCCTGGCGGCGCTCCGGACGAACATCAACCGGGACCTGGTAGGTTGCACCACCAACGCGGCGCGAACGGACTTCAACATGCGGCGCGACATTGTCGAGCGCCTGATGGAAGATCGCGATCGGCTCAGCCTTGGCCTTGTTCTGAACGACGTCGAAGGCACCGTAGACAATGCTTTCAGCGACGGACTTCTTGCCGTGAAGCATGATGGCGTTCATGAACTTGGTGACGACGAGATCACCGAACTTCGGGTCCGGATTGATTTCGCGCTTTTCTGCACTGTGGCGACGGGACATACTATTTGTCTCTCAACGGTTAGGGACGCTTCATCACGCGGAGAACCTCGCGCAGCGCCGGTATCTTGTGAATGAAGGACCGAAGCTTACTTCGGACGCTTCGCACCGTACTTCGAACGGCGCTGCTTACGGTTCTTGACGCCCTGGGTGTCGAGAACGCCGCGGATGATGTGGTAACGAACACCCGGCAAGTCCTTGACGCGGCCGCCACGGATCATGACGACAGAGTGTTCCTGCAGGTTGTGACCTTCACCCGGAATGTAGCCGATGACTTCGAAGCCATTGGTCAGGCGGATCTTGGCAACCTTACGGAGAGCCGAGTTCGGCTTCTTCGGGGTCGTTGTGTAGACGCGGGTGCAAACGCCGCGCTTCTGCGGGTTTTCCTGCAGAGCAGGAACCTTATTGCGCTTTACCTGCGCCTGACGCGGCTTGCGGATCAGCTGGTTTACGGTAGGCATATACCCATCCCTTGCAAAATCTAGTCTCAAGCCCTCTCAGGCCCTGGTGGTTGCCGTTTCCGGCGGCGGCCGCACAGTTTTCTTCATGCGCAAAATGTGGCCCGACCCGTTTTCGCGGATGGACCACAAAAGACAGAGGACGCACTGCAAGAGTGCGTCGTGCGAGCAGCATTTGTGTCGTCAACGTGCGTTTGGAGACCTGTTTGAGACGAACTTCAGGACGCGTCGTCCCGAAAAACCCGGTCTCACATGGGCTCCGATGGCCGGGGTACTACTGTTTTCCCCCCTTAACGTCAAGTCACATCTCGCAATTAATGGCCTGAGCCCCCTGCCCGGCCGGGAGTCTTGCCCGGAGTCCGGGCGTTTCCGCACGGGAAAACGGAGATGCGAAGACGATTTGGCTTGGCTTGCGCCGCGAAACTTCTAGATAGGTAGAGACAGAGGGTCAACCGCCCTTACCGTCTGGTCGAATCGGCCGAGGCGAGAGAATCGTTCCGCCACAACAGGAAGACCAGGCGCCATGATCACCAGCCCCGACAATGACAACAACCGCGACGAGCCCATGGTGTTCATCGTCATCGCCAAGGCTTATGAGACCGAAGGCGGCCAGCCGATCGATCTGCACGTCATGCTGACTGCCCCGGACGATGACACGGCCGTGCGACTGACGCTGAACGCGCTCTCGGAAGAAGGCTTCCTGGAAGCCGATCTCGACCAGATCGGCATGATCACGGGTGCGCCGGACGAAGAGCCGCATGCCTCCGCCTATCAGGGCGCGCTTGAGGGCGAAGTCGCGATCATCCGCTTCGCCTGAGATTACGTCCACACAGCCGTAGAGCCAGAGGCCGGTCCATTGACCGGCCTTTTTCGTTGCGTGCTTCAGGACGCATGCTCGTGACGACGGCAGCCCAATCGCGGCTGACGCCCATCCTCCGGCCAAGAGCCGGAATGAAAAGACCGCCCGGAGATGGCTCCGGGCGGTCTTCCTAGTTTCAGTACGGACCAGCTTCCGATTACTCGGCGGCAGGTGCGCTTTCGCCAGCGAGGTTCTGCAGCATCGGCGTTGCGACGTCTGCACCCGTGCCCTTCTTGCGTTCCTCGAGGATGAGGTCGTCGCGCGAAGAGGCGATGCGGCGGATCTGCGTCATGGTACCACCGGTACCGGCCGGGATCAGACGGCCGACAATGACGTTTTCCTTCAGACCCTGCAGCGTGTCGGTCTTGCCGGCGATCGCAGCTTCCGTGAGAACCTTGGTGGTTTCCTGGAAGGATGCGGCCGAGATGAACGACGGCGTCTGCAGCGAGGCCTTGGTGATACCGAGAAGGACCGGATCGCCGTATGCCGGCTTCTTGCCCTCTTCGACCAGGCGGTCGTTGTTGTCATCGAGCTCAATGCGGTCGACGTTGTCACCGACGATGTAGTGGCTGTCGCCCGCGTCGGTGATCTCGACCTTCTGCAGCATCTGGCGAACGATCACCTCGATGTGCTTGTCGTTGATCACAACGCCCTGCAGACGATAGACTTCCTGGATTTCGTTGACCAGGTACGAGGCAAGTGCCTCGACGCCCTTGATCGCCAGGATGTCGTGCGGAGCCGGGTTACCGTCGAGGATGTAGTCACCCTTTTCGATATAGTCGCCTTCCTGAAGGTGGAAGGGCTTGCCCTTCGGGATCAGGTATTCGACAGGCTCGACACCGTCTTCAGCCGGCTCGATGATTACGCGACGCTTGTTCTTGTAGTCGCGGCCGAGGCGGATCGTACCATCGATCTCAGCGATCACGGCATGGTCCTTCGGACGACGGGCTTCGAACAGTTCAGCAACGCGCGGTAGACCACCGGTGATGTCCTTGGTCTTGGCACTTTCCAGCGGCGAACGTGCAAGCACGTCACCCTGGGAGACCTTCTGACCGGGCTCGACCGAGAGGATCGCCTCGACCGAGAGCTGGAACCGGGCTTCTCCGCCACGGGCCACCTTCAGAACATTGCCGCTGGCATCCTTGATGACGATTGCCGGCTTGAGGTCCGTACCGCGCGGCGTCGAACGCCAGTCGATGACCTGACGCTTGGTGATGCCGGTCGACTCGTCGGTGGCTTCGAGCACCGAGATACCGTCGACGACGTCCTCGAAATGCACGATACCCTCGACTTCCGTCATGATCGGGCGTGTGTACGGATCCCACTCGGCCAGACGCTGGCCGCGCTTCACCTTGTCGCCATCGTCGACGAAGACCTTCGAACCATAGGCCACACGCTGCGAAGACCGTTCGACACCACGCTCGTCGAGGAGCATGACGGCCATGCTGCGGCCCATGGCGATAAGAGTACCATCGGAGTTGCGCAGCATGTTGCGGTTCTTGATCTGCACCGTACCTTCGTACGAGGCTTCCAGGAACGACTGGTCGACCACGGTCGCGGTACCGCCCAAGTGGAAGGTACGCATGGTCAGCTGGGTACCCGGCTCACCGATCGACTGTGCAGCGATGACGCCGACGGCTTCGCCCATGTTGACGGGCGTACCACGTGCAAGGTCGCGGCCGTAGCAAATCGAGCAAACGCCGGTCTGAACTTCGCAGGTCAGTGCCGAACGAATGCGGATCGACTGGATACCAGCCTTTTCGATCTCGATGACGTCAGGCTCAAGGATCATCTGACCAGCATTGACGATACGCTCACCCGTGACCGGATGATCGATGTCGTCAAGGGCGGTACGGCCGAGAACTCGTGCACCGATGGAGGCAACGACCTGACCGGCGTCAACGATCGCCGTCATGGTGAGGCCCTTGTCAGTGCCGCAATCCACGAGGTTGACGATGCAGTCCTGGGCCACGTCGACGAGACGACGGGTCAGGTAACCGGAGTTCGCGGTCTTCAGAGCGGTGTCTGCGAGGCCCTTACGGGCACCGTGGGTCGAGTTGAAGTACTCGTTAACGGTCAGGCCTTCCTTGAAGTTCGAGATGATCGGTGTCTCGATGATTTCACCCGACGGCTTGGCCATGAGGCCGCGCATGCCGCCCAGCTGACGCATCTGGTTCGGTGAACCACGAGCACCCGAGTGCGACATCATGTAGATGGCGTTCATCGGCTTCTGGCGGTTGGTTTCCGGATCGAACTCGACAGCCTTAATGCGGGCCATCATGTCTTCGGCGACCTTTTCAGTGGCCTTGCCCCAGGCGTCGACGACCTTGTTGTACTTCTCGCCCTGGGTGATCAGGCCGTCGTTGTACTGCTGCTCGTATTCCTTGACCAGCGTTTCGGTGTCGCCAACGATCTTCGCCTTGGTTTCCGGGATGATCATGTCGTCCTTGCCGAACGAGATGCCAGCCTTGCAGGCGTGGGTGAAGCCGAGCTGCATGATGCGGTCGCAGAAGATGACCGTGTCCTTCTGGCCGCAATGGCGGTAGACCGTGTCGATCATCTTAGAGATGTTCTTCTTGGTCATTTCCTGGTTGCAGGTCTCGAAGGGTACGTTGACGTTCTTCGGCAGAAGTTCGCCGATGATCATGCGGCCAGGCGTGGTTTCATAGATCTTCGAAACCGGGTTGCCCTCGGCGTCGACGGTCTTGAAGCGGCCACGGATCTTGGCGTGCAGCGTGACGACCTTGTTTTCCAGAGCGTGGTGCAGTTCGCCCATGTCGGAGAAGGCCATGCCTTCGCCCGGCTCGTTCTGGTTCTGGATCGACAGATAGTACAGGCCGAGAACCATGTCCTGCGACGGCACGATGATCGGCTGACCGTTGGCCGGGTGCAGGATGTTGTTCGTCGACATCATCAGGACGCGGGCTTCGAGCTGGGCTTCGAGCGACAGCGGCACGTGAACGGCCATCTGGTCGCCATCGAAGTCGGCGTTGAAGGCCGTGCAAACGAGCGGGTGCAGCTGGATGGCCTTGCCTTCGACCAGGATCGGTTCGAAGGCCTGGATGCCCAGGCGGTGCAGCGTCGGTGCGCGGTTCAAGAGAACCGGATGCTCGCGGATGACCTCGTCGAGGATATCCCAGACTTCCGGCTTTTCCTTTTCAACCAGCTTCTTGGCCTGCTTGACGGTCGAGGAGTAACCCTTTGCGTCGAGGCGCGCGTAGATGAACGGCTTGAACAGTTCGAGCGCCATCTTCTTCGGCAGACCGCACTGGTGCAGCTTCAGTTCCGGACCCGTCACGATAACGGAACGACCGGAATAGTCGACGCGCTTGCCGAGCAGGTTCTGGCGGAAGCGACCCTGCTTGCCCTTGAGCATGTCGGAGAGCGACTTCAGCGGACGCTTGTTGGCGCCGGTGATGACGCGGCCACGACGGCCGTTGTCGAACAGCGCGTCCACAGATTCCTGCAGCATGCGCTTTTCGTTGCGGATGATGATGCCCGGAGCGCGCAGTTCGATCAGGCGCTTCAGACGGTTGTTACGGTTGATGACACGACGATAGAGGTCGTTAAGGTCAGACGTCGCGAAACGACCGCCATCGAGCGGAACGAGCGGGCGCAGGTCCGGCGGGATCACCGGAACGACCTTCATGATCATCCATTCAGGACGGTTGCCAGACTCCATGAAGTTCTCGACGATCTTCAGGCGCTTCATCAGCTTCTTCTGCTTGAGATCCGAGGTGGTCTCAGCCAGATCAGCACGCAGATCGCCAGCGATCTTCTCAAGATTCATCGAGGCCAGCATTTCGTAGATGGCTTCAGCGCCGATCATGGCGGTGAACTGGTCTTCGCCGAACTCGTCGACGGCCATCATGTACTCTTCTTCAGAGAGCAGCTGGTTTTCCTTGAGCGAGGTCAGACCCGGCTCAGTCACGATGTAGTTCTCGAAGTACAGAACGCGCTCGACATCCTTCAGCGTCATGTCCAGCAGCGTGGAGATGCGCGACGGCAGCGACTTCAGGAACCAGATGTGGGCAACCGGGGCTGCGAGCTCGATGTGGCCCATGCGCTCGCGGCGAACGCGCGACAGCGTGACTTCGACGCCGCACTTTTCGCAGATGATGCCCTTGTACTTCATGCGCTTGTACTTGCCGCACAGGCACTCGTAGTCCTTGATCGGTCCGAAGATACGCGCACAGAAAAGGCCGTCACGCTCGGGCTTGAACGTACGGTAGTTGATGGTTTCCGGCTTCTTGATCTCGCCGTAAGACCAGGAAAGAATCTTTTCCGGGCTCGCGATCGAGATCCGGATGGAGTCGAAGTGCTGGGCCGGCACTGTCGGGTTGAAAAGGTTCATGACCTCTTGGTTCATGCCTGTCTCCTTGATGGGGCTAAAAAGCCCTCGATTGGGTCGCGGTGGCGGCGAATTCCCGGGATGCCGCTCCGGACCCTGAAATGACAATAACCGCGAAATGCGGCGAAACTCCCCTTCCCGTCCCGATATTGGCCTTCGGGGCGATCAGGGAATGGCGTGCGCGGCCGAAGCCTCGCACGCCTTTGTCAAACCGTTATTCGGCGGCGTCCGGCAGCTGACCGTCTTCCGTCAGGAGCTTCGAGTTCTCGAGTTCGACGGAAAGGCCGAGAGAGCGCATTTCCTTGACGAGAACGTTGAAGCTTTCCGGAATACCGGCCTCGAAGGTGTCGTCGCCACGGACGATCGCCTCATAGACCTTGGTACGGCCGGCCACGTCGTCCGACTTCACCGTCAGCATTTCCTGCAGGGTGTATGCGGCACCGTAGGCTTCGAGCGCCCAGACTTCCATTTCCCCGAAGCGCTGACCGCCGAACTGCGCCTTACCACCGAGCGGCTGCTGGGTGACGAGCGAGTACGGGCCGATCGAACGAGCGTGGATCTTGTCGTCGACCAGGTGGTTCAGCTTGATCATGTACATGTAGCCAACGGTGACCTGACGGTCGAAAGCTTCACCGGTACGACCATCGTACAGGGTCGACTGACCCGACGGGTTGAGACCTGCACGCACCAGCATCTCGGAGACGTCGCTTTCATGCGCACCGTCGAAGACCGGCGTGGCGATGGATACGCCGCGCTTGGCTTCTTCGGCGAGCTTGACGAGTGCGTCGTCGTCGAAGTGCTTCACTTCGTCATGCGCTTCCGACTCGTAGATCTCCGTGAGTTCCTTGCGCAGATCGGTGATGTCGAGGTGCTTGCGATAGTCCTCGAGCATCTGGCCGATCTTCTTGCCCATGCCGGCGCAAGCCCAGGCAAGGTGGGTTTCAAGGATCTGACCGACGTTCATACGCGAGGGAACGCCGAGCGGGTTCAAGACGATGTCGACATGCGTGCCGTCTTCGAGGAACGGCATGTCCTCGACCGGTACGATGCGCGACACGACGCCCTTGTTGCCGTGACGGCCGGCCATCTTGTCGCCTGGCTGGATCTTGCGCTTCACAGCGACAAAGACCTTGACCATCTTCATGACGCCCGGAGGCATTTCGTCGCCGCGCTGGACCTTTTCGACCTTGTCCATGAAGCGCTGTTCAAGGCGCGACTTGGATTCGTCGTACTGGCCGCGGAGCGCTTCCAGTTCGCCCTGCACTTTTTCGTCCTCGACTGCAAACATCCACCACTGCGAGCGGGGGTATTCGGAGACGACGGCGTTCGTGAGTTCGACGCCCTTCTTGAAGCCCTTCGGACCTGCAATCGAGACCTGGCCACGCAGCATATCGATCAGACGGCCGTAGACGTTACGGTCAAGGATCGCCTGCTCGTCGTCACGGTCCTTGGCGAGGCGTTCGATTTCCTCGCGCTCGATGGCCATCGCGCGCTCGTCCTTCTCAACGCCGTGGCGATTGAAGACGCGAACTTCGACAACGGTACCAAACGTGCCGGGCGGCATGCGCATGGAGGTGTCGCGAACGTCGGAAGCCTTTTCACCGAAGATGGCGCGCAGAAGCTTTTCTTCCGGCGTCATCGGGCTTTCGCCCTTGGGCGTGATCTTGCCGACCAGGATATCGCCAGGAGCAACTTCCGCACCGATGTAGACGATACCGGCTTCGTCGAGGTTCTTCAGCGCTTCTTCCGAGACGTTCGGAATGTCGCGCGTGATTTCTTCCGGACCAAGCTTGGTGTCGCGGGCCATGACTTCGAATTCCTCGATGTGGATCGAGGTGAAGACGTCTTCCGAGACGATGCGCTCCGACATGAGGATCGAGTCCTCATAGTTGTAGCCGTTCCAGGGCATGAACGCGACGAGCGCGTTGCGGCCGAGCGCCAGATCGCCGAGGTCGGTCGACGGACCGTCCGCGATGATGTCGCCCTTGTTCAGAATGTCACCGACGGTGACCAGCGGACGCTGGTTGACGCAAGTGTTCTGGTTGGAGCGCTGGAACTTCTGCAGACGGTAAATGTCGACGCCCGACTTGGACGGATCGAGATCTTCCGTGGCACGGATAACGATACGGGTCGCGTCGACCTGGTCGACCACGCCACCGCGACGGGCACCGATGGCAGCGCCGGAGTCACGAGCAACGATCGGCTCCATGCCGGTTCCGACGAACGGGGCTTCGGCACGCAGAAGCGGCACGGCCTGACGCTGCATGTTCGAGCCCATGAGAGCGCGGTTGGCGTCGTCGTTTTCGAGGAACGGAATGAGAGCGGCAGCAACCGAAACCAGCTGCTTCGGCGAGACGTCCATCAGGTTGATGGTGTCGCGCGGGGACAGCATGACTTCGCCAGCATGACGGCAGACGACGAACTCTTCGACGAACTGGCCATCGGCCGTCAGTTCAGAGTTGGCCTGAGCGACGTAGTACTTCGCTTCTTCCATAGCGGAGAGATAGACGACGTCCTTCGTCACCTTGCCGTCGATGATCTTGCGGTACGGGCTTTCGATGAAGCCGTACTTGTTGACGCGGGCAAAGGTTGCGAGCGAGTTGATCAGACCGATGTTCGGGCCTTCCGGCGTCTCAATCGGGCAGATACGGCCGTAGTGGGTCGGGTGAACGTCGCGGACTTCGAAGCCGGCGCGCTCGCGGGTCAGACCACCCGGTCCAAGAGCCGAAAGACGGCGCTTGTGGGTGATTTCCGAAAGCGGGTTCACCTGGTCCATGAACTGCGACAGCTGCGAGGAGCCGAAGAATTCGCGGACGGCAGCAGCAGCCGGCTTGGCGTTGATCAGGTCCTGCGGCATGACGGTGTCGATTTCGATCGACGACATGCGTTCCTTGATCGCGCGCTCCATGCGGAGCAGGCCGAGACGGTACTGGTTTTCCATCAGTTCGCCGACGGAGCGAACGCGACGGTTGCCGAGGTTGTCGATGTCGTCGATCTCGCCCTTGCCGTCACGCAGCTCGACCAGCATCTTGACCACGGCCAGGATGTCGTCCTTGCGCAGAACGCGGACGGTATCGGGGCAATCGAGGTCGAGACGCATGTTCATCTTGACGCGACCGACGGCCGACAGGTCGTAACGCTCTGCATCGAAGAACAGCGACTGGAACATGGCCTCGGCCGAGTCCATGGTCGGCGGCTCACCCGGACGCATGACGCGGTAGATGTCAAACAGAGCATCCTGACGGTTCTCGTTCTTGTCGGCCGAGAGCGTGTTGCGGATGTAGGCGCCGACATTGATGTGGTCGATGCCGAGAACCGGGATTTCTTCAAAGCCCGAATCGAGGATCTGCGGGAGCGTCTTCTCATCGATCTCCGCGCCGGCTTCCATGTAGATTTCACCGGTCGACATGTTGACCAAGTCTTCGGCAAGGTAGTTGCCAAACAGGTCTTCGTCCGATGCCTTCAGGAACTTCAGGCCCTTGTCGGTCAACTGGCGCAGCAGACGCGGGGTCAGCTTCTTGCCGCCTTCGACAACAACTTCGCCGCTGTCGGCGTCGACGAGGTCGGAGATGGCCTTCGCACCCTTGAGGGTCTCAGGGTTGAACGGGAAGCGCCAACCCTTGCCGTCACGCTCATAGACGGACTTCGAGTAGAAGGTCGACAGGATCTCTTCGCCGTCCATGCCAAGCGCCATCAGCAGCGAGGTCACGGGGATCTTGCGGCGACGGTCGATACGGGCATGCACGATGTCCTTGGCGTCGAACTCGATGTCGAGCCAGGAACCGCGATAGGGGATGACGCGGGCAGCGAACAGAAGCTTGCCCGACGAGTGGGACTTGCCCTTGTCATGGTCGAAGAAGACGCCCGGAGAACGGTGCATCTGGGATACGATGACGCGTTCGGTACCGTTGACGATGAAGGTACCGTTGTTGGTCATCAGGGGCATGTCGCCCATGTAGACGGACTGTTCCTTGATGTCCTTGATCGAGCGTGCGCCCGTATCCTCGTCAATATCGAACACGATCAGGCGAAGCGTGACCTTGAGCGGTGCGGCATAGGTCAGGTCGCGCTGGCGGCATTCGTCGACGTCGAACTTCGGCGGCTCGAATTCGTAGGAGACGAATTCCAGCATCGATGCACCGGAGAAATCGGTGATCGGGAAGACGGACTTGAAAACGGCATTAAGCCCCTCGTCGGGACGGCCACCCTTGGGCTCGTCAACCATGAGGAACTGGTCATAAGATGCCTTCTGAACCTCGATGAGGTTCGGCATTTCTGCGACTTCTGGAATTTTTCCGAAAAACTTGCGTACGCGCCTGCGACCGTTAAAGGTAAGGGTCTGAGCCATCGTCGCTCCTTGTCAGTTTGCACCCGGGCCTGCAACAGACGGTGACCGCTGGCCAGGCGGCTCCGTCAAAAAATGGATCACTCAATCTCGTCTCGAGATCCGGACGGCCGGCCGGTTTGCCGGGCGCGCGGGTCAAGACCATCCTCTTGAGAACCCATTACCCAGGAACCGTTTTCATACGGTTCCTGGGTAATATGTTCGGAGGAAACGGGCGGGAGAAGGAACTTCTCCCGCCGCATTCCGATATTACTTAACGTCGACCTTAGCGCCGGCGTCTTCAAGCTTCTTCTTGAGGTCGGCAGCTTCAGCCTTGGAAACGGCTTCCTTGACAGCCTTCGGAGCGCCTTCGACGAGATCCTTGGCTTCCTTGAGGCCCAGGCCGGTGATGGCGCGGACTTCCTTGATGACGTTGATCTTGTTGGCGCCGGCATCCGTCAGGATGACGTCGAATTCGGTCTTTTCTTCTTCAGCCGGAGCAGCAGCAGCGCCACCGCCAGCAGCAGCAACGGCTACAGGAGCAGCAGCCGAAACGCCCCACTTTTCTTCGAGCAGCTTGGAAAGCTCAGCGGCTTCCAGAACGGTGAGAGAGGAGAGGTCTTCAACGATCTTTGCGAGATCAGCCATGTTACTATTTCCTTATAGATGTTCGGTTCGACACGAACGGGTTAGGGTATGAACAGCGAAAAACCGCCTTACGCGGCTTCGTCCTTCTTTGCATAGGCCGCAAACACGCGAGCAAGCTGAGCTGCCGGTGCTGCCACAACGCCTGCGATGCGGGTTGCCGGGGTCTGAATCATACCCAGCAGCTTTGCACGCAGTTCGTCCAGCGAAGGCAGGGTCGCAAGCGACTTGACTGCATCTGCGGACAAGGTGGTTGTTCCCATGGCGCCACCGAGGACAACGATCTTGTCGTTGGTCTTGGCGAAATCCATGACGACCTTCGGAGCCACAATCGGATCAGCGCTGAATGCAATCAGCGTCTGGCCCTTGAAGAGATCGGTGATCCCTTCGGCTTCCGTGCCCTGAAGAGCGATCTTGGCCAGGCGGTTCTTCGCGACTTTGACGGTGCCGCCAGCAGCGCGCATCTTCGAACGAAAATCGTTCATCTGCGCAACCGTGACACCAGCATAGTGGGCCACAACAACCGAACCGGAAGCCTTGAAGACTTCGTTCAGTTCTGTGACGAATTCGCGTTTTTCCGCTCTTTCCACTGTCTGTCTCCAGTTAATGGGACCGCAATCCTGCAGGCCCCACCGGGTTTGCCTTTGCCTCAAGGAATCCATTTCACAGATCCCGAGCGACGCTTGAGGATCCTGTCCCCTCTGGATGGACTATTCGTCCAGCCACAAGGCGAATAAGGCTCGAACCGAACTTCAAGACGTCATCAGACGTTTAAATACCGGATCTTACCCGTCTCATGCAGGCAGATATTAAGGCCCTGAGGCCGCCCACAATCTCGGACAGGAGTGCCTGGTTTTGACACCAGACATTTCCGGCCCCGAAAGGCCGGAAACTGTTTTGACCGAAGCTTCACGCTTCAGTCGAATTTCAACCGACGGTAACCGTCGACGGCTCGATGCGAACGCCCGGACCCATGGTCGAGGAGAGAGCAACGCGCTTCAGGTAGTTACCCTTGGCGCCAGCCGGCTTTGCCTTGATGACGGCGTCAGCGAAGGCCTTGATGTTTTCTTCCAGAGCCTTGGCGTCGAAAGATGCCTTGCCGATGCCGGCATGGATGATACCAGCCTTCTCGACGCGGAACTCGACGGCACCGCCCTTGGATGCCTTGACAGCACCGGCGACGTCCATGGTGACGGTGCCGACCTTCGGGTTCGGCATCATGCCGCGCGGGCCGAGAACCTTACCGAGGCGACCGACGAGCGGCATCATGTCGGGGGTGGCGATGCAGCGATCGAAATCGATCTTGCCGCCCTGGACGATTTCCAGCAGGTCTTCGGCGCCGACGATGTCTGCACCGGCGGCCTTGGCTTCGTCAGCCTTTGCGCCGCGTGCGAAGACGGCGACGCGAACGTCGCGGCCGGTGCCGTTCGGCAGGTTGACCACGCCGCGGACCATCTGGTCTGCGTGACGCGGATCGACGCCGAGGTTCATGGCGATTTCAACGGTTTCGTCGAACTTCGCGGTGGCGCGCTCCTTGACCAGAGCGATTGCATCCGAAAGGGCAATCAGCTTGGTAGGATCGATGCCTTCGCGGCTCTTCTGGATACGCTTTGCAACCTTAGCCATGATCAAGCCACCACTTCCAGGCCCATGGAGCGGGCAGAGCCCTCAACCATCAGCATTGCGCCTTCGATGTCGGCAGCGTTCAGATCCTTCATCTTGCCTTCGGCAATTGCGCGGACCTGAGCCTTCGTGATCGTACCGACCTTCGCACCCTTGCCCGGAGTCTTCGAGCCGGAGGTGATCTTTGCTTCCTTCTTCAGCCAGTAGGTAACCGGCGGCTGCTTCATTGCGAAGGTGAAGGACTTGTCCTGGTAATAGGTGATGACGACCGGGATCGGCATACCCTTTTCCATTTCCTGCGTGGCGGCATTGAACGCCTTGCAGAATTCCATGATGTTAATGCCACGCTGACCAAGTGCCGGGCCGATTGGCGGGGACGGGTTTGCCGATCCTGCCTTGACCTGGAGCTTGAGCTGGCCTGCAACTTTCTTAGCCATTACTCTCTGCCTTTCATTTCAGACCGGTTTCCCGATCCAGTATGCCAACTTAAAGTTGGCGGCTGCGGTTGCGTGGTGCGTCTGGACGGTCCGGCTTAAGAGACCGCCATCCTCCCACGCGGGTCGGGGAGTTACCTCCCCTTCTCCGATCAGACCTTTTCGACCTGACCGTATTCAAGTTCGACGGGGGTCGCACGACCGAAGATCGAGACCTCGACCTTGAGGCGCGAGCGCTCTTCGTCCACGTCCTGGACGATCCCGTTGAAGGAGGCGAAAGGACCGTCGGACACGCGAACCTGTTCGCCGATTTCGAAGGAAACGGAGGACTTCGGACGCTCGACGCCTTCCTGGACCTGGCCCAGGATGCGCTCAGCCTCGAAATCCGGGATCGGAACCGGCTTGTTGTCGGAACCGAGGAAGCCCGTGACCTTCGGGGTATTCTTGATCAGGTGGTAGGCTTCGTCTGTCAGGTTCGCCCGCACCATGACGTAGCCTGGGAAGAACTTGCGCTCGCTATCCACCTTGCGGCCGCGGCGAACCTCGACCACCTTTTCGGTCGGCACGAGGATCTTTTCAAAGAGATGATCAAGGCCCTTCTGACGCGCCTTGTTCTCGATGTCTTCCGCGACCTTCTTCTCAAAATTTGAATACGCGTGGACGATGTACCAACGTGCCGCCATGTTCGTCTCCGCCCGATTAATTGCCGACGCTCAGCACAAGGCCGAGCAACCAGCTGATCAGCTGGTCCGCGCCGAAGAAAAACAGCGCAGCGAAAAACACCATCGCCAGGACCATGAGCGTCGAAATCGTGGTCTCGCGACGCGAGGGCCACGTCACCTTGGACGTCTCGGAGCGTACCTGCTGCAGAAACGCGAATGGATTACCCTTGGATGCCATTTAATGCCCACGCATTTACGGCGCGTAAAGCCGACCTTGGTCAGCCCCACGCACCGCGTGTCTGTTTGAACCCTACATAGAGACCCATTCCCCTTTTCACAAGGGGAAATCGTCTCCAGCACTCTTTCGGCTTTGCCAGATCTTCTTGCTCGTCGCAGCATAACGCGCGCCGTGCGACTTGGCAGGGGCAGCCGGGCTTGAACCGACGACCTGCGGTTTTGGAGACCGCCGCTCTACCAACTGAGCTATACCCCTAAGCCTTACATCGAACCGGAACGCTCCCGTCCGAGGCATGGAGCACCCTTTAAGGCGGGCGCGCCGGATTGGCAAGTGTCTTTTTTCTGCTTTTCACCAGAGCGGTCAAAGGCATCGCTCACCACTGCCGCTCAAAGCGCGCATTAACCCGCGCGGCAGGCTGGTGTGCGATATCGGAAATGACCGCGCGCAGCTTGATACCGGGCCGCAGGCGTTTCTCGACGGCCAGTTCGGCATGAAATGGCGCCGCACTGTCCATCACCACACCACCGGTCACCGTGGTGTCTAGCCCGCCGAAGAAAAGCTTGAGGTTCTGGCGGGCGGCGAACACAGCGTCACCATCATGGCGGCGTCCCGCTTCAAGTGCGCGGTCGAGCGAGAGCGTCGCCGGGCCCTCGTCCATGAGGGCGCGGGATTGGCGGAGAGCTGCGCGGGCTGCACCGCTCACGAGATCGACCGTGAGGCCGACGGAGGCCGGGTTTGCCGCAGTCTTGCGCAGATCAACCTCACCCCAGAGGCGCATGGGTGGGTGAGACGTGCCGGAATTCGTGGGGGTCGCGCGGCGCAGATTCGATTCGGCCCCGAGCCGAGGGCGCCCGGGCATGTCGAGGGCGACACCGGTGCGGATGCCGAGATCGTCGGCAGACCCCGTGGCATTCCACACAAAGGCGCCTTCCTCGGCCGCAGCCGTCGAGGACCAGAGGAGCAGCGAAATCAGCAACCAGGTAGCGAGAGGATTGCGGGCCATCGGCAATACGTCCGGTATGTAGGGCGCAGCCAAAGGCAGGCCTGGGCGAATCAGGATGGTTTCAAAAGTAACTGAGCGCGAATCAGACGAGAAGTAGCAGACGCGCATGGAAGCCATGCAGAGAGAATGTCAGGAGTTTCCTGACGTTGCGGGCCCGGGAGTGGCGCCGGGCGGGCGCTTGCCATGTTCTCGGCTTTGGCTGATACTTACCCCTTGCCTTCGCGGAGGACATCCATGATCCGTATCAGCAATGCCGCCCTGCCCGGTTCCGAGTTCGACGATGCCGACCTGTCGGAAGCCCGCTTCAGCGACGTCTCGCTCAAGGAAGCCGTGTTCAGCAATGTGGACCTCGGCCGGAGCCTGATCACCGATGCCAATGCCGAGCAGATGGTGATCCGCAATGTGGCGATGAATGCTGCGGTCATGGAAAATGTGGTGATGCATGCAGCGAGCCTCACGCATGTCGACCTGAACGGCAGCACAATCCGATTCGCCAGCCTCGCCGGCACGTCGATCGCCGAATGCGATCTGACCGGCCTGACGATCAACGGCTACCTGGTGACGGATCTTCTTCAACTTGCCGAAGACCAGTTGCTGCAGCGGGCTTGATCGCACGAACTGCCTCCGGGTCTCGCGGTTTCCATCCACGCATTAAAAAAAGGCCCCGCTGTTTCCAGCGAGGCCTCTTTATTCCTATCGATCGATCAGATCAGCGATTACTCGATGATCGAAGCGACGATGCCGGCGCCGACGGTACGGCCGCCTTCGCGGATAGCGAAGCGCAGCTTTTCTTCCATCGCGATCGGAACGATCAGCTCGACTTCAACCGTGACGTTGTCGCCCGGCATAACCATTTCCGTGCCTTCCGGAAGCGACACGATGCCGGTCACGTCCGTCGTGCGGAAGTAGAACTGCGGACGATAGTTGGTGAAGAACGGCGTATGACGACCGCCTTCTTCCTTCGTCAGGATGTAGGCTTCTGCCATGAACTTCTTGTGCGGCTTGACAGAGCCGGGCTTGCACAGGATCTGGCCACGCTCAACCGCATCGCGGGTAACGCCACGCAGAAGTGCGCCGATGTTGTCGCCAGCCTGGCCCTGATCGAGCAGCTTGCGGAACATTTCAACGCCCGTGCAGGTCGTCTTCGTCGTCGGACGAATACCGACGATTTCGATTTCTTCGCCGACCTTGACGATACCGCGCTCAACGCGACCCGTCACAACCGTACCACGGCCAGAGATCGAGAACACGTCTTCGATCGGCATCAGGAACGGCTGGTCGATCGGACGCTCAGGCGTCGGGATGTAGGCGTCAACCTGAGCCATCAGCTCGCGGATCGCGTCTTCACCGATCGTCTTGTTCGAATCTTCAAGAGCGGCCAGAGCCGAACCCTTGACGACCGGGATGTCGTCGCCCGGGAAGTCGTAGGACGACAGAAGTTCGCGAACTTCGAGTTCAACGAGCTCGAGCAGTTCGGCGTCGTCGACCTGGTCAACCTTGTTGAGGAAGACAACGATCGCGGGAACGCCAACCTGACGGGCGAGCAGGATGTGCTCGCGGGTCTGCGGCATCGGGCCGTCGGCGGCCGAGCAAACCAGGATCGCGCCGTCCATCTGCGCAGCACCAGTGATCATGTTCTTAACGTAGTCGGCGTGGCCGGGGCAGTCGACGTGCGCGTAGTGACGGGCAGGCGTCTCATACTCGACGTGTGCCGTCGAGATGGTGATGCCGCGCGCCTTTTCTTCCGGAGCGGCGTCGATCTGGTCATAGGCCTTGAACTCACCGAAATACTTGGTGATCGCTGCCGTCAGAGACGTCTTGCCGTGGTCGACGTGGCCGATCGTGCCGATGTTGACGTGCGGCTTGTTGCGCTCAAACTTACTCTTTGCCATTTGAATGCTTCCTGTGAACGAAACGGGGTTGCCCCGGCGAACCGGTTTGGTCCCGCCGTTTAAGGCTTTCATGCGCAATGCGCAAGCGTTAAATGACAAGCCTTCCGGAGGCCGAAACGCACGGTTTCCACAGCCGAATCCGGCAGGCGTTCAATGCACTTCACGCAAGGCGAAGCAGAGTTGGAAAACCGTTTGAAATTCAGACGTTAGGGTCGGAAGGTGTCTGGAGCGGGTAACGGGAATCGAACCCGTGTATTCAGCTTGGAAGGCTGCTGCTCTACCATTGAGCTATACCCGCATTTTCAGATCCGAGGACGAATGGTGGAGAGAGTTGGATTTGAACCAACGTAGGCTGAGCCAACGGATTTACAGTCCGTCCCCTTTAACCACTCGGGCATCTCTCCATTCTTTCGTCCGGATCTGGCGACCAAGCTTTCTAGTCCAGACCAGAGTGCGTCGCCCCCTGATCTGCGGCGGGTATATGACGGCCCAACCGGCTCATGTCAACACGAAGTTTGACGAAAAATTCCGAAAAGTTTCATAGGCCAGACACATACCCGGACGCACAGGGGATTTTCTGCCTGGGTCTATGCCCGTCCCCTGCTCGCCGCTATAAGGGCGCATGGCCAAAGATCCGAAAACCGAAAAAACCGCCCGCGACACCCATTATGCAACGCTGCGCCGACAGGTGCGCGATGCCAAGCGTGAGCGGGGCGAAATCCCCACTCCCGGACCGCAGAAGCCGCGCAAGAGCAATGCCGACTGGACGCCGCCAAAGCTCGCACCCGAGCAGGTCCTGCTCTACGGACTGCACACCGTGCGCGCCGCGCTCGACAATCCCAAGCGCAAGCTGATCAAGCTTTCGGCTACACAGAATGCGCTCGTCAGGCTCGAGATCTCGTCTGTGGAAAACCTCGGCATTCCCTTCGAGACGGTGACGCCGCAGGATCTGGACAAGATCCTTGGTCCCGAAGCCATCCATCAGGGCGTCATGCTGGAAACCCGTCCGCTTCCCCCGCGCCGACTGGAAGCGTTGAAAGACAGCCCCCTGATCCTCGTGCTCGACCAGGTGACCGACCCGCACAATGTCGGCGCGATCATGCGCTCGGCCGTCGCCTTCGATGCGGGTGCCGTCATCACCACCCAGCGACACAGCCCAACAGAATCGGGCGTTATGGCGAAGTCGGCTTCCGGCGCGCTGGAACTCATCCCCTATATCCAGGTCACAAACCTTTCGGATGCACTGGGAGAGTTGCACAAGCTCGGTTTCTTCTCGGTCGGTCTCGATTCGGAAGGCCCCGCCCCCATGGAAAAGGCGCTCAGCGGGGACCGCATCGCGCTGGTGCTCGGTTCCGAAGGCAAGGGCTTGCGGCAGAAGACGCGTGAAACGGTGTCGGCGCTGGCACGCCTGGATATGCCCGGCGCCATCAAGTCGCTCAACGTCTCCAATGCGGCGGCGATTGCGCTCTACGCCTCACGCCAGCATCTGGCGACCAAGGGCTGATGAAGCTCGTCTTCACCGATCTCGACGGAACGCTGCTCGACCACGACAGCTATTCCTTCGAGGCGGCGCGGCCGGCGCTTGATCTTCTGGCGTCACGCGGCATTCCCGTCATTCTCGCCAGCAGCAAGACAGAAGCAGAGATGCGGCCGATCGCGGAAGCGATCGGTATTGCCCATCCGATGATCGTCGAAAACGGCGCGGGCGTCGTCGGACTTGATACGGAATCAGCCTTTTCCAGGGAGGATTTGCAGAGTCCTTACAACGACCTACGTTCTTTTCTTAGGGAATTACCTAAAGAGCTCGCCACCTGCTTCGAAGGCTTTGGTGACTGGAGCGCAGCGCGGGTCGCGGCCGAGACAGGGCTGCCACTCCCCGCAGCCGAACTTGCTCGCCAACGGCTCTTTTCCGAGCCGGGTCGCTTCACCGGCACCGAGGTGCAGAGGCAGGCATTTATGGCGCTGCTTGACGCGCAAGGCTTCACCGCCGTCCAGGGCGGACGCTTCTTCACTCTTATGCCCAAGACCTCCAAGGCCGAGCGCATGGCCGAGGTCGTCGTATATTACCAGCGCCTCAGCGCCGGCGAGATGATCCGCACGGTCGCGCTTGGCGATGCGCCGAACGATCTCGCAATGCTGCAAGCCGCCGATTGCGGCATCATCATCGCCAATCCCGCACACAAGGCCCTGCCAGTCACGGAGCGGGAGACAGAGGGCGCCATTTTGCGCTCGGAACAATCCGGCCCTGAGGGCTGGAACATCATGATCCACCAACTCGTTGCCACGGGGTTTCTCTGAGTCGGCCGCAACCGACTTCATCACGAAAGGATTAGATATGGCGGATTTTCACCAGAACGGCGTGGTTGCCACCCTGCACAATCTCAGGGAGCGATCGCTGGAGCGGATGGAGAAAGAGCTTACCGTCTTTTCCGCCTCGCGACCGATCACGCTGATCCTGCCGTCGCTCTATTCCGAACTCGAGGCCCCTGCCCTCGAAAACATCGTTTCCGAACTTTCCCAGGCGCCCTACATCTCCGAGATCGTCATTGGGCTCGACCAGGCCGATCAACAGCAGTTCCGGCATGCGAAGCAATACTTCTCGCGACTGCCGCAAAAGCATACGATTCTCTGGCATGATGGGCCCCGGCTGCGTGCCGTCGACGAGAAACTGAAGGCAGAGGCCCTTTCGCCCGACCAACCCGGCAAGGGGCGCAATGTCTGGTTCTGCATGGGTTATGTGTTGGCCGCCCGGCAGGCCGGCGTGGTTGCCCTGCATGACTGCGATATTGTCACCTATTCGCGCGACATGCTGGCGCGGCTCGTCTACCCCGTCGCCAATCCGCGTTTCCCATACGTCTTCTCCAAGGGCTATTATCCGCGCATTGCGGACCGCTCGCTCAACGGTCGCGTGACGCGGCTGCTCGTGACGCCGCTGCTGCTGAGCCTCGAGAAGGTGATCGGGCATCACCCTTATATCGACTTCCTCAAGGCCTTCCGCTATCCGCTCGCCGGCGAATTCGCCATGCAGACCCAGATCCTCTCCGATATCCGCATTCCCTCGGACTGGGGGCTGGAGATCGGGGTCCTCTCGGAGATGTGGCGCAACTACTCGACCCAGTCGATCTGCCAGGTCGACATTGCCGACGCCTATGACCACAAGCACCAGCCGCTCTCCCCTGAGGATGCGGCCAAGGGCCTGTCACGCATGTCGATCGACATCACCAAGGCGCTCTACCGCAAGCTCGCCACCGACGGGGTCGTGTTCGGCAATGACGCCTTCCGGACGCTGAAGGCCACCTATTACAGGACGGCTCTCGATCTGGTGGAAACCTATTACCACGATGCCCGGATGAACGGGCTCACCACCGATCGGCATCGCGAGGAACAGGCAGTCGAGCTGTTTGCGGCGAACCTGATCGAGGCGGGCCAGGTCTATCTCGACAATCCGAATGCCACGCCCTTCATGCCGAGCTGGAACCGTGTGCAGGCCGCCCTGCCCGACCTTTTGCGCGACATACAGGATGCCGCGCGCCTCGATGCCGACGACTGAACGGGGATCTGCCGGTGCGCGCCTTCACATGGAAGGACGGCAGGCCAGGTCGCCATCGACGGCAACGAAGGACGTGCCGGACACCGACAGCGTGCGCTCGACCGGATAATCGATGACGCTTGGCCAGGCTTCGATCGCCTTGGCAGCGTCGGGATCGGCATCGATTGCCGGCTGATAGGCGGCACGGCAATCGGGCATCGCACGATCGGCGGCAAGGCCGAGTTCCTGACGGATGGTCGCAGCACAGCTCTCCGGAGCCGCCAGCAAGGAACAGGAAGCCGCGTGGGTGCGGCGATAGCGCAGGGTAAGTTCCTCTCCGACCAGGGAGAGAGCGCTAAACTCGCCGGCAATCAGATCCTGCATCAGTCGCGCACCAGTGCGGGCGTCGTAGACCACGAATGGCAGGCCGCCATTCAAGCCGTCGGCACCGCGGAAGAAGGCGTAAGGACCGACAGCACCCCAGAGATAGCCGGCCGTGTCGTCCTCAATCTTGCGGTCGAGGGTCGGATTGAGCTGGCAGGGGCCCTCGGACGAAGCGATGTAGATCCCTGCTGCGCCCTTCTCGCCGAGATCGAGTTCTTTCAAGGCAAAATTGGGATAACGCAGGCAGGTGAGCTTGCCCTTCATGTCGAAGCCGGTGTCCTTTTCGGCGAGTTCGACCTCGGCGCGCGTGGCGCGATCGAACTGACCCGTCACCTCGCCGGCATTGCGGCAGGTGACCGGCGCCATGCGGCCGATGGCAAACTGCAATTCCTCGCCCTTGCCACGCAATTCGTAGCGGCCATTCGAATACCAGAAACCGCTCGCGGCCTGTTGCTGCGGCAGGGAAATCTTGGACCCGTCGGGGATCGTCACCTCGGCCTGCGCCTCGCTGAAAACGACGGTCAGGGTCGTGCTGTCGTCACACGCATACTTGATGTCGGCAGCCCGGCTCTCGGCCGGCAGCAGAAACAGGGCAGTCGCGGCCAAAGCCAGGCCGGCATGAAACGTCTCGCGCATCGGGTCTCCATCGGCTGTCGGCCGAGACCATGCCAAAGAAGTGCCTGTCAGGACAATGGGAAAAACGAAAATCTGTGGTGAGAAGTGGTGCCCCCGCCAGGGTTCGAACCCGGGACCCCCTGATTACAAATCAGGTGCTCTACCAACTGAGCTACAAGGGCAATGCGGGGTGTTTAGGCGGAAATCGGTTTGCGGTAAAGCAAAAAATCGGGCCAAGGTTAGCAGAAATGGTGAATAAGTGCGCAGAGGCCAGATGCTTCGGCCGTGCGCACGCCGAACCGATTCCGGGCCGAAACGGCTTGTGGTTCCAGCTAGTTGTCATGTACCACTTGGCGACATTTCATCAGGGCTCGCCATGTCTCGCACGTTCCGGTCGCTCGCCTTCATCGCCTCCAACACAGACGAAGCCCAGGCTTCGCGCAATGAGCTGATTCGTCGCTACGGCCATACCGAGCCGGCCGAGGCCGACGTCATCGTGGCCCTCGGCGGCGATGGCTTCATGCTACAGACGCTGCACGACACGATGAACACCGGCAAGCTGATCTATGGTATGAATCGCGGCTCCGTCGGCTTCCTGATGAACGACTATTCGACCGACAATCTTCCCGAGCGTATTTCGGCGTCGGTCGAGAATGAATTTCATCCACTGAAGATGACGACAAGCAATACAGACGGGTCGGTCTCCTTCGCATTGGCGATCAACGAAGTCTCGGTTCTCAGGCAGTCCTACCAGGCAGCCAAGCTCAGGGTGATTATCGACGGACAGGTCCGTCTCGAGGAACTGATCTGTGACGGCCTGATGGTGGCGACGCCGGTTGGTTCGACCGCCTATAATCTCTCGGCCCATGGGCCGATTCTGCCGCTCGAGGCACCGTTGCTGGCGCTCACACCCGTCAGTGCCTTCAGGCCACGGCGCTGGCGTGGAGCGTTGCTGCCCGACAAGGTGACCGTGGTGCTCGAGGTGCTGGAGCCGGAGAAGCGGCCGGTCAACGCAGTGGCCGATCATACGGAGGTCAAATCGGTTCTCCGGGTGGAGATTGCGCAGTCGGAGGACACGACGGCGCGTATCCTGTCGGATCCCGACCGCTCCTGGTCCGATCGAATCCTCGCCGAACAGTTTTCCGATTGAGGTTTCCGATGAAGGTTCTCGCCGTCTCCGCCCTATTGGCCCCTCTCCTGTTTTCCGCTCCCGTCATCGCGGACGAGATCAATGCGCTGCCGGTGACCGCCACCTTCGTGATCAGCGGCGGCTATTGGGAATCGGCGCCGGAAGGCGTTGCCGGTGTCGAGACGCCGGTTGGAGGGGGCGCACGCGGCTACTACAAGCTGGTCGCCATCCGCCAGGCCGACCGGACCGCTCGCATCCATCTGCAGATGATCGCTTCGGGCGAAGGCGGGCTCAGGCTTGTCGAGAGTGTCGAGCTCGAAGAGTTCACGGCCATCAAGCCCTATGTCACGGGCATTCGTCCCGAAAGCATGACCGGGGTTGCTGGAACGCCCGGATTCTTTGCCACCGTTTATCTGAAGACTTCGCCGGAGACCGATCGTGTCGAGGAATGGACGGTACTGATCGACGAGCTCGGCGACATCAAGGTGGAACGGGCGAGCAACTGATGCTGCGTTAACCAAGCATTAAGCATCAGATTTACAAGCACATCATGAATTGCCTATGGGTTTCCTTCTCTGCCAGCGCCAGGAACCCTTCATGCTCAACATCTCCCCGACATCTTCGGGCAATCGGTTCCGTCGCAGGCGCATCGAACAACTTGGGCGGATGATCGACGATGTCGTTCGGATGAAGGGCACCTGCCGCATCATCGATCTCGGAGGGACTGCCGAGTTCTGGCAGACATGGCAATACCAGCTCGATCTGGCGCATACATCGGTCGAATGTATCAACCTTGCGGACCAGTCCGAGAACCAGGGCGACTATCCGCCAAGCGTGAAAACCACGATCGGCGATGCCTGCTCACTTCCGCTGTTCGAAGACAATGCCTTCGATATCGTCTTCTCCAACTCGGTGATCGAGCATGTGGGAACCTGGGCCAGGAAGCGGGCCTTCGCAGCTGAAGTCAGACGACTTGCGCCATCCTATGCGATCCAGACACCGAGCTTCTCCTTCCCGATCGAGCCGCATGCGAGGCTGCCCTTCATTCACTGGCTACCCAACCCGATGCGGTATCGGACGCATTTGCTGATGCGCACGGGGTTTTATCCGAAGGCCGCCAACCTCGACGAGGCCATGGGCGCGTTGGAGGATGCGAGCCTGCTCGACCGTCGCCAGATGCAGCACCTGTTCCCGGACGCCTCGATCTGCACGGAGACGTTCCTCGGATTTGCGAAATCCTTCACCGCGATACGCCACACCGTGGCGGATGCGACTGTTGCGGATCCGCCGCGGGTGAGGAGCATGGCGTCGGCATGAAAAAAGCGGAGCACCCGGTGCCCCGCCTTCTAAATTCATATCCGCTGATCGATGCGATCAGTCGATGTCCGACACTTCGGATGCCTTGCCGCTGATGCGGTGGGCCAAGGCGGCTTCCATGAACTCGTTGATTTCGCCGTTCAGGACGCTATCCGGATCGGTGCTTTCGACGCCTGTGCGCAGGTCCTTGACCAACTGGTAGGGCTGCAGAACGTAGGAGCGGATCTGGTGACCCCAGCCGATATCCGTCTTGGAGGCGGCTTCGGCATTGGCCAGTTCTTCGCGCTTCTTCAGTTCGACCTCGTAGAGGCGGGCGCGCAGCATATCCCAGGCCTTGGCCTTGTTCTTATGCTGCGACCGTTCCTGCTGGCAGGCAACCGCGATGCCGGTCGGAATATGCGTGATACGCACGGCCGAGTCGGTCGTGTTGACGTGCTGACCGCCAGCGCCTGAGGAGCGGAAGGTATCGATGCGGCAATCACTCTCGTTGATATCGATCTGGATCGAGTCATCGACCACGGGATAAACCCAGATGGACGAAAACGAGGTGTGGCGACGGGCGTTCGAATCATAGGGCGAGATGCGGACCAGACGGTGCACGCCCGATTCGGTTTTCATCCAGCCATAGGCATTGTGGCCCTTGACCAGAATGGTCGCGGACTTGATGCCGGCTTCTTCGCCGTCATGCACTTCCAGCACTTCCACCTTGAAGCCCGAGCGCTCGGCCCAGCGGGTATACATGCGCAGGAGCATGTTCGCCCAGTCCTGGCTTTCCGTACCGCCGGCGCCGGAATGGACTTCTATATAGGTGTCGTTGCCGTCAGCTTCGCCAGACAGCATGGCCTCGACCTGGCGGCGGGCCGCTTCAGTCTTCAGGGCCTTCAGCTGGTCTTCGGCGTCCTTGACGACGCTCTCGTCGCCCTCTTCCTCGCCCATCTCGATCAGCTCGATGTTGTCGTTCATCGCCTGTTCGAGGCGCTTCACGCCAGCAATGCTGTCATCCAGCTGCTGGCGCTCGCGCATCAGCTTCTGGGCTTCCTGGGCATCGTTCCAGAGGTTCGGATCCTCGGCCTTGTTGTTCAACCAGTCCAGTCGTCTTATCGCCTGATCCCAGTCAAAGATGCCTCCTCAGCAGGCTTATGGCCTGCTTGATTTCGTCGACGACATTCTCGATTTCATTACGCATGCGTTCGGTTCTCAACCTCTGAAACTGGTGAAAATCTGGTCTTTCGCATAGTTGCGCCCGGCCCTGATGTAAAGGGCCGGGCTGCGACTGATGCTAAGGATTGGCTTAGAAGAGACCGCCGGAACCGGAGGTGACGGCCTGATTGGCCTGCGGCGAGTCGCGCAGAATTTCTTCCGGCGGCGCGTAGCCGTCCATGCCGATGATCGACAGCGTATCGGCAGGACCCGTGCCAGGCTTGAAGGCCTCGATGATCGTATCCTGCTCGCCCTCATAGGCGAACATGCCGGTGGTTCGGTTGACCGGAATGAAGCTCATGCCGGGCGGTACGAAGAATTGGCCGGGAGGCGTATCGGCGGTTGCCATCTGCATGAAGTCGTTGAAGACGGGGGCTGCAAGCGAACCGCCGGTCGAGCCGCGTCCCATGGGCGCCGGCTGGTCGAAGCCGATATAGACGCCGGCGACCAGGTCGGGTGTGTAACCGACGAACCAGGCGTCCTTTTCGTCATTCGACGTGCCGGTCTTGCCAGCGACAGGGCGGCCGAGCTCGATCTTACCGGCAGCCGTGCCACGCGTCACGACACCTTCCATCATCGAGGTGATCTGGTAGGCCGTCATCGGATCGAGAACCTGTTCGCGGTTGTCGACGACGACCGGCTCTTCCTGGCCGGTAAAGCGCTCGGCATTGCAGGCCTCGCAGATGCGGTCTTCGTGACGGAAGATGGTTTTGCCGTGACGGTCCTGGATACGGTCGATCAGCGTGGGCTTGATCTGCTTTCCGCCATTGGCGAAGACGGCGTAGGCGGAGACCATGCGCATCACGGTGGTTTCACCCGAGCCGAGCGACATGGCGAGCACCGGGTTCATCTTGTTGTAGATGCCGAAGCGTTCGGCATATTCCGCGACGAGGTTCATGCCCATGTCGTTGGCGAGGCGCACCGTCATCAGGTTACGCGACTTCTCGATACCGAGACGCAGGGTCTGCGGGCCAGCCGAACCGCCGCCGTAGTTCTGCGGACGCCAGACCTGGCCACCGGAGACGAATTCGACGGGTGCATCCATGATGACCGACGCCGGGGTGTAACCGGTGTCGAGAGCGGCCGCATATACAAAGGGCTTGAAGGACGAACCGGGCTGACGCATCGCCTGGGTCGCACGGTTGAATTCGGACTGGGCGTAGGAGAAGCCACCGGCAAGTGCCAGAACGCGGCCCGTATGCGGATCCATGGCGACGAGACCGCCCTGCACCTTCGGCAACTGGCGGAGACGGTAGGCGCTTGAGCCCTCTTCCTTGGCCTCGACATAAACCACGTCACCCGGATTGAGGACACCGACGGGCGACTTGCTCGACTTGCGCTCGGCGCTCGCGGAGCGGAAGGCCCATTCCATGTCACCGGGTGCAATGCGACCGCGCACGCGCTCGGCAACGACCTTGCCACCGCCTTCCTTGGCGGGTTGCAGGCCGATATCGACACCATCGGCGGCGACATCGAGCACAACGGCGACCTTCCATTCCGGCACATCGGCAAGCGCGGGGATTTCGGCGAGCGGAATGCCCCAATCACCTTCCAGCGGAATGGTCTTGATCGGCTCGCGGAAGCCGCGACGCTGGTCATAGGTCAGGAGGGCCGACTGCAACGCCTTGCGGGCTGCGATCTGCATCTTCGGGTCAAGCGAGGTGCGAACCGAAAGGCCACCTTCATAGAGCGACTGGTCGCCATATTTCTCGATGATCTGGCGGCGGACTTCCTCCGCGAAATAATCCGATGCGAAGAGCGAAGAACCGGTGCGACGCAGGTTGACGCCGAGCGGCTCCTTCTTGGCCTCTTCGGCCTCTTCACGGACAACGAAGCCATTTTCGACCATGCGGTCAATGACCCAGTTGCGGCGCTCAATCGCCGCCTCGGTGCGGCGGAAAGGATGGTAGTTGTTCGGTCCCTTTGGTAGGGCTGCGAGATAAGCCGTCTCGGCGATGGTGAGTTCCGTCACCGACTTGTCGAAATAGGTGAGCGCGGCCCCGGCGATGCCATAGGCATTCAATCCGAAGAAGATCTCGTTCAGATAGAGTTCGAGGATCTTGTCCTTCGAATAGGCCTGCTCGATGCGGAAGGAGAGGATCGCTTCCTTGATCTTGCGGTCCATGGTCTGGTCGGACGACAGGAGGAAGTTCTTGGCCACCTGCTGGGTGATCGTCGAAGCACCCACCGGGCGACGGCCAGAGCCGAGGTTCTGGACGTTCACCAGGATCGCGCGGCCGAGGCCGGTGATGTCGACGCCGGGATGGTTGTAGAAATTTTTGTCTTCAGCCGAAAGGAAGGCTGCCTTGACGCGATCCGGGATCGCCTGGATCGGCAGGAACAACCGGCGCTCGCGGGCATATTCGGCCACCAGCGCGCCGTTGCCGGCATGGATGCGGGTCGTCACCGGCGGCGAATAGCTGGCGAGAACCTCGTAGTCCGGCAGGTCCTTGGTCACACCTATCAGATAGACGGCGACCACCGCCGCAACGCCGAGCGCAAGCACGGACGCCAATCCGAAGAGATATCCAATCAGTCTGATCATGTTTCCGCTACCGGCTCTGCTTCAGGTTCGCGCGCTCTTTTTTAGAGCTTCGCATACCCTGTGGCGTTTTGCACGTCATGCGGTGGATGGCAAGACATGCGGACTTCACGTGTAAGGCCCCGCGATTCGAGATCGCTCACCTTGGCGTAACCTACACCGGAGTAACGGAGACAATGTGAGGAAAATAGGGCCGTTAGCGGCAGAAATCCGCCTCGACCACAGGTTCCCTTGGCGGATGTTGCCTAACCGCCATTGGCGAACTGCGGCTCGCGATAGCGCTTGATCGCCTCGACCAGAAGATCGGCCACCCTGTCGCGCCAGACTGGATCGAGCAGGAGCTTTTCATCTTCCTTGTTCGACAGAAATCCGAGTTCCAGAAGAATGGAGGGTACATCGGGCGCTTGCAGCACGCGGAAGCCGGCATGGCGATGCGGATTGTTGATCAGCGAGATCTGCCCTTCGAAGGATCCGACCACGGCCTGGGCCATGGCGATCGAGAAGGCCTGCGTCTCGCGACGGGTCAGATCGAGCAAGATGTCGCCGACCTCCGGCTCGGTTTCGGTCGGCAGCTGCACCCCGCCGATGGTGTCGGAAAAGTTCTCACGCTCAGCCAGCTGGGCCGCCATGTGGTCAGAGGCCTTGTCCGAGATTGTATAGACGGTGGCACCCCGGATGTCGGCCTGGCGCAGCGTGTCGGCGTGCAGAGAGATCAGCAGATCGGCGCCCTTCTGCCGTGCAATCAGCACCCGCTCGGAGAGCGACAGGAATTTGTCGGCGTCGCGCGTCATCACGGCGCGGATGCCGGGCTGCCCTTTCAGCTTGTCGTTCAGGATCTTGGCAAAGGCGAGCGTGATGTCCTTTTCTGCCATCTTGGTGGACGCCCCTGTGGCGCCGGCATCGATCCCGCCATGGCCAGCGTCGATCGCAATGACGAATTCGTCGGTCGCCGGTGCCGCAACGGGCAGCTCGCTTGTGGGCGACGCTGCCTCATGGATTTCGCTCCACCCCTGCCCCGATACGAGTGCGGCAAAATCCTGAGCGGGAACTAGCTCGGCATCGAGAACCAGCCGATAGCCACCCTCGGCCTCGTTCGGCATCACGGTGGCGGTTGCGAGCCGCGCGGGACGTGCCGCCGTCAGAACCAGACGCGCGGAGGCGGCATCCATGGACCCGTAACGAATGTCGCTGAACAGGCCAGTCGCCTTCAGGTCGTCTTCCGCGAAGGCAAATGCCGTGGCTGGAAGGTCGACGACAATCCGGTCGGGATTGGCAATGTAGCGCGTGGCGATCGTCGGCGCGCGATCGAAATCAAGAACAATTCGGGTCCGCGCCTCGTCTCCGGCGATGCGCGCACCATAGGCTACGAGACGCTCGGCAGGCGCCTCGGCAGTCACGGCACGGGCTGCGTCGACAACAGCCGGAATCGGCGCCAGCCAGACGAGCGCCGCCAGAACGATTCGGCCCCAAAGCGCAGGTTTTCGCCCAGCCGATACCGCCAATGCTCTTGTCAAATCCCGCTCCCGTCGCGGCAGAGTCACAACTGTGACACAAATCACAAGCCGCACGCTCCGCCATTTTCTGCAATCGTCCGCCGCTTGCCTCGCCTTGCCGGCCCGATGAGCGTCAAAATTGCGGTTCGGAACCGCTTTCACCCTCGGAATCACGCACACAGAGGCAGCGTCTCTAATTCACTGCCATTATGGCATAAATCCGTTTGCTCTTGCTATTGTGACGTAGAAAACATACAAGGCAAACGAGGGATAAAAGTGCAAACGGGATAGAATTCCGCCCACGGCTGCCAACCTCAGACAATGGAATTGGCGCCTGTTCAACCGGACATTCATCTGCCGTCGCCGCATTTTTTCCTGAAACTGGTTCAACACGCCGACAAGGTCGGCACATCATCGGTGGCTCTCCACCATCAGCTCTTTACCGAGCATTCATCGGGCCCTGAGGGGTTCATATCATTGTCGTTGACGTACGGTTTTTGATGTCTTTGCAACAGGTTTACATAGCCAGGAACGGATCGGGATCAGAAAGCGTCCCGCTGTCCGTCCGTATGTTGCAAACCCGGTCCTCCGTGCGTCCACATCTATATCCGGCGCACAGTCCGCTTGGTTCCAGCCGCTTTAAAGTTCAGCGCGCGGGTGGACCACCGACCGAGGGCGCCGAGGAGCACAGCTTAAATGGCAGACAAAATGCTTATCGACGCGTCTCACGAGGAAGAGACGCGCGTTGTCGTCGTTCGTGGTAACCGCATTGAAGAATTCGACTTCGAATCCCAGCACAAGAAGCAGATTCGAGGCAATATCTATCTGGCGAAGGTAACGAGGGTCGAACCCTCGCTGCAGGCCGCTTTCGTCGACTACGGTGGCAACCGCCACGGCTTTCTGGCATTTGCCGAAATCCACCCAGACTACTACCAGATCCCGCTCGCCGACCGTCAGGCGTTGCTTCGCGCGGAAGCCGAAGAGCATCGCAAGGAAAACGACGTCGAAGGCGATGAGGTCTTCAACGACCCTGCTCAGCAAGATCAGCCCGACATCGGTATCAACACCACCAACTCCGTCACCTCGGCGATTGTCGACGATGTAGCGGCCGAGCTGGCGGCTGAAGCCGATGCTGATGTCGCCGCGGCGGCAGTGGTCGAAGGCGACAGCGAAGTTGCGGCCGAAGAGCCTGCGGCCAAGGCCAAGCCGAAGCGTGTCCGCAAGCCGCGTGCCAAGAAGGCCGCCGCTGAGGAGACCACAGCCGAAGAAGGTAGCGAAGGCTCTGACGACGTCGAAGGCGGCACTATCGCTGCCATGGTCGACATGGACGAGATTTCCGAAGAAGCCGGCGGACGCCGCGGCGGCCGTCGCGACGATGATGACGGCGACGATGATGACGACGATCACATCGAGGAAAAGGAAGAAATCGAATCCGTTGGCGCTGAAGACGCCATGGAAGAGGTTCCGGATCGCGTCGTGCGCAAGCCGCGCAAGCAGTATCGCATCCAGGAAGTGATCAAGCGCCGGCAGATCCTGCTGGTACAGGTCGCAAAGGAAGAGCGCGGCAACAAGGGTGCGGCTCTCACCACTTATCTGTCGCTCGCCGGCCGTTACTCGGTTCTGATGCCGAACACCGCACGTGGCGGCGGTATCTCCCGCAAGATCACCCAGCCGACAGACCGCAAGCGCCTGAAGGAAATCGCACGTGGTCTCGAAGTGCCGCAGGGCATGGGCGTGATCCTGCGCACCGCCGGTGCCAACCGCACCAAGGTCGAGATAAAGCGCGACTTCGAATATCTGATGCGCCTGTGGGAGAACGTGCGCACGCTGACGCTCGCGTCCACTTCGCCGTGCCTGGTCTACGAAGAGGGTTCGCTGATCAAGCGCTCGATCCGCGACCTCTACAACAAGGACATTTCCGAGATTATCGTCTCGGGCGAAGAAGGCTATCGTGAAGCGAAAGACTTCATGAAGATGCTGATGCCGAGCCATGCCAAGGTGGTTCAGCCGTATCGCGACCTGCATCCGATCTTTGCGCGTTCCGGCATCGAAGGCCAGCTCGACAAGATGCTGCAGCCGCAGGTGACGCTCAAGTCGGGCGGTTACATCATCATCAACCAGACCGAAGCGCTGGTAGCGATCGACGTCAACTCCGGTCGTTCGACCCGCGAATATTCGATTGAAGACACGGCTCTTCAGACCAACCTCGAAGCGGCTGAAGAAGTCGCCCGCCAGCTGCGTCTGCGCGACTTGGCCGGCCTGATCGTCATCGACTTCATCGACATGGAAGAAAAGCGCAATAACCGCGCCGTCGAGAAGAAGCTCAAGGATTGCCTGAAGAACGACCGCGCCCGCATCCAGGTCGGCCGCATCTCGCATTTCGGCCTGCTCGAAATGTCGCGTCAGCGCATTCGCGCCTCGGTGCTGGAATCGACAACGCAGGTCTGCCCGCATTGCGCAGGCACCGGCCTCATCCGCTCGCAGTCTTCAGTTGCCCTGCATGTTCTGCGCGGCATCGAGGAATTCCTGCTGAAGGCGACGACGCACGACATCATCGTGCACACGACGCCGGAGACGGCACTCTACCTCCTCAACCAGAAGCGCGACACGATCGTCGACTATGAAGGCCGCTTCGGCGTGTCGATCGTCATCGACGGCGGCATGCCCGCCCAGCATGGCGGCTCGCAGCACTTCACCATCGAGCGCGGCGAAGCCGTCGAGAACCCGGTGAAGATCGAAAGCCTGATGTCGCTTCTGCCAGAGATCGAGGAAGAGGACGACTACGTTCCGGAGCCGGAGGAGGAAGACGAGGAAGAAGTCGTCGTCGCCGCCAAGGCCGAGACCGTGCCGCAGCCGGCTCGCGCCGACAGCGAAGAAGGTAATCGCAAGCGCAAGCGTCGTCGTCGTCGCCGGGGCAAGAATGGCCAGAACGGCAATGGCACCCATGCCGACGCCCAGAACGGTGACAACGGCGCCGACCTCGATGATGAGGATGGTGACGAGGGCGAGGACGATGCCGGCGAGAGCAATGGCGAAATCCGCGCAACCGAAGTCGATGGTGACGGCAATGGCGACGACGCCCAGAAGCGCAAGCGTCGCCGTCGCGGCAAGCGCGGTGGCCGTCGTAACCGTCCGGGCGAAGAAGGCTCGATGGAAGCGTCCGACGAGAACGACGACAATGGTGACGGCGATGAGGCGGACGAGGTGTCGGTCGATACCGTAACCGCTGATGTCGCCGAGGTTGTCGAAGCGGTTGAAACCGAAGTCGTCGCCGATGCTCCGGCAGCCGACAAGCCGAAGCCGCGCCGCACTCGCAAGGCCAAGTCTACCGCAGAGCCCGAAGCTGTGGCTGAGGTGGCACCTGCCGCCGTTGTCGCCGTGCCGGTGGCACCTGTCGCCGAGACCGTCGTCGAAGAAGCACCGGTTGCCGCACCGGCTCCGGTCGCTGCGCCGGCCCCTGCCCCGGCAGCCGAAGAGGCAAAGCCCGCCCGCGCCAATCGCGAATCCAACGTGGCGTCTTCCGAACCGGTCGTGACTTCGGTCAAGGCCACGGAAGACAGCACCGATGCCAAGCCCAAGAAGGGCGGCTGGTGGCAGAAGCGCGGTGGTTTCTTCTAAGACCCGCGCGGTTGTGATCAAATACAAGAAGGGCCCTTCACGGGGCCCTTTTTTTTTGTCTCAAGGATCTGGCCGTTCAGGCGCTGGGACGTGCGCGTTTCATCACTGATGTCAGACCACCGGCGAAGGTGGTGTCGTAGGCGCGGGCATAGCCGCATTTCTCTGCCACGCGGATCGATGCAGCGTGTTCTGGCGCCAGGATACAGAGCGTGTGGTCATGGGGATTGTGTGCGTCCATCCAGACATGGGCGGCCTGCATGACTTCGGTTGCAAGACCGCGCCCGTGGCTTGCCGAGACGATCGCCCAGCCGGCTTCCGGCGCGGAGCCGAGCGGTGGATCCATGTCGCGGTGAAAATCGGCGAAGCCTGCTTCTCCGAGATAAAGCCCCGTCTCACGGTCCTCGATCACCCAGTAGCCGAAGCCAAGGGCATGCCAGTGGCCGATGTAGCGCAGGAGCCGGGACCACGTTTCGTTTGAGGTCGAGGGCCGACCGGTGATGTGGCGGACGATGACCTCGTCCTGCCACATGGCCAGCATCGCCGCGAAATCCTCGAGCCGGTGGGCGCGCATCCGCGTCCGCTCGGTGAGAATGTCAGGCGCGTTGACCAGCGCGCTGATCCGTTGCGGTGTTATGACCCCACCTCCCCATGCCTTCAATCTGCGACTTCAGAAACTGATTCAGCAGGCTCTCAATCCGAGTCAGCAAAATTCCCGAAGCCCTTGATCGCGAATCCATTTCGCTCAATGCCTATGCGCTCTTCGGCAGCCACTTCTCCAGCCGATCGGTCGCCTCGACCATGTCGGCCATGGTGCCGGCATAGGACAGTCGCAGTGCCAGATGGCCATCGATCGGATCGAAATCACGGCCGGGCGTGACGGCCACATCGGTCTCGGCGAGAATGCGCTTCGCAAAGCCCATGCTGTCATTCGTAAAGCTGCTCGCATCGACATAGGCGTAGAAGGCGCCGTCCATCGGCGACAGCAGCGGCAGGCCAAGCGCCGGCAGGCGGGCCATCAGGAAATCGCGGTTAGCCTGGCAGGCGTCCTTGTAGTGCTCCAGCTCATCCGTGGCACTCAAGGCGGCAAGCGCTGCGATCTGCGAGAGCTCCGGGGCTGAGATGTAGAGGCTCTGGGCGACGCATTCGACGGGTCGGACCATCTCCTCGGGCAGCACCATCCAGCCGATGCGCCAGCCGGTCATGCAGTAGTATTTGGAGAAGGAATTGATGATGACGGCATCGTCGCCGATCTCCAGCGCGGTCGCCTCTTCCGAGCCATAGGTCAGGCCGTGATAGATCTCGTCGGAGATCAGCGTGATCCCCTGCCCCTGGCAGTAGTCATAGACGGCCTTAAGCTGGGCTTTCGTGGTCACGGTGCCGGTCGGATTGGCGGGGCTTGCGAGCAGCACGCCCTTGAGGCGGACACCCGCCTCGGCTTGCGCCTTCTCAAGACTTTCCGGTGTCAGCGTAAAGCCGGTGTCTGGGCCGACCGCGACTTCAATCACCTTCAGGCCGAGTGCCGAAAGGATGCTGCGGTAAGCCGGGTAGCCGGGGCGCGCGATCGCCACGGCGTCGCCTACGTCGAAGAGCGTCAAGAATGCGAGATTGAAGCCGGCAGACGAGCCGGTGGTGACGACGATGCGGTTCCAATCGACGGAGACATTGTGGCGGCGGCGGTATTCCTCGGCGAGCGCCTGGCGCAGACCGGTCATTCCCAGCGCATCCGTATAACCGATGCGGCCGCCTTCCAGGGCCTTGCCGGCGGCTTCAAGCGCTGCCTGCGGTGCCGGATGGCCTGGCTGGCCGACGGCCATGGAGATGACCGGGCGGCCTTCCTGCCGCCGGCGGGTGGCCTCGGCCAGGATGTCCATGGCGTGGAAGGGTTCGACGGCACTGCGCTTGGAAATGGAAATCAACGGATCGCTCCTCGGTCAGACGCCCGACATTTGCCGCAAAGCGCGTGGCATCACAATGGAGAGGCTGGACAAGGCAGTGCAAAAAAGCCATTTCGCTTGAAAGCGTGAGCCTTTAGGCTCGATATCAGCCGGTGAGGACGACCCGACATCGCCGGGCATCAAGAATGAAGACGGCAAGGACGAGGAACGACATGGGCATGAAATTCAAGATGATCGCCAGCGCGGGTATCGCGCTTCTCCCTGCCCTGCTGCCGCTTACGGCCAGCGCGCTTGACGAGGCGCAGAAGAAAGAATTCGGCGAGTTCATCCGTGAATACCTGATCGAGAACCCCGAGATCATGCTCGAAGTGCAGGATGCCCTGCAGAAGAAGCAGGAAGAGATTCGCTCACAGCGCTCGGCCGAGGCCCTCTCGACCAATCAGGATGCGATCTTCAAGTCGGCTTATGATCTGGCCATCGGCAATCCTCAAGGCGATGTCACGGTGGTCGAGTTCTTCGACTACAATTGCGGTTATTGCCGCCGCGCCCATGCCGATATGGAAGCGGTGATGGAAGAGGACAAGAATGTCCGCTACGTCTTGAAGGAGTTTCCGATCCTGGGGCCGGACAGTGAAGCCGCTCACAAGGTCTCGGATGCCGTGCGCAAGCTGTCGCCCGACAATTATGGCGCCTTCTTCCGCGCCATGATGACCCAGGACGGCCGCGCCTCAGAAGAAAGCGCGATCGCCATTGCCGGCGAGCTCGGCATTGCCGAAGACACGATCCGGGCCAAGATGGAAGAGAGCCCGAACACCGAACAGGTGCAGGAAGCCTATCAGTTGGCGACCAGCCTCGGGATCACCGGCACGCCTTCTTACGTGATCGGCAACGAGACCGTTCCGGGCGCCGTCGGGAAAGAGGCGATCGTTGCCAAGGTCGCCAATATTCGCGCCTGCGGGAAAGCCACCTGCTGAGACAGATCCCTCCCGCCTTCACGCTGCGATCTTAACCCTTCCCCGGATTTTCGGGGACGGTTTGGCACGATCACGGCAAAGGGCTTTCCCTACAGGGCCTCTCGGTCTATAGGAGGCGGTTGAAAGTCGACGGAAGCGTAGATGAGCAAAACCATTTTCGTGCTGAACGGCCCCAATCTCAACATGCTGGGAAAGCGGGAACCCGGGATTTATGGCGGCAAGACGCTCGCCGACATCGAGGCAGACTGCAAGGTTGCCGGTGCCGAGCTCGGCCTGACCATCGACTTCCGTCAGTCCAATCACGAGGGCGACCTCGTGGGCTGGCTGCACGAGGCAGGGGAGAAGTCGGTCGGCGTTGTAATCAATGCCGGAGCCTATACGCATACGTCGATTGCCCTGCATGACGCGATCAAGGCCGTATCCCCGCTTCCGGTGATCGAGGTGCATATTTCCAACGTGCATGCGCGCGAGGAATTCCGCCACAAATCGGTGATAGCGCCCGCGTGCAAAGGCGTCATCTGCGGTTTCGGACCTCAAAGCTACATCCTGGCGCTTCAGGCGCTGAAAACCATCACGCAATAACAAGAATACAGGACACCCACCCATGGCTGAAAAGAAATCGGGCATTGATCAGAAGCTGATCCGCGATCTCGCAAACATCCTCAACGACACCGATCTGACCGAGATCGAAGTGGAGCAGGACGACCTGCGCATCCGCGTTTCGCGCAACGGCACCCCGATGATGATGCCGCAGCAGATGCAGGGCTATGCCTACCAGGCACCGGCCGCACCGGCTGCCGCTCCTGCTGCTGCAGCGCCGGCTGCCCCTGCCGCCCGTGACCTTTCCAACGCTGTAACCGCACCGATGGTCGGAACCGTTTACCTGTCGCCGGCCCCGGGCGCGCGCGCTTTCGTTGAAGTCGGCCAGATGGTCAAGGAAGGCCAGACGCTTCTCATCATCGAAGCCATGAAGACCATGAACCAGATCCCCTCGCCCAAGTCCGGCAAGGTCGTCGAGATCGTTATCGATGATGCAAGCCCGGTCGAATACGGCGAGCCTCTTGTGATCATCGAGTAAGCCGATGACAGCCATCTCGAAGATTCTCATCGCCAACCGCGGCGAAATCGCCCTTCGCGTGCTGCGCGCCTGCAAGGAGCTCGGCATTGCGACCGTGGCGGTCCATTCGACCGCCGACGCAAACGCCATGCATGTGCGCCTTGCCGACGAGAGCGTGTGCATCGGCCCGCCGCCGTCGCGCGACAGCTATCTCAACATCCACCAGATCGTGGCTGCCTGCGAGATCACTGGCGCTGACGCGGTCCATCCGGGCTACGGCTTCCTGTCTGAGAACGCCAAGTTCGCCGATATCCTCGACGCCCATGGCATCACCTTCATCGGACCGACGGCGGAGCATATCCGTCTGATGGGCGACAAGATCACGGCGAAGAAGACCGCGGTCGAACTCGGCATACCCGTTGTTCCGGGCTCGGCCGGCGAAGTGAAGCCTGAGAATGCGCTGGAAATCGCCCGCGAAATCGGCTTCCCCGTGCTGATCAAGGCGACCGCCGGCGGCGGTGGCCGCGGCATGAAGGTGGCAAAGACCGAAGAAGAGCTGGAAGAGGCCGTCTCGACCGCTCGCTCCGAAGCGCTTGCAGCCTTCGGCAACGACGCCGTCTACATGGAAAAGTATCTCGGCAAGCCGCGCCATATCGAGGTGCAGGTTGTCGGTGACGGCGAAGGCAACGCCATCCATCTCGGTGAACGCGACTGCTCTCTGCAGCGCCGCCACCAGAAGGTCTGGGAAGAGGCGAACTCCCCGGCCCTCAATGTCGAGCAGCGGATGAAGATCGGTTCGATCTGCGCCGAAGCCATGAAGAAGATGAAGTACCGGGGCGCCGGCACGATCGAATTCCTCTACGAAAACGGCGAGTTCTATTTCATCGAAATGAACACCCGCCTGCAGGTGGAGCATCCGATCACCGAAGCGATCACCGGCATCGACCTCGTGCATGAGCAGATCCGCGTCGCCTCCGGCGCCGGCCTCTCCGTCACGCAGGATCAGGTGGTGTTCTCGGGCCATGCCATCGAATGCCGCATCAATGCCGAGGATCCGCGCACCTTCGTGCCGTCGCCCGGCACGATCACGCATTTCCATGCACCGGGTGGCCTCGGCGTTCGCGTCGATTCGGGCGTCTATGCCGGCTACAAGATCCCGCCTTACTATGACAGCCTGATCGGCAAGCTGATCGTGCATGGACGCACCCGCGTCGAATGCATGATGCGTCTGCGCCGCGTGCTCGACGAATTCGTCGTCGACGGCATCAAGACGACGCTGCCGCTGTTCCAGGATCTCGTGGCCAATCAGGACATTGCCAACGGCGACTACGACATCCACTGGCTGGAGAAATATCTGGCCGAAACCTCGGCCAAGTAAAAAATGGCTGGGCGACGCAGCAGGGACCGAAGCATCACGCCGGAGCTCCTGCTGCGCGCCTATTCCATCGGCATGTTCCCGATGTCGGAATCGGCCGATGACCCCGAACTCTTCTGGGTCGAGCCAGACATCCGCGGAATTATCCCGCTCGACGATTTCCACGTCTCGAAAAGCCTGCAGAAGGCGATCCGCAAAGCCCCCTTCGACATCCGCTTCGACACTGCCTTCGACCAGGTGGTGGCCAAATGCGCGGAAGCGGCAGACGACCGGCCGAGCACCTGGATCAACCAGACCATCCGCGACCTCTACAGCGCGCTGCACCGCCTCGGCCATGCCCATAGCGTCGAGGCCTGGGAAGGCGACGAACTCGTCGGCGGCCTCTACGGCGTCACGCTCGGCTCCGCCTATTTCGGCGAGAGCATGTTCTCAAGGCGCACCAATGCCTCGAAGATCTGCCTGGTGCATCTGGTGGAGCGGTTGCGGGAGCGTGGTTTCACGCTTCTGGACACGCAGTTCACCACCGAACATCTGAAGACGTTCGGGGCGGTGGATATTCCAAAGGCGGAGTATGGGGTGTTGCTGGATAAGGCGATGGAGGGGGATACGGTTCGGTTTTAGAGGGGGTGGGACTAACTGGCTTGCTTACTTCGGCGCCGAACCAAGCTCGGCTTCCGATCCTTCGAACATATTAAATCAGCCGTGGTGAGGGCAGACAGCAGTTTGGAGGATTCAGCGACATAGGCATGCGCTAATCAGTCCCACGCGATTTCGGCTTCGGACGGTTAAGGATACACTACGGGAACGGCCATTACAGCCGTCAAAATGAAAATAGCTACAGTTAAGAGGGTCATTGCGAACGTTAAACGCGACATTGTTCGCTGCGACGCGATTGCTTCGAGACTATTTATCAGATTGCCTTGTTGCACCAACAAGTCCCTGATTGCGCGGTCTGATGTACCTAAACGTTCCAACAATTCTGTTGACCACTGACTCGAGGCAGCAACTAAGCTCGTTGGCGGCTCATCGCCCGATTTCCGGAAGAAGTCGCATCCTGTCCAGTGTACGTTCCGGAGAGCGTCCGGCAACTCAGACGCAAGTAATGAAATATCAATGCTGTTAGAAGTAACCCGCTGAAGTCGTTTAACAGCCCCCGAGGCATCCCCTGACTGCACCGATGACGACCCGGCATCTCGGACCACGCTTATCTCTTCTTGGTACAGCCTCAGGAGCGCACCAATGCCCCAATATCCGATAAACCCAGGCAGGTCGGTCGAAAGCCTATTGATATAAGCCTGATCACTGTCACCACCATATGTTGAATTCTCAATTCTCTTTAGTGCGCTACGCTCAATATAGAGCAGAGAATGGCCTTGATCCCTATCCTGACTCGAAACCGGATGGACAAATGTAAGTCCGTTCATGTCGGAACTATCCCAACCTCCCAAGCCATAGTCTAGGCCGAGATATTCTCTCCAAAGACCATTGCTTGTTCTATCGTCGCAGGCACGGAGGCCATCCGTAAACATTAGTTCACATGTGGGTAATAATTCCAAACTCTCGCTAGTCGAAAATGCCCCGGGAAGATATGTCTTGAACCAGCTAAGTATGTCGTTCCGATTGCTTTGACGGGCATCACCAATGGCTTGCTGCTTCACATTGCGTGGACGAGCTATCGAAAAGCCTCGCTTGATGCGCGTCAGCTTCGTCCCCAGTGGAGAGCGGGCAATATTGTCAAATCGTTCTTCGGTCTCGGTATTGGCATCGAAGGCTACGACTATGCAACTCAGTGAAGGGCTTATAGAAAAAAAATTGGCGTGGGCAGCTACAAAACCTTTGGGAAGATCACACACAGTAGCGTCCCGGAAGACTCGCTTGGTGCCAGGGGGAACAATAGTGCCGAGGTTAAGCCACATGGCGTCGAAGCGCCTGCGTGATCTCGTAACCCGCTCGGCAGCGTCCATGCGGAACGGTGACGTGTCGGGCGAACTCCAGCCCAATTTTTCGAATGCCCCGAAAAGCCGTGCGGCATGGGCGGGCGTATAGAATTCAGCGGCGAAAACCTGCTTCAAAGCAACACGCTGGGTTTCCGCAGGTATGCTAGCAGGCACGGCTTCTATATCCTTTTTCTTGTAAATCTCTCGACTGCGTTTTAAATGCGTGGACTCGAGATAATCAGGAAAATAGCGCGCGCCCCAATTCCTAATTTGGTGGAATACAGCAATGATAGATACACCTGACATACCGACCACGTTCCTCAGAGTTTTACACTCACCGAATCTCACATCAACTCGGCCAAATTAGCAATTTCAATATACGGCGACATTCATTCCTACGTCTGCACCCACCACAGGTTCGACCAACATCTCACTCGAAGGCAAAGATATTCGACGCACAAACCTTCACTCGAAGTCGATCAAACGTAAATTTTTCGTCCATAGATATCTTGAAAGAAGAGAGCCGCAGACTGTGTGGCATCCGGCTCTAGCGAGGAGGCGGCCGCTCTCACCCCCTCTAGCCGCCTCAATCTTCGCGCATCAATCTTCCCCATCTCCATCATCGCCTCGAACGCGCTAGGCCTCAGCACCAGCCGCAGGCGCTTGCCTGTCCACCATTGCCGACTGTGGCGTTCCAGTAGCCGTCGGTTTCTTCCTGGTCTTCGATTGATATCTGGAAGGAGAAAGCTTCCGAGTGTTTGAAGGCGGGTCCGCCGTTCTGGCCCACGCAGGGAATGTCGGCGACAGTGAAGTCGACGGTGAGCACATCGCCGGCCTTGCCGGAGTAATAATCACTCGGGGCGCAGTGGACGAATTTGACCATGCCATCGGGAAACACAGTAGTCGCAGCTGCTTGCGTCAAGCCGCCAATAACGCCCCGGCTTCTAGCCGCCCGCCTTCCGCCGCCTCGGCCGCTTCAGCATCCCTCTAAACAGCCCCCGCTTCTCGATCGGCTCGAACACTGCGTCCGAACCCTCCGGGTCGAGGATTTCGTGGTCGGCGAGCCATTCTTCGAGGTCTGAAATCGCCGGCGTCTCGTAGAACTTCAGCGTTTCGCCCCCCGTGGCCTCGTTTTCTGCCCTCAGCTGCTCGATGGCTGCAATCAGCGAGCCGCAATGAGCGATGGCCCCTTCGATTGCGTCGGGTGTCACCCCCAGGTGCTCGGCCAGCAGGTCGTTGCGGAAGCTTGTGATCTTCGCCGAGAGGTCTTCCGAACCGCCCGCCTCAAGCGCCACGTCGCATTCCTGGTCGAAGCGCATCGAGCGGTTGTTGATGTTGGAGGAGCCGACGCGGAGATACTGGTCGTCGACGATCATCAGCTTGGCATGCACGTAGATCGCCTGCCCTCCGGCGGTGACCGGGTGATAGATTTTGAAGCGTCCGTGGTCGTCGTGTCGGCGCAAGGATTCGGCGAGCCGGGCGCGGGCCGTGTCCATGGCGATCGTGCCGAGCCAGTTGTCCGAGACCGTTGGATTGATCAGCACGAATTCCGGCCCGTCCGGCTCCGCGAGTCTGCGCGCGATGGCTTGTGCGATGGCGCGCGAGGCGAAGTACTGGCTTTCGGCATAGACAGTGTGCCGGGCCGTGTTGATCATGTCGAGATAGAGCTGCTCGATCTCGGTGACGGCGGTCTCGTTCTGATAGGCGGGGCTGGTGCGGGCGATCGCGAGGTTGACGCTGCCGAAGGAGAAGTTCGGCGCAACCTCCGCCTGAGCCGGCTCTGAGGTCACCGGGGCCACATCCTTTCCGCCGGCACGGGTCCAGCGATGACGGCAGAGTTCGCCGAGCGCCTGTGCGGCAGGACCGGTGAAACGGCTCGAGATGTCGTGCCAGGGGCCGTAGGGCTTGCCATTGGGGCGGCGCCTGTCGGGGTTTTCGTCGAGATGCTCGCGCGTGTCCCAGCGATCAAGCGTCACGTCGATGCCACCGCAATAGGCAACGGCATCATCGATCACCAGCATCTTCTGATGGTGCGAACTGCCCAGGGGATGCTTGCCGTCGAGGCGGACGGAAATCTGCCTGTTCCATTTCCAGCGCAAGAGATAGGGCAGGTTCGAAGGCCTTGCCCAGCTGGCAAGCGGAGCCGGGCTCCACAGCAGGATCTTGATTTCGAGGCCGGGCGTTCGGCGGGCCAGCCAGAGAAGGAAGTCGCCAACCCGGCGGGGCGCGCCATCATCGACCTTGGGGTGACCAAGGGTGATCGTGGCATCGAAGTCCCAGCCGACGAAGTAGATCACCCGCTTAGCCGCCATCATCGAGGCACGGATCGAGGCGAAATAGTCATTGGCATCGATCAGAATCGAGAAGTCGTCGGCTTTCTCGACGCGCCAGCAATTTCGGGAAGGCGAAAAAAGGGTGGGAGGCGCCATCATTCACTCCAGACACGGGGTCGCAACACTCGGCTAGCGTAACCGGCGCGTCAGGTCCAGCCTTAAGGGTAGTGGCCGCTGTCCGGCTTGCAAGCGGCGGAGGTGAAGAATGCCCGGTGCATCTCGCACTCAATATGGGGGCCTCACCCGTTTGTGTGCAACGCGCAGGCTGTTGTTCCCCGCCCCGCGCAACCAATCGCGCCTCCGGCCGTTCTCCCTTCGAAACAGATTTGAAGGGAGCGGATAATGGCGAAGGATGATGCGACGGTGACGTATGACGGGCCGGCAGGCGGCTGGGGTTCGCTTCGAGCCATTGCCCGGATCGCTGGCGACGAAGGCATCAGCGCCGGGGCGATCGCGACACTTCTGGAGCAGAACAAGCCGGGTGGTTTCGCCTGTGTCTCCTGCGCCTGGACAAAACCCGCCGATCACCATCCCGTCGAATTCTGCGAAAACGGCGCCAAGGCGACGCTCTGGGAGCTGACCAGCCGAACGGCCACTCCGGACGTCTTTGCCCGTCACAGCCTGACCGAGCTGAAGACCTTCAGCGATTACGATCTGGAGCAGTTGGGACGGCTGACCCATCCGATGCGTTACGACAGGGCGAGCGACCATTACGTGCCCTGCTCCTGGGACGAGGCATTCGCCGAGATCGGGCGTGAGTTGAAGGCCATGGATCCGAAGAAGACGGTCTTTTACACCTCCGGCCGCGCCAGCCTTGAGACGTCCTATTGCTGGGCGCTATTTGCCCGGGCCTATGGGCACAACAATCTGCCCGACAGTTCCAACATGTGTCATGAGACGACGTCGGTCACCCTGAAGAAGGTGATCGGCTCGCCGGTTGGCACCGTCGTGCTCGACGATTTCAAACATTGCGATGCGCTCTTCTTTTTCGGCCAGAATACCGGCTCCAACAGCCCGCGCTTCCTGCATGTGCTGCAGGCGGCGGTCAGGCGTGGCTGTCGGATCGTGACCTTCAACCCCGTTCGCGAGCGGGGGCTGGAGAAGATGATCAATCCACAGGAGCCGACGGCAATGGTGACCGGCAGCGAAACGGCGCTGTCCTGCCAGTATCACCAGGTAAAACCGGGCGGCGATATCGCCGTGCTGCTCGGGCTCTGCAAACATGTGCTGGCCGCCGACGATGCGGCGCAAGCCGACAATCGTCAGGTCATCGACCGCGCCTTCATCGCCGAGGATACCGTCGGCTTCGAAGATTTCGAGGCGCGGGTGAGAGCGCTCGACTGGGCCGAGATCGAGGAGGTCTCCGGGCTCACGCGTGCGGCGATCGAGGCGGCGGGGGCCGTCTATGTGGAAGCCGAAAACACCATCGGCATCTATGGCATGGGGCTCACCCAGCATGTGCATGGCTTCGAGAACATTTCGACTTACACCAACCTGCTGCTGATGAAGGGGAATATCGGCCGACAGGGCGCCGGGATTTCGCCGGTGCGTGGCCATTCCAATGTCCAGGGTCAGCGCACCGTGGGCATTGCGGAAAAGCCGGAACTCGTGCCGCTCGACCGGCTCGCGGAGCTGTTCGATTTCTCGCCGCCGCGCGAGAAGGGCATGAACACGGTCGAGGCCTGCGAGGCCATTCTCAAGGGCGAGGTCTCGGCCTTTGTCGCGCTCGGCGGCAATTTTCTGCGCGCGATCCCCGAACAGCAGGCGATGGAGGAGGCTTGGCCGCGGCAGCGGCTCACGGTCCAGATCGCCACCAAGCTCAATCGCGGCCACCTGTTCAACGGCGAGATCGCCTATCTCCTGCCCTGTCTCGGACGCAGCGAAATGGATCCATTGACCGGCCATCCGCAAGTCGTGTCGATGGAAGACAGCCTGAGCTGCGTTCACGGGTCTGTCGGCAAGCGCACGCCGGCGAGCGAACACCTGAAATCCGAGATCGAGATCGTCAGCCGGCTCGCCGAGGCGACCCTGCCGCAGAACACGAAGATGCTGTGGAGCCACTGGGCGCGCGACACGGCGTCCGTCCGCGATCTGATCGAGAGGACTTATCCCGAGGAATTCCGCGATTTCAATGCCCGGATCTTCACGCCCGGCGGCTTCTATCGCGGCAACTCCGCCCGCGAGCGGCAGTGGAAGACGGAGAGCGGCAAAGCCGAGTTCGTCACGCCCGAGATGCTCTCGGCCACCGGCTTTCAGCCGGCACCGGGCAGAATGAGCCTGGTGACCTTGCGCAGCAACGACCAGTTCAACACGACGGTCTATGGCTATAGCGACCGCCTGCGGGGCATTGAGGGCAAGCGCGATGTGCTGTTGATCAGCCCCGCCGAGATCGAGCGACATGGGCTTACCGTCGGCGAGCGCGTGACGCTGGTCAGCGATGCCGAAGATGGGGTCGACCGTCGCGTCGGCGGGCTCGAGGTCCTGCCCTTCGACCTGCCGGATGGCTGCGTCGGCGGCTATTACCCGGAGCTCAATCCGCTGGTGCCCTTGGCGCATCACGACCGCGCCTCGAAAACCCCGGCTTACAAGTCCGTGCCGGTCCGGATCGAACGGGGCGCCTGAGGTCGTTCCATCCGGCTTTTCCGATCTCCCGAGCCGATGGAACAATTGGCATGGAACAATGTGGCGTCACGCGTGTTGCCCTCGCAGGGCAGCGGCCGAACGGAGGGTGCGCGTGCGCGGGGCAATGACCGACTTTGACGGCAATTCGGGACTGACATCATGAACCTCGATATCTATTGCGGCCCGGCGCCGACACCGGAGATGCTCTGGCGTGACTGGAATTTCGACCCGCCCCTGCTTGCCGCGATCGGTGCGGTCTTCGTGCTTCTGATGACCACGGCCAGCAATCCGCGCCAGCGAATGGCGGCCGGTGCCGCCCTTCTGGTGATGTTGATTGCCTTCGTCTCACCCCTCTGTGCGCTGGCATCCGCGCTGTTTTCGGCCCGTGTGCTGCATCACATCCTGCTCGTCACGTTTCTTGCACCTTTCATCATTCTTGCGATCCCGCCCAAGGCGCGCGAGCGCCAGCCCCTGCCGGCGCAGCTCTCCTTTCTCGTGCACACGATCCTGATGTGGACCTGGCACGCCCCGGAGCCCTATCTGTTCGCCCTCTCATCGCCGGCCGCCTACTGGCTGATGGAGCTGACGCTGATCGGGTCTGCGGTCTGGCTCTGGTATGACATTCTCTCGCCACAGCGCACGGTCGGGCCTTCGGTGGCGCTCCTGCTCGGCACGACGATCCAGATGGGCATGCTGGGGGCTCTGCTGACATTCTCGCGCGAGCCACTGTTTGCCGCGCATATGGACACGACGCATCCCTTCGGCCTCTCACCGCTGGCCGACCAGCAGCTTTCAGGGCTGCTGATGTGGGTGCCGGCGGCCTTGCCCTATCTGTTTGCCGCTCTTCTCAAGCTCCGAAGCCTGTTTGCCGGACGAAGCTTCGACAGCGAGGCGCCGCGCTGATGATCGCCTTGCTCAAATTCGTCCATATCGCGGCCATTGCCATATGGACCGCCGGGCTTATCAGCCTGCCGAGCCTCTACGTACAGCGAGCACATGTCGAGAACGACGATGCGCTCTACCGCATGCAGCGGATGACGCGCTTCGCCTTTGTCGTGCTGATCTCGCCGGCGGCCTTCATTGCGGTCGCAAGCGGGATAGCGCTGAGTTTCATGAGAGAGGTGTTCGCGCTCTGGTTTTCATGGAAGCTCGCCTTTGTCGGGCTGCTGGCCATCTTCCACGTCTTTTCCGGCCTGGTCGTCATCCGGCTGTTCAAGAAGGGGGAAGTCTATCCGGCCTGGCGCTTTGTCGTGGCGACGGTGAGCTGCGGCATCGTGGTGCTGGCGATCCTCATTCTCGTGCTCGCCAAGGAGGCGCCCCAGTTCACCCTGCCTCCGGTCATGTCCGAGCCGGGCGGGCTGAAGCGCCTCCTTGAGCCATTCAATCCTTGGGCGACACCATGAGGCCGATTCCGTGATCGAAGATCAGCTTACCACCGTGCCAGCCAGCAACACCGGTCAGGACGGCCGCCAGAACCGAGAGCAGCATACCATGCGGCAGAACCACATTGGGATCGATGAGCCGCAAGCCCCAGTTGGCGCCGGCAACCGAGATCAGGGTAATAGCCGCGATCGCATGGGCCCAGCTTGCGGCTCGCGCGCGAATGCCGGGCACGAGCAAGAGCTCGGCCGTTCCGACAAGCCCGGCCGCCACACCGGCGAGGAAGGCCGTGCCGGAGGTCCACAGGCCGACGCGCAGCCAGAAGGGATCGGCGCTGAACCAGTAGAAGACGTCGACGGCCAGCGTGCCGAAGACCAGGGCGATGGGGAAATGCACGCTCATGGCATGCAGCGGGTGGCCGGCAACAGCCACGGCGGACGTCTTGTCCTTCTCCTCAAGCTGCTCAATGACGGGGTTCGCTTCTTCGGTCTCAGACATATTGGCCATAGGAGTTCTCCTTTTGCGGGGGAAAGGCCGATGCGGGCTCGAATGTTCCAACGCATCATTTCCCTCGGCGTGATCGGCCTACCACTGACCGCCTGTTCGGGCGATCTGTCGACGCTGGATCCGGCCGGCCCCTATGCCGGGGCGATCGCCAATCTCTGGTGGATCATGCTCATCGGCTCCGGTCTCATCCTGGGGCTTGTGCTTGCGCTGCTCGGCCTCGTTTTCTTCAAGCCCGGTTTTGGACGCGGTCTTTCGCCCAAGGGCTGGATGATCGCCGGCGGACTGTTCCTGCCTGTTCCCGTGCTGATCGCGTTGATGACCTATGGCATGGCGCAGGGGGAATATCTGATCGGCGCCTGGCAGAACGAGCCGGTGGTCGCCCGTGTCGAGGCGCATGGCGCCATGTGGCATTGGGGCTTCCGCTATCCGGATCTCGGCGATGGTTTCAGCACCGACGGGACCTTGCATATTCCGGCCGGCGGCGTGGTGGAGGTGCGTGTCACCAGTGCCGATGTCGTGCACAGTTTCTGGATACCGAGGCTCGCCGGCAAGATCGATGCCGTGCCCGGGCATGAGACGATCGTGCGCATCCGGGCCGATGTGCCGGGACGCTATGGCGGCATCTGCGCCGAATATTGCGGCACCGGCCATGCCGGCATGCGCTTCACTGTAGAGGCCCATCCGCCTGAAATCTATCGCCAACGTCTCACAGCACTGTCCGCAGGAGTGTCCGCACCATGAACGATGCCAGACCCGAGACGGGCTATCAGACACCGGAAACGGCGATCCGGCTGCACCATGAGCTCGACGCCGTCTGGGGCTCGGGCCATGGCTTGGAGCGGCTGTCGGCGGTCAACCACACCGTTGTCGGCAAGCGCTTCATGGTGACGGCACTCGTGTTCTTCGCGATTGGCGGCGTGCTTGCCATGCTGATCCGGGCACAGCTCGCCTCGACCAACAGCGCCTTCCTCGATGCCGCCCAATATGCCCAGGTCTTCACGATGCATGGCGTCATCATGATGTTCCTGTTCGCCATCCCCTTCTTCGAAGGGCTTGCGATCTATCTCCTGCCGAAGATGCTCGGTGCCCGCGATCTCGCCTTCCCGCGCATGTCTGCCTATGGCTACTGGTGCTACCTGTTTGGCGGTTCCTTCCTAGTCGCAGCCCTCCTCTTCGGCATTGCCCCCGATGGCGGCTGGTTCATGTATACGCCGCTCTCTTCGCGTCCCTATTCCCCCGGCATCAATGCCGATGTCTGGCTGCTCGGCATCACCTTCGTCGAGATCTCGGCGCTGTCGGCGGCGATCGAGATCATGGTGACGATCCTCAAGCTCCGGTCACCGGGCATGTCGCTGACGCGGATGCCGATCTTCGCCTGGTACATGCTGGTGGTCGCCGCGATGATGATCATCGGCTTCCCGCCCCTGATCCTCGGCTCCATTCTGCTGGAGGTGGAGCGGGCCTTCGACCTGCCCTTCTTCGACCCGACACGCGGTGGCGATCCGCTGCTCTGGCAGCACCTGTTCTGGCTGTTCGGCCACCCGGAGGTCTACATCATCTTCCTGCCCGCCGCCGGTGCGCTGTCGACCATCATTCCGGTCCTGTGTCGTACGCGACTGGAAGGTTACGGGCTGATCGTCGCCGCCATCGTCGCCATGGCGTTTCTGTCCTTCGGGCTGTGGGTCCACCACATGTATACGGTGGGCATTCCGCATGTGGCGCTCTCCTTCTTCTCGGCGGCCAGTGCGCTCGTCGCCATCCCCACCGGCATCCAGATCTTCGCCTGGCTCGCGACCATGGCGCATGGCAGGCCCCGCTATTCCATCCCCATGCTGCATGTCTTCGGCTTCTTCTTTGTCTTCGTGGCCGGCGGCCTGACCGGGGTCATGCTGGCCATGGTGCCCTTCGACTGGCAGGCGCATGACACACACTTCGTCGTGGCGCATCTGCACTACGTGCTGGTCGGTGGCTTCGTCTTTCCGATGATGGCGGCGGCCTATTACTGGCTGCCACACATCACCGGGCGCCAGCCCGTGCAGCACCTGTCGAAGCCCGCCTTCTGGCTGATCTTCATCGGCTTCAACGTCACCTTCTTCATCATGCACCTGACAGGCCTGCGCGGCATGCCGCGACGGGTCTTCGAATACCCGCAGGCCGCCGGCTGGGAGGTCTTGAACTTCATCTCCTCGGTCGGCAGCTTCGTGATGACGATCGGTTTTGCGCTGGTGGCCCTCGACCTGATCATGCTCATTCGCCATGGCCGGCCATTCCGTCGCGACCCTTGGGAAGCCGGCACGCTGGAATGGGCGACGCCCACGCCGCCGCCGTCCTATAATTTCGGATCGTTGCCACATATCGACACCCGCGCCGATGCGCTTGAGCCGCGCAGCCTTGGCCCGGAGCTTGCCGCCGGTCGCGGTTACCTCGGCTTCATGCGCAATGGTTGGATGGAAACGCTGACCGTCGACATGGTGAGCGGACGCCTCGACCATGTGGTCGTCCTGCCCCGCCCGACCTATCTGCCGCTCTGGACGGCGATCGCGACGGCGGCCTTCTTCGCCAGCCTGCTCGCCAAGATCTACTGGTTCACACCGGTCGCCTTCGTGGCGGTTGTTATCCTCTTCTTCCTCTGGACACCGGCGACGGGCTTGAAGCAGGAGATCGGCCCGCTGGAAGTCGGGCGCGGCGAACGCGCACTGCATCACCAGGAAGTGGCGCAACCGCCCTCGTGGTGGGCCGTGGTCTTTGCGCTCGCCGCCAATGCGACGCTCTATACGTCCCTGGTGTTCGGCGCCTTCTTCCTCTGGCTATCCGCCCCCAACTGGCCGCCGCCGAATCTCGACTTCACCTTCGTTCTGCCGTCGCTGGTCGGTGCTGGCGCGCTCGTCACGGCGGCGATCGCCGGACGGTTCGCCAATGGTCAGGCCGGTCGGACGGTCACGAGCCTCGCGGTGACGCTTGTCGCACATATGATCAGCGTCGGCGCGGTCGCGGTACTGCTGATGTCGATCCCGGCGCCGACGGGGCATGCGGCCTCGGCGGCAGCCTTTGCCGTCGCCGTTTATGTCGGGCTGCATGCGACGATCGGCGCGGTGCTGGCGATCTACGGGCTGTGGCGCTGGAATACTGGGTATATCGGCCCGTCGCGCGTGCTCGATCTGCGGATCGGACAGCTCTGGCACGATTACACGGCCGTTGCCGGTCTGATCGGGCTCGCTTTCCCCTTCGTGCTGCAGAGCCTGACCGGGATCGGAGGGCGGTGAGATGAAAGTGTCCCCCTTCGTCCTGCTGCTCACCGGCTTTGTGATCTGGTCAGGTGCCTTCCTGCTGCTCTACGGCGCCCAGGCGACAGGATGCCATCTCGGTTGGCACCAGATCGATGTTGGCCCGACCTCGGCGCTGCGGCTTTTGCTGGCGGTGATGCTCGTCATTGTTCTGGCACTGATCGGCGGTCTACACTGGTTTGCGACCAGGGCACTCACAGAGCCGCAAACCGATGAGGTACGGCTGCTGCACAAGATCGCCGGAATGCTGCAGGCGGCCGCCCTTGTGGCGACGCTGATCACCTATGGCGGGGTGATGTGGCTTACTCTGTGTTGAGGTTAGCGATCACCCTCGCTCACCGCATCGATTTTGGCCACGTCGATCTTGGCCACCTTCATCATCACTTCAAACGCCCCCTTCGCCGTCGCCGGCGGCCGGCTACTTTAAGGTCGCCGTGATCTCGCTTATTGCGGGATCGGCGCCCTCATCGTGCAGACAAGGCCGGTCGGATGGTATTCGACGCTGACCTGTCCGGCGAAATCGGCGGCGAAGATGCGCGAGATGAGCTTCGATCCAAAGCCTTGCGTCTTCGGCTCATGCACATGCGGCCCACCACTTTCCTGCCAGACGAAGTGGAAAGCTTCGTTGGGATTGTCAGCCTTGCGATCGACCTGCCAGCGAATGTCAATCTTGCCATTTCCATCCGAGAGCGCGCCATATTTCGTCGCGTTGGTGGCAAGTTCGTGGATAGTGAGCGCCACCGTCAGGGCGTGTTTGGCGGTCAGGTCGAGATCATGACCGGAAATCGAGAAACGCTGCTCGCTCTGCACATGCGGGCGCAGCGCGTTTTCGACCACGGCACGGATCGGCGCATCCTGCAGGGCCTTCGTCGAAATCATGTCATTGGCCTCGGCGAGAGCCTGCAAGCGGCCGGTAAAGGCATCGCGGCGATCGCGGATATCGTCGCCTTTCAGCGTCTGACGAGCGATAGCGCTAACCACGGCGAGCGTATTCTTGATGCGGTGTTGCAGTTCACCGTTCAAAAGCTCCAACCGCTGCCGGGCGTCGGTGACGTCCGAGATGTCCTTGGATATCGACAGGATATGGGAGGGGCTGCCATCGACGTTGAAAATCGGTGCCACCTGAACATCCCAGAAGCGGCTATTGCCCTTCACGGTGTTCGCTTCACCCACGAAGCGGGATGGTTTTCCGGCAATGGCCGCTTCCACGGCCTGTCTGGCGGCGGTGTTGCCGTCTCCACTCCAGAAATCCGGCCAGGGGCAGCCCTTGAGCGGGGCAAAATCGTCGACTTCCATGACCCGCTTGCCGCCTTCGCTCATGAACTGCAGGCGGCCCTGCAGATCGAGCACCTTGATGCAGTCGCCGCAGCCACTCAGGACCGCCGCGAGAAACGCATCGTTGCCGACCAATAGCGGATCAGCCGCCGTGAGTTCGCCTACCATGCTGTCAACGGCACCAGCCATCGTTGTGGACTGCATCACAGGGTCAGTCATTTCAAATATCGGCCCAATTGAAAAAGAAAATATCCGGCTGAATCCTTGCTATCAAAAACGACAGGTGGCAACCCAGAAACGTCATTCCGGGCCGCACGAAGGCTCCGTCAGTTCACGGTCAGGTCTGCCGTTTCGCCGAAGGCGATGATCAGCTTGGGACTGGTCATATCGCCGCTCTCCTCGTCGACCTGGATGGAGTAGGCGGCGACGCCGAGGTGGCGGGCGGACATGGCGGTGGCGATTTTTTCAGCCGAGGCGGCGCTGGAGGCCTGCCGCATCTCGCCGGGCACGATGTTGCCCCGGTTCTTCTTGAACGGCAGGACGATGAATTTTTCGGAGAGAGACATGGGTGAACTCCTGTTCGTTCGCCTCTTGTTCTCCCTATTGGTGAGGATGTCAACCGCGAAGCGTCTGGCCGTCGAGGCGCCTGCAGGGAGGCGCTGTCGTTTCACGGTGCCCCCTGTTCTCGGGTCACACTTTTTTCGAAGTCGGGCATCGCCTAAGCAGCGGGAGACCGCATTGCGGGAAAAGCAAGCGCGGCGCCCGGTGGTCTGGAAGCACAGCTATCGTGTCTGATTTGACCGACCTTAATCGCCTCAGAAGAGACCGACGCCCGGAGGTGGTGTCACCTGGGTCGGTGGCGGCAGCGGCTGGCCATCCGGAATGAGATCGTCCTGCTGCAGACCGTCCTGCTCCGGCAGCGCGCCTCCGAAGACCTCATTGGGGACTTCCACCGGCGCATCGAGCGGCGGCACGGCGGTCTGGTTGGGATCTGCACCCGGCACGGTGGCCTGAGACGGATCCGTGACTGCAGCGCCCGGCTGTGTGGAGGCTGCGGTCGGTGCCGGCGTAGCGGCATCGGCAGGCCTTGCGGGTTCCGGCGCGGGCTTGGCGACAGCCTCGACACCCGGTGGTGGCGGGACTTCCGACTCGACCTTGCAGCCGGTCAGCCAGACGTCATAGATCGGGTGTTCGACGGCGTTCAGCGCCGGGCTGTCGGCAAACATCCAGCCGGAGAAGATGCGGCGGATCTTGCGGTCGAGCGTGATTTCGTCGACCTCGATGAAGGCGTCGATCTTCTGCGCTTCTGTCTCGTCACGCGAATAGCAGACCTTGGGCGTCACCTGGAGGGCGCCGAACTGGACCGTTTCGTTGACATAGACGTCGAAGGTGGTGATGCGGCCGGTGATCTTGTCGATACCAGAAAACTCAGCGACGGGATTTTCGAGGCGGGCGGCATCAGCCCTGCCGGCAAGACCAAGCGACGCCACGGCGGCAAGCCCGACAACCGGAATGGCCCATGCCCATGCACTCAACTTCATCGTCCCGCTCGCTTTCATCGATCCTCTTGCCCATCTCGACCGGATGCCAGATACAAGAAGGGCCTCACGATAGAGGCCCTAATGCCGGATTATGGCCAAATCGGGTATCAGCTGCCCGGCGTCCAGGCATCGTAGTCGCCGGTGACGCGCGGACGCTCGCCGGTGGCGGAAATCGAGCCCTGCGGGCGATAGGCGGCAGCCGTGCCAGTCTGGTTCGGGCGATGCGCCTTTTCCCATTCGCGCGGCTTGTAGTCTTCCTTCGACGGCGGGGTATCGGTGCGGTAATGCATCCAGCCGTGCCAGCCGGAGGCGATCTTCGAGGCTTCGGCGTAACCGCTATAGATTACCCAGCGCTTCGGCTGGCCCCAGCTCGTCATCGGGCCTTCGTAATAGACATTGCCGAACTCGTCTTCGCCGACACGCTTGCCGTGACGCCAGGTGAAGAAGCGGGTCCCCATGGTCTGACCGTTCCACCAGGTGAAGATCTGCAAGAGAAACTGCTTCATGTCTTATCCTTGGGCAATTACCGCAGGCCGCAGGACGGCCTTGTCGAACCTGTCTCGCTTATGCCGCCTCGCCTTGCGCTTGTCCAGTGATTCCCCGTCGCACCCCCGTCATTTCAGCTTTAGCTTGAAGCCGATATGGGAGGGCGTGAAGCCGAGCCGCTCATAGAAGCGGTGAGCGTCCGAGCGCACGGCGTTCGAAGTCAGCTGGACGAGGCGCATGCCGTCGGCGCGGGCCTTGTCGATGGCGAAATTGATCATAACCGCCCCAATGCCCCTGCCCCGCATGTCGGCCCTTGTCTGCACGGCCTCAACGATCAGAGAGGATGCACCACGCGCGGTCATGGTGGTGGTGACCATGGTCTGGAAGGTGCCGACCACCTCGCCTTCGAGTTCTGCGACATAGAGCATCTCGTTTGATGAGGCGGCAATCTTCCGAAATGCGGCGCGATACTCGGGCAAGGCCTCAGGATCGGTCGTGTCGCCATGGCCGCCGAGGGGATCATCGGCAAAGAGGGAGACGATCGCCTCCAGATCATTCTCGGTGGCTTCTCTGATCTGTACTGATTGGACTTGCATGCCGCCCCCGCTGTTGCACTAGTCTAGTGCTCCATAACGACCTCGGGGGACTTCTTGATGACAGGCATGCGACGGCTGGTGACAATTCTGTGCGTAACTCTCTCGGCCGTTTCGGCCGGAGCCCAGGATGGCGGGCGCAAGGCAATCGCCTATGTGCAGGCGCCGGAGATGAGCTCGGGGCTCTGCGCAGAGAAGGATGCGGCAAGCGCCATCGACTGCGCCGTCAAGCAGTGCATCGAGGGCGGCGGAACGGTCGAGGCCTGCGAGGTGAATGCTGTCTGTTCCCCGGGCAACTGGAGCGTCGACATCTTCATGATGGCCGATGGCGGGCCGCACTGGCACCAGTTTTCCTGTGGCTGGCAGACCCGCGAACTGGCCCTGAAGGCCGCCGAGCTTGCCTGCAGCAATGCCAAAGAGGATGGCCTCATCGAATGCACCGCCGTGCAACTCATCGACGAAGACGGCACGGTGACGGAAGCACCGTTCACCTGAACCAGGGCCCGAGTACAAAAAAGCCGCTCACTTGAGCGGCTTTTCCATGATCACAGCCTCGATCCCGCTGTCGGGACCGCCGCAATTCTTCGTGCGGTCGACCTCGACGAAATCATGTGCCTCGTAAAAGGCGATGGCGCCGGCATTCTGCGGCTCGACTTCCAGCCTCAGGATTTCGGCATCGGGGAAGCAGGTCTCGATCTCGGCGAAGAGATCGCGACCGATGCCCTGGCGCTGATGGTCCGGGTGGACATAGAGCTGATGCAGGATCGCTGTCTTGGTCAGCTTCTCGGAGATGGCAGCAAAGGCCATGCCGCCGATCCGCTTGCCGTCGTCGGCGACAAGATACTCGCCGCCTTTGACGTGGATGCGCCGCTTGATCTCGGCCGGCGAGTGCCAGGCCGCGATCAATTCGGCAACCTTGGCCGGACCATAGAACCGGTCATAGGTCGCGTGGAAACTCTGCGTCAGCAGGGCGCGGAGCGGTTCCACATCCCGGTCGGTGGCCGTGCGGACGAAGAACAATGCCTTACTCCTCGACGATGCCGAGCTTGGCCTTGACCAGGGCCTGAACGGCCTGCGGGTTGGCCTTGCCGCCGGTCGCCTTCATCACCTGGCCGACAAACCAGCCGGCAAGCGTCGGCTTGGCAAGCACCTTGGCCACCTGGTCGGGGTTTGCTGCCATGATCTCATCGACGGCCTTTTCGATGGCGCCGGTGTCGGTCACTTGGCGCATGCCGCGGCTCTCGACGATTTCGGCCGGATCACCACCCTCGTTGAAGACGATCTCGAAGAGATCCTTGGCGATCTTGCCCGAGATGGTTTCGGCCTTGATGAGGTCGATGATTCCGCCAAGCTGGGCGGGCGAAACCGGAGTCTCTTCAATGGCTTTGCCGGCTTTGTTCAAGGCGCCCAGTAGGTCGTTGATGACCCAGTTGGCGGCCGTCTTGCCATCGCGGCCTTCGGCCACGGCTTCGAAATAGTCGGCGATCGCCTTTTCCGACACGAGCACGGAAGCGTCATAGACGGAGAGGCCGAGTTCCGACACAAAACGTGCCTTCTTGTCGTCGGGCAGCTCGGGAAGCGACTTCTTCAGCTCCTCGACGAAGGCGTCGTCGAATTCGAGCGGCAGCAAGTCCGGATCGGGGAAGTAGCGATAGTCATGCGCATCTTCCTTCGAGCGCATGGAACGGGTCTCGCCCTTGCCCGGATCGAAGAGACGGGTTTCCTGGTCGATCGTGCCGCCATCCTCGATGATCGCGATCTGGCGACGGGCTTCGTATTCGATGGCCTGGCCGATGAAGCGGATCGAGTTGACGTTCTTGATTTCGCAGCGCGTGCCGAATTCGCCGCCTGGTTTGCGCACGGAGACGTTGACGTCGGCGCGCATCGAGCCTTCGTCCATGTTGCCGTCGCAGGTGCCGAGATAACGCACGATCGAGCGCAGCTTGGTCATATAGGCCTTGGCTTCGTCAGACGAACGCATGTCGGGCTTCGACACGATTTCCATCAGGGCGACGCCGGAGCGGTTGAGATCCACGTAGGACATGGTCGGATGCTGGTCGTGCATTGACTTGCCGGCATCCTGTTCCAGATGTAGGCGCTCGATGCCGATCTCGATATCCTCGAAATTGCCCTGACGGTCGGGGCCGAGCGAGATGATGATCTTGCCTTCGCCGACGATCGGGTCCTTGAACTGCGAGATCTGATAGCCCTGCGGCAGGTCCGGATAGAAGTAGTTCTTGCGGTCGAAGATCGAGCGCTTGTTGATCTGGGCCTTCAGGCCAAGACCGGTGCGGACAGCCTGGGCCACGCATTCCCCGTTGATGACGGGCAGCATCCCGGGCATGGCGGCATCGACGAGCGAGACGTTGGAATTCGGCGCATTGCCGAAGACGGTCGAGGCGCCGGAAAACAGCTTGGAATTCGACATCACCTGGGCATGGACTTCCATGCCGATGATGACTTCCCAGTCACCGGTGGCACCGGGGATGAAGCGTTTCGGATCGGGCGTGCGAGTGTCTACCAGGGTCATCGGATGCTCATGTCATGCGTGGACGTGTTGTCTCGTGAGGTAGAGCAATTGGGCCGAAGGTGCAAGACTTGTGGGATGTTGGCAACGCGCGCCTCCGTTGACGGAAAAGGCACAATCACTGGCTAGACTTCGGTCGCCATGCAAACTGACACCATCCTCACCCTGCTTGCGATCTTTGCCCTGTGGAACGGGATCGTGTTTTGCGTCTATGCCTTCGACAAGATGGCGGCCACGCAAGGGGCGTGGCGCGTGCGCGAGGATACCCTTATCCTGCTTGCGGTTTTCGGTGGCGGCCTGGGCGCCTTTGCCTGCCAGCGGCTTTTGCGTCACAAGACGCGGAAAGCGCCCTTTCCTGTCCTGCTGCCGCTCATGGCGGGGCTGCACATTGTTATCATCCTACTGATTGCACTCATTCCAGAAGCGGTCCTTCATGCGGCGGACGAGGCTGCTCTTCTTCTGGAACGGCTCATCTAGAATTCCTGGCCATAGCCGCTGCCGCCGGCTTCCGATAGCGACTTGGACAGGCCAACGGACTGCACATCGCGATCAAGCTTGGGATTGTAGCTGACGGTCAGCCAGTTCACCTGATAGCCCTTTCTTTCGAAGAACTTCAGTGCATCGCTGTTCATCGCATGGGTCTGAAGGCGGGCGAGCGGGATGCCTTGTGCCCTGAGTTCATCCTCGACCGCCTGCAGCAATCTGCTGCCGAGCCCCTGCCCCTCCAAATCTGGCTCGATCCAGAAATCGGTGATGTTCTCATCCATGTCTTCGCGCGCGGCCCAGCCGGCGGGAACGCTGGAGACTTCGACGACGGTAATGGTGATCCAGCCATCTTCCGCGAAGCGCGCAAAAGCGTCCCGTGCATTGGCCGCCATTTCCTCCGCCTCGCCGACGGACGCCATGGCCTTGCGCCACGCACGCATGCCGATGTCCGTCAGCAGCCTTGCGTCATCCTGTCGTGCCTTGCGGATCGTGACCATCCTCACCTCTTCTTTGTCGATAGTAAAACATTGGTGATGATTCTTGACCAGAGCGTGTGACATTGCTGTCATGGACGCCACAAAGCGCATCGTGATATCAAAACGCTGTGTACAGGAGTTTTGATGTTCGGTTTGTCCGAGACCCGATAAAGGCCCTGCCCGCGCCCCATCGAGGGAGCGATCGGCCAGGGCCAGAAAACGAAGCCCCGACGCCTTCTGGCGCCGGACCCGTTTTCATGCGCGCTACGCCGCGCGCTTCTCCGGACATCACACCATGGATATTTCACGCACGGATCAGCGTATCCTTCATCTCATGGCCCAGGGCGGCTGGATCGAACTTCACCGCGACGACCGACGCAAGATCGATAAGGCCTTGTGCTTCTCCCGCGACGGCTGGCTCTATCCCGGCTTCGACCTCGAGCTCTTTCGCAGGCTGAAACGCCTGAAGGCGATCAGCTCGAAACAGGGCAAGCCTTATCGGATCACCGAACGGGGCTTGAGGCTTGTAAGGGCTGAGCTGGATAACCGGTGAGCTGGACGCGAGACTCTTGCCCGCCACTACATTCGTAGTTACACTTAAACATGAAATACGAGTGGGACGCCGCGAAGAATATCACCAACCAGATCAAGCACGGCATCTCCTTTGAGGAAGCCCGGCTGATCTTCGAGGGCGATGTTCTGACCGGCGTCGATGGGCGTCGCGATTATGGTGAAACCCGCTACATGAGCATCGGCGCAATCCAGGGATTGATCGTGATCGCCGTCATACATACAGACCGCGACGGCACCTCCCGCATCATCTCAGCCCGTCTCGCGAACCGCAGCGAAAGGCAAAAGTATCATGACCATCTCGGCCGCTCGTCTTAAGGAGCTTCAGTCCCGTCCGGACGCAGAGATTGATTACAGCGACATCCCGGAACTCGATGACGCGTTCTTCGAGACGGCCATCCTCGTGACACCATCCGCCAAAACGCAGATCACGGTCCGGCTCGATAACGACGTGCTTGACTGGTTTCGACAGCAGGGCAAGGGGTATCAGACGCGGATGAATGCGGTATTGAAGGCCTATATGGAAAGCCAGCGTCGGCGCTCGCGCTAAAACACCAGCTGCATCTTCACCTTGTCGACCGCCATGCCCATGGACGGCGAGTGCAGCATGCCGCGCCAGACGATGGTGAAGCCCAGATCCTTGTAGAGCCGGATCGCAGCTTCGTTGGCGGCGTGCGTGTCGATCCGTGCGCGTTTCAAGCCTTCGGCGCGCATCTCGCGCAGCAGCCTCGAGACGAGCGCCGAGCCGATGCCAAGCCCCTGATGGGCGGGGCTCACCCAGAGATCGGAGATGTAGTCGCGGGCACCGTCGCGGGCGATCCAGCCCGCAATTTCGTCGCCGAGTTCGCCGATGGTGATCAGGCTGTAGTGCTCCTGGGCAAAACGGCGGAAGCTCAGGCGAATGCGAACCATCATGTCGACACCGAAGGCATTCAGCACGGGGTTGGCGGCCCAGGCGTCGAAACCGACACGGCCGACGCTATCCGCATCGGCCGCTGTCATGTCACGGATGACGAAGTCCTTTACCACCATTTGGCCGGCGTGAACTTGCCGGCAGCCTGTTCGATAACATGGGCCGTCTTGAAGAGGGTTTCCTCCTCGAAGGGCTTGCCGATGACCTGAAGACCGAGTGGCAGGCCCTTGGCATCGAGGCCGGCGGGAACCGAGATGCCCGGCAGACCGGCCATGTTGAGCGTGATGCTGAAGACGTCCTGCTGGTACATTTTGACCGGATCGGCCGCGAGTTCCTTGTCGCCGATCGCAAAGGCAGACGACGGCGTGATCGGCGTCAGGATCGCATCGACGCCGGCTTCGAAGGCGAGTTCGAAGTCGCGCTTGATCAGCGTGCGGACCTTCTGGGCCTTCAGGTAGTAGGCGTCATAGTAGCCGGCCGAGAGCACGTAGGTGCCGATCATGATGCGGCGCTGGACTTCCTTGCCGAAGCCTGCAGCACGGGTCTTTTCATACATGTCGACAATGTCCTTGCCGTCGACGCGCAGACCGTAACGGACGCCGTCATAGCGGGCGAGGTTCGACGAGGCTTCGGCAGGTGCGACGATGTAATAGGCCGGCAGCGCGTATTTCGTGTGCGGCAGGGAAATGTCGACGATCTCGGCGCCGGCCTCCTTGAGCCAGGCAATGCCCTGCTGCCAGAGGGCCAGGACCTCTTCCGACATGCCTTCGATATGGTATTCCTTGGGAATGCCGATCTTCATGCCCTTCACCGAGCCGCCGATGGCCTTTTCGTAGTCCGGAACCGGCAGGTCGACAGACGTCGTGTCTTTCGGGTCAACGCTGGCCATGGATTTCAGAAGGATCGCAGCATCGCGGACGTCGCGGGCGATGGGACCGGCCTGATCGAGCGACGAGGCAAAGGCGACGATGCCGAAACGCGAGCAGCGGCCGTAAGTCGGCTTGATGCCGACGGTGCCGGTGAGAGCAGCCGGCTGGCGGATCGAGCCGCCGGTGTCGGTTGCCGTGGCACCGGCGCAGAGATGCGCAGCAACGGCCGCGGCAGAGCCACCGGAGGAGCCGCCGGGAACCAGCTTCTCCTCCGACCCCTTGGCCTTCCACGGGTTAACGGCAGGACCGTAATAGGAGCTCTCGTTCGACGAGCCCATGGCGAATTCGTCCATGTTGAGCTTGCCGAGCATAACGGCGCCGGCATCCCAGAGGTTCTGGGTCACGGTCGATTCATACTTCGGCTTGAAGCCGTCGAGGATGTGGCTGCAGGCCTGAGTATGCACATCGCGGGTAGCGTAGAGATCCTTGACGCCGAGCGGAATGCCTTCGAGCACACCGGCCTTGCCATCCGCGATGCGGGCGTCAGATGCCTTCGCCATGTCGCGGGCAACATCCGGGGTCACGGCGACATAGGCGTTCAGATCGTTGTTCGCACCCTCGATCGCGGCGAGATAGGCGTCCGTCAGTTCGACGGCCTTGATCTCCTTGGCGGCGAGTTTCGCGCGGGCTTCGGCGATGGTGAGGCTGATCAATTCGCTCATAGCAGGTTCACTTCAAACTGTCGGCGGGCCGGCAGGCCCTCAAGAAACGGGAGGCGCTCTCAGGATGCGGACGGCGTCTTATTCGACGACCTTCGGAACCTGGAAGAAATTGCGATCGGTGGCCGGCGCATTGGCGACGATGTCGTCGGCCTTGTTGCCGTCGGTGACGACGTCTTCGCGCTTCTTCATGGCCATGGGGGTGACCGAGGTCATCGGCTCGACACCGGTCACATCCACTTCGTTCAGCTGCTCGACGAAACCGAGAATGCCATTCAATTCCCCGGTCATGCGTGCGGCATCCTCCTCGCTGACAGCGATGCGGGCAAGGCGCGCGACGCGCTTGACGGTGGCGAGGTCAACAGACATGGCATTCTCCGGATAAGCTGTTTTCTTCGCTATAATGGCCGTCAAGCGCCGAAGCAACGGGGTTTGTCAGACCTCGATGGCCGTTCCGGCCTGCGGGGTGGCCACACGGGTGCGCGTTCCATCCATGCCGGCGACGAATTTCTCCGGCGTCTGGTCGATGATCGGGAAGGAGCCGTAGTGGCAGGGTATCGCCGTCTTGAAGTCGAAGAAGCGCTGGCAGGCCAGGGCCGCCACTGCCCCGCCCATGGTGAAACGGTCGCCGATCGGGACGATGCCGACATCGGGCTGATGCAATTCGTGGATCAGCTTCATGTCGGAGAAGATATCGGTGTCGCCCATATGCAGCACCGAAGCTTCGTCGTCGAAATGCAGCATCAGGCCGTTGGCATTGCCAAGCGCGTGCGACACGCCGTCTTCGGTGATCTGAGCGGAGGAATGCAGGGCGTTGGTGAAGGTCACCGAGAAGCCTTCGAAATGAATGGTGCCGCCGGTATTGCCCATTTCCAGCTTGTCGACACCCTTGGTGCCGAGCCAGGCGGCGAGATCGGCATTGGCGAGCACGGTCGCGCCGGTTTCCTGCGCGAGCTGCACCGTATCGCCGACATGGTCGCCGTGACCGTGGGTGAGCAGAATATGCGTGACCCCCTTGGTCATTTCCTTCCGGTCGAGACCGGCGAAGCCCGGATTGTGGGTCAGAAAGGGATCGATGAGGATCGATGCCTTGGCTGAATCGAGACGGAAGGCGGCGTGGCCGAGCCAGGTGATTTTCATGCGTTGAGTCTCCGGTCCTTGAATATGGTCTGCAATATATGGCGAGCCGCTCCGTCGGCAACGGTCGCGCCGAGTTGCTTCTATGCCTATGCTGGTCTAAGCGACCAGCATGACAGCCGTAGCGCTGAGTGCAAGAAAGGAACCACCATGGCCGATGACGACTACGTGTATGACGAGGCGACCGGCGAATGGCGTCCGGCGTCCGAAGTTGCAGCGGCAGCCGCGGCCAAGCCCGTCGCCCGTGACGCCTCCGGGACCGAACTTGCCGATGGCGATTCGGTGGTGCTCATCAAGGATCTCAAAGTGAAGGGTGCCGGCCAGACGCTGAAGCAGGGCACTGTTATCCGCTCAATCAGACTGACGGATGATCCCGAGGAAATCGACTGCCGCTTTGACGGGATCAAGGGCCTGGTGCTCAGAACCGAATTCGTACGCAAGCGTTGATCGGCGAGACAAGATGGCCACGCTGACGATCGAGGAACTGGCTGAACGGTTGAGACCTGGCGAGGCCATTGCCGGGCTCGACCTGGGCACGAAGACGATCGGGCTTTCGGCTTCCGATCTCGGCCGGCGCTTTGCCACCCCTCGCCCTGTTATCAAACGGGTGAAATTCACGCAGGACGCGGAGGTTCTGCTCGCCTTTGCGGCGAAGGAGAAGATTGTCGCCTTTGTCATCGGTCTGCCGGTCAACATGGACGGCTCGTCGGGCCCGCGCGTCCAGGCGACACGGGCCTTCGTGCGCTCGATGTCGGAAAAGACCGACATCCCCTTCGTCTACTGGGACGAGCGGCTGTCGACGGTCGCCGCCGAAAGAGCGCTTCTGGAAATGGATGTCTCCAGGGCAAAGCGCAGCGAGCGGATCGATTCCGCCGCTGCGAGCTTCATCCTTCAGGGGGCGCTCCACAGGCTCTCAGGGCTTGCCCGCACTTCGGACAACTCCGCCGACTTCGCCTGACGGGCGGCCCACCAGGCCCTGATCTGCTTGCGTCGGCGGAAGCCGATGATCGCGAACAGGATGAGGCTATCGACGATGATGGCGCGCAGAACCAGCGGCGGAATTGTCTCCGGCGCAATGCCGAGCACGTTGCCATAAACCTGGAACACCAGATCATGGGCATCGCGCGTCAGCATGAAGATGCCGAAGCTCATATTGTAGTAGGACAGACCGTACCAGGCGCCCAGGATCGTGATGGGCAGAGCCCACAAGAGCAGAAGTGTCTTCATGCCGTTTCCGCCTTTTGATCAAACGACAAATCATTTGTCGCCGGCCAGTTTTCCACCAGCCATTTCAGGGAAGCCATGACGGACAGCACGGCAGCCGGGACGGCGATATCGAGCGCCAACCCCGAGAAAAATACCATCATCATGATGGTCGCTACCGGCCGTGAACCAGCGTCCGTCACCACTCTACCCTTTAACGTCTGTCCCGTGCAAAAGGTGGCCTGTTCGACACGAACACGCAACGTAAACCCTTTGTTAAGGTTAACACCGCCTGTGGATGAGCAGTTTCAGCCACTTGGCCGAAAATGTCGCCGGGACACGATTTTCGATTGAAAGCAGGGGTTCTCGGGTCTACCCCTCCCCCGCCCGCCATCCTGGACCTGCCATGCTCATCATCTTCGAAAGCATTCTGCCGATCTTCCTGCTCGTGATTCTCGGTGTCGTGCTGAAACGCACCAGGCTCATCAATGAGAGCTTCTGGAGTGGGCTTGAGCAGTTCGGCTATTTCGTTTTGTTTCCGGCCCTGCTTTTTCAAACGCTCTCGACCACCGACTTCTCGGCACTCGACAGTGGAAGCGTCGGACTGGTGTCGCTGCTCGCGGTCGGGGTCATGACCGCACTCGTTCTTGCGATCTGGCCGCTGCTGAAGGCGCGCGGCATGGGTGGGCCCTCCTATACCTCCGTGTTCCAGACATCGACGCGCTGGAACGGCTTCATGGCACTCGCCATCGCGGAGAAGTTGACGGGGCAGACGGGTCTTTCGGTCATCGCCATCATCATGGCGTCGATCATCATACCGCTCAATCTCATCAATGTCGGCGTGATGGTCTGGTTCTCCGGCGAGAGTCGGGGCTTGAAGACCTTCGTCGTCAGGATCGTCACCAACCCGATCATCATCGGCGCGTTGCTGGGTGTGCTCGTGAACTTTGCCGGGATTTCGATCTATGCACCCGTCATGACCGCGGTCGACCTGATCGCCAGCGCCTCGCTTGGGCTGGGTCTCGTGACCGTCGGCGCGGGGCTTCGGGTCGCGGATGCGCTGAAACCGCAGCCGAGCGTGCTGATGACCGTTGTGCTGAAGCTCCTGGTCTTCCCGGCTGTCGCGGTGCTGCTCGCCCTTGCCTTCGGTCTCTCAGGCGAAATCGTCGTGATGATCGCGCTGGGTGCCGCGGTTCCGACCGCCATGAACGGTTACGTTTTGGCCAAGCAGATGGGCGGCGATGCCGATCTCTATGCGGCAGCGGCCACCGTGCAGACGGTCGCTGCCTTCTTCACGATCCCCGTCGTGCTTTATCTCGCCGGTCAGGCTGCCGGCGGATAGAGGAGATCGAGCACGTAGCGCGAATCGAATCGCGCATCGAGCACGCCATAGGTATGGCGCCAGCCACCCGCGAGGCGTGATTCGAGGAAGGCATCGGCGATCTTGCCGGCACCCAGACGATAGAGCTCGGCGGCACCGGCCGCGAGCGCCAGCTGCTCGATGAGCAGGCGACCGGCGGCTTCGTCACGTTCGGCGAGCGCTGTTGCAGCGCGCAGGACCTCGACCGTCTTCTTGCCGGAGGGACCGAGATCGCGTTCCAGCCCGGCAAACAGCGTTTCGAAGAGATCCTTGCCACGGCTCAGCACGCGCAGAACATCGAGCGCCATGACATTGCCGGAGCCTTCCCAGATCGCATTGACCGGTGCCTCACGGTAGTGCCGGGCTATCGGGCGTTCCTCGACGTAACCGTTGCCGCCGATGCATTCCATCGCCTCATAGATGAGGGATGGAGCGATCTTGCAGATCCAGTATTTGGCAACCGGCGTCATCACACGAGCATAGGCTGCATCGACGGGGCTTTCGCGCGCCTTATCGAAGCTGTCGGCGAGACGGAAGGCAAGGGCCGTGGCAGCCGCGACGTCGAGCGCCATGTCGGCGAGCACGCGGGTCATCATCGGCTGGTCAATGAGGTTCTTGCCGAAAACCATGCGGCCGCGCACATGATGCACGGCCTCGGCCATCGAGGCGCGCATCATGCCGGCAGAGGAGAGCGCGCAGTCTAGGCGCGTCAGCGTCACCATGTCGAGGATGGTGCGCACGCCATCGCCGGGCGTGCCGAGCAGGAAGCCGAAGGTTTCGGAGAATTCGACCTCGGACGAGGCATTCGAACGGTTGCCGAGCTTGTCCTTCAGGCGCTGGAACTCCAGCCCGTTGGCGGAACCATCCTCCAGAAGGCGCGGCACGAGGAAGCAGCCCATGCCATCCTTGGTCTGGGCGAGCATGACGAAGGCGTCACTCATTGGAGCGGACATAAACCACTTGTGGCCAGCGAGGCGATAGATCCCCTCGCCTACCCGCTCGCCCATGGTGGTGTTGGCGCGGACATCCGTGCCGCCCTGCTTTTCAGTCATGCCCATGCCGATGGTGACGGCGCTCTTCTGCATCGGCGGCTTGTTGCTGCTGTCGTATTTGCGCGACAGGATGCGCGGCGTCCATTCCTTCTGGACAGCCGGAGAGGCGACGAGGGCTGCAACAGAAGCGCTGGTCATGGTGAGCGGGCAGAGATGGCCCGATTCGAGTTGGGCCGTCAGGAAAAAGCGGACGGCGCGCGCCTTGTGCTCGTGGCCGCGGGCTTCCGGCGCATTCTCCCAGACGGAGGAATGCAGGCCTGACGCCATCGAGCGGCGCATCAGGGCGTGCCAGGCGGGATGGAATTCGACAACGTCGAGGCGTTCGCCGCGCACGCCATGGGTCCGGAGATGCGGCGGGCTGGCATTCGCCATGCGCGCCAATTCCTGCGCTTCAGGCGAGGTCACATATTTGCCGATGACGTCGTATTCCTCGCGCAGCGGGCGCGACAGCGAGGAGGTCAGATCGACGAGCAGCGGATCAGATCGGTAGGCATTTATGCCGGACCAGGGCTTGGGCTGGTTGAGCGCTGCGATTTTTTCTTCAGTCCGGTTCATCAATCCTGCCGATCCTAAGGGGAGACACGCGTTGGCCCGCCAACGCTTCGCCTTCGTCATTCCATTGCGGTCGGAGCATCCAGGGCGAAAACTGCCGGTGTTCCCTACCGTCCATTCGCTCCTATTACATGGGGACCGTGCGTCAATCCACCTAGCATGTGCTTGCCGGGTCCGATCCCACACATTATAGACCGCGTGACATCTCAGGAGGACGTCCATGGTCTTCTTTCCCCATCGCCATCTCATCGGCATCAAGGGCCTTACCGAGCAGGACATCACGTTCCTGTTGGACAAGGCAGACGAAGCCGTCAAAATCAGCCGCCAGCGTGAGAAGAAGACGTCCACCCTGCGGGGCCTCACCCAGATCAACCTCTTCTTCGAAGCGTCGACGCGGACGCAAGCCTCGTTCGAGCTCGCCGGCAAACGCCTCGGCGCCGACGTGATGAACATGTCGGTCGGCAATTCATCCGTCAAAAAGGGTGAGACACTGATCGACACGGCCATGACGCTGAACGCCATGCGGCCGGACGTGCTGGTGGTGCGGCACTCGTCGGCGGGCGCGGCCGCCCTTCTCGCGCAGAAGGTCGCCTGCTCGGTGGTCAATGCCGGGGACGGGCAACACGAGCATCCGACCCAGGCGCTGCTCGACGCGCTCACCATCCGCCGCGCCAAGGGCAAGCTGTCGCGCATCATCGTCGCGATCTGCGGCGACGTGCTGCATTCGCGCGTGGCGCGCTCCAACATCCTGCTCCTCAATGCCATGGGTGCCCGCGTCCGCGTCGTGGCTCCGGCGACACTTCTGCCGGCAGGCATCGCCGACATGGGCTGCGAGGTCTTCCACGACATGAAGGAAGGGCTCAAGGATGCGGACGTTGTCATGATGCTGCGCCTGCAGCGCGAACGCATGTCCGGCTCCTTCGTGCCGTCGGTGCGCGAATACTTCCACTTCTACGGCCTCGACGCTGAAAAGCTGAAAGTCGCCAAGGAGGATGCGCTCGTGATGCATCCAGGCCCGATGAACCGCGGCGTCGAGATCGCATCCGAAGTTGCCGACGGTCCGCAGAGCGTGATCGAGAGCCAGGTCGAGATGGGGGTCGCTGTTCGCATGGCCGTCATGGAAACGCTGCTCGTCTCGCAGAACCAGGGACAGCGTTCAGAGGGAATGGGCGCATGAGAAAGCCTCTTGTTCTCAAGAATGTCCGGATCGTCGATCCCTCGCGCACGCTCGATGAAGTCGGCACCATCATTGTCGGCCATGACGGGCTGATCGTCGCCTCCGGCGCCGATGCACAGAACCAGGGCGCACCCGAAGGTGCCGAGATCCGCGATGCCGGAGGCCTCACCGCCGTTCCGGGTCTCGTCGATGCTCGCGTCTTCGTCGGCGAGCCGGGTTCTGAACATCGCGAGACGATTGCATCGGCAAGCCGGGCGGCAGCGGCCGGCGGCATTACCTCCTTCATCATGATGCCGGAAACGGACCCTGTTATCGACGACATCGCGCTCGTTGAGTTCGTCAAGAAGACGGCCCGCGATACGGCTGATGTCCGTGTCTATCCGGCAGCGGCTCTGACCAAGGGCATGACCAGCGCCGAGATGACCGAGATGGGTCTCCTGCAGCAGGCCGGTGCGGTCGCCTTCACCAATGGCCGCTACGGGTTGAACGACAGCCAAGTTCTGCGGCGCGCGATGACCTATGCGCGCGAATTCGGCGCCGTGATTGCGCTGGAAACGCGGGAGAAGTATCTCGCGGCCAATGGCGTGATGAACGAAGGGCTGCTCGCAAGCTGGCTCGGGCTTGGCGGCATCCCGCGCGAAACCGAACTTATTCCGTTGGAGCGCGACCTCAGGATCGCGGCGCTGACGCGGGCCAAGTATCACGCCTCGCAGATCTCGGTGCCGGAATCGGTCGAGGCGATCCAGGTGGCACGCAAGCGTGGCGCCAAGGTCACCTGCGGCATCTCGATCAATCATCTGAGCCTCAACGAAAACGACATCGGCGAGTACCGGACCTTCTTCAAGCTCTATCCGCCGCTGCGCTCGGAAGACGATCGCATGGCAATGGTCGATGCACTGGCCAAGGGGCAGATCGATATCATCGCTTCATCGCACGACCCGCAGGACGTCGATACCAAGCGCCTGCCCTTCGGCGAGGCCGCCGATGGCGCCATAGGGCTGGAAACCATGCTCTCGGCAGCGCTTCGCCTGCATCACGCGGGCCACGTGCCGCTGATGCGGCTCATCGACGCAATGTCGACGCGGCCAGCCGAAATCTTCGGGCTGCCGGGTGGCACGCTGAAGCCGGGTGCTCACGGCGACATCGCGCTTGTCGATCTCGACGAGCCGTGGCTCGTGTCGCGCGACAGTCTTCTTGCGCGCTCGAAGAACACGCCTTTCGAAGATGCGCGTTTCTCGGGCCGGGCCGTTGCAACCTATGTTGCAGGCCAGTGCGTCCACTCGCTCTAGACTAAAGGGGACAGGGATACCCATGATCGACCTTTCCGCCCTCGGCTGGGGCAACCTCGCCATCGTCCTCGTGTTCGGTTACCTGCTCGGCTCCATCCCCTTCGGCCTCGTGCTGACCAAGATGGCGGGCCTTGGCGATCTGCGTTCCATCGGTTCGGGCAATATCGGCGCGACCAACGTGCTGCGCACCGGCAATAAGAAGCTGGCGGCCGCCACCCTCCTCCTCGATGCGCTGAAGGCCACGGCTGCGGCGCTGATTGCGCATGCGGTCTTCGGCCACAATGCTGCTCTCTTCGGTGGCTTCGCAGCCTTCATTGGTCACCTCTTCCCGGTCTGGCTCGGCTTCAAGGGCGGCAAGGGTGTCGCGACCTATATCGGCACCTTGCTCGGGGTTGAGCCTCGGATGGTGCTGGTCTTCGCCATCGTCTGGCTCGCGGTCGCCTTCATCACCCGCTACTCTTCGTTGTCCGCGCTCGTCGCCACACTTGTCATCCCGGTTGTATTGTGGATACTTGGGGTTGAAGAGGCTGCGGTCGTGACGGCAGTCATGACCGTCATCACTTACTGGCGTCACAAAGAGAATATCGGGCGGCTGATCGCGGGAACGGAAAGCAAGATCGGCAAAAAGGGCTAGAGGAAAGCCATGGGGTCAGGAAGCGCAAGACGAAAAGGGATTGCGCTGACGGACCGCCAGAGGGTCGCCTGGCTGCGGCTGATCCGCAGCGACAATGTGGGCCCTGCCACCTTCCGGGACCTGATCAACCACTTCGGCTCGGCGGAGATGGCGCTCGAAGCCCTTCCAGAACTCTCGAGGCGTGGCGGATCGACCCGCAGTATTCGCATCGCAACCGTCGGTGAGGCCGAGCGTGAAATCGAGACGGCCTCTCGTTTCGGGGCCCGCTTCATCGGGATCGGCGAGCCCGACTATCCGGCAGCGCTCAGACAGATCGACGCAGCCCCTCCCCTGCTTGCCGTCAAGGGCGACCTAGACGTCGCGACCCTCCCGGCAGTCGGCATCGTCGGGTCGCGCAATGCCTCGATCAGCGGCGCCAAGTTTGCAGCCATGATGGCGGGGGAGATCGGGCGTGCCGGCTATTGCATCGTATCGGGCCTTGCACGCGGCATCGACGCGTCAGCGCATCGGGCAAGCCTCGACACCGGCACGATCGCGGCCATGGCGGGCGGGCTCGACCAGCCCTATCCTCCGGAGAATATCGATCTGCTGGACCAGATCTGCAGCGGTCGCGGCCTCGCAATTTCCGAAATGCCCTTCGGCTGGGAACCGCGGGCACGGGATTTTCCCCGACGCAACCGGCTGATCGCCGGCGTGGCTCTGGGTGTGGTGGTGATCGAAGCGGCCGCGCGCTCGGGTTCGCTGATCACTGCAAGGCTCGCGGGAGAATTCGGTCGACAGGTCTTTGCGGTTCCGGGCTCACCGCTCGATCCGCGCTGCGAGGGCACAAACGGCTTGCTCAAGGATGGGGCGACCGTCACCACCAGACCACAGGATGTGCTGCAGGCGCTGGCGCCGGTCTCCGAGCTCGACCTCTTCAGTCCGAACGAAGCAGACGAGCCGGCTGACGAGTCCGGCGAGAGACCGCTTGCACCTCCGCCGAATGACAACGAACGCCTCGTGATCGTGCAGGCGCTTGGCCCGACGCCTGTCGAGATCGACGATATCATCCGCCATACAGCCTTGCCGGCGTCTTCTGTCTATCTGGTCTTGCTTGAGCTCGATATTGCCGGACGGTTAGAGCGGCATGCGGGAGGGTTTGTCTCGCTGAGCATGATGGATTGAAAGCGCACGACGGCCGGACTGGACATCGCCAGCTTCGACATAGGCCATCTCGATCAGATAACAGAGCATCTCGGCGCCTTCATTTTCGGCGACAAGCCGCAACTCGGCGAGCATCTGGCGGATGTAGGCGATGTTTTCCATCGTGCGGGTTCCGCGACCGTTCATGTCGGCTGTGTCTCGTGCCATCGCTTTTGTCCGTCTTCACCGGAGGCCATTACAACCCAGCCTCGCCATCCCCTGCAAAATACAATAGATCATTTATCTAGGATTGCAATCTACCTATGATCTCCCTCCGGTTGTATATATTCATAGGTCGGAAAATAGGCCCCGCCTCTTGACCGCAGCCGTTTCGCCCTCCATGTCGGAAAACCGTGTTCCGAAGACTGTGGTGCGGTGCCGCTGATCGGATGCGTTGAAGGTATAGCTGTCCAATGAACGTCGTAGTCGTAGAATCCCCGGCCAAGGCCAAGACGATCAACAAGTATCTGGGTCCCGGATACACTGTGCTCGCCTCATTCGGCCATGTGCGCGATCTGCCGGCCAAGGATGGCTCCGTTCTGCCGGACCAGGATTTCGAGATGTTCTGGGAGGTCGACACGGCCTCGCAAAAACGCATGAAGGACATTGCCGATGCGGTGAAGTCCTCCGACGGCCTGTTTCTCGCGACCGACCCTGACCGCGAAGGGGAAGCGATTTCCTGGCACGTGCTCGACCTTCTGAAAAAGAAGAAGGTGATCGGCGACAAGCCGGTAAAGCGCGTCGTGTTCAACGCGATCACCAAGAAGGCCGTGCTCGATGCCATGGCCAATCCGCGCGATATCGACACACCGCTGGTCGATGCCTATCTCGCCCGCCGCGCGCTCGACTATCTCGTCGGCTTCAATCTGTCGCCGGTTCTCTGGCGCAAGCTGCCGGGTGCCCGCTCAGCCGGCCGCGTGCAGTCGGTGGCGCTACGCCTCGTTTGCGACCGTGAAACCGAGATTGAACGCTTCGTTGCAGAAGAATACTGGAACATCTCCGCGCTCCTGAAGACACCGCGCGGCGACGAGTTCGAGGCGAAGCTCGTTTCGCATCAGGGCAAGCGCATGCAGCGCAACTCGGTCACCAATGGTGATCAGGCAGCTGGCATCAAGTCCCTGCTCGAGGGGGCAGCCTTTGCTGTCGACAGCGTTGAGGCAAAGCCGGTCAAGCGCAATCCGGGTCCGCCCTTCACCACTTCAACCCTACAGCAGGCCGCATCCTCGAAGCTCGGCTTCTCGGCCTCGCGCACCATGCAGGTGGCGCAGAAGCTGTATGAAGGTATCGACATAGGCGGTGAGACCGTCGGTCTGATCACTTACATGCGTACCGATGGCGTGCAGATGGCGCCGGAGGCGATCGATGCCGCGCGTTCGGCTGTTCACGATCAATTCGGTCCGCGCTACGTGCCGGAAAAGGCGCGTATCTATTCGACCAAGGCGAAAAACGCACAGGAAGCCCACGAAGCGATCCGTCCGACCGACTTCAACCGCTCGCCGGACAAGGTACGACGCTTCCTCGATGCCGACCAGCTGCGGCTGTACGACCTGATCTGGAAGCGCGGGATCGCCAGCCAGATGGCGTCGGCCGAAATCGAGCGTACGACGGTCGAGATCCTCGCCGACAACAAGGGCGACAAGGCCGGCCTTCGCGCCGTCGGATCCGTCATCCGCTTCGACGGCTTCATTGCCGCCTATACCGACCAGCGCGAAGAAGGCGAACCGGCCGAGGACGGCGACGACGAGGATGGCCGCCTGCCGGAGATCAATGCCCGCGAGGCATTGGCCAAGAACAAGATCAATGCCAGCCAGCATTTCACCGAGCCGCCGCCGCGTTATTCGGAAGCGTCGCTGATCAAGAAGATGGAAGAGCTCGGCATCGGCCGTCCGTCGACCTATGCCGCGACGCTGAAGACGCTCAGCGACCGCGAATATGTGGTGATGGACAAGCGCAAGCTGATCCCGCATTCCAAGGGACGGCTGGTCACGGCCTTCCTCGAGAACTTCTTCACCAAATATGTCGAATACGACTTCACCGCTGATCTCGAAGAGAAGCTCGACAAGATCTCGGCCGGTGAACTGAACTGGAAGGACGTTTTGCGCGCCTTCTGGCAGGACTTCTTCGCCCAGATCGAAGACACCAAGGAACTGCGCGTCACCAACGTGCTCGACGCACTGAACGAGGCGCTTGCTCCGTTGGTCTTCCCGAAGCGCGAGGACGGGTCCGATCCGCGTATCTGTCAGGTCTGCGGCACGGGCAATCTGTCGCTGAAGCTTGGCAAGTACGGCGCCTTTGTCGGCTGCTCGAACTATCCGGAATGCAACTTTACCCGCCAGCTTTCCTCCGAGGGCGGTGCTGAAGCCGATGCAAACGGCAACAACGAACCACGGGCGCTGGGCAGGGATCCGGTCACCGAGGAAGAGATAACGCTGCGCTCTGGTCGTTTCGGGCCATATGTTCAGCGGGGCGATGGCAAGGAGGCCAAGCGCTCCTCGCTGCCGAAGGGCTGGGCGCCCGCCGATATCGATTTCGAGAAGGCGCTGTCGCTTCTGTCGCTGCCGCGCGACGTGGGTGCGCATCCAGAAACCGGCAAGATGATTTCGGCCGGTCTCGGCCGCTACGGACCCTTCGTGCTGCATGACGGCACCTATGCCAATCTCGAAGGTATCGAGGATGTGCTGTCGATCGGCCTCAACCGCGCCGTGACCGTGCTTGCCGAAAAGAAGGCCAATCCGGGCGGCCGTGGCCGCACGGCAGCGGTTGCGCTGAAGGAGCTCGGCGACCATCCCGACGGTGGCGCGATGACCGTTCGTGACGGCCGTTTCGGACCATACGTCAATTGGGGTAAGGTCAACGCGACGCTGCCGAAGGGCAAGGATCCGCAGGCCATTACCGTCGAGGAGGCGCTTGTGCTGATCGCCGAACGCGCCGCCAAGGATGGCGGCGGCAAGGCCAAGGCAAAGAAGGCTCCGGCCAAGGCTGCCAAGGCAAAGTCGGAAGACGGTGCAGCGGCAAAGCCGAAGAAGGCTGCCGCGAAACCGAAGGCTGCGGCTGCCAAGAAGGCTCCGGCCAAGGCCGCTTCGAAGGCCAAAACAACAAAGAAGAGTGCGACTTGAGCAAGAGATTCCGCGACCCCTCCGAGATACCCGGCTCCGGCAACCGCAAGAGCCGGCGTGCGGAAGGCGCGGCCAAGGCTAGGAGCGAAAACCCCACCGCCTTGATCCACGGTGAGGTGCCGCCGCGTGAAGTCCTGATGCAGTTCATCACGGACAATCCGGAGCGCGCTTCGAAGCGGGAGATCGCCAAGGCCTTCGGGCTCAAGGGCGAGCAGCGGGTGGAGCTCAAGCAAGCACTCAAGGATCTGGAAAACGATGGGCTCGTCCAAAACAGCCGCAAGTCTCTGACGAGACCCGGCGCCTTGCCCCCGGTTACCGTGCTCGACATCACCACCCGCGACAAGGACGGCGAGCTGATCGGCCGCCCGGCGGAATGGCCCGACGAGGCCGGCGCAGCACCCGCCGTGCTTATCCGCCAATCAAGTTCCGACCGCTCGAAGGGCAAGACGCCCGTCGGCGGCCTTGGCGACCGGGTGCTTGCCAAGATCTTCGCCAACAAGGACCGTTCTGGTCCTGCCTATACGGCCCGTGTGATCAAGATCCTCGACCGTCAGGTCGGTGCGGTCATGGGCGTTGTGCGGATGATGCCGGATGGTGGGGCACGCCTGATGCCGATCGAACGGCGCGGCGAGGAAATGCAGATCGACGCCAGCGACATCGGCGAGGCCAAGGATGGCGACCTCGTTGAGGTGGAGGTCGGTCGTTCAGCCCGTTTCGGCCTGGCGCGGGCCAAGGTGCTGACTGTGGTCGGCTCTGTCGCCTCGGAAAAGGCGATCTCGATGATCGCGATCCACGCCCATGGCATTCCGCATATCTTCCCGCAATCGGTAACATCGGAAGCCGAGGACGCGAAGCCCGCGTCCATGTCGCATCGCGAGGACTGGCGCGACCTGCCGCTCATCACCATCGACCCGCATGATGCCAAGGACCATGACGACGCCGTCTATGCCGAGCTCGACACCTCGCCGGACAATCCGGACGGCGTGATCGTCACGGTGGCGATTGCCGACGTCTCCTATTACATCCGGCCGAAATCGGCGCTGGATCGCGAAGCTCTGAAACGCGGCAATTCCGTCTATTTCCCCGATCGGGTCGTACCGATGCTGCCCGAGCGGATCTCGAACGATCTCTGCTCGCTGCGCGAGGGTGTCGACCGGCCGGCACTTGCCGTGCGCATGGTCTTCTCGCATGAAGGCCGTAAGGCGAGCCACACCTTCCACCGCATCATGATGAAGAGCGCGGCCAAGCTCTCCTACCAGCAGGCTCAGGCGGCGATCGACGGCAAGACCGATGACAAGACCGGCCCGCTGCTGGAGCCGATCCTTAAACCCCTGTGGCATGCCTATGCCGTGATGAAGCGCGGCCGTGACCGCCGCCAGCCGCTCGAACTCGACATGCCGGAGCGCAAGATCATCCTCAAGGAGGACGGTACGGTCGATCGCGTGCATGTGCCCGAGAGGCTTGATGCGCACAAGCTGATCGAGGAGATGATGATCCAGGCGAACGTCGCGGCTGCCGAGACGCTGGAGACGAAGCGCCAGCCGCTGATCTACCGCATCCATGACGCACCGACACTCGCCAAGCAGGAAGTGCTGCGAGAGTTTCTCGCCACGCTTGGCATGTCGCTGGTCAAGGGCGGCAACATGCGCTCCAACTCGTTCAACGGCATTCTGGCGAAAGCCGAGGACACGCCGCATCAGGTCATCGTCAACGAGATGGTGCTGCGCAGCCAGAGCCAGGCGATCTATAGCCCCGACAATATCGGCCATTTCGGCCTCAACCTGATGAAATACGCCCATTTCACATCGCCGATCCGCCGTTATGCCGACCTCATCGTTCACAGGGCGCTGGTGGGTTCGCTGGGCCTGGGCGAAGGCGGGATCACGCCGGACGAGGAAGCAAGCCTCGAGGATATCGCGGCTGAGATCTCGACCTTCGAGCGCCGTGCTATGGCGGCCGAGCGGGACACGGTCAACCGCTTGATCGCGCACCATCTTGCCGGACGTATCGGCGATGAGTTCGAGGGACAGATCCGGGGCGTGACCAAGTCCGGTCTATTCGTCGCCCTGCCGCAATTTGGCGCAGATGGCTTCATCCCGGTTTCCACGCTGGGCCGGGACTACTATATCTACGACGAAGCGCATCAGGCCTTGACGGGCGAGAAGTCCGGGCTCGGTTATCAGCTCGGCGATATCGTCGAGGTCAAGCTGGTGGAGGCCGTGCCTCTTGCTGGCGCGCTGCGCTTTGAAATGCTGAGCGAGGGGCGCAAGATGCCAGCGGGTACGCGGTCCTTCCACAAGGCGGGACGACGTGGCCAGAAACAGCCAGGCACACGCCCGCCGCGCTCGCGACGTTGACACTTTCGCCCCGGAGGCAAACATGACCGCCAACCATACCCATGTGACGATCCAATACGGCGCAGAGGAGAAGATCGAACGCCCGCTCGGCCGGTCGATCAAGCGCGGCATGTTGAACCAGTGCCCCGCCTGTGGCTCGGGCAAGCTGTTTCGCAACTATCTAAAGGTCGTCGACAATTGCGAGGCCTGCGGCGAGGACTATCACCATCATCGCGCGGACGATCTGCCGGCCTATCTCGTCATTCTCATTCTCGGCCACGTCCTGGTCGGCGGCTTCATGGCCACCGATCTGGTCTTCGTCTTGCCGGCCTGGGTGCATTTTGCCATCTGGGCACCGATCGGCGTCGTCACGTCCCTGCTCTGCCTGCAGCCGATCAAGGGCGGCGTTGTCGGGCTGCAATGGGCGCTGCGCATGCACGGATTCGGTGGGCATGATGACGAGCCAGAATCCTTCAGAGACGGCCGTGACTAAGTCATCGATCCGTCACGCGGCTGTGGCGGTTTGTCGTTAAACGTCGCGCAGAGGCGCAGTCTTGATTCGCATCGTGAGATCAGAAGCGCTTGACAGGCGCGCGGTTTCCAGTCTGAACATGCCGCGCCGATCGACTATGCCCGGGAGCTGGTACGCGCCGATGCCATCACATATTTCGACACCTGCGCGCCTGCGGTCATGCCTCAGGCAAGGATGCGACTTGAACGACCGGGTGTCCGATGTCTGAGACCAATGGCGGCCTGAACGGCGACCGCGAGGACATTCACTGGCCCTCGCTCTTCGCAGCGATTTCAGCCATTTCGGCTGTGGGCATCGCAATTGGCCTCGGCCTGCCGCTGCTCAGCATCATTCTCGAAAAGCGCGGCATCTCCTCGACGCTGATCGGTCTCAACTCGGCGATGGCCGGGATCGCCGCCATGGCGGCTGCTCCCGTGACCACCAAACTCGCTCACAAGCTCGGCGTCGTGCCGACCATGCTCTGGGCCGTAGTCCTGTCGGCAGTGAGCGCGATCGGCTTCTATTATGCCGAACAGTTCTGGATGTGGTTTCCGCTGCGCATCGTGTTCCACGGTGCGACCACGACACTTTTCATCCTCTCCGAGTTCTGGATCAATGCGGCAGCGCCTTCGCGCAAACGCGGCCTGGTGATGGGCATCTACGCCACTATGCTCGCCGTCGGGTTTGCCTGCGGTCCCCTGCTCTTTTCCGTGCTCGGGAGCGACGGGCTCCTGCCCTTTGGGGTGGGCGCAATCGCGATCCTCGCGGCCGCCATCCCGATCTACATCGCCCGCAACGAAAGCCCAGTGCTGAGCGAAAAGCCGGAGATGCATTTCTTCCGCTACATCTTCCTGGTGCCGACAGCGACAGTGGCCGTTTTCGTCTTCGGGGCGGTGGAAGCCGGCGGCCTTTCCCTCTTTCCGATCTATGCCACCCGCAGCGGCTTCACAGAGACGCAGGCAGCGCTTCTCCTGACCGTCATGGGTGTCGGCAACATGATCTTCCAGATCCCGCTGGGGCTGCTCTCTGACCGTATGCGTGACCGGCGACTGCTTCTGTCGATTCTCGCCATTGTCGGGCTTGCCGGATCCCTGACATTGCCCTGGCTGTCCGGCCACTGGCACCTGATGGCCATCGTTCTGCTATTCTGGGGCGGATGCGTTGCCGGGCTCTACACCGTGGGCCTTAGCCATCTCGGCTCGCGACTCACCGGCGCCGACCTTGCAGCGGCCAATGCCGCCTTCATTTTCTGCTATGCGGTGGGCACCGTCGCCGGTCCCCAGGCCATCGGAGCGGCCATCGATATTACCGGCAATGACGGATTTGCCTGGGCAATTGCCGGCTTCTTCGCACTCTACGTAGTGCTTTCCCTGGGACGCCTGCTTTTTAAGCCGAAACGCACTTGACTTTTCGGGCGCGATTTGTAGTTTCGCGCCAGATTTGCCGTGGGCCTCGTTCGGTCGTCCACGGCTTCGTTTATTAGAGGCAGGACGACCATGGCCAAGGCTACAACCATCAAGATCAAGCTTCTGTCGACGGCTGACACGGGTTTCTTCTACGTGACCACGAAGAACAGCCGCACGATGACGGAAAAGATGACGAAGACCAAGTACGACCCGGTTGCTAAGAAGCATGTCGAGTTCAAGGAAACCAAGATCAAGTAAGACTTGATTCTGGGCTTATCAAAAAGGCGTGTCGCTTCCTGCGACACGCCTTTTTCTTTTGCAGTGATGCCACCTGCTCCAGGCATATCGCCAAACAAAAAACACCGGCTTCCTTGCGGAAACCGGTGCACTATTAGGGGGTCGGCCGGCACACAACACGGCACGAGGAACCGTTTTTGACGTTGCATACCAACCGACCGACCCCACGACCCAGGAGATGCGGCGGACCTGAGCATCATGGGGTATTGATGACCTCCGAAGGGGTCTTGTCCGATGGCTGCAAGTTCTCTCAAGTAGAGACAAAAATCAACAGATTATTAACTGCTTACCCGGGCTTCGCTGCTTTATGGTTAAATTAGGCTCAGATGAACTTACGATTCTCGGGTGATAGTCAGTTCTACACACATTGAGACTTGAGAATACCGCACACACTTTCCAGATCTTCTCAAGCTTAGTTTGGACAGATTGCGACGACTGACTTGAGCTGATGAGATCAGTCAGCCGCAGCGGAACCTAATATTCAATTAAATACAAAACCGAGTAAGCACATTCTCGATCCCGTCGGGCGCGGTTGGCATGATCAGCACCAATACTATTCGGGCTGCTAAAAATATGTCGTTTTGTAACTGCTCAAAAAGTCAGCAAGATTTACCCGGCATGCCAAGGATGGCGGCAATTGAAAAAGCTGTGAAAATCTTTCCGGGCCACGGTCAAAACGTGAGGCTCTGGCTCCGCCCCTAGGCTCTGTCGTCAGGCGGCAGCGGCCACAACGCGGTTACGACCGGAGTTCTTCGCTTCATAGAGGGCGCGGTCGGCCTGCTTGAGAAGCTGCTCGGGCGTTTCGATACCAGGACCTATCGTGGCAATACCCATGGATGCCGTCAACATCAGCGGGGTCTCACCCGAACGAAGCTGGAAGGGCCGTGCCTCGATCATGCCACGCAGCCTCTCGGCAACGGTTGCGGCGACTTCCGCCGGTGTGTCGGGCATCACGACGACGAATTCCTCGCCGCCAAAACGGCAGGCAAGATCGGCCCCCCGCACGGTCGAGCGAATCCGACCGGCAAACTCCTTCAGCACTTCGTCGCCGGCATCGTGCCCGTAGACATCGTTCACCTGCTTGAAGCGGTCGATGTCTGTGATGCACAGCGTCAGCGGCCGACCACGCACCTTGGCGCGGGCGAACAGTGTGCGCAGATGCGTATCGAGATAGCGGCGATTGTGGAGGCCCGTGAGCCCATCGGTGACGGCAAGCTCGATCGTCTGACGCACGCTGTTGCGCAGGCGGTCGTTGAAGCGCTTGCGGCGAACCTGGGTCAGCGTGCGGGCGATCATTTCGTTGGGATCGAGCGGGCGCACGATGTAGTCGTTCACGCCGAGATCAAGCGCCCGGATTATCATCTGCTCATCCCCCTGCTCCGTGATCAGGAGAATCGGGATGAAGCGGGTGCGTTCCAGCGAACGGATCTGCGAGCAGAGGCGCAAGGGATCGTAGTCTTCGAGATTGCTGTTGACGATGACCAGATCGAAAGCGTTCTCAGCCGCCTCGAACACCGCCGCCTGAGGGTCAGACATGGCGCTGACTTCGGCAATCGGCTTCAGCGCCTTGATGATGCGCTCCTGTGAGGCCCCGCGGCTGTCAACGAGGAGAACCTGCGCCTGCTCTTCGAGGCGCCCCTCGTGGAGCCTGCAGACATCACCGATGCCGGCCTCACGGGTCGTGTCGTGGCGGATGCGCAGTTCGTCCGTCAGCGTCTTCAAGCGCACCAGGCTCTTCACCCGGGAGATGAGCTGCAGGTCGTTGACCGGCTTCGTCAGGAAATCGTCGGCACCGGCCTGCAGGCCGCGGACACGATCGGAGGGCTGGTCGAGGGCGGTGACCATGACGACCGGTATATGCGCCGTACGCGGGTTGGACTTCAGCCGCTCACAAACCTCGAAGCCGTCCATTTCCGGCATCATGATGTCGAGGAGAATAACGTCGACCTGGGTGCGATCGCAGATATCCAGCGCGTCACGGCCATTGCTTGCCGTCAGCACGTCGAAATACTCCGCCATCAGCCGCGCTTCGAGCAGCTTGACGTTCGCAGGAATATCATCGACGACCAGAATACGGGCAGTCATGGCTGTCAGTCCTCACGCATCTCCGAGATAGGTCTTGATCGTCTCGATAAACTTGGGGACCGAGATGGGTTTGGAGACATAGGCTTCACAGCCACCCTGCCGGATCCGTTCCTCATCGCCCTTCATGGCGAAGGCCGTTACGGCAATCACCGGGATGACGTGGAGCTCGGGATCGTCCTTCAGCCACTTGGTCACTTCAAGACCTGAGACCTCCGGCAGCTGGATGTCCATGAGGATCAGATCCGGGCGATGTCGCCGGGCGAGATCCATGGCTTCCATGCCGTTGCGGGTCTGCACTGTCTCATAGCCGGATGCCTCGATCAGATCGCGGAAGAGCTTCATGTTGAGCTCGTTGTCTTCGACAATCATCACTTTTTTCGGCATTCACCCGGTCCTTTGTCTCGCGCATTCAGTCAGTCCGGAACACCGGATCCTGCGCGAGTTGCGTCTTCCGTCATCGAGCATGCTAGTGCTATTTGGTTTCGAAATCGGTAATTTGCCACGGCAAGAGGAAAAGACTTTATGAAAAACAGAGATATACCTGCCGATGCCGAAGCCACTGCGGTTGCCGTGCTTGGCTGGCTGGCAAATGAACCGGAGATGCTGTCGCGTTTCCTCGCATTGTCCGGCGTACAGCCGACACAGCTTCGCCAGGCGGTCGGCGACCCGGCCTTTCTCGCCGGTATGCTGGAGTTTCTGATGCAGCACGAACCGACGCTGATGGAATTCTGCACCGCGACGGACACCAAGCCTGAAACGGTGGTCGAGGCCTATCACCGCTATGCCGGTCCGAGCTTCGATTCGGCCGATTTCTGATGCTCACGGATCTTGAGCATATCCGCCTGACGGACAGGCCTTTGATCGTCTGCGATGTCGATGATGTCGTCTTGCAGTTCGCCGCGCCGTTCGAGGCCTTCCTGCAGAGCCGCGGCCACAGGCTTTTGCCGCGCTCCTTCAAGCTGACCGGCAACATCGTCACCGGCGCTGACGAAAGCGTGATCGAAGCGCCAGCTGTCAAGGCTCTGATCGATGATTTCTTCGTTGAGCAGGAGCGCTGGCAGACGCCGTTTGCCGATGCGGTCGACAGCCTTCATGCGCTCGGCCAGGATGCGGATCTCGTTTTCCTCACTGCCATGCCGCCTCGCCACGCCGAAGTGCGGCGACGCCTGCTCGACCAGCTGACACTGACCTTTCCCATGATTGCAACGGAAGAGGCCAAGGGACCGATGGTCGCGGCGTTGCAAGGGGAAAGACCCCTGCCCGTCGCCTTCGTCGACGACATGGTGCACAATCTCCACTCGGTCGGCCAGCACGTGCCAGACTGCCTGTTGATCTATCTTCCGCCACCGCTCGAAATCTTCCGCTTCGCCCCCGAGCCACCCGAAACGGTCCGGCGGGTCGGCACGTGGCCAGAGGCATCCGAGCTCATCCGATCGCATTTCGCGGGCTAACCGAGCGGCAGCCGTTCGTCCCGGCCTTGCCGCTCTTGCCTGCATTCGCAGCGCGGCCTATGGTGCAAATGTTCAACCTTTGTTCTGGCCATGACGCACGCTGCTCCTGATCACCCTGGCTTTTGCCGTGACTGCCTGACCGGGCAGGCCGATGGTGCACGGCGTTGTCGTTCCTGCGGCAGCCCGAGGCTCGTCTACCATTCCGAACTCTACGACCTGTCGATCGCCCATATCGATTGTGATGCTTTCTACGCCTCGGTGGAGAAGCGCGACAATCCAGAGCTGATCGACAAGCCCGTGATCATCGGCGGCGGCAAGCGCGGGGTCGTCTCCACCGCCTGCTACGTCGCACGCATCCATGGGGTGCGGTCTGCCATGCCGATGTTCAAGGCGCTGGAGGCCTGTCCGCAGGCTGTGGTCATCAAGCCCGACATGGAGAAGTATTCCCGTGTCGGCCGCGAAATCCGGGCGATGATGGAGGAGCTGACACCGCTCGTGCAGCCGATTTCGATCGACGAGGCCTTTCTTGATCTGCGAGGCACCGAACTGCTGCATCACGATCCGCCGGCCCGGGTGCTGGCCCGGCTTGCCCGACGCATCGAGCAGGAGATCGGCATTACCGTTTCGGTCGGGCTGTCCTACTGCAAGTTCCTCGCCAAGGTCGCTTCCGACCTGCAGAAGCCGCGCGGTTTCTCCGTCATCGGCGAGGCCGAGGCGCTCTCCTTTCTTGCCGACAAGCCGGTGACGATGATCTGGGGTGTCGGAAAGGCCCTTGCCACGACGCTACAGGCCGACGGCATCCGGACCATCGGCCAGTTGCAGGTGATGGACGAGAGCGATCTCATGCGCCGCTATGGCTCGATGGGGCAGCGTCTGGCGCGCCTGTCCCGCGGCATCGACGAGCGGACGGTGCATCCGAACGACCCGGCCAAAAGCGTCTCGGCCGAGACGACCTTCTTCGACGACATCCACCGGCTCGACGATCTCGTGGTGCATCTGCGGGCCTTGTCGGAAAAGGTCGCTTGGCGGCTGAAGCGACACGAGATCGCCGGGCAGACCGTCGTCCTGAAGCTCAAGACGGCCGACTTCAAGCTCAGGACGCGCAACCGACGGCTCGACGACCCCACCCAACTGGCCGATCGGATCTTTCGCACAGGCATGTCGCTGCTGGAAAAGGAAACGGATGGAACGCGGTTCCGGCTGATCGGCATCGGCGTCAGCGATCTGCAGGATCCGATGCTTGCCGACCCGCCTGACCTCGTCGACGCCCAGGCAGCAAGGCGGGCAGCGGCAGAGGCAGCGATGGACAAATTGCGCGACAAGTTCGGTAAGGGTACGGTTCAGACGGGTTACACTTTCCCGTCCAAACGATAGGCGACCACGTGGCGCAGGCACCCTCCATCATCACGGATCACAGCCGGCTCCCAGGGCACCAGGGCGGATACATGCGGCTCTTGCGGTTTGCCGCCGCCCATCGCCGCACGCGGCCTAACGACCTGCTGCTCGGCACCATCCTGGCTTTTGTCGCGGGCGCGATGAATGCCGGCGGCTTCCTTGCCATCGGTCACTACACATCGCACATGACCGGCATCGTCTCCGCGATTGCCGACAATCTGGCACTCGGGCTTTTCGGGCTGGTCGGCGCTGGCATCGCACTTCTCATCAGCTTTACGCTCGGCGCTGCGTGCTCGGCAGTCCTGATCAACTGGGCCCGGCGCCATGCGCGCCGACAGCAATATGCCTATCCGCTGGCGCTCGAATCCGGTCTGCTGATCGCCTTTGCCGGGATCGGCGCCGTCGTGCCGGCGGCTTCAGCCGCAGCGGTGACCGCCCTTCTCCTCTGCTTCGTGATGGGCCTCCAGAACGCGACGATCACCAAGATCTCCGGCGCCCGCATCCGTACCACCCACCTGACCGGCATGATTACCGATGTCGGCATAGAATTCGGCAAGCTCGTCTATGGCCGGATCGTGCGGTTCCTCGATCATCCACCGCTTGCAGCGGACAGCCGCAAGCTCAGCATCCTGCTGCCCATCGTCGGAATGTTCTTCGTCGGCGGGCTCGTCGGTGCGCTCGGCTTCAAGCATATCGGCCATGCCTTTTCCCTGCCCCTTGCAGCCCTGCTGCTCGTGGTCGTCTCGCCGCAACTGCGACCGCGGCAGACAGCCAAGCCGTGAATCCGCCACCTCCAGCGCAGACAGCATCTGTGGAGAGACGATCAAAGCCGCGTGAGGAACGGCGCAACGGCTCTTCGCGAAACTTTTCTTAAACATCGTCGCTTAGACTGCGGTTGCTTGTGTATTGCGTTTCAAATGGTCGATCATGTTTCAGCGTTTCGCCCTCGCCGTCAGCCTGTCATTGCTCTCCAGCACGGCGCTCGCCGCCGATGGGCCCCTGCAGATCTATATCTCGAAGGCGGAACAGACGCTGACCGTCTATGACGGTGACGAGGTCGTGGCGACGACGAAGGTCTCGACCGGCAAGCCCGGACATACCACGCCATCGGGGATCTTCTCGATCCTGGAGAAGCGCAAGTATCACGAGTCCAACCTCTATTCGAACGCGCCCATGCCCTTCATGCAGCGCCTGACCTGGTCGGGAATTGCCTTGCACGAGGGCAAGCTGCCCGGCTATCCGGCCTCGCATGGTTGCGTGCGCCTGCCGAACGGCTTTGCCAAGACGCTCTTTTCCATGACCGAGCGTGGCGCGCATGTGATCATCTCCGACGATCCCATCGCGCCGAAGCCGATCACCCACGCCAATCTGTTCATGCCGCGCCTGCCGGTCGGCGATGGTGGGCTCCTCTCGGACGTGGAGCTCAGGCCCGGTCGCGTCGAGGCGGGGCTGAGCCCGGTCGAAGTGGCAATGAACGCGGTTCCACCGCGAAGCGGCGCCGAGACAAAGGTGACGATCGAGGAACCGCCTCCGCTGCGTATTCTGATTACACGACGCACCCAGCGCGATGTGGTGTCCGACGTCCAGCGTCTTCTCGGCGCCCTCGGCTTCGATGCCGGCATTTCCGACGGCTTGCTCGGCAGCAGGACGATTGCGGCGATAAAGGCGTTCAAGGACAAGAATGGTATCGAAAAGGACCCGCAGATCCTGTCCGAGGTATTTCTGAACGCTCTCTATATGGAAGCCGGTGAGGACCACCCGCCGATGGGCCAGTTGATGATCCGGCAGAAATTCGCGCCCCTCTTTTCAGCCTCCGTCGACATCCGGGAGCCCGAGAAGGCGCTTGGCACCCATTTCCTCGAGGCGACCGCCATCGATCGCTACAAGCGCAAGGCCGAATGGCGTGGCGTGACGCTCGATGACCACCTTCCTGCATCGACGCAGAAGCGTCTTGGCATCGTCACCCCCGCGGACGACAAGTCCATCTTCTCGGCCGAGGCGGCGCTGTCGCGCATCGACATCCCGGATGACATACGCGCCCGCATCGAAACAATGCTGAGCGAGGGATCCTCGATCACCATCTCGGATACCGGCATCGGCCCGGAGACCGGCGACGGGACGGACTTCATCACCGTCACACGGTCCAAGCCGAGGGGATGAAGGTCCGCTAGTGAAGCTGGGGATCAAGTCCCCAAATCCGGTCCCGCAATTCATCCGCCTGCGCAATCGCCCGGTTGAACTCGTCCGTTCCCAGCTTCTCGAGCAACGTGGACATTTCTCCGCGCAGGTCCACCCCTAGGCCTGCCAGGCCATCGGGAACCGGGATGCCCATTGATGCAAGAATGGTCGGAAAAAGATCGATTGTGCTTGCAGGCTTGCTGACTGTGTCGCGGTGTTCGGTGCCCAGAACCATGAACATGTTGCGGCGATCGGAAGCTTGCAGGTCTCCATAGACCTCGTTTCGCATGGCGAGATGGTCACTCTGAATGACCACGATCGTGTTTTTCAGCAGGCCATCACGCTCCAAGCGATCGACAAAGCGTTCAACGAGCCAATTGGTGCAGGCAAAGGCCTTGAGTGTATCATTGGGTTGCCGGGACACGAACGGAAGTGCCTCGCAGGATGGAGAAATGAGACCTGTCGGCGCATGGCCTCCCAGCGTCGTCAGCATCAGACTGTACGGCGCACTTTGCTTGTCGAGTTCCGAGACCTGCTCGTATGCAACCTGAAGCATATCCTCATCGTGCAGTCCCCAAAGGTTCACGCGCCCGGGGAAACGATGGTGAAGTTCATCGAACCCAAGCAGGCGTTCATAGCCGTGGTTGGCCGCAAAACCGCGCGTGCCGGCGAAATCGAGGCTCGCTCCTTTTAAGAAGACATTCGTGTAACCGTTCCGTTTGAGAATATCGCCCAGGCACTCTGCTCCCGGCAGTATCTCATCCACGAGGTCGAATGAATTGCGGTGAATGACTCCCAACGACAGCAGGGGCACGCCGCAGGTCGATGCCACATGTCCAGCCAGCGTCCAGCCTGTGAGTTCAACCTGCTTTACATTCTCGGCGGACCAAGCCCTGGTTGAAAGATTCTTCAACGGGCGAGCGACATCTCCAAAACGCTCTTCGTCCCACAAGGTCAGTTCCGCGCTTTCGACGAATATGTGGACCAGGTTTTTTGTCGGGCCCGAGGCGCCAACACCGATCGGGTCCTTGAAGGCCAAACTCAAATCCATGGGCGGCGGCCCAGCGGAGGCTAGGGCACCGGCAGCACCTGCCCAAGTGAGCGGGTTCAGCACCAGGAGGGTAGCCGGAAGACAGCGGTTTAGAAACGCCATTCCGCGCGACATGCCGGCGAGTTGCCACCAGCTGATCATGACCAGGACGAAGGGAATAATTGCGACCATAGACTGCTCGAAAGCCTGATCTTGAACGGCTTCCGACCCGACGTCGTAGTTCAGGTGAAACAGAATGGCCTGCACGTCGACGGCGCCGAAAAGCGAGTACAATATGTACCAGACAGCGAGAAGCAGCGTCGCAGCATAAGTCCAACGCAGTGTTACACGTTGCTTCTCGGGATATACCTTCGAGAAGACATACAGAAACAAGAAGATCGCGGTAAACAGCATGGGGCGCCAAGAAGGCATCAGTTCAACGCTGACATCGATGATCGACGTCACCGCCCAAGCGAATACCGCAGCCCATAGAATGGCGCGGACTGCCTGACTCTTGAAGCCTTCGAGCATCCGCGACCCAATTGACATGCAGCAACCTCCAGCTTGAGGTTCAATCTATAGCTGCATCCCACTTTCTATTGGATTAATGGCACAGCTAAAACTCGAGTGAGCGCGACCTTGTCCTTCAGTTAAACCAGTTCGACGTCGAGGACACCGGGGGTGGAGCGCATGGCGGCGGCGATCTCGGGTGAGATTCGGAAGCGCTCCGTTAGTTCCACCTCGATTTCACGCTGACCTTCGTCCTTGATGACGATGAAGGAGACAAGCCCGTCGCCCCTTGCGTTCAGACGCGCAGCGACAGCCCGCAGGGGACCGGAATCCCGCACGAAGACGCGCATTGCCTTCTGCATGCGGATCGACTGTTCTTCGAGCGACTGCGCCGTCTGGATCCGCAACCCGATGCCTTCGGGGCGCTCTTCCGCCTGAACGGTCAGCACCAGCGACTTGCCGGCTTCCAACAGATCGCGATACTGGTTGAGACCTTCCGAGAAGAGAACCGCTTCATACTGGCCGGAGGCATCCGAGAAGGTGACGATGCCCATCTTGTTGCCGGTGCGGGTCTTGCGCTCCTGGCGCGAGATGACGGTACCGGCGAGACGGCCGGCGGAGGCGCCCTGCTTTACGGCCACCGAGAAATCCGCGAAATTCTGGACACGCAGCTTGTCGAGCAGGTCTCTGTAAGCGTCGAGCGGGTGGGCAGAGAGGTAGAAGCCGAGCACCTGGAATTCGCGCATCAGCTTTTCCGAGGAAAGCCAGGGCGTATAAGGTGCAAAGGCGATCCGCTCGGGGCCGCTTGCGCCGCCGGAGCCGAACATGTCGGACTGACCGCTGACGGCATTTTCCTGGGCACGCTGGGCATAACCCATGATGCGATCGATGCTGCCGACGAGTTCGGCGCGGTCGCGACCGAAGCAGTCGAAGGCGCCGGCGGCGATCAGGCTCTCGAACACCCGTCGGTTGATCTGCTTCGGGTCGATCCTGAGGCAGAAATCCTCGATGCTGTCGAAGGGCTTGTCGCCGCGCACCTCGACGATGTGATCGACGGCACCTTCACCGACACCTTTGAGGGCGGCGAGCGCGTAATAGATGCGGTTCGGCCCGGTCTGGAAGTGGCGATAGGAGGTTTGGACAGAAGGCGGCACGACTTCGATGCCGAGGCGGCCGGCATCCTGGCGAAAGTCGACCAGCTTTTCGGTGTTCGACATGTCGAGCGTCATCGATGCGGCGAGGAACTCGACCGGATAATGCGCCTTCATATAGGCCGTCTGATAGGAGACGATGGCGTAGGCTGCTGCGTGTGACTTGTTGAAGCCGTAGTTGGCGAATTTGGCCAGCAGCTCGAAAATGTTGTTCGCCTGCGGCTTCGACACGCCATTCTTCATCGCGCCGTCAACGAAACGGACCGACTGCTGGTCCATCTCCGCCTTGATCTTCTTACCCATGGCGCGGCGCAAAAGGTCGGCTTCGCCGAGTGAGTAGCCCGACAGGACCTGCGCGATCTGCATGACCTGTTCCTGGTAGACGATAACGCCCTGGGTTTCCTTGAGCAGGTAGTCGATCTTCGGATGGATCGAGGCGATTTCCTCCTCGCCATGCTTGCGGGCATTGTAGACCGGGATGTTTTCCATCGGGCCCGGACGATAAAGCGCCACGAGGGCGATGATGTCCTCGATGCAGTCGGGGCGCATGCCGATGAGGGCCTTGCGCATGCCGGCACTTTCCACCTGGAAGACGCCAACTGTTTCACCACGCGAGAGCATTTCGTAGGTCAAGGTGTCGTCGAGCGGAATGGCCGCGAGATCGACCTTGATGCCGCGCTGCTCCTCGACAAAGTCGACGGCCGTCTTCAAGACCGTCAGCGTTTTCAGCCCGAGGAAGTCGAACTTTACGAGACCGGCCTGTTCGACCCATTTCATGTTGAACTGGGTGACCGGCATGTCGGAACGTGGATCGCGATACATCGGCACCAGCTTCGACAGCGGGCGATCGCCGATGACGATGCCGGCGGCGTGGGTCGAGGCGTGGCGGTAGAGGCCTTCGATCTTCTGGGCGATTTCGAGGAGACGCGCGACGACCGGCTCTTCGGCGGCCGCTTCCTGCAGCTTCGGCTCCTCCTCGATCGCCTTGGAAAGCGGCGTCGGATTGGCCGGGTTGTTCGGCACGAGCTTGCAGATCTTGTCGACCTGACCATAGGACATTTCGAGCACGCGACCGACGTCGCGGAGCGCCGCACGCGCCTGCAGCGATCCGAAGGTGATGATCTGGCCGACCTGCTCGCGGCCATATTTCTTCTGCACGTAGCGAATGACTTCTTCGCGGCGCTCCTGGCAGAAGTCGATGTCGAAGTCGGGCATCGAGACGCGTTCCGGGTTGAGGAAGCGTTCGAAGAGTAGCGAAAAGCGCAAGGGATCGACGTCTGTGATGGTCAGGGCATAGGCGACGAGCGAGCCCGCACCCGAACCACGGCCCGGACCGACGGGGATATCATGCTGCTTCGCCCATTTGATGAAGTCGGCAACGATCAGGAAGTAACCGGGAAACTTCATGCGCTCGATGACCGAGAGCTCGAACTCCAGCCGGTCGCGATATTCCTTTTCTTCGTAGCCCGGCGCCATACCGAGGGCAGCCAGACGCTGGTCGAGCCCCTCCTCCGCCTGCCGGCGGAGTTCGAGTGCTTCTTCTCGTTCGGCTTCTTCCGGATCGTCGCTGCCACCGGTGAAGCGCGGCAGGATGGGCTTTCGGGTATCGAGCACGAAGCAGCAACGACGGGCGATCTCGACGGAATTCTCCAGCGCCTCCGGTAGGTCGGCGAAGAGCTTCATCATGTCTGCCCGGCTTTTCAGATAGTGGTCCGGGGTCAGGCGGAAGCGGTCATCGTTCGAGACGATGGCATTGTGGGCCACGGCCATCAGGGCGTCATGGGCATCATAATCGTCGCGGGCCGGGAAGAAGGCCTCGTTGGTCGCGACCAGCGGCAGATCATGCTCATAGGCGAGCTGGACCATGCGCCGCTCATGCGTGCGATCATAGTCGCCATGGCGCTGCAGTTCGACATAGAGGCGATCACCAAACAGATGCTTCAAGGCACGCAGACGGCTTTCGGCCTGGGCCTTGTGACCATCTTTCAGGATACGATCGACTGGACCACCTCCGGCGCCGGTCAACAGGATCAGGCCTTCGGTACCGCTCTCTTCGAGCCAGGAAAGCTTTACATGGGTCGGCTGCCCCGCGTCGCCGCCGAGATAGGCACGGCTGACGAGATCGACGAGCCGCTCATAGCCATCGGCATCCGATGCCAGGACGACGACGGCCGGCAGATCCGGCATATGGCCATTGCCGCCGCGCTTCTCGCCGGTCGAATCCCCCATGTCGATCGACAGCTGGCAGCCTATGATCGGCTGAATGCCATCACCGAGCGCCTTTTGGGAGAACTCAAGCGCAACGAAGAGATTGTTGGTGTCCGTGATCGCGATCGCCGGCTGGTCGTCGGCGACTGCCTTGCCGAGGATCTTCTTGAGCGGCAAGGCGCCCTCAAGCAGCGAATAGGCGGAATGCACCCGCAAGTGTACGAAACCCGGGCCATCACCCAGTCCACCGGACGCCTGCCTGTCGACGCTGTCCTCGCCCATACCGCTTCATTCCCTGATTTCTGAATCGGTCGAGATTTTCGGCTTTCAGGCTCACGAAGTCCAGAAGGAAGTCGGGCGGCAAAGCCTTCCTCACCAGCTTTGCCGCCCGCAGTATCAGAGCGCCATCATCAGCAGCGCCATGCTGGATACGAAAACGGCCATCGAGGCAAATGCAGCAACGTCACGAAGAATTTCGGTCATTTCTGTCTCCTTGTCCCTTTATGTTTTTATTTTGTTCCGCTCTTGTTCCAATGTCAACCTAAAAAAACCGCAGCCTCGGTGGAACAAATTCCACCGAGGCGCACGGCCATTAGGCAAAAAGACAGAAACTGGGAGAGGTCAGACCTGTAGTTCGACGACCTTGCCGTCGACAAGGGTCACGCAGCGGTCCATCCGGCGGGCGATGTCGTGATTGTGGGTCGCGATCATCGCTGACAAACCAGACTGGCGGACCAGCGCTTCGAGCGCCGAGAAGACATAGCTTGCCGTCTCGGGATCGAGGTTGCCGGTCGGTTCGTCGGCAAGAAGCACGAGCGGGGCGTTGGCGACTGCGCGGGCAATCGCCACGCGCTGCTGTTCGCCGCCGGAGAGTTCGGCCGGACGGTGATCGGCGCGATTGCCGACACGCATGTAGTCGAGAAGCTGCTTGGCGCGTTCGGCGGCCTCAGGCTTGGTGAGCCCGGCGATCAGCTGCGGCATCATCACGTTTTCCAGCGCGGTGAATTCGGGCAGCAGATGGTGGAACTGATAGACGAAGCCGATCGACTTTCGGCGAATTGCGGTGCGCTGCTCGTCACCCAGCTCCTGGCAGGCAACGCCGCCAACGGTCACGTCGCCGCCATCGGGGTGCTCAAGAAGCCCGGCAACATGCAGAAGCGTCGACTTGCCCGTACCCGAAGGGGCGACCAGCGCCACGGTCTCGCCAGTGCGCAAGGTGAAGTCCGCGCCTTTCAGGATCGAGAGTACGGTTTCGCCCTGGCCATAATGGCGATCGATGCCGGCAAGCGAGAGAACCACGTCTTTTGCCATTGATTTCGGCATCCTCATTCGTAACGCAGGGCCTGGACGGGATCCAGGCGCGAGGCCCGCCAAGCCGGGAAGATTGTCGCCATGAAGGACAGGCTGAGCGCCATGATGACCACCGAGATGGTCTCACTCGCATTCATGTCCGCCGGCAGCTGGCTCAGGAAATACAGCTCGGGATCGAAGAGCATCGTTCCGGACACCCAGGAGAAGAACTGGCGGATGCTCTCGATGTTGAGACAGACGACCACACCCATCACGACGCCCGCCAAGGTGCCGGCCGTACCGATGGCCGCCCCGGTCATGAAAAAGATGCGCATGATGGCGCCTGAGGTCGCCCCCATGGTGCGCAGTATGGCGATGTCGCTCGCCTTGTCCTTCACCAGCATGATGAGGCCGGAGATGATGTTGAGCGCCGCCACGAGAACGATCAGCGTCAGGATCATGAACATGACGTTGCGCTCTACCTGGAGCGCCGAGAAGAAGGTCTGGTTGCGCTGGCGCCAGTCGGTGAGGAAGATCTGGCGGCCGGCGGCCTCCTCGATCTGGGGGCGCAGTTCGTCGACGGCGTCAGGATCCGAAATGAAGAGCTCGATCGACTGTACGATGCCTTCGACGTTGAAATAGATCTGCGATTCCTCGAGCGGCATGTAGATGATCGACGCATCATATTCAGACATGCCGATTTCGAAGATGGCCGAGATCGGATAGGACTTCACCCGCGGATTGACGCCAAGCGGTGTCACGTCGCCTTCGGGAGAGACCAGGGTGATCGTGTCTCCCGCTGAAAGCCCCAGCTGGGCCGCCATGCGCGAGCCAATGAGAACGCCCTCCCCGGTGGCAAAACCGACCAGATCGCCGGAGCGGATATTGGAGGAAACGACGGATAACTTCGTCAGATCATCGGGGCGGATGCCGCGGACCAGGGCGCCTGTGCCAGCACCCTCACGACCCGAAGCCAGAGTCTGCCCCTCGACCAGCGGCAGTGCCATGGTCACGCCCGGAACCGCTGCGAACCGCTCGGCCAATCCGGCATAGTCGCTCAGCGGCTGGTCGACAGCCTGAACGATCATGTGGCCATTGATGCCGAGAATGCGCGAGACGAGCTCGGTGCGGAAGCCGTTCATCACGGCCATGACGATGATCAGCGTCGCCACGCCGAGCATGATGCCGATGAAGGAGAAGCCGGCAATGACGGAAATGAACGCTTCCTTGCGCCGGGCACGCAGATAGCGCCAGGCCACCATGCGTTCAAAGCCGGAGAAGGCGCGCGCAGATGCGGCCTTGTCCGTGTCCACCGTCTCTTTGCCAACGGCCGTCGTCGCCATGGTTTCTCCTTGCCTCGGGATCAAGTCTCAAGACCCGACCTTGGTTCGGCGTAAGGCTTTTGCCTTAGGCCGTCAGCTTGTTGATCGCCGCTTCGATCGTCAGCGTCTCACGGGCGCCGGTCTTGCGGTCCTTGAGCTCGACTTCGCCGGCGGCCACACCACGGGGACCGGCAATGACCTGGACCGGTACGCCGATCAGATCGGCGGTGGCGAACTTGGTACCGGCACGATCGTCGGTATCGTCGTAGAGCACGTCCTTGCCAGCATTCTGCAGCGCGACATAGAGGCGATCGCAGGTCGTGTCGCAGCCCTCGTCACCCGGCTTCATGTTGATGACAACGGCATCGAAGGGCGCGACCGAAGCCGGCCAGATGATTCCGTTCTCGTCATGCGAGGCTTCGATGATGGCCGGAACAAGGCGGGTCGGGCCGATACCATAGGAACCCATGTGGACAAGGTGCTCCTTGCCATCGGGACCCTGCACCTTGGCGCCCATCGGCTCGGAATATTTGGTGCCGAAATAGAAGATGTGGCCAACCTCGATGCCGCGCGCCGAGAGGCGATCATTCTCGCCGATGGCGTCGAAGGCGGCTTCGTCATGCATTTCAGAGGTCGCTGCATAGACAGAAGTCCACTTGTCGAAAACGGACTGCAGGCCGTCGACGCTGTCAAAATCGGTGTCAGCAGCCGGAATGTCGAAATCGACGAAGCTCTTATGGCAATAGACTTCAGATTCGCCGGTGTCGGCCAGAATGATGAATTCGTGGCTGTGATTGCCGCCGATCGGGCCGGTATCGGCGCGCATCGGAATGGCGCGCAGACCGAGGCGATCGAAGGTGCGCAGATAGGCCACGAACATCTTGTTGTAGGAATGGATCGCGTCGGCCTGGTTCAGGTCGAAGGAATAGGCATCCTTCATCAGGAATTCGCGCGAGCGCATGGTGCCGAAGCGCGGACGGATCTCATCACGGAACTTCAGCTGGATGTGGTAGAGGTTGAGCGGCAGGCTCTTGTAGGACTTGACCGACGAGCGGAAGATGTCGGTGATCATCTCCTCATTGGTCGGACCATAGAGCATCGGACGGTCCTGCCGGTCCCTGATGCGCAGCATTTCCTTGCCGTAATCCTCGTAACGACCACTTTCCTGCCAGAGCTCGGCCGACTGCAGGGTCGGCATGGAGAGCTCGATGGCACCGGCGCGGTTCTGCTCTTCGCGGATGATGGCGTTGACCTTGTCGAGCACGCGCTTGCCGAGCGGCAGCCAGGAATAGATCCCCTGGCTCTGCTGGCGGATCATGCCCGTCCGCAGCATCAGGCGGTGGGAAACGATCTCGGCTTCCTTGGGGTTTTCCTTCAGGATCGGCATGAAGTAGCGCGACAGACGCATAACGAATTCCAGATGGTTATCGATGCCGCCAGATCAGGCGGAATCAGCAATTGAAACGGGATGTCAGGAAGCGTTCATAGCCGGTTGGACTGGAGAAGAAAACCCGCAAGCGCCGTTCGCTCCCCTCGCCCACAGGCGGCACTCAAGCGGCTTCGTTGAGACGCGCAGGGGATGAGTGAATGTTCCGTCGAAACCTGCAAATCAGGTCATTAAATGACCTTTGTGCAACAAGGCAGCATGATTAAATTTTTTTTGGAAGAGTGTTACAAATCTGCAAGATTCAGGGGTGACAAGGACCAATGATTGGGCTAGGTTCAGCCCATAAAAGAGGCAGGGAGTACAAATCTTTGCCACACTCGCGGTCAAGTCTTGGGAGGATCAGATCTAGGCGCGCCCGTTCGCAGCCCCTTAATTGGTGAAGGATCACGCGAAGCTTAGAACAAGGTCTTTTGACCTTGTTTTTTTTTGCCTTGTCGACGGAGTGAGCGTGCTGAGAGGCGCCTGTCAGCCCTGCGGCTCAACTCCTGGCATGATGACGGGCAGATCGTTGAAGCTGATGTCGAAATAGGTGCCGGCGACATACCAGGCGCCATAGATCATTGCAGAGACGATCGAGGTGGTGAGAAAGATGCGCGCCGCACGGAAGCGGGTCGGAGCGCTGGCCACCGTCCCCGGCACGACATTCTGATCTTCGTCCTGCGTGCGCAGGCCGATCGGCAAGACGGCAAACAGCACCAGCCACCAGATCACGAAATAGACCGCCAGTCCCGACAGGATCGCCATGATGTTTCGCTCCAGACTTCAGCCGGCGCCCAGACATCCCGCCTGCGCCGCTCGCCTTCCTATAATCACGGACGCGGCCGGGCACAAAGACAAAAGCGTCGCAGGCCGGCCATAGCTGCAATCAACAAGACTTCATCAATTCGTGAATGGGCTTCAGACCTGTTCGAGCTCGATCAGCGTGCCGAAGAAGTCCTTCGGATGCAGAAACAGGACCGGCTTGCCATGCGCACCGATCTTCGGCTCACCACTGCCGAGAACACGAGCACCCGAGGCCGACAACTGGTCGCGGGCGTCGGGTATATCGGCGACCTCGTAGCAGATGTGATGCATGCCGCCCGAGGGATTCTTTTCAAGGAAGGCGGCAATCGGCGAGTTCTCGCCAAGCGGTTCCAGGAGTTCGACCTTGGTGTTTTCGAGTTCAACGAAGACGACGGTCACCCCATGTTCAGGAAGCGCCTGCGCCTGGGACACCTTGGCGCCAAGCGTATCACGATAGCTCGCGGTCGCGGCATTGAGATCCGGAACGGCGATGGCGATGTGATTGACGCGGCCGAGCATGTCTTCCTCCAGTCGTTGCGGGCAAAGATTAGGTCATCCCTGCCCGCCTCGTCCCTCAGACTTTGGTCAGGAACACCGTGACGATCGGCTTCTTGCCCCAGACTTCGTTGGCAGTCGAGCGCACCGCGCGGCGGATGGACTCGCGAACAGTATCGAGATCCTTGCGACGGCTGCGCGGAATGCTTTCCACCGCTCCGAGAACGGCGTCGTAGAGCGTATCCTCCATCAGTTCTCCCTCATGGTCGACTTCCGGAAGGCCGAAGGCGACAACATCGGGATCCCCGAGGAAATCGAAGCGACTGTCGAGAAGCACGCTGACGGCGACATGGCCGACATAGGAGAGCTTCTTGCGATCGGCGATACCCATTTCCTCGATGTCGCCGACGAGCTTGCCGTCCTTGTAGACGCGGCCGAAGGGTGCCTGATCGATGACTTCGGCGGGACCCGGCGCGATGCGCAGCATGTCGCCATTGCGGACCCGCGGAACGGTCGGGATGCCGGCCTGAAGTGCCAGTTCCTTCTGGGCGACCAGATGGGCGGCCTCACCATGAACGGGCACGAGGATCTGCGGACGAACCCACTCGTACATCTTGAGCAGTTCGTTGCGGCGCGGATGGCCTGAAACGTGCACAAGCGCGTCACTGTCGGTGACGATGTGGACGCCCTGCTCGATCAGACCGTTCTTGATCTCGAGGATCGCCTTCTCGTTGCCCGGGATGGCGCGCGAGGAGAAGACGACCGTGTCGCCCTTCGTCAGCGCCACGTTGCGCATCTCGTCGCGCGAGAGCTTGGCGAGTGCTGCGCGCGCTTCGCCCTGGCTACCGGTCAGGATGATAACGACCTTGTCACGCGGTATGAAGCCGAATTCGTCCTCGGCGAGGAAGGGGCGGATCCCCTCCATGATGCCAATGTCCTGCGCGACATTCGTGACGCGCTTCAGCGAGCTGCCGAGCAACAAAACTTCGCGGCCGGCAGCTTCCGCTGCCTGGGCAATCGAGCGGATACGACCCACGTTGGACGAGAAGGTGGTGATCGCAACACGGCCTTCCGCCGCCTCGATGATTTTCTGCAAGCCTGCCGAGACTTCCTCTTCGGAAGGCGAGACACCATCACGCATGGCATTGGTCGAGTCGCAGAACATCGCCAGCACGCCCTCGTCGCCTACGGCACGGAAGCGCTCTTCGTCGGTCAGCGGGCCGAGCGACGGATTGTGATCGATCTTCCAGTCGCCGGTGTGCACGACATTGCCGAGCGGCGTGCGGATGACGAGCGACATCGGCTCGGGGATCGAGTGGTTGACGCCAATCGCCTCGATCTCGAAGGGACCGACATTGATGCGGTCGCCCTGCTTGAACGGCGTGATCGGGATCTCGGCGCGCGAACCTTCGTAGTCCCGCTTTGCTTCCAGCATGCCTGCGGTGAAACGCGAGGCATAGACCGGCACATTAAGGCCTGGCCAAAGGTCGTTCAACGCACCGTAGTGGTCTTCATGGGCATGGGTGATGATGATGCCCTTGAGGTTCTTTTTCTGCTTCTTGATGAAGCCGATATCCGGCAGCACTAGGTCCACGCCCGGCAGGTCCGGACCGGCGAATGTCACGCCGCAGTCGACCATGATCCACTGGCGATTGGACGGCGGACCATAGCCGTACAATGCGAGGTTCATGCCGATTTCACCCACGCCGCCCAGCGGCAGGAAAACCAGTTCGTCGTTATTGGCCATTCTCAGTTCCGATCCAGTCTACCCGAAAAACACATCTCCGGCGGCAACCGACATCATTCCGTCGGAGCCCCGGTCGAGCAACAAAATTCCCTTATCATCGATTCCGGAAAAGATACCGGAAATCGAGCGGTCAGGGAGGTTCACAGTTATTTTCTCGCCGATGCCACAGGCGACGCATCGCCAGCGCCGCACGATCTCGGCGATCCCCCTGCCCTCGTCCCAGACCCCAAGCACTTCGGCCATCTCGGCGAACAGATGGGCGAAGAACTCCGGCGGCGAGATCGACACGCCCTGATCGGCCAGCGACGTGACCGGGTAGAGCGTCAGATCCGGCCGGTGGGCGATATTGATGCCGATCCCGATGGCAAGTGCCATGCGGCCATCGGCAATGCGTTCCGCTTCGAGCAAAATCCCTGACGTCTTCTTCCGGCCGATGAGTACGTCGTTCGGCCATTTTATCTCGACAGGCTCGCCGCCCGGCGGCATTACCGATTGCACAGCTGCATGAACCGCCAGCGCCACGGCAAGCGGCAGCGATCCCAGCTGTTCGGCCGGTGCGGGATCCAACAGCAGAAGGGTCGAATACAGATTGCCACGCTCGGACACCCATGGCCGGCCGCGGCGGCCGCGGCCACCGGTCTGGCGCTCGGCCGTCAACCACATAAAACCGGAATCGCCCGCGCGAGCGCGGGCGAATGCTTCCGTATTGGTGGACGAGACTTCGTCGAGGGCTTCGTGCCGGAAAACGTCGAGCGAAATCCGGCGCGGTATACCGAGGCTGGTCAATTAAACAACGTCTTCGCAGCTGCTTCCGCCGCGGTCCCGAGCGGACCGCCGAAGAGGACGTAACCGACCACGAAGAAGCCGGAGAGACCGAAGACGAGGCGCAGCTCGATCGACGTGCGGGCGAATTCACCCTTAGCTTCGTCGAACCACATAACCTTGATGATGCGCAGGTAGTAGTAGGCGCCGATGACCGAGGCCAGAACACCGATGATGGCAAGCGCATAGAGCTTGGCTTCGATGGCCGCCACGAAGACGAAGTATTTGGCGAAGAAGCCTGCGAGCGGCGGGATACCGGCGAGCGAGAACATCAGCGCGGTCAGCACGAAGGCCATGAACGGACGTGTCGTCGAGAGCCCAGCGAGATCGTCGATGTTCTCGACGTTGCCGCCTTCCTTCTGGCGCATCGCCATGATGCAGGCGAAGGTGCCGAGCGTCATCACCAGATAGATCATCATGTAGAGCAGGACGCCGGCGACGCCGGTGTCATTGCCGGCGGCGAGACCGACCAGCGCATAACCCATGTGACCGATGGAAGAATAGGCCATCAGCCGCTTGATATTCTTCTGGCCGATCGCGGCGACAGACCCCAGGACCATCGAGGCAATCGCGATGAAGACGACAATCTGCTGCCATTCGGCAAAGATCGGCAGGAAGGCGTCGATGACGATGCGCACGAAAATCGCCATAGCACCGATCTTAGGAGCGGCCGCCAGGAAGGCGGTGACCGGGGTCGGAGCGCCTTCATAGACGTCGGGCGTCCACATGTGGAACGGAACGGCGGAGATCTTGAAGGCAAGGCCGGCGAGGACGAAGACCAGGCCGAATATCACACCGAGCGACGGTTCGCCCTGCGACAGAACAGTGGCGATCTCGTCGAAGCCGGTATTGCCGGTGAAGCCATAGACCAGCGACATGCCGTAGAGCAGCATGCCCGACGAGAGCGCACCGAGGACAAAGTACTTCAGACCCGCTTCCGTCGAACGCAGGCTGTCACGGTTGATGGCAGCGACGACATAGAGCGCGAGCGACATCAGTTCGAGGCCGAGATACAAAGCGATCAGGTCATTGGCCGAGATCAGCAGCATGACGCCAAGCGTGGCGAGAACCAGCAGAACCGGGAACTCGAACTTGTCGAGATGATCGTAGCGGGCATGGCCGACAGCCATGATCATCGCCGTGACCGAACCGATCAGGGCAAGGATCTTCATGAACTTGGCGTAGCCGTCCGCGAGGTAGGCGCCATTGAAGGCCTCTCCTTCCGCGCCGGAAAACACCAGCCAAGCACCCGAGAAGATCAGCAGAGCGATCGCCAGTCCCGTGACGACACTGTTCGACTTCTCGCCCGAAAACACGCCGATCATGAGCAGCACCATGGCGCCCACGGCCAGGATCAATTCCGGCGTGACCAGATGCAGGCTAGCAATGAGAGTTTCAACGGTCATGTCCAAAGGATCCTGTCGTCAGTTCGCAATCAGCGCCAGGGACTGGGCTGCTTGCAAGGCTGCGGAGTAGTTGTTCACCAGATTGTCGACGGAGGCGGCGGTCGCATCGAGGATGGGAGCCGGATAGACGCCGAAGAAGATGGTGAGGGCGATCAGCGGATAAAGGGTCAGCTTTTCGCGTGTGGAAAGGTCGAGCATGCTCTTCAGGCTCTCCTTTTCGAGCGCACCGAAGACGACCCGGCGATAGAGCCAGAGCGCATAGGCTGCCGAAAGGATGACGCCGGTGGCGGCAAAGAGCGCGACCCAGGTGTTGACGCGGAAGACACCGATCAGGGTCAGGAATTCACCAACGAAGCCCGAGGTGCCCGGCAGGCCAACATTGGCCATGGTGAAGACCATGAAGGCGAGCGCATATTTCGGCATGTTGTTGACCAGGCCACCATAGGCCGCGATCTCGCGGGTATGGAGACGGTCGTAGATCACGCCGACGCAGAGGAAGAGCGCGCCGGAGACGAAGCCGTGGCTGATCATCTGGAAGATCGCACCCTGAACGCCCTGCTGGTTGGCAGCAAAGATACCCATGGTGACGTAGCCCATGTGGGCGACAGACGAATAGGCGATCAGCTTCTTCATGTCTTCCTGCATCATCGCGACCAGCGAGGTGTAGATGATGGCGATAACCGACAGCGTGAAGACGAAGGGCGCAAAGAAGTCCGACGCCAGCGGGAACATCGGCAGCGAGAAGCGCAGGAAGCCGTAGCCGCCAAGCTTCAAGAGGATGCCCGCCAGGATTACGGAGCCGGCCGTCGGCGCCTGAACGTGGGCGTCGGGCAGCCAGGTATGAACCGGCCACATCGGCATCTTCACCGCGAAGGAAGCGAAGAAAGCAAGCCATAGCCAGGTCTGCATCTGCGGCGGGAAGTCGTGCTGCAAGAGGGCTGCGATGTCGGTCGTGCCGGCATCCCAGTACATTGCCATGATGGCGAGCAGCATCAGCACCGAGCCGAGCAGCGTGTAGAGAAAGAACTTGTAGGATGCGTAGACGCGATCCTTGCCACCCCAGACGCCGATGATGATGAACATCGGGATGAGGCCGGCTTCGAAGAAGACGTAGAAGAGCACGATGTCGAGCGAGACGAAGACGCCGATCATCAGGGTCTCGAGCACCAGGAAGGCGATCATGTATTCCTTCAGGCGCTTCTCGACCGAGGTCCAGCTTGCGAGCACGCAGAAGGGCATGAGCAGCGTCGTCAGGATGACGAACAGCATCGAGATGCCGTCGACGCCGACATGGTAGGAGATGCCGGTACCGAGCCAGGCATGCTTCTCCACCATCTGGAAGCCGGTGTTCGAATTGTCGAAGTTGATCCAGATGAAGAGAGACACGACGAAGGTGAAGACCGTCGTCAGCAGCGAGACGTTCAGGATGTTGCGGCGGCCGAGAGAGGTGTCACCACGGGTCAGCAGAAGCAGAGCCACGCCGACCAGAGGAAGGAAGGTGACCGTCGAGAGAATGGGCCAATCGGTCATCAGAGGGAGCTCCCGAGCATCATCCAGGTAACAAGTGCCGCAATGCCGATGAGCATCGCGAAGGCATAGTGATAGAGGTAACCCGACTGCAGGCGGACGACCTTCTGGGTCAGGCCGCCGACGGCCGAGGCAACGCCGTTCGGGCCATAGGCGTCGATGGTGGCGACGTCACCCTTCTTCCAGAGGAAGCGGCCGAGCGCCTTGGAGGACCGAACGAAGAGGAAGTCATAGAGCTCGTCGAAGTACCACTTGTTGAGCAGGAACTGGTAGAGCATCCACTGCTGTTCAGCGAGCTTCTTCGGTGCCGACGGGTTCTTGATATACATGTACCAGGCGGTGACGAAGCCGAGCGTCATGGCAATGAACGGGCTCCACTTCACCCACTTCGGAACGTCATGGAACTCTTCCAGTACCGTGTTGGTCGGAAGCGTGAAGAGCGCGCCCTTCCAGAACTCGGCATAGTGATGGCCGAAGAAGTAGTCGTGGAAGATGAAGCCGGCAAACAGTGCGCCGAAACCGAGCAGGTAGAACGGGATCAGCATCACCTGCGGGCTTTCATGCACATGGTGCATGACGTCAGCAGAGGCACGCGGCTTGCCGAAGAAGGTCAGGAACGCCAGGCGCCAAGAATAGAAGCTCGTGAACAGAGCCGCAATCACCAGCATTGTGAAGGCAAAACCACCGACGGCCGAGCTCGAGGCGAAGGCAGACTCGATGATGTAGTCCTTCGAGAAGAAGCCAGCGGTACCGATCAGGGTTCCCGGGATGCCGACGCCGGTCAGGGCGATCGTTCCGATCGTCATGGCCCAGAACGTCACGGGGATATGCTTGCGCAGACCACCCATGTAACGCATGTCCTGCTCGCCATCGACGGCGTGGATGACGGAGCCTGCGCCCAAGAACAGCAGTGCCTTGAAGAAGGCGTGCGTGAAGAGGTGGAAGACGGCTGCGCCATAGGCACCGACGCCAAGCGCCACGAACATATAGCCGAGCTGCGAGCAGGTCGAATAGGCGATAACGCGCTTGATGTCGTTCTGCACAAGGCCGACGGTCGCCGCGAAGAAGGCGGTGATTGCGCCGACGATGGTGACGACGGTCAGGGCATCCGGTGACAGTTCGAAGACCGGGGACATGCGGGCGACGAGGAAGACGCCGGCGGTGACCATGGTTGCGGCGTGAATGAGTGCCGAAACCGGGGTCGGGCCTTCCATCGCGTCCGGCAGCCAGGTGTGCAGCAGGAACTGCGCCGACTTACCCATCGCGCCCATGAAGAGCAGCAGGCAGGCGCCGGTCAGCGCATGGCTGCGGTCAAGCTGCATGCCGAAGAGGTTGAGTACGACCTCAGGCGAGGCCGCGGGATCGGCCGGCAAATAGGACTGGGCGGAAGCGAAGATCGTTTCGAAATTGATCGAGCCGAACATCACGAAGAGCGCCGAGATGCCGAGGATGAAGCCGAAGTCGCCGACGCGGTTGACGATGAAGGCCTTCATGGCAGCGGCGGACGCGGACGGCTTCTTGTACCAGAAGCCGATCAGCAGATAAGACGCAAGGCCCACGCCTTCCCAGCCGAAGAACATCTGCAGCAGGTTGTCCGACGTGATGAGCATCAGCATCGCGAAGGTGAAAAGCGACAGATAGGCAAAGAAGCGCGGCCGATGCGGATCGTGGTGCATGTAGCCGATCGAGTACAGGTGCACGAGGCACGACACCGAGTTGACCACCACGAACATCACAGCCGTCAGCGTATCGACGCGGAAGGCCCATTCAACGTCGATGCCGCCGGACTGGATCCAGCGCATCACGGGCACCTTGATGACCTCGTGGGCCTCATGGCTCATGGCAACGTTGAAGAACACGATCCAGGAGAGGATCGCCACGATGATCATCAGACCCGTGGTGATGTATTCCGACGCCTTGGCGCCGATCTGGCGGCCAAGCAAGCCGGCGATCAGGAAGCCGATCAGGGGGAGAAAGACGATAGCCTTGTAGATCATGACCCGATCAGCCCTTCATCATGTTGACGTCTTCGACGGCGATGGAGCCGCGATTACGGTAGAAGACCACGAGGATCGCCAGACCGATGGCCGCTTCGGCAGCCGCAACCGTCAGGATAAACAGCGCGAACACCTGGCCGACGAGGTCGCCGAGGAAACTCGAGAAGGCCACCATGTTGATGTTCACAGCGAGCAGGATCAGTTCGATCGACATCAGGATGACGATGATGTTCTTGCGGTTCAGGAAGATGCCGAAGACGCCCAGGGTGAACAGTAGGGCACTGACTGTCAGGTAGTGGGAAAGACCGATTTCCATAATTCTTGTTCCTTGACCTCGTGCTCGGCTCAGACGCCCTGGCCCGGCTTGACCTTGACAACCTTGACGGCGGTTTCCGGCGTGCGGGCGACCTGGGCGGCGATGTCCTGGCGCTTAATGTTGGTGCGGTGGCGCAGCGTCAGCACGATCGCGCCGATCATGGCGACGAACAGGACGAGACCGGCGATCTGGAAGAAGAAGACGTAGTCCGTGTAGAGCACGTCGCCAAGCGCCTGGGTATTCTGGCGGTCTGCCACAGCGGGAATAGGCTGGGTGATCGCGTTCAGGGCTTCCGGGCTGATCGTGGTTCCACCGATGACGACGACAAGTTCGACCGCAACGATGAGGCCGATAAGCGCGCCAACCGGTGCGTATTTCGCAGCCCCTGCCCTCAGTTCGGTGAAGTCGATGTCGAGCATCATCACGACGAAGAGGAAGAGAACCGCGACCGCGCCGACATAGACGACCAGCAGGATCATCGCCAGGAATTCAGCTCCCGTGAGGAGCAGAAGACCCGCTGCGTTGATGAAGGTCAGAATGAGGAACAGGACCGAATGGACCGGGTTCCGAGCCGATATCACCATGAAGGCCGAAGCCACAGCGACAAAGGCGAAGAGATAGAAAAAGAGAGCCTGAAGACCCATGTTGGTGCCTTTTCATCTTCCCCCGGACGAGGGCCCTGCCCCGCCGCCCGATAAGGCGTGACCGATATCCCCATCGGCACGCCCGTTACAAAATTCATCATGTGCCCCGGCGAAGCCCCGCGCTCCGCCTAAGGCGATCGATCCCAAGGGATCAGCGGTAAGGCGAGTCGATCGCGATGTTACGCGCGATTTCCCGTTCCCAGCGGTCGCCATTGTCGAGCAGGCGCGCCTTGTCGAAGTAAAGTTCTTCGCGGGTCTCGGTGGCGAACTCGAAGTTCGGTCCCTCGACGATCGCGTCGACCGGGCAGGCTTCCTGGCAGAAACCGCAATAGATGCACTTCACCATGTCGATGTCGTAACGCACCGTGCGGCGGGTGCCGTCATTGCGGCGCGGCCCTGCCTCGATGGTGATGGCCTGGGCAGGACAGATTGCCTCGCAGAGCTTACAGGCGATGCAGCGCTCTTCGCCGTTCGGATAGCGACGCAGCGCATGCTCGCCGCGGAAGCGCGCCGAGACCGGGCCCTTCTCGAACGGGTAGTTGATCGTTGCCTTCTGCTTGAAGAAGTAGCGCATCGACAGAAAGAAAGCGCCGACGAATTCCTTCAGGAAGACCGAATTGATAGCCTGTGCAATTGCCATCTTATTCTCCAATGCAGCTGAGGTTGCGGCCGGGCGTCATCACGCCCAACCCATCAGCTTGAGCACGAATGCCGTGATGATGACCATGGCGAGCGAGATCGGAAGGAAGACCTTCCAGCCAAGACGCATCAGCTGGTCATAGCGGTAGCGCGGAACGAATGCCTTCACCATGGCGAACATGAAGAAGACCATTGACGCCTTCAGCACGAACCAGACGATACCCGGGACCCAGTTCAGGAACCAGACGTCGACCGGCGGCAGCCAGCCCCCGAGGAAGAGGATCGTGGTCAGCGAGCACATCAGCACGATGGCCGCATATTCGCCGAGCATGAACATCATGTACGGGGTCGAGCCGTATTCGACCATGAAGCCGGCGACGAGTTCGGATTCGGCTTCCGGAAGGTCGAAGGGCGGACGGTTGGTTTCTGCCAATGCCGAGATGAAGAAGATCACGAACATCGGGAAGAGCGCCAGCCAGTGCCAGTCGAGGAAGGAGGCCGGAAGCCCCATCATCGTGCCGAGGCCGGTATTCTGAGCAAGCACGATGTCAGTCAGGTTCAGCGAACCGACGCAGAGCAGAACGGTGACGATGACGAAGCCCATCGAGACTTCATAGGAGACCATCTGCGCTGCCGAGCGGAGCGCGCCGAGGAACGGATACTTCGAGTTCGAAGCCCAGCCACCCATGATGATGCCGTAGACTTCGAGCGAGGAGACCGCAAAAACGAAGAGGATGCCGACATTGATGTTGGCGATCACCCATCCGGCGTTGACCGGAATGACGGCCCAGGTCGCGAGCGCCAAAGTCACAGCGACCAGCGGGGCGAGCAGGAAGACGCCCTTGTTGGCGCCGGCCGGAATGACCGGCTCCTTGAAGACAAACTTCAGAAGGTCGGCGAAGGACTGGAAGAGACCCCAGGGGCCGACGACGTTAGGGCCGCGACGCAGCTGAACGGCTGCCCAGATCTTGCGGTCTGCGAGCAGGATATAAGCGATGAAGACCAGAAGGCAGACGAGCAGAAGAAGCGACTGCCCGATCATGATGGCCGCCGGCCACACATAGGTGGAAACGAAATTATCCATGGTCCCCTGCCCTTATTCTGCCGCGGCCTTGAAATTGTTGCGGGCCAATGCCGAGCACTCTGCCATGACGGCCGAAGCGCGTGCGATCGGGTTCGTCAAATAGAAGTCTTTGACCGGCGACGCAAACAGAGACTTGCCCATCTTCCCGGGTTTTTTCGCCAGTGCAGCAATATCGGCCGAAGAGCCCGGCGCGATCTCGTCGATCTCGGCGAAATGCGGATAGGCTTCATAAAGCTTCACGCGCAGCTGCGACAGCGAATCAAAGGGCAGCTTCTTGCCGAGCACGTCGGAGAGTGCACGCAGGATCGCCCAGTCTTCGCGGGCCTCGCCCGGCGCGAAGCCGGCGCGGTTGCCCATCTGGACGCGGCCTTCGGTATTGACCCAGGTCCCCGACTTCTCGGTGTAGGTCGCGCCCGGCAGGATAACGTCGGCATAGTGCGCGCCGTTGTCGCCGTGGCTGCCGATATAGACGACGCACTTGGCGGTCTTGGCGGAGAAGTCCAGTTCATCGGCGCCGAGCAGGAAGACGACGTCGAGTGAGGACAGCATCTCGCCGGCGGCGACCGCACCTTCGCCCGGCACGAAGCCGAGGTCGAGAGCGCCGACGCGCGAGGCTGCGGTGTGCAGCACGCAGAAGCCGTTCCACTCATCGGTGATGGCGCCGACATCGGCTGCGAGCTTGGCGGCGTTCGCCAGAACGGCGTTGCCGTCGGCACCCGAAAGTGCGCCCTGGCCGATGATAACAAGCGGGTTCTTCGCTGCCTTCAGAGCTTCGGCGAAGTTGTTCTTGCCAGAAACGAGGTCAGACAGCGTCTCGGTGCCAGCACCGAGATATTCGTAAGGGTAACGCAACTCGCCGCCTTCGCCGATCACGCCAATCGGCAGACCACCGCGACGCCAGCGCTTGCGGATGCGGGCGTTCAAGACAGCTGCTTCGTAGCGCGGGTTGGCGCCGACGATCAGGATTGCGTCTGCGGCTTCAATGCCTTCGATGCCAGCGTTGAAGAGATAGGTCGAGCGGCCGAGCGACGGATCAAGTGCCGTCCCATCCTGGCGACAGTCGGTGTTCGACGAGCCGAGTGCGTTGACGAGCGACTTCAGCGCGAAGATTTCCTCGACGGAAGCGAGGTCACCGGCGACAGCACCGATCTTGTCAGCGGAGGTCGAGGCAACGGCCGACTTGATCGCGGCAAAGGCTTCGGCCCAGCTGGCGGGCTGCAGGCGGCCATCCTTCTTCACATAAGGGCGGTCGAGACGCTGGGTCTTCAGGCCATCCCAGATGAAGCGGGTCTTGTCGGAGATCCACTCTTCGTTGATCTGCTCGTTGACGCGCGGCATGATGCGCATGACTTCGCGACCACGCGTATCGACGCGGATGGCGGAGCCGAGCGCGTCCATGACGTCGACCGATTCGGTCTTGTTCAGTTCCCACGGACGGGCCGTGAAGGCGAAGGGCTTGGAGGTCAGGGCGCCGACCGGGCAGAGGTCGACGACATTGCCCTGGAGCTCCGACGTCATCGCCTGCTCGAGATAGGTGGTGATCTCGGCATCCTCGCCACGGCCGATCAGGCCGAGTTCGGCGATGCCGGCGACTTCGGTGGTGAAGCGGACGCAGCGCGTGCAGTGAATGCAGCGGTTCATCACGGTCTTGACCAGCGGTCCGATATACTTGTCGTCGACGGCGCGCTTGTTTTCGGTGTAGCGCGAGCTATCGATACCGAAGGCCATGGCCTGGTCCTGCAGGTCGCATTCGCCACCCTGGTCGCAGATCGGGCAATCCAGCGGATGGTTGATCAGCAGGAATTCCATCACGCCTTCGCGGGCCTTTTTGACCATCGGCGTGTTGGTGAAGACTTCCGGCAATTCGCCGTTCGGGCCGCCACGGATGTCGCGCACGCCCATGGCGCAGGAGGCTGCCGGCTTCGGCGGGCCACCCTTCACCTCGACGAGGCACATGCGGCAGTTGCCGGCAACCGACAGCCGTTCATGGAAACAAAAGCGCGGAACCTCGGCGCCAGCTTCCTCGCACGCCTGCAACAGCGTGAAATGATCCGGAACCTCGATCTCTTTTCCGTCGATCTTCAGCTTAGTCATATTCGCCTTCCTGCCTCACGCTTCCGCGCATCCTGCCGGGGCATTCCTGCCGCGACTGACAGTCTTCGTCCGCACCGGATGAAAACTGCCGGTTTTATCCCTCAAGTCCGGCGCATCGCCCCCGCGCGGCCGAACCTTAATCCTAACTGCCTCACCGAGCCTTGCCACCCGCCAACCGGCGCGCCTGGCCTGCCCAGTCGTCTCGCAGCACACGGCCATCGAGACCCAATTCCTTGTCCAGCGCGACAAGCGCCTTCTCATCCATCTCAGCGAGGTCCTTCAAGCGGGTTATCCCCCTGCCCTTCAGGACCTGCTCGACCTTCGGCCCGATGCCATCGATCTTCTTCAGATCGTCGGCCTTGCCGCTGGCCTTTCTCGGCTTCGCCACCGGCGCGGCGGGCTCGACCTTTGCAGCCGGCGGAGCCTTCGCTTGTCCCGCGGCCTTTGCCTTGGTTCCAACGGCCGGCCTTGCAGCCTGCTTGACCTTCGGTACAGGTGCCGGCTTTTCAGCCTTGGCTTTCACCGGGGCTGCGACCTTGGCCTTCGCCTTCGCCGCAACCGGCTTTTCCGCCGTCACCGTCGTCGGGGCCGGCGCAGGTTCAACCTTCTCGACCGAGGCCTCGACCTTCGTCTCAGCCTCAGCTGCCGGCTTCGCCTCCGCCGCCTTGCGCTCTTCTTCCAGCTGCCGCGCGATCTGGCCGGTCACTTCCATGGCACCCTGAATGGAGCCGAGGAAGAGCTTGCCCATCTGCGCCGCCATGCCGAAGCCGAAGGCGGTTGCGGCGGCCATGGCGGCCGCCGGGTTGGTCATCAGGTCCTCTAGGCCTTCGGAGGCGCGAGCGTCGGATGCCGGTTCGTCCGGCCCCTTTTTCCCGTCCTTGTCCGAAGAGCCTGTCATCCCCTTTGTCCCTTACTCTGCCGCTTCCATGACCACGCCATGGGCGATCGCGTTGCGGGTGTACTGGTCGATGCGCTTTTCCATCTCCGGACGGAAATGCTTGATCAGGCCCTGGATCGGCCAGGCGGCGGCGTCACCCAGCGCACAGATCGTGTGGCCTTCGACCTGCTTCGTCACCTGGAAGAGCATGTCGATTTCACGCTTCTGGGCATTGCCCTTCACCATGCGTTCCATGACGCGCATCATCCAGCCGGTGCCTTCGCGGCACGGCGTGCACTGGCCGCAGCTCTCGTGCTTGTAGAAGGCCGAGAGGCGCCAGATGGCCTTCACGATGTCGGTCGACTTGTCCATCACTATGACGGCGGCGGTGCCGAGGCCGGAGCCCAGCTCGCGCAGACCGTCATAGTCCATGATCGCGTCCTTCATCTGGGCGCCCGGTACGCAAGGTACCGAGGAGCCGCCCGGGATGACGGCGAGCAGGTTGTCCCAGCCGCCGCGGATGCCGCCACAGTGCTTCTCGATCAGCTCCTGGAAGGTGATCGACATGGCTTCTTCGACCGTGCACGGCTTGTTGACGTGACCAGAGATCGAGAACAGCTTGGTGCCGGCATTGTTCGGACGGCCGAAGCTCGAATACCAGGCCGCACCGCGACGCAGGATGGTCGGGGCAACGGCGATCGATTCGACGTTGTTGACCGTGGTCGGGCAGCCGTAGAGGCCCATGTTCGCCGGGAACGGCGGCTTGAGGCGCGGCTGGCCCTTCTTGCCCTCAAGGCTTTCCAGAAGTGCGGTTTCTTCGCCGCAGATATAGGCGCCGGCGCCGTGGTGGACGACGATGTCGATGTCGTAGCCGAGCTTGTTGTTCTTGCCGAGCAGGCCGTAGTCGTAGCACTCGTCGATCGCAGCCTGCAGCGCTTCGCGCTCGCGCATGAACTCGCCGCGAACATAGATGAAGGCATGATGCGCGTTCATGGCAAAGGAGGCGATGACGCAGCCTTCGATCAGGGTGTGCGGATCATGGCGCATGATCTCGCGGTCCTTGCAGGTGCCGGGCTCCGACTCGTCCGCATTGACGACGAGATAGTGCGGACGACCGTCGCTTTCCTTCGGCATGAAGGACCACTTGAGACCGGTCGGGAAGCCAGCGCCGCCACGACCGCGAAGACCTGAGGCCTTCATCTCGTTGATGATCCAGTCACGGCCCTTTTCAAGGATTTGCTTGGTGCCGTCCCAATGGCCGCGGGACATCGCGCCCTTCAGGGACTTGTCCTTGAGGCCGTAGATATTGGTAAAGATGCGATCCTGATCTCTCAACATACCCTAACCTCTCAGCGCGGCTTCTTGCCGAAGACCTTGATGTATTCCGCTTCGCCGCCCTTGGCGAGCGCCTTGGCCTGCTTGACCCAGTCGTCCCGCTCGATGCGGCCGGAGAACTTGAGATAGGTGTCGACCCACTCGCGTTCCGCCTTCTTCCACTTGGCAACCTGATCGAACGTGTAGACGCCAAGGCCGTTCAGTGTCGCTTCGATCTTCGGACCGACGCCCGAGATCATCTTGAGGTCGTCTGGCGTTTCCGGGCGCTCGATGCCAGCAGGACGGTTCTTCTCGTCCATGACAGCAGCGGGAGCCGGCGCGACTTCCTTTTCGACCGGGCGGGCCGTATCGGCAGAATCGCCCTTCTGCTTGACGTTCTCGGCAGCAGCCTTCTTCGCTGTTGCCGGTGTCTTCAGTGTCTTGTCCGTTTCCGGTGCATCGGTGACCGGCTTTGCAGCGTTTGCCGGCGGTACCGACGCTTCCTCGGTCTTGGCCGGGGTCGTGTCGTTAAAGCGGATCGGCTGGATGTCGCCGGTCAGGGTGGTCGGACCACCGACAGGCGCCGAGAAAATACGATCGACCTGCGGGCCAGGCTTGACGTCGGAACCCTTGCCGGCGGCGAAGCGATCGATGATGTGCTCGAGCTGGGTCACGGTCAGGTCTTCATAAGCATCCTTGAAGATCATCACCATCGGCGCATTGACGCAGGCGCCCTGACACTCGACTTCTTCCCAGGACAAGGTGCCGTCTTCGTTGCGCTCGAAGGGCTCCGGATGGATCTTCGACTTGCAGACGTGAATGAGGTCTTCCGCACCGCGCAGCATGCAGGGCGTCGTGCCGCAGACCTGGATATGGGCGCGGGTACCGACCGGCTTCAGCTGGAACTGGGTGTAGAAGGTCGCGACTTCCAGGACACGGATATAGGCCATGTCGAGCTTCTCAGCGACATACTCGATCGCAGCCTTGGTGACCCAGCCTTCCTGTTCCTGTGCGCGCATCAGAAGCGGGATGACAGCCGATTGCTGGCGCCCCGCCGGATATTTGCGAATGGTGGCCTCAGCCCAGGTCGCGTTTTCCGCATTGAATGCGAATTCTGCGGGCTGGAATTGCTCTTCGGCTAGTCGACGAACGGACATACTTCCTCACGCCTTGTCTCAGTTTATGGAACCACACCGCGTATTCGTCACATTGGCGAATTCGCAGGCATAGGCCGAATTGTCTTTCTGAAGGAATACGAAGAGCTTCGAGCCGGTCCAGCTGGAGCTCTTAATCTCGTATCCATCCTGGATCAGCTTGGCCATTGACACTGAATCCCTCGACGACACAGCACCGTTCTCCTGGGCCACCGCCTGGGCGGCGCCGAGACAGATCAGCACGGTTGCGAGGGTTCTCAGCATCAGCGGTCTACTTCCCCGAACACGATGTCGAGCGAGCCGAGGATCGCCGAGACGTCGGCCAACTGGTGGCCGCGGCACAAGAAATCCATGGCCTGCAGATGCGCATAACCCGGGGCGCGGATCTTGCAGCGATAGGGCTTGTTGGTGCCGTCGGAGACGAGGAAGACACCGAACTCGCCCTTGGGGGCTTCTACAGCGGCATATACCTCACCGGCCGGTACGTGATAGCCTTCGGTGTAGAGCTTGAAGTGGTGGATCAGGCCTTCCATCGAGCGCTTCATCTCGCCACGCTTCGGCGGAACGACCTTGCCGTCGAGCGAGGAGACCGGCCCGGTCTTGGCATCGCCCAACAGGCGATTGACGCACTGCTTCATGATCTTCACCGACTCGCGCATTTCGAACATGCGGATCAGGTAACGGTCGTAGCAGTCGCCGTTCTTGCCGACCATGATGTCGAAGTCGAGATCGGAGTAGCACTCGTAAGGCTGCGACTTGCGCAGGTCCCAGGCAGCGCCCGAACCGCGGACCATGACGCCCGAGAAGCCCCAGGCCCAGCAATCATCGAGGCTGACGACGCCGATATCGACGTTTCGCTGCTTGAAGATGCGGTTGCCGGTCAGAAGGTCGTCGATGTCATCGAGCTTTTCCGGGAACTGGTCGCACCACTTGCCGATATCCTCGACGAGCTGATGCGGCAGATCCTGGTGCACACCACCGGGGCGGACATAAGCTGCGTGCATGCGAGCGCCGGAGGCGCGCTCATAGAACACCATGAGCTTTTCGCGCTCTTCAAAGCCCCAGAGCGGCGGCGTCAGCGCGCCGACGTCCATGGCCTGTGTGGTGACGTTGAGGAGGTGCGAGAGGATACGACCGATTTCCGAATAGAGAACGCGGATCAACTGACCACGGATCGGGATCTGGATGTCGAGAAGCTTTTCGACGGCCAGAGAATAGGCATGTTCCTGGTTCATCGGCGCGACATAGTCGAGACGATCGAAATAGGGCAGCGCCTGCAGATAGGTCTTGGTCTCGATCAGCTTCTCGGTGCCACGATGCAGCAGGCCGATATGCGGGTCGACGCGCTCGACGATTTCACCGTCGAGCTCCAGCACCAGACGCAGAACGCCGTGCGCCGCCGGGTGCTGCGGGCCGAAGTTGATGTTGAAGTTGCGGACGTTGTGTTCGTTCATGGTCCCTGCCCTTCCGCTCACTTGGCCGCTTTTTCATCGCCGGGCAGCACGTAATCCGTGCCTTCCCAGGGCGAGAGGAAGTCGAAATTGCGGAATTCCTGCTTGAGCTCGACGGGCTCGTAGACGACGCGCTTGGCGCTATCGTCGTAGCGAACCTCGACGAAACCGGTCGTGGGGAAGTCCTTGCGCAGCGGATGCCCCTCGAAACCATAGTCTGTCAGGATACGGCGCAAGTCCGGGTGATCGGTGAACAGGATGCCGTACATGTCCCAGGCTTCGCGTTCAAACCAGTCGGCGCCGGCAAAGACCGGACAGGCCGACGGGACCGGCTTGAACTCGCCGGTTGCGACCTTGATGCGGATGCGCAGGTTCTGACGCGGCGATAGCAGGTGGTAAACCACGTCGAAGCGGTCTTCGCGCTTCGGGTAGTCGACGCCGCAGATGTCGATCAGGTTGACGAAGCCGCACTGGACGTCATCACGCAGGAAGGTCAGGAGCGCAATCAGGTTTTCCGACTTCGCCGTCAGCGTCAGTTCGCCGAAGCTGATGTCGCTCGACGAGATCAGCGCACCGCGGACCTCCGCGAGGTAGGAAGCGAGCTCGTTCAGGGCTTCACTCATGTTTTCAGTCCCTTCGCCTTACCGCTCGATCGTGCCCGTGCGCCGGATCTTCTTCTGCAGGAGCATCACACCGTAAAGCAGAGCTTCTGCCGTGGGGGGACAGCCCGGCACGTAGATATCGACCGGCACGACGCGATCGCAGCCGCGCACGACGGAATAGGAATAATGGTAATAGCCGCCGCCATTGGCGCAGGAGCCCATCGAAATCACGTAACGCGGTTCCGGCATCTGGTCATAGACCTTGCGGAGTGCGGGCGCCATCTTGTTGGTCAGCGTGCCGGCGACGATCATCACGTCGGACTGACGCGGTGACGCGCGCGGGGCAAAGCCGAAGCGCTCGGCGTCGTAACGCGGCATGGACAGCTGCATCATTTCGACGGCGCAGCAGGCGAGACCGAAGGTCATCCACATCAGCGAGCCGGTACGGGCCCAGTTGATCAGCTCGTCGGTCGAGGTGACCAGGAAGCCCTTGTCGGCGAGCTCGTTGTTGATCTCGCCGAAGAAGCGGTCATCGGCGCCGATCGGCTTACCGGTGTTGGGATCGATGATACCCTTCGCCTGCGGCGCGATCATCGTCGTATCGGACTGGATCACTCCCATTCGAGCGCCCCCTTCTTCCATTCATAGATAAAGCCGACGGTGAGAACACCGAGGAAAACCATCATCGACCAGAACCCGAACCAGCCGATCTCACCGAAAGATACTGCCCATGGGAACAGGAAGGCGACCTCGAGGTCGAAGATGATGAAGAGGATCGACACCAGGTAGAATCGGATGTCGAACTTCATGCGGGCATCATCGAACGCGTTGAAGCCGCACTCATAGGCCGACAGCTTCTCCGAATCGGGCGCCTTGTAGGCAACGGCAAACGGCGCCACCAGGAGCGCAATACCGATGATCAAGGATATGCCGATAAAGATGGCGATCGGAAGGTAAGAACTGAGCAGATCAGTCATCATATCACCCTGCTTGTCTCGCATGCCTGATGGCATTTAGGGCGGAGGCGACAAGCCGTAAAGAGAGTTGCAACGCGCCGTGGTTAGCGCAGGCAGCCACCCAGCGCAAGTCCAACCAAAGCCTTTTCACCCGATACCGGACCGCACCTTACCAGCGGGTAAAATGCATGTCTCGCGCAATCGCGCGTGCAGTGCAAAAAGACGCAACACACCAAGCCTGCAAGCAGGCTCGACACATCACATAACGATCTGAGAAAAGAAGTGGCGCGAGTGACGGGGCTCGAACCCGCGACCTCCGGCGTGACAGGCCGGCACTCTAACCGACTGAGCTACACCCGCGCATTTCATGGGGTTGGCCCCATGTCTTCGCTGCCTTAAGCAGCATGCCCTGAAGGCTTTGGAATGGCGCGAGTGACGGGGCTCGAACCCGCGACCTCCGGCGTGACAGGCCGGCACTCTAACCAACTGAGCTACACCCGCGCATTTCCAAATCGGGGTTCAAGGCGATCCCCGTCGAGCGGCTTGCCGTTCGATGAGCGGCTCTCTACGGCGTTCATCTGGAGGTGTCAAGCAGCATCTGAGACAAAACCGTGACGGCCCGATTTTTTCCCCCGCCCCTCCCCCGGGGTCATCGGAAGCTCGCTGCTCGCGACAACGCGCCGCAGGCGCAAAACAAGGATTCTGCTCAGTTTTCCACAAGGCCCGATCGGCCGCATGACAAAAAAACAAAAAATCTGCACAAATACTCTTGCGGATTTTCCGCGATCCGCATAGATCACGGCCACCGACGCGGCGGACATGATCCGCAAGGCGCACGGGCGATTAGCTCAGTTGGTAGAGCGCTTCGTTTACACCGAAGATGTCGGGAGTTCGAGTCTCTCATCGCCCACCATTTCCCTTGGCGTTCCTTCCATGGCTGTGAATTTTGGGCGTGCAACCGTGACTTGATCAAGTCATTCCGCGTGAACGGGGTCGATGCCCGGTTGCCCATGATCGATTATCTCTTGAATGACTTTCGCCTTCCAAACTCTCCCCAGCTGCCCACCTAAGTTGTCGCTGCCGACTCTTCCCGAATAGATACCCAAAAAGTTCTCCATCTGTCCGATCTGAGTATCCCGTGTGACTTTGCCCCCAGGCATCAGAATTCCGTTGTGCCTGATGAGGACGGGGGATCCGGACATTCCTCGTTTAGAGGCTGTGTCTACTAGGATGAGTGGCTTTCCCTCATGATCGAGCTCAGGCTCGGTTGCGATCGAACCACGTTTCCATATTGGAGTTTGCGCAACACCTTCTATGAGCTCTGGATAGCCTAAAATGAAGCAATCCATACCCACTGCGGCTTCGAGCTTCGGCTCAAAATCGTGCTCGTTTATGGGCACATTCGCCAGATTCGAGAAAGCAAATTCCACTTCGATTGCGACACAGTCAACTTTTCGACGTTGCGAATGTTCGATCCAGATGGGGCCGGATGAGTCGTAAAGATCCATGTCGAGTGGAACGTTTCGAATGAGCCGCGAAGCACCGTTCTTTTCAACCTCAACTTTAGCAGAAAGCTGCAGACAGTTGGGGATGAATGATCCGTTCAAAAGACCGGTATCAGCATTTAGGCCCGTTACGTTATGCCAGTTCGTAAGAAGGAATAACTTGCCTTTGTGTCGCCACAGGAAGCCAGTGCCGTGAGCTTTGGCAACAATCGAGCCATCGTCAGATCGGCGCATCATCTGCAGAGGCAGGGTCGACATTGAAGCGTAGTGCACAATAGCTCCCTTCTCTGATTTTCTCCTAAGTCGGAGAATGGCATGGCGACAGCCACAAGCATCGTCGTTGGCCTGAAAAGCAACATTGCATTTTACGAGATCTATAACTTAAAGCTGCAGGATCACCATGGGTGATCTAATATGACGGAGCAAGGGGCCGCCTCCACGCTGGCGGTAATGTTAGCATTCTCCGACAGTAAACCCGCCGGATTTCTCCGACGGGCCTAAATAACGGGTTTCTCTTGCCGCCAACCGGCCGGGTCGCCGCTGCCTTCTCGACCATATCAGTCACTTCGACGCGACGCGCTCCGTCGAGCGGCATGGGCTGCATGCGGACGCGATCGGAGCCGCGGCCCACAATCCGCTCTGTGAGCTTGATCGACTGGACGAGGTCGTGTTCGGCGTCGAGATGCAGAAGCGGCATGAACCAGGGGTAGATGCGGCGGGCTTCCATCCAGTCACCACGGTCGGCGGCGGCGACCAGGGCCACCGATTCTGCCGTGGAGGCGCTGGTGAAAAGGCCGCACTCAGTCCTGCGCCAAGACGATCACCATGTCCTTCTCTGTATAAGCGCGCAGCTCCGAGCGGTTCGGGTTCACGACGACACCGCCGAGATTTCGCTCATCCGCATCCCCTGCCCGCTGGCGGCGGTGGCCGATGGCGATTTCGCCGCGACGGAGGGCTGAGAGTGCCACGGTGAAGAAATTCACCGGCTGCGAGATATCCACATAGTCGCTCATGGGGCGCATGTAGATCTCGGAGCCTTCGACATCCAGCAACTCATCGAAGATCGCCGCCATGAACTCGTTCTCGGAGGCCTGGGCCAGCATCAAGCTGACCAGCTTGTTGCTGACGACGAAATCATCGGCGCGGGTGACTTCGGCAAGTTCGCGGTTGCGGACATCCGTCATCTCGCTCACCACATTGATGTGCACGCCCGCAGTCTCAGCGATTTTGCGCAAGTGTAGCAGAGTGATCAACGTGCGCGTATCGGCGGACTGCATGGACATGTGGTCGCTATAGCCGAGGACAAGAACATGGTCGTAGGAGGGGATGTCGAGCGCCTTGAGCGCTGCCCTGCTGCTCGTGTCGATGACGACATGCGAAACGCTCATATTGTCATTGGGCAGGACCAAGCCGGCGATGTCGGCTTCGAATTCCGGCGTGTTCGCCGCAACGGTCAAAACGGAGCCGGGCGCGACGTAACGGCCGAGCTCGGTGGCGATGACGGGCCCACGGCGATTCCAGCCGAGAATCAGCGTGCGTTCGGCAGTTGCCGTCTGTGGCTTCGCCTGAAGGATCGCACTTTGGGTAATCCGCGGCGCGCCAGCCAAGGTTTGTATCGAGGCGTCGTCCTCGGCAATGATCACCAAGCGCTCGCCTGCCGCGATGAGACGGTTCGGCGATGGGTTGAGATGGATTTTGCCCTCGGCGTCGCAGATACCGATGAGGGTGCTGGTCTCGTAGGACATCACCGCCGCTCCGAAAGGCTTGCCTTCGAGCGCAGGCTGGGGAAGCGTGTATATCTCGCAGCCGTCGAAATCGAGCAGTTCCGTATAAACCGCCGAGAGACCAGATTGGCGACTGGTATGCACGACGATGCGCGAGATGAGATCATCCGCCAGGACCAGCTGGAGCTCGCCGCCGCCGACGATTCGCACCACTTCGGTGTTCTGCGCATCGCGGATTTCGGCGGCGATCATGTAGGGCTCGGGACGGCGGTCAGGGTCGTTCACCAGAGCGAGGACCGACTTGATGACCTGGGAATCCGGATCCTCGCCCTCGGGCGAGAGCACGATAATCGAGCGGGAGGAGTGAGGGTTGACGATCGACAGATCGAAGAGGTCGGTCGGATCGCCGCTGCGGCAGATGATCCGGGTGTTTTTGAGATCGCCCACCTTGTCGGCAATCTCCCCTTCCATCTCGACCTTGTCTCTATTCGCCATAATGACGATCCGCGGACGGTGTCGGCTCTGATTAGCGATGACCAGCTCGGAAATCACGTCAAAGATTGAGGAAGACCAGTTCAGGATGATGGTGTGGTCACTTTCGAGTACGCGGGAGCGGCCCTTGCGCAGCTCGTCGAGCTTGTTTTCCAGGCCCGAGCTGATGACACCGATCAAGGCGGAAAAGACGAAGATGCCGGCTATGGTGACAACGAGGGACACGATGCGGAACGACCAGCCCACGTCGCCGCCCATTGTGCCGGCGTCCATGGTGCGCATCAGCGATCCCCAGACGCCCTCAATGAAGCCAACCCGTTCGCCGCCTTCGGGCGCGATTCCGGTGGTGGCAAGGAACAGAGCAGCAATGACAATCACGATGAGCGAGATGAGGCTCAGCCACCCGATCAGGGCGATCGCGCCGCCCGCCATGCTCTTGTCGAACTCGTAGCGCAGCCGCGCGCGCCAGGTGGTTTTGGTCTTCATCGGGATGCTTTCGAATGGTCGCAGGAAGGAAAACAGTGCCTCGCAATGGCAAGGCTTCCGTTAACATTCAATCCGCTTGCAAGCGGGCAAACCGGCTTAACCCTATAAAAGTCGCAGATGGCTGGACTGCATCCCCATATCGGCCAAAGTTGCCGGTTACGACAGACGAAAAGGCTCGCGACCTGAGGTCGCGAGCCCAAAATCCAGCTTGAGACGAGCTTCTTACTTACCGCCAACCGGCCGGGTCGCCGCCGCCTTCTCGACCATCGCCGTCACTTCCGCACGGCGGGCGCCTTCGAGCGGCATGCGCGGCATGCGGACGCGTTCGGAGCCGCGGCCCATGATCTGCTCGGCGAGCTTGATCGACTGGACGAGGTCGTGTTCGGCGTCGAGATGCAGAAGCGGCATGAACCAACGGTAGATACGGCGGGCCTCCATCCAGTCGCCACGGTCGGCGGCGGCGACCAGGGCCACCGATTCGGCCGGGAAGGCGCTGGTGAGGCCGGAGACCCAGCCCTTGGCGCCGAGCATAAGGCCTTCGAGCGCCACGTCGTCGAGGCCGGCGAAGATGTCGTAGCGGTCACCGAAGGCGTTGATCAGGTCGGTGAAGCGGCGCGGATCGGGCGCGCTTTCCTTGACGGCCTTGATGTTCTTCACGCCGTCGAGCGCTTCCAGCACTTCCGCGCCGATGTTGACGCGGTAGGCCGGCGGGTTGTTGTAGAGCATGATCGGCAGGCCGGTCGCTTCGGCAACGGTCTTGAAATGGGCGACAAGTTCATGCGGCTTCGGCACATAGACCATGGCCGGCAGGAGCATCAGGCCGTCGGCACCGATCTTTTCGGCATCACGAGCATAGGCCGAGGCGCGGCGGGTGTCGAATTCCGAGACGCCGGTGACAATCGGCACGCGACCGTTCACCACCTCGACGGCGGCCTTCAGGATGGTGCGCTTTTCTTCTGGATCGAGCGAGTTGTTCTCGCCGCAGGTGCCCATGACGATCAGGCCATTGACGCCGTCGTTGACGAGGGCGTCAAGCACGCGCTGGGTGGCGTCGATATCGACCGAGAGATCTTCATGGAATTGAGTCGTTGCGGCGGGGAAAACGCCGTGCCAGCCGGTGGTCATGGGATGCTCCTGTTGAAGTGATGAAACCACAGTATACAGTTTGTCGACAAAATCAAGACGCGTGTTTCAGCGACCGCTGAAACGGGGATCGCTGGGGTCAGATGTCGGGAAGTTCGGCTGCAGCAGTGATGTTGCGGGCCACGTAATCCTGGATCTGGCGGACAATCTGGTCGGCATGGGCGACGGACAGCCGGTCGGCCTCCTCGACATCGCCTGCACGGATCGCCTCAATGATCTTCTCGTGTTCCTCGACATAGCGGCGCGGCAGGCGGTCGTCGAAGGTCTGATAGTAGAGCCGGAGAATGCGCCGCCCCTCGTCGAGGAGCCGGGCGAAGAAGGTGGTGTAATAGGGATTGCCGGCGCGCTCGGCGATCGCGACGTGGAATTCCCTGTTAGCCTCGATCATGGCGAAGGCGTCCTGGGCCTCGACGGCGCGGGAAAAGGCCTGCTGCTGCCTTATGATCTCGGCCATCCAGGCATCGCCGGAACGCTTTGCGGCGCCACGGGTCGTCACGCGATACATCAGGCAGAGCGCCTCGAAATAGGTGGGGAGGCTGGAGAAATCGATGACTGCGACGATCGTGTTGCGGTTTGGCAGACTGGTGACCAAGCCCTCCGAGGTCAGCCGCAACAGCGCCTCGCGAATCGGCGTGCGCGACATACCGAAATGTTCGGAGAGCCGCGTTTCATCCAGCGGACTGCCGGGCGGGCGCTCCATGGTCAGGATTTCGTGGCGCAGCGCCTTGTAGACCGATTCGGAACCGGAGCCGCGGGTGCGTGCCCCCTCACCCTTGCCAGTGTCGGCATCCGTGCCGCCCGTCTCGTTCATGCCCATCCATCGACCTGTGTGCTGCCTCGGTTTGAAGCCAGCACAGCGACGAACGGCGCTTAAAGTCAAGCGCCGAGGAGGATGGCGCGTCAGTCAGGCGATCAGGCGAGCTGACCTGTCGGCGTCTCGTCGCCCCAAAGCAGCGGGTTCCAGGCCAGTTCGGGCGGAACGGCATGAAAAAGGGTGCGCGCCGGATAGGCAGAGCGTGGACGCTTGCCGAGAGGCACGAGCTGGAAGCCATGGCCGATCATCTCGTCTTCGTCGAAGACATTGCGCAGATCGACCACGACAGGCGATTTCATCAGATCTTTCAGACGCGGCAGATCCAGCGACTTGAACTGATCCCATTCGGTCACGAGAACGACGGCGTCCGCACCCTCTGCGACCTCGTAGGCGTTGCGCCGGTATTTGACCGCGCCAAGAACTGCCCTCGCCGCCTCCATGCCTGCGGGGTCGTAGACATGCACATCCGCGCCGCCATCGAGCAGGGTTCTGATGATGGCGATCGAGGGCGCCTCGCGCATGTCGTCGGTGTTGGGCTTGAAGGTCAGGCCGAGCACACCGATTCGCTTGCCGCGCACGCTACCGTCACAGGCGGCAATCACCCGGCGGCCCATGGCCCGCTTACGGTTTTCGTTGATCGCGACCGTTGTCTCGATCAGCTTCAAGGGCCGGTCGTAATCCTGGGCCGTCTTCACCAGCGCCAGTGTGTCCTTCGGGAAGCAGGATCCGCCGAAGCCAGGACCGGCCTGGAGGAACTTGTCGCCGATGCGGCGATCCATGCCCATGCCCTTGGCGACCTTCTGCACGTCAGCGCCGAGCTCCTCGCATAGATCGGCCATTTCGTTGATGAAGGTGATCTTCATCGCGAGAAAGGCGTTGGAGGCGTATTTGATCAGTTCGGCTGTACGGCGCTCGCAGAAATAGAGCGGCATCTCCTTGAGATCGAGGGCCTCATAGATGTCGCGCATGAGCTCGGTGGAGCGTTCGTCATCCGAGCCGACCACGATCCTATCAGGGCGGCGGAAATCGGAAATGGCCGCACCTTCCCGCAGGAATTCGGGATTGGAGACGACGGCGATGTCCTTTTGCGGGAATTCTTCCCGGAAGATGCGCTCGATCTCGTCACCTGTGCCGACGGGCACGGTGGACTTGGTGACCACGACGGTGAAACCGGTGGCAGCGGCAGCAATCTCGCGGGCAGCGGCATAGACATGGCTGAGATCAGCGTGACCATCGACGAGACGCGACGGTGTGCCGACCGCGATGAAGACCGCATCGGCTGCCGCCACGGGCCCAACGAGATCGCCAGAGAAGCTCAGGCGACCGGCCGCACAATTGTCGGCGATTACAATTTCCAGACCGGGCTCATAAATCGGCACTTTGCCAGCCTGCAGCGCCTCGATCTTGTCCCGGCTCTTGTCGACACAGACCACGTCATGACCCAGCGCCGCCAGGCAGGCTCCGGAGACAAGCCCCACATATCCCGAACCGATCATCACAATGCGCATCCGTCACCCTTCCCGAAGAGAATCGAGCTTGAACTTCACGCCGTCACATTTGACCGAAAGACACGACGACTGGATGACAGCCGCTCGCCAGGTCGCAGCGACGCGTGGTCGGGTAGCGAATCGTCTTGTTTCAGGCGCCGAGGCTTGCGCGCAATTTCTGATGGGCCGCCTCGTCGAGGGAGAAATTCCACATCAGGGCGATGGCCGCGAGCTTGGGGAGGATCGGCAGGAAGGCGTAGAGGGCCGTCAGTGCGGTGAGTGCCCCGGGCGTTTGGGTGGCCGCCTGGCTGCCGATGAAACCCGCAAGGTCGAGCAGCGGGAAGACGACGCCTGCAGAGAGTGCCACGGCAAGCTTGGTGGTGAAGCTCCAGGCGGCGAAGTAAAGGCCGGAGCGCTGCTCGCCTGACGAAACCGTATCGTTGTCGATCACGTCGGCCTGAATCGCGGGTGGGAGTGTGAGATCGAAGCCGAGCAACAGGCCGGTAATCACGCAGACAACGGTGAAGGCGAACACATCGCCGTCGCCCAGGAAACCCGCAGCCGAGAAGACGGCGCAGGCGAGCATCATGGCGTAGCACCAGGCGCGATGCTTGCCGAGGCGCTTGGCGGTGGCGACCGCCAGCGGCACGCCGGCGATGGCACAGAGGAAATAGGTGAAGAGCAGCGGCCCCTGCATGGCAGGCGCGTCGAGACGCTGGCCGACGAAATAGATGAAGAGCGAAGCTGGGATCGCATTCGCAAAGCTGTTCAAGAGGAAGGCGCTGACCAGTCGCAGGAAGGGACCGTTGGCGCGCAGATGCCGGAAGCCTTCCCGCAACGAAAGCTTCCGTTGGGAAAGATCGACCGGTTCCGGCACCACGGCCACCGCCAGCAGTCCCGCCAAGGGTAGCGCGACGGCAATGAAGACGGCGACCCAGGCGAGGCCGTGAAAGCCGGCTGCCGTGTCCAAGCCGCCGACAAATGGCAGGGTGATGGCGATCAGCGAGCCGATCAGGGTGGCGCCCTCGCGCCAGGCCGACAGCTTCACCCGCGCCTGGTAACCGGTCGCGAGTTCTGCCCCCCAGGCGGTGTAGGGCAAGAGCGACCAGGTGGCGCCGATGGAGAGCGCCACGCCCCAGAAGGTGAGATAACCGACGCCTGCGTCCTCAGGCGGCCAGAAGAGCATGAAGGCGGCGAGCGCCGTCAGCGGCGTGGAGATGACGAAGAAGAAGCGGCGGCGACCATAGCGGGAGCGAACACGGTCGGACAGCCAGCCGAACAAGGGATCGGTGATCGCATCGACCAGCCGGATGGCAAGCAGCAGCGTGCCGATGGTCGCGAGCGACAGGGCGAAGTGATCGGCGTAGAAGGTCGGCACCACGATGTAGAAGGGCAGCGCAATGGCGGCCATCGGTATTGCGGGAAGCGCGTAGAACGCAAGGCGCTTCGACGACGGGGCCTGGTCTGTCATGGGGATCCGATCACTGAACTCTCTGGAAAGGTCTACGGCTTGTCGGCGGGAACGGTTTTGCCTGTCCCACGGCAGCGCTCCGAACAGTAGATGACATTGTCCCAGTCCCGCTCCCACTTTTTGCGCCAGGCAAAGGGCTTGCGGCAGACGGGACAGGTCTTCTGGGGCAGATCGCCCTTGCGGATCATCTTGGGCATTCGTGTCTCTCACTTCCTGCGATGCAATTCGCATCCGGGGCCGGAGCGGATCACTTCAAGACATCCGAGCGGTTGAAGCTTGCCACCCCCTGCCCCACTTGCTAGCTCGAAACCGCAATCACGGGAGAGACATCACGATGCGAGAACATAAATTTGGCCGGACGGAATTCACCGTCAGCGATATCGGCTTCGGCGCCTGGCAGATCGGCGGATCCTGGGGCGAAGTATCGGAAGCCGACGGCCGGGCAGCGCTGAATGCGGCGCTTGATGCCGGCATGACCTTTATCGACACGGCAGACGTCTATGGCGACGGTCGCTCGGAGAAGATCATTGCCGAGGTCCTCAAGGCGCGCGGCGGCACTCGGCCGATGGTGGCGTCCAAGGCCGGGCGGAGGCTCAACCCGCATGTGGCCGATGGTTACACCAAGGCGAATATCGAAGCTTTCATCGACCGCTCCCTGAAGAACCTTGAAATCGACAGCCTCGACCTCGTGCAGCTGCACTGCCCGCCGACCGACGTCTACTACCGTCAGGAGATGTTCGAGGGGCTGGAAGAGATCCGCAAGGCCGGCAAGATCAAGCATTACGGCGTGTCGGTCGAAAAGGTCGAGGAAGCGCTGAAGGCGATCGAATATCCGGGCGTCGTTTCGGTGCAGATCATCTTCAACATGTTCCGCCAGCGCCCGGCTGCCCTGTTCTTCCAGGAGGCCAAGCGGCGCAATGTAGCTGTCATCGCGCGCGTGCCGCTGGCAAGCGGACTGCTTTCGGGCAAGATCAACGCCAATACCCAGTTTGCCGCGGAAGATCACCGCAACTTCAACCGCAATGGCGAAGCCTTCGACGTTGGCGAGACCTTTGCCGGCGTGCCCTTCGAGACCGGTCTTGCCGCTGTCGAGGAAGTTCGCAAGCTGGTGCCGGAAGGTGCCTCCATGGCCCAGTTCGCGCTGCGCTGGATCCTGATGCACGAGGCAGTCACGGTCGTCATTCCCGGCGCCCGCAATGGCGAGCAGGCCAAGGCGAATGCGGCGGCGTCTGATCTCGAAGCCCTGTCTGCCGATGTCATGGCGGCGTCCCGCGAGGTTTACGAGCGGCTGATCGCGCCGCACGTGCACAATCGCTGGTAAGTCACTGACATAGAAAAGAAAAGAGGCCGGGTGAGCGATCACCCGGCCTCTTTTGTTTTACTTGCTCTGATCTTTCGATCAGTTGGTGCCCTGAAGGTTCACTTCCCAGAACAGGGTCTCGCCCAAGGAGTCATCCACGCCGTCGTTGTCGGTCACGGCGAAGGCCTTGCCCGAGGCGTCGAAGGCGAAGCCTTCGAGCTTGTCGACGACATAGCCGTTCGTGGCAGCCTTCAGATCGGGGATGAAGTCGTGGACTTCTTCCTTGACGACGGTCGGCATCTCTTCGCCAATCTTGCCAGGCTTCAGGTCGGCAATGGCAACGCGGTACAGCTTCTTGAGCTTGGCGTTGTCGCCAATCTGGTTGTCACGCTCGACGATGTAGACATGGTCGCCATGGGCGGTGATTTCCGACAGGCCGACCCAGCCTTCACCAGCCGCTTCCAGCGGATAGCGAACGGCGCCCCATTCCTTGGACTTCGGGTTGTAGGAGAGGAGCTTGACCGAGCCCTTCTCATCGTCACCCCATTCGCGCTGCACGGCCATCCAGAGCGTCATGTCGTCGCCGGTGCCGACCGAAGTGATGCCTTCGAGACCGAAGCGGGTCTGGCCGGCCAGGAGTTCGACCGGCAAGCCGATCTCGGCCTTGATTTCACCCTTGTCGTCGACATTGTAGAGGCCGTGGCCGACCAGCTTGGCGGCATCGCCTTCGGAGGCCAGCCAGAAGCCCCCCTTGCCGTCGAGGGTGATGCCCTCGATGTCGAGCTTCTGGGCAGCTGCGCCACCGCGGATGATCGGTAAAGCTGAGGTGATGACGGCGGGCTTCTGCGTTGCATCGATCGTGAAGATCGTCGGCTGCATCGCGTAGAAGCTGTCATTGACGGCATAGAGCGTGCCGGCCTTCTCGGCATCGCCGACGAGGCCAGAGAGAGCGCCCCAACCGATCGGTGCGCCATCAACCATGGCCGACTGGATCATCGGATAGGCGGGCGTACCTTCAGCCAGCTCATAGAGCATGACATGCGACCGCGCCCCGCCGTCTTCCCCGAGATCAACCTCGTTCGCCGTGACGAACAGGTTGCGCGAGGGAATGGCGACGGCGCCTTCCGGCGAGACACCCGACGGCAGAAGCTGGGTGAGTTCAGGCTCGGCGCCAGTATCCTTGTAGACGGCGGCGATCGAGGAACGCTCGGCGAGAACGAAGAAATAGTTCTGGTCGCCGAAGGTTGCAGCTTCCAGGCCTTCCGGCTCGACGCCCTTGGAGCGGGCGCGCTTGTCGGGGAAGTGACCGATCTGGGCGATCGCCATTTCCAGCGAAGCACCCGATTCGTAAGCAACCTTGCCGGTCTTGTCGAAAATGGTGAAACCGCGTGAACCGCCGTTCCAGTCGCCTTCATTGGCGATGACGAGGCGGTCGTCGTCGAGCCACTTCACGGCGTCAGGCTCGCGCGGAACGCCTTCCTTGGTGCCGGTGAACTTCAGCGCGCCATCGGACTTGGTGTCGATGCCCGTCAGATCGACCGTACCGGCCGAGAAGTGGCTCTTCACTTCGCCGGTCTTGCCGTCAACGATGGCAATGTGGTTGTTTTCCTGCAGCGTGACGGCGATTTCGCCGAGGCTGTTGATCGAAACGAACTCCGGCTCCGGATCCTCAGGAGCGATCTCGGCCAGACCAGTCAGCGTGACGCGCTTCATGGTGCCGCAATCGGCAACGCCGTCGGTGAGGGAGAAGATAACCAGATCACCGGCCGGCATCTGCGGCAGAGCACCGTCGTTGACCTCTTCATCGCGCTCGTTCTCGATGGCGATGGCAACAAAGCTCTTGTCGGGTGAAACGGCGACCGAGTCCGGCTGACCGCCGATGTCGCAGGTGCCCTCGACAGTCTTGCCGGCGATGTCGACGATGGCGAGCTTGCCCGACGGGTTGGTGAAGCTCTCGGACGTGTTGACGCCGACCAGAACCTTAGCTCCAGCGACGGAAACAGAAGTCGGTTCGCCGTCCATCATCAGCGCACCGGCAGCCTTCGGTGCCTTGGCGTCGGTGATGTCGATGAAGCCGATGCCGCCGAGCGGGCTGTCGGAATAGATCAGGGTATTGCCGTCTTCCGAGGCCGTGATGATCTCGGCCGAGGTGGTGGAAAGCTTTTCCTTGTCGGTCGGCAGGTTGGCGGCGACCGGGAACGTGGCAATACGGTTGAAAACCTGCTCAGCTGCGGCCGGCAGGGCCACGGATGCGAAAAGCGCCGCCGTCAGGGCGACGCGGGAGAGACCATGGGTCATCGGGAAACCTCCAGTATCCAGAAATGGAACAGGAGGTTTCTGAGCCACTCCGATGACAGTCGGATGACAAGGCGGGAATGAACCCACTTTTCACCGGTTCAGGGTTTAGGCGATACTTCCTTGCCAGCCTCGCGCAGCATCAGGAAGAGCGATGCGCCGAGGATGAGCAGAGCGCCCAGCCAGAGATAGCCGCTCGGCGCGTAGCCGAAGACGAGCCAGCCGGCAAAAACATTGAGCGGCAGTTTCAGGTCGTCGAAAGGCTGAACATAGGCTGCGTCTGCCGCATTGTAGGCCAGCGTCAGCAGATACTGGCCGATAGCCGTCAGAAGACCTGCGGCGAGAAGCAGCCAGAGCGCCGAACCTTCAGGAATGGCAAAGCCGGATGCTGCAGCAAGGCCGAAGTTGATCGGCGTCAGCAGCACGAGAAGCCAAACGGTCACCGTCTCCGGCGCCTCGTAGTGCGTGAGGTTTTTCATGATCAGCGACGAACCGCCCCACAGCAGCGCAGAGAGAACCGGCAGCAGGGCGGCGAGCGTGAAGCTGTCCGACCAGGGCTGCAGGATGATCATCGCGCCAACGAAGCCTGTGAGGGTCGCCAGCCAGCGATCACGGCCGACGGTTTCGCCGAGAAAGAGCCGCGCACCAATGATGATGAAGAAGGGCGAGGTCATGACGAGCGCAATCGCCTGCCAGATCGGCACCGTGGCAAGGCCTGTCACCCAGGCCTGGACGCCGAAGGCCGCGAGCAGGACGCGCAGGATGTGGCGGACGGGATAGGCGGTCTTCATCGCCTTCAAACCGAGTCGGAACAGCAGCGGGAGGGAGAGAACAAGCGCGAAGCCATATTGCCAGAATGCCGTTGAAGCCGGCGGAAAGCCAAGCGTCATCGAGAGCCACTGGGTGACGACGTTGATAATGGCAAAGGCAACGCCTGCCAAAACCATAAAACCTGCACCGACAACGGCGCGGGAGCGCAGAACAGAAACCGAGCTCTGATTCATGTCATTTTTCCTTATCCAAAGGACCAACACAAATCAGGACAGATGAGGACGATGAAAAACCGCGCCCGGACGGGCACGGACCTGCGCAGCGACGCCCAACAGATCCGCGTGACGCGGATGCAGGGCACAGCCTGACCTCATTCTCTTTCATCCGGACTTTAACCGTCGGCTCCGGAGTTACACCGGATCTGCTGACCCTGCCCTTCCCTTCGGAAGACCAGGCGCTCGCGGGCTTGGAGTTTCCCCCTTACCGCCGGTGGGGAGTTTCACCCCGCCCTGAGAACGAATGCCGGACAATCCGGCACAACAGAAATATGACAGCCCATGCTGCAGCGCAAGAGCGCAAAAAGAAAGCCCGGCACAGAGGCCGGGCTAACCAGGGTGTCAGCTGACCATCGGCACCGAAGGGTGGCGACGGTCACGACGGATCAGCTGTTGACAGCGTCCTTCAGGCCCTTGCCGGCCGTGAACTTCGGCACGTTGCGAGCCGGGATATCGACTTCAGCGCCGGTGGACGGATTGCGGCCCTTGGAGGCTTCGCGACGGGCGACGGTGAAGGCGCCGAAGCCAGCGAGACGAATGTCGCCGCCGTTCTTCAGTTCAGCCTGGACCGTTTCAAAAACGGCATCTACGGCAGAGGCAGCGTCAGCCTTAGTGAGGCCAGCCTTCTCGGCGACCGCGGATACGAGTTCGTTCTTGTTCATGTTTCCACCCTTTCTGATTGGTATGAAACGACTCAAATGATTAAGTCGGGCGGAGAATACGAAAGCTTCTGCCCTTCGCAACTCAAAAGCACCCGAAAGCCCCGGAAAACAAGCCTTTTAAGCGGCTTTTCACAAAAAAGGCTGGCAAAAATGCCAGCCTTTTTGTCGGTTTTGGAGCTTTGTGGCTCACTTATGGCAGATTTGCCTCAGTGAGCGACTGTTGCACCGGTTTCGTCGGTCCCATCGGCCACCGCAATCGCCGGCGTTTCAACGGTTCCGTCCCATTCAATCGGTTCAGGCACACGAACCAGCGCATGACGGATCACTTCGCCCATGCGGGACACGGGGATGATCTCCATGTTGTTCTTCACGTTGTCCGGAATGTCAGCCAGGTCCTTGGCATTCTCTTCCGGGATCAGAACCTTCTTGATGCCGCCACGAAGCGCTGCGAGCAGCTTTTCCTTCAGACCGCCAATCGGCAGAACGCGACCGCGAAGCGTCACTTCGCCAGTCATCGCAACATCCTTGGAAACCGGGATGCCTGTCATGATCGAGACGATGGCGGTTGCCATGGCGATACCGGCGGACGGACCGTCCTTCGGCGTTGCGCCTTCCGGCACGTGGACGTGGATGTCAGACTTGTCGAAGCGCGGAGGCTCGATGCCGAAATCGACGGCGCGTGCACGGACATAGGATGCCGCAGCGGAAATCGATTCTTTCATCACTTCCTTCAGGTTGCCCGTGACCGTCATGCGGCCCTTGCCAGGCATCATGACGCCTTCGATGGTCAGCAGTTCGCCGCCCACTTCCGTCCAGGCCAGACCCGTGACAACGCCCACCTGGTCTTCGCCCTCGGCTTCGCCGTGGCGGAAGCGCGGGACGCCCAGATATTCGTTGATGTTCTCACCGGTCACGGCAACCGAGGTCACCTTGCCCTTGATGATTTCGGTCACGGCCTTTCGGGCGAGCTTCATCAGTTCGCGTTCGAAAGAGCGAACGCCAGCTTCGCGGGTGTATTGCTGGATTATCGCCAGGATCGCCGAGTCTGCAACGGAGAATTCTTCCGGCCGCAGGGCATGTTCCTTGATCGCCTTCGGCAGCAGGTGCCGCTTGGCGATCTCAAGCTTCTCATCCTCGGTGTAACCGGCAATGCGGATGATCTCCATACGGTCCATCAGCGGACCTGGGATGTTCAGCGTGTTGGCGGTCGTCACGAACATGACGTTCGACAGGTCATATTCCACTTCGAGATAGTGGTCCATGAAGGTCGAGTTCTGTTCCGGATCCAGCACCTCGAGCAGAGCCGAAGACGGGTCGCCACGGAAGTCCATGCCCATCTTGTCGATCTCGTCGAGCAGGAAGAGCGGGTTGGACTTCTTGGCCTTCTTCATCGACTGCACGATCTTGCCGGGCATAGAGCCGATATATGTACGACGGTGACCACGGATCTCGGCTTCGTCACGGACGCCACCAAGTGCCATGCGCACATATTCGCGGCCGGTCGCCTTGGCGATCGACTTGGCAAGCGATGTCTTGCCGACGCCCGGAGGACCGACGAGGCAGAGGATCGGGCCTTTGAGCTTCGTCGCACGCGCCTGAACGGCCAGATATTCGACGATGCGTTCCTTGACCTTGTCGAGACCGAAATGGTCCTCATCGAGAGTCTTTTCAGCCGCGTTGAGGTCGATCTTGACCTTGGACTTCTTGCCCCAGGGCAGACCCAGCAGCCAGTCGAGATAGTTGCGCACGACGGTGGCTTCCGCCGACATCGGGCTCATGTGACGCAGCTTCTTCAGCTCGGCATCGGCCTTTTCCTTGGCTTCCTTGGAAAGCTTGGTCTTGGCGATGCGCTCTTCCAGTTCGGCCATCTCGTCACGGCCGTCTTCGCCGTCACCGAGTTCCTTCTGGATCGCCTTCATCTGTTCGTTGAGGTAGTATTCGCGCTGCGTCTTCTCCATCTGGCGCTTGACGCGCGAGCGGATGCGCTTCTCGACCTGCAGGACGGAGATCTCGCCTTCCATGAAGCCGAGCGCCTTTTCCAGACGCGTCTTCACGCTCACCGTTTCCAGCATTTCCTGCTTTTCGGTGATCTTGATGGAGAGATGCGACGCGACCGTATCGGCGAGCTTCGAGTAATCCTCGATCTGGCTGGCGGCGCCGACGACCTCAGGCGAGATCTTCTTGTTCAACTTGACGTAGTTTTCAAACTCGGAAACCACGGAGCGGGACAGGGCCTCGATCTCGACCGCATCTTCTGCCGGCTCGGCGAGGATGCTGGCCTTGGCTTCGTAGTAATCTTCGCGGCCGGTATAGCTTTCGACCTTGGCGCGTGCACGGCCTTCGATCAGCACCTTCACGGTGCCGTCGGGCAGCTTCAGGAGCTGCAGGACGTTGGCGACAGTACCGACTTCGTAAATGGCGTCCGGGGCCGGATCATCGTCGCTTGCGTTGATCTGGGTGGCCAGCATGATCTGCTTGTCGGAGCCCATCACCTCTTCCAGAGCGCGAATGGACTTTTCACGACCGACGAACAGCGGAACGATCATGTGAGGAAACACCACGATGTCGCGCAGAGGCAGCACCGGATAGGTGTTCACCTCGTTTGCAGCTGACGTATTCGTCATTTCACTTCCTTTCAAACGTCCCGGGGAAACCGGGACTCCATGCCGACCCAAAAGAGGCATCAGGCATATTTTTCGATCCTCCAACAAGTGGAGTGGCGCTCCCGCCAATTCAAGCCTGCCGCCTGTGCCCGCGCCGAATCTGTGACATCAGCATGACAGAACCTGCCCACTTTCACACTACATTGCGGACCTGATGCGAACCATGCGCGTCACTTCGTCGCCAGAAAGGCAGCCGGTCGTCGCATGGATGATCGGGGACGCGGATACGCGGTAACGGCGACGCAGAACTCAAGCGTTCACTCGCCCCTGTTCTAGCCCAATCGACGGGCCTGACAACAGCGGAATACCGTAAATGGACAAGGGCCCCGGAGATAACCACAGGCAGCACCAAAAAAGATCGCCTGAAACGGAAAAGCCCGCCACAAGGGCGGGCTTTTCGCTGCAATCGATCCGAACCGATCAGGCGGAGGCGTTGGCCTTCTCTTCCTGGCGATCGGCATAGATGTAGAGCGGGCGGGAGTTGCCGTTGACGACGTCGTCGGAGATGACGACTTCGCGAACGCCTTCCAGTTCCGGCAGTTCGAACATCGTGTCGAGCAGGATCTTTTCCATGATCGACCGAAGACCACGGGCACCGGTCTTGCGGGTGATCGCCTTGCGGGCAATCTCGCGAAGCGCGTCCTCGTGGAAGGACAATTCGACGTCTTCCATCTCGAACAGGCGCTGATACTGCTTCACAAGCGCGTTCTTCGGCTCCGACAGGATCTGGATCAGGGCGTCTTCGTCCAGATCTTCAAGCGTCGCCAGGACTGGCAGACGACCGATGAATTCCGGGATGAGGCCGAACTTGACGAGGTCTTCCGGCTCGAGTTCACGCAGCACTTCTCCGACGCGGCGATCGTCTTCCGCCTTCACCGTTGCGCCAAAACCGATCGAGGTCTTTTCGCCGCGGGCGGAGATGATCTTGTCGAGGCCGGCAAAGGCGCCGCCGCAGATGAACAGGATGTTCGTCGTATCCACCTGCAGGAACTCCTGCTGCGGATGCTTGCGGCCACCCTGCGGAGGAACGGAGGCAACCGTGCCTTCCATGATCTTCAGAAGCGCCTGCTGGACGCCCTCGCCCGATACGTCGCGGGTGATCGAAGGATTGTCCGACTTGCGGGAGATCTTGTCGACTTCGTCGATGTAAACGATGCCGCGCTGGGCGCGCTCGACGTTGTAATCTGCCGACTGCAGGAGCTTCAGGATGATGTTTTCGACGTCTTCACCGACATAACCGGCTTCGGTCAGCGTCGTGGCATCCGCCATGGTGAAGGGCACGTCGATGATGCGGGCGAGCGTCTGGGCAAGATAGGTCTTGCCGCAGCCCGTCGGGCCGACGAGCATGATGTTCGACTTCGCCAGTTCAACGTCACCGCCCTTGGAGGCGTGCGAGAGGCGCTTGTAGTGGTTGTGCACGGCCACAGCGAGGATCTTCTTCGCCTGCTTTTGACCGATCACGTATTCGTCGAGGATCTTGATGATGTCCTGCGGCGTGGGAACGCCGTCACGAGACTTGACCATCGAAGACTTGTTCTCTTCGCGGATGATATCCATGCAGAGTTCGACGCATTCATCACAGATGAACACCGTCGGTCCGGCAATCAGCTTGCGGACCTCGTGCTGGCTCTTGCCGCAGAAGGAACAATAAAGGGTATTCTTGGAGTCACCGCCGTTGCTTCCGCTGACTTTGCTCATGTCTTTATCCTTCCAGCACGCCGCGCCACCGCAGTCACGGCAGGGCGGTCACTCACACTGTTCAGCTTCCACCGCCGCCTTTGGTGGAAACCTCTTCCGATCCGGAGCTACTAGCCGATCCGACCGTGTCGGAGCGGCGGCAACGAAAACTCTCAGTCTCGGCAGACTATGTCACAAAGATTCAACATAGCCTTAATCTTACTATTAGCGCTTTTGCGCCGACTTTAAACCCCGCCTGCCATCACGTCTGCCGGCATCGACCCGATGCCGGCATATGGCTTGCGTGGATCAGGCCGACGGCGCAACGCCTTCCATTTCGGCACGCGAGGTCAGGATGCGGTCGATGATACCCCAGTCCTTGGCTTCGCTCGATTCCATGAAGTGGTCACGATCAAGCGTATTCTCGACTTCGTCATATGTCTTGCCGGTGTGCTTGACATAGACCTCGTTCAGGCGACGCTTCATCTTAATGATGTCACGAGCATGGCGCTCGATGTCGGAGGCCTGCCCCTGGAAGCCGCCGGAAGGCTGGTGAACCATGATCCGCGAGTTCGGGGTGGCAAAGCGCATGCCCTTTTCGCCAGCCGCGAGCAGCAGCGAGCCCATCGACGCGGCCTGGCCGATGCAAAGCGTCGACACGGCCGGACGGATGAACTGCATCGTGTCGTAGATCGCCATGCCGGAGGTGACGACACCGCCCGGCGAATTGATGTAGATGGCGATTTCCTTCTTCGGGTTCTCGGCTTCGAGGAAGAGAAGCTGGGCGCAGACGAGCGAGGCCATGGTGTCTTCGACCGGGCCCGTCAGGAAAATGATCCGTTCCTTCAGCAGGCGGGAGAAGATGTCGTAGGAGCGCTCGCCACGATTGGTCTGTTCGACGACCATCGGCACCAGAGCGAGAGCGGTATCAACGGGATTTCTCATGTCGGTCCTTTTCAGCCTCTCCCCGGCACATGCCGTGGCGGGAATCACGTAATCTTTGTCAATCCCTACATAGAGTGTCCGCACCCAGACATTCAAGACACGAGGACGGGATATCCTTAATGGTCGGATTGCGCTCAGCACTGGAGATCCTGCGTTTCCGGTGCATGCCCTCCTGTTAGAGAGCAACCATGTCACAGCGATGCACAAGAAATAGCTAACATGGTGAAATTTCGGTAAGTCTCGTAACCGGTCGCGCCGGAAAGACCCTCAGATCCCGCGGGTTTTTATAGTGACTGCTTAACCTGCTTGCGCCATTCTTGATCGATAATCTGCCGAATTCATTTCAGGAATTGTATCGTGATCGACGTGAAGACTGCGTTTTTGCTGTGGGTCATCCAGGCCAACACGCTGGCGATTCTGCTCCTGGCCATCTGGCTGCATGGCCGCGAGCAGAAACATTTCCTTTGGTTCGGGCTCGGGTTTCTCCTGCATGCAAGCGGGCTCGGCCTTGTCGCGCTGCGCGATCAGATCCCCGACGCCATTTCGATCCAGGTGGCAAACGCCGTCTCGCTTTTGGGCTTCAGCCTGTGGGCAAAGGGACTCGCAGCGCTGGACCACCGTCCGGCTCCTCGTCTGGTGTGGTTACCGCCGCTGGTGTGGATCGTCGGCATTCTGGTTCCGGTCGTCCGTGACGAGTTCGCCCTACGGGTCTCGCTCTATCACGTCGGAGCGTCGATCGGCTTTGCCATGCTTGCGATGATCGCGGCGCGCGCGCGCTTCAGCTCTGGCCGCTACCGCATCTTCCTGATCGCCACCTGGGGCAGCCAGGCCTGCGCCGGATTGGCCTATGCCATTTTTGTTCTCTTGCAGCGCCCGCTGAGCTTTGCCGACAATATCTTCGGCGTGTGGATGGGCACCATCGCCGTCATCGGCTTCATTACCTCGGTCATCATTCTGGCCAAAATCACCATGGATCGCTCACAGGAGCAGTTGCAGACGCTTGTCAGGACCGATCCCCTGACGGGGGCGCTCAACCGGCGCGGTTTTGCCGAGGCCTATCAGGGGCTGGTCGAGAGTTCGCCGCTCGACGCACTCGGGGTGCTAATATTCGATCTCGACCATTTCAAGCAGATCAACGACCGGCACGGGCATTCGATCGGCGACCGGGTCCTGCAGGAATTCGCAGATGTCTGCCGATCGCTTCTGCCGCAAAGGGCGGTCTTCGCCCGCACCGGCGGAGAGGAATTCGCCGCCGTTCTGGCGATATCGGAGCCGAGGGATGCGGCGCTGTTTGCCGAGACCGTACGCCTTGCGCTTGCGGACCGCACCATTCCGACAGGCCAGGAGATGATCTCGGTGACGACGAGTGTCGGCATCTCGGTCAGCCCTCGACACAGGGCCGATCTCGAACAACTCCTGTCGGAAGCCGATATCGCGCTCTACACGGCAAAGGCGCAAGGGCGAAACCGGACCTCGCTGCGCTCGGGCGACAGGACGGTGACCGTACCGCCGGTGCGCGAAGACAGCCCTCAAGAAGAAGTCGACCGCCAGGCGGATCGTCAGGTCGCCATCCTGAAACGCATCTCCGCCGTTGCCCACAAGCTGGATGACTGAGCACATCCGCCTCCCCTTGCGTGCGGGAACGCAAAGGATAAACAGAACACATGACACAGACACCCTTCCTTTCCATCGACCCCGCTACCCGCCGGGTCTCCCTCAATGCTCGCGACCCCGCCTTCTACAGCGATCCGAACAGGACCTATGCGGCGCTGCACGCCAGCTGTCCCACCTTCTATTGGGAGGAACAGAAGCAATGGTTCTTCACCGGCTATGATCCTGTAAACGCGCTTTTGCGCGACCGCCGGTTTGGCCGTCAGATCCTGCATATCGCGACGCGCGAGGAGCTCGGCATGCCGGAACCGGCGGAGCACACACGGCACTTCGACAAGGCTGAGGAGCGTTCGCTGCTCGAGCTCGAGCCGCCGGAGCACACACGGCTTCGCACGCTCGTCAACCGTGCCTTCGTTTCGCGCCACGTCGAGAAGATGACGCCGGAGATCGAAGAGCTTGCGAACCGGTTGATCGACGGCTTCGAGAAGGATGGCAAGACAGAGCTGCTGTCGACCTTTGCCGACATCATCCCGGTCACGATGATCGCTCGGATGATCGGCATTCCCGAAGAAATGGGCCCGCAGCTCCTCAAATGGAGCCACGACTATGTCGGCATGTACATGTTCAAGCGGACCCGGGCCGACGAAGAGGCCGCGGATCGCTCGGCCAAGGAATTCGCGGACTATGTACGCGAAGTGATCGCAGAGCGCCGCGCCGATCCGCGCGACGATCTCCTGAGCCACATGATCCACACCGAGCACAAGGGGCAATTCCTCACCGAGGACGAGCTGATCTCGACGACCATCGTGCTCTTGAATGCCGGCCACGAGGCGACCGTGCATCAGATCGGCAATTCGGTTCGCGTGATCCTCGACAGCGGCACCGATCCGTCGACCCTGTTTTCTGACCAGAAGACAACCGAACGGACCGTCGAAGAGACGCTTCGGATCTGCGCGCCGGTGCATATCTTCCAGCGCTGGTGCCTGGAGCCCTGCGAAATCGATGGCGTGTCTTTCAAGCGCGGCGACAAGGTGAGCCTGATCCTGGCGGCTGCCAATCTCGATCCGCAGAAATTCCCGGAGCCGCTGACCTTCAAGCCATCGCGTGACGAAGGCGCCAACCTCTCCTTCGGGGCCGGCATCCATTTCTGCATCGGCGCGCCGCTCGCCAGGCTCGAGCTCAACATCGTGCTGCCGCTGCTCTTCAAGCGGCTGCCAGGGCTGAAGATTGCAGAGACACCTACCGTCAAGGACGTCTATCATTTCCACGGGCTGGAGCGCCTCGACCTTACCTGGTGAGGTCGGCTGCGTCGGCATAGCGGGCCGTCAGGGCTTCAACGGCCTGACGCATGGCGAGACGCAGATCTGGCGGGTCGAGGACCTCGGCTTCCGTTCCCAGCTTCAGCATTTCCGACACGGCCATGCGTTCATGTGCCACGGGTAGCCGGACCGTGCGCCAGCCGCTCTCGTCGGGTTCGCCGACGAATTCGAGGTTGGCCCGGACGTAAGGCGGCGCCATGTGCTCGATTTCCTTCAGGCCCCAGGGTGATAGACGGATGGTCGCCCAGTTTGGGTAGAGTTCCAGTTCAAGCCGACGCGTGTTTTCGTTCCAGTATTCAGCGAGATCGAAGTCCCTCGGCCAGTCGAAGCGCTCTTCGGTGACGATCAGGTCCAAGACTCGTGAGATGCGATAGGTCCGCAGTGTGTCGTCGACTCGCGCCACGAGATACCAGGCGCCGCCTTTCATCACGATGCCGAGCGGTTCGGCGACGCGGTTCTTCTCCGCGTTCCAGGAGCGATAGCGCATGCGGATGCGCTTGGAATTCCAGACCGCGTCCGCAATGGCCTGGAGATAGACGGGCTGCTCACCCTCGGCGAGCCAGGCGGGTGCATCGAGATGAAACTTCGACTGCATGCGCCGCGCGCTTTCACGCAGATCCTCCGGCAAGGCGGCGGTGAGCTTTTTCTGGGCGCCGGCCATCAGGGAGCCGAGGCCAAGATCGGCAGCGGCACCCGGAATACCGGACAGAAACATGGCTTCCGCCTCGGCAGGCGTGAGGCCATTCAGACGGACGCGGTACCCGTCCAGCAGGCGGTAGCCACCGTCGGAGCCGCGTTCGCTATAAACGGGAATACCTGACAGCGAGAGGGCATCGATGTCGCGGTAGATGGTGCGCACCGAGACGTCGTTTTCCTCTGCCAGCGCCTCGGCAGTGACCAATCCCTTGGCTTGCAGCGTCGTCAGTATGTTGATGAGCCGGCTCGCCCGCATCGAAAAATCCTCGTTTCGACGATTATGCTAAACCAACCTGACATAATCTGACAGGTATGCCGGCGCATTCTCCTTTCAACGCCTTCATGGCGTGGTGCATTTCAAAGGGAGACACACGATGACCAAGAACCAGCCGATCACCCTCTTCTACTCGCCCCAGACCCGTGCCACGGGCGTACGCGTTCTGCTCGAGGAACTGAAGGTGCCGTACGCCATGCATGTTTTGAACATGAAGGCGGGAGAGCAGCGGCAGCCGGCCTATCTGGCGATCAACCCGCTCGGCAAGGTGCCGGCTGTGACCGTCGGCGACACGCTCGTCACCGAACAGGGCGCCATCTACCTTTATCTCGCAGATCTCTTCCCCGAAGCGGGCCTCGCCCCTGCCCTCACGGATCCGGATCGCGGCGCTTATCTCCGCTGGCTCTTCATCTATGGCAGTTGCTTCGAACCGGCAGTGGTCGATCGCTTCATGAAACGCGAGCCGGGGTCGATGAACGAGACGCCCTATTCCAGCTACGAGTCGCTGATCGACATGCTGGAGCAAGCGCTCAAGACAGGCCCTTACCTGCTCGGCGAGCGCTTCACGGCAGCGGACCTGCTCTGGGGGATCGCGCTGCGCTGGACGACGATGTTCGGCCTTGTCGAGGCACGCCCGGCGTTTCAGGCCTATATGGCCCGCATCGACGGTAGAGCTAGTGTTCAGAAGGTGTCCGCCGACGATGCCGCCATGGCCGCCGAGCACGAGTCGGCAGCGGTTCGTCTGAAAGCGGGCTGATGACCTAATAGTCCGCGCGCAGTCGGTCAGATCCAGCTCCGGCTATCCGGCGCGCCGCAACCGTAGGGCGGGACACTGTTCGGGAAGGACTGCTGCAGCCGATCGCATCCCCATTTGCGAAGAACGTGCGGAAGGCGGCTGTTGATCTCGATTCCGACTTCATCGTAGGGGCTGCTGGTGTTGCTGACATAGACATACCAGCGGCCACCAACGATGATAAAAAGCCCGACAATGACGATGAGGGCGATGCGAAACATGTTCATGCTGGGACCCGGCGCTGCAAGATGATGGCAGCCTCCTAGCTCGACCGTTGATCGACCGTCAGTGACCTGCCGCACATCAGACGCCAGGAACACCATCCCCTTCAGAGCCGGATGACATAATCCTTGCGAGTCGTTTCAAGGACTTCCCAGGTTCCCTTGAACCCGGGTCTGAGGATGAGGCGGTCGCCGGCCCTCAGATGGATCGGCTCGCCGCCGTCCTCGGTCACGACAGAGTGCCCTTCGAGAATGTGGAAGTATTCCCATTCATCGTAGACGATCCGCCACTTGCCCGGCGTCGACTGCCAGATACCGGCATAGATGCCACCGTCCGCTTCCTCGATGTTCCAGGTGGTGAAACGCGGGTCGCCCGAAATCAGCCGATCGGCGGCGGGAGCGCCCTCTTCCGGCGTGACGGTGGAGGGATCGAATGGCAGGGACAGGCTCATCATGGTCTCCAGGTAAACGAGCGGCGGTGTTTTGCACCGCCGCTCTAAGGACAGATCAGGCCGAGGCCAGCGCCTGCTCGAGATCAGCGATGATGTCTTCGGCGTCTTCGATGCCGATCGACAGGCGCACGACGTCAGGTCCGGCACCGGCTGCGATCTGCTGGGCTTCCGAGAGCTGCGCATGGGTGGTCGACGCCGGATGGATGATCAGCGAACGGGTGTCACCGATGTTGGCCAGGTGCGAGAAGAGCTTCAGGCCGCCGACCAGCGCTTTGCCGGCTTCAAGTCCGCCCTTGATGCCGAAGGTGAAGACGGATCCTGCGCCCTTCGGCGAGTAACGCTTCTGGAGCGCATTGTTCGGGTCGTCGGACAGGCCCGAATAGTTCACCCATTCAACCTTCGGATGGCTCTTCAGCCACGTCGCGACCTTCATGGCATTGTCGCAGTGGCGCTGCATGCGCAGCGGCAGGGTTTCGATGCCGGTCAACAGGAGGAAGGCGTTCATGGGCGCAATGGCCGGCCCAAGGTCACGCAGGCCGAGGACGCGGCACGCGATCGCGAAGGCGAAATTACCGAAGGCCTGGTGCAGGACGACCCCGTTGTATTCGGGGCGCGGCTCCGACAGCATCGGGTATTTGCCCGGCTTGGCCGACCAGTCGAAAGTGCCGCCATCGACGATGACGCCGCCCATGGAATTGCCGTGGCCGCCAAGGAACTTGGTGACGGAATGCACGATGATGTCGGCGCCATGCTCCAGCGGGCGGATGAGGTAGGGGCTCGCCATGGTGTTGTCGACGATCAGCGGCAGACCGTGTCGATGGGCGACTTCGGCAATGGCTTCGATATCGACGAAGGTGCCGCCAGGGTTTGCCAGGCTTTCGATGTAGACGGCCTTGGTCTTGTCATCGATCTGAGCAGCGAAACTTTCCGGATCGGCGGGATCGGCCCAGCGGACCTGCCAGCCGAAATTCTTGAAGGCATGGCCAAACTGGTTGATCGAGCCACCATAGAGCTTCTTCGCCGCAACGAAGTTGTCGCCGGGCTGCATCAGCGAGTGGAAGATCAGGAGCTGGGCTGCATGACCGGAAGCAACCGCAAGTGCTGCCGTGCCGCCTTCCAGCGCCGCAATCCGCTCTTCCAGAACGCCCTGGGTGGGGTTCATGATGCGGGAGTAGATATTGCCAAATTCTTTGAGGGCAAAGAGATTTGCGGCGTGGTCCGAGTCGTTGAAGACGTAAGCCGTCGTCTGGTAGATCGGCGTGATGCGGGCGCCCGTGGTGGGGTCCGGCTGGGCACCGGCATGGATGGCGAGCGTGGCGAAACCCGGATTGTTCTCCGACATTATTTGGTCCTCCCTATGTGACTTCGGGCCGGATCATAATCGGTCGCCGCCCGATGTCAGCCCGGATTATTCCAAAGTGCGGCAGTGATCGGGAAATTCATACTTGATCGAGGTCAATGCGGGCACGTGCCGCACTGGCATGCTGCTTTCCAGTCGAAGGAGAGCCCCCATGACACTGACGATCACCGATCCGGTCCGCCAAACCGTGCAGCAGCTTCTTTCCTGGTTCGCCCAGGGCTTTAAAACCGCCAATGAAGGCAACATGCTGGCCGCCTTATCCGATGCCGAAGTCGATGCGCTCGCAGACGACTGCGGCATCAGCACCCATCAGTTGCTGGCGCTCGTTAAGGCAGGCCCGCATGCCGCCGATGAAATGCCGGCCATGATGCGGGCCCTGAACATAGATCCCGCAGAGGTGGAGTGCCGCATGCGTCGCCTCTTTCGCGACATGCAGGTGACCTGTGCGCAGTGTTCGTCCAAGGATACCTGCCGGGCACATCTGCATCAGGGCCAGGCCGAGCGGACCTTTGTTGAGTATTGCGGCAATGCCGATACGCTGAACGCGCTGCGCGCCAATCCGGACCTGCTGGTCGGGGCTTGAGTCCTATAGGCCGAGCCTGGGGATTTCGATCGCAGGGCAACGGTCCATGACCACGCGGATGCCAGCCTCTTCGGCCGGCTTGACGGCTTTGTCGTCACGCACGGAGAGCTGGCCCCAGATCACCCTGGGGCGGCTGGGCAGAGCAAGTGCCTCCGTCACCACCTCGCCGAGATATTCCGGAGCGCGGAAGACGTCGACCATGTCGATCGCCTCTGGAATATCAGCCATTGTGGCGTAGACATGCTGGCCGAGGATTTCCTTGCCGGCCTGGCCTGGATTGACCGGATACACAGTGTAGCCCTTCGACAGCAGAAAACGCATGACGCCGAAACTCGGGCGATCCGGCTTTGGAGACGCGCCGAGCAACGCGATCGTTCGAACGTTTCCGAGGATGTCCCGCAGGTCCTCTGCAGTGTAGTGATCGTGATCGGCCATCTCAGTCTCCTCATTTCGGTAGATCAGGATTAAATGGTGTGGCCGTCGTCGACAACAAGGCGGAACCGCCCTGCCCGGCCACACGTTGATCTGCCGTCTCAAGGAGGACCGCCATGCGCCCGACACAGCTTGCCATCACGACCATCGCAGCCCTGCTGCTTGCTCAGCCAGCACTCGCGATTTCGCGCTACAACTCCACTGCGCTTACCTGCGACCAGGTCCGGCAGCGCGTCCTGAACGAAGGCGCGGTTATTCTGCGCTACCCGTCGACGCGCGTGAAAGGCATGACGCTCTACGACCGCTACGTCACGCGCAGCGCCATGTGCGATCCGCATGAATATGCCGAGCGTGCCTATGTGCCGACACGCGATGCCGCCCGGTGCCCAGTGCTCAACTGCCAGGACTACGATCCCGAGACGCGTCGATTCGGGTTCGGAAAACCGATCATCCGCTTCTGAAGCGCCGGAGCGTATCAGGCTGCATGACCTTGCGCCGAGCCCGGATGCAGCCGCTCATAGACAAGTGGGTATTCAGAGACCAGCGCGCGGTTCATGACCATGCTGATGCCTGCTGCCTCTGCCTTTTCGGCCGCCGCATCATCCCGGATGCCGAGCTGACACCAGATCGCGAAGGGCCGGGGCGACATTGCCAGGACCTCGTTGACGATGCCCGCCAGGCATTCCGTGCGGCGGAAGACATCGACGAGATGAACCGGTTCCCGGATCTCCGCCAGCGATCCGTAGACCTGCTGCCCGAGGATGCGCTCGCCGCGATGCAGCGGATTGACGGGGAAAACGTGATAGCCCTTGCCGAGCAGAAAGCCGGAGATCCAGTGACTGGGGCGCTTGTCGTCCGGCGAGGCGCCGACGACGGCCACGTTCTTGGCCGTCGCAAGGATATCGGCGAGATAGCTGTTGAGGTAGGTGTCATGGTTCATGGACGTTCCTCCCGGCCCGCGAAGGCCTTTGGTTTACCCGTCCATCTTGTCCCGACGACAGCTTAGCGCCGACCGCTTAACGAGCTGCCACGGATATCCGTCGAATGCCGGATATCATTCCGGAAGAACGACATGTCCGTGTTCGTCCTGCGGGAAGAAGGGGTTGAAGGCGATTTCCCACAAATGGCCATCGGGATCGGCCACGTAGCCGGAGTAACCACCCCAGAAGACCTTCTCCGGCGACTTGACCAGCCTTGCCCCGCAGGACACGGCAAACTTCACGACGGCATCGACGCCGATCTCGCTCGAGACATTGTAAGCGAGCGTGACGCCGGAAAAGCCCGGGGGCGTGTCTTCGACATGCGCATCTTCCGCCAGGCTGGCGCGCGAAAACAAACCAAGAGCCGTGCCCTTCAGCTGGATGAAGGTCACCTGGTCGTTGGACGCGGAGGATTTTGTCCAGCCCAACCGCGCATAGAACTCGGTGCTGCGAGCGACGTCGGCGACGCCGAGCGTGATGAGCGAAATTCGGCGTTCGAGCGACATGGCGATCTCCGTTGACGACGTCAGTCGCTATGTTCGGTTTATGTTTTCATTATGTTCATGAGAATATTAGCGACATCATAGGTTGCATCGAATAATTCCGACGCATCGGTTCCATTTGCCTGCTGCGCTGGAATGTAGAATTGCGTCCTTGCTGGTTGGTTCCCGCGGTCACGCAGCATGACTGCGGAAGCAACTGACGTGTGGTAAAATAACACCCTACATTTAAGCCACTGTTTTCAATAGTTTTTCTCCAACACCCTACCGATGCTGCGATCTTGACCTCCGACAGCGCACCCTCTATACCGCTCCTCGGAATGCGGTCCTTAGGGACCTCTTTCTTTTTTGTGTCGAAAACGGCGCGAAACAAGCAACAAGAAACGCCTGTCGCTCCCTCACTCGGGAAACACAGGATCACACTGAAAGAGACCTCAATGTCTACCTTCGTTCAGAAGCCTGCAGAGGTGGAGAAGAAGTGGATCCTCATCGACGCCGAAGGGCTCGTTGTCGGCCGCCTCGCCACCATCATCGCCATGCACCTGCGTGGCAAGCACAAGGCCACCTACACCCCCCATGTTGACGACGGCGACAACGTCATCGTCATCAATGCCGAAAAGGTCGTCTTCACCGGCAAGAAGTATGCCGACAAGAAGTACTACTGGCACACCGGTTATCCGGGCGGCATCAAGGAGCGTACGGCTCGCCAGATCATCGAAGGCCGCTTCCCGGAGCGCGTTCTCGAAAAGGCCGTCGAGCGCATGATCCCGCGTGGTCCGCTCGGTCGTCGCCAGATGAAGAATCTGCGCGTCTATCCTGGCACGAACCACCCGCATGAAGCTCAGCAGCCCGTCGCTCTCGACGTCGCCTCGCTGAACAGCAAGAACACAAGGAGCGCCTAAGTATGGCCGATCTTTCTTCCCTGAAGGACCTTGCTCCGGCACAGGACGCAGCTCCGGCTCACGTCCGCAAGGTCGACTCGCTGGGTCGCTCCTACGCCACCGGCAAGCGCAAGAATGCCGTTGCCCGCGTATGGGTCAAGCCGGGCACCGGCAAGATCACCATCAACGGCCGCGAGTTCTCCGCGTACTTCGCACGCCCGGTCCTGCAGATGATTCTGCAGCAGCCGATCGTCGCAGTGGCCCGTGACGGCCAGTTCGACATCATCGCGACTGTCGCTGGCGGCGGTCTCTCCGGCCAGGCCGGTGCAGTTCGTCACGGTCTCTCGAAGGCCCTCACCTACTTCGAACCGGGCCTGCGTCCGGTCCTGAAGAAGGGTGGCTTCCTGACCCGCGACAGCCGCGTCGTCGAGCGTAAGAAGTACGGCAAGGCGAAGGCCCGTCGTTCGTTCCAGTTCTCCAAGCGTTAATTGCTGGACAACCGGAAACGGAAATCAAGGCGGGGCTTCGGCTCCGCCTTTTTTCGTTTTGCAGTCTGCGTTCAATGCTTGAACGCGATGGGCTTGACCGCCGATGGTGACCTTATAATTTGATCAAATTCGAAATCCGGAGCAGCAGCATGGCCAGCAAGACGATCGACAACGCGTTTACCGCGAAGACCCTGCGCGGTGCTGCGACCGACCCGACCTATGCGGGCGTGCTGTCCTTCATGCGGCGGAAGTATTCGAAGGACCTCACCGACGTCGACGCGGTCGTACTCGGCATTCCATTCGATGCCGCCGTCTCCAACCGCCCCGGCGCGCGTTTCGGACCACAGGCAATCCGGCGCGCCTCTGCGATCTTCGACAATGATCCGCAATACCCTTTCGCCCGTGACCTCTTCGAGCAGATGGCCGTCATCGACTATGGCGACGTGCTGCTCGACTACGGCAATCATCAGCACACACCGGGCCTGATCGAGCAGGAGGCCGCGAAGATCATTGCCTCCGGCGCCTATCTGCTCGGCCTTGGCGGCGACCACTTCGTCACTTGGCCACTCCTGAAAGCCCATGCCGCCAAGCACGGCCCGCTAGCACTGGTACATTTCGACGCGCATCAGGACACCTGGGACGATGACGGCCAGCGCATCGACCACGGTTCCTTCGTCTGCCGGGCGGTCCGCGAAGGCGTCATCGACCCCAAGAAGTCGATCCAGATCGGCATCCGCACCGAAGCGCCCGAGCATTTCGGCATCCGGATCATTCCCGGCTACGAAGTCGAGGACATGGGCGCGCAGGCCATCGCCGACGCGATCCTCTCGCATGTCGGCACGGCGCCGACTTACATGACCTTCGACATCGACTGCCTCGACCCGGCCTATGCTCCAGGCACCGGCACGCCGGTCGCAGGCGGCCCCTCCTCCGCCAAAATGCTGTCGGTGCTGCGCAAGCTCGGGGCCCTCGACATCCGGGGCTCTGACATCGTCGAGGTGGCGCCGGCCTATGACCATGCCGACATCACCGCAATTGCCGGTGCGACGGTTGCGATGTATATGCTGGGCCTGCGCGCCGAGAAACTCGCGACACGCACCTGACACATTGATTCAACACACTGACAATCAGATTCCGCATTCTCATCCAAACCTCTGACAGGATTAGACAAATGGCAGCGAAGATCTTCATCGACGGCGAACACGGCACAACGGGTCTGCAGATCCGCACGCGCCTGGCCGACCGCCGCGATCTGGAGCTGCTGTCGATCCCCGAAGCGGAGCGGCGGAACGAGAAGATGCGCGAGGACATGCTGAACAGTGCCGACATCGCCATCCTTTGCCTGCCTGACGACGCGTCGAAGCAGGCCTATGAGATGACGGCAGCGAATAACAATGTCCGTTTGCTGGATGCCTCCACGGCATTCCGGGTGCATCCGGACTGGGCGTATGGCTTTGCCGAAATGGACAAGGCGCAGAAGGCGAAGATCCAATCGGCACGCTATGTTTCCAATCCCGGCTGCTATCCGACCGGTGCGATCGGCCTCATCCGTCCGCTGCGCGCCGCCGGCATCCTGCCGGACGGCTATCCCGTGTCGGTCAATGCCGTCTCCGGCTACACCGGCGGTGGCAAGCAGCTGATTGCGCAGATGGAAGACAAGACCCATCCCGAGCATCTGGTCGCAAACAACTTCCTCTACGGCCTGACGATGAAGCACAAGCATGTGCCGGAAATGCAGACCCATGGCCTGCTCGACCGCGCACCGCTGTTCGCGCCTTCCGTCGGCCGCTTCGCCCAGGGCATGATCGTCCAGGTGCCGCTCTTCCTCGAAGATCTCGCCGCCGGCACGACGTTGGAGAGCATCCATGCTGCACTCGTCGCCCACTATGCGGGCCAGGAGATCGTCAGCGTCGTTTCGCTCGGCGAAAGTGCCAAGCTGCCGCGCGTCGATGCAGAAGAACTGGTCGGACAGGACACGATGAAGCTCTTCGTCTTCGGCACGCCCGGTGGCGCGCATGTCAATCTGGTCGCCCTGCTCGACAATCTTGGCAAGGGCGCGTCAGGAGCGGCTGTGCAGAACATGGACCTGATGCTGTCGGCGTGATGCCGTGGCCGCGTTGTCCGAGCTACCCGTCGCTCTCACAGAAGCCTGGAGCATCGACAAGGCGGAGCTCGTCGCTGACACGCCGTCGAGTCTTATTTTTCGAGTTTGGCGGCGTGGCTCGACAAACATTGTAAAGAGCCTCAAGCCTGCGGGACACGGCGAACTGCCTGGCCTCGACTTTCTCGAGTGGAGGCAGGGTCTCGGTGCCGTTCGCCTCATTGACCGTGTCGGCCACTCATCTCTGCTCGAAGATGGGGGCGCGCGGACGCTGCGGGAACACCTTGATCGCTGGGGCGACGCGGAAGCAACGGACGTCGTGCTCCGTGTGCTGGGCAAGCTGCAAGCTCCAAGCGGACGAACGGTTCCAGACGCGCTCGTGCCCCTCGATCGACATTTCAGGTCTCTGTTCTTGCTTGCGGAAACATCAGGATCGTCCGAACTCGGCACGGTCGCAAGCTGGGCCGCGCATATCGCACGCGGCTTGCTCAGCGAGCATGGGCCAAAGACCGCTTCATGGTGACCTCCATCACGAGAACATAGTCCAGGATGCGTCCGGCGAGTGGCGGGCGATCGATCCGCAGGGACTTTATGGCGACCCGGTCTATGATGTGGCCAATGTCTTCGGAAACCCGCAGGGAAATGGGACGCTCGTCCTGGATCGGCTGCGCATCATGCGCCTAACGGAGTGCTTCGGGGTTCATTTCGGCTGCAGCGGCAGGAAGATCCTAAGTTATGCGGCGGTTCACGCGATGCTCTCTGTCGCCTGGATGCTGGAAGACGGGTCGTCGCTGGCAGGCGATGCAAGGCTTGTGGAGCGCCTGGCCTTTGCCCGGATTGCAAGATCGCTGCTTGTCGAACACTTTGTCGACTGAATGACGGATCGCCGGCCTCATCACCCTTTGGTAGGACGGAAGCGTACCAGCGAGGTCGTCATGAGCAGCGAAATCCCACATCGCCATCGTTTCCCCGTCTACTTCATTCCTCATGGTGGCGGCCCGTGGCCGTTCATGGAATTCCCCCGGGATGCCGAAGGCAAGACGCCCTGGGACGATCTGCGGGCCTTCCTCGAAGGCCTCGATGCGGAAATCGGGCGGCGGCCGAAGGCTGTACTCGTGGTTTCAGGCCATTGGGAGAAGGAACCGGTGCCGACGTTGAGCACGGCTGCGAAGCCTGGCATGCTCTTCGACTATTACAATTTCCCGCCGCACACCTACGAACTCTCCTACCCTGCCCCGGGGTCGCCGGACCTTGCGGCCCGCGCGCGGGCACTACTGGCAGAGGCCGGGATCGAGAGCGCCGAGGATGCCACGCGCGGCTTCGATCATGGCGTCTTCATCCCGTTCATGCTGCTCTATCCGGATGCGGATGTGCCGCTGACGATGATCTCTCTCAAGAATACGCTGGATGTTGAAAGCCATGTGGCGATCGGCAAGGCGTTGGCGCCATTGCGTGACGAAGACGTGCTGATTATTGCTTCGGGCATGAGCTATCACAACATGCGGATGTTCCGGCAGGCCGAACCCAATCATGTTCAGCAAGCGATCCGGTTTGACGATTGGCTGACGCAAGCGGTCTCATCACCCGACAGCGCGCGGCGTTCAGAAGTGCTCGCGACCTGGGAGCAGAACCCGGATGCCCTGGCCTGCCATGTGCCAGACCACGATCACCTCGTGCCGCTGTTCGTAGCCTCGGGTGCCGCAGGTTCGGATGCTGGGCGGCAGGTCTTCCGGGGTGAGTTCCTCGGAAAACCTTACTCCGCCTATCGCTTCGGCTGATCAGGCTCAGTCGCGGACTTCAACCACAACCGGCTTCGGGCGCTCGCCGTAGAAGGCACGCAGATGAGCGACGGCAAAGGCGAGAACCACCAGCGCCATGCCCTGATGAATGACACCGGCAGCCAGCGGCACCTGCATCACGAGCGTCGCGATGCCGATCACCGCCTGGATGCTGATGAGGACGAAAAGCACCACGCTGCGGCGGGCATGGGTGGTCTCGGGAGCCGCCCGCAGAGACTGGATCATGTAGGCGAGTGCTGCCGCCCAGAGAACATAGGCGCCGATGCGATGGATATATTGCACCGTCTTGGGGTTTTCGAAGATGTTGATCCAGGCGGGAGACTGGATGAAGAGCCCTTGCGGCACCCAGGCGCCGTCCATCAGCGGCCAGGTGTTGTAAGTGAACCCGGCATCGAGACCCGCGACAAGCGCACCAAGATAGATCTGAACGAAGGTCATGATGAGCAGAACGCCTGCGAAGAAACGGCTCTTTTCCGTCGGGACAGCATCGTCCGTATGCGGGTAAAGGCTGCGATAGATCCAGACGCAACTGGCGAAAATGAAGCAGGCCATCATCAGGTGGACGGCCAGACGATACTGGCTGACATCAGTCCGCTCGCTGAGACCCGAGGAAACCATCCACCAGCCGATGAAGCCTTGCAGGCCTCCGAGCGCCAGAAGCCCGACCAGCGGCGTGCGCAGGCTCGGCTCGATCTTGCCGCGCAGCCAGAAATAGGCGAGCGGCACGGCAAACAGCACGCCGATCAGGCGGGCGAGCAGACGATGTGCCCATTCCCACCAGAAGATGAACTTGAACTCGTCGAGGCTCATGCCCTTGTTGATCTGCTGGTATTCCGGGATCTGACGATAAAGTTCGAGCTCTTCTTCCCACTCTGCGGCGGTCAGCGGCGGGATAACGCCATGGATCGGTTTCCATTGGGTGATAGACAGGCCTGAGTCGGTCAGGCGCGTTGCGCCGCCGACCAGCACGAGACAGAAAAGCGCAAAAATCACCACGCCGAGCCAGATGCGGACCGCCTTTCGGTCAGCATCCACGCGAGCGATTTCCTTGCGCACCTGCAACTCGGTTCCGGTCAATACTGCTGTCATTCGTCAATCCTCTTTTCGCCCGTTGATTTGCATCAGTCAGCCGTGCAAAACAAGCCCGCCGGTTTGCGGCAAGCGGTCGCGTCGCTGAGGACGGCGACGTCGAGTAGGAATAAGGCATGACAAGGCGCCCGAAACTGAGATCCTTCATCGGCACGATCCTGATCATCCTGATCGTGTCGGTCTATGCCCTTCTCGCGACGACGATCGCGACGGCAACCCTCGCGACCGCCCCCTGGTGGGCTCATCTGCTCTATTTCCTCCTGACCGGCCTGCTCTGGGTCATTCCCGCCATGCTCGTGATCAAGTGGATGGCCGGCCCGTTCAAGAAGAAGGATGCGGATTAACTCCGCCTTTACCTTGGCAAGGTGTCAGGCTGCCCATCTCCGAGACCGATAACCGTTTGTTGGCAGTGTCCGCCTAAGCTCCTGCGCGTCAGTGAAACCGGACGGGATAGGGTACATGCGGGCCCAGATACGCCATGATGCGATGGCATTTGCCGAAGATCTGCCAGATGACGGCGCCACCGTCGAACGCAATCGAGCGACCGTCAACACTCCGGCCGGACGGCTCTCGCTGACCGTGCACCAGCGCATGAAGCCGCTGGAAAAGGTCTGGCGGCAGCTTGAGGCCGATCCATGGAACTCCCTGCATCATGGCTATGACTGGTGCCGCGCCTGGGTCGAGACCCATGGCCATCCGCTTGCCATCGTCGAAGGACGCCTGAACGACGAGATCGCCTTCCTGCTGCCGCTCGAAATCGAACGGCACTATCTCGTGCGCAATGTCCGCTTCATCGGATCCGCCTTCACGAACTTCAACAGCGGCCTGTTCAGCGCCGGCTTCCGATCGATCGCGTCGACGCTTCCCGGCCCCGCGCTCGAAACACTGCTGGTCAACGCGTTGCGTGATCACGCCGACCTGCTCAGCTTGACGAACATCCCCTTCGACTGGCGCGGCGAGCGGCATCCGCTTTCGGCTCTGCCGCATATCCGCAACCAGAACGCATCCTTCCAACTGCCGCTGTGTGCGACCATGGAAGAGACGATTGCTGCGCTCAATGCCAAAAGCCGCCGCAAGAAGTATCGCGCACAGATCCGCAAGCTGGAAGCCGCAGGCGGATTCGAGCATATCCGCCCGACAAAGCTTGCCGAGCAGCAAGCCCTCCTCGAACGCTTCTTTCAGCAGAAGGCTGCCCGGTTCGCCGCAGGCGGCTTGCCGAACGTCTTCCAGCCAGCGGAGACACAGGCCTTCTTTCGCATGCTTCTTGAATTCAATCGCGGCGGAAGCGACGTTCCACTCGAACTGCATGCCATCCGCCTGACGGGTGAGCATGACGGCAAGATCGCCGCCATCACCGGCCTTTCCCGCAAGGGCGACCATGTCATCTGTCAGTTTGGCTCGATCGACGACGGTCTTATGACGGAGGCCAGTCCAGGCGAACTCCTGTTCTGGTTGGTCATCGAGCGCAGCGCCCTGAGCGGTGCTGCCCTATTCGACTTCGGCATTGGCGATCAGGACTACAAGCGTCGCTGGTGCACTGTGCAAACGGTGCACCATGACGTCTTGCTGCCTCTGCGCCCTGCCGGTCATTTCGCCGCCATGACGCATCGTAGCCTCACCCGGACGAAAACCTTCATCAAGGGTAATCCGCATCTCTACACCCTGATCCAGAGGTTCAGGGCCCAGAGCACGGCGACACCGGCGCCGAAATCAGAGGATTGATCGTTCCGAACCCGGAAACGCCTGATATCAGGCTGCGTCCCGGGCGTGGCGGCTTGGCGGAGTCTTCACCGAAAGCAGAACGAGATCCGAGTAGCCGACATCCTCGAAGGTGACCATGATCTCGGCCAGCTCGTCCGCCCTCGGCTCGGGAGCTGAGAGGATGATCTCGTGGCGGCCGTTGCGGCTGAGACGCGCAACGCCTTGTGCATTCGCAGGGCCGCATTCGACCAGCACCAGATCGTAGACGTCGGCGAGCGCGTCGACGATCATGGAGAGACGGTCGGCACCACGCATGGCCTGACGGATATCCGCATTGCCCTGAGGTACGATATCGGCTGTCGAGGAGCGGTCCGGATGGATGCAATCGGCAAAGGCGGCCTCACCGGTCAACAGATCTGTGATCCCGGGAAGGTCGCGCCAGGATGCCATCAAACGCGTCGGGCAGGCCGAGCCCGTCATGTCGACGAGGACCATGCGCTTGCCGCGTTCGGCCAGCTCGCGAGCGAGAGCGACCGTGCCAAGCGAGCCATCGTCGCCCGACGGCGAAATCGCAAAAGCGATCCGCGTCTCCTGCTCGACGAGAAAGTTGGCCACAGACGCGATCGAGAATTCGTCATGCTCCTCGGCAGTCTCCGTTGCCGGAAGCTCGGCGGTGACAGCCTGCTCCATCTCCTCAACCAGATCTTCGTCCGGGGCAACGTTCAGCAGGCTCGCAGGCGTATCGGTCGAGCGCTCCGGCCTGTCCTGATCGGGGGCGGCTTCCTGCTGCGGCAGCGCCTCTTCTTCCCGGCGCACGGCAACGGGAACCACTGCCCCCGTGGGACGCAATGCGCGACCGCTGAAAAGTTCGGCCAGCATCACCGCAACGGCCGCGAGGATCATGGTCGACAGCGTGGCGACGATCGTAATCGGCAGAACCTTGGGGAAATTCGGCTCCTGTGGCTCGATCGCGGTGGAAATCACACGCGCGTCGGCAGGGCTCGAATCCTTGTCGAGGCGTGACGACGCCTCGCGGTAGCGCGCCAGATAGGTTTCGAGCAGCTGACGCTGGGCCGTCGCCTCGCGCTCCAGCGACTTCAACCCGACTTCGTCTTCGCCGGCACGGGCCGTGTCGGCCTTCAAGGTATTGAGCTGGGCCAACAGCTGTGTTTCGCGTTCACGGGCAACGGCTGCTTCATTTTCGAGGCCGGCCGCGACCTTCAGGGATTCGGCCTGTACCTGCTCGCGGATACCAGCAAGCTGGGCGCGCAATGCCTTCATCTGGGGATGACCGTCGAGGAGGCGCGTGGAGAGATCGGAAATCTGGGCGCTCAACTGCGATTCCGTTGCCCTCAGGCGCTGGATCGATTCCGAGCGGGCAACCGCATCCAGCGTCTCGGTCGACCTTCCAGCCCTGATGCTGGCACGCAGGTTCTCCGCGGTTGCCTCGGCATTTGCGCGTTCGCCACGGACCCGGGCAAGCTCAGTCGAGATATCCGAGAGCTGCTTGCTGCTGAACGAGCTCTGATCGGAGCCAAGCGACATCAATCCCGCCGACGAGCGATATTCGGCGACCGTCTGCTCGGCCTCGCGAACCTTTTCGCGCAGGTTGGCAATCTCCGTCTCCAGCCAGCGCACGGCGTCGGAATTGCTGTCGAGCTTGGCACCGCTTTGCAAGGACCGATAGACGTCTATCATCGTGTTCGGGACGGCTGCCGCAAGCTTCGGATCCTGCGATGTGAACTCGATCCCGATCACCCGCGACTTGTCGACCTGATAGACGGCGAGCTTTTCCTTGAAGGCGTTGATGACGCGCTCTTCGGGTGGAAGTTCGAGCGGGTTGCTCTTCAGGCCGAAGAGCACGAGGAAATCGGTGATGACGGACGGGCTGGAATCCGGATCGAATTCGGTACGCTCGTTGAGATTGAGCTCGCGTGCCACCTGCTTGATCAGATCGACGGACTGCAGCAGCTGCACCTGGCTTGCCACATTGAGTTCGTCGGGCATGGTTTCGACGGTCGCGGAGTTGGCTCCGGATGCGGAAAAAGTTGGCTCGCGCGGCTCGATCAGGAGTTTGGCATCGCTTTTGTAAGTCGGCGAGATCGCATTGGCGCCGACGAAGGCCAGAACTCCGACAAGAGCCGTAGCGCCCAAGATCCTCCCCTTCCGCTGCCACACGGCGCGAAAGAGCTGGGCGAGGTCGATATCGACATCATGTTGATCACGGTCCACACTCGGCATCACAGACTCCCGGAACATCTTGTCGGCGAAAGTAAAGGATCATGGTAACTCAAGGGTTAACCGTGATGCTCCCAGTTTTGGCGTCCGAATGATGCAACCAGCCATCGGTCGTTTACCCGGCATTAACCCTAACCATTCGATAACAGGCCAACGAATGTGGGTTCAGTGGGAGCGCAGCAGCGCATGGCGATGGTCGGCAAACAGGCGATGGTTCTGATCGCAAGCGTGGTCCTGTCGATCGGCGTTTCGGGCTGCGCGAGTTATCGCCCTGCCCCGAAGGTCTTTCACGAGGCAACCATCCAGCCGTATCGGCTCGACAGCGGCGACCGTCTGCGCGTCACCGTCTTCGAACAACCGAGCCTCACCAACACCTATACCGTTGACCAGGCCGGCTACATCGCCTTCCCGCTTGTCGGTCAGGTCGCCGCTCGCGGTGCGACCCTCACCCAGCTCGAAGGCGCGATCGCCCAGAAGCTCAAGCAAGGGTACCTGCGTGATCCCGACGTCTCGATCGAAGTCGATCGCTATCGGTCCATCTTCGTTATGGGCCAGGTCGGGCAGCCGGGGCAATACGCCTATGTACCGGGCATGACGATCCTCAACGCCATCGCTGTCTCCGGCGGCTTCAACAGCCGGGCCAATCAGCGGGATGTCGACGTGACCCGCAAGATCAACGGACAGATCATTACCGGTCGCGTGCCGATCACCGACCCAATCCTTGCCGGAGATACCGTCTACGTGCGCGAACGGCTGTTCTGATCGATGGCAGAAGTCCAGTCGCTGCGCATCGTGCATTGCTTTCGGTCGCCGATCGGCGGGATCTTCCGCCATGTCCGCGATCTGGCAGAATTGCACAGCGCGGCCGGACACAAAGTCGGCATCCTCTGCGACAGCTCGACGGGCGGCGCGCATGAAGACCGGCTCTTCGATCAGATCATGCCGCATCTTTCGCTCGGCGTCACACGCTTCCCGATCCGGCGTTCGGTCGGATTGAAGGACATGGCAGCACTTGCCGAAGCTTACAAACTCATCAAGGAATTGCAGCCGGATATCCTGCATGGTCATGGCGCCAAGGGCGGCGTGATCGCGCGGTTGATCGGCTCACTGCTGCGGGTTCGAAGGTATCGCGTCGCCCGCCTCTACTCACCGCACGGCGGCAGCCTGCATTTCTCGCGGACAAAGCCGTCGGGACAGGCGGTCTTCATGGCGGAGCGCATCCTGGAGCGGATGACGGAATCGATCTCCTTCGTCTGTGACTACGAGCGCCAGACCTACGAGACGAAGATCGGCATACCCCATTGCCAGGCGACGCGGGTCTATAATGGCATCAGCGAGAGGGACTTCGGGCGTATCCCGGTCGAAGCCGAGGGCGTGGATTTCGCCTATATCGGCATGCTGCGCGATCTCAAGGGGCCCGACGTCTTCATCAATGCCTTCGCCGAAGCTGAACGACTGGTCGGTCGACCGTTGAGCGGGGTAATCGTCGGAGACGGCCCCGATCTCGATCGCTATCGTCGAATGGTCGAACAGAAGGGCCTCAGCCGCCGGATCGGTTTCAGACCCGCCATGCCCATCTCCGAGGCCTTTGCGCTCTCTGACATCATTGTCGTTCCCTCGCGCGCCGAGGCCATGCCCTATATCGTTCTGGAGGCGCTGGCCGCACAAAAGACCGTCATCGCCTCACGGGTCGGCGGCATTCCCGAGATCCTCGGCAATGACAGCGAGGCCCTCGTCGAGGCCGGCCGCGCCGATCTCTTCGGTGCGGTGATGGCAAAGGCGCTGACCGATCCGGACTGGTCGAGGCGAACCATGCCAAGTCCTCAGAGCTTCCGCTCCCGTTTTTCCGCAACAGTGATGGCCCGGGACATCGAAGCGCTTTATCGGGCACAACTCGCGCGTATTTGACTGCGGCTTGCACTGAAACGGCACAGATCAGACCATTTCTGAGGGGATCCTAAAGCGTTTCTTAGGACCTTCGCCGTAGTCTTCCCGCACACACGTGCGAGATCCAGACATGAACAAGGTCGACAAACCCGAGGCATTCGATCTTGACGCATTGCGTCGCGGTCAGACGACCGGCGACGATCCTCTGCACAAGGTGGAAGGGGAGCGCAAGGCCGAAATCAGCGCATTGGCACGCCAGATCGCGTCACAATATGCGGTCGCCAACTACTCGCCGTCGATCGTGATCGGCCAGCTGCGTTTTCTCGAGTTCTTCAGCCTGTTCGGGATTGCGCTCGGCGCGAACTTCTTCGTCGCCGTCGATCCCGGCGCCCACTTCCTCGACACGAGCATCAGTGCTTTTGTCGGCTCGCTGCTCGCATTGCTCTTCATGCAGGCCAGCGATTGCTATCACGTCTCGATTCTGCGCTCGCCGATGGGATCCATGGCGCGGGTGCTCGGAAGCTGGATGGCTTCCCTCGGTCTTGTCGCTCTGACGAACTTCCTGTTTATCGACCATGACCCCAACTACCGCAGCATACTCGCCGCATGGTTCGTGCTCGGTGCGATTTATCTCCTTATCGAGCGCAATCTGATCGGCTTTGGCTTTCGCCGCTGGGGACGCAACGGCGTGATGGAGCGCCGCGCGGTGATCGTCGGCGGCGGCAAGCCTGCCAAGGATCTCATTCGCGCTTTGGAACAGCAGCCGGAAAACGATATCCGGATCTGCGGTATCTTCGACGATCGTAACTCTGCACGCTCCCCGGACGTGGTCGCCGGTTACCCGAAGCTCGGGACCGTGGCCGAACTCGTCGAATTTGCGCGGCTTGCCCATATCGACATGCTGATCATCTCGCTGCCGCTCAGCGCAGAAGCCCGCATCATGCAGCTCCTGAAGATGCTCTGGGTTCTGCCGGTCGATATCCGCCTGGCCGCCCATTCCAACAATCTGCGCTTCCGTCCGCGTGCCTATTCGCATGTCGGCGCGGTGCCGCTTCTCGACATTCTCGACAAGCCGATCCGTGACTGGGACTCGGTCGCCAAGCGCGCCTTCGACATCTTCTTCAGCGTTCTCGCTCTCATCCTGCTGTGGCCGGTGTTCATTGCCACGGCGATTGCGGTCAAGATGACATCCAAGGGACCGGTCTTCTTCGTGCAGAAGCGTCACGGCTTCAACAATGAGGTGATCAACGTCCTGAAATTCCGGTCGATGTATACGGAGATGAGCGATCCGACGGCCAAGAATGCCGTCACCAAGAACGACCCTCGCGTGACGCCGGTCGGCCGCTTCATCCGCAAGACGTCGATCGATGAATTGCCGCAGATCTTCAACGTGCTGCGCGGCGATCTCTCGCTGGTCGGCCCCCGCCCCCATGCCATCCTCGGCCAGACCCGCGACAAGACCTTCGGCGAAATCGTCGAGGGTTACTTTGCCCGGCACCGGGTCAAGCCCGGCGTCACCGGTTGGGCGCAGATCAATGGCTGGCGCGGCGAAATCGACACCGACGACAAGATCAAGTTCCGCACGGCCTATGACCTCTATTACATCGAAAACTGGTCTCTCTGGTTCGATCTGAAGATCCTGTTCCTGACCCCGCTCAGGCTTCTCAATACCGAGAACGCCTATTGAGTGCCGTCGTCAACCAAGCGAGGCCCTTCAACCCGCAGGCAGCTGCCGTCCAGCTGATGATCTCCTGGATCATGGCGTTTGGCGTCTTCCTGTCGGGCTTCGTCATATCCGAGCCTGCCCCTTATGAACTTCTGATGGTCGGCCAGGTCGCCCTCTGGTTCCTCTTCGGCCTGAAGATCTCGCGCGTCGTCGCGCCCCTGCTCGCTCTGTTGCTGATCTTCAACGTCGGAGGGCTTCTGGCGCTGACCATGCTACGGACCATCCTGACGGAGCAGGTTCTCTACGTGGCAGTGTCGATCTTCCTGGCGCTCACGGCCGTTTTCTATGCTGCGGTCATCGAGGACAGGCCGCAGCGGCTGAAACTGATCTTCCAGGCCTGGGTAGCCGCCGCCATCATCACGGGCATGCTCGGGATCCTCGGCTACTTCCACGCCTTTCCCGGGGCGGAGATGTTCACCCGCTATGACCGCGCCATGGGGGCTTTCCAGGACCCCAACGTTTTCGGTCCATTCCTCGTCGCGCCGACGCTCTACCTCATGCACGGCATGCTGAAAGGGCGGCTCCTGGAATCACCGCTGCGGATCGTCGGCATCCTGATCCTTTCCTTGGCGGTGTTTCTCTCCTTCTCGCGCGCCGCCTGGGGACTGTTTCTCTTCTGCACCGTCGCCCTGGTCTTCGTCATGCTCTTGAAAGAGCGAACCAACGCTTTCCGCCTGAAGATCCTGGTCTTGTCTCTGGCGGCCGTGGTCGCCATGGTCTTGGCCCTGTCGGTCGCTCTGCAATTCGAGAAGGTGCGCGCGCTGTTCGAGACCAGAACGCAGCTGGTGCAAGAGTATGACGGCGGCCACCTCGGGCGCTTCGCCCGCCACCGTCTTGGTTTCGAACTGGCCATGGAGAGGCCGCTCGGGATCGGGCCTATGATGTTCGGTCGGATCTTCCCGGAAGACGAGCACAATATCTGGCTGAAATCCCTGATGGCCTATGGCTGGATCGGCTTTGTCTCTTACGTGACGCTGATGATCTGGACCGTGTCGATGGGCTTCCGCTACTTGCTGCGCGAGCGACCGTGGCAACCCTATCTGGTGGTCGCCTGGATCGTTCTGGTCGGGCATATCCTGGTCGGCACCGTGATCGATACCGACCACTGGCGGCATTTCTATCTCGTGCTTGGCATCGTCTGGGGCTGCGGGGCTGCCGAATGGCGCCACCAGAGGGCCTTGCGGAACTGACGCAGAAATGGCCGATTGCGGCGGCTGCATTGATTTATTGCCCGCGCACCCCATACTTTACTAATGATTACACCTGCTCAGATACGCGCCGCTCGCGCCATGCTTGACGTCACCATCGACCGACTGTCCCAGGAAAGCGGCGTGCCCGCGCTGCTGATTCTGCAGATCGAGGCCGGCAAAGGTTATGACGCCACACCGCAGAATTACACGGCGCTGAAGGCGGCGCTTACGGATATGGGCGTCGTCTTTCTGGATGCGGGTGAAGGCGGCCAGGGTGCGGAAGGGCTTCGTCTTGCCGGGCGCGGGAGTCAAGATGGGATGCGCCCCGAGGAACTGACCGCCGCCAACGATGATTGAGTTTTTCCAATATGGCGATGGAACAATAACCGGCGCCCAGACTTTCCCTGTCCGACATCACTAGACAGGAGAATTTCATGAGCCGGAACAATGGCCTCTACCTCATCATCGGCGCTCTCGTGGTCGCCGTCATCGGCCTTGGCATTTATGTCTATCAGGAAGAACAGAAGCCTGATGGCGTCGAACTCCGGATCGGCGAAAGCGGTGTATCGATCGAGGAAAACTGAGCCGCCGTTTCAGCCGCTCAAGTTCGGCCTGGCCGAATGAAGGTTTCGTAGAACTGCTGGGGGGCGCCGATGGCGCCCTCAAGCATGTAGGCCTGGCGCTTAGAGCCGGCGCGCCGCGCGATGACGGGCAGGCCATGGTCCAGGGCATCAAGCAGGCGATACTCCACCAACCGTCTGCCATTGTCATCCTTCCAGACGATCATCGAGCCTTCGGGCCGGACCTCACTCTGTCCCGAGAGTTCGTCTAGCCCGTGGAAATCGAGCCATTGGGCGAGCAGCGCCTCGCCATTGCCGGGCGACACCACCCGATCCGCCCTGCCCTGCCAGATCGCCACGGCCGGTTTACGACTGGACACGTCTCCTGCCGCACTCCGTGCCAGGTCACCCCATTCCCGTCTGCTGCGGCGAGGACCGGACTTCATTACCGATAGCGCCGACATGGCATCGCGGGCTGCACCAAAGGCAAGCCCACCCACAACCTGGCCGGCGGCGAAGAGATGCGGATAGGTGACGAGAAGCGCATTGGCCATGGCACCGCCCGCCGATAACCCCTGGATGAAGACCCTGCTGTCCGCGATCCCGTGACGCTCGATCGCATAGTCGATCATCTGACGGATCGACATAAGCTCACCGCGATCGCGCGCTACCATGCTCGGACGGAACCAATTGAAGCAGAGATTGTGGTTGTTCTCCTTGGTTTGCTCCGGATAGAGCAGCACGAAGCCCTTTTCCCTCGCCATGCGGCTCCAGCCACTGCCACGATCAAACTGTTTTGCTGTCTGCAGACAACCATGCAGCACCACCACGAGCGTCGCAGGGTCCCGGCGGTTGGAGGGCACATATTCAAACATCCGCAGTCTTCCAGGATTGCTGCCGAAGGCATGCACCTGCACGAGGCCGGAGCGCGGCGCACGAGGTTTTGAGACCTTCGGCGGCTCGTACATCCTGAGCTTCGGCATCGCCTTCTCCAGGCTGCGCTGCAGACGCTTCTGGCTGCGGAGCAGTGCAGAGAGCGGAGACATGGAGAACTTGAAGCGCATCGGATTTCGGCTCCCTTCGAACCTCTTTCCCATATAATGCTGCATTGCAGCAAGCATAGGACAGAAACCAAAAGAAGCCGAGCGGGATTCACGCTCGGGAGTTTTGCGACGACCTGTCACCCAGAAACGAAAAAACCGGGCACCTTGCGGTACCCGGTTTCTCTAACCATGTCACGAAATCAACTGTTTGATCCGCAAACATAAAATGGTCGGAATGGCGGGATTCGAACCCACGACCCCTTGACCCCCAGTCAAGTGCGCTACCGGGCTGCGCTACATTCCGTCATCTGCCAGTCGTGCATTTTGGGTCACGCGTGACCCGCTCGACAGCAAGTTCCCTTTAGACAGTCAGCCATTTCTGCGCAAGGGGAAACTCCAGCGCGGACGAAAAAATGAGCGGATGATCAATCCAGCCGCTGCATGAGCGCCCTCACCTCGTCGAAGCGCCGGCGCTGCTCGGGCTCGTCGCTATTGGCGGCGTAGCAGGTGCGGTCCATGCAGAAGCGGGTCACCTGCAGCGCTTCGGTACCCGGTTCGAACTGGCACTCGATCTCATCGGAAATGTCCTGAGGTTCGCTGTCCATGCGGGTGGAATAGGTGAGCCTTGCCCCTGGTGGATCAAGCTCCGGAAAGGCCTGGACCACCCCGACCTTCAGATCTTTGACCATCAGCATGTTTTTCGCCACGAAGATGCAGGCATCCTGGACGGTGGTCGGCCGGGGCTCGACGGTGTCAGACGACGGAGCCGCCTGCTGTGCCAGCGCCGGGCCAGCAAGCAGGGTGAGAACTGGGAGTGTGATAAAGAGCCGTTTCATGGAGCCTCGCGCGGGTTGCGTGTCGGTCCTTCAACGTCTCAAGGTCTAGCGGTGTTCCGTTCAAGGGAACGAAGTGTCATTCAGCGCACCTGATCGAGCAGCCGCTTGCATTCGAGCAGGTCGAAGAGTGCCTCCTGCAGCAGCGCACGGTCTTCCTTGCCGACGGAGCCCTTGCCAACCGAGATTTCCGGTGCGTCGTCATTGGCGTTGCCACCGAAGCCAAAGAAGCGACCGCTGGTGCGCACCTTGGGGCGGCCAACGACCTGGTCCTCATCGAGATTGACTTTGGGCTCGTCGCCTTTCGCGGCATTGGCAGCGACAAGCGCTTCCATGGTGGCGACATCGCCTGTGGCAACCGCCATGACGAACTTGTTGCCATTGGTCTTCAGGAGCTTCTGCACGCCCTTGATCGTATAACCTTGATCGTAAAGCAGATGGCGGATGCCCTTCAGCAGTTCGACATCATCAGGGCGGTAATAGCGGCGCCCACCGCCGCGCTTCAGCGGCTTGATCTGGGGGAAGCGGGTTTCCCAGAAGCGCAGGACGTGCTGTGGCAGGTCGAGATCGTCGGCCACTTCACTGATCGTGCGGAAAGCATCAGGGCTCTTGTCCAACTGCATCACAGCGCTCCTCGAAGATCGCACGGACGCACGACTCGGATCACATTTCAACGGGGTGAGGGCTGGTTTTCAAGCGCTCGATGATCGGCGGCAAAATGCTCCACCGATTTTGGTCTTTCTCAGGCGGCAGGATTGGCCGGCTTCTGCTTGGCCTTGCGGGCGATATGGGCCCGCAGGATACGCTGCTTCAGCACATTCGACGCCTTGAAGGTCATGACACGACGCGGAGAGATCGGCACTTCCTCGCCGGTCTTCGGATTGCGGCCGATTCGCTCGTTCTTGCTGCGCACCTGGAAGGTGGCGAAAGACGAAAGCTTCACGGATTCACCGCGCACGATGGCGTTGCAAATCTCGTCAATGACCGTTTCCACGAGCTCGGCGGATTCCGTGCGGGAAAGACCGACCTTGCGAAAGACTGATTCTGCCAAATCCGCACGCGTCACTGTCTTTCCGGCCATTGTTCTCGCCCGCCTAAATCAATGATCTTGTTGCATTGGGCAGACACTATTGCCCTTGGCCGCGACGGTCAAGTGCTTGTCGATGCGCAATTTTTAGGTTTCAAATGCTACCAGCGCACGAGCACGGCGCCCCAGGTGAAGCCGCCGCCCATGGCCTCGAGCATCACCAGATCGCCCTGCTTGATCCGGCCGTCGCCGGCTGCCGTCGCAAGCGCCAGCGGAATGGATGCCGCAGACGTATTTCCATGTTTGTCGACGGTGATCACGACCTTTTCGTCGGGGATACCGAGCTTTTTGGCGGAGGCGTCGATGATGCGCTTGTTCGCCTGATGCGGGACAAGCCAGTCGACGTCGTCAGCGGTCGTGCCGGTCGCCGTGAAGGCCGCCTCGATGACGTCGGTGATCATGCCGACAGCATGCTTGAAGACTTCGCGGCCCTCCATGCGCAGATGACCAACCGTGCCGGTGGTCGATGGACCGCCGTCAACATAGAGCTTTTCGCGGTGGACGCCGTCCGAGCGCAGGTTCGAGGTGAGAACGCCCCGGTCTGCAACCGTCCCCTCGCCTTCGCCCGCCTCCAGCACCAGCGCACCAGCGCCGTCGCCGAACAGAACGCAGGTCGTGCGGTCGGTCCAGTCGAGGATGCGGGAGAAGGTCTCGGCACCGATAACCAGCACGCGCTTGGCCATGCCGCCGCGAATGTAGAGATCGGCAGTCGCCATGGCGTAAACGAAGCCGGAGCAGACGGCCTGGACGTCGAAACCAAACCCGTGATGCATGCCGAGACGGTTCTGGATGTTGACGGCCGTCGCCGGGAAGGTGTTGTCGGGCGTGGAGGTGGCGCAAATGATCAGGTCGATGTCGGCAGCCGTCAGGCCAGCACGATCAAGCGCTTCCTGAGCTGCCTCGGCGCCAAGTGAAGCCGTCGTCTCGCCTTCGCCGGCGATGTAGCGCTGCTTGATGCCGGTACGCTGAACAATCCACTCGTCGGAGGTTTCGACCAGGCTTTCGAGATCAGCATTGGTCATAACCCGTTTCGGGAGCGCTGCTCCGAAACCGCGAACTACAGAACGGATCATTGGAGTTTCCTACCTTTCACGCCGCTTCGGGGCCGGCCGGAGACGGGTGCCGCGCGTGATATTTTTTCAAGTCGTTTTCGATCTTCTGGGTGAGACCGTTCCGGGCCATGTCATAGCCCACATCAAGAGCTGCCGCAAAGCCTTCGGCATCCGTGCCGCCGTGGCTTTTGATGACGATGCCGTTCAAGCCGAGGAAGACACCGCCATTGACCTTGCGCGGGTCCATCTTCTCGCGCAGGCGATCGAAGGCGCCCTTGGCGAGAATATAGCCGAGCTTCGCCATCCAGGTGCGTGACATGGCCGAACGCAGATATTCGGCGATCTGCTTGGCTGTGCCTTCTGCGGTCTTGAGCGCGATGTTGCCGGTGAAGCCTTCGGTCACCACGACATCGACCGTGCCCTTGCCGAGGTCATCGCCTTCGACAAAGCCGTAGTAGTCGATCGTGTCGAGGCCGGCCTCACGAATGAGGCGCCCGGCTTCCTTCACCTCTTCCTGGCCTTTGATCTCTTCCACGCCGACATTGAGAAGGCCGACCATGGGCTTCTCGATTTCGAACAGCGCACGCGCCATGGCGCCACCCATCACGGCGAAGTCGAGCAATTGCTGTGCGTCGGCACCGATGCCGGCACCGACGTCGAGCACGATGCTCTCGCCCGACAGCGTCGGCCAGATGGCGGCGATCGCCGGGCGTTCGATGGTCGCCATGGTGCGCAGGCAGAACTTGGACATCGCCATCAGGGCGCCGGTATTGCCGGCAGACACGACAACATCCGCCTGGCCGGTCTTCACCGCCTCGATCGAGCGCCACATGCTGGAGACATAGCGGCCACGGCGCAGTGCCTGGCTCGGCTTCTCGTCCATGGTGACGGAGATTTCGCAGTGATGGAAGGTCGACTTTTCCTTGAGCTTCGGAAACTGCGCAAGGATCGGCAGGCAGCGCTCCTGCTGACCGAAAAGAAGGAAGGTGACATCGGGATGACGCTCAAGTGCCTTGGCGGCTCCGGGGATGACGACCTCGGGACCGAAGTCTCCACCCATGACGTCGACAGAAATTCTGATCACTTAGACCTGACCCTTCTTCATCGCTGGCCAGCGATATTTTCGGCCAAAATAGCGCTTTTCATTCGGCACACAACCCACCCGCTGGTGCAGATGGGGGATAGTCAATCCTTTTTCCAGTCTTTGAGGACAGCAAAGGGCGATGGCTTCTTGTCTTCTTCAGCCTTGCTTTCGGTGTGTCCGGAGAAGGCAACGCCTTCTTTCTTCGGATAGGGATCGATGTCGAGAGCGGCGAATTCGGCGACCAGCGCGCCGGCGTCGATCGTGTCACCGGTAAACTGTTCGGGAAGGTCGGGACCATCAGGATCGAGCACCATCTCGCCGGCGCCGTCGAGCACGATGCGCGCCAGTTTCGAGCCTTCGGGCACGAAGATCTGGTCGATCTCCTGGTCGATCGTCGAGATCACCGGCTCCAGCGTGACGACGCAAGCCTGAACCAGTTCACCGGACACACGTCCCGTTATGCGGACGCCGTCTTTTTTCCAGCGAGCGATCTGCAGATCTGCAGAGAGCTTGTTAACGGCTTCCACCCGCCACAGGTCGGCAAGGCCCGCGCGCTCACGCTCGTCGGCCTCCACACGCACCCGCACTGGATTGGCCGAGATGTGGCCAACCTTCACGAGGTAGCTGAACTCGCGGCTGTCCTTGGTTTCTTTATCTGTCATTTCATTTTCCTCGTTCCCCGTGGGGCCGGTGGCGTGCACGCGCGAATGCGAGCGACGCCGATCAGGCGCCCGGGACGGCCAAGCGGGCCATGCCCGTCTCGATTTCGTTTTCATCCAGCGCTGCAAGCGCCTGCTCGGCTGCAAACATCCATTCGGCCAGCGCCTGCATCGAGGGTGCCGCCTCGCCTTCTTCGGGATGAATGTTGCGCTTCAGCGCGGCCGCAAGCGCTTCGCGGTCGTTTTGGTTCAGAGCCCCGGCGTAGGATTCAAGCCGTCCGTAATACATGCTGGCAAGTTTCTTCATCCGCTTCGGCACGCCAGGGTCGCCGACGCCCAGCTCGCGGATGGAGTGATCGACATCCTCGAAGAAGGCGTCGATGATGTTCTGGGCGATCTCCTGGCCACTGCGTGGAGATTTCGCCGTGCGGCGAAAATAGAGAATCAGCATGATCGTCAACATCTCGAACCGGCCGATCACGGTGTCGGGTACATGCATGTCGCTATAGAAGGCGGGCGTGCGGGCAGCCGCCGTCAGCGCACCATACTGGCGCTCGACGATCACCTGATTGTTTCTTTTCTGCCGAAAGAAGCCGAATACCATCCAATTCCACCAAAAAGAGCCAACCGGAGTGGTGAGCCAGAACGTGGCCGTGTTGCATGATTGCGAAAGCTGGTTTACCGAAGCAGGCGTGAATTGCAATGCCGATATCCGGAACTGATGCCGCATCTCGCGGCAGATTGACCGGTAAATCGGCAGCGCAAGCGTTGCGGAGTCTTTCCCCGGAAAGGCCACAATGCTATGCGCAGAAGCGATCAGGCTCCGCCAGGTGCCATCGACAGTCATGGGAGACGTTTGCGTGGATATCAGGATTTTCAAGTCGGACAGGAAGCTCCTGAGCACGACCGCACTTGCTCTTGCCGTCACCATCGGCCTCTCCGCCTGCCAGACCTCCGAGGTGTTCCACAACGGTTACGTCGTTGACCAGGCCGCGCTCGATCTGGTGCCGGTTGGCTCCAGCCGCGAACAGGTCCTTCTTTCGCTCGGCACGCCATCGACCACGGCAACCTTCGATGGCGAGGTGTTCTATTACATCTCCCAGAAGCGTACCCGGTCCGTCGCATTCATGAAGCAGCGCCTCGTCGATCAGCAGATCCTCGCGATCTACTTCGACAAGGACGGCGTTGTCGCGCAGCGGGCCAATTACACCCTGCAGGACGGCAAAGTATTCGACACGATTTCTCGGACCACCCCGACCGGCGGTCGCGATCTCACCTTCCTGCAGCAGCTGCTGGCCGGTGGTGGTGGTGCAGCCAACAGCGTCCGCAATATTCTCGGCGGCCAGTAAGGCCGCCTCACCGAAGAGACTTCGCCGTCCATCGGAATGCAGACATGAAAAGACCGCGGAAGTTGCCTTCCGCGGTCTTTTTCTTTGGGTGACGCCTCAGCCGGCGAGGACAGCCAGAAGCAGAAGCGCGACAATGTTGGTAATCTTGATCGCCGGATTGACCGCTGGGCCAGCGGTATCCTTGTAGGGATCGCCGACGGTATCACCGGTGACGGAGGCCTTGTGCGCGTCTGAGCCTTTCAGGTGTTTGACACCATCCTTGTCGATGAAGCCGTCCTCGAAGCTCTTCTTGGCATTGTCCCAGGCGCCCCCGCCCGAGGTCATGGAGATCGCGACGAAGAGGCCGTTGACGATGACGCCAAGCAGCGAAGCGCCGAGGGCGGCAAAGGCGGACGCCTTGGAGCCGGAAATCAGGAGCACGCCGAAATAGACGACGAGCGGCGCCAGAACCGGCAACAGCGAGGGGATGATCATTTCCTTGATCGCGGCGCGGGTCAGGATGTCGACCGCACGGCCATAATCCGGCTTTTCAGTTCCCTGCATGATGCCCGGCTTCTCGCGGAACTGCCGGCGAACTTCCTCAACGATCGAGCCTGCGGCACGGCCGACGGCGGTCATGGCGATGCCGCCGAAGAGGTAGGGGATCAGACCGCCGAAGATGAGGCCGGCGACAACGTAGGGGTTGGAAAGATCAAAGGAGATCGGTCCCATGTCCGCGAAATACGGGTACTTGGCGCTGTTTGCGGCAAAGTAGGCCAGGTCATTGGAATAGGCCGCAAAGAGCACGAGCGCGCCGAGCCCGGCAGAGCCGATGGCATACCCCTTGGTGACGGCCTTGGTGGTGTTGCCGACGGCGTCGAGCGCGTCGGTCGACTTGCGGACTTCAGGCGGCAGATGCGACATTTCGGCGATACCGCCGGCATTGTCGGTCACCGGACCGAAGGCATCGAGGGCGACGATCATGCCGGCGAGACCAAGCATGGTGGTAACAGCGATCGCCGTGCCGAACAGGCCGGCGAGCTGGTAGGTCGAGATGATGCCGCCGACGATGACGATGGCCGGAAGGGCCGTCGATTCCAGCGAGACCGCCAGACCCTGGATGACATTGGTGCCGTGACCGGTGACCGACGCCTGGGCGATCGAGTTCACCGGCCGCTTGTTGGTGCCCGTGTAGTATTCGGTGATGACGACGATCAGCGCGGTTACCACGAGGCCAAGAATGCCGCAGATGAACAGGTTCATACCGGTAATGTCCATCCCGGCGACAGTGCCGATAGAGCCCCAGCCAATGGTTAGTGACGTGGCAATGGCGAGACCGGCCACAGACAAGAGCCCGGTTACGATCAGCCCCTTGTAGAGCGCGCCCATGATCGAGCCGCTGGTGCCCAGCTTGACGAAAAAGGTGCCGATGATCGAGGTGATGATGCAGGCGCCGCAGATGGCGAGCGGATAGATCATCGCAATATCGAGCACGGCAGAACCGGCAAAAAAGATCGCAGCGAGCACCATGGTGGCAACGACGGAGACCGCATAGGTCTCGAACAGGTCTGCCGCCATGCCGGCGCAGTCGCCGACATTGTCACCGACATTGTCAGCGATGGTGGCCGGGTTGCGCGGATCGTCTTCCGGAATGCCGGCTTCCACCTTGCCGACGAGGTCCCCACCGACGTCAGCACCCTTGGTGAAGATACCGCCACCGAGGCGGGCAAAGATCGAGATCAGCGAGGCGCCAAAGCCGAGCGCGACGAGCGCGTCGATGACATCACGCGAGCCGCTCTCATGACCAAGGATCGCGGTCAGGATGTAGAAGTAGATAGAGACGCCGAGCAGAGCGAGGCCCGCGACCAGCATGCCGGTGATGGCGCCGGACTTGAAAGCAATATCGAGGCCAGCTGCAAGACTATGGGATGCGGCCTGAGCGGTGCGCACATTGGCACGGACCGAGACATGCATGCCGATGAAGCCAGCAGCACCGGACAAGACAGCACCGATCAGAAAACCAATGGCAGCGGTGCCGGACAGAAGAAGCCAGGTAGCAACGAATACGACGGCGCCGACGATCGCGATGGTCAGGTATTGCCGAGTGAGGTAAGCCTGAGCACCCTCGCGAATATAGCCTGCAATTTCCTGCATTCGGGCATTGCCCTGATCAACGGCCAGAACCGAGCGCGTCGCCCAGACCGCGTAGACTATCGACAACAACCCGCACAAAATTACGCCTAGAAGAACAGTCATTCGCAATACCCTCCCGTATTGCCCGCGCCTCACTCATCGCGGGCCATGACTCGCAGACTCAGGCCCCCTCCTCCGAGACCTCGTCGACGCGTGGCGAGATTGCGTCGCGCTTTTAGCGACGTCAAGTACGCATATTTTGCCGTTTCAAGGGAACTTAGGCGGGTTTGCGGGCGGCCGCGCGAAGCTGGAGAACGACCAGCAGGAGGCAGGCGATCGTCACCGGCCAGATCACCAGATTCATGACAGACCATCCGAAAGCGGTAAACACCTTGCCCGAGGAGAAGGACGAGAGCGCGACGGTGGAGAACAGGATGATGTCGTGGAAACCCTGCACCTTGTCGGCCTCGGCCGGACGATAGCTCGAGGCGACGATCGCAGTGGCGCCGATGAAGCCGAAGTTCCAGCCGATGCCCAGGAGAACGAGCGCGCCCCAGAAGTTCCAGAGCGCAATGCCCATGTGGGCGACAACGGCGCAGGCCATGAGGATCAGCAGGCCGCCCGCAACCACCTTTTCGGCACCGAAGCGGGTGATCAACATGCCGGTAAAGAAGCTCGGCGCGAACATGGCGATGACGTGCCATTGAATGCCGAGCGTCGCGAGGTCCGATGAGAAGCCGCAGCCGATGACCATCGCGAGCGGCGCACCGGTCATCATGAAGGTCATCAGGGCATAGGAACTGATGCCGCAGACCATGCCGGTCATGAAGCGTTGGGTCATGACGATTTCGCGCAGCGGGCGCACCGGGCCTGAGGCTTCCGCCTTCTTGTCGGCAAGGCTCGGCAGCTTCAGGAAGAACAGGACACCGATTGCGGAGAGCAGCAGAGGGACCAAGCCGAGGAAGGCGCCGGCGAAGGTCACAGGTGCCAGCGCATCCTTGAACCAGATGGCGATCTGCGGTCCGGCAATGGCGGAGATGATACCGGCGGCGAGGATCCAGGAGATTGCCTTGCCCTTGTAGAAGCTCGGCGATGCATCGGCGGCGGCGAAGCGGATCTTCTGGGTGAAGCCCCCGGATATGCCCATGAGCAACAACGAGAAGGCAAAGAGCCAGAAGTTCGACTGGATGAGCGAGAAGGCGGCCAGTGCGCTGCCGAGCGCGCCCATCAGCGCGCCGACCATGAAGCTCTCGCGGCGGCCTAGAACGCGGGAGGCCGCTGCCACCACAATCGCGCCGACGGCTACGCCGATGTTGAAACCCGTCAGCGGAGCGGTCGAGAGCGACTTGTCGGCGCCGAGCATCTGGAAACCGGCGAGTCCGCCCACGGCAAAGGCGAGCGGCGGTGCGGAACCGAGGATTGCCTGAGCCACGGCGAGCAGCCCGACGTTACGCTTGGCTGTCGAGAGTTGTCCGTCCAGCCCTGCCTCAGTCGCGATGCTCATCCGTCTGTTCCTACTTTTGCGCTGGAGCGCGAACCTGCTTTGCAATCCGGTCGAGAACGGCGTTCACCAGCTTCGGCTCGTCTTCAGTGAAGAAGGCCTGCGCGATCTCGACATATTCAGTTACAATAACAGCGATCGGCACATCCTTGCGCTCGATCAATTCGAATGTGCCGCAACGCAGAATGGCGCGCACGGTGCTATCCATGCGCGACAGTGACCAGTCGTCCTGCAAGGCGCCACGGATCATCGGGTCGATCTTCGTCTGGTCGCGTACGACACCGGCGACGATCGAGCGGAACCAGGAGGCGTCCGCCTTCAGATAGGTCTCACCGTCGACTTCCTGGCCGAGGCGATGGGCTTCATATTCGGCCACAACCTCAAGCACGCCGGAGCCGGCGATGTCCATCTGATAGAGCGCCTGCACAGCTGCCAAACGAGCTGCACCGCGCTGGTTTGCCGGCTTTACCGGATGCTTGCCTTCGCCCGTCATCACTCAGCCACCCAGCTTCTTCTTCAGGTCGATCATGGACAGGGCTGCGCGCGCGGCAAAGCCGCCCTTGTCCTTTTCGCTGCGCTTGACGCGTGCCCAGGCCTGCTCGTCGTTCTCGACGGTCATGATGCCGTTGCCGATCGGCAGCGATTCCGAAACAGCGAGATCCATCAGCGCCCGTGAGGATTCGTTGGCAACGATGTCGAAATGGTAGGTCTCGCCGCGGATGACCATGCCGAGCGCGACAAAGCCGTCATACTGCGTCCCCTCGTCGTCCATGGCATCCAGCGCCATGGCGATCGCTGGCGGGATTTCCAGGGCACCCGGCACGGTGATGACATCGAATGTTGCGCCGGCCTCGTTCAGCGCGTGCTTGGCGCCATCCAGGAGAGCGTCCGACATGTCGTCATAGAAGCGTGCCTCGACGATCAGCAAATGCGGCGATGCCGTCTTGTTTCCCATGGGTCTGATCCGATCTTGAATGTGATTGCGGCCCCTGGCCGAACAGAGACGCGGTCAAACCACGCCGTTTCCCGGAAGGCAAGTGTTTTTGCTGGTGGCCGGACCTGCGCTCCCGGCACGGCTCATCATGTCAGGCCGATCACGGCTTTGCATCGATTGTTCCACTCTCGCTAATGCAGGCGGAAATCGGGCACCCAGCGTGACAAATGTTTAATGGAATTCAGTGACTTAGAGCCAGGATTTCGCCACAAACCGACACCACCTTCAGTCCTGCAAGCGAGCGACGGAATTCCCCGCCATCGCAAACATCCTTGAAAGGAACAGGACAATGAATCGCTTTGCAACCGTTCTGAGTGCCTCTGCACTGTCGGCCATCGCCTTCGGCGCCGAGAGCTATGCCGCCATGCCTTCTGCAGCCGGCATGCCCGACAGCAGGATCGAAAACACCATCCAGACCATGTCGCCCAAGGACTTCAACGTTATCCGCCTTGACTCGTTGAAAACCGATGACACGGCCCATGAACGCTTCGCCGGGGTCTCGGCCACCTCGCCGGTAGCGCGACAGGTCCAAGCGGCGGTCATCGCCAATCGCTCGCTTGCCCAGAAGCTCGAAGGTCAGAAGGTCGAACTCACAAATATCGTTGGCGCAGAGCAGGCTGCCGATGGCGGCATGACCTTCTACGTCCGCTGATCACCCTGCGCCTCCCCTCCATGCCCCACCTTGAACCCCGTGTCATCGGACACGGGGCTTTTTGGGCGCAATGGAACCTTTGGCAACGCCCACGTGTTTCCGGTCATGAAAGGCGCCCGGAGGAGGTCGCCTCACAACACGAAAGATGGAGGCACCCCATGGGTCGCGGCATTCTTCTCTGGCTGATCGGCGTACCGATCCCCCTGATCATTCTGTTCCTGCTGTTCTTCCGTTAAATCCAGGCAGAGGCTGGCAGTCTCTCAAAGAACTGCAGCCGGTCGCTCCCGACCTGTCTCTCGTCGATCTTGACGAAACCGGCAGGCAGGCGGCCGGCTGAAATCGGCGAAGGGATACCGCCTTCCCCGATCGTCACCGCGGAATCGTAGAGTTCGATCCGGTCAACCACTCCGCGCGCCAGCATGTCGGTCGCGACACGCGCGCCACCTTCCACCATCAGTGACGAGATACCCCGCCGCGCAAGCAGCGCCAGCAGTCCCTCGACATCCGGAACCTCCGACACTTCGACACCCATGCTGACCAGTGCTGCACGATTGCCTGTTGCACTGGGTGCCACGGCGAGGAGAACGGGGACGTCCTGGGCCGTCTTGGCAAGCTTGGATGTCACCGGCAGTTCCGCCTTGCGATCCAGCACGATCCTGAGCGGCGAGGCGCTTTCGAGACCCGGCAGCCGGACCGTCAATTCGGGATCGTCGGCAAGCGCGGTACCGATGCCGACCAGGATTGCATCGCACTGCGCCCGCAGACGATGCACGGCTTCGCGTGCCTCATGCCCCGTAATTGCCACCTGGCCTGCGCCAACGCGACCCAGCATGCCATCAGAAGAAACGGCAAGCTTCAGAATCACTTGTGGACGTCCCTTCGTCTGCCGGGTGAGATAGCCTGCCATCGCCCGGCGCGCCTCTTTCTGCAGGATGCCGATGGTCACCTCGATATCGGCATCCGCGAGGATCTTGAGCCCCTGCCCTGAGACACGCGGATCAGGATCTGCCACCGCGACCACGACGCGGGCAATGCCGGCGGCGACGATGGCATTGGCACAGGGCGGGGTCTTGCCATGGTGCGAGCAAGGTTCGAGCGTGACATAGGCGGTCGCCCCCCTCGCCTTCTCGCCGGCTTCGGCAAGCGCCTGTGGTTCGGCATGGGGGCGCCCACCGAGCGCCGTGACGCCACGACCGACTACCTCGCCATCTTTGACGATCACGCATCCTACGGAGGGGTTGGGGCCGGTGCGACCGACATGCTTCAGAGAGAGCTCGATTGCCTCCCGCATATGCCGTTCGTCGCGGGCGGTGATGGACACTTCGTCAATCCGCCGTGCTGTCTCTGGAGATCTTGGCGTTGATCTCGGCAATCACATTCTCGAAATCCTCGGCATGGCTGAAGTCGCGATAGACCGAGGCGTAGCGCACGAAGGCCACGTCATCGAGGGTCTTCAGGGCTTCGAGCACCTGCAGACCAATTTCTTCCGATGAAATTTCCGTCTCGCCCGAGCTTTCGAGACGACGCACGATGCCCGAAACGGCTCGTTCGATGCGGTCAGCATCAACAGGCCGCTTGCGTAGTGCGATCTGGAAGGACCGCACCAGCTTGTCGCGTGCGAAGGGTGCCTTGCGACCGGTCTTCTTTAAGACCATCAGCTCGCGCAGCTGCACCCGTTCGAATGTGGTGAAGCGCCCCCCGCAATCCGGACATATGCGGCGCCGGCGGATGGAGGTGTTATCCTCCGCCGGTCGCGAGTCCTTGACTTGGGTTTCATCCGATCCGCAGAAGGGGCAGCGCATCAGCCTTATGCCTTACATGTAGGGGTACATCGGGAAACGGTCGGTGAGAGCCACGACCTTCTCGCGAACGGCACCTTCGACGGCGGCATTGCCTTCATCTGAGTTGGCGACCTTCAGGCCGTCGAGCACTTCGACGATCAGGTTGCCGATTTCGGTGAACTCAGCTTCCTTGAAACCGCGTGTGGTGCCGGCCGGCGTGCCGAGACGGATACCGGAGGTGACGAATGGCTTTTCCGGGTCAAAGGGAATGCCGTTCTTGTTGCAGGTGATGAAGGCGCGGCCGAGGCCGGCTTCCGCACGCTTGCCGGTGGCGTTCTTCTTGCGAAGGTCGACCAGCATCAGGTGGTTGTCGGTACCGCCCGAGACGATGTCGAGATTGTGCTTGATAAGCGTGTCGGCCAGAACCTTGGCGTTCTTCACGACCTGGGCGGCGTAGTCCTTGAATTCCGGCTTCAGCGCTTCGCCGAAGGCGACCGCCTTGGCGGCGATGACATGCATCAGCGGACCACCCTGGAGACCCGGGAAGACGGCCGAGTTGAACTTCTTCGCCAGATCCTCGTCGTTCGTGAGGATCATGCCGCCGCGCGGACCACGGAGCGACTTGTGGGTCGTCGAGGTCGCAACATGGCAATGCGGGAACGGCGACGGATGCTGGCCGCCGGCAACGAGACCGGCGATGTGGGCCATGTCGACCATGAGATAGGCGCCGACCGAGTCTGCGATCTCGCGGAAACGCTTCCAGTCCCAGGTGCGGGAGTAAGCGGTACCGCCGGCAATGATCAGCTTAGGCTTGTGCTGCTCGGCCTTCTTGGCCACATCTTCCATGTCGAGCTGGTGGTCGTCTTCACGCACACCGTAGGAGACGACGTTGAACCACTTGCCGGACATGTTGACCGGCGAACCATGGGTCAGGTGACCGCCCGAGTTCAGGTCGAGGCCCATGAAGGTGTCGCCCGGCTGCAGCAGCGCCAGGAAGACGGCCTGGTTCATCTGGCTGCCGGAGTTCGGCTGGACGTTGGCGAAGTTGACGCCGAAGAGCTTCTTGGCGCGATCGATCGCGAGTTCTTCCGCGATATCGACGAACTGGCAGCCGCCGTAATAGCGCTTGCCCGGATACCCTTCTGCATACTTGTTGGTCATGATCGAGCCCTGGGCTTCGAGCACGGCGCGCGAGACGATGTTTTCAGAGGCGATCAGTTCGATCTCGTGCCGTTGGCGACCAAGCTCCTTCTCGATCGCGCCGAAAATATCCGGGTCGCTATCGGCGAGAGAACGAGAAAAGAAGGCATCGTTGTTCGACATGATCGCTGGCTCCTCAAAAGCGTTTGATGCTGTGGGGTCTTAAACTTCCGCAGTCACGAGAGCAATACGGAGAGCGACATTTGCAGATCAATTGACGCGCGGAGGCGAATGGCCGCAGCCCCCGAAAAAGAAAAGCCGCGCACGAGGCGCGGCTTGGGATTCGTCCAGTGCGGCACAGGCCCTTATTGCAGCGGAACGAAGTCTTCGTCCACGGAGCCTGCGAACTGCTCGACGCCGATATTGGCCTGGAGGGCCAGCTGCGCATCGCCGTCCTTCTGATAGATGTCGTCGCGGAACTGGACGATGTTGTCGCGGGTCGACCAGGCGCTGATGTAGACGATGTAAACTGGCACTTCTTCCGCCAGTTTGATCGGGTTGTTCTGGCGGGTCGTGATAACGCGCTCGATCTCCTGACGTGACCAGCCGGGCGTGTCGCGCAGCAGCCAGGTGACGAGGTCGCGCACGTTCTGCACGCGGATGCAGCCCGAGGATTCAAACCGCATCAGCTTGTTGAACAGGCCCTGCTGGGGCGTGTCATGCATGTATTCGTTGTGCGGATTGTGGAAGTCGATCTTGGTCGAGGCCATGGCGTTGATCTTGCCGGGGTCCTGACGGAACATCAGGTTCGGCGCCTTCGCTGCATTCCAATCGACGGTTTCCGGCGGCACTTCGTTGCCGTTGCCGTCGAGCAGGCGGATGGCGTTGCGCGTCAGATAGGTCGGATCCTTGCGCATCAGCGGGACGATGTCCTTCTCGATGATCGAGCGCGGCGCCGTCCAATAGGGGTTGAGGATGACCTGGTAGATCTTCGAATTGATCATGTGGGTCGGGCGGTCGATGCGGCCGACGACGGCGGTGTTGCGCAGCGCGACGCGGTCGTCCTCGACAGCTTCGACGGAGGCCCCGGGAACGTTGACCGTGACGTAACGACGGCCGAGATCGCCGGACATCGACTGCAGGCGCACCAGATTGGTGTTGAGCTGGTTCAGGCGGACATCGGCGCCGACATTCAGCGCCTTCACCGTGAATTCGCCGAGAACACCATCTTCCGGCAGACCGTGACGGGCCTGGAAGCGCTTGACCGCGCCTTCGACGTAGGAATCGTAGGAGTTGGACATGCCGGCTTCCTGCGGCAGGTCGCCTGCGATCATCAGACGCTGGCGCAGGCTCTGGACGGAGGAGTCCGTGGCGCCGATACGCAGCGCCGAAGGTGCGTTGACCATAGGCCAGCCACCGTTCGAGACGATCATCTGATACTGGCCGATCGCCTGCTGCATGTTGACGAGATTGCCGGCACTCAGCATCGGCGTGTTCGACGAGACGGCTGCCACCGTGCGCGACGCCTGGGCATCGAACTGGTCGTCCCAGTTGCCGCGACGCGGTGCATTGATCAAGTCATTGACCGCATCCTGCGCCAGCGCCTGCCCGGTGAATGCAGCAGCACCAGCAGCGGCGGCACCACGCAGCAGAGAGCGGCGCGAGAGAGCAACAATTCCAGACGTCTTGGACATATTTCCTACCGTTTCATCCTGAACCTGTCCCAAACGCATACCGCGCCATGGTTAACAAAGCGCAGCCAGAGAGGCAGGGACATCCATTTCGGGGTCGATCGGAGGCTATCGACGCACCTCCGTACCTAGTCTCGGCGGTCCCATATCAATATGGCCAATTCGTGTCACCAAGGGTTGCGTCACGGGAGTGTGTAGATCGAATCCGCGGCTGTCGGCGACAGGAAGCCCCGTCCAAAGATCGTCGTCGAGACATCGTTCAGGCCGCTTGCTCGCGCGCGGATTTGCTGATTCCCTCGGATATGAGCGGTGATTTGCGGGAGGCTTTTATGGATGAGGTCGATGACAGTGTGGTGGTGTTCAGCTTTGAGGATGGGTGGCGCATCGTCGAACTACTGACCAAATTCGACTATCAACGCGAAGGCGGTTTGATGGGTAATTGCGTCGGAATGTTTTACGACGGGCCGCACACCATCTATTCCCTCCGCAACTCGCTCAACGAACCGAGAGCCAACATTTTGATTGTGGGCCGTGAGGTCACAGAGGTCGCGGGGCGATACAATACGGTTCCCAAACCCAAGTACATAATCCGGGTAAAACGGTTCTTTGCTGAGCGCGGCTACACGGTGGCGCCTACAGCGTTTCTGATTACGGAACTGAGGTCGAGAAACGGGGGACTAACCCAAAACGAGACAAGGCGCTACGGTGCAGGTTGAAACCCGCGACCTAGCGCCTTCTCAATGCCACCGCATGACTGGAGGAAATGCGTGGATGTCGCGTAGCCTCTGGTGGATCAGAGGCGGTACATGATGCTGTCGTTCCAGAAGCGGTCGAGGCGCTGCAGAAGCTTGTTCATCTGCGTGAACTCGTCGGTGCCGATGCCGCCGACCTTCTGGATCGAGCCGATGTGGCGCTCGTAAAGCTTGGCAACAGTCTCTGCGATCTCCTGGCCGGCATCCGTCAGGCTGATGCGGACCGAGCGACGGTCGACGCGCGAGCGCTGGTGGTTGATGAAGCCGAGATCGACGAGCTTCTTGACGTTGTAGGAGACGTTCGAGCCCAGGTAGTAACCACGCGAGCGCAGTTCACCGGCGGTCAGTTCCGAATTGCCGATGTTGAAGAGCAGGAGCGCCTGGACGGCGTTGATGTCGGAGCGACCCTTGCGGTCGAACTCGTCCTTGATGACGTCGAGAAGGCGGCGGTGAAGACGCTCGACGAGGTGGAGGGATTCGAGGTAGAGCGAACGGATCGCTTCTTCCTGCGGGTCGAGAGTGGCTGGCTGCGGCTTGAGCTTGGTGTTCATATCGGTCTGCCTCACTGTTTTGTTTGGCGGTGTTGGTTTTTTCTCCCGCCTTGGTGAGGACCGTATCCAATGCGCATAAAATTCTATTTAAAACGCAGGCTTAACAGAGGCTTACTAAAGCCCAGCCTGCGATCAGGGTAAATCAACCGTTATACGCTCCTGCTTGTGTCTCCCTTCGAGCCACAACGCCAGGCGGAAAAGAACGAAGACGACGAAGACCGCGGAATGCATGGTGACGGCGAGCGTGTTGCGGCCGAAGATCTCCGGCCAGACGGTGAACATCAGCATTTGCCCCCCTGCCGCAAGCAGCCACATGACCGGGCCCCAGGAGCCCGCGACCCAAAGCCCGAGGGCCGCGACCGGAAATACGACCGCAAGCCCTGTGGCCGCTACCCGCCACGGAGCGGAAAGGAGATCGAAACGCCCCAGCCCGTTCTGGCTATAGCCGACGAGGAGCGCCCAGTACTGCAGACCGAACCACAGGCAGGAGAGCGCCACCACGCGCAGAAAGAGCACGAAGATGGTCTCGGTGAGACTGCGAATGGGTGTCTGCGACGAATCAGCTTCCATGGATAAGAGGATAGGCTGGCGACAATGCCTCCGCCAGCGCGGCTGCGGCGCCCTCCCCTGCTGATGTCATCGCCCCTGCCGAGCCATTCTCGAAAGACGTAGATCACCCGCCGTCAGGCTTCCGTTTTGCAAGCCCCGGTCGGCGTGCTAATCAGCAGCCGGACAGAGACGAAGGATCGCGATCATGACGGACAAGACACATCAGGTAGACGACGTCACCGGCCACCGGCGCATGCGCCGCCTGCGCAAGGCCGACTGGCAGCGCCGCATGGTTTTGGAAAACCGCCTGACGGTCGATGACCTGATCTGGCCGATCTTCATCGTGCCGGGATCGAACATCCTGGATCCGATCGCGGCAATGCCCGGCGTTTTCCGGATGAGCGTCGACAAGGCGGTTGAGGCGGCAAGGGAAGCGGCCGACCTCGGCATCCCGGCACTCGCGACTTTCCCGAATGTGGAAATGGCGTTGCGCGATCAGACTGGCTCGGAAGTGTTGAGGAGCAACAACCTCCTCAATCAGGTGACAGCTGCGATCAAGAAGGCGGTTCCCAATATCGGCGTGATCACCGATGTGGCGCTCGATCCCTTTACCAGCCACGGCCATGACGGCATCCTGCGCGACGGCGAGATTGTCAATGACGAGACGGTCGACCAGCTGGTGCGCGCCGCTGTTGCCCAGGCCGATGCCGGGTCTGACATCATTGCCCCCTCCGACATGATGGATGGCCGTATCGGTGCGATCCGCCGTGGGCTGGATGCCGCCGGTCACCAGAGCGTCGGCATCATGTCCTATGCCACCAAGTTCGCCTCCTGCTACTACGGCCCCTATCGCGAGGCGATCTCGACCAGCGGGCTTTTGAAGGGTGACAAGAAGACCTATTACATCGATCCGGCCAACGGCACCGAAGCGGTTCGCGATGCAGCGCTCGATGTCGAGGAAGGCGCCGACATGCTGATGGTCAAGCCTGGCCTTCCCTATCTCGACGTTTGCTGGCGCCTCAAGGAAAGCTTCGGGCTTCCGGTCTTCGCCTATCAGGTCTCCGGCGAATACAGCCAGATCAAGGCTGCCGCCGCCAACGGCTGGATTGACGGCGAGCGCGCCATGCTGGAAACGCTGCTCTGCTTCAAGCGGGCCGGCTGCGATGGGATCCTCACCTACTTCGCGCCCGAAGTGGCACGTCTTCTGGCGAAACAGCGCTGAGGTTCACGGATTATTGTATTCGGCATCGGGCTCCCCATATCTGAGGCACAACCTCAAAGGAGCCCGCCATGAGCCTCGACAGCAACTCGTCCTATGCCGCCCCCGAAGACTGGCGCGCCTATAGCGGCGTGCTTTCGCGGCGCGTCTTTGCCTTCCTTGTCGACTACCTGTTCATCGGCCTCCTGTGGATTCCGGCGGCCGTGGTCGTGTTCTTTTTGGGCATCCTGACGCTCGGCCTCGGCTGGCTGCTCTATCCGATCCTGTTCTTCGTCGTGGCCGGTCTCTATTTCGGCATGTCTGTGGGCGGCGTGTCGCAGGCGACACCAGGCATGCGGATGATGGGCATCGCCATGGTCCGCCTCGATGGTCGCAAGATCGACTTCGTCACGGCGATCGCCCACCTCGCGCTGTTCTGGATCCTCAACTCCGTGCTGACGCCGCTCGTGCTTCTCGCCGGCCTGTTCATCGAGCGTTCGCGCCTGGTGCACGACCTGCTGCTCGGCACGGCTGCGGTACGAACCTACTGATCACGCTCGGCGCGTCATCCGAGACAATGCACTCCGGCGTCTCGCCGGAGTGTTGACCTTTTTCATTCTTGCGCCATCCTACTCCTGACAGGTCACGCCAAAGGATTCTCTTCATCCGCATATGAACACGCAGACCAGCCCCTCCCCGCAATTCTATCTGACGGCGCCTGCGCCGTGCCCGTATCTTTCGGGAGAGATGGAGCGGAAGGTGTTCACCCATCTGGTGGGGCAGCGTGCGACGGAGATGAACGATCTTCTGACGCAAGGCGGTTTCCGTCGCTCTCAAAATATCGCCTATCGCCCGGCCTGCGAATCCTGCCGCGCCTGTGTGTCGGTCCGGGTGCTGGTCAATGAGTTCGAACTGAGCCGTGGCTTCAAACGCGTCGAGGCCGCCAATGCGGACCTGGTGTCCACCGTCTTTCCGGCCCAGCCTTCGACGGAGCAATTCTCTCTCTTCCGCCATTATCTGGATCATCGGCATCAGAACGGCGGCATGTCGGACATGTCGGCGCTCGACTATGCGATCATGGTCGAGGACAGCCATGTGCAGACGCGGGTCATCGAATACCGGCTGCGCGCACCCGGCGATGGCATTTCGGCCCAGCCGCGCGGAGAACTGATCGCGGTTGCGCTGTCGGATCTGATGAGCGACGGGCTTTCGATGGTCTATTCGTTCTACAATCCGGAAATGGAAAAGCGGTCACTCGGCACGATGATGGTACTAGACCACATTCGCCGGGCCAAGGCGCTCGGCCTACCGCATGTCTATCTCGGCTACTGGGTGCAGGGCTCGAAGAAGATGGGCTACAAGACGCGCTTCCAGCCGCAGGAACACCTGATGAACCAGGGCTGGACACGTTTCCCCCTCGATTCCGAGGGCTGAAGCCAGAAAAAGTCGTGGGACGCACGGTCCCGTTTCGGGACAGGTCAGCCCTTCGCAGCTGAAACGCTGCGAAGGGCTGTCTCATATCAGGACAGTTTGCGGATGATACCGTAGACGATGTTCTTGTTCTGGCCGAAGCGCAGCGAGCACTCGACGTCGAGGCCTTCTGTCGTCGCACGCATGATGCGCCACATGTCTTCTTCCGAACGCAGCAACAAGGCCCAGTTCATGAAGGTTTCCATGTAGCCGTCATCCGGCACTTCCTGCGAGAAGTTCGCAAACAGGAAGGTGCCGTTCGGCTTCAGCATCTGCAGGCAGCGCTGCGAGAGCTTGATGGCAACTTCGTCGGCGAGGTAGTCGTAGAGACCGGCGGCATAGACGAAGTCAAAGGTTCCGAGCGTCTGTGCGCGGGTCAGCACCGTACGCACCGAGCCATTGACCGCTTCAACCGCAGTCCCGGCGAATTCGCTGGCGACGGCGCCAACGCTCATCGGATCCTGATCCAGCGCAATCCACCGCTTGATCGCCTTGTCCTTCAGGGCCTGCGACATGCTGCCTTCACGCAAATGACCGGCCGCGATCGTCAGGATTTCAGCCTCTCCGCCGCGGGAAGACGCGACGTCGTCAACGAACTGAGCGAGCAGATCGCGGCGTTCACGGACGGCCACGCATGCCGGCGACTGGCTGGTGAAGGCATGGACTTCCTTGCCCATCGGGCTTGCGGCATCGAGCATCGACTGGACGGACGGATGGCCGTAGATGAAATCAAGGAGACCAGCGTCGCCTGAATAGCCGCGCGGCTTTTCGAAAGACCAGCGGGTGAACGGATCTTCGTGGAAATGCCGGGCAATGGCGTGGTTCTGGGCCACCGGGATGAGCTGTTCCCAGACCTTCGGAGAAAATTTGTTGCGGATCTCGTGGAGGCCGGTCAGCAAGCGCAGCATGATCTGGCCAACCGCGGTCTTTTGATCGAACTGCTGTTCTGCGACACGCAGGTGAAGTGCCATTTCGGCACGTGCCAGCGCAAGATCCTTATCAGTGGCATCGACCGAAGTCGAAAACACCGTCGCCGCAATAGAGTCCGGCGTGATGAGGCTCTGTCCGTCGAATGCAATCTTTAGATCACTCACACTTCGCTCCTTATTTAGTCAAAACTCACATTAATTCTTTGTAAACCATAATCGCGGACGGCAATAAGTGCACTCCGATTTTAATCAGACTTTAAAACATAGTTAACACGTGAGCGAGCTAGTGTAGACGGGCGCGTGACATGCGCGGTGACGATGGAGTCGTGATGGATCGGGTCATCAAGAACCCAGTGCGCGGGAATCGCGAAACAAACTCGCGCATGCACAGCGGGTCTACAGCTGACGCCGTGTGGACAGACGGCTCCAGCTACAGCCCGCCTGCAATCGACGTCAAAACGCTCACCACCCCTGCTCTCAATGCGCTGTATCAGACGCACCGAGGCATGACCCTACTGCGCCAGACACGCCAGGGTCTGTGGCTTGCCGCGCTCGTCTACCTTCTCTTCGGCGTCACGGATGCCTTCCTGTTGCCGGATGTGGCCTTCGAGACGGTTACGGCGCGACTGATCGCGGCGATCCTCGCCATCTCGGTCATGGAAGTCTGCGTGGCGCGGCGGGTCGGCCTGCATTGGGTCGATCTCAGTTGCGCCGCAACTGTCGTCGTCGGATACGTTGCCTGGCTTATTCCGGCGACCTACACCACGTCTGAAGATGCATTCCGTTATTACATGCTGTTCGGCACAATCTTCATGATGAGTGCCAACCTGTTCTTCAACCTCGTCTTCCGCCTCTCGGTTCTGACGTCGGCGACCATCCTCGTCATCTTCCTCTACAGCATGCTGCATGCACCGGCGTTGACGCTGGAACAGACCGTGGTGGTCATCCTGTTCTACACATCCTGCTTCCTCTTCACGTCCTATGTGAACTGGAAACTTAATGAGGAACGCTACAACGTCTTTCTCAATGCGGTGGAAGCCGCCCACCAGCACAGTGAGGCTGAGAAACGTGGGGTAGCTCTGGAGCGCCTGTCCAACACCGATTACCTCACCGGGATGGAAAACCGCCGCGCTGTCGACAAGCGTCTTCGCGACTATTGGAACGACTGGCAGAACGAAGGCAAGGCCTTTGCGGCGATCCTGGTCGATGTCGACTTCTTCAAGAAATACAACGACTTCTATGGCCATCAGGCCGGTGACCGCTGCCTGATCCTGGTCGCAAGCGTGCTCAACGACACGCTGAAGCCGCTTAATGCATCGGTCGGCCGTTACGGCGGCGAAGAGTTTATCGTGCTGTCACGCGTCACGGGCCGCGATCAGGTCATGGCGCTCTGCGAGATCATCCGCAGTGCCGTCGAGGGACTGCATCTCGTCCACGACCAGCGGCGTGATGGCCAGGCGGTAGTGACGGTGAGTGTCGGCGCCTCGTACACGCGCCCTCAGAGCGGCCCCAAGCTCGAACGCATCATCAACGAGGCGGACCGGGCGCTCTATTCTGCCAAGGCAAATGGCAGAAACTGCATCCGGCTGTTCAATCCGAACGATCCGCTGACCGGCGACGACAATGAGAATATAGCGGCGACGCTCAGGATGGCGGTCAAGAACGACCTCGTGCATCTGGTCTATCAGCCGATCCAGAACCTGCGCACAGGACGCATCGAAGCGGTCGAGTCGCTGATGCGCATGAAGATGGTCGACGGCACGCCACTGTCGCCGGCCCAGTTCATTCCCGTCGCCGAGCGGACGGGCGCCATCCTCGATCTCGGCCTCTGGGCGATCCGCCGGGCCTGCACGGAAGTGCTGGCGACCGGGATCGCGCCGATGGCGAGCGTCAACGTCTCGGCGATCCAGCTCAAGTCCCGTGGCTTTGCGCTGGCCGTCTCGACGATCCTCGAAGAGACCGGTGTCTCCGGTTCACAGCTTGCCTTCGAAATCACCGAAGGCATCGACATGGAGGGGCAGTCGGATGTCATCCGCTGCATCACCGATCTGCAGGCGCTCGGGATCCGCATCTGGCTCGACGACTTCGGCACGGGCTTTGCCGGCCTCTCCTGGCTGCGCCTGTTCCCCTTCGACACCGTCAAGATCGACCGGTCCTTCCTGCAGGACGCCCGCCGTCCAGCAGGGCGCGCCATGCTCGAGGACATCATCCGTCTCATCCGCAATCGCGGCCTGAAGATCCTGATCGAGGGCCTGGAGACGGCCGACCATGTCGAGCTTATGCACGAACTCGGGATCGAACTCGGACAGGGCTATTATCTTGGCCGCCCCGTGCCAATCGACGAAGTCAAGATCAAGTCCTTTCCGCGACTGGCGAGCGTGTCCGGTCTTTGAGGGCGCGTGCTGATTGACCCCAGAATTGGACGATCGGCACCTCTGCGTTTCCTGAACGAAATCAGTAGTATCCGGCCAAATTCCAATCTGGACGGATACACGCATGAGCACGGTCGACGCAACGCAATCGGCCGGACAGCCTGATTTTGCCGAGAAGCTGCTGAAAGACACCTCCATCAAGGTGAGCGATAGCTATCTCGATGCCTTCCGCAGCCATGTCGATGTGGTGCACCATGAAGCCGGTACGATCCTCTTCTGCAAGGGAGACGATAGCAGCTTCGCCATCCTGATCGCTGAAGGCGAGATCGAGGTCTATGACGAGGAGAGCGGCAGCATTCTGGCGATCGCCGGTGAAGGCTCCTTGATCGGCGAATTGGGGCTGATCAGCGGCGATCCGCGCAGCGCTTCGGCCAGAACGCTGACACCGGTGCGTGGCTGGACAATCGACCGTTCGCAGTATCGCGAGTTTCTCAGCGATCGACCCGAACTTGGCACCCTCTTCTTCCGCAAGATCTATGCCCAGTTGTCAGCAAGCTATGGCAAGCTCAGACAGCAGTTCGTAGCGCTCGAAGAGGCTGACCGGCGCTATCACGCGCTGGCCTTCCTCTTCGTCACCATGGTTCTGATGATCAACATCTACGCCCTCGTGAACAGCCTCATCCTGACCAACCTGAAGCTAACCCATCAGTCACAGGTGATGTTCTGGACCTCACGCGTCATGGAAGTCTGGGGCGCCTTCGTCATCTGGGGACTGACCGTGCGCTGCGGTCTGACGCGACACGACATGGGCATCCGGATGGAGAATATCTGGAAGTCGATTGGCATGGGACTGACCATCAGCGCCGTCGCTCTGGCCGCCATGGCCTATTTCCGCACCCTTCTCTATCCCGAGCTTCAGGGAACGCCTGTGATCGACCCGAAGCTGGTGACGATCACCGTCTACACCTACATCATCGTCGTACCGCTCCAGGAGTGGATCTGCCGCGGGGTGCTGCTGACGGCAATTGCCGATCTGATGCCGGGCAAGACCCGCCCGATGTCGGCGATCGTGATCACCTCGCTGATCTTCTCCACCCTGCATCTGCACTATTCCCAGTCGCTCGCCGTGGTCGCCCTCGTCTCCGGCATCGTCTGGGGCTGGTTGCACCTGAAGTATCGCAACCTCGCCGGCCCCATCGTCTCGCACTTCATTCTCGGCAATGCAGCGACGTTGATGGGGGTCTGGTCAATCTGGGAACGCGGCTGACAGACAAAAGCCGGCCGCGAGGCGACCGGCTGTCATTGTGTGAAGGCCTTGGGATCAGCCCGAGAATTTGCCGCTGCGCGGGAAACCCTTCGGGACAAGGCGGCCGGCCGAGGCGCGATCACCCTGCCATTCGACGAGTTCATCCTTCGTCTTGGTGAAAGTGCGTCCGGCACTGTCGGCCCAGGTCAGACCGTCTGCGATCGCGAAGAACTTGACGTCGGAAATGCCGCCATCCTTGTAGCGCTGCAGGCGCACGCCCTTGCCGCGGGTCATTTCCGGGATCTGGGTCAGCGGGAAGACCACGAGCTTGCGGTTTTCGCCAACGACCGCCAGATGATCGCCGCTGACGGGGACCACGAGCTTTGCCTCATCAGGCATGCCGACATTCATCACCTGCTTGCCCTTGCGGGTGTTGGCGACAACCTCGCCTTCCGGCACGATAAAGCCGTTGCCAGCGGTAGAGACGAAGATCAGCTTGCGGCTCGCATCATGAACAAAGGCGGTCAGCACGTCCTGATCGTTTTCCATGTCGACCATGATGCGCAGTGGCTCGCCGTGGCCACGGCCACCGGGCAGCTTGTCACCGCCGAGCGTGTAGACCTTGCCGCCCGTGGTCACGAGCAGGATCTTGTCCGTCGTCTGGGCCGGGAAGGCCACCTTCAATCCGTCGCCTTCCTTGAAGGTCAGCGACGAGGTCTCGGAGATGTGGCCCTTGAGCGCGCGGATCCAGCCCTTTTCGGAGATGACGACGGTGATCGGTTCCTTTTCGATCATCGCCTGCTGGATCGCTTCGACATCCGCACTCGGAGCGTCGGAGAAGACGGTGCGGCGGCGGCCGAGCTCGGTCGCCTTGGCGTATTTCTTCTTCACCTCGCCGATTTCCCAGGCGACGGTCTGCCACTGCTTGTCATCGGAGGCGAGTAGGGATTCGATTTCCGCCTTCTCGGCCGAGAGCGCCTCATGCTCCTTGCGGATCTCGAACTCTTCGAGCTTGCGAAGGTTGCGGAGCCGCATGTTAAGGATGGCTTCGGCCTGATTGTCGGTCAGATCCCACTTGGCGATCAGGACAGGCTTCGGCTCGTCTTCCTCTCGGATGATCCGGATCACCTCGTCGAGGTTGAGATAGGCGATCAGCAACCCGCCGAGGATTTCCAGGCGCCGGTCGATGGCGGCCAGACGGAACTTCGAACGGCGGATGAGTACGTCCTTGCGGTGGGCGAGCCACTCGGTCAGCACCTCATTGAGGGCCATGACCTTGGGTACCTTGCCCTGGGACAGCACGTTCATGTTGAGCGGAATACGGCTTTCGAGCTCGGTGAGCTTGAAGAGCGATTCCATCAAGAGCGTCGCATCCACCGTGCGGCTCTTCGGCACGAGCACGAGGCGAACGTCTTCCGCGCTTTCGTCGCGCACGTCTTCCAAGAGCGGCAGGCGGCGGGCGATCAGCAGTTCGGCGATCTTTTCGATCAGGCGCGACTTCTGCACCTGGAACGGGATCTGCGTGACGATGATCTGGTAGCCGCCGCGGCCGAGGTCTTCGGTTTCCCATTTGGCACGGACGCGGAAACCACCGCGACCGGTGCGATAGGTTTCGAGCATCGAGGCGCGGCTTTCGACGATCACGCCACCAGTCGGGAAGTCGGGACCTTCGATGCCGCCGCGTTCCGGATGGGCGGGATCTGCCAGGAGTTCCTCGACGGGCGCGCCGGGGTTCTTGATCAGGTAGAGGGCCGCGTCGCAGAGCTCATGGGCGTTGTGCGGAGGAATGGACGTCGCCATGCCGACCGCGATGCCCGAGGCGCCGTTGGCGAGCAGGTTCGGGAAGGCACCCGGCAGAACCGTCGGCTCGTCGTCTTCCTCGTTATAGGTTGGACGAAAATCGACCGCATCCTGGTCGATGCCTTCGAGCAGAAGCGCCGCGACATCGGTCATGCGTGCTTCGGTGTAACGATAGGCAGCGGCACTGTCGCCGTCGATATTGCCGAAGTTCCCCTGCCCGTCCACGACCGGATAGCGCTGTGAGAAATCCTGCGCGAGGCGCACCAAGGCGTCATAGACCGACTGGTCGCCATGCGGGTGGAACTTACCAATGACGTCGCCGACGATACGGGCGCATTTCTTGAAGGCCGAGTTCGGGCGAATGCCCATCTCGCTCATCGCGTGGATGATGCGGCGATGCACGGGTTTCAGGCCGTCGCGGACGTCCGGCAGCGCGCGGTGCATGATCGTCGACAAGGCATAGGCGAGATAGCGCTCTTCGAGCGCCGCCTTCAGGTCGACCGGAAGAATGTGATCGCCACCCTCATCGGGCGGAAGCTGATTTGTCCCCATGGGTTTCCCCTATCGGAGAAGACCCGCAACAGCAAGGAATCCGGGGATTCTGCCTGTGGATTAAGGCGATGTGATCGCCATCACGCCGCAATCTTGCTGCATCAGGCTATGGCGAAAACCGGTGGACGTTTTTTCAATCCCACTTATAAATATCGCCGACCAATTTTGTCCGCACCTCCCGCGGAACCAGCACGAAGGACCTTCTCATGACCCTGTACCGCTCCACCCGACTTCTGCTCGCGAGCGCTGCGCTCACAGTCTTCGCCGGTCCTGCCTTTGCGCTGGACGGGCAGGATTTGTTGAAGAAGATCAATGCTGCCTTCGCGACGGGTGGCAGCAACATCACAGCTGAGAACGTCGAGGTCGATGGATCGAACGTTGTCTTCAAGGGTCTGAAGCTTGGGGTGGAAGGCGCGACGGCTGAAAAGCCCCTGATGCTTGAAGAACTGACGCTGCAAGGCGTGACCGAGGAAGAAGGCGGCGCCTATTTCATCGAACGCGTCGAATTCCCCGAGGTGAATGTCACCGAGGAGACGTCGACTTTCAAGGTTCAGGATCTCTATCTGGCCGGCGTCTATGTGCCCGGCGACGCCAATGCCGAGGGCATTGATTCGCTGATGTTCTACGAAGAAGCCCATAGCGGCCCGGTCGAAGTGACCGTTGACGGGAAGCAGGTGTTCTCGATGGCGGAAGCGGTCGGCACGATGGGCCTGTCGGACGACGAGAGCACCATCACCTTCGAAGGCAACGTCACCGGCGTGAAGGCCGACCTCAGCACCGTCGAGGACCCGCAAACCAAGGCACAGATCGAAGCGCTCGGCCTCACCACGCTCGACGGCAGCATGAACATGTCCGGCAGCTGGGAAGTCGAAAGCGGCACGATCGACATCGAGGACTACTCGATCGATTTCGCCAATGTCGGCAAGCTCTCCCTCGCCTTCTCGATGTCAGGCTACACGCTCGATCTCGTCAAGCAGATGCAGGAACAGGCCCGCATGATGCAGGCGCAGCCGCAGAACGAGCAGGCCCAGCAGGCCGCGGGCTTGGCCATGCTCGGCCTCGTGCAGCAGATGACGCTGGTCGACGCCCAGATCCGCTTCGAGGATGCCGGCATTACCAAGCGCGGCCTCGACTATGCCGGCAAGAGCAACGGCGCAGACGGCGCCCAGATGGCGCAGATGGTCAAGGGCATGGTTCCGATCCTGCTCGCCCAGGCCAAGCTCGGCGCGATCCAGAACGAAATCTCCGCCGCCGTCAACACCTACATCGACGATCCGAAGGCGCTGACGATCGCTGCGGCCCCTGCCAACCCTGTCGCCTTCCCGATGATCATGGGTGCCGCCATGGGCGCGCCGGAAACCATTCCGGGCCTGATCGGCCTGAAGGTCACCGCCAACGACTGATCGTTATCGAACTAAACAGAAGCCCGGCCCGCGAAAGCGGCCGGGCTTTTTCGTGGCAGTGAGATCAACGAAAAAGGCCGGGATCGCTCCCGGCCTTCGTCATATCCAGATCCCTTAGGCGTATCAGTCCTTCTTCGGCTGCGGCACGACGCGCAGGGCCAGATCGCGCAGCTGGGCTGGCGTTGCCGGCGACGGGGCGTTCATCAGAAGGTCCTGGGCCTGCTGGTTCATCGGGAAGATCGAGATTTCGCGCAGGTTCTTCGCGCCGACGAGCAGCATGACAACGCGGTCGATGCCGAAGGCGCAGCCGCCATGCGGAGGGGCGCCATACTGGAAGGCGCGGTACATGCCGCCGAAGCGTTCTTCGACATCGTCCTTGGACAGGCCAACCTTCTCGAAGGCCTTGACCATCAGTTCCGGCGACTGGTTACGGATCGAGCCCGAAGCGATTTCAAAGCCGTTGCAGACCGCGTCATACTGATAGGCCTTGAGCGACAGGGGATCCTGGCTTTCCAGCGCTTCAAGACCGCCCTGCGGCATCGAGAAGGGGTTGTGGGCGAAGTCGATCTTCTTTTCTTCCTCGTTGTATTCGTAGAACGGGAAGTCGACGATCCAGCACATTTCGAAACGGTCGCGATCGACGAGGTTCAGTTCCTCGCCAGCGCGGGTGCGTGCTTCACCGGCAAACTTGTAGAACCTGGCCGGGTCGCCGGCGACGAAGAAGGCCGCGTCACCCGGCTCGAGGCAAAGCTGCTGACGGATGGCTTCGGTGCGCTCTTCGCCGATGTTCTTGGCGAGCGGGCCGGAGCCGGCGATCTTGCCGTCCTCTTCCTTCCAGAAGATATAGCCGAGGCCCGGCTGACCGGTCGATTGCGCCCATGCGTTCATGCGATCGCAGAATGCGCGCGAACCACCGGTCTTGGCGGGGATCGCCCAGATCTCAACCTTCGGATTGGACGCGATCATGCCGGCGAAGACCTTGAAGCCGGAATCACGGAAGTGGTCGGTGACGCCTTCCATGACGATCGGGTTGCGCAGGTCCGGCTTGTCGGAGCCATATTTGCGGATCGCGACGTCGTAAGGGATGCGCGGCCATTCCTTGGTGACCGGCTTGCCTTCGGCGAACTGCTCGAAGACCGAGGTCATCATCGGCTCCATCGTCGACCAGACATCCTCCTGGGTGACGAAGCTCATCTCGACGTCGAGCTGGTAGAATTCGCCCGGCAGACGGTCGGCGCGCGGGTCTTCGTCGCGGAAGCAGGGCGCGATCTGGAAATAGCGGTCGAAACCGGCAACCATCAGCAACTGCTTGTACTGCTGCGGCGCCTGGGGCAGCGCGAAGAACTTCCCTTCGTGGATGCGGCTCGGCACGAGGAAGTCGCGCGCACCTTCCGGCGACGAGGCCGTCAGGATCGGGGTCGAATATTCGGCAAAGCCGGCGGCTGCCATGCCTGCGCGCATCGACGAGATGATCTGCGTGCGCTTGACGATGTTCTTGTGCAGCGTGTCGCGGCGCAGATCGAGGAAGCGGTACTTCAGGCGCACGTCTTCCGGATAGTCGGGCTCGCCGAAGACCGGCAGCGGCAATTCCTTGGCAGCCGAGAGAACTTCGATTTCCTGAGCGTAGAGTTCGATCTCACCGGTTGCCATGGCCTTGTTGGTGGTCTCTTCCGAACGGGCCTTGACGAGGCCATCGATGCGGATGACCCATTCGCCGCGCACGGTTTCAGCCAGCTTGAAAGCCGGGCTATCCGGATCGGCCACGACCTGGGTAATGCCGTAATGGTCGCGCAGATCGATGAAGAGCACGCCGCCATGGTCACGAACACGATGGACCCAGCCCGAGAGGCGGACGGTCTGACCGACGTCGGACTTGCGAAGAGCGGCACAGGTGTGGCTGCGGTAACGATGCATGATCAAGTGCTTTCCTGGACTGATAGACGGCTGGCGGACACGGATTTCGGCACACGGCCAGCCGATAGAAAATCGGGCGGAAAAGCGCATGGTGCGCCTGATTTGTCAAGGCTGCGTAGCGTTGGGGCGAGGCTTCATCGGGATTTGACGGGAGGCAAAGGACGCGTTTGGTAGAAGGGACTTCAGCCGATTGACTGCAATTTGAACCCAAAAGACTGGATTGCCGCGAGCGGCTGGATCCGCCGATGGCCGTTATCTGCCCGAAGGCGGCGTTCGCCGCATCGGGGTCTTCTCGTTGGTGAAATTCGCATCGAAGATGGACTTTACCCAGCCTGATTGCGTGCTGATCCGTCCAAAACCGCCCGTAGAACCATAAACCGCATCGTCGCCCCAGCCGTTGACCCCGACAATAGCCCAGCCCTTGTCGGTCTCGATCCAGAGCGAGCCGCCGCTGTCACCTGAGCCCAGCACGCCTTCATATCGATCAACCGGCAGGGAACTTCCGTCCTCGAAGACATTGGTGGAACCGTCCTCGCTGTCGAAGTCGATCAGCAACTGATTGCCGCCTTTGCCGTCAGGGGCCGGGTCCTCGACCACGTCGATGATGTTGCGCGCCGCAGCGGCATCTTCGCTAGTATAGTATTTGTCATCCTGGCCGACCGAGCCGATGCCCCTCGAGCCAAAGCCGACCATGGTGGCGCGTTGCCCCAGTTCATCGTCTCCGCCATAAAGGAGCGGCGGCCTATCGCAATCCTTTACCGGTCCGTTCAATTCAACGATGGCCAAGTCGTAGCCCGCCGTTTCGTCGCTGCTGGGGTCGTAATTGGGATGGATATGCACGGCCTTGCCGGTCAATTCGGCACCAGCGCGGGTGTAATAGGTCCACGTGTCAGGGTCATAGCCGTCGCCGAAGTTATGCGCCGCTGTCAACACATAAGCCGTACCATCCTGGTCATTGCCGATCCAGGTGCCGGAGGCGCCAATCTGCTCGCCGTCGAAAAAGCTCATGATGGCACAAAATTGCGGCGCCATGGCCAGCGCCTTGGCGGCGCCAAATCCGTCGCCTTCCGCACCAGCCGCCCCGCCCTGATCGGCCCAAGTGCTGTCGAGAATGATCACGGCTGGGGCAGTACCTGCCGCAGCCAAACTCAGCAGCGCCGTGCCCAGCAGCGCCGATACGATCCTCGATGTCATGCCTCTCCCCTTGGGTGTCTCACTGGGCATTTGTGCCGTCGGGCAATACCACTTATTCGTCTCTGTTGTTTCCGCCCAAACGCCCGGGGGCTTTCACCCCACCATTTCATCCTGTTACCAGCGCAATTGATTGAATGACAGCTTTCGAAGCGTACCTTCATCGACGCCTCCAAGAATGTCCGCAATTGGGGCAAAGCGGCCCTCTTCCCCCTCACTCCGGCAACAACACACTCGCCAGATCGAGCGGCGCCACGAACGGCTCGCAGCCGGTGCCGCCGTCGCCCTCCGGTGGCAGCTTGCCGTCGATCATCAGATGCGCATGGCCGTGGATCTGTGACCAGACGAGTTGCTCGACAGCCGCCCTACCCTCCGGCGTATCCAGCTTCATGCGCTTCGCCACAGGAGCCGAGACCTCCTCGAGCACGGCATGGGCGGCGTTCGCGGGCGGGCCGATGGCCGGGTCGTCCCAGTCGAGGCGGTTTGCGGTGAACATCAGGCGGAAGAGATGCGGGCGGGCCCGGGCAAAGTTCAGATAGCCGCGGGAGGCAGCGCGTAGCTGCTCTGCCGGATCATCAGGGGCTGCCGCCATGGCCTGCCGCATCGAGGCGGCAAACAGCCGGAAGCCTTCGACGGCAAAGGCGGTCATCAGGTGGCGCAGGGTCGGGAAATGATGTTCGGGGGCTGCATGGGACACGCCGACCCGGGCGGCGAGCTTGCGGAGCGTCAGGCCCTCCAGGCCCTGCTCTTCGAGCATGTCGAGCCCGGTGCCGATCAGCGCCTGGCGCAGGTCGCCATGGTGATAGGATTTCTGTCTTGCCATGCCCCTTCATAACCGCTCGAATCCACGCCGTCAAAATCAATCTTGACATTGCCAAGTTATGCCTCATGCTTATCTTGTCACCGTCAAGATGAGGCCCCCCATGTCGCCCGACACCGTGTTTTCGATTACCAGCAGCACCGCCATGGCCGGCTGGTTGCTGCTCATCCTCGCGCCGCGCTGGGCAGCCCTCATCGGATTCATCCGTTTCGGCCTGATCGGGGCGCTGTCGCTCACCTATGCGGTGCTGATCCTCGTCTATTTCTTCCGCGTCGAGGGCGGCGGTTTCGGGTCGATCGCGGAGGTGCGGGCCCTCTTCATGAGCGATCCCGTGCTTGTCGCCGGCTGGGTGCATTACCTCGCCTTCGACCTCTTCATCGGCACCTGGATTGCCGTCGAGGCCGACAAGCGTGGCTACCATCGCCTGCTGCAGGCGCCGATGCTGGTGGCGACCTTCATGTTCGGGCCGCTGGGCCTCCTGCTCTTTTATTTCACCCGCGCGACCGAAGCCGCGCTCATCCCCCGAAAGGTCTGACCGATGACCATGCTCTTCAACGACAGCGTCATGCTCGCGCCATCGCCGGACCTCGCTGCTGCAGAACAAAGAACCCGCCGCGCGCTGATCGTCGGCATCGGCTTGCAGCTGGCGCTCGCCATCCCGAGCCTCATTGCACTCGGTCTCGACGACAGGCTGATCAAAGACATCAGCGTCTGGAGCAAGCCGCTGAAATTCCAGGCTTCGCTGGCCATGATGCTCGGCACCCTGCTTTTGCTCCTGCCGCTGATCGAGCCGAGAACACGGGCCGGCAGAGGCGTCTGGCTGGCAAGCCTCGTCGCCGTCATCACCGCGAGCGGCGAAATTCTCTACATCACGCTGCAGGCTGCACGTGGCCGCGCCTCGCATTTCAACGACAGCACACCCTTTGAGGCGATGGCCTATAGCGTGATGGGTGCAGGGGCGGCGCTGCTTGTGCTGTCGAGCCTAGTGATCGGGATCTATATCCTGCTGCGTCCAAGCCCAACCGCGACGGCCGGCCTCAGGCTCGGAGGCGGCTGGGGTCTCGTGCTCGGCAGCGTGGCGACCCTGTTTACCGCCTTCGCGCTCGGAAGCGGCGAGATCGGCGGTCCCGGTCATTGGGTCGGTGGGGCAAAGACAGACCTCGGCGGCCTGCCGCTGTTCGGCTGGTCGCGCACTGGCGGCGATCTGCGGGTGCCGCATTTCTTCGCCACCCACATCATGCAGGCCTTGCCGATCCTGGGACTGGCCGTGGATCGATTTGCGCCGCGCTTCGCCAGACCGGGCATCGCACTCGGCGCCGTGCTCTCCATCGCCGTGGTCGGCGGCACGTTCGTGCAGGCCGTCCAGGGGCGACCATTCCTTTGACGGTCAAATCCGGGTGGATGGCGACGGGCCGCGATTTTGGCCTGTCGCCGCTCGCCAAACAGGTCTAGGAATTCGGACCTGCCACGGCGCCGACTCAACGATCACTCGCCCTCGCCGCGGCCTGCAGGCCCTCACATGCACGACATTCGCCCTCTCATCCCGCTTCTCATCACCGCCGGCATCTTGATCGGCGGCAACGGATTGCAGGGCACGTTCATCGCCCTGCGCGGCATCGAGGAGGGTTTCAGCACCTCGGTCATTGGCATGGTGGGTGCCGGCTATTTCATCGGCTTCGTCATCGGCTGCGTTTACATCACCAAGATCATGCGGGCGATCGGGCATATCCGCGCCTTTTCGGCGCTCGCCGCCATCGCTTCGGCCGCCTCGATCATGATGGTGCTGGTGATCGATCCGATCTCCTGGTTCCTGATGCGCCTCGTGCAGGGTGTGTGTTTTGCCGGCCTCTTCGCCGTCGTCGAAAGCTGGCTGAACGCCCGCGTCACCAATGCCACGCGAGCGCGCACGCTCTCCGTCTATCGCTTCGTCGATCTCGGCTCGGTGACGGCGGCGCAGTATATGATCCCGCTCTTCGGGGTCAGCGGCATCGATCTCTTCGCGATCATCGCCATGGCGCTGTCGCTTTCGCTCGTGCCGATCTCGTTTGCCGACAAGTCGAGCCCTGCCCCGCCCAAGGATGTGAAGTTCGACATCAAAGTACTCTGGTCGGTCTCGCCGCTCGCCACCGTTGGCTGCATCGTCATCGGGCTCACCAATTCGAGCTTCCGGTCGCTGGGGCCGATCTATGCCGATGGCATCGGCCTGTCGGTAACCGCGATCGCCACCTTCATGAGCATCGGCATCTTTGCCGGAATCGTGCTGCAATATCCGCTCGGCCACTACTCCGACAAGCTCGACCGCCGCGTCATCATCCTCGTCTCGACGATCGGCGCCCTGCTCGCCTCAGTCTTCCTCGCCTTCCTGGCGGGTGAGAGCGAAATCGCCAATTTCATCGGCATCTTCGCCTTCGGCGCCTTTGCCCTGCCGCTCTATTCGCTGTGCTCGGCGCATGCCAATGACCATGCCGCACCCGGCCAACATGCGCTGGTCTCCGCCGGCACGCTGTTCTTCTGGTCGATCGGCGCTGTCGTCGGCCCGCTGATTGCCTCCTTCCTGATGGAGGCCTTTGGGCCGCATGCGCTCTTCGCTTACGTCATCGTCGTGTTGACGTTTTTCGCGGCATATACGCTCGCCCGCATTCGCGTGCGCGACGCAGTGCCGACCGAAAAGCGGCGCATGCGTTTCCGCAGCCTGCTGCGCACCTCGACATTCTTCAGCAAGCTCGCGACGCCGCCGAACGAAAAGGACGGCGGCTGAGCTGATCATCGTCAGGCCTGCGACAGCATGGACGGCTGATGCTATTGCTGATCGCCCGGCTCAACTTTAAAAACGGGACGTTCAGCGAGAGTTCCGACCGTGACCTTTGTTTCCAGACGCACCCTTCTCAAATCCGCAGCCGTGCTTGGCGCATACGGCACAGGCCTTGCGGTGATGCCGCGTCTCAGCCAGGCGTTGGCTGCCAGCGACCCGATCGAGATCGAGGCGCTGACCGGCGATGTGTCTCTCGACGGAAAGCAGCCGACGCGGGGCGTGATGCGTTATGCACTGACCGGGCAGCCGTCTGCAGATCCCTCCCCGCCCATCCTGCGCGCCAAGCGCGGGGACGCCTTCAAGGCGCGGCTCATTAACCGGCTGGACGAGCCGACGACCATCCACTGGCACGGCATCCGCCTGCCGAACGATCAGGACGGCGTGCCCTTCGTCACCCAGCCTTACGTCTATACCGGCGACCGCTTCGACTATGCCTTCTCGCCGCCGGATGCCGGCACCTTCTGGTATCACCCGCATTGCAACACGCTAACGCAGATGGGCCGCGGGCTTGCCGGCGTGCTGGTGGTCGAAGACGATCGCGATCCCGTCTTCGATGGCGAGGTGGTGCTGAACCTCAGGGATTTCCGCCTCGGCCGCGACAGTCAGTTCATCGCACCGTTCAAGCCGCGCGATGCGGCGAAGACCGGCACCTTCGGGACGCTGCGCACCGCCAACTGGCGGCAAGAGCCCGTTTATGACGTTCCGACCGGCGGCCTCGTCCGTGTCCGTATCCTCGCGGCCGATGTGACGCGCATCTATAATCTCAAGCTCGCAGGCGCCGAGGCCCAGATCATCGCGATCGACGGGCATCCGGTGCCCGAGCGCATGGCGCTCGACATGGCCGTCGTCTCGCCGGGGCAGCGACTGGATCTCGCCATTCGTGTCGCCGACCGCGAGGGTGCGGAGATGGCGCTGGAGGATGTGAGGCCCTCGACGGCGAAGGTGGTGGCGCGGTTCAGGGCGGTCGGTTCATCGCTCAAGCGCGATCTCGGGGATCTCGGGCTGCTTGCGGAAAACGCGGGCATGGACGCCGATCTTTCCAACGCTACCGAAATCCCGCTGCTTCTCAGCGCCACCGCCGAAAGTGCTTCCCGCGATTCGATCTGCGGGACGCTCGGCTATTCCTTCTGGGCGATCAACAAGGTGCCCTATCCCGGCGACACGCCTGATCCGACCGCACCGATCGCGGAGCTGAAGTTAGGCCGCACTTACCTGTTCAATGTCGAGAACGTCACGCCGCATGCGCATCCCATCCATCTGCATGGCATGAACTTCAAGGCCGTCGCGTCCAACAAACGCCAGGTGCAGCCGTTGGTCTCGGATACCTACCTTGTGCTGCCGGATGAAAAGGTCCAGCTTGCGCTGGTGGCCGACAACCCGGGCGACTGGGTGTTTCACTGCCACATCATCGAACACCAGAAGACCGGGATGACCGGCTATTTCCGAGTAACATGACATGAGCCTTGCCGAGACGATGCGTATCCACGAGCCCTATCCGGGGCTGTATACCTATTACGACGGACGCACCCTCGGCAAACGTCTGCATTCCGACAAGCCGAACTGGCTCGACGACGGTGCCTATAGCCTCGGCGTCGCAAGCTATGCAATCGTCTCGGGGCGCGAGGCGCTGGTCTATGACACGCATATCTCCTTCGACCATGCGCGTGCCATTCGCAGCCACCTCTCCAGCCTCGGCGTCACCAGAATCCGGGTCGTGCTCAGTCACTGGCATACCGATCATGTTGCCGGCAATGCCGGCTTCATCGACTGCCCGATCATCTCGAACAAGCTGACGCGCAACACGCTGATCGAGAAACGCAAGGTGCTGGTTGCCAAGGACCCGCCGATCAATCCGGTCGTCATGCCGACAGAGACCTTCGAGGGCAAGATGACGCTTGAGGTCGGCGACATCACGGTGACGCTGATGCAGTTCGATATTCACAGTGCCGATGGGACTATTCTGCTGTTGCCGCATCTCGGTGTACTGCTGGCCGGCGACACGCTGGAAGACAGTGTCACCTACATCTCGGAGCCCGACAACACGGCGCGGCACATCGCCGAACTCGACCGACTGGCGAAGCTCGATTTCAGCCGCATCCTGCCCAATCATGGCGACGAGCAGGTGATCGCATCCGGCGGCTATCCGCCGTCGCTGGTGACGGCCACGCGCGACTATCTTACCCGACTGCTGGCCCGTATGGATGATCCGGAGCTCGAGACCGAGAGCCTTCAAAGCTTCATCGCACCGGAACTTGCTGCGGGAACGCTTACTTATTTCGCACCCTACGAGGCGGTCCACAGCCAGAACATTGCGGCGCTGAAGGGTGTTTCAGCCGACGATTAAGGGACTTGACCCTTTGAAGAGGGCTTACAGGGCCCGTTTCCCGGTCGTTCATATTGACAAGGAAGGCCAGAAGGGAAACTAAGGTTGATCCTTTAGTTTCCATGACCGAGCCGAAATGATCGATACAACTGCTGCGCTCGAAGAGGCCTGCCGCCTCCTCGCTCAATCCGATTTCATCACGATCGACACGGAATTTCTCCGCGAAACGACCTTCTGGCCGGAACTCTGCCTCATCCAGATGGCGAGCCCGGAACACGAATACATCGTCGACCCGATGGCCAAGGGCCTGGACCTCAAGCCCTTCTTCGAGCTGATGGCCAATTCCGCCGTCGTGAAGGTCTTCCATGCGGCCCGCCAGGACATCGAAATCATCTTCCATCTCGGCGACCTGATCCCGCATCCGATCTTCGATACGCAGGTTGCGGCCATGGTCTGCGGCTTCGGCGACTCGGTCTCCTATGACCAGCTCGTGCAGAAGGTGAAGAACGTCCATATCGACAAGACCTCGCGCTTCACCGATTGGAGCCGCCGTCCGCTGTCCGAAAAGCAGCTCGATTATGCGCTGGCCGATGTCACCCATCTGCGCGATGTCTATCTGAAGCTGAAAGGTCAGCTGGAAGCGGAAGGCCGTGCGGAATGGCTGACCGAGGAAATGGCGATCCTCGAATCCCGCGAGACCTATGACCTGCCGCCGGAACAGGCCTGGCAGCGGCTGAAGATGCGGCTGCGCAAGCCGACGGAACTCGCCGTCATGCAATATGTCGCCGCATGGCGCGAACGCGAGGCGCGTGCCCGCAACGTGCCGCGCTCGCGCGTCTTGAAGGACGATGCGATCTACGAGATCGCCCAGCAGCAGCCGAAGGACGTGGAGGCGCTCGGACGCCTGCGCACCATCCCCAAGGGCTGGGAACGCTCATCTTCAGGCGCCGCCATCATCGAACAGGTGAATACGGCCCTTGCACTTCCAAAGTCTGAAATGCCGCATTTACAACGTCACGCGCATGCACCCGAAGGCACGCAGTCGGCGGTCGAACTCTTGAAGGTTCTGCTGCGCCTCACCTCGGAAAAACATGGCGTCGCCTCCAAGGTGATTGCCAACAGCGAAGACCTGGAAAAGATCGCAGCCGAGGGCGAGAAGGCCGAAGTGGCCGCTCTCCAGGGCTGGCGCAAGGAGCTGTTCGGCGATCTCGCGCTCAAGTTGATCTCCGGCGGCGTCGGCCTGCGCTTCGTCGATAAGCGCGTCGAAGCGGTGGAGTTCTGATCCGTGACGGCGCTATCCCTGCGCCGTGCAACGGAGGCCGATATCCCGTTCATCATGGAGACCGAGCGCAAGCCGGGCTATGACCAGTTCATCGGCCGCTATAGCGTTGACGAGCACAGGGCGCAGCTTGCGAGCTACTCGTTTGCGCATCTGATTGGCGAAGGTGACGATGGCCAATCGCTCGGCTTCGTCATCCTGATGGATGTCAACCGACGCGACGGCAATGCCTGCGTTAAGCGCATCGCGGTTTCGAGCCCGGAAAAGGGCGTGGGTACGCAACTGCTCGCCGGTGCCGTCGACTTTGCCTTTCTCGAAACCAATGCCCATCGCCTCTGGCTCGACGTGGTGAGCGGCAATCTGCGTGCGCAGGCGGTCTACCGCAAGATCGGCTTCATCCAGGAAGGCGTGTTGCGCCAGGCAGCTCTTCTGCCCGATGGCAGCCGCTCAGATTTCCTCCTGATGTCCATTCTCCGCCCCGAATGGGCGGCGCGGCGCGGCTGAGGACACCCATGGAACTTCCCGCCCCGCTCCGCTCCGCCGTCGACCAGATGCTCCAGGGCGAACCGCTGGAACGGCTCGCCAAGGCGAGCGCTATCCTCTCGGATCGCTACCGGCGCGAGGTTCGTGACGGGCGGTTTCATATCGACGATGCGCTGGCCGCCAAGGCCTATCTCGCGACCCGCCTGCCCGCCACCTTTGCGGCGGTCCGGGCAGCGCTTGCCATGGTCGAGGATGCGGCACCGGATTTCCAGCCGGAGACCCTGATCGATCTCGGCTGCGGCCCCGGCACGGCACTCTGGGCGGCGGCCGATACCTGGGGCAGCCTGACATCCGCCGAGATGGTGGAAGCGAGCGGCGCAATCCGCAGCGTTGGCGAAAAGCTCGCCGCTTCTGGCAGCGTCAAGAGCCGCTGGCAGGCGGGTGACGTCACAGCCAAGATCCCGGCGCTTGGGCCATCCGATCTCGTGACACTCGCCTATGTCCTGGACGAGCTTCCACCGGCAACCATCGGAACCGTCACGGAAAAACTGTGGACGCTGACCAAAGGCATGCTCGTCGTCATCGAGCCGGGCACGCCGGCTGGCTGGCAGCGCATTCTCGCCGTTCGTGACAAGCTCCGATCCCTTGGGGCGCATCTCGTGGCGCCCTGCATGCATGCGGAAAACTGTCCGATCGTGGCACCGGACTGGTGCCACTTCTCCCGCCGTGTGGCGCGCTCGCGGGTGCACCGGATGGCCAAGGGCGCCGAAGTGCCGTGGGAAGACGAGAAATACATCTTCATCGCCGCCTCTCGCGAACCTATTTCCCTCGTCGGTGGCCGGGTGCTGTCTCCGCCGCGCGTCAACGGCGGTGTCGGGCGGGTCAAACTCTGTCGGACCGATGGATCGACCACAGAGCTGACGCTCAGCAAACGCGATGGCGAGGCCTTCAAGGAGGTCCGCCGGGCTGACTGGGGCGATAGGCTGGACTTGGGAGATAAGGGATGACCACGCGGCTGACATCCGAACTTGCCTCGCGCTTCGCGACGATCGCGCTCGGCCATGTCACCCGCGAATATCCCAATCATATCCTGCACGGGCTCGAAGGGCCTGAGGATGCGAAAACGCCATCCGAACTGCATCCGGTTTTCTACGGCAGTTACGACTGGCATTCCTGCGTGCATGGCCACTGGATGCTGGCGCGGCTTTTGCGCCTCCATCCCGAGATGCCGGAGGGGCCGACGATCCGTGATCTCTTCTCAACGATGCTGGTGCCCGAGAGGGTCGCCGGCGAATGCGCCTATTTCGACCGGCCCATGGCGCGGGGTTACGAGCGGCCCTATGGCTGGGGCTGGTTGCTAAAGCTTGCCGCCGAATTGCACGGCCACGAGGATCCGGCCTGGGCCGAGGCCCTGTCGCCGCTGACGGAGCGGATCGTCCAGCGCTTCCGGGACTTCCTGCCGCTTGCCACCTATCCTGTGCGCGTGGGCACGCATTACAACACCGCCTTTGCGCTGAGGCTCGCCGCCGACTATGCCGACACCGTCGGAGACGACAGCCTCTTCGATCTGCTGCGGGCAACGGCTCTGCGCTGGTATGGCACTGACACCGCCTGCCCCGCCTGGGGCGAGCCCTCGGGCGACGACTTCCTCTCGCCAGCGCTGATCGAGGCGGAATGTTTGCGCCGGCTTCTGCCCGCGTCCGAGTTCGGCCGCTGGTTCGAGGGTTTCCTGCCTGAGATCGCGGCCAGTCAGCCGCGCACGCTGTTTGCCCCCGCCTCCGTTTCCGACCGCTCGGATGGCAAGATCGCCCATCTCGATGGCCTGAGCCTCAGTCGCGCCTGGTGCTGGTCCTCTCTGGCGGGCACCCTGCCGGACACGGACCCGCGCCGAGCTGTCATGATCGAGGCCGCGCATGGGCATCTCGAAGCCGGTATTGCGCATGTGGCTGGCGACTATATGGGTGAACACTGGCTGGTGAGTTTTGCCGTTTTGGCCCTGACGGAGACGGAATGATGAGCAGCTTCAATGACACCGTCGACATCACGGGCCGCGTACTCGTTTCAGGCTCCGCCGAGGGCGAGGTGCTGTTCACCGATACGGCGCTCAGCTTCTGGGGTGGCGCAGATGCCGTGACCGGCGAGATCATCGACCGGCATCACCCGTTGAGCGGCGAGCGGCTGACCGGACGCGTGCTGGCACTCCCGACCAGCCGCGGCTCCTGCACCGGCAGCGGCGTGATCCTCGAACTGATCCTCAATGGACAAGGTCCCGCCGCGATCGTGCTCGAACATCCAGAAGCGATCATCACGCTCGGCGTCATCGTCGCGGAGGAGGTGTTCGGGCGCTCGATTCCGGTAATCGCGGTAGGCAAAGAGGTGTTTGCCGGACTGAAGACAGCCAAGCGCGTCCGGATCAGCAATGCCGTCGCAGGGATTGGCTCCGACATCGCGCTCACGGATAAGGACCAGGCCATCCTCTCTGGAGAGCGTGGCGAGGCAGCCGCGGTCGCCATGCGGATGGTGCTGCGGATGGCGGCGCTCGAAGGCGCGACAGAGCTGATAGACATCACCCGTGCCCATATCGACGGCTGCATCTATACAGGTCCTGGCGGCCTCGCCTTTGCTGAAAAGCTGCGTGATCTCGGCGGTCGCGTCGTGGTGCCGACGACGCTGAATGCGATTTCGGTCGATCATCGGCGCTGGCAGGCGCAGGGTGTTCCGGAAGCGCTCGGACGCCCGGCCTCCGCAGTGGCTGATGCCTATGTGGCGATGGGCGCACAAGCCACCTTCACCTGCGCCCCCTATCTGCTCGACGACAGACCTGTTCGCGACGAACAGATCGTCTGGGCGGAATCGAATGCCGTCGTCTATGCCAACAGCGTGCTCGGCGCGCGCACGATGAAGTATCCCGACTATCTCGATATCGCGATCGCGCTGACGGGCCGGGCACCCAAGGCGGGCTGCCATTTGCCGGAGGAGCGCGCGCCGCAGATCCGGGTCACTGTGCCGCCAATTGCGGGCGTGGATGACAGCCTCTGGCCATTGCTCGGCTATCTGATCGGAACGATTTCGCCCGATGCCATTCCGCTCGTCGAGGGCGTATCCGCGCACAGTCCTGACACGGACGCACTCAAGGCCTTCGGGGCAGCGTTTGCCACCACCTCGGCGGCGCCGATGTTCCATATCGCTGGCGTCACGCCGGAAGCGCAGAGCCCCAAGACCTTTGCAGCCCTAGACCTTCCGATGACTTTGCTCACCCACGACGACCTCCAGCGGGCATGGCGCGAGCTGAACGGTGCGGATGCGGGTCCAGTGCAGCTGGTCTCGCTCGGCAATCCGCATTTCTCTGCCACCGAGCTTGCCGCCCTCGCCGCCCTCTGTCGCGGGAAGAGGCGCCATCCTCATGTGCCCCTCGTCATCACATGCGGACGCGCCGAGATGGCAAAGGCGGAAGCGGCAGGCGATGTGGCTTTGCTCACCGAATTCGGCGTGACCCTCGTCAACGACACCTGCTGGTGCATGGTGACCGAGCCCATCATCCCCGTCGATGCCCGGACCATCATGACCAATTCCGGCAAATATGCCCATTACGGCCCGGGCCTCACCGGACGGACCATGCGCTTCGGCAGCCTCGCTGCCTGTGTGGAAGCCGCCGTGACCGGTGAAGATCGCGGCAACCTGCCCCCTTGGCTCGGCTAGCCTGTGGGTAACGGGTGGCGTCACTGAAACTTCACCCAACGGCAATCGGTGCGACATGAAGGCTCCTTAAGGACAGCGGCGTTTCCTCCCTTCCAACAAGGTGACGCTATGACCAAATCCCTTTTGACGTCTGCCGCCCTCTTCATCCTCTTCGTCTCCCAGGCCTCGGCCGAGGAGAAGGCCTTCCCGGCCAAGCTCGTCAATCACGCGATCCTGCCGGCGAACACGATCATCGCCGCACCTGCCGATGCGCCCGACTATCTCAAGACCTCCGGCAAGTTCTCGACCGCAGACCGCAAGCGTGCGGATGCGCTCGGCAGCGTACCCGGCAAGGACGGCGTGCGCCTGACAGGCCTTTCGCTGCCCTTCGACGGCCAGCCGCTGCAGGGTTTCTCCGGTATCAAGGCCATGGAAGACGGTACGTTCTGGAGCCTGTCCGACAACGGCTTCGGCTCCAAGAGCAACTCGACAGACGCGATGCTGATGCTGCATCACCTGACTTTCGATTGGGATGCCGGCGCGGTTAAGGTTGAAAAGACCCTGTTTCTGACCGATCCCGACAAGAAGACCCCCTTCCCGATCGCCATGGAAGGCTCGGCGAAGCGTTACCTCACCGGCGCCGACTTCGACGTCGAATCCATCCAGCCGGTGGCTGACGGTTTCTGGGTTGGCGAAGAGCTCGGCCCCTACATGCTGAAGTTCTCGTCCGAGGGAGTGCTGTCCGACGTCATCGCCACAAAGGCCGGCGAGATCGAAGTGAAATCGCCTGATAATCCGACGCTGGTCGTTCCGGCAAATCCGACGGCCAAGATGCCCGTCTTCAACCTGAAGCGCTCCGGCGGCTACGAGGGCTTGGCCATGTCGAAGGACGGCACGAAGCTCTATGGCATGCTTGAAGGCCCGCTCTACATGGAAGACGGTTCCGTTGAAAAGGCCGACGGCCTGACGGCGCTGCGCATCATCGAGCTCGACGCCGCCTCCAAGTCCTGGACGGGCAAGACCTGGCTCTATCCGCTGTCCGAAGGTGGCGAGGCGATCGGCGATTTCAACATGATCGACGAGACCACGGCCCTGGTGATCGAGCGCGACAACGGTGCGGGTGTGGTTGAAAAGGCCTGTGCCGATCCGAAGGCGCCGGCTGCCGACTGCTTTGCCGTTCCGGCCAAGCACAAGCGCATCTACAAGATCGAGATGACGGACGAGAATGCCGGCAAGGCCGTGCGCAAGATCGGTTACATCGACCTGATGAAGATCGAAGACCCCGACAACAAGAAGCGCCAGGGCGGCGGCGAAGGCTTCTACGACATGCCTTTCGTCACCATCGAAAATGTCGATGTGGTCGATCCGACCCACATCATTGTCGGCAATGACAACAACCTGCCCTTCTCGGCCGGTCGTGCCCTCGACAAGGCCGACGACAACGAGTTCGTTCTGCTCGAAGTAGGCGATTTCCTCGGCGCGAAATAAGCGACCTCAAGATCTCCGGCTCGGGCACCGAAAGGTATTTGGCCGGGACCATCAAAGAGAAAGGCGCAGGGTCTTAGGATCCTGCGCCTTTTATCGACTCTAAGACCGCGTGATCGTCAGGTCGGCTTGGCGCAGGCCGCCTCGATTGGTCCCATGGCTTCAGCCGCCCCGGTCAGCGGATAGGCAAAGGTCTTCTCGTTTATGGTGAACTTCAGTTCTGTTCCCTGCTTCAGCATCCGGGCAATGGCGGCATCGAAGGCCGGGCGCGCTTCGAGGAATGTCAGCTCCATCTCTTCCAGAAACTGGATCTCTGCATCGACGACCAATTGATCGGCGGCAGGCGGCGCGTTCACCGTCAGCTTCACCGCGCCGGTCTTCGGTTCGAAATTCGGATCCAGCGAGAGCGTCATGATGAACTCGCGTGCCGGCAGTTCACAGCGGAAGCTCACCGGCACATCGTCGGTCTGCGGCAGGCCGTAAAGCAGCACGGCGCCACCCTCCTGAGCCTCTCCCATCCATCGACGCGCCTCTTCGGCGTTGACGTAAGCCACAAGAAAGATCGACGGCGATGTGGCCAGCGCCAAGGCGAGCATCGGTCTACGGATCGCTGCGGGCAGTAGTCTTTGTTTGGAATTGCTGCTGGACGCCATGACACCCTCTCCAATCAAGGCTGCAGATCGAGGAGATTTGTAGCCCGTCCCTCAGACGCGGGCAATCGCCATCACGATGCCAGTGCCCAAGCGAGAGATGGGTGGATAGGAGTGAGCTAGCGCCCCTATTCGAACACGAATGCCAGCCGTTTGCCGGTCAGCTTCGACAGCTGCATCAGGCGCCCGTCGAGCCGCTCGCCGGCAAAGTCCTGGTAGGACTTCGGGACAACGAATTCGAGGTCGAGCTCAGGGCTGCCCGAACGCCGGAAGGTCAGGTTGTTGACGACGCCGGGCATCGAGGCCGAGAAGAGATAGACGACGCGCAGCATGCCGCCGACGAGCTTTGCCCTATCCAGCAGACGCTCGGTGGCGATGGCCGCGAGCGGCCCGGTCTGGCCGTCGTCATGCAGGCCTTCGAAGCGGTAGTAGTTGGTGAGCGCAATGAAGGCGCGGCCCGGATGGGTGATGCCGACGAAGGAGGAGTGGGCAATCACGTTCAGCGCCTGCAGCCCGCGATAATCGGGATGGGCGCGCCAACTGATATCAGCGAGCAGGCAGGCGGCCTGGCGATAGCGGCTTTCCTCTTCTGTTTCCTGGATGTCGAAGAAGGGCATCATCCGGCCCGTCCAGTCGGCGAGCTCACGGGCATGTTCTGGCGAGCGGGCGCGCAGGATGGCGAGTTCGTCGGCGGCCTCGATCAGCGGATCGAGCGCCTGTTCTTCATCGAGGAGTAGCGAATAGAGATATCCTTCGCGCACCCCTTGCGCCGAGAAGCAGATACTCTTCGGCTTCATCACCTCGATCACTTCGCGCATGGCGGCAGCACCAAAGGGGATCAGGTTGCGGCGGCTCTTGGAAATCGTCGACCAGGCGGGATCGCGACTGTTGGCGCCGGAGATGACTTCCTCCAGGAAGAAGGCGATCTCGTCATAGGGCAGTTCATAACCCTGCATCATGTGCAGCGGATATTTGCGGATTTCCATGTGCAGCTTGGCGATGTTGCGCCAGGTGCCACCGACCGCATAGAAAGTTCGCCCCTGTCCCTTTTTGAGGAACGAGACGTCGCCGACGAGCTTTTTGGCGAGCGCACGGGCCTTCGGCAGGGATCCTTCGACCGACTCAGACAGGCGCAAGCCGCCCAGCGGCAGGGTGATGCCCTTGCCGAATTCCTTGCCGTGGATATCGATGAGTTCAAGCGAACCGCCGCCGAGGTCACCTGCAATTCCGTCCACGTCGTGGAAGCCGCTGACAACGCCGAGAGCGGAGTATTTCGCTTCCTCTTCGCCCGTCAGCACCAGGATCTCGTGCCCGAGGATCTCTTCTGCGCGCGCGATAAAATCAGGACCGTTGGAGGCTTCACGCGCGGCAGCGGTGGCGAGCACATACATCCGCGTTGCCTGGGCCTGGTTGGACAGCGCACGGAAGCGGCAGAGTGCCGACAGCGCCCGCTCCACACCACCCTCGTCCATGCGGCCGGTCGTGGCGACGCCCTTGCCGAGGCCGCAGAGAACCTTCTCGTTGAAGAGAACCGTCGGCGCGCGCGCCAGCCCCTCATAGATCACCAGACGGATCGAGTTGGAGCCGATATCGACAACGGAGACAGGGGCGATACCGGGAAGGCGCCCCTGCGCTTCAGATCTTGTCATGAGGTACCAGTGTTATCGTTTCCTGCCGGAAATCAGGCCGGCGATCAGTTTCGGTGCACTCGACTTCAAAGCTTCTCCGCGGCCAGACAGGCTCGGATTGGTCATGAAATAGTGCTGGGCGTTGAAAGGTTCCTCACCCTGTCGCACCTCGATGCGGCGTGACGTTCCATCGGCCAATATCTCGTAGCTCTGCTGGTTGTCAATCAGGTTGCCCAGCATGATCTGGGACAGGACCTGCTCATGCACAGTGGGGTTGATGAGCGGCACCAGGGTCTCGACACGGCGATCGAGATTGCGCGGCATCATGTCGGCGGAGCCGATATAGACCAGCGCCTTTTCCGACGGCAGCCGATGACCATTGCCGAAGCAGAAGATGCGGCTGTGCTCGAGGAAGCGGCCTATGATCGACTTGACCCGGATGTTGTCTGAGAGACCAGGCACGCGAGGCCGCAGGCAGCAGATGCCACGGATAACCAGATCGATCTCGACGCCTGCGCCGCTTGCTGCATAAAGCGCGTCGATGATCTCGGGGTCGACCAGCGAGTTCATCTTCATCCAGATCTGGGCCGGCCGACCCGCCTTAGCGTGCGCGATCTCCTCGTGGATGTGCTTGAGAATCCGTGGACGCAACGTGTAGGGCGAGACGGCAAGCTTCATGCCTTCTTCCGGTTCGCCGTAGCCGGTGATGAAGTTGAAGACATTTGCCATGTCATGGGCAATCTTCGGATTGCAGGTGAAGAAGGACAGGTCGGTGTAGATCTTCGCCGTGATCGGGTGATAATTGCCCGTGCCCAGATGGCAGTATGTCCGGAGCTTGCCGTCTTCGCGACGCACGACCATCGACATCTTGGCATGGGTCTTAAGTTCGATGAAGCCGAAGACGACCTGCACGCCGGCACGCTCCAGATCTCGCGCCCAACGGATATTGGCTTCCTCATCGAAGCGGGCCTTCAGCTCGACGAGCGCCGTCACCGACTTGCCCGCATCGGCGGCATCGATCAAGGCTCGCACGATCGGACTGTCATTCGAGGTGCGGTAGAGCGTCTGCTTGATCGCGAGAACATCCGGGTCGCGTGCGGCCTGCAGCAGGAACTGCACCACGACATCGAAGCTCTCATAGGGATGATGGACGATCATGTCCTTCTCGCGGATCGCCGCCAGACAGTCTCCGGCATGTTCGCGGACTCGCTCGGGGAAACGGGCGTTGTACTGCTCAAAACGCAGGTCGTCGCGCGGTGCCTTGGTGATTTCAGAGATCGTGTTGAGCGCGAGCAGGCCGGGGAGAACGGCAACGCGATTGTCGGCAACACCGAGTTCGTGAACGACGAACTGCCGCAGCGCGACAGGCATCTCCGAGTCGATCTCGATACGGATTACGGAGCCGCGACGGCGACGCTTCAGCGCCGTCTCGAAGAACCGGACAAGATCCTCCGCCTCTTCCTCAACCTCGATATCGCTGTCGCGGATAATGCGGAAGGTGCCGAAACCCTTGACTTCATAACCCGGGTAGAGCCGGTTGATGAACAGCCCGACCATGTCCTCGAGCGTGATGTAGCGGATGGTGACGCCCTCGTCCGGCAGACGGATGAAGCGGTCGAGCGTCGGCGGCAGACGCAGCAATGCCGTCATCGGCTCGCCGGTGCGGCTCGAGCAGAGCTGCAGGCCCATGGAGAAGCCGAGATTGGGGATGAAAGGGAACGGATGCGCCGGATCGATGGACAGGGGCGTCAGGACGGGGAAGATCGATTCCTCGAAAGTGGTCTCGAGCCAGCTCCGATCCGCTTCAGACAGGGCCGCAGGGCGGACGACCAGGATTTCTTCCTGGGCCAGGTACTGCTGCAGGACGGCAAGCGAGGCTTGCTGCTCCATTTGCAGATTGTCGATTTCCTTCAGGATGTCATCGAGCTGCTCGGCCGGCGTCTTGCCGTCGGGGCTCTTTATGACGATGCCCTGACGCACCTGCCCTTCGAGACCGGCGACGCGGACCATGAAGAACTCGTCGAGGTTTGCCGCAGAGATCGACAGGAAGCGAATACGTTCAAGCAGTGGATGGGCGGTGTTGAGGGTTTCCTCGAGAACACGCCGGTTAAACTGTAGCCAGGAGAATTCGCGGTTGATGAAGCGCAGCGGGCTGGTCAGCAGGTCCTCGGCCGGCGCCACCTCCGCACCGGTTTCGCCATCCGTGCCGTGTACTGCGCTGTCCATGATTCGCCCCTTGGTTATCGTTGGTGCCGATTATAACAGTTTGACGACAGATCTGTGACGACTACTCGCAGGTGTCAGCCGCCTCCAGCGTTTCGAGAACCTCCGCGGCGAGACTACGGCTGATCTTTGCGCGGCGCGCGAGTGCCAGCTTATCCATGCGATCGACGATCACCTGGGCAACTGAAAAGGAACGCTCCATGCGGCTGACGATATAGCTGACGATCTTGTCATCGATGTAAAGCTGTCGGTCGGCGAACAGCTTGGTGATCAGTTGCCCGAGCAGGTCCTCATCCGGCGCTCCGATTTCCACGACCGTAGCCGCCTTCAGGCGCGAATTCAGATCCGGCAGCGCGACGTTCCAGTACGGCGGAAAGCTGCGCGAGGTGATCAGCAGCGTCGTACCGTGCTGGCGCACGGCATTGATGACATGGAAGAGCTCGACCTCGTCGAAGCCGGCGCGGTCGGCATCCTCGAAGAGCACCGGACCTGCGGCTGCGACCTGGGACGCGCCCTGCCCGGCTTGCAACACGATATCCGTCGCGCCGCTGGTGTCGCGAAAAATCTGGGCAAGGTGGGATTTTCCCGAACCTTCCGGCCCGGTCAGAATCACCACCGGCGACGGCCAGTTCGGCCAGGCATCAACGATCGACACGGCGGCGGCCATACGTTCGGAAACCAGGAGGTCGTCACGGCCAGTCGCCGAACCATGCTCGAAGGCGAGCGGCAATTGTTCGGCTGCTCCACGCTTTTCGGGAGCCATCTTGGCGTCAGTCATTCATGCCTCGGGCACGTCTCTGGAGCTTGGGGATGCGATCTCGCCAACGGGCTGGGAAGGCGGTGCGATGACGACCGAGTTTCCGTAATAGAGATCGCTGTCAAGATAACGCGAGATCGCGAAACGGACAAGCACACCGACGGCTGCGGCCGCGGGCACGGCCACGAGAACACCGACAAAGCCGAAGAGCGCGCCGAAGGCGAAGAGGGCGAACATCAGCCAGACCGGGTGCAGCCCGACGCTTTTGCCAACCAGCTTGGGCTGCAGGATATTGCCCTCGATGAACTGGCCGAGGAAGAAGATGCCGGCGATCACGCCGACCCAGATGAAATCTGGCCAGAACTGCACGAGTGCCACGCCGAGCGACAGGAGCAGACCGACTGTCGATCCGACATAGGGGATGAAGCTGATCATGCCGGTGAAGAAGCCGATCAGGAGGCCGAAATTCAGGCCGGCGGCCGAAAGCGCAATCGCGTAAAAAATGCCGAGGATGAGGCACAGCGAACCCTGGCCGCGCACGAAGCCCGCAATCGTGTTGTCGAGTTCGGTCGCGAGATGGCGCACCGTGCCGAGCTGGTTGCGCGGCACCCAGCTATCGACCTTCTCGATCATGCGGTCCCAGTCGAGCAGAAGGTAGAAGGCAACCACCGGCGTGACGACCAGAAGCGAAGCGATGTCGAGCAGCGCCTTGCCGGAATTCCAGATCTGCTCGACGAGGGTGCCAAGGAAGCCGACCCCCTCGCTCAGATAACGGGAGAAGTTCTCCTGGATCGTGCCCATCTGGCCATCGACCCAATCCGGCAGCCAGGACGCATTCGAGGTCGCGATGAAGGTCTGCAGCTGCGTGATGTAGCTCGGCACGCGCTGGATGAATTCATTGAGCTGGCTGGCGAGCACTGGAATGATGATCATCAGGGAGAGCACGAAGACGACGACGAAGGAGACGAGGATGACCACCGTCGCCATCAGTCGGCTCAGGCCGATACGCTCCAGCCGGTCGGCAACGGGATCGAGGAAATAGGCAAGCGCCATGCCGGCAATGAAGGGCAGCAAGACGGACGAGAACAGCATCAGGAATACGACGAAGATCGCGAGCGCCACCAGCCAGAAAAAGAGCTGACGGCGCAGGCCGATCGCACTGATGTATTGAGCCATGTTCGTCTCCGTGTCGTGTTTTCGCCGCGCCCAATCGTGGCCGCCATGCTGCGGTGCCGCACTAGGAGATAGGTTACCGGCAAAGCCTTGGTCAAGAACTCCGGCGTTTTCGGTCATCACATGAGACCATCCTGACCGAGAATGCCCGGGAAATCGTGGGCTTCTGCGGCTCGCAGCTTGCATCCGAGGGCTCTTCATGCCATGGCCAGCCCAAATTCTCGCAGGATCGGAGGCAGGCATGAGCCAGGCTGGCAAGAACGGGTTGACCTATAGCGATGCAGGCGTCGACATCGACGCGGGCAACCTGATGGTCGAGAAGATCAAGCCGGCTGTGAAGTCGACGCGTCGTCCGGGAGCGGATGGAGAGATCGGCGGCTTCGGCGGCTTGTTCGACCTCAAAGCCGCGGGCTTCAAGGATCCGATCCTGGTCGCAGCCAACGACGGCGTCGGCACCAAGCTGAAGATCGCCATCGACGCCAATATCCACGACACCGTCGGTATCGACCTCGTCGCCATGTGCGTCAACGACCTCGTAGTCCAGGGTGCGGAGCCGCTTCTGTTCCTCGACTATTTCGCCACCGGCAAGCTGGACCCGGACCAGGGTGCAGCGATCGTGCAGGGCATCGCTGCCGGCTGCCGCGAAGCAGGCTGTGCGCTGATCGGCGGTGAGACCGCTGAAATGCCGGGCATGTATTCCAAGGGCGACTACGACCTCGCGGGCTTTGCCGTAGGTGCTGCCGAGCGCGGCGAGCTGCTGCCGGCTGGAGACATCGCCGAAGGCGACGTGATCCTCGGCCTATCGTCCTCGGGCGTGCATTCCAACGGCTTTTCGCTGGTGCGCAAGATCGTTGAAGTCTCAGGCCTTGCCTGGGATGCGCCGGCGCCCTTCGCGGAAGGACAGTCGCTCGGTGCAGCACTGCTCACCCCGACCCGCATCTATGTGAAGCCGCTTCTGAAGGCGATCAAGGAAACCAAGGCGCTGAAGGCGCTCGCCCATATCACCGGCGGCGGCTTCCCGGAAAACATTCCGCGCGTGCTGCCGAAGCATCTGGCTGCCGAGATCGATCTCTCCTCGTTCCAGGTTCCGGCCGTCTTCTCCTGGCTCGCCAAGACCGGCGGCGTTGCCCAGAACGAAATGCTGCGCACCTTCAACTGCGGCATCGGCATGATCGTCGTTGTCTCCGCCGACAAGGTGGAAGACGTGACGAAGGCGCTTGAGGCCGAAGGTGAAACCGTTGCCCGTCTTGGCCGCATGATCGCCCGCGAAGAAGGTGCTCATGGCGTAACCTACAAGGGCACGCTCGCCCTATGAGCGCCAGCCGCAAACGCGTCGTCGCCTTCATTTCCGGCGGCGGATCGAACATGCTGGCACTGGCGAAAGCCTGCGAAGCGGCGGATTATCCGGCCGAAATCGTCGCGGTCTTTTCCGACAAACCGGAGGCCGGCGGCCTTGCCAAGGCGGAAGCGCTCGGTATTCCGACACGCGTATTTCCGCGCAAGGCCTATGGCTCCAAGGCCGAGCATGAGGCGGCGATCCTTGCCGCACTTGCGAAGATCGGCCCCGACCTGATCTGCCTTGCGGGCTATATGCGCCTGCTCTCCGGCGATTTCATCCGTCCGCATACCGGCCGGATCCTCAATATCCACCCTTCCCTGCTGCCGCTCTTTCCGGGTCTGCAAACCCATCAGCGGGCGATCGATGCCGGCATGAAGGTTGCCGGCTGCACCGTGCATTTCGTTACCGAAGGCATGGATGAAGGCCCTGTTGTTGCACAGGCGGTCGTGCCCGTTCTGATCGATGATACAGCCGACACGTTGGCTGCGCGCGTTTTGACAGTGGAGCACCAGACATATGCGGCTGCTCTGAAGCTGGTTGCCTCCGGCAGCGTCTCCATGCGTGCCGATGGCAGCGTCGAACGGCTGGCTTCGGAGACGGTTGCAGCCGCGAAGCTGATCAGCGCCTGACACCCGCTGCCGGCGTAGAAGCCGACGCAAGGTAGCAATCCCTTAACCATAACCATGCAACCGTGACGATTATTCAATCGATACGGTCAGCTCATGTTCCAGTCCCAGATCAATCACGCTCTCCTTCTCGGAGGCGCGCTTTTGCTCGCCACACCGGCATTCGGCCAGGATGCGTATAGGGGGGCATCCGCCGGCTCGGTGCTCTACTATTCCGGCGTCGGAATGGCTAACATCAAGGCCGGCGAATATGTCTATAGCGGCGGACGCAAGATCAGTCAGCTCGACTGGGAGAGCAAGGGCGTCGTTACCGGCACGCTAGGCGGCGAAGTCGACATCGGCTACGCCTGGAAGCTAAAGGGACGGCTCGATGTCGGTCTCGGCGGCAACGGTTACATGGAAGATCGCGACTGGCTGAGTACCTCCTATTCCGGCTGGACGCACCAGTCCTTGCATCCGGATACCGAGCTTGACCGCTACATAAACGTGCTCCTCGAAGCCGAACGGGCGCTCGTTGACACGGGTGCCACCCGCCTCGGCCTCGGTGGCGGCATCGGTTACACCAATGTCAAATGGACGGCCCGCGGCGGCAGCTACATTTATACCGATACGACACTACATGACATGGTCGGCAGTTTCGCCGACGGGTTGAAGGGCATTACCTACGAACAGCGCATTCCAACTGTGTTCCTGAGCGCCAATGCCGAACAGAAGATCGGCGCCATGACGCTCTCGGGCGTTCTGCGCGGTGGTGCAGCCATCAGCTACAAAGGCGTCGATGACCACTGGCTCAGAAATCTGCGCTTTACCGACACGCTTGACCCGGCGCCAATGGTTGGAGCGACAGTCACGGCCGACTACAAGATCCTGCAATCGGCATCGATTTATGTCGGGGGCGACTTCCAGAAGATCTTCAAGACACGGGGCGACGCCCATGTCCGCCACACCGTAACCGGTGCGAGCGGTAGTTTTGAGGATGGTGCAGCGGCTGATTTTCAGTCGATCACTCTATCAGCAGGCGTGAAGGGGAGCTTCTAGCCTAGCTGGTCGCTGCGCTTCAACGCCGCCCAATGCAAGAGCATAAACGCCTTGGCGTCGATGATCTCGCCAGCCTCCATCATCCCGAGAGAGTCTGAGAAAGAGAGCTCTACGACTTCGATTCTTTCTTGTCTTTCCAAAGACAACCGCAGTCAGGGCGGCACGCGGTCCGCTCCGAGGATAGCAGCCCACCCAAATCTAAGGGTTCCTCTCTCCGCTGGACTCAGCTCTATTCGTGTTCTCATTTTGATCACGCAGTGCTGTTGCCAGGGACCTTCCATGACGTTGTCCGATCGGATTTTCACCCCTTTTGAAAGGCTACTCCGACCGCTCGAAGTGCCGTATCGTAGGATTCCGAGTGATGGCCCTCTGCGACTGGTCCTGCATTTCGTCGCATACGCACCGAAGTCGTTTTTGGTCGTGCTTGGCCTGTCTGCCAGCGTCGAGATCGTCAATCTGACTGTTCTCTGGGGTGTCTCGCACCTGATCGACGGCATCTCCAGCCAAGGTCTGCTTCCCTATCTCGATGCCCATCGGTGGCCACTCGCTGGTTTCGTCGCGCTGTTTTTTCCGGTGCTGCCGCTGCTGATCTTTCTCTGCAATGCACTGGGCGCCCACGTGCTCAGCGTCAGCCTTCCCACACTCATTCAGTGGCATGGCCACAAGGCGGTAGAGAGTCAGGATCTTGGTTTCTTCCATAACCAGTTCTCGGGCCAGGTGGCCAGCCGCATTGCCCAGGTGGCAGGGGCCGTCAAGCAACAGATGGCGGCGGCAGTCTGGACGCTGCCACTCTTCTTTGTGCAGATGGTCGGATCGGTCGTGCTTTTGACTGCGCTGTCCTGGCCGTTGACGCTCCCGGTCCTCGTGTGGATCGCCATAAATGGCGTGATCGCAAAACAGGCCGTGCCGCAGTTTAGCGCAACGGCCAAGACGGCGGCGCGGGCGCGCAGCCGCGTGGTCGGGGAGATGACCGACCTCTACAGCAACATCCAGACGGTCAAGCTGTTCGCCGCCGAGGACAGCGAGGCCGGTGCGCTGCGGCGTGTGATGGAGCGGTCGATGACCGCACAGTTTCGCGAGCGCCGCATCGGCCTTACCGCAGATCTCCTGGTCATCTCCTCCAACACCTTGTTGTTCATCGCCATCTTTGCAGTCAGCCTCTGGGGGATTGCCGATGGCTTTGTCACGCTCGGCGAATTCGTCGCAGCGATAACGATCACCCAGCGGCTGGCATCCAATTCCCGCGGCTTCCTCAGTCTCGGCCAACAGATATCCGAGGCGATCGGCACAATTCGCGACGCCATGCCGGTCATGACCACGCCGCCGACGGTGGTTGATGTGCCGGGGGCGAAGGCGCTCTCAGTCAAGCGCGGCGAGATCCGCTTCGACCAAGTGAATTTCGAGTATCACGAGAGCCAGCAGATCATTCACGGCCTCTCGCTGTCGGTTTCAGCCGGCGAGAAGGTTGGGCTCGTGGGCTTGTCGGGCGCTGGCAAGACCACGCTGGTGAGCCTGCTTCTGCGCCTCTACGACCTAGACGGCGGACGCATTATCATCGACGGGCAGGATATCGCCGAAGTGACCCAGGCGAGCCTGCGCGCGCAGATCGGCTTCATTGCCCAGGATGTATCATTGCTGCATCGCTCGGTCGGCGACAACATCCTTTATGGCCGGCCGGGTGCTGCGCAGGCAGAGCTGGAAGCCGCGGCACGCCTTGCTCAGGCCGATGCCTTCATCGCCGACCTGAAGGACAGCGAGGGACGCACCGGTTATGCGGCCTATGTCGGGGATCGTGGCGTCAAGCTCTCAGGCGGTCAGCGCCAGCGGGTCGCCATTGCCCGCGTGCTGCTCAAGGATGCGCCGATCCTGGTGTTGGACGAGGCAACGTCGGCGCTCGACAGCGAGGCGGAAGCGACGATCCAGGAGAAGCTCGACCTGCTGATGGAGGGTAAAACTGTGATCGCGATTGCGCATCGGCTGTCGACCATTGCCCGCATGGACCGCATTGTCGTGCTCGACAAGGGGCGGATCGTCGAGGAAGGAAGACCCGACGATCTGCTGAGTGCAGGTGGTCTTTCCAGCCGTCTTTGGGCGCGCCAGACGGGTGGCTACATCGCGTCGCTGGACGATTAAGCGCCCCCGGCACTCCTCCGCAACGCCGCCCATTGCAAGAGCATGATCGTCTTCGCGTCGATGATCTCGCCGGCCTCCACCATCTCCAATGCCTCGGAGAAGGATAACTCGATCACTTCGAGGTCTTCCTGCTCGTCCTCGAGCCCACCACCTGCAGCGATGCGGTCGGCATCGGTTACGGCGGCGTAGAAGCCGTGCAGCTTTTCGGTGACGGAGCCCGGCGACATGAAGGCGGCAAAGGCCGGGGTGGCCGTTCTGATCTTGAAGCCGGTTTCTTCCAGCGCTTCGCGGAGCGCTGCCTGCAACGCCGTTTCGCCGTCGTCGATGAAGCCGGCCGGGGCTTCGAGCAGATAGGGATATTCGCCGCTCAAGTGAGCTGCGATGCGCAGCTGGCGGACCAGAGTGACCGTGTCGCGGTCGACATTGTGCAGGAGAATGGCTGACGCATTGCGACGCTCGAAGACCTCCCAGGAGAGGCGATGCGGCGCCCTGCCCTCGCGGAAGAAATCGAAGGTGATGCCGCGCAGATGGCTCCAGCCTTTCCACAGCGTCTTGTCTTCCAGGATCGCGATCCGGGCCTTGTCGAAAATGCTCATCTTTATGCTTTTCTCATCCAGACCTTGTTGTCGTGGAAGGCGGCACCGCCATGGGGGGCGGCCGGATCCGCACCGGTCAGGACATTGATGCCCTCGCCGTCGAGATGGGACTTGTTCGGCCAAAGGCCCTCGGCAACGAGTACGCCCGGCTTCACGGCTTCGGTCACCTTGGCATGGATGCGGAGTTCTCCTCGGGCATTGCCAAGGCGCACGACATCGCCATCGGCAAGGCCGAGGCTCAGGGCATCCGCCGGATTGACCATGACCTCGGGGCGGCCTTCCTTGTCACGCGAGGTTTTGGTCTCAGCGAAGGTGGAGTTCAGGAAGTTGCGCGCCGGCGAGGTCGCAAGGCGGAAGGGGTGCTCCGCATCGGCCACTTCGATTAGGTCGACCTGATCGGGATAGACTGGCAGCGCCTTGACCGGGCCGAGTGAACCCAGCTTCGCCGGCGGCTTGTTCGGGGCTGGCGTATTTTCCCAGTCCGGCTTGAAGCGGAACTTGCCGTCGGGATGGGCAAAGCCGTTCAGGTAATGCGCGTCCTCGAAGGCCGGCTGGCAGTCGAGCCACTTGTCCTCGATCAGCGTGTCGAAATCGGGTTTGCCGCTGATGTAGAGCATGCGCTCGATGTGCTCGCGCTCGGTCTTGCCGAAGCCCGGTCGATTAGCCACTCCGAGACGTTTGGCCAGTTCCTCGATTACAAAGAGATTGGTGCGTACCAGAGGCGGCGCATCGACGAGCTTCGGTCCGAGCAGGATATGGCTCTGGCCGCCGCCACGATAGATGTCGTCATGCTCGACGAACATGGTGGCGGGCAGGACGATGTCGGCAAGCTCTGCCGTCTCGGTCATGAACTGCTCGTGCACGGCAACGAAGAGGTCGTTGCGCAGGAAGCCCTGCTTCACGAGCCGCTGTTCGGGGGCGACATTCACCGGATTGGTGTTCTGGATGATCAGTGCGTCGACCGGACCACGATGGCGCAGAGCTTCCGCGTCCCCAGTCAGCACGCGACCGATCTGCGACTGGTCGAGCATGCGGATGTCTGGATCGACCATGCCCGTGCCCATCAGCTCCGCCTTGTTCAGCTGGAAGATGTCGCTGTTCGAATGGAAGGCACCGCCGCCTTCGTATTGCCAGGAACCGAGCACTGTTGCGAGCGACAAGGCCGCGTGCATGGAAACCGCACCATTGCGGCTGCGGGTAAAACCATAGCCGAGGCGGAAATAGGTCTTCCTCGTCTGGCCGACGAGGCGGGCGAAGGCCTCGATCTCGTCGACAGAGAGGCCGGTGATGGCCGAGGCCCATTGAGGCGTCTTGTCCTTCAGATGCTCTTCAAGCCCAGCCGGATCATCTGAAAACTTCGCCATGTATTCGCGGTCGGCATAGCCATCGCGGAAGGCGACATGCATGGCAGCACAGGCGAGGGCCGCATCCGTACCGGGCTTCAGGATCAAGGCCATGTCGGCCTGTTTCATCGTCGGATTGTCGTAGATGTCGACAACGACGATCTTCGCGCCACGATCTTTCCGCGCCTTGATCGCATGGGTCATCACATTGACCTGGGTGGCGACCGCATTGGTGCCCCAGATCACGACACAATCGGAGACGGCCATCTCACGCGGGTCGGGACCGCGCAGCGTGCCTGTGCCCATGACATAGCCGGTCCAGGCCATGTTGGTGCAGATTGTGCCGAAGAAGCCGGAATACCTCTTGGCGTGGCGCAAGCGCTCAATGGAATCGCGCTGCACCAGACCCATGGTGCCGGCGTAGAAGTAAGGCCAAACCGCTTCGGAACCGTGGCGTTGCTCGGCCTTGACGAAGGCGTCGGCGATTTCGTCAAGGGCGGCTTCCCAGGTGACGTCCTGCCACTGGCCTGCACCCTTGGCGCCAGCCCGCCGAACCGGCTTGATCAGCCTGTCGGGGTGGTAGAGCCGCTCGGCATATCGCGCGACCTTGGCGCAGATGACGCCGGCCGTATAGCTGTTTTCGGTTGCCCCGCGCATACGACCGATACGACCGTCCTCGGTCAACTCGACGTCAAGCGCACAGGTGGATGGACAGTCATGCGGACAGGCCGTATGACCGAGCGACCGGTTTCGAATGGGGCTCTGGATGTTCATGAGCCGGTTATAGGCTAAGGCCTGAACGCTCAAAAGCCCCATTCGAACAATTCATCACTGCCATCGGAAGCCTTCATGAATTATCGCCACATCTATCACGCGGGCAATTTTGCCGATGTCTTGAAGCACCTCGTCCTTTCGCGGCTGATCGTCTATCTGCAGCAGAAGGACAAGGCATTCCGCGTGCTCGATACCCATGCCGGAATCGGGCTCTACGACCTCTCGTCGGGCGAAGCGCAGAAGACTGGCGAATGGCTGGAGGGGATCGGCAAGGTGATCGATGCCGAGCTGCCGGAGAAGGTGGCCGAGATCATGGCGCCCTATCTCGATGCGGTGAAGGCGCTCAACCCGGATCGCCAGGCCGGCGGACCGCTGACACGCTATCCCGGATCGCCGAAACTCGCGCGCGATCTCTTCCGCCCGCAGGACAGGCTGTCTGCGATGGAACTGCATCCCGAGGACGCGCGGGCGCTCGCCCGGCAGTTCGAGGGTGACTTCCAGGTTCGCGTGACCGAGCTCGACGGCTGGCTGACGCTGAATGCGCATCTGCCGCCGAAGGAAAAGCGCGGCATCGTGCTGGTCGATCCGCCCTTCGAGATCGAGGGCGAATATGAGCGGCTGGTGGACGGGCTTGCCAAGGCGCATCGGCGTTTCGGCACTGGTGTCTACTGCCTCTGGTATCCGATCAAGAAAGGCGCGCCGATCAAGGAATTCCATGAGGCCCTACAGGCGCTTGGCATCCCCAAGATGCTCTGCGCCGAGTTGCATGTGAAAAGCGACCGCGAGCAGACGGGCCTTTCCGGAACCGGCCTCGTCATCGTCAACCCGCCCTTCACGCTGAAGGACGAAATGCATCTGGTCCTGCCGGAACTGAAGCGGCTGATGGCGCAGGATCGATACGCCTCACATCGCTGCTTCTGGCTGCGCGGCGAAGACTGAGCGGGAGCCGAGCAGCGCATGGGACGCTATACCGGTCTTTACGCCTTCGGCCTGCTGCTTGCGGCCTCGGTCGTCTACAGTCTGCTGCCGGCCGACGGTCCCGCCGAACGGTCCACGCCAATTGCGCCATCAACAGAATCCGCCCCGCAGCCTCGCTTTCCCGAACAGCGTCAGCCGACGACGAGGACGGATACCCCGGAGGCGCCGCAAGGCAGTGGGTTCGACTTCTACGTGCTGGCGCTTTCCTGGTCGCCGACCTTCTGTGACGGCGAAGCTGCCGGCCGCAACCGCGATCAATGCGGCGCGGGCAAGGACTTCGGATGGGTGGTGCACGGGCTTTGGCCGCAGAATGAAACGGGCTGGCCGGAGAATTGCCCGACACCGGAAGGCAGCCGCGTCCCCGAGCGGATCGGGCGAACCGTCATCGACATTATGCCGAGCATGGGGTTGATCGGCCACCAGTGGCGCAAACACGGCTCGTGTTCGGGGCTCGGCATGACCGAGTACTTCAAACTGGTGCGCCAAGCGCATGATACCATTCGCATTCCGACCGAGCTTTCCAATGTGGATATCGAAAGCCGGACATCGCCTCAGGCCATGGAGGCAGCCTTCATCCGAAGCAATCCGGGGCTCACCCGCTCGGCAGTCGCCGTGACCTGTGATAGGGAGAGAGTCGACGAAGTCAGGATCTGCCTCGACCGGTCGCTCGGCTTCCGCGCCTGTCCTGAGGTCGACAGCCGGTCCTGCCGGCGCTCCGAGATCATCGTCCCGCCAACGCGCTAAGTTCGCCACGAGAGCCACAGGAAACCATCATGAAGCTGCTCTTCGCGCCCGCCTCGCCCTATTCGTCCAAGGTTCGCATGGCGGCCCGCCATCTCGGCATCGAACTGGAAGAGGTCAGGGTCAACACGGCGGAGAACCCGTCAGAACTCGTCGACGCCAATCCGCTCGGCAAGATCCCGACGCTGATCACCGACGACGGAACGGCCATCTTCGACAGCCGGGCGATCATGCAGTATCTGCACCGCCTGTCCGACAAACGTCTCTATCCGAAGAAGGACGAGAAGCGGACCGAAGCGGATGTGCTCGAGGCCCTGTCCGACGGTATCTGCGACAGCCTACTGGCCATCGTCTACGAAAAGCGCTTCCGGCCGCCGGAACTCGTCAGCCAGGATGCGATCGACCGGCAATGGGCGAAGATCAATCGTGGCCTCGATCATCTCGACAAGCACCTGCCAAAGATTGGAAAGAAGCTGCATGGCGGCCACTTTGCGCTGGCGTCCACCCTCGGCTACCTGATGTTGCGCTTCCCCGGCGAATGGGAAAATGGTCGGGCCGCGCTCACGGAATGGCCGGCCAAGTTCGCGAAGGCTTTCGAGCCCTACCCGGCCCTGCGGCCCAAGGCCTGATCGCCCGAAGCTCCCAACCAGAAACAGAAAAGCCGGGACGATGCCCGGCTTTTCTTTATTTCTGGATCGCGTGGATCAGAACTTCACGCCCATGCCGACCTTGACAGAGTGGTCGTCGAAACCGCGGGAAATGGTCGAACCACCGAGGTTGAAGTCGCGCTTCTGGTAATCGCTGTAGCGATATTCGACGCGCGCGGTGATGTTGTCGGTGACGAAGGTCTCGACACCGGCACCAACCGTGTAACCGGCTGCCAGCTTCTCGTCGTTGGTGCCGCCGCCTTCCAGTTCGTGGTTGGCAACAGCCAGACCAGCCGTACCGTAGACCAGGAAGGGGTTCAGGTCATAACCAACGCGGCCACGGACCGAGCCGTTGACGCCCTGGGTGCCCTTGAGCGAACCGACCGGAGCCTGGCTGCCGGCCGAACCGTCTTCACCAGCGTAGCTGATGTCTGCTTCAGCACCGTATACGATCGAGCCGCTCTGCATGTTGTAACCACCGTAGAGGGTGCCGCCGAGATCCTTGGCGTCACGGCCGTCGTTGGAGCCGGTGAACTTGCCGAAGTCGTAGGTCAGACCACCACCGACATAGGCACCCGACCAGTTGCCGGCCGGTGCAGAGTACGATTCGGTTGCTGCAGGGGCTTCCGGTGCCTGGTAGATGGCGTCGGCTGCCTGGGCGGCGAAAGCTGCGACGGAAGTGGCGGATGCCAGAAGCATGATCTTGAGGGTACGCATGTTAGTCTCCTTTCGGTTCCCGGCCGCTCTTCACTAAGAACCAACGGCGGCCTGAACGTTAGTGGGTAATCTGTCCGTTCCGACTGTCTAAATGAATAGAAATTGAGGAAATGAAAGAGCGGAAATGTGAATTCATTGTGGCATCGCCATGACCAAATCGGGACGTTGCTTAAAAGACACAAACGATTCGTTAACCATAACAAATGGTTTACGAGATTTACTTAAGATTTTATAAAATTATACTTACGTTATACGCAGACCCCACAAAGCAAACCCCGGGCAAAGTTTCAGGAATGCCCCGTTTAAATATCGTCTCGGCGCCATATATGCAGCGCAACGCCACTGACAGCACAAGGTAAGACACATGCAAAACGGCATCCCGAAGGTGGCTTTGGTCACCGGATCCGCAAAACGACTTGGCCGCGCCATCGCCGAAGACTTGGCGGCCCATGGCTTTGCCGTGGCATTGCATGCCAATGGTTCGCTGGATGAGGCACAGGCCGTGGCCCACACATTGCGGTCCGAGGGAAAACGAGCCATCGCGCTGAAGGCGGACCTTGGTAACATTTCCGAGACCGGATCACTGATTGCGCAGACGGAAGCCGAATTCGGGACTGTCGGGCTGCTCGTCAACAATGCCTCGGTCTTCGAGGATGATTCCGCCGTCGATTTCGATCCTGAAATCTTCGACCGTCACTTCAACGTACATGTCCGGGCACCAGCGATCCTCAGTGGCGCGCTCGTCAAGGCGCTGCCCGAGGACAGCGCAGGCCTGATCGTCAACATCATCGACCAGCGCGTCCTGGCGCTGAAACCGACCTTCTTTTCCTATACGCTGTCCAAAGCCACGCTCTGGACAGCCACCCAAACGCTCGCGCAGGCCTTTTCGCCTCGCGTTCGGGTCAATGCGATCGGCCCGGGGCCCAGCTTGATCTCGGAACGGCAGCGGCCGGAGGATTTTCAGGCGCAGATTGACAGCCTGCCCCTCAAGCGCGGCCCCTCGCTCGATGAATTCGGCCGCACGATCCGCTTTCTTTTTGACACGCCGTCGATCACCGGCCAAATGATCGCCTTGGATGGGGGCCAGCATCTGATTTGGCACGGCACGGAGATCAATGAATGAATGGAGGAAAGCTGCCCGATGGCGGCATACTCTATGACGGTTCGGAAGAGGATGACGAAGACGTCGTGGTGGAGGTGGATGCCACCCGCCCCGGCATCGAGATCGACTGGCATGTCGACGGGCTCGACGAGACCGGGCTGACCGGTTCAGACCTGATCGGCGAATTCGTCAAACGGCTTCCCAATGCGCCGGGCGTCTACCGCATGCTGAACAAGGCCGGCGAGGTCATGTATGTCGGCAAGGCGCGCAGCCTGAAGAAGCGCGTCAGCAATTATGCGCAGGGCCGTGTGCATTCGAACCGTCTGTCACGGATGGTGCGCGATACCGTACACATGGAATTCGTCACGACCCGCACCGAGGTCGAGGCGCTACTTCTCGAAGCCAACCTGATCAAGCGCCTGCGCCCGCGCTTCAACGTGCTGTTGCGCGACGACAAGAGCTTTCCCTATATCCTGATCACCGGCGACAGCCGCTCGCCCGCCATTTACAAGCATCGCGGTGCACGTGCCCGTAAGGGCGACTATTTCGGCCCCTTTGCTTCGGCGAGTGCTGTCGGTCGTACGATCAACTCGCTGCAGAGGGCCTTCCTGCTGCGCACCTGCACTGACAGTGTCTTCGAAAGCCGCACCCGGCCCTGCCTGCTCTATCAAATCAAGCGCTGCTCTGGCCCCTGCACGCATGAGATCAGCGATCAGGATTATGCGGGCCTGGTGCGCGAGGCGAAGGACTTCCTGTCCGGCAAGAGCCAGAACGTCAAGGAAGCCATGGCGCGCGCGATGAACGAGGCGGCCGAGGATCTCGATTTCGAGCGCGCCGCCGTGTTCCGCGATCGTCTCGCGGGCCTATCGCATGTGCAGAGCCACCAGGGCATCAATCCGGCCGGCGTGGACGAGGCCGACGTCTTCGCCATCCATCACGAAGGCGGGCTGTCCTGCATTCAGGTCTTCTTCTTTCGCGCCAGCCAGAACTGGGGCAACCAGGCCTATTTCCCGAAGGCCGATCCGCAACTGAGCGCAGCCGAAGTGCTCAACTCGTTCCTGGCGCAGTTCTACGACGACAAACCCGTACCGCGGCTGATCCTCTTGTCCGAAGAGGTCGAGGAGCAGGATCTGCTCGCGACCGCGCTTTCCGAAAAGGCCGGACACAAGGTTTCAATCAGCGTGCCGCAGCGTGGGGAAAAGAAGGATCTCGTCGATCATGTGAATGCCAATGCCCGCGAGGCGCACGGGCGGAAGCTTGCCGAAACGGCATCGCAGTCGCGGCTCCTGGCCGGCCTCGCCGAAACCTTCCAGCTGCCTTACGTGCCGCGCCGCATCGAGATCTACGACAACTCCCACATCATGGGCACCAATGCGGTGGGTGGAATGGTCGTCGCAGGGCCGGAAGGCTTCGTGAAGGGGCAGTACCGCAAGTTCAACATCAAATCGACCGACATCACGCCGGGCGACGACTTCGGCATGATGCGCGAAGTCATGACACGGCGCTTCTCGCGCCTGCTGAAGGAAGAAGGCAAGCCGGACCGCAGCGCGGCCCCGGAAGACTCTGGGGACAGCCCCTTCCCCGCCTGGCCTGATATCATTCTGATCGACGGTGGCCAGGGCCAGATGAGTGCCGTGCGCAAGATCCTTGCCGATCTCGACATCACCGAGAGCGTGATCGCCATCGGCGTTGCCAAGGGTGTGGATCGCGATGCGGGACGCGAACGCTTCTTCGTCGAGGGCAAGCCGGACTTTACGCTGCCGCCGCGCGATCCGGTGCTCTACTTCATCCAGCGCATGCGCGACGAGGCGCACCGTTTCGCGATCGGCTCGCACCGGGCGCGGCGCAAGAAGGAAATGGTCAAGAACCCGCTGGACGAGATCTCCGGCATCGGCCCGACGCGCAAGCGGGCACTGCTGCAGCATTTCGGCACGGCGAAGGCCGTGTCACGGGCCGCCGTCAGCGATCTCATGGCTGTCGAGGGCATTTCGGAAGCCGTTGCGCGCCTCATCTACAACCATTTTCACGAAAGCAGCGGCGATTGACACGGAAACGACGCATCCGGGGTCGAGATGATGATACAGACGGTTCAGAATTCTTGAGTTGACGGCCCAGCCGGAAATCCATCACATCACCTAGAGCACCAGAGTTTAAAGACAGGGCATCATGGCTTCGCGCGCATACAACATTCCGAATCTTCTGACCTACGCCCGCATTCTCGCCGTGCCGCTCATTGTCGTGTGCTTCTTCCTGGAAGGCCGGCTTCAGAGCTCCGACTTCGCGCGCTGGACGGCGCTGACGATCTTTGTCGTCGCCTCGATCACCGACTATCTCGACGGCTATCTGGCACGCATCTGGAACCAGACGTCGAATATCGGCAAGATGCTGGACCCGATCGCCGACAAGCTTCTGATCGCTTCGGTGCTGCTCCTGATGGCGGCGGATGGCACGATTGCTGGCTGGTCGCTCTGGGCTGCCATCACCATTCTCTGCCGCGAGATCCTGGTCTCCGGCCTGCGTGAATATCTGGCGGCGCTCAAGGTGTCCGTGCCGGTCACCCAGATCGCCAAGTGGAAGACGACCGCGCAGATGTTCGCACTCGCCTTCCTGCTGGCCGGCCCGGCGGGGGATAAAGTTCTACCCTATGTCGAGTTTGGCCTCGCCACCCATATCGGTATCGCGCTTCTCTGGATCGCCGCCATCCTGACCATCTATACCGGCTACGACTATTTCCGCGCCGGCGCGAAGCACATGGTGGACTGAGATGGTGAAGATCGTCTACTTCGCCTGGGTTCGCGAGCGGATCGGCAAGGGCGAGGAAGAGCTGGAGATTCCCGCTGAGGTCAAGACGGCCGGCGAGCTGGTATCCTGGCTTGCGACCCTCGGCGAAGGCTATGAGGAGGCGCTGCGCTTTCCCAAGGCGATCCGGGTCGCCGTCAACCAGGAACATGTCGAGCATAACGATCTGATTGCTGGCGCCCGTGAGATCGGGATCTTTCCGCCGATGACCGGCGGCTGAGAGGCATCCCGCTGGAGGACAAGTCGTGACGGCCAGGCCCGCCCCCACCATCCGCGTGCAGCGCGAGGATTTCGATCCGGCAGCGGAAACGCAGGCTCTCGTAGCCGGGCGCAAGGACATTGGAGCGCTCGTCTCCTTTGTCGGCCTTTGCCGCGACGAGGCGGGCATGCTTTCGGCACTCGAACTCGAACATTATCCGGGCATGGCGGAAACAGAGATGACCCGGATCGCGGAACTTGCGATCGAGCGCTTCTCGCTGCTGGGGCTCACTGCCATCCACCGCTTCGGGCGGATCGAAGCCGGAGAGCAGATCGTTCTCGTCCTTGCCGCCGCCCCCCATCGTCAGGCTGCCTTCGACGGCGCAAATTTCGTCATGGATTTCCTGAAGACTTCGGCGCCGTTCTGGAAGAAGGAACACGCGCAAGATGGCACCAGCGGCGACTGGGTCGCGGCGAAGGACGCCGACGATACGGCACGGGATCGCTGGAACGGATAAGCGAGCAGCCTCGCATGAACTGCCACCACGGCCAATCAATCTCGACTTGGCAGGATTGCTAACGCGTTGTCCGAGCAGACGTCTGCCTTCCCTTGTCTCAATCTTATGGAAGCATGAAAAAACCGGAGCCTTACGGCCCCGGTTTCTCTATTCCTACAATGTCTTGAGGCTTCTGCCTCAGGACTTGATTCAGCCGACGATTTCAGTGTCGGCGAACCAGTAGCTGATTTCCTGCGCAGCGGTTTCCGGAGCGTCCGAACCGTGAACCGAGTTTTCGCCGATCGACAGGGCGAACATCTTGCGGATCGTGCCTTCGTCGGCATTGGCCGGGTTGGTCGCGCCCATGATTTCGCGGTTCTTCAGGATGGCGTTTTCGCCTTCGAGAACCTGAACGACGGTCGGGCCAGAGGTCATGCCTTCAACCAGTTCGCCGAAGAAGGGGCGTTCCTTGTGAACGGCGTAGAAGCCTTCGGCTTCGCGCTGGCTCATCCAAACGCGCTTGGAAGCGACGACGCGCAGGCCGTTGTCTTCGAAGACCTTGGTGATGGCGCCGGTCAGGTTGCGCTTGGTGGCGTCGGGCTTGATCATCGAGAAGGTGCGTTCAATCGCCATCTGTCTCATCCTTTTGTCTGTCAGGGAAAGTGGGCGGTATCTACCCGCCCCGAATCACGAAGACAAGAGGGGTTCGACAATTTCACGGCGACGTCACAATCGGCCGGTTTTTGCCCTGTCAGGCGACCGCACGGGCGACGCCGTCATGGAGTTCGAGGCAACGGTCAACCCAGAGGCTCACAGGATCATCCGCCGGCAGGTGAATTGCGCCCGTGGTGACCCTCAGCCATTGCAGAGCACCGAACAGGATGTAGTCGCCGAAGAGCGGGGTTGCGCCGCCGACGAAAGGCTGGAAGGCCAGCATGTGACGGAGTGGCTGGAGCGCTGCCGGAAGGGCTGCAATGGCGGCGTCGCGACCGGCGGCCAAGTCCTCCAAGGCCCGTCCGAGCCGTTCCTCACGGCTCTTGCGGAAATAGGCCTGGTCAGCCGGGGCGAGCATGTCGTGGATGTCGATGAGAGCGATCTTCGTGATCGCGGTATGGACGACATGCTGGGAATAGCCCTCCACCAGACGTGCCGCGGCGACACCGCCCTGTCCACCAAACAGGCTCGGCTGCTCGGGATAGGCCTCCTCCAGATAGAGCGCGATCCGAAAGCTGTCAGAGATCAGTTCCTGACCGTCCCGGAGGATCGGCACCGTTCTGGAGAACCCGCCCTCGACCGTCGGGATCGCTGTGAAGGCGAGCGGCCGCTCCTCGAAGACCAGTCCCTTGTGGTGGAGCGCCATCACGACCTTCCAGCAATGGGGCGAGAAGGGGCGCGCGGCATCGGCGCCGCACAGCGAATAGAGCGTCATCGTCATCGGGTTCTCCTAGTTTTGCGTCAGACAAGCCGATCACGGGGCCGGATGCAAATCAGCATTTTTCATGGAACCCATCACGCCCATTTCGGTCGAAGCCCGCTAGACTGGGTGCAGGACCAAATTCAGGAGTGCACCATGCGGAACTATCAGATGCTCGCCCACTACAATGCTTGGGCCAACAGGCTGCTTTATTCTGCAGTCGCAGACCTATCGGCCGAAGAACTCCACCGCGACACCGGCGCCTTCTTCGGATCGGTCTTTTCCACCCTCAGCCACATCCTGACCGCAGACCGGATCTGGCTGAACCGGTTCACGGGCGAAGGCCCGATGCCCCGCTCCCTGGATGAGCGCCCCTACGAACACTTCGAGGATCTGCGGGCGGCTCGACTGGAAGAAGACACGCGGATCATCCGTTATGCGCAGAGCCTGACTGCGGAGAAAATCGAGCGGCCGTTCACCTATTCGCCGGTCAGTTCACCCGATATCGTGACGCAGAAGCTCTGGCCGGCCCTCACCCATGTCTTCAACCACCAGACCCATCACCGTGGGCAGGTGCATGCCGGATTGACGGGACTGGGCAAACCGAGCCTCAGCCTCGATCTGATCTATTTCGTCCGCAGCGAGGGCCAGCAGTGGCTGTGAGACGCGACAGAGGCCTGAGGGAGCCCCGAAACGGAAATGGGGCCACGACGATCGTGGCCCCAAGTCTTTCGTGCGCATATGGGCTTGCCTGCGGTCAAGCGGCGCGACGGGTTCCGGAACCCGTCTTCGATCCGGTCTTGAACTGCGCCATCAGGTGATCCAGCGTGGTGGCCTCCTGGACGAGTTGCTGGATCGCAGCGCTTGACTCCTCCACCATTGCAGCATTCCGCTGGGTGTTCTTGTCGATGTGCCCGACGGCCAAATCGATCTCGGCAAGGCCCTGTGCCTGGCTTTTGGCACCATCGATGATCTTGCAGATCTCGCGGCTGATCGACTGAACCTCGGTCGCGATCGTGCTCAAAGCCTCGCCAGCCTGATCGACCAGCGACACGCCGTTGCGCACTTCTTCCCCGGACGCGTTGATGAGGGTCTTTATCTCCTTCGCTGCATTGGCGGAGCGCTGAGCAAGTTCGCGGACCTCCTGTGCGACGACGGCAAAGCCCTTTCCGGCCTCACCGGCACGTGCGGCTTCGACGCCGGCGTTCAGCGCCAGAAGATTGGTCTGGAAGGCAATCTCGTCGATGACGCCGATGATGTTTGAAATGGACTGCGACGATTGCTCGATACGGCTCATGGCAGAGACCGCGTCGGTTACGATCGTGCCGGATTTTTCCGCACCCATCCTTGCCTTGTTGACCAACTTGCCGACCGAATCCGCGACAGACGCGGTTTCCTTTACGGTGGCCATCACGCTAGACAGCGCGCTTGCGGTTTCCTCGACCGAAGCTGCCTGGCGCTCGCTGCGGGCGGAGAGATCGTTGTTGGCCTGGCCGATCTGGCCCGTACCGTTGCGGAGGACTGAAGCCACCTGACCGACCTGAGAAACGACGACTTCGAGCTTCTGGACGGAGGTATTGAAAGAGGTACGCAGCTCATCGAGCGGGCCTGAGAAGGCGCTCTCGATACGGCAGGAGAGGTCCCCCTCCGCCAGCTTTTGCAGCGATTTGGCCAGTTCGGAAACGGCGTAGTCCACCGCTTCGGCTTCCCGCGCCTTTTCCGCTTCCCGCTTGCGGCGGTCGGCTTCGGCCGCGGCATCGGTTCGCTTGACGTGATCGGCCATCTCTACGGCCTCGCGCTCGGCAGCGACTGCTTCGGCAACAGCCTTGTCGGACACATCGAATGCCTTGACGACGGCCGAGGTCAGGGTGATCAGAACGATGCTTTGAACGATCAGCACCACCGCATGCAGGACGACGCGCGAGAAGTCGGAATCACCCGGGAAGACCGCCAGCGGCATCGCGACATACAGCAGCAGATGGTGGACCGCGACGAGCGCGGCGTAGCCGATGATGGCCCTCCAATCGATCCAAGCGGCACAAATCGCCAGGCTCGCGAAGAAATACATGTGGATGTCGACTTGGAGCGGCGAGCCCTGGAAGGCGAACACGAGAATAGCGACCGTCGCCGCGTTCGCCATGGAGGTGACCATTCGGGTGGTCGCGCCGGTGCGATCCCTTGTCCACAAGAGTGTGGCCGGCACCAACAGGACAAGAGTCGCCAGGATCATCGTCCAGTCGACACCTTGCTCGCGGACGAGATTGCGCATGACGATCAGGGCAAAGTTGATCCAGAGCAGTCCGACGATGCCGTAGGAGATCCTGTCTCTGAGCTTATTCAATTCATTCATGTGTTCATTCCTTGCAGGCAACCAAGCGCCAGATCATGGTTGATGACGAGCAAAGCGCCCGCATCAAGTAGCCGCTCCGGAAAATCCGGAGCCTGCGAATAAGCGACCGACATCCAGGGAACGCTTCCAGCCCAGACGAAAGCGCCGTCTGCCTGGTCGATAACGGCCATCGAACCCGCCGCATGTGCAGCCGGTGAGGTTACGACGAGGACAAAGGGGCCGGACGGCCTTGCCGCGATGACAGCGACAACGGCGACCGACAGCGAGAAGTAGACAGCGGGAATGAGGGACTTCATGGTGCCTACGGATGTTCGCCGGTCGAGGGCTGGGGAGGTTATTCCCGAGCAGGTTTTCAGAGCATCAGCAAACCACATACATCTCTAAAATATAATTAACCGAAGTGCGGAAGCCCCTAATTTTTCAGGGTAATTCAGATTTAGCAAAAGGCAAACGGAAGCCCTGAAGCACGCCTTGCCTTAACCGTTTCGTATGTGATGCCGTGTTACGAGATCACAACTCTGCGGGAATAGTTCCGGCCTCCCACAGATAAAGCGCAACTCATCGGATGATCAGGACGAATTGATGAGCGGACTTCCAGAAGATCTCCAGAAGATCACGGTCTTCATGCTGAAGCATCAGATCGCAGGGCTTCCCCGCAACTTCGAACTTGTCCATGAAGCCTTTGCAGGCGGCAAATCGGATCTTGCGCGTGAGCTTGCAGCCCTTGGATCCCGTCCGACGCAATCGGCGCTCGACCAACTCGGCCTCAAGCACAGGCTTTCCGCCCATTGCGGCGTCTCGGCCGAACGCTTGCAGGACGAAACGCTGAAAACGCTGACGCGGCTCAGCGACCAACTGTCGCTCGGACTGACGCAGAAGCGGGCTTTCACGAACTCGGTGCAAGGCGTCGTCCGCTCGATCCGCGAGGATGTCACTGTCGGTATCGAACAGTTGCTCGGCGAACTGGATCTGCTCTCCTCGATTGCCAGAGACATGATCAAGGCGGAAACCGCGCTATCGTCCGATGTTGCCGAGGGACTGGACAGCCTGAATGCTGCAGACCGGGCCATTCGCGCAGCGCAGGCTGCGATGAAGCGGGATCATCTGACCGGACTTGCGAACCGCATCAGCCTCTTCCAGACACTGGAGGACGCCCATTCGGCCGCCTCGGCGGCCAAGCCGAGCGCGCTTGTGCTGATCGAAATTCTCGATCTTCCCGGACTGCAGCACCAGTATGGCGACGAAGCGGTCAGCAAGCTCATCCGTGGTCTGGCGACGATCTTCCGCAAGGCGATCAAGAAGCACGACTTCATCGCCCGCATCGAGGCCGACACCTTTGCCTTCGTCTTCCAGGGCATCAATGCCGACGAGGCACACATCATCGCCGAACGGCTGTTCACGACGGCGGACAACAATCTCGTCTTCGCGTCCGAGACCTCGCCGGGTTCCAGCGGGCTGCCGCTGGCGATCGGTCACGCCATGGCACACGAAGCCGCCGATCCGACAAGCTGGCTCGCCACTGCTAAGACCGCCACGATACTGGCGCGCCAAAACCCGCGCCAGCCGATCATCGGCTACAAGCCCGGACAGCGCCAGGTCGCCTGACGAGATCGCCCGGCGGCCCGACCGTGCCCCCTCGCCCGCTTGCCTTTGGCCGTGACATCGGCCAAAAGCAAGAGCCATGATCACGATCAACGATATCTCCGCCCGCATCGCAGGCCGCCTGCTCATCGACCACGCCAGCGTCGCGCTGCCGGCCGGCACCAAGGCTGGCCTTGTCGGCAAGAATGGTGCGGGCAAATCCACCCTGTTCCGCATCATCACGGGCGATCTGGCCTCCGAAAGCGGCAATATCTCCATCCCGAAGAACGCGCGCATCGGCCAGGTGGCGCAGGAAGCGCCGGGGACGGAAGAGAGCCTGATCTCCATCGTGCTTGCCGCAGACAAGGAGCGCGCAGCCCTGCTCGCAGAGGCCGAGACGGCGACGGATCCGCATCGCATTGCCGAAATCCAGACGCGGCTTGCCGATATCGGCGCACATTCGGCAGAAGCGCGCGCGGCGACGATCCTGTCGGGCCTCGGCTTCGACCATGAGGCGCAGTTGCGCCCGGCCTCGTCCTTCTCTGGCGGCTGGCGCATGCGCGTGGCGCTCGCCTCGGTGCTGTTTGCCGAGCCGGATCTGCTGTTGCTCGACGAACCGACCAACTATCTCGACCTTGAAGGCACACTCTGGCTGGAGGACTATGTGCGGCGCTATCCGCACACGGTCATCATCATCAGCCACGACCGGGATCTCCTGAACACCGCCGTCAACTCGATCATCCACCTCGACCAGCAGAAGCTCACGCTCTATCGCGGCGGCTATGACAGCTTCGAGCGACAGAAGGCCGAGAACGACGAATTGCAGATGAAGGCGAAGGCGAAGAACGACGCCGCGCGCAAACATCTGCAGAGTTTCATCGACCGGTTCCGAGCCAAGGCAACCAAGGCCAAGCAGGCGCAGAGCCGCATCAAGGCGCTGGAGCGCATGGGCACGGTCGCCGCCGTCATCGAGGACCACGTTCATCCGATCACCTTCCCGAAGCCTGAAAAGCAGCCGGCCTCCCCGATCGTTGCAATCTCGGGCGGCGTGGTCGGCTACGAGCCGGGCAAAGCGATCCTGAAGAACCTCAATCTTCGGATCGACAACGATGACCGCATCGCGCTGCTCGGTTCGAACGGTAACGGCAAGTCGACCTTCGCCAAATTCATCTCCGGCCGACTGGAAGCCCAGGGTGGCCAGCTCAAGACGGCATCGAGCCTGAAGATCGGTTTCTTCGCCCAGCACCAGCTTGATGACCTCATCCCGAATGAGAGCCCGGTTGCCCATGTGCGCCGGCTGATGCCGCTGGAGCCGGAAGCCAAGGTGCGTGCCCGCGTCGCGCAGATGGGGCTTGCGACGGAAAAGATGGAGACGGCTGCCAAGGATCTCTCGGGCGGCGAGAAGGCCCGCCTGCTGATGGGGCTTGCCGCCTTCCACGCTCCGAACCTGCTCATCCTCGACGAGCCGACGAACCACCTCGACATCGACAGCCGCAAGGCGCTGATCGAGGCGCTCAACGACTATGAGGGCGCCGTTATCCTGATCAGCCATGATCGCCATTTGATCGAGGCGACCGTCGACCGGCTCTGGCTGGTCAACAACGGCACGGTCACCAGCTTCGACGGCGACATGGAAGAATATCGCTCGCTGATCATCGCGTCGGGCAAGAAGCCGGTGGAGAAGGACAAGGGCGACGGCGGCGCTGATACCGTCAACAAGGCGGAACAGCGCAAGGCGGCTGCCGACAGGCGCGCGAGCCTTGCGCCGCTGAAGAAAAAGATCAACGAAGTCGAGGCGTTGACGAAGAAGCTGGAGACTTTGATTCAGGCGCTCGACAAGGAGTTGGCCGATCCGGCTCTTTACGAGAAAGCGCCAGCCAAGGCAGCTGAAAAGGCCAAGCAGCGGGGGGAAGCAGCTGCCAAGCTTTCCGCTGCGGAAGAGCAGTGGCTGGAGCTGTCCGCAGAATACGAAGAGGGCATGGCCGGCTGAAGCCCTGCCTTCCTTGTTGAACCTTTGAATATACACTATCTTGAGAGTGTATATTCACGAGGTGAAGCCATGCCACTCTACGTGCGTGATGAACGCGTGAACCAGCTCGCCGAACAGGCGCAGAAAATCCTGAAAGCACCGACCAAGACGGATGCCATCCGCCAGGCGCTCGAGCGCGTGGTCGAGGCGGAAGAGCAGCGGCCGCCGCTCGCCGAGCGGCTGGAGAAGATCCGGGCGAAATACAACATGCCCGCTTACGAGAGCCTGGAGCCATTCGACGAGAAGGCTTTCCTCGATGAGATGTGGGGCGACAACGATGTTCATAGATAGCTCGGCGCTGGTGGAAATCCTGACGGACGCACCCCGCCGTGAGGAACTTCTCGATCGCCTGGCAATCTCGCAAACCCCTTTTTAGACGTCAGCGACCGTCATTTACGAAACAACCGTGGTGATCTCTTCCCGGACGCACAAGACGGTGGAAGAAAGCCTCGATTTCGTCGAGGAATTTCTCGCCGAGCTTGACGCCGAAATCTTGCCGGCCACCCGCGAGACAGCGCTTGCTGCCATCGACGCCTTTTCGCGTTACGGCAGAGGGCGCCATCCGGCCCGCCTCAATTTCGGCGACTGCTTTTCCTACGCAAGCGCCAAGGCATCCGGTGCACCCCTTTTCTATGTGGGCGAGGACTTCCGTCGCACCGATCTCGCCTGATCGAATGAAATGACAAAAATGCAAAGGAGCAGCGCCATGGATCTCTTTCTCGAAAAGGATGACGATCCGCAGACGCTGGCCTTCGTTTCCGCACGGAACGCGCGTTCTGACGAGGCACTCGCGACACCTGAAATGGAGGCCGACGCCGAGGCGCTTCAGTCCATGATGGAGCGCCAGGACAGGCTGATCGTGCCAACGCGGCGCGGCGACTGGCTGTTCGATTTCAACCGGTCCCGCGACAATCCACTCGGCGTGCTGCGCCGACTGCCGGCGACGGATGGGCCGCGGGCCGATGCCGCGTGGGAAACGGTCTTCGATGTCGATGCTTTCTGTGCGCTAGAGGGAAAACGCTGGATTTTTGGCGGTTGCGTCACTTGCCCCTTCGAACCGACGCGCGTTCTGCTGCGACTGTCTGACGGTGGCTCTGACCTGACGCGTTTTCTCGAGTTTGATCTCAAAACCAAACGCGTGGTGGACGGCGGCTTCGACACGCCGGCAGTCCGGGCGCAGGCGTCATGGCTCAGCGCCGACGAGATCGCCTATTTCGGATCGATCGACGCCTTTTCCGCCACGCAATCCGGCTGGCCAAGGGTCGGACGGCGATTGCGCCGGGGCGAAGCCCCGGCAGAGGCGGAGATCCTGTTCGAGGCCGCACCAACCGACGTCACCGGCTATGGCTTTATCATCGATCCCGAACTCGGCGGGCACACGGGGCCCGACACGCGACAGATCCGGGTGTTCATGGCGAACCACGAGATCGGCAAGCTTAGCCTTCACGTCGAGGACGCCGATGGCGTTGCCCGCCGGCTGCCGCTGCCACGGGAAATCGGCTTTGACATCAACCACAGCCACATCCTATGGCTCGCGAAGAGCGACGAGCAGGTGGCGTCCGGCAGCCTCGTCCTGCAGGCGCTGACACCGTTCGGTTCTGAACCTCTCGCGCCGAAGCGACGCGTTCTGGTAGAGCCGATGCCGGGTCGCGCCGTGCATCACTTCACCCTGCTCCGCCACTGGGCGGTCTACACCGTCGATGATCGCCTCTCGCCTGAACTCTATGCACTCGATTTGACGAAAGAGGACGCCGTGCCTCAGCGCATCGAGCTGCCAACCGGCATCGAGGCCCTCTATTTCTCTCCGCTCCATGCCGACCTGCATTTGGGAGACGACACGCTTCATGTGATCGGCTCCGGCTTCCTGGTGCCGCCGACCCGCTACACGCTCGCCCTTTCCGATCAGGACCGAAATCCCACCAAGAGACCGCTTGTCCTGGTGCCGCAGGAAACGTCGCCCGCCTTTTTCGATGCTGAGGGAATGACCAGCGAACTTCTGGAAGCCACATCGGAGGATGGCACCAAGGTGCCTTACCATCTGGTGCTGCCGAAGGCGTGGACGAAGGGCGAGCTTCCGATTCTGATCTATGGCTATGGCGGCTTCGCCGTTCCGCTTGCGCCACATTATTCCGGGACCACGGGCCGGTTTCTGGACCAGGGTGGCGCTTACGTGCAGGCCTATATCCGCGGCGGATCCGAACTGGGGCCGGAGTGGCACAAACCCGTGAAGCGTCACGGCCGCCACAAGGCTTACGAAGACTTTGTCGCGATCGCCCGTGATCTGGTGAAGCGTGGCTATACCAATCCATCGCGGATCGCCTGCACAGGCGGCAGCAATGGCGGCCTGCTCACCGGGGTCATGCTGACACGTTATCCTGATGATTTCGGCGCCGTCTGGTGCCGGGTTCCGGTGCTCGACATGACCCGCTTCCATCTTTTCCCGGCCGGGCGGGCTTGGATGGACGAATACGGCAACCCCGACGACGAGGAAGACCGCGCCTATCTGCTCGGCTACTCGCCGCTGCATCAGGTTAAGCCGGCATCGGACCAAGCCTATCCGCCCGTCTATATCGAAAGCTCCAGCAATGACGACCGGGTGCATCCTTCGCATGCGCGGCGCTTTGCGATGCGGCTGGAAGAGGCCGGACACCTGCCCCTCTTCCACGAATATGGCTCCGGCGGTCATGGCGGGGCCGGCAATTCGGCGGAAATGGCGCGACGGACCGCCATGGGCTACAGCTTCTTGCGCCAGACGATCATGAAAGCCTGACATCGAGAAAGGGCGCCGCTGAACCGGCGCCCCAATCAGGCCTTCTTCTCCCAGCGCCCCTCGGGGCTCTGTTGCCAGTAGGTCAGAGTGTGGCCCTGGCTCTTCAGCCGTTTCCATTGCGAGCGGGCCCCCTCGAGCTGTTCCGTGTCGTATCCGTCGAAGACGAAGACGACGCGGTCGTAGGGGAGCTCATCCGGCGGCTCGGCGCCATCGACCAGAAAGCGCACGCTCGCCTGGTTGATGTTTTCGGTACCCGTGGTCAGCAGCACCGGTTGGCGATCCGGAGAGGCGCCGTCCTCCGTGCCATGGGGCAGAAAACTCTCGTCCCGATAGGTCCAGAGATGCGCATCGAGCGCATCCCGCCTTTCGGGATCACGCGTCTGGACAGCCACACGCCAGCCGCGCTCCACGCTCTTTTCGAGGAGCGGCGGGAGCGCGTCTTCCAGCTTCGATTCCGTCAGATGGTAGAAGAGAACATCGGCCACGGCGGCAGTCACCGCCATCAGGATTCGTAATGGGCGCGAACGAGTTCATCGAGCAGGCGCACGCCGTAGCCCGAGCCCCAGGACTGGTTGATCTCGTCGTTGGGCGAACCCATCGCCGTGCTGGCAATGTCGAGATGCGCCCAGGGTGTGTCCTTGACGAAGCGCTTGAGAAACTGGGCTGCCGTAATTGAGCCTGCCTGGCGGCCGCCGGTGTTCTTCATATCGGCGAACTTGGAGTCGATCAGCTTGTCATAGTCCTTGCCGAGCGGCATGCGCCACAGCCGCTCATTGGTCGAGAGGCCGGCGGCCAGCAGCCTTTCCGAAAGCTCATCGTCGTTGGAGAACAGTCCGGCATGCACGCTGCCGAGGGCTACGCCGATCGCCCCCGTAAGCGTGGCAAGGTTGATCATGAAGGTCGGCTGGAAACGATCGTTGCAATACCAGAGGGCATCGCAGAGCACGAGGCGGCCTTCGGCGTCGGTGTTGATCACCTCGATCGTCTGACCGGACATCGATGTCACGATGTCGCCGGGACGCTGGGCATTGCCGTCGGGCATGTTTTCCACGAGGCCGAGGATGCCGATGGCATTGACCTTCGCCTTGCGGGCAGCGAGCACATGCATCAAGCCCGCGACGGCAGCAGCACCGCCCATGTCACCCTTCATGTCCTCCATGCCACCTGCCGGCTTGATCGAGATGCCGCCGGTGTCGAAAACCACGCCCTTGCCAACGAACGCAATCGGCTTGTCCTTCGACTTGCCGCCCTTCCACTGCATCACGACGAGGCGCGGCGGACGCACCGAGCCCTGGGCGACGCCGAGAAGCGCACCCATGCCGAGCTTCTTCATCTCTTTTTCCGTCAGCGTTTCGACCTCGACGCCGAGCTTTTCGAGCTCCTTCGCCTTGGCAGCGAATTCGAGCGGACCCAGCACGTTGGCAGGCTCATTGACGAGGTTGCGGGCGAGGATCACGCCGTCGGCAACCGCTTCCGTTTCGGCGAAGGCCTTCTTGGCGGCTGAGGCCTCAGCGGTGACGATCGTCACCTTCACCGTCTTTTCAGCCTTGTCTTCCTCGTCTTCCGGCTTCTTCTTGGTCTTGTAGGTGTCGAACTTGTAGGCGCGAAGCAGCATTCCCAGCGCAAAATCGGCGACGGCCTTCGGCGAGACCTGAAGCCCGGGGACATCGACGTACACGGTTACGGTGTCCGCCCCCTTCACCGCCGCCGTGGCAACACCCCCTGCCTTCAACCAATCATGCGCGGACAAGCTATCGCCCTTGCCGAGCCCGAGAATAACCAGCCGGTCGAGGGGCGTGCCATGCGGAGCAACGATGTCGAGGGTTGAAAGCGACTTGCCAGTGAACTTGCCGGACTTGGCGGCGCGGGCATAGACGCCGGCCGGATCCGCTTCAGTAGCCCCGGCTGGCATATCGGCGCCTGACGTCGTCAGGAGAATGGCGAGCCCTTCCGCGGCAGCATGCGACTTTGCGAAGGAGACGGCGAGTTTCAACGACATGGGGGCATCCTGAGTACGTGAAAAGAAGGTCTTTCGAAGATCATGGTCTTTTCGCGAACGATGGCAAGAGTTTGACCGGGCATTCCTCCTTCAATCCCCCGATTGCGGCCAAGGTCGCGTCAGCGTGTCCGATTTATCGCGGTGGAGAAAAAAACAGGATCACTGAGCCGGGGAAATTGCCATCCATCGGTCGCCAAAATGCCGCAAGCATTGTAGAGAACGCCAATCCTCGGCGCGACGTCTGCGTGTCGCGCCTGCAAGGGAACCCTATGAAGATACTCGAACAATACATCCTGCGGCGGGTCGTCCTGATGTTCACGACAGCGCTTTTACCGGTGCTGGCGATCATCTGGACGACGCAGGTGTTGCGACGTATCAACCTCGTCACCGACAGTGGCCAGTCGGTCGGGTCCTTCATGCTGCTGGCGACGATGATCCTGCCGACCATCATCGCGACCGTCCTGCCCTTTGCGCTTGTCATCGGCATCACCCATACGCTGACCACGATGAACAACGATTCGGAACTCGCGGTCATCGATGCCGCTGGAGCACCGAGACGAACGATCCAGCGTCCGCTGCTGATGCTGGCGGGCGGTCTCAGCATCTTTTCACTGGTCATGCTCGGCTTCGTTGAGCCGGCGATGCGCGTCAATGTGCGGAGCATGATCGCCACTGCCTATGCCGATCTGCTCTCTTCGGTTATCGAGGAAAAGACCTTTCGTCAGATCGAGCCCGGCCTCTACGTGCAGATTTCCGAGCGACAGGCAGGCCGCCAGATGAAGGGGCTGCTGGTCGCTGATTCCCGTGATCCCGCTTCCGAACTCATCTATTATGCCCGCGAGGGCGCGGTCGAAGAAACCGGCAAGGCACTCGTGATGCAGGATGGCGAAGTACAGCGCAAAGCGCCGAACGGCGATGTGACCGTCATCCGCTTCGACCGCTACGCCTTCGATCTTTCGGATCTCTCCGAGGAACGCGGCCAGGCCCGCTTCGGCGCCAAGGATCGTGATCTGTTCTATCTGATGGATCCCGATCCGCTCGACGAGCGCTATGTCAGCTATCCCAACGACTTCACGGCCGAGCTCCACCGCCGCATCAGCGCGGCCTTTTTCCCGCTGGTCTTTGCCGTGATCAGTCTGATGATGTGCGGTGATGCCCGGTCCCACCGCGAAGCCCGGCTGCATCCGATGGCGTCGACCCTGCTGATGTCGCTGACCCTCTTCTGGGCTTCGAACTACGTCACCTCGCTCGTGGAGACATCCGCGGCCTACGTGCCTCTGCAGTATTTCGTGCCCCTGGCCAGCGGCGCTGCCGCCGCCTTCATGCTGGCGACGAATCGCACCCCACGATTGCCGCGTTCGGTCTCCAATCTCGTAAGCAAAGCGATCACGCTCACCCAGAAGCGGCTGGGCGCAAGCGCCGGGGGAGCAGCATGATCTGGACTCTCGGGCTTTACTTCTTCCGACGCTACATGATGACGACGCTATGGTTCTTCCTCGGCGTCATTTCGATCACCTATCTCATCGATTTCACGGAAACCTCCGGGCGCTACGATAATCTGCCGGGCTATTCCGTGACCGGCGTGCTCTATCTCACAGCCTTGCGGCTGCCGCTGATCCTGCAACAGACTGTGCCGTTCATCGGCCTCTTCGTCGGCATGGCGACGCTGATTGCGCTCAACCGCAAATCTGAACTGGTTGTCGCGCGGGCGGCCGGCATTTCCGTCTGGCAGTTCATGGCGCCGTTCCTGATCGGCGCAACCCTGATCGGTCTGGCGACGACGCTGGTGATCAATCCCCTTGCCGCCTGGGGTGAACGCCAGGGCACCGAAATCGAAACGAAGTGGCGTGAAACGGCGGGCAGTGCGAAACCGGCGCCGATTCCGTGGCTGCGCCAGTCGAGCGGCGACAATGACGTCGTGCTCGGCGCGCGTTCCGTTCTCGAAGATGGAACCCTGCTTGTCGATGCCGTTCTGCTGCATTTCGACCAGGACGGACGCATCGTGCTGCGTCAGGATGCGCGCACAGCGACTTTGAAAGATGGTTACTGGATGCTTACCGACGTTCTCGAGACGCGTCCGGGAGAAATCCAGACGCGACTCGCCGACGCGCGCGTTGCGACCAATCTCAACGAGGAATTCGTACAGCAGCGCCTAGCCCGTCCGGAAAGCGTTGCTTTTTATGATCTTTTTCAGAAAATTGAAGTTGCTCGATCCTTTGGGATCGCACCCCATGCGCTGGAAACGCAGTTTCATTCGCTGCTTTCACTGCCGTTCCTGATGATTGCAATGACGCTGATTGCTGCAACCGTTTCGCTGAAATTCAGCCGTATCAACCAATCGAGAACGGTGATTCTCGGTGGAATATTGTCAGGCTTCGTGCTTTATGTTGTCTCTGTGCTCGTCAGGGCATTCGGAAGCAGCGGCGTCATGCCGCCATATGTTGCGGCCTGGGTCCCAGTTGTCGTAGCCATGGCACTGGGGGCAACGATTCTGCTTCACAAGGAGGATGGTTAGTGGCGGTAAAAGACCGCGGGAATATCAGGAGGCTCTCAGTAGCCCTGCTGACCAGTGTCGCTGTGTGCGCTATGGCACCCACAGCGCCTCTCGTGCATGCGCAGAGCCTGTCCGACTCAGCGTCGATGGCAGGTAACGTCCCTGATGACGCGAAGCTGCTTCTGGCAGCCAATGAACTCGTTTATGACCGTGATGCCGAGCGCGTTGTCGCGAACGGTGCGGTACAGATCAATTATGCCGGCTACCAGATGGTGGCCCGTCAGGTCGTTTACGACCAGAAAACGGGCCGCGTCACAGCGGCGGGCAATATCGAACTGGTCGAGCCGACCGGAAACCGCATTTATGCGGATTCGCTCGATGTCACCGACAATTTCTCCGACGGCTTCCTGCGTGCTTTGCGCGTAGAGAGCACTGACAACACCCGCCTTGTTGCCGAAAGCGCCCAGCGCGTCGGTGGCACGCAGATGATTCTGCACAAGGGTGTATACACGGCATGTCTTCCTTGCGCGGAAAACCCCTCGCGTCCGCCGCTTTGGCAGGTGAAGGCCGAACGTGTGGTTCAGGACGGCACCAAGAAGACCGTGCGCCTCGAAAGGGCGCGTTTCGAACTGTTCGGCAAGTCGCTTGTGACGCTGCCATTCATCGAGGTGCCGGATAATACCGTAAAACGGAAGTCGGGCTTCCTGTTCCCGCAGTTCCGTTCCGGCGAAAATGTCGGCTTCGGTATCGCGGTCCCCTACTACATCGCCATCGCTCCGGACCGCGACGCGACGGTCACCGCGACCGGCTTCAGCGCCCAGGGCGTCCTGCTGGAAGCGGAGGTCCGCCAGAGATTCGAGAAGGGTCAGGCCAACATCCGGATCGCCGGCATCAGCCAGATGAACACGGACGATTTCACCGCCGGTACGAGCGACGCCGCGCGTGATACGCGTGGCCTCATCGCGTCGAAGGGCGAGTTCAAGATCAATCCGCGCTGGGCATTCGGCTGGGATGTCATGTTGCAGAGCGACAACAACTTCGCGCGCACCTATGGCATCGATGGCCTGAATGCGTCGACGAACACCAATGTCGTCTACCTGACCGGCATCGGCGAACGCAATTTCTTCGACATGCGCGGCTACTATTTCGACGTTCAGGACGCGGATCTGAACAACACGTCAGAAAAGAAGCAGGCGACCGTTCTGCCGGTCATCGACTACAGCTATTACGCACCCGAACTGGTCGCCGGTGGCCAGTTGTCAGGCACCTTGAACTTCACCTCCCTGTCGCGCTTCTCAAGTGAGTTCGCCGACACGAACAGGGACGGCACATTCGATGTCTATCGCGGGCTGAAGGGCAACATGAACCGCCTGACGGGCGAGCTCGAATGGGAACGCACCTACGACGGTCCGGGCGGATTGCAGATAACGCCGCTTCTCGCTGCCCGTGGCGATGTCTATGGCCTGGCCATGGACGCACCTGGCAACTACACCGGCGGCTACACCAGCAATGACGCACCTGCCCGCTACATGCTGACCGCCGGCATCGAAGCCCGCTACCCCTGGCTGATCACGACTGCGAACAGCTCGCATATCATCGAGCCGATCGCGCAGATCTATGCTCGCAACAACGAGGGCTATGCTGGTCAGTTGCCGAACGAAGACGCTCAGAGCCTGGTGTTTGACGCCAGCAACCTCTTCTCGCGCAACAAGTTCTCCGGGTTTGACCGTGTCGAAGGCGGAACACGCGCCAATGTCGGAATGCGCTACACCGGCAGCTTCGACAACGGGATCGGTGTGCGCGCCGTCATCGGTCAGTCCTACCATCTGGCGGGCCTGAATTCCTATGCGACGCAAGACCTCCTGGCCGTCGGCTCCGATTCCGGCCTTGAGACGGATGTTTCCGACTACGTGGCATCGGCTGGTTTCGAACTGCCGATCGGGCTCTCGCTCAGCGCCGGCGTGCGGCTGGATGAGAAATCACTCGATGTTCGCCGCACCGACATCAATGCGACCTACTCTCAGGACAGGTTCGAAACGAGCCTGACCTTCACCCAGGTCGACGCGCGCCCGGCTTACTCGTTCAACAACGACAACCAGACCGTCACCAGCTCCACGACCGTGAAGGTCACCGAAAACTGGTCGGTGTTTGGCTCGGTGAACTACGATATCGATGCCGACAAGTTCAATCGCCGCAGCGTTGGCATCTCTTATGCCGATGAATGCACGATCTTCTCGATCGCCTATTCGGACAAGTATGATCCGAATGCGGAGACCGCGAACGACTGGACGATCGGTGGAAAGCTGGTGTTCCGCACCCTCGGAGAGATCAATCTCAGCGACACCTCGTTCGAGTGAGGCCACACCGCTGCGATGCAGGTCATTGTTTCGCCGCATGGATTGTGCAATCCGTGCGGCGGTTCTAAAATCCGTTCCATGATCTAAGTCCGGAGCAGGCTTCTGCAGTTCGGAGAAAGGATAACAGATGGCTCATGCAAAAAAAGGCACCGGTCTGCTGCTTGCCGGCGTCATCGCGCTGTCCTTGAGCGTCAGCCCGACGCCAATCTTCGCGCCGGCCCAGGCGGCAACATCGGTGGCGGCCGTTGTCAACAAGACCGCAATCACGAGTGCTGACGTCGCTCGCCGAGTGGCCTTTCTCAGGCTGCAGCGTCGTACCGGCAATCTCCAGAAGATCGCCCGGGACGAACTCGTGAACGAGACGCTGAAGCGCGAGGAGATCGCGCGTGTTGGCATGTCCGTCAGCACGGCGGAAGTTGACGCCTCGTTCGAACGCTTTGCATCCTCGAACAAGATGTCGGTGTCGCAGCTCAATTCCGTGCTCGATCAGGCCGGCGTTGGTGCCGCGCACTTCAAGTCCTTTATCGCCGTCTCCATGAGCTGGCCGCGCCTCGTGAACGCGCGTTATGGGGCGGGGGCGCGTGGCCGTTTGTCCAACCAGGATCTCGTGACCCGTCTTCTCGAAAACAAACAGAAGCCGGTGACGACGGAGTACTTCCTCAAGCAGGTGATCTTCGTGGTGCCCGCTTCTAAGAAGGGCATCGTCGGCAAGCGCAAGGCGGAAGCCGAAAAGTCGCGCGCCTCTTTCCCCGGCTGCGACCAGGCCATGGACTTCGCGAAGAACTATCTCGACGTATCGATCCGCAATCTCGGCCGCGTTCTCGAGCCTGAAATGCCGCCGGAGTGGAAGCCGCTGGTGGAGAAGGCAAAGGGTGGCACGACGGCAACCCGCGTGACCGATCGCGGCGTCGAGTATCTCGCAATCTGCAACCAGCGTCAGGTTTCTGACGATGTTGCGGCTGAGGTCGTCTTCCGCGCCGAGGATATCGGCAAGGAACAGCAGGGCGAGAACCCGGACTCCGACAAATATCTGGAAGAACTGCGCTCGAAGGCCCAGATCGTAGTGCAATAAGCCGCGAAAGGCCGATCCATGACCAATGGCGTCCTTCCGCTGGCGCTCAGCCAGGGCGATCCGGCCGGCATCGGGCCGGATATCGCTCTTCAGGCGTGGCTGAAACGTGATGAGCTGGCGCTTCCGCCGTTTATCTATGTCGGCGATCCCGAGGTCCTGAAGGTTCGGGCGCGCCAGTTGGAACTCGATGTTGCCGTCGAGGAGACGGATGCGGCGCATGCGAGCGACGTCTTCGTCCGGGCGCTTCCAGTTCTCCCCATTTCAACCGGCGTCGACGTCTTGGCCGGCAAACCGCATGTGGCGAATGCCCGTGGCACGATCACAGCCATCGAAACATCAGTTGCGCTTTGCCTCGCAGCTGCGGTACGCGCGGTCGTCACCAATCCGATTGCGAAATCCGTGCTGTACGAAGCCGGCTTCGGTTTTCCAGGACATACCGAGTTTCTCGCCGATCTCGCGGCGCGGGCAAAGGGCAGCGCCGTCATGCCGGTCATGATGCTCGCAGGTCCGAAGCTCAAGGCGGTGCCCGTGACCATACACATCCCGTTGAAAGATGTTCCCGGCGCGCTGACGGAAGACCTGATCGTTGACACCTGCCGGATCGTCGCGAAGGATCTCACTGACCGGTTCGGGATCACCTCCCCGCGGCTTGCGGTTGCCGGTCTCAACCCGCATGCGGGGGAGAATGGCGCGATCGGCCATGAGGACGACGACATCATCCATCCGGCGATCCGAAAGCTGCGCGACGAGGGCATCGATGCCTTCGGCCCCCTGCCTGCCGACACCATGTTCCACGACGATGCGCGCACCCGCTATGACGTGGCGATCTGCATGTATCACGATCAGGCACTGATCCCGGCCAAGGCACTCGGCTTCGACGACAGCGTCAACGTGACGCTTGGGCTTCCCTTCATCCGCACTTCGCCGGACCACGGGACGGCTTTCGGTCTCGCCGGCAGCGGTTTTGCCAAGGAAACCAGCCTCGTTGCAGCCTTGCGGATGGCGGATCGAATGGCGCATGACCGGGATGCATCTCTCTGATGGCCGCGCTCGATGGACTGCCGCCGCTGCGCGACGTGATCGCGCGCCATGGCCTGGATGCCAAGAAAGCGCTCGGGCAGAACTTCCTGCTCGATCTGAACCTGACCCAGAAGGTGGCCCGCAATGCCGGTTCGCTCGAAGGTGTGACGGTGATCGAGGTTGGGCCGGGTCCGGGGGGCCTTACGCGGGCAATCCTGGCTCTAGGCGCGAAGAAGGTCATTGCCATCGAGCGTGATCCGCGTTGCCTGCCGGCTCTGCAGGAGATTGCCGACCATTATCCCGGTCGCCTCGAGGTGATCGAAGGTGATGCGCTGAAAACCGATTTCGAGAGCCTGGCCCCTGGCGAGCCGGTCAAGATCATCGCCAACCTGCCCTACAATGTCGGCACGCAGTTGCTGGTCAACTGGCTGTTGCCAGGCCAATGGCCGCCCTTCTGGCAGTCCCTGACGCTGATGTTCCAGAAGGAAGTCGGGCAGCGGATCGTAGCACGTGAGGACGACAACCATTATGGCAGGCTCGGCGTGCTCTGTGGCTGGCGGACGGAGGCGCACATGGCCTTCGACATCCCGCCGCAAGCCTTCACGCCGCCGCCCAAGGTGACCTCGACCGTGGTCCATCTGGTCCCGATCGAAAAGCCCCTGCCCTGTGATCCGGACAAGCTGGAAAAGGCGACACAGGCTGCTTTCGGCCAGCGTCGCAAGATGCTCCGGCAAAGCCTCAAGCCGATCGGCGGCGAAGCATTGCTCGCCCGCGCCGAGATCGATCCTCAACGCCGGGCGGAAACGCTCAGCGTCGAGGAATTTTGCCGGATCGCCAATCTGCTCTGAGGAGCAGGTTGTACGGCGTCGGCGAGCGTGCTGGTACGCAGTGAACGCCGTGTTGATTTCGACATAGGTCATGCCGGCCAGAGCCACGAGCGGTATGGCAAGCGCCACTGCGGGGCGCCAAGTCTCTGAACATCCTGTCAGTCATACCTCGATGACGCGACTTCTTTGGCCCGTCGGTTCGGGGTCCGTCAGGCAACTGAATCGGCTGCCTCGTCGGCCAACCAAGCGGCGAGCAATGTGACGGCTTCACCGCCGCTGCCCGGCACGAGCCAATAGCCACGCCCTTCAACAGACACCATGTCACCCGCCATAACCAGCAGGTTCGCGTCGAGCAGATGATCCACGATCCCCAGCCAGCCGAGCGCGACACCCTGCCCGGCCATGGCAGCTTGAACCACGAGGGCATAGGTGTTGAAGCGGAGATCGCCCGGACTGTCTTGCAGACTTTCGCCCAGTTGCAAACGCGACAGGTAGGCAGGCCAATCGAGCCAGGGAGAGACTTGCTCGGCTTCGAGATGGATCAAGGGACGTTGCCGGATCGGCAGGCCGGGACCTTCCGTGAGGCTGCGCGCCAGTGTGGGCGTGCAGACGGGCACGACCCGTTCGGGCATCAGCAATCGGGCATCGGCCCCGAACTCGCTGCCCGCCCCGAAGGCGACGGCGAGATCAGCATCCTCGCGCCAATGGTGCCCGAGGCGCTGGGTTGCGACGATTTGCAAATCGATTTCCGGATGGCGCTGGCGAAAGGCATGCATGCGCGGAATGAGCCAAAGGCTGGAGAAGGCGTAATCCGTGGCAAGTCGCACGGTGGGTCTTCTGCGGGCTGCACGCACGCTGCGTTGCAGGGCATCCACCTCCGACACCGTGCGTTCCGCAATCGCGAGCAGCCGCCGTCCTTCATCGGTGTACCTCACGCCCCTGTGCAGGCGATGCAGCAAGGGCTGACCAAATCGCTGCTCCAGAAGGCGGATCTGATAGCTCACGGCCGGCTGCGTCAGGCCGAGCGCTCCGGCTGCCCCCGACAGGGAGCCTTTCCGGTCGATCTCGACCAGCAGTCGCATCCAGGCGAGATCGATCAGCGCTTCAGACATAAGAATTTTCTATGTGAAACATCAAAATTCTCCCGCTTCACAGCTGAATGGTGCGGCTCTTGAATAAGGGTAACCAATATCACAACAAGAGGGAACCATCATGCGCAAGACACTTACGTCCGGCACACGCCTTGGCGGGCTCGCCGCTCTGGCAATGCTGTTGATCACGACCTCGGCGGCCGCTGCGGACGCCGAGAGCTGCAAGGTCGTCCGGTTGTCCGATCCGGGCTGGACCGACATCACGGCGACCAATGGTGTCGCGACGGTCGTTCTTGAAGCGCTCGGCTATGAGCCCGACGTGAAGACGCTCTCCGTGCCGATCGGCTATCAGTCGATGAAAAACGGCGAGATCGACGTGTTTCTCGGCAACTGGATGCCCGCTCAGCAGGCCTTCATCGACGATCTGAATGGCGCCCAGGCGATCGAAGTCTTGGCGAAGAACCTGGAAGGTGCAAAGTTCACCCTCGCTGTCCCGACCGCGGTTGCAGACAAGGGCATAAAGGATTTCGCTGATCTCGGCAAAAACCCCGACGAGTTCGAAAGCAAGATCTACGGTATCGAGCCTGGCGCGCCGGCCAATGCGAACATTCAGAAGATGATCGATGCCGGCGAGTTCGGATTGAAGGGCTGGGAACTTGTCGAGTCCGGCGAGCAGGCGATGCTGGCCCAGGTCGAGCGCGCCACGAAGGAAGGCAAGGGCGTGGTCTTCCTCGCCTGGGCGCCGCATCCGATGAACGAACGTTTCGACCTCACCTATCTTTCAGGCGGCGACGCCTATTTCGGCGCAAATTACGGCGGTGCCGAAGTCTATACGCTGGCCCGCACTGGCTGGACCGGCAGCTGCCCGAACGCTGCCACCCTCTTCAAGCAGATGACCTTCGACGTCTCGATGGAAAACGTGCTGATGGGCGAGATCCTTGGCGGCACAGATTCCAAGGAAGCCGCAACGGAATGGTTGAAGGCCAATCCTGCCGTCATGGATGCCTGGCTGAAGGGCGTGACGACCTTTGACGGCCAGCCGGGTGACGCCGCGGTCAAATCGGCTCTCGGTCTCTGAGGTCGAATCCAGTGACATCGCGCCCCAATATCCTGATCCTGATGGTGGATCAGGCCAACGGGACCTTCTTCCCCGACGGTCCCGCCGACTTCCTGCATGCTCCGCATCTCAAGTCCCTGGCGAAGCGCTCCGTGCGCTTTGCCAACACCTATACGGCAAGCCCGCTCTGCGCACCGGCGCGGGCCTCCTTCATGTCCGGGCAATTGCCGAGCCGCACGCGCGTCTACGACAATGCAGCGGAATTCGCCTCCGATATCCCGACCTATGCGCATCACCTCAGGGCGGCCGGCTACCAGACTAGCCTTTCCGGCAAGATGCATTTCGTCGGGCCGGATCAGTTGCACGGTTTCGAGGAGCGGCTGACGACCGATATCTATCCCGCCGATTTCGGCTGGACGCCCGACTATCGCAAGCCGGGCGAACGCATCGACTGGTGGTATCATAATCTGGGTTCCGTCACGGGCGCCGGCGTTGCCGAGATCACCAACCAGATGGAGTATGACGACGAGGTGGCCTACAACGCCACGCGCCGGCTCTACGACCTGTCGCGCGGACACGACGAGCGGCCGTGGTGTCTGACGGTGAGCTTTACCCATCCGCACGATCCATATGTCGCGCGGCGAAAGTATTGGGATCTCTACGAGGGCTGCGAGGCCCTGCAGCCAAGTGTGCCTGCGATCCCCTACGACGAACAGGATCCGCATTCGCAGCGCCTCATGGATGCCTGTGACCACCTCGCCTTCGACATCACCGACGACAACGTCGCGCGGGCGCGTCAGGGCTACTTCGCCAATATCTCCTATGTCGACGACAAGATCGGCGAGATCCTTGACGTGCTCGAGCGCACCCGGATGGCGGAGAACACGATCATTCTCTTCGTCTCCGACCATGGCGACATGCTTGGTGAGCGAGGCCTCTGGTTCAAGATGAACTTCTTCGAGGGCTCGGCGCGGGTACCGATGATGATGGCGGTCCCGGGGATCGAGGGAAAGCTGGTGACCACGCCGGTCTCGACACTCGACGTCACGCCAACCCTGGCCGCCCTCGCGGGCATAGACATCTCGACGATTTCCGACTGGACCGATGGCGAGGACCTGATGCCGCTTGCGACGGGCACCGGCAGCCGTGGCATCGTGCCGATGGAGTATGCGGCGGAGGGCACGGTGAGCCCCATGGTCGGGCTTCGAAACGAGCGTTACAAACTGACGCTCTGTGCCTCAGATCCACCGATCTTGACCGATCTGGAGGCCGATCCCTATGAGATGACCAATCTCGCTGACGATCTGGCGGTGGCTGGCGTGTTCAACGCACTGAGCGACGAAGCAGCAAAGCGTTGGGACTTGTCACGCTTCGATGCCGCGGTCCGCGAAAGCCAGGCTCGACGCCACATCGTCTATACGGCGCTCCGCAACGGCGCCTATTTCCCTTGGGACTACCAGCCGCTGCAGAAGGCCTCGGAGCGCTATATGCGCAACCATATGGACCTCAACATTCTCGAAGAAAGTCAGCGCTTCCCAAGAGGTGAATGATCCAAGCAAAAAGGGCGGCCGAGATAATCGGGCCGCCCTTTTCAATGGATCAGAGACAATCTCAGGCGATCAGGCCTTCGACGAAATCGAAGAGGCCATGGCGACGATCGCGGCGCAGGCGCTCGGCCTTGACGATCGACTGGACGGCGTCGAAGGCGGAGTTCAGGTCGTCATTGACGATGACATAGTCATATTCGCGCCAGTGCTTGATCTCTGAGCGGGAATTATTAAGGCGGGTCTGGATGACCTCCTCCGTATCCTCTGCACGGCGATGAAGGCGCGACTGCAGTTCGGCCATGGTCGGCGGCAGGATGAAGATCGAGACGACATCGGCCGACATCTTTTCCTGCAGCTGCTGCGCGCCCTGCCAATCGATGTCGAAGAGCATGTCCCGGCCCTCGCCCATGGCCGTCTCCACGGCTTCGCGCGGCGTGCCGTAGTAGTTGCCGTGTACCTGCGCCCATTCGAGCAGCGAGTCGCTGTCGCGCAGGCGTTCGAATTCGCGCTGCGAAACGAAGTGGTAATGCACGCCCTCGATCTCGCTCTGACGGCGCTGGCGCGTGGTGACGCTGACCGAGAGGCTGATCTGCTGGTCGCGATCCATCAGGGTGCGGGCGATCGTCGACTTTCCGGCGCCCGAGGGCGAGGAGATGACGAGCATCAGGCCACGCCTTGCGATCTTGATGGAGGTGGGGGCGGCAGCGGCCATGGACTACTCCAGATTCTGAACCTGTTCGCGGAACTGGTCGATGACGACCTTCAATTCAATGCCGGCGGCAGTGACTGCGACGGCATTGGACTTGGAACAGATAGTATTTGATTCTCGGTTAAATTCCTGCGCCAGGAAATCGAGCTTGCGGCCGACGGGACCACCCACGGACAACAGTTCGCGGGCCGCCGTCACATGGGCCTTGAGGCGATCGATTTCCTCCCGCAGATCCGCCTTGGTGGCGATCAGGGCGATTTCCTGATGCAGGCGGTCGCGGTCGAGGCCGCTGGTCGTATCCATCAGACTGGCAAGCTGGGCTTCAAGCCGGCGTGCGATCTCATCGGGCGAACGCGACGGATCCGCCTCGATCTGCAGGGCAAGCTCTTCGATCCTGGCGATATGCTCTTCGAGGATGCGGCGCAGCGCCGCCCCCTCGGTTGTCCGCATGTCGACCAGTGCGGAGATGGCGCGTCCGAGGCCGGCGAGAATGTCCGCGTCACGCTCGGCAATCGCCTCGGCGTCATCGGTTGCCTCGCGCATATCGACAAGCCCCCGGATCGACAGGAGTGTGTCCAGCCTGAGCGGAGCCGGGTCCAGTACATCGGGTCCGAGCTCGTTGCGCAAGGCGAGAACGGCCGCCAACGCATCGTGATTGAGCACCGCTTCGACGCGGTTTTCACTGACAGTCACGCTGAGGCCGATCTGCAGATTGCCGCGCGTCAGACGCTCGCTGGCAAGGCGACGGATATCCGTCTCCAGCGCTTCGTGCCCCTGCGGCAGGCGCGTGCGCAGGTCGAGCCCCTTGCCGTTCACCGAGCGCAGTTCCCAGGCCCAGCGGTACCTGCCGGACGAGCCCTCGACCCGGGCGAAGCCCGTCATGGATTGCAGTGTCATGTCCCCGCCCCTTACCGTCGGTCTCAGTTATTGGCCGACGGATCGACTTCCGGATCGACATCGAGGGTCGCTGGCGGCGTTTGAGCCCGCTCGGCCTCGATCTTGCGCCAGCGACGGACATTCGCATTGTGCTCGTCGAGCGTCTTGGCAAAGGCGTGACCACCGGTTCCGTCGGCGACGAAATAGAGATCTTCCGTCTTCCACGGATGGGCGACCGCCTCGAGGGCAGCACGGCCCGGATTGGCGATCGGGCCCGGCGGCAGCCCCCTGATCACATAGGTGTTGTAGGGCGTTTCCTTGCGGATATCAGACTGATAGATCGGGCGATCTGCGGGTTTGCCGTCACCGCCAAAAAGGCCATAGATGATCGTCGGGTCCGATTGCAGGCGCATGCGCTTGTTCAACCGGTTGATGAAGACCGAGGCGACATGGGCACGCTCGTCGTCCTTGCCAGTTTCCTTTTCGACGATCGAAGCCAGCGTGACGAATTCTTCCTTCGTGGTGACCGGCAGATCCGGATCGCGCTTTTCCCAGATCTGATCGATCAGGCGCTCCTGGGCGGCGCGCATCTGAGCAACGATCTCGGCACGGTTGGTGCCGCGTGTGAACTTGTAGGTATCCGGACGCAGGCTGCCTTCCGGCGGAAGCTCCGCAGGCAGGTCACCTTCAAGCACCGGATCGGCGGCAAGCCGCAGGAACATCTGTTTGACGGTCAGGCCTTCCGGGAAGGACACCGAATACAGGATGGACTTGCCGGATTCGAGCAGCGCCGTGATCTCCTTCATCGAAGAGCCGGCCTTAATCTCATATTCGCCGGCCTTCAGCGTCTGGCCGTCCGTGAGATAGGTCGTCGTCACATACCGATAGATCCGGGCGTCAGAGACGATGCCGTTGCGTTCCAGGTTGTTGGCTATCTCGGCGAGGCCAGCACCGCTGCGCACAACGAAATTGGTGTTGGCGACGAGCGGACCGGGCTTTTGGTAGCTGTCCATGACATAGAAGAAGCCGGCAACGGCCACGACGCTGACGAAGACCACCATGGTCATCAGGAAGTTCAGGAAGATCACCAGCTGGCTGCGCGCCTTGCGCGAGCGGCGCGGCGGCTGCGGCACGCGCTCGGGGCGCAGGGCCTCGTTCGGCGACTTCGGAATGAAGGGTCCCTTGCCCGGCTGGGTCTCGGCATCGCGGCCGAAGGAGACACCGTTGTTCTGGCTACCGCCGTTCTGGCTGTTGTCGGTCACCGGCAATCCTTCTTTGTTTCGCACTCGCGGCTGTTTTATCCAGCAATGCGGCAAAAATCCGGGTCATCGTCCGGCACAGATGCGCCGGGCGTTGGCATGATTTCTACCCGCTAAAAGTGGTGGCGGGCAAGAGCGCCCGGTCTTCATCCAGTGCAATCGCGGGCGGCAGATCAGCGACCGGCCGCCCGGGTGCGATCAGGCCTCGTAGCGCTTCAGCACCAGCGAGGCATTGGTTCCGCCAAAGCCGAAGGAATTCGACAAGGCGACGTTGATCTCGCGCGGTCTCGCCTTGTGCGGGACGAGGTCGATCTTGGTCTCGACATCGGGAGTGTCGAGGTTGAGCGTCGGCGGCGCGATGTTGTCGCGGATCGCCAGCGCCGAGAAGATTGCTTCCACCGCACCGGCCGCACCAAGCAGGTGACCGATGGCCGACTTGGTCGACGACATCGAGACATTTTCGGCGTGATCGCCGAGCAGGCGCTCGACGGCACCCAGCTCGATCGTATCGGCCATGGTCGAGGTGCCGTGGGCGTTGATGTAGTCGATATCGGACGGCGTCAGACCGGCACGTTTCAGCGCCATGGTCATGCAGCGGAACGCACCGTCACCATCTTCGGAGGGAGCCGTGATGTGGAAGGCGTCGCCCGAGAGACCGTAGCCGACAACTTCGGCATAGATCTTGGCGCCGCGGGCCTTGGCGTGTTCCAGCTCTTCCAGAACGACGATGCCAGCGCCTTCGCCCATGACGAAGCCATCACGATCCTTGTCATATGGACGCGAGGCGGCGGTCGGGTTGTCGTTGCGGGCGGTCGACAGCGCCTTGCAGGCGGCAAAGCCGGCGAGCGAGATGCGGCTGATCGGCGATTCGGTACCGCCGGCGACCATGACGTCGGCATCGCCGAGCGCGACCAGACGGGCAGCATCACCGATCGCATGGGCACCGGTCGAGCAGGCTGTCACGACGGAATGGTTCGGGCCACGCAGCTTGTGGCGGATCGAAACCTGGCCGGAGGCGAGGTTGATCAGGCGGCCCGGAATGAAGAAGGGCGAGAGGCGACGCGGGCCCTTGTCGCGCAGGATGTGGCCGGCTTCGACAATGCCTTCGAGGCCGCCGATGCCGGAGCCGATCAGGACGCCCGTGGCACACTCTTCTTCGTAGTTCTTTGGTGCCCAGCCGGCATCCTTCAACGCCATATCGGCTGCAGCAAGGGCATAGATGATGAAGGCGTCAACCTTGCGCTGGTCCTTGGGCTCCATCCAGTCGTCGGGGTTCCAGGCGCCCTCGCCTTCGGTCGGGATGCGGCAGGCGATCTTGGCCGGCAGATCCTCAACCTCAAATTCCGTGACCAGGCGGGCACCGCTCTGGCCGGCCAGTAGCCGCTGCCAGGTCAGTTCCGTTCCACATCCCAGAGGCGATACCATGCCGGTACCGGTGATGACGACACGTCTCATCGTGCGAAGCCCACCCTAAATTGGTTGACCGAAGTCACTGTAAACAAAGGTCCAGATACAACAAGGCCCGCTCATCGCGGGCCCAAGCGGATAGGACGGGCTCGCGCCCGCCTTCCGCAGCAGTGTGATCGATCAGGCCTGGGCCTTCTCGATGAACTTGACGGCGTCGCCGACCGTCAGGATCGAGTCAGCTGCATCGTCCGGGATCTCGACGCCGAATTCTTCTTCGAAGGCCATGACGAGTTCGACGGTGTCGAGCGAGTCAGCGCCCAGATCGTCGATGAAGCTCGCGCCTTCGACGACCTTTTCAGCGTCAACGCCGAGATGATCAACTACAATTTTCTTCACGCGTTCTGCGATATCGCTCATGTCGGTATCCTCGACCTTCTAAAATTCAGAGGGAGCCTTAATGGCGTCCCTACCCTGCATTCAGCCAGTGACGCTTTCGTCCCACCAGCAAACCTGTTCGGCCCTGACCCAGAGCGGTTTATGCAAACAAAAGCATAAACTTCGGCTCATGAGACGGAGCAACTGCTCACAGTCATGGCCCGCTTAACACGGTTTAAGCGCGCCGCAAAGCCTGAAATTCGCCCCCTTGCCTTGGTGAACATCCTATTGCGCAGGGGCTGCTTCCGGCGATGAGATCAGATCATCGCCATGCCGCCATTCACGTGCAACGTCTGCCCGGTCATGTAGGCTGCCTCGTTGGAGGCGAGGTAAACGACTGCGGAAGCGACTTCTGCGCCCGTGCCCATGCGCTTCATCGGGATGGCGCCCATGATCGCATCCTTCTGCTTGTCGTTCAGCTTGCCTGTCATGGCGCTTTCGATGAAGCCCGGCGCCACGCAATTGACCGTCACGTTGCGCGTGGCAATTTCCTGGGCGAGCGACTTGGAAAAGCCGATCATGCCGGCCTTGGAGGCGCAGTAATTGGCCTGGCCCGGATTGCCGGTCACGCCGACGATCGAGGTGATGTTGATGATGCGGCCGAAGCGGCGGCGCATCATCGGATGGGTCAGCTCGCGCGTCAGGCGGAAGACAGCCGTCAGGTTGACTTCGAGCACCGCATCCCAGTCGGCATCCGACATGCGGACGAACAGGCCGTCCTTGGTGATGCCAGCATTGTTGACGAGGATGTCGACGCCTTCGAGTTCGGCTTCGGCCTTTTCGCCGAGCGCCTTGACTTCGTCGCGATCGGAAAGGTTCGCCGGGAAGATCTTGACGCGGTCGCCGAGCTCGGCGGCCAGCGCTTCCAGTTTTTCGACGCGCGTGCCGTGCAGGCCGACAATTGCGCCCCGGGCATGCAGCTGGCGGGCGATTTCTTCGCCGATGCCTCCGGTGGCGCCAGTCACGAGGGCCTTGCGGCCGGTCAGATCAAACATGGTCGGGTTCCTTGTTGTTCGTTGGAGCGATCAGCCGTTGAGGGCGGCGATCGCAGCGTCAATGTCGGCTGGGCCGTTGACGGCCACACCGTTGATGTTCTTGTCGATGCGGCGGGCAAGGCCTGTCAGGACCTTGCCGGCACCCACTTCATAAAGCGTGGTCACGCCATTAGTGCCGAACCACTCGACCGTCTCGCGCCAGCGCACCTGGCCGGTGACCTGCTCAACGAGCAGATCAGCGATTTCGGACGGGGATGTCACAGGAGCGGCACGCACATTGGCGACTAGCGGCACGATGGGATCACGCTTCTCGACCTTGGCCAGCGCCTCGCGCATGGCGTCGGCTGCCGGGCCCATCAGGGCCGAATGGAAGGGTGCGGAGACCGGCAGCATGATGGCGCGCTTGGCGCCCTTTTCGGTGGCGAGTGCTGCGGCCTTCTCGACGGCGGCCTTACCGCCGGAGATGACAAGCTGTCCGCCGCCATTGTCATTGGCGATCTGGCAGGGACCGATTGCGGAGGCTTCCGTGCAGATCGCCTGCACATCGCCGTGCTCGAGGCCGATGATGGCGGCCATAGCGCCTTCACCCACGGGGACGGCGGCCTGCATGGCATTGCCGCGAATGCGCAGGAGACGCGCGGTGTCTGCGATCGAGAAGGTGCTGGCAGCACAGAGTGCGGAATACTCGCCGAGCGAATGGCCGGCGACGTAGGCAACCTTGGACTTGAGATCCAGGCCCTTGGCTTCCAGCACGCGGATGACGGCCATCGAGACGGCCATCAGCGCCGGCTGGGCGTTGGCGGTCAGCGTCAGTGTCTCTTCCGGACCATTCCACATGATGTCGGACAGCTTCTGGCCGAGCGCTTCGTCGACCTCTTGGAAGACGGCACGGGCTTCGGCAAAATTGTCGGCAAGGTCCTTGCCCATTCCGACGGCCTGGCTGCCCTGACCGGGAAAGGTGAATGCGACTGACATGGGCGTGTCTCCCTTGGTTTTTTCCTGTCAATTCACAGTTGGCCCTTGCGAGTCAAGCCTTGGCACCATTCCTCGACCGGCCGAAACACCGCAAATAGAGGGCTGTTCCACAGCTATCGACATCTTGCGATGCATCAATTTCTGACTAGATTGCTCCGGAACTGATCCCGCCTCCCAAGGCAATCCCTCCACATCAGAGGCTTCCCCCCATGAAGATGAACCGGCTCGGCCGAACTGATATCCTTGTTTCCGAAATCTGCCTGGGCACGATGACCTGGGGCTCGCAGAACAGCGCTGAGGAAGCCTATGCGCAGATGGATTATGCGCTCGACCACGGCGTCAACTTCTTCGACACGGCCGAACTTTATCCTACGACGCCACTTTCGGCGGAGACCTATGCGGACACCGAACGCCTGATGGGCGACTGGTTTGAAAAGACCGGCAATCGCGACAAAGTGGTTCTGGCAACCAAAGTCGTCGGCCCTGGCCGCCCCTATATCCGCGAGGGCAAGCCGATCACCGGCGCCGTAGTCAGGCAAGCGCTCGACGCCAGTCTGAAGCGATTGAAGACCGACTATGTCGACCTCTATCAGATCCACTGGCCAAACCGCGGGCATTTCCACTTCCGCGGCGCCTGGAGCTACAATCCTTACAAACAGGACAAGACAACGGCCTCCGCCGACATCGCGGAAATCCTGGATGCCTTGGGCGAGTGTGTGAAGGCCGGCAAGCTTCGGGCGGTCGGACTGTCCAACGAGACCACCTGGGGCACACAGAAATACCTGACGCTTGCCGAAGCCAAGGGGCTTCCGCGTGTCGCGACGATCCAGAACGAGTATAATCTGCTCTATCGCCACTACGATCTCGATCTGGCTGAACTCTCTCACCACGAAGACGTTGGCCTGCTCGCCTATTCACCGCTTGCGGGTGGTATTCTCTCGGGCAAATATCTCGACGGAAAGAAGCCGGCGGGCTCGCGTGGCTCGATCAATGGTGACATCGGCGGCCGTCTCGTGCCGCATCAGGAAGCGGCAACGCGCGCCTATGTCGAGCTTGCGGCCAAGCATGACATTGATCCCTCGGCCATGGCGCTCGCCTTCTGCCTGACGCGCCCGTTCATGGCCTCCGTGATCATTGGCGCAACGACGATGGAGCAGCTGAAGACCAATATCGACGCTGCAGAGCTAAGTCTGTCCGACGAAGTGATGCAGGAGATCGCCAAGATCCATCGCCTCTATCCGATGCCGATCTGACGACACGGATACCGGGAAGCCGTCCGACCAACAAAAACGTGAACGGACGTGACCTAAACATCGCCGCAGTGCATCACCACCTGCGGCGACGATCACATATCGGCCGTTTGGGCCTAGTTTTATGGGGGTTTGTCTTGGATTACCTGTTCGTGGCCGGGGGCCTGGTCGGCCTTTATTTCGGGGCCGAATGGCTCTTGCGGGGCGCTATCGCCGTGGCGCAGAAGCTCGCCATACCGACGCTGATCGTCTCGCTCGTCATCGTCGGCTTCGGCACATCCATGCCGGAGCTACTGGTCTCAGTCCGTGCCGCCCTCACCGGTTCCTCCGACATCGCGCTTGGGAACGTCGTCGGCTCTAACACGGCCAACATCCTCCTGATCGTCGGAGCCTGTGCGATGATCTTCCCGATCACGCATTGGGACAAGGGTGTGAAACGCGACACCTATGTGATGATCGGCGCTGCCGTTCTGTTGCTGGGTCTCGTCCAGTTCGAGGCCATCGGGCGAATCGCAGGCCTCCTCATGGTCGCGGGTCTGATCGCCTACATCGTCTACGCCTATGTTCAGGGTAAGGGTGCGATCGAAGAAGTGGCGAATGAAGACGTCAAGCACGAGATACTCGGCACGGGCTTCATGACCCTTCTCATCCTCGGTGGTCTGGCCACCCTGTTTGTCGGCGCGGAACTCCTTGTCCGCGGCGCGACCAACCTCGCCCGCGACTTCGGCGTCTCGGAAGCCGTCATCGGCCTGACGGTCGTTGCCGTCGGCACCTCGCTGCCGGAGCTTGCGACCGGCATCATGTCGGCGCTGCGCAAGCATTCCGACATCATGATCGGCAACATCGTCGGCTCGAACATCTTCAACATCCTGTTCATCCTCGGCGTCACCTCCGTCATTCAGCCGATCGTCATCGCACCGCGCTTTGCGAGCTTCGACATTCCGGTCATGCTGGGCGTCACCCTTGGCTTTGCCTTCCTGCTTCTCGCCCATCTCGGGGTCCGCAGGCTGACAGCGGGCGCGATGATCGTTGCGTACATCGGATATACGATTGCACTCGTGCAGGTCTGAACCTGCTCCTACGGATGTGAAGCCAGAGGGCCGCCGGCAGAAAATGCCGTGCGGCCCTTGCTTTTGTGGCCAATGCGCGTATAAGCGCGCCGTTCACAACACCCGGTCTCTGGCTGGTGGCTGAACGGAGGGCTGGCAGGTCGATGAGGCTTGCAGCAGGAACCATAAGGTTTCCGGTCTCCCGTGTCTCCGCTCTCGACCGTCTCGAACACAACACTTTTCTTGCCGCGGCACACGCCGCACAGGAGCAGTCTGTGAGGCTTAGCGCCGGATCCGGGTGACGACAACCGCAAGAAAAGGCAAAGCTTACATGGCTCTTTACGAACACGTATTCCTTGCCCGGCAGGATATGTCCGCTCAGCAGGTTGATGCCCTCGTCGAACAGTACAAGGGTGTTATCGAAGCTAACGGCGGCAAGGTCGGGCGCGTAGAAAATTGGGGCCTCAAGTCCCTGACCTACCGCATCAAGAAGAACCGCAAGGCTCACTACGCCCTCATGGACATCGACGCTCCGGCACCGGCCGTCCATGAAATGGAGCGCCAGATGCGCATCAACGAAGACGTTCTTCGTTACATGACCATCGCTGTTGAAGCCCACGAAGAAGGCCCGTCTGCCATGATGCAGAAGCGCGACCGTGACGACCGTCCGCGTCGTGATGGCGACGATCGTGGCCCGCGCCGCGACTTCGGTGACCGTGGCGATCGTGGTCCGCGTCCGGACCGTGGCCCGCGTGAAGGTGGCTTCGAGCGTCGTCCGCGCGAAGACCGCGCGTAATCTGAGCAATAGGAGAACACACAATGGCTGATGCATCCTCTTCTCAGGCACGTCGTCCTTTCCATCGTCGTCGCAAGACCTGCCCCTTCTCGGGCGCAAATGCTCCGAAGATCGACTACAAGGACGTCCGTCTCCTGCAGCGCTACATTTCTGAGCGCGGCAAGATCGTTCCTTCGCGTATCACCGCAGTTTCCCAGAAGAAGCAGCGCGAACTGGCCCAGGCCATCAAGCGCGCCCGTTTCCTCGGCCTGCTGCCTTACGTCGTAGCGTAATCTGATCCGAAGCCTGCCGACCTTTGTCGGCGGGCTTCATCCCTTCCGCGTTGGGCGCGGATCGGAACCGACTGCCAGATGGCGCGATTGCCGCGACGTCAGGTGAAAACCCATGTTGGGGATGGCTCTTGCGAGATCGCGTTAGCCCTTCCCCTAACTGCTAGAACAGCAGGACAGCGACATTGAAGAACCTGGATGCGAAATCGCTGACGACCGGCTTTGTTGCCGGCATTACCGCCGCCCTGCTCGTGCTGGGTGCTGCGGCACAGCCCACGCTTGCCTCCATCCTCTATGCTGCTTCCGCCCTTCCCGTTCTGATCGTCGGCCTCGGCTGGGGCAATGCCGCCGCCATCACCGCGATCATCACGGCCGCCCTTCTCGGCATGGTCAGCGTATCGCCGACATTTGCCTTCGGCATGGCAATCTTCACGCTCGGGCCGGCTGGCTGGCTGGCACATCTGTCGAGCCTGGCGCGCCCCGCGTCTGAAATCGGTGGCCCTGACCACCTGATGGCCTGGTATCCGCTTTCCGATATCCTACTCCAGCTCTGTGCTTTCGTGTCGATCGCCGTCGTCGTGCTCGGCGTGATCATTGGCTTTGGCCCCGAATTCACGGGCCAGCTTGTTGATGCGATGACGCAGGCCATGAGCACGCAGGATCCGGCCATGCTGCCCGATGCGGTGGCGCTCGAGCAGTTGAAGCGGACCATGGTCATCCTGCTGCCGATCATCCAGGGCGGCACTTGGGTTCTGCTGCTGACGATGATGTACTACATCGCCATGCGGATCGTCACGGCTTCCGGCCGCAACAAGCGTCCGCGCGAAGATTTTCCGTCGGCGCTCCGGATGAACCGCAACACGGTCTTCATCTTCCTCGCCGGCATCATCGGCTGTTTCCTGGGCGGGGTGCCCGCCATGATCGGCGCCGTTGTCTGTGGTACCTTCGGCGCAGGCTTCCTGATGGCTGGCTTTGCCTCCATGCATCTCAAGACGCGGGGCAAGGACTGGCGCCTGCCGGCCCTCGTGCTCGCCTATCTCTCTTCGATCATGCTGCTTCCGCTCATGATCCCCTTCATCATCGGCCTTTCGGACACACGAAGGACCGTTGCCCTGACGCCGGCCGGCAAGGCCGACACTTCAAACTCCGACACTGACAACTGAAAGGAACAGGATCATGCAGGTCATTCTCCTCGAACGCATCGCAAAGCTCGGCCAGATGGGCGAAACCGTAAAGGTTCGCGACGGCTTCGCTCGTAACTACCTTCTGCCGCAGGGCAAGGCGCTGCGCGCCAACGAAGCCAACAAGAAGCGCTTCGATTCAGAGCGCGCCACGCTCGAAGCCCGCAACCTCGAGCGCAAGTCGGAGGCCCAGACGGTTGCCGACGCTCTCGCCGGCAAGTCCTTCATCGTCGTCCGTTCGGCTGGCGAAACCGGCCAGCTCTACGGTTCGGTCGCTGCTCGTGACGTCGTCGAAATCTTGGGCGCCGAAGGCTTCAACATCGGCCGCAACCAGGTCGAGCTGAACACCCCGATCAAGGCCATCGGCCTGCATCAGGTTACGCTGCACCTGCATGCGGAAGTCGAGCTGTCCGTCGAGCTCAACGTGGCCCGTTCGGCCGAAGAAGCCGAGCGCCAGTCCAAGGGCGAAAGCCTGACCTCGGCCGACGCCATCTACGGCGTTGACGAAGACGCTCTTCGTCCGGAAGACTTCTTCGATCCGGACGCCGACATGGACGGCGAAGACGACTAATCGCTCCCACCTTCGGGTGTAGCGTTACAAAAAGGCTCGGCCCTGCATTTGCAAGGCCGGGCTTTTTTGTCGTCGGACGCCTCCCTCAGGCGGGTTCGGCACTCTTGTCGATACGCACAACGACTGACATGCCTGGTGTCAGGATCGAATTGGCATCCTGTGGGTTCTCGATTGCAATCCTAACCCCCATGCGCTGCGCGATCTTGACGAAGTTGCCACTGGCATTGTCAGCCTTGATCACCGAGAATTCTGAGCCCGTGGCAGGCGAGAAGCGCTCGATGCGGCCCCGCAAAGCCTTGCGATTGAGTGCGTCCACCTGGATGTCGACGGGCTGACCGACAGCCATGCCGGCAAGCTGGGTCTCCTTGAAATTGGCGATAATCCAGACATCCTGCGGCACAACCGCCATCAATTGAGTGCCTGCGGAAACATATTGACCGATGCGCACGCCAACCTCGCCAAGCCTGCCTTCGCGGGGAGCGCGAATTTCGGTGTTGGACAGATCGATCTTGGCCAGTTCCACTGCGGCCTGCGCATTGGCGACAGCCGCTTCGAGCGAGCCACGGTTGACGATGATGGTCTGCAGGTCCTGGCGCGAAACTTCGACGGCGGCCTTTGCCTGTGCCATGCCGGCCCGGGCGCGATCGAGTGTGGCATGAGCCTGTTCCTGGGCGCTGGTGGTCGCGACGCCACTGCGGATCAGGCTGTCCTGACGGTCCGACTGACTTTGTGCCTGTTCAAGGTCGGCATTAGCCGAATCCACGGCAGCTTCGCTGGAGGCGATCCTCGCCTGGGCCGCAAGCTCCTGCTGGTGCGAATTGTCGAGTGCGGCTTTCTGCGTGGCAAGGGCAGCCTCTGCCTGTGCGAGCTTTTGGCGATAGATGCGATCGTCGATGCGCGCGAGGATCTGGCCCTTCTCGACGGGCTGGTAATCCTGCACCGGCACGTCGACGACATAACCGCTGACCTGCGGGCTCAAAGTGGTGACATAACCCCGAACATAAGCGTTATCGGTCATTTCGACCGAGCTCGTGAAGGGCGGCAGGCGCCAGGCGTAGAGCACCAGCGACGTGCCGAGCAACGCTCCGATGATGATCAGGATGGTGACGGGGGTGAACATTTTCTTCAACATGGTGGCGGACTCTTTTTCGAAATATCAGGATTGGGTGGCTTGCTCGACCGGCGCGGCTCGCATGTTGCGCAAACCATTCCAGGCGAGATGGATGACGAGCACGGCAAGCGCTGCGGTCGTCACGAGTGAGATCAGGAGGAAGGTGTCGGTGTAGGCGAGGACGTAAGCCTCGCGTGTTACCTGCTGCGACAGGAGGACGAGCCCTTCTGCCTTGAGAATGGTCGGGTCGGCGATGACCTTGCCATAAGCACCAGCCAATTGGCTGACACGCTGGGCGACTTCGGGCCGGGTGAGGAGAATGTTCTCGACCAGATGGGCCGAATGGAACTTCTCGCGAATGGTGACGAAGGTGCCAAGCAGCGACGTCGTCAAAAGGGCGCCGGTGATCTGTGTGAAGAGGAAGATCACGATGAAGTTGATGATGTAGGTCGGTCCCTTTTGCAGGGCTCCCATGAAGCCCTTGGCCATGACGGGTGGCAGGAACATGGCGGCGCCGAAGGCGATCATGCTCTGGCTGAGATAGAACTGCTCGGGACGGGTCAGGCTGGTAGCCTGACTGTCGAGATAGGCGCCGCCGGCGATCAGAACGAGAGCGATCACATGCGCCGCCGCAACGAATCTCGACGACATCAGGACCATGCAGAAGAGCCCGCCGGCGACCAAGGTGATCAGGACGAAGCCCCAGAGCGCGAATTGCTGGTCGTTGAGCAGTCCGATCTGCTGGAAGAAGCTGACGGCGGTCGATGACTGCTCCGAAGACACAGCGCGAAAGATCAGAAGTACGGCAGCCATATGCAGGTTGTCGCGCGAGAAGATCCAACGGAAGTCGAGCATCGGATTTGCACGGTGTGCCTCGATCAATGCCGTTGCGGCAACGAACAGGATCGATGCAGCAAGCAGCGCCCCAAGCCACCAGGTTTCGAACCACCAGTACAGGCGACCGAGCGTCAGGAAGACGGCGAGACAGCCGATGCCAGCTGCCAGCAACAGGTAGGAAAGGATGTCGATACGCTCGATCACCTTCGCCCGTGGGGGTGGGGTGAGTGGCAATGCGAAGATGATGGCCATGGAAATCAGCGCCAGACCGACCTCCAGGGAATAGAGCGCCTGCCAGCCTTCGACCTGAAGCAGGCCGGGCGAGATCATCCGCGCCAGCGGCGCAGCGAGCAATGTGCCCGTCAAGGCAATGGTGAGCCCATGAGTGAGCTTCCGCTGCAGTGGAAAAGCCTCCAGCACATACATGAAGCCCAGTGTCGAGATCGGAGCCGCGGCACAGCCGCTGATGAAGCGCACGACAAGGGCGGAATGCAGGTCGTCGACGAACAGATTGAGCGCAGAGGCCAGCACGAAGAGCAGGATGCTCCACTCCGCAAATGGTCGAAGACCATATTGGGTCCGCACCTTGAAGAGCGCGATCGAGAGTGTCGCATAGGGCGCCATGTAGGCAGCGGAAAGCCAGGCCGCCTCGACTGCAGTCGCAGAGAATTCGCCCTGCAACTGGAAGAGATTGGCATTGACGATGTTCATTCCCAATCCCTGGGTGATGAACAGCAAGAGGCCGGAAGCCACATAGATCGCGCCGAGCCAGAGAGGCTTGGTCGCAGGCATGGCGGGTGCGGTCGGCTCGGCAGGTGTTGCGGACGCAGGCGCTCTGGTTTCATCCGCCAGGACCGGCTTGGCGGTTTGGACAACCGTGCTCATGGCCGCACCTTTTTCTGGTCGAGGTGCTGGAGATTGCGGGTCAGCCGCCGGACGACGGACAGGGCAATTTCGATGTCGTCTTCGGAGATTTCATCGGCGATCTCTTCACGCAAGCCGGCGGCCAGAACATGCATCCTGTCAAAGGCCAAATTGCCAGCTTCGGTCATGGCGATGCGCTTGGCGCGACGATCGTGTGCGTCCTCTGTCCGGACGATCAGATCCTGGCGCGCCATGCCGTCGAGCACGCGCACGAGCGTCGGCGTCTCGATTTCGAGTTCCTCGGCCAGTTCCTTTTGCGTCATCGGACCGCGGCGGGCGATGGCAAAAAGCGCGCGGGCCCGAGCGAGCGTCAGCCCCTCCTCCCGCACGGCGGCGTCGAAGAAGGCCCGGAGCTTGCGGTTGAAGGCCGACATTTCGTCAAAGAGCTGCTCGTTTTGGGACTGCCGCGACATCTGCAACGCCTCCTACTAATTAGGTTGCTATCTATATTGACCCTAATTAATCGTCGTGCGTCGGAAAACAAGCGTGTGCATGAGATGGCAGCCATGCAGCTTGCGCATGGAGCAGGTTTGCAGCCCAGGAAGTGTAGGCGAACGCACGAGATCCGATCTGGCCACGCGCCGATCCGCCCGGTGATGCATTTTCGCGATCAATCCAACGTGCCGCTCTGATACAATGAAAGCTCGCGAGGCCGATTCGCCTGATGTCACAGTCAACCGAAAAGATCGGATTGCTCGGCTTTTTCTAAAGTTGCGTTGGGGCGCCTGTGAATCAATGTGGGTTGCTGCGCTGGCCATTCCGCTGGCCCGAGTTCTCGCTATGGTGCAGCCACCGCCGACCCACTGAACGGATACGAACGAATGAATGATGCTGCGCGCAAACTGAGCCCGGTCCAAGCGGCTGAGCCGCTCTATCGGGAGGCTCCGAACAATATCGAAGCCGAACAGGCCCTGCTCGGTGCCATTCTCGTCAACAACGATGCCTTCTACCGCGTTTCGGACTTCCTGAAGCCCGAACATCTCTATGAGCCGCTGCACCGGAAAATCTTCGAGGTAGCCTCCGAGATCATCCGCATGGGCAAGACGGCAAACCCGGTCACGATCAAGACCTTCCTGCCGGCCGACCAGAAGGTCGGTGACCTGACGGTGGCGCAATATCTCGCTCGTCTGGCCTCCGAAGCGGTCACCATCATCAATGCGGAGGACTATGGTCGCGCTATCTACGATCTGGCGCTGCGCCGCTCGCTGATCCAGATCGGTGAGGATGTCGTCAACATCGCCTATGATGCACCGCTCGACATGCCGCCGCAGGCGCAGATCGAAGACACCGAACGCCGCCTCTTCGCGCTGGCCGAAAACGGCCGGTACGACGGCGGCTTCCAGTCCTTCTCGGATGCGGTCGCCCAGGCCGTCGACATGGCAGGGGCTGCTTTCGAGCGTGACGGCAACCTCTCGGGCGTCTCCACCGGCATCATGTCGCTCGATGCCAAGATGGGCGGTCTGCAGCGCTCCGACTTGATCGTGCTCGCGGGTCGTCCGGGTATGGGCAAGACCTCGCTTGCCACCAACATCGCCTGGAACATCGCGGCGGCTTACGAGCCGGAAGTCCTGCCCGACGGCTCCTTCAAGGCGAAGAACGGCGGCGTCGTCGGCTTCTACTCGCTCGAAATGTCGGCTGAACAGCTGGCTACGCGTATCATGTCCGAACAGACGGAAGTCTCCTCCTCGAAGATCCGTCGCGGTGACATCACCGAGCACGAATTCGAAAAGCTTGTCGGCTTTTCCCAGACCATGCAGAAGGTGCCGCTGTTCATCGACCAGACCGGTGGCATCTCGATTGCTCAGCTCGCTGCCCGTGCCCGTCGTCTGAAGCGTCAGCGCGGTCTCGACTTCCTTGTCATCGACTATATTCAGCTGATGACCGGCTCCGGCAAGTCGGGCGAAAACCGCGTTCAGGAAATCACCCAGATCACCACCGGCCTCAAATCGCTGGGCAAGGAACTGAACGTGCCGATCGTTGCACTTTCCCAGCTCTCCCGTCAGGTTGAAAATCGCGAAGACAAGCGCCCGCAGCTCTCCGACCTTCGCGAATCGGGTTCGATCGAGCAGGACGCCGACGTCGTGCTCTTCGTGTTCCGCGAGGAATACTATGTGAAGAACCTCGAGCCTCGCGATATCGCCGATCCGAAGTATCCGGAATGGGAAGCGCATATGGAAAAGGTAAAGGGTACGGCCGACGTCATCATCGCCAAGCAGCGTCACGGACCGACCGGCACCGTCAAGCTCGCCTTCCAGTCGGAGTTCACCCGCTTTGCGGATCTGGCCGAACCGAGCTTCATCCAATACGAAGAACCGTGAGATCGGAGGGCGCCCCGGAGGCGCCCTTTCCTTTCGGCGCTAGAGACCTGCAGCCCTCAAGACTGCAACGGTGACCACACCGGCGGCAGCGGCGGGCAGAAGCGGCAGGCGGGTTGCCGCAAAGGCCACCACCGCACAGCCTGCGGTCTCCGCCCAGCCGGTAGCAAAGGCCGTCGGCGTCACCACAGCCATCAGCACCGAGGGCGGGATCGCTCCCAGGATCTCTTCGGCTTGCGGCGACAGTTGCAGGAGCTGACCGACCAGCAATCCCGCCTGCCGCGTCGCAATCGTTGCGACCGTCATGGCGAGGATCGCAAACAGTGTGTTCATGTCGATCGTCATGCCCCTGCCTCCCCGCCCCGCGAACTGAAAGCTGCGACGGCGACACCACCGAGCGCGCCGGCGAGAATGTACCAGACACCGGGCACGAACTGGTGGACGACCAGTGCACTGAAACCGCTGCCCACGAGAATTAGACCCGTGCGCGATCCGCGCCAGAAGCCGGCGATGAGGATGACGAAGACCGCGGGAAAGACGAAGTCCATGGCGATCACGGCGGGATCGCCGACGAGGCCTCCGAGCAAGGCGCCAAACAGCCCTGACAGCACCCAGGCAGCATAAAAGGGCAAGGCGGCACCGAAGAACCAGGCCGATGTGAGGCGATGCTCTCGGGCATGGAATTCGGCCACGGCCCAGATCTCATCGGCGAGGAAGAGCATGGAAATGATCTTCTGCCGGAGCGAGAAAGCCACCATGCGACGCGCGATCGAGGCGCCCATCAGGACATGCCTCACATTGACGAGCAGGGCCGCCATGCCGAGTGCTGCGATGCTCGCGGGGTGGCTCCAGAGATTCATGGCGACAAACTGCGAGCCGCCGGCAAAGACCAGCGCGCTCATCAGCATTGCCTCGAGCGCCGAGAGCCCCTTGGTGGCAGCGACCGCGCCGAAGACGAGCCCGATCGGCACAACGGCGACGGTGAGCGGCAGTGTGGATCGGAAACCCTGGCGGATTTCGGCGGTAACCTTGGGCGGCATGCATACTCCCTCACGCGAGTGTCTCGCCGGGATAAGCCCGCCTTTCTTCGAGGTCTTGAAGGAAAGTGATCAGCCAGCGCGGAAAACGGCAGGGGTGAGGCCAGTGCGGGCCTTGAACTGGCGGGTCATATGCGCCTGATCCGCGAAGCCACAGGCCGCTGCCGTGTCCGACGGGGTGGCGCCCGATCTCAGCAGATGGCGGGCGTGGCGGATGCGCATGTCTGTCTGGAAGGCATGCGGCGTGATGAAATACTGCTTGCGGAAGGCGCGGATCATGTGGGCACGGCTGAGGTTCGCCACTTTCGCCAGCGTCTCGAGGCCGATCTCCTCATCGAAGTGGGCAGCGATATGATCGCGGACCCGGCGCATGGCGCGCGGTTCGCTATGGTCAGGGGCGCGGATGATCTCACTGCCGTGGCGGGCGAACATGGTGGCGAGAACACAATACATGCTCTCCTCACCTTCCAGTGCCGCAACCTCACCGCTCTCGATCCGGCGGTGCGCGAGGTTGAAGGCCTTGGCGAGTTCTGGGTCGGTCAGAAGCTGTCGACCGAAGCTCGGCATGCCATGGAAGGCGCGGCCCGTCACGTCCTCGATGATGTCGATCAACAGCGCGACCTCGGGATAGATCATCCGGTAGCGATACCCGTCCGGCGCGCCGGGCTGGCCGTCATGGATCTCGCCCGGATTGATCAGGTAAAGAGCGCCAGGGCCGGTATGCTCGCGCGTGCCGCGAATGCTTGCCACCTGGCAGCCGACCTCAATGGCGCCGATCGAGAAGGTGTCGTGCGAATGCGGCGAAAATTCATGGGTGATGAAGGAAGCGGTGAGGCACTCCATGTCGCGGAAGCGCCCGTCCCGCCAGAAGCGGGTTCGCTCCTTGCGTGAGACCGGATTGGCCTCGGCGGCCTCCTGCTGCGAAACACTGTGCATAGCAGCATAATATCGGGCCGCCGCATTTTCGTCTTGAAGAAAAGTGCTAGGGTCGGCGCATCGATCAACTGACCCGAAGCCTTCATGACAGACCGTTTCACCATCCTCGATGCGCCGGAGGAGTTTCTTTCGGCACCCCTGCGCCTGACCGTCGATCTCTCCGCGATCGCCGCTAACTGGCGGGAGATGGCGAGACGTTCCGGCAAGGCCCGGACGGCCGCCGTCGTCAAGGCGGATGCCTATGGTCTCGGCATCGAGGATGTCGGTCAGGTTCTGTATCACGCGGGCGCCCGCGACTTCTTCGTCGCGGTGCCGGCGGAGGGAGCCACACTCCGCCCCTATGCGCCTGAGGCTCGCATCTTCGTGCTGTCAGGCATCTGGCCGGGCCAGGAAGAGATCTTCTTCCAGAACGATCTCGTGCCCGTTATCGCATCCGAGGAACAGCTTGCCTTCTGGATGGCCGTGCTCACCGAGCGTGGCCCCTACCCTTGCGCCCTGCATGTCGATACCGGCTTCAACCGGCTGGGACTACCGATGGCCGACGCGCTGGCGCTGACCGACGATGTCTCGCGTCCGGCAAGCCTCGATCCTGTGCTTGTCATGAGCCACCTCGCCTGCGGCGACGACACGTCATCACCGATGAACCGGCAGCAGCTCGAGAGATTTCAGGCCGTTAGCGTCGCTTTCGAAGGTGTCGATTCCAGTCTGTCGGCATCAGCCGGCATCTTCCTCGGGTCCGATTACCACTTCGATCTCACCCGACCCGGAATCGCGCTCTATGGCGGTGAGGCAGTCAACGGCGCCAGGAACCCGATGCAGCCGGTGATCAAAGCCGAGGCCCGCATCCTGCAGATCCGCGAGGCCAAGGCTGGCGAAAGCGTCTCTTACGGCGCAACGCATGTGCTGGCCCGCGACAGCCGGCTTGCGGTCGCCAGCGTCGGTTATGCGGATGGCTATCTGCGCAATCTCTCCGGCTCCGGGATTGCTTTGCGCGGGACAGGAATCGCTGGTGCAGAGGGGGTAATCGCCGGCCGGCGTGTGCCGGTCGTCGGCCGGGTGACCATGGATATCACCATCTTCGACATCACCGATCTCCCAGACAATGCGGTGCGCAGCGGCGACTATGTCGAACTCCTCGGCCCCTCCATGCCGCTCGACGAGGTGGCCCGCGCCGCCGGTACGATCGGCTACGAAATGCTCACCGGACTTGGGCTGCGCTATGAGCGGATCTATCTCGAGGGGGAAGACTGAGGTCTGGCGCGGGCGGATTTGTTCTGCTATTGTTCCGAAAATTGCAAGTCTCTTCACCGAACGGAGTCCGTCGTGCGGAACATTCAGTTGAGCAAGCAGGATGCTGAATTCGTAGAGGAACAGATGAATTCCGGGCTTTACGAAAGTGTCGACGCCGTCGTCACGGCAGGCCTTGCCCTGTTGCGAGAGCAGGAGGAAGCAATCCTTCGCGAACTCATCCAGGAGGGAATTGATGACGTTGAGGCGGGACGTGTCATGAGCTTCGACAGCGCAGAGGAACTGACGGCCTACATCATGGGGATGGCGGAGGAACGGGAGGATGGGACCACGTCGACTGGTGCTGACCAAAAGGGCACTCAGCGATCTTCGCGCCCATTATGACTACATCCTCGCATTCGACCCCATCGCCGCTAAACGTCTTCTGCACGAAATCAACAGAAAGATGGAGTGGATCGCCGAGCTGGGTATCACCGGTGCTCCTCGCTCATTCATCCCCGGACTGAGAGCGTTTCCATTCAAGAGCCGATGCATCTATTTCACGATCTCTGATGAGGCGATTACCGTGCTGCGCATCACGCACGGCCGTCAAAACATCTCCCCCGACGATTTCCCCGAAAGCGACCTGTAATTCATGGCCAAAGCCAAGACCCAATTCATCTGCCAGAACTGCGGCACTGTGCATTCCCGCTGGGCGGGCAAATGCGATGGCTGCGGCGAGTGGAACACCATCGTCGAGGAAGATCCGATGGGCGGGATCGGCTCCGGTCCCGGCAAGGCGCCGAAAAAGGGTCGGCCCGTCACCCTCACCTCGCTGTCTGGCGAAATCGAGGAAGCGCCGCGCATTCCGACAGGCATGGGTGAACTCGACCGGGCAACCGGTGGCGGTTTTGTGCGCGGTTCGGCGGTCCTCATTGGCGGGGACCCTGGCATCGGCAAGTCGACGCTCCTGATGCAGGCGGCGGCGGCGCTGGCGCGGCGTGGTCATCGGGTGATCTATGTCTCAGGCGAAGAGGCGGTCGCGCAGGTCCGGCTACGCGCGCAGCGCCTGGGTGCTGCCGATACGGACGTGCTGCTCGCCGCCGAAACCAATGTCGAGGACATCCTCGCCACCATCTCCGAAGGCAAACGGCCGGACCTCGTGATCATTGATTCGATCCAGACGCTGTGGAGTGACACCGCCGACAGCGCGCCGGGGACCGTGACCCAGGTGCGCACCGGGGTTCAGGCGATGATCCGCTATGCCAAGCAGACCGGGGCCACCATGGTGCTGGTCGGTCATGTCACCAAGGAAGGCCAGATTGCCGGTCCCCGTGTCGTCGAGCACATGGTCGATGCCGTCCTCTATTTCGAGGGCGATCGCGGCCATCACTACCGCATCCTGCGCACGGTGAAGAACCGCTTCGGACCGACCGACGAGATCGGCGTCTTCGAAATGTCGGACAAGGGTCTGCGCGAAGTCGCCAATCCATCCGAACTCTTCCTCGGCGAACGCAATGAGAAGGCGCCAGGTGCCGCTGTCTTTGCCGGCATGGAAGGCACGCGGCCCGTTCTGGTCGAGGTGCAGGCGCTGGTGGCTGCTACCTCGCTCGGTACGCCGCGCCGAGCGGTCGTCGGTTGGGATTCGTCCCGCCTCGCCATGATTTTGGCGGTATTGGAGGCGCATTGCGGGATCAGGCTCGGTCAACATGACGTTTACCTGAACGTTGCCGGCGGCTACCGGATCAGTGAACCGGCAGCCGACATGGCAATTGCTTCGGCACTGGTTTCGTCGCTGGCCGGTATTGCCCTTCCGGCCGATTGCGTCTATTTCGGCGAAGTCAGCCTGTCGGGGGCGGTGCGGCCGGTGGCCCACACGGCCCAAAGGCTGAAAGAGGCGGAAAAGCTCGGTTTCTCCGCTGCGGTCTTGCCGGCTGCCTCCCCGGACCTTCCAAAGGGTTCGGCTGGCAAATGGAGGGAAGTGGACAGCCTTCCCGATCTCGTGGCGCGGATCGCCGGTTCCCGGCTGAAAGCCCCCACGGGTCAGGAGGACGGTTGATCCGGTCCGACGCGTGGTATCACGCGTTCCGGCGGAATCGCGGTGACATCAATGCCGGTCTTTTCCGGCAGCCTTGGAGTTGGTATTTATGCCCATCACAATTTTCGACGGTATCGTCATCGGTGTCGTTCTGTTTTCAGCGGTGCTGGCGATGGTACGCGGCTTCTCGCGTGAAGTGCTGTCCATCGCGAGCTGGGCGGGCTCGGTTGCTGCCGCCTACTATCTCTATCCCCTGCTCGTTCCCTATCTGATGAGCTATACCGATGATCCGCGGATCGCCATGGCAGGCTCTGCCGGCATCATCTTCCTGATTGCGCTGATCATCATTTCCTTCATCACCTCGCGCATTGCCGACTTCATCATCGACAGCCGCATCGGTGCGCTCGACCGCACGCTCGGCTTTCTCTTCGGCGCAGCCCGCGGCTTGCTGTTGCTCGTCGTTGCAGTGGCCTTCTGGAACTGGTTGATCAACGAGCCGCAGCGACCGGACTGGGTCAACAACTCCAAGTCAAAGCCTTTCCTCGACTCGCTCGTGCAGAAACTCGAGGCCGTCCTGCCGGAAGACATCGAGCCGCAGATCCGCGAGCGCATCCTCGGCCGCGACGAGCCGGAAGCCGGCGCTGCTGGCGAAACGGCTCCCGCCGAGCAGGCGCCCGAACAGGCTCCGGCCCAGAACAACTGATCCTCTCGCGGCTTCGGCCGCGCGACATGAGACAAGACACAGATGCCGCCGGATCGGGACAGACCGGCGGCTTCCCTGTTCAAAGCGCAGCATCCCGCGTCTGTCCCCGGAGCAAAGGCCCTCGCCATGAAGCAGATCAGCCCTTCTTACGTCGTCTATGGCAGCCAGGACGACAAGTTCCACGAGGAATGCGGCGTGTTCGGCATTCTCGGTCATCCGGATGCTGCAACCCTGACAGCGCTTGGCCTGCACGCCCTGCAGCATCGAGGCCAGGAAGCAGCCGGCATCGTCTCCTTCGACGGACGCCAGTTCTATACCGAAAAGCACATGGGCCTCGTCGGTGACCACTATACCAATCCGGCGACGCTCGCGAAGCTGCCCGGCCCACAGGCGATCGGGCACACGCGCTATTCGACAACTGGGGAAGTTGCACTGCGCAACGTCCAGCCGCTGTTTGCCGAGTTGGAAGAAGGCGGCATTGCAATCGCCCATAACGGCAACTTCACCAACGGTCTGACGCTCCGCCGCCAGATCATCGCCACCGGCGCGATCTGCCAGTCGACTTCGGATACCGAAGTGGTGCTGCATCTGATCGCCCGCTCGCGCCATGCTTCGACCACCGACCGGTTCATCGATGCGATCCGCCAGATGGAAGGCGGCTATGCGATGATCGCGCTCACCCGCACCAAGCTGATTGCCGCCCGCGATCCGATCGGCATCCGTCCGCTCGTCATGGGCGAACTCGACGGCAAGCCGATCTTCTGCTCGGAGACCTGTGCGCTCGACATCATCGGCGCGAAGTTCGTCCGCGACGTGAAGAACGGCGAAGTGGTGATCTGCGAAACGCAGGCCGACGGCTCCGTGACGATCGAGTCCCGAATGCCGGCCCGTCCCCTGCCGGAACGCGTCTGCCTGTTCGAATATGTCTATTTCGCGCGGCCTGACTCGGTCGTTGCCGGCCGCAACGTCTACACCACCCGCAAGAATGCCGGGATGAACCTGGCCAAGGAAGCGCCGGTCGAAGCCGATGTCGTAGTGCCCGTGCCGGATGGCGGCACGCCGGCTGCCCTCGGCTACGCACAGCAAAGCGGCATCCCCTTCGAATACGGCATCATCCGCAACCACTATGTCGGCCGGACCTTCATCGAGCCCACGCAGCAGATCCGCGCTTTCGGCGTCAAGCTCAAGCATTCGGCCAACCGGGCGATGATCGAGGGCAAGCGCGTCGTACTGGTGGATGATTCCATCGTGCGCGGCACGACCTCGCTGAAGATCGTCCAGATGATCCGCGATGCCGGCGCAAAGGAGGTGCATATCCGCGTCGCCTCCCCGATGATCTTCCATCCTGATTTCTACGGCATCGACACGCCGGATCGGGACAAGCTGCTTGCCAACCAGTATGCCGGCGACGAGGCGATGGCGAAGTATATCGGCGCGGACTCGCTTGCCTTCCTATCGATCGACGGCCTCTACACCGCTGTCGGCGGCGCTCCGCGTGATCCCGCGAACCCGCAATTCACCGACCACTATTTCACCGGCGACTATCCGACGCGCCTCGTCGACAAGGAAAGCGAGAAGCCGGGCCGCAAGGAAAGCATGCTCGCCGCCAACGGCTGAGCTCCAGAGCAGGTCCAGCAAAAGTGCGCCAGCGGTTTTGCGTCCGGACTGCGTTAAAACAAGGAGATAGAGCATGTGAACCGGCTCACGCCGGCCATGCTCTAGGGATACAGGACAGACCATGACCATCGACCTCAAGGGACGGCTTGCGCTCGTCACCGGCGCCTCGCGCGGCATCGGCTATTTCACCGCGATCGAACTCGCCAAGGCCGGCGCGCATGTGATTGCTTGCGCACGCACCGTCGGCGGGCTGGAAGAGCTTGACGATGCGATCAAGGCGGTTGGCGGTACGGCGACGCTGGTCCCCTTCGACCTCGCGGACATGGCCGCCATCGACCAGCTCGGCGGACATATCTTCGAGCGCTGGGGCAAGCTCGACATCGCCGTCCTTAATGCCGGTGTGCTCGGTGTCATCTCGCCGATCGGCCATGTCGAGGCGAAGGTCTTCGACAAGGTCATGACAATCAACGTGACTGCCACCTGGCGCCTTATCCGTTCGCTGGAGCCGCTGCTCGTCAAGTCAGATCAGGGCCGTGCGCTGATCCTGTCGTCGGGCGCTGCGCACAAGTGCCGCCCGTTCTGGGGCCCCTACTCCGCCTCCAAGGCCGCCGTCGAGGCCCTCGCCCGCACCTGGGCGGCCGAGACCCAGCGCCTGCCTCTGCGCGTCCTGTCGGTCGATCCCGGTGCAACCCGCACCGCCATGCGCGCACAAGCCATGCCGGGCGAAGATCCAGCCACTCTGCCGCATCCGTCCGAAGTTGCCGCCAAGCTCTTGCCGCTCGTCGGCCCGGACCAGACGGAAACGGGCAAGCTGTTCATCGTTCGCGAAGGCAAGATGGTCGACTACCGGATGCCGGAGTAGGACCTCCCACCCTAGCGGCGGCCGTCCCGTAGCAGGATCACCCATGTCGCCCAGAGATTTTGCCGCTTATGCCTACCTGTCCCTGGCCTGGGGACTGTCGTTCCTGCTGCTCCTGCATGTCGTGGATGCCTTCGGCTGGATTGGTGCCGTGACCTTTCGATGCTTCATCGCAGGCGCCCTGCTCTATGCGATTGCACGGCTGATGCGGCGCAGGCTGGACTTTAGCGCCGGTTGGCTGCCTTTCACGATCGTCGGCGCAACGACCGTCGCGGGGCAGTTGGTGGGACTATCCTATGCGACGCCGCTGATCGGCACGGCGATGGCCGCGATCTTCGTCGCGTCCATCCCCCTCTTCTCCATGGTCATCGCACAGGTCTGGGGTCTGGAACGGATCACGCATGCGCGCGTGGTCGGTCTTGTGCTCGGAACGATCGGCATCATGATGCTGGTCGGCTTTCCGGCCGTACCTGTCACCGGCGCCTTCCTGCTCGGCTGCTTCGCCATGATCGGTTCGACATTCTCTGCGGCCTTTGGAAGCAACTATGCGAGCCGGCATCTCTCCGACACCGGACCGTGGGAAGTGACCACAGGGTCTTTCATCGCAGGCGGGGTACTCACGCTGCCGCTATTGTGGTTCGTCCCGGTTCCCGCGACGCCTGCGGCTATCGACTACCTCTATCTCGTGGCGCTTGCAGCCCTGATGAGCGCGCTGACCTATGTGCTCTATTTCGGTCTGGTCAAAAGCATCGGCGCAACGGCTGCGATCAGTGTCGAATTCGTCGTGACAGTCGTTGCCGTGCTGGTCGGGGCTCTGATACTCGACGAACCGCTGACGGTGCTACAGCTGGTGGGTGGCGCGGTGATCATCGTCGGATGCGCGCTGGTGCTCGGGATCGTGAGGACGCCGCGCCCGGTGGCCTGATCAGCCCGCCCGGCGGCGCATGCGGGCCAAACGCCGGCGAGGCTGCTCGACATCCAGTGCCAGCGTGTTGCCGGTCTCAGCCAGTAAGGCCACCGGTTCATAGAGACGGACACAGTTTCGACCATCGGCCTTTGCTCGGTAGAGCGCGGCATCCGCGGTGGCGAGAAGAGCGTCCAGATCGGTACCCCGCTCATTCGCTTCACTGACGCCGATGCTGACCGTCACCCGCAGCGTAGAAGTGGCCGGCAAAAGCATGTCGGCCACGGCAAGACGCAGGTTCTCCGCCACCGCGACAGCCTTCTGGGCGCTCATCCGGGGCATCAGACAAGCAAATTCCTCGCCGCCGATGCGCGCAAAAAGCCAGCCCTTGGGCATCCGCTGCTCGATGGTGCGGGAGAAGGCAAGCAGAACCTGGTCTCCTGCAGCATGGCCGTGCGTATCGTTGACGACCTTGAAGTGGTCGATATCGAGCAGGAGCAGGCTGGCGCCCTCGTGCTCCTGAAGCATTTTGCAGGCACTCGCCACGAAGGTGCGACGATTGGCAAGATTGGTCAGGGGATCGCGCTCGGATGCCAGTCGATAACGGAGTTCGTCGCGCTCCTTCGCCAGCATCAGGAGAGCGACGAGCGTCAGCACGATCATCATGGAGTTTGCGAGCACCACATAGGCGAACCAAGGTGCCGTCGTGCCATCGGCCGCATAGGCCGGCCCGACAAAGAGCGACAGCGGCACCGGCGCCAGCCAAACCGCGCCTCGAATGAGGTTTGCCACCGCAGCAATCGACCTGGACGGCAACGGTTCTCGCTTTGCCTTGCGCAAGATATCTCCCGCCGTAAGAAAGCAGTAGCCGGCAATCAGGAGACCGAGAATCGTGGTTCTCAGCTCCACCGATTGATAGACGACGGGCATCAGCCAGAGCGCCGTCCAGACAATGAGCCCGATGGAGGCCTTGGTTAGGGAAGCCTTGCCGCCTTCGAACACAACGACCGCCTGCCAGTAGAGTCCGACGGCAAATACGCCGAGCCCGAGACCGACGCCCGACGACAAGAACAGCGGCAACGAACTGCGCGCCGAATGCAGAAACATCGCCGTGCAACCTGCGAGCCCCGCCGCGACCAGGAGAGGCAGGATGCGGCTGTCCCGGTTTCGCAGCCACATGTAAATCGTCACGACCGTCGATATCAGTGTGATCAACGCATGGACGATCATCACTGTTGGCAGATGCAGGCTGTGGTCCATACCGAAGATCATCTCCGAGGGCGGGGGAATACCACGCTAGAATTGGGGGAGTTACCTTGAAAAAGACTTAACCCGAAGAGTGACTATCCACAGTTGGCAGCTGGCGGGTGGCCTGTTTCGGGACGCCGCAAGCGCCCTTGACCAAAATCACGACCCGCGCCATAACACCCAGCATGAAAACGAGCCTCTGCACCATTTGCGGGATCATTATTCGCTAGCGCATTCGCTGGCCTGGCCGTTTTCGTCTCCTGCATAGCCCCAGATGACAAACGACCCGGTCCAGCCGGGTCAATCATTCTGGGAGTTTCACATGGCCGGCGGCCTCAAGCTTTACAACACGCTCACACGCGAGAAGGTCGACTTCGAGCCGATCGACCCCGACAATGTGCGCATGTATGTCTGCGGCCCGACGGTCTATGACTTTGCCCATATCGGCAATGCGCGGCCCGTGATCGTCTTCGACGTGCTCTACCGGCTGCTGCGCCACACCTATGGCGCGGACAATGTCACATACGTTCGCAACATCACCGACGTCGACGACAAGATCAATGCGCGGGCGTTGCGCGATTTCGGCGGGCAGATCGCCGACGGTTCGATGAGCCTCAACGAGGCGATCCGGGCCGTTACTGGACCGACCGAGAGCCAGTTCAAGGCGGATGCGAAGGCTCTTGGCTGCTTGGAGCCGACCCATGAACCACGCGCCACCGACAACATTGCCCAGATGATCACGATCATCCAGCGGCTGCTCGACATGGGGCATGCCTATGTCGCAACCGGCTCTGAAGGGCACGAGGTGCTGTTTTCGACCGCCTCCATGGCTGATTACGGCATGCTGTCGAAGCGCAAGCTGGAGGAACAGCAGGCGGGTGCCCGCGTCGCGGTCGAAAGCCACAAAATGAACCCGGCCGATTTCGTGTTGTGGAAGCAGTCTGAAGACACCGAACCCGGCTGGCCGGCGAGCTTCACCTTTGAGAAGACAGCCACGCCGATCTATGGCCGCCCCGGCTGGCATATCGAATGCTCTGCCATGTCCGACCGCTATCTCTGGGAAGAGATCAAGGATCGCTTGTCCCCCAAGGCGAAAGCCAAGCCGCACCAGTTCGACATCCATGGCGGCGGGCTGGACCTGATCTTCCCGCACCACGAGAACGAGATCGCCCAGTCCTGCTGCGCATTCGACAACGACCTGATGGCGACCGTGTGGATGCATAACGGCTTCCTGCAAGTCGAAAGCCGCAAGATGTCGAAGTCGGATGGCAATTTCGTCACGATCAACGAGCTTTTGGCGACGGAGAAGTTCGGCGGTCGCCAGTGGCCGGGCGAAGTGCTGAGGCTGGCGATGCTGATGACGCATTACCGCGAGCCGATTGATTTCTCGGTGAAGAGGCTGGAGGAGGCGGCATCCATTGCAGATTACTTTTATAATTGCGCAGTGGGACATATCAGTGACAACGCAGATGTCATCCCTGAGGTCATTGACGCACTTCGCGATGATCTAAACACGCCTATGGCAATACAGGCAATTCAGAAGAGCACCGCGGCAAAAAGCAGCCTTGCTGCCAGCATCTACTTTCTAGGTCTGCAGAACCAGCAACTCGCAACAACGAACGCCAGACTCGCGGAAAAGCACAGAGCCGGTCGAATTGAAGCAATAGACTACGCATTCAATGAAATGGCCGCAGAACAACGCGGAATTGACGTTGCGCAAGTCGAAAGCGCCATTGCGGAACGTATTGGACTACTAAAAGCGAAAAGCTTTGCACAGGCAGATCAGATTCGCGACGAACTGGCAGTCAAGGGCATCCAACTCAAGGACGGCAAAGACCCCGAAACCGGAGAACGCACCACCACGTGGGAACTGAAGCGATGAGCGACGACCTCTCAGCTGCCGTGCAGGCCCTGGTCGACATGCGGCTTGAAATGCTGAAGTCGAAGAATTTTGCCGAAGCCGACAAAATCCGGGACGACCTTGCCGCCAAGGGCATCCAGCTCAAGGACGGCAAGGACAAGGAGACCGGTGAACGGGTGACGACCTGGGAGGTGAAGCGGTAGTTGCTTGGGGGAAACCGTTGACATATGCTTGGCATATGCCAACTCAGGAGATGCGAATGGAACTGGAAAGACATGTCCGGATCTTCAAGAACGGTCGTAACCGCGCCGTTCGCATTCCCGTGGAGTTCGACTTCCCCGGTGACGAGGCGATCATGCGCAAGGAGGGGGACAAGATCACCCTAGAACCCGTCCAGGCAAAGAAGGAAAGCATGATCGAATGGCTGCGCCGCCAGGAGCCAATCGAAGAGGACTTCGACTTCGACCTTCATGAACCGCCAACGCGGGACATCGAGCTGTGAATACGCCTCGCTACATGCTCGACACGAATATTGTTTCGGACGTGATCCGCAACCCGCATGGATCCGCCGCTACGATGATTGAGAGCGTCGGCGACGCGCAGGTGGCGATCAGTTCGATCGTTGCGTCCGAACTGCGTTTCGGCATTCTGAAACGCAACTCCAAGCGTCTGACGTTCCTCGTCGAAAACCTTCTCGATCGGGTTTCAATCCTGCCCTACGAAGACAAGGAAGCTTCCCATTTCGCCGAGATTCGCCTCGACCTTGAACGGAATGGAACGCCGATCGGTTCGACGGATCTCTTCATAGCCGCGCATGCAAGATCTCTGGACGTGACCCTGGTGACGGCCAACGTCCGAGAATTCGGCCAAGTATCAGGCCTCAAGGTAGAAAACTGGGTCAGGTCGAACCCATGACGCAGCCCAACCCCAACACCAGGATGCCGAAATGGCTGCTTTACGGGCTGATCGCCAAGGGCGTTCTGGTGGCTGCTGTGATCATCGGCGTCACCGTCTATGTGACGATCAAATGAGGACGTCGAGATGAGCGAAATAGAAAGCGGCGGTTGCCAATGCGGTGCGATCCGGTTCCAGGCGTCGAAGCTTGGGCGGCCGTCGATCTGTCATTGCCGCATGTGCCAGAAGCAGTTCGGCTCTTTCTTCGGTGCCTTCGTCACCGCCGACCAGGCGCATCTGACCTGGACGCGCGGCCAGCCAATGCTCTACCGCTCGTCCGCCCAAGTGAAGCGGGGGTTTTGCGGCAAATGCGGTACGCCGCTCACCTATCAGCATCCGGGCGGGGTTGAACTTGCCATCGGCGCTTTCGATCATCCGGAGCGTTTCGAGCCGCAGATCCAGGTCAACCATCACCAGCGGCTGCCCTGGATCGATCAAATGTTCGAGAAGCCTGTCTATACGAGCCCCGAATACGAGGCCTTTTTCGCCTCGATCGAGAGCTTCCAGCACCCGGACCACGACACGGCCCAATGGCCGCCGGAGGATGATCAATGACCCGTCAGGTGCATTCCGGTGGCTGCCAATGCGGCGCGATCCGCTACAAGATATCAGGCGAGCTCGGTTACCCGCATATCTGTCACTGCCGCATGTGCCAGAAGGCCAGCGGAAATTTCTTCATGGCGCTGGCCGGCTCGCGCCAGGAAGATTTTTTGCTGATGCGCGGCGAGCCAAGCTGGTTCCAGTCGTCTGATCCGTGCGGGCGCGGCTTCTGCAAGGACTGCGGCACGCCGCTTTTCTTCCGCACCAAGGGTTCGCCCTATATAAGCGTGACAATCGGCAGCCTCGACAAGCCTGAAATGGCAGAGCCCATCTCGCAGGATGGCGTCGAAAGCCGCATCAGCTATTTCGACAAGCTCTTCGGCCTGCCGGAAAAGCAGACCGACCGCTCGGATCTTCCGGCCGGCAATGCAGGGATCGCCGCCACCTCTCGGCAGCATCCCGATCACGATACGGTGGCCTGGCCACCGAAGAGGACATGACATGACGACTGAATTGCGCGGCTTTTATCCCGAAATCGAACCCTTTGAGACCGGCATGCTCGATGTCGGCGACGGTCACCAGATCTATTGGGAGCGTTTCGGCACCCGGGGCGCAAAGCCTGCGGTTTTCGTCCATGGCGGCCCGGGCGGTGCGACAGGCCCCGGCAACCGCCGACTGTTCGACCCGGCTCTCTACGACGTGCTGATGTTCGACCAGCGCGGCTGTGGCAAGTCAGTCCCGCACGCATCGATCGAAGCGAATACCACCTGGCATCTCGTCGCCGACATCGAGCGTCTGCGTGAACTGATGGGTGTCGAGACATGGCTCGTCTTCGGCGGCTCATGGGGCTCGACCTTGGCGCTCGCCTATGCCGAAACCCATCCCGAACGCGTGTCCGAACTCGTTCTGCGCGGGATCTACACGCTGACCCAGGCCGAGCTGAATTGGTACTATCAACACGGCGTCTCCGAGATGTTTCCCGACAAGTGGGAGCGCTTCTGTGCACCCATTCCGGAGAATGAACGTCACGAGATGATGGCTGCGTATCGCCGCCGGCTGACGGGAACAGATCGCGAGGAACAGTTGCGTTGCGCATTGGCGTGGAGTTCCTGGGAGGGCGAGACGATCACGCTTCTGCCGAACCCGGATTATGCGAACCGCTTTTACGAACCCGAATTCGCGCTCGCCTTTGCCCGCATCGAAAACCACTACTTCGTGCATGCCGGCTGGCTGGAAGAAGGCCAGCTCTTGCGCGATGCGTACAAGCTGAAGGACATTCCGGGCGTGATCATCCACGGCCGCTACGACATGCCCTGCCCGGCGAAGTATGCATGGCAATTGCACAAGGCCTGGCCGAAAGCGGATTTCCACCTGATCGAGGGGGCGGGCCACGCCTATCTCGAGCCTGGCATCCTCGACCAGCTGATCCGCGCGACGGATCGGTTTGCGGGGAAGAATTGAAGTAAAGATTGCCCCTCACCCTACCCTCTCCCCGCAAGCGGGGAGAGGAAGTGAGATCACCGAGTTGCCTGAGGACAACAGCATGACGCTTGAAAAGATCACTCTGTTCGACACGACTCTCCGCGACGGCCAGCAGACGCCGGGGATCGATTTTTCCGTCGAGGACAAGATCGCGATCGCGGCCATGCTGGATGATTTCGGCTTCGACTTCATCGAGGGCGGTTATCCCGGTGCCAACCCGACCGACACGACGTTCTTTTCTAGGAAGCGCACGCAGAAGGCCGGCTTCGTCGCTTTCGGCATGACCAAGCGTGCCGGCATCTCCGCCTCGAACGATCCGGGCCTCAGCCAACTCATCCAGTCGAAGGCGGATGCGGTCTGTCTCGTGGCCAAGAGCTGGGACTATCATGTGAAGGTCGCGCTCGGCTGCACCAACGAAGAAAACCTCGAAAGCATCCGTGACAGCGTCAAGGCCGTGGTCGACGCGGGCAAGCTTTCCATGGTTGATTGCGAACACTTCTTCGACGGCTACAAGGCCAATCCCGCCTATGCCATCGCCTGCGCCAAGGAGGCCTATCAGGCCGGCGCGCGCTGGGTCGTGCTCTGCGATACCAATGGCGGCACACAGCCGCCTGAGATCCGCGAGATCGTCTCCGCCGTCATCGCGTCAGGCATTCCGGGTTCCTCGCTCGGCATCCATGCGCATAACGACACCGGCCAGGCGGTCGCCAATTCGCTCGCCGCCGTCGAAGCCGGCGTGCGCCAGATCCAGGGCACGCTGAACGGCATCGGCGAGCGCTGCGGCAATGCGGATCTCGTCACGATCATCCCGACGCTCTGTCTCAAGGAAACTTATGCGTCGCGCTTCGAGACGTCGATCGACCGGGAGAAGCTCGTCGGCCTCACCCGTCTGTCGCGCGCTTTCGACGAATTGCTCAACCGTTCACCCAATCACCAGTCGCCTTACGTCGGCGGCTCTGCCTTTGCCACCAAGGCCGGCATCCATGCCTCGGCGCTGCTCAAGGACCCGAAGACCTATGAGCATGTCGAGCCCGAAAGCGTCGGCAATTTCCGCAAGGTGATGGTGTCGGATCAGGGCGGCAAGGCGAACTTCCTCAACGAACTCAAGCGTCGCGGCATCACCGTTGCCAAGGATGATCCGAAGCTCGACACGCTGATTTCCGTCGTCAAGGAACGCGAGGCCTCGGGCTATGCCTATGAGGGCGCGGATGCGAGCTTCGAGCTTCTGGCGCTGAAGACGCTCGGTACCGTGCCGGACTTCTTTGCGGTCGAAAGTTTCCGCGTCATGGTCGAGCGGCGCTTCGATAGCCACGGCAAGCTTAAGACAGTGTCTGAAGCCGTCGTGAAGGTGCTGGTCGATGGCGAAATGGTGATGTCGGTTGCGGAAGGCGATGGTCCGGTCAATGCACTCGACATCGCGCTGCGCAAGGATCTCGGCAAGTACCAGGCGGAAATTCTCGACCTCGAGCTGGCGGACTACAAGGTCCGTATCCTCAACGGCGGCACCGAGGCCATCACCCGCGTCTTGATCGAGTCCACCGATGCCACCGGCGCGCGCTGGTGGACGGTCGGCGTGTCCGAGAACATCATAGACGCCTCCTTCCAGGCGCTGATGGACAGTATTGTCTACAAGCTGATGAAAAACCGCGAACTGGCGGGGCAGATCGCGGCGGAGTGAGATCGGCCGCGCCCAAACGATCGGTCTGCCTGAACGATGCTTCACAGAAATGAATTGGCGCCTGCAACCTTGCAGGCGTAATCCCGTTTCCAAGCACAACAAAAGTCAGGAAACACCATGGCCGACGTCTCCGCTCCTGCCGAGAACCGGGACAGCCTGAACGGCTTTCTCTTTGCGCTCTCGGCCTATCTGCTGTGGGGCTTCCTGCCGCTCTACATGAAGGCGCTCGCGCATATCTCGCCGGCAGAGGTGATCGCGCATCGTATCCTCTGGTCGATCCCGGTCGCCGGCCTGCTCTTGATCATCCTCAAGCGCACCGACGATTTGAAGAAGGCGATCAGGAACCCGAAGATGCTCGGCATGGCCGCCGTCACCGCAACCCTGATCAGCGTCAACTGGGGCATCTATGTCTGGGCGATCGGGGCCGGCCATGCACTGGACACCGCGCTTGGCTATTTCATAAACCCGCTTTTCTCGATCCTGATGGGCGCGGTCATCCTGAAGGAAAAGCTGAAGCGCACGCAGATTGCGGCCTTGGCGCTCGTCGTGCTCGCCGTGGTGATCCTGACAGTCGAAGCGGGCCGGCTGCCGATCGTCGCGCTGGCGCTCACATTCTCCTGGGGCTTCTATGCCTTCTTCCGCAAGACGCTGCCGATCGGGCCGAACCAGGGCTTCCTGCTGGAAGTGCTGCTGCTGTCGCCGATCGCGCTCGGCTATCTCGTCTATCTCAACCTTGAGGGCGGCGGACATTTCCTGATGGGCAACACGACCGATACGGTCCTGCTCGCCTCGGCGGGGCTGGTGACGGCAGTGCCGCTGATCCTTTATGCCAACGGCGCCAAGCTGTTGCGCCTCTCGACCATCGGCATCATGCAGTATATCGCGCCATCGATGATCTTCATCACCGCCGTCTTTGTCTTCAACGAACCCTTCAGCGCCGCCAAGGCCGTCGCCTTCCCGCTGATCTGGGCAGCTCTCGTGATCTATACGCTGCCGATGCTTCGGCAGCGCTGATTGGCACTCGAGTTCAAAGTTTGGAAATCGTCTCCGGGTCGCCTTCGGGCGCTCCGGTCTCGGCCCAGCGCGTTTCGATCGCCGGCACGATATCCTCGATTCGGTCGATGACAAGCGGCCGCACGAGATGGGCCGTGTGGATGAAGCCCGAGGCCGACATGTGGTCCATGAGCTCCAGCATGGGCTTCCAGAAGTCGTTCACATTGGCAAAGACCATCGGCTTGGCGTGGCGGCCGAGCTGGCCCCAGGTCATGATCTCGACGATCTCCTCCAGGGTCCCGATACCGCCGGGCAGTGTCACGAAGGCATCCGAGCGTTCGAACATGGCGTGCTTGCGCTCGTGCATGTCCTTGGTGATGATCAATTCGTTCAGCTGGCCGAGCGAATGGCGCGTCGCTTCCATGTCGACGAGAAATTCGGGTATGATGCCGGTGACATGACCGCCGGCCGAGAGCACGCCGGAGGCGACCGCTCCCATGATGCCCTTGGTGCCGCCGCCATAGACCAGGCGAAGGTTGTGCTCTGCCAGGGCGCGGCCGAAATTGCGGCCGGCTTCCATGAAGGCGGGATCGCGTCCGGGCTGGGAGCCACAATAGACGCAAACGGATCGAATCGGGGTTTTCTGTTCGCTCATGCGAAGCAAAAAACAGTCTGCGCTGACCAAGGTCAACAAAATTGGCTGAAAACCCTTGTCCAGCCGGGTGGATTGATCCATCGCCGCTTGTCGATTCATCAGGTTGACGCTAGCAATTCCAAGGGAATGGCGGCTGTTCCGCCGGGAGACTTGAGAAATGAAGAACCGTGCCCTCTGGGTGGTCCTGATCGTCCTTGCCATCGTCAGCCTGCTGATGGTCTTCGTCATCATGCCGCGGCTCAACTCACCGGTGGGGGATCTGCCGACCGTGAATGCTGCCGCTGATGCCGTGAAATCGGCAGCGGATGAGGCTAAGGCCACCGCCGAGACTGCAGTCGCCGATGCCGCTGCGACCGCGAGCCAGAAGATGGATCGCCTGAAGGCCGAGGCGGAAAAGGCCGTCGATGGCATCTCGGCGCTGTTTGCCGATGGCCGCACGCCGGGCATCGAAGCCTATACCGCCGCCAAGACACTGGCTCAGGGTGCCCTGCAGGCTCTCTCTTCGATCGAGATCCCAGAAGGCCTCGATTCGACGATCATGGATGGGATCAAGACGGTACAGGCCGATGCTGCGCGGGCTCTGGCACTGGTTCAGCAGCTGCCGGCCGATCCGGCCAAGGCCGCCGGCCTCGTCGCCTCGATCAAGGATGCATTGCTCGGCAAGCCGGTCACCACCCCCGCTCCGGTCGCCGAGATGCTGGCGGACGTCGCTCCGCGCTTCGACGTCCTTCGCGTCGAGCCCGATGGCTCCACGGTCATTGCCGGCAATGCCGTGCCCGGCGCCACCGTCGAGATCCTCAATGGCGACCAAGTCATTTCCTCGCAGACGGTCGACGGCACCGGCGATTTCGCCGCCGTGCTTGATCAACCGCTGCCGCCCGGCGACCACGCGCTGCAGATCCGCGCCACGGCTCCCGACGGAAAGGTCGTCACCTCGGAAGAAGTCGCCACGATTTCCGTACCGGAAGGCGGCAGGGGTGAGCTCCTGGCCATGGTGTCGAAGCCTGGCGAGGCGAGCCGTCTGATCACGCTTCCCGGCACCGAGAATGCTGCGGCAATGGCGAGCCAGCCGGCAGCAGCAACTGAGACCGCCACGCCGGCTGCAGCACCTGCCGCACAGGCTGATGGCGTCACCCTGCCCGACCTTCCCGCTGCGGCGGCCGAGCTTGCCGGCTCGGCACCGGCCATGCCCGGCATGACCGACACGGCTGCAGCATCCGCATCGGAACCGGTGGCCGAAGAACCCGCCGCCCTTCCCGGCGCAACCGAGGTCCAAGTCACTGCGGTGGAGATCGAAGGCGATCGGATTTTCGTCGCCGGAAAGGCTCGGGCCGGTGCCACGGTTCGCGGCTTCGCAAACAAGGCCGCCATTGGTGAGGCTGTGAGTGACGGGAATGGTAATTTCGTCATTGAAGGCGAAATGAAACTCGACGTCGGCAACCACATCATCGAAGTGGAACTGCTGGATTCCGCCGGCAAGGTCGTGGTGCGCGCCTCGGTGCCGTTCGAGCGCCCCGCCGGCGAGCAGGTCTCCGTCGTCGCGCAGACGGGAGCGGACGCTGCGTCTTCGCCGACAAGCCCCGAACAGGCGGAATTCGAGCGTCTCAGGATCTCGTTGAGCAAGGCTGTAACGATCCTGGAAAACCTGTTCGCCAACGGTCAGAAGCCGGCGCTGGAGCAGGCGGCAGCGGCGCGGTCTGCAACGGAAATCGGATTGCAGTCGATCATCGGCTTCCGTCCGTCTCCAAATGTTGGTCCTGAACTGGCAGCCGCCTTCAGCAGCCACGCCGCCAAGGCACGGGAGGCGCTCGCGCTCTTGCAGTCGGTGCCGAACGGCAATGTCGACGCATTGGGCGCCGCCCTGCCGCAGCTCGTTTCGCTGATCCGTGATCTCCTGAACGATCCGGCACCTGCTCCTGCGGCACAAGCACCAACCGCACAGCCGGAGGCCGGTGTTGCGGCAAACTCGCCTGCCCCGGTAACGGCGGCTGCCTCCGGCGAGCCGAAAACGATCCAGCAGGCGCCGCTCGAACAGAGTGACAGCAGCGTCATCATTCGCCGCGGCGACACGCTCTGGCAGATTTCGCGACGGGTCTACGGTCAGGGTGTCCGCTACACCACCATCTATCTCGCCAATGAGAACCAGATCAACAATCCGGACCTGATCGAGCCCGGCCAGATCTTCATGGTGCCGCGCGATGCGCTTCCCAATGCGGAAGAAATTCATCGCAAACGTCTGCGCGGCGAGGCGGTGAACTGAGCTTTCACAGTTCCGTTGTTGTATTCGCCAAGCCGAAAACATAAATGAGTGCAGGCGGCGATCCTCGAAAGGGATCGCCGCTTTTTGATCTAGATGCATGTGAGAGGGTCCGGGGATGGCTGAGACGAAGAAGAAGACGGTATCGGCCGACGACGGCAACCCGATGCAGACCCTCGTCAACCTCTGGCCCTATATGTGGCCGGCCGACCGCCTCGACCTCAAGATGCGGGTCGTATGGGCAACCGTTTTCCTGATCATCTCGAAATTCGTCCTGATCCTCGTCCCCTATTTCTTCAAATGGGCAACCGATGCGCTCGACGGGCGGCTGGACATGGCGGGATTGCTCCCGACTTTCCTTCTCGGGGCCGTCGCGCTCGTCATCTTCTACAATCTCACCCGGATCCTGCAGGTCGGCCTCAACCAGCTGCGCGACGCGCTGTTTGCCAGCGTCGGTCAGCATGCGGTGCGCCAACTCGCCTACAAGACTTTCGTGCATATGCATCAGCTGTCGCTGCGCTTCCACCTTGAGCGCAAGACGGGCGGGCTTTCGCGCATCATCGAGCGCGGCACGAAGGGCATCGAGACGATCGTCCGCTTCACGATCCTCAATTCGATCCCGACGCTGATCGAATTCATCCTGACGGCCGCCATCTTCTGGTGGACCTACGGCTTCTCCTATCTTGGCGTCACCGCCTTCACGGTCTGGGCCTATATCTGGTTCACCATCCGTGCCTCCGACTGGCGCATTGGCATTCGCCGCGCAATGAACGACAGCGACACCGACGCTAATACCAAGGCGATCGACTCGCTTCTGAATTTCGAGACGGTCAAGTATTTCGGCAACGAGGAGATGGAGGCCAAGCGCTTCGATGCCTCGATGGCGAAATACGAGAAGTCGGCGACACAGGTCTGGACCTCGCTCGGCTGGCTGAACTTCGGCCAGGGCCTGATCTTCGGTGTGGGCACCGCGATCATCATGGTGATGTCGGCGCTCGCGGTACAGCGCGGCGAACAGACGATCGGCGACTTCGTCTTCGTCAACGCCATGCTGATGCAGCTGTCGATCCCGCTCAACTTCATCGGCTTCGTCTATCGCGAAATCCGCCAGGGCCTGACCGATATCGAACAGATGTTCGATCTCCTTGAGGTCCAGGCCGAAGTGGTGGACAGCCCCGCTGCCAAGCCACTGGTCATTGCGCAGGGCGCCATCGCCTTCAAGGACGTGCATTTCCACTACGACCCTGAGCGTCCGATCCTGAAGGGCGTCTCCTTCGAAGTGCCAGCCGGCAAGACGGTGGCCGTGGTCGGGCCGTCGGGTGCCGGGAAGTCCACCATCTCCCGCCTGCTGTATCGCTTCTACGATGTGCAGCAGGGCTCGATCACCATCGATGGACAGGACGTGAGGGACATCACGCAGAAATCGCTGCGCGCGGCCATCGGCATGGTCCCGCAGGATACCGTGCTGTTCAACGATACCATCGCCTACAACATCCGCTATGGCCGACCCGGCGCTGCGGAAGATGACATCGTCCAGGCGGCGGAAATCGCGCAGATCTCGCACTTCATCAAAGATCTGCCCGATGGCTTCGACACCAAGGTCGGTGAACGTGGTCTGAAGCTGTCGGGCGGCGAGAAACAGCGCGTTGCAATTGCCCGCACCGTGCTCAAGGCGCCGCCGATCCTGATCCTCGATGAGGCGACCTCGGCGCTCGACACAACCACCGAGCACGAGATCCAGTCTGCCCTCGACATTGTCTCGAAGAACCGCACGACGCTGGTCATCGCTCACCGCCTGTCGACGGTCGTTGCAGCAGACGAGATCATCGTTCTCAAGGGCGGGGAGATCGCGGAGCGAGGCAGCCATTCTGACCTCCTCGAGCAGAACGGTCTATATGCCTCGATGTGGAACCGTCAGCGGGAGGCGACTCAGGCCGAAGAAATGCTGCGGCAGGTGCGTGAAAGCGACGAACTGGGCATCGTTGTCCGGCGCCCGCCAGCCGTCTGACGCGGCTGGTCAGCGACAGAGGACGATCAGTCCGCCCGGCATAGCCGATTGCGCCCGTCGCGTTTGGCTCGGTACAGGGCGAGATCGGCCCGCCGCAGCGCGTGGTCGATCGTCTCCTGCAGCGGATCGAAATCGGCAAGGCCGATGCTGATGGTGCCGACCGTGCCGATGCCGGTCACGACCGCGCAGTAGCGAGCGATATCGGCCCGCATCCGCTCGAGGATGGCCGCGGCCTGAGACGCATTGTCGCCAGTGAAGAAGGCAAAGAACTCTTCCCCTCCGGCACGTGCGATCAAAACCCCCTCCTCCTCATGGGCCCGCAGGGTGTCGACAATCGAACAGAGGGTTACGTCTCCCTCGCCGTGCCCCAGCTCGTCGTTGATCGACTTGAAGTGGTCGATGTCGATGACGGCCACGGCGAAGCTCCGCTCACCTTCATTCGCCGTCTCAATTGCAGAACCCGCCACTTGGAAGAATTTGCGACGGTTGTAGGCATTGGTCAGCGGATCGCGCTCGGCAGCTGCGGTCAGGCGCGCTTCCAGTTCCTTGCGTTCAGTGATGTCGATCAGCACACCTGCAATGCCGCGCAGGCCGCCTTCGGGCGAGGCGACACAGGCCTTGTGCAGCATGATGTGACGCACGCCCGTGTCGGGAACGCAGACATCTGTCTCCACCCTGATGACGCCACCGCTGCGCATCACTTCGAGATCCGATTCCCGATGCGCCTCGGCAACATCCGGCGGGAGAAAATCGGCGAGCGTCTGGCCGATAACGCGGTTGCTTTCCGTGCCGACGAAATGGCTGAATGCCGTGTTGCAGCCAAGATAGTGGCCGCCGACGTCTTTCAGGTAGATCGGTGTCGGCAGATGGTCCAAGCCGTCCTGCCAGGCATCGAGCTTGTCCTGCAGCGCGGCGAGCGTCTTTTCATGCGTCTGCAGAAGGGTGAGGTGACGCTTGGCGCGCAAAAGGCAGCGCAGCAGTTGTGGGGTGCCCTCCTCCATCAGAAGGTCGTCCACCCCGGCATCGAAGAGTTCAGCCTGAAATTCCGATGTCGCGGGTCCCGTCACCGCGACCAGATAAAGTCCATCGCCGCAGATCGCACGAAGCCGAACAACCTGGGCGATTGGGGTTTTGTCAGCGCAATCAAGGAAGCAAAGCGACGAGGCTCGCAGTGCCTCCGGAGCCGAGATTCGAGACGGCGACAGCGACGCGATCCACGCTGGCGGCGGCAGTCCACGAGAGGAATGCCAGGATATCGTGGCGAGCGTTACCGTGTCCGTATCCGGTTCAATTTGCCTGGCGAGCTGCAACAGTCATCCCTTGCCCGGACGGCTCCGAATATGGCACCGCATTCCGGATCCTGCTTAAATCCAACACCCCTTTTTTAGGGTGCAGTTATTTACAAAGTCTCGCCAGGCTCATGAGCAATTGATCTTTTTTTGGGCCAGGTGTGGATTGTCACATGTGCTTTAGCGCGCCTTGATTTGACTGGCGGCATTGCCCATGTGCGGCTTTCAGAGTAGTCACGGGCGACACAATTCAAAGACCGAGGACCCACATGGATCTGTTCGAAACCATCCGCAAGACGATCGTGCCCGTGCACAAGGAAGGCTATCCTTTCGTCGCTGCCTTCTTCGTTGCATCGCTGGTGCTCGGCTGGATCTGGGATCCGCTTTTCTGGGTCGGCCTGATCCTTACCCTTTGGTGTGCCTATTTCTTCCGCGATCCCGAGCGTGTCACACCGCAGGACGATGATCTGGTCATCAGCCCGGCCGACGGCCGCGTTTCCTCGGTCCAGATGGTCGTTCCGCCGCAGGAACTCAATCTCGGCACCGAGCCGATGCTGCGCATCACGGTGTTCATGAATGTGTTCAATTGCCATGTGAACCGGGCCCCGATGCGCGGGCGGGTGACGACAATCGCCTATAAGGAAGGCCAGTTTCTGAATGCCGAACTGGACAAGGCTTCCATCGACAACGAGCGCAACGGCCTCGTCATCGACAGCAAGCATGGCGCAATCGGCGTCGTTCAGATCGCGGGCCTCGTTGCCCGCCGGATCGTCTGCTGGACGAACATGAACGAGCCGCTGGATGCCGGTGAACGCTTCGGCCTCATCCGCTTCGGATCACGCCTCGATGTTTTCCTGCCGGCGGGTGCCGAGCCACGCGTTTCGCTCGGCCAGACCGCGATTGCCGGCGAGACCGTGATTGCCGAGTTCGGCTCGGCCAAGGGGCCGGTCATCAGCCGCCGCAGCTGAGGAGACTTAGATGGACGATCAGACACCCTCGACCGAACTACGCGGCAACACCCAAGGTGACAGGGGTGCGCGCGGCCCGAGGCTCCGCGAAATTCCTCTCCGGCTGATCATTCCCAACCTGATCACGGTGCTCGCGATCTGCGCGGGTCTGACTGGGATCCGGCTTGCCTTCGAAAACCGCTATGAGTTGGCGGTCGCCATGGTTCTGGCCGCCGCCTTTCTCGACGGCATCGACGGCCGCGTCGCGCGGATGATGAAGGCGACGTCGAAATTCGGCGCACAGATGGATTCGCTCGCCGACATCATCAATTTCGGCGTGGCGCCTGCTCTCGTTCTCTATGTCTTCGTTCTCGACCAAGCCCGTTCGCTCGGCTGGATCGCCGCTCTGATATACGCGATCGCCGCCGGCCTGCGTCTCGCTCGGTTCAACGTGATGGACGAGCGCGAGACCAAGGCACCCTGGCAGTCGGAGTTCTTCGTTGGCGTGCCGGCACCCGCAGGTGCGGCACTTGTCATGCTACCGATCTATCTCGGCTTTCTCGGCGTGGCGCCGGTTGGCGTCTTCGCCTATGCCAGTACGGCCTATACCGTCGTGATCGGCTATCTCCTCGTCAGCCGCCTGCCGGTCTGGTCGGGCAAGTCGGAGACGAGCCACATCCGCCGCGACCTCGTCCTGCCGATGATTCTCGGCGTCGTGCTCTATGTGGCGCTTCTGATGAGCTTCACCTGGGAGGTGCTGGTTGTCAGCGTGCTTCTCTATCTCTGCTCGCTGCCGTTCGGCGCCCGAAACTGGCATCGCCGCTACGGCACGCTGACCATCGGCGAAGAATCAGCGGAAAAGGGGCTTTCGGAGATCGATCGGGGCGTCTGACCGGCATTTTCGTTCAAGCTTGAAGTATTTTTGAGCCCCGCCAAGCCGAAAAGCTTGCGCGGGGCTCTCCTTATCTACTCTTTTTCTTCAAATTTGATTTGTGTCACAGCAACGGCCACGCTTTTGTCATGATCTCCGCAGAGAGAGCCGCAAACAAAAAACACCGGTCAGGAAACACTCCAAGGAACATGATGATGACGACTGAGAATCAAGCCGAGCAGCAGAAGCCGGCAAACGAGAATCTCGCCTCGAAGTACCGCCCCGTCGGCCTCAAGGCCGTTCTCGCCGCAGCTCTCATGCTGAAGCCCAAGGTGGCACCGAAGATCGCCTGAAGGCTTTCAGGAAGACCGCAATTCTGTGCATGGGAAGCTCGCTTCCCGTTCCGGGAATTGCCTAGAACAGGCTCATCTGCCCGTCGCCGGACTTGTCCGCGGTGGGCTTTTGTTTTTTCGGCTGGAGCGCAACTGGGGTCTGGAGTTCCGGACCGACATTGGCGACCTTGTTGACGAGGTCGGACACTGGGATCGCCTCGAAATAGTCCTCCGCTGCGGGCTGCAGAAGATCGGCCACATCGCGCGGCTCGCCATGGCGGCAATCGAGCCAGCGGCTGAAATCCTGCGGCTGGATTACCACAGGCATACGGTCATGAATCTCGCCGATGGCCTTGTTTGCCCCGACCGTCAGGATACAGCCCGTATCGAGCTCGGAGCCGTCCTTCGACATATAGGTTTCCATCAGCCCTCCGAAGCAGACGATCCCGCCGTTCCTCGGGCGGATCCAGTAGGCCTGCAGCTTTTCGCCGCTCTCCTTTGGCGGCCGGTGCCATTCGTAGAAGCCGGAGGCTGGAACCAGAATGCGACGGTGCCGCATCGCCGCGCGAAACGACGCCTTCTCGTTTGCCGTTTCGGAACGGGCATTGATCAGCAGCGTGAATTCCTTGGGGTCCTTGACCCAGGACGGGATGAGGCCCCAGCGCACCAGCACCGCCATGCGATCCGGCCTGTTCGAGCCTGGCTCGGCGGGCGGCGACGCCACGGCGACCAGGATCGGCTGCGTTGGCGCGATGTTGTAACGCGGCGGAAAGCCCTCAAGCTCCATCACGCCGAGGATCTCCGCCACTTCTTCCGGGCTGGCTGTCAGGGCAAAACGTCCACACATGCATGGTAGATGGCAGTCCAGTCCGGCAGGGTCAAGGCGTGACGCGATGCTTGCAGGGGGCGGCAAAGCCCGCGATAATCGGAGCATACTGCTTCGTCGCCGCGGCGCGATCTTTCGACCGGAGTTTCCAGTTCATGAGCATGCCACGCCTCGCCTCTTCCGCCATCGTCGAGCGGGCCGGGCGTTATCTCCTCGTCCGGCGCGGCAATCCGCCGGCGGCGGACCTCTTTGCCTTTCCCGGGGGGCGCGCCGAGCCAGGCGAGATGCCGGAAGAAACAGCGCTCAGGGAGCTGTTCGAAGAAACCGGGATCGTCGGGCGCGATCCGCGCCTGTTTGAGACGGTCGAGCTTCTGCCCGAGGTTGGCGTCGCGGGCAGCCATTTTCTGCTCTCTGTGTTCCAGGTGGAAGCCGACGCGACTGGCGAAGCGATAGCTAGAAGCGACGCGCTCGAGGCAGGATGGTTTCTTCCCGAGGAAGTGCTTGAGCTTCCCATCCCCGAAAGCGTGCGCGACTGCATCCTGCGCCTATCGTCAGCGACCCCGCGCGAGGGTGCAGCATGAGTAAAATCACAAAGCCCCTCCTGCTCACAGCGGTTCTTCTCGCAATCACCGGCCCGGTGGCCGCGCAGGGCAGCAATGAGGCTATCGTTCCGCCCGTGGCAGACACCGAGAAGCCGACGCCCTATGATGACCGCCTCACGCGGCTTTCGGAGATCATCGGAGCCGTTCACTACCTGCGCAATCTGTGCAAGGCGGATGGAGAACCGGAATGGCGGCAGTCGTTGCAGGGACTGCTGGACGCCGAGACCCGCACCGAGCCGAAGCGCCGTGCACGGATGACGGCTGCCTACAACCGAGGCTACCGTTCTTTCGCCTCCGTCTATACCTCTTGCACGCCGGCCGCAGTTCGTGCAGAGCAGAATTACCGTATCGAAGGGGCAACACTTGCCACAGAAATTACCGCACGTTTCGGAAATTAACGATTAATTCACCTCTTTTGGTCTGCCCCCGTGTCGTTTTGGCAAAAGGCTGATAGGGTCGTTAAGGACTGAGTAAGTGCTTCGAGGAATGCCCATGGAACCGCGCCGCAACGAAATCGACGAGATGATCGTTCACGAGAAGATGCAGGCTGCGCTGGAATACCAGAACGAAGCCTGGGCCGACGGCATGGCCGATGGGATCGAGCCCGAGATCATCGCCGAGGCGTCCTTTGCGCTCGCGATGCGCGAGACCATCCGCATTCATGGCGAACATGGCGCCGAGGCTGTTCTCGACGCGCTCAAGGCCCGGCTGCTCGCCGGCGAATTCTCGCCCGAACGCCAGCTTCAGTAAGACAGCAATCGAGGGACACAATGATGATCTCGTCGCGGGTCAGGCTCCTCCGCTTGACGAGCGCGCTGACGCTCATGCTTGCCTCCACGGTGATGGCTTTCCCTGCCTTCGCCCTCTCCGACATCAAGGATATCACGCCGCCTGCCGCCGAATCGTCAGAGCCGCCGTCGAACGAGGAACCTGATGTCATCGAGGATTCGATCCCGGTAATCCCCGATCCGGATCCGCTGATCCGTTCGCCTGAGCCGGAAGAGGCCGGCGATGTCGAAAACATCGAGCCCGCCGGTCCGCCGGCCGAAGTCATCTATGACATCGAGAAAGCGCCGGAACCCGTGCGACGGATGCGCGAGCTGATCATTGAGGCCGCAAAGACCGGCGACATCTCAAAGCTGAAGCCGCTGATGAACCCCGGCCCGGACCAGACTGTGGTGCCGCTTCAAGCGCCGGACCAGGACCCGATCGAGGCGCTGAAGGCGATCTCCGGCGATAGCGACGGCGTCGAGATCCTGGCGATCCTGCTCGACATTTTCTCCACCGGATTCGTGCAGCTCGACAAGGGCACGGCGGACGAGGCCTATGTCTGGCCCTATTTCGTCGGAAAATCGCTTGGCCTGCTGACACCGCAGGAGAAGGTGGAACTGCTGCGCATCGTGACCGCCGGTGACGTCGCCGAGATGCAGGAATACGGCAATTACAACTTCTTCCGCATCGGCATCACACCCGACGGCCGCTGGAAGTTCCTCTCCGTCGGCGACTGACCACGATCCAGTTTGTGGGTCAATCTGTGGGCTGTGATCGGAACTGCTTGTCGTCTAGACTGGCAGCGCCTAACTCAGTCGGCATCAAAACAGCCCGGTGGACCCCATGCCCTCAGCCTTCCTGCCCGATCGCGCCTTTGTCCGAATAACGGGTGCGGATGCCGAGCACTTTCTGCAGAATTTGATTACCACCGATCTCGGGGCACTTGCGGTCGATGAGTTGCGTCCGGGGGCGCTTCTGACGCCACAGGGCAAGATCTTCTATGATTTCCTGATCTCCCGCAGCGATGACGGCTTCCTGATCGATATCCGCGCCGATCAGCTGGAAGCCTTCGTCAAGCGCATGACGATGTACAAGCTGCGCGCTGCCGTGGCGATCGAGACGCTGCCGGAAACGGGTGCGACGGTCATCTGGGGCGAGGCCAGCGGCGGCGCCGCCGACCATCGATTCGCGCTCGCCGGAACCGAGGTTCGCCGCCAACCTGGCCGGATCGATGGTGCTGGCGACCGGGGCGCTTACGATGCGCTTCGCATTCTCCACGGCGTGCCGGAATCGGGGCAGGACTACGCTCTTCAGGATGCCTTTCCTCACGATATCCTCTTCGACAAGTCGGGCGGCGTCTCCTTCCGCAAGGGGTGTTATGTCGGTCAGGAAGTGGTGTCGCGCATGCAGCATCGCTCGACCGCACGGCGCCGCGTGGTAATCGTCTCTAGCGAAGCGCCGCTTCCAGCGTCCGGCTCGGAGATCACCATCGGCGGCAAGACGATCGGCGCGCTCGGCACGGTCGCAGGCGAGCGCGCGCTTGCGATTGTCCGCATCGACAAGGCCGGCGAAGCCATGGCGGCCGGCGAGCCCATCCTTGCCGGTGACGTGCCGGTATCGGTTGCCCTTCCCGGCTGGACGGGACTGACGTTCCCCACAGCGGCCGAGGAGACCTGACATGGGTTCGGCTGCCGCTCTGCCCTCCGCCCGCGCCTGGCAACGCATGCTCTCCGGTCGGCGTCTCGACCTGCTCGACCCCTCGCCGCTCGATGTCGAAATCACCGATATCGCCCATGGGCTTGCCCGCGTCGCACGTTGGAACGGGCAAACCTCCGGCGATCATGCCTTCTCCGTCGCCCAGCACAGCCTGATCGTCGAGGACATCTTCCGCCGCTCCAATCCCAAGGCCACGGCCGACGAGTTGATGGTGGCGCTGCTGCATGACGGGCCGGAATATGTCATCGGCGACATGATCTCTCCGTTCAAGGCCGTCGTCGGTGGCGGCTACAAGGTCGTGGAAAAGCGACTGGAGGCGGCCATTCATTTGCGCTTCGGCCTGCCCGCCCATCCGAAAGCGGCATTGAAGGACCTGATCAAGAAGGCCGACATGATCTCTGCCTATTTCGAGGCAACCGTGCTTGCCGGCTTCGCCGAGGCGGAAGCCCGCAAGCTGTTCGGCCAGCCCAAGGGCTTCACCCGCGACACGATCCTGATCGAACCGCTGCCCGCCTATCAGGCACAGGCAAAATTCCTCGAACGCTTCGAGGAGATCGAGGCGGACAGGCAGTCAACGACCTGGGCCAGCGCATGAGCGTCATCGTCGTTTCACCGCTCGCCCGAATTGCCGAGATGGCTGTGCGTCACAAGGCGCGGGAAATGATCAGCCTGCTCGCTGCCAATCAGGATTTTCACCGGCCGGCGGTCATCCAGGCCGAGCGGCATTTGAAGCTTTCGATGAACGACATCAGCTTTGCCGGAACCGGCGATCTGATCGCGCCGCAGGAGGCACATGTCGCCGAGATCATCGGCTTTGCAAAGGCCTGGGATCAGGCTCAGCCGCTTGTCGTCCACTGCTGGATGGGCGTTTCGCGATCTCCGGCGGCTGCGATGATCGCAAGCCTTGCGGTTGCTCCCGACGATGACGACGACGCGCTGGCGAAGCGTTTGCGCGATGCCTCGCCCTTTGCAACGCCGAACATGCGGCTGGTGGAAATTGGCGACGAGATGCTCGGTCGCGGCGGACGCTTCGCGAAGGCGGTGAAGGCGCTCGGGCGGGGCGCCGATGCCGACGGCAACACGCCATTCGTCTTGCCGCTTCCCGCGCGTGAACCTGTCAAGTCATGATGGCACCGGCGGAGATCGAGATCGGGCTCAATGCCGCGATCGTCGCCATCAACGCCCGCACCCCACGCCTGCTCGTGGTCGGAGAGGACGGCAACGCACTCGATGCGCTGCCCTTCGGACCCTTCGATCCAAACCGGCACCGGACGATGGAGATGTCGCTTCGGCATACCGTCGAGGCGCAAACGGCACTCGAACTGGGTTACATCGAGCAGCTCTATACCTTCGGGGATCGCGGCCGCCACAAGATGCCCGGCGACCAGGGACCCCATGTCGTCTCCGTCGGCTATCTCGCGCTAACGAGGCTCGACACCGACGGCGATGCACGGCTCGAACTGTCCGGGGCCCGGTGGCGTGACTGGTACGGATATCTTCCCTGGGAGGACTGGCGGCAGGGCCGCCCGGCTCTGTTGGACCGTGTCATCCTGCCGGCGCTGATTGCATGGGCAGAAGAGACGTCGGCCGCCTCGCGCCGCTCACGGCTGCGACTCGCTTTTGGTCTCGATGACTTCCCCTTCGACGAAGAACATGTGCTTGAGCGCTACGAGCTTCTCTACGAGGCAGGGCTGGTCGAGGAAGCCGTACAGGACGGGCGGGTCGAGCGATGCCGCACAGGCGTCACCCTGGGGCGGCCGATGCGCCATGACCACCGGCGCATTGCAGCGACGGCACTTGCCCGGTTGCGCAGCAAGATCAAGTATCGGCCCGTCATCTTCGAACTGATGCCGCCGGAGTTTACCCTTACCGAGCTGCAAGGTACGGTCGAGGCGATTGCCGGGCACCACGTGCACAAGCAGAATTTCCGGCGCCTGGTCGAAGGCGCCGAACTGGTCGAAGCGACGGGGTCGACACAGGCCGCCACAGGTGGCCGACCGGCGGCACTCTTCCGCTTCCGTCGCCAGGTGCTTGAAGAGCGGCCGGCTCCGGGCCTCAAGGTCGGAGGCCGGACCAGCGGTTGACCTCGCCTCCCCCTGCCCCATCTAGGCCTTGGACACCAATAGCCCAAGGAGCAGAACGGCATGGATTTGGACACGAACGAAGCGATCCTCGCGACACAAGCAGCACTGGCACAGGCAAGCCAGCTTGCCGTCCAGTATTCCTTCTCTATCGTCGGAGCGCTTCTTCTCCTCTGCATCGGCTGGTGGCTTGCGGCCCTTCTCAGCCGCTGGACCCATGCCGGTCTCATGCGTGTGCGCGGCATCGACGAGACGCTGGCGCGCTTCTTTGCCAATGTCGTACGCTACGGCGCCCTCATTCTCGTCTTCGTCACCGTGCTCGGCCAGTTCGGCGTTCAGACCGCCTCGATCATCGCAGCGCTCGGTGCAGCGGGCCTCGCGATCGGTCTGGCGTTGCAGGGCACGCTGCAGAACATTGCCGCCGGCATCATGCTTTTGGTGCTGCGCCCGTTTCGCGTCGGCGAATACATCGACACGGGCTCAATATCTGGGACCATCGTGGAGATCGGACTGTTCGCCACGGAGCTGAAGACGCCTGATGGCCTGTACCGGCTCGCTCCCAATTCGACGCTGTGGAATGTGCCGATCACCAATTTCAGCCGCCTTCCAACCCGCCGTTTCGAACTGAAGGTGGGCATCGATTACAATGACGACATCGATCTGGCCGAAAAGATCCTGCGCGATCACGCGGAGGCCGATGCACGGGTGCTGAAGGATCCGGCAATCTCCACCCATGTCGACCAGCTGGGCGACAGCGCGGTGGTCATTACGCTGTGGTACTGGACGGCGGCTTCCAACTTCTGGCCGACCTCACGCGAGATGATCAAGAAGGTGAAGAAGTCCTTCGACGAGAACGGGATTTCCATCCCGTTCCCGCAGGTGACCTATCACGGCTCGCCGCAAATGGTCGCCCTACCCGAACGCTTCGTCGACGCTCGGGCGAAGGAAGCCTGAGCTTCACCTGCCGCCACAGGTGCAACCCAGGTTTTGAAATGAGAGGCAGCGGGGGTCAGCTTTCGCTCTGCTGCCCTGCAGTCTTTTCGAGGTGCCTGTCGATGATGCGCTGCATTTCGGCGAGCACTTCCAGCACGCTGACATTGTCGTCCTCGGTCATGCACGCAGTGGTCTCGGCTTCACGGTCCGCCTGCACCTGTTCCGAGCCGGACGCGGACTTTTGCGTCGTAAGCGTTGACCGCACAGCTGAAATGTCGTCGCAAGCAGATGTCGTGTCGGAGTGACGTTCGTCACAAGCGATTGCGAGATCATTTTTAGTAAAAGATGCAGGTATCGAAGCATCATGGCGGGCATCCCTGCCCTGGGGTGCACTGTCCGGCTTCAAAAGTGTCGTCGTCATACTTGCCCCTTACACAGTCGTCGTTCCGTCTGCATTACCCCGATGCGATACAAACTGTATGCATGACAAAGGGCTAGGGGATTCGGTTTTGCCGGTCAAAAACCAGGAATCACGGGTAATAACTAGCGAAGCAAATGCTGATATACCAGCAAGGCCTTGGCACACATGGGTTTTCCGATGCGCGCCGGATGCCCGTGCATGTTGCACCGCAAAACAATCCGCAAACTTTGTCGTGAGTTCAGCGGAGCGAGATGTCGAGGCCGATGTCGAGTGTCGGGGCTGCCATGGTGATCTTCGAGGTCGAGATATAGTCGACACCCGTCTCGCCGATCGCGCGAATTGTCTGCAGGTTGACGTTCCCCGAGGCTTCGAGGACGACACGCCGGACATCCGAGGCGTAGTCGGCAGGGCTCAGGCCATGATGCTCGCGATTGACCGTCACAGCCTCTCGCAACAGATCCGGCCCCATATTGTCGAGCAGGATCACATCCGGCCGTGCGCCAAGCGCTTCGCGCATCTGGTCCAGACCATCAACCTCAACCTCGATCTTCACGAGGTGGCCGGCATAGGCGCGCGCGGCATGGATCGCGGAGGCGACGCCACCGGCGACAGCAATGTGGTTGTCCTTGATCAGGATCGCATCGTCGAGGCCGAAGCGGTGGTTCGATCCGCCACCCAGCCGCACTGCGTACTTCTCCACAGCCCTTAGCCCCGGCAGTGTCTTGCGCGTGCAGGTCACCCGCGCCTTGGTATGGGAGATCTCGGCTGCAAAGCGTGCCGTGTAGCTGGCCACCCCCGAGAGATGCATGAGGAAGTTCAGCGCGACGCGCTCGGCCGACAGGACCGACCGGGCATTGCCGGACACGCGGGCGATCGCCTGCCCCGGCGCTACCGTGTCACCATCGGCAACGAAGGCTTCGAAGCGCAAGGACGGGTCGATCAGACGAAATGCCGAGTCGGCCAGGGGCAGTCCGGCGACGACGCCGTCTTCGCGACTGTTCAGATCGGCGACCGCCGTCTTCTCCGGCCCGATCGTCGCATAGGTAGTGATATCCCCGGCACGGCCCAGATCTTCGAGGAGTGCGTTGCGGACGAGGTCCTCGATCATCAGGGGCGAAAGCTGCGGGCGAAGGCTCGTGGTCATCAGCGTGGTCTCCTCAGCCGGCCAGTTCGGCGGCAATGCGGTCGGCATCTTTCAGCGTCAGATAGGTGCGGTGGCGCAGCGCTTCCTGTGGATTGGGATGGTCGGCGCGCATATGGGCGCCGCGGCTTTCCTGGCGCAGATAGGCGCCAACGGCAATCAGCTTGGCGGTCGCCGTGATGTTGGAGAAGCGCACGCGCGGGCGCTTTCGCTCCAAGTGCACCAGTTCACGGATCAGCACCTTCAGCCCCGCCTCGTCTCTGATGACGCCCACATGGCGGCTCATCAGACCGCGCAGTTCCTTGAGCTCGGGACTGTCCTCGACCGTGACGAGGTCGTCGTTTTCGCCGGCGCTCGTGCCCCATTCATAAAGGGCCGATTCCGGCAGCATGCCCTTGATCGAGTCGGCGATTCGCCCGGCAAAGACGACGGCTTCGAGAAGCGAATTGGAGGCGAGACGGTTGGCGCCATGCACGCCACTGGAGGTCACCTCTCCCGCTGCCCAGAGGCCATCCAGCGAGGTGCGGCCATCGGCATCCACGAGCACGCCACCCATGTGGTAATGCACGGCCGGGACCACCGGAATGGGCTGGCTCACCGGATCGATGCCGGCGGCGATGCAGGACGAGTAGACGGTCGGAAAGCGTTTGGCAAAATCCTTGCCGATCGCCTGAGTGCAATCGAGAAAGGCGCCTCGGCCGGCCGCCACCTCGGCAAAGACGCCGCGGGCCACGATGTCACGCGGTGCAAGCTCCGCATCCGCATGCAGATCGGCCATGAAACGGTGGCCGGCCGCATTAACGAGCACAGCGCCATCGCCGCGCAGGGCTTCGGTCGCTAGCGGCGCCGGGTCCTGGCCGATATCGATGGCCGTCGGGTGGAACTGGACAAATTCCGGATCGGCGATCATGGCGCCAGCCTTCGCCGCCATGCCGACGCCCGTGCCGCGCGCTTCGGCCGGGTTGGTGGTCACAGAATAGAGATGACCGACACCACCGGAGCAGAGCACCACCGCACGCGCCGGAAAGGCGACGCGCGTCTTGGACTGGCCGGCATCAGGCCTTGCGATGACGCCGGAGACGAAGCGGCCTTCGGCAATCAGTTCCTCGACCACATAACCTTCCATCACGCGGATCGACGGCGTGCGGCGAACGGCCGAGATCAGCGCCTCCATGATCGCGCCACCCGCCCTGTCACCGGCCACGCGGACGATGCGTCGCTCGGAATGGGCTGCTTCCCGGGATAGAAGAAGATGGCCTTCCAGATCGCGGTCGAAGGGCACGCCATAGGCAAGCAGGTCATGCACGCGGTCCGGCCCCTCCGAGATCATCAGCCGCGCCATCTTCTCCTCGACCAGACCGGCACCGGCTGAGACCGTATCGGCGAGATGCTTGTCGAAACTGTCGCCGGGGCTCATGGCCGCTGCGATACCGCCTTGCGCCCAGGCCGAGGACGCGCCCTGTCCGATTGGGGCAGCGGCCAGCACCGTGACGGGACGCGGTGCGAGTTTCAGCGCGCAGAAAAGGCCGGCGAGACCGCCACCGACGATGACGATGTCGTCGATGCCCTGCCAGGATTGCGGCCGCATGGATTCAAGATTGGTCGCCATTCAGCCCTCCCCGGCCGGCCGGTATTCAATTCTTCAGATTGATCATCCGCTCGACCGCAAGCCTTGCGCGGCCGGCAATCGCCGGATCAACCGTCACTTCCTCGGTCATGAAAAGCAGGCTGTCGAGGATCTTCGGCAGGGTGATGCGCTTCATGTGCGGACAGAGGTTGCAGGGTTTGACGAAGTCGACTTCGGGCACCTCGACCTGAATGTTCGAGGCCATCGAGCATTCGGTGACCAGGAGAACACGGGCGGGGCGCTTTGTCTTGACATAGTCGATCATGCCCTTGGTCGAGCCGGCATAGTCCGAGACGGCCAGCACGCTCGGGTGGCATTCCGGATGGGCGACGATCTCGATGCGCGGATCGGCCTTCTTGTATTCCAGGAGTTCGTCGGCCGTGAAGCGCTCATGCACCTCGCAGTGGCCCTTCCAGGTGAGGATCTTCTTGCTCGTCTGGTTGGCGACATTCATCGCCAGATATTCGTCGGGGATGCAGAGCACGGTGTCGCTGTCGAAGCTGTTGACCACGTCGACGGCATTGGCCGAGGTGCAGCAGATGTCCGTCTCGGCCTTCACGTCGGCGGAGGTGTTCACATAGGTGACGACGGGCACGCCGGGATAGCGCTCACGCAGCAGGCGGACATCGGCACCGGTGATCGATTCGGACAGCGAGCAACCGGCGCGGCCGTCGGGGATCAGCACCGTCTTCTGCGGGTTGAGCAGCTTGGAGGTCTCGGCCATAAAATGCACGCCGCACTGGACGATGATCTCGGCATCGACGCTGACGGCATCGCGGGCGAGTTGTAGCGAATCGCCCTTGATGTCGGCGACGCAGTGGAAGATCTCCGGCGTCTGGTAGTTGTGCGCCAGGATGACCGCGCCACGTTCCTTTTTCAGCCGGTTGATCGCATGGATGTAAGGCGCAAAAATTGGCCACTCGATCGCAGGGATGAAATCGCGGACACGCTCATAGAGGTGCTCGGTCTCCCTGGCTAAGGCGGGCGTATAGGTGAGATCCGGGCGTTCCCAGACGCCGAAACGTTCGGCTGCCGTGCGGGACGTGCGGGTCGTTTGCACCGGGTGCTGCGCTTCCATGGCCATCTCCTCCATTATTTATGCTCAATCTGAGCATAATAAGCGCCAAAGAAAACCGGCGATCGCCGGTAGTGCGGATGTAGAAAGTTTCGCCCTCGATTGCAAGGGAGGTTTTAACCCTGTCTTCGCGCGCCGTGAGATCGGCAATGACCGTCGCGTGATGAGAAGCGCTTTCCCCGATCGATAAAACCGTTAGTTTGGCGGCTCCTTGAGACAAGGCTCTGCGAGGCCAAATGTTTGAACTGTTGCCGCTGATCCTGATCGGCGTTCTCTTTGTCATCAACCGGGGTGCCGCCAAGCGTATCGACCGCCTCGAGAAGGAACTCGGAGAGGTCCGCGAGCGGCTGCTCATGGTGAGCGGAGCGACAGCAACGCCTTCTGCCATGCCCGCGGGCCAGGAAGAGCCGGTTGAGACTGTCCTTCGGGAAACGTCCGCAGAGACCTTGGTTGCGGAGGAGGCACCGCTCGATGGAGCGCCGTATCAAAGCGCACCAGCCTCGTTGCCGGAAGAAAACGCTGCCGCCCTCACCACGGCGGCCAGCAGCAGAGCCACCGCCGCACCCGCCGAAAGCCTGGAGAATCTGCTCGGCGCGCGCTGGGCCGTCTGGGCCGGCGGACTGGCTCTGGCGCTCGGCGGTGTCTTCCTCGTCCGTTATTCGATCGAAAGCGGCCTTCTCGGCCCTGGCGTGCGACTGACGCTTGCCGCCCTGTTCGGCCTCCTCCTGATCGCCGCCGGCGAACTGGTCCGCCGCAAAGCACTGCCGAAGGCCGAAGCCCTCTATGCCAATGCCATGGTGCCCGGCATCCTGACGGCAGCGGGCGCAGTCTCGCTGTTCGGGGCGATCTATGCCGCCCACGGCATCTATGAATTCATCGGCCCCACGCTCGCCTTCCTGCTCCTCGGGCTGACTGCCTTCGGTGTGCTCGGCCTTTCGCTGCTGCATGGCCAGGCTCTGGCCGGGCTCGGGCTTGTCGGCTCGATGCTGACGCCGCTTCTGATCTCGACCACGGCGCCGAGTTTGTGGACCCTTTTTATCTACCTGACGGTCGCCCAGGTTGCGACGTCGCTCGCTTCGCGGCTTAAAGGCTGGCTGATCGTGCCGGCGATTGCCCAGGTGCTTCTCGGGCTATGGGCGCTCGTGGCCCTCATCGATTCGGCTGACATGACCCCAATCGCTCTCTCCCTGATCGCCATGATCGCGGCGTGGATGCTGATCTGGCCCGGCACGACGAATGACCACGGCGAAGAACACGGAGCGCCATTTTCCCTGGAAGCACTCGGCCGGCGCATGGCGTCCGGTCCGCTCGGCCTGGACATCACGCTGTCGCTCGCTGTCGTCCTGCCGGCGCTCGTGCTGGTCGATCGCGGGCCGACGGACCAGTTTCCGCTCTTTGCCTTCGCCGCTTTGATCGCGGCGCTCGCGGCGGCCGGCAGCGCCCGGAGTGGTGCCTTCTGGCCGACCGCGATCGCTGGCGTTGCCGCCCTGCTGGGCGCCGTGGTGAAGACTGGGCTGCTTGCCCAAGCCCAGGTCGCACTGCTGGGCTTTGGCTGGGACGAGGACGCCATATTCAGCCTCGGCGGCCCCGTGATCTTCATCTTCCTTGGCCTTGCCGCGGTATTCGTACTGCTCGGGCTCGCTCACATCCGGCGCCGCTTTGAAGCCGATCCACTGTTCTCGACCATATGGGCCGCGATTGCAGCCGTGCTTCCTGTGCTGCTCGCCACGATCAGCTTCGTCTTCTACGGTGTCTACGCTCGCGACTGGACGCATGGTCTCTTCGCCATCGGTCTTGGTGCCGTGTTGCTCGCGGCTTGCGAATTCCTCGATCGCAGAGGCGCGCTTCCCGGCTTCCGGCGCGGCATCGACACACTGCTCGCCGGCAGTTTCGCTACCTTCGCGCTGGCGCTGCATACCCTGACTGACGGCATTGTCACGACCATCCTGCTCGCCCTTCTCGGCTTTGCCTATCTGATGGCGACCCGCATGCGGGCCTGGAGCGGTCTGCCCTGGATGATGGTCATCGCACTGGTCGGCGTGCTCTTCCGCATCGCCTGGGATCCGACGCTGGTTGGTCCTGATGACCTGTCGCGCACGCCGCTCTTCAACCAATTGCTTCCCGGCTATGGCATTCCCGCGCTGCTGGCCCTGCTCTCGGCCTTCGAGATGCGGAACTGGCCAGGTCTCAGGGTTCGCAACGCGCTTCAGGGCCTGGCCAGCCTTCTCGGCCTTCTCGCCATCGCCATCCTGGTGCGCCACGCGATGACTGGTGGTGTGCTCGATGCGTCCGCTCCGACGCTCGGTGAACAGTCGATCTATACATTGCTGGTGGTCGGTCTCTCCGGCATCCTGATGACGCTCGATCTCAAGTCGCCAAGCCCCGTCTTCCGCTACGGCTCGATGGTAGCAGGCGGCCTTGCCATCGCGCAGACCGTCAGCTTGCATCTCGGCGCGCTTAATCCCTATTTCACCGGCGAGAGCACCGGCTCCTGGCCGCTGATCAACCTGCTGCTGATCGGCTATCTGCTACCTGGCCTCGCCTATGCGGGTCTCGCCTTCTACGCCCGCGACAAGCGCCCCCTTCCCTATGTCATTCTGTTGGCGCTTTCCGGCGCCGTGCTCGGTTTTGCCTGGGTAACGTTGAGCGTCAGGCGCTTCTGGCAGGGCGAGTTCATTGCCTACTGGAAGGGTTTCGAGCAGGCGGAGACCTACAGCTATTCGGTGGCCTGGCTGGCAATCGGCGTCGGGCTTTTAGCGCTCGGTTCGCGCTTCGATGCGAGAAGCCTGCGCATCGCGTCTGCCGTCATCGTGATGCTGACGGTCGCCAAGGTCTTCCTGATCGACATGGCCAATCTCGAAGGCGTGCTGCGTGCTCTGTCCTTCATCGGCCTCGGCTTCGTGCTGATCGGCATCGGCCTCTTCTATCAGAGGATCCTGAGCGGCAAGTCCGGCCGATCACCAGCCGTGGACGAGGACGAGGCGCCGACGGGGATCTGATCAAGGGCAGTTGAACAGTGGGCGCTCGCAAGGCTAGATGCGGCCAGCCGAAACGGGGAACCAACGTTTGACCGCCCTTCTCACCGCCTCTGACTTCGCCCCCCACGATGCGCTCGCCGCCGATCTCCTCGATCACGCGACAGAGGGCGACGACGGCTCGCACGACCTTGCCCATATCCACCGCGTCTTCAAGAATGCGTTGAAGATCCAGGCCGGCGAAGGTGGCGATCCGCAAATCCTCGCGGCTGCCGTCCTGCTGCATGACTGCGTCGCGGTCGAGAAGAGCTCGCCGCTCCGGTCGCAGGCCTCGCGGCTGGCAGCAGAAAAGGCTAGCGGCATCTTGGATGGGCTCGGCTGGCCTGAGCAGAAGATTGCGGCGGTCGCCCATGCGATCCTGACCCACAGCTTTTCCGCCAACATCCCTCCGGAGACACTCGAAGCAAAGATGTTGCAGGATGCCGACCGGCTCGATGCGATCGGCATGGTCGGCGTCGCCCGCTGCTTCTACATCGCCGGCCGCATGGGTTCCGGCCTCTATCACCCGGGTGATCCCGGCGCCGAGCATCGCCCGCTCGACGACCGGTCCTATGCAATCGACCACTTTCCGGCCAAGCTGCTCAAACTTTCCGACGGTTTCCAGACCGAAACGGGTTCCAAGCTGGCAAAAGAACGGCACGAACGGCTCACACTTTTCCTCTCCCTTTTCCGCGACGAAATCTGAAGGTGCGGCATGCAGATCACTGATCTCTTCATCTATCCGTTCAAAAGCGCACGCGGCATTGCGCTACCCCAGGCGCGGATCGATGCCATGGGCCTGGGTGGTGACCGGCGGATGATGCTGGTCGATCCCTCCGGCCACTTCATCACCCAGCGGGAACTGCCGGAGCTCGCCCGCCTCACAGCGCTGCCGGCGGCCGCCTATCTGACGCTTCGGCTGGATGATGGGCGCGAGATGATGGTCGCGCCACCGCAGCCGGACCATCGCATGGATGTCGCGATCTGGCGCTCGATCGTCAGCGCCGCCGTCGCCCATGACAGCATCAACGACAAGCTGTCCGAGTGGTTCGGCCGGCCGGTCAAGCTCGTCTTCATCGATGGCGATAGCCGCCGCGAGGCGAGCGCGGAATGGGCCGGCGAGAATTCGCCCATGGGCTTTGCCGACGGCTACCAGATCCTGGTCACGACGACGGGTTCGCTGCGCGCCCTGAACGAAGACATGGCGCGGCATGGCGAAGGTGAAGTTGGTATGGATCGGTTCCGCCCCAACATCGTCGTCGATTGTGACGATCCCTGGGCCGAGGACGCCTGGACCGGCCTAGAGATCGGCGGCATCCGCTTCGATTTCGTCAAACCCTGCCCACGCTGCATCATGACCACCCAGGACCAGCAGACCGGATCGCGCGAGGGCGCCAACCCGATGCCGGCCATGGGCCGCATCCGCATGTCTGCCGACCGCCGCGTGCCGGGCGTGCTGTTTGGCTGGAATGCGGTGCCGCGGGGAGAGGGTCTGGTGCGGGTCGGGGACGAGGTCAAGGTGCTGGGCAGTCGCGAGGGTTGGGCGATCAAGCAGCGGTGAGATTGGGTTGGGAGTCCACCCGCCCTCGTCCTTCGAGGGTCGCTCCGCTCCCACCTCAGGATGAGAGCTGATCGTTTTGCGCCTCGTTGGCCTAAGTTTTTTCTGAGTGCTGATGACATTCGAGGTGTTACGGTACCCAGTGGCGCCCCTCATCCTGAGGTGCCCTTGCTTTAGCAAGGGCCTCGAAGGATCCTGCACAAATCTGCAACCGCCTCGCCATAAACTCGCACATAAAGACATCGGACTACGGAAGAACCCCATAGATTGCGGAGTTGTGCAGAAGGCAAAGTCGCGCGACCATGAATCCTGGCTTTTGGAGGTCACGCAGATGGAGGTCACCGTCTACATCCTTCGCTGCAGCGATGGCTCCTACTACACAGGACTGACGAAACAGAACATCGAGGCGCGGCTCTGGGAGCACAATGCGGGCACCTATGATGGCTACACAGCCAAACGCCGGCCAGTGGAACTGGTGTTTACCGAAAGCTATGATCGCATCATCGACGCCATCGGCCGCGAGCGACAGATCAAGGGATGGAACCGGCAAAAGAAGGAGGCGCTGATCGCCTATGCCTACGAGGTCCTTCCTAATTTGTCGCATCGGGGGCCGGTCAAGCGTTTGAGTAGCCACCCCACCCGCCCTCGTCCTGAGGTGCCCCTGCGCAGCAGGGGCCTCGAAGGATCCCGCCGTCAAATCCCCCCACCATCTAACATCCATCAAATCCCCTGATGGCCAGTTCATCAAAAGGCGTTTCTGCTCATCGATCGACTGCACTAGTGTGTGATTGACAGAGGAGAATCCGCGATGAACACGATCAGCCGTCCCGCCATGCCCTGGCTCATTATTCTCGCGGGATCGCTGATTGCGGTGATGACCTTCGGGCCACGTTCGGCGATGGGCTTCTTCCAGTTGCCGATGCTCGCTGACCGGGGCTGGGACCGCTCCACCTTCGGGCTTGCCATGGCATTCCAGAACCTGTTCTGGGGCTTGAGCCAGCCGTTCTTCGGGGCGCTCGCCGACAAATACGGTACGGGTCGCGTGCTCGTCATGTCGGGTGTGCTCTATGCCGCAGGCCTCGTAATGATGGCCAATGCCTCGGCACCCATCTGGCTGCATATGGGCGGTGGCGTGCTCATCGGGCTTGCGATCGGCGCCGGCTCTTTCAGCGTTATCCTTTCGGCCTTTGCCCGCAACGTGACGCCGGAACAGCGGTCGATGGCGTTCGGCATCGGGACGGCGGCCGGTTCTGCCGGCATGTTCCTGTTCGCGCCCTTGAGCCAGGGTTTCATCTCGGCCTTCGGCTGGTCGGACAGTCTCGTCATCATCGCTGTCATGATGCTGGTCGTGCCGCTGCTTGCCTTTCCGTTGCGCGGCAATGCGCAGTCGGGCACGCAGTCCGGCAACCAGTATCAGCAGACGATCGCCGAGGCGCTCAAAGAGGCTTTTGCGCACAAGAGCTATCTTCTGCTGACGACCGGCTTCTTCGTCTGCGGTTTCCAGGTGGCCTTCATCACCGCGCACTTCCCCGCCTATCTCGGCGATATCGGCATCGAGGCGAGCTATGCGGTGATCGCGATGGCGCTGATAGGCTTCTTCAACATCATCGGCTCACTCGCCGCCGGCTGGATCGGGCAGCGCTATTCCAAGCCCTACTTCCTCGCCTTCATCTATATTGGTCGTTCGATCACGGTGACGCTCTTCCTGCTCCTACCGCAGACGCCATTCTCGGTCGTTGTATTTGCCGCTGTGATGGGCCTGTTGTGGCTCTCCACCGTGCCGCCGACCAACGGGCTTGTGGCCATCATGTTCGGCACGCGCCATCTCGGCCTGCTCGGCGGCTTGGTCTTCCTTTCCCACCAGATCGGGTCCTTCCTCGGCGTGTGGATGGGCGGCTATCTCTACGACCTGTTCGGAACCTATGACCAGGTCTGGTGGTTGGGTGTAGCGCTCGGGATCTTCGCGGCCGTGGTGCATTGGCCGATCAGCGAGAAAGCGGTCGAGCGGCCTGCCATCGGCATAGCGTGATTTTGCCAAAAGTGAGATCATATTTCGGCATTTCACCTATGCCGGATCAAATTTCCCATGTTTTTGCCCGGTGAGAGCTGTCACAGAAAATTATTTTATTTTTCTCAGCTCCCCCGTTGACGGATTCCGACCCAAGACCTACCTTCTGCGAGCTGGTTCGGATCCTGACGACGAACCATGAACGGCCTCGCTATTGGAGGCCGCAGCCAAAGAAGGAGGTCAGCGAAATGCAAGTTGTATTTCTTGATGTCATCCGATCCTGGCCAACGACCCTGCGCCTCGTGATGGTGAAACGCCATTACGCCTGCTCCTGTCGAATGTGACGCAGCACAAAGCCTGACATCCACAAACGACTATTGAAACAGCGCCGTGCCAGCGTGCACGAGCGAGGACATTCGTTATGAAGAAGCAAGTTATCGAATATGCCGGAATCCCGGTTGGCATCACCATACCCGACGGCGACAGGGTCAAGTTCATCGCCGTCAAGTATCCGGTCATCGACCTCGACGGCGGTAGCTATCGCAACATCAGCGAACTACAGGCCGCCATTCACGATCACATGGCGAAATCGGCGCCGGAAGATCAGGCCGTATTCCTGGGCGCTGCCAATGCGCCGGGCGCTTCCAGCGAACGCAAGGTTTTCAACGCCGCCTGACAGAACCCCTCGCGTGCCGCGCCGGGCTCCAGCCCCCGCGGCCCGTAGACATGCCGATCCAGAAAATAGGATGTCAGCCGGAAGGCGGCAGCGAGGCTGTCCGGATCAGCCGCCCGGTTCGTGCCGGGGGTTAGGAAATCCGGCAGCGCCAGCATCTTGTCCGCCCAGGGCGCGCCCGCCTCGCGGCTGACCGCCCTGCCCGACTTCGGCGAGACATAAGCCAGATCATAGTGCGTGCCCGTCGCGGCACATTCGCTCAGATCCAGCCCGAAGCCGAGATCATTCAGCAGCCCAAGCTCGAAGCGGACAAAGAGTTCGCCTGCCGTCGCAGGATCTTCCAGATGATCGAGAATGACATCCAGTGCCTGGAAGAGATGCGGATGGGGATCACGCTCCGGCAAAAGCCGCAGCAGGGCCGCGAGCGCCTGCACACCGTAGACGGCGGTTGCAGTTTCCATCAGCCGACCCGCACGGAGCATCACAGGTTCTATGCGAAACTCGCCCAGATGCTCGTCGAGCCGGGCACGCCAGGTGACTTCCAGACGATTGCCAGGCTGCAGAACCGGCTGCATCGTGCGCGAGCGCCCGGAGCGCACCATGCCCAGATGCCGGCCGCGGCTGGCCGTCATCACCTCGGCGATGACGCTTGTTTCGCCATGCCGCCGCACCCCGAGAAGGATTGCCTCGTCTGTCCATTGCATGATCAGGTTTTACCGCAGAGGTCGGGCAAGCGCGAGGAATTTCGCGCGCGGTCAGGCGTCCGCGAGATAGCGCTGGACCCAGCCGCGCCAATGGGCGATCGCTTCGGCCTTTCCCGGATAGCGTTTTTCTTCATGCAATTGCACGAGCGACTTCATCGCCTGGAAGAGCACGACCGACATGACCTCGGCCTGTTCCTCGGGCAATTGCGGGCGCCAGAGCGTGAGGATCTCGGTGATGCGCTTGCGCAGGCTTTCGCGAAGCACGCCCGGGCGCACACCCGGCTGCTCCCAGCGGGCATCGAGCAGGCTGAGCGCCAGGCTGCGCTCGGCAGCATGGGCGACAAGCACGTCGAGCAGGCGGTCGGCGAGCTGGCTACCATCGAGGTCTGCGACCTGCGCCCTGATTCGGTCGAGTGCTGCCTCGACATGCTCGGCATAGCGGGCAACGAGTGCGTCGGCGAGCACATCCTTGTTGGGAAAGAACTGGTAGAGTGAGCCGATCGGTGCCTCGGCCCGGGCGGCGATCTCGGTCATGGTCGCGGCCCTGTAGCCCTGTTCGGCGAAGACGGCGGCGCCGGCATCGAGAAGCTTTGCGACCCGGGCAATGCCGCGCTTGCGTTTGGGCTCCTTGGCGGTCGGCGCGCGAGTCGCCTGCGGCGTCGTGGCCGAACTTGACTTTTGCGAGGCCATGCTCATAAAACTCGTTTGTGAGGTCTACCTCATTTATTTGATGAAAACGCGCTTTCGTCCAGCCCTTTCCGGCAAAGGTGTCTCAGACGAAGGACGGAGACAGTCATGTCCTTGGATAAAGAGCATGGGACGCCTGCCCAACCCGGCCTGCTGACACCGCTTCCGGTGGTCCTTCGCTGGCTTATGCTGCTTGCCCTGTCCGTTGCGATCTCCGGCGGGCTTTTCCTCGCGCATATCCCGGGCGCGCTGCTGCTCGGGCCCATGGTCGCGGCCATTCTGGTGGCCACCAACGGCGCACGGCTTTCCGTTCACCGCTACCCCTACATCTTCGCCCACTCGCTGATCGGCTGCATCATTGCCCGCTCGATCGATCTGGGAACGCTGTCGACGGTGGCAGACGACTGGCCGGTCTTTCTGTCCATCGTGCTTGCGATCATCGCGGCGAGCAGCCTGCTCGGCTATTTCATGGCAAAAGCCGAGATCCTTCCGGGCACCACGGCAATCTGGGGCACATCTGCGGGAGCCGCCTCGGCCATGGTGCTGATGGCCGAAGCGCATGGCGGGGATGCGAGGCTGGTCGCCTTCATGCAGTATCTGCGCGTCGCCTTTGTCGCGACCGGGGCCTCGTTGATGGCGGCCTTCGTGTTCAACATCGAAGGCGGCGCTGCACAGGCCGTCCTCTGGTTTCCGGAGACGGACTGGCTCGATCTGTCCTTGACGCTGGCTGCTGCCCTTGCGGCGGCGATGGTCGGCGCAAGGTTAAGGATACCGGCGGGCACCATGCTCCTGCCACTGGTTGCGACGACGGTTCTGCATGTCATGGGCTATATCACCCTGCAACTGCCCGAATGGCTGCTGGCGCTCGGTTATGGCGTGATCGGTTGGCGGATCGGCCTGTCCTTCACGCGGCGGATCCTGAGGCATGCGGCAAGCGCCCTGCCCCAAATCGTCGGCTCGATCCTCGTGCTCATGGCGTTCAGCGGCGGGCTTGCCTTCCTGCTCTGGTCGCTGCATGGCATCGACCCGCTGACGGCCTATCTCGCGACGAGCCCCGGCGGGCTCGACTCGATCGCGATCATTGCCGCGACCACGCCGGTCGACATGTCCTTCATCATGGCGCTGCAGACCATGCGGCTAATCCTGATCATCCTGATCGGACCGACGATCTCAGACTTCGTGGCAAGGCGCGTGGCGAAGGGCTGAGCGCCCTTCGCTTTGTCCTGTTCAGTCGCGCGGGAATTCGAGGCCCATCTCGCGGAAGCGCTCGGGGTCGTTGCCCCAGTTCTCGCGCACCTTCACAAAGAGGAAGAGGTGGACCGGCTGTTCAAGGATCTCGGACATCTCCTTGCGGGAAGCCGTGGAGATCGCCTTGATCGCGTCGCCGTTCTTGCCCAGCACGATCTTCTTCTGACTGTCGCGCTCGACATAGATAACCTGCTCGATACGAACCGAGCCGTCCTTGCGCTCTTCCCAGCTCTCGGTTTCTACATGCGAGGAATAGGGAAGCTCCTGGTGCAGGCGCAGGAAGAGTTTCTCGCGGGTGATTTCGGCTGCGAGCTGGCGCATCGGCAGGTCCGAAATCTGGTCTTCCGGATAATACCAGGGACCTTCCGGGAAAGTCTCAGCCAGATAGTCCATGATGTCGTCACAGCCGGAGCCGGTCGTTGCCGAGATCATGAAGGTGCGGTCAAATTTGACGAACTCGTTGGCCTTCTCGGCCAGCGTGAACAGGTCCTCATGACGGACCCGGTCGATCTTGTTCAGGACCAGGATCTTCGGTTGCGGCACATCCTTCAGAGCTTCCAGGATCGCCTCGGCATCGCCGCGCAGGCCCCGTTCGCTGTCGATCAGGAGCAGGATGATATCGGCATCCTTGGCGCCGCCCCAGGCGGACGTCACCATCGCGCGGTCGAGCTTGCGGCGCGGCTTGAAGATGCCGGGCGTGTCCATGAAGACGATCTGGGCGTTCTTGTGAATCGCGATGCCGCGCATGACGGCGCGGGTCGTCTGGACCTTGTGGCTGACGATCGACACCTTGGCGCCGACGAAGCGGTTGACCAGCGTCGACTTGCCGGCATTGGTCGGGCCGATCAAGGCGACGAAGCCGGATCGGGTCGGGGTGTTGACGGTGGCTTCGCCGCCGTCATGGATTTCGGTATCGGTCATATCATCCATTCAATTCGCGTCGGAGGCCTTGGCCCAGACGCCTTCGCGTTCGAGTATCTTGGTCGCGGCCACCTGTTCGGCGGCACGCTTGGAACGTTCGATGCCGATCTCCGGCTTTAAGCCCGGGATCTCTACGATCACCGTGAAGCTGGGATCATGATCCGGTCCGGAGCGATCGGCAACCTTGTATGTGGGCGGCTTGCCAAATCTGGCATGCGTCCATTCCTGCAATTCGGTCTTGGCATCGCGGCGGGCGCCATCGGCGCGGGCAGCACGACCCTCCCAGTATTTCAGGATGAAGCCGCGCGCAGCCTCCAATCCTGCCTCAAGATAAATGGCGGCGATCAGGCTTTCAACGACGTCGGCGCGGACGTTCAGCATGTTCTTCGCCGTGATCTTCTTCACGTCCGCGCCCGTACGGATGAAGCGGTAAAGCTCGATCTCGTCGGCGACGGAGGCACAGGCCTCGGCGCTGACCAGCTGATTGAAGCGAACCGAGAGCTCGCCCTCGGTTGCGTCGCGGAAGGTCTTGAACAGCATTTCGGCGACGCAGAGGCCAAGCACGCGGTCGCCGAGGAATTCCAGCCGTTCGTAGTCGCCCTTCTTGCCCCGTGAGACCTGGGCGCTGGCATGCGTCAGCGCCCGCTTCAGGCGGTCGCGGTCGGCGAACTTGTGGCCGATCGCAGCTTCAAGCTGCTCCCAATCCTTTTCGCCGACCACGCTCTTGTTCGTCATTCGACCACCTTGAACAGGCGATCCCAGCGCATGTTGGCCGGCCACTTCCAGACTTCGCGGAAGGAAGTGTCATTACCAAGCGAGAAGAAGATCAGCGAGGCCTTGCCGATCAGGTTCTCGGCCGGCACGAAGCCGACGTCGAAGCGGCTGTCGAGCGAGTTGTCGCGGTTGTCGCCCATCGCGAAGTAATGGCCTTCCGGCACGATGAATTCGCGAGTGTCGTCGCCACGGGTGCCCTGCGCCTGGTCGAGCGTGTTGTAGCTTACGCCGTTGTCGAGCGTTTCGCGGAAGACGGGAACGTCGGTGCCCGGATCCATGCGGTAATCGGAGGTGAAGACGCCGTCCTGCACCTTCGGCACGGGCTGACCGTTGACCTGCAGCACGCCGCCGATCATCTGGATCCGGTCACCCGGCAGCCCAACGATGCGCTTGATATAGTCGATGCTCGGGTTCGGCGGGAAGCGGAAGACAGCGATGTCGCCGCGCTCCGGTTCGCTTTCGAAGATCCGGCCCTCGAAGAGATCCGGCGAGAAGGGCAACGAGTACTTCGAATAGCCATACGAGAACTTGTTGACGAAGATGTAGTCGCCAACCAGCAGCGTCGGCATCATCGAGCCGGACGGAATTGTGAAGGGCTGAAAGAAGACGGTCCTGATCACCATCGCCAACAGCAGGGCCTGGATGATGACCTTGACGTTTTCCCAGAGGGCACTTTGCTTCTTTTCTTCGCTCACGCGGATCGGTTCCTTCTTGCGAAAATCCTGCTCTCTCTAGTCGGTTCGCGTCCGCGCGGCAACCGCACAGGCGCTTCGACCAGCGCGACCAGTCAACTCATACCAAGTGTCGATGATAGGAACCCACAGGATCGGCACTTGGTATCAGCTGCTTTCCGGCAGGGCCTCGACGATGACGAATGCCTGGGCATAGGGAAATTCGTCGGTGATGGTGAGATGGATGACAGGACGATGGCCTGCCGGCAGGAGGCGTTCCAGGCATCGGGCGGCACCACCGGTCAGCTCAAGTCCAGGCTTGCCGTTCGGCAGGTTCACAACGCCCATCTCCTTCCAGAAGACACCTTCGGCAATTCCGGTCCCCAGCGCTTTCGCCATCGCCTCCTTGGCCGCGAAACGTTTGGCATAGGAGGCAGCGCTGTCCTTGCGGCCATTCGAGCGCGCCTGCTCCTCGTCCGTGAAGCAGCGGACGGTGAATTTCTCGCCGAAACGGGTGATCGATTTCTCGATTCTTCTGATGTCGACCAAGTCGCTGCCGATACCGATGATCATGTCAGACGCTCGATCCCTGGAGAGCTTCGGCGAGGCGGGCACGGGCGCGCTCGGCAAGCCGTTCGCGGCGACGGGCCTGGAACTTCGCCACGGTGAAATAGATGGTGCAATAGATGATTGCACCACTGACGACGGCGAGCGGGATAGCCCCAACAAGCATCGGCTTCAAGATCGGATGCCACATGCTTTCGAAAGCCGAAAGGGAAAACTTCTTCTCGAGATCGACGCTATCTGTGACCGGAACCCCCTTGCCGATCAGACGATGGCCGACCTCCCAGGTCGAGGCCCAGATGAGCGGAAAGGTCAGAGGATTGCCAAAGGCTGTTCCGATGGCCGCAGCAACCATGTTGCCGGCAATGAGATAGGCAATCGCGAAGGCGAGCAGAAAATGCAATCCGATGAATGGGGTCCAGGAGGAGACGACACCTGCTACAACGCCAGCGGCAATCGCGTGCGGGGTGGCCGACAAGCGCAAGATTCGTTTGCTCAGATATTGAAACGACCGAATGAAGCCCCGGCGCGGCCAAAAAAGCTCGCGTAGCTTCGTCAGTCTGGAAATCGGTTGCCTGCGTCGAAACAGCATGCGGGATATGTAGTGGATGCCGGACGGGTTGGGCAAGGAAAAGCGGCCATCAAGGTGGCCAAAAAAGCAAAGACGCCGGCAAGAACCGGCGTCACAGCATGGACCAGATATGGTCTGTCGACGGATCAGGCGCGGCGGAACATGCCACGGTCGATTTCGCGCTGGCGGTATTCCAGGTCAACCAGGTCGCGAGCGCCGTTCAGGTAGTTCATTTCACGCTCTGCAACGGTCGGGACGCGAAGGGCGCGGGCGAATTTGCGGATCGGAGTAAACATCGTTTTATCCTCGGTTTTTCGTCTTCATCTGTTGAACGAGATATAATGGTGCGACGCACAATCAACCAGAGACAAGAACTGACGTCAGCCATGCGCAAAGCGCATAGCAAGGGGGTCGAGGTTTACGAATTAGGCAGGATTGTGATGAAAAGTGAGGCAGCGAGGGCGGCTGCGAGGCGACCGGGCGGACATTATCCGCACCGGTCCTGTCTGTGAGACGGCAGATTGCCTCAGTCGTAAACGCGTTTCACCGTCGAGATACAGTCGAGTTCCTTGAGTTCGCCTAGCAGCTGGCTCAGCTGACGAAGGTCCCAGACCTCGAGATCGATCCCCATTTCCGTGAAATCGGTGGCGATCCGGATCATGTTGAGAACCCGGATGTTGATATCCAGACGCGCAACGCATTGCGCAACGGTCGCCAGCGTCCCAGGCTCATTGAGCGCATTGATCAGAATGCGTGCAACGAAACGCGACTTGTTCGCCTCGTCGAGATCCCAGCGCACATCGATCCAGCGCTCCGGCTCGTTTTCGAAGCGCTGCAGGGCGGAAGCCTGGATCGGGTAGATGGTGATGCCCTTGCCGTCTTCCATGATGCCGACGATTCGGTCTCCGGGCACGGCACCTGCAGGCGCAAAATGCACCTCGGCATTGCCGGAAAGGCCGCGGATCGGCAGCGGATCCGGACCATCGCCCGCTGTCGGCACATCACCCTTCGGATGGGCGGGACCGGGGATCTTGAAGACCATGCCATTGGCGCTGTTCATCGCGAACCAGCCCTCGTCCGAGGAGGGCCTCACGGTCACACGTTCGTCCTGGTAGTCGGGGAAGACGGCCCGGAGAACGTCGAGCGAGGAGGTCTCGCCGCGACCGACCGAGGCGATTGCGTCTTCCACGTCGCGCTGGCCGAGGCGGTGCAGCGCGGGTCTCAGCGTGTCCTTGGAGAAAACCTTGCCGGCGCGCTCGAAGGTGCGCTCCAGAATGCGCTGGCCAAGGCCTGCATATTGCTTGCGAATCGCCATGCGGGTGGCGCGGCGGATGGCGGCGCGTGCCTTGCCGGTGACGACGATCTCTTCCCAGGCGGCGGGTGGCACCTGCACGCCGGAGCGGATGATCTCGACCTCGTCACCATTCGACAGGCGCGTGACCAGCGGCATGATCGAGCCGTTGATCTTGGCGCCGACACAGGTATCGCCGACATTGGTATGCACGGCATAGGCAAAGTCGATCGGGGTCGCGCCACGCGGCAGCGCGATCAGCTTGCCCTTAGGCGTGAAGCAGAAGACCTGGTCCTGGAAGAGTTCGAGCTTGGTGTGCTCGAGGAACTCTTCCGGGTTGTCGCCTTCGGCCAGCGCCTCAATGGTATGGCGGAGCCAGGAATAAGCATTGCTCTCGCGCTGCAGCGGCTCGCTCGGATCACCGTTCTCGCCATCCTTGTAGAGGCTGTGGGCGGCGATGCCGTATTCGGCGATGTCATGCATGCGCCGCGTGCGGATCTGCAGCTCGATGCGCTGGCGCGACGGTCCGACGATGGTGGTGTGGATCGAGCGGTAGTCGTTCTGCTTCGGCGTCGAGATGTAGTCCTTGAAGCGGCCGGGCACGACACGCCAGCGGGTATGCACGATGCCAAGCGCGCGGTAGCAGCCTGGAATGTCGTCAACGAGAATGCGGAAGCCATAGACGTCGGAGAGCTGCTCGAAGGAGAGCGATTTCGACTGCATCTTGCGGAACACGGAGTAAGGCTTCTTTTGCCGGCCCTTGACCGAGGGGGTCAAAAGGCCGTTCGCCACCAGGAGTTCGCGAAGCTCGTCCTCGATCTTGGTGATCAGGCCTTCGTTGCGGGTCGACAGCTCCGCCAGGCGATTGGTGACCGTCTCATAGGCTTCCGGGTTCATGTAGCGGAAGGACAGGTCCTCCAGCTCGTCGCGCATGTCCTGCATACCCATGCGGCCGGCGAGCGGCGCATAGATTTCCATCGTCTCTTCGGAAATGCGGGCGCGCTTGTCGTCGCGCATGTGCTCGAGCGTACGCATGTTGTGCAGGCGGTCGGCGAGCTTGACCAGGAGAACGCGCACATCGTCGGAAATGGCGAGCAGGAGCTTGCGCAGGTTTTCCGCCTGCTTGGCCTTCTTGGTGACGAGGTCGAGCTTCTTGATCTTGGTCAGGCCCTCGACCAGGCGGCCGATATCCTCACCGAAGAGTTCGTCGATCTCGGCACGGGTCGCGGACGTGTCCTCGATCGTGTCGTGAAGAAGGGCGACCGCGATCGTCGATTCGTCCAGATGCATGTCGGTCAGGATGGCGGCGACTTCGAGCGGGTGGGAGATATAGGGGTCGCCGCTGGCGCGTGTCTGCTTGCCATGCTTCTGCATGGCATAGACGTAGGCCTTGTTCAGCAGAGCTTCATTGGCATCGGGCTTGTATTTCTGCACCCGCTCCACGAGCTCGTATTGCCGCATCATTCCGATCGTCTCCACAAACGAAAAAGCGCGCCAGTCGAGACGACTGGCGCACATTCATCCTACAGTCAGATCAAGACTTAAGTCTGATCTGTTGACGATTAGTAATCGTCGCTCTTTTCCGGCGGAACAAGACCTTCGATACCGGCCAGCAGATCTTCTTCCGACATCTGGTCGAAGGTCAGCGTTTCCGGCAGTTCGTCCTCTTCGTCGCCCTTGCCGGCGGTGCCGGTGTTGGCGAGCATCGAGCTCGGCTCCTGCTCCGGCTCGTCGACTTCGACATGCTTCTGCAGCGAGTGGATCAGATCTTCCTTCAGGTCGTCCGGCGAGAGCGTCTCGTCGGCGATTTCGCGCAGAGCGACGACCGGGTTCTTGTCCTTGTCGCGATCGATGGTGATCGGTGCGCCCTGGGAGATCTGGCGGGCGCGGTGGCTTGCGAGCAGAACGAGCTCGAAGCGGTTCTCGACTTTGTCGATGCAATCTTCAACGGTGACACGGGCCATTGCCTGTCCTTTGCGATCTTGAATGCGTGGGATTGACGGCTGCGATACAGGCAATGGCAGGCAAATTCAAGTTTTTCGTGCTGGCACCCCTCCAAGCCCAAAAATGGAAGCCGGAAAAGGCCCTCAATACACCACAATTCAACCACAGGCTGCTTGGATTGCACCAGACGATGCCCTAGATAGATTTTTATATGATCATTTCATAATGTAAATCTATGATCATAACTGGAGGGGCAAGGTATTGTTTTGATTGCCGATTGCCGAGACTGTTCATATTTGACGTAAGGATATCGAAATGTTCGACCCCCGCGAAAAAATTGCACTCTTCATCGATGGCGCCAATCTTTATGCCGCGTCCAAAAGCCTCGGCTTCGATATCGATTACCGCAAGCTCTTGAAAGCTTTCCAGAAGCGCGGCTATCTCCTTCGCGCCTATTATTACACCGCCCTCATCGAGGACCAGGAATATTCCTCGATCCGCCCGCTGATCGACTGGCTGGACTATAACGGCTACAAGGTGATCACCAAGCCGGCGAAGGAATTCACCGACTCCATGGGCCGCCGCAAGGTCAAGGGCAACATGGATATCGAGCTTGCCATCGACGCGATGGAACAGTCCGAAACGGTCGACCATCTCGTGCTCTTCTCCGGCGACGGCGATTTCACCACGCTGGTCGAAGCGCTGCAGCGCAAGGGCCGCAAGGTGTCTGTCGTCTCGACCATGGCGACCCAGCCGCCGATGATCGCCGACGACCTGCGCCGCCAGTCAGATCACTTCATCGACCTGATGACGCTGAAGGCCGAAATCGGCCGCGACCCGTCCGAACGCGGCACCCCGCGCGCGCCGGAACCGGCAACGGCGAGCGAAGACGAACACTAAGGGGTCTGGGGCACCTGCCCCTGATGCTCTAAAGCCGCTGCGAATCCAAAAACACCCCCTCTGGCCTGTTGAGCTTGTCGAAGGGCGGCCATCTCACCGACAAGGGGAAAGGACTCGCGGCTGGGACGCGGACCCACCCTCCCCTGAGGGGGAGGGTCGGAGCGAAGCTCCTGGGTGGGGTGACGGCCCGAAGTTTACAGAGATCGTGAAAACGTCGAACTCGAAGCAGGGTTCACCCCCACCCGCCGCTTTGCGGCGACCTCCCCCCTCAAGGGGGAGGTGGGGAGCGCGCGGCAGGGTTTGCCCTCCCCCTTGTGGGGAGGGTTTGGGAGGGGACTTCTCTACCTCACATCGCCTCGAAGGCAATATCCTGCGCGCCCTGCCAGAGAACCATTTTTCCTATGGCCTCAAGCTGCTCAGCCCCCTTCGTCACCGTCAGGAAGTGATTGCCGGCGAGAACACCCATCTTGCTGGCAAATTGCGAGGAGCCATAGGCGAAGAGCAGCTCCGTCTCGCTGAAGCCGCCGGGATACAGCAGGATGTCGCCGCGCGAGGGATGCGCGGTGTGGTTCTCAAAGCCTGCCCCGAACTGGAAATCGCCCAAGGGCACCCAGACCGCCTCGCCCGACCAGCGTGAATGGATCGCCTGGTTGCGGAACGGCAGGAAGGTCTCAAAAATGCGGCAGGTCTCGGGCGCCTTTTCGCGCTCGAAACGGGCCTCGAAGACGAAGGGGCCGACGGTGAGTTTCAGATGTGAGAGCGCCATGATCAACCCGTCTTCAGAATGCGCTGCTTCTGGCGGTTCCAGTCGCGTTCCTTCTCGGTCTCGCGCTTGTCATGCAGCTTCTTGCCCTTGGCGAGCGCCAGCTCCAGCTTCGCCCTGCCCTTCTCGTTGAAATAGATCTTCAAGGGCACCAGCGTCATGCCCTCACGATTGATCGAGACGCGCAGGCGGTTGATCTCGCGCTTGGACAACAAGAGCTTGCGACGGCGGCGCGGCTCGTGATTGAAGCGGTTCGCCTGCAGATATTCCGGCAGATGCGAATTGATCAGCCAGATCTCCTCGCCCTCATCCGAGGCATAGGATTCGGCGATATTGGCCTTGCCCTCGCGCAGCGACTTGACCTCCGTGCCGGTCAAAACCAGACCGGCCTCGTAGGTGTCGATGATCTCATAATTGAAGCGCGCCTTGCGGTTTTCCGCGACGATCTTGTTGATGGTGCGCTGCGAGCCTCTGGGGGCCATGGTCAAATCTTCCGTTTCGCCCGGGATTTTGTCGTGTGTCGCCTGCGCCCGGGCGGGGCGTGGCTGTTGTCAGGGATATGTAATGGAGGATGGGGGGGAAATAAAGGTGGGGGTGGATCGAGCACATGAACCGCCCGGCAGGTGGCGCCTGAAAGCCGCGTTTATTCCGTCGACTTTCAGGACTGACAGTGCCAGAAAGTCTGATGTTACATTCCCACCGATCTGAGGACAGACCATGAATCTCCAACACGTTCGAAACGGTCTACTGGCAATCGCCCTTGGGGCGGCGGCAAGCGGGATGACCGTTGTTGCTGCCCATGCGGATGAGTTCTCTTTCAAGGCGACGAACACGACCAGTTCGGCCATCACCGGGATCCTGGTGTCCGAAGACAAGAGCACCTGGGGTGCTTTCAACGTTGGAAGCGGCATCAAGCCGGGATCGACTGCAGATCTCGTCTGGGATCAGAGCACAAATGGCGAAAGCTGCGCGCAGTGGGTCAAGGCCACGTATGCAGACGGCAGTGAATCGGAACCTGCTCAGTTCGACTTCTGTGAAAACGGTCTTGAGCTCGAGTTCTGAGCGGTTTCTCGCCAGTGCGTTTTGAAGCGGCAGGTTACCTTTGGTGACCTGCCGTTATCTTTTGGGCACGAGGGTGAGATGCGAGCCTCTGGGGGCCATGGTCAAATCTTCCGTTTCGCCCGGGATTTTGGCGTCGATCGCCTGCGCCCGGGCGGGGCGTGGCGGTTGTCATGCGTGTGAAATAGAGGATGGGGAGGAATAAAGGCGCTATCCTTACGCGCTTAGAACGACGGCGACCTGCTGATAGAGCGCAAGCTCGGCCTCGTGCCATAACTCGACAGCCACAGAAAATGTCTGCTCCTCTAATAGGTTGGCAGCCCATTTTCCTTCACACCGGACGACAAGATAGTAGCTGTCACCGTAACTTGAGATGTTGCGCTTGGCGACAAATGTCCCAACCTGAAGGCTTCCAGCCTCCTGCATGGTGGCCAAAGGGTTCATTTTGCAAATCGCTGAACCGTTTTCGAAAACTGCGGCGCCGCCATTTTCTTCTTTTTCTTCAGCCTCCCATTTTCGGAACCTGGCAAAAACCTCTTCGGCCGACTTCCCCCGCACCAAGTGATAACCCATTTTGACGCCCAAATATTCCTTCCGGCTGTTCCGCACCGGCGGGTCAAAGGCTAGCGATACCTTGATATGCCGAACGCCGTTGACTGTTTGGAAATCGGTTGGAATAGGCACTTCGTAGACAGCAAATCGATTGATCGGGAGGCTGTCCTCGATGGCCATAACCACACGATTGTCTTCCGAAGCTTCGGCAAGACTGACATCTGCCACGCCGTAACCCGCGTATCTGAAATGCTCGCGGCCGCCATGAGAGGTAACCCGTTCTTTCAATTCGGCTGGGTGATCCGCACTCAACCCCATCAAGGCCCTGATAAAATTTGCGCTGGAATCAGGAAATTCCTCCAAGAGCGCAGCTGCCTTATAGGCGGCAACGGGAGCCGCAAAAGAGGTTCCATGACGATAAACCATTAGACTTTGCAGATAATTCGGGTTGAGCGTTAGAACGCCGCAGCTGTCGCGATCAGCCGACAGCCTGGATGAGAATCCCCGCCACACGGCAGTACCACCATATTCGACTAAGTCGGGTTTGATACTCTTGGCAAAACCAGGTCCGCATCGGCTGAAGGGCGATGGATGATGTGTGGCTGTCAAAGCCACGATGTCGGCTTCACCCTCTTCTCCCGGCATGAGGCCATTGGAATGAGCTAGTGATCCCACAACAAGCGAGTTCATCGAACTGGCCGGTTCATAGAGCCTGTGCTCGTCTTCAAGCAAATACTCAGGATAAATGCCGACGCCCTGATCCTCGATGCGCTGGCTTATATCCAGGATATTGCCCGCTGAAACGGTAACGACGATGCCGAGCTCACGGACCAGATTATCAAGCATCATCGCCCAGTTCGATGGGCGCCCTCCAACGATGTGTTCGCGATCAGCGAGAGATATGTTGATCACCCGACAACCATATTCTGCGTTGAGCCGTCGAATTGCCTCCTCGACAATGTCGGCGACTGTACGCTCTTCGTCAAAATGGCCATTCGCATCTACAACCTTGGCGCTGGCAATTCGAAACCGGGGTGCCAAAACATTCTGAGAAATCTGCTCGGCAATCGATCCGTAGGTCGCAAGAGCCGCAACGGAGGTGCCATGACGTTTTTCATCATCGCTCCCGAGCTGATTAGGGACACCAAATGTCCCGGCGATGACGCCGTCGAGCATTGGATGGGCCGCTGTAATTCCGGAATCGACAATCCCAATACAAACAGCATTCGCTGATGGCGGGTTTATCGGTGGAAGTTCAGTCACCGTCAGATTTGCTGCCGGTTCGGGGGCAAAGTCTGGCACTGGGGGTAGGTCGATCCAGGCAACTTCAGCCATTGCCAGTAGTTCTTTCAACCCGGCGCCGGGAACTCGCACACGGGCGACAAAGAGCCCTGCACCACGATAACGGCTGAGGAGCTCGCCGCCAAACTCCTCGGCCTTTCGGGCGACGCGATTAACATAAAGCTCACGCAGCAGATCTTCGTTTACGTCCCAAAGCTCGACATCGATCAGAACGACATCACCGTCCGGAATCATCTCTGTCGTTGCAAAACCATGCCTAGCCAGTGCACTGCCAATTTTGTCGTTAGCAGATAGCTCGTCAAAGCTGTCGATGACGCCGAAGAGGCCAGCATGCCTAGCACCGGTCTGGGTTACGGGAATGGGGCCTGCATATTGCTGTGATCTCTCCTGTAGAACCGTGAGGTTTGGATCGACTGATAGAGCCACGGTGACGTCGTCCGAGCGCTGCTCAAGGATTTGCAGCCCAACCCCGGCCAGCGCATCTTCGCCGATATAACCAGCCGTAGTAATTTTCAGAATGACCGTGGGATCGGAAACGGGCTCATCGACGCGCTCGGCATCGCGCGCAGCGTTCCGCTGAACGATCTGAGCGAGCTGAAGACCCAGTTGGCCACCGTGCAACACATGATTTCTTGGTGGCGCGCTTCCGAAGCCAGGTTTCTTGCGTCGTTCGAGTTGGCCCTCAAGGCGGCGAAGTGTCAGGTGAGGTCGGCGTACCAAGAATACCCCCTATCAAATAGAGGAGCTCACCTTACTCTGAATGTCTTTCCGACGTCGATCGGAATTTATCGCGTAATCGAAGTCTAGTCGCGATATCTTCTTGCGACGCTGCATGATGGCGTGACGCATTGCGGTATAGCAGATGCGCTCAACATCGGAGTGACTTCTTCCGACCAGTTGCTTTGCATCAGTAGCGATATCAAATTCTAGGCCAAAATTTCGTGTCTTGAACTTGATCAGCCGGCGGATGTCTGACGCGCTCGGACGCCCAAATAGAACAACTTCATCAAATCGACGGATAATCGCGGGATCAATTGTCGACTCAAGGTTGGTTGCCGCAACTATAAAGCCACGGCCTTTAAATCGCTCGATCATCAGCAGGAGATTATTAACGACCCTACGCATTTCATTATGCTCGGTTGGATCGGACCTGGTTCTGGCCAAGGCGTCAAATTCGTCGAGGAACAGAATAGAGGTTTGACGTTCAGCGGCATCAAACAGGCGGCGCAGGTTCGATGCTGTCTCCCCAAGCATTGACCCAATCAATGCATCGAGCTTGGCTACCATGAATGGAAGCTCGAGTTCCTTGGCGAGCACCTCGGCGGTGAGCGACTTGCCACAGCCGGGTGGACCACAAAACAGCAACCGCGAACGCAATGGCAAGCCATGGCTTCGAATAGCATCGCTGTGACGATATTCATCTGCAACATCGTAAAGCGTCCGCGAAACCTCGGTGGAGAGCACCAATTCACGAACGTCGCGCTGCGGATCGACGAATTCCACGAACTCAGCTGCACGCCCAGAGATATTTCCTGTCGGCGAAAACGCCTGTCGAGGGAGGGTTTCACCGCTGGTGAAACGAGATTTGGAACCCAAAAGCGGCTTAAGGGCAGAAGCCTTTTCTGACTCCGCGGATGATTTTGATCCTGATCGTGACATGGTTGCCCCTTATCCTAGCATCCTACATCGGGCGAGTCGGCTTCTCAACTCCCTAACCGCATCGGCTTTAGAATAAGCCCATCGTAATGGGAGATAATGGCAGCAAAGACATTTCGTGTGAATAAGCGAACGTCTATAGCAAATCGGCGCTGGTCCGCATTGTCGTCCGACAGCCCCGCTCTACGACTAGGTGCCACGGGTAGGCGCTGATGATCGTGTCTTACCATCTGCGTATAATTTTCCCGAGACGCTTTTACCGTGGCCCCGCATTGCGAGCTGTATGCGGCAACCATGCCACCGAAGGCTCATAGAAGCTCAACATCTCCCTCTGGGCCGTAAGCACCCCAACCAAAAAAGCCGGCGTTTCCGCCGGCCTTTGTCATTCCCTCAATTCACCAGTCCCGCATGCTTCAACGCCGCGTCGATCGCGGATTCTGTCGAAGCCTCCAGCGTCGCCATGAGCGGCAGGCGGACGGTGCGGTTCATGCCGCGGGTGCGGTTCAGCGCATATTTCGCGCCGCAGAGGCCGGGCTCCAGGAAGATCGCCTTGTGCAGCGGCATCAGGCGGTCCTGATATTCCAGCGCCTTGGCATAGTCGCCGGCCAGGGTCGCGGCCTGGAATTCGGCACAGAGGCGCGGCGCGACATTGGCGGTGACGGAAATGCAGCCCACGCCGCCATGGGCGTTGAAGCCGAGCGCCGTTGCGTCTTCACCCGAGAGCTGGACGAAATCTGGACCGCAGGTGATGCGCTGTTCGGAGACGCGCTCGATCTTGCCGGTCGCATCCTTGACGCCGACGATGTTCTTGTGGGCTTTCGCAAGCGCGCCCATCGTCTCCGGCGACATGTCGATCACCGAGCGGCCGGGGATGTTGTAGATGATGATCGGCAGCGACACGGCCTCGGCGATCGCCTTGTAATGGGCGATCAGGCCCTTCTGGGTCGGCTTGTTGTAATAGGGGGTGACCACGAGCAGCGCATCGGCGCCGACGGCTTCGGCATGCTGGGCAAGCTCGATGGCTTCCAATGTGTTGTTGGAGCCTGCACCAGCGATCACGGGCACGCGCTTGGCGGCGACTTCGACGCAGAGCTCGACGACGCGCTTGTGTTCGGCATGGGAGAGTGTCGGAGATTCACCCGTGGTGCCGACAGGCACGAGACCGGAGGAGCCTTCGGAAATCTGCCATTCGACATGGGCGGCAAAGGCTTGCTCATCGACGGCGCCCTGATCGGTGAAGGGCGTGACAAGCGCGGGAATGGATCCCTGATACATGCAATGAACTCCTCGGGGGCCGACATCCACGCTTCGGCCGCATTCTCAGATTAAATCGGGGGCACATTACTTCGCACCATCAGGTGCGACAAGCGCATCTGCAGGAGATTTGTGACAGTTTTCCGAGGCTTCGTTCGAGAGAATGTGATCGCTGGCTTTAGGCTTTTGTTAACCGCGTGCTCGGCCTACTCTCTCGTGTGATGCCATGGGTTCTGGTGTGTGGATGAAGATGTCTTTGCCTTATCGTTCTGTCCTCGGTCTCGGTCTTGCGCTGGTCTTGTCGTCGACGAGTGCGCAAGCGCTTTCTGACGTGCCCGTGCCGGCGATGAAGCCACTAGGCTTTGCGCCGAGCAAGGCTTTGCCGCCCTCGCTCGAGACCACCGGCGCCATTCCGCGCGGCGACCGTCTGGCCGCGGCCAATCCGCAGCTGAAATCCGGCCTCGATGCTCTGTCTGATCGCAAGGGCGCCCAGGCGATCGCGATCCGCGACCGCATGCCCGCCGGGCTCGACCGGCAGATGTTGACCTGGTCGATCGCCATGTCCGGCTTGCGCGACGTGCCGGCGGCCGAAATTGCCGCTGCCCAGCGGCAGCTTACCGGCTGGCCGGGGCTCAAATCCTTCCGCGCCAATTCGGAAAAGGCGCTCTTCCGCGAAAATCCGGCGCCATCCGCCGTTCTCTCCGCCTTTGGCGATACGGCCCCGGAGACCACCGAAGGCACGATGCTGCTCGCACGCGCCCATCTAGCCTCCGGTGACACGGCCAAGGCCGCGAGCCTGATCCGCACGCTCTGGCGCACCGATGCGCTGGACGAGGCGGCGGAAGACCGGATCATCAAGGAGTTTTCCGCCCTGCTGCGCCCCACCGATCACCGGGCGCGCATGGACTATCTGATGTATCGCGACCGCGCCTCGCAGGCGAAGCGTTTTGCCTCGCTGGGTGAAGCGCAGTCGCTCTACCGCGCGTGGGCGGGGCTGAATTCGCGCGCCAAAAATGTCGATGCGCTGATTGCCGCCGTCGACAAATCCTGGGCCAAGGACCCGGCCCTCCTCTATATCCGCATTGAAAACCTGCGCCGGCAACTGCGCTACGAGGAAGCGGCAAAGCTTCTCGAACAGATGCCGCGCGAGCGGGACAAGCTGGTCAGTGGCCGCGCCTGGTGGAACGAGCAGCGGATCATTGCGCGCGGGCTTGCCGATCTCGGCCAGTATCGCGAGGCCTACCGTATCGTCTCCCGCCATGTGGCAACCGAAGCGACGGATATCGCGGACGCCGAGTTCCATGCCGGCTGGTATGCGTTGCGCGCGCTCAACGATCCGAAGACTGCGGGCCGGCATTTCGCCCGCATTCTCGAGGTCTCGAACCGGCCGCTATCGGCAAGCCGTGCCTGGTACTGGCTGGGTCGCGCCTCGGAAGCATCCAAGGACGGCAAGGCGCGCGAGCACTTCGCCCGTGCAGCCCAGCATTCCAGTACCTTTTACGGGCAACTTGCGGCCGCCCGCATCGATCGGCCGGGCATTCAGATTCCCTATCCGAAGCCCTCGGCAGATGAGCGGGCACGCTTCACCCAGCGCGAATCCGTCCAGGCGATCGCCCGCTACGAGGCGGCCGGTCATGGCTGGCGGGCGCAGAGCCTTTACCGGGCGCTGGCCGACCAGCTCGACAGTCCGGGTGAGCTGGCGCTGCTCAGTGCGCGGGCAGAAAACTCGTCCGGCGGGCATCAATTGTCGCTGCAGATCGGCAAGACGGCGTACGCGCGCGGCATCGACGTGCCGGCGCTCGCCTTCCCCGTCGGTGTCATTCCCGCAAGCGCAAATATCGCCGGCTCCGGCAAGGCGCTGGCTTACGCGATCGCGCGGCAGGAAAGCGCCTTCAACCCGGCCGCCATCTCGCCGGCGGATGCGCGCGGCCTCCTGCAGCTCCTACCCTCGACGGCCCGAGGGGTCGCGGCGCGCCACGGCATTGCCTATCAACCGGAGAAGCTGACGCGCGATCCAGGTTTCAACGCGACCCTTGGTGCCCATTATCTCGGCGAGCAGATCGACGCCTTCGGCGGCTCCTATATCATGACCTTCATCGCCTATAATGCCGGCCCGCGCAAAGTCCCTGAATGGATCGAGCGCTACGGCGATCCGCGCGGCAAGTCGATCGACGAAGTCGTCGACTGGATCGAGCGCATCCCCTTCCCCGAGACGCGCAACTACGTCATGCGGGTGATGGAGAATTACCAGGTCTACAAGAGCCGGCTCGGGCAGAAGACCGATATCGTGCACGACCTGCGCTTCGGCCGCTAAGCGCCCTGCCCCATCCTTTGCCTGATGACCGTGGGCGAAGGCTCCGCTAGGCTCGCTTCCGACACAGCGAAGGAGAGGCGCATGGCCGAGAGCAACGACCGCTTCATCAAAGTTCCCGATGGGCTGAACCTGCATGTGCGTATTCATGGCGCAGAGAATGGCGGCACGCCCGTCGTCTGCCTGCCTGGGCTGACGCGCAATGTGCTCGATTTCGAAGATCTTGCGCGGATGCTCTCAGGCCCGCCCTATGGCCGACGCGTCCTCGCGATCTCCTCGCGCGGCCGTGGCCTGTCCGATCGCGATCCGAAACCGGAGCGCTACACGATCCCGGTCGAAGCGGGTGACGTGATCAGCGTTCTCGACGCCTTGGGCATCGACGACGCCGCCTTCATCGGCACATCGCGCGGCGGCCTGATCCTGCATGTGCTGGCCATGACGCATCTCAATCGCATCGAGCGGCTGGTGCTCAACGATATCGGGCCGGTGCTGGAAACGGAGGGCCTAAGACAGATCCAGGGCTATCTCGGCAATCGGCCGATGCCTGCAAGTTATGCCGAAGCAGCTGATGTCCTCAAGGCGACCCATGGCGCAGAGTTTCCGGCGTTGAGGCCGGACGATTGGGCCCGCATGGCTAAGGCGCTTTACCGCGAGATCGATGGAAAACTGACCGCAGATTTTGACCCTGAAATTGCAGTACAGTTTCGCGCCGCAGACCTGAGCCAGCCCTTCCCCGATCTTTGGGCGCAGTTTGCGCTGTTTGCAGACAGGGAGGTGATGGTGATCCGGGGTGAGCACTCAAGGCTTTTGTCACCTGCGACTACGGATGAAATGGCGCGGCGACATTCCGGATGCACGATGGTTGAAGCGAAAGGCCAGGGGCATGCGCCCCTGCTGCATCTTGACGGCCTTGCGGAGGCGATCGGCGCGTTTCTCGGCGGTTGACCTCTGCTGCAGGCCGCAGCATCGATCGTCAAAAGGTCTCTTCACAAACGAAAAGCCCGGCACGAGGCCGGGCTTCCCTTATTCGATCTGGAGATCGAATTAGAACGAACGTGTCAGGCGAACGAAGCCAGACCAGCTGTCGTTTGCAGTGTCCGGATCGTAGTAGTCAACCGTTGCCGAAGCCTTCAGACCAGAAGCGAGCTGGTATTCGGCGAGGAGGCCAGCGCCCCAAGCGTCGATGCCAGTCTGACCTTCCCAGTAGTTAACCGAAGGAGTGATCGTCAGCTTTTCAGTTGCCTTCAGAGCGTAAGCTGCACCAACGGTCCACTCGATTGCACCGATCGTACGAGCAGAAGCTACGTAAGCGTTAGCACCGGTCGAATATGCACCGTAGAGTTCGAAAGCGCCCGGACCCAGGTCAGCTGCGATTTCGCCAACGACGAGGCCTTCTTCGCCTTCGAAGTCATATGCGCCCCAGAGGGTCATGGTTGCAACGCCGAGCGTTGCAGAGGCGTAGCCCTGAACACCGATCTTCGAACCGACGTAGTAAGCGCTCAGGTCGTCGACGCCGAGGCCGATTGCGAACGCGTCAGAAGCGTAGGCATACGTGACAGTGTTGAAGTTAGCGTCGTTGATGAATGCGTCGCCTTCAGAAGCGGTGCCTACGTCATCGAGCCAAGTCGTGATCTTACCAACGCGGAAGCCGCCGACGCTGATGTAGGCCTGATCGAGACCAACCGTCGAGTCACCAGAAACTTCACCAGTGTTCGTCGACTGGATACGGATGTAGGTGCCAATGGTGCCGATTTCCGAGTCGCTCTTGGTTTCGAAAGCAAGACGCGCACGGACGTTCGACTGCCAGCTCGAACCGCCGGACAGATCTTCGCCGAAGCTTACGCCGGCGCGGATTTCGCCGCCGATCTTGAGGCAGGTTTCGGTGCCGGGGATGTAGAAGTAGCCGGTGCCGAAGGCGTCGCAAACGCGAACGTATTCCATGGGCTCGGGCTCAGCAGCGACGATTGCGTCAGCAGCCTGGGCGCCGGAAACTACAGCGAGAGCTGCAGCGGAGCCGAGAAGAAGGCTCTTGATGTTCATTATTGACCTCCAGTCAATTATAGAGGTCGCACCAGTTGATTTCAGTCTTTGATTATTATTTTCAATTACTTAGAGATTTCGAGCGACTCTGATCGGCAACGCGGAGACGCGTTGCACGTCTCAGCAACCATGATTTCTGACGGAGCTGTGGCAGATGCCAGGCGCACGAACTTGCGCAAACGCTCCATACCGTGAGCGCGATTTGCCAAGTGTGATGGTGATGTGAAGGGGGTAATAATGGCGGAGAGGAAGGGATTCGAACCCTCGATACGCTTTTGACGTATACTCCCTTAGCAGGGGAGCGCCTTCGACCACTCGGCCACCTCTCCGGTGACGCCTGATTATTTGCTTGAATCAGTGATTGCAAGGCCTTTTCTCCGCTCTCAACATTTTAGCGAGCGGTCGCCAGTGCCAGGGTTGATCCCATCACTCCTATGAAAAGCCGAATCGTTCCCGTCTCACGACATGATTCTGTCACTCGGCCGGCCATCTGCTGCCGATTTTCAGGCTTAAGTTCGAAAACTGCCAGTGTCGAAGATGCAGCTTCGAGGCGAGCCGATATGGTTCTGAATGCAACTTTTTGCGGAATCCTGTGCCAAAATGAGAAGAACACCCGCCTGCGAACACCTGCACCGCGTACCCAAGAGCCTGTGTAAGCGCCGGTTTTTTTTGGATTTTCTTAACAAACCCTAAATGGATATGGGGCCGTACAGCGGACTTTGTGGCCTTTCAGCAACAGGCCGGGTGGAAGGGTGGCCACATTCTGTCCATTCCACTCTTTGGTGATTGCATGACCGACGGGGTTTTGTATTTTCAACCTCGGAAGCGAGGCGGTGGATCGTCCGTCTTCTGAAACCGACGGGGATGGGGCAGGGAACGCTGTCCTTCAGCCAAATAACCCAGACCCATACGAAACTTGACTGGAGGTCAATAATGAACATCAAGAGCCTTCTTCTCGGCTCCGCTGCAGCTCTCGCTGTAGTTTCCGGCGCCCAGGCTGCTGACGCAATCGTCGCTGCTGAGCCCGAGCCCATGGAATACGTTCGCGTTTGCGACGCCTTCGGCACCGGCTACTTCTACATCCCCGGCACCGAAACCTGCCTCAAGATCGGCGGCGAAGTTCGTGCGACTGTAAGCTTCGACGAGTCTTCGGCTGAAGACTGGGATAGCAATGTCCGTGCTCGTCTTTCGTTCGAAGCCAAGAACGACTCGGAACTCGGCACCGTTGGTTCCTACATCCGCTTGCAGGCCGTTCAGGGCGCTGAAGCTGACATCAACGATGACCTCGATAGCGTAGAAGTAGAGCAGGCCTATATCACTGTCGGCGGCTTCCTCGTTGGTCGCGATCTGACCTGGGTTGACGACTGGGGTCTGGCTGGTGAATCGGACGGCTTCTTCGGCAATGCCTACTTCAACACGATTTCCTACACCTATACGTCTGACGCTTTCACCGTTGGTCTCGGCGTTGACGATCTTTCCGACGAATTCGTCGGCAACGAAGTTGGCGTTCAGGGCACACTGTCGGCAGCATTCGGCCCCGCTTCGCTCGCAGCCTACGCTGTCTACGACTTCGGCAGCGAAGAAGGCGGTATCGCTGGCGTTCTGTCTGCAGACATCGGCCCGGGCACGCTCGGCATCGCTGCTGGCTGGGCTTCTGGTCAGTCGGTTGGTTACGACTTCGCTTCCGAGTGGACCGTCGGCGCTGCATACACCTTCAAGGCGACCGAGAAGCTCTCGATCACCCCGCAGGTCATGTACTACGACTCCGTCGACTTCACCGCTGCTGACGCCTGGGCTGCCGACATCTACGTCGAATACCAGCTCGCTCAGGGCCTGAAGGCTTCGGCTGACCTCGGCTATCGTGACCAGGACGGCGTTGACGACAACTGGAACGGCTTCGTTCGCCTGACCCGCTCGTTCTAATCCACAGCGATTAGCGAAAAAAAAGCGTTGGGTCCGGCTTCATCATGAGCCGGACCCTTCGCGCATTTCAGAATTGGCTTGAATACTTTTTCTGCCAGAGGCTTGGGCTGGTCCAAGTTGGCATTGCGTTACAGCAGAAGGGAGCGCGAACGATCCACCATGGCAGTCCTATAGGGGCTTAACACGAAAGTTTGTGCTGTTTTGCACTATACTTTTTATAAGTTATAACGATATCTGCGCCCGTGGGGACGGGCGGTGAGCCCGTTCGCGTGCTCGCCAAAGGGAAATTTGGGGGATACATGCAGGTGGAAATGCCAACCGGCAAGGGTTTTGACGTCTTCGTGGGCGTGCCCGATTATTCGGTACATTATCAATACAGACAGGGAACGATCCTGCACGAGGTGCGCGAAACCAATTTGCGCGAACTGTTCGGCAAATATGGCGACCTGTTGTGGATGAATGGCAGCCACAAATATAACGTAACCAATTTTATCGGAGAGCTTCACGATCTCCTTGATTTTCCGAGCTTTTCGGCTTTTTCGGACGAGATGCTCGACCAATTGATCGGCAAATTGCGCAAACGCGGTAATAGCAATGCCACCATCAACAGAAAGATGGCGGCCTTAAGCAAACTGCTGCGAAAGGCGAACAAGATGGGCGACGTTCACAGTCTGCCTGAATTCAAGCGCCAGAAAGAGAAAGCGGGTCGCATTCGTTTTCTCGACACAGATGAAGAAAACCTGCTGTTTTCCGAAATCCGGGCGCATTCCGAACTCTATTACCGGTTCTGCCTCTTCCTGGTCGATACCGGCGCCCGCCTGAGCGAGGGTCTGAACCTGCGCTGGGGCGACATACATAAAGACCGCGTGACCTTCTGGGTGACAAAATCGGGGCGCTCGCGCTCGGTTCCACTCACCCAGCGTGCGCTGGCTGCCATTGAAGCGTCGGATCGTCGATATTCGGGCCCGTTTGCCGAGATCGATCAGCAGCGCTTCCGCATCGCGTGGCACAACGCCAAGGATGCGGTGGGCTTTGCTGACGACAAGGACGTGGTGCCGCACGTGCTGCGCCATACCTGCGCATCGCGCCTGGTTCAGGGCGGGATCGATATCCGTCGTGTGCAGATGTGGCTCGGCCACCAGACGCTCACCATGACCATGCGCTATGCTCACTTGGCTTCGCATGATCTGGACATGTGCGTTCCGATCCTGGAGCGGGCGGCGGCGTCGTGAGTCATATCGTAATGTAAATTGCAAAAGGGCCGGCTTTGTCCGGCCCTTGCTCTTTATAGTGTGTCATTCCCTGCCCTGCCCCAAAGGCGGGCTCATGGCCTCAGGCCATCAGGCTCTTCAGGTCGAGCGCGGGATCGGCAATCGAGACAGGATCGACCGGCCGACCGAGATCCAGGAGCTTCTTGCCGGTCACATAGGCCTTGGCATCGTTGATCGCATCAACGGCAATAAAGACACCCTTGCGGAAATACCAGATCGAGAGGCTACCCTCGCGGGTACCGGGGCGAAGCACTGTCTGATCATAGCCCAGATTGAAGCCAGCGATCTGCAGTTTGACATCATACTGGTCAGACCAGAACCAGGGCTTCGGGCGATAGGGCTCGGATCCCCCCGCGACTACGGCTGCAACCGCTTCGGCCTGATCCACCGCATTCTGTACGGATTCGAGCCGCACCTGCTCGCCATTCCACGCTTGGACGGCGCAGTCGCCCATGGCGAAGATGGCAGGGTCGCTCGTGCGACCAAAGCTGTCGACGACGATGCCGTTTTGAACCTCAAGCCCCGCATCACCGGCAAGCCGATCGTTTGGGGTCACACCGATCCCGACGATGACAAGGTCGACGTCGATGACGCGCCCGTCCGAGAGCTCGGCGGCCTTTACCCTGCCCTCATCGCCGATCAACCGGGTCAGACCCGTCTTTTCGTGGATGTGCACGCCCTCGGATTCGTGGATCGTCCTGATCGCATCCGCCGTCTGCGAAGCGGCGACACGGGAAAGAATGCGGTCGGCCATTTCGATCAGCGTGACGTCGAGACCCAGTTTGCGGGCGACGGCTGCGGCCTCAAGACCGATATAACCGCCGCCGATGATGAGAAGTCGATGGCCCGGTTTCATCTCATCGGCCAGACGATCGGCATCGGCCTTGTCGCGCATCGTGTAGACGCCCTCGAGATCACCGCCGATCGCGGCCGGCAGACGGCGCGGCGTCGCACCGGTGGCGATGGCGAGGGTCTCGTAAGGGATCTCGCTGCCGTCAAACAGCTTGACCACGCGCTTGTCACGATCGATCGCTTCGACCGGCGTCGACAGGCAGATCTCGACCCCGTTCTCGCCATACCAGGCTTCGGGCCGGAACAGCAGTCGATCGAAGTCCATATCGCCGAGCAGATATTTTTTGGAAAGTGGAGGCCGCTGATAGGGCAGGACCGGCTCGTTGCCGACGATGGTGATCGGCCGCTCGTCCTTCAGCGCCCTCAGTTTCGCGGCCAGAGCGAAACCCGCCTGCCCTGCCCCGATAATCACCAGTCGCTCCGCCACGTGATGCACTCCCTGCCGTATGCCGTCCAAATCAGAATCGCGGCCAGAAGAGTGGCCACGACGCGATGCAGCAAGGCCTAGCTTTGTGGCGGTTTGCGGTCAAGTTGGCCTAGGGCTCGCCGGTCGAAACCGTTCATTGTAAACGGCGTGCACATCCTCGCTGATTGCTACCGACGGCATCCCCGACCAAAAACGGCACAGACCGCCAACCGACGAAGTCGCTGGCAAATCTTGCCAATTTGAGAGCTCGTCTGGATTTTACGGTTTGCATGCAGGATCTGGTAACGGACATGGGCTAGCATGTCATTCTAACTTGACACCGTGGGAGGGTAGCATGCCCTTGCAGAGGATACCGGACGCAAAATCGGACATCCCTCGGGATCAGATCTTCGAGAAATTCAAGATCGATCGCCCCGGCAAGATCGTGTTTGTCGGCCACCATCTCAGCATGGCGCGGTCGCAGCGCTGCCTCATCCGGACGATTTCGCTTTATGGCGCCGATCTCGACGTCTCGCCGCATGTCCAGGTGCCGCCGAACTTCTTTCTGGAGATCCTCGGCATTCACGATGACATCGGCTGCACGCTGATCCGCCGCGAAGCCGAAAAGCTCACGGTCGGCTTCAACATGTTGATCGACCCCGAATTCCTGCACCGTGTCGTCAGGCTTTCCTTCGAAACAAGCCACTGAGATCTCGCGCCGGCTGATCACCGCTTGCGCCCTCTTGCGGGCGCCAGCGCGGCCTGCGCTTGCCGGGACGTCCGTTGAAACTGAATATTCAGCATTGGTAAAATTTGAGCGATCTTATTGATGCTACTGCAAATATTAGTGCTCACAGTGTGAGCCAGAAGAGTTTGGGGAGCCGGTCATGGCGATGGAAAATGCGACGCATCTGGCTGGGGTACGCTCGGAAATGTACGAGCGCAAATGGGAGCGCTTTTATGTTCGCCGGCCGGCCAAGGTGATGTCGGTTCGCCCCGGCCTCACTGGTATCACGATCCGCAGCTGCGAAGTGGTCGACATTTCGCAAGGCGGTGCAGCGATCGAACTCACGACTGCGATTGGCCTCTCCTCTCATTATTATCTGCAGATCGTCGGCCTTGCCGACCGGATCGGATGCGCCGAGGCCTATCGCAACGGCAACAGGGTCGGCGTGAAGTTCATCGCACCGATCTCCGAGCACATGTTGCACCGGATCGTCCGCGCCGACTTCATGCTTGGCGACGCCGTCAATACGCCGCTCAAGCCTTTCCAGAACGGCAACGGCGCACGCCTCGGTCGCTGAGAAAATCTCTCCTGGCAGATGAGGTCTGATCGCCGCGGATCCGGCTTGCTTCGGCTGCGGCGGCACTTATGGTGAGCGGATCGCTCTCGACCTCCGGATGCCGCTTCGCAATGACCGCCTTTTCACGCTTCACGCCCCTTTCCGCCTCGCTCCCCGCAACCGTGCCCTTTGTCGGTCCCGAAGCCATTGAACGGCAACGGGGCCTTGCGGTTCGCGCCCGCATCGGCGCAAACGAGAGCGGCTTCGGCCCGGCACCTTCCGTACTTGCCAGGATCGCCGAGAAATCGGGCGAGATCTGGAAATACAATGATCCGGAAAACAATGCCCTCAAGGTAGCGCTCGCCGCGCATCTCGGGCTGAAGCCTGAGAACTTCGTGATCGGCGAAGGCATCGACGACCTGCTCGGGCTGATCGTGCGGCTGGTGATCGAGCCCGGCATGCCTGTCGTCACATCGCTCGGTGCCTATCCGACTTTCAATTTTCATGTGAACGGGTTTGGCGGGCGCCTGGTCACGGCTCCCTACCGGGACGACCGGGAAGATCTCGACGCTCTCCTGGCCTTGGTCAAAACGGAAGATGCGCCGCTCGTTTATTTCGCAAACCCCGACAATCCGATGGGCAGTTGGTGGGATTCAGACAGCATTGTCGCGTTTGCCCGTGCCCTGCCTTCGACCACGCTTCTCATCCTCGATGAAGCCTATAGCGAGACGGCACCCGAAGGGTCGATCCCATCCGCAGATGCGCTGATCGACCTGCCGAACGTGATCCGAACCCGCACCTTTTCCAAGGCCTATGGCCTGGCGGGTGCCCGTGTCGGCTATGGCATCGGCACGCCTGGCACAGTCTCGGCCTTCGACAAGATCCGCAATCATTTCGGCATGCCGCGCCTGTCGACCGAGGCGGCTCTGGCGGCGCTCGCTGACCAGGGCTATCTCGACGACGTCGTCGGGCGGATCAAGGCGGCACGGGACAGGATCGCCAGCATCGCGAGCGCGAACGGTCTCAGCCCCCTGCCCTCTGCCACCAATTTCGTGGCGATCGATTGCGGCCGCGACGGGGTCTATGCCCGGGCCATCGTCGACGGCCTGATGGAGCACGGCGTCTTCATCCGCATGCCCGGCGTCGCTCCGCTCAACCGTTGCATCCGGGTCTCGGCAGGCCTGCCTGAAGATCTCGACCTTTTCGAAGCGGCACTGCCAAAGGTCTTGAAGGCGCTCAACTGACCTCGCCACAATGAAAAAGACCGCGCCGGCCTTGTTCCTGCCGGTCGCGGTCTTTGAAAAGTGTTGGCCCTGGCCCCGTCCAAAGGTCCCCGCCACGTTCCCCACTTAGGGTTATTCTTGTCATTCTCCTGCCGCGGTCGCGGCCGGAAATCGTCAGTGCATGGTCATCCATTCGCGGGCGGCACGAAGCGCCTCGGCGAGTTGGATCTTGCTCATGGTCTGGGCGAGATCGGCGCGCAATTCTGCAGCGCGGTCGCAGCCCTTGATCGCGGCAATGTTCAGCCACTTGTGTGCCGACACCAGATCAACAGGGCAACCGCGGCCGGTTGCATACATCAGACCCATGTCGCGGAAGACATCAGCCCGGGTTTCGCCACCCATCGTGGCATTTTCGGAATTGTGCATTTCAAAGCGTGCCATTGGTTTTGTCCCTGTTTGCCTAGTTTCTCGGTCGTCCCTGTTTTCCCTTGCGGGCCCTTCCGAAACGGCGCCGGATCTTTGTCCGGTCATTCTCGCTTTGGTCGGGTTTGGCGGGGTTTTTCCCTGCTCGTTTGATGGGTCCACTATGCCAAACGGTCTTCAAAACTCGCTTAAAATGCATCCTTAATTTGCTGAAAACAAAGTACAAAAGCTTCGTAAACTTCGGATTCCGTTAAGCATCGCTTCCCCTGCAACCCAAGGATTTCCGCTCAAAATTTACGAAAGCTTCACGCTGACAAATCAACCGATTTTTCACCATGTTTCCGGAAGGCAATTCGCAGAAGTACAGGATTTGCTGCGATCTGAGGCTTTCCACCGCTCGCTTTTCGCGGCGGATTGCTTTTACCTTTACGTGTGCGTAAGATAATTCTTAACCGTTGGACGGCTGCGGAGAGGACCGTCTCCGACCACGGGAGAGGACCATCATCTCGGGAGGAGAGATCAGACCATGCGTTCCATCATCATTGCGGCAGCCCTCGCGCTTTCGGCCTTCACAGCCCAGGCCGCCGAGCCCATCGAAGGCAACTGGAAAACGGCATCCGGCGCCACGGCCCAGATCGCACCGTGCGGCGGCGCCTATTGCGTGACGCTGAAGAGCGGCAAGCACAACGGCAAGCAGATCGGCAAGATGTCCGGCAGCGGCGACAGCTACAAGGGCGAGATCACCGATCCGGAAACCGACAAGACCTATGCGGGCTCCGGTTCCGTCTCCGGCAATTCGCTGAAGATGCGGGGCTGTGTCATGGCCGTGCTCTGCAAGACGCAGACCTGGTCGCGTCTCTGAGGCGATCGCCGTTTGAAAACCGCAAAGGGGCGCCGGCTACAACCGGCGCCCTTTGGCATTCAAGGATTGATCACAGGGGCTGGCCCACGTCGATGCGATTGCCATCCGGATCTTCGAAGACGAAGGCCCGCAGGCCGTAATCCTTGTCCTGAAGACGCTTCACCACCCTTAGACCTCGTTGCTGCACGAGGTCGTGCAGATGGTCGATATTCTCGACCATCATGTGGGCGATGTTGAAGTCAGCAGCCTTGTGGTTCCTTTGAAGGGTGAGATGCAGTTCGGCGTCGTCGCGCTGCAGGATCATGAAGCCGACGGGGCTACCGTTCTCGAAGACCTTTTGAAATCCAAGCAGGTCGACATAGAAGGCTTGGGCCCGCTCCATGTCTTTGACGGGCAAGGTCGCGGCAATGCGCCCGAACCGGAGGGTGACTTCGTGTTTTTCAGTCATGGGTGAAACCCTGTTGCCGGACGGCGGGGCGCATGGTGACGGTGCACCAAAGGCGAGGCCATTCGGTAAGGAGAGCTGGACGGGACGGTGCCCGTCGGTTTCCATTATGACCGGAAGCCAGACCGAGGGAAGAGGTATTTCCAGACGCCCCGCATTTCAATTAACCCTTCTGAATGCCAGATGAACCCGCATCTCAGCCAGCATTCAGACCCGCTCCGCTATACCGTTCTCAACAGATCGGAAAGGAGCAAGGACATGGCCAAGCTGACACGGCGTCTCACCATCATCTCTTTGAGCATGGCGCTTTTCGCCTTCATGTTCGCGCAGCTCGTCGTCAACACTCAGCCGTCCGTGCGGCATCTGTCTTCGGGTCTCGTCGCAAGCTGCGCGCCGACCGGCCTCAACAGCTGCCGCCCGACCTTCTGATCGAAGCCAGGCGCGCAAGCGGCTCCGAAGAAATCTTGACGCATCCCTCATGACGTCGTTTGCTTGTCAGATTTCGTCTCCTATAATGCGCCATGAACACACGAATCCTGTCCCCAGCACCCCAGAACTCCATCAGCCCTGAGCCCTTTGCGCCTCAGGTCTTCACAGATGCGACGGCGGCCGTGGATGCGCTGACCGTCCTTTACGAACGCAATACCACCTTCCTGATCGACGCCTTTTCGGCGCTCGCCAAGGGTGGGCCGATCGAAGGCCGCTACCGCGCCTTCTACCCTCAGGTCAGCATCGAGACGACGAGCTTCGGCCATGTCGACAGCCGCCTCTCATACGGCCATGTGACCTCGCCCGGCATCTACACGACGACGATCACCCGGCCGCAGCTCTTCCGCCATTATCTGAAAGAGCAGCTGGCGCTTCTGATGCGCAATCATCAGGTGCCGGTTACGGTGTCTGAATCGGCAACCCCCATTCCGCTGCATTTCGCTTTCGCGGAAGGCGCCCATGTCGAGGCGTCAGCCGGTGGCCTGGTCGACATGCAGCTGCGCGACATCTTCGATACGCCGGATCTCACCGTCACAGATGACGAGATCGCCAATGGCGAATACGAGCCCTTGCCCGGCGAGCCGCATCCGCTGGCCCCGTTTACGGCACAGCGCATCGATTATTCGCTGGCGCGCCTGTCGCATTATACCGCGACGAGTGCATCGCATTTCCAGAACTTCGTGCTGTTCACGAACTACCAGTTCTATGTGGACGAGTTCTGCGCCTATGCCCGCAAGCTAATGGCGGACGGAAACAGCGACTACACGGCCTTCGTCGAGCCCGGCAATATTCTCACCCCTTCGGGCCACTCCGAACCGATCGAGGGTGTCGCACTTGGACGCCTGCCGCAGATGCCGGCCTATCATCTGAAAAAGAAGGGGCACGGCGGCATCACGGTCGTCAACATCGGCGTCGGTCCTTCCAATGCCAAGACGATCACGGACCATATCGCGGTGCTCCGGCCGCATGCCTGGCTGATGCTCGGCCATTGCGCCGGGCTCCGCAACAGCCAGCGCCTCGGCGATTATGTTCTGGCCCATGCCTATATGCGCGAGGATCACGTTCTCGACGACGATCTCCCGGTCTGGGTACCGATCCCGGCGCTGTCGGAAGTGCAGCTGGCGCTCGAAGACGCGGTCGAGGAGATCACCGGCTATGAGGGCTTCGAGCTGAAGCGCATCATGCGCACCGGCACGGTTGCCACGATCGACAACCGCAACTGGGAACTGCGCGACCAGCGTGGCCCGGTGAAGCGGCTTTCCCAGGCACGTGCCATTGCGCTCGACATGGAATCGGCGACAATCGCCGCCAACGGCTTCCGCTTCCGCGTGCCCTACGGCACGCTGCTCTGCGTCTCCGACAAGCCGCTGCATGGCGAACTGAAGCTGCCGGGCATGGCAACGGCCTTCTACAAGACGCAGGTCAGCCAGCATCTGCAGATTGGCATCCGGGCACTGGAAAAGCTCGGCGCCATGCCGACCGAAGCACTGCATTCGCGCAAGCTCAGAAGCTTCTTCGAGACGGCATTCCAGTAAGGCAGCAAGCGCAGCGGCCGGCAGAAACGGCAGAATGGCGTCCGGCAGGAATTTCCTTCCTGCCGGGAATTAACTGATGGGAGCCTGAAACTCAGCGCCCAAGGAATTCGCCGCGCGTTAACGCGTACCAGACATCGCCGTGTTCGGAACCCGGGATGGGATCAGGAAAATCGGCAAACTCCGTGCGCATGTCTTTCATGCCGATTTTTTCCATCACCCGTCGCGAACCCTGGTTCACGGCCATCGTGGTTGCCACGATCCTTTCGTAGCCACCGCTGGTGAAGCCCCATGTGACAAGCGCCGCGGCTCCTTCCGACGCCAGTCCCTGGCCCCAGCACGCTCGGCGCAGGCGATAGCCGATCTCGGCGATCATCTCCGTTTCCGGAAACAGACAGAACCATCCGACAAACGCGCCATCGGTCGTCCTGCGTGCAGTCCACACATAGGGTTCCGTGCCTCTCGGCATCAGGAACGGCGCTTGCTCCGGGTCGATCTTCTGGTGATCGACCGCGCCGCCGTTCAGAAAGCGCATCACGTCCGGGTCGCGTTCCAGCGCGATGAAATCGGCAGCGTCACTCGAGCGACAAGGAGCGAGCGTCAGGTTCGCCGTCTGCAATTGCACCATCAGGTCTCCTCGCAGGGAGAGCTTCCGTCGAGCACGACCGGCCCCGCCCTCATCTTTCACGCCTCGACGATCTTCGCCTCGCAGCGCACGGGGAAATTCACCGAATTAGCAATGAAACACTTCTCGTGAGCGTCGCCATGAAGGTCCAGCGCAAGCTCCGGAAAGGTGCCACGCTTGATGGTAACGGTGGGGCGGAGCACGACATCGGTAAAGCGCCCCGTACCATTGGCATCCATTTCCATGACACCTTCGGCATGGTCTTCATAAGCAATGACAATGACGCCGGAGACGGCGCAGAAGTGCAGATACCAAAGCTTGTGACAGGCCGACAGCGAGGCGAGGAAGAGATCTTCCGGGTTCCAGCGCTTGGGATCGCCGCGAAAGGCCGGATCAGCGGAGCCGAGAATATCCGGCTTGCCTGCGGCTGAGATCAGATGATCACGTCCATAGTCGCGGTAGCCGGAGGTTCCTGTACCGGCATTGCCCTGCCACGTCACGGTCACCTGGTATTCGTGTCGCTTCTCGCTCATCGGTGCTCTCCTCTGCGTTTCGTCCTTCGATCTTAGTCCTCGCGCCCGAGCCGGACCAGCATGACCCCGGAGAGATTTTTAGGACCGGGCCTTGCATCGTCCGATCTAAGATATATCTTAGATGCAATTCAAACAGAACGAGAGACAATTATGAGACATTCCCAGAGCGGCCGCGGCGAATGCGGCAATCCCTTCCACGCCTTTCGCCAGGCGATGCATGCCATGCGCCATGGCGGCCCCCAGGGCGGGCCTTTCGGCAGCCCCAGAGGGCGTGGCGAACGCCGCCGCATGTTCGACGGCGGCGAGCTGCGCCTCGTCCTCTTGAAACTGGTCGAGGACCAGCCTCGTCACGGCTATGACCTGATCCGCGAAATAGAGAGCCTGTCCGGCGGCGCTTATGCCCCCTCGCCCGGCGTCGTCTATCCGACCATGACGCTGCTTCTCGACATGGGGCTCGCGGAAGAGCATGAGAGCGACGGGCCACGCAAGGTGATGACCATCACCGAAGCCGGCCGAACACATCTCGCAGAGCGGGCCGACGAGGTCGCGACCGCGATGGGGCGGCTGACAGCCCTTGCAAAAGTCAGCGAAAGAACCGATGCAGCCCCGGTGCGTCGCGCCATGCACAACCTGAAGCAGGCCCTGCACGACTGTCTGTCGCGCGAGACGACCACGCGCGAGACGCAATTGGAAGTCGCCCGCATACTGGACGAGGCGGTCGGCAAGATCGAAAGGCTCTGACTATGGCACAATCCACGACAACCGTTCCGACTGAAAACGGCTGGAAGTATCTGCAACAACTCTGCAAGCACTGGGCGCACAAGCTCGACGTCGAGCTCGACGAGGAAAACCACAAGGCCGTGGTGAAGTTTCCCGAAGCAAAAGCATCCATGCAGTCTGACGCGTCGAGCCTCTCGGTCTTGATCGAGACGGATGACCCCGACAAGCTCGAAACCTATCAGGGCGTGGTGGCCAGCCACCTCGACCGCTTCGCCTTCCGCGAGGCCCCCCTGCCCTTCGACTGGAAAGCGGCTTAACTCATTCCCGACGTCACGGGTCCGCCAAGCAGAAAAGCTTGCTTTTCGGATCAGTCTCCTCAGTGAGGCTGATCCCTCTGGCGGAGGATGTGCCAATACGGCCTGCCCCGCCTTCGATCCCCCCAAGATAAGAACTTTCCCTAGCAACGAAACTTGCTAGAAACTCGCAACTCGGCAAGGGCGCTGGGCAAATGGGGGATTGCTGTGACTGTGGTAACAAGGACATCGACATCTTGGTTTTCTCGTCTGGGTGGGGCGCTGACAGGGGCCATATTCGGCTTCATTCTCGTCATCGTGGCAATCGTCGCGCTGTTCTGGAACGAAGGACGATCGGTCGCGACTTATGAATCGCTGGTGGAAGGCCAATCGATCGTCGTCAGCACCGATGCATCGCGGATCGATCCTGCGCTCGATGGCAAGCTGGTGCATATCGAAAGCGCCGTGGTTCCGCAGGCAGACGTCGTCGATGCGGATACGGGGATCAGCGCAAGCGGCGTGATTGGTCTGGCGCGCAAAGTCGAAATGTATCAGTGGGTCGAGGAAAAGAGCAGCACGACCGAGAAGAAGCTGGGCGGCGGCGAAGAAACCGTGACTACCTACACCTATTCCGAGGAATGGAGCGAAAAAGCCCAGGATTCCTCGGAGTTCCAGGAAACGACAGGACACGAGAACCCGGAATTCTGGCTGCCGTCCTCGGAGACTGTTGTGGAATCGGCGCAATTGGGAGCCTTCAGCGTGGAGGGCTCGCAGATCGCCTCGGCTGGCACGCGGCAAGCCTTGCCGATCACCGCTGAAACAGCAGCCGAGGCTTCCGAAGCGCTCGGCTATCCCGGCGAGGGCCGGGCCGTCACGCAGGCGCTTTACTTCGGCGCCGATGAGAAGGCGCCGCAGGTCGGGGACACCCGGATCCGTTTCGAGAAGATCGTGCTGCCCGAAGTCAGCGTCGTGGCCATGCAGCGCGGTGATCGCCTGGCCGAATATACCACGGAAAACGGCTATACGCTCTTCCTGCTCGCCGCTGGCCGCGAAACTTCGGACAAGATGTTCGCCGACAGCCAGACCGGCAACGTCATTCTGAGCTGGGTCATTCGCGCAGCGGGGATCCTGGCTTTGTTCCTCGGCTTTGCCCTCATCCTGCGGATCTACAGCGTGATCGGTGACGTCATTCCGTTCGTCGGCACCCTGATCGGCTTCGGGACCGGTCTGATCTCGTTCGTCCTGGCGATTGTGGTCGGCGTGACGGTCATTGCGATCGGCTGGTTCGCCGTCAGGCCGCTGCTGTCGATCGGGCTGATCGTGGGCGTGGTCGCGATCATCTGGGCCTATTCCAGGTATGTCCGCAAACAGACGGCCCAGCCTGCAGCGTGACCCGCGGACGGTAGAGCACTGAGCACGCCTGGGTTCACCTGAAATACCCTAGGTCATGTTGCAACTGGATGGACAAGAGCGGCCTTGCCAAATCACATCGGGGCCGCTCTAAGCTTGTCTGACAACAGGAGGACACGCCCATGACCGCACTCACCATTCCCGATCTTTCTGGCAAGGCCGTACTGATCACCGGCGCATCCAGCGGCATCGGTGAGGCCCTGGCCCGGGCTTTTGCCGCACAAGGCGCACTGGTCGGTCTGCACTACAATTCGAATGCGGAAGCGGCGCATGCCATCGCCCGCGACATCGAAGCCGCGGGTGGCAGCGTCGTACTGGTGAAAGCCGATGCGGCGTCATCGGAAGCCATGGCGGAGGCCGTCGCGCACGTCGCCAAGACCTTCGGTCGGCTCGATGGCGTCATCAACAATGCCGGCAGCATGATCGCCCGCGTGCTTTATGAAGAGATGACGGACGCGCAATATGACAAGGTCATGGATGTGAACGCCCGCTCGGTGCTCTCCACTACGCAAGCGGCCATCGCGCATTTGAAGGTCCAGGGCGGCTTCGTCATCAACACAACATCAGTCGCCGCCCGCACCGGCGGTACGGCCGGCTCCGGCGTCTATGGCTCGTCGAAGGCCTTCGTCGCGGCCGTCACCAAGGGCATGGCGCTGGAATTCGGCAAATATAATGTGCGGGTCAATGCAGTGGCGCCGGGCGTCATCACCACGCCCTTCCAGGACAAATACGCGCTGCCAGGTCAGCTCGATCAGGTGGCCGGCAGCGTGCCCTTGAAGCGCACCGGCACACCGGATGACTGCGTCGGCGCCTATCTCTTTCTGGCGTCAGAGATGCTGTCCGGCTACATCACCGGCCAGACAATCGACGTGAATGGCGGGCAATTCATGCCGTGACGGCTTGGTGCTCGACCGAGCGAACGGCAGCCCTACAGGCGTTCCCCCGGCAAACGGCTGGCCTGTTGCACCCAATCGAGAAATTGCTGCTCGTCGAGCGCATCACCCTCGCGGATATCGAGATAGCGCACTCTCTCCTGCTTGGACTTTCCCGGCGGCACAGGATCCAAAGACGCACCATCAAAGAAGGTGAGCTTCACGTATTTCGTAAAGCAGTGAAAGGCGAGAAACCAACGGCCACTTTCGACCCCATAAAATGGCGTGTTCCACTTCACCGCCTTGCTGACGTTTGGAACCGCCTGTTCGACAAGCGCATCCAGGCGACGACCGAGTTCACTTTTCCATCCCGGCATGGCGGCTATGTAGGCCTGCACAGGCGCGTCTCCATAGCCCTTGGCGATCTGTGGATTCCCGCCGGAAAGCAATACCGTGCCGGGGGCAACCTTAGATGACGGGAGCCTTGTCGATCCGCCGTCCTCCTGCTTTGGCTTAGAAGTTGTAGCTCTTTTCCTCGTTGCCTCTTCCGCCATCGGGCAGTTCCTCGCTCATTGACGTGGCGACGCCGCGCCCCTTACCCCTCGCCGCGATTGTCCTTGAGCCAGTCCAGACCGTTGCGCAGAGTGTCGACTGCCTGGTCGATCTCGGAACGCGAGATGATCAGCGGCGGGGAGAAGAGCATGCGGTCGCCGGTGGCGCGCAGCACGACGCCGGCGTTGACACATTGGTTGCGGACGGCGGTGCCGGTGTCGTCAGGTTTCTTGAAGCGACGACGGGTGGACTTGTCGGCGGCGATCTGGACGGCGCCCATCAGGCCGACACTGACGGCCTCGCCGACGAGTTCGTGGTCGGTGAGCGAGGCCAATGCCTGAGCAAGATATGGCCCGGTGTCGTCGCGGACGCGATCGACCAGGCCTTCTTCCTCGATGATGCGGATGTTTTCGAGCGCTGCGGCAGCGGCCACCGGGTGACCTGAATAGGTGTAGCCGTGGTAGAAATCGCCGAGTTCGTTGACCATGACCTCCGCCACGCGGTCGGAGACGAGCACGCCGCCAATCGGCAGGTAGCCAGAGGATAGGCCCTTGGCGATCGGCGCGAGGTCCGGCTCGAAGTCATAATGCTGGTGTCCGAACCACGAGCCGAGGCGGCCAAAGCCGGAGATCACTTCGTCGGCCACGAGCAGGATCTGATACTTGGCGCAGATACGCTTGATTTCCGGCCAGTAGGTCGAAGGCGGAACGATGACGCCACCTGCCCCCTGGATCGGTTCGGCAACGAAGGCGGCGACATTTTCCTCGCCGAGTTCGATGATCTTCTCTTCCAGCTCGCGGGCGACCTTCAGGCCGAAATCCTCAGGTGTCAGATCCCCGCCCTCGGCATACCAGTAGGGCTGGTTGATGTGGTGAATGCCTTCGATCGGCAGGTTGCCCTGCTCGTGCATCCACTTCATGCCGCCGAGCGAGGCGCCGGCGACGGTCGAGCCGTGATAGGCGTTCTTGCGGGCAATCACCTGCGTCTTGGTCTCGTGGCCGAGCGCCTTCCAGTAGACGCGCGCCATGCGGAACCAGGTATCGGAGGCTTCCGAGCCGGAATTGGAGAAGAACACCCGGTTGATTTTCGGCCCGGTCTTTTCGGCGATCTTCTGGGCGAGCAGCGTGGTCGGCGGCGTCGTGGTGCCGAAGAAGGTGTTGTAATAGGGCAGTTCCAGCATCTGCGCGTGGACCACATCGGCGATCGACTTGCGGCCATAGCCGACATTGACGCACCAGAGGCCGGCAAAGGCGTCGAGATACTGCTTGCCGGTCGAATCCCAGATATGCACGCCTTCCGCCCGGGTGATGATCTTGGTGCCGGCCGCATTCAGCTTCTTCATGTCCGAGAAGGGATGAAGATGATGGGCAGCGTCGATGGCACCGAGGTTGGAGACGGCGGTTACTGGCTTGTTCATCGGTCGGATCCTCGATCGGGGCAGAAGCTCTTGCTTTCACGGCCAAACATGGTCCGTGCGGCTGCCTTGCCTCGCATTGAAAGGCGGAACATTATCGGCTACGAACATGACCGTCCAAAACGCGTTTGGCAAGGCACCGATTGCCGCGTTCCTCCGGCCAAATCCGCCCCGAAAGCCAACGAGAGTTTCTCATGACAGCACCGACCGAGGCCGCCGATTTCCCCGCAGCCGACCCTTCCGCGCGCATCGAAGTGCTGCTCGTCGGCATGAATGGCGACCTGCGCGGCAAGATGATTCCGCTGAAGGCCGAGGACAAGGTCTGGAAGAATACCGTGCGGCTGCCGGCCTCGACGCAATCGCTCGACATCTGGGGTGACGATAATGACGACATTACGAAGATCTCGCTGACGCTGGGCGATCCCGATGGCATCTGTACGCCAGACCGGAATTCGCTGACGACGCTGCCCTGGGGGCCTGCCGGATCCAAGCAGGTGCTCGCCACCATGCACACGCTTGATGGTGAGCCGCATTACGTCTGCCCGCGCGCGATCCTTGCCAATGTGATGAAACGCTTCGAGGAAAAGGGCCTGACGCCTGTTGTTGCCACCGAACTCGAATTCTACGTTATGGAGCCGGATTTCCGCGAGACCGGCGTGCCAATGCCACCGAAGGCGCTTGTCATGAACGGCGAGGTCGAGGGCTACCAGCTCTATGACATGCGCGCGACGGCTGCGATGGGAGACTTCCTCGAGACCGTGCGCGAATATTGCGACCACATGGGCCTGCCGGCCGATGCGACGACGGCCGAATTCGGCCCCGGCCAGTTCGAGGTCAACCTGTTGCACAAGCCGGATGCGATGGCCGCTGCCGACGACTGCATCTACCTGAAGCGCGTCGTCGATTTCGCCGCCCGCCGCCACGGCTTCAAGGCCACCTGCATGGCGAAGCCCTATGGCGATCATGCGGGGTCCGGCCTGCATGTGCATGCCTCGATCATCGACAAGGATGGTCGAAACGTCCTCGATGCCAAGGGCGGCGATCCGTTGAAGTTGAAGTCGATCACCGCTGGCATGCTGAGGAGCATGCAGGATGCGCAGCTGATCTTCGCGCCCTTTGCCAATTCCTATCGCCGCTTCCAGCCGGGCTCGTTTGCGCCAGACAAGATCGACTGGGGTTTTGGCAATCGCGGCACCGCGATCCGCATTCCGGACAGCCAAGGCCCTGCCGCCCGCATCGAGCACCGTGTCGCCGGTGCGGACGCCAACCCGCATCTGCTTCTTGCCGCCATCCTCGGCGGCATCCTGCTCGGCCTCGACGAGGATCTCGATCCCGGCCAGGTGACGACGCCGGACAGCGCGCCTGAAAACCCTGATATGCTGACCTATGATTTCCTGACCGCCGTCGAGCGTTTTCGCGCCTCGGCCTTCATCAGGCAAATCTTCGGCGCCGAATACCAGCGCATCTATGGCGACACCAAGCGCAAGGAAGCGATGGCATATCTCAGGACCGTGTCGAGCTTCGACTACCAGACCTATCTGCCGCGCATCTGACTCCTTCCCCAGCCACCGGAAACCTTGCAGACGCGGCCCTCGGGCCGCGTTGTCGCATTTCAGGCAGGATTTGGCGCTATAATTTTATTTCGCCACAAAACGGTCACACGAAATCTTCGTGCCAAGTCACAGGCCAGCCTTCCAATTTCCTCCCTAAAATTAGGGTGGCCACAAAAAATGCGGCTTGCCACCTTCGCACGAATATTCTTCTCTCCCTTTCCGTTAACGTGAACTGGGAGTTCCAAACGATGTCTATCCAGACGCGCCGGCTGCTCGGCACCTCTCTTCTCCTCACCTCCTTGATGTTTGGCGCAAGCCAGGCGCTGGCCGAAGTCGTGCTTCATCGCGGCAATTCCGGCGAGCCGCAGACGCTCGATCAGGCCAATACCTCGATCGACATCGAAGCCTTCATTTTGAAGGATCTCTATGAGGGACTGACGATCTACGACGCTAAGGGTGAAATCGTGCCTGGCGCCGCTGAAAGCTGGACCATCTCCGATGACGGCACCGTCTACACCTTCAAGATCCGCGAAAACGCCAAGTGGTCTGATGGCTCGCCGGTAACGGCTGAAGACTTCGTCTACTCGATCCAGCGCGTCCAGAACCCGGAAACCGCTGCGAAATACGCCAACATCCTATACCCGATCAAGAATGCCGAAAAGGCCAACAAGGGTGAAGCGAAGCTGGAAGACATCGGCGTCAAGGCCGTCGACGCAAAGACCCTCGAAGTGACCCTCGAGCGCGCAACGCCGTTCTTCCTCGAACTTCTGGCACACCAGACAGCCCTGCCCGTCTCCAAGGCAAGCCTCGAAAAGAACGGCAAGGATTTCGTCAAGCCGGGCGTCATGGTGTCCAACGGTGCCTACAAGCTTGAGAGCCACGTGCCGAACGACAACCTCGTGGTCGTGAAGAACGAAAACCACTGGGATGCCGCCAATACCCAGATCGACAAGGTCGTCTTCTACCCGATCGATGACCAGGCCGCTTCGGTCCGTCGTTTCGAAGCCAAGGAAATGGACCTCGTCTACAACTTCTCGGCCGACCAGATCGACCGCCTGAAGGAAAGCTATGGCGAGCAGGTCCGCGTTTCGCCGTCGGCTTCGACCTATTACTACGTCTTCGACACCCGCCAGGAGCCCTATAGCGACGTGCGCGTCCGTCAGGCCCTCTCCATGGCCGTCGACCGCGACTTCCTGGCCGAGGAAATCTATTCCGGCGCGCAGCTGCCGACCTATTCGTTGGTTCCCGACGGTCTCGGCGGTTACGAGGCAGCCAAGGCCGACTTCGCCGAAATGTCGCAGCTCGACCGCGAAGACAAGGCGATCGAACTGATGAAGGAAGCCGGCTACGGTGAAGGCGGCAAGCCGCTCAACATCGAGATCCGCTACAACACCAACCCGAACCACGAGCGCGTGGCAACCGCTGTCGCCGACATGTGGAAGAACACGTTCGGCGCAACGGTGACGATGACCAACCTCGACGTGGCCTCGCACTATGCCTACCTGCAGGAAGGCGGCGCCTTCAACGTGGCTCGTGCCGGCTGGGTCGCCGACTATGCGGATGCGGAAAACTTCCTCGGCCTCAACGTCTCCACCAACACCTCGTTCAACTACGGCAAGTACAACAACCCGGAGTTCGACGCGCTGATGGCCAAGTCCTACACCGAAGGCGATGCCGAAGCCCGCAAGAAGATCCTGCATGATGCCGAAGTCATCCTGATGCGCGACCAGCCGATCGCTCCGCTGATGAGCACGGCCAATCTGTGGCTGGTTTCCGACCGCGTCAGCGGCTGGCAGGACAACGCCGCCAACGAGCATCTCAGCCGCTTCCTCCGCGTCGCTGAATAATCTCGTCACGTGACCGGACGACGCACGGCTCCGCCGCGCGTCGTCCTTTCAGGAGCAGGACATGACATCCTTCGTTCTCCGGCGGCTCATGAGCGCCGTTCCGACGATCTTCATCGTCGTCACTATTTCATTCTTTCTGATGCGGTTTGCGCCCGGCGGCCCCTTCAATCTCGAGCGCCCGCTACCGCCTCAGACGATGGCCAATATCATGGCCACCTACAAACTCGACCAGCCGCTGATCAGCCAGTATCTGAGCTATATCGGCAATGCCGTCACCGGCGATCTCGGTCCGAGCTTCATCTACAAGGACAACACCGTTTCCGAACTGATCGGAAAGGCCCTGCCCTATTCGATCCAGCTCGGTGGGATCGCGATCCTCGTCGCCCTGATCGGTGGTGTGCTACTCGGGACCGTTGCCGCACTTCGGCAAAACAGCGCGCTGGACTTTGCCGTCATGTCCTTTGCGACTGTCGGCGTGACGATTCCCAATTTCGTCGTCGGTCCGGTGCTGACGCTCTTGTTTGCCGTCATCCTCAACTGGCTACCGGCCGGCAGCTGGGGCGACGGCTCGCTGCGTTACCTGATCTTGCCGGTCACGGCGCTCGCCCTGCCGCAGCTTGCCGTCTTTGCACGCCTCACTCGTGGTGCGATGATCGAGGCGCTGCATACCGACCATATCCGCACGGCCAAAGCTTACGGCCTGCCCTCGCGTGTGGTCGTCGTCACGCATGCGATGCGCGGCGCGATGCTGCCGATCGTTTCCTATCTCGCACCCTGTGCCGCCGCACTTTTGACCGGTTCCGCCGTCGTCGAGACAATCTTCACGATCCCCGGTGTCGGCCGCTACTTCGTGCTCGGTGCGCTCAACCGCGACTATCCCCTCGTCATGGGCACCGTCATCCTCGTCGCCGTGTTCGTGATCGTCTTCAACCTGTTGGTCGACATCGCCTATGGCCTGCTCGATCCGAGGGTTCGCAATGACTGATATTACCGCTTCCCCCCAGCCGGAGATCACCGGACGGAGCCTGGCCCAGCTCGCCATGATGCGCTTCCGGCGCAACAAGGCCGCCATCTCGGGCTGCGTGCTTTTGGCTTTCGTGACCCTGTTCTCCTTCGCCGGGCCTCTTTTCGTACCGCACAGCTACGATCAGGTCTTCTCCTCCTACGTCAACGTCCCACCGAGCCTGACACCACGGCCCGATCCCGAGACGCTGCAGGACGTGGCCGAAAGCGTGGCCCAGCGGGCAAGAGTGACACTCGACAGCTTTACGGTTGAGGATGACCGCTTCACTGCCGTGATCAGCTCGGATGGGGAAATCGATCCCCGCACGATCCGCTATTTCGATCGCAACAACGAATTCAAGAATTCGGAAGTCGTGGAACAGGCAGCGGACGGTCGAAGCCTTACCGTATCCGGCAATGTGGACCAGATCACCTTCCCCTTCGGCACCGATTCCAACGGCCGTGATCTGCTCGTCCGCGTCATGCTCGGCGGGCAGATCTCGCTCGCCGTGGGCCTCGCGGCCAGCCTCGTCTCGCTCGGCATCGGTGTCGTCTATGGCGCGACCTCGGGCTATCTCGGTGGTCGCGTCGACAATGTGATGATGCGTATCGTCGAGATCCTCTACTCGCTGCCCTTTGTCTTCCTTGTTGTCGTGCTCGTCGTCTTCTTCGGGCGATCGGTGATCCTGATCTTCCTGGTGATCGGGGCGGTGGAGTGGCTGGAAATGGCCCGCATCGTGCGCGGCCAGACACTGTCGCTCAAGCGCCGCGAATTCGTCGGTGCTGCGGAAGCACTGGGGCTGACCGACTGGCAGATCATCCGCCGTCACATCATCCCGAACACGATCGGCCCAGTCATCGTCTTCGTCACGGTCATCGTGCCGAAGGTCATCTTGCTCGAGAGCTTCCTCTCGTTCCTCGGCCTTGGCGTTCAGGCACCGCTTGCCAGCTGGGGCACGCTGATCTCGGAAGGGGCCGCCAGCATGCAGAATGCGCCGTGGCTTTTGATCTTCCCGGCGATCTTCTTCGTGGTGACGCTGTTTTCGCTGAATTTCGTGGGTGACGGCCTGCGGGATGCGCTGGATCCGAAGGACCGATGAGCATGGACGACAAGACAAACAACGAAACCGTGCTCGACGTTTCCGACCTAAAGGTAACGTTCGCGACACCCGACGGCACGGTCGAGGCGGTCAAGGGCATCAGCTTTTCGGTGAAGAAGGGCGAAACGCTTGCCATCGTCGGCGAAAGCGGCTCCGGCAAGAGCCAGACCATGATGGGCATCATGGGCTTGCTCGCCAAGAACGGCGATGTCACTGGAGAGGCCGTCTATGGCGGACGCAACATCGTCGGCCTGCCGATCAGCGAGTTGAACATGGTGCGCGGTGCGAAGATCACCATGATCTTCCAGGAGCCGATGACCTCGCTCGACCCACTCTACCGGATCGGCAAGCAGATCGCCGAACCGCTGATCCATCACCGGGGATTAAGCAAGACGGAAGCGCGCGCCCGCGTGCTGGAACTCTTGAAACTCGTCGGCATCCCCGACCCGGAGCGGCGCATCGACAGCTATCCGCACGAAATGTCCGGCGGCCAGCGCCAGCGCGTGATGATCGCGATGGCCCTGGCCAACGAGCCGGACGTGCTGATCGCGGATGAACCGACGACCGCGCTCGACGTCACGATCCAGGCGCAGATCCTCGATCTGCTCGCCGACCTGCAGAAGCGCTTCGGCATGGCGATCGTGCTGATCACCCACGACCTCGGCGTGGTCAAGCACGTGGCCAACCGTGTCGCTGTCATGCGCAAGGGCGAGATCGTCGAAACGGGAAGCCGCGACGCGATCTTCGGCAATGCGCAGCACGACTACACGAAGATGCTGCTCGCCGCCGAACCAACTGGCACAAAGCCACCGCCGGCTGACGATGCCCCGGTCGTTCTGGAAGGCCGCAATGTCACCGTCGATTTCGACATCGGGAGCGGCGGCTTCCTGCGCCCGAACCGCACCTTCCGGGCAGTCGATCAGGTCAGCGTCCGGCTCCGCCAGGGCCAGACCATCGGCATCGTCGGGGAGTCGGGATCTGGCAAATCGACGCTCGGCCGCGCTTTGCTGAAGCTGCTCGCAGCCGACGGCGCGTTCCGCTTCGAGACGGCGGATATCTCGAACCTCGACCGGGCCGGCATGCGCCCTTTCCGCAAACAGCTGCAGCTGGTGTTCCAGGACCCCTACGGCTCGCTATCGCCGCGCCAGACGGTCGGCGAGATCATCACCGAAGGTCTCTACGTGCACGAGCCGCAGCTCAGCCGGGCCGAGCGGGATGCCCGGGCGATTGCGGCCCTGAAGGAAGTCGGCCTCGATCCGGCAGCCCGCAACCGCTATCCGCACGAGTTCTCGGGCGGCCAGCGTCAGCGTATCGCGATCGCCCGCTCGATGATCCTGAAGCCCAAGGTCGTCATCCTCGACGAACCGACCTCTGCGCTCGACCGTTCGGTCCAGCGTCAGGTGATCGAACTGCTGCGCGACCTGCAGGACAAGCATGGCCTGTCTTACGTCTTCATCAGCCACGACCTTTCGGTCATCCGCGCGATGTCGGACCATGTCATCGTGATGAAGAACGGCAAGATCGTCGAACAAGGTGCGACCGAGGCGATCTTCGATCATCCGCAGGAAGACTACACCCGCGACCTGATCGCGGCGGCCTTCAGCCACTGAGACGACGGCGCCCGGGCTATTCCGGGCGCCCTTCCCTTACGCTACCGGCTGCGGTTGGGGGACGAGGACCTTCAACTCGCCGGCATGGATCTTGATTTCGACGTCGGCCGGCATGCGCAGCAGTTCGCCGTCCAGAACGCAGGCCGCACCCTTGCGATGCCTTGGGAAATGCAGCCGCACCATGTCGGCGGTCGACGCCGTTACCGCCTCGTTGTCCTTGAACTTGCCCCTGATAATGTCGAAGGCGAGAAGACCGACGCCGGTCGGCTCGAGCGGTGCTGCGAGATAGACACCCAGCTTGCCGGTGTCGACCCGATCGGCAAAGAACAGCGAATTGTTGCCCAGCGGATTGTTGGAGACGGAGATCGCCGAGACGGGTCGCTCATCGCTCTTGCCATCGCCGTTCATATCAAAGACGACATCGAAACGTGGCGGATCAAGCATGACGCCGAAGGCAGCACTGGTGCTGGCCCGCATCTTGCCGAGGCGCGAGGCGAAGTTCATCTGGTTGCGCATGCGCACCATGCGGGCGTGCAGGCCTGCGGAAAACTGGTGGACGAAGGGGCGGCCATTGGCAGTTGCGATGTCAACATCGGCAATCTCGGCATTGGCGAGCACATCCAGAACCTTCCAGATGTCGAGCGGCAGTTTCAGCGAGCGTGCGAAAAGGTTCATCGTGCCAGCCGGGATGACGCCGAGCGGCAGCCCCGACTTCCATGCGATGCCAGCTGCCGTCGAGATGGTACCATCACCGCCGCCGGCGATCACTGCATCGATCCCCGGCGCTTCGGCGGCTTTTTCCAGCGCTTCGACGATCTCATCGCCCCCGACAATGGTGCAGTCCAGCTCATGGCCCCTTGCGGCAAAGGCGCGGTTCGCGCTTTCGCAATAGGTCTGCATGTCGGTGGTCTTGAACGTACCACCGTCGCGATTGAGTACTGCCTTGATCTTCATCTCGCCCTTTCGCGGCCTAGAAAGGGCCGAAGCTCAGAACGCTCCGGCCTGTGAAAAGTTTCCTTGGAGCACAGATCGACAGCGTTTGAGCCATTTTCAAGGTCCGCGCGGAAAGCCTTTGCCGCAGCGCACACCGATATGATAAATAGCAATTCCCATTTCAGCTGGCCTCCGGGCCTTTCTTCCATCGCCGCTTCCTGAAGAAGCTTTTGCGCCACGTGTCCCGCGCCGGCGCGCAAGGTGTTTGCATGACCGATTGTTCGACCCTGGCCCGCCCGCTCGATTCAGATGGGCGTGCGCCGCAAACGCTGACGCCAACCACCGTCCTGCTGATTGAACTGGCGCTCGCGGCCGGCGGCTTCGGGATCGGCACCGGCGAATTCGTTATCATGGGGCTGCTGCCGGAGGTCGCAGAGACCTACGGGGTAACGGTGCCGCAGGCAGGCCATGTGATCAGCGCCTATGCGCTGGGGGTGGTCATCGGCGCGCCGATCATCGCAGCACTTGCCGCGAAACTTCCGCGCAAGACGCTGCTCCTGTTGCTCATGGGCCTTTTTGCCGTCGGCAACTTCGCCAGTGCACTCGCCACTGAATTCTCCACCTTCACCCTGCTGCGCTTCGTCACCGGTCTGCCGCATGGCGCCTATTTCGGCGTGGCCGCCCTGGTCGCCGCCTCCATGGCGCCGCCGAACCGGAGGGTGCGGGCTGTGGGGCGCGTGATGCTGGGGCTGACGATCGCCACTCTGATCGGCACGCCGATCGCGACCTTCCTCGGCCAGTTGATGAGCTGGCGGGCCGCCTTCTTTCTGGTGGCTGCGATCGCGGCCATCACCGTTGTGTTGATCGCGCTCTATCTGCCGAAGGACGAAGTGGCCGAGGGCGCCAGCATCCGCCGCGAGCTGTCGGCCTTCGGGCGACTGCAGGTCTGGCTGTCCTTCGGTGTCGCTGCCGTCGGCTTCGGCGGCATGTTTGCGATCTTCAGCTATATCGCGAAGACCGTGACCGACACTGCCGGCCTCCCGGCCAGCATGGTGGCGGTTGTGCTTGCCCTCTTCGGTATCGGCATGAATGTCGGCAATGTGGTCGGCAGCCGGATGGCCGACTATTCGCTGAAGGGGACGATCGGTGGCATGCTCGCCTTCAATATCGTGCTGATGGCGGTCTTTTCGCTCACCGCGCACAATCCGATCATGCTCTGCATCTGCGTCTTCCTCACCGGCTGCGGCTTTGCCGCCTGCCCGGCCGTGCAGACCCGTCTCATGGATGTGGCAGCCGACGCGCAGACGCTCGCGGCCGCCACCAATCACTCCGCCTTCAACATTGCCAATGCGCTCGGCGCCTGGCTCGGTGGCATGGTGATCGCCGCCGGCTACGGCTACGCCGCCACCGGCTATGTCGGCTCGGTGTTGTCCGCGTTCGGCCTGATCATTTTCCTGATCTCCATTGCTTTGGAAAAGAGGCCGTCACGCGGCTGAGGCGGTCTGCAGGGTCCACTCGAGGGGAAAGCTAGGAAAATTGCTGGCCATCCTTTCGCGAGTGCGTGACATGGTCGGCATCCTCAAGTGAACCGAGGTTCATGTCTGTGCCTACAGACAGAAAATGTGCATGCTTGCAGAACTCCAATCGATGTCCTTAATGAGTAGCGTTCAAACGCCAGACAGGAGTTTTCCATGCGCGCCATCGGCTTCCATACGCCCCAGCCCATCACCTCGGAAACGGCACTTGTCGATCTTGAACTGCCCGTGCCGGAGGCGGCAGGCCACGATCTCCTTGTCGAAATCAAGGCCGTCTCGGTCAATCCCGTCGATACCAAGGTTCGCCGCAACCAGACGCCGCCGGCCGGCGAAGCCCGGATCCTCGGCTATGATGCGGCGGGTGTGGTCAAGGCGGTCGGCCCGGATGTCAGCCTCTTCAAGCCAGGAGATGAGGTCTACTACGCCGGCGCGATCAATCGTCCGGGCACCAATGCCGAATATCACCTCGTCGACGAACGCATTGTCGGCCTGAAGCCGAAGACGCTCTCCTTCGCGCAAGCGGCCGCCCTGCCGCTGACAGCCATCACCGCTTACGAGGCGCTGTTCGACAGACTGAAGGTGAGCGAGCCCGTCCTCGGCGCCGGACGGTCGATCCTGATCACAGGCGGTGCCGGCGGCGTCGGCTCGATTGCCATCCAGCTTGCCAAGGAGTTGACCGACCTCACCGTCATCGCCACTGCCTCTCGGCCGGAGACGGCGGACTGGGCGAGGTCCCTCGGTGCCGATCATGTCATCGACCACAGCAAGCCGCTCGCCCAGGAATTTGCCGCGCTCGGCATCGACCCGCCGGGTTTCATCTTCTCGGTGACCCATAGCGGCCAGCATCGGCTGGCGATGGCCGAGATCATCGCACCGATGGGCCGCATCTGCCTGATCGACGATTTCCCCGAAGGCTTCGACATCCTGGCCTTCAAGCAGAAGGTCGTGTCGCTGCACTGGGAGTTCATGTTCTCCCGGCCGGTCTTCCAGACGCCTGACATGATCGAGCAGCACAAGCTCTTGACGCATGTTGCCGAACTCATCGACGCGGGCAAAATGCGCACGACGCTCGATACCGTGCTCGGGCCGATCACAGCAGAAAACCTGCGCGAGGCGCATCGCCTGATCGAGAGCAACCGCACGCGCGGCAAGATCGTGCTGGAAGGTTTTCCGGCCTGAGCCAGTTCTTATCGGCCGCCGTCTCTGCGGCGGCCACCTCTTCCGCGATCAGGTGCGAACCGGGAGCTTCAGCGGCGCGCCTGTCTTGACGCTCCTAATGGCAAAATTCGACCGGATGTCGGTCACGTTGGGCAGGACGAGCAGCTTTTCCGTCAGCAAGGTCTCGTAAGCCGAGAGATTTTCGACCACGACTTCTGCCAGGAAATCGGACTCGCCCGAAATCATGTAGCAGGCAACCACTTCGGGGATGTCGAGCAAGGCCTCGTGCAGCGCATCGGCGTTCTCGCGCGTGTGGCGCGCCACCTTGAAAGCCACGAAGACCGTGAGTTCGAGCCCCAGCATGCGACGGTCGAGATCGGCACGATAGCCGCGGATGATGCCGCTTTCCTCCATCAGCCTGATACGTCTGAGGCAAGGTGATTGCGAGAGCCCAACCTTCTCGGCAATCTCGACATTGGTGGTTCGGGCGTCGGCTTGAAGCAGATCAAGGATCGCATGGTCGAATTTATCGAGTTTTGGCATAAATCTCGTTCTCCGGCGCGATAAGAAGCAGGATCTGCCAATTATCTATTCAGCACCAGTGCATTTCGCAAGGACACGTCGGGGCGGGATGCGTAGAATAATGCGCAGCCTTGGCAATCCGGAGCAAAGACATGTCCGCCGTCGGCACCACTCCCCTTCCCGGCTCCGGCCGCTCAGCGCTAGGTGCATTGTCGGCGCTGTCCGTCGTGCTCATCTGGGCGTCGTGGCTGGTTTCTACACGTCATAGTGTCGGCGCGGGGCTTGGCCCCCTCGACCTCAGTCTTCTGCGTTACGGTATTCCGGCGCTCGTGCTGGCGCCGGTCTGGTGGCGTACCGGGTTGTTTCCCAAGGGCGCCATGGGACCACTCTGCCTGATGATTCTCGGCTCCGGCGCACCCTTCTTTCAGATCGTTGCCTTCGGCATGCGCCATACACCTGCCTCGGCGGCCGGCGTCTTGCTGCCGGGGCTGATGCCGATGGCGGTCGCAGTCATCGGGATGGCATTCCTCGGCGAACGACCCGACAGATGGCGCAAGGCAGGCATGGTTGCGATCCTCGCAGGCGGCGGCATCCTGCTCGCGGGCAATCTGGGGAGCGACGGGCTGGGCTGGATCAGCTTTACCATCCTGCCAATCGGCGCGACGCTCTGGGCCGTCTATACCCATGCCTTCCGCCGCAGCGGACTCGATGCCTTCGAAGGTGCGGCCTTGATCTGCGTCTGGTCGACCCTCCTCAATCTTGCGGCCCTGCCCTTTGTCGGCACGCAGTTCCTGACGGCCCCTTTGAGTGAAATCGCGCTGCAATCCGTGACGCAGGGCCTGCTTTCGGGCTTGGTTGCGACCTTGCTCTATGGGACGGCCGTTCGCGCGCTCGGCGGAACACAGGCTGCCGCCTATACGGCGATCACGCCCGTGGCGGCCGCCATTGGCGGTGCCGTGCTGCTTGCGGAGCCGCTCGGCATCTCGGTTATGGTTGCTGCGCTTGTCACGGGGCTCGGCGTCCTCTTGTCGACCGGTCTTTTGTCCCGGCGTCCGCCCGCAGGCTGACGTCCGGCATCACGCAGCTGAACGCATGATCGCCGCACTACCGGTCGGGCTCTCGCTCGGCTTTAGTGCCGCATACTCGACCGCCACGAGGTTCTCCTGGCCCCAACGGCCGATCGCCTGAAGCACCGGCTCGAGGCTACGACCGAGCGGGGTCAGCGAATAATCAACGCGCGGCGGCACGACCGGATAGACGGTGCGGGCGACGAGACCTGCGACCTCCATGTCGCGCAACTGCTTGGACAACATGCGATGGGTAATCGATGGCAAGCGCTTCACCAGTTCGTTGAAGCGCAGCACTTCGTCCTTGAGGAGATGGTGGAGGATCACGGCCTTCCATTTGCCGTCGAGCAGCTGCAGGGTCGCCTCGATCTGGCAACCACCGAGGTCGGACAAGCCGGCGTTTGTATCGCGAGCCATTCAAAATCCCTTCTCAAATCTTCGACGCAGCCGGTCACCGGCGCATCTGTTCCCACTTAGTCCCGATCGGTCGGCAGAAAAAGCCTCCGGCCGATCGGAATTGGTCAACACAGCGTCAACCAGACATTGGACGCATAAGAGCGCCAGAAAGTTTCATTGCGGGGAGATTGGGGCAAAGGCTTGGAGCTGCAAGAGTGATGGCACAGTCGTGACTGGGTGTGACAAGACAGTGCCAATTGATCACAGCAAAGTGGCGCCGGTCCGGGAACCAGCGCCACAATAAAGACGGGAAAGTCGCTGTGCCGGTCAGGCCTGAATCACCACGACCTTGCTGCCGACATCGACGCGCGCATAGAGATCGATCACGTCGTGGTTCATCATGCGCACGCAGCCCGAGGACATGGCCTGGCCGATTGACCACGGCTGGTTGGTGCCATGAATGCGGAACATGGTGTCGTTGCCGCCACGATAGAGATACATGGCGCGGGCGCCGAGCGGATTGTTCGGGCCGCCGGGCACACCGCCGGCATATTTCAGGTTCCGCTCGGGATCACGGCGGATCATGTTTGGCGTCGGTGTCCAGGTCGGCCATTCAGCCTTGCGACCGACATAAGCGTTGCCGGAAAGGGCAAGGCCCGCGCGCCCGACGCCGATGCCGTAGCGCATGGCCCGACCGTTGCCCATCACGTGGTAGAGCCGGCGCTCTGGCGTATTGACCACGATTGTGCCCGGAGCGTGTGGCGTCTCGTATGCCACTTCCTGACGACGCAGTTCCGGCTTGATCTTCTCGATCGGCACCTTCTTCAGCGGATACGGCTCGTCCGGCACGTCGCCATACAAGGCCTGCTGGTTGGGTACGGACTGGCAGCCGGCGATAAAGAGCGGCAGGCCAAACAGGAGACCGCGGCGGGAAATGGTCATGTTTCAGGCGTCCTCGGGATTACGATTCGTTGCCGAGAAGCCTAGGAATTTATGGTTAATGACGGGTTAAATCTGACGGTGCTCGTTAAGATCGATGGCGAAGATGGGGCGGCGGCTGGTGGGGAGACCGCTCCGCAATGTAAAAAGGGCGGCCTCTCGACCGCCCTTTGAAGAAACCTCACATGTTCGGATAGACAGGCCCCTCGCCGCCCTGCGGCGGCACCCAGTTGATATTCTGGTTCGGGTCCTTGATATCGCAAGTCTTGCAGTGGACGCAGTTCTGGGCGTTGATGACGAAGGTCTGCTCGCCCTCCTTTTCCACCCATTCATAGACGCCCGCCGGACAGTAACGGGTCGACGGACCGGCATAGACGTCGAGTTCGGACCGCTTCTGCAGGTCCATGTCCTTGACCTTGAGATGGACCGGCTGGTCTTCCTCGTGGTTGGTGTTGGAGAGGAAGACCGAGGAGAGGCGGTCAAAAGTGAGGACACCATCCGGCTTCGGATAGGCGATCGGCTTGTGTTGGGCGGCAGGCTCCAGGGATTGCGCATCCGTTTTGCCGTGCTTCAGCGTGCCGAAGAAGGAGAAACCAAGAAGCTGGTTCATCCACATGTCGATGCCACCAAGGCCGACGCCAAGTGCCGTGCCGAGTTTTGACCAGAGCGGCTTGACGTTGCGCACGCGCTTCAAGTCCTTGCCGATATCGGTCGAACGCCATTCGTTCTCGATCTCGATCGGCTCGTCATTGGCGCGACCGGCGGCGATCGCGTCCGCGATCTTCTCCGCCGCCAGCATGCCGGACAGCACGGCGTTGTGGCTGCCCTTGATGCGCGGCACATTGACGAGACCAGCGGAACAGCCGATCAGCGCGCCACCGGGGAAGGAGAGCTTCGGCACCGACTGGTAGCCGCCCTCGGTAATGGCGCGGGCGCCGTAGGACAGGCGCTTGCCGCCTTCAAAGGTCTTGGCGATCGCCGGATGCGTCTTGAAACGCTGGAATTCCTCGAAGGGCGAGAGATAGGGATTCTTGTAGTTCAGGTGCACGACGAAGCCTACGGCGACCATGTTGTCTTCGAGGTGGTAGAGGAAGGAGCCGCCACCGGTCTTCATGCCGAGCGGCCAGCCGAACGAATGCTGGACCAGACCCGGCTTGTGGTGCTCGGGCTTGACCTGCCAGAGTTCCTTGAGGCCGATACCGTACTTCTGCACATCGCTCTCGCGCGCGAGATCGAACTTGGCGATCAGCTGCTTGGCGAGCGAGCCGCGCACGCCTTCCGAAATCAGCACATATTTGCCGAGCAGCTCCATGCCACGCGTATAGGCCGGCCCCGGCTCGCCGTTCTTCTCGATGCCCATGTCGCCGGTAGCGACGCCGATCACCGCGCCCTGATCATTGTAGAGCACTTCGGAAGCTGCAAAGCCCGGATAGATCTCGACGCCGAGCGCTTCCGCATGGGCGCCGAGCCAGCGACAGACATTGCCGAGCGAGACGATGTAATTGCCGTGGTTGTTCATCAGCGGCGGCATCAGCATGTTGGGAAGACGAATTGAGCCGGCCGGACCGAGGAAGAGGAACTGGTCGTCTGTGACTTCCGTCTTGAACGGATGGTCGGCTTCATCGCGCCAGCCGGGGATCAACTTGTCGACGCCGATGGGATCGACCACGGCACCCGAGAGAATATGCGCGCCGACTTCCGCACCCTTTTCCAGCACGACGACGGTCAGATCCGGATTGACCTGCTTCAGCCGGATCGCAGCCGAGAGACCAGCCGGGCCTGCGCCCACGATCACAACGTCGAATTCCATGCTTTCGCGTTCAGGCAGTTCCATCTCGGTGCTCATTCGTCATTCCTCGCCAGGCGGTGCTTTCCGCCTTCCTCCTTGACAAAACCCAACCGGATTGTCGAGCCGAAGCGCGACGCGCCAAGGCGCAAATTCCGGCAGGGCGGTGTGAAGCGTGAGAATATCTTACGTGTACGTAAGGGTCAATGCGGCGATTTCGCTGCTGTGGCGCATCCACCGCCATCCGGACTTTGCTTCTCCCTCCCGACGAAAAGTGCGGCGCCCTGTTCCGCCTGCGTCAAATCCTGTCGCAGGCCTAAATCTACCTTTGAACCCTTTACCGCTTTGTCGCAGTCTCTGCCAAAACGCCAGCAGGGGAACGACGACATGGCACTCACATATGGTTTCATCGGGCTCGGTCATCTTGGCCGCCATCTCGCCGGCAGTCTGGTCCGGGCGGGCTTTTCCGTCGTGGTCAATGATCTCGATCCCGACAATGCCAAGGAGCTGGTGGCTGCCGGCGCCAAGTTTGCCGCGGATCCTCAAAGTGTGGCCGAGGTCGCCGATGCGGTGATCACGTGTCTGCCCTCGCCCAAGGTCAGCGAACGCGTTCTGACCGGCGAGCGCGGCATTCTGAAAGGCCTGAAGCCGGGTGCTACATGGATCGAAATGAGTACGCTCGACGAACAGGAGGTCCTGCGTCTCGGCAAGATCGCGGCCGATGCCGGCGTGCGCATGCTCGAAGCGCCCGTCACCGGCGGCGTGCATCTGGCAGCCTCGGGCGAAATCACCGTCATCATCGGCGGAGATGCCGACCTCTACGATCTGCACCTGCCGGCCTTCCAGGCGATGGGAAAGCAGATTTTTCGCGCAGGCCCGCTCGGCAAGGCTGCCGTGATCAAGGTCATCACCAACATGCTCGCCTTCATCCACCTGATCGCGACAGGCGAAGCCCTGATGCTGGCGAAGAAGGGCGGCATCGACCTCACCGACGCCTTCAACATCATCAAGGCCTCCTCCGGCAACAGTTTCGTGCACGAGACCGAGGGCCAGGTTATCCTGAACGGCAGCTACAACATCAACTTCACCATGGATCTCGCCGTGAAGGATCTCGGCTTCGCGCTCGGCTTCGGTCGCGAATTCGGCGTGCCTCTCGACCTTGCCTCCCATGCGCTGCAGACCTTCATTCGAGCCCGCTCGACCTATGGCGGCGACGCATGGTCGTCGCAGGTCGTGAAACTTCTCGAAGATGCAACCGGCACCGATCTGCGGGCACCCGGATTTCCGGCAGAACTCTAAGGGACTGGTGAGGGCGCAAAGAGCCATCGTGCGCCTTGCGGCGACCGGATTTTCAGGCGAAGAAGCCGCGAACAGTTCAGGTTGCCCCATGTCTTTGCATTCGACCTTCTCGCCCCTCGACCTCACCTCGGCACTTGACGGCCTCCATCCGGACCTCCGAATCCTCGGTCCCGAGGCGCTTGCTGGTCGCCATCCCGGAGAAGACCAGGCGAACCTAAATGCTGGCGTGATGGCGCAGCCGGCATCGACGGAAGCGGTCGCGGCGCTGGTATCCTGGTGCAGGGCAAACCGCGTTGCCATCGTGCCGCAAGGCGGGGTCAGCGGGCTCGTCGGCGGCGGCGTTTCCCATGCGGGTGAAATCATTCTGTCCAGCGCCCGGCTTAACCGGGTGCTGGCAATTCATCCGGACGAGGAAACGGTCGAAGTGGAGGCAGGCGTCACCTTGGAGGCCCTGCAGACGGCACTGGACCCGCATGGGCTGACCACAGGCATCGATCTCGGCTCGCGTGGTTCGGCGACGATCGGAGGAATGGCTGCCACCAATGCCGGCGGCATCCTCGCCTTCCGCAATGGCGTGATGCGCCATCAAATCCTGGGCCTGGAAGCCGTCCTGCCCTCGGGCGAGATCTTCTCAGACCTGACGCGGGTGGTAAAGGTCTCGGCGGGGCCGGATCTCAAGCAGTTGCTGATCGGCAGCGAAGGTGCCTTCGGTTTCGTCACGCGGCTCGTGCTGAAAGTCGAGACAATCCGCCCGCATCGGGCCGTGGCGCTCCTCGGCGTGCCCGATGCAAGCCGCGGGTTGCGGGTCGCCGCGCGTCTGCGGCGCCATCCGGCGCTCCAGCTGGAAGCCGCCGAGATGATGTGGCCGCGTTATGTGCGCGATCACGCAGCGCTGAAGCGCTTGGATCTGTCCTGGCTGGAGAACGAGGCGCCGATGCTGCTGCTGGAAGTCTCCGGCGAGACGGCAGAGGCCGCAACAGCGCTTCTCGAGGCAGAACTCGCCGAGATCTGGGAGGAGGCCGAGCTTCAGGGCGGGATCATCGCCCAGTCCTCCGATCAGGCGCGCCGCTTCTGGGACCTGCGCGAAGATTCGGGCTTCTACTTCGCTGAATTCCCGAATGCGCCGTCCTTCGACGTCTCGATGCCGCCTTCCGCCCTGGACGACTATGTCGCCAGACTGACTGAGCGTCTTAAAGGGATCGGCGACGGTTTCGAGGCCTATGTTTACGGGCACATCGCCGACGGCAACCTGCATATCGCAATCGCGGCTGCCGGGCCCCTGCCCCTTGATCTGAAGGCGGCCGTCGAGGCGGCGGTCTATGATGGCATCCGCGCCTCGGGCGGCAGCTTCTCCGCAGAACACGGTGTTGGCCTCGAAAAGCGTGCCGCCTATCTCGCCCACGTCGATCCGGTGAAACAGGCGCTTGCGCGCCAGATCAAGACCATGCTCGACCCGCGCAACATTTTCAACCCGGGCAAGGTGCCGTTCTGAAACCGGTTGATCCGCAGATCGTCGGGGTTTCGATCGCGACCCCGGGCCGATAGACTGCCGCAAAACACATCGCATTACAGGGAAGGATACATCCATGGATCTCGGCATTTCCGGCAAACGCGCCCTCGTGCTCGCCGCTTCGCGCGGTCTTGGCCTCGGCATCGCCAAGGCGCTTGCGGCGGAGGGTTGCCATGTCCTCATCTGCGGGCGCACGGAAGACAAGCTCAAGGCCAATGTCGAGGCCATCAGGGCTGACGGCGGCAAGGCAGACTATGTGGTCGCGGACCTCGCCGATGCGCATTTCGTCGACCAGATGCTGCACGCGGTCCATCACACGCTCGGCGGTATCGACATCCTCGTCAACAATACCGGTGGGCCGACGCCCGGCACCGTCGAGGACATGGATGCGGAAAAGCTCTACAACTTCTTCCAGTCCATGGTGGTCCGCGTTATCACGCTCACCAATGCGCTGGCCCCCTTGATGAAGACGCAAGGCTTCGGCCGCATCCTCACCGTCGCCTCGTCCGGCGTCTTCGAACCGATCCCGAACCTCGCCCTCTCCAACACGCTGCGCGGTGCGCTGGTTGGCTGGAACAAGACACTCTCGGCGGAACTCGCCTCTTACGGTGTGACGGCCAACATGATCCTGCCCGGCCGCATCCACACGGACCGCATCGACGAGCTGGATGGCGCCAACGCCAAGAAGCAGGGCAAGTCGCTGGACGAAGTGCGTGCGGCATCGGTCAAGTCGATCCCGGCCCAAAGGCTCGGCCGCGTCGAAGAGTTCGCCGCCGCCGCTGCCTTCCTCTGCTCTGGTCCAGCGAGCTACATCACCGGCACGATGCTGCGCGTCGATGGCGGGGCGGCGAAATCGATCTGAGCGACCCGCGACCCGCATCAAATTCGCATTCGCTAAAATGAGAGCGATCGCCTGAACGGGTTGGAAAGCTCTTGGGTTTACTCAAACGTGAGAAACCTGGGAGATGAGAGTTCCCGTGATGACCGATGCCGGACATGAAGACCGGATGCTGCTGGCGCTCGACCCGGCAGCACTCGTGACCGAACCCGAGCCAGCCGTCGAAGAGCGCGCGCGTGTCCCGCGCTCTCGCAATGCCAGCTATGGCCGGATCATCGACCACTTCCTTACCAAGCTTGAAATTTTCGACGATGAGCTCGATGGCCTGGAGATCGCGCCGATGGCAGCACGTCTCTATCAGGACGTCTGACACGCCCCTGATTATCAAGGGCATTTGACATAAACTGCATGAACGAAAGCGACGGTCGCTCAAGACGTTGCTTGTATTAGGGGTGCCGACCATACACTCCAACCTTGCGGACCATCATGCTCGCCCCCATTCTTTTCGGTTCTGGCTCATCCGGAACCACAACCCGCCCATCGTCTGGCACGACGACGGGCTCGACGTCTTCGCCGCCGCCGTCCGAAACCACTCAGCCGTCCCACCAGGAGCCGGAAGCGGCAGCGCCAGGTGATGTCGACGACGGCACCTATCAACCAGCTCCGTCCGGAGAACCATCACCTGCGGCTGATGACGACAGCGGCGCTCCTGAAGAGGTGACCGCAGAGCCGCCACCGGCTCAGACGGAAGCCACACCGGTTGCGGAAGAGCCGGTCTCTTCCGAGACAGAACCGCAGGCTGCGCCTGAAGACACTCCCGTTTCCAACGACGCGGCCCTTGCCGATGAGGCGACAGTCGCAGAAGACGCAGCGGCTGGCTCCGAAGAACCTGACGCGGATGCTGTCGATCCGGCACCGCCGGCCAACGAGGCAGAAGCAGGCCCTGAAGCAGACACCGCGCCCGAAGCAAGCGCTCCCGCCACCACGCCCTCTCCCGTTGCAAGCGACCGCCCGGTCACGACGGCACCGGCGAGCGAGCGCATCTCGGAAGAGGATGCGATCGAGGCCGCAGCACTGGCTGAGTATCGCGGTCCGCAGGTTGCCCGGGAAACCGAAGGCAGCAACTTCGCACAGCAGTTGACCACGCTGATCGAGCAGAACCTGAACAGGGCGCGCGAGCGGGCGCTGGAAGTCTCGCAGGCCCGCATCATCGCCGGACTGCTTTCGGGTGCAGAGACCTCGGAACCGCCAGCGACCTCTGCTCTTGCTGCAGGTGCCGAGCGCCAGCCTGTCGACGTCGCCGAAGCGATCCGGGCCTATCGACAGGCCTGACTGCGGCCACACGAAGATCTCAAGGGCCCACCCGCCGGTGGGCCCTTGCCGTTTCTGGCGGGCTTCATCGCCGACGCAACATCACCAGACCTGCGACGCCTGCAAGAGCGAGGACGGCCCCGTACATGATCCAGGGGCTCTGATCGATCATGAAGCTCGACGCCGGATAGGGAAAGTGACCCGAGCCCTGCCCGATCCACACGAAGCCTATCAGGATGGCGAGAGCAGCGAAGCAATGCAGGGCGATGCGCATGGGTGACATCTGTCGATCTCCAGGACGACGCCAACCATAGACCCAGACGCCAACAACGGCCAGAGCCATCCGATTCGTGGCCGCCGATGCGATAGATCGTGTTAGCGCACCCACTTGGGCGGCCACTTGCGCTCCGATCACAGACGTCACAAAAAGGTCGCTTGCCCTTACCCGCCCCATGTGGCATCAGGCGCCCTCTTTCATGCCTCGGCATAGCCGACCACAGTCGGCCCGCCGGCTCTCATAGACATCCGACACACGCAACAAGGGAGCGATCGCCATGGCTGAAGCGCTTGGGCTCGATTTCGGCACGACCAATACCGTGATCGCCGTTGCGGAAAGCAGCGACGCGACGCATTCGGTCGCCTACACCTCGCCGGCCGGCACATCCGACAGCATGCGCACTGCGCTCTCCTTCCTCAAGGATCGACAGCTCGGAGCAGGCGCGCTGAAGGTCGAGGCCGGCCAGGCCGCCATCCGTGCCTTTATCGACAATCCCGGCGACTGTCGTTTCCTGCAGTCGATCAAGACATTTGCAGCGTCCGCCCTCTTCCAGGGTACGCTGGTGCATGCGAGGCGCTTCCAGTTCGAAGACCTGATGGAGGTGTTCCTGAAGCGCCTGCAGGCCTATGCGGGCGATGGCTGGCCGGGCGAGGCCAAGCGTCTTGTCGCCGGTCGTCCCGTCCATTTCGCCGGTGCCAGCCCCGATCCGGCGCTTGCCGTCACCCGCTACAACGAAGCGCTGACGCGGCTCGGCTTTCCCGAGATCCACTATGTCTATGAGCCGGTGGCTGCCGCCTTCTACTTTGCCCGGACGCTCAAGCGTGACGCGACGGTTCTGGTCGCCGACTTCGGCGGCGGCACGACCGACTTTTCGCTGATCCGCTTCTCGACCGAAGCGGGCAAACTCAGCGCCACGCCGATCGGCCAGTCCGGTGTCGGCATTGCCGGCGACCAGTTCGATGCCCGCATTATCGACCAGCTGGTGGCGCCCGAAATCGGCAAGGGCAGCCAGTTCAAGAGCTTCGGGAAGCTGCTTGACGTTCCCAGCAATTACTACCTCGCCTTTTCGCGCTGGAACCAGCTCTCGGTCTTCAAGACCCTGAAGGAATTCACCGACCTCAAGTCGCTGGTGCGTCAGGCGGAAGAGCCGGAGAAACTCGAACTTTTCATCGATCTGATCGATCACGACGAAGGCTATCCACTCTATCAGGCCGTCTCGGCCACAAAGATGGCCCTGTCTTCAGCGGAGGAAGCCGATTTCAGCTTCGCGCCGCTGGGCAAGGCCGGCGAGAAGCGCGTGACCCGCCGCGATTTCGAAAGCTGGATCGCAGACGACCTCGTCCGCATGGAAGAGGCGCTCGACGATGTACTGGCCAGGAGCAACACCGAGGCAGGCACGATCGACAAGATATTCCTAACCGGCGGCACATCCTTCGTGCCCGCCGTGCGTGACATTTTTCACCGCCGCTTCGACGCAAGCCGCATCGAAACAGGCGGCGAACTTGTGTCGATCGCCCATGGCTTGGCTCTAATCGGCGAGCGGGACGATATCGAACAGTGGGTGGCGTGAACCGGTCTGGCTCGCCCCCCCTGCCGGCGCATGCTGGATCTTCCCTCATCCTGAGGAGCCTGCGAAGCAGGCCTCAAAGGATCAAGGCCATACAGAAAATCACCGGCCCTCGTCCTTCGAGGGTCGCATGCGCTCCCGCCTCAGGATGAGGTCTCGTCGCCAAAGTTTGTCCCACGCTTTCCATTTGCCTTCCGCCGGCCAAACGCACTAGAACAGCCTCATGATCCAGGCCCGCGACATGTCCTCCGCCGAGCTCGCTGCGCTTCTCGCATTTCATGCAGAGGCCGGTGTCGAGTGGCTGGTGGAAGACGATCCGATCGACCGTATCGCGGCTTTTGCAGCCGAAAAGGCGGCGCGGCAGGTGGCACGCCCAGCCGCAGACACACAAACCACTAATGCCCCGGCGCGCAGCCTGCCAGGACGTGGCGCAACTCCCCCCTCCGAACGCCAACCGGCGCGGGCGCAACCCGCCCAGGGATCTGCATTGCCGGCGATCCCGGACGAGAATGCGATTGCCGAGGCGCGCTTTGCCGCCGAAAGCGCACGGTCGCTTGCCGAATTGAAAACTGCCATCGAAGCCTTCACCAGTTGCAATCTGAAAACCTCGGCGCGCTCGACCATCACGGCCGAAGGTACCGGCACTGCCGGCATCATGGTGATCGGCCCCATGCCGAATGCCGATGACGACCGCGAGGGTCAGGCCTTTTCAGGGCGCGCAGGCCTGCTGCTCGACCGCATGCTGTCTGCCATCGGCCAGAGCCGCGAAAGCGCCACCATCACAACCATCATCCCTTGGCGGCCGCCTGGCGACCGCATGCCCTCCGGCCCGGAAACCGCCATCTGCCGGCCCTTCATCGAACGACAGATCGCGCTTGCCGAACCCCGCCTGGTCCTTGTGCTCGGCAATTTTGCCGCCCGCTTCTTCTTCGGCGAAACCGGGACGATCCACGCCCTGCGTGGCAAGTGGCGTGATATCGGCGCCGGGGGCCATAGCGTCCAGGCCATGGCGACGCTGCATCCGCAGGAACTGCTCGCCGCCCCCGCCAGCAAGTCTCTCGCCTGGGTGGATCTGCTCGCCTTCTCCGAACGCGTGAATCCTAGCCAAAACGGCTAAATTTTCATCAGCATGAACAAATTATGAAGACAGCCATGCATTTGGCGCAGGGCAGGATCGCAGCCATGTTTGTTGCCGAATCTATGCTGCATTGCGATATATGAGTCTGAAAGTGGGAGGGACACTTTTAAAGGAAGACCATCGTGAGCCTTCGTACCCGCCCCATTCACTGCAAGTTCGAGACCTTACGTCTCGCCGGCGAACACGGCCGCAGCGCAAGCCCCTACAACCGCAGCAGCGCGGCGGTTTCCGCAGAACAGCTGAGCGCGCGCTTCACCGGTCACGCCGGTCGCATTGCGCGCCCCGCCAGCATCTTTTACGAATTCCGGACCTGACCACCCGGCAACCGAATCGACAAAAAGTCGGCGGCTTGCGGGGAACGCATATCAGAGCTTCCGCATTGTGCATTGCGGCATCGGTTCATTCATGAACAGATATACCCATACACATCGATATGCATGTAGAGCAGAGGATAAGACCATGAACATCTCGTTCCACCCCGTCCGCAGTCTGCGTCAGGCCATGCACACGATCGGCCACGCGGTCAGCGCTTCGGAAGAGTTGTCCACCGCCGCGCGCAAGCGGCAACAGGCCCAGGATCGTGGTATCGAGCGCGCCTTGCAGCCGCTCGGATTCTGATCCGGTCTACACGACATACGGCTTAGTCAGGTCCGCCTTGCGCGGGCCTTTTTGCGCTCAGAGCCTGGAACCATGTCTAGAAGCCGCCGACCGCCCCGAGGCGGGGATCAGGCTTTCCCAGGCGAACAGGCCCGCAGATCCGCTCATATGCAAAGTCGACGATCGCAAACTTGATCGCCTGCCAGCTGCAATACTCCTCAAGGAAGTCGCGCTTGAGGATGCAGTGGTTGCGATCGCCATCTGGCCAATAGAGGCAGCCCGTTTCCACCGCGCGGCGGAAAAGCCGCTGCAGATGCGTGCGCGAGATCATGAAGTGCTCGGCCATGACACGGGCATCGATCCGACCGATATTGTACCCGTCGTCACCGGGGGCATGCTCCATCGCGCGGCGCACCAGCTCATCCATGACGAGACCGCCCGCCTCGGTCCACAGGAACAGCGCCACGCGCGGCGGAGGCTCCAGCCAACTGGGATTGAGACAGGCATGGCGGGCGATCTGGGGCTGGATCAGGCGGAACAGATCAGGCTCGGCCGCAAGGGTAGCGGCCCGATTGCCACCATCGAGGTGGTCGAGGAGCTCGAGATTGGTCACCAGCCATTGATACATCGCGCGTGTCGGCAATTCCGTCGACTCGTAGCGCTTCGGCCGACGGTTCGGATCGCCGACGATGCGGACGAACTTGTAGCTCAACAACTGGTCGAGGAAATTCAAAACCGTGTTGCGGCTCGCTGCATTGTTCGAGGTGATGATTTCGCGGAGATTGGTCGTCGTCAGTCCGCTTCCGGGCTGGGTGGGATCATATTCAAGCTGCAGCGCAAAGGCCGCCTGGCTGAGCAGCCAGCGTTGATGCGACGCCAGCATGCGCGAGAGCCGCGGGCTCTGATCGAACTGGCCGCGCAACTTTCCGGCATAGACACCCAATTCGTGGGCAAATTGAGGATGACTGGCGATGTCGCTGGAGGAGAGCGTCATGTCGGCCTCCTCGATCCGAGCTGTCCGGCAATGGAGGAAATCGACGCAATCAGACACCGCATTGCGTGCCGGTCCATTCCTCTTTTCGCCGCCGTCGTCTCCATTCGATCCCTTTGGCGGACGTGGACACTGGGTCCCACGTCTCTCTGTCTCTGATAAATTGAAGGTAAACGAATTCCTGACGACGTTTCAATCCCTTATTGCCAAAGCGTGAGGGAAGAATGATATGGCGTCCGCGAATGCGCCGCCTTGCGTCGTATTCGTCATTTCACTTGCCCGGCGATACTGGCAGTATTCCCGTTCCGAATGCGCCCCACGGAGGCCCAATGCTGTCCAGTCTCGCGTCCATCGCCACCCTGATGCTGTCGACGCTGCTGATGATGGCAGGCTTCGGATTGATGGGCTACATGCTACCGATCCGATCGCTCAACGAAGGGTGGTCGACCTTCATCATCTCCGTGATCGCCACCGGCTACACCTTCGGCTTCACGGTGTCCTGCATCGTCACGCCGATCTTCGTGCGCCGCGTCGGGCATGTGCGGGTCTTCGGCGCTCTGATCACGCTCCTGACCGTCTCCATCCTGCTTTGCGCGCTCGTTGTCGAATGGTGGGCCTGGATGATCTTCCGCGGTCTTTCCGGCTTTGCCATTGCTGGCGCCTATCTCCTGATCGAAAGCTGGCTCAATGAGCGGGTGACGAACGACAATCGCGGCGCCCTGTTTTCCGTCTACATGGTAACCTGCCTCGTCGGCTCGATCGGCGGCCAATACATCGTGCCGCTCGGCGATGTGAACGGGCCCAACCTCTTCATCATCTGCGCGCTGATCTTCTCGCTGGCCCTGTTTCCCGTCGCCCTGTCGACAGCCAAATCCCCCAGCCCGATTGCCGAGGCGCGCTTCGATCTGAAGCGGCTATACCGCCGGTCGCCGATTGCATTCTTCGGCTCCCTGCTTTCAGGCGCACTGTCGGGCACTTGGGGCAGTCTCGGCGGCGTCTATTCCCAGACCATCGGCATGACCACGGCGCAAGGCGCCACACTGCTGGCTGCCTTCCTGGCCGGAGGCGCCATCTCGCAGGTGCCGATCGGGCGCATATCGGACCGCATGGATCGCCGCTTCGTGATGATCGCCTCGGGATTGTTCGGCGTCGGCGCCTGCGGGATGATGATCGCTTTCGGCGCGGATGACCCAACCGCGCTCTATGTCGCCGGCTTCTTCGTCGGCACGGTGCTCTATCCGGTCTATTCGCTCAACGTCGCCCATGCCAACGACCTTGCCGAGCCGGATGAATACGTAACGCTCTCGAGCGCCATCATGATCCTCTACGGCATGGGTACGGTTACCGGTCCGATCATGGCGGGCACACTGATGCAATGGTTGGGGCCGACCGCGCTTATCGGCTTCCTCGGAACGGCCTTTGCGCTTTATGCCGGCTACGCGGCCTACCGCATCACCCGGCGCCCGGACGACGTGACGCCGGAAGAAAAGGCCGATTTCCAGGCGACGATCCTGCCAATGCAGGGCGCCGACAATGCCTCTCCGATCACCGAGACAGGGCCCTGATCCTCAACCCTGCGGGGTGGATGCCTTGCGGGCCGCCCGCCGTTCAAGACCGAGCTGGTGTTCGCGGTAGATGATGAAGATACCGGCCGCCACGACAATGGTCGCGCCGATCAGAGTGGTCATCGTCGGGACTTCGGAAAACAGCATATAGGCGGCAATCGAGCCGAGGATGATCGAACAGTATTCGAAGGGCGCGATCGTCGAGACATCGGCGAAACGATAACTCTCGGTCAGGAAGATCTGCCCCAGCCCGCCGAAGAAGCCAGCAAGGGCAAGGAGACCGAGCCCCTGCCAGGAGAGATCGGCCCAGCCGAAGAACCAGGTAATCGCCGAGAGAAGGGCTGCGGTCAGCGAAAAGAAGAGAACGATCGTCGAGGTCTTCTCCTCGCGGACCAGCTGGCGGACCTGCAGCATGGCCCCTGCCCCGAGGATGGCCGATACCAGCACGGCGAGCGCGCCCACGGCGGCTTCGGAGCCAAAGCCCTCTTCGCCGAACAGCGAAAGCTTCGGCAGGGAAATGATCAGGACACCGACAAGCCCGATCACGACCGCCGTCCAGCGATAAAGCCGAACGGTCTCCTTCAAGAAGATGGCTGCAAAGACGACGGCAATCAGCGGCATGGCATAGCCAATGGCGATCGCATCCGGCAGCGGAAGATGGACGAGCCCATAGAAGCCTGCCCCCATGGCGCAAACGCCGAGCAAACCGCGCTTCACATGGCCGACCGGGTTGTCTGTCTGGAACGCCTGCCGCAACTCGCCGCGCCAGGCGAGATAGACGAGGATCGGCACGATGGCGAAAGCCGACCGGTGAAAGCTGATCTGGCCCGGTGGAATGCCGCTGCCTGCAAGCTTGATGCAGGTCTGCATGGCGACGAAGACGGTCACCGAGCAGACTTTCAGCACGATGCCGCGGAGAGGATTGGGATCGGCGAAGGCCATGGCGATCAGATTCTTGCGGGCAGGCTATGCGCAATCGCACAGGGATTTTGAGCAAGCGACGACGTCGCCGTGGACTCGGGCTGCCGTCTAGCATGCATGCCCGCCCGCTCCGCGCAAGTGCGGCGCTGGTGCAGATATCGGGAGGTTAGACCCAGATATGGCCTGGAAACACCGGGTTTCTGGCCATCCAACGTTAACCGACCGTTCAAACGAGGAAATTATCTTTCCTGTCAATAAGTCATATTATTGCGGCGCCGTGCCGTCTTTTCTGGTCGCTTTTTTCAAACCGGGGTTTGGCGTCATGCCGCAGGCCGAATATCAGACCAATTCCATTTCAGAGATCCGCGCCACGCCCCGGTCCATGCGCCTCGTCACCGAGAGTATCGGCACCGATCTCGAGCAGTTCAGCGCCGACAACGCCCATATCGTCCGCCAGATCCGCCTTCTTGCCATCAATGCCCTGATCGAGGCGGCGCGTGCCGGTGAGGCCGGCAAAGGTTTCGCCGTCGTCGCCAACGAGGTTCAGCGTCTCGCCCAGGGTGCGGGAGAAACCGCAGAGCGCTTCCAGGAGAACGTGCTTGGACGCATCCGGCAAAGCCGGACCATGGCGGATGATCTCGTCGACCAGATGGAAGGCGCGAGATTGATCGACCTTGCCCAGACGCTCGTGCAGTTCATCGTTCGCAATCTCTTCGAGCGCACGGCGGATGTGCGCTGGTGGGCAACCGACAGCGCCCTGTGGGAAGCAGTCGAACAGCCCTCGCCCGAACGAGCCCAGCATGCAGCCGCGCGGCTCGGCGTCATCAACCGGTTCTACACGGTCTATCTCGATCTCGTCATGACCGATGCCGCCGGCAAGGTCATCGCCGCAGCCAATCCCCGGCATCACCGCAGCCTCAAGGACCGCGATCTCTCCAACGAAGCCTGGTTTCGGGCAGCCCGCAGCTGCCAGAACGGTGACGACTATATCGTCGACACCGTCAAGCGCAGCCTGGTGCACGACAATCGCGACGTTCTCGTCTACGCAACCGGCATCCGGGAAGGCGGCCGCAGCGATGGCGCACTTCTCGGCACGCTCGGCGTCTTCTTCGACTGGAAGGCCCAGGGCCAGGCCATCGTCGAGAAGGAGGCGAACCTGGCGCCGCAGGTCGCCGAAAAGACCGAGGTCCTGCTGCTCGACGGCAACAACATGGTGATCGCCTCATCGCGTCCAGAGCGGATCTACACTCATTTCGCGCTCAACAATCCCGAACAGCTCGCCAAAGGCAGCTATTACGATCAGAGCGGTGCCATCGTCGCCTTCGCAAAGACCCTCGGCTATGAGGACTATGACGGCCTCGGCTGGTCCGGTGTCATTATCCAGACGATGGACGGCGACGAAACGCTGCGCCAGCAACTCCGGTTACGATGATGGAGCCCGTATTCCGGCCGGTATTATCAAAGATATTCTGGTGACTATTCTTGGATTTGAAGCGCCACTGCGGCCGTGAAACCCAAGAAAATCGGCTCCACGATCAAGAGCATCGTAAAAATAACTCGTGTTTTAACAATCGTTCAGAAATTGCTGCAATCATCGCGACAACTCGACCCCAGGCGGTCGCGAGCCCAATCGCTCGTGCCGTGCCTTGGTGGCGAACCCCGTAGCGACCAGGACACATTATGCGCACAGACACGGGCCGGATCGTTCATCTGGCAGACTACCGCCCCACCGACTTCGTTCTGGAACGGGTTGATCTGACCTTCGAACTGGACCCGACGGAAACCAAGGTGGAAGCCCGGTTGATCTTCCATCGGCGCGAAGGTGTCGATGCGGCAGCCCCCCTGGTGCTCGATGGTAACGACCTCACCATGACGAGCCTGCTCTTCGACCAGATCGAGATGGACCCGTCACGCTACACGGCGACGCCAGAGAGCCTCACCATCCGCGACCTGCCGGAATCCACGCCCTTCGAGATCACCGTTGTGACGATGATCAATCCGGAGGCCAATACCCAGTTGATGGGCCTTTATCGGTCGAACGGCATCTACTGCACCCAGTGCGAGGCCGAGGGCTTCCGCCGCATCACCTATTTCCCTGACCGTCCGGATGTGCTCGCCGTCTACACGATCAACATCATCGCCGATAAGGCAGCCAACCCGCTCCTGCTGTCGAACGGCAACTTCCTGGGCGGCGCCGGCTTCGGCCCGGACAAGCATTTCGCCGCCTGGTTCGATCCGCATCCGAAGCCGTCCTATCTCTTCGCGCTGGTCGCCGGCGACCTCGGCATTGTCGAAGACACGTTCACCACCATGTCCGGCCGTGAAGTCGCGCTGAAGATCTATGTCGAGCACGGCAAGGAGCCGCGCGCGGCCTATGCCATGGATGCGCTAAAGCGCTCGATGAAGTGGGACGAAGAGGTCTTCGGCCGCGAATACGATCTCGATATCTTCATGATCGTTGCCGTCTCCGACTTCAACATGGGGGCCATGGAGAACAAGGGCCTCAACATCTTCAACGACAAGTACGTGCTCGCCGACCCCGAGACCGCGACCGATCAGGACTACGCGAATATCGAGGCGATCATCGCGCATGAATACTTCCACAACTGGACCGGCAACCGCATCACCTGCCGCGACTGGTTCCAGCTCTGCCTGAAGGAAGGCCTCACCGTCTATCGCGACCACGAATTCTCGGCCGACATGCGCTCACGTTCGGTCAAGCGCATCGCCGAAGTCCGCCACCTGCGGTCCGAGCAATTCCCGGAAGATGCCGGTCCGCTCGCCCATCCGGTGCGCCCGACCAAATATCGCGAAATCAACAACTTCTACACAACGACGGTCTATGAGAAGGGCTCCGAAGTGACCCGGATGATCGCGACCATTCTCGGCCGCGACGATTTCAAGAAGGGCATGGACCTCTACTTCGAGCGTCATGACGGCGATGCCGCGACTGTCGAAGACTTCGTCAAATGCTTCGAAGATGCGAGCGGCCGCGACCTCACACAATTCTCGCTCTGGTATCACCAGGCCGGCACGCCGCAGATCACCGTCTCCTCTGCCTATGACGCCGGTGCCAAGACGCTTACGCTGTCGCTCGAGCAGATGATCCCGGCAACGCCTGGCCAGAGCAGCAAGGAGCCGATGCACATCCCGCTTCGCTTCGCGCTGATCGCGGAAAACGGCTCGGAGGCCACAGCTTCGTCGATCGCCGGTGGCGATGTTACGGGCGACGTGCTGCATCTGACCGAGCGCGCCCAGACCTTCACCTTCTCCGGCATCACCAGCCGCCCGGTCGTTTCGCTCAACCGTGGCTTCTCGGCCCCGGTCACCCTGCACTTCTCGCAGAGCGCCGAAGATCGCGGCCATATCGCCCGCCACGACAGTGACCTCTTCGCCCGTTGGCAGGCAATCACCGACCTTGCGCTGCCGGCTCTGACGGATGCGGCGAAAAAGGCCCGTGACGGCGGTTCTGTGACCACCAGCGACGCTTTCGTCGGCGTGCTGCTTGCCGTTGCTGCGGACGAAACGCTGGAGCCAGCCTTCCGCGCCCAGGCCCTCACCTTGCCGAGCGAAGCCGACATCGCCCGCGAAATCGGCGGCAACAATGATCCCGATGCCATCCATGCCGGCCGCCAGGCTGTGCTTTTGGCGATCGCGACGTCTGGTACGGACGTCTTCCGCACGCTCTACGCCGCACACTCCGCCTCCGAGCCCTTCTCGCCGGACGCTACAGGTGCAGGCAAACGAGCGTTGAAGAACATCGCCCTCTCCTTCCTGACGCTCGCCGAGAATTCCCCGGCACTGGCGGCGGAAGCGTTCGGGCGCGCCGACAACATGACGGACCTGTCGCAGGCGCTCACCATCCTCGCCCATCGCTTCCCGGATGCGGGGGAGACGAAACAGGCGCTCACTGCTTTCGAGACCCGCTTCGCCTCAAACGCACTCGTGCTCGACAAGTGGTTCACCATCCAGGCGACGATCCCGGGTGCGGGCAGCCTCGACCGGGTGAAGGCGCTGATGGCCAGCCCGCATTTCCAGCCGACCAATCCGAACCGCGTGCGATCGCTCATCGGCACCTTCGCCTTCAGCAATGCGACCGGCTTCAACCGTGCGGACGGCGCAGCCTATGCTTTCTTCGCCGAGCAGATCCTCGCGATCGACCCGCGCAATCCGCAGCTTGCGGCCCGCCTTCTGACTGCCATGCGGTCCTGGCGACTGCTCGAACCCGGCCGTGGCGACAAGGCCCGTGCGGCGCTTGCGAGCATCGAAGGCTCGACCACGCTCTCGACCGACGTGCGCGACATCGTCGACCGCATCCTCAAGGGCTGATCGATACAACCGATCCGATGCAAAAGGCGCCGCGAAAACCGGCGCCTTTTTTTCGTCCCCGGGCGTTTTCGGGCCGCCGAACGGCGGCCAATTTTCCATCAGATTCAGCCTCTTGCACTTCCGCTGATAAAAAAGCGGAGTCGGAGCAATGGGTTAATATTTTGTTTACGCACCGGCTCTGGACAAGGCGAATCGGTCATGATTCCTTGGCGTCAGATTCGAGCAAGCGGCGCTCGAATCACACGAGGGACAGAGGCAGGGACGATGTTGGACGCGCGGCGGGTCACCGCAGCCGATGAGCGGCTGCGCATCAAATTTTCGGACATGGTTGGATTCTTCGCGCGGCTCGCACGACGGTCTTTCGGTTCGTCTTCGGCCGTTGCGGAACAGGACAGGGTATCCGTCCGCTCAAGGCGGATCGAGACGATCTTGCGCCGGGCAATCCCGATTCTCATTCTCGCCTTTTTGGCCGTGGTAGCGCTCGCCCGCACCATTGGCATCGTCAACGAACACCAGCGTATGACCGCAGCCGCTCGGCAATCGACAGCTCTGATCTCAGCCACGGTCAATGCCGCGCTCGGCGCGCAGCCGACACTGTTCGAAACCCGCAATCGCACAGAGGCGGAGAAACGCCTCGCCACCTATCTCGACCGCGAGCATTTTGCCAACGGCGCCTTTGTCCTGCTCGTCGATCCCACCGGCCGCGTCTTCGGCGCGTCACCGGAAGCAGTCGGCCAAGTCGGCTCGACGCTTGTCAGCCTGCTGCCGGAAGTGATGACCATCCGCAAATCCGGCAGCCGCACCGGCGCGATCGAAACGGATCTCAACGGCGTGCCGCATCACGCGATCTTCACACCTGTTGGCACCGATGGCGCGATGATCGTCGCTGCTCATTCGCTGCAGGCGGTCGAAGACTTCTGGCGCCGCGAGCTGTCGCTCAACGTCACGCTGTTCACCTGCATCACCGTCATCCTCTTCGTCATCCTCTATGCCTATTTCTACCAGGTGAAGCGGGCCCGCGAGGCGGATGACACCTTCCTCGAATCGAACCTACGGGTGGAAACGGCGCTCGCCCGCGGTCGCTGTGGCCTGTGGGATTTCGATCTGGAAAGCCGCAAGCTGGTCTGGTCGCGCTCGATGTACGACATGCTTGGCCTCACGCCCTCGACCCAGCCGCTGGCATTCGCCGATGCCGCCCGCCTGATGCATCCCGACGATGGCAATCTCTATGCGCTCGCCCGCTCGGTCGGCCGCGGCAGCTCGCGTCACATCGACCAGATCTTCCGCATGCGCCACGCCCAGGGCCACTATGTCTGGATGCGCGCCCGCGCCCAGATCATCTGCTCCAACACCGGCGATCTGCATGTCATCGGCATTGCGATGGACGTGACCGAGCAGCATCGCCTCGCCCAGCGTTACGCCGAAGCCGACCAGCGCCTCGCAGACGCCATCGAATGCACCTCGGAAGCCTTCGTGCTCTGGGACAAGAACGACAAGCTGGTTGCCTGGAACGGCCATTTCCAGAAGGTCTACGGCCTGCCTGACGACGTGCTGGTCCCCGGCAAGGAGCGTTCGCTGGTGCTCGCTGCGGCCGGCAAGCCGATCATCCAGCGCCGCATTGCAGACGCCGATGACGGCACCAATTCGCGGACCTCGGAAGTACAGCTCGCCGACGAACGCTGGCTGCAGATCAACGAACGCCGCACCCGTGACGGCGGCCTCGTCTCCGTCGGCACCGACATCACGCTTCTGAAGCGTCATCAGGAGCGCCTGCGCGACCAGGAACGCCGGCTGATGGCGACCATCGGCGACCTCTCCGCCTCGCAGAAGATCCTCGAGCGCCAGAAGACCGAGCTCTCCGACGCCAACGAGAAATATCTCGCCGAAAAGCAGCGCGCGGAAGCCGCAAACAAGGCAAAGTCGGAATTCCTCGCCAATATGAGCCATGAGCTCAGGACCCCGCTCAACGCCATCCTCGGCTTCTCGGAAATCCTGCTGGCCCGCATGTTCGGTCCGGTCGGTTCGCCGAAATACGAGGAATATGCGAAAGACATCCACGAAAGCGGCAAGCATCTCCTCAACGTCATCAACGACATTCTCGACATGTCGAAGATCGAGGCCGGCCAGATGAAGATCCGTTGCGAGACGATCGATCTTTGCCCGCTGATCGAAGAGAGCATGCGGCTCACCGCCGTCCCGGCGGTAGAAAAGAACATCACCGTCGAACAGCGCGTCGAAGCCAGCCTCTCGCTCGTCGCCGACCGACGCGCCATCAAGCAGATCCTGCTCAACATCCTCTCCAACGCCGTGAAATTCACCGATGAAGGTGGCAAGATCTCGCTTCGTGCCCGCAAGGTCGAAGGCGCCGTGCTCGTCTCGATCGTCGACACCGGCATCGGCATCCCGAAGAGCGCACTCGACAAGATCGGCAATCCCTTCGAACAGGTGCAAAGCCAATATGCCAAGTCGAAGGGCGGCTCGGGCCTCGGCCTTGCCATCTCCCGCTCGCTCGTCGCCCTGCATGGCGGCTCGCTGAAGATCCGCTCCCGCGAGGGCCAGGGTACGGTGGTCTCGATGCGCATCCCGGATGTAAGCATCGCCCAGAGCTTCAAGCGGCGCGCGTGAACGCCGGCACACACTGAATACGAGACCTGGTTTCCGGCCCTTGTATGGGCCGGATCTGTTTTGCGCGACCTTGCGATCACGAACCTGATCGCTACGCCACCACCCGCGAGAACACCTTCCTCACCGACTTGGACAGCCGCTTCACTTCCGCCTCGGCCGTTTTCATGTCGGGGCTTTCCGCCGCGCGTGCCACGCGGTCGGTCAGGCCGGCCGGGACATTGGCGGGATCGAAGGGGCCGTCGATGCAGAGGCGAATGACCTGCGACAGGTCCGTGTAGAGCTTGAGCGCCGAAAGGCAGATATCGAGATCGTTGGCGTCAATGAGCGTGCCGAGTGCTTTCAGCGCGTCCGCCGTGGACAATTCGTTGGTGCGCACGCGGTGGCCTTTGGAGGGAGCCACCAGCGCCAGATATTGCGCGATGAATTCGATATCAACAAGGCCACCGGGAATGAGCTTCAGATCCCAGATGCCCTTGGCAGGCTTCTCCTGTTCGATCAGGGCTCGCATTTCCAGGACGTCCTTGACGGTCTTTGCGCCATCGCGCGGGGCTGACAACACCTCTTCGATGATGCGCTCTGCCTCCGCCACCAGTCCCGCGTCGCCGGACATCATCCGGGCGCGCGAAAGCGCCATGTGCTCCCACGTCCAGGCCTCCTCGCGCTGGTAGCGGGCAAAGGCGCGGAGCCTGGTTGCCACCGGGCCCTTGTTGCCGGAGGGGCGAAGCCGCATGTCGACCTCGTAGAGCACGCCTTCTGCCGTGGGGGCGGAGAGCGCTGCGATTAGTCGCTGGGTGAGCCGGGTATAGTAGCGCACCGGATCGAGCGGCTTTGCACCATCGGATTCCGAGGCATCGTCGTCATGCTCGTAGAGCAGGATTAGATCGACGTCGGATCCTGCCGTCAGTTCGAAGGAGCCGAGCTTGCCCATGCCGGCCAGCGCCACGCGGCCACCGGGGATCTTGCCATGCGCCGCCTCCATCTCCGCAATGACCGCCTTCAACGCCTCGTCGATGACGAGGTCAGCAAGGTCGGTGAAAGCGTGGCCGGCCTGAGCCCCGCCGATCGAGCCAGTGAGCAGACGGATGCCGATCAGGAAGCGCTGTTCGGCGGCAAAGATGCGCAGCCGGTCGAGGATTTCCTCGTAGTGGCGCGCGCTGGAGAGGAAACTCTTCAGCCGTTTGCCGAGATAGTCGCGGGTGGGAAGCTCGACCAGAAGCCCCGGATCCAGCATGCCGTCGAAGACATGGGGCCGCTCTGCGATGATCTCGGCAAGCCTGGGGGCGGCTGCCATGATGTTGACCATCAGGTCGAGAAGGGCGGGATTGTTGCCGAGCAGCGAGAAGAGCTGGATGCCGGCGGGGAGCCCTGAGAGGAAATTGTCGAAGCGCAGAAGTGCCTCGTCTGCCCGCCGGCTCTCGCCGAAGGCCTTCAAAAGATCCGGCGTCATCTCGGTCAGCCGCTCACGGGCCTCGACCGATTGCGTCGCCCGGTAGCGTCCATAGTGCCAGGTGCGGATCACACCGGAGATCGCTTCGGGCCTCTCAAAGCCGAGACCCTTTAACGTCTTCAGCGTGTCCGGATCATCCTGCTGGCCGGTGAAGACGAGATTGCCGGTCGCGCTCGACAGGCCCTCTTCCTTTTCGAACAGGCGTGCGTAACGCTTCTCGACGGTCTTCAGCGTCGTTTCCAATGCCCGAGAGAATGCCGTCGTATCGATGAAGCCCAGCATGAAGGCAATGCGCTTCAGTTCGGCCTCGGTCTCCGGCAGGACATGCATCTGCTCGTCATGCACCATCTGGATGCGGTGCTCGACATCGCGCAGGAACCAGTAGCAGTCGGTCAGTTCTTCCGCCGTCTGCTCATCGATCCATCGCGCCGAGGCCAGCGCCTTCAACGCTTCTTCGGTCGGGCGGCAGCGCAGATCCGGCATGCGGCCGCCGGCGATCAGCTGCTGCGTCTGGGCGAAGAACTCGATCTCGCGGATGCCGCCGCGGCCGAGCTTGACGTTGTGGCCTTTGACCGCGATTGCGCCGTGGCCCTTATGCACATGGATCTGGCGCTTGATCGAGTGGATGTCGGCGATGGCCGCGTAGTCGAGATATTTGCGGAAAACGAAGGGCACGAGTTCCCTGAGGAAACCCTCGCCTGCCTTCAGGTCGCCGGCCACCGGCCGCGCCTTGATGAAGGCGGCGCGCTCCCAGTTCTGTCCCCTGCCCTCGTAATAGATGAGCGCCGCTTCGACAGGCACGGCAAGCGGCGTCGAGCCCGGATCGGGTCTGAGGCGAAGATCGGTGCGGAAGACGTAACCGTCGGCCGTGCGTTCCTGCAGGATGCGCACCAGACGACGCATCATCCGACCATAGGTCTCCATGGCATCGTCAGGGTCTTTCAGGATCCCGGCGTCCGGGTCGTAGAAGATCACTAGGTCGATGTCGGAGGAATAGTTGAGCTCTCGGGCACCGTGCTTGCCCATGCCGAGCACGATCAGCCCGCTGCCTTCAGCCGGGTTATCGCGGTTCTTGAGGGTGAGCTTGCCGGCCTCATGGCCCAACAACAGCAGGTGGTCGATGGTCGCGGCAACAGCCGCGTCTGCCACGGCACTCAGCCAGGCCGTGGTGTCGCGGGCGGTGAAGACCCGGGCAAGATCGGCAAGCGCCGTCAGAAAGGCCACCTTGCGCTTGGCGCGCCGCAGCCCCGCCATGACCTCCGGCTCGCCGGGCACGGCACCGGATGCATCAGGCCTCCAGGCAGAGCGCGCCTCTTCGACCGCGTCGAGGATTTGCGGCTCGATCGGCGCCGAGACAGCTTCGAGCAGCAGAGACGGTTTCAGGTTGGCGATATCGCGCAGGTAGGGAGACAGTGTGAAAGCCGCGAGGATGAAGCTGCGCAGCGGCCCTTCGGCCGCAAGATGCTCGGCGAGCGCCGGCTCCTGTTTCGTCAGATCCTTGAGCAAACCGGTGGCCGCCTTGAGCTCCGTCTGGTTCAGCGGACGGATCACGCCCTCTGCCACATCGGACAATCTGCTCGTCCTGCCGTTCCCCATCAGCGTCTCCTCTCCCGGCCAAGATTTCTAGCGAATCTCCAGCCGGGTAAGGTTACGACCTCATCCCGGGAAAAACCATGGTCGCGGTCAAGCCGGGATAATCGGCATGGCTGCGGGTATCCGTCAGCTGCAGCCGGCCGCCATGAAGCGCCATGATCGCCTCGACGAGCGACAGCCCGAGGCCTGTCCCCGGCTTCGACCGGCTCTTGTCCAGTCGAACGAAACGCTTCACCACCTCGGCACGTTTGTCGGCCGGCACCCCTGGCCCCTGGTCGGAGACGGAAATCTCGACACCATCCGCCCCCCGCGAAACGCGCACACGGATTTCCGAGCCTGCCTCTCCCTGACCGCCATATTTGATGGCATTGTCGATCAGGTTGGAGATCGCCTGTCCCACCAGTTCGCGGTTGCCGCGCACGGACAGGCCCGGCGAAATCTCGCAGATCATCGTCTGCCCCGCCTCCTCCGCCACCGGCTCGTAGAGCTCGGCACTGTCGGCGGCAATCGCGGAGATGTCGATGTCGGAGAGTTCGGCCGCAATCGAGCCTGCTTCCACCCTCGAGATCATCAGCAGCGCGTTGAAGGTGCGGATGAGTTGGTCAGATTCGCCGATGATCGTCTCGAGCGCTGCCCTTCGGGCATTCGCATCATCCTCGTTCAGCGCATCGGCCGCCTTGTTGCGCAGGCGCGTCAGGGGCGTCTTCAGGTCGTGGGCGATGTTGTCGGAAACCTGCTTCAGCCCCTCGTTCAGCTGTTCGATACGCCCGAGCATGCCGTTCAGCGACGACGACAACCGATCGAACTCGTCGCCGGAGCCCGATACGGGCAGTCGCTGGGACAGGTCGCCGGCCATGATCTTCTGGCTCGCTTCCGAAACACGGTCGATGCGTTTCAGCGCATTGCGGCCGATGGCGAACCAGATGACGACGGCGCCGATACCCATGATCAACAGCGCCACCATCAGCGCCTGGCGCACGAGAAGTCTGAGCTTGCCGGGTTCGCCGAGATCGCGACCGACAAGCACCCGGATGCCATTGTCGAGCATGAAGACATGGCCCGTCGCCAGGTGGCGTTTCACCCCGCCGCTGTCGGTGTATCGCTGGTAGCGGAAGGGAAAATCGGTCCAGCCCTCCTCGTCGAAGACACCAGGCTGCAGCGAGGCGACATTGCCGGCGAGGATCTCGCCGCTGGGGCTTGCGATCACATAGAGGTTCGCCCCCGGCTGGCGGGCGCGGCGTTCCATGGTGCGCAAGAGCTGGTTGATGCCGCCGCGCTCAAAGGCGCCCTGGATTTCGGTCACTTCCTGGCGGAGCGCATCACGGGTCTGGTTGTTGAGGATGCGCTCGGCGAGCCCCGTTACGTAAAAGACGAGGAAAGCGGCGCAGAGCGCGAAGAGTATGATGTAGAGCGCAGACAGGCGGACTGCCGTGGACTTGACCAGCACCCCGAGACGGGACTTCAGCCGCATGTCAGCCTTCGTCCTTGATCATGTAACCTGCGCCGCGCACGGTTTTCAGGAGTGGCCGGTCGAAATCCTTCTCGATCTTCGAACGCAGCCGCGAGACATGCACATCAATGACATTGGTCTGCGGGTCGAAGTGATAGTCCCAGACGTTTTCGAGCAGCATGGTGCGGGTCACCACCTGGCCGGCATTCTTCATCAGATATTCCAGCAGGCGGAATTCGCGCGGCTGCAGCAGGATCTCCTTGCCGGCGCGCTTCACCTCATGAGAGAGCCGATCGAGCTCGAGATCGCCCACCCGGTAGGCCATGTCCTGCTCGGGCTTGCCCTTGCGGCGGCCAAGCACCTCGACGCGGGCGAGCAACTCTGAAAATGCGTAAGGCTTGGGCAGGTAGTCGTCGCCACCGGCGCGCAGGCCCGTGACCCGGTCATCGACCTGGCCGAGTGCGGAGAGGATCAGGACGGGTGTGTCGATGCCGCGTTTGCGCAACTCGCTGATGACGGAAAGTCCATCACGGCGCGGCAGCATGCGGTCGACCACCATCACGTCATAGGCGTTTTCGGTGCCCATAAAGAGCCCGCTTTCGCCGTCACTCGCATGATCGGCGACGATGCCTGCCTCGCGAAAGGCCTTGGTCATATAGGCTGCAGCTTCCAGATCGTCTTCGATGACAAGTATCTTCATGCGCACGACATTAGCCGCGGCATCCGCCAGCGTATAGCCGGTTTCGCCGGACTTCGGCTGTCCTTGTTCCGCGATCCCCATGCTTTGTCCTTTCCTGACACACGACGGTCGCAACCGCCGGAGACGACAAAGGGCGCCGCCGGTCCTCGACCGCCGGCGCCCTTCGTCACATTACAATCAGCCCTGGTTGATCGGGAGCGCCACGAAGCGGCTGCCGCTTTCCGATTCGACCTGGAAGAGCGCCCGGGTCCGGCCGTCCTTCTTCGCCTGCTCCAGAACCTTCTGGACCTCGGCTGCCGAAGAAACCTCCTGGTTGTTCACCGAGGTAATCGTCTCGCCGGCCTTCAGGCCCTTGTCGGCGGCGTCACTCGAAGGATCGACATCGATGATGGCGAGACCCGTGCCGCCGTCGGCAGGGCGAACTGAGAGGCCGAGGCCCGACAGTTCCTGCTCGACGTCCGGAGCGGGTGCGGCGTCATTTTCGGTCCCTGCGCTCGCGGCCTGGTCTGCCGGCAACTCGCCGAGCTTGACCTCGACTTCGGTCGCCTTGCCGTCGCGCCACAACGTCACATCAACTGTGGTATCTGGGGCAAAGGCTGCGATGCGGCGGGCAAGTTCACGCGGGTCCTTGACCGGGTCGCCATTGACGGCAGTCACGACGTCGCCCTGCTTGATACCGGCTGCTTCGCCCGGAGACCCTGCCTGCGGCGCCACGACGAGCGCGCCGGAGTCTTCGGCAAGACCGAGGCTGTCAGCAATGTCCTGTGTCACCGGTTGGATCTGTACGCCGAGCCAGCCGCGCGACACCGTACCGGTCTCCTTCAGCTTGGCGATAACATCGGTTGCCACCGAGGCCGGGATCGCGAAGGCGATACCGACATTGCCGCCCGAGGGCGAGAAGATCGCGGTGTTGATACCGACGACTTCGCCGTTCAGGTTGAAGCCGGGACCACCCGAGTTGCCGCGGTTTACCGCTGCGTCGATCTGCAGGTAGTCGTCATAGGGGCCTGAGCCGATGTTGCGGCCACGGGCGGAGATGATGCCGGCGGTGACCGTGCCACCGAGACCGAAGGGGTTGCCGACAGCGACGACCCAGTCACCAACGCGGACCTTCTCGTCGTCGGCAAACTTTACGTAGGTGAACTTGGTGTCCGGCGCGTCGATCTTCAGCAGCGCAAGGTCCGTACGGCTGTCCTTGCCGACGAGCTTGGCGTCATATTCCTTGCCGTCGTTCATCACGATGGTGAAAGCGGCGCCATCGTCGATGACGTGGTTGTTGGTGACGATATAGCCGTCCTCGGAGATGAAGAAGCCGGAGCCCTGCGAGGTCGGGCGCAGGCGGCCTTCGCCACGCTCAGCACGCGGGCCGCGCTCACGCGGACCACCTTCCATGCCGGGGCCACCGAATTCGCGGAAGAAGCGCTTCAGCGGGTGATCATCCGGCAGATCTTCGAAGCTCCGGCCACCGAAATTGAAGGAGAAGTTGCTTTCGTCTGATGATGCCGGCTGAACGTTCGACTGGACGCGGACGGAGACGACGGCCGGCAAGACGGCCTGCACGACATCGCCGAAGCTCGGGACCTGCGGCGCGTTCACTTCGACCGGTGCGGCGAGCGCCGGAACCGCGGCGAAGGGAGCAGCGGTCGCCAGCATCATAGCGGCAAGGCTCGCGGCGGTGGAGGTCTTGAGGATCGTCTTGAGGGAGCGACCTTTGTTCTCGGACATTTGATCTACCTTCATCTGTTCTTCTGACTGGAGCCGCCGGACAACCCGGCGGTGGGAAGCGGTGGATGAAGTGAGATATAGGGGGCGTCACGTTACGGCGAACTGTACGGCAGATGAATTCTTCGTAATCTTTGGGGCAGAACAGGATAGTCGCCCCATCACGGCGCAGCGAAGGTCGTCGCAAACCTCACAGACCACGAAAAGCTCTCGGGTTTCCAGTGATTTGCGAACGAATATAGAAAAATGCCCGCCTCAAGGTTATGTTACTGACGAGGTGAGCCGATGGATAAGGCCAGCGTCGACAAAAAGCCTATCGAACCTGTCACGCCAGCGCCGGAAAAACGTCCGACGCGAAGGGCTAAGCGCGGCGAGAAGCCAAGGCCGGATACCGACGATGTCGTGCGGCTCGAACATGAACGTCACAAGCGGCTGATGGATCTTTTGGCCAAGTGAGCGCTCAGCCTTGCTCATGCTTTCATACAGGGCAACAAGCGAACAGCATGGCTGTCCGGCATCATGTTCCTGAACATCGATGGACACGACATCGTGCTTCCGTCGGCAGAGGCGAACGAATTAATCGCGGAGCAGATCACGAAAGTCATTCAGCGAGACGAAGCCGAAGCCGAGTTCCTTGTGAGCCTGGATACGTTCATCGTGCCTCTATAGCACACAAGCCTTGGCATTTCGTCCCGCAGCCGACTGCGTGATCACTCCCGATCCAGCAACTTCCCCAGCCGCGCTTCCTCTTCCGGAGAAAGCTTTGCCACCGGCTGCACGGCGCGCCGGCGCGTGTAGACCACAGCCACGATCAGCCCGATGATCGCGAGTGCCGCCGGTGCGCCCCAAAGCCCGATCGTGCGGATGCTGAGCCGCGGCTTCAACAGTACAAATTCCCCGTAGCGCGACACGACATAGTCGAGCACCTGCTCGTCGCTATCGCCACCCACCAACCGCTCACGCACCACGACGCGCAGGTCCCGTGCGAGTTCGGCATTGGAATCATCGATCGACTGGTTCTGACAAACCATGCAGCGCAGCTCAGCAGAGAGCGCCCGAGCCCGCTGCTCAAGAGCAGGATCGGCGAGCACTTCATCCGGGTTAACGGCCAAGGCGTGCATGGGGGTGAACAGAAGGACCAGCATCAGGAATGCGGTCCGAAGTCCCCCTCTGGCCTGTCGGCCATCTCCCCCACAAGGGGGGAGAATACGTGCGGACGCTGCTTGCTTCGTCGTCAGAGGCAACACGCGGCGCAAAAGCCCCTCCCCCCTGTGGGGAGGGGTTGGGGAGGGGTTGTTCACCGCACTCACTCCGCAGCCTCCAGCACCGGCTTTGCAGCCACCTTGGCCCGTTTCGGCGCACCGACCCGCAGTCTGCGGTCGGACAGCGACACGACACCACCGACCATCATGACGATCGTGCCGTACCAGATGCAGAGGATCCAGGGCTTCCACCAGACACGCACGACAATGCCGCCATCGGCCATCGGGTCACCCAGCGAGACATAAAGTTGGCTGAAGCCGAACGTGACGATGCCGGCTTCCGTCGTCGGCATCTGGCGGGCCGTGTAGAGCCGCTTCGCCGACCAGACATCGGCCACTTCGACACCCCCCTCGCGGATGGTGAAATGCCCCTGGTCTTCGGTGTAGTTCGGACCGTTGGCAGCGCGCAGGCCATCGAAGGTGATGACATAGCCACCGGCTTCCACTGTCATGCCAGGCTTCATCTCGACCACCGCTTCCGTTTCAAACGTGGTCACGGCCACAACGCCGAGCATTGTGACGCCGACGCCGAAATGGCCGAGCGCCGTGCCGAAGGCGGAGCGCGGCAGGCCCTTCAACCGCGCCCAGGCCGTGGCGATCGGGTGTTTTCCGAAACCGGCGCGATACCAGAGATCGGAGACCGCACCGCCCATGACGAAGAACGCAAGTGCGAGACCGCCCACCGCCATCACAGGCCCGCCATTCTGGGCGTACCAGAGGCCAAGGCCGAGAACGAGCGAGAGTGCCGCCGCCACATAGAGACGCTGCAAGGCGCCGAGCAGATCCCCACGCTTCCAGGCCAGAAACGGCCCGAACGGCACCGCCAGCAGAAGCGGGATCATCAGAAGCCCGAAGGTAATGTTGAAGAAGGGCGGACCGACCGAGATCTTCTCGCCCGTCAGCGTCTCGAGCAGCAGCGGATAGAGCGTGCCGATCAGAACCGAGGCGGTGGACACCGTCAGGATCAGGTTGTTGAGGACAAGCGCGCCCTCACGCGAAATCGGCTGGAACAATCCGCCGGCCTTCAGTAGCGGCGCACGCAGCGCAAAGAGCGTGAAGGCGCCGCCGATGAAGATGACGAGAATGCCGAGAATGAAGACGCCGCGCGTCGGGTCGGTGGCAAAGGCATGCACCGAGGTCAGCACGCCCGAGCGCACCAGGAAGGTGCCGAGCAGCGACAGCGAGAAGGCGATGATGGCGAGCAGCACCGTCCAGATTTTCAACGCGTCACGCTTTTCCATGACAAGCGCCGAATGCAGGAGCGCCGTGCCGGCAAGCCAAGGCAGCAACGAGGCATTTTCAACCGGATCCCAGAACCACCAGCCGCCCCAGCCAAGTTCGTAATAGGCCCAGTAGGAGCCCATCGAGATGCCGGCGGTCAGGAAGACCCAGGCGGCCAGCGTCCAGGGCCGCACCCAGCGCGCCCAGGCGGCATCGATGCGACCGTCCATCAGCGCAGCGATCGCGAAAGAGAAACAGACCGAGAAGCCGACATAGCCGAGATAGAGCAGCGGCGGATGGATCGCGAGACCGATGTCCTGCAGGACCGGATTGAGGTCCTGCCCCTCCGCCGGAATGGGCGAAAGGCGCATGAAGGGGTTCGAGGTCAACAGGATGAAGAGCGTGAAGGCCGCGGTGATCCAGGCCTGCACGGCCAGCACATTCGCCCTTAGACGGTCCGGCAGGTTGGTGCCGAAAAAGGCGACCATGGTGCTAAAGAAGGCGAGAATCAGCACCCAGAGCAGCATTGAGCCTTCGTGGTTCCCCCAGACGCCGGAGATCTTGTAGATCATCGGCTTCAGCGAATGGGAGTTCTCGTAGACGTTCTGCACCGAGAAGTCGGACACGACGTAGCCGTAGGTGAGCACCGCAAAAGAAAAGCCCACGAGCAGGAAGAGCGCATAGGTGCCGGTGGTCGCCACCGCCATCATCGCCGCATCGCCGCGGCGCGCGCCAATCACCGGCAGGATGGAGACGACGAGACAGGTGGCGAGCGCCAGAACGAGAGCATAATGGCCGAGCTCGATGATCATTGGATCTTTTCCTTGCCGCTCAGTTCAACCCCTTGCGCTTCCAGACGGTCCGCTACGTCCTTCGGCATATAGTTCTCGTCATGCTTGGCGAGAACGGTATCGGCGACGAAGACCTTGCCCATGCCCTCGAAGCGACCTTCGGCGACGACCCCCTGCCCCTCGCGGAAGAGATCGGGGAGGATGCCGGTATAGGTCACGGGCAGCTGGCTCAGCGTGTCGGTCACGGTGAAGGTTACCGTTGAGCCTTCTCCGCGCACCAGCGAACCCGTCTCGACAAGCCCACCAAGACGGATCCGCGTGCCCGGCTGGACATCGGATTCGGCAAGATCGTTGGGCACATAGAAATAGGCGATCGACTGGCCAAAGGCGAACATCACCAAGAGCACGGCGGTCAGAATGAACCCCATGCCACCGCCAATCACGGCCAGGCGTTTCTGTTTGCGGGTCATTGGCTCACCTCCTCAACGGACAGGCCAAGTTCCCTCGCCATGGCGAGCAACTGCTGGCCCTCGGCGCCTGCAGCCGGGAAGGTCTTCAGGCCCTCCTCCAGCGCGGCTTCCGCCCGTTCCTTGTCTTTCAGCATCGCATAAGAGCGGACGAGCCGCATCCAGCCTTCGAAATTGTTGGGATCTTCCTTCAGCCGTGCATCGAGGCTCGCCACCATGCCGCGGATCATCTCGCCGCGATCAGCCTCCGACATCGCTCCGGCATTGGCAACGTCTTCTGCCGTCGGGTTGCCCGGGGCTGCGGGGTTCTGAGCCTGTGCTCCGCCTTCCGTCGCCGTTTGTGCCGGCGGATCGACAAGCGGAACGCCGGCACTGTTGGCTGCAATGTGCTGGTTGACCAGCGGCATCCAGGGCGCCGTCGGCGGCGAGGCCTTGGCGATATTCTGGAAGGCCGTGAGCGCCTCTGCGCGGCGACCGGACTGCTCGAGCGCGAGCGCCAGATAGAAGTCGGCACGCGGATTGTTGGGGTCGAGCTTCAGCGCCGCCTGAAAGGCCATCTGGGCGTCATCAGTGACGATCCCGTCACTGCGCATGACAACGGTTTCGCCGAGCCCGTTCATACGCTCGGCATCGGGCCCGAGAATGCGGATCGCATTGCGATAGGCAAGCTCGGCGTCGTCAAAGCGGCCAATACGAAAATAGACGGGCGCCAGAACGTTCCAGCCATTGCCGTCGGCAGGATTGCCCGCCAGATGCTGCTCGACCTTGGCGACGAGCAGATCGACGTCGTCGCCGGGATTTTCCATGCGTGCTGCGAGCGGTGAATCGGGCGTACCGGGGCTGCCGATTTCCAGATAGCCCGCAAGCCCGATTACGGGAAGACAGAGCAGGATGAAGGCTTGCGACCAGGTGTAGCGACGGCGGGCGGACGGCTTCGCCACGACCTCAGCCAGTTCGCTTCGCTCGCCATCTTTGCCCGCCTTTTCGCGGGCGGCAATCGCCAGGAGACGACGGCCGATTTCGGCACGGGCATAATCGGCATCGTCTGCCGAGATCAGGCCTTGCGCCTTGTCCCGCTCCAGCTCGCGCAGCTGATCGCGATAGACCGCCGCCTCGCCTTCGTCATAACGCGTCGCTCGGGCCGAGGCCCGCAGCAAGGGGGACAACAGGACGACGGCAACAAGGACCGTCAGAAGCGCGGAGATGATCCAGAACAACATGAAACTCAATTACGTCAAGGACAGGTGCTTTCCAACAGCCAAACCTCTCCTGACGCAAAGTTGAGGCGTTTGGCCGCAAGAATTCTCTAAGTCGCCATAACCCGCCCAGCCTTGACCCAAGTCAAGTGGGCGGCGCGTTCAAATGATTGAATTCCTCGGATCAGCAGCCCCGGGTTCACCTCAGCTCAACGGCGTCCAGGTGCCGTTCGGGTTGCGGCAGGCCGCCCCGCGGGCCTGACGCTCACGGCCGTCGCTGAACACTTTGTGGGCGAACTGCCGGCAGTTCTGCTGTCCGACCTGGTAAGGGGCGGCTGCAACGACTTCCCCACGCACCTCGCCGCCTGCCCAGGCTACAGGCTGACCACCGGGGGCCGCCTCCAGCGCGCGATACTCGGCTTCGAGCGCCCGCTGCGTCTGGCTGCGCGACAGCTCGACGCCCGTGCGCGAGACAATGCCGCCCTGAAGCGCCGCAATATAGACGGCGGAATTTGCGGCTGCGCTGCGTCCACCGCTCGATGTGGTGCAGCTCGCAAGCGCGAGCGACACGAGGCCAGTGGCTGCCAATATCCCGAAGTGCTTCACACCCATCAGACCGTTCCAAGTCCCGTCGATTTCTGTGGTCGAGGCCAACCGGTTCGCGCGATGCGGATGACGGCCTTCAACCGGCTCAAGGCCATCTTATACACCTATGTAATTTCACAGGAAAATCAATCACGCAGTGTCCTTGGTCACAGCTGGTAGGATCAACTGTGCGCGAAGCCCACCGATGCCGGCGCGCGAGAGGCCGAAAGAGCCCTGATATTCCCCCGAAATCTCCTTGACGATGGACAGTCCGAGCCCCGTGCCGGGCTTGCTCTCGTCGAGCCTTCGGCCCCGCTTCAGCGCCTCGCCGATCTGGTCGGGGGCGAGCCCCGGCCCGTCATCCTCGACCACCACCTCGATCCAGCCGCGCCGGCCGTCGGTCGGCTCACCATCGCGGGCCGTCATCACGGCACGGGTGACGACCTTGGTTCGGGCGAAGCGCGAGGCGTTTTCGAGCAGGTTGCCGACAACCTCCTCGACATCCTGCTGCTCCATCGCAAAGGTGAGGTCTGGTGCTACATCGAGTTCGAAGAGAATATCGGCGTTCAGCTTGCGCATCACGCGGACCAGCCGCTCGAGCACCGGCTGCGCCTCGGTGCGGGCCAGCACGCTGTCGCGCTGGGCTGCGATCCGCGCCCTGTTCAGATAGGAGCTTACCTGCGCCTGCATGGCCTCGGCCTGGGTCGCGATCACGTCGGCGGGGTTCTTCTCCAGCGTCCGCGCCTCGTTCAGCAAAACGGCGATCGGCGTTTTCAGGGAATGGGCGAGATTGCCGACCTGCATGCGGGCGCGCTCGACAATGCGGCGGTTGCTGTCGATCAGCGCGTTGATTTCGTTGGCCAGCGGCTGGACCTCGCTCGGGAAATCGCCCTCGATCCGCTCGGCCTCACCGCGCCGGATGCGCTCCAGCGCCCGGCGCGCGCGGTCGAGCGGTTTCAGGCCATAGAGAATCGCAAGACCGTTGACGATCAGCCCGCCAATGCCAACCACGGCGAGAGCGGCGTAGAGACGGCTTGTGAAAAAGGCGATCTCGTCCTCGACCACCTGAAGATTGCCCGAAACGCGGAAGCGCGCCGCCCGTCCCTGGTCGTCGAGCACCACTTCAGTTTCAGCAACCCTTATCTGGTTGCCGACATCATCCGTCATTTCGTAATAGCGTTCGTAATTCTGGTCGAAGGGCGTCACTTCCACGTCGGGGACGGCAAGGTTCGCCACCCCGAGCGAGGCGGAGGCGAGCGGTGCCGTAGCATAGTTGCCGAGCGGCTCGACCAGCCAGTACCAGCCGGTCGACGGCTGGGAGAACCTGAGGTCACCCAGCGCCGGCGAACCGGTCAGGCTGTCTCCATCGCCGATGGAGACAGAATTGACGACATTGTAGAGCTGGGCGCGCAGGAGGTTGTTGAAACCGCGTTCGACACCCTGGCGGTATAGGGTGGAAATGGCCACCGCGATCGTGACCAGACCGAGCGCCGACCAGAGGGTGGCGAGCAGCAGGACGCGCGCGGTGAGCGAGCGGATCTTCATTTCGCCGGCGCTTGGATACGATACCCAAGCCCGCGCACGGTCTCGATCATGTCGACGCCGAGCTTCTTGCGCAGACGGCCGACAAAGACCTCGATCGTGTTGGAATCGCGGTCGAAATCCTGGTCGTAGAGGTGCTCGACCAGTTCCGTGCGCGACACGACCTCGCCCATGTGGTGCATCAGATAGGACAGCAGACGATACTCATGCGAGGTGAGCTTCAGCGTCACGCCGTCGACGCTCGCTTTGGAGCTCTTCGTATCGAGCCTGACAGGACCACAGACGATCTCCGACGAGGCATGCCCGGCCGCTCGGCGGATCAGGGCGCGAATACGGGCGAGCACTTCCTCGACATGAAAAGGCTTGGTGACATAGTCGTCGGCGCCTGCGTCGATGCCGGCCACCTTGTCCGACCAGCGGTCACGCGCCGTCAGGATCAGCACCGGCATCAGCCGGCTTGCCGCGCGCCATTTCTCAAGCACCGTGATGCCGTCCATCTCGGGAAGGCCGATGTCGAGGATGACGGCGTCATAGGGTTCGGTTTCGCCGAGGAAATGACCTTCCTCGCCGTCGAAAGCCTTGTCCACGACATAACCCGCTTCCTGCAGGGCCTCGACGAGCTGGCGGTTCAGATTGACATCGTCTTCGACGACGAGAATGCGCATGCGTTCACCCCTCGGTGCGGAAAGCTCTTCAATCCCGGAGGCCGGTCACTCGGCGACCCGCATGGTGACCTTACGCGGCCGTTCGTTGCCGTTGCCCGGAACAAGCACGACGATCACGCATTCACCGCCCGATTCGTGCACGGAAAGCAACTGCCCGCCGACTTCGGCGACCACGCGTTCCGCGGCTTGTCTGCAATCCGCCGCCACGGCATCGCCCACCGTCGCCGGCAGAGCCGCCACGGTCACGGCCAATGCCAGGCCCGCGTATTTCATGAAAGATGCCATTGCTGCTTCTTCTTGGATGACGTCCACTTTGACAAATTATGTACCGCAAGGCGTCTGAATGGCAAATGAATGCGTGGCGAGAGGGTAGAGATCATGCCCGATCTACCGTCATTTCTCCCCATGTATCAGTGTCTGCGATCGTCCCGTCAGTTCGCCCAGACGCTTCTCAGCCGTGGCACTGGACGCAGCTTCGAGAAGTTGCTGCCAGCTGTCAGGCGGATTGCCGTCGTCGAGCATCGCTCGAAACACTGCGTATGCATCGCTGCGCAACGTGTCTGCATCGTTGACCCAGGCAAATACCAGAACGCGCGCAGTCGAATTGTATCGAAAAAACAACCGAAAGCGCCCATTGCCAAATTTCGCTCGAAACCAGTGTTTGCGCTTGGATCCCAGGGTCCCGCCCTGCCGAAAGACAGGCAAGGTTGGATCAGCCGGAATGCTCTCGAATACGAGTTTTTCCAACGCGGCCAAAAGCTTGAAATTGGCACCACTTTTGAACGCATCAGGCTTCTTCAGTGCCTCTTTCTCGACAGCCAGGGTCAGTCGTTCGAGCTGGTCGAGAAACAGGGGATGTGCACGAATGATCCAGCCCTTGACCGTGTTCATGTCTCAAAGCTCGACATCGCCGTCGATGGGAGCGTCGAGGTCGACATCGGCGCCGTGCGTGAGTGCCGCGATGCGATCGCGAAGTCCGACAGGAAGCTCGACAAAAGCATCGTGGGGACGAGCGGTCATGTCCTGGACAAGGAGATCAAGAAAACCCTCCAAGGCCGGATCGTCCTGCTCGTCATCGTCCCGCTCGACATAGACCCTGTTCTTTTCGTCCAGGCTGAAGGCGATGCGTCCGCCGTAACCGACCCCAAGCGCCTCTCGAATCGGCTTTGGGATGGTGGTCTGTCCCTTGTCGGTGATCGTGCTCACCTTGCGTAAAATCTTGTTCATCGTGCCGGCCCTATTTGCCGTCACAAAGTAATGTAAATTCCTTACTTCGCAAAGATCGGCACAGGATACCCTCACCCACCCACGCCCTTCGTCGCCGTCAGCCGACCGTAGAGGGCGAGCAATCCTCCGACCGTGCCGGCAAGCGTCGTCAATGCCTCGGCAATTTCAGCCTGCTCATTGCCGCCGAGTTCCAGTCCGGCCCTGCCGAGAAGTGGGGCAGCGATCGCGATCAGGGCGCCCCAGACGGTCTTCGACTGATACCAGGGTTTCATCTCCAGCATGTCATCCTCCTGTTGAATGGTTTTCAATCGACGGGAACCACAGCCTCCAGCGGCAGGCCGGCGGCCAGCCGTCCGAGTTGGCGGATGCGGAGGCCAAGCGCCGTCTGCGGCGCGCCGAAATCTGTCAGTTCATCGGCGACGGCATAGGTCCAGGCGGGCTCGGTCACCTCGACCACTCGAAGCACCATGCCGCCATCAAGGATCTCCAGCCGGTAGCACTCCTGCGCCTCGTCGAGCGGCACCTCCCCGTCTGTCCAGGCATCGGCCTCGATACGGCTGCGCCGGATCCAGGTGATCGCGAGATCGCCCGCGGCCTGCCGCAGCACCTTCGCATGCACTGGCGAGAGCGGCGTCTCCGCCCGCAATCCGCCGGCAAAGACATGTGGCCCCGAAAGCTCCGTCACGAGCCCCATCGGCTCGAGGATCCAGTTCTGTGCGGCCCCGCGTTCGGCATTTCCGAGCCCCAGCGACCGGACCGCTTCGTCGAGAACCACTACCTCGGCCCCGGCTGCGGCACCGGCCACGACTGCGTCCTCCGTGCCCCCCAGCCCGCGCAAAAGGCCCGTCAGCCGGAAGCGTCCGACCGCAACCTCCTCGGCCTCGACAAAGCCGATGACCTCCCAGCCGCCTGTATTTGCCCGGACCGCGAGCCGGTTTGCGCCGGAGAGAACAGCCATGCGGCTCGCGGATGCAAAGGCCCCGGCGAGCACCTCGACCACAAGGGCATTCGCCCAGTCGAAGCGTCCGACAGGCCCCGGGGCAAGCGGCTCCACAAGCCGTCCCAGGGTCGCTGGCCGATCCAGCGTCAGCCGCAGCCGATAGCCCTCCACTTCAGGTGAGCTCGACACCGCAAGCCGCCGCCAGGGACGGCCATATGCCGAAACGCTCGCGTCACCGGCATGGCTTGCACCCTCCAGCCTTGGCAGATCGAGAAACTGCACGACCGGCGCAAAGCCGGCCGCACCGCCACCGTCGACCACCCGTCCGGGTTCGACCACCGGAACGGGTGCGGAGACCTTGCCGGCAAAGGCCCTCAGCGTCAGGCGACGCTCGAAGCCCTCCTCGATGCCCTGCACCAGAAATCGCCCGTCCGGTCCTTCGGGAAAGCGCAGCACGTCACCCGGCTCGACCGCAATCTCCTGCGGCCCGAGCGCCAGCTGAACCGTGCGCCGCGCCAGCCGGTTGTCACGCAGCCAGCCTTCGGCGGCCGCAAGTGCAGTCTCTTCCGGCATCGCCGCCGGCAAGTCCCGTGCCAGCTGCCGATCGGTCGCGGCCTCCACCTTGCGCGAGCGCACGCTTGCCTCGACATACTCCGCCGCTGGATCGTAAAAGGTCACCAGCGCCTCGGAGGCAAAATCGCTGTCATGGCCGCGCGTCTCGCTCCACAGCGGACGATCGGCGATGTCGGCAAGAACCATGATCTCGCGGGCAGCCAGGCTCGCCGTCGGCCGGGTGCGGAATTTCAACCGTCCGGCGTCCTCGATCACGTCGATCTGGAAGAGGTCGAGCAAGGGCTCGATCAGGTCGCGCGCCGAGGTCAGATCCCCCTTCACATAGCCGCCGAGATCGCCCGCGACTTCCGACACGTCGAAATCGGAAAAGCCATGATCCCTGAGGATCGCCGCAATCGTGTCGGCCAGTGTCGCCGTACCCAGGCGGCCGTTCAGCCAGTGTCCCGTTCGCCAGTTCGATCCGTCTGCCCAGAGCGCCGTATTCTGCGGAAAGGCCGGATAGGGCCGCGCGTCCCAGGTCCAGGCATAGACATGCGATGGATCGACCATATCAGGCGGCAGAAGACTGCCAGCCCAGTGGTCGAGATGCGCCTCCAGAAACCGACGCTGCTGGCTGTCGCTGCGCGCACCCGCCGAGAAGTACGGCCTTCCGCTCTCGGCCGATTTGGCATCAACGAAGATGTTCGGCTGGTTCGACCCCTTGTCGACCGCGCCGCAACCGACTTCGGTCATCCAGAAGGGCTTCATACGGGGTACCCAGGCCGTCGGGCTCGCCTGCTCGACGCCGCCGATCCGGTTGAAATGGGGGTTCTCCCACCAGGATTTCAGGTCCTTGAACCTGAAGACCCAGGGCTTGCCATAGGCGCCATCGGTGATCGGCGTCCTGACCCGTGCGCGGCGGTCCGCTTCGCTGGCATAAAACCAGTCGAAGCCCTCGCCCGATGTCAGCGTCCGCGCAAATCCCTCCGCATCGTCGGCTCCGGTGAAACCATCCGGGCTTTCCGCCTCGAGATCCTCGTCGCGCCAGTCGGCGAGCGGCATATAGTTGTCGATGCCGACGGCGGTGACGTGAGGGCTCGCCCACAGCGGATCGAGATGGAAGAAGACGTCGCCCGAGCCATCCGCCGGCTGATGGCCGAAATACTCGGTCCAGTCGGCGCCATAGGAAATCGCCGTCCCGCCGCCGAGCAGCCCCCGCACCTCACCGGCAAGCGCCACCAGCGCCTCGACGAAAGGAAAGGCGTTCGCCGCGTCGCGCAGGGCGGTCAGCCCGCGCAGTTCCGAGCCCAGCAGGAAGGCGTCGACACCACCGGCAGCGGCGGCAAGCGCCGCATAATGCAAGACGAGACGGCGATAACCGTCACCGCGGTAGACGAAGCTGGAGACCTGCGCCCGCGCCGAGGCCGTCTTGTCGCTTCCGGGAGGATAGGCCGTGATCCGCCCACGCCAGGGATAGGCCGCCTGCTCTGCCCCGCCATAGGGGTCGGGCAGGCCGTTACCGGAGGGAATGTCCATCAGCACGAAGGGATAGAGCGTCACCTTCAGCCCGCGCGCCTTGATGTCCCTGATCGCCTCAATCACGCTTTCGTCGCTCGGCGAGCCGCCATAGGCCGGACCACCGCTGTGGCGCGACACCACATAGGCATCGCCCCGTGCCAGGCCGGCGACACTCCAGGGCCGGCTCTCCTCGTTGCGGTAGCCGACCTCCACCCCCGGCAGCACCCGGCAATCACCGGCGCGCAAATCCGTGCCGAACCAGGCCACCACCAGGGCCACGCTTTCGAGATCAGGGCAAAGCGCCTGCAATTCGTCGAGCGAGGCCTGCCAGTCCGTCGCGCCAACAAGCGTGTTGCGGTTCAGCCAGCGTTTCGCGCCCTCGCTCGGCGCATCCGAGATCCTCACCGTCGCATACCCGTGTTCGGTCGCGCCCGGAATCATCGTCACCGCCCGGATCTTCTCCTCCAGCGCGCCGACCGGTCGGATCACCTCGAACTGGATCAGCGGAATGCGGTTGCCGAAATCATCGAGCGGCAGCCGCTCGAAGACGACATAGGCTAGCCCCCGATAGGCCGGCGCATTGTCCGCCCCTTGCTTGGCCGCAATCAGCGGATCGGCCGGCTGGCTTTCCGTCCCGCGATAGACGCGCATCTCAATTTCGGTCGTGTCGAGTTCGCGCCCGTCCGCCCAGACGCGGCGCACGCCCGCTATCGGCCCCTCGCAAAGCCCAAGCGCCAGATTGGCATAGTAGCGATAGGTCGTGGTGCGCGTGCCGCCGGAGGACTTGCCCCCTGTCCGCTCGGTCACCGTCTCCTCTTCGAAGCGCGTCGCCCAGATCAGCGTGCCGCCCAGCCGCGCAGTGCCATAAAGCCGCGGAATGACTGTGCCTTCGCTGGCGCCTGAAATGCGCGCCGAAGACAGCCGTGCTCCGTTCACTTCGCGGGTGCCCGACAGCAGGCTCCGATCGATCATGCTGCCGGCAAGCGCGCCGGCCGCTTGGCCGATCGCCGCTCCAACTGGCCCGAAGACGGAGCCGAGGGCAGCACCCGCCGCCTGCAGAAGAATGGTCGCCATCTTCAGATCCTTTCGGGGAAACGGTAGATGCCGGCAATCCTGCGCCGCCAGGCCGGCACGAGCGCCGACAGCGTTACCGCCGATTGTTCATAGGCATGGATGAAAGCATCGGGCGGCGGTTGACTGAGAGCGTATTCCGCCGAAAATCGCGCCCCGTCGGCGTCCATCTCACAGCCGCCCCCTTGCGAAGCCATACAGGCCAGAATGCCCGCATGTTTCGCCGCCAGATGCGGCCGAAAGCGAAACAGCACGAGATCGCCCGGCCGGCTCTCTACAAAGGAGGCCACGGCTTGAAAATGCCGCCCGGCCGCCGCCAGCAACCGCTCCTCGCCCGCCCGTTCCGCCCAGTCTGGCGCATAGGCCGGCACCACCTCGGGCTCTTTGCCGTAGAGTTCCCGCCAGATCCCGCGAACAAGCCCCAGGCAGTCGCAGCCCACCCCCTTCACCGACCCCTGATGCCGATAGGGCGTGCCGATCCAGGTCCCGGCAATCGCCAGGACGGATGTATTGACGGACATGGGGAGGCTCCGTTTGGGCGGTTGGATTGGGAAGCGGTGGGATCGTGCGAAAGGCATCGACGCCATGGAGGCGAAGAGCGAGCAACAGCATTTCCCCTCACCCTGAAGTGCCCTCGCCCCGCGAGGGTCTCGAAGGGCGAGGCCATATCTGCTGCAGGATCCTCCGAGGCCCCTGCTCTGCAGGGGCTCCTCAGGATAAGGCCCGCCTCCTCCCGAGAGGCCCCTTCAATCATCACCAAATCCGTATTACAAGGTATTACGCTTTTACTGGAGGATCACGATGACCAAACCACCTCTTTCCGATCCGATTACGCTCCGGATCCCCGAGGATGTCCTCGCCGATATCGAGACGATCGCGGAGGCGACCGAGCGCTCGCGCAGCTGGGTCATCGTGCGTGCGCTCAGAACCTACCTCCAGCAGGAGGGGGCGGAGATCCTTGCTTATCGACAGGGCCTCGAAGAGGTGGCCGCCGGCCAAGTTGAGGACATCGACCAGGTCCTCGAAGACCTCCAGCGCATCGCATCCGATAAGGTCGCCTGATGCGCGTCGTCCTTTCGAAATCGGCAGCAAGCTGGCTTCGAACGGAAATCCGGTACCTCCAGCACAGAAGCCCGGCGGCGGCGAAAACCTTCATCGCACGGATCTCGGACGCGAGGCTCGTGCTTGGCGCGCATCCTGAAGCCGGCCCGGTTGGCAGAAGCCTGCCCGTTCCGGGCGGTAGAACCTTGGTCATCGGCGACTATCTGCTCGACTACGTTATCGAAGCCGACCGCATCGTCATCGTCACGATCCGTCACGGACGCATGCGTCCGCCGGATCTGCCGTTTGATGCGGACTTCGAGGATTGAAGCGCGGAAGCTCATCGTCCGGCATACCCCAGCATTTCCCCTCACCCTGAGGTGCCCTCTCCCCGCAAGCGGGGAGAGGGGGCGCAAGCGTCGGCCTCTTGGCCCTCACCCCGCGGCCCGACTGACCAGCCGATAGCTCGCCTGCTGGACCGGGCCGACCAGGCCCTCACGCATGTTGCGATAAAGCCCATACTTGAAGTACATCGACTGAGTGGCTGCCGGCACGAGCGGGATGCCCGTCTCCTTCACCACAGTCCGGCCATTGACCGAGGCCGCAATCGCACCGCGGCTCGCATGCCAGGTGAAGGTGTAGACGAAGGTATTCCATGCGCCCTTGTTCAACGGCGTCTGATATTCGACGAAACTGCCAGCTTCCTTATTGTTGAGGCAGATGGTGAAGACACCCTCTTCATAGCGATTGAAGACACTGTCATAGGACCCGTTATGCCATTGGCCAAGCGTCTGCTTCGGGCTGTATTCGGGATAGTCCTGCGGGATCTGCAGGTGAAACTGGTAACGCCAGGTGGAGCCGATCGCATCTTCCGTCGTCACCCGCGCCTCGCAGCGCTCGCGGAAATTCTCGGCATCGCTGCCCTCGGGGCCGTTCCAGTAATCGCCGGTCTTGACGATGAAGGTCTCCACACCTCTCGCCCTGGTATAGCGGCTCTCGTCGATCGCCTGAACGTAATAGGCATAACCGTTTCCGTCGGGGCAAATGATCTTCATCGGGACAGTCCTTTCATGCTTGGGGGAATGTTGTGCCAGGCACCCAGCGGCTACCCACCGCCCCCTTGAGGGGGGAAGTCGCCGCAAAGCGGCGGGTGGGGGTGAGACCTAGGGAGCAAGTGGCGCTCACCCCACCCCGGACCTTCGGTCCGCCACCCACCTTCAAGGCGAGGGTCTTTGAGCCCTCACCGATACAACACCCCGCCGTCATGGGTGCTGTCTCCGGTGACGTAGGAATAGGCGAAGTCGCTGCCTGGCACGTGCGGAAAACCGCGGAAATTCAGCGAGTTGCCGAAGACAGCTCGACAGGTTGCAAAACTCTTGTCACAGCCGACCGTCAGCGTCACGGCATCCCCTTCGGCCGGCCGCGCCTCAAGCGGCAGCCACAGCCTCAGCGTCATCAGACCACCCACCACAGCACTGCTCTCCTCGATCGCCAGCCGCTTGCCGGCAAGAGGGCCGTCGTCGAACCTGACATGCCCGAGCCGGAAATGCCCCTCGCCCAGACCCGGCAGGCCTGAGACCGTCAGCCGGTCGGCCGCGAGCACATCTGCGATCACGCCGGAGACCCTGCGGTTCGCCAGGCTCATATCCACCCGGCATCTGTTATCGCCGAGATCGGCATCGCAGCGCCTGTTATAGATCCGCCCCTCCGCCTGCTGCAGACGATGGGCAAAGCTGCGAAGCTCCGCCGAAAACCCCGGACCTGCGCGGCTGACGTCGCCGATTTCCTGCACCGTAACAAGCGCGTGCTGCTCTTCCGGCGCCTGCCAGTTGATCAGAAAACACTCGACCCGCGCCCCGTCAAAACGCCCGGCAGCGAGATCGGCTTCGGTGATCGCCTCGCTCGAAAATCCGCCGCGCACCTCAGCTCCCGGCGCCGCGAGGCTGCTGGCACTACTGGCCTCGGTCGCTGCAAAGCCGGTGCCCGGCTCGAACACCGTGCCGGCGAAGTCGAGCCGCTGGTCGTGTTCGGTGAACCCGAGCCGAAAACCGTCCCGGCAGGTGACGCGCCAGGCGCGGCAGAGCGTCGTCTCGCCGGCCGCGATATGGGCGGCAAGCGCTTCAGGAAGCCTTTTCATGGGATCACCTCGATCAGCGGAATGGAGGGAATGCGCCCGGCCCGAAAGGCTTCGAGATCGATCTCGATCCGGTCGGTGTCGAACCGCACGGGTACGTCATAGTCGAAACCCGCCCGGATCTCCGTGCCCTCGTCCGGCACATGACCGGGCGCAAAGGTGACGATCCCGGTGGCCGCATCGACGGAAAACCCACCCGTCTGCTCCACCCCGTCACGCGCGACGCGAACCGATCCCGCCACGGGCTTCACCACCGGCCGCCGCTCCACCGCCGCGCCATCGCCATAGGCCTTCACCAGCTGGAAAGCCGCCGTCTCGCCGTCACCTGCCCCGATCCACTGGTCGAGCGGCGTCACCGCCATCCCGGGTCGGGCCGACGAACCATCGACTGGATCGCGAAAGCGAAAGCCATGCAGCTGCCCGCCGCGCGCCTCGAAGAACTCCAGCACGGCATAGAGATCCGCGACCGAGCGCACTGCGGTGCCGACATCATAGCGGCGCCTGGAAAACCGCCAGCGCCGATTGCGCGCCTCGCGACCATTGGAGAGCGAAATGATATCCGTCTGCCGCCCCGGCCCGCCGCTCGTGGACAGCGACAGACGCAGCGGAAAACGCTGTTCGTGAAAGGCCATGACGGTCTCCGTTCGATATAACTGCAAGTAAGAGAAATGTCAGACGGGCGCCTGAGCGGTGATCTGCAGGGCTGGCGACATCCGTCTTTGGCGGCTGCGCATGCGGATAGTCCGGACGGCAGCGCGCCTGGTGCCCCTTGGAAAACCGGACCCGATCATCTACATTGAAAGCGGAAAACATCTACATGGAGCCGCCATGGCGATCAACGTCAACAATCCGGAAGCCGATGCGCTGACGCGGCAGTTTGCCGAGATGGCGGGCGTCGGCATCACCGATGCGATCGTGATTGCCATGAAGGAAGCGATCGAACGGCGCAACCGCGCAGAAACAGCGCTTGAGACGGCCGCGCGCCTCAGGACAAAACACCAGGTCGTGCTGGCGGAAAGGGCCCGGAGTCCCCTTCCCCGCGAGGTCTTCAATGACCTGTGGGACGACAACTGATGTTCGTCGACGCCTGCGCGATCATCGCCCTTCTCTCGGACGAGCCGGAAGCACAGCGCGTGTCCGATGCGCTCGCATCCGCCACGCGGCCGTTCACCTCCCCGGTCGCGGTCCTCGAAACGGTTCTCGGTCTCGCCCGCCCGGACAAGCTTGATCTTCCGGTGCCTGCAGCTCAGGCCCTGGTCACGGAATTTCTCGAAGCCCGCGGCATCGACATCCGCGATCTGCCGCCAGCTGCAGAGACGGTGCGGCTCTCCTCGGAGGCCGCCCATCGCTTCCGCCAGGGCCGCCACGGTCTGAACCTCGGCGACTGCCTGCATTATGCCTGCGCCAAATTCCACGGCGTCCCGATCCTTGCCACCGCCGACGAGTTTCGCGCCACGGATCTGGAGGTCGTTGCCTGAGCACAGGCCGGGCGCCGGCCGCCCTTTCCTTCTCCCCGCCTGCGGGGAGAAGGTGGCCCGCAGGGCCGGATAAGGGGCAAGCCATTCCCTATTCCCTATTCCCTACTCCCTACTCACTACCCGACTCACATCCCCCGCCGTCCGCGCCCCACGGAGCGCGCCAGCATGGCCGTGATCTGCCCCTCACTTTTGGCAAAACTCGCCGCATCGCTTGCCGTCACCTGGAAATGAATGACCGTGGTCGCCCCGCCGCCCTCGGCTGCCACACCGAGCGCGCCGTCCGCACCGCGTTTCAGTGGCAAAATCGCCTCCGCCCCGGCCTCGCCCATCAGCCCGGTCCCACCGTCCATCGGAAAGTAAGTCGGTGCCGCCACGACGCCACCTTCGGCAAAAGGGGTGACCCGTCCAGGGACACCGCCCTGGGCAAAGGCCGTGACCCCGCCGGAAAGCGCCGATCCAAGCCCGGCGGAGAGGCTGCCGATCAGGCTGCCCGCCGCATTGCCGAGCATTGTCTCGAGCGGCTTCAGGCCCGAGGCGAGCGCGATATCGGTGAGCCGCAATCCGACCCCGCGCAACACTTCCTCCAGCCCCTTGCCGCCTGTCGTCGCGCCCTTCAGCGCCGAGGTCAGCGCCCGGCCGAAACTCGCCGAGCGGCTTTCGAGATCGTCGAGCACGGAGAGCGCTGCCGCCGCATCGAGGTCGACTGCGACCGCCAGTGTGTCGTCATCGGTCATGGAAACGTCCTTTCGTGAAAGGGTCTGACGGACAGGCAAGAGACATCCGTGATGCCTGGCAGCACTTTCCCCTCGCCCTTCGAGGCCCTCGCCCTGCGAGGGCCTCGAAGGGCGAGGCCATCGATCCAGTTGCTGAATGGATTTTTAGAGGCCCCGGGGCGCGCAGGGTTCCTCAGTATGAAGCCACGGTAGCTCGCCACCCACCTCACCCTTGAGGGGGGAGGTCGCCGCGAAGCGGCGGGTAGGGGTGAACCTGCTCTCGGCAGCAAATCCTGCTGGCCTTCACCCCACCCCGGACCTGCGGTCCGACCCTCCCCTTCAAGGGGAGGGTGGCTTCGGCGCCAGCGTCACCCGACCTCCTCCCCGAGGTGAGAGGCGGTCACGCCGACGCTCAATCCGGAAATCTCTGCATCAGGGCCTCCACCTCGCCCCGCGACAGCCCGGCGGGCTCACCGAAAGCCCCTGCCATTGCCGCCAGCTCCGGCAGACTCAGGCCCCAGAACACATCAGGAGAAAGCCGCAGGCGGGAGAGACCGAGCGTCATCACCGATCCCCAGGGAAACGGCCGCGCCTCTCGCCCGCCTGCGGCCCTCAAGGGGAGCTGCCGCCCTCGCGTGATCTTAGATCCTGCGCGTCTGGTTCAGCCCCAAAGGTCACCGCCAGCAACTCGCCCACCAGTTTCGCTGCACCCGCCACGCCGCCCTCGACCGCCATCTCGGCGACATCGGTATCGGCAACCCGGTTGCCCCCGCCACGCAATCCGCAGGCGAGGATACGGGTCAGATCGGCGCTCTTCAGCCGTCCGCCGGCAAAGCGTGTCGCGAGATCCGTAAGACTATCAGCTCCGAAAGCGGTCTCGAGCTCGGCAAGCGCGCCGAGCGTCAGACATAGAATACGCCGTTCGCCGTCGATGATGCCTTCGACCTCGCCGCGATGGCGGTTGGCGCGGTTGACCGTCACCGGTTCGCGCATGTCTCGTTCATAGCCCCGCATGACCGCCTCACAGCGCCGCGAAGGAAACGGCACCGGCCGATTCCAGCGCGATCTCGAAGGTCACCTCGCCGTCGTGATTGCCGGCATAATCCAGCGCCGTCACCTGAAACGGCGCCGTCACCGTGCCGAAATCCGGGATCACCACCTGATAGGTCAGGATGGAGCCGGCAAAAAAGGCCGCCCTTATCAGCGCATCGGAAGCGGCATCCTTGAACAGGCCGGAGCCCGTCAACCCCGCGCGCCTGACCCCCGCCCCCTCCAGGAGCTCCCGCCAGCGCCCGGCGCTTTCACTATCGGTCACGTCGACCGATTGCGCATTGAAGGCGAGACGCCTGGCCCTCAAGCCCGCCACCGTCACGAACCCCGCCCCGTCCTCGACCTTCAGCAACAGGTCCTTGCCCTTCTGCGCGCCCATGGCGTCTCTCCTTTGATGATGTCTGTGATTGTTTTCGGGCGAGGTGCCGACGGCTCTCCCACCTCCCCCTTGAGGGGGCAGGTCGCCGCAAAGCGGCGGGTGGGGGTGATCTTCGCCAGAAAGGGCACAGCCAGAATCGGCATCACCCCACCCCGGACCTTCGGTCCGACCCTCCCCCTCAAGGGGAGGGTGGAGACGGCACACTCGAACGTCCTCTCACCCTGAGGTGCCCGGCAATGGCAAGCCTCGAAGGGCCGAGGCCACAAGCGGCGCTTTACACCTCCCCCTTGAGGGGGGAGGTCGCCGCAGAGCGGCGGGTGGGGGTGACCACCCTCAGAAAGGGCACACCCGGAAAACTGGATCACCCCACCCCGGACCTGCGGTCCGACCCTCCCCCTCAAGGGGAGGGTGTAGCATCCCCCAACACGCACACATCCCAAGATTTCACCCTATCGCCCGCCCTACAACCGGCCTAGAAGAAGACCCCGCCCCGAACTATCATCCCCCGAGTCTCGCATGAACATGCCCCGCACCCTCCTCGTTGCCGCGCTTGCGGTCTCGCAGATCCTCGGCTGGGGCACGACCTATGAAATGCCGGCCGTCTTCGGCCGAGCCATTGCGTCCGATCTCGGACTTGCCAACGAGACCGCCTTTGCCGGGCTCACCGTGATGATGCTCGTCATGGCCTTTCTCGGTCCCTGGACCGGCCGGATGATCGCCCGCCACGGTGCCTCGAAGGTGCTCGCCATGGGCTCGGTCCTGATGGCAACAGGCCTTGCCATGCTGGCGCTCTCCTCGGGCATCGTCACCTATGCGATCGCCTGGCTGATCCTCGGCGCCGGCGGATCGTTTGCCCTGACGGTCCCGGCCTTTGCTGCCGTCGTCGAGCGCGAGGGCCACAATTCCCGCCGCGCCATTGGTATCCTGATGATCTTCACCGGGCTTTCCTCGGCGGTCTGCTGGCCGCTTCTGACGCTGGCCGGTGAGGCCTTCGGCTGGCGCGGGGCGCTTTTCGCCGCCGCTGCCGCCCAGCTCGTGCTGGCGCTGCCGATCCATCTGTCGCTCGGCCGCATCGCGATCACCCGCTCGGCCGAGGACCTCGCCGCGGACGCCCGGGAACCCCTGGAGATGAGCCGCCGCATGGCGACGCTCGCCTTCCTGCTGATTGCGCTCTCGACCTCGCTCGCCAGCCTGATGACCTTCGGGTTGTCGCCGCAGCTCCTGCATATCCTCGAACTCTCCGGCGCCACGCCGGCGCTGGCGCTGCAGCTCGGCTCGCTGCGCGCCGTCTTCGGCATTGCCGCCCGCGCCTTCGATCTGGTGCTCGGCAAGCGCTCCTCGCCTGTGACCACCGGGCTTGCCGGCATGGCCATGCTCACGGGTTCCACCCTGCTCTTGATCTTCTCATCCGGCACGCCGTCGAGCCTACTGATGTTCACCGCGCTCTACGGCTTCGGCTCCGGCGTCACGACGCTTGCGCGCGCCACCCTGCCGCTCGCCTTCTTCTCCGCCAGCCGCTTCGCCCGCCAGTCGGCGCGCCTCGCTCTGCCGCAAAACCTCGCCAATGCGACCGCCCCCGTCCTGATGACAGCCGTCATCGACCGCGCCGGCATCGATGCCGGCCTCGTACTTGCCACCCTCTTCGCCGCAACGGGTTTTGCGGCCATCCTGGCGCTGGCGGTGATTGCGAAGCGGGGACAGGTTGGTAGTCCTCTCTCCCCCCTTGCGGGGGAGAACGGAAAATCGAAGGATTAGGCGAGCGCAAGCCGCCTAAACTTCAGATTTTCCAAGAGAGGGGCTTAGGTTGCCGGGGCGAAAACCTCACGAAGCCCCCCACTTGCAAAATCTGAGGTATGGCCCTGACCGGGCCAATTCCTCGATTTCGCTTTCTCCGCCGCAAGGGGGGAGATGAACTTGCCTCACTCCACCACCGCCCGAAACCCCGCCTCGGCCACGAACAACCCCGCCTTCACCTCGCGCCGGCTTGTCGTCCGGCGGTGCCGAAAGTTGACGAGCCGAAACTCGCCCAGCATCTCCGGCAAGCCATCGGCCAGCCGCCTCACCTCCGCCACCAGCCCTTCGGCCTCGCGTCGCGAGACCGCACTCCAGGCCTCGAGCGTCAACAGGATCTCAGCCCCCTCGGCCTCACCTGTCGAAAAATCCCGCGCTTCGACCGCGCCGACGACAAGCGCCGGAAAGCGTTGCGGCCGGATCGTCCGGTCGGACAGTCCCTGGGGTCCGAGCACCGCCATCAGGTCCACATTGGCCTTTACCGCCTGTTGAAGGCCCACCAGCAAGGCATTGACCGCATTCGTCATATTCCACTCTCCCGTGGCTCTACCGTGCGACACCGGCCGGCTCTTTCGTGACCCTCGCGCGCAGCCGGTGGCCGCGAAGCTTCCATTTGCCTAGCGGCCCGTCTGCGCCTCACCGGTTACCCGGTTATCGCGTCCGTCGGCGCCCAGTCCTTGGGTCGCCGACCCATCCGGCTCCATCGAGCCCCCGTCTTTCGATGCCCGATCGCTGCGCTTCGCCACACGGACCGCCAGTGCCCGCCGCAAGATCACGGCGAGCTGCCTGCCCGTCTCCTCCAAACCCACGCCCCGCCGCCCGGATCCGCGCCCTTGTCTGGCGCCGCCGCTCATCCCGTCACCTCGCGACACAGAGCCAGCTGAAACCGGCCCGTCTCGTCGGGATCGCGCACCGCCAGGATCTCGAACACCCGCGCGCCTTTGCGAAAGCGCTGCCCGGCCACGAGATCGCCACGCGCGCGAACCGTCACATGATGCGTGACGGTCGCCACAAGCCCCGGCCCCTTTTCCTCTTCGGCAAAGCTGCGCGGCTCGACCAGCGCCCAGACGCGGGCGACTTCCACCAACCCCGTCACCGCCCCGCCCTGATCATCGTCGACCATATCAGGCCGCTCCAGCACCAACCGCACCGTCAGCCGCCCGGCATCGATATCCATCATCGCCATGATCAGAGCCCCCGCCGGCAAAAGGGTGCGATCAGCCGGTCGTATCCCGGCGGCACCACCGCCGGCTGGGCATCGACCGCGACCACGCCCCGGCAGGCAAACATCGCCGCCACATGCAAAAGCATCGCCCGCTTCAGCGTCTCCGGCACATCCGCGCCGCTCTCGCCGAAGCCGGCGGAAAACTCCACCTCGATCCCGTTCATCGCCCGCCCCGGCTGCGGCACGTCCCGCAGCCAGAGCCGCGCTGGACGCGCCTGACCGTCGAGCAAATGCCCTTCGAGATCGACAGCCTGCGGTTCACCATCGCCGTCATAGACGGTCACCGCCGTCACCACCCTGATAGGCCCACGCGGAATGGTCACAATCCCATCCGCCGGCCAGTCGTCGAGACAAAACCTGAAATCCCCGGTCGCCAGCACCAGCCCCGTCTCCCGCTCCAGATGCTCGCGGGCGACGACGGCAAGCGCTGAAAGCAGCGCATCTTCCTCCTCCGTATCGAGCCTCAGATGCGCCCTGATCTCGACAGGCGTCAGCGGCTCCACAGCGGGTGGAGTGAGTTCGATAATGGTCATGGGAGGTTCCTTGAAAACGAATTGTAGGTAGCCCCTCACCCTGAGGCGCCGGGCCACGCCCGGCCTCGAAGGGCGAGGCCACCCTGAAGAGTTGAGAGGTGGATGATTCGAGGCCCTTTCCTTACGAGGGCAGCTCAGCATGAGGGAGCCGAAGTGCTGGCGGGGGCCACCTCCCCCCATGTGGGGAGGGCGGAAAATCGAAGGCTTAGGCGAGCGCAAGCCGCCTAAACTTCAGATTTTCCAGGTGAGGGGATCGGTTCCGTTGGCACGAGATAACAGCCCCCTGGCGGCCCTCCACCGAAGGGTCCGTTCTCAGTGCTACCATTACCGATCCCCTCACCAACAAAATCTGAGGTTTAGCCCTCATCGGGCTAAGCCCTCGATTTTGTATCCTCTCCCACAAAGGGGAGAGGGGGAGGGTCACGCCCCGAACTTCACCAGCTTGATCGCCTCGAAGTCCTGCACGCCGCCGCCGACGCGCTTCGTCGTGTAGAACAGCACATAGGGTTTCGCCGAATAAGGATCGCGCAGCACCCGCACACCGACGCGATCCACCACGAGATAACCCGCGCGGAAATCACCGAAGGCGATTGCCGTCGCATTGGCCGCAATCTCCGGCATGTCCTCGGATTCGGCCACCGGGAAGCCCATCAGCGAAGCGGGATCACCCGCCCGCGCCGGCGGCGCCCAGAGATAGTTGCCGTCGGCATCCTTCAGCTTGCGCACCGCGCCCTGGCTGCGACGGCTCATCACGAAGGTGCCGTTCTGGCGATGCCCCGCCTTCAGCGCATAGACCACGTTGATCAGCACGTCCGACGCCCCGCTTGCCGCAAAGGCCCCGGCCGCACCGGTGACAACCGTGCCGATCTTGCCCCATTCCCAGGCGCCGTCGGCCACCTGATCATAGCTCAGAAAGCCCTTCGGCTTCAGCACGCCATCGCCCGACACAAACGCCTCGCCCTCCTGTTCGGCAAAGGCGATGTCGACTTCGGCCGCAATCCAGGCCTCGATGTCGACGGCGGCATCGTCGAGCAGACCTTGGGTTGCCGCCGGCATGGCATAGAGCTCCATGGTCGGGAAGGCGAGTTCGGAGAGTTCCGGCGTGCCGGTTTGCGTGCGCGCCGCCGTCTCCGCCACCCAGCCCGAGGCAAAACCCGAGGCAGCAAACGGCTTCTTCAACACCGCGCCCGAGACCTGCCGCACGGTCGCCAGCGACCGGATCGGCGAGATGACCCTCAGCCTGCGGCCGATCTCCTCGTCCACCTGCGGCGGCACGAGATAACCGCCATCGCCGGAAACACCCGCCGACAGCGCCTTCTGGTCGAGATCGCGGAGCGCCTGGTCGTCGCCGCGCCGCACATAGGCCTCGAAGGCCGCCTTGTGTTCGGCCAGCCCCGCCTCCTCACGACCGGGCCGGTCGAGCGCCGGACGGCGCTTCTTCAGCACGAGTTCGTCCAAAAGCCGGCTCTGCTCGTCGATCGCCTTGTTGATCCGCTCGACCTTGTCGCGGGTCACGACATCGCTCGAAAGCTTCTCCTCGATCTCGCCCAGCCGCTCGTCATTCGCCTCCTTGAAGGCCTCGAAGGCACTCATGAATTCAGCAAAGGCCGAGGTCACCGTATCGGGTGCCGCCTTCACCTCCGGTGCCAACCTGGCGGGCGCCCCCTTGGCCCGCTTGCTGCCTCGCCCGCCTGCAGCGGAGGCTGCAAGCCCCGCCTCAACCATCCTGTTCTCACCTGCCATCATCGCGTCTTCCATGTCGCTCATCCTTTCGTGAAGTGATTGTTCGCCATCGACCGAGCCGCCCGGCGCATCAGCCGGACAAGCTCGGTTTCCCTGTCGCGGTAGAACCGCCTGTGCTTGACATTGGACACTCTCGCCGTCGGCAGCATGGGAAAGGTCACCACCGAGATCTCCCAGAGATCTGCCTCGAGAATGCGCCGCACGCCCGTCTTGCGGTCCGCCCTCGTCTTGACCGCGCGAAAGCCGATCGACAGACCATCGAGAGCCCCCGCCTTCATCAGCGCATGCACCTCGCGGGCACGGCTCACATCGGTGGCGAGCCTGCCCTCGACATAAAGCCCCCGCTCATCCTCGCGGATCTCTGTCCAGCGGCCAATCACCTCGGCCGGATCGTGCTGAAAGAGCATGCGCACGCCACCCGCCCCGCGCTTTGTCAGCGAGGCTGCAAAGGCGCCGGGCTCGATTGCGTCGCGGCCGAGATCCACCTCGCCGAACAGGCTCGCATAACCCGAAAACCGCCCGTCGCCGGCCACGCCCTTCAGCGTCAGCCCGGCATACCAAAACCGCGGCGCACCCGCCGTTTCCAAAGCCTGCATGGCTCGTCTCCTCGTGATGTTGATTGTGCTGGCACCCACCTCCCCCTTGAGGGGGGAGGTCGCCGCAACGCGGCGGGTGGGGGTGATCCTGGCCGCGAGTGGAATGCTGAACTCAGAGTGAAGCGCCGAACCCGTCACCCCACCCCGGAGCTGCGCTCCGACCCTCCCCCTCAAGGGGTGGGTGGATAGCCGCTCCGCCCTTAACCCCTCACCCTGAGGTGCCCGCGCACCGCGCGGGCCTCGAAGGGTCAGGGCCACCCATTACAACGAAGCGCGATCCTTCGAGGCCCCCGCTTGCGCAGGGGCGCCTCAGGATGAGGGAGTTCACCCGCCAACCTTGTCCCCCGCCCGCCCCGTCAGTCGCACCAGCATACCCAGCCCCCACCAGGCGGTGAAGGAGGCAAGCGTCGCCCCTGCCAGCATGATCTCGGCGGGAGACAACCTGCCCTCAAGCCCCAGCTGTCCGGCGCCCCAAAGCCCCGTCGGCCCGCCGAAGATCAGCCCACAGGCAAGCCCGGTCAGGAAGCGCACAGCCGCCTCGCGGCGATGTTTGGGAAGCAGGTAGACGAGCGAGATCGCGGAGCCCGCGACGGCACCGATCAGACGCGCGGAGGTCACCCCGCCATCATGGCCGAAGTCAGTCATTTGTTCATCTTTCGCGGTTAGCTTTTTCGATGAGCGCCGGCCGGAACGATCCCGCCGACAGGCTGCGGCCGGCGCCGCTTTCCCCGTCCGCTGCCGTCCAGCGCTTCATCCGTCAGGTGAAGTGAAGGCGATTTGCCGAGTCCCTGGAATCGCTTGGCTGCAAAAGCTCATGGATCGATTCCGGTGGTTGAGACGACGGTTGAAGCCGCCGCACCCTCGTGCACGGCCTGCGGTCAAAACCGCATCGTCCGAAAGGTCAGCGACACTCGCCGCTGTCGAGCAAGCCGCAGACCGTCAATCACATCAGACCGCCGGGCCGCGATCGCATGCGTCCAGTCACGCCGCGCCGGCCCACTGAACACCAGCAGCGAACGCGGCGGCAAGATGACCGCCCGTGTCTCCCCGCTTGAAAGGGATGCAAACCGCATCTCGCAGACCGACAGCAGACTGAGCTAAGCAATCACCTCGCCGAAACACGGCTCGCAATCGACATGCGCACTGATCCCCTGCCCGGGCAGATATTCGTTGGCGATCACCTGGTCCGGCACGTCTGAGAAAAACCCGTCCGCCACCAGCCGCTCCGCCAGCCCCTTGAGCATGTCCGGCAGCGGACCGATGCGGCTCTCCACCGTGGCGCTCCTCGCCCGGTAGTCATAACGATAGCCGAAATGCCGCACCCGCCGCTTCAGCCCGCCGCTCCAGTCACCCGCATCGAGGAAGGCGGCAAGCGCTACTTCCTGCTGAGGGGTGATCCAGTCGGGGGTGAGGCTGGCACCGGGTGGGAGGTGGGGCTGGGTCTCCATGGGTGGGTGTCCGTATCGGTAGAGCGAGCATCCTAGCGCGGTCTTTTGTGGCCGGCATCCGTATGATGCTGGGGTATTGCCAGTGGAACTGATCCCGTCACTGGCGAAATCTGAAGTTTAGGCGGCTTGCGCTTGCCTAAGCCTTCGATTTCGCTTTCTCCCCCACAGAGGGGGGAGAGGGAACGCGCCGCCAGCCGCATCTACACCTCTCCCCTTGTGGGAGAGGTTACAAAATCGAGGACTTAGCCCGATCAGGGCTAAACCTCAGATTTTGTTGGTGAGGGGATCGGTCCAGTCGGCACCAATCAATACCCCACCGCCTCGCGCTTCTCCTCATCCGTCAAAAACCCTGCAGCCCCGACCCGCGCCCAAAGCGCATCGCGCTCGGCCGAAAGCCCCGCCACCGTGTCGAGATCCGGCACCAGTCTAACCGCCTCGCCCGTCAACTCGCCCAGAAACACCGAAAGCGACGCCCCGGTGCGCGTCGCCAGCGGCAGAACGGTCAGCCGATAGAAGGCGCGGTTCGCCTCCTGGTAATTGGCATAGGTGTTGTCGCCGGGAATGCCGAGCAGCATCGGCGGCACGCCGAAGGCGAGCGCGATGTCGCGCGCTGCCCCGTTCTTCGCCTCGACGAAATCCATGTCCTTGGGCGAGAGCCCCATCGATTTCCAGTCGAGCCCGCCCTCAAGCAGCAGCGGCCGCCCGGCACGCATCGGGCCGGAATAACCCTCATCGAGCTCCACCTTCAGCCGCTGATACTGGTCGGCGGAGAGATTACCACCCTCCTTCGGCTGATAGACCAGCGCGCCGGAGGGCCTGGCCGAATTGTCGAGCAGCGCCTTGTTCCAGCGCCCCGCCGCATTGTGCAGATCAAGCGCCACTTGCGCTGCCGCCAGCGGCGCAAAACCCTCGTGGTCATCGAGCGGGTGAAACAGCTTCAGATGCAGGAGACCATCGAGCGTGATCCGCCTCGCCTTGGTGCCGGCACGATAATCATAGGCAGACGGCCAGCCATCCGCCCCGGTCACCACGCTCACCCGATCGGGCCGCAAAAGGTGCAGCTCAGCCGCCCTTTCCGCACTGCGCACGCCCGTGGCCACCGCCTCGACATAGGCATTGCCCGAGAGCAGCAGCTGGCCATAGAGCGTTTCGAGAAAATCCGCCCCCGTCATCGCCCCGTTCGGCCGAGACAGCAGAGCAAGTGCGGGATGCCCCTCTCGCTCGACCGCCGCCTGATAGGCGAGAAAGCCGATACTGGCCGCAGCCTCAGACACCAGCCGCACGCAGCGATGCGCCACCGGGTTCTTCATGAACCCTTCTCGCGAAAGGGCCGCATAATTCCGCCCCGTCCAGCGCGCCTCGCCCTCGCCCGCAATCAGCGCCAGCGCCGTTCCGGGCCGAGGATGCAGCGCCTTTTCTTCGCGCAAGGGGGTTCGATCCCGGGCTTCAGCCCAGGGCAGACGAAAGGGAAATTTCATGGGATCTGTTCCTCGACAGGAATGAAAACGGATCGGGCGGCCATCAACGGTCGGCCCGGGCCTCGTCTGCGCACACTCTCAGATTGATCTGGCCGCTTCAGCCAGGTGCAGCCTTGCCCGCACCAAAGCGCAGTCCGTCGATCAGCAGTTCGACCATCACTGATGTCTCGCCCTCCGGCTCAGCCCCCTTGATCGCCGCGAGATTGCCGATGGCGCGCAGCAGTTCGTAGGGCTCAATACCTGAACGAACGGCCCCGACATCGACAGCTGCGTCCAGGAGCCCGGCCAAAGCCGGCTCGAAATTCTCACGAAAATAATCCGGCAGAGCCTGAAAGGCCGGATCGCCGGAATGCAGCGCCTGAGCCAGCCCACGCTTGGCGGCAATGAACTTCGTGAACCGGCGAAGCCAGAGCGCCAGTGCTTCCGCCGGCGGGTGGCTTGCGGCCAGCGTTGCGGCCTCCGCCGTACAGGCGTCCACCTCGCGCTTGAAGACTGCGATCACCAGATCCGCGCGGCTCGGAAAACGCCGGTAGAGCGTGCCCACACCCACGCCGGCGCGGGTCGCTATCTCGCGGGCCGGTGCATCGACACCGCTTGCTGCAAAGATCGCCTTGGCCGCCTCCAGCAGCGCATCCTCGTTGCGCCGCGCATCGGCGCGCACCCGCGGTCCGCCTGCTTCCTGTCCGTGATCCCCGTCCATTTCGGCCTCTTTATCCATGCGCAGTTTCCAGCAGCCCGGAGAAATCCCGCGCGGCCCTTGCTAAACGGAACATCGTTCCGTATATGACGTCGGCATTCGGAACGCCGTTCCGTTTAGTTCCTAACCCCTTCACCCCGCAAATTCCATAACCCGGAGCTACTTTCCATGAATGATCTCGTCACAAAAGCCCGCGCCATCTCGACGCCGGCCCCGCAAGCCACATTGACCATCAATCCCGTCACCCTTCCGGCGCCCGGTCGCGGCCGTCCGCTCGAACTGCGCATCACCGCACCGCTCTCCGGCGACAGCCTGCCGATCATCCTTCTCTCCCATGGCCACGGCCCCTCGCTCTATATCCCCTCCAAGGACGGCTATGGCCCGCTCGTCGATTTCTACGCCGCCCATGGTTTCGTCGTCATCCAGCCGACCCATGCCAATTCCAAGGTTGCAGGCCTTGGACCTGATGCATCTGGCTATCCCTTCTTCTGGCAGTCACGCCTCGACGACATGACCCTTATCCTCGACAATCTCCCCACCATCGAACAGGCCGTACCGCTGCTATCAGGCCGCCTCGATCACACACGGATCGCCGCCGTCGGCCATTCGCTCGGCGGCCAGACCGTCGGCATGCTGCTCGGCGCCGGCCTCACGGACACCGCCGACCCGGCCATCACCCGCGTCCGCCGTCCAGAGCCGCGCATCAAGGCCGGCGTGCTGCTCGCCGCGCCCGGCCTCGGCGGCGACAGTCTCAGCGACTACGCTCGCCAGAACTACACAACGCTCAATCCGGATTTCTCGACGCTCACCACCCGCACCCTGGTCGTTGCGGGTGACGCCGACGACAATCCGCATCTAACGCCGCGCGGCGCCGACTGGCATGTGGATCCCTATCGCCATGCCCCGGGTGCGGAAGCGCTGCTCACCCTCTTTGGCGGAAAACACGGCCTCGGCGGCATTGCCGGCTACGACGCCAAGGAAACCGACGACGAAGACCCTGATCGCCTCGCTGTTACCCAGCGCTTGACGCTCGCCTGGCTCCGCACTGCGCTCGACATCGACGCTGAGAGTTGGCCGACTGCCGTTTCGGCCCTTGCCGCCGGCGCTGGCGATTTGGCGCGGGTCAATCACAAGTCTGCGTAACTTGGTCTCCCTCGCAGGGCGCTGGCGCGCCCTGCGGTCCGGGATATCCGATGTGAACCAATTCACACCCGCGCCGTCACCGCCTCTTCCACCACATAGTCCGCCGCATAACGCTCCTCGCGCAGCGGCTTCACCCGGCGAATGCTCTCCTCATAAAGCGGATGCGCCTTGTAGGCAGCGAGTGCCGCCTCATCCTCGAATTCGCCATAGACGACCAGATCGATGCTGCGGTGAAAACCGTCGGTCTTCACATTCGTGCCGATCTCCAGCCGAGTTGCACTCGGGATCTCCGTCAGGATCGACAACCCCGCACGCACCGCCTCGAGATGTTCGGGGCTGACGGTGAAGAAGACGATGTGGCGGATCATGAGGCACCTCAAAGAGCTGTTGCAGCGCAAAAGCCGATAGCATCGCGCGGGCCTCCGCTCAATGCGCCGCTTAGCCGCCTCACACCATGAGCCCCGCCCTGACAGCCGCGTCGAATATCCTCGCCGTCACCGCGATCTTCTTCGCCCGGTCGGTGCCGTTGACGATCTTTCGCGCCCCCGTCCAGTCGGCCTTGGTGCCTGAGAAGAAGTCGGACAACCTTAGCCCCGAAAACAGCCCCTCGGTCATGCCGACCACCAGGATGGTGGCGGACACGTCGAGCCTCAGCGCCAGATCCGGCTCGGCCACGAGGTCGAGCCCGGTCACCCGGCTCATCTTCGCATAGTTCTCGCGATGGGTGATCTGCACAAGACCCCGCCCATAATAGCTCCGCCCCGCCACATCGCGGCGCCAATAGGGTGTCGCCACCGTCGGCAGCCTGCCCGCCCGCCAGGCCCGTTCCAGCCGGTTGACCGCCTCCGCATCGTCAGGCGCAAAGGTCTCGCGCACCGCCTGCATGGTGCCGCCGGTCTCGTGATGCGCGGTCGCCAGCATATAGGCGAGCCAGCGCGGATCGCCCCAGCCGCGCGTTGAAAACCGCGTCAGCACCGCCTCCACGCCGTCCACCTGCCCTTGAGAAAGCCGCCCGCCGAACACGGCATTGCGCAGCCCCGCGAAGACGATTCGCCGGTCGATCCGCATGATGAAATCCTCGATGTCGGGAAGAAAGCTGCCGGCTACGCCGTATCGGGCCCTGCGGCACTGCGAAAAAAGTTCGGAATTAAAACGATTGAAGAAATTTCAATCGTTTAGAGCTCGTTCCGTTCATATTTACAAAGGTTTAACGCTGTGGAACTTTCAGCCCACAGACACGTTTGGAGGCCAGACTTCCAAACCCGAGGAGGGAAGACATGCAAACGAACACTTCGACCAAGACCGCCGCCCCGGCAACGATCCCTGCCCATGTCCTGCAGCGCCTCGAAAACGAATGGCGCCAGGTCCGCCAGCCGGCAGCCCCCGCAACGGCTGCGAAGTAAACTGATCCACCGCATTGCCTGATCAACCGGCATCCAAAAGGGTGCCGGTTTTTTCGTTTGGGGGTGATGGCATTCGACGTTCATATCTCCCCCCTTGCGGGGGAGAACGGAAAATCGAAGGCTTAGGCGAGCGCAAGCCGCCTAAACTTCAGATTTTCCTAGAGAGGGGCTCAGTTCCCTGGGCGAGAACCACACCGAGCCCCCCTCTTGCGAAATCTGAGGTTTGGCCCTGATCGGGCCAATTCCTCGATTTCGCTTTCTCCCCCGCAAGGGGGGAGATAGGACCCACGAGCCTCGCACATCATCTCCCCTCACCCTGAAGTACCCTCGCTCTGCGAGGGCCTCGAAGGGTCGAAGCAATTCACACTCAGGCCGGATGCTTCGAGGTCCGCACTACGTGCAGAAAACCTCAGCATGAGGGACTTCACACCCCCCTGATCCGCGGCTCGCCACCGCCCTCCAGCATCAGCGCCGTCAGCGCCCAGACCAGCGCATCCAGCCGGTCAGGCGAGCGTCCGTTCGACAGTCCCTCCGGCCCGAAATCACACATCTGGTCCTCGAGCTCGGTAAACCGCCCCGCATGCAGAACCCGGCCCTGCTCATAGAGCGCCGCCACTGGCTCTGCGCGGAGAAACTTGCCGCGCGTTGCCCGGACCGTCGCCACCGGCAGCCGCGCCTCGATGCCCTCGAGCACCGCACGCACCATGTCGCCGCCCTGGTTCACCTCGGCCACCACCCGGTCGGCCTCGAAGCGCCTGTAGGCAGAGACCACCGCCCGCGCCCAGCCCGCCGGGCCCTGCCCCTCCACAGAACAATCGGACAGCACCACCGCCTGGCCGTTTTCCTTCAGACCCGCGACGACAATGCCGCAGCAGGCCGTCGCCCCGCCCGCCGGTGGATCGACTGCAACCACGATGCGGCGCAAGGGCTCAGCCAACTTCACCACGATCTCGTCGAGCCGCGCGCGCTTCCACAAACCGTCCGCCCGGTCCTCGATCAGCTCGCCATCGAGCTCCTGCCGCCCGAGCCTTGTCCCGCCATAACGGGCGCTGAGCGCGCTCAGGAACCCCGGCGCCAGATGCCGCGCATTGGCCGCTGTTGCCATCCTTGTCAAAACCGTCGCCTCATCCGCCATCAGCCGCTTCAGCAGCGGCACGGGCCTCGGCGTCGTCGTCACCACCTGGCGCGGATCATCACCCAACCTGAGCGCAAACTGCAGCATGTCGAAGGTCTCGTCGGCATGTTTCCATTTGGCGAGCTCGTCGCACCAGGCGAGGTGAAACTGCGGCCCGCGCAGGCTTTCGGGATCTTCGGATGAAAAGATCTGGGCGATCGCCCCGTTCGGCCAGACAAGCCGTCTTCGCGAAATCTCCACCTCCGGCCGCATCCGCCTTGCGATCCTTGCCAGCCCCGAGGCACCATCGATCATCACCTCACGCGCATCGCCGAGCGTTTCCGCCACCAGCGCAATGCGCAAATCCGTCCGCTTACCCGCCGCCAGCACCTCAGCCTGAACCCATTCGGCACCTGCCCGCGTCTTGCCCGATCCTCGCCCGCCCAAAATCAGCCAGCTGCGCCAGTCTCCCTCAGGCGGCAATTGTTCGGGCCGGGCCAGAAGTGGCCAATCACGGGAGAGAAAGGCGAGATCGGAAGGTGAGAGCTGTGAGAGGTTGAGTGGTCCCTCAGGACGGATGGCGACACCTTCGCCATCCCTCACCGCCCCTACCGCCACCCGCACGTCCCGCATCCGAAGCCTTGCCACAGCCTCCGGAGCATCAAGCCCCGCCGCCGCCCAGGTCTCGGGCTGTATTTTCGTGCAAAGCGTCTCCGCGCCGGCCTTGACCCTGCTAGCATTCACGGCGAGCGCCTCAATGTCCCCCGCCATTTTGCCGATCACCACAGACGCGGCGCGCTCATTCTTCGCCCCCCGGTCCCTCATCCGCCGCCCCAGGGATTTCGGCGTCATCGGCAGTCTCCTTGGGCGATTATGCAAAACAGCGTCAGCCCTCAGGCGCCCATCATGCCGAGGTGTTCGCAACAGCTAGTTACGAAGCATCCGTTTGATCCCGTGCCTGTGTAACCGATCCCCTCACCAACAAAATCTGAGGTTTAGCCCTGATCGGGCTAAGCCCTCGATTTTGTAACCTCTCCCACAAAGGGGAGAGGCGACGGTGCCGCCAGCCCCGCGCTCCCTCTCCCCCCTTGTGGGGGAGAAAGCGAAATCGAAGGCTTAGGCGAGCGCAAGCCGCCTAAACTTCAGATTTCGCAAGTGAGGGGACCGGTTCAGTTGGCAAGCCTTCTTCAGCATCAGACCTCGAAAGCTTGGCTCATTCACCCCTCACGGCGGCCCCCTACCCTCAGCCAATCCTACAACCCTCCGCCATCCGGACCGCCACCGCCGCCTCCAGCCGGGCAGCCACCTCCGCCTCGACCCGTCCCGCAATCAGCGCCTCCACCTCGCCGCGCAAAACCTCCGGATCGCGCGCCTCGATCAGCCGTTCCTCGGCATCCAGCCGGTCGCGCTCCATCTGGCGCAAAAGCGCATCGATCTTCTCCAGGGTGCGCACGATCAGCGCAATCGCATCGGTCGCTGCCTTGATGTCGGCGCGCGCCAGTTTCGCCAGCGCCTCGTCGGCCCCGTCGATCAGGCTCTCGGCCCCGGCCCGCAGACGGCGAAACAGCTCGAACTGGGCACGCATCTCGGTGGTGAATTCCTGGAGCAGGGTCACCAGGTCGCCAGCGCCCGCCGCCTTCACCTCGATGACATCAGGCAACGCCTCGTCCAGATCCCCCCGTCGATCCTCGCCCAGCATGGCCCCCTCCGAAACGAAAGAAGGGCCCGCCAAGCGGACCCTTTCCAAACCTCTCCGGATCACCTTGGCCCTCAAGGCCACAGCTTTCCGATCATGTCAAAACCCTATCCGACGACCGTCACGGTGTCAAGGATTATTTTCCTATTTTGGTCCCAGCCCACCTCCCCCCTTGCGGGGGAGGACGGAAAATCGAAGGCTTAGGCGAGCGCAAGCTGCCTAAACTTCAGATTTTCCAGGAGAGGGGCATTCCGTTGCATCTGCTTAACCGCCCCCCTCAGCCCGCCTTCGACCTGTTGCGCCCAGCACTCTTCGCCTCATAGAGCGCCAGATCCGCCCGGGTGATGAGATCGCGCGCTTCCCGCACGCCGCCCTCACCCGTGCCAGCGTAACCGACGGAGACGGTGACGGTCGTAAGTCCGTCGGCGCGGGCCGGATGCGGGATCGAAAGCTCGCGCACCGTGCGGACCAGCCGGTCGGCCAGAAACGTGCCACCGGTCTCGGCATCGACGGCAAACAGCAAGGTGAACTCCTCGCCGCCATAGCGGGCGGCAAAGCCGTCATGTCGGGCGGCGAAGGTGGCGAGGGCCGTGGCAATGCGGCGCAGGCAGTCGTCGCCCTCGACATGGCCGAAGCGGTCGTTGAAGGTCTTGAAGTGGTCGACATCGACCATCAGCAGCAGCACCTCGCCGCGTGTCGCAAGCCAGTCACTGAGCGTTTCGTCGAGGTGCCTTCGGTTGGCGATGCCGGTCAGCATGTCGGTCAGCGTCAGGTCGCGCAGTTCATCACCGCGTCGTTCCGCAAGGTCTGCGCGGTTCTGCGCATCGTAGCGGGCGAGATAGGTGAGACAGCGCTGTCTCTCGACATGCCAGTTGCCGTAGAGCGTGAAGAACAGGCCGGTCACCACCTGCACGGTCAGGGGAAAGATCAGGTTCTCGTCCAGCCCCGGCTTGGCGTGGATGACAAAAAGCGCCGCCAGGCAGGTGACGGCGGTGAAGATCAGCGCGAGGCGAAACCGCAGCACCAGCAACATGTTGCCGAAGAGCAGCACGAGCGGCAGTTCGCCCAGCGTGTAGGTCGCATAGCTCGATTGCGAGATGTAGAGCAAATAGAGCGGCAGCAGGCTCGCGACGAACATGCCGCCGAGCAAGAGCAATTCGCGGATCGCCGGCGGCACGCGGGGCACGAGATAGAAGATCACCAGCGAGCCCGGTACCAGCACCAACAGGCGCATGGCGACCGTGAAGGGCTGGATGTCGGCCATCAGGTGCAGGCTGGTGAGATTGTAGATGTTGTAGACGATCAGGCCGACGATGATCGCATGGCGCAGATGCCGGATGCGTTCGGCGCCGAAATCCCGTTCCTCGGCCCGTTCCACCTCGGGCGCCATGCGCAACAGCCAGTTCAACCGCCCTCTTGCGCCCGTCTCCGTCTGCATGCCCTGGCCATTGCTCCCTGGCGGCGCTCGAGCGGCGCCGCGATGGCCATCAGCATGGCGCAGGGCTACGAATTTTTCGCTAATTTAGAGCGCACAAAATGAAGCAAGCCCGGCATTTTTTTGGGCCGCGACCCGGCGGCGTCGCACCAGGCTTAGCACCGGGTTGTGCCTGCCTTCAGGCCTCCGGCCCGCCGAACTGCTCCCAGGCGGCCATGGCGTCGCCGGCATACATCAGCGAGGGACCTCCACCCATATAGACCGCGAGCCCCAGCGCCTCCTCGAATTCCGCCTTGGTGGTGCCGAGCTTGATCAGCGCTTCGGTGTGAAAGCCGATGCAGCCGTCGCAGCGGGTGGAAATCGCAATGCCGAGCGCCGGCAATTCCTTCACCTTTTTCGACAGCGCGCCATCCTTGGTCGCCGCGCCCGCCATGGCCGAAAAGCCCTGCATCACATCGGGAATGTCCTTGCGCAGGGTCTTGATCCCACTTGAGATATCCCGGGTGATGGCGATGTAGTCCTTGCTCATGGCGGCGTCCCCTAAAAACATACGATAATGCATATATATTTAGGTTCGAGGAGATTGCAAGGGAGAGGTGGGCAGTAGGCAGTAGGCAGTAGGCAGTAGGCAGTAGGCAGTGAGATTGGATTGGTTCTCCAGCAGCGTGGCAATCCTGTGCATTCATCGCTCTTCGCTGCGGACCAACTCCTACATCCTATTGGCTATTGGCTACTCCCTACTGCCTCCACCCTCACGCTTCCCGCACCGGCGTATAGCCCGCCTCACGGATCGCCTGTTCGGCAAGGACCGCATCACCCTCGACGAAGGCCTTGCGGGCTGCGAGATCGATGGTCACCGCGCTTCCCGGCAACACCGCCGCCAAGGCCTTGACCACGGTCTTCTCGCAATGCCCGCAGGTCATGTCCTCGATCTTGAAAACCGTCTGTCCGATCATGGTTTTGTCCTTTCCATTTGCCGACAGCTTCAAGCCGTCGCTTCCAGTCCCTTTCTGCACCTTCCCATGGGGGCAAGGTCAATCCCCGCAGCAGTCCCCGGCCTTGTCCTTTCCGGCGGTCTTTTGCCGCAGCGGCTTGCCTTCGAGATCGGCGAGGATCGGGCAGTTGGGTCGGTCATTGCCGAGGCAGCGCTCGGCGAGATGGGCCAGCGTGTCGCGCATCGCCTGCATTTCGGCGATCTTCTGTTCCAGTTCGTCAACATGGGCGAGTGCCAAGGCCTTCACCTCGGCACTTGCCCGTTCCTTGTCGTCCCAGAGCTTCAACAGCCGCTCGGTCTCTTCAAGCGAAAAGCCGAGATTGCGCGATCGCCGCACGAAACGCAGCCGGTTGACGCTGTCGGCATCATAAACCCGGTAATTCGAGGCCGTTCGCCCCGCCGGCGCAACCAGCCCGATCTCCTCATAGTAGCGGATCATCTTGGCCGAAACGCCCGAGGCATGAGAGGCTTCGCCGATATTCATCGTCATGGTCGTTTCTCCTTCAGTTCCTCTCCCACAGGGGGAGAGGCGGAAATTGCCGGCCCCCGCGCACGCCACCCTCCCCTTGAGGGGGAGGGTCGGAGCGAAGCTCCGGGGTGGGGTGAACAAGCGGCGCGCACCAGCATCACCCCACCCGCGCGTTCCGCGCGACCTCCCCCTCAAGGGGAGGTCAAGACCGCCGTCACCCTCGCCGTCCGCAACCTCAACGCATTGGTCAGCACGAACACGCTCGACAACCCCATGGCTGCCGCCCCCAGCATCGGCGAAAAGGTCACGCCGAAGAGCGGATAGAGCAGCCCCGCCGCGACCGGGATCAGCGCGACATTGTAGCCGAAAGCCCAGAATAGGTTCTGGCGGATATTGGCCATGACCTTGTCCGAGAGCTCGATCGCATGCAGCGCGCCCATCAGGTCGCCGCCGACCAGCACGACATCGGCGCTTTCGATCGCCACGTCGGTGCCGGTGCCGATGGCAATCCCGGCATCGGCGGTGGCAAGCGCCGGCGCATCATTGATGCCATCGCCGACAAAGGCGACCTTCTCACCTTTTGCCTGCAGCGCTTTGATCGCGCTCACCTTTCCCTCCGGCAGCACTTCCGCCACCACCGCATTGATGCCGGCCCTTCTCGCCACGGCCTCTGCCGTCCGCCTGTTGTCGCCGGTCACCATCATCAGCTTCAGACCCCTGGCCTTCAGGGCTGCAATCGCCTGCGCACTCGTCTCCTTGATCGGATCGGCGACCGCAATCGCCGCAGCCAGCTTGCCGTCGATGGCAACGTAAAGCGGGCTTGCGCCTTCATCGGCAAGACAAGTGACGGCGGCGGTGAGATCCGATGTCTCGCCCCCTGCCATCACCCCGAGCTTCACCATGAACCGGTCAGCCCCCGCTGCAATCTTCCGCCCGTCAACGACCCCGGTCACGCCAAACCCGGCCACCGCCTCGATATTCTCCACGGCAGACAGGGCGATCCCCCGCGCCTCCGCCGCCCGCACGATGGCATCCGCCAGGGGATGCTCGGAGCGCGCCTCGAGGCTTGCGGTCAGGCGCAACACCTCGGCCTCGTCGAACCCCTCTGATGTCACGATCTCGCTCACTTCGGGCTTTCCGGCCGTGATCGTGCCGGTCTTGTCCATCACCACCCAGTCGATGGCGGAGAGACTTTGCAGCGCCTCGCCCTTGCGGAAGAGCACGCCGAGTTCGGCCGCGCGGCCGGTGCCGACCATGATCGAGGTGGGCGTGGCAAGCCCCATGGCGCAGGGGCAGGCGATGATCAGCACGGCCACCGCCGCCACGAGCCCGTGCGTATAGGCGGGCTCCGGCCCGAAGATCAGCCATAGGAAAAAAGTCACAACCGCGATACCGATGACTGCGGGCACGAACCAGGCCGTGACCTCATCGACCAGTTTCTGGATCGGCAGTTTCGCCCCTTGCGCTTCCTGGACCATGCGGATGATGCGCGACAGCATCATGTCGGCGCCAATGCCTGTCGCCTCGAAGCGGAAGCTCCCCGAACCGTTGACCGTACCGCCGATGACGGTGGCGCCCGGCCCCTTTTCGACCGGGATCGGCTCGCCCGAGATCATCGCCTCGTCAACGGCACTTGCCCCGTCGATCACCCGGCCATCGACCGGAATACGCTCACCCGGACGGACCACGACGGTGTCACCGAGCCTGACTTCGGAGAGCGACACATCCTGCGTCTCACCCTCACGCTCGACCCGCGCAGTCTTTGCCTGCAGACCCGCGAGCTTGCGGATCGCAGCCCCCGTCCGACCCTTGGCACGCGCTTCCAACAGCCGGCCGAGCAGGATCAGCGAGACGATGACGGTCGCCGCTTCGTAATAGACATGCCGGGCATCGACAGGCAGGGCTTCAGGCGCAAAGGTGGTCACGACGGAATAGAGATAGGCCGCCCCCGTGCCGATCGCGACGAGTGCGTTCATATCGGGCGCCAGCCGCAAGAGCGCCGGAATGCCCTTCAGATAGAAGCGTCGCCCGGGACCGGCGAGAACCGCCGTCGCAAGCGCAAACTGCAGAAGATACAGCGTGTTGCCGGGGAAAATCTGCATCAGCACATGATGCAGCGGCGGATAGAGATGCGCGCCCATTTCCATGACGAAGAGCGGCAGTGTAAGCACAAACGCGATCAGAAAATCGCGCTTCAGCCCCGATATCTCCTTCTCCCGGCGCGCCTCGCGACTATCGTCGGCCCGGCCTGCCGAGCCCCCCGGATGCGCCGAGCCCGGAACCGCATCGGGTGTGGCCTGGCCAACGCCCCCCTGCCCTTCTTCGGCCGCTGCTCCATCCGTCGAAGAACCGACGAGCCTGACCGCATAACCCGCTTTGGCCACGGCTGCGGTGAGCGCCGGCAAGGCATCGGCCCCGCCCAGGACCTTCACCACCGCCTCGCCGGTCGCCAGATTGACGCTTGCGCTCTCGACAGCGGCCACGGATTTCAAGGCCTTCTCGACCCGCGACACGCAGGATGCGCAGGTCATGTCCTCGACCTCCAGCACCAGCGTCTCGGCCTTGGCCTCATAGCCGGCCTTGTCGATCGCTTCGAGCAGGGCGCCTGCCGAGAAGCCCTTTCCCGGAGTCACCGACAACGTCTCGGTCGCAAAATTCACCGCGCTCGCCTCAACCCCCGGCACGGATGCCACGGCCTTTTCCACCCGCCGCACACAGGATGCGCAGGTCATGCCCTCGACAGGCAAAAGGATGGCTTCGTTCTTGTTCTTGGCCAGATGTGGCCTGGACTGCATGTTCATAGCGGTCACCTCCGCCACCATAGATGGACCTTCCCATCATGGGAGGGTCAAGGGGGCACAACAAGAATCTCGCCTTTTGCTAAGCAGGATTGCCGACCATACAAAATATTGTATACTTCTGTGCCATGAAGTCTCTGTACTTTATTGGCAGCGCGCTGAATGACCTGAGGCGGTTTCCCGTGGGGGCAAAACGCGACGCGGGATATCAACTCGACAGGGTACAGCATGGTTTCGAGCCAAGCGACTGGAAGCCGATGTCGAGTGTTGGTGCCGGTGTGCAGGAAATCAGGATCAAGGACACCGGCGGTGCATTCAGGGTCCTTCACGTCGCGAAGTTGGGCAACGCTGTCTACGTGCTGCACTGCTTCCAGAAGAAGAGCCAGAAAACAGCAAAACTGGATCTCGAACTCGCTTCGAAGCGATATGATCAATTGATGAAGGATCTCAAGGCATGACCAAGGAAAGCTACGCCAGCGTTTGGGATGCCATCGAGGACAGCCCTGCGGAAGCCCAGAACATGAAGCTTCGGGCCAAGCTGATGATGGCTTTGGAACGCCATATCCTCACCAAGGGGTGGACACAGGCCGAGGCCGCTCGCCAGCTGGGCGTTACCCAACCGAGGATTTCGGACCTGAAGCGTGGCAAGATCGACCTCTTTGCCCTCGACGGGCTGGTGACCATGGCGGTCGCGGCGGGCCTCTCCATCGACCTTCAGATTGGCGAAGCGGCCTGAGGGCGAGCCGGTCGATCGAAGCTTAAGCCACCCTGCGCTTGAGGGGGAGGTGCGTAGACCACCATCCGCCTTGTCAGTCCATGGGCTTGTCGCGACGCGTCTGAGGACCGAGGCATGAACCATTCACCGGAGAAAAGCCCATGACGCAGAGCTTCACCCTGGGCGAAACGCTGCCTGCGGACAGGGCATCCATCCCCACCCTCTATGCCGCCGCCTTTCCGCAGGAGGATCTTGTGCCGCTGGTCGAGGCCCTGCTCGCCGATCCGGCCGTCCTCTCGCTCTCGGCCCATCTCGACGACAGGCTGATCGGGCACGTTCTTTTCACCCACGGAAAGCTCGAAAACCGGTCCGAGACCGTCGCCCTTCTCGGGCCGCTCGCCGTTCATCCCGATCACCAGCGCCAGGGGATCGGCAAGGCCTTGATCGCCGACGGTCTGAGCCGCCTCAAGGCCAAGGGTGTGACTGAGGTGCTGGTGCTCGGGGACCCCGCCTATTACGGCCTTTCCGGTTTCAGGCCGGCAAGCCGGGTGAAGCCGCCTTATCCACTGCTTGCCGAATGGATGGCGGCTTGGCAATGGCTGAGGCTTGATGGCGGCGAGGACGATCTCGCCGGGCGGCTACTGCTGCCGAACGCCTGGATGCGCGCGGAATTGTGGAGCTAAAAGGCTTGGAGGTCTTCGGGCCGCGAAGTAGCCAGCATGACCATGGTCTCCGTCATCAGCATGATAAAGCCTGGCCCCCCGCCTCGCGAGCCCCTCAATCCCGCTCCGCGCCAACTCGCATCGGCCAGTCGACCACGTAATCCTCGAGATCCTCGACATCGAGCCCCTCCTCCGAGATCGTCCGGCCGCGGGCGGAAATCCCGGCCTGGTGCACGGTTTCCGAACTGCCAGAGACCAGCGGGTGCCACCAGTAGAGGTCGAGGCCCTCGTCGATCAGGCGGTAACCGCAGGTCGGTGGCAGCCACTGGATTTCGCGCAGGCCCTTGAGTGTCAGCTGGATGCAGTCAGGCACGGTTTCCTGGCGGTTCTCGTAATCGGAGCAGCGACAGCTGTCGCCGTCGAGCAGCTTGCAGGCAACCGAGGTGAAGACCACCTCGCCGGTGTCCCAATCCTCGAGCTTGTTGAGACAACAGAGGCCACAGCCATCGCAGAGGCTTTCCCATTCCGCGTTGCTCATTTCGGCGAGCGTCTTGGTCTTCCAGAAGGGCTGTTCGGTCATCGTCTCGTTCAACTGACTGTGATCTTTCGGTCTTGCTGCGGCATCAGGCTGCGGGGCAACTCGCTGCGGCGCGGGCCGCCATCCTGTGCCAGTCGGTGGCCGGGGTGCAACGCCTGCCACCAAAAGCGGGTCCGGTTCCGCGCCGGGTTCACCATGGCCAGCGAAACCGCTTGTTCTTTTTCGGCAAATCGACCATCACTCACATAATGACGACCCGCACTTAGTCTCTTCGGGTCCTGATCCCAATCGGCGGGCGCGTCAAGGGAGCCGACAACAAGTTTTCGGGAAAATGCCACGGTGGCCGACAACGACAAGCCTGACGATCTTCAGCCTGCGGAACGCCTCGGCGGCGCCGATGGCGGCGATCGGCCAGCGTCTGGCGCCGCCGCGACAAGCAGCGAAAAACCACGGAAGCTGAAGCGCCACATCTTTCTCAAGATCGACAGCTGGCTCGACTCGACGCTGTGGAATGCCGGCTATGACCTCGCCGAGGCCTGGGAAGAAATCACCATCTTCTTCCGCCGCTTCCGTGTGCGGGGCCTCAAGAAGCTCGGCTTCGAGATCGCCGGCGAAGCCATGACGCTTGGCACCGCCGGCATGGTGCTCTTGCTCGCGCTTGCGCAGCCTGCCTTCGAGGAAACCAAGAAAGACTGGCGCAACCACGACAATTTCGCCGTCACCTTCCTCGATCGCTACGGCAACACAATCGGCCATCGCGGCATCATCCATGAAAATTCCGTGCCGGTCGACGAATTGCCGGACCATCTGGTCAAGGCGGTTCTGGCGACGGAAGACCGGCGCTTCTTCGATCACTTCGGCATCGACTTCATCGGTCTTGCGCGCGCCATGTCGGAAAACGCCAAGGCCGGCGAAGTGGTCCAGGGCGGCTCGACGCTGACGCAGCAGCTGGCAAAGAACCTGTTCCTGACCAATGAGCGGTCGATCGAGCGCAAGATCAAGGAAGCCTATCTGGCGCTCTGGCTCGAGGCGAACCTGTCGAAGACGGAAATCCTGTCGCTCTATCTGGACCGCGCATATATGGGCGGCGGCACCTTCGGAGCGGCAGCCGCCTCGCAATTCTATTTCGGCAAGAACATCACCGAAGTGACACTTGCGGAAGCGGCGATGCTGGCCGGCCTGTTCAAGGCGCCGGCGAAATATGCGCCGCATGTCAACCTGCCAGCGGCGCGTGCGCGCGCCAACGATGTTTTGACCAACATGGTGCAGAGCGGACTGATGACCGAGGGCCAGGTCGTGGCAGCGAGGCGCAATCCGGCCTCCGTCATCGACCGCGACGAAAAGGAAGCGCCCGACTTCTTCCTCGACTGGGCCTTCGAGGAGGTGCAGCGGATCGCGGCCCGCTTCAAGGATCATACGCTGGTCGTGCGCACGACGATCGATCTCGGGCTGCAGCAGGCAGCCGACGAGGCAGTCGCGTCGTCGCTGCGCGAGTATGGCGAGAGCTACAACGTCAAGCAGGGCGCTCTGGTGATGGTCGAGAACGGCGGGGCGGTGCGCGCCATGGTCGGCGGACGCGACTATGGCGAGAGCCAGTTCAACCGCGCGACGCGAGCGCTGCGCCAGCCGGGCTCCTCGTTCAAGATGTATACTTACGCGCTGGCCATGGAGAACGGCTATACGCCGGATACGGTGGTGGTCGATGCGCCGGTCGCCTGGGGCAACTGGAGCCCGCAGAACTACGGTCGCAGCTTTGCCGGCCGGGTGACCATGGAAACGGCGCTGGCGAAATCGATCAACACGATCCCGGTCCGGCTCGCCAAGGAAAAATTCGGCATCGACGCGATCATCCAGACCACCAAGGCGATGGGCGTGGAGACGCCGATCAAGAAGGATGTGACGATCCCACTCGGCACGTCGGAAGTCACCGTCATGGACCAGGCGACGGCCTATGCCGTACTGCCGGCCGACGGTTATGCTTCGCGCCGTCACGGCATTGCGCAGATCGTCAATTACGCCGGCGAGGTGCTTTACGATTTCGAGCGCGACGCGCCCGCGCCCGAGCGCATCCTGTCCGAACAGGCCGCCCGCTCGATGAACCAGATGATGACCAAGATCCCCTATATCGGTACGGCCCGACGCGCCGCCGTCGACGGGATCCTGACGGCCGGCAAGACCGGCACGACCCAGGCTTACCGCGATGCGTGGTTCGTCGGTTATACCGGCAATTACACCGCCGCCGTCTGGTTCGGAAACGACGACTACACCTCGACCAACAATATGACGGGCGGCTCGCTGCCGGCCATGACCTTCAAGAAGCTGATGGACTATGCCCATCAGGGCATCGACATCAAGCCGATCCCCGGCGTTGACCAGCCGATGCCGGAGAAGGAAGCCAAGCCCCAGGTGGCGGATGCCGCCAATCCGGATGCTCTGCCGCCGATGGTGCGTCCTCGCTCGCTGTCATCGCAATCGACCCGCCTGATCCGGGAGCTCGCAACACGCCTGAAATCCGCCGACGCGCTTTCGGCACCGGCGGGTACGGCACAGGCTGCGATAGAGCCCGAAACGACCGGCTCGACCAGCCGTTAAGACAATCACAAGTTTACTTCGTCTCAAGCATGGCGGCTGCGAATCGCGACGGCGATGTGGCGGCTCACGACCGCCTTTCCGTCTCATAGAGGCACAGGTCTCCGCCTGCCCTCGCCTACCATCCTGAATTGAAACAGGTTGCAACTCCCTAGGCGTTCCAGGTCTTTCGGCGTTCACCAACGGTTAACCATACCGCTTGTGTTCATCCATGATTTCTCGTATTGGCACATCGCCTTCACCCCAAATTAAGGGGGCCAAACATACATTTCCGCTGTTTCGACGGTTCATATATTTCAATCGGTGATTGGACATCCATGATGAGATGGCTCGGACTTCCCGCTAGGCCCCGATTGACGGTGGAGCAGTATGCGGCATTCCTCGAAGATCGCGCAGCTTTGCGCAGCCGGATGCTGAAGGCGGCCGTTGTCTGCGTTCTCATCTTCTATCTCGCCTGCTTTCTCTTCGATCTGTGGTTGCTCGGCGATGTCACCATGCTGTCGGCGGTTCTGCGCTTTGGCGTGATGCTGCCGATCGCGATTGGCCTTCTCGTCTACATTGCGGGCAATCATCCGATCGAGAAGAAGGAGATCGCTGCGATCCTGGTGGCACTTCTCGCCAATGTCTGCTGGTGCGCGATCCTCGTCTCCAGTTCGAGCCCGGGCGTGCTCACTTATTTCTATGCGGCCGCGACCTTCCAGATGGCCATCACGATTGCCGCCGCTTCGCCGTTCCGTCCGGCGCTGCGCGCCAGCATCTTCACCTTCTGCCTCAACTATTCCGTCATCTGGTTCCTGGAGGGGGCGAGCCCCTCCTATGTCATCCAGCATCTGGCGGTCTACATGCCGACGGTGCTGATGACGCTGCTGGTCTCCTATCAGCTCGAGGTGGAGGCGCTCACCAGCCATCTGCAGATGCAGGAAAACGAAGCGCTGAAGCGGGAGTTGTCGCGGCAGAACAAGGATCTCGCCCGGCTCTCCGTCACCGACCCGCTGACCAGGCTTGCCAACCGCCGCGGCACCGAGATGGAGCTGATGCGGCTTGCGACGGACGTGTCGGACGAGGCGCGGCGCGTGGTGCTGCTGGTTGCCGATGTCGATCACTTCAAGGCCTATAACGACGCCTATGGCCATGGCGCCGGCGATGAATGTCTGAAGCGGGTGGCCCGCGCCATGCGCCGGGCCCTGCCGATGGAGGCGCATCTCGCCCGCCATGGCGGCGAGGAATTCCTCGCCATCTTCTCCAACGCCGACAGAAACATGGCACCGACGCTGGCCGAGAGCCTGCGCCGCGCCGTGCGCCAGCTCGGCATCGCCCATGGTTTTACCGGCGACCGGAACACCTATGTGACGATCAGCGTCGGCGCGGTCTCGGGGACGATCCAGTCCGAGGGCGACTTCGAGCGCCTGCTCGACATGGCCGACCGCGCGCTCTACGCCGCCAAGGCCGACGGCCGCAACACCTGGCGCGTCAGCCTCGATGAGGACGAGGCACGGGTGGTGGCGTGAGCGTGAGTGCGGGGCTTTCGCCGACTGCCTCTCCCCTGTTGCCGCCGCGGGTTCTGTTGCGTCCGGCCCTCTTGGCTTCGTAAAGCAGCTTGTCGGCCCGTTCATACAAAGCGGGAAAGCCTTCATCGCCGGAGATCAGGGTGATGCCCATGCTCGCAGTCACGGCCCGGGCAAGTGCAGGAACGGCGCTGGCGACGGTGGTCGGGATCGCCTGGCGGCGAAGCTCGGCCTCTCCATCGACGTCATGCCCGCGCAGCACCAGAAGGAACTCTTCGCCACCCAGGCGATAAGCGCGGACGTCCGGCCCGGCCTTGAGTGCGGCGGCGACGGCCTTCAGCACCTCGTCGCCCACGCCATGCCCGTAGCCATCGTTGATCGCCTTGAAATGATCGACGTCGATGACGGCGAGTGCTGTAAAGCGCTCGGCGCGTAGCTGCTCGAAGTGGCGCTCGATCGCGCGTCTGTTGAGCAAACCCGTCAATGGATCGGTTTCCGCCAGACGCTCGAGCAGGTCCGCCTCGTTCAGCGCACGATCTCGCTCTCGCCTGATGAGCACAAAGCGATCCGCCACGCCAAGCGTGGTGAGCAGGACCTCAAACATGCAGCCGAAATAGAACAGCAGCATGGCATCCTGGCTGGGGAGCCCGGGTGTTATGCCCGTTACCAATCGTATCAGTCCGACCAGTATCAACGGCGCGTAGCCAATGGCCTGGAACCTTGCGGCGCGGCTTCCGCGGCGCAATGAATCGATCATCGAGAAGAGAAAGACGGCAAGAACCGGGGTAAATGCTGCCGTGTAGACGGTCGATTGCACCGGACGGGCCACGAAGGGGAAGCTCGCGTGGAAGACACTGAGGAAGATCGCCCATGCGGCACAATAGGGAAGGATGCGCCGCAGGAGCGGATGCAGCATTCCTTGCTCGATAAAGCTGTAGGTGAACATCGCGCCTGAAGCGATCGTCAGACCGAAGATCAGCGTCGTCATCCAGCTTAGCGTCATGGCCGGGGGATCGAAGAACACGACCGCCAGACCTGATGTGACGACAAGCGTCATCAGCAGCGACAATGTCAGCGCCGAGTGCCAGAGAACGAAGGGTTGCCGGAGGGCTCGGTAGAATGCTGCATTGAAAATGAGGGGCATGACGAGCATGCCAGCGAGCCCGGCCATCAACAGCAGAAACCGCAGATCGTCACGGCCAGCGCCTGCGTCCGCAGGTGAAAGATAGGCTTGCTCCAATGTCATCTGGTGGGAGGGCAGATCAACGACCGCGACGACGTGCCGGGTCATCTCGGTGACATCAGGCAGAGCTGCATTGAAGTAGCCACCAGCCATCGAGCTGCGCAAGGAGGCGGAAGGATAGGACGTCTGGCGAATTCCACCATCCTTGTCGATCGCCAGCAGATGCACGGCTTCGAGCGCGCTTCGCCTCGAGAGTAGATATCGCAGCGGTGTCTGATCGGGTTTGATATCGAAGCGAAGCAGCACGCGCTCGGCAGCGATCGAGAAATCCTGGCCCGCAGCGGAGCAGGACCATCTTTGTTCATCGCGCGCCACCGCAACGGGATCGTCCGAAAGCGTGGCTTCAGCCCAGCAGGATGGGCGAATGCCGGCGGAATCGCTCGCGTAGGCGGTGTCGGCACCCCATTTTGCCACGACTACCAGAAGCACACATATCACTAAGACCTTAAAGAAACCGTTGGAAATCATAGACTTTGCGATAGCGGAGAAAGCTTTTGATGCCGTTAAGAGCGGGATCCACTTCTGACGGCGAAAAATCAGGTATTCGGAGCCAAGGCGCGGTGTTGGCGCGTGCCGGGCATGGCTGAGGACGACCCAAACCGGTCATAGAATCGGCCTCCATAGAGACCGCCTAGGGTTGCGTGAAGACGCTGGCTTGCTACTATCTCATGGCGTACAAACTCAAACATATGAAGGAGCCATTTTAATGGACCAGCATATTGGCGATCTGATCGTAACGGACGTGACCATAGTCAGTCGTCATGTCACTGGCCTTACTCATGTCAAACCGGGTGGAAACCTTATAGCTTCGGGCGGGCTGTCAGGCGGGCTCAAGATTGAAGCGGGCGCGAATGCAGTTGTATCCGGTGAGGTGGGCCGCAACATTCACAACGAGGGAAATCTTGTGCTGAGCGGCAATGTTCTGGGCAGGATTTTGGGACCCGGATCGGTCATCAAGAGCGCTGAGGCGAGCGTATCCGGCGACGACCGGCCATTGACTTCATAACAAGACAGCCATGACCGCAAATGGCGCTATCGCGCCGTGGCGGCAACCGGCCCAGAGCGACCTTGCTGCCTCGGTTGCCGCAAGTATAGTCCGATCATGTCCAAAGCTATAATCCGTGTTTATCAGTTCCGAAGCGACGAATTCTCCCGGTCGCCTGACACTGTTGTGGCTGTAGCACCAATGGAGGCAGTCGTTTCAGTCTACGGCTCCGGCGGCCTTACTGGCGAAGGCGGACTTTCGGATGCGTTCGGTGGTGCGGCTATATACAAGAACGATGAAACTGGGATGTGCTTTTTTGGTATCTGGGGCGCACGCAACACAGCGAAATTCAAGGCCGACCTAGAGACAAAGCTCAATATCGAAGTGGTCAAGGAGACGCCGCCAGCGAGGCTAAGCCACTGGGGCAGATCGAAGTCGAGGCCCAAGTCAACAGGTCTTGCTGGTACACATTCCTGAAGTTGAATGCTCTGTAGCGTATGACCGCTATTGGCGCTTCAGTGTCATGGCGGCAACCGGCCCGAAGCGGTCATCAGGTCACTAAGTGTTTGGCAAATACTAGCTGCGACTCAAGATGAGTAAGCCAATCCGATTGCGATGTTAAGAAACACAAAGCTCACGAACGCGAACACAAGCCCAGCCGGCAGTAGGCTCGGAGTAACCGAGAAGCGGCGGCGTGCGTACAGAAACGTGGATAGAGGAAGAACGAAAGTAGCGAGAAGGTGCCAGAAATCAAAGGTTTTGAATGCGCCTGTGAGTTGCGAACCGACTGAGAGTAATACGAGCAGCCAGACAGCAACGGCCACCACCGCCGCACCTCCTGCCGCGACAGCAAAAATGGACCCGTAAGTGCTGGCAAGTCGTCGCAATTCCGGGACTAACAGCCCTATGGCCAAAATGGTCGTGAGTAGGAATTCTGTCCACATACTGCCGAGGATAGGTGCCACTTCGCGGGGCGGCAACTTCAATTAGAATTGCGGCCTAGCTTCACCCCACTCATGACCGCTCCCGGCGCATCGCTACAATCTCCCCGCTCCACCCCCCCTTGATGCGCTCCCCCTCGGGCGTTAGGTACGCAACCCAATCATCTCACGGGGCGAGCCAGTGTCGCGGACCGACTATCAGACTGCCGTGGATCAAATCGGCATCCTGGAGGCGCTTGCGGCCTATGATCCGCATATCGCGGGCACCCCGCCGCTCGGGGTCGACACCCTGACCAGCGATATCGACATTCTCTGCTGTGCGCCGGATGCGGAGGCCTTTGTTGCCGATGTGCAGCGGTTCTATGGCGCGATGAGCGGCTTTCGCATCTGGCAGTGGGTGTCGAAGGATCGGCCGGTGATTGCGACGTTTCGGGCATGCGGGTGGGATTTCGAAATCTTCGCCAGCCCCCTGCCTGTGGCCGAGCAGTTCGGCTGGCGCCATTTCGAGATGGAACGGCGCTTGCTGGGGCTCGGCGGTGACGGGTTCAAACGCGCCATTCTGGCGCTGCGACGACAGGGCCTGAAGACCGAACCGGCCTTCTGGTCGGCGCTGGGCCAGGAGGGCGATGCCTATCTCGGCCTGCTGACCCTGGAACAGGCCAGCGACACAGAGCTTCGCGCCATGCTGGAGGCGGCCGGCTTCGGGGCAAGTTGATCCTCGCTGCGGTGCCGGAGGCCTCAGACCTGAGGCGCGAACGGTGCTGCATTAGGCCGAGCTTGGCGTCCCCTGCCCCCTCATCCGGCCTTTGGTCCGCTTCTCCCCGCCTTCGGGGAGAAGAGCTCAGCTCATCCCTCCTCCGCCTTGCCGATCGGATAGAGGAAGAGCCGTGTCTTGCGAGCGTCCGACAGCTCCCAGATCTCGTCGGGATCGACATCCGGCACGGCAAAGCTGTTGGAGACGAAGAGGCTACCGGGCTTCATTTCGCTCGACAGTTTCTGCCAGAGGGCGGCCATTGGGGCGGGCGAGAGGAAGGCGTAGACCAAGTCTTCCTGCGCGACATCCGTCTTCCAGAGATCGCCGCGGCGGATCTCGCCCTTGCCCGAGATGAGCGACATGAGGCGAGCTGCCAGATAGACGGCGGGGGCATTCTCCACGCCCCGCGCCCGCCTGCCCTCGCCGTCGAGCGCGCGGACAACGCCGCCGAGGCCGCAGCCAAGGTCGAGCATGCGCGCGGCCTTGCGATCGCGCATCATGTCCTTCAAGACCGAAGCCGTTTCGGGGTTGGTGAGATAGAGCGGCACGCGGCCGCGGGTGGTGTTGGAAAACACGAGCGCCAGGATGAGGAAGGCGATGCCGAAGGGCCAGGCGGGCAGATTGCCGAGCAGCATGACCGAGCCCATGGCGAGCGGAAAGAGGAAGGCGATCAACAGCCACCAGCGCGGAAGGCGCAGAAGTGCACAGATCAGTGCCGCAAGCGCTCCCTGCAGGACAAGCGCGATCATGATCAGCGGCAGGCGCTCGACCGAGGTCGATAGCGGCGCGGTGACGACCGCCACCACCGGCAGGGCGACGACCTGGGCGAGAAGCGCGCCGAGGATCGGCGTCTTGCGGAAAAGGGCGAGCATTCAGTCTCCGGCAGGTTTCGAACCGCGCGACACTGGCAGGTGGTGGGGCGATTCTCAAGGGCGGACCCTGCCCTTGCGGGGAAGCGCTGGAGCAAAGTTCCGGGGTGGGTGGGCGCTTGAGCATGCCTGAGACGTGATCACCTCCACCCGCCGCTTCGCGGCGATCTCACCCCTCACCCTGAGGCTCCCTCGCAAGGTGAGGGCCCCCGAGGGATCGAGGCCTCAGCTTTGCCCCCGCCCTCGTCCTTCGAGGGTCGCTACGCTCCCGCCTCAGGATGAGGGCTTGATCGCGGGCGGGCGTGGAAATGGGGTTAGCAACGCAAGCTTCGAGCCTGGGCTGCAGGTGGACCGGGTACGGCGGGTTTGTCGCGCCGGTCTTGCGCCAGCTCTTTGCGGCTGGCATCGTCGCGTGCGGCCAGCCAAGGGCGTTCGGTCGCGACAGGGCACTTAAGGATTATGCATGGATTTCATGAGGCTGTTGAAATCGCTCGAGGAGCTGCTCTACGAGCTCGTCTCCTGGCTGGTCTTCTATCCGATGACCTTCTGGCGCGCCTTCATCCGTCCGCTCAGCATGATGCGTTATGCCGATGACGAGCTGGAGGACCGGCCGGAAGACCAGTATGACGATACGATCAGCCCGCCGTTGTTTCTCTTGATCACGCTATTGCTTTCGCAGGCTCTGTCGACGGCGTTTCCGAGCGTGGCAACCTCGGCGGACGCGCTGGCGCTCACCCATTCCTTCTCCAACCTGCTCATCGTGCGCGGGGTTGTCTTCGGGATGTTTCCGATGGTCATGGCCGTGACGCTGATCCGGTACAAAGGGTTGATCCTGAAGCGGTCGACGCTGCGGCCGCCCTTCTTCAGCCAGTGTTATGTGGCCGCTCCCTTCGTCTTCCTGATCGGTCTTTCGGTTGATTTTCTGGCCATACCTGGGGGGCAAGCCGATGCCTATGCGGCGGCCGTCTTTGTCGGTGCGGTCGTCTGGTATGGGCAGGCGGAGATCCGCTGGTTCCGGCGTGATCTGGGGATCGGCAATGCCAAGGCGACGGGGCTCTTCCTCCTCGCCTTTGTCATCGCAACCGTGGCTGCTCTTGGCGTCGCGATCGGTGTGGCGCTGCAACTGCCGCGCTGGTTTGCGCCGGGTTGACGATCAGTGCCGGCTGCCGGGGCGCTCGTCCCGCTCGCCGTTGTCTGCGGCATTGTCGCCAAGCAAGATGCGGCCGAGCTCGGCTTCCAGTTCGGTGCGTTCGCGCGGATCGAAATCGCAATAGCCATGGATCGCCGCGTGGGACCAGAGGATCCGCCCTGACAGCAACGGCGCATCAATCGTCGAGATCACATGCCCCTGCATCGCCACATCGAAGGTGACGAAGCTCTGGCCGCGCACTTCGATCTGCGCGCAATTGGCGATTTCCATGCGCTTTTCGTGCATGACTGTTCTTCGGGTCGTCAATAAACCCTAGAAATGAAGGGTTTTCCTATATTCCTCATATGTGAAAAACCCGCGCGTTTCATCCACCAATTTAGGATTTTACCCGTAAAAATTTGCAGGCAATGAGAGTTCCCCCACCGTACGCGCCGACGGGGGAACGGGTCCTGGTGTCAGCGGCTGTCGCGGCGTGCCTGGCCATTCTTGACGAACTGAGACACCCGCCCGACTTCCATCGGATTGACGAGGTCCGGACCGCGCTCATTGGGCACCGAGCGCATGCCCTTCTTGGCACGGCGCGAGGTCGGGCGGTTGGGACGGCTCGCGGCGCGGCGCATCTCGAGCGCCTTTTCGGCATTGCGCTTCAGTTCTTTCCGGGATGAGAAGCGCTTGCGCCGGGCGATCTCGCCGTTGACACGCTGCAGGGCAGCGGAGAGGGCGGCGAACTTCTCGCGGCTGCCGGCATTGTCGGACGCAGGCTTTGCCCCTGACGGTGCCGCCTTGCCGCGCATTTCCCGGCGCTGGCGGCTGGCGATGTCACGAGCCCGATCCCGTCTTTCGCGCAGGGTCTTGCGCAGGGTTGCCAGTTCCTCGTCGCCGCGCTCGGCCAGCAAGGGGTGGCGCGAGGCCTCCACCAGTTCCTTCTCGCTGTCGTCGAACAGTCTCAGTTCCGTTCTGCGTGCCTGGGCCATAGCCGTCTCCCTTGTGCTTTGCTGTAATTACAAGGGGTTGAACGGCAGATATCGGCTGGTGTTCCACCCCGGGCGACCGGGGCGGCTGACATTCGAGTGAGCGAGATTTGATGCGCGGTCTCAGACCTTCACGTATTTGCGCCAGTCGTGCTCTTCCTTGAACCCAAGGAGTTCGCGGATCTTGCGGTTCGACAGCGGCGCATCGAAACCGTCAATCTCACCCGTGATCGGCGTGTTCGGCGCCCATTTGGCGAGGAATTCGCGGGTCGGGACCGTCGCCGTGATCGTATCGTTGACGGCGTTGAAAACCTGAAAGCCGAGGCCATCCTTCGCCACGCAGAGGTCAACGATCTGGCCGAGATCACGGGCATCGATATAGGCCCAGGCATTGCGCTTGCGGCATGGCGGATCGGCGAGATAGCCAGGGAAGTTTGCATAGTCCTCTGGCGAAATCACGTTGCCGATGCGCAGCGCGTAAACGTCGATGCCGAACCGCATGGCAAAGGCGCGGGCGGTCTTTTCGTTGACGACCTTGGAGAGGCCGTAAGAGTCCATCGGATCGACGTCATACTCTTCGGTCAGCGGGAACTCCTTGTAATCCTTGTCACCTTCGGCAAAGCAGACGCCAAAGGTGGTCTCGGACGAGGCGATGATTACCTTCTTGATGCCGAGCTTTGCGGCAGACTCGATGACGTTGTAGGTCGAGACGGTGTTTTCCGCGAAGGTCTTGTTGTCAGGATGCATCAGGATGCGGGGAACGGCTGCGAAATGCACAACCGCATCTGCAGGCTTGGGGCCGCCCGCTTCTTCATAGCCCTCATAGCCGAAATGGCAGGAGAGCGCGTTGAAGACCTCGCCGGCATCGGTGACGTCGGTCAACAGGGTGTGCACGCCTGGAACGTCGAGCACGGCGCGGTCGACATTCAGCACCTTGTGTCCCTTATCCAAGAGATAAGGCACGACATGGCGCCCCGCCTTGCCGCTGCCGCCGGTGAATACGATCCGCTTGCCCATGGTGATCCTCCTCGAGAATGGGTTGTCTGACGACCAGATAGCGCGGCGGAGGCAAAAGCGTAAGGGGCCAAAGCGCGTCTTTGGACCCCAAGGGAACCGGAGCCGCCTCCCCCGTGTTTCACCGGACCAATCGGCAAACCAGGAGAGACGCCTTGAAACTCGAGGATTTTGCAGACAGAGAGCCCAGATTCATTCTGGAGGAGTTTTTCTCCGGCACGCTGCGCGGCTATGGAATGACCATCGGTCGCCTCGGCGGCTTCCAGAACCGGTTCACGATCGACGCCCGCGGACGCTTCGACGCAAGCGCCAATGTGCTGTCGCTGACGGAAGACTATTTCTTCGACGACGGTCATTCCGACACGCTCAACTGGACGATCCTGAAGCGTGGCGAAAACCGCTATGAGGGCCGCGAAACGCTGATCGACGGCACGGCAGCGGGCGAACAAGCCGGCTGCGCCTTCCGCTGGCAATATGCCCGCGACGTGCCGGATGCCGATGGTTCTAAGACCCGGTTCGGTTTCGACGACTGGTTCATCCTGCATGACGAACGCCACATGAGCGTGCATGCCTCGCTGACCAAACTTGGCGTGGAGGTGGCGACGCTGGAGGCGTTTTACGAACGGGTTGGGTAGTCGCACGAAAGGCGGAGGCAGCGCTTGACGCTCTGCGGCACCCTCCCCATCTCCCATTAGAACACCGCAGGAGGATCACGATGGGACTGTTCGACGGATTGCTGGGCCACGGATCGAGCGTCGATCCTTCCGATCTCGCCAAGCGGCTGGATGGCGTATTGATCGACGGCGAGCAGGTTTCGCTCGCTTTCCGCGTCATCCGCGACGTCTTCGTCTTCACCGACAAGCGGCTGATCCTGATCGACGTGCAGGGCATTACCGGCTCGAAGGTCGATTACATGTCCGTCCCCTACCGTGCGATCACCCGCTTTTCCGTCGAAACCGCCGGCACCTTCGACCTCGACAGCGAGCTGAAGATCTGGGTGTCGGGCGCCGACACGCCGGTGACGAAGACGCTGAAGAAGGGCACGGATGTCAGGGGGATACAGCGGGCATTGGCTGCGGGGGTGTTGCGGTGAAGGAAGGCAAGTTGCCCTTTGGGAAGGCCGATGAACGGAAAGAGCAATTCTTTACGACTAAGCCAGTGCCTCATCGATTGCGCTGAAGATGGCTTGAAGGTCATCTGCAGAAGGTTCGGCGCTGATGTCACCATGGACGATCCTGTTGCGCAGAAGCACTAAAGGCCTTAGCCGCACCTCAAGTTCGGGGGAGAGGTATCCCAACCGAGCCAATGACTCAAGAACAGTTCCTGGTTTGCGCGGACGGCGATTTCCTTCGTCATCCAGACGGTGCAACACGGCCTCCAGCAATGACCAACCCATTACGAATGCGGCTCGACTTTGCCCTGTACGTCCCAGGTCCTCCATCTCTTTCAGTTGAATTCGGATCGATGCCTCAGATGCCGCAGGCAGGACATCGGACATCAGAGGATCTACCTCGCCGTGGCTGACAACAAGTTGCCAATCCGGGTGATCTATAAACAACCGCCTAATCTCATCCAATGAAAGAGCTAGGCTCGCCATTCTGGGCCGCAAGAACTGGATTGCAACATTCAGGCCGGGTTTAAGGGCAATAGCGTCTGGACGGTAGGCACCAAAAAAATCAGGCAATTCCTCGCGACGGGGATTTGGAATGAAGTCAAACCCCTGCTCTTGATAGCGCTCGCGCAGCCGACCCATTGGAAATTCATCGGCATCAACTGTTGTCTGCAGGTTTACGGCCATCAACGCCTTCTCCAACTCAAATCGTCGGCGATGTGCACATATACCACGGGCGTAGGGGCTTCCGAAGCGTTTATGCGATCCAAAGCCAAAACCAGTTGCTCACTTCGACTGGTGATTTCCCAACCGACCTCGGGTTCAAATTTCTGCACCGTCACCATCTCAACCATTTGATCGTCAATGTAGGCCACTCCAATAAGTGCGTCCATGATCGGCTTTATGATGTTGTCGATATCACCGACCATGGGCGCGGTCGGAAAGTAATAGATTGTGATCGCGAGCGGTGATGACACAAGATAGGTCTGTAAATCGCGCTCAGATATCCTCGCCTGCGCGGCTTGCGCCACGGCAGCCTTCCATCGAGCAACCGAGCCCGCCCGCCCCTGGAGAGAGACCGGAGTGGCCGCAATGAAAAAGTCGAATGGAAAGAGGAAGTCTTCCACACAAAGCAACCATAAGGAACACTTTCTGACTATACACCGCTTTAGCTAACTGCAGTCAATCATCAGCATGGGATAAGGCCTGCGGGCGAATCTGTGCCGCGCCATCCCCCCCCTCAAACTTCCCTCACCCCCGAATCAGTGATACCCCTCGGGCACTGCCGCCCGGCGCGAATGCGCCTGCATTGCCGAAGGTCTCGACCCGCCCGTGTTTCGTGTTCCCCTCATCGTCGCCATTGCGCTGATCATCGCCTTCGGAGGCGGGATCCTGTCGGCGCTTTCGATGCTGAATGCCTCGGTCGGGTTCGGGGCAATCGAGGTGGCGGGATGGCGGGCGTTTCCCGCCGCGCAGACGGCGTCCGCCGATCCTTATGCCAAGGCGCACCGGGCCAAGGGCGGGCGGCTGCTTTATGGATCTGCCGAAGGGCTGCAGTTCACCGCCTCTCGCGACAAGGACGGGTTGACGCTGACGGGCACCTGTTCCTACCGGATGAGCGGTCGCACGCCCACGGCGCGGCTGTGGACGCTTTATGTCGCCGATCCCGCCGGCAATCCCCTGGATGCGGGGGCCGACCTTCCGACATCGAAGAATTCCCAGACGGTTCTCAGGCGCAGTGACGGGACATTCGACATCACGATCTCGCGCACGGCAAAATCCGGCAACTGGCTCGCCATCCCCGATACGGGATCCTTCCAGTTGGTGCTGACGCTGCTCGACACGCCGGCAGCGGCCTCGACGGGCCTCTCCGGTCTTGCCATGCCGGTCATCGAGCAGATCGGATGTGGCCAATGAGCAAGCTTCTCTATGCCATCCTAACCGGTTTCTTCGGTGCGGTGCTCCTGCACATCATCATCATTCTCGGCGTGCCGCATTTCACCGGGCGCGATGCCTATACGCGCGTGACCGCCGAGGGCGCCCCCTTCGTCTTTCACCCGCTGTCGGCTGCGCCCGATGCTGCGGGCCTGTCGAACCTCGACCCCGATCTGCGGGTCGCGGTCTGTCATTTCGACATTACCCGGCAGCCGCTATCCCTCATTGCCCTTGGCGGCGGTGTCGATTTCTGGTCGGTCGCAATCTACGACCGGGATGCCAACGAAATCTTTTCGATGAACGACCGCACTTCGGTCGCCGGCGATCTCGACGTCCTGGTCGCAACCCCGGTCCAGGTGGCGCAACTCAGAAAGACACCGATCGCAGCACTCGCCGAAACGATCCTGGTCGAACATCCGGGCATGGAAGGTTATGTGGTGCTGAGGGTGCTGGCGCCGCAGGCAAGCTATGAGGCCGATGCCAAAGCGTTTCTCGCCGATGCGGAATGCCTGCCGTTCATCGGGCGCTGAACGGATCTCAGCCGATCTACTCGTCGCTCAGAACGCTACCCAGCCGGATGACCATCTTGCGATCGAAATGATGCGGACGGGCGAACATCCAGTCCAGCGCCTGCGCTGTCGTCCAGGCCCGTTTGTAGGGACGCACGGATGTCAGGGCCTCAAAGACATCGCAGACCGCACTCAGTTGTACGGGCAGGGTCAAGTCCTTCTGCTTCAGACCGAGCGGGTAGCCCGATCCATCGAGAACCTCGTGATGCAGGCGACAGATGTCGAGCACCACTTGCGGTATCTCTGGATGGGTCTTGAGCAGCTGGTAGCCCGCCTCCGGGTGGCTGCGGATGACGACGCGCTCGCGGTCCGTCAGATTGCCGGGCTTGTTGAGGATTTCGTTCGGGATCAGCAGCTTGCCGATATCGTGCATCATGCCGGCGACACCCAAGATGCGCACCTCTTCATCGTCCATCTGCAGCGAGCGCGCCAGAAGCGTCATCAAGCCGCTGACGGCAAGCGAATGGACGTAGGTGGTCACGTCCTTGCTCTTGAGCCTGGTTACTTCCAGCGCGATTGCGGTGCTGTCTGACCAGAGTTCGCCATTGTCATCGGCAGCGCGTGACAGCTCGGACATGTCGAGGGAGCGGCCGGACACGATATCGCAGAGACTGGAGCGCAGCACTTTTGCCTGTTGTAGGACAGTCCCGCGCACGGCTAGTTTCCGGGCGCGATCGCCTGTGGCGGATTTCGGCGGTGCAGGGAGGGCTGCGGGTTTGCGTCCGTCCAGATCCACACCGAGGCTGAGATTGATTTGCACCTCGGTTGCCGAAGAGGCGAGGATCGCCGTGATGTCCCGATCGGTTTTCAATACGAAGCGGCGTCTGGGGAATTCCTGTGAGGGACAGGCGACGCTTTCGATGAACATTCCCTTGCGAACGCGATCTTTGGCAATCTTCATCAACATGATGATTTCGATCTGTCTCCGCAAGGCGCACCGGACACGAGGGTGCGGACGTTGAGTGATGCGAGAGCACCGCACCTTTGTGTTTTACCTTATGCTGTACAAGCAATTTAAAAGCCGTAAAGCTTGTGCGCCCCGCAATTTTTCTCACACAGATGTGAGATCATGTCTTCGCGGCGCAAGGCGCGTCTCGCAGCCGGACGGATCGCGGCGCACGGTCCCGGGGACTGATCGCCTCGGGGGAGTTCATCGGCGCAAGTTTGACGACGACGGAACCTAGCGATCCGCTTGTGTCGCGCAAAGTCTGGCTTTCCGGGCAGGATCAGAACGGCCGGCGATCGGGTCCGAAAACAGGTCCCTTTGGCGACGGCAGGGCCGGCAAAGTCGGCAATTCCACCCGCGGCCAGATGGCGTTAGGATCGAGCCGCTCATAGCGGATTCCGGTGAAGAAAAGGATCTCCGCCTTGTGCTCACGCGTCACTGTCGAACGGCGCGAGGGGTTCAGCCGGTCCGAAATCCTGATGATATCCGCCATGCTCGTCTCCTTTCGAGAAGAAAGATCGAGAGGGTCGAGAGCATCATCTCGCCCTGCCCTCCTTTTACGAGGGCCGGCACAATCCGGTTCATGCTGCGGAAAGTCTCACACAAACCAGGGTCATCTGCGCCTTTCTCCGACGCGTTCCCCCTGTCGCGGTTCACCCCACGAAACGGGGTACGCATATGCCTAATATCGGAAACATGCGACGAATCGTCTGACGTGACCATCCGCCTGTCCACAAGAAGCCATAGGTTAGTTAACAGCTTGCTAACAAATTCGTTCTAATCTCGCACACATCTGTATTGCGTTGGAGTGGGTAGTCGTGAGCGAACAGTTCAGGGAGCTTGAAAGGCCGGCCGGCGCGCGGAACAAGGATGTCGTTCTGATGGCCACGGTCACGAGTTTCCAGGCGCTCTCCTTCCCCGGCAAGTCGGAACTCCGACAATTTGCCGAGCTGTTCCAGCCGCTGTTTGCCGGGTCCTCTGCCGAAGCGCGTCGGGAAGCGGTCGCAGCGCTCTCGCAGAGCCCTAATCTGCCGCTCTCGATTGCCGCCTTCATCGCCTCTCAGCCGATTTCGATCGCCGCGCCCTTTCTTGCCTCCTCTCCGGCACTCTCCGACGACATGCTGATCATGATCGCGCGCACGCAAGGCGCCGACCATGCCCGCGCCATCGTCAAGCGCGAGCGGCTGTCGCCGACGGTCATCGACGCGCTGGTGTCGCTGCGCCATGCACTTCCGCCGCGACAGGACAAGGTGAAGGCCGATGAGCAGGCGCCGGAAATGCAGCCTCTGCAGGCGGCCAAGGCGCCGGCTTCGAGCTTCGACATGGTGATGACAGATCTTGAGATGCGCGACCTGCCGGGCGCCGCATCAAACGCTGCGGCCGAGCCTGCAGCAGAGAGCCGCGAAGAAGCGCTGCGCCAGACGATCAAACGCATGGCCTATCAGCAGCGACCGCCCCGCAGTGACCGGCTTGGCCGACGCCAGGCGACACAGGTGCAGACCGCGCTGCTCGTCCGCTTTGCCCGCACGAATGACGGCGGCTTCTTTGCAACGACGCTCGCCGACATGCTGACCTCGAGCCGCTGGCTTGCCGAGCGCATCCTGCTCGACATTTCCGGGCGGCAGCTCGCAACGACGCTTGCCGGCGTTGCCATGGAGGATCGCGACGCGATTTTCATCCTCGAGCACATTTACCCGCATCTCGCGCGTCGCGAGAACGGTGCGAGCCGGGCGGAGAACCTCCTGTTGGGCATGGACCCGGACCAGGCCGAAGCCCGGATCGACAGCTGGATCCGTGCCGACCGCTATACCTTTGCCGGCGAGGAGCAGACGATCGACGCGCGTGATGCCGGCGGGCGTGAGACTGCCGCGGTCGTCACCCCGCTTGCTGCGGCCAACCAGGTTGCGGCCAAGCGCCAGCCAGTGGGCGACGAGCATGGGCGGCAGGTTCTCCGGGCGCGCAAGCGGTAGAAGCCCAGTGTAGGCAATAGGCAAAGGCAGTAAGCGGTAGGCGTGCCTGCTTGTGTGTGGTTTTTTCGCAGCCGCCGTCGCCGGTTGTCACCCCACCCCGGCGCTTTGCGCCGACCCTCCCCCTCAAGGGGAGGGTGAGATGCCATCTTGTTGGCCGCTCAATCTTTCGTATCCGCCAGCCTCAGGTATGTCCCGAGATCCTCCACCTCGATCTCGACCAGCCAGAGATCGCTGTCGAACTTGTGCTCCCGGACGATCAGAGCCTCCACGGCCTCGGGCTCGGCACGCATGAGGCGCGGCTCGAAGGTCCGGTCGTCGCGTGTCTCGTCGAGGATCATGGCCTGAGGGGCTGGGCCATACAGCGTCTCCAGACCATCGCGGAAGCGCTGGCGCACGAAGATGGCGCCCGAGGCCTCCGAACCCTTGGCAACGACCGCAGCATAGCCCCCGTCGGAGAAGACGCGGCGGGTGAGTGCGGAGACGAAGATGTCGGAGCGGATGCGCATGGGCTAGGTTTAGGGGATTGCGTGGGCGGCGTCGAGGGTTGGACGGAGCGTTAAAGGCGCTGACGTCGCAGCCGTGGTTCGCCATCTACTCGGCCGCGTCGCGCACACGCGTTTCAAGAAAAGATCGGGCGACAGCATCCGGCATGCCCGATGTGAAGGTGAGAAGCACTTCTGAAGAGATATGGCCTGCGCGCTTCATGACATCCGCGGGCTTGAGATAATCCCAGACCTTCGCATTGCTGAGCTGTAGACCGACGACGTTGAGGCGATCAGAATCCACGCCACCATCGGGGGCGGCACTTGCCAGATAACTTGCTAGACTCGCAAGGAATTCCTCGGCGTAGTCCGGCTCGGCTAGGTTCTCATGCAGCTTCCGGAGAATGGAAGGACGCATGTTCGGGATGTCAACCATAACTACCCTGTCAGTGTCGAGGTGTCTGGAAGTCTAACCAGAAATGTAGGCCATTCTCTGCGAATTTACCAGCGACAGCCTGAAGATGCTCCATACGCTGGCCGGGTCGCAAACCATATCGTCCGGAAGCGTTAGTGAGACAGAAGCTCCGACCGCTGCCCTCTGGATCATTCGGATCGAAGACAAGCTCTCCGCCAATGCGGCCGAGCTTGCGCTGATCGCCGATCAGTGTCGGGTGTCCCAGCTTCTGCAAGTTGAGCGGACGGGCTTGGACTGCCTTTGGAAGGATGCCAATGGTGGCGGCGCTTCCATCGATGACCTCCTGAACGGAAAACCATAGGTCACCGTCTTCATCGACAATCCAAAGCAAATGGAAGATTTCGGGGAAAAGGTTGCTGAGGCTCAGATCTAATAGCTGCGCAAGATAGTCCGCGAGGCCTACAGCAGATCTCTGGTCGAGCTTCTGGCGGCTTCGCGGAGAGACGGACATCTCGTGGGGCTGGATACCGTTTCCACCGGCAGGAAGAGCGGGTCCATAGAGCGCGTCGAGTCTTCTGCGCTCTTCATCACTCCGCGACATCGCCAAGCTCCCACAGTCTAGCGAGCGCAACATCGCACAACCCAGGAATGTAGGCAACTTATCAGAATTGCGCAAAAGGTGACATGCGGCGCGTCACAGAAGGCGTCAAGCGACGCTTTACACCTTCACCGCCAGCCTCAACCCACCCCAATGCCTTCCGCCGACGAAGATCGGGGCGGAGATGTCCTTCATCAAGACGAAATTGCCGCCGCCCATGTCGCGGCGGTAGGTCTGGACGAGGAAGGGGGCCGTCGAGCGGCCAGCGGAGAGGCCGACGCGGTCGTTGAAGATGCGGCGGTTGCGACAGTTGGCGGTGTTCCAGACCGTGTCGCCCGGGCGCTGCGGTGCGGAGAACTTCTTGTTGTGGGTCGGCAGATAGCCGTTTTCGTCGACGGCGGCACAGAAGCCGATACGGTCCGACGAGGCGGCGATCGGCTCGATGATCCCGGGCAGAACCTGGTCGGTGAATTCTGTGAAACCGGTCATCATCTGCACAGGATCAGTTCCCGGGATCGGACGATAATTCCGGTCAAAGAGGTCGCTCGAACGGATCCGGCCGCTGTCGACGGCCTGCTGGAAGGCGTGCGAAATTCGGGCGGCGACATCGACGGCGGTGTCGATCCAGTCGCTGTCGGCAGTGCGGATGCCGGCACTCGCGGTCAGCTGGATCAGCGTTTCCGAGAGAGCCACCACCTTGTCGACACGGCCGGCGGTCTGCTGCAGGTGATGGTCGGACTGGCGGACTTCGGCGGACATGTCGCTGAGGGTCGCGACGAATTCCGAGCACTGGCGATCGACCTGATCGGTCGTCTGGGCCATGGCGGAAGAGCCGTCGAGAATGCGAGTGATGACCTGTTCCATGGCCGAGAAGGAAGCGTTCATCGCCTGGGAGGTCTCGCGCACGTCGCGGGCGCTGGCGGTGGCACCCCGGCCGGCATCGGTCAGGCGGACGATCTTCTGGCGGATCTGGTTCAGGGTTTCCTGGATGGCGCCGGTCGCCTGCGACGTCTGCAGTGCGAGCGCGCGGACTTCTGTTGCGACCACGGCAAAGCCCTTGCCGGCCTCACCCGCACGGGCGGCTTCGATCGCAGCATTCAGTGCAAGCAGATTGGTCTGGCGGGCGATGGTGCCGATCTCTTCCGCGACCTTGTCGACTTCGGATAGCGACAGCGAAAAGCTGCCGATCTCGGTGCCGATTTCTTCCGATGTCTCGACCATGTGGTCGATCTTTCCGACCGCGCCGGTGAGCCGGGTGGCCGAATCCGTCAGCATGCGGCGTGCCTCGCCGGCGGTCTGGTCGGTCTCGCGCAGTGTGACGGCGACATCGCGATTGGTTTCGGCGATCGACAGCGCTGTTCGGGTAACACCGTCGAAGGTCACCGCATGGCGTTTGGAAATGCCGGCGACGTCCTGGATCGCTCCGGCGATATCGACGAGATCGATGCCGAGCGTCGAGGCCTCTTCGGCCAACCGCTGGACGATGCCGCGCAAGGTGGCTGCATCGTTCTCCTGATGCCGCGGGGTCTCCGCCACATCCGGCTGATGGTCGTCATCGTGTCGCGCGTTCATCGCAGCAGTCATGGATCATCCTCCTCCAATTGAAGGAGTCTACATCTGTTAAGCTTAATGAGCCCTTTCGTTAGGGACTACGAAAATTCGCCTAGACGAAAGTCCGGGGGAAGCTCGGTCGCAAGCAATTTTCAGATGGGACCGGAGCATCGAGGCGGGGGAGAGCCTGTATTCGACAAGCTTCACAGCGCCGGCTGCGGCACATCTGGGCTTGTTGCCCTGGATGGACTAGAGCCGCCGCCGCTTCAGTGGCACATGATCAAAGGGCGCCGATGGATTTCAGCTTCTTCAAGACGGCCGCGCTCGGCTCGCCGGTTTCCGGCAGCTGGTAGTGGCGCTCGAAGCGTCGAATGGCGGCACGGGTGTCTTCCCCCGGCACACCGTCGATGCGGATGTTCTTGTAGGCCATGTTGGAGAGGCCTCGCTGGATCTCCATGACGAGGCCCGGATCGAAGTTCGCCTGCTGGACCGGCGGTGGGGCCGTCGGTTCGACGGTTTTCGGTGGAACCGGCTGAGCGGCGGTCACCGGACGCCGCGGCGCGGTCACCACCTGGGCTTCGGAATTGCGGATGGCAGCGGCAACCGGGTCTTCTCCCGGCGCCTCGACATCCATCACCGGGCGCTGCGCCGGAACGGCGGCGGTGATGCCGCGATCGAGCGTGAGCGCTGCCAGGAGTTCCGGGGTCACGAGGCCGTTCGCTTCCATGCCGACGGTCTTCTGGAAGATAGCAATGGCGGTTTCGGTGCGCGGCCCGATGACGCCGTCTGCCTCGCCATCGTAGAGACCGCGGCGCAGGAGTTCACCCTGGACCTGGCGAATGAGGCCGGCTGTCTCCGCGGCATTGGCGGGAAGGCTCGCGGGCACGGGCGAGACGGAGGTCGCGGTTTGAGCCGGCGCCGCGGCCGGACGGGCTTCGGTCGTATCCGAGGGTGTCGTTTCGTTGCCAGGCCTTTCGCGTTCGATGCGAAAGGTCGTGACGTTGTCCGCGTCCTGTTCGCTCAACAGCGGGCTGCGCGGCGTGCCGGCAAGGGCGGTGAAATCGGCAGCATCGCGGGTGCGCAGGAATGGCGAGGGATGCTGACCCGGCTGGTACCAGAGGGCATTGGCGGCAATCGTGCCGAAGACGAGCGTAAAGCAGAAAGCGCCACCCACGGCGCGCGGATGACGTCCGGCAAGCCGCGCAAGGGCGCCAGCGGCCGTCGAGAGTGCCAGGAGGACCTTCGAGCCCGCCTTCTTCTTCTCAGGCGATTTTCGCTTTCGCTTCGTCATGCCCCGGTGCTTTCCCACCCCTTGTCAGTTCACTCCCCGTCTCGGCAAGGCGCGGCGGGAATTCGACCATGTTCGTTTCACCGGCAGCCCTGGCGCCCGAACCGTCTGCCGGCAGCGTCACCAAGACCACGGTGCCCTCGCCTGCACGGCTTTCGATCCTGAAGGTGCCGCCATGGAGCGCCGTCAATCCCTTTACCAGCGAAAGGCCAAGGCCGGAACCCTCGTAGTTGCGATTGAGATCGTTCTGCACTTGTGTAAACGGGCGACCGAGCAGCGCCATCTTGTCCGGGGAGATGCCGATACCGGTGTCGCTGATGCTGATCGTGACGTCGTTGCCCTGTCTTGTGGCATCGATGTTCACGGCGCCACCGGCATCGGTGAACTTGATGGCATTGCCGACAAGGTTGATGACGATCTGGCGCAGCGCGCGGCCGTCCGCCGAGATTTCGCCGAGGCCCTTGGGCAGACGGCTGGTCAGCTTGACGCCCTTGGTCTGGGCCTGCAGCGAAAGCATGCGTTCGCATTCGGTCAGCGACTGCGCGAGATCGACATCCTCTAGCATCAGTTCGTAGCGGCCGGCCTCGATCTTCGACATGTCGAGCATGGTGTTGACGACAGAGAGCAGGTGCGCGCCGGATTGGCGGATCAGCTGGACGTATTCGCGCTGGCGGTCGTTTTCGAGCTTGCCGAAATACTCGCCGATCAGGATATCGGAGAAACCAAGGATCGCGTTGAGCGGCGTGCGCATCTCGTGGCTGACGGCGGCCAGGAAGCGGCTCTTGATCTCGTGGGCGGCGCTTGCTTCTTCTTCCTTGCGGGCGACTTCGTCGCGCATCAGCATCTCGCCCTCAATGTCGAGCATCTGGGCGCGGACACCGGCAAGCGTACCATCGTCGGAGCGAACGGCGGTCATGTCGAGACGGACATTGAGGAACTGGGCCTGATCGAGGCCGATCACCGGGCGGTCGAGCCTGAGATCCGTCACGACGACATCGGCACCGAGGCGGAGCTCGTCGAGCGCCTGGACGAAGGCCAGACGGTCGGAAACATGCACCTGCTCGACAAAAGCGCGCGACAGCGGCTCGCGCAGGAAGGAGAGGAACATCTGACGGTCGCGACCACCGGCCGCGCGCACAATTCCCGTCGCATCGAGCGTCAGGAAAAGGCCGGGGCAGTATTCGTAAGGGTCAGTCGGGATGGTTGCGAGGACCGTCTTGGCTTCGTCCCGCTCGCTTCCGAGGCGAAGGCCCGAGACCAGCGCCAGGGCTGCGAGAAGATAAAGGGCGGTAACGAGGGCAAAACCGATCGGCAGGCCGGTGGCGACGCCAAAGACCAGAGTGAGAATGGCGGGCACCGCGACGATCACGGGCAGAACCGCAAAGGTCAGCCTGCGCAAGGCGACAATCTCGGCCCGGTCGACCGGACGGCCGACAGCATGACGCACGAGAAGACGGGCCAGGAGCCCGTCCATCTTTACCGTCAGTGCAGCCGACATTTTACGCAATACAACCACGCCAGAAATCCGCGACCGGTTCATCTGATTTATGGGTCTGAGGATAGGCCGACGCGCTTAAGGAATAGATAAGGCAGAGCCCCGGAAGGGCCCCAGCTCAGCCGTTCTGACCCGAAACAGGACAGCCGAACGAGGCTTTCCAAATCATGGTTAACGGGGCGTAAGCACTGAAATCATTCAAGTTTTCCGATGGTCGTTAAGATTTGTGTCGACGGCATGAGACCAAAAGCGGTGGATTGCGGGGCCAGCGCCACATTTATGCTTAACGCTGACCGCTAAACTTTTATCGACGCGTCCCGAAATGGGGAGATCACTCAAATTTTAGTCGAATTCGCATCAAAACCGACCGTCTTTGGCAAATCGATTTTCGCGAATCAAACCTAGGGTGGAATTCATGAGTTCGGGGAGAAACCCGGACCGTTCCGGCAAAGACCGGCAACAGGGATTTGGTGAAGACCATGTGGTTTCTGATCAAGGGAACTTTCTATTGCACCGCGACGCTTGTCGCGCTGTCCTTCCTCGCGGCGCCGCCTGCAGAGGAAAAGGACGGTGCCAGCTTCGACATGGGTGCTGCCATCACCGCCGCAAGCGGTGCCTATGAGTATGTCACCTCGCTCTGCGTCGAGAAGCCCGAGGTTTGCGAAAAGGGTGCCCAGACCTTCCAGGCGCTCGGTCAGCGGGCCCGCGAAGGGGCACTCGTCGCCTATCAGTTGCTCGACCAACAGTTCACCGAGGATGGTGCGGCGGTCGTCGCCGACGAGATCCCGGCTCCCCAGAGTGGTGCGGTCGAGATCATCCGGCCGCAGGTCGCGAGCCCGCAACTCGTCAGTGCCGACACCGAAGCGCCTGTCATCACCGGCACGGTGACACCGACGGAACGGCCGAGGCATCTGCCGAAACCCTACCAGCCGCCAAAGCCATGAGGGCTTGGACGCGCTTGACCGACGCTCAAGCGGTCATCTGATGAATTCCGGGGCGGATAGCCGCCCCCCTCCCTGCCTTGCAGCCGGTTCTGCCATAGACCGGATGCCTGTCTGCCTGTCCCTGACTGAATTCGGCATTTGCCGGGCCGCGTGGCGCAAGCTGCGTGGCTTTTCTTTTTTCGGGCTTCGCTCAAGCAACGCTTTCATTGCCGCAGCCAGTTCAAAAGCCTGTCGGTCTCAACTATATGGGTCCGACGTAACAAGCGGGTGCAGCATGGCTAATTTGAACGAGATGATCGACGACTTCGGCTTCCTGGATGATTGGGAGGACCGGATGCGCTACGTCATCGAGCTCGGCAAGGCACTGCCGGATCTGCCCGACAGCGAGAAGTCCGCCGAGAACAAGGTGCAGGGCTGCGCGAGCCAGGTCTGGCTCTCGGTGTCCTCAAGCGACGGCTCCGATCCGGACATGACCTTTCGTGGCGACAGCGATGCCTTCATCGTGCGCGGTCTCGTGGCGATCGTGCTGGCCGCCTATTCCGGCAAGAAGGCGTCCGACGTGGTCAGCTTCGATGCGCTCGATCTCTTCAAGCAGCTTGGCCTTCTCGAACACCTGACGGCGCAGCGCGCCAACGGGTTGCGCTCGATGATCCAGCGGATCCGCGAAGAGGCGGCACGCCGGCTGGTGTGAGCTGCCAGACTCCTTGACTGATATCACATGTGATATCATTGTAGGGGCATGATCGTTGTTGATGTTAACATCATTCTGGCGGCTCTACGTTCTTCGCTCGGCGCATCGCATGTGGTTCTGAGGGCAATGCTCAACGGGCAATTGTCATTCGCCATGTCGCCTGCTGTTGCACTTGAATACGAGGACGTACTCAAGCGAACCGGCATCCTGGGGCAATACTCGCCCATAACCAGCGGCGACGTGGACACTGTGTTGAATGCACTGCTGCAGCAGGCAAGACTGGTGTCTCCCGCATTCAGATATCGACCTGTCCTAGATGACCCCAAGGACGAGCTTTACATCGAATGCGCACTGGCCGCAGGAGCCAGACGAATCGTGACCAATGACAAACACTTCCACCATTCAGCGCTTCGGAGCTTTGGCATTGCGGCATGCCCGGCAGCCGAGATCGCGGCGGAGCTCAGAAGGAGGCCTTTAACATGAGCAGCTATCCCCTTCGTTTGCCAGACCATGTCCTGGAAGAGGCACGCCGTGCCGCGGCAGAGGACAATGTTTCGCTGAACCAGCTGTTGTCGAGCCTGATCGCCGATGGCATCGGGCATCGCAGGGCAATCCTGACGCTACGGCAGAGGGCTGAGACGGGCGATCGGCAAGCGGCGCTCGCCGTGCTCGACAAGGTGCCGGCGATCGCGCCTGACGTCGACGACATTCTGCCCTGATCCCTGTCAGCTGATCTCCGGTCGAAATCCCTCGTCGCCCCAGTGGCGGGTGCGGGGCCGGAGGGGTGGCGGGGCATAGTGGCGGGCGAGCGACAGCAAGGCGGTGCGCAGCATCAGCTTGGCGGAACGGGCCGGCCACTGGCGCTCGTGCTCGACGGTTTCCAGCCCCTTGCCGAAGCAGCAGACATCGAGCGCCACGCCTGAGAGCTCCGGTCCCATAGCCTGGACGGCACGATTGACGCGGTTGCGGGCCGAGAGCGTCGCATCGGCGAAGTCAGCCGCCGGCAGGGGTGCGCCCGTGTTGCGGGTCGAAAGCCGCGGCTGCCAGCTGGCGGTGATGCGCGGCTGCAGGCCAGCAAAGTCAAAATCGGCTGCCAGACGCTCACCGGCGGCAACAGCCTCCTCTGGCAGAAATGGGCGACCGTCCTTCTCCTTGAGGCGCAGCAGAGGAAAGAGCGGCGATTCCTGCAGGTTGCGGCGCACGGACTGGCGGCCCTGCGGCATATCGAGCGTACCGACCTCGACCGTGCGGTGCTGACCGGCATGGGCCTCCTCGGGCAGGTCGCAGAGATCACGGCGCAGCCAAGCGGCTGTCTCGGCGGTGGGAGCAAGGCCGTCCTGGGTGCGGAGAAGCAAGCCGTCGGCCACCAGGCGGGCGAGGAGTTCGGGCGTACCGTCGTCGGTTGGCGACGAGGCCGCCCGACCGCTGGCGCCGTGCGGAGGCTGTTCCAGGGTGCCGGCCAGGGCACGGCGGAGGAGCTGGCGGATCTGCTTTCGTTCGCTGCGGGTCATGACCTGCCCTCTCCTTCAGATGCGCTTGCCGGCAATCAGGTGGACGGCGCTTGCCATGCGCTCGACAATCGCGACAAAGGTGTCGTATGCGCGGTCGTCGCGGCGGTCTTCGACCATACGGCAGGCATGGCCGACCGTGGTGCGCTCACGGCCGAAGGCCTGGGCCACCTCCCCCATGGGCATCGAATAGGCGACGTGGCAGACATACATCGCCACCTGGCGGACATGGCTCGTGGCCCGACGGCCGGGCTCCTGATCATGTTCGAGGCCTGTGGCGCGCAGCAATTCCTCGGTCAATTGCCGGACGATCATGCAGAGTAGCCGTCGCTCGGGCGTCAGGGGGCGGTCGGGAACATCGTCCGCCTCGGCTGCTGGCTGCCATTCGACAGAGGGTGCAACGGGAAGGGTCTGGGATGGCGGACTGAAGGTTTCGTCGGGGGTCATGCCACACTCCGATAAAGGATTTTATTCCTATCCAAGCTAGCAGAGCTGGAGAGAATGTGAACCCCATGATTCTAGGGGCATCGGCACCATTTCCGCGACCTTAGAAAAGGCGACCACCTGCGTGGTGCGCGTGGCGATCAACCGGTGAAAGCGGATCTTTTTCCTATTTATTGATACAAAAAAGGCCGGTCGCGGGACCGGCCTGATCTTCATCGCGGGTGAGAAAACCAAAGAAGGCTTACTTTGCGCGCTTGCGGCGCTGACCGAGGCCCATTTCCTTTGCGAGGCGCGAACGCGCTTCTGCATAGGCCGGAGCAACCATCGGGTAGTCAGCCGGCAGGCCCCACTTCTCGCGGTATTCGTCCGGGGTCATGTTGTAATGGGTCATCAGGTGTCGCTTCAGCGACTTGAACTTCTGGCCGTCTTCGAGGCAGATCAGATAATCGTCCTCGATCGACTTGCGGATCGGAACTGGCGGCTTCGGCTTTTCGACGACCACGGGGGCCGGAGTCGGCGAAGCGGTGTTGTTCAGGGCCATATGCACATCGGCAATCAGGTTGGTCAGGTCGCTGACCTGGACGACGTGGTTGCTGACATAGGCAGAGACGATGTCAGCGGTCAGTTCGACCAGCAACTGCTGGCTTGGACCCTGCTGGGTTTCAGTCATTCAATTCTCCTGTTCAGATCCCGAAGGGGCCGCCGCCCCTGCAGACAATAGTTTCAACGTCTTCCCGATCCGGCCGGACAGGGAAGGCTAAAGACACCCCCACGAAGATCACCAATTTGCCGGGCCGGCCCCAAACCGTCCGGCGTAATGCCACGCAGATTTCAGCGAAGATCAGTTGTTAGACACTGCCAATAGCTGGCAGTTCACTTCACCTAGATACCGCGAACGCAACAGATCAGCGCTCTCAGGAATGAATTAACACCCCTGCCGCAAATGTCCACATCATATTTCTACTAGATTTGACGGGTATAAAACTTTTCTATTCGCCAATCAGCCAATTTGCACTGAGCAACTTAGCTAGGATTTCAATAGAGACGCTTACTCAACCGGGAATATGAGCCGTTTCATTATGACATCATATCGTCACGTACCGATGCGGACGACAGCTTGTAGCCGACTTTATGGGCTGCGCGGGCAAGGAGATGGGCTGAGATCGGGGCCGTCAGGACGAAAAAGACGATGCCGGCCAGAGCACGGCCGAAGGTCGCGACATCGGCCGCATGCAGGCCAACGGCGAGAAGCAGCAGGCCGGAGCCGACCGTGCCGGCCTTGGAGGCCGCGTGCATCCGCGTATAGAGGTCAGGCAGGCGATTGAGGCCGATGGCGGCGATCAGGGAGAAAAGCGCGCCGCCGATGGTCAGAACGGCAATGGCGATGGCTGCGAGAAGCGAGATCATTTGGCCTCCTTGCCGAGCGGTGCGGCCGGTTTGCTTGCCTTGGCGTTCTTTGCCGCCTTCGTCTTTGCGGCCTTCTTCGACTGCCCCGGACCGGCTTCAACCTCCTCCCCCTCGCCGACGCGGCCACGCGCCAGGATGAAGCGGGCGAAGGCGACGGTTGCGAGGAAGCCGACAAGGCCAAGCGCGATCGCGATATCGATGTAGAGCGTAAAGCCGGTTCTGAGCGCAATTACGGCGATGAAGCCGATGACAATGCCGACGAGCATGTCGAGGGCGATGACGCGGTCCGGCAGGGTCGGTCCGACGACGGCGCGGTAGACGGTCATCAACAGCGCGACCACGAGGATGACGATAGCGGCGACGGATGCGTATTCGACGATGAGTTCAGGGGTCATCAGGCAAACGCCTCCATGATCTTCTTCTCGAAGCCCTCGGCGATGTCACGGCGGGCGGCCTCGACATCGGAGCAGTCAATCGCGTGAATGTAGAGCGTCGAGCGGTCCTCGGACACGTCAACGGAGAGCGTGCCCGGGGTGAGCGTGATGAGATTGGCGAGCAGCGAGATCTCCCAATCGCTTTTCACCATCAGCGGGTAGGCGAAGATGCCGGGTTTCAGATCCATCTTCGGCTTGAGCACGAGCGTCGCGACACGCCAGGCGGACTTGGCGAGCTCGACGAGAAAGAGCAGGACCAGAGCCAACACGCGGCGGAAGCGGCTCGTGTAGTCGCGTCCGACGAAACGCTCGCGCAGGAGGTAAAGCGTCAAGAGCGAGATGACGAAGCCGAAGATCAGGTTGGGGACCGTGAAGCTGCCGGAGACGGTGGCCCAGATCACCGCCATCAGGATGCTGAGTGCATAAAGGCTCATCGGGCACCTCCTTCAGGGAAGACGGAGCGGATATAGGCGGTGGGATCCGAAAGACCGGCGGCTGCCTGTTGCGTGACGACGATCAGGCTATCCGGGAAGAGGCCGAACCAGACAACAAAACCGGTCAGGATGAGGATCGGCGTGAAACGCCAGCGCAGCGCGCCCGCCGATGCCGGGGTGGACTTTGCCTGTGCGCTGCCCTCGACAGCGACCGGGCGCCAGAAGGAGAAGAGGAAGACGCGGCCAAAGGCGATCGTCGTCAGGAAGCCGGAGACAAGGACCGATGCGGCCAGCCACCAGGCGCCGATATCGATCGAGGCCTTGACCAGAAGCGCCTTGGGCCAGAAGCCGGAGAACGGCGGAAGGCCGCTTGCGGCGAAGAACAGCGCAAGGGTGATCGCGGCGAAGGCAGGCGCTGCCGTCCAGAGGCCGGCGACGCGGTCGAGGCGGAAGCTGCCGCCGATGCGGCCGATCTCGCCGGCGACCAGGTAGAGCGCCGTCATCAGGAGGATGGAGTGCAGCGCATAGAAGATCGCAGCACCCACCGCCATGTCGCCGCCGATCGCGACGCCCGCCATCATGTTGCCGATGCCGGCAATGACGACGAAACCGAGGAAGCGGCGGATGTCGTTCTGGGCGAGTGCGCCGATCGCGCCGAAGATCATGGTGAGTGCTGCGACGATCGCGATCACGAGGCTGAGCGCCTCACGCTCGACGGGGAAGAGCATCACCACGACGCGGAACAGCGCGTAGACACCGACCTTGGTCAAGAGGCCGGCAAACAGCGCCGACACGACCACGCGCGGCGTGTGATAGGAGGCCGGCAGCCAGAAATTCACCGGGAAGGCCGCAGCCTTCATCGAGAAGGCCAGAATGAAGAGCGCCGTCAGCGTCATCAGCGGCGCGGTCTCCGCATATTGCGGAACCTTCATGGCGATATCGGCCATGTTGAGCGTGCCGAAGATGGCGTAGAGATAACCGACAGCGATCAGGAAGAGCGTCGTCGCCATCAGGTTGAGGACCGCATATTTCAGCGCGCCATCGATCTGCTCCCGCTCGGACCCGAGGATCAACAGACCGAAGGAGGAGATCAGCAGCACTTCGAACCAGACATAGAGGTTGAAGATGTCGCCGGTCAGGAAGGCACCGCAGACGCCGGCCATCAGCAGCATCAGAAGCGGGTAGAAGCCATAGCGGCGACCGCTGTTGCTGATCTCGACATGGGCGTAGAGCGCGCCGCAGAAGGCGACGATGGCGGCCGAAAGCGCCAGCAATGCACCGGCAAGGTCGACGGTGATGGCAATGCCGAAGGGCGGCAGCCAGCGGCCCATCATCATGTTCAGGGGGCCGTCGGCCATGACCTTGGCGAGAAGCAGCCCGTTGTTGAGGACGAGCAGCGCCAGTCCGGCCAGCGCCACCGGCGGATGCCAATGGGTGCGGTGGCGGATCATCATCAGGATCGCGCCGAAGGCGATGCAGAGCGCCATCGGCGTGACCGCGAGCCAGTCGGCAGCCGTCATCGGCTCCATGACATAGGCGGCGGCGTAGTCGGCAGGGGTCGTTGTGGGGGCAGCCATGTGGTCCTCGTGTCTCCCGCTCAGTAGCCGCTCGGCGGCAGCGGCTCGTCCATCGGCTCGGCGACACGCATTTCACCCGTGTCGTCGGTGCCGAGGTCCTGGTAGGCGCGATAGCTCAGCACCAGCAGGAAGCAGAAGAAGGAGAAGGAAATGACGATCGCCGTCAGGATGAGCGCCTGCGGCAGCGGATTGGCGGTTCCAGCCGGCAGCACGTCGACGCCGCCCGGAATGATCGGCGGAATAGACGGGGTCAGGCGACCGGCGGTGAAGAGCAGCATGTTGACGGCATTTCCGAGCAACACGAGGCCGAGCAGGATGCGGACGATCTTTCTCGACAGCATCAGATAGACGGCGCCGGCAAAGAAAATACCGACGACGAGCGAGAAGATGACTTCCATCAGCCGTCATCCCTTTCTTCGAGTGCAAGCGCGATCGAGGCGAAGGTGCCGACGACCACGAGATAGACGCCAATGTCGAAGGAAATCACCGTTGCAAGCGGCACTTCGACACCGAAGAGGCTCGGATAGACCCAGATACCGGTCATGAAGGGGTAACCGAGCGGCGCGGAAATGAAGCCGGACAGGGTTGAGACCAGCAGGCCAAAGCCGGCGATCGACATCGGATGGAAAACCATGGCGCGGCGCACGGCCTGGACGCCGAAGGCGATGCCGTACATGGCAAAGGCCGCAGCGCCGATCAGCCCGCCGATGAAGCCGCCGCCGGGCTCGTTGTGGCCGCGCAACAGGACGAAGATCGAAAAGACCAGCATCAGCGCGGTGAGGAACGGTGCAAAGGTTCGGAAGATCAGGGTATTCATGAGCGCTTGCCACCTTTCGTCTTGCTCGGACGTGCCACCGCGGCGGAGGCGTTGGTCGGGGCCATGGTCGGTGCTGCCGGGGCACCACCCACCCGGATGCGGATCAAGGCCAGGATGGACAGGCCGGTGATCATCACGACGGCGATCTCACCCAGCGTATCAACACCGCGGTAGTCGACGATGATGACGTTCACGACATTGGCGCCGTGGGCGATGATCTTGGAGTGCTCACCAAAGAAGGCCGACAGCGAACCATCGAAGGGACCCGATGTCGAGGCCACCAGCATCAGGCCGAAGCCGAGACCGCAGGCAATCGCCAGCGAACCATCGAACAGGCGCGCCGCCATCGGGCGATGGTCGGAAAGCGAAAGCCTGAGGCGGGTCATGACCAGAGCCAGAATGATGACCGAGAGCGTCTCGACCATGAACTGGGTGAAGGAGAGATCCGGTGCGCCATAGAGGAGGAAGATGACGGCGACAGCGAAGCCCTGGATGCCGAGGCAGACGATGGCGGTCAGGCGATCCTTGGCGGTGAGAACGGCAATGACGCCGATGACCGCGATCACCAGGATGGCCATTTCATGCAGGCCCACATCGCGCGGCAGGACCATGTCTCTCGGCAGTTCGTCGAAGACGATCGGCGTCACCAGAAGCACGACCGCGATGAAGACGAAGGAAAGCGTGATATAGGTCTCAAGCCGGCCATTCTGGACGAAGCGGGTGACCGAGGTCGAGAAACGCACGAGGCCGGAGATGAAATGGTCGAAGCCGCGGTCGGGGCTGACGCCGAGACCCGTGACGAGCCGATCGACGGCGGCCCTCAGACGCTCGAGGCCGAGATAAAGCACGAGGCCGATCAGCACCGTCAGCACGGACAGCGCGAGAGCGGCACCGAGCGAGGGGATCAGGCCGATGGTCACGGTCTGCGCCTCGCCATCGACGGCGCTTGCCATGGGCGACGAGATGAAGCGATGGGTTAGGCCGGAGAACAGCGCGCCGCCCAGCGACAGGAGGGCGAGCGTCAGCGGGCCGATCCACAAGAGCACCGGTCCCTCATGGGCGTGCTTCGGGGTCTTGCCTTCCTTGCCGATGAAGGGCTTGAGGCCGACGGCAAAGGCGATGACGAACATCAGCGCATTGCCGATGACGGCCACGGCCGTGAAGAGGATGGCGCGCGGGTCGGAGCCGGCCAGTGCGTAATAGATCTCTTCCTTGGCGAGGAAACCGAAAAGCGGCGGCAGTCCGGCCATGGAAACGCCGGAGAGAATGGCGGCGGCGAAGGTGATCGGCATCAGTTTGCCGAGGCCACCCAGCTTCGTGACGTCACGGGTACCTGCCTCGTGGTCGATCGCGCCGGCGACCATGAAGAGCGCGCCCTTGAAGAGCGAGTGGGCGACGAGATAGAGCACCGCCGCCTCGACCGCGTAGGGCGTGTCAAAGCCGGTCAGCATGACGAGCAGGCCGAGCGAGGCGACCGTCGTATAGGCGAGCATCAGCTTCAAATCGGTCTGGCGGACGGCCAGGACCGCGCCGACGATCAGCGTGATGCCGCCGAAGAAGGGCAGCAGGATTTCCCAGGCGGGCGTTTCGCCCATGACCGGGTTGAGGCGCATCAGGAGATAGACGCCGGCCTTCACCATGGTGGCCGAATGCAGATAGGCGGAGACCGGGGTCGGCGCTTCCATGGCGTTGGGCAGCCAGAAATGGAACGGGAACTGGGCCGACTTCGTAAAGGCGCCGCCGAGCACGAGCAGCAGGGCTGCAAGATAGAAGGGACTGTCGCGCAGCGCATCGCCGGTGGAGAGGAGCAACGACAGCTGGCTGACGCCGGTGATGTTCCAGATGAAGATCATGCCGGCGAGCAGGATGAGGCCACCGCCGCCGGTGACGACCAGCGCCTGCAAGGCCGCACGGCGCGAGGCTTCACGCGTGTGGTCGAAGCCGATCAGCAGGAAGGAGGTGATCGAGGTCAGCTCCCAGAAGACGAAGAGCATCAGGAAGCTGTCGGAGACGACGAGGCCGAGCATGGCGCCCATGAAGAGCAGGATGAAGCCGATGAAGCGCCCCTGCTGCGGATGCCCCTTCATGTAGCCGCCGGCATAGAGCACGATCAGCGTACCGATGCCGGTGATCAGAAGCGCGAAAGTGAGCGACAACCCATCGATAAACCAGGAGAAGGAGAGGTTCAGGCTCGGCACCCAGGCATAGCCACCCGTGACGCGCTCGCCGCTCGCGATCTCGGGCAGGAAGCCGGCGAAATGGGCAAAGGCGAGCGCCGGAGCCAGCGCCAGGACCCAGGCACCGTTTGCACCGAGACGGGAGACGATGAACGGCGCCAAAACGGCGGCGGCAAACGGCAACAGCATGGCGACCCAGGTCATGTCGCTCGTCATCTCAGGCATTCCATCTCCCCGTGGGCAACGATCAGCGCTCGATCATCAGTCGATACAAGGTGGCACGTGTTAGGACAAGCCAACCTTTGTCTCAAGCGAAAACGGAACCTTGTCCCTTCACGGACGCGTCAACCCACGATTCTGTGAGTTCGCAGTGAGGGGGTTCAGTTTCTTGTGAAAGAAACGGGAGGCGGCAACGACCAAAGCTCAGTGACAGACAATTGCCGCCTTGCCTCCCGCTCCCTATCTATAGTGCAACACCCGCGAGGCTTTGCCCTGCCTCGCGCCTGGCCAAGGAGATCATCATGACCGCTTCCACGACTGCCCCGAAGATCGTCAAGTCGGATGCCGAATGGCGCGACCAGCTGACGCCGGAGCAATACCGGATCCTGCGCGAGCACGGCACCGAGCGCGCCTTTACCGGCCCCTATTGGGACAATTTCGAAAAGGGCCTCTACAGTTGTGCGGCCTGCGACGAGCCGCTCTTTGTCTCCGACACCAAGTTCGACGCCGGCTGCGGCTGGCCGAGCTATTTCGAGCCGGTGAAGGCGGATGCCGTGACCGAGCATCGCGACACCGCCTTCGGCATGGTGCGCACGGAAATCCGCTGCGCCAATTGCGGCGGGCATCTCGGACACGTCTTTCCCGACGGCCCGAAGCCGACGGGCTTGCGCTACTGCATCAACGGGCACTCGATGGTGTTCACGCCGATCGAGTGATGGACAACACCGGCACCGGAAGTCGCGCGTTTGAAGGGCGAGATGAAGGCAATCGAGGCTGCCTCGATCAAGAACAATTGCGGCATCCGATTTGAAGACCCGACTGCGAAGCCGGCGGCCAAGAAAGCCTGACAGAGACGACCACCCTCCCCGCACCGGGGAGGGTGGCATTAGAACGGCAGGGTAGCCGAGCCCTGAATTCAGACTCTTTCCGCCAGCGCCTTCAGGCACTGCTCGAAGGCCGTCAGATCGGTGAAGAGCTTTTCGGGTTCGGCCGCATGCACGGCCACCGGGCCGCCGCGGCGCTCGACGCCGCCATGCAGCATCAGGTTCTCGATCATGTCGAAGTCTTCAAGCGAGTGACCGTCCGGCCCGCGCATCCGGCCTTCGGCATCGCGGCTGAGCGCGCCGCCATACCAGGCGAGCGTGCGCTGGTAATGTGTCTCCGCGACATTGGTGTAGCAGGCGACGATCTTGCCGGCGCCGCACATGTAGCCGAGCTCGAAGACCGTGCCCGGATCAGCGGCGATGCCACGAAAGGGGGTCAAGTTGGCGATCACGCCATCCGCCCGGTTCATGAAGCTCTCGTCGATCTCCGAAATGTTGAGCCCGAACTGACGTTTGGTCGGGGCGGGCGGGATAGCGAGGTCTCCGGGGCAGATCGGCTCGAAGCCGTAGGTGCGCGTCATTGCAGCCTTTTCATCGAGCACGGCGCGGGCATTCGGCAGGAAGACTTCCGGGCCGGCAAGGTAGAGTTTCAAGGGAGATGACATCAGGGAATGGCAATCTTCTGGTCGTTGCGGAAATGCGGCAAAGGGAACATGAGGGCCCGCGTCCGGCAAGGGCCCTTTGGCGCTGTGCACAGGCTTGGACGATCGTCAGAGGCGCGACGCGGCCGGGTCTGAGACGCGGCCCTTCCGCCTGCGGCAGATCAGGCTCGGGCAAGACACCCTATGTAGGGCTAAGCGAGCTAAAACTCCGGCGCCAAAGGGCACTCACGACCATGGAAGCGATTACAATAGGCAGCCCGCAATTCGTCCAGTACATCGCATTGATCGTCAACGAGGTCATCGGCAAGAAGCCAGGCGGATCGTACAACCTGGAGGCCGTGGCGAACCTCACTGCCGCGATCTCGGCAGCACAGTATATGTCCACGCAAATGACGGGTGCCAAGCGCCTGAACACGCCAACCGAGGTGCTCGATTACGCGCTGTCCTGTGCCACCGTTCCGGGGCTCTGTCTCGAATTCGGCGTCTTCTCGGGAAGGTCCATCAACCAGACTGCCCTGCAGCGGCCGGGTACCGTTTACGGCTTCGACAGCTTCGAAGGGCTGCCGGAGGGCTGGCGTGAGGGTTATGAAAAGGGCGCGTTTGCCCGCACCGACCTGCCGGCTGTGGAGCCGAATGTCGAGCTCGTCATCGGCTGGTTCGACCGGACGCTGCCGACCTTCCTCGACTCGCATCCGGGGCCGCTCTCCTTCCTGCATGTCGACTGCGATCTCTATTCTTCGACGCAGACCGTCTTCACGCAGTTGCGCGAGCGCATCGTGCCCGGCACGATCATCCTGTTCGACGAATACTTCAATTATCCGGGCTGGGAGCTGCATGAATTCAAGGCGTTCCAGGAATTCGCCGTGAGCACCGGTCTGCAATACGAATACATCGCACTGAACCTCAACCACCAGCAGGTGGCTGTGCGGGTCAACGGCTGCTTCAACCGCTGGGTCTGAGCGGCGTTTCACCGCGTTCATTGTAAGGGCGCCTCATGGGCGCCCTTCTGCTTTGCTGTGGCCATCCCCTGCCCTCTCGGCTAAACCCTCTGATCATGCCGACTCACTCCCTTACCGATCCGCTCTTTTCCGCCCAGGCAGAGGAAGGTCCGCTTTCCGTTCTGAAGCGCGTCTATGGCTATTCCGCCTTTCGCGGGCGTCAGGCCGAAGTGGTCAGCCATGTGGTGTCCGGCGGCGATGCCGTGGTGCTGTTTCCGACGGGGGCTGGCAAATCGCTCTGTTTCCAGGTGCCCGCACTCTGCCGGCCGGGCGTCGGCGTTGTCGTTTCGCCGCTGATTGCCCTGATGCGCGACCAGGTGGAGGCCTTGAAGGGTCTCGGCGTCAAGGCTGCGGCACTCAACTCGACGCTGAGCCGCGAGGAATATGTCGAGATCCGTCGGGCGCTCGATCGCGGCGAGCTCGACTTTCTCTATGTGACACCGGAGCGGACCGCGACCCCAGGCTTCATCGAGATGATGCAAGGCGTGGAAATCGCGCTTTTCGCCATCGACGAGGCCCATTGCGTTTCGCAATGGGGGCATGATTTCCGGCCTGAATATCGCGAACTCGGCAAGCTTGCCGATCTCTTTCCCGGCGTGCCGCGGCTGGCGCTGACGGCGACCGCCGATCCGCATACGCGGGAAGACATCATTGCCCGGCTGCGGCTGGACGATGCACAAGTCTTTACCACCTCATTCGATAGGCCGAACATCGCCTATGAGATCGTCGAGCGTGACCAGCCGCGCCAGCAACTGCTCCGGTTTCTCTCGCGCCACAAGGGATCGAGCGGCATTGTCTATTGCCTGTCGCGCGCCAAGGTCGATGAGATCGCCAGCTGGCTCGACGACCAGGGGATCCGGGCGCTCCCCTATCATGCCGGCATGGACCGGGCGCTGCGCGACTCAAACCAGGACGCATTCCTGAAAGAGGAAGACCTGTGCCTGGTCGCCACGGTTGCGTTTGGCATGGGCATCGACAAGCCGAATGTGCGTTACGTCGCGCATCTCGACCTGCCGGGTTCGGTCGAGGCCTATTATCAGGAGACGGGGCGCGCTGGGCGCGACGGTCTGCCGTCCGAGGTGTGGATGGCCTATGGCATGGCCGATGTCATCCAGCGCGGGCGGATGATCGATGAGGGTGGTGCGGCCGACGACATCAAGCGGGTGGAACGGGCCAAGCTCAATGCGCTCTTGGCCATCTGCGAGACGCCCGGCTGCCGGCGTCAGGCGATCCTCAAACATTTCGGCGAGAGCCACGCGGGCCAATGCGGCAATTGCGATACCTGCCTGAAGCCTGTCGAGACCTGGGACGGCTCAGAGGCGGCAATCAAGGCGCTGGCCGCGATCTACCGCACCGGAGAGCGCTTCGGCACCGGGCATCTGATCGACGTGCTCACCGGCAATGAAAACGACAAGACGATCCGTTTCGGCCATACGGACATGCCGGTCTTCGGCGCGGGCAAGGATCTGCCGGCGAAGACCTGGCAATCGGTCTATCGCCAGCTTTTGGCGGCCGGCTATATCCGTGTCGACCACACGGCTTACGGTGCACTGACGCTGGAGGAAAGTGCGCGCACGGTCTTCAAGCGCGAGGTCGATGTGCGCTTCCGCAAGGACCGGCCGACCACGGGCAAGGCAGCGCGCGGCCAGTCCTCGCGCACGGCGCAGGCCAAGGCCGGGCTCGACCAGGCGGATCAGGAACTGTTCGAGGCCCTGCGCGCCAAGCGCATGGAGCTCGCCCGCGAGCAATCGGTGCCGCCTTACGTCATCTTCCCCGACACGACGCTGGTTGCACTCGCGACCGAACGGCCGATGGACGAGGATGAGATGCTGTCGATTTCCGGCATCGGCCAATCGAAGCTGGAGCGTTACGGCGATGCGTTTCTCGAAGTGATCACGGCCTATTCGCGGTGAGGTTTCGCCCTTCCCTTGAGGGGGAGGATCGGAGCGAAGCTCCGGGGTGGGGTGACGTGGAGGCGTCAGCGCTTACCGAAAAGATCGAACTCTAGGCTCTGGTCACCCCCACCCGCCGCTTCGCGGCGACCTCCCCCCTCAAGGGGGAGGTGGGTGATCACCAGCCGATATCGGTGTGGACGAAATCGTCGCCCTTGTAAGCGACGCGGGTCTGGCTTGCTGTTGCGCAGGCGTGAGCGAAACAATCGCCCATGTTGAGCCGGGCCGCATGGTTGACGATCTTGCCGAACCGCTGGGCGGCATCCAAAGCTTTATTGGCAACGTCGTCCGCAATGGGAACATCACGGGCCTCCAGATCGGTAATGAACTGGTCGACAAGTCGCCTCGCCATGGCGAGCATATCCGAGGTCGCGGGGTTGCCCGGACCAGCCAGTCGGCGCGCGACAGATAGGCTCGTTTCGAGTTTCATGACTGCCGAAACGTAAAACGGCCCGCCTTCTTTCTCCAATCGATCCATGAGCGCATCGGCATCATCCTCCCGGGTGATGATCGCGACGGCGACGGAGGCGTCGATGAAAATCATCAGTCGTCCTCGCCCCACATCTCGTCGGATTCCCGTTTGTGGTCACCAGGATGGAAAGGGCCGGCCGCGTCAGCCATGGCAAGCGTGGTGGCAAGGCGATCTCGGATCGACAGCTTCGCCTTCCGGCTTGCAATGGCGTCCTTCAGCGCATCCCTGACCGCCTCCACCTTGGTCGTGCGGGTGAGGCCGATCAATTCGTTTGTGAGTTGGTCCACCTCGGGATCCCTGATGTATAGCGGCATGGCAGCATATCCCTTCAAGGATCTGAGTATATCCTCGCTAGCAGGTCTTTGCCAGTCCAAGGTTTTGTGCGCGTCGCCAGTCGCTGGGGCTTTCACCGGTCACGCGCAGGAATTCACGGTTGAAGTTGGATTTGGTCATGAAACCCGCCTCGAAGAGGATGCGGGTAACTGACATGTCGGTGTCGTTAAGCAGGCGGCAGGCCTCGGATATGCGGTGGTTGTTGACGTAATGCGAGACGCTGATGCCATGGACGCGGTTGACCGCTTCCGAGACCGCGCGGGCAGGCAGGCCGAGGCGGCGTGCAAGGCGGGCGAGGTTGAGATCCGGATCCGCCCAGAGGCGTTTCTCCCGCATCAGGTCATCAAGCGCAGTTGCGATCTGACGGTGATCTTCAGTGGCTGCCTTGGTCGGTGTGGGAAAGGCAGGGACAGAGGCGGACGTGTTCGCCGCATCCATGCGCACGGGTGACGGCCGGTCGCGGTCGGACATGGCGCGAGGCTCAAGAGCGCTCGTCCGATCGGCAACGGTATCAGCCCCCTCGCCCGCCTCTTCCTGGCCGGCGGTGACGGCGCCGATGCCGAGGAGCAGCAGGATCAGCGTGGTGGCGGCCGAGACGACCATGGGTGAATAGCGGCCGCCGGACCAGAGCATGTCGAGGCTGATCGCGACATCCGTCAGGGCCGAGGCAATCAGGGCGATGCCGGTCAGCAGCAGGGCGCGGAAGGAGCGCAGCGAGCCATCGAGGCGGGCGGCGATCAGCCCGTCGGGACCAAGGCGGGCGAGCCAGAGCAGCCCCAGACCATAACCGAGGAAATTGGCGATGATGACGAGATCGACCGGTGCCCGGCCAAGCAAAAGCAGCAGCAGCGTCGCGACTGTCGGGAGAAGATGGGGCCAGTCGCGGACCGAGAGCCCCGGTTCTTCACGGGTGAGATCGCGGAAGGCGAGGAAGGAGAGCGCCGGCACGAGGCTCGCCATCACCGGCAAGGCCGGCAGCACGGCCATCACCCCATAGCCCCAGCGCAACCCGACCAGCAGGCTCTGCACCACATAGAGCGCCAGCAGCGCGAGGAAAAGGCTATTGCGGCGCCAGCTTTCGCGGCCTTCACCGAGAAGGCGGACGAGGAAGACGGCAAGGAACAGGGCGACGAGAAAGGAGAGCGGGACGAGCAGCATGCGAATGTTTCGATCATGGAGGCCAAGTGAGCGTGCTGCGACCATGACCGAAAGCGCGATCCCGGTCGACCCGGATCGCGATCGAGGTCGCGGATGACCGGTTTCTCGACGGAGATGAGGGCATCGAAACCGGCCGGCCGAAACGGACGCGCCAAACCAGGAGTGCCCTTCATGCGCAAGCGAACCATTCTTCTTTCCATCCTCGGCGGGATCATCGGCCTCGCCATCATCGACGGTGGTGTGCAGATGATCCGGGCAAGCGACGCGCTGTCAGGTCCGATCGATCTCACCGGCGTGACCCAGCTTTCGGTGACCGGGGCTGCGAGCGACATCGCCATTTCCACCGGGGGCGACGGCGCGCGGGAGGCTGTTCTCTCGGGCACACGGCATGGCTGGGGCGCGATCTGGCGGTCCGGCTGGTTTGCCGGCGACTGCATGGGTGAGGCTCAGATGCGGCGGGACGGCGATACGCTTCATGTCGACATGGGCGATCGGGGCGGCTTCTTCGGCTGGAACGATTGGGACGACTGCACGCTGTCCCTGACGGCTACCCTGCCGCCGCAGACCCGGATCTCGATCCGCCAGGATGCCGCGCGCATGCGGCTTGCCGGTGACTTCGGTGCCATCACCGTCGACAGCGATGCCGGCGACTTCGCCCTGACCGGCCATGCCGCGTCTGTCGCCGTCTCGGGTGCGGCCTTGCGTGCACGGCTCGCCTTCGAGCGGGTGATGAACACCGAAGAGATCCGCATTTCCGGCAAGATGCTGGATGCGACCGTGATGTTCCTCGTGCCGACGCCGATCTCCTATGGCGTCGAGGCCGTCGCCTCCTTCGTCGACAGCGCCTTGCCGAACACGCCCGGCGCCAAGCCCGAGATCAGCATTCGCGGCGAGATGGCGCGGGTGCGGATCGAGTGAGCCGGCACGGGACGCCGCCGTGCTCGGAGCGGAGGAAGGCTGAGGGGGGTGGGCGGACCCGTGATGACTTGCTTGCGCTCCGCGCGCCCCCTCATCCGGCGCTTGAGCGCCACCTTCTCCCCGCTGGGGAGAAGAGAAAGAACGGCGTCAGCGGTTTCATCACCCTCCCCTTGAGGGGGAGGGTCGAAGCGGAGCTCCGGGGTGGGGTGAATGGGCAAAGCACCGGCTCTGCCCAGTGCATTGTAGCCGCCGGATGTTTCACCCCCACCCGCCGCTTTCGCGGCGACCTCCCCCCTCAAGGGGGAGGTGTTCGGCGCTCCGTTTCCCTGTCGTCATGGCCGCGACAGGATGTCATGGAACAACGCCATCCGGGTGTCGTTGTCATGGCTCATGGCTGTCGTCTTCGATGAGCGCAGAGGCGCGACCGACGATCGAACGGCCATCGTGCTCATGGCCCGGCCGAGACGGACAGGCCTTGCAAGACAGGAGAATTTTCATGCCGCAATCGACCGATACCAACCGCCGCTTCGTTCTGGCAGAGCGCCCGAAGGGCGAACCCAACGATCAGACACTGCGGCTCGAGAACGTCGACATTCCCGAACCGGCAGACGGCCAGATGCTGCTGCGCACCGTCTTTCTTTCGCTCGACCCTTACATGCGTGGGCGGATGAGTGATGCCCCCTCCTATGCGGCGCCGGTCGAGATCGGCCAGACCATGGTCGGTGGTACCGTGTCGCGCGTGGTGACCTCGAAGCTCGAGGGCTTCCAGGCGGGTGACTGGGTCGTCGGCTTCACCGGCTGGCAGGACTATGCGCTTTCCGACGGTCGGGGCGTGACGCCGCTTGGCGGCCATCCCAGCCATCCCTCGTGGGCGCTCGGGGTGACCGGCATGCCGGGCTTCACCGCCTGGTCGGGCCTCAAGGAAATCGGCAAGCCGAAGGCCGGCGAAACGCTGGTGGTAGCAGGTGCGACCGGTCCCGTCGGCTCGACCGTCGGGCAGATCGGCAAGATCCTCGGGCTGAAGGTCGTCGGCATCGCCGGTGGTCCGGACAAATGCGCCCATGCCACCGACACGCTCGGCTTCGATGCCTGCGTCGACTACAAGGCTGATGGGTTTGCGGAGGCATTGAAGCAGGCGGTGCCTGACGGCATCGACATCTATTTCGAGAATGTCGGCGGCCAGGTGTTCGATGCGGTCGCGCCGCTTCTCAACACGGCTGCGCGCATTCCGCTTTGCGGACTGATCGCCCAGTACAATGCGACCTCGCTTCCCGAGGGGCCCGACCGCTTGGGCTGGCTGATGGGGCTCTTCCTGAAGAAGCGCGTCACCGTGCGCGGCTTCATCGTCTTCGACGACTTCGGCCATCTCTACCCGGAATTTTCCAAGGAAATGGCCGGCTGGGTCGAGGCCGGCAAAATCAAATACCGCGAAGAGATGATCGACGGGCTGGAACAGGCGCCCCGCGCCTTTATCGGCCTGCTCAACGGCGAAGCCTTCGGCAAGCGGGTGATCCGCGTCGGGCCGAATGACTGACCCCGCGCAACTGATCCTTCGAGGCCCTCGCCTTGGCGAGGGCACCTCAGGATGAGGGCGTCTGTCGCCTGAAACACCAAGATCTCCCCTCACCCTGAGGTGTCCGGCGCAGCCGGACCTCGAGGGGCGAGGCCTCCGAAGCGAACATGAATACCCCCCAGACAATACAAAGGAAAACACCGATGAAAATTCTCATGGTTCTCACCTCGCATGACCAGCTCGGCGATACCGGCAAGAAGACGGGCTTCTGGCTGGAAGAATTCGCCGCCCCCTATTACGTGATGAAGGATGCTGGCGCCGAGATCACGCTCGCCTCGCCGAAGGGCGGCCAGCCGCCGCTCGATCCGAAGAGCGACGAGCCGGATGCGCAAACTGAGGCGACCGACCGGTTCAAGGCGGACCAGACGGCACAGCAGCTGCTGGCCTCGACCACGCCGCTGTCCCACATCGACCCGGCTGATTTCGACGCGGTCTTTTATCCGGGTGGCCACGGCCCGCTCTGGGATCTGGCCGAAGACCGGGACAGCATTGCGCTGATCGAGGCTTTCGCTGCCAAGGATCGCCCGATCGGTGTGGTCTGCCACGCGCCGGGCGTGCTGCGTCACGTCAAGGGCAAGGACGGCCAGCCGCTGGTCAAGGGCCGCAAGGTGACGGGCTTCACCAATTCGGAAGAAGAGGCCGTTGGCCTGACGGACGTCGTGCCCTTCCTGGTCGAAGACATGCTGGCGGAGCGCGGCGGGCTGTATGAAAAGGGAGCCGACTGGGGCGTGCATGTGGTGACAGACGGCAAACTGGTGACCGGCCAGAACCCGGCCTCATCGGAAGAGGCGGCGAAGGCGCTGCTGAAGCTGCTGTAAGGCAAATATGTCCCCCTACCCTTGAGGAGAGGTGGGTGCTTTGGCATCCCCTCATCCTGAGGTGCCTGCGTCAGCAGGCCTCGAAGGATCGAGGCCCCGATTCCTCCACCCGCCCTCGTCCTTCGAGGGTCGCTTCGCTCCCACCTCAGGATGAGGGCTTAACGTTTGCGCGGAGATCCACCCTCCCCACTCAAGGGGGAGGTGGGATGATCAGGCCAGCTTCAGTTCCATCATCGTCAGATCCAGCCAGCGGCCGAATTTCTGGCCGACCTCGTGGTGGGTGCCGACGAGGCGGAAGCCGAGCGAGGTGTGCAGGGCGATCGAGCCCTTGTTGCCGGCTTCGATGGCGGCGACCATGACGTGGATGCCGCCTGTCTTTGCCCGCTCGATCAGCGCCGTCATCAGCGTCTTGCCGAGCCCCTGGCCATAGTGATCCTTCTCGACATAGACGGAATGTTCGACCGAGGCGCGGAAGCCATCGAAGGGCCGCCAGTCGCCATAGGAGGCGTAGCCGGCGATCGTTCCGTCGATATCGGCAACCAGGATCGGGAAGCCTCGCGTCTGGCGGAGATCGAACCAGGCACGGCGGTTGTCGAGATCGACCAGCGTCTCGTTCCAGATCGCGGTGGTCTCGGCGACGGCGTGATTGTAGATGGCGAGGATGGCGGAAAGATCAGCTGGCGTTGCGTCGCGGAGAATGAGGGGCATGATGCGGCTTTTGCAATTTGTGGCGGAAAAACCGCCCTGCGGGAACGAGATGTGACGGGCGATACTTCGCCGCATCGACACATCGGGCAACAAGGGTGCAAAGGCAAGACCATCACAGACGGAAAACAGATTTCATGACCTCCATGCTTCCCGGCCTCCTCACCCGCTATGTGCTCGTCTTTGTCGCAGCACAGCTGTTCATCTATCTCCTCGTCCTGGTGCTCGACAATTTCGGCTGGGGCGACAGCCTGTCTTCGGCCGGCAACGTCGCCGTGCTGATGGCCGCCGGCTCCACTGCCGGCACGTTCGTGGCACAGCGGCTGAAGGGCCGGCCGAGCTGGGGATTGAGCCTCAGGCTTTCCGCCCTGCTTGCCGTCGTCGCGGTGCTCATCGGCTCGCTGATCCTTCTCGCGATCGTCTGGGTGAACGGGATCAGCGGCGCGGAATTGCAGCTCCTCGCCGCGCAGATGGGCATGACGCCGGTCATGGCGACGCTGGTGCTGGCCGCCGTTTCGCTGGCGCTCAGTTTTCCGATGACGCTTGCAGGCTTTCGCATCGGTGCCGGCCAGGTGGCCAAGCAGATCGAAAAGCAGGCGAAGATGACGGGGATCTGAGGCAAAGCACCTCTTGGCGTCATGCTCGGCCTTGTGCCGAGCATCTGCTGCCGGTGGAATGTGTGGGACAGGAGCGGAGGCGTTGAGGCCGGGGTCGGTCTCGGCGGATCCTCGGGACAAGCCCGAGGATGACGATCGCATAGGTCTCTTGGCGATCAGCCCAGGCTGATGGCCGTGAAGACCGCCGAATAATGGACGATGGCGGCAGTCACCACGAAGGCGTGCCAGATGGCGTTCTGGAAGCGCAGGCGTTCCCAGACATGGAAGACGACGCCGGCGGAATAGATGCAGCCGCCGACGATGATCAGCGTCAGGGTCACGCCCGGAATGATCTCGGAGATCGGGCCCATGGCCAGCGCCCCGCTCCAGCCCATGCCGAGATAGAGCAGGATGGCGAGGCGATCATAGCGGCCGGGAAAGCGGAACTTCAGCCAGATGCCGGTAAAGGCCGTGATCCAGATGCCGATCAGGAGCGCGAGGATCATCGGGCGATCGGCGCCCTGGATGAGGAAGGGCGTGTAGGTCGAGGCGATCAGGATGAAGATCGCGGAATGATCGAAGCGGCGCAGGATCCACTTCACCCGCGAATGCGGCCACATGTTGTAGGTGAAGGAGACGCCGAGCGAGATGATCAGGCCGAGGCCGTATATCCAGCTGGCGGCGATGTTGGCGTAGTCCGAATAGACGGTGGCGTAGAAGATCAGCGCAGTCGCGCCGACCAGCGCAAAGACCACGCCGATGCCATGGATGATCCCGTCGGCGACCAGCTCGTGCAGGTCGTAGGCGCGGCCAAACTTGAAAGGATCGGTGGTCATCGGGGCTCTTCGTTTCTCGGCAGGGGACGGATCGGCGGGCAGTCGAAGCATTGCGACAATGATGGCGGAAAAGCCTGCAACCGACAAGCCGAAGCACCATCACGAACATGTCGATCCGGTAACCTTGCTTGCTTGCCTTCTCAGCCCATGCCGCCTACCAATCAATGGTTAGCAATGCCTTTTCACGCCTCGGATAGACAATGCGTTTCACCATTCTCGCGACCTTTGCCGCCCTCCTCACCTATTGCTGGTTTCTGCTCAAGGTCGGCCAGGCGCGCAAGAAATTCGGCGTCGAGGCGCCGAAGACAACCGGCAATGCCGATTTCGAGCGGATCTTCCGGGTGCAGCAGAACACGGTGGAGCAGATGGTGCTCTTCCTGCCGTCGCTGTGGATCTTCGGATATTGCGTCTCCGACATGCTGGCCGGGCTGCTCGGCCTTTCCTGGACGGCGGCGCGGGCGCTCTATGCCGCGGAATACTACGCCGATGCCAAGACCCGGGGACCAGGGGCCGCGCTGACCTTCCTGATCGGCATTGTGCTGCTCGTCGGCGGAACGATCGGGGCTCTGGTCGGGGGCGCTTGAAGGGTCTGCGGACCAGCGGATCAGCGACTGTCGCCGACCAGCACCTTTCGCAGCGACTGAAGCGTTTCGACCAGGTTTTCGTCATCGATGAAACGCGAGCCGACCATAGCCTTGAGATCCTCATTCAGACGGTCGGCGACAGGTTTCAGCGCGATGCCCTTCTCCGTCAGATGGACATTGACCTGCCGCTCGTCGATGCGCGAGCGACACCGGGTCAAAAGGCCCGCCTGCTCCAGGCGCTTGATCAGCGGCGTGACCGTGCCTGATTCCAGCGCCAGCCGTTCGGCAAGCTGCCCAACGGTGAGGCGATCTTCGGCCCAGAGCAACCGCATGGCCAGATATTGCGGATAGGTGAGATCGAGTTCTTCCAACAGCGGACGATAGGCGCGGGTGAAGGCAAGCGAGGTCGCATAGATGGCAAAGCACAGCTGGTGGTCCAGGCTCTTTTCATCCTTGTCCGCCATGCGTCCGTCTCCTTCCGGTGCCGCGCCCTTCACTGACTGGCCTGGTCACCGCTTGCGCTGACAGCATCCTGTCATCGGCAGGTGGTATAGGCTGGGCGACCCGACACAGGCAACCTCAAAGCAACTTGTATCACGTCAGGCGACATTACGACTTGTGCACAAATGTCTCGCGTGACAGATATGTTCGCGCAACCTATTGCGCGCGGTGCCCGCGCGACGGAAATGGTGCTCCAAGTTATCTCGAATGGGAGATCTACCATGCTGATCAATCGTCGTTCCCTGCTGTTGACCGGGGCTGCCGCCGGCCTTGGCGCTGCCTTTTCCACCTCGGCCTTTGCCGCAGCACCGCTTTCAGGTGTCCAGGCCCCGGGCTTCTATCGCCGCAAGGTCGGAAGCCTCGAAATCACCGCCCTGCTCGACGGCTTTGCCCCGCTGTCGGTCGACAACTTCTCCGGCGCTGACAAGGCCGACCTCGTCGGCATTCTCAACCAGGCCGGCCTGACCGAAAGCCTGCCGACCTCGGTCAATGCCTTCGTCATCAATTCCGGCGAAAAGACCTATCTCGTCGATACCGGGCTTGGTGCAAACCAGATGTTTGGCCCGACGCTTGGCCGCACCGTCGCCAATCTGGCTGCCGCCGGCATCACGCCAGACCAGATCGACGCCGTGATCCTGACCCATGCCCATCCCGACCATGCCGACGGCCTGATCGGTGCGGATGGCGCGGCAATCTTTGCCAATGCCGAACTCGTTCTGCATGAGAAGGAAGCCGGATTCTGGCTGGATGACGGCGCTCTTTCCAGCGCCCCCGATGGCCTGAAGCCGATGTTCGACCTCGCCCGCAAGGCGCTGAAGCCCTATGAGGCGCGCACACGTCTGGCAAAGGATGGCGAGATCTTCCCGGGCGTCGAGATGATCCTGTCTGCCGGACATACGCCCGGTCATAGCATCCTGCGCGTCGCCTCCGGTGCAGACCAGATGCTGATCGTCGGTGATACCGTGCACAATGCCGCGATCCATGCCGAGAAGCCGGATGTCGGCTTTGCCTTCGATATGGATCCCGCCGAGGCCGCCGCCAGCCGTCGCCGGATCTTCGACATGGTCTCGGCCGACAAGATGCTGATCGCCGCAACCCACATCGCCTTCCCGAGCTTCGGCCAGATCTTCGTCGATGGCGACCACTACCGCTTCCAGCCGGCGGATTACGCCTACACGCTGTAAGGCATCGCGCGGCGACGCGAAGACGAACGCAAAACAGATGGAACCGGGCCTTGTGCCCGGTTCTTTGCGTTGGGGCGGGGCGTATGCATCGTGACATGTTAGGCGTAGGGCAGAGCGCATATCGGGGCACCTTGGCGTGTTTGCATGTACGTGATAGGTTACATGTAACCATGTTTGTAGGAGCCTTACATGACATCGGCATCCAAGCCCAAGTCGTCACGCGTCAAGGTCGCCGAGCATCGCCAGCGGCTACGAGCCCAGGGACTTCGCCCCATCCAGATCTGGGTGCCGGACATCCGATCGCCTTCCTTCAAGGCGGAAGCCAGCCGGCAGTCGTTGGCTGTCGCCAAAAGCGAGCAGGCAACGGCCGACCAAGACTTCATCGACGCGGTTTCCGACTGGACCGATGAATGAGACGTGGAGATATCTGGACGGTGGCCGGGGGCAATGACTGTGCCGGAAAACCGCAGCCGGCGGTCATCGTGCAAGACGACAGTTTCGACCAGACTGGGTCGCTCACCCTATGCGCCTTCACCTCCGACGAGACCGACGCGCCCTTGTTCAGGCTCCCGGTTCTCCCGACCACCGGCAATGGCCTGCGGCACCCCTCTCGGCTGATGGTGGACAAGATCACGACGGTTTCGAAATCCAAACTCGGTGAGTGGGTCGGGCGACTGGATGACGAGGACATCGTACGGCTTAATCAGGCGATGCTGGTCTTTCTCGGACTGGCGGGGCCTCCGCGCCAAAGGTGAACGGTTAGGCTGCCGACTTCGGCGTGCGTAACAGCGGCGCCCCAAACGCAAACGAGGGAGCTTAACGCCCCCTCGCTTCTCTCACTTCACTTAACGTCCGCTCGGCTTACGCCACCTGCATGGCGCCCGGCCCGGGCACTGCCCCGGGAGGGCACTTGCCGAGGATGATCATCCCTAAGACTTCGTCCTTGGTGACATCCTCGGTGCGGGCATGGCCCACGACGCGGCCGTTCTTCATGACGAAGACACGGTCGGCGAGGTCGAAGACGTCGTGGATGTCGTGGCTGATCAGGAAGATGCCGATGCCGTCCTTTTTCAGCTGCTGGATGAGGTCGCCGACCTGGGCGGTTTCCTGCGGGCCCAAGGCGGCCGTCGGTTCGTCCATGATCAGGATCTGGGCGTCGAAGAGGATCGCGCGGGCGATTGCCACCGACTGGCGCTGACCACCGGAGAGCGCCTTCACCGGCTCCTTGAAGCGCTGGAAGTTGGGGTTCAGGCGCCCCATGACTTCGCGGGCCTTCGCTTCCATCGCGACATCATCGAGCGTGCCCCAGGCGGTGCGCAGCTCGCGGCCGAGATAGAGGTTGGCGGCAGCATCAACGTTATCGGCGACGGCGAGCGTCTGGTAGATCGTCTCGATGCCATACTTCTTGGCGTCGCGCGGATTGTTGATGTCGGCAAATTCGCCACGGACCAAGATATCGCCGTTGTCGCGCTTGTAGGCGCCGGAGAGGATCTTGATCAGGGTCGACTTGCCGGCACCGTTATGGCCGAGCAGGGCCACGACTTCCCCCGGGAAGAGGTCGATCGAGGCGTCGTCGACGGCGTGAATGCCGCCGAAGGAGATGGAAACGTTGCGCATTTCCACGAGGGGGGTGCGGTTTTCAGACATGAGTTCAACTCCCCTTACTTCGCACGCGAGCGGTAGACGGTGTCGAGCCAGACCGCGACGACGAGCACGATACCGATGACGATGCTCTGGAGCGGTGTGTCGAGACCGAGCAGAACCATGCCCGAGTTCAGTGATTGCATGACGATGGCGCCGAGCATGGCGCCGGCGATGGTGCCGACACCGCCGGCAAGCGAGGTGCCGCCGATAACGGCTGCGGCGATGGTGTAGAGCTCGTCCAGCGTGCCCTGCGCGTTGGTCGCGGCATTGAGACGGGCCGTCGAGATGGCAGCGGCGATGGCGCAGAGTGCACCCATCAGCGCGAACAGCTTGACGATGACCCACTTGACCTTGATGCCGGCGAGTTCGGCGGCTTCCGGGTTACCACCGATCGCAAAGACATAGCGACCGAAGCGCGTGCGGTTGGTGATGAAGGCCATGACCATGGCGATGCCGATGGCGATCAGAACCGGAACGGCGATGCCAAGACCGATCTGCAGGCCACCTTCCGGCCAGGCAATGCCATTGGCTTCGGCGTAACGGCGGGCCAAATTGACCGGCATGTAATAGCTGTTGGCGACCCAAACCGCACCGAGAACCGCGAAGCAGCCGGAGATGACGAGGAAGTATTCGGCCCAGACCGGACGCAGCGGGAAGCCGAAGCGACGACGCTGGCGACGGGTGTTTAGGATGGTCAGAACGATCATCAGGCAGGCGACGAGGCCGACGATCCAGCTGGCCGTGACACCGATCGAACCATCCGCGCCACCGCCCATCAGGCGGTAAGTGGTGTCCATCGGAGCGACAGTGGCGCCTGAGGTGACCATCCAGGCAGCACCGCGCCAGACGAGCAGGCCGCCGAGCGTGACGATGAAGGCGGGCACGCCGAGGAAGGCGATGATCGCGCCATGCAGCGCGCCGATCGCCGTGCCGACGAGGATGCCGGCGCCAAGCGCGATGATCCACATCATCGGATGTTCGAAGCCGATGATCGGTGGCAGGATGCGGGCCTGAAGCACCGCCATGATCATGCCGACGAAACCGAGAATGGAGCCGACGGATAAGTCGATGTTGCGGGTGACGATGACCAGCACCATGCCGGTCGCCATGACCGAGACGGAGGCAGCCTGGACCGAGAGGTTCCACAGGTTACGCGGGGTCAGGAACAGGCCGTTCGACAGGATGTCGAAGCCAACCCAGATGAACCCCAGAGCGATGACCATGCCGAGCAGGCGCGTATCGATTTCGGTGGCTTGAAAGAAGCGTTTTACCGCTGAAACATTGGATGCCCGAGCACCATGCGCGGGTGTGGCAAGGCTGTGATCCGCCATACGAAAAATTCTCCCCAGTCGTTTGTCGGCTTGCGAAGGGCCGCGCCTTGCGCGGGCTTGCGGGCATTGGACCCGCCATGCGGATCGAGGCATCTGTCGTTCTTCGGCGGCTGTTGCCTGGTCATGCGGTGGCCCCTTGAAGCCAGCCCACACCTTGCTGCCGCGATGCTCTCGACCAGTCGAAACGCCGCAGCGCAAAAGGCTGCGGCGTTCCGGCTCAAGCTCTGTGGTCAGTCACTACAGGATCAGTTGCAGGCGGCAACAGAACCGGCGGCAACGCCCTGGCATGCTTCTTCCTTGGAGATCCAGCCAGCGTCGATGACGGTGGCGAGGTTGTCCTTGGTGATCGGCAGCGGAGCGATGAAGTAGGAGTTCATTTCGACGGCCTTCGGACCGCCGGAGAACTTCACGGTGCCTTCGATTTCGTCCATCGACTTGCCGGCGGCCAGTTCGTTGGCGATTTCAGCGGCCTTCTTGCCGAGTTCGCGGCTGTCCTTCCAGACAGACACGGTCTGGGTGCCGAGTGCGACGCGGTTCAGAGCGGCCTTGTCGCCGTCCTGGCCGGAGACCGGAACGGCGCCGGCGAGACCCTGGGCTTCCAGAGCTGCAACCACACCGCCGGCCATGCCGTCGTTCGAGGAGACAACAGCGTCAACGGCGTTGTTGTTGGCGGTCAGGAACTGCTCCATGTTCTTCTGAGCAGCTTCCGGCTTCCAGCCGTCCGTGTAGGCTTCGCCGACGTTCTTGATCTTGCCGGAGTCGATGGCTTCCTTCAGCACTTCAACCTGGCCGGAATAGAGGAAGTCGGAGTTCGGATCGGTCGAGGCGCCCTTGATGAAGACGTAGTTGCCTTCCGGCTTCGCCTTGAACACTTCGCGAGCCTGCATGCGGCCCACTTCCTTGTTGTCGAAGGTGATGTAGTAGGCGTCCGGGTTCTCGATCAGACGGTCGTAACCGACGACCGGGATACCTTCAGCCGTTGCCTTTTCGATCGCCGGAGCAATGGCTTCGGAGTCCTGGGCGAGAACGATCAGGGCGTTTGCGCCCTGGGCGATCAGGCTTTCGATGTCGGTGAGCTGCTTGGCGGCGGACGTCTGGGCGTCCGCAGAGATGTACTTGTTGCCGGCGGCTTCGAGTGCTGCCTTGATCGCTGCCTCGTCCGTCTTCCAACGCTCTTCCTGGAAGTTCGACCAGGAGACGCCGACGGTCAGACCTTCGGCATTGGCGACAGAATGCAGGCTCACGATGACGGCAGTCGCTGCCATCAGCTTCATAACGGATTTCATTTTTAAAACCTCCCAAGGTGAAAGCGGACCGTCGGAAGACCTCCCAACCTACGACCCGCTGCGAAACTGCCCTTACCCCATGGACCCCCGTCCAATGGTTTTTCTCGACAGTCGAGAAAATAACTGTCAGAAGATTCTCACGCTGTCAACACGAGCCGGAGGAGGCTTGCAAAGACAGTTGCCAAATGCTTTGGGAGGAGCATGCGGTGGACCATACGAGAGCGGGCGACAAGCCCATCATGACAGCCAGTCCGAGGGCGAGTACAGAAGCCGTTCGCCACCAGAACAATGGGCTTGTGCTGAAGGTTCTCAGGCGTGAGGGCCCGCTGGCGCATACCGATCTGTCTGCCGCGACGGGGCTCTCTTCCGCGACCGTTTCGGCAATTACCTCGCATCTCGAGAAAAATGGTTTGCTGGAACGGCGCGAGGTGGCGAATGCCGGCCAGCGCGGACGCCCTCGTGCCCTCTTTGCCCGTCGCCGGGACGCCGCCCATGTAATTGCAGTGCGCATCTCCTCGCATGCGGTGCAATATTCGCTCGCCGATTATCGCGGCACGATGATCGACCGATTTGAGGAGGCGCGCGAACAGGGGGCGGAATCGCCCAAGCGGTTCATTGAGGGTTTTCGGGCGGCGCTTGAGCGCCTGATCCAGCGGTCCCGCCTGCCAGCGTCTTCGATCTCGACCATCTCGATCTCCAGCAAGGGGCTGGTGGACCGGGAGGGCGCGAAGCTTCTGTGGTCGCCAGTCTTTGGCTATCAGGAGCTGGACTTCGTGACCGCGCTTTCCGGCTTCAGCGGCAGCCGGATCCACCTCTTTAACGAGAGCCTGCTCGTCACCCATGCGCTGGCACTCAGGCTGGAGAAGAACAGGGGCGCACCGCTCGCCTCGCTTGCCACGCTGTCGCTCGGCCATTCGATCGGGCTCGGGATTGCCTATCGCGACCAGCATGGCGATCTCGAGATCCGGGCGCCGAATTTCGGCCACATGCTGCATGCGAGCGACGGCAAGCTCTGCCGCTGCGGCGCGATCGGCTGCATCGAGGCCTCCGCCGGCTTTTACGGCATCCTGCGCATGGCCTTCGAAGTGCCGCCGGACACGATCCCGGCGAAATTCGTGCCGCTGGCCGAGATGGAGAAGATCGCAAGCCGCGCCCGCCAGGGACACCGCGCCTCGGAATATGCCTTCCGCCAGGCGGGGCTGGCGCTCGGCCAGGGACTGTCACGCATGCTGAGCCTCGCCGAGGAGACCATGCCGATCGCGATTACCGGCCCCGGCACGCGCTTCATGGATCTCTTGACCCGCGGCCTCGACGAGGGGCTGGCGCAATCGCAACATGTGCGCGTACGCGGCGCGCCGGAGATCCTCATCATCACCGAGGAAGAGACGCTTGTCTTCGAGGGGCATGTGGACCGGGCGCTGACGGAGATCGATCAGGATCTGGGTGGGTGATGGTGCCATCGCATCCGATTGCATCCATTGGTAGAGCTGTCTATTTTAACAATGGCCATTCTGACATTTTTGTAGTAACAATAATGGATATCACCTTCGATCCTGAAAAGCGGATGAAGGCCCTTGTTGAAAGGGGATTGGATTTTGCGCGGGCGGGAGAGGTTTTTGCCGGCCGGCATCTGACGATAGAGGACGATCGCCGCGATTATGGTGAAGTCCGTTTCATGACCATCGGCATGCTGGATCAACGGATGGTGGTGATGATCTGGACGCATCGCGAACCGGCGATCCGTGTGATCAGCATGAGGAAAGCCAATGACCGTGAGTATACCATCTACAAAGGTCGCCTTGTCGGACATTGACGATGAGGCGCCTGACCTTTCGACCAGCCCCTGGGTCGAGAAACTCCAGGCGGCACCGGTTCGAAGCGGGCGGCCCAAAAGTCCCAAGACGAAGGTCTCGACAACCATCCGGCTGGACCAGGACGTAATAGACGCCTTTCGCGCCGAAGGCCCGGGCTGGCAGTCGCGGATCAATGCGGCGCTCAGGGACTGGCTGCGGACCAAATCCTGACTGTGACTTAGCGAAGCTAGCCGATCCCTTTGAGAGACCGGGTGGGTTTGTTCATTTTCGGATCGACGCTCGCGAAAACGTCAGGCATAGCAGCAGGCAATTCAAGTTGTGACGCGCCGGCGGACATTCGCTGCGCTCGCGTCCTCCGATCTGCGGCCTGGCCTCAAAAGTGGGAGGGCTGAGATCGGCAGTGCCCAGAGAGAGACCCCGATGATCAAGATCATGGTATTGCTGCATGCGGCTCAAGGCCGGGACTGGCAGACGCCGCCGAAGGGCACCAGCCTGAAGACCTTGGCCGAGGCCGAGGAACAGGGTCTGATCGAGATCCGGGGCGAATTTCAGAAGCGGCAGTTCCGGCTGACGACCCGCGGCTTCTCGACCGTCGAACACGACCGAAAGCGGCTTGCGGCGCGTCGCAGCTGATTGCGGTCGGCCACGGCCCCCTGCCCGCTTGAACGGCCGACGCCAGCGCCCTAACCTCCTTTCAGGAGGAACATTCATGACAGACGCGATCGCATCCCATGCTGACGTCCAGACAGGCTCCGGGCGCCAAGCCTATGTCTTCGATGCCTATGGCACCCTCTTTGACGTGCATGCGGCCGTGCGCCGGCATGGCCAGGCCATCGGGCCGGATGCCCAGGCACTCTCCGATCTCTGGCGGGTGAAGCAGCTGGAATATACCTGGGTGACCAGCCTGATGGGGCAATACCGGGATTTTCGCGCAATGACCGAAGATGCGCTCGACTTTTGCCTTGCCCGGTTTCCCGGCGTCGACAAGGGTCTGCGGGCGGATCTGCTCGACGCCTATCGCAAGCTCGACTGTTTTGCCGAGGTGCCGGACGTTCTGGCGGCGCTGCGCCAGACCGGGGCACGGATCGCGATTCTCTCCAACGGCACGCCCGCCATGCTCGACGAGGCGGTTGCCGCGGCCGGGATCGGCCACCTGATCGACGACATCTTTTCTGTCGATCCCTTGAAGATCTACAAGACGGCGCCGGCGGCTTATGCGCTGGTCACCTCGACCTACAAGATTGCCGCCCCGGATATCGCCTTCCAGTCCTCGAACCGCTGGGATATCGCCGGTGCCAAGGCCTTCGGCATGACCTGCCACTGGATCAACCGAACCGGTGCACCGGACGAATATGCCGATTTTGCGCCCGACAAGGTGTTGTCGTCGCTTTCGGGACTTGTCGAGGTTTCGGCGTGAACTGGTCTGCAACGCAATATCTCCGTTTCGAAGATGAGCGGACGCGGCCGGCGCGGGATCTGCTTGCGAGGGTGCCGCTGGAGATTGCCAGGCACGTGATCGATCTCGGCTGCGGGCCGGGCAATTCGACCGAGCTTCTTGTCGATCGCTTCGGGCTTTCTGCCGTCAGCGGCCTCGACAGCGACGACGACATGCTGGCGAAAGCACGGGCGCGCCTGCCCCGAACGTCCTTCATCAAGGCTGACCTCGCCACCTGGCGCCCTGACGCGCCGGCGGACCTTCTCTATTCCAATGCCGTCTTTCAATGGGTGCCGGCTCATCTGGACGTACTTGCCGCCCTGATGGAAGGGCTGGCGCCGGGCGGCTTTCTGGCAGTCCAGATGCCCGACAATCTGGGCGAGCCGAGCCACATGGCGATGGATGAAACGGCAGCAGATGGCCCCTGGGCCCCTGTCTTTGCCGGGGGGCGTGCCAAGCGGGAGCCTCGACCGAGACCGGCGGCCTACATCGACCGTCTGATGCCAATGTCGGCCAGCGTCGAGGTCTGGCACACGGTCTACTATCACCCGATGGCGAATGCGCAGGCGATTGTCGACTGGGTCGAAGGAACAGGGCTCAGGCCTTATCTGGCCGCGGTCGAACCGGACCAGCGTGATGCCTTCCGCGCAGCCTATCGCGGGCGCATCGAACGCGACTATCCGCCGATGGCGGACGGACGGCTGCTGCTCGCCTTTCCCCGGCTTTTCATCGTCGCACAGAAGAACCGGGCGTCTCTGGCGGATTGACATTCTCGCCGCTATAGAGGCGGCCATGATCCGGCGCCGAAGCGCCTCTGACTTCACGAAAGATGAAAACGCTGATGACGAAGACCTGGAGCAAGCCCGTGATCCTGCATGGGATCGGCGAAGAGGGCGAGGATGTGGTGGTCGACAGTTCGCTTGGCGCCTCTTGGGCCCTGATCGAAGACTGGCCGGAGGAAGAGAGCGAGGTTCTGGACAAGGCGCTTCTGGTGCTCGGCGCCGTGGCGCAGGGCAAGGCGAAGGAAGAGGATGGTCGCCAGGCGCTGATCTCAGCGGCGATGGCCGCTGGCGTGAAGTTTACCGCCTGAGCTCTGCCCCCGCTTGAAGCCGGGCCAGACGGCCAAGGTCACATCAGACCGAGGGTAATTGCGGCGAGCACGGCGTAACGCCCGGCCTTGGCGATGGTCACGAGGATCAGGAAGGTGAGAAACGGCGTGCGCAAGAGGCCGGCGACGACCGTCAGCGGATCGCCGATGATCGGCACCCAGGACAAGAGCAGCGACCAGATGCCGAAGCGCCGGTACCAGGCTTCGGCACGGGCGAGCTTTTGTTCTGAGACGGGAAACCAGGGCCGGTTGCGCAAATGCTCGATGAAGCGGCCGAGCAGCCAGTTGACGACCGAGCCCAGCACATTGCCTGTCGTCGCGACGAGAAGCAGCAGGACAACCGGCTGGTCTTTGGCGAGGATCAGGCCGACCAGCACGGCCTCGGACTGCGCCGGGACGATGGTCGCGGCGAGGAAGGCTGCCAGGAAAAGGGCTGTATAGGCGGCGAGCGCTGTGATCACCAGCCCGGTCTAGCGCGGCGAGTTCCCGCTGGCAATGTGGTGGGTTCGCGCGACGGCACCTGCGTCGGTTCAGACGCTTCCGGTCTTTGCAAACGAAGGCTTCGAAAAGGGCTTCGAAACTGACCAAAAGAAGGGCCGCCACGCATCCGGGGGCGATGCATGGCGGCCGGATGGCCGGGGGCTGGCCATCGAAACTCTGTCCTGTCAGACGTTCATCGTCAGACGACGCGACGGGCGGCGTGCTCGATATCGGCGCCGGCTGCCTCATCCGCATTGATCACGCGACTGCCTTCGACACGTGCGCCAGGCTCCAGACCCTGTGGCCCGTGATCGCGGACCTGATGCGGGGCGGGCGTGGTGATGGCGCCGTGGTTCGGATCGTTGACGTCCTGGCCGCGGACGCCATCGGCATCGGCCTTGCGTTCATCCGGGTTGCTGCGCGTATCGCGTTCGCGGGTCGCATCGGCAATCAGGCGGTCGAGCTCGTCCTCGGTCATGGCGCTCAGATCGAAATCCTGCATCTTGGTCTCCCTGCTTCTCGTGATGAAAGGTGTTCGTCTCATCAACGCGCGACTCGGCGAAAGGTGCCGTGACCAGTAGGCGATTGTGGAAACCGATCAGAAGGGGGAACATTGCACCCTCTTCGAAGGGGGCCGGATCCATGGCTTTCGCCAGCATCATGCACATCACCCGGGCGATCGAGGCCGTCGGCGTCGCGGTGATCGTCATCGGCATCGCGGTATCCGGTTTCGCCTATCTGAAGAGCCCGCGCGGGCTGGACGCCTTTGGCCTGCGTCGGGGCGGGTCGCAGTGTCAGCGGGCTTGGGCAGCTTGCGAACGCCTTCCTCGCGATGATCTTCGCTGTCTGAGGTCATCGTCTTTCTCCATGATTGTATTCAGGGATTGCGTTCAGGTTTATCCCTCCTGCCGAACGGGCATGTGATCGGTTCGTTACGATTTCCCGTGGCAAAACTGGCCCCCACGCCACGTCGTTGTGTTGCAATGGTTGTTCCGACCTGCTCTAAAAGGACAGCCTTGAACAATTTTCGACGCAATTTCGAAAGGGCGCACGGCTTGGCAGTCTGGGGTCCCGATATGGTGTTACGCTGGTTCCGGACCATTCAAATCGGGAGTGTCCTGATCCCCGTCGTTGGCGGGCTGATCTGGGGCGGGATCGCCTGGCAGGAGCAGAAGGCGATCGCCACCGATCATGCGGTCGATACCGTCACGCTTGTGCGCCAATATTCCCAGCGGCTGCTCGAGACCGAGATCATCAAGCATGGCGCGGCCCGCAGCCGGGTGAACGGCGAGCCGGCGGACTTTTTGCGTTCAGAAGCTTTTCACAGTTTTCTCGCCGGCCTTGACGGTCGCCAGCCCGATAATTTCGGACTGGTGGTGATCAGCAACGAGGGGCGAATGGTTGCGTCGAGCCGCGCCTTCCCCGTCGATGTTCCGATGGGCGCGCGCGACTATATCGACGCGATCCAGAGCGGCAGCCGGCTCTTCATCGACCGGATCAAGCTGGAGCCGGGCGGCGAGGATGCGATCATCGTCGCAACGCCGTTCGTCACCAATGAATTCCGCGGCATGATCGTTTCGTCGATCGCCACCGACACCAGCCGCACCTTCCTGCGCGATGTCACAGCGCAGGACAATGAGGCGGCGTCGCTCACCCGTGACGATGGCAAGCTCCTGGTCCGCCAGGTCCCGGCCGAGCCGATCTTTCTTGCCCCCGACACGCCGGCGCGACAGAACATGGCCCAGGGCAATGAGGGTGTCTATGAAGCGCTGGCGGTCTCCGACGGTATCAGGCGGATCTATGCCTTCAGCCGGCTCGGCGGCATACCGCTCGTCGCCAATTTCGGCGTACCGATCGACGGCATCCGTGCCGCCACGATCCGCAGTGCCCTGCCCGTCTGGCTGCTGATGCTCGCCATCAGCGCCTTCACGCTGGTTGCGACGTCGCTTGCCAGACGCAGCATGCTGGTGCAGCGCGAGAGCGACCGGCAGTCGCTGAAGCGGGCAGAAGCCGAGAACCTCGCGCATCAACGCGCCGAACTCGTGCGCGAGATGAATCACCGGGTGAAAAACAATCTCGCGCTGGTGACGAGCCTCATCAACATGCAGGCCCGGCGGGGCAGCTTCGACGTACAGGCGCTGCAGATGCGGGTCAGAGCGTTGGCCGAGGTGCATGACCTGCTCTACCGCTCCAGCCACGGCGAGAAGATCGATCTCGGCGAGCTCCTGACCCGCGCCTGCGATCCGGCGACGCTGGTGCCGGAAGATCGGGACATCACACTCGAAGCCGTTCTGCCGAGCGGCATCCTCCTGCCTGCCGACCGGGCCTCGCCGCTCGCGCTTGCTGCACTGGAGCTAGTGACCAATGCGGTGAAGCATGCCTATGTCGACCGCGAGAGCGGGACGATCCGCCTGACGCTCACAGCCGAGAACGAGGGTCAGGCCAGCCTCACCATTGCGGATGACGGCATTGGCATGGAAGAAGAGACCACGCGACGCTCCGGCACCCGCCTCGTCGATGCCTTCGTCAAGCAGGTTGGCGGCGAGATCACCCGCGAGATGGACGGCGGGACGCGTTACGTGATCCGGTTCAGCCTGTGAGGGAAGCCGCGTCGGGGGTTCCGCGACTTCCCTCGCCTCCCCTCAGAGCGTCATTTTTTCCTTCGGGTGCGGGCTGTCCTCGTAGGCGCCCCAGATCGACTGGTCGAAATTGATCGTGGCACCCGTCATCAGGCCGCTTTCCTCCGACGAGAGATAAGCGCAGGCGCGCGCCACTTCGGCCGGATCGACCAAACGGCCGAAGGGCTGGCGGGCGGCGGCTTCCTTCAGCCAGTCGGCGGGCGCGCCATGATATTCGCGCTGGATGCGATCTTCACCGTCGCTCGCCATCCAGCCGATGTTGAGCGCATTGCAGCGGATGCGGTTTTTCAGGAGGCCGAAGGCGACATTGCGGGTCAGCGTATCGAGCGCACCCTTGGAGGCACAATAGGCGGCGATGAAGGGCTGGCCGGCCATTGCGGACATCGAGGAGATGTTGACGATGGTGCCCTCGATACCGTCGCGCAGCATCAGCTTCACCGCATCCTGGATGAGGAAGAAGGGTGCACGGGTGTTGATCGCGAACATGCGGTCGAACAGCGCCTCGTCGGTGTCCAGGATGGTGCCGCGATCGGTGATGGCGGCGACATTGACCAGCGCATCGATGCGGCCGAATTTCTCGTCAGCTGCAGCAATCACCCGGCGGCAGTCGGCGACCTCGCCGAGATCGGCTGAGACGAAATGCACCGGGGTGCCGTAGCGCTCGGTGATCTCACGCGCCTTGGCCTCGCCCTTGTCGCGGCTGCGACCGCAGATGACTAAGCCCTCTGCACCGCGCTCGGCAAACAGCCGGGCGACTTCCGCGCCCAGCCCCTGCGTGCCGCCGGTGACGACGGCGATCTTGTTGTCCAGTCTTCCCATTGTGGTCCTCATGCCCTGCGCTTGGCAGCCTGTGTCTCGACGAGCGCTGCAAAGGCCTCCGGTTCCATGCCCGCCTCGAGCGCTTCCGCCATCATGGTGTTCTGCGTCTTCGGCGCAAGGCCACCGACCGGGGGATCGCTGTCGAGATTGGTCGGGAAGGCATAGCCTTCCGCCGTGGCCGCAATGGCATTCCCGATTTCGGCCGAGGTCAGCGCGCCCGTCCTCTCGGCAGCGAGCAGCGCCGGATAGACCGCCTTGCACATGGCATCGCGGTCGACGCTTTCCATCGCGCGGCCGAAGGCGGAGGAGACCTGCAAGAGGTTTGCCATGCGCCAGATATCGGCTGACACATTGTTGCCGGCGCCGTGCATCAGGGCTGGGTTGAAGAAGACGGCGTCACCCTTCGACAGCGGCAGCTGCACGTGGCTCTCGGCAAAGACGGCCTGGAATTCAGGACGGCCGAAGGCGAGGTAACCTTCGAAGAAGGACTGCGAATAGGGCAGGAAAAGCGTCGGGCCGCTTTCGACCGGCATATCGCAATGGGCGACGGCACCCTGCAGCGTCAGCAGCGGCGAGACGGCATGGATGTGCCCCGGATAGGCCTGCATCTGCTGTGGCGACATGAAGCCGAGGTGATAATCGCGATGCGGGATTTGCGCCTTGCCGCCCGGGTTTACCCGGTTCATCTGCGCCGTCATCTGGTAGCCCCGGCCGAGCCAGGCTTCCGACGCCATGGCGATTGCGTCGGAGGCATAATAGCGGGCGAAATTGTCGGGGTCGGCGAGCGCGTGTTTCTGCAGCGAGTTCCAGATGCGGTCATTGGCGCCGGGTTTGGCGAAATGGTCGGCGGCGGCCTTGCCGCCTTGCTTCTCGGCCTTGACGATGGCGTTGAAGACCTCGGTGGCGCGATCGACGACCGCAAGATCGGCAATGGCGTTACGGATGACGATGACGCCGGGGCCGGTCGAGAAGGCTTCGACCCACTCGGCCATCAATTCGCGGCAGGCTTGCGGATCGCCGGCGATGTCGCGCACGGTCGATCCATCATAGAGGAGCACGTTCTTCTCGACCCCGGCGGCGAATGGCCAGTCTTCGCGCCTGGTCTTTTGCGCCACCAGCGCCTTGAAGGCCTGGATGTCACCGGCCTCGCTGTCGAGCCAGACCTTGTCGCGGCGACGGCTGGTCAATGTTCTCTGGTCCATGATTTCCTCCCGAAATCCTCATCCACCTTGACCATAGTCAGGCAACGAGTGAGAGATGAGCGGCGAAACACCTCAAAAACACCTCAAGGCTCCTTTCATGCGCCCGCCCTTCCCGCTCAAGGACATCGCCCTGCAATCCGGCCTCAGTCTCGCCACCGTCGATCGGGCCCTGCACGGACGCGGGCATGTGGCGAAGGTGACGGGCCTTCGCATCGAGGCAGCGATCGCGGAACTGGAGCGGCAATATGCCGAGGCACGCATCGGCGGGCGGCGCCTCGTCATCGACGTGGTGATGGAAACGCCGCAGCGGTTTTCGAATGCCGTGCGGGCGGCCTTCGATGCCGAGCTGCCAGGCATGCGCCCAGCCTCTCTTTCTGCCCGCTTTCACGTGGCGGAGACCATGGAAGAGCGCGATCTTCTCGCCATCCTCAAGCGCATCCGTCGGCGCGGCAGCCATGGCGTCGTCGTCAAGGTGCCCTCGACGACGGCGATCGCGGAGATGGCGGCGGAGTTGATGGAGAGCGGCATTCCTGTGGTGACGCTGGTGACCGACCTGCCCGCTGCTGTCCGGCAGGGTTATGTCGGCATGGACAATCGGGTGGCCGGGGCGACGGCCGCCTATCTGCTCGCCCGCATGGCGGGGGCGGCTGCGGGCAAGGTGCTTGTCACACTGTCGAGCGCCCGTTTTTCCGGCGAAGAAGAACGCCAGCGCGGCTTTCGCGATGCGCTCGGTCGCGACGCCCCGCATCTTGGCAGCGTAACGATATCAGAGGGGTTCGGCGTCGACCGCACGACAGAGCGGCTGGTGAAGGCGGCGCTGGTCAGCCATCCCGAGATCCGCGCCGTCTATTCAATCGGCGGCGGCAACCGGGCAATCCTGCGCGCCTTCGCGGAAGAAAAGCGCCGGATCGACGTTTTTGCTGCCCATGACCTTGATGCCGATAATCGCGCGCTGCTGGCGCAGGGTCGCCTGACCTTCGTCATCCATCACGATCTGCGCCAGGACGCCCGCAGCGCCTGCCAGATGGTCATGGCGCATCACCGCATGCTGCCCCGGGATTTCCAGGTGGCACCGTCGCGGGTCGCAATCGCGACGCCGCATGAGGTGATGTGAGAGATTACTCGGCCGCAGCCGATCAGGCCGCTCGGCCCATGGCGTGCTGCACCTGGCCGGGCTTCAGCGCCGAGGTCTGGAAGCGGGATACGAGACCGTAGAGTTCGCGGGCACCGTCGGCGAGGGAATTGGCGGCAGCGCTTGCTTCTTCAACGGTCGCCGCACTCTGTTGCGTGACTTTGTCGAGCATGTTGATCGAGCTGTTGATCTCACCGATGCCTTGCGCCTGGTCGCGGGCGGACAGCGAGATCGCGTCGACATTGCCGTCGATTTCCTGGACCTGATTGACGATCGATTCCAGCGCGTGGCCGGTCTTGTCGACGAGGGTCACGCCGTGGCGGACGGCTTCTGCCGACTTGGCGATCAGGCCCTTGATGTCCTTGGCAGCGCTCGCCGAACGCTGCGCGAGTTCACGCACTTCCTGGGCGACAACGGCAAAACCCTTGCCGGCTTCCCCTGCCCTTGCTGCCTCGACGCCGGCATTGAGCGCCAGCAGGTTGGTCTGGAAGGCGATCTCGTCGATCACGCCGATGATGTTTTCGATCTCGCGCGAGGAGCCGGCGATCTCGTCCATGGCCGATGTCGCTTGCGTGACGACCGTGCCCGAGGCCTCGGCATTGGCGCGGGTCTCGCTGACGAGGCGGGTGGTGGTCAGCGTGCGGGTCGTGGTGTCCTTGACCGTACGGTTGATCTCTTCGAGGGCGGCGGCCGTTTCTTCGACGGTCGCGGCCTGGCGTTCGCCGTTTGCAGCGATGCTGTTCGACACGTCGCTGATGACAGCGGCATTCTCGGACAAAGCCTGGGCGGCGCGCACGATGCCAGTCATGGTGTCGTCGAGCGCCTGGGCCGCGGTGTTGACGTCGAGCCTCGTCGCTTCCAGGACGGCGTCGAGCGGCTCGTTCAGGCGCACGGTGAGGTCGCCATCGGCGAGGCGCTTGATGGCCTGGCCGATGATCTTGACCGCCCGCATGCGCGGGCTGATGTCCGTGGCGACCTTGATCACCTTGTAGACCTTGCCACGTGAATTGAAGACGGGCGTGTAGGCGGCCTGGATCCAGACCTCGCGGCCGCCCTTGCCGTAGCGGACGAAGTTGGACGAAATGAACTCACCGGCGCGCAGACGCTCCCAGAACTGGGCATACTCGGCAGTCTCACCATAGGCGGGATCGCAGAACATGCGGTGATGCATGCCGACAATCTCGGCTGCGTCATAGCCCATGGCTTTGAGGAAGTTGTCATTGGCCTGAACGATGCTGCCGTCGATCTCGAACTCGATGATCGCCTGGGACTGGTCGATCGCCCTCAGCCGGTTGCCGTCGTGAAGGGAGGCGATCTTGCTTGTCGTGATGTCGGAGGCGATCTTCAGGATGCGGACTACGCGGCCGCCGCTAAAGACCGGATTGTAGGTCGCCTCGATCCAGACATCGTCGCCCGACTTGCTCTGTCGGCGGAACTGGCCGCTCTGGAAGCGACCGGCCGCAAGCTCCGACCAGAAGCGCTGATAGTCCGGAGCATTGCGGATCGCTTCCTCGCAGAACATGCGGTGATGCTTGCCGACGATCTCGTCCAGGCGGTAGCCGAGGGTCTTAAGGAAATTCTCGTTGGCGTGAAGGACAGTGCCGTCGGGCGAGAACGAGATCATCGCCTGTGCCGTGGAAAGCGCCTTCATGTCATCGGCAAGCTTATTCGCGTTCAGGTAGTTCGACAGCATGTTTGCCCCCAGGCGTGAATACATGCCTCAATCAAACCTGCGTTATGTTAACGGCTGCTAAATGGGAGCGTGTATTTCGCCACAAATGACAAACGTTAAGCGGGAAATCTGACCGAAACACCCAAAAAAGGTTGAATTCGGAGTTTCTCAGAAAGACTGAAAGACAGGGCGACCATTATTTTTGAGGGGTATCAACTGATGCGCGTCCCTTCTCCCGTGCTGCGACTGCTGCGCAGTCAACCCTTGTTCCACGCATGGAACAATTCGCGATCGCGCAGGGTCATGAAAAAACCGCCGGGTCTGCACCCGGCGGTTGATGATGCGTTTTGTGGCGGAAGGTCGATCAGACGAACTGGCTCAAACCCGGAACCGAGGCCACAACCTCGTCAACGACGTCGGCGCCGGCGTATTCGCGGGCAACCGCCATGGTTTCCTTGGCGAGCGTCGAGATTTCGCCCATGCCGAGCCCTTGTGACATCAGTTGCTGGCCGAGGCCCATGATGCCGCCGCCGCCGATGGCGCTCATCAGGCCGCCGAGCAGGCCGCCGCCGCCGGCGCCTTCGCCGTTGTGCTTGGCAACCAGTTCAGCGGCACCGGGGATGGCTTCGATCATGCGGGCGACCGGGCCGTCTGCTGCTTCGCGCTGCAGGAAGCCGAGCATCATGCCGAGCGCCGTTTCGGCCTTTTCCTGGGAAATGCCGACATTGTCGGCGATGCGGGTGACGATTTCGCTCATTCTCGAAGTCCTCCTGAGGCGATTTTGACGTTAACGTCAACGTAATGGATGTTCACGGTGAACTCAAGCGGTCCAGCCATGGTGCGGCGAAATTTGCCGGGGACGACACAGGAGTGCGACCGCATCGCCAAGCGTACCGAAACGGGATGGTCGACCGTTGTCGATGTTCCACAGTCCACCTATAAGAGCAAGCTGAAGTGTTGGCGACGCAGGGAGAAACGTCCGCATGCTGCAAGAAGGTTCGCTCTATCTCGGCACCAGCCGCAACCCGGACGACAGCCTGAACAAGGCTGAATACATGGCGCTGAAATACGGCAACCGGCACGGCATCGTCACCGGCGCGACCGGTACCGGCAAGACCGTGACGCTGCAGGTTCTTGCCGAAAGCTTCTCCGAGGCCGGCGTGCCGGTGTTTGCATCTGATATCAAGGGCGACCTCTCCGGCCTTGCCGCCATGGGCGAGCCGAAGGACTGGATCACGCAGCGGGCGGAGCAGATCGGCTTTACCGATTATGCGCCTGCCGAATTCCCTGTCATCTTCTGGGATCTCTATGGCGAGAAGGGCCATCGGGTGCGCACCACGGTGGCCGAGATGGGGCCGCTCTTGCTCTCGCGGCTGATGAATGCATCGGAAGCGCAGGAGGGTGCGCTCAACATCGCCTTCAAGATCGCCGATGAGGGTGGGCTGCCGCTGATGGACTTCAAGGATCTGCAGGCGCTGCTCAATTACATGGCCGAGCATGCGACCGAGCTTTCGAGCCAGTTCGGCCTCATCTCCAAGGCATCAATCGCGACGTTGCAGCGCGGGCTGTTGATCCTCGAGCAGCAGGGCGCGGAAAATTTCTTCGGCGAGCCGGCGCTCAAGGTGACCGACATCATGCGGACCACGCACGACGGGCGCGGCGCGATCTCGATTCTGGCCGCCGACAAGCTGATGATGAACCCGCGGCTTTACGCAACCTTCCTGCTCTGGCTGCTCTCGGAGCTTTTCGAGGAGCTGCCGGAGGTGGGCGATCTCGACAAGCCGAAGCTGGTCTTCTTCTTCGACGAGGCGCATCTTCTCTTCAATGACGCGCCGAAGGTCTTGATCGAGCGTGTCGAGCAGGTGGTGCGGCTGATCCGCTCCAAGGGCGTCGGCGTCTATTTCGTCACGCAGAACCCGCTCGACGTGCCGGAAACCGTGCTCGCCCAGCTCGGCAACCGCGTGCAGCATGCACTGCGCGCCTATACGCCGAGAGAGCAGAAGGCGGTGAAGACGGCGGCCGACACCTTCCGGCCGAACCCGGCCTTCGATTGCGCCGATGCGATCACTCAGCTCGGCATCGGCGAGGCGCTGGTGTCGACGCTGGAAGCCAAGGGCATTCCCTCCATGGTCGAGCGCACGCTGATCCGCCCGCCGTCGGGCAAGGTGGGACCGATCGACGACGCCACGCGGCAGAAGGTGATGAACCTGTCGCCGGTCGCCGGGCAATACGACATCGATCTCGATTCGGAATCGGCTTACGAGATCCTCACCGCCCGGGCGAAGAAGGCCGCAGACGCCGAGGCGGCGCGGCGCGCGGCGGAGGAGAAGGCGGAAAGCGGCGAGAGCGCTGCTGGTCGCTGGACCCTGCCGGGCTTCGGCGACGAGCCCGAGGAGACGCAGAGCGGCCGCAAGACAACAACGACAAAACGCTCCGGCGGCTATCAGCGCGAGACGGTGATCGAGGCCGCCATGAAGAGTGCGGCACGCTCCGTTGCGACTTCGGTCGGCCGTGCCTTGGTTCGCGGGATTCTGGGAAGTCTTCGCCGGTGAAAACTTGCATTTTTCTCGCGTGCCACAAGAACTGAGTGACGAAAGCTCACCGTTATCGGCGGGTTTTTGTTCACTTCCGTGCAACCATCCCTGATATATACTCATCACTGATACAATTCGCGGATCTGTCTCCGGGAATTCATGGGGTCGAGCTTGGACAGCAGTCTGGATCACGTCGTTCTGGTCAACAATGCAAAGCGCGCGCTGCAACGCGGACGCTTCGAGCTCACCTATCAACCGATCTATTCTGTCGACAATCGGGAAGTGGACAGTGTGGAAACACTGCTACGCTGGCGCATTGCGCCTGGCCAGCTTGCGGCCGCGCAGGACTTCCGCGCGGTCTTCCGCGATCCCATGATGTCGCTGTCGATCCGCGATTTTGTGCTGTCGACGACGCTGCGCCAGGCGGCGCGCTGGCGGGCCGAGGGCCACGACATGGGGCGCATCAGCGTCAATGCCACGGCCTTTGACCTCTGTTCCGGCGATTTTGCCCTGCGGCTCACCGACATGGTGCAGGGTTTTGGCCTGACACCCGACATGCTGGAGATCGAGGTGGCGGAGCCTGCCTTTTACGGCCCGCTGGCAAAGCCGGTGAGCCTGGCGCTCGAAGCCTTGCACTACTGCGGGTTTTCGCTGGCCATGGACAATTTCGGCGCGACCCATGCCGGGCTTGCGGCGCTCCGCAACCACAGCTTCCGGCGCCTGAAGATCGACCATTCGCTGATGCGCAGCGCGCTCACCAATGCCGTCGACAAGGCGATCGTGCGGCATGTGATCGCGCTTGGCCACGATCTCGGCATGATCGTCACGGCAGCCGGTGTCGAGAACGAAGACCAGATGGAAATTGCCGTACAGCTCGGCTTCGACAGCGTGCAGGGCTTCTTCGTCTGCTTCCCGAAGGAAGCAGAACTTTTGCCGCGCGTCTGTCACGTGCTGAACTTGCAGGGCCGATCCGCCTAAGCCTCTGGCCTCAGCCATTATGCCCTTCCGCCCTCGCTGATGAGATGGCAGGATGGCGCCCATGACCTTGCTGATCTATCCGCTGGCTGCCCTTGCCGAAATCGCCGGATGCTTCGCCTTCTGGGCCTGGCTGAAACTCGACCGCTCGCCACTCTGGCTCGTGCCCGGCCTTGTCTCGCTCGCCCTCTTTGCCTGGCTTTTGACGCTTGTGCCCTCTGATGCCGCAGGCCGCGCCTATGCGGCCTATGGCGGGGTCTATATCGCCGCCTCGCTTTGCTGGCTCTGGGTGGTCGAGGGGCAGCGGCCGGATCGATTCGACCTGACGGGTGCCGCGATCTGCCTGATCGGGGCGGCGGTGATCCTTCTGCCGCAGCGGGGGTGAGCGAAAAGCCCCCAGATTGGCAGGATGCCGGCTTGCGGAATTTCCGTATATACATAAACTATGATCATTGTCTGGGATGAACCGAAGCGGCTCGCGAACATCGACAAGCACGGGCTGGATTTCTCCGACCTGTCGCTTGAATTCTTCCAGCGCGCACTGATCCGCCCAGCCAAGAGAAGCAGGCTGCAGGCAGTCGGTCGTTTGGCAGACGGAACGGTGGCGGTGATCTTTGTTCGACTCGGAACGCAGGGGCTGTCGATCGTTTCGATGCGCCCGGCAAATGCTGCCGAAAGGAGGGCTCTACCATGAAGAAGACCAAACCTGTGGCGGATGGCTTTCATGAGGGCCGTGGGTATACGCGTACCGACTGGGATGAGGTCGGCGACAATCCCGAAATGACCGAGGCAGAGATCGCCGAATTGCGCCCTTTCCGCGAGGTCTTTCCGGATCTCGCCGAGGCGATCGACCGCAAGCTCGCCGGGCGACCGAAGGCGGAGAACCCGAAGAAGGCGATCAGCCTGCGGCTCGACCAGGACGTGATCGATCGCTTCAAGGCAACGGGCGATGGCTGGCAGTCACGCATGAACGAAGCACTGCGCAAGGCGGTGGGGCTGTAAAGTCTGGCGAAGTCCCTTCCCTGCCCTTCACCAACTCCGCCAACCCTCGACGAGCATCAGCACCGCCACCGCGACCAGCATCCAGCCGGCGGCGCGGCCGATCCAGATGGTGACCTGCGGCTTTGAGGTCAGCGCATCTCTCCCTTTGGCGGCGGCGAGCGCAAGACCGCCATAGACGGTCGCCTGGAGAAGAAGGGTGAGCGCGCCCATGACCATGGCCTGGCGCCAGAAGGGGCCGTATTCTGGCCGCATGAACTGCGGGTAGATGGCAAGGATGAAGAGCCAGGCCTTCGGGTTGATGAGGCAGGTGATCAGACCCTGGGTGAAGATGCGGCCTGTCCGGCGCAGCTTCGAGGCTTCGATGCCGTCGATGACGATGGCGCTCTTTGCCAAGGTATAGCCGATCCAGATCATATAGGCGGCGCCGACGATAAGCATCGGGCCAGCGAGTTGCGGAACCAGCGTGGACAGGGTAGCGACCGCGACGGTGCCGAACAGCGTGTGAAAGGCACCGCCGAGCATGATGCCCGAGGTCGCGGCGAAGCCTGCCCGGCGTCCGCCCGTCAGGGCATTGGCGGTGACGAAGATCATGTCCATGCCGGGCACGGTGATGATGCCGGCCAGAAGAAGCGTGAAAAGCCAGAGGTTTTCGGTGTAGGTCATGTCAGTTGTCCATGCTGCAAAGTGGATGGCCGATCCAGGTTTCCGACTGTTTTCAGCCTGTTCGGACATGCTATAGAGAGAGCCAACTGACAGAGCTGTGTCAGTTGTGATGAGGATCTCATCCATGCGCAAGGCTTCCCGGCTGTTCGAGATCATCCAGACCTTGAGGCTCGCCAACCACCCGATAACCGCTCAGCAGATGGCGGAAAAGCTGGAGGTCACGCAGCGGTCGATCTATCGCGATATCGCCGCCCTTCAGGCGATGCGCGTGCCGATCGAGGGCGAGCGTGGGATCGGCTATATCCTGCGCCCCGGCTTTCACCTGCCGCCCTTGATGTTCACGCCTGAGGAAACGGAAGCGATCGTACTTGGCATGGCGCTGACCAAACGCACGGCGGACAGGGAACTGCGGGAGGCATCGGCCCGGGTGCTGGACAAGATTGCGGCTGCCCTTCCAGGCCCACTGCGCGAGGCGATCATCTCGCGCACGCTTTATGCCTGGGGACGGGTGGCAGACGCGCCCGAGGCCATCGACTTTGCGATGATCCGCAGGGCGATCCGCGACGAGGAGGCGCTGGACATCGACTATGTCAACGAGCAGCAGCAGGCGACGACGCGGCGGATCCGGCCGATCGCCGTCATCCACTATGCGGAATCGGAAGTCGTTGTCGCCTGGTGCGAACTGCGCGAGGCCATCCGCAATTTTCGGGTCGACCGGATCAGCGCATGCCGTCAGACGGGAAGGCATTTCCGCCGCGAGGGCGACCGGCTGCGCAAGCTCTGGGTGGCGGGCTGGGAGACGGGCACCAAAGGCTGAGCCGAGGTTTCGCTTCGCATCGTCGGAAAGAAAACGCCCGCTGCTGGATTGAGCAACGGGCGCATCAATCTTGAAATTGTGGTGCAGAGATCAGGCGGCCACAGCCATCCGCCTTGCCTCGCGGAAGGACACGAGGCGGCCTCGGGCTTCATCCCAGAGGACGAGCTTCACGCAGGCGAAGCTTTCCTTCAGCGTGATGCGGCTGATGGTCTTCAGTTCCGGGTGATCGCGCAGGACTTCCGGCAGACGGTAGAAAGGGATCTTGCTCGACAGGTGATGCACGTGGTGCACGCCGATATGGCCAGTCAGCCAGCGCAGACCCCACGGCAGGTCGTAGTGCGAGGCGCCGTGAAGAGCCGCGTGCTGGAACTGCCACTCCGGAGGGTTGGACCAATGGGTGTCTTCGAACTGGTGCTGGACATAGAAGAGCCAGATGCCCAGTGCGCCAGCGAGCAGAACGATCGGCAGATGCACGATCAGGAAGGCATCGAGGCCGGCAAGCCAGATCATCAACGCTGCCGTAATCGCCATGCCGGCATTCGTTGCCATGGTAGAGACCCAGGGCAGAGCGCCATCCTTCATCATGCCGAAGGGCAGACGCTGCTTCAGGAGAAAGACCCAGATCGGGCCGATGCCGAAGAGCACGATCGGATTGCGATAGAGGCGATAGCCGAGGCGACCCATCGGCGACAGGGCCTTGTATTCGGCGACCGTCAGCGTGGTGATGTCACCGACGCCGCGTTCTTCTAGATTGCCGGCTGTCGCATGATGTTCGGCGTGAGCGCGACGCCAATAGTCGTAGGGCGTGAAGGTCAGAACGCCGAGCAGGCGACCGGTCCAGTCGTCCACCGAGCGACGGGCGAAGAAGGCGCCGTGGCCGCAGTCATGCTGGATGATGAACAGGCGCAGAAGGAATGCCGCTGCCGGCACAACGAGCACGAGGCCCGGCCAGAAGGCGTATTCGAAGCTTGCCCAGGCACCGAGCCAGAGCAGCACGAAGGGCACGAGCGTGATGCCGAGCTCGAAGCTCGAGCGAGTCAGGTCCGGCTTGCGATAGGTATTGACGATTTTCAGCCAGGCCTTGGCATCAGGGGACTGGTCTTCGACGATCTGATCGTCGCGGTAATCGAATGCAGCGCTCACAGGCCGGCCTCCGAAAGGTTGGTTTGATCGGGAAAGGCGGCAGAGAGGCTAAAGACGCCCGATATCGGGGCGCACGACACGGGGCATCCGAAGGAGAGGCCCGCAGCAATGGTCATGGTCGGCTGGCTTTCGTGACTTAGAGATCGCCCGTTACTCCTGGAACGGGTTGCCTCTCCTATCAGATCATGGAGGCCTTGTCGCCATGGAACACTGTCGCTTGTCCGGCTGCGGCATTTCGCCGGCCGTTGCGCATGGCGTCCCGGAACGTTCAAGAACCGGGACGCTGGTCTTCTGGTCAGCGACGAGCGGCGCTCATCAGCCGGCCGGCTTCAGCGTTGCGAGGATCTTGCCGACTTCGGGCATGTTCTGGGCTTCGGTTTCCGTGGATGCCCAGTAGGTGACGATGGCGATCTTTTCGTCGGAAAGGCCGATGATGCCCACGCCGATCGACACAGGACCGTCCTTGTCCGTGCCCTTCCAGTCAATGGTCTGGAACGGCATGCCGTTCAAATCGTCCTTCGATTCCTGCTGGCTTGCCGGATCGGGCACCACGCCGTTTTCCTCGAGGAAGGCGAAGACGTCGGTCATCACCTGGTCCATGTCCTCGGCGCCTGCAATGTCGAAGGAGATATAGGTGCCGGCATCGGGAGAGTTCGCCTCGACGCCGTAGTCGGTCTCGGTCGGCTGCCAGTCATCCGGGATATCGACGATGGCGGCCGGTTCATCGGAGGGGAAGGTGAAAGTGCCTGCAAAGGCGGTGGATGCGGTGATCAGGAGGATTGCAGTTGCGGCGAGAAACTTGTTCATCCGAAGGGTCCGTTGATGAGTGACAAGACGTGGCGGAACGCGGTTTTCGATCCGCGGCCGGCGCGTTGTCGTAGCAACACAAGGTCAAGAGAGTCGTACTGTTTTTGCGTGGAACGGCCTGCGGCGATGAAAAAATATCAATGCTTCACGATATGATGAAGAAATATTGAAATGGCGCGCTCCGCCGCTCAACGCACCATTTTTTCGCCGCGGTGCAAAAGTCAATTTGCACAATGATTTCTGAAGCTTCCTGTACGATCTCCGCTTCATGACCGGTCCTGAAACAGCGGGTTTTCAGGTTTTTGCTTGTATCAGCGCGAGCGTTTCCCTATATTGCCGACATCGAAGATTGCGAGCGACTTTGTCTACGCGCTTTTTGCGCACGCCAGATTTCCTTCAACGTCGATATACCAGCCGTCGAATGTCTCGGCGGCAAGCCCAACGATTGAAAGGAAATCGTTATGAACACAGGTACCGTAAAGTGGTTCAACAGCACCAAGGGTTTTGGTTTCATCCAGCCGGATGAAGGCTCTGCCGACGTGTTCGTCCACATCTCTGCAGTTCAGCGCGCCGGCATGCGCGACCTCGTCGAAGGCCAGAAGATCGGCTACGACATCGTCCAGGACAAGCGTTCGGGCAAGAGCTCGGCCGACAACCTGCGCGCCGCTTAATAATCTGTCGCTCGCCCCACTCACCACGAATGTGCTGGCAGAGGGGGCTGAGTGGCGAGGGAAGGTCGGGTTCCGCCCGGCCTTTTTTGTTTATCCTGTGATCGAAGCCATCAGCCGCGATCCATATCTTTGCCCGATTTTGTCGGGATCTTCGCCGGGGCATGGCGCGTTAGCCTGTCGTATCCCCTCCTTTGAAACTCGAAAACAAGCGGGCATCAACGCCCGGAAAGGAAACGACCGTGCAAGTTCTCGTTCGTGACAACAATGTCGACCAAGCACTCCGCGTGCTGAAGAAGAAGATGCAGCGCGAAGGTCTCTTCCGCGAGATGAAGGCCCGCAGCGCCTTTGAAAAGCCGTCTGAGAAGCGCGTGCGCGAAAAGGCGGAAGCCATTCGTCGTCAGCGCAAGCTTGCACGCAAGAAGATGCAGCGCGAAGGCCTTCTGCCGGCTCCGAAGAAGGCAGTGCGTACGCGCTAATGACGCTATGATCCGTGCGCCCTCGGGCGCGCGGACCCGCCCTCCCCGCCACGAAGGCGCAACGCAGTTTGCGACGCGGGCAGGGACCAGACATGCCGAGACAGGCAGCCAGACTGCAGGAAGGATCCGGACATGACCGCCACCAAAGAGACCTTCTTCAAGCCTGAAAAGGTTTCCCCGCAGGACAAGGCCGCTACGACCGACAGCGTTGCCCGCTCGCTGATCGCTCAGGAAGCGACCGCGCGCGAACGCAAGACGGAAACGCTGAAGGCGCTGCGCATGCAACGTGAAGCGCTCGAAGCCGAGCAGGCTCCCGCACCGAAGAAGCGGGCCGTGAAAAAGGCCGTGAAGCGCGGCTGAGCCGAGCACGAACGACCGCAACGATCGAATTCGAAGGAAGCCGGAGCCCGTGCGATACGGTTCCGGCTTCCTCTGTTTCATTTACCTGCTGACGTCAGATTGAAATAAGCGCCCTGCGGATCCCGACAGGCCGCAATCCAGGAGCCGCCGGGCACCTGATGCGGGCCCATCAGCAGCTCGCCACCAAGCGACTTGACCTTGTCTATCGCCGCGTCGATGGCCGGGACGATGAAATAGAAGCCCCAATAGGGCATCGGCATTTCCGGTCGCTTGGTCATCATGCCGCCGATGCCACGGTCGCCGAGCTTGAAGGTCTGGTAGGTGCCCATGGCGTCCATGTCGACGGCCATATCCTTTTCCCAGCCGAACCGGGCGGTGTAGAAGTCCCAGACCTTTTCCCAATCAGCGGCCATTAGCTCATTCCAGCCGACCGTGCCGGTGCTGCCCGGGGTGGGCCAGCTGCCTTCGGAGCCGTCTTCCATCTTCGGGGTCATGATGCAAAGGACAGCGCCCTGGGGGTCCGCGACCACAGCGAATCGGCCAACGCCGGGGATATCCTCAGCGGGACGGCAGATCGTGCCGCCATTGGCTGCATAATCGGCTGCGGTCTGGTCGACATCATCGACGCCGATGTAACCGGACCAGTTTGGCGGGATGCCCTGCCCCTTCATGTCTTCGGTCAGCGCCATCATGCCGGCGACGCCGAAGGGAAACCCGGGCACCGCGAATGAGGTGTAGGTAAAGCCTTCCATCTGCATATCGGTCGGCTCCCAGCCGAGCAGCGAACCGTAAAAGGCCTTTGCTTGTGCCGGGTCGGGGGTCATCAGCTCGTGCCAGATGAATGTGCCATGCATGCGCAGTCCCTCTCTCAATCTGTCGGCTTTCAGCCGATGCGTTTTGCTTCGCTGGTCATGAAGGTGTGAAAACTGCCGTCGGGTTGGCGAACGCTGCCCGAGAAGGTTCTGGTGTCATCATCGACGAAATGGATGACATCACGATAGGTCTCGGTCCGTGCGGGGTCCTGCATGCTCGGCCCCTCGGCCTCGAGCACGAGCGTCCGGCCGTCATCTTCCAGCCAGCCCTTGTAGATCCAGAACTTGTCCATCATCGAGCCGATCCAGCTGCCGACATAGTGGCCGAGGCGCGGATCGTAGCCGAGGGTCATGATCATGGTGGCGCGGTCGCCATCACCGCCCATGCCGCCCTCACCTTCCGCGACGACCCAGAGGCCGCCGATGGAGCGGACCTTCTCGGTCCAGCGTTTTTCCGGATCGTCTGGGTCGTAGCCATCCATGCCGGTCGAGGTCACGAAGAGCCAGTCGCCGACCAGCCGATCGAGGACACGGTGATGTTCGCTGGGTTTTGGAAACTCCATGACATCCTCCTCAGTGGCAGCAGCCGGCCTTTGCCGCCGGCTTTGCCACGTACTCGTCCTTGCGCTTGACGAAGCTCAGGGTACCCGTTTCGTTGCGGCCGAGCGGCGCATGATCGAGGATCATCAGTGTGCCCAGCGCCTCCTCCCCGCCCCGGGCATATTGCGAATAGGTGTGGAAGATCTCGCCCTTGTCGTTGCGGTAAAAGGCGGACAGGCCCGGCAGTTCGTCGAAGGCCCGGTCGCTCGGGGTTTCGCGGAAATTGTAGTTCACCGAACCGGAAGCGAGCTCCTCCTTGGTGAAGGAGACGTGGAAATCGTAGTTGAAGTCGCTGCCTGCGGACGAGACCCAGGGGAAACGCCAGTTCATACGGCGCTTATAGGCCTCGATCTTTTCGAGCGGCGCCCGCGATACGGTGACGAGGGTCACGTCGTGATTGTTGAGATGCGGCAACATGCCGTCGATATGATCGCCGAAGAAGGAGCAGCCCTCGCAGCCGGCATCCCAATCGGGATGAAACATGAAATGGTTGATCATCAGCTGGCTGCGACCATCGAACAGGTCGGCAAGCGTCTTTTCGCCCGATGGTGACTGGAAGTGGTAATCCTTCTCCATGCGCACCCATGGCAAGGCGAGGCGCGCGGCGTTTACCCGGTCGCGCTGGCGGGTCAGCTCCTTCTCTTGCAGAAGCAGGGATTTGCGGGCCTCCAGCCACTCCTCCCGCGAAACAACCGAATATTCCATTTTGCTGTTCCTCCTCTTGACATTTACGTTGATATCAACATATTTAGTCCATGTCAAATATGCCTCTGATTCCCTATGCCACGACCATCCATGTCAGAGATAACTGTCTTTGCCTGCATGCCCAGCGCGCTGCACGGGCGCTCGCTCGCCGCTTCGATCTGGCATTGAAGCCAGTCGGGCTCACCAACCAGCAATTCTCCCTGATGATGGCGTTGAACCGGCCGGAACCGCCGCCCATGGGGCCTGTTGCCAGACTTCTGGCCATGGATCGCACCACGCTGACAGCGGCGCTGAAGCCGCTTTCTGCGCGCGGCTGGGTCGCGATCGAGCCAGACCCAAAGGATAAGCGCGGCAAGCGCTTGCGGCTGACCGATGAGGGCGCACGCGCGCTCTCAAGTGCCGTGCCGATCTGGACCGGTCTGCATGGCGAGATCGAGGCCGGCATGCAGGCCGACCCCGCAATCCTTCGCCGCGGACTGCTGGAGGTCAGTGCCTGACGGCTGCCTCAGCCGAGGCCAAGCGGCAGCGCGACCAAGGGACCGATCAGCATGATCGTCGCCATAACGAGCGCCACCCGATCGCGGCCCTCGAAGAGCGGCCCGCGGAAGGCGGATGCCGGGTAGCTGCGGCGGATCTCGTGACGGGTGACTTCCTCGACCGGAAGATCCGGCGACAGGCGGTGATCCTCGTAGATTGCATTGGCTGTTGTGGTTTGCATGGTTTCGTCCTCGATTGTTGGTATCAAGGTCGAACCGGGAATAGGGCAAAGGGTTCCCCTCCCCCCGCTTGTTGCGCTTTCCGCTTAACTGGCGGCTGCGATTTGGCACCGGCTCAATGATGGCGGCGACCCGGACAATCGTCGCGGCTCGGGAGCATGCGACGCGGACATGAAAAAGGCCGGCGCGAGGCCGGCCTTCGGGCGGTGGATATCTCGATTGAGACCGATCAGATGACCGAGACCGGAACTTCGGTCGAGGTGCGCATCGCGTGGCTGTAGGGGCAGACGATGTGGGCAGCCGCAACCAGCTTCTCGGCCAGCTCGCGCTCCATGCCGGGGATCTCGACCGAAAGCTTCACTTCGATGCCGAAGCCAGTGCCGTCTTCGCGCGGGCCGATGCCGACTTCGGCGTGGACCTTGGCGTTTTCCGGGATCTTCACCTTTTCCTTGCCGGCAACGGCCTTCAGCGCGCCGAGGAAGCAGGCGGAATAGCCGACGGCAAAGAGCTGCTCGGGATTGGTGCCGGTCGCGCCGTCGCCGCCGAGTTCCTTCGGGGTGGTGAGCGTGACATCGAGTACGCCATTGTCGGAGGCGCCATGACCGGAGCGGCCGCCGGTGGCATGTCCATGTGCGGTGTAAAGAATAGCCATAAGGTGTTCTCCTTGTTTTGTGGTTGGTGAGTTTCTATATAGTACACAATTGAATTGCGCGCAATTGTTTTTTGCGCATTGAAATGTGCGCCTATTTTGGCCACTGTGGAAACAATAGATGCCGAAAGGGGTTCATCAAGGGCCATGGACGACGAAACGCTCGAAAAGGAACTTAGGCTGGACAAGCAACTGTGCTTTGCGCTCTACGGCGCAGCACATGCTTTCACGCGTGCCTACAAGCCACTGCTGACGCCGCTAGGGCTGACCTATCCGCAATATGTGGTGATGATGGCGCTGTGGGAGGAAGACGACATCTCGGTGAAGGCGCTGGGTGAAAAGGTCGGACTTGATTCCGGCACGCTGTCGCCGCTTTTGAAGCGGCTCGAACAGATTGATTACGTCTCACGGCGCCGGGATGCGGCCGACGAACGCGTGGTGTTCATCACGCTGACGGAGGAAGGGCGGGCACTCAAGACGCGTGCGCTCGAAGTCTTTTCGACGATCGGCAACCAAATCGGCTGCGACATTTCCGAGATCGAGAGCCTGCGCGACAGTCTCAAGCGGTTGAAGGGGCATCTCGAGGCGATCGGCGGGGACTGACCCTGGAGCCACGCTACCCGTCACCATCGGGAGCAATCCGCAGCCTTGCGCGTTGTGGAACAATGGACAAGGCGCGCAATCTTTTCGACATCGTCAGGAGTCAGCTCTGGCTTCTACCTCTCATCTTTTCGGGCCTTGCGGCCCTACTCGCCATTCTGATGATCAGTTACGGGCACCTCCTGGGGCCTGATGTGGTGCGCGGGGCATGGTGGCTCTATAGCGGCGAGGCCGAGACGGCGCGGCAGCTGCTGAGCAGCCTTCTATCCGGGTTGATGACCATGACGTCGCTGGTGATCTCCGTGACCTTCGTCATCCTGACGCTTGCGGCCAACCAGCTCGGGCCGCGACTGATTTCCCACTTCATGGCCGACCGGCAGATCCAGGCCGTGCTCGGCCTGTTCATTGGCACGATCCTCTATCTCATCCTCGTCTTGCGGACGATCTCCGACACGCTGGGCGCGGACGGGGTTCCGCATCTGGCGATCTCGGCCGGCAGCCTGCTGACGGTCATCTGCCTGATGGCGCTCCTGTTCTACATCCACAAGGTGGCGCGCCTGATCATCGCCGACAACATGGTGCACGCATTGCACCGCAATCTGGTCGTGACAGTCGACGAGGTCTTGCCCGACAAGCCGCCGAGCCATGCCGAAGACGTCGCCCGCTTTGCCGGCATTGGCCAACCGGTCGCGCTCGGCAAGGTCGGACATGTGCAGGTGATCGACTATCGCGCGCTGACCCGCATCGCGGCGGAGAAGGATCTGAGGATCGATGTGGCGGTCAGGGCCGGTCAATATCTGCTGTCGCGAGGCGACCATTTCACCATCTTCTCCGGAGCTGGCGGCGATGGGACCGACATCGACGACAAGACGATCGCGGCCTTGCGTGGATGCTTCACCATGGGGCTGCAGAACACGACCGCGCAGGACCTCGAATTCAGCATCCGGCAGCTCACCGAAATCGCGGTGCGGGCGCTTTCGCCGGGGATCAACGACCCGTTCACTGCGGTTGCCGTCATCGACCGGCTAGCCGCCTCCTTCGAGGCTGTGCAGCAGCGCCCCCTGCCCTATCGGCAGTATCACGATGACGATGGAGTGCTGCGCCTGATCGTCAGCCGTTCCGACTATCGCCACATGCTCAACACAGGCTTCCGGTCGATCCGCCAGGCGGGCGCCGACCAGCCGCTGGTGCTGATGCGGATTGCCGCCCGGCTTGCCGATCTTGCCCATTCCGGGCGTTCGCCTGACCAGGCCGACGCATTGAAGGAGCAGTTGGCAGCTCTGGAACAGACGGTCGACAATTGCCATTCCGTCGAGAACGACAAGTCGTCCATGGAGGCTTATCTCAGTGAAACTCGCCAGGTTCTGGCAGCGATCGAGACGGCGCCGGCTGACAATCCGGCTTGATCGCTGTCCCCACCTCTCCTGTCGCGTGCCTCCCTGATGCCTTGATTGCCCCCGATGCAGGCAGCAGAAGGAGAGATTCGCATGACACAATCGAGACCCCGTACCGCCCGCCGGATCACTGCCCAGATCCAGCTTCTCGTTCTGCCGCTGATGCTCCTGGGCATAGCGATGCCAGCGTCCGTGCAGGCTGCCGAAGGCCAAATCGTTGCGGCGGCCAAGCGCGTGGAGCAGAAGCTCGGCATGCGAGTCGGGCTTTCGGTGATCGACACGGGCAGCGGCGCAGTTGTCGCCTACCGGGACGATGAGCGCTTCGCCATGGCGAGCACCTTCAAGTCGCTCGCCTGTGCGGCAGCCCTGTCGGGTGGCGATGCGGTTCTCGAGCAGACGACACGCATCACAAAGGCGGACCTGCGTCCTTATTCGCCGGTGACGGAGACGCGGGTGGGGACAAGCCTCTCCACGCGGGAGCTGTGCGAAATCACCCTGCGGACCAGTGACAATGCCGCGGCAAATGCGATCCTCAAAGTGCTCGGCGGGCCGGCCGAAGTGACAGGCTTCCTGCGCGGTATCGGCGATGCGACCACGCGGCTCGATCGCTATGAGCCAGAGGTCAACGAGGCGAAACCCGGCGACCCGCGCGACACGACGACACCGCAGGCGATGGCGCAGACGCTGCAAGGTCTGCTCGTCGGCGACGCGCTTGCCCCTGCCGCCCGCGACCAGCTCGACGCATGGATGACCGCCAATGCGGTGGCGGACGGCCTCTTGCGGTCCAAGCTGCCGAAGAGCTGGACGATCGCCGATCGCAGCGGTGCCGGCGGGCATGGCACGCGTGGGGTGATCGCTGTCGTACGGCCGCCGAAAGGCGCGCCGCTCGTCGTCGCGATCTACATGGACGGCAAGGCCCATCCGCTGAAGACGCGAGACGCGGCGATTGCCGAGATCGGCGAAGCGGTCTTTGCGGATTTTGCGCGATGACTGGTCGGACGATCGTCCGTCTGGCCTTCACGCTGTCACTGGCCACGACACTGATGGCTCCCGGCACGCATGCCGTGGCGCAGGAAGCCGGCAGGACAGCGGAGGAGCGCTCCGACTGGCAGCGGAAGAAATGCGACGTCTACCGGAAGGCCTTTGCCGATATTCTCGACCATGTCGGACGCGAGGGCGTCTCGGATATGTTCATGGCCCGGAACCAGGCATTCATCGACAGCGGCTGTCTTGCCGATGTCGATGCCTGTCCGCAGACGGAAGCCGACATCGAGGTCGCCAATGGTCTTACGATCGCCAGTATGAATGCAGGTGCTGCGAGCTCGTTCAGCCCGTTTCGCTGTCGGGAATAAGCCGCGTCAATCCGTCGTCGCGGCGGACGCTTGGAACGCGGAACCGATCTGCACGCCAAGGGTTGTCCTTCGGTCAACTGCGGTGACGACACCCTCGGGTGAGCGCCGCACAGACCATCAAGGAGAATGCCCATGCAAGTACCGCAGAATGCCGTGATTGCCGTTGCCGACGGCGAGAAGCTGAGCCTCTTCCAAAACGAAGGGAATGCTCTGGATATCAAGCTGAAGGCCATTCCGTCAGACGAGATCGACGGTTCGAAAATCCCATCCGGCGCCCGCCATTCCAGCAGCGCCGCCAATCCTGACGACAGCCAGCAGGACGAGGACGGCTTCAGCAACGGCATCACCGAGATGCTGAACAAGCAGGTGCTCGACGGAAAGATCAAGAACCTCGTGATCATCGCGGCACCACGGACACTCGGCGAGATGCGCAAGAGCTACCACAAGCAGCTCTCGGCAGTGCTGATCGGGGAGCTCGACAAGGATCTGACAGGTCACTCCGTGCAGGCAATCGAGAAGGCGCTGGAAGCCGCCTGATCCTGACGCGCATTCGAGAACCCGGAATGCAAACAGGCCCCGCCGTCAGCGGCGGGGCCTTCTGTCTTTCTTACGGTGATCGCCGTGCGCGATCCGGTCGAGAACGCCGGTTACTGACGGACGACGATCTTTGCCTTGGTCGGCACGCGTTCGTAGAGATCGATGATGTCCTGGTTCATCAGGCGCACGCAACCGGAAGAGACGGCCTTGCCGATGGAGCTCCATTCCGGCGAACCGTGCAGACGGTAGAGCGTGTCCTGACCGTTCTGGAAGATGTAGAGCGCACGCGCCCCCAGCGGATTGTCGAGGCCGCCGGGCTTGCCGCCGTTGCGGACGGAATAGATCTCAAGCTCGGGCTGGCGGGCGATCATCTCGTCCGGCGGGGTCCATTTCGGCCACTTCTGGCGCCACTGGATGACGCCGGCGCCACCCCAGGCAAAGCCGTCGCGACCAATGCCGACGCCATAGCGCATGGCGGTGCCGCCGCGCTCGACGAGATAGAGGTAGCGGTTCGGGGTATCGACGACCACGGTGCCGGGCGCTTCGCCGGTGGGATCGATGACCTGCTGGCGATAGAAGCGCTCCGGAATGCGCCAATAGGGGACGGCCGGAATGACGTAGCCGCCGTCATAGACTTCGCCGTACATGGCATCGAGTTCAGGGGTGCGGCCGCTCGGTGCGGCCGGCACAACCGGGCCCTCAAGACGGGCGTCTGCCGGGAGCGGACGGGAGGTGGTGCAGCTGGCCAGCAGGGATGCCGCGCCGAGGCCTGTCAGGGACAGAAGCGACCGACGGGTCAAATTGGGTGTAGAGGACATTTAGGTATGAGTTTCCTGTAGCAGTTCTGCGGATGAAGACGCTGGGAGGTGCGCTTTGTTCCGCGATGATGCGATGCAAACAGGAAAGCTTCAATTAAAGCAACGCCACCACCCCCTCACGTTTTGGAGAGAGGGCTAACGTCGCAAATCAGTGTCGCTAAATGACAACAATCGGGGTGTTGTCGGGCACGCGATCGAAGAGATCGATGACATCCTGATTGAACATGCGCACGCAGCCCGAGGAGGTCGCCTTGCCGACCGACTGCCAGTCCGGCGTACCATGGACACGGTAGAGCGTATCCTTGCCGTCCTGATAGATGTAGAGCGCACGCGCACCGAGCGGGTTGTTGAGGCCGGCGACCAGACCGCCGCGGGCGGCGGAAACGGGCCGTAGGTTCGGATTGTTCTCGACCATGTTGTCGGTCGGCGTCCAGTGCGGCCACTTCGCCTTGCGCTTGATCACGCCGCGGCCCGACCAGGCATAACCGTCACGGCCGAGACCGACGCCATAACGGATCGCCTTGCCGTTCGGCTGGACGAGATAGAGGTAATGCGCCCTGGTATCAACGACGATGGTGCCGGGGGCTTCCGTCGACTGGTAGCTCACCTCCTGGCGCAGCATGTCGGAGCGCACGCGATCGAGCGGGATGGCGGGAAGCGTGTGACCGTCATCGACCATCACGCCGTAGAGCGTGCGATGCAGCGGATTGGAGACCGGAAGACCATAGGTCTGGTGGAACTGCGTCTGGTAGAGGCTGCGCTTTTGCGGTGCGGACTGGTCGGCGGCCGGCGGCGTGCGGGCCGGATCGTACCAGACCGGGGCCACCTCGTCCTGGAAGACCTCGATGTTCATGCGGCTGGTATCGGTCATCAGGATGCAGCCCGAGAGCGAGCCGACAAGCGCCGTGCCGAGGCCGAGCGACAAGAGCCGCTTCGACAGGAGGGAGGCCGGGCCGGACGGGAGAGGCTTCAACATGCTGCACCGATTCACTGACATCGTTGCGCGCAACCTGTCAGCTGCGGCTGGCGCGAAGCTTATGGCTGCATGGACCGGCCCGCGCACGAGCGGCCTGACGCGTGCGCAAACGGGGAAAGGCGCCCTCGCGGAACCGAAACAAGGCTCGCCGGCATCCATGAGCTGCATATAAACCGGCTCTGCAGCTTAAAATGATTAAGTCAGTGCGAAATTTAGGGATCGTCCAATTAGCCTTTCATCACTTTTTAAGATGACGCGATCAGGATCGCGCTATCATTCCCCCTTTGGTCAAGGACTGACTCGCGTGCTCAACAACATGAAAATCGGAAGCAAGATCTACCTGGGGTTCGGATCTGTTCTGCTGGTGCTCGGTGTGATTGCCGGGGCAGGCGTCTATTCGAACCTGACGAATGTGGCGTCGTTCGGCGAGTATCGCGAGAGCGCCAAGGAGACAAATGAAGCGGGTCGCATCCAGGCCAACATGCTGGAAGCGCGGCTTGCCTTCCGTAAGTTCCGCGCCGAGCCCACCGAAGAGTTGAAGCAGGACGTCATTACACGGCTAGCGACGACGAAAGCATCGATCGACACGATGCTTGGCTTCGGCCTGAGTGATGCTGAAAGGGCGGCCGCATCCGGTTTTCACCCCTTCGTCGACACTTATGCCCAAGGCTTCGACAAGGTTGTGGCCCTGCAGAATGAGCGCGAAGAACTCGTGGACAGAACGCTCGACACCCTCGGACCGAAGATGGCCGAGGATCTGGCGGCAATCAATCAATCGGTGGCATCCTCCGGGAACGTCGAGGCAGTCGCTACGCTCGAACGATTGAAGTATGAAATCAGCAGCTTGCGCCTGGGAACGAACAAGTTCCTGCTGACCAACAGCGAAGCCGCATTCGAAGACGCCAAGACGTTTGCAGAGACCGCGCGCGCGGACATCGCAAAAATCAAGTCGAGCTCCACCGATTCCAGCATTACGGCCACGCTGGACACGGTGACCGCCGACTTGGCGACTTATGAAGCTGCGCTCCAGTCGGTGCATCAGGTGATCCAGAGCCGGAACCAGGTGATCAACGAGACGATGAACGTCGCCGGGGAAGCGCTCTCCGATTCCGTGGAGCAGCTGAAGCTCGACCTGAAGAAGGAACAGGACACGCTGGGGCCGAGCATACAGGCGACGATGGAGACCGCCGTCGTGATCGGCAGCACGCTCGCGGCCGTCGGTCTCGTCATGGCCGGTGTCATCGCCTTCTTCATTGCACGCAGCATCACGCAGCCGATTGGCCAGATTACCGGCGCCATGGGTGCGCTCGCCGACAACAAGCTTGAGACCGTCATCCCTGGCCTCGACCATAAGAGCGAGATCGGGTTGATGGCCAAGGCCGTCGACGTCTTCAAGCAGAACGGCATCAAGATCCGCGATCTCGCGGCCCAGGAAGCAGCACTGCAGGAGAAGAATGCCGACCTGCAGTCGAACATCGCGACCGTGGTCGATGCCGCCGTTGCCGGCGACTTCACCCGCCGCATCACCAAGCGCTACGACAATCCGGACCTCGACCGCTTCGCCGCCAACGTCAACACGCTGGTCGAATCCGTCGACGCCGGCATCGCCGAGACCGGACGCGTGATCTCGGCGCTGGCGAAGGGTGACCTGACCGAGAGCATGGAAGGTCAATATAAGGGTGTCTTTGCCAGCCTGCAGACGAATGTGAACGAAACCATGGGCAGCCTGCGCAACCTGATGCAGCAGGTTCGCCATTCGGCCGATGCGATCAACGGTGGTGCCGACGAAATCCGCCAGGCCTCAGACGACCTGTCGCGGCGCACGGAGAACCAGGCCGCCTCGCTGGAGGAAACCTCTTCGGCGCTTGAGGAAATCACGGTGGCCGTGAAGACTTCGACCGCGCGGGCTCAGGAATCGAGCAAGATGGTGACGGAAGCCCGGCAGTTCGCCGAAGCGTCTTCCAGCGTGGTGGGCGAAGCGACGTCGGCGATGAGCCGGATCGAGCAGGCTTCGAAGGAAATTTCGCAGATCATCAACGTGATCGACGAGATCGCCTTCCAGACCAACCTCTTGGCGCTGAATGCCGGCGTCGAGGCGGCACGAGCCGGCGAGGCAGGCAAGGGCTTTGCCGTCGTCGCCCAGGAAGTGCGCGAACTTGCGCAGCGGTCGGCGACAGCTGCAAAGGACATCAAGACGCTGATCACAAAGTCGTCGCAGGAGGTGCAGACCGGGGTGGACCTTGTCAGCTCCACCGGCCAGGCCCTCAGCGACATCCAGACAAAGGTGATCGGCATTGCTGGCCAAGTCACCTCGATCGCGACGGCCGCCCAGGAGCAATCGCTCGGGCTGACCGAGGTCAACACGGCCGTCAACCAGATGGACCAGATGACCCAGCAGAACGCCGCGATGGTGGAAGAAGCTGCGGCCAGCACCGCAAAGCTTGCCGAAGAGACCGCGCATCTGCGCGCCCTCGTCGCCCGCTTCAAGGTTCAGCGGGAAGCCGGCGCGCAGCGCTACGCCGCCTGATCGCCCCAAAGCCATCTGAGAAGACAAGACCCCGGCACTTCGCGCGCCGGGGTCTTTTTGTTTCGTTTTGAACGTTATGCGCGGGCGGCTACGGCTTCCTTGCCCTCGCCTTCGCGCGGCAGGCGGATGTTGGGCAGCAGGAGCGCTGCGATCAGGCCGATGACCATCATGCCCGAGGCCGTCAGGAAGAGCGGCACGAAGGCGTCGGAATAGGCGTTGGCGACGAGGGTCCGGGCGGCATCCGGCAGGGCAGCCAGAGCTTCGGGTGTGAGGTTGCGGAAATCGACGCCGCCGGGCAGTGCGATCTGGACATGGGTGAGGCCTGAACTGACGATCGCGCCGTAGATGGAGATGGCGATCGCGGCGCCGCCCATGCGCGTCAGCGTGACCGTGCCGGTGGCGGCCCCGACATCGGCTTTTGCGGCGGCGTTCTGGACGCCGATGACCGGCACCTGCTGGCCGATGCCGACGCCGAAGCCCTGCAAGAGCATGACAAGTGCGATGAAGATCAGCGGGGTTCCGGCGTGCAGGAAGGAGAAGATGCCAAGACTGATGACGCCGAGGGCCGCAGAGGCAATCGAAAAGGGCTTGTAGCGGCCGGTGCGCGCAATCAGGCGGCCGGCGGCGATGGAGCCGATGGCGATGCCACCTGTGGTCGCGACGAAGAGCAGGCCGGCCATGGAGGGCGAAAGACCTGTCGTCGTCTGCAGGAAAAGCGCGATGTAGTTGACCGAGCCGATGCCGATGGCGCCGGAGACGATCGAGATAATCAGCAACAGGTTGATGGTCGGTTTGGAGAAGAGCGAGAGCGGCACGACAGGTTCCGGCGCGCGGCGCTCGACCAGGACCCAGCCCGTGGCACACAGAGCACCGAAGGCGACAACGGCGAGGCTTTCCCAGGCAATCAGTGAGCCGAAGATCTGGCCACTATCAGCCCAGAAGACGATGGAGGCGACAGCACCGGCAAGGAGGATGGCACCGGCATAATCGATCTTCGGCTTCCGGTTCGGCTTGCGATAGGGAAGCAGGAAGGCAAGACCGATGAGGACCGCGATGCCGATCGGCAGGTTGACGAGGAATATCGAGCGCCAGCCGAAGAGATCGGACAGCGTACCGCCAAGGACGGGGCCGAGCGCGCCCGAGGCCATCAGCACGAGGCTGGCATAGCTCTGGTAGCGGGCCCGTTCGCGCGGTTCGAAGAGATCGGCATTGATCGAGAAGATCGACACCATGATGCCGCCGCCGCCCAATGCCTGCAGGACGCGGGCGGCAATCAGCGTGTCCATGGAGACGGCAAGACCGCAGACCAGCGAGCCGACGGTGAAGATCGCGATCGCTGCCATAATCACGTATTTGCGGCCGAAGAGATCACCCAGCTTGCCATAGAGCGGCATGACGGCGCTGGTGGTCAGCAGATAGGCGGAGCCGACCCAGCCGAAGCGTTCCAGCTCGCCGAATTCGCCAACGATGGTGGGCAGAGCGGTGGAAACGATCTGGTTGTCGAGGGTCGCCATGAACATGGCCGACATCAGCAGGAGATAGACGAAAAGGCGGAGCCTGGGATCGGTGACCAGCGGCGTATTGTCTGCGGTCGGCCCGCCGGTGGCGCTCGTCGTCGGGTGCGGTTCGAAACGGGGTTCGGGGCCGGAGGGGGCGGCATTGGTGGCTCTGGTCATGGATCGGGGGCTCCTGTCTGTCCCACAAAATGTGCCCCTTGCAATTATATGTCAATAGCACATATTTGCTGAAGGCATTCATTTTGCTTTCCGCACGGTCCGACCTTTGCTATGCTGGAACCATGATGTCTGCTTCGCACTCCCAAGCCTCTGGCGATGAGCCGGTGACCGAAATTCCAGACGCTCTGCCTGAAGGCGGGGATTCGTCCCTGGCCATCATCGGGCATGCCATGACGCGCATGCGGCTGTTGATCGGCCGCCGCTTCATCGGGCGCATGGCGTTGAAACGCATCGGCACAGGGCTGGAACTCTCGGACCTCGATGCCATCGGCGTCATCAAGCGGATCGGCAGCCAGCAGGAGGTCACGGTCGGCACGATCGCCGAACAACTGAGGATCGATCCCTCGCGGGGCAGCCGGATCGTGGCCGATCTCGTCAAACAGGGCCTGCTTGAGCGGGCGGCCTCGCAAGAGGACGGACGCCGCAGCCTGGTCCGGGTGACGGCGGCAGGGCGCAAGGTGCTCGACGAGATCGAGGCCATCAAGCGCGAGACGATCACCGAGGCGACCGCCGGTTGGTCTGACGAGGATGTGGAGGCGTTCGCGCGGCTCTATGCCCGCTTCACGGAAGGGCTGGAGGTGCAGTTCAAGCGCTTCGAGGATACCGAAGGCTGACGGTCTCAAGGCGGAACGGCAGCGGGTAGCAGGGACGGAAACGACCCGACCGGCATTCCCTCCCCCGAGAAAATGCCGGCCGGTCGTCATGGGACTGGTTGTTCACCACCCTCCCCGCTCCGCCAGGACAGGAAGGGCTTGCGTCCCACGCCGAAGAGAATGGCTCAGACCGGCTTCGGTCCTTGCAAGGCGTTGTAGATCTTCTTGGCCAGCACGGCCGAAAGCGGGATCGAGAGCACAAGACCGGCAGCGAAAGCCGCCGCGATCTGCCAGCCTTCGCGCATATCGAGCGACAGGACCGCGATCACCGCCGCACCGCCGACGGCGCTTGCGACGAGGATATAGAGTACTGCAGCGAGGCGAAGCATGATCGTTTTCCTTCGTGTTCATGTCTTTCTGTTCTGACAATAGGATCAAGTCGGCAAGTTTCCTTGATCTGGCTCAAGTCTTTGCCTGAAATTGCTTAGACCAAAGGCGAAGCACCTCACCCGCGCCGTTAACACTGTTTTAAGCCTGTTCTTGCCGGGGCTGCACGCTTCCTCCAAGGTTCTGGCCTGACAGTGAAAGCCGGAAACGGAACGGACACATGCCTTCTCGACGCTCGGTCATGATCGGCCTTGGCGGGCTCTTTGCGACAGCGGGCCTGCCCGGCGGCCTGCGCTTTGCGTGTGCCCAGACGCTTGCCATGGCGGAACTGCGCGGCGGCTTCGACGCGGCCGAAGCCGGGATCCTGCCCGGCGCCGAAGACGATCAGAGCGCCAAGCTGCAGGATCTGATCGACCGGGCGGCGGCCATGGGCCAGCCGGTCTTCCTACCGGCCGGCACTTACGAAGTCGCCAATCTCGAACTGCGCGATGGCAGCCGGATCGTCGGCGTGCCGGGACTGACGCGGCTTGTCTATCGCGGCGACGGACATCTGATTGCAGCCCAGGACATTCGGCGCCTCAGCCTGTCGGGCCTCACCTTCGACGGCGCCAATCGCTGGCTTGCCGATTACACCGAGGGGCTTCTCTCCTTCCGCAGTGTCGACGACGTGACGATCGAGGCCTGCGAAATTACCGGCAGCCGCAAATCCGGGATCTATCTGGCACGCTGCGGCGGCCGGATCGATAAGACGCGGATCTCGGGCGCCACTGAAGCCGGCATCTGGGCGATCGAGGGCAAGGCCTTCTCGATCCGCAACAACCAGATCTTCGACTGTGGCAATGGCGGCGTTCTGGTGCATCGCTGGACGAAGGGCGAAGACGGCAGCGTCATTGCCGGCAACAGGGTGGCACGGATCGGCGCCACCAATGGCGGCACCGGGCAATATGGCAACGGGATCAACGTCTTTCGCGCCGACAATGTGCTGGTGTCGCAAAACCACGTTTCGGACTGCGCTTTTTCGGCCATCCGGGCCAACTCCGCTTCCAACATCACGATCAGCGGCAACCAGGCCTTCCGATCCGGCGAAACGGCCATCTATGCCGAATTCGAGTTCGAGGGCGCGCTGATCACAGGCAACATCATTGATGGTGCGGCCATCGGCATTTCTGTCGCCAATTTCGACCATGGCGGGCGCCTGTCGACCGTCAGCAACAACATCGTCAGGCGGATCGTCAACAAGGGCCCCTATGTGCCGACGATCAGCAGCTTCGGCTTCGGCATCTCGGTGGAGGCCGACACGCTGGTGAGCGGCAATCTCGTCGAAGGCGCGGACACAGCGGCGCTTGCGATCGGCTGGGGTCCCTACCTGCGCAACGTCATCGTCAGCGACAACATATTGCGCGACAGCCCGGAGGGCATGCGGGTGAGCGTGGTCGAGGGTGCCGGCCAAACTGTGATCCGCGGCAATATCGTCGAGGGTGCGGACAAGGGCGCGATCCTCGGATATCGCTGGAAGGAGCGCATCAGGGATGACATGATCGGCGGCGACGGGGACTTCCCGCATCTCAGCCTCGCCGGCAATATCTCGGCCGTCCGCTGAGCGGTCACTGCAGCGTCCTTAACGCTTTAGAAACCAAGCCCTGACGTCGATAGATGTCGTAATCACTATTTAAGCCTCGCCTGATTTACTTGACGGCAATCAACTTGTCGCGGGTCCCATGCTTCTTCGTTTGCAGAACATCATCCTTGAGAAGATCGCCACCGGCCAGTCGCTGGCGGAGACCGTCGATTACCTGTGCCGCGAAGTCGAAACCATGAGCGATGACGTCGTCTGCTCGGTTCTTCTCCTCGACGAAGAGCGGCGCCTTCGGCATCTCGCCGGACCCTCGCTTCCACTCGAATATACATCCGCGATCGACGGTATCGCGATCGGCCATGGGGTCGGATCCTGTGGAACGGCGGCCTATCATGGCGAGCCTGTTCTGGTCGAAGACATCGACGCGCATGAATACTGGCAGCCCTACAAGCACCTTGCCCTGCCGATCGGGCTCAAGGCCTGCTGGTCGACGCCCATCATCGGTTCGGGCAAGGTTCTCGGGACTTTCGCCTTCTATTATCGCACCAGTCGCGGCCCTTCGGAGCAGGAACGGCAGATCGTCAACGCCTGCGTGCATCTTTGTGCCATTGCCATCGAACGCGACCAGCGCATGGCCGAACGGCGGCGTCTTGCCGATACGGACGGGCTGACGGGACTGCCGAACCGCAGCCGCTTCAACGAAGTGATATCGGAGGTCGCCAGGCGCGATGGCGACTGGGCGCTAATGCTGATCGACCTCGACAATCTCAAGATGGTCAACGACACCTTCGGCCATGGCGCGGGCGACGACCTGATCCGCATCGTGGCCGAACGAATGAAGCAGGAAGTCCCGGCCGGCATGGCGTTTCGTCTGGGCGGCGACGAGTTTGCCGTGATCGTACCCTGCCTTGCGACCACCGAACCTGCAGCACTCGCCGAAACGCTGATTTCCCGGATCAAGGAGCCCGCCGATTGCAGCGGGCATCTCATCTATCCGGCCGCGACCCTCGGGGGTGCAAGGGCCGGAGTTGAACGCAGCCCGCAACAGGTGCGGCAGAATGCCGACTATGCCCTCTACCACGCCAAAGAGCGCGCACGCGGCAGATATCTCGAATATCAGGCCGGGCTCGGGACGGCGATCGCCAAGCGCTTCCGCTCGGTACAGGAGGTCGACCAGGCGCTGCGGGACGACCGGATCGACGCCCATTTTCAGCCGATCGTCGAGCTCTCGACCGGCCGCATCATGGGGTTTGAATCCCTTTGCCGAATGCTGATGCCAGATGGCCGTATCGTGGCCGCCGCACATTTCCATGAGGCGATGAAGGACGCGCATGTCGCGATCGAAGTCACCGATCGAATGCTGGAGCGTTCCGCCTCGGCCGCTGGCGAGTGGCACCGGGAAGGCCTGGTCTTTTCCCGCGTCGGCATCAATCTCTCGGCCGCCGATTTTCATCGCGGGGGGCTGACGCGGCGCATCGTCGACGCCTTTGCCAAAGCGGGGCTTGAGCCTACGGCCGTCGTGGCGGAGGTGACAGAATCCGTCTATCTCGCGCAGAAGGACAATGTCGTCGCTGACGAGATCCATGCGATGCGGGAAGCTGGCATCAAGGTGGCGCTCGACGATTTCGGTACCGGTTTTGCTTCGCTCACCCATCTGCTGACGGTACCAGTCGATGTCATCAAGATCGACAAATGCTTTGTCAGGCGTCTGGCGGATGCCGGAAGTGGCGGCGTCATCACCAAGGGTCTCCTCGACATCGCCAAGGGCCTCGGTATCTGGGTGGTTGCGGAAGGCATCGAAGAGCTATCCCAGGCTGAACACCTGCTATCGCTCGATTGCAAAGCCGGCCAGGGCTATTTCTTCTCCCGGCCGGTGGATCGCGACAGCGTTCGCGAGATGCTGGAGGTCAGCGACCACCATTTTGAATGGAACCGCATCCTGCGCGAACACAGCCGGCAAGTCTTCGACAGAACCGGTTGAGGCGCGAGCGGCAAGCGCGCCCGCGCCCAAGTCTGGTTCAAACCTCGTTTATCCGCTCAGGTCTCGCGGTGCCGACTGGTGACAAGGCGGATCAGTTCGCGCGCCTCCGGTGGCGGACGCTTCTCGACCCGACGATAGAGGCGGCAATCGCGGGTGCGGGTGAGAAGCCCCATATTGACCAGTTCCCGGCGGATCAGCACGTGATCGCCAAAGCCGTTATGGCGCATCAGCACCGCATTGACCGCCTTTTCCGGCATGTCCTCACCGGCCGGCAGGAAGGACCAGAGCACCCAGAGCGCCAGTTGTTGCTGGTTGAGCTTGCCCGGCCAACGGACGAGACTATCGGTTCCGGCAAAGCAGCGGGCGGTGAGCTCGACGCGGCGAAAATCGACGGCGGGCTCCGCTTCGACCAGCACCGGATGGGCTAGGCGATCTTCTGCCGCGCGGCTTGCCTTGAAATGCTGGTAGTTGCGATAGCCGACGGCACGCGTCAGCATGTTCAGGAGCTCGACATGACCGGGCAAGTCTGCCCGCGCTTCGAGTTCGCGTTTCAGGTTTTTGGCCAGCGCCGACAGATCGGGGGCTGCGAAGGCATGTGTTGTCTTCGACATCTCATTTCTCCTGGTCGTGCCCGGCTGCCTCAAGCAGCCAACATGGCCGGTGGTCACCGACTTCCGACGGGGCACGGGAAAACGAGCTTCGTCGATCAGAAGAAAGGCAGGTTTAGCTCCCCTTGTCGGGGCGGTGACGCCTGGGTGAACTGCAGACCCTGGAGGTCCAGAGATAAGCGCAGCTCGGGCATGCTGTCAATTGCGGCGACGATCAGCAAAATTCATCGTTCCCATCAGCGCGAACGGCTTTTCCAGAGCCCATCGGCGCGATAGCCTCCGGCCTACCAATCAAGGGAGACCGGCATGCTGAAGATCTATGGCGTCTACAAGTCGCGCACAACGCGTGTCCTCTGGCTCGTGGAAGAGCTCGGCATACCCTTCGAGCTGGTGCCGGTCATTCAGGCCTACAAGCTCAAGGATCAGACGGCGGCGGATGCGCGGCTCAATACGCGGTCGCCGGAATTCCTCGCCGTCAACCCGATGGGCAGCATTCCGACGATCGAGGATGACGAGCTGGTCCTGAACGAGTCGCTGGCCCAGACGCTCTATGTGGCCAGGAAGACCGGCGGACCGATCGGCCCGCGCGATCTCAACGAAGAAGCGCAGATGCTGCAATGGTCGCTGTTTGCGGCCACCTCGATCGAGACGGATGCCCTGAAGATCTCCATGGCCAATGCCAGCGGCAAGCTGGCCTCGGAAGAGGGTCAGGCGGAAGCGGCCGAGGTCGCAAAGGTTCTCGCGCGGCCATTCGGGGTGCTTGAGGCGCATTTCTCACACAATGATTATACGGTCGGCGGACGATTTACCGTCGCCGATATTAATCTGGCCGAAGTCGTCCGCTACGCACAGGCCTATCAGCCGCTACTCGACGCGCATCCGAAGACCGCCGAATGGCTGGCGCGTGTCCAGGCCCGTCCGGGCTTCAAGGCGATGTGGGAGAAGCGGCTGGCAGAGGTGGAGTAAGGCGGGGAGTCCCGACCCCATCCGCCCCTTGATCTCGTGAGTCAGCCTCACCCGCAACCCGGCACATCCTCCAGTCTGTACCAGACCGGAATGCCGCGTTCGGTGGCGATGCGGACGTCGTTGTCGGCGCCCTTGGAGGCGCCGGGCAAGCGCAGCACGCCGTCGCAGAGTTGCAGAAGGCGCCCGGCGACGGGGTGGAAGATCTCCTCGTAGAGATCGTCGCCGATCGTCTTGCCGCCCGCGGCATGCCAGACGGGTAGCGCCACCCATTCCCCGATCATCGGCACATGGCCCGCCTTGAACAGGGCATAGGACGGCGCTTCGAGTGCCTTCAGGTTGGCCGCCATCTTTTCCGGGTCATCGCCCGTACCCGAACGATAGGGGCCGGCTATCAAAATCAGCATGTCAGTCTCCTTTTCTCGTCTGCCTCATGCAGAAACGTGCACATCTCCGCACGATTCTGCTGGATTGTCGAATCTATTTCGGCATAATCCGGAGGTATCGTGAATAAACGGGCGCAATCATGCTGACTGAACAGAGACGACGGCTGATCCTTGAGGTGCTGAAGCGTGACGGGCGGGCGGTGGCGGGAGAGCTGGCGCGGCTGTGGGAGGTCTCGGAAGATACGATCCGGCGCGACATGCGGGACATGGCGACAGCGGGTCTGCTCAAGCGCGTGCATGGCGGAGCGCTGCCGATTGTGGCCCCCCTGCCCGATCTCTCGGCGCGGCGGGGGCTTGCGACCGAGGAGAAGCAGCGGCTGGCGGCGGCAGTGCTTCGGCTGATCTCGCCGGGTCAGGTGGTGTTCCTCGACGGGGGCACGACGACGGCGGAGATCGTGCGACAGATCCCGCTCGACATGGCGCTCACCGTCGTCACCCATGCGCCGACGATTGCAGCCGACCTGGAACGGCACACAGACATCGAGGTGGTGCTGCTCGGCGGGCGGATCTTTCGCCATTCGATGGTAGCCGTCGGGCCGACGGCGCTGGCCGCAATCGATCAAATCCGGCCGGATGTCTTTTTCCTCGGCGCCACGGCCGCGCATCCGGCGGAGGGGCTGTCGACCGGGGATTTCGAGGAGGCGGCGATCAAGCGACGGATTTTGGAGCGCAGCCTTGCCACCTATTGCCCGCTGACATCAGAGAAGCTCGACAGCGTCTCGCCTTTCGGCATCGTGCCGATTGCTCAGCCTACCGGGCTGATCGTCGTGTCTGATATCGATCCGGTCGTGCTGGACAGCTATCGCGCTCAGGGCGCCCATCTTGTGCTGGCCTGACGGCCGTCGCCCTCGCAGTTAGTCCTGCGCGGCAATTCTTGTGAAGGGACGCGCCAGCACCCAATACCCCGTGTGGCGGTGGACCAGCCCCGTGACCACCACCAGCCGGACGATCTGGACGAGCACCATGGCGGCGGCAGCGCCGGTGATCCCGTAGAGGGGGACCAGCAGCAGCATGAGGCCGAGGCAGGCTGCGACCGAGATCGAGACGATGGCAAGGCTCAGGCGATAGCGGCCCTGGACCACGAGAAGTTCAGCCGCCTGGCCGGTGGCGGCGCGGACGATATAGGCGAGACCGAGCAGGACAAGGCAGGGATAGGCCGAGACGAAGGCCTCTCCGAAGAGGTGCAGCAGCGGATAACCGGCGGCAAGCGTCAGCGCCACCGAGGGGATGGTGAGCCAGAAGGTGGCATTGGTCGAGCGGGTGATGCGGGCCTGCAGCCCTGCCCTGTCGGCCGAGGCGAGCGACAGCGAGAAGCCACGCGCTGCGACCAGCATGAAGCCATATTGCACGAAGGCGGCGAGCGAGAGCGAACGCTGGGCGGCGAAATAGAGCGAGGCCTGGTCGGGGCTCACCAGGAAGCCGAGGATCAGGACGTCGATCCAGACGAAGAGTTCTTCGGCCGTCATTGCCGGCATCATCAGCACCGAAGCGAGCAGCCAGAAGCGACGGCGCTCCGGTGTCGTTGCAGCAGGCGCGGCCGTCTTCGGGAGACGTGCGCGCAGGAGGAGTGCCTGGACGACAAGGACAACGATCGAGGAGAGCACGACAAGAGCAAGGACGGTTACCGCATCGAGCGGCAGGCCCGAAAGCCTCGCCAGACCGACACCGGTCATGATCAGCACGGGCCGCAGGATGAATCCCGGTACGGTCGAGAGTGCATACCAGCCGAAGCCGCGGGCAACACCTGTCACATAGGTTTCAAGCGACAGGACCGGGAAGCCGAGGGCAAGCACGCCGATCGGCAGCAGGAAGGCCGGATCGACGAGGCCCGGCAGGACAAGCAGGAAGGCGATGGCGAGAGCCGCTAGCAGGCCGGATCCAAGGATGACGGCGCGGAAGCCGGTTGCGAGATAGCCTGTCAGGTGGGCGTGTTTTTCGCGCCGGCCATAGCGGGGAATGAAGCGGGCGGCGGAATCGTAGAAGCCGAGCACGCCGATCTGTCCGACGACGCTGACCCAGGTCCAGAGAATGACATAGACACCGTAGTCCTCGAGTGCCATCAGCCGGGCAAGCAGGATCTGCAGGCCGAGCCCGACAAAGGCTGCGGCAATGCGGACGGAGATGCTGACAAGCGCCCCGCGCAGGCCGGGGTCGCGCAATGCCTGCTGCAGCCTGGCGACAGATCGCGCGATCATGGCATGCAGCACAGGACCAGGCCCATGCTGCCGCCATGGCGACCAAACAGGCGCTGGACTGCGCCGACCGCGGACAGGAGGCGGGCCCGGATTTGCGACCCGAAGCGATGGTAGATGGACCGCACATGCGGGCGAAGGCCTGCCATCCAGTGATGGCAATAGAGCCGGCCGAGGCTGGTCAAGGGAACATAGAAGGCGGTCAGCGGCTCGGTGGCGTTGGTCCAGCTCGACTTGTAGGCCGAGGGGTCATTGAGAAAATCGAAGCGGCGGATACCGGTTTCGATCGCCCAGCGCTGGGCACTCTCCATCTGCACCTTGCCCGGCGAGTGTTTCTGATAGGCGAGATCGATGGCACCGAGGAAGCAATAATAGTCATCGCGGAAGCGCATGCCGATTTCCATGGCGATCGGGCTGCCGTCGAGCGTCAGGGCATGGAGGTAAACGCCATCGTCGCCCTCGTTCGGCCTGGTGCCGAGATCGCGGAGGAAGGCGGCAAAACGCGGATCAAACACGTCGCGCCCGAGGCGGCCGGTGTCTCTCAACCAGGCCTGTTTGAGGGCAATGCAGCGATCGATGTTGTCAGCGTATTCAGGACTTCCTGCCGGATAGACGCGATAATCGAGGGCGCCCAGCTTTTCCAATCGGTTGCGGCGGCTGTTGCGCTGCAGGCGCTGCTTCTTCGGCAAGGCGCGGTGATGGCTTTCCCAGTCAGTGATAGCAGAGAGATCGAGGATGGAGGATTGCTGCCCCTCTTCGGGGCTTACCCCCTGACCTTCCATGATATCTGCGAGCAGGGCTGATTGCGGTACATGGTCGAGGCAGACGGCATCGAGCCCACGATCCCCACGGATCTCATCGAGGACTGCGCGACCGGCGTCCCGATCAAAACGAGCGGGATCGTAAAGCAGCGTCGAATACTGGTTCATCGGCGCCGTCAGCGGAACGAGAAGCGTGATCGCCGGACTGATGCGGCGGGTCATCATCGGCCAGATCATCACGCAATCGGCGCCATCCCAGAGCACATAGACCCGGGCGCGCACCTCCGTCTTTTCCGGCGCGAGGAAAACCCTGCACCAGGACAAGCACCAGTCGAAGCTCTGGAAATAACCGAAAGGCTCCGGGCAGCGCTCTTCAAGCCCCTGCCAGGCATCCTTCAGTGCCTCGAGTTCATCGAGCGTTTCGAGGCATTCGAGTTCCAGGTGGCGGCCATGGCGCACAAGCGGAATGGCCCGGCTATGGCCGGCGCTGGCCACGGCGGCGCGGTCTTGCCCTCTGATCGCAACAGTCATGAAACTCGGCCTCGTCGTTTGCCCACGATGGGTCGTGCCGCAGTCTAGACCGACAAGGGTTAAACCTCCCTTGAAGCAGGTGACCCCGACGGGACCGCCCCGGCAAGGGCGCTCGAAGCTCAGGCGAACAGCACGTCCGTCGTCCTGACTGTGCCGACCGGCATGCCATTCCAGTTCAACATGTCGTGATGGGCAAGCGCCATCAGGGCCGCCCGTTCCTCGCTATCAGCATCGAAATGGCGGGCAAGAAGGGCTGCGATCATCGCCTCTGCGGCGCGGGTTGCGCCATCCTCGGCCTTGACGGCGAAGGAAAGGCCCTTGTCCGGCAGAAGCGCGCAGAAGACGCCTTCGGCGCCGGTCTTGGCGAAGATCCTGCCCGGCGCGACCTGCATCAGCTTCGTGCAGAAACGCTTGGTGCCGGCGACGTAGAAAGGTTCTGCCATGCAGGCATTGATCAGGCGGCGGGCGGCAGCGGCGCGCAAGGGCTCCAGGCCCTTGCCGGTGACCAGCTTGCCGAAGCCGCGCGCAAGGCCCGTGAGCGGCACGGCATAGGTCGGGATCGAGCAGCCGTCGGTGCCGCAATTGTCTCTCGAAAGCACGGCGCCGGTCAGATCCGTCATGATGGCGCGGATCGCCTCCTGCAGCGGATGGTCGAAGCCGGCATAGCCACGCGGGTCTTCGCCTGTATGCACGCAGGTGCAAACAAAGCCGGAATGTTTGCCGGAGCAATTGTTATGGAGGGCGGTCGGCTTATCCAGAGTGCGGGCCTGATCGATCAGCACAGCCTGATGCGAGGACCAGTGAGCGCCACATTCGAGCACGTCCTCATCCCGGCCCGCAGCCTTCAGCATGAAGGCTGCTGTTGCGACATGCTCCGGCTCGCCCGAATGGGAGGCGCAGGCAAGTGCGAGTTCGCGGTTTCCAAAACCATAGGCATCCGCCGCACCGCTTTCGACCAGCGGCAGGGCCTGCATGGCCTTGCAGGCGGAACGCGGGAAAACACCGGAATCGACATCGCCGGCGGAAAAGACGATCGCGCCCTCCGCATCGATCACGACGGCCATGCCGCGATGGCGGCTCTCGACGAGTTGACCGCGCGTGACCTCGACCGTGATTGGATTTTCCATGACGTGCCTCAAAATGCCAATATTCTCTGATGCTTCTTAAAGCATGCATCGTCCTGCTGTTCGAGGTCCGCGTTGAAATTTCTGCTGCGCATTGTCTCCGTCATCCTGCTTGTCTTCGTCCTGCCGACGCTGGTTTCGGCTGGGCTCTGGGCGACACGCGACCATCCGGAAGGCTGGAGTTCGGCACGATGGAGTTCGTCCGGGCTGCTGCCGACGGCCGAAGAAAGCCCGGAAGCGGCAATCTACATATTCTCGGCGATGACCGGAGGACTTAAGGGGGCGATCGCCAGCCATGCCTGGATCGTCACGAAGGACGAAAACGGTGATTATCAGCGCTATGACAAGGTGGGCTGGGGCTCGCCGATCCGCCGGAACCACCGAGCACCCGATGCCTTCTGGTATTCCAACCCGCCGCGGCTCGTGGCGGAGGTGAAGGGCGAGGAGGCCAAGCGGCTGATCCCAATGGTGGAGGCGGCGATTGCCGGCTATCAATATGGCCAGCCGGGCGGCTACCGGATCTATCCGGGGCCGAACTCCAACACCTTCGTCGCCCATGTGCTGCGTGAAGTGCCGGAACTGGGAGCAGTGCTTCCGGCCGATGCGGTCGGCCGCGATTATCTGGCTGGCGGCGCCTTCTACCATCTCGACAAGGATGGCCGCGACCTGCACTTAAGCCTCGGCGGCTTTGCCGGGCTGTCCGTCGGCGTGCGCAGCGGGCTGGAGGTGAATTTCCTCGGCCTCGTGGCCGGCATCGATGTCGCGCGGCCGGGCATCAAGGTTCCGGGCTTCGGCACTGTGGGACTTTGAGCGCCCTGCCCTTACGACAAATCCCCTGAATCAAAAGAGCCACCCGCGAGGGTGGCTCCCATGAGTTTAGTCCTTTGTCTGGACCCGGACGGGGAAACCGCCCGAAGGAAGGCTGGATCAGGCCGAGGGCTGCCCCGTCAAAACCACACCCTTACCAAAGTCACACACGCAGACCGAAATCTCATTAGACATTGGATCACCTTCCTTTCGTTACGTTGTCGATGATTGGAAGGTAGGGCGGAGAAACGGATTCGACAAGGCACGTTATGTGACGTTTTGTTTGGATAATTGTGTTGCATTGCAGCGGAGTGCGATCATAATTCGCGCGCCGGTGGTTCGGTCACGCCTCTCGCTGAAAAGGCGTCAGGAACAAGCGCTCATAGCTGATGAATGGCGGGGACTTGCCGAACCTTTCATTGGCAGCCAAGCCATCCGGATCTTGCGCAACCTGTTCACGGTACTTCAAGTAGGATTGCTCATCTGGAAAAGTGAAGATCGCGACCGCTGTGTTGGCCTCGCCATCTTGACCGGTGCCAAGAAAGTTCATCTGGGCATCGTCAGGCCTTTCGCGGGGCATGAAGTAGCCAAGGTGGTGACCTCCATGGCGCTCGATGAGTCCAATCCAGATCCTTGCATAGTCTTCGAAATCTGCGATCCGACCGGGGTCCAGCCGATAACGAATCTCGCATGTGATTGGACGTCTGAGCATGGGACCTCTCGTCGGTGACTTGGCGGTTCGCCACTGTTGGTGCAACGTCTTGCCATGGCGCAATTCGTGTTGACCGCCCAGCCTTCGACAGCGAAACTCCTGCCTGCAATGGGAGGAGCATATCATGGACGATACCATCCGCTGGCGAAACATGCGCTCAGCGCCGCGCGACGGCAGCCGCATTCTGGTGACCATCCGCGCATCCGAACAGGGGCCTGGCGCCGTCGATCTCGTCTACTGGTCGAAGGGCGATCGGTTCGGGGCGGACGGCTGGAGGTCTTCCGATTCGACGCCTGGCCTGATCGTCGCCTATGCGGAGCCGGAGCTGAAATGCTGGATGCCGCTGCCGGGGGTCAACATGGACGCCATGGTCCGTCCGCCGGCTTGGGAGGGCGAGGACGAAAAGGAGCTGGACGGCTCGGGGATTTGACGAACGGGCCGGCTGCTGGACCTATCTCAGCAAACTCGACGGTACGCGCACACCTCTGGAGAAGACATGTTCACGCATATCATGATCGGTAGCAACGACCTGGAACGGTCGAAACGCTTCTACGACGCCACCTTCGTTGCGCTTGGAGGACAAGCGGGTGAAACCGATGCGCGCGGCAGACTAATCTATGTCCATAACGGCGGACGACTGATGATTACTGCGCCCATCGACGGGGGTCCGGCAACGGCCGCCAATGGCGGGACCATCGGCATCCTCGCCGAGAGCCCTGACCATGTGCAAGCCTGGCATGACGAAGGGGTGGCGCATGGCGGAACGTCGATCGAAACACCGCCTTCTCACCGTCCAAACGGTCAGTTCGTCGCTTACATGCGGGACCCGGACGGCAACAAGTTGACCGTGCGGTCCGTGCCGAAGGCATGATCCAAGGCCTGGACATACACTGCTCCGGCAGGCTGGCGTGAACCCTATTTCCAACTCACCAGGGAGAGCGCCTTCTGTTCAGTCGAATATCTTGGCGATAGCGGCCTGTTCGGCCTTCTCCCAACGAGCCACGACATCTGCGACCTTGTCGATCTCCTTGTCGGTCAGGTGATGGGCGCCGTCCTTGGTGATGCGGCACAAGCTGAACGGCTTGCCGACGCTGGCGGAGGTGAGGTCGAGCGACTGCAACACGCGCAACACCGCCGCACAGCCAACTTCAACCGATCGCTTGCCCAGGCTAAAATGCGAGAGCAGCGAGCCCGCCTGCTGGGCCATGGCCGCACCGCTGCCGATCGCGTGGAAACCGATATCGGCGTAATGTCCGATCATGCCAGACGGGGTGATCTCGATGATCCACGGCTCACCATCCCGCCATCCGGCCGCCATGACATAGGCCGAGGGCGTGCCGCCGCCTTCCTCGCCGGGCACGTCGGGAATGAAGGTGTCGTAGTGATGGCGAAGGATGGGCAGGACCTGGCTCTGCAGGGCACGACCGATGTCCGGCGCCTCGAGGATCGCGGCACTGTTTTCATTGAAGCTGCGCTGCACGTCTGTCAGTACAGAGCGAGCACCACTGCCGGCCCAGGCGGCGTCGGTGCCCAGAGGGTGAAGCTTCTGGGCCGGATAGGTCATGCCGCGCCCCTTGTCGGTGATCTGGGAATCCGATCCCATCACGACGCCATCTTCACACACGGTGGCAAGCACGACAGTCATTGAGCAGTCCTTTCAATTTCAGCGTCTCCAATATCTCGACTGTCCACCTCTCAGCGGTGGCAATCGATCGGCGTCTTGGCGTTCAGACAATGCGAGGGAACATATCATCCGCTTCCAATAGACGCCTTTGGCCCTCAAGCCGTTCCATTCAGGCTCCGCTTTTCGCCTTCCACCGGCGAAGATATGGCCGGGCATGCCCCGCAAAGACGGCCTGCCATGCGAGAGGGTTTTCGCGCTAAGCTGCAACCAAGCAAAGATTCTCGAGGGAGGAAACAATGCGCCGCGATATCATTCTGGTCGATCCATTGCCGAGGACACTCGACCTGATCATGGAGCCGTCCGTCCGGGCTCGGCTCGAAGCGCTGGGCGAGGTAATCGTGTCGGAGGATCGCCCGATGCCGGCCGAAGACGTCGAGCGGTATCTTGCCGACACCGTCCTGATCTTCGGCCAGACCGACATGCCGAAAGAGCGTCTGGACAGGGCGCCGAGGCTGAAGGCGATCATCAATGTGGAATCGAATTTCCTGCCGAATATCGACTATCAGGCCTGTGTCGAACGCGGCATCTGGGTGATCACACCGGCCTCGGCCTTCGCCTCACCCGTTGCGGAGGCAGCACTTGCCATGGCGCTCGATCTCGCCCGCGGGATCACGGCGGCGGATCGTGATTTTCGCCAGGGCGTCGAGCGCTATGGGCTGGAGGGCAACGCGCACACCTTCCGTTTTGCCGGCGCACCCGTCGGCATCATCGGCTTTGGCGATCTCGGCCATGCATTTCGTGACCTGATCCGCCCGTTCAAGAACCGGGTTCGCGTCTTCGATCCCTGGCTTCCCCGGGAAATCATCGAAGGTCAGGATTGCGAGCCGTCGACGCTCGACGAGGTGCTCCGCGATAGCCAGGTGGTCTTCGTGTTTGCGAGCGTCACCAGCGAGAACGAAGGTTTCATCGGCAGACGAGAATTCGCGATGATGCAGCCGGGCGCGGCCTTCCTGCTGATGAGCCGGGCAGCCGTCGTCGACTTTTCGGCGATGATCGAGGCGGCGCAATCCGGTCATATCATGGTGGCAACCGACGTGTTTCCGGAGGAGCCTGTCGCGGCCGACGATCCCGTGCGCCAGGCGTCGGGCATTCTACTCTCGGCGCACAGGACCGGCGGCACGCGGGACGCCTTTTATGCGCTGGGCTCCATGGCCGTCGCCGATGCCGAACTGATCATGAAGGGCCTGCCGCCCCGCCTCTGCCGCCGCGCCGACCCGGCAACGGCCAGCCGGCTGAGGTCGAAGCCGGTGACGGTGTCGTGAGACTGGGGTCGGGGCACCTTTCTTGAAGCCGGCCCCGTCACCCCAGCTTCAGCACGATCTTGCCGATATGTTCTGAGCTTTCCATCAGCCGGTGCGCCTCGACGACTTGCTCGAAGGGAAGGACCGTGTGGACAACGGGGGCCATTTCGCCGCGCTCCAGGCGGGGCCAGACTTCCGTCATCAGGTCGTCGCGGATGGCGCGTTTTTCTTCCGGGCTGCGCGGGCGCATGGTCGAGCCGGTGACCGTGAGGCGCTTTGTCATGATCGGGGCGAGGCTCGCCTTCTCGACGGTCGAGCCGCCGAGGAAGGCGATGATCGAGAGGCAGCCGTCCTTGGCGAGGACTTGGAGGTTGCGGTCGAAATAGGCAGCACCGATCATGTCGAGCACGACATCGACGCCCCTGCCTTGGGTCTCTTCCTTGACGATCTCGACGAAATCCTCGGCCTTGTAGTTGATCGCCCTTGCTGCACCGAGATCCATGCAGGCGGCGCATTTTTCGGCCGAGCCGGCGGTGGTGTAGACGGTTGCGCCGAAGGACTTTGCGAGCTGGATGGCCGTCGTGCCGATGCCTGAGGATCCGCCATGGATGAGGACGGTCTCGCCTTCGGTCAGCCCGGCCATCTGGAAGAGATTGGCCCAGACGGTGAAGAAGGTTTCCGGCAGTGCTGCCGCCTTCACGGCATCGTATCCCTTCGGAAACGGCATGGCCTGGCTTGCCGGCACGGCGCAATATTCGGCGTAACCGCCGCCGTTTGCCAGCGCACAGATGCGGTCGCCGAGCTGGAAATCGGTGACGCCGGCACCCAGACCGACGATCTCGCCTGCGATCTCCAGGCCGAGAATGGGGCTTGCATCCTTAGGCGGCGGATAGGCGCCCTGGCGCTGGGCGACATCCGGCCGGTTGACGCCTGATGCCTCGACCCTGACCAGCACTTCGCCGGGCCTCGGGCTCGGCAGCGGCCCCTCGATGAGGTGCATGACCTCCGGACCCCCATGGGTGGGCAGGTCGACATGGCGCATGGTGGCGGGCAGAGACATGGGCGGGTTCCTCGGATCAATTGCTCAAGGTGAGGCATAGAGCCTCTGAAATGCGATGAAAAGGAGGCCCTTTGTCCGACGTGACAAATGGTATCGGGCGATCGGGCGGATCCTAGAGTTCGATCTGCAGGAAGGTAGCGATGGGGGTCTGTTCGTAGCTCCCGAAAGGGCCGCGGTCGCGGAAACCGACGCTTTCGTAGAGCCGGCGCGCCTCGACATTGCGGATGCCGACTTCGAGCACCACGGAGCGGATGCCGCGCTCCTTCGCCGTTTGCAGGAGACCGAGGAGGAGTTTGCGACCGACACCCTGCCCGGCATGTTGAGGGTCAACGATCATGCGCTTGAGTTCGGCTATGCCGTCGGGCAGGTCGATCAGGGCGGCGCAGCCGAGCGCCTGACGGGAAGCATCGCGGGCGACGAACATACGAGCTTCAGTGTCTGCCAGCGCTCGTCCTGTGAGTGGCCGCCGGAACTCGCCGGGATAGAGACGTGCAGCGACGGCATCCGATATCGCAAGCAAGCGGTCTATATCCGGCTGGTCCGCCGCTTCGACTGCAACGCAAATCGGCGTCGTCGCCAAGCCTTTCGCTTCAACTTCAAACTGTCGACCCGCGACAACGGCATCTATGAACGGCTCCTTGCCATCAAGATATTCGCGTATGCCGGAGATATTCTCGCGCTCCAGCCGAATCTTCAATCGCTCATATTCGCTGCGCAGGACCTCGTTGGCCCGCAATTTGTCGCGAAATGTCAGCAGATGCGCGATCTTCGCGTGAGACGCCTGGATCACGTGAAGCTTATGGGTCCTCAGACCGTCAATGTCGCGTTTGAAAAAGTGGTGACCCGGCGTCAGATCCCCGCCACGTCGATATCCGAGATCCTTGAGCTGTTGCTCCGTCGAGGCGGAGATTTCTGCCCCATGATAGACTGCCAGAATGTCGATCTCGGGTTTCGCGGAAAGGCGCGGCACCGCCGTGCTGCCGACATGGTGGATCTCGAACCGGCCAAACCCGAATGTCGACCTCAGTCTGGCCGCTTCTCTTTCAAAGCGGACCGGCCATTCGGGATCATAAGGCACAATCTGACTGGTTAAGGGCATGGCCCACCATAGACCGGCGTCGCCATGTCTTCCACGGATCGCAGCGGCGACAGCTGCTTTCAACCATCAATCAATCCGAAGGACAGCCCACCCTCATTCTCCTTCGCCTGCTTCTTCAAATCCGCGATCTCGCCGCTGATGCGGCTGACATCGTCGATGACGAGGCCGGCGGGGAGTTCCAGCACGCCGATCGAGCAGCGCATCAGGGGGAAATCACGTTCGAGACCCTGGCGATCAAGGCCCTTGATGTGGCCGGTCTGGCGATCGGTTTCGGAATAGAGGTCGATAACGTCGTCGTGGAAATCCGACAGCAGACGGTCGAGGATTTCGGTCAGCTCCTCGCGGGACCAGTCAGTGACGCCGATGAAGAAATCATCGCCGCCGACATGGCCAAGGAAATCGCCTTCAGAGAAGAAATAGCGCCGCAGGAGAGCGGCAAAGAGCGAGATCGCGTGGTCGCCCTGGTGAAAGCCGTAATGGTCGTTGAACGGCTTGAAGTGGTCGAAGTCGCAGTAGCAGAAGAAGCGGGCGCCATCGCCATCCAGCGCTGCGGAACGCATGAAATCGCGGATGGCGCGATTGCCGGGCAGGCTCGTCAGCGGGTTCTGGTCCTGGGCGGTCTTCAGCTGCTTCTCGCTCATGATGCGGATCAGCGAGGCGGCGGAGACGACGCCGGCATAGCGCATGTTTTCCGTCAGGATGACGCAGTCCGAGCCTTCCATATTGGCAAACATCGTCATCAACCGCTCGGCATCGGCATCCAGGCCGACGATCGGGGCGCGGTCAACGAAATGCGAGATGGAGCGCTCGTAGAGCTTGTTCTTCAGGAGATCCCGGCCGAAGGGCTGGTAGATGTATTCCTTGAGATGCCGCTCGTTGATGATGCCGCGGGGCTCGCCATTGGCATTGAGCACGGGGAAGAAGGACTGGCCGGGATTGCGGCGGAAGAGATCGAAGACGTGGTCGATGTTCTCGTGCTCGAATACGGTGGGCAGTGTCTCGATCTGCTTGCGGATCAGGATCTCATCGAGCGATTGGGTGGCGCGGCGGGCCTTGCCGACATCCTGGAGATGGGGAAAGGCGCTTTTCAGCTCCGAGACGATTGTGCTGGGGCGGGCGATATACCAGCCCTGAACCAGATCGACGCCGAATTCGCGGCAGGCGAGGAATTCCCCTTCCGTCTCGATGCCTTCGGCGATCACGCGCACACCCAGAACATGGCAGAAGTTGACGATGTTCTTGACGAGGTGGCGTTTGCGCGGATTGCTGTCGAGGCCGGCGATGAAATGGCGGTCGATCTTCACATAGTCGACGGGATAGTCGCAGAGCAGCTTCATCTCGCCATGGCCGACGCCGAAATCATCGATGGCGAGCTTGAAGCCGGAGCGGCGCAGGCGCTCGACCAGGGCTGCGAATTCCGGGACACGGGTGTTGTCGAAACGCTCGGAAAGCTCGAAGCAGACGGAGGACGGCGGCACATGGGCCTTGCGCAGCTGGTCGAGCAGGGTGTCGACCAGCGCATTGCCGTCGGGGATCAGGCGGACGTCGAGATTGAGAAAAAGGGTGGCGCCGGCGCAATCCGGCAGGGTCGCGAACTTGGCAAGCGCCCGACTTGCGACCATCTGTTCGAGGGCGAGAAGCTGGCCGGTCGAGGCCGCCTGGTCGAGCAGGTCGAGCGGGCTTTCGAAGCCGATCCTGTCATGGCCGCGCATCAGGCTCTCATGGCCGAAGACAGCACCTGTGCCGACCTCGACGATCGGCTGGAAGGCGTTTTCCACGACGAGCTTGGCCAGTGTGACGAGCTGGTCAGAGGCAAAACGCCTGAGCGCCCCCAAATCTTCCGCGACCCCCGCACCCATACGCGATACTCCCAGTATGCATTTGTTTTTATGGGCGGAAATGTGGCGGACCAATCGTCAATAAAGGCTTTCCGTAGTGTGACAATGGGATGAAAGTTTCACGGCACAACAACTGACGGAATGGCCGCTGTCTGCCCGGATCATAAGGCGAAAGGCCATGAAACGCAGGCGGTCCGGTGTGCCGTCCCGGGTCGCCACGCAACGGGATCGCAGCTTCGCGGCCCAGCTTCCTCGGCACGCTTTACCGTTAACGGTCGAGCTCTCCTGTCTCGCGGGGCGGCGTCAAAGACTTTTTTATTGATTGATCAGTCAATCAAAATTATCATGTGGCAAGACAGGAGAAGCCGGATGCCAAAGGTCGGAATGGAGCCAGTGCGCCGCAAAGCGCTCGTCGATGCCGCGTTGAAGACGATTGGCCATCACGGCTCGCTGACAGTCACCATGTCGGAGATCGCGCGCGAGGCGGGTGTTTCTCCTGCGCTGGCGCATCACTATTTCGGCTCGAAGGACCGGTTGCTGATCGAGACCATCCGCTCGCTGCTGCGGCAATTGCGGACGGATGCAGTCGAGGCGCTCGGCCGGGCGCAGACGCCGCGGGAACGGGTCTCAGCGGTGATCCGCATCTCCTTCAATGCCGACCAGTTCGACCAACAGGTGGTCGCCGCCTGGCTTGCCTTCTATTCGGAGGCGCAGCGCTCGGAAGAGGTTCGCCGGCTGCTGGCGCTCTATGCCCGGCGGCTGCAGTCGAACCTGATGTCCGGGCTGAAGCCGCTTTGTGGACCCGCCGACGCGAACCGCATCGCCGAAGGTGCTGCCGCCATGATCGACGGGCTCTATATCCGCCAGTCTCTGAAGGCAGCGCCGCTTTCGATTGATGCCTCTGTCGCATTGGTCGAGGATTATGTGACGGGGCAGCTCGCCTCCCACCCTCCCCTTGAGGGGGAGGGTCGGACCAAAGGTCCGGGGTGGGGTGAAGCATGAGCGCCGCAGACTGAACGAAACGACAGCAGAAGATCACCACCACCCGCCGCTTAGCGGCGACCTCCCCCTCAAGGGGGAGGTGGACAGCAAACACCCGTCTGGAGACAGGACATGAAAGCCCAACCGCAAGCCTCTCACTTCATCGACGGCGAGTATGTCGAGGATACCGACGGCACCGTCATCGAGAGCATCTATCCGGCGACCGGCGAAGTGATCGCACGGCTGCATACGGCAACGCCTGATATCATCGAGAAGGCGATTGCATCCGCCAAGCGGGCGCAGAAGGAATGGGCGTCCTGGAGCCCGGCGGCGCGCGGGCGCGTCTTGAAAAAGGCCGCCGAGATCATGCGGGAGCGTAATCGCGAGCTTTCCGAGCTCGAGACGCTCGACACCGGCAAGCCGATCCAGGAGACGATCGTGGCCGACCCGACGTCTGGTGCTGACAGCTTCGAATTCTTCGGCGGCATCATTGCGACTGCCATGAATGGCAGCCAGATCCCGCTTGGCGGCGACTGGGCCTATACCAAGCGCGTGCCGCTCGGCGTGGTCGTCGGCATCGGCGCCTGGAACTATCCGCAGCAGATCGCTTGCTGGAAGGGTGCACCGGCGCTTGCCGCCGGCAATGCGATTGTGTTCAAGCCGTCGGAAGTCACGCCGCTCGGTGCACTCAAGATCGCCGAGATCCTGATCGAGGCCGGTGCGCCGAAGGGTGTCTACAATGTCATCCAGGGCGACCGCGAGACCGGGCCGTTGCTGGTCAGCCATCCCGATGTCGCCAAGGTGTCGCTGACCGGCTCCGTGCCGACGGGGCGCAAGGTGGCGGGGGCGGCTGCCTCGCAGCTCAAGCACGTGACCATGGAACTGGGCGGCAAGTCGCCGATCGTCGTCTTCGACGATGCCGATATCGACAGCGCGATCTCGGGCGCGATGCTGGGCAATTTCTATTCGACCGGTCAGGTCTGCTCGAACGGCACGCGCGTCTTCGTGCACAAGGCGATCAAGGAGACCTTCCTGGCACGGCTGAAGGCACGCACCGAGGCGATCCTGATCGGCGATCCGCAGGACGAGGCAACCCAGATGGGGCCGATGGTCTCGCTCGCGCAGCGCGAGAAGGTCTTGTCCTATATCGACAAGGGCAAGGCAGAGGGCGCGACGCTTGTCACCGGCGGCGGCATTCCCAACAGCGTCACCGGCGAAGGTTTCTACATCCAGCCGACGGTGTTTGCCGATGTCACCGACGACATGACGATTGCGCGCGAAGAGATCTTCGGGCCTGTCATGTGCGTGCTCGATTTCGAGGACGAGGCGGAGGTGATCGCACGCGCGAACGCCACCGAATTCGGCCTGTCGGCCGGTGTGTTCACATCGGATTTCTCCCGCGCGCACCGGGTCGTGGATCAGCTGGAGGCCGGCACGCTGTGGATCAACACCTATAATCTCTGCCCGGTCGAAATCCCCTTTGGTGGTTCGAAGCAGTCGGGCTTCGGCCGCGAGAATTCGGCAGCAGCGTTGGAGCATTATTCCGAACTGAAGACGGTTTATGTCGGCATGGGTAAGTGCGAGGCGCCGTATTGATCCTCCACCTCCCCCTTGAGGGGGAGGTCGCGCGGCACGCGCGGGTGGGGGTGACGGGCAACACTGATCCAGCGTCAAGATCACCCCACCCCGGCACTGCGTGCCGACCCTCCCCCTCAAGGGGAGGGTGTTGAGACGCCGCCGTCGCGCGATCCGCTCTGCTCCCTGGGGACGAGGACGAGAGGTGAACGGGCGCACTAGGGCAAGTTTGTTTTGGGGATAGGCATGAAAAGCGCAGATTTCGTCATCATCGGCTCAGGCTCAGCAGGGGCTGCCATGGCCTACCGCCTGTCGGAGGACGGCAAGAACACGGTCATCGTGCTGGAATTCGGCGGGTCGGACATCGGACCCTTCGTGCAGATGCCGTCTGCGCTTGCCTATCCGATGAACATGGAGCGCTACAACTGGGGCTACATGACCGAGCCCGAGCCGCATTTGAACAATCGCCGGATGATTGCGCCGCGTGGCAAGGTGATCGGCGGTTCCTCGTCGATCAACGGCATGGTCTATGTGCGAGGCCACGCGGAGGATTTCAACCGCTGGGAAGAGATGGGCGCCACCGGCTGGGGTTATGCCGACGTGCTGCCCTATTTCAAGCGACAGGAAAGTTCGCATGGCGGCGAAGAGGGCTGGCGCGGGACCGACGGGCCGCTGCATGTGCGGCGCGGCGAGGTGAAGAACCCGCTTTACCGCGCCTTCATCGAGGCCGGGCGGCAGGCAGGCTTCCCGGTCACCGAAGACTATAACGGCCGGCAACAGGAAGGCTTCGGCCTGATGGAGCAGACGAGCTGGCAGGGGCGGCGCTGGTCGACGGCGAATGCCTATCTGAAACCCGCTCTGAAACGGCCGAATGTCTCGCTGATCCGCTGTTATGCCCGAAAGGTCGTGATGGAGGGCACCCGCGCCGTCGGCGTCGAGGTCGAGATCGGCGGCAAGATCGAAATCGTCAGGGCGAACCGCGAGGTGATCGTTGCGGCCTCAGCCTTCAACTCGCCGAAGATCCTGATGCTCTCGGGCATCGGGCCTGCCGCGCATCTCCAGGAGATGGGCATTCCGGTCGTCGCAGACCGTCCGGGCGTGGGGCAGAACCTGCAGGACCATCTGGAATATTACCACCAGTTCAAGTCGAAGCTGCCGATCACGCTGCATTCGAAGAACAACTGGTTCTGGATGGGGATCGTCGGCGCCCAGTGGCTGTTCTTCAAGAAGGGCTTGGGCACCTCCAACCAGTTCGAGGCGGCGGCCTTCATCCGATCGGCGGCGGGGGTCAAATGGCCCGACATCCAGTATCACTTCCTGCCGATCGCGATCTCCTATGACGGCAAGTCGGCGGTGGGCGGGCATGGTTTCCAGGCGCATGTCGGCTACAACATGTCTAAGTCGCGCGGCTCGGTGACGCTGCGCTCGCCTGACGTGAAGGATACGCCGGTGTTGCGCTTCAACTATATGAGCGACCCGGAGGACTGGGTGAAGTTCCGCCATGCGGTGCGTGTCACCCGCGAAATCTTTGCCCAGAAGGCCTTCGATCCCTATCGCGAGGCGGAAGTGGCGCCGGGGCCGAAGGTGCAGTCGGACGAGGAGATAGACGCCTATCTTCGGGAACATCTGGAAGGCGCCTATCATCCCTGCGGCACGTGCAAGATGGGCCGCGCGGATGATCCGATGGCGGTTGTCGATCCGACGACCAAGGTGATCGGTGTTGAAGGCCTGCGCGTGGCGGATAGTTCGATCTTCCCGCATGTCACCTATGGCAATCTGAACGGCCCTTCGATCATGACGGGGGAGAAGGCGGCGGACCATATCCTGGGCAGGCAGCCCCTGCCCCGTTCCAATCAGGAACCGTGGATCAACCCGCGCTGGGAAGTGAGCGACCGGTAAAGGTCCTTTGATGACGCGGGACTGACCTGCGCACGTCGCGTTGCAATGCACCCATAGCTCCGCTCAGCGCACCGTCATTGCTGACGCAACACCCGGGCGGCGAGCGAGAAGGGACTGGACACTGTCTGGGCGGCGGCGTCCAGCACGAAGGCGCCGGCATCGCCAAGCGTCGCGCTCGAGTTCGGCTTGCCGAGGGTCGCGGCCAACTGCTTCACATCGAAGAAGCGGTTATGATTGGTCGCATCGACGGATTCGAGCGAAGAGATATCGATGACCGTCATGCCATAGCGCCTGGCCGCTTCTGCCACTTCGGGATTGCGCGCGTCCAGCGCTCCGACACGCTGGGTACCGGCGCCGAGAATGCTTGACACCTGCAGCGCCCGGTCGTCCGGCGAGACGAGAATGGTGATCGGGATGCGCATGCGACCGATGACGTCGAGCTGGGCCGTGAAGACATCTTCGTCGATGTCGGGCGCTGCCATGATGACCCTCAGTCGATCGAGAACGTCCCCCTTGCCCTGCAGTCTCAACTGTCGCAGGGCCTCGACCGTCAGCCAGCCGCCCATGGAATGGGCGAAGACGTCGACCTCACCGTTTCGTGCACGCACCATGTCGGCCAGCAGGTCCGCCAGCGCATCGCGGGAATAGGTAGCCGCTTCCTTGTCGGCGACATAGGCCGGCAGCGCAGCGAGAGACGGCCAGGAGAACAGCACCGGCGTGCCGTCGAGATTGCTATCCGTCTTCAGCTGGGCAAGTCGGAACAGCGCTTCCTGGAAATTGTAGTTGTAGCCGTGCACGAAGACGACGGGCGGGGCAGCCTCTCGGGCGCGGATTGCCTGCAGGAGGCCGGGGCGATCCAGCACCGACTGCGACACGACGGCGAAATCGGTCTTCGGATCGACCTTACGGCCGGGCTTCGGCCATTCGATATTGGCCGGCTGATGGTTCGGCGGGATGGAGACAGCAAAGCTCGCGTAATTGGGCTCGCGGGTCTTGGTTGTGGTGAAAACGTTCTCGCCGGGCTGGGCACGATCACGGGTGGTTACCGTGTAGAGCGTTTCGACCCGACTGGGCTTGTAGTCACCCAGCGCCACCGTGCCGAGCGTCTCCGGCCCCGGACGGCCGGCACAGGCACTGAGCCCCGTAGCCGAAAGCAGGCAGAGCGCCACGAAGGCCGCGCGTGACCGCTGGTGGGGGCCGAAGGAAAGAAGACGCATCCGGGATCATCCTTGCAGATCGACAATCGCCCGCCACACGTCGTCATGACCGGGCCGGAGCGGCGAGCTATAACCGGAGACGAGGTTGGAGCCAAGGCCCGGTAGCCGGCCCGTCGTCACGATCGCGGCAAGCGGCTGCAAAGCGCGACTTTGAACAGCGCAATCCATACATGTTTGGTTATGGTTTCCGGCCACATAATTATTTGCGTGCCCGCATCCCATCTGTAATCATAACTGACAAGGAAGAGTCTGCCGGATGGGAGTGAGGAACCGGGCGACGCGATCTTTACATGACTTGGCTAGTCATGTTTTCTGATTGCTCTGTTGCCTCGAGCCGGTCGGTTTTTCCAGATCAACAAGACATGGGAGGAAATCATGTTGCGCCAGTTTCTTATCGCCGGACTGTCCGGTGCCGCATTGTCGATGATGGCGTCCGCCAGCTTCGCCGCCGACGTTACCCTCAAGCTTCACCAGATGTTGCCGCCACAGGCGACGATCCCGGCCAAGGTGCTGCAGCCCTGGGCCGAGAAGATCCAGGCCGATTCCGGTGGCCGCATCGCCGTGGAGCTTTATCCTGCCATGCAGCTCGGCGGCAGACCGGCCGACCTCGTGGACCAGGTGAAGGATGGCGTGGTCGATCTGACCTGGACACTCTTCGGCTACACCCCCGGCCGCTTCCCGAAGTCGGAAGCCTTCGAGCTTCCTTTCATGGTGACGACAGCCGAGGCCACCTCGGTCGCCTTCCAGGAATATTACGAGAAGCACCTCAAGGACGAGTTGACCGACTACCACGTGCTGGCGGTCCACACCCATGGTCCAGGCCTCATCCACACCATCGCCTCCAAGCCGGTCGAAAAGCTCGAGGACATGCAGGGGCTGAAGCTGCGCGGCACCTCGAAGGTGATCAACCAGATGCTCGAAGCCATGGGCGCGTCTGCCGTCGGCATGCCGGTCACGGCCGTCCCGGAAAGCCTGTCCAAGAGCGTCATCGACGGCTCGGTCGTCCCGTGGGAAGTGACGCCCGCGATCAAGATCGCCGAACTCGCGCCGAACCACACCGGCTTCTCCGGTCCGAATGGACTTTACACCGGCACCTTCGTGTTCGCGATGAACAAGGACAGCTATGACGCGATGCCGGACGACCTGAAGAAGGTGATCGACGACAATTCCGGCAAGGAACTCGCACGTCTCTTCGGACAGGCCATGGATGAAGGCGATATCCGCGGCAAGGATATTGCCGAGAAGAACGGCAACAAGATCATCGCCTTGGATGAAGCCGAGACTGCACGCTGGAAGGCTGCGGGCGAAGCCGTGACCAAGGCCTGGATCGCCGAAATGGACGGCAAGGGTCTCGACGGCACGACGCTCTACAACGACGCGCTTTCGCTCATCCAGGCCAATACCCAATAACCTCCCCGCCTTGTCCGGGCGCTTGTCGGAAGGCGCCCGGACCCTTTGCACAGACTTTCAAAGGACATTCTGATGGCGACTGCTGTTTCCACCAGCTTCGAACGATTGGAGCGGGCTTGCCATAGCCTGGCCTCCGCCCTCGTCCTGTTCGGCGGCTTCTGTCTCGTGGTTGCCTGCGCGCTGACCGTCGCCTCGATCGTCGGCTCGGTCACCATCCGCCCCCTGCCCGGCGAAATCGAACTGGTCGAAGCGCTGTGCGGCCTCGCGGTCTTTGCCTTCCTACCCTTTTGCCAGTTGAAGCGTGGTCATGTCGGCGTCGACATCCTGATCTCTGCCTTCGGCCCGAAGGCGATGAACTGGACGCAGCTCATCGGCGACATCGTGATCGCCATCCTGATCGGGCTCGTCACCTGGCGCCATGCCATCGGCACCATGGACAAGTTCGGCAATGGCGAAACCACGCCGCTGCTTCTTCTGCCTGTCTGGTGGGGCTTTGCCATCGCGCTTGCCCTTCTTGTCGCCAATCTCCTCGTCTGCCTGTATGTGATCGCTGCCGATATCCGCGACATCCGCCGCGGCAAGACGATCGTCGCTGCGATGGGAGCGCACTGATGAGCAGCATTGAAATCGGCCTCTGGTCTTTTCCCGTCCTCATTCTGCTGATTTTCCTGCGCGTGCCGATTGGCGCCGCCATGCTGGCGACCGGCATCGTCGGCACCTATCTGGTGCTCGACCGCTGGACGCCAATCCTGGCGCAGATGAAGGTTCTGGCCTGGAACACGAACGCGAATTACTCGCTGTCGATCATCCCGCTCTTCCTGCTGATGGGCCAGTTCGCGGCCCGCGGCGGCATGAGCCAGGCCCTGTTCAACGCGGCGGCGGCCTTTGTCGGCCATCGCAAGGGCGGGGTTGCCATGGCGGCGATCGGAGCGTCTGCCGGCTTCGGCTCGATCTGCGGCTCATCGCTCGCGACCGCTGCGACCATGGCGCAGGTGGCGCTTCCGGAACTGAAGCGCAACGGCTATGCCGGCGGGCTCGCAACCGCGACGCTGGCCGCCGGCGGCACGCTCGGGATCCTCATCCCGCCCTCCGTCGTGCTGGTCATCTATGCGATCCTCGCCGAGCAGAACATTGCAAAGCTCTTCCTCGCAGCCTTCGTGCCGGGGATCATCGCGGCGATCTCCTATCTCGTCGTCATCGCCATCTATGTCCGTCTGAAGCCGGAAAGTGCAGGCCAGGCACCGCGTATTCCTTGGAAGGACCGCGTCCCTGCCCTGATTGCCGTCTGGCCGGTCGTCGCGATCTTCTTTGCGGTCGTCGGCGGCATCTATCTCGGCTGGTTCACGCCGACGCAGGCCGCCGCCGTGGGTGCCGTGGGTGCCGGCCTCGTTGCCTTTGCCAATGGCGGTCTCGACCGCCAGTCGCTCGCGGCCTGCTTCAAGGAGACGGCGGTTTCCACCGGCATGATCTTCTTCATCATTCTCGGCGCCTCGGTGTTCAACTCCTTCCTCGCCTTCTCACGCCTGCCGCAAGTGGGCGCGGAATGGGTGACGGCACAGGGCTTTGCACCGATGACCGTGCTGATCATCATTCTCGTGCTCTACATCATCTTCGGCTGCATCATGGACTCGCTCTCCATGATCGTGCTCACCATCCCGATCTTCTTCCCGATCGTGACGGCGATGGATTTCGGCATGAGCCCGGAGCACTTTGCCATCTGGTTCGGCATCCTGGTGCTGATGGTCGCCGAGATCGGCATGATAACGCCACCGGTGGGCTTAAATCTCTTCATCATATCGGCCATGTCGCGCGACGTGCCGATCCGTGAGACCTACAAGGGTATCGTGCCCTTCGTCGGCGCTGATGTCTTCCGCATCGTGCTTCTGACGGCCTTTCCGATCATCTCGATCTTCCTGGTGTGAGAAGGCGTTAGAGCCGCTCGGCCCAGGTTTCGGGCTGGTCCGGACGACACCGCAGACAGGCCCTGAAGCCGCCCTCACGGGCGGCTTCAGGCGTTTGAAGGGAGACGAGGCTCTCTCGCCGTGCCGGACGCGATGGACAGGACGGACGGCAGAAGATCCGGGTCGAGAGCACACCGTAGACAAAGAGGCCGTCCATCGCAGCGTCCCGGATGCGGACTGCCTGCCAGCGGGCATTGTCGTCTGTCAAATCAGGTTTCATGCGGGACTTCCTTTCAGACACAGGGTCCAAGGATCGTTGGACAAGACCGGAGGAACCACCCGTTTCCTGCGTCGCACATGCGATTTCCTGATGACGCTCACCGACAAAGCAGGCTAGAGCATCTCCGGTGATACGAGATCACCGGAGATGCTCTATCTATTTGTTTTTACGCAGTCTGGACGCAAAACCGCTAACGCACTTTTGCTGGACGTGCTCTATGTGTCAGCTCTTGCGCAACCTGATCCCGAGTTCCATGGAAACCTCGCTCTACGCTCCCGTCAAAGCCTTCCTCGAACAGGCGGGTTACACCGTGAAGGGCGAGATCGGCGGCTGTGATCTCGTGGGCCTCAGCGACGAGGATCCACCCGTTATGGTCGTCTGCGAGCTGAAGCTCAGTTTCAATCTCGAACTCATCCTGCAGGCTGTCGATCGTGCATCCGTCGCCGACGAGCTCTGGATCGCTGCGCGCATTTCGGCCAAGGGCAAGGGCCGCGAGAGCGACAAACGCTACCGCGATCTCTGCCGCAGGCTCGGCATCGGCATGCTCGGCGTTGCCGACAACGGCACGGTCAATGTCATCGTCGCATCCGTCACGCCGATGCCGCGGACCAATCCGAAACGGCGCTCTCGCCTGATGCGCGAGCACCAGAAGCGCCGAGGGGATCCGGTCATCGGCGGCAGCACGCGCATACCGCAAATGACCGCCTATCGCCAGCAAGCGCTGGGCTGCGCGGCGGCGCTTGCCGCAGGTCCGAAGAAGGTGCGCGACATCAGGGCGAGCGTTCCCGAGGCAGGCAAGATCCTGCAGGGCAATGTCTATGGCTGGTTCGAACGGGTGGACCGCGGCGTCTATGGGCTGACACCTGCGGGGCTGGAGGCGCTCGCACGGTGGCAGAACGGAAACGCCCGCTCGTCCGTCACGCCTTCCTGCTAAACAGGATCACTGCAAAAAGCAGAACGCCTGCGAAAGTCACCAGCGAGGAGATTGCGACGACGGGCTCGAGCGCCGGATTGCCGGTCAGCATCAGGAACAGCGAAGGTGCCATGACCAGGATGCCCAGCGTGTAGAGCATATACTGGATCCTGGCGATGCGGCTCGCGGCCTGTACCGGGTTCAGCGCATAGTAGATGCCGAAAATCGCCATCGTCACCCAGCCGAGCAGGTTGATATGCGCATGCGCGCCCGTCGCCTCGAACTTGTGCGTGATCGACATGTAGAGGCCAAGACAGATGCCGGCGATCAGAAACAGAATGGCCGTGCGGAAGTACCAGATGGAAAGTTGTGGCATGTTGAAATCCCCCGAAACAACGGTCGCAGAGTAACACCACTCGGTTGCTGCGCAAACAAGCTGACAACCGTCATTTTCGGGTGGACCGAGGGCACGAAGTCTCAGACCGGAGACTTTCAGAGGAAGCCGATCCAGCGGCCGGCGAGGACGGCCGACAGCCAGATCGTCAGCGAGAAGACAGCCCCGAGTTTTAGCCGAAGCGAGGCCTGTTTTCCGACGATCATCTCGGCCCAGTCACGGGAGAGATGAAGAGAGACGGCATTGGCCGTTCCGAGCCCGACGAGCAGGAGCTTGATCAAGAAGGCTGTGTTGCCGGCATATTCCACCGGACGCACGGAAAACAGGATCGCCCCCGTCAGCACGGCGCAGACAAGGGCCACGGCTGCAATGCGCGAGAACAGTTCGGCCGTTTCGGCGAGCGGGAGGCTCTTGAACCGGCCGAGCAGACGTAGATCGAGGAATACGCTTGCGCCGATCAGCATGGCCAGCGACAGGATATGGCCGGCATTGGCGAAGATGTAGAGCGTAGGCGAGCGGATCAGCGCCCGCGCCACAGACGTCTCGCCAAGAGCTGCCAGCCATTCCATGCCGTCAGTTGGTCACGATGCGGCTTGGATAGATGTCGTAGTTCTTGCCCTCGACGACGACACGCACCGCCTTCAGGCGCTTTTCATCCGGATCGAGCGAGCGGTTGCCGCGCACGGTGATCTCGTCGCCGACAGCGACGACGCCCTCGACGAATCCGGAGCGCTGGGTCTGGTTCGGATTGCCAAGTTCGATGCGCCAGGAGCCTTCTGCTGTCTCCAGTTCGAGCGTCGGATGCGGCGGGGCAAAGGAGATGGTGGTGATTGTGCCGGTCAGGTCGATCTGGTCGGCCTCGGCCCAGGACCAGCCGTGATGGGCCAGGGCGGCACCGGCAAAGAGTGCGGCGCCGGCCAGGGCCGAGAGGGACAGCGTGGACTTGGGCATGGACTTGGGCATGGACGGCAGGGAACGTGCGCGGGTCATGATTGTCTCCAGATTTGGTCACAGCTACTCTCAAGGGTAGTGCGCGGATCCGGATTTGCGACCTCACCTTTGCTTGATCGCAAGGTGAGGTCGGGAAAGGACGCCGGTTTCCCGGCGCCCCTGCCCTCATTTCAGTGCAAGGCAGCTCAGTGCAAGGCAGCGCTGGCTGCGAGGCGCTCGTCCTTGTCGTGCAGGGCGAAGCGGTCGACCATGTCGGCGCTTGCCTCGTTGAAGCCGAGGACCTCGACCTCGATGCCGGCCTTGCGGTATTTCAAGACGATCTTGTCGAGCGCGCCAACGGCGGTGATGTCCCAGAGATGGGCGGCGGTCACGTCAATGACGATCTTGCTTGCCCTCTCCGAGAAATCGAAGGCGTGGATGAAGCTCTCGGCCGAGGCGAAGAAGATCTGGCCGGTGACGCGGTAGGTAACGGCGCCGGAGGCTTCTTCGCTATGGCGGGTGACGCGGAAGAGTTTTGCCACCTTGCCGGCGAAGAAGATGCCGGAGAGCAGCACGCCGACGATGACGCCCTTGGCGAGGTCGTGGGTTGCGACCACGGTCACGACCGTTGCCAGCATGACGACGGAGGACTGCCAGGGATTGCGGCGGAGATCGAGGATCGAGCGCCAGGAGAAGGTGCCGATCGAGACCATGATCATGATGGCAACGAGGGCTGCCATCGGAATGATGCGAACGAGATCGTCGAGCACCACGATCAGGAAGAGCAGGAAGGCGCCGGCGACGAAGGCCGACAGGCGTCCGCGGCCGCCCGAGGTGACGTTGATGACCGACTGGCCGATCATGGCGCAGCCGCCCATGCCGCCGATCATGGCGGAGGCGATATTGCCTGTGCCCTGGCCGATGCATTCCTGGCTCTTGTTGCTCGGCGTATCCGTCATGTCGTCGACGATCTGGGCTGTCAGCAGCGATTCCAGCAGGCCGACTGCGGCAAGCGTGATCGAATAGGGCAGGATGATCTGCAATGTCTCAAGCGTGAGCGGCACATCCGGCAGCAGGAAAACGGGCAGCGTCGAGGGCAGCTCGCCGAGGTCGGCGACGGTGCGCAGGTCCATGCCGGTCCACCAGGCAAGCGTCGTCAAGACGATGATGGCGACCAGCGGCGACGGGATCGCCTTGGTCACATAGGGGAAGAGGTAGATGATCGCGAGGCCGCCCGCGATCATGGCATAGGTCAGGCCCGGCACGCCGATCAGTTCCGGCAGCTGCGCCATGAAGATCAGGATGGCGAGCGCGTTGACGAAGCCAGTGATGACCGAGCGCGAGACGAAGCGCATGACGCGGCCGAGCTTCAGGAAGCCGGCGAGGATCTGGATCACGCCCATCAGGATTGTGGCGGCGAAGAGATATTGCAGCCCGTGTTCCTTGACGAGTGTCACCATGATGACGGCGGTGGCTGCGGTGGCGGCAGAGATCATGCCGGGACGGCCGCCGACGAAGGCGGTTACGCAGGCAATGGCGAAGGAGGCATAAAGGCCAACCTTGGGATCGACGCCAGCGATAACCGAGAAGCCGATGGCTTCGGGAATGAGGGCGAGCGCCACGACGATGCCGGAGAGAATGTCGCCACGGATGTTGGAGAACCACTCGCGGCGGTACTGGATAAGTGTTTGCATTGTTGATTTTTCACAGTTGTTGCAACGGTCCGAGAGGGTCTCGGGCCAGGAAAAGAAAATGGTTGCGTTGCTGTGTTGTCTGGCGGATCGGCGGCCAGAAGAGCCACCCGGATTTTCACCGGGTCCTTGTGGATGAGGTTCTGTAGCGGAAAAGCTGCTGCGGCGCAACGACAGGCGACGGCTGGAGGGCAAGAGGCTGTCGCTACGCATTCTCTAAAAACAAAGAAGGCGGCCCTTGCGGAGCCGCCTTCCTGCCTCGGGAGGAGCCGCCCGTCAGGGGCGGTAGATCTGGTCGAAGACACCGCCTTCGCCGAAATGCTCCGGCTGCGCTTTGGCCCAGCCGCCGAAAAGCGGATCGTCGATGGTGGCGAGATCGAGCTTGGGCAGTTCGGGGCCGGAGCCTGCGGCCACGAGATCCGGACGCGAGGGGCGGTAGAAGTGTTTGGCGGCAAGCGCCTGACCTTCGGCTGAATAGAGGTAGTTCAGATAGGCTTCCGCCTCTCTGCGGGTGCCCTTCTTGTCGACGTTGACGTCAACAACGGCGACCGGCGGTTCGGCGAGGATCGACAACGACGGGGTGACAATGTCGAAACTGTCGGCGCCGAATTCCTTGCCGGCGAGATAGGCCTCGTTTTCCCAGGAGATCAGCACGTCGCCGATCTCGCGCTGGGCAAAGCTCGTCAGTGAGCCGCGGGCACCGGTATCGAGCACGGGCGCGCGGCGGTAGATCTCGGCGATATAGTCGCGGATCTTCTGCTGGTCGCCACCGAATTCCTTGTTGGCCCAGGCCCAGGCGGCGAGATAGTTCCAGCGCGCGCCGCCCGAGGTCTTCGGATTGGGCGTGACGATCTGCACGTCACCCTTCACCAGATCGCCCCAATCCTGGATGCCCTTCGGATTGCCCTTGCGTACCAGGAAGACGATGGTCGAGGTGTAGGGCGAGGAATTGTTCGGCAGGCGGGCACGCCAGTCAGTCGCGATCAGCTTTGCCCGCTCGGAGATGATGTCGATATCGCTTTGCAGGGCGAGTGTGACCACATCGGCTTCAAGGCCTTCCATCACGGCGCGCGCCTGGCGACCCGAGCCGCCATGCGACTGGCTGATCGTTACCGTTTCTCCAGCCTCGGTCTGCCAGTGTTTGGCAAAGGCGGTGTTGAACTCGGCGTAGAACTCGCGCGTCGGATCATAGGAGACGTTCAGAAGCTCCGCAGCGCCTGCCGGCAGCACAAGGCCGGTGGACAGGCTCAGTCCGACGAGAAACGCCGCAAGATTTTTCCCAATGCACTTTTTCATTTGTGCCTCCTCTCTGGCGTTAACGATTTAAGACTACCCAAAAGGTCGTCTTAGTCAACGCTGCCCGGAAAATAGCAAAACAATGCTCGCATTAGGCGGCGGAGGCGAACTGGAATCGCTACCGGTGATGCGGATCATGGAGAAATTCTGTCGCGATATCGTCGAGGGACGAAATGCGGGAGGCCGCTCGCGGCCGCAGAGAGTGGTTCGGGGGCAAACTCTTTGCCTGTCGCAGGCTTCTGCTGACCTCTGCATCAGGCTGACACGATGTGCCGCCGCAAAGCCGTTCGCGGGGGATCCACGCGGGATGGCGGTGCCTCTGTCCGGCTATCTTGGGTATCCGCGATCGCCCCCTTTCACCCCACAAAACTGTCACAAAAGGGTGATGATGACAAAAAATAATCGTTGTATGTCATAGTTAAATGACGGTGTATTTCCAGACTAACCCACTGTTTTTCCTTACCTCCCCCTTCAAGTATCCTCCGTGATACCGGGTACTTTCACCGAACCAATCAGTTCGATTGTGCGCAAAGGGGTATTGATTTCCAAACCGCCATACGCCAAATACATATCATCGAACCGAGCAGTTCGATAAAGCAAGGTTCTAAAGGCTTACACACTATGAAGACCATCGCAGCAGCACTCCTGACCACCATCGCAGCCGCTTCGGCCGCTTTCGCGATCGAGCCAGTCCCAGGCTCAATCACCTATGGCGGTGCGCAGCCAAGGCTCGAACAGGCACCCGCCGGTTCGAACTTCTTCCACACCTTCTATCTCAACGGCACGGAAGTCCATGAGATCTACAAGGTGAATACAGACCGGACCGTCTCCATCGTCTCCCGTTCCATGGCGAACGACTGACGGCACAATAGACGATCCTCATCACGGGTAGATGCTACCCATCAATACAATCTAGAGCTGAATGCCTGAGGCTGAGCTCAATTCAAGATAAGGAAAACGACCATGAAGACCATCATCTCCGCAGCCCTGATTACCCTCGCAGCCGGCTCGGCCGCTTTCGCCTCCGTCCAGCCGATCCCAGGCTCGATCACTTACGACAACGCCAATGTTCAGCTGGAGCGGGCACCGGCCGGTTCGACCTTCTTCCACACCTTTGCCAACGGTGACGGCCGCGACGTTCGCGAAGTTTACAAGGTCAATGCCGACAAGTCGGTGACCCTCGTCAACCGCACCGTTTCGAACGCTTCTTAATCCGAAGCGCCTGAACTAACGCGCCTCTTGAAGACGCAAAAGACCTCCAGCGGCAGGCTCGGCCCTCTCCACCGCCCCGAGCCGCCGCCACACAAGAACGCACAAAGGAACTAAGACCATGAAGACCATCATCTCTGCCGCCCTGATCACCCTCGCAGCCGGTTCGGCCGCTTTCGCCTCCGTCCAGCCGATCCCGGGCTCGATCACCTA
>NZ_FTMQ01000004.1 GCF_900156055.1 Rhizobium sp. RU33A | reverse complement strand
AAAAACAGACGGTAAAAAACCGTCACAAAATCCCTTACCGCCCAACCCTAAAGCCGGGCAACAAAACCAGCATCACAGCCAATTTCGAGATCTTTCTGAACCAGTCCGGCGGGCCGTTCGGCGCCGCCTCTCGTTCGGTGAAGCGGCTTATACGGCTACTCCCGCAAACCGTCAACAGCCGGTTTTCACAAAAGGGCAAAAAATCGACATGTTACTGAATATATTATATTTTTTTCCGTTGATGCCGATCGTTGGTGGCAAGTGACACCATTTCAGCAGGAATCCATAGATGTGTGGCGGTCCCCTGCGCGGCTTCAGACCCTCTCCATGCGTTTGCAAGCCTGTCTTGCCTTGCTAGTGTCTGACATCCCCATCCCGGAGTTCTCCTCGCATGCTTATCCTTGATCAAAACCAGACCAGCCATTGCCTTGAATGGAGCACACTCATCAACGCACTCGACGCCATGTTCCAAGGAGACTGCGTTATGCCAGTCCGGCACCATCATGCGGTGGATGTGCCCGGAGAAGCCGATGCGACGCTGCTCCTGATGCCAGCCTGGCAACCCGGACACTATATAGGGGTGAAACTGGTTTCGGTTTTCCCGGACAATCATCTGCGATCATTGCCTGCGATCCACGGCAGTTATCTCCTCTCCTCCGGAAAGACCGGTGAACTGCTTGCGCTGATCGATGGCGGCGAACTGACGGCGCGGCGCACGGCCGCTGCCTCGGCGCTCGCTGCTCGCCATCTGGCGCGCGAGGATGCGTCCCGTCTGCTTGTCGTTGGGACAGGTCGGCTCAGCGTCAATCTCATTGAAGCGCATAGCCGCGTGCGACCCATTCGGGCGGTCTCGGTCTGGGGGCGGGATCAGAAGAAGGCGGAGAGCGCGGCGGACGAGGCCCGGGCACTCGGCTTTGACGTCGAGGTTGCCGCCGATCTGGAAAGTGCGGCCCGCCAGGCCGACATCATCTCCTGCGCGACCCTGTCGCGTGCGCCGCTGATCCGGGGGGAGTGGTTGAAGCCTGGCAGCCATCTCGACCTGATCGGTGCCTTCACCAAAGATATGCGCGAGAGCGATGACGAGGCCGTTCGTCGGGCCCGCGTCTTTGTCGATACACGCGCCGGTGCCTTTGCCGAAGCCGGCGATATTCTGCAACCGATCGCTTCCGGCGCCATCTCCCGAGATCATGTCCAGGGGGAACTGGCGGAGCTGGTCAAGGGTCATGGTGGGCGCCGGAGCGCCGAGGACATCACTTTGTTTAAATCCGTGGGCGCAGCGCTCGAGGATCTTGCCGGCGCGATCCTCGCTTACGAGACCGCCAGTCAGGACAGTGCAGCTTCGTGACACCTTCGCTTCCGCTTCTTCCGATCAGCGATCGTCTCGACCAGCTCAGCATGGCTCTCGAAAAGGGCAATCGGGCGGTGCTGTCGGCGCCCCCCGGCGCCGGCAAGACGACAATCGTTCCCTTGCATCTGCTCGGTCTGACTTGGCGCGGCGACGGCCGGATCATCCTGCTGGAGCCTCGGCGACTTGCCGCAAGAGCCGCCGCGTCCCGCATGGCCGGGCTGCTCGGCGAAAGCGTCGGCGAGACCGTTGGATACAGGATGCGGCTGGACAACCGGATCAGTCACCGCACGCGCATCGAGGTGGTGACGGAAGGCGTCTTCGTGCGCATGATCCTCGACGACCCGGAATTGACCGGTGTGGCCGCCGTCCTGTTCGACGAGTTCCACGAACGGTCACTGGACGCGGATCTCGGACTGGCTCTGGCGCTCGATGCCCAATCGGCGCTCAGGCCGGATCTGCGGATCGTCGTGATGTCGGCAACACTGGATATCGAGCGCATCGGGCAGTTGCTTGAAGATCCACCTGTCATCATTAGTGAGGGGCGAAGCTTTCCGGTCGACATACGCCACCGGGACCGCTCGGGCGACGAGCGCATTGAAGATGCAGTCACCGCGACCATTCTGAAGACGCTTGCGGACGAGACGGGATCGATCCTCGCCTTTCTGCCGGGACAGGCTGAGATCAGGCGGACAGTCGAGCGGCTTGAAAACAGGATCGGGCAGGATGTCGTCATCACACCTCTTTATGGCGTGCTGAGCCAGGCGGACCAGGACGCGGCGATCCGTCCGGCGGCGCCGGGAAAACGCAAGGTCGTGCTGTCGACATCGATCGCGGAGACCTCGATCACCATCGACGGTGTGCGCGTGGTGATCGACAGCGGCTTGCAGCGGCTTCCCGTGTTCGAAGCATCGACAGGGATCACGCGTCTCGAAACGGTCAGGGTGTCCCGAGCTTCCGCAGACCAGCGGGCCGGTCGCGCGGGGCGAACGGAACCGGGGATTGCGATCCGGCTCTGGCATGCTGGACAAACGGCAGCCCTTCCCGCCTTCACGCCACCGGAAATCCTGTCGAGCGACCTTTCCGGTCTTGCGCTGGACCTTGCCCATTGGGGGGTTGCGGATCCAGGCCAGCTCCTTCTCATCGACATGCCGCCTGAGGCTGCCCTCAAGGAGGCGCGCCAGTTGCTGATCGGGCTCGGGGCGCTCGACGAAAAGCTGCAATTGACCGACAAGGGTCGACGCATGCGGGATTTCGGACTGCCACCCCGGCTGTCTGCCATGGTGCTCGGCGCGTCCGAGCATGGCGAAGCCCGGGCCGCCGCAGAGTTGGCGGTTCTCATCACCGAACAGGGACTTGGCGGCAATGACCTCGATCTCGATGAACGCCTGAGGCAGTTCCGCCGGGATAGAGGCGAGCGGGCGCGCAACGCCCGTAATCTCGCACAGAGGCTGTCGTCCGACCTCAATCACCGTGAGGATGCCAATACAGCGCCTGTTTCCGCCGGCACCCTTCTCATCCACGCCTTCCCGGACAGGATCGCGCGCCAAAGGGGTGGGCGCGGCCGGTTCGTCATGGCCAATGGCCGGGGAGCAGAAATCCCCGCATCCGAACGCCTGGCGGGTGCCGAGCTGCTTGTCATCGCCGATCTGACCGGCAAGGCAGCGCAGGGGCGTGTGCTCGCAGCAGCGGAAACCTCACATGGCGACATCGAGACACTTCTTCCCAAGGCTATCACGACGTCGGAGGAAAGCGGCTTCGATACGGCGAGCCGCCAGGTGCGGGCCAGACGGGTGACGCGACTGGGGGCGATCATCTTCGACGAACGCCCCCTGCCGAAGCCAAAGGGAGACGATGCTGCCAGAGCACTTGCCGAAGGGGTCCGCCTTCTGGGTGTCGCCGCCCTGCCCTTCTCGAAGGCGGCGGCCCAGTTGCGACAGAGGCTGGGCTTTCTTTACCGAAGCCTCGGCGAGCCGTGGCCGGATACCAGCGATGACGGTCTCATCGCGAGATTGGATGACTGGTTCGTGCACTTCCAGTCCGGCGTGACGAGCTTCCAGGAGATCAGTGCCGGTAGCCTGCATGACGGGCTGATGGCGCTGGTCCCTGGAGGATCGCAGCGGGAGCTCGACCGGCTCGTCCCGACGCATTTCACCGCGCCAACCGGACAATCCCATCCGATCCGCTACGAGGGCGATGAGCCTGTCCTGCAGATCCGAGTGCAGGAGCTTTTCGGCTTGAAGAGCCACCCCACGATCGGCGGCGGCAAATTGCCACTGCTTCTGGAGTTGACCTCGCCCGCCCATCGACCCATTCAGACAACACGAGATCTTCCGGGGTTCTGGAGCGGATCGTGGAAGGATGTGCGCGCCGATATGCGTGGTCGCTATCCGAAGCATCCCTGGCCAGAGGACCCTGCTGCGGCAGATCCCACGACACGAGCGAAACCCCGCGGAACCTGATGGCGCGGCAGAACAGGGAATAGTGATGACCATGGATCTGGCAGCCAAATTCGGTCCGAGCAGCCGGCGCCTGCGTCTCGAAACCCTGGTGAAGCTCCGCTGGGTGGCCGTGGCGGGGCAGTTGCTGACGATTCTCGTCGTGGCGCTCTGGTTCGAATTTCCCCTGCCGCTCGTGACATGTCTGGGGCTGATCGCCGCACTGGCTGCGGCCAATTCGTTGATGTCGGTGGCGTTCCCGCCCACCTACCGCCTGGAGCCGGCGGCAGCCTTCGCGGTGCTTGCGCTCGATCTCTTCCAGATGGGGGCGCTGCTCTTCATCACCGGCGGGCTCAACAATCCGTTCGCGCCGCTGATCTGCATTCCCGTCATCATCTCCTTTGCGTCGCAGCCGAGCCGTCACTCGATCGCGCTTTTTGTAACCGCGCTCGCCTTCATCACCCTGCTTGCGTTCACACCCTATCCCCTGCCCTGGTTCGAGGGTCGCACGCTCGAGGTGCATCCCCTGCTGCAGCTCGGCATGTGGAGCTCGATCGTCTCGATGACGGCCTTTGCTGCCTTTTATGCCTATCGCGTCTCCCAGGAGGCTAGCCTGCTTGCGGACGCCCTGACCGCGACCGAACTGATCCTGCAACGGGAGAAGCACCTGCATCAGCTCGATGGTCTCGCAGCAGCAGCGGCGCATGAACTGGGTACGCCGCTAGCGACGATCAGCGTGGTGGCCAAGGAGATGGAGCGGGATCTCGGAAATGACGAGCGGTATCGCGAAGACGTGCAGCTGCTGCGCAGCCAGAGCGAGCGCTGCCGCGACATCCTGCGCCGCCTGACCTCGCTCGCCACGGAAGGCGAAGCCCACATGCGCGAGCTGCCGCTCTCCTCGATGATGGAGGAGGTCATTGCGCCGCATCGGGAATTCGGGGTGAAGGTCGAGCTGATCGAGCTGTCCGACCGGGCACTCGAGCCGGTCGGGACACGCAATCCCGCCATTCTCTATGGTCTCGGCAACCTGCTCGAGAATGCGGTCGATTATGCCAGGTCCAAAGTGACGGTCAGTGTGGAGCATACGGCCGCAGAGGTAGCCGTCACGATCGAGGACGACGGAGCCGGTTTCTCTGCGGGGGTCTTGCAAAGAATTGGTGAGCCCTATGTTACGAGCAGGCAGAACGAAACGCGCGCCGGGGGTCTCGGCCTTGGGCTGTTCATCGCAAAGACACTGCTTGAGCGGTCCGGAGCCAGCCTTCGCTTCGAAAATCGCAGCCCAGAAGGATCCGGAGCGCGCGTCATGGTGATCTGGCCCCGCGAATACATGGAATTGGACACGTCGTTATGACTTTACCTCTAGGGTCTTGGCACGCATAAGGTCGGCAGCGAAGTTTTTGGAACAGTCGCAGGAACGAGAAGATGGCAGACGCAGCATCACAGGTCGCAAAACCAGCCGCCGGCACGCAAGCAGCGGGCAGTCACGATCTCGGTCCCGACCCGTCGCTGCTGATCGTCGATGACGATGCGCCGTTTCTGCGTCGCCTGGCGCGCGCCATGGAAAGCCGCGGCTTCACGGTGGAGCTCGCCGGCTCCGTCGCCGAGGGCATGGCGAAAGTCAAGGAAGCAGCACCTGCCTATGCCGTGGTCGATCTGCGGTTGGGTGACGGAACCGGGCTCGACGTTATCGAGGCGATCCGGGAGCGCCGTTCCGACACACGGATCATCGTTCTGACAGGTTATGGCAATATCGCCACGGCCGTTACGGCGGTCAAACTCGGGGCGCTCGACTATCTGGCGAAGCCCGCAGACGCCGACGATGTCTATCTGGCACTGACCCAACGTCCGGGCGAGAAGGCCGAGATCCCCGAAAACCCGATGTCGGCCGACCGGATCCGCTGGGAGCATATCCAGCGTGTCTATGAGAGTTGCGAGAGGAACGTCTCCGAGACAGCCCGTCGTCTCAACATGCATCGCCGGACACTGCAGCGTATTCTCGCCAAACGCGCGCCGAAGTAATCAGACAGACTTGAGCTGGGCCGCCCATTCCGCGGCCATGAGCCTCTGGGCGGCGGCCCTCGAGAAGTCGAGGGTAACCGACTTCCGCGTCGCAGGCGGAAGCCGGTGCTCGGGAGCGTCTCTCAGCAGGTGGCCCGAATACCCATCCGATAGAAAGAGGCCGCAGTCTTCCGGGAAGATCTCGAGAGGCACACCGGCGTGGGTGGCAAAAAACAATCGGTCGCAGTAGCGGCGATAATCCGGCCATTTCCGATCGACACGAAAATCCTCGATCGAGGATTTGATCTCGACAATCCAGATCTCGCCTTTTTCGGATAGGGCGATGAGGTCGGCACGACGTCCATTGGAGAGCGTCAGTTCCGGCAGTATGGCAAAACGCATCTCCGCCAGAAGGATCTGGACGCCACGGCGAATCATCATGGCGCGATCGGACTGACGTCCGTCAATTAAGGGATTGTTCACCGTGATGGAGACTAAGGTCATGGATAACTCCACTCCGCACGGCAGGGTCTGTTGCAAAAAAGCAATGCGGAGTCATTTTGCAGCGCCGAACACAGTCGGCTGTAGCACGGCACTTGCGTTGCCGAGATTAATTCAAAATAAACCATAATCAAAGATGGTCACAAGGCCGTCTCTCAGCCATCACCCACGAGCTTTATCATGCGCTTCCGCAACATCTTGACCGCGCTTGGCCTGGTTATGTCCCTAGGCCTCGCGGGCTGCACAACGACGACCGGCGACAAGGCCGAAGTGGCCGAAACCACCAAGGTCGAGATCTTCAGCGACTCCTATGGTTCGGTGACGGATGCAGGCTATGCCCTGCCGGCGATTCCGATTCAGAAGGTCGACACGAAGTTTCACCGACAAATTGTCGATTATGCGACTACGGAAAAGCCCGGCACGGTCGTGGTGAACACGCGCGAGCGCTTCCTCTATTACGTGCTGCCGCGCGGCAAAGCCGTTCGCTACGGTATCGGCGTCGGCAAGCAGGGCTTTGCCTGGGAAGGCGAAGCCTACATCGCCTGGAAGCAGGCCTGGCCGACCTGGCATCCGCCGAAGGAAATGGCGGAACGGAAGCCTGAGGTCGCCAAGTATGTCGAAAAGGGCATGGAACCCGGCCTGCGCAACCCGCTCGGTGCCCGCGCCATGTACCTCTTCAACGAGAAGGGACAGGACACGCTGTTCCGCCTGCACGGCACGCCGGAATGGGCATCGATCGGAACAGCTGCCTCGTCGGGCTGCATCCGCATGATGAATCAGGATGTGATCGACCTCTACAATCGCGTCAAGCCGGGCCGGAACTCCAAGGTCGTGGTTCAGCAGTAAGCAGCGCAGACGCAGAATACGAAAAGCCCCGCCGGAGCGATCCGGCGGGGCTTTTCGTTTCGGCAAAGGTCGGCTGTCAGGCCGCAGACTTTGCCTTCAGCTCGATGCGGCGACGATGGAGAACAGGTTCGGTGTAGCCGTTCGGTTGCTCCCTGCCCTTCAGCACGAGGTCAAGCGCCGCCTGGAAGGCAACCGAGCCGTCGTAATCCTTCGCCATCGGCACATAGATCGGGTCGCCGGCATTCTGTGCATCGACGACCATCGCCATGCGCTTCAGCGTCTCGACGACCTGTTCTTCCGTCACCACGCCGTGATGCAACCAGTTTGCCATGTGCTGGGCGGAGATGCGGAGCGTTGCGCGATCCTCCATTAGACCGACATTGTTGATGTCCGGCACCTTGGAGCAGCCGACGCCCTGGTCGATCCAGCGGACGACATAGCCGAGAATACCCTGGGCATTGTTGTCGAGTTCGCGCTGGATTTCCTCGGGTGTCCAGTTCGGACGCGGTGCGACCGGAACGGAGAGGATATCGGCCAGTTTTGCGCGCGGACGTGACTTCAAGCCGTTCTGGACATCCGCGACATTGACGCTGTGATAGTGTGTGGCATGCAGCGTTGCCGCCGTCGGCGACGGAACCCAGGCCGTGTTGGCCCCGGCCTTCGGATGGGCAATCTTCTGCTCCAGCATGGCGGCCATCAGATCGGGCATGGCCCACATGCCCTTGCCGATCTGGGCATGGCCGGACAGGCCGCATTCAAGGCCGATATCAACGTTCCAGTTTTCGTAGGCCGCGATCCAGGCGGCCTGCTTCATGTCGCCCTTGCGGATCATCGGGCCCGCTTCCATCGAAGTGTGGATTTCGTCGCCGGTGCGGTCGAGGAAGCCGGTGTTGATGAAGACGACGCGGTCGCGGGCCGCGCGAATGCACTCCTTGAGATTGACAGTGGTGCGGCGCTCCTCGTCCATGATCCCCATCTTGATCGTGTTGGGAGCCATGCCGACGAGTTCTTCGACGCGGGAGAAGATCTCGCAGGCGAAGGCGACCTCCTCGGGGCCATGCATCTTGGGCTTCACGACATACATAGAACCGGCGCGGGAGTTCTTCCGGCGACCGTTCGGGCCGATGTCATGCAGCGCGACGAGAGCCGTGATCGCGGCATCCAGGATGCCTTCCGGCACCTCGTGGCCATCCTTGTCGGTGATCGCAGGATTGGTCATGAGGTGACCGACATTTCGGATCAGCATCAGGGATCGACCCGGCAGCGTCACCGCACTGCCGTCAACGCCCATGAGCTCAAGGTCACCGCTCAGAGCGCGCGTAAACGTCTTGCCACCCTTCGTAACTTCCTCCGTCAGGTCGCCCTTCATCAGGCCGAGCCAGTTGGAGTAGACAGTGATCTTGTCCTCGGAGTCGACGGCCGCGACCGAATCCTCGCAGTCCATGATGGTGGTGAGTGCCGATTCAAGCCCGACATCGGCGATGCCGGCGGGATCGTCCTTGCCGATCAGGCTGTCCGGATCGACGAAGACAAGGGTGTGCAGGCCATTGGTGCGGAAATAGAGGCGGTATGCCTTTTCGCTCTCACGCTTGAAGCCGACATATTGGTCGGGACTGGAAAGGCCTGTCCGGCCGCTGGCCGTCTCGACGAAGAGCGCGCCGTTTTCAAAGTCGAATCCGGTAACATCGGCCCAGCTGCCGCCGGCGAGCGGCAGGCTCCGGTCGAGAAATGACTTTGCCCACGCCACGACCTTGCCACCGCGAACCGGATTGTAGCCCTTGCCCTTGTCCGCGCTATCAGCCTCGGAAATCGCATCGGTACCGTAGAGCGCGTCGTAAAGCGAACCCCAGCGGGCATTGGCGGCATTCAGGGCATAGCGCGCGTTCATGACCGGCACGACGAGCTGCGGGCCGGCGATCGACGAAATCTCCGGATCGACATTGGCCGTCTCGATCTTGAAGTCGGGACCTTCGGGCAGAAGATAACCGATTTCGCGCAGGAAGCTCTCATAGGCGGCGAGATCGGCGGGCGCGCCGTTCTTGCGATACCAGGCGTCAATCTGAGCCTGCAGGTCATCCCGCTTGGCGAGCAAGGCGCGGTTTTTCGGCGCTAAGTCGTGAACGATCCGTGAGAAGCCGGCGAAGAAGGCATCGGCCTCGACTTCCGTTCCCGGGATCGCCTGGGTCACGATGAATTCGTAGAGGCGCTTGTCGATCGAAAGGCCGTGGGCTTCAACAGATGTCATGACGTCATTCCTTGTACTGAACTGGCTTTGGCACGCAGCATGGCTGAAACCGATTAGCAGTCAATCCGTCATAAATACGAAATATTATTTCCAAAACGGAAAGTCAGCCGCGCGCCGTCCTCGGACGTCCTGAGGCCGTCGCCGTGATCCGCGCTTCCACGAGCTTGCGGCGTCCCTCGATCTCGGGCGCATCGACCTCCTCTCGGATGATCAGTACGACGTCCACAGCACCACTGGCTTCGGCCCTTGCACGCGCGAGTTCGGTCGCCCTTGTCCTCGCCCTTTCCAGGGCAACGGCTTCATCCGTCGCCCGCTCGCTGTCGCCGCCGCCGGTGATCATGAAAAGTCCCTCCTCGGGGGAGCCAATAGTGACGGTCACGCTGCTGCGAACCTGTCCCACCACCGCACCGACGGCATTGGCCACGTCGGCGTCTTCAGGCACGGCGAAATCGGATGCCAGCATCTCGGCGATCGCGGGATAGTAGACGCCGGCCGAAGCACCGAGGCCAATGAGCGGCCGGTCGAGGGAGAGGCCGAAGCGGGCAATGCCTGACTGACGCCGGAGAGCACGGTCGATCAATATGGATTTCGAAGGCTCGACGTCGGCAAGCCCATCTTCTGCAAGCGCTGCGGAGAGAATGACATCTGCCGACTGACGCGTCAGGCGATCGACAATGCGTTGGGCAAGCACTTCATGCGATGAGGCGATCGGCTGACCAGAACCATCCTTCTGGCGGATCGCCAAGGCCATACCGAGTTCGGCGGCCCTGCGATCCCATTGTCCCTGACGCCCGAGGACATGCATGGCGTCTGAAGGTGTAAGCCCGCAGATATGCACGAGGCCGCGCGCGACGAGGCGGTCGAGCGTCGCCTTCTGCTGGGTGAAGCTGATCAGCTGGTCGAGCGGCAGCGGTACGGCACCAATCTTCTGGAACAGTGTAGCCTCCTGCGGCAGCAGCCCCGCTGCGAGGTGATCGGGAACGCCGGTGCGGACCGCGAAGCGCCCGTCGTGGCGACCGAGATGCGGCGCGCGCAGCTGACGCTCAAGCACGTCGGTGATAGCAGCTCCATGCAGGGCTGCTGCAAGGCTCAAGGGGACAAGGCGACGGGGGCCGAGGTCGATCTTCGCCGTAAGGCCGCGATCGTCAAAACGGACTTCCGAGTCTCCGCCCAGGCCGAAGGTGCGCATGGCGACTGCTTCCACCATGGTTCGGTAACCGCCGACGACGGCGCCATCCTGATCAAGCCGCGGCTGTCCGGCCTCCATCACGGCGACGTCGGTCGTCGTACCACCAATATCGGAGACGACGGCATCATCGAGGCCGGTCAGGTGGCGTGCGCCGACGAGGCTCGCGGCGGGGCCGGAGAGGATGGTTTCGATCGGCCGCAGGCGGGCTTCGGTTGCCGAGATCAACGCGCCGTCACCACGCACGACCATCAGTGGGGCATGGATGCCGCGCTCCCCGAGATAGCGCTCCGCTGAGCCTATCAGGCGGTCGATCATCGAGACCAGGCGGGCATTGAGAAGGGTTGTCAGTGCCCGCCTTGGCCCGCCGAGCTTGGAGGAAAGCTCGTGGCTGCAGGTGACGGGCAGGCCGGAATGCCGGCGAATGATCTCGCGCGCGCGCTGCTCATGCGCCGGATTGCGAACCGCAAAATAACCGGCGATCGCGAAGGATGAGACATTGGCCGAAAGCTCGGGCAGTGCCGCTTCCAACGCCGCCTGATCGAAAGGTGTCTCGTTGCCGTGAACGTCATGACCGCCGGCAATGAAGAGGACCGGATCATTGCCGAGCGCATCGGCCAGACCGTCGCGCTTCAGGTCTTCGGGGCCGAAGCCGATCATGATCAGGCCGGCGCGGCCGCCCTGCCCTTCCACCAGCGCATTGGTCGCGAGCGTCGTCGAAAGCGAGACGAGGCCGATCGCAGAGGGATCAATCGCTGATTCGGCGAGCACGCTTTCAAGCGCGCCGGCGATCCCGATCGACAGGTCGTGCCGGGTGGTGAGCGATTTCGCCTTGGCAACGATCCCATGCGTCTCGCTATAAATGACGGCGTCCGTGTAGGTGCCGCCGGTATCGATGCCCAGCATGTAATCGGATGTCACGCAGTCTTCCCCATCTTCCCCGCCCGTGCGGCGACGCATCCCTTATGGCACAGGGCTTAGTGCGATTTCCAGCGAGGGAGCGGCAGGAACACGCCGCATTACGGCTTGCGCGGTGTGACCCGCATCGGCAGGCCGCCAGCGGGCTGGGTGGTGAGTTTCTGGACCGGCCAGGGTTTCGTCTGCGGCGTCACGGCGAAACGATATCGCTGCATCAGCACCGCGAGCGCGATGACGGCTTCCTGTAACGCAAAGGTGGCGCCGATGCAGACTCGCGGACCGGCGCCAAATGGCAGATACTGAAAGCGGCCGATTTTCTCTCGCTCTCCCGGCAAGAAGCGGGAGGGGTCAAAGATCCGTGGCTTGTCCCAGTAAAGCTCGTGGCGATGCAGCGTCCAGGGCATGACGAGGACGGTGGCACCCTTCGCAATCTCGACGGTCTCGCCACTGGGCGCCGTATAGCGATCGTCGGCGATCGCATCGCGGTTGATGGAGGGCGCCGGCGGATAGAGCCGCATCGCCTCTTCGAAAGAAGCTCGCACATGCGGCATCTTCTCAAGCCAATCGACCGGATCGGCGCTGGAGGCGATGACCTCATCGATTTCCCGCTCCATTGCATCCCTGACATCCGGACAGTGGGCCACACAATACAAGGTCCAGGCCAGGGCACGCGCCGTCGTCTCGTGCCCGGCCCCGATGAAGGTCAGGATATTGTCCTCGATCTCTTCCGAGGTCAGGCCGTCAGGTCCTTCCAGTTCGAGCAGCAAGGTCAGGAAATCGTCCGGTGCGTTCTCGCGCTCCGCCCTGATGATGGACCGGCGGTGATCCATCGTCCGGCGCACGAGTTCGCGGAACTTGCGCAAGACGCCGAGGCCCCTGATGCGGGTCAGACGCGGTATCCATCTCGGAGCCTTCAACAAGTCAAGTGGATCGATCCGTCCCATACTGTGCAGGAGATCGTCGACATCCTTGGCGAAATCACCCTGCTCGGAGACGATACCGCCCGAGAAAAGTGTTTCGGAGAGGATGGCATAGGTGAGTTCGGTCATGTCGACGGCGATATCGCGGACGACGCCCTCGGTCCCCGCTTCATAGCGGTCGAGAAAGAGTTCGCTCTGCTCGCGCATCTGGCGCGCAAAACCGCGCGCGTGCCGCGGGGTGAAGACCGGCGCCATGGCCTTGCGCGAGCGTTTCCAGACCGGACCTTCGGCCGTCAGTAGGCCATCCCGCAGAATGGGGCGCAGGACGAGCTGGCGGATCTCGGACATCTCGTAATTCGAGGCGTTGTCGACGAGCACGTGGCGGATCAGACCCGGGTCATTGGCAATGATGGTGGTCTGGCCAAAAAAGCGGGTGACGATCCAGGGCCATGTGTAGGACGGCTGCCCCCACAACTCGAGCGGGTTGCGCAGCACTGTTCGGATGATTTCCAGTCGGCTGGGCGGGACCGTCCGCGGCACGGGTGCCGGCGGCTCGAAGGTCGATTTGCGCAGACTGGCGTCCATGTGATGCTCCCTCGAAGGGTTGGAGCCCCCCGTTAGGAGTTAGAGCAGGGACTCCAACTCGTCCAGCCGATCATTGATCAGCCAGCCGTAATAGTTCTCTTCCGGCCAATTCGCCGCACCGCTGGCCCGCTTTGCCGCCAAAGCACGGGCACGCTGCTGCGAGCCGCCAATGTTGAAAAGCGTGGCCGTAATGCCCGGATTGCCCGAGATATCGACATCGGCAATCTGCCGGTAATCGTCAATCGACTTGCGGATGACCGCTGCCATGAAGGCTAGCGAGATGTCGGGATCCATGATCGCCTTGTAGACCCCCGCCGCATCATTCTCGTCGAGCCTGGCATAGCCGGACTTCTGATGCACAAGATCCGACAGCATGAGGGCCGTCAGAGGATTGATCTGCCCCAGACCAAAGGTCTGTCCCGCATAGAAGGGCTGAAAGAACACGGCGCTAAAGCGATTGTTCGGATAGGACTTGCCGCCGACGGATTTGCCGCGGAACTGATCTTCCCAGACCTTCTCGCGGCAGGTCCAGAGACGGTAGCTGTCCGAATAGCCGTTGCATTCGGCAAATTCCGGCCGGCCGACGAAGTCGGCAATGCTCTCGTCCTTGTAGCCGAATCGGAAACTGTTGCCGGCGTAGGACGCGGCCTTCACATAATAGCTCTGGAGGCTGTCATAGGCGTCGACATTGTAGGTGTGTTCGCCGACGATCGCACCCACCATGTGGATGGGCGCAATGCCGTAGGCGGCGGCCGTCTTCTTGATCTTGCCCACCAGCTTCGAGTCCGTCTGCAGGAGATCGCGGACCTTTTCATATTTCAGATCGAAGCTGGTCTTGCCCGCTTTGGTACGCCGCACGGAGGCGCCGGGAATGGCCGGCTGTTCGGCGTTGCGATTTCCCGAGGGGACCTTGTCGTCAGCAAGCGACACTGCGGGCACAAGCCCGGCGAGCGTAATGGCGACGATGAGATTTCTGGCAATAGTAAGCACGATGCGCGGCCCCTGGACATTTGTCCTCGAACGGATTGCCGGCGCATTCGCGGGCAGCGTCCGACTGCGGCCCTCCTTACATAAGAGGCACCTGTATTGTCGATATGGGCCGCTTTCACTTTCCCGGCACGCCGGGGGCGAAAGCGACCCATAGATGCACAAAGATCACAGGATGTAGCGGCTAAGGTCCGTGTTGGCGGCGAGATCACCGACATGTTCCTGGACATAGGCCGAGTCGATCATAACTTCCGAGCCACCACGGTCCGGCGCATGGAAGGAAATCTCGTCGAGTACCCGTTCCATCACCGTCTGCAGGCGACGGGCACCGATGTTCTCAACCGTTTCGTTCAGCTGAACCGCGACATCGGCGAGCGCATCGATGGCATCCTCGGTGAAATCGAGATTGAGCTCCTCGGTTGCCATCAGCGCCTTGTACTGGCGGATGAGGCTCGCTTCGGTCTCCGTCAGGATGCGGCGGAAGTCTTCCTTGGTCAGCGGCTTCAGCTCGACGCGGATCGGCAGGCGGCCCTGAAGCTCCGGAAGAAGGTCGGAAGGCTTGGAGACGTGAAACGCGCCGGACGCGATGAACAGGATGTGGTCGGTCTTCACCGGTCCATACTTGGTCGCAACCGTCGTGCCTTCGACGAGCGGAAGCAAGTCGCGCTGCACGCCTTCGCGCGAGACGCCGGCACCCATCGCGCCTTCGCGGGCTGCGATCTTGTCGATTTCGTCGAGGAAGACGATGCCGTCATTCTCGACCGAGCGCAGCGCTTCGCGCTGGATGACCTCATTGTCGATCAGCTTGTCCGATTCGTCACGGATCAGGTCGGCATAGGATGCCTTGACGGTGGTGCGGACCTTCTTGGTGCGGTTGCCCATGGCCTTGCCGAACATCTCGGACAGATTGAGGATGCCGATATTGGCACCGGGCGGCATGCCGGGGACTTCGAAGCCGGGCGCGCCGGAGCCGCTGTCGGCGACCTCGATGTCAATTTCCTTGTCGTCCAGTTCGCCGCTGCGCAGCTTCTTGCGGAAGCTGTCGCGGGTCGCGGGCGATGCCGTGGCGCCCACGAGGGCATCGAGCACACGCTCTTCGGCCAGCTGATGTGCCTTGGCTTGCACTTCCTGGCGCTTCTTGTCGCGGATGAGCGTGATGCCGATCTCCACCAGATCGCGGATGATCTGCTCGACGTCGCGGCCGACATAACCGACTTCGGTGAACTTTGTGGCCTCGACCTTGATGAAGGGCGCACCGGCCAGCTTGGCGAGGCGGCGGGATATCTCGGTCTTGCCGACGCCGGTCGGCCCGATCATCAGGATATTCTTCGGCATCACCTCGTCGCGGAGGTCTTCCGAAAGCTGCTGACGGCGCCAGCGGTTGCGCAAGGCGATCGCGACCGCGCGCTTGGCGTCATGCTGGCCGATGATATGACGGTCGAGCTCGGAAACGATCTCGCGCGGGGAGAAGTTGGTCATTTCGGGTTGCTCCTCACGATGCCGCGGACCCGCGCATCGTCTCTTGGTGTGGAATTCGATCGGCAGCCGTCAGTCGGCGTCGAGGTTTTCGATCACCATGTTGTTGTTGGTGTAGACGCAGATCTCGCCGGCGATCGTCAGCGCACGTCTGGCGATGTCCTCTGCCGAGCGATCGGTATCCATGAGTGCGCGCGCAGCCGCATAGGCATAGTTGCCGCCAGAGCCGATCGCGATCGTGCCGTGCTCGGGCTCAAGCACGTCGCCATTGCCGGTGATCGCCAGTGTGATCGACTTATCGGCCACCAGCATCATGGCTTCGAGATTGCGCAGATACTTGTCGGTACGCCAATCCTTGGCGAGCTCGACGGCGGCGCGCATGAGCTGGCCGGGATATTGCTCGAGCTTCTTTTCGAGACGATCGAGGAGGGTGAAGGCATCCGCGGTCGCGCCGGCAAAGCCTGCGATCACCTCGCCACCCTTCCCGATGCGGCGGACCTTGCGGGCATTGCCCTTCATCACGGTCTGGCCAAGGCTGACCTGTCCGTCACCGGCCATCACCACCTTGCCGTCCTTGCGTACGGTAACAATCGTTGTCATCAATCACCTGTCACCCGCCTCTGCGGGCCTTGTGGAACGGGCTGTCAGGCCCGGTTTGTCGGTTCCTATGTAAGTGGGCTTTCAACGATTGCAATCTGCGGCAAAAGCTCCAGCGCCGCCTTGCGGCAGCGCAATGTAACTTCTGGATATTTCACCGCCCTGCTGTTATGGGAGGGCCGAGATCCTCATGGAGCAGCCAAATGGCAGAGCGTAAAGGCGAAGTTTCCCGCAAAACCAACGAAACCTCGGTCTCGGTTTCCGTCCATATCGACGGCACCGGCACGGGCAAGATTTCGACGGGCGTGGGCTTCTTTGACCATATGCTCGACCAGCTCTGCCGCCACTCGCTGATCGACATGGATATCGATGTGAAGGGCGACCTGCATATCGACGATCACCACACTGTCGAGGATACGGGCATTGCGCTCGGTCAGGCGATTTCCAAGGCGCTTGGCGACCGCAAGGGCATCACGCGCTATGCGTCGATCGATCTTGCAATGGACGAGACGATGACCAAGGCGGCGATCGATGTCTCGGGCCGGCCCTTCCTGGTCTGGAACGTCGCTTTCAGCGCGCCGAAGATCGGCACCTTCGACACCGAGCTGGTGCGCGAGTTCTTCCAGGCTCTCGCCCAGAATGCCGGGATCACGCTGCATGTGCTGAACCATTACGGCGCGAACAACCACCATATTGCCGAGACCTGCTTCAAGGCAGTCGCGCGCGCACTTCGGACGGCAACCGAAGTCGATCCGCGGCAGGCAAATCGTATCCCCTCCACCAAGGGCACCCTGGTTTAAGGGGCATCTTCCCCCACGGGGGAAACTGCCACCTTGCTCCGGTTCGGACGTTGAAGTCGAACCGTAGAGCAGAAAGGACTGGAAGACATGCGTGTAGCTATCATCGACTACGGCTCGGGCAATCTGCGCTCGGCCACCAAGGCCTTTGAAAGGGCCGCCCGCGAGGCGGGCCTTAACGCCGAGATCGATCTTACCGACAAGGCAGATCGGGTCGCCACCGCCGACCGAATCGTGCTTCCGGGTGTCGGGGCCTATGCCGACTGCCGCAAGGGGCTCGATGCCGTTCCCGGCATGCATGACGCGATCACGGAAGTGGTCGAGACCAAGGGCCGTCCCTTTTTCGGCATCTGCGTCGGCATGCAGCTCATGTCGTCGCGCGGTCTTGAGAAGACCGTGACCGACGGCTTCGGCTGGATCGAGGGCGATGTCGTCGAGATGACACCGTCGGATCCGTCCCTCAAGATCCCGCAGATCGGCTGGAACACGCTGACGCTCAACCGGCCGCATCCCCTCTTCGACGGTATTCCCACGGGGCCTAACGGGCTGCACGCCTATTTCGTGCACTCCTATCATCTGGCCGCGCGCAAGCCTGCGGATGTGATCGCGACGACCGATTATGGTGGCGCAATGACCGCCTTTGTCGGGCGCGACAACATGGTGGGTGCGCAATTCCATCCCGAGAAGAGCCAGGCCCTCGGCCTGAAACTCATCGCCAATTTCCTGACCTGGACGCCCTGAAGGGCACGGATACACTCATGATCCTCTTTCCCGCCATAGACCTCAAGGACGGCCAGTGCGTTCGCCTCAAGCTGGGCGATATGGACCAGGCGACTGTCTACAACCCCGATCCGGCAGCCCAGGCGCGCGCCTTCGAAGACCAGGGCTTCGAATGGCTGCATGTCGTTGACTTGAACGGTGCCTTTGCCGGGGAAAGCGTCAATGGCGCTGCCGTCGATGCGATCCTGAAGGCGACGAAGAACCCGGTGCAGCTGGGTGGTGGCATCCGCACGCTTGACCATATCGAGAACTGGCTGTCGCGTGGGCTATCGCGCGTGATCCTCGGTACGATCGCCGTCCGTGATCCGGCGCTTGTCATCGAAGCCTGCAAGCGCTTTCCCGGCAAGGTCGCCGTCGGCATCGACGCCAAGGGCGGCAAGGTCGCTGTCGAGGGCTGGGCGGAAGCCTCCGAACTCGGCGTGATCGAACTCGCCCAGCGTTTTGAAGGCGCAGGTGTCGCGGCGATCATCTATACCGACATCGACCGCGACGGGATCCTGACCGGTATCAACTGGGCCTCGACGCTGGAGCTTGCAGCTGCTGTTTCGATCCCAGTGATCGCTTCCGGCGGTCTCGCCTCGATCGAGGACATCAAGCGCATGCTTGAGCCGGATGCGAAGAAGCTTGAAGGTGCGATTTCCGGCCGCGCGCTTTATGATGGACGCATCGACCCTGCGGAAGCGCTCGCGCTGATCAAAGCTGCGAGAGGCTGAGGACAAGACATGACACTCAAGGCCCGCGTGATCCCCTGTCTCGACGTCAAGGACGGCCGCGTCGTCAAGGGCGTCAACTTCGTCGACCTGATCGATGCCGGTGACCCGGTAGAGGCGGCCAAGGCTTACGATGCCGCCGGCGCCGACGAGCTCTGCTTCCTCGACATTACCGCATCCTCGGACAACCGCGACACGATCTTCGACGTCGTTGCCCAAACGGCCGACCATTGCTTCATGCCGCTGACGGTCGGCGGTGGTGTTCGGGCCGTTGCGGACATCCGCAAGCTCCTGCTCTGCGGCGCCGACAAGGTGTCGATCAATTCGGCCGCGGTGAAGAACCCCGACTTCGTGGCGGAAGCCGCCGACAAGTTCGGCAACCAGTGCATCGTCGTGTCGATCGACGCAAAGAAGGTGTCCGCTGCTGGCGAAGCAGATCGCTGGGAAATCTTTACTCATGGCGGTCGCCAGCCGACCGGGATCGATGCCGTGGAGTTTGCGGTGAAGATGGTCGAGCGCGGAGCCGGCGAACTTCTGGTCACCTCCATGGACCGGGACGGCACCAAAAGCGGCTATGACATCGGCCTCACCCGCACAATCGCCGACAGCGTTCGCGTGCCCGTCATCGCCTCCGGCGGTGTCGGCACTCTCGACGATCTGGTCGCAGGCATTCGTGACGGGCATGCGACTGCGGTTCTCGCTGCCTCGATCTTCCACTTCGGCACCTATTCGATTGCAGAGGCGAAGGCCCATATGGCCGCAGCCGGCATCGCCATGCGTCTCGACTGACGCGGAAGGACCCGTGATGAGCAGTTTCACCCTTGCCGATCTCGAAGTCATTGTAGATAGCCGGGCCCAGGCGGATCCGAGCCAATCCTGGACGGCCAAGCTCGTTGCAGGCGGCCAGGACAAGGCGGCGAAGAAGCTTGGCGAAGAGGCGATCGAGGCTGTCATGGCTGCGGTCAGGCAAGACCGCGAGAACCTCGTCTACGAGAGCGCGGATCTCCTTTATCACCTGATGGTCGTATTGAAAATTGCGGACATCCCTTTACAAGCAGTAATGCAGGAACTCGAGCGCCGGACTGCTCAGACGGGCCTGAGCGAGAAGGCCAGTCGGCAGGATCCATGACGATAGCTATGCGGGACTCCGAAACGCCAGACGTCCTCGACCATTTCCAGGCGAACGGCTATTCCCCCTATCACTTCTTCGATTCCGAAGAATGGGCGCATTTCCGCGCCGATACGCCGCTAACTCTGACCGCGGACGAAGTGCACCGGCTGCGCTCGATCGATGACCCGATCGATCTTGACGAGGTCCGTCGGATCTATCTCTCGCTGTCGCGTCTCCTGTCGTCACATGTGGAATCGTCGCAACTTCTGTTCGAGCAGCGCAACCGCTTTCTCAGCCTGTCCGATGTCTTCAAGACGCCGTTCGTCATCGGCATTGCCGGATCGGTGGCGGTTGGAAAGTCTACGACAGCGCGTGTTCTGAAAGAACTGCTTGCACGCTGGCCTTCGAGCCCGAAGGTTGACCTCGTCACCACCGACGGCTTCCTCTACCCCAACGCCCACCTGGTAAAAAACGGGATCCTGAACCGGAAAGGCTTCCCGGAAAGCTATGATGTCGGCGCGCTGCTTCGCTTTCTGTCGGCGATCAAGGCTGGACTGCCCAACGTCAAGGCGCCCAGCTATTCGCACCTCACCTATGACGTGTTGCCGAACGAGTACCGGGTGGTTGACCGGCCTGATATCCTGATCTTCGAGGGTATCAACGTCCTGCAATCGCGCAACCTGCCGGCCGATGGCAAGATCGTACCAATGGTCTCGGATTTCTTCGATTTTTCGATTTATATCGACGCGGACGAGGACGCGACTCACCGCTGGTATGTCGACCGCTTCATGAAACTGCGGCAAACCGCGTTCCGCGATCCTAACTCCTACTTCCATCGCTATGCGACCATCAGCGAGGACGAGGCCAAGGAGATCGCCGAGGGGCTCTGGACGAATATCAACCTGAAGAACCTCAGGGAAAACATCTTGCCGACCCGGCCACGCGCCGATCTCATCCTGCGCAAGGGTGACAATCATCTCGTAGAGACGGTGGCGCTCAGAAAACTGTAGGCGATCAATCGCCGGCTATGGATTGACCCGGCGAAGTGTCAGGTTGATGCGCCCACCCGATTTCAGAAGGGTCGAGGTCCCGGGATAGATGCGGTCTACCCCGTGGAAGCAGAGGCGCCCCTCACCTCCCAGCAAGAAAACATCGCCGCTTTCCAGCTTCAGCGATTGGGTGCGATCGGTCCGAGCCAGTCCCCCGATGCGAAACAGGCAGGTGTTGCCGAGCGAGATCGACAGCACCGGTGCGGCAAATTCCGTTTCGTCGCGATCCTGGTGCAGGCCCATCTTGGCATCGTCAGCGTAAAAATTGACGAGGCAGGCCTCCGGATCTTTCGGATAGCCTGAAAGCTCGCGCCAGAGATCAAGAAGAACGTCAGGGATTGCCGGCCAGGGCTTGCCCGTCATCGGGTGGGTTGCCTGATAACGATAGCCGCGTTCCTTGTCCGTCACCCAGCCGAGCGGTCCGCAATTCGTCATCCGGACAGACATGGGCCTGCCGGAGCCCGGCATGACCGGCACATAAAGCGGCGCATCGGTTACGATGCCGCGAATGATCTCGACGAGGTTTTCCTGCGCGTCGCGCGCCAGCCGGCCTGGCAGGTAACGAAGACCGGATGAAAGGCTGATCTGGGCTTTCGCTGCGGCCATGCTCAATCTCCCGCCGGCTTGCCGCGCATCTTCTTCACATCCGACCGTCCGGACTTCGCTTTAAGACGCCGTTCGATCGAGCCCTTGGTGGGCTTGGTCTTCTTGCGGGGCGGCGGTGGTGGCTTTGCCGCTTCGAGCAGCAGCTCCTTGAGGCGATCGCGCGCGTCTTCGCGATTGCGGTCCTGGCTGCGGAAGCGGCTTGCCTCGATCATCAGCACGCCTTCCTTGGACAGGCGTTTGCCGGCGAGCTTCGCGGCGTTCTGTTTCACGCGGTCGTTCAGCGAGGGCGATCCGAGCAGGTTGAAGAAGAGCTGGACCGCAGTCGAAACCTTGTTGACGTTCTGGCCACCCGGGCCCCCGGCCAGCACGAACTGCTCCGTCAATTCCCAGCCGGCTATCGTGATGCGGTTGTTGATCTCAAGTGGTTCGCTTGCCATGTCATCGGTCTCTTGGTCAGGCCTTCATATCGGCCGTGACCGCAGCAAAGGCAAGCCGCAAGCAGAAAAGGCCCGGCAGCAAAGCTACCGGGCCTCTATCATCTTCGGCAATTCAGTCGTTCATTCAGCCGCGAGGCGAATGCCCGGGGCCGCATCACGAACCTTGCCGTCAACATGGGCTTCGAACTTGGCGAAGTTGTCGATGAACATGCCGACCAGCTTCTTGGCCTGCGCGTCGTAGGCTGCACCATCTGCCCAGGTCGAACGCGGGTCTAGGATCTTGATATCGACGCCATCAACGGCCACCGGAACCGCAAAACCGAAGTTCGCATCTGTGCGCATCTCGACCTTCTTGAGTTCGCCGGTCAGTGCAGCGGTCAGCAGGGCGCGCGTCGCCTTGATCGGCATGCGATTACCGATACCATAGGCGCCGCCGGTCCAGCCGGTGTTGACCAGCCAGCAATCGACCTGATGACGGGCGATCAGATCACGCAGCAGGTTGCCGTATTCGGTGGGATGACGCGGCATGAAGGGTGCGCCGAAGCAGGTCGAGAAGGTCGCTTCCGGCTCGGTCACGCCCTTTTCAGTGCCGGCTACCTTTGCGGTGTAACCAGACAGGAAGTGGTACATGGCCTGTTCCGGCGTGAGCTTTGCGATCGGCGGGAGCACACCGAACGCATCTGCCGTCAGCATGATGATCGTCTTCGGATGCGGCGCGATACCGGTCTCCGATGCATTCGGGATGAAATGCAGCGGATAGGCGCAGCGCGTGTTTTCCGTCAGCGAGCCATCGTTGAAGTCGGGCACGCGGTTCTCGTCGAGAATGACGTTTTCCAGCACAGTGCCGAAACGCTTGGTCGTTGCGAAGATCTCCGGCTCCGCTTCGGCCGAGAGACGGATGGTCTTGGCGTAGCAGCCACCTTCGAAGTTGAAGATGCCGTTTTCGCCCCAGCCATGCTCGTCGTCACCGACCAGCGTGCGTTTTGGATCGGCCGAAAGCGTCGTCTTGCCGGTGCCGGACAGGCCGAAGAAGACGGCCGCATCGCCCTCGGGACCGACATTTGCCGAGCAATGCATCGGCATGACGCCCTTCGACGGCAGCAGGTAGTTGAGGACGGTAAAGACCGACTTCTTCATTTCGCCGGCATAGGACGTGCCGCCGATGAGGACGATGCCATTGGTCAGGTCGCAGGCAATCACGGTTTCGGTACGGCAGCCATGGCGGGCCGGATCGGCGCGGAAGCTCGGCAGATCGATGATCGTCAGCTTCGGCAGGAAACCTTCCAAGGCGTCACGCTCGGGGCGAATCAGCAGGTTGCGGATGAAGAGCGAGTGCCAGGCGAACTCAGTCACGACCCGCGTTGGCAAGGCGTTGTCAGCGTCGGCGCCGCCGATCAGGTCCTGAACGAAAAGATCGCGGCCTTCGGCATGGGCCAGCATGTCCTGATGCAACACGGCGAAATGCTCCGGCGACATCGGCTTGTTGTTGTCCCACCAGATCTGGCCGTCGGTATTGCCGTCGCGGACGACGAACTTGTCCTTGGCAGAACGGCCGGTGTGCTGACCGGTCAGCGCACGAAGTGCACCATCCGCTGTCAGCTCCGCCTCGCCGCGGCGGATCGCCTCTTCATAAAGAGCCGCTTCCAGGAAGTTGTAGCGAACGCTGGCAGCCTTCCCCAAGCCGATTTCCGCGATCCCCGCAGCCGGGTTCCTCACGCCGAATTCCTCCATGGTGCGCTTTCCTCTCACATGGGCCAGAACTTTGAATGAGCGAAACCTAAACGGCAGAGCAGCGAAAAGCAAGGCTGCAGCGCGAAAAATATAATGATATCAATTATTTAATCGATTTAAAACGGAAAACACTCTTTTTAAATCGTTTAGTTCCGCTTCCATTCCGCTATCATCGGGGGCCGCGATGGACGGAAAACGGCGGACGAAACGAAATCCCCCGTCCCTGCCCCTTCCCCTCTGCCACAATTTGTTCCACCTTTATCCCCATATCGCACTGCCATGGAACCAGAGCTGGGCTGGACAGACCAGGAGCAGCGCAACGATGACGGAGACGTACCCTATGCAGACGATCGCCCTCGTGGATGACGACCGCAATATTCTGACTTCGGTTTCCATCGCACTCGAAGCGGAAGGTTATAAGGTCGAAACCTACACCGATGGCGCCTCGGCTCTCGACGGTCTTCTGGCCCGACCGCCACAGCTCGCCATCTTCGACATCAAGATGCCGCGCATGGATGGCATGGAGCTGCTGCGTCGCCTGCGCCAGAAGTCCGATATCCCGGTGATCTTCCTGACCTCCAAGGATGAGGAAATCGACGAGCTCTTTGGCTTGAAGATGGGCGCTGATGATTTCATCACCAAACCCTTCTCGCAACGCCTGCTGGTCGAGCGCGTCAAGGCGATCCTGCGACGGTCTGCAAGCCGCGAGAGCTTTGCGGCGGGTAACGGCCCCGCCAAGGGCAGCCCGGAGCAACAGGCCCGCACGCTGGAGCGCGGACAGCTGGTGATGGACCAGGAACGCCATACCTGCACCTGGAAGGGTGATCCGGTGACGCTGACCGTGACCGAATTCCTCATCCTGCAGTCGCTGGCGCAGCGCCCCGGCGTGGTCAAGAGCCGTGACGCCTTGATGGACGCGGCCTATGACGAGCAGGTCTATGTTGATGATCGCACGATCGACAGCCACATCAAGCGGCTGCGCAAGAAGTTCAAGATGGTCGATACCGACTTCGACATGATTGAAACGCTTTACGGTGTGGGCTACCGCTTCCGCGAAGCAGCGTAAGGTCCTGCCGTTGCAGCCTTGATGGCTGACAGGACGGGCGAAAGGCAAAGGTTTGACCCAGCAGGTTGACGAGGGACATCTGGAGGAGACGGATTCCGGCTCCGAGCGGCGTCGGCTGTTCAGTCATCCCTTCACGCTCATCCGCCGGATCTTCGGCCACGCGCTGTTTTCCAGCCTGACGCGCCGAATCGTCTTCTTCAATCTGGCCGCACTCATCGTGCTCGTCGGCGGCATCATGTATCTCAACCAGTTCCGCGAGGGGCTGATCGATGCACGCGTCGAGAGCCTTCTGACGCAGGGCGAGATCATCGCGGCGGCCGTATCGGCCTCCGCCTCTGTCGATACGAACTCGATCACCATCGATCCGGAGAAACTGCTCGAACTGCAGGCCGGACAAAGCATCACGCCGGTTCCGAACGACGAGGATCTGGAGTTTCCGATCAATCCGGAACGCGTGGCACCGGTGCTGCGGCGCTTGATCTCCCCGACGCGCATCCGCGCCCGCCTCTTCGACGCCGATGCCAACCTGCTGCTTGATTCGCGGCATCTCTATTCGCGCGGCCAGGTTCTGCGCTTCGACCTGCCGCCGGTCGACAATGATTCCACCAGCTTTACCGACTGGATCACCCGTCTCTTCAACACGATCCTGCAGCCCGGCAATCTGCCGGTCTACCGCGAAGCGCCGGGCGGTGACGGCTCGATCTATCCGGAGGTCATGAACGCGCTGACCGGGGTCCGCGGTGCGGTCGTCCGCGTGACCGACCAGGGAGAATTGATCGTCTCTGTCGCAGTGCCGGTACAGCGCTCGCGTGCTGTCCTCGGTGTGCTGCTGCTATCAACCCAGGCCGGCGACATCGACAAGATCGTCCATGCGGAACGCCTCGCCATCCTGCGGGTATTCGGGGTTGCGACCCTCGTCAACATCGTCGTTTCGCTGCTCTTGTCCTCGACCATCGCAAACCCGCTGCGTCGCCTCTCGGCTGCCGCCATCCGTGTTCGCCGTGGCGCAAAGGAGCGTGAGGAAATCCCCGACTTTTCCGTCCGACAGGACGAGATCGGCAACCTTTCCATCGCGCTGCGCGAAATGACGACAGCGCTCTATGATCGCATTGATGCGATCGAGAGTTTCGCTGCCGACGTCAGCCACGAGCTCAAGAACCCGCTGACCTCGTTGCGGTCGGCCGTCGAAACCCTGCCGCTCGCCAAGACAGACCAGTCCCGACAGCGGCTGATGGATATCATCCAGCATGACGTGCGCCGTCTCGACCGTCTGATCAGCGACATCTCCGACGCCTCACGCCTCGACGCGGAACTTGCGCGCTCGGACGCAAAGCCTGTCGATCTCGGGGTGCTCGTTTCCAGCCTCGTCGACATCTCCAGGGAAATCCGCAGCGGCAAGAAGGCCGTTCAGATCGACTACGTAATCGATCAGAAACCCGGATCGAACCAGCATTTCGTGGTCCACGGGCATGACCTGCGTCTCGGACAAATCGTCACCAACCTGATCGAGAATGCACGGTCCTTCGTGCCAGAAGACAGCGGCCGGATCCTCGTCAAGCTGTCGCGCAATCGCACGCGGTGCCAGATCCAGGTGGAGGACAACGGGCCCGGTATTCAGGCCGAGGACATCGACCGCATCTTCGAACGTTTCTATACCGACCGACCAGAGGGCGAGAGCTTCGGCCAGAATTCCGGTCTCGGACTTTCGATCAGCCGACAGATCGCCGAGGCCCATGGCGGCACCCTGCGGGCCGAAAACGTCATGGACCCGGCATCGGGCCGCATCACCGGCGCCCGCTTCGTCCTGTCCCTGCCCGTAGAAACTGCGGCATGACGGGCGAGACCCACAACATCCACGCGACGGCGATCAGCGTCGATGGTCTTGGCCTCGCATTCGTCGGGCCATCGGGCAGCGGCAAGTCTAGCCTTGCTTTCGACTGCCTCGCAGAAGCCAAGCTCGCCAACATTCCGGCTGCGCTGATCTCGGATGACCGTGTCATCGTATCGCTTGAGAACGGTCAGGTCTTTGCCTCCTGCCCCGAACCGATCCGCGGTCTGATCGAACTCCGATATAGCGGTATCGTCGCCGTCGATCATGTCGACCGGGCCGAACTGAGTTATATCGTGCTGCCGGTCGGCGCGGATGAAAGACATCGGTTGCCGCCGGATGACGAGCACGCCGAGCTTGTCGCGGGACTTAGCCTTCCGGTCGTCAGGGTGCCGATGTGGAGCCGTTTTCCACTCAGCCTGATCTTGGCGCGTATTGGAAGCCTTGCAGCGAACCGGCAATTTACACGCTGATTTGGCTTGCACTTCCCGCTTTGATCGACAAGATGGCGTCCTACTGATGGACGAAACGCCAATCTTGAGCTATTTGGCGAGAGTTGCGCTAAGGGGCAGTAGAGAATGATCGGACTTGTGCTTGTCACGCATGGCAAGCTGGCTGAAGAGTTTCACCACGCGGTGGAGCACGTCGTAGGCCCACAAAAATGCATCGAGACCGTCTCGATCGGCCCCGAAGATGACATGGATCAGCGTCGTCAGGATATTCTTGATGCCGTGTCACGTGCCGATGATGGCCATGGCGTGATCATCCTGACCGACATGTTCGGTGGTACGCCCTCGAACCTCGCGATCTCCGTGATGAACACCGGCCGGATCGAAGTGATCGCCGGGGTCAATCTGCCGATGCTGATCAAGCTTGCCGGCGTTCGCGGCGACAACGACATGGATCGCGCCCTCGTCGAGGCCTCCGAGGCTGGGCGCAAGTACATCAATGTTGCAAGCCGCGTCTTGAGTGGCAAATGACTTCGATGGCCGACCCGATCTCCCGCGATCTTCTGATCATCAACAAGCGTGGACTGCATGCGCGCGCTTCCGCCAAATTCGTACAGACCGTCAGCGGCTTCGATGCGAGCGTCAGCGTCTCCAAGGATGGAACGACTGTCGGCGGCACCTCGATCATGGGTTTGATGATGCTGGCGGCGAGCCCGGGCTGCTCGATCTGCGTCTCGGCATCCGGCAGTCAGGCCGAGGACGTCATGAACGCCCTTGCGGCCCTGGTCGCGGACCGCTTTGGTGAAGAGATGTAAAGCATCGCGACATAAAGACATAAAGACTTCTTTATGTCAGATTGCGTTTGATGCGGTTCCCTGCTAGAAGACGACCAGCCCTGCAGCCAGATCTGCGGGAGAGCCAGTTAATCCATCCGCCATGAGATGCGGATCGGGTCGGATCCAGCCGGAGAATCCCATGAGCAAACATGACTATGTGATCGCTGATATCGGTCTTGCCGATTTCGGCCGCAAGGAAATCAGCATCGCTGAAACCGAAATGCCGGGCCTGATGGCCTGCCGCGAAGAATTCGGCACGAGCCAGCCGCTGAAGGGTGCACGGATCACCGGTTCGCTGCATATGACGATCCAGACCGCTGTTCTGATCGAAACGCTCGTCGCGCTCGGTGCCGATGTCCGCTGGGCATCGTGCAACATCTTCTCCACCCAGGACCACGCCGCTGCAGCGATCGCCGCTGCCGGCATCCCGGTCTTTGCGATCAAGGGCGAGTCGCTCACCGATTACTGGGAATACACCGACAAGATCTTCCAGTGGACCGACGGCGGCTTCTCCAACATGATCCTCGATGATGGCGGCGATGCCACCATGTACATCCTGCTCGGCGCCCGCGCCGAAGCCGGCGAGGACGTTCTTTCCAATCCGCAGTCGGAAGAAGAAGAAATCCTGGTTGCGCAGATCAAGAAGCGTCTCGCCGCTTCGCCTGGCTGGTTCACCAAGCAGCGTGATGCCATCAAGGGCGTGACCGAAGAAACCACCACCGGCGTGCATCGCCTTTATGAACTCGCCAAGAAGGGCCTACTCCCCTTCCCGGCCATCAACGTCAACGACTCGGTCACCAAGTCGAAGTTCGACAACAAATATGGCTGCAAGGAATCGCTGGTCGACGGCATTCGCCGCGGTACCGACGTGATGATGGCCGGCAAGGTCGCTGTCGTCTGCGGTTACGGCGACGTCGGCAAGGGTTCGGCCGCCTCGCTGCGCGGCGCCGGCGCCCGCGTCAAGGTGACGGAAGTCGATCCGATCTGTGCCCTGCAGGCCGCCATGGACGGCTTTGAAGTGGTCACGCTGGAAGACGTGGTCTCCTCGGCCGACATCTTCATCACCACGACCGGCAACAAGGACGTCATCCGCATCGAGCATATGCGCGAGATGAAGGACATGGCGATCGTCGGCAATATCGGCCACTTCGACAACGAGATTCAGGTCGCGTCTCTGAAAAACCTGCGTTGGACGAACATCAAGCCGCAGGTCGACATGATCGAGTTCCCGAAGGGCAACCGCATGATCCTCTTGTCTGAAGGTCGTCTCTTGAACCTCGGCAATGCAACGGGTCACCCGTCCTTCGTGATGTCTGCCTCGTTCACCAACCAGGTTCTCGGCCAGATCGAACTCTTCGCCAAGACCGACGAGTACAAGCCGGGCGTCTACGTCCTGCCGAAGCACCTCGACGAAAAGGTCGCTCGCCTGCACCTCGAAAAGCTCGGCGTGAAGCTGACGACGCTCTCAGACGAACAGGCCGCCTATATCGGCGTCACGGCGCAGGGTCCGTTCAAGGCAGAACACTACCGCTATTAAAATATAGCTGGATAATATCTACATCTAGTGGGCGGCGTCTTGACAAAGGCGCCGCTTTCTTTTTTGGGGCCCGGCCTTCCCGACCCTTCCCATCAAAGGTATTGTTTTAGAACTTGATTCGTGAACTGCACGAGCGGTCCGCGAATACGGATGTCTTGTCGACGATGCGGCACATAATAAGACGGAGACAGACCGAGAATGTCGGTAAATCAACGCGCCCCGCGTCAGCGGGATACGGCTATGACGGCCCGTTTTCCAAGCCTCTGGCGGCCAGTTTCTGAGCGAAAAAACGGGATGCTTCACGAGCTGCCCCATCGTCCCGCCCTGTCCATGACAAGGCGTGTTCTGTCGTGCGGAAGTGCGCTCGCGAGCCTGTTCGTTCCGGGCCTTGCCCAGGCACAGGCAATGACCGCCATGCGTGGCTTCGACAGTGTCGACGTCACCGGATATGCCGTACTTCTCGGTTCGGTTTCTGCTGCCCTGATCTTTGCAGCTGTTCTCCTTCGTCAGCGCAACAAACTCGACGTCGAAGTGCGCGAACTACGCTCCGCCTATTCGGACAGCCAGCAGAAGATCTCGCGCTATCAGACGCTGATTGCCGACAAGAACCGCCGCACGGTGATCTGGGAAGGCCACAACGGCCGGGCCGAGCTTCTCGGGCAGCTTCCGGCGGAGACGGGTGCTCCGCAGCAGGATCCGGAATTTCTGGCGTTCGGACGCTGGCTGAAGCCGCATTCCGCCAGTGAGGTAGAGCGCGCAATCGAGGCACTTCGGCTGAACGCCAAGACTTTCGATCTCGTGGTCGAGACCCAGCGCGGAGACGTTCTGGAGGTTCAGGGCAACCTCTACGGTGGCCGCGCCTATGCGCATTTCGTGGCGCTGGACAACCTGCGCGCCGAACTCGCCGAACTCAAGATCGAACGCAACCGTTTGCGAAGCTCGATTGCGACCTTCGAATCGCTGCTCGATTCGATCGAACAGCCGGTCTGGCAGCGAGATGGCGACGGGCGTCTCGTCTGGGTGAACCAGGCCTATAGCGATGCCGTCGAATCCACATCACCGCAACAGGCTGTGCAGGAAGGACGCGAGATCCTGGGCACTCTGACGCGCGAGAAGATCAAGGCTTCCGCAACGCCGGAATCACCGTTTCACGATACCGTTTCGACCGCAGTCCGCGGCGCACGCACCTTCTTCGACGTCGTCGATGTGCGGGGGCCTGGCGGCTCCTGCGGCATGGCAATCGACGTCTCCTCCTCCGAGACACTCAGGGAGGAACTTGCGCGGACGCTCAAGAGCCACGCCGATACGCTCGATCATCTCGCGACCCCGGTTGCGATCTTCGACGCTGATCGTCGCCTGCAGTTCTACAATCAGGCTTTCCTCCAGCTCTGGGGTCTCGAGACCAAGTTCCTCGAGAGCCGACCGGATCATGCCGAACTGCTTGATCGCCTTCGCGATGCACACAAATTGCCGGAGCAGCTGAGCTGGAAGGCCTGGAAGGACAATTGCCTTTCTGTCTACCGTGCGCTCGAAACCCAGACCGACCTATGGCATCTGCCCAACGGCCAGACGCTGCGCGTGATCGCCTCCGCGCACCCACAAGGCGGCGCGACCTGGGTCTTCGAAAACCTGACCGAACAATTCAATCTGGAAACCCGCTACAACACGCTGGTCCAGGTGCAGGGCGAAACCATCGACCATCTGTCGGAGGGTGTTGCCGTGTTCGGGCCCGATGGCCGGATTCAGCTCTCCAACCCCGCCTTCCGGGCACTATGGGGCATCACCGAGACCCAGGCGGCGGTCGGCACACATATCCGTCTGCTCGAAGCCGCCTGTGCGCCGTCCTATGACAAGCCGGATGGCTGGAAAGCCTATGGCAAGATGATCACCAGCTTCGAGGACGAACGTCCTTCGAGCCAGGGAACACTCGAACTCTATTCCGGCCTGGTGCTCGACTATGCCGTGACGCCGCTACCCAACGCGCAGACCATGCTGACCTTCGTCAACATGACGGACAGCGTCCGGGCGGAACGGGCCTTGAAGGAGAAGAATGAAGCGCTGCGGAAGGCCGACGAGCTGAAGAACGATTTCGTCCAGCACGTCTCCTACGAACTGCGCTCGCCGCTCACCAACATCATCGGCTTCACCGACCTTCTGAAGACACCGACTATCGGTCCCCTCAACGAGCGGCAGGCCGAGTATATCGACCATATCTCGACGTCGTCGTCCGTCCTCCTGACCATCGTCAACGACATCCTCGATCTCGCGACCGTTGATGCCGGGATCATGCAGCTCGACTATTCGGAAATCGATCTGAGCGACCTGCTCGACGATGTCTCGATGCAGATGACCGATCGGCTCCAGGAGGGCAGCGTGACGCTCGAGATCGCTGCCCCTGCCCTGCTCGGTCACCTGATCGCAGACCGGCAGCGGCTGAAGCAGATCCTCATCAAGATCCTGACCAACGCCGTCAATTTCGCACCTGAAGGCAGCGTTGTCTCGATGAAATGCTGGCGCGACGGCACCGATTTTTCGTTCTCGGTCACCGACAATGGCTGCGGCATGAGCGCCGATCTCCTTTCCTCGGCGTTTGATCGTTTCTCGACAAGTGCCAAGGGTGGCAAGCGCAGCGGACCAGGGCTTGGCCTTTCGATCGTCCAGAGCTTCGTCAACCTCCACAGTGGAGACGTGAAGATCGAGAGCGAGCCTGGTCAGGGTACCACGGTCCATTGCCGCATTCCCAATGCCAGCATACCGCAGATGATCGCCGCTGCAGAATGAACTCCGAGCCGTCCACGCTTGTCGTTCACCTTGCCGACGATGCCGCCACGGCACTGTTCGGCGAGGATCTGTTGCTGGCACTTCAGATCGGCGATTGCGTCGCGCTTGACGGTGATCTCGGGGCCGGCAAATCGACTTTGAGCCGGGCCTTCATTCGCGCCCTGGCCGACGATCCCGATCTCGAAGTGCCGAGCCCGACATTCACGCTCGTTCAGAATTACGACCTCAGCATTCCTGTCGCCCACTTCGACCTTTATCGGCTCTCCGATCCGAGCGAACTGGATGAACTGGGCCTGGAAGAAGCCTTGGCCGACGGCATATGCCTCGTCGAGTGGCCGGGCAAGGGAGGCCGCGCGCTTCCGAAAAACCGGATCGAGATCGCGTTTCAATTCGCGTCCGATGGCGGGCGCAACCTCATTATCCGCGCGCCAGAGGCAAAACTGGCTCGGCTTCGGCGCGTGGATGAAATCCGCCGCTTCCTAACGAAGCACGGATACGGAGATGCCCACCGACGGCATTTGACGGGCGACGCTTCCAACCGGGCCTATGAGCACGTCTATCCTGCCGACAGCAGTGCCCGCCTCGTCCTGATGGACGCGCCCAAGCGGCCGAACGGTCCGCCGATCCGGGATGGCAAGCCCTATTCGCAACTCGTGCATCTGGCCGAGGATGTGCGTCCTTTCGTGGCGATCGGACAGGCATTGAGAGAGCGCGGATTTTCAGCACCTAAAGTTGTGGCGCAGGATCTCGACGCGGGGCTGCTGCTGCTTGAAGATCTCGGTGAAGACGGCGTTCTCGACGGAGAGGGAAAGCCGATTGCTGACCGTTACCGTGCCAGTGCGGCCTGCCTGGCTGCCATTCATGACACGCCCTTCGATCGGGAGATCGTCATTGCGGGCGGGCATAAACATGTCATTCCCGATTTCGATCGCGCGGCGATGAAGTTCGAGGTGGAGCTGCTTCTTGACTGGCACCTACCCTGGAAACGTGAAGGGCAACCGGCGACGGCCCAAGAGCGCTCGCGCTACCTCGCCATCTGGGACCAGCTGATCGACGAATTGGCGGGCGCCGATAAATCGATCGTGATGCGGGACTTTCATTCGCCCAACATCATCTGGCGCGATGATCGCGAAGGGCATGACCGGGTCGGCCTCATCGATTTCCAGGATGCGATGATTGGCCCCTCGGCCTACGATCTCGTCTCGCTGGTCCAGGATGCGCGGGTCACCATCGAGCGGCCGCTGATGGATCAGCTGATGGCCGACTATCTTTCGGCGCGCGCCAGGAAAGCGGATTTCAACGAGGCCGCATTCCTGAAAAGCTGGGCGATCATGTCGGCGCAACGCGCCTGCAAGCTTAACGGGCTCTGGGTGCGCCTCAAGGACCGGGACGGCAAGCCGGGCTATATGCGCCATCTTCCCCGCACACTCTGGCACTTGAGCGTTGCTTTTGAGCATCCTGTTCTCGCCCCCTTGCGGAACTGGTGCATAGAGGCTGGAATCGAGCTTCCCGAATCACCGGCCTGAGCAAATGATCATCAAGCAAGCCATGGTGCTCGCGGCCGGACTCGGTACGCGGATGCGCCCCATTACAGAGACGACCCCGAAGCCGCTGGTTCAGATCGGCGGAAAGCCGATGATCGACTATGTGCTCGACGCGCTTGTTGATGCGGGCGTCGAGACGGTCGTAGTCAATGTGCATCACCATGCCGATCAGATGGAGACCCATCTCGCCGGGGAGACACGGGCCGAAATCCGGATCTCCGACGAACGGGAGCGGTTGATGGATTCGGGCGGTGGGCTCACAAAGGGTCTGAAGCTGCTCGACCAGGACCAGCCGGCATTCGTCATGAATGCCGATCTGTTCTGGGTCGGAGAACGAGCTGATGAGCCGAGCAATCTTGTCCGGCTGGCGCAGCAATTCGATGCCCGCCACATGGACATTGCGATGCTCTGCGTCGAGCAGGAACGGACCACGGGCCATAACGGCAAGAACGATTTCTCGATGGCGGATGACGGCAGGCTGACCCGTTACGTCTCCGGCGCACCAAACCCGGTCGTCTATGCCGGGGCCTTAGCGCTGATGCCGCGTCTCTTCGATGGCGCGCCGGACGGTCCCTTCAACCTCAACATCTATTTCGATCGTGCGATTGCCGCTCATCGGCTGTTCGGTACCGACCTTAATGGACAATGGCTGACCGTCGGCACACCCGACGCGATCGCGCCTGCCGAAGCCGTGGTGGCACGCTACGGCGTGGGCCGTTGAGATGGTGAGCAAGGCGCCGCGTCTGCTGACAATCCCACCGGGCCGGCCCTTTCTCAGGACGCTGACGGAAGCGCTGCTCGACGGACGCCTCACCGACGGTTTTCGCTATAACCCCGCCGATCCGCTATCGCTAGCCGGCGTGACACTTCTCGTCCCGACCCGCCGCGCTGCGCGCGTGTTGCGATCCGAATTCGTCGACCTGCTTGGCGGCCGCGCGGCGATCCTTCCGGATATCCGCACGCTCGGCGAGACGGATGACGACAGCGGCTTTTTCGACCTGGATGCGCCGCAGCTGATGGATCTCGCCCCGGCGGTGAGCGGCACCGTCATGCTTCTGGAACTCGCCCGGCTGATCCTTGCCTGGCGAAACCAGCTGCCGGAGATCGTCCGGTCAATCCATTCGGATACGCCGCTCGTCGCGCCAGCGAGCCCGGCAGACGCCGTCTGGCTGGCACGGGCGCTGATCGAACTGATCGAAGCAGCCGAGACGGAGGGTTGCGACTGGACGGAATTGGAGAACCTTCAATCGGCCGACTTCGGATCCTGGTGGCAGCTGACACTGGAGTTTCTGAAAATTGCGACCCTGTTCTGGCCGGCACGGCTGCAGGAACTGGTGCGGTCGTCTCCGGCCCGCCACCGCGATGCGGTGCTGAGGGCCGAGGCGGAGCGATTCCGCAGACAGGGTGCTTCCGGTCCCGTCATTGCTGCAGGTTCGACCGGCTCGATCCCGGCAGCGGCCGAGCTCATTGCCGCAATTGCAGAACTCGACCAGGGTGTCGTAGTGCTGCCCGGGCTCGACCTCGACATGCCAGACGAGGACTGGGCGAAGCTCAACGATCGCGAGATCTCGGTGATACGTCCAAGCCCTGCCGTGCGCGGGCACCCGCAATATGGCCTTGCCCACCTGCTGCGGCATATGAAACTTGAACGCGCCGATGTGCAGGCTCTCGAAGCCTCCGACCCGGCGCTCCGGGATCGAGCCGAATTTCTGTCGCGTGCCATGGCACCCGCCGAGGCTACCGACACCTGGAAGGCCTGGCGGCAGGACATCGACGATTCACGCGTGCTCGCGGCATTTCGCGATGTCGCACTGATCGAGACGGCCAATGAGCGCGAAGAAGCAACGGCGATTGCGATTGCGCTTCGACTGGGGCTCGAGGAGGCCTTCGACAATCCCGAAAGCCGGGTGGCGCTGATCACGCCCGACCGCGCGCTGGCGCGGCGTGTCATGTCCGAACTCGCGCGATTCGGGATCGAGGCGGACGATTCGGCGGGTACGCCGATGACCGGCACCCAGGCTGCGATGCTGACCCAGGTGGTGGCCGAGGCCTGCCTGCGTCCGGGCGATCCCGTGGCCATCGTCTCGCTCATCAAGCATCCGCTGGCACGGTTCGGCTTCACGGCCGAAGACATGCGCAAGGCCGCCGATGCGCTCGAACGCATCGCGCTGCGCGGAGGCCTAAAGAGCCTCGACCTTGCGGAGATGGAACCGCTTTTTGCCGAGGGGCTGGAAGCGCATCTGGCCGACCGCCACAAGCCACAATGGCGCATCTCGATTGCGCCCGAGGAGATCGAGCTTGCTCGTCTTTTGGCCAGCCGGGTAACCAAGGCGGTCGAACCCCTCGTCTCGTCGGTCATCCGGTCGACCGACGGGCGCGTGCTGTCGCAGAGATTGACCGTCAGCGATTGGGCAGAGCGCACGGGCCGCGTGCTGGAAGCTGTCTCGATCGACGAGCGCGGTGACCTTGCTGGTCTCTGGGGCGATGCGGCGGGAGAGGCTCTGGCACGCCTTCTCGCCGAAGTCCTGGAGACGGACGGGCAGATCGAGGCCGACGGCCCGCAATGGGTTGATATCCTGACGGCGCTGATGGCCGGCCAGGCGGTCAAGCCGCGCGCCATGCGGCATCCGCGCGTTTTCATCTTCGGGACGCTCGAAGCACGCCTGCAGAATGTCGACATGATGGTGATCGGGGGCATGAACGAGGGGAGCTGGCCGAGCCAGACCAAGAACAATCCCTTCCTCTCGCGCGTCATGAAGACCGAGGTCGGACTTGAGCCGCCGGAACGGCAGATCGGCCAGGTGGCGCATGACTTCCAGATGGCCTGCGGCACGCGAAAGCTTATCTTCTCGCGCTCGCTGCGTCAGGGCTCTGCGCCGACGGTGGCCTCCCGTTGGATCCAGCGTCTAATGGCGCTCGGAGGCACACTGCTGGAAGACGAGATGCGAAAGCGCGGCCAGATTTATCGGCGGTATGCCGACCTGATCGACCAGGGCGAGAACCAGGCACCGGCACAGCGGCCCGCACCGCGCCCTCGCGTCGAACTGCAACCGCGCTCCTTCAGCTTTTCCGAAGTCGGTCGCTTCCGGCGTGATCCCTATTCGATCTATGCGCGGCGCATCCTGCGTCTCGATCCCGTCGATCCCTTCAACCAGGATCCAGGGGCAGCCGAACGCGGGACGCTCTATCACCGTATCGTCGAGCGCTTCATCCGGGAGGACCATGATCCGGCCCGGCTTGACGCACTCGATATCCTGCACCGGATCACCGACGAAGAGTTTCTGACAGAGGCCCTGCCACTCCACATCGATATCGTCTGGCGGCAGCGCTTCTACAGTGTCGCTTCGGCGTTCCTCAGCTGGGAGCGGCAGCGGAGACCGGAAATCAAGCGGTCGCTCACGGAAGTGCGCGGGAAGGTGCTGCTCGCTCCGGTCGATATCACCATCAGCGGGATTGCCGACCGGATCGATATCCGGGGCGGCGGATTTGCAGACATCATCGACTACAAGACGGGGCTCAACCCGAGCGCCAACCAGGCGCGCAGCCTGCTCGACCCGCAGCTGGCACTCGAAGCTGCAGCCCTTCTCCAAGGCGCCTTCAAGCCAGCCGGGGACGTGAAGCCGCTCAACCTGACCTATGTGCGTCTGCGGCCCGGCGACCGCTTTTCGGCAGACCAGGTGAACAACGAGATGGCAACGCGGGGCGATAGCAAGAAGTCAGCGCTTGAGCTTGCGACGCAATCCGTCGATGAACTTGGCCGCTTCGTTCAGGCGCTGCAAAGCGGCGAGCGCGGTTATGTGTCCCGTCTCATCCCGGCGGAACAGAACAGTTATGGCGGCGAATACGACCATCTGGCGCGTGTTGCCGAATGGTCGACGGCGGAAGCCGAGGAAGGAGCCGGCGATGAGTGATCAGCGCTTTGCCCTGGACGAGCTTCCGACCGGCAGCGATCCCTCCGCCTGGCTCGGCTGGACGACGCTTGCCCAGTCGAAAGCGTCCCATCCCGGCCAGTCGGCCTGGGTGTCGGCCAATGCCGGCTCCGGCAAGACGCATGTGCTGACGCAGCGGGTGATCCGGCTGCTGCTGGCAGGCGCCCGCCCCTCCTCCATTCTCTGCCTCACCTATACCAAGGCCGCGGCATCCGAAATGTCCAACCGCGTCTTCGAGCGGCTGGCTGAATGGGCAACGCTGGATGACCGGGAGTTGGCCAAGCGGATTGCGGCGATCGAGCAGAAGGAGCCGGATCGCGCGACGCTCGCGGCCGCACGCCGGCTTTTCGCCAAGGCGCTGGAAACGCCGGGTGGCCTGAAGATCCAGACGATCCACGCCTTCTGCGAAGCGCTGCTGCACCAGTTTCCGCTCGAAGCGAATGTCGCCGGACATTTCAACGTGCTCGACGATCGGGCGGCCGTCACTGTTCTCGCGGAAGCGCGGCGATCACTGTTGACGGCTACGTCGACGGAGAATGATGCGGCCCTTGCCGAAGCCTTCTCGCAAGTCTTGAGCATTGCCGATGAAAGCGGGCTCGAAGGCTTGATTGCCGATACCGTCGCCAACCGCCATGCTGTCAGGGACTTCCGGCAGCGAGCGGTACGTACCGGTGGCCTCGATCAGACCTTGCGAAAGGGCCTGGGCATCGGCCCTCTGGAGAGCGAGATCAGTCGCGCCGAGGATTACTGGCCGCTCGCCGGTTTGTCGGGGGGCAATTTCAGCCGCTACATCCAGCTTGCCCTCGAAAAGGGCGGCGAGAAGGTGCGGGCCGTCGCGGAAGTGCTGGAGCGGGCACTGGTGGAAGCCGATCCCCTGGAGCGGGCAAAGCTCCTGGAACAGGCTTTCCTGACGGCGCAGGAAGCGCCGAAGGCCGACAGCTCGCTGATTGCCGCCGCGATGACCAAGATGGCGCCTGACCTCAAGGATGCCGTGATCGCTGCCCGCGACCATGTCGTGTCCATGCGGGACCGGCTGCGGATCTTCCGCATGTACGAGGCGACGCGCTCGGCACTGACGCTCGCCGTGCGTCTCGACACGGATTACGAGGAACTGAAAAAACGGCGCTCGCAGCTCGATTTCGAGGATCTGATCGTGCGAACCGCCCGGCTTCTGACTCGCGGCGATGTCGGCGCCTGGGTGCATTACAAGCTCGACCAGGGCATCGACCATATCCTCGTCGACGAAGCGCAGGATACGAGCCCTGTGCAATGGGATGTCATCCGGTCGCTGCGCGAAGACTTCTTTACCGGCCTGAGTGCCCGGCCGGGGATCCGCACCTTCTTTGCCGTGGGGGACGAGAAGCAGTCGATCTATTCCTTCCAGGGCGCGCGCCCGGAGCAGTTCTCGCAGGAAGCGCGCCAGACCGCGCAGGCCGTGACTGAAAGCGGACAGGACTTCAACACGGTGCGCCTGCCGCTGTCCTTCCGCTCGACGCAATCGGTCCTTGCGGCCGTCGACCAGGTCTTCAGCGTGCCGGAAAACAGCCGGGGCCTCAGTGCCGGCGGGGACCCTGTCATCCACCAGTCGAGCCGCATCGGACATCCCGGCACAGTCGACGTCTGGGACATGATTGCGGCGGAGAAGCAGGAAAAGGACGAGGACTGGACGGCCCCCTTCGACGCGACGCCGGAAAGCGCACCTTCGGCAATCCTCGCACGACGCGTCGCGCATCAGATCAGCCAGATCGTCGGACGCGAGACCATCATCGAGAAGGGCAACAAGCGGCTGATCCGCCCGGGCGATATCCTCGTGCTCGTGCGCAAGCGCGACGGCTTCGTCAATGCGCTGACCCGAGCGCTGAAACGCCCGTTTAACATACCGGTCGCCGGTGCGGACCGCCTGAAGCTGACAAGCCATATTGCCGTGCAGGACATGCTGGCGCTTGGGCGTTTCCTGCTGCTGCCGGGAGACGATCTGTCTCTGGCTTCGCTCCTGAAGAGCCCACTGTTCAATCACGGCGAAGATGATTTGATGCAGCTCGCTGCCGAGCGACCGGAAGGACAGAGCCTCTGGACGAGACTCACTGAGCAGGCGCAGACGGACGCTGCGTGGAAGAAGACCTACGACCGGCTCACCCTGTTTCTCGAACAGGCGCGAGACCACTCCGTCCATGATTTCTATGCCCGCGTGCTCAGCGTCCATGGTGGTCGAAGGGCCTATCTCGGCCGCCTCGGCTCCGAGGTCAGCGACATCATCGACGAGTTCCTGACCTTCGCGCTCGCTTTCGAGACCAGCGGCCTGCCCGGGCTGCAGTCCTTCGTTTCGACGCTCGAGATGGAAGCGCCGGAGGTCAAGCGCGAACAGGACAAGGAACGCAACGAAGTCCGCATCATGACGGTGCATGCCTCGAAGGGTCTCGAAGCGCCGATCGTGTTCCTGATCGATGGCGGCTCGAAGCCCTTCAATTCGAACCATGTGGCAAAACTCCGGATCATCGGGACGGCTGAAGGCATGCCCTTCCCGATCTGGGTGCCGTCGAAGTCGCTTGGCAATTCGGTCTCCGCTGCCGACATGGATCGGCGCAAGGATCAGGCCGAGGAGGAATATCGCCGGCTGCTCTATGTCGCGATGACGCGCGCTGCCGACCGTCTGATCGTCGGTGGTTATCGCGGCGTGCAGGACACGGGCGAGATCTGGCACAAGATGATCGCGCGGGCGCTCAGTGCCGACGAAACGCGCTGCAAACAGGTCGAATTCACCGGGCCGGACGGCAGCTGGGCCGGATTGCGCTGGTCTCTCGGCGAGGCAGAGCATGATCTGCCGGTGACCGAAGAGAGCGCCGAAAGCGAGGACAGCCACGGCCTACCGGCTACGCTCTGGAAGCCGCTGCCGCCGCCGATCAGCCTGCCAAGACCACTCAGCCCATCGGGTGCCGGCAGTATCGTCATCGACGAAGACGAGGATGCGTTGACGGCCTCTGCGCTGTTCTCGACGGCGGAAAAGGCGGATCTCGCTCTGCAGCGCGGGCGGCTCATCCATCGGATGCTGCAGAATTTGCCGGGCTTTCCGCAGGGTGACCGCCGTGAGGCAGCCGAGCGTTATGCAGAACGTGCGGCCCGGTTCTGGCCGGTAGAGCAGCGGCAGAGACTGGTATCTACCGTGATCACCGTTCTCGAAGACGAGGCGCTTCGCCCGCTGTTCGATACCGGCAGTCGCGCGGAAGTTTCGGTCATGGGGACAATGCGGCTGAAGGGAGAATTGCGTGCGGTCTCCGGCCGGATCGACCGCATGACAGTGCTTCCGGATCGGGTCATTATCGCCGACTACAAGACGAACCGGAATCCTCCATTGGAGGCTGCGCAAGCCCCCCTCTCCCATAGGGTCCAGCTCGCCATCTATCGCGAGATCCTGCAGCCGCTCTATCCCGGCAAACAAGTCGAATGCTGGCTGATCTATACCGAAAACGGCAGCCTCATTCCGCTGGATGACAGCCTTCTTCAGCGGTCCCTTGCCGACCTCGAAACATCGTGAGATACCGCATATTGAAATTGCTGCCGTGCGGCATCACATATCTAGTCAATTCCGTATTTATGAAGGGAGAGCCCCATGGCTACCGTTAAAGTCGACAAGTCCAATTTCCAGGCCGAGGTTCTCGACGCTTCCGAACCGGTTGTCGTGGATTTCTGGGCCGAATGGTGCGGCCCGTGCAAGATGATTGCCCCGAGCCTCGAAGAAATCTCCAACGAACTCGCCGGCAAGGTGAAGATCGCCAAGCTCAACATCGATGAAAACCCGGAACTGGCTGCCCAGTTCGGCGTTCGCTCGATCCCGACACTTGCCGTCTTCAAGGGTGGCGAAGTGGCTGACATCAAGGTGGGTGCGGCTCCGAAGACTGCGCTGTCCAGCTGGATCGCCGGCGCGGCATAAGCCTCACGTCATTGATGAATAAAGAAAAAGCCCGGCTACAGCCGGGCTTTTTTCATTTGGGGATGGTGCCGTTTTCGGCGAGCACATTGCCCGCCAGATAAAGGGAGCCGCCGATCATGATGCGGGGCGGAACGCTGTCTTCACTCCGTTCACGGATTGCGTCTAGCGCCTGGCCAAGCGACTCCATCGGAAGGGCCTTCAAACCAGCCTCAGCCGCCGACTGAGCAAGTGCCACCGGGTCGAGGCCAACGTCAGATCCTGTTATCGGGACGGTGTAGACGTCATGGGCGATATCGACGAAAGCGCGGAAGAAGCCGATCGGATCCTTGGTGTTGATCATGCCGATGACCAGATGCAGCGGCCGCGCCTGGCGTTCTTCCATGGATGCCATGGCCTCCGCGATCACTTCGCCTGCGCCGGGATTGTGGCCTCCGTCGAGCCAGATTTCAGCGCCGGCCGGCGCACGCTCCACAAGCCGACCTTCGGTCAGCTTTTGCAGGCGACCCGGCCATTCGACCGACAGCATGGCCTTTTCGGCGACCTCTTCGGTGACGGAGTAGCCGGCTGCCTTGACCGCACGGATGGCGGTTGCGGCATTGCCGATCTGGTGCCGACCCGGCAGTCGCGGCAACGGCAGGTCCATCAGACCGAATTCGTCCTGGTAGACGAGCCGTCCGAATTCTTCATACGCCAGGAAATCCTGGGCGAAGACGGTGAGCGGACAGCCAAGGCGCTCGGCCGTGCTGATCAGCACATCCTTGGCACCGTCGAATTCCTGATGACCGATAACCACGGGGACGCCGCGCTTCATGATGCCTGCCTTTTCGGCGGCAATCAGCTCGACGCGGTCGCCGAGATAGGCCTGATGATCGAGCGAGATCGGCTGAATGATGCAGACAGCCGGCTTTTCAACGACATTCGTGGCGTCAAAACGTCCCCCAAGACCGACCTCAAGCACAACGACATCGGCAGGCTGCTCGGAAAAGAGAATGAATGTCACCGCCGTCAGGATCTCGAAGACGGTGATCGGTTTGCCACCGTTTGCCTCGGCCACGCGGCGAAGGACATCGGCAAACAGTTCATCATCAACGATCTGCCCGGGGCCACCCTTTACGCCAATGCGATAGCGCTCATGCCAGCGCACGAGATGCGGTGAGGTGTGGACGTGGACGGACAGGCCCTGGGCCTCGAGAAGCGCGCGGCAAAAGGCCGTCGCCGAGCCTTTGCCGTTGGTGCCGGCCACATGGATGACCGGCGGCAGCTTCAGATGCGGGTTACCCAGAACCTCAAGGAGGCGGCGGATACGGTCGAGCGACAGATCGTAGCCCTTGGGGTGCAGCCCCATGAGTTTTTCGATCTCGGCATCGGCCTGACTGACGATGGGGGCTGTCATCACTTTCGTTCCGCGACCGCGGCCTCACAGAAAACGCGGCTCAGGCCGAGGCCTTCTCGACCTGCTCTGCCACCTTCGCAGGGACCGCCGTGTCGTTGGCAGGGCGCTTGGTCATGATCTTCAGGACGCGCGCGAGCGTGTCAGGAATGTCGTGACGCTTGACCACCATGTCGACCATGCCGTGTTCCAGCAGGTATTCCGAGGTCTGGAAGCCTTCCGGCAGCTTCTCGCGGATCGTCTGCTCGATAACGCGCTTGCCGGCAAAGCAGATCTCGGCACCCGGCTCTGCAATGTGGAGATCGCCCAGCATGGCGTAAGATGCCGTCACGCCGCCCGTGGTCGGGTTGGTGAGGACGACGATGTAAGGCTGGCCAGCTTCCTTCAGCATGTCGACGGCAACCGTCGTGCGCGGCAGCTGCATCAGCGAGAGGATACCCTCCTGCATGCGCGCGCCACCCGAAGCCGGGAACATGACCAGCGGGCACTTTTCCTTGATGGCGCGTTCGAAGGCCTTCACGATCGCTTCGCCAGCGGCAATGCCGAGCGAACCGCCCATGAAGTTGAACTCGTGGACGACGGCAACGAGCTTCAGGCCCTGCACTGTGCCGACGCCGGCAACGATCGTGTCTTCCTGATCCGTCTTCATGCGGCTGTCACGAAGACGGTCGGTGTATTTCTTGGAATCGCGGAACTTCAGCGGATCCTGCGCGACTTTCGGCTGCGGCAGGGCTTCGAACTGGCCACCGTCGAAGAGATCGATCAGGCGCGACTTTGCCGGCATCTTCATGTGATAGCCGGAGGCCGGGATCACCCACTTGTTCTCTTCCAGGTCCTTATGGAAGACCATCTCGCCCGTTTCCGGGCACTTGATCCAGAGGTTTTCCGGAACTTCGCGGCGACCCAGCATGGAATTGATGCGCGGGCGCACATAGTTGGTGATCCAGTTCACGCGGCTTACTCCTGATATTTAAAGCCCATATGGGGTGCTTATTCGGCAGCAGCAAGGCGTGCAGACCGCACGCCTGTTGCCAGTCCGCGCACCAGCGTGGCGACGGCCTGAACCGTATCCGCCGTCGCTTTGCCATCGGCTGTGAGATTGGTGGCAACCTGATTGACGATCGCGGTCCCCACCACGACGCCATCGGCATTGGCGCCGATCAGGCGGGCATGCTCGGCGGTCTTGACGCCAAAGCCGACGCAGATCGGCAGGTCCGTATGCGCCTTGATGCGCTGGACGGCACCGGCAACACGGGAGGGATCCGGCAGTGCCGAACCGGTGATGCCGTTCATCGAGACGTAATAGACGAAGCCCGAGGTGTTCTTGAGAACGGTGGGCAGACGTTTGTCGTCAGTCGTCGGGGTTGCCAGGCGGATAAAGTTGATGTCACGGCTGCGGGCGGGAATGCAGAGTTCGTCATCCATTTCCGGCGGCAGATCGACGACGATCAGGCCATCGATGCCGGCAGCCAATGCGTCGTCAAGGAAACGCTCGACGCCATAGACGTAGATCGGGTTGTAGTAGCCCATCATCACGATCGGCGTTTCGTTGTCCGTCTTGCGGAATTCACGCGCTAGATCAAGCGTGCGAACGAGGGTCTGGCCGGCTTTCAGGGCCCGCTGGCCGGCAAGCTGGATCGCCGGGCCATCGGCCATGGGATCCGAGAAGGGCATGCCGAGCTCGATAACGTCGGCGCCGGCTTCCGGCAGCGCCTTCATGATCGCGAGCGACGTGTCATAGTCCGGGTCGCCACCCATGAAATAGGTGACGAGAGCCGGGCGGCCTTCTGCTTTCAGTGCAGCGAAACGTTGGTCCATACGCGCAGTCATGATCAGAGCCCCATACCGAGAATCTTGCCGACAGTGAAGATGTCCTTGTCGCCGCGGCCGCAGAGGTTCATCACAATGATCTGGTCCTTGTCCATCTTCGGGGCTCGCTTGACGACCTCGGCGAGCGCATGGCTTGGCTCGAGCGCCGGGATGATGCCTTCGGTGCGCGTCAGCAGCTGGAAGGCGGCGAGCGCCTCGTCGTCCCTGATCGGAACATATTCGACGCGGCCCATATCCTTCAGCCAGGAATGCTCCGGGCCAATACCCGGATAATCGAGGCCGGCGGAGATCGAGTGACCTTCCTTGATCTGGCCGTCGCCGTCCTGCAGCAGATAGGTGCGGTTGCCATGCAGGACGCCGGGCGTCCCTGCGGTCAGCGAAGCGCAGTGCTCCTCGCCTTCGAGACCCTTGCCACCGGCTTCGACGCCAACGATACGGACACTCTCGTCATCCAGGAAGGGATGGAAGAGGCCGATCGCGTTCGAACCACCACCGACGGCAGCAATCAGCATATCCGGCAGGCGGCCTTCGGCAGCCAGCATCTGCTCGCGCGTTTCGCGGCCGATGACCGACTGGAAGTCGCGGACCATCTCCGGATAGGGATGCGGGCCGGCGGCTGTGCCGATCATGTAATAGGTGTCATCGACATTGGTGACCCAGTCGCGCAACGCCTCGTTCATGGCGTCCTTGAGGGTGCCATGGCCTGAGGTAACCGGCTTCACCTCGGCACCGAGCAGCTTCATGCGGAAAACGTTCGGCGCCTGGCGCTCGACGTCGGTCGCGCCCATGTAGACGACGCAAGGTATGCCGAAGCGAGCGGCGACCGTGGCAGATGCTACGCCATGCTGGCCGGCGCCGGTTTCAGCGATGATGCGGGTCTTGCCCATGCGCTTGGCGAGCAGGATCTGGCCGAGGCAGTTGTTGATCTTGTGCGAACCGGTGTGGTTCAGCTCATCGCGCTTGAAGTAGATCTTCGCGCCGCCGAGTTCTTCGGTCAGACGCTCGGCGAAATAGAGCGGGCTTGGGCGACCGGTGTAATGGGTGTTGAGATGCGCCAGTTCGGCCTGGAATTCCGGATCCGTCTTCGCCTTTTCCCATTCCGCCTGCAGGTCGAGGATCAGCGGCATCAGCGTCTCGGCGACGAAACGGCCACCGAAGATGCCGAAGCGGCCGTCTTCGTCTGGACCTTCACGGAAGGAATTGGGTTTCGGTGACTGGTTCACTTGACACTCCCTGAAACCGGCTGTGCACGACTTGCCTCGGCAACGGCCGCAAAAAACTCATCCATTGTCTGCAGATCCTTGACGCCCGGCGCAGACTCCACCCCGGAGGACACGTCGATTGCCCGCGCTCCGGTTTCCCGCAGAGCCTCTGCGATATTGGCCTTGTTGAGGCCTCCGGAAAGCATGTAATCGACGCTGTCGTCAAGCGAACGCAAGAGACGCCAATCGAAGGTCACACCATTGCCGCCCGGCAGATCTGAGCCCACAGGCGGTTTGGCATCGAACAGAAAACGATCGGCAATACCGATATAGGGCTCGATGCGCCTCAAATCATCGGCATCGCGGATGGAAAATGCCTTCATGATCGGAAGACCGGTCACGGCCTTGACGGTCAGCAGCCGTTCCGGGCTTTCGTGGCCATGGAACTGCAGGATATCAGGACGCATCAAGGCGATGATCTCGTCGAGATCGTCATTGTCGGCGTCAACAGTCACCGCCACGCTCTTCACACGGCCGCGAACGCGGTCGGCGAGCACGCCGGCGATGTCGGGCTCTATGTTGCGAGGGCTCTTTTCAAAGAAGATGAAGCCGATATGGCTCGCGCCGCAGTCAGCCGCACGATCGACCGCCTCCGGCGTCTTCAGTCCGCAGATCTTTATATCGGGTCTCATGGCAGCGAAGTCGCACGAAATCAAAAAAGAGTCGAGCCAATTTGCGACAGAGGCTGAAAGGTCGCGGGGTCTTTCAGTCGAAGTCGATCGCATGAAGGGCCGAGCCATGACGCTTCAGCCAGGCCTTCGCTTCGTCCATGGGGGGGCAGAGCTCCTTGCAAAGTGCCCAGAAGGCCGGACCGTGGTTCATCTCCCGCAAATGCGCAACCTCGTGGGCAGCGAGATAGTCGATAACCAGAGGCGGCGCCATGACGATGCGCCAGGAGAAGCTCAGCTTGCCGTCCCAGGAACAGGATCCCCATCTGCTGCGGGTATCCTTCAGCGTCATGCTCTTGACGGGCTTGCCGACATTTCTGGCATGCAGAGCCACGAGGCGCTCGAGGTCGTGGCGTGCTTCCTTCTTGAGGAAATCCGCGACGCGCCTCGGCAGATGGTCCTCGAGGCCGCTGACGCTGAGGACATGGCCCATCTCGCTGTCGATCGATTGGGTCAGGCCGCGCAACTGACCTGTATGGACGATACGATGGGGAATGCCTCGGAGTAGAATTTCTCCGCCATCCTCAATGGCGCCCACCGTTTTTTGGCGCTTGAGCTTGGTGCTGAGCCAGCCCTGATGGCGATCGAGAAAGTCGTCGATGTCCCGTTCGCGCAGCCCTGGCGGAATTGTCATCTTCAAAGCGCGCCCGCCGGGCTCGATCCTGAGCGTGATGCGGGTCGCGCGGCTGTTCTTTCTGATGGTCAGCGGAATGGACCGTCCATCCACGGCAATCGCCCGCTCCAGCTGGATCGCCGGGGCTCTCTGCGGTGTCAGCTTTTTCAGCAGGGGAAACATGCGTGTGTTCTAGCCGATTCGGGAGCTCTTCTTGCAACAAAAAAGGCCGGCGCACGAGCGCCGACCCCGGTTGCGACAGGATGGCTCGACCGGTCAGTTGCCGGTGAAACCCTGGGCGGGACCGCCCTCGCCTGAAGTCTTCATCTGCTGACGGTCGCGCATGAAGCGGTCGAACTCTTCCTGGTCCTTCGCCCGACGCAGTTCGCGGGCGTAGTTGTCGAATTCGGCACGCATCTCATCGAGACGGCGACGTTCTTCGTCGAGACGCCCGAGTTCGGTCTTGCGCCACTCGTCAAAGGCGACATTCCCGGTTGAGGCAGGCGCAGTATAGCTGTTGGAGCGGCACCAGGCGAAGGCACTATCCGCCTTCTGATTGGCTTCCCGCTTGAAGTTCTGAAACTTCTCGCCAAACAGGATATAGGCAAGCATGGCCAGACCGAGCGGCCAGAAGACCATGAAGCCGAGCACCATCAAGGCGACGGTTGCCGGAGTCCAATCCGGCCGAAGCAGTGCTGACTGGTTCATCATCGATAACCTCGTTTTGCGCGGACAGCGGAATGCCGTCCGATGGTTTCGATGTGGGAAATGCCGCCCTGCCCTTCAAGAAAGAAGCGGACCCAATCGGAGAACCGACTGAATCCGCTTCTTAAATTCGGAATGACGAAAATGTCAGAGAGCCTTGCCGCCCTTGATGACGCGCTTGACCGGAGTGGTGGTCTTGGCCTTCTTGCCGTGTGTGCGGGCGAATTCGACAATGCGCGGCGCGATTTCGCGACGGAAACGCGAGCCATTGAAGACGCCGTAGTGGCCAACGTCCGGCTGCATGTAATGCAGGCGCATATCGTCAGGAATGTTGGTGCAGATGGTCTGCGCCGCCTTGGTCTGACCGAGACCAGAGATGTCGTCGTTTTCGCCTTCGACTGTCAGGAGCGCGACGTTGCGGATCGCTGTCGTGTCGACGCGCTTGTTGCGATGCATCATCTCGCCCTTGGGCAGGGAGTGCTTGATGAACACCGTCTCGACGGTCTGGAGATAGAATTCTGCCGTCAGGTCCATGACCGCCAGATATTCATCGTAGAAGTCGCGGTGCTTTTCGGCCGGTTCCCCGTCGTTCTTGACGAGGTGCATGTAAAACTCCTTGTGCGCAATCATGTGCCGATCGAGGTTCATCGACATAAAGCCCGAGAGCTGCAGGAAGCCCGGATAGACCTGACGCATGAAGCCGGGCTGCGGCCACGGCACCTGCATGATGACATTGTCGCGGAACCATTCGAGAGGCTTGTCCTGGGCCAGCTGATTGACAGCGGTCGGGTTGATGCGTGTGTCGATCGGGCCGCCCATGAGAGTCATAGATGCCGGAGCACAGGTGTCTCCATCGGCTTCCATGACGGCTACGGCGGCAAGCACGGGCACGGAGGGCTGACAGACGGCAACGACATGGGTGTCGGGGCCGAGATGGTGAAGCATGTCGATGACGTAGTCGATGTAATCGTCGAGATCGAAGTCGCCCTCGGTCACGGGAACCATCCGGGCGTCGATCCAGTCGCTGATATAGATGTCAGCACTTGGCAGCAGCGCCTCGACTGTGCCGCGCAGCAATGTGGCATAGTGGCCGGACATCGGGGCGACGATCAGGATGCGCGGGCCTTTTTCGGCACCGGCCGGCAGATGCCGCTTGAAGTGGATCATGTCACAGAATGGCTTGCGCCAAACGATCTCTTCCTCGACCTTCACGCTCTCACCATCGACGGTGGTTGTCGGGAGGCCGAAGGCGGGCTTGCCATAGCGGCGCGTCACACGTTCGAAAACTTCGAAGCCTGCTGAGAAGGAGCGCCCCACGACGGTGTGCGACCAAGGGTTCAATGGATTTTTCCAGGCGAGGTTCATTGCGTCGGCGGTTGCCCGGAAAGGCGCCATGACTGCATGGTTCAGTTCATAGAGCTGATAGAACATGGGTTCTGTACCTTTTTGTCGGACCAGAGGGTCCGCGTTCATTCGCTACACTAACAGACTTTGTGCATCGCAAAAGCCCGGATTTTCCCTCCTTTCGCAGCACATAAAGTCTCATGACTTCGGATGATGTTCGAAAAGCCTTAAGGTTCCCTCCCCTCGATGGGGTTAATCAACGATCACATTGTTCACCCGAATTTGCAGCCGCGACCCTTTCCGAGGCTTGCGAATTGATGTTTGTTCCATCCGTCATCCCAAGACATGTGTGAAGGAACACCATGACCAGCAGCAATCACCGCCAGTCCGAATACAATGTCGATCCGATCTTTCTCGATCGATGGTCGCCGCGTGCCTTTGACGGAAGCACGATGCCGAAGGAAGATCTCCTGACCATCCTCGATGCCGCGCATTGGGCGCCGTCAGCGTTCAACTACCAGCCCTGGCGCTTCATCTACGCCCTGAAGGGAACACCTGAGTTCGACAAGTTTCTCGATATCCTGATCGAGTTCAACCAGGGTTGGGCCAAGAATGCCGCTGCCCTCGTCTTCATCTTTTCCGACACACTGAGCCGTCCGGCCGATGGTTCGGAGCCGAAGTCCTATCGCAGCCACAGTTTCGACGCGGGTGCGGCCTGGGGTCTGCTCTCGGTTCAGGCCATCAAGTCGGGCTATTTCGCCCACGCAATGACCGGCTTCGACTTCGATCGGGCCGTCTCGGAGCTGGGCGCGCCTGATGGTTTCCACATCAACGCAGCGGTCGCCATCGGCAAGTTGGGTGACAAGGAAGCGCTGCCGGAAGGTCTGCGTTCGAAGGAAACGCCGAATGGTCGCAAGCCGCTTGCAGAGGTGGCATTCGAGGGACGTTTCTGAGCGCCCGCATTCATGGTTTCACGTGAATCACGTTAACCATCTCAACAACTAAACCTGTTGATCAAGAAAAAGGGCCGCTCCCAAGTAGCGGCCCTTTTGATTTGCGATCTACCGATATCAGATGTCGAGGTTGGCGACGCTGAGCGCGTTGTCCTGAATGAACTCGCGGCGAGGCTCGACCTCATCGCCCATAAGGCGCGAGAACAGACCGTCGGCGTCGGTCGCGTCGTTGACCCGGACCTGCAGCAGAGAGCGTACGTTCGGATCGAGCGTGGTTTCCCAGAGCTGCTCGGCATTCATTTCGCCGAGGCCCTTGTAGCGCTGCATGGAGAGGCCCTTGCGGCCGGTCGCAAAGATCGAGTCCAGAAGTGCACGTGGACCAGCCATATCGCTGCGGCCGTCCTTACGGGTGAGAACCGGAGGTTCCGAATAGATCTCGCGCAGGCGGGCGGACATCTGGTCCATGTGGCGAGCGTCCGCCGAACCGATGAGGGCCACATCCACGGCAGCGACTTCCTTGACGCCGCGGACCATGCGCTCGAAGCGAAGGCCGCCTTCGTCGGTGACGAAACCCTGCCAGCCGCGTTCGGTGTCTTCGGCGATCATGTCCAGACGACTCGCGACCAGCGCTGCGGTCGCCTCCGCCTGCTGGCGGTTGCCTGTCAGTTCGGGATTGAGCGCACCGGCAATCGCTGCCTGCTCGATGACATTGCGGTTGTAGCGTGAATGAAGGCCATCGATCAGTGACCGCAGACGCAAGGCATCCTGAATCACGTCGCGCAGGTCCTGGCCGGCGCGGACTTCGCCATTGGCGAGCGTGAGGGTCGCCTCTTCGAGACCCATGGTGATCAGATAGTCTTCCAACGCCTTCTCGTCCTTCAGGTACTGGACGGACTTGCCGCGCGAGACCTTATAGAGCGGCGGCTGGGCGATGTAGAGATGACCGCGTTCGATCAATTCCGGCATCTGACGGAAGAAGAATGTCAGCAGAAGCGTTCTGATATGTGCGCCGTCGACATCAGCATCGGTCATGATGATGATCTTGTGGTAGCGCAGCTTGTCGGCGTTGAACTCGTCCTTGCCGATTGATGTACCCAGCGCTGTGATCAGCGTGCCGATTTCCTGGCTTGAGAGCATCTTGTCGAAGCGGGCGCGCTCAACGTTGAGGATCTTACCACGCAGTGGCAGGATCGCCTGGTTTTCGCGCGAACGTCCCTGCTTCGCGGAGCCACCTGCCGAGTCACCCTCGACGAGGAAGAGTTCGGATTTGGCCGGATCGCGCTCGGAGCAGTCGGCGAGCTTGCCAGGCAGGGAGGCGATATCGAGTGCACCCTTGCGGCGGGTCAGCTCACGCGCCTTGCGGGCGGCTTCGCGGGCAACCGCCGCCTCGACCACCTTGCCGACCAGGATCTTTGCTTCCGTCGGGTGTTCCTCGAACCAAGTGCTGAGCGCCTCGTTGACGAGGTTTTCGACCACTGGGCGCACTTCCGACGAAACGAGCTTGTCCTTCGTCTGCGACGAGAACTTGGGATCCGGTACCTTTACCGAGAGGACAGCCGAAAGACCTTCGCGGCAGTCTTCACCCTGCAGCGACACCTTCTCCTTCTTGGTGATGCCCGAGCTATCCGCATAGGACGTCACCTGACGGGTCAGAGCGGCGCGGAAGCCGGCCATATGGGTGCCGCCGTCGCGCTGGGGAATGTTGTTGGTGAAGCAGAGCACGTTCTCGTGGTAGCTGTCGTTCCACCACATGGCGACTTCGACAGTGATCCCGTCCTTCTCACCCTTGATGGCCACCGGCTTGTCTACGAGCGGCTTCTTGGAGCGATCGAGATAGCGGACGAAGGCTTCAAGGCCGCCGTCATAGAGCATCTCTTCCTGACGGATGTCGGACTTGCGCTTGTCGGTCAGAAGAATGCGGACACCGGAATTCAGGAAGGCGAGCTCGCGAAGGCGATGCTCGAGCGTTCCATAATCGAAATCGACATTGGTGAAGGTCTCGGTGCTGGGCAGGAAGGTTACTTCCGTTCCAGAACGGCCCTCATATTCACCGATCACCTTCAGCGGACCGTCGGCCACGCCATGGGTAAAAGTGATTTCATGCAGCTTGTTGTTGCGGCGGATTTTCAGGTTGAGCTTGACCGAAAGCGCATTGACGACCGATACGCCAACGCCGTGCAGACCACCGGAGACCTTGTAGGAATTCTGGTCGAACTTACCGCCGGCATGCAACTGGGTCATGATGACCTCGGCGGCAGAGACGCCTTCGCCGGTGTGAATGTCCGTCGGAATGCCACGACCGTTGTCCGTCACTGTGACCGAGCCATCGGCATTCAGCGTGACAGTCACGATGTCCGCATGACCGGCCAGCGCTTCGTCGATCGCGTTGTCGACGACTTCGTAGACCATGTGATGGAGGCCGGAGCCGTCGTCGGTATCACCGATATACATGCCGGGGCGCTTGCGGACGGCGTCCAGTCCCTTCAGAACCTTGATCGAGTCAGCGCCATATTCGGCCGGTGCATCATTTTCCGCGATCGGCAAGTCGGTCATTCAGCAATCTTTCCAGTCAATTCTCAAAGGCCCGGCTGATTCGAATCAGCAGCTTCAAGCAGCCCGACTATAGGGGTTTTGGCCTGAGTTCCAAAGGCGAGGGCGTCGTTTCTCGTGGATAGATTGGGCTTTTCAACCCCTTCAAGGCCGTTTTTTGGCGCTATCCAGAATATCCTGCATGTCTCGTATCACATCGGGAGAGAGCTGGCGAATCAGCTTCGCCAGATCGTTGGCGAAGGCCGTGTATTCCGGCTTCATGCCTGAGGTATCCAGCACCACGCGGGGATCGGAACGGCCGGCCGTCGAGAAGAGCTCCTCGGCCTCGTCCCAGATGATGTTGAAGTAGCCGGCAACGCGCTGGAGAAAGTCGAAATTGGGTAAGCCGCGCCTGCCGTGTTCTAGCGCCGAGAGATAGGCGGGCGAGACCCCGATCGCTGCGGCCATCTCCTTCTGAGAGACACCCTTGCGTTCCCGCAACTGCCGCAACGCATCACCAAACGGCGTCATCAGCGCTCCTGTCCGCGGCGGGAGAGCCGCACATAGAGTGCCCCCTCCCCGCCATGCTGACGTGCGGCCGGCTCGTAGGAAGAAATCAGGAAACGGAATTCCGGCAGGGAAAACCAGAGCGGTACCGCGCGCTTCAACGCGCCTTCACTCCCGAGCGAGCTTCCCTTGCCGGTGATTACAAGGACGTGGCGCAGACCCCGATCATGGGCCCGGATGAGGAAATCGAGCAGCATTCCATGCGCCTCACTCTGGATAAGCCCGTGCAAGTCGATCCGCGCCTCAAGCGCCAGATGACCGCGGGAGAGCTTGCGCTTGACCGGCTTTTCCAGCGGGTGGTGGATTCGGGCTGCGGACTTGCGCTCGGCATCTGTGCTTGGGCTCGATGGGGAGACAGCGGCACGATTGAGAGCGGGCACGTCCTTTTCTTCGACCGGAGTCTGGAACTGCTCCTCGAAACTCAGCAGGTCTTCCATACGTCCGGGCATCGGGCGGGTCGAACGCGCGACCTTGCCCCAGAGGATGCGATCTTCCGGATTGAGCTTTGGTCCACCCGACACTCAGACAAACCTCTCTGCCGCCTGCTTCGGGATGAGTATATAGAAGTCGGCCGCGTTGCGCACGGCCCCTGCCAACTCGCCCGCCTGATCTCCGGAGCCCGTAAAGATATCCCCGCGTGCAGGTCCGACGATTGCAGAACCGGTATCGAGCGCCAGCATGGTCCGGGCGAAATCGCGTCCGCCATCCATATGTGTCAGCCCTTTGGCGTTGATGAAAAATGGAAAGCCGAAGGTATGGATCTGACGATCGACCGCGAGTGATCGGCCCGCGATCAGCGGTACCTTGGCGGCGGCAATCGGTCCTCGGGTGAGGTCGTCAACCTCCGCTTCCCGGAAGAAGATATAGGATCGGTTGTGCCAGAGGATCTCGTCCACGCGGTCGGGATGGGTAGAGAGCCAGGCCCGAATCGACTGCATGGAGATATCCGCTTCCGGGATCTCGCCCCTATCGATCAGCAGACGGCCGATGCCGGAAAAGGGATGACCGGCCTTGGCCGCATAGGTTATCCGCCGGACGCGTCCATCGGGATATCGTAATCGTGCGGCACCCTGGACATGAGCGAAGAACACATCGACCTTCGAGCGGGCCCAGGCGATTTCAAGCCCCCTGCGCTCGAGCCAGCCCCGATCAATGTCGCGGCGATCCGGATACGGCTTGAGGCCACTGTCTGTGCGTAGGGCGAATGCGTAACCGGCGTCCAGGTCCGTGGTGCGATTGGCGTCATCCACGTCCACGAGATCCAGAGGACGGCGATAGAAGGGATGGCGGTATTCGTCATCAGGCCGATCGCTGACCGCGACTTCAGGCTCGTAGAATGCCGTAACCAGACCTGCGTTTTGCCCGCTGGGCTCTACCAGGAAGGGTCGCGTTTGCTGTTCGAAGAAAAGCCGCGCCTGAGCTGCGGTGTCCGGACTGTGCGTCGATGCAGCGTCCAGCATAGGCATCAGATCTTCGACGGTCAGTCCCAAAGCACCTGGCTTATATGGTTTGACCGACTGCAGGTATCTCCTACAGTCGGTCAAGGCAGGCCAAAGGGATGAAGGATCGTCGGCTGACCAGCCGGGCAGATCATCGAAGGATGCCGGCCTCAGTCGCCAGGCGCTGAGATCGCTCATTGTTCGGCTTCGGTCGCGATCAGCTTCCAGTTCGGATCGCGCGAGCGCACATCGCGGGCGAAGGTCCACACGTCGTTCACCTCGGACACCGCCTCGGCATCGCCATCAATGATGGCGCCCGTCTTGTCGTAGGTGGCCGTGATCAACTGGCTGACCATGCGAACGGTTACCTGCTCCTCGTTTTCACGAGCGGATGCCTGGATGATGTCCGCCTTCTCGATGCCGACAAAAGTCGACTTCACAATCTCGCCGCGGCTCTCGCGATCGGCGATTGCGCTTTCGAAACCGTCGAAGACCTCGCGGGACAGCAGTCCCTTCAGCGCCTTCCGGTCGCCATCGGCATAGGCCATGACGATCATCTCGTAGGCGATCTTGGCACCGTTCAGGAATTCCTTCGGGTTGAAGCTCGGATCGTGGCGCAGAAGTTCGCGCAACTGATCGTTCAGGGCTGTGCCGGCAGGCGCGTAGGCGTCTACGGCGCCGAAGCGATCTTCAGCGTTGCCATCCTCACGGCGCGGAAGGGTGACAACCTTGCCATCGTCTCGCGCTGCCCCCTTGGCCAGATCGCGCTGTGCGAACGGATCGAACGGCGGCTTTTCATGGCCCGTGCGTCGTCCAAGCACGCTGCGGAGCTGAAAGAAGATCAGAACCGCCGCGACCAGGAAGAACAATGTAACGAAATCGCTAGACCCCATGAATACCGCCAGGCTTGATTGAATTTGATTTTTCTTTCTCCCATATAGTCCGCAGCGCCGCATCATTCAAATGGCGCAATGCATTCTTTGCATCGAGTAAGCGCCGACTCTTGCGATATCCGGATCACAAAGGCGTTTGGAGCAGCCCATGCGCCTTCCCCTGGTGCTTTTTCTCATCGCACCACTCATTGAAATCGCCAGCTTTATCCTGGTCGGACAAGCCATAGGCGTCTTGCCGACCCTGGCACTGATCATTCTCGCAGCCTTCGCAGGTGTCGTACTGCTCCGATATCAGGGGGCGGGTATCCTGCGCCGATTACAGAACGAGGCGCAGCGCGGCATGGATCCCGGACGGGAACTGGTTCACGGTGCCCTTCTGGTGGTTGCTGCCTTTCTTCTGATCGTGCCCGGCTTATTCGGCGATATCATTGGAATTCTGCTCTTCCTGCCCTTCGTTCGTGATCTCGCCTGGCGTCTGATCAAGCCGCGGCTCGTTGTCCGCAGCAGTTTTTCCGACGCCGGTTTCAGGACGAGCCGCCCCAAAGAAGAGAATGTGGTCGACCTCGGCGACGACGAGTATCAGCGTGAACCCGACCCGAACTCGCCTTGGCGCGATCCGCGGATCGGCCGCGACTGACGCTCTGCGGCGCGGGCTCGCAGGGTTGTAAGCGCAAGGTTCAAATGTTAGATGGCCTTAGCAATTCATCTTCAAGGACACGCCCTATGGCCGACAACAATCAGGGAACGGCTTCTCCGTCCCTCAATATTCTCGCCCAGTACATCAAGGATTTTTCGTTTGAAAATCCGGGTGCACCCCGCTCGCTTCAAGCGCGCGACAAGGCGCCGGCCATCAATATCAACGTCAATGTTAATGCAAACCCGCTTTCCGACAACGACTTCGACGTCGTTCTGGCGCTGAATGCGGAAGCCAAGGATGGCGACAAGGTCGTGTTCGTGACCGAGCTGATCTATGGCGGCGTCTTCCGCATCTCGGGCTTCCCGCAGGAACACATGCTGCCGGTTCTCTTCATCGAGTGCCCGCGCCTGCTCTTCCCCTTTGCCCGCCAGATCATCGCCGACGCGACCCGCAACGGTGGCTTCCCGCCGCTTATGATCGATCCGATCGACTTCGCCCAGATGTTCGCTCAGCGTGTTGCCGAAGAGCAGTCCCGCGCGAAGACGCAGTCGGTGCCGAACTGAGACCGCATTCTCTATCTGCCAAAGCAAAGGGCCCTTTTGGGCCCTTTTTTCATGCGTCGTATTTTGACCAGATCGCTTTTCCGCCAAGACGCCCGACGAGTTTGGCATGGCCATCCACCTCGGCCGCGGAGAGACGTGGTGCAAGAGCACGCGGACGGTCGTAGCTGATCTCGACCGCGTCATCGACTTCGCTCGTTTGGCTCCGCCGCGTGTCGATGGTCGTCAGACCTAGTGCTGCCTGCCGGCCGCCGAGCATCTCGATATAGACCTCGGCGAGCAGTTCAGAGTCGAGCAGAGCGCCGTGTTTCGTACGGTGCGAGTTGTCGATGCCGTATCGACGGCAGAGGGCGTCCAACGAGTTCGGCCCCATCGGATGTTTGCGACGCGCGAGCGCCAGCGTGTCGATCACCATGTCGGAGGGGACCGGTGCGAGGCTCAGACGCTCGAACTCAGCGTTGATGAAACCCATGTCGAATGAGGCGTTGTGAGCGATCCACTTGGCGCCTTCAAAGAATTCCTGGAGCTCGGAAACAATCTCGGCGAAGACCGGCTTGTCTTTCAGAAATTCGTCGGTGATGCCGTGCACCGCCAGTGCATCGGGATGAACTTTTCGGTCGGCAGGGTTTATGTAGACATGAAAGGTGCGGCCGGTCGGGAAATGATTGAGCAATTCGATGCCACCGATTTCGATCACCCGGTCAGCCTTGTTGTCGAGCCCGGTCGTTTCCGTATCGAAGATGATCTCACGCATTGTCTGTTCGCTCCGCCTGTTCGCGTAGTTCTCTCACGATCGTTTTGACCTGGGCGCGCGCGCTGTCAATCCCGTGGCCGGTATCAATGACGTAATCGGCCCTGGCGCGCTTTTGCGCATCCGGAACCTGCCTCGAGAGGATCATCTGGAACTTCTCTTCCGTCATTCCGGGCCTTGCGAGCACCCGCGCTCTCTGCATCTCGGGTTCGCAACTCACGACAACGATCCGGTCAACACGCTTTTCGCCGCCAGTCTCGAACAACAAGGGAATGTCGAGCACGACTAAGGCTTGGCCGAGTGCGCTTTGCTGCTCGAGAAAAGTCAGTTCCCTGCTGTGCACCAGAGGATGGACGATGGCTTCGAGCTCTTTGAATTTAGCCGGATTCTTTGCCAGATTCGCCGACAGCTTGGCGCGATCGACAATGCCGTCGACAATGGCACCGGGGAAAAGGCGCGCGACGGGCTCGACGGCTTCCGAGCGGTAGAGTTCGTGAACCACGCGATCTGCATCGTTGACGGGAACACCTTCCTCGGCAAAGAGCGATGCAGTCGTGGACTTGCCCATGCCGATCGAGCCTGTGAGTCCCACGATGATCATGCATGTGCCTCGATGTCATCCAGTACGAGCTGGCGCAACTCAGCTGTCACTTCGGGCTTTTGTCCGAACCATCGTTCAAATCCTGGCGCAGCCTGGTGCAGAAGCATGCCAAGACCATCGACCGTCGGCAGACCAATCTGCTCTGCCTGCTGAAGGAAGGGTGTCTTCAAAGGGACGTAGACGATATCGGTGACAAGGGCGTCGTGCTTCATCCTGTCGAAAGGAAGAGGCGGCGCAGCCGTGCCATCCATGCCCAAAGATGTCGTGTTTACGAAAAGCCCGGCACCGTCCAGAAGGGAATTGAGGGCGTCCATACCATGTGCGTGAAGCGGTGCCCCGAACCTGTCCACGAGTTCCCGTGCGCGATCGACCGTCCGGTTGACGACATGAACTTCTGAGATGCCGCGATCACGAAGCGCCTGCAGAATGGCACGGCTCGCTCCCCCTGCTCCCAGAACCACGGCGCGATCGACCTTATCCCATCCTGGGTGCTGTGCATCGAGATTGGCAACAAAGCCGATGCCGTCCGTGTTGGTCGCGTGCAGCAAGCCGTCTTCACGCCAGAGCGTGTTGGCCGCTCCGAGTTCTTCGGCCACCGGGTCAATCCGATCGGCAAGTCTGCTCGCCGCCTCCTTATGCGGGATCGTGATATTGCCGCCCCGATAGGGACTGTCTGCGTCTTTCAGACGTAGCATGAAGTCGGCAAAGTCCTCCGGTGACACAGCGATCTTCTCATAACTACCGGGTAGATCGTAGGTCTCAAGCCAGTGCCCATGGATCATCGGCGAGCGAGAATGCTTGATTGGATAGCCGGCGACAAAAGCACGGGGCAAAAATGTTTCACGTGAATCACGCATGGTTAATCTCATGCTGACGAAGAGCGGCCAGGAGCGGCAAAAGCGGTAGACCAAGGATGGTGAAATAGTCGCCGGCGATAGCATCAAAGAGCTGAATGCCCTCGCCTTCGAGCTGATAGCAGCCAACGCTGGACAAGATCGACTTTCCAATGCGCTCGATGTAGCCGTCCAGGAACTCATCAGAAAAGTCACGAACCTGCATGCAGGCTTTCGTCACGTCGCTCCAGAGAAGTTCACCGTCTCGCACCAGACAGACTGCACTGTTCAGGAAGTGTGCCTTGCCGCGCAGGCTGATCAAGGTCTGCCGGGCCTCATCCAGCGAAGCGGCCTTGTGAAAGATCTGGTTTCCGAGAGACATGGTCTGGTCGCAACCGATGACAAAGGCGCCTGGAGCGCGCTCCGACACATCCATGGCCTTGGCCAGCGCCAGGTGCCGGGCAACCGATACGGGGTCTCTTCCTGCGAGTGGCAGGTTTTCCTCGATCGCTCTTTCATCCACCGTCGCAGGGATCGCGATGAAGTCGAGGCCGGCATTTTTCAGGAGCATCTGGCGCGCCGTGCTGCCCGACGCGAGAATCAAGGGTGAGCCCATGCTGAGACCTTCGTATTGGTATTGTCCTGAATTAGCGCGGCTTGGGACGCAGAGCAACAATGGCCGCCGCCGTCTCCTCGATCGACCGACGTGTTACGTCGATCAGAGGCCAGTTGTTGCGCGCGCACAGCGAGCGGGCGTATTTCAACTCTTCCGTGATCGATGCGCGGTCGACATATTCGCTGCGGTCATAACCGGTTGTCGCTCCGAGAACCCGGTTCTCGCGAACCTGTGAAATCCGGTCGGACGTTGCGATCAGGCCGACGATGAGGGGGCGTGTTGCTTTCAGCAATCCTTCGGGCAGCGGAACGCCGGGGACGATTGGCAGGTTCGCCGTCTTGATGCCGCGGTTGGCGAGATAGATGCTCGTCGGGGTCTTGGAGGTCCGGCTGATGCCGATGATCACGACGTCGGCCTGATCATAATCTTCCGGCGCCTGGCCATCATCATGGTCCATGGTGAAATTCAACGCTTCGATGCGTGCGAAATATTCGGCGTTCAGAACATGTTGAGCACCGACACGCCCTCGGGACGGCGCACCCAGGTAATCCTGGAACTTCTCGATGATCGGGGCCAGCACGTTGACGCAGGGCAAGCCCAGTTCATGACATCCCGTTTCGACAAGTGCTGCGAGATCCTGGTCGACGATCGTGTAGAGCACGATACCAGGTTCGCGATCGAGCGCATCGATCAAAGCCTTGATCTGTTTCTTGCTTCGGATCAGGGGATAAACATGCTCGATGGCATTGGAACCACGAAATTGCGCCGCTGCTGCTCGGCCTGCCGAGATCAGAGTCTCCCCCGTTGAGTCAGAAATCAGGTGGAGATGAAAGAAGTTTTTCCGGTTCTCCACGTTCTTCACCGCACCCTGTTGATAGTCTGGGATAAACAGAGGCCACGGCGCGCGGGGCGGACCAGAGGCGGGAAAAGTGCCGATTTATCCACAATTGGTCACCATGAGGCTTCCGATTCCAGAGGGCTGTGAATTACGGTGACGACAGAAGATCATTCCTCGCATTTCGACTCTTCCTCCATCGTTAACGTGGATTTTGTTCGGATCGCAAATTGCTGGAATCACGGGTTAATTTGTAGTTATCCCCACTATCCCAAAGACCCGCAGTCTGACTTACTGTCGACACTAGGCTGATATCGTCGATTGGGAACAAGCTGTGATCCCAGATTAATCCTTGATAGTCAGAGACTCTTAGAAATAGAAGAAGAATCAATATCTCTTTTCTTTATTGAAAGGGCTTGAGCCTTGAGCACGCCGAACCTAAAAGTCCTCGACGTTCTGGATGGAAAAACGGTCACGCCACCGCCCATCTGGCTCATGAGACAGGCAGGTCGTTATCTCCCGGAGTATCGGGAAACGAGGAAGAAGGCTGGGAGCTTTCTCGATCTCTGTTATTCGCCTGAGTACGCGACAGAGGTCACCCTTCAACCGATCCGCCGTTATGGCTTTGATGCTGCCATCCTGTTTTCGGATATTCTGGTCATACCGGATGCGCTGCATCGTAACGTGACCTTCACCGAAGGCCATGGTCCGCAGATGGACCCCATCGACCCGGACGGCATACTGGCGCTTTCGGCAGAAGGTGTCCTGGATCACCTCAAGCCGGTCATGGAGACGGTGTCACGGCTGCGTGCGGAATTGCCCAGCGAAACGACCCTGCTTGGCTTCTGTGGCGCTCCCTGGACGGTGGCGACCTACATGATCGCTGGACATGGCACGCCTGACCAGGCCCCTGCCCGTCTCTTCGCCTATCGTCATCCGGAGGTCTTTGCCCGGCTCCTCGATTTTCTCGCTGATGTCTCGGCCGACTACCTCGTCGCGCAGATCGATGCGGGTGCCGACGCCGTGCAGATCTTCGATTCCTGGGCAGGTGTTCTGGGCGAGGCGGAATTCGAGGCGTTTGCCGCGCGGCCGGTTCGGCGGATTATCGACTCGGTCAAGTCGCGTCGTCCGCAGGCAAAGGTGATCGCCTTTGCCAAGGGCGCCGGCATCTTGTTGAAGAATTACCGCCAGGACACCCGTGCGGATGCCATTGGTCTCGATTGGTCGGTTCCCTTGAGCTTTGCTGTCGAGCTGCAGAAGGATGGCCCTGTTCAAGGCAATCTGGATCCAATGCGTGTCGTTGCTGGTGGCGCAGCACTGAAGGAGGGCATCGATGCGATCCTCCAGGCACTCGGCCATGGACCGCTGATCTTCAATCTCGGCCACGGGATTACGCCGCAAGCTGATCCGGAGCATGTGACCGAGCTCGTCGCTCAGGTTCGGGGTTTCGGCTGATTATGGAAAAGCAGATCGACGACAAGCCCGGGATGCGCGCAGCGAGAAAGGCTGCGTCCGCTCTCGTGTTTTTCGGGATCGTCGGTGTCGGTATCATGCTTGCCGGACCGGACCAGGCTTACCCCTGGATCAAGGCGCTGCATGTGATCGCCATCATCTCCTGGATGGCAGGCATGCTCTACCTGCCGCGACTGTTCATCTATCATTCGGACTGTGATCCATCGTCACAGCAGGCGAAGACATTTGCCGTGATGGAAACCAGGCTCATGAAGGTCATCATGACGCCTGCCATGATCGTTTCCTGGATCCTGGGATTATATCTGGCTTGGCAGGTCTTTGCGTTCCAGGGTGGTTGGCTGCATGCCAAGATCGCGGCTGTTGTGGCATTGTCCGGCGTTCACGGTTATTTCGCCAAGGCTGTCAAATCGTTCGGGCGTGGCGAGTACGTGGGAACGCCGCGTTACTGGCGGATGATGAACGAGGCGCCTACCCTGCTGATGATTCTGATTGTGGTTCTTGCGGTCGTGAAGCCGTTCTGATCTCGGCGCGATCACGCATTATTTTCGGTGGTGCGGGCTTTTCGCTTGCGGTCGAATCCGCGAGTCGCTATTTTCGCGCTACTTCCTCCTTTGGCTTGCGTACTATTCAGTCATTTGCGGCTCTCGCGATCGTACCGAATTCCACCAGCTCGCCGTTCCCCTTGAAAATTCTATCTGACGTGGTCCCTCTTCATGGCTGAAATGAAGCTACAAGAACTCAAAAGCAAATCGCCAACCGATCTCCTGACCTTTGCTGAATCGCTCGAAGTTGAAAACGCGAGCACGATGCGCAAGCAGGAGCTGATGTTTGCGATCCTGAAGATGCTGGCGAGCCAGGATGTTGAGATCATCGGCGAAGGTGTCGTGGAAGTCCTGCAGGATGGCTTTGGTTTCCTGCGTTCGGCCAATGCGAACTATCTCCCCGGCCCCGACGATATCTACATTTCGCCTTCGCAGATCCGCCGTTTCTCGCTGAAGACCGGTGATACAGTCGAAGGTCCGATTCGGGGACCGAAGGAAGGCGAGCGCTATTTCGCTTTGCTGAAGGTCAACACGATCAATTTCGAGGATCCAGAAAAGATCCGCCACAAGGTGCATTTCGACAACCTGACGCCGCTCTATCCGAACGAGCGCTTCAAGATGGAACTCGATGTTCCGACGTCGAAGGATCTGTCTGCACGTGTTATCGATCTCGTGGCGCCGCTTGGGAAAGGCCAGCGCGGCCTGATCGTCGCACCGCCGCGCACCGGTAAGACGGTTATTCTGCAGAATATCGCGCATTCGATCACGGCCAACCATCCGGAATGTTATCTGATCGTCCTTCTGATCGACGAACGTCCGGAAGAAGTGACCGACATGCAGCGTTCCGTGCGCGGTGAAGTCGTATCCTCGACCTTTGACGAACCCGCGGTTCGTCACGTGCAGGTGGCCGAAATGGTCATCGAAAAGGCCAAGCGTCTTGTCGAACATGGCCGAGACGTCGTCATTCTGCTTGATTCGATCACGCGCCTCGGCCGTGCTTACAACACCGTGGTCCCGTCCTCGGGCAAGGTCTTGACCGGTGGTGTCGACGCAAATGCATTGCAGCGCCCGAAGCGCTTCTTTGGTGCTGCCCGTAACATCGAAGAAGGCGGTTCGCTGACGATCATCGCAACGGCGCTGATCGACACGGGTAGCCGTATGGACGAAGTCATCTTCGAAGAATTCAAGGGCACCGGTAACTCGGAAATCGTTCTCGATCGCAAGGTCGCAGACAAGCGCATCTTCCCGGCCATGGACATCCTCAAGTCCGGTACGCGTAAGGAAGACCTGTTAGTCCCACGTCAGGATCTCCAGAAGATTTTCGTTCTGCGCCGTATTCTTGCGCCGATGGGCACGACCGACGCCATCGAATTCCTCATCGACAAACTCAAGCAGACGAAGAACAACGGCGACTTCTTCGACTCGATGAACACCTGATGTGGTGCCGGTTTCGGCCGGTAATGCATCTGGGTGGCACTGGGTGACCTCGTGACCACGCGAAAAGATACGATCTGTGCATTAGCGTCCGGTGGCTTGCCATCGGGCGTTGCCGTTGTCAGGATCAGCGGGCCTGCGGCTTTCGATGCCCTGAGCAGCCTGATTGGCCATTTGCCGCCGCCACGCATTGCGTCGCTCCGGACTTTGAGATCGGCGGTGGGCGAAGTACTTGACCGTGGTTTGGTGCTGACGTTTCCCCGCCCAAATTCCTTTACTGGAGAAGACTGCGCCGAGTTGCAGGTTCACGGTGGTCGTGCCGTCGTCAATGCAGTCCTGAAATCGTTAGCCGGATTCTCAGGAGTTCGATTTGCAGAGCCAGGCGAATTCTCTAAGCGGGCTTTCGAAAACGGGAAGATGGATCTCGTCGAGGTCGAAGGCCTCGCTGACCTTCTCGCTGCCGAAACTGAAATGCAGCGTCGTCTGGCGAATGAACAGGCCAACGGTCACCTTTCCACCGTCTACGACGAGTGGCGGGAGAAGCTCATCTATATCAGGTCCATGCTCGAAGCCGAGCTCGACTTCAGTGATGAAGGTGATATTCCAGGCTCTGTGTCGGATAGGGTATGGGCAGAGGTCGCCGTTCTGAAGAGCCAGGTTGACAAGGCCATCACCAATCTACGGGCTGGCGAGATCATTCGAGATGGCTTCAAGGTGGCACTGGCGGGACGCCCGAATGCCGGGAAATCGAGCTTACTGAATGCGCTCGCCCAGCGGGATGTTGCGATTGTCACGCCGATCGCCGGAACGACGCGCGATGTGGTCCGGTGCGAACTCGATATCGAGGGTTACAAATTCGAGCTCTTTGACACTGCGGGCATTCGGGGGACGGATGACGTGGTTGAGCAAGAGGGTATCAAGCGGGCACTGAGAACCATCATTGATGCTGATCTCGTGCTGCAACTGTTCGATATCTCCGGCATTCACGAGGAAGACGCCGAACTTACGCCACGTCCAACGCTCCGTATCGGCACGAAGTCGGATCTTGCTATTGGCGTCGTGCCAGAGAGCGCGAAGCTCGATATGACGATCTCTGTGGTGACCGGCGAAGGGTTAATGCTCTTGCGGGAGCGTCTACTAGACGCGGTGCGCCAAGGGACCCGGGTTGAGAGTCTTGCAATCCCAAGCCGGTTGAGGCATGCAGAGCGCCTGCGCTCAGCTTCGCTCCATTTGGGTTCAGCGCTAGAGGGTCACGCTATGCCCATCGAAATTAGAGCTGAAGACCTGAGACTTGCGACTGCGGAGCTGGCGCGTGTGACGGGTCGAATCGATACCGAAACACTTCTTGGTAAAATCTTCTCCGAATTCTGTGTCGGAAAATGATTCACGTGAAACAGGCTGGATTTGAACCATGTCTGCCAGACATTTTGATGTAATCGTTGTGGGCGGCGGACATGCCGGCACCGAGGCCGCGGCCGCGGCTGCACGTATGGGCGCCAAGACCGCGCTAGTCACCCATAAGGCAGCCACCATCGGTGTGATGTCATGCAACCCTGCTATCGGCGGCCTGGGCAAAGGCCACCTAGTCAGGGAGATAGATGCTCTTGACGGCATCATGGGGCGTGCCGCTGACGAAGGCGGCATCCAGTTTCGGATGCTCAACCGGAAAAAAGGTCCGGCTGTGTGGGGTCCTCGGACTCAAGCTGACCGAAAGCTCTATCGGCTTGCCGTTCAGCGTCTGCTGTCGGAGATACCCAACCTAGATATCATTGAAGGCGGCGTGGTCGGCTTAATTCGTGACTCCTCCGTAATAAAAGGCGTATCACTTCAGAATGGTCTAGAGCTAATTGCTCCCTCCGTAGTTCTGACGACTGGCACTTTCCTGAACGGTCTGATTCATATTGGCGATCAAAAGATTTCAGCGGGAAGAGTGGGCGAAGCACCTGCCTTGGGTTTGAGCTCGGATCTTGCTGCCTTCGGATTGAAGCTCGGACGCCTCAAAACCGGCACACCAGCGCGCCTGGATGGAAAGACGATCGATTGGGCTGCTCTCGAAGTTCAAGAAGCCGATGCTGACCCGATTCCCTTCTCGTTCATGACGGATGCGATCGCTACGCCGCAAATTGCATGTGGGATAACGCGAACTACCCCCGAAACTCACAGGATCATCAGGGACAATATCCATCGTTCCGCGATGTATTCGGGTCAGATTGAGGGGGTTGGACCGCGCTATTGCCCCTCGATTGAGGACAAGATTAATCGGTTTGGTGATCGTGATGGCCACCAGATCTTCCTGGAGCCGGAAGGGCTGGACGACGATACGGTGTACCCAAACGGGATTTCGACGTCCTTGCCGGAAGAGATTCAGGGACAGTTCATTCGGTCCATCCCTGGATTGGAGTCGGTTCGAATTCTCCAGCCTGGCTACGCAATTGAATATGATTTCGTTGATCCGCAGCAACTCGATCTTTCCTTGGCCGTCAAAGGTGTGTCGGGCCTGTTCTTGGCCGGGCAAATCAACGGCACCACGGGATATGAGGAAGCCGGCGCACAAGGCTTGCTGGCGGGGATTAACGCCGCGCGTCACGCCAGTGGGGAGGACCGGATTTCGTTCAGCCGCACTGATTCTTATATCGGCGTGATGGTGGACGACCTGACGTCTAGAGGTGTCGCTGAGCCTTATCGGATGTTCACCTCCCGGGCGGAATACCGACTTTCTCTTCGTTCGGACAATGCGGATATGCGGCTGACGCCTTTTGGAATTTCCCTCGGTTGCGTGGGTAAGGAGCGTACCCGCAAGTTCGTCGGTTATAGGGAACAGCGTGAATCCGTTTATGCTCTTTTGGGTGAATTGACGGCATCGCCGAATGAGATGGCCAGTGCAGAGGTGCCGATCAACCAAGACGGTCGCCGCCGGAGCGCCCGCGAGATTCTGTCCTACCCGGATCGGAACTGGAGCGATATTTCGCGTGTCTGGCCCGAACTGCGCGCGGTCGATCCCAAGATCGCGGAAGCGGTCGCAATCGATTGCCTCTATCATGTCTATCTGGAAAGACAGTCTGCCGACGTTGAGAGCGTTCGCTCCGAGGAAAATAGGGCGATTCCAACGGACTTTGATTATGGCTCGCTCTCGGGCTTGTCGAACGAGCTGAAAACAAAGCTCCTCTCGCAGCGGCCACAGAACGTCGCTCAAGCCAGTCGTATAGAGGGTATGACGCCCGCGGCAGTCGCGCTACTTGTCGCCCATCTTCGAAAAAATGCAACACATAGAATGGCTTCTTGAAATGGCGCATGCGCTTTCAGCCAAATTTGGAATCGATGTTTCACGTGAAACGCAGGAACGGCTCGAACGTTTCGCTGACCTTTTCATCAAATGGGCCGCCAGAATTAACCTGATTGCACCATCCACAAAAGATCAGCTGTGGGCGCGCCACATCGCAGACTCGTTACAACTCCGAAACATTGTTCCCGATGCAGGGCGTTGGATCGACCTCGGAAGTGGCGGCGGTTTTCCGGGGGTCATCACGTCGATCGTGCTCGCTGAGCATGGTGACGGCTGGGTTGATCTGGTCGAGAGCAACAACAAAAAATGTGGCTTTCTGCGCATGGCTTTGGCAGAGACCGGCGGACGCGGGTCGGTGCATCCGGTGCGTATCGAAGATGCAGCAAAATCCCTCCCTGCCCCGGACTTCATCTCGGCGCGGGCCCTGGCTGACCTCGATCTGCTGTTCGCCTATGCCCAACCCTGGGCGACCGCCAATCCACACCTTAAACTCATCCTCCACAAAGGGCGGGATTACCAGTCAGAGATCGATAAAGCGCGTGGTCGCTGGGACTTCGATCTGGTAAAACACCAAAGCGTTGTCGAGGAAGATTCCGTGATCTTGGAGATCTCCTCTCTTACGCGCAGGGTTTAACGGTTCGGGTGCCAAATGAGTCTCGAGAAAAACCGCATTATCACCATCGCCAACCAAAAGGGTGGCGTGGGTAAGACCACGACAGCGATAAACCTGGCGACAGCCCTGGCGGCGATCGGAGAGCGGGTGCTCATCGTTGACCTCGACCCGCAGGGAAATGCCAGTACCGGCCTCGGTATCGACCGTCGTGACCGGCGCTTGTCTTCTTACGATGTGCTGATCGGGACTCATTCGGTCAGCGAAGCGGTCCTCGAAACGGCAGTGCCGAACCTTTCTATCGTCCCATCAACGATGGACCTGCTCGGTTTCGAGATGGAAATCTCGCAGCAGGCGGATCGGGTCTTTCGTCTGAGAAGGGCCCTCAACCAGGACGATGCGCGCGCTTACAGCTACGTGCTGCTCGACTGCCCACCTTCGTTCAACCTTTTGACGATGAATGCAATGGCTGCAGCACATTCGGTTCTGGTGCCATTGCAGTGCGAGTTTTTTGCGCTCGAAGGTCTCAGCCAGTTGCTCGATACCATCAACCAGGTGCGTCAGACGGTGAATCCGACCCTCGATATCCAGGGTATCGTGTTGACGATGTTCGATTCCCGCAACAATCTCGCGCAGCAGGTCGTTAGCGATGTGCGGGAGCATCTCGGCGAGAAGGTTTACGCGACACTTATTCCGCGGAATGTGCGGGTCTCGGAAGCACCATCTTATGGTAAGCCGGCTATCCTTTATGATCTCAAATGTGCCGGTAGCCAGGCCTATCTCCAGCTGGCTTCGGAAGTCATTCAGCGCGAACGGCAGCGCAAGGCTGCCTAATCTTCGTACAAGGGTGTGAGTATGAGCGAAGACGTATCGAAACGGCGCCTCGGGCGTGGACTTGCAGCGCTGATCGGCGAGATGGATCAGCCAGTTCCCGTCGGCGAGACGCGTCCTACCGTTAGCGCGGACCGGACTGTTCCGATCGAATTCGTGGCGCGTAGCCCCAAGAATCCTCGTCGGTATTTCGACGAGGCTGAGCTCCAGGATTTGGCCGGCTCCATCCGACAGCACGGTATCGTGCAGCCTGTCGTCGTGCGGACGACCAGCAGCGATCGCTATGAAATCATCGCTGGGGAGCGACGTTGGCGCGCGGCGCAGCTCGCGGGCCTCATCGAGATCCCAGTCATCGTTCGCGATGTCGATGACCGGACGGCGCTTGAGTTGGCGATCGTCGAAAACGTCCAGCGTGCCGACCTCAATCCACTCGAAGAAGCGCTTGGCTATGAGCAGCTCATTGCCGAACATGGCTATACCCAGAACGATCTCGGGGAAATCATCGGCAAGAGCCGGAGCCATGTCGCCAACAGTCTTCGATTGTTGAAGCTCCCCGATCCGGTTCGGGACATGCTTGCCGACGGAAGTCTGTCGGCGGGTCATGCGCGTGCGCTTGTTTCTACTCCCGATCCCGTCGTTCTTGCCAAGACGATCGCCCAGAAGGGGCTCTCAGTTCGCGACGCCGAGAAGCTGGCACAGAACCACATCAAGGCGCAACATGCCCCTGCCCCCGTGGATGTGCGTGAATCCAAGGATTCCGATACCATCGCGCTTGAGCGCAGCCTTTCGGATCGCCTGGGACTGTCCGTGTCGATCAACCACAAGGGCGGCGGCGGTCAGTTGAAGATCAATTACAAGACGCTCGACCAGCTGGAAGAGATCTGCCGCCTGCTCGAAGCGCGCTGATCAGGCGCGGCGATTCCTTCGAGCCGACTGAAGTGTCGTCGCAAGAAGCGTCTGGATTGCCAGATTGTCTTCAAGCTGCGCGTTCTGGCGGCTTTGCAGGATCGCGGCGTTCAGTCTCGCACTCTCTCGGGCCAGATCAGAACTATTCCAGTTCCGTAACGCTTTCTCGATTACTGGTTTGCGTTTGAAGTGAATCCCCCGCCCATGCGTCTGCATAACCTGCGAAGCCTGTTGCTGGCGCTCTTCCATCTCCAGGCGCATGGTTTCCAGTAGCTGTACCTGTTTCATCGTGCCCTGCAGGACGAGGAAGACAGCGGTCTTGGAGGCAATGACCTTCTGGACGGCATGGAGGAATCCATCGGGATCGCCTGACAGAACCGCATCGACCACCTCGTCGGTCGATACGGCACTTGCATCGCTAACGATCTCGAGCACATGGTTCTCATCGATCAACTCGTCCTTCATGCAGTAGAGGACCAGCTTCTGTATTTCATTGCGGGACGCAATCCGATCGCCACCGATCGATTCCAGCAGAAGTTCGCGTGCTGCCGGCGTAATGCGCAAATTGGAGGCCGCCAGTTCCACGTCGATCAGGCCATTGAGCGCCCTTGCATCATCCTGGTAACAGGCGATGCAGGCGATGCTCCGTTCGCCCTCGGCGACCTTGCGAAGTGCTGATCCCTTCTTGAGATCACCCGCTTCAATCAGAAGATAGCTGCCTTCGGGAGGGTGTGTCGCAAGATGCGCCAGTCCGTCGACCAACTGCTTCTCGTTAGCGGCGCCCCGGACCCAAATCAGCTTCTCACCGCCGAACAGCCCGAAGGCATTCACCTCATCGATGAGGCGACCAGGATCGGATTGGATGTCCGACGCGTCCAGACGGATCAGTGCAAAACCGTCGTTGAGATCGACACCGGTCGTCTTGGCAACCTGAGAGGCGCGCTCTGCAACAAGACCTCGATCCGGTCCGTAGATGACGAACATTCGGTAGTGCCTGGCCGATTTGGCCAAGAACCCTTCGAACTCGTGGGATTTAACTTCAACCATGGCCGCAGATCAGCGACCGAGAGCCATGGCGAGATCGGCATAGATGACTTCGGCAAGCTCGCGGGAAGCGCGTGTCTCGGCATCACGCACGGCGCGGAGCTTTGCGAACTCCTGTCGCGGGTAATCGAAGAGGGCGATACCCGAACGACGACCTGTCTTCAGAACCGTGTCGTCGGATATACGCGTCAGCGTGTAGTTGCCGGTGACGACGGCGCGACCCGAGTTTGCCGTGTCGGAGGTTTCATCGAGAAGGATGCCTTCGACACCACCGCTGACCGTCAACTCGACCCGATATTCCGGGGTCTTCGTTTCGTCACCGCCGCTGGTCAAGAAGATCAATCGGTTGCGCGTCTCGAGGCCGATGCGGCTGGTCGCTTCGGAATATGCGATCGCAGCCAATGCGCCGCGGGTTTCGCCATTGGTGTCCTGATAGAGCGGACGAGCCTGGCAGCCCGCCATCAGCAGAGCCGCGCCGATCAGAACCGAGCGCCGAAGCAGCTTGGAAGGCTTGAATTCAGAGGACAATGTTCACGATCCTTAGCGGGACAACGATGATCTTCTTCGGAGCCTGGCCATTGAGAACGGCCTTGACGGCGTCGAGCGCCAGAACGGCTTCCTGGACGGCATTCTGGTCTGCGTCGCGCGCGATTGTCAATTCAGCACGCTTTTTACCATTGATCTGCACAGGCAGAACGATCTCGTTCTCGGCGACCAACGCCTCGTCGAACTGCGGCCAGTCTGTCCTGGCGATCAGCCCCTCGTTTCCGAGAACTGTCCAGCATTCTTCGGCGAGATGCGGCGTCATTGGCGCAATCAGATGCACCAGGATCTCCGCTGCGTTGCGGGCAGCTGCGACGTAAGCCGCATCTCCCTGCCCTGCTGCAACATTCGTCAGCGGTGCAGCCAGCGCATTGACCAGTTCGTAGATGCGCGCAATCGCCTTGTTGAAGGCCAGCTTGTCGAGGTCACCCTGGACAGCCTTCAAGGTCTTGTGCGCGGCTTGCGAGATCACCAGTCCGTCGCCGTCCTTAGCCGGATTCGAAGGTACGGATTTCAGCCGCTCTGCAGCTTCAGAGACGAGACGCCAGACGCGTTGAACGAAGCGGTGGGCACCTTCGACTCCGGATTCCGACCAGATGACGTCACGATCCGGCGGCGAGTCTGAGAGAACGAAGAAGCGGGCGGTATCGGCGCCGTAGGAGCCGATGATGTCATCGGGATCGACGACATTCTTCTTCGACTTCGACATCTTTTCGATCGAGCCGATCCTGGCTTCCTGACCATTGCTGAGCAGGAACGCACGACGCTCACCATCCGCGTCCTCGATGCGCAGGTCTGCCGGGGCGACCCATTCGCGCTGCAAGCCCTCACCGATGCTGTAGGTCTCGTGCACGACCATGCCCTGCGTGAAGAGCCCCTTGAACGGTTCTTTCAGATCGAGGTGACCGGTTTCGCGCATGGCCCGCGTGAAGAAGCGCGAATAAAGCAGATGCAGGATCGCGTGCTCAATGCCGCCGATATACTGGTCGACGGGCAGCCAGCGGTTGGCAACGGCGGGATCCGTCGGATTGTCTTCCCAGGGTGCGGTGAAACGCGCGAAATACCAGCTCGAATCGACGAAGGTATCCATCGTATCCGTCTCGCGACGGGCGTCTTTGCCGCAGTGGGGGCAGGCAACGTGTCGCCAGGTCGCATGACGGTCGAGCGGATTGCCCGGCTTGTCGAAGCTGACGTCGTCGGGAAGTTTGACCGGCAGATCCTTCTTCGGCACCGGCACGACGCCGCAATCATCGCAATGGATGACCGGGATCGGGCAGCCCCAGTAGCGCTGGCGGGAGATGCCCCAGTCGCGCAGACGGAAGTTGACCTTGCGTTCACCTTGCGGCGCACCGTTCACCTGCTGAGTCGCAAGCCGATTCGCTACTTCTTCAAAGGCTTCCGTTGTCGAGAGACCATCGAGGAAGCGCGAATTGATCATGACACCGTCGTCGGTGAAGGCGGTGTCGCCGATCGCAAAGCTTGCAGCATCGCCGTCGCTCGGCATGACAACCGGGACGACGGACAGGTCATATTTACGGGCAAAATCCAGGTCGCGCTGGTCGCCGGAGGGGCAGCCGAAGATCGCGCCCGTGCCGTATTCCATCAGGACGAAATTCGCGACATAGACCGGCAGCTCCCAGCTCGGATCGAGCGGGTGCTTCACGCGGATACCGGTGTCGATGCCCCTCTTCTCGGCCGTTTCCAGTGCTGCCAGCGACGTGCCGGCATGGCGGCATTCCTGGCAGAAGGCGTCGACCGCTGCGTCGCGCGCGGCGGCTTCCTTGGCCAAGGGGTGATCGGCGGCGATTGCCAGGAAAGAGGCGCCAAACAGGGTGTCGGGCCGGGTGGTGTAAACGGTCACTTCGCTGGCTTCGCTGCCGGAGGCGACTTCCCAGCGGATGGCCATGCCTTCCGAGCGGCCGATCCAGTTCTTTTGCATCAACCGGACCTTTTCCGGCCAGTTATCGAGTTCGTCGAGCGCGTCGAGCAGGTCCTGGCTGAAGTCGGTGATCTTGAAGAACCACTGGGTCAGTTCCCGCTGTTCGACCAGCGCGCCGGAGCGCCATCCACGGCCATCGATGACCTGCTCGTTGGCGAGCACGGTCATGTCTTCCGGGTCCCAGTTGACCTTGGAGTTCTTGCGATAGACCAGGCCCTTTTCCAGGAAGTCCAGGAAGAGGTGCTGCTGACGGTGATAGTAGTCGACGTCGCAGGTCGCGAATTCGCGCGACCAGTCCAGCGACAGACCCATCGACTTCAGCTGGCCGCGCATGGTCGCGATGTTCTCATAGGTCCAGGCCTTGGGGTGGACCTTGTTCTTCATCGCGGCGTTTTCCGCCGGCATGCCAAAGGCATCCCAACCCATCGGATGCAGCACGTTGTAGCCACGAGCACGCTTATAGCGCGCCACGACATCGCCCATCGCATAGTTGCGGACATGGCCCATATGGATGCGTCCCGACGGATAGGGGAACATCTCAAGCACGTAGTATTTCTCGCGCGGGTCAGCATTATCGGTCTCGAAGACCTTGTCTTCGGACCATTTCGCCTGCCAACGGGGCTCGGCGTCGCGCGGATTGTAACGTTCGGTAGCCATGGATCGCATTTCCGGGAATAGCATCAAAAAGAGAGGGCCGACCTTCATCATGAAACCGGCCAAGCGTCAAGTTTTTGAGGCATTCGCAAGGCCTTTCCCGCCCAGCGCTTGCCATGGCCGCAGCCTGCCATTAACCCCTTGCCGAAAGATCTGATCACACCAGATATCGGGCAGATGAACACGAGGGTTGGGCATGTCGGTTGAAGAGCGGCTCCAGGACGTCCGGGGCAAAATCGCTAAGGCTGCGCAGGAGGCCGGTCGTGAGCCGGATTCGATTTCACTCGTCGCGGTTTCGAAGACCTTCGATGCCGAGCATATCCGCCCGACGATTGTTGACGGTCAGCGGGTGTTCGGGGAAAACCGCGTGCAGGAAGCCCAGGGGAAATGGCCTGAACTGAAGGCGGAAAATCCTGATCTCGAACTGCATCTGATCGGCCCGCTTCAGTCGAACAAGGCAGCCGATGCTGTCGCGCTTTTCGATGTCATCGAGACAGTCGATCGCGAGAAGATCGCGCGGGCACTTGCGGAAGAGACGAAGCGGCAGGGCCGGTCGATCCGTTATTACATTCAGGTCAATACCGGTCTCGAGCCTCAGAAGGCCGGGATTGCGCCCGATGACGTTGGGTCCTTTGTCGCTCTCTGCCGCGATGAACTTGCGATGCAGGTCGAGGGCCTCATGTGCATCCCGCCAGTCGATGAGAACCCGGGCCCACATTTCGCGCTGCTGGCCAAACTCGCCGAAGAAAACGGGCTTTCGAAGCTGTCGATGGGCATGTCCGGCGATTTCGAGACCGCCATCGGCTTTGGAGCAACAAGCGTCAGAGTCGGATCGGCAATTTTTGGCACACGTTAAGTTGCCTTAGACCTTCGGCATAGCGCTTTGGTCTCTCTTTCCTCCTTCCTTCGTCGATCCTAAAATGACGGTAAAGGCGAAAGCCTCAAGCGTTGTCATGGGAGGATCGACATGCGCGAGAGCTATCAGGACATCTACGATTCCTGGAAGGCAGATCCGGACGGCTTCTGGGCCACGGCTGCGGAACAGGTTCACTGGTTCAAGGCGCCGGAGGCAGTCTTCGACGCCTCACAAGGCACCTATGGTCGCTGGTTTCCCAGTGGAGAGACCAATACCTGCTACAATTGCATCGACCGTCATGTGGAAGCCGGGCGTGGTGCTGATACGGCCGTCATCTATGACAGTCCGATGACCGGTCAAACGGCACGTTACAGTTATGACCAGGTCCTGACCGAAGTCTCGGCGATTGCGGCCGTCTTGCGCAATCACGGCGTCGCCAAGGGCGATAGGGTCATCATCTACATGCCGATGATCCCGGAAGCCGTCTTCTCGATGCTTGCCTGCGCGCGCATCGGCGCGGTGCATTCGGTCGTCTTCGGCGGCTTTGCGGCGCATGAGCTCGCGACCCGCATCGACGATTCCGGCGCCAAAGTGGTGATCGGCGCAAGCTGCGGTCTCGAGCCCGGACGTATCGTTCCCTACAAGCCGATGCTCGACCAGGCCATCGACATGGCGAAGGTGAAGCCTGATTACTGCCTGATTTTGCAGCGCGACCAGTATCACGCGCCGCTGCGTTACGAGCATGGTGATGTCGATCTGGCGCAGGCGATCGAGCAGGAAAAGCTCAACGGCTCGTCTGTCGAATGCGTGCCGGTGGCCGCGACCGATCCGCTTTATGTTCTTTACACCTCGGGAACCACTGGTCAGCCCAAGGGCGTCGTGCGCGACAATGGTGGCCATATGGTCGCTCTCAACTGGACGATGAAGAACATCTACGGCGTCAAGCCTGGAGAAGTCTTCTGGGCCGCCTCCGACATCGGATGGGTCGTCGGCCATTCCTACATTGTCTATGGGCCGCTTTTGGCCGGCAACGCGACGGTGATCTTCGAAGGCAAGCCGGTGGGCACGCCGGATGCCGGCACCTTCTGGCGTGTGGTGAGCGACCACGACGTGAAGGCGCTGTTCACCGCACCGACGGCCTTCCGCGCGATCCGTCGTGACGATCCGGAGGGTGAACATGTCGCGCGCTATGACATCTCCGGTCTTCGCGCCCTCTTCCTAGCCGGTGAGCGTGCCGATCCGGAAACGCTGAAATGGGCGGAACGGATCCTGAAGATACCTGTGATCGACCATTGGTGGCAGACGGAAACGGGTTGGGCGATCGCCGCGAACCCGTCGGGCCTGGGGCTGCTTCCCGTTAAACACGGATCCCCGACAAAGGCCATGCCGGGTTACGCGCTCGACGTGCTCGACGACGCGGGACATCCTGTAGCTCCAGGCACGCTCGGCAACATCGTCGCGAAGCTTCCGCTGCCTCCGGGTTGTCTGGTCACTTTCTGGAATGCCGACGAGCGTTTTCGCACCTCTTGTCTCGAAGAGTTTCCCGGCTACTACAAGACGGCGGATGCCGGCGTCATTGACGACGATGGCTATGTCTTCGTCATGGCCCGCACCGACGACATCATCAATTGTGCCGGTCACCGTCTGTCGACCGGTGCGATGGAAGAGGTCTGCGCCATGCATCCCGATGTTGCGGAATGCGCGGTCATCGGGATTGCCGACGAATTGAAGGGACAGATCCCCTGCGGCTTCCTGATCCTGAAGAAGAATGTGCATCGCGACCATGCTGTGATCGCCAAGGAAGTCGTTCAGTTGGTGCGCGACGAAATCGGGCCCGTGGCAGCTTTCAAGATGGTACTGATGGTCGATCGTCTGCCGAAGACGCGCTCGGGCAAGATCCTGCGTGGGACGATGCAGAAGATCGCCGACGGTCTACCCTGGAAGATGCCCGCGACGATCGACGATCCTGCAATCCTCGACGAGATCACCGCCGTGTTGCAGGCCCATGGTCAGGTTCCGGCATCCTCCAAAACGGTCGCAAGCGCCTGAGCTTTCAGGCGGACAAGAAAAAACCCCGGCCGCCTTGGGCTGCCGGGGTCCATCGCATGAAACGACTTCTGATCAGTACTGGTCGTCTTCGTCGTCATTGTTGCGGTCGGACTTGAGCGACTGCAGCTTGGCAAAGACGGCGTTGGCGTCAATTTTCTTCTCTTCTTCGCGCTCATAGCCGAAGCCGAGGTTCTCAGTCTCGCTGGCAGCCTGGAGCGTCGCGCCGAGTTCGGCAGCGGTCGGCAGCGGACGACCCTTCGATGCCTTTTCGACTTCGAGATCGAGATCGATCTGGCTGCAGAGGCCGAGCGTGACGGGGTCCATCGGGGCGAGGTTGGCAGAGTTCCAGTGCGTGCGTTCGCGGATCTGCTCGATGGTCGACTTCGTGGTGCCGACGAGACGCGAAATCTGGGCGTCCTTCAGTTCCGGATGATTGCGAACCAGCCAGAGGATTGCGTTCGGACGATCCTGGCGCTTCGAGACCGGCGTATAACGCGGGCCGCGACGCTTCGAGTCAGGCACGCGAACCTTGGGTTCCGAGATCTTCAGCTTGTAGTTCACGTCCTTTTCGGCGCGGCCAATCTCGTCGCGCGAGAGCTGGCCGGTTGCGATCGGGTCGAGGCCCTTGATGCCCTGTGCTGCTTCGCCGTCCGCAATTGCCTTCACCTCGAGCGGGTGCAGCTTGCAGAACTGCGCGATCTGATCGAATGACAGCGCGGTATTGTCGACGAGCCATACAGCGGTCGCCTTCGGCATGAGCAGTGTCTGTGCCATGGATACAATCCTTCTGAGGGTCCGCGCCGGTTGTCGCGGGCCGTGGGTTTAAACCACTATTTCCGGGAATTCGGCGTCCTTATAGCGATTATGTAACGAAATTGCAATTCGCGAAGTCACGAATGACCTTTGTCTAATTGCTGGCCATGTTGCACCTGCTATGAATGGCGGCGATAGGCCGGGGAGGACGGTCCTGGTCGCCAGTAGTGGCCCGTCAACATGAGGAGGAATTCATGTCAGCCAAAACCTATCCGGTGCTGAAATCGGCAAAAACCCGCGCTCTGATCGATGAAGACAAGTACCAGAAATGGTATCAGGAGAGCATCGAAGACCCTGAAAAGTTCTGGGGCAAGCACGGCAAGCGGATCGACTGGTTCAAGCCCTACACGAAAGTCAAGAACACGTCGTTTAAGGGCAAAGTCCCGGTCAAGTGGTTCGAGGATGGCCTGACGAACGTCTCCTACAACTGCATCGACCGCCACCTCAAGACGCATGGCGAACAGACCGCCATCATCTGGGAAGGTGACAACCCCTATATCGACAAGAAGATCACCTATAACGAGCTTTACGAGCATGTTTGCCGCATGGCGAACGTCTTGAAAAAGCACGGCGTCAAGAAGGGTGACCGCGTCACCATCTATATGCCGATGATCCCGGAAGCGGCCTATGCGATGCTCGCCTGCGCCCGTATCGGTGCCATCCACTCGGTCGTCTTCGGCGGCTTCTCGCCGGAAGCCCTCGCAGGCCGTATCGTCGACTGCGAATCAACCTTCGTGATTACCTGCGATGAGGGCGTTCGCGGCGGCAAGCCGGTGCCGCTCAAGGAAAATACTGACATTGCGATCGACATCGCCGCCAAGCAGTATGTCATCGTCAACAAGGTTCTCGTCGTGCGCCGCACGGGCGGCAAGATCGGCTGGGCGCCGGGCCGCGACATTTGGCATCACCAGGAAGTGCACACGGTCAAGGCAGACTGCCCCCCCGTAAAGATGAAGGCGGAAGATCCGCTGTTCATCCTCTACACCTCCGGTTCGACGGGCAAGCCGAAGGGCGTCATGCACACGACGGGCGGTTACCTTGTCTATGCCTCGATGACGCATGAATATGTGTTCGATTACCATGAGGGTGACGTCTACTGGTGCACGGCCGATGTCGGCTGGGTCACAGGTCACTCCTACATCGTCTACGGGCCGCTCTCGAACTGCGCTACGACGCTGATGTTCGAAGGCATTCCGACCTTCCCCGATCAGGGACGGTTCTGGGAAGTGATCGAGAAGCACAAGGTCAACATCTTCTACACCGCACCGACCGCGATCCGCTCGCTGATGGGTGCGGGTGATGATTTCGTCAAGCGTTCGGACCGTTCGTCGCTCCGTCTTCTGGGGTCCGTCGGCGAGCCGATCAATCCGGAAGCCTGGGAATGGTATTACAACGTCGTCGGCGAGCAGAAGTCGCCTGTTGTCGATACCTGGTGGCAGACCGAAACCGGCGGGATCATGATCACGCCGCTGCCGGGTGCGACCAATCTCAAGCCCGGTTCGGCAACCAAGCCATTCTTCGGGATCAAGCCCGAGCTTGTCGACAACGAAGGCAATGTTCTGGAGGGGGCGACCGACGGCAATCTGTGCATCACCGACAGCTGGCCGGGACAGGCACGCTCCGTCTATGGCGACCACGACCGTTATGTGCAGACCTACTTCTCCACCTACAAGGGCAAGTACTTCACAGGTGACGGCTGCCGCCGGGACGAAGATGGCTATTACTGGATCACCGGTCGCGTCGACGACGTCCTGAACGTGTCCGGTCACCGCCTGGGAACGGCGGAGGTCGAATCGGCGCTTGTTTCGCACCACCTCGTTTCGGAAGCCGCCGTCGTCGGGTACCCGCACAATATCAAGGGCCAGGGCATCTATTGCTATGTCACCCTGATGTCGGGTCACGAGGGCAATGATGCGCTCCGAGCCGATCTGGTGAAGCATGTGCGGACGGAAATCGGGCCGATCGCGACACCGGACAAAATCCAGTTCTCACCCGGCCTGCCGAAGACGCGCTCGGGCAAGATCATGCGTCGCATTCTGCGCAAGATCGCCGAGGATGATTTCGGTGCGCTCGGCGATACCTCGACGCTGGCCGATCCGGCTGTCGTTGATGACCTGATCGCGAACCGCCAGAACAAGATCGCCTGATCAAAACAGAGCTCAATCAAAAAAGGGGCTTCCGCCGGGAGCCCCTTTTTTTCGTGTCAGTCGCCCGGGCAGGGCCGCTTGCTTTTCGTCCGCCCGTTATAGGGCTCAACCAGACCTGCCTGTAGGAGAAGCTCCGCCGGTCGAGTGCCGTTAGACAATTTGAGATCGGCGACTACGCGGCCGAAATACTTGTCGCCGGAGATTGCGGTCAACTGCACCATCCGCTCGCCCTCGACCAGGCTCGTGAGCTCGCTCTTCGCCTGAAGGGCCACCTCACGGAAGGCCGGGCATTTCGACCGTAGCTCGGGTGCATCGATGCCGCGCAGGCGCACATAGGTGCTGACCTTGTGATCTGGCCAAGGCATTGCTTCCACAAGGACCGTGTCGCCATCGATGACCTTCACCACTTCGGCCGTGACTGGTCCCTTGATCTGGCGGTTCGCTGCACTTACCGGCGCCACGGACGCAAGCATCAGGAAGATTGTCACAGGAGCGAGTGATGATCGGAACATGGTAGGAATGTATTCCGATACTCGACCCAAATCAATAGGTAATCATTCCTCAAAAGTCTATCGCGCGACCCTTGATCTCCCAATCCCCGAAGCGTGCAGGATCGGCACCGCCGCGTCCGCCGATTTCGGGCGGCATCTGCTGAGCCTCCTCCTTCCGGCGTCGCTCTTCCGCTTCGGAGAGTGCCCGTTTCGCAGCCGGGCTCAGTTCACGCGGCTTTTCCTCGACACTGACTTCGGCTTTACGATCTTCTGACATCACATCGTCCTTTGCTGAGAAGGCATTTCGTGCGCAAACATTGAAATTGGGGTCGGCGCTTTTTAAATCAACAGGCGAAAACGGCAATAGAATTGCCAAGAGCGCTGCTTTTAGAGGACCACGACATGAATACCATGCGGACTGCCATGTTGCTTGCCTTCATGACTGCCCTCTTCATGGGCGTCGGCTTCCTGATCGGAGGCAGGGGCGGCATGATGATTGCCTTCGTTGTCGCTGCGGGCATGAACTTCTTTTCCTACTGGAACTCCGACAAGATGGTGCTGCGTGCCTATCGCGCCCAGGAGGTCGACGAGCGGACGGCCCCCGAATTCTACATCATGGTGCGGGACTTGGCGCGCAACGCCGGCCTGCCCATGCCGAAGGTCTATGTCTTCGACAACCCGCAGCCGAATGCCTTTGCGACAGGGCGCAACCCGCAGAATGCAGCCGTTGCTGCTTCCACCGGACTGTTGCAGCGGCTCAGCCCGGAAGAGGTCGCAGGTGTCATGGCGCATGAGCTTGCCCATATCGAGAACCGTGACACGCTGACCATGACCATCACTGCCACACTGGCGGGTGCGATCTCGATGCTGTCGAACTTCGCATTCCTGTTTTCCAGCGGGCGTGACGATCGCAACAATCCGCTCGGCTTTGTCGGTGTCCTCGTCGCGATGATCGTCGCCCCCCTGGCGGCCATGCTGGTCCAGATGGCAATCAGCCGGACGCGCGAATATGCGGCCGACCGCCGCGGGGCGGAGATCTGCGGTCAGCCCCGCTGGCTCGCATCGGCCCTGCAGAAGATCGCCGGCGACGCGTCTCACATCGAGAACGTGGACGCGGAGCGCAATCCGGCGACCGCCCATATGTTCATCATCAATCCCTTGAACGGCCAGCGGATGGACAATCTCTTTTCGACCCATCCCAACACGCGCAATCGTATCGAAGCGCTCATGGCGATGAGCGATATCCGGCCTGGGGGATCGACGCCGCCGGAGGCCCCTGTTAAGGCAACGCGCACTGCGCGTTCTGTTCCGACCACCGGTTGGGGACGCGGTAAAGCCGAACCACCCAAGGGACCATGGTCTTGAACGACACATCGACGGGCAAACCGAAAAGCAAGCACAATGGCAACAGGAAGCATGGAGATCATGCCTCTCGGCAGCCTTTGAAGCCGGGGCTCGAAGCCCGAATTGCCGCAAGCCGGATCCTGGCAGCGGTGATCGATCGGAAAACGTCGCTCGACGGCATGCTGGATTCAGAGCATGGCAATCCTGCATTTTTGCCGTTGAACGATGCCGATCGCGGCCTCGTCAAGGCCATCCTTCAGAGCGCACTGCGCCATCTGCCGCGGATCGAGGCGATTATCGCGGAACTGCTCGACACTCCGCTGCCGGACGGTGCCCGCTCCCTTCATCATCTCCTGATCGTGGCCGCAGCGCAGATGCTCTATCTCGATGTGCCCGACCATTCGGCTGTTGATCTTGCTGTGGAGCAGGCCAATGGCGATCCCAGAAGCCGTCGTTTCTCGAAGCTGGTAAATGCCATCTTGCGCCGCATCGGTCGTGAGAAGGCGGAGCTTCTCGCTGCCGTGGATGATCTTCCCTGCATGCCGGATTGGTTCATGGCGCGCCTGACGGCAGTCTATGGCAATCAGCGAGCGCTTGCGATCGCTGCGTCCCAGCTGGAGTCCCCGACGATCGATTTGACCGTGAAGTCGGATGCAGCCGGCTGGGCTGCGCGGCTTGGCGGACAGGTTTTGCCGACCGGCAGTGTCCGTCTCGAGCGGTTTCGTGGCTCGGTGACCGCGCTCGAAGGTTTCGAGGATGGTGAGTGGTGGGTGCAGGATGCCGCCGCCGCCATCCCGGCAAAGGTGTTCGGTGATCTCACAGGAAAACGGGTTGCCGATCTTTGCGCCGCACCTGGCGGCAAGACGGCACAGCTGGTGCTCGCCGGCGGCGATGTTCTGGCCGTCGAGCAATCTAAGTCGCGCCTGAAGCGTCTGGAGTCCAATCTCCAGCGCTTGGGAGTTTCTGTCGAAATCCGGTGTGCGAACCTGCTCGACCTCGACGAGAACGAGACGTTCGATGCGATCCTGCTCGATACACCCTGTTCGTCGACCGGTACGACACGTCGCCACCCGGATGTACTCTGGACGAAGAGTGCGGCCGATATCGCCAAGCTTGCCGAGCTGCAGGAGAAGTTGCTGCGTCATGCGGTAACTCTGTTAAAGTCGGGTGGGCGTCTGGTCTTCTCCAACTGCTCCATTGACCCTTCTGAAGGCGAAGAGATCGTTGCCCGGGTGTTGGCAGAGATCCCCGACCTGCGCCTGCAGCCGATCGACCCGGCCGACTGGCCCGGGCTGGAAGCAGCGATCACCGCCAAGGGTGAATTCAGGACCACGCCCGACATGCTTCGAGAAAATGGCGGGCTTGATGGCTTCTACGCCGCGGTCATTGCTAAAATTTAACTAATATCTCAATAAACCTGTTGGGAAGTCTGCGTGAACGTGGACCGTTGCTCCGCATGACCGGGGCACGGCGATATGACTTGTCATTTCGTGCCCATCGCCAGGAGCCCGAAGGCCCCATCCCTTCGTATTGCTCGGGCTCGGACAACCGGAATGGCTGGATCATCATGATCTGGTGACAGGAACCATTATGCGAATCAATGATCGCGTCCGACTGATTTCGCTGCACGTCGCCGAAACCTGGCGACGCATGCGGCAGGCGGCTGCCATCGTTATGCCTTCGGCGGTGCAGCGCGGGGCTTTCCGCATAAACCGAGTCGTCGTGGCTCCGACAGATCTCAGGGCGATCGACTCGTTTGTGGCGGATGAGATCGTCAACGGTCGCTTTCCACTCGCCGGGCGTGTTCTGGATACCGAGGGTCAATCTCCCTTCGAACTGGAGCTGCCGTCCGTCCAGTTTGCACGCCGCCTGCACGGTTTTGGCTGGCTGCGCCATATTCGTGCCGACAAGACCGCTGCCGCCTGTGACAATGCGCGATGGATCACGGACCAGTGGATCAGCCTGCATGGCGGCCGTAGCAAGGGTGTCGCCTGGGACAATGAGGTCGTGTCCCGGCGGATCATCAGCTGGCTTTCACATTCACCGATCGTGCTGCACGAAGCCGACGCTGGCTTCTACCGTCGGTTCACGTCCTCACTTGGACAGCAGGTGCGCCACCTTCAGCGCCGTGCCGATTCGATGCCCGACGGCCTCCCGCGCCTCAAGGCGCGCATCGCGATCGCCATGGCGTCGATCGCAGCCGAGGCGCGTCCGGCGGCAGTCCGCCGCGCGGGACGGTTGCTTGATCTGGAGCTTGAACGGCAGGTTCTGGCGGATGGAAGCCATGTCTCCCGCAATCCGCAGGCCTCTGTCGATCTGCTTTTCGACCTTCTGCCGCTGCGCCAAAGCTACATCAACCTCGGACATGAGGTTCCCGCCAAGCTTATTCCGGTCATCGACCGCATGTACCCGGCCGTGCGCTTCTTCCGCCACAGCAGCGGCGATGTAGCTCTGTTCAACGGGGCGAGTTCGTCGCTGGCAACCGATCTCATGAGTGTTCTTAGATATGACGAGACGGCTGGGCAGCCCTTCAAGGCCTTGCCGCATGGGGGCTATCAGCGGCTTTCCGGTGGTGACACGACGATCCTGGTCGACACAGGCAAACCCCTCTCGGCACGGCTTTCGAGCACGGCCCACGCCGGTTGTCTCTCGTTCGAATTGTCCTCTGGACGAAACCGGTTCCTCATCAACAGCGGCTCACCGCGCTTTGCAGGGGAGCGTCTCCGCCAGCTGGCGCGTGCTACGGCTGCCCATAGCACCGTGTGCATTGGTGACGTTTCCTCGGCGCGGATCGCGCAGTCGTCCCGCCTCGGCACGATCATGCTGTCGGGCCCCTCTAAAATCGAGGTCGAACGACAGACCGGTCCCGATGGCAGTGACCGGCTGTCCGCACGGCACGACGGTTATGTGAAGCGCTTCGGTGTCCTGCATGAGCGAGAGATCCGCATCAACGAGCAGGGCACCAAGATCGCAGGTCGTGATCGTCTCCTCTTGCCGGACGGGTTGCCGACACCCAATCTGCCGGGTGCAGAGGTCATTGCGCGTTTCCATGTTCATCCGACGATCACCGTTGAGCGTTCCGACGATCGGAAGATCAGGCTCGTAGCTCCTGATGGCGAGAGCTGGTCCTTCTCCATCCCGGTCGGCGAAATCGCCATTGGTGAAGATGTCTTCTTCGCCGATGTTTCGGGCATCCGTCCGTCGCAGCAGCTGGAGATCGTCTTCGAGGGGCCGGAAATACGCTGGTTTCTCGCGCATCACGCCTGATGGCGGGCATCTTGCGGTTTCCTCACAGGTGAAGCTGTGCTAGGCGGCGGCATCGCGCCCGCTGCCGCATTTCCGGGCGCCCGCCAGCTCGGAGTGAACCATGGCCGTCGTTTCCAAAAAGATCCCCGCCCCTGACCTCGTGCGCGTGCGTACCGCACTCCTCTCGGTGTCCGACAAGACCGGTATCGTCGAATTCGCGCAGGCGCTGCACCAGCGCGGCGTACGTCTTCTGTCGACTGGCGGCACCCACAAGGCTCTTGCTGCGGCCGGCTTGCCGGTCATCGACGTCTCCGAGATCACGGGCTTCCCCGAGATCATGGATGGCCGCGTCAAGACGCTCCATCCGCTGGTCCATGGCGGTCTGCTGTCGATCCGGGATGATGCAGACCATGTCGAGGCAATGAAGGCGCATGGCATCGAGGCCATCGATCTCTCTGTGATCAATCTCTATCCGTTCGAACAGGTTCGCGCCGCCGGCGGTGACTATCCGACCACCGTTGAAAACATCGACATCGGTGGACCCGCCATGATCCGCGCTTCGGCGAAGAACCACGCCTATGTCACCGTCGTCACCGATGCTGCCGACTATGCCGAGGTGATTGCCGCGCTCTCCGAAAATGACGGCCAGACGACCTATGCGCTGCGTCAGCGGCTCGCGGCCAAAGCTTATGCCCGCACCGCCGCCTATGACACTGCGATCTCCAACTGGTTTGCAGAAGCGCTCGAGATCGAGATGCCTGCCTATCGGACCGTTGGCGGCGTCTTGAAGGAAAAGATGCGCTACGGCGAGAACCCGCATCAGAGCGCGGGCTTCTATGTCACCGGCGACAATCGCCCCGGCGTCGCAACCGCGACGCTGCTGCAGGGCAAGCAGCTTTCCTACAACAACATCAACGATACCGACGCGGCGTTCGAACTCGTCGCCGAGTTTCCGCCGGAAAACGGTCCAGCCTGCGCGATCATCAAGCATGCCAATCCTTGCGGCGTCGCCACAGGCGCGAGCCTGGTCGAGGCCTACAAGCGAGCGCTCGCCTGTGACAGCACCTCGGCGTTCGGCGGCATCATCGCGCTCAACCAGCTCCTCGACGCCGAGACCGCGCAGGAAATCGTCAAGCTCTTCACCGAAGTGATTATTGCGCCTGAAGTCACCGACGAGGCCAAGGCGATCATCGCCGCCAAGCCAAACCTGCGCTTGCTCACCACGGGCGCCCTGCCCGATCCGCGCGCCCGCGGCGTCATGGCCAAGACGGTCTCCGGTGGTCTGCTTGTGCAGAGCCGTGACAATGTCATGGTCGAGGATCTCGACCTCAAGGTGGTGACCAAGCGCGCGCCGACTGCGATCGAGCTTGAGGATATGAAGTTCGCCTTCAAGATCGCCAAGCATGTGAAGTCGAATGCCGTCATCTACGCCAAGGATGGCCAGACGGCCGGCATCGGCGCCGGCCAGATGAGCCGCGTCGATTCCGCCCGCATTGCAGCGCTGAAGGCCGAGGACGCCGCTAAGGCGCTTGGCCTGGCGGCACCGCTGACCAAGGGCTCGGCGGTTGCGTCAGAGGCCTTCTATCCCTTCGCTGACGGTCTTCTGGCCGCGATTGCTGCGGGTGCCACGGCTGTCATCCAGCCCGGTGGTTCAATGCGCGACGAAGAAGTGATTGCAGCTGCCGACGAACATGGCGTGGCGATGGTCTTTACCGGTGTTCGCCATTTCCGTCACTGAGCGGGCGCGATCGCGGATGAAATGAAAGGCCGGTGGGGCGATCCACCGGCCTTTTTTTTACAGGCTCGTCCCCTTGTCCGTTGCCGGGTAATTCGTCCTCAAGAGAAGGACGAGGCCGCCAATCAGAAAAACCAGCAGTGTGGCCATGCCGGCGCGTGGCGAGCCGGACCATGCGGTGACTACCGAAAAGGAGAGCGTCGCGAGGAAGCTCGTCGCCCGACCTGACAGGGAGTAGATGCCGAAATAACGGCCGGCTTCGTGCAGTTCGACGCTGCGGGCGAGATAGGAGCGGGACGAAGCCTGGACAGGGCCGAAGGACATACCAATCAACAGGCCGTAGAGGACGTAGGCCTTTTCGGCGGGGGTGGCGAACAGTCCGTCGGTACCTGTGATTGGCAGGCTCACCATCCCGAAGAGGGTGAAGTCGACGCCGGTCGAGATGATCCCGAAGGTGGCAATGATCAGCAATCCCACGCTCACCAGGACGACCACCTTGGAGCCAAGTGCCCTATCCACCCGACCGGCCACGAGGCAGCCGAAGATCGCGACGATATTGAGGATGATCCCGTAGATGCCGATTTCCATGGTCGACCAGCCGAACATGGCGGCAGCAAAGACACCGCCCAGCACGAGAAGTCCGTTGACGCCATCCTGATAGATCATCCGGGCGATGAGGAAACGCAGGATGTTGCTGCGATGGCGCAATTCGCCAAGTGTCGAGCGGATCTCGCGAAGACCCGACCGGACGGCCGCACCTAAAGGTTTGCCTTTCGCTGCATCCGGGGTGAAGAGAAACATCGGCAGGATGAAGATCAGATACCAGACGGCGGAAATCGGGCCGGTGATGCGAGCATCCTCGCCCGCTACCGGGTCGAGCCCGAACAGTGGATCGAGCCCCATCAGCGTCTTTCCGGTTGTCGGGTTGCCGGCAAGGAAGAGCACCACGAAGATCAGGACGATCATGCCGCCCATATAGCCCATGCCCCAGGCGATGTTGGACACCCGCCCGACATCCTGCTGGCTGACGAGGCGCGGCATCATGGAATCGTTGAAGACGATGGAAAATTCCGCCGCGATGCTGGCGAGGATCATCAACAACATCACCAAAGCGACGGGCGATCCCGGAGCGGCGGTCCAGAGAAGGGCGAGGCAGGCGATCTTGATCAGCGCGAAGAAGGCGATCCAGGGCTTTCGCGACCCGGACTCATCGGCAATCGATCCGAGAATGGGTGCTAGGATGGCGATGATGATGCCCGCAATCGTCGCCTGATTGCTCCAGGCCGTCTGGGCGCTCACCGGATCATCGGTCATCCGCGAGACGAAGTAGGGCCCGAAGATGAAGGTCGTGACGACGGTGAAGAAGGGTTGCGCTGCCCAGTCAAAAAACATCCAGCCACGGACACCCCTGTCGATGGGGCCGTGGCTGGTCTTCACGTCTTCACTTGTCGTCACAGGCACCCCCAGAGGCTCTAAAACCCCGGGACAGTGTCACCTCACGTGGTCCTGTGCAAGATCACCCAGAAGTCCGGCAGCGACCGCGAGCTTGGAAATGCTCGGTTCGCCGCTGTCGACGATCGAGGCCAGTTCCTTGCCGATCCGCTCGACACGGTTCTTATCGGTCGCGATCCATGCCTGAACCGGTTGTGGATCCTTGCCGTGGCTCGTCAGCGCCACACAGACGATCTGTCTGCGTGCCTGACCGATCCGGTCGAGGCTGCGCGTCAGGGCCAGACTGTCATAGTGGTCCGTCGTCTGGATCCTTCCGGCATTCTCGATGATGCGGCCGATACGGAAGGCCTCGGAGACAGCGAAGAAGCCGCGCATGGCTCCGGCGAAGTCAGCGCCGGTGCGTTCGGCAATCTGCAGGATCTCGGGTAGCAGTTGCATGGTCTGTAGATTGACGACTTCGGTTGCCAGGGCTTGCGGTGCGCCAGCTTCGATGAGCGCGGCGATCTGGTCGTCGAAGTGCTGGCGAAGGGCGGCCGGAACCGTCTTCTTGAACACGGGTGATGCCGAAGCCACCGCAGCCTTCAACTGCGTCACGGCATCGCCGATCGATCCCTTGACGAAGCCGGTGTCGATCAGCAGCCGGGTCATGGCCGCATAGATCTCCGAGATGATCGCATAGAGCCTGTTCTGCGTCTGCCCCGGGATGCGGGCGTCCAGTGCATCGATCTTGTCCCAGAGCGGCGTCAGACCGAGCGCCTCGCGGGTGACCAGTGCGGCCTTGACGACGGTGTCAGGAGAGCTCCCCGTCGCGTCGCAGACCGAAACGACAAAGCCGGGGCCGCCACGGTTGATGGCGTGGTTGGCGAGAACCGTCGCGATGATTTCACGGCGGAGGCGATGACCAGCGATGTCGCTCGCAAAGCTATCGCGCATGGCGGCCGGGAAGTAGTTGAACAGCGTTGCCTCGCAATAGCTGTCGTCCGGAAGATCCGACTCGATCAGCTGATCGAAGAGCACGATCTTCGCATAGGAGAGAAGCACGCCGATTTCCGGTCGGGTCAGCGCCTTACCCGAGACGTAGCGCTCTGCGACGCCTGCGGAATCCGGAAGTGTCTCGACCTTGCGGTTGAGGCGCCCCATGCCCTCCAGGTAATCCATGAGCCGGCTCAGCTCTTCGCGGTTGCCGGCTCCCTTGGCCTCGGTGAGCGAGATCGACAGCGACTGGAGGTAGTTGTTGCGGAGCACGAGTTCTGCCACTTCGTCCGTCATCTCGGCGAGCAGCACATTGCGCTTCTCCCGTGGCAGACGCCCTTCCAGCATGGCCGGGCTCAGGGCGATCTTGATGTTGACCTCGACGTCCGAGGAATTCACCCCAGCCGAGTTGTCGATCGCATCGGAATTGCAGCGGCCACCATTCAAGGCGTAGGCGATTCGGCCTTTCTGGGTGACGCCGAGGTTTGCACCTTCGCCGATGACCTTGGCGCGGACATCCGTAGCGCTGACACGGATCGCATCATTGGCGCGATCACCGACTTCGGCGTCGGTCTCCGCCGCCGCCTTGATGTAGGTGCCGATGCCGCCGAACCAGAGAAGATCAACCGGCGCCTTCAAGATCGCCGTCATGATGTCCATTGGCGTTGCGGTGGTCGTTGCAAGACCGATGGCCTCGGCCGCCTCCGGGGTGAGTTTGACGGATTTCTCGGCACGAGAGATGATCATCGCCCCGGCCGACAGGGTCGAGCGGTCGTAGTCCTGCCAACTGGAACGTGGCAGGTTGAACATCCGCTTGCGTTCGGCAAACGAGATGGCCGGATCGGGATTGGGATCGATGAAGATGTCGCGGTGGTCAAAGGCCGCGATCAGCCTGATCTGTTCCGACAGCAGCATGCCGTTGCCGAAGACGTCGCCCGACATGTCGCCGACGCCAGCCACGGTGAACGGCGTCTTCTGGATATCGGTATCGATTTCACGGAAGTGACGCTTGACCGTCTCCCAGGCGCCGCGGGCGGTGATGCCCATCTTCTTGTGGTCGTATCCGGCGGAACCGCCAGAGGCAAAGGCATCGTCGAGCCAGAAGCCCGCTTCCTGGGCCAGACCGTTCGCCGTATCCGAGAAGGTCGCCGTGCCCTTGTCGGCGGCAACGACGAAATAGGGATCATCGCCATCCGGCCGGAGGGTCTCCGCTGGCGGAACGATCTCACCAGCAACGATGTTGTCGGTGATCGACAGGAGGGTGCGAATGTAGGTCTTGTAGGCTTCCGTGCCGGCTGCGAACCAGGCTTCGCGGTTGGTCGCAGGCGGGAGCTGTTTGGGGAAGAAGCCGCCCTTCGCACCGACCGGCACGATCACGGCATTCTTGACTTGCTGCGCCTTGACGAGGCCAAGCACTTCCGTGCGGTAGTCCTGCGCGCGATCCGACCAGCGCAGACCGCCTCGGGCAACCTTGCCGAAGCGCAGATGGACGCCTTCGACCTCGACGCCGTAGATAAAGATTTCGCGGAAAGGACGCGGTTCGGGCAGGCCTTCCAGCTTGTGCGGATCGAACTTGAAGGCAAGCATCGGGCGATCGCTCTGTTGATAGCCCTTCTGGTAGAAATTGGTTCTGAGTGTCGCCTCGATCCCATTGATGTAGCGACGCACGATGCGGTCTTCATCAAGGATCTTGACGTCGTTCAGCTTGCTTTCCAGCGCGTCAAGCAGTTCTGCGTGGCGGGTCTTGCGGCTTTTCTCAGCCAGCGAGACATCGAAGCGGTTCTTGAAGAGTGTCACCAGGTCGGCTGCGATGGCCGGGTGTTTGGTCAGCGTTTCCGCCATGTAGGTCAGGGGATAGACCGCGCCGGCCTGCCGGAGATAGGCGGCATAGGCCCTCAGTACCGATGCTTCGCGGGCAGTGACGCTTGCCGCCAGGATCAGGCGGTTGAATGCGTCGTTATCGACCGCACCCGTAAAGGCCGCAAGAAAGGCCTCTTCAACCTGTGCCGCATGTTGCTTGATGTCGAAGTTTATCCCGTCTGGAACCTGCAGTTCCATGTCGTGGAGAACGACAACACTCTGGTCGTCGTCGGAGCGACCGATGCCGATGTCGAAGGTGCGCTCGCTGATCACCCGGAAACCGAGGTTTTCAAGCAGAGGCACACGACGGGACAAGGGCAGATGATCACCCATGTGGAAGATCTTGAGATAGAGAAGCGGGCCGCGCTCGTCCGTCACCTGGTGGAATTCGAGCGACAGCGGGGCTCCTGCGATGCAGGCCTTGATGTGCTTGAGATCGCTGACTGCCTCTTCGGGGGTAAAGGCTTCCTCGAATGCCTGCCCCACTTCAAGCGTCGGCGCGCCTTTGCCGGCAAGGGCCGCGAACCGATCCGCCCAGCGAGCAGTGATCTGGCGAACCGCCTCTTCAAGCGTCGCCTGGGGGATCTGCGGCGTCGTCCCTTCGCGTCGGCCGATGATGATGTGCACGCGGGCCACGCCGCCTTCGGGGAAGGCCGGATAGAAGGCTGAAACATGCCCCTTGTAGACGGACTGGAAGTAGAGGCCGATCTTCTCGCGGACCATGGAGTTGTAGTCTTCACGGGGGACGTAAACGATCAGGGAGACGAAGCGATCGAAATGGTCGATGCGCGGCAAGACGCGCACCCGCGGGCGTTCGGAAAGATCGTTGATCTGTTCGCAGAACTTTGCCAGCAGGTCGGGTGTGATCTGGAAGAGATCGTCGCGGGGATAGTTTTCCAGCGTGTTCTGCAGCATGCGGCCGGAATGGCTGCGGGGGTCGAAGTCGAAGTGCGAGACGACCTTCTCCACCTTGGCGCGCAAGAGCGGGATCTGATTGACCGAGCGCGTATAGGCGGTGGCTGTAAACAGGCCGACGATGCGGAGCTCGCCTGCGACCTTGCCGTTCGGTCCGAAGCGCTTGATGCCGACATAGTCCATGTAGGCGCGGCGGTGGACGACGGATTTGACATTCGCCTTGGTGACGATGAGGTAGTCGGGACCTTGCAGGAAGGCGAGGATCTCGGGGGTCGTCGTGACTTGGTTCTGCCCCTGGCGAAGCACGCGAACATCAGGGTCCGAGAGAATGCCGAGGCCGCTGCCCTTGTCGCGCTCAACGGTCGCTTCGGCTCCATCGCCCGAATAGGTGTATTCCCGCATGCCGAGGAAGGTGAAATTGTTGTTGCGGAGCCACTCGATGAAGGCAACCGCCTCGTCGCGCTCGGCTTCGGTCCGCCCGGCAGACAGGTCCCGAAGCTCGGAAAGCGCTGTTTCCAGCAGATTGAGCATCGGCTTCCAGTCAGTCGCCGCCATCTTGACCTGCGCCAGCACGTTCTGGAGCCGCCCTATCAAATCGGCGGACTGCTCCGCTGAGAGCGGCGCCAGATGAAGTTGAATATAGCTGACCTTGATCGCACCTTCCGGATCGGAGTCCGGGTTCGACAGCGAGATGTCACCGCGCGGTGTCACGGCAAGGATAGGATGGACCGCCATATAGATGTCGCGATAGTGGCTGGTCACTTCGCCCATCAGCGAATCGTAGAGGAAGGACTTGTTGTGGTCGACGATGGAGAGAACGCTGACCGGGATGCCGTTCGGGCTCACGCCCTTGATGGTATCGATGCTGATATGGGGTGTCGTGCGATCCCAACCCGCAATGTCATTTGCGGCTCTCGAAGCCGATCGCGCCAGCATCGACGCTTCGTAGCGATCCAGATCGTCGTTGCTCGCTCTTCCGAATATGACTTTGGGCGACACATGGGCGCCGCCCTGTTCTCGCGCCATCTTCTCCGCATTTTCCAGCAATTCGTCCCGCTTGCTGAACCCGGTCCTGCCCATGTACCCCTCCGTAAATCGCGCCTTTGCGCGTCATCTTCACGCAAATGGCTTGCAAAAGTATGTATGGAACAGAAATAGAAAAAAATCAGGCGAAAATATGCGGTCAAATTCGTAAAAATCAGGAAATTTTTGTACCATATGGTGCTTTTCCAGTTCGATTGCTGGGCGATAGGGTGAATCACACAAAATGCGCGAAATGAACAAGGGTGCAGTCATCGTCGTCTCGAGCCATGTTGTCCGCGGATCCGTCGGCAACAGAGCTGCCGTGTTCGCCCTGGAAGTCCTGGGTCGGCCAGTCTGGGCACTTCCGACAATCGTGCTTCCCTGGCATCCGGGACATGGTCCAGCGACGCGCCTACGATTTCCCGATGACGACTTCGACAGCGTGATCGATGACCTGATCAGGGCGCCCTGGCTCGGAGAGGTTTCCGCCATCTTGTCCGGATACTTCGGCAGCGCCCGCCAGCCAGCAGCCGTGGCCCGTCTCGTTGAGGCGGCCAAACAGAAAAACCCGGATCTGCTCTATGTCTGCGATCCCGTTATCGGCGATCTCGGGGGACTTTACGTGCCGGTCGAAACTGCAACGGCCATTCGAGAGCGGCTCATTCCCCTCGCCGATCTTGCGACACCCAATCGCTATGAACTGCAGTGGATGGCAGGACGTGAGCTGCCAAGCAATCAGGCGATCATCGAAGCGGCGGGCGATCTCGGACCGAAACGTATGCTGGTCACCTCCGCGGTGCCAATGATGGCCAAGGGGACAGGAAACCTCCTGCTCAGCGGTCGCTCGGCCCTGCTCGCCGAGCACCGGCTTATCGACAATCCGCCAAACGGTCTGGGCGATCTCCTGGCCGCCGTCTTTCTGGCGCGTCTTCTCGAAGGCATGGACGAAGAAAAGGCGCTGCAACTGGCGACGTCCAGTGTCTTCGAAATTCTGATGCAAACAGCCAAGCGTGGCGGTGACGAGCTGACCCTGGAGAGTGACGCATCCAGCCTTTCGACGCCCATCGCCATGGTACAGATGCGCCGCCTCTTGCATCCCGCCCTGCGGAGGCCCGGCAAAGGGTCCTGATTTCCCTGGCAATTCTCTGGCGGCACTCGGTTGCCAGGGCCGTTCACGCGCTGTAATCGGTAGGGATGAGCCATTTTCCCTCCGCACTTCTCAACGGTTACCGCAACTTCATGAGCGGCCGGTATCACGATCAGCGTGATCGCTATCGCGCGCTCGCCGAGCAGGGGCAAAAGCCCAATACGCTGGTGATTGCGTGCTGCGATTCCCGGGCTGCGCCCGAGGTAATCTTCGATTCCATTCCGGGCGAGCTCTTCGTTGTCCGTAATGTCGCCAACATGGTGCCGCCCTACGAGCCGGACGGACAGTACCACTCGACCTCGGCGGCCCTCGAATTCGCCGTTCAGGCCCTGCGTGTGCAGGACATCATCGTCATGGGCCACGGGCGATGCGGTGGTATTCGTGCAGCCCTCGACCCTAACGCAGAGCCGCTCTCACCGGGTGACTTCATCGGCAAATGGATGAATCTCGTCGCGCCCGCTGCCGAGCAGATCCAGGGTAACTCGACCATGACCCCCGCCGAGCGGCAGACGGCGCTTGAGCGCATCTCCATCCGCAATTCGATTGCCAATCTGCGGACATTCCCGTGTGTGAAGATCCTCGAGGAGCGCGGCAAGCTGCGCATCCACGGTGCCTGGTTCGACATCAGCAATGGGGAATTATGGGTCATGGACCCTAAGACGAAAGACTTTGAACGCCTCGGGGCAGAGCCTAATAGCTGATCACCCGGTCAGGCGCTTGTATCACCTGAAATGCGAAACGGCGGCTCGTGGCCGCCGTTTGCTTGTCGATTATTCGGCGTCGATCTGCGCGCCGATATAGGCAATTGCCTGCTGGTAGACGCCTGCGGCATTCCAGCCCTGGATGGCGGCGTAGTTCGGCTCACCCTGCTGATAGCCGGCGCCTGGCTGCCAGCCGTGGCCGCGCAAAAAGTTTGCGGTCGATGCTAGAGCGTCGGTGCGCGAACGGACCATGTCGATATGGCCATCGCCGTCGCCGTCGACACCGAAGCGAATGACGTTGCGCGGCAGAAACTGTGTCTGGCCGATTTCGCCGTGGGCTGCGCCCTTGGCGTTCACATCGAGGTTGCCAGCCTGAACGAGTTCCAGTGCTGCGTAGAACTGATCGGTAAAGAATGCGCTGCGGCGGCAATCGAAGGCGAGCGTGGCGACGGCTGAGAGGGTGTGCTCCTTGCCGAGGAATGAGCCGAATCCGGTCTCCATGCCCCAGATGGCGATCAGCGGACCGGCTGGTACGCCATAACGCTTCTCAAGCCGTGCGAAGAGAGCCGCGTTGTTCTTCTTCATCGTCTTGCCGCGGTTGATGATGGTCTGCCCGCCACGCTTCTGCATGAACTGGTCGAAGGACAGCTTGAAGCTCTTCTGACCGCGGTCGGCACTGATCGTGCTGCGGCTATAGTTGATGGAGGAGAAGACCCGGTCGAGCATGCGCGGGCTGAAACCCTGGGCGGCAGCCTGTTGCTTGAACGCGGCGCTCCAATCTTCAAAGCCTGCGGATGTGTTGCTGCAAGCAGCGGCGGCGGCGTGTTGCGTGCCGGCGAACAGCGCGACGACGGAAACGAGAGCCGCCGACAGAGTGGAAGTCAGTCGCATTGAAGCCTCATAACGGACTGTGGAGGGGCGATTCGGCCGAACCATGCCAGTGAAAGATGACTCTGTCATCCGGCGTTAGCTAATGTAGGGCCGCGAAGGTCTCAAATCGGATCACTTTCAGCTGAAAGCGCCGTGCGAGGCTTCCCGCGTTCAATCGGGAAGCCTCTGCTGCAATAGATCAAGCGGCTGCGCGGGGCTTGATCAAGCCGCGATTGACGAGCAGCTCGGCAATCTGGATGGCGTTGAGGGCTGCACCCTTGCGCAGGTTGTCAGAGACAACCCACATGTTGAGACCGTTCTCAACCGTCGCATCCTCGCGGATACGGGAGATATAGGTTGCATCTTCGCCGGCGCATTCGACGGGCGTGATGTAGCCGCCGTTTTCATGCTTGTCGATGACAAGGCAACCCGGAGCATCGCGCAGGATGTCGCGTGCCTGATCTGCGGTGATTTCATTCTCGAATTCGATGTTGACCGATTCCGAATGGCCGATGAAGACAGGAACGCGCACGGCTGTGCAGGTCACCTTGATCTTAGGATCGAGCATCTTCTTGGTTTCGGCCAGAACCTTCCATTCTTCCTTCGTGTAGCCGTCTTCCATGAAGCTATCGATGTGTGGAATAACGTTGAAGGCAATGCGCTTGGTGAACTTCTTCGATTCTACCGGATCGGCGACGAAGACGGCGCGGGTCTGCCGGAACAGCTCGTCCATGCCTTCCTTGCCGGCGCCTGATACGGACTGGTAGGTCGAGACGACGACGCGCTTGATCTTGGCGACATCATGCAGCGGCTTCAGAGCTACGACGAGCTGGGCGGTCGAGCAGTTCGGATTGGCGATGATGTTGCGCTTCTTGAAATCGACGATGGCGTCCGGATTGACTTCCGGAACGATCAGCGGAACGTCCGAATCGTAACGCCAGGCCGAGGAGTTGTCGATGACAACGCAGCCCTGCGCGCCGATCTTCGGCGACCACTTCTGGGAGATGGTGCCACCGGCCGACATCAGGCAAATGTCCGTGTCGGAGAAATCGTAATTGTCGAGGTTGGAAACCTTCAGGACCTTGTCACCGAAGGACACTTCCGTGCCCTGCGAGCGCGCCGAGGCAAGTGCCACGACTTCCGATACCGGAAAGCCGCGCTCCGAGAGGATGTTCAGCATTTCGCGCCCGACATTGCCGGTTGCGCCTACGACTGCAATCTTGAAACCCATGTCTATGCTCTCTTTCTGTCTCTCCTCGGGTGGTGAGGGGGAAGCTCGCGACGGGTGCGCAACCTTCCTTGTCCCCGGCCGTGCCGGGGAGAGAGCGGTGGCCGAAGACGTCAGACGGTTTTCGTCGTCGTTTTGGCCTTGGTCGTGGATGCAAGAGAAAGGCATGCGCCACCGGCAGCAGACTGCTGCAGGGGGTGGAAGACCGCAAAGGGTTGCCCGAAAGCGTGCATGGACCGAATTCCTCTTCGCGGCGAGGGATTACAAGGTTTTCAGCGCGAGTCAAGCCGACACACCCGCCGCTTCGGCGAAAAGCGAAGGTGGTGGGATCTATCGCAGTGTCACCGTGACACGCCGGCGCTTGTCTCGCCTGTCAGCACGTGGATAAAGAAGCAGGTTGACCGGAGTAGTTGCATGAAGCTCGAAATTCGCGATCTGATCCCTGACGACCTGCCGCAGGTGACTGCGATCTACGCAGACGCCGTGGTCAACGGAACCGCGAGCTATGAGCTCGTTCCGCCGGATCTCGAAGAGATGTCGGCGAGATTTGCCGCCCTCAAGGTCAAGGGCTATCCCTATCTCGCTGCGGTCGATGAAAAGGGAGCGCTTGCGGGCTATGCCTATGCTTCGGCCTTCAGAACCCGCCCCGCCTACAGATGGCTCGTCGAAGATTCCATCTACATCGCCCCCGCTGCCCGTGGCCGCGGTGTCGGGAGGGCCCTGCTCCGGGACTTGTTGACACACTGCGAGGCGCTGGGTTTTCGCCAAATGGTGGCGGTCATCGGCGGTGCGAGCGAGGCGTCGATGGCCGTGCACCGCAGTTTTGGCTTCGAGCCCGCCGGACGCCTGGTGGGAACCGGTTTCAAGCACGATTTGTGGCTCGACACCATTTTCATGCAGAAGGCGCTGGGCGAGGGCAATTCGACCATGCCCGATCTGTCGCGCTATCCCGGCACGATGCTTTGAGCCTCAGTCGAGGGCTTTCAGAGCCTTGTCGAAAACCTTGAGGACCTGGCGAAGGTCATGGCCGCGCTTCAGGATCCGGCCATCCGTTGCGATGACCGAAAATGCGCCCTGCTTGGCAGCAAGCTTCGGATTCTTTTCGATCCGGTAGAGCGGATATTCGCCTGACCTTTTGAAAACGGAAAAGACGGCGCGATCCTTGAGGTGATCGATCGCATAGTCGCGCCATTCACCCTCCCCGACCATGCGGCCATAGATCCAGAGGATCGCGTCCAGTTCGCGGCGATGGAACGTGACGGGAAGAGGGTCGAGGGATTGTCTGTACACGCCGAGATCGACTACGCCGGTGGCGCTTTTCTCGGCTCCCTCGTCTTCACGGCGCTGCCCTTCCGGCTGCTCTGTCATCAATGCTCCATGAGCTACGATTCATGACGGCTGGGTGACAGTGTGCCTGACATGCCCGAAATTGCAAGCTTATCGGGGTCCCGCGACCATGGTCTCAGCGCCCCCTGCTCAGGAATCGACTGAGCAGCAGCTCACGCAGCCGTGCGGCGATCGGCGACAGACGTTTGCCGTTCAAGGTGATCAGATGATAGGGCGTCACTTCGATCGGCGTGTCGAGCTTCAGCGTTGTCAGGTCGCCGACGGGCGTCTGGCGACAGAGAAGATCGGCGACTTCACGCGACATCGGAGCGATCGCGTTGGACGAAGCGAGCATCGCGATCATGACCAGAAGAGATGTGGTGTTGACGATGTTGCGCGGAATGGGGGCGCCTTCCTCGATGAAGACATTCTCGACCGCCTGGCGCAACGGGGTGCCGGGCGCCTGCATGACCCAGGGAAAATGGGCCATGTCGGAAATGTTCAGCCGGTCCACGTTTCCAAGCGGATGACTGCGGTGCACGACGATCTCCACCTCTTCCATGGTCGCGCCGTCGACATGGAACTGCCGCGCGTCGATGCCGGCCGGGATGCGCCCGAGAACGAAGTCGTATTGGCCCGATAGGAGATCGCGGATCATCTCGCCGCTGGGTGCGACGTCGACGTGGATGTCGACCGTGGACGCTTCAGCCTTCAACGCTCTGATGGCAGGGACGACATAGCCGACCGCTCCGCCGGTCACGGCGCCGATCCTGACCTTTCCCGTCAAGCCGCGCTGGATTGCTTCCACCTCGCGTGCGGCTTCGCGCATTTCCTCCAGTACGTTCTGTGCCCGGCGAGCAAGCGCACTGCCGACCGCCGTCGGCTCCATGCCTTTGGGCGTTCGAACGAAAATCGGTGACCCGACATAGCGTTCGATTTCGCCCAACATGCGGGAAGCCGCAGGCTGCGTCAGTGCAAGCTCCTGAGCAGCCAAGCTTAATTGCCCGAGCTCTGCGATCGAGCGGATCAGGTTCAGATGCTTTGGTTGCAATCGGTGGACATGAATTTCGGCCATAAAGGACATATCAACTATGGTATGAAGAAAGTCAAAATAATCATTTGATCGGTATATTGGCCACGATAAGACTCGCCACGGAGCTGGGGGCTGCTGCGTCAGCCGCTCGTTCTTGTTTCAGCGAGTAGCCAGGAGGAGCTTGGCCTCGCACGGTATGACCAGGGAGGTTACCATGAAGAAACTTGGCGCCCTGATTGCGTCGCTCGCAATCGGCATCGCATCATTCGCGCCCGCGTCCTTCGCACAGGACAAGGGCATGGTCGGCATTTCGATGCCGACGAAGACGTCGACCCGCTGGATCTCCGATGGCGAGACCATGGAAAAGCTGTTCCAGGACGCTGGCTACACGCCGGACCTGCAGTTTGCTGACGACGACATTCCGAACCAGCTGGCTCAGATCGAAAACATGGTAACCAAGGGTGCCAAGGTTCTCGTGATCGGCGCCATCGACGGCACCACGCTCTCCGACATCCTGCAGAAGGCTGCCGATGCTGGCGTCAAGGTCATCGCTTATGACCGCCTGATCCGTGACTCGGGCAATGTCGACTACTACGCAACCTTCGACAACTTCCAGGTCGGCGTTCTCCAGGCAACCAGCCTCGTTGATGGCCTCAAGGCCAAGTTCCCGGACACCAAGCCGTGGAACGTCGAACTGTTCGGCGGTTCGCCTGACGACAACAACGCCTTCTTCTTCTACGATGGCGCCATGTCGGTTCTGCAGCCGCTCATCGACAGCGGCGACATCGTGATCAAGTCCGGCCAGCAGGGCATGGACCAGGTCGGTACGCTGCGTTGGGACGGCACGGTCGCCCAGGCTCGTATGGAAAACCTGCTCTCCTCGACCTACACCGAAGACAAGCTGCATGGCGCTCTGTCTCCTTATGACGGTCTCTCCATCGGTATCCTGTCGGCTCTCAAGGGCGTAGGTTACGGTTCGGGCGACATGGCGATGCCGGTTGTTACCGGTCAGGACGCCGAGCTGCCCTCGATCAAGTCGATGCTTGCCGACGAGCAGTACTCGACCGTCTTCAAGGACACCCGCGAACTCGCCAAGGTTGCCGTCTCGATGGTTGAAGCCATCATGGAAGGCAAGGAGCCCGAGATCAACGACAGCGAAACCTACAACAACGGTGTCAAGGTCGTTCCGTCCTACCTGCTGAAGCCTGTCGCTCTCGACAAGGCCAATGCCAAGGACGTTCTGGTGAATGCCGGCTACTACACGGCCGATCAGATCGACAACTGATCCTTCGGATCGCATCCGGGTCCGCGATCCGTCGCGGACCCCTTTTCTATACGCATTGAGGGAGCTCGCGCCTCCGGCTCGATCCAGATAGGATCGCTGGCTTGGCGCAGGGAATTCTGTACATGGACAACATCATTCTCGAGATGCGCGGCATCACAAAGACATTCCCCGGCGTGAAGGCGTTGGACAATGTCAATTTCAAGGTGCGCGAGGGCGAGATCCACGCGCTGGTCGGCGAAAATGGCGCCGGCAAGTCCACGCTGATGAAGGTCCTGAGCGGCGTCTATCCTGCGGGCACCTATGACGGTGATATCTATTACGATGGCGAAGTCCGTCGTTTCGGCCGGATTTCCGACAGTGAGGAACTCGGCATCATCATCATTCACCAGGAGCTGGCGCTCGTGCCGCTCCTGTCGATCGCCGAGAATATATTCCTCGGCAACGAGATCGCCGACAAGGGCGTGATCCATTGGCCCCAGACCTTCGCGCGCACGAAAGAGCTGCTGAGGAAGGTCGGCCTGAAGGATTCGCCCTCCACGCGCATCACCGACATCGGCGTCGGCAAGCAGCAGCTGGTCGAAATCGCCAAGGCCCTGTCGAAGAAGGTCCGGTTGCTCATCCTCGACGAGCCAACCGCTTCGCTCAATGAAACGGATTCGGACGCGCTGCTGACGCTTCTGATGGAATTCCGCAAGCAGGGGATGACCTCGATCATCATCTCCCACAAGCTCAACGAAATCCGCAAGGTCGCCGACCAGATCACCATCATTCGTGATGGCGGCACTGTCGAGACGCTCGACTGTCACACGCAGGAAATCACGGAAGACCGGATCATCAAGGGCATGGTCGGCCGTGACATGGAAGACCGTTATCCGAAGCGCGTACCGAAGATCGGCGAGATGCTTCTCGAAGTGAAGAACTGGAACGTCTTCCACCAGAACCACCGTGATCGTCAGTTCCTGCACGATGTTGCCTTCAACGTTCGCGCGGGTGAGGTCGTCGGTATCGCCGGGCTCATGGGCGCCGGCCGCACCGAGACGGCAATGAGCATCTTCGGCAAGTCCTGGGGTCACAAGATCACCGGTGACGTCTGGATGCATGGCAAGCCGGTCGACGTTTCTACCATCCCGAAGGCGATCGGTGCGGGCCTTGCCTATGTGACGGAAGACCGCAAACATCTCGGTCTCGTCCTGCAGAGCAACATCAAGGAAAACACCACGCTCGCCAATCTCGATGGCGTGTCCAGCGGCACTGTCATTGACGATCGCAAGGAAGCCAAGGTGGCTGCCGATTACCGGCAGAAGCTCAGAATCCGGTCGCATTCGATCTATCAGGAAGCGGTCAACCTGTCTGGCGGCAACCAGCAGAAGGTCGTGCTGTCAAAGTGGTTGTTCACCAACCCCGAGATCCTGATCCTCGACGAGCCGACCCGCGGCATCGACGTTGGCGCAAAATTCGAAATCTACACCATCATCAACCAGCTTGCCGCCGAAGGTAAGGGCATTCTGATGATCTCATCTGAAATGCCGGAACTGCTCGGCACCTGCGACCGCATCTACGTCATGAACGAAGGTCGCATCGTCGCGGAACTGTCCAAGGAAGAAGCAAGCCAAGAGTCCATCATGCGTGCCATCATGCGCTCTGGGGAGAAATACTAATGGCCATCGACACAAGAACCGAAACCCCCAAGGTCTCCGTGGGCGACTACCTGCGCAACAACATCCGCGAATACGGACTGCTGCTGGCGCTCGTCGTCATCATGTTGCTGTTCCAGTTCCTGACCGACGGCGTTCTCTTCCGCCCGGTCAACATCACCAATCTGGTGTTGCAGAACTCGTTCATCGTCATCATGGCGCTCGGCATGCTGCTGATCATCGTGGCCGGGCATATCGACCTGTCGGTCGGCTCGATTGTCGCGTTCATCGGCGGCATATCGGCGATCATGCTGGTCAAATGGGGCTGGCATTTCTCCCTCGTCGTTCCGCTGTGTCTGATGCTCGGCGGCATCATGGGTGCCGCCCAGGGCTACTGGGTCGCCTATCAGAAGATCCCGTCCTTCATCGTGACGCTCGCCGGCATGCTTGTCTTTCGCGGTCTGACCTATGTCGTCCTGCAGGGACGCCCGATCGGTCCGTTCCCGAAGGAATTCACGCTGCTGTCGACCGGCTTCATCCCGGATTTCCTGCCGCTGACGGATGTTGCGACGACGGGTATTGCCAACCACGTCGCAATCATCGTTGTCGTGCTGCTCGTTGCTCTCGCGATCTTCAACGGCATGAAGCACCGCCGCCTGAACGATGAGCATGGCACCGAAAACGAACCCTTCGTGTTCTTCGCCGTGCAGATGGGCATCATCAGCGTTGTCGCGATCTTCCTCGGCTATCAGCTCGCGACCTATCGCGGTCTGCCGAACGTGCTCGTCGTCATGGGCATTCTAATTGCCCTCTATTCCTTCGTGACCACCCGCACGACCATTGGCCGTCGCATCTATGCGCTGGGCGGCAACGAGAAGGCCGCAAAGCTCTCCGGCATCAATACCGAACGCCTGGTGTTCCTGACCTTCGTCAACATGGGTGTTCTCGCAGCGCTCGCCGGCATGATCATTGCGGCGCGCCTCAATTCGGCGACGCCGAAGGCCGGTGTCGGCTTCGAACTCGACGTCATCGCGGCCTGCTTCATCGGCGGTGCTTCGGCATCCGGCGGCGTGGGCAAGATTACCGGTGCAGTCATCGGCGCCTTGATCATGGGTGTCATGAACAACGGCATGTCGATCATGGGTATCGGCATTGACTACCAGCAGCTCATCAAGGGCCTCGTGCTTTTGGCTGCTGTCTTCTTCGACGTTTACAACAAGAACAAAGCAGTCTGAGGATAGGCTTATGTTTCTCTCGCAATTGAAGGCTGGCGGCATCATTTGCCGCCAGGGTGAGGCTGCGCGCCTTGTCCCAGGATTTAACTCCACCTACGAACTGGCCAAGGCGGCGATAGCCGCCGGGACCACCGTGGCCGCCCTGATCGAAAAGCAGGGCCAAGGCGACACTGTCGACCTCGTCGCGCTTGCGGCCGAAGGCAAGCTCGATTGCCCGGTTCGTCATCCGGATCCGGCCCACATGTACCTGACCGGTACGGGTCTCACCCATACGGGTTCGGCATCGGCTCGCGACAACATGCATGCGGACACCGCCGGCATGAGCGACTCGATGAAGATGTTCCGCATGGGTCTGGAAGGCGGCAAGCCGAAGCCCGGCGAAACCGGCGTACAGCCCGAGTGGTTCTACAAGGGCAACGGTTTCAACGCCGTCGCACCCGGTGACGATCTCGTGTCGCCGTCGTTCGCTCTCGATGGTGGTGAGGAACCGGAAATGGCCGGCTATTATATCATCGGCGAAGACGGCACGGCGCATCGCCTGGGCTTCTCGGTTGCCAACGAATTCTCCGACCACGTGACCGAGAAGATCAACTACCTCTTCCTGGCCCATTCCAAGCTGCGTCCGGCCTCCTTTGGTCCGGAACTGCGCGTCGGCGCCCTCCCCGACCACGTCGAAGGCACCTCGCGCATCGTGCGCGCTGGCCAGACCGTGTGGGAGAAGCCCTTCCTCTCGGGCGAGGCAAACATGTCTCACACGATCGCGAACCTTGAATATCACCATTTCAAGTATGCGCTTTTCTGCCAGCCCGGCGACCTTCACATCCACATGTACGGCACGGCGACATTGTCCGTTGCAGACGGCTTCGTGACCCAGGAAGGCGATGTGTTCGAAATCGAGTCACCGCAATTCGGTCTTCCGCTGCGCAACCGCCTGGCAAAGGCAGCCGCAGAGACCGTCAAGGTGAAAATGCTCTGAGCGGATCGGTCAACCGACCCGCCCATTCAACAGAGACAGGACGATAGCCATGAGCAAGTTCAAACCGGCGGCCTGGCCGCGCCAACTGAGATCGCAGCACTGGTACGGGGGGACGTCCCGCGACACGATCTATCATCGTGGCTGGATGAAGAACCAGGGCCACCCGCACGACCTGTTCGACGGCCGTCCCGTCATCGGTATTCTCAACACATGGTCTGACCTCACCCCCTGCAACGGTCATCTGCGCGAACTGGCGGAGAAGGTTAAGGCTGGCGTTTGGGAAGCTGGTGGGTTTCCGGTCGAAGTTCCGGTCTTCTCGGCGTCGGAAAACACCTTCCGCCCGACAGCAATGATGTATCGCAACCTTGCGGCGCTTGCCGTCGAGGAAGCCATGCGCGGCCAGCCGATCGATGGTGCCGTGCTGCTCGTCGGCTGCGACAAGACAACCCCTTCGCTTGTTATGGGCGCCGCTTCGACCGACATTCCTTCGATCGTCGTGACTGGCGGTCCGATGCTGAACGGCTATTTCCGCGGCGAACGCGTCGGTTCCGGTACGCATCTGTGGAAGTTCTCCGAAGCCGTGAAGGCGGGTGAGATGACGCAGGAGGAATTCGTCGAGGCCGAAGCATCGATGTCGCGTTCCAGTGGTACCTGCAACACCATGGGTACCGCTTCGACCATGGCGTCGATGGTTGAAGCCCTCGGCATGGCGCTGTCCGGCAATGCCGCGATCCCGGCCGTCGACAGCCGCCGCAAGGTGATGGCGCAGCTTTCGGGCCGTCGCATCGTGCAGATGGTCAAGGATGATCTGAAGCCCTCCGACATCATGACGAAGGAAGCCTTCGAGAACGCGATCCGCGTCAATGGCGCCATCGGCGGCTCGACCAATGCCGTCGTGCATATCCTCGCGATGGCCGGCCGCGTCGGCGTCGATATTACGCTCGATGACTGGGATCGCCTCGGCCGCGACATCCCGACGATCGTCAACCTTATGCCGTCGGGCAAGTATCTGATGGAAGAGTTCTTCTATGCGGGTGGGCTGCCCGTCGTCATCAAGCGCCTCGGCGAAGCCGGCAAGCTCAACAAGGATGCGATCACCGTTTCGGGTGAAAGCATCTGGGACGAGGTCAAGGACGTTCGCAACTGGAACGAAGACGTCATCCTGCCGGTCGACAAGGCGCTCACCCAGCAGGGCGGTATCGTCGTTCTGCGCGGCAATCTGGCGCCCAAGGGCTGCGTGTTGAAGCCGTCGGCTGCCTCTCCGCACCTGATGAAGCATCGCGGCCGCGCCGTGGTCTTTGAAGACATCGACGACTACAAGGCGAAGATCAACGACGAGTCACTCGACATCGACGAAACCTGCGTCATGGTCCTCAAATACTGCGGTCCGCGCGGCTATCCGGGTATGGCGGAAGTCGGCAATATGGGTCTTCCGCCGAAGGTGCTCCGCAAGGGGATCACCGACATGGTCCGCATCTCCGATGCGCGCATGTCCGGTACCGCCTACGGCACTGTTCTGTTGCACACGTCGCCGGAAGCGGCGCGTGGTGGTCCGCTCGCCATCGTCAAGAATGGCGACTTCATCGAAGTCGATGTCGAAGCCCGTCGCGTGCATCTCGACATCTCGGACGAGGAAATGCAGCGCCGTCTCGCCGATTGGCGTCCGCCGGTCGAGCCGCCGGCAAGCGGCTATGCCAAGCTCTTCCATGATCACGTCGAGGGTGCCGATACCGGTGCGGACTTCGACTTCCTGAAGGGCTGCCGCGGTTCACCGGTCGGCAAGGACGCACACTGAGGGATATCACCATGGCAGAACGTATCCCGCTGGCGCTGGTCGGCATCGGCAAGATTGCCCGCGACCAGCATATTCCATCGATCGCAGGCGGTGACGACTTTGTCGTTGCCGCCGGCGTCAGCCGGCATGGCAAAGTTGACGGTGCGGAGAACTTCACCGATTTCGATGAGTTCTTGGCTACACGGCCGGACATCAAGGTCGTGTCGCTCTGCACGCCGCCTGAAGTCCGCTTCGACATGGCGAAGGCTGCTATTGCTGCCGGCCGCCATGTTCTGATGGAGAAGCCACCGGCGACCACTCTGGGCGAGGCAAATGCTCTCACCGAGCTTGCTGCCAAGGCTGGCGTGACGTTGTTCGCGACCTGGCACTCGCGCTTTGCCCTTGGTGTCGAGCCTGCCAAGCAATGGCTCGCAGACAAGGTCATCCAGTCGATCTCGATCGTCTGGAAGGAAGACGTACGTCGTTGGCATCCGGGCCAGGCCTGGATCTGGGAACCGGGTGGCTTTGGAGTCTTCGATCCTGGTATCAATGCGCTTTCCATCCTGACGGAGATCGTTCCCGGCCACATCATGGTCGAGAAGTCGGTTCTCGAATTCCCCGAAAACAAGAAGCAGCCGATCGCCGCTTCCATCGCCATGCGGACCGTCGAAGGGGCGCCGATTTCGGCCGAATTCGACTGGCGACAGGAAGGCCCGCAGACGTGGGACATCACAGTCCAGACGAATGCCGGCGAGTTGCGCCTTTCAAAGGGCGGCTCGGAACTCTATATCGGGGGTAAGGAACAGGCGTCCGGCCCGGACCGCGAATATGCGGGAATCTACGAACGCTTCGCCCACCTCATCCGCTCTCGCCAGAGCGACACCGACTATCAGCCGCTGCGCATCGTGGCGGATTCGTTCCTTTGCGGGGAACGAAAAGTCGTCGCTCACTTCGAAGACTGACATCAAAAGGAGGCCCATCCCATGGCCTATACACCGACTGGAAAACACCTGATCGCCGGCAACTGGGTTGCCAGCACGGATACTTTCACCTCGTCGCCTGCCACGGGCTCCTCCCACACCTTTTCCAAGGGCACGCCTGCCCTGGTCGATCAGGCTGTCAAGGCCGCCGAAGAGGCCTTCGAAACCTATGCCTATTCGACGCGCGAAGAGCGTGCCGCTTTCCTCGATGCCATCGCTGAGGAGATTGATGCACGCGGTGATGCCATCACCGAGATCGGCTCTCAGGAGACCGGCCTGCCGGAAGCCCGCCTGATCGGCGAGCGCGGCCGCACCACCGGTCAGCTGCGCCTGTTTGCCGCCCATATCCGCAAGGGTGATTATCTCGACCGCCGTCACGATGAAGCCCTGCCGGATCGCAAGCCGCTTCCTCGCTCGGACCTCAGGATGGTCCAGCGCCCGATCGGCCCGGTTGCCGTCTTCGGTGCCTCGAACTTCCCGCTCGCCTTCTCGACGGCTGGTGGCGATACGGCTGCAGCCCTTGCTGCCGGCTGCCCCGTCGTCGTCAAGGCGCATGATGCCCATCCGGGCACCGGCGAAATCGTGGCGTCCGCCATCGATGCCGCCATCAAGCGTTGCGGCGTGCATCCGGGCGTTTTCTCGCTCGTGCATGGCGGCAGCCGCGATGTCGGCCAGGCGCTGGTTCAGCACCCGCTGATCAAGGCGGTCGGGTTCACCGGTTCGCTCGGTGGTGGTCGCGCACTCTTCGATCTCTGCGCCCAGCGCCCGGAACCCATCCCTTTCTTCGGCGAGCTCGGCTCGGTCAACCCGATGTTCATGCTGCCCAAGGCTGTTGCCACCCGTGGCGAAGCCATCGCCAAGGGCTGGGTCGGTTCGCTTACCATGGGTGCCGGCCAGTTCTGCACGAACCCTGGTATCGTTGTGCTGCTGAAGGGCGCCAACGCCGACAAGTTCGTCGAGACGGCAACCGAGGCCCTTTCGGGTGTCGGACCGCAGACCATGCTGACCGACGGCATCGCCAAGGCCTATCGTGACGGTGCCACCCGCATCGCCGGTACCGAGGGCGTTCGCTCGGTACTCACCTCGACCTGCGACTTGCGCAACGCTACCCCTTACCTGTTCCAGACAACAGCCAAGGACTGGCTCGACAATCACGTGCTCGGCGAGGAAGTCTTCGGACCGCTCGGCCTGATCGTCATCGCGGAAAGCGAAGACGAAATGGTCGCCATGGCCCGCAGCCTCTCCGGCCAGTTGACGGCATCTCTGCATGTTGACGCCGGTGACGAAGCGCTTGGCAAGCGTCTGATGCCGATCCTGGAACGCAAGGCTGGCCGCGTGCTCGCCAACGGCTTCCCGACTGGCGTCGAAGTGGCCGATTCCATGGTTCATGGTGGCCCCTACCCGGCGTCCACGAACTTCGGCGCGACCTCGGTCGGTACACTGTCGATCCGCCGCTTCCTGCGGCCGGTCTGCTACCAGGACATCCCGGCGGCGCTTCTGCCGACCGATCTCGCCTGAGGACATCCCGTGACTGCATCAGCCTTTGCCGCGCTCGTCGATTGGGGCACCAGCAACCTCCGTCTCTGGCTCGTTGATAGCCAGGGCGCGGTCCTTGGTGAAAGGCAGTCACCCGAGGGAATGGGCAGCCTGGATAAGGCTGCCTATCCTGCCGTGTTGGAAGGGCATCTTTCCGCACTCGGCGCGCCATCGGATCTCCCGGTGGTGGTTGCCGGCATGGCCGGTGCCCGCACCGGCTGGCGGGAAGCACCCTATGTGGAAACGCCAGCGCCTCTGGTGGGCCTGTTCCAGCATGCGGTCCAGCCGGAGGGTGCCAAGCGTCCGGTCTATATCCTGCCTGGCGTTTGCCAGCGCGAGGGCGGTGCCTTTGACGTCATGCGCGGCGAGGAAACGCAGCTGGCCGGCGCGCTGGAGCAGGGCCTCGACAATGCCCTCTTCTGCCTGCCTGGAACCCATTCCAAATGGGCCTTGGTCGAGAACGGTCAGGTGAAACGCTTCTCGACCGTCATGACCGGTGAGCTGTTCAATCTGATTAGCCGGCAATCGATCCTGCGGCTTTCCGTTCCGGAAGACGGGGATGCGGAAGCTGATCCCGACATTTTCGACGCTGCCGTCGATCAGGCGCTGCAGCCCGGGTTTGCTCTGACCTCCGTGCTGTTTTCAATCCGTGCCGAAAGCCTGCTTGCGGGCCAAGGGGCAAAGGTCAATCCGGCAGCTCGCCTGTCTGGCCTTCTCATCGGTGCCGAGATCGCCGCCATCCGAGATGACCTTCTGGGCCACGGAAAGGCCTACCTGATCGGCACGGGAAAGCTGACGCGTCTTTATGCGCGCGCCATCACCACGGCCGGCGGTGAGCCTGTTCTGCTTGATGGCGGCCTGCTGGTGCGCCGTGGCCTGCTTGCCTCGGCGCTTTCGCTTTTCGATTATGAATTCAAGGACTGAACGATGACTGCCTCCGTTGCCTGGCCCGCCCTTCGCCGCAACCTCGTTGCCATCCTGCGCGGCATCAAGCCGACCGAGATCGAGGCAACCGTCGATGTTCTCATCGAGGCTGGCTTCGAAGCGATCGAAGTTCCGCTGAACTCGCCTGATCCCTTTGTCTCGATCGAAAAGGCGCGCAAGCGCGCCCCTGCAAACGTGCTGATCGGCGCCGGCACCGTTCTCGAGGTCTCGCAGGTCGACCGCCTTCATGACGTTGGCGGAAATCTGCTCGTCACCCCGAATGTCGAACCCGACGTTATCAGGCGTGCCGTCGCCCATGGCATGGTGGCAATGCCGGGCGTCTTTACGCCGACTGAAGCGCTTCTTGCCGCCAAGTCTGGTGCGTCGGCCCTCAAGTTTTTTCCGGCTAGTGTGCTTGGACCGGGCGGCATTTCCGCCATCAAGGCCATCCTGCCGTCGCATCTGCCGATCGGCGCGGTCGGCGGTGTCTCCGATTCCAACTTTGCCGATTACTGGAAAGTCGGCGTTCGTGCCTTCGGTCTTGGTTCCAGTCTCTACAAGCCGGGCGATGATGCCAAGCTGATTGGCGAGCGTGCGGTCAGAAGTGTGGAGGCCTACGACGCCCTGCAGGGCTAAGTGGGGACGACCTTATCTGCATTAAGAGCCCGTCCGCCTGCCGGACGGGCTTTTTTCGTTTCAACTTATAAATATCGCGTGTGACCGATATCACGCGTCAAATCAGATAAACGTGCCGCTGCCCAAATTTGAACATACCTGCGCCGTTTTTTGCGATATAGTATAACTAACTTGGTTGGCGCGGTGCGCCAAAAGGTCCGGTCTGGCGCATTGACCCCTTACCCCCAGCCCCCCAATGCTTCCGGGCCGGACCACACCAGGTTGTTTTCCCCTACAGCGTATTCGGCTTTACCATCATCATCGTCGCACCGACGATATGGGAGGGGTTTCCCTTTTCATCTGCCGTTTGCAGCAAGATCGCACAGCCGTCGCTCTTGTCGTCGCCCATGCGTCTGGCGGGCAGCGTAAGGTCCAGAGGCTTCCCGTCCCACATGCCGACGGTTTGCACATCGGTCACGCTGTGCCAGTAGTCCAGGTTCTGTCCGGTGTTTTCACCCTTCAGGACCTCGACGGTCTGATGCTGGCGGAAGTAGACAACGACAACATTGGCCTTGCCGTGACCAGCGCCGACGGAGATCGTCAACTGGTCGTCGTGCCGCGAGGCGCGTATGGGTACGAGCAGGCCATTGCCGGCAGACTGGAGCTTCTGGAGACGACGGTCGATATCCGTTGCGTCGGTACCCTTCAGGTGCTCTCGACCGTTGAGAACCGCTTGGGGCGTATAAACGCCGCTCCGGCCAAAAGCTTTCGCATAGGCATATTGCCGCTCGGTGTTCTCTGGCGTGGCAAGCGTATCGGCCCAGCCGAGATAATTCCAGTAATCGACGTGATAGGAGAGTGCCACCACTTCTCCCTGACGCACCAGTTTCTCAAAGGCGCGATCGGCAGGCGGGCAGGAACGACAGCCCTGCGAGGTGAAAAGCTCGACGACACCTTTCGGCTCGACAAATTCCTCGGCCGTGCTTTGGCCTGGAAAGAGGAACAGCATCGACGCAGCGAGGGCCACCATTGCCCATGCCGTGACCCATGCCGTTGTCTTGTCAGAATTCTTGTGCCGCATGCTATCGAGATGCCTTCACTTGAGTGCAGCACTGATAGCGCCAAGAGCGCCATGCGGGAAGTCACGATGGGGTGAAACTTTCGGCACCGACCGAGCGTGCTGGTGCATAAGGAAAGGCCGCCGGTTTCCCGACGGCCTCTCATGGTCTTGTGCCTCAGGCGATCAGGCGGCGAGATCGCGCAGAACGGTCTGCAGGATGCCACCATTGTTCATGTAGGTTACTTCGTCGAGCGTATCGATGCGGCAGAGCAGCGGAACATCCTTCACGGTGCCGTCGGAGTAGGTGATCTTGGCGATCTTCTTCTCGCGCGGCTTGATATCGCCTTCGAGACCTTCGATCGTTACCACCTCGTCACCCTTCAGGTTCAGCGAAGCCCAGGTCGTACCGTCCTCGAAGGTGAAGGGGACGATGCCCATGCCGACCAGGTTCGAGCGGTGGATACGCTCGAAGGACTGAGCGACCACGGCCTTGACGCCGAGCAGGTTGGTGCCCTTGGCAGCCCAGTCACGCGAAGAACCGTTGCCGTATTCGACGCCAGCGAAGATGACGAGCGGAACGCCTTCTGCCTTGTAGGCCATCGCCGCATCATAGATCGACAGCTCTTCCTTGGACGGATAGTGGATGGTGTAGCCACCTTCCTTGCCGTTCGGGCCGAGCATGTGATTGCGAATGCGGATGTTGGCGAAGGTGCCGCGCATCATGACTTCATGATTGCCACGGCGCGTGCCGTACTGGTTGAAGTCCGCCACACCTACGCCGTTGTCCGTCAGGTATGCACCTGCCGGAGACGCTGCCTTGATCGAGCCGGCCGGAGAGATGTGGTCGGTGGTGATCTTGTCGCCGAAGAGACCGAGGACGCGGGCGCCGTTGATGTTCTTCAGGCCCGAACCGGTCTTGCCCATGCCGACGAAGTAAGGCGGGTTCTGGACATAGGTCGACTTGTCATCCCAGGCATAGGTCTGACCGGCCGGGACCTGAACGGCCTGCCAGTTTTCGTCGCCCTTGAACACGTCGGCATACTTCGATTCGTAGAGTTCGCGCGTGACGTATTTCAGGATGAATTCCTGGATCTCGTGCGACGTCGGCCAGATGTCCTTGAGGAAGACCGGGTTGCCGTCCTGGTCTTCACCGAGCGGCTCGGTGGTCAGATCCTTCTGGACGGTGCCGGCAAGCGCGTAGGCGACGACCAGCGGCGGCGATGCCAGGTAGTTGGCCTGGACGTCCGGCGAGATGCGGCCTTCGAAGTTACGGTTACCCGAAAGTACGCCTGCGGTGATCAGGCCCTTGTCGTTGATCGTCTTCGAGATTGGCGCCGGCAGCGGGCCGGAATTGCCGATGCAGGTGGTGCAACCAAAGCCGACCAGGTTGAAGCCGAGGGCATCCAGGGAGGTCTGAAGGCCAGACTTGGCCAGATATTCGCCAACGACCTGAGATCCGGGCGCGAGTGAGGTCTTCACCCACGGCTTCGACTTCAGGCCCTTGGCAACGGCGTTGCGGGCGAGAAGGCCGGCCGCAATCAGAACGCTCGGGTTCGAGGTGTTGGTGCAGGAGGTGATTGCGGCAATCGCCACATCGCCATGGCCCAGGTCGAAGTCCGTGCCTTCAACCGCATAACGGTTGGAGAGCTGGCCGGGCTTCTTGTAATCACCCTCGAGAGCCGTTGCGAAGTTCGGAGCAATGGTTTCGAGCGGCAGGCGGCCTTCCGGACGCTTCGGGCCGGCCATGGACGGGACGACGTCGCCGAGGTCGAGTTCGAGCGTGTCGGTGAAGATTAGGTCCGAACCGTCGCTGTCGCGCCACATGCCTTGCGCCTTGGAATAGGCTTCAACGAGGGCAATACGGTCCTTGGTGCGGCCAGACATCGTCAGGTAGTTGATGGTTTCGCCGTCAACCGGGAAGAAGCCGCAGGTCGCACCATATTCCGGGCCCATATTGCCGATGGTCGCACGGTCGGCCAGCGTCATCGAATCAAGGCCGGGGCCGTAGAATTCGACGAACTTGGAAACAACGCCCTTCTTGCGCAGCATCTGCACGACGGTCAGGACGAGGTCGGTCGCGGTCACGCCTTCCTTGACCTTGCCGGTCAGCTTGAAGCCGATAACTTCAGGCAGCAGCATGGAAACCGGCTGGCCGAGCATGGCGGCTTCGGCTTCGATACCACCAACGCCCCAGCCGAGAACGCCGAGACCGTTGATCATCGTCGTGTGGCTGTCCGTGCCGACGCAGGTGTCCGGGTAGGCGGTGGTTTCGCCGTCCTCATCCTTGGTCCAGACGGTCTGGCCGAGGTATTCCAGATTGACCTGGTGACAGATGCCGGTGCCCGGGGGAACGACGCGGAAATTCTTGAACGCCTGCTGGCCCCACTTCAGGAAGCGGTAGCGCTCGCCGTTGCGCTCGTATTCGAGCTCGACGTTGCGGGCGAAGGCCGTCGGCGTACCGAATTCGTCGACGATGACAGAGTGGTCGATGACGAGGTCGACGGGAACCAGCGGATTGATCTTTTCCGGATCACCACCGAGATTGACCATGGCGTCGCGCATGGCGGCGAGGTCAACGACGGCAGGAACGCCGGTGAAGTCCTGCATCAGAACGCGGGCAGGGCGATATGCGATTTCCGCTTCGGCCAGCCCCTTGTTAACAAGCCATTCGGCGACGGCCTGAATGTCCTTCTTGGTGACCGAGCGGCCATCTTCGTTACGGAGAAGGTTCTCGAGAAGCACCTTCATCGAGTAAGGGAGCTTCGATACACCGGCAAGACCGTTCGCTTCGGCCTTCGGTATGCTGTAGTAGACATAGTCCTTGCCGTCGACGGTCAGGACCGACCGGCAATTGAAGCTGTCGAGAGATTTAGCCACGGATAGAAACCCCGCATATTCTGATAGCCAACACGATCGTGCGGACGCCTATGCACTTCATGCACATCAGGATGCGGGTACGACCATTTCCGCTGTCCGCACGTGAACATCGCTCCTCGCGATACTCAAGTTCGGCACAAGGATGAACTTCACGCCGGCCGCTGGCGTGGTTGCAGGTCTTATAGATAATTTCTAAGAAAGGCGCCAGACCGACGAAGGACGAAAACGGAATTTTTTATGAGGCAGGCCTCATCCTGCCAGAAGGCGACCATGATCAGGCTCGAAGCCGAAAATCTCTCAGCGCGCCGCGGCGAGGATCTGATTTTCGTTAATGTTTCCTTTAAGTTGGCTCCAGGAGAAGCGATGGTTCTGACGGGCCGAAACGGCTCCGGAAAATCGACGCTTCTGCGCGTCATTGCCGGACTGCTTCGTCCGGAGACAGGCCGGGCGGTCTGTGTCTCCGACGCGGACGGAGAGGCAAGGTCCGCCGGAGAATTCAGCCACTACCTCGGCCATCGAAACGGCATGAAACGCGAACTGACGGTTGCCGAGAACCTCGCCTTCTGGAAATCCTTCCTCGGCGATCTCGGCGGAGTGGGGCTCAGCGTGGAGGCTGCGGCTGCGGCCGTCGATCTCTCCGGCATCACGCATCTTCCGTACGGCTATCTTTCTGCCGGTCAGCAGCGGCGCTTCGCCATGGCGCGGCTTCTTGTCGCGCATCGACCGGTCTGGATCCTCGACGAGCCGACGGCCGCACTCGACCGCAAGGCGGACGCGATGTTCGAAGAGCTCGTGCGTCGTCACCGGGAAGCGGGCGGCATCGCCCTTGCCGCAACCCATCAGCCGCTCGGTATGGATGGAGCCCAGACGCTGGAGATGCTCGGCTTCGATGGCGTCGAACTGGAGTATTCCGCATGATGGCGCTTTTTCTCCGGGATCTGAAACTCTCCGTCCGTGCCGGCGGCGGCGCGATGATCGGTGTCCTGTTCTTCACCACGGTCGTTGCCGTCATCCCCTTCGGTGTGGGGCCGGATCTCAACCTCCTCTCGCGGATCGGACCTGCCATCGTTTGGATCGGGGCCCTGCTCTCTGCCCTGCTCGGCCTCGATCGGCTGTTCCAGGCCGAACGCGACGACGGGTCGCTCGACATTCTGCTGATGCAGGAAACACCGCTCGTGCTCACAGTGCTCGTCAAATGCCTGGCGCATTGGGTTGCGACCGGTCTGCCGCTCGTGATCGCCTCTCCCCTTCTCGGCCTTTTCATGAACATGGATGAGGTCGCCATCGGCGCCGTGATGCTGACACTGCTGGTCGGATCGCCGGCGATCACCTTCATCGGTGCGGCCGGTGCCGCGGTCGCCGTCGCCCTGCCCCGCGGTGGTCTGCTGGTGTCCATTCTCGTGCTGCCGCTTGCCGTCCCCGTGCTGATCTTCGGTGTCAGTGCGTCCTATGCGGCGGTGGAGGATCCCGCCCCTTTCCTGCCGCCCTTCATGTTCCTTTCGGCCATCACGCTTCTCTTTGCCGTGATCGGACCCGTGGGTGCGGCCGCGGCCTTGCGCAGTTCAGGCGATTGAGACAATTCGGCTTGACTAGGATCAATTGCAGGGCCGGCTGAGACAGGCTAGAACAAGGTATGACCGACAATAGCCTCGCCCTGACCAAGATTATCGATCTCGCCAACCCGACGCGATTTCTCGCTTTTGTCGAGCGGGCCCTGCCGTGGTTCGTCGGTATCACCGCGCTCCTCTTTGTCGTGGGGCTATACCTTGGTTTCACGTCCGAGACGGACTACCAGCAGGGCGATACCGTGCGCATCATGTATGTGCATGTGCCTGCCGCCTGGCTCTCGATGATGTGTTACTCCGTGATGGCGCTTTCGGCGATCGGGACGCTGGTCTGGCGTCATCCGCTGGCGGATGTCAGCCACAAGGCTGCTGCCCCGCTCGGAGCGGCCTTCACGCTGATTGCTCTCGTCACCGGTTCGCTGTGGGGCAAGCCCATGTGGGGCACCTGGTGGGTCTGGGATGCGCGCCTCACCTCGGTCTTCGTGCTGTTCCTGATGTATCTGGGCCTGATTGCGCTCAATCGCTCCATGGACGACCCGTCCAAGGCTGCGCGCGTCAGCGCCGTCCTGATCCTGGTCGGCTTCGTCAACATCCCGATCATCAAGTTCTCGGTCGACTGGTGGAACACGCTGCACCAGCCGGCCAGCGTGATGCGCCTTGATGGTCCGACCATCCATCCCGAGTTTCTCTGGCCGCTCCTCGTCATGGCTTTGGCCTTCACCCTCCTCTTTTTCACGCTGCATCTGATGGCGATGCGCAACGAGATCTGGCGCCGCCGCGTCGGCGCACAACGCCGCATGGCCGCGCGTCAGGCTGGCCGGGAACACCAGTCATGACTCACGGCTTCTACGTCATTGGATCTTATGTGCTGACTGCCGCGATCTGTCTAAGCTTGGCCGTCTGGATCTATCTCGATGGTCGGGCCCGACAAGCGGAACTCAAAGCACTGGAAGGACAGGGCATTCGCCGTCGTTCGGCCCCTGCTGGACAGGATACGTCGGCATGACCGAGCGTACCGAAACCGAAGCAGCCGGTTCCAAGGGGCGTGGGCGGTATCTGATCGCCGCCTTGCCGCTCGTGCTGTTTGCCGGTCTGGCTGCCGTCTTCATGACACAACTGCAGTCCGGACGGGATGTCTCCGAGATCCCGTCGGCGCTGATTGGGACCAAGGCACCGGTCCTCGACCTTGCCGCTCTTGAGGGCTCCGAGCTCCCGCCACTGACCACGGCTGCCATTTCCGGCAAGCTGACGCTGGTCAACGTCTTCGCATCGTGGTGCGTGCCGTGCCGGCAGGAGCATCCGATGCTCCTCGAGCTCTCCAGGGACCCGCGCGTCAATGTGGTTGGCATTAACTACAAGGACCGCAACGACAACGCGCTGCGGTTTCTTGGCGAACTCGGCAATCCCTACGATGCGATTGGGGTTGATCCCAATGGCAAGGCTGCCATCGATTGGGGCGTCTATGGCATTCCGGAAAGCTATCTCGTGGGAGCCGATGGCACGATCCTCTACAAGAAGGTCGGTCCCTTCGATCCGGAGAGCTTTCAGACGCAGCTGATGCCGGCGATCGAAAAGGCGCTTGCCGGCAGCTGAGCCTCCTCGATCAGAGAGCTCCCTGCCATGTCTTTACCGCCTCGATCGGCCAAACAAGCATGACGACGTTGAGCGTCAGGTTGTCCCGGATGATGATGGCCGTCAGGATTTCGAACGCGATCGTGAGCACTACCGTCAGCCAGATCGGCGCGCGCGCTGCAAAGAAGAAACCGGCGATCATCGCCACCATATCCATCCCGGAATTCAGGATGCTATCGCCGCTATAGCCGACCGCCATGGTGGCCGTCCGATAGCGGTCGATCACGATTGGCGAGTTCTCCAGGATTTCCCAGACGGCTTCGATCAGGGCTGCGAGCGCGAGCTTTGCGGTGAGCGGCTTTTTGCGCATCACAAGCCAGCCGAGGCCATAGAAGAGGAAACCATGGATGATGTGCGACGGCGTGTACCAGTCGAACAGGTGCTGAGAATTGCCGGGCGTATTCACGCCCGCTTCGAAGAGCTTCACATAGCCGCATTCGCAGATCCAGAGCCGTCCCATGAGATACTGGGAGACAACCTGAACGAGGATGATGACGAAGGTCACCGCCAGCCAGAAACGCGTCGTCGAGTTCCCGCCCGCCTGGCTGGTCGTATCGGTCATTCCGCTTCCTTCTCTTCCAGCGAGTGCTTCATGATCAGCGGCATCTGGGCGAGCGTAAAGAGGATGGTGATCGGCATGGTGCCCCAGACCTTGAAGCTGACCCAGACATCATCCGAAAAATTCCGCCATACGACCTCGTTCAACACAGCGAGGAAGAGGAAGAAGATGCCCCAGCGGAGCGTCAGCTTCCGCCAGCCTTCCGCGTCCAGTTGGAAGGCAGCGTTGAAGACGTAACCGAGAAGCGAGGTGCCGAAGGCGAGGCCGCCGAGCAAAACAACGCCGAAGAGCGTGTTGACGATGGTCGGCTTCATCTTGATGAAGGTGTCGTCCTGCAGCCAGATCGACAGGCCGCCGAAGACCATGACGACGACGCCTGAGACAAAGGGCATCACCGGCAGGTGCTTGAAGACGATCTTCGAAATGATCAGCGAGATCACAGTTGCGACCATGAAAAGGGCGGTCGCGATCAGGAGCGGTCCGCCGATTGCGGTCAGTTCCGGAAAGGTTCTGGCGAGCCATTCGCCGCGCAGGTTGCCGAAGAAGAAGATCAGGAGCGGCCCGAGTTCGAGCGCCATCTTCAACACGGGGTTCTGCTTTTCGGCCTTGGAGGCGTGGGTATCTGTCGATGTATCCGACATGGTGTCAGTTCCTAACGTTTCCGGCGCTCAGCGCGCGATGCCGGCGATGGCGCTGGCGAAGTCTTCCGCCTCGAAGGGTTCGAGGTCGTCGATGCCTTCGCCGACGCCGATGAAATAGACGGGCAGTTTGTGCTTGGCTGCGATGGCAACCAGGATGCCGCCGCGTGCCGTGCCGTCGAGTTTGGTCATGATTAGGCCGTTGACCCCCGCAATGTTGCGGAAGATCTCGACTTGCTGCAGGGCATTCTGGCCTGTTGTCGCGTCGAGCGTCTGCAGCACCGTATGCGGCGCATCCGGATCGAGCTTGCCGAGAACGCGGACGATCTTTTCGAGTTCCGCCATCAGCTCTGCCTTGTTCTGCAGGCGGCCGGCGGTGTCGATGATCAGCACGTCGGCTTTGTCAGCCCTGGCTTTCTCGAATGCTTCATAGGCGAGGCCTGCGGCATCGGCGCCGAGTTTGGTGCCGATAAAGGTCGACCCGGTGCGATCGGCCCAGATCTTCAGCTGCTCGATGGCGGCTGCGCGGAAGGTATCGCCTGCGGCCAGCATCACCTTCAGTCCAGAACCGGAGAGCTTTGCCGCAAGCTTGCCGATCGTGGTCGTCTTGCCCGTGCCGTTGACACCAACGACGAGAATGACATGCGGCTTATGGCTGAGATCGAGTGCGAGCGGTTTGGCGACCGGCTTCAGCACCTTGACGATCTCCGAGGCCATGATCTTGGTGACGTCCTCGCCGGTCACATCCTTGCCGTAGCGCTCGGAGGCGAGCGTGTCGGTGACGCGCAGGGCCGTTTCGACCCCAAGGTCGGCCTGGATCAGCAGGTCTTCCAGCTCCTCCAGCGTCTCGTCGTCCAGCTTGCGCTTGGTGAAGAGCGCGGTGATCTGACCCGTCAGCTGCGAGGAGGTGCGGAAGAGGCCGGCCTTCAGGCGCTGGAACCAGCTCAGTTTTTCCGTCGGGGCAGGGGCTTCGGGCTCCAGAGCTCTCGCCTCAGCTGTCGCGAAACCTTTGGGCAGAACGGGGACAACGGGCTCCGACGCTAAATCCGAGACGGCCGCAGATTCCCCTTCTGCTTCCGGCTCGTCGGCCGTCACGGCCTGAGCTTCTTCTTCCTCGGCTTCCGCCTCGAGCAGTTCGAGCGGCACCATGGAGAGATCTTCGGATGACAGATCATCCGCCGGCCCACCAGCCGTTTCCATCTCTTCCGCGAGAACCGGATCCGTGGCCAAGGGCAAGTCTTCCAACCGGTCCTTCGGCTCACTTTCGGCCGAAATCGCAGCCTTTTCCTCCGGCGTCAGCTCCGTTGGCGCAACGGGCGCTTCTGCGGGCTTCTCCTTGCCGAAGGTGAAGACTTTCTTGATGAAGCCGAGGGCCATGGTCACTCTATTCCGTCTCTCAGGCAGCCGCGTCAGCCGCTGCCGATGCAATCGTCAGATGGCGGCCGTTATGGCCGCCAATCGAGACCTCGACGAGGCTGCCGGGGTTCATGCCGGGCGCTGCAACGAGGGTGAAGTCTTCCGTATGCGCCATTTCGTTGCGCTCGACCAGCAGCTTCTGCCGGGTCCCAACACAGGCGGCAAGATGCACAGCCTGCAATCTGTCGGCCACGGCCCGAAGCTCTGCCGCCCGCGCCTTGACGAGTGCCCGGTCCATCTGCGGCATGCGGGCCGCCGGTGTGCCGGGGCGAGGGCTGTAGGGAAAGACATGCAGGTGCGCGATGCCGATCTCCTCGGCGAGGCGCGCCGAGTTTGCCGCCATCGCCTCAGTTTCCGTCGGGAAACCGGCGATCATGTCGGCGCCAAAGGCAAAGCCGGGGCGCAGGCGCCGGACCTGTTCGGCAAAGGCAACCGCATCGGCGCGCGAATGCCGTCGCTTCATGCGCTTCAGGATCATGTCGTCGCCATGCTGCAGGGACAGATGCAGATGCGGCATGAAACGCGGCTCGTCGGCGATCAGGTCGAAGAGATGGCTGTCCGCCTCGATGCTGTCGATCGAGGAGAGGCGCAGCCGCAGGATCTCCGGCACCTGCTTCAGCAGTGTCTTGGCAAGAAGACCGAGCGTCGGATTGCCGGGTAAGTCCGCGCCATAGCTTGTCGCGTCCACCCCCGTCAGCACCACCTCGCGATAGCCGTTCTCGACGAGCTTGCGCGCCTGCTCGACGACGGCGCCCATCGGCACGGAGCGCGAATTGCCACGGCCATAGGGGATGATGCAGAAGGTGCAGCGGTGATCGCAGCCATTCTGCACCTGCAGGAAGCCGCGCACATGGCCGTCGATATGCGCCACCATCTGCGGTGCCGTCTCGGTCACGCTCATGATGTCGTTCACGGCGATCTTCTCTTCCGCCGAGACACCGAAATCCGGCAGCCGGCGGTAATGCTCGGCCTTGAGCTTCTCTTCGTTGCCCAACACGGCGTCGACCTCGGGCATATCAGCGAAGTTTTTCGCTTCGGTCTGGGCCGCGCAACCCGTGACGATGATGCGAGCTTCCGGGTTTTCCCGGCGTGCCCGGCGGATTGCCTGGCGGGCCTGGCGCACGGCCTCGGAGGTGACCGCACAAGTGTTTACAAGGATGGCATTGTTCAGCCCGGCCTTGGCCGCTTCCGCCTTCATGACCTCGGATTCGTAAGTGTTGAGGCGACAGCCGAAGGTGATGACCTCGACGGCGCCGTGTCGCGCGGAGGTCACTGGGTGGCGGCCTCTGCCTCGGTACTGGCATCGCGCTGCCAGCTGCCGGTCGCCGGATCCATCATGCCCGACCATTCCCATTCGGCAGGGCCGGTCATGACGACCTTGTCGTCGGCGCGCCAGTCGATGGTCAGCGCGCCGCGATTGGGGCTCGACGCCACCGTGATCATCACCTTGCGCTCGGTGCGGCCTGTGCGCGCAGCGGACACGCCGGCGGCGCAGGCGGCAGAGCCGCAGGCGAGCGTCAGGCCGGCGCCGCGTTCCCAGGTGCGGGTTACCATTGATGTCTTCGAGGTGACCTGAGCCAGCGTGATATTGGCCTTTTCCGGGAAGATCGGATGGTTTTCGAGAAGCGGCCCGAAGCGTTCCAGATCATAGCTCATCGGATCGCGATCGACCCAGAAGACGGCATGGGGATTGCCCATCGACATGGCCGAGGGCGAATGCAGGATCGGCGCGTCGATCGGGCCGATCTGCAGCTCGATGCGGCTGGTGTCGTGGAATTCTTCCGAGAGCGGGATCTTGTCCCAGGCAAAGACCGGCTTGCCCATGTCGACGGAGATCGTGCCATCCGCATGCTCGACGGCGTTCAGAATGCCGGCGATGGTCTGGAAGGTGAAGCTCTTGCGGCCGGTTTCGCTGGCAAGTGCCTGCACCACACAGCGTGTGCCATTGCCGCATGCCTGCGCCTTCGAGCCATCGCAGTTCAGGATGTCGATATAGGCGTCGGTACCGTCGACCTTTGGATCATGGATGGCCATGATCTGGTCGAAGGCGGTCGCGGGGTCGGCGGCGAGCGCGACTGCGGCAGCCGGGGTCACCCGGTCGGTGCGACCGCGCATGTCGACGACCAGGATCTTGTTGCCAAGCCCGTTCATCCTAGCGAATTCGACCCGATCCGACATCGTCACTCCATACAACTGCACTTTCAGCCTATATGGCGGAAATACAGCCAAATTACCAGTAGAGCGACCAAAACCGCGCAACCATAGTCAACGCCATGGCTCGGTCACTTCAAGCCATTCCCGAGTTCGTGCCTCGGGATCGGTATGCAAGGTGATGTCTGTTACCACCGCCGCACTGTCGGCGCTCGCTGCAAAGACGCCGGGAAGCCGGTCGGGTCGAAGCCCGCCAATGGCGACCAGGGGCAGGGGAGCGATCTTTTCTTTCCACACCGTCAGCCGTTGCAGGCCCTGCGGAGCCCAGGGCATCTTTTTCAGGATCGTCGGATACACCGGGCCGAGGGCGACATAATCAGGCCTGGCGGCGAGCGCCGTTTCCAGCTCCGCCTCGTCATGGGTCGAGAGGCCGAGTTTCAGGCCCGCGCTGCGGATGGCTGCGAGATCTGCCGTTGCCAGATCCTCCTGACCGAGATGGACGAAGTCGCAGCCCTCGTCGATGGCGATCTGCCAGAAGTCGTTGATTACAAGCTGGCAGCCATGGTCGACGCAGCATTGCCGGGCGCGGCGTATGTGCTGGCGAAGAGCGCCGTCATCGGCGTCCTTCATCCGCAGCTGAACCAGCTTCACACCCCGCGGTACAAGCCGCTCGATCCAGTCGGCGCTGTCAACGATGAGGTAGAAGGGATCGAGCTTCATGCGAAGACTCCCTTTCCGATCACGGGGGTAGATGGCACGGCCATGTCGCGCGGTTCCAGCATGCCTGATTTATAGGCGATGTGTCCGGCCTTGATCGCCTTGGCAAAGGCCTCGGCCATATCAGCCGGATCACCCGCACTGGCAACAGCGGTGTTGAGCAGCACGGCGTCATAGCCAAGTTCCATCACAACAGTCGCATGGGACGGGCGACCGATGCCGGCATCGACGATCAGCGGTACGTCCGGAAATTCCGACCGCATGGATTTGAGCGCCGGCAGATTCTGCGGGCCCATGGCGCTGCCGATCGGGGCGCACCAGGGCATCAGCACGCGGCATCCGGCGGCAAGAAGTTTCTCCCCGACCACCAGATCGTCTGTCGTGTAGGGGAAAACCTCGAAGCCCTCGGTAACAAGGATCTTCGCCGCGTCCACCAGTTCGAAAACGTCAGGCTGCAGGGTGTCGTGATGGCCGATCACCTCAAGCTTGATCCAGCTGGTGCCAAAGACCTCGCGCGCCATCTTTGCCGTCAGCACTGCTTCGCGGGCGCTGTGGCAGCCGGCGGTGTTGGGCAAGACATGAACGCCGAGATCGTGGATCAGCTGGAAGAATGCCCCGCCCGTTTTGCCGCCGGCAGTTTCCCGGCGCAGCGAGACGGTGACGATCTCGGTTTTCGATCGCCGTACGGCCTCTGCCAGTATCGCGGGCGAGGGGTAGCGCGCGGTTCCGAGCAGGAGGTGTGAGGTGACGGTCTTGCCATAGAGTTCGAAGGTCATCTCAGCCTCCCTGCATGGGCGAGAGGATCTCGATCCGGTCGCCATCGTTCAGTGCCTGCGACGATCGCTCCTCTCGGTGAACCAGCTCGCCATTGACAGCGGTTGCCAGCCAGTCGCCCTCGAAGTTGAGCTTGGCGAGCAGATCGGCGAGGTTGCCTGCATCCAGCTCCAGAACTTCTCCGTTGACAGTGAGCTTCATGCGGTCCTCCTTCTCTCGGATGTGTGGATTGTGATGAGCCTCTCCGCCGCCTCACGCGCCAGTGCCGGCGCGAGCAGAAAGCCGTGGCGGTGCATGCCGGCGACTGCCAGTCCTTCAGACGTCTTGATGAGGCGGGGCACATTGTCCGGGAAAGCCGGGCGGATGCCGGTGCCGGTTTCCACGATGCGCGCCTCGGCAAAGGCCGGGTGCAGCGCATAGGCGGTGTTGAGCAGTTCCATCATCGAACGCGCCGTGATCGGCCCGTCATCGTCAGTCTCGATCATGGTCGCGCCCAGCATGAAGTGCCCGTTGCCGCGCGGCACGATGTAGAGGGGGTGGCGGGGATGCAGGAGGCGTACGGGGCGGGAGAGGGTGACCTCTGCCGTCTCCAGATAAAGCATCTCGCCGCGCACGCCGCGCAGGCCTTGGATCTCACCGATCGCCTGCGGCCCCCGGCAATCCACGACGCTCGCATAGTCTCCCGCATCACCCGCCCCCTCCCCGAAGCGGAAGGAGACACCGAGCTGCCGCGCTGCCTGATAAAGACCCCGCAAGGCTTGGCGCGGATCGAGATGGGCCTCCTCCGAAAAGAAGAGGCCGGTGCCGAAACGCCCTTTGAGATCCGGCTCAAGGTCTGCGATCTCTTCCTCGCCCAGCCAGCGATGGCCGCGCGTGCGGCTCGCAAAGCGCTTGAGGTCGGCGAGATCGCGGGGATTGGCCAGCACCAGCGTGCCGCCGCGCTGGACGAGACCGGGCACGGCCTCGTCCCACCAGTCGGCAGCGGCAAGGCCTGATGTCAGCACGATTTCTTCCGCCGCCTCCCGCTCGCAATAGGGGGCGAGCATGCCGCCCGCCCAATGGGAGGCGCCAAGCCCGATATCGGCCCGGCGCTCCACGACCTCGACGGCTAAGCCTCTTCGGCCCAGCTCCAGCGCGGTGGCAAGTCCGGCCACGCCCGCCCCCTTTACGAGGACGGTCATGGTTGCTCTCCCGTATCCAGCGCTGCGATCTCGTCTGCCGTCATATAGAGATCGCCGCCGGCGCGGTATTTCTCCGCCATGGCGGTCAGGCCCTCCTTCTGGGCCTCGGCGCGGATGTCATGCGAGATGCGCATCGAGCAGAATTTCGGCCCGCACATCGAGCAGAAATGCGCGACCTTGTGCGCCTCCTTTGGCAGGGTTTCGTCATGGAAGGCGCGCGCGGTTTCCGGATCGAGCGACAGGTTGAACTGGTCTTCCCAGCGGAATTCGAAGCGGGCGCGGGACAGGGCATCATCGCGCAGCTGCGCTGCCGGATGACCCTTGGCAAGGTCGGCGGCATGGGCCGCGATCTTGTAGGTGATAACGCCCGTCTTCACGTCGTCGCGGTCGGGCAGACCCAGATGCTCCTTCGGCGTGACATAGCAGAGCATCGCCGTGCCGAACCAGCCGATCATCGCCGCCCCGATGCCGGAGGTGATGTGGTCGTAACCGGGTGCGATATCCGTCGTCAGCGGCCCCAGCGTATAGAAGGGGGCCTCGCCGCAGGTCTTCAGCTGCTTGTCCATGTTCTCCTTGATCTTGTGCATGGGAACATGGCCGGGGCCTTCGATCATCACCTGGCAATCCTTCTCCCAGGCGATCTTGGTCAGCTCACCCAGCGTCTCCAGTTCGGCAAACTGGGCGGCATCATTGGCATCGGCAATCGATCCGGGCCGCAAGCCATCGCCGAGCGAGAAGGAGACATCGTAAGCGCGGCAGATGTCGCAGATCTCCTCGAAATGCTCGTAGAGGAAGCTCTCCTTGTGATGATGCAGACACCACTTGGCCATGATCGAGCCGCCGCGCGAGACAATGCCCGTCACCCGATTCACCGTGAGCGGGATGTAATGCAGCCGCACCCCGGCGTGGATAGTGAAATAGTCGACCCCCTGTTCGGCCTGCTCGATCAGCGTGTCGCGATAGACCTCCCAGGTCAGATCCTCGGCTATGCCGCCGACCTTTTCCAGCGCCTGGTAGAGCGGCACGGTGCCGATTGGTACGGGCGAATTGCGGATGATCCAGTCGCGGATGTTGTGAATGTTGCGGCCGGTCGAGAGATCCATGACCGTGTCGGCCCCCCAGCGGATCGCCCAGACCATCTTCTCGACTTCCTTGGCCATGGAGGAGGTGACGGCCGAGTTGCCGATATTGGCGTTGATCTTCACCAGGAAATTCCGGCCGATGATCATCGGCTCGAGTTCCGGATGATTGATGTTGGCGGGAATGATCGCCCGGCCAAGGGCGATCTCCTGGCGGACGAATTCCGGCGTCACGTGATCCGGGATCGCGGCACCGAAGCTTTCGCCGTCGCGAACGAGCGCTTCTTTCATCGCCTTGCGGCCGAGGTTTTCCCGGATCGCCACATATTCCATTTCCGGCGTGATGACGCCGGCGCGGGCATAGGCGAGTTGCGTGACGGCATTGCCGCCCGTGGCACGAAGCGGCTGATGTTTCACGGGAAACGCCGGGGTCAGCTTGTCGGCAGAGACAAAGCCGTTGTCCTCTGGTCTGATGTCCCTGCCAGTATAGGCCTCCACATCGCCACGCTGCCTGACCCAATCGAGACGGCGGCGGGCAAGGCCCTGGTCGATGGCGATAGTGGCTTGCGCATCAGTGTAGGGTCCCGATGAGTCGTAGACATTGACCGGTGGTTCGCCCGAAGTCGGATGCAGCGCGATCTGGCGTAGGGGTACGCGAATGTCCGGATGGATGTCTCCTGCTAAGAAGATCTTCGTCGAGGCGGGGAGCGGCCCGGTGGTGACGTCGGGCTTTGGGAAGTTAGGGGCAATGTTCATCATGGAGCTCCAAGTGTTCAGGTTGGAGACCCAGTCATGTCAGCCGGAATGATGGAAAGACGCCACGGGATTCGGGTTTACGAATCGTCGTTTGCAGCGCTTGCACCGTCCCTACGCCAGTATGAACTGGATCAGGTTCAACGGGTCACCGCGCTGCCATTTTGGCGTAGCAATATCTCAGCCCCTTGTCGGGACACCCCTGGTGAATGCTTTAAGTTTGGCCAAAAGCGGCCGGTCTGTCAACGCGGAAGGTGAGCCTCAGGCGCTGGCGCGAGGCACCTCGAACTGCTGGCCGGGTCGCAATCCCTTGAAGCGCTCATTGCCGATGCCGGCCGCAGACATGGCCACGCCGAGTGCCTTCGGCGGATCGTCTATGCCTTCATTGGTCAGCTGGAAGGTGCCGAAATGGTGGCCGATGCCGAAGGCCGCACCGCTTAAGCGGAAGCCTTCGATCGCTTCCTCCGGGTTCTGGTGCTGCGCCTTCATGAACCAGCGGGGCTCGTAGGCACCGATCGGCATGATGGCGAGCCTGATGTCGCCATGCTTGGCGCGGATCTCGCGATAATGCTTACCCTCGGCATAGCCGGTATCACCGATGTGATAGATCTTGCCGCCCGGGGTCTCGATGACGAAGGCAGCCCAGAGCGCCATGCGCCGGTCGCCCATGCCGCGCGCCGACCAGTGATGGCAGGGCTCACAATGGATGGCCACGCCCTTGCCGATCTCGACCCGGTCACCCCAATCCATGACATCAGCCAACATGCCCGGCATGTCGTCGCGCATGATGATGTCGTTGCCGAGGGGGGTGACGATGCGCGGATTGTCCCGTCTGAAGAGGCGCCTCAGTGTCGCCGTGTCGAGATGGTCATAGTGATTGTGGGTGACAATCACGATGTCGATCTTTGGCAAGTCGTCGAAGGTGACACCCGGCGGATTGTTACGCTTCGGTCCGGCAAAGGAGACGGGGCTTGCGCGTTCCGACCAGACCGGATCGGTCAGGATGTTCAAGCCGGCCGTCTGGATGAGAAGCGTCGCGTGGCCGACCATGGTGACGACGAGCTGTCTGCCCTCGACGCGTGGTTCCGGCTTCGTCGTCACGACGTCGGCAGCCTGGGCCGGTCTTGGCCACTCGATCTTGCCGCCGCCGAACTGCCAGCGGAGCAGATCGGAGAAGCCACGCGGCTCTTCGCCGCCCGGGTTGAAGAATACCTTGCCGTCGAAGTGATCCGAGATGGGACCGGAATAATAACGATTGCCCGCCTGCGCCTCGCGCATGCCGAGACCTCCCATCGTAGCGGCAACGAGGCCGAAGCCCGACCATTTGAGAAAGCTGCGTCTGTTCATGGCTTACCCATATGTGGTTTTGTCAATTCTACGGCAATAGCGCTGCCGCAGATTGCTGGATGCAGTGGATCTCCCGAAAAATCGGGGCTTTGCTTGACTTCCCGACCGTTTTCCTGTTTATCCGCCGCAATCTGCGAAGAGACGAGCACTCCGAGCCGCCGACCGGGACCCGTTAAGGTATAAAGAGATCCCGGAGGTCAACACCCGACAGCGCGTTGCGCCCTCGGGTGCTTTTTGGCTTTGCGTCTTGTTTTCCGCGCGGAGAAGACCGAGGTTTCGGGTGTCCGAAACCATGCAAGGAAGAGCCGATGTTTGAGAACCTCCAGGACCGTCTTGGATCCATTCTGAATGGACTGACCGGCCGTGGCGCACTGTCCGAGGCGGATGTCTCGGCTGCTCTGCGCGAGGTCCGTCGTGCCCTTCTGGAGGCCGACGTCGCTCTCGAAGTGGTCCGCGCGTTCACCGACAAGGTGCGTGAAAAGGCTGTTGGCGCCGCTGTCCTGAAGTCGATCAAGCCCGGGCAGATGGTCGTCAAGATCGTCCATGACGAGCTGGTCGAGATGCTCGGCACCGAAGGTGTTTCGATCGACCTCAATGCCGCCGCTCCCGTCGTCATCATGATGGTCGGCCTGCAGGGTTCGGGTAAAACCACCACCACCGGCAAGATCGCCAAACGCCTGACGGATCGCGACAAGAAGAAGGTCCTGATGGCCTCGCTCGACACGCGTCGTCCGGCCGCCCAGGAACAGCTTCGCCAGCTCGGTGTCCAGACCGGCGTCGACACACTGCCTGTTATTGCCGGCCAGTCGCCGACCGATATTGCCAGCCGCGCCGTTCAGGCCGCGAAGCTCGGCGGCCATGATATTGTTATTCTCGACACCGCCGGCCGGACGCATATCGACGAGCCGCTGATGATGGAGATGGCCGAGATCAAGGCTCGCTCCAAGCCGCATGAGATCCTGCTCGTCGCCGACTCGCTGACCGGTCAGGACGCCGTCAATCTGGCCCGCAACTTTGACGAACGTGTCGGCATCACCGGCCTCGTTCTGACCCGCATGGACGGCGATGGCCGCGGCGGTGCGGCCCTTTCGATGCGTGCCGTCACCGGCAAGCCGATCAAGCTGATCGGTGTCGGCGAAAAGATGACGGAACTCGACGAGTTCCATCCCCGCCGTATCGCCGACCGGATCCTCGGCATGGGCGACATCGTCTCGCTCGTCGAAAAGGCTGCCGAGAACATCGACGCGGACAAAGCCCGCGCCATGGCCGAGAAGATGGCCAAGGGCAAGTTCGACCTCAACGACCTCGCCGAGCAGATCAAGCAGATGCAGGCCATGGGCGGCATGGGCGGGATCATGGGCATGATGCCGGGCATGGCCGGCATGAAGGACAAGATCTCGGCCGCCGGCCTCGATGACAAGGTGTTCAAGCGCCAGCTCGCCATCATCTCCTCGATGACCAAGGCCGAGCGCGCCAATCCTGACGTTTTGAAGCATTCCCGCAAGAAGCGCATCGCGGCCGGCTCCGGCACCGATGCCTCCGACATCAACAAGCTCTTGAAGATGCATCGCCAGATGGCCGACATGATGAAAGCCATGGGCGGCAAGAAGGGCGGCGGCATGATGAAGCAGATGATGGGCGGTCTCGCTTCGAAGATGGGCCTTGGCGGTGGTATGGGCGGCATGGGCATGCCGGATCTGTCGAAGATGGATCCGAAGCAGCTCGAGGCGCTCGCCAAGCAGGCGGAAGCGGCCGGCATGAAGCCTGGCAGCTTGCCCGGTCTGGGTGCTGGTGGCCTGCCGGGTCTGGGTGGTCCGAAGCTTCCCGGCCTCGGTGGTGGCGGTTTCTCGGGCCTTCCAGGCCTGCCGAAGAAGAAGTGAGAGGGCGCCGATGATTGATCCGTCCGTCAAGGAACAGCTTTCCGGCTATCGCCAGTCGATCGACAATATCGATGCGGCGCTGGTCCATATGTTGGCGGAGCGCTTCCGCTGCACCAAGGCCGTCGGCGTTTTGAAAGCCAAGTACGATTTGCCGCCGGCCGACCCGGCGCGCGAGGAATACCAGATCGAACGCCTTCGCGGCTTAGCGAAGGATGCTCATCTGGATCCGGATTTCGCCGAGAAGTTCTTGAACTTCATCATCAAGGAAGTCATCCGGCATCATGAAGCCATTGCCGCCGAACATGGCGGTGCAACCGAAAAGACCGCCTGACGGCGGCCTCAACAAGAACAGGTTCGCCACGGCGGCCCGAACTAAAAACATCAAGGAGTAATACCATGTCCCTCAAGATTCGTCTCGCCCGCGGTGGTTCCAAGAAGCGCCCGTACTACCAGATCGTCGTTGCCGACGCCCGCGCACCGCGCGATGGCCGTTTCCTCGACCGCGTCGGTTCCTGGAACCCGATGCTCGGCAAGGACAACGAAAAGCGCGTCGAGCTGGACGCAGACGCCATCAAGGCCTGGGTTGCCAAGGGCGCCCAGCCGACCGACCGCGTTCTGCGCTTCATGGCTGAAGCCGGTCTCGCCGAGCGCGCCACCCGCAACAACCCGAACAAGGCAAAGCCGGGCAAGCGGGCACAGGAACGCACTGCCGAGCGCGCCCAGAAGGCCGCTGACGCTGCTGCTGCCGCTTCGGAAGCCGCTGCAGAATAATCGGCATAAAGTCGTTTTTAGCGGGCGGTGGGGCATCCCACCGCCCGTTTTTGCGTTTTCTTTCCGGTCGCTTCCGCCTAATACCAAGTGTCAATGATAGGAACCGATAGGATGGCTTATTGTGGGTTTCTGGCTAGGCGCGGCGCGGGGCGATGCTGTCGCATCGGCCAAGCGGCGCAACAACGCCAGAGGCCCACAATAAGCCACCTTTGGTCGGCTTCCCGCCCGTTCTAGCGTCGTCGAGCTCCTCGACCGATGCGCCAGCATCGCTCTTCGGACCTCTCCTAGCCAGAAAGGGCGGTCGAGCCGATCCTATGGGTTCCTATCATCGACACTTGGTATTAAAGGAATGTCGAACCGAGGCGTGTGCAGGACCATTCCCACTCATGAGCAAGCTTGAAAATCCGATACTGATGGCCGTGATCGGTTCCGCCCAAGGGCTCCGGGGCGAGGTGCGGGTCAAGACCTTCACCGAGGATCCGCTCGGTCTCGGTGACTATGGCGTCCTCTATGCGGCTGACGGGCGAAAGTTCGAGATCCTCGACATCCGTGACGGCAAGACGGTTGCTGTCGTGCGTTTCCGCGGGGTCAACGATCGCAATGCCGCCGAAGCGCTGAACGGCACCGAGCTTTTTGTCGACCGTGATGCGCTGCCGGATGACGATCTTGACGAGGACGAATTCTACTATGCCGATCTCGAAGGCCTCGAGGTCTATGACGCCGAGAACAATCACTACGGCGCGGTCACTGCCGTCTATGACTTCGGCGCCGGCGATCTGCTCGAGTTGAAGGGCCCCGGCAAGCGTCCCGTGCTCATCCCTTTTTCCGAAGCCGCTGTGCTCGAGATCGATCTCGAAGGCGGACGCCTGCTTGTCGATCCGATTGCAGCGGGTCTGAAGGACGACGGGGAAGAGAAGCCCTACGGCAATGCTGGCGGCAAGCCGCGGCCGAACAATGGCCGCTGACCGTACCATGCCCTTCAAGGCCTCCATCCTGACACTCTACCCGGACATGTTTCCGGGTCATCTCGGGCTGGCCCTGGCGGGCCGGGCGCTGGAGCGCGGTGACTGGGCGATCGAATCCGTCCAGATCCGCGAATTCGCCGAGGACAAACATCGCAGCGTCGACGATACGCCGTCGGGCGGTGGTGCCGGCATGGTGCTGCGTCCCGATGTTCTGGCGCGTGCCGTCGACTCCATAGCCGACGATGGACGTCCTCGCTTGCTGATGAGCCCGCGGGGTCGGCCGCTGACGCAGGAGCGCGTCCGGGAACTCGCCCAAGGCGAGGGCGTAGTGATCGTCTGCGGTCGTTTTGAAGGCGTTGATCAGAGGGTGATCGATGCGCGGCAGCTCGAAGAAGTCTCGATCGGCGATTATATCCTCTCGGGTGGCGAGCCCGCGGCGCTCACGCTCCTCGATGCGGTGGTGCGCATCCTGCCTGGCGTGATGGGTAACCAGTTGTCCGGCGTGCATGAGAGCTTTGAGGGTGGTCTGCTCGAACATCCGCAATATACGCGTCCGCAGATCTTCGAGGGGCGGGAGATTCCTGAAGTGCTCACATCGGGAAATCATGCCGCCATTGAAAAATGGCGACACGAGCAGGCAGTGAAGCTCACCGGCGAACGGCGCCCTGACCTGTTGCCCGATCAGCCGGTCAGGAAGTAATAGGCGGCAAGCCCCAGACCTGCGGCGACCACGATCCAGCGCAAAACAGCCTGCGGGACCTTTCTGGCCATCGCCACGCCTGCATAGCCGCCGGCGGCCACGGCCGGGATCATGATCAGAGCATGAAGCCAGGAGAGTGCGCCCGCACCGACGAACACCACGATCGCGACGGCTGCGATGACGATCGACAGGAAGTTTTTCAATGCGTTGAGACGGTGATAGTCGCCGCCGCTCGCCAGCCCCAGTGATGCCAGCATCATGATGCCCATGCCGGCGCCGAAGAAGCCGCCGTAGAAGGACGTCACACCCTGCAGCACAAGCCCGAGGGGGCTAGCCGGATGGCTCTCCCCTTGTGTCTTCGGCCTCAACTTCGGGCCAGCGGCGAAGATGACGGTCGCGACAAGCAGCAACCAGGGCACCATGGTTCGGAAGGCGGGATTGGAGAGCGAAATCAGGAACAGCGCGCCCCCGAGAGCCCCAACGGCCGAAACGGCAGCGAGGACCCAGACCCCGCGTCCCATGGCCCGCAATTCCTTGCCATAGGCGAGCGTCGATGTGATGTAGCCGGGGATCTGAGTGACCGATGAGGTGGCGTTGGCGCTGATCGGCGGAAGGCCGACAAGCGTCAGTGCGCCGAAAGTGAGGAAGGTCCCGCCGCCGGCGATCGCATTGACTGCGCCAGACAGGAAGCCCGCTGCAAAGAGCAGGGCGATCAAAGCCATCGACATGTGTACCATTTCCTCCATGCTGAGGAAGACGTGATAGGAGGAGAGTTCCTGCGCCGCAAGGCTTCGCGCCATATCGCCCATGTAAAAATTCGCAGCGTTAGGGGTGACAAGCGGAGCGTCTTGGTGTATTGGCCGCGTCGGAAATGGGCTCTTCGCCCGTCTGCCACAACAAAGAACTGTGCATTCGCTCCGGCCCATCAAGGCCAATATCCTGCGGCAAAGTCCTGGGGATCATCGTTGAGCGCTCTGGCTGATTCAGAAGAAACCGAGGTTAGACATGAACATCATTCAGCAGCTGGAAGCCGAACAGGCCGCCAAGATCGAAGCCAAGCGCAAGCTCCCGGAATTCTCTCCCGGCGACACGCTCCGCGTCAACGTCACCGTCAAGGAAGGCAACCGTACCCGTGTACAGGCCTATGAAGGCGTTTGCATCGCGCGTTCGGGCGGCGGCATCAACGAAAGCTTCACCGTTCGCAAGATCTCCTACGGCGAAGGCGTCGAGCGCGTATTCCCGGTCTACTCGCCGCTGGTCGAAAGCGTCGAAATCGTCCGCCGCGGTAAGGTCCGTCGCGCCAAGCTCTACTACCTGCGCGATCGTCGCGGCAAGTCGGCTCGTATCGTCGAGAACACCGGCACCCGCGCCCGCAAGCTGAACGACGCCGAGCGCGCCGCCGTTGCCGAGGAAAAGGCACGTCTGGAAGCCGAGAAGGTTGCAGCAGCACAGGCACTGGCCGCCGAAAAGGCAGCAGCCGAAGCCGCTGAAAAGGCCGCTGCCGCTGAAGCTGCAGCCGCTGCCGAAGCTTCTGCCGAATAAGCAGCTGCAAGCTTGCAATATCACGAAAGGCTCCGGTTTCCGGAGCCTTTTTTCGTTTGGGCTGTCCGTTAGAGACTGACGCTGATTGCGCCGCCGGCAACGATCAGGCAGGCAAGAAGCCGTCGGACGGTGAGGGGCTCGCCTAGGAGAAGGGCGCCAATCAATACGGCGAAGACGACACTTGTTTCCCTGACCGCCGTGACAAGCCCTGCTGGTGCATAGGCATAGGCGACAACGACAAGGCCGTAGGCCAACATGGCGACAACGCCTCCAGCGGCCGCCTTCCAAGTCAGCGGCGAGCGCAGATCGATGGTCAGTCCCCGTCGTGTCACGGCAAAGGCAATCGTGATCATGATGCCAAAAAGAAACAGTACCCAGAACGCATAGGCGATGGGTTGTTCGACCAGCTTCACACCGCGCGAGTCGACGGTCGAATAGCAGGCGATGATCAGGCCTGTCGTCAGGGCAAAGAGAATGGATGAGGTCGCAGCTCGGGTCTTGCCAAGCGACAGGCTCATGATGCCGGTCGCAATCATAACGACGCCGAGGGTCTGCCACGGCCCCAACACTTCGCCGAAGAAGAGAAAGCCGCCGAGTGTCACGAGGAGAGGAACGGTGCCGCGAACGATCGGGTAGACCTGGCCGAGTTCCCCATGGCGGTAAGCCGCCACGAGGAACAGGCTATAGCCCACCTGAAGGCTTGCCGAGAGCAGGATGTATGGCCATGCGGCTGCCCCCGGCACAGGAACCGTAAAAAGCAGGGGAAGGGTAATGATACTGCCCGCCAGGCTCATCACGGTGATCGACCAGAGACGGTCTGCTCCTGTCCGCAGGAAGGCGTTCCAACTGGCGTGCAAGATCGCGGCGATCAGCGCTAGCCCCACGGCAACAGCACTCACGACCGCGGCCTGCGGATCGAGTTGACGAATTCACTGGTTTTCATGAGAGACCCGCAAGCGGCGTATGACAGTTTTGTGACGTTGCGGACGATAGCTGCTTCGGGCGCCTTTGCAACCGGCCGGCAAAAAGAAACCGCCCGCTTTTCAGCGGGCGGCGAAGATCAAGTCCATCTTGTCTCGCGCTTACTTGAAGCTGCGAATGTCGACGAAGTGACCCGCTACAGCGGCGGCGGCTGCCATTGCCGGCGATACGAGGTGCGTGCGACCCTTGAAGCCCTGGCGGCCTTCGAAGTTGCGGTTGGACGTCGATGCGCAACGCTCGCCCGGCTTCAAGCGGTCGTCGTTCATGGCGAGGCACATCGAGCAGCCCGGCTCGCGCCAGTCGAAGCCGGCGGCCTTGAAGATCTTGTCGAGGCCTTCCGCTTCAGCCTGTTCCTTCACCAGACCGGAGCCCGGAACGATCATGGCAGATACGGTGGATGCCACCTGTTTGCCTTCGACGACCTTGGCCACTTCGCGCAGGTCCTCGATACGACCGTTGGTGCAGGAGCCGATGAAGACGCGGTCGATGGCGATGTCGGTGATCTTGGTGCCCGGCTTCAGGCCCATATAGTCGAGCGCGCGCCACTTTGAGGTGCGCTTGTTTTCATCGGCGATGTCGTCGGGGTTGGGAACGACGCCTTCGACGGAGACTACGTCTTCCGGCGAAGAGCCCCACGACACGATCGGCGGCAGATTGGCGGCATCGAGCACGACGACGCGATCGAAATGCGCGCCTTCGTCGGACTTCAGCGTCTTCCAGTAGGCAAGCGCCTGCTCGAGGGCTTCGCCCTTGGGCGCGCGCGGCTTGTCCTTGATGTATTCGAAGGTCTTTTCGTCAGGCGCGATGAGACCGGCGCGGGCGCCGCCCTCGATCGTCATGTTGCAGACGGTCATGCGACCTTCCATCGACAGCGCCTCGATGGCTTCGCCGGCGAATTCGATGACGTGGCCGGTGCCGCCGGCCGTGCCGATCTCTCCGATGATGGCGAGGATGATGTCCTTCGCTGTTACGCCTTCGGGCAACTTCCCGTCGACGCGCACCAGCATGTTCTTCGCCTTCTTCTGGATCAGCGTCTGGGTCGCGAGCACGTGCTCGACCTCGGACGTGCCGATGCCATGCGCGAGTGCACCGAAAGCGCCATGCGTCGAAGTATGGCTGTCACCGCAGACGATGGTCATGCCCGGCAGGGTGAAGCCCTGTTCGGGGCCGACGATATGCACGATGCCCTGGCGCTTGTCGGAAGCCGAGTAGTATTCGACGCCGAACTCGGCTGCGTTGGTGGCAAGCGCCTCGACCTGGATGCGGCTTTCCTCGTTCTTGATGCCGAGGTGGCGGTCCGGCGAGGTCGGCACGTTGTGGTCGACGACGGCGAGCGTCTTCTGCGGCGCGCGAACCTTGCGGCCTGCCATGCGCAGACCTTCGAAGGCCTGCGGAGAGGTCACTTCGTGAACGAGGTGACGGTCGATGTAGAGAAGACAGGTGCCATCGTCCTGACGATCGACGACGTGGTCGTCCCAGATCTTGTCGTAAAGGGTGCGAGGTGCGCTCATGGGTGAGTTCCATCCAGACTGAGTATAAAGGGATTTCTTGAAGTGTGAGGTCTTATCGCGCCGGTCTTCCGGTCGCAGGAGCTCAGCCGCGAAGGCTCGCAAGGGCCCCTTGAACGCGCGCGAAGAAGCGTGCCGGCAGACGCTTGTGGTCCTGCAGCACAATAAACTGGTTCGCGAGGCATCCGAATTTCGATCCCATGACCGGGGTCATACCAGTTTTCGCATTTGTCGGCAATTGCTTCGAGCGCCCCATGACATGCGACTGTCATGAAGCTTTCTTGCAAGCATGATTGATCTTCGTCACTATCGAACTCCATTCGGAACCGGCGCCATGAACGAAGAGATCCACCGCATCAAGACCGAACTCCTCGACAGCTTCGACGAGGAGCTGGAACAGCAGCTGGACGAGGATCGCCTCGACCAGCTCGTCGCCGATGGCATGTCCGAGCCGATGATCGACCGGAGGGTGTACTTCCGCGAACTTTTCCGGCTGCAGCACGAACTGGTCCGTCTGCAGGACTGGGTGCAGTACAAGAAGCTGAAAATGGTCGTGCTGTTCGAGGGACGCGATTCGGCCGGTAAGGGTGGGGCGATCAAACGCGTGACCCAGCGGCTCAATCCGCGTGTCTGCCGGGTCGTTGCCCTGCCGGCACCCACCGAGCGCGAGCGTAGCCAGTGGTATTTCCAGCGTTACGTGCAGCATCTGCCAACGGCCGGCGAAATGGTCCTCTTCGACCGCTCCTGGTACAATCGGGCCGGTGTCGAGCGGGTCATGGGTTTCTGCACACCAGACGAGCTCGAAGAGTTCTTCCGCTCCGTCCCGGAATTCGAGCGCATGCTGGTGCGCTCTGGGATCATTCTCGTCAAATACTGGTTCTCGATCACCGATGAAGAGCAGGAATTCCGCTTCCGGATGCGGATCAACGATCCCTTGAAGCAGTGGAAGCTGTCGCCGATGGACCTCGAAAGCCGGGTTCATTGGGAAAGCTATACCCGCGCCAAAGAAGAGATGCTGGAACGCACGCATATTCCGGAGGCACCCTGGTGGGTCGTCCAGGCCGTCGACAAGAAGAAGGCGCGTCTCAACATGATCGCGCATCTGCTTACGCAGGTGCCTTACGAACATGTACCCAAGGAAGCGATCGAGCTTCCCGCCCGGGTGCGCCATGAGGACTATATCCGCCATCCGGTTCCAGCGGACATGTATGTCCCTGAAACCTACTGACGGTTCATGCAGGCTGAAATTCGCGCGTCTGCTGAAAGAACAGGTGGCTGAAGGCTGACGGGGGAAGTTGCCCCGTCGCTTCGAAATACTTCTGGAGCACCAGCAAGGAGATCTTGCGTTCGGTCTTTCGATCGCAGAACGAGGCGACATGGGCATTGGCATTGGCCACGATGTCCTGCGCCCAAAGCGGATCCCGTTCCAGCGCCGCAATCTTGTCTTCGAGATCGCTGAAATCGGCGCGCACCTCGACGAAGTGGCGGTCGGGGATCAGGCCGCCTTCCATGAACCATGTCTCGTAGCGCCCCTTCGGCATGACGCAAACACTGCGGGATGCCATGATCCATTTCAGGTTGGTGGCGACATCGAAGCCCTCGATGGACAGGATATAGCGGTAACCCATCTGTTGTCGCGGGCTGAGGAAAGCTTTGGCCTCAAGACCGTCTTTTGCTTCTCCGACATGGCCGACATCAGCGAACTCGCTCTGCTGATGGCGGCGCAGCAGTTCCAGGCGCAGCGGATTGTTGAGCGCTCCACGCCAGACGGCCATCGGCTTTTTCTTCTCCCAGGGCGTCTCGTCCGAGCAAAGCCGGAAATGCCTGAGCTTGTCCAGGTTCAGAAGCACGGAGTTTCCGTTCTCCCCGTCGCTCGGGCGGCTCTTGACGAGGTTTGGCGCGTTCGGAACCCAGGTCACGTCGCCGAAGAGATAGTTGACCTTCAGTCGGCAGGGAAAGTAGCGCAGATACTCGTCCAGATCGAAGTAATAGCGGCTCTGGGCCCAGTCCACCGCATTCAGCCTCGTGCCGGGTTCGACGGAACAATGGGGCAATCTGTTGTAGTAGTTCGCCCTTCGCATCCACTCTTCGAGTTCGGGTGATGCCTCCAGGTCACCAAGGACATGCCTGCACCTTTGCAGGTACCATTCGCGCGGCACGGCGTGTCGTGTGATGCCGGCTGCATAGTAGCGCACGCGGTTTATGGCATTTGCCGTTTGTTCGAGCGCCGGCAGCTTCATCGATGTCGCTCCCTCATGCGCTGTTCAAATCCTCGCAGGAGGATCGAAAGGCCGATCGTCAGGACAAGATAGACATAGGCCACGATCGAATAGGTCTCGAAGAAGCGAAACGAACCGGAGGCATAGACCTTGCCCATCTGGGTGATGTCGGCGACCCCGAGAACCGATACGAGGGACGAATCCTTCACCATGGCGACGAAATCGTTCGACAGCGGGGGGAAGATGACCCGGATTGCCTGCGGGAAGACCACCAGCCGAAAGCGCTGGCTGCGGCTCAAGCCAAGCGCCTTGGCCGCCTCGATCTGTCCCTTGTCGATCGACTGGATCCCGGCGCGAAAGATTTCGGCGATGAAGGCCGAATAGCCGATCATCAGCGCAATAATCGCGCGCCACATCAGGGAGATGTCACGCACCACCATCGGCTCGGCAATGCCCGCCGATACGAGGGGTGACGTTACGAGGTTGTACAGTGCGACGAAGCCGGGCGCACCAACGAACGCGATATAGAAGAGCAAGACGATGATCGGAATGCCGCGCACCACTTCGACGTAGAACCGGGCAATCTGGCGCAGGACAAGGCTGTCCGACATTCCCATGAGTGCAATCAGCAGGCCGAGCGCCGTGGCCAGGGCAAAGCCGATCAGCGTGACGAAGATCGTCACCCAGAGACCCTTGGCAACCGTGTTGAAGACCTGAGCATAGAGGTCGCTGACGAAGATCACGACGGCGAGGGCTGCCGCCAGCACAAGGAAGGCGATCAGCCACCAGGGCCGATCGCCTTTCTGGTCACCCTGGGGAAGGGTCTGAAATGCCATCAGTCACCCGCCTTCAGGTCGCAGGGACGGACGCGGTTCATTCGCCCATCTTGTAGTCTAGGAACCACTTCTTGTTCAGCGTCTCGATGGTGCCGTCGGCCTTCATCGCGGCGATCGCGGCATTGACGGGCGCGACGAGTTCGGAGCCCTTCGGGAAGATGAAGCCGAAGTCTTCCGAACCGAGCGGACCACCGACGAGCTTGAGCCCGCCATTAGAAGCATCGACATAACCCTTGCCGGCGGTGCCGTCCGTCAGCACGACGTCGACGTCACCGGTCTTCAATGCCTGGACAGTCGCGCCGAAGGTCTCGAACAGCTTGATGCGCGGGTTCTGCTCGTTGCCGTCGAGGATCTCATAAACGGCCGTGTAGAAGGGGGTCGTGCCCGGCTGTGCACCGACAAGACCGTCTTCAACGGCGGCAAAGCTCTTGCCGTCGGTAAACCGGCTCTCGTCACCGCGAACCAGCATGAACTGCTCAGAGCGCATGTAGGGCTCTGAGAAATCCACCTTCTCCTTGCGGTCTTCCTTGATCGTGATGCCGGTCATACCGATCTGAAACTGGTTGTCCGACACGGCCTGAATCATCGCATCCCAGGAGGTGTTCTGATACTCGACCGTGAAATTCAGCCGCTTGGCGATCTCGTTCATCGCGTCATATTCCCAGCCGATCTGCTGGCCGGACTTCGGGTCGACGAACTGCAATGGCGGATAGGCATTCTCCGTCACCACGACCACCGTCTTGCCGCCGAGATCCGGCAGGTCAGTGGCGTTGGCCGAAAGAGGCAGCAGGGCAAGGGCGGAGAGACCGGCAAGGACAGCGCGGCGGAGCAGCATGGAAATCTCCCGAATTGTGGCAGCGCACAGTGTCACATCTTGTTCAGGGATGGCAAGAAGCGCCCCTACAGGAGGGCATCTCCGGCTCCTTGTTCTTGTGGAGCGATCTCGTGGCGGTTCTGTTTTGCAGACCTCGGCTGAAAAAACTGCCTTCTACCTGCATCGGGCAGCAAGCGGTATCACCGGATGATCTTCCCTTGCTGTCTTCGAGGATGAAACCATGATCAAGCAATTGGCCGTTCTTGCCGTTAACCTCAGTCTCTTTTCACCTTTGACCTATCCCTCCCCGGCTTTTGCTCAGGAAGCTGTGGTTGCCGCTGCCGACAAGGAAGCTCTGTTCACGAGCCCCGATCCACAGCTGCATGCCAACAAGCAGGTCGTCTATCACATCATGCGCGACCTCCTGGAGGCCGGGCACTGGGATCAGGCCGACCGCTTCTTGACCGAGCGCTACCTCCAGCACAATCCGAACGTCGCGTCGGGCCGCGATACCGTTGTCGCGTTTTTCACAGAGGTCCTGAAAGTCGAGAAGAAGCCGCTCCCCGAGAAACTGTCGACCCCTGTGGCTTTCGTCACAGCCGAGGGCGATCTGGTGACCGTCGGCATCGTCCGCGAGGAGAAAGATCCCAAGGATCCGTCGAAAACCTATACCACCACCTGGTATGACACCTGGCGGATCGTCGACGGCAAGGCCGACGAGCACTGGGACTCGGCCGTCAAACAGTGAACGGCAAACGGGCCGCCTCCTTTTCGGGAGGCGGCCCGTCTCACGTCGATCCGCAGTGTCTCACGTGAATCAGAAGGTTGCCGTCTTCGGATCCGGTCCGAGACGGGCGCCCGCATCGTCGAGACCGTTCAACGTTTCCAGGTCTTCCGCTGACAATTTGAAGTCGAAGACCTTGAAGTTTTCGCTGATCCGCGACGGGGTGACCGATTTCGGAATGACCACAAGGCCGTTGTCGATATGCCAGCGGATGATGACCTGAGCCGGCGTGCGACCGAGCTTGGCGGCGATATCAGCAATGGCAGGGTGTCCAAGAAGCTTGCCCTGGCCCAGCGGGCTCCACGACTGCGTGGCGATGCCATGCTTCTCGTGGAAGGCGCGCGCCTCGCGCTGCTGGAAGTCCGGATGAAGTTCGATCTGGTTGATGACCGGGGTTACGCCAGTCTCGGCGATGATCTTCTCAATGTGCTCCGGATAGAAATTGGACACGCCGATGGACTTCGCCCGTCCTTCTTCCCTCAGCTTCACGAATGCCTTCCAGGTGTCGACGAAGAGGCCCCGATGAGCAGAAGGCCAATGGATGAGATAGAGGTCGACATAATCGGTTCCCAGCCGTTTCAGGCTGGCATCGAAGGCTTTCAGCGTCTGCTCGTAGCCTTGTTCGGTGTTCCAGAGCTTGGTCGTGAGATAGATTTCCGCCCGGTCGATCCCGGACTGGCGGATGCCTTCGCCGACGCCCTCTTCATTCTCATAGACGGCGGCCGTGTCGACATGGCGATAGCCGGCCGACAGCGCGGCCTTGACGGCGGGGGCTGCTTCGTCGTTCGGGGTCTGCCAGACGCCTAAGCCCACCTGGGGAATGCGGGCGCCGTCGTTCAGGGCAATATGCGTCTGGTCTGTCATCAATATCTCCAGATGTGTCATTCGATGCGCTTGGCGCGAAATCGTTGGCGGTCACGAAGAGGCGCAAAAAAGCGCCGTCCGCCTCTTTTGTATCTAGGATGCTCCGTCATCGGTGAAAGGGCCGAACCGCCCAAAAGCCCTTAATCTCGGTTCAAAGAACCTGAAGCGTAGTGCGGGGGCCGAGATGCGGGAGCAGGCGCCGCATATCCCGAGGGCTGATGGCGACGCAGCCCTCCGTCGGAGTGTAACCGGGTCTTGCGATGTGAAAGAAGATTGCAGAGCCACATCTGCGCTTGCGGCTTCGCAGGTTCCAGTCGAGCACGATGCAGACATCATACAGCTCGTCGGTCCGCTGCAGTGTTTCATGACTGGGTTTGAAGGGCGCGCGGACGGGGCGATTGTAGTTCGGGTCGCCGACTGCGTCGCACCAGAGCATGTCGGATGATGATCGGCGCATGCTCAACAGGCTGGACGGCCATGGCCCACTGTCACCCCGGCGATAGGCAAAGAGCAGAGGCATGACCGCGATCGGTGTCGCGCCATCGCCCTCACGCTTGCGACTGGTGCGGCCGCCGCGCCCGAGGGCCGCTCGAAAGGTCAATGATCCCGCCTGAAGAATAGCCTGTCTTTGATTGCCGGGAGCGGGGCGGACCAACAGTCGTTTGACTTCTGAGCCTGCGATTTTCGCTGTCTTCCGCCTCTTGGTCACGACTTTTTGCCTTGTTCGTGAATATTGTTGTATTCATAGCCCTTAAACGGCTGCGAGTAAGGCTTACATCCAGTGTACTTGGGCAGCAAGATCCCAAGCACGGGACCAAACTGGAAGGATGACGGATGACGACGCGGACCATTCTGCTTGTAGATGATGACGACGATCTGAGGCAGATCCTGGTCGAGCAGCTCTCGCTCTACGAAGAGTTTGCGCTCATGCAGGAAAGCAATGCGACCCGCGCCATGCAGACGGCAAAAACCGCCCAGATCGATCTGATGATCATGGATGTCGGGCTGCCGGACATGGATGGCCGCGAAGCGGTCAAGCTCCTGCGCAAGGGCGGCTTCAAGTCGCCGGTCATCATGCTGACAGGCCACGACACGGATTCCGATACGATCCTCGGCCTCGAAGCGGGCGCCAACGACTACGTCACCAAGCCCTTCCGCTTCGCCGTTCTGCTCGCTCGTATCCGCGCGCAATTGCGCCAGTTCGAGCAGAGCGAGGACGCGACGTTCGGGGTCGGTCCCTATCTCTTCAAGCCGAGCCAGAAACTGCTGACGACCGAAGACGGCAAGAAGATCCGCCTGACGGAAAAGGAATCGGCAATCATCCGCTACCTCTATCGTGCCGGCCAGAAAGTGGTGACGCGCGATGTTCTGCTCGAAGAGGTCTGGGGTTACAATTCCGGCGTGACGACCCATACGCTCGAAACCCATGTCTACCGGCTTCGCCAGAAGATCGAGCGCGATCCCTCGAATGCCGAAATCCTGGTCACCGAAAACGGCGGCTACAAGATCGTTCCCTGAACGACGGATCAGAATGCGACGGGGATGAAGGCGACCTCTGTGTCGTTTTCATCCCCGTTTTGCGTTATGGACTGACAGCGGGCGTATCGACGATGCCCGATCGGACCAGGAAACGTAATGTCACTCAGCGACGATATCGAGCTTCTGTCGGCTCTGCCTCTCTTTTCCGGTGTGGACAAGGATCAGCTGCGTCTGATCGCCTTCGGTGCCGAGCACAGGCAGGTTGCAGCGGGGCAGGCTCTCTTCCGGGAAAAGGCGCCGGCAGAATGTGCCTATGTCGTCGTTCGCGGCGAGATCGAGCTCTATGTGATCGGCCGGGATGGAAAGCCGCATCTGGAAGCCCGGGTCGGTCCCGGGATCATGTTGTCCGAGCTCGCCCTGATCACCATGGTGGAGCGCAAATACACTGCGGTTGCGGTCGAGGATGTCGACGTCATCAGGATCACCCGGACGCTCTTCCACCGACTGCTTGAGGAATATCCGCAGATGGCGCGCCAGGTCGAGGGGCGGATCAAGCAGTCGCTTGCGGCTCTGATCGATGGCGCGGAAGCGCTGGCGCCGAAATTCTCCTAGATAGCCGACTTTATATCGCCTGCTATGGATTCTGGAAGCGGGCCGTTACGGGTACATGGTCCGAAGGCTGGTTCCATCCACGCGCTTCCTTGAGGATATCGACGCGCGACAGAAGTGGTGCGAGATCGGAAGAGGACCAGATGTGATCGAGACGGCGGCCTCGGTCTGCTGCGGCCCAATCCTTCGCCCGATAGCTCCACCAGGTGTAGAGCTTCTCCGAAGCCGGCACGTGCTGGCGCATCAGGTCGACCCATTTGCCCTGACGCATGATGGCGAGCAAGCCTTCCGTTTCGACCGGCGTATGGCTGACGATCTTGAGCATCTGCTTGTGGGACCAGACATCGTGTTCCAGCGGCGCGATGTTCAGATCGCCGACCAGAATGGTGCCCGTGTTCGGTTCCGCCTCGGCGGACAGGGCCTTCATCTCCTCGATGAAGTCGAGCTTGTGCCCGAATTTCGGGTTGATCTCGCGGTTCGGCTCGTCGCCGCCGGCCGGCACATAGAAGTTGTGCAGGCGGATCCGCCGCCCTGCCCATTCGAAGACTGCCGAGATGTGCCGGCTGTCGCCGACGCCGCAGTAATCCTGCCGATGATCTTCGGCCAAAGGCAGTTTCGAGCAGATTGCTACCCCGTGGTAGCCCTTCTGCCCATGGATCACGATGTTGGAATAGCCGAGTTCTGCGATCTCCGCTGCCGGGAACTGGTCGTTCTGGCACTTGATTTCCTGCAGGCACAGGATGTCCGGATTTTCACGCTTGAGGAAGTCCTGGACGATCGGCAGGCGCAGACGCACCGAGTTGATGTTCCAGGTCGTGATTGCGAGTGTCATCGTGGCCGCCTTGAATGTTCCCCCGGCTTCTTAGGAGGTTCAGGTGCCCATGAACAGGAAAAGGCGGCTGATCCCTTGCGATCTACCGCCTTCTCCACAGGTCGAAACAGAATGTCTCAGCCGCCGCGTCTCTGGCCATGTACTTCGGCATAGGGAATTTCAAAGACGCTCGGGTCGAACTGCACGCCATTCTGAACATTGAAGATCATCACCGACGTATCCTTTTTCTGCACGTCGGTGATCGTCCACTGGCGCAGTTCGTAGGACTTCGGATCGAACATCAGTGTGATCGTCGAATCGCCGAAGATCGTCCGGTCGCCGAGCACGATCGTCGTCAGGTCCGCTTCCTGCTTGACGTCGCGGACCATCTGGTTGCTGAGATCGATCCGGTTGGCGAGAAGCAGGCTGAGCGGCGTCTTGTTGAGTGGGTAGAGATCCCAGGTCTTCAGCTTGGTATTACCGATGACGACATTCTTGCCATCGGAAATCACGCGCATCGGCGACGGCTGTTCATAGTTGAAGCGCAGCTTGCCCGGACGTTCGATGAAGAACTTGCCGCCTGTCTGCTCGCCACGCGGACCGAATTGGACGAATTCGCCCATCATGGTGCTCACGCTCGAGAAATGGTCGGCGATCTGCTGGGCCGCGCCCGCCTGTGCGAATGCGGGGAACGGCAGAGCGGCGCAAGCCATCATCGCAGCCGTACCCAGCACGAACTGGCGGCGGCTGGCCAACATCGGGAGGCGGGCGCCGCGTTCCTTGATTTCTTTCATGCGATACTCCTTCATATGCTCTCGGTCTCGCCGAAAAAGGCGGCGGCTTCATGACCGTTATCGCCTGTGCCGCTGCGGCAACTCGTCCGCATGTCCGCTTGTTCCATTCCGGAACCGATTGATGCCTTACTCTTCGGTCGGTACCAGAATTTCGCGTTTGCCGGCATGGTTGGCAGGACCGATGATGCCCTCCTTCTCCATGCGCTCGATCAGGGACGCGGCACGGTTATAGCCGATGCCAAGACGACGCTGGACATAGGAGGTCGACGCCTTGCCGTCACGCAGGACAATGGCGACCGCCTGATCATAGGGATCGTCCGATTCACCGAGGTTGCCGGTTCCAACAGGACCGCCGCCATCTTCGCCATCCTCGTCATCGTCGACGGTGATTGCTTCGAGATATTGCGGCGAGCCTTGGGTCTTGAGGTAAGCAACGATTTCTTCGACCTCATGGTCGGAGACAAAGGGACCGTGGACACGCTGGATGCGGCCGCCGCCGGCCATGTAGAGCATGTCGCCCATGCCGAGCAGCTGTTCGGCCCCCTGCTCGCCGAGAATGGTGCGGCTGTCGATCTTCGACGTTACCTGGAAGGAAATACGGGTCGGGAAGTTCGCCTTGATCGTACCGGTGATGACGTCGACCGATGGGCGCTGGGTTGCCATGATCACGTGGATGCCGGCCGCACGGGCCATCTGTGCAAGCCGCTGAACGGCGCCTTCGATGTCCTTGCCGGCCACCATCATCAGGTCTGCCATTTCGTCGATGATGACGACGATATAGGGCAGTGGCTGCAGGTCGAATTCTTCCGTCTCGTAGATCGCTTCGCCCGTCTGGCGGTCAAAGCCGGTCTGCACGGTGCGGGTCAGGACCTCGCCCTTTTCGAGCGCCTGAGCGACACGGGCGTTGAAGCCGTCGATGTTGCGAACGCCGATCTTCGACATCTTCTTGTAGCGCTCTTCCATCTCGCGGACGGTCCATTTGAGCGCTACCACGGCCTTCTTCGGATCCGTGACAACAGGAGAGAGAAGATGCGGGATGCCGTCATAGACGGAGAGTTCCAGCATCTTCGGATCGATCATGATCAGGCGGCATTGCTCCGGCGTCATCTTGTAGAGGAGCGACAGGATCATCGTGTTGATGGCAACCGACTTACCCGAACCGGTGGTGCCGGCGACGAGCAGATGCGGCATCTTGGCGAGGTCGGCGATGACGGGTTCGCCGCCGATCGTCTTGCCGAGTGCCATGGCAAGCTTTGCCTTGTTGCCGTCGAAGTCGCGGCTGCCGATCAGTTCGCGCAGGTAGACGGTCTCGCGGGTCTGGTTGGGCAATTCGATGCCGATCGCGTTGCGACCGGGGACCACGGCAACACGGGCGGCAATTGCGCTCATCGAACGTGCAATGTCGTCGGCAAGGCCGATGACGCGCGACGACTTGATGCCGGGTGCCGGCTCGAGCTCGTAGAGCGTGACGACAGGGCCGGGCCGGACATGGATGATCTCGCCCTTGACGCCGAAGTCGTCGAGAACGCCCTCGAGCAGGCGGGCATTGTGCTCCAGCGCCTCGGCAGACAGCGTGGCGTCGCGTGTAATGGCGCGCGGCTCGGCAAGAAGATGGACCGAGGGCAGCTGGAAACCTTCGGGACGTAGAAGCGAGCCTTGCGCGTCGCGCTCCATGCGGGGGCCCGGCTTGGGACGTGCGGCGGGTGCCGCAACGCGCGGCGAGGCTCCGGCAGGCTTTGCCGGCGCCGATCGCACGCCGTCGTCGGAAAGGATGCCGGCCGGCCGCGGCAGATCGTCGAGACCGAAATCGTCTTCGTCGTCATCGAAGTGCCCAGCCGACATGGGCGGCGGGGATACGATCGAGCGGCCGGTCGGGCGCAGAGGTGCGCCATCCAGGGAGGGTTCGACGCGGGCATTGAGCGGTGGTGCCTTGGCGCGCACCGGCTCGTTGAGTGTCCCGAATTCGTCATCGTTGAAATCATAGGGCTGTTCGAAATCGCGCTCGCGACGATCGCTGGACTTCAGGCCGAACAGGCGTCGGACGCGGGCGCGCGTCGTGTACCAGTTGTGAGTTACCGCACCCATGACCAGAGCGATCGGGCCTTCGCGTTCGTCGTCTTCCTCTTCGTCTTCGAAGACGGGTGCCTTTGGCTTGGCGCGGACGAGCGGAGCGACAGGCTCCTCGTCATCCGCCGGCTCGGCAGCCTTGCCGACAATGCCGGCCGCAAACAGCATCAGCCAGGTCGCCGGCAGGGCCAGCACCGCACCCAGGATCATCGCGAATGTCGACGTCGGATAGGCGCCGATGAAGAGTGCCGGAAAGCGCAGGATGAGATCGCCGAGCACGCCGCCTGTTCCACTTGGCAGGGGCCAGGTCTGCGGCGGCGGAAAGCAGCCGACGGCGGCAGCCGCAACCAGGGCGCCTGCAACCCAGGCACCGAGACGGGCCGGGATGCGGGTCACACGGCGTCCGCCGATGAGGGCGAAGGACCAGGCAAGCACCGGCAGGAGCGCCAGAAGACTACCCAGCCCGAAGAACTGCATCATCAGGTCGGCAAAGACTGCGCCGGACAGTCCGAGGATATTGGTCGGCGGATTGTCTGTCGCATAGGAGAGGCTCGGATCCGAGACGTTCCAGGTGGCGAGCGCCGCGACTGCAAGCACCAGAAGGAGAAACAGCCCAAAGCCGGTCAGTGCCAGGATCTGGCGCAGCATGAAGGCTGACAACGCCGAGCGTGTCGAGTGCTCCGGAAGCGTTGCTGAATGGCTTCTGCTCATGGGGTCTCTGTCCGTCCTGTTGCCGGTGATGCCTTCGATCCCCGCCCAAGACGGAGATCGCCAGCTGCTAGACTACAGGATCGAGGGTTAATGCTGCATTAACCATGCGTGACGGGAAGCCGTCGTCAATTCTCCATAAAAAACGCCCGGGTGATGAGACCCGGGCGCTGCCGCATTTGAACTGCAAGGATCCGAGGGATCTTAGCTGTGGTAGGCTGCTTCGCCATGCGAGGCGAGGTCGAGGCCTTCGCGCTCGGCTTCAACCGGCACACGCAGACCGACGATCAGATCGACCAGCTTGTAGAGGATGATCGAGCCAATGCCGCACCACAGAATGGTGACGACGACAGCATAGATCTGGGTCATGACCTGGCCGCCCATGGTCACGCCTTCAGCGTAGCCGATGCCGCCAAGCGAAGCGGAAGCGAAGACGCCGGTTGCGATGGCGCCAAAGAGGCCACCGATACCGTGAACGCCGAAGACGTCTGCGGTGTCGTCATAGCCGAACTTGTTCTTCACAACGGCGACGAAGAAGTAGCAGAGCGGCGAAACCATGAGACCCATGACGATCGCGCCCATCGGGCCGGCGATGCCGGCTGCCGGGGTGATCGCAACGAGGCCGGAGATCATGCCGGAAGCTGCGCCGAGCATCGAAGCCTTGCCACGGGTGAAGGTTTCAACCAGGCACCAGGAGACGACAGCGGCTGCGGTCGCGATGAAGGTGTTGACGGTCGCCAGCATGGCGCCACCAGAGGCTTCGAGGTTGGAGCCTGCGTTGAAGCCGAACCAGCCGACCCAGAGCATGGCTGCACCGACGAGCGTCAGCGTCATCGAATGCGGAGCCATCATGTCCTTGCCATAGCCCGTGCGCTTGCCCAGCATGATCGCACCGATCAAACCAGCCACGCCGGCATTGATGTGAACGACGGTGCCGCCAGCGAAGTCGAGTGCACCCCAGCCGAAGATCAGGCCGTTGGCATCCCAGACCATGTGAGCGACCGGCAAGTAGACCAAGGTGACCCAGAGCAGGCAGAAGAGCACTGCTGCGGAGAACTTGATGCGTTCCGCAAAGGCGCCGACGATAAGGGCCGGCGTGATGGCGGCGAAGGTCATCTGGAACATGATGAAGATGTATTCCGGAATGACGGCATCAGAGAAGGTGGCTGCCGTGCTTTCCGGCGTAACGCCGGAGAGGAACAACTTGGCGAAGCCGCCGAAATAAGGGCTTTCCGAGCCGCCGAAGGCGAACGAGTAACCGTAGATCACCCAGGCAAGCATTACGGTCGAACCGATGACGGTGCACTGCATGAGAACCGAGAGCATGTTCTTGGCGCGAACCAGACCGCCATAGAAGAGAGCCAGACCCGGGATCAGCATGAACAGGACGAGGATGGTGCAGAGGAACATGAAGGCGGTATCGCCCTTGTCCGGAACCGGAGCTGCAGCAACTGCTTCGGCTGCAGCGGGCGCTGCTTCCTGCGCGAAGGCGACAACCGGCGCCAGCACTGCTGCGGACGCGGCGCCAAGGCGCACGAGATTGGAATTCAGATTGGCAAATGACATCAGTAACAACTCCCCTTACAGCCGTTCTTACAGCGCTTCGGTATTGGTTTCGCCGGTGCGGATCCGCACGGCCTGATCGATCGCATAGACAAAGATCTTGCCATCGCCGATCTGGCCGGTCTTGGCAGCAGAAGCGATCGCTTCGACGGCCTTGTCGGCGAGCTCGGACGAGACTGCGATCTCGATCTTCAGTTTCGGCAGAAAGCTGACGGCGTATTCGGTGCCGCGGTAGATTTCAGTGTGCCCCTTCTGGCGTCCATAGCCCTTGACCTCGGTCACGGTCAGGCCCTGGATCCCCACAGCCGTCAAGGCCTCGCGTACCTCGTCCAGCTTGAACGGCTTGATGATAGCCATCACAATCTTCATCTGGTTTCCCATCCTTTGCTTGTCCTCGGCTCGGAGCCGACTCTCCTTGCCGCCCGCAGCAACATTCGCGCAGCGACTGGACAATGACATTCAAAAGGCGTGCCAGATTCAGAATTGCCTATAAGTTATTGAAATCTAAAGACTATGAAAAACGCAGCCAATAAACAGGCAAATGAATGCGCAATGGGCGCACATAAATTGTGCAGAATATCACGAATGGCTTAAATCTAGTCATTTGCCCGTTTGCGGATCAGCCCCTCCTGGGCCACCGAGGCAACCAGCCGTCCGTCGCGGGTGAAGATGCTGCCGCGGGTCATTCCGCGCGCGCCTGCCGCACTGGGGCTGTCTTGCGTGTAGAGTAGCCAGTCATCCAGCCGGCAGGGACGGTGGAACCACATGGCATGGTCGAGACTGGCGACCTGCAGTTCGGGGTCGAAGATCGACGTGCCGTGCGCATAGAGCGAGGTGTCGAGCAGGGTCATGTCCGAGAGATACGCAAGGATTGCCGCCTGATAATGCCTGTCGTCGGGCACGAGGCCGGATGCGCGAACCCAGATATGGGCCTCCGGTTCCAGTTTTTCCCGGGACAGATAGTGGGTCAGCGATGTCGGGCGGATCTCGATCGGCCGCTCGCGGCCCCAGTATGTCTTCACCGTATCCGGCGCCTGGGCGAGGAAGGCAGCGCGAAACTCCGCTTCGCCCATCAGCTGTTCCGGTGCGGCGACGTCCGGGATCTTCACCTGGTGATCAAAGCCCGGTTCCTCCACCTGGAAGGAGGCCGACATGGAAAAGATCGCCTTGCCATGCTGGATCGCGACAACGCGGCGCGTGGTGAAGGAAGAGCCGTCGCGGATGCGCTCGACCTGATAGACGATCGGGATGGAGGGATCGCCCGGGCGCATGAAATAGGCGTGGAGCGAATGCACGATGCGGTCGGGGTCGACGCAGCGCTGTGCCGCCATCAGGGCCTGTGCGATGACCAGGCCACCGAACACGCGCTGCCAGCCGTTCTGCGGACTGCTACCGCGAAACAGGTTTTCCTCCAGCTTTTCCAGATCGAGACGCTCGATCAGGTCTTGCATTGGTTTGGTCTGGCCAGATGGCTGCGACATATTGCATTGCTCCGCTTATAGGCACCCGTTCAAGGCTGATCTATATAGGTGTCATCAGGTCTACAAGAACAAAGGAATTTGCCATGCTGGATGTGCTCGTCGTCGGCGGTGGCTATGTCGGTCTTTCCGCTGCAGTCGCAATCAAGCAGGCGGCCCCGCATCTCGCCGTCGAGGTTGTCGAAGCGGCGCCCGAGGACGCGTGGAAGAAGGACCCGAGGGCCTCGGCGATCATTGCGGCTGCGACCAAGATGCTCGATGTTTTCGGGCTCTGGGACCAGATCGAGCCGGATGCGCAGCCGATCAACCGGATGATCGTGACCGATTCGAAAACGTCCGATCCCGTGCGCCCGGTCTTCCTGACCTTTGATGGTGCCGTCGAAGACGGTCAGCCCTTCGCGCACATGATCCCGAATGTCAGCATGGTCGCAGCATTGCGCCAGGCCTGCGAGGAACGCGGCATCACCATTCGGCATGGATTGCGGGCAACCGGCTTTCGCGATACCGGACCGAGTGCCGAACTGACGCTCTCGGATGGCAGCGTCGTTTCGTCACGCCTCGTCATTGCCTGCGACGGCGTGCGATCCAAGCTGCGCGATCTCGCCGGCATCAAGACCGTCACCTGGAAGTATGGCCAATCCGGCATCGTCACCACCGTGGAGCACGAGCGGCCGCATGACGGCGTTGCAGAAGAGCACTTCCTGCCGGCCGGTCCGTTTGCCATCCTGCCGCTGAAGGGCAACCGTTCGTCTCTGGTCTGGACGGAGCGGACTGATGATGCCGACCGGCTCGTCGCCTCCGATGACCTGTTGTTCGAGGCCGAGCTCGAGCGCCGCTTCGGCCACAAACTCGGCACCATCCGTGCGACACCGGATCGTCGGGCCTTCCCGCTCGGTCTGACCCTTGCCCGCGCCTTCATCGCGCCGCGTCTGGCGCTTGCCGGCGACGCGGCGCATGGCATCCATCCCATCTCCGGTCAGGGCCTCAATCTCGGCTTCAAGGACGTCGCGGCACTTGCGGAGACGATCGTTGAGGCCGACCGCCTGGGTCTCGATATCGGCTCGGTCAATGTGCTCGAGCGCTACCAGATCTGGCGGCGTTTCGACACGTTCCGCATGGGGGTCACAACGGATGTGCTGAACCGTTTGTTCTCGAACGACGTGACACCGATCCGGGTGCTGCGCGATTTCGGCCTTGGCGTCGTTGATCGGATCCCGGGCCTGAAGACCTACTTCATTCGCGAGGCTGCGGGCACGTCCGGGCATGCCGGGCCGCGGCTTCTGGGCGGCCAGAGCATCTGAGCGCTCATTTCCGGATCTGGTAAAGGGGCAGGCCCGTTCAGGCGGGCATCTCCAGCTTGCGGGCTTCCGAAACCAGCATGATCGGTATTCCGTCGCGGATGGGGTAGGCGAGGCGCGCCTTCTCAGAGACGAGTTCGCTCTTCTCCCGGTCCCATTTCAGGGTCCCCTGCGTCAAAGGACAGACCAGAAGTTCGAGCATCTTCGGATCGATGAGGCTGGTCGGATTATCGGCCATGGGTCACTGCAACATGGTATCGGAATCACCGAAGGTCCGGGCGAGGACAATTTCGGTAATCGCGATCAGGGTCTCGGCACGCGTCTTCAGGTCGGGCGCCTCCAGAAGCGCCTGTTTTTCAGGCGGGCCAAACGGCGACATCATCGACAGGGAGTTCACCAGCGTCAGGTTCGATGCGCGCTCGACGCTTTCCCAATCGGCTTCGAGCTTGTTTGCCTCCAGATAGGCCTTGAAAGCCGCCAGGAGGCCGATGCGGTTGACCTGTCCCTCGTCTTCTCCCGAACTCAGATCGGCGACGAAGGGGGCTATCTGGAAGCTGCGGAAGGGCTTGCTGGTCGTCACCTCGTCCATCAGCCGGAAACGACACACCCCTGCCAGCGACACGATGTAGCGGCCATCGCCGGTTTCGGTGAAGGAGGTAATCCTGCCAAGGCAGCCGACGGGCGCCAGTTGCGGGCGCTCGGGCAGAATGTTGGCCTGCACCTCCGACATCGCCGGCTGGATCATGCCGATCAGTCGGTTGCCGGAAAGCGCCGCATCCAGCATCGCGAGGTATCGCGGTTCAAAGACGTTCAGCGGCAGCTGGCCGCCGGGCAGCAGCAGCACCCCTGAGATGGGGAAGACCGGTACCGTCTCGGGAAGGTCACCAGCCGTCAGATATCGGGCATTTCCCACTTGCATCGAAGCACATCCTGTCCGGAAAATTCCGGCGTTCGTTCTTGCTTCTATCTGGGTCGCGCCAGCCAAAACTCAAGGCCGGCGGCGGCTCACGAAAAGAGGATCGAGGAGAGTTTGCGCCGCGCCATGATGGTGGCCGGATCCTTCGGACCCCAGACCTCGAAGAATTGCAGCAGCTGTTTGCGCGCACCATCGTCCTCGAAGGTGCGGTCGCGCTTCATGATCAGCAGCAGATGTTCTGCGGCTTCCTCGCGGCGACCTTCGACATTGCGGATCTTGGCGAGCTTCAAGCGCGCCTCGTGATCGTCCGGGTTCAGCGACAGCGTATGCTCCAGCGCCACGGGATCACCGAGCTTGCGTGCCTCGTCGATCTGATCCAGCCGCGTGAGGACGGCCTGGATTTCGGCGGCCTTGGCCAGATCTTCGGGCAACTGGCTGACCAGTTCGCGGGCGCGCTGGTGCTGGTTCGCCCCGATCATGCAGTCGGCAAGCCCGGCAATCGCCTTTGTGTTGTCGGGGTCCGCCTGGAGGATCGCGGCAAACAGCTGGGCGGCACCATCGATATCTCCAGCTGCAAGCAAGCCTGCGGCTTCTTCGAGCACGGCGGCAATTTCAGCTGCCTGGTCGGCACCAGCCGGACCTGCCACCTTGTCGATGAAGGCCTTCACCTGGCTCTCAGGCAGCGCGCCCATGAAGCCATCGGCCGGACGGCCGTTGACGAAGGCAACGACGGCCGGGATTGACTGGATGCCGAGCTGGCCGGCAACCGAGGGATGGTCATCGATGTTCATCTTGACGAGCTTGACGCGTCCACCGGCTTCGGTGACGGCCTTTTCGATGATGGGGGTCAACTGCTTGCACGGACCGCACCAGGGGGCCCAGAAATCGACGAGAACCGGCTGGTTGCGCGATTCGTCCATGACGTCGCGGGCGAAGTTCGCCGTCGTCGTATCCTTGATCAGGTCGCCTGCTGCGGGCGTGCCTTGAGGAGCGCCACCGAACTCCGCCTTGGCCGTCATGGTCTGGTTGCCGTAGCTGCCGTAAGGGTTGCCATAGTCGCTCATCTTCTCGCATCTCCCGCCTGTTGCGCAGCCTTTGGGGAGGCTGACGTTCTTGCCGTTAAGATCGTATGTCAGCCCGAGACTTTCAAGACAAGCGGCGTGTGGCCGGTTGCCTCCATGAAGCGGATGAGGTCATCCCGGCCGATCGATGTCGTCGCGTCGTTGGAGAGCGGATGGCAATTGATGATGTCATGCTCCATCAGATCCTTGTCGAGGATGAAGGTGACATTCTTGTCCGTATCGTTGATCGCACCGAAGGCCGTCACCGAGCCCGGAACGACGCCGAGATACTCCATCAGCTTTTCCGGCTTGCCGAAGGACACCTTACTGGCAGCCCCGATGATCGTGTGCACCGTCTTCAGGTCCACCGATGCGTTCTCCTCGACCGTCAGCAGGAAGAAGTTGTCCTTCTTGTCCTTGACGAACAGGTTTTTGGTATGGCCGCCGGGGATCTCGTCGCGCAGCGAGACCGATTCCGCGACGGTGAAAACCGGCGGGTGGGTCTTCGTCTTGTGGGCGATCCCGAGTTCGTCGAGGAAACGAAAGAGGTCTTCGGCGGTTTTGGCTGTCGTCATGGCTGTTCTCACTCTGAATCGTCGGGGGCCTTGAGCTCCCACTATCGGATTTCCAGTTTAGCAATAGGTCCAGGACCGACGTTTCGCAATCTTTCGTACGCCGCAAAAGCCCGGAAAAGCTGAGCTTTCTCAGGTCGTTGCGCCCTTTCTCGATTTTTTTCGCGACGATCCGTCATTTCCCTGTTGCATTTGAAAATCGGTTGGGCCATATAGCGCCCGTCGCCGCAAGACGGACGGCCCACGATCCAGACACTACCCCAGGATCGAGGTTATGAGCGGGTGTAGCTCAGGGGTAGAGCACAACCTTGCCAAGGTTGGGGTCGAGCGTTCGAATCGCTTCACCCGCTCCATTCTTTCTTCAGGCAGTGACAGACGTCGTGGGATTTGTGGCGCCTTTGCGCGTCGCGTCGAAACGCGTTACCGGCCGCAGGTTGCCCCGCAGCCGGTTTTTTTCATTCAGGCTTTCGAGAAGACGTAATCCGTTTCCTGGCGCAGGACTTCGCCCGGCCGCAGTACCGCGTTCGGGAAGTTCGCATGGTTGATTGCATCCGGCCAGACCTGGGTTTCCATGCAAAAGCCGGCAAAGGCGCCGTAGCGGCGGCCGTCAAGGCCGGGAACGGCTGGAGCGACCTTGCCGCCGGCGTAGAACTGCACGCCAGGTTCCGTTGTCAGGATCTCCATGGTCACGCCGGAATTGACGCTACGCGCCAGGGAGACGCTGCGCTTGGCGACCCGGCTGCTCGAGAAGCAGAAATTGTGGTCGTAGCCGAGCTGTTCGCCCTCGACTTCGAGCCGGATCGGCCGCATCTCGCGGAAGTCGAAAGCAGTGTTCTCGACCGGCCTGATTTCTCCGGTGGGGATCAGCCGCTCGTCGACAGGCGTATAGTGATCGGCCGCGATCATCAGATCATGGCCGAGGATGTCCGCACGGCCATCGAGATTGAAATAGGCGTGGTGGCAGACATTGGCGATCGTCGGCTTGTCGGTCACTGTTTCATAGAGGGCAGAGAAGGTGCCGCCATCCTTCAGCGCAAAACTCGCACGGGTGCGCGTGGTCCCCGGATAGCCGGCGCGACCGTCCGGATCGGTCACCTCCATCACGACAAAATCGCCGCCATGATCGAGGATCGTCCAGTTCTGTCGGCCCATGCCGTCAGAGCCGCCATGCAGGTGGGAGATCCCCTTCTCGTTGAGCTCGAGCTGATAGTCGACGCCATCAAGGGTGAAGCGGCCGTTGCCAATACGGTTGGCGCAGCGTCCGGGTGTCGCGCCGAAATAAGGGGAATGGTCGAGATAGCCGGCGAGATCCTCGAAGCCGAGCACCAGTGGTGCATCGTGTCCCTCCAGACGCAGATCCTGCAGGACTGCACCAAAGGTGATGATCGAGGCTGTCAGGCCTCCACCCTTCAGCACCACCTTCTCGACCGCCTCGCCCGTGGGCATCACGCCGAATATCGTCTTCGTCATCCTGTCGTTTCCTCGCCTTAATTCATCACAGTCTTTTGTCTGTCGGTCATCGCGCCAATTCGCGGGCTGCAGCCTCCAGGCCGCCCAGCGTCAGCGGATACATCCGGTCGCCGATCAGCCAGCGAATCAGGCCGACGGACATCGTATAGTCCCAGTTCGCCTGCGGAAGCGGATTGATCCAGAGATGCCGGCGGAAGTGATCGGTCAATCGCGTCATCCAGGCCGCCCCGCTTTCGGTGTTCCAGTGCTCGACCGACCCGCCCGGATGGGTGACCTCGTAGGGGCTCATCGCCGCGTCGCCGACGAAGATCAGCCGGTAGTCGGCGCCGAACGTTCTGATGACGTCTGATGTCGGAATCGTATCGGCGTGGCGGCGCTGATTGTCCTTCCAGACGCGCTCATAGGGGCAGTTGTGGAAGTAGAAATACTCCATGTGCCGGAATTCCGAACGCGCAGCGGAAAACAGTTCCTCAACCTCGCGGACATGATCGTCCATCGAGCCGCCGATATCGAAGAACATCAGCAGCTTCACGGCATTGCGTCGCTCGGGTTGGGTCTTCACGTCGAGATAGCCGTGCTCTGCGGTCGAGCGAATGGTGCCGGAGAGATCCAGTTCTTCCGTTGCTCCCTCGCGCACAAAGCGGCGCAGCCGTCGAAGCGCCACCTTGATGTTGCGGGTGCCGAGTTCGACGCGGTCGTCGAGATTGCGGAATTCGCGCTGGTCCCACACCTTCACTGCGCGTCTGTGCCGGCTTTCCTCCTGGCCGATGCGCACACCTTCCGGATTGTAGCCATGGGCGCCGAAGGGCGAGGTGCCGGCCGTGCCGATCCACTTGTTGCCGCCCTGGTGGCGCTCCTTCTGCTCTGCCAGCCGCTCTTTCAGTGTTTCCATCAGCTTGTCGAAGCCGCCAAGCGCTTCGATCAGCTTCTTGTCCTCGTCCGAAAGGTGTCTTTCGGCGATCTTGCGCAGCCAGTCTTCGGGGATCGTCTGACGATCGACGCCTTCTGCTGCGCCCTCGCTCAGGATGCCACCGAAGATCTCGGAGAAAACCCGGTCGAATCGGTCGATGAAGCGCTCGTCCTTCACCAGGGTGGTGCGGGCGAGATAATAGAAACCTTCGGGATCGAAGTCGACCAGACCTGACTGCAGGCCTTCGAGCAGCGCCAGGTATTCCCGCAGGGTCACGGGAACCTTCTCTTCTTTCAGACGCAGAAAAAACGGCAGAAACATCGGATGACAATGGCTCGGTTCATCGGCGGCGGCATCCTGTCATAGCGGACCCCGCCTGTCCTGGCAAAATCCGCTCCCGTCCCCCGTGCCGCTGTCAGCCAGCCAGATCCTTGCCGATCTCGTTCAGATCGTATGGCGTCATCTGGTAGATCTCGTTGATCCAGTTGCCGAACAGAAGATGCGCGTGGCCGCGCCAGCGGTTGAGCGGTGTCAGCGTGTCGTCGTTGTGCGGGAAATAGTTGTGCGGCAGCTTGATCGGGATGCCCGATGACTTGTCGCGGAAATACTCGTCGCCCAGCGAGGTCGAGTCATATTCGACATGGTTGAACATGTAGAGCCGTTTGGCCCGTTTCTCCTGCACCAGGCACACACCCATCTCATCGGATTCGAGCAGGATCTCCAGTTCCGGCACCTTCTCGATGTCTTGGCGACGCACTTCCGTCCAGCGCGAGACTGGCACCTGAAAATCATCAGAGAAGCCGTTCAGGTACACCGAAGAAGGCGCCAGGTTGCGGTGGCGATAGACGCCGAAAGCCTTTTCCTTCAGCGCATGCTTCGGCACCCTGTGGAAGTGGTAGATCGCTGCCATGCCGCCCCAGCAGACATTCATGGTCGAATGCACGTTGGTCTCGGTCCAATCAAGGATATCTTCCAATTCCGGCCAGTAGGTCACTTCCTCGAAGGGCAAGGTCTCGACAGGTGCGCCGGTGATGATGAAGCCGTCGAACTTGCGGTCCTTTACCTCGTCCCAGGTCTGGTAGAAGGAAAGAAGATGTTCTTCCGGCGTGTTCTTCGCCTTGTGGCCGCCGACCCGCACCAGCGTCAGCTCCACCTGCAGCGGTGAGGCACCGATCAGCCGGGCGAACTGCACCTCGGTCTTGATCTTGTTCGGCATGAGGTTGAGCAGGCCGATCTGCAACGGGCGAATGTCCTGGCGAATGGCCATGGTTTCGGTCATGACCCGCACGCCCTCATGCACGAGGGTTTCAAAGGCGGGCAGCGTATCGGGGATCCTGATCGGCATCTTACTCTCGACTTTCCTTGTCACGGCGGTTTCAGACCGCGGAAACAAAAATACCGGCAGCTTTTATATCGCCACCGGTCCTTGGAAAGTCTTCAAACTCGCCTCGGCCCTTTAGCGACTTATTTTACGTGGCTGCAAGCCGGCCGGCCAAATCACCACGGAACACGAGGCCTTTTACGCCTGTCGGGGTTGCGAATCAATGGGGAAGGCGATGGAGGCGTTGGTGCCTCCCCCCTTGCGGCTTTGCCCCTCATCCGCCTCCTGAGCTTGTCGAAGGGCGGGCACCTTCTCCCCGCAAGCGGGGAGAAGGCGGAGACATCAACCGCCTGCACCCCCCTCTCCCCGCCTGCGGGGAGAGGGCAGGGTGAGGGGCAAAGCCACAAGCTCAGCGCCTACTTCCGAGAAAAGGGGGACGACTTTCGCGAATCCCTCAGCAAAATCAACAAAACAAAGTTTTTTCATCCCCGCCCATTTCCACGCCCTTACCCTAGTCCCCGTCCCGCCCTCGGATACACCTGACGATGCGATGTCAGGCGAGGCGGGATCGGCGCCGGGAGTGACGACTGTCGCAGGCCAGATCTCCCGGCCCGCTGCAACGGTCTCCCTCCGGACGTGGGGTTGGATACTAAGGTGACGGGGTCGGATGCCTCTTCACCGGATACCCCGATCGGAAGGACGTGCCTCAGAGGCACACAGACAAGGCGCCAATGCTGTCGCGAACATCCAGACAGCGGGGCGAACAAAACGGCGGGGATGATGGCCGAGGTCGATGACCAAGGCTTCATCCCCCGGGCGAGGGTCCCGGTCGGATTGGTGCACCATCCGGCGGGAACCTCCCGGGCCACCGGCCAGGCTGAAGCGTCATCTCGTATGATGCCGCAGCCGGACCCGCGCCCGGTCAATCTTCGCTCATCCTCGGGTTAAACCCGAGGACGAGGACCGAAGACCGTCGCCGCCTTGCCAGAGAGACGCATGCAGCGGGACAAAACGCCGAACGGGGCGCCGGAAGGAGCCACATTACTTACTTAGACAGGTTGCTTCTGGCGCCTCGTCCGAGACAAATTTCAGCCTACCCGGAGGGAGCGATCCCGACCGGCGGCGAAGCTTGGGGTTTTTGACAAATTGGTTTTTCCCTCTCCCCCTTGTGGGAGAGGTTACAAAATCGAGGGCTTAGCCCGATCAGGGCTAAACCTCAGATTTTGTTGGTGAGGGGATCGGTGATGGTGGCACGACGAACGGACCCCCTCTCTCGCGATTTCTGATGTTTAGGTGGCTTGCGCTCGCCTAATTCATCGAAATCGCTTTCTCCCCCACCAAGGGGGAGATGGGCATCACCAGCGGATCACTGCTCGCCGAGCTTCATCGATGGATCGTATTCCTTGCCATGCACCGTCTTCACCACGGCCTGGCCGCAATACAGCTTGTTCTCGGCGGCGTTGAAGGTGTGGCTCGGCGATCCGTGAAGCTCCCAGCCCTTGTTGAGCGCGTCGGTGACGCGGTGGCAGAAGCTCGAATCGTCTGGACCTGTAAGGAAACGATAGACTTTCATGGCTTGTCCTTTCTGGCGGTGATCAGTTCGACCTTGGCGAGAAGGCGGGTGGCCTCCTCGGCATGCAGTCGTTCGATCATGCGCCCATCGATGTTGATAACGTTGAGGCCCGCATGGGCCGGGTCGGAGAAGGCGTCGGCGACGAGACGGGCCTCGGCAATCGCGGCATCCGAGGGGCCGAAATGGCGATTGGCGGCTTCGATCTGCGCCGGATGGATCAGCATCTTGCCGTCGAAGCCCATGGCCCTCCCTTGAGCGCATTCATCCGAGAAGGCTTCGAGGTCGTGGAAATCGTTCGATACGCTGTCGATGACGTCGAGCCCATAGGCGCGGGCGGCGAGTACGACCTGCATCAGATAGGGCACCAGATAGGTGCGTCCGGGGGCTGCCGGAATGCCGGTCGCCTTGCGCAGGTCGTTCAGCCCAACGACGAAGGCGTCGAGCCGGCTGTCGCTGGTGCGCCCCGAAGAGGCAATCGCTGCGGCGTTGAGCACACCGCGCGGCGTTTCGATCATTGCCCAGATCCTGAGACCTTCCGCCGCATCCTGTTCGCCGAGCAGATCCGCCACGTCTTGCACAGCGACCGGTTCCTCGACCTTCGGCAACAGCACGGCGTCGGGAAGGCACTGCAAGACGAGCCTCATGTCTTCGCGGAAGTGCGGTGTGTCTGAGGCATTGATCCTGACGATGCGCTCGCGATGGCCGAGATCGGAATTTTGCAGGAATTCCAGAAGCTTATGCCGGGCGTCGGCCTTTCGATCCTCAGCAACGGAATCCTCGAGATCGAAGATGACGGCATCGCAATCGAGGGTCGTCACCTTGTCGAGGGCGCGGTCGTTGATCGCGGGCACCGTCAGCACGGATCGGCGAAGGCGGGACGGGTGGTGAAAGCGAAAGGAGGAGGCCTCTGATGTCATGGCCGAGTTCTGGCAAGCTTTGGCCGCCCACGCAAGATGACAATTGGGTGAAAGGCCCTTGCAAACCCTTGGGATAAGGACCACCTTGGTACCTGCGAAAGGACACGATCATGCAGAACATCCGCTCCGCCGCCTATGCCCTTGTTGGCCTCGCTTTTGTCGGCCTTGCCGCCGCCTTTGCGGTGTCGCTCACTCTGGTGATTGGCGCACTCCTGACAGTCACGCTCGGCGCCCGCATGCTGATGGGCAAGACGAAGCGTGCACCTGCTTACGTGAAAGCCAAGCGTCGCGATGACGTCCGCGTCTGGAACGACGGCAAGGGTACGATCATCGATCTCTGATCTGACCGTAGGCCGGTCCAGCATCTCACCTGTCCAGCGGGTGAGATGTCACTGTCGCGCGGAAAACAGCGATAGAGCCTCCTCAAGATTCTCCTTCAAATTTCTGCGGTTTTGCTCTATGGGCGAGGCATCAAACGCGCATTAGCCAGATCGAAGGCAGACTGATGGACAAGTTCGTAAAGCTCACCGGTGTCGCGGCACCGCTTCCGGTCGTCAATGTCGACACGGACATGATCATCCCCAAGGATTACCTGAAGACGATCAAGCGCACCGGTCTCGGTACCGGGCTGTTCGCCGAAGCTCGTTACAAGGAAGACGGTTCGGAGAACGCGGATTTCGTTCTCAACAAGCCGGCCTATCGCAATGCGCAGATCCTCGTCGCAGGCGATAACTTCGGTTGCGGCTCCTCGCGCGAGCATGCCCCGTGGGCGCTTCTCGACTTCGGTATCCGCTGCGTGATCTCCACGTCGTTCGCCGACATCTTCTACAACAACTGTTTCAAGAACGGCATCCTGCCAATCGTCGTCAGCCAGTCCGATCTGGACAAGCTGATGGATGATGCCTCGCGCGGTTCCAACGCCGTGCTGACCGTCGACCTGGAATCCCAGGAGATCACCGGTCCGGATGGTGGCAAGATCGCGTTCGAAATCGACGCGTTCAAGCGCCACTGCCTGCTGAACGGCCTCGACGATATCGGCCTGACACTTGAGAAGGCAACGAGCATCTCGACCTTCGAACAGTCCAACGCCGCCCATCGCCCCTGGGCCTGAGCCTTGCTCAAGCACTGAATTGATGAAGCCGGGCTCGCGCCCGGCTTTTTCTTTGGCCTTAGAGGAAACGGGCCCGCCAGGCTTCAAGCGCTGCAAGCGAGACGCCGATCCCGCCGCAGACCTCGATCAGCGGCGCTTTGAAGCGCTTCAGCTGCTCGGCATGCACGTCGGCGACAGCCAATGCCGCACCGCAAGCGGGCTCGACGAGGATCCGCTGCGCATCGGCGAATTTCAGGCAGGCCTCGACAGCCTCGGCGTCGGTCACCGTGACGCTTTCGATCGGATGCGTTTCGAGAAGCTCGAAGACATGTTGTGCGACCTGTCGCGCGCCGAGCGAATTGGCAATCGAGGTGATGGCCGGCAGCGTCACACGTTCCCCGGCGAGAACGGCAGCGTTCAGGGAAGCGGCGCCTTCCGTCTCGACCGCAAAGACGGGGATGTCGCGCAGCCCGTTGCGTCGCAACCCTTCGACGATGCCGGCAAGCAGGCCGCCACCGCCGACGCTCGTCACCACGCAATCGAACTCGGCACCTGATTTGACCACCTCGTCGATCAGGGTCGCATGACCTTCCCAGAGAAGCGGATGGTCATAGGGATGGACGTAAGCGGCCTGGCGTTTGGCCGCGAGTGCCACCGCATGGGCATTCGCCTCGTCGAAGACGGACCCGTGGACCAAGACCTTGGCACCTGTCGCGGCAATTCGCGTGCGAACCTCGGCGGACGTGGTTTCCGGCACGACGATCGTCACCGGGACGCCGAGCGCCTTGCCGGCAACGGCGGCGGCAATGCCTGCATTACCGCCAGAGGCGCAGAAGATTTCCTTCGCCCCCTTGGCGACCTCGTGCTGGCAGAGCAGTCCCACCCCACGCAGCTTGAAGCTGCCGGAAGGTTGCAAGGCATCAAGCTTCAGCCAGAGAGGCAAGCCGCTCGCGCTGTAGTCGGCGGCCGTGCGGAGGAGTGGCGTTTCGATATGAAGGGGAGAAAGCGGCATGGGGCACTCGGGGATGCTGGAGGGATGCAGATCTTTTGGACCTCGGAAACAACCGGGTCAACCGGGAAGCCCTTGCTTGGAATGGCCGGAACCGTACCGTTTCCGCCCTATCTCGCTTGAAATGACCCTGACCCGCGCGTAAGACACCGCGACTTCTTTTTCGAGTGGAGGGTTTCCATGACGGCTCGCAATCTTCTTCTTCTCCCCGGCGACGGCATCGGCCCCGAGGCCATGGCCGAAGTTCGCAAGATCATCGGTTACATGAACGAGGCGCAGGGCGCCGGCTTCGTCACCGACGAAGGCCTTGTCGGCGGTTCGGCTTATGACGCGCATGGAGCCGCGATCTCGGAAGAAGACATGGCCAAGGCGCTTGCCGCCGATGCCGTTCTCTTCGGTGCCGTCGGCGGCCCGAAGTGGGATGACGTGCCTTACGAAGTCCGCCCGGAAGCCGGCCTGTTGCGTCTGCGCAAGGATCTCGAACTCTTCGCCAACCTGCGTCCCGCCATCTGCTATCCGGCGCTCGCCAATGCCTCGTCGCTGAAGCCGGAGCTCGTTGAGGGTCTCGACATCCTCATCGTCCGCGAGCTGACTGGTGGTGTCTACTTCGGCGAGCCGAAGACCATCACCGATCTCGGCAATGGCCAGAAGCGCGCCGTCGATACGCAGGTCTACGACACCTACGAAATCGAGCGCATCGCCGCCGTCGCCTTCGAACTCGCACGGACCCGCAACAATGCCGTCTGCTCGATGGAAAAGCGCAACGTCATGAAGTCGGGCGTCTTGTGGAACCAGGTCGTGACAGCGACGCACAAGGAGAAGTTCTCCGACGTCAAGCTCGACCACATGCTGGCCGATGCCGGTGGCATGCAGCTGGTCCGCGCGCCGAAGCAGTTCGACGTCATCGTCACCGACAACCTGTTCGGCGACATGCTCTCCGACGTTGCCGCCATGCTGACCGGTTCGCTCGGCATGCTGCCGTCCGCTTCGCTCGGCGCCCCGGATGCCAAGACCGGCAAGCGCAAGGCGCTTTACGAGCCGGTGCACGGCTCGGCACCCGATATCGCCGGAAAGGGCATCGCCAATCCGATCGCGATGATCGCCTCGTTTGCCATGTGCCTGCGCTACTCCTTCAACATGGTCACCGAGGCCGATCGCCTTGAGAAGGCGATTGCCATCGTGCTCGACAAGGGCATCCGCACCGGTGACATCATGGCCGACGGTTGCCGTCAGGTCGGCACGGTCGAAATGGGCGATGCGATCCTTGAGGAGTTCAAAGCTCTTTCCGCCTGAACCAGACCATTTGAATTCTGATCCGACGGCGCGGGGCAACCCGCGCCGTTTTGCGTTTCCCGATCACCGCACTCAGCTCGGCGCCCTCTTTCTCTCACTTCACCGTGATCCCCCCTGTTCGACAGAAGGTCGCACCCCGTGCGGCAATCCGATGCCGTACACGGCCCGTAATAGTGGTCAGACAAGCAGATGAGAGTGATGCAACCACCGCCCTGTTCGACATTGTTGGAACCTGACCGAGACTGAACCGTTCAGCAAACAATGCCGGCAAATAGGCCTGCGAGAGGCCAGCGGTCCCCAGAGACCATGGAGATGTTCGATGAAAGCCACATCCGCTGACAGACACATCATAAAGTATGCCATGTCACAGCCCTATCTTGAGCGCGAGGAAGAGCTCGACCTTGCGATCCGCTGGAAGGAAAATGACGATCAGGGTGCGCGCAACCGCATCGCCCAGGCGCATATGCGTCTGGTCATTGCCATGGCTTCCAAGTTCCGTGGCTTCGGTCTGCCGCTCAACGATCTGATCCAGGAAGGCTATATCGGCCTTCTCGAAGCGGCTGCCCGCTTCGACCCTGGTCGCGAAGTGCGCTTCTCGACCTATGCCGGCTGGTGGATCCGGGCCTCGATGCAGGACTATATCCTGCGCAACTGGTCGATCGTCCGCGGTGGCACCAGCTCCAGTCAGAAAGCGCTGTTCTTCAACCTGCGTCGCCTGCGCGCCAAGCTCGCCCAGGGCGACAATCGCCTCTCTGATCAGGCCATCCATCAGGAAATCGCCACCGCCCTTGGCGTTAGCCTGTCCGACGTTCAGTCGATGGACGCCCGCTTGTCCGGCAATGACGCCTCGCTGCAGACGCCTGTCGCTGGTCGCAATGGCGAAGGCACCGAACAGCTCGAGATGCTGGAGAGCAACGAGGCGCTGCCGGACGAGCAGGTCACGTCCATCATCGATGGCGAGCGCTGGAATGGCTGGCTCAAGGATGCGATGAACCGCCTCAACGAGCGCGAAAGCCGGATCATCAAGGCGCGGCGTCTCACGGAAGATGGCGCAACGCTGGAAGAACTCGGCGCCGAGCTCGGGATTTCCAAGGAACGTGTCCGCCAGATCGAAACGCGAGCGCTTGAGAAGCTGAAACTTGCGCTGACCGACAAGGCACCATCGGCCGCGGCGCGATATGAAATGGCGTATTGAGCCAATCACAAATCACAAGCAAAAAAGCCGGCCTTCGAGCCGGCTTTTTTGCTGGTCTGAGTCTGGTGATGTTACTCGGAGATGATCTTGACGCGCATGCCCGGCGTGACCGTGGAGGTCGGGCCGAGTGCGTTGATCAGCCGGAACAGTTCAAGCTTGCGATCGGTGCCCATCATACGTGCCGACAAGGTTCCGACCGAGTCGTTGGAACCGACCGTCACCACACGGACGCGAAGCGGCTTCAGCGAGGCTGCTTCCTGTGGCGTGATCCGGCGGAAGGAGGCACGCAGCTGAGCGGCTGTGGTTTCCAGAGCCGGACTGCCCTTGGGCACGGCCGTCAGGAAGCGGAAGATCTGCGGCCCGATCCGGATGACGGTGATGTCGAAATCCCAGCGATCGGCGGAGGCGCGGGCTGTTGCCGCTTCCAATCCGTTGACGCTGATGGTCCGGATTGTATCGGGCAGAAGACCGGTGACCCAGCCGCTCGAGATATAGTTTGGCAGGCTGATCTTTTGACTGTCGGCCACGCCGTCGAAACGGATGGCCACATCGCCAGGTCCGGTGGCGAGGACGGCCTCGACCTTGTTGTCGATCTGGAAGCCCTGGGGCACGTCGAAGCGGATGCCGAGCTGGCCATGCAGGAAGGTCTGGCCACGGACGAAGCCTTCCTGGGGACTGTCGCCATAGAGCAGGCCGTCGATGCCGTTCAGATAATACTCGCGGCCTGTTTCGCCATGGCTGCCCTCCGGCCCGAAGGCGCGGGCATGGCGCTTAGCAAGTTCCACACGCTGCGGGGCGTTCGGATGGCTCGAGAGGAAGTCCAGGCTCTGGTCGGCATCGGGATCAACCGAGCTGAACTGGCTGTAGCGGGCCATGGAATCGAGGAAGCGGGCCGCAGCATAGGGATCATAGCCGGCTTCACCCAGCGTGCGCACGCCGATGACGTCGGCCTGCAGCTCCTGCTGGCGCGAGAAGGCGGCGAGGCGCAGCTTGCCGCGGGCCAGCGCCTGCTTGCCGGCGAGATCGCTCGACAGAACCTCGGCGACGACGCGGCTCGCAATGACTTCTGCCTCTTCGCGACGCTGGCGTTCGATGCCGTGATTGGCGGTCACATGCGCCATTTCATGGCTGAGAACGGCTGCCACTTCCGACGCGTCGTTGGCGAGCGCCAGGAGGCCGCGCGTCACGTAAAGATAGCCGCCCGGCAGCGCAAAGGCGTTGATCGCCGGCGAATTGAGGATGGTGATGCGATAGGACTGATTCGGGTTTTCCGAGACCGCCGTTAGCGCACCGGCAATGCGGGCGACGAGGCGTTCGGTCTTGGCGTCCGAATATTCGCCGCCATAGGATGCGACGATGCGGGGGTGCTCGCGGGCACCCATCTGAGCGCGCGGATCGCCTTTCTGCACTTCGTCGACGATCTGCGGATTGCTGGAAGGCGAAACGGATGGCTCGTAGGCCTGCTCGAACAGCGACTGGCAGGAGGATAGGACGAGACCCGCCGAGACGAGCACGGCAACACTCGACGCAAACCTGAAAGGCCGGCGCCGCAGATCTGTTTCTGCAGCTATCGCGCTGTTCCGGCTCAAAAACTGCATCCTGCCCCTTCACCCTGTTCCCGAACGATCGCCAAGCTGGCGATATCCGGGTGCAGCATCCAATTGCCTTCAGCCGATATCCGCATTCTGCTGATCCGGCAGCATTCCACATAGTGCGAAAACACCACTCGCTCCAGAAGATAGTCACGCCGAGGCAAATGACCAATGGTCTTGCTGCAGGAACAACTATTCCAAACGCGCATGGCAGGCGCGGGCGACCAAATTAAGGCGATTCGGGTGCAATCCGGGCCGGACCGAGGAAGTCGCGCACGGCTGTGACTTCTGTTCTCGCGAGAAAATCGGACTTGGACGCATTCACCACCACATGGCCGTTTTCGAGAAAGACGACCTGATCCGCCAAGCGAACGACGTCGCGCGGATCGTGGGTGACGAGCAGGATGGTGGCAGATGTTTCGGCATGGAGTTCTGCGAGAAGGTCAACCATTGTGCTCCGCAGACCCGGATCGAGTGCGGCGAAGGGTTCGTCGAGGAGCAGGATCGGGCGGCTGCGGACCAAGGCGCGAGCGAAGGCTGCCCGTTGCCGCTCTCCGCCCGAGAGCGAACCCGGCAGCCGCCGCTCGTAGCCTGCAAGGCCGACCCGCACCAGAGCGTCGGAGACCGCCTTGCGGTCCGCGGTGGTCAAACGCAGGCCAGGATGGATGCCGAGGCCGATATTGGTGAAGAGGTCGAGGTGGGCAAAGAGGTTGTTGTCCTGAAAGACCAGCGAGACCGGACGCTCCGCCGGCGCCAGATCCGTCACATCACGACCAGCTATTTCGATCCGGCCCGTGTGGGGTTGCTCAAAGCCGGAGACGAGGTTGAGCAGGGTCGACTTGCCGGATCCGGACGGGCCGACAATGGCAGTGATCTTGCCGGTATCGAAAGCGAAATCGAAGTGAAAGTCGCTTTGGCCGAGTGTGAGTTGCACCCCATCGAGGCGGATTGCCGTCGAAGTCTTATCGCGCATCGGGGGCCTCCCGTTCACTTGCCTGACGTCTTCCCGGCGCCCCGAGGAGCGCGAGGAGGAGACACAGCATTCCGAGCAATAGGGCAAGCCCGTCAGCATCGGTGCTGCGGTAGCTTCCCATAGACGCATAGATGAGGGCGGGTAGTGTCATGATGTTTTCCGAGCCGAACAGGGCGACTGCTCCGAGATCTCCCAAGGAAAGTGCCATGGAGAAGGCGAGCGCGGTCAGAAATGGCCGTTTCAGCTCCGGCCAGTCGACGCGGCGCAGACGCTGAGCGACGGACAGGCCGAGGCTTTCGGCAAGGCGCCCCGTGCGCGACCGGTGCTCGCGATAGGCCGGCTCCAGCACGCGCACGGTGAACGGCAGGGCCATCAGGGCATTGATGCCGGCGACGATCAAGGGGGCAAAGCTTGCGATCTCACCGCTCGATCGGAGCGCGAGGAACCAGCCGGTGGCAAGCACGCTCGTCGGGATAAGCAGAACCAGCGATGACAGCGAGGCAAGCGCGATCGACATGAGGCGATTGCCGACATTCCGGTTTCGCTGCGTGTCGATTTCGGTCCTTGCTGCGACCGCGCCAAAGGCAAGCAGTGTCGCCGTAACGCCTGATACGAGCGCCACCAGCAGGCTGGTCAGAGCTGCCTGCTGGAAGGCCGATTGCGATATCAGCCGAGCGAGGTCTGCCTGTAGTCCCGAGATGACGACCTGGCCAAGCGGCAGGATGAGAAAGAGGCCGGCCAGCGAAAGCAGCAGCGCGTCGATCAAACGGACGAGCGGGCGCCGGCCATCGAAACGGGGGAAACGTCGTCCACTGGTGACACCGGTGTCGGAGGCCGCCGGCAGGAGGCTGAGGCCGATGAGGATCACGCCAGTGACCGTGATCTGCAGCAGCGCTAGGGATACGGCGCGCTCCGGATTGAAGTCGAAGCGGAGAGCCTGGTAGATGGCGACTTCGATCGTTGTGGCGGCAGGGCCCCCGCCGAAGATTAGAACCAGCGTGAAGCTCGTCACGCAGAGCATGAAGATCAGGCCTGCGGCCCCCGGGATGACGCGCGCCAAGACGGGCCACTCGATGAAGCGGAAGGTGGCGATCGGCGACAGGCCGAGGCTTGCCGACATCCGCCAGTATTCGGCCGGCACGCGCTCCAGGGCGGAGAGCATCAGTCGTGTTGCAAGCGGCAGGTTGAAGAACACATGGGCAATCAGAATTCCGGTCAGGCCGTAGACCGAGATAGGCTGCGAGAGACCGAGGCCAGTCAGGACATCGTTGACGATGCCGTTGCGGCCGAAAATACCGATCAGACCCAATGCGCCGATCAGAACGGGAAGACCCATGGGAACTGCCATCAGGCGGATCAGCCAGATCCGTCCGGGAAAATCCGGCTGACGGGCGAGCGCGCTGACAACAGGCAAGGCAAGGCCGACAGAGAGGAGCGTCGACAGGAAGGCCTGCCAGAGGGTGAATGACAGCACCGAACGGACGACGGGATCGCCGAAGGCCTGCAGGATGCCGCTGGTCATTCTCCCTGCGAGCAGTGCGGAGAGGGCGATGCCGACGAAAGCCGCCACGGCCAGCAAAACCAAAAGGCCGCCCGCGAATGCGGGCAGCCTCTGACGTCTCGACTGGTGAAGCGGTCGGAGCATCCGGTCTTACTTCAGCGTCATGGCCTTCAGCCATTCGTCGATCCACGCCTGGCGGTTTGCGGCGACCTCTGCCGGGCTCATCAGGAAAGTGGTCTTCGGCTGGACGAGCTTGCCGAATGCCTCCGGCAGGGGCTCGGAGGTTGCGGCCACCGGCATCATCCAGTTGTTGGTCGGGATGGTGTCCTGGAAACCGGGTTCAAGCATGAAGGCGAGGAACTGGCGGGCGAGTTCCTTTTCCGGCGCATTCTTAACAAGGCCGGCGACCTCGATCTGGATGTAATGCCCTTCGGAGAACTCTGCCGCCTGATAGCGGTCGGTCTCTTCGGCGACCATGTGATAGGCCGGCGAAGTCGTGTAGGAGAGCACCATCGGCGCTTCGCCCTTGGTAAACAGGCCATAGGCTTCCGACCAGCCCGGCGTAACGGTCAGGACGCGATCCTTGAGCTTGGCCCAGGCTTCTGGCGCCTGGTCACCATAGACCGACTTGACCCAGAGCAGCAGGCCAAGGCCCGGCGTCGAGGTGCGTGGATCCTGGATGACGATCTTCTGGGACGGGTCGCCCTCGACCAAGTCCTTCAGGCTCGTCGGCGGGGTTTTGATGACCTCGGTGTCGTAGATCACGGCGAAATGGCCGTAGTCATAGGGCAGGAAGACATCGTCGCTGAAGCCGCCAGGCACCTGAACATTGGCGGCATCAACGGCATGGGCTTCGAAGAGGCCGGTCTGCTTGGCTTCCTCGACGAGATTGGTGTCGAGGCCGAGCACGACATCGGCCTTCGAGGTCTCGCCTTCGAGCTTGAGACGGGTCAGCAGCGCCACGCCATCGGCGACGCCGACGAAATTGACGGTGCAGTCGCACGTCTGTTCGAAAGCTTCCTTGACCTTGGGCCCCGGACCCCATTCGGAGACGAAGCTCTCATAAGTGTAGACGGTCAGCGTCTTGTCGGCGGCGAGCGTCGGGGAGACGATGCCGATCATGGCGGCTGCAACGCCGCCGATAAACAGGGAAACAGTCGTGGGTCGCATGGCGCCCTCCTCCTTCATCATCATTGCTGTCGGGATAGCGCGCTTTGCGATCGACGCGTCTAATCCCTCCGCCGGTGTTAACCGGATCAGGTTCCGCGGGTTGGCTGACGCCTCTCAGCATTCCGGTCCCGAAGGATCGAAAGGCACCCCGTTAGAGCACTGTGGAGATAGCGCGACTGGTACGGTTCTGCAAGGACCCGCACCCTTAGCACGAGACTGGAAAATGGAAGATGGAGGGGCAGGAGGGAGGGTGCCCGATGGAGGGCAAGACAGAGGAGGGCCTCAGCCTTCCAATTCCTCGCGCAACATTTCGAGCTCCAGCCATTCCTCTTCCATGCGCGTGATGTCGGCACGCAGCTTTTCCATTTCGGCGGCGAGCTTGTTGAACGTCGCCGGATCCTTGGTGAAGAGGTTGGGATCAGCCATCCTGGCTTCGCGCGTGGCGATCTCCTTTTCGGCCTTTTCCATTTCCTTCGGCAGGTTTTCGAGCGCGAATTTCTGCTTGAAGGACAGCTTGCCCTTGCTGTTTGCGCTGCCGGCCGACTTGCCGCCCGAGGCTTCCTGCGCCTTGGCTTTCTCGGCCTTTTCAACGCGTTTGCGTTCGTCCTCGACGCCCTTGCGCTGGGCTAGCATGTCGGAATAGCCGCCGGCATATTCGATCCACCGACCATCGGGTGCGTCGGGGTTGGCCGGTGCGATGGTCGAGGTCACGGTGCGGTCGAGGAAGTCACGGTCATGGCTGACCAGGATCACGGTGCCGGAATAGCCAGCGACGATTTCCTGCAGCAGATCGAGGGTCTCGATGTCGAGGTCGTTGGTCGGTTCGTCGAGGATCAAGAGGTTCGAGGGCTTGGCCATGATCCGCGCCAGCATCAGGCGGGCGCGCTCGCCGCCGGAGAGGTTGCGGATTGGAGTGCGGGCCTGTTCCGGCTGGAAGAGGAAGTCCTTCATGTAGCCGGTGACATGCTTCTGCTCACCATTGACCAGAAGGTTGTCGCCACGGCCGTCGGTCAGGTAATGGGCAAGCGTGTCATCCGGGTTCAGGTCCTCGCGCTTCTGGTCGAGAACCGCAATCTCCAGATTGGTGCCGAGCTTGACTAGGCCTTCATCCGGTTCCAGCTGGCCAGTCAGCATCTTCAGAAGCGTCGTCTTGCCGGCGCCGTTCGGGCCGATCAGACCGATGCAATCGCCGCGATGGACACGGATCGAGAAGGGCGCAACGATGGTGCGATCGCCATAGGTCTTGATGATCTTGTCGGCCTCGATGACGAGCTTGCCGCTTTCCTTGCCTTCCGTCGCCGATGCCTGAATCGTACCCTGTGGGCCCTTGTGTCCACGGTAGTTGGCGCGCAGAGCCTGCAGATTGCCAAGGCGACGCATGTTGCGCTTGCGGCGGGCGGTGACGCCGTAGCGCAGCCAGTGTTCTTCGCGCTCGATCTGGCGACCCAGCTTGTGCTGTTCGATCTCTTCCTCTTCGAGCACCTGGTCACGCCATTCTTCGAAATGGGCAAAGCCGCGATTGAGCCTTCGCGACTGGCCGCGATCGAGCCAGACGGTGGCGGTCGAGATCTTTTCGAGGAAACGTCTGTCGTGTGAAATCAGGACAAGCGCGCTGCGGCTCTTCGACAATTCGCCTTCCAGCCATTCGATGGTCGGCAGGTCGAGATGGTTGGTCGGCTCGTCGAGCATCAGTATGTCTGGCTCGGGCGCGAGCACGCGGGCAAGGGCTGCGCGGCGGGCTTCCCCACCGGAGAGACGGGTCGGATCTTCCTGGCCTGTCAGGCCGAGATGTTCGAGCAGGTAGGTGACGCGATAGGGATCGTCGCCCGGTCCCAATCCCGCCTCGGCATAGGCCTGGACCGTTGCATAACCCGCAAAATCCGGCGCCTGCTCCAGGTAGCGGATGGTCGAGGACGGATGGCGGAAAACTTCGCCGGACTGTGCTTCGACGAGGCCGGCGGCAATCTTCATCAGCGTTGATTTGCCAGAACCGTTGCGACCGACCAGGCAGATGCGGTCGCCAGGCTCCACCTGCAGGCCGGCACCGGCAAGCAAAGGCGTTCCGCCGAAGGAGAGTTGGATATCGTCAAGTTTCAGAATGGGAGGTGCCAAGGCATCAGGCTCCTGAAAGATCGTAGGGGCGGGCCAGCAGGATCGCCCGGCCGCGGGAGAGTGAGACCGAGATCGGTCCTTCGGCGATATTGGATATCGTGCGCGACGAGCCGAAGGGTACGCTGAAGTCCTGCAAAGGATAGCGTGCGTTGCGGATCGTCAGTCCTTCGAGGGTGGTGAAGCCGAGCACCGAAAAAAGCGCGCCTTTGGGCATTTCGAGCGCCAGTTCGCTGTCCTCGGCGAAGGGATAGGCCTCTTCCTCGCCAGAGGTCAGGACCACCTCGTAACCGTCGTCGACGAGGCCGAGGGCGTTCAGATAATGTTGCAGCGCGTGATCGGACCGTTCGCCACCAAGCGCGCCGACGAAGATCAGCCGGGTGGCGCCGCGCGCTATTGCTTCCGCAACCGCGATTTCCCCGTCAGTGACGGCCTTTGCCGCCGGATAGCTGCGACGTTCCACGGTCGGAAAACGGGCGATCAATTCGCTGTCGCTGCTGTCGAAGTCTCCGACCCAGAGTTCTGGAGTGACGCCGAGGTTCACTGCATGGCGCATGCCGCCATCGGCCGCGATCACGCGGCTTCCTTCGGTCAGCGCCCGCAGGCGGTCGGTAACGGCGAGGCTTCCGCCGAGAAGAAGGGTGAAAGAGGTCGAGGTCATGCGCCAGCCCTTAGCGCATCTTCGCCAAAAAGGGAAAGGCGAATGCGTCGCAGACTGCGCTTGGCTGCTTGTCGAACGGCTCCCCGGACCAGCCGTTTCGGGCACAGTCCGGGTCGAGCGATTTCAACGCTTCTTGGGAGAAGCGGCTTCTGCACTCTTGATCTGCGTGGTGAAGGTCGAAACCGGGGTCGCCGCCGGCTTGGCCTTGTCCTGCTTCGGCTTTCTTACTTCGCGGTTCGAACGCTGTTGGCCTTTAGCCATGATGTGCTTTCCTTTTTCGGGGTGTTTGCAGGAGCCGTCGTCCGGGCGGATGCCTTGCTGCGGCTGGGATCAATATCCGTTTCTGCGATGCAGCGATCAAAGCTCTCGCTTTCGAAGCGGACGCGGTACTGGCGGCTTCCCCCGGTCTCGGGAAGGGTCGCCAGCACCTTGCAGGAGCCATTGCTGCGGGCGAGGCGGACGGGGCCATCTTTCAGCGTCACTGTGTCGCCGATGGAATACAGGTGTCTGGTCATGGGGATCTCCTGCAGCTGGGAGGCTGCGGTCGGGACAGAGATCCTTCTGACTTGCGGGTCGGACAAAACGTCCCGCCGGTCTAAAGGAGCCTGCCGTTATACGAGGCATTGCGGCCGGACCAATTGGTCCAGACTGCGAATATGGGGTCGAGGAGAAGGTCGGTGATGTCCGGAGCCCGAAATTCCGTCCTTGCGGATGGGGCACTTGCAGACGGACACGCATCAGCGTTCATGGAATACAGCCTGTCAGATTGCCGGGAAAATACAAGCTATTTCTGGTAAGCGGGCTAAAGCCGCACCTGTGCTTGCGCCCGGTCAGATGCGTCATTACGTTGCCGCCGACGATGAACGAGGCGCAGATACGATGCAGTTTCAGGGTACCGCGGACTATGTGGCAGACAAGGATCTGATGATTGCGGTCAATGCCGCGATCCGGCTGGAGCGGCCTTTGCTCGTAAAGGGAGAACCGGGAACCGGCAAGACCGAGCTTGCCCGACAGGTGGCCGCGGCGCTCGGGCTCGATATCCTGGAGTGGAACGTCAAATCGACCACCAAGGCGCAGCAGGGGCTCTATGAGTATGATGCCGTTTCGCGCCTGCGTGACAGCCAGCTCGGCGATGAGCGCGTCAATGACGTGAAGAACTACATCCGCAAGGGCAAGCTCTGGCAGGCCTTTGCCACGGACACAAAATGCGTGCTGTTGATCGATGAGATCGACAAGGCGGATATCGAGTTTCCCAACGATCTGCTGCAGGAACTCGACCGGATGGAATTCCACGTCTACGAGACCGGGGAGACGGTCAGCGCAAAGATCCGGCCGATCGTCATCATCACCTCGAACAACGAGAAGGAACTGCCGGACGCCTTCCTGCGGCGCTGCTTCTTCCACTACATCCGCTTTCCCGATGCAGAAACGCTGGAGCGGATCGTCGAGGTTCACTATCCCGGGATCAAGAAGACGTTGCTGCGCAACGCGCTGACCCAGTTTTTCGAGATCCGCGAGACCCCCGGGCTGAAGAAGAAGCCGTCCACATCGGAGGCGCTCGACTGGATCCGGTTGCTCGTGGCAGAGGACGTCGACCCTGCCGATCTGCGCGGTGAGGCAAAGAATGCCTTGCCGAAGCTGCATGGCGCGCTTCTGAAGAACGAGCAGGATGTGCATCTCTTCGAACGTCTCGCCTTCATGGCGCGCCGCGATCGCTGAGTTCGCGGTTGCGCGGAGACGCTAAGAGCCGCGGTAGTGTAAATTCTGACGAACGAAAAAAGCCCCGCAAGCGGGGCTTTCTGGAAGAGTGGGTGGCGCTTTACTCGGCAGCGTCGGCGGAATCCGCGTTGAGCTGACCGTATTTTTCTTCGCCGATCTTGGAGAGAAGCTCGAGCTGGGTCTCCAGGAAGTCGATATGGCCTTCCTCGTCGATCAACAGCTGTTCGAAGATCTTCATCGAGACATAGTCGCCGGCCTGGTAACAGATGTCGCGCGAGGCCTTGTAGGAGGTGCGGGCGTCGTATTCGCCGGCGAGGTCGGCTTCGAGCACTTCCTTGACGTTCTGGCCGATGCGCAGCGGCGCAACGGTCTGGAGGTTCGGATGGCCTTCGAGGAAGATGATCCGATCGATGATCTTGTCGGCGTGCTGCATTTCCTCGATCGACTCGGCCCGCTCTTTCTTGGCGAGCTTCGTGTAGCCCCAATCGTTGAGCAGGCGGTAGTGCAGCCAGTACTGATTGACCGCGCCGAGTTCGAGGAACAGCGCTTCGTTGAGCCGTTCAATGACCTTCGGATCACCCTTCATAATATTCGTCCCTTGTATGAATTGAATGGTGCAACTCTAGCGCCAGCGCTGTCGCCTGTCGAGCCCTTTTTAGAAGTATTCTAATTCTTGGGGGTGGCACGCAGGTTTCAGTGGCCAGATCGACAGGGCAGGTTCAATCCGCGTAGCGTCTGAGAACTGGTGCGTGACGGGTGGGGGAATCGTTCTGGTGGCCTAGTGAGCGGCTGATGCCGATGCAGGCGTCTCAGCCGGCAGCGCGTCGGGCCGTCGACGTAGCCTGGCGCCGTTCGGCCAGCGCGGCCTTCTGCTCTTCGTGGAACTGCTTGAGGCGTTCCATGAAGTTGATGACCTTGGTTTCTTCGGTCTGACGAAGGGCGTGATATTCTTCGGTGGTGCGAATGATCAGATCGACGACATTCGGAAAACAGCCGCAGCAACGGCCGCGCTTGTTCATGGCGTGGTAAACCTTGCCCGGAACAATCAACTGCCAACAGTCTTCGTCCAGCATCTCGTTGATGACTGACTTGATGTCTTTGTCGGTGATGTAATTGCAGCTGCAGACCAGCATGGCCGGGGCACTCGTCAAACATGACATTCACTCTCGCCTTTGTCGTAAACCAGATGGCCTTTGTCAAGAAAAATCGCGGATAGGGTATCAGATGTGATCGCTCCTCGAGGTGTCGCACCGTCAATGGAAGTTGCGTCCTTTCGGCATCAGGTCCGCCATGGCGCTGCGGCGAGGATGGCCGGGCGGAGGGGCTGCGGCTATGGGGGGACGCGGGACCTTTTCCCGTTTCCCCTGTCGCTGATCGACGCCCGGGCGACGAACTTCATCCGCATGGGCGAGCGTGTCGAAAGTCTTGAGCTCTTCGAGCAGCAGACCGAGCCTGGAGCTTGCGTCGACCAAATGGTCTGCGACCACATGGATGACGCCATGCGCCTTCTGCAGGCGTCCGCGCAGGGCCACCAGCCGCGCGCCCATGACGATCGGCCGGTAACGTTCGAACACCTTCGGCCAGACGATGACATTGGCTGTACCCGTCTCATCCTCCAGCGTCATGAAGATGACACCCTTGGCCGAACCGGGTCGCTGACGGACCAGGACTAGGCCGGCAATCTCAACCTTGGCGCCATGGGAAAGACTTTCGAGATCGGTTGCCGATTTGAGGCCGGCCCGCTGCATGGCCTGACGAAGGAATGAAACGGGATGCGCCTTCAGGGAGAAGGTCAGGCTGCGGTAATCACTCAAGACCTCTTCGCCCGGCAACATGCGGGGGAGGATCATTTCGGCCTCGTGCTGCAGATTTTCCTGTGGGGCGGCCTCGAAGAGCGGCAGGACTTCGATGGCCGCCTCTCCATCCAGGGCCTGAGCCGCCCAGAGCGCCTCGCGACGCGACAGTCCAAGGGAGGAAAAGCAGTCGGCATCGGCGAGTTTTTCGATGACGGGGCGGGCAAGTCGCGTGCGCAGCCACAGGTCGCGAACGGAATCATAACCCGCACCCCGTCTTGCAACGAGGATATCCATGGCCTCCTTCGGTATGCCCTTGATCTGGCGAAATCCGATGCGAACTGCCTTTTTCGACCTGATCACGCCGGCCATGGACCGATGACGGCTGGCGATGCGGGCCGGATCGAAATCGTCCGCCTTTTCCCCTTCGAGCAGGCAGTCCCAGGTCGAGTGGTTGATGTCGACCGGGCGGATATCGACGCCGTGATCGCGGGCATCGCGCACGAGTTGGGCGGGGGCGTAAAAGCCCATGGGCTGTGAATTCAGGATCGCGGCACAGAAGACATCCGGATAGAAGGCCTTGAACCAGCAGGAGACATAGACGAGCAGGGCGAAGGAGGCGGCATGGCTTTCGGGGAAGCCGTATTCGCCGAAGCCTTCGATCTGGCTGAAGCAGCGGGCGGCAAAATCCGGATCGTAGCCATTGGCCACCATTCCCTCGATCATGCGTTTCTGGAAGCTGGAGACCTGGCCGGTGCGGCGAAAGGTGGCCATGGCACGGCGCAGCTTGTCGGCTTCTCCCGGGGTGAAGCCCGCAGCCGTAATGGCGATCTGCATCGCCTGTTCCTGGAAAAGGGGTACGCCCAGCGTGCGCTCCAGGACGGTGCGCAGTTCTTCGCTCGGATAGTCGATGGGTCGGCCCGCGAGTTTGTCCGCACGTCGCTTGAGATAGGGATGGACCATGTTGCCCTGGATCGGGCCTGGGCGGACGATGGCGACCTCGATCACCAGATCGTAGAACTCGCGCGGTTTCAGCCGGGGCAGCATGCTCATCTGGGCCCGGCTTTCGATCTGGAAGACGCCGATCGTGTCGGCGCGGCAGATCATGTCATAGACCTCAGGGCACTGGTCCTGATTGACTGAGGCCAGCGTCTCGTGACGATCGTAATGAATGGCCAGCAGCTTGAAGGCCTTGGCGAGGCAGGTCAGCATGCCGAGCGCGAGAACGTCGATCTTCAGGATCTTCAACGTGTCGAGATCGTCCTTGTCCCATTCAACCATGTAGCGGCCATCGGCCGTGTTCATGATCGGAACGACCTCGTCGAGGCGGTCGCGGGTGATGACGAAGCCGCCGACATGCTGGGAGAGGTGGCGGGGAAAGCCCTGCAAGGCCTGGGCGTAATCAAGCACGCGCCGGGTCGTGGCATCCTTGAGGTCGAGGCCTGCAGCCTTTGCCTGCTCCTCGGTGAAATCGCTTGTCCACCAGCCCCAGATCGAACCGGCAAGGGCGGACTGCACATCCTCGGACATGCCAAAGGCCTTGGCCACTTCGCGGCCGGCAGACCGGGCGCGATAGCTGATGACGGCCGCCGTCAGGGCGGCATGCTGTCGACCATAGGTTTCGTAGATGAAGCGGATCACGTCCTCCCGCTTCTCATGCTCGAAATCGACATCGATATCCGGCGGCTCGTCGCGTTCCGTCGAGATGAAGCGGTCGAACAGCAGCGTCGTCTTCTGCGGGTCGACTTCCGTGATGCCGAGGCAGAAACAGACGGCGGAATTGGCGGCCGAACCCCGGCCCTGGCAGAGAATGCCTGCCTCTCTGGCGTGACAGACAATCCGGTAGACGGTCAGGAAGTAGGGTTCGTAGCGCTTCTCCGCGATCAGTTTCAGTTCGTAGTCGAGGAGCCCGAGGACCTTTTGAGGAATACCCCCCGGATAGCGGTTGCGCGCGCCTTGATAGGTCAGCCGCCGGAGGGCCAGAGGCGGAGATTCTCCGTCGAAGATCTCATCGGGGTACTGGTGCGACAACTCATCGAGAGAAAACTGAAGCCGGCTAAAGAAGTTGATATTGTTGTCCAGGGCCTCCGGCCAGGCTCTCAGCAACCGGGCCATTTCCTCTGGGCTTTTCAGGTGTCGTTCGGCATGCGCGTGCAGGCGGAGCCCGGCTTCGGCAATCGTCACATGCTCGCGGATTGCGACGACCACATCGGCAATCGGCTTGCGCTCGGGGGCATGGTAAAGGGCATCGTTGGTGGCGATCAGGGGAAGACCGAGCCGTTTCGAAATCCCATTCAGCTCCGCGAAGTTCCTCTGGTCGGCGCCATCGTGACGGGGAATGAGGGCGAGATACAGACGATCCGCCAGGCGAGGGCGGAGAGAGGCGAGCCGGCTTTCGAAGGTTTCGACATCGGCATGGCTCGACAACGGAGGTGGCATGGCGATGAACAGAAGATCCTCGCACCATGCCAGAAGATCCTTTTCCCATAGCGTGCAAACCCCCTTTTTCGAGCGCAGATTTCCCTCGCTCAGCAAACGGCAGAGATTGCCCCATCCCTTGCGGCTCAAGGGATAGGCGAGAAGTTCAGGCGTTTCGTCGTCGAAGACGAGGCGGGCGCCGGGGCGGAATTCGAGACCATTCAATTTTGCAGCGGCATGCAGGCGGACAACACCGGCGACCGTGTTGCGATCGGCGAGGCCAAGGCCCGAAAGGCCCAGAAACAGCGCTCGTTCCACCAGTTCCTCGGCATGGGATGCGCCGTCGAGGAAGGAGAAATTGCTGCGCAATCCGATTTCGTAAAACCTCTGCATCGTCACGGATCCTGCCTCACGCGAAGAAGCCCTGAAGGAACCAGCTCGGCGTCACGGTCCGTCGCTCATAAAGACCCTCGCGATACAGCCAGAAGCGCTGGCCGTCCGTATCCTCGATGCGGAAATAATCGCGTGGCGGAGCATCTTCGCCATCGGACCACCATTCCGGCGCCAGGCGCTCCGGGCCTTCGGCCCTGAGGATACGCCGTTGGACACGGCGCCAGCGAAAGCTGGCCGGTGGACCATCCGGGACCACGGACATGACCTCGACCTCTTCAGGTCGATGGAGGAGGCGCAAGGGACGCAGGGCACGCGCCGATCTCGCCGTCGTCCGAGATCGAGACAAAGAGAGATCTGCCGCCTTGAGCGCATCGGCGGCCGGGGCGTGTGTGGATGCTCTTTCCGGCCAGTGGCTGGCAAGCGGCACGGGCAGGCGAAGCGCCCTTTCTCCAAGGCGGGCGGCCACCTGATCGAGGAAGCGCGTGAGATCTTCGCTGCCGTCTTCCTCGTCGGCAAGGGCGGACTGGCGGACTTCAAAGGCTTCGCTCAGGAGGACGTTGAGGCGCACGAGTTCGAAGCCGAAGCCGGCATCAAGCTCGTCATGGATGACGGAAAGGCGTTCCTCGAACAAGGCCCGGATGCGGCCTGGATCACGCAAGGGGGCGGAGGCCCCGACCTCGATCCGAAAGACCTTGCCATCGATCCGGAAAACCAGAAGTTCGAACAGACGGCCCCCTTCGCCACGGGCTTCAAGCGAGGTTTTCAAACCGGCAGCCAGGCGGCCGGCGAGATCGAGGACCTGATCTTCGGTCATGATCGGTTCCGCGAGACGCCTTTCGGCCGACAAGAGCGGCAAATGGCGTCGCGGCGAAATGGGCTCGCCTTCGCGTCCAAGCGCCTGATCGAGACGTAGGATCGGACCTGCACCGAAACGACGGGTGATCGGTGCGCGCGGGGCTGTGAGAAGATCCCCTATTGTCTTCAAGCCGACCCGGGCGAGATTCATGACGATCTGCGGTTCGAGCCGGAGGGCGGCGATCGGTAGGGGGGCGAGTGCTGTTGCAGCCTCGCATGGTGCGACGCGCCGGGCGCCGTCAAAACGGCTGCAGGCACGGGCGAGGCCAGGGGTCGGGCCGACTGCGATCTTGACCGCAAGGCCGAAGGCGGTCATGCGGCGATCAACATCCTCGATCAGCCGTTCTTCGCCGCCGAAAAGATGGGCGCAGCCGGTGATGTCCAGCATCAGCCCGTCATCACCGTCGAGCGCCACCAGCGGCGTGTAGCGGTCACACCAGTCGGCGATGGCATCGAGAAGAGCGCGGTCGGCGGCCGGATCCGCTTCGATCACGTCGAGATCCGCACAGATGGCCCGGGCTTCCGCCAGTCCTTGTCCGATCCGCAGGCCGTAGCCTTCGGCCATGTCATCCAGTGCGGTGATCCGCATGGCATTGGCGGAACGACCGGCGCATGCCAGTGGCGCCCGGTCAGGATGCGCGGTCGAGCCGGGGTGCAAACGCCACGAGAGACCCCAGCGCCGCCGGGCGATGCGATCGGTCGGGAGCCTTGGGAAAAAGAGCGAGAGAATGCGGCGATCCAAGGCTTGCGGGTTCGGGCTGCTCGAAAAGTTGAAAGCGGCGGTCATCGGAATTCCACTCCAGAATGAGTTCGGGTGAGCCCGGAATGCGGGATTTCTCAGGGGTTATGCGAAAGACTGATGACCCGATGCTGCCGCCCAGCAGGGACCCGTCGGCGAGAGATCGCGCCGCCGCCGGCGCGGGTTCGACAAACAGGCGAAGAAGAGCGCTCGAGGCCTCTTCCTCGCCCGCCTGGCGGAGGATCAACAGCCTGCCACCGGTGGCGCGCGCCTTGAGGCTCAAGCGCCGGCTCTCGGTGAGGCCGAATTTCTTCGGATTGCCCTGTACTTCCAGGAGCACGGTGGAAAAGGCGCGGGAGGCAAGGGCTGCCTCGGCCAGCCAGAGCGCGTCCTCGACCCTGCGAGGCAGGGCATGCACCAAGGCGGTCGACGACAGGCCGAAATCGAGGAGGCCAGGACCATAGGCGAGACCCGCTTCCCGGACGACCTGGGGATCGGCGATGAAGAGGAGGCGCTGCCTCTGCGTCTGATTGTTCTCCGCGGCCATCAGAGCAAGGGCGAGCCCGAAACCGGTCACGGTTCCCGCCTGTTGCAGCCTCTGTCCCCTCACTTCGATCAACGTTCCCCGGGCGAGGCTGTCACCCACAATGCTGCCGAAGAGATCCTGGTGTTCGAGCCTCTCATTCACGGCCCTCTGTTTCGTTTCCACGCGCGTAGGCTGGACCGTCAGACGCGCGGCATGGTCGGGCTTTCCCTCGATCCGGGCAATCGCCTCTCGCAAGGCAAAAAGCGTCTCGCGCGCCTGAGGGCTCTCGCCCATGACGATGTCTCCTGATGAATTGTTCTCTATTTGTTCCTATGGATTCCAGAGCTTCGCGGAAGAGTCAACCGGATTCAAATGAGAATTTATTCCTCGGTTGAATTCACTCTCGAAATACCGTCGCAAACATCCTATATCTGCGGGCAGTAAGGAGTATTCATGGCCCGCATAGACCAGAGCGAGGATTGGCGCGAACGACACGCCCCGACGATCAGCACATTCGAGTCGCTGGCGATCGAGGCCTATGGGCACCTGCCGCAGGAGTTCCGCGACCTCAGCCGCGATCTCATCATCGAGATCGCCGATTTTCCGACCGATGAAGTGTTCGAGGATATGGCGCTTGAGACGCCCTTCGACCTGCTAGGCCTGTTCGAAGGGCGCGGGATTTCCGAGCGTTTTTCGATGGAGACCGGCATGATGCCGAACCGCATCATCCTCTATCGCCGCCCCATCCTCGATTACTGGGCCGAAAACGAGGAGACGCTGGGCGACATCATCACCCATGTGCTGATCCATGAGATCGGCCATCATTTCGGCCTTTCCGATGATGACATGGAGCGGATCGAGGAAAGCGCCGAAGAGGCCGCCGCTGCTGAGCGGTAGGTCCGGCTATCAATTCTTGCCTGTGTGCCCGAAGCGGGCCCGGTAGGCGGCGGGGCTGGTTTGCAGCCGGGTGCGGAAATGATGGCGCAGGGTCGCCGGTGTGCCGAAGCCCGATGCGACGGCGATGTCGTCGAGTGACAGGGTTGCCCTGCGTTCCAGAAGATCGCAGGCATGGCGCAGTCGGCGGGTTAGCAGGAATTCGCCGGGGCTGTGACCTGTGAGATCGCGGAAGCGGCGCTGGAAGGTCCGGTTGCTCATCCCGGCCCGTGCTGCCATCTCGGCCAGTGTCACCTCGCGCTGCAGATTGGCCTCGATCCAGTCGATCAGCGGCCCCATCCGCTGTCCTTCGCGTTCCTGGGGCACCGGCCTTACGATGAATTGCGCCTGCCCCCCTTCCCGATGCGGCGGGACCACAAGACGGCGGGCAACGCTGTTGGCGGCTTCAGTGCCGAAATCGCGGCGGACGACATGCAGGCACAGATCGATGCCGGCGGCACTGCCCGCAGCCGTCAAGATCTGACCCTCGTCGACATAGAGCACATCGGGATCGAGATGGATTTCGGGATGTCTTTGCGAAATCGTGTCGGCATAGCGCCAGTGGGTCGTGGCTTTCCGGCCGTCAAGCAGGCCGGTCGCGGCCAGCACCGCCACGCCTGAACACAGCGACATCAGGCGCGCTCCCCCGGCATGCGCCACGCATAACGCCTCGATCAACGATACCGGAACAGGCTCGTCGATCCCGCGCCAGCCGGGCACGACGATCAGATCAGCCTCCTTGAGGAGTTCCAGCCCACCTGAAGCGCTGACCGTCAGACCGCCGGCGGCGCGCAGAGGCCCTGGCTCGATCGCCGCCGTTGCGTGACGATACCAGTCCTCTCCCATTTCCGGTCGCGCAAGGCCGAAGACCTCAATGGCAACCCCGAATTCGAAGGTGCAGAGGCCGTCATAGGCGAGTGTGACGACGCGTGGTCCTTTAAGCGGCGAGGATGGACAAGGGGATGCCGATGTCATTGGCGTAATCTTTACGCATGTTGTCATTCACGCCAGTTTTCCGAATTCCCGGGAAAAGGCAAGTTCTAGATAACAACGACCGAACAGGAGCCTGCCATGCCAAGCCTCGTCAGCGAAATTCCCGCCGCCGATCCCGCCCTTGTCGCCCAGCATTATCAGGCGCGGCTCGCCTTCGAGACCGACTGCTGGGATGTGCATGAGGTGATGAGCGGCGGCGAGGCGGACTTTGTGCTTCTCGACGTGCGCGGACCGAAACTGTTCGAAAGGGGGCATGTGCCAGGCGCGATCAATCTGCCGCATGGCAAGATGACCGAGCGGAAGATGGCGGAATGGCCCTTGGATACGCTGTTCGTTGTCTATTGCGCCGGACCGCATTGCAACGGCACGGATCGCGCGGCGCTCAGGCTTGCGCGGCTCGGGTGCCAGGTCAAGGTGATGATCGGTGGCATGACCGGCTGGGCGGATGAAGGGTTTGAGATCGCAACCGGCGTCTGAACGGATGGGCGGCGTTTCTCACCCCGCCAGATGGGCGAACTCGGCGACGACCTCTTCGTAAACGCGGCGTTTGAAGGGAACGATCAGGCCTGGAAGCTCCTGCATCGGTTTCCAGTCCCAGGCGTCGAATTCTGCCTGATGGCCACCCGGCGGTGGGTTGATGGCGATTTCGCTTTCGTCGCCTTCGAAGCGGAAGGCGAACCAGCGCTGGGTCTGGCCGCGGAACTTGCCGCGCAGGCCAATCCCGATCAAATGCGCCGGCAGGTCGTAATTGATCCAGCGACCGGCTTCGGCGAGCAGGGAGACGGATTTCATGCCGGTCTCCTCATAAAGCTCGCGCATGGCGGCCGGTAGCGGATCTTCGCCTGGATCGATCCCACCCTGCGGCATCTGCCAGAGTTGCGGCGAACCGTCATATTCCGAATTGCCTTCGGAGAGGCGGCGTCCCGCCCAGACGAGACCCTCGCGGTTTAACACCATGATCCCGACACAGGGGCGATAGGGCAGGTCTTCAGCCTTCACCTGGGGCTTGGTCGATTGGGGCTCGGTCATGATATCCTCAGGGGCTGTTGTCGTTGGCGAGCACCGAAACGCCGACGAATTCGATGCCGCGGGCGACTGCTTCATTACGCCATTCGGCGACCGCTGCAATGGTCTCGTCGAAGGCCGCACCGACGCCGATCGCCTGGCCGTTGCGCCGCGCAATACGCTCCAGTTCATCGAGCTTCGCCAGGATCGCCTGGCGATCCACCTGCGCGTCGATCATCACATCCGAATAGGCATGCGGGAAGCCGATCGCCTTGGCGAAATCACCCGACAGCGAGCGCGCGGTGGAGCCGTCATCGAGGAACATCAGCCCGCGCTTGCCGATATCGCGCATGACAGGGTCCATGGCCTTGTCGTCGGCGAGGAAGCGGGCGCCCATATAGTTCATGATGCCGGTGTAGTTGGTGATCTGCGCCATGGCCTGATGCAGGTTGGCGATATTGGTCTCTGCCGTCTTCTCGGCCAGCAACGCGCCGCGCCCCGGATCGTTGGCCGGATAATCGAAGGGCTCCATCGGCACCTGAAGAACGATCTCGTGTCCCTTGCGGCGCGCCTCCTGCATCCAGCGCTGCAGGCTGTTGCCCGTTGCGGCGAAAGCGAGGGTGATGTCCTCGGGCAGTTCGCGGATCGCCTTCTGGCTGCCGGTCTGGCTGAGGCCGATGCCGCCAATGACGATCGCGATCCGTGTGCCGCGTGCGCCGGACCAGGGCCTTGCATAGAAATCGACCGGGCGGAGGCCGGAAGTAGACACGGCAGGAAGTTCGCCCGCATCGGTAAGTTCGATCAGGTCTTCATTGGGCTGGCCGGCCAGTCGCGGATCCTGGGTCGATGCGGTACCGATGATCACCGGTCCCTGTCGACCCGTCGGGCTGAAGGTCGTGACGACATTGCCGTCTTCTGTCGTGGTGCGGCGGAGCACGGCTCCGTCGTTCGGACCGCTCCTGACGATGCCGGCTGCCTCATTCTGCGGTTCACTGCTTGCCGGGGTGTCTGGAGCCTCGGCGGTTTCCGGTGGTGCAGGGGCGAGATTGATCGGCGGGACCGCGCGCAGGTTTGCCGGGGACAGGGCCGTCCATGCGGAAAAGCCTGCAAGGGAGACAACGGCAAGAACAGACGCAAGACTGGACAAAGCAGAACTGCCTTTGCCTGGCTTCTTGTCCTTGCGCTCCTGTCCGAGCGGTGCATGAAGATCCATGCGATACTTCCAGTGATGTCGGCAGTCCGGATACAGAAAGACCGCCCGCGTATCAGGGATACGCGGGCGGTCGGATCAGATACTTACTGCAGCGCGGCCTTCTGCGGATCGGCGGGGAAGGCCGGATCGGTCTTCACGCCACGCAGCAGGTCGAGTGCATGGTTGAGCTGGACGTCGTCCTTGGCTTCCGGCGGCACGTAAGCAACCGAGCCGGAGCCTTCCTCGTTCTCGTTCTGGCCCTTGATATGGCCAGGAAGAGAGGATTCGCCTTCGGTCCGCACCTTGCCCTGAAGCTCTTCCGGAAGCGGCTGCTCGACCTTGATGTCGGGCTCGATGCCGGTTCCCTGGATCGAGCTGCCGGACGGGGTGTAGTAGAGTGCCGTCGTCAGGCGCAGTGCGCCCTTGTCGCCCATCGGGATGATGGTCTGCACGGAACCCTTGCCGAAGGAGCGGGTGCCGAGCACGGTCGCACGCTTCAGGTCCTGCAGCGCGCCGGCCACGATTTCCGATGCTGATGCCGAACCGCCATTGATAAGCACGACCACCGGCTTTCCGTCAGCCAGATCGCCTGCGGTGGCGTTGAAGCGACGGGTATCCTGCGGATCGCGCGAACGGGTCGAAACCACTTCGCCACGCTCCAGGAAAGCGTCGGAGACGTAGATTGCCTGATCGAGCAGGCCACCCGGGTTGAGACGCAGGTCAAGGACATAGCCCTTCAACTTGTCTTCCGGGACTTCCTTCTTGATCTTCTCGATGGCGGCTTCAAGGTCGTCATAGGTCTTCTCGGTAAACGAGATGACGCGGAGATAGCCGACATCGCCCTCGACGCGCGACTTGACGGCGCGGATCGCAATAATTTCGCGGGTCACGGTGATGTCCAACGGCTTGTCGGCACCCTCGCGCAGGATGGTAAGCTTGATCGGTGTATTAACTGCACCGCGCATCTTCTCGACGGCTTCCTCAAGCTTGAGGCCGCGAACGGATTCGCCGTTGATCTCCGAGATGAAGTCGCCTGCGAGGATCCCGGCCTTGGAGCCGGGCGTGTCGTCGATCGGCGTGATGACCTTGACGAGTTCCTCTTCCATCGTGACTTCGATGCCGATGCCGCCAAATTCACCGCGCGTCTGGGTCTGCATGTCCGCCGCATCCTTGGCGTTCATGTAGACGGAGTGCGGATCCAGCGAGGTCAGCATGCCGTTGATGGCACTTTCAACCAGCTTGTTCTCGTCCGGCGGTGTCACGTATTGGGCGCGAATGCGCTCAAAGACATCGCCGAAGATCGACAGTTCACGATAGGTGGAATTGCCCGCAGCCTGAGCCGGAACACCCGCCGAATAAATGACGCTCATCGCGGTTGCGCCCATCAATGCGCCGACGAGGAGAAGAGAGACCCTACGTATCATTCTGTGCCTTTCCAGAATCGCCTCCGGCCCACCAGGGACGGGAATCAACCGGTTTACCGTCTTTCCGAAGTTCAATGTAAAGCGTCGGCCGATCGGTTTCCAGCGCCAATACTGTCGCGCTTGCCACTCTTTTCTCACCCATGGTCGCCAGAGGCTCCCCAGAGAGGACGAACTTGCCTTGGCTCGTGCTGATCCGGTCCATGCCGGACAGCACCATATGATAGCCGTCGCCCGTATTTAGAATGATCATCTGGCCGTAGCTTCGGAAATTTCCAGCAAACACTACCCATGCATCCGCCGGTGCGGTCACGAGCGCTCCTGGCTGTGAGGCAATGACCATGCCCTGAGCCTGGTGCCCTGTCCCGTCCGGGTCACCGAACTGACGCAGGGTTTCGCCGGCAGCCGGCAATTCCAGTTTCTGCTTCAGATCATTGAACGGATATGCTGGCGCAATGCGGTTTTTATCGGGCAATCCAGACTGCGCGAGCTCCAGCGCGCGGGCCTTCTGCTCGTCGCTCATCTGGCTGCGTCGTGCCTCTTCGGCGCGGGCAAGTTCTGCCGCCTGGCGCACCGAGGTGATCTCGCTTTCGAGCGACTGGATCAGGGCCTCCATCGTTGAGGCACGCTCGGCAAGTGCCTCCGATTGCTTGCGTTCTGCCTGCAGCTGCAGCGAATTCGTGCGGGCGAGCCGATCGTTTTCGACGACGAGAAGATCCATCCGCCGCTCTTCTTCCTGACGGTTGGCGATGGCCGCGACAAGGCTGTCCATCTCCTGCTTCCCCGCATTCCTGAGCGCGATCAACTCTTCGAGATCGGCGGCCAGCTTGTCCGTTTCATGGCGAATGCCGGGGACGACCGCACCCAGAAGGATCGCTGTGCGAACGGAGCCGAGTGCGTCCTCGGGACTGACCAGCAGGGCTGGCGGCGGATTGCGACCCATCCGCTGGAGAGCAGCCAGGACTTCCGCCAGCGTCGCCCGACGCTCCCGGAAGGAGCCTCGGATCTCATCTTCACGCAGGCCAATATCGGCGAGCCGCTTCTCGCCCTCGCTGATCTGATTTTCGATGTCCTTGCGGCGTTGGGCCGATTCGATCAGCGCCGTCTTCAGGCTCTCCGAGGTCTTTTCCAGCTCCGCGATGCTGTTCTCGAGTTCGGTCGCCTTTTCTTCCGACAGCTTCATGCTGGCGGCGATTTCCTGCAATTCCGAGCTCACCTGATCGCGTTTGGAACGCAGTTCGAGGGCTGGATCAGTCGCTGGACCTGATACGACACGGTCGCCCGTGGTCGCCTGCGCCGGCGGCAGCGCGCCAGTGGTGGTACCAGTATCCGCAGGCGTGTTCTGTTGCGCATGGGTCGAAAGGGGGGATGCCGACGCCAGGAGTGCCGCCAGAACAAAGGCCGCCGCCAAGCCAACCTTGCGGCGGCTGCCGTCGATCAGACGTGCATTGTCATTGGCTGCAGTGGGCAAAGGCTTCATCCGGTTCGGCGGGAAAATACGCTGATTTGCGAACAAGGCAAAGGTATGCCGCGCCGATCGTGATCAGCGCCTCAAACACGGTGATAGGGATGTCCCGTCAGGATGGTCACGGCCCGGTAAAGCTGCTCGGCAATCAGGATGCGGACCAGCTGATGTGGCCAGGTCAGTTTGCCAAGATTGAGGACGAGGCGGGCGCGATCACGGAGGTCCGGGTCGATGCCATCGGCGCCGCCGATGACGAAGGCCATGTCGCGCTGGCCGTTGTCGGCCGCATCACCGACGAATTTCGCAAATTCGGCACTGTCGAAGGCCTTGCCGCGCTCGTCGAGGACGACAATCAGCGCGCCGTCGGGGATCTGGCGGGAAAGCTCCTGGGCTTCCTCGCGCTTTCTCGTGTCGGCATTGCCGGCGCGGCTTTCGTTCAGCTCCACGGAGCGCGTGAATTCCAGGCCGCATTGCGGTCCGGCCTTGGCGAAGCGGTCCAGATAGCGGGACGCGAGTTCCTTCTCCGGACCGGCCTTCAGCCGGCCCACGGCATAGATGCCAATTTTCATGCGGGCAGTCCCAGTTTCAGGTCACGAAACCATCTCTATCGGCAGCAAGAGCACTGCCGTGTCAATCCGGCTTCGTGACCGTCCTTGAAGACGGCCGGCCGTTTTCAGTGCAGGCGATCCTCGATATCCGGCGTGGCCCACATCCTTTCCAGGTTGTAGACCTCACGAATTTCGGGTCGGAACACATGAACGATGATGTCTCCCGTGTCGATCAGGACCCAATCCCCATTCTCAAGGCCTTCGACGCGGGCTGAACCCAGGCCTTCGTCCTTCAAATCGGAAATGAGGTGTTCGCTGATCGCCGAGACATGACGGTTCGAGCGTCCGGATACGACCACCATGTAGTCGCCCAGCGCCGATTTTCCGGCAATGTCGATAGAGACGATGTCTTCTGCTTTCGAGTCCTCGAGGCTTGCGAGGACCAGCTCAAGCGCACGGGCTGCAGCATCGGCGCCACGTTCCATGCTCTTCGGGATGGCGCGGGAGGCGCGTCCCTTGGTGTGTACTGTTGTCAGAGTTCGTCCTTTCCTTGGCAAAACAGAACAGCACGTCTGCGATTCTCATAACTGAGATCGCAGACAAAAGGTGGCATCGATCCATTAAACTTTCAAGGCATGGTCGCAGATGCGCGTGCTTCGCGCCGTTGTCGTCATTGTCGCACGGTGCCGGCTGCCGCTCGGATCGCCGACGAGCTCAGCGTCGAGCGTGGCCCATGAATGAAGGTCCAGGCCGGCGCCCGCTTCTGCCACAGCACGCCAGCATCCTCCTCATCGACACGTGCATAGTCGAAGGTGCGGGCCATCTTCGAGGAGAGATAGGCGAGCGTCGAGCCGGGTCGGTCGATCACGGCGATCGGGAAGGTGGTGGCGATCTTCTGCCAGCGCTGCCAGCGATGGAAACCGGCGAGATTGTCGGCCCCCATGATCCAGACGAAATGGGCATGTGGATTGCGAGTACGGATGAACTCGAGCGTGCGTGCGGTGTAACTCGTTCCGAGCGTTTTCTCGAAGGCGGTAACTTTGATGCGCGGATCCGTGGCCAAATGCTCGCAGGCCTTCAGGCGCTCTGCGAGAGGCATCAGCTCCGTTCGGCTCTTCAACGGGTTGCCCGGTGTCACGAGCCACCAGAGCTGGTCAAGACCCAGACGCCGCAAGGCAATCTCGGCCACCAGCAGGTGTCCCGGATGCGGCGGGTTGAAGGAGCCGCCGAAGAGGCCGATCACCATGCCGCGCTCGACATGCGGCATCACGATATGGCGATGGGCGAGCGCCGTTTCCGCCACGTCAGGGACGAACCTGGCCGGTGCCGCGGACGCGGTACTTGAAGGATGTCAGCTGCTCGACGCCCACGGGCCCGCGCGCATGCATTTTTCCGGTCGCGATGCCGATCTCGGCGCCCATGCCGAATTCGCCGCCATCGGCAAACTGGGTCGATGCGTTGTGTAGCAGGATGGCGGAATCGATCTCGTTGAAGAAGCGTTCGACGACGGCTGGGTCTTCGGCGATCACGGCTTCGGTGTGGTTCGAAGAATAGCGAGCGATATGATCGATGGCGCCACTGATGCCGTCGACCACGGCGACGGAAATGATCGCGTCGAGATATTCCGTGCGCCAGTCCTCTTCTGTTGCCGGCTTGAAGCCTGGCATGACCCGGAGCACTGTCGCGGAGGCGCGGACTTCGCAGCCCGCTTCGGTCAGCGCCTCGATCAGGGGCTGCAGATGGGTACCGATTGCGGCACTGTCGATCAGCAGGGTTTCAGCCGAACCGCAGATACCGGTGCGGCGCATCTTGGCGTTGACGACGATCTTCTTCGCCATCTCCAGATCGGCGGAGCCGTCGACATAGACATGGCACAGACCTTCGAGGTGGGCGAAGACCGGCACGCGGGCCTCTTGCTGCACGCGCGCAACGAGGCTTTTTCCCCCGCGCGGCACGATTACGTCGATCGATCCTTCGAGGCCGGATAACAGCGCGCCGACGGCGGCACGATCGGTGGTCGGCACAAGCTGGATGGCGTCAGCGGGCAGGCCGGCGGAGAGAAGGCCCTTCACCAGGCAGGCATGGATAGCGCGCGACGAATTGGCCGAATCCGAGCCGCCGCGCAGGATCACGGCATTGCCGGCCTTCAGGCAAAGGGCTCCGGCATCGGCTGTGACGTTGGGGCGGCTTTCGTAGATCACGCCGATGACGCCAAGCGGCGTGCGAACGCGCTCGATATGCAGGCCGTTGGGACGGTCCCATTCGGTGATGACAGTGCCGACGGGGTCGGCCAGTTCGGCAATCTCGCGCATCGACCGGGCGATCGCGGCGATACGATCAGAATTCAAGGTGAGCCGGTCGATGAAGGATGCGGCAAGGCCTGACTCTGCCGCATCCTTGAGATCGATCGCATTGGCCGCGAGAATGTCAGCCTCGGCCGTCATCAAGGCGTCGGCCATGGCGAGAAGTGCCTGGTTCTTCGCTTCGGTCGATGCGACAGCCAGCGGTCTTGCTGCCGCGCGGGCGCGGCGGCCGATGTCGAGCATCAGGCCTTCGACGGAGTTCTGGTTCGACACGGTATCATGCATGGGCGGCATCCTTCCGGTCACCGGCTGCGGCTTCGCGCTGGCCGAGTTCGGTCATGACGAGGTCGTCGCGATGGATCATCGCAGCGCGACCGGCATAACCGAGGATATTCTCGATCTCGTTAGATTTGCGGCCGCAGATGCGGCGCGCTTCATCGGCGTCGTAACCCGCCAGACCGCGAGCGATCTCGCGACCTTCGATCGTGACGATTGAAACCGTATCACCGCGATGGAAGGCGCCGGAGACGGAGTGGACACCGGCCGGCAATAGACTCTTGCCCGAGCGCAGCGCGCCTTCGGCGCCGTTGTCGACCTGAATCGTTCCCGCCGGCTGGAGCTGACCTGCGATCCAGGTCTTGCGTGCCGTCACGGGCGACTTGGAGGCCGCAAACCAGGAATGGCGGGCTCCGTTCTCGATCGATGACAGCGGGTTCATCGTCTTGCCGGAAGCGATGATCATGGCGCAACCGGCGCTGGTCGCGATCTTGCCGGCATCGATCTTGGTGCGCATGCCTCCACGGGAGAGTTCGGAGGCAGCCCCTCCGGCCATGGCTTCGATTGCGGGCGTGATTTCCTCGATCGTGTCGAGGAACTGTGCCTCAGGATCGAGGTGCGGCGGGGCCGTATAGAGGCCGTCGATATCGGAGAGCAGCACAAGCAGGTCGGCACCGGCCATGGTCGCTACTCGGGCTGCCAGGCGGTCGTTATCGCCGTAGCGGATTTCGGTCGTGGCGACGGTGTCGTTCTCGTTGATGATCGGGATGGCGCCGATCTTCAAGAGCTGGCTGAGGGTGGCGCGGGCGTTCAGATAGCGCCGGCGTTCCTCGGTGTCGCCGAGCGTCAGCAGGATCTGTCCGGCGACGATCTGGTGGCGAGACAGGCTCTCCGACCAATGACGGGCAAGCGCGATCTGGCCAACCGCAGCACAGGCTTGGCTCTCCTCAAGCTTGAGGGCGCCGGAGGGCATGTCGAGCACGGTGCGGCCGAGCGCAATAGCGCCCGAGGAGACGACGAGAACGTCGGTCCCACGGGCTTTCAGGGCTGCGATATCGTCACAGATCGCATCGAGCCATTGCTTGCGGATCCCGGAACCGCGATCGACCAGAAGGGCGGATCCGATCTTGATGACGACCCGCTTGACGCGGGAGAGCGAGCGGAGCCGGGTGGACATCAATCGTCGCCTTCTCCGTCGTCGAGGCCGGCTTCCAGATTTCCGTCGTCACCCCGCTTGCGGCGGTTCTTCTCGCGCTTTTCGGGCAGGGGCTGGTTGCCCTGGGCAGCGACGATGACATCGCGCAGGGCCCGCAGTGCATCCGTCATGCCCTTGCCGGTGATGGCCGAGAGCAGAAGCGGTGTCTGGCCGCAGGCCTTTTTCAATTCCGCCGACTTCTTCTTCAGTTCCGCTTCGTCGAGCACGTCGATCTGCGAGAGGGCAACGATTTCCGGCTTGTCATCCAGGCCGCCGCCATAGGCATCGAGCTCATAGCGCACCGTCTTGTAGGCCTTGCCGACCTCTTCTTCCTGAGCGGAAACGAGATGCAGGAGAACACGGGTGCGCTCCACATGGCCGAGGAAACGGTCGCCGATGCCGACACCTTCATGGGCGCCTTCGATCAGGCCCGGAATATCGGCGAGGATGAACTCGCGTTCGTCGATGGTTGCAACGCCGAGGTTGGGGTGCAATGTCGTGAAGGGATAGTTGGCGATCTTCGGCCGGGCACGGGTGACGGATGCCAGGAATGTCGACTTGCCGGCATTGGGCAGCCCGACGAGACCAGCATCGGCGATCAGCTTCAGCCGCAGCCAGACGGTCTTTTCCTCACCTTCGAGGCCCGGATTGGCCCAGTCCGGTGCCTGATTGGTCGCGGTCTTGAAATGGGTGTTGCCGAAGCCGCCATTGCCGCCCTTGGCGATGCGGAAACGCTGGCCCTCGACCGTCATGTCGACGATCAGGGTTTCGTTGTCTTCCTCGAAGATCTGAGTGCCGACCGGAACTTTGAGCGTCACATCGTCGCCATTGGCGCCGGTGCGGTTGCGGCCCATGCCGTGGGTGCCGGTCTTGGCCTTGAAATGCTGCTGGAAGCGGAAGTCGATGAGGGTGTTCAGCCCGTTGACGGCCTCGACCCAGACGTCACCGCCACGACCGCCGTCGCCGCCGTCAGGTCCGCCGAACTCGATGAACTTTTCGCGCCGAAATGACACAGCACCGCCGCCGCCGTCGCCGGAGCGAATATATACCTTAGCCTCGTCGAGAAATTTCATCTTGCTGCCGTCAATTCTTCTGTCAGGTTCTGCGCGGAGAGTTGCGGCCATCGATATAGCCGCTTGACGCGGAGGTCAAAGAGTATCGTGAAGTTCGTCAGCTACAACATCCAGTATGGCTTTGGCCAGGACGGGCGTTTTGATCCTGTGCGTATCGCCGAGAGCATACGAGGTGCGGATGTGATCGCTCTGCAGGAAGTGACCCGAGGCTACAGTCGTAACGGATACGCCGATCTGGTCGAGACCTTTTCCGCATTGTTTCCGGACTACTTTGCGGCCTTCGGCCCGGCCTGCGACGTGCTGGTGGATCATACCACGATCGAGGGGCGGCTTCACGAACGGCGCTTCCAGTTCGGCAACATGGTGCTGTCGCGTTATCCGATCCGGGCCAGCCGCAACCTGCTTCTGCCGCGCAACCGCACCTTCGACAAGCTCAACCTTCAGCGCGGCGCGCTGGAGACAGTCATTGATGCGCCGGGCGGGGCCTTGCGCGTCTATTCCGTTCACCTTGACCATGTGTCGCCTGACGAGCGGCTGGCACAGATCGCCTTTCTCAAGGAGCGTGCCTGCCATTTCATCAACGAAGGCGGCGCCTTGACCGGTGCCGTCGAATTTGCGGTTTCGGATCCGCCGCTGCCGGCGGAATTTTTGATCATGGGCGATTTCAACATGCAGCCCGAAAGCCCCGAATACGTGGCCATGGTCGGTCGGAACGATGCGTATTACGGACGCGCGCCGCGGGCCGGCTATGCGACGGATGCCGAAGCCCATCTGAAGGCCCGCCCGGCGGACGGTTACAGCTGGATCAGCGAGGATGGGTGGCGTCGCATGCATCTGGACTACTGCTTCGTCAGTGGAGGCCTCGTTCATCGCCTGAAGGCCTGCCGGGTGGACAATTCTGCTCGCGGCTCAGACCATTTTCCGGTCTGGGTAGAGCTCGCGGGGACATGAACTCCGGGCGGTGAACGCCCGGAGCATTGTCGGCTATGCTTTGCGTCAGCGCGCTGCAAAGTCTGCTTGCGAGAGCCGTGACTCCACAAGCGGTGCCATGGCGTTGCGTGCCTTCGAGTAGACATCCCGGACGCCAATGGTCCGAAAGCCGCGTGCCTCCAGCAGACGCAGAGAGGCCGGGTTATCGGCGAAGGCGCCACCGAGGATCTCGGCCTGCGGCATACGCTGGAAGAAGCGCTCAAATGCTCCGTCCACTGCTTCCGTCATAAGGCCACGGCCCCAGTAGAAGCGATTCAGCCAGTAGCCGATGTGCCAGAGGCCGTGCCGGAGCTCCAGGGAGGCCACGCCGACATGTACGCCGTCGAGCGTGAGGGCGAGATGCCAGTCGGGTTTCAACCCTGATGTCACCATGTTCAGCCAGTCGCGACCGTCCTCCCGATCATAGGGAGCCGGCACGCGCGTCAACATGCGGACGACGCTGAAATCGCTGAGCGAGGCAGCGATCGCATCCGCGTCCTGCATCCGGTGGGGACGCAGGACGAGGCGCTCCGTTTCGATGACCGGGCAGGGGCCTGGTACTGCCGACTTGATCGCCGGCCTTTCTGCCAGCATCGCGCTCATCGCATCTCTCCCCAGCTCTTAAGCGACAGCCAGGTCTTGCGGTCGAGCCTGTACCATTCGACGGGGACGGTGCCGCCCATGGCGAGGTTACCGACCATGCCGGTGCCCTGGAACTGGAAGCCCGACTTCTGGATGACGCGGCGCGAAGCGATGTTGGTCACCCGGCAGCGCGCATCGATGCGAGATACCCATTCCCGGGTCCGAAACGCCATGTCGATCAGCGCATGGGCCGCTTCGGTGGCATACCCCTTGTTCCAGTAGGGTTCGCCTAGCCAGTAGCCCAATTCCAGCGTCGTATCGTCGACAGGGTTGGGCTCCATCGCGCAGCAACCGAGGAACTCGCCATTGTCCGCTTTGGTGATGGCATAGACGCACTTGCCGATCTCGCCGATATTCGTGCGTCGCACGAAGTCGGCCGCGTCTTTCGCCGTGTAGGGATGCGGCATGCGCGCCACCATGGTGGCGATGGCGGCGTTATTGGCGAGATGGGCAAGGGCGTCGATGTCTTCGATGTGGGGTGCGCGCAGGACGAGCCTTTGCGACAATAAGACAGGGCAATCGCTCCTCGGCCGATCGGGCCTTGGCTGTTCGTCGGGTGACCGTGATTGGTCATCCCTCAACATCAGACTTTGCATGGTTCAGTCTCCTTCGTTGGACAAGAAAAAGGGGGAGATGGTGTCCCATCTCCCCCTTTTTCTCAAAACTGAACCTTGCGAGCTCAGCCGGGTCGATGAGACACCGGCTGTTTTTTAAACGCTACCGGCTTTATTCTGCTGCTTCGGCTTTCGGCATTACGGACACGTATACCTTGCCATTGGCCTTGGTACGGTACGCGACATTGCCTTCGATGAGCGCAAATACGGTGTGATCCTTGCCCATGCCGACATTGGCGTCAGGATGCCACTGCGTACCGCGCTGACGCACGATGATGTTGCCCGGAATGACGGCTTCGCCGCCGAACTTCTTCACGCCGAGGCGCTTGGAATTGGAATCGCGACCGTTGCGCGAGGAACCGCCAGCTTTTTTGTGTGCCATTGGATTGCTCCTTTAAACCTAGTTATCAGCGTTTCAGGCTGCGACGATATCGGTGATGCGCACCACAGTGTGGTGCTGACGATGGCCGCGCGAACGCTTAGAGTTCTGACGACGACGCTTCTTAAAGGCGATGACCTTCTTGCCACGCATCTGTTCGACAACTTCGGCCGTGACCTTGGCGCCAGCCACGAAGGGCGCGCCGATGGTCGCTGTTTCGCCTTCGCCGACGATCAGGATCTCGGTGAATTCGATGGTTGCACCAGCTTCGGCTTCCAGCTTTTCGATGGTCAGCACGTCGTTGGCGTTAACGCGGTACTGCTTACCGCCGGTTTTGATGACTGCGAACATTGTTTATCCTTTCATGTTCGTTCCGGCTCTCCCCTTGCGAGGGGCCGTCTTTTTGCCAGTCGGAGGAGCGGAACCTTCGTTCCGCCAGTTCAACTTCGCGTATCGCGAAGAACACAAGGCGCAGTTCACCCACGCTTTTAGTCGAGGCTCGCATACGTGAGGGCATTCTAGGTGTCAAGACAAAAGCCGGAAAAACCGTCATATTCGCTCTTGCATGGGGGGTGAGTTGCCGCTATGAGACAGCCCGCGCCACTGAGCGCCGACCAATGTGACCGGAGAGGTGGCTGAGTGGTCGAAAGCACCGCACTCGAAATGCGGCATACTCGCAAGGGTATCGTGGGTTCGAATGGGTCGGTATCGTGCGCGGTCGCGCTTGGCCACCTGGGCTCACCATCACTCAGTGTGCAAAAATCCCTCGATCATTTGCACAAGCTCGTTGCCAGCCCGTTCCAGATCACCACTGTTGTCGATGGTGATGACTGTGAGATCTGCGGGGAGGGGGGCAGTGGTTCGGGTGAGGCGGGCTTCGATTTCCTCTGTCGTCTCGCGACCGCGGGCTGCGAGGCGCTTTGCCAGCACGTCGGCGCGTGCGGTCACATTGACCACCACGAGATTGGGGAAGGCCGCGTGCACGCTTGCAAGGGCGGAGCGGGATCCGTTGACGATCAGCGTGCGTCCTTGAGCGAGGTCCGTACGGACATCGAGCGGAATGCCGTAGCCAAGGCCGTGGGCCTTCCAGCTCACGGCAAATGCTCCGGAGCTGACAAGCCGTTCGAAAGTTTCGGGGCTGACAGCGTCATGGACTTCGCCGCCGGTCTCTTCTGGGCGCGTAATGGTCCGTCGCACGAAGCGGACGTCATCCCGGTCGGTGAAGTGTCGGCGGGCAATGTCCAGGAGGCTGTCCTTGCCCACACCGCTCGGGCCGACGACGACGACGAGAGTTCCGGTGGCTTTTTCCAAAGATGCGTTTGATGCGGCGTGCGTCATCACGCGACCCGCCGCCCTTCTCGCCACACGGCGCGGATCACTGGCACGCCTTCGTCACGGCGCACACGCACGAGATCTGCGCGAAGGCCCGGGGCGATCCGCCCACGGTCGTCAAGGCTCACCGTCCGCGCGGGCGTCGCCGTCACCATGGCGATCGCCTGGGGCAGAGAGATGCCGTCGATCTCGTCGGCCAGCACGAAGCTCGCATGCAGCAGGCTCAGCGGCACGTAATCGGACGAGAGGACGTCGAGCACACCGCGCTTGGCCAGATCACGGGCGGCGATGTTGCCGGAATGCGATTTACCGCGGACAACGTTGGGGGCGCCCATGAGCACGCTCATGCCCGACTGGTGCGAGGCTTCGGCGGCTTCGATGCTGGTCGGGAATTCGGCGAGCTTGACGCCGTGTCCCTTGGCCTCTTCGACATGGGCCAGCGTCGCGTCGTCATGGCTTGCGACCGTGATACCGCGCCCGGCGCAGGACCTGGCGAGAGTGTCGCGATGCAGGGCTGAATAACGCTCGGAGAGCGAAAGCCGGCTTTCGACGAAGCGGGCGAACTGCTCGTCAGTCAGGCCACGCTTGGTTTTGTAGTAGAGTGTGTACTGTTCCATCGTCTGAAACTGACGCTGGCCCGGCGAATGGTCCATCAACGAGACGAGACGCACATGCGGATCGTTCTCGAAGTCAGCGAAATGCTCAAGCACGTTGTCGGAGGCGACCTCGCAGCGCAGGTGGATCAGGTGCTCGGCCCTGAGCCTGTCGTCCCGTTCCGCGGCCTGAATGGCGTCTGCCATGTCGCGCATCTCGCCCTTGTCGAAGCCGCCGTCCTCGTCGGAGCCCATGCGCAGGCAATCGAAGACGGTGGTGATGCCCGAGGTGACGATCTGCGCATCATGGGCCTGAATGGCCGAGGTCATGTGCCAGCGCACGCCGGGGCGGGGGGAATAGTGTGATTCCAGGTGATCCGTGTGGAGCTCGACCAGGCCGGGGATCAGATAATCGCCGCCGAAGTCCTCGCCGCTGCGGCTCGAACCCTCGTCGATCGCGGCAACACGACCGTCACGGATCACGACGCTTCCGTCTAGGATCCGGTCTTCGAGAACGATGCGGGCGTTGGAAAAGATCTGTTCGGACATGGGGTCAGCCGTTTTGTTGGGCTGCCTTTAAAGGCAGCCATGAATGGACAAGGAAGGGGGCGCCACGCTCAGGCTCAATAAAGAGCGCGAGGCCATCGATCCGGAGGGGGCGGCCGTTGAATTCGGCGAAGCGGAGGTTGAGCACATTGGCCATGGCAGGCGACTGGGCGTCGGATACAGGCCCGGTCAACGTCATGTGGAAACGGAACTCGTCAAAGACATAAGGATAGCTCCAGCGCATCAGGTTTTCGCGCTGGCGCGGAGGCAGGCTGTCCGGCTTGCGCCTTGCGACATCCGCTTCGGAGAGCGGGGCGCGGAAGGGCTCGAAGGTTTCTACGACATCGGCTGCGAATTGCTGCAGCGGCGGATGAAGTGTCTCGGGAACCAGGGCGAAGAACGGCCCAAGCTGGCCGACGATAACCGAGGGGACTTCGAAGGCCACCGTTTTCGCGGCGAACGCGGCAAACTCGGCAAGCAAATCAGCTTCGCTCACGCCTTCGGCCAGGTGAAAGGGCGCCTTGAGCGTCGCGTGAAAGCCGTATCGCCGGGGATCGGCCGTCAGGGCATCCAGTTCTTCCGCCGGAAAATCCGTTTCGGCCGTTCTTGGATGTTCAATCCCGGTGAAGGCATCGCGTCCCAGCCAAGCCGCTGCCGTCTGGCTCAGCGGTGCGTCGGCGCAGGGTGCGAAGTATAGGGCGTAACGCAAGGGTATGTCTTTCGTGTGTAGTGGCGCGGAAACGGACCCCGCGCCCTTAAGAATCAGTGGCGGCTCTTGCCCATTAGGCGGGAGCGCAGGCTATTGGAGATGCCGTCGAATAGGAACACCACGATCAAGATCAGGAGCACCATGTAGGCGACATTTTCCCAGTCGGAATTGGTGCGCATGGCTTCCCAGAGTTTGAGGCCGATGCCACCTGCGCCGACCGCGCCGATGATGGTTGCCGATCGTGTGTTCGATTCCCAGAAATAGAGGGCCTGGGAGGCAAAAACCGGCATCACCTGCGGCAGTACACCGAAGCGCTGGACGGCCGCTGCCGGCGCTCCGACAGACTTCACCCCCTCGCGCTGCTTATCGTCGATGTTTTCCAGCGCCTCGGCATAAAGCTTGCCGAGCGTGCCGGTGTCAGTGACGAAGATTGCCGAGATGCCGGCAAGCGGCCCAGGGCCAAAGGCGCGGGTGAAGAACAGCGCCCAGATCAGCATGTCGACCGACCGAACGAAGTCGAAGAAGCGCTTGGTGATCTGGTTGACCGGCCGGTTGCGGGTGATGTTGCGCGCCGCAATGAAGGAGAGCGGGAAGGCGACCAGCATGGCGAGCAGCGTGCCCATGAAGGCCATGACGATGGTCTGCAGGAGCTTCGTCCAGACGTCGAGATGCTGCCAGGAGGCATTATACAGAATGTTGTTCCAGGCGAGTGCCAGATTGCTCATCTTCGGATCGATTCGTTCGCCGGAGGTTATTGTCTGCCAGACTTCACCCGATGAGAGGCCGAAGAAGGGCGAGTTGGTATCAAAGATGAAATTTTCCCAGCCGAAGAAGCGTTTGCGGACGCGGACGCGATCCGAGGAGACGTCGAGCCAGCCGGCCGAGCCGAAATAGGCGATTACGCGGCCGCCTTCGAGGCGCTGTTCCACCCAGTCGGGACGTGCGCCTTCGACCGTCACGGTGTCCCTGGCGGGATCGAGCAACAGGCTCACCGTTTCTTCGCCGCGAACAAGTGTGACGCGATCACCGGCAATGTCGATACGGGCCGTGCCGGAGAGTGCCACCTGTGCTTCGGTGATCACTTCCTCGGAGGTTGCTTGCGCTGTGGCGACATTGGTCTCGGTACCCGAGGTCGCAGTTGATGCCTGCGGATTCGGGGACGCCATGAAGCTGAATGTCGAGTTCGGCGTGGAGGTTGCCGGGGCCGGCGCGGCTGCTGCAGGGGGCTGCGGTTCGGACCGGGTGATCGTTTCGCGTTTCGTCTCGATCCAGTCCGGGTTCGGGTTTGGTCCGATGGGATCGAAGCGCGGATAATTGATCGTCAAGGCCCCGTCGCGGTCGATGTCGAATTCCGGGCGTATCTCATAGGAGACCCAGTCGGCAAGGTAGTTGCCGGCGATGCCCCAATTGGCCTCCGACATCGTTTTGCCGATGGCGAAGAACCACCAGCAAAAGAGGAAGTAGAAGGTCAGAATGCCAAGCGAAGCTGGAATGCGGTAGCGTTGCCAGAGGCTGCGCTCCAGCACCTGCGGATAGCGTTCGGCCAGACGGTTCAGTTCGGCAGCGTTCATCATGGACATCGAAACCTCACGTGACCGACTGGAAAGACTGCTCGCCGACGAGCTTGCGGCGCAGCCATGCGGAGAACTGGTCGACAGCGATGACTGTCGACAAAAGCAGCAGGATGATTGCGAGCGTCTTGGCCTCGTGGCCCTGACCGATGGAAAGGCGCAAGGCTTCGCCGATGCCGCCCCCGCCGACTGCGCCAATGATCGTCGAGGCGCGTACGTTGATTTCTATGCGCAGCAGGAAGTAGCTCATGAAATTCGGCATGACCTGAGGCGTGATGGCAAACCAGACGCGCTCGAACCAGTTGGCGCCGACGGCTCGCAGACCTTCGTCCGGCCGCATGTCGGCATTCTCAATGACTTCGAAGAACATCTTGCCGAGTGCGCCGATCGTGTGGATCGTCACCGCGATGATCGCAGGGATGGGACCAAGCGAAAGGATGGCCAGGAAGAAACCTGCGATGACCACTTCCGGAAAGGCGCGCAAGATCTCCATGAAACGGCGCACCGGCCAGCGGATCCAGGCGCTCGGCATGGTGTTCTTGGCTGCAAGGAAGGCGAGCGCATAGCCGAAGATCATCGCGATCACGGTGGACAGGAGCGCGATGTTCACCGTCTCCAGCATCTTGTGGAAGTATTCGGGGATGTAGAGGCTGTCGGTGATGTAGAACCGACCCTCCGGATAATTGTATTTCAAGCTGCCGTCGTCATAGGGGGAGGGCAGGTCGAACAGGGCCCGCCAGATCTCCCAACCGTCGCGGGGGACGAGTTCGCCCACGAAGTCAAAAAGGTAGGGCAGGCGGTCGAAAAACTTGCCGGCATTGGTGTCGTTGGCGAACCAGAGCGAACCGGTCACGGCGAGGAGCAGGATCACCGCGCCAAGGCCGGTATAGATGCGCCGTTTCGCCGCCAGTTCCTGCCAATGGCGCTCGACGACTGCGCCGCGCTCGCTCAGGGTGGGCTGTGTCGCCGTCATGGCCATCACCGCAAATCCTTTGGAAAAGACTTCAAGGAAAGACCGCCGGCGGTGTCCCGGCCGGCGGTCCTATTGGTTTCGTCAGCGATCAGCCGCCGATGGTTGCCTTGCGGGCGTCGATGATCGGCTTGTAGAAGTCGACGTTGACTTCGGTGTAGCCCGAGAAGTCGCCCCCCTGGACTGCCGAGAAGCAGGCCGGATCAGACTTCGGAAGATCGACCATGAACTGCTTGAATTTGGTCTTCATGTCGTCGTTCATCGAGGTGCGGACAACGATCGGGCCGTTCGGGATCAGCGGGGACTTCCAGACTTCGACGAGGTCGTCCATGTTCAGGACGCCCTTGTCGACCATCTTGCGCAGGTTGCCAGAAGAGTAACCGTCCTTGAAATCGCCAACGCCCGAACCCCAGGTGGTGCCGACGTCGAAGGTGCCCTTGACGACTTCGAGAACCAGGTTCTCATGGCCGCCGCCGAAGCCGGTGGAGGCGACGACCTGGTCGACCGGAGCGCCGAGGGCTTCCGGCAGGGTGACGAGGGGGACGAGGTAGCCGGAGGTCGAGTCCGGATCGGCGTAGCCAAGCTTCTTGCCCTTGACGTCTTCGATCTTGGTGATGCCCGAATCCTTGCGGGCAACCATAATCGAGTAGTAGCCGCTGGAGCCGTCGGTCTGGACGGTGGTCAGGATCGGCTCTACGGCGTCTTCCTTGGCGAGGTAGACCTTGGCGAAGGCAGAAGCGCCGAGCTCGGCGTAATCGAGCGTGCCACCAAGCAGGCCCTGAACGACGCCATCATAATCGGCGGCCGGGAAGAGCGAGACCTTCTCGACGCCGAGAGCGGCCGGAAGCTTTTCGGTCATGCACTGGAAATTGCGCAGACGGTCGGCTTCGTTTTCGCCACCGAGAATGCCGATGCGGAATTCCTTGAGGTCTTCGGCGTGAACGCTGGAAGCCAGAGCAACGAGAGCCGCCGTGGCGAGCAGGGTCTTCTTCAACATGAGTGCATCTCCTGTTTCGTAGGATGAGGGAATGTCTTGCGGTATTGCCCTTGTCGCAGGGCCAGCGATCTTCGTGGCTCAGGCCTCGGCAACGGCGAGAGGGCGCAGGCCAGCGGATGGGATCTTGCGTTGTTCGTTGTCCTGATGCGCGATGTTGATGCTCGTCGAGGTCATCGTTTCATCGATGCCGGCACCATGCTGGTCGGCGCCGTAGATTTCGTGCACTGCCTCGGCCGTGAGCTCTGCTGGCGTGCCGTCGAAGACGACGCGGCCCCGCGCCATGCCGATGATGCGCTCGCAGTAGTTGCGGGCGGTGTCGAGCGTGTGCAGGTTGGTCATGACGGTGATGCCTTCGCGCTCGTTGATGTCGCGCAGCGCATCCATGACGATCTTGGCGTTCAACGGGTCGAGCGAGGCGATCGGCTCGTCGGCGAGGATCATCTTCGGTGACTGCATCAGGGCGCGAGCAATCGCGACGCGCTGCTGCTGGCCACCGGATAGCGTTCCGGCTGCCTGCAGGGCGGTTTGCTCGATGCCGAGCCGCTCGAGGGCGGCGATCGCCATCAGGCGCTCTTCGCGGGTGAAGACGTTGAGGATCGAAAGGGTTGTCGACCGATGGTTCAGGCGGCCAAGCAGTACATTCGTCAGCACGTCGAGACGTGGCACGAGGTTGAACTGCTGGAAGATCATGGCGCAGTCGCGCTGCCAGTTGCGCAGCGCCGTGCCGTGCAGATTGGAGATCTCGAGATCGTCGAAACGGATGCTGCCCGAGGTCGGATCGACCAGGCGGTTGATCATGCGCAGCAGTGTCGACTTGCCGGCGCCCGAACGGCCGATCACACCAACCATCTGGCCGGCGGGGATCTCGAGGGTCACCGAGTCCACGGCCTTGGTTGTCCCGAACTGGCGGGTGAGATTGTCCAGCCTGAAGAGCATCGTCTTTCCTTCGCCGTCATTGATTGCGGTGCTGGGAATGCATTAACGCTGGTGCGTGAAGCCGGAATGTCAGAATTGTGTAGAATTTGTTAAACTGTGTAAGCCTCTGAAATATTTGCGATTAGGCGTATTTTTCGAGGAAAGCTTCAGTGTCCATGTGACGAAAATCGTCGAGTGCGGCGAACAGCCGGTCGTGATCCCAGTCCCACCAGGCGAGCGCCTGCATGCGTTCGGCAACTGACTTTGGAAATCGTTCACGGATGAGCCTGGCCGGGACTCCACCGACGATTGTGTAGGGGGCTACATCGCGTGACACGACGGCGCCGGCGCCGATCACCGCACCGTCGCCAACGGTGACGCCTGGCAAGACAGTTGCCCCGTGACCGATCCAGACGTCATGGCCGATCACGACGCGGTTTTCGCGACGCCAGGCGAAGAAGTCGTGATCGTTCTCGGCACCGTCGAAATAGTCCGCCGCGCGATAGGTGAAGTGGTGCAGCGTTGGGCGCCAGGTCGGATGGTTGGTCGCGTTGATGCGCACGGCGGCCGCGATGTTGGCAAACTTGCCGACCGTCGCACACCAGATGGAGCCGTCCTGCATGATGTAGGAGTAGTCGCCCATTTCCACGTCTTCGAGGCGGCAACGATCGGCGACTTCCGTGTAGCGGCCAAGCGTCGAATTCACGACCCGTGCCGTCTCGTGGATGAGGGGAGCGACCCCGAGCTTCTTCGTCATGCGGCAGCCTTTCGCGGCGAAAACTGCATGACGTCGAGGATCCGGTCGGCCACGGCCTCGCGGACTTCCTCGTCGTGGAAGATGCCGAGCAGCGCGACGCCTGCTTCCTTCTTGGCGCGGATCATCGAGACGACCACGGCGCGGTTCGTCGCATCGAGCGAGGCGGTGGGCTCGTCCAGCAACAGCACGGCATGATCCGTGATGAAGCCGCGTGCGATATTGACGCGCTGCTGCTCGCCGCCGGAGAAGGTCGAGGGGGGCAACTGCCAGAGATCGCGCGGCAAGTTTAGCCGGCTCAGGAGTTCGCTCGCGCGGTCACGCGCTTCCTCAACTGCAATGCCGCGAGCGACGAGCGGTTCGGCCACCACGTCGAGTGTTGAGACACGCGGGACCGTGCGCAGGAACTGGCTGACATAGCCGAGTGTGCCGCGCCGGACTTCGAGCACCGTACGCGGATCGGCGCTGGCGATATCGACGATGCGGCCGCCGTGATTGACCAGGATCTGTCCCTGATCAACGGCGTAGTTGCCGTAGAGCATCTTGAGGATCGAGCTCTTGCCGATGCCAGAGGGGCCGCCGAGCACGACGCATTCCCCGGCTGCCACCGAGAAAGATACGTTGGAGATGACCGGCAGGACGAGCCCGCCGCGTAAGTGCATGGTGAAGCTTTTCGATACTTCCGAAACAATGAGGGGCGTGGCCATTGATATCTCCGTCAGACCTGCAGGATCGAGGATACGAGCAGCTGGGTGTAAGGTTCGCGCGGATCGTCGAGCACGCGGTCGGTCAGGCCGTGTTCGATGACGTTGCCGTCCTTCATCACCATCATGCGGTGGGACAGAAGACGGGCCACGGCCAGGTCGTGGGTGACGACAATGGCGGACAGGCCGAGGTCATTGACCAGGCCGCGGACGAGATCGAGCAGGCGCGCCTGGACCGAGACGTCGAGGCCGCCGGTCGGCTCGTCCATGAAGACCAGACGCGGGCCGGTGACGAGATTGCGGGCGATCTGCAGACGCTGGCGCATGCCGCCGGAGAAGTCGCGCGGCTGGTCGTCGATGCGGTCGGTCGAGATCTCGACGCGCTCCAGCCATTCGCTGGCGGTCTGGCGGATGCGGCCATAGTGGCGATCACCGACGGCCATCAGACGTTCACCGACATTGGCGCCGGCAGAGACCGTCATGCGAAGACCATCGGCGGGGTTCTGGTGCACGAAGCCCCAGTCGGTGCGCATCAGGAAGCGTCGCTCGGCTTCACCCATGTGATAGAGCTCGCGGTACTGGCCGTCGCGCATGTGATAGTCGACGCTGCCGGTCGTCGGCATCAGCCGGGTCGAGAGGCAGTTCAGAAGCGTCGTCTTGCCCGAGCCGCTTTCGCCGACGATGGCGAGCACTTCTCCCGGCCAGAGATCGAAGGAGACGTTCGAGCAGCCGATGCGGTTGCCATAGAACTTGGAGAGGTTGCGAACTTTCAGAAGCGGCTGGTCGCTCATTCGGCGGCCTCCTTGTTCTTCGCGAGCATTTCGCCGACATGGCCCTCGGCCTGGCGCGTCTCGCAATGGTCGGTATCGGAGCAGACGAACATCCGCCCTCCCTTGTCGTCGAGCACGACCTCGTCGAGATAGACATTGTGGGCGCCGCAGAGCGCGCAGGGCTTGTCGAAGGTCTGGATCTCGAATGGGTGGTCCTCGAAGTCGAGGCTGACGACGTCGGTGTAGGGCGGGACCGCATAGATGCGCTTTTCACGGCCTGCGCCGAAGAGCTGCAGGGCTTCCGACATGTGCATCTTCGGATTGTCGAATTTCGGCGTCGGCGACGGGTCCATGACGTAGCGGCCCTCGACCTTCACCGGATAGGCATAGGTCGTGGCGATGCGGCCATGCCTGGCGATGTCTTCGTAGAGCTTCACATGCATGAGGCCGTATTCTTCCAACGCATGCATCTTGCGGGTCTCGGTCTCGCGCGGTTCGAGGAAACGCAGCGGTTCCGGGATCGGCACCTGGTAGACCAGCACTTGGCCTTCCCTCAGCTTTTCTTCGGGAATGCGGTGACGAGTCTGGATGATCGTCGCTTCGCTTGTCTTGGTGGTGACGGCGACGTCTGCGACCTTTTGGAAGAAGGCGCGGATGGACACGGCATTTGTCGTGTCGTCGGCGCCCTGATCGATGACCTTCAGCGTGTCGTCGCGGCCAATGATCGAGGCTGTCACCTGCACGCCGCCAGTGCCCCAGCCATAGGGCATTGGCATTTCTCTGCTGGCGAAAGGTACCTGGTAGCCGGGGATGGCGATCGCCTTCAGGATCGCGCGCCGGATCATGCGCTTGGTCTGTTCGTCCAGATAGGCGAAGTTATAGGTCGCGAGTTCGGTTGCCGGCGCGGTCATTCTGCGGCCTCCTTCAGGTCGGTCGGATCTGTCTTGTTGGCGTCGTGCTTTGCCCGCATACGGCGGACGAGATCGAGTTCGGCCTGGAAGTCGACGTAATGCGGCAGCTTCAGATGCTCGACGAAACCGGTTGCCTGGACGTTGTCGCAATGGGAGATTACGAATTCCTCGTCCTGGGCAGGTGCCACGACATCCTCGCCGAATTCCTGGGTGCGGAGCGCCCGGTCGACGAGCGACATCGACATGGCCTTGCGTTCGCTCTGGCCGAAAACGAGACCATAGCCGCGGGTGAACTGCGGCGGCGCCTTGGCCGAACCCTTGAACTGGTTGACCATCTGGCATTCAGTGACGCGGATCTCGCCGAGTGAAACCGCAAATCCGAGTTCCGGCACGTCGAATTCGACCTCGACCAGACCCATGCGGATTTCGCCGACAAAGGGATGGGTGCGGCCATAACCGCGCTGGGTCGAATAGCCGAGTGCCAGAAGGAAGCCTTCGTCGCCGCGGGCAAGCGCCTGGAGGCGCAGGTCGCGGGGCATCGGAAATTCCATCGGCTCGCGGGTGATGTCGCCGGCGATATGATCCTCCGGCATCTCGCCATCCGGCTCGATCAGGCCTTCGCCGTCAAGGATGTCAGAAACCCGCATGACCGGATCCAGACCTTCCTCGCGCTGCTCGCCCATATCCACCCTCTCGTCATCGAGCAGCGAGGGATCGAGGAGACGATGGGTATAGTCGAAGGTGGGGCCGAGCAGCTGTCCGCCGGGCAGATCCTTATAGGTGGCGGAGACGCGGCGCTCGACGCGCATCTCGGCCGTTTCGATCGGACGGGACGTGCCGAAGCGCGGCAGCGTGGTGCGGTAGGCGCGCAGGAGGAAGATCGCCTCGATCATGTCGCCGCGCGACTGCTTGAGGGCGAGGGCTGCGAGCGTGCAGTCGTAGAGCGAGGCCTCGGCCATGACACGGTCGACGGCGAGGCCGAGCTGGGCGACGATCTGGTCAATCGTCATCGACGGCAGCGATCTGTCACCACGGCGGCGATCGGCGAGGAGCTTGTGGGCATTGGCTATGGCTTTTTCGCCACCCTTGACGGCTACATACATGGCTCAGGCCTCCATCTCGCGGATCTTGGTCGTGCGCGGCAGCGCGATGAAGCGTCGACCTGCCGTCAGCACCAGGTCGACGCCGCGCGGAAACAGGGCACCATTGTCGCCCCATTGGCGCAGGAAGGTTTCGGGCAGACCTTTCGGAGCGATGATGGCGGTGTCGCGAATTCCGGGGCCTGACAGTTGCAGAGGCTTGCCGCCCTCGAGCGATGGGACCTCGATGACCAGTGTCGTCGAACGGTCGGGGTATTCCTGGGTTCCCAGCGCAAATTGTGTCAGCGACGGGACCGGCGCGCCTGCTTCGACGAAGGCAAACTTTGCGTCGGACTTCGTGGAGGTCAGGCTGGCGCCGGTGTGGAAGCCGATCCAGTTTGAAAGGGCGGACTTGGCGAGAACAGGCGTGACCCAGATCGGCGTGTCGTGGTCACACAGCGTCAGCAGCAGGGCGCCAGCCGCGATACCGAGCGGGGCGGGTGGTGCGACGGTCACGTCGACCAAACCGATGCTGCCGGGGCGGGCCATGGCGTCCATGACGCTGCGGAAGACCTGTTGGGCATGGGTGACGGCATCCGGGAAGCCGCCGTCGAGGCTTTCAGTGATTTCGAGCATCAGTCTTCTCCGCGAACCATGGTGAAGAAATCGACCTTCGTGGCGGCCGTTTCGGCTTCGAGCCGTTCGGCTTCCGTCGCGAGGCGTGTTTCGAGCGGTGTCAAGAGGCGTGTTTCGAGCAATGCGCGGGCTGCTTCGTCCTGCGCCACAGCATCGAGCACGGCCGAAAGCTGTGCTGACTTGCGGTCCGTTCCGAGCCGGTAGCCATGACCGATCCGGCCGTCCGAGAGCCGAATGCTCGCGCGGCTCACGGTCGCTTCGCCGAGATTGAAGGGTGCACCACCGCCGCCGATCCGGCCCTTGACCATCACGAGACCGGTCTCGGGGCCGCGCAGCGCGGTGTAAACCGGTGCCGGGTCGAAGGCGGTGAGGGCGTCTTGAAGTTCGGTGAGCGTGGCCCTGGCAAGCAGATCAACGATCCGCTTCCTGGCGGTCTGGGCGCCGCGATCGATGTCGGTGGCTTTTTCCATTGTTAGTCCTCGAAATGTCTAGTAATATAGACAACCATACAAGTTACTGTATGAGTAACTTGTGGTCGTGACAAGCTTGTGACAGGGAGCCGGTATTTCCGTGATGCAGAGACAGAAGGGGGTCGCCCTTTGGCGCCAGATTTCCGATCGGATCCGCGCCAATATCCTGACAGGTCTCTATGACTCGACGGGCATGGTGCCGGCGGAAACGGCGCTGGCTGAGGAATTTGGTGTCAACCGACACACCGTGCGCGCGGCACTGGCGGCGCTCGCCCAAGAAGGCATTGTGCGGGCGGCCCAGGGGCGCGGCACGATGATTACACAGCGCGACAAGTTCGATTTTCCGATCGGTAGGCGTACCCGCTTCAGCGAAGGCATCGGCGAGCAGGCGCGGGATCTCAAGGGGATCCTGCTGTCGTCCGCTCGCGAAACTGCCTCTGCCGATCTCGTCAAGCGCCTGAAACTCAATCCAGGCGACGAGGTCCTGAGGCTCGATGGCATCAGAAAGGCCGATGGTCGTGCCGTCTCACGCTCAACCATGTGGTTTCCGGCAGAGCGGTTTGCTGGCATCGACACGGCATTCGCCGCAACGGGTTCGATCACCCGCGCGCTCTCTCGCTGTGGTGTCGATGACTACGTCCGTGAGGTTACCGAGATCTCGGCCGTCCACGCTGAGCCGGATGACGTCATGCATCTTGAGTTGACGCCGGGTGCGATCGTGCTGGTGACCCGTGCGCTCAATACCGATCCGGCAGGCTGGCCGATTCAGTATGCGGTTACCCGTTTCCCGGCGGATCGTGTGCAGTTCACAATCCGAAACTGAGATGAGGCCGGCCGCTGGCCGACCTCAGCCAGCTCTTCAGGATCCAGCCGCTTGGTAAGCCGCGAGCACGGCGGCAATCTGGTCCGGGCTCAGGTAGTTGGACTGTGTCGTCGTGATCGCCTGAAGCTGCGATGACGTCATGTTGGAGATCTGGCTGACTGTCAGCCCCGGGATCGCCTGCTGACTGATGGCTGCCAGGTCCTCGGCCGAGAAGGTCCGCAGGTTGTTCGCGCCCATGGCCGTCAATTGCGTCGAACTGAGCCCTGCGACCTGTGCAGGTGTCAAGGCTTCCGCCTGGGCGGCCGTGAGGGCGCTGACCTGGGCCACGCTCAAACCGCCAATTGCCTTGGGATCCATGGCCGAGATCTGATCCGTTGTCAGCCAGCCGACCCGGTCTGTTCCCAGTGTTGCCAGTTGGACGGCATTCATCGCCCCGATCTGTGCCGGCGTCATGGCGCCGATCTGATCCTGGGTCATCGCTCGAAGCTGGTGATAGCTCAGCGCTGCCACCTGACCCGTTGTCAGGGATGCGATCTGCTCTGGCTGCAGTGTAGCGAAGACCGCCGGCGAGAGCCCCCCTACCGCACTCGGCGAGAGGGCCGCTATGTCCGCAGAGGTCAGCGTTTCGAGTGCTGTCGGACTGAATGCTGACAACTGGTTGGCACTCAGAGCACCGAACTGCGCCGATGTCATCGCATCGATCTGGCTGGCGGTCAGCGTTGCGATCTGCGCCGTGCTCAGGCCGGGGATGGCCTTGGTCGAAATGGCTGCGATCTGGGTGGTGGTCAGACCGGAAATGGTCCCCGCCGACAGCGAAGCGAGCTGGGTCGCCGTCAGGGCTCCGATCTGGGTCGGGGTCATGACGCCCAGCTGATCCGGACGTAGCGCGTTCAATTGATCGAAGGTCAAGGCACCGATTTGGGCGGCGGTGAGGATACCTATCTGCTCCTGGCTCAAGCCAGCGATGTTTCCTGCCGATAGTCCGGGAATCGCTGCAGGAGCGATCGCGGCGAGTTCAGCGTTGGAGAAGGTTGCCAACTGTGCCGACGACAGTGCTCCGATCTGTGTCGAGGTGAGCGCGGCAATCTGGGTCTGGCTCAGACTTTCGATCTGCGTGGTCGACATGGAGGCGATCTGTGTCGCCGTCAGGCCAGGGATTGCCTTGACTGTCAGTGCCGCGATTTTCTCGCTCGTCAGAGTGGCCAGACTGTCGTTGGACAGTGCGGCGACCTGAGTGGCGCCCAAGGCTGCGATCTGGGTGTTCGACAGGAGCGTGACCTGCTGGGGCGTCATTGCGCCGACCTGTTCCGGTGTCAAGGCGGCGATCTGCGCCGCGGTCAAGGCACTGATCTGGTCCGAACCGAGACCAGCGATCTGCTGGGTGGTCAGTCCGGCTATGCCGGTTGCACTGATCGCTGCCAGCTTCGCTGCCGGCAGGTTGCTCAGCTGGGTCGGCGTCAGCGCGGCCACCTGTGCCGCCGTCAACGCGCCCATCTGCGCGGTGTTCAGCGCTTCGATCTGGTTTGTCGACAGGGCTGCGATCTGGGTGGTCGAGAGCGCGGCAATCGCGGCTGTGCTCAGGCCGGCAATCTGTTCCGGCGTCAACGCGCCCAGCGCCGCTGTCGTCAGCGCCTTCGCCTGCGTTGCACCAAAGCCTGCCAACTGTTTTGCGCTCATTGCATCGAGCTGGGTTGGCGTAAGCGCTGCGACCTGGTCGGCGCTCAGAGCGCCCAGCTGTGCCGGGGTCATGGCGGCGATCTGGTCGATGCTGAGTGCCGCGATGGTCTCCGCATCAAGGCTGCTCAAGGCGCCGGGGTTGATCGCTGCAATCTCGGCCGGCAGGAAAGCGAGAATATCAGCCTTGCGCATCGCGTCGAGTTGGCTTGCCGTGAGGCCCGAAATCTGGGTCGCCGTCATGGCGTCGATCTGATCGGCGGACATGGCGGCGATCTGTTCTGTGCTCAGAGACGCTATGCTGCGTGCGGAGAGGCTGGCAATCTGCTCGCGTGAAAGCGATGCGATGTTGCTCGGAGAGAGCGCTGCGATCTGGGCGGAGGTTACGGCTTGCAGCTGGGTGGAGCTCAAGGATGCAAGCTGCGTGGGCGTGAAGGCGACCAGCTGCTCGCTTTTCATCGCCGAAATCTGAGCCGTGGTCAGCCTTGCGATCTGCTCCAGGCTCAAACCGTCGATCTTGTCAGCCGAAATCGATGAGACGGCGCTGGCGGAGATCGACGCAATTTCGGTCGGAAGCAAGGCTGCAAGCTGCTCCTTGGACAGGGCGCCGATCTGCGGCCCATTCATCCGTGAAATCTGTGCTGCGGTGAGACCGTCGATCTGGCTGTCATTCAGCGCGGTGATCTGATCAGTGGTCAGTCCACTGATCGAAGCAGAAGAGATGGCGCCGATCTGGGAGGGTGACCATGCCTTTACGGCGTTGACCGACAGAGCCGACAGCTGTGCCGCCGTCAATGCGCTGATCTGACTGTTGGTCATCGCTTCGGTCTGGAATGCCGTCAGACTGGAGACCTGATCGGCCTTGAGGCCTTTGATCTGGGTGACGGTCAAGGCTGCGATCTGGGTCGGCGCGAGCGACGCCAGGTTCTCCGACGTCAGACCGGTGATCGCCTTTGCACTGATGGCTGCGATCTTCGCCGGGCTCATCGCATCAATGGCCTCTCCCGGTATCGCCGCGATCTGGGTGGCGTTCAGCGCGCTGATCTGGCTGGTGCTCAATGCATCGAGCTGATCCATCGACAGCGCGCCAATCTGGTCGGCCGTCATTCCGGCGATAGCGCGCGCGCTCAAGGCTGCGATCTGGTCCTCGGAGAAGCCCGTGATGAAGTTCTCGGACATGGCAGCGATCTGTGGGCCGGTCAGTCCGCGGATCTGTGTCGGCGTCAACCCGGAGATCTGGTCTGCCGTGAAGGCCGCGACCTGTGTGGTCTTCAGGGCAGAGATCTGCGAGCTCGACATTGCCCCGATCTGAGCAGGGGTCAGGGCGGAGATCTGCGAAGGCGTAAGGCCCGTGACGGCAGAGGAACTCAACGCACCGATCTGGGCCGGCGAAAGACCAGCGACCTTGTCGCTCGACAGGCTGCCGATCTGGGTTGCGGTCATGGCAGCGACCTGAGAGGTGCTGAGCCCCTTGAGCTGATCGATACTCAATGCCGCGAGTTGATCGGCATTCAGTCCGGCGACGGCCTTCGGTGTGAGAGCCGCGATCTGGGTTGCGGTAAAGCCTGCGACGGTCGCTGGCGGTATGGCCGCGATCTGCGTCGCGCTCAGCGCCCTGATCTGCGTTGCGGTGAGTGCCGCCAGCTGGTCGTCGCTGAAGGCCGACATCTGTGTGCGGGTGAGAGCGGCGATCTGCGTGCCGGTGAGGCTTGCCATCTGATCCGGCGACAAAGCCGCGATCTGGTCTGCCGAAAGACCCGACATGGCGCGTGGGTTAATCGCCGCAATCTGGCTCGTCGAGAAGTTGGCCACCTGTTCGGTGCTGAACGCGGGCAGTTGCTTCGAGGTCAGCGTTGCCATCTGCGCGGCGGTCAACGCACCGACTTTTTCATTGCCCAGACCTGAAATTTGTGTGGTCGAGAGGCCAGTGATCGCGCGCGGCGAAATGGCCGCGACTTGCGTCGCGGAGAGCGCGCCAAGTTGGTCGGAGCTCAGCACTGCAACCTGGGTTGCACTCAGGGCTGCCATCTGCTGGGTCGAGAAGGCGCCGACTTGCGCGGGGGTGAGCGCTGCGATCTGGGTCGGCGTGAGCGTCGCGATATGGTTCGGCTTCAAGGCCGCGATCTGTGTCGTGCTCAGGCCCGCCAGTCTTTCGGGAGATTGCCCTCTCAAGGCAGCCGTGTTGATCGCGGCCATGTCTTCCGGAGAAAACGTCGCGAGATCTTCAGTACTGAAGGCGCTCAATTGCGTTGCGGTCAATCTGGCGACCTGTGCCGGTGTCAAGGCTTCAGACTGCTCGGAAGACAGACCGCCAAGCTGGCTTGCCGACAGTGCCGCGATCTGTGAGACGACCAGACTTGAAACATCTTCGGTCGACAGGGCGGTGATCTGGTCCAGCGTCAGGCCGGTGATCGAACGGGGCGCGATTGCCTTCAACTGCGACGTCGACAGGCCTGCGACGGCTTCTGTCTGCAGCGCCGAGATCTGGGACGACGTCAGGGCGCCGACCTGCGTGCTCGACAGCTGGCTGATTTCGTCGTCTGACCAGGAGCTAACCGTCGAGTTGGGGAGCGCCCGGATCTGGGCTGGGCTGAGCAGGGAAATCGACGTCATCGCTATCGGCCTCTTGTTCTGAAACGAATGTGCTCAAATGTGTTCCACCGGTTGGCATGCAGCCGATCGAGGCAATACGTCTCAACCTTTTCAACACCTTCCGGCACAAAGTCCTTCCCGGCGGTTCTGTGGACATCGCGCAGGACGACCTGCTTTTAAGATGCAAGGCTTGCCTGAGCCTGTGCTTCCACACCTCCCGGTTGGTTCTCGCCGACAGGCGTTCGAGGCGCAAAGCCGAGGCCGGCATCGTCCAGAATTGTCATAGATCAAGGCGAGAGGCCTATCCTGACGACATTCTCCCGCACGTCAGCAGAGATGCAGTGCCCGCAAGGGCTGCCGAGGCCATTCTTCAGCGGGCCTGTTCGACAATCGAAATGCGCAGAGGACTGGGATGAACGACAGAACCGCAGATTTGATGCCGCATGCCCTGCCGCCGCAGGTGGTGCTCCAGGCGATGGATACGGATGTCGCGGGGCTCGGGGCAGAGGAGGCCAAGCGAAGGCTGGAGGTCCATGGCGCCAATCGTCTGCCTGCAACACCAAGGCGCAGCGCTGTCGTCCGCTTCCTGGCGCATTTCCACAATGTCTTGATTTACGTCCTGCTGGCTTCCGCAGCGGTCACAGGATTCATGCAGCACTGGATCGATACGGGCGTCATCGTTGCGGTCGTCTTGGGCAATGCCGTCGTCGGTTATCTGCAGGAAGGTCGCGCCGAAGATGCGATGAATGCGATCAGGGTCATGCTGGCGCCGCATGCCGCGGTGTTGCGTGACGGCCGCCGGACTTCCGTCAACGCCGCCGATCTCGTGCCGGGTGATATCGTGCTGGTCGAGGCTGGAGATCGCGTTCCCGCGGATCTGCGACTGCTGGAAGCGCGAAGCCTGAAGGTCGAGGAGGCGGCCCTGACGGGTGAATCGGTGCCTGTCGACAAGACCCATGAAGCCGTCTCGGCCAATGCCGTTCTGGGTGATCGCAGTTCCATGCTGTTCAGCGGAACGCTGGTTGCCACGGGGACGGGCAAGGGTGTCGTCGTTGCGACTGGCATGGCAACGGAGATCGGCAAGATCAGTGGGATGCTGGAGGCCGTCGAGACTCTCTCGACGCCGCTCGTTCGACAAATGGATGTCTTCGCACGTTGGCTGACCCTCTTCATCCTGATCATTTCCGGCATGCTGCTCGCCTACGGACTGGTTGTCGGGCATCTGCCTTTCGATGAACTGTTCATGACGATTGTCGGTCTCGCTGTCGCAGCGATCCCGGAAGGTCTCCCTGCGGTCATGACGATCACACTTGCCGTCGGTGTCCAGGCGATGGCTGGTCGCCATGCGATCGTTCGACGGCTGCCGGCGATCGAGACACTGGGTTCGGTATCCGTGATCTGCACGGACAAGACCGGTACGCTGACGCGCAACGAAATGCTGGTCGCAAGCCTTGTAGCGGCGCGCCATGTCTATGCCGTGGATGGAGAAGGCTACGCACCGGAAGGTGCCGTCCGCTGGAATGACGCGGATGTCGATCCGCAAGACCACGCGGTTCTCTCCGAATTCGCGCGTGCCGCCGGGCTCTGCAATGACGCCGTGCTGCATTCGGCTGATGGCGCCTGGCGGGTGGAAGGCGACCCCATGGAAGGGGCCTTGATGGCGCTTGCGGGCAAGATCACCGGGGGCGGCAGTGATCCCTTCACCGCAGGTTGGCGGCGGATCGATGCCATCCCCTTCGATGCCGCGCATCGCTATATGGCCGTCCTTCATGTCGACGACGAAAACAAAAGGCATGTCCATGTGAAGGGTGCACCAGAGGCCGTTCTCGATCTTTGCGCCACCCAGCGCATGCCCGATGGTTCGTCGGCACAACTCGACGCGCCCTATTGGGAAAACATGGTCGAGGTCCTTGCCTCCGAAGGGCAGCGCGTGCTTGCGGTTGCCATAGGCGCTCCCCCAGAGAGCGGTGCCCGTCTTGTCCAGACCGAGCTTTCCGGCACGCTGACGTTGATCGGCCTGGTGGGCCTGATCGATCCGCCGCGCCCGGAAGCGATTGTCGCGGTCGCCGACTGCCATCAGGCGGGCATCCGGGTGAAGATGATTACTGGCGACCATGCTGCGACGGCCCGGGCGATCGCCGGAATGATCGGGCTCAAGAACACCGATCGTGTGCTGACCGGAGCGGATCTGGACCGGATGGACGATGCCACGCTATCGCTCGCCGCAGCCGAGACCGACATCTTTGCTCGAACCTCGCCGGCTCACAAGTTGCGGCTGGTCACCGCGCTCCAGTCCCAGGGCTTGACGGTCGCCATGACCGGTGACGGTGTCAACGATGCGCCGGCCCTCAAGCGGGCCGATGCCGGCATCGCAATGGGTGTGAAGGGCAGCGAAGCAGCCAAGGAAGCAGCCGAGCTGGTTCTGGCGGACGACAACTTCACCTCTATTGCCGCCGCAGTGCGCGAGGGGCGGACTGTCTACGACAACATCAAGAAAGTGATCAGCTGGACCCTGCCGACGAATGCCGGCGAAGCGGGAACCATCATTGTTGCGCTCTTTGCCGGCCTGACGCTCCCAGTCACGGCCGTCCAGATCCTTTGGATCAATCTGGTCACGGCGACTACGCTCGGATTGGCGCTTGCCTTCGAGCCATCGGAAGAGGGTACCATGCGGCGACCACCGCGCCGGCGGGACGAGCCGCTTTTGACCGGCGACCTCATCTGGCATGTCCTGCTTGTTTCCGTACTCTTTGCCGCTGCGGTTTTCGGAATTTTCTTCTACGCGCTGGACAGGGGTTATCCGATTGAGCTCGCACGCACGATGGCGATGAACACCTTGGTCGTCATGGAAATCTTCCATGTCTTCTTCATCCGCAATATCTACGGAACATCGCTCACCTGGCAGGCCGTGCGCGGGACGAAGGTCGTCTGGATCTGCGTGATCTCGGTAACGGTTGCCCAGTTCGCCGTCACCTATCTGCCCTTCATGCAATCCCTGTTCGGGACGCACAGCGTTCCCCTGCAGGACGGGTTGCTGATCGTCGGGATCGGTGCCGTGTTCTTCGCTCTCGTGGAAATTGAAAAGCAGATGCGTTTGGCATTCCGCAATCGGGGCTGACGCTCGTCCCGGTGCATCAAGCGCGACAGATCATCGGGCGGCGACAGTTGCTTCCTTTAGGAAGTGCCGCCCGAGGTGGCCTACCCCATCCTGAATGTCTGCCTCGATTGCGGCCGAAAGCGCGACTGTATCCCTGGCCCGGATCGCCTCCAGTGCCTCGGCATGCCGGTCAATTCGGTAGCTTTCTTCCAGCTTGGCCGTGGCAAGCCGCATGAACGGGCCGAGACGCAACCAGACGGACTCCATCAGATCGAGAAGGACACCACTGGCTCCGGGCTCGTAAAGCGTACGATGGAAAAGGAAGTTGAGTTCCGTCGAACGCAGCAGATCGTTCGCCGCATAGGCGTCGTCGATCGCGGTATCGATCACCTGCAGACGTTCGAGCCGGTCGGCGTCGATATGCGGCAAGGCCCTGGTTGCCGCGAGTGTCTCGAGCGCGATGCGGGCGGCAATGATCTCCTCGAATTTGGAAAGCGTCATTTCCGGCACGCGGACCCGGCGGTTGTCGAGATATTCCAGGGCTCCGTCGGCCACGAGACGATGCAGCGCTTCTCGCACCGGCATGGCACTGACGGCCAGGTCTTCGGCGACACCGTTGATGGTGATCGGCAGGCCGGGAGCGACTGCGCCGGACATTACACGGCTGCGCAATGTCCAGTAGACCCGCTGCTTCAACGATTTTTCAGCCTTGCCCTCTTCAAATGTCATGGTTCAGATCGAGATCCCGCCTTTTCGCTGCTATCGTGGTCAGGGCGTGCTGAATAGCCGTGCACCCTCTTGAAATTTGATCAAACTAGCATTTGGTATAGATGGACGGAGTGCAAGGCCCCAAGGCCGCTCTTTTCGCATGTTTCAGGAAGCCCACATGACCGCCAAGACCATCGGCATTCTCGTTACGGGTCACTCACCCGCCGAACTCGCGAGCGAGTATGGCAATTACGCCGATATGTTCGCCGCGCTGCTGGGCGATTTCGACTTCTCGTTCAAGCGCTACTTCGTCGTTGACGGCGAGTTCCCGCAAAGTCCGACCGAGGTCGACGGATGGCTGCTGACCGGCTCCAAGTTCGGCGTCTACGAGGACCATGATTGGATCCGCAAGCTTGAGGATTTCATTCGCCAGGTGCATGCGGCCAAGGTGCCCATGGTCGGCATCTGTTTCGGGCACCAGGTCATGGCCAAGGCGCTCGGCGGGCATGTCGAGAAGTTCAAGGGCGGCTGGTCTGCCGGTCCGGTGACCTACAAGCGCTCCGATACGGGCGAAGAGCAAGTGCTGCTTGCCTGGCATCAGGACCAGGTGATCAAGGTACCCGAGGGAGCCGAAGTCGTCGGCAAGACCGACACCTGCGAGAACGCCGTCATCCGCTACGGCGACTGGGGTCTTTCCTATCAGCCGCATCCGGAATTTTCGCCGCGCTTCTTCGAGGGGCTGGCGGAGGCCCGCAAGGCTGCCATCCCCGAGCCGCTCTTCGAGAAGGTCAAGAAGGTAGACGTGTCTATCGCGACAGACCGTATTGCGCAGGAAATCGGCGAATTTCTCGGGCGCGACCGCTGATTTTGGTCAGGCGCTCCGTCCAGCGTCCCAGCTTTCCTTGATGAAGGCTTCGAAGAAGTCCGAGAAGGTCGCGACCCTGAGCGGCAGCTGTTCGTAAGGCGGATAGTAGAGCGTCAGCCAGATTTCCGGCGTGCTCCAGTCGGGGAGCACCTCCACCAGTCGGCCCGCGGCGAGATCTTCCTCAACGATGAACCGCGGGAGGAGGGCAATTCCCTCTCCCGCGACGGCAAGCCGACCAAGGAAATCGCCGTTGTTGATCGAAAAGCGTCCTTTGGCTTCCACGATGCGGCTCTGTCCGGGCCGGCTGAGTTCCCAAGTCTCGGTCTTTGACTGGTCGTGATAGCTCAGGCATTCGAGCGTCGTCAGATCTTCCGGCACCTTCGGGGTGCCGTTGCGGGCGAGGAACGAGGGGGAGGCGACCAGGACCCTCGGAACCGGACGGATCTTGCGCCAGATCGTCGACTTGTCGGTCGGTGGACCCGAGATGCGGATCGCCAGATCGTAGTTTTCCTGCACAATGTCGACGAAACGGTCGGACAGCTCGATCGCCACACTTGTGCGCGCGTGGATGATGGAAAACTGAGACAGGACGGTCGGCAGGACTTTCATGCCTAGCGACATCGGGGCCGAGACGCGAAGCGAGCCCGCCGTGACCTTCTGTAGATCCCGGGTCTCCTCGGTTGCGCGAGCAAGGCCCTTGACCAGCGGTGCGACGCGTGCAGCATAAGCGGCGCCCGCCGAGGTCAGGGAGACCTTTCTCGTGGTCCGCAACAGCAGCTGAACCCCGAGCTGTTCTTCAAGGCTCGATACCGTTCGGGTGACCGAGGCTGGTGTCATGCCGAGGCGGCGGGCTGCGGCGCTGAAGCTGCTCTGGTCGGCAACCGTGAGGAAGGTTCTGATCGCTTCGAGCTCGCCCATCGGATTATTGCTCCCAGTGAAATAATATCCGCAATATTACAACTGTTCACAACAGAAAAGCCATGGCCCATATTCCGTCCAACAGAACAAGACCGGCGCGACTGCCGGGAAAGGATCAGAGCCATGCTTACCCAGATCAAAGGCCTGCATCACGTTACCTCGATGGCCGCGGATGCCCAAGAAAACAACGACTTCTTCACCAAGACGCTTGGCCTTCGCCGGGTCAAAAAGACCGTCAACTTCGACGCGCCCGATGTCTACCACCTCTATTACGGCGACGAAGTCGGCAATGCCGGCTCGGTCATGACCTATTTCCCCTTCGCCAATATGGGCAAGGGCGGTCGTGGCGCAGGTGAAGTGTCGGAGACCGTCTTCTCTGTGCCAAAGGGCACGCTCGGCTTCTGGCAGGAGCGCCTGTCGAAGGAAGGCGTGAAGGAGGTTGGCTCCTATTCGCTCTTCGGTGAAGACCGCCTGCGTTTCGCCGGTCCCGATGGCGATGGCTTTGCCCTTGCCGAAGTCGATGGCGACAGCCGCGTGCCCTTCGCTGGCGGTCCGGTTGGCGTTTCGGAAGGTGTTCATGGTTTCCGCGGCGTGACCATGCGGTTGCGCGACGAAGGTGCGACCGGCGAACTCCTGAAGTTCATGGGCTACCAGCCGGTCGACAAACAGGGTGACTTCGTTCGCTATGCGGTCACCGGCGGCAATGGCGCCGACTATATCGATCTCGAAGTACTGCCGGGCGCATCGTATGCCCAGCAGGGTGCAGGTTCGGTGCACCACGTCGCCTTTGCCGTGGAAGACCGTGCGGCACAGCTCGAAGTGCGCAAAGCGCTGCTCGACACGGGGTACCAGGTGACGCCGGTCATCGACCGTGATTACTTCTGGGCGATCTATTTCCGCACGCCGGGTGGTGTGCTGTTCGAAATCGCCACGAACGAACCTGGCTTCAACCGTGACGAAGATACCGCTCATCTCGGCGAGGCGCTGAAGCTGCCGACCCGCTACCAGCAGTATCGCTCGCAGATCGAAGCCCATCTGACCCCGATCAAGGACTAATCGCATAGCGGGGCGATGACTGACGGCGTCGCCCCCTCTTGTGGAGGAAAGCATCATGGCACTCGACAGCTACATCCACCTCTACCAGGCACCAGAGGGTGCCGCACCGCTGGTCTTCACCTTCCATGGCACCGGTGGAGATGAACATCAGTTTCCGGGGTTGGTGAAGCAGATCCTGCCGGAAGCCGGCATTGTCTCGCCACGCGGCGACGTATCGGAATACGGCGCTGCGCGCTTTTTCAAGCGCACCGGCGAAGGTGTCTATGACATGGCCGATCTCGCAGAGAGGACGGTCCAGATGGCGGCCTTTATCCGCGCTCACAAGCAAAAGAACCCGGATCGCCCGATCTATGGGCTCGGTTACTCGAATGGTGCCAACATTCTGGCCTCCGTTCTGTTCGGAGCGCCTGATCTCTTCGACCGCGTGATCCTGATGCATCCGCTGATCCCGTTCGATCCACCGGCACAGCCTGGGCTTTCGGATGTTGCGGTGCTCGTGACTGCCGGCCAGCGAGATCCAATCTGCCCGCTGCCGCTGACCGAGCGGCTGACGGCCTATTTCGAGGCGCAAGGCGCTCAGGTAGAGACCTTCCTGCATCAAGGCGGCCACGAAGTTTCGCAAGGCGAGGTCGATGCGATCGCCGCCTTCCTGCAGAAGCACTGATATCACGCACACGAAACACAAAGGCCCGCAGACAGAGCTGCGGGCCTTTTTTCGTCCCGGCCATCAGCCGATCTGGATCAGAGCCTTAATGAGGCCGGATTTCTCCCGCGCCCAGCGCGGCAGATCCTCCGCAAGATCCGCAAGCGTGGTGCGATGCGTGATCAGCTGGTCGATCGGCACGAGGCCATCCGCGATCGATTTGCGGACATGATCGAAGTCGACGCGGGTCGCGTTGCGGCTGCCGATCAGCATCATCTCGCGCTTGTGGAATTCCGGGTCGGAGAATGTGATGTCCTCCTTGACCACGCTGACCAGCACGAGGCTTCCGCCATGGGCGACAAAGCGGAAGGCGCGTTCCATCGAGGGGCGATAGCCGGTGGCGTCGAAGACGACGTCGAAGCCGTCTCCCCCGGTCAAGTCCGCGACCTCGGACTCGAGACTGTCATCGGCGATTAGCTTTGATGTGAAGCCCAGGCGATCGGCTGCCATCGACAGGCGCTCGCTGCTGGTGTCGAGCAGGGTCACGTCGTGTCCGGCAATGCGGGCGAATATCGCCGTGCCAAGCCCGATCGGGCCTGCGCCAACGACCAGTGCTCTTGATCCCGAGGGCGCCATAGAGCGACGAACGGCATGGGCGCCGATCGCCAGAAATTCGACGGTGGCTGCGGCTTCCGGGGACAGGTCGTCAGCGGGATAAAGGTTGACGGCAGGGACCGTGATCTCCTCGCACATTGCCCCATCGGTATGGACACCGAGCACGCGAATATTGGTGCAGCAGTTTGGCTTGTCCTTGCGGCAAGCGATGCAGGTGCCGCAGGCGACATAGGGATTGACGATGACCTTCGTGCCGGCGCCCAAGTCGACGCCTTCACCCGCCTCCACGACGGTCGCCGAGATCTCATGGCCCATGATGCGCGGGTATTCCAGGAAGGGGTGCTTGCCTTCGAAGATATGATAGTCCGTCCCGCAGATGCCGACATGGCTGATGGCGATGCGGGCTTCGCCTGTTTTTGGACGCGGCGGCGGATCGCGATCGACGATCTCGAGACGGCCCGGTTCAACACACAATGCGGCCTTCATGCTTATTCCTTTCGGCTGCCCGGCAAGGTTTGACGAAAAAAAAGGGGATGCCATTCGCGGCACCCCCACCTTGGGAAATTCTCAGCGGCTGCCGCGGCGGCGGAGCTGGTCGAAATAGACGATCAGGATGATCAGGGCGCCGGTGATGATGCGCTGCCAGAACGAGTTGACGTTCATCAGGTTGGCGCCGTTGTTGATCGTCGCCAGAATGAAGGCGCCGAGCAGCGGGCCCTGGACCGAACCGACGGCGCCGAAGAGGCTGGTGCCGCCGATGACCGAGGAGGCGATTGCCTGCAGTTCCCAGCCTTCTGCCTGGGTGGCGTTGCCGATCCCGATACGCGAGGCAAGCAGGATGCCGACGAAGGCCGCACAGGTCGAGGACAGGATATAGGCCATGTAGATCGTGCGGTTGACGTTGACGCCGGAGAGGCGCGCCGCCTCGCTGTTCGAGCCGACCGCGAAGAGATAGCGGCCCCAGCGGCTCAAGTGCAGGAAGACATAGGCCGGCACGGCGACGACGATGACCATCCAGAACAGGCTGGGCACACCAAGGAAGTCGGCTCGGGCGAAGTTGGTAAAGGCCTCGTTGGAGATCGAGATGGTCGATCCATTGGTGATCAAGAGACCAATGCCGCGGAGCGAGGTGAGCGTCGCGAGCGTTATGATGAATGCGGGAAGACCCATGCGGACGATGCCAAAGGCGTGGAAGCTGCCGATCGCCACACCCATCAGGAGGGTGAGGATGATCGCCAGCCAGACCGGCAGCCCCGCAGCCAATAGCCAGGCGAGGATGACGCTGGCAAAACCGACGACCGCGCCGACCGAAAGGTCGATGCCGGCGGTGATGATGACGAAGGTCTGACCGACGGCAAGGATTGCCGTCATCGAACCCTGGCGCAGCAGATTGCTGATGTTGTTGGGCGTCCAGAAGCTGTTGGTGGCAAAGCCGAGAAGCAGCCAGAGGAAAAGCAGGAGGCCGAGCAGTGTGAGGCTGAAGAGGATGCTCATGCCCCTCTTTGGCGCGACCTTTGTCTCTGTGGTGTCGGTGCTCATCTTTGTCCTCCCAGTCGTCTTTTCATGTCGTTGTTTGGCGGCAGCTCAGACGCCGATCGCCTCGGTCAGCACGTCTTCATGCGATGCGCTTCGATAGTCGTGGCTCGCCACCAGTTTGCCCTGACGGAAGACGTGCAGTCGGTCGGCGAGTTCGTAGACCTCGGGCAGGTAGGAGGAGATCAGGATGATGCCGGCACCCTGCTTCAGGAGCTCTGCGAAGAGGCGATAGATTTCGGCCTTGGTGCCGACGTCGACGCCGACGGTCGGCTCATCAAAGATGAAGAGGCGCGCGCCGTGGCTCAGCCACTTGCCGATCACGATCTTCTGCTGGTTGCCGCCGGACATGGCAGAGGCCAGCACGGCGCGGGTCGGCGTCTTGATCTTCAGGTCGTTGATCTGCTTGTCGGCGTTTCCGGCTTCCAGTTTCGGGCTGATGGTGAGGCCCCGGCTCAGGCGTCCGAAAACCGGCAGGTTGATGTTGAGGCCGATCGGCAGGTTGAGGCAGAGGCCCTGGTCGCGCCGGCTCTCGGGGGCGAGTGCGATGCCGAGGTCCATGGCCTTGCGCTCGATATCGATGACGACCTTCTTGCCGTCCCAGAAGACTTCGCCTGCCGTCAGTTTGTGACGGCCATAGAGACCCAGCGCAAATTCGCTGCGACCGGCACCGATCAGGCCGTAGAGGCCGACGATTTCGCCCGAGCGGACCGAAAGAGAGACATCCGAGAAACCCGGACCGGAAAGTCCCTTGGCCTCTAGGATGGTGGCGCCGATCGGCAGCTTTTCCTTGTGGTAGATCTGCTCGATCGAACGGTTGATCATTAGCGAGATGAGTTCGGCATCATTGGTCTCGCCGATCAGCCGGGTGCCCACATGAGTGCCGTCGCGCAGGACCGAGACGCGGTCGGCGAGCTCGAAGACCTCTTCCATCCGGTGGCTGATATAGACGATCGTCACGCCTTCGGACTGCAGACGTCGGATCAGTCGGAAGAGCTGGGCGGATTCCTGGCGCGTCAGGTAGGCGGTCGGTTCGTCGAAGATTATGAAACGGATACCGCGCATCGCGGCTTTGGCGGTGGCGATCAGCTGCTGTTGACCGATCGTCAGGTTGCCGAGGATTTCGCCGGCGGGAAGATTGAAGCCGAGGTCGTCGAGGACGTTCTGGGCGGCCTGCGTCATGGCGCGCTGGCGCATGATGCCGCCGGACGACATCTCGTCGCCGAGGAACATGTTGGCGGCGACCGAGAGATGCGAGCAGAGAACGACTTCCTGGTGCACGGCATTGATTCCGCGCTGGATCGCCTCGTTCGGGGTGGCGAGCGCCACGGGCTTGCCGCACCAACGAATCTCGCCCGAGGTGCGCGGAATGACGCCGGTCAGGAGCTTGATGAGTGTAGATTTTCCGGCGCCGTTTTCGCCGACGATGGCGTGAATCTCTCCGGCAAGGAAACTTACTGTCGCGGGCTTCAAAGCCTCCACGGCGCCATACTTCTTCTGCAGGCCCACGAGCTCGAGTATCGGCGTTCCTGGCGGGATGCGATCGGTCTCCAGAAGTTCCGGCGCGTCGTCATGCCGGTGGCTCACATCGTGCAGCGAAGTCATGTCATTCCTCCCGTAAAGCAGGGAAACCGGCCGACGCCTCCCGCGTCCGCCATTTCCGTTTCGGCACGCGCGACGGATGCCGCGCGTGCCGAAATTTCGATCAGTTGACCTTCGGGTTCAGAAGGGCATCCATCTTCGGCTCAGCCATGTTGGCCTGGGTGACGAGGTTCGCGCCGGTGTCGACGAAGGTCTCGACCTTCTCGCCCTTGGAGACGGCAAGCGCCGTCTTCACGCCGTCATAGCCCATGCGGTACGGATCCTGGACGACGAGGCCGGCGAGAACGCCTTCCTTGAGGAAGCCGACGGTCTTTTCATCCGAGTCGAAGCCGATGACCTTGATCTTGTCGCCGAGCTTGTTTTCGGCGATCGCCTGGCCGACGCCCTGCGCCATGATCAGGTTCGAGGCGAAGACGCCAACGATGTTCGGGTTGGCGGTGATCAGGTCGGTCATCATGTTCAGGCCGGTCGTGGCCTGACCATCGGCAAAGCGGTCAACGACGACGGTGATGCCCGGATACTTGGTCTTCATCTGGTCGAGGAAGCCTTCGCGGCGCTGATCGAGCGAACCGACGCCCGGCAGGCTGGTGATGATGGCGACTTCGCCTTCTTCCTTGCCGGTTGCTGCCTTGATGGCGGCTGCCAGGCCGTCAGCGGCGATACGGCCACCCTGGACGTTGTCCGTGGTCAAGAACGATGTGAAGGCCTGGGAATCCGCACCGGAGTCGATGCCGATGATCGGCACTGCCTTGGCTGCTTCGTCGATCGGCTTGCCGAGGGCCTTGAACTCGGTCGGCGAGATGACGACGGCGGCCGGGGCACCGGCAACAGCGTTCTCGAGAATGCTGATCTGGCCGTTGATGTCAGATTCCGACTGAGCGCCGAGTTCCGGCACGTTGACGCCGAGGTCCTTGCCGGCCTGACGGGCGCCGGCGAGCACGATCTGCCAGTAGAAGGACGTGGTGTCCTTGACGATGATCGGAATGGTCACGTCCTGGGCGAAGGATGCGGCCGGCATCATCGACGTCATCATTGCAGCGCCGGCGATCCCCATCAGGGCGCGGCGAGTCATGCTCTTCAGAATGGTCATTGTGGTTCTCCTCTCAACGCGTCCTGTTCCTCCGGTGAGATCGACCTGCAGAACGCAACCGGGTCGATCTTTATCGATAAAAAACATTTTATCGAGGCACGCTACTCCAGCATTCTGGAGAATGCAAGCGGGCAAAATGAGCTCCTCCGAACTCGCTTTTGCCTTGAAACCCAGGGCTTCCCGGGGCTCCTCAGACCCGGTGAACCTCTTCCGGATAGACGACGCCCTTCTTCAGGATGACGTTGCCGTAAATCCGTAATTCCGTGGTCGCGACGATGTATGCTGCCGTCTGGGCGCGTTCGTAAAAGGCGAAGCGCTCGAGGCTTTCGAGCTGGACGTCGCCCGCCAGTTTCGTGATCACCGACTGGAATTCGGCGCAGATTTCCGGGACCGCGTGGGGGTCACCGACCACCTGCATGCGCCAGGCCGCATCCTCGACGAACTGGTCGAGCGGCATGTGGGCGAGGATCGCCTCCAGGATTTCGACGGCGCCGACGCCGTCTGCCCTGATCACCGGGGGACCCATTGTGCTTGCCGGAAAATTGCCGTCGGCAATGACGATCTCGTCGCCATGCCCCATGGTGGCGATGGCGTGCAGCAGGTCAGGTCCGAGCAGAGGGTGGATGCCCTTCAGCATGGCGCGCTCCTATTCCCTGACAGGCGCATCGCCGAGCGGCGGTGCAACGAGTGTGTGCGCCTCGAAGGGTGCGAAGGCGGTGGCCGGCAGTTCCTCTGATGTCAGAGCCATGTTGCGGTGAAGGCTTTCCGGTTTCGCTGTGCCGATGATGACGGAGGCGACGGCCGGATGGTGCAGCGGGAACTGCATGGCGAACTGCGCGAGCGGCTTTCCGGCCTGCTTTGCCAGGTCTTCCATCGCGCGCACCTTGCCGAGCACTTCATCGGTTGCGGGGGTGTAGTCGAAATGCGCGCCCGGAACGGCACCCGTCGCCAGGATACCGGAATTGAACACGCCGCCGGCGGTGATCGAGGTGCCACGCTTTTCGCAGAGCGGCAGGAGTTCCTCGACAGCGGAACGATCAAGCAGCGAATAGCGACCCGCCATCAGGATGACGTCGATGTCGATGTCCGCCATCATCTCCAGGCAGGCGGGGACTTCATTGACGCCGAGACCGAAGGCCTTGATGGCGCCAGAGGATTTCAGCTGATCGAGCGCCTTGTAGCCGCCATCGCGCAGCTGCTTCATATAGCGATCGTTGACCTCGCGGCCGTGTGTGTAGACGCCGATGTCGTGGACATAGAGGATGTCGATGCGATTGAGGCCGAGGCGCGCGTAGCTAAAATCGACCGAACGCATGATGCCGTCATAGCTGTAGTCGTAGACCAGCTTGAAGGGCAGAGGATCGACGAAGCCGACATTCGGGATCTGGTCTTTCGGTACGGGTGCGAGCAGACGGCCGACCTTGGTGGAGAGCACATAGCTGTCTTCCGGCTTGTCGCGCAGGAAGTCGCCGACATAACGTTCGGCCTGGCCGAAGCCGTAATGCGGGGCCGTGTCGAAATAGCGGATGCCGTGATCCCAGGCCGCCTGCAGCGTGGCGATCCCGACATCGCGGGGGCAGGGACGGTAGAGGCCGCCGAGTGGGGCCGTGCCGAATGAGTATTCGGTCACTTCGAGGGCGGTCTTGCCGATGCGTCTGGTCTTCATGCTGGTATCCGGTGTCCTGTTGTCGAGGTCAGAGCGTGGCACCGAGGTGCCACGGCACGAATTCGTTGTCGCCGTAACCGAAGAGTTCGCTCTTGGTTTTCTGGCCCGAGGCCGTCTCGATGATCAGATCGAAGATGTCGCGACCGAGCCCGAAGACGCTGGCGTCGCCCGTGGCGATGACGCCGCAGTCGATATCCATGTCCTCTTCCATCGACTTGTAGAGCGCGGTGTTGCTCGTCAGCTTGATGGACGGCACGGGCCGCGAGCCGAAGCAGGAGCCACGGCCTGTCGTAAACGCAATCACATTTGCGCCGCCTGCCACCTGGCCGGTCGCCGAAACCGGGTCGTAACCGGGCGTGTCCATGAAGACGAGGCCGTGTTCGGTGACGCGTTCCGCGTAATTGTAGACGGCGGTCAGGGGCGAGCGTCCGCCCTTGGCGACGGCGCCGAGCGACTTTTCTAGAATGGTGGTCAGGCCACCCTTCTTGTTGCCGGGCGAGGGATTGTTGTCGAGCGAGGCGCCATGCTGGGCGACATAAGCCTCCCACCAGGAGATCAGGCCGTCGAGCTTGACGGCAACGTCCTCGTTGACGGCGCGGCTGCGTAGGAGGTGTTCGGCGCCATAGATTTCCGAGGTCTCGGAGAGGATCGCCGTGCCACCGGCTCCTGCCAGAATATCGACAGCGACGCCGAGCGCCGGATTGGCCGTGATGCCCGAAAGGCCATCCGAGCCGCCGCATTGCAGGCCAACGATGATCTCGCTGACAGAGATTGGCTCGCGGCGCATCGTGCCGACTTCGGCTGCGATCTCCCTCAGAATGGAAAGAGCGTTCTCGACCGCGCGGCGCGAGCCGCCGGCGTCCTGGATGTTGAAGTGACGCTTGGAGGCGCCGGCGCCGCTCTGGCCGTAAAGCGTCAGCTGGTTGACTTCGCAGCCGAGGCCGACCATCAGCACGCCGCCGAAATTCACGTGTCTTGTGTAGCCGGCTATCGTTCTGTGCAGGGTGCGCATGCCGTCGCCGGTCGAGCTCATGCCGCAGCCCTGGTCATGGACGATCGGCACAAAGCCGTCGATGCCCTCGTAATGCGGCAGGATGGTGCGGTTCGCGGCATCCGCGATCGCGCGACAGACGGTGGTGGAACAGTTCACGCTGGCGATGATGCCGATGTAGTTGCGGGTCGCAGCGCGTCCATCGGCGCGGCGATAGCCCATGAAGGTGCGGCCCTTGTCGGCTGCGGTCGCCGTTTCGGGCTGGGCAAGGCCGCTCACCGAGAGGCGGTCTTCATCGAAGGCGAGATTGTGGGAATGGACGTGGTCGCCGGCTGCAATGTCCGTGGTCGCGCGGCCGATCGCCTGGGCATATTTGACGACAGGCTCACCCTGGCGGATGGCTCGAACCGCCACCTTGTGGCCAGGATCAATCTTCGCCGCTGCTGGCGCGCCGCCCGGCAGGACATGACCGGCTTCGATCGCAACAGTGGTCACGGCAACATTGTCGTCCTGCGACAGCAGGATGCAGGCTGGTTTCGACACCCGATGTTTCTCCCATATGTCCGGCGGTACCGGATCCTGTGTTTTGTCTTTTATCGGCAATAGACAGTTTCTCGTCAATGGGTATGATATCGATAAAGAACAATTTGCTCTGATCAGGAGCGGGAGGTTTAGACCCAGACCACGAGGAGGCAGGGCTACCGCAATCGGTGGTTTCCGTTGCGCGAAGCTACGTCTTGCGCCAAGAGGCAAGAGACCGAAGCGCCAGATAACATCAACCAGGCAGAGCCATGGCCAAGCAGAACACCGTCTTCAAGGACGCCTACAACCGCACGCTGAAACTGATCGAGGAGACGGATACACTTCCCTCGGAGCCGGAGCTTTGCGGTCTGCTCAGCGTCAGCCGGACGACGGTGCGTGCAGTGCTGACGCGGCTCGGCGAGGTCGGTCTGGTGGCATGGGACAAGCGCTCCAAGACGGTGCTGCGCAGGCCGGGGCAAGGCGACTATTTCCCGGACGAGGAAACCAATTCGCTGTCGGAGATCATCGAGCGAAGCTTCATGCGCCGGATTCTGGCGGGGGGCGCGCAGCCGGGCATGCAGATCAACGAGCTGGAGCTTGCCCGCGAGATCGGTATCGGAACGACCAGCGTGCGGGAATTCCTCATCCGCTTCAGCCGCTTCGGGTTGATAGAGAAACGGCCGAACAGCCATTGGGTGCTCAAGGGCTTCACCCGTGAGTTTGCGCTCGAACTCACCGAAGTCCGCGAGATGTTCGAACTGCGCTCTGCGGCCGCTTTCGTCGATCTGGCGGCGGATCATCCGGCCTGGGCGGAGTTGAAGGCCGTCGAGGCACAGCACCATGCATTGTTGGCCGATATCGACAACCGCTACATGGAATTTTCCGAGCTCGACGAGCGTTTTCACCTGCTCGTCCAGAAGGCCTCGAGCAACCGCTTCATCATCGATTTCTACGACATCATCGCGATCGTCTTCCACTACCACTACCAGTGGAACAAGACGAATGCGCGGGCGCGCAACCAGCGAGCGCTGGAAGAGCATCTCGACTACATCAGCGCGCTCTTTTCCCGTGATCCGGCAGCGATCCAGAAAGCCTGCCGGCAGCACCTGAAATCGGCGCGCGAAACATTGCTGCAATCCATCCAGGAGCCTGCCTGAGCCATGACGACGCCCATCCTGCAATTCGGCACGAGCCGATTTCTCCAGGCGCATGCCGATCTCTTCGTCAGCGAGGCCATGGAGGCAGGGAGGGCACTGGGGCCGATTACCGTGGTGCAAACATCGGGTGATCCGGCACGCGCCGGACGGATCGGGGCGCTGTCGGCGCCGGAGGGCTTCCCGGTGATCATCCGAGGGCTGGAGGATGGGAAACCGGTCGAGCGTGCGCTTCGGGTACGATCTGTGGTGCGATCTCTTTCGACGTCCAGTGACTGGGCCGAGGTCAAGCGGGTGTTCGTCGAGGAGGCGAGGGTCGTGATCAGCAATACCGGAGATACGGGTTATTCCCTGTTTGACGGTGACAGCGTCGATGGCGTGCCACGCTCCTTCCCGATGAAACTTCTGGCGCTTCTCCATGCGCGGTTTCGGGATGGCCGGATGCCATTGACCATTCTGCCTTGCGAACTTGTTTCCCGAAACGGTCAGGTGCTTCGGCAGTTGGTGGTCGAGCTCGCCAGCCGGCACACGCCCGACGCAACGTTCGTCTCCTGGCTCTCCGAGCGGGTCATCTGGGCAAATACGCTCGTCGACCGCATCGTGTCGGAGCCGATCGAGCCGGCTGGGGCGATTGCTGAGCCCTATGCGATCTGGGCGATCGAACGCCAGTCAGGGTTGACGCTGCCCTGCGAGCACCGTTGCGTCAAGGTCGTCGATGATCTGACGCCGTACGAGCGGCTGAAGCTGCACATCCTCAACCTCGGCCATACGGTTCTGGCCGAGCGCTGGCTGACAGACGGCCGATCGGACGCGGAATGCGTGAAAGATATTCTTGCCGACGCCGCGATCCGGTCGGAACTTGAGTTGATCTACCGAGAAGAGGTTGTCCCTGGTTTTCGCCGGCATGGTCTTGGCGACGAGGCCGAGGCCTATGTCGCGACCACGCTCGAGCGTTTTCTCAATCCCTATCTGGACCACAGACTGCGCGATATCGCCGGCAACCATGCAGAAAAAATCGTTCGCCGCATCATCGGTTTCCAGGACTGGTGCCCTGGCGCCCCCATGCCCAGGCTTTCGGCCATCGCCGGGCGCTGACCGAAGGCGGGCTCAGGCCGGGGGCAGCCCTTTCGAGCGCATGCGGCGTCGAAACGCCTTGGGCTTTTCGACGAAGCGTTCATTGAAGGCCTCGTAAAAACGAGAAACCGAACCGAAGCCGCTTTCGAAGGCGACATCGGTGATCGAGAGATCGGTCGAGATCAGCAGCGATTGAGCCGTATCGAGGCGATGGCGCACGATCGCCTGGTTGATCGTGTGGCCCACGGCGCGCTTGAAGATCGACATGGCGTAGTTCGGGTGAAGGCCCACCGCATTGCCCACGTCATCTGCGGAGATGTTTTCGAGCGCATGTTCGGCGATGAAGCGCAGCATGCGCTCGATGTGTTCGACGCGCTCGCTGTCATTGGGGTTGAAGCTCGCGATCGCCGAGCCTTCCTCGCGCAGATCCCGCCAGCCGTCGCGCTCGATCCTGAGAACGCGCGCGGTCAATTCGTTTCGCACAATCTCGGTCAGGTTCTCGTCGCCAGCCAGAAGTTCCTCGCGCCAGCGCTGAAAGATATCACGGTCCCAGGAACGGATCTCGAGCGCTTCGATCATCGCGCCGCGAAACACGGCATCGCGGAAACGGCTGAGATTTGCCAGGCCGAGGAAGACGGACATTGGCACGTAGAGGCAGACGAATCGTGTGCCTTCCTGTCGATCGATCACTTGATGCGGGATCATGCCCCAGAACAGGCAAAGCCGTCCCTCGTCCACCGTCAATTCACGGCCATCGAACCAGTAGGTCATGTGGCCGGATAGAACGAAGTTGAGCTCGATCTGGCTGTGCATGTGCGGGCCTGCCATGCGCTGAACCGCCAGGTTCTCGCCCGCGCAAAAACGGTGATCGCCGAAGATGACCAGCGGGTGTCGCGGGTCATGATCCGGATGGACCGGGACGGACTCGTCGTGCAATAGGGGCTTCACATGTTCCAAATCTTAGGATCCCGGAAAACTTCCGCAAAAACTCGGTAGATTATTACGGGTTTGAATCGGATGATCAAGCAGAGCTGAGAAATCCGCTCCGGTGGGATCCGGGGCTAGAGCTCCGGAAATGCCATGCATAACGGTCATAGGGAGGAAAACATGACCTTTTTCAAAAGCCTGAGCGCGATCGCTCTGGGTGCAGTCCTGCTGTCGTCCACCGCGTTCGCCGGTGAAATCGTCCTCAACTCGAATCATTCCGACCCGGCGCCGAAAAAGGCGATCGAGGATCTGATCGCGGATTTCCAGGCAGCCAATCCCGACATCACGGTCAAGTGGAACAATTTCGACCACGAGGGCTACAAGTCCGCGATCCGCAACTTCCTGACCGCCGATGCGCCTGACGTCGTTGCCTGGTTCGCTGGTAACCGGATGGAGCCTTTCGTCCGCGCTGGGCTTTTTGAAGACGTGACCGATGTCTGGGAGGCCAATGGTCTGAACGACCATCTGAAGTCTGCTGCGCCTTCGATGACCATCGACGGAAAGAAGTGGGGCGTTCCCTATACCTATTACCAGTGGGGCATCTATTACCGTAAGGACATCTTCGCTGAGCAAGGCATCGAGCCGCCGAAGACCTGGGCGGAGTTCCTGGCGGCCAGCGAAAAGCTGAAGTCCGCCGGCATTACCCCGATCACCATCGGCACCAAGGCACTCTGGCCGACGGGCGGCTGGTTCGACTATCTGAACCTGCGCGTCAACGGCTACGAATTCCACATGGAGCTGACCTCGGGCAAGGTTCCCTACACCGACCCGCGCGTGAAGGCCGTGTTCGAAAAGTGGGGCGAGCTGGTCAATGCCGGCTACTTCAACGAAAACCATGCCGCCATCGACTGGCAGGATGCCATCCCGCAGATGGTCCAAGGCAAGGCTGCCATGTATCTGATGGGCAACTTCGCCGTTGCCACGATGAAGGACGGTGGTTTGACCGAAGACCAGATCGGCTTCATGCAGTTCCCGGAAATTACGGCTGGAATTCCGATGTCGGAAGAGGCGCCGACGGACACCTTCCACATCCCGTCGGGTGCGAAGAACAAGGAAGATGCGAAGAAGTTCCTCGCTTTCGTTGCTTCGCCGGCCGCGCAGTCGAAGATGAACGCCACGCTTGGCCAGCTGCCGGTGAACAACCAGTCGGAAAAGCCGGCTGATCCGTTCCTCCAGGCCGGTTTCGAGATGCTGTCGAACGCCCATGCCTTGGCACAGTTCTACGATCGCGATGCCGATCCAGAAATGGCAAAGGCTGGCATGGAAGGCTTCCAGGAGTTCATGGTCAAGCCTGAGCGTCTGGACGCCATCCTGGAGCGCCTCGAAAAGGTTCGCGCCCGCGTCTACAAGTAAGCCATAGAGCTCCCTGCGCCGGGTGCTGTGGGTCTCCCTGGGCCCATGGCATCCGGTTGCCGTTCCCATCCTTCAGAGGTGCCGCCATGAGCAACACCGTTTCCCCGGCTTCCGGTTTCTGGAAGCGCAATCAGCAGACGCTCGCGCCGATTCTTTTCCTTGCGCCCGGCATGCTGATGTTCGTGATCTATGTTCTGGTCCCGATCTTTCAGTCGATCTGGATCAGCTTCCACGATTGGGACGGCCTTGGCGCCATGACCTGGATCGGGGTCGGCAATTACGTCGAATTGCTCGATGACGATTCCTTCTACGTCTCGCTCGAAAACAATCTCATCTGGCTGGTTCTATACCTTCTTGCGATCCCGGCGGGTCTGGCGGTCGCGCTGTTCCTCAACCAGACGGTCACCGGCATTCGGCTCTATAAGTCGTTGTTCTTCTTCCCCTTCGTGATCAGTCAGGTGGTTGTCGGCCTGATGTTCACCTGGTTCTACGCGCCCGACTTCGGACTGTTTTCCAAGCTGTTGGAAATGGTTACCGGCGAACAATTCGCCGTACTCGCCGACGAGCGCTTCGTGACCTATGGCATCATCGTCGCCGGTCTCTGGCCGCAGACGGCCTATTGCATGATCCTCTATCTGACCGGTCTCAACAACATCAATCCGGAACAGGTGGAGGCCGCGCGCATGGACGGCGCCAAGGGCCTGAAGCTGCTGTGGTACGTCATCCTGCCGCAACTTGCGCCGGCCACCTTCATTGCCATGGTCGTGACCGTCATCGGCTCGCTGCGCTCCTTCGACCTCGTCTCCATCATGACCGCCGGCGGCCCCTACGGATCGAGCCAGGTGTTGTCCTACTTCATGTATGAGCAGGCGCTCTCGGAATACGGCTTCCGCATGGGTTACGGCGCTTCGATCGCGGTCGTGCTCTTCCTGATCATGATGGTGTTCATCTCGCTCTTCATCGTCCGCATGCTCGCCCAGGAAAGGAACGCCTGATGTTCCCCACTCCGATCCAGAAGGCCTCGCCATTTGCGCAGACGGCCTACAAGATCCTGCTGCCGGTGGCGCTCGTCCTCTGGCTTTTGCCGCTGATCGGCGTTGCGATCACCTCGGTTCGTCCGGCCGGCGACTTGGCTGCCGGCAACTACTTCGGCATTCCTTCTGGCTTTGCCGGTTTCGAGAACTATTCGGCCGTCTTCAACAACTCGCCGATCGGCTACTACATCCTGAATTCGTTCAAGGTGACGATTCCGACGGTGATCGGCGCGGTGACGCTCTCCTGCCTGACCGGATTTGCGCTGGCGGTCTACAAGTTCAAGGGCAATCTGATCCTGTTCTTCATGTTCGTCGCCGGCAATTTCATCCCGTTCCAGATCCTTATGGTTCCGGTTCGCGACATGACGCTGCGCGCCGGTCTTTACGACACGACCATGGGCCTCGTGCTCTTCCATGTCGCCTTCCAGACCGGTTTCTGCACGCTCTTCATGCGCAACTTCATCAAGGGCCTGCCGTTTGCGCTGATTGAATCGGCGCGCGTCGAGGGTGTCTCCGAATGGCGGATCTTCCGTTACATCGTGCTGCCCCTGATGCGTCCGGCGATCGCTGCCTTGTCCGTGCTGATCTTCACCTTCGTCTGGAACGATTACTTCTGGGCGACGGTCCTGGTGCAGGGCCAGCACGCCATGCCGGTGACGGCGGGTCTCTATTCGCTAAACGGCCAGTGGGTTGCCGCATGGCATCTCGTATCCGCGGGATCGATCGTTGCGGCCCTGCCGCCGGTCGCGATGTTCTTTCTCATGCAGCGCCACTTTATTGCCGGCCTCACACTCGGAGCGACCAAGGGATGAGTGAAATCGTCATCATCGATTCAGGCCAGCTGGCGCTGACCCTCCGCCTGCCGGCGCTTGGCATGCCGGAGATCCTGTCCTTCGGGGCGGAGCCTGTGGAAGCCGATCCCCTGTTCGAGATCGAGCGCTCCAGTCGCGTGAACGGCATGGATGTGGCCGTGCCCTCGAACGTGCTCCTGCCGACGGGTGGCATGGGCTTTTTCGGTTGGCCTGCGATCGCGGGGCACCGTCGCGGCCGCGACTTTGTCGCCCAGTTCGCCAATTGGGAGTACTTCCGGGATGGGCACCAGACCATTCTCGCTGGTCTCGACCCCGTGGCCAATCTCGCACTCTCGATCACGCTCACTGCCCATCCGTCAGGCCTCATATCCATGGCGACGAAGCTGACCAATCGCGGCGAGACGGATTATCAGCTCGACCGCTGCATGGCCGGCACCTTCCTGGCGCCTGCGGGTGATGTGCAGGTGATGAGCTTCACCGGCATCTGGGGTCGCGAATTCCAGACGCGGCGCGAGCTGCTCGGCAATGGCACCTGGATCCAGGAAAATCGTCGCGGTCGTACCTCGCATGATCGCTTCCCGATGATGTTCATCGAAAGCGAGACCCAGATCTTCGGCGTCACGCTTGGCTTCAGCGGTAACCACCAGATGGTGATTGACCGGACCGATGACGGCCGGCGCCTCGTGCATCTCGGTGAGCTGTTCGAACCGGGTGAGATCATCCTTGGTCCGGGCGAAAGCTATGAAAGCCCGATTGCCTATGCAGGCGCGGATACCGAAGACTTCCATGCCTTCGTTCGCGAGGAGCTGACGACCTGGCCAGATGGTCGGATGGCGCCGCGCCCGGTGACGCTCAACACCTGGGAAGGCAATTACTTCGATCACCAGATGGATTCGCTCAAAGCCCAGGCAACAGCGGCCGCCGAACTTGGCATCGAGCGCTTCGTGCTCGACGACGGCTGGTTCGGCAAGCGCGACAACGACACCACGAGCCTTGGGGACTGGGATATCGATGCGCGCAAATATCCAGATGGCCTGAAGCCGCTGGTCGATCATGTCACAGGGCTCGGCATGCAGTTCGGCATCTGGTTCGAGCCGGAGATGGTAAACCCGGTTTCTGAGCTCTACAAGGCGCATCCCGACTGGGCGCTGACGATCGAAGGGCGTCCAATTCTGGAATCGCGCACCCAGCTTGTGCTGGATCTGACCCGCCCCGAAGTCTCCGACTATCTCTTCGGCAAGATCGACGAGGTGCTGTCCGACCATACCATCTCCTACATCAAGTGGGACATGAACCGCGATCTGACGCATGCGGCTGGTCGCGATGGCAAGGCGAAGACTGCCGCCCAGACCCGTGCCGTCTATGCGCTGATGGACCGCATTCGTGCCGCTCATCCCAATGTCGAAATCGAAAGCTGCGCCTCTGGTGGCGGACGCATCGATTACGGTGCCTTGAAGCGCACCCATCGTGTCTGGACGTCCGATTGCACGGATGCGCTGGAGCGGCTGGAAATCCAGCGCGGCGCTTCGGTCTTCGTGCCGCCGGAAATCCTCGGCAGCCATATCTCGGCCTCGCCGAACCACCAGACCGGTCGTCGCCATACGCTTGCCTTCCGGGCCCTGGTGGCGATCGCCTATCATCTCGGTGTCGAGCTCAATCCGCTCGAACTCACCGATGAAGAGCGCGACGAACTCAAGGTCTATATCGAGACCTACAAACGGCTGCGCGATCTCTTCCACGCGCCGGGCGCCAGCTTCCGCATGGAGCCGCTTGACGGTCGCTATATCTGGGGTGCCGCTTCCGCCGACAAGATCGTGCTCATCGTTGCCCAGGGTCCGCAGATGGTGGGCGAACAGCCGGCACCTCTGCGTCTGCCCGATGAGGTCACCCAGTTCGGTGGCCAGTGGCGGATCAAGACCGTGCTGCCGGCAGAACCGCAATTCATCCGTATCTCCGAGGGCCAGAAAGCGCTGCTTTCCGGTGCTGTCACCTTCGCGCTTTCCAGTGCCGGACTTGCCGGCCTGCCGCTGCCGATGCTGACGCCCGAAAGCGCGCTTCTCCTCGAACTCGAACCGATCAAGGGAGGCAAGACCCATGGCTGACGTAAGCCTGCGTGGCGTCAAGAAACAGTTCGGCGCGCTCAGCGTCATCAAGGGTGTGGATCTCGACGTCAAGGACGGTGAGTTCTGCGTTTTCGTCGGCCCGTCAGGCTGCGGCAAGTCCACGCTTCTGCGAATGATTGCCGGCCTGGAAGACATTACCGCCGGTGCTTTGTCGATCGCTGGCCAGGACATGACAAGCATCGGCCCGTCCGAGCGCGGTGTTGCCATGGTTTTCCAGTCCTATGCGCTTTACCCGCACATGACGGTCGAGGAGAACATCGGCTTCGGTCTGAAGATGACCGGGCATCCGAAAGCGATGATCGCGGAACGCACCGCGATCGCCGCCAAGATGCTGCAGCTAGAGCCGCTTTTGCAGCGCAAGCCTGGGCAGCTTTCCGGCGGCCAGCGCCAGCGCGTGGCGATCGGCCGCGCGATCGTGCGCAATCCGGAAGTCTTCCTGTTCGACGAACCGCTGTCGAACCTCGATGCGGCGCTGCGTGTCCAGATGCGCACGGAGCTTTCCAAGCTGCATCAGGACCTCAAGGCAACGATGATCTACGTCACCCATGACCAGGTCGAAGCGATGACCATGGCCGACAAGATCGTCGTGTTGTCGGCGGGCCAGATCGAGCAGGTCGGTTCGCCGCTCGAACTTTATCACCGCCCGAACAATCTCTTCGTCGCCGGCTTCATCGGCTCGCCGAAGATGAATTTCCTGAAGGTTCAGGCCTCGACTGCTGACGGTGTCGCCGTTGTGCGCCTGCCCGGCGTCGAGATCTCGATCCCGACGCATGGGGCGAGCGTTCCGGCCGGCGAACTGACCTTCGGCTTGCGGCCTGAGCATATTGACGCGACTGGCCAGGGTGATTTCGTCATCGAGGCGACGGTGAAACTCGCTGAATATCTGGGGTCGGAGACGCTGTTCTTCGTCACGCTTGCCGACGGTTCGGAACTTTCAGTCAAGGCCGATGGTCTGGCCAGCGAAAAGCCCGGCCAGACCTTGCGCCTCGGCATCAACGCCAAGGCCTGCCATCTGTTCGACAAGGACGGCAAGGCCGTCATCAATGGGGATCTGACACGATAATGCTGGGCGTCTGCTACTATCCGGAACACTGGGACGAAAGCCGGTGGCGAACCGACGCGCGCCGGATGCGCGAACTCGGCATTTCCTTTGTGCGTGTCGGTGAGTTTGCCTGGTCCCGCCTGGAGCCTTCGCGAGGTACCTTCACTTTCGAATGGCTCGACCGGGCGATCGACGTGCTGCATGAAGCGGGCCTGAAAGTCGTGCTGGGAACGCCGACCGCAACCCCGCCCAAGTGGCTGGTGGACGAATGCCCTGATATCCTTCCCTATGACGAGCAGGGCCGTCCGCGCGGCTTCGGCTCGCGCCGTCACTACACCTTCTCCTCGGAGACATGGTGGAAGGAAAGCGCCCGGATCGTCGAGATCGTCGCCAAGCGCTACGGGACCCATCCGGGCATCGTCGGCTGGCAGACGGACAATGAATATGGCTGCCACGATACGACCCTCTCCTGGGGGCCTGAGGATCTGAAGAGCTTTAAGCGCTGGCTGCGTCTGCGCTACCAGTCGACCGACCAGCTGAACGAAGCCTGGGGGTCGGTCTTCTGGTCTATGGAGCTCACAAGCTTCGAAGACGTGGCACTGCCGAACCTGACGGTAACGGAGCCGAACCCGGCTACGCGTCTCGACTTCTGGCGCTTCCATTCGGATCAGGTCGCAGCCTACGACAAGATGCAGTGCGAGGTCATCCGCAAGCATTCGCCCGACCGCTGGATCACCCACAACTTCATGGGCTTTGTCTCCGATTTCGACCACTTCAAGGTTGGTGACAATCTCGATCTGGCCTCGTGGGACAGCTATCCGATCGGCTTTGTCGAGAAGTTCCCCTTCACCGAAGAAGAGCGCAATCGCTGGGCCGAGACCTCGCATCCCGATATCGCGCCCTATCACCACGATCTCTACCGCGCCGTTGGCAAGGGGCGGTTCTGGGTGATGGAACAGCAGCCGGGTCCGGTGAACTGGGCGCCGTGGAACCCTGTGCCGAAGCCCGGCATGGTTCGGCTGTGGACCTGGGAAGCCCTGGCCCACGGGGCCGATGTCGTCAGCTATTTCCGCTGGCGTCAGGCACCCTTCGCGCAGGAACAGATGCATGCGGGTCTGAACCTGCCCGGTCTCGACGAGTGGTCGCCGGGCGGCAAGGAAGCCATGCAGGTTTCGGACGAACTCGCCGCCCTTGGCGCACTTCCCGAAACGAGCCAGGCACCCGTGGCGCTGGTCTTCGACTATCAGAGCTACTGGTCGACGATGATCCAGCCGCAGGGCAAGGATTTCCGCTACGAGGAACTCTGCTTCCGCTGGTATGAGGCCCTGCGCCATCTGGGCCTCAATGTCGATTTCGTCCGTCCCGGTGCGTCTCTCGAAGGCTATCCGCTGGTCGTCGTGCCGTGCATGACCGAAGTCACTGAAGCGGCGCGGGCCGAGCTCGAAAAGGCCAAAGGTGTCGTGGTGATCGGCGCACGCACGGGTTCGCGCGACCGCAATTTCCGCATCCCGGAAAACCTGCCGCCGGGTCCGCTCGGCAGCCTGACGGGCAATCGCGTGATCCAGGTTTCCTCGATGCGCCCCGGGCTCTCGGATGGCGTTTCCGGTGCGGTTTCGGGTCATGCGATCCGCTGGCGCGAATATCTGGAGACCTCGGCTTCAGTGCTTGCCACCTTCGACAATGGCGATCCGGCACTTACCGAGAAGGGCAATGTGCTCTATCTCGCCTGCTGGGCGGATGCTGGTCTCCTGGCCGAGGTGCTCGAGCTTGCAACGAAGAAGGCTGATGTCCCGACGCTGCGGGTTCCAGATACGATCCGCATCCGTCGCCGCGGTGATCTCGTCTTCGCCTTCAACTACGGAACGGAAGACTGGACGCTCCCCGAGGGTGCCGATCCGGTGCTTGGCGAGAGCGTCCTGAAACCGCAGGCCGTCGCCGCCTGGCGCGGGTAATTCCGAATGTTTGAAGGGCCGGCGTCATGCCGGCCCTTTCCGTTTGTCGTGCGGCTCGCACGGAACCCATCCATCGCTCACCGGTTTGCCCTTGGACATCGCTACAAGGAGCAAGCCCATGGCGGACTATCCGACACCCCCGTTTTCGCAGAAAAAAGTCCCGATGCCGGGGCGCACCTCGGATATGACGCCGAGGCCCGATCACGGCGAAGAAAGCTACAAGGGTTCGGGCAAGCTCGAAGGCCTCAAGGCGATCATCACCGGTGGCGACAGCGGGATCGGCCGCGCCGTGGCGATCGCCTATGCCCGTGAAGGCGCCGACGTTCTGATTTCCTATCTCGATGAAGACGAGGACGCACAGGATACCGCCCGCTGGGTGGAAAAGGCGGGGCGCAAGGCCGTGCTGGTCCGAGGGGATATCCAAAACGCTGATCATTGCAGAGAGATTGTCGACACCGCGGTTCGTGAACTCGGCTGCGTCGATATTCTTGTCAACAATGCCGCCCATCAGGCCACCTTCGACGACATCACGGAGATCCCGGATGAGGAGTGGGAACTCACCTTTCGGGTCAACATCCATGCGATGTTCTACCTGACCAAGGCGGCCGTTCCACACATGACGAATGGCGGTTCGATCATCAACACCGCGTCGATCAATTCGGACAGCCCCAATCCGTCGCTGCTCGCTTATGCGACGACCAAGGGCGCGATCCAGAATTTCACGGCCGGTCTTGCGCAGATGCTGGCGGACAAGAACATCCGGGCCAATGCGGTAGCTCCTGGGCCGATCTGGACGCCGCTCATCCCCTCGACCATGCCGGAAGAGAAGGTCAAGAACTTCGGCCAACAGGTGCCGATGAAGCGGCCCGGGCAACCGGCCGAATTGCAAACGGCCTATGTGATGCTCGCGGATCCGCTTTCGAGTTACGTGTCCGGCGCGACCATCGCCGTCACAGGCGGGAAGCCTATCATCTAAGTCGGCCTTGCCTTTGGCGCGCGGCGTGGCAAGTTGCGCGCCATGAACAAAGTGATCCTGATCGTCCTCGACGGGCTGCGTTACGATGCGGCCCGTACCTGTCTCGGCTACATGGAAGGTCTCGTGGCTGCGGGCCGCGCCGATGTGCGCAAGCTGACCTGCGAGCTGCCGGCCATGTCACGTCCCCTCTATGAGACGTTGATGACGGGGCGGAGGCCCGTGGACCACGGCGTGGTCAGCAATGGCGTGGTGCGGCGCTCGGTGGGGGATAATCTCTTCGCGCGAGTTCGCGCACAGGGTGGAGTGACGGCTGCGGCGGCCTATCACTGGGTGTCGGAACTCTATGTCTCCTGCCCGTTCGACCGCAATCGCGATCGCGTCCTGATCGACGGTACAGGTGATATCACCCATGGCCTGTTCTACTGGGACGACCACTATCCAGACAGCCATCTCTTTGCCGATGCCGAATGGCTGATCCGTGCCAAGGCGCCGGACTTCCTCCTGCTCCATCCGATGAATGTCGATGATGCCGGCCACAAGCATGGCGGCAACAGCGTCGGCTACCGAAATGCAGCGCGCTTGCAGGGGGATTTGCTTGCACGACATCTGCCTGACTGGGTCGAGGCCGGCTACACGGTGATCGTCACCGCCGATCACGGCATGGGTGACGACGGCAATCATGCGGGGCCGACGCCAGAGGAGACCGAAGTGCCGTTTTACACGGTCGGTTTCCGGGTCGGTCTCGATGTTGTGCTCAAGCAAAGCGAGATTGCGGGACTGATTTGCCGGTTGATGGAGATCGATCCTGGCGCGATGCCAGCTTTCGACGGCGCCATCGAACGCCTCTGAGACAATCTGTGCCTGATCCGGTCTGGCTGCCTGCCGTAGTGGGTAGCACAGACCTGCAGGAGTTTTTAGATGACCGACTTTTCCGGAATGACGTCCCTTAATCCCGGCTACCGCGCGCTCGTGCTTGGGGCCAGTGGCGGTATCGGCGGCGCCTTTGCCGCTGCGATCAAGGCCGATCCGACTTGTGGCAGTGTGATCGAACTTTCGCGCAGCGTTGACGGGTTCGACATCACGGATGATGCGTCCGTCGCCGCTGCGGCCGCGCGACTTTCGGAAGCGGGCTTCAAGTTCGACCTGATCCTCTGCGCAACGGGTGCGCTCGTGATCAATGGCAATGGTCCGGAGAAGACGATCAAGGCGATCCAGGCCGATGTGATGGCCGCGCAGTTTGCGTTGAACGCGATCGGCCCAGCGCTGGCGCTCAAGCACTTCGCGCCGCTTCTCTCCAATGAGGGCAAGAGCGTTTTTGCGACGCTTTCGGCACGGGTCGGCTCGATCGGCGACAACAAGCTTGGCGGCTGGATCTCCTACCGCTCCGCAAAATCGGCGCTGAACCAGATCACCCGCACCTCGGCGATCGAAATCGCTCGTCTGCGACCGAAGAGCGTTGTGGTGGCGCTGCATCCGGGATCCGTTGATACCGGCTTTTCCGGCGGCTTCTCCAAGACACATGACAAGATCCAGCCGGCAGACAGTGTCGCGATGATGCTCTCGGTCCTTGATGGGCTGGAGCCGGCACAGACCGGTGGCTTCTTCGCCTACGATGGCCAGCCGATCGAATGGTGAAGGCATCGCGCATCCATCTCGTTCTCGGTGACCAGCTCAGTCATTCGCTGTCTGCGCTTGCCGATGCCGATCCAGCAACCTCGCTCGTGCTGATGGCGGAAGTCATGAGCGAGGCGACTTATGTGAAGCATCACAAGAAGAAGATTGCTTTTCTCTTTTCCGCCATGCGGCACTTTGCCGAGGAGTTGAGAGAGAAGGGCCTTCAGGTCCGTTATGTCACCCTGGACGATCCTCAGAACACGCAGAGCCTGAAAGGCGAACTTGCCCGCACTCTTGCCGACACCGGCGCAGCCTCCGTCCTCGTGACGGAATGTGGAGAGTGGCGTCTGGCGGACGAGATGCAGGGCTGGGAAGCCGCGCTCGGTGTGCCGGTCGAGATCCGCCAAGATGATCGTTTTCTCTGTTCGATCGAAGACTTCCGGGAGTGGCGCAAGGGCCGCAAGCAGCTGCGCATGGAGTATTTCTATCGCGACATGCGCCGGCGCCACCGCGTGCTTCTGGAGGGCGAGGAGCCTGTCGGCGGCAAGTGGAACTTCGATGCCGAGAACCGCAAACCACCGGCGGAGGGATTGAAGGGGCCAAAGCGGATCAGCCACACCAAGGATGCGATCACCAAGTCCGTGCTGGCTCTGGTCGAAGAGCGTTTCGTCGGCCACATGGGCTCGCTCGACAGCTTCCATTTTGCCGTGACCGCTGATCAGGCGGAGATGGAGCTTCAGCAGTTCATCGACGATATCCTGCCCACGTTCGGGGACTATCAGGACGCGATGGTGAAGGGCGAGCCCTATCTCTACCACTCGCTGATCTCATCCTACGTCAATGCCGGCCTTCTCATGCCGATCGACGTCATCCGCCGGGCGGAGGCCGCCTGGTTCGAAGGACGGGCGCCGCTCAATGCCGTCGAGGGCTTCATCCGGCAGATCCTCGGCTGGCGCGAATATGTCCGCGGCATCTATTGGACCGAGATGCCCGACTATGCCGGCCTCAACCATCTCTCTGCCTCGCGTACGTTGCCGCAGATGTACTGGACGGCCAGGACCGACATGGCCTGTATGAAGGGTGCAGTCGGCGACACGATCGAGCATGCCTATTCGCACCACATCCAGCGGCTGATGGTGACCGGCAACTTCGCCATGCTGGCCGGGATCGATCCGGCGCAAGTCTGCGAATGGTATCTTGCTGTCTACTCCGACGCCTATGAGTGGGTCGAACTGCCGAATACGCTCGGCATGGCGCTCTATGGCGATGGCGGCATCATGGCGAGCAAGCCCTATGCGGCGAGCGGCAAATACATCGACCGGATGAGCAATTTCTGCGGCGGCTGTCGCTACGATCCAAAGCTGACGACGGGATCGAAGGCCTGTCCGTTCAATGCGCTTTACTGGGATTTCCTCGACCGCAACACAGAGAAGCTCGCGCGCAATCCGCGGCTTTCCAACATGTATGCGACCTGGCGGCGCATGGATCCCTTCAAGCAGGACGCCATCCGCAAGCACGCCACTGAGGTGCTGGACAGACTCGATAGCCTCTGAACGGCTTCGAGAGCCTCAGATTGCCGGGCTTGGCTCTTCCTTCAGAAGGCCACTGGTGCGCAGGAGTGAGGTGAAGCGACCACCGAGCGCGCTCAGCTGATCGTAATTGCCCATCTCGATCACCTGGCCATGGTCGAGGAAGACGACAAGGTCGGCTTCGCGAATGGTCGAGAGGCGGTGGGCGATGATGAAGGTGGTGCGGTTCTTTCTGAGCCGGTCGATTGCCTGTTTGACGCGGGCTTCCGTTTCGACGTCAAGCGCGCTGGTGGCTTCGTCGAGCACGAGGATCGGGGCGTTCTTGAGGATCGCACGAGCAATGGCAATACGCTGGCGTTCGCCGCCGGACAGGCGGTTGCCGCGCTCGCCGACATGGGTGTCATAGCCGATCATGCGGCTTTCGATGAAGTCTGTCGCCGCGGCTGCTTCGGCGGCCTGGATGATTTCCTCCTCGGTCGCGTCCTCGCGACCAAGGCGGATATTGTCCTTGATCGAACGGTTCAGCAGACCTGCATCCTGGAAAACAGTCGCGATCGAGTGGCGCAGCGACTTCCTGGTCACCTTGGCGATGTCCTGGCCGTCGATGAGAATCTGACCTGACTGGGGATCATAGACACGCTGCAGGAGGTTTATGAGCGTGGTCTTGCCGGCACCCGTTGGACCGACGATCGCCACCGTCTGGCCTGCGCGGACATGGAAGGAAATGTCGCGCACGCCTTGCGTGGTCGAGGCGAAGTCGAAGCAGACGTCGCGGAATTCGACATCACCCTTGACCGACTTCAGATCGGCAGCGCCGGCGCGCTCTTCCCGTTCCTGAACGGCGTCTTCCAGCTTGTAGAAGTCCTCCAGTTTGGAACGTGCCTCGAAGATCTGGTTGATGAAGGTGATCATCTGGTCGAGGCGGGCGATCATCAGGCCGGCGAAACCGGTAAACGCAATGATGTCGCCGACTTTCAACTCGCCTCGCTGGACCAGAAGCGTGCCGATCACGAGAATGACCAGCATCGAGAGTGTCGAAGCGATGCGGTTCAGGGCACCCGCCAGCGCCCACCAGTCGAGAACCGGGTACTGGGCGGACAGCAGCTTCGCCGTGTATTCCTTGAGTGCCCGGGTCTCGGCCTCGATGCGGTTGTAGCTGTGCAGGACCGAGACGTTGCTGATCGAGTCGCTCACATGGGAAAAGACCGTGTGATAGTGGCCTTCCACCGAGGCCTGGCCTTCCTTGGTCCTGTTCATCACGGTCTTGCCGATGATGACATAGAGGACAGCCAGGATGATCAGGACCGATGTGAGGCGCACGTCCATCGAAAAGGCGGTCGGGATCAACAAGGCCAATGCGACGGCTGTCGCCAGATGGGTTCGCATGAATTCCAGCCATAGCCCGAACAGCGTCTCACCCGCGCGCAACAGCGTATGCAGGGCATTCGAGGTGCCGCGCGTGTGGTGCCAGCTGAGCGGCATGGAAATGATCTTGCCGAATGATTCGGTCAGCAGATCGGCGCGGCGGCCATGGGCCAGTCGATCAGCCTGGCGGGCGACGAGTACATAAGCGACCGTGTTGAAGACGCCGAAGCAGCCCCAGGCGATCAGGATTCCCGTGGCGTCCCGCTTTTCCGAGATCGCATCGATGATGCGACCGAAAAGAATCGGCTCCAGGATCGTAATGACAGCGAGAACAATGTTCGCGGCAACGACGAGCGAAACTCGCAATTTGTAACTTGCAAGGTATTTCAGGGCCTTGAAATAAACTTGTAGCAGGGACAACTGGGTTCACCTTTGCCTGATGTCGCGAACACGCCGAATTTCCGCTCGCGCGGTCCGCCAGCCAGAAAGGATGCCTAATGCGACAGCCATGCCGCCGCAAGATCCCACCGACGCCGAACAGCGCTTCATGGTCGGTCGAAGCTAGAATTCCGCACGTCGCCATAGGTTTCCAATAACCCATTTTGACGGTAAACGTTCAAATTGCTTCGCGTGGCTGAAAAAGCCGTCGCTCGTGGCTTTTTAATGGTAATTTTAGACGCGCATTTTGGAGAGACTTTGTGAATATCAACCAATTGCTGCATTTCCTTGTCATCGTCGACGAATGCCGATCGGCAGCCGAGGTTGTTTCGGAGCTGGAGAAACTGGTTCGAGGCTACGGCTTCGAGTATTACGGGGTTGTTCGCCAGCCGAAGCCGGACGAGAACCCGATGAACCTCGTCCTGAGCGGTCACTGGCCCGAGGGGTGGCCGCAGCTCTACATTGCGAAAAAATACGTTCTCATCGATCCGACGATCCGCTATCTGGGACAAGCCCATGCTGGCTTCCGCTGGCGCGACGCTTTGCACGCTTTCCGTGCCGATCCGCATCGCAAGCGGATGGAGCGCATGCTTGGAGACAGCCTGCGTTTCGGGCTGGCGGATGGCTACATCTTCCCCGTTCATGGGCGGACAGGTCTGTTGGGCAATATGACGGTCGGGGGACGTCCGGTCGATCTCTCGCCGACGGAGATTACGCTGTTCGATGCAGCGGCGAAGAAGGCCTACTGGCGTCTGCTCGAGTTCAGGCATGCGAACGAGACAGAAGCGACAAAGCCGATCGATACGCGAATGACACGTCGCGAAATGGAAGTGCTGAACTACCTCGCAGATGGGCTGACGTCCAACGAGATCAGCAAGATCCTAAAGATCTCCAACCATACGGTCGACTGGTACATGAATGGTATTCAGGACAAACTGAATGCGAAAAATCGCCAGCATGTCGTGGCTTTGTCGTTCCGTCTCGGCCTGGTGACCTGAGAAGGAGCGGAATCTTCTCGAGGTCGACCAAGGCAAATTGAACTTCCTAAAACAACGCGCTATGACTTTTCTTCGCAGGTGCACAATGCCCTGGCATATCGTTTTGGGGAGATCGAATTGCCAATATCCAAGATCCTTGTCGCCAACCGTTCGGAAATCGCGATCCGTGTCTTTCGCGCCGCCAACGAGCTCGGTCTGAAAACGGTCGCCATCTGGGCCGAGGAAGACAAACTCGCGCTGCACCGCTTCAAGGCGGACGAGAGCTACCAGGTTGGCCGCGGTCCGCATCTGGAGAGGGATCTTGGCCCGATCGAAAGCTATCTGTCGATCGATGAGATCATCCGCGTTGCCAAGCTGTCGGGCGCCGATGCCATTCACCCGGGCTATGGCCTCCTGTCGGAAAGTCCCGAATTCGTCGACGCCTGCAACGATGCAGGTCTGATTTTCATCGGCCCGAAAAGCGATACGATGCGCCAGCTCGGCAATAAGGTTGCCGCCCGCAATCTCGCCATCAGCGTCGGCGTGCCGGTCGTACCCGCCACCAATCCGCTGCCGGACGACGAGGCCGAGATCCATCGGCTTGCCGCAGAGATCGGTTATCCCGTCATGCTCAAGGCCTCCTGGGGCGGCGGTGGCCGCGGCATGCGCGCCATTCGCGACCCGAAGGACCTGCTGCGTGAGGTCACGGAAGGCAAACGCGAGGCAATGGCCGCGTTCGGCAAGGACGAGGTCTACCTCGAGAAGCTCGTCGAGCGTGCGCGCCACGTCGAGAGCCAGGTGCTCGGCGACACGCATGGCAATGTCGTGCATCTCTTCGAACGTGACTGCTCGATCCAGCGCCGCAACCAGAAGGTCGTCGAGCGGGCGCCAGCGCCCTATCTCAACGAAGCGCAGCGCCAGGAGCTGGCCGACTACTCGCTCCGTATCGCCAAGGCGACCAGCTATATCGGCGCCGGCACCGTCGAATATCTGATGGATGCCGACACCGGCAAATTCTACTTCATCGAGGTCAACCCGCGCATCCAGGTCGAGCACACGGTCACAGAAGTCGTGACCGGCATCGATATCGTCAAGGCACAGATCCACATCCTCGATGGCCACGCGATCGGGACGCCGGAATCGGGCGTGCCCAAGCAGGCTGACATCCGCCTCAACGGCCACGCGCTGCAGTGCCGCATCACCACCGAGGATCCGGAACAGAACTTCATTCCCGACTATGGCCGCATCACCGCCTATCGTTCGGCTGCCGGTTTCGGCATTCGTCTCGATGGTGGTACTGCCTATTCGGGTGCGATCATCACCCGCTACTATGATCCGCTGCTGGTCAAGGTAACGGCGTCGGGCAGCACGCCGCAGGAAGCGATCAGCCGCATGGACCGCGCGCTGCGCGAGTTCCGCATCCGTGGTGTTGCCACCAACTTGACCTTCCTCGAAGCGATCATCGGCCATCCGAGCTTCCGCGACAATTCCTACACGACCCGTTTCATCGATACGACGCCGGAACTCTTCCAGCAGGTGAAGCGTCAGGACCGTGCGACGAAGCTTCTCACCTATCTCGCTGATGTGACCGTCAACGGCCATCCGGAAGTCAAGGGTCGTCCCAAGCCGCCGGCCGATGCCGCCGAGCCGGTCGTTCCCTATATCGACGCCGATATCAAGCCGGGCACAAAGCAGCTGCTCGACGAACTCGGGCCGAAGAAGTTCGGCGACTGGATGCGCAACGAAAAGCGCATCCTGATGACCGACACGACCATGCGTGACGGCCACCAGTCGCTGCTGGCGACGCGTGTCCGCACACATGATATCGCGAGGATCGCCGATACCTATGCGCGGGCGCTGCCGAACCTGTTCTCGCTCGAGTGCTGGGGTGGCGCGACCTTCGACGTCTCCATGCGCTTCCTGACGGAAGACCCGTGGGAGCGTCTCCAGCTGGTGCGTGAAGGCGCGCCGAACCTGCTGCTGCAGATGCTGCTGCGCGGCGCGAACGGCGTCGGCTACAAGAACTACCCCGACAATGTCGTGAAGTATTTCGTCCGCCAGGCGGCCAAGGGCGGGATCGATCTCTTCCGCGTCTTCGACTGCCTGAACTGGGTCGACAACATGCGCGTGTCGATGGATGCCGTCATTGAGGAGAACAAGCTCTGCGAGGCAGTGATCTGCTACACCGGCGATCTCCTCAACTCGGCCCGTCCGAAGTATGACCTCAAGTACTATACTGCGCTTGCCACCGAGCTGGAAAAGGCCGGGGCGCATATCATCGCGGTCAAGGACATGGCGGGCCTCTTGAAGCCTGCCGCCGCCAAGGTGCTGTTCAAGGCCCTGCGCGAAGAGACGGGTTTGCCGATCCATTTCCACACCCATGACACCTCCGGCATTGCGGCTGCGACTGTGCTCGCCGCTGTCGAGGCCGGCGTCGATGCGGTCGATGCCGCCATGGACGCCTTCTCGGGCAATACCTCGCAGCCGTGCCTTGGCTCGATCGTCGAGGCCCTGCGCGGCTCCGAACGCGATCCCGGTCTCGATCCCCACTGGATCCGTCGTCTGTCCTTCTACTGGGAGGCCGTTCGCACGCAGTATGCGGCCTTCGAGAGCGACCTCAAGGGACCGGCTTCGGAAGTGTATCTGCACGAAATGCCAGGTGGCCAGTTCACCAACCTGAAGGAACAGGCCCGTTCGCTCGGCCTGGAAACTCGCTGGCACGAAGTGGCGCAAGCGTATGCCGATGCCAACCAGATGTTCGGCGACATCGTCAAGGTAACGCCGTCGTCCAAGGTCGTCGGCGACATGGCGCTGATGATGGTGAGCCAGGATCTCTCTGTGGCCGATGTCGAAAGCCCGACGAAGGACATCGCCTTCCCTGACTCGGTTGTCTCGATGCTCAAGGGTGATCTCGGTCAGCCGCCGGGCGGTTGGCCGGAAGCGTTGCAGACGAAGGTGCTGAAGGGCGAGGAGCCCTATACGGCCGTGCCGGGCTCGCTTTTGCCGCCGGCTGATCTGGACGCCGAGCGCAAGGTGATCGAGGAGAAGCTCGGTCGTGAGGTCACAGATTTCGAGTTCGCCTCTTATCTGATGTATCCCAAGGTCTTCACCGATTATGCACTGGCTGCCGACATGTATGGTCCGGTCTCGGTCATTCCGACACCGCAGTATTTCTATGGCCTGCCTGCCGGCGAGGAACTGTTCCTCGATCTCGAAAAGGGCAAGACCCTTGTCATCGTCAATCAGGCGCTTGGCCATACCGACGACAAGGGTATGGTCACCGTTTTCTTCGAACTGAACGGGCAGCCACGCCGCATCAAGGTGCCGGATCGCGCCCATGGAGCTTCGGGCAGCGCCGTCCGCCGTAAGGCGGAAACCGGCAATACCGCGCAGCTCGGTGCGCCGATGCCGGGCGTCATTTCGCAGGTTTCCGTCTCTGCCGGCCAGACAGTCAAGTCTGGCGACGTCTTGCTCTCGATCGAGGCGATGAAGATGGAAACGGCGCTGCATGCCGACCGCGACGGGACGATTGCGGAAGTGCTGGTGCGGATTGGTGACCAGATCGACGCCAAGGATTTGCTGATCGTGTATTCGGCCTGACGGCCGGCATCATTGCGAAATACGAAGAGGCCCCGCCATCGCTGGCGGGGCCTCTTTCGTTTGCTGAATTGGCTGCCTATTCGGCTGCCTTGATCTTCGGCTTGCGCGCCTGCTTCTTGGCTGGCGGCGGTGCAGGCGGCAGATCCGCACTGGTCGCCTGCATCTTGCCATCGAGGGTCACATCGTAGCCCGCAGCATTGCGTGTCACGGCGACGTCTACCTTGCGGCCGTCGAGGTCGACCTTGGCCTTGAAGCCCTCCCAATGCTCGGGCAGGGCAGGGTTCACGACAAGCTCGCCGCCCTTGCGACGAATGCCGAGGAAGCCTTCGACCGCGAAACGATAGAGCCAGCCGGCAGATCCCGTGTACCAGGTCCAACCGCCCCGTCCGGCATAGCCGTCGCCGCCATAGATATCGGCCGCAACGACATAAGGCTCGACGCGATAACGTTCCGCCTCGTCTGCCGTTTTCGCATTATTGATCGGGTTCAGCATTTCGAAGACGCGCCAGGCATCGGCGAGGCGACCCGCCTTTACCAAGGACAGGCCGAGCCAGATCGCCGCATGGGTATACTGGCCGCCGTTTTCACGCACGCCGGGCGGATAGGCACCGATGTAACCCGGATCGATCTCAGGCTTTTCGAAAGCCGGCGTGAAGAGGCGGACGATGCCATTCTCTGCGTCTACAAGCTTCGAGACGGCGGAATCGAGTGCCTTTTCGGTATGGGCGGGATCTCCCATTCCGGACAGAACACTCCAGGACTGGGCAATGGAGTCGATCTGGCACTGGCGTGAACCATTCGAACCGAGCGGCGAGCCGTCGTCGAAATAGCCACGACGATAATGCTCTCCGTCCCAACCTGCCGTTTCCAGAGCCGTTTTCAGCTTGGCGACATGATCGCCCCAGCGCGCGCTGCGGTCTCGATCGCCACGCTTGTCGGCCTGCAGCTTGAAGCGGTCCAATGTGGCGGCAAGCAACCAGCCAAGCCAGACACTTTCGCCACGGCCTTCGATCCCGACGCGGTTCATGCCGTCGTTCCAATCGCCACCGAGGATCAAGGGCAGGCCGTGTTCGCCTGTGCGGGCAATGGCGAGGTCGAGCGCGCGAGCCGCGTGCTCATAGAGATCTGCCGTTTCAGCGGCGGTATTGGGCAGGAAGAAGCTGTCATGCTGACCCTGCGTAAGCTGCGGTCCGTCGAGGAACGGGATCTGTTCCGACAGGATCGCCTGGTCACCCGTCGCCGAGACATACTGGTCGACTGCATAGGCGAGCCAGACGACGTCGTCGGAGATCATGGTGCGGACACCCGCGCCTGTCTGCGGCAGCCACCAATGTTGAACGTCCCCTTCGACGAACTGGCGCGCTGCGGCATTCAGGATCTGGCGACGGGCGAGTTGTGGTTCGACGGTCAGGAAGGCAAGGGTATCCTGCAACTGGTCACGGAAGCCGTACGCGCCGCTTGCCTGGTAGAAGCCTGCGCGCCCGAAGATGCGGCAAGCGAGCGCCTGATAGGGCAGCCAGCGATTGACGAGATTGTCGAAGGCCTTGTCGCCGGTCTCCACCGAGAGTTTGCCGGTGAAGCCTGTCCAGAAGTCGTGGTTGGCCTTGAGGGCCGTCTCGAAGCCTGAGCCGCGGACCGTCTTGACGAGATCGACTGCGGCTTCCGCCGTATCGGTTTCACCAAGCAGGAAGGTCATGTCGCGCGACTGACCGGGAGCAAGCTCGACATCGAAGGCGATGGCGGCGCAAGGGTCGCTTTCGCTCTCGATCGACCCTGTGAGCCCGGAGGCGCGGGCGACGGCCTGTGGCAGCTTGATCGTGCCGTTGCGTCCGATGAATTCGCGCCGGCTGGCTGTATAGCCGTCCGGTTGTTCGGGTCCAGCCAGGAAGGCGAAACGGCCGGAATAGTTGATGTCATAGGGATTGGAGGCGAGCAGTGCCCCGGTCTCCTCATCGAAGCTCGACAGAACGAAAGGTGCGGTGCGGGCTGGATTGTTGCCCAGCACCCATTCTGCGTAGCCATAGATGCGGAATTTGCGCGGCTCCGGGCTCGCGTTCTTCAGGCGGATCTTTGTAAGCTTGACCGGGCGCTCGCGATCCACAGTCTGGGTCAGTTCGATCTCCAGATCGCCGTGCTGGCTGATGAAGGTCGAGTAACCCATGCCATGACGGGTCTCGAAGGTCGCTGCGGGATCGAGGTTCAGGGCGCTCACGGTCGCATAGGCGCGTCCGCTGCCGAGATCCGTGACATAAAATGCCTCGCCCGGCCGGTTGACGACGGGGTCGTTGGTCCACGGCGTTACCTGGTAGTCGCGCGAGTTCTGGCTCCAGGTGAAGCCGGCCCCTTCGGCCGAGACGTGGAAGCCGAAGTTCTCATTGGCGATGACGTTGATCCACGGCTGCGGCGTTGCCGCAGATCCATTGAGGCGCACAACATATTCCGAACCGTCGCTCGAGAAGCCGCCGAAGCCGTTCCAGAAGTCGAGGTCCGAACCGTCGACCGGTGGCGCCGCCTTTGCGGGTGCTGGCAGCGCTGGCGGAAGGCCTGCCCATTCCGTTTCGCCGTCGATCGTGCGGGGTGTCGCAAAGAGCGAGACGGCGCGGTTCACCTGGTCGACGATCTTGCCGTTGCGGGTGTGCAGCACGACGCGTGCAGCCGCCAGGACCGCGAGCGTCGAGCCCTCGTCCTGAAGGTCGTCGCGGACCGTGAACACGTGCTGGCGACCGCCGGGCAGGCGGTGGCGCAGATTGTCCGCCATCTGGTCGAGTGCATGTTGCATGTCCTGGGCATAGGAGGTCGCCCGCTCGTTGATGACAGCGAGATCGGCGACGACGCCACGGCGACGCAGATATTCCAGCGCGCTCATCGCTTCCCGCGCTATGTCCATGTCCATGTCGTCGTTGATGCGGAGCGCGAAGATCGGGAAGTCGCCCGAAATCGCCATAGGCCAAAGCGTCGATTGCGACCGCAGGCCCTTGCGGACGGTCTCGGGATCTGCCCGCAGATGATTGTCGGGATAGACGAGGTAGCGGCCGAGATGCTGGAAGGCTGCCGCCTGCTGTGAGGTGATGCCGATGTGGCGAAGCTCGACCTGGGCGCGTGTCCAGGCGTGGATGAGCTCGTGGCTGAAGGCATCCGGATGGCGGTAGCGTTCGATCGCCTGGTCGATTTCCTCGCGGTTCGGGGCCGCCATGGTCCAGAAGATCACCTGGACCTTCTTGCCGGCCGGCACGCGGACCACGCGGCGGAGGCTGAAGATCGGATCTAGCGTGAAGCCTTCCGTGCCGGAGAGATTAGCACCCGGATCGAAAGCTGCTGCCTCGCCGAGGCTGCGACCACGGCCGAGGAACTTCCGGCGATCTGTTTCAAACTCGGTGGGGCGACCCTGTCCGGCGCTGTCGACCACCAGATGGGCAACGCAGATATCCGGATCGGACGGGCTGCGCTTGTTGCGCTCGGCGCGAATGACGTCTCGGCGGCGACCGAATTCGGTCTTGACGAACATGCGCGAGAAGAGCGGGTGGGCGTTGTCGCTATCCTCGTAGGCGAGCACCGGCTCGGTGTAGGACGTCACCTCAATGTAGCGGTCTTCCGTCCCGGTATTCAGGATCGTCAGCCTGCGGCCTTCGGCATCATGCTCCGTGCCGACAATGCATTCGACAGACGTCGAGATGTCGCCGACGGTCTTGAAGAATTCCGCCTTGTCGTCGCCGAAGATGACCTTGGTCTTTTCGTCTTCTGCGCGACGCGGCGTCGATGTCGCCGACCACCACTCGTTGGTCGCGGTATCGCGCAGGAAGAGGAAGGTGCCCCAGCGGTCTTCGGTCGTGTCGGGTTTCCAACGGGTGACGGACTGACCGTTCCAGCGCGAAAAGCCGGAGCCGGTGGCTGTCATCATGACCGAATAGTGGCCATTCGAAAGGAAGACGACTTCGCGGTCCTTGGTAGCAGGATCCTCGATCGTGCGGACTTCGGCGCGCAGAAGGTCCGCCTGGCCCTTGCCCGGAGTCTGCGGCTCATATTTCGCGCTCATGACCGGGATTTCGCGCGGCGTCTTCTCCTGCAGGAGAAGTTCCGCCGCTTCGATCACCGGATCGGCATGGAAGAGCGCGCGCAGACGGCCGTTGAAGGCGACGTTGGCGATGGCTGCGATCGACATGCCATGATGGTGGGCATAATAGTTTTTCACCACGGCGCACTTCTTGCCGTCCGGCAAACGCGTCGGGGTGAAGTCGACCGCATCATGGAAGCCGAAGGGGCCAAGCGCGCCCAGCTTGCGCAGTCGCTTCAAGTTCTCAAGTGCGGCTTCCGGATAATACTGGCTGGCGAGGATCGAGGCATAGGGTGCCACAACGGCGTTCTGGCCGAGGCCGCGTTTCAGCCCGAGAGTCGGCACACCGAAGTTGGTGTACTGATAGTTCATCTCGTGGTCGCGGGCGTTGAAGGCCGCTTCCGAAATGCCCCAGGGGATGTTCAGCCGACGGCCGTGGTTCATCTGTTCTATGACCACGAGATTGTTCGTCTGGTTGAGAATGCCACCCTGTCGCTCCTGCATGACGAGCGGCGGCATCAGATATTCGAACATCGAGCCCGACCAGGAGATCAGTGCAGCGCGGGCACCGATCGGCACGACCTGGCGACCGAGGCGGTACCAGTGTTCCGTCGGCAGATCACCCTTGGCGATCGCAAACAGGCTGGTCAGACGGCATTCCGACGCGAGCAGGTCGTAGCAGGCCTCGTCCAGTTCGCGGGCGTCGACGCGATAGCCGATCGACAGCAGACGACGCTCCGGACGGAAGAGGAAGGTGAAATCCATCGAGAAGGCGAGGTTGCGGGCGCGCTCGGAGAGCTGGCTCAGGCGCTGGCGCAGCGGATCGATGTTCGAGAGGTCGAATGCGGTGTCGGCAATGTGGGCTTCGCAAACCGAGACCAGAGATTCCGTCCAGCGAACGACTTCCGCACTCGCTTCGGAGCGGATCTCGTGGTGGAGGTTTGCCGCCAGTTTTTGTGCATCGCGCGCGAGCACTGCAAGATTGATGATGCGGATCGAGGCGAATTCATGCTCGCGCTTGACGGCGGCAAGCGCCGTGTTGAAGCCGATGATGCGTTCCTCAAGACGACGACGGAGCGGACGCACCGTCTTTCGGTCGTCCGGCAGCTCGCCGAGGACTTCGAGCAGGATGCCGCCGACATCGCCGATGCCGTCGAAATTGCCCTGAAGGTGTGCGGACGGTGCTTCCGCCCATTCGCGGCAGGCCGAGGAGATTGCGATCAGGTGGCCGGCGAGATTGCCGCTGTCGACCGCCGAAATGTACTTCGGCCCAAGCGTGTTAAGCGTGTCCGTGTAGTACCAGTTGTAGAGATGGCCCCGATACTTCTCCATCCGTTCAACGGTGGAGATCGTCTGCTCCATTCGCTCGATGGTCTGTTCGAAGCTCAGCCAGCCGAAATGACGAGCAGAGACGACCGAGAGCAGATAGACGCCGATATTGGTCGGCGAGGTGCGATGGGCGATCAGCGGCTCCGGCGTTTCCTGGAAGTTGTCCGGGGGGAGATAGTTGTCGCCGGCCGTCGTGAAGGTCTCGTAGTAGCGCCAGGTGCGACGAGCGATCTTGCGCAGTTCGTACGAGACGTTTTCCGGAACCTCGAGGCTGTCTTCGGTTTCGGCCGACTGGCTGACATACCAGGCGAGCAGCGGCGACAGGACCCAGAGGAAAGCGAAGGGAAGACCGATCAGATAGCCATAGCCGCCCGGCAGTGCCGCAACGCCGACCGAGAGGATGGCGAGGATCGGCGCATGGCGCATGTTCTGGTAATAGGAGGTGATCGTACCCTGGGCCGCCGACTGGACGCTGGCGGCCGTCCGCCATTCGAGCAGGAGCTTGCGGCTCACAAACATGCGATAAAGCGAACGGGCGATGGCATCCGCCATCATGCAGGCATTGTCGGCGATGAAGACGATGCGAAGCGCGACCTGGGCGTTGATGGAGCGGACTTCCGACCACAGCGTCTGGAAATGCGCGGCTGGCACGATGTCCGTCTGGCGCGGGACGATGCCCGACAAAAGCGACAGGGTCGGGGCGACGAAGAGGCTGAAAATCAGAAGCAGCTGCCAGATGGTGGCGCCGACCGGCTCCATGGTGGCCCAGCCGAGAACAGAGGCGGCATACCAGGCGATCGGGGTCAGCGAGCGGCGCAGGTTGTCGACCATCTTCCAGCGGCCTAGGCTGGTGATGCCGCGACTGGTATCGCCGATATAGGGGATGAGCTGCCAGTCGCCGCGGGCCCAGCGGTGCTGGCGCGAGATCTCGACCTCGTATCGGGTCGGAAAGTCTTCGACCAGCTCGACATCGGTGACCAGTGCGCAGCGGGCGAACGAACCTTCGAGCAGGTCGTGGCTGAGCACACTGTTCTCGTCGATGCGGCCCTTGATCGCCGTTTCGAAAGCATCGACGTCATAGAGGCCCTTGCCGGTGAAGGTGCCCTCGGACGTGATGTCCTGGTAGACGTCGGAGACCGTGAAGACGTAAGGGTCGAGGCCGCGGTTCATCGAGAAGATGCGCTGGAAGACCGATGCATCCTTGCCTGTGGTCAGCGAGGGCGTGACGCGCGGCTGCAGAACGCCGTAGCCGCTGATCACGCGGCCGGTCTTCTCGTCATGCACGGGACGATTGATCGGATGGTGCATCTTGCCGACAAGCTTGGTGACGGCGTCGCGCATCAGGCGGGTGTCGGCATCGAGCGTCATCACGTAACGCACGTTTTCCGGCACCATGTTGGCGCCCGGCAGATAGGACGTGTCACGGTCGCCGCGCAGCAGCAGGTTCAGCTCGTGCAGTTTGCCGCGCTTGCGCTCCCAGCCCATCCAGCAGCCTTCTGCCTCGTTGTAGAGGCGACGACGATGCAAGAGGTAGAAGCGGGTCTTGCCGCCGAAATCGTAGCGGCCATTGAGCTGGGCAAGTTCGCGCTTGGCATAGTCGAGGACCTCCAGATCAGCGGGGGTCTCTTCCGTCTGGCTGTCCTTCCAGTCGCTCAAGAGCGCGAAATAGATCTCGCCATGCGGGTTGGTCAGGTAGTGGACTTCGAGATTGCGGATGAGTTCGTCGACGTCGTCACGCTTGGTGATCATGCACGGCACGACGACGAGGGTGCGTGCTTCGTCGGGAATGCCTTGCTTGAACTCGTAGCCGGTCAGGCGGAACGGCTTGACGAAGAAGGTGACCAGCGTGTTGAACAGTCCCGTCGCGCCTTCGGAAACTGGCAACGAGACCAGGACCAGCAGGACCAGGATGAGCGAGGTCGGCAGGCCGGCTTGGTTGAGGAAGTAACCGACAATCGCAAGGGCTGCGACGGTGAGCGCAATAACGGGGATCGCGATAGAGAGCCAGTTCAGGCGCTTGATGCCGTCGGTCAGGATCCGGGAGAGAGGCTGGCTGTAGCCGATGGCGTTTTCCAGCTCGGTCCGTCTGTTGCCGACGAGATAGCTTCCCACGTCGAGTTGTCCATCGGGGCCTGCCGACTGTGTCGCCAGATCGATCGCCGTCTGGGCAATCTCGATCTCGCTCTGGTCGCAGCGACGCGCGAGCCTTTCGATTGTGTTGCGGTAGGCGTTTCGCGAGCCGAAATCGAGTTCGCGGTAATCGGTGTGCTGGCCCAGGACCCGGTCGACATGGCTGACCTCTTCGACCCAGACCGACCATTCCTTGTCGTCGATCTCGCGGAGGCCACGCACGATGTTGCCCATCGTGACATTGCCGGAGGAGAGACGGTTGTGTTCGGCGTCCATCGCCTCCTGGGCGGTGCGGCCGGCCGCTTCCAGTCGGCTTTCCAGCCATTCGACGGCAAAGCTCGTGTTCTGCGAGCCATTGCGCAGGCGGTACAGGAACTGTGTCGCGAACGTATTGTCGTCGGCCAGTTGCTCGATCTGGCTGAGGTAGGTGGCGGCTGCGACCGGGTCGTTCAGGCGAATGATCTCGTCGGCAACCTCATTGGCCCGGCGGCGCATCCGGCGGGAGCGATCGACGCGGGTTGCGATGCGTCGGAGGTTTTCGATGAGCACGAAGCGCGCGATCGATGGCAGTGCCCAAAGTTCGCCGATCTCCAGCGTCTGGTGCTGCTGATAGCCCTCGACCAGGGCCGTCATGCTTTCCTGGCTGACCGTCGAGTGGGTGTGGGCGACGTAGAGCCAGGCCAGCGCCATGGTCCTAGGGATTTCGCGGCTTCCGATCTTCATCGTCGGCAGCTGGCGATAGAATTTCTTCGGGAAGTCTCGGCGAACTTCCTGGATCGCTTCTTCGATGATGTAGTGATTGTCGAGCAACCACTCCGCCGCAGGCGTGATCGTGGCCCCGGCTTCGACGTCAGCCGCCGTCGCGCGGTAGACGCGGAGGATCTCGCGCTCGTTTTCCTTGTGCCGAGCAAAGAAATCGAAGTCCATCAGGCTCGGGAGTTCTTCGACGCCGTTCAGCGCCAGCGAAGCGGCGCTCTCCCGCAATTCCTCGATCGTAAAATAGGCAGATCGTATGGAATCGTTGTGGTCGATCTGCTTGGTTTCGAGGTCGCGCGATTGGACATGCAGCGTCATGAAAATTAGGTTCTCGGTTCGATGGTTCAATAGAAAGCCGTTGTGGTCCGACCGTCCGGTCTTCGCCGCTGCGCCTCATTGCACAAAATTGGGTTGTTGACCAACAATCGAGGCAGAAAGAGGCCGTAATGCGACGGTTAACAGAGGCGGTTGAACTCTCTTTGCGACTTTCGCATCCAGGCAGGTGAATTGGCGTTTTTATGCCTTATTTCAAGCGGCTGGCCAAGGGGCTTGAACGCCGCCGCCGAGGATCGATCAAGCAGGTCGAAACTTCGCGGTTAACGATCTGGCGGTGAGGTTACCAGATCTTCAATGAAGCGGGCACCAAATGCCGGTTTGCGGTGCGGGTCCGATTGCTCAGTTCGTGCCTCTCAACGGCAATCCGCCGAGCATGGCCTCGACGGCGTCCAGTGCGATCTGCGGCAGGCGTCCCTCGTCGAAGAGGTCACTCGCGAGCGAATTCTCAAGCCACAATCCATCGATGAGGCCGTTGATCGCGACCGCGAGATGGCGGACTTCGGAGAAGGGCGGGCTGTGCCGTCGCGCCGCCAAGACGGCTCCGACAAGGTCTTCGAGTATGCCGATGAAGACCATGTAGTTTTCGCGATGGATACGGGCGAGTTCCTCGTCCGATCGCACCCGACCGATGAACGCTGCCCAAAGCGACAGTGCTTTCGGATCGGCAATCGGTGGGCTGACATTGGCAACGATGAAGTCGTGCAGGCGCCGCTGCGGGTTCGCCCCGGCTTCCGCCATGGCATCGACGGCGGAGCCGGTCATTCCTGCCAGCATTTCGCGATAGGCCGCCTGGACCATTTCGTCCTTGCCGGAGAAATAATGACGGATCAAACCGCCGGTCACGCCGGCTCTGGCGGCGATGTCGCGGACGGTCGCGCCTTCCAGGCCATGTTCCGAAACGCTGTCCAAGGTCGCCGCGATCAGATCCTTCCGGCGCTCGGCTTCACCGGCACGCTGGAACGTGCGTCGTGTCATGGTGGTCTCTCCGGCACGGGTAAGGCGGCTTGTTTTCATCAGCCACGGACGCCTTTTTATACGGTTGAACAACTGGCCGGCAAGTGCCACAGTCTGCGCTTTCTTGCTCATGCTCAGACGACCGAAAGGTAATTTCCATGACGATCCACGCGCCCAATGTGATGGCTGAAGTGCTCGCGACGCGGCATCATCTGCATCGGTTTCCGGAGATCGGCCTGTCGGAGTTCAAGACGTCGGATTATGTCGCCAAACAATTGACCGCGCTCGGCTACGAGGTGACGCGAGGGCTTGCCAAGACCGGTATTGTCGCCACCCTCAGAAACGGGTCAAGCGAGCGAAGCGTCGGCATCCGCGCCGACTTCGATGCCCTGCCGATCCTCGAAGAGACCGGCCTTCCCTATGCCAGCGAGATACCGGGTGTGATGCATGCCTGTGGACATGACGGCCATACCGCAATGCTGCTCGGAGCGGCGAAGATCCTGGCCGAACGGCGGAACTTCGACGGTGTCATTCATCTGATCTTCCAGCCGGCCGAAGAGAATTTCGGCGGCGCCCGGATCATGATCGAGGACGGCCTTTTCGATCGCTTCCCTTGCGATGCGGTGTTCGCACTGCATAACGATCCGGAGATACCCTTCGGCCATATCGCGCTCAGGGAAGGGCCGATCATGGCTGCCGTCGACGAGTGCAAGATCACCGTCAACGGTCGCGGCGGTCACGGGGCCGAACCGCAATCGACGGCCGATCCCATTGTCTGCGGTGCCTCTATCGTGATGGCACTGCAGACGATCGTGTCTCGCAACATCCACCCGCTCGATCCGACCGTCATCACCGTCGGCGGGTTCCATGCGGGTGCAGCGAGCAATGTCATTCCGGAGCGGGCGGAGATGGTGCTTTCTATCCGCTCCTTCGATCCCAAGGTCCGCGATCAGCTCGAGCAGCGCATTCGGGCGGTGGCCGAAGGTCAGGCGGCGAGCTACGGCATGGGCGTGACCATCGACTATGAGCGGGGATACGACCCGACCATCAACCACAAGGCGGAAACGGACTTCGTTCGCGATCTCGCGGTGAGCTTTGCGGGACAGGACAAGGTCTATGACCTGCCGCGCCCGATGATGGGGAGCGAGGATTTCGCCTACATGCTCGCCAAGCGTCCGGGCAGCTATTTCTTCCTCGGAACGCAGCGGACACCCAACGATCCGCCTCTGCATCACCCGCGCTATGACTTCAACGATGATATCCTGCCTGTCGGGACCACCCTCTGGGTGGAGCTTGCCGAGCGCTATCTCTCGAGGTCCTGAGCGGGCATTTTGCGCCGCTGGGCAAAGAGAATGATGAGGCCCGCGCCGGCGATCAGTACGGCGCCGGCCCAGACATTCGGTCCCGGAATGTCTCCCCATATCGCGTAGCCAAGCGCGAAGGCCCAGACGAGCGCAGTATATTCCAAGGGTGCAATCACCGAGATCGGCGCGCGGCGCAGTGCCTCGAAAAAGCTCATCTGGCCAAGACCGCCGATGAAGCCGACGGCCAGCAACAGGATCTGCGTCGGACCGCTTGGCGTGGTCCAGGACAGGATGGCCATGGGTGTCGTCAGGGCCAGGAAGAAGACATTCGTCATCGTCATCTGAACCATGCTGCTGGCGCTCTTGCTGGTGGTTCTGAGCAGCGTCGTGGCGATCGCCCAGCAGACGGCGGCGATGAGGGCGAGGTAGACGGGCCAGCCGGTCGCAAGGCCTGTCGGATTGCTGGCGACGACCACACCGACGAAGCCGGTCACGACGGCAATCCAGCTGCTCATGGGAACCCGTTCGCCCAGAATGGGGATGGCGAGCAGGATCGCTGCAATCGGTGCGGCGAAGTAGAGTGTGGTCAGGTCTGCGAGTGGCAGGTGTTTGGCCGCGTTGAAATAACAGAGCCAGGCGGCGAGCAGGAAAAGACTGCGCAGCATCATCGGGCGAAGCGCCGGCGACGTCACCGTCTCCCGGGCGAGCGCGCGGCCACCGAGGATGTAACATCCCAGCAGGATCGCAATGCTGCGGCAAAACAGGATCTGCCAGACAGTTGTCGTTTCCACGAGCAACTTGATCATGGCGTCGTGCATGGCAAAGCACAGGTAGGCGAGGCTGGAGAGGAGAATGCCAGCACCAACTGCTGTTTTCACGGGAGTATCTTTCCGATCAGGCGGCGCAAGCAGGTGGCCGCAAAGCTATCTGTGTCCGGCGATCGCCTGCTTCTGTCAATCCCCGTCCAGCCCTCCGACATTGTTGTCGTGCGAAACAAAAATTTACAGTTGGGACGTGCGGGACATGTTGTCGTTTAAATCGATTTAATTACAGTGCGCCCGACTATGGGAGCAGGACATGAATGACATAGCCCACACCATCACTTCCCCGGCCGCACCAGCGCCGATCGTCACCAGGGAGCGGGCAGCTGTCGCCCTGCTCTTCTTCCTGAATGGCCTCGTCATCGGAGCCTGGGCGCCGAAAATTCCGTTCTTCTCAGAGGCGCTCGGATTGTCGGAGCTGATGCTGGGCGTGATGATCTTCGTCTTCGGCGTGGGGTCGCTGGTGCTGATGCCAATCGCCGGGATTCAGATTGCACGTTTGGGCTCTCGCCGGGTGGTCGAGATCACGACGATCCTGTTCATCCCGACGATCGTTCTGGTAACGCTGGTCGACAATATCTGGACCGGTGCCGTTGCGATCTTCCTGTTCGGTGGCCTGACCGGGGCGATGGACGTCGCGATGAATGCCAATGCGGTCGAGGTCGAGCGCAAGATGCGCCGTTCGATCATGTCCTCCTGTCACGCTTTCTGGAGCCTGGGTGGCCTTTGTGGTGCGGCGACCGGTGGTTTCCTGATTGCCTCGCTCGGTGTCACCGGTCACGTCCTGCTTCTGGCAGCCGTCTGCGTCGTCCTCTTCCTGGTCGCCCGTCCCATGATCCTCTCGGACGCGCCGCATCCGAGTGACGAACCGGCCAAGGCCAAGCTGCCGATGACGCCGCTGCCCTGGCTGATCGGCACGATCGCGCTGTTCTGCATGATCCCTGAGGGCACCGTGCTTGACTGGAGCGCGCTCTATTTGCGCAACGAACTGAATGCCTCGACCGAGATGTCGGGCTTTGCCTTTGCTGCCTTCTCGTTCACCATGGCGGTCTGCCGTTTCGCTGGCGATTTCATCCGTGACCGCTTCGGTGCCGTGAATACACTGCGCTTTTGCGGTGTGGCGGCGATCATCGGGCTCGTCATGGCGGGCCAGTCTTCCAGCGTCACCTTTGCGCTGATCGGTTTTGCCATCACCGGCATCGGCATCTCGAACATGGTGCCGATCGCGTTTTCGGCGGGTGGCAACATTCCGGGGCTTGCTCCGGGCGTCGGCCTCTCCGTGGTCACCACCATGGGCTATTCCGGCATCCTCTTTGCGCCGTCTCTGATCGGCTTAGTGGCCGAGCACACGTCGCTGTCGAGTGTCTACACAGCGATCCCAGCGCTGCTGATCGTTGTGCTTGCGCTTTCCGGGCTTGCGCGCCATGCCGACCGGGCGAGCGGCCATTGACCAGGAACTCGTATGCGGCCGCTCTCAGGCGGCTGCTTGCGCGCGCATGTGATCGCGCATCGGGCGTGTTGCGGTTGACAAGCGAACGGCTTTGATCCACCTCCATGGCGATTGAGGCTTGCAGAGAAACAGCCATGACAGCACCCCTGATCCAGCCCGCCGATGCCTTTGACCCCAAACCGCGCCGTTCGTCGGTCGCGGTCGAAGTGGGTGGCGTCATCATTGGCGGTGGAGCTCCCGTCGTCGTTCAGTCGATGACAAATACAGATACCGCAGACATCGATGCGACCGTTGCCCAGGTTGCTGCCCTTTATAAGGCAGGCTCCGAGGTCGTCCGCATCACCGTCGACCGTGACGAGAGCGCGGCTGCCGTTCCGAAGATCCGCGAGAGACTGCTCAGGCTCGGCATGGACGTGCCGCTGATCGGCGATTTTCATTACATCGGCCACAAGCTGCTCGCCGATCACCCTGGTTGCGCCGAGGCGCTCGCCAAGTATCGCATCAATCCCGGCAATGTCGGCTTCAAGGACAAGAAGGACAAGCAGTTCGCCGAGATCGTCGAGATGGCGATCCGTTACGATAAACCTGTCCGCATTGGGGTGAACTGGGGCTCGCTCGACCAGGAGCTCTTGACCCGGCTTATGGACGAGAACGCGGCCAATGGTTCACCGCTTTCGGCGCGCCAGGTGACGCGTGAGGCGATCGTGCAATCCGCGCTCCTGTCGGCCGAGCTTGCCGAAGAGATCGGTCTGCCCCGTAACCGCATCATTCTCTCGGCCAAGGTCAGCCAGGTGCAGGACCTGATCGCCGTTTATTCGATGCTGGCGGAGCGCTCTAACCATGCCCTGCATCTGGGTCTCACGGAAGCCGGCATGGGCTCGAAGGGCATCGTCGCCTCGTCCGCAGCCATGGGCTATGTTCTGCAGCATGGTATCGGCGATACGATTCGCGTGTCGCTCACCCCGGAACCGAATGGTGATCGGACCCGTGAAGTCCAGGTGGCTCAGGAACTGCTGCAGGTCATGGGTTTCCGCCAGTTCGTGCCGGTCGTCGCCGCATGTCCCGGCTGTGGTCGCACGACCTCGACCGTCTTCCAGGAGCTCGCCCAGAAGATCCAGGACGACCTGCGCAAGAACATGCCGGTCTGGCGTGAAAAGTATCCGGGTGTCGAAGGCCTGAACGTTGCGGTCATGGGCTGTATCGTTAACGGCCCCGGCGAAAGCAAGCATGCCGATATCGGCATTTCGCTTCCGGGCACCGGTGAAAACCCGGCGGCCCCCGTGTTCATTGACGGTGAGAAGGCGATGACCCTGCGCGGTCCGAACATTGCAGCCGATTTCGAGGTGCTGGTGGCTGACTACATCGAGAAGCGCTATGGCCAGAAATCGGCGGCCGAGTGAGCTTGGCGGCCAACTTTTTGTTGCCGCAATTTCACGGTTGACGGATTATCAGCCGAATCCTGGAGGGACACCGAGCATGATCAAGAAGTTCGCCATTCTCGCGCTGTGCGCGACCTATCTGAGTGCCTGCACCACGACTGACCCCTATACGGGCCAGCAGAAGGTGTCCAACACGGCGGGCGGCGCAGCACTCGGTGCTGCCGTTGGCGCGCTCGGTGGCCTTGCTGTCGGCGGTTCTCCCGTCGGACGTCGGAATGCAGCCCTCATCGGTGCGGGTATCGGCGCGCTCGCAGGTGGCGCGATCGGCAACTACATGGACCAGCAGGAATCGGAACTGCGCGCCCAGTTACAGGGCACCGGCATTTCGGTCACCCGCGTCGGCGATCGCATCATCCTGAACATGCCGTCGAACATCACCTTCAACACCGATCAGGATGCGGTCATGCCGCAGTTCTACCCGACCCTGAACTCGGTTGCGATCGTCTTGCGCAAGTTCGACCGGACGCTGATCGATATCAACGGTCACACCGATTCGACCGGCAGCCAGGCCTATAACCAGGGTCTGTCCGAGCGCCGCGCCATGTCGGTTGCAGGTTACCTCAACGGTCAGGGCGTCGATCCGCGGCGTGTGTCGGCTGTCGGCTTCGGTCCGAACCAGCCGGTTGCCTCGAACGCCACTCCGGACGGCCGTGCCCAGAACCGTCGCGTCGAAATCCAGATCTCGCCGCTCACACAGGGCTGATCGGTGATCTGAACACAGGAAAGGCGCCGCAACCCATGCGGCGCCATTTTCGTTTCAGCGGAAGGTCAGCATCTTGACGCCTGCTGTCGCAAACAGGACCGCCAGCGTTCCATCGATGTAACGCCGCGCCGCGCGGTAGATGCGCAGTGCCCCGGGCGTCGAGAACAGCAATGCATAGCCCATGAAGACGATGAAGCCGGTCACGAGGCAGCCGCAGACGATGATCGCAACGGCAACCGGTGTGGCACCGACCGGCAGGCCGAGCGAGATGATGGCCAGCCAGGCAAAGATTGCCTTCGGGTTCGTCAGGTGGATCGCGTAACCCATCAGGAAAGTGCGTTTCAGGCTCGAAGCGGCCTTGATCAGGGAAAGCGGGTCAATGCTGCTCGCGGCGGAGCGGAAGGCGCGCCAGGCGAGGTAAAGCAGGTAGAGCCCGCCGAGGATGCGCATCAGGATCAGTGCCTGTGCATATTGCGACAGGATGGCGGCCAACCCCAATGATGCTGCGATTGCCCAAGTCATAGACCCGCAAAAGATGCCTGCCGCAATCGTCAGGCCATGCCTCCGTCCCTGGCCAAGCGAGGCGGAAGCGATCGCCATGGTGGCCGGGCCCGGGCTCAAGACCGCCACGAGGTAGACGAGATAGGCGGTCACGACCTGAGGCCAGTGTTGCAGGATTTCAGTCACAGGCACGCTCCGGTTCTCACTAAAGTTGCAGGAGCGTAGCGCTTTCCGACGCGGACGACACGTCAGATGATTTGATCGATCGCCTCCAGAAATTGATGGCATTCCTCTGTCGTGCCGATGGTCACGCGGAGGAAATCGGAAATCCGGGGTTTGTTGAAATGCCGAACGAGGACCGCTCGCTCGCGCAGACCTTTTTGCAGATCGGCACCCTGATGCGCCAGATGGCGGGTGAAGACGAAGTTGGTCGATGACGGCAGGACCTCGAAGCCACGGGCCTCGAGCGCCATTGTTACCATGTCGCGGTTGGCGATGATCTTGCCGCGGGCCTCATCGAACCATGCTTCGTCCTCGATCGCTGCCTTGGCGGCGGCCTGGGCCAGCATGTCGACGGGATAGGAGTTGAAGCTGTCCTTCATACGCTCCAACGCTTCGATCAGCGGCCGCTGGCCGAGCGCAAAGCCGACCCGCAGGCCTGCGAGCGAGCGGGACTTCGAGAAGGTCTGCACGACAAGCAGGTTCTCGTAGCGCGGGATCAGCGAAGCTGCCGTCTCTGCGCCGAAATCGACATAGGCCTCGTCGATCACCACCACCTGATTCGGGTGCGAGGCGACCAGCTTTTCGATCTCCGAAAGCGGGAGAGCGATGCCGGTCGGGGCGTTCGGATTGGCAAGAATGATTGCACCGCAAGGGCGGTCGTAATCGCCGATACGCACGCGCAGGCCCTCGTCCAGCGGGATCTCCTCGACCTTGACCTCGAAGAGCCGGGCATAGGTCTTGTAGAAGCTGTAGGTGATGTCGGGATGGAGGAGCGGCGCCTCGTGCTTCAGCAGGCCTGCAAAGGTGAAGGCCAGCACTTCGTCAGAGCCATTGCCGACGAAGACCTCGTCCGTGGTCAGGTCGAAGCGCTTCGCGATGGCCTCGCGCAGGGCCGTGGACGCCGGATCGGGATAAAGGCGCAGACGCTCACCGGAAGTGGCTGCGATCGCGTCCAGCACCTTCTGCGAGGGTCCATAGGGGCTCTCATTGGTGTTGAGCTTGACCAGACCCGGTATCTTCGGCTGTTCGCCGGCGACATAGGGTTCCAGTGCGTGGACGGCGGACGACCAGAAACGGCTCATGCTATTTCTTCCTGTAGGCGATGAAATGGGCTGCTTCCTTGAGCGGTTCGGCCTGTTCGCCGTAGGGCTCAAGGAGGGCGTTGGCTTCGGTGACAAGCCGGTCGAGTTCGGCGCGCGCCCAATCTGTGCCCTTGAGGCCGACCAGCGTCGCCTTGCCCTTGGCCGCGTCCTTGCCGGTTGCCTTGCCAAGGGTTGCGGCATCCGAGGTGATGTCGAGCAGGTCGTCGGCCAGCTGGAAGGCGCGGCCGATGATTTCGCCAAAGCGGCGCAGACGGTCGCGGTCTTCTGCCGGACGACCGGCGATGATGGCGCCTGCCTCACAGGCAAAGCGCAGAAGCGCGCCCGTCTTCATGGCCTGCAGCATCACGATGCCTGCTTCGTCGGGCTGATCCATCTCGGCAGCGAGATCGAGCATCTGGCCGCCGGCCATGCCGCCGATTCCGGCTGCACGTGACAGTTCGAGGACGAGGGCAACCTTGGAAACGTCGGGCAGGGGTGTTTCCGCTGAAGCGATGATGTCGAAGGCATAGGTCAGCAGACCGTCACCGGCGAGGATTGCGGTTGCTTCGTCATACTGTCTGTGAACCGTCGGTTTGCCGCGGCGCAGGTCGTCGTCGTCCATGGCCGGCAGGTCGTCATGGACGAGCGAATAGCTATGCAGGCATTCGAGCGCACAGCCAACCTGAAGGGCGGCCTCTGCGTTTCCGTTGAAGAGGCGTGCCGCCTGCATCACCAGATAAGGCCGAAGACGCTTGCCGCCGTTTAAGGCCCCGTAATGCATGGCCTCGATCAGCCGCCGGGGGCGGGCGATCTCTGCCGAACGCGACTTTGCGTCCAGAAGAAGGTCAAGCCTCGCCTCGACGAGCGTGGCGTGGGCGTTCAGGCTTTTTTCAAAGGCATCGGCGCTCTTGGTCATCGTGGCTATTTGGCACGCTGCCCCTGGTCAGGCAACGGGAAATTGAGCCGGGGAAAGAGGCGGATGCGCGCACCCAGACTGGTCATTTGCCAAGAGGGCGGCTATGAGGGTCCATCATCGATCACGGACCCCACTTCATTGACACTGGAAGTCGAGGCATTGGAGCAAGACGAGAAGTTTGCGCCCGAGCAGAAGCGGCAGCGTCGGCCCCGCATACTCCGGGCGGTGCTGATCGCGGTCTTCGTCTTGCTTGTCGCGCCCTATCTCCTCATTCTTCTCTATCGCCTGGACTTTGTCCGGCCGGTCTCGACGCTGATGCTGGCGGATTTCGCCACCTTGCAGGGCTATGATCGCCGCTGGGTGGACTTCGAAGATATCTCGCCGAATGTCGTTCGGGCGGTGATGATGTCGGAGGACGGCCAGTACTGCAATCACGGCGGGGTGGACTGGACCCAGCTACAGTCCGTGATCGACGACGCAATGGCGGGTGAGGCTACGCGCGGCGCCAGCACGATCCCGATGCAGACGGCGAAGAACCTTTTCCTCTGGAACGGGCGCTCTTTCATTCGCAAGGGCCTCGAACTGCCCCTGGCGCTGGCGCTGGATGCCGCCTGGCCCAAGCAACGGACGATGGAGATTTATCTCAATGTCGCCGAATGGGGTCCGGGTATCTACGGCATCGAAGCGGCTGCGCAGCATCACTTCAAGACGTCGGCCGCGAAGCTCAGTCGCCAGCAGGCGGCCCTTCTCGCCGTCTCCCTCCCAAATCCGATCGATCGTGTCGCGAGCAAGCCGGGGCCGGGTCTGAGGCGTCTGGCCGGGGTCGTCGATCGTCGTGCGCGCGCCTCGGGTGATTACATCACCTGTCTTTATGGCTGAGATCAGAAGCTTTCGTTGGTCGGAACCACTCCCACGCGTCTAGGATCGGTTCTCGACAACGCGGAGTGCGCCATGGACGACCTGATCCTCTATATCGCCAACAAGAACTATTCCTCCTGGTCTTTTCGGCCCTGGATCGCGATGACGGCCGCCGGCATACCGTTTCGCGAAGAACTGATCCTCTTCGGACCGGGTGCCACGCATCCTCAGTTCCGTGAGCTTTCGCCGACGGGCAAGGTGCCTGTGCTGCATCACGGCTCTGTCCGGGTCTGGGAATCGCTCGCCATCATCGAATATGTCGCCGAGCTCTATCCCGATGCCGGGCTCTGGCCTGCGGATCGCGAGAGTCGGACGTATGCCCGCTCCATCTCGATGGAAATGCTATCCGGGTTCCGAGCCTTGCGCAGCGCCTGCCCGATGAACCTGCGGCGGCCCGTGAGGGCGATCCCGTTGCCCGAGGGGGTGGCGGCCGATGTCGCCCGCATCGAGGCGATCTGGCGGGAGATGCGGAAACGGTCGGGCGGGCCCTTCCTGTTCGGCGCCTTTTCCGCGGCGGATGCCATGTTCGCGCCGGTCGTGAATCGCTTTGCAGCCTACGATCTGGTAGGACATGCAGAGACGACCGCCTATATGGATGCCATGCGAGCGCATCCGGCCTGGCGTAGCTGGGAGACGGCGGCACTTGCTGAACCCTGGATCGTGCCCGAAGACGAGGCCTGAGCGGGCCTCGGTTAGATTCGAAAAAAGTGGCCCGGGGTCTGGTCAAACCGACTTCGGGCATGTATAAGCCCGCCAAATTCCGAGTTCGAGACGTGTTCTGTCCGGTCTCATCGAGGCCGAATAAACCCGTCTTGCCCGTCACGTGGAGTAACGAAAATGGCTGTACCAAAAAGAAAAACAAGCCCGTCCAAGCGCGGTATGCGCCGCTCTGCTGACGCGCTGAAGGCATCGACTTATGTCGAAGACAAGAACTCCGGCGAACTGCGCCGCCCGCACCATATCGATCTGAAGACCGGTATGTATCGCGGCCGTCAGGTTCTGACGCCGAAGGAAAGCGCATAATTCCTGCGCTTTGACTGACTAGTTTGAAGGGCCGGCGCTTGCGCCGGCCTTTTCATTTGTCATTTGGCATAGTTAAATTGCGCCGCGCCCGCCGCGGAGCCGGACGGGATCGCAGTGCAAGGAAGGATTCCGGATGCTGATTGCCGTGCCGCTGATGATCGTCCCCTTCATCTTCTACAACGCCGTGATGCTCGGAAGCGGGATTGCCGCTTTCTCGACCGTAATCATGACCGTGCCGATGCTGTCGGGTGCCGTCTGGACGATGACGCTCGGCGATCTCGTCATCCTGTCGGCGCTGATTGCCCTGTTTTTCGAGGTGTTGAAAGCGACGCTGAGTACCCGCGGATCGCTGATGAACCACATGTTTTCCATGGTGGTCTTTATCGGTTTTCTCGTCGAATTCCTGCTCGTGCGCGACGCAGCAACGCAGCTATTCTTCAGCCTGATGGTCATCGCCTTCATCGACGTTGTTGCGGGCTTCACGATTTCCAACCGGGCGGCCGCGCGAAACGTATCGATCGGGCTCTAACCCTGATATGAAAAAGGCCCCTTCCGGGGCCTTGCTCTTCAAAGATTGTCGAGTTTGTTCTGCAGGGTGCGCAACTGCTCCTTCAACTCGTCGATATCCTTGGCTTCCGCCTTCTTGGTTTCCTTGGCTGGCTGCTGGCCACCGAGGAAGGGCGAGAACATCTGCATGGCCTGCTGGAACATCTCGGTGTTGCGCTTGACCTGCTCCTCCATCAACTGGATCGGCATCTGCAGGTTCTTGGACAGCGGATGGTCACCGAAGGCCTTGGTCATCTGCTCGCGCATCTGGGTCTGCTGTTCGGTGAAGGCTTTCATCGAATGTTCGAGGAAGCTCGGGACGACCATCTGCATCTGATCGCCATAGTAGCTGATGAGCTGGCGCAGGAAGGAGATCGGCAGCAAGGTATTGCCGGTCTTGGATTCCTGCTCGAAGATGATCTGGGTCAGGACGGAATGCGTGATGTCGTCACCGGACTTGGCGTCCTGCACCACGAAATCCTCGCCCTTCTTCACCATCTTGGCGAGGTCCTCAAGGGTGACGTAGGTGCTGGTCCCGGTATTGTAGAGGCGTCGATTGGCGTACTTCTTGATAACGATTTCGCCATCGGCTTTGGCCATTTCTGTCTCCTAACCCGTCGTTTTTCGATTGTTTTTGCTCTTCCCGAAGTCAAGTGTAAGCGCAAATTCAGTCCGGTGACAATCTCTTTGTGCGATGCAGGATCGGCATTTGACGAAAGACAGGAAAGCGCAACCAAAGAACGAGAATGCCGGGCTTATCTTGTTTGACACCGGCGACAGTCTTTGTCAGTTTCTCCTCAATCATAAAACCCGAGGAGACCTCCATGAGCACCCCGTCCATCGTTATCGCGAGCGCTGCCAGAACCCCGGTCGGATCTTTCAACGGGGCGTTGTCATCCGTCGCAGCGCATGATCTAGGCGCCATCGCCATCAAGGCCGTACTGGAGCGCGCCGGCGTGGAGGCGGGTGAAGTCGACGAAGTCATTCTCGGGCAGATCCTTACCGCAGGGCAGGGCCAGAACCCGGCTCGCCAGGCAGCGATGAAAGCCGGTATTCCGCAGGAGGCGACGGCCTGGGGTCTCAATCAGCTCTGCGGTTCCGGCTTGCGTGCCGTCGCCATCGGCATGCAGCAGATCGCGACAGGCGACGCGAAGATCATCATCGCCGGCGGGCAGGAATCGATGTCGATGGCGCCGCACTGCGCGCACCTGCGTAACGGCACCAAGATGGGCGACCTGAAGATGGTCGACACCATGATCAAGGACGGCCTTACCGATGCCTTCTACGGATATCACATGGGCACGACCGCGGAAAATGTTGCCCGGCAGTGGCAGTTGACCCGCGACGAACAGGACGCCTTTGCGGTCGCTTCGCAGAACAAGGCGGAGGCCGCCCAGGTTGCCGGCCGTTTCAAGGACGAAATCGTTCCTGTCATCGTGCCCAGCCGCAAGGGCGACGTCACTGTCGATCAGGATGAGTACATCCGCATCGGTGCGACGCTCGAAAGCATGCAGAAGCTGAAACCCGCCTTCGACAAGGAAGGCACGGTCACCGCCGGCAACGCATCCGGTATCAATGATGGTGCGGCGGCCGCCCTGCTGATGACCGAGGCTGAGGCTTCGCGTCGTGGTATCGCGCCGCTCGCCCGTGTCGTCTCTTGGGCGACCGCAGGTGTCGATCCGAAGATCATGGGCACTGGCCCAATCCCGGCGTCGCGCAAGGCGCTTGAGAAAGCCGGCTGGAAGATCACCGATCTCGATCTGGTCGAAGCCAACGAAGCCTTTGCTGCACAGGCCTGCGCCGTGAACAAGGATCTCGGCTGGGATACCTCGATCGTCAACGTCAATGGTGGCGCGATCGCGATCGGCCATCCGGTCGGCGCGTCCGGCGCCCGTATCCTCAACACGCTGCTGTTCGAGATGAAGCGTCGCGGCGCCAAGAAGGGCCTCGCCACGCTGTGCATCGGCGGTGGCATGGGTGTTGCCATGTGCCTCGAGGCATTCTGATCCGGCCTCTTCGAATGGTGGCCGTTCGCCCTTGACCCGACGAATTTCCGTCCCGGCTCTTGGCCGGGAGGGGCAAGTCATGCCGTTGCGACGGGAACGCGACGGTGATCCAGATGGGAACCCATAGAAAAAGAACGGGGAGGACAGCATGAGCAGAGTGGCTTTGGTAACCGGTGGCACGCGCGGCATTGGTGCCGCGATTTCGGTCGCCTTGAAGAACGCAGGCTACAAGGTCGCGGCGAACTTCGCCGGCAATGAAGAGAAGGCCAAGGCCTTCGAAGCCGAGACCGGCATTCCGGTGTTCAAATGGGATGTCTCCAATTACCAGGCCTGCGTCGACGGTATCGCTGCGGTTGAGGCTGCACTTGGTCCGGTGGAGGTGCTCGTCAACAATGCCGGCATCACCCGCGACGCGATGTTCCACAAGATGACGCCCGAGCAGTGGGGCGAGGTGATCAACACCAACCTCACCGGTCTCTTCAACATGACCCACCCGGTCTGGACCGGCATGCGTGACCGTAGCTTCGGTCGCGTCATCAACATCTCCTCAATCAATGGCCAGAAGGGCCAGATGGGGCAGGCCAACTATTCCGCGGCGAAGGCCGGCGATCTCGGTTTCACCAAGGCGCTCGCCCAGGAAGGTGCCGCCAAGGGCATCACCGTCAATGCCATCTGCCCGGGCTATATTGGGACTGAGATGGTTCGCGCCATCCCGGAAAAGGTGTTGAACGAGCGGATCATTCCACAGATCCCGGTCGGTCGTCTCGGCGAGCCCGAAGAGATCGCCCGTTGTGTCGTGTTCCTTGCCTCTGACGATGCAGGCTTCATCACCGGATCGACGATTTCCGCGAATGGTGGGCAGTTTTTCGTGTAAGTTACGGAGAGGTTTCGACTTCGAGGCCGGCCTTGCGCCGGCCTTGTTTGTTCCTGGGAAACGCCATGATCCAATCGCCCGAAGATCTCGCGCAATTTGCCGAGAGCCTGACAAAAGCTTGGTCGCGCGAGACCTCCAGCCTGTGGTCATCGGACAATCCGGCAAGGGGCCAGTGTGGTGTCACTAGCCTTGTTGTTCAGGACCTGTTTGGCGGGCAGATTTTGAAGACGCCCCTTCAGCAGGGGCCGCACTTCTACAACCTGATTGCTGGTCGCCGCATCGACTTCACGTCGGACCAGTTCGCTGATCCGATTGATTATGAGGATCTGCCCTCGGACCGGGAAGAAGCGATGTCCGATACAAATCCGGTACAGTATCGCGCCTTGCGCGAAAGGCTTGGACTTCCTGTTAATGATTGAACTCAGCAACGGTGCGCGAAGTTCTTAATATCCACCGTGCTCTATGGTTAACCAATTGTTATTTAGCAATATCTAGCGGTGAACAAACCGGGAAGACTGCTCAGTCCGCGATTCGTCGTTGATTCGTTCCGGATTTGATCGAGAAGTTAATTCAGGGCACGAAAAAGCCGCCGAACCCTAGGGATCGGCGGCCTTTTCGACGAGGCAGCTGTTAGCGGCAGCGCGCTTCGTAGGTGCGGCCATAGCGGTCGCGATAGACGCAGTAACCGCTGCGTTCCTGCGAATTGCCGATCAGGGCGCCAGCAACGCCACCCACGCCTGCGCCGATGGCTGCGCCGCGGACATTGCCGGTTGCTACACCACCGATGATGGCGCCGGAAGCTGCGCCGATGCCGGCGCCACGTTCGGTGGCCGTGCAGGATGCGAGGGGAGCGATCAGCGCAAGTGCCAGAAGGGTCTTTTTCATCGTGCTATACCTTTTCACGTGGAGTTGGATTTCACTTCAGGTCAAATTCGACCCATCAACATCAGGATGATGAGGATGAGCAGTACGAGGCCAAGACCCCCCGACGGACCGTAGCCCCAGCCGCGGCTATAGCCCCAACTCGGCAGCGCGCCGACGAGAAGCAGAATTAGAATGACGATGAGGATAGTACTCATTTGGACCCTCTCCTGAGCCTGGATAAAAGACAGTTTGTTGTGCCGTTTGAACGCGACCGGAGACAGTTTGTTCCGTTCGACGAAGACCAAGAGCCAGCAGACGGAACAGGTCGGCTGCAGCTTTCCCGACCGGAGCAGTTATCTGACGCTGCCGCTTCTCCTCGATCGTCGCCATTCCATCCACAAACGCAGTGATGAGCCCCGCCGTCATTGTCTGATGCTCCACCATCGGCAAATGGCCACAGTTTCGCAGGAGCACCGTCTGCGCCTGGGGCAGGAGCCTCGACACTCGCAACTGATGCGCCGAAGGGACAATGGCGTCCTCGGCTCCGACGATGTTGAGCACTGGCCGGCCGATCTCGGATAGGTCGTTGACCAGGGTGGTTGCCGACATGAACTGGATGCAGGCTGCGATGTCCTCGGGCCGGGCTTGCTGCAACTGCAGCCGCACATCTTCCATGGCCGCAACGGCACGTTCGTTTTGCCAGGGACACCCCTTGTCGAAGACGCATTCGATCGACCCCCAGCGGAATTGCTCGCTCGTGGAGATCCAGCGCTGGAAGAACTGACGAAACAGGAATGGTCCGACGCGCGGCACGCGCAGCAATTTGGCTGGCAGCCGTTCCTGGCCTTCGAAACGACCGCAGGCAAAGGCGCCGATCAAAACGATCGACTTCACGAGTTCCGGGAAATGCCGGGCGATCAGGAGAGACACGAAGCCGCCGGTCGAATGGCCGATCAGCGTCACCGGCCTGCCGCCGAAGTCTCGCCGGATCGCTTCTGCATAGGCGGAAGCGACGGCTTTGGGCGTGATCGCCTGGCCTGGCTCGGATAGCTTCCATGGGTGATGTCCTGGCAGGGCGTATGCGGCACTGCGCGCCCTTCGCACGACATCCGGGGAATAGGTGCGCCAGAACGACGGGGCCATGACCATGCCGTGGATCAGGACAAAGTCCTGGGGCAGGTCGTTAGCTCCAATCCATTCGGCAGGCGGCGGGGACAGTGTCATCAGGTTTCACCTCGGCGGCGCAACGTGAAGCTGTTCGCAATTGTTCCATCTCCGTCGTCGCCTCTCGGTGCAGTTCCTTAAGGTCCAGCGTTAACGCAATCCCGCTGCCCTCCTGAATGCGGCCCAAGAACAAAGCCTGAATCTGCCGGAGTCATCGATTCGTCGCTGATTCGTTCGCACCCTGTTCCGGGTGCGCAAGGTTCTGATCGGACTCAGCTTTCTGCCGAATTCTGGGATGAATGCATCAAGCGCCTTGCCTTTGCCCCTCTTCGTCGCCATGTGTTGGCCGAGGGTGCCGGTGTGCGGAAAAGCGCGGTCCCGACTAGCGGAGCGGTCTTTGAATACGCAACCCATGATCCTGAGTGGCCGCGGCGTCAATGCTGTGCTGGGGCCAACCAATACCGGCAAGACCCATTTCGCCATCGAACGCATGGTCGCGCACGGGTCGGGCATCATTGGTCTGCCGCTGAGATTGCTTGCCCGAGAGGTCTACACGCGCGTGGTCGAGCGCGTCGGTGCACAAAACGTGGCACTTGTGACCGGTGAGGAGAAAATCAGCCCGCCGAAAGCGCGCTTCTCCGTTTGCACAGTCGAGGCGATGCCGCGTGAAACCAAGGCGGCCTTCGTTGCGATCGACGAGATCCAGCTTGCGGGCGATCTGGAGCGTGGGCATATCTTCACCGATCGTCTGCTGCATCTGAGGGGGCGCGAGGAAACGCTGCTTCTCGGCTCGGCAACGATGAAGTCGATACTCATTCAGCTGTTGCCCGGAATCACCATCGTCGAGCGCCCCCGCCTGTCGCAGCTTTTCTATGCAGGCCAGAAGAAGATCACGCGTCTGCCGCAGCGGACAGCCATCGTCGCGTTCTCCGCGGACGAAGTCTATGCGATCGCCGAGCTGATCCGCCGTCAGCGGGGTGGGGCGGCTGTCGTGCTGGGTGCGCTCAGCCCGCGGACGCGCAATGCCCAGGTCGGTCTCTATCAGGAAGGCGACGTGGACTACCTGGTGGCGACCGATGCCATCGGCATGGGTCTCAACCTCGATGTCGATCATGTCGCCTTTGCGCAGGATCGAAAGTTCGACGGCTATCAGTTTCGCAACCTCAATCCGGGCGAGCTTGGCCAGATCGCGGGTCGTGCCGGGCGTCACATCAAGGATGGCACATTCGGCGTGACCGGACGGGTGGCTCCCTTCGATGAAGAGCTGGTCGACCGGCTGCAAACGCATCAATTCGATTCCGTCAAAGTGTTGCAATGGCGGACTGAAAAATTCGATTTCTCGTCGATTGCTGGCCTGCAGAGAAGCCTCGATGCGGTGCCGCGTGTCGAAGGATTGACGCGCGCGCTGCCGGCGACCGATCAGCAGGCGTTGGAATATCTTTCGCGCTATCCCGAGATTTCCGACATCACCGATCGGCCCGAACGGGTGGAAAAACTCTGGGAAGCCTGCGCGCTGCCCGACTATCGGCGCATTACGCCTGCACAGCATGCTGATTTGATTCAGAGTCTGTATTTTGATCTGGTCAGGCGGGGCACCGTCAACGAGGACTTTCTCGCCGAGCAGGTGCGCCGAGCGGATCGCACCGATGGCGAAATCGATACGCTTTCGGCGCGGATCGCGCAGATCAGAACGTGGACTTATGTGTCGAACCGGCCCGGCTGGCTTGCCGATCCGACACACTGGCAAGAAAAGACGCGGGAAATCGAAGACCGATTGTCCGATGCGCTACATGAACGGTTGACGAAACGCTTTGTTGATCGCAGGACATCTGTGCTCATGAAGCGCTTGAGAGAGAATGCGATGTTGGAAGCTGAAATCAGTGTGAACGGCGATGTCTTCGTGGAAGGCCATGCCATGGGACAACTTGCGGGGTTCCGGTTCACGCCGATCTCCGGCATGGAGGGCCCGGACGCGAAGGCCGTTCAGGCTGCCGCCTACAAGGCGCTGGCGCTCGAATTCGAGGCGCGCGCCGCGCGCCTGCACGCTTCCGGCAATAATGATCTTGCCATCGGCTCGGACGGTCTCGTTCGCTGGGTCGGCGATCCGGTCGCGCGTCTGATCGGGACGGATCACATCCTGCATCCCCGCGTCATCGTACTCGCGGACGAACAGCTGACCGGCATCGCCCGGGATCACGTTGCCGCCCGCATTGAGCGTTTCGTCAATCATCATATCTCGACGGTCCTGAAGCCGCTCGACGATCTGTCGCGCGCCGAAGACCTGCAGGGCCTGGCCAAGGGGCTGGCCTTCCAGCTCGTCGAAAATCTCGGCGTGCTCTTCCGCCGTGATGTCGCAGATGACGTAAAGACCCTTGACCAGGATGGCCGCGCCTCAATGCGTCGCTATGGCGTGCGTTTCGGTGCCTACCACATCTTCATGCCGACCCTTCTGAAGCCGGCGCCGGCTGAACTCATCACGCTCCTTTGGGCGTTGAAGCATGACGGTCTCGACAAGCCGGGTTACGGCGATCTTATCCCCGTTCTGGCGGCCGGTCGTACCTCTGTCGTCACCGAACCGAGCTATGAGCGCATGTTCTACAAGCTCGCCGGCTTCCGGTTCCTCGGCAAGCGTGCAGTGCGTATCGACATCCTCGAGCGTCTCGCCGACCTGATCCGTCCGCTGCTGCAGTGGAAGCCCGGTTCGCCGGCACGCCCTGATGGCGCGTATGACGGTCGTCGTTTCACCACCACGACTGCTATGCTGTCGATCCTTGGCGCGACCCCTGATGATATGGAAGAGATCCTGAAGGGTCTCGGCTACCGGGCGGACAGCGTCTCCGCCGAAGAGGCGGCCGCGTTCCTGGCGGCGCAGACCGGCTCTGCCCCCACGGAGGCCGCAGCTTCTGAGAAGAGCGAAGACGACGGTGTTGACGATGCCGATCAGTCTGGCGAAACGGCAAGCGAAGGCGAGGCCCCTGCGGCCGTTGCCGAAGAGCAGCCCGCCGTCGCAGCGGAAGATGCCCCCTCGGCGGAGCAGCCTGCCGAAGCCACCGAGCCGAAGCCGGTTCTCCTCTGGCGTCCGGGTGGCCGCAGCGACAACCAGCGTGGTACGGGCCGCCCCGGCGGCGATCGTCGTCCGCAGGGTCAGCGCAATCAGGCCCCGCGTGAAGGCGGTGAGGCTGGTAGCGAGAAGCGTGGCGAAGGTCGTCGTGACGATCGGCGCTCGGACAATCGTGGCGAGCGTCGTGATGACAACCGCGGCAAGTTTGCCGGCAAGGGCGACCGCCAGGATCGTGGCGACCGCAAGGACCGGGGTCCGCGTCCGGAGCGCGACAACAACAAGTCGCAGCCTGCACGCTTTGAGGCGAAGCCGCCGCGCAAGGAGAAGCCGCTCGATCCAGATTCGCCCTTCGCCAAACTCGCGGCTCTCAAGGAGCAGCTGAAGAAGTAATGGACGAGAAGCAGCCACCAACCGGTTCGCGTCAGCGTATCGACAAGTGGCTGTTCTTCGCCCGCGTGGCAAAATCACGCAGCCTCGCGCAGGACCGCGTGACTGCGGGCCATGTGAGCGTCAACGGGCAGAAGGTTCGCCAGGTGAGCCATCAGGTCAAACCTGGTGACAAGCTGGAGATCGCGATGCCAGAGCGCGATCTTGTGCTCGTCGTGAAGCTGCCGGGCGAGAGGCGCGGGCCTTATGAAGAGGCCAAACTCCTCTATGAAGATCTAACGCCGCCGCCGGAGAAGAAGCCCTTCAGTCCATCTGAGCCAGGCGTCCGAGCTCCAGGCGCTGGCCGGCCGACGAAGAAGGAACGCCGGGCGCTGGATGATCTGCGCGGCGAGCCGGATTGGTCTGCTGATTAGAAAATTTCTACAAAGGCGCCCGAATTGAGGGTGTTTATCCTTGCCTTGGCAGGGATTCCGCATTAGCTCACTCGCCGTCCGACAGAAATTTCCGGTAGGGCGCGGGTCGTTCCAAATGGGGTCGTATTCCCGACGGAACCACCCACGTTCGTCTTTCTCCTGCCGTTCGAGAACGCCATCCTGGAGTGCCGCATGACCTATATCGTCACCGATAACTGCATTCGCTGCAAATACACCGATTGTGTCGAGGTCTGCCCTGTCGATTGCTTCTATGAGGGCGAAAACTTCCTCGTCATTCACCCGGACGAGTGCATCGATTGCGGCGTGTGCGAGCCGGAATGTCCTGCCGAGGCGATCAAGCCCGACACGGAGCCGGGGCTGGACAAATGGCTGAAGATCAATGCGGAATACGCAAAGATCTGGCCGAACATCACGGTCAAGAAGGAACCGATGCCGGAAGCCAAGGAAATGGACGGCGTCGATGGCAAGTTCGAGAAGTTCTTCTCGGAAAATCCGGGCTCCGGCGACTGAGGCCTTTCGGCGCGTCGTTGTTAGATGGAATCCCGCCCAAAATTCCATCACTTGACTTCCGATTCGCCGTCGCGTGCGCCATGATTGTGGCGCACTGCACTAAAATATTGATTTCCTCGTCTTTTTGTGATAGCGTCTCGGAACTGTTCCACTTTGCGGCATAGCTATGCCCTGAACCATCACGAAAGCAAATTCACCACCGCGCGATATACGTGACATCGGCGACACTTTTGTGTCGTGTCTCAGTCGCGACGAGGGTGACGTTTGATTGTGTCGCGGACTGGATCAGGACGACAAGTCTCGCAACCTCGTCGTCTCATCCGGGCCTGACCGACCCGGCGCCGGCATCACGCCGGGAGCAAAACAGGGAGTATTTGAATAGAATGACGACCCAGCAGAAGAAGACTTCCTCGGCACGCCACGGCTTCAAGACCGGCGAGTCAATCGTATACCCGGCCCATGGCGTGGGTACCATCACCACCATCGAAGAGCAAGAAGTCGCCGGCATGAAGCTCGAGCTTTTTGTCATCGATTTCGAAAAGGACAAGATGCGTCTGAAGGTTCCGGTCGCCAAGGCCGTGAGCATCGGGATGCGCAAGCTGTCCGAGACGGATTTTGTCGATCGCGCGCTGAAGGTGGTTCAGGGCAAGGCTCGCGTGAAGCGTACCATGTGGTCGCGTCGCGCTCAGGAGTATGATGCCAAGATCAATTCCGGTGACCTGATCTCCATCGCTGAAGTCGTTCGCGACCTCTATCGTGCCGAGAACCAGCCGGAGCAGTCCTACTCCGAGCGTCAGCTCTATGAAGCTGCTCTCGATCGCATGGCACGTGAAATCGCTGCCGTGAACAAGATGTCCGAGACGGAGGCCGTTCGCCTTGTCGAGGTCAACCTTGCCAAGGGTCCCAAGCGCGGCAAGACGATCGAAGAAGACGATACACAGGAAGAAGCGGCGTAAACCGCTTCGACTTCTGGTCATAAAAAAACCTCCGGCGAAATCCGGAGGTTTTTTTGTGCCTGCCGTCAGCCGAAGTCGATTGCAGGCAAAGAAAAACCCCGCCGAAGCGGGGTTTCCCAGAGACTGCCTTTAACCGATCAGTTCCGGTTTCCAAGGAAACGCAGAAGGAACAGGAAGAGGTTGATGAAATCGAGGTAGAGACGCAGGGCGCCCATGATGGCGTTGCGGCCAGCCATCTCGCTCGAATTGCTCTCGTGATAGGACTCCTTGATCGACTGCGTGTCATAGGCGGTGAGGCCGGCAAAGATCAGTACGCCGATGACCGAGATCGCGAAGTCGAGGGCCGAGGAGGCCATGAACAGGTTGACCAGCGAAGCGATGATCAGGCCGAAGAGACCCATCATCAGGAACGAGCCCATCGCCGACAGGTCACGCCTGGTGGTGTAACCATAGAGCGACAGGGCGCCGAAGGAGGCGGCCGTGACGAAGAAGGTCTGCACGATGCTTGCGCCCGTGTAGATCAGGAAGATCGACGAGAGCGACAGGCCCATCATTGCGGCATAGACCCAGAAGGTCGTCTGTGCCGCTGCGACGCTCATCTTGTGGATCCGGAAGCTCAGGAAGAAGACCATGGCGACCGGTGCCAGGATGACCACCCACTTCAGCGGGCTCAGGAAGATCGCCTGGCCAAAGGCCGTAAGCTCACCACCAGATACTGCCAGCTGAAAGGTTGCGAAGGCTGCGATACCGGTGATGGCGAGGCCCAATGCCATCAGGTTGTAGACCTTCAGCATATAGGCGCGCAGACCTTCGTCGATCATCGTGGCCGACTGGGTCTGGCCCGGGCGGCTCTGATAGTTGCGAAGTTCGGACATGTTTTCCTCTCTCAAAGCTTCGATATTGGACAGCGGAGCCCGGATGGCTCCCGCGCCGCTGCGAAGCCCAGCATGCGTGCTTTCAATATGAGAGGTTCCCCCGTCCACGACAAGGGCCGCAATCTTAAATCGCTGTAATAGTGGGCGGCGGAGCCTTGCCCGCCGCACCCGACCTCAAAGCTCGCGTAAAACAGGGGCTGCCTTCTGCCCGAGGATGCGCCAGGTTCCGGCCAGACCGATACCGATCGTGACCACCAGCGCGATCACGAGGGTCATGGCTGCCACATCAGGCAGGAAGTTGGACGGCAGCTTCATGATCTGGCTGAGCACGAACCAGGCGATCCCGCCACCGGCTACGAGCGCAAAGAGCGCCGTGGCCGCGCCAAGCAGCATGTATTCGTAGGTGAAGGCGCGGATCAGCATGGCGCGGGTCGCCCCTAGCGTCTTCAGGATGACGGCATCATGGGTGCGTGCCCGGTTGCCGGCTGCGAGTGCACCCGACAGAACCAGGACGGACGCAATCAGCGCGATGGCGGCGGCCGCACGGATCGCCGTTGCCAGCTGTCCGACGAGGCGATCGACGACATCGAGGGCGTCCTTGACCCGGACGGTCGTGATTGTCGGGAACTGTTGGGTGACCGAGCGCAGGATCGAGGCTTCTTCGGCGGCGGTCGCGTCCTGGTCGATCAGCGTCGCCAGCCAGGCATGAGGGGCACCGGCGAAGGTGTTCGGCGAGAACACCATGACGAAATTCATCGACAGGCTTTCCCATTCGACGGTGCGGAAATTGGCGATCTTCGCCGTAATGTTGCGACCGAGGACATTGATGGTGATCGTGTCGCCAATCTTCAGGCCGAGCTCGCGCCCTTCCTGCTCTGCAAAGGATACGAGCGGCTCCCCGGTGTAGCCGTCCGCCCACCATTCACCCTCGGTGACGGTGCTGTTTTCCGGTATGTTCTTCGCATAGGTCAGACCACGGTCGCCGCGCAAAACCCAGCGACCTTCCGGCGGCACCTCGACCTTGGCGACATCGGTGCCGTTGAGCTCGACGATCCGGCCGCGCAACATCGGTACCTCGATCAGCTTGCCCTCGGGCGCCATGCCTTCGACGAGATTGCGGAAGCCGTCGATTTCACCGCTCTGGATGTCGACGAAGAAGAAGTTCGGTGCCCGCTCCGGCAGGTTTCCGGTCAGCTCACGTCGCAGATTGCCGTCGATCAGCGCCAGCGCCACGAGCAGGCTGAGACCAAGGCCGAGCGACAGCGTCACCGCAGGGGTCAGGGCGCCGGGGCGGTGGATATTGCCGACGGCAAGCCTCAGGGCTGCAGAGTGGATCGGAGGGCTGCGTTTCGCAAGCCAGGCGATGCCCATGGCAACCACACGCAGCAGCACGAAGCCTGCCGCCATGGCGGCCAGGAAGATCGTCGCAATTCGCTGTTGCTCCGAGGTGAAGATGGCGAGCGCTGCCAGGGCGCCGAGCGCCAACGCCATCGCAAGCAGGTATGGCCAGGACGGAAGGCCGGAAGCTTCGAAGCCCTGCTCGCGGAACAGGGCCGTCGCCGGCACCTTGCGGGCATGGCCCAGCGGCAGGATTGCAAAGGCAAAGGTTACCAGCATGCCGAACACAGCCGCCAGCAGAAGTGCGCGGGGATAAAGTGTTGCTTCGGCGGAGATCGGCAGGATGCCGGAGAGATAATTTGCGACGATTGGTGGGGCGATTGCACCGAGCACGAGGCCTGCGAGGATGCCCACGGATGCCACCAGGGTGATCTGGATCAGATAGACCATGACGACGACCGAGGCGGGTGCGCCGACGCACTTCAATGTGGCGATCACGGTTCGCTTGGAATCGAGGAAGGCGCGTACGGCATTTGCGACACCGACACCGCCGACCACGAGCGCGGTCAGGCCGACCAGGGTCAGGAATTGCGAGAAGCGCTCGACATTTTCCGTCAGGGCGGGAGCCGCCCGATCGCTGCTGCGGATCGACCAGCCGGCCGTCGGATGATCGGCTTGGGCACGCTCGCGAATGGCCTCTGCCGTTGGTGCGGGCTCGTTGTAGCGGATCTTGTAGGCGTGTTCGACGAGGCTACCGGTCGCGACGAGGCCGCTGGCGAAGAGACCTTCGCGGCTTGTCAGAAAACGTGGCGCGAAGCCAAAGCCATCGGAAATCGAGTCCGGTTCGGTGACGATGGTGCCGTTGATCCGGAACCGAGCATTACCGACGAGCAATTCGTCGCCGACCTTCATGTTCATGCGTTCAAGCAGCAGAGGGGCGACAACTGCGCCATAGGCGCCATTGTCCGCAACGAGCAATTCGGAAAGCGGCTGGTCGGGGTCGGCGATCAGTTTTCCATAGAGAGGATAGGCTTCATCAACCGCCTTGATTTCGACCAGTGACTGATCCGATCCGTCCGGCAGGCGAGCCATGGAACGCAGATTTGTTGTAACGGAGACCGCGCCGAAGCCTTCGAGGAAAGCCAGTTCGTCCGAGGTCGCCTCACGATTGTCGAGTTCGAAACGAACGTCACCGGCCAGAAGCGTCCGTCCCTCCGAGGAGATGGCATTGGTGATTGCCGTCGATACGGAGTTCACGGCTGCGATCGCACCGGTTCCCAGCGCAATGCAGGCGAGGAAGATGTAGAAGCCACTTAGGCCGCCACGCAGCTCGCGCAGGGCGATACGGAAGGCAATGGACAGACGCGTGCCGAAGGATGTCATGCGGACACCGAAGCGAGACGGGTCTGCTCGGTTCGGCTGTCTCCGGCGATGCGGCCGGATGCCACCTTGATCTGCCGGGTGCAGCGGGCGGCAAGCGACGTATCGTGGGTGACGAGGATCAGTGTCATGCCGCGTTCCTGCTGCTTGGAAAACAGAAGGTCAGCGATCTGCCGGCCGGTTTCTGTGTCGAGATTGCCGGTCGGCTCGTCGGCGATCAGGACGGCGGGAGACGGCGCGAGCGCTCGGGCGATCGCCACGCGTTGCTGTTCACCACCGGAGAGCTGGCCCGGATAATGGCTAAGGCGTTTCCCGAGGCCTACGGACTCCAGTTCCTTGCGTGCGATGTCGAAGGCGCCCTTCACATTCGCGAGTTCCAGGGGAACTGCGACGTTCTCAAGCGCCGTCATATTGGCGATCAGATGGAAGGACTGGAAGACGATGCCAATGTTCTTGCCGCGGAAATCGGCGAGCCGGTCCTCGCTCAATGTATGAAGAGGCGTGTTGCGAACGTGGATCTCGCCGCTGTCGAGGCGTTCCAGGCCGGCCAGCACCATCAGAAGCGTCGATTTGCCAGAGCCGGATGGCCCGACGATGCCCACGGCTTCACTTTCAGCGATCGAAAGATCGATGCTCTTCAAAACGTGAACGGAGGCTGCGGCGTTGCCAAGAGTGAGATCGGCGCTTTTCAGTTCGATGATGCTGTTTCTCACACTCATCCATCCTATATCTGCGGGACTGAAGCTTCGCCGCACTGCGGCATTCTTGCCAATCTAGGGAAGCCACCATGACATTTAAAGCAGCGCTCCTTCATTTCGCCGTGATCCTGCTGGCCACCTTTGCCGTTCCGCGGATTGCTGCGGCCGAACCGCTCCAGCTTGTCGGCCTCGGTGACAGCCTGATGGCAGGCTATCAATTGCCTCAGGAAGACGCCTTACCGGCCCAGCTGCAGCGTGAGCTTGTGGCCAAGGGACATGACGTCGTGATCAGCAATGCCGGCGTTTCTGGCGATACGACCTCCGGCGGGCTGTCACGCGTCGACTGGTCGGTGCCGGAGGGGACCGACGGCGTCATCCTCGAATTGGGCGCCAACGACGCACTGCGCGGTATTCCGCCGGAGCAGACCGAGAAAAACCTCGACCAGATCATTGTCCGACTGAAAGAGCGCAATATCCCGATTCTGCTCGTGGGTATGCTGGCGCCGCCGAACATGGGTGATGAGTACGGCCAGAGGTTCAATGCGATCTATCCACGGCTTGCCGAAAAACATGATCTGCCGCTTTACCCCTTCGTGCTCGACGGCGTGATCACAGAACGCAGCCTCCTGCTCGAGGACGGGATGCACCCCAACACGGAAGGCCTGAAGCTGATGGCCGAGCGCATCCTGCCTCTCGCCGAATCTTGGGTGGCAGGCATCAAGGGGCAGTCAAACTAAACGCTTGCGCCTGATGTCATTGCGTGATTCGCTGTGAGCACCTGCAAAAGATTCGGGGAGCGCTCCATGCCGAGATTGTTCACTGCCCTCGAAATTCCCCGCAGCGCTGCAATGAGCCTTTCATTGCTGCGCGGTGGTCTCCCCGGGGCTCGCTGGATCGATGTGGAGAATTACCACATCACGCTGCGCTTCATCGGTGATGTGGATGGCCGAACGGCGGATGAAGTCGTCGACAGGCTCGACCGGATCGAGCGCCCCGAGTTTTCCCTGAGCCTGAACGGTATTGGTTCCTTCGGTTCGAAGAAGCCGCATTCAATCTGGGCTGGCGTTTCCTCTGCTCCGGAGCTTTTCGCGCTGCAAAGCGAGATCGAGCGGATCTGCCAGCGCATCGGCTTGCCGCCTGACCCGCGCAAATTCACCCCGCATGTGACGCTTGCCCGATCGAAGGCCTCGCGCCTCGATGATGTCGTCCACTACTTGAGCGGTCGCGGCAACTTCCACACCATGCCCTTCCGCGTTGGACGCTTCGTGCTCCTGTCGTCACGGGAATCCGTCGGCGGCGGTCCCTATCTCACCGAGGAGATATTCCCTCTCTATGAGACGGGTGGTTATTCGAATTTCGAGACTACCGCGCTGCAGCCCGAAAAGAGCATGCTGTAGACCCGCTCGAAATCTTCGATTTCACCGTAGTAGGGGTCGGGCACATCTTCTTGTGTCCCGAATGCGAGCTCGGCGAAGAGATGCAGGCTGGCTGTCGCGTCCTGCGGTCGAAGCGACTGAAGCCTGGCCAGATTGCTTCTGTCCATGGCGACCACCAGATCGAACCTGTCGAAGTCTTGCGGCTGCACCTGACGGGCTAGCTGCCGGGAGATGTCGATCCCGTTTGTCGCCGCGACCTTGATCGACCGCCGATCCGGTGGATTGCCGACATGCCAGTTGCCAATTCCGGCCGAAGCGATCACGGGCTTTTCGCTGGTCCCTGCGGTGAGGTGGCGGTAGATTCCTTCCGCCAGCGGTGACCGGCAGATGTTGCCCAGGCAGACGAAGAGAATGGATGGTGCCGGCATCGGTTGATCCAGAAGGAGGAGTTTCAGCATGAAATACGAGAAACTGGATACGACGTCCATTGCAGCGCGGTTGGAGGAGTTGCATGGCTGGGCGCTGGGGCGTGATGGTGCCGCAATCGAAAAACACTTCGTCTTCCGCGATTTCCGCCAGGCCTTCGGCTTCATGGCGGAATGTGCGCTGGCCGCGGAGAAGCTCGATCATCACCCGGAATGGTTCAACGTCTACAAGAAGGTCGATGTGACCCTCACCACCCATTCTGCCGGCGGTGTGACGGAACTCGATTTCAAGCTCGCCGTTCTCATGGATCTGGCGGCTGCCCGGAACGAGTGACGGTGATTGAAATTGCAGGCTGCCAGTCACATATGATTGATCGGGTCCGAACGAAAGGATCGATGGGCTATGGATGACGTGAAGATCGGTGAGATCCTGCTTCCCGGCGATGAGAAGACGCAGGAGAAACAGGAAGCGAAGGTTCGTAGCCGTTTCTGGCCGACCTTCAAAAAGGCTGCCCGGCAGATACCGTTTTCGCGGGATCTTGTGGCTGCCTACTATTGCGCGACGGATCGCGAGACACCCTTTCGTGTCCGGGGAATCCTGCTGGCGGCACTCGGCTACTTTGTCCTGCCGATCGATATGATCCCTGACATGCTCGTTGTTGTCGGCTTCACGGATGACATCGCTGTGCTGACAACGGCCATCGCCCTGATCAACAGGCACATCAAGGATCGGCATTACGATGCTGCCGATGCGGCCCTCGCTGACCATGAGTTGCCCGCCTAAACGATTTTGTGGCTGCGCTGGTCTGCGGACAGCCCAACTCTTGCCTTTTTCTTTCCTTCTACATCGTCGGCAGGACCGAGGTCCCAAAACCGTTTTATGCCGGATTTCGGGGCGCCAGACGGAACGCCGACACCGAATGTGACAACAAGGCGTGCGTCGTTCATCGTTTGGTAAGGTAAATTAAGTCAAACTGAACACAGGTTTTGACGATGAGCGCCCGGTCGCATGGCTGGGTGATGGATGGAAACAACCGGCAGGAAGACATGTTCGTAAGAAGTAGCGTAACCGCACTGGCAATCCTCCTGGCGAGCAGCGTGCTCGCCAACGCGCAATCGCCCACGCGAATCGAGCAGTTCAGGGCCTGGGGTGCCTACTCCTACAAGTCGAATGGCGGCACCGTGTGCTACGTGCTTTCCGTTCCGACGGCCAAGGAGCCGGCGAGTGTCAATCATGGCGACATCTTCTTTGTCGTCTCGCAGCGCCCGGGTCAGAACATCTCGTATGAGCCGCAGGCCATGATGGGTTACCCGATGAAGGGCGACTCCAAGGTCAATGTGACGATCGACAACAAGAACTTCGTGCTGTTCGTCAAGGACAGCTCGGCATGGGTTGAAAACGCAGCCGAAGAACCGGCACTCGTTGCCGCCATGAGGGGCGGTTCGACCATGACCGTCAAGGCAACTTCGGCTCGTGGTACGGCCACAAGCTACACTTACTCGCTTTCGGGTATCTCTGCCGCGCTGCAGAAGATCCAGAACTGCAATTAAGACTGCATTGCTTGTTTGGATTGAGGAGGCCGGCGCAACATCGCCGGCCTCCTTCATTTTTGCATCTCCGCCCTTCATGGGGTCGGGGTGACGGATGGCAAAAAAGCTGCTATTGGCCGCTGCAAATGAAAGCGATGGGGCCGTTCCCCTGTTCGCAAGTTCCGTGAATCCATATCTGCCAGGCGGTAAGCGCTCCATCCGAGCGTCCTTCTCCCTATGGTCCAGAGGTCCAGACGATGACTGTCACCGTGACGCTTCCAGAGCGTAGCCAGACTGCAGCCCCAGTTCGCCCTGCCGCTTTCGCCGAGAAACCGAGCCTTGTTGGCCTCGACCGAGACGAGCTGGGCGAGGCTTTGCGCGACAAGGGCGTGCCGGAGAAGCAGATCAAGATGCGCGTGGCGCAGATCTGGAACTGGCTTTATGTGCGCGGCGTCTCCGACTTCGACCACATGGTGAATGTCTCCAAGGACATGCGCGCAATGCTGAAAACGCATTTCACCATCGCGCGTCCCGAGATCGTCGAAGAGCAGGTCTCCAATGACGGCACCCGGAAGTGGCTTCTGCGCTTTCCGCCGCGCGGTGCCGGCCGTCCGGTCGAGGTCGAAAGCGTCTACATCCCGGAGGAAGGTCGCGGCACGCTCTGCATTTCGAGCCAGGTCGGCTGCACGCTCACCTGCTCCTTCTGCCATACCGGCACGCAGAAGCTGGTGCGCAATCTGACGGCGGAGGAAATCCTCGCGCAGCTGCTCTTGGCGCGTGATCGTCTCGGCGATTTCCCGGACCGTGAAATTCCCGTCGGCACGATGATGCCATCGAGCGATCGCAAGATCACCAATGTCGTCATGATGGGCATGGGCGAGCCGCTTTACAATTTCGAAGAGGTGAAGAAGGCCCTGCTGATCGCTACCGACGGCGATGGCTTGTCGCTGTCCAAGCGTCGCGTCACCTTGTCGACCTCGGGCGTCGTGCCAGAAATCTACCGGACCGGCGAAGAGATCGGCGTCATGCTGGCGATCTCGCTGCATGCCGTACGCGACGAGCTCCGCGACATGCTGGTGCCGATCAACAAGAAGTATCCGCTTAAGGAATTGATCGAAGCCTGTCGCAACTATCCGGGCTTGTCGAATGCCCGTCGCATCACCTTCGAATATGTGATGCTGAAGGACGTCAACGACAGCCTCGAGGATGCCAAAGGGCTGATCCAGCTCTTGAAGGGCGTTCCGGCGAAGATCAACCTGATCCCGTTCAACCCGTGGCCGGGCACCAATTACCAATGCTCCGACTGGGCGCAGATCGAGAAGTTCGCCGATTTCATCAACCAGGCCGGTTTTGCCTCGCCGATCCGCACACCGCGCGGCCGCGATATTCTCGCCGCCTGCGGTCAGCTGAAGTCGGAATCGGAGCGCATGCGCAAGACCGAGCGTCTCGCGTTTGAAGCGATGATGATCGCCAATCACGGCGAAGACGACGATTGAGGGTGAGGCGGGACCGCTGTCCCGCCTTCGACCTTACTTGGACTGCGTCATGAAGATCTTCACCGCGAAGATCGAAAAGACACCTGCAAAGGTGTAATCGATGCCGCGCAGAACCTTGCGGTTTGCCTGCAGCCAGCTCGACATGAAATCCGCCCCATAGACGATGCCGATGCCGATCGGCAGCGACAGGATGATTGACCAGAGACCCAGGAAGATCAGCTTGCCGGTGACATTTGGATCGGTGGCGGTCACGAATTGCGGCAGGAAGGTCATGAAGAAGATGATGACCTTGGGGTTCAGCAGATTGACCCAGAGCCCGTTCAGGAAGGCCCCCTTCTTGGAAACCAACGCATCCCCATCCGCCTTGATGACAAAGTTCGAGCCGTGGCGGACCGCTTGGAGAGCAAGCCAGAGCAGATAGGCAGCGCCCCCGGTCTTCAGGAGCATGAATCCCGTCGGCGAGGCGACGATGAGGGCCGAGATGCCGAAGGCGACCAGTAGGGTGTGGATCGAGATCCCGAAGCTTGTGCCGGCAAGGGTCATCAGGCCGATAGCCCTGCCGTCCCGAAGCGAGCGGCTGATCCAGAGTGTCATATCCGGACCGGGCGTAATGGCGAGGAGAAGGAGCGCCAGGCTGAAGGCGAGGAAGACGGGAAGGCTCGGGATAAAATCCATTGATGTCACCGCATGATGAAGCACCCGCGACCTGCGGGTGATCAATCCATAACGGCGTTCATCGACCTTGCCAATCAGCCTCTGGGGATCGACAGGTAGGTCTTGAAGGCGTCGGCGTAATCCGGATGCCAGCGCGAGAGCGGCGGGCGGTTTTCGATGATATCGCCGGCGGCCCAGGCGATGCGCTTCTCGTCCAGGGCGCGGTTCACATCGTTATCCGGGCAGAGGATGTAGAAGTCGCCCCGGGCGAGGCTCTCCAGTAGGAAGTCGACCGTCTCCTCGGGCGTCCAGGCGCCTGCCGGCTTTTCGGTGCGACCGTTTGCGGTGAGGCCTGTGAAGACGAAGCCGGGGATAAGCAGGTGAGCTGTGACATTGCAGTCCGGCGTGTTGCGCAGCTCGTGCTGTAGCGCTTCGGTGAACGCCTTCACGCCCGCTTTCGAGACATTGTAAGCCGGGTCGCCCGGAGGTGTGGTGATGCCCTGCTTGGAGCCTGTGTTGATGATGAGGGCCGCATCCTTGTGGGCGACCATGCCCAGGCCGAAGGTGCGGGTGCCATTGATGACGGCCATCAGGTTGACACCGAGCACATTGTCCCAGTTAGCCTGCGGCCCGAAGAGGTTGCTGCCCGGCTGGATACCGGCATTGTTCATCAGCACATGCACGCGTCCAAAGCGTTGGATGACCGCGCGCTCCAGGGCTTCGAGTTCATCCAGCTTCGACACATCCGTGCCGATTGCGACGACATCCGTGTCACCACTAGCGGAAAGTGCTGCAACCTCCAGGGCTGCCGCGGCCAGCTGGTCGCCTTCCAGGTCGACCAGAACGACGCAGAGACCCATGCCAGCAAATGCCTTGGCGGTGGCGAGGCCGATGCCCGAGGCGGCACCGGTGATGACGGCGACATTACCTTTTACGAGCGCGGGATGCGGGGTCGTCATGGGCAAATTCCTTCTACGTCAATGACTTTGGCAGTGATGGCGATATGGTACCCGTGTTCGGCTTCGTCAACATGACGGCAAATCGGTCCCCGGCTTGCCCGGCTATCGGACCCAACCGATCTTGGCCGCCATCTCGGCCGGTCGATGCCCTTGCGTACCGGCGGAATCTCGCTAAAAGTGCCGCCATTCTTGATCCAGGCGGGGTTTGAGCCTCGCTCCTTCCAGACGGAACATCGACATGGCACTCCCCAAAGACGTGAAGAAAGTCGTCCTCGCCTATTCCGGCGGTCTCGACACCTCGATCATCCTGAAATGGCTCCAGACCGAACTCGGTGCAGAAGTCGTAACCTTCACAGCCGACCTCGGCCAGGGTGAAGAGCTCGAGCCGGCCCGCAAGAAGGCCGAGATGCTTGGTATCAAGGAGATCTTCATCGAGGACGTGCGTGAAGAATTCGTCCGCGATTTCGTCTTCCCGATGTTCCGCGCCAATGCCGTCTATGAAGGCGTTTACCTGCTCGGCACCTCGATTGCCCGCCCGCTTATCTCCAAGCACCTGATCGATATCGCCAAGAAGACTGGCGCCGATGCCATCGCCCATGGCGCGACCGGCAAGGGTAATGACCAGGTCCGCTTCGAACTCTCGGCCTATGCGCTGAACCCCGATATCAAGATCATCGCACCCTGGCGCGACTGGGCATTCAAGAGCCGCACCGATCTGCTCGCCTTCGCCGAGCAGAACCAGATCCCGGTTGCCAAGGACAAGAAGGGCGAGGCGCCGTTCTCCGTCGACGCCAACCTCTTGCACTCCTCGTCCGAGGGCAAGGTTCTCGAGGATCCGTCCGTCGAAGCGCCGGAATACGTGCACATGCGCACCATTTCCCCGGAAGCGGCTCCCGACAAGGCCACGACCATCAAGGTCGGCTTCGAAAAGGGTGATGCCGTCTCGATCAATGGCGTTCGGATGAGCCCGGCCACGCTTCTCGCCGCACTCAACGACTATGGCCGCGACAACGGCATCGGCCGTCTCGACCTCGTCGAGAACCGCTTCGTCGGCATGAAGTCGCGTGGCGTCTACGAGACCCCCGGCGGCACGATCCTGCTTTCGGCACACCGTGCGATCGAATCGATCACCCTCGACCGTGGTGCCGCCCACCTCAAGGACGAGATCATGCCGCGTTACGCCGAGCTGATCTATTACGGCTTCTGGTTCTCGCCCGAGCGCGAGATGCTGCAGGCCCTGATCGACAAGAGCCAGGAGCATGTCGAAGGCGAAGTGACCCTGAAGCTCTACAAGGGCAATGTTATGGTCATCGGCCGCGAGTCGTCGAAGTCGCTTTATTCCGACCAGCTCGTCACCTTCGAAGACGACCAGGGCGCCTACGACCAGAAGGATGCAGCGGGCTTCATCAAGCTGAACGCGCTTCGTCTGCGTACGCTCGCCAAGCGCAATCTCGGCAAATAAGCCAGGTCAGGCATTAGATATGGCCCGTCTCCCCTTGGGGAGGCGGGTTTTTTCATGCCTGGCGTTCGAGGTGGCGGAGCCAGAAGAAACCGGCGACAGCGCTCAGCTCCATGAAGGGTATGATGATGCCGAAGGCGGTCAAGGGATCACCGATCGAGGCGGCTACCACGCCGCCTGCAAAGCCCGCGCTCATCTGCAGGAAGCCTGTCAATGCAGAGGCCGATCCCGCAATATGCGGGAAGGGGGCCATGCTCATCGTCACGACATGAGGGCTCAAGAAGGCGAGACCGAAGGTGCAGATGGCCACCGGGGCCATGACGGACAGGAAGAAGGGCGGCACGAATGCGACCGAAAGCGCCATGATGACAGCGCCGCTGCCGCAGAGGGCGATGCCGATCCGCGACGCCGTAAGCCCCGAAATCCTTCGGGAGACGAGCTTCAGGGTGAGCGATCCTGTGAGGTATGCGCCTGATTGCATCAGCATGCCCAAACCAAACGCGGTCGGGGTCAGGCCGACCTCGTTGATCAGGACGAAGGGCAACATGGTCGACTGAGCATAGAGCGCGCCAATGGTCCCGCTCAAGACGAGCGATGCCGCGAGGAAGCGGGTATTGCCGGCGACCTCCAAGTAGTTGCGCAGCAACTGGGCGGGGCGAAGGCGAGCCAGATCGGGAACGATTGTTTCCTTCAGCAGCAGCACCGTGAAGCCCACGGCCATGGCGCCGAAGCCAACCATTAGAAGAAATACCGCATTCCAGCCGAAGGCCGCCAGAGTCAGGCCGCCAAGCGTCGGGCCCATGGCCGGGCCAACGGCAAGGAAGATCCCGATGGTATTCAGGATCCGGGCGGCATCTGTGCCGGTGTAGAGGTCTCGAACGATCGCGCGCCCGACGACAACGCCGACGGAAGCGCCGATGCCCTGTACGAGGCGCGCGGCGAGGATCAACTCGACGCTGGGGGCCAGCGTCGCGAGAAGTGAACCGGCGAGATAAATTGCCAGAAAGATCAAGGTCGCCTTCTTGCGTCCCAGAGCATCGGCGAGGGGGCCTGCGACCAGCTGGGCAAGCGCGAAGCCGGCGAAGAACATCGAGAGGCTGAGTTTGATTGCCGCATCGGTCGTGCCGAAGGCGCGTACCAGTTCCGGCATGGCCGGCGTGTAGATGGCCATGGAGATGGGGCCGAGCGTGGTCAGGAAAGCACCTAGGAAGGTGGTGCGACGCTCGCTCATGCGCAGTGGGGTCATCAGTACTCGTCCGGCATCAAGAAGAAAGGCGCCACTGCGGCGCCTCCTGCTGATGACTTAGTGCGATTGTGGTCCGGGATCGAGTGCCAATTGTCGCCTCCGGCGCGATCAGGTCGATTTCGAAAAGAAATCCAGAACCTTCGAGTAGGAGCCCGCCATGTCCATATCGCCGATCATCTCGGCAAGCGACTGCTGTGTCCGGTAGTATTCCGCATAGTCGAAATCGGAGTCGTCGGTCAATGTGGACAGGTCCATCATGTTGCCGTTGCGATCGACGATCTGCAAAGGCAGCTCCGTCGAGAGTTCGCGATAGGTGTCGGCATCGATCTCTTCTCGTTGAAAGCTCTCCGACGCGATTTCGCGCAAGCGGCGGGGCGTCATGCTGGCGAAGACCGACAACGCCTCTTCGAAAACCTCGGTTTCTTTCGAATTCGCTGTCTTCGGCGAAAGCTCAGGCAGGCCGACATTGGATTGCGGGCTGGTTTCTTTGACGCGAAGGGAGGAAGCGCCTACCGGTTGGAGCGGAAAGATTTCCATGGTCGTGACCGTCCTTTCATAGGATATATTGATCTATGTTCTTATTCGAAACTACGTCAATTGGCGGCTGAACCCGTGGTGGAAAAATCTTGCCTTGTTCACCGATATTTGCGTGCTCACCCATATGTTGCCGGGATAACATGATGGAAAATCATTGCTTCGCCCGATTGCGGCGCGAAGCGTCAGGAGGTTTTCGCATGGTTCAGTCGTCTGTTATCAATCCCGCCGTCACCGAGTGGCAGGGGCCGCATGGCCTGCCGCAGTTCGAGCAGGTTGGCGATGACGACTATGCGCCGGCCTTTGACCGGGCGCTGAAAGAGCACGACGCAGAGATTGATGCGATCGCAGGTAATCCTGAACCGGTGACTTTCGCGAACACGATCGTTGCGCTGGAAATCGCGGGCGACGCGCTCTCCCGTGTGTCGGCCCTGTTCTGGAACCGTGCCGGTGCCCATACCAATCCCGACATTCAGGCTCTGGAGCGCGAGATCGCGCCGAAGATGTCGCGCCACTATTCGAAGATCGGAATGAACGCGGCGCTGTTCCGCCGCATCGATGACCTCTGGACACGCCAGGCGGATCTTGGGCTTTCGGTTGAGCAGACCCGCGTTCTGGAACGCCACTGGAAGGGCTTCGTGAAAGCGGGTGCCAAGTTGCCGAAGGCGGAGCAGGAGCGGCTGGCGGCGATCAACGAAAGGCTCGCGAGCCTCGGTGCCAGTTTCGGCCAGAACGTCCTCGCCGACGAATCGTCATGGACCCTGCCGCTTGTCGGCGAGGAGGATCTCACTGGTATCCCCGCCTTCCTGCGCGACGCCATGGCGTCTGCCGCTGCCGCCCATGGCGGTGGACACAGCCATGTGGTGACGCTGTCGCGGTCGATCATCGAACCGTTCCTGACCTTCTCCGAGCGCCGCGACCTGCGCGAGATCGCCTTCAAGGCCTGGACCTCGCGCGGCATCAATGGCGGCGCAACGGACAACCGGGAAATCGTCAAGGATACCCTGGCTCTCAGGGCAGAGAAGGCGGCTCTGCTCGGCTACAAGGACTTTGCCTCCTACAAGCTCGACAACACGATGGCGAAGACACCGGAAGCGGTGAACGGTCTCCTGATGCAGGTCTGGGAAAAAGCGGTCTCTCAGGCGCGCGCCGAAGAGGCCGAGCTTGCCGCCTTGATTGCTGACGAGGGAAAGAACCATGACGTCGCGCCGTGGGACTGGCGCCACTACGCCGAAAAGCTCCGGGCACAGAAGTTCAATTTTTCCGAAACCGAACTGAAGCCCTATCTGCAGCTCGAAAAGATCATCGAGGCCTGCTTCGACGTCGCGGGCCGCATCTTCGGCATCCGCGCCGTGCCGCTTGCCAATGTCGTTGGCTATCATCCGGATGTGCGGGTCTTCGAGATCCGCGACCGGAACGACAAGCTGGTGGCGCTTTTCCTCGGTGACTATTTCGCCCGTTCGTCGAAGCGCTCAGGGGCCTGGATGAGCAGTTTCCAGGCGCAGCACCGGCTGCCGCTGAAGAACGGCCGCCAAGGTGAGCTGCCGATCATCTATAATGTCTGCAACTTCGCCAAGCCCGAGGCCGGCAAGCCGGCGCTGCTGTCACTTGATGATGCCCGCACGCTCTTCCACGAGTTTGGCCACGCCGCGCATGGCATGTTGTCGGATGTCACCTACCCTTCCGTCTCCGGCACGGGCGTATCGCGCGACTTCGTCGAACTGCCGTCGCAGCTCTATGAACACTGGCTGACAGTACCGGAAATCCTCAAGATCTATGCGGTCCACTATCAGACCGGCGAGCCGATGCCGCAGGCATTGCTCGACAAGGTCCTCGCCGCCCGGACCTTCAACGCGGGCTTCAACACTGTCGAATTCACCTCGTCGGCGCTGGTCGATATGGCCTTCCACACACGCGGGGCGGTCGAAGACCCGATTGCGGTGCAGGCCGAGGTGCTCGAGACGATTGGCATGCCCGCTTCGATCGTCATGCGCCATGCCACGCCGCACTTCCAGCATGTGTTTTCCGGTGACGGTTATTCTGCCGGCTACTATTCCTACATGTGGTCGGAAGTCCTCGATGCCGATGCGTTCGCGGCCTTCGAAGAGACCGGCAATCCCTTCGATCCGGAGATGGCATCGAAGCTCAAGACCCACATTTATGCCTCGGGAGGATCGGTCGATCCTGAGGATGCCTACAAGGCGTTTCGCGGCAAACTGCCAAGCCCGGACGCGATGCTGAAGAAGAAAGGGCTTGCCGCTTAAGGCTTGCCGTACGCCCGAAATTTGCCGTCGGCGGTAACCATCGCCGGGGCATCGGGCGTTTCCCCCTTTCGCAAATGCAAAAAACAAGGTATGAGCGCGCCAAAGTAAATCGGCGCCACTCTCCCGTATTGCGCCCCAGCTATCAGAGATCACAAACATGAAAATGCGCAACATCGCGATTATCGCGCACGTCGACCATGGAAAAACGACCCTCGTGGACGAGCTTCTGAAGCAGTCGGGGTCTTTCCGTGAGAACCAGCGCACCGCCGAGCGCATGATGGATTCGAACGACCTCGAAAAGGAACGTGGCATCACGATCCTGGCCAAGGCGACATCGATCGAGTGGAAGGGCCACCGCATCAACATCGTCGACACGCCCGGCCACGCCGACTTCGGTGGCGAAGTCGAGCGTATCCTCTCGATGGTGGACGGCGCGATCGTTCTGGTCGACTCCTCGGAAGGCCCGATGCCGCAGACCAAATTCGTGGTCGGCAAGGCGCTGAAGGTCGGTCTTCGCCCGATCGTCGCGATCAACAAGATCGACCGTCCGGACGGTCGCCATGAAGAAGTCATCAATGAAGTCTTCGACCTCTTCGCCAATCTCGACGCGACCGACGATCAGCTCGACTTCCCGATCCTCTACGGTTCGGGTCGCGATGGCTGGATGAACGTCAATCCGGAAGGCCCGAAGGATCAGGGCCTTGCCCCGCTCCTCGACCTCGTGCTCGAGCACGTGCCGGAGCCTAACGTCGAAGAAGGCCCGTTCCGCATGATCGGTACGCTTCTCGAAGCGAACCCCTTCCTCGGTCGCATCATCACCGGTCGTATCGCGTCCGGTTCGATCAAGCCGAACCAGGCTGTCAAGGTTCTCGCCCAGGACGGCAAGACCGTCGAAACTGGCCGTATTTCGAAGATCCTCGCGTTCCGCGGCATCGAGCGCCAGCCGATCGAAGAAGCCCATGCTGGTGACATCGTCGCCATCGCCGGCCTTTCGAAGGGCACGGTTGCTGACACGTTCTGCGATCCTTCTATCACCGAAGCCATGACGGCACAGCCGATCGATCCGCCGACCGTCACCATGTCCTTCCTCGTCAACGACAGCCCGCTCGCTGGCACGGAAGGTGACAAGGTCACGAGCCGCGTCATCCGCGATCGCCTGTTCAAGGAAGCCGAAGGCAATGTCGCGCTGAAGATCGAAGAATCTGACGGCAAGGATTCCTTCTTCGTGTCGGGCCGTGGCGAATTGCAGCTCGCCGTTCTGATCGAAACCATGCGTCGCGAAGGCTTCGAGCTTGCCGTTTCGCGTCCGCGCGTCGTGATGCACAAGGACGAGAGCGGCCAGACCATGGAGCCGATCGAAGAAGTCGTGATCGACGTCGATGAAGAGCATTCCGGTGTCGTCGTGCAGAAGATGTCCGAGCGCAAGGCCGAGATGGTCGAGCTTCGCCCGTCCGGCGGCAGCCGCGTTCGTCTGCGCTTCTATGCACCGACCCGTGGCCTGATCGGCTACCAGTCGGAACTCCTGACCGATACGCGCGGCACGGCGATCATGAACCGCCTGTTCCACGACTACCAGCCTTACAAGGGTGCGATCACCGGTCGCGTCAACGGCGTTCTCCTGTCCAACCAGTCGGGTGAAGCTGTTGCTTACGCGATGTTCAACCTGGAAGACCGTGGCCCGATGATCATCGAGCCAGGCGAAAAGGTTTATGCCGGCATGATCATCGGCATCCACACCCGTGACAACGACCTCGAAGTCAACGTGCTCAAGGGCAAGCAGCTGACCAACATCCGCTCGGCCGGCAAGGACGAAGCGGTCAAGCTGACCCCGCCGATCCGCATGACGCTCGACCGCGCGCTGTCCTGGATCCAGGACGATGAGCTGATGGAAGTCACGCCGAAGTCGATCCGCCTGCGCAAGATGTTCCTTGATGCGAACGATCGCAAGCGCATGGAAAAGTCCAAGGCTGCTATTTGAGGCGCAAGTCTCTGAAAATATGTTTCGTTTTGAAACCCCGGTCCAAAAGGCCGGGGTTTTGTTTGTGCATCCTCCGCCTTCCGCCTTGCGAGTAATCTTAAAAAAGCGTTAAATTTTCTCGTTGGGCCGATGCAGGTCCAGGCTCCGCGTCTCATCAGGGGGCGCGCCAGAGTGGGTTTACGTTATGAAGACGTTGTCGATCGACATGCGCTTGGCAGGTCCCGGTGATGCCGCCGCGATCGCGGATGCCCATCGCAATGCCTGGATGCACGCCTATTCCGGTATCATTCCCTATCGTGCGCTGACCCGTATGGTCGAGCGCCGCGGCGAAAGCTGGTGGCGCAAGGCAACGCGCGGCCCCGCCACGATCCTCGTTGCCGAAGTGGCGGGTCAAGTCGCTGGTTATGCTTCCCTCGGCTACAACAGAGCACGCGTCTTGCCGCATGAGGGCGAGATCTACGAATTGTATCTCCGGCCGGAATATCAGGGTATCGGACTCGGTTATCAGCTGTTCCACGAGGCGCGGCGGATTTTGAAGGCGCTGGGCTGCAACGGCATGGTCGTCTGGTGCCTTGAAGACAGCGAGATCGCTGCCAATTTCTTCCGGACGAACGGCGGAACGGATGCCGTCGAGGGAATGGAAGACTTCGACGACGTGCACCTGAAGAAGCTCGGCTTCATCTGGAACTGACGAAGCGCCAGGCGCCTATTCAACGACATAGCCCTCGGGCCAGCTTAATATCCGGTTGCTGAAGAGGTCGCTGCGCTTGCGGACCCAGCGAGGACTGCAACAAAAGCCAGTTCGTGCCATCCCGCGGGCAAATTTTCCGTGCCCCTGATCATGCCGGCAATACGCCTTCGTGTCTGACCCCGCACCGCACCCCTCGCGTCCGCCGAAAGCCGTGTTGCATTGCGCCATAATTCGCATTAGGTAGCGCAGGAATTCAACACTCTACGGGGTCCAATAAAATGCGTATTGATGCAATTGCCATCGGCAAGAACCCGCCGGAAGACATCAACGTCATCGTCGAAGTTCCTGTCGGCGGCCAGCCGATCAAGTATGAGATGGACAAGGACGCCGGCACGCTGGTCGTCGACCGCTTCCTCTACACCCCGATGACCTATCCGGGCAATTACGGCTTCGTACCGCACACGCTCTGCAAGGACGGCGACCCGCTCGACGTTCTGATCTGCAACACGCGCCCGCTCGTTCCGGGCTGCGTCATCAATGTTCGCCCGATCGGCGTGATGATGATGGAAGACGATGGCGGTATGGACGAGAAGATCCTCGCCGTGCCGGTGCCGAAGCTGACGCGTCGCTATGACAAGATCACCAACTACACCGATCTTCCGGAAATCACGCTGAAGCAGATCCAGCACTTCTTCGAGCACTACAAGGATCTGGAGCCCGGCAAGTGGGTGAAGATCGGCGACTGGATGGATGTCGATGCTGCCAAGCAGATCATTCTGGACTCGATCCAGCGCGCCAAGGACGAAGGCAAGTAAGTTCTCAGGCGGACGCGAGAGCGTCTAACCGCGATTTCAAATCCTCCGGGTCGCCCTCGATCCGGAGGATTTTTTGTCTTGAGGTTTCGCCGGAGACGACTGTTATCGTCGATTTCGGGACCTTCAAGGATTTCGAGAGCAGGGCGATCAGGGCCTTGTTGGCCTTGCCCTTTTCGGGCACGGCGGTCACGCGGGCCTTCAGATGTGCGAGACCGTCGGCGGTGACCTCCACCCCGTCAAACGCATCGCGCCCGCCGTTCGGTGTCAGCCGGACGGCGAGCAGGAGATGGTCATGGTCAAGACGGTAGGGGCTTGTCACGCCACCAGCGGGTAGATGCTGTTCCAGAGGAAGGAACGCAGGAAGAAGATGATCAACAGCAGGACAATCGGCGAAATGTCGATACCGCCGAGATCCGGCATGAAGCGGCGGATCGGGCGGAGGGCCGGTTCGGTGACGTTGTGGAGGAATTGTCCAAGCGTCGCCACGAATCGATTGCTGGAGTTGATCACGTTGAAGGCGTAGAGCCAGGAGAAGATCGCACTGCCGATCAGAATCCAGGTGAAGATGCTCAGGGCAAGGTCGATCGTCTGAAACAGTGCGTACATTCAGGTCTCCATTTCTCGGTTGACAGTGATGTAGACATTGGCGACTTAACGGACAAGTGGATGGGGCCCACGCAATCCGAATCATGTTTAACGGCGGGCCTGTCCGCAGCTTAAGGTCACTTCGATGCACCCGTCCTCGGCCGATGATCGTTTCGCCGCGTTTCGGCATTCCTCCTACACGCGTTTCTTCTTTGCCCGCTTCCTGGGAGCCTTCGCCACCCAGATCCTCAGCGTCTCCGTCGGCTGGCAGATGTACGACATGACGGGCAATGTCTTTTATCTCGGTCTGATCGGTCTGGTGCAATTCCTGCCGTCACTGCTGCTAATCCTCGTCACCGGTTCCGTCGCCGACCGCTACAATCGCCGGGCCATCGTCTCGATCTGCATGATCGTCAGCGCCATTTGCGCCGGAGCGTTGCTTGGGCTCACCATCGCCGACGCCTTCGAGCCGACGATCGTTTTTGCCATCCTCGTCGTCTTCGGCATCGAGCGCGCCTTTGCCGCTCCCGCCGTACAGTCGCTTGCGCCCAATCTGGTGCCGCAGAAGGATCTCTCCAACGCGATCGCCTGGAATTCGTCCTCCTGGCAGACAGCGTCCATCGTCGGCCCCGTGGCCGGTGGTCTGCTCTACGGAGCAAGTCCGGTCGTCGCTTATTCCGTGTCCTTTGCTTTCTTCGCGGCCGCGGCGATCCTGGTTTTCCTCGTCAAGCGCCCGCCACAGCGGAAGTCGGAGAAGGCCGTTAGCCTCGACACACTGTTTGCGGGCTTCCGCTTCATCTTCGGTGAGAAGGTGGTGCTGGGTGCGATCTCGCTCGACCTCTTCGCAGTCCTGCTCGGCGGCGCCGTGGCGCTGATGCCGGTCTTTGCGCGTGACATTCTCGATCTCGGCCCCTGGGGGCTCGGTCTCCTGCGCGCCGCACCCGGGATCGGCGCCATCATCGTTGCCATCGCGCTTGCGACCTTCCCAATCCGCCACAATGCCGGGATCTTCATGTTCATCGGTGTTGCGCTGTTCGGGGCCGGCACGATCGTCTTCGGCTTGTCCGAATATGCGTGGCTCTCGATCCTCGCCCTGATGCTGATGGGTGCCGCCGACATGGCCTCGGTCTATGTGCGCGAGACCCTGATCGCGCTCTGGACGCCGGACGAGGTGCGCGGCCGGGTCAACGCGGTCAACATGGTCTTTGTCGGTGCGTCCAATGAACTCGGCGAATTCCGCGCCGGCACCATGGCGCATTTCGTCGGGCCTGTGCCAGCCGTCGTGATTGGTGGTTTCGGCACGCTCGCCGTTGCCGCCGTCTGGGCGCTCGGTTTCCCGCAGCTGCGCAAGATCGACAGTCTAGAAGTGCCGGAGCGTCAGGAGGCGCGCTGATCGCGCTCGAAGATCAGGTCGAGGAAATCCGACAGCCAGGCCCGCAAGGGGGCGTCGAAGATCATCCGGCCTTCCAGATGCTCCCGGCCTTGCTGGGCATTGGGCAGCACGAAACGATGTGCACCATGGACCACCCAGCGGTGCATCATGGCGCGGGTCAGCTCGGCGTGGAACTGCACGGCCCAGGCATTTTCTCCGTAGCGGAAGGCCTGATTCGGATAGATGTCGCCGGTCGCGAGCAAGTTGGCCCTATGTGGCAGGCTGAAGCCCTCGCGGTGGAAGTGATAGACCATCTTCGGCCAATGCATCAGCAGGCGGCCATGCTCGGTCGGACGGATCGGATACCAGCCGATTTCGGTGCGTTCCTCCCGGTCGGCCTCCACCTTGCCGCCGAGATGGCGGACCAGCATCTGAGCGCCGAGGCAGATGCCGAGGAATGGCTTGTTTTCTTTCAGGGGTACGTCGAGCCAGTTGATTTCGGTCTTGATGTAATCGTCGGGATCATTGGCGCTCATCGGCCCGCCGAAGACGACCGCGCCGGCATGGTTCGCCAGGGTTTTCGGCAAATCTTGGCCGAGGACCGGGCGGCGGATATCGAGAGGGTAACCCTTTTCTTCCAGCATCTGGCCGACCCGGCCGGGGCTTGAGCGTTCCTGATGCAGGACGATCAGAACAGGCTGCTTGCGATCGCGCGAACGCGACCGTTCCTCACGTGGCATCGTCGATCGCTCCAAGACCCGCCCGTTCGGCTGCTTCCTGCCGCTGGACGATGCGTTCACGCCCGGAGACACCGAGCAGATCGGCAACCCGCCAGATCGCATGGTCTTCCATTTCGCTGCGGGTGCCATCGGCATAGACGATGTCCCAGAGGATCCCTACGAGGTGCTGGCGCTCATCTTCGTTCAGCTGGCGCTTCAGCTCTGTGGTGAAGCGATAGTAGTCCACCGCCTCGCTTTCCGCGTCCTGACCGGCTTCGATCAGGGCGTCAAGGGCGCTATCGTCGAGCCCGTATTCTTCTTTCAGAATTTCCCGCAGTTTCATCCGCTCGGCATCGCGCACGACGCCATCGGCCTCCATGACTTGGAGACAGAGGGCCGCGACTGCGATCCGCGGGTCATCGGGGGCGAAGACCGCTTTAGGGCGGTCCTGCATCACGGATTGGAAAAAGGCTTGCAAGCGGTCGAGCATGCGGATCCCGTCAGAAGAGTTTCAGGCGCGTTTTGGCTTCCGGTGCAGCGAGCGCCGGATCCTTGACCCCGGGGTCATCGGGCGGTCGGCCGAAGAATGGCTCTACCACCGCTGGCTCCTGCGCAGCGGGAGTGGCCTCTCGGGATGCAATCACCGCAGGTTTTTCCGGCTTTGTCGCTTTGGCTGGAGGGGCCACCGGTTCGATCGCTTTTGCTTGAGGCTCTGCATCGATCACCCGGGCTTCCGGGTGCACGATTTTCGGCTTTGCCGTCTCGAACTGAGGTTCGGGCCGCGCAGGCGGCTCGACCTTTGCGACAGGCGGGAGTGAGGCAAGTGCCTTTTCGCCTTCGGAGACGCTGCCTTCTTCGATCGGGCCGGCCAGTTGGTCAAAGGGAGTCTTCCATTCGAAGGCATCGAGACGACCGGTGACCGGCGAAATCGGCATCCAGCGCTCGGAGACATGGCCGTCGGCCACCCAGGCGGCATCGCGCGGCGCCTTCAGGGCCTGGCCCATCCAATGACGGATACGGCCCTGGTCGCCGGTTTCGGCCTCTTCAATATCTGCAAGGAGCAGATAGACGCGTTCGCGCGAAGCGATACGGGCTGCAGCTTCCGCCTTTGTCCGTGCCTTCTTGAAATCCTGGGCATCGAGCGCTGCTTCGGCGACAGTGAGCAGGGATTCGTAATTGTTCGGCTTCAGGGCCTCAAGCTTTTCCGCCTTCTTCAGACGATCGACGGCGCTGTCACCGCTGCGCGCCCGCACATAGGCCCGGGCAATTTCGGGGTGTGGGTCGAGTTTCCAGACCTGTTCGAGCGTGTGTGACGCCTTGCGCAGGTTGTCTTCGCGCATATAGGCCTTGGCGGCCACGATCGCAGCCGGGACGAGACCCTTGGCGAGCTTCAGTGCCTTCAACGCGCTGTCGCGTGCCCCTGCGGGTTCGGCTTCCAGCTGGTCCTCGGCTTTTGCTGTCAAAAGCACGGCTTTCAGGCGTTCGGCCTCGTGGCGCTCAAGAACATGGGCAATCTTCTGCTGATCGAGAAGGCGGATAGCATCGTCCCAGTGGCCGGCGCGGCAGCGGTGTTCGAGCGTCGCCTTTGCTGCCCAGGGCAGGTAAGGGGCAGCTTCCGCTGCGGTTTCGGCATATTGCCGGGCTGCCTCATGGGCCCCCAAACGGTTTGCCTCGACATAGAGACCGCGCAAGCCGAGTTCGCGGGTCTCCGGATCCTCGGACATCTCCTGGAACAGGCGGCGTGCCTCGTCGTGCCGGCCTTCGATCAGAGCGGCCTGGGCATCCAGCACGCGGATCAGCGGCTCCTGATCAGCGCGGACCAGGCTTCTGGCGCGGGCACTCATCTTGCGGGCCAGGATTGCGTTTCCAGCACCAGCGGCAATCAGACCGGTGGAGAGCGCCTGGTAGCCACGGTCGCGCTTGCGGGCGCGGAAGAAGCGGCGGACCGAGTGAGGGGAGGTCCAGAGCGTGCGCAGCAGCCACCAGGTCACCATGATTACGGCGACGAGCCCAACGAGCGCCGTTACGGCCACAATCAGATCGGTATTGTACTGCTGGCCTTCCCAGATCAGCGAGATTTCACCGGGACGATCCGCGATCCAAGAGAAGCCGAAGCCGAGCGCCAGGATGAAAGCGAAGAAGAAGAGAACCTTGAGGATGGTTGTCATGCGTCAGCCTCCGTTTCCGGCCACGGTCTGAGACAGGGCCGCGGATACCCGCTCCTCTGCCTCGATCCGGTTCTTCAGAGTTGTCGCAAAGTCGGATGAGGCCGCCTTGCCGGCTTCAGGCAGTGTTTCCCATTCCAGGGCCGCGCCCTTGAGGTCGCCGTTCTGCAGCTTGTTCTCAACGCGGGCGACGATAGCCTCCGGTGTGTCGCCCTCGACATTGCCGACGGGCCGCACCTTGACCAGCGAGCGGGCGCTCGCCATCAGCCGATCGGTCCAGCCTTCGCCTTGCTCCGGCTGGTGGATGGCGGCGAGGATCTCCTCCGCCACCTGGTTGAACTGCCGTGTTAGATCCGACCGAGACGGCACGCCGTTGCTTGCAAGCGGTGTGAGTGCGGCAACCGCCGGATCCTCGGGGGAAACGCTTTTCAAGGCGTCAAGCTCCGACAGGAACGGGCCGCCGCGATCGATCGCGGTCTTCAAACCGGAAAGGGCGATGGCACGCGCCATTTCAACGTCGCTGCGTGGTTCGTCCAGCTTGCGCTCGGCTTCATCAAGTCGTGTGGCGCTCTGGTCGAGCGCTTGCTTGTTGCTGGCGATTTCCGCACGTAGGGACTCGATCGCCTGTTCTGCTGCGACCAGCTGCGTCTTGAGTGCTTCGACAGCGGCGGCATCGGCGGTCGGCTCTGAGCCCGCATTGGCGACGCTGGTTTCGAGCGCTGTGATGCGCTCGGCAAGGGCAGGGTCGGTGGCCGTCGCTGCCGGTTGTGCCGCCAGGCGCGCGACTTCGGCCTTCAACGCGTCAAGCTCTGCCGTGTCCACGGCTGGTGCCTGGACTGTCTGTTCCGGGCCAAGGCCCGGAACGATCCCGGCATATTGCATGCTGCCAGCCAGAGCGAGTGCTACGAGGCCGCCGAAGATGCCGGAGGCAACCAGGGTCGAGGTCGGAGGTGACTGGCGAACCGGTTCGCGGCTGGTGACCGTCTCGCTTTTCGCTGTCGTTTCAGCACGCGTTTCCGTGTCATCGACAGGGGCGGTTTCAGCCGTCGGCTCCGGCGTGGGCGTCCAGGGATCTGCTGGCGTTTCAGCCGGAGCGTCGTTCGACGCCGTATTGCTTGCGGTCGGCTCGTCAGCCACGGCAGACGAGGCAGGGGCATCCGATGGGACAGCATCGGCCTCGGCATTGCCGGAATCCGCAGCGGACTTGGTTTCCTTTGCGGTCAGATCGATCGTCACCGGATCATCGGTGGCTTTCGATCGACGGGGTGGCTTTCCGGAAACCATGGCAACCTCTTCATTTCGCGCGTGTGACTAAACCTAGTCAGTCCTCATGGCGAAGGGAAGGCCCGAGGTTCCATTTCACGCGGCACTGCATCAAAGCAGAAGAAGGAGCAGATCCTCGCGAGGTTCCATCGGCCAACGGCTTCTGGGCTGAAAATCTGCCGGGAGGGCGTCAGCAATCTTTTCACTCAGGCAGAGAAAACGTGTCTGTGGCCAGTCGAGCACTTCGCTCGTTCGTTCGTGCAGCTCCCTCAGACGCCTTGCCGTTTCGGAGGAGTAGACAAGAATTGCTTCCGGCATCGGGGTGAGCTTGTCGATTATCGTGGCGTCGGGATAGATGGACGGAACCATCCGGTAACATTCTCGTACGTCGACCATGCGTCCCGCCTCTCGCAGCTTGGCTTCAAAGTCTGGAGAGCGTGGAGTTCCCGTCAGATAGAGGATCAATGCGCCCGGATTCTGGTCCGACTTCGCGATGAGCAGTCCAGCCAGGGAGTGTCCATCACCGTCGGCAACCGATACATCCTTGAAGCCGGCCTCTCTTGCTGCCCGTGCGGTCGCGCGACCGACGGCGAAGAGGGGCAGGGCGCGGAAGAGGCGTCTTACATCGTCCGGCAGCGTTTTCAGCACGCGCATCGCTTCGGCACTGGTCACGGCAAGGAAACCTGCGTCGGGTGCGGGAGGGGCAGCGAGTGCCTCGGGTTGTTGCATCGCCTGCATCAGGGGCAGGAGCACGGGCTCATGACCGCGGCGTTCGAGTTCGGCGGCGGTTCTGGCCGAGGCCGGCTCCGGACGCGTCACGAGAACGCGCATGCCTCAACTCCAGCTGTCGAAGAAGTCGCTACCGGCCTTGGTTCGAACCGTGCCGCCGGCTCTCGCGCCGAGTATGGCAGCCTCCGTCCGGCTTCCCTCGATCTCCACGTCATGCCAGCGGCTGCCGTCGGGCGTCAGGATCATGCCGGCAAAGCGGATCGCGTCGCCCTGCACCGTTGCAAGGCCTGCAATCGGCGTGCGGCAGGAGCCATCGAGGGCGCCGAGAAAGGCGCGTTCGCAGCTGACAGCGTCAAAGGTATCGTGGTCATTGATCGCTTCGAGCAGGTCGTTGACCCTTGCATCGCCGATGCGGCTTTCGATGCAAATCGCGCCCTGGGCCGGTGCCGGGGGAAAGTCGCTCGGGTCGAGCAGTTCGGTCGGGATCTCGGGCTTGCCGAGCCGGCGTAGGCCGGCATAGGCGAGCAGCGTCGCATCCACCTCGCCATCGGCAAGCTTGCGCAGGCGGGTGTCGACCAGGCCGCGGAAGGTGATGACGTTGATATCGGGGCGGATACGGCGGATGAGGGCCTGGCGACGCAGCGAAGACGAGCCGACGGTTGCCCCTTCCGGAAGTTCCTTCAGCGTCGGAGCGGTGCGGCCAACGACGGCATCACGAACATCCTCGCGCGGCAGGAAGGCCGACAGGAACAGCCCTTCGGGCAATTTGGTCGGCATGTCCTTCGAGGAATGCACCGCGAAATCGAGATCGCCGGAGAGAAGTTGATCCTCCAACTCCTCGGTGAACAGTCCCTTGCCGCCGATTTCAGACAGCGCACGATCGGTGATGCGGTCGCCCTTGGTTGAGAGTACGACGATCTCGAACATGTCTTCGGGAAGGCCATGGACCACCATGAGGCGTGCCCGTGTCTCAGAAGCCTGGGCCAGAGCGAGCGGGCTGCCCCGCGTGCCGATGCGGAAAGGTTTTGTTTGCATCCGAACTTGTCCGTTGTTACCGACAGATTTCGTAGACCGGTTTCTCGGCGACCGCAATCAATGAACAGGTTCCATGACATCCAAACTGCGCATCCTCGGCATCGAAACCAGCTGTGACGAGACCGCGGCGGCTGTCGTCACGCGGCTTGCGGACGGCTCTGCTATCACCGAGGCTGATGTCGTGTTGAGCCAGCTCGACGAACACAGCGCCTATGGTGGCGTGGTGCCGGAGATTGCCGCTCGCGCCCATGTGGATGCGCTGGATACGCTGATCGAAGAGGCGCTGACCCGGGCAGGCATCACGCTGGCCGAGGTCGATGCGATCGCTGCCACGTCCGGCCCCGGCCTGATCGGTGGCTTGCTGGTTGGCCTGATGACCGGCAAAGCGATCGCAAGAGCGACAGGCAAGCCGCTTTACGCCGTCAACCATCTTGAAGGCCATGCGCTGACGGCGCGCCTGACGGATGGCGTTCCCTTTCCCTATCTGATGCTGCTTGTTTCCGGCGGTCACACGCAATTGGTTCTGGTCAAAGGCGTTGGCGAATACGAGCGCTGGGGCACCACGATCGATGACGCCCTGGGCGAGGCCTTCGACAAGACGGCGAAGCTTCTCGGGCTTCCCTATCCGGGTGGTCCCGCCGTCGAGCGGGCGGCGGCCACGGGCAATCCCAAGCGGTTTGCCTTCCCACGGCCTTTGGTCGGCGAAGCTCGCCTTGATTTTTCGTTTTCGGGCCTGAAGACCGCCGTGCGTCAGGCTGCGGAAGGCATCGCGCCTGTCACCGACCAGGACATCGCCGACATATGCGCCTCCTTCCAGCATGCCATCTCACGCACGTTGAAGGATCGCATCGGCCGTGGCCTGCAGCGGTTCAAAGAAGTATTTCCCGATGTGGCCGAGCCTGCGCTGGTCGTCGCCGGCGGTGTCGCTGCCAACAAGGAAGTGCGCCAGACGCTCGATACACTCTGCGCCGAGCACCGCTTCCGTTTTGTCGCGCCGCCGCATCATCTTTGCACGGACAATGCCGTCATGATCGCCTGGGCAGGGCTTGAACGCATGGCGCTCGGCATGCCCTCGGATGATCTTGCAGTCGCACCCCGGTCGCGCTGGCCGTTGGACCAGGATGCCAAGGCCTTGCTCGCTTACGGCAAGCGAGGAGCCAAGGCATGAGTGGGATGCAGCGTATCGCCGTCATCGGCGCGGGTGCTTTTGGTACCGCGCTTGCCGCTGTGGTCGCCCAGACGGGCAGGGCGCAGGCCCTGCTGATCGGTCGCGATGCCTCGGTCATGGCTGATCTCGCTGCACGCCGCGTGCATGAGTCCGCACTGCCGGGCATTCAATTGCCTGCGTCGCTGTCCTTTTCCGCCCGGGCGGAGGATCTCGGCGAGGCCGACATCGTGCTCTTCGCCATGCCGTCCCAGGCGCAGATCGCGGCTGCCGAAACCTACGGGCCGCATTTGAAGCCAGGTGCACCCGTTGTCATCTGCGCCAAGGGCATCGAGAAGCAGACGTCGCGGCTCCTCACGGATGTTATGGAAAGCGCCCTGCCGGGCCATCCGATCGCCATGCTGTCGGGTCCTGGCTTCGCGGCAGATATCGCCAAGGGCCTGCCGACGGCCATGGCGATCGCTGCAGAGGACCTGTCCCTTGCCGAACACCTGGCAAAGGCGATTTCCGGCCAGACCTTCCGCCTCTATGCCTCTGATGATCGGATCGGCGTCCAGCTCGGTGGTGCGTTGAAAAATGTGCTGGCGATTGCCTGTGGCATCGTCGAGGGCATGGGGCTTGGCGATTCGGCACGTGCTGCCCTGATCGCCCGTGGCCTTGCGGAGATGTCGCGGCTCGTCGATGCGATGGGCGGACGAGGTGATACGGTGCGGGGCCTGTCGGGTCTCGGCGACCTCGTTTTGACGGCAACCAGCCATCAGTCCCGCAATCTGCGCTTCGGCATAGCGCTCGGCCGTGGCGAACCCATCGGCTCCCAGCAAGGTTCGCTCGTTGAGGGTGCCTTTGCGGCTGCGGTCGCTGCCCGTCTCGCCGAAGGTCGCCAGATCGAGATGCCGATAACGGAAGCCGTTGCCGCGATCATCGACGGCAGGCTGGACATCCCGACCGCGATCACCCAACTGATGTCGCGACCGATCACCACCGAATAAGAGATCCCCTAGGAGAGACAAGATGCTGTTTGCCGTCATCTGCGCCGACAAGCCAGGCCACCTGAACCTTCGGATGGAAACCCGTCCGCCGCATGTCGAGTGGCTCAACGGGCTGAATGCAGCCGGCCAGCTCAAGATCGCCGGCCCGTTCCTCGATTCCGACGGCAAGCCTTGCGGTTCGATGCTGCTGATTGCCGCCGATGATATAGAGGCTGCCAAGGCGCTTGCCGCACAGGACCCCTATGCCAAGGCCGGCCTGTTCGAGACTGTCGAGATCAAGCCCTATAACTGGGTCTTCAATAATCCGGAGGCGTGACCGGCATGGCATTCTGGCTCTACAAGTCCGAACCCTTCAAGTGGTCCTGGGAAATGCAGAAGGCCAAGGGTGACGTTGGGGAAGAGTGGACCGGCGTTCGCAATTATCTCGCGCGCAACAACATGCGGGCGATGAAGATCGGCGACAAGGGGTTCTTCTACCACTCCAACGAGGGGCTGGAAGTCGTCGGGATCGTCGAAGTCTGTGCGCTCTCGCATCCGGATTCGACCGCCGAGGGGGATGCCCGCTGGGACTGCGTCGACATTCGCGCCGTCTGCGACATGCCGAAGCCTGTCAGCCTTAAAGACGTCAAAGCGAACGAGAAGCTCGCGAAGATGGCGCTTGTCACCTCGATGCGGCTCTCGGTCCAGCCGGTGACGGATGACGAATATTTCGAGGTCTGCCGCATGGGCGGTCTCGACAATCCGCCCGTCTGATCTCCTCGTGAAGACAGATCCTGATCGATTCATCCTCGAAAACACCAGCGTGTTGTCGCCGCCGCATGTGCCGGAGATCCGACTGCACCTTGCAAGCGAGGTGCATGATCTCTGGATGAAAACCGAGGAGGATCTGGAAGCGATCGGTCTGCCGCCGCCGTTCTGGGCCTTTGCCTGGGCGGGCGGCCAGGGGCTCGCGCGCTACATCCTCGATCATCCGGAAACGGTAAGGGGGAAACGCGTTCTCGATTTTGCCAGCGGTTCGGGAATGGTGGCGATTGCAGCTGCCCTTTCGGGAGCCGCCGCCGTGGTGGCCGCCGATATCGATCCCTGGGCGAAATGTGCGGTGCGGCTGAATGCCGCTCTCAATGGCGTGAGCATCGATTTCACCAATGACGACCTGATCGGCCGATCCGTCGATGTCGACGTGATCCTTGCCGGCGATGTCTTCTATGAGAGCGATTTTGCCAAGGCGCTGGTCGCCTGGTTCAGCGCTATTGCGAAGGATGGATGTCTCGTCCTGGTCGGAGATCCCGGACGCAGCTATCGCCCGATTGACAATCTCGAGCCGCTGGCGACCTATGAGGTGCCAGTCACGCGCGTTCTGGAAGACAGCGAGATCAAGAAGACGACCGTCTGGAAATTTCTCTAGTTCTTCGGCCTGATCACACAGACACCGGCTTCGAACGAGCAAGCCTCATCCGGATTTTCTGCAGAAATTTCAATGATTTTTGCCTTGGGCGGGCGATAGGTAATGACTTGCGGCCTCAAGCCCCTGTCGATGGCCAGGAACACGCCGTTGCCTTTGATGCGCAGGCCCGAGACGCTGCCGACGAAGGTGCCGATGCCGGGGATGACAGAGGGAAGACCGTTGCTGCCGATCACCGCCTGGCCCTGGGATTTGTAATGGCCATGGCCTCGGTCATGCCGCTCCCCGGCGAGGCCGCCGTCGGCGGTGGAGATGAGCGCGATGCCCGCAGCTGTCAAAACGGAACCATACTTTAGCATGCGGCAACCTCCGGAACGCAGTTAACAAATCGTTAACGCAACATGCCGCAACTGGTTGCTAAAGTCATCCATCTCAACGCTTTTTTCGTATGGAGGAATGCGGTTCGCATGGACGCTAAAGGTCTGTTCACGCGAATCGATTAAATTGAAATCGTCAAGCGAATGTGCTTGTCGTCCGGGGTTTCGAGGATTAAACGTCCCCCTGATGCAATGCCACAAACGCTATGACGCATTGCAAACAATATGTCCGAACACTCGGACCGCATCGAGACGCCGCGAGGTTTAGATGGCGAATGTGACTAAAAACCGGCCCCTGTCGCCGCACCTGCAAATCTACAAGCCTATCCCCACAATGATCATGTCGATTCTGCACCGCATCACCGGTGCCGCGCTCTATTTCGGCACGATCTTGGTCGCGTGGTGGCTGGTGGCCGCTTCAACGGGTGCTGACTACTTCGAGTGGGTCAACTGGTTCATGGGAACCATCATCGGCCGCCTGATCCTGTTCGGCTATACCTGGGCACTCATCCACCACATGCTTGGCGGATTGCGCCATCTGATGTGGGATGTCGGCTACGGCTTCGACAAGCATTTCTCGACGAAGCTCGCCAAGGCGAACATCATCGCATCCGTCGTCCTGACGATCCTCGTCTGGGTCGTTGCCTATATCATTCGCACCTGAGGCACCATTCCATGGATATGCGCACTCCGCTCGGCAAGGTCCGCGGTCTCGGCTCGGCCAAGGAAGGCACCGAGCATTTCTGGCGTCAGCGCGTCACGGCCGTCGCCAACATTCCTCTGATCTTCTTCTTCGTCGGCTTTCTGGTCATGTACAACGGCGCGCCTTACGCCGAGGTGGTTGGCGCATTGTCGCACCCGCTCGTCGCCGTCGTCATGGCTCTGGTCGTGCTGTCGGCCCTGATCCATATGAAGCTGGGCATGCAGGTGATCATCGAGGACTATGTCCATGCCGATATCGCCAAGCTTTTGCTTCTGATGCTGAACACGTTCTTTGCAATCCTGATCGGTGGCCTCTGTCTTTTCGCCATCTTGAAGATCGCATTCGTAGGGTAAATCAACATGGCAACCATTCATAACTTCGCCCAGACCGGCAAGGCCTACACCTATGTTGACCATTCCTACGACGTCGTGGTCGTCGGTGCCGGTGGCGCCGGCCTGCGCGCGACGCTCGGCATGGCCGAACAGGGCTTCAAGACGGCTTGCATCACCAAGGTTTTCCCGACCCGTTCGCACACGGTCGCGGCTCAGGGCGGTATCGCCGCCTCGCTGAACAACATGACGCCTGACTGCTGGCAGTGGCACCTTTATGACACCGTCAAGGGCTCCGACTGGCTCGGTGACGTCGACGCCATGCAGTATCTCGCTATGGAAGCGCCGAAGGCGGTTTATGAGCTTGAGCATTACGGCGTGCCGTTCTCGCGTAACGAGGAAGGCAAGATCTATCAGCGGCCGTTCGGCGGTCACATGCAGAACTACGGCGAAGGCCCGCCGGTGCAGCGCACCTGCGCCGCGGCCGACCGTACCGGCCACGCCATCCTGCACACGCTCTACGGCCAGTCGCTGAAGAACAACGCGGAATTCTTCATCGAGTATTTCGCGCTCGACCTGATCATGTCTGACGATGGCAGCCGCTGCACCGGTGTCGTCGCCTGGAACCTCGACGACGGCACGATCCATCGCTTCTCGGCCAAGATGGTCGTTCTGGCGACCGGCGGTTATGGCCGCGCCTACTTCTCGGCAACGTCTGCTCACACCTGCACCGGTGACGGCGGCGGCATGATTGCCCGCGCGGGTCTTCCGCTGCAGGATATGGAGTTCGTCCAGTTCCACCCGACCGGTATCTACGGTGCCGGCTGTCTGATCACCGAAGGTGCGCGCGGCGAAGGCGGTTATCTCGTCAACTCCGAAGGCGAGCGCTTCATGGAGCGTTACGCTCCATCGGCAAAGGACCTTGCCTCGCGTGACGTCGTCTCGCGCTGCATGACGATGGAAATCCGTGAAGGCCGCGGCGTCGGCAAGAACAAGGATCACATCTTCCTGCATCTCGACCACCTCGATCCGGCGGTCCTGCACGAACGCCTTCCAGGCATCTCGGAATCGGCGAAGATCTTTGCCGGCGTCGACGTGACCCGCGAACCGATCCCGGTTCTGCCGACCGTTCACTACAACATGGGCGGCATTCCAACGAATTACTGGGGCGAAGTGCTGAATGCCGACTCCAACAATCCCGAACGCATCATCCCGGGTCTGATGGCTGTCGGTGAGGCTGGTTGCGCCTCGGTGCACGGTGCGAACCGTCTAGGCTCCAACTCGCTGATCGACCTCGTGGTCTTCGGGCGTGCGGCTGCGATCCGGGCTGCTGAAGTCATCGACCGCACCTCGCCGATTCCGGCACTCAATGTCGCCGCCTGTGACAAGATCATAGACCGCTTCGACAACACGCGTCACGCTTCGGGCCAGACCCCGACCGCCGTGCTGCGTGACAAGATGCAGCGCGCCATGCAGGAAGACGCGGCGGTCTTCCGTACGCAGGAATCGCTCGAAAGCGGCTGCCAGCGCCTGTCGGCGATCTGGAAGGAGCTGCCGGATATCAAGGTCACCGACCGTTCGATGATCTGGAACTCTGATCTCGTCGAGACGCTCGAACTGCACAACCTCATGGCCAACGCCATCACCACGGTCTATGGCGCCGAGGCCCGCAAGGAAAGCCGTGGTTCGCATGCGCGCGAAGACTACACCTCCGGTCCGTTTGGCGGTCGCGACGACGAGAACTGGCGCAAGCATACGCTGGCCTGGGTTTCGGAAGCGGGCGACGTCAAGCTCGACTACCGTCCTGTCCATACCGAGCTCATCGCTGAAGGCATTGATCTGAATAAGATCGCGCCCAAGGCTCGCGTCTACTGATTTGAGGACCTCATCATGGTAGAACTCGCTCTTCCCAAGAACTCCCAGGTCACCGAAGGCAAGGTCTGGCCGAAGCCGGCCGGCGCCAAGAACGTCCGCGAATACCGGGTCTATCGCTGGAGCCCCGACGATGGCGCCAATCCGCGCATTGATACCTTTTATATCGACGTCGACGACTGCGGTCCGATGGTTCTGGATGGTCTCCTGTACATCAAGAACAATATCGACCCGACGCTGACGCTGCGCCGGTCCTGCCGTGAAGGAATCTGCGGTTCCTGCGCGATGAACATCGACGGTACCAATACTCTGGCCTGCACAAAAGGCATGGAGGAGGTGAACGGTACGGTGAAGGTTTATCCTCTGCCGCATCTGCCGGTCGTCAAGGATCTCGTGCCGGATCTGACGAACTTTTATGCCCAGCATCGTTCGATCGAACCGTGGCTGAAAACCGTTTCCCCGGCGCCCGCCAAGGAATGGAAGCAGAGCCATGAGGACCGCCAGAAGCTCGACGGTCTCTACGAGTGCATTCTTTGCGCATGCTGCTCGACCTCCTGTCCGAGCTACTGGTGGAACGGCGACCGCTATCTCGGTCCGGCCGTCCTGCTGCAGGCCTATCGCTGGCTGATCGATAGCCGCGATGAAGCGACCGGCGAACGCCTCGACAATCTTGAGGATCCCTTCCGCCTTTATCGCTGCCACACGATCATGAACTGCGCGCAGGCCTGCCCGAAGGGTCTGAACCCTGCCAAGGCGATCGCCGAGATCAAGAAGATGATGGTCGAGCGTCGCGCCTGAGCCACATTGTCAAAAGAATGCGAGGCCGCTCGGAACTGTTTCGGGCGGCCTTAATTTATCCTTATAGTGCCGGCTATCGATCGAACGTGATATGGAACTTGATTAACCATATTCACGTAACGTATTTAAAACCCAGTTGTACGGCAGGTTGCGACGCAGGTCGCGAGAGCGGGAGTATAATGATGAAATTCAGCCATGCAGTCACCGGAGCAGCCATCCTTCTGGCGCTCGCGGGGTGCCAGCGTACATCCTACAGCAACATGAATTCCGCCAACAGCGCACTTCCGCCGCTGCAGGCCCAGCCTGTTCCTTCGGTCCAGTCCGGCCAGCTCCCGCCGCCCGGTGCGACTGATCCAAACCAATTCCCGGCTGCTCCGGCGATGAATACGGCTGCTGCCGTCGGCGCTGCCGGTGCACCGGCCACCGCGCTCGACGTCACCAAGGAATCGATGGTCGGCAACTGGCGCGTCCAGAGCGCTGGCGCAAGCTGCGACATGTTCCTGACGCTCACCAATCTCGGCAGTGGCTCGCGTGGTGGTACCCGTGGCTGTGCCGGCGAACTGACGGCCATGGGGTCCTGGGAAGTGTCCGGCAAGCAGGTTGTGCTCAAGGACCGCAACGGCAATACGATCGGCAGCCTCTACAAGACGGCCGATGCCCGCTTCGACGGCAGCACCGCGTCCGGCCAGCCGGTCAGCCTGAGCCGCTGATCCTCCTCTCATTCCTGCGGTGGCCCGCCTTGGGCCACCCTCCCGGCGGGACATTCATTCATGCAGCCAGTTCCTGACTACGGCTTGAGCGTCGTCGAGCAGTTGCGCGCGATGACGGAGGCGGGAACACTCCAGCCCGACCGCCATCAGTTCGGTGTTGCCGAGAAGCTCGACCGCATCCTGACGGAGTTCAAGGCGCGCAAACCGGCTGCAAAGAAGAGCGCGCTTGGCTGGATGTTTGCCCAGAGGCGCAAACAGGAAATCCCCATCAAGGGTCTCTACATTCATGGCAGCGTCGGTCGCGGCAAGACCATGCTTATGGACCTGTTCTTCAGGCTTGCACCCGTCGAGAAGAAACGTCGCGCGCATTTTCACGAGTTCATGGCCGATGTGCATGCTCGTATCCATGCCCACCGCCAGAAACTAAAGGCCGGCGAAACGAAGCAGGCCGATCCTGTGCCGCCTGTCGCGGCAGCGCTTCGTGAAGAGGCGCAGCTTCTCTGCTTCGACGAATTCACGGTGACCGATATCGCCGATGCGATGATCCTTGCCCGCCTGTTCACCGAACTTTTCGCGCGGGGTTGCACGCTTGTGGCAACCTCGAATGTCCAGCCTGATAATCTCTACCGCGACGGTCTCAACCGAGGGCTCTTTCTGCCCTTCGTCGATCTCTTGAAAAAGAACGTCGATGTCTCGACGCTCGATTCTCCCACCGATTATCGTCTGGAAAAGATGGAGAGTTTGCCGGTCTACATTGCGCCGCTCGACGACGCGCCGAAGATGATGGACATTGCCTGGAAGCGGGTGACCGAAGGCGCGCCCGAGGTCGCGGTCACCATCGAGATGAAGGGGCGAACCATCGAGATCCCACGTGCGGCAGGCCGGGCTGCGCGGTTCAACTTCCGCGAACTCTGCGAACGTCCCCTCGGCGCATCCGACTATCTGGCGATCGCCAAGCGCTTCGATGTGGTCTTTGTCGAGGGTATCCCGCACCTCGCCCCGGAAAAACGAAATGAGATGAAACGCTTCATCATTCTGATCGATGCGCTCTACGACGCCAGTGTACGGCTGTTCGCATCTGCAGCTGCGATGCCGGAAGCCCTCCTGACTGAAAAGAAGGGCACCGAAGGCTTTGAATTTGACCGAACAGTTTCGCGGCTTTTCGAAATGCGGAGCGCGGATTATCTAGAGCTGCACCAGTCAAAACGTCAAAAACATGACGCCTCGGTGACATAATATTTGACGTTTACGTAAGAATTTTATGTTCTAACCGATTGAAATTGATACACTGAAAATTATCGTTTGCGATCTACACCCTTTGGAGCTATGCGGTTTGTCCTCAAGGGCAGGCTAAAACTTGTCTCGACCTTGGTCGCGGATCCAAAAGGAAGTCTACAATGGCGCGCAAAAAGATCGCTCTTATCGGTTCTGGAATGATTGGTGGAACGCTGGCGCATCTCGCCAGTCTGAAGGAACTGGGCGATATTGTCCTGTTCGACATTGCTGACGGCATCCCCCAGGGTAAGGGTCTCGACATTGCCCAGTCCGGTCCGGTCGAGGGCTTCAATGCCAAGCTTTCCGGTGCGAGCGACTATGCCGCGATCGAAGGTGCCGACGTCTGCATCGTCACCGCCGGTGTAGCCCGCAAGCCAGGCATGAGCCGCGATGACCTGCTCGGCATCAACCTCAAGGTCATGGAACAGGTTGGCGCCGGCATCAAGAAGTATGCCCCGAACGCATTCGTCATCTGCATCACCAACCCGCTCGACGCGATGGTCTGGGCTCTGCAGAAGTTCTCGGGCCTGCCGACCAACAAGGTCGTCGGCATGGCCGGCGTTCTCGACTCCGGTCGTTTCCGCCACTTCCTGTCTGAAGAATTCAACGTTTCCGTCCAGGACGTCACCGCATTCGTTCTCGGCGGCCACGGCGACACCATGGTGCCGCTCGCTCGCTATTCGACCGTCGGCGGCATCCCGCTCACCGACCTGGTCAAGATGGGCTGGGTCACAAAGGAACGCCTCGAAGAGATCATCCAGCGCACCCGTGACGGCGGCGCCGAAATCGTTGGCCTGCTGAAGACCGGCTCGGCGTACTACGCCCCGGCCGCCTCTGCCATCGAGATGGCTGAGTCCTACCTCAAGGACAAGAAGCGCGTCCTGCCTTGCGCTGCCTACCTCACCGGCCAGTACGGCGTGAAGGACATGTATGTCGGCGTTCCCGTCGTCATCGGTGAAGGCGGCGTCGAGCGCATCATCGAAATCGACCTGAACAAGGCCGAGGAAGAGGCCTTCCAGAAGTCCGTCGGCGCCGTTGCCGGCCTCTGCGAAGCCTGCATCAACATCGCGCCGGCTCTCAAGTAATTGCCATTTCGCCCAAAACAGGGACACGACAATGAACATTCATGAATATCAGGCCAAGGCTCTTCTGAAGAGCTTTGGTGCACCGGTCGCCGAAGGTGTGGCGATCTTTTCCGCGGAAGAAGCCGAAGCTGCTGCAAAGCAACTGCCGGGCCCGCTTTACGTGGTCAAGAGCCAGATCCATGCTGGCGGTCGCGGCAAGGGCAAGTTCAAGGAACTGTCGCCGGAAGCCAAGGGCGGCGTTCGCCTCGCCTTCTCGATCGACGAAGCCAAGGCGCATGCCAAGGAAATGTTCGGCAACACGCTGGTAACGGCCCAGACCGGCGACGCCGGCAAGCAGGTCAACCGCCTCTACATCGAAGATGGCGCCGATATCGCTCGCGAACTCTATTGCTCGCTGCTCGTCGACCGCTCGGTTGGCCAGGTTGCCTTCGTCGTTTCGACGGAAGGCGGCATGGACATCGAAGCTGTTGCCCACGACACGCCTGAGAAGATCCATACGATCGCGATCGATCCGGAAGCCGGCGTTACCGACGCCGACATCGCCAAGATCTCGGCTGCCCTGGAACTGTCGGGTGCCGCTGCTGAAGACGCCAAGTCGCTCTTCCCGATCCTCTACAAGGCCTTCGTCGAAAAGGACATGGCGCTGCTCGAGGTCAACCCGCTGATCGTCATGAAGAATGACCATCTGCGCGTACTCGACGCCAAGATGTCCTTCGACGGCAACGCGCTGTTCCGCCATGACGACGTTCGTGCGCTGCGCGACGAGACAGAAGAAGACGCCAAGGAAATCGAAGCCTCCAAGTGGGACCTCGCTTACGTGGCCCTCGACGGCAATATCGGCTGCATGGTCAACGGTGCCGGTCTCGCCATGGCGACGATGGACATCATCAAGCTCTACGGCAAGGAGCCGGCAAACTTCTGCGACGTCGGCGGTGGCGCTGGCAAGGAGAAGGTCGCGGCTGCCTTCAAGATCATCACCGCTGACCCGAAGGTCGAGGGCATCCTCGTCAACATCTTCGGCGGCATCATGAAGTGCGACGTCATCGCGGAAGGCGTCGTTGCCGCCGTGCAGGAAGTCGGCCTGAAGGTTCCGCTCGTCGTGCGCCTCGAAGGCACCAATGTCGAACTTGGCAAGAAGATCCTGAACGAATCCGGCCTCGCGATCACCGCGGCCGACGATCTGGACGACGCTGCCAAGAAGATCGTCGCGGCGATCAACGGCTAATCTGAGGAACCTATTCGATGTCAATTCTTGTAAACAAGAACACCAAGGTCCTCGTACAGGGCCTGACCGGCAAGACCGGCACCTTCCACACCGAACAGGCGCTCGCTTACTACGGCACGCAGATGGTCGGCGGTATCCATCCGAAGAAGGGTGGCGAAAACTGGACCGGCTCCAAGGGTGAAAGCCTGCCGATCTTCGCGACCGTTGCCGAAGCCAAGGAAAAGACCGGTGCAGATGCATCCGTGATCTACGTTCCGCCGGCAGGCGCTGCCGACGCCATCATCGAGGCGATCGACGCCGAGATCTCGTTCATCACCTGCATCACCGAGGGTATCCCGGTCATGGACATGGTGCGGGTCAAGGCGAAGCTCGACAAGTCGAAGTCGCGCCTTCTCGGTCCGAACTGCCCGGGTATCCTGACGCCGGAAGAATGCAAGATCGGCATCATGCCGGGCTCTATCTTCCGCAAGGGTTCGGTCGGTATCGTCTCGCGCTCGGGAACATTGACCTACGAAGCGGTGTTCCAGACTTCGAACGAAGGTCTCGGCCAGACGACGGCTGTGGGTATCGGTGGTGACCCGGTCAAGGGTACCGAGTTCATCGACGTGCTCGAAATGTTCCTCGCTGACGAAGCCACGACCTCGATCATCATGATCGGCGAAATCGGCGGCGCTGCCGAAGAAGAAGCTGCTCAGTTCCTCATCGACGAAGCCAAGAAGGGCCGCAAGAAGCCGATGGCAGGCTTCATCGCTGGCCGGACTGCACCGAAGGGCCGCACCATGGGTCATGCCGGTGCTGTCGTTTCCGGTGGCAAGGGCGACGCAGAATCGAAGATCGAAGCCATGGAAGCCGCCGGCATCAAAGTTTCGCCGTCCCCGGCGCGCCTCGGCAAGACGCTGGTCGAAGTCCTCAAGGGCTGAGACCTGACGAAGAATAAGCCAGGCGAAGGGTTGGTCCGCCATCCCTTCGCCTGGACTTTCGCATATCTGAGACGATTCGCGCTTCACTGCGATCGCGAGCGGCAGGCCGGGCATCCGGCCATCAATTCAAGTCGGGAGGCGAGCCGAGACGCTCGCGAAACATCATGGGTAGGCAAGAAGCCAACGAGCAGTTTCTGATCACGTCCTTCCTCGACGGATCGAATGCGGCCTATATCGAACAGCTTTACGCGCGCTACGAGGAAGATCCCTCATCGGTGTCCGATGAGTGGCGAGCCTTCTTCAAGGCGCTGGCCGATAATCCGACCGATGTGACGAAGGCTGCAAAGGGCGCTTCCTGGCAGCGCAAGAACTGGCCGATCGCCGAAGGCGGCGACCTCGTCAACGCGCTCGACGGCAATTGGGGCGTGGTCGAGAAAGCCATTGAAAAGAAGGTCCAGACCAAGGTTGAGGCGACCGCCGCTTCGGCAGGCAAGACCGTTTCCGAAGCTGAAGTTCTGCAGGCGACGCGCGACAGCGTTCGCGCCATCATGATGATCCGCGCGTACCGCATGCGTGGTCACCTGCATGCCAATCTCGATCCCCTTGGCATTGCTGCACCTGTTGACGACTACAACGAGTTGTCGCCGGCCGCCTATGGCTTCACCGAAGCCGATTACAGCCGCAAGATCTTCATCGACAACGTGCTGGGTCTGGAATACGCCACGATCCCGCAGATGCTCGACATCCTGCAGCGCACCTATTGCTCGACGCTCGGCGTCGAATTCATGCACATCTCCAATCCGGAAGAAAAAGCCTGGATCCAGGAGCGTATCGAAGGCCCCGGCAAGGGCGTCGAATTCACGCCGAACGGCAAGAAGGCCATCCTTCAGAAGCTGATCGAGGCCGAGGGCTTCGAGCAGTTCATCGACGTCAAGTACAAGGGTACCAAGCGCTTCGGCCTCGATGGTGGTGAGTCGCTGATCCCGGCGCTGGAGCAGATCATCAAGCGCGGCGGCCAGGAAGGTCTCGAGCAGGTTGTTCTCGGCATGGCCCATCGCGGTCGCCTGAACGTCCTGACCAACGTCATGCACAAGCCGCATCGCGCGGTCTTCCACGAGTTCAAGGGCGGTTCCTTCAAGCCCGACGAAGTCGAAGGTTCCGGTGACGTGAAGTACCATCTCGGCGCTTCCTCTGACCGCGAGTTCGACGGCAACAAGGTTCACCTGTCGCTGACGGCCAACCCGTCGCATCTGGAAATCGTCAACCCTGTCGTCATGGGCAAGGCGCGCGCCAAGCAGGACCAGCTCGCCAAGGTCTGGGACGGCGATGTCATACCGCTGAAGGAGCGCGCCAAGGTTCTGCCGCTTCTCCTGCATGGTGATGCAGCCTTTGCCGGCCAGGGTGTGACTGCAGAAATTCTCGGCCTGTCGGGCCTGCGCGGTCACCGCGTTGCCGGCACGCTGCACGTGATCATCAACAACCAGATCGGTTTCACCACGAACCCGGCCTTCTCGCGTTCGTCGCCCTATCCGTCCGACGTCGCCAAGATGATCGAAGCGCCGATCTTCCACGTCAACGGTGACGATCCGGAAGCCGTCGTCTATGCGGCCAAGGTCGCGACCGAATACCGGATGAAGTTCCACAAGCCTGTCGTCGTCGACATGTTCTGCTACCGCCGCTTCGGTCACAACGAAGGCGACGAGCCGAGCTTCACCCAGCCGAAGATGTACAAGGAAATCCGTGCCCACAAGACGGTGGTCAACATCTACGGCGAGCGTCTGATCGCCGAGGGCCTGATCTCGGAAGGCGAATTCGAGAAGATGAAGGCCGACTGGCGCGCCCATCTCGAACAGGAGTTCGAGGCCGGCCAGAGCTACAAGCCGAACAAGGCCGACTGGCTGGACGGCGTTTGGTCGGGTCTCCGGACCGCCGACAATGCCGACGAGCAGCGTCGCGGCAAGACCGCAGTGCCGATGAAGCAGCTCAAGGAGATTGGCCGCAAGCTGTCGACCATTCCGGAAGGCTTCAAGGCGCACCGCACGATCCAGCGCTTCATGGAAAACCGGGCGCAGATGATCGAGACCGGCGAAGGCATCGACTGGGCCATGGGCGAAGCACTCGCCTTCGGTTCGCTCTGCCTCGACGGCCACAAGATCCGTCTCTCCGGCCAGGATTGCGAACGCGGCACCTTTTCGCAGCGTCACTCGGTTCTCTACGATCAGGAGACCGAAGACCGCTACATCCCGCTCGCCAATCTCGCTCCGAACCAGGCCCGCTACGAAGTCATCAACTCGATGCTGTCGGAAGAGGCCGTGCTCGGTTTCGAATACGGCTATTCGCTGGCTCGTCCGAATGCGCTGACGCTCTGGGAAGCCCAGTTCGGTGACTTTGCCAACGGTGCACAGGTCGTGTTCGACCAGTTCATCTCGTCGGGCGAACGCAAGTGGCTGCGCATGTCCGGCCTCGTCTGCCTTCTGCCGCATGGCTATGAGGGCCAGGGTCCGGAACACTCTTCCGCCCGCCTCGAGCGCTGGCTGCAGATGTGCGCCGAAGACAACATGCAGGTTGCCAACGTCACGACGCCGTCGAACTACTTCCATATTCTGCGCCGTCAGATGAAGCGTGACTTCCGCAAGCCGCTGATCATGATGACGCCGAAGTCGCTGCTGCGTCACAAGCGTGCCACGTCGAGCCTTGCCGAGATGGCCGGTGAATCGTCGTTCCACCGCCTGCTGTGGGACGATGCCGAAGTCATCAAGGACGGTCCGATCAAGCTGCAGAAGGATGCGAAGATCCGTCGCGTCGTCATGTGTTCCGGCAAGGTCTATTACGATCTTCTGGAAGAGCGCGAAAAGCGCGGCATCGACGACATCTACCTGCTGCGTATCGAACAGCTCTATCCCTTCCCGGCCAAGGCGCTCATCAACGAGCTCTCGCGCTTCCGCAATGCGGAGATGGTCTGGTGCCAGGAAGAGCCGAAGAACATGGGCGCCTGGTCGTTCATCGATCCGTATCTGGAATGGGTACTTGCCCATATCGACGCCAAGTACCAGCGCGTGCGCTACACCGGCCGTCCGGCTGCCGCTTCGCCGGCAACAGGCCTGATGTCCAAGCACCTCGCTCAGCTCGAAGCCTTCCTCGAGGACGCACTGGGCGGTTGATCCGCCCAGTCTTTCCCTCGCAGACCGAAACGTTCTCTGACCAACGGAATTGAGATCATGGCCACTGAAATCCGCGTACCCACCCTCGGCGAATCCGTCAGCGAAGCCACTATTGGCACCTGGTTCAAGAAGGTCGGTGACACCGTCAAGGCCGACGAGCCCCTCGTCGAACTGGAAACCGACAAGGTGACTGTCGAAGTCCCGTCGCCGGTCTCGGGCGTTCTGACTGAAATCGTCGCCCAGAACGGCGAGACCGTCGGTCTCGGCGCGCTGCTCGGCCAGATCGCTGAAGGTGCTGCCGGTTCTGCTGGTGCCGCTGCTCCGGCCCCTGCCGCAGCACCGGCTCCTGCTGCTGCGCCTGCTCCGGCCGCCGCTGCTCCGGCTGCTCCCTCGGCCATGCCGGCCGCTCCGGCCGCCGCCAAGCTCGCTGCCGACAACAATCTCTCGACCGCTGACGTCGACGGTTCCGGCAAGCGTGGCCAGGTGCTGAAGGGCGACGTGATCGCCGCCATCGCCAAGGGCACGGCTGCTCCGGCTGTTGCCGCAGCCCCTGCTGCTCCGCGTCCGGCCTCTTCCGGTGACGACGCATCGCGCGAAGAGCGCGTGAAGATGACCCGTTTGCGCCAGACGATCGCCAAGCGCCTCAAGGACGCCCAGAACACGGCCGCCATGCTGACCACCTATAACGAGGTGGATATGTCGGCCGTGATGGCCCTGCGCAACCGCTACAAGGACATCTTCGAGAAGAAGCATGGCGTGAAGCTCGGTTTCATGGGCTTCTTCACCAAGGCCGTCACGCATGCGCTGAAGGAACTGCCGGCGGTCAACGCCGAGATCGACGGTACCGACATCATCTACAAGAACTACTGCCACATCGGCGTTGCCGTCGGCACGGACAAGGGTCTGGTCGTTCCGATCGTGCGCGATGCCGATCAGATGTCTATTGCCGAAATCGAGAAGGACATCGGTCGTCTCGGCAAGGCTGCCCGTGACGGTCAGCTCTCCATGGCCGACATGCAGGGCGGTACCTTCACCATCTCCAACGGTGGCGTCTACGGTTCGCTGATGTCTTCGCCGATCCTGAATGCACCGCAGTCGGGTATCCTCGGCATGCACAAGATCCAGGAGCGTCCGGTCGTTGTCGGCGGTCAGATCGTCATCCGCCCGATGATGTATCTCGCGCTCTCCTACGATCACCGCATCGTCGACGGCAAGGAAGCAGTCACCTTCCTCGTCCGCGTCAAGGAAAGCCTTGAGGATCCGGAACGCCTGGTTCTCGACCTCTAAGGAAAACGCACGATGGAGCCGGTATCCGCTTCCGCCTCTCCGCTGGTCCTGCTCCTTGCCTGGAGCGTGGTACTGCTGGTGGCGCATGTTCTCCTGCAGGGCATGCTGGCCACCAAGGAGCTGGGCACGGAGTGGAATGCCGGCCCTCGTGATGAAGGCAAACAGCCGGCGAGCAAGCTCGCCGGCCGTGCTGCGCGGGCGTCGTCGAACTTCCGTGAGACCTATCCCGCCTTCGTGGCCCTTGCGGCAGGGTTGCTGTTCACCGGTGAGACCTCGGGCCTCGGCCTGACCGGTGCCATCGTCTGGTTTGTCGGGCGCATCGTCTATTATCCGCTCTATCTGGCGGGCATTCCCTATATCCGCTCGCTTGTCTGGACTGGCGCCACGGCCGGCCTCGGCTTGATGTTCCTCGCACTGGCGTTTTGAGGTGAGACATGGGCGCGTCGTCGAGAGCAATGGTTCTTCTTGCCGCGCTCGCGCTGTCTGATGCGGCTATGGCCGCCGATTGCCGGATTGAAAAAGCCACCTACCGCGAAGCCGAAACCGGTGTCGAACTGGTCTTTGCTGCTGCCAGCGGCGAGAATACGCCTGTTTCCCATGGGTTCAGCACCGAAATCGGCACTTTCAAGCTCAATGGTCACGTCATGTTCGATCCCGAAATCGAGCGTCCCATCGGCATGCTGATGAACAATTGCCCAGACGGCGACGTGACTGGTGCAACGATTGCTGCCTGCACGGTCTGGAAGGGTATCGTCTACGGCGTCGAGGAGACGACCGGCCATGTCGATCTCCTACCGCCGGAAGGCGCCGACGCGCCCGATGCACTTCTCCTGCCCGGCTTCGGCCCGGCCATCCTGTCGTCTGCTGTCGGCAAGGGCATGGAAAGCGCCCCATGGGATGTCTTCGAGTTCAAGGGATGCGCCTCATGACCAGCCGTCCTCTCCTTCTCGTCACCGGCGGCAGCCGCGGCATCGGCGCTGCCGTCTGCCGCAAGGCCGCAGCGCAGGGTTATGACCTGCTGGTAAACTATCGCTCGGACCAGACTGCTGCCGAGGCCGTTGCGGCCGATTGCCAGACGCTCGGCGCCAGGGCCGAGATTGTGCAGGGTGATACCGCCACCGAAGAGGGCATCGCCGCGATCTTCGCCGCCGCCGATCTCCTTGGACCGCTCCATGGTCTGGTCAACAATGCCGGCGTCGTCGACGTCACGGCGCGGGTCGAGGAATTCGACCGGGCGCGGCTCGACCGGATGTTTGCCGTCAACGTCATCGGCAAGATCCGCTGTGCCACGGAAGCCGTGAAGCGCATGTCGACAAAACACGGCGGGCAGGGTGGCGTGATCGTCAACATCTCGTCCATGGCGGCCGTCATCGGCAGTTCAGGCCAGTACGTCGACTATGCCGCCGCCAAGGCCGCGGTTGATACCTTTACTGTGGGCTTGTCCCGCGAAGTCGCGACCGAGGGCATCCGGGTCAATGCCATCAGGCCCGGGATCATCGATACCGAAATTCATGCATCCGGCGGATTGCCGGACAGGGCGCGCGATCTGGCTCCCATCGTTCCGATGCAAAGGCCCGGAACGGCGGACGAAGTGGCCGACAGCGTTCTTTATCTCCTCTCGCCTCAGGCATCCTATGTGACGGGTGCCATCTTGAATGTCAGCGGCGGTCGGTAACCGTCGAAAACGAAGGAAGCTTCCCATGTCTTATGATGTCATCGTTATCGGCTCCGGCCCCGGCGGCTATGTCTGCGCCATCAAGGCAGCCCAGCTCGGCATGAAGGTCGCCGTCGTCGAGAAGCGCGCCACCTATGGCGGCACCTGCCTCAACATCGGCTGCATCCCGTCCAAGGCCCTGCTGCACGCGTCGGAAGTCTTCCACCACGCCGCCCATGGCATGGCCGATCTCGGCGTCGAAGTCGGCGCACCGACGCTGAACCTGTCGAAGATGATGGCGCACAAGGACGCGACCGTGAAGTCGAACGTCGAGGGCGTCGCTTTCCTGTTCAAGAAGAACAAGATCGACGGCATCCAGGGCACCGGCAAGATCCTTTCGGCCGGCAAGGTTGAAGTCACCAACGACGCGGGTGAAGTCCAGGTTCTCGAAACCAAGAACATCGTCATCGCCACCGGTTCCGACGTCGCCGGCATTCCGGGTGTTGCGGTCGAGATCGATGAGAAGATCATCGTGTCCTCGACCGGCGGTATCGCGCTGGACAAGGTCCCGGCCAAGATGATCGTCGTCGGCGGCGGTGTCATCGGCCTCGAGCTCGGCTCGGTCTGGTCGCGCCTCGGCGCCAAGGTCACCGTCATCGAGTACCTCGACACGATCCTCGGCGGCATGGACGGCGAAGTCTCCAAGCAGTTCCAGCGCATCCTTGCCAAGCAGGGCATGGAGTTCAACCTCGGCGCCAAGGTCACCGGCGTTGAAAAGTCGGGCGATGGCGCCAAGGTCACGTTCGAGCCGGTCAAGGGCGGCGAAGCCCAGACGCTCGACGCCGACGTCGTGCTCGTTGCCACCGGCCGCAAGCCCTACACCGCAGGCCTCGGCCTCGAAGAATCCGGCGTTGCGCTGGACAATCGTGGCCGCGTCGAGATCGATGGCCACTACCGCACCAATGTTGCCGGCATCTATGCCATCGGTGACGTGGTCAAGGGTCCGATGCTCGCGCACAAGGCAGAAGACGAAGGCGTCGCGCTCGCCGAAATCCTCGCTGGTCAGCATGGCCATGTGAACTATGACGTCATCCCTGGCGTCGTCTACACCCAGCCGGAAGTCGCTTCCGTCGGCAAGACCGAGGAAGAGCTCAAGGCTGCGGGTGTATCTTACAAGGCTGGCAAGTTCCCGTTCACGGCCAATGGCCGCGCGCGCGCCATGCAGGCCATGGACGGCTTCGTGAAGGTTTTGGCCGACAAGGACACGGACCGCGTTCTCGGCGTACACATCATCGGTCTCGGCGCCGGCGAAATGATCCACGAAGCTGCCGTGCTGATGGAATTCGGTGGTTCGTCGGAAGATCTCGGCCGCACCTGCCACGCCCACCCGACCATGTCGGAAGCCGTCAAGGAAGCCGCACTCGCGACCTTCTTCAAGCCGCTGCACATGTAAGGCGCCAGACCTAACATAGGTCAATTATTATATTTCGGTAAGGTTGAAGGCTGTCGCTTGTACCCCAGGCGGCGGCCTTTATCATGTGTGGTCAGTGCCTCCCTTTGCACCTCCCGAAAGGCAAGACCATGGCCCCTGCTGCACCTGCCTCCTATTCCATCCCGCAGAAGGCCCTTCACTGGCTGATGGCCCTACTCATTCTCTTCAATCTCATCTTCTCCGATGCAATGGGGGAGGTTGCCGAAGCCTATGAACGTGGGAAGGTCCCTTCTCCCGGAGACCTGACCTTTGCCAATATCCATGCCGATGTCGGGATCGCCGTGCTCTGTCTGGGGCTCGTTCGCCTCGCGATCCGCTTCACCCGAGGTGCACCGCCGGCGCCCGCCGAGAGCCTCCGATCCTGGCACTCGCTGCGAATCTGGCGCATGGTACCTTCTATGCCTTGTTCTTCCTGATCCCGCTCAGTGGTATCGGCGCCTACTACTTCAGCAACGAGACGGCGGCTTCGTACATGGCGGTCCGCTGAAGAACCTGATGTGGCTTTTGATCGCAGTGCACATCCTGGCGCTTCTGGTACATCAGTTCTACTGGAAGACGCCGGTTGCCACGCGCAGGACGCGGGGGTGATCGCCAAGGGGGGCAGGATGGGTGTTGTCGTCGAACAGCGTGTCGTGCTCCCGCATCCTGACCTTGCCAATGCCGATTGGGCTGACAGCTACAGCGTCCGCCTCGATCGGAACGATCTCGTTCCGATGGAGGTTGCGAACGAGCTCATGGGGCGGGCGCCGCGCTGGGTCGGGGCTCTGCTCAAGATCCGGAACCTGATCGTCGGTCTCTTCGGCTTGAAATCAGCAGAGCTAGAGTTGACTGGTCAGGATCGCATCGGCGGCTTTCCGGTTCTGGCGCAGGATGAGCAGCATGTGCTGCTGGGCTTCAACGATAAGCATCTCGACTTCAGGATCATCGTCGCGGTAGAGCCTGAGGGCGCCGGGCATCAGCATGTGTCGCTGACGACGCTCGTCAAGCGGCACAATCTTTTCGGCCGGATCTACATCTTCGTTGTCACGCCGTTTCACAGGCTGATCGTGAAGACCTTCCTGAAGCGCTTTGCCGCTACAAGGGGTGTCAGCCGTCGACCCTCGTGACGGTGTAGCCCTGTTTCCGGATCAGCTCGACGAGACCTTCCTCACCTGGCAGATGCAGCGCGCCGACCGCGATAAAGGCATTACCCTTTTCCAGGTGCTGCTTGCTGCCTTCTGCCATCACCAGATTGCGATCCCGGACGATGCGGGTCTCGAAAGCGGCATAGGCGCTCTCGTCTTCACCGGCGGCGGTGGGGGCGACGACTTTCAGCAAGGGCATGGTCATGCCGATGTCACCGGCGAGATAGAGCTCCGTCATGGTTTCAATGACATCTTCCATCTTGTCGCCGAGTTCGATCGTTTCGATCAACGCCTTGAAATGGAAATCGACCGGCAGGTCAGCCATGGCTTCCAGTTGCTCGACCAGCGTTTCGAGACCGGCCACCGGCTTGTCCGCAGCCACGGCATCCTCGGCGATCTTCTTGTCAAGGAATGAGGCGCCGGCTGCCTTGCGGGAAAGTTCGCAGGCTGGCAGCGCCACAAAGCTCGCCAGGATCCATGGCTTCATCTTGGCAACGGCGCCGAGCGCCAGGCCGCGCTCTTTCAGCCCGACTTCCAGGCGCTGAAGTTCTTCAGCGTCAAGATGGTCCTTCACCGACTTGCCATCGGTAAACATGGTCAGTTCGGGATGCATGAGAAGCGAGGCTGCTGCTTTCTTCTCGTCGAGGATCTCGTCCGACTCGATCACGACCACATCGGCGGCGGATGCCGCTTCGCGGGCGCCGTTCGGCATGGTCAGAACGCGGGGATCGGTGACATGCATGGTGCCGAGCAGGTAGGAGGGCTGCAGGCCTGCCTTCTCAACCTTCCAGAAGATCCCCTGGCCATTCGGTATTTTGGCCGCTTCGGCACGGATCTTCGCCAGCTCTTCCGGCTTTTCCTTCTCCATCGCGACGAGCAGGTTCTCGCCGTGGCAGGCGACATCGGAAGCGCGGGCGGGGCTGACTGTAAGGAGGGTGGCGAGCAGGAGGACGACGAGGGCGAGCGGCAGCACGCCTGCGATCCAGAGGCCGATTTCAGACGGCGAAAGGCGCGGCAGGTGGGGCCGCAGCGAAAAAAGGCGATGCGCGTTCATGTCGTCTCCTGTCAGAAGTCCGGAGAATAGAAGCGATCGCCCTCACGTTCGATTAAGGATCTTGGTTAATGCGGGTGCGATCCGGGCGCGTCAGGCGCGGGGATGGGCGCGGTCGTAAATGTCCAGAAGCCGAGCACTGTCGACGCCGGTGTAGATCTGCGTGGTCGAAAGACTGGCATGGCCCAGCAGTTCCTGGATCGTCCGCAGGTCGCCACCGCTGCCCAGAAGATGTGTCGCGAAGGAGTGGCGCAGGGCATGGGGTGTGGCCGAATCCGGCAGGCCGAGGGCCGAGCGCAGCTTCTGCATCTCGCGCTGGATGATCGCCGGCTGAAGCGGGCCGCCCCGGGCGCCTCGGAAAAGCGGTGCGCCGGGTTCCAGATGATAGGGGCAGAGCTTGTAGTAGGTTTCCACCGCTTCCATCACCACGGGAAGCAGGGGCACCAGCCGCGTCTTGCCGCCCTTGCCGGTGATGCGCAGGCTCTTCGGCCTTCCCTCGAATACCTCGGGCGTCAGGCCAAGGGCCTCGGAGATACGCAGACCGCAGCCGTAGAGCAGGGAAAGCACCGCCGCGTCGCGCGCTGCGATCCAAGGCTCCTCGTGCATCTGCGTATCGACCGCGACGACGGCTAAAGCCTGACGTCCACTGAGCGGCTTGGGCAGGGATTTCGGCTGTTTCGGCGAGCGGATCGCGCTCGCACCCGCTGCATTCACCAGGCCCTTGCGTTCCAGATGACGCAGGAAGGATCGCAGCCCGGCGAGATGCCTACCAAGCGAACGGGCACCGTCCCCCTCCTTGCGGCGATGAGCGAGGAAGCCGCGCAGGTCGGCCGGGCGCAAGGCCTTGATGTCGTCGATCTTCACGGTCCCGCCGACATGGGCGGATAGGAATTGCAGGAATTGCCGCGTGTCGCGCTCATAGGCGTCCAGCGTGTTACCGGCCAGGCGACGCTCTGCCCCCAAGCTCTCCAGCCAGGCCGCACGTTCGCCGAGAAGTTTTTCGTCTGCCGGGATCAATTGCGCACCTGTTGCGTTATTGGCTGTTGGCCACCCGGCTCACGATGGCGCGGGAGGGTTAACGAAGGACGAATATCGGGGCTGTCATGAACGGATCACAAATCGCTGCCAGAACCCCTCTGGAACTCTGGCGAGGTAAATGCTGATGCGCCGATCTCCCGTCTCCACTTTCGCGAGCGTCACCGACACCCTGTCGCTCTTGTCTCATGGGCGCCCCGGACATATCGTCGACACGCTGATCGCCGAGCGCGGTCAGAAGCTCGTCGAGCATCCCCTTTGGCCTGCCATGAGGCCCTTTCTTTATAGCGTTCTCCGTTACGACAAGGCGATCCAGTTCGCCAATGATGTCGCCAACCTGCCGGGTCCGCAGGTATTTGACTATTTGAGTGCTGCTCTTGGCCTCGATATCCAGGTCCGTCACGCTGACCGCATCCCGTCATCAGGCGGCTTCATCCTGGTCAGCAATCATCCGACCGGCATTGCAGATGGGGTCGCGATGTATGACCTGCTGAAAGACCGTCGCCCCGACATGACCTTCTTCGCCAACCGGGATGCGGTCAGGGTCAATCCGCGGCTTGCGGAAATCATCATTCCGGTCGAATGGCGCGAAGAACACAAGTCGAAGCTCAAGGCGCGCGAAACGCTGAAACTTACGACGCGCGCGGTGGAAGAGGGCAGGGCGACCGTGCTCTTTCCCTCGGGCCGCATCGCCTATTGGGACGAAGGCAAGCTCAACGAGCGGCCGTGGAAGACGTCTGCCATCTCGCTTGCGCGCAAATACAATCTGCCGATCCTGCCGGTGAACATGAAGGCGCGCAATTCCGGCCTGTTCTACTGGTTCGCCCGCTGGTCGACAGAACTGCGTGACATGACCGTCTTCTACGAGCTTCTCAACAAGCGCGGCGGTCGTTTCGATTTCACCGTCGGCAGTCTGATTCCGGTCGAGGCTCTCGAAGGTGATCCTGCCGAGGTGACCAAGGCGCTGGAAGACTTCACGGTCCATCGGCTGCCGGCCGATCCCGACCGCAGTTTCCGCTGATCTCCCCCGTCACATAAAGCCTGTTTTCTTTCCGATCCTCAGGGGGCAAGTTGCAGCCCGATGAAGGACGATTCGAAAAGCCTGTTCGGGGAACTGTTCGAAACACCGCGCCGCAAGGTGGTGCCGGTGCTCGTGCCCATGCCAGCACCAACCGCCTACAGCTACGCGGTGCCCGATGAGCTGACGGTGGAGCCGGGCGCGATCGTGCAGGTGCCGCTTGGGCCGCGACAGGTGATAGGTGTGGTCTGGGACGGCGGCGAGGGCACATCAGTTGATCCGAAGAAGCTTAGGGAAATCACCAAGATCTTCGATTGCCCGCCGCTTGACCAGGACATGCGCACCTTCCTCGACTGGGTGGCTGCCTACACGCTCTCTCCACCGGGTTATGTGGCCCGCATGGCGCTTCGGGCGCCTGCGGCCTTCGATCCCGAACCGATGATCGAGGGGCTGCGCTATGCCGGATATGAGCCGGAGCGTCTGACGCCTGCGCGCCAGAAGGTGCTGGAGATGGCGGCCGATGGCCTCTCCTGGACAAAGAGCGGGCTTGCTCATGCGAGCGGCGTCTCGACCAGCGTCATCGACGGTCTCGTCAAGCAGGGTGTGTTCGAACAGGTCTTCCTGCCGCCGCCGCCTCTGGTCGCCGCTCCTGACCCCGACTATGCGGAGAACCGGCTCGCCGGTCCGCAGAAGGAGGCAGCCGAAGAGATCCTCGACAGCCTGCGCAAGGGCGGTTTCGCCGTTTCCCTGATCGATGGCGTGACGGGCTCCGGCAAGACGGAGGTCTATTTCGAGGCGATTGCCGAGACCTTGAAACAGGGCAAGCAGGTGCTGATCCTGCTGCCGGAAATCGCGCTTACCGCCAACTTCCTCGAGCGCTTTCAGGATCGCTTCGGCTCCAAGCCCGGGGAATGGCATTCGGATCTTGCGACCCGCACCCGCGAAAAGGTCTGGCGTCAGGTCGCGACAGGCGAGATCCGCGTGGTTGCCGGCGCACGCTCCGCACTCTTCCTGCCGTTCGAGAACCTCGGGCTCATTATCGTCGACGAAGAGCATGACCCGGCCTTCAAGCAGGAAGACCGCGTCTTTTATAACGCGCGCGACATGGCCGTTGTCCGGGCGCGCATCGCGGGCTTCCCGGTCGTGCTGGTCTCGGCCACGCCGTCGGTCGAGAGCCAGGTCAACTGTATCGCTGGCCGCTACACACGCATCCATCTGCCGACGCGTTTTGCCGATGCCGCAATGCCGGACCTGCATCTCATCGACATGCGGCGTGCGCCGCCCGAACGGGGCGGCTTTCTGTCGCCGATCCTGTTGCGCTCCGTCGGCAAGGCTGTCGAACGCGGCGAACAGGCGCTGCTCTTCCTCAATCGGCGCGGTTATGCGCCGCTGACGCTCTGCCGCGTCTGCGGTCACCGCTTCCAGTGCCCGCAATGTTCAAGCTGGTTGGTCGAGCACCGCTTCCGTGGCCAGATCCAGTGCCACCAGTGCGGCTATCACGAGCCGACGCCGAATGCCTGCCCGGAATGTGGCACCCTCGACCATCTTGTCGCTTGCGGCCCGGGTGTCGAGCGCATCGCCGAAGAAGTGGAGAAACACTTTCCCGATGCCCGAACGCTGGTGCTCTCGTCGGATATTGGCGGGGTCAAGCGATTGCGTCTCGAACTCGAGGCAATCGCGAACGGCGAGGCCGACATCGTCATTGGTACGCAGCTCGTGGCGAAGGGGCATAATTTCCCGCTGATGACGCTGGTTGGCATTATCGATGCGGATATCGGTCTGTCCAACGGCGATCCGCGTGCTGCCGAACGGACCTTCCAGCTGCTTTCCCAGGTAACCGGTCGTGCCGGCCGCACGGGACGCAAGAGCCTCGGCCTGCTGCAGACCTTCCAGCCGCAGCATCCCGTCATGCAGGCGATCATCTCAGGCGATGCCGCCGCTTTCTATGAGCGCGAAATTCTGGAGCGAGAGCGCGCACAACTGCCACCCTTCGGTCGTCTCGTCTCGATCATCGTCTCAGCCGACAGCCGCGCCGAGGCCGAGGGGCATGCGCGCGGGCTGCGACAGGCCGCGCCCCATGAGAGCGGCATCATGATCCTTGGCCCTGCCGAAGCGCCGCTTGCGCTCATCCGTGGACGGCACCGCTTCCGACTGCTTGTCCATGGGCGCCGCAACAGCGACATGCAGGCGTTCGTCCGAATCATGCTGGAGCGGGGGCCGAAAGAACGAAGATCGATCCAGGTACAGGTGGATGTCGATCCGCAGAGCTTCCTCTAAGGCGATCGTCGGCATTTTCCGGCGCCGCGCCTGTGAAATAGGATGCGAGCCCATACCCCGACCCTGCATTTCATGCCATAAGCCCCGCGGTTTCCTTCATCGCGGGTTGATCCATGGAATTCTACTTTCCCATCGAACTCGGCGAGCAGCTCGCCTTTCTTGCGGCTTCTGTCGCAGCGCTCATCGGATGCTTTGTGCTCTTTGCCCCAGGCCTCACCCTGAAGGCGCTTGCCCTTGTCCCGGCAGAAGGCCGCCCGGAAGGGCTCGGAGCCGTGCGATCCATCGGCGGCTTGATCGTCGGCTTTGCCGGGACCGCACTGCTGCTTGCCCAGCCAACGGTCTATCTGGCGTTTGGCGCCGCTGTCGGGCTGTCCGCCTTCGGCCGGGTCCTGTCCATCATGTCCGATCAGGGCAACACCTGGCGCAACCTTCTCCTCCTGGTTGTGCAGACGGTCATCGCTTCCCTCACCCTCGCCTATGTCTTTGGTCTGACTTGATCTTCGCTTTTCGAACGGGCTCAGCCGATATCTCGTCAATTTGACGCAGTTTCGGACAAAAAAAGCTCCAAGGCCTTGCTCTGAAGGATCAAACCGTTAATACGCGTGTTGCGAGTCTAGACCTGCTATGCTAGACGAACCGCGAAATTCGGAAAACGCAAGTGCAGCATGCTTGTGTTTTTGGGGAAAAACAAAACGATATCAGGAGCTTGAGAGGCCTCAATCGAGGTGTCCGGCCAACTGGATCAAGATCAGGGAATTTTTTGCCCGTGGCAGACGCATCCCAAGTGATTTCAGGCGTGGCGGAGCGTTATGCATCGTCGCTTTTCGAGCTTGCGCTCGAAGCCGGCGTGCTTGACGCCGTCGCCGCCGATCTCAACCGTTTCCAGGCGATGATCGACGAAAGCGCCGATCTGAAGCGCCTGGTTCAGTCGCCCGTCTTCACGGCCGAAGATCAGGTGAAGGCCATCAGCGCGATCGGCGAAAAGGCCGGTTTCAACGCGCTGGTGTTGAACTTCCTGAAGGTCGTCGCAAGCAATCGCCGCCTGTTTGTCGTACCCGGCATGGTGGCTGCCTATCGCCAGATCCTCGCCCGTCACAAGGGTGAGATGACGGCTGACGTCACGTCTGCTCATGCCCTTTCGGCGGAGCAGGAAACCGAACTGAAAGCGGCGCTGAAGGGCGTTACCGGCAAGGAAGTTTCGATCTCCGTCACGGTCGATCCGTCTTTGCTCGGCGGCCTGATCGTCAAGATCGGCTCCCGCCAGATCGACACGTCCCTTCGCACCAAACTTTCCACCCTTAAGCTTGCACTGAAAGAGGTTGGCTGATGGATATCCGCGCCGCGGAAATTTCCGCAATTCTTAAAGATCAAATCAAGAACTTCGGCAAAGAGGCAGAAGTCTCTGAAGTTGGCCAGGTTCTGTCCGTCGGTGACGGTATCGCCCGCGTCTACGGCCTCGACAACGTTCAGGCCGGCGAAATGGTCGAGTTCCCGGGCGGCATCCGCGGCATGGCGCTCAACCTCGAAGCCGACAACGTAGGTGTGGTTATCTTCGGTGCCGACCGTGGCATCAAGGAAGGCGACATCGTCAAGCGGACCGGCGCCATCGTTGACGTTCCGGTTGGTCCGGAACTGCTCGGCCGCGTCGTTGACGCGCTCGGCAACCCGATCGACGGCAAGGGCCCGATCAACGCGACCCGCCGTTCGCGCGTCGACGTAAAGGCTCCGGGCATCATTCCGCGCAAGTCGGTTCATGAGCCGATGTCGACCGGCCTCAAGGCCATCGACGCCCTCATCCCGGTTGGTCGTGGCCAGCGCGAGCTCGTAATCGGTGACCGCCAGACCGGCAAGACCGCGATCATTCTGGACACCTTCCTGAACCAGAAGCCGATCCACGACAACGGCCCTGATAACGACAAGCTCTACTGCGTCTACGTCGCTGTTGGCCAGAAGCGTTCGACTGTTGCCCAGTTCGTCAAGATCCTCGAAGAGCGTGGTGCTCTTCAGTACTCGATCATTATCGCTGCTACCGCATCCGACCCGGCTCCGATGCAGTATCTCGCACCGTTCGCCGGCTGCGCCATGGGCGAATACTTCCGCGACAACGGCCAGCACGCCCTGATCGCTTACGACGACCTGTCGAAGCAGGCTGTTGCTTACCGTCAGATGTCGCTCCTGCTGCGTCGTCCTCCGGGCCGCGAAGCTTATCCGGGCGACGTTTTCTATCTCCACTCCCGTCTGCTCGAGCGCGCTGCCAAGATGGGCGACGCTGCCGGTGCCGGCTCGCTGACCGCTCTGCCGGTTATCGAAACTCAGGGTAACGACGTTTCGGCCTTCATTCCGACCAACGTCATCTCGATCACCGACGGTCAGATCTTCCTTGAAACCGACCTGTTCTATCAGGGTATTCGTCCGGCCGTTAACGTCGGTCTGTCGGTTTCGCGCGTTGGTTCTGCCGCGCAGATCAAGGCGATGAAGCAGGTTGCCGGCTCGATCAAGGGCGAGCTTGCCCAGTATCGCGAAATGGCCGCCTTCGCCCAGTTCGGTTCCGACCTCGACGCCGCCACCCAGCGCCTGCTAAACCGTGGTGCCCGTCTGACGGAACTCCTGAAGCAGGCTCAGTTCTCTCCGCTCAAGACGGAAGAGCAGGTTGCTGTGATCTTCGCTGGCGTGAACGGCTACCTCGATAAGGTTCCGGTCAACCAGGTTGGCAAGTTCGAACAGGGTCTCCTCTCCTACCTCCACTCGGAAGGCAAGGCGATCCTGGACGCGATCCGCACCGACAAGGCGATCAGCGACGACACCAAGGGCAAGCTCAAGGCCGCCCTCGATAGCTTCGCGAAGAACTTCGCCTAATTCAGGCTCAAGCCAAGGACGGATAACGGATGCCTTCACTAAAGGATCTGAAAAACCGGATCGCCTCCGTCAAGGCGACGCAGAAGATCACCAAGGCGATGAAAATGGTCGCCGCGGCGAAGCTGCGTCGTGCGCAGGAGGCGGCCGAGGCTGCTCGCCCGTACTCGCAGCGCATGGGTGTCGTCCTGGCCAACATCGCGCAAGCCGTGGGTTCGGACGACAGCGCACCCCGCCTGATGACCGGCACCGGCAAGGACGACGTGCATCTGCTCGTCGTCTGCACTGCCGAGCGTGGTCTGTGCGGCGGTTTCAACTCGTCGATCGCCCGTTTCGCCCGTGACCATGCGCGCAAGCTCCTGGCTCAGGGCAAGACGGTCAAGATTTTCTGCGTCGGCAAGAAGGGCTACGACAGCCTGCGCCGCGAGTTCGCCGGCCTGATCGTCGAACGGACGGATCTGCGCGACGTGAAGCGTGTTGGCTTCACCAATGCGGATGCCATCGGTCGCAAGGTCATCGGCATGTTCGACCGCGGCGAGTTCGACGTTTGCACGCTGTTCTATTCCGAATTCAAGTCGGTGATCAGCCAGATCCCGACCGCCCAGCAGATCATCCCGGCCGCTCCGGCCGAGGCTGCCCCGCAGGGTGGTGCATCTGCGCTCTACGAATACGAGCCGGATGCGGCCGGGATCCTCGAAGATCTGATCCCGCGCAATATCTCGGTTCAGATTTTCCGGGCCCTGCTCGAAAACGTCGCGGGTGAAATGGGCGCCAAGATGAGCGCCATGGACAATGCGACACGCAATGCCGGTGAGATGATCAATAAGCTGACGCTTTCGTATAACCGCCAGCGTCAGGCGCAGATCACCAAGGAACTCATTGAAATCATTTCGGGCGCGGAAGCGCTCTGAGGTTAAGGAAAGAGGGTAAGATAAATGGCTAAGGCAGCTACCCCCAAGTCTAAGGCGGTGAAGTCCGCAGCCGGCGCTCTCGGCAAGGTCACGCAGGTCATCGGCGCCGTCGTCGACGTCTCGTTCGAAGGCGAACTGCCCCCGATCCTGAACGCGCTGGAAACCGATAACGGCGGCAACCGCCTCGTTCTCGAAGTTGCGCAGCACCTCGGCGAAAACCAGGTCCGCACGATCGCCATGGACTCGACCGAAGGTCTCGTCCGCGGCCAGCCGGTCAGCGACACGGGCGCTCCGATCACCGTTCCGGTTGGTCCGGAAACGCTCGGCCGCATCATGAACGTCATCGGCGAGCCGGTTGACGAAGCTGGTCCGCTCGTCACCGAAGGCCGTCGCTCGATCCACCAGGAAGCACCTTCCTACGTCGAGCAGTCGACGGAATCGCAGATCCTCGTCACCGGCATCAAGGTCGTCGACCTGCTTGCTCCTTACGCCAAGGGCGGCAAGATCGGCCTGTTCGGCGGCGCCGGCGTTGGCAAGACCGTTCTGATCATGGAACTGATCAACAACGTCGCCAAGGCGCACGGTGGTTACTCCGTATTTGCAGGCGTGGGTGAACGTACCCGCGAAGGCAACGACCTTTACCACGAAATGATCGAGTCCGGCGTTAACAAGCACGGCGGCGGCGAAGGCTCCAAGGCTGCGCTCGTGTACGGTCAGATGAACGAACCGCCGGGCGCCCGCGCTCGCGTTGCACTGACCGGTCTGACTATCGCTGAAGACTTCCGCGACAAGGGTCAGGACGTTCTGTTCTTCGTCGACAACATCTTCCGCTTTACCCAGGCAGGTTCCGAAGTGTCGGCTCTGCTCGGCCGTATCCCGTCGGCCGTTGGTTATCAGCCGACGCTTGCTACCGACATGGGTCAGATGCAGGAACGCATCACCACTACGACCAAGGGTTCGATCACCTCGGTTCAGGCCATCTACGTTCCCGCCGACGACTTGACCGACCCGGCTCCGGCCACTTCGTTCGCCCACTTGGACGCAACGACGGTTCTGTCGCGCTCGATCGCCGAAAAGGGCATCTACCCGGCTGTTGACCCGCTCGACTCGACCTCGCGCATGCTTGACCCGCTGGTTGTCGGCGAAGAGCACTACGAGATCGCTCGTAAGGTTCAGACGACGCTGCAGCGCTACAAGTCGCTTCAGGACATCATCGCCATCCTCGGCATGGACGAACTGTCCGAAGAGGACAAGATGACGGTTGCCCGCGCCCGTAAGATCGAGCGCTTCCTGTCCCAGCCGTTCTTCGTTGCTGAAATCTTCACCGGCTCGCCGGGCAAGCTGGTCGCACTCGAAGACACGATCAAGGGCTTCAAGGGCCTGGTCAACGGCGACTACGACCACCTGCCGGAAGCCGCCTTCTACATGGTAGGCTCCATCGAAGAAGCCATCGAAAAGGCCAAGCGCCTGGCTGCTGAAGCTGCCTAAGTACAGGGACTGCCGGCACGCGGGATGACCCGCGTGCCGCTCCATCCTTCATCAGAGAAGTGAACGACCATGGCCGACAATTTCAACTTTGAGCTCGTTTCGCCCGAGCGTCTTCTGCTCTCCGAACTGGTGATCGAAGTCGTCATTCCGGCAACGGAAGGCGAAATGACCGTCATGGCCAATCATGCGCCGACCATGACGACCATCAAGCCGGGCGTGGTGACTGTGAAGCTCGCTTCCGGTCAGGTGTCCAAGTATGTGGTCTTCGGCGGTTTTGCCGACGTCCTGCCGACCGGCTGCACGCTGCTCGCCGAATCCGCCGTTCCGCTTTCGGAAATCTCGCCCGACACGCTGACCAAGCGCATCGACGAAGCCCGCAAGGAACTGGAAGGTGTCGAGCATCACGAGCACCGCACCAAGCTCGAGCAGTATCTCGCCGAGCTCACCAACCTGAACGGCGTTCTCGTTGCCGCCTGATCGGCTGCTGACGGCTGACAAAGATTGAAGCCGGGCCCTTAGGTCCGGCTTTTTTCATGCCCTGATGTCAGGCTGAGACGGCGTCTTCCAGGATCATCGCCGCACCTTTTTCGGCAACCATCATCGTCGGCGCATTGATGTTGCCAGCGGTGATGTTCGGGAAGATGGAGGCATCGACGATGCGCAGGCCTGGGACACCATGGACCCTGAGGCGGGTATCCACCACAGTCTCGTGTGGATCTGTCCCCATCGCGCAGGTGCCGCACAAGTGGTAGATCGAGCCGCTGTTGAGCCTAAAATAGTCGAGCAGCTTGTCATCTGTATCGGCAGCCTTGGATGGCGACACTTCCTCCTCGACCCAACCATCGAGCGCCCGCGCGTTCGCGATGCGGCGCATCAACCGGCTCCCTTGCAAGACTTCCTCTATATCGCGATCCGTCGAGAGGTAGTTTGGTCGAATGAGCGGAGTGTCGGAAGCGTCGGGCGAGGCGATCGAGATCGTGCCCTTGCTGGTCGGGCGGCAGGCGTTGAAGGCGATCAGGAAACCGGGATAGGGCTCCGGTGTCAGGCCTGCGCGCGGACTATCCGGGATCCGATAGGACAGCGGGTTGAAATAGACCTGGATGTTCGGGCGCTTCTCCTCATGCGATCCGCGGAAGAAGCCCCCGGCCTGGTTGACGCTCATCGCGAAGGGACCGGTACGCTTCAGGAGCCACGTCAGTCCGAAGCGGGCCTGGCCGATGAGACTTGCGAATTCACCATTCAGCGTGGGCTGTTTCGAGCGGTAGTAGAAGCTGGCGCAGAGATGGTCCTGCAGGTTCTTGCCGACGGCCGGCAGATGTTTGCGGGTCTCGATGCCATGCGCAAAGAGCATCGATCCATCGCCAAAGCCTGAAAGCTGCATCAGCTTTGGCGTATCGACGGCGCCGGCTGCCAGTATGAGCTCGCGGCGCGCGTTGAAAGTTCTCACCCGGCCATGCTGCATGAGCTCGATACCCGACACCCTGCCATCCGCCTCGACCAGCAAACGCCGCGCATGTGCCTCGCGCTCGATCGTCAGGTTTGGTCGTTTGAGCGCCGGGCGCAGATATTCGGCGCTGGAATGCGAACGCTGGCCGCGCCTTGTATTGACGTCGTAGACGCCGGCCCCTTCAAGCGTCTCGCCGTTGAAATCCTCGTTGAGCGGGATGTCGAGCTCGTTACAGGCATCGAGGAACGCGTCACTCACCGGATGCGTGGCGCCACGCATCGGCGTCACATGGATCGGGCCGGTTCCGCCATGCCAGCGGCTTTCACCCCGGGCGTGGGTCTCCAGCTTGCGGAAATAGGGCAGCACGTCATCGAAGCCCCAGCCCGGGTTTCCGGCGTCGCGCCAGTCGTCGAAATCCTGACGCGCGCCGCGTACGAAGACCATGGCATTGATCGAGCCGGAGCCACCCTGCACCTTACCGCGTGGGGCGTAGATCCGCCGACCGCCGAGGTTTGCCTCCGGCTCCGTGCGGTACATCCAGTTGACCTTCGGATTGTAATAGCTCTTGGCGTAGCCCACCGGAATCTTGAACCAGAAGGACTTGTCCTCGCCACCGGCCTCGATGAGCAGCACCGTATGGCGTCCGCTCTCGCTCAGGCGGCTCGCCACGATGCAGCCAGCCGAGCCTGCACCGACCACGATGAAATCAAAGATCATGGGGTGTTCCTCAGCCCTTGGCCGGCATGAAGTCTTTCACGTCGGCATGCTCGGCCGCCATCTGCAGATGCAGCCTTTCGCCGGTGTAGGGCGTGTGCCTGGCGATGACGTCGTGGTTCAATTCGATGCCCAGCCCCGGCTCGCGTGACGGGATCAGATAGCCGTCGTCGAAGCTCAGCTTCGTCTTTAGCACATCGGCATGGAAACCGCCGAAATCCATGATCGCCTCATGGATGAGGAAGTTCGGGCAGGTGGCTGCCAGCTGGATCGAGGCGGCTGCCCCGACCGGGCCGTTGTAGAGATGCGGCGCAATCTGCGCATAAAAGGCCTCGGCCATCCCGGCGATCTTCTTCGCCTCCAGCAAGCCGCCGACACGCGCGACATTCATCTGCAGGATGGAAGCAGCGCCAAGCTGCAATACTCTCTGGAATTCGTATTTCGTCGTCAGGCGCTCGCCCGTCGAGACGGGGATCGAGGTCGCGCGCGCGACTTCCGCCATCGCGGCTTCCTGGCCGGGCGGTACGGGCTCTTCGAACCAGAGCGGGTCATACTTTTCGAGACGCTTGGCGAGACGGATCGCCGACGACGGCACCATCTGGCCATGGGTGCCGAAGAGGATGTCGGCGCGGTTGCCGATCGCATCGCGGATCTTGCGGCAGAACTCTTCGCAGCGATCCATGACGGGCAGGGAGAGCTGGTGACCGGAATAATTGGTGTAGGGCCCGGCTGGATCGAATTTCAGCCCGGTGAAGCCGGCCTCAACCATGCGGACCGCCTCTTCGGCGGCGAGATCCGGATCGTTGTAGTCGTAGTCTCCGGCCGCGTTCTTCGGATAGAGATAGGTGTAAGCGCGCAGCTTGTCATGCACAGGGCCGCCGAGCAGATCGGCGACCGACCGGCCCGCCGCCTTGCCGATGATGTCCCAGCAGGCGATTTCGAGACCGGAGATGATCCCGACCATGGTCGGGTCGGGCCGCTGGGTGAAGCCGCTCGAATAGGCCGCGCGCCAGAAGCGCTCGATCTGATGTGGATCGTGACCTTCGAGATAACGGGTGAAGACGTCTTCAACGAGGACCGCGATGCCCGAGGGGTGGAAGGCGGTCGAATAGATTTCACCGACGCCCGTGATACCGCAGGCTGTCTCCAGCTCGACAAAGATCCAGTACATGCCGCCGATATGCGGCGCGGGCGTTGCGACGACGTGTGTCTTGAGCGAAGCGACTTTCATGGATGCCCCCGATGAAGAATTCTTGAGCCGGCTAATTGGTGATCAGTGTTTGAGAATGACGAGGCGCGTCTGGGTGAATTCCAGCATGCCGTGTTTGCCGTCGTCGCCGCCGAGGCCAGAGCGCTTCCAGCCGGCGTGGTAGCCCTGATAGGGATCGGCCGGAAAGCGGTTGATGTAGAGTTCGCCCGCCTCGATCTCGTTCGCGGCCTTCATCACCTTGCGGTAGTTCTCGGTAAAGACCACCGAGGCGAGGCCGAACTGGTGGTCGCTCGCCATGGCCAGCGCCTCGTCGAAATCGGTATAGGGGATCACGGCCAGCACCGGCCCGAAGACTTCTTCCTGGACGATCTCCATGTCCTGGCGGCAGTCGGAGAGCAGTGTCGGCGGATAGAAATAGCCGTCGCCAGGCGGAAGGAAGCCACCCGTCTCGATCACGGCGCCATCGGCCTTGGCGCGTTCGACCATGTGATGGACGCGCAGGCGGGCTGCGGCATTGGCGAGCGGTCCCATTCGGGTCGGCTCCTCGGCCCTATCGCCATAGTGACGGCGTTCGAAGGCACCCTTGAGCCTGGCGAGAAGCGTGCCATGCACGGAGGCATGCACGTAAAGGCGCTCGACGGAGGTGCAGACCTGGCCGCAATGGGCGGTCTTGGCTGAGAGCACGCTTTTCGTGACCACGTCGAGATCGGCGTCCGGCTCGACGATCACGGGCGTCTTGCCGCCGAGTTCGAGCGAGGGCTTGGCGATGTTGGCCTTGCAGTATTCGAGAACCGTCTGGCCTGCGGCGACACTGCCGGTCAGGGTGATCATGCCCACTTCGCGGCGGGTTGCCATCACCTGGGCCACCTCGTGGCTCATGGCCATGATGCTGACGAGACCTTCTGGAATATCCGCTTCCTTGATTGCCTCGGCGAAGACGAAGGCCGAGGTCGGCGTATTATTGCTGGGTCTGACGACTACGGCATTGCCGGTGATCAGCGCCGGCGCGATCTTGCGGACGAGCGTGTAGATCGGAAAGTTGAAGGGGATCAGACAGGCGACGACGCCGATCGGGGCACGCTTCAGCATCAGGGTTTCGTCCGGCGTGTCGCTCTCGATCACCTCGCCTTCGACGCGGCGCGCCCATTCGGCATGGTAGCGCATCAGCTCAACACCGTAGCCGGTTTCGGCCACGGCATCCTCAAGGCTCTTGCCGGATTCCAGCGCCAGGGCCGCTCCGATCTTCTGTTGATGGCGCTCGACGGCGTCGGCAAGCCTGCGGAGTGCATTGCCGCGTTCGATGGCCGGTAGGCGGCCCCAGGGCTTCTGGGCTAAAGCGGCCGCATCCACCGCCTCGATGACATCGGCTTCGGTCGCCGATGTCACGGATGCGAAGACCCGACCATTGGCGGGGTTCTTCACCTCGATCGTCTGGCGTGGCCCCGTCTCGCGAAACGATCCGGCAATGAAGTTCTGGAAGGTAGGCATGGCAGGCACTCCGACAACGGACAGTCTGCCCAAGTAGGAAGCCGGGCTTGTCTCTTCGCAAGCGACTTATTGTCGGGGTGAACATTCCAAAATGGAATGTTTCAGGCGTTCGCTTGTCTGAGTGCCAGCATCGAGCCCATGCCGAGTTCCTGGCTCAGCCAGCGTCTGAACGCCTCGACATGCGGCGACAGAGACCTATCGCTTCGCGTCACGAGCCAGTAGGATTCGTGGCCCTCGACCTCGACATCCAGCACCTGGGTGAGCGCGCCCGTCTGCATCAGCGGCGCCACCATGGAGCGGTCCGCCACCGCGACCCCCAGCCCGTTGCAGGCGGCTTCGATGACGAGATCGAGCAGGTCGAATTCCAGTCCGCCTTGCGTGTCGGTTTCGGTGAGGCCCGCTGCATCCAGCCAGCGTTGCCAGGTGAGATACCGCTGGTCGGCGGAGGCGAGCACATGCAGGAAGGTGAAGCGGGAAAGGTCGATCGCCTCGCCGTCCCGCAGCCCTTGCATGAGATGTGGCGCGCAGACGGCGATATGGCGTTCGGTAAACAGCCGTTCCGATTTGAGGCTTGGCCATTCGCCGTCGCCGAAACGGATCGCACAGTCCAGCATGCCGCGTTCCGAGAGGTTGTCCTCAAGATCGGTGGTAATGCTCAAATCAACGTCGGGCAGGAAGGCTCTGAGGCGCATCAGCCGCGGCATCAGCCAGCGCTTGGCAAAGGTCGGCGGCACGTTGATCCGGAGACGGAGATTGCTCTTCTCGCGGATATTGCGAACCGTCGTCTCCACCGTGTGGAAGGCCTGCTGCAGCGAGGCCAGCAGTTCGGCGCCCGAGGCGGTCAGTTCCAGGTGATGGTGCCTGCGGATGACGAGTGTTTCGCCCAGCTGTTCCTCGAGATTGCGCACCTGGCGGCTGACAGCACTCTGGGTCAGGTTCAGCAATTCCGCTGCACGCGTGAAGCTGCGGGTCTGACCAACCACCTCGAATACCTTCATCGCGGACAGCGCCGGCAGTCGTCTCATGATCCCTCGTGATGCCCCGATGAGCCTGTGATGATTAAATCAGAGGCTAGAGACCTGCGCCATGCAGTTTTGACGCGAATGTGTCATGCTTTCCGTTATAGCTGATTGAAGGTGTTGGGCGACCGATGACATCAGGGCTCAGGATTTTGTGCTTTGGGGGGAATTGGCATGAAGGTCGGTATCGTGGGTGCGGGAATGGTCGGCAGCTCGGCAGCTTATGCGCTGGCGCTGATGGGGCTTGCCAGCGAGATCGTGCTCATCGATCGCAATGAGGCACTCGCCATCGCGCAGGCGGAAGACATTGCCCATGCGGTTCCGTTCATGTCCTCGACCATGGTGAATGCCGGACAGTACCGGGATCTTGAGGGCGCGAGTGTGGTCATCCTCTCCGCCGGTGTCAGCCAGAAGCCGGGCGAAACGCGTCTTGAGCTTCTGGAGCGCAATTCCGCCGTCTTCCGCTCCGTGCTTGCCGAGGTTCTGCCGGTCGCGCCGGATGCGATCCTGCTGATTGCCTCCAACCCCGTCGACATCATGACCCAGATCACCACACGGCTTTCGGGGCTCGATCCCCGCCGGGTGATCGGCTCGGGGACCATTCTCGACACGGCACGTTTCCGCAGCCTTGTCGGGCGGCATCTGGGGATTTCGCCGCAATCGGTGCATGCCTATGTGCTGGGTGAACATGGTGATAGCGAGGTTCTCGCCTGGACGAGTGCGCGAGCCGGTTCCGTGCCCCTGTCCTCCTTTGCCGCGCAAGTCGGATCGCCGCTGACGGAGGACGTGCGCGCGCAGATCGATGACGGTGTGCGCAACGCGGCCTACAAAATCATCAACGGCAAGGGCTCCACCTATTACGGGATCGGCGCTGGCCTTGCCCGCATCGTCAAGGCGATCGCGCGTGATCAGCGCGATGTGCTCTCCGTTTCCATTGCAACGCCAGAGGTGGCGGGCGTGCGGGATGTCGCGCTGTCGATCCCGCGCGTGGTTGGTGCCGAAGGTGTCGTCGCCGATCTGTTTCCCGATCTCGACGACGAAGAATTCGCCGCATTGAACCGCAGCGCGTCGCTTTTGAAGGAACGAGCCGACGCCATTCCTTTAAAGGCAGTAATGCCTATATAGTTGCAGGATATGCAGGTGCAGCAGCGCCCACCTGTCAGATATAGCGCCCCGATTTCTGGATCATTTGATGAACGAAATGCCGCCACTTACCCCTGAGGCTCTCGATGATTTCCTGCTGAAGGCGCGCGCTGCCAGCGGGCTGTTGAAGGCGCTGTCGCACGAGACGCGTCTGTTGATGCTGTGCATGCTCTGCCAGGGCGAGAAGACGGTCACCGAAATCGAACAGTTCCTCGGCATCCAGCAAGCCGTCGTCTCCCAGCAGCTCGCGCGTCTGAGGAGCGAGAAGGTGGTCCATACCCGCCGCGAAGGACGCCAGATCTACTATCGGATCGCCGATCCACAACTCGCCGAACTGATCTCCGTGCTCTACAAGATGTATTGCGGCCCGACACCCGTCACGATCAGCCAGGCGGCGGCGCTCACCGAGGCGTAAGCCCGAGAGGGCATCGAAAGGGCAGGGCATGATCGACAAGCTGGAATTCTTCATCGCGCTCGCCCGCCAGCAGCATTTCGGTCGCGCAGCCGAGGAATGCGGCGTGACACAGCCGACACTGTCGGCCGGCATCCGGCAACTCGAAGAGCAGCTCGGCGTCATGCTGGTGCAGCGCGGTTCGCGCTTCCTCGGACTGACGCCGGAGGGACAACGCGTGCTAGAATGGGCGCGACGGATCGTCGGTGACACGCGCACAATGCGCGAAGAGATGCGCGCGGCTCGCACGGGTCTTGGGGGTCATATCCGGATAGCAGCCATACCCACTGCTCTTGCGATGGTGCGCAAGCTGACGGAGCCGTTTCAGAAGCGCCATCCGGATGTCACCTTCACCATTCTCTCGCGCAATTCACTGCAGGTTCTCAGCATGCTGGAGGATCTGGAGATCGATGCAGGCATCACCTATCTCGACAACGAGCCCTTGGGGCGCGTCACGAGCGTGCCGCTCTATTCCGAGCGCTATCACCTGATCAGCGCTGCAGGATCGCCGCTCGCCGATCGTGAAACCGTCACCTGGAAGGACGTTGCTGAGATTAAGCTCTGTCTCTTGACGCCCGATATGCAGAACCGGCGCATCATCAACCTCCACATGTCTGAGGTCGGGGTCACGCCCAAGTTGATGATGGAGTCGAATTCGATGATCGTGCTCTTTTCCCACATCCGCACCGGTCAATGTGCCTCTATCATGCCGCGCAACGTAGCGGAATCATTCGGTTTTCCCGAAGAGATACGGATGATCCCAATTACCGAACCGCATGCGGAGCATTCGGTCGGCCTTGTTGCTGCCTATCGTGAACCGCATACTCCTTTGGTATCGGCCCTTCTGCATGAAGCCCGCGCCCGCGCGGCAGCACGGGATTTTGATAGAAATCTTCTATCGTCCGACGGAAGTGCGATATTGACCTGATTGGTCCAACCCACCCATTCTTGACACGACGCAAATGCGGCGGGCCTGCAGCAAGCGGTTAAGCTGGGCATGGATCCGCTGCACAGGGTCGTTCGATACGAGTAACGACTCGGCTGCGTCGGTTTGGGAGGACTGACAATGAACATACGGGCGATGGTGGATGACGAGGTCACTCGGATATCCGAAATCATTGATCACTGTCGATCGATGGAAGGGCCGATGCTGCCCATTCTGCACAAGGTGCAGGAGGAGTTCGGCTTCATTCCGGAAGCCGCCAAACAAATCATCGCCAATGCGCTCAATCTGTCTCGCGCCGAAGTGCATGGCGTTGTCAGTTTCTATCATGATTTCCGTGCCCAGCCGGCCGGGCGCCATGTGCTGAAGCTCTGTCGCGCCGAGGCTTGCCAGTCGATGGGTGGTGAGCCTCTTGCTGACAAGATCAAGGCAGCACTCGGCATCGACTGGCATGAGACGACGCCTGACGGTGCTGTCACCCTCGAACCCGTCTTCTGTCTCGGCCTTTGCGCCCAAGCGCCGGCCGCCATGCTGGATGGTAAGTTGCACGCCCGCATCGATGAACACTGTCTCACCGACATTCTGGCGGAGGCGCGCTCATGAGCATTACCATCTTCGTTCCCCGCGATGCGGCAGCCCTTGCCGTTGGCGCTGACAAGGTGGCCGCAGCGATCGAGCGCGAAGCCAGGGCTCGCGGCCAGGATGTCACCATCGTTCGCAACGGCTCGCGCGGAATGCTGTGGCTTGAGGTGCTGGTCGAAGTCCGCACGGAGCACGGCCGCGTCGCCTATGGTCCGGTAAAGGCCTCCGACGTGCCGTCGCTCTTTGACGCAGGTTTTCTGACAGGTGGCGATCATCCGCTCGGCCAGGGCCTCACCAAGGATATCCCGTTCCTCAAGGGCCAGACGCGGCTCACCTTTGCTCGTTGTGGCGTCACCGATCCTTTGTCGCTCGACGATTACCGGCACTATCAGGGCCTCAAGGGTCTCGCCAATGCCATCGCCATGGCACCGGCCGACATCGTCAAGCAGGTCACCGATAGTGGCTTGCGTGGCCGTGGTGGCGCCGGCTTCCCGACTGGGATCAAGTGGAAGACGGTCGCGGACGCGAGTGCCGACCAGAAGTACATCGTCTGCAATGCGGATGAGGGCGATAGCGGCACTTTTGCCGACCGGATGATCATGGAGGGGGATCCCTTTGTCCTGATCGAGGGCATGGCGATTGCCGGTATCGCTGTCGGCGCGACCAAGGGTTACGTCTACACGCGCTCCGAATATCCGCATGCGATCGCCGTCATGGAAGAGGCGATCCAGATCGCCCGACGCGAGGGCATCCTCGGTTCGTCGGTCATGGGCTCGGTTTATGCCTTCGACATGGAAGTCCGCATGGGCGCCGGCGCCTATGTCTGTGGTGAGGAAACCTCGCTGCTGAACAGCCTTGAGGGCAAGCGCGGGATCGTGCGCGCCAAGCCGCCGCTGCCGGCACTGCAGGGCCTGTTCGGCAAGCCGACCGTCGTCAACAACGTCATGTCGCTCGCCTCCATTCCTGTCATCATGGATCGCGGCGCGCAGTTCTACCGGGATTTCGGTGTCGGCCGCTCGCATGGCACGATCCCGATCCAGCTCGCTGGAAATCTCAAGCATGGCGGCCTCTACGAGACCGCCTTCGGCCTGCCGCTCGGCCAGCTGATCAACGAGATCGGCGGCGGCACGATTTCCGGGCGTCCGGTCAAGGCAGTGCAGGTTGGTGGACCGCTGGGGGCCTATTTCCCGCCTTCGATTTTCAACACGATCTTCGACTATGAGGCCTTCACGGCTGCCGGCGGACTGATCGGCCATGCCGGTGTCGTCGTCTTCGACGATACGGCCGACATGCTGAAGCAGGCGCGTTTTGCCATGGAGTTCTGCGCGGTCGAAAGCTGCGGCAAGTGCACGCCCTGCCGTATCGGCTCAACGCGCGGCGTCGAGACCGTCGACAAGATCGCGCAAGGCATAGAGCCGGAGAAGAACAAGGTGCTGCTGGAGGATCTCTGCAACACCATGAAGTTCGGCTCGCTCTGCGCGCTGGGCGGCTTCACGCCCTATCCTGTCATGAGCGCCATGACGCATTTCCCGCAGGATTTCGCGCCGGCTCCGGTTCGGGAGGCGGCGGAATGAGTTGTCTTCGAGAAACTTGCGAGGCTGCCGAATCTGGTTCCCTCTTCTCCCCAGCGGGGAGAAGTGCCGAACGCAGTGAGGTGATGAGGGGGCCGCTTGCGCTAACGCTTACCCCCTCATCCGGCGTTACGCGCCACCTTCTCCCCGCTGGGGAGAAGAGATCACGCCAGCGCTTTGCCCGTCAGTGTCATCACGTCATGCACGCACTCCAGGAGGCCATCCATGCCCCTCGTTCCTGAAATCGATTACGGCACGCCCGCCTCGCGCTCAGAAAAACTGGTGACGCTCACCATCGATGGTCGCGAGATCACGGTGCCCGAGGGCACGTCGATCATGCGCGCCTCGATGGAGGCCGGCATTCAGGTGCCGAAGCTCTGCGCCACAGACATGGTCGATGCCTTCGGCTCCTGCCGCCTCTGTCTGATCGAGGTGGAGGGTCGCAACGGCACGCCCGCCTCCTGCACCACACCGGTCGCACCCGGCATCGTCGTCCACACCCAGACGGAGCGGTTGAAGGCCATCCGCAAGGGCGTGATGGAACTCTACATCTCCGACCACCCGCTCGACTGTCTGACCTGCGCTGCCAATGGCGACTGCGAATTGCAGGACATGGCAGGCGCTGTCGGCCTTCGCGATGTGCGCTACGGCTATGAAGGCGAAAACCACGTCAAGGCGCGGTCCACGGAAGGCGGCATCAATGCCCAGTGGATGCCGAAGGACGAGAGCAATCCTTACTTCACCTATGACCCCTCGAAATGCATCGTCTGCTCGCGCTGCGTTCGGGCCTGCGAAGAAGTGCAAGGCACGTTTGCGCTGACGATCGAAGGTCGTGGCTTCGACAGCCGCGTCTCGCCTGGCGCGCATGAAGCTTTCCTATCATCGGAATGCGTCTCGTGCGGCGCCTGCGTCCAGGCCTGCCCGACAGCGACGCTCACCGAAAAGTCCGTCATCGCCATCGGTCAGCCGGAACATTCCGTTGTCACAACCTGCGCCTATTGCGGCGTTGGCTGCTCGTTCAAGGCCGAGATGCGCGGCGAAGAGCTGGTGCGTATGGTGCCGTGGAAGGATGGCCAGGCGAACCGTGGCCATTCCTGCGTCAAGGGCCGCTTTGCCTATGGCTATACCAGCCACAAGGACCGCATCGTCAATCCGATGATCCGCGAAAAGATCACCGATCCCTGGCGCGAAGTCTCCTGGGACGAGGCCTATGCCTATGTCGCCTCTGAGTTCAAGCGCATCCAGTATCAGTATGGTCGCGAGTCGATCGGCGGCATCACCTCGTCGCGCTGCACCAACGAGGAAACCTTCCTCGTCCAGAAGCTGATCCGCGCCGGCTTTGGCAACAACAATGTCGACACCTGCGCCCGCGTCTGCCATTCGCCGACCGGCTATGGTCTCGGTCAGGCCTTTGGCACCTCCGCCGGCACGCAGAACTTCGACAGTGTCGAGCACTCCGACGTCGTCATGATCATCGGCGCCAACCCGACGGATGGCCACCCGGTCTTCGGTTCGCGTCTGAAGAAGCGCCTGCGCCAGGGCGCCAAGCTGATCGTCGTTGATCCGCGCCGGACCGATATCGTCCGCAGCCCGCATATCGAGGCAGCCTTCCATCTGCCCTTGAAGCCCGGCACCAACGTGGCGGTCATGACAGCTCTTGCGCATGTCATCGTCACTGAAGGCCTGTTTGCCGAAGCCTTCATCCGTGAGCGCTGCGACTGGTCAGAGTTCGAAGATTGGGCAGCTTTCGTAGCCGAGCCGCAGCATTCGCCGGAAGAAACCGAAAGCTTCACTGGCGTTCCGGCAGCCGATCTTCGCGGTGCGGCTCGCCTGTTTGCCACCGGTGGCAATGGCGCGATCTATTACGGCCTCGGCGTTACCGAGCACAGCCAGGGTTCGACGACCGTCATGGCGATTGCCAACCTCGCCATGGTGACTGGTAATCTCGGTCGTCCGGGTGTCGGCGTGAACCCCTTGCGCGGCCAGAACAATGTTCAGGGCGCCTGCGACATGGGCTCTTTCCCACACGAGCTACCGGGCTATCGACACATCTCCGACGATGCCACCCGCGAAACCTTCGAGAAGCTCTGGGGCGTAACCCTTCACAATGAACCGGGCTTGCGCATTCCCAACATGCTGGATGCGGCCGTCGAAGGCTCGTTCAAGGGCATCTACATCCAGGGCGAGGATATCCTGCAATCCGACCCGGATACCAAACATGTGTCTGCCGGTCTCGCTGCGATGGAATGCGTCGTCGTGCACGACCTCTTCCTCAACGAGACCGCCAACTACGCCCATGTCTTCCTGCCGGGCTCGACCTTCCTCGAGAAGGACGGCACCTTCACCAATGCCGAACGTCGTATCAACCGCGTTCGCAAGGTCATGACGCCGAAGAACGGGTATGCCGACTGGGAAGTCACGCAGAACCTCGCCAAGGCCATGGGGCTTTCCTGGAACTACACCCACCCATCGCAGATCATGGATGAGATTGCCGCATCGACACCAAGCTTTGCCGGTGTCTCCTACGACTATCTCGAAAAGATAGGCTCGGTGCAGTGGCCCTGCAACGAGAAGTTCCCGCTTGGTTCGCCGATCATGCATGTCGACGGCTTCGTGCGCGGCAAGGGCAAGTTCATCCGCACGGAATATGTGGCGACCGACGAACGCACCGGTCCGCGCTTCCCGCTGCTGCTGACAACCGGCCGTATTCTCAGCCAGTACAATGTCGGCGCCCAGACACGGCGGACCGAGAATGTCGTCTGGCATGAAGAGGACCGTCTGGAAATCCATCCGCATGATGCCGAACAACGCGGCGTCAAGGACGGCGACTGGGTGAAGCTCGCCAGCCGCTCCGGCGATACGACGCTTCGCGCGTTGATCACGGATCGTGTGGCGCCGGGTGTGGTCTATACGACCTTCCACCATCCGGGCACGCAGGCGAATGTCATCACGACGGACTTTTCGGATTGGGCGACCAACTGCCCGGAATACAAGGTCACCGCCGTGCAGATCTCGCCGTCCAACGGTCCAACCGAATGGCAGGAAGAATACGACGATCTGTCGAAACGGTCGCGCCGCATCGTCGGCAAGCTTGAAGCTGCGGAGTAACGCCGGGTGTCCGGAAGGCTCCCAGCCGTCGCCATAAGCTTCCCCTCGGTTGTCGTCAGGCATGGCCTGGTGTCCGAGGGCGAGCGCGCCATCCCGGAGGAGGTGCCCATTGCCTTCTCCTATAGTGGCTCGACCCATGCTGTGATGATGGCAACGCCCGACGATCTCGAGGACTTTGCCGTCGGCTTCTCCTTGTCGGAAGGCATCGTGCAGTCGGCAGTCGAAATCACCTCCGTCGAGGCTGTCGAAGCGGGGGATGGCATCGATCTTCAGATCGCATTGCAGGACGAGAATGCCGAAGCCTTGACGGCCCGCCGGCGGCAGATGGCAGGGCCCGTCGGCTGTGGCATGTGCGGCATCGAATCCATCGAACAGGCCATGCGCGTCGTTCCACATCTGGACGAAACCCATCTCCAGCTGTCGCTTCAGGACATCGCCTCGGCGGTCTGCGAGCTGCAGAACCATCAGGCGCTGAACCGCAAGACCCGGGCAGTCCACGGGGCCGGCTTCTATCTGCCGGGGCAGGGGGTTGTGGCCGTGCGTGAGGATGTCGGTCGCCACAATGCGCTCGACAAGCTCGTCGGCGCCATCGCCCTTGGCGGATGGCAGGCCTCAGAGGGCGCTGTGGTCGTGACCAGCCGGCTCTCCGTTGAGATGGTGCAGAAGGCCGCGATTGCCGGTAGCGCGATCCTTATCGCCATTTCAGCCCCGACGGCACTTGCTGTTCGCACCGCGCGAGACGCCGGCATGACATTGGTTGCGATTGCCCGTGATCAGGATTGCGAGGTCTTCAGCCGCCCTGATCGGCTTAATCTGAAAGGAATATCCGATGTCGCTTAGCCACACCGACGAAAAGCTGGTTCGCATGGCCAACCAGATTGCCGTTTTCTTCCTGTCGCAGCCGGAAACGGTGCGTGTGGAGGGCGTGGCGACGCATATCAACAAATTCTGGGAGCCGCGCATGCGGCGCCGCTTTTTCGAAATGATCGATCAGGGCCTGGGGGAGTTCCAGCCGCTCGTTGTCTCCGCATCCGCTGTCATCAAGCGTCCGGGTATGTCGGATAGCAATGCCGTCGGCCTTGGGGCAGATGCAGCTGAAGGTGCGCCCGGCGGCAAGGGACAGGTGGCAGGGGAGTCGCTGTCGGAACCGAGCATTCCGGAGGCCTGATCGGCACACAGATTCTGGTCGCTTGCCCGCGACGAGAGGGGTTCTTTTTTTAAAGGCTATTTTAGAGGAGGTACGGGCATGGCAGTAACAGGTGTAACATCGAAAGATTTTCAGGGGGCGGGTTTCCTGGACCGGGAGCGCATTGTCGCGCAGCCCGGATTTAATCGCTGGCTGGTCCCGCCGGCCGCCTTGGCCATCCATCTTTGCATCGGCATGGCCTATGGCTTCAGCGTCTTCTGGCTGCCGCTGACAAAGGCAATCCCGACTGCCGATCCGTCATGCTCCACCCTGACGCTGATCGGCGCCTTGTTCACCACGGACTGCAACTGGCGCGTGGCCGATCTTGGCTGGATCTACACCCTGTTCTTCGTCCTTCTCGGCTGTTCGGCAGCCATGTGGGGTGGCTGGCTGGAGCGGGTTGGCCCGCGAAAGGCCGGTTTCGTTTCGGCTTGCTGCTGGTGCGGTGGCATTCTCGTGGCCGCTGTGGGCGTCATGACCCACCAGCTCTGGCTGATGTGGCTCGGCGCTGGTGTCATCGGCGGCGTGGGCCTTGGTCTCGGCTATATCTCCCCGGTCTCGACCCTCATCAAGTGGTTCCCGGACCGTCGCGGCATGGCGACCGGCATGGCTATCATGGGCTTTGGCGGCGGTGCGATGATTGGCGCGCCCCTGGCAAACCTTTTGATGAACACCTTCAAGACCGACGTCACTGTCGGCGTCTGGCAGACCTTCGTCGTCATGGCGGTCATCTATTTCGTCTTCATGCTCGGCGGTGCCTTCGGCTATCGCATCCCGCCGGCTGGCTGGCGCCCTGAGGGCTGGACCCCGCCGGTTGCCAAAAGCTCGATGATCACCACCCGTCACGTTCATCTGCGCGATGCCCATAAGACCAAGCAGTTCTGGCTGATCTGGGCCGTACTCTGCCTTAACGTCTCTGCCGGTATCGGCGTTATCGGCATGGCCTCGCCCATGCTGCAGGAAATCTTTGCCGGCTCGCTGATTGGCGTTCCCGGTGTTGCATTTGCTGAACTGGACGCGAGCCAGAAGGCGCAGATTGCGGCAATTGCCGCTGGCTTTACCGGCCTTCTGTCGCTCTTCAACATTGGTGGACGCTTCTTCTGGGCGTCGATGTCGGACAAGATCGGTCGCAAGAACACTTACTTCTGCTTCTTCATCCTCGGCATCATCCTCTATGCACTGGCCCCGACACTGGCCGAAATGGGCTCCAAGGCCTTCTTCGTCATCGCCTTCGGCATCATTCTGTCCATGTATGGCGGTGGTTTCGCAACCATCCCGGCCTACCTCGCAGATATCTTCGGCACACAGTTCGTCGGTGCGATACACGGTCGTCTTCTGACCGCCTGGGCCACTGCCGGCATCGTCGGGCCTGTCGTCGTCAACTACATCCGCGAAGCACAAATCGCGGCTGGCGTGGCGCCGGGTCCGGAGCTCTATACGAGCACGATGTATATTCTGTCGGGTATGCTGGTGCTTGGTCTTGTTGCCAACGCCTTTGTCCGTCCCCTTTCCGACAAGTGGTTCATGTCGGATGAGGAAGTGGCCTCGCTTCAGGCAAAGACCGCTGCGGCAACGGCTGGCCCTACCGGCTCCTTCGGCATCGGCAAGGGCGGCCTCGATGCCAAGGCGGCTCTCGCCTGGGCCGTGGTCGGCCTGCCGCTCCTCTGGGGCGTCTGGGTCACGTTGAAGAGCAGCTTTGCTCTCTTCGGATAAGATCGGAAAGCCGGCCTCAGGGCCGGCTTTTTTCATGGGTGATCAATTCAGCCAGAGGTGGATGAGCGCCGCCTCTGGCGTCTGCTTTCCGCCGTTTTCGACGCCCGCCCCCCAAAGGCCGGCACCAGCGGCATAGCTGCCGGGCATGAGACCGCCGGCCTCGCACTGGCTGACACCCCGAATGCGTTTCCCAGCCGCAACTGCTTCAGCCAGAACCGAGATCAGCGCGGAGTCATCCATCGCCGTGCCTGAGCCGAAGAGCCTCAGCACGGCACCATCCAGCTTTGACAGGATGGCTTCAATTCCGTCTGCCGGCATGCCGGGGGAGAGCGTCAGTATGGCGAGTTTCTTCTCTTCAAACCGGCGGCGGCGCGGCGCAGACAAAGGATCTTGCGGTTGCGCCCTGAAGGCATCCGCCTCATGGCTGTTGTGCTTCACGAGGCCTGCTGCCTCCATCACCTTGTAGGCGAAGGCGAGATGAACACCCGGATCAGCCTCTAGTGCCGTTGCAATCGCAAGATCCAGATTGCCGTCGGCATCGCCCTCTTGGCCCAAGGGCACCATTGAGCCACACAGCACCACCTTCCGGTTCTCACCCGCCAGCGCTTGAGACAGGGCGGCGCCTGTAAAGGCCATGGTGTCGGTGCCATGGGTTATGATGACGGAAGCCTGCGGGTGGCTGCTGATCGCATCCAGCATGGCGTTCCAGTGCGTGGGGCCGACATCGGCACTGTCGAGCAGCGGCGCAAAGACCTGCGTTCGCAAGGTCACATGCTCTGGCAGACGTTCAGCGATGGCTGCTTCTACCAGGCCCGCTTTGGGTGCAAGCCCTGCCGGCGTCTCCGCCATTCCGATGGTTCCGCCGGTGTGGATCAGCAAAAGCTCCATGCGCTCATTCCTTCGTGCAATCGATGCGATCCCTTGCCGGATCTGCCTGTGCCCAACGCCTAAGCGAGGAGGGGCCCAATATCAACGGTCACCCGCACAGCAAAAAGGACAGCACGTTTCCGCACTGCCCTTTAATGAATTTAAGCTGTCCTAGTAATCAGGCGGCCAGGTCTTCCAGATCGCTGCCCTTGAACATCTTGGCGAGGTTCAGGAAGCAGATCATGCCGTTTTCATTGGCGATGATGCCTTCAGAGAAGGTCTTGTCGAAGGAAGCGGAGACTTCCGGAACCGGCTGAACCTGGCTCGACGGGATGGTCAGGATGTCCGATACGCGATCGACCAGCATGCCGATGACCATGTTGTGGACTTCGGCCACGACGATGGCCGAACGCTCGTTGGCAACCGTGCTTTTCATGCCGAGCTTGTAGGCAAGGTCGATGATCGGAATAACTGATCCGCGCAGGTTCATGACACCGATGACATCGGCCGGCGCATGCGGGATCGGCGTGGACGGCGCCCAGCCGCGGATTTCGCGGATAGTGGTCGTCTTGACGCAGAATTCCTGATCATGGAGCCGGAAGGCGATGATCTCGAGGGTCTCACTGCCGAAGCTGGTGGAGCTGATAGTTGCCATTAGAAATCTTCCCAACCTTCCTGTACCTTGGCCGCAGCGGCGCCACTTGTGGCGCGAGCGACACTCGCCATGAGTTTGCGTGCCGGTGATGCCACAGGTGAAGCATCTGGACGCGCTGACGTGACTTTATGCGAAGAGTATTGCCCAATTCTAAACTGTGACACGAGTTCGCGCAGGGATGCGGCCTGTTTTGCGAGGCTATGGCTCGCCGCAGTCGCTTCTTCCACCATGGCGGCATTCTGCTGGGTGTTCTGGTCCATGGCGTTGACCGCCTTGTTGATCTCGCAAAGGCCGGTCGACTGTTCGCGCGAAGCTTCGACGATCGCGGCGACATTGATATTGATGTCCTTGACCTCGATGACGATCTGCTCGAGCGCCTTGCCTGTCTCGCCGACCAGCTGGACACCGGTCTTTACCTGATCCGTGGAGGTGCTGATCAGCGTCTTGATTTCCTTGGCGGCGGTTGCCGAACGCTGCGCCAGTTCCCGCACTTCTTGGGCAACGACAGCAAAGCCCTTGCCGGCTTCCCCTGCGCGGGCGGCCTCCACGCCGGCATTCAGGGCCAGGAGGTTCGTCTGGAAGGCGATGTCGTCGATCACGCCGAGAATGTTGGAGATCTGCTTGGACGAGTTTTCGATCTGGCTCATCGCCTCGATGGCGTTCCTGACCACGAGCCCCGACCTTTCGGCGCCCTCCTTGGTGCGGGCAACGAGCTTGCCGGCTTCGCTGGCGCGCTTGGAGCTGTCGGCTACGGTCTGGGTAATCTGCTCCAGGGCCGCTGCCGTTTCCTCCACCGCTGCAGCCTGCTGCTCGGTTCGCTTGGAAAGACTGTCGGAGGCTTCGCGGATCTGCGACGATCCGGACGCGATCGCGTCGGTGTTGCAGCTGACGTTCTGCATCGCGGCTGCAACGCGTGCCATGGCGGCGTTGAAGTCGGTGCGAATCTGTTCGAGCGACGGGATGAAGGGCTTGTCGATCGTCGCCGTCAGGTCACCATGGGCAAGCGCCGTCAAACCCTTGGCGATCTCGTCGACGGCGTTGACGCGTCCGGTGATATCGGTCGCGTATTTGACGACCTTGAACACCCGTCCACTGGCATCGAAAATCGGGTTGTAGGATGCCTGGATCCAGACCACCTTACCGCCCTTGCCGACGCGCTTGAACTCTTCAGAGACGAATTTCCCCGCGGCGAGCGTCTTCCAAAAGTCGCGATAGGCCTCCGAGCGCGTATAGTCCGCCTCGCAGAACATGGAATGATGCTTCCCGGCGATTTCACCCAGCGAATAGCCGAGAGTCGAGAGGAAGTTCTCATTGGCCGTCAGGATCTCGCCTGTCGGCGTGAATTCGATTGTCGCCTGGACGCGGGAGATCGCCTCAAGCTTGCCCGCGTCTTCCGCCGCCCTCAGCTTCGCGGCCGTGATGTCGGTCGCAAACTTGACGATTTTCCAGAGCTTGCCGTTCTTAAAGATCGGGTTGTAAGAAGCCTGGATCCAAACCTCGCTCCCGTCTTTGCGGATGCGTTTGTATTCGCGGCTCTCGAACTGGCCGCGATTGAGCATGCTCCAGAAACCTCGGTAGTCAGCGGTCGCGGTATAGGCGGGATCACAGAAGATGCGGTGATGCTTGCCCTTTATCTCTTCCAGGCCATAGCCGAGCGCACGACAGAAATTCTCGTTTGCGGTTATGATGGTGCCGTCCAGTTTGAACTCGATGACGGCCTGCGAGCGACCGAGTGCATCCAGCACCGCCTTCGACTCCAGTCCGGGAAATGCAATCAGCGCCATATTGGCCCTCCAGAATGAGCTTGCACCGCAACCGGTGCTCCAGAGCCAATATTAGTCTTGTCGGCTTAAACAATGGTCAATGCTCGACAACCTGAGCATATACCGATGAACGAAATTCAGTCATTTCCCACATTTTTCAGGGGGTGAAATCCGACGAATTACAATTTATGCGTTAAATTTCGCTCATTTTTTTATATCTAGATATACAGGTATCATTTTAGCCACCCCTGGTCGGACGATCCAGGATCCGCCGGCCGAAGAGGCTCGCAGCCAGTTCTACCATGACGCGGGCGCTGCGGCCTCGGTCATCGAGAAACGGGTTGAGTTCAACGAGGTCGAGGGAGGAGACAAGCCCGCTGTCGTGCAGAAGCTCCATGATCAGATGCGCCTCGCGGAAGGTCGCACCGCCCGGAACCGTGGTGCCGACGCCGGGTGCAACCTCGGGATCGAGGAAGTCGACATCAAGGCTGACATGCAGCAGCGCGTTGGCCTCGCGGACATCAGCCAGGATGTGTTTGACGATGCTGCCCATCCCCTCTTCATCAATGGCGCGCATGTCATAAACATTGACGGCATTCTCCGAGATCAGTCGACGTTCCTCCTCGTCGACCGAACGAATGCCAACTTGATAGACATGGCGTGGATCGACGAAAGGCCGTTCTTTGGGAAGGATCGGGGCAAATTCAGCCTTGCCGCAGAAGAACGCGACGGGCATGCCATGGATATTGCCTGACGGAGAGGTCTCAGGCGCATTGAAGTCCGAATGGGCATCCAGCCAGAGCACGTAGAGCGGTCGGCCCACCTCACTTGCATAACGTGCCATGCCGGAAACGCTGCCCATGGAGAGGCTGTGATCGCCGCCGAGCAGGATCGGGACGGCACCGCCTGCCGCCGCCTCGTAGGTGGCAGCCTCGATCGCACGGGTGAAGGCTCCAACAACAGGCAGGTTCTTGGCGCGTGGCATGTCCGCCAGATCCGATGCGGGCTCCGGCCGAAGATCGCCGCGATCCTCGACGGTATAGCCGAGGTCACGCATGGCCGGACCGATCCCGGCAATGCGATAGGCTGCCGGCCCCATGGCACAGCCGCCGCGGCCCGATCCTTCCTCGAGCGGTACCCCGATGAGGGCGACAGTCTTCTGTTGCATGGCCATGTCTCGTCCTTCTCTTTTTTGACCCGCATGATCGGGCAAAGCGACGTTCTCAAAAAGGTGGAACTTCGTCACAAAGCGCTATAGTTTGCGCAGATCGCAACCATCATGTGACAGTTTGTAAAAAATGGACGACCTCGATCGCACCATCCTCGGCGCTCTACGCCAGAACGCCCGCCTGCCAGTCGCCTCGCTTGCGGCGATGACCGGGGCTTCGCGCGCGACGATTTCGGCCCGTATCGACCGGCTGGTGGCGAACGGCACGATTGCGGCCTTCACTATCCTGACCGGCAGCGAGATTCAGCCCAGCGGTGTCAGGGCGATCATCATGATCGAGGTTGTCGGGAAGTTTCACGACCGGGTGGCCCATCAGCTGCGCGGCATGCCCCAGGTGCGTTCCCTGCATAGCACGAACGGCAAGTGGGACTTCATTGCCGAGCTGGAGGAGCGGGATCTTGCGAGCTTCGATGAGACACTGCGACGGATCCGGCTGATCGAGGGGATCAACTTCACCGAAACCAACATTCTCCTCAAGACCAGCAAGGTCGCCTGATCGTTTCGACTGGCGACCGGCTCAGTATTCCTTCTCGTAGAAGATGCCGCCGCCGGCTCCGGATCCTCCGGCTTCCCCCTTCAGCTTCAATCCCCGGCCGATATCCAGGTTGATCGTCGCCTTGGCGCCGCCGGTGCCGCCCTGTTCCAGCTCGATATAGGTCCGGTCGTTCAGATACTTGCCGGCACTGATGCTGGTGCCCCCGGTCTCATCGGTCGAGATGTCGAGATCATCGATGCCGAGCGTGTTGCGCAGTGACTGGAAGAGCGAGGTGCCCTGTCCGCCGGCCAACTGCGCAGCCGCATCGGCGAGCTGGGCGATCTGCAGCGGCGACAGGCGCGACAGGGACTGGCCGAAGATCAACTGGGCGAGAATTTCGTCCTGGGGCAGAGCAGGGGTCGAGCTGAAGGTCACCTGCGGATTGCTGGCGAGCCCTGTCAGCAGGATGACGATGGTGGCGTTGCCGGAGGTGGTTGTTGCTTCCAGATCGAGCAGCGGGACGAGATCGCCGCCAAAGGTGATCGTAGCGCGGGTGATGTCCAGCCGCTTGGTCAGGATCTGCATGCGACCGCGCCTGAGTTCGAACGCGCCTGAGACGACCGGGGCAGCAGCGCTGCCGGTCAGGTTGATCGTTCCGCCGAGTTCCGCGTCGATACCACGACCCCGGATGAACGTCTGGGACGGCGAGGAAATGGTGAGGTCGAGTGCGATGGGGGCGCTTGCAGAGCGGCCCTCCGCCGGCGTTTGATCGGGTTGCTGCCGCAAGATTGCCGGCGGTGCATGGCGGTGTTCGATATCCAACGCCTCGAGGCTGGCAGGGCGGCTCTCGGAGAGGGTGATCGACGTGCGTGAAAGGTTGATCGCGCCGGCCAGTGTCGGGCCGTTCAGCAATTGCCCGGTGAGCGTCAGCCGCCCGTCCGCCGTGCTGGTCACCGTATTGCCATCGACATAGACGGCCTGGTCCAGGTTGATCGTCAGCTCCGCGGGCAGCCCCGGGTTTGCGATGTCGATGAATCCGCTTGCCGATATCCGTCCGCCGGTCGCGAGGTTTCCGGTGAGGCTGCCGATTTCGGCGCGCGTGCCGGTGAGGTTGACCGTCGTTGCAATCTGTTCGATCGCGAGGTTGCGTCTCACGTCGACGATACGGGCGCCGCTGGTGGACACGGTACCGGTGATGTTCGGCTGTGCGCCGGTTCCCCCGATCGTCAGGCTGACGCTGGCATTGCCCTCGGCGACGAAGCCCTGGGCGGCCAGCTGGCCGTTGGCGGCGGACAGGGGGACATCGCCCTGGACACGGATGTCTAGGCCAGGACCGTTCTGCAACAAAACCGTGCCGCCTGCGGTCAGGCCGATGCCGCCGCCATTGATGCGGCTGTCCAGGGTCAGGTTCTGGTTTTCGAACCGGCCGTTTGCCGTGATGCCGAGCGGAGGCACCCCAGCGCCCCGCGTCTGGGCGATCGCCGCGTTCTGCCAGTCGAGGCGATAATCCGCAATCGGTGCGGCAGGCGTCCCGCGCACCGTGACCGTGCCGGAGATCGTGCCTTCCGGAGCGATGTCGGGTGCCAGCGCGGCTGCGAGCGAGGCGGGAAGGGCGGTGATGTCGGCTGCGAGATCAAGCCTATCACCCACTGTTCCAGACAGGGCAATCCGGCCTGACCCTGCGGAAATGACGGTCTCGGCGATCGAGACCTGCCCGTCAGTCAGGCGAATAGAGGTGGGGGATGCCAAAGCGAGCGCAATGCCACGCGGCGCGGCGCTCAATTCTTCGATCGCGACAGCGAGGCCAGCATCTCCCTGGTTCAATGCGCCGCGGAGGCGCACAGGAGCATTGTCATACCGTCCGGTGACGTCGAAATCCGTGTCGGTGCCCGATCGCGTGAAGGCTAGTGTCACCGTATCCAGGCGGTTGGAGCCGGATGCTATACTCGCGGCGCGTACTGTGCCCTCGGCGGCGAGGGCCATCACGTCAGACAGTACAAGATCGATGGTCGGCTCTGCAATCGTCAGGGCACCTTGCCGGATTGCCGTGCCGGAGGCCTGAACGTCAGCCGCGAGCCGGCCCTCGCGAGAGGCGAGCGTCACTTCTCCCTTGAGATCGCCCGCGACGGTCTGACCGGCAAGCGCGGCAAGCAGGCTCAGATCCGGGAAGTCGAATGCAATGTCGCCGCTCGGCAGCATGTCCGGTCCAAGATCGAGGGCACCCGTCAGCCGGTTCGGACCAATGGCAAGATCGAGTGCAGCAACCCGCGTCACACCATCGGCACTGACGACTTGGGCCTTCGCATCGACCGGTTTCCCATCGATCTGGCCGCGTGCCGTCAGATTAGCGGAAGGCGCCTGGCGGTTTGCAACGCCGTCGAGTTGGAGCGTCAGATCGTCGATGCGATAACCGGCGGCTTGACCCTCTTCGACCGCGAGGGTGACGGACGCCTCGATCGCATCGAGTGGGCCGGAGGCCGACAGGTTGAAGGAGGCAGGCGCTTCAAGTCGTTCGACGAAAAGCCCGATGTCTCGAAGCTGGCCGGTCAGGTCGCTGGCGATCATGCCGTCCTGGTCGAGTGAAAGAGAACCTTCCGCCTGGGCGATGTCGCTGGTCAGGACGATCTCCCGCAGTGCCACCGCGCTCGGAGCGACGAAATCGACCCGGGCCGACAGGTCGACGGGACCGTTGAGCCGGCTCGAAAGTGCGGGAGGCAGCATGTCGGGTTCGGCCCGAACGGCGAGACGCCCGGAAAATCCGTTGTCGGCGAGCGTATACTGGCCGGAGCCTTGCAGGTCGAGGCCGTTGCTGTCGAAGACCAACTGCTCAAAGGCGATCGTTTCCGACGTCACGGTCAGCGGCGCTGTCAGTGTCAGCGGACCCCGGATATAGGGGCGGATGGACTCGTCGCGGATGTCTGTTCCCTGGATCGATGTCTGAAGGTTAATCGGTCCCGAGCGGTTTGCCAGGTCGAAGCTGTCACTGTCGGCGGAGAGCGTCAGATCCGAGAAGCTGCCCTGGGGAACGGTGATTTCTGCCAGATCGGCGCGCAGCGACAGGCTTGCGGCCGGTGCCTGTCCGGTGACGGCAAGATCGAGGCTCCGAAGCCTTACGCCGCCGGTGAAATCGGGCGACTGCGAGGTGATGCCGACCGGCTCACCGGTTGCACGGGCCGCCAGCCTGAGATCGTTTTGACCGTTCGGATCGTAAAGACCGGCGGCCTCGACTTCGGCCGTAGCGGTGGCAAACCGGCCCCGTTCGATGGCAACCGATCCGTCTGCACCCAGTCGGGCCGCGACATCGATCGACGTTTCCCCGACCATGACATCACGCAGTTCCGGTGGAACGAGCCCGGCAAAGAGGCCGCCGCCATTTGCTGTCAGCGTTCGCATTCCGTCTTGGGTAAGTTTGTGGGTGACATCGACGGTAATCGTGCGTTCGCCGTTGAGCGACGCCATGACTTCGCCTGCCCAGTCATCGAGCCGGCCGTCGCCGTTCACCTTGATCGCCAGGGCCGGAAGACCGGGCAATTGCAAGGTCTCGCCGAGAAGACCTGCCGGCGGCTCTTGGTAGTCCAGGTTGATGCGCAACTGGTTGTCGTTCGGCGCATAGAGCAGGTCGACCACGGCATTGTTGCCGGGATCATCGAGCCGTGTTGCGGTCAGTCGGCTTGCGATGGTCTCGCCAACGATCGTCAGTGACCCCTGTGCCGAAAGGTCTAGATCGCGCTCTGCGATGGCCGCCCCGATTTCAATCGACGGGAGGTCGATCGAGGCGACATCGATCTCAACCGGCAAGGAGAACGGCTCGTCCGTCTGCGGTTCTTCGGAGGGAAGCGGTGCGCGTTCGACAGTCACCTGTCGTGCCGTGATGCGTTCGGCCGTGAAGCGCTTGCGGATCAGATCGCGTGGCGTCCAGTCGAGCGAAAGATCATCGATGGTCGCGTAGATGCCCCGACTGTCCGCCACCGTAATCTGATCGACGGAAAACTGGCTGCTGAGCAGTGGTCCGGTGCCGGTCAAAGTGATCTGCTGATTGTCGGTCGAGATGAGCTTGGCAATCTGGTCGGCGAGAAACTGGCTGCCCGTGCGCGAAAAGCCGCCGACGAGAATGACCACCACAAAGAGCGCGATCAGCGCTGCCACCAGGCCGCCCAGCAGGCGAATCGTCCAGGTCAGGATGCGCTTCAACCAGATCATGTTCACTATCGTCCTGTCTTGCCCGGTCAGAAGCTCTGGCCGATGCCGGCATAGATTGCATAACGGCTGCCGCCATCATTCGGGTCCAGGGGAACCGCTACGTCGAGCCGCAAAGGACCGAAGGGAGTCATGTAGCGCAGACCGACCCCTGCGCCCATCTTGATGTCCGAGAAATCGGGCACTGTGGTGTCGGTGACCGTGCCAATGTCGAAAAAGGGCACGATGCCGATCGTGTCGGTCACACCGATACGGGCTTCGAGATTGGCCGTCACATAGGATCGGCCGCCGGTGCCCTCGTCAGACGCCGTCCGCGGCGTGATTTCCTGGAAGGAATAACCGCGCACCGAACCACCACCGCCGGCGAAGAAGCGTCGGGTCGCGGGGATGGCGGAGAGATCGCCACCGCCTACCAGTGTTCCTGCGTTCAGGCGACCCGCAAGCACGAAGCGGTCCTCCTCGCCGAAGCCGAGATAGGCTGAAATCGAGCCCTCGAGCGAGGTGAAGAAGGTCTGGCCGAAGAAATCGTAGCTCGGTGTCAGCGAGATGGTGCCGTAATGGCCCTCGGTGGCGTTCAGCCGGTTGTCGCGCGTGTCCCTGATGTAGCCGAGCGGTACGCCGAAGGTCAGGTATTCATTACCGTCGCCGAAGGCGTCGTCGATGCTGTCATAAGCCAAGGATATACCGGCATTGACGATGTCGGTATCGGTCAGTTCATAGGCATAGGATACCTTGCCCGTCACCGTTGCGGCGTCATAGTAGTCTGTTTCGAGCGTGCTGCCCTTGATGCTGGCCTCGAGCGTTCCCGAGGGGACGAAGGCGCCCGGCTTGATGAAGGTGATACCGGCCGTGTAGTCGAGCGAGGTTACGTCGCTGACGTCCTTCAATTCTCCAAGCCCGCGCACCGCGCCTTCGACCCTGAGCGATTCCGCCTGGCCGAACAGATTCCGGTGGCCCCAATAGCCTTCGATGCCGCCGCCATCGAGCGAAGAGTAACTCGCGCCGACGCCGAAGTAGCGGTGTTTGCCTTCGGAGACGGTGATGCCGATCGGCAGGGATCCGCTCGGGTCCAGTCCGTCCGCTTCGTTGACGGTGACCGAGGAGAAGACGCCGAGTGTGCGCAGTCTCTCGCCTGCCTTTCGCAACTGCTCGGGCGAATAGGTCTGGCCCGGCCTCAGCCGCGAGTAGTAGGCGATGAACTCCGAATCGACTGTCCGAGCGCCCTTGACGGAGACGGCGCCGAGTGGCGCGACGGGCCCCGCTTCGACCGCGATCGTCACGTCGACGGTATTGGTCTCGTGGTCGGCGACGACTTGACGGCGGGTCACGTTGGTCAGTGGCCTGCCTTGTTCCTTGAGGCGCTCGGCCATCTGTTCCGCCGCGCGCAGGATGACCAGCGAGCCCGCATTGCCGCCCGGGGCAAGATCGAATTCTTCCGGGTCGAGACGCGCCGCATCACCCTCGAGGCTGACCTCGCCCAGTTCAAAGGTCGGACCTGGCTGCACGGAGATGGCGACCGGCACGGGGCGCGAGCGGTCAAAGACCGGGTTCGGCGGCAGACTGTCGATGTCGCGACCGTCGATCGTCACGGTGACGATGCCGCCATAGAGCGCGTTTTCGTAGAGTGTCGCAATGAGGCGATCGCGATCGTCTCGGGCCTTGATGACGAGGCCAAGATCGCCAGACACCGGCTGATCTTCGTCAGCAATCAGCAACGATGTGCGTTCCAGAGATTTCTTCAAGGCGCGATCGGCGTCGCCGGTGTCAAGGACAATGCTGAAATCGACGGGATCGATGATGTCGCGGTCGGCTTCGTCGCTGCCGAAAAGACGGATTCCGAATAGCTCGAAAGCGTAGGCTTGCGAGGTTATGCCGACGGACAGGGGGCTCGCGACGGTCAGTAACAGCCCGAGCCGGAACGCATGACTAAATTTCGGCAATGTCCATCCACTTGGTCTCGGCATGTCGCTTTCATCGCGATCCGTCAGGCACTCCCCACCCGGCGGACAACTTAGGCGGAAATGCGCCTCATAGCATACCCCCTTTTTAAGCACTCATGAAAAAAGGCGGGAAGTGTTGCTTCCCGCCCTGTCTCGTTTGCGGCAAATGCGTCAGTAGCTGCGCGGGCAGGCGTCGATGTAACGGTTGCCGTAGCGGTCGCGGTAGTAGCACTGGCCCGGCTGTTCCGAGACGCGACCGATAACGGCACCTGCAACGCCGCCGATGGCCGCACCGACAGCGGCACCCCGGACGTTGCCCGTGGCAATGCCACCGATGATGGCGCCGGAGGCAGCGCCGATGCCGGCACCTCGTTCCGTCTGGCTGCAGCCTGCGACCGAAAGGCCGACCAGCATCAGCACAAGAGCTTTCTTCATCTTCATCTCTCCAAGTTCCACGCGTCCGGTCGAGCCGGTCTTGTTTTGACACTTTGCCCCGCCGCTCGAGCACTCCCCACGCGGCTTCAGGCTTTCATCAGCATAGCCCCGACTCTTGGAAAGTCCATGGCCGTGGCTCACACCCGATGGGTGCGCCACTTCATGAGACACCGAAGATGAACCCAGGATTTACAGGCGGTTTGATGCTGCAATGCGGCACAGATTTTTTCGTTTGCGACCTTCTGGACAGTTGCACATGTCACATAAAACTCACACCATGCTTCCCGTGTCCGGGAGAGACACGAGGAGGAACAACATGGCTAAAGTGACACTGACGGTGAATGGCCGGACAGTGAGCGGAGAGTGCGAGGATCGCACCCTGCTCGTGCATTTCATTCGCGAAAAACTTGGTCTGACGGGAACGCATGTGGGCTGCGATACCACGCAATGCGGTACCTGCGTCGTTCACATGGACGGCAAGTCGATCAAGAGCTGTTCGATCCTGGCCGTCCAGGCGTCGGGATCCTCGATCACCACGATCGAGGGCCTTTCTTCCGGTGGCGAGTTGCATCCGGTGCAGGCGGCCTTCAAGGAGCATCACGGCCTGCAATGCGGCTTCTGTACGCCGGGTATGGTGATGACGGCGCTCGACATGATCTGTCGTCACAACGGTGCGCTCGACGAGGCCACCGTCCGCCATGAGCTCGAAGGCAATATCTGTCGCTGCACGGGCTACCACAACATCGTCAAGGCCGTGCTCTCGGCCAACGAAGCGATGACCGCCGGCCGTCAGGCCGCCGAATAGGGAGGGATGTAGGATTTAGCCAATAGCCAATGGAGCTGCTCCGTCGGAGAAGCTTCGGGCACGGACTTTCGGTCGCGTCGAGCATAGTCGTGACGCTGTAGGTCCAATCACTATTTGCTACTGCCTACTGCCTACTGCCTAAGACCTAATTCCTGTTTCTCTGGAGGAGAAGAAAATGGGTGTTGAAGGAATCGGCGCACGTGTGGCGCGCAAGGAAGACAAGCGTTTCCTAACCGGCAAGGGCCGGTATACCGACGACATGGTCGTCCCCGGCATGAAATATGCCTATTTCGTCCGGTCGCCCTATGCGCATGCCAAGATCACATCAATCGATGTTTCCGCGGCCAAGGCCATGCCGGGTGTCATCGACGTGCTCGACGGCAAGCAGCTATTGGCCGATGGCATCGGCAACCTGATTTGCGGCTGGATGGTCCATTCCAAGGACGGCACGCCGATGAAGATGGGCGCCTGGCGGCCGCTGGCGCACGAAACCGTACGGTATGTCGGCGATGCCGTCGCGATCGTCGTCGCCGATAGCATCGGCGAGGCCCGCGATGCCTCCGAAGCCGTCGTCGTCGAATACGAAGAATTGCCTGTCGTCACCGGTGCTGTAGATGCGCTGAAATCAGGCGCGCCGCAGATCCATCCGGAAGCCCCCGGCAACCTGATATTCGACTGGGAGATCGGCGACAGCGCCTTGGCGGATGCCGCGATCGCGAGCGCCGCACATGTCACCGAGATCGAGATCCTCAACAACCGCCTCTCGCCCAACCCGATGGAGCCGCGCGCGACGCTCGGCATCTACGACACGGCGGAAGACCATTACACCTGCTACACCACCTCGCAGAACCCCCATGTCGCGCGCCTCGTCATGAGCGCCTTCTATAACGTGGCGCCCGAGAACAAGTTGCGCGTCATCGCACCCGATGTCGGTGGTGGCTTCGGCTCGAAGATTTACATCTATCCGGAGGAAATCGTCTGTCTCTGGGCCTCGAAGAAAACCGGCGTGCCGGTCAAGTGGACCTCTGACCGGACGGAAGCCTTCCTCACCGATGCGCATGGTCGCGACCATGTCTCCAAGGTGAAGATGGCCTTCGACAAGGACAACAACATCATCGGCCTCAAGGTCGACACGATCGCCAATCTCGGCGCATACATGTCGCTCTTCTCGTCCTCGGTGCCGACCTATCTCTACGCAACGCTGCTGTCGGGCCAGTATGCGATCCCGGCAATCCATGCCAATGTCCGCACGGTCTATACCAATACAGTGCCGGTCGATGCCTATCGCGGCGCCGGGCGTCCCGAGGCGACCTATCTGCTGGAGCGCACCGTCGAAACGGCCGCGCGAGAACTCGGCGTATCCCCGGCAGACCTCCGCCGGCAGAACTTCGTTCGCACCTTCCCGTACCAGACGCCTGTCATCATGTGTTACGACGCGGGCGATTACGACGCCTCGTTGGATGCTGCGATGGGCGCTGCCGACTGGAACGGTTTCCCTGCCCGCAAGGCGGAAGCTGCACGGCGCGGCAAGCTGCGCGGGATCGGCATGAGCTGCTATATCGAGGCCTGCGGCATCGCGCCGTCGGCGGCGGTCGGCTCGCTCGGCGCTGGCGTGGGCTTGTGGGAATCAGCTGAGGTCCGCGTCAATGCGGTCGGCACGGTCGAAGTGCTCACCGGCTCGCACAGCCATGGCCAGGGCCATGAGACCACCTTCGCCCAGCTCGTCTCCGAACGCTTCGGCCTGCCGATCGACAATGTCTCCATCGTGCATGGCGATACCGACAAGGTGCAGATGGGCATGGGCACCTATGGTTCCCGTTCCGGTGCCGTCGGCATGTCGGCGATCGTCAAGGCGCTCGACAAGGTCGAGGCCAAGGCGAAAAAGATCGCAGCCCATCTGATGGAAGCCGACGAGAGCGACATCGTCATCGAAAATGGCGAGCTCAAGGTCGCCGGGACCGACAAGACGCTGCCCTGGTTCCAGGTGGCGCTAGCCGCCTATACCGCACACAACCTGCCGTCCGGCATGGAGCCGGGCTTGAAGGAGGGTGCCTTCTACGATCCCTCAAACTTCACCTTCCCGGCCGGCTGCTACATCGCGGAAGTCGAGGTCGATCCGGAAACCGGCAAGACCGAGATCGTCCAGTTCGTCGCTGCAGACGACTTCGGCAACATCATCAATCCGATGATCGTCGAGGGCCAGGTGCATGGCGGTATCGCACAGGGCATCGGCCAGGCCCTGCTGGAAGCCGTGCATTACGATCCGCAGACGGGCCAGCTGCTCACGGCAAGCTACATGGATTACGCCATGCCGCGCGCCGACGACCTGCCGTCCTTCAACGTCTCGCACCAGAACACGCCGTGCCCGGGCAATCCGCTCGGCATCAAGGGCTGCGGCGAGGCCGGTGCCATCGGTTCGCCGCCGGCGCTGATCAACGCGATCACCGATGCAATCAGCAATAACGACCTCAACATGCCGGCGACGCCGCTTGCCGTCTGGAGTGCGCTCCAGGCCAATGCGACCCGCCAGGCAGCCGAATAAGGGAGGAGAGGACCATGCAGCTCTATTCCACCAGCTACCATCGCGCCTCTTCCGTCGAGGATGCCGGAAAGCTCTTGTCCGGTGCCGAAGACGGCAAGTACATCGCCGGCGGCCAGACGCTGATCGCGGCGCTCAAGCAGCGCCTCGCCCAGCCGTCGGACCTTGTCGATCTGCGCCACATCGACACCCTCAAGGGCATCAAGGTGGACGGTCGTCGCGTCACCATCGGCGCGGCCGCCACCCATGCGGAAGTCGCGTCGTCGGCAGCTATCCGTGCAGTCTGCCCGGCGCTTTGTCATCTGGCCTCGATGATCGGTGACCCGCATGTGCGCCACATGGGCACGATCGGCGGTTCCGTCGCCAATGACGATCCAGCTGCCGACTATCCGTCGGCCGTGCTCGGCCTCGGGGCGACTGTCGTCACCAATGCGCGCGAGATCGCGGCTGACGACTTCTTCACTGGCCTGTTCGAAACAGCGCTTGCCGAGGATGAAATCATCACGGCCATCCGTTTCGACGCGCCGGAGAAGGCTGCCTATGCCAAGTTCGCCAACCCGGCCTCGCGTTATGCGATGACCGGCGTCTTTGTGTCGAAAGGTGCAGGGGGCGTTCGTGTCGCCGTGACCGGTGCCGGATCGTCAGGCGTCTTCCGCCATGCCGGACTGGAGGCTGCTCTCTCGACCAACTGGTCAGCGCAAGCTGTCGCAGGTGTCGAAATTGATTCGTCGGAGCTGATGTCGGACCTACATTGCACTGCAGAATACCGCGCAAATCTGATCCGGGTGATGGCGAAGCGGGCTGTTCAGGCCTCCTGATCGCTCCCGTTTTCCCGCAAAAACGGAAAAGGGCGGCTTAGGCCGTCCTTTTTCTCCAAGTTTGACGCAGATCAAGTTCGAATGACTACGAACCGTTAGGATGTATGTGTAAGGCTTCTAATGTTCGCGCCTTTTGTCGCAGTTTAGAATGAATGTACAATGCCGGGGTTGACCGCGCTGCCCGAGATACTCAAAAGGGTATCAAATACTGGAGTGACAGGAATGGATTTCGAGGCGTTTTTCACGGAGCAGCTGGCGGGACTTCACGAGGAAGGCCGCTACCGCGTCTTCGCTGATCTCGAACGCCAGCGTGGCAATTTCCCCCGCGCGACCCGCTACACCGAAAACGGCACCCAGGACGTCACCGTCTGGTGTTCCAACGACTATCTCGGCATGGGCCAGAACCCTGTTGTCATCGATGCCATGAAAAAGGCGATCGATGACTGTGGCGCGGGTGCGGGAGGCACCCGGAATATCTCTGGCACCAACCACTATCACGTTCTTCTCGAACGCGAACTTGCCGATCTGCACGGCAAGGAGTCGGCGCTGATCTTCACCTCGGGCTATGTCTCCAACTGGGCAGCGCTCGGCACGCTCGGTGCCAAGATCCCGGGCCTGATCATCTTCTCCGACGCCCTCAACCATGCCTCGATGATCGAAGGCATTCGCCATTCCAAGGCCGAACGCGTCATCTGGAAGCATAACGACGTCAAGGATCTCGAAGCCAAGCTTGCTGCCGCCGATCCCAAGGCGCCGAAGATGATCGCATTCGAGTCCGTCTATTCGATGGATGGCGACATCGCGCCGATCAAGGAAATCTGCGATCTTGCCGACAAGTACGGCGCGATGACCTATCTAGACGAAGTCCATGCGGTCGGCATGTACGGCGCCCATGGCGGCGGCATTGCGGAGCGCGAAGGCCTGATGGATCGCCTGACGGTGATCGAAGGCACGCTTGGAAAGGCCTTCGGCGTCATGGGTGGCTATATCGCTGCCTCGACAGCACTTTGCGATTTCGTCCGCTCGTTTGCCTCGGGCTTCATCTTCACGACGGCGCTTCCGCCGGCACTCGCTGCCGGCGCTGTCGCCTCGATCCGCCATCTCAAGACCAGCCAGGTGGAGCGCTTCGCCCATCAGGAGCGCGTACGTCGTCTGCGTGCCATGCTCGACAAGGCCGGCATTCCGCATATGCCGAACCCGAGCCATATCGTGCCGGTCATGGTCGGCGATGCCGCCAAGTGCAAGTGGATCTCCGATCTGCTGCTCGACAACTGTTCCATCTACGTGCAGCCGATCAACTATCCGACGGTCCCGAAAAAGACCGAGCGGCTGCGCATCACCCCGACGCCTCTGCATTCGGACGCCGATCTCGAACATCTCGTCGGCTCGCTGCACCAGCTCTGGTCGCGCTGCGCGCTCGCCCGTGCGGTGGCTTGATCGCCTCATAGCAGACCTTCATAAAGATGCGGGTTCCGGAAACGGAGCCCGCATTTTTCTTTGGGAGGTTTCGAGAACGTGAGTATAGCCGCACGCGTGAATACCCTGGTCGACAGGGTGATCGAGGAAGAACGCATCACGGGCGCCGTGGTGCTGGTGTATAAGGATGGCGAACCGATCCTTGAAAAGGCAGCGGGTTTTGCCGACCGCGAGGCGGGGTTGCGTGTCCGTCTCGATACGATCTTCCGCTATGCCTCCGTCACCAAGCCGATCGTTGCGGTCACGGCCCTTGCGATGATCGAGAAGGGGCTGCTCAAGCTCGACGACCGCGTCTCGCAATACCTGCCCTGGTTCAGACCGAGGGCACCTGATGGTCGCGAAGGCGTGATCACTATCCACCATCTTTTCACCCACACATCCGGTCTGCTCTATGATCCGGCGCTGGAGCTCCTGCCCGAGGGGCAGCGTATGACGCTCGGCCTCGGGAATACGGAACTGAGCCTCGAAGACAATTTCAGCCGCCACAATGCCATCCCGCTCGCCTTCGAGCCTGGCAGTCGCTGGGCCTATTCCTTTGCCACCGACATTCTCGGCGGTGTGCTTGCTGCCCTCCATGGAGGGATGCTTGAAGATGCTGTCGTCCATCATGCCGCCGGCCCGCTCGGTATGGCCGATGCGCGCTTCCATGTGACGGATCCCGCGCGCCTCGCGGTTGCCTATGCCGATCATCCGGGTCGACCTGTTCGCATGCCTGACCCCTGGGTCAGCGGTGACGAGGATAACTGGCGAACCGTCTTTTCACCGGGTCGCATTTTCAATCCGAGGGCTTTCCAGTCAGGTGGTGCTGGTATGGCCGGCACGGCGCAGGACGTCTTGAGTCTACTGGAAATGCTGCGGACCGGGGGCGGCAGTCTGCTCTCGCCGGAAATGGCGCATGCCGCACTCTCCAATCAGATCGGCGACATCGAAGGCGAGCCCGGCTATCGCTTTACCTTCGTCGGCGGCTTGGTCTCCGATCCCGTCGCGGCGATGACGGCGCTCCCGAAAGGGGCGATCCAGTGGGGCGGTGTCTACGGGAATACCTGGTTCATCGATCCGGCCGAGCGCCTCACCGTCGTCAGCCTCACCAACAACGCGCTCGAAGGTTGCAACGGCGCCTATCCGGAAATGCTGCGCGCCGCAGTATACGATCGATAGGCCGGAAGTTACCTGGCTGCGATAACCTCAGCCGCCTTGCGCCGCGCCTCGTTATCCGCCGCATAGACGTCGGCGATCGTATCCGCCGGCACGCCCTCGACCATCGCGTCCATGACCGTCTGCACCACGTCGGCCATGTCGAGGAAGCGGATCTTGTCCTCGACGAAGGCGTTGAAGGCGGTTTCTTCGGCGGCGTTCAAGATGGCGCCCTGCAGGCCACCACGTTCTAGCGCCGTGCGGGCAAGTCTAAGGGCCGGGAAACGGGTCTCGTCCGGGGCTTCGAAATCGAGCCTTGCCAGCTTGGCAAAATCGAGCCGGTCGACATTGAGCGCCGGACGCTTCGGATAGGTCAGGGCATAGCCGATGGCGGTGCGCATATCCGGCACGCCGAGCTGGGCGATGACGGAGCCGTCGGTGTAGCCGACCATCGAATGGATGATCGACTGCGGATGCACGACAACCTCGATCTGGTCGGGGCGGACATCGAACAGGTGCTTGGCCTCGATCATCTCCAGCGCCTTGTTGAACATCGAGGCGCTGCCGACGGAGATCTTCAGGCCCATCGACCAGTTCGGATGGGTGCGGGCCGTCTGCACCGTGACATTGGCCATCTGCTCGCGCGTGTGGGTCCGGAAGGGACCACCGGATGCTGTCAGCACGATCCGCTCCAGCGCGTGGCGCTGGTCCTGCTCCAGGCACTGGAAGATCGCCGAATGTTCGCTGTCAACAGGGATCAGCCGTCCGCCGCCATGTCTCACCGCTTCGACGAAGAGGTGGCCGGCGGAGACGAGGCATTCCTTGTTGGCAAGTGCGATATCTGCGCCGCGGGCGGCGGCTTTGAGGGTCGGCGCGAGGCCGGCGGTGCCGACGATGGCTGCCATGACCCAACCGGCATCCATGTCGGCAGCCTCTTCCAGTCCGCTTGCGCCGGCTGCGACATCCGTGCCGGAGCCCGCCAGCAGGTCCTTCAATGTCCTATACTGGCTTTCGTCGGCGGTGACGGCGAGCTTCGCGCCGGTGCGGCAGGCCTGTTCGGCGAGCAGATCGAGATTGCCATTGCCGGTCAGCGCCATCACTTCGAAGCTGTCGCGACCGCCGAGTTGCTCGATCACGTCGAGCGTGTTGACGCCGATCGAGCCGGTCGAGCCGAGGACTGAAAGGCGCCGGGGCCGGGCATTGTCGATCATGCTGCTTACGTCCGATTGCTTCATGCTCAGAAGGCTCTACAAGGGAAAGGGAAGACCAGCAAGAGAGGTCGATCCCGACCCCTCGCCAGCCCGCTTGGGAATGTGAGAATGCCGGACTTTCTGCAGTCGACACGTTTGCGTGAGAGCCTGCCCGTCCTGCTCGCGGGGCTGGCGTTTCTCTGTCTGGCCGGTGGCGGAATTCTCTTCGTCGCCGCATATCCTGAGCTCGCCGCCAAGGCCTGGTTCGTCGGTGCCGCCGCTGTACTTGTGGTGCTCGTCATCGATATCTTGCGCGCCCTGCTCAATGGTCGCATGGGCGTCGACGCGATTGCCGCCCTGTCGATCGGCGTCGGTCTCGCGCTTGGGGAGAATCTTGCCGCGGCTATCGTCGCCGTGATGTATGCCGGCGGCCAATTGCTCGAAAGCTTCGCCGAAGGCCGCGCTCGACGCGACATGACGGCGCTCCTCGGCCGGGTCTCGCGTACGGCCATGCTCTATCGTGGCGATGCGCTCGAAAGCGTACCGATCCAAGCGCTCAAGCCGCAGGACCGCATCCTCGCGCGCAAGGGTGAGGTCGTGCCGGTCGACGGGCGTCTGCTTGCCGCGACTGCTGTCCTCGATCTTTCGGCGCTCACGGGCGAATCGCTGCCCGTGCCCATCCAGATGGGCCATGAAGTGCCGAGCGGTTGCACGGTGCTTGGCGACGCCTTCGATCTTCTGGTGCTGCGCGAATCCAAAGAAAGCACCTATGCCGGTATCGTCCGCCTCGTCGAACAGGCACAGGCAAGCCGGGCGCCGATGGCGCGGCTTGCAGATCGTTATGCCCTCGTCTTCCTCGGCATCACGCTTCTGCTTGCCGGCGGCGCATGGTGGTGGAGCGGTGAGGCGACGCGCGCACTCGCTGTGCTCGTGGTCGCCACCCCCTGTCCGCTGATCCTTGCCGTGCCCGTGGCCGTCATCGCCGGCATGTCGCGCGCTGCGTCGCTCGGCGTGCTGGTCAAGACGGCCGGCGCGCTTGAGGCGCTGGCTGCGGTCACCACCGTCGTTGTCGACAAGACGGGGACCGTGACCTCCGCACGGCCCGAAGTGTCCGAGGTCCGGCCGCAACCGGGCTTCACGTCCGATCAGGTGCTGGCACTTGCTGCCTCTCTCGATCAGGCCTCCGGCCATGTCGCGGCAGAAGCGCTGGTGCGCGCCGCCACCGCGCGGGGGCTTGGCCTGACCCTGCCTCAGGGCGTCATCGAAGAGGCGGGGCGGGGGCTCTCCGGCCTGGTCGGAGGTGTCAAGGTGGTGCTCGGTGGCAGCGGCTATGTCCGCTCGCAGTTGCTTGCCGGCGAGGATTTCGCCAGAGGCGGCATCGAAGGCGGTACGGCGGTGGTCGCCGTCGGTATCGATGGGCAGGCAGCCGGCCTCATTCTCCTTTCCGATCCCTTGCGTGCGGATGCCGGGGCAACAATCTCTGCCTTTCGGGCCGGTGGTATCAGCCGGATCGTCATGGCCTCCGGGGACCGAACGGATGTGGCTGAAAAGGCCTCGGCCAGTCTCAGCCTTGATGCCGTCGCAGGCGACCTCACGCCTGAAGGCAAGGTCGATCTCATTCGCCGGGAACGCGCCGGTGGCGTGGTGATGATGGTGGGAGACGGGGTCAATGATGCCCCGGCGCTGGCGCTTGCCGATGTCGGCGTGGCGATCGGTGCACGGGGTTCGGCGGCTTCGTCGGAAGCGGCGGATGTCGTGTTGCTGGCGGACGATCTTTCTCGGTTGCCGCTTGCCTGCGGGATCGCCAGACGTTCCCGCAGCATTGCCCGGCAAAGTGCGATTGCCGGGCTGCTGCTCTCTTTCGGCGCGATGGTCTTCGCCGCCTTCGGTTATCTGTCGCCCGTTCAGGGCGCGCTGCTGCAGGAGGTCATCGACGTTGCCGTCATCCTCAACGCCTTGCGCGCCCTTCGCGGCTGAGGCCAGCGTCAGGCCTGCGTCATGACGCTGCCTTCGCCTGATATGCGGATGCGCAGGTTGTTCTGCACATGGGTGACGCCACTGGCATTTTCGACGCAGTCTTCTGCCCGGCGTTTCTCGAAGCGATCGGTGACGTGACCAGTCAGGGTGACCTCCGCGTCCTTTACCGTCACCTCAATATCGGAGGCGTCTACCGAGGGATCGTCAGCCAGACGGTCGTTGACGTCTTCCAGAATGCGGGCATCCGAGCGGCGATAGCCCTTGGGGCCCTTGCCACGATGATTGTCCATCTCGCGGCGGCGGCTTGCGTCTTTGTCGCCGAACCAGGATGCGACCTCGTCGCCAGCCCGTTCCATAAAGCCACGATCGTCGTCGGCTTCGCGGTTCGCAGAGCCATAGCTTCCGCGATAGGATGGATTGTCGGACGGGTGATTTCCACGCCAGCTCCCACGGATCTGGCGACGGCTGTCGTCGCCGTAGCCCCGGTCGCTCGGCGCGCCCTGGTGGCCTCGGTCCTCGTTGCTCCAGTCGGACTGTCCCATGCGGGGGTAGCGAGATCCACTGGCACCATAACCGCCGCCGTCCATGCCGTATTCGCGCTGGCGCATGGCGTCGTAGTGATCGGCGTCCGGTCGGTTGTCGCCATAGCCGCGGACGAAGCCGCTGTCACCGGGGCCGTAGTCGCCGGTCGGGCTGCGGCGCGTGTTGCGGTTTCGGCCGTCGCCGGCATCCCAATTGTCGTTGCGATTGACCATTGTTTCCTCCTTCGGGTGTGAAGTGTGGCGTGCTGCGCCACCTGCGAATCTAACCCTGCGGAGCCTTGGATCGTTCCGGTGAAAACCTGAAAACAAGTCAGGAACAAAGCGCCATCCGGCCGGTTCTTTTCTCGCCATAACCGATAACCGAGGAGATACCGACAATGGCTACCAAGACACTGGAAGACCTTTTTCACGAGACCCTCAAGGATATCTACTACGCCGAACGGAAGATCCTGAAGGCACTGCCGAAAATGGCGCGTGGCGCTCAGGACGAGAAGCTGAAGGCGGCCTTCCTGCAGCACAAGGAAGAAACCGAAGGCCAGGTCGAGCGCCTGCAGCAGGTGTTCGAAATCATCGGCAAGCGTCCACGCGCCAAGACCTGCCCCGCAATCGACGGTATCGTCGAAGAGGGCGAGGAGATCATGGAAGAGTTCAAGGGCTCGCCCGCCCTCGACGCGGGCCTGCTTGCCGCCGCCCAGGCTGTCGAGCACTATGAAATCAGCCGCTACGGCACGCTGCGCGCCTGGGCTCAGCAGCTTGGCTACAAGGATGCGGTCAAGCTGCTCGACGAGACGCTGGCGGAAGAATCCAAGACCGACGAAGCGCTGACCAAGCTTGCTGAAAAGGCGGTCAATGCCGCAGCCCAGAAGAAGGCGGCCTGATAGCAGTTGCTTGCCAATCCAAGGAGGGGGTCGGATCTGTTCCGGCCCCTTTTTCCGTGCCTTTTATCCTGCCCGGACGCACTCAGTCTTGTCTTCGTCCTTCCGGGCATAGTGAGCCTGGAGAAAGGTCATGAGCCTGTTTTCGTCGGCGCGGAGCAGGGCGCGGGCCGGCGCTGCCTGGATGAGTTCGCGGACTTGATCCAGGTCCGTGTTCTTGTCGGCCAGGTTGAGGATCGCCGGATGCACATAGCTCGAGCGGCAGATCGTCGGCGTGTTGTGCAGCCGGTCGGAGGCGATCTCACACATTTGTCGTATCGTTGGTCGTTCCGACGCGTCGATGTGCTTCCAGGCTTCGGCGAATGCGGCGACGGATCCGCCCCAGGTGCGGAAGGTCTTGGCCGAGAGCCGCCTGCTGGTGATCTCCGTGAGATAGGTGTTGAGGCGGCCTGAATCGATGCGATGCAACTGCCCCTCCTGATCCCGCCAGGAAAAGAGATCGCGTCCGGGCAGGTCGGCAATCTCTTCGAGGATCTTCTGCAGTTTCGGATGGCGCAGTTTTCGGCGCACCCGCTTGCCGCCCTTGGCAAGGAAGCTCAGCCGAATGCCATCTGGCTCAAAGGTCAGATGGCGTTTCTGAAGCGTGGTTGCGCCATAGGTCTTGTTCTCCTGCGCATAGGCGCGGTTGCCGACGCGCATATATGTCACGTCCAGCAGGCTGATCAGGGCTGACAGGAGGAAGTAGCTCGAATCGGTATGTTCGGCGATGTCGCGGGCGATCCTGCGCCGGATGGTCGGTAGCGCCTCACCGAAGCCGATGAGATCGTCGAACTTGCGCTCGCTGCGCCATGTGGCCCAGTGAACATGGTAACGATACTGCTTGCGTCCCCTGGCATCGTAACCCGTCGCCTGCAGGTGGCTGCGCGGCTCAAGGCTGATCCAGACCCGTTCATAGGCGGGCGGCAGCGCGAGCTTGCGGATGCGGGTAAGGAGGGGCTGATCAGCGATGACGGTGCCGTCTGGAAGGTGATAGGAGAAGCCCTTGCCGCGGCGGCGGCGAGTGATGCCGGGCTCCGCATCGGTGCCGTAGACCAGACCGATCTCGGTCAGCTCAGGCACATCTTCCGTCGAAGGCGGAGGTCCCGCAGTCGTTTCTGCATCCTCGCTATCGGTCTTGCTCATCCGACGGGGCTGTCCGTCCCGGTTTCGCCGAGTTCACGGCGCAATTGCTGGCGCGCGCGGCTCAGGCGGCTCTTGACCGTGCCCACGGCACAGCCACAGATTTCGGCTGCATCTTCGTAGCGTTCGCCGAGCATGACGATGAGGACCAGCATTTCCCGGTGATGTTCGGGCAATCGGTTCAGAGCCCGGCGGACCTCGTCGGCCTGCACGGTCCACTCTTGGCTCGCCTCGCTGGTCAGACGTGAGGTTATACCCTCGGGCAAGCCCACGGTTTCGCGGCTGCTCTTCTTGAAGCGCGTACAGAAGGTGTTGCGCATGATGGTGAAGAGCCAGGACTTAAGGCGTGTTCCCGGCTCGAATTTGTCGAGATTGGCCAGCGCTTTGGTCAGCGTCTCCTGGACAAGATCATCCGCCTCTTCAGGCTTATGGCAAAAGGTCCGCGCAAAGGCGCGCAATGCCGGTATCAACTCGACCACTTCAGACTGTGCGGCAAGCTCGGCTCTACGGGTCGTCAAGATCGCCATCCTCCGATGTCTGTGGTACCGGGCAGAACGACGCAAAAACGCGCGTCATTTACCTTGGTTCCCGAAATTGTGAGTGGTCAGCCAGGTCGGCGACCATGTCAGCTACGGCTTACAAACTTGCTGAAGCGGCTCAGGTCGCCGTCGGCGGTTTTGTCCTGGTGGAGAAAGGCGAGATCGTTCTTTTCAAAGATCAGAAAGAATTCCTCCCACTCAATCTTCTCCAGTGACTCCTCCGGCTTGCCGAAATCCACCCTCAGAATGCCGCCTTCGCCGCTGTCCTTGACGCGAGTCGGCATGCCATCCCGCTCCTCGATCCAGCGGCGTATCTCGTCATGGTCCGTCGTTTGGCGCGCACTGCTCATGGTGTGTCTCGCTCTTTGCCGTTCCTCCCCTTGACCCGTTGATTGAACGCCTCTGTCAGCCAGTGGTTCCAGCGTCTGCGCCGCTTTTTCCGACGGAACAGAGAGCGTCTCCGGATGTTCTCTTTTGCGAGAGATCCGCAAGCGAGAGTGAGAAACATGACACATGTGCAGAATGTTGACGGCCAGGGGCAGCTGCTGATCGGCGATCGCGTCTCCCCCATCAGCTATCACGTGGCAGTCGAGCGACAGGGAGAAGGCTATAGCGCCCAGGTCGAGATCCAGGCCCCGCGCGACTGGCTGCTTCGGCAGGGCTTCGAGACGCGCGCAACCTTGGTGTTTGCCTCGGGCGAGCGTGCCGAGCTCGAGCACGATGGCCAGTTGGACGTATCCGACAGCATCAGTGTGATCCTTCAGGCCGAGCCGCTTGAGTTCAAGGATCGCCAGAAGCTGATCGAAGCCTTTCCCGAAGCGGAAGGGGGCGTCAACTGATCACGGCGGTTGATGTCGGCAAAAAAGACTGATCCGAGATGGTCCGGATGACGTAAGTTAAAGGTCAGGTACAATTAACACTCAACCTGCCAGCAATGCCCTCAAGTCGGAGGTCCACATGGAAGAACTGAAAATCGCATCTCCAGAGACGCGACGCGACAGGACGGGCGGCATCGTACGCGACAAGCTGGACCTGCTGATGCACGAGACGCGCCGTGAAGCAGTGCCTGAGCACCTGATCGTCCTTGCTGAAGAGTTGCAGTCGGCTCTCGATCAAAAGGTCGCGCCCTCCAAGACGTCGACCTGATTCCTCCCGGAACCTTTTCCCCCCGCGATTGGTTGCACTTTTGATTGTGCATCCAGATTCGAGGAAAGGGTATTTCATGATCAACTATTTATGGTTGTTTGTCGTCGCGCTCGGGAAGCTTCTGCTCGGCGGCGCCGTCTTCTATGCCATCATGCGGCAGAGACGGCTTACCCGGCGTGAGCGCATCGATCAAGACGCGGCAACGCGAGAGCTCTACGAAAAAGATGAAACAGCCGATACCAGCCCTTATGGCGGCAGCCGATAGGGATCGGCGCCGCATTCGTCGTTACAGGAAACTGCCGTTGTCCGGGTCGTAACGCTTCCCGTTCGCAATGCTCGCAAGTTCAACGAGATCGTCTTCGTCACGAATGCCGCTCTTCACAAGATAGCTGACAAGCGCTTCGGCATTTTCCTGCACATGTCTGTCGGCATGCATACGCTGGTACAGTCGCCGTACGGCCCGCTCCACGATTGCATGTTCGTCACTGTTCTTGCCCGGGGGTCTTGGCGCCATGGCATTCCCTCCGTTCGAGGCCGACGATAAAAAGAATAAGCACCCGTCGGCGTGGCATGGCACCATCATGCCGTAGAACGGCACGAACGCAACCCTAGATTCGTAATGGCAAGATGTGGGCGGTGAGAGGATGGTGATCCCGACGTGATTCGAACACGTGACCCTCAGATTAGGAATCTGATGCTCTATCCTGCTGAGCTACGGGACCACTTCCTCCTCCATACAAAAGCAGAGCCTTCAAGCCAAGCGGTTTTGCATGGTCGAAATGCCGTGTTCACCGCGGCAGGCGTTGCTCGGCCAGACGAACCCAATAGGATATCCCCGCCGCGATCGCCTCATCGTTGAAGTCGTAAGCCGGATTGTGGAGGCCGGCCGTTTCGCCATTGCCGATCATGATATAGGCGCCGGGGCGCGACTGGAGCATGAAGGCGAAATCCTCGCCGGCCATGCTCGGATCCACTTCGGTGTCGACGTTGCCAATGCCCGCCACGTCGATTGCCGCGCGTGCGGCATATTCCGTTTCGGCCGGATGATTGACCGTCACCGGGCAGGCGCGCTCATACTCGTATTCGATGGTCGCGCCATGGGCGGCCGCAATGCCGGTTGCGATCTCGCCAATACGCCGCTCCGCCAGATCGCGCACGCCTTCGTCCAGGGAGCGCACGGTGCCGGAGATGAAGGCTTCTTCGGGAATGATGTTATGGGTCGTGCCGGCATGAAACTGGGTGACGGAGACCACGACCGAGCGCAGCGGATTGGCGTTGCGAGCAGCGATGGTCTGAAGCGCGCCGACGATCTGCGCCCCGATGACGATGGTATCCGCGGTATTGTGAGGTTCAGCCGCATGGCCTCCCAGGCCGGTCAGCTTGAGTTGGAACTTGTCGGGCGCCGCCATGATGCCGCCCTTGCGGATGGCGAAGGTGCCGACAGGTTTTCCGGGCATGTTGTGCATACCGTAGATCTCGTCGATGCCGAAGCGCTCCATCATTCCGTCTTCGACCATGGCGAGCGCACCCCGCCCACCTTCCTCGGCCGGCTGGAAGACAACGGCAACGCTGCCGGAAAAATTGCGGGTTTCCGCGAGGTACTTGGCCGCGCCCAGCAACATGGCGGTGTGACCGTCATGGCCGCAGGCATGCATGCGGCCTGCAATGGTCGAAGCCCAGGGCTTGCCCGTGATTTCGTCGAGGGGAAGCGCATCCATGTCGGCGCGAAGGCCGATGGTCCGGCCTTCGCCGCCAGAGCCCTTGATGATCCCGACGACGCCCGTGCGCCCGAGGCCGGTTGCGATCTCGTCAACGCCGAATTCCCGCAACCTTGCCTCAACAAAGGCTGCAGTGTTTTCAACGTCGTATAGGATTTCCGGATTGGCATGCAGATGGCGGCGCCATTCGGTGGCTTCCGACTGGAGTTCGGAAGCTCGGTTCAGAAGCGGCATTCTCTTGTCCTGCGTTTATTCTTGATCACGGTCGCGGGGATCACGTGATTGTCGGCACGAATGTGCGCCTTTCAATTGACGTATTCAATGGGCTTTGCCATTCCTTCCCTACATAAGATCTCGTCATGCGTTGACGAGAGCGCAGCCGAACAAGAGGATCGAAGTCGTGTTTGCGAAACGTCCCCGCATGTTGTCTTCAACCGGATCCGTCCGCCGAGTTGCGGTCGCCGTCTCGCTGGTGGCGATGGTTCTGCCGGGTCTGGCTGCCGCCAATCCGATGATGGTGGTCGATGTCGGCAGTGGCCGGGTCATCGCCCATGAAGAAGCCTTCCGCAAATGGTATCCGGCCTCGCTGACCAAGCTGATGACGGCGTATACGACCTTCCGTTCGATGCGCTCGGGCGAGCTTTCGCCCGAGACCGTGGTGGTCATGAGCAAGCATGCCGCCGACCAGCCGGCGAGCAAGATGTATTTCAGGCCGGGCTCCAAGCTGACGCTCGACAGTGCCTTGAAACTTCTGATCATCAAGTCTGCTAACGACGTGGCGGTCGCCATCGGGGAAACGGTGAGCGGCAGCGAAGCGGCTTTCGTCCAGCGCATGAACCAGGAAGCCGCCCGGCTCGGCATGAACTCGACGCGGTTTGTCAATCCGAATGGCCTGCCGGGCAAGGGCCAGTACACGACTGCCCGTGACATGGCCCTGCTTGCCACGACCATCCGGCGTGAGTTCCCTGAATATGCGGGTTATTTCGCGCTGGAAGGGGTGACGACCGGCAAGAAGGACTATCCGAACTTCAACCTGCTCGTCGGCCGCTTCCCAGGCGCTGATGGCATGAAGACCGGCTATGTGTGCGCCTCCGGTTTCAACCAGGTCTCGTCTGCCACCCGCAATGGACGCACGGTGATTTCCGTCGTGCTCGGCGCCGACAGCCTCGGTGCGCGTGCCGATCTCTCCGCTGATCTCCTGCAGAAGGGGCTGACGACATCGGTTGCCGGCAACCGGCTGGATCAGCTCGCCCCCTACGGCGAAGGGCAGGATCAGGTGACCGACATCAGCGCCGAGATCTGTAATCCGAAGGCGCGTCAGATCCGCAGCGAAGGCCGTGATGAGGCCGGGCGCATGAAGCTGACCTCTCCTTACATCCAGGAAATGGGCCGCCCGCCGGCGATGAGCTTTGCCGGCCTCATTCCCGGCAGTGAGCCGGTAGCGACAAAACAGGGCTCCGGCACGGGCGAGATCGCCAATGTGCCGATCCCGAGGCCCCGTCCCACATTCTGAGTATCGCAATGACCCAGTCGCGCATTCCCGTCTCCATCCTCACCGGCTTCCTCGGGGCCGGAAAGTCGACGCTTCTCAACCGCCTGCTCAAGGACCCGGCGATGAAGGATGCGGCCGTCATCATCAACGAGTTCGGCGAAGTGGGTATCGATCATCTGCTGGTCGAGACCTCGAACGATGCGGTGGTGGAACTCGCCGACGGTTGCCTTTGCTGCACCGTGCGGGGCGAGCTGGTCGATACGCTGGCGGAATTGATCGACGGAATGCAGACCGGCAAGGTGAAGCCGCTGTCCCGCGTCGTCATCGAGACGACGGGCCTTGCCGATCCAGCACCCGTCATGCAGTCGGTCATGGGTCATCCGTCGATTGCTCAGCATTTCGATCTCGATGGTGTCGTGACGGTGGTCGACGCGGTCAATGGCCTCTCGACAATCGATGCCTTTCCGGAGGCTTACAAGCAGGTCGCGGTCGCCGACCGGCTGATCCTGACCAAGAGGACACTCGCCGACGAGGCCGCCGTCTCTGCGCTCACACAGCGCCTGCGCTCGCTCAATCCCCGCGCGCCGATCACCGATGGCGACGCTGATGATGCCGGCTCTGCCGCTATGCTGATCAACGGGCTCTACGATGCCTCGAGCAAGATCGCCGATGTCGATCGTTGGCTGAAGGACGAAATGGCGGCGGCCGGCGATCACCATCACCACGATCATCATCATGATCACCACGGGCACTCCCATGGTCACGGCCATCATCACCATCATGATGTGAACCGACACGGTGCTTCAATCCGCTCCTATTCCATCCTGCATGACGAGCCGATCGATCCGATGGCGATCAACATGTTCGTCGATCTCCTGCGCTCGACCCATGGGGAGAAGCTTCTCAGGATGAAGGCAATCGTGGCGCTCACCGACCGACCGGACAAGCCGCTGGTGCTGCATGGCGTGCAGTCGATTTTCCATCCGCCCGTGCGCCTGCCGTCCTGGCCTGAAGGGTCCGACCGCAAGACGCGGCTGGTGCTGATCACCAGGGACCTGTCGGAAAGCTACGTGCGGGACCTGTTCGGTGCCTTCACCGGCAAGGTGGCGATCGACCGCCCGGATCGCGCGGCGATGATGGACAATCCGCTGTCGGTTCCCGGCCTCAAGTTCTAGTCGCGGGTCACATCGCCCTTGCGGATGTGAAAGCGATGACCGGCGTCGAGCCGTTCCTGCGCGACCAGTTCATGGCCGTCTTCGTTGCAGAAATGCGGAATGTCGATGCCGGCGAGGGGGTCGCTGGTCTCCACCACGAGTTCGTCACCGGGCTTCATGTCGGCCATACGCCGACGGGTCTTCAAAACGGGAAGGGGGCATTTCAGCCCCCTCAGATCGTAGATCACCGTCTCGGCCATGCCCTTACCAAAGCTTCCAGAAGGGCTTCTTGTCGGCCGGGGCCGGAGCTGCAACGGCCGACTCGGCCGTCTGGGGGGCAAGCGGATTGGGCTGCGGCACCGGGACAGCGTTGGTGGCCGGCGCTGCAGGCGCGGCCGTCGTCGGCTGTGCGGCCTGCGCCTGGGGGTCGCCGTTCGGGTTGGTCGCCATCTGGTTGACGGCAGCCGTGCCGTTGGCGGCAGACAGCCTGGCCGGGTCGACGTCGTCGAGGTCGAGCAGCTTGCCTGCCTTCAGGGCCGAACCGGTGGGCGCGAAAGCGAGGTCGTGCGACCGAGACTTGCGCAGATCAGCCACCAGTGCCTTGCGCTCGGCTTCCGTCGGGTCATACCAGATCTTGCCGTCGTATTTTTTCATCGCCTTGGCATAGGCGGCATCATAGGCTTCGTTGAAGCCATTGAGCGCGACCGAGAGTGCCGGGGGTGTGCTCATGGCGGGGCAGGCGCCCTGCGGATTGAAGCTCGATCCTGCCGGTATCGACTGGTTGAATACGTATTTCTTCTCGCAGACATTGACCTCGGGCGGCCGCTTTGTGACTTCGAAATTGTCGTAGCCGACCTTGAGCGTCTTCCAAAAATCAAAGTGCGGGCTGTGGCGATGACGCGCCATGTTTTCAGCGGTCATGCGGAAGGGAAAGGCCTGCAACTGCACGGCCTGCTGGCCGCCCTTGAAGGCGTCGCGGGCAAAGGCATAGATCTCCAGCATCTGCGCATCGGTCATCGAATAGCAGCCTGACGACGAGCAGGCGCCATGGATCATCAGGTGTGATCCAGTGCGACCGTTGGCGCGGTCGAACTGGTTCGGAAAACCGGTGTTGATCGCCAGGAAATACTTGGAATTCGGATTCAGGTGATACGGCGTCAGCGGGTAGAAGCCTTCCGGCGCCTGGCGGTCACCTTCCTTCACCTTTGGGCCAAGGCGACCCGACCAGGCGCAGATATCGTATTCCACGACCTTGTCGAAGCGGCCGTTGGTCTTGGCCTTCCAGACCTCGAGCTTGCCCTCTTCCTTGAAGATGCGGATCATGATCGGCGAATTGCGATCCATGCCCTTCTTCTGGATTTCGGCAACGAGGCGCGCCGGCAGCGGCTGCTGGACCTTGTTGGAAACCCGCGGCGTGTCATAGGCCGCGCTCTCGAGCGCGTCATTGCAGCCTGCCAGAGCCGCAGCGAAAACCAGAACCAGGGCCGTTGATGTCAAACGCATGCGCGAAGGCTCTTTCCAGAAACACATGTTGGTGGCTCAAGCCGAGCCGGTCATGCGTAGTTTAGAACTGCTTTCTTCACAAATTATAAACCAATGGCCGCCGATTTCGCCATCCGTCTTCCGCCGCTACCGCTGCAAAGCGGCGGAGTGATGGCAAATTGCCGCAGTCGCAACCTTCAATCTCAGAGGTTGCGGCCGATATCGAGGAATTTCTGGCGTCGATCGGCGCGCAGCTTGTCGCCCGGAAGCGGCGTCAGTTCGGCCAGTGCACTGGCGATCACGTCGCCGGTCATGCCGATGACCCGGTCCGGCGCGCGATGGGCGCCGCCAACGGGCTCGGGAATGATAGCGTCGATGATGCCAAGACCTTTAAGGTCTTCCGCCGTGATCTTCATGTTGGTCGCGGCTTCCTTGGCGCGGGTCGAATCGCGCCAGAGAATCGAGGCTGCGCCTTCCGGCGAGATCACCGAATAGATCGCGTGTTCCAGCATATAGACGCGGTTGCCGGTGGCAATCGCGATCGCGCCACCCGAGCCGCCTTCGCCGATGACGACGGAGACCATCGGCACTTTGAGGCCGAGGCACATCTCAGTGGAGCGGGCAATGGCTTCCGCCTGGCCGCGTTCTTCGGCTCCAACGCCCGGATAGGCGCCGGCCGTATCGATCAGTGTGATGACTGGCAGGCCGAAGCGGTCGGCCATTTCCATGACGCGGATCGCCTTGCGGTAGCCTTCAGGGCGCGGGCTGCCGAAGTTGTGCTTGATGCGCGACTTGGTGTCGTTGCCCTTTTCCTGGCCGATCACGGCGACCGGCTGGCCGCGGAAGCGCGCGAGGCCGGCCTGGATGGCGGCGTCCTCGGCAAACTTGCGGTCACCGGCCAGCGGCGTGAATTCGGTGAACAGCGCCTCGGCATAGTCGACGAAATGCGGACGCTGCGGATGGCGCGCGACCTGCGTCTTCTGCCAGGCGTTGAGCTTCGAATAGATCTCCACCATCGCCTCGTCGACGCGGCTTTCCAGCCGGGTGATCTCTTCCGAGGTGTCGATGCTCTCGTCCTCTTCCGCGATCTTCTTCAGTTCGCGGATCTTGGCCTCGAGGTCGGAGATGGGCTTTTCGAAGTCGAGATAGTTGTGCATGAACTCCGTTCCGATCGTTCGTTCCTGGCGCTCGCCGCCCGCAGGAACCGGCTTTGCCGGTCCTAATCGGGGTTTTTGGCCTGTTTTGCAAGGGGGTGATGCGTATGCACCAGTTGCTGCAGGCGCTCGTCGAGCACATGCGTATAGATTTGTGTCGTTGAAATGTCGCTGTGGCCGAGCAGTTCCTGCACGGCGCGAAGGTCCGCACCATTGCCGAGAAGATGGCTTGCGAAGGCGTGTCTGAGCACGTGTGGAGAGACGGCATTGGCCGATAAACCGGCCCTGACAGCCAGATCCTTGAGGTCGCGCGCAAACACCTGTCGGGGCAGGTGGCCTTCCTTGCTGGCCGCTGGAAACAGAAAGGGGCTGTCGGCGTGAACGGGATCGGCCCCCCGAATTTTACCGTATCGCGCGAGCGCCTCGATCGCCGTCCGCGACAGGGGGACGAGCCGCTCCTTGTTGCCCTTGCCTCGCACCAGCAGGAAACGACCTTCCTGGGTCAGCACTTTCACCGGAAGCGAGACAAGTTCGCTGACGCGCATGCCGGTCGCATAAAGAAGTTCGATCAGCGCCAGTCGCCGGATCCGCGCCGGCCGGTCCGGTCCTTCGAGGTTCGCCTCCTGCTCGGCGAGCGACAGAAGCCCGGTGACATCCTCGACAGTCAACACCTTGGGCAGGGAGCGGGTCTTCTTCGGCGCGTCGAGGATCGCGGTCGGGTCATCGCCCCTCAGCCCTTCCGCATAGAGAAACTTGTAGAACTGGCGCATCGCCGACAGGCGTCTTGCCTGGGACGTCGGCTGGAAGCCGCGACGGGCGAGGTCGGAGAGATAGACGGCAAGATCTTCCCGTGTCGCTGCACCCAGGGTCACCTTGCGGCCGGACAGAAAATCGCCGAGGTCGTCGAGGTCCCGCTCATAAGAGGTGAGCGTGTTCTGGGCTGCTCCGCGCTCGGCGCTTAGCATTTCCAGAAAGGCTTCGACGCGAGCCCGGCTCAGATCCGACATGTCCTGTTTCCCGCTATTGCTCGACCGGATTGATCCGCTCGGAAGGAATGCGCACCGTGACGTCGCGTTCCCGCGGTTCGACGAAGACGGCAAAGGACCACATGGTGATGTAGACCAGACCGGCAATGGTCCCGCAGATGAACAGGAAACGAAACAGAGTGGGCATGGTCGGTCCTTCACCGGTTCCGGGAATAAATAGGTAGAAACATGGAGTTTACCAAGGCCGGGACAGGCCTTGCGGAAATGCAGCCATGGCTTGACGCTAGCCCTCTATATGTCAATAGGTCATGAAACAGTCGTGAACAGGCCGATGACCGAAACGATCCTCAACCTTGCTCCCAGTCTGGGTGTGCGCGCCAAGACGGCGCTCGGCAAACGCAATCTCGTTCTCGTTGGTCTTATGGGGGCCGGCAAGTCGGCTATTGGCCGGATCGTTGCGCAGCAACTCGGTCTGCCCTTCGTCGATACCGATACGGAGATCGAGCGGGTGTCGCGGATGACGATCGCCGAGCTCTTTGCCGCCTATGGCGAAGAAGAGTTTCGCGCGCTGGAAACCCGTGTCATCAAGCGCCTGCTGCGCACGGGGCCGCGGGTCGTGTCCACCGGCGGCGGCGCCTTCATCAACGAGAGGACTCGCAAGCAGATCGAGCGTGGCGGGCTTTCGGTGTGGCTCAATGCCGATCTCGACGTTCTCTGGGAGCGGGTGAACAAGCGCGATCACCGGCCTCTGCTGAAGACCGAGAACCCAAAGCAGACGCTGAAGGATCTGATGGACAAGCGATATCCAATCTATGCACTGGCGGATATCACGGTCCAGTCGCGCGACGTGCGTAAGGAAGTGATCGCCAACGAGGTCCTGACCTCGGTGATCGAACATATCGGCAAGGACAAGACGCAATGACGAAGGTCGAGACCCTGGAACGCCTGGTGCATGTGCCACTGGGCGAGCGCTCCTATGACATTCTCATCGGCCCCGGCCTGATGGCGCGTGCCGGTGGCGAAATCTCGACCCGCATCAAGGGTCGCCGTGCGGCCATCGTGACCGACGAAAATGTCGGTGCGCGTTATCTCGACGGATTGATGGACAGCCTGCAGACCGATGGCATCGAGGCTGTCTCGGTCACGCTTCCCGCTGGCGAGAAGACCAAGAGCTTCGACTATCTCACCAAGGTCTGCGACGTGCTGCTCGAAGCGCGCATCGAACGCAACGACACCGTCATTGCGCTCGGTGGCGGCGTCATCGGCGATCTCACTGGCTTTGCCGCTGGCATCGTCCGGCGCGGTGTCCGCTTCGTGCAGATCCCGACATCTCTTCTGTCGCAGGTCGACAGTTCCGTCGGCGGCAAGACCGGCATCAATGCGCGGCAGGGCAAGAACCTTGTCGGCATCTTCAATCAGCCGGATCTGGTGCTCGCCGATACCGACGTGCTCGACACGCTGTCGGAACGAGAATTTCGCGCCGGTTATGCGGAAGTGGCGAAGTACGGCCTGATCGACAAGCCCGACTTCTTCGAGTGGCTGGAGACGAACTGGCGCGAGGTCTTCGCCGGCGGTGCTGCTCGCATCGAGGCAATTGCCGTCTCCTGTCAGGCCAAGGCCGATGTGGTCGCCGCCGACGAAAGGGAGAATGGCCGCCGTGCTCTGCTCAATCTCGGCCATACCTTCGGCCATGCGCTGGAGGCTGCGACCCAGTATGACAGCAGCCGGCTCGTGCATGGCGAGGGGGTCTCAATCGGCATGGTGCTCGCGCATCGCTTCTCGGCGCGCATGAACCTCGCCAGTCCGGATCTCGCGGATCGGGTAGAGGCCCATCTGAAGACTGTCGGCCTTCCCACCCGCATGGATCAGATCCCCGGCGAATTGCCGCCGACCGATGTCCTGATGGATGCCATCGCCCAGGACAAGAAGGTCAAGGGCGGTCAACTCACCTTCATCCTTACCCGTGGTCTCGGCCAATCCTTCGTCGCAGACGATGTGCCGGCATCCGAAGTTCAGCGTTTCATCGAGGAGATGCGCCCATCATGATCGAGCAAATCCTTGCCGGCCTCGCCGAATACTGGCTGACGCTGGTCGCCATCCTGTTGTTGATCTGTGCCTCGGCCTTTTTTTCCGGCTCCGAGACAGCGCTGACCGCCACGTCGCGTGCGCGCATGCACACATTGGAGGTCAATGGCGACGACCGTGCCGGGGTGGTCAACATCCTGATCGAACGGCGCGACCGGCTGATCGGCGCTCTGCTGATCGGTAACAACCTGGTCAACATTCTCGCCTCGTCACTGACGACGAGCCTGTTTCTCGGCCTTTTCGGCGATTCCGGCGTGGCGATCGCCACGCTCTTGATGACCGTTCTGCTCGTCATCTTCTCGGAAGTCCTGCCGAAGAGCTGGGCGATTTCTGCGCCGGAACGCTTCGCGCTGTTTGTTGCCCCGCTCGTTCGCCCGTTCGTTGCCGTGGTCGGGCCGCTTTCCAGTCTTGTCAATTGGATCGTGCGCAAGCTGCTTGGCATGTTCGGTGTTTCGATCTCTGGGGAAGCGTCGATGCTTTCTGCGCATGAAGAGTTGCGCGGCGCCGTGGCGCTCCTGCATCGCGAGGGATCGGTCATCAAGGCCGACCGCGACCGCCTCGGGGGTGTTCTCGATTTGGGCGAACTCGAAGTTTCCGATATCATGATCCACCGCACGGCCATGCGGGCGGTCAATGCCGACGAGCCGCCGGAAACCGCAATCCGCAACATTCTCGAAAGCCCCTATACCCGCATGCCGGTCTGGCGTGGCGCGACGGACAATATCATCGGCGTGATCCACGCCAAGGATCTGATCCGCGCGCTCGCCGAGCCGAATGTCGAGCCGCAGGACATCGACATCGTCAAAATTGCCCAGAAGCCGTGGTTCGTGCCCGATACCACCAACCTCAAGGACCAGCTCAACGCCTTCCTGCGCCGCAAGACCCATTTCGCCGTGGTCGTGGACGAATACGGCGAAGTGCAGGGTGTGGTGACGCTCGAAGACATTCTCGAGGAAATTGTCGGCGATATCTCCGATGAACACGATCTGGAGATCCAGGGCGTGCGGCAGGACAGCGACGGCTCGATCGTCGTCGATGGCGGGGTGCCGATCCGCGACCTCAATCGCGCCATGGACTGGCTGCTGCCGGACGAGGAGGCAACGACGATTGCCGGTCTCGTCATCCATGAGTCGAAGTCGATCCCTGAGGAGCGCCAGGCCTTCACCTTCTACGGCAAGCGTTTCATCGTCTTGAAGCGTGAGAAGAACCGCATCACGCGTCTGCGCATCCGGCCGATCGATGCGGCCGAGCCGGAGGTCTGATTTCAGACGAGGACTACCAGCGCGTGGGCTCGCCGGGGGCGGCGGGCTCGATGGCCAGCGCATGCAGGCCGGCGTCCAGTTCGGGTTTCAGCAGATCGGTCACGGCCCGGTGGCGCGCGAGCCGCGTCATGCCGTCAAAGGCGGATGCAACGATGCGAACACGCATATGTGTTTCACCCGTGCCGGTGATGTCGGGCTGGTGGCCGGCATGGTGCTGGCTCTCGTCGATCACGACGAGCCGTTCGGGGCTGAAAGCCTCCGTCAGACGGGTCTCGATCCGGCTTTTTACCGACATGGTCTGCCTCTTTCTGCTGCTTCGCAAAACGCCCCACAAAGCGCGCAACAAACCGGTTTGTCAATTCTTGTCCGACCCCTTCCTGCGCCCCATAATTAGCGCATGAAACTCGACTCGAAATATTTCGATGGGATACGGACCCGTCGAAAACGGGCAGCGGAGCCCGAACCATCCAAACCTGTGTGCCAATGGGACGGCTGCGACAAGCCGGGGGCCCATCGCGCACCTGTGGGCCGGCATGCCGAAGGCCAGTTCTTCCTGTTCTGCTTCGAGCATGTGAAGGACTACAACAAGGGCTACAACTACTTCTCCGGCCTCTCGGACACCGAAATCGCGCGCTACCAAAAGGAGGCGATCACCGGACATCGTCCCACCTGGACCGTGGGCGTCAACAAGGCGGCGAAAGCGAGCCCGTTGCATTCCACTGCTCGCTCCGGTTCGGCTGCGTCACAGGCGCGCATGAAGGACCCGTTCGGCTTCGTGCAGCAGGGTCGCGGTGGCGCCTCGCGCTATCAGGCGACGGATCGGAAACTCAAGACTTTGGAGGCAAAAGCGCTGGATACGCTTGGGCTTACCGTCAGCTCCACGCCGACCGACATCAAGACCCGCTACAAGGAGCTTGTAAAAAAACACCATCCCGACGCAAATGGCGGAGACAGGGCTTCGGAAGAGCGTTTTCGCGCTGTTATTGAAGCCTACAAATTGTTAAAGCAGGCCGGTTTCTGTTAATCCGAACACACAGCAGCGATGAGATGCGGCCGGTCGGTGGCGCCCGGCATGGAGAAACGATGAGCAAAATTGATCTTGATATTACCAATCTCCCCGACACCACCGTGTCGGTGCGCGAAGTGTTTGGTATCGACAGTGACATCCGGGTGCCCGCCTATTCCAAGGGTGACGCCTATGTGCCGGATCTTGATCCGGACTATCTCTTCGACCGTGAAACCACGCTCGCCATCCTCGCCGGTTTTGCGCATAACCGCCGCGTCATGGTCTCCGGCTTCCACGGCACGGGCAAGTCGACGCATATCGAACAGGTCGCAGCCCGCCTCAACTGGCCTTGCGTGCGCGTCAACCTCGACAGCCATGTCAGCCGTATCGATCTCGTCGGCAAGGACGCCATCGTCCTGAAGGACGGCAAGCAGATCACCGAATTCAAGGACGGCATCCTGCCCTGGGCCTACCAGCACAATGTGGCGCTCGTCTTCGACGAATACGATGCCGGTCGCCCTGACGTCATGTTCGTTATCCAGCGCGTACTGGAATCGGCAGGCCGTCTCACGCTGCTCGACCAGAGCCGCGTTATCCGCCCGCATCCCGCCTTCCGCATCTTCGCGACCGCCAACACGGTTGGCCTCGGCGACACGACGGGCCTCTATCATGGCACGCAGCAGATCAACCAGGCGCAGATGGACCGCTGGTCGATCGTGACGACGCTGAACTATCTGCCGCATGACAAGGAAGTCGATATCGTCTGCGCCAAGGTGAAGAGCTTCGGCTCGACCGCCGAGGGTCGAGACACGGTCTCGCGCATGGTTCGCCTTGCAGACCTGACGCGCGCCGCCTTCGTCAACGGCGATCTTTCGACCGTCATGAGCCCGCGTACCGTTATCACTTGGGCCGAGAACGCCGAGATCTTCGGCGATGTCGCCTTCGCCTTCCGCGTCACCTTCCTCAACAAGTGCGATGAACTCGAGCGCACGCTGGTGGCCGAGCAGTATCAGCGCGCCTTCGGCGTGGAACTCAAGGAAAGTGCGGCCAATATCGTACTCGGCGCATAAGGACTGAGAAGCATGGCAGGGCGCGGCGACAATTCGAAGGCGAGAGCCGGCGGTGGAGTAGACACGGAGCCGATGCGCCGGGCCATCACGGGCTGCGTCCGTTCGATCGCGGGTGATCCGCAGGTCGAGGTCGCCTTCGCCAACGAGCGTCCTGGTCTTGCTGGCGAGCGGATCCGCCTGCCGGAACTCTCCAAGCGTCCGACCGCCCATGAGCTCGCCGTGACCCGCGGTCTCGGCGATTCCATGGCGCTCAGGCTCGCCTGCCACGACCAGAAGGTCCATGCGGCACTTGCACCGCAGGGTACAGATGCCCGCGCCATCTTCGATGCCGTCGAACAGGCTCGTGTAGAATCGCTCGGGTCGCTGCGCATGCCAGGCGTTGCCTCCAACATCCAGTCGATGAATACCGAGAAATACGCGAAAGCCAATTTCTCGACGATCAGCCGGCAGGAAGATGCGCCGATCGGCGAGGCCGTCGCGATGCTGGTGCGCGAAAAGCTCACCGGCCAGAAGGCGCCGGAAACGGCCGGCAAGGTGCTTGATCTCTGGCGTCCCTTCATCGAGGACAAGGCCGGTGCCGATCTCGATAATCTTTCGTCCGTCATCGAAGACCAGCAGGCTTTCTCCCGCGTGATCCGCCACATGCTGTCGGCCATGGAGATGGCCGAGGACATGGGCGACGACCAGGAGCAGAGTGAGGACGAGCAGTCCACCGACGAGGAGCAGCCGCGCAGCGGCGAGCAGGACCAGGAGACGTCGGAAGACGAAGCCGGTCAGGATTCCGCCCCTGCGGAGGAAAGCGAAGCTTCGCAGGAACAGCTCGATGACGGCGAGATGGACGGTGCCGAGATCTCTGAAGAGGAGATGTCGGACGAAGGCGACGACGACAGCGAGACGCCCGGCGAAATGCGCCGTCCGGCGACCCCCTTTGATGATTTCAACGAGAAGGTCGACTACAAGATCTTCACTCAGGAATTTGACGAGGAAATCACCGCCGAAGAGCTCTGCGACGAGGCGGAGCTGGAACGGCTGCGTGCCTTCCTCGACAAGCAGCTCGCGCACCTGCAGGGTGCCGTCGGCCGGCTCGCAAACCGCCTTCAGCGCCGCCTCATGGCGCAGCAGAACCGCTCCTGGGACTTCGATCTGGAAGAAGGTTATCTTGATCCGGCGCGTCTCACCCGCCTGATCATCGACCCAATGCAGCCGCTCTCCTTCAAGAAGGAGAAGGACACCAAATTCCGCGATACCGTCGTGACACTGGTGATCGACAATTCCGGCTCGATGCGCGGCCGTCCGATCACGGTGGCCGCCTCCTGTGCCGATATCCTTGCCCGCACGCTGGAACGCTGCGGCGTCAAGGTCGAGATCCTCGGCTTCACGACCAAGGCCTGGAAGGGCGGTCAGTCCAGAGAGAAATGGCTCGCGGGCGGCAAGCCGCCGGCGCCCGGTCGTCTCAACGATTTGCGCCATATCATCTACAAGTCGGCGGACGCCCCATGGCGCCGATCGCGCCGCAATCTCGGCCTGATGATGCGCGAGGGCCTGCTCAAGGAAAACATTGATGGCGAAGCGCTGATGTGGGCGCATAACCGCCTGATCGGTCGCCGCGAGCAGCGCAAGATCCTCATGATGATCTCGGACGGCGCGCCGGTCGACGATTCGACGTTGTCGGTGAACCCTGGCAACTATCTCGAGCGGCACCTGCGCGCCGTGATCGAGCAGATCGAGACCAAGTCTCCGGTCGAACTGCTCGCGATCGGTATTGGCCACGATGTCACGCGCTACTATCGCCGCGCCGTCACCATCGTGGACGCTGACGAACTGGCAGGCGCCATGACCGAACAGCTCGCCTCGCTCTTCGAGGAAAAGCCCTCCGGTGGCTCAGGCCGGGCGCGCCTGCGTGCCTGAGCGATCGACCTATCGGCGCCGCCTTGGCTTGAGCTGTGCGCTGGCAGGTCTGCTTGCACTTTCCGCCTGTACGCCTGCAGTCATCCCGCCCGGCCAGACCTTGTCCATCCCTGTCGACAGCGACGTGTTCACTGAACTCGGCGGCAATCCGACCATGGCGCCCGGACTGACATTCCTCGGCGGTGTCGAGCTGTCCTCCTCCGAGCCGCTGTTCGGTGCCTTCTCGTCGATCCGGTTTCTGGACGACAGCCGTTTCCTCGGCGTGTTCGACACGGGTTATTGGATCGAGGGAGAGATCAGGCGCGATGCCGAGGGCCGTCTCGCTGGTGTCGACGACGTCAAACTTGCGCCGTTGCTGGACGCGTCCGGGCAAGAGAGCCCGAGTAAATTCTTTGTCGATGCCGAAAGCCTTGCCGTCGATGGCAACAGTGCCTTCGTGGGATTCGAACAGCGTCACCGCGTCGTGTCCTACGCTCCCCTGTCCGACCTCGGCAAGGCAGTGCCGTCTGAACCGCTCGCCTTCCCCTTTGATCTCGACGTCCTGCGCAGCAATGGCGGTTTGGAGGCGCTGGTGATCGCCGAAAAGGACGGACCGCTCGGCGGGGCGCTGGTGGCGATTTCCGAAAAGAGCTTCGACGATGACGGCAATATCTATGCGGCGATCCTCGGTGGTCCGCTTGCCGGCGAATTTCGAGTGCGTCCGCGTGACGGTTTCGACATCACCGATGCGACTTTTCTGCCGGATGGGGATCTCCTGCTGCTCGAGCGTCGCTTCACCATCGCCAGAGGTGTGGGCATGCGTTTGCGCCGCGTGGAGGGGGGTAGCATTCGACCGGATGCGGTTGTCGATGGCGAGATCCTGTTCGAGGGCAATTACCGATCCCAGATCGACAATATGGAAGGCATTGATGCCATCCCCGACCCTGACGGCTCCGTTCGGCTGATCGTCATCTCTGACGACAACCATTCGATCCTGCAGCGGACGCTGATGCTGGAATTCCGCTTGGAAAAGTGACGCAGATCGGACGCATTTTCCGCGCGTTTGAAAAGTACCTGTTAACGGACAATCGAAGATCCCCTGGCGCGACCCTGCCGTGCGGTTGTCATTTCTGCCGATCCCAATCAGGTTGATCCCGATATCGTTAAGGACAGGGCCAACTTGCGCACGCTGGATCGAGAGATCACCGTCAGTCAGTCCATTCCCACGCCCTTGCGCGTGTTGCTGGCCTGTTTGGCAGTCGGGCTGCTGTTGGTGTTGTGGGGTGAGTTGGGAGCAGGCCTGTGGCCTTTCTCAACGTTGACACCGTTTTTCGCCATCATTGTTGTCGGCGGTTCGGGTGTTTTACTGAGCTTCTTGGTTTTTTCGGTCGCCGGACCGGATGAGCGCTGGACCTTTCGTCCTGGCATCGTCGACGTGGAGCAACGACTGTTTGATCGTCGGTACCTTTTTCAGGTCATACCAGACGACGGTGACTGTCAGGTCATCAAATCAGACACATCAGACTCGGGCGAGAGTTGGAACATCGTCATTCAGCTGAATACGCCAATTCCGGCGCCGGAGGATCCGCTGTTTCGTCTGGTGCTCACCCTGTTCGGATGGAGATCCCGAACGCAGCTGTCTTCTCCAGCTTTTTCCTGCGAGGACAGGGCGCGGCATGCCCTCGGCGTGCTATTGCGAGAGCACGGAGAGCCGGGATCTGCATGATCTCGCCTCTCCAAGGCTGTAGCCGCCTCAGGCCGAGCGTTCGGCCGTCGGCATGGGCCGCACAATGCTCATCAGCGCGCCGTAGGGCAGGAGCATGATGAAACCGATCAGCATCTTCACGCCGAAGTCGGCAATCGCCCAGGAAATCCAGCGCGGTGCCTCTGTCGACATCACGCCGAGGATCGGGGCTGCGGCAATCGCGAAGTCGTCGTTCGGGCCGATGAAGCCGAAGACCGGTGCGAAGGACAGGGAGAAGAAGATTGCCGTGTCGAGTACGGAGCCGATCAGCGAGCCCATCAGCGGCGCCTTCCACCAGGTCTGCTGGCGCAGCCGGTTGAAAACCGAGATGTCGAGCAGCTGGCCGACGAGGAAGGCAGAGCCCGACGCAATCGCGATACGCGGCGTGGCGAGCAGGATCGACAGAAGAACACCCGCGATGAAGCCGACGAGAACGACGCGGCGCGCAACCTGAGGTCCGAACTGACGATTGGTCAGATCGGTAACGAGGAAGGCGATCGGATAGGTGAAGGCACCGAAGGTCAGCAGATCGGCGAGATTGATGCCGGCCAGAACGCCGTTGACCGGGTGCTGGACGAGGAAGTTCGAGGCGACGACGATGGTCGTCATCAGCAGACTGTAGGCAAAGAAATAGCGCTTGTTCAGCATTTTTTTATCCTGGGTGATGCCACCAGTTGGAGGGACAATACTGTAAAGGGTGGATGCGCATGTCAGGCCTTTGACCTGCATGAAAATCCCAAACGAAAAGGCTTGCCCGGCGTGCCGGTCAAGCCTTTCGAAAGTCTGGCCTGATGACGCTATTAAGCGGCTTCGGCGGTCTTCTTGACGATCTGGCGACGCAGCAGACGAGCGCGCATGCTCAGGTCGGTTTCGGAAGCCTTGATCAGGAACGCATCGAGACCACCGCGATGCTCGACCGTGCGCAGGGCAGCAGCCGAAACGCGCAGGCGGAAGCGCTGGTTCAGAGCGTCCGAGATCAGCGTGACGTCGCACAGGTTCGGCAGGAACCGGCGCTTGGTCTTGTTGTTCGCGTGGCTCACGTTGTTGCCCGACTGGACGCCCTTGCCGGTCAATTCGCAACTGCGGGACATGGTACACCTATTGTTTTTCTAGGCTATCGCATCGCTTCCGGCCAAATGCCGGCGAGGCAATCCAACAGCGTCTGATTGGAAAGTTGCGGTTCTATAGTCAGTGAGAACCGGCGCGTCAAGCCAAACCTTGGATTTTCCGGGCGGCAGACCGGGTGTAGGATATTTTCTTGCCACAGTCCACGGCGAGTATGCATGTTCTAGACGCCGGCGCGCCGGCATTCCCATGATGGAGATGGCATTGCGTCCGACCGGCTTCCTTACCGCCTTCCTCGTCCTGCTTGCCGGTGGTGCCGGGGCTGCCGATTATCGCTACGACACGTCCTACAAGGTTTCTCTCGGTGTCTTGCCGATTGCGCGCATGACCTTCCAGACCGCCGTCGAAAACGAGCGCTACACGATTTCCGGCCAATTTCACTCGTCGAGCCTGGTCGACATCGTGCGTGAGGTGTCCGCAGACAGCAGCGTGTCAGGTCGCATGTCCGGCGGGGTCATGAACCCCGAGCGCTATGTGCTCGACTACAAGAGCGGCAAGCGCAATCACGTCTACGAGGTGCTGTTTGCCGGCGGCAATGTGGTGGAAACCAGGGTCACGCCGGAGCGGCCGAAGCCGGACACCTGGGTGCCCGTCCAGCCTGATGACCTGAAGTCGGTGCTTGATCCGATCGGTGCTCTCCTCATCCCCGGCAATGCCGATGTCTGCGGCCAAACCTTGCCCGTCTATGACGGCGAAAGCCGCATGGATCTCGTTCTCTCGCCGAACCGCTCGGAGACCTTCTCCGCCGGCAGTGCCAAAGGCGAGGCCATCGTCTGTTCGGTCCGATACGTGCCGAAGTCCGGTTACCGCCAGGGCCGCAAGGACATCGAATATCTGAAGTCGGTGAGCGGCATGGAGATCTGGTTTGCCAAGACTGCGACGCTGCAGCTATATGCACCTGTCTATGCGAGGATCCCGACCCGCTACGGAACCGTGCATGTGACGGCAGAAAAGTTCGACGGCTAGTTTCAGCGGGCGAGCCCCGCATCAGGGGATTTCATGAAGACCAAGGCAACGCTGATCGGGTTCACCGCGATCCTGATGTGGTCCTTCCTCGCGCTGATGACAGCGGCCTCGGGCACGATGCCGCCCTTCCAGCTTTCGGCCATCACCTTTGCGATCGGCAGCCTGCCTGGCATCCTGTTGTTCATGGCGCGGCCAGAACGGTTGAAGGAGCTTCGCCAGCCGCCGAAGGTCTGGCTCGCCGGCGTCGGTGGCCTCTTCGGCTATCATTTTCTCTATTTCACCGCACTCCGGAATGCGCCGGCCGTCGAGGCCGGGCTGATCGCCTATCTCTGGCCACTCCTCATCGTCGTCGGCTCGGCCCTCCTGCCGGGTGAGCGACTTGGCTGGCATCACCTCGTCGGTGCGCTGTGCGGTCTTGCCGGAACCGCGCTCATTGTCGGCAAGAACGGTTTCGCCTTCGACCCGGCTTACAGCCTTGGCTATTTCACCGCCTTGCTCTGCGCCTTCACCTGGGCCGCCTATTCGCTGATCAGTCGCAAGTTCGAGAAGGTGTCGACCGATGTCGTCACCGGCTTCTGCCTTGCGACATCGGCTCTTTCACTTCTGTGCCATCTTGCGCTCGAAACCACTGTCTGGCCGGATACGACGGCGCAATGGGCCGCGGTGATCGGGCTCGGGCTACTTCCGGTCGGGCTTGCCTTCTATGTCTGGGACTATGGGGTGAAGAACGGCGACATCCAGATCCTCGGCGTTTCCAGCTATGCCGCGCCGCTTCTGTCCACGCTGATCCTGATCATTTTTGGCTTTGGCGAGATTAGCGTCAGAATTGGCCTTTCATGCCTGCTTATCACAGGTGGCGCTGTGCTCGCGGCTCGCGATATGGTTTTCCGCAAATCGGAGCGCGCGACCTGACGGGAGATTGAATGGCCACTGCGACCGGCATCCTCTGGCTTTCGGTCGCGCTCGGTACCAGCTATCTCTGGATCCTACCGCGGGAGAAAACCGTGTTCCGGGCCGTCTGGAAGACGTTGCCCGTCCTGCTGCTCGCCCTCTATGCCTATGCCGTCGGCGCCCATCCGCTGCTGGTTGCCGCCCTTGTGTTCGGAGCCCTTGGCGACTGGTCACTCGCCTTTGAGGGAGACCGAGCCTTTGTGGGCGGTGTCGCCGCTTTCCTCACTGCCCATATCGCCTATGTGGCGTTGCTTGCGACCCTCACCGACCTCGAGATTGCCTTTGCCGAGCCCTGGCGAGTGATCGCCGGAGCGCTTGTCGCGATCCTGACCTTCGGCGTGCTTGTGCGCATCTGGAAGCCTGCCGGACGACTGGCGGTGCCCATCGGCGTCTATGTCTTCTTGTTCATGATCCTGGTCTGGCTGACACTCGGTCTCGCCAATCCGCTCGCCTTTGTCGGGGCGGCGCTTTTCATCCTCTCGGATATCGTGCTGACGATCCGACGATACTGGACAGGCCCCGATCACCCGATCGATGGCATGGCCGCCTACTTCGTCTGGGTAACCTATTTTACGGCGCAGGTGATCCTGACGCAGACGCTTTCGGAGGTGTGATTCGCGGGCTTACGCGCCCGGTGCCCAGCCGGGCGGCGCCATTTCGAAGGCGGAAAAGTCGAATCCGGGCGCTACCGTACAGCCGACAAGGGTGAATTCGCCGAGGCTCTCGGCCGCCTGCCACTCATCGGCATCAATGATCGCCTGAGGACGTTGCCCGGCCGCGAGATCGAGCCCCAGCACGACCGTCTCCTGCGTCACGCCGTCCTTCGAACGATGCAGGGCAAGCGGCGCACCGGCATAGTAGTGCCAGGCCTCGGCGGCATCCTTGACCTTGTGCCAGTGAGACCGTTCGCCGGCCTGCAGGAGATAGTAGATAGCCGTCGAATGGCCGCGGGGGCCGCCGTGTTCGTCCCGATAGGTTTCCACATACCAGCCGCCCTCGGGATGGCGCTGCATGCCGAGGGTCTCGATGATGTTGGCTGCCTGCATCAGAAGGAGTCCTTGCGCTTGCGGATTTCCGCGAAGACCTCGTCGTTCGTCGCGCCCTCCATGCCGAGCGTGCTCCGGATATCCGGGTCGCCGGCGCGCAGGAACGGATTGGTTTCCTTCTCCAGCCCGATCGTCGTCGGAATGGTGAAGTCGCCGCGCTTGCGCTGCATTTCGATGAGTTCGGCGCGGGATTTGAGCCGCGCATTCTCCGGATCGACCGTCAGTGCGAAACGGGCGTTGGAGAGCGTGTATTCATGGCCGAAATAGACGATGGTCTCATCGGGGAGCGCCGCAAGCTTCTGCAGGGAATGCCACATATCGAGCGCCGACCGTTCGAACAGACGCCCGCAGCCGAGGGCGAAAAGCGTGTCGGCGGCAAAGAGCAGCATATCCTCGGGCAAGTAGTAGCAAACATGCCCCGCGGTGTGGCCCGGTGTCTCGATCACGCGCACCGGGCGCTTGGCAAAGGTGAACTCGTCGCCGTCGCCCACCGTCCGATCAATGCCGGGGATCACCGCCGCCTCGTTGCGCGGGCCGATGATCTCGCAGCCGTATTTTTCCTTCAGCGCCAGATTGGCCTCGACATGGTCACCGTGGTGGTGGGTCGTGAAGACATGGGTGATCGTCCAGCCCCGCTTCTCCGCCGCCTTGACGATCGGATCGAGTTCCGGTGCATCGATCGACGCCGTTTCGCCCGTCTCGGGGCAGTGAAGAAGTATGCCGAAGTTGTCACTTCGGCAGAGGAATACCTCGATCTGCAGTGATTTCATTGTCGACCCGCTTTTTATGTCCCACCTCGTTGGCGCGAATGTAACCTCTCGCGCCTTGAACTCCAATGAGGGGCTGCTAACAATAAGTTCATGCATGTCGATATCGTCGATCTAAGGCAGTTTTATTATACGATGCTCGGCCGCGTGGCGGAGCAATCGGTTGCGCTGGCAATTTCTTCCGTCTGGGCGCGCCTGCCACAGGAACGGCTTGTCGGCCTCGGCTACTGCATTCCCTTTCTCGAACGCTTCCGGGCCGACACCGAGCGCACCATGGCCTTCATGCCGGCAGGGCAGGGCGCGGTGAACTGGCCGGTCGGCGAACCCTCGGCCACGACGCTCGTCTTCGACGAGGAACTGCCTCTCCCTGATAGTTCCGTCGACCGCGTGCTGATGGTGCATTCACTCGAATTCGCCGAGAATCCGCGGGAGACCTTGAAGGAGGTCTGGCGGGTGCTCGCCCCCGGCGGCCGCCTCGTCATCGTCGTGCCCAATCGTCGTGGCGTCTGGGCGCGCATGGAACACACGCCCTTCGGTTCGGGCCGTCCCTATTCGCGCGGCCAGCTCACCTCGCTGCTGCGCGAGACCAACTTCACGCCCGGGGCTTCGGCGGAAGCCTTGTTCTTCCCGCCGTCGAAGATCCGTGCGGTCCTGCGCCTTCGCCGAGGCTTCGAGCGGCTTGGCCGGGTTCTCTGGCCGGCCTTTTCCGGCGTCATCGTCGTCGAGGCGCAGAAGCGGCTCTATCAGGGACTGCCCGTTGCCGCGCGTGCCTCCCGCCGCGTCTTTGCGCCGGTGCTCGCACCGCAAGGTATGCCGACGACCCGCAATCGATCTCCCGAGGTCTGAAACGCGTGTTGTGCCGTGCGTCCCCTGGACAGGCTTCGGCGCTCGCCCGCCTCGACAAAGCGCGTTTTCCGCAGTAATCCCAATCCCATGTGAAGGGGTGGCCTCTCGCCATCCAATGGCCGGGAATGCGCCTCATGAACGCCTCGACGAAGCCGACACCCCGTGCCGGGGTCATGGAGATCGCCGCCTATGTTCCTGGCAAGGACCATGCGGGCGGGGTTTCCCGCGTCTTCAAGCTGTCGTCCAATGAAACGCCAGTTGGTCCGAGCCCGAAGGCCATGGACGCCTTCCGCATGGCGGCCGCAACGCTCGAGATCTATCCCGACGGACAGGCGCGCGTGCTGCGTGATGCGATTGCCGAGGTGCATGGGCTGAACCCGGCCAACATCCTCTGCGGCAATGGTTCGGGCGAGTTGCTTGCCCTGCTCGCCAACATCTATCTCGGACCCGGCGACGAAGCCATCATCACCGAACATGGCTTCCTGCTCTACCGCATCCAGATCCTGGCTGCCGGCAGCACGCCCGTAACGGTCAAGGAAACCGATCGGCGCGTCGACGTCGATGCAATCCTTGACGCTGTCACCGACCGCACGAAGATCGTCTTCCTGACCAATCCCGGCAACCCGACCGGCACCTATGTGCCCTATGCCGATATCAAGCGGCTGCATGCGGCCTTGCCTGCGCATGTCATCCTCGTACTCGACGCCGCCTATGCAGAATATGTCCGCCGCATTGACTATGAAGCAGGCGTCGAGCTGGTCTCTGCCAACCGCAACGTTGTGATGACCCGGACTTTCGCCAAGGTCTACGGGCTTGCGGCTCTGCGCATCGGCTGGATCTATGGCCCCGCCGAGATCATCGACACGCTGAACCGGGTGCGCGGGCCGTTCAACATCAACACGCCGGCACTTCTCGCCGGGGCTGCCGCCATGCGCGACCAGACGCATGTGGCGAAAGCCGTCGAGCATAACCAGGTCTGGCTCGGCCGGGTCTCAGACGCGCTCACCGCCCTTGGCCTCGAGGTGACGCCCTCGGTCACCAATTTCATCCTGATCCACTTCCCCGATGAGGACGGAAAGCGGGCAGCGGATGCCGATCGCTTCCTGACAGAACGTGGCTTCGTCTTGCGCGCCGTCTCGTCCTATGGTTTTCCCAATGCACTCCGCATGACGATCGGCAGCGAGGAGGCCAATACCGGCGTGATCGCTGCCCTCACCGAATTCATGGAACGCACCTGATGTCTGAAATCCTGTTCGACCGCATCGCCCTGATCGGTATCGGCCTCATCGGCTCGTCGATCGCCCGCGACGTCAAGAAGCTCGGCCTGGCCAAGGATGTGGTCATTTCGACCCGCAGCGCCGAGACGCTGAAACGGGCGGAAGAGCTGGAGCTCGGGACGGCTTATGTCGCCTCAGCCGCCGATGCCGTGAAGGATGCCGATCTCGTCATCGTCTCAGTGCCAGTCGGCGCCTCTGAAGCCGTGGCGCAGCAGATCGCACCCAACCTGAAGCCGGGCGCCATCGTCACCGATGTCGGCTCGACCAAGGCCTCCGTCATCGCCCAGATGGCACCGCATATGCCGGATGGCGTGCATTTCATTCCCGGACACCCGCTGGCGGGCACGGAAAAGTCTGGCCCGGATGCCGGTTTCCCGGGTCTCTTCAAGGGGCGCTGGTGCATCTTCACGCCGCTCGAAGGTACGGACGGCCAGGCGATGGCCCGTCTGCGCGGCTTTTGGGAAGCCTTGGGTTCGATGTGTGACGAGATGGATCCGCAGCACCACGACAAGGTGCTCGCCATCGTCTCGCACCTGCCGCATATCATTGCCTACAATATCGTCGGCACGGCCGACGACCTCGAGACGGTGACGGAATCGGAAGTCATCAAATATTCCGCTTCGGGTTTCCGCGATTTCACCCGTCTGGCCGCTTCCGACCCAACCATGTGGCGGGACGTCTGCCTGCACAACAAGGATGCTATTCTCGAAATGCTAGCGCGTTTCTCGGAAGACTTGGCCTATCTGCAGCGGGCGATCCGTTGGGGCGAGGGCGACAAGCTGTTCGAACTCTTCTCGCGCACCCGCACCATCCGTCGCTCGATCGTCCAGGCCGGCCAGGACGTCGACGTGCCGGACTTCGGCCGTCACGCACTCGACAAGTGAGCCAATCCCGCCGCCTCAGAGGGGCGGGATCTGTCCAAGCGGGATGAAGCCGAGCGATGCCACGCCGTTCTGGATGGTGATCTCGGCTTCGCTGTCGTCCCGGCCGAAGGCGAGCGCCCTAAGCACGTTGGCGACATTGTCGATCATGCTTGCTTGTTCCGGATAGGCCGTCTTCATGGCATCGCGCCAGTCACGAACCTGTTCGATCTGCAATTTGATCCGCCCCGAGACCAAGCCGTCCTCACCCACCTCGAAGGGGCCGCTCAGGGTCAGGACGCGGCCTTCTCCCATGTCGATCACCATGCGACGCACTTCGCCCTTGGTGCCGTAGAGCTTCTGCTCCTGCGCCACGCGCGGATCGAGCAGCCCGCCCTTGTCGGCAAAGGTGGCGTCGAGGCTCGCCGAGACGGGTGGAAGCGCTATCTGGGTGCCGCCGATCGAGACCGAGACATCGCGCACCAGCGACGCATAATCGAGATTACCCTCGTTCTGGCGGACATGTGACTGGGCACTCGGCGCCGTCATCTGCACCTGCAGATTCGACACGGTGGAGGTGACCGTGGCACTCAGCCCTTCCATCATCAGCGAACTGCGCGACAGGCCTGAAAGGCCGATGCGGAAGCTCGACTGCATGTTGGTCCAGTCAAGCGCGGTGTTGAAGCCGAGCGCCGAGCGGATTTCCGCCGGCCCATCCAGTTCCCAGACGATATGACCGGGATTGTAGATCTGGGCAGCTGCGCGCATCGGGCCGAAGGAGGCTGCAACGCCCTGGAAGTGATCGTCGAAGGCAAGTCGCGTGCAATTCAGCCGGAAGCGGAAGGGATAGCCGCCAAGCGACGCATCCTCGCAGGTCGCGGTCACGCCTGCCGGATTTCCGCCCCCAAAGAAGGTCAGAATGCGTTTCTTCAGAAATTCCGCAGCAAAATACCAGCCGACACTATAGACAGCGATGACGAGGACGATCAAAACGCCGAGCCGGACAACCTTTCGGCTGATCGTGCTTTCCGGCGCGGTCGACATGGCCATGGGATGCTCCTCGTTGCGATCACTTCACGTGTCTTGGATTGGCGTGCGATATGGACGAATTTTGGGTCTTTGGCTACGGATCGCTGATGTGGAATCCGGGCTTTCCCTATGAAGAAAGAGTGCTTGCCCGGCTCGGCGGTTATCGTCGTTCCCTCTGTGTCCGCTCCTATGTTCACCGCGGAACCGAAGAGCGCCCAGGACTGGTCCTCGGGCTCGACCGGGGCGGCTCCTGCAAGGGCGTCGCGTTCCGTGTCGCGCCATCTTCGTGGCAATCCACCGTTGACTACCTGCGCGAACGCGAGCTCGTCACCAGCGTGTATCTCGAACGTCATGTCCGCACCACGCTTGCCGACGGCCGCTCCGTCAGGGCGCTCACCTACGTCATCGACCGGGCCCATCCGCAATATGCAGGCGCCGTCACGGTCGAGGAGGCGGCGCAGATCGTGGAGGGCGCCGTCGGTCGCTCGGGTCCCAATCCGGTTTATGTCGCCAACACCGTCGCCCATCTCAGGGAAATCGGCATCCGTGACCACTGGCTCGAAAGCGTGGCTTCCGCCATCACCGCGAACGGAGCCTGAAGCCCCGCACGCATTCCCGTGTTGAATGCGTTCAGAGTGCTCCGAGTTCCTTCAGCCTGTTCACGGCTGTGGGAGGCAGTGGCAGATGCGGGTTGTCCTTGGCCGTCTTGATCAGCAATTCGTCGCTTGCCGTCTCCAGACGTTCCATCAGGGTTGCCTGCATGACATCGGGATCGAGACCCGGCTCGATCGGCGGCAGGATGCGGACGACGAAGTGACCCGGAAAGCGCAGGAACTTGCGGCGTGGCCAGAAGAGGCCGGGATGCATGGCCACGGGCACGACGGGCACGTTGATGTCGCGGTAGAGACGGGCGATGCCATATTTGTATTCCGGCGGCGCACCCGGGGGACGGCGGGTGCCTTCGGGATAGATGATCAGCTGGCGGCCATTGGCCATTTCCATCTTGGTCCGTTCGATCACCTGCGCCATGACCTTGCCCTTGGCGCCGCGATTGACCGGGATCATCCGCTGCTTGGCGACATACCAGCCGAAGACGGGGATCCACATCAGCTCGCGTTTCAGGATGTAGACCGGATCATCCAGCCAGGGCAGCAGCGCATAGGTGTCCCAGAAGGACTGGTGCTTCGGCGCCAGGATATAGCCGCCGCTCTTCGGAATATTCTCCAGCCCCTCGACCGTAAACGTTGTGCCGACAATCTTCTCCATCAGCCAGTGATTGGCGCGCGCCCAGTCCTTCGGCACGAAGAAGGCCTTCTTGCGCGGCAAGAGGAAGTAGATCGGAAACAGCACGATCATCCGGATGATGATGTTCGCGTAAAAGGCGATGTTGAAGATGATGGAACGCAGGGCAATCATGATCTGGAGCTCTCGAGGGCGGGCGAAACCGTCATTAGAGCAAAAGTCCCGCCAGCAAAAGCGCTAGCTTTCTTCTTGCTTGTCAGGATGTGCGCCCAGATTCGGTGATTTCGCCGTCCGGGCGAAGACCCTGATCCCGGCTCCATCCGGTCACGCCCCTGACATAGGCAATCACCGTCTTTCCGTATTCGGCCAGCATGGTGCGCATGGCATCCGGCTCGCTGTACCACGCGCGTGTCTTCAGATCGGCATTGACCACGGGATAGCCGATGAATTCGGTGTCCGGATCGCTTCGGCGCAATTCCATCAGGCTGCGCGAAAGATGGTAGTTACTGGTGACGACGAGGATGGAGCGATAGCCCTTGTCGCGGATCCAGATCGCCGTCTCGTTGGCATTGCCGATCGTGTCGATCGCGGCGTAACCGATGTCGACGCAGCAGTCGAAGAGGTCGGGCGAGGTGCGCGTCGCCTTGCGGATCTGCCCCGCGGTGGTCGAGGGATTGACCCCCGAGATCAACAGTCTTTCGCCGTAGCCGCGCTTCAGGAGATCGATCGCCTGCTCGATGCGCTGGTAACCTCCGGTCAGAACGACGATCGCATCCGCCTTCACCGTCTCGGGTGGCCGCATGTTGCTCACCGAATCAGCGAAAATCAGAAAACCGGCCACCAGCACCGCGACGCTCAATATCACGAGCATCCCGCCATAGCGCAAAGCCCGGCGTATCAGGCCTTTGCGCGCAAAGAGGCCGTCTCCGGAAGGAGGCCGGCCGCCGTCACGCAGCGGTTGATTCGAGGTCATCCGATCCATGCTCATAGCCCGTGAATAGCCGGGATTTCCCACAGCGAACAGGCGGCATTAAGGCAAGTCAACATGCGAGATTTCGTCAATCGTCGAGAAGGCCGTCCGTGCGGGCCGGATCGGAGCGAATGAGATCGATTTCATAGATCGTGCGCATGACTGTCAGGCGCGCGGTAATGGTGGTCAGAAGCGCAATCACGATCATCGTCGCGAAGATGCCGAGATAGCCACCCCAGCCGATCGTGAAGGTGCCAAACAGTGCCGTCGCCTGGTCGCTTTCCGGGGTAGCCAGCGAGCGGCTTTGCCAGAAACTGGCAAGCGCAAAAAAGCTTGCTGCCAGCACCGCCCCGACGGCTGCGCCCTTCATGCTGATCTTCAGAAAGTGTTTCTGAAATTCCTGGGCGACGAAGCTTCCTTCGGCGCCGACAAAATGCAGGACCTCGATGATGTGGCGGTTGCCTGACAAAGCACCGCGCGTTGCAAAGACCACCGTCAGCACCATAGCTGTGAAGACGAGGATCAGGATGCCCGAGCCGATCAGCACCGTCGTGCGGGCCATCTGCACCAGACGGTCCACCCAGGTGCGGTGGTCGTCGAGGAAGGCCTGTGGCACCTCTTCATTCAGGAGCGCACGCATGGCGTCGAAGTCGGGCGGACTGGTCTCGTCGATGGTGATCACGATCAGCCTCGGAACGGGCAGATCTTCAAGATTGAGCCCCGTGCCGAGCCAGGGTTCGAGAAGGCGCGCTGTTGCGCTGTCGTCCATGATCTGGCCGTCACGGGTGCCAACGAAGGTGAGCGCCAGATCGCGCGCCTTGACAAGGGCGGCCCCCATGTCGAGGCCTTCTTCGGGTTTGATCTGGATGGTGATCTCGCGAGAGATCTGGCTTTGCCAGCCGGCGGCCGTGGCGCGGACCATGGAAACGCCGCCCAGCGTCAGGCAGGCGAGGAAGGCCATAATGGCGATCACCACCATCAGCGCATTGCCCTGGATGTTGGATGGCGGCAGGATCGGGCCGGTAGGCCTCACCGTCATCTCGACGCGGCGCTTCTTCTGACCAGGGGTCTGGTTAGCGTTCTGATTTGGGTTCTGGGGGATCTCATTCATAGATGTCGAGCCGCCCGTCGGTCAGGATCATCCGGCGCGCATCCACCTGATCCATCAATGCGAGATCGTGGGTGGCGATCACCACCGCGGTGCCGAGACGGTTGAGTTCCAGGAAAAGGCTCAAGAGCCTGCGCGCCATCGGCGGATCGACATTGCCCGTCGGTTCGTCTGCAAGCAGGATCTCCGGCCGGTCGATCAGCGCGCGGGCAATCGCCACGCGCTGCTTCTCGCCGCCCGAGAGCACCGGCGGCAGCACATTGATGCGCTCGCCGAGGCCCACCCATTTCAAGAGTTCGATAACATCCTGCTTGTAGGTCTGCTCGGCCTTGCCGCGCACGCGCAAGGGCAGCGCCACATTCTCATAGGTCGTCAGGTGGTCGAGCAGGCGAAAATCCTGAAAGACGATGCCGACGCGACGGCGCAGCATCGGCAGTTCGTTGCGGGGTATGCTGGTGATGTCGCGGCCGAAGCTCTTGATCAGTCCGCGCGTCGGCTGCAGCGACATGAAGAGCAGACGCAGAAGCGTCGTCTTGCCGGCACCCGACGGGCCGGTCAGGAACTGGAAGGATCCCTTCGGCAGGTCGAAGGTCAGGTCGCGGAGGATCTCCGGTCCCATCCCATAGCGCAGGCCGACATTTTCGAAATGGATCAAAGGGGGCCCAGTCTGACGTGTCCGAGGTCTGGGGCGCGTAAACGACGATCGTAAACGGCCGGTAAACATGCCCCGGGACGCCTGGCTTTCTCAGCCGTCTTTCCGAAGCATTAACCAATTGAATTTACGACTGGTGAGGATTCGTTTCAACCGCCGACTTTCGGGGTATCCGATTTTGGCTGTGCGAAAGGTCCGAACGAATGAGTGCCTTCCGTTACCAGAAGCAGGCCGCCGCCGCGGACCTCGACCTCCTGCCGCCGGATCGTGCCCGCCGACGGATCGATCACCAGCACCAGCGTGCCGCTCGTCACGAAGTCGTCGATGCACAGTTCGTCACGGTCCGTGAGCCGCCCAAGGCGTCGCCGCGTCCGGCCGTGTCCGTATCTTCCGCACCTTTGGCTTCCGATCTGCGTGCAATTCTTCGCACCGCAGTCTATGCCATCGAACAGCGCCTGCAACGTCTTTCGGATGTCGCCTTTTCGCTGCTGGTGGCGATTGCCTTCGTCTCCTTCTTCTCGCTTGCCGGACAATTGGTCTTCGGCGGTGGCGAGCATCCGGAGATTGCCGCCAAGCCGCTTGACTTCACGCATGTCAACCTGACGCCGCAGGACCGCAACGGGATGCGTGTTCTCCTGCTCAATGCCATCGTCGAGAACCGCACCGCCCGGGAAGTGTCGTTGCCCAAGCTTCGTGCCGATCTTCTCGTCGACGGGCAGGTGATCGCCAGCACCTATATCGAGCCGCCGGTCGCGAGCTTGGATGGCGGCGAGAGCCGCGGCATCGTCACCCGTCTCCAGCATCCCGGTGGAAAAACGCCGGAAGTCCGGCTTTCCTTCGAAGAGTCGGGTGCCTAAGCCCTTGTCAGTGTGCTAAGGCCCTTGCCTTTCCGGCATACCGCCGGCCAAGGACCTGAGGTCGACAAGCAAGGAGTTCCCCATGCCCGTAGTTCGCGGAAAGAACATCGAACCGCTCTTTACCGCCGAGCAGATCCGGCAACGTAATCTCGAACTCGCTCAGGATATCATCAAGGGTCCCTGCGACGACCTTCTGGTCATTTCGGTACTGAAGGGCTCGTTCATCTTCGCCGCCGACCTCATTCGTGCGTTGCATGACGTCGGTCTCGCCCCGGAAGTCGAGTTCATCACCCTGTCCAGCTATGGCACAGGCACGGTCTCCCAGGGCGTGAAGATCATCAAGGACATCGACAGCGACGTGAAGGGGCGCAACATCCTCCTGATCGACGATATTCTGGAGTCCGGCCGCACCCTGCTCTTCGCCAAGGAACTGATGTTCGAGCGTGGCGCGGCAAACGTCACGATCGCCGTGCTTCTCGACAAGAAAGTGAAGCGAAAAGAACAGTTTGAGGCTGACTATGTCGGCTTTGAATGCCCCGACTATTTCGTCGTGGGCTACGGCATGGATGTGGCCTATGCCTTCCGCGAACTGCCCTTCGTCGGCGTCGTCACCGGCGACGCGTGAGCTGGTTCGAAACAGAACATCTCGCCATCTGATGGCAGTGACCTGTTAACCATCGCGCCGGACGACCTGTCCGGCGTTTACCACTCGACAAGGAAAGTCTGGTGATTTGCCTCTCGCAAGGCTCAAAGGACGCGGGAGAAGACTTCAACCATGGCGAGAATCCTCATCACCGAAGACGAAGACTCCCTGCGCTCCTTCGTGGCGCGTGCGCTCCGCCTCGACGGTCACGAGACGCATGAAGCCGCCGATGGCGCGGAAGGTCTCGAAAAGCTGTCCGAAGGGGCCTTTGACCTGCTTCTGTCGGATATCCGCATGCCCGTCATGGACGGCATCGAGCTTGCGCATCGCGCCCATTCCGAATTTCCGGCCATGAAAATTCTGCTGATGACCGGCTATGCCGAACAGCGCGAGCGAGCCGACGACCTCTCGGCAAAGATCGTCGATGTCGTCTCCAAGCCCTTCGCGCTGCCTGATATTCGCAAGGCCGTCGCTTCAGCGCTTGCCGGCTGAGGCAGCCGACCACTCGCTCAACAAACAAACGCCCGCTGATGCGGGCGTTGTCGTTTCTGCAAAACCGCTACGGCCTCACTGGATGTCGAGCAATCGCTCCAGATAACGCCGTTCGATCTCGGGGCTCGAGTTCTCGCCGAGTTTCTCACGGATCGCTTCGAGGATTTCGCGGGCACGCTGGACATCGATCTCGTCGGGAACCTTGACCTGCTCGCCGAAATCCGGACCGCTGGTGGCGCGGGGGCGGCCGAGGGGATCGCGACCATCCTGATTGCCCTGACCCTGACCCATCTGCGGACCCTGGCCACCCTCGCCCTGCTGCGCCTGCATCATCTGGTTCATCATGTCGCGAGCGCCCTGGCGAAGCGCCTCCATGGCGCGTCCCTGGCCTTCGACGGCCGGGCCGCCCTGACCCTGGCCAAGCGCCTCGCCGGCGCCCTGCATTTCCTGCTGGGCTTCGCCGAAACCGGGGCCGGGCTCCATTCCCATGCCTTCGAGGCCTTCCTGCAATTCGCCAAGCTGCTGGCCAAGCTGCTCCTGTTGTTCACGCAGCTGTCGGAGCGCCTCGCGCAATTGCTCGGCGGTCATGCCGTCCAGGCCCTGCTGCCCCTGCTGGCCCTGCTGTCCTTGCTGTCCTTGCTGACCTTGCTGCTGCTGGCCCTCGGCGCCTTCTTCGCCCTGCTGCGGATCGCCGCGCTGCATGCGGTCGCGCAGAGCCTGATCCAGGCGGAAGGTCTCGTCCATCAGCCGCTGCTGTTCCTGCATGATCTCGCCGAGCTTGTCGATCTGGCGGCGGGCCTCGCTGTTCTGCTGCTGCTGGCCCTGCTGCGGGCGTCCGGCCTGCAGGTTGTTCATCATCCGCTGCAGTTCCGAAAGGAGTTGCTGTGCCTGGTCGCGATTGCCAGAGCGGGCGAGGTTCTCCAGCTGGTCGAGCATGTTGTCGAGATCCTGCTGACGCAGCATGTTCTGGGCATTCTGCTGCGGTTCGCCCTGCTGGTTGGGCATGCGCTGCGCCAGGGCCTGGAGGAATTCCTGCATCGCCGAGCGCAGCTCTGCCATCAGCCGCTGAATTTCCTCGTCGGAGGCGCCGTTTTCCAGCGCATCGGAGAGAGCCTGCTGGGCGTCGCGCAGACGGCGTTCGGCCAGCGACAGGTCACCGTCCTCGATGCCGAGCGCGATTTCCCAGAGATAGTCGGCCGTGTCCTTCAGCTGTTCTTCGCCGCGCGCCATGTTCATGCGCGCGCGGGCGCTTTCTATCGCAATGAAATTGCCGAGGTCGGGGATCGTCTCGTCGGCGCGGAGCACCAGCGCCTCGTTCAGCGCGATCGCCTGCGGCATCTGGCGTGTGTCGAGCGCGAAGACCTTGCGCTGTTCGGCAACAGCTGCGGCGAGCGGCTCGTTGAAATTGCGGCCGGGCAGCAGCATCTCGATCGGCTCGCTGCGACCGGTCTGGCCGGCGCCATCGGTTGCCACCAGCGTGATCTTCACCATCTGGCCGGCAAGCGGATGCTCGGTGATGTTGCGGCTCGCCACGCCCTTGGTGTCACGGGCATTGTGGCGTGGCAGGTCGAGCTTGTAGTCCGGATGCGGGTAAAGCGGCGTAGCATCTGCCTGCTCTTCTAGCGGCAGGATCTCGGCATGGGCGTCGCGCAGGCCGTAGTCGTCCTTGGCGGTAAAGGCGATTTCGAGCGCCCCGTTGATCGCGCGGCGCGGCGTGCCGTCAAAGGCGATCTCGGGTGCTCTGTCTGGTGTGACGCCGATCGTCCAGGTCCGGTCGGCTACGCGCAGTTCGCCGGCTTCATTCAGTTCCAGCTCATGGGTGCGCGCCACCATAGCGGCGTTTGGTGCGGGCGCTGGCGGCGGCGTTGGGACAGCCGTCTGACTGTTTGCGTCGATCTCGGAGCCGGCCGTGGGCGTGCGGGCCGTATCGTCCTTTTCGGCGACGTCGAGAACGGCGCCGTCCGATTGCTGGACGAAGAGGACCTTCTCTTCCGAGGGGCCGCCGCTGATGCGCACGGTGACCTTGGACTTCTGAGGCACGGTCACGCCGGCTGCGTCTTGGGTACCGAGGCCCGAGAGGAAGACTGGCGGCTGCCCTGTATAGCCCGGTGGGGTGATCCAGGCGTCGATGCGGATCGCAGGTGCCTCGCTCTCCGGGACATGCTGGCGGAAGGCGTCGGCGATCTGGCCTGCGCCATTGGAGCCGGAATAGGCGAGTGCGGTGACAAAGAGCAGCGCCGGCACGGCGCGCAGGGCATAACGGTCGTATCGGGCAATATCGGGCTGCGGCAGGCCGGCATCGAGCGCTGCAATGCGCTCGGCCATGCGCCGCTGGTGTTCCTGCCAGAGCGCGCGGGCAAAGGGTGTCTCGGCGGAGAGCTGATCGTCCTGCACCGCCACCGGCTGATGGGCCAGCCCATTGCGCTCCTCAAGCAGCCTGTCGGCTTCCGGAATGCTCGGCAGGCGAACTTTGAGGAAGGGCAGGAAGGAGGCGACAAAGGCGAAGACCAGGAGGAAGACGATCGCAAGGCGAACGAGGTTCGGAACCTCCCTATAAACGCCGAACCAGGCGAGCGACATAAAGAGGGCTGCAATGCCTGCGACCGGCAGGAAGAGCGGCAACAGGCGCTCGGCAAACAGCACGGACCGTGCGAGCACGCGTTTGACGCCGACGCGCCGCGCAAGCTTCGGGTCGTCCTTCAAGGCGCCTTTCCTGTGGCCGGCCGGGCGGGAAGAGCTCATCCGTCTGGTCTCCGAGAGCGCCGCGCATGATCACGGCTGACAGATCTCGAAGATAGCAGTCTTTGTGGCGAAGACGAGGGCGGCAGGGATGAGGTGTGGGTTTTTCCCGCCTCATCGCCGAATTGTGAATGGATCAGGCCAGCCAGTCGGGCACGCTGTCGAGCGCGATCAGGTCCTCATAGGTCGGACGCGGGCGAATCACGTGGAACTCGTTGCCGTTCACCAGCACCTCCGGCACCAGACGGCGGGTGTTGTAGGTGCCGGCCTGCACGGCGCCATAGGCGCCGGCGGAGCCGACCGCGATCAGATCGCCCGGCTTCGGCATCGCCATCTCGCGGTCGAGTGCCAAGTAGTCGCCGGTCTCGCAGACGGGGCCCACGACATCCGCCTTGATCCGTGGCGCGTTCGCTGCCGAAATCACCACCGGCTTGATCTCGTGATAGGCCTCATAGAGCGTCGGGCGAATGAGGTCGTTCATCGCGCCATCGACGATGACGAAGGTCTTGTCGCCGCCGTCCTTCACATAGATCACTTCCGTCACCAGGATACCGGCATTGCCGACGATCAGGCGACCGGGCTCGGTGACGATGCGGCAATTGAGGCTCGACAGTTGGTCCTTGACGATCTTCGCATAGGCGTCCGGTTCCGGCGGCGGATTGTTGTCGTCCTTGTAGGGAATGCCGAGACCCCCGCCGACATCGACGTGATCGATGCTGTGCCCGTCGCCACGCAGCGTCTCGACGAGTTCGCGCAGCAGGCGGAAGGCGTCTTCGAAGGGCTGCAGATCGGTGATCTGGCTGCCGATATGCATGTCGATACCGGAAACCTGGATGCCTTCCAGTGTCGCTGCCCGTGCATAGACGGCGCGGGCGCGTTCATAGGAAATGCCGAACTTGTTTTCCTTCTTGCCGGTCGAGATCTTGGCATGGGTCTTGGCATCGACATCAGGATTGATGCGGAAGGAGACATGCGCCTTTTTGCCGGCCTTGATGGCCCGCTGGTTCAGGACTTCCAGTTCCGGCTCGCTCTCGACGTTGAAGCAGTAGATGCCGGCTTCGAGTGCTAAATCCATCTCGCTCGGCGTCTTGCCCACGCCGGAGAACATGATGCGCTCTGCCGGGATTCCGGCTGCCAGCGCGCGGCGGAGCTCGCCTTCCGAGACCACGTCCACGCCGGCGCCAAGGCGACCCAGCGTTTTCAGGACGGCCTGGTTGGAATTGGCCTTCATCGCGTAGCAGACGAGGGCATCGACGCCATCAAAAGCCTTGGAAAAGACCTTGTAGTGACGCTCCAGCGTCGCCGTCGAATAGCAGTAGAAGGGCGTGCCGACGGCGCGCGCGATCTCCGGGATGGCCACGCCTTCGGCGTATAGGACGCCGTCGCGATACTCGAAATGGTTCACGGGTTAAGCCCTGTCAGAGAAGCGGATCAAGAAGGAAGGGGCTGTCCGGCGTGGTCGGCGCCTCGGCGCCGCGCTGGTTCTGCTGGCTCGCAGGTGTGCTCGGCGGGTCGAGGTCGCCCTTGCGGCCGCAGGCGGACAGAGCCAGCGAGGCGGCCAGCACAAGAGAGAGCGTAAGCGTCGTGCGTTTCAGCGAATTCACCATGACCCGGTCCATAGAAATGTTGTTGCTCTAGGCTCTAGCGAAAAAAGGGGCGCTTGTGCACCCCTGATCTCGTGATGTGTCCCGCAAGTGCGAGTGATCAATTGCATTCTCAGTTGCGCGCCCGCCACCAGGCAATCTGCTTGCGCACTTCCGAGGGCGCCGTGCCGCCAAAGCTCTTGCGGCTCGCGACCGAGGCTTCCACCGTCAGGACGTTGAAGACGTCGGCCGTGATTGCCGCATTGATGCTCTGGAGTTCTTCCAGCGAAAGCTCCGAGAGATCGCAACCCTTCTTCTCTGCCATGGCAACCGCATTGCCGGTCACATGATGCGCGTCACGGAAGGGCAGGCCGGCTTCGCGGACCAGCCAGTCGGCGAGATCCGTCGCGGTCGAGTAACCCGAACCTGCGGCAGCCTTCATCTTGTCGGTGCGGATGGTCATGTCGGTGACCATGCCGGTCATCGCAGCAATCGCCAGTTCCAGGCTTTCGGCCGCATCGAAGACCTGTTCCTTGTCTTCCTGCATATCCTTGGAATAGGCGAGCGGCAGGCCCTTCATCACGGTCAGAAGCGCAACCAGCGAGCCGTTGATGCGGCCGGTCTTGGCGCGCACCAGTTCTGCGGCGTCCGGGTTCTTCTTCTGCGGCATGATCGAGGAGCCGGTCGAAAACGCGTCCGACAGCCGGATGAAGCCGAATTGCGGCGTCGACCAGATGACGATCTCTTCGGCGAGCCGCGACAGGTGCACGGCTGAGATCGAGGCGATCGACAGGAATTCCAGCGCGAAATCGCGGTCGGAGACGGTGTCGATCGAGTTGCGGGTCGGCTCGCGGAAGCCGAGGGCCTTCGCCGTCATGTGGCGGTCGATGTTGTAGCCTGTGCCGGCAAGCGCTGCAGCCCCGATCGGGCTTTCGTCGAGGTGTTCGATGGCGTGGCGCACGCGCTGGCGGTCGCGGCCGAACATCTCGACATAGGCCATGCAGTGATGCCCGAAGGTCACCGGCTGGGCCGTCTGGAGATGGGTGAAGCCGGGCATGACGGTGTCTGCATGTTCTTCGGCGCGGTCGAGGAAAGCCGCGATCAGGCCGGACAATGCCTGTTCCGTCTTCTGCAGCTCTTCCTTCACCCACAGGCGGAAGTCGAGCGCCACCTGGTCGTTGCGCGAGCGGGCCGTGTGCAGGCGGCCGGCGGCGGAGCCGATCAGCTCGGCAAGGCGCGCCTCGACGTTCATATGGATGTCTTCAAGCTTGCGCGAAAAGACGAATTGACCGCTTTCGATCTCTGACAGGATCGTGTCCAGGCCGTGAAGGATCTTGTCTTTATCTTCAGCAGAGATGATGCCTTGGTGCGCCAGCATGGTCGCATGCGCCTTTGAGCCGCGGATATCCTGGGCGTAAAGCTTCTTGTCGAAACCGATGGAGGCATTTATCTCCTCCATGATGGCCGAAGGGCCGGAGGCGAAGCGACCGCCCCACATCTGGTTGGAGGATTTGGTGTCTGTAAAGTCCTCGGCCATGAAGTGCCCGTCCTGGAGAATGACATGACAGAAAAAAGACCTGAGGGTCTCTTCCCCACCAAGCTGGTTGCGATTGCGGCGGTGGCCGGCATCGTCGCCGGCGCGGCTGCGGTATACGTGAAGCAGACCATGTCTGGCAATGCCGTGGAGACTGCGGATGCCGCCCAATGCGAGGGTTCTGTCGCCAGGGCAGAAGCCATCACGCCATACCTCAAAGGCGATGTCGCAGCGATGATCCCAGTCAGCGAACCGAAGCTCATCCAGGGGCTGACCTTCCAGGACAAGGAAGGTACACCGATGACCATGGCGAACTTCGCCGACAAGACAGTGCTGATCAATCTCTGGGCCACCTGGTGCGTGCCCTGCCGCGAGGAAATGCCAGCTCTCAACAACCTGCAGGAGGCAACTGGCGGGGAGGCCTTCCAGGTGCTCGCCATCAACATCGACACCGGCGATGTCGAAAAGCCGCAGACCTTCCTCGAGGAAACCGGCGTCGACGCACTCGGCCTTTATCGCGACGCTTCCATGGGTGTCTTCAACCAGTTGAAGCGCGAGGGGCTCGCCTTCGGCCTGCCGGTCACGCTGCTTGTCGATGGCAAGGGCTGTCTGCTCGGCAGCATGAACGGCCCTGCCGTTTGGGACGGCGCGGACGCCAAGGCGCTGGTGACGGCTGCCGCGACGCAGTGACCGAATTCTAGCGCATGAGGTGGGGGAAGCTGTCCGGCCTTGCTCGGCAGACGGCGCCGTGCTCGCTCACTAGGCTGCTTTCGGCAGAGGCGTCAGGCTATTCTCGACCCTGGCAATCAGGTCGCTCGCCGGCAAAGGCTTGGCGTAGAGATAACCCTGACCCTCCTTGATGCCGAGGTCCAGGAGCTTGCTCCGCTGTTCTTCGGTCTCTATCCCTTCGGCCACGACCTCCATGCCGAATTTCTCGGCAAGCGAGATCAGCGCTTCGACCAGAACGCTGGACTTCCTGTCGAGGGCCACGCCGTCGACGAAGTATTTGTCGATTTTCAGATAATGGGCCTGAAGGGCATGAATGGATGAGAGTCCGTTATGCCCGGTTCCTGCATCGTCGATCGCCAGCCTTATCCCAAGCGTTGCCAGTTCCCGCGCAACCTGCAATGCAGACTCGAAGTCGGAAATCGGCTGACGTTCCGTGATCTCGATGACCAACTGGATCGGGTTCAACCCGGCTTTTGCGATCGTTGCGGCCAGGTTCTCGACAAATCCTGCACCGAGAAGCTGGTCCGGGGTCACGTTGAACGAAAGCTTGAGTGTCTCGTGGCGTCGGAGCAAGTCGCCAATCTCTGAGCCTGCCCTGCCGAGGAGGACTGATGTCAACCTGTCGATCCGACCATTGTTCTCGGCCAGCGGAATGAAGACTGCCGGCGAGACGCTGCCGCCATCGGGCTTGGTCCAGCGCGCCAGCATTTCGAAACCGGTCATCCGGCCGGTCGCAAGGCAGAAGAGCGGCTGGTAGACCGGATGTACATGTCCTCTGGATAGAGCGTCGTCCAGCTGCCGCAGCGGCGTTGGCGGACGCACCAGTCCTCTGGCGCCAAGATAACCCAGTCCGAGCGAAAACAGCCCGGCGATCACGATGATGTCGCTGCCGAAGCTGCTGTTCCACGACCCGATGACAGCCTCGTCGATCATCAGCCTAACGCGGATGGGATAGCGCTCGGAGGCCTTCATGAATTCGCCAAACGGTCCGTCCAGTCCCGTAGCGCCCTCTGGCTCATAGCTCGATACGACCTGCTGATTGCTGAGCGTCATCTCCATCAAGGCATGGTCGCGCAGCTCGCCGGGCAGGATGTCGAAGAGAAGACCTGCCGTGGCGAGGAAGGCGGTCAGGCTGCCATCCTCGGTCGTCCATCGCACCATCAGGCCTTTCCATTCCCCGGCCTCGATGGGAGCCAGTTCATAGGCTGGATTGATCGCGGGCACTGGATCGGATGCAGCGAGGGCCGCCTGAAAGACCTGTTCATGGGCATTGTCGGCCCAACATGTCGCCTTTGCCGAGAAAACACGGATTTCCCGGATGGAGACGGAACGGAAGGCTATGTCTTCGATGGCCTTGTTGACGGACGGCGAGCAGCCATAGGGACCCTGTGCACCAAGCTCGCCCATGCTCATGACTGCAAGATCGATCTGGCGCTCCAGCCGGACAACAGCGGCCGTCAATATGTCATTCAGTTGCTGCCGGTTCGCCTGAGCGACGAAAGACTGCGCGATCAGCCAAAGACTGCCAGCGACGAGCGCCGCAAGCGCCAGGGACGCTGCGGTCAATTTCAGTCGAACTCTCGTCGTCACGCGGCCACCCATGACGGCAAGGCTGGCAGGCAATCCTTAAGATTGGCTCAAAGGCCCAAGCGTCGCCCGTTTCTGGCGTAGTCACAATCAGGAGAGCAGCGGAGCGTGGCTCACAGCTCGTAAATCCGCGGTCGCAGAATTTCGATGAAGCCCTGATCGCCCTTTGCCTTGGCAAAGTCCGGGGATGCGTCGAATTCGACGATCGTGTCGCCCGCGGTCCTGGCCAGCACCCGACGCGAGCCCGGGCGGTCGAGAACCCGCTCGATGGTCGCCGCCACACCCTTCGATGCGTCGTCGCTCCACACGACATCCGTCGGACGGAAGAGAAGCTCGGCCGGGCCGTCTTTCAAACCTTCCGCGGCATAGGTCATGTTGCCGACGGTCGCCTGTCCATTTGACACACTCGCCCTCAGCGCATTGGTGTCGCCGAGGAAGCGCATGACGAAGGCGTTCGCTGGATGGCGGCAGACCTCTTCCGGCGTGCCCTGCTGAACGATCTTGCCCTTGTCGAGGATCACGACGCGATCGGCGAGGTCGAGTGCCTCTTCCTGGTCATGGGTGACGAAGAGCGTGGTGATGCCCAGTTCGTCATGGATGGAACGCAGCCAGCGGCGCAGGTCGCGGCGGACATTGGCGTCGAGTGCGCCGAAGGGCTCGTCGAGCAGCAACACGCGCGGATCGACGGCGAGCGCACGGGCGAGTGCCACGCGCTGGCGCTGGCCGCCGGAGATCTGGCCGGGGAAACGTTCGCCCAACCCTGCGAGCTGTACGAGAGAGAGCAGGTCTTCGACGCGGCGATCGATGTCGGCGGTCGAACGCTTCACCTTCGACACCTTCATGCCGAAGGCGATATTCTCGGCCACCGTCATATGCGGAAACAGGGCATAATGCTGGAAGACGAAGCCGACGCCGCGGTCGCGCACGGGAATGTTAGTCGCATCGTCGTCGCCGAAATGGATCTGGCCGCCATCGGCAAACTCCAGGCCGGCGACCATGCGCAGGATGGTCGTCTTGCCGGAGCCGGAAGGCCCGAGCAGCGCCACCAGTTCGCCGCTCTTGATGTCGAGCGACACGCCATGCACGGCGCGGAAGGTTTCGAAGGTCTTGACGACCGTGTCGAGGCGAATGTTCACGAATTCATCTCCGAAGTATTGCCGGCGAGCGTGGCCGGTCGGTTCCGGCGTCCTGCGCCCTGGCGTTCGAGCAGAACCTTGGCCACGAGCGTGACCAGTGCCAGCGCGGCGAGCATTGAGGCGGCAGCGAAGGCGCCGACGGCGTTGTAGTCCTGGTAAAGCAGCTCGATATGCAGCGGCAGCGTGTTCGTCTGGCCACGGATGTTGCCGGAGACGATCGACACGGCGCCGAATTCACCCATCACACGCGCATTGCAGAGCACGACGCCGTAAAGCATCGCCCATTTGATGTTCGGCAATGTCACCGACCAGAAGGTGCGGAAGCCGCTTGCGCCGAGCGAGGTAGCCGCCTCTTCGAGATCACGTCCTTGCGCCTGCATCAGCGGGATCAGTTCGCGCGCGACGAAGGGTGCCGTCACGAACATCGAGGCGAGCACGATACCCGGTAGCGCAAAGAGGATCTTCAGCCCGGCGCTATCGAGGGTGGGGCCGAAAATGCCCTGCAGGCCATAGACAAAGAGATAGGCGACGCCGGCGACAACAGGCGATACCGAGAAGGGGATCTCGATCAGGATGGTGAGCAACCGCTTGCCACGAAAGTCGTGCTTGGTGATCGCCCAGGCCGCAGCCACGCCGAACATGGTGTTCAAGGGTACGGCGATCAGTGCCGTCATCACCGTCAGCCAGATCGCATGGCGCGTGTCGGGGTCTGCGATTGTCTCGAGGAAGAACGGCACGCCCTTGGAGAAGGCCTCGATGCCGATCACCGCCATGGGGGCGGCCACGAAGAACAAGACGAGAAGCAGTACCGCCCCGATCAGCGTGTATTTGAAGAGGGGCGCATCGCCGACGCGCGGTGGGCGTCGTGTCTTTGTGACGTGGCTCATGGTTCAGCCTTTCACCGTGTAGCGCAGCGCGCGGGCCTGCATGTAGTTGGTGACCGCCAGCATCACGAAGGCGGCGATCAGCATGACCGAGGCAATCGCGGCGGAGGCCGGATAGTCGTATTCCTCAAGCCGGATGAAGGCGAGAAGTGCCGTGATCTCGGTCGAGAAGGGCTGGTTGCCGGCAATGAAGATGATCGCGCCGAATTCGCCGAGGCTGCGCGCGAAGGCAAGCGAGGTGCCGGCAAGCAGTGCTGGCGTCAGAAGCGGCAGGATCACGCGGCGGAAGATCGACCAGTCGCTGGAGCCGAGCGTCTGGCCGGCTTCTTCGAGCGCCGGGTCGAGCTCTTCCAGCACCGGCTGTACCGTGCGCACGATGAAGGGCAGGCTGGTGAAGGCCATGGCGACCATGATGCCGAGGGGCGTATAGGCGACCTTAATGCCGATCTCGCCCAGTGCTGCGCCAAACCAGCCATTCGAGGCAAACAGCGTGGTGAGCGAGATGCCGGCAACGGCCGTCGGCAGCGCAAATGGCAGGTCGACCAGCGCATCGACAATGCGGCGTCCTGGAAAGCGATAACGCACGAGAACCCAGGCGAGCGCGAGACCAAAGACAAGGTTGAACAGGGTCGCCACCAGCGCCGAGCCGACCGTCACGCCATAACTCGCGACGGCGCGTTCGGAAGAGACGATGCGCCAATAGTCTGCGGGTCCGAGGCTCGCCGCCTTGAAGATCAGGGCTGCCAGCGGCAGCAGGATGATGATCGCGGCATAGACCAGCGTGATCCCGAGGGACAGTCTGAAGCCCGGCAATACGCGGCGTTTCAACGTCGTCGTCCTTTCATGAGAAGACCGGCGGATGATCCGCCGGTCCTGAAATCGATCTGAAACCGTGCTTAGCGGCTGCCATAGATCCCATCAAGGATGGCACCCTCGGCAAAATGCTCCTCGGAAACCTTGGCCCAGCCGCCGAAGACGTCTTCGACGGTGACGAGACGGATCTCGGGGAACTGGTCCTTGTATTCGGCAGCAATTGCTTCGTCATGGACGCGGTGGCCGAAATCGGCGGCTATCTTCTGACCTTCCGGCGAATAGAGGAAGTCGAGATACTTCTTGGAGAGTTCCTGGCTTCCCTTGGCATCGGCGACCTTGTCGACGATCGCGACCGGGAATTCGGCAAGCAGGCTCACCGACGGCACGACCTGCTGGAACTTGTCCTCGCCATACTGCTTGGCGATTGACTTGGTCTCGGCTTCGAAGGTGATGATCACGTCACCGGTCTCGCGCTCGACAAAGGTCGTCGTCGCGGCGCGGCCACCGGTGTCGAAGACCGGCACGTTGTCGAAGATCTTTTCGACGAATTCGGTCACCTTGGCCTCGTCGCCGGCAAACTTCTCCTTCGCATAGGCCGTTGCCGCCAGATAGGTGTAGCGGGCATTGCCCGAGGTCTTCGGGTTGGGGAAGATCACCTGCACGTCGTCGCGGGCGAGATCGTCCCAGTCCTTGATGTTCTTCGGGTTGCCGGCGCGTACCAGGAAGGACGGGAAGGAATAGAAGGGCGAGGCATTGTTCGGGAATTCCGACTGCCAGCCTTCGTTGATGAAACCGTTCTTGGCCAGGAATTCGACGTCGGTCACCTGGTTGAAAGTGACGACGTCGGCTTCCAGACCCTCAACGATGGCGCGTGCCTGACGCGAGGTGCCGCCATGCGACTGATCGATGCTGACGCCCGGATTGGCCTTGATGAAGGCTTCGTTCTGGGCGGCGAAGATCTCGCGGGCGATGTCATAGGAGGCGTTGAGCAGCTTGTCAGCGGCGCTGGCCGAAACCGGCAGGGAGAGGGCGACAAGAGCGGCGCTCAAAAGCAGGAGGCGTTTCATGGACTGGTACTCCGGTATGCGGGGGATCTCTATCTGCTCCGCAAACTAGAGGGTCGGCCCGCCTCTTCCGAGGAATGGCCGACCAATGATTGCCCGGAGGGGCAAATATCTTTCCGCCGGAGGGTCCCCCGCCGGAATGGTCCATCAGCGTGTCGGAACCGGCACTTCGCCGCGGTAGTCGTAGAAGCCGCGGCCCGACTTGCGACCCAGCCAGCCGGCCTCGACATATTTGACCAGCAGCGGGCAGGGACGGTACTTCGAGTCCGAGAGGCCCTCATGCAGCACCTGCATGATCGAAAGACACGTGTCGAGACCGATGAAGTCGGCCAGCTGCAGCGGGCCCATCGGGTGGTTGGCACCGAGCTTCATTGCCGTGTCGATCGCTTCGACCGAGCCGACGCCTTCATACAGCGTGTAGATCGCCTCGTTGATCATCGGCAGAAGGATGCGGTTGACGATGAAGGCCGGAAAGTCTTCGGCCACCGTGATCGTCTTGTCGAGCGAGGAGACGAAGTCCTTGGCGGTGGCGAAGGTGGTTTCGTCAGTGGCAATGCCGCGAACCAGTTCGACGAGCTTCATGACCGGAACAGGGTTCATGAAATGGATGCCCATGAAGCGCTCCGGCCGATCGGTGGCAGAGGCAAGGCGGGTGATCGACAAAGAGGAGGTGTTGGTCGCGATCAGCGCTTCGGGTTTGAGCACCGGGCAGAGGGCGGCGAAGATCTTGCGCTTGACGCTTTCATCTTCGGTCGCCGCCTCGATGACGAGATCGGCTGGGGCGAGGTCGTTGACGTCGGACGAGCCCGAAATCAGGGCAAGGGCCGCCTTGCGCTGTTCATCGGTGATCTTGCCGTTGGTTACCTGGCGGGCGAGATTGCCGTTGATCGTGGCGAGACCGGCTTCGATCCTGTCCTTGGAGAGGTCGTAGATCGTGACCTTGTAGCCGGCGGCGGCGGAGACCTGTGCGATGCCGCAGCCCATCTGGCCGGCACCCACGACACCCACGTTGCTGATCTTTCCCGTCATCGTCTCGCTCCTCACCCGTTCCAGACTTCACCCAATAAAATGCCGGGCCCGTTTATCGCGGGCCCGGCTGATTGATAGACCGCAAAGGGTTCTTTGACCAGTCCTTTCGCAGGTGCGAAAGGGTGATCAGAGCGCCTTCTCGAGCTCCGGCAGGGCTTCGAAGATGTCGGCGACGAGGCCATAATCGGCGACCTGGAAGATCGGCGCTTCCTCGTCCTTGTTGATCGCGACGATGACCTTCGAATCCTTCATGCCGGCAAGGTGCTGGATGGCACCGGAGATGCCGCAGGCGATGTAGAGCTGCGGGGCAACCACCTTGCCGGTCTGGCCGACCTGCCAGTCGTTCGGGGCGTAGCCTGCATCGACGGCCGCACGAGACGCACCGACAGCGGCGCCGAGCTTGTCGGCCACCGGCAGGATGACTTCCTGGAACTTTTCCGAGGAGCCGAGCGCACGGCCACCGGAAATGATGATCTTGGCAGACGCCAGTTCAGGACGGTCGGACGAGGACAGCGCATCGGAAACATGGCTGGATACGCCGGGATTGGCAGCCGCCGAAATGGTCTCGACGGATGCCGAACCACCTTCACCAGCAGCGGCGAAGGAGGCGGTGCGAACGGTGATCACCTTCTTGGCATCGGTCGACTGGACGGTCTGGATGGCGTTGCCGGCATAGATCGGACGCTTGAAGGTGTCGGCCGAAACCACTTCGGTGATTTCAGACACCTGCATGACGTCGAGCAGGGCGGCGACGCGCGGCATCACGTTCTTGCCGACTGAGGTCGCAGCCGCGATGATCGTGTCATAGGAACCTGCCAGCGAAACGATGAGGGCCGCGAGCGGCTCTGCAAGGTTGTTGCCGAGCGATGCGTCGTCGGCGAGCAGCACCTTGGAAACGCCCGAGAGCTTTGCGGCCGCATCGGCGGCAGCCTTGGCGCCGGAACCTGCCACCAGCACATGCACGTCGCCACCCATCTTGGTGGCGGCTGTGAGCGCCTTCGCGGTCTGTTCGGAGACGGTCGCGTTGTCGTGTTCTGCGAGAAGAAGAATAGCCATTTTACGTTTCTCCTGTCCGTTCCGCTTACAATACGCCGGCTTCGTTCTTGAGCTTGTCCACCAGTTCGGCGACGCTCTTCACCTTGATGCCTGCCTTGCGGCCACCCGGCTCCTCGGTCTTCAGAACCTTGAGGCGCGGGGCAACGTCGACGCCGAAATCGGCCGGAGCCTTCTTGTCGAGCGGCTTCTTCTTGGCCTTCATGATGTTCGGCAGCGAAGCATAACGCGGCTCGTTGAGGCGAAGGTCGGTCGTCACGATCGCCGGCAGCGTGACGTCGATGGTCTGCAGACCGCCGTCGACTTCGCGGGTCACGGTCGCCTTGTCGGCGCCGAGTTCGAGCTTGGAGGCAAACGTTGCCTGGCCCCAGCCGAGGAGAGCCGCCAGCATCTGGCCGGTCTGGTTCGAATCGTCGTCGATCGCCTGCTTGCCGACGATGACGAGGCCCGGAGCCTCAGCCTCGACCACGCCCTTCAGGAGCTTGGCGACGGCGAGCGGCTCGACGGCTTCGTCTGTCTCGATCAGGATGCCGCGGTCAGCGCCCATGGCGAGTGCGGTGCGGATGGTTTCCTCGGCCTTGGCCGGGCCAATCGACACGATCACCACTTCTTCGGCCTTGCCGGCTTCCTTCAGCCGCAGGGCTTCCTCGACGGAGATCTCGTCGAACGGATTCATGGACATCTTGACGTTGGCGAGCTCGACGCCGGAACCATCTGGCTTGACGCGGATCTTGACGTTGTAATCCACAACCCGCTTGACTGGGACGAGTATCTTCATGGGTTCCTCTCTTCAAATCTTCTGTCGGAAAATGCGCGCTGATGCGTTCCGCCGTTTGTCGATTGGCGACATCGATACGCATTTTTTTCCCAAACACAACGATCGATGCCGTTTGACGGACAGCAATAATTTACGTTGACGTTCACGTCAATACTTTGCGGCCGCGACCTCTTGTCATCGTCCCCAGTGGGTTACCTTGCGAACCGGTTGCGATGCCGTGGTTTTTGCGCCGTTTTCGGCCTCGTCCCTCTCCCGGACCGGCTGGTGGCCGGCCGGTCTTTGGCCCCAGGGGCCGACGGTCGCGACATCAACCGTGGGCGCTGCGTGCTCGACAGCCTTGGGTGTCACGATCGCCCGGTCGAAGAGCGGCACGCCCGGACGTCGCAAAAAGAGCACCAGGATCGCCCCGGCGATGATGCCGCCAACATGGGCGCCCCAGGACACATTACTGTCGCGGTCGATGACCAGCATCACGAATTGCTGGCCCACCCAGAAGAGAAGCGGGATGAATGCCGGGAGCGGCAGCGGAAAGCGCATGAAGACCAGCACCCAGACGCGCACCTTGGGATGGAGCATCAGATAGGCAGCCACCACACCGGAGACGGCGCCTGACGCCCCGATCAGTGGGGCCTGGCTTGTTGGTACCACCAGCGCATGGAAAAAGGCACCGGCGGCCGCGCAGGCGAGATAGAAGAACAGAAACTTGAAGTGCCCCATGGCATCCTCGACATTGTCGCCGAAGACCCAGAGGAAAAGCATGTTGGAGCCCAGATGCAGCCAGCTTCCATGCAGGAAGGAATAGGTGACGTAGGTCGCCCCCTCCGGCACCAGCACCAGCCGCGGATCGAGCTCGGCAATATCGAAGGCGACGGCCGGGATGAAGCCCATGCCATAAACCCCGATCTCGTAGAGCGCCTCCGGCGCCAGCGTCGCCAGCGCATGGGTCACGACATTGGCCAGAATCAGCCCCAGCGTCACATATTGCTTGCGGATGTGCTTCAGCGCGTTTCGGTCATGCAGGGGAATGAACATCGCGCCTCGTCGGGTTCGCCGGAGATGGATGCGTAGAACCTAGCGCAGCTTGGGGGATGGGGACAGGGGGGATGAAGCGAGCGGCGCTTCCCCTCTCCCCGCCTGCGGGGAGAGGGTAGGGTGAGGGGCAAAGCTACAAACTCGACGTATCCGCCTGAAAAAAGGGGGATGAGTTTGAGAAAATCCCAAGTAAAATCAAACCCCGATATGTTTTTTCATCCCCGCCCATTTCCACCCTCGTAGACTCATCCCCGTCCCGCCCTCGGATACACCTGACGATGCGATGTCAGGCGAGGCGGGGCCGGCGCCGGGGTGGAGGGTTGTCGCAGACTCGAAGTCCCGGCCCGCTGCAACGGTCTCCCTCCGGACGTGGGGCTGGATACTAAGGTGACGGGGTCGGATGCCTCTTCACCGGATACCCCGATCGGAAGGACGTGCCTCAGAGGCACACAGACAAGGCGCCAACGCCGTCGCGAACATCCAGACGGCGGGGCGAATTAAACGGCGGGGATGATGGCCGGTCGCAAATGACCAGACCAACATCCCCCGGGCGAGGGTCCCGGTCGGATTGGTGCACCATCCGGCGGGAACCTCCCGGGCCACCGGCCAGGCTGACGCGTCATCTCACGGTGACGCCGCAGCCGGACCCGCGCCCGGTCATTCCTCGGGACGAAGGTCCCGAAGACCGTCGCCGCCTTGCCAGAGAGACGCATGCAGCGGGAAAAAACGCCGAACGAGGCGCCGGAAGGAGCCACATTACTTACTTAGACAGGTTGCTTCTGGCGCCTCGTCCGAGACAAGTTTCAGCCTATCCGGAGGGAGCGATCCCGACCGGCGGCGAAGCTTGGGATTTTTGAAATCGACAGATCACCCTCACCCTGAGGTGCCGGGCGTGCCCGGCCTCGAAGGGCGAGGCCACAGATACAAAAAGAAAGAGCGATGCTTCGAGGCCCGCGCTTCACGCGGGCACCTCAGCATGAGGGAGCCGAAGCGCCTACGGGGTCCTATCTCACCCCTTGTGGGGGAGAACGGAAAATCGAAGGCTTAGGCGAGCGCAAGCCGCCTAAACTTCAGATTTTCCAAGAGAGGGGCAAAGTTCCCGAGGAAGAAACCTCACTAAGCCCCCTCGTGCGAAATCTGAGGTTTGGCCCTGATCGGGCCAATTCCTCTCACAGCCTTCGCGCGGCGTCGCGCTCAGGCCTCCGTTCGCTGATATCGATTCACTGGATCGATTTCTGGGCTTCGGCCAACGCTCCGAAGTCTCCCCAGCAAGGGGGGAGATATATCGTCGCCTACCTGTTTTTCCCCGGCACCCACAGAATATCCGCCTTTCCGCCGTCATTCGCATGACGTGCCGCCACGAACAAAAAGTCCGACAGCCGGTTCACATATTTCAGCGCCGGCGCGCCCACTTCCTCGCCGTCAAAACGGGAGAGTTCGACCATGATGCGCTCAGCCCTGCGGGAGGTGGTGCGGGCCAGATGCAGATAGGCTGCAGCCGGCGTGCCGCCGGGGAGGATGAAGGATTTCAGCGGATCGAGATCGGCGTTCAGCTGGTCGATTTCCTTCTCGATCCGGTCGACCTGGGCCTCGATGACGCGGAGCGGCTCGTAGGACAGAACCTCGCCGGTTTCCGGGGCCGCGAGGTCCGCGCCGAGGTCGAAGAGATCGTTCTGGATGCGCATCAGCATGGCGTCGAGTTCCGGCATCTCTCCCGTGTGGAGCCGGGCGATGCCGATCGCCGAATTGGTCTCGTCGATCGTGCCATAGGCGTCGACGCGCAGGTCGTGCTTCAGGCGGCGCGGGCCGGTGACCAGTGCCGTGGTGCCGTCATCGCCGGTGCGGGTGTAGATCTTGTTGAGTTTGACCATGGTTTCAGCGTCCCCCGCCCGTCAGCCAGAGTGTCAGCATGATCAGCGCGATCGCGATCGCCTGCAGCACGATACGGGCCTGCATCAGCTTGTTGGATGTATTGCCGTCGCCGCCCTTCAGCATGTTGAAGAGGCCTCGAACGAGGACAAGGGCGACGAGCCCCATGACGATGATGGCGAGGACATAGGTGAATGTGGACATAACGTGGGATGAGCCTTTGTTCGTCGCCGGTCAGTCCAGCGAGCGCATCAGTCGATAAAAGAGGTCTGCCGGCAGCCAGCGTTTGATCAGGGCCCCCTGCTTGGCCGGCTTGGTCACGAGATAATGTGGGCGGGCGCGGCGGGCGGTCAAGGCGTGGGTGAGGACTTTGTAGACGGCCTCCGGCCCGAGTTTGTGGCGGTTGACGGGGCCTGTGCCATCGAGTCGCGCCAGTTGACGGCGGTAATCCTCGGCATGCACGGAGTTTTCCAGATCGATCACGCGGCGGATGTGGTGGAGCGCATTGGCGGTGAAGCGGCTTTCGATCGGGCCGGGTTCGATCAGGCTCACCTGCACGCCGGAGCCCTCGAGTTCCATGCGAAGCGTGAGCGAGAGGCCCTCGAGCGCAAACTTCGAGGCCGTATAGGCGCCGCGCCACCGATAGGGGATGATGCCGAGGATCGAGGAGCATTGCACGATGCGGCCCTCTCCTTGTGCCCGCATCGCCGGGATCACCCGGCGGGTCAGATCGTGCCAGCCGAAGAGATTGGTCTCGAACTGCTCCCTCAGCGCTTCCGTCGGCAGATCCTCCACCGCACCCGCTTGGCCATAGGCGCCATTGTTGAAGAGCGCGTCGAGCCGGCCGCCGGTGCGCTCGAACACGGTCGCGACAAGGGCTTCGATGCTGGCTTGATCGGTGTAATCCAGGAGGAGGGCCTCAATGCCCTTCGCCTCGAGCGCGCCCAGGTCTTCCGGCTTGCGCACCGTCGCAAAGACCCGCCAGCCGTCACGCTTGAGGGCCTCGGCACAATAGGCGCCGATGCCGGAGGAACAACCGGTGACGATGATGCTCTTCACGGGGAAAACCTCGTTATTGCTTTGCAAACGGCGATGGGTTTCCCATATTCGGCCCCAGCCTGCAATCGTGCCCCGCGTTCTTGAGGAGACTGGATGCCGACTTTCCTGCGTATGCTCTACAAGGTCGGCTTTGACGCGTTCTGGCATTTCACCGAGGACGACGGCTGGGCGATGGCGAGCCATGTCGCGCTGTCGGCTATTCTCGCGCTTTTTCCATTCCTGATCTTCGGTACGGCGCTTGCGAGTTTCCTCGGCGCCGACCAGTTCGCCGAGACGGCGGTGCATCTGATTTTCGACACCTGGCCGGAGACCATCGCCAAGCCGCTGTCCGACCAGGTGGTGCAGGTGCTGACTATTCCGCGCGGTGGGCTTCTGACCATCTCTGTGCTGGCTGCCGCCTATTTCGCGTCGAACGGGGTGGAGGCGCTGCGCGTCTCGCTCAACCGCGCTTACCGCGTGGCGGAGACGCGACCGTGGTATGTGACGCGGCTCGTCAGCCTCGGTTTCGTGCTGGCCGCCGTCGTCGTGCTGGCAGCGATCAGCGCGCTCCTCGTCGCCGTGCCCGTGGCGCTGGCTTATGCGGAAAACCTCTTTCCCTTCCTCAAGGATTTTCTCGCGACCGTCGCCAACTGGCGGGTTTACGGAACGGTTCTTTTCCTCGTTCTGGCGCTCGTGGTCTTCCATCTCGGCCTGCCGGCCGGCCGGCGGCGACTGATCGACGTATTGCCTGGCGTGCTCCTGACGCTGGCGCTCTGGCTCGTCGGCGCGCTTCTGTTTGCCTACTACCTCGCCGCTTTCGCCAATTATGCGGCGACCTATGCCGGTCTTGCCTCGATCATGATCGTGCTGGTCTTTCTCTACATGGTCGGCGCGATCTTCATCATCGGCGCAGAATTCAACGCGGCGCTAATGAAATTCAAGGTGGTGCCGGTCAAGACCCTGCCGGAAGGCGGGATCTCAAATCCCGACCATGGCGCGAATATCTGACGGCGTCTTGCCCTCTGCTCTGAGCGCCGACAAGGCCGTGTCGCCGAGGCTTTTCGACAGCTTGCGGCCATCGGGCCCAGGGATCAGCCGGTGATGGTGGTAGAGGGGCTCGGGCAGGCCGAGCAGGGTCTGCAGCAGGCGATGGATCGATGTCGCATGGAAGAGGTCGAGGCCACGCACCACATGGGTGACGCCCTGGGCTGCATCATCGACCGTGACGGCCAGGTGGTAACTTGCCGGCGCGTCGGAGCGCCAGAGCACCACATCACCCCAGGCGGCCGGATCCACCTCGATCTCGCCTCCCGGCCCGTCGCCGGTTTCCTGCCAGGTGAGAGGTTTTCCGATGAGACGCTGCGCCTTGTCGATGTCGAGCCGCCAGGCATAACGTTCGACCGTTGCCAGTTTTTCGGCCCGCTCTGCCTCTGACAGCATGCGCTCCTCTGTCGGATAGAGCGGCGCGCCGTCGGGGTCGCGTGGCCACAGGCCACCCTCGCGCTCGAAGGCCGAGACACGGGCCTTCACCTCGCCGCGGGTCAGGAAGGCGGGATAGACCAGCCCCATTGCTTGCAGCCTATCGAGAGCTTCGCGATAGAGCGGGAAATGCTCCGACTGGCGGCGGACGGGCCGTTCGAAGGGGATGCCGAGCCACATGAGATCCTCGATAACCGCCTGATCGAGGTGCGGCGTGCAGCGCGTCAGATCTATATCCTCGATGCGCAGCAGAAGGCACCCGCCCATTTTTTCGGCCATATCGGCGTTCAACAGAGCAGAGAGCGCATGGCCGAGATGCAGCCGGCCATTGGGGCTAGGCGCGAAACGAAAGACGGGGGCATCCTGTCCGGTGGTTTGACGATCGCGTTCGGTCATGCTTTTCCTTCGCATGAGAGTGGAATGAGGAAAAGGGGACGGGTTTGACGACGATCCGATGCGAGGCCGATCTCGCTGCGGGGCTTTCCCTTTTGCTGACACGCGATCCCCGGCTCTGTCCGATCGCAGACGCCTGCGGTCCGCTGCCGCTTCGCCTGTCGCCGCCGGGATTTGCTGGGCTCGCCTCGATCATCGTCTCGCAGATGGTGTCGCGGGCCAGCGCCGACGCGATATGGCGGCGTATGACGGCGGTCTTGGGAAACCGGCCGCTGGCGGAAGATTATCTGGCGCTCGGCCCGGAACTGATCGGGACCTTCGGCCTGTCGCGCGGCAAGGCGCAGGCGCTGGAAGAGGCCGCCAAGGCCGATCTCGGCGGACCCTTCCGGCTCGATGAGCTGGCGGAAATGCCGGCGGAGACCGCGATCGCAGCGCTGACTGGTCTGAAGGGTATCGGCCCCTGGACGGCCGAGGTTTACCTGATGTTCTGCGGCGGCCATCCTGACATATTCCCGGTCGGCGACGTGGCACTCAGGATATCGGTGGGCGATGTTTTCTTTGCCGGAGAACGGCCTGCCCCCGAACTTGTGGCGGAGCTGGCTGAAGCCTGGGCGCCCGTCCGATCAGTCGCTGCACGGCTGTTCTGGGCGCATTATGCCCGCATCACAGGTCGTACTGCCTTGCCCCGCTGAGGGGCGCGCCGAGACGTCGCAAGGCGGCTCAAAGATTCAGGCTTCACAATGCTGTAACAACGGACCTAATATAGAAGGGCAGATGCCGAATCGATCAGGAGTACCCCTTGACGATTGCAGTTTCTCCCCAGGCCCTGCCGGCGCTCGTTCTGAATGCCGACTACCGGCCACTGAGTTATTATCCCTTGTCGCTCTGGTCCTGGCAGGACGCGATCAAGGCGGTCTTCCTCGACCGTGTGAACATCATCGCCGAGTATGATCACTCCGTCTGCTCGCCGAGTTTCTCGATGCGACTGCCGAGCGTGGTCAGCCTCAAGACCTATGTTCAGCCGACCCGGAATCCGGCCTTCACGCGCTTCAATGTCTTCCTGCGCGACAAGTTCGAATGCCAGTATTGCGGTTCGCCCGACGACCTGACCTTCGACCATGTCATTCCGCGCGCCCATGGCGGTGAGACGACCTGGGAGAATGTCGTCGCGGCCTGCTCGCCGTGCAATCTGCGCAAGGGATCGAAGCTCCCCAGGCAGGCCGGCATGCATCCGCATCAGGCGCCCTACCGGCCGACGGTGCAGGACCTGCACAACAACGGCCGGCTCTTCCCGCCGAACTACCTGCACGAAAGCTGGATGGACTATCTCTACTGGGATACCGAGCTGCAGCCGTAAGGCTCGTATCCGCTCGAGTGGCGGCGGCGCGATTGCGCCGCCTTGGATCCGCTTCAGACGGCGGGCTTGCGGAAGACGCCCCAGAGCGCAAGGGCTGCGAGGGCTGCACTCGTCAGCACATTCCATCCGGCGAAGGACAGTCCCAGCACGCGAAGCGTTGCTTCGGTGCAGGAGGGCGCCTTGGTGGCGTTCAAGGCTTCCAGCACGTTGACGGGCGTGTCGCCACCGGTTGCGCCGATCGCGCAGGTCGACGGGCCTTCCCAGAACTTCCACTCGACGCCAGAATGGTAGATGCCCATGCCGACGCTGATCAGCATGGTGATGGCGATGGCGATCAGCAGGAGCTTCGTGACGACTGGCGGCAGCCGGAAGACGGCGGAGAGGATGGCCAGGACGCCCAATCCAATGCCGATATAGTAGGGATTGCGCTGCATCAGGCAGAGCGCACAGGGGATATAGCCGCCGATATGCTCGAAGCCGAGCGCGGAGCCCACGACGAGTGCCATGCCGAAGGTAAGCAAGGCGGCAAGCGCGCCATCGGACTTCAGGGGTATCAGGATCGAGTTCATCTGCAACACTCTCATAGGGCGAATTTCACGAGGTAGAAGCCGCCGATCAGCAGCAGCATGAAAAGGGTAAAAAGAAGACCGAGATATTTCTCGATGAAGAGGCGAATGGGTTCGCCATAGAGCTTCAGCAGGAAGGCTACGAGGAAGAAACGGAACGCGCGGCCAATGATGCTGACAATGGTGAAAACGAGGAAATTCAGCCCCGTGGCGCCGGAGAAGATGGTCAGGACCTTGTAGGGGAAAGGTGTGATCGCAGCAAAGAGCACACCCCAGCCACCCCAGGTGTTGTACCAGCCCGCCACCTGTTCGAAGGCATCCTCCTTGCCGTAGAAAGCGAGGATAGGGCGCCCAATTGCCTCGAACAGGAACATGCCGATGGCATAACCGAGAAATGCACCTAGGACGGATGCAAGCGTGCAGAGAAGGGCCAGCCGGAACCAGTGGTCCCGGCGCTTGATGACCATCGGAATGAGCAGGACATCCGGCGGGATCGGAAAGAAGGAGCTTTCGATGAACGAGACGCCAGCAAGGGCCCGATCGGCGTGGCGAGTGCCGGCAAGTGACATCGTCCAATCATACATACGACGCAGCATTGAGGCTTCCGTGGGTAGATGGTTCACGGCGTTCTAGGGGGCGCATGGCTGCGTGTAAATGGTGCTGGCGCCGCGTCGGACGCGAGCGGTGAACGATTGCGTGAAGGGATCTCGAAAAAGGCGTTGACCGCTGCACCCCGGCTCGTATAGTCCGGCGCTGTCCATCCGACGCTCATGTGCCCCATTGGCGGAACTGGTAGACGCGCTCGACTCAAAATCGAGTTCCGAAAGGAGTGCTGGTTCGATTCCGGCATGGGGCACCACAATCTCAAAAAGGCAGAAGGCATGAGCAATACCGGCAAGAAGATCCGTATGGCGCAGCCTGTGCAGCAGGTGGTGGTGGATGCCGGCCTGTTGCCGAAGGCGCCGACTCAGCCCGTTGCCGCCAAGGGCAAAGGCAAGCCGCAGACGGCTGCATCCCCGGCCGCGTCGCCTCTCGCTGCTGTTGACGGAAAGCAGAAGATCAACATCGTGGCGCCTGTCGCGCCGCAGATTGCGGCTATGCGCCAGCAGCTACGGCAGCAGTCAGTCCAGTCGCAGGTCGCACGTATCGATGCGGCGATCGAGGCCGGTACGGTTTCGCCCGCCGATTCCAAGGCACTGGTTCTGACGCTTGCGTTGAAGCGGCTCGGCTCAAAGGAAACCGCCGAAAAGTGGTACCGCAGCCAGCATCTGGACGCTTTCGGCGGTCGCACGCCAGCCCAGATGGTGCGTGCCGGTGAGTTGAAGGCACTGGTTGCCTTGATGCGCGCGGAAGCGACCCAGAGCAAGGCCTGAGTGCCCGGGCGGCCTCCGTCGCTGCCCAAGACCTCCGGATGAAAGTCCTTCAGTTCTGCTCGTCGTTGCGGCAAGTGGCGTCAAATGCGCAGCCACTGCTGGATAGGTGATTAACGCTCAATTCAGCCCGTTATTGTGCATCTGCGAGATGAATGTTAGCAGATACAGCATGACGATCCGGAATCTCAGCCATGCTGCTTGAGCCGCGCGATACATTCGAGGCGCTTCGCCGCGATTTTCGTTGGGACATCCCTGCCAAATTCAACATCGGGCGGGTGGTGTCCGACGATTGGGCCGCAAAGGCGCCCGAGCGCATCTGTCTTCAACATTTCTCGCCCGACGGCGACCACCTCACGATGACCTATGGCGCGCTTGCGGCGCAATCCTCGGCACTCGCGCATGGATTGGCCGACCTCGGCGTCGTGGCCGGGGATCGGGTGGCGCTGCTTCTGCCGCAATGTTTCGAGACCGTGATCGCGCATGTGGCGATCTACAAGATGGGTGCGATTGCGCTGCCGCTGGCGCTGCTCTTCGGCGAAGATGCGCTGGAATACCGGCTGCGGGATGCCGGGGCCAAGGTCATCGTGACGAACGCCTTCGGATTACAGCGGCTGAAGACGATCAAGGCACGCCTTCCTGCCCTGCAAAGAGTGATTTCCATCGATGGTGCCGGTCCCGACGTCATCGCGTTGCGGGCACTGATCGACCGAGGGCCTGATGTCTTCGAGATCGCCGAAAGCGGTCCCGATATGCCGGCGCTGATGATCTACACCTCGGGGACGACGGGGCCACCCAAGGGCGCGCTGCACGGGCATCGCGTTCTGGCCGGTCACATCCCCGGCTTTCAGCTGGCGCATGACTATCTGCCGCAGCCTGACGACAAGATCTGGACACCCTCCGACTGGGCTTGGGCCGGTGGTCTGCTCAATGCGCTTCTGCCGGCGCTGATGCTCGGCGTGCCGGTCGTTTCCTCGCCGGCGCAGAAATTCGATCCGCACATGGCCTTCCGGATCATGGCCGCGATGAAGGTGCGCAATGCCTTCATCCCGCCGACCGCGCTCCGGCTGCTGAAGGCGGTCGACAAGCCCCGCGAGGCCTATGATCTTGTGCTGCGCAGTATCGGGTCAGCGGGCGAGTCGCTCGGGCGGGAAACCTATGAATGGGTGAAGACGGCGCTCGGCATCGTGCCCAACGAGTTCTACGGCCAGACGGAATGCAATTTCGTGCTGTCCTCGGCGGCCCATCTCGGGGTCTCCAAGGGCGGCTTCATCGGCAAGGCGGTGCCGGGCCATGACGTCGCGATCATCGATGCCGAGGGTCGGGAATTGCCGGCCGGCGAAACGGGTCAGGTGGCGATCAAGCGTCCGGATCCGGTGATGTTCCTCGGCTACTGGAATAATCCCAAGGCGACGGAGGAGAAATTCGTCGGCGACTGGATGAAGACCGGCGATCTTGGACGCCAGGACGAAGACGGCTATGTGCAGTTTTTCGGCCGCGACGACGACGTGATCACGTCGTCTGGCTATCGAATCGGACCGGCCGAGATCGAGGACTGCCTGATCGGGCACCCGGCCGTCCGGCTCGCAGCCGTCATCGGCAAACCGGATCCTCTAAGGACCGAGATCGTCAAGGCCTTCGTCGTGCTGCAGGACGGATACACAGCGCAGGCGGCCTTGTCGGCGGAGATCCGCGACTGGGTGAAGAGCCGGTTGTCGATGCACGAATATCCGCGCGAGGTGGAATTCGTCACCGAGCTTCCGCTGACGACCAGCGGCAAGGTGATCCGTCGGTTGCTGCGGGATCAGGAGATCGCCAAGGCGAGCTGATGCGGTGGAGATCGCTCAATGCTACCGCGGCGATCAGCCGCCGAAGCGGCGATTGAGTACCTTGTCGCGCAGGATGCGGGCGATGTTGCGCGTGTTGCGATACATGTGCAGCTGTGCACCGACCTGACGCACGTCACGGTCGGCATTTGTTTTCAGGCCGATCACCAGGGTTCCCATGGCCTCGCGCTCCGCCCAGAAGCGGCTCATGATCGGGTGATCGGGGGCCGCACAGCTGTCGGTACGCTCGATGTTGGCATCATCGAGATGCCATTCGGTGAGATCCGCCATCAACAGCTTGCCGGGCGAGAACCTTGCATAGCGCTCGTCATAGGCGGTCTTCCAGGTATAGGCCTCGCCGGCCATGATGAAGACGACCATGGAGGCGATCGCGCGACCATCAAGGTCGAGCGTGTGGATACGCACGGCATCGGCCTCGGCAAGATTGGTGATGGCCTCGCGGGCAAAGGCTGCACGCAGGCGGTCGTTGACCATGGCGGAGCGCTTGCGACCTTTCCAGCCGCTCGCTTCCAGCGCCAGAAACTCTTCCATCCGCAGACGGATCTCTTCCGGCTGGCGGGCGACGTTGTAGCTCAACGTTCCCTGGGCGGAGAGGAGCTTCGCCTGGCGCCGCATCTCGCGCAGGTGGCTCTTGCTGAGCGTCGACTGCAGATAGGCGGGGCCATCCACATAGCTCTGCAGCATGGGCCGTTGATATTCGTTGGTGACGGTCAGAGGCAGGTCGCGGGCGAGCGCCACGGCACGGGCGAGCTGGGCGAAACGTCCTTCGAGGCGCAGATCCGGAATGACGAGCACGTTGGGAAGGCGCATCTCCGGCGCCACAAGTGCATCGAGCATATTGTCGATGGTCTCCGCCGCCCCTTCGGCATCGACCAGCGGCGTGCCGAGCGGCCCGAAGGGATTGGCCCAGACGCGAATGATCGAGGGACCGACGGAGAAGCCGGGCTTTTCGATCGAGAAGGGAAAGAGAAGGCGCAGGCGCGAGCGCCGCTCGTCCTCGTCACGGATGACGGCAAAACGCACCTGGCGCTCCTCGAGCCGCGGCATGGCCGGGGCGAGGAAGCGGGGGGCGAAGAAGACATTGGCTTCCATCACCCGATAGGTCAGGTAGTCGAGTTCGTCCTGAAGCTCGTAGCCCATCTGGCTCGGATAGACGCTCAGACGACGGCCGGGGCGGCCGGTGGCGACCTCGGTCTCCGCAACGGGCTTTACGCGGGCACCTGCCAGGCTGCCGACCAGGCGGTTGGCGCCGCTGTTCATGCTCTCGTCGTAGATGCTGTCGGTCATGGGCGGACGGCCTCCGTGGGGGGCGTCAGGGCATGCGGATCGGCAAAGGCGAAGACGACGATCCCGAGTGCGCGGCGGACCGCGACATGCAGCAGGATGGCTTCCACGGCCATGGCCGTGGCGGTCGCGGTGGCGGCGCCGGCGAGTCCCCAGGCGGGGATCAGCGTAATATTGAGGCCGATATTGCAGGCGAGAGCCACCGAATAGACCGCGACGCAGAGCTGCTGGCGCCCGGCCATGGTCAGGAGCATTTCGGCCGGACCGACCAAGGCTTTGGCCATATTGCCGGCAAAGAGGATCACCATCAGCAGGTATCCGGCGGTAAAGGCGGAACCGAAGAGACCGAGCAACATCTCGCCGAGCATCAGGACGACGATGCCGACGGCCAGCGAGGGCCAGAAGCTCCAGCGCGCGGCCGTTCCCGCAAAACCGGCGAGGCCCTGGCTGTTTCCCTCGGCCATCAGGGTCGAGAAACGCGGCGTGGCTCCGGCTTTCACGGCGAAGAAGACGAATTGCATGAGTGCCATGGTCTTGGCGGCTGCGAAATAGACGGCGACCTGGTCTGGCGGCAGGTAAAGGCCAACGACGATGACATCGGAATTGGTGAGGAGAAAGCCGAAGCCCTCGATGAAGAAGATCGGCAGGGCAACCTTGAACCAGCTGGCAAAATCGACCTTGCGATCGCCACGGTCGTAGCGGTTCAACAAGCGTCGATCGACGAGCAGGAACTGTCCCAGCGTCGCGAGATAGGTTGCGGCAAGTGCTGCCTGCATGGCGGTGACTGCGGTTGCCGGTCTGCCGCTTGCCACGGCGAGCAGCATGAACGCAAGGATCAGGGCGGGGCGGACAATATAGGTGGGGCTCAAGCCGAGCACGGCCCAGCGATTGGCCCGGGCGGTGCCATCGAGCACATCGCCAAGCGCGATCATCGGCAGGGCGAAAACGGCAAGGAAGAGCGGCACGAGGTAATAGTGCTCGATGCTGCTGCCGAAGAAATGCAGGGCCGCGATGCCGCCGAGTGCCAGGATGCTGGCGCTCGTCATGGCAAAGAGGCGTGCGGTGGAGGTCAAGCCGCGGATCTCGGCATCGGCCTTGTCCTGGTCGTATTGCGGCAGGAAGCGGATGACGGCGGTGTGGAAGCCGAGGCAGGAGAAATTGCCGGCGAGAACGACCAGAACCCAGACGAAGACGAAAATGCCGTATTCGAATTCGCCCATCAGACGGGCCTGGATGATCTGCGAAACGAAGGCGATAGCGGCGCTGATGACGCGGATGGCGAAGGCGATCGCGGCCATGCGCTGGGCGCGGGCCGTCTCGTCTTCAGCGCGGAGCGCGCGTACCAGACGCGGGCCCGCGGGCAACCATTTTTCCGCTGTTTCCAGAACAGTCATCGGTACGGACGCAATACTTCTCGCTGGGTCGGGTATGGCCTCCAGTGATGACAGATCAGGGTTAACGAAGTGTGGTGATGCTGCCTTGCGGTCGCCCGTCGTCCCGGGTCTTGCCGGACATCGGCACGCCGTTGAAGAGGAAAAGCGCCAGGGGTGAGCGGCGGATCAGGCGGTGGATGCCATACGAGAGGAAGAAGGTCGCGAGGCAGATCAGGAGGAACTCCACGACCGGCGGCCATTCCGCCAGGATGAAGAGTGCCGCAAGCGCATAGATGGTGGGATGGTGCAGCAGATAGATGCTGAAGGAGGCATCGACGATGCGGTCGATGCGCGGTTCCGGGCGGTTCCAGAAGCGTTCGGCGATGCCGATGAGAACGAGGCTCAGGAGGATCGCGGCCGCACCGTCGAGCGCGTTGTAGGCGATGCCCCAATCGCCGGCTTCCACTCCGCGCAGTGCTGCGGCAAGGATCGCGGCGACCGCGCCGAAAGCCGGAAGGCGGTAGCCCTTCGTCCAGACGAGTGCCCGGCGGATATCCGGCGAGGCCCGCAGGACGGTGCCGATCAGGAAGAATGGCAGGTAGCGGAGATAGGGATCGATGCCATGGGCGAGCAGATAGGGAAGGGCACCCTGGCGCGTCAGCATGTCCTGATGCGCGAGGTGGATCATCACCTCCCATGCTGTCGTCGCGAGGACCAGAGACAGTAGCGCCAGCTTTGCGTGCGTCCGCCAGTTCACTTCGGACTGCTTGATGAGACGACAAACTCGTTCGAACCGACGACCGGCCGTGAGAAGCACCAGTATCCCGCTATAGGCGAGGAGCGCTGGTAGGAACCAGAGATGCATGACCCAGTTGGCGCCGGGCTGGACGAGGTCCCGGCCAACCTGATCGAGCGCCGCGGTCATCGAGCTTGCGCCGAGAAGGGCACTTTCGAGGTCGATCAAGGCGATCTGGATCGGTGCAAGCAGCACCAGCCCGGTGACGAAGGGGATGCCGAGGCGAATGATACGACCGCGGAGCCAGGGTGCAGGCTCGCGCCTTTCCAGCATCATGGCGGCGAAGTAGCCTGCGACCATGAAGAAGGCGGGCATGCGGAAGGTCACGAGCACGCCGCTCAGGAAGGTCAGGATCTCGCTCTTTTCGGGTGATTGAATGTCCCAGAGGACGCGGGCGTTATAGGCCATGGCGGCGTGGTAGGGGATGCCGAGGAGCATCAGGAAGGCGCGCAGCCAATCCCACTGGTGCTCCCGCGCTGTCACAGCCGACATCAAGCCCTCCAAAGGAAAAAGGAACCGGGCCGTTTGGCGCGGTTCCCCTTTTTGTCAGAGGCTAAGAGCGAAAGGTTGAGAAAGCCTCAAGCCCTCGCGGTCACGCTTCGAGCGCGCCGTGGCAGTGCTTGTACTTCTTGCCGGAGCCGCAGGGGCAGGGCTCGTTGCGACCGACGGTGCCCCAGCTCTTCGGATCCTGGGGATCGCGGTCGCCGGCGGGAACGGCAGAGCCTTCGCCGACATCGTCCTCGCCGGTGGTGGCGTCGATGTGGTGGGCCTGCATCGGCGGCGGGGTCGGGGCCGGCGGCGGATCGCGAACCAGTTCGACGCGCGACATCTGCGTGGTCACGGCATCGCGCAGGTTGGCAAGCAGGGCCTGGAAGAGTTCGAAGGCTTCAGCCTTGTATTCCTGCAGCGGGTCGCGCTGGGCATAGCCGCGGAAACCGACGACAGAGCGCAGGTGGTCGAGGTTGACGATGTGCTCGCGCCACAGGTTGTCGATGGTCTGCAGTACGACAGAGCGCTCGACATAGGTCATCAATTCGGCGCCGAAGCGCTCGGCCTTGTCGGCATAGGCCTTGTCGGCGGCTTCCATGATGCGGTTGTAGATGTCGTCCTCGGCAATGCCTTCCTCGGCGGCCCAGGCATCGACCGGCAGGTCGAGATTGAGGGTGGTCGCGACCTTCTGCTTCAGGCCGGCGACGTCCCACTGTTCGGCATAGGCGTTCGGGGGCACATGGATGCCGACCATGGTCTCGATGACTTCGTGGCGCATGTCGGTGACGGTCGCGGAGACATCGGTCGCATCCATCAGTTCGATGCGCTGTTCGAAGATCACCTTGCGCTGATCGTTGATGACGTCGTCATACTTCAGAAGATTCTTGCGGATGTCGAAGTTGCGGGCTTCGACCTTCTTCTGGGCGCGTTCCAGCGCCTTGTTGATCCAGGGATGGACGATCGCTTCACCATCCTTCAGGCCGAGCTTCTGCAGCATGCTGTCCATGCGGTCGGAGCCGAAGATGCGCATCAGGTCGTCCTGGAGCGACAGGTAGAACTTCGACCGTCCCGGGTCACCCTGACGGCCGGAACGGCCGCGCAGCTGGTTGTCGATGCGGCGGCTTTCGTGACGCTCAGTGGCGATGACGTAGAGGCCGCCGGCTTCGAGCGCCTTCTGCTTGAGGGCAGCGATCTCAGCCTTGATGGCTTCGGTCTTCGCATCGCGCTCCGGACCCGGCTCGATCTCGGCCAGTTCGTGCTCGAGGCGCATATCGAGATTGCCGCCGAGCTGGATGTCGGTACCACGACCGGCCATGTTGGTGGCGATCGTCACGGCACCGGGAACGCCGGCCTGCGACACGATATAGGCTTCCTGCTCATGGTAGCGGGCGTTCAGGACCTTGAAGTCCTTGAAGCCCGACTGGCTCAGCATGGTGGCGAGCAGTTCGGACTTTTCGATCGATGTGGTGCCGACGAGAACCGGCTGGTTGCGCTCGCTGGCGGCCTTGATTTCCTCGATGATCGCCTTGAACTTTTCCTCGACGGTCCGGTAAACCTCGTCATCCTCGTCGATACGCTTGATCGGCAGGTTGGTCGGGACTTCCAGGACATCGAGACCGTAGATGTTGCCGAACTCTTCCGCTTCGGTCGCCGCCGTACCGGTCATGCCGGCGAGCTTCTTGTACATGCGGAAATAGTTCTGGAAGGTGATCGAGGCGAGCGTCTGGTTCTCAGGCTGGATCTGCACCTTTTCCTTGGCCTCGAGCGCCTGATGCTGGCCTTCCGAATAGCGGCGACCCGGCATCATGCGGCCGGTGAATTCGTCGATGATGACGATCTCGTCGTTGCGGACGATGTAGTCCTTGTCGCGCTGGAACAGCTTATGGGCCTTCAGCGCGTTGTTGATGTGGTGGACGATCGCAACGTTTTCGACGTCGTAGAGGCTCTCGCCCTTCAGGAGGCCTGCCTCGCGAAGGAGATTTTCGAGCTTTTCTGTGCCGACTTCCGAGAAGTTGGCCGCGCGCTGCTTCTCGTCGATCTCGTAGTCTTCCTCCGACAGCATCGGGATGAAGGCGTCGATGGTGTTGTAGAGGTCGGAGCGGTCGTCGAGCGGGCCGGAGATGATCAGCGGCGTGCGGGCCTCGTCGACCAGGATCGAGTCGACTTCGTCGACGATCGCGAAGTTGTGACCGCGCTGCACCATCTGGCCGCGCTCATACTTCATGTTGTCGCGCAGATAGTCGAAGCCGAGCTCGTTGTTGGTCGCATAGGTGACGTCGCAGGCGTAAGCCGCGCGGCGCTCGTCGTCGGAGAGACCATGGACGATGACGCCGGTGGTCAGCCCGAGGAAGCCGTACATCTTCGCCATCGTCGCGGCGTCACGGCGGGCGAGGTAGTCGTTGACTGTGACGACGTGGACACCCTTGCCCTCGAGCGCGTTCAGGTAGACGGCAAGTGTCGCGACCAGCGTCTTGCCTTCGCCCGTCTTCATTTCGGCAATCGAATTGTCGTTGAGGATCATACCGCCGATCAGCTGGACGTCGAAAGGACGCATGCCGAGTGCGCGGCGGGCACCTTCGCGAGCGACGGCGAAGGCCGGTACCAGGATATCGTCCAGCGTCTTGCCGGCGGCCAGTTCTGCCCGGAACTCAGCCGTCTTGGCGGCGAGCTGTTCGTCGGTCAGCGCCTTCACCTTTTCTTCAAGGGCTGCGATCTGAGCGACTCGCGGGTTATAGGATTTCACGCGACGGTCGTTTGACGATCCGAAGATTTTGCGCGCAAGTCCACCAAGACTGACCATATCGATGGTCCTTTCTGACCTTCGTCATATCGTTGACGTACCTTTCGAACCACCATTAGCGGGGACGAATAGGCACAAGGCGCCCTGAAACTACTCTGGACGCGAGGTTGCGTGACAGATAAGAGGGGGGTCGAATGATGTCAACGGCGCAGGCTGGTGCCAAATCCCCTCGGTCGCCGGGCATCTGACAATCTTTTGCCCGATTCGAACGGTCTTGAAACGGTTCACCATCCGAAAGGTCTTTCATGCTTCGCCTCAACAAAATCGTGCTTGCCGCCTGCGTTTCCCTCTCGGCCCTCACCGGTGCGGCTTTCGCCCAGGACGCCACTGTCGTCGCAAAGGTCGGTGATCTCGAGATCACCCAGTCCGAACTCGATCTGGCGATCGCCAACCTCGATCCGCAGCTCGCACAGCTTCCCGACGAGCAGAAGAAGGTCGCTGCCCTTTCCGGCGCAATCGACGTCAAGCTGCTTGCCGCAAATGCGACCGCCGCCGGTCTGCAGGATGATCCGGAATACAAGCGTCGCCTTGCTTTCATCGCCGAACGCGAACTGCACAACGCCTTCTTCAAGAAGAACGTCGTTGATGCCGTGACCGAAGACGAAGTGAAGGCACGCTACGACCAGGAAGTCGCCGCGCTTCCCAAGCAGGAAGAAGTGCGCGCCCGCCACATCCTGGTGAAGACCGAGGAAGAGGCCAAGCAGATCATCACCGATCTCGATGCCGGCAAGGACTTCATCGAAATCGCCAAGGAAAAGTCGACAGACCCGAACAAGACGGAAGGTGGCGACCTCGGCTACTTCTCCAAGGGCCGAATGGTCCCCGAGTTTGAAGAAGTGGCTTTCGCGCTCGAAAAGGGCACCTACACGAAGACGCCGGTGCAGACCCAGTTCGGCTTTCACGTGATCCTTCTCGAAGACAAGCGCGATGCGCCGCCGCCGGCCTTCGAAGCCGTCGAGCAGCAGGTTCGCCAGCTGGTCATGCGCGACAAGTATCTCGAGCTGATCGAAAAGGCGAAGACAGAGCAGACGATTGAGATCGTCGACGAAGCCCTGCGCAAGGGCTACGAAGAAGCCAACAAGGCAGAGCAGCAGTAAGCTCTTCGCCAATCGTTGTTTGTTCCAAGGCCCGCAGTTTGCGGGCCTTCCATTACGGGCCTTGCCATGTCTTCCAGCATTTCTCCCCTCGCTCCGAAAACCTATGCCGACATGCCTTTGATCCGCGGTGTGCGGATGGCGACCGCAGCTGCGGGCATCAAGTACAAGAACCGCACCGATGTGCTGTTGATGGCCTTTGACGAGCCGGCTTCGGTCGCGGGCGTCTTTACCAAGTCCAAGTGCCCATCGGCCCCGGTCGATTTCTGCCGGCAGAATCTCTCGCATGGCGTGGCGCGCGGTGTCGTCGTCAATTCGGGTAATGCCAATGCGTTTACCGGCGCGAAGGGCAAGGCCGCGACCGAGCTGACAGCGAAATCGGCCGCGGCGGCGCTGGGCTGCGGCGAGAACGAGATCTATCTCGCCTCGACGGGAGTGATCGGTGAACCGCTGGATGCGACCAAGTTTTCCGGCGTCCTCGAGCAGATGGCAACAGATGCGACCGGTGATTTCTGGTTCGAGGCCGCCAAGGCGATCATGACCACGGATACCTATCCGAAGGTCGCGACGCGCAGCGCCCAGATCGATGGCGTGACCGTCACGATCAACGGGATCGCCAAGGGTGCCGGCATGATCGCGCCCGACATGGCGACGATGCTCTCCTTCGTGGTAACGGATGCGGATATCGCGCCGGCAGCCCTTCAGGGTCTCCTGTCTGCAGGCGTCGAGCCAAGCTTCAATTCCATCACCGTCGACAGCGACACATCCACCTCGGACACGCTGATGCTGTTTGCGACCGGTGCCGCATCGGCGGATGGTCAGGCGAAGATCGACGATGCTGATGATGCGCGGCTTGAGGGTTTCAAGGTGGCGCTGAACGATCTGCTGAAGGATCTGGCGCTGCAGGTGGTGCGTGACGGTGAAGGTGCGCGCAAGATGGTGGAGATCACCGTCAAGGGCGCCGAAAACGATCTTGCGGCCAAGAAGATCGCGATGTCGATCGCCAATTCGCCGCTGGTGAAGACCGCTGTTGCCGGTGAAGATGCCAATTGGGGTCGTATCGTGATGGCGGTCGGCAAGTCCGGTGAAATGGCCGATCGTGATCGGCTGGCGATCTGGTTCGGTGATGTGCGCGTAGCTGTCAATGGCGAGCGCGATCCGGCCTATTCGGAAGAGGCGACCACGGCCGTCATGGAACGGGAAGACATTCCCGTAACTGTCGATATTGGTCTTGGTTCGGGCACGGCCACGGTCTGGACCTGCGATCTGACAAAGGAATATGTCGCCATCAATGGCGACTATCGGAGCTGACGTCTGAATGCATGCAATGGTAAGTGATCCCAACCTGCCGCTCGTCCGGCGTCTCGAAGCGGTGGGTTTTAGGGCCTGGCCAGCGAGCAACGTCGTCTATGATGGAAGCTGGCAGGTGCGCCTGACCGGGGGGCATCCCGGCAAGCGGTTGAATTGCGTCGTGCCGCTCGATCCCTCCGATAGCCGCGATATCGCGCTGCGGATCGAAAAGGCCGGCAAGCGTTTCGAGGCGCATGGGCGGCCGCTTCTGGTGCGGCAGACGCCGCTTTCGCCGAAGCCGCTGATCGACTTCCTGGCGGCCGATGGCTGGGAATGCTTCGAGGAGGTCGTGACGATGACCGGCGATCTCGGGCGCATGACTTTCCCCGATACACTGGACCATCTGCCGACCCAGGATGTCGGGCGTTATGTCGATGCCGATATCGCGGTGCATGACAGCGATCCGGGTTTGAAGGCAGCGCTCGCGGAGATCCTTGGAAACATTAAGCCGTCGTCTGGCCTCTTTGTCATCGAGGACGCCGTCAAGGGACCGCTTGCGGCGGCTCTGTGCGTTCAGGACAATGATCTCGCGGGCATCATGTCGCTTGCTGTCCGCCCCGATCACCGTCGACAGGGGCTCGGCATCGAGATCCTGAGTTCGGCACTGCGCTGGGCCCGGATGCGCGGTGCGCGCACCGCCTGGCTGCAGGTGGTTGCCGACAACACGGAAGCGATGGCGCTCTACACGAAGATGGGCTTCGAGGAAGCCTATCGCTATGCCTATTGGCGGAAAGCGTCCGCATGAGCGATGTGAAGAAGCCGATTCTCCTGGTCGCGGCATGCGCTCTCGTCGATACCGACAACCGCATACTGCTCGCCCAGCGCCCCGAGGGGAAGTCGCTGGCCGGTCTCTGGGAATTTCCCGGCGGCAAGGTCGAGGCGGGTGAGACGCCTGAGGAGACCCTGGTGCGCGAACTAGAGGAGGAACTCGGTATCAAGACCAAGGTGGCTTGCCTCGCGCCCCTGACTTTTGCGAGCCACACCTACGAGACATTTCACCTGCTGATGCCGCTCTATATCTGCCGCCGCTATGAGGGCATTCCGCAAGGGCAGGAGGGGCAGGCGATCAAGTGGGTCAAGGCCAAGGCACTGCGTGACTATCCGATGCCGCCGGCAGACGAGCCGCTCATTCCGGTTCTCCAGGACCTTCTCTGAGAAAAGCCTGATTCAAGCCGCGTCGTTAATCAAAAGTTTATAACCCTGACCGCAATATACGCTCTGTTCATGCGTCGAATACGTGTGTGGAGCGTAATATGGTAAACGAGGATTTCTGGAAGGCCGCACGGTCCCGAGAGCGGTCTTCGGTCAAAACGGGCAGGACCGGGGTCTTGAATATCGCCTTGCTGTTCGGCACTGCTGCGATCGCCCTGTCGCTTGTCTTGACGCCCATGCTCGCCTCCAAGACCGACCGCAAGACGCTGGCTTTCCAGCCTGACGAATTCGATATGATCACCACCGGATCGATCCCCAAGGACGAAAGCGGCAAGCGATACACGATCCGCCGCAGCGTGCTTCAGGAGACGCCGGGTTCCGTCTGCATCATTGACGGCTACGGCTCCGGCCAGGCCTGCTAATTCCTATCGGCCGGGGCGGGGGCAACCATCTCGGATCCAGACTGTCAGGAGCGAGAATGCGTCTATTACGCCAGTTGATGTCTGACCTTCGTGGCGCGACCGCCGTCGAATACGGTCTGATCGCCGCGATTATGAGCGTCGCGCTGCTTTCCGGTTACAGCGCGTTCACGGGCTCGCTGCTTGGCACCTTCAATGCCGTCGAAACCCACTTCACCGACGCCAACAACTGACGATTGCCGTTAGGGCTGGTCTGGTCGCCGCGCGGGATCGAGTGCGTCGGCGAGGCGCATCTTTGCCGAACCGGGCTTGAGCGGTTTCTGCTGGCTCTCGTGCGGGGCCCAGCCGGACACGAAGACAATCGAGAAGGTGGCGCGGATGCGGCCATCCGGGTCGGAGAAGCGTTCGGCATAGAGTTCCGCTGCCCGAAGGAAGAACTTGCGCGAGACCGGGCGACGGCTGCGTCCCAGGAGCGGATTGGCCATGCCCATGGCCTTCAGGTCCCGCATCAGCGCGAAGATGTGATCATAGCGGACGGTGAAGCCCTCCTCGTCGATGACGGGAAGTGCGAAACCCGCGCGCTGCAAAAGCGAGCCGATGTCTCTGATATCGGCGAAGGGAATGACGCGGGGGCTTGCACCGCCATAGATCTCCGTTTCGGCTGCCAGGAGAACCTCGCGCAACTCGGAAAGCGTTCCTGAACCTGGGATGGCTGCGAGCAGCAGGCCGTCGGGTTTCAGCGCACGGCGCATCTGGATCAGCATGCCGGGCGTGTCATTGGTGAGGTGCAGGGACAGCGGCGAGAGGATGAGATTTACCGATTGCGGGTCGAGCGGCACGGTTTCGTAACCGGAGACCGCGACCGGGTTTTCGGCCTCACCGAAATTCGCATCGGTTTCGATCCGCCGCAGCGTACCGATCTTGCCGGTCGCAAGCGCCGCTTTGGCGGTGAGCCCGGTTCCGCCGAAGAGTTCTACGGCATCGTCGAAGCTGCGCTGGACGATGGCCAAGCGGTCGGCGAGTTCTCGGGCGGTCAGTTCCAGCAGGAAATCGCTACCGGCTGCATTGCGGGCCAGCGCACGCGCACGGTTGCGGGCGATCAGGGCTTCGTCGAAAAGCTCGTTCATGGCGGGAATCCTGGATTGGCCTCGTTCCGGCATTGGCCGAACGCCCAAGCGGGCGTAAAGTCGATGCATGTGGGCTCATTTAGTGCAGAAAAGCGCATCCGTCAGCCGGCATCATGCCGGATCGGCACTGCGCGGGCTGTTTCATCTGATCTATCCACCGGCCTGTGCCCATTGCCATGTCCGTGTTGCCAGCCATCACGCACTCTGCGCGCAGTGCTGGGGCGACATGCGGCTGATCGACAAGCCCTATTGCCCGGTTCTCGGCCTGCCCTTTGCTCATGATCCAGGCGAGGGGATGGTTTCGCCGCAGGCGATTGCCCATCCGCCCGTCTTCGACCGCCTGCGCTCGGTTGCCCTGCACGAGGGGGTGGCGCGGCATCTGGTGCATGATCTCAAGTATCGTGACCGGGTGGATCTGGCGCCGATGATGGCAGGCTGGATGCTGCGGGCGGCCTCGGCCGAGATTGACGCCTGCGATGCCATCGTCTGCGTGCCGCTGCACCGGATGCGGATGTTTCGTCGGATGTTCAACCAATCGGCGGAACTGGCGCGGCATGTGGCACGGCAATCGGGAAAACCCTTTTTCGCGGAAGCGCTGGTGCGGCGCAAGCGCACGCAGCAACAGGTCGGCCTGACGGTGAACCAGCGTTCGCTCAATGTGCGCGGCGCCTTTGGCGTTCCGGATGGACGACAGGATCTCGTCTTCGGCAAGCGCCTGGTGCTGATTGACGACGTCTACACGACGGGGGCGACGGTCAGTGCGGCGACGACTGCCCTGAAAAAGGCAGGCGCTCTGGATGTCACTGTTTTGACCTTTGCAAGGGCACTCGCCGGGCCTATATGAGAGGACTAATTCCCTGTCTATGCGACGCTTTTCGGCGGAGAACTTCATGGCTGACGTCACGATCTACACACGGCAATTCTGCGGCTACTGCGCCAGCGCCAAGGCGCTACTTGACAGCAAGGGTGTCGCCTATGTCGAGCATGACGCGACAGGCAAGCCGGATCTGCGTGAGGAAATGATCGCCAAGTCCGGCCGCAACACGTTCCCGCAGATCTTCATCGGCAGCCAGCATGTCGGCGGCTGCGACGACCTGCACGCGCTCGACCGGGCCGGCAAGCTCGATCCGCTTCTCGCGATTTAAGGACTGAATTCTCATGGTGTTCAAGGCTGCTGCCGTCCAGATGTGCTCCGGGGTCGATCCGGAGAAGAATGCCGAAAGCATGGCACGGCTCGTGCGCGAGGCCGCTCGTCGCGGGGCGATCTACGTCCAGACGCCGGAAATGACGGGCGCAGTGCAGAAGGATCGGGCCGGTCTTGCCGCAGTGCTGCGCGATGAAGAAACCGATCTCATTGTCAAAAAGGCGTCGGAGCTTGCCAAGGAGCTCGGCATCCATCTGCATGTCGGCTCGACCGCGATCAAGCTTGCCGATGGCAAGATCGCCAACCGCGCCTTCCTGTTTGGCCCCGACGGCAAGAAGATCACGTCCTATGACAAGATCCACATGTTCGACGTCGATCTCGACAATGGCGAGAGCTGGCGCGAAAGCTCGGTCTATCGTCCGGGCGAGCGGGCGGTCGTTGCCGATCTGCCGTTTGCCAAGCTCGGGTTCGGCGTTTGCTACGACGTGCGCTTCCCGCATCTGTTCCGGGCAGAAGCCATGGCGGGTGCGCAGATCCTGACGACGCCGGCCGCCTTCACCAAGCAGACCGGCGAGGCGCATTGGGAGATCCTGCTTCGAGCCCGCGCGATCGAGAACGGCGCCTATGTCATCTCGGCCGCCCAGGCGGGTCTGCATGAAGACGGGCGCGAGACCTTCGGTCATTCGATGATCGTCGGCCCCTGGGGCAAGGTGCTGGCGTCTGCCGGCGGCACCGGCGACGACGTGGTCGTCGCCGAGATCGATCTCGAGGCCGTCAAGGCCTGCCGGGCGAAGATCCCGAACCTGAAGAACGGCCGCGACTTTGCGCTCGACATCGCACCTGTGCTTGCCAAGGGAGGCGTCACAGTTTGATCCGCTATTCGCTGTGCTGCGAAAAGGCCCACGAATTCGAAGGGTGGTTTTCGGAGAGCGCCGATTTCGACCGGCAGAAGGCTTCAGGTTACCTGACGTGCCCCGTCTGCGGATCGGCTGAGGTGGCCAAGGTGCTGATGGCACCGGCCGTCTCGACCGCCCGTCAGAAGGAGGAGACCCAGGCGCTGGCCGTCTCCGAGGTACAGAAGCAGGCCTTCGTCAAGCTCAAGGAAGCGATCCGCGAGATCCGCGCGAGCAGCGAGGATGTCGGCGAGAAGTTTCCCGAGGAAGCCCGCAAGATCCACTATGGCGAGTCTGAGGCGCGCGGGATCATCGGCCAGGCCTCGCCCGTCGAGGTGAAATCGCTGATCGAGGAAGGCATCGAGATCGCGCCGCTGCCGGTCCTGCCTGACGACGTGAATTGACAGCCGCCTCGCATCATCTTGCGATCTATAATTTCGGCGTCCACACCGAGTCCTATCTGACTGCAACCGTTCAGGGCTTCGGACTGCGAGAGCGCTTCAACTTCGAGGCGGCAGACCGGGCCGTCGGCTTCGCCGGCCGTTCAGGTTATGCAGGCGAACCGGGGACTGAGAGTTGGGGCGCTCAGATCTTCCCGCGGTTTCTGACGGAGACCGGCCGGGAGAGCGGTGTATCGTCCCTCTCACTCTGTCTCGATATCGAAAGCCTTGTCGCTTTCACCTATGCGGGTGTGCACGCGGATGCCCTGAAGCACGCGCGTCACTGGAACGAGCGGCAGGCCTGGCCGCCTTTGGTGCTCTTCTGGGTCAAGGCGGGAGAGACACCCAGCTGGAGCGAGGCGGTTCAGCGCTTCGAGCGTCTCGCAGACCTAGGGCCGGGACCGGCCGCCTTCAGCTTCAAATCCGCCTTCACCGCCGACGGTGATCCCTATGTCATCAATCGAGAGCGCATCAAGCAACTGGCTGCTGACAATCTTGAGGCGCAGGCCGATCTGATTTCAGCCGTCAAAGCCTTGCCCGTCTGATCAAGGGCTCAGCCCTTGAAACCGTCTTCGTCGAGATAGGCCTGCTCTTCGGGCGTCGTCTTGCGGCCAAGAGCGGTATTGCGGTGCGGAAAGCGGCCGAAGCGCTCGATCAGATCCAGATGTAGAACGGCCCATTTCAGCGCTTCCGCATCGCCGGTCTCGTGGCGGTGCTTCTCGAACAGCGAGACGCTGTGGCGCTGGTCTTCCATGTCTTCCGAATGTTCGAAGGGCAGATACATGAAGGGACGCAGGATCGGCTCGACCTTGATGTCGAAACCCTTGGCCAGAGCGTGGTGGGCTATCGTGCGGGCAAGCGGATCGGTCGCATAGGAATGCGCGCTGCCGCGAAAGAGATTGCGCGGGAACTGGTCGAGCAGCAGGAGAAGAGCGAGGGTGCCTTCCGGGGTCTCCTGCCAATCCGACAATTCGTTGCGCGAAGCCTGGAAATGCAGCTCGGCATAGTCCGCTTCGATTTCGGCGTCGAGCGCTTCGTTGCGCGAAAACCAGGCTTCCGGGCCGTGGCGCAGCCAGAAGTCGATGATCGTCTGTGGTGTCGTCATGTCGCCGATCCCGGGCGGCTCGCCAGCATCATGTAGTTGACATCGATGTCTGCCGAGAGGTTCCACTGGTTCTGCAGCGGATTAAAGAAGACACCCTTCCGCTCGAGGATCTGCATGCCGTTTGCCGAGAGGGGCCGTTCGATTTCCTCGGGGCGGACCAGCTTTTCATACTGGTGGGTGCCGCGGGGCAGCCAGCGCAGGACATATTCGGCGCCAACGATGGCAAGCGCTGCGGCTTTCAGCGTGCGATTGATGGTGGAGACAAGCATCAGGCCGCCGGGGCGGACCATGGAGGCGCAGGTCGAGAGGAAGAAATCGACGTCGGCGACGTGTTCGACGACTTCCATGTTCAACACGATGTCGAAGGTCTCGCCCTGGGCTGCCAGTTCTTCGGCGGTGATCGCGCGGTAATCGACTTCCACGCCGCTCTGGGCGGAGTGGGTCATGGCGATCTTGATATTCTTCTCGGAAGCGTCGGCGCCAAGAACGCTTGCGCCCATGCGGGCAACCGGTTCCGACAGAAGGCCGCCGCCGCATCCGATGTCGAGGATGCGCAGGCCTTCCAATGGGCGGGCGCTGCGTGGATCGCGGCCGTAATGCTCGACCACCTTGTCCCTGATATAGGCAAGGCGCACCGGATTGATCTTGTGCAAGGGCTTGAACTTGCCGGTCGGATCCCACCACTCAGCCGCCATGGCGGAAAAGCGGTCGACTTCGGACTGATCGATGGTGGTGCGGGCCTCTGCACTCATGACGGAACCTCCTGGCGCGTTTGGTCATGAAGTCGTCTCGATGACCTTTAAAGTCAAGGGTGGAGACGTCGCAGGTGCGTCGCCTAAGCGGAACCGGCAGACGCGATCATGCGTTGGTCGGCTAGACAACACTGGTTCGCCGGTTTTGCGCAGACAGGAGATCACCATCATGAAGTCAATCTGGTTCGCTGCAGCACTGGCTGCATCCGCAGGAGGTTTGCCGGCCGTTGCCGAAGCGGCCTCGGCCTTCTCGACGGCCAATGTCAATATGCGGTCAGGGCCCAGCACGCAGTATCCGGCGGTCATCGTGATCCCGTCGGGCAGCCGCGTGAACATTCAGGGCTGCCTCTCCAGCGCCAACTGGTGCGACGTGGCCTTTGCTGGCTATCGTGGCTGGGTTTCCGGCTCCTACCTGCAAACGACCTATTCGCAGCGTCGCGTCAATGTTGGGCCGCAGTATTATCGCCCGCTCGGCATTCCGACCGTGACCTTCAGCATCGGTCGCTATTGGGATGATCATTACCGCAGCCGACCGTTCTATCGTGATCGGGATCGCTGGCGGGATGGTGACGGCTGGCGCGACGATCGTCGTGATCGTGATCGTGATCGTGATCGTGATCGTCGCGTCGATAACCGGCGCGACCGCGACGAAGACCGGCGTCCGCGGCAGAACATGCAACAGCAGGAGGACCGCGGCCGGCTTCCACCCGGTCGAATGATGCAGCAGAGTTGCGAACGGGACCCGAGCGCCTGCCGCTAAGGCTAACGACCATCAGTCCGGAGAGGGAGCGAAATGCTCCCTCTCCCTATTTGGTCATTCGTTTGTCGAGCCCGTCCAGGATCCGCTTCGCGAGCGCCGGGTAATCCCCGTCGAAGTGATGGCCGCCTTTGATGCCGATCGTCTCGACCGGTCCGCCGACCAGCTGCTTGCAGGCATCATCCTCTTCCTCCGTTCCAAACACGCACTGAACGATCGAAGGATCGATCTTCGCAACGTCTGTCAGCGGATCCGATGCCCCACCGCTGCTGGTACCCAGCCAGCCGGAGACCGAGACCTCGTAGTCGGCCTGATGCGAGAGTGCGAGCAGGCTGATCTGGGCGACGCGCGCCTTGAGCGTGTCCGGCAGGCCAGCATAGGCGGCGGGCAGGATGTCGGCGCCGAAGGAATAGCCGATCAGCAGCACATGCTTCACCTTCCAGCGCTTCTCATAGGTGTGGATGATCGTGGCAAGATCGGCGGACGTCTGTTCGGGTGTCCTCTTCGTCCAGAAATAGCGCAGCGAGTCGACGCCGATGACCGGGATGCCGGACGCCTGGAGACTGGTGCCGACCTGGCTGTCGAGGTCGCGCCAGCCGCCGTCGCCGGAATAGACCACCGCCATCGTGTCGCGGCTTGGCGCAGCATCGAGGACGGTGAGCGGCAGACCGAGCGGCGTTTCGGCGGCGTTGCCGGCGGCGATCAGTTCGTCGATGGTGTCTGAGAAGGTTTTCGACGGATCGTTGCCAGCGTCGCGCTGGTCTATGTCCGGATGGCTGGTTTCGAGCGCGGCCACGTGGGCACGGGCATCGGCCTTGGCTGCCGGACTGAACAGAACGGTTGCGGGATCGGGCAGCTCGCCCGGAGTGAGGCCGTAGATCATCCTGTCGCCGACGACCTTCTTTTCTGCCGGGGTGCAGAACTGCTTGGTGAGCGGAATGCCGGCCTCGGGATCGAGGGCGAGCGTCTGGCCGATCGTGGCCTTCGGCGTCTGGGCGAGGATGGCAAGCGCGAGAGCGCCGCCTTCGCTTCGACCTGCGAGGATGGGCGGGAGGAGATTGGAATTTCCGGCCCTGCGCTGCAATTGGTGGGCAAGTGCCTCGATATCCGAAACCGTATAGATGCAGTCGCCTTTGTCGGCGGCAAGCGAGGCTATGTACTTCGGTGTGTCGACGCCGACGACGGTTGCGCCATTGGCTTGCAGCCGTTCCGCTTCCAGCTGGTCTGACGGCTGCCATCCTAACCCATCGGAGAGCAGCACCACAAGCGCCTGGGGATCACTGTCGGGCAAGAGGGTGAGGGGCGAGGGGATCATGCCGGTTTCGAGCGGCGGATCCTCCGCATAGGCATGGTTCTGGGTGACGACGTGCGTGAAAGTCGCGAGGAGGGAAAGTGTGAGCAGCGTCGCGCGGAGGGAGGTCTTCATTTCTTCACCACGCCTTTCAAGCCGCCGCCGATCAGAAGTGTCGCGTCGAGCAGGGCCAATACGGGATTGAGACCACCGGCGACAGCAAGATAGCGCGGCTGCCAGTCGGGATGGAATTTGGACTTGAAGGCGCGCAGGCCCTTGAAGTTGTAGTAGCGTTCGCCGTGCTCATAGAAGGTGTTGGCGACGCGGTCCCAGACAGGGGCGACCTCCCGGCGCGAGAGGCCCGAGAGCGGCGCCATGCCGAGGTTGAAATGGCGGTAGCCCTGATCGCGCAGCGTCGTCATCAGGCGGACGAAGAGGAAGTCCATCGCGCCTTTCGGGGCATCCGGGGCGAAGCGCATCAGATCGATCGAGGCCTCCTCGCGGGTGTCCGTCAGAAGCAGATTGGCGAAAGCCACGATTCGGCCTTCGTGGCGCAGGCTGGCGACCGGTTGTGCTGTCATATAGCCATCGGTGAAGGCGCCGAGGGAAAAGCCCTTCTCCTTCGCCCGGTGATGGTTGAGCCAGGCGTTGGAGATCTGGCGAAGATCATCGAGAATCGGAGCGACACTCTCCGTCTGGATGATTTCGAATGTGAGACCGTCGCGCTCGCCCTTGGCAGCGGTCTGGCGCAGACCCGCCCATTTGCCGCCCTTGAGGTCGAAGCGCTCGAGATCGACCACCGCCATTTCGCCGAGTTTGAACGCCTTCATGCCGGCATCGGCAATGACCGGCAGGATGGCGGGTCAAGCCTGGTAGAAGACCGCTCGACATCCGCTCGCACGGGCGGTTTCGACGAACTGCCAGACAAGTTCGTCACGCGAGGCTTTCGGCCCGATCGGATCGAGAAACGCGATGAGGGACCGACCCTGGCGGCCATACATCAGGAAGGCTTCGCCGTCGGGCGAGATCATCACCGACTTGTCGCCGGTGCGCACGAGATTGGCGTCGGCTAGGTCGTTCCGGTCTGAAATGGCGACGGCTTTGGCCAGTTCTTCCTCGTTTGCTGGACGGATGGCCGGGGCTGCCGGGCGCATGAGGCTGAAGAGGCAGATGCCCATGGCAACCACGGTGAGGCCGAGCATGGCGCGCAGCGACCGGGGCGCTTCGGCATTGAAGGCAAATTGCCACCAGAGCGCATTGCTGTATTCGACGTCGCGGTAGACGAAGAGGAGGACGATGGCCGCGCCGCCGATCAGGACTGCAACGGCGAGCAGCCAGGAGGAGGTCAGCGCCTGTCCGAGAGACGACTTGCGATGAAATAGTCGGCGGCTCGGCAGGAGCGCGAGGACCAGAACAGCCAGGATGGCTGCCTCATAGATGGCGACCGCCTTGGCGAGCGACAGAGCCAAAGCGAGCAGTGCAACGACAAGGGCACCCCACCATGCACCGTCCAGTCGCTGGGCGAGGCCGCGGGCGACGATGACCAGCATCAGGCCGAGGATGCTGGCGAGGAAATGCGCGCCTTCGACTACGGGGAGCGGCAGGAACCCGGCGAGAAGATCGAGATTGTCGCCGGGCGTTGGCGTGACGCTCGACAGGACGAGCATGGCGCCAAGAACGAGGGCGAGGGCCGCGAGCAGCGTGGGCGCAAGGCGTCCTGCGGTTCTGGCGACACCTGTTGCTAGTGGTTTCGACGATAGTTGGCGCAGTTCGGTTGCCGTGACCAAGAGAATGGCGATGACCAGCGGTAAAACATAATAGATGGCGCGGTAGGCGACGAGCGAGGCAAGCAGCGCGTCACCCGGAACCTGCGAGCCGAGCGCGGCCAGGATCACGGCCTCGAAGACGCCGAGGCCGGCGGGCACGTGGCTGACGATGCCGATGCCGATGGCCACGGCATAGACCGCGAAGAAGGCGGGCCAGGAAATCTGCGCTTCTGCCGGCAGCAAGGCGTAGAGGATAGATGCCGAGAAGGCGACATCCAGCACGGTGACCAGGAACTGCCGGGAGAGCGTGCCGGTATCGGGGAGGCGCAGCGTTCGGCCGGCGATGGTGAGGCTACCGCGCCTTGAAATGACGAGAAGCGCGAGGATCGTCAGGAGTAGGGCGGCGCTGGCGGTCGCCAACGTCGTTGAGGATGTCCCGATCAGTGGGGCGATCTCGCCTGCCATGGGGATTAGGCTGCCAGCCGTCAGCAGTGCGAGGCCAAGCGAAAAGGAGACTGTGACGAAGGCGATGATGCGGCCGATTTCGTCGGGCGAGAGACCGGCGCGGGAATAGGCGCGGTATCGGATGGCACCGCCCGACAATGCGCCAAAGCCTGCGACATTGCCCACGGCATAGGCGCTGAAGGCGGTGAGCGCCACCTCCGGCCACGGGCGCTTGCAACCGATATGGGACAGCGCGTTCAGATCATAGAAGCAGAGGGTGACGAAGCTCAGTGCCGTGAAAAGCACGGCGAGCGCGATCGAGGAGGCACTTGTCGCCTCCAGGGAACGGATCACGTCGGCATAGGTGATCTCCTCCGTCAGCCGGTAGACGGCATAGCCGACGGCGGTGAAGACGACGAGAGCCATGATCGCTGCGATCGACTTCGCATGTCTGTTAAAGAAGGAGGGCGGCGGGAGGTTGTCGCTGAGGGCAGGCTCGGGAAACGCGTCTAATGCTTTCATGACACCCTATCCGGTATCGATCGACCAACAGATGACGGTCCAGCCTCCCAGCCTGGGCGTTGCCTCATGGTTGGCGCTCGAATTCGATCCAAATTAAGGTGGGGTTTCCGCACGCCTGCTGCGGCTGAAAAACCGCGCTTTACCGTACCGTTTGGGGGTCAAGTGGCCGTTGCGCCCCGGGAACATATAGACTAAAAGCCCCGCAACCTGAGGGTTTTGGCTCAGGTCGCAGTTTCCGTGCCGGGGTCCCGGCGTCTTTCAAGGGCATATGGTTCAAGTCTATGGCTCGCATCGTCATGAAATTCGGCGGGACATCCGTCGCCAATCTGGATCGCATCTATAACGTCGCGCGCCATGTGAAACGCGAAGTGGATGCGGGTCACGAAGTGGCCGTGGTTGTATCGGCCATGTCGGGCAAGACCAACGAGCTGGTCGACTGGGTGCAAAACATGCCCAAAGTCGCCGGCGCCGCTTCGCCTTTCTACGATGCGCGCGAATACGATGCCGTCGTCGCCTCGGGCGAACAGGTCACTGCCGGCCTGCTGGCGATTGCGCTCCAGTCGATGGACATCAATGCCCGCTCATGGCAGGGCTGGCAGATCCCGATCAAGACCGATAACGCTCATGGTGCTGCCCGCATCCAGGAGATCGACGGCGCCGAGATCATCCGCCGCATGGGCGAGGGTCAGGTGGCCGTGGTCGCCGGTTTCCAGGGCATCGGCCCTGACAATCGCATCGCCACGCTCGGCCGTGGCGGCTCGGACACCTCGGCCGTGGCGATTGCCGCCGGCGTCAAGGCCGACCGTTGTGACATCTATACCGACGTTGACGGCGTCTACACGACGGACCCGCGCATCGAGCCGAAGGCACGACGCCTGAAGAAGATCGCGTTCGAGGAAATGCTCGAAATGGCCTCGCTCGGCGCCAAGGTGCTGCAGGTGCGCTCCGTCGAACTCGCCATGGTGCACAAGGTCCGCACCTTCGTGCGCTCTAGCTTTGAAGATCCCGATGCGCCGGGCATGGGCGATCTGATGAACCCGCCCGGTACGTTGATTTGCGATGAGGAAGAGATCGTGGAACAGGAAGTCGTCACCGGTATTGCCTATGCCAAGGATGAAGCCCAGATTTCGCTGCGCCGCCTGGCCGACCGGCCGGGCGTGTCGGCTGCGATCTTCGGACCTCTCGCCGAATCCCACATCAATGTCGACATGATCGTCCAGAACATCTCGGAAGATGGTTCGAAGACCGACATGACCTTTACGGTGCCCTCGGGTGATGTGGACAAGGCGCTGGCCGTTCTCGGCTCCAACAAGGAGAAGATCGGCTTCGACGTTGTCCAGAGCGAGAAGGGTCTCGTGAAGGTTTCCGTCATCGGTATCGGCATGCGCAGCCATGCAGGTGTTGCCGCGACCGCCTTTAAGGCGCTGGCCGAGAAGGGCATCAACATCAAGGCGATCACGACGTCGGAGATCAAGATCTCCATCCTGATCGACGGCCCCTATGCCGAGCTTGCGGTTCGGACTTTGCATTCCTGCTACGGTCTGGATAAGAATTGATTCCTGAGAGCGGACATCCGTGACCTGACCCCTGAAAAGGTAAGGGTAACAATCCGCTGACCAATGGGAAGTGGAGCAAAATCGGGATGAGAGACCTTTCTGCGGGTCCCCGCGTCCTCCTCAAGCGGCTGCGCGAATTGATGGCGGAGCCGCTTGAGCCGCAGGAGCGACTGGATCGGATCGTTCGCCAGATCGCGAACAACATGGTCGCAGAGGTGTGCTCCGTCTATGTGCTCCGCTCCGACGGCGTTCTCGAGCTTTACGCCACCGAAGGTCTGAACAAGGACGCGGTTCACCTGGCCCAGCTGAAGATGGGCCAGGGTCTCGTCGGTACGATCGCGGCTTCGGCGCAGTCGCTCAATCTCTCGGATGCCCAGGCGCATCCGGCCTTCCGTTACCTGCCGGAAACCGGCGAAGAGATCTACCACTCCTTCCTCGGCGTGCCGATCCTGCGCGCCGGGCGAAGCCTCGGCGTTCTCGTCGTGCAGAACAAGGCGCAGCGCAATTACCGCGAGGACGAGCTCGAGGCGCTCGAGACGACCGCGATGGTGATTGCGGAGATGATCGCCACCGGCGAGCTCAAGAAGATTACCCGGCCCGGCCTCGAACTTGATCTGACGCGACCCGTCTCGATCGACGGCGACAGCTATTCCGAAGGCATAGGCCTGGGCTATGTCGTGCTGCATGAGCCGCGCATCGTTGTCACCAATCTGCTCAACGAGGACAGCGAGACCGAAATCCGCCGGCTGGCAACGGCCCTGGGATCTCTGCGCATTTCAATCGACGACATGCTGTCGCGGCGCGAGATCTCCATGGAAGGTGAGCATCGCGACGTGCTCGAAACCTACCGCATGTTTGCCCATGACCAGGGCTGGGTGCGGCGCATGGAAGAGGCGATCCACAATGGCCTGACGGCGGAAGCCGCGGTCGAGAAGGTGCAGAGCGACACCAAGGCGCGTATGATGCGCCTAACCGATCCTTATCTGCGCGAACGCATGCATGATTTCGACGATCTGGCGAACCGGTTGTTGCGCCAATTGACCGGGTTTTCGCCCCAGAGTGCGGCAGAGGGCTTCCCAAACGACGCCATCGTTTTTGCACGTGCCATGGGAGCGGCCGAACTCCTCGACTATCCGCGCGAAAACCTGCGCGGCCTCGTGCTCGAAGACGGGGCGGTGACAAGCCATGTCGTGATCGTCGCGCGTGCCATGGGCATTGCGGTGGTCGGCCAGGCGACCGGTGCCGTCGCACTGGCGGAAAACGGTGACCCCGTGATCATCGACGGCGATGATGGCAAGGTGCATGTGCGTCCGGTTGCCGATCTGCAGAAGGCTTATGAGGAGAAGGTCAAACTTCGTGCGAAACGGCAGGAGCAGTTCCGAGCTTTGCGCGATGTCGAACCTGTCACCAAGGACGGTCATCGCATCAAGCTGCAGATGAATGCGGGCCTGCTCGTCGATCTGCCGCAACTGGCCGATTCCGGTGCCGATGGCATCGGGCTGTTTCGGACCGAATTGCAGTTCATGATCTCGTCCACGATGCCGAAGGGCGAGGAGCAGGAGAGCTTTTATCGCAATGTGCTGAAGCAAGCGGGTGGGCGGCCTGTGACCTTCCGCACGCTGGACATCGGCGGCGATAAGGTCGTGCCCTATTTCAGGGCGCAGGAAGAAGAGAACCCGGCACTTGGCTGGCGGGCGATCCGACTGTCGCTTGACCGGCCGGGATTGCTGCGTACGCAGCTGCGCGCGCTCCTGAAGGCGGCTTCCGGCGCCGAGCTCAAGATGATGCTGCCGATGGTGACCGAGGTCTCGGAGATCCGGGCCGTGCGCGAGCTGATGCAGAAGGAAATCCAGCACATCTCCAAGTTCGGTCATCAGTTGCCGAAGAAGCTGCAGTTCGGCGCCATGCTGGAAGTTCCAGCTCTGCTCTGGCAGCTTGACGAGCTGATGGACGAAGTGGATTTCGTCTCGGTCGGATCGAACGACCTGTTCCAGTTCGCCATGGCCGTTGATCGCGGCAATGCGCGGGTGTCCGATCGGTTCGACGTGCTCGGGCGGCCATTCCTCAGGATTCTGAGGGATATTGTTCGCGCCGGCGAGCGGAACAAGACGCCGGTAACGCTGTGCGGGGAGATGGCGTCGAAGCCGCTTTCGGCGATGGCGCTGCTCGGCATCGGCTTCCGATCAATCTCGATGTCGCCGACCGCGATCGGTCCGGTCAAGGCGATGCTGCTCGGGCTCGATATCGGACAGCTCTCGGAGGTTCTGATGGCTGCGCTTGACGACGACACCCCGGGCGTGTCAGTGCGCGACCTGCTCCTCCGCCATGCGGAAGAGCATAACGTTCCCGTCTGACTTTGACGACTGACCTGGAGTAAAGGGTGGCGAAGCTTCCTGTCGAGAAAATGCGCGAGCTCGAACGCCGGTTTGGCGAGATTGAGGCGCGAATGTCTGCGGGACCGGCAGCCGACGTCTATGTGAAGCTCGCATCGGAGTATTCCGAACTCGAGCCGGTCGTGAAGAAAATCCGCGAGTACCAGTCTGCGATCGACGAGGCCGACGGCTTGCGCGCCATGCTGTCCGACAAGACGACGGACCGGGAAATGCGCGACCTTGCCGAGATGGAGTTGCCCGAGATCGAAAGCCGGATCGAGGCGCTAGAAGCCGAGATGCAGATCTTGTTGCTGCCGAAGGATGCCGCCGACGAAAAGAGCGCCATCCTCGAAATTCGTGCAGGAACCGGCGGATCCGAGGCGGCGCTTTTTGCCGGTGATCTCTTTCGCATGTATGAGCGCTTTGCCTCGACCAAGGGCTGGAAGGTCGAAGCGCTCTCCGCCAGCGAAGGGGAAGCCGGCGGCTACAAGGAAATCATCGCCACGATCAGCGGTCGCGGCGTGTTCTCCAAGCTGAAGTTCGAATCCGGTGTGCACCGGGTGCAGCGGGTGCCGGAAACAGAAGCGAGCGGGCGCATTCATACCTCTGCGGCAACAGTTGCAGTGCTGCCTGAAGCCGAAGACATCGACATCGAAATCCGGCCGGAAGACATCCGCATCGATACGATGCGCGCTTCGGGTGCCGGCGGCCAGCATGTCAACACGACGGACTCGGCCGTGCGTATCACCCATCTGCCGACCGGACTGATCGTGACGTCCTCGGAGAAGTCGCAGCACCAGAACCGCGCCAAGGCGATGCAGGTGCTGCGTTCCCGGCTTTACGATATCGAGCGGCAGAAAGTGGACAGCGAACGGTCGGCGAACCGCAAGAGCCAGGTCGGCTCGGGCGACCGCTCCGAACGAATCCGGACCTACAACTTTCCTCAGGGGCGCGTGACCGATCACCGGATCAACCTGACGCTCTACAAGCTCGACCGGATGATCGAAGGTGATCTGGACGAGATGCTGGATGCGTTGATCTCCGATTACCAGGCTGGCCAGCTTGCGCAGCTGGGCGAAAACCAGTGACGGGGGCCGCGCCAACAGCACGGTTGCTGATGGCGGACGCCCGACGGCGCTTCGAGGCGGCCGGATTGGACGATGCTGCTGGTGATGCGCGGGTGCTCGTCTGTGGCCTTCTCAACCTGAGCCCGACGGCCCTTCTGCTTGACGGTGAGAAGCCGGTTTCGCCGGCAAACCTGGTACAGGTGGAGGCGGCCGTGCTTCGGCGGCTGGCCCGTGAGCCGGTCCACCGCATCCTTGGCCGGCGTGACTTCTACGGGCTCGATCTCGCGCTTTCATCCGGGACGCTCGAACCCCGACCGGATACGGAAATCCTGGTTGACGTGATCCTGCCACATCTCAACTCTATGGTCGCGCAAGGTCGAAAGCCGAGACTTGTCGATCTTGGAACGGGAACCGGAGCAATCGCGCTCGCCCTGCTCCACGAATGTCCCGAGGCCGAGGCCTTGGGGATCGATATCTCCGAAGACGCCTTGAAGACAGCCGCTGACAATGCCGAGCGCAACGGGCTTGCGAAGCGCTTTGCCACGCGGCAAGGGCCCTGGTTCGACAAGACGAGCGAACGCTTCGACATCATCGTTTCCAACCCGCCCTATATCCGCAGCGATGTGGTCAAGGGACTGGAACCGGAAGTGTCCAAGTTCGATCCGATGGCAGCGCTGGATGGTGGTCCGGATGGGCTCGATGCCTATCGCGCGATTGCCCAGGTGGCGGCGAGCCACCTTGAAGACCATGGGCTCATCGGTCTGGAGATCGGTTTCGACCAGCGTCGTGATGTTACGCAAATATTTGAACTGGCGGGATTTTCGCTTGTCGAAGAGCGCCGGGACTATGGTGATAACGACCGTGTCCTCGTGTTTGCGACAGGGCTTGATTAGCGCCTTTGCTGCGTCTGCTAAGGATAATTACGGGATACATAGAAAAAGGCTTGGTTTTCCGGATGAAGCGTAATAGCTTGCGGGCACGCAATGGGCGGCGGGGAAAGAACGAAGATTCGTTCACGACTGGGCCGGCTTCGAAAAAGGTTCGCTGTCGAACTCGGCGAAGCACGACGGGACTGTTGCGTAACTCAGTAAACTCGACTTTCACCAGCGGCGAGCAAGGCGAGAGCGCGGTCTGTCGGCGGCGCGTGGAGACTTGGTCCGGTTCAACCAGAGCCAATGACGTTGCCCTTTATCAGCACAACAAAGACATTCAGGTGAATCATCTATGAGGCCAGGACAGCAAAACAAGCGTGGTCGGGGGCGTAACAACAATGGCGGCGGCGGTGGCGGCGGCGGCGGTGGAAACAACAATTTCAACCGCAAGGGCCAGAACCCGCTCACCCGGACCTATGACAGTTCCGGCCCCGATGTGAAGATCCGCGGCACCGCTCAGCATATCGCCGAGAAATACTCCACGCTCGCTCGCGACGCCCAGAGCGCCGGCGATCGCGTCATGGCGGAAAACTACCTGCAGCACGCCGAGCACTATAACCGCATCATTGCGGCTGCTCAGTCGCAGATGCAGGAACGCTTCCAGCGTGACGACCGCGATGGCGGCGACGACCGCCAGGATTACAACGAACGGGACGGCGAGGATTTCGACGGCTCTGACGACAATGCCGCCCAGGGCAGCGAGCGTCCGCAGCAGCAGGCACCGCAGCCGCAGCAACAGAACCGTCAGCAGCACGAGCGCCGCCAGCGGGAGCCGCGCGAGCCGCAGGCCCAGCCGCAGCCGCAGGCGGAGATCGCCGGTACGGGTCCGCAGCCGGTCATCGAAGACATGCCGGCGGAAGCCGCAGCCGCTGCGGCCGAGAGCCAGGCGGAAGCCGGGGCCGAGCGCCAGCCGCGCCGTCGCAATGCCGGCAACCGTCCGCGTCGCCAGCCGCGCCGCAGCGCTGCCGGTGATGAAGGCGGCGAAGGTGGTGAAGGTGGCGAAGGTGGAAACGGCGAAGGCGGCGAAGCACCCGCTCTTGCCGAAGCCGCTTCGGAATGAGCTTTTCGAGCTCGATTTGACGATTGCAAAACTCCGGGCTCAGACCCGGAGTTTTTCGTTTATCTGCCTCTTTAAAGGGCAAAATCCCGCTCCCATATCTCGGTCAAGGGAGCGGTTTCCGCTCCGGGGTCCGCCGCTTCCGGGGACCTCATCCACACCAACCGACCTGTGCCGATTGCGGGCAGGGCGGGGAAACGGAGAGTGACTATGAATATCGAGAAATATTCCGAACGCGTGCGCGGATTTCTGCAATCGGCGCAGACCTACGCCCTGTCGGAAGGGCACCAGCAGTTCATACCCGAACACGTGTTGAAGGTTCTGCTCGATGATGAGCAGGGCATGGCCTCCTCGCTGATCAGCCGTGCGGGCGGTGATGCCAAGGCCGTGCGGATCGCCAATGATGCAGCCCTTGCCAAGCTGCCCAAAGTCTCCGGGGGCAATGGCCAGGTCTATCTGGCGCAGCCGCTTGCCAAGGTGTTTTCGACCGCCGAAGACGCCGCCAAGAAGGCTGGCGACAGCTTCGTCACCGTCGAGCGTCTTCTGCTGGCGCTTGCGATCGAGTCTTCCGCTTCGACTTCGGCTTCGCTGAAGAAGGGCGGCGTGACCGCCAATGCGCTGAACCAGGTGATCAACGAGGTCCGCAAGGGCCGCACGGCCGATGGTGCGAATGCCGAGGCCGGCTTCGACGCCCTGAAGAAATATGCGCGGGATCTGACGGCTGAAGCGCGCGAAGGCAGGCTCGATCCGGTCATCGGCCGCGATGACGAGATCCGGCGCACGATCCAGGTTCTGTCGCGTCGCACGAAGAACAATCCGGTTCTGATCGGTGAACCCGGCGTCGGCAAGACGGCGATCGCCGAGGGCCTGGCGCTGCGCATCATCAATGGCGACGTACCGGAGAGCCTGAAGGACAAGAAGCTCATGGCGCTCGACATGGGTGCCTTGATTGCCGGCGCGAAGTATCGTGGCGAATTCGAGGAGCGGCTGAAAGCCGTGCTTAACGAGGTGCAGGCCGAGAACGGCGAGATCATCCTGTTCATCGATGAGATGCATACGCTTGTCGGTGCCGGCAAGGCCGACGGCGCCATGGATGCCTCCAACCTCCTGAAGCCGGCGCTTGCGCGCGGTGAACTCCACTGCGTCGGGGCGACGACGCTCGACGAATACCGCAAGCATGTCGAAAAGGACCCGGCGCTTGCCCGGCGCTTCCAGCCTGTTATGGTCGAGGAGCCGACGGTCGAGGATACGATCTCGATCCTGCGCGGGCTGAAGGAGAAGTACGAGCAGCACCACAAGGTGCGGATCTCAGACTCCGCTCTGGTTGCTGCCGCGACGCTGTCGAACCGCTATATCACCGACCGCTTCCTGCCCGACAAGGCGATCGACCTGATGGACGAAGCCGCCTCGCGGCTCCGGATGCAGGTGGATTCCAAGCCCGAAGAGCTCGACGAACTCGATCGCCGCATCATTCAGCTGAAGATCGAGCGCGAAGCACTGAAGAAGGAAACCGATGCGGCGTCCGCCGACCGGCTCGCGCGTCTTGAAACCGAGCTCACTTCGCTCGAGGAAGAGGCGGATGCGCTCACGGCCCGCTGGCAGGCGGAAAAGCAGAAGCTCGGCCTCGCCGCCGATCTCAAGCGGCAGTTGGACGAGACCCGCAACGAGCTTGCTATTGCTCAGCGCCAGGGTGAATTCCAGCGCGCCGGCGAACTCGCCTATGGCGTGATCCCGAAGCTCGAAAAGGAGCTGGTGGATGCGGAAGCACAGGATGGTTCGGCCGCCGGCAACATGGTGCAGGAGGTGGTCAACCCCGACGGCATCGCCCATGTCGTCTCGCGCTGGACCGGTATCCCGGTGGACAAGATGCTGGAAGGCGAGCGCGATAAGCTGCTTCGAATGGAAGATGACCTGGCAAAATCGGTCGTTGGCCAGGGTGATGCGGTGCAGGCCGTGTCGCGGGCGGTTCGCCGTGCGCGTGCCGGCCTGCAGGATCCGAACCGGCCGATCGGCTCGTTCATCTTCCTCGGCCCCACCGGCGTCGGCAAGACGGAGCTGACCAAGTCGCTCGCACGTTTCCTGTTCGATGACGAGACGGCCATGGTCCGCCTCGACATGTCGGAATACATGGAGAAGCACTCGGTCGCCCGGCTGATCGGCGCGCCTCCCGGCTATGTCGGCTATGAGGAAGGCGGGGCGCTTACGGAAGCGGTGCGGCGCAAGCCCTACCAGGTGGTGCTGTTCGACGAGATCGAAAAGGCGCATCCCGACGTCTTCAACGTTCTCCTGCAGGTGCTCGATGACGGGCGACTGACGGACGGGCAGGGCCGGACGGTCGATTTCAAGCACACGATCATCATCATGACCTCGAACCTCGGGGCCGATTATCTGACGAGCCTCGGCGAGGATCAGGATGTCGATCAGGTTCGCGATCAGGTGATGGATGTGGTCAAAGCCTCGTTCCGACCGGAATTCCTCAACCGTGTCGATGAGATCATCCTCTTCCACCGGCTGCGCCGGACGGAGATGGGCGCGATCGTCGATATTCAGATGAAGCGGCTGCTGTCGTTGCTTTCGGAACGCAAGATCCGCCTTGATCTCGCCCCGGACGCGCGCGCATGGCTCGCCGACAAGGGTTACGACCCGGTCTATGGCGCCCGTCCGCTAAAGCGGGTGATCCAGAAATACCTGCAGGACCCGCTCGCCGAGCAGATCCTCTCCGGTCAGGTGCTCGATGGATCCGATGTGACGATCGAGGCGGGCAGCGATCGGCTGTTGATCTCGCCCAAGGCTTCGGTCAGCGCTGCGGCCTGAGCCCTATCGCGTCGTCTGCACAAAACCAAAACGGCGGTCCTTGGGGGCCGCCGTTTTTCGTTTGTCCGACGCGCTGATGGTTCAATTTAACGGCTTGCGACCTGGGCCGGGCGTCCACCGGTCTGCAGCAGCGTGTCGATACGCTGGCGCTCCTGCTGGAAGGCGGCAAGTGCGGTGCCTTCGAGCGCCTTGCCGCCGGGCAGGCGGACCTTCATCGCGTCGACCTTTGTGCCGTTGACGATCAGCTCGTAATGCAGGTGGGAGCCGGTCGATGCGCCGGTCGAGCCGACGAAGCCGATCACCTGGCCCTGATTGACCTTGGCGCCGGGCACGATGCCCTTGGCGATGCCGCTCTGGTGATTGTAGGAGGTGACATAACCATTGGCATGGCGGATCAGCGTCTGGTTGCCGTAACCGGAGGCCCAGCCGGCTTTCTCGACGACGCCATTGCCGGCGGAAATGATTGGCGTGCCGCGCGGGGCTGCCCAGTCGACGCCGGTATGCATGCGCGAGTAACCGAGGATCGGATGACGGCGCATGCCGAAGCCGGAGGTAAATCGGCCGTTCGGCACGGGGTTTCTCAGCAGGAACTGGCGGATCGATTTGCCGTTTTCGTCGAAATAGTCGATCGATCCGTCTTCGGGATCCTGGAAGCGGTAGAACTGGGTGATCGAGTCGCCGAAGCGGGCGCGCACGTAAAGGAGATCGCTATCCTCCGTCGCGCGACCTTCATCATCGGTGACGGAGAAGATGGCTTCGAGCATGTCGGTCGGCTTCAACTGTGCCTGGAAATCGACATTTGCGGCGAGAAGCCGGATGACCTGGGCGGTCAGATCCTGGTTCATCCCGTAGGACAAGGCGGCGCGGTAGATGCCGTCATAGACGCGCGGTAGATCGCGGCTGGACATCAGCGCTGGTTGTGAGGTCTCGAACGCACCCGCCACGGCGTCGAGTTCCGGCGGCTCGGCACCCTCAACGAGACGGCCGACGTCATTGACGGCCATCGTCGCGATATGATCAGCCCGATGGTAGAGCGAGAAGCGCACGAGACGCACCTCCTCGCCACGCTGCAAGAGCCCGACGCGGATCACGTCGCCCTCGACGAGCTCGTCGCCCTTCATGAAAGGCGCCAATGCCTTGCCGACATCCTCGGCCTTCGTTTCGGGATAGCCGGCGGCCTGCATCAGCGCGGCCACGGATTGAGCCCTTCGGACCGGCAGGATGTCGTCGGCATATTCCGGGGTCATCGGGGTGATGATTTCCGGTTCGGCGACGCTCATGTTTTCTTCAACGATGCGCGCGGCCATGCCGACGGAGAGATCTAGCCCCGTTTCCTCCGCATCGAAGCGACGCGGATCGATGTAATAGAGAGCCGCGACCTGGGCATCGCCGTCTGTGAGCACGGAGCCGTTCGAGCGGACATTTTCCTCGACCTCGTCGAAGGTCATTTCGCCGGCCAGCGGTTTATCGGGAACCGTCGGAAAGGCGCTCGACTTCAGGATGACCTCGGATTCGACATCAGAACCGTAGAGCGAGCCTGTGCGATTGGCGACCGCCGGGGGAGTGTCGTCGGTGGCGAAGATCGCAAGCGGGTCGAAGCGCGGATAACGCTCCTGATTGGCGTAGTCGGCAGCCAGCACCATCTTCACATGGGCAAAGGGCAGCTTTCGGACAACCTCGCGCTCTCCATCCTTGAAGACGGTGGGAACGTCGAGGATGGCCTTGTCAACGGGACGGGCGGCGATCTTGGGGGCGAAGATCCTGTCGCCACGCATGGTTTCCTCATCCGCACCATCATCCGGATCGGGCGGTACCACCGCGAAAGCCTCGGCCGGGATGGCGAGTTGCTGGCGGCCGTCGAGGGCTGCAAACAAGGCCACACCCATCAGTATGCAGGAGGTGATGCCGGTCAGGAAGGTCCCAGAGAGCCAGCGCAGGGAGATCTCCCGGCGATCGGGCGCACGAAGACCGTCGGCCAGGATCGGAGGCTCGCCACCGAGCGAGCGCATCAGGTCGCGGTCTGTCGTCATGCCGTCTTCTGGTCTGTGGCGTAGGGGCGGGGCCCCGGCCGGTTCATCGACTGGATCACGTCTTCATGTCTCATGTTTTGGCCCAATCCGTCAAATCGCGGTGGGCCGACCGCCTTAAGATCAGGCAAATATGGAAATTGCGCGGCACGCACGCGCGCATGCGAGGACATGCGTATACGCGAGGGGCCCACGGCATAGCGTGAGAGACGTCCGGAGCCGGGATTTTCGGTGAAAACCGGCCTTTGACCCGATGCCAAATGGACGGCCAAACTTTCGAGTTTCAAGAAAGCATGTAAATTCAATGGCTTGGAGATTTTCTCGAAATTTCTCGAAGAAGGCTGTTGACTGTCCGGAGAAGCGAATCTATACATCCGCTCACTGACGAGGGCGGCGGCGCTGCTAGCGACGAAGTCCTTCGCTCTAGACAAAAGATCTCGAAATTGGCTGTGATGCTGGTTTTGTTGCCCGGCTTTAGGGTTGGGCGGTAAGGGATTTTGTGACGGTTTTTTACCGTCTGTTTTT
>NZ_FTMQ01000001.1 GCF_900156055.1 Rhizobium sp. RU33A | reverse complement strand
ACCATCATCTCCGCCGCCCTGATCACCCTCGCAGCCGGTTCGGCCGCTTTCGCCTCCGTCCAGCCGATCCCGGGCTCGATCACCTACGACAACGCAAACGTCATGCTGGAAAAGGCTCCGGCTGGTTCGACCTTCTTCCACACCTTTGCAAACGGTGACGGCCGCGACGTTCGCGAAGTTTACAAGGTCAATGCCGACAAGTCGGTGACCCTCGTCAACCGCACGGTTTCGAACGCTTCCTAATCCGAAGCGTCTCAATCAACGCGCCTCCCAAGACGCAACCCTTCGGCGGCTGGCCCGGTTCCCCTCTCCCCTTACCCCAACCGGGTCGCCGCCAACCCAAACGCTACACAAGGAATATCACCATGAAGACCATCATCTCTGCCGCCCTGATCACCCTCGCAGCCGGTTCGGCCGCTTTCGCCTCCGTCCAGCCGATCCCGGGCTCGATCACCTACGACAACGCCAATGTCATGCTGGAAAAGGCTCCGGCCGGTTCGACCTTCTTCCACACTTTTGCAAACGGTGACGGTCGCGACGTTCGCGAAGTTTACAAGGTCAATGCCGACAAGTCGGTGACCCTCGTCAACCGCACGGTTTCCAACGCTTCCTAATCTCAAGGGTGCGTGGTGGGCCTCGGGGCATCAGTCCCGGGGCCTTTTTTTTGCGTTTTATGGATGGTGTTAAGGACCCGAGGCGGATCCCGTTCAGTGGGGAGGTTCGCTGACTTCACCGGCTGCATCTGCAAGGCTCGTCGATAGCAGCACTGCGCGGGTCTCATCGGCGACGCGGGCGAAGACGCGGCGGATCTCGCAATCGGTTTCGCCATCGCAATCTTCGCAGCGGCGATAGGCCGTCAGCGATAGGCAGGGCAAAGGCGCGACGGGACCGTCGATCAGGCGGAGCACTTCACCATAGGTGATCTCGCTCGCGGGCCGATGCAGGAGGTAACCGCCCTGTTTGCCGCGCCGGCTTTCGACCATGCCGCCGCGTTTCAGGTCGAGCATGATCTGCTCGAGGAATTTCCTCGGGATTTTTTGTCGGTCGGCGATATCAGGGATCTGGATCGGCTCACCCGGCTCAGCACGGGCGAGAAGTGTCAGCGCCCTCAGCGCATATTTGGCTTTCTGTGTGATCATCGATCGTCATTGTCCGCCAGGGCCGGCCCGGAAATCGTGCCTCCGGCCATAGCGCAATTCGCCATGCCGTTCCACGTGTCATTTGGGCCCTGCGGCACGAATTGCCGCGATATCTTTCTGCGAGAGAGATATTTGCTCTTTGTTCGCGGCTCGGCGCACGTCGATTTCTGTCCGTCCTCCTGCTCTTGCCGGATAATGCCGGCACTGAGCAGGGATCCTATCATGACCTTCGACACCTCCGCAGACCTGGCTAGGGCACTGGACCAGCAACTGGCATCCGCAAACCTCACCGACCGGTTGCGTATCGTTTCAGCCCTCGAGGGCCGCGCCGTCTTCACCACGTCGCTCGGCATCGAGGATCAGGTGATATCCGCCGCCATCGGCCTTGCCGGGCTTCCGATCGACGTCTCGACACTGGAGACAGGTCGGCTCTTCAAGGAAACGGTCGACCTGATCGCCGAGACCGAAGAGCGTTTCGGGATCTCCATCAAGCGCTTCTACCCCAAGCCCGACGATACAGATGCCTATGCGGCGAAGTATGGGTTGAACGGCTTTTACGAGAGCCTCGAAGCCCGCCATGCCTGCTGTCATGTGCGCAAGCTGGTTCCCCTGGCGGAGGCGCTTGACGGTGCCCGCTTCTGGATCACCGGTTTGCGCCGCTCCCAGTCCGGCAACCGCGCAGCAACCCCGTTTGCCGAATACGACGCCGAGCGCGACCTGATCAAGGTGAACCCGCTGGCCGACTGGTCGCTCGACGACATCAACACTTACGTCGAGGCCGAGAGCGTGCCGGTCAATCCGCTGCATGCCCGAGGCTATCCGTCGATCGGCTGTGAGCCCTGTACGCGGGCGATCAAGCCCGGCGAGCCGGAACGCGCCGGCCGCTGGTGGTGGGAGAATGACGAGAAGCGGGAATGCGGCCTGCATGTGCCGGAGGCGGCTTCATCGGCAATCCCGACGCCGGCCTGACGCTTCCCAAGCAGATCAGGCGCACAGGAAGACAAAGATTTCGGGCGACAAGCCCAGTGAAAGAAAAGAAGACCATGCACACCCATACATCCGAATTCGATCCGCACTCCCGGGACCCGATCACCAAGCCGCCGCTCGATCCACATCTGAAGGCGCTTGAAAACGAGGCGATCTACATCTTCCGCGAAGTGGCGGCCGAGTTCGAAAAGCCGGTCATGCTCTATTCGATCGGCAAGGATTCGTCGGTGCTGCTGCACTTGGCGCGCAAGGCCTTCTTCCCCGGCCGCGTGCCCTTCCCGCTGCTGCACATCGACACCGGCTGGAAGTTTCCGGAGATGATCGCGTTTCGCAATGCGACGGCGGAGAAGTTCGATCTAGACCTGATCGTGCACACCAATCCGCGCGGCAAGACCGAGGGCATCGGCCCGTTCAGCCATGGCTCGTCCTATCATACCGATGTGATGAAGACGGAGGCGCTGCGCCAGGCGCTCGACGCCGGCAAGTATGACGCGGCCTTTGGCGGCGCTCGCCGCGACGAAGAGGCTTCCCGCGCCAAGGAACGCATCTATTCCTTCCGCACGCCTGACCACAAATGGGATCCGCGCAACCAGCGCCCGGAACTCTGGAACATCTATAACGGCATGATCCGCCGCGGCGAGAGCGTGCGGGCCTTCCCGCTGTCGAACTGGACCGAAGTCGATATCTGGCGCTACATCCAGGCCGAAAACATCGAGCTGCCGCCGCTCTACTACGCCAAGAAGCAGAAATACGTGGAGCGCGATGGCATGCTGATGTGGGCGGAAGACCCGCGCTTCGAAGCGCTTCCGGGTGAGCAGATCCAGGAAGGCATGCTTCGCTTCCGTACGCTCGGTTGCTGGCCGCTGACTGGCGGCATCCGCTCCCATGCCGCCACCCTCGACGAGGTGATCGCCGAGCTCGAAATCGCCACCGTCTCCGAACGCCAGGGCCGCGCCATTGACCGCGACCAGGCCGGATCGATGGAAAAGAAGAAGCGCGAAGGATATTTCTGAAATGACCGCCCAAGCCAATACCGCCCTCGCCTCCGAGGCTCCGCTCGCCGACACCGCCCCGGTCATCCGCGATTCGCGTCCGCTGCGTCTCATCACCTGCGGCTCCGTCGATGACGGCAAGTCGACGCTGATCGGCCGCCTGCTCTGGGACACCAAGGCGGTCAAGGAAGACCAGGCCGCCACGCTGCGCCGTGATAGCGGCCAACAGAACGATCTCGGCCTGCCCGATTTCGCGCTTCTGCTCGACGGTCTGCAGGCCGAGCGCGAACAGGGAATCACCATCGATGTCGCCTATCGCTATTTCGCCACCGACCGCCGCTCCTTCATCGTCGCCGATACGCCCGGCCACGAGCAGTATACCCGCAACATGGCAACCGGTGCCTCGACGGCGGATCTGGCCATCCTGCTCGTCGATGCACGTGCCGGCCTGCTGGAACAGACCCGCCGCCATGCCACCATTGCTTCGCTGATGGGCATCAAGCAGTTCGTGCTGGCGGTCAACAAGTTCGACCTCGTGGGTTATGACCGCGCCGTGTTCGACCAGATCAGCACCGATTTCAAAGCGCTGGCGCTGTCGCTCGGCGTCCGTCAGGTAACGGCGATCCCGATGTCGGCGCTGAAGGGCGAGAACGTCGTCTATTCCGGCCAGTCGGTGATCCCGTGGTATGAGGGCCCGACGCTGGTCGAGACGCTAGAGCTGGCAACGCTGCGCTCCGGCCAGTCGACCGGTTTCCGTCTGCCGGTCCAGCGCGTCTCGCGTCCGGGCGAAAGCTTCCGAGGCTATCAGGGCACGGTGGCCGGCGGCGCGGTGAAGCCCGGCGACAGCGTGGCCATCCTGCCATCCGGCCAAGTGGCCAACGTCAAGCAGATCGTCACCTTCGACCTGGTGCGTAATGCCGCCGTTTCCGGAGACGCGATCACGCTGGTGCTCGACCGCCAGGTGGATGTGGCGCGCGGCGACATGATCGTTTCGCTCGACGCCCAGCCGCAGACGGGCCTTGCCTTTGACGCGCAGATCGTGGCCCTGCAACCTGATGGCATCGTGCCGGGCAAGCGCTACTGGCTGAAAGCCGGCTCGCGGCGCCAGCGCGTTCAGGTGCAGCCGGTGCAAGCGCTGGATCTCAAGTCCGGCAAGTGGCAGGCAGCCGACATGCTGCAGATGAACGCGATCGGCAAGGTGCATCTTTCCTTTGACGAGACGGCGATCTTTGACCCTTACGAGCTGAACCGCGGCACGGGCGCCTTCATCCTGATCGATCCGGACACCAACAACACGGTGGCCGGCGGGATGATCACCGCCAAGCGCACAGAACTCGGCGGGCTGAACGCCCATGACGGCCGTGTGATCCTGTCGCTGCCGGCGGATCTTGCCGAGCAGCTTCTGGCGACGGAACTGCTGGCCAGCCGCCGCGACGAGGTGGAGACACGCCGTGTCACGACGAGCGCTGCACGCCAGTTGCTCGATGATATCGACGGTTGATCGGCAGACCAGGCCACACGGTCGCACCGATATCGAACGGCTCGCCTTGCGCGGGCCGTTTGCGTTTCAAGCCGCTGCTGCCAGGCCGCTTTCCTTCCTGAGATGCCACGCTAATATACCTTGCAAATCAGCTAGGGGCCGGCATGCATCGCAACAGGCAGCAGGAGAGGGAAGTGTTGGTCGGCCTAGCCGAAACGCTTGCCACGAGTGGGATTTCGAAACTTCTGCTGCATGCATGGGAACGGCGCTACGGGCTCGAGCCGACGGAGCGCAGTCCCACGGGGCGGCGCTTCTACACGCGCGAACAGGTGGAGCGGCTGCGGCTTTTGAAGTCCTGCAGCGATGGCGGCCATCGGATCAGTTCGCTCATTCCCCTATCCAACGAGGCATTGTTGCGGCTCGAATACGAGCTGTCAGCGCGGCAGGCACTGTCGGAGATCATCGACACCGTCCAGTCGATGGACAGTGATCGCCTTCAGGCGCTCTTGCAGGCACGCGCTGAAACCGAAGCGCCCGAACAATTCATTCGGGCCACCGCGTTGCCGCTGATGCGCGAAATCGGCTCGAAATGGGCCGAGGGCGCGGTGTCGATCGCAGCCGAGCATATGACCACGGCGCATATCAAGCGCATCCTCGGTGGACTTTTCGACCGATGCCCGATGCCATCACCGGATGCGCCGCGCCTTGTGGCCACCACCCCGGAAAAGGAAGATCACGATATCGGAGCGTTGATCGTGACCCTGCTCGCGCGGCTGAGGGGGTGGAATGCGCTGTTTCTCGGTGCCAGCCTGCCGGCCGGCGAAATCGCCGACGCGGCCCATCGGCGTGAGGTGTCCTGCGTCTGCCTGAGCGCCCTTACCGGCCGCAAGGCTGCTTTGCTACGCCATCTGCAAGCGCTGCGGTCGGCGCTCTCTCCCGATATCGACATCTGGATCGGCGGCGCGGCCTATGCAAACCTTGCTCCCATTGCCGGCGTCTCCTTCATGTCCAACATGGATGTTTTCCTGGACGCTCTGGCAACTGAAGCCCCGGCGTTTCCGAAGGCCGAGTGAGCGTAGCCTCACCTCTCACCCGGGTTTGCCCTCTTCTTGGCGCCTTGTCCCCGGCAGTGCAGCGACGTGGCTCGTCGCCGTTTCGTCCGACCTGTCTCTCCCTGCCCCGTCCGACCCGGGTTCAGGGAGTGTGGCACCGGGCATTACAAGATTTCGCATGAAAGATAGACAAGGCGTTCATATTTTAGCTCTTCGTTTATTTTTTGTATGCATTTTACCTCCATCTGATTTTCGCGGAACCAGCAGAGGGGCTGCTGGGCGATTGGAGGACACATGGGACTTCCGGGCTTTTCAAACGCAAAGATTGTTGCCAAGACCCTGGCGCTCGATGCGCTGCAGGCAAACGTCATGGTAGCAGACGCCAATCTCAACATCACCTATATGAATCCGGCGGTCATGGACCTGCTGAAGGAAGCCGAAACCGACCTGAAGAAGGAGTTGCCGAAGTTCAGCGTTGCGACCCTGATCGGCAGCAATATCGACGTCTTCCACAAGAACCCCTCGCATCAGCGCAACATGCTGGCCGCGCTGAAGAACCGCCACAGCGCGACGATCACCGTGGGCAACCGGGTGTTCGACCTGCTCGTAACACCTTTGAAGCAGGGCGCTAAAACCGTCGGGTTCGTCGTCGAATGGGCCGACGCCAAGGCGCGCCTGCTGAATGTCGACTATGCGGCCCAGATTGCGGCGATCTCTCGCTCCCAGGCGATCATCGAATTTTCCACCGATGGAACGATCATCGGGGCCAATGAAAATTTCCTCACCCTCATGGGTTATTCGCTTCCTGAACTGGTGGGCAAGCATCACAGCGTGTTTGTCGACCGGGAATTCGTGGCCTCTAATGACTACAAGTCTTTCTGGCAAGCCCTGCGCGAAGGCCGATATCAAAGCTCGGAATTCAAGCGGATCACAAAGTCGGGCAAGGAGGTAACCATCTCCGCCTCCTACAACCCGATCCTCGACATCCATGGCAAGGTGGTGAAAGTGGTCAAATTCGCGACCGACGTCACCGCTCGCGTCCGGACCGTGAGCTCGCTCGGCGATTCGCTGAAGCGGCTCTGTTCCGGCGACTTCGGCTTCCAGCTGACCGAGCCGTTTGCCGACGAGTTCGAATTCCTGCGCCATGACCTCAACCGATCGGTTTCGCAGCTGTGCGACACGTTCCGGGAAATCTCCTCCAGCGTCGAGCTGATCAGCCAGGGAACACGGGAAATCACTCAGGGCGTCGGCGACCTCTCGCGGCGCACAGAGAGCCAGGCGGCCAATCTTGAGGAAACGGCCGCAGCGCTCGAGGAAATTACCGCCAATGTCGGCTCGTCCGCCCAGCGTGCGCAAGAGGCCCGAACCGTCGCCGGTTCGGCCAAGGCGAGCGCCGAAAAGTCGGGCGATGTCGTGGCGCATGCCGTTGACGCGATGAGCCGCATCGAAGACTCCTCGTCCAAGATCTCCAACATCATTGGCGTGATCGACGAGATCGCCTTCCAGACCAATCTGCTTGCGCTCAATGCCGGCGTCGAGGCAGCCCGCGCCGGCGAGGCCGGTCGTGGCTTCGCCGTCGTTGCCCAGGAAGTACGGGAACTGGCGCAACGCTCTGCCAAGGCGGCCAAGGAGATCAAGGATCTTATCCAGAACTCGACAAGCGAGGTGGCGTCGGGCGTCAAGCTGGTCAGCGATACCGGCGGAGCGCTGAAATCGATCAGTCAGCTGATCGTCGAGATCAACGACCATGTCGTTGCCATTTCGACGGCAGCGCGCGAACAGTCGTCTGGCCTGGTGGAGGTCAACAGTGCGGTCAACGGCATGGACCAGATGACCCAGCAGAACGCGGCCATGGTCGAGGAAAGCAGCGCTGCCGCCGCGACGCTGTCGTCGGAAACAGAGAAGTTGCGCGGCATGATCGGGCAGTTCAATCTCGGAAACCAGCAGTCCGGTGCGGCTTCCTTCCGGATGAACCGGGCCGCCTGACGCATCCAGACACTCGCGCCCGCGACGGATGATTTCGTGTCATCCCTCGCGGGCCGTCGATCCCCGCGACACGAGCTGATAGCCGAGATCGACGACCTTTGCCGGATAGGTGCCCGATCCGGAGGCGCGGATGATCATGTCCACGGCGCGGTAGCCGATCTCATAGCGGGGCACGCGCACCGACGTGATTGCCGGGAAGGCAAAGCCGGCATATTCGAGATCGTTGAATCCGCAGATGCCGAAATCACCGGGCACGCCGAGACCGCGCCTCTGACATTCGAACAACACGCCGAGCGCAATGTCGTCATTGTGGCAGAAGGCGGCATCGGCATCCGGAAACTCGTTTCTCAGCCGATCCAGCAAATGACAGCCGAGGCCAACGCTGGTGCTGCTGTCGATCGAGAGCACAAGGGCCGGATCATAGAGCCCGGCCTCCTCCAGAACGGCATGAAACCCCTCCTGGCGGCGCCGGGCCCGAAAGTCCCAGGCGCCACCCAGCATGGCGATGCGTCTGTAGCCCTTCGCCAGCAGGTGCCGGGTTGCCGTTTCGGCGGCCAGACGGTGGTCGATCCCGACCGCCATGTCCGTCGGCTGGCGGCTGATATCCATGATCTCGACCACGGGACACGGCGCGCGACGCAGGAGATCGTCGATCGCGGGATCGCCGATCTGGCCGACATGGATGAGACCAGCGGGGTTCTGCGACATGAAGAAGCGCAGCTGGTGCAGCTGATCTTCGCTGTCGCTGTCTGCGCTGGCATATTGAATACGCAGATCGGAGGGCCGAACGCGGTCCTCGATGCCGCGGATGAGGGCGAGGAAGGCGTGGCTGGTCAGGCCGGGCGAGACCACGCCAACGAGACCGCTGTTCTTGCTGGCAAGGGCACGGGCCGCGAGATCGGGTACGTAGCCCATCTCCTCGACAACCCTCAGGATCGTGTCCCGCAGTTGCGGCGAGACCTTTTCGGGATCGCGCAAGGCCCGGGAGACGGTGATCGCGCTGACCCCGGCCCTCTGCGCTACATCGGAAAGGGTCACCTTGTCCTGGCGCTGGCGACGTCGTCTCGTCCCTGGGATCATTCTCACCCGACCAGTTCGATTGCAATCAATGGTGGCAATCTCGGCCGGACTGACACCCCCGCCCGCCTCGCCGAATACAATTCAAGATAGCCTAATCTTCGTTCCTCAGCAACGACTTGCAGAGGTAATCCCCATCTGGAAGCGAAATCGGGGATGCGTGTCCACTACCACTGTTTGCAAGATATACAACTTGATCCGACGGGAGATACCACGCAAGACAGCTGTGCAAACCCTTGTCGTGCAACATGTCTTATGGGAAAGCTTGGGTGATTTCGGGAAAATCAAACTGGTCGGAGTGGAGTGATTCGAACACTCGACCCCCACGTCCCGAACGTGGTGCGCTACCAGACTGCGCTACACTCCGTGACCAGCGGCGCTTCTATAGACCAGCGATTTTCGTTGCACAAGCAGGGAAACGCAAAAAGGCAGAAGAAAGTTGAAGTTTTCGTGACATGGAGTGCATGTAACTGAATTCATTGCCATAAGAGTCCCGGATGACTAGGCGTGGCCAACGCGTCGGGCATCGCCAATCGCAGGATTGCGTCGCGGCGTTGCGGGGAAGTCACCTTTGGAAAAATTGCACGGCAGAAGCAGCCGCGACCGTTTCGCGTGTGGCGGTTTCGCAGTAAAGCAAGTGTGGGCCGGATGCGCACGGCGGCCCTCATGGGGTTCAGGGGACAGTGACAATGAATTTGCTGAAAAGCACGACGACCGGAATGATCGCAGCGCTTTGCCTGGCTGTTGCAGGCTGCACGACGGTGGGCGGAGCACCGAAAAACGAGATCGAGGCGCGCTGGAACGGGCAGCAGGCCGGTGCCTTCTTCGCCAAGTTCGGACCGCCCGTCTCGGATGCGGCCTCCGGCGCGGCGACACTCTATACCTGGCGCGGTGGCTTCAAGACCCGGGTCGTGCCGGCGACATACGAGGATCTCGGCGACGGGAAGAGGGGCAAGCTTCTTACCCGCGCGCGCACCGAATACCTGCGCTGCGAGGTCCAGCTCACGGTCTCATCCGACTACATCATCCGTAGCGTTCGCACGGTCGTTGATCGTCCGGGCGTAAATGGCGGAAAGAGCTATTGCGCGGAGTTCCTGACGGCAGGCTGATCTTGTGTCATTCTAGGAATGGAAAAGCCTCCCGCCAGCATGGCGTGGAGGCTTTTTCTTTCCATGTCCGATGAAACCGGACGGGCTTCCGAGCGTGTCGCTGTGCACCAATCGCCGCCGGGGCCTCATGCCCTCTGAACACCCGGTCTATGGCGTGCGCGGGAGGACGCCGTGGATGACGCCCTCCCCGATACGCAATACAGAAACCGAGCGCTTCGCGACGCACTACCTTGGTGGAAGCGCCTCCTTTATAGGGAGATCAAGGTTAACAGTTACCTTACAAACGGTAGAATTTATGGTTAATTTTCAGTGACCTAGCACGGGACGGGAAAGCTGCTTCCGCGGGGCTCCGCTCCCTTGCAAAAATCCTTGAAAACCAGGGGCAGCAGCGTTTCGTGATCATCTGCGCACTTGACGATGTTCTTGTTTTGTTCATGATCACTGTCATGACCCAGACGATCGATACCCTCGGAAAAGCGCTTCGCCATAACATGCTGGTGGTTGCCACCTGCCGTGAATGTCAGAACCAGGGTCGGTTTCTGGCCAAGGATCTCGCCAGCTTCTACGGCCACGGCCGTGACCCGTTCTCGCTCAAGTTCCGCTGCAAGCAGTGCGACACGCGCAACTGCAAGATCACCCTGATGGACAACCCTTACGACCGCACGCCGGAGACCATCGTCTGGCGCCCGGTGAAGGTGAAGCTTTGAGGTTCACCCCTCTCGATCTGGGGAGACGTTAAAGCGCGACAGGTCCGTATTTCTACGGAGACGCCTTCACCAAGGCGTTAAGGATTTCGAAACCATAAAGATCGCGACGGTCATTTCTTGTGAATGACTTCTGCGCTCTCTTTTCAGGCGATCCTTTTCCATGACGAGCATCCTCACCAATTTTTCGGCCATCACAGCCTTGCAGACCCTCAGAAGTCTTGCCTCCGACCTCCAGGGAACCCAGGAGCGCGTCGGCTCCGGACTGCGCGTCGCAGCAGCGGCCGACAATGCCGCCTATTGGTCGATCTCGACCACCATGCGATCCGACAGCATGGCGATCTCTGCGGCAGCGGACGCGCTGGGGCTGGGGGCAGCGAAGGTTGATACGGCCTATGCCGGCATGACCTCTGTGATCGACGTGCTCACGGAATTTCAGGCGCGCCTGGTGGCGGCGACCGAAGAGGGCGTCGACAAGGCGAAGGTCCAGGCAGAACTGGACCAGATGAAGGATCAGGTGAAGTCGATTGCCGAGTCCGCCAGCTTTTCGGGGCAGAACTGGCTGACCACGGATATCGCCGACATGTATGACGTCGACATCAACAAGACGCAGGTCATCTCTTCCTTCGTGCGCGACGCCAGCGGCGGGGTTGCGACGAAGACCATGAGCGTCGATCTGTCGAAGATTTCGCTGTTCAACAGCACGCAGGGGGGACTGCTGCAGCGGGATGGCCGCGACGTCAATCGGATTGGCATGATGCGTTATCTGGCGAGCTTCGGCGACGGGACGGAGGTCTGGCGCCCTGAGTGGGATGGTTCCACGAATGCAAGACTTGGGGATCGTGTGTTCTCAGGCCCTCTGGACCTTAGTGGGGCTGGAGATGCCATTACCTTCAATGTCACGGTCGACAAGGATGAGCCGTCGCACGGCATCGCGGCGCCTTACGACCCTGGCAAGACAACCGTGGGCGTGACCATCGACAAAGCGTTCCTTGACACGCATTTCCCAAGTTGGAATGGCGTGATTGCCGACTATCGGGGCTTTGCACAAGCCTTGGATCAAGCTCTTTCACTCGCAAACACTGGCGCTTCCTCCGGGGTGTATTATGGTTCTTGGTACCCGAACGGCAGCCGTCCGGATGAATACTGGATCATGACTGACGAAAGCTCCGGCCTCGACGGCTCCTATATCGAGATCAGTAACCTGACCTCCCAAGTTTCGTCCGGGTCGCACGGCCTAACTAACGATTTCGCCCAGGCACCGCGTGGCTCACAGATGACCATCCCCTTCACGAGCTTTGAAGTCTTCCGTGATGGCGAGGATCCCGATGGTATCGAGGTCAGCTTCGATTTCTCGGTCAATTATCAGCCCCCCAAAAGCTATTCTTTCGACCGGACCTATGTGAACAACCTGCTCGGCAAGACGGATGGCACTGTGTCAAACGCCACCGAAATGGTGACGCTGCTCAGCTCTCTGCTTCAAGCTGATTGGCCGGATGTGATCATCAGCGAAGCCGGATCCAGCGTTTCAATGGTTCTTGATCCCCTGGCTGACCGAAAAGCCGGCGGCGGCACGCGCATCGGCTTCAGCAATATCAACGTCAGCCACGAACCGATCCCGACGCTCAACTTCCTCGAGATCGACATCGTGCAGAACCCGAACATGGTGCGGACCTATATCGACTACATGGACAAGGCGACGGCACGCGTCGTGGATGCGGCCGCAACGCTGGGTGCGCTTCAGACACGCATCGACATGCAGGCGGAGTTTGCCGCGCGGCTCGCGTCAAACATCGACAGCGGTATCGGCCGCCTTGTCGATGCCGACATGAATGAGGAATCGACCAGGCTAAAGGCGCTGCAGACCCAGCAGCAACTGGCGGTGCAGGCGCTTTCGATTTCCAACACCGCACCGGACATGCTGGCTCAGCTCTTCCGCTGAGGCAGCACCGCTCGTGATCAGCTTAGCGCCGACCGGTCGATATGCGCGGCGATCAGCATGGCCACGAGATGCACGGTGTTGCGCGCGCCAAAACGCTGCTTCATTTTATCCAGCCTGTGCTCGACCGTACGATGCGACAGGCCAAGCAGGACGGCGATTTCCTTGGCCGTGGAGCCCTCAATCAGAAGCTGGACGATCGCCTCATCGGACGTGTCCAGCGTCTCGCGGGCTTGCGGTTGGCCGAGCAGGAATTGCGCATAGGATGAGGAAATCACCCATTGCGACCCGTTGGCATTCTTCTGGGGCAGAAGGATGCGATCATAGCCAAGGCTGACCCCGAGCAGGCGCGTCTTGACCAGTTCGGTTGCAGGCTGCTGTCGCTCGACCACTTCCTTCAGACGCGGGATGACCGACCGCTCCATATAGGCGCGGTCCTTGAAGTCGCCGACACGACAGTCGCTGAAGAGGCCGTTGATGTTGATGATGCGGGACGTGAAGCCGGAATGGCGAACGGTGCGCATGTACCAGTCGAGCGGATCCGGACCCGTCACCTCGAACACGGTCAGGCGCATCTTGATGGACAGCAGATCCAGGACGCCGCGATAGACGTCCTCGGCCCGGACGGGCCGTTCCGGCGATGTCTTGATCCAGGCGTCGAGCATGCGGCCGACAACGACAGAGAAGGGTGCTACGCGGGCCATGAACTCAAAACATGAATCAAGTGACACATCCTGGTACAGCCCAAAGTCGAAACCGGCAATCTTCGAATGTGCCAGCCTCAAAAATACAACCGTCCTCACCGGGAAGTTGAGCCAGGTGGCAGATCTCGAATTGAGGGCGTGATGGCCATCACTTTTGTCGCTCATTCGCAAGCGAATTCAACCATCCTTAACCATAAGCGGGAGAAAACGGTTTTAATTGAAACTAATGGATTTTGCGGGGCAGCAGTGGGGGAAAGTTCGGTCATCATCTATGTTCCTCCAGTCCTCTTCGGTCTGGTTGCCGTCACCTTTATCGTTCTATGGCGACAGAAGATTGTGACCAACTGGCAGTGGGGCGCCGGATTTGGCCAGACTGCCCTCGGTTTCTCGCTCAGCACCTTTCCGATTGAACCGATCTTCGACGCCTTTGCCACCGGCATGATCTTCATCGGTGCCGCCTATTGCTACAGCAGCGCCGTGTTCGAGCATTTCCAGGCACCGTCATTCGACCGCGAACGCCGCTGGTTTGTCGCGGTCTATACGCTTCTTCTGGTCTACTGCATCTTCATCCTGGAAAGCCTGCGTTCCCAGATCTTCCTGACCGATATCGCCTTCGCGTGTCTTATCGGGCTGGCACTCACCATGGCGATCCCAAGAGCACGGCGCAGCGTCGACAAGATCCTCCTCGCGTCGATCGGGCTCGCCTTCATCGATACGGTGGCGCGTGCGGTCTATTTCTTCTTCTTTTATGGCGATGCCAGCGACGACTTCGCCGATTTCGTCGACTCCGCCTACAATCTTGCGGTGCACATCACGACGATCACCATCTGCATGACCTTCCCCTTCTCAGCACTGGTGGCGAGCGGCGTCTCTGCGATGGAACGCCATCGGCAAGCTGCGGAGCGGGACCCGATGACGGGTCTGCTCAACCGTCGCGGCTTTGAGACGGCGCTGAGCGAGGTCAGCGGATCCGGATTGCACGAGGGTGCCGTCCTGGTCTGCGATATCGACCACTTCAAGCAGATCAACGATACGCTTGGTCATGCCACCGGCGATGCTGTCATCTCGGCTGTTGCCGATATCTTGCGTCAGGTCACGGATGCGAACGCCGTTGCCGCGCGTTTCGGCGGGGAGGAGTATGTGGTGTTTATGCCAGGCACGTCCGTTGCGAAGGCGCGCGCATCGGGAGAGCGGATCCGGGAAACGGTGTCGGAGAAGGAATGGCGGTTCTTCGGTCTTGTCCGGCCTGTCACCGTCAGCATCGGAATCGATCGGATCCGTCCGGATGAAACCGATCCGCATGCCGCCATCGCACGGGCGGATCGGGCGCTTTACGCAGCCAAGGCTGCGGGTCGCAATCGGGTTTTAGAGGCCGGTGAGCTGACCGATTTGCGCGCATCGGGATTGGCTCCCGCCTGAGCCGCCTCATGGCTTGGGTCAACGCAGATCCGGATAGCCCGCAGCGATCGCCGCCTGTTCATGTGCGAGCAGGATGTCGTAAGCGCTATCGTCCCGAACGGTCACGTCCTTAAGGCCGAGGATTGCGCGGGCATCGGCGAGTTCGGGTGCGTCGATGGCGGCTTTCAACGCGGCCCGTAGCGATGCGATCTCATGATCCGAGGCAGACAGCCTGGTGATGAAGGGCAGATTGGGGCCGCGCGGGGTTTCAGTGAGGATGACAAGCCCTTCGATCCGTTCCGGCGCTTGGCGGCGCAGGAGATCATAGGTGATGCAGTCGATTGCGGCGAGATCGGCCTCACCACTGCGAACAGCCTCAATGCTGGCGAGATGGCCGCCGGTCTCGAGGATGTCAGTGAAGAAGGCGCGACCACCGGCATGAGGAGCGATTGCAGCGCGCAGGAGATTGTAGCCGGAATTGCTGCCGGTTTCGTTGATCGCAGCCCTCAGCCCCCGGCAAGCGGCAAGGTTTGCCGGTGCGTCCTTCTCTCTGGCGATGATGAAACTGCACATGTCAGCGCCGGAGCAGCCCGGGGCCTCGTAGACCGGGGTGGCGACGAGGCGGACCCTGCTCTTCAGATGTTTGACGAAGGGGAAGCCGCAGGTCTGAGCAAGGACGAGGCGCGGATCGAGCCAGGCCTCGTGGTGGGGCAAGATCTCATCCAGGATCTCGGGCAGGCCGACCATGCCTTTGCTTTGCAGATGGTCGCGCAGGAAGGCCCAGAACGCGCGCTGCGCCTCAACCACCACGGATGGCGCGACATACATCCGAAGGCTCGCGAGCCTGGTGTCAGGGGCCGCGGTCAGGAGTGCCTCGGATGGGTGGGGCGGTCATGCTGCCGGAAGAGGAAGCGGCGCGCGACATCGAAATAGCCGCGATAGACCAGACCACCGTTCAGCCGCACGAGAAAATCGCGGTGCCGCTCATAGATGCCGGGCAGCATGTACCAGGGCAGCGCCGGCACGCGGTGATGCAACACATGCAGGTTGTTGTAGAGGAAGAGCAGGCCGAAGAGCGGGCTTCTCTCGACGATCGCCGTGCGCTCCTCATGATTGTCGGCAAAGCGGTGTTCGGCATAGGAGCGCAGACGAGACAGCGCCGTGCCGCAATAGACGAAGCCGAAGAAGAAGAGCAGGAAAGGCATGTCGCAGACAACGAGCACCCACCAGAGCACGATGGCCACACCGACACCATGCCAGGCCCAGAGGCGTCGGCTGTCGCCCTCGCCGCGGATCACCTTGATCGCCTCATGCCAGAGGAAGGAGGCGAGGATGATGGCCGGGCCAACCGTCAGGCGGCCGATCAGGGTCAGATTGAACTCCCACAGCGTGCGACCAGCCCAACCGAAACGGTCCCAATCTGCGCGGGTGAAATAGTAGGATTCCGGATCTTCGATCGGATCGGTCAGATGCTCGTCGCGGTGATGGGCGAGATGGCTTTGCTTGTAGACATGGTAGGGCAGCCACAGCGAAATCGGCGGGACGCCGATCGCATCATTGATCAGGTCGTGGCGGGTCGGATGATGGTGGATCACCTCATGCTGCAGCGACCCGTGCCAAGCGATCAGCCAGGCCCCCAAAGGCACGAGGATCAGAAGCGGAATGTCGCGCCAGAAATATGTGAGGGCGAAAAATCCCCCGTAGATCAAAAAGGCCAATGCGACGGTCGGCCATTCGATGCGCGCAATGCGCGGTATTGCGATCTCACCCTCGGCAAGATGTGCCATGCAGTCCCCATAGACGAATCCCCTATGGACGTTCAGACTAACTGTGAGCTTGCGGGCCTGATAGAGTAAAAGCGGCAGAAAATGCCGCGAAATGATCATAAAGCGGCGGAAATCGGCAAAAAATGCAGATCCAGCCTCGGCGAGCCCCTCCGTTGATGGGGTGCAGGCAATTCAACCGCATCCCGACATCTCCCGCGATTGAAACCATCTGGTGAATGGGATAAGCGAAAGCTTCATTCCACACTCAGATTTTAATCCGGTGCATCGAACGCCCCATGGCTGCAGAAACCAAGAGCCATCTTGAGGTTTTCCTCGAGAACAGAACGGCCCTGGTGAGCTATGCCGCCCGGCTCCTGGGCTCGCGTGATCAGGCGGAAGACATCGTGCAGGATGCCTTTCTGCGCCTGAAGCCGGAGGATGGCGTCGGCTATGCGCCGCGGCAGATCCTCGCTTATCTCTACAGCATCGTGCGCAATCTCGCCTTCGACCAGCTGAAGCGGCGCAATGTCGAGACGCGCGGGCGCGATGTCGATCCGCCCTTCTGGATCCTGCCGCAGGATCCGGGCACACCGGAGGAGACGGTGCTTTTTGCCGACCAGGCCCGCGTGGCCCGTGAGGCGCTGGAGGGGCTAGCCCCCGATGCCCGCCGGGCGATCGAACTCTACCGCATCGAAGGCTGGACGCTGGAGGCGATTGCGGGCGAACTCGGGATTTCGGTTGCGACCGCCCATCGGCTGATCCGCAGCGGCATGGTCAAGATCGCCCTCTCCATGGATCGGGCGAGCCATTGATGGAGGCGACAGGGAAAAATGCCGGCGGAAATATGAAAAAAACCAGGGCGTCGATCGTATCTTCAATAGGCACGGAGACGTGTGAGATAGGCGCTGCCATGTCGTGCGGAGGCGTCGGATCGCCTGCCGTCGTGGCGAGACAGGAACGCAGCAGTCAGGGAACGGTCGGCCGGTGAGCGTCACGGATCATCCACAGCAGCAGCAGGAGCGGCTTCTCGAAGAGGCGACGGACTGGCTGATGCGCCTCAACGAGGCACCGACCGATGCGGCGGTGATCGCGGCCTGGGAAGACTGGCTGGAGGCCTCTGAGGCCCATGCCGGAGCCTGGGCCCGGATCTGTCGCACCTGGGGGGCGCTGGGCGACATTCCGACTGCCGCGCCTGAACCCGCCTTGCCGGCCATCGATGCCGCTCCAACCCGATCCGCTCACCCTCAAGGCTGGCGGTTCTCGCGCCGCAGCCTCGGTATCGTCTCTGCCAGCTTGATGTCTGCAGCACTGGTCGCCGTTCTCGTTGCTCCTACCCTCCAGATGCGCCTCGAGGCGGATTTCCGCACCGGGGCCGGCGAGACGCAGATCGTGACGCTGGCCGATGGATCGAAGGTGACGCTCGCCCCTGAAACGGCGCTGGCCGAGGACTTCGACGCAGGTGCGCGGGACGTCCGGCTCCTCTCCGGCGAGGCCTTTTTCGAGGTCGAACGCGATACCGCCCGCCCCTTCGTCGTTGCGACGCCGGATGCATCGGTCCGCGTGCTCGGCACGGCCTTCAGCGTGCGCGATACCGGTCACGGCACGCGGGTGGAACTGGCACATGGGGCGATCGCTCTGACGCCAGAGGCGGCAGAAGACCGCACCGAACTGACGCTCCAGCCCGGGGACGTCGTGACCATCGAACGTGCCGATGGCAAGGCGGAGCGCGGCCAAGTCGCCCCCGCCGACATCGCGCTCTGGCGGACGGGTCAGCTTGCCGTCACCGACCAGCCACTGGGCGACGTCATGGCACTTATCCAGCGCCAGCATTCCGGCTGGATCGTCATGCCCGAGAGCGACATTGCCGCTCTCAGAGTGACCGGCCTCTATGACCTCAGCGACCCCGACAAGGCGCTGATGGCGCTTGTCGCACCCTTCGGCCTGCAGGTCCGCAAGGCCTCTCCCTATCTGCGGATAGTCTCAAGCCGATAATTTTTGCGTTTAATATCAAATTCTTGAGCAGAGGAACGCATGCCCGACGCAAAAAATTCGGACGGCACTGAAAAACTTGTCTGAATTACTCGTATTTTCATCTAAGCAGAGCCCAGATCGGTTTCTGCATGGGAATGAGTATGCGTTCGACGAGACTGCCCGCGAAGCAGGACGCCTTGATCAGCGCGGCGTGGCGCCGCCGGCTGACGGGGACGGCTTGCGCGCTTTCGCTTCTGGCGGGGGCCTCCAGCCTGCCGGTCGCGGCGCAGACGGCGGCTGGTGGCGAGATGACAAGGGCCTATGACATTCCGGCACAGCCGCTTGCAAATGCACTGCGCGCGTTCGGGCAGCAGTCCGGTCTGCAGGTGTCGCTCGCGGCGGAACTTGCCCGCGACACACGCTCGGCCGCCGTCTCCGGCGCTCTGACGATGGAAACGGCGCTCGCGCAGCTGCTGACCGGCACCGGACTTGCCCATCGTATCGAGGATGGCGTCGTCGTCATCGGCGCCACGTCGCACGCCATGCCCGGCGATGGCTCCGCGACCGATGGTTCGACGGTGATCGACGAGATCAAGGTCACGGATCGACGTATCCAAGGCGGCGTCAGCTCAGTCACTGTGGATGCCGAAGCGCTTGCAGCGCGCAATCCGTCCGACATCGCCGATGTCTTCCGCGACACGGCGGGCGTCAGCGTCGGAAGCTCGATCGCGACGTCGCAGAAGGTCTTCGTCAACGGCCTCGAAGAGACGACGCTTGCCGTGACCATCGACGGCAGCCGGCAGAACAACCGCGTCTTCCACCACAATGCCACCAACCTGATCGACCCGGCGCTGTTGCGCAGCGTCACCATCGACGCCGGCATTGCGCCGGCCCATGCGGGGCCCGGTGCACTCACTGGTTCGATCGCCTATGAGACCCGGACTGTGAAGGATCTGCTCTCCGCGGATGGTTTCGGCGGACTGGTAGCGGAGACCTATGACAGCAACGCCGAGACCTTCACCACCGGGCTCGGCGGCTGGGCGTTGCAGGACGGGTTCGAGTTCCTCGGTTTCCTGAACTATGGCAGGGGCGAGAACTACCAGGCCGGCGATGGCGAGGAGGTCCGCGGCACTGCGACCAACCTCTTGAGCGGGCTTGGCAAGGTCGCCTACGAAGCCGAGCGCGGCGAGCGTTTCGAGATCAGCCACGAGCGGATCCGCGACGATGCGGCACGGCCATTCCGCGCCAATGCCAGCGTGGTCACCACCGGCCGCAGCTGGGAACCTCGCTACAGAAACTACAAGCTCAACCGGGACAATACCGTCTTCACCTATAACGACACCGCGCCGGAGGGCTGGTGGGACCCGTTGGTGCGTCTGGCCTATAGTCACAGCGCGGTCGAAACGCCTGTTTACTTCGATGACGGCAGCGGCAACCCGGCTTCCTATGCGGGCCGGGGCGCAAGCGGAAGCCTGAACGGACGCCTGCAGAACAGGTTCGCGCTGGAGAATGGCGATCTGGTTGCCGGTCTCGATTTCTACAGCGACCGGATCGAGCTCGACACCGCACGCAACGCGGAGGACGCGGCGGAGACTGCCCGGAACATCGGGGTCTATGCCCAGGCCCGTCTCGAACCCTTCGAGGCAACGCGGCTGTCCTTCGGCGGGCGGGCTGACCGGCAGTGGTTCGAAGGCACCACCGGCCAGGCGTGGCGCCATGCCGGCCTCAGCGGCAATGCCGCGATCGAATACGACCTCACGCGCTTTCTCACGGCAAAAGCCGGCGCCTCGCATGTCTGGGCGGGCATTCCGCTGGCGGAAGCCTTCATCATGAACCCCGGCTGGTCCTATGGCGCGGCAGGGCCGGAGGTGACGACCGCCGACAACCTGATGGCCGGTCTCGAATTCCATCACGATGGCTTCACGGCGGAAGCGAGCCTTTTCCGCAGCCGCATCCACAATGCGCGCGTTGCCAAATTTGCGGTGGCGCTCGCCAACCAGAACTACGAGGTGGAGACCGATGGCTTCGAGCTTGCGGCGGGCTACGACTGGATCGACGGTTTCATCAAGCTGAAGTATGCGCATGTCGACGCCGAGATCGACGGCCGTCCGGCGGATTCCGATACCGGCAATTACCTGACCACGCCTGTCGGCGACATCATCGTGCTCTCGGCTGGCCATAGCTTTGCCGATTGGGGTCTGACCATCGGCGGCGATGTCGAGATAGCGCCGGAATACAGCTCCGGCGATGCGACCTACCGATCCTACGAGGTCGTGAACCTCTATGGCGAATGGAAACCCGAGCAATTGCCGCACATGACGTTTCGCGCGGAGGTGCAGAACCTCTTGAACGAGACCTATGCGAGCCGAGCAACCTACGGCCAGGAATTCGGCAATGTGACGCCGCTTCACGAGAAGGGGCGAAGCTTCCTTCTCTCCGTCAAGGCGACCTTCTAACAACAAGACTGCATCGCGCCGGGAAGGCAGCGCGGTGCGGCGAGCGTATCGAGTGACGAGGACAGGCTGAATGCGTGACAAAGCTTCCAGGCGGAATGACCGTCACGGACTGCGCGGCTCATGCCCCAGACAGGGCGGGGAGCAGCCATGACCATGCGCGCCCGTGTTCCGGCCAGGCCCGATCCGCATGGGATCGCGGCTGCTGCCACATTCCAGAGCTTCGCCAATTGCTACATCCGGGAAGTCGACGCCGGATGTGCGGGCTGCATGGCACTCGATGGCTGTGAGCGGCGCTGCCTCGACTGGTATCTGTCGGCCCAGCGACTGCATCTGCGCGCCGTCGTATCAACGGACAGCCGGGTGGGACCAAAGGCTTTCGGGCCAATCTTCAGCCGTCATCCGGGCGAAAGCAGCTGGCAGCCGATCGATCCACTCTGGGCGGTGCAATGCCTGGTGCAGGATCTTACCGAAAAGACCGGGGATAGTGGTCGTCCGGGTGCCGGGCTCGAACTGATGCTCCGGACGCTGCAGAGCTGCGCCCGGATTGCAGGTCTCGCGGACCAGGCGGCGACCCGCCAGCTCGACAACCGGCCGCAAGCCTTTCTTGAAAGCGAACAATCGCTCGCCTTTGGTCACTGGATGCATCCGACGCCGAAGAGCTTGAGCGGCATGAGCGATTGGCAGTCGGCCATCTATGCGCCGGAGGGTGGCGGTCGTTTCGCGCTCACCTATTTTGCCGCCCCACGCGCCATCGTGCGCAGCCGCTCGGTCGCCAGCGACCTCGATGACATGGTGCGGCAGATGGCCGGCGATCTCATGGAGCGCATCTCTCTCGCCGACGACGACATGCTCTTGCCGATGCATCCGCTGCAGGCCGAGGCGCTGCTCCTCGAACCCCGGATCCAGGCCCTGATCGAGGCGGGCCGGCTGCGGCTTCTCGGCAGCGGTGGCGTGCACTTCACGGCCACGTCATCGGTGCGCACCGTCGCCTCTGACGACTGCGACTGGATGCTGAAATTTTCGCTGCCAGTGCAGATCACCAATTCTCTGAGACTCAACCGCGCCCATGAACTCGAAGCAGGAGTGGCCATGGCACGGCTGGTCGATCTGCTCGACCTTGAAGCACGGCTGCCGAAGCTCGGCTTCCTTCGCGATCCCGCCTATCTCACCCTTGCCCTGCCCGGTGAGACGGAAAGCGGCTTCGAGGTGATCTTCCGCGAAAACCCCTATCGCGGCGAGAAGGGCGAAGGCGTGGTCAGTCTCGCCGCGCTCACCGGACCTGCCCTGCCCGGCCGCCGCCAGCGGCTCTCGGCCTTGGTCGAACGTTGTGCGGATCAGGCCGGCATGTCGAAACCCGAGGCGGCGCGGCACTGGTTCGATCGCTATCTCGACTGCGCCGTGAGCGCGCTTGTCCGTCTTTACGACGAGACCGGCATCGCGCTCGAAGCGCATCAGCAGAACATGCTGGTCGATGTGTCCCAGGGCTGGCCGTCCAGGGTCGTCTACCGCGACAGCCAGGGCTTCTATCTCTCGGAGACGCACCGGCCGGCGCTCACCAGGACCCTGCCGGACCTCGCCCGGATTGCCGATCTCTTCTATCCCGATGCCGAGATCCGCCGCCGCTTCGGCTACTACCTCATCGTCAATCAGGTCTTTGCCGTGATCCATCGGATGGCTGCGGAAGGGCTCGCCGACGAGGCTGATCTGTTGGCCCTGCTGCGCGACCATCTCACGCGGCTCACTGACGCGCTGTGCGGCAGCGGCTTGAATTTCACGCGGCACCTGCTCGACGACAGCACGATCACCACCAAGGCCAATCTCGGCGTGCGCGTTGCCGGTATCGACGAGCTGGAGGGCGGAGCCGGCGCTTCGCTTTATCGCGAGATGCCGAACCCGCTGCATCCGGCCCATATCCAGACTTTAAGGCTTGCCGATGCCTTTGCCTCTTGATCGTCCCGGACAGCCGGAAGAACGCGTGGTCCGGCAGCTCGTCTTGGCGCTCCTCTTCGAGGGGATCGCACGGGTTGCCGATGCCGGCGCCAATGACGGCATGTCGCAGCTTGCCATCGGCACCGGCGAGGCGCGCGCACGGCTGCATCAGGGGCCGTTCGGCCGCCCACGCATGGCGCCGGGCTCGCTTCAGCTTCGCTGCCCGGAAACGCGGGCCTGGACCGAGGGCAGGCTGGACGCCGTGGTCGATCTGCTGCCGGCGCCTGCAGCCGCACGACTAACGCTGCTGAAGGAATTGCAAAGCACGATCGTGTTTCTGGAGCAGGACTGCACCCTGCCCCAACCATATGACCGCCGGTCGCTCTCCTTCGACTGGCTCGATTGTGCGCTTTCCGAGGCGCATCCCTATCATCCGTGCTTCAAGTCGCGGACCGGCTTCAACATGGAAGACAACGCGCTCTTCGGACCGGAAGCCGGTCGTCCCTTCCGGCTCCACTGGCTGGCGGTGGCGCGAGACCATGTGCGCGAGGCCCTGCCGACTGCCGTGGAAACCTTCTGGCAGAACGAACTGGGCGAGGCACATGCGGCCCGGCTGTTCTCGCGGATGAAGCGCAAGGGCGTCTCGCTCGACAGCCATGCGCTTATCCCTCTGCACCCCTGGCAGTGGCGGCATCTGAAGGACGGGTTGCTGGCCGACTGGATCGCCGACGGACGCGTGGCCTCACTTGGCGAAAACGGCAATCCCTACCGGGCGACGCAATCGATCCGGACGCTGGTCAACCATGCCGATCCCACCCGCGCGCATGTCAAACTGCCGCTCGACATCGTCAACACCTCCTCGATGCGCGTGCTGGAGCCGCATTCGATCGTGACGGCACCGCATCTCAGCCGCTGGCTGGCGGGGCTGGTGGAAGGGGATGAGGTGTTCCGCCGCCGCTATTCGCTCGACATCCTGCAGGAATATGCCGGTATCCGCGTCGATGCGGATGGCGCGCTCGACGGCAAGCTCGGGGTGATGCTGCGCGAGAGCCCGAAACTCCTGCCCGGCGAACAGGCGGTGCCCTTCAACGCGCTGATGATGCTGGAGGAGGACGGCAAGCCGTTCATCGCACCCTTCATCGCGCGGCACGGGCTCCTGCCCTGGCTGCACCGGATGCTGGAGGTGACGATCCTGCCGGTCTGGTATCTGATGGTGCATCACGGCGTAGCACTTGAGGCGCATGGGCAGAACATGATCCTCGTCCTGCGCAACGGCTGGCCGGAGCGGCTGATCCTGCGCGATTTCCACGAGAGCGTCGAATTCTGCCCGGCACTTCTGCGCCACCCGGAGGACCTGCCGGATTTCGCGGCCATCGACCCCGTTTATGACGGGGCGCCGTCGGATGCCTATTACTGGACCGACCATGCCAACGAGCTGCGCGAACTGGTGATGGACTGCCTGTTCATCTACTGCCTGACGGAGGTCTCGCTGTTGATCGAGACGGCCTATGGTCTGTCCGAACAGGCCTTCTGGGACCTCGTGAGCGAACTGCTCGACAGGTACGGCGAGCACTATCCCGACAAGACGCGGCTTGCGCTTTTCGCCCATGACCAGCCGGAAATTTCGACGGAATCGCTGCTGTCGCGCAAGCTTTTCCGCGACCGCAACCTCTATCGCCACCGGGTGCCCAATCCACTTGGGCTCAGAGAAAGGAGCGACCAGCCATGATCCTGATCGACGGGACCTTCCATAGCCAGACCGAGATCGACGCCAAGGGTGAGACCTTTCTGGCCGCAACCGGGATAGCGGACCCGCGCCTCAGCGTCGCCGTCTGCCTGCCCGAAACCATCGACTGGCTTTCGGCCTTCTTCGCCATCAAGCGGCTCGGGGCAAGCATCCTGCCGCTTCTGCCCGGCACACCGCTGGCGACTGCCCGGAAACTTGCCAAGGAGGCGGACTGCCACCGGCTTTATCATGGCGGAACCACTGCCGAATGGCTGGGCGAGCCAGACGACGAGAGCCCGCGCGGGCGGCTGTTGCAGATGAGCTCGGGCACCACGGGGGCTGCAAAATGCGTGGCGCGCGGATGGGACGATATCGAACGGGAACTGGAAGATTATGTCAGCTTCTTCCGCGAGCCCCAGGACATGACGCCCGTCGTCGCCTGCCCGACCACCCATTCCTATGGGCTGATCTGCGGGCTTCTGGTCGGCTTGAAACGGGGGCGCGTGCCGCATGTGGTGAACACCGCCAATCCTAAACATTTGATCAAACTGCTGCGCGAAACCGAGCGACCAATCCTCTATTCCTCGCCGGCCATGCTGCACACACTGGCGCGGCTCCTGCCATCAGGCGAAAAGGTGCATGCGATCATGACCTCGGGCACGCTGTTGCCGGAGAGCTGGTTTTCCACCATTCGCGCCAAGGCCGAGCGTTTCTACCAGCAATATGGCTGCTCGGAAGCCGGCTGCGTTGCGATCAACAGCGACCTCACCCATCCCGCCGATATGGGCCGCATTCTGCCGCGTTTCTCGCTGGCTGACGGCGGCAGCGCGGATGCGCCGGTCGAGATCGTGCTGGATGGGATCACCAGGATCGAGACTAGGGATCTCGGCTATGTCAAAGCCGATGGCATGCTGGTCTTCATCTCGCGGCTCGATGACACGGTGAATGTCTCAGGCCTCAACGTCTATCCCCGCGATGTCGAAGACCAGGCGATTGCCATCGACGATGTCACCGATGCGGTGGCCTTCCGCGTGCCCGACAGTTTTGCCGGCGAGCGGGTGGCGCTTGTCTATTCAGCGAACCGGATCATGCCGTCGTCAGAGCTGCGCGAGCGGCTGATTGCCGCCTTGCAACCGCATCAGGTGCCGATGCATCTCGTGCAGGTGGCCGAGGTGCCGCGCCAGGCGAACGGCAAGATCAGCCGCTGCGAGATCGCCAGGCGCTTTTTGGACGGAGAATTCAACGATCAGAAGGAGCGCGCCTCGTGACCCGAAGCGACATCATCGACGCCATCGCCCAGGTACTGGCCGGCCCCATGCAGCATCGGCATATGGAGGCGTTTTCTCCCACGGCGCGGCTCAACCAGGACCTCTATCTCGATTCCGTTCTGATCCTGCAGATCTTCCTCAATCTCGAGCTCGAACACGGGTTGATGGTCGATGATGCCGTGATCAGCCGAAAGGATGTGGTGACTATCACCGATCTCGCCGATCTCTTCCTGCCCGAGGAAGAAACGACCGCCGCCGAGCTCGAACCTGTCGCAGAACCCATGCCGGAATTCGAAGGCGGGGTGCATGGCGAGGACTATTACGACATCAAGGTGCATTGCTTTGTCAGCTGCCTGTGCGACGGCTTGAAGCGGCGCGGCATCGACCACCGGCCCTTCTATTTCGGCATCTGGGACGCGCCCTTCGGGATCAGCCCGCGCCACGAGCTGCTCTATCACGACGCGACTGTCAGCCATGAGCCCTTCCGTCTCTGGTTCGAGCGGCTCTACCGCGCGCCCGTGACGCCCTGGTACGACCATTCCCGCTCCAAGGACGAGAACATCGCGACCTTCCTCGATCTGCTCGAAAAGCGGCGGGAAACCGAGGGCGTGATGGTGATGCTCGACCTCTTCCACCTGCCGGAGCGGGAGAACAAGTTCAACCAGAACCCCTTTCCGCATTACCTGATGCCGGAAATGACCGAAGACCCGGATGTCTGGTTCATCCGCGACCCCGACTATCGCTGGGAAGGACCGATCGAACGCGCGAAGGTGCTGAACGCGATTGCCCAGCCGTCCGTCGCTGGCGGCTATCATTTCGATCGCGCCGCCTTCCAGCCGGCTGCCGATGCCGATGTCGCGGCCTATCTGAATGAATGCCTGATCCGCGACCGCAATCCGCTGATCGATGCGCTGAGGTCGATCCTCGCCGCCCATGTCGAGGGGCGCGACGGGCTGACGCTTCAAGACCTGACATCAGGGCTTCGCGAACTGCCGGTGCTCGCCATCCGCAAATATGCCTATGAACATGGCTTTGCCTTCATCTGGCGGGCGGCGAAGCTCGCCAACAGCGAGTTCGAGCACTGGTGCACTGAGATCGAGGCGCTGCATCAGGAGCTTAAGAACATCCATTTCGCCGCAATGAAGCTCGCCCAGACCGGCGACCGGCGGCTGATCGAGGACGTGACGCGTAGGCTCGACCGGGCAGACCACTTCGAAACCTCCATCAAGACCCGGCTGGGCGCTGCCTTCGACGCCTGGAGTGCCGGCTTTCAAGACACTGCGGCGCCGCGCCTCAAAGCGCTGGGCTGATCCATGACCATCTTTCGTTTGGGAGAAACGACCATGACCATCCGCCCCTTTACCCGCCGCGTGCTGATTGCCGCCGGCCTCACCCTCGCCGCCCTGCCGGCGCTGGCGCTCGATGTCGAGACCTATGCCGGCAAAGTTACCGTCGAGGGCACGCCGTCCAAGGTGGCTGTCTTCGACATTGCCGCCCTGGATACGCTGCTAGCCATCGGCGTGATGCCAGCGGGCATTCCTGAGAACCTCTATCTCGCCGAACTCTCGGACCTGAAAGGCAAGGCCGAGGTTGTCGGCGACATCTTCGAGCCCAACCTCGAAGCCTTGAGCGCGCTTGCCCCTGACCTGATCATCCTCGGCGGCCGCTCCTCCGGCAAGGAGAAGGAAACGGGCAAGGTCGCGCCCTCGCTCGACATGACCATGGACGGCGTCGACGTGATCGATCAGGCACGCGAGCGGGCCGCGACCTATGGCGCGATCCTCGGAAAGCAGGCAGAGGCCGAGAAGGCGGTTGCGGAATTCGACGCAGCGCTTGCCCGCGCCAAGGCCGCCGTTCAGGGCAAGGGCAAGGGGCTGATCCTGATGACCAACGGGCCGAAGATCACTGCCTACGGGATCGATTCCCGCTTCGGCTGGGTGCACAAGGCGCTCGACCTGCCGCCGGCAGTCGAAGATGTCGAGGCCGCCACCCATGGCGAGCCGGTCTCCTTCGAATTCATCGCAAAGGCCAATCCCGACTGGCTGCTGGTGCTCGACCGGGCCGCTGCCATCGGCGCCAATGACCAGAATGCCAAGGCAACGCTCGACAATGCGCTGGTCGCCGAGACCAAGGCCTGGAAGAGCGGCCAGGTGATCTATCTGCCGTCGGCGGACTTCTACATCGCAGCCGGCGGGTTGAAGGCCACTGAACGGGTTCTGGCGACCATCGAGGCCGCTTTCTCCGCCAGCCAGTGATGTCTGCCACGCTTGAGACACCACATCGCCGCGTGATGATCGCCGCCGGGCTCTGCCTGGCGCTTCTGGTCGTTGTGAGCCTTGCGATCGGGGTGCAGGAGCTGTCCCTCTCCGGCACGGAGGGGGCAATGCCCTTTGCCGATCTCATGGCCATCAGCCGGCTGCCGCGCACGCTCGCTGCCGTGCTTTGCGGTGCAGGGCTCGCCGTTGCCGGCCAGATCATGCAGACGCTGACGCGCAACCGCTTCGTCGAGCCTTCGACGGCGGGCACCGCCCAAAGTGCAGCACTCGGCATCCTGATCGTGACGCTGTTCCTGCCGGCAGCGGGCCTCGGCGTGAAGGCGCTGGTCGCCAGCGGCTGTGCGCTCGCAGGCACGGCGCTATTCCTCGCCACCGCCCATCGGCTGCCGCCGGAACAGCCGCATCTCGTACCGCTTTTCGGCCTTGTCTATGGCGGCGTGGTGGGCGCTGCCGTCACCTATGTCGCCTGGCAGACTGATCTCCTGCAATATTTGGACATCTGGACCAATGGCGAATTCTCCGGCGTGCTGAAGGGCCGCTACGAGCTGCTCTTCGTCGCCGTGGTCATCGTCGCGGCGGCGATCCTGATTGCCGACCGGCTGACGATCATGGCGCTTGGCGAGGATCAGGCGACCAGCCTTGGCATCGATTATCGCCGCATGACGCAGATCGGGCTGGTACTGGTCTCGGTGATGTCGGCGCTCTCGGTCGTTGTCGTCGGGCTCATTCCCTTTGTCGGCCTCGTCGTACCCAATCTCGTCTCGCGCCTCTCGGGTGACAATCTGCGCGGCACGCTGCCGCTCGTGGCGCTCGGCGGGGCGATCCTGGTTCTCGCCTCCGATATCGCCGGTCGCCTCATGCGCTTTCCTTACGAGATCCCCGTCGGCACCGTGATGGGGGTGATTGGACCTGCCGTCTTCCTCTGGTTCATCCTTCGGGAGCGTCGCGATGCGTGACCGGATCGTCATCGGCCTTCTCCTCTGTCTGGCGCTCTTAGCCGTCATCGCCTTCATGACGGTCAACCTGCGCGGCAATATCGCCTTTGCGCTGGAGCTGCGCGGCATCAGGCTTGCCGCGCTTGTAACCGTCGCGGTTGCCATCGCACTCTCGACCGTCACCTTCCAGACGATCACCGGCAACCGCATCCTCACCCCGTCAATCATGGGCCTCGATGCGCTCTACCAGTTCGGTCAGGCAGCACTCGTCTTTACGCTGGGCGGGCTGGGCTATGTCTCGCTCTCGCCGCATCTGAAATTCGGCATGGAGGCATCCGCCCTGATGCTGCTTGCCATATTGATCCTCTGGCCGGCGCTGAAAAGCCGGATGGATCTGACGCTGATGCTGCTCGCCGGCGTCGTCATCGGCGGGCTCTTCCGCAGCCTCACCAATCTTCTGGCGCGGCTGATCGATCCGCAGGAGTTCGCAGTGGCGCAGCGGGCGATGTATGCGAACTTCTCCTCGCCGAATACGGATCTGCTTGCCATCGCAGCCATCGTCACCGCGATCGCAGGCGCCTTCCTCGTCTCGCGCCGACACCAGCTCGACATCGCCGCACTCGGACGCGACACGGCGATCGGCCTGGGCATCGAGTGGAATCGCGAGATCATGATCCACCTCCTGGTGGTGTCGCTGCTTGTTGCCGTTTCCACTGCGCTCGTCGGCCCCGTCACCTTTTTCGGCCTGTTGATCGCAGCGCTTGCCGAGCGGCTGACGGCCTCGCGCCGGCATGCCTCCGTCTTCGTGGTTGCCGTGCTTCTCGGCATCATCGTGCTCGTCGGCGGACAGACGTTGTTGCAGCACGGGCTCGGCCAGGCCGGCACGCTCTCTGTTGTCGTCGACTTCGTCGGCGGCCTTGTCTTCATCCTGCTTCTGTTTGCGAGGCGCACCCGATGATCGAAATTCAATCCGTCAGCCTTGAGCGCGAGGGACAGCGCGTGCTCGAGGGCATCGACCTCACCCTGCCCCGAGGTGGTCTGACCGCCCTGGTCGGCCCGAACGGTGCCGGAAAATCGACGCTGCTCTCGCTCACGGCAAGGCTTCTGCCACTGCAACAGGGAAGCGTGACCATTGATGGTCTGCCTGTCGCGACCACGCCGGGCAAGGTGCTGGCGAAAAAGCTCGCGATCCTCCGCCAGGATTCCGGCCCGCCGCCGCGCGTCAGCGTGTGCGAAATGGTCGGCTTCGGCCGGTTTCCGCATAGCGGCGGACGGATGACGACCGAGGACAAGGCGATGGTCGCAGAGGCGCTAGCCCGCTTCGAGTTGGGCGACCTGGCCAGCCGCTCGCTCGACCGCCTCTCCGGTGGCCAGCGGCAGCGGGTGATGGTGGCGATGACCTATGCGCAAGCCACGGATTACATCCTGCTCGACGAGCCCTTGAACAATCTCGACATGTATCACGCCCGCCAGCTGATGCTGGAGCTGCGCCGGCTAACCGACGAAACTGGCCGCACCATCGTCATCGTGCTGCACGACATCAACCACGCCTCGGCCAGCGCCGACCGGATCATCGCCATGAAAAACGGCCGGATCGCAGCCGATGGCACGCCGGACGCGATCATGCGGACCGAGGTGCTGGAGGCGATCTATGGGTTTGAAGTGCCAGTCGTCGAGACAGGTGGCATACGGCTTGCGCTGCAATATGCCCGAAGGGGCTAGGCGCATCAGCAGTCCTCGGTCCGAAGCGCGCTTTTGTGCACGCCAGCAGGTCAGCCGCCGGGAAATGTCCCCCGGCGGATCATCGGTGGCACCTTAGCCGATGCCGTCCCTGGTGTGTTCATCCTGTCACTGCGTCTCGACCCGACCCTTCTTCTCGTCCTTCTTCTCTTTCTGCAGCAGCCAGGTCAGCAGGTTGGGTTTTTCCTTCGGCTTCGCCGGCGGCCGCTTCGCCACGACCCTCGGGCGATAGACCTTGACGTTGTCGAGGGCTGCGAACTTCTCGCCATACTGCTTCTTGATCGATGCGACCCGTCCCCAGTTCTTTGCGCGCGAGGCGAGAACCGCGAGGCCTACGACGCCCCCTTCCGTCGGCTCCCATTCCACCGATTGCTGGAAGAGGCGCGTTGCGTCCTTGGTTGCCTTGTTGTCGAGGCGGTGCCAGGCGAGCGCCTGGGCGCCCAGTGCCGATTTCTGCTCGAAGACATAGGCTTCGAGGGTTTTCAGCTCTCCCTCGGTGGGTACCAGAGGCGTGTCCTGGTCGGTGAGGCCGGCCGATACCAGCTCGATATAGATCTTCTTCAGTTCAGGGGTCTGGGTTGCATACTGGCGGGCCAGTTGGAGCGCTTCGTCGCGATGCTCCATGTTGCGCAGCGAAAGGATGACCCCTTCGATGCTCTTCAGGCTGGTCGCCATGCGCGTGGAGCTGACAAACCAGTGATAGGAGGCCTCCCAGCTCTGCTGGCCATAGTAGAACCAGCCGAACAGCTCGGCATCGGCGGCCGAGAACGAGCGCTGGACATAGTCGCTGAAGCGCTGCAACTCGTCGAGGGTCAGACCGGTCGCTGCATTGCCCTGGGCGATCTGGCCCATCTTGCGCCGGACAAGATCGAAGGAGACGTCGTCGAATTCGCCCGTGCCATCGGGCAGGACAGAGCCGAGGGCAACCAGCGAAAGTGTTCCGGCTTCGGGCAGAAGGAGGCTTGCCTTCTGGACGGTCGACAGCCGTTCGTTCGGATCCTCGCAGCTTGTGACGATGTATTTGTAGAGATCGAAGGCGCGGGCGAAATCGCGGGACTGGGCCAGTGCCTCCGCCGTGATCCACATGGTGTTCATCTCGGCACAAACCATCAGCTGTGGCGAGCCCTCGGCAAGGCTCACCACCTGTGCCCAGTTGCGCTGGGCGTGCGAGCGCTCCATCAGCCTGCGGGTCTCCGCCTGTGCCAGCTTGTCGACGAGTTCCTGGCTGGGCTTCCAGTTCGGGTTCTCGCTCTGCAGCCTCGCCATTTCGGTGCGAACGCGCACATAGTCACCGCTGCCGAAGATATCCCAGAGCGGCTGTTCGGAGATATTGGTCGGCGCATCGAAGAGGTCCTCCGGCGCGTCCCAGCTGGGATAGAGGGCCTTCAGGCGGCGCAGCTCTGCGCCAAGGCGTTTCAGGTCGCGTGTCTGGGCATAGTAGCGCAGTGCCGTGTCATCGACCTCGGGCCGGGTCGCAACCACGGGCTCCTCGGTCTGCTGGCTGAGGCGGGCGATCTGGAGTTCGACGCTGTCGCGAGGCGATGCCGCTGTGAGCGCCTGAGCGCTGACGGCGGCGGGAGTCGGCTGGACGGCCGGTCGTTTCGCCGCTGTCGCCTGGCTCGGCCCAAACGGGTTTTCACCCGGTGCCACGTCGCGGATGACCGGTGCGGCGGCCTGGGGCGCCATGGCCATGGGGGTTGTAGGCTCCGGCATAGGGGTGGGCAGAACGATCTGCGCGGCAGCCGGTGCGACGGGCATCACCGGCTGCGGCGCTGCCATGGTCGGCGGCACGACGGGCGGAAGGCTTGGCGCGGCGACCGGTGCGAAGCTCGGCATCGCCGGCTGGACGCCAGCTGGCACGGAGACATTGGACAGCACCACGCCGCCCGGAACGACAACGCCCATGGCCGGGAAGTTGTTGACCCCATCTCCCGTGGCCTGGCTGATCGGGATGGTGATGCAGGCGCCGAGGAGAAGGGCAGTCTTCAGGGGAAATCGGTCAAACATGTGGGATACCTTTCAGCGATCGCCATGAGGCTGAGCACATGGAGCGTGGCGGGGTAGTAGTCTTGGGAGCTGAAGTCAGAGAGAAGGGCGACATCGGGACGTCGGCCCAGGCTGCATTCGACGAGGCCGGCGACGGCCTGGTAACCAGGGCCGGGCATTGGGGCGAGACGCGTGGCGGTTGAAAGTTCGACCACCGACATTGAGGCTTGACCGAACTGCTTCCAGTGGGCGGCAAAGACCTCCAGAACGTCCGGGTAGTCGCGCGAATACCAGGCGAGATAAAGCGGGATGCGGATCGCGTCATAGCCGAACTGCGAGGGGTAGCCGCTTGCCGGACGTGGCGTCTCGTCCGAGAGAGACACCCAGTCCGCCGGCAATCTCGCCGGACCGAAGCGGGCTTCGCGCAGCAGACGTACACCGCTGTCCATGAGGGCTGCGGATGGGAAACGGTTCGACAAGCGTCCGAGATCAACGATCGCCGGAAAGATCCAGTAGGCCATGTTGACCACCGGACCGTCCGCCTGGTCCTTTTCTCCGAAACCCTGCGCTCCGGGCAGCATGACGAGGCCATGCGCCGTGTCGATCGCGGTCCGGGCGATGATGGCGTCCGAAATCCGCCGGGCCTCGCGCTGCAGGTCGGCATCCCCCCAACGCTTCCCGGCCCGCATCAGCGCCCATGCGATGAGCAGATCGCCATCGGTCGCGTTGTTGCGATCCGTAATCGGCGGCATCTGCGTCGGATCCCAGCGCCAGGCGGCGAGACCGTCCTCGCGGACGAAGAGGTTGGCCTTCGTCCATAGCCATATCCGATCGAAGCCGTCACGATCGTCAGCCGCCTCGGCCATCAGCATGCCATAGCCCTGGCTCTCGCTGTGGCTGATGCCACCGGCCCGGTTGTCGACCACCCGCCCCTCTTCGGTGAGGAAGTTGTGGCGGTAGACCAGCCAGGCGCCGGCGGCGAGATCGGCTGCAACATTTTCCTCCGGCTGCGAGCGCACCGCAGTCGCAGCACCCGTAAACAGGGAGCAACCCAACAGCAGAAGCGACAGGAGACGCGTGCGTGTCTTCACGATTTCCGTCCCTGCCTCAGAACGACGAAGGTCGACGCGCCGAGAAGGATTGCGGCGAGGATCTGCGCGATGGTGAACTCCCGAGCATTGTTGGAGAACCAGCCGGCCACGATCAGACGACCGTTCTGCAGGCTGAGCGGCATCGTCTCATAGAGACGCTCGTGGGCTGCCACCTTCCGTTCGACGAAGGCCCCGTCGCCCTTGAGGGCGTTGACAGAACCGCCGAGACGACCCCAGACATCGGTCTGAACGAGGTTTCGCAAACCTTCGGACAGCAGAGCCGGGTCCCGAACAGCCACCACCGTCCAGGCATCCCTGTCGTTGACCAGGCGCTGGGCAACCAGCATGTCGGCCTCGCCGCTGACCTGATAGACGGCGTCCGCCGAGAGGACATTCCCGTCTTCGACGAGCCCCAGCTGGGCGGCCTGGATGCGGATGCGGGTGCTGATCGCGTCGTAAAGCTTGTTGGTTCCCTCCCGCAGACGGGCAACGAGAGACGTCGGCCCCGGTTCGTCCACCGTCACCGGCGTGCCGTCTACGGAGAGTGCGGGGGCGGCCACTTCGACCGGCGCGCCGCTCGGATCCGCAGACGTCTGATCGAGCGAAAGGCTCAGATCGCTTGCGATCGGATTGAGGTTAATTCCGAGATCCGACTGCAATTGGCCGGAAAAACCGGAAAAGGTTCCGAAGGCCAGCAAAGGACCCTGGCGGTCCAGCGGCCAGCCAGAGGAGACCGAAACGGGACTGACCTCGCGCGAGACATAGGCCATCTTGGCGAGGAAAGTTCCGGCTGCACCAAGGACAGCGTTGTCCATGTTTTCGACGTAGAGCGGCATGGCCGCATCGTCGTCGAAGTCCGCCTTGCCGGCCGAGACCACCGCGAGATCCGGGGCATGGCCGATCTGGGCGAAAGCCGGGATGTTGAGCGTGCTGTCACCCTTGATGAAGAAGCGTGCCGTGGTGTTGCCGAGGGTCGAGGGGTCGCAGACCATATCGGACGCCGCATGCAGTTCCGCCTCGAACTCGATGACGTTGTAGCCGGGTCGCAGCTTGTCGAGCGGGATCGGCAGGACCTGGCCGTCGATGCGGCCGGAGCGCGCCTCGCCGAGACGGATATTGGCGACCGTGTCACCGTTTGCGCGGATGACCATCTGGGCCGTCGGCGAAAGACCGGCAGCGTATTCGGCATTCAGTTTCAGGTTCGCTGCACCATAGTCACCCGGGTAGAAATCGGCCGGAAGGCTGAAGGCGATCGCCTGCTGGAAATGGCGGCCGGCAAAGGGACGAGACACGAAGCCGAGTTCGGCCAGGGTGTTTGCGCTGCCGGATTCGAGCAGGCGTCCGCGACGATTGCCAAGCGCGCGACGCCCTTGGGGCGAGCCGTCGGTCACTTCCGTCTGGGCCCGCAGGGTGAAGTCCCGGATGGTGCTGGCGAGTTCATCGGCGGTACGGGCCGCCACCACCATGCGGCTCCGGCCGGTGGCCGGATCGATGTCGAACTCGACGCCGGCCTGCTGCGGGACAACACCGGTCAGGTCGCGCACCGTACCGAAGGTGCCGACCACCAGATCGATACCGGGACCGGAGCCGGCACTGTTGCCGACGGTGACCACCGGGCGATCGAAATGGCCGAGGATCGAGAGCGCCTGCACGACGGCGAAGGTACGGTCGATATCTTCGCCGGGGGCACCGCGGGGGATCAGGCCGTTGATGGCGGCATGACCGTTGACGTCGCGGCTATAGGCGAGAAGCGTCGAGACATCGCTCGGATCGTCCTTGGCGTTGCGGGTGAAGACGAAGCCGCTGCGGGCCGGATCGATCTGGGTCCACAATTCATAGGTCGCCTCGACGGAGCAATCGACGCGATGCGACTGGTCCATGAGAACGGTCACGGCATTGTAGCCGGGCTGAAGAAGCCCCTTCGGCAGCTCGAGTTCGACCTGATGGGCGTCACCGGACTTCAGATTGACCGACCCGATGTCCCGGTCGTTGACGAAGATGCGCATCGCCGAGCGTTCAGGCGCGACCGAAATGGCCGTCTGCAAAGTCAGGATCAGCTTGGCCGAGCCCGTCATTTCCGAGGGAAGCACGACAAAGGGATATTCGCGATTGGCGGTCTCGCCGGTGAAGAACAGGTCCTGCTTGTCTGCAATCAGACGGCGGATCTGGCCCTCGTCCTGGAAATATTCCTTGGTTTCGGTCTCAACCTTGACCTGCGGCGCCAGAACGAAGCCGGCTGATGTGGATGCAGCCGACGGCGAGGCTGCGAAGAGCAGGCCGACGGTCGCGAGCGAAGAGAGGTGTTGTCTGATCATTCTCCGGCCTCCTGGTGACGGACCGGGGCAGCGGCTAGGGCCGCACCGGCAAGAGGTTTCAGTCTTTGCGGCTCGGCCTTGTCGGCCGGCTTGCCACCGAGCGCGACGCCGAGTGCGGCGAGCGGGCACATGATCGCCCAGCGCAGGATGCGAATGCTGCCGGCGATCATGCTCTTGGGGCGCTGGCGCAGGGCACGCTGTTCACGGACCACCGACATGTCGTGCATCAGGAGTTCCGCGATGATCGGGAAGTGATAGGGTTCGACATCGAAGCGCAGGGCAATCGCGCCGTCTTCGTCAGGAGCGCCGCCGGCAATGCTGACGGGCAGCGAAGTGACGAGCATGGTGGAGGAGACGTTTAGCAGCTGGAGGCGGCCGTATTCGCCCTTGCGTAGCATGCGGGAGGCGCCCTGTGCCGGGATCAGCTTGGCACCCTTGGCGGAAGCCTCGGTGATTGCCCCGCGCAGGACGGTCTCGCCGAACTGCAGTTCGACATTGGTGCGCAGCGGCAGCTCGACGCCGGCGAGGTCCTGGCTACGTTCGGTGACGACGCCCAGCGCACAGCCGGCGATCATCAGGTTCATCCAGTTCCAGGCACCGACGATGAGGAGCAGGCTCGAGATCTCGGGCTCGGTGTTGTAGCGATAAGCCGCGACAAACAGCGTGAAGCACAGGATGCCGAAGATGATGAAGTACGGCAGCGAGAGTTCTGAAAGGCGGTCCTGCTTCAGGGAGACGCCCTTGGCGGTCACCTTGAAGGTCGGGCTCTTCGGCTTCAGGAGCACGCTGATGATCGCCTGGAACAGATAGACCGACTGGACATATTCGTAGAGCTCGGAAATCCAGGGCCAGCGAACGCTGCCATAGAGGTAGCTGCGAACCATTTCCCCGACGATCAGGTACATGACCGTATAGGCGAAGAAGTCTTCGAAGGACGCGACGAAGATCTTCATGTCGAAGAGGATGAAGAGCAGCGGGGCGACGAAGAAGACGGCGCGCACGAAGGGGAAGAACCAGAAGAGCGAGCTCGAGATATAGCTCAGGCGCTGCGGCAGGGAGAGGCCGCGCTTGAAGAGCGGGTTCTTGAGCATCAGGATCTGCACCATGCCCTGGCACCAGCGGGAACGCTGGCCGACGAAGCTGGCGAAGGTCTCCGGCTGCAGGCCCGAAATCAGCGGCTTGTCGATATAGAGGCTGTTCCAGCCACGGGCGTGGAGTTCGAGGGCGGTCTCGCAATCCTCGGTAATGGTAATGCCTGAAAAGCCACCGACCTCTTCCAGAGCCTCACGGCGCAGGACAGCGGCCGATCCGCAGAAGAAGGAGGCATTCCAACGGTCGAGACCCTTCTGGATCTTGCCGTAGAACATCTCGTTCTCGGAGGGCATGCGGCCGAAGGTACCGAGATTGCGCTCGATCGGATCCGGGTTGGAGAAGAAGTGCGGCGTTTGGACGAGGAACAGGCGCTCGTCCTCCAGGAAGTAGCCGACGGTCTCGCGCAGGAAGTTGCGTTCCGGAGCATGATCGGCATCGAAGACGACCACGAGATCGGCATGTGTGCGCCAGAGGGCGGCGTTCAGATTGCCGGCCTTGGCATGCACGTTCTCCTGACGGGTCATATAGACGGCGCCGAGGTCGCTGCAGAGATCCTTGAGGATCGCCGCGCGCTCCTTCGCCTGGGCTGCGGCGACCGGATCGTCGGCATTGCGCTTCTGATCGGTGCCGCCGTCATCCAGCAGGTAGACGGTGAACTTGTCAGAGGGATAGTCCATCGCCTTGGCTGCCGCCACGGTGAGCGCCAGGATCTCGCGATCTTCATTGTAGGTGGGGATGAAGACGTCGACGGTCGGGCTCTCGTCGTCGGCGAGCTGCGGCGCCCGCGGGCGATCAATCGGATCGGCGACGACGAAGAGGCTGATGCCGAGCATCAGGATACAATACATCTCGGCGGCATAGAGAATGATGCCCGGGATAAAGGAATAGAGATCCTCCAGCGGCGGCAAGGTGCTCGTCGTGCGCCAATAGGCATATTGCAGGATCACGACGCTCGCCAGCGCCAGGAAGATGTGGCGCCAGAAGCCGTCGAGCTTCAGCAACATGATGGCGCCGAGAAGGGCGATCACGATGATGGAAAGGTTGAAGCGCGCGGCATGGCCGACGGGCTGGGCGATCAATACGAACATCGCCACGACGATGGCCAACCAGGTTGCATAGCGAAGCAAATCTCGCACGGGCTCGGACTCCTCATGAGTTCAATCGTCGATTGACCTGGGATGGCCCGGCCCGCTTCGCCGCGCTCGAATGCGTTCTCGAATTGAGACACGTCAAGCAAGATGGGAAGCGGCAAGACCCGAAAGGTTAATCTTGACTTAACGTTAGGAGCCGATCGCGGAGAATGGGAAGTGCAGTGTGTCACTGACTTGCGCAGTTGTCGGAATCTTGTCGCAAAATGTCCGAATAGTTGCGGTGCAGCATAGAATTCACATGCCGACACCATACAATTAATAACCAAAAAAGGTCCGTACCGCCATTCAAATTGTCATATATTATTTGTTATAACCGGACTCGAAGTCCTCTATGAAATCCATTACAACAACACATCAATACAACTCGGGTTATACTAATTCCAGAATCCGCAAACAATCATACTGATTAGTTTTTAGACATTCCTCGGTCAAAATTTGTTCATAAATACTCATTTTTCATCAAGATGAGCAGATGAAGACCATTGGCACCCTAAGGACCGGACAGCGATGCGGACAGTGATGATTGTGCTGCGCAGCAATTGCGGAATGTTAGATCTGGCGTCCGTCGTCGAGGCACTCCGTTCTGCCCGCGACCCGAATGGCGAAGCATCCTATCTGCTGACGACCTGCGCCTATGGGCAGGACAGCCTTCAGGCCGAGGAGCCCTGGATCAGGGTCCAGGCCGCCCATGACATCACCAGCGCGCCCCTGGACATCGATACGCTGATCCTGCCGAACTCCTCGGTGAGCGACCTGCTGGACCAGGATCTCGAATGCAGCGCATTTCTCGCCCGGCGCAGCAAGTCGATCCGCCGGATTGTGGCACTCGGAAACGGCGTCCTTTTGGCTGCAGCTGCCGGGATGACGCGCGGACAGACCGTGGCGGCGGACAGCGCGGTCGATGAACGTCTCGCGACGCTCTGCGACCAGACGATCGTCGACCCCAATTACGATCTGCACAAGAGCGGCAAGATCTGGAGTGCACGCGGGCCGGCCGTCGGGCTGTCGCTCGCTTTGGCTATCATCGAGGAAGACCTCGGCCATGAGGCGGCCATGGATGTCAGCCAGCGGTTTACCGACCGGTTCCCGGACATGCGTCCTCGCTTCGCCAATGGCGGCGCAAATCTGGTCAATGGCGATCGACGCAGCCCGGTCGAGCGGATCCAGGAATGGGTGATCGCAAACCCCTCGGCCGACCTCAGCGTCAGCCGGCTTGCCAGCATGGTCGCAATGAGTGAACGCACCCTGTCTCGCGCCTTCAAGCAGAGGACCGGCCAGACGGTGGGTGATTTCGTGCTGTCCGTCCGGTTGGCCTATGCCCGTGAAATGCTCCGGTCAGGGGAGCGCAAGATCAAGGATGTCGCGCGCCTCGCCGGACTGGGCAGCCAGACGAACATGCGCCAGCTTTTCGTCAGCCGCTATGGCCGTCCGCCTTCGGAGTTTCGCAAGATCGAGGCGGCACCGGCGATCGACGACGAGCGAGCGGCGCCCCTGGACGTAGCATTATCAGCCCGCATTTGAACGCATGATCGACGGCAACGCGCGCCGCAGCCTATCGGAGCTGAAGCGCTTGCCCCCTGCCCTTTACCCGTCAGGCCGCAAGCTTTGCGTAGGCGCCCTGACGCTCCATCAGTTCGGCATGGTTGCCGACTTCGACGATGCGACCCTGCTGCATGACGACGATGCGATCGGCATTGCGGATGGTGCCGAGCCTGTGGGCGACGACGAGCGTCGTGCGCCCCTTGGACAGCTCCTCCAGCGCAGACTGGATTTCCCGCTCCGTCGTGCTGTCGAGCGCTGACGTCGCTTCGTCGAGCAGCAGGATCGGCGGATCCTTGAGGAAGGCGCGGGCAATTGCCACACGCTGCTTCTGGCCGCCGGAGAGCATGATGCCGCGCTCGCCGACGATGGTATCGAGGCCCTCGGGAAGGTTTTCCAGCATGGTCGAGAGCTGGGCCCGGCGGCAGGCCTCCAGCACCTCGTCGTCGCTTGCGCCGATGCGACCATAGACAATGTTTTCCCGCAGCGTTCCGCCGAACAGGAAGACATCCTGCGAGACGAGGCCGATCTGGCGACGCAGGCTCTCGACGGTCATGTCCGGCAGAGCCAGACCGTCGATGGTGATTGTGCCCGAGGTCGGCTCGTAGAAGCGCGGCAAAAGCGAGAGAAGCGTCGATTTGCCGGCACCGGACTCGCCGACGAAGGCGATCGTTTCACCCGGCTTCACATGCAGCGAAATGTCATGAAGGACGGGGCGACCGGGCATGAAGGCGAAGGAGAGGTTGGAGAAGACAATTTCGCCGCTGAGTGTCGAGACCGGGCGGGCATTCGGGCTGTCGGTGATCTCCGGTTCGGTGGCGAGCAGATCGAGATAGCGGCGGAAGCCGGCGATGCCGCGCGGATAGGTTTCTATGACGGCGCTGATCTTGTCGAGCGGGCGGAAGAAGACGCCGACCAGAAGCAGGAAACCGACAAAGCTGCCGGTCGTCATGGCGCCCGAGAGCACATAGGCCGAGCCGATCACCATGATCACCACCTGGACGAAGCGCATGCCCATGTAATGCAGCGAGGACGAGGCAGCCATGACCTTGTAGGCGTCGAGCTTGGTCTTGCGGTAGCGGGCATTGTCTTTGGCAAAGAGTTTGCGCTCATGAACCTCGTTGGCATAGGCCTGAACGACGCGAATGCCGCCGATCGTTTCTTCCAGCCGAACGTTGAAGGCGCCGATGCGGCCATAGATCTCCTGCCAGGTGCGGGTCATGCGGCTGCCATAGATCGAAACGATGGCGACCGTGCCCGGCACGATCAGAGCCGTGACCAACGCGAGCTCGACATGCATGTTGAGCATCAGGATGAAAGCGCCGACAAAGGTCATGATGGCGATGAAGAGGTCTTCCGGCCCGTGATGAGCGACCTCGCCCACCTCTTCCAGGTCACGCGTCACGCGGGCGACCAACTTGCCAGTACGGGCGGTATCATACCAGCGCCAGGAGAGCGTGGTCAGATGCTCGAAGGCCTTGGCGCGCATCGCCGTCTCGATGTTGATGCCGAGCTTGTGACCCCAATAGATGACGATTGCCATCAGGGCCGCATTGACGACATAGATCGCGAGCAGGCCGGCGGCGGCAATCAGCGTCAGCGTCCAATTGCCGGTGGGCAGCAGCCTGTCTATGAAAGCGGTGACGGCAAGCGGAAAGGCAAGCTCCAAGAGGCCAGAGAGGACGGCACAGGAGAAATCCAGCCAGAACAGACCTTTCCAGGGGCGATAATAGGCGAAGAATTGTTTCAGCATGCGATGTTCCTGCAAGGTCTGCCGGGTGATCAGATGGCGCTGGCGGGCAGCGGATGCAGGGCACGATCACGGCGCGTCTCGGTCTGCATGCGCGGGCGAAAGATCTGGAAACTCCTCCGGGGCGTTGTGGATGCAACCTCAACAAGACGCTTCGGCGGCTGGCGCTCATGACATCCGCAAATCCCGCCCTGGCGCCATGCCTCATCGCAGCCGAGAGCCGCCAACAATCACGGTCGCGGCGTCATGCAATATATAACAATTACAGTCAAGTTATGGATACTCGCAGGTCAGCCATCCGCAGCATGCAAGCTATGAGATGCCGCGGTGGTCATGCAGCGTGGCGGGCACGAGGACTTGATGAGGTCTGACTGCCCGAGACATGCAAGTACTGACTTAGACGTTGGCTGGGGCGCCAGGAACAAAATCCAACTTTTTCTAGCTGACTGTTTTTAATCAAGCTATTGCATTTTATGTTGTTTCTTCGATAGGAGTGTTCCGGCAAGGTGTTCCGGTTAACTGTTCCGAAAGCGATGAAATGGCTCGACGCTCCAATCTAGTTCGACGTGAAGGCGGCACTTATTATGCCCGTATTTATTTCCCAGCGGACTTAAGAGAGCACTTCGGCAGTGAGGACAAAAAAGTCTCTCTTCGCACGAAGGATGAGGCCGTCGCCAAGCAGCGACTTTATCCAGAGCTGCAGAAATGGGAACTGATCTTTGAGGATATTCGGTCTCGGCGCAACGTAGCCGCAATCGATAAAGCTCTAGCAGTCTGGCAGCATTACGAGGCCACGCTTGAGAGCTACGAGCGCAAGCAGCGCGCCATGCCGACACTGGAACAGGAAAACGCAGAAGTGCAGCGCCTGTATCGACGGATTGATCTCGGCGAAATCTCGTCCGATGACATCGTTGGTAGGATCAATGCCTATACCGACTTGGAACTGATGCGAAGTGCGCGGTCCGACGACGCGAACCTGCGAAGTCGTCGCCTTGCCGCATTGAAGAGGGCGCTTCCCTCTGGCGACCACAGGTTTATCGAGACGGCGGTGAAAGATTTCATCGCCAAGCACAGACTCCTGGTCGATATAGGCTCGGAGGATTATCGCGAGCTTTGCCTTTTGATGACACGCGCTGAAATTGAGGGACTGCAGCGCACTCTGGAACGTGACAGGGGTGATTTCTCTGGCTCACCTAAAGATCCCATTGTGAAACCGGCAGTAGGTCGTGCCCACGAAACCGCGGCGCCAGGTGAAACCATCATCGAGTTGTTTGAGAACTACGCTCGCGAGAACCCTAGGCAAATAACTGCCGATACGCTTGCACAGGCGCGCCGCGACGTTGGCACTTTAGTTCAACATCTTGGCAGCACATGCCCGGTTCACAAAATCGATAAAAAAGCCGTTCGCGAATGGAAGGCACTTCTTATGAAGTATCCGGTCAAGGCGACAGAAACAAAAGCCTTCGAGGGAATGAAGATTGCTCAGATAGTGCGACACAATGAGCGGGTAGGCAAACCCGTTCTGACCCCGCGGACGGTCAATCGCTACCTCTCCAGCCTTGGAGCATTCTGCAACTGGCTCGTCAACAACGGCTACCTGGAAAGCAACCCGACCTCAGGCATGTCTCTACCAAAAGACAAAAAGAAGAAAGTATTCCCTTTCAAGAATGAACACATGAATACGCTGTTCGCGTCGCCACTATTTGTAGGATGCAAATCCGACGAGGCACCGAGATTCTGGAAGAAGCCTGGAAATCACCTGATTCGTGATCATAAATACTGGGTCCCATTGACTATGCTTTACTCGGGCGCCCGTCCCGCAGAGATTGCGCAGCTTCTCGTGTCGGATGTTCGGCAAGAGCACGGTCGTTGGCTTATGGACATTACCGAAACCGATGACGACGACGAAGATGCCAGCAAGAGCGTGAAAAACGTGGGCTCCCGCCGGATTGTCCCAATTCATCGCGAATTGGTAAAGCTCGGACTTCTCAAGCATCACGCCAGTATGAAGAATGCCGGGCAAGCCCGTCTGTTCCCGACTGCGGAGCGGAATGAACGAGGCCAGATGATTGCAGATTTTAGCCGCGAGTTCAGCCGCTACCTGATCGGGCTAGGCATTAAGAAAGGGCGCGGCTTGTCACTCTACAGCTTTCGCCATGGAGCCTTCGACGCGTTGCGGCGTGCAGGATATGTTGAAGAACAATTCAGCTACATATTCGGCCATGTCACCGGAAGCAGGGTTTCCCGTGGCTACGGCATCCTTTCTTCAGGCACACTTGAACAGCGTGCGGAATTGATAAACGCGATTTCTTATCCGGATGTAGTGCTTGACCATTTGATGCCGAAGAGCGAACTGGATGATGCCGCTTAGGTCGAATTCTCCGGCGCCTGGTCCAGTTCATAGCCGCGGCGCCAGCTTGGCGCGGCATCAATCGCGGCCTGATAGCGCCAACGCTGCTTGGTGCGCGGCTTCACCCAGGTGACCGACATGCGCTTTCCCTGGTCGAGAGCTTCCTTGATGGCCTGATGCATCTCCGATGTCGGCTTGGCAGGGACAATTCTAAGTCCACTCGTCTCAATCTGCTCGAGCATGAACCTTGTGATGAGAGATGCTTCGTGGTCGCCCACGCATATCCCTCGATCGGAGTGTCCTGTCTTCAACGCCTTCTTGAGAATGCGCCAGGTGTCGAGGTCGAGCTGGCTCGGAAGGATGGGATCGGCTTGAGCCGGTCGTGCGTCACTCATGCAGGGTCGTCCTGGCCGCAAATCATTTGTCGCGCTTTTTCTTTCTCGATCTTGGTGTGGGAGTTCTCTTACCTCACCGGTCCGCGAGTTCGTCCGGTGTGTCAGGTGGACCGTTGGAAAGCGCTTTGCACATATAGTCGACGGCTTCCTCGCTGAAGAACTGCCTAAGCACGGCACGGGTAAAGTGATTTGGCTCGATCCCAAGGGCCTCTACCGCGGCTTCGATAAGGTCTGGCGGGAAATAGTGGCGCCCGGTGATTAAGTTCATCATCTTCGCTCCCTGTTTGATGCCAAGACGCGTCGCTAGCTGTTCCGTCGATAAGCCGGACGCGTGCAGGTGATCCCTCAGGCTCTGTCCGACAATAAGGGCGGCACTGGGGTCTTTTTCCATCACATTTATCCCTCCTGTCTGTCGTATTATATTCCAATATTCTCTCGTTGAGGTCAATGAATCGGCAGGCTATACATTATTCCAATAAGTAAGAACTTACTTATCACTGCATAATTGAAAATTTTCCCATCATTAAACCTATAAAGTCAGTGATATATACTCTTTGAAACTGATCAAAGAGAGCGCAATGCTGATGATTGATGATGCCAAGGCCCAGATTTCGACCCTGCTCAGGGCGCATGTTGATGAGAGTCCCTACAGTCTGAATGAAATCGCGATCCTGTGCGGTTTCCACGGACCTGAAATGCTGGAAGGTATTCTACGTGGAGAGCTCCGGGTTCCCCTCGACAAGGCAATGCCGCTGGCCAAGGCAATCGGCTGCGACGGACGGGCCTTGTTCGTGCTCGTCCTCAAGAGTTGGTTTGGGGTAGAACTGGTGAATACGATCGATGAGGTATTCACGAATGATGCCGCTTCGACGGTTGAGCGCGGCTGGATCGCTTTCCTCCGCGACTTTTATGGTGACCTTATGCCGGAGCTGACCCCGACGCTGCGTCGCCGCCTTCGGTTGCTTGTCAGCTTACCAGGGTGAGGCCCTGGCTTCTGGAAATGATTGGGTGCGGCCTGGTGGTGGCACCATAACCGGTATGGGAGGATAGACGACCGGAGACTCGCGGCCACGGAATGCATCCCCATGGCTGATGCGCGCATGCCCTAGGACTTCGATGTTTCGGGTGCAGGTCGATATCCCGCTTTGTTCGCGGACGCAGGAGGCTAGCGGGCACCAGATGGCAGCCAACAAAGCGAAGGTGCGCGCCAGCCCATCGTCCGTTGATGTCAGGATCGATGAAGATGGCTAATCCAAACGCTGCTAGTCCCGCGACTGGAGCTCAGAAGTGCGGTCAGTTAATGGCATGGACACGCATCGTGCCCATTCGACGCCGACGACTCTGGATATGTTTTCGACGCTGGCAATCATAGGATCCCTGCCCACGACATGGAGCCGGGTCTGCCGCAGAACCTCGATTTGCAAGCCGCTGTTCTGTCGAGCGTCAGTAAGCAGAGGCCGACAGTCCTTCCTGCAGCCTGATCGTGTTCTCCCACCTTTACATCGAGAGGCAAAACGCTGATTTCATGCTTTTCTGTCAAGATAGGGGAAAGGTAGCGTCAACGTTTGGGGCATATCCGCAATGATTGCGGATTTTGAGGCAAGGTCGAGCGCAACCTAAGGTATTTATTTGTCAAGGTTTGGCGGTCTCAACTTTTACCAAATCGAGGTCGGTAAACCTGTTATGTAAAGGTCGCTCGCAAACGCAGAGAGTCTGGCACGGCTGTAGGCGCAGCAACCCTCCTGGTGGGTGATCTCCGTGATCAGCTAAAGCTGGCTTGAAAGGCTGTCGCAGTCAGCGTCACATGAGCTTCAAGAGGAGGCGCTAGCTCGAACGCTTTTGGTGCTCGCGAGAAATTCCAGAGCCGCATAAGGCGCCAATGCGTGCGGCGTTCCTGGGCGACGGCGAGCTCATTGCGGCTGATATGGAAGGGGGTGCGCTCCCACCCGTTTGTCGTCTTGACCTCGATGAGCCTTTCCTTGCCGGACAGGTCGAAGCTTGCAATGTCGTAGCCCGCGCCATCGCCTTCGTCCACAGAGACCCAGCGCACATTTTCCGCTAGGTCGGTGCGACCTGCTGCCCTTAAGGTCATGCGCTCATGAGCAAGGACGAGCTCCTCGCCGGCGCGCCCAAGTGTGCGGTTGCGCTCGTCTCGACCGGCAACATCGAATTTTCGAGCGATGTGCTGCATCTGCTCAAGCTCTTGCGGGGGCGGTTGGTTGGACATGGTCGGCGCTGGTCCGATCCAGAGCGGTTCAGGCTCGCGCATCGCAGATGTCCAGGGTAGCTTCGGTTCGCGCTGAAGCCAGGCTGGGTTGGCGGAAAGCCACCGAGCAACCGCGTCATCGAGAGACTTTTGGAAATTGAATGCCGGCTTGTAACCTGGGATCCATTCCTCGCCGAACCCCTTCAGCACCGCACTGATGTTCTGATGCTTAAACTCGATCGAGGTGCGGGATCGGCCGATCAGGTGCTGGAGGTGACGGTTATGCTCGGCCTTGTTGTAGGGGCTGCCTGCAACGTCGAGCACCAGCATCTCGAAATAATCTGCAACGATCAGGTCGTTCTCTGTATCGGTCCAAGGTCCTTCAGCCATGAGCCAACGTTACAAGCAGCCGATTCAGCTGTCATTTCATTTTGAAGTCTGTCCCCCGCTCCGAGGTTAACAGAGAAGATTGAGGAAAACTTCGGCACTAAGCAACTGCTCAGAGATTGCGCGAGCTTGCACCACCTGCACCATTGTTGTTTGATGCTTACCATCTCTGATTGCTCGGAACAGAGACCTGCGTCAGGGCGGCTTGGCAATCCAGAGCGAAATCGGTTTAGATGAAGGTGTGCAACATCGACAATACTGCCCCTTCATTTGTTGACCGGTGTCTGTCGATCGACCTCGAGGTCAACCCAGAGAGCTCCAAGATCTTTGCCTTCGCGGCGGTCCGGTCTCGTGACATCGAGAAGGTAGTCTTCCGAGACAGAGATCTCGACGCTGCACTCGATCGACTGGAGAATATGGCGTCAGAGGCCGAGTTTTTGCTCGGTCATAATATTCTGCGGCATGATCTTCCACATTTGACCGCAGCGAGGCCTAGCTTTGGTCGGCTCTCGTCAAGCCCTGTTGATACGCTCTGGCTTAACCCACTGGCGTTTCCGCGAAATCCTTACCATCACCTGGTCAAGCACCATCATGATGGACGGCTGCAAGCCGGGCATGTCAACGATCCAGAATTGGACGCTCGCCTGGTTCTACAAGTCCTGGCAAATCAGATAGAGGCATTTAAGAGCCTTGCAGATCGTGCGCCGGCAGTCATCGAAGCCTACCACTATCTCTCGACCTGCATGCCTGGCAGCGGTGGTTTCGACGCTCTTTTCGCCGACTTGCGCCGGGCTACTCGCCCTACTCCTTTAGCCGCCGAGCGCGCGATCTTGCAACTCCTGGAAGGTCAGGCCTGCGCAGCTCGAGTGCGAGATGTATTGCAACGCCTTTCATCGCCCCATCTGAGCTGGCCGATGGCCTATGCGCTCTCTTGGATCTCGGTTGCTGGCGGAGACTCTGTCATGCCGCCTTGGGTGCGGGCGCAGTTCCGTGAGGCAGCGCAGATCGTCCGGCATCTTCGCGACAATTCATGCGACGACACCGGTTGCCATTGGTGCCGTGAGAGAAGCGATCCAAAGAAAGCACTGTCTCGCTGGTTCGGATTTGACGGGTTCCGTGCTGAGCCGAAGGATGATGCCGGTCGGCCCTTGCAGGAGCGCATCGTCGCCGAGGCAATGGCCGGCCGCTCGGTGCTCGGGATCCTGCCCACTGGCACTGGCAAATCTGTCTGCTACCAAATTCCAGCGCTTTCACGGTTTGATAAGACCGGCGCCTTGTCTGTCGTGATCTCGCCATTGGTGGCCCTGATGGCCGATCAGGTCCAAGGTCTTGCACGACACGGCATCTCCAGCTGCGTAACTATCAATGGTCTCCTCTCACTGCCGGAGCGGCATGCAGCATTAGATCAGATCCGGATGGGCGAGGCGGCGATCTTGCTGATTTCGCCTGAGCAGTTGCGGAATCCATCCGTGCGCTCGATTTTGTCGCAGCGAGAGGTCGGTTATTGGATCCTCGATGAGGCTCATTGCGTGTCGAAGTGGGGGCACGACTTCAGGCCGGACTACCGCTACGTATCGCGGTTCATCCGCGAATACACCGGCGATCGGGAAACGGCCCCCGTCATCTGTCTGACTGCGACGGCCAAGCCCGAAGTAGTTCGCGATATCAGAGACCACTTTCATTCTCGGCTCGGAGTGGAGCTCCTGCTGCTCGACGGAGGGGCAACGCGCGACAACCTCACCTTCGAAGTCCAGGAAACCCACCGCAGTCGCAAACTGGCAGACATCCTGGACACCATCGAGCGCGCGCTTCCGCATGAGGGAGTGTCGGGGGCGGTTGTTTACTGCGCGACGCGGGCTGCAACCGAAAAAGTTGCTGGCTTCCTGCAGCAACAGGGATTGGCCGCTGACTACTTCCATGCAGGCCTAACACCCGAACGCAAGCAGGATACCCAGGAACGCTTCCGGGTCGGTGAGCTCAGGATCATTGCCGCGACCAATGCTTTCGGCATGGGGATCGATAAGCCGGACATCCGGCTTGTAGTCCATGGCGATATACCGGGTTCGCTGGAAAATTATCTGCAAGAAGCGGGACGAGCCGGGCGAGATCGCAGTCCCGCAGTTTGTGTTCTGTTGTTCAACACGGATGATGTCGAGCGGCAGTTCTCGCTCAGCGCACGCTCACGCCTGGCGCGTCACGAGATCAGTGGGATACTGAAGGCGCTGCGTCGCCTGGATGCGAAGGGCAAGCACCGAGGTGGAGTCGTTGCGACGCCTGGCGAGATCGTTCGTGAGGACACAGCGCAGGATTTTGAGCGCGACAGTGCGACCGACGACACGAGGGTCAAGACGGCAATCGCTTGGCTTGAAGAATCCACCTTGCTCACACGCGACGAGAACCGCGTGCAGGTGTTCCCATCATCTTTGCGAATTCGCACCATGCAGGAGGTCGATGCCATCCTGACAAAGGCAGAGATCACGGGGTCGCGGCGCAAGCAGCTTATAGCTCTGGTTCAGCACTTGATGACGGCCTCTTCGGACGCCGGAGTATCCACTGATGAACTTTCGGGTGCGAGCGGCCTTACAGGAGGTGCTCTCCGCAAGGCATTATCCGATCTCGAAACCCTCGGCATCGCAACCGACGACACCGCAATCACCATGTTCGTGCATGTCGGTGTTGAAGGGGCGTCGCGGCACAGATTTCAGTTGGCTGCGTCTCTGGAGACTGCCCTGATCGCAGCTTTGCGCGAGAATGCGCCGGACGCCGATAATGGAGAAGCATATCCCCTTCACCTGGCGACGACTTGTCAGATGCTTCGTGATCAGGGGCACGCCACCGTGCGTCCGGATTTGATCGAAGCCCACCTTCGTAGCTTCGCGCAGGATGGTCGTGACGATGACGGAGGCCGTGGCAATGTGCATTTCCAGAAGCTGAACAGGAGCACATGCCTGGTGCGGCTACAACGATCCTGGGAGGCGCTGAGCAAAACAGCAGAGCTCCGGCGACGTGGATCGGAGTTGCTACTGTTGCACCTAGAGGGGCTTGTGCCCAAGGGAACACGCGGCAAGGACATCAGAGTCGAGACGACTATCGGCAAGCTGCAAGGCGCCATCATGGGAGACGTCTTCCTGAAATCATCTGTCCGCGATGAAACAAAGCTCTTGAGCCGGGCGCTGATGTGGCTTCACGAGCAGGGTGTCATCACGCTAGGGCGAGGTCTCACGATCTTCAGGCCCGCGATTACAGTCAACTTGCGCCCTGGCACGGGCCAATTCACGCAGAAAGATTTTCTACCTCTCGAAGAGCACTACGGCGAACAAACCATTCAGACCCACATCATGGCGGCTTACGCGTCTCGTGGCCTCGTCGCGATTGATGAGGCTGAGCGATTGGCGTCGGATTATTTCCAATTGGAGAAGGAGGGGTTCCTCAAGCGTTGGATGCCGGACCGCGCCGGAGAGCTTCGTAGACAGACCACGCCGGAAAGTTGGCGTCGGATCGTCGATGACTTAGGCAGTCAAACGCAGGCAAAGATCGTTGCAGACGATCGCGAGCAAACAAATGTGCTGGTGCTTGCCGGCCCAGGCTCTGGCAAGACACGGGTTTTGGTGCATCGCGTTGCTTATCTGGTTCGGATTCGACGCGAAGATCCGCGAGGCATCCTGGTGCTGACCTACAATCGCCATGCTGCTGTTGAAATTCGAAAGCGATTGAAGGACCTCGTAGGCGATGATTCAGCAGCCGTAACAGTATCGACTTGCCATGCGCTGGCCATGCGGCTCGTAGGCGCAAGCTTTGCTGGGCAGATTGATACAGATAGTGAGCGTGACTTCGACAAGGTCGTGGTGGAAGCGACGGCCTTGCTCAGGGGCGACGGCCTGCAGAAGGAAGACGCCGAGGCACTTCGACAAACATTGATCGAGGGGTATCGGTGGATCCTGGTGGATGAATACCAGGACATTGGTCCTGAGGAGTATGGGTTGATCGCCGCAGTAGCCGGCCGCTCCCTAGATGACCAGGATCAACGCCTGAGCCTCTTTGCCGTGGGCGATGATGATCAGAACATCTATGCCTTTGCGGGCGCCTCGATTGAGTTCATCAGGCGCTTCGAAACCGACTACAATGCGAAGCCGACATATCTCATCGAAAACTATCGGTCGACCGCAGCGATTATTGCTGCCGCCAACCGGGTCATTGCGCCAGCTGCGGGTCGAATGAAGGCGGAGCATGACATCCTCATAAATCGGGCTCGAGCAAAAGCTCCCGCGGGCGGCACGCTTGCTAATCTCGATCCTGTAGCTCAGGGGCGTGTCCAACTATTGCACTGCAGCGTGGACGGTCAGGCGCAGACCGCAGTGGATGAGCTGGTTCGATTGTCACAGCTGGTGCCGGAATGGTCCTGGTCAAAGACGGCAATCATCGCCCGGGAGTGGCGTCTGCTGGAACCGGTGCGAAGCTATTGCGAGGCGAGCGGCATTCCGGTGCAGCTTGCGAGCGAGACATTGCCGCCTTTTTGGCGTCTTCGCGAAGTCCGAGCTTTCCTTGCCTTCGTGAGAGCTGCACCTGCCAAGATGCTGACAGTCTCGCAGATGCAGGAGTTCATCGCCGCACAGACCGCGAACTGTTGGTGGACGATGATATCCGAAGCCATCTCGGCATTCAGCCTGGAGCTGGATGGCAAGGCGGTGCCGGTCGCGGACCTTGTCGAAATGCTGGCGGAATGGGCGCGGGATGCTCGGCAGGAGCAACGCGGCCTGATGCTCCTGACCGCGCATCGAGCTAAGGGGCTCGAATTCGATGATGTGGTGATCTTGGATGGAGGTTGGGATCGCAATTCACGAGGAGAAGATCGGGATGCACCGAGACGACTTTTCTACGTTGCGATGACCCGTGCAAGGCGCAGTCTGGCGATCACGGTAACCAGGGAACAGCACCCACTCGTCGGCCTCGACACTCACAGCATGATACAGCGACAGATAGCAGCGACAGCGAATGAGGCCGGCGATCACTCGCTCCGCTATCAGTTAGTCGAGCCGCAGATGGTCGATCTCTCCTGGTCAGGACGGCAGAGCTCCTCGCATCCGGTTCATGGTGCCCTGGCAAAACTACGAACAGATGCCCCCATAACGTTAGCCGAGAGTGACGGTCGATGGCTGATCCAAAACGCGCATGGAGTGACCATCGGGCGGATGGCGAAAAGCTACCGACCGCCAGACGGGCTGCGATTTATCCGAGGGTCGGCGCGAGCCATCATTCAATGGCGCAAGGTAGATAACGGTGAGGAGTTTCAGCAGGCTCTTCGACAAAAGGCTTGGGATGTGGTTTTGCCCGAGTTCGTGTTCGGTTGTCAGATTGGACTCTAGTCGATCGGTCGACAGGCCTCAGCGATTATAGAGGGCTTTAAGGGCCGCCTAACTCACTTCGAGTTCCTACGCACCTGCACTGGCCAGCGTCCTTTGAACTTCCGGATCGTCGCCATATGATCTTCAAGGGATATCCATGGTCACGCGTATTGTTATCCTGGAGGTATGCCAAGAGTTCTCTTGGACCTTGCCAGTCCTATACAGCGTTAAGGCCAATAGTGCGGCCGCTTCTGGTTCTGAGAAATCTATGCGACCTGAATTTCACGGGGCGCCGCTCTGGCGGTAAGCGTTTTTTATGTCTGCTATAGCCTGCGCCCCATACCTGCGAGCAAGACGAGCAACAAAAGCAGGCTCGATATCTTCAGCGAATGACAGGTGGCCAGCTAGTCGGCATGTGTCTGCCGGGGATAGCCCACCCAATGTCCATCTGTGGACGCCAGCTCTGATACTTCTCTTTCGAAGCTGACCTAAAGAAACATCGCCGTCATTTGTTAAAATTAATCCGGTGACCATCCTTTTATACTTCTTCGTTGCGAGGACAGTTTTCTCGGAGTTGATCTTGAGTCGAGGAGATTTTTGATCTTTGATTATGCGCTCCAGCGCCTTTGGAACCCCTGTCAAATAACCAGTGCGCTGCGCGGAAAAAGTCAGATCATCCGCATACCTTGTATAAATTACACTTTGAGATTCGCAATATGACTGCACGGTTTTGTCAAAATCGAACATAAGAATATTTGAAACTGCTGGCGATGAGGGGGCGCCTATAGCCAACCTAAACACGGATGAATGTCGACTCTTTCTTCTAAATATTATCTTGGAGCTCAGGTTGACGTCCTCCTCATTGATGAAAACGTTGTGCCGGCGGCAATAAGCCTCCCAGTCCTCGGCCCGTAGTGACGGAAAAAAATCTTGAAAATCAAACTTCAAGATTGGACCGTTGTGGGAGTGGGCCAGAGCATTCTGCCTCAGGCCGATGCCAGGACGATAAGCCATCGCAGCCGGGTGCACGGGCAGTTTAGCGAGAAAAATATCGTGCAGGGCTCGCTGCAGAACCTTTAGCTCGCGAGCTGGCTGCGCTATTTCTCGCCGACCGCCCCGGCGCTTGTCGATATGATAAACTTTGTATCTATCCGGTGCGTTGCTTATAATCGCGCGGAGGTCCCAGTCACTTAGACCTGTAGCCTCCGACAGTGCTCGTAAAATCTCACTCATGCGACGCTGCCGTAAAATTGGGTAATAACGCTGTAGCGGAGTGGCTCATAGTCTTTCCAATGTTCGCGTATTGCGAAGCGACGCCGGCCCTTGTTGTGAAGGGATCTACCTGCTTTGGTTGTGATGACAGCAGCATCAGGAAGTGGGGTGGCAATGAAAAACTCGTCAAGACCCTTTTTACGTCGAACGATCCATTCAACAGACTCGGCGCACAGAAGATATCTCTTCAAGTCCGAAGTAGGAACATAGACCCCCACAGTCAAAAGCAATTCGTCTATTTCATTGAAAGTGAGTGCGCCGTATTCTTGTATCAAACCAACAATCAGTTTTATGATGTGCCCGGGCCGGTCAACGTTGAAAGTTGTAGGATCTCGCGTGGTGGCCAATCTCAATTTTAAGGGCGCCTGCAGCTGGTCTTTCAGGACCCCGATTTTTATGCCCCCAGGCGCACTCACATCACCGACGTCGGCATCATCAATTACAAAGATTGAAGTATTCCCGTGCTTGCGCTCCAGAGATCGCAGCGGGCCAAGCCGAATAAAAGAGGTTTCGCCTTTTCCCCGCCAGTGTCTATCTCGAACTACGACAAGGAGCCTTGAAGCGATCTCTTGGATTACGCAAAATGCTCCGAGCTCCGCCATGCTCCCTTCGCTCTCACAGAAAAGCAGAACGAGATCGGATATTTCCGCCAAGTCGGTCTCAAATTGGAGAACATCCTCGTATGCATCAGCGAAGACATGAAGCTTTGTAATGTCTTCCGCCTGGATTATCGCCTTTCCTTTGATCGCAGGATTATCGAGTATCTTGAGAAATCCATCGCGCAACGAAAGCGCAACTGGCTCGTCGATTTTTGAGTATGGTCCCCCGCAAAGGAACACCACCGCAGAAGGAGATTGGACATGGATTTTGTCCACGTCCAACTCCTCTGCGAATAGCAACATAGCTTACCCTTAAAGCCCTGTAAGGTAGGGATTGACTATCGAGCGGAGCGTCCCGAAGGGCGATGTTCAATCGCTACCTTACAGGGCACCAAAATTCCGCAATATAATGAGGTCCAGCGAAGCGCTAGACCAAGTGCTAAACGACGCACTCAATACACGTAAGCCGAGCGACGATAGCCGGACGACGCGAAATGTCAACGTGGCTTGCATGCGATGAGCGCGCCACATCCTCAGGCGACGCGCTTACGTTCCAGTGTCCTCTTAGCTTTTTCGACAGGGCGATACCAATTTGGTGTGGTTTCACGGAGCCTAGTGAGCTTCAGCGAGTCTGTATGCTTCTTCCAATGTTTTGGGGTTCAGAGTGCGCTGACGTCGCCAACCCGTGCCGGTATCCTTCTCAATGAAGATCCCGGATTTGTTTTCGAGAATACGAATCAGTTTTCCCCTTTTCCGAAGAATGGGGTAGTCATCGAAAATCCAGTCATGAACATGACCTCGAAGATTGTGAAGCGCGGCGGACAGGTCAGCGCACGATTGGTAGCGATCGCCAGGCGCGACGCGCACACACCGCCTGATGACGGATTTTAGTGATCCCGGAACGCTTGGTGGAAGGCTTCCATAGTCCAGGATACTGCCTGAAGTAATGCGCTGCTCGATTATCTTTGTGGCAAAATCCTGCTGCTCGTATCCCGAAAGTTCATCGTATTTCGCTTGCTGACGATTCGTAAGCCAATCCCTCTCAGAATAAGGAAGTGATCCGCCCAGCATTTGATAAAGAAGGATCCCTAGCTGATATACATCGCTGGACTTGAAAAAGTTATTGCCTTGGACGGATTCGGGTGGCCTGTAGATTAGGGAATGCTTGGTTAGACACTTTGCGTAGCCCGTTTCATCACAGGGCACTACGGAGCCGAAATCTCCGACCATGTAGCGATCATTATCGCAGAAGATATTTTGGGGCTTGAGGTCACGATGCAGGAAGCCGTTTCCGTGCAAGAAGCCTGCCCCAGCAGAGACCTGCATACATACGTCCATGGCTTCCTTCAATCCACACTGTCTATTCTCCAAAAGGGTATCTAGGTCACCACCTACGCAAAACGGTGTCACGAAATAAGCGAAATCGGCGTCAACTTCCGACGCGTCGTGCACCTTAAGGATGTTGGGGTGTTCAAGTTTAGCTAGTAGCCTCGGCTCTGCGTGATCACTCCCGTCCCAAAAATAGAACTTCACGGCGACCTCACGGTCTAGAATTCTATGGCGACCGAGTAGAACATAACCGTTGGCCCCCTTCTTACTCTCAGATAAAAATTCAATATCTTGGGCCAGACGAATTATGGTGTCGTGGATCTCAGCCGGAAGATGATTAATGTCGATCATCAAATGAGCCCGGAATTTTTCAGATAAACTCCAGCTGAAAGATAAGCGTCTCTTTGATATGCAGCTAAACCATTGGGGATGCCGCCGACGTTTGTTTTCGAAAATGCAATTATTGCTTGGGGAGATATAAAGACAATGTTCTTGTGGGCCAGCTGGAAGAGCGCCTCAATTTTGAACGTCACGCCCGAGGACGCCATTGCTCCGCTGCCGGCACGTTTCTTTACCGCGATGACCTCTATTGCGTTTTGATGAACGAATGATTTTGCAGCCTGCATGAATGACTCAAGCTCGGCACCGTCTTCATGATTTCCAAGCAAGAGGCGCTTCGTCTTGCATTCCAGGAGAGCGGGCACTCCCGCCTGCTCCTCGACAATGACGAGTATTGCTTCACTGGCTTTAATCTGAAGGCCACATACTTTCAAAGCGCGCTCCAACCAATACTGAGTGTTGATAGCCTATGCAGCCCAGAGGTGAGTCGTCAATCGGAAGGCTTTGACCTCCTCCCCCAGGAGCATGGCGCTCCATTGACCCAAACTTGGTGCTGGCGAATCTGGAACGCAACCTTTGCACCTTCACTGCCATTATTGCGGAGAGGGTGAGATTCGAACCTAGATACCGTTGTGAGTATGCCGCTTTTCGAGTGCTGTGATTTCAAGCACTCAGCCACCCCTCCAGTGATATTCGTCGGCGCATGGTGGCGCGGGCTGAATCATAGCGGCAAGTCACCCCCACCTGTGCCAGGCAGCTAAAAGCCGTGAGTGTTCAAGTTGAGTGTGGCCGAGGTGCGGCTGTGCCAAACTGGCTCAACCAAGGTTGTGGATGCAAAATATACAGCTAAAAACATGGGCAAGGAGAGAATCATGGGAATTCCGAACAGTTACAGCACACAGCTACCTGATAGATGCCATGACCTTTTAATGCTCCTTCTGCCAATCGTTCAGGCAGACAAACGAACCGCTGCTCGCCATCGGGGTGCACTCACAACTACGCTCACCCTGGCACTTGCTACCCCTATGCTCACCGTTCCGATCGAGCGTATCCAGAAATACCTCGGCCAAGACGAAGGATATGCAGACGAACGCTTCATGTCGCCGGAGTTGGCGCAGAAAATCGAGGTCGCGATCCAAGGGAAGAAACTCCAGGACCATCCAATTTTCTCCGAACTAGGTTGGTGCTTCCTGCAACAAGTTCCGCCGTTCAACGTTGCGCATGGCCTCCCGAACAAGCATGCTGAAGCACTGTCATCGCAGGCTGCGAGAGAAGCTGCCTTAGATTTAACGTTTGAGACGTTTTTGAACTGCATTCGAAACGGTCTTTCCCACGGTGGGGTTGTGTATCTTGACGAGCGGGGCCGAACCTCGGTTGGAGAGGCATCAATGCTGTGCTTCGTCAGCGCTAGGCAGGATCGAACGACACCCCATTGCGACAACCGGCATGGCCGTCGATGCCCAACAGTTGTTCCAAAAATTCGAGACCTCCGTCTGCTTCGAATTTCCGAAAGTGACTTTCGTGAGTTTTTGGGGCGGTGGGTCGAGTGGCTAGTTCAATCCGAGCTGGCAAGCATAGCGGCTGAGTAGGTGATTTGCATGCCGGCGTGTCTGTGGAGCTTCGGAGTTGTAGACCTGGCACTCGGAGCGGCTAGTTGACCAGGATGACTGGGCGATCCGACGCTCCGCATCGGCTTACATGACGGTTGACTGCTCGCCCTACCAACTTATGGATGTTGCCAAAGCATTCAGTAGGGAGAAGACACGTTGGCAATTAAGAAAAGTGACATCTACAGATCGCTTTGGGACAGCTGCGACCAGCTTCGAGGCGGCATGGATGCCTCTCTCTATAAAGACTACATCCTCACGCTGTTGTTCGTAAAATACGTGTCTGACCGCGCCGGAAAGCCAGACGCTCTGATCGAGGTTCCAGCCGGCTGCTCCTTTGAAGATCTTAGAAAGTTGAGGGGCACGAAGGAAATCGGCGAAGGCATCGACAAGGCAATCGCTGGGATTGCCGAAGCGAACGACCTCAAGAACGTCATTGACCGCGCATACTTCAACGACCACGAAAAGTTCGGGCGTGGCTCGAAGATGGTCAACACGCTGACGGCGCTCATCAACATCTTCAGTAGGGAAGAGCTCAACTTCAGCCGAAACCGTGCTGACGGCGACGACATCCTGGGCGATGCCTATGAGTATCTGATGCGCAATTTTGCGACGGAATCCGGCAAGAGCAAGGGCCAGTTCTACACGCCAGCCGAGGTTTCGCGGGTCGTCGCTGCCGTCGCTGGGATCAATCGGGCCACCAGCCCCAAGCAAACCGTATACGATCCCACCTGCGGGTCAGGGTCACTGCTGCTGAAGGCGGCAGACGCTGCGAGTGTCCACCTCACCATCTACGGCCAGGAATTCGACATCACCACACGCGGCCTCGCTAAGATGAACATGATCATGCACGGGCGTGAGGACGCCGAGATCGCTCAAGGTGATGTCATTGCCGAACCGCAGTTCAAAGCCTCCGACACAGAGCTACAGACCTTTGACTTCGTGGTTGCCAACCCACCATTCTCGGCAAAAGCTTGGGGCTCGGGTCTTACCAGTGATACCCGCTTCGGACGCTTCGATCTTGGTATGCCGCCGGAGAAGAGCGGCGACTTTGCATTCCTGCTTCATATCTTGGCATCTATGAAGGCAACCGGCTCCGGCGCGGTCATTCTGCCACATGGCGTGCTCTTCCGTGGCAACAAAGAAGCCGAGCTCCGCGAGAAGATCCTGAAGCGCGGCTATATCAAGGCGATCATCGGGCTGCCCGCGAACCTATTTTACGGCACCGGCATCCCCGCCTCGATCATTGTGCTCGACAAGTCTCAGGCATGCGCCGAGCGCCCCGTCTTTATGATCGACGCCTCGCGCGGCTTCATCAAGGATGGCAACAAGAACCGTCTGCGTCAGCGGGACATCCACAAGATCACCGACGCTTACACCCGCCAGGCCGAAATCCAGGGCTACGCCCGCCTTGTTCCCTGGAGCGAGATCACTCGTAACGGCTTCAACCTCAACATCCCGCGCTACATCGACGGCTCCGACCCCGAGGACCTTCAGGACATCGAGGCACATCTCAAAGGCGGAGTGCCGAACCGTGACATCGACGGGCTGGGCGAATTCTGGGAAGTCATGCCCGGCGTCCGCGCCACGCTCTTCGGACCGAACCCACGAACGGGCTATTCCGATCCTCTGGTCGAACCCGGGGAGGTGCGCAGCACCATTCGCAACCATACGGAATTCGCCGCGTTCCATTCTCGCGTCCTCAACATCCTCGATGGATGGAGCCGCGCGAATGCACCGCTCATGGATGGTATCCAGATCGGCGACAAGCCCAATGAGTTTATCCATGCCATTGCCGAGGACATCCTAGAACGCTTTGCCGAGGCGCCGCTAATTGACCGCTACGAGGCATATCAGCGGCTTATGTCCTACTGGGCTGAAACCATGCAAGACGATGTCTTTATCATCGCCCATGATGGTTGGAAGGCGGCGAAAGAGCTGCGCGAGGCACGGAAGGAGGTCGACGAGAACGGCAAGGTCAAATGGCTGGAAGAGGCCGACCTGACCGCGAACAAGGTGCGCTTGGTGGCCGATGTCATCCCGCGCCGGCTGATCGCCGCCCGCTTCTTCCCTAAATTGCAAAAGGCCGTCGATGACGCGCAGACCCACGCTGAGGAAATGGGCCGAGAGATCGAGGAACTGGTCGAGGAACATGGGGCCGAGGATGGTCTGCTGGCTGATGCGCTTACCGAGGCCGGTAAGCTGACCGCACCTTCGGTGAAAGCGCGCTTGAGGACCGGCGAGGCCGAACCGGAAGAGGTCAAGCTACTGAAACAGGTTGCCAAGCTAATGGCGGCCGAAACTGCTGCGAAGAGGGCCGTCAAGGAGGCGGAGGAAGCGCTTACCGAGGCCACACTAAAGAAATACCCCGAACTAGTAGACGAAGAGATCCGCGCCCTAGTCGTGCATGACAAATGGTTGACCGATATCGCCGCGCTGATTGAGGCCGAGATTGAGGCGCGGACCGAGCAACTGACCGCCCGGGTGCGCGTGCTGACGGAGCGGTATGGGCACACGCTTCCAGATATGGCCGGGAACTTCGAAAAACTGGAATGGAAAGTAGCACAGCACTTGCGGAGCATGGGGTTCACGCAATGACTTCAAGCTGGACGCACAAGCCTCTCCGAGAGATTATGACGCTTCAACGTGGGTTCGACCTACCCAAGAAGGAGCGTCGCGAAGGCCAAGTTCCGATCATTTCGTCGTCAGGAGCTGAGGATTTTCACGCTGTTTCCGCCAAGCAAGGGCCGGGCGTGGTTACTGGCCGCTATGGCACGATTGGGAAAGTCTTCTATTCCGAGGAACCCTATTGGCCTTTGAACACAACACTTTTCGTGTCGAACTTCCACGGAAATAGTCCTAGATACTGCTACTATCTGCTTAGCCGTCTAAATTTTCGCGAGCACAGTGGGAAAACCGGTGTCCCGGGTGTCAACCGAAATGATCTTCACACGGTCGAAATGCTGACTACGACCGACACTCGTGAACAGGAAGCCATTGCCGAGGCACTTTGGGATATGGATACGCTGATCGAGGCGCTGGAGGGGTTGATAGCCAAGAAGCGGCTCATCAAGCAAGGTGTGATGCAGGACCTGCTGACCGGTAAACGCCGCCTTCCGGGGTTTCCGGAGGAGTGGGTCCTGAAAACGCTAGGTGATTTTGCGCACATGAAAAGCGGCGAAGCTATTACATCAGCGTGCATCACCGAAAACGGAGAATTCCCTGTTTATGGTGGCAACGGTCTTCGCGGCTACACCTCCACGTTCAACAAAGACGGGGAATGCACGCTCGTAGGTAGACAAGGCGCGTTATGCGGGGCTGTGACCCACACTTCGGGCAGAATATTTGCATCGGAGCACGCTATCGTTTGCAAGGCCATCAGCGGAAACAGCCAACGATACTTGTCTCATCTCTTCGAATTCCTGAACCTCAATCGAGTTTCAGAGGCATCGGCTCAGCCTGGCCTGTCAGTTGAGAAAATCCGGAAGATCGAAGTTCGTGCGTCACCTAGAGAAGGAGAACAGGAACGCATTGCTCAGATCCTTGATGAAATGGACGCCGAAATCCGGGCCCTCGAAAGCCGCTCGAAAAAGGCTCGGCGGGTGAAGGAGGGCATGATGCAGAACCTTTTGACCGGACGGATCAGGCTGATTTGACGACTTCTCAAAAAGGTGGATCTGGAAGGGGCATTTCGTGAGCACAATTGGCGAAGCAGAACGCAGGGCACAGAATCGGGTCATCGCCCTTCTTTGTGGAGACAAGTCCGGCACGACCGGCGGCCTCGGGTGGCGCTACCTCGGCGATTGGCAAAAGCGCGAAGGCAACGCCAATATCGAACCGGACCTATTGCGACCTTGGCTACTCCGCCGTGGCTACTCGACGGATGTCGTCACCCAGGCCATCATCCGCCTCGAACGCGAGGCACGCATTGAAGGAACCAAGCTCTACGAGGCCAATAAGGGCTTCTACGAAATACTTCGCTATGGAGTCGCCATCTCTCTCGGCCCGGGAGAGAGCCCGGTCACCGTGCGCTTCGTCGACTGGGGCAATACGAGCGCCAATGATCTCGCGCTTGCCGAAGAGGTATCGATCAAGGGAAAGAATGCGAAGGCCTGGAACAAACGCCCTGATCTGGTTCTATACGTCAACGGGATTGCGCTTGGCGTGGTGGAACTGAAAAAATCCACTGTGGGTGTTGGGGCAGGTATCCGGCAGACACTTGATAACCAGCGGCCTGATTTTATTCGACCATTCTTCACCACAGTGCAAATCACCTTCGCCGGCAATGACAGCGAAGGGCTACGCTACGCCCCGATTTTGACGCCGCAGCCCTACTGGTTGGCATGGAAAGAGGACAGCGAGATCTCGGCGCGCCTCGATCGGGACGCGACGCAGATGATTGCACCGGAGCGTTTCCTGGAGTTGATCCACGATTTCACCTTGTTCGACGCAGGCATCAAGAAGATCGCCCGCCCCAACCAGTATTTCGCAGTGAAGGCCGCTCAGGAGCGCGTGCACGCCCACGAGGGCGGCATCATCTGGCAGACGCAGGGTTCAGGAAAGAGCCTGATCATGGTGATGCTGGCTCGGTGGATAACAGAGGCCTTGCCTGAAGGACGTATCCTTGTCGTAACGGATCGAAAGGAATTGGACAGCCAGATTGAGGAAGTCTTTGGGAACACTGGCGACAAAGTGCGCCGCGCCCGTTCTGGTGACGACTTAATGGCCGCGCTCGCTGACCCCACAGACCGTGTGATCTGCTCCCTGGTGCACAAGTTTGGCAAGAAGGAGGAGAGTGAGCTAGAGGGACTTATATCCAAGATCCAGAACGCGACTATTGGTGCCCCAGTGGGGCAGTTTTTCGTGTTCATTGATGAGGCGCATCGCACTCAGTCAGGCAAGCTCGCCCAGGCGATGCGAAGGGTCTTGCCGACAGCGATGTTTATCGGCTTCACCGGCACGCCGCTGCTTAGGTCGGACAAGGGAACCTCACTCGAAACGTTCGGTCCATATATCGGCAAGCCCTATCGTTTCGACGAAGCAGTCGAAGACGGCGTTGTTCTGGATCTTCGCTATGAGGCGCGGGATATCGATCAGCGTATCAGCGCGCCGGCTAAGATTGACGCATGGTTTGATGCCAAAACCAAGAGGCTGACGCCTGTTGCCAAGGCCGCGCTCAAGCAGCGATGGGGAACCCTCCAACGCGTGTTATCCAGCCGGGATCGCTTGGAGCAGATTGCCAACGATATCATCATGGACATGGAGTTGAAGCCGCGGCTCAAATCGGGCACCGGCAACGCCATGCTCGTGGCTGGTTCTATTCCCGAAGCCTGCAAGTTCTTCGACATATTCCGTAAGTCCGGCTCGCTCCTAGCGGACAAATGCGCCATTGTGACCTCTTACAAGCGCGCTGCGGGCGAGATCACCGGCGAAGAAACTGGGATGGGGGAAACCGAGAGACAGTATGTTCATCGGGTTTACACGGATCTTTTAGGGGAGGACTCGGAGGAAGACTACGAGAAAGAGGCGCTACGGTTGTTCAAGAAGGAGCCTGGGCGCATGAAGCTGCTGATAGTTGTCAGTAGGCTTCTGACCGGCTTTGATGCGCCGACTGCAACCTACATCTTCATCGACAAACAAATGCGCGATCACGGGCTCTTCCAGGCGATATGCCGGGTTAATCGCCTCGACGGTGACGACAAGGACTTTGGTTACATCGTCGACTACAAAGATCTATTCCGTAATATCGAGAATGCCGTAGACGACTACACTTCCGAGGCTTTCGATTCCTTCGACAAGGAGGACGTTGAGGGCCTTATCAGTGACCGATTTGAGCAGGCCGATGAGGATGTCGCGGCTGCGAGGGATGCTTGGCTCGCGCTTCTCGACGCGGTTGAGCAGCCCAAAGACGACGAGGCGATTTTCAGCTACTTCTCCAGTCCACAAGGGATCGATAACGATCCGGATTCCGAGGAGAAAGCACGACGCAGACAGGCGCTCTACACGATCGCAGGTCGGTATGCGCGAGCATATGCCAACGTTGCTGCAGAGCCGGAGGGGTCAGGTTTTAATGATCTAGAGCTGGCAGAACACCGAAACGAAGTCGAACGGGCAATAAGTATCAGGGATGCGGTGCGCCTCCATAGCGGCGATGCCGTCGACACGAAGCTCTATGAGCCGGCCATGCGGCATCTGATCGACAATTACATCCGAGCAGAGGATTCCAAGGTTATCTCGCACCTGGATGACATCAGCCTCATCGACCTGGTCGAAAGCCGAGGAGCGGCTGTAGAAAACGAACTACCAGATCCCATACGTAGGAGACGGGAAAATGTCGCTGAAGCAATTGAGAACAATGTTCGGCGGCTGATCATCGACGAAACGCCTGTAAACCCGCGCTTCTACGAGAGGATGTCTGAGCTGTTGAACGACTTGGTCGAGCGGCGAAGGCAAGAGGCAATTGAGTATTCGGACTATCTCGAGAGGATTGCGGAACTGGTGAGAGCGGCCAAGGCAGGCCATGATCGAGACTACCCTTGTGCCATTTCCACTCCAGGTCTGAAAGCTTTGTTCGATAACCTGGGGAGTGATGAAGACCTGGCCCTAGCCGTTGATAAGGCTGTCCGTGAAATTGCACCTCATGGCTGGCGCGGAAACTCAATGAAAGAACGGAGGGTTCGGCGAGGTGTGGAAGGCGTTTTGTCAGATCACGCGCTGGTTGACGAGATAATGGACCTTTTGAAGAATCACGATGAGTATTGAACGGCTCGATATAGCGGGGGCGAACGTCGAGATTCGATGGAAATCCATCAAGAATCTTCACATCGGTGTTTATCCTCCGTCGGGGAACGTAAGGGTGGCAGCACCGCTATCGCTCAGCCTGGATGCCGTTAAAGTCGCAGTGTTGACACGCATGCCCTGGATCAGACGGAAACAAGCCCAGTTTGCACGGCAGGAAAGACAGACGGCTAGATCCTTCGTTTCAGGCGAAACACACTATGTGTTCGGACGGCCCATGCGCCTGGCTGTATCTACCTGGGATCGCCGAACCCATCGCATCACCGCTACTGGGAGTGACCGTCTTGAGCTTCTAGTTCCTGCTGGCAGCAAGGCGGAAGATCGCAAAACCTGGATGGAAGACTGGCATCGCGCCGAGCTAAGGAGAGTTGCAGCTCCGAGGATTGAACGATGGGCGGAGCGCATTGGCGCCGCTCCGAGCAATTGGGGGATCCGGCGGATGAAGACAAAGTGGGGCAGCTGTAATCCTGAGAAGGGAACCATCTGGCTCAATCTCGAACTAGCGCGGAAAGACATTGCTGCCGTCGACTACGTCATACTGCATGAGATTGCGCACTTCGTATCCCCGCGACATGATACGACGTTCATCGCTGTCCTCAATCACCTTATGCCTAACTGGCGACAGATCAGGGCGGACCTGAATGCTGCTCCGTTGACGGACTGACCGGCGTCTATGGCTAACTCCAAGCCGGCACAAAGATGCGTTTTAAGGGCACCAATTGCTGCGTCTCGAGGTCGAGCTTTTCGTATTGCTCCAACAGGCTCTTCACAAGGTCGTCCAGGTCCATCAGCGCCAGCGGTATATTAGCCCGCTCAGCTTCGTATCGGGCTTCACGGGTAAAACCGCCGGTGCTCACGTAGAGACCCTTGTCCTGTGGGTGACGACCACCAAGGAAGCTCCGGACATCCGGCGCACCCATGGCTCCCTTGCGGTGCTTCACCTCAACTACGATACGAGGCGACTCAAAGCCGAAGCCATCCGGCGACGCGACAATATCTTTGCCGCGATCTGGGCCAGCTTCAGAAACACGGGTCTTGTAACCCAGCGAACGTAGGAGGCCGGCGACGAGCTCTTGCATGTCGTCCCATGCCAACGCGTTCACCTTGTCCTTGATAAACTCACGGGCCCTGCTTTCCATCGATTTGAAGAGATCGTCCTCGTTCGCTTCGGTGGTTGCCGCAGCAATCTCCGTCGGCATGGGGTGACCGGATGCTAGCGTCTTTCTCAGCTCGGCAGCAACCTCAGTGGGTATCCGGAAGAGCGTTGAAATCGAACCGAGACTGTTGCGGCTTTCGACGGATAAAAGATCGCGTCCGACTTCGCCTTGCCATTTGACAGGACGATACTGCGCGTCCGCTGGATCGATTGATGTGTCGTAGCGATAAGGGCCGGCAACCTCTCCGATGAGGTAGACCCGCCGGGAAGGATTATATGTGACGATCATGTCGCCGACTTCGATCTCGTTGACGAAGCGGTGGAGCTGACCCGCAGCCATAGCTACCGACTGCGCCTTCGTCTCCGGCCAGGCGGCTGTCACCAGATCCGCCACTGCTTTCCGGGTCTTCACCGCAGAGAGATCACCGACCTCGTTCCACCCTATAGCCACTGCTGACTTTTCTTTGAACGCGTCGAATAGGCGTCCGTCGCGCTCGGCGCGCACCATCCAGGATTTACTCATGCCCCACCCATGCTAATTGAAGCTGAGCATGGCCGATGACCTCGCGCTGTGCAAGATGCACATCTATGCGCATTCTTGGCGGTTCTGCATGCTGCGCCAGTATCGCCGGCACTACCGTAAAGCACTTTGCCAATAGTCTAGCGCGAGGCTCAGAACTCGAAGGTTGGATCGACAAGTCACCCAACGGCATGAGCTGCCGAGCTATCGAACAATGATGCTCACGGAGTATTGGCAACTTTTTCTGACCAGGCTCTGCGCACAGCCCGCTCAAAATCCGATCCTAGAAGGCCGACGGCAGCTGGATCTCTGGAAATGGAGCCCTACCGTCGGCCTAGTAACTTCTATTAGGAACATCTTATCCTTCCCCCCCTCCCTCTTGCGCTACTTCTGCTCCTACCCTTCCTCCTCACACTCAAAGCCAGCAGCAATCCTCTTACCGAGGTTACGCAGGGCCGTTCTGGTGCGCTCGTTCAGTTCCTCATATGCCACGAACGAACCGGCCAGGCCGCGCCCGGTCCTGTTCCCTCCTGGCAGTCGTAGTCCGCGTCGATGAAGATCCTGCAGGGCATTTCGCTTGATCTCGGCCTGCTGCTCTGCGAGCGCCGTATCCATCGCTTTCAAGCTCAGTCCCCCACTCTTGCCGAACTTGGTGGCGCGTTGACGATCCTGCCAAAGAAGAAGTGCTGATTTCCTTCCCGGAGCCCGGGCGGCGTCTCCAGTAAAGGTCGGCAAGAGAAATCGGAAATACCGTCCTTGCAGGCGAGTGAAGTTCAGGTGCTTGAGGTCGCAGAGGGCCGTGATGCCGAGGGCTTCCACCTCCGGCTGGTCGAGAGTGACCTCGATCCTGGCACGCTTCTCTGCTTCATCCAGCACGACGCACGTTCCGGCGCGGACATTCTGCCGATCGATGATCTTGTCCATCACACGCCAGCGCACGTTCGCTTCCTTCGCACCAATCTCCAGCGTCCCATCTGTGAATGGCGCGCGGTCTCGCTCGGTCTCGATCAGGAAGCGCTGGTTCTCCTCTGCGGTAAGGTGCTTCGAGTTGTAGATGAGCCGGGCAACGCTTTTCTCGTCGCGACCCCACACCGTCCTCGGGCGATCTCGAACGTTCGTGATCACATCCTGTTCGACCAGGAGATGGTTCATCAGCACGCGGGCGATCTTGGCGCGTTCCAAGTCGCTTGGAACCCTCGGCGTGAAATCGACGCTGATCTCGATGCTACTCACGACGGGCAGCTTCTCCATCCCATACCTCGCCTCGATTGCGGCCATCGCTTTCAGGACAGATGCCATCTCCGGTTCTTGGAACCTTACCTCGAAGCTATCGGAGGAATCGTTCGGCTTGCCCTGCCGGTTCTTGACGAAAGGAGTTCGACCAAGGAGTCCGGCAATCTCTGACTGGAGCCACTGGAACTGGGTAGGCCTCTTCAAGGATATGCCAACGGCGAGCCAATCGATGACCGCCCGGGTCATGAACCTACCGAGATCAATGTCGGGGCGCAGAGCGTATCGTCCGGCCAGGCGCTTCTGTCCGTTGGGAAGTTCTACGCGTGAATATGTGAGGTGACCCACGATCGCCGGCACTTTCTTGGCGAACAGTGGAACTGTCAGCAATGACTGAGGTGCTGTCATCTGTCTTCTCTGCAAATGGTCGCGGTTGTAGAATCGAGGGCCATCTCAATGGCGCCCGCGCGTGCGGCTAAGGTTGTTGGATCACGGGTTGCGTCGCGGGCCCAGGAGGCCCACAGAGCGGCGCCGGCGGCAGGCGCTGCTTACTTGTGTATGGGCGCCTGGAGCGCGTCAGTGGCCTGCTATGTCGATTGGAGAGGCGTTGACCCGGGCCGTGCCGGTGAGTCCCAAGCTAGCCGCTGAACTCGTCAGTGGGATAGCCTGGCACCTTCAAATCCTGGTCGCCCTATGCGTCCTGCAGCGCCTTTTTCAGGGCCGCCCATTCGGTTTCCAGAATGGCGTCGCGCAGAGGCGGGAACTTGTCCCTGAAACGCTTCTTGAGGTGTTCCACGATGGCGGCGGCTCGAACCTCCGGTTTCTCCGCGACAGAGGGCGCCAGAGCATCGACGGCGTGCTGGCCTGCAGTTGCCGGTTCTTCAGCCGCCAAGGCTCGTTCCAGCGAAGCCAACACGTCACCCGGGAGGATATCGGACGGCTCCACAGGTCGCTTGTCGAGTGTCGCGTTTTCTGCCCCGACAGCGACCTGTGGAGCCGCGTTCTTGGCGGCAGCGATCTTCTTCTCGATCTGCCTGGGGTCGGGTTTCTCGCCCCGCTTGATCTCGTCAATTACCGACTGCCTGATCGCGTCCGGCGTGCTCTTTGACGCAAGCTTGTAAACCGTGGACGGAGGCAGTGCATCAATAACCTGCGGCGTCGAATCGAAAGCAATCGCCGAGTTCATGTAGTTCTGCGCGGTCCGCTCCTTCCAGCCGAAATGGAATTCCAGCCACTTGCCGAACTTCCCGTGTCCGAGCGCCTTCTTGATAGCCAGCAGTTCCTTGCCAGTCTCGAGGGTATGCACCTTAAGACGAGTCCGGATCCGCTTGGCAGCTGCTTCTGCCTCCTTGGCTACCGCAATAGGAAGACCGGCATAATCAAAGGACCGGACATCGGCAGCTTTAGGCTTTGGCGCAGGTAGAGCCACGATTTTGGTGGCAGGCGCAGACGTTTTCTCTGCCGGGGCTGCTGCGATTGATTCAGAAAGGTCGAGATCAGTCAGCTCTTCATCATTCACCTTGGAAACATAAGCCATCGAGTAACTCCTTGAATATTTGTTCGACGCAAAACCGCAATGGTTGCGTGGTTGAGATCGGCGATTAGTCTGCTGCCTTGGTCTGCGGGTGGGTTCGTCTGACGCGCTTGTTGAGGTTGTGGCGCATCTTTTTCAGGCGCTCCAACTCATCCAGCGCGTGCTTTGAGTTCGGACCAGTGAGGCCGGTCTTTTTGACCTCCTCGATCCGGGCTTCGATCTCGCTCCGCTTGAAATCAGAGATGTCGTGCGCCAGCGTCTCGACCACGTCCTCCAGCAGGCTGAGGACCAGCTCAGCTTTGCCAAGGGAATTGAAGGCCGCGGCCTGGTCCTCTTCATCGATCTCAGATCGATCCAGCGGTTCGATACCCTCGTCCTGGCTAAAGTCCCACCATTTGCTTCCGAGGATAAGGAAGTGGCTTGCGAATCCTGTGCGCATGTCCTCTCGGCAGAAATCGGAAAACGCCTTCCTAAACACCGAGGTATTCAGCGCTCGCTCCTGCGCGGATTGCCTGTCTCGTTCCCGCTTCCGTGCCTCACGCTTGTATTCGGCCCAACTTTTTCGCATGTCCGTCTCCTTTCGTTGGACGGACAATGTCCAAGCGCGTTGGACATCTCAAGTCCAATCACATGTCCAAACCGAGAGGGCATCAGGTGATGGCCGGGGCTGGCACGGAGGTGTCTTCGCGTTGATATTCCCGACGCATCGTCGGTGGATCCCTAGGAACGCTGCCGTTCCCCGGTTCGGGGCTGCTCACTACGTCGAGGAGTATGGTAGGGTGGAAACGGCGAGCAGGCAGAGCGACACTGCCTCAGACCCGTCAACTGCGAGGTCAAGACGATGAACAACAATATGGAGAAGCTCATTCGGCGGGCCAGGCCTGGCTACAAGCCGCTGGACGCCGGTGACCTCGTGGCGAGAGAATATGAGAGGCATGGGGCTCTCATGGAAGCGCTGAGGCAATCCGAGGCTGACGAGAAAGCTGTCCAAGATCCGGTGAACAATACGGACGTCGAGCAGTAGGCCGTCCCTGCTACGAGGCAGCTACTGCGCCTACGGGGCGGGTTCCTAGGGCCCGTAGCACCAGGGCGCATCTGAGGTCGATGATTGTCTTGAGGGTCTTCAGGATCGGATGGTAGGCGCTGTTGTCGGACATCCCTTCCGTGAACGAGTCGGCTTGCAGCACGATCGCGTTCGCCATGCGAATCAACTCCTCCGGCGAGCATTCGCGTCGCTGTCTTGTTCCACGACACGATAAAGCGCCAGGATTACAGGCCCACAGGGAAAGTTAGCGGGCACCTCATCTAACAAATATTCTATGAACGTATCTGTTCGTTCGCCGAACTTCCGGCCAGCTTACGAATTGTGGGCCCAATAGAAGCGGCGGCTGCCTGCCGCGCAATTCAGGACAGGGCGAGCATTCTAGCGCCCTAGTCCTTCTGCATAAAGCTTGAAACCTTTTCCAGAGGGAAGGTCGCAAGCTTCAAAAAGAGTGCAAGTCCCACCATGACATACAGGCGCATCGCGATCCATTGAGCATGGCGCTTGTGTCCGTCAGCAAGCGCCTCGGCGTATTCGTCGCGCGCGTCGATAACCATCTGCTCCACGACACGCTCATAGACTTTCTTCGGTAGCAGAAAGCGTAGCGGCCCCGTGATCGCATACCCCGGCGGCTTAAAGATCCGCGCCTCTTTTGTTGGTGTCGCAAGTTCATCCATCACATTCGAGTCCCTGGACGATCTGAAGTCGACCGACGATTCGAAAGAATGCAGCGCGAGCTTCAAGTCCCGGTCGAATTCAGCGTGCTCTTCGGCCGTCAACTCGTGAAACGGAGGTAAATTCTTCGCCTCGAGCAATACACGGCGTGCTTCGTCAAACCGGATTATGAAGTCGCTGCGCCTCAAACGAAGGCGGTTGTCACGCTCTGACCAGCGCATGAAGGTAAGCTTATGTTCGTCACTTTCGTCGGTCATGCGAGTGCTCCCGAAAAATTGGAGATTGCGTTTCTAGCTGCCATTGCTACCCGGTGGACCCTCTGGCCATCACCGGTAATGTAGTAGCGCCTCCGAGCCATCCCTGATTCACCGGGAACTTGTTCTGCTTCTGACCGGAGCCACTTGCGATCTTCCAAACGGCCAAGATGAACATAGATCGTGGCGCGCTTGAGCTTCGTGGATGCTTTGACCATTTCGAGTCCATACATCCCATTCTTGCTGACCAATAGTTCGAGAATCTCGAACTGAATGTCAGACACGTTAAAGTCGGATCTCATGTCGTTTCCTTGTCGGTGCGTTTCGTTGAGTTCTTTGGTCTTCAGTCGTTTGCGGTGCTTTTTGCTGTGGTGAGTCCACGTTCGTGCTGCGAATTGGCTAAATCGATCTATCCAACAATTTGTAAGAGTCAATCTTACACTTTGTCAGACTGAGGCGCAAGAGGGGCCGAGTTGCGGCACTGAGAGGCGCCGAAGGAGAACTTTAAGCGACAGATAGCTTGATAGATTGCGGGAGCATGAGAAGGTCGCCGGGTGATCCGGACGAATGCACCGGAAAACTGTTCCGGTTGGCTTTGACTTCAGCCGTCTAAGCGTCTGAAAAACATAGAAAAAGAGAGATTGGCTGGGGCGCCAGGATTCGAACCTGGGAATGCCGGTACCAAAAACCGGTGCCTTACCGCTTGGCGACGCCCCAACAGAGTTGCAGGCGGAAAAGATGCGCTGCAATTCGCGGCCTGATTAGCAAAGCGAACGCCGGGCGGCAACACCTTCGAAAGGGGTCTCGTACGTTTTTCCCGGAACGATGCGGCGGCGGCGTCGTTTCCTTTTCATCCCCCACGACAAAAACCAACGAAAAGGACATCCCATGCCCTCCATCACATCCGCCCGCATCCTCATCATCGCCACCCATGGCTACGAGCGCTCCGAGCTGCGCGTGCCGCTGGAACAGCTCACCGCCAAGGGCGCATCGGTCAAGATCGCCTCGCTTGAAAAGGCGCCAATCAAGAGCTGGGACGAGAAGAACTGGGGCGACACTGTCGATGTCGATCTGACCCTCGACGAGGTGAAGATCGACGATTTCGACGCCCTGGTCATTCCCGGCGGCCAGATCAATCCCGACCTCCTGCGCAAGGAGCAGAAGGCCGTCGACGTGGTGAAGGCCTTCGTCAATTCCGGCAAGGCCGTTGCCGCCATCTGCCATGGTCCCTGGCTGCTGATCGAGGCCGGTGCCGTCAAAGGTCGGAAGGCGACCTCCTTCCCGTCGATCAAGACCGACATGATCAATGCCGGCGCCGACTGGCGCGACGAGGCCGTGGTCACGGATCAGGCTATCATCACCTCCCGCAATCCCGATGATCTCGATGCCTTCGTGGCGAAGATCGTCGAGGAGATCGAGGAAGGCCGCCATCAGCGCCGCGCCGCCTGATCGCTTCTGCCGGCCAACACGAGAGACCCGGCGGGCAACCGCCGGGTTTTCTGCGTGCTCTCCCGCGTGATAGCGATCCACCTTCAGCCTGGGATCGAGGGCACCTCGCGCGTCAGATCCGGCTCGTCATGGACGAAGGTGAGCTGCAGCGTTGCCATACGCTCAATAGCGGGATCGCTGACATCACCCAGCCCCTCTGGTGGCCCAACGGAAATGCCGCCCTCTTCCAAGGCCTCGACCAACGCGCCAAATGCGCCGGCCTGCAGCGTCATCCGGATCGTGTTCATCAGGTTCGAATACATGTGCACGTCATCGATCCAGCCGCCGAGGCGGTTGACGGTATCGAAGACGTTGCTCGTCGCGGCCTTGCGCTCGACGCGCGTGAAGGCCGTCAGCATGACAATCGCCATGGCCCGGATCCTCCCTGTCACGAGAGAGTGCAGCGGCAAGCGGTGACAAATCAAGCCTCGTGTGAAATAGGCTGAGTTGCTGCGGCTTGCCGCGCATGATCGGACCTTGGGCATGAAGAAGCAGAAGCAGCCACACAGGAAATCGGGGCGGGCGACAGCGAAGAGCGCGCCTTCAGGGGCCGTCCGCAGCATGGCTCCCGACAAGGGTGGCGACGCCGTGCTCCGTGAAACGGCTGTGGGCCGGGTCACCGAGGGCACGCGCAGCGAGGGCAAGGCGAGCGCTGCTGCCGAACGCTTCCGCGCCGGCGTTCGCACGCCCGCCTTCCGGATCGCTTTCTCGGTGTTTCTCGCCGGTGTTCTCACGGTTGCAGGGTCGCTTGCCATTCCGCATGAATTCGCCTTCTTCGAGCTCGGCTATCTCTTCACGCTGTCGATCTATGATCTGGTTCTGGCCATGCTCGGCCTCTCAGTCGCCATCGGCATGGCCGAGCGGCGAAGCGAGGTCGTCTCGATTGTCGTCGCCTTTCTCGGCGTGATCACGCCGATGCTCCTCTTCTTCGACCCGATCTTCAGCGCCATCCTGCAGAGCCCGCTCGGGCACGAGCTCTTCCTGATCGCACCCATTGCCGTGATGCTGTCCGGCGTGGTCCTGTGGCTGCCGGCGCAGGTCCGCCGGATTGCAGCGCCGCTTGCGGCCGCTGTCGTCGGCTTTTCCTTCGCGCTGTTCATCGGGCTCGACGATTTCGGCATCGGCATCAAGGAATTCGCTTTCGCCGCCGTGCTCGGCGCGCTATGGATCCTCGTTGTTCCCGGTTTGATGCTGCGCCCCTTCCGCGGCGCCTGGCTCACCATCCCGGCACGGATCATCGGCTCCTGGCTGATGGTGATCGCGGTCATCGTTACCGTCTCGCTCTACGTGCCGTTTGCACCCGATGCCCCGCCGCTGCCCGAACTCCTTGATGACCCGTCGCTTGCACCGCTCGATCCGGCGGTCGAGGACGGACTGCTGGAAGCGCCGGGGAGCTTCGACAGCCCGGTCGACGACAACGCCATTCCGCCACCGGAGCTCGGCGACAACCCACTGCTCGGCGGCGGGCGCAACAGTCAGCCTTGAAGCGAAGCAGACCGCATTGCCAGTCGACGCCTTCAGCGTCAGCCGTTACAAGCGGTCAGTGTCGCCTCTGATTCCGGTAGTTCCTGATGCATATCCGCTATGACCGCCCGGTGTCCCGTTCCGCTTTTCTCGCGCGACGGCTAGCGCTGTTTTCGCTCGGCTTGCTGCTGATCATCGTGCTGGCGCATCGCTTCGGGCCGCTTTCGACGCCGGATTTCGTGCTTTTGGTGCTGGCATCTGCCGTGCCGGCGGCGCTTGCCGTGCCGCTCGCGCTGCTCGGTCTTGCTCGGCTCTGGCAGATCGGTGCACTCGGTGGCGTGGCTGCTGCCTGGGCGCTGATCTACGCGGCCGTGCCGCTCGCCCTGCCCGGCTATGGCTACTACCTCTATGTTACCAAGCCGAAGCTGACCGAGGTTTCGACCGATCTCGCCGATCGACCGGCCTTCGTCTCCGTGCCTGATGTGCCGCAGCATATTCTGCCGCGCCCTGCCCTGCCTGACAATGCCGGCGAGGCGCAGCTTGCCGCCTATCCGGGCTTGAACGGCCGCCGCTATGAAGGGGCAATCGACCGCGTCTATGAGGCGGTGCGCAAGGTGGCGGCGGAAAACCGGCTGGTGGTGACAGCGAGCCGCGGTGAGGAATACGGCCTGCCGGCGCTGGAACTGCGGCCGACCACGGAAAGCCCGGTCGAGGCGGAAGCCCAAGGCGCAGCACCCGCGGCCCAGGACGCGCTGCCGGAAAGCGGGCCGCTGCCCACCGCACGCCCCGAGCCGAGCCTGCTCGTGCCGCTGGATGACGGTGAACCGGAGGGGACGGCCCGGCTGCAGTTTGCCACCCGCACGCTGGTGCTTGGGCTGCCCTTCGATGCGGTGGTTCGGCTTCGCGAAGAAGCGGAGATGACGCTCGTCGATATCCGCGTCGCCTCACGCTATGGGCCGCATGATCTTGGGATCAGCGACCGGATCGCCGAGGATTTCCTGCATGCGCTGGACGCGGAGCTTCTGGGGATTGCCGGGAACTGAGGCTGGCCTTGTGCCGCTTGGTGCCCCCTCTGGCCTCCTGAGCTTGTCGAAGGGCGGCCATCTCCCCCACAGGTGGGGAGATGTCGGCGCAGCCGACAGAGGGGGCAAGCCGCAAAGCGCGGGGGCCTCAGCCCGGCCGATACTCTCCCGACAGCTTCGGCGGACCGTCCGTTGCGATCAGGCCCTTCTCCACCAGGTCCTCGAGATGGGCGAGCACTGAAAGGGCGGCTGCCCCATGCAGGCGGGGATCGGTGGTGGCGTAGATGACCTTGACCATGTCTGATATCCGGCGATCGCCTTGGCGAATACGCTCCAGCACTGCGCGCTCGCGCATCAGACGGTGGGTGCGCAGTGCCCGGACGAAAGCGCGGGGCTCGCTGACCGGACCGCCATGGCCGGGCAGATAGAGCCGGTCGTCGCGTGTCAGCAAGCGATCGAGCGAGGCCATGTAGCCGGCCATGGCGCCATCCGGGGGTGCGACGATCGAGGTGGCCCAGGCCATGACGTGATCGGCGGAAAACAGGATGCCGGTGTTATCAAGCGCAAAGGCTGCGTGGTTGGCGGTGTGGCCCGGCGTGTGGACAGCCGTCAGCCGCCAGCCGTTGCCCTCGACGGTCTCGCCGTCGGCAAGGGCAATGTCGGGCACGAAATCCGTATCCGAGCTTTCGGCAAAGGGGTTCACCTCGCCCTCGAAGAGCGGGCGAGACGGCCTGTGCGGGCCTTCGGCAACGATCACGGCACCGGTTCTCTCCTTCAGGCGGCGGGCGAGCGGGGAATGGTCGCGATGCGTGTGGCTGACGGCGATATGGGTGACCTCCCTGCCCTGCAATGCCGCCATCAGGGCGTCGAAATGCGCGTCACTGTCCGGACCGGGATCGATGACGCAGACGGATTTCTGACCGACGATGTAGGTGTTTGTGCCGTGGAATGTGAAAGGGCTCGGATTGGGCGCCGTCAGCCGCTGGACGCTGTCTGCCACGGGCACCGCCACGCCATGCTGCGGCACGAAGGCGGTAACGAAGTGGGGCACCACCTGATCGCCTGTCAGCTCTTCCGTCCTGCTCATTTATACTCGATCTCGATGAAGCTCATCGGCTGATCGCCACCGTTGATGACATTGTGCTCGACGCCGGCATCCCGCCGATAGGCTTCGCCGGCCTTCGACGTGACCCGGCGCTCGCCTTCGGCATCCTCGATGAGGAAATGGCAATCGGTGAGCGGCACGACGACATAGCCGAGGCCATGGGTGTGATGGCCGGTCGCAGCCCCGGGCTCGAAATCCCAGCGGGTGATGCGGGTGACGGCGTCATCGAGCACAACAGTCGGGATGGCAGGCGGACGGGCGGAATAGCCGGGCATGGGTGGGCTCCGATGAATGCGACGCAGGATGCGGCGTAACCCGATTTAACCCGGGACCAGAGCCTGCGGCAACTGCCACAGGCTCGGCCTTGCGCTTTACCCTGTCCAATCATGCCGCCGCGGCCAGCGCCACCGCGTCTGCACCCGCTGGATAGCGCGGCTGGTCTGTGCCGTCCGTTACCGCCTGCCAAACGGCTTCAGCGACTTCGCTTTCGCGGGTGACGAGCGTGGGAGAGGCGAAGGCTTCGAAGATCGGTCGGGCAAAATCGAGATAGGGGCCGGGGAGAAGATCCATAACGTCGATATCGGTATTGGCGGCAAAGCGGGTCGTCGGGGCATAACCCGGCTCGACCAGTTTGGCGCGGATGCCGAAGACACTGAGTTCATGGGCAAGCGACTCGGTGAAACCCTGGATCGCCTGCTTGCTCGCCGTGTAGGCTGCGGCGAGCGGCATCGGGGCGAGCGTGACGCTAGAGGTGACATTGACGATGACACCAGTGCCCCGTTCGCGCATGCCTGGGATAGCGGCCTGGGTCATGGCCATCGTGCCGAAGGTGTTGGTCTCGAAGACCTTGCGGATATGCTCCATCGGTGTTGCCTCGAAGGCGCCAACTACGCCGATCCCGGCATTGTTGACCAGCGCGTCGATCGGGCCCGCCGCCTCGAAGGCAGCGCGAATGCTGTCGGTCCTGGTCACGTCGAGGGGCAAGATGCGCAGGCGGTCGGACGGGGTGAACAGATCGGTCCGGGGCGTGCGCATGGTGGCGATCACGGTCCAATCGCGGTCGAGGAAATGTTGGGCGATGTGTTCGCCGTAGCCCGACGAGCAGCCGGTGATGAGGATGGTCGGCATGGGAAACTCCTGGAGGTCTTTGTATGGAAGGGGTTGCTGTTGACCTCCCGGGTTTACCCGCGCTAGTCTGGACTATCATCAATCATAAGTCTTATTTTCATTCGAGATAGTCCAGATGCGCGACCCGCTGTCCGATATCATCGCGCTGCTGAAACCGCGCGCCATCTTTTCCAAGGGCATCAGCGGGGCCGGTCGCTGGGCAGTACGTTACGCCCCTTTCGGCCAGCCGGGTTTCTGTGCGGTGACGAAGGGGCGCTGCCGTCTCGCGGTCGATGGAGAAGAGCCTGTCATTCTCGAAGAGGGAGATTTCGTTCTGCTACCCGCAACGCCGGCCTTCACCATGGGCAGCACCGACCAAGCGCCACCTGTCTCCATCGACCCGAAGGCGATGGCCACAGAGGCGGACGGCGAGACGCGCCATGGGCGGCAGGAGGGCGAACCTGATATGCGGCAGTTCGGCGGCTATTTCTCCTTCGAGGCGCCCGATGCCGCGCTGTTCGTCTCGCTCTTGCCCAGCATGATCCATGTGCGAGGCGCGACCCGACTGACACAGCTCGTGTATCTGCTTGGCGACGAAGCCGGGCGCGCGGATGTCGGACGCGCGCTAATCCTCGAACGCTATGTCGAGATCCTCTTGATCGAGGCGCTGCGCAGCGCACCGGCCGACCAGGCACCACCCGGCCTATTGCGCGGCCTGGCCGAGCCGCGCATTGCGCTTGCGCTCAAGGCCATGCATGCGGAGGTCGCCCAGTCTTGGACCGTGGAGGCGCTTGCCCACCACGCGGCAATGTCGCGCTCGGCCTTCTTCGATCGTTTTCTCCAGACGGTTGGCATGCGTCCGATGGAGTACCTGACAACATGGCGGATGACGCTGGCGAAAGACCTGCTTCAACGCCAAAACCTCAGCCTGGATGCGGTCGCAGAAAAGGTTGGCTACGGCTCGGCCAGCACCTTCAGCACGGCCTTCAGCCGACATGCCGGAGTGCCGCCGGGACGGTTTGCGAGGGCGGGACAGATCGGCACTGGCTAAAGCCCTGAGGTGCTCGTCCACCAGCATTGACTGGCAAGTGATCCAATTCGGGCGCATGGCGGTGGCGCATATGGAGGTGTTTGGGCGGCAAACAGTGCTGGGTTTGCCTGCGCCTTAGCCAACGACAATTCTCCCGTCCCTCACCCCCGCGCCTTGATCGCCGCCTGGGCCGCAGACAATCTCGCGATCGGCACGCGGAACGGCGAACACGACACATAATCCAGCCCGACATCCTCGCAGAAGTGGATCGAGGTCGGGTCACCGCCGTGTTCGCCGCAGATGCCGAGTTTCATGTCGGGGCGGGTTTTGCGGCCGCGTTCGGCGGCGATACGGATGAGCTCGCCGACGCCGTCGAAATCGAGCGAGACGAAGGGGTCCTGGATGATGATGCCCTTGCGCTGATAGGTGGGTATGAAGCGGGCGGCGTCATCGCGTGACATGCCGAAGGTTGTCTGGGTCAGATCGTTGGTGCCGAAGGAGAAGAATTCGGCGGCTTCGGCGATGATATGGGCGCGGATCGCGGCGCGCGGCAGCTCGATCATCGTGCCAACGAGATAGGAGATCTCGAGCTTGGCCTCGCCCATGACTTCGCCAGCGACGCGGTCGATGACGGCCTTGACGTAGTCGAGCTCGGAGCGCAGGCCGACCAGGGGGACCATGATTTCGGGCACGACCGGGGCACCGGTTTCCCGGGCCGCAGCAACGGCTGCCTCGAAGATGGCACGGGCCTGCATTTCGGCGATCTCGGGATAGGAGATAGCAAGGCGGCAGCCGCGATGGCCGAGCATCGGGTTGAACTCGTGCAGGGCGTCGATGCGGCGGCGCATGAAGCCGGGCTCAAGCCCCATGGCATTTGCCACTTCCTCGATCTCCTCGTCGGACTTCGGCAGGAACTCATGCAGCGGCGGATCGAGCATGCGGATCGTCACGGGAAGCCCGTGCATGATGGTGAAGAGCTCGGTGAAGTCCGAGCGCTGCATGGGGAAAAGCTTGTCGAGGGCTGCGCGACGACCGGCCTCGTCTTCGGCAAGGATCATCTCGCGCATCACATGGATGCGCTCGCCCTCGAAGAACATGTGTTCGGTGCGGCACAGCCCGATGCCTTCGGCGCCGAAGGAGCGCGCGGCGCGGGCGTCGGCAGGCGTGTCGGCATTGGTGCGCACCGTCATGCGGCGGGCGGCATCGGCCCAGACCATCAGTTGGGCAAAATCGCCCGAGAGTTCCGGCTGCAGCATGGGCACCTCACCCTTCAGCACCTGGCCGGAGGAGCCGTCTATGGTGACGATGTCGCCCTTGGTCAGGGTTACGCCCATGCCAACAAGCTTTTCGTTGCGAAGGTCGACGCGCATGGTGCCGGCACCGGAGACGCACGGGATGCCCATGCCGCGGGCAACGACCGCCGCATGGCTGGTCATGCCGCCACGCGTCGTCAGGATACCCTGGGCTGCATGCATGCCGTGGATGTCTTCGGGGCTGGTTTCGACGCGCACCAGAATGACCTTGCGGCCTTCGCTTTCCGCCTCGACCGCCTCTTCGGCGGTGAAAACGATGGCGCCGGTCGCCGCACCCGGCGAGGCGGGCAGGCCGGAGCCGATGACGTGGCGGGTGACGCGCGGGTCGATGGTCGGGTGCAGAAGCTGGTCGAGCGATGAGGGCTCGATGCGCATTACCGCCTCGTCTTCCGAGATCAGGCCTTCCGCCACCATGTCAACGGCGATCTTCATCGCGGCCTTGGTCGTACGCTTGCCCGAGCGGGCCTGCAGCATCCAGAGCTTACCGCGCTCGATGGTGAATTCGAGGTCCTGCATGTCGCGGTAATGCGATTCCAGCCGGTCACAGATCGCCTGGAACTCGGCAAAGGCCTCCGGCATCAGCTTTTCGAGCGAGGGCTTGTCGGAGCCCGAATCGATGCGGGCAGCCTCGGTGATCGATTGCGGTGTGCGGATGCCGGCGACCACATCTTCGCCCTGCGCATTGACGAGGAATTCGCCGTAGAGCTCTCGTGCCCCGGTTGAAGGATTGCGGGTGAAGGCTACACCGGTCGCTGAAGTCGAGCCGAGATTGCCGAAGACCATGGTCTGGACGGTGACGGAGGTCCCCCATTCGCCGGGGATATTGTGCAGCATTCGGTAGGTCTTGGCGCGCGGGTTCATCCAGCTGGAAAAGACGGCGCCGATCGCCCCCCAGAGCTGGACATGCGGATCCTGCGGGAAGGGATGGCCGAGATCCTCTTCCAGCAGTTCCTTGTAGAGGCTGACGATGTGCTGCAATTCCAGCGCGGAGAGATCGGTGTCGAGTTCGTGGCCGAGCCTTGCCTTTTCGTCTTCCAGGATCTCCTCGAAGACTTCGTGGTCGAGGCCCATGACGACATCGCCATACATCTGGATGAAGCGGCGATAGCTGTCCCAGGCGAAGCGGGCATCGCCAGAATGGTGGCCGAGCGCCTCGACGGTGTGGTCGTTGAGGCCGAGGTTGAGGACAGTATCCATCATGCCGGGCATGGAGGTGCGCGCGCCGGAGCGGACGGACAGGAGAAGCGGCTGGCTGGTGTCGCCGAAGGCACGACCGGTGGCGGCCTCGATGCCTGCAATGCCCTCGAGAACCTGGGCCTTCAGATCGTCACAGAGCGTCTTGTCGTTCTTGTAGTAAAGGCCGCAGGCATCTGACACGATCGTGAGCCCGGGCGGCACGGGCAGGCCTAGGCTCGCCATTTCCGCGAGATTGGCCCCCTTGCCTCCCAGCTGATCGATCTCGGCCCTACTCCCCTCGGCCGCTCCTCCGCCGAAGGTGTAAACCCACTTTCGCATTGCCTTCTCCACCCGAACAGGCTTGTTTTTCCATCGTTTACAGCAAATGTGACGGATTGGAAATGTTCAACAGCCAAGTTTATGCTGCAATGCATCATAATTGCGGCAGATCTCGCCTCGGAGGCTCACGTGGATGTGAAATTGCGTGGAGAGACGTGAAAGACGGATTTCGAAGCGACATTGTAAGCAAGACCTACAAGTACGGGGATATTAGGGGATTGCAATGACTGTTCACTGGACGCGGCGCCAGCTTTTGCGGCTGGCCGGGACGGCAACACTGACTGGGGCGCTGACCGGCGCGCTGAAGGCCGAGGGGATCGAGAGCCAGACCGCGCTTCCGGCCGCACAGACGCCGCAGCTGCCTTTCGCTCTGACGCGGCCCGTGCATGTCGGCGAGGTTTGCCTGCGGGCAAAGGATGTCGCGCGGCTCAAGGCCTATTATACCAGCATGCTGGGACTCGACGTGCTGACGGATGCGCCCGATGCCGTGACGCTCGGGGCCGGCGGGACGCCACTCCTGCATATCCTGGCCCGGCCGGATGCGACGCCCGAGACGCCGGGTCAGGCGGGCCTTTATCACACCGCCTTCCTGATGCCGGACCGTGCCGATCTCGCCCGCTGGCTGGTGCATGTAGCCCGCAGCCAAATTCCGCTGACCGGCTTTGCCGACCACTCGGTGTCGGAGGCGGTCTATCTGACGGATCCCGAGGGCAATGGCGTCGAGGTCTATAGCGACCGGCCGCAGGAAACCTGGCTTTGGGCGGGCAACACGGTCACCATGGGAAGCAAGGAACTTGATATCGACGACATCTTCCTCAAGACGAAGACGCGCACCGACCGCGACGAATATACGACCGCGCCCGCTTCGCTGCGGATCGGTCATATCCATCTGAGGGTCGGTGGGCTGGAAACGGCGCGCGCCTTTTATGCCGATGCGCTTGGCCTCGACGTGGTGGCCGGCAGCGATCAGCGTGGCGCGACCTTTCTGTCGTCCGGCCGCTATCACCACCATATCGGCGCCAATGTCTGGGAAAGCCGGGATGCCGGCCCGCGCCAGGACCAGATGACCGGGCTCGACTGGTTCTCGCTACACACGACCGACCAGTCGATCCTTGAAGGGCGCCGCGCAGATCTTCAGGCGAAGGGCTTTGCTGTCAGCGCCATCGAAGGCGGGTTCGAGGCACTGGATCCCTGGGGCACGAGGGTTCGGCTGCTGCTAGTTTGACGCGCCAGGACCCTGCTGATGTTACAGGGTCATCACGCAATGCAATAAACGGTCACGCAAAATGACCAGACAAATCAATTGAGGGTGATGCGCTCCGGGCCAGCGTTTGCTAGGTGGCATTCTAGTAAATTGTAATCCGGAATCAAAAATGACCCTGACCAGCCCGGTTTCACTGACTGAGATCCCGCAGAACAACCTTTACCAGAAGGGCGACGTCTTCGTTCTCTTCGGCGAATTGTTCGGTCGTGGCTATGTCACTGGCCTGCTCGACCAGGCCAAGAAGGCCGGCATGGAAATCATCGGGATCACCGTTGGTCGCCGTGACGAGAACAACAGACTGCGTCCGCTGACCGACGAAGAGCTTGCTCAGGCGGAAGCCAATCTCGGCGGCCGGATCATCAACATTCCCGCCATGGCCGGCTTCGATCTCGATGCGCCCGAAGGCGAGAAGACGCCGACGGACCTGCTTGCTTCGCTGACGCTGGAAAACTGGGAAACGGAAAAGCTCGACTGGGCGCATATCGAAAAGTGCCGCCAGGTTGGCGTGTCGCGTTTCCAGGATGCCGTTGCCAAGATCATGGGCGAGCTGGAAGGCATGATCGCCGACGGCAAGAACGTGCATTTCGCGCATACCATGGCCGGCGGTATTCCGAAGGCCAAGGTCTTCCTCGTTCTTGCCAACCGCATCTACAAGGGCCGTGGCGCGCGCCACATGTCCTCGCAGGTGCTGCTCGACAGCGATCTCGGCAAGCTGATCCTGCAGAACTTCGACGAAGTCTCCGCCAACACCTTCCGTCACCTGATCGAGGGCAGTGCTGCCATCCGTAACCGCATCGAAAAGAGCGGCGGCCAGGTGCGGTATTCGGCCTACGGCTATCACGGCACGGGCATCCTGATCGGCGACGAATACCGCTGGCAGACCTATACGAACTACACCCAGGGCTATGCCAAGATGAAGCTCGAGGCGATCGCCGAAGAGGCTTATGCTTGCGGCATCAAGGCCACTGTCTTCAACTGCCCCGAGATCCGCACCAACTCGTCCGACGTCTTCGCCGGTATCGAGCTGCCGCTTCTGCCGCTGCTCAAGGCCTTGAAGAAGGAGAACGGTGGCGCACGGGCGCAGAAGATCTGGGCTGATTGCGAGAACCTGCTCGTCGAGGGTGCGACGGTCGATGACGTTCTGCAGAAGATCGCCGACTTCCAGGCGAGCGACGTGATGATCCCGTTCTACGACTTCAACAAATGGCCGATGCCCAACAGCCAGGGCCAGTCGGACATCACCATCGGCACCTCGCAGGAGATTGCGCAGATGCACAAGGACGGCAAGGCGCTGATCTCGGACTATCTGAGCGTGCTCGTGGTCGAAGCAACCGGCGCGCTAATCTATGGCGAAATGGCGAACCCGTCTGCGCCGGTGCTCTGGCTGAACCACGACATGGTAGCACGGCAGATCAACAAGGCCGGCTGAGCGCGCGAAGCGAATAGCGAATAGGCAGTAGCCAATAGAGAGATGCCGGAGGCTTGCTTCCGGCATTTTTGTTTTCGAGGGATCGTCATCCTCGGGCTTGTCCCGAGGATCTGCTGTCGCTGCTATGTACTCGACATTTAGGGCCTTCCCTGAGGTCTCCCCTTCTTGATCACCCGTGGCAGATTCTCGGGACAAGCCCGAAGATGACGGCGGGTGTGGGCCCGGCAGTGCCAGCCAGTGACCATGCACGGCCCCGTCGAGACAGAGCCATTTCCGGGGGCGAACCGATCGGCTTCCGGGACGGCTGGACTTCGGCGTCCAGTGCTGGCACGCAGATGACTGGTCATCAGACAAATCGAGTCTCCCAGATGCATTTCCAGCCGCAGTACGGCGTCTATATCGCCTTTTTTCTGTTTGCCATGTGCACGGGATCGCTGTTTTCCCGACTGCCGGATCTCCAGCTGCAGCTTGGGGTCAACAAGGCCGAACTTGGGCTGACGCTGATCGGCATGGCGATCGGGTCCTTGATTTCGCTCACCCTCTCCTCCCCGCTGATCGTTAGGCTCGGTTCGCGCACGACGCTCGCGATCTCCCTGCTCGGGGTGATGGCGCTGCTGTCGCTCATCCCGCTCCTGCCGTCCGCCCCCTTTGTCTTTGCCACGCTCTTTGCCGTCGGACTTCTCGCCGGCGCCTTGGAGATCTGCCTCAATGTCGAGATCGGACGGATCGAGGCGCAGGCCGGATTCGGCATCATGAACCGCGCGCATGGCTGCTGGAGCCTCGGCTTCTTCGTCACGGCGATCACAGCCTCGCTGGTCCGGCAGGCGGGGGTGACGATGCAGGTGCATATGCATTTGCTGCTGGGGCTGATGTTCGTCATCGGTGCTGTTACAATCGCCGGCATGAAGAATGCACCTGTCCTCACCGCCGCAGGCGCTGAGGACAAGGCACCGCATTTTGCCCTGCCGACATTGGCGCTGTTGCCGCTCTGCATCATCGGCACCTCGGCCTTCCTGATCGAAGGGGCCGGCATCGACTGGTCGACGATCTATATGGAAGAGGTCTTCGACGTCTCGCCCTTCATCTCGGGTTCGGGACTGACGCTGTTTGCCTTCTTCATGGCGCTGGCCCGCCTGACCGTCGATCCCGTCGTCGATCGCTACGGGGCACGCCTCGTCGGGCGGGTGTTGCTTTCGGTCGCGGCACTGGGCATCGCCATGGCCTGGATTGCGCCGTCCCCGGCCCTTGCCCTTCTCGGCTTCGCTCTGATGGGTGCCGGCTGCAGCGCGGTCTATCCGATGGCGGTCTCGGCCGCGGCCCAGCGCACCGATCGCCCAGCCGTGATCAATGTCGCGGCAATCGCGCAGATGGCCTTTGTCGTGTTCTTCCTCGGACCGCCACTGCTCGGCTTCGTGGCCGAGGCCCTCGGTATCCGCAACGCCTATCTCGTCTGCCTGCCACTGGTGCTCGGATCTATCCTCGCCAGCGGCGCGCTGCCGGTCGGACCGGCGAGGCGCAAGAAGGTGCCGGCTTGATTCAGGAGCGCGTCAGAAAGGTCAGCTCTTCCGGTGTCGGATCGCCGAAGATCTTGATGCCGAGCTTGGCATCGGAGACGTAAAGCAGCGCCCGCTTGCCGTCCTCGGAGTAAAGCACGCGGATCCAGCTCGATTCGCAGGTCCGCGGCTCGCAGGCGCGGAACAGCTGCATGCGCTTGTCCTTGACCGCGACCTCCTCGGAGGCGAGCGCCACGTAACGCGGCTGGCGAACGAGGGCCCGCACCCAGAAGGGCAGCCCCGGCTGGCCCTTGAGCATCTCCATCAGGCTGTCGCGATGGGCCGGCGAGGTTGCAAGCACACTCGGCAGGTAGTTGCCGGCGAGCGAGGGGGATGCGGTCTGGGCGCGGAGGGGGGCGACGCTTAGACTGAGCACGGCGAATAGCCAAATAATACGGCTCATCAGGCCGCCAAATCGCCGATCAGCGCACCAGCGGAGATACCCCAGGCACGACTGATCTTCCTGATCTGATCCAGATTGATTTCCCTTCGACCGTTCAACAGATCTGCCGCACGAGACTTCGAACCCAACACTTCGACAAGATCGGCTCGCGATAAGTTTTTCGCGGCCATGATAGCCTTGATCACCTCAACAGGCTCCGCCTTCGGCAGCGGATAGTGCCGATCCTCGTATTCCTCGATCAGAAGAGCGAGAGCATCGAAATGTGCGGCCTCCGATGTACCTTCCGCAGGTTCCGCCTCGAAGTAGGGGCGGATCGCCGCAAGCGCGAGGCGATATTCCGCATCATCAGCCAAAGTCCTTACAGCGCCGATGTCCATGACAGCTCCTCAAAGCTTCGCAACGTCAATTTTATCGTAGTCTTTGTGCGTCCCGACGAACAGGATGAAGACTCGTTTTGTCCTGAACCCGACCAGAGCGACGACCCTAAACTTATTGCCGCCGACATCGAAAACGATTTTTCCGTCGATCACATAGTCGGCAGAGTTAAATGTGGCCTTCACATCCGCGAAATTGCTCCAGGACGCAGCCTCCACCGCAGTGTGCCACTCCTGCAGGGCAGCACGAGCCGCAGCGCGTCCGCCGCTTGGCAGGCTTTCACAGAAATCGATCCAAGCCGAACGAGAAATCACACGCATGGAAAGCCTTACCACGTTCCCATTTTGGGAACAAGCTAAACTCGACATTTGCAGATTGTCATGGATGTGCACACACTACACCACAACCTGACGGGAGCGTAATCATGCATAGACGATCGGGCAAGAGCGCAGGCAATACAAAGACGATCCCTCTCACTATCTCAGTTTGGTATGATGAGAAGACCGAGCATATTCATCTTGCCGCCCCTGAAACAGACTGGTTTCACAGCACCATCAACGATCGGGAAGGCAGTGCCCGACGGCATGCGAACCTCTTCAGAAAATTCGGCAAGCTTCTGCGAGAGGCAGGCGTTGCCGCCCCAGCCGAGCCGGCTGAAGCAATCCAAACACCAGAAGACGATGGCTGATCACACCAGTTCCCTCTCGCGCAGGGCCTCCGCCGTCTGCAGGTCGACGGAGACGAGCTGGCTGACCCCCTGCTCCGCCATGGTGACGCCGAAGAGGCGGTTCATGCGGGCCATGGTGATGGGGTTGTGGGTGATGATGACGAAACGGGTCTCGGTGGAGGTGGCCATTTCGTCCATCAGGTTGCAGTAGCGCTCGACATTGTGGTCGTCGAGCGGCGCGTCCACCTCGTCCAGCACGCAGATCGGCGCGGGGTTGGTGAGGAAGACGGCAAAGATCAGGGCCATGGCGGTCAGCGCCTGCTCGCCACCCGAGAGCAGCGTCATAGTCTGCGGCTTCTTGCCGGGCGGTCGCGCGAGGATTTCGAGGCCGGCTTCGAGCGGATCGTCGCTTTCGATCAGCTGCAGTTCGGCCGTGCCGCCATTGAAGAGGTGGGTGAAGAGGCGCTGGAACTGGGCATTGACGACGTCAAAGGCGGCGATCAGGCGTTCGCGGCCTTCGCGGTTCAGGCTCTGGATGGCACCACGCAGCTTGCGGATCGCGTCGATGATGTCGTCACGCTCCTTGATGAGGGCGGCGAGCTTGTCGGACAGTTCCTTCTGTTCTTCCTCGGCGCGCAGGTTGACGGCGCCGAGCCGCTCGCGCTCCATCTTCAGCCGGTCGAGATTGCGCTCGACCTCGCGCAGGTCGCCGATCTCGGAGGGATCTTTCAGGCCTGTCAGGCGGAAAGCCTCGTGCGGGCCGACATTCAGCGTGTCCTGGATGCGGGTCTCGGCTTCGATGCGCCATTCGCGGGCAGAGACCAGACGCTCCTCGGCGCGGCCGCGCTTTTCGCGTGCTTCAGCGAGTTCAGCCAGAGCGGCTGCCGCCTTCTGGTCGGCCTCGCGCTGGCGGGTCTCGGCTTCCACCAAGCGGTCGGCGGCGTCGCGGCGGTCTTTCTCGGCCTTGTCGAGGGCGGTCATCAGATTGCGGCGCTTATCCTCGAATTCGTCGGGTGCCATTTCGAGATCAGTAATCTCGTCGCGGGCCTCGGCCTCACGCTCGCGCAGCGTTGCGATGTGCTCCTCGGCGGATTTCGCGCGGTTCTGCCAATTCTGCTTTTCCTGGCGGATCGAGAGAATGCGGCGGCGGCGCATCTCGTCTTCGCGGGCGAGCCCCTCGAAACGGGCGCGGGCTTCGGCGAGCAGCCCACGGTCGCGGGCGACAATAGCCTCGGCATCGCGCAGGCGGGCATCGAGGGCGGAGAGGTCAGGCGTTTCCTCCATCTCGATGCGGGCGGTTTCCTCCTGCTCGACGATCTCCTCGATCTGGGCTTTCAAGCCGTTCACCGCCTCCTCGATCACCTCGCGGCGGCGGATGAGATCGCCCGAGGCGCGTTCGGCCTGGGCCAGCGCGTCCCGGGCTTCGGCCAGCCCACGCACCGTCAGCCGGCTGCGGTCGCGGGCATCGGTCAGGTGGGCTTCCTCGGCACGGATGGCTTCGGCGGCCTCGGCCAAGCGATCCTCGGCTTCGACCATCTGGTCGCGGGCTTCCTCGGTCTCGCGCTCGATTTCCGCCAGGCGGTTCTTCTGAGCCAGGCGGAGGGCGGCAGCACTCGGAGCATCAGCGCCGGTGACATGGCCGTCCCAGCGATAGACGGCACCATCGCGGGTGACGAGGCGCTGGCCAGGGGCGAGCTTGGGCATCAGAGCAAGCGCTTCGGCTTCCTCAACGACGCCGATCTGGCGGAGTGCTCGGGTGAGCGCTGCGGGTGCGCGGACATGGGCGATAAGGGGGTTGGCCCCGGACGGCAGGCTCGCGTCCCCTGCCCCATCGCCATTGCCGTGCCAATGGGCCGGGGCCGTGCGATCAAGTGCGCTGTCGAGATCGTCGCCGAGGGCGGCACCTAGGGCGGTTTCGTAGCCGCGATCGACGGAGAGTTCATCAGCGACCGGTGGGAAGTCGCCTGTCGTCGTTGAGGCGAGGATGCGGGCGATGGTGCGGGCTTCAGTCTCCAGCCCGTTGACGCGGGCACGCGCGGCTTCAAGCGGCTGGCGCAGATGGCTTTCGGTGCGACGGGCTTCGGTCAGCGCTGCTTCTGCCTCCATCGCTGCACTTTCGGCGTCCGCAACCGCCTGCTCGGCGATTTCCACCATTTCGCGCTTCTCCTCCGGATCAGGCAAGGCTGCGATGCGGTCGGATATATCGGAAAGTTCTCGGGAGGCGTCAGAGATCTGGCGTTCGAGGCGCGCGCGCCGCTCAGTAAGGTCGCGGATGGCGCGTTCCAGCTGGTTGCGGCTGGCGGCGGCTTCGGCGCGTTCGGCGGTGAGCCGGGTGAAATCACGTTCGCTGTCGGCAAGCGTGGCGGCGGCGGCGTCGAAGGTTTCCTTCGCCTCTTCGGCAAATCGGCCGGCATCGGCGAGGATTTCCTCGAGTTCTGCCTCTTCTTCGGCGAGCCGCTGGATGACCTCGGCGTTTTCCGACACCAGGCGCTCCTCGCGGCGGATGTCCTCGTCGAGTTGGGCGAGACGACGGGTCAGCTCATCGCGGCGGCGGAGAATCCGGTTGGCTTCTTCGTCAAGTTGCGAGCGCGCGATCTGCAGGCGCTGCAGGGCGGCGGCGGCCTTCGCCTCCTCCTCGCGCAGTTCCGGCATCTTGAGGCTGGCGATGGCCTGAAGCTTGGCCGCCTCCATCTGGTGGTTCGCCTTTTCGGCAACCGTGGACATGGCCTGGTTCAAGGCACTTTCCGCCTTGCCTTCGGCCTGCTTGGCTTGAGCCCAGCGGATATGCAGGAGCATCGCGTCATGAGCGCGGATATCGGCGGACAGCTGCTTGAAGCGGTTGGCCTGGCGAGCCTGGCGTTTCAGGCTCTCGATCTGGCTTTCGAGCTGGGCGGTGATGTCTTCCAGACGCTCCAGATTGGTTTCGGCGGCGCGCAGCCTGAGTTCCGCCTCGTGGCGGCGGGAATGCAGGCCGGAAATGCCGGCGGCTTCTTCGAGCAATTGTCGGCGTGCCTGGGGCTTGGCAGAAATCAGCTCGCCGATACGACCCTGGCCGACCATGGAGGGCGAGCGAGCCCCCGTCGAGGCATCGGCGAAGAGCAGCTGCACATCCTTGGCGCGGGCCTCCTTGCCATTGATGCGATAGACCGACCCATTGCCGCGCTCGATGCGGCGGGTGACCTGGATCTCATCGGCATCGTTGAAGGCGGCGGGTGCGGTGCGGTCGGAATTATCGAGGTGGAGGCCGACTTCGGCGGAGTTTCGGGCGGGGCGGTTGCCGGAGCCCGAGAAGATCACGTCGTCCATGCCGGACGCACGCATGTTCTTGTAGGAATTCTCGCCCATGACCCAGCGCAGAGCCTCGACGAGGTTCGACTTGCCGCAGCCATTCGGTCCGACGATGCCGGTAAGGCCCCGTTCGATGACGAATTCGGAGGGCTCGACGAAGGACTTGAAGCCGACAACACGGAGTCGGTTGAATTTCATGCGCCCCTCCCCCGAAGAAACGCACGAAAAACGGGCGCACGGGTTTCCCCGGCGCCCGTCGTCAGAACGGATCGTCGATCAGAGCATGCTGTCGATGAGGGCCGACATGGAGTCAACCGACATGTCCCCCGAATAGGCCTTGCCATTGATCAGGAAGGTCGGCGTCGACTGGATACCGAATTCCTGGGCGCCGCGGTCGCGGACTGCCGACACATCACCGGCAAGCTGGGCGTTCGTCAAGCAGGCGTCGAAGCTCTCCTGTGTAAAACCGGCAAGCTTGGACATTTGCAGCATGGCATTGCGCACGTCGCCGTCGGCCGGCGCGGCCCAGGCGGACTGCTGCTTGAGAAGCGTGGAGACGAAGGGGAAGTAGCGCTCTTCGGTCGTGCAACGCGCGAGCATGAAGGCCGCCAGCGATGCGGTGTCCTGCGGGAACGGGAATTCGCGCACGACGAAATAGACCTTGCCGGTGTCGACATAGCGCGTCTTGATTTCGTCGAATGTGCGGACGTGGAAGTTTGCACAATGCGAGCAGGTCATCGACATGTATTCGATGATCTTGACCGGCGCGTTCGGGTCACCGAGCGCCATTTCCTTCAGCGGGCCGGGCTTCAATGCCTCTTCCATGTCGACGTCGCGATCGGCGGTCGGGATCTCGGCCGAGGTCGTCGAGGCGGTCGTCTCATTGCTGACAGCGGGTTTGGGCTCGGCACTGGCGGCCTTCTCTTCGGCGTCGCTGCAGGCAGTGAGTGCCAGACCGACGGCGGCAATGGCGATACCGCCGAGGAGGCGGCGCTTGGTGATCGAGAGTTCGGATGTCGACATGGTCAGTTACCTGCGTTGCAAGGATCTTGGATGGCTTCACCGTTATAACGGCAAAAGGCGCCAAACAAGGCAGGCTCCCCCCTGAAAAATCAAAGATCCGTGACCTTTTGACCGTAGCCACGGCAAAAACGCAAAGACCGGCAAGTCATGTGCCTGCCGGTCCGGTGTGACTTTAATGTGCGTTTTCAGCGAACCGCAGGACGGCTCACCAGCGACTGGACCGTGTAGACGAGGATCGCGATGCCGATGGCCCCCATGGCGGCGACGCCGAGCAGCACGATGACATCGACGGGACCGCCGATGTCGCCGAAGCCGGAGCGGGTGATGGCCTGGACGAACCAGACGGCGCCGATCGCGCCGACCGGCATGGCAAGCTGGGCGAGCAGAAACTTCTTCCAGGAAACCTGGCGATCGCGGACCAGCACGTATAGATAGGCGAGCGTGATCACGGCTGCGACCGCGACCATGACCCAGAACAGGGTATGGCCGAAGATCTCTTCGAGAACCGCGACGATCATTCCGACAGTCATGTCCTTCATGGCATCCTCCTCAGGCGCGACCGCGCAGCATGGCGTTATAGGTGGGTTTCAAGGCGATCTCCTTCATCAGCCAGGAAATCCAGAGCTCTTCCAACGGGGCGATCAGGCCGGGGAAGGACGGGACGAGATTGTCCTTGTAGTCGAACTCGACCAGCATCGCCGAGCCGATGCGGGTGATCAGCGGGCAGGACGTATAGCCGTTATAGCTTTCCTTGCTCTCGCGCCCTTCGATCTGGGCGACGAGTTGATCGACCGCGACGGGCACCTGCCATTTGACGCTGGCCGCCGTCTTGCCCTTCGGCACGCCGGCAATGTCGCCGACCGCGAAGACATCGGGATAGCGCGCGTGGCGCAGGGTGTGCTTGTCGACCTCGACCCAGCCTTGGCCCACCCATTTGTCGGCCCAGGGGAGCGGGCTGTTCAGGATCACATCGGGCGCCCGCATCGGCGGGATGACATTGGTGAAGTCATAGCCGAGTTCCTTGTCGCCTTCCGGCGTGGTGAAGGTGGCGATCTTGCGCACGGGATCAATCTTCTTCATCACGTGTTCGTAGACGGTATCGATGCCACGCTCCTCATAGAGCATGCGCACCTTTTCGGAGACGATCGGCACCCCGAAAAGCGCCTTGTTGTGGGCAGCATAGACGATCTTGGAGTTGCTGCGGGTACCCTTGCGGGTCAGGTAATCCTCGGTGAGGAAGGTGTATTTGAGCGGCGCGCCGGCGCATTTCATCTCGGTCGCCGGCCGCGAGAAGAGGGCAAGACCGCCCTTGTCGGTGAAGCGGTCCATCTCCGCCCAGGTCTTCTCGGCGTAGTCGGGGCCTGCATAGACAGAACCGATGCCGTCCTTGCCGATCAGGTCGAGCGACATGCCTTCGATGGCTGCGTAGTCGAGCTTGAGACCGGTTGCGACGAACAGGAAATCGTATTCGATCGCCTTGCCGCTCTCCGTCACGACCTTCTTGCCGTCTGGATCGACTTCGGCCGCACCTTCCTCGATCCATTCGACGCCAGCAGGCAGCCAGTCGGCCGTGCCGGACACGGAATAGGACGCGGGCTTGAGGCCTGCGGCGATCAGCGTGAAGCCCGGCTGGTACCAATGCTGCTTGCGCGGATCGAGAATGGTGATCTTGGCGCCGTCGAGTCGGTTGGACAGCTGGTTGGCAAGCGCTGTTCCGGCCGCACCCGCACCGAGGATCAGGATGCGGACATTGGTCTTGACGGGTTGTGCCGTCGCGCTGTGCAAAGGTGCCGCGGCCAGTGCCGCTCCGCCGGCCGCCAGACCGAAAAACTGTCGTCTGCTGGTTTTCATTGTTTCCTCCCCCGGGGTGACGCAGGCGCCCCTCGCCTCTTCTGGATGACGCTTCGCCGGGACAGCATCGCCTATGACTGAAGCTCTCATCGTTGATCGTCACTCAATGTATATATACTATTTCATATCTTCAATGCAACGTAGTTATAAAGGTCCAGAACTAGACTGTCGTCGGGGATTTCCCTGCCCGCGCATTGCCGCGCGATCAACAGGCCTGTAACAATTCATCGCATATGGCCGATGAAGACGGCAAAGACCCAAACTTGGCCGGTTCAGTCGCAGTTCAGTTATTCTAACAAGACCTTAACGTACCCTAGAATTTTCAGCTCGATCACAGTCAGAGTTCCTTTTCCCATGACGTTGCCGCAGAGCCGGGAGGCTTTCTCTCTCGCTGCCCATAGTGTGAGCCTTGCCCTTGCCGCCTTTTGCGTGGCGTTGTCCGTGGGCGGAGCCTTGGCGCAGCAATCGCAAAACGTTGCGCCGCGGACAGGCAGCTCATCGATCAACGAGATCGAGGCCAAGCGTGAGGCCTTGTTCGGCCGGATGATGGAAGCACCCGACGATCTCGACACCGCCTTCGAATATGCGGCGCTGTCCTCCGAAGCCGGCGATCTGGAAGGAGCGATCTCGACGCTCGAACGGATGCTGATCTATGCACCCGGCCTGCCCCGGCTCCAGCTGGAGCTCGGCGTTCTCTACTATCGGCTCGGCGCCTACGAGACCGCGCGGCAGTATTTCGACGGAGCGAAGGCCGCGGGCGACATCCCGCCGGAGGTCTCCGCCAAGGTCGACCAGTATCTTTCGGCCATCGACCAGCGCGGCGCCCCCTCGCAATTCTCCGGCATGATCAGGACCGGCATCCGCTATCAGAGCAATGCCAATGCGGGCCCGGGCAATTCCACGGTGACCCTGAACGGCCTTTTCTACACTCTGGACGGCCTGAACGTCGCCGGCGAGGACTTCAACGGCTTCGTCAATGGCGGTCTGCGCTATCGCCATGACACCGATATCCAGGGACTGTCGCTGGAGGCAGGCCTTTCCGGCTATACCGCCGGCTACCGCGACCGCAACACTCTGAACACGGCAGCGGTCGAGGCCTATGCCGGCCCGGTGTTCGATCTCGGACGCTTCGGGCTTAACGACCGGACGCTATCCATCCTCCTGACCACCAGCGGCGTTCTGATCGAGGGCGACCGGTATATGGCATCCGCCGGGGTCTCCACGACGATCGACTGGCAAGTGACACCGGTCGACAGTCTCTCCGGCAGCCTGCAATACCGCTATGAAGATTTCTCCAACACCAAGTCCCGCCGGACCGCTGAATTGCAGACCGGCCACCGTTTCGACGGCCAGTTTTCCTGGTCGCACAATCTTACCGAAGACTTCAGCCTGACGGGGCGCATTCTTGCGAGCCGGCGCGACGCGGAGGTGGGCTACCTTTCCTCGAGCGAACTGGGCGGGGCGATCTCCGGCACCTATCGCTATGCCGCACTTCTCGGCGAAGGGCCGGCCTGGATCACCGGGGTGGAAGCGGCCGTGGCCGGACGCGGCTATGACGATCCCGACAGCATGATCAATTCGGCGACGCGTCAGCGCGACACAGACTTCAGCCTCAACCTGCGCCAGATCATGCCCTTCAGCGAGCGCGTGGCGCTGGTGGCGGAGGCTGGTTACCGCAAGGTCTGGTCGAACTACGACATCAAGAGCTTCGACAACATCTCACTGTCGATCGGCATCCAGTCCGCGTTCTAGGAGCATCACGATGAAGCCAAACACCCGTCATGCCCTGCTGGCCGCATCCGCGGCACTCTTCGTCGTCTTGGCGTCTCCCGTTAGCGCGGAGACCGATGTCGCTGGTGTCACTGCGGCGGTCAATCCCGATGCAAGCGCCATCGACCGCGCGGGCAAGGCGCGCCTGATCTCGCTCGGCGACCCCGTGATCCGCAATCACCGCATCGAGACCAGCGGTGCAGGCCTCGTGCAGATCCTGCTCGCCGACGGCACCTCGTTCACGGTCGGTCCGAACTCCTCCGTGGTGATCGACAGCTTCGTCTATGACCCGGAGAAGAATACGGCTGCGCTGGCGGCGACGATAAGCAAGGGGGCGCTGCGCTTCATCGGCGGCAAGGCATCGAAGGCGAGCGGCAATGTAACGATCAAGACGCCGATCGGCACGGCCGGCATTCGCGGCGCAGTGGTCGACATCAACCTCAGCGGCCAGACGTCCGACGGCCAGCCGCTGCCACCACACATGACGCTGGTCTATGGCAAGGAAGTCCAGCTCACCGGCAATGGCGCGCCGCAGCGGCTGTTCAAACAGGGCTTCTCCATCGTTGCCGGCGACGGACAGCCGCGCGTCCAGCGCACCCCGCCGCAATGGGTGAGCGGGCTGCAGCAGGTTCTCGCCGGCCGGCCTGGCCAGAGCGGTGGCGCGAGCAATGCGCCGACGGAGCAGACTGTGGCCAGCAGCCCGGTTGCTGAGAGCAATTCCGCCCAGTTGCCGTCTGAGAATGCCATCCCCGTGCCGACGCCACGTCCGGTCGTGACTGCGCCGGTCGAGGAGGTGGCGAGTGCGTCGCAGCGCGATGTCGGGACGAGGCCGCAGGTGCCGGTCAGCAACGATAATGGCAACGGCGGCGCCGACACCGAGATCGCCGTTTCCGTGCTTTCGCCGACAGGCGGTGACGGTGGCGGCTCCAGTGGGCTAAGGCTTACTGCATCACGCGGGACACTCACCCGCAAGGCCGACGGGACACTGAGCGGGACCGACGGTGACAGCAACCGCTTCACCCTGCCGGCGCTGAGCTCTACCAGCGTCTTCACCGAGCGCAACGTTTCGGCCGCGGTCAACGGCACAGCCGTGAGCGGTACGGCCTATACCGGAAGCGGTGGTTTCTTCACCTACATGCTGACGGCCGGCAACGACGATCCCAAGGCCTTTTATGTCATCGGCGGCACGCCTGCCGATGCACGGGAAACACTCTCGACCGGGGAAATCCTGTCGTATGTGCTGGAACCCGATCTGCTTGCTGCGCTGACGAATGGCAGTGGCACAACGATCCCGTTCACCGGTAGTTTCGACGCGGACAGTGACGCAGCCGTGGTGAGCGATCTCCTCGTGAGCGGGGTCAACGGCGGCGGCTCTGTTGTAGGACGCGCACTCCAAGCCTCGCTCGTCATCAGCGGCACTGGCGCCGGCCAGAAGAGTGCAATCAATATCTTCAGCGGCAGCGTCGAGTCCTTGTCCGGCGGGGGATATGGCCTCGTCGCTTCGACAGCGGGATCGAGCCGCACCGATGCAATCGAGCTCGCCGAGAACAGTCAGGGCCAGGCCGGGAGTATTGGCTCGACCGCCGGGAAGGATCACTTCCTGGGTGCGAACGGCGAGTATCTGGTGATCGGGTCGGGATCGATCGGCGCAAGAGAATTCGGCGATCCTACTCCCGTTTTTCAGGGTTACGAGCAAGTGCATGTTGCGAACCGTGACGACACGGCAACGGTTTCTGGTAGTCGCACATTCAGCGGGAATGTTGACGGCTTCTCCTCCGCCGTGATCCGGCAGTGGGGCAGCAACAATCCGACGCGCGGCACCTTCAGCCTCAACTTCGACAATGCTGCGGGCACATTCACCGGGGGCATCAGCACCGGCAGCGGCAGCTACTTCGCCGAATTCTACGGAGAGGCCGATCGATCCTATTTGTCCGACCAACTCATTGCCGGAACCAATTCAAAGGACGGCGCCTATATGGTGTCGTCTGCCGTGGCGCCAGCGAAGATCTTCAACAACAACACCAGCTCCGCCATCTGCAATGCCTGTGACTTCATGACCTGGGGCTGGTGGGGCCGCAATGTCTATGGCGAAGTCAACTACACCGTCCATCTCGGCAACTGGATCATCGGCAAACAGCCGGAGAACAGCGCCTTGCCGACCTCCGGCACCGCGACCTATAACGGCAATGCCGTCGGCACGGTCGTCAATGGCAGCGCCCAATATATCGCCACGGGGACAATGAGCTCGACGATGGATTTCGGCGCGCGGTCAGGGACGGTTTCCGTCTCCAACTATGACAGCAAGAGCTTCAGCGCCGGGGTGAACTTCGGGAGCGGCGCGGCGACTTTCAGCGGCAACATCACGACCGGCGTTGCCTCGGGCAGCGTCACCGGCGCCTTCGCCGCCAAGGGCACCGATCCCGTCAAGGGTATCATGGGCAACTTCACGGTAACGGACGGCAGCTGGGCATCGACCGGGATCTTTGCCGGCAGCACGACAGGCGTCGTTCCGTGACGAAGGCAGCCGGCGGCCTGCGACCCGAACAGGGACAAGGACGGCCGACATCGCGCCGCCTGTCTTCCTCGCAGCGTCGCAAGCTCGGCGTCGTGCTGATCGGCCTCGCCGCGCTCATGATGGTCATTCTCGGCCACGCCGCTTTCTCCTCCCAGGCCTTTCGGCTCACGGCGCTGGTCTTCGACACCTATCAGGTGATGAAACCGCGTGACGCGACTGATGCGCCGGTGGCGGTCATCGACATCGACGAAGTGTCGATCGGTAAGCTCGGACAATGGCCCTGGTCGCGCGGCACGGTGGCCGAGATGGTGACCAAGGCAAGCGGTCTTGGCGCGGCGGCCATCGGCTTCGACATCGTGTTTTCCGAGCCGGACCGGACGGCACCGGCGCGGCTTGTCGAGGCGATGCGGCGCCAGGGGATCGCCATCGACATCGGCGCCGACCTGCCGGACCCGGACGCACAGCTGGCCGAGGCCGTCGCCTTAAATGCCGTGGCGCTCGGGATCGCGCTCAGCAACGAAACCACCGCGCCGGCACCGGAGCCGAAGGCGGGATTTTCGTTTCTGGGACCCGATCCGCGGGCGCGCCTCTCGCCCTATTCAGGCGCCTTGTCCAACCTCTCCGCGTTGACCGAACGCGCAACCGCGATGGGCTATTTCTCCTTCCCGCCGACGCCTGACAACATCATCCGCACCTTTCCCCTCGTCTCCATGAGCGGCGACCGGCTCTACCCGGCCCTTTCGATCGAGGCGCTGAGGATCGCACAACAGGAGGGCTCCTTCATCCTGCGCTCCGCCGGCACGGAAGACGGCTCGGCCTTCACCGACTTGAGGGTCGGGGCGCTCGACGTGCCGCTCTCGGCCGACGGCGAGATCTGGATCTACTATTCCGGCCTTCCGAACATGCCGGTGATTTCCGCCGCCGATCTCTTCGATCCGGAGAAGGCCGAAACATTGGCAGGGCTGATCCAGGGGCGCATCCTGCTGGTCGGCACCAGCGCGGTCGGCCTTCGCGATATCGTGGCGACCCCGGTCGACCCCGCCATGCCGGGCGTCAAGGTGCATGCCGAGATCATCGACCAGATCGCCAGCGGCGTCTTCCTGCAGCGACCCGACTGGATGATCGGGGCAGAACGGGCGGCAGCTGTTATCGTCGGCTTGATCCTGCTGACGGTCCTTGCAACAGCCGCCCCGGCCATTTCGGTGGCGACGGGTATGCTGCTGGCCGGACTTGTCGCCGGTGGATCCTGGCTTGCCTTTTCCCGGGCGCTGACGCTTTTCGATCCGTTGCTGCCTATGGCTGCCCTCGGAGCAGTCTTGCTGACCGCGCTGCCGCTGCTCCTGATGCTCACCCATCGGGAGAAGCGCTTCGTGCGTGAAAGCTTCGGCCGCTATCTCTCGCCGACCCTGGTCGAACGCCTGTCTGAAAACCCGGAAGGTCTTACGCTGGGCGGTGAAGACCGCGAGCTTACCATCCTGTTCTCCGACATCAGGGGCTTCACCGGCCTCTCCGAAACGATGACGCCGACCGAGCTCACCGGGCTGCTCAACAACTTCCTGACGCCGATGACCGACGTGCTTTTGGAGCGCGAGGCGACGATCGACAAATATATAGGCGATGCGATCATGGCCTTCTGGAACGCGCCGCTCGACATTGCCGAGCATCCGCAGAAGGCGTGTCTGGCGGCGCTCGACATGGTCTCAGCGCTCGACCGGCTCAACCGCGAGAGCGGCATGAACCTCAAGATCGGCATCGGTCTCAACTCCGGCATGGCCTGTGTCGGCAATCTCGGCTCCGACCAACGCTTCAGCTATTCCTGCCTCGGCGACAGTGTCAATCTTGCGTCGCGCGTCGAGGGCATGACCAAGCTTTACGAGGTCTCGATCCTGGTGACGGAGGATGTCAGAGCGCGGACGAAAGGGCTGGTCTTCGCCGAAGTCGATCGGGTGCGCGTGGTCGGGCGGCAGGCGCCGGTGACGCTGCATGTGCTGATCGGTGTCCGCGATACGATGAGCTCGGATCAGGCTGCTCTGCTGCAAGCCCATGCGGCTTTCATCGGGGCCTGGCAGGCGGGCGATCTCGGAACCGCACGCAACCTGCTGAAGGACCTCCTGTCACTGCCGCAGAACACGCTCTCCGGCACGCACAGGCTCTACAGTGAGCGGCTCGCCATGCTGCCAGAAACCGCTCCCGAAGACTGGGATGGCGTGTTTACCGCCAGCCGCAAATAACGGTTCTCACTCGTGCAGCGATTGCACCACGCGGTTGGCAATCGTCAGCCGCTCGGCGAGCGTGGTGGCGCAGAGGCGGTGGACGAGAAGCGCCAGCTCCGGGTCTGCCTGTTCGAGATAACGCAGCTGGCGCCGGGCCAGGCGATAGACGGTCGAGGGCACTTCGGCCACGACATCTGCCGTGCGTGCGCCACCGCGATAGATGGCGATTTCGCCGAGCACGACGCCGGGCTTGACGGTTCTCAAACGCAGGCGCTTGCCGTTGGCGAGCACGGCCTCGACCTTGGCGCGACCGGTCCAGAGCAGGAAGAGATCCTCTCCCGGTTCCCCCGCCCGGATGAAGCGATCGCCCGGCTGCAGGCGGATTTCCTCCATCGAGGCGACGAGGTCCTTCAGCCGTGCGCTCGGACCAATGGTCTGGGCAAAGTAATCCTCGATATCCTGCCAGGTCTCTTCGCGACTGATGGCGGCGATCAGCCGTTCCTCGCAGCGCTCCAGGGCATGGTCGAGGTCACGTTCCCGGCCGACGGAAGGGTCGGAGACGAAATCGATGCCGTTTCTGGCCAGAGCTTGCTCGATCTCGGGCGAGAGGCTGCTGAAGACGAGCTCGACTTCGCTGCCGGCGAGCAGGTTGCGGATCTTGACGAAGGTGGCGGCCGCGGCCGCATCCATGCCGCTGACGCGGCGGAAATCGATGACGACGAAGCGCAGCGACAGGCGGCTGCGATCCTGCTGGCGGCGGCGGATCGCCTCGATGATCTGTTCCGCCGTGCCGAAGAACAGGAATTCCTGCAGTTCCAGCACCTGGACCTGCTCGCCTTCCAGCTCGATCAGGCTGTTTTCTGCCGGCGGTCGGTCGATGCTGCTCTTGCGTTCGCGTAGCGAAGCGTTGACGCGGATGACCGAGAGACGGGCATAGTTGTAGACGAAGCTGGCGATGGACAGCGCGAGACCCAGGGCCATGCCGCCCATGAAGCCGAAGGCGGCCATGCCGAGGGGAATGGCGAGGACGACCAGCCACTCCATGCGCGGCAGTTGCGTGCGTGTGCGCCACAGCCAGTCCTGGATCAGTTCGACGCCGAGTGCAATCATAAGACCGGCGGCAACGAAAGTTGGCATGGCGCCGGCCAGTTCGCCGGCAAAGGGCAGCATCAGCGCCAGCATCAGGGCAGTCGCGATACCGACGGAACGGGCCTTAGCCCCCATCCGGTTTGCGAGCAGCGTCATCGACAGGCCGGTGAAGCCGGGTGCACCGCCGAAACCGCCGGCGACGATATTGGCGATGCCGGTCGTGCGCAGTTCGGCATCGGCGTCGATCTCGTGGCGGGTCGCAACTTCAAGACCGCTGGTATTGAGAAGCAGCCCGACCATGCCGAGCAGCGCGACCGAGATGATCGCCGGCAGGGCCTGCAGGACAACAGACCAATTGGCAGTGGAAATAATTTCAAGCGGTTGCGGGAGGGCAAAGCCCGGCCCTGAGGGCATGGCAGGCAGCCATTGCATTGCCCTCGCCTGCTCGCTGTCGACCCCGATCACCGCCAGCATCGCGTAGAACAGGGCGCCGCCACCGATAAGCACCAGCGGCATGGTCAAAGGGCTCGTTGAGCGGCGCAGGGCAAAGACCATGACGATCGAGAAGACGACCGCGATATAGAGATTGGCGACCGCCTGCTGGCCCTCGGGGCGGACCAGAAGATCGACGAGGTTGCGGTCGCCGATGATCATCATGACGGCGCCCTGGATGAGCAGCCAGCCCGAGCCGGCGAGGAAACCGGCGACGACCGGATAGGGCATGAAGCGCACGAGCCGACCGAAACGGCAGAGACCGAAGAGCCAGAAGACCGCACCGGTGACCACGGCACTGGACCCGAGAATGGCAAAGGCGGTGGCGACTTTGACCTCCTCGGGGGCCAGTGCGAGCTGCAGGGTCGCAGTTGCAATCGCGGTCGCAAGGATGGCGATGCTCGCCTCCTGCACCTGTCCGATGCTTGAGGGATAGCGGCTGCGCAGCGCAATCCACAGAGCCATGACGATGCTGGACAAGAGGATGACGCCGACGCCCATGGAGAAGCCCGCAGCCAGCGGTCCGGCAAAGATCAGCGCGGCGAAGGCGATGCTGGTGCCGAGACCATCGATGCCGGCAATCAGTGCGAACAGCACGGGAGCGACATAGCGCCTTGCCGCGCTCGGAACAGGATAACGCCATGCACGCTGCCGTGGGACGACATCGACCGCGGTCTTGCGATCCGGGGCGGGCGCTGGATTGTGGATGTTCACGGCTTTTCCTGCTCTTGAAAAGGCATTCGCCGCCGGGGACGACATGCCGGCTCACCGACTGGTAGACGGCGCTGGCGTGACGGGCAACGCGACCATCCGGATCGGCCCAAACTTGGCCGGATCAGGTGCAGGAAAGGGTGGGATCGACGGGGAAAACCCGGCGGTTTCAACGGGTCGGGGCCGGAGGGGAGAACCGAAAGCTACTAGCGTTTCGCTTGCAAGACGGCGGTGCCCAGACGTTCGACGGCGCGGCGCAGGTTCTCGTTTTCGATGCCGTCCATCATCGCTTCGAGCCGGCGGGCCTTCTCACCTTCCAGCTTGCGGATGCGGGGTCTGGTAATCGCTACCGAAACAGGTTTCTGAACGATGCGCACCTGGCCGATCGCGGGATAGCCGAAGAAGCCGTTGATGCGGGCGATCAGCTCGCCCTGGGCATGGGAGAGAAAGAGCGCACGCGCGCCTTCGCATGCGACCGTGAGCACGCCCGGACGGTGACCGCCATCTTCAGGCAGATCGGAGCGGCGCGGCCAGGCGATCTTTTCGGGACGGGTACAATCGGCAAAACCTTCGCCGACGATGTCTTCCCAGGAGCCGAGCAGCGCCGTGTTGATGCCCGCACGCCTTGCCAGCACCGGGTCAACGATGCCGTTGGCGATCTCGGAAATCTGGTTTGCGCCCTTGAATGTGGCCATGGCCTCTGGGGATCCTTCACATCGGCCCTTGAACGGGCGACTGCTTTGGTCAGATATAGGCCATCCTCCCCTCTATTCGCAAATGACCGGCGTGACACTCCCCAGCAAAGCATCGACAAGACCGACGGCTCCCATGCTTCTTGCCTGGTACGACCGGCATCACCGCGAACTTCCCTGGCGCATCTCGCCTTCGGCGGCGAAGCGCGGGGTGAGGCCCGATCCCTATTGCATCTGGATGTCGGAGGTGATGCTGCAGCAGACGACGGTTGCGGCAGTGAAGGCCTACTTTGCCAAGTTCATTGCGCGATGGCCGACGGTGAAAGATCTTGCGGAAGCGCCGAACGAGGATGTCATGGCCGCCTGGGCGGGGCTTGGCTACTACGCACGCGCACGCAATCTGAAGAAATGTGCAGAAGCCGTCGCCTTTGAGCATGGCGGCGTGTTTCCCGATACCGAAGATGGTTTGCGCGCGCTTCCGGGCATTGGCGACTATACGTCGGCAGCGGTGGCGGCGATCGCCTTCAACCGGCCATCCGCTGTCATGGACGGCAATGTCGAGCGGGTGATCTCACGGCTGTTCGCTATCGAGGCGCCGCTTCCGGGATCAAAGCCGCAGATGAAGACCAAGGTTGCGGAACTGACGCCGACCGACCGACCCGGCGATTTTGCCCAGGCGATGATGGATCTGGGCGCGACGATCTGCACGCCGAAGCGGCCGGCCTGTGCACTCTGTCCGTTCAACGATGCCTGCCTGGCGCTCGCCACCGATGAGCCGGAGCGTTTTCCGGTGAAGGCGGCGAAGAAGGAGAAGCCGGTACGACTAGGGGCCGCCTTCATCGCGGTCGATCGCGACGGGCAACTTCTGTTGCGCAAGCGAGTGGACAGCGGGCTTCTCGGGGGGATGACGGAGGTGCCGACGACCGAGTGGACCTCGCGGCAGGACGGGGAAACGGGCATCGAGGCTGCCCCCTTCCCGGCCGACTGGCAGGCGGCGGGCGCGATCTCCCATGTCTTCACCCATTTCGAGCTTCGGCTCTCGATCTTCCGCGTCGGGCCGATCGACCGCCCCTCCGTCAATCACGGTTTCTGGGTGCCCGTCACCGAACTTGATGGGCAAGCGCTGCCAACTGTCATGAAGAAGGCAATTGCGGCCGCTATTCCAACCGCCTTTCCAACACTCAAGGGCTAAGACATGACCGAAATCCGCCATATCGTCTTCGACATCGGCAAGGTGCTCATCCATTACGATCCGAACCTGCCCTTTTCGCGGATCATCCCGGACGCGAACGAGCGGGCGGACTTCTTCGCCCGGGTCTGCACCCATGACTGGAACATCGAGCAGGATCGCGGCCGCAGCTGGGCCGATGCCGAAGCGTTGTTGATATCAGAGTTTCCCGAGAAGGAAGCGCATATCCGGGCCTTCCGCAAACACTGGGCCGAGATGGTGCCGCATGCCTATGACGACAGCGTTTCCATCATGACCGGGCTTATCGATTCGGGCCGGGACGTGACGATGCTGACCAACTTCGCGGCCGACACATTTGCCGAAGCGCGCAAGATGTATCCCTTCCTCAACCTGCCACGCGGCGTGACGGTGTCAGGCGAGGTGGGGCTGATCAAGCCTGACGTGGCGATCTACGAGCGGCACGCGGCGGATTTCGGGCTGTCACCAACGCATTCCGTTTTCATCGACGACAGTCTGGCGAATGTCGAAGGCGCGCGCGCTGCCGGCTGGCAGGCGGTGCATTTTACCGGAGCGGAGAAGCTGAAGGCGGATCTGGAGGGGCTGGGCGTAAAGGCCTGAGAATAAGGCGCTGGCGCGGGTGGAGTTGGCGGACCCCTGCCCGCGCCAGATCGATCCCTTGAGATCGAATGCAGTCCGATTAAGAGCTTCGGCTTGCTCGAAGCTGATCACAAGAATGTGAAGCTATTCTAATCTAAATGAAAATCGGCACCGGCGCGAGCCAGGCGCCGATCCGATGTCTTTACTCCAGGCCGCCCATGCGGCTGCGGATGATCGAGCGCAAATCGTCGATCGGCTTCAGGGCACCCTTTTCTTCGGTATGCCAGAAGGTCCAGCCATTGCAGGCATCAAGCCCTTGCACCTTGGCACCGACGCGGTGGATGGAGCCGGCCTCGCCGTTTGCCGTCAGCGTGCCATCGGCGCGGATGATGGCGGAGTGGCGGCGCTTGGCATCGGTCAGCACCTGGCCGGGCTTCACGAGGCCTGCTTCCAGCAGAACGTTGAAGGCAACGCGGGGCTCGGCCTTCTTGCCGGTCAGGACGGTCAGCTCGACCTTGCCCAGAGGCTCGACGGCTGCGATGCGGGCAGAGGCTGCATCGATGTAATCCTGCTCGCGCTCGATGCCGACGAAATGACGGCCGAGGCGCTTGGCAACGGCACCCGTCGTGCCGGAGCCGAAGAAGGGATCGAGCACGATATCGCCCGGCTTGGTCGAGGCCATGATGACACGGGCGAGAAGCGCTTCCGGCTTCTGGGTCGGATGGACCTTCTTGCCGTCATCGCCCTTCAGCCGCTCGCCACCCGAGCAGATCGGGAAGAGCCAGTCGGAGCGCATCTGGACATCGTCGTTCGACGCCTTCATCGCATCGTAGTTGAAGGTGTAGCCTTTGGCCTTCGGATCGGGCGAGGCCCAGATCATCGTCTCATGGGCGTTCTGGAAACGGCGACCCTTGAAATTCGGCATCGGGTTGGTCTTGCGCCAGACGATGTCGTTGAGGATCCAGAAATTAAGGTCCTGCAGCGTCGCGCCGACGCGGAAGATGTTGTGATAGCTGCCGATGACCCAGATCGTGCCTGTCGGCTTCAAAACGCGGCGGCAGGCGAGCAACCAGGCGCGGGTGAAGGCATCATAGGCTTCGAACGAGGCGAACTGGTCCCATTCGTCGTCGCAGGCATCGACAACCGACTGGTCGGGACGATGCAGGGCGCCGCCGAGCTGTAGGTTATACGGCGGATCGGCGAAGATGACGTCGACGGATTTGTCGGGAAGGGCTTCCAGCGCAGAAACGCAATCGCCCTTGATGATGCTGTCGACCCAGGCAAGCGGGTCGGACGAACGGCGGAGTTCGGCAATCGGGAATACAGAAGCCATCGGTTACTCACTCTTACGCTGACGCAGCACGGGATGTGAGGCTTATGGTTACCGAAGTTGGTTACTGAAGGGTGAAGAGGGGGTGAGAATTTGTGTGGGGGCGGGATGGGGGAACGATTGGGAGTACACCACTTGAAAGCAACCATCGCGCGAGTTAGCGTTTCAAACCCAACGGCCCCCACTCAAAGTATCCGCTATTGCCACTCTAGAGGCTCGACAGAGAGGCGGCATTGCCGTATAGGAACTCATGCAGACCGTCATCCAGACGCAGACTTTTCTGGTGCAGGCGAAGCGATGCGGCCTTTCCGACGACGAACTGCAAGACATTTTGGCCGTCATCGCAGCCGATCCAGAAGGCGGAGATCTGATGCCGGGAACGGGTGGAGCGCGAAAGCTGCGGCATGCACGCGAGGGCCATGGCAAACGCGGCGGTTTTCGGACCATCCACTATTTCGGCGGTGGAGACATTCCGGTGTTCGCCCTTGCTATCTATGGGAAGAACGACAAGGGCAACATCTCGAAGGCCGAACAGAACGAATTGGCGCGCATCCTTCCCAGGCTGGCCGATGCCTACAGACAGAGAAAGACCAGAGCATGAGCTTCGGAAAGGAGCTGATCCAGAGCGCGGAGGAGGCGCTTGCGATTGCCGAGGGACGTGCCGAGCCTGCGGCTGTCTTCGTGCCCGAAACGATCGACGTGGCAGCGATCCGCAAACGCCTCAAGCTTTCGCAGGCGGAGTTTGCGCGGCGCTACGGCCTACCAGCAGGCACCATCAAGGACTGGGAGCAGAAGCGTCGCCAGCCTGACCGGGCTGCACTGGTGCTGCTGAAGGTGATTGACCAGGCGCCCGAGATGGTTGCGCAGGCGCTGCAGACCCGGGCCTAGGCCGGGGACACCTGGACGGCGAAGGCTACTGCGGTGCATGAGACGTCTGCCGCGCGCCTCATCCGACGCTTACCCGCCACCTTCTCCCCGTTGGGGAGAAGAGGGCCGCTACTGTCCCGCATCCCAGGCCTTCACCACCGCCTTCTTGGCCTGCGCCCGCCAGACGCGGGTGAGATTTTCCCGCGCCCATTCGATATCGAGGCGGTCCGGGCGGGCGAGCACCAGTCGATGCGGGCGGTGGTGGTCGGTGGTGAAGAAGGTGTCGGGGGCCATCTCGATCAGGTGGTCGCGCTCTTCATAGGGGACCTTGAAGACCGGGCAGTCATGGGTTGGGTTCCAGAACAGCATGGCCTTGCCGTTGACCTTGAAGGACACGGCACCCCAGGAGGTCATTTCCTCCGTGGTCGGCAGGGCAAGGATGATCTGGCGGAGCGTGTCGAGCGTGATCATGGCGGGGCCTCCGGACGGGAAGTCTGCCAGAGGTTTCGGGACGTGTCATCAAGTCCAGATACGCCCCTCATCCGCCCTTCAGGCACCCTCTCCCCGCGAGCGGGGAGAAGGAGACGGTGCCAGCCTCAGGGGGCAACACGCACACTCAGATATCCGCCGTCTGCGACATGATCGCAAAGGCCCGACCATTCACAGCCGGAACAGGCAGTGCGGATCTCGCCGGTGGCGAAGGTTTTTCTGAGACGCGCAAGCAGAGCAGCGGAGGGCGTTATGCGAGCACCCGGCGGAAGCGGGCTGCCGAGGAGACGGGCGACGGCGTCTGCTGCCGCCCGGTCCCGCTCTATGACGCTCGCCCCATGGCAGTGAGCCCCGGGATCTGCGGTGAGCGGGCCGCAGATATCGTCCGGCCCCGCCACCAGCTCGATCTCCTCGCCGGCCGAAAGACGGGCGGCAATCGCCTCGTAATTCTCAACGAAGGGGGGCGAATAGCCCTTGCCGACATAGGTCAGCATGCAGAGCAGATGATGGGCGCGGAGCCGGACGGTCATGCGTGCTTCAGTCTGTTGTCAGAGGCTTACAGGTCGACCGGTTGCGTCTTGCGGCGGGCCAGCGCCATCAGCAGGGCGGCGGCGAGTGCGGATTTCAGCACGGCCCCCAGGATGAAGGGCGTGACGCCGAGAGCCAAGCCCTTTTCGGCACCGATGAGATAGCCAAGCCAGGCACCGCCAATCACCAGGCACAGGATGTTGGCGGAGAGATGGGCGAGGAAGCTCTTGAACATATGGCTACCCGTCCAGTCCTTTTCGGCGAGGAAGCCTGCGAGCGCTGCGATGATCGGGAAGGCGAGGAGATAGCCGGCCGTCGGGCCGACGAAGGGTGCGAGACCGCCAGCACCATTGGCGAGAACCGGCAGGCCCATCATTGCCTCGCCAAGCCAGGCAAGCACGGTCAGCGCGCCGAGGCGCCAGCCATAGAGCACGCCGATCATGGTGATGGCGAGGGTCTGCAGGGTGATCGGCACCGGCACCATGGGCACGGAGATTTGCGAGGCGAGTGCAAGCACGCCTGTGCCGATGAGGAGAAGCGCGGCCTGAATGGGAAGCGAGCGGTATGAAATGCCAAGCGGATCGAAACCGCGGCCAGCGGGTGCCAGAATGGTCGTCATGGGCAATCTCCATTTTATAGATAATTTGATGCGACAGAGAATCTTTTATCTATGGCATCGGACACTGCCAAGGTGGCGGATTGAGGAATCTTGGGGCAAATTGCCAAACTGGGGATTGGATTTGCTGATCGCGGCGCGATCTGGCGGCAGCCTTTCATTTTTATCTATAATTTTATATTGAGGGATAGCACCTTGCCCCTCACCCTACCCTCCCCCTGAGGGGCCTGCGCCAGCAGGCCTAGAAGGGCGAGGCCACGGAGGAGCCACCCGCCCTCGTCCTTCGAGGGGAGCATTCGCTCCCGCCTCAGGATGAGGCTGGGCAATTGGCTACGTCGCCCACACCCTCCCCTTGAGGGGGAGGGTCGGACCGAAGGTCCGGGGTGGGGTGGGGCGATCGCGACGTTTGTCGGAAACCAAGACGACACCGCAAGACTTGAAAATGTGGGAAGTGGGATAGGTCAGCGAGGTCACCCCACCCGCCGCTTTGCGGCGACCTCCCCCTCAAGGGGAGGTGGGAGTTTAACCGACGATGGCGAAGCCTTCGGTCTCGGCGCGGCCAGGCACCGGCATGGGGGCGCGGCCGATCCATTGGACGTGGCGCTCGAGGATGCGAGCGGCTTCCGCTGCATCGCCGGATTTCAGGGCCTCGAGAATGGCGCGGTGGTCGTGGTCGGTGCGGGCTTCCCAGGTGGCGCGCCAGGCGACGAAGAGGAAGCGGGCGGAGACGGCGTGCAGGTCGTCGATGACGGACATGAGCCGCGGCATGCCGCAGGTGGAGACGATCAGACGGTGGAAGCGGCGGTTCGCCTCCTCCCAGGTACGGACATCCTTGGCGTTGTCGGCATCGGTGGCGGCCTGTTCGGCAGCGGCCAGCACCTCTGGCGTCAGGCTTGGGGCGGCGTGGCGGAGTGCCAGCACCTCGAGGGCGGCCCGCATCTCGGCGACTTCGCGCACCTGTTTCAGGTCGAAACTTGCGACGCGGACGCCGCGACGGGGAATGCTGACGACGAGGCCTTGGGCTTCCAGCCGGCGGAAGGCCTCTCGGACCGGCACATGGCTTGCGCCAAACTCCTCGGCGATATGATCCTGGGCCAGACGCGAGCCGGGCACGAGTTCGCCATGGATAATGCGCTCCGCAAGCGCGCGGCTGATGCGGCTAACAATCGTATCCTCTGGAGAATCTTCCGGCTTTTTCGGCATGGGTATCTGCATAGTCAGCGGCTGCCGGCTTGTCGAGGGAGTGGCCGCGCGCGGGTCAGTCAAGCGCCCGCAAGATCGCCTGCCAATCCTGCCGACTGCCGAGAATGCGCAGGATCGTCACCTGCCCTTCGAGATCGAGATAAACGAGCAGATGGCTTCGAAAGGGATATATCCGCGCTGGCGGCGTGAACTCGAGACGCTGGCGATGCAGCGCTGGAGACTAGGCTACTCGCTCGGAGGCCAGGACGAGTTCGTCGAGATAATGATCAGCCCGGTCGGGGGGCCACGTTTCAGCGCCATAAGCTCAGATTCTTTCCAGGTCGCGCACGGCTTCAGGCGCAAGGTTGTAGCGGGCGCTAGCGGGCGCCATGGCTCTCGCGCATCCGCCGCTTGAAGGCCTCGGGATCAAAGGGCTCCGGCGGGCCGCTTTCGATCCCACTGGTGATGGCGGCCTGAAGCTGGTCGAAGGCTGTGAGACGCTCCTGGTCCTTGCGGATCAGGTCCCGGATATAGTCGCTGGCATTGCCATACCGACCGCTCTCGGCCTGACGCTCGACCCAGGCCTTCATCGGATCGGGAAGGGATACGTTCATCGTTGCCATGGTCTGCCTCCAGTCATGCGACCAAGATGGCGGTGATGGCAAAGTTTGTCAAAATCTTCCCCTCACCCATGCCGTGCGCGGCTGTCCTCCGGGGCCTCGGCACGATCCTCAAGGCCGTAGTCGCGGAGCACTTGGGCGACGCGGAGGCGATAGGCGGCGAAGACGCCGCCGCGGCCGGCGGCCTGGGCGGCGCGGTGTTCTTCCGTGTCGCGCCAGCGGCGCACGGCTTCTTCGTCGCGCCAGAAGGAGAGTGACAGGAGCTTGCCGCGGGTCGTCAGGCTTTCGAAGCGCTCGACGGACAGGAGGCCGCCATCGCTTCCAGATGGTCACGAAGCTCGCCGGCGAGATCGAGATAGCGGTGGCGCTCGCCGATGAAGGGGATCACCTCGAAGATGACGGCGATCACGGCTGCACCTTGAAAGACGGAGGATGGGAGACGTTCTTCAGGAAGAGCCGGTCTTCCTCCAGGATGAAGCGGGCGTTTTTCGCGAAGTCGTAATTGGCCTTGCCGAGCGGATCGGCGGCGAGCCTTGCACGGTAGGCCTCGTAAGCCGCGAGGTTTTCGATGTTGTAGATGCCATAGGCCGTGGTCGCTGACCCCTCATGCGGGGCGAAATAGCCGATGAGATCGGCTCCGCAGCGCGGGATCGCCTCGCCCCAATTGCGGGCATAGGTGGCGAAGTCGTCTCGGCCGAAGGGGTCGATGCGATAGCGGATGATGCAGGTAATCATGGAGGGCTCCTCGTGGTTGACGAGGTGGGTCTTGCCACGGTGCCGACGGCTGATGCTTCGATCGCGGTCGAAGTCTCGCTAGCGCTTTCCATGCTTCATAGTTCGACCGGGATCGAAGCATTGGCTACACTCGACATGCAGACTGCGGTCACCCCAAGGAGACGAACATGGCGGAAGGGCCTGACATCGCGCGGATTGCCTCGTTGATCGGTGACCCCGCGCGCTCGAACATGCTGCTGGCATTGCTCGGTGGTCAGGCGCTGACGGCAACGGAGCTTGCGGGGGCGGCGGGCGTGACATTGCAGACGGCGAGTTCGCATCTCTCCAAGCTCGAAGAGGGCGGACTGCTTGCCCAGCGCAAACAGGGCCGGCATCGCTATTTCGCGCTGGCCGATGGCCATGTCGGGGCGATGATCGAGAGCCTGATGAGCTTTTCGGCGACGCGCGGCCATCTGCGCCATCGCGCAGGTCCGAAAGAGCCGGAGCTGCGCAAGGCGCGGATCTGCTACGACCATCTGGCCGGCGATTATGGCGTGCGCATGCTGGACAGCCTGATCGCGCAAGGGGCGATACGCGCCGAGGATGAGGCGCTGACGCTGACTGGTGAAGGCGAGGCGATGCTGGAATCCCGGGGCCTTGATATCGGCAGCCTGAGGGCGAAGCGACGGCCGCTCTGCCGGGCCTGCCTGGACTGGAGCGAGCGTCGGACGCATCTTGCTGGATCGCTGGGAGCGGCGTTGCTGACGCACTTCCTTGACCGTAGACTTGCGCGACGGGTGGAGGAGAGCCGAATCATCCGGTTCTCCGGCGAGGGAGAACGGCGGTTTCTGGCGATGTTTCCGGCAGCGGACTGAACGGACACAATTCGCACCCACCGGCGTTGGAGGGGGCATTGCTGCCCCCCCTGCCCCAGTTGCTCAGAGATCTTCGATGAATTCGACTTCACCACTGGCGATGTCATAGACGGCAGCCACGACTTTCACAGCGCCCGAGGACACGAGTTCACTGACGATATGGCTTTCTTCGGCTATTCGGCGGGCGCCGGATATCGCGTTGAGGCGGACCGTCTCGGCAACAAGCCTCTCGCCCTTGTCCTTGGCGGAGAGCACGACGGGCAGGATCGGCTGAACCATCTTGCCAATCGAGCCGCCGGGTACCGCACCCTTTGTGACTTCATCGCAGGCGGCGGTAACGGCGCCGCATTTGCTGTGGCCCATAACGACGACCAGCGGCGACTTCAGATGTTCCGTTCCGTATTCGATCGTGCCGAGCGCACCGGTATCGAGCACGTTGCCGGCATTGCGGATGACGAAGAGTTCGCCGAGCGTCGAGCCGCCGAAGACCAGTTCAGGGCTGACGCGACTGTCCGAGCAGGTGAGGATCGTGGCCCAGGGTTTCTGGCCGCCGGCCAGTTCGCCGCGGATCGCTACAAGGTTGGAGGCGCAGGCTTCAGCATCCTCGACGAAACGCCTGTTTCCTTGCTTCAAGCGCGCCAGCGCTTCTTCCGGCGTCGTCACGGTTAAACTAGCAGGCGCCGTGGCGGCGGCGCGCGCGGGCGCGCTGCCGATGAGGGCGGCCGTGGTCAGACCGACGCCGGCGAGCTTGAAGAGATTGCGACGGTTGAGGCCTTGCGTTTCGCATTCCTGGCACATGCTGGATGTCCTGTTGATGACGGGGTGGCCGGACGGCCGAGGGCAAGCTCGCTCGCCGATCCCGGCGAAATTGTGATATGTCAATATTATGATCTATAATTAATCTTTCGCGCCTCAGAGGTTGCGGGAATCCGTTCCGATTGCATCCAGAAGGCGCTTTCAAAACAAACCGACCATATGGTATGTTTTTTTGGATTGTGACCCAAGGATATGTTTGTCATGAGCCCCGCCCTCACCGCCTATGGCGCGCTTGCCGCCGCGATCGTACTTGAAGTCATCGGCACAACGTTGCTGCAGAAGTCGGAGCAGTTCACCAAGCTTCTGCCGACGACTGGCATGGTGATGTTCTATGTCGCCTCCTTCTACCTCTTGTCGCAGGCACTGAAGGGCATGCCGCTCGGCATCGCCTATGCGATGTGGGGCGGGCTTGGCATCGTGCTGACCGCGCTGATCAGCGTGTTCTACCTCAAGCAGAGCCTGGATCTTCCGGCGCTTGCGGGTATCGGCTTGATCGTTGCCGGCGTCATCGTGATGAACACGCTGTCGAATACGGTCTCGCACTGATGGCGGCCTCTCCCTCGCGCGGAGACAAAACGCTTTCCGCGCATCACCGGAAGAAACAGCCGGAGCAGGTGCGCCGGGCTTTGCTGGACTGTGCGGCCCAGATCGCCGCCGAACAGGGATCGTCGGCCATCACGATCCAGGCGGTCGCCGGGCGGGCCGGCGTGACCAAGGGCGGACTGCTGCATCATTTCGACAGCAAGCAGGCGCTGTTGGCCGCCGTTTTCAAGGATCTTCTCGACAAGATGGATCAGGAAATCGACCGGACTCTGGCGGATGATCGCGCGTCGCGCGGGCGCTTCACGCGCGCCTATGTGCGTGCCTGCTTCTCCGACCGGCTGCTGGGCGACCGCAGCCTCTGGGGTGCACTCTCGGTTGCGATCGTCTCGGAGCCGGCCTTACGTGCTCTCTGGTCCGCCTGGCTCGACGGACGCATGGCACGGCATGCCGAGACGGATGGCGATCCAAGGCTCGTTGCCGTGCGGCTTGCAGCCGACGGGGTGTGGCTTGCGGACATGATGGAGAAGGACGGCGGGCTCAAGCGCTACCCTCAGGATTTCGAGGTCGTGTTGCTCGCGATGACTGAGGCTTGAAACTCGACGGCCGTGCGATCTTCAGCACGGCAGCCCTGCATGACGCATGATTGTCCTCGCCCTTCCGATCGTGTAGGGAGCCACTTTCCCTGGACCACATGACGGATGTTTCCATGAGCGGCTTCGACCTCACCCTTTTCGATTGCGACGGCGTGCTCGTCGATTCCGAGATCATCGCGGCCAAGGTCGAATCGAAGCTTCTGACGGAAGCGGGCTATCCGATTTCGGTCGAGGAGATGGGCGAGCGCTTCGCCGGAATGACCTGGAAGAACATTCTGCTGTCGATCGAGAAGGAGATCGACATTCCGCTGTCGGCCAGCATGATCGACAAGTCGGAACAGTTGCTCGACCAGAAGCTCGCCCGCGAGGTGAAGGCGATCGAAGGCGTCCAGTATGCCCTCGCTCGTCTGGCCGGCCCGCGCTGCATCTGCTCGAACTCGTCCTCGCATCGCCTCGACATGATGCTGACCAAGGTCGGCCTCAAGGAACACTTCGCGCCGCATATCTATTCGGCCAAGGATCTCGGTGCTGACAGGGTGAAGCCGAAGCCGGACATCTTCCTGCATGGCGCGGCACAGTTCAATGTCAGCCCGTCCAAGTGCATCGTCATTGAAGACTCCGTGCACGGCGTGCATGCGGCACGCGAGGCCGGCATGCGCGTCATCGGCTTTACCGGTGCGTCGCACACCTATTCCTCGCATGCCGACCGACTGACGGATGCGGGTGCTGAGACCGTGATTGCCCGCATGCAGGATCTGCCGGGCGTTATCTCCGCCATGGCGGAATGGGAAGGCGTGTTCTAACTCTCTGACGTGCGGCCGGCTCAGGTCTTGATGGTCAGGGCGCCTGGCAAAATTTCCGCGACGAATCCGCCGCCGATAGGCATTTCGCCGTCGATTTCTACTGGGAAACGCTGGGGCTCCCGCGGGCGAACTTCGACGCGTGTCGCTTTGTGGAAGCTGAGGAGCGGATGGCCGATGTGACCAGCCTTATGCAGGCGTCCCAGTAAATTCAGAAGGCCGAGCACCTTTTCCTCGCGCATCACGGCCACCTCGAACTTGCCATCGGCGACATCAGCATCAGGGGTGATGTGCATGCCACCGCCGAACCAGGCGCCATTGGCAATTGCGACCAGCGCCAGCCGTCCCTGATGCACCAGCATGCCATCGATCAACACTTCGAAATCATAGGGACGGTAGCGCAGGATCGCGAGTGCCGAATGGACGAGGAAGCGGACGGGACCGTTCAAGATGCGTCTGCGTCCGGGCGCATTCACAGCATCGACGATTTCGCCGGAAATGCCGACACTGGCGATATTGGCGAAGTGGCGGCGCTGCTCGTTTCCAGCAGCATTGCGGCTGACCAGCAGCCCGGCATCGATCTTGCGAACAGGGGCCCTGGCGACATGCTCCGCAAGGGCAACCGGATCGCTCGGTAGCTTGAAGTTTCGGATGAAATCGCAGCCCGTGCCGATCGGCAGGAAGGCGAGCGGCATCTCGGGCCGCAACGAGGTCAGGACGCCGTCGACGACGTCGCTGATCGTGCCGTCACCGCCGGCCACCACAACAACGTCGTAAGGCCCCACTGCCAGCTCGCGGGCGAGCCTCCTCGCGTCCCCGCTGGAGCGGCTTTCATGGATTTCCAGATCGGGGAACCGATGGCGGAAGGCGGCAAGCAAGGGCGCCCATTGCTTCTGGCCCGCTCGGCCGCCCGCAATGGGATTTCTCACGACAGCAATTTTCAACAAGGCCTCCCCGGGGACACCGCCTTGGTGCCCCACTCCCTCTCAATGCCAGCGCGTGCATCCCGAGGGGGCAGGCATGCTCCGCCATGTGGCTTGCACGCTAGCATCCGCCGAGCAGAGAGAGCAAGGCGAGGCACCGGACCGGGCCGATGCCTTGCACAACATGAGAAAGACGTGATCAGCCCCGCTGATGCCGGTGGGTGGAGGCAATGTGTCGATCGGTCAGACGGGCGTTGCCAAAGAGCTTTTGCCGCAGCGGCCCTTCGCGGTATTCGGTCTTGTAGAGACCTTTCTCCTGCAGGCGTGGAACGACCAGCTCGATGATGTCGTCGAAGCATTCCGGCACGACCGTGCGCGACAGGTTGAAGCCGTCGACGCCGGTGTCCTCGACCCAATCGACCAACCAGTCGACGACCTGATCGGCGGAGGCGACCAGAGGCGGCTGACGACTGCCGAGCACCATCTGCTCGATCAGCTTGCGCTTGGTCCATTGCGGGCCGGCGGCGCGATCCATCGCCTTGATGTTGGAGGTGATCGCCTGGCTCTTGCCCGTCTCGACCGGCTCGTCCATGTCGAACTTGTCGAAGTCGATGCCCATGGAGGCGGCCGCATGGGTGAGCGCGGCCTCCGAGCTGACATACTGGCGATAGTCCTCGAACTTGTCGCGAGCCTCCTTTTCTGTGCGGCCGGTGACGATGGTGGCACCAAGGAAGACCTTGATGTCGTCCCCCTGCCGCCCCAAGCCCTCGGCACGTGCCCGGATGTCGGAGACGATCTCGCGCACGCCCTCCTTCTTCTGGCCGTTGACGAAGACGCATTCAGCGTGGGTTGCGGCGAACTGTCGGCCACGCGGTGAGGAGCCAGCCTGATAGAGAACTGGCGTGCGCTGCGGCGAGGGTTCACAGAGGTGATAGGCATCGACCTTGTATTGGCGTCCATGATGATGGACGGGATGGACACGGTCCGGTTCGGCATAGACCTTTGCCGCCTTGTCGGCCACCACGGCTCCGTCCTCCCAGCTCCCTTCGAGCAGCTTGTAGATCACCTCCATGTATTCGTCGGCGAGGTCATAGCGATCATCGTGAGCCATCTGGCCGTCGAGGCCTATGGCCCGTGCGGCGCTGTCGAGATAGCCGGTCACGATGTTCCAGCCGATTCGGCCACCGGTCAGATGATCGAGCGTCGCCATGCGGCGGGCAAAGAGGAAGGGCTGTTCGTAAGTGAGATTGGCCGTGACGCCGAAGCCGAGATGGCGAGTGGCCGCGGCCATGGCTGGAACCAGCATCATCGGATCATTGACCGGCACCTGCACGGCACCGCGAAGTGCTGGCGCCGGTGTGCCGCTCAGAACGTCGTAAATGCCGACGACATCGGCGAGGAAGATACCGTCGAACAGGCCCGCCTCCAGGCGCTTGGCGTAGTCGGTCCAGTAGGCGAGGCTCGTATACTCCATGGAGCGGTCGCGCGGGTGGCTCCAGAGCCCCTGCTGGATATGCCCGATGCAATTCATGTCGAAGGCGTTGAAACGGATCTCGCGTGCCATGCTGGGTTTGTCCCTCCAAGAGTTCGACAGGCGGCGACTTGTGGATGTGCCGTCATCTATCGTATGTTCCCGTCCACTATAGAAGACGCTGCCGGATCGTTTGGCAAGAGGGCGAGATAATGAACACGGTGCATGGAAACCAAGTTCACGACGAAGACCGCCAGGCGCGGGCGATCGCCGAGCGGATCCGGCTTGAGCGGGAAACGCGCGGCTGGTCGCTTGCCGAACTCGCGGCGCGTTCGGGCGTCTCCAAGGCAATGATCAGCAAGGTGGAGCGTTGCGAGGCGAGCCCGACGGCGACCGTGCTCGGCCGCCTCTCCGGCGCCTTCGGCCTGCCGCTCTCGGTTCTTCTCGCTCTTGCCGAACGCGAGGGGGATCGACTGGCGCGCCGCGACGAGCAGCCGCTCTGGATCGATCCGGATACGGGCTATACGCGACGGACGCTTTCCCCTGGAAACGGAGGCCAGCTTGAACTGTTGGAAGTGGTTTTGCCCCCCGGTGTCCGGGTGCCCTACCCGGCCTCTGCCTTCAGCTTCCAGCACCAGCAGATCTACGTGCTCGAAGGCCGCCTCGACTTCATCGAGGGCACACGCAGCCATCAGCTTTCGAAGGGTGACTGCCTGCAACTCGGCGCGCCCAGCGATTGCGTGTTCATCAACTCCAGCGATCAAGCAATCCGCTACCTGGTGGCCCTGACGCGGCGAGGATAGGCGCCGATCTCCAGATCCGGCGCCATCCTCGGGAGCTTACTTCTTCTTCGGCTGTTCGAAGCCGATGGTGACGCGGGCCGTGCCGGAGATATTGCCGGGAACCGTTGCCGCCTTGCTGTAGATGAACTGTGTCGGCTGGTTCACGTCGGCGAGCGTCACGGCATACTGCTCGACTTCGTTGAACACTTCCTGCCCGCCATCCACGACGGTGACGCGTACCGGCAGATTGATCGTGCCAGCCTTGCCCTGCGGGCCTGCGACGAGGCGACCCTGAACCAGCGCGTTGATCGTCAACGATGTTTCGGTCCGGGCGCAGGAGCGCGTTGTGTCGGCGAGCGAGGCCTGCAAGATGACCTGTTCGGCATCGCCGTCCTTGCCGCGCGCATAGGTACGATAGGAGGCGGTGCCGTCACTCAGGGAAATCTGCGGGCAAAAGCCCTGCACGAAAGCCTGCTGGCCGCTTGCAGTGGCCGGCGTTGCGGCGGCCGGCTCTGACGAGGAAAGGCCGAGGCTACTGCCGAGACCACCGGCATTGCAGCCCGAAAGAACCATCATCAGCGAAACGGCGACAACACCGCGCGACACGTTTACAGACACGAGACTTCACCTTCCGCATGCTCGGCCCAAGGCCGAAAAACAGTCAAACTTGAGGCTTTTCAGCGCCCTCGCGGATGGTCTATACCAGCGGCCACGACAAAAATCGATTGGGTAGCCGGCAATTTGCTTCAATTTTCGATGGACCTTCGAGAGCCGGCAGGAGTCTCCACATCAGCGCGTGCATGCACGACTGCCGGGCTTGCGAAATCCTGGCCGGTGCACTGGCGCAAATGGGCAAACCTCTTTATCCGAAACGCCATAGGTTTGACGGCGGCTTCGGCTCCGAATTCTTGAACTTTAGGGATGAGCGACGTGGAATATGTTTCGACCCGCGGCGAGGCCCCGAGCCTCGGCTTTTGTGACGCGCTTCTGGCAGGCCTTGCCCGTGACGGCGGTCTCTATGTGCCCCGCGAATGGCCGCAAATGTCGAAAAAGGCGATCAGGTCCTTGCGCGGCAAGTCCTATGAAGAGGTCGCCTTCGAGGTGCTTCTGCCCTTCACGAACGGGGAAATCGAGCCCGACACATTCCGCGCGATGATCGACGAGGCCTATTCGACCTTCAAGCATCCAGCCGTGGCGCCGCTCGTCCAGACCGGAGCGAATACCTTCGTGCTCGAGCTCTTCCATGGCACGACGCTCGCCTTCAAGGATGTGGCGATGCAGCTGATCGCACGGCTGATGGACCACGTTCTCGAACAGCGCGGCGAGCGGGCAACCATCGTCGGCGCGACCTCAGGTGACACGGGCGGGGCTGCGATCGACGCCTTTGCGGGCCGCGCGCGCACCGACATCTTCATCCTCTTCCCGCATGGCAAGGTTTCGCCGGTGCAGCAGCGCCAGATGACCTCGTCGCAGGACGAAAACGTGCATGCCATCGCCGTCGAAGGCAATTTCGACGACTGCCAGAACCTGGTGAAGGCGATGTTCAACGACGTGCCGTTCCGCGATCGGGTCGGGCTTTCCGGCGTCAACTCGATCAACTGGGCGCGCATCATGGCACAGGTGGTCTACTACTTCACATCAGCAGTTGCGCTTGGCGCCCCCGACCGCAAGGTGTCATTCACGGTTCCCACCGGCAATTTCGGCGATATCTTCGCCGGTTACGTCGCCAAGAAGATGGGCCTGCCGATCGACAAGCTTGTTATCGCGACCAACGACAACGACATCCTGGCTCGCACCCTGAAGACCGGTCGCTACGAGATGAAGGGCGTTTCGGCGACCACTTCGCCGTCAATGGACATCCAGATTTCGTCGAACTTCGAACGCCTGCTGTTCGAGGCCTATGGGCGCGATGCTTCTGCGATCCGTTCCGCGATGGACGGGTTGAAGCAGTCCGGCGCCTTCGAGATCCAGCCGGAAGCACTCAAATTCATCCGCAAGGATTTCCGCGCCGGACGCGCGACGCAGAAGGAAGTGGCAAAGACGATCCGTGCCGTTCTCGACGAGACCGGCTATCTGCTGGACCCGCATACGGCCGTCGGCGTGCATGTGGCAAGCAAGTTCGAAAAGCCGCAAAGCCCCATGGTGGTGCTGGCGACGGCACATCCGGCCAAGTTCCCCGCCGCAGTAAAATCGGCCTCCGGTATTGACCCCGCGCTTCCGGCGTGGCTTGCTGATCTGATGGACAGGGAGGAGCGCTTCGAAGTCCTGCCCGCGGAACTGAAAGCCATCGAAAGCTTTGTCAGTAAACAGGCGCGAGCAGTCAGGTAGGAAGTGCAGAAAGACGGACCATGAATGTTGAGTGCACCCGGCTTCCATCGGGTTTGACTGTCGTAACCGAGAACATGCCCCATCTGGAAAGCGTGGCTCTTGGAACCTGGATCAAGTCCGGCTCGCGCAACGAGACCGAAGCCGAGCATGGCATTGCCCATCTGCTCGAGCACATGGCGTTCAAGGGTACCAATACGCGCACGGCCCGGCAGATCGCCGAGCAGATCGAGAATGTCGGCGGCGAAGTGAACGCCGCCACCTCGACGGAAACGACTTCCTATTACGCCCGCGTGCTGAAGGACAATGTTCCGCTCGCGGTCGACATTCTCGCCGACATCCTGACCGACAGCGTCTTTGACGAAGAGGAACTGGAGCGCGAGAAGCATGTCATCCTGCAGGAAATCGGCGCAGCCGACGATACGCCAGACGACGTGGTCTTCGACCGTTTCTCCGAACAGGCCTATCGCGGCCAGACGATCGGCCGCAGCATTCTCGGCACGCCAGAGACGGTGCAATCCTTCTCCAGCGACCAGATCCGCGCCTATCTGTCGCGCAATTACACGACCGACCGGATGTTCGTCGTGGCCGCCGGCAAGGTCGACCACGATGCCTTCGTCAAGCAGGTGGAGCAGCGTTTCGCCTCGCTGCCGACAAAGCCGTCTGCGACGCCGGTGATGGACGCCGCCCACTATACCGGTGGCGAGTCCCGCGAAGAGCGCGACCTGATGGATACCCAGGTGCTGCTCGGCTTCGAGGGCAAGGCCTATCACATGCGCGACTTCTATTGCTCGCAGATCCTCGCCAACATTCTCGGCGGCGGCATGTCTTCGCGGCTGTTCCAGGAAGTGCGCGAGATCCGTGGCCTGTGCTATTCGGTCTATGCCTTCCACTGGGGTTTCTCCGATACCGGCATATTCGGCATCCATGCCGCGACCGGCGGCGAGAACCTGCCGGAACTGGTGCCCGTGATCATCGACGAGTTGCGCAAGGTCTCCGACCGCATCGACCAGCAGGAAATCGAGCGCTCGCGGGCGCAGATCCGTGCCCAGCTTCTGATGGGCCAGGAGAGCCCGGCTGCCCGTGCCGGCCAGATCGCACGGCAGATGATGCTCTATGGACGCACCATTCCGAACCAGGAAATGATGGAACGGCTTGCCGGCATCACCACCGAACGCCTGACCGACCTTGCCGGTCGCCTGTTCTTCGACACGGTTCCGACGCTATCGGCCATTGGCCCGATGGATCATCTGGTTCCGCTCGACGATATCAGAGGCGCGCTGACGACACAGCCTGCCGGTATCCGTAAGGCCGTCGGCTAAGGGCCGCCGGCACAGACTGCGACCGGCGGGGACCCCGCCGGACATCGCTTGGGGATTGACGATGACGCGCTCGGTGTTTCGGTTTCTGTCCCGGCAGCCGGATATGCCGGAAATCACCAGCGAACGACATCTCCTTCGCCTGCCCCGCTTCCGCGATTTCGAACCATGGCACCAGCTGCGAAAAGAGAGCCGCGCTTTTCTGCAGCCATGGGAGCCGTCCTGGCGCACCGACGAGCTGACCGAGCGCGCGTTTCGACAGCGTGTCCTGCGTAATGAACAGGAATTTCACTCCGGCATGGCCGTGCCCTTCTTTCTCTTCGATCGGGCCGAGAATACCTTGCTGGGCGGGCTTACCATCGGTCTTATTCGCCGCGGAGCGGCACAAAGCTGCATGATCGGCTACTGGATGGGCGAACGTCATGCCGGCCGAGGCCACATGTTTGCCGCACTTGAGCTGGCTATTCCCTACATCTTCGGGCCACTCGAGTTGCACCGTATCGAAGCAGCCTGTATTCCGGACAACGTCAACAGCCTGAGGCTACTCGAAAAAGCGGGATTTGAGCGGGAAGGTCTTTTGCGCGATTATCTGAAAATCAACGGGGAATGGCGCGACCATCTGCTGTATTCCCGGATCGGCGGCCATAAGGCGCGGAACGGCAAGACGCCCTCATGACGAATACCCGAACCCTTTCGCGCGCCGTGCCTCGCCTCGCCGCCCTGTGGATTGCTGCGCTTACGACAGCCTATCTGTGCCTTGCCGCATCGGCAGCATTCGCCGTCGAGCCGGTTAAGATTGCGCGCGACGACACTGCGCTCGACCTGACGGCAACCACCGAGATCTACACGAACCAGGGCGAGGCCTTCCAGGTATCGACCGCCGCCGGAGCGGACGGCATTCGCCGACGCATCGAGGTGCGTTCGAGCGCGCCGGAGCATCAGGGCGACTGGGCAGTCTTTGCGCTTGCCAATGTCTCGGAAGAGCAGCTGGAGCGCGTGATCGTTGCGCCGCATTTCCGTCTTTCCGGTTCCAGGATGTTCTGGCCGGATCTCGGTTCGCAGCGGATCATGGCGATCACGCCGTCAGAAGGCTTTGCGCTTGACCGCGTGCCGGGCCCCGATGCCGATGTCTTCCGCATCACGCTCAATCCTGGCACTGTCATTACCTTCGTCGCCGAACTCGCGACGCCGGAATTGCCGCAGATCTATCTCTGGGAGCCGGACGCCTACAAGGACACGGTCAACGCGTTCACGCTCTATCGCGGCATCGTGCTCGGGATTGCCGGCCTGCTTGCGGTGTTCCTCACCATCCTCTTTGTGGTCAAGGGAACGTCGATGCTGCCGGCGGCGGCCGCGCTTGCCTGGGCTGTTCTCGCCTATATCTGCGTCGACTTCGGCTTCCTCGAAAAGCTGATCTCGCTCACCTCGTCCGACATTAGAATATGGCGTGCGGGGGCGGAAGTGGCGCTTGCCTCTTCGCTCGTCATCTTCCTCTTCACCTATCTCAATCTCAATCGCTGGCACGTGCATCTCGGCTACGCGACGCTTGCCTGGATGCTCGGCCTTACCGTGCTCTTCGGCGTGGCGATCTTCGACCCGTCGATTGCGGCCGGCATTGCGCGTGTTTCCTTCGCGCTGACGGGCGTGGTCGGCATCGGTCTGATCATCTATCTCGGCTTCAATCGCTATGACCGTGCCGTGCTTCTGGTGCCGACCTGGGCCCTGATCCTGGTCTGGCTCTTCGCCGGCTGGCTGACCGTGACCGGCCAGCTCGACAATGACATCATCCAGCCGGCGCTTGGCGGTGGTCTGGTTCTCATCGTTCTCTTGATCGGATTCACGGTCATGCAGCATGCCTTTGCCGGCGGCGCCTATCAGCAGGGCCTGTTCTCCGATCTCGAACGCCAGTCGCTGGCGCTGACCGGCTCTGGTGACACCGTCTGGGACTGGGACGTGGCCCGCGACCGCGTGGTGACGAGCCCTGATGTCTCGATACGTCTCGGCCTGTCGCCCGGCACCATGCATGGTCCGGCGCGCAACTGGCTGCCGCGCCTGCATCCCGACGACCGGGACCGCTTTCGTGCGACGCTCGACGTGCTGCTCGAACACCGCAAGGGCCGGCTCAGCCACGAATTCCGCATCCGTGCCGAAGATGGCCACTTCCACTGGCTGAAGATCCGGGCACGGCCAGTGCTTGGTTCGAACGGCGAGGTCATCCGCTGCGTCGGCACGATCATCGATGTCACCGAGCAGAAGAACTCGATCGATCGCCTCCTGGTCGATGCCATGCACGACAATCTGACGGGCCTGCCGAACCGCGAGGTCTTTCTTGACCGGCTGCAGGCGATCCTGTCGCTTGCCTCGACTTCAGAGAGCGTGCGGCCCACCGTACTCGCGATCGATATCGACCGTTACAAGCAGGTCAATGACGCGCTTGGCATCGCCGCCGGCGACAACATCCTGATCGCGATCACGCGCCGCCTGCGCCGGCTCCTGAAGCCGCAGGATACGCTGGCGCGCCTTTCCGGCGACGAATTCGGGCTGATCCTGGTGTCGGAAAAGGATCCGGCAAAGATCGCCGACTTTGCGGATGCCATTTCCAAGGCGATCATGGTGCCGCTGAATTTTGCCAATCGCGAAATCAGCCTGACGGCCTCGATCGGCCTTGTCTCCTGGGTCGATCAGCAGGAAAGTGCGGCCAGCCTGCTCGCCGATGCGGAGCTTGCCATGTACCGGGCGAAACGGTCAGGCGGCAACCGCGTCGAGCCTTTCCGTCCGGCCTTCCGCACCGTCAGCACCGACCGCCTGCAGCTCGAAACAGATCTCCGCCGCGCCATCGAGCGCAAGGAGCTGTCGATGGCCTATCAGCCGATCGTCAGGCTTGCGAATGGCGAGATCGCCGGCTTCGAGGCCCTGATGCGCTGGGATCATCCGAAGCGCGGCAACATCTCGCCAACGGAATTCATTCCGATCGCGGAAATGTCTGATCTGATCGAGCCGCTCGGCATGTTTGCTCTGGAACGGTCCGCCACCGACCTGATGGACTGGGAGCGACAAACCGGCGAATTGCCGATCTTCGTTTCGGTCAACCTGTCGTCCGCACAGTTGATCTCCAGCGAGATTTACAACGACATCCGCGCTCTGCTGGTGAAGACCCAGTGTGACCCGAAGCGGATCAAGCTCGAGCTCACGGAAAGCGTCGTGATGGAAAACCCGGAACAGGCGCGCCTCATGCTGGAAAAGCTGAAGGACACGGGCATCAGCCTGGCGCTCGACGACTTCGGCACGGGCTATTCGTCGCTCGCTTATCTCACCCGCTTCCCCTTCGACACGATCAAGCTCGACAAGGCGCTGGTCTGCGACCAGTCGGACAAGCGATCCGTACTTTTGCGCTCCGTCGTTTCGATGGCGCGCGGTCTCGACATGCAGGTGGTGGCCGAGGGCATCCAGACCGACCAGGACGCCGCCGACCTTGCCATGATGGGCTGCGACTTCGGCCAGAGCTATCTGTTCGGACCGCCGCTCGGGTCCGAATCGGTTCTGCGGCTGCTCAAGGAACGGTTCCCGCTGATGAAGCGGGCGTGAGGCGGAAGGGCTTCACGTGCGCTGGAGGGCGACGTGAAGGCCAAGTGCGACCAGGATTGCGCCCCCTGCCCTTTGCAGATTGCGCTGCAGCGCCGAGACCCGTGATAGACGCGCGGTGACCGTGCTCGCCGCCATCACGCAGGCGATGTCGGCAACCGTGAACATGGCATTGACGGCCGTGCCGAGGATCACGAACTGCAGCCAGACGGGGAAACTTGCCGCTGGGTCGATGAACTGCGGCAGGAAGGCCAGGAAAAAGATCGCCGTCTTCGGATTGAGGATCTCGACCAGCATGCTTTCCAGGAAAGCCCGCCCCGTCGACTTCTGCGCCAGCAGGGCGACTGGAGTTTCACCATCTGCCCGGGCCGCGCGGAACATGCGCACGCCGAGATAGATCAGGTAGGCAGCCCCAGCCAGCTTCACCGCCAGATACAGCGTCGGGACAACATGGAAGAGAACCGACAGGCCAGCGGCTGCGGCCACCACATGCACGTAACAGCCGACATGAATACCTGATGTCGCCATGAGCCCCGCGCGGCGGTCAGCTGCGAGCGTGCGGGCTGCGACATAAAGCATGGCGGGGCCAGGGATGAAGGCGAAGACGGCCGTGGTGATGAAAAAGGCGATGAGGATGTCGGTGGATGGCATGGGATGGGTCTCGATTGGGCCAGACCCGGTGGTCTGGCACCAAGAGAATGACTGCGATCAGTCAGCTTGCAAGCGGAAAGAACGCAACCAGAGGACTTGCCCCGTCAAGCGTGCCCCGCCTCCATCGACAGCATCGCGGGATTGATGCCCATCAGCCCCAGGGCACGGTCGTATTTGTTATCCAGGCTGCGGTCGAAGATCAGGCTTTCGGTGGCCGCGCAATGCAGCCAGCCGTTCTGGGCGATCTCTTCTTCCAGCTGCCCCGGGCCCCAGCCGGCATAGCCAAGCAGCATGGTGGCGTGACGGGGACCTCGGCCATCCGAAATCGCACGCACGATGTCGAGGGTGGCGGTGAGCGAGATGTCGTCGCTGACGGGGATCGAGCTGTCCGACAGATAGTCGTCGGAATGCAGCACGAAACCGCGGTTCTGCTCGACCGGGCCGCCGCACTGGATCGGGAAATGGCGGGCGTGATCGGGCAGCATGATCGCATCGTTGCGATCGATCAGTTCGAGATGCAGGAGAAGATCGGCGAAGGTCACCGATTGCGATCGGTTGATGATGAAGCCCATCGCGCCGGCATCGGAATGGGCGCAGATATAGACGACCGCACGGGCAAAATTGCCGTCGGGCATGCCCGGCATCGCGATCAGCAGCTGACCATCCAGGAAGCCGCGTTCTCTCAGATCGGTTTTCGACGACAATGCCATGCCCGCCTCCTTGGTTCGCCTTGTCGGCAATCGGCTTCATGCGTGGTTCAGATGTGGTCTCCCATCCAAGATGGGCCAGAAGCGGGTTCCGATCAACCCAAAATGATGACCATGAAGCAAGCGTGACTGGCCAAGCCGACGACGATCTTCTAGAGCCGGAGACATGACCCCTAGAATGAACTCCGCCATGTGTTTTTCCAATCCTCCAGGCTTTTCCCGCAGCAGCCGCGGATGGATCGTCGCGGCAGCCATTGGCCTGTTCTCGCTCCTCCTCGCCACGCCGGTGCTGGCGGCAAGCAGTGACTGGGCCCTGAACGAGGGCGGGCGGATGCGCCTGATCCTGCTGCCCCAGGAGGCAGACGGGACGAGACATGGCGCCCTGGTGATCGAGCCGAAGCCGGGCTGGATCACCTATTGGAAAGAGCCTGGCGATGTCGGCATTCCGCCCGCAATCACGCCGGTTCCGGGCGCCGCCTACACCGTGGAACGTGTCGGCTTTCCCGTGCCGAAGGTCCTGACAAACGGCGATATGACCGATGTCGGCTATGACCATCCCGTGACGCTGCCGATCAGCCTTAAGAATGCGCCTGATGATGCCGACGTGACGCTGAGTGCCTTTGTCGGGGTCTGCCAGAACATCTGTATTCCCTTCCAGGCCGACCTCAGCGTACCGCCGAACGAAGGCGGCGTCGCCAATGCCGTTGAAACCGCGCTTGTCCGCTCTGCCCAGGCGCAGGTGCCGCCCGGCCCCTCGCCCGAGTTTCATGTCATCGACCACCAACTCGGGGCCGACCACAGGGAACTCGTCATCAGGCTTAAGATGCCCGCTGGTGCCGACAGTCCGAAGGCCTTTGTGAGCGGACCGAGCGGCCATGTCTTCACCCATTCCGTCGCCTCCCGAGGCGCCGATGGCGAGATGGTTCTGACATTGCCGATCGGCAAGCTGCCGAAGAAATACAAGATCGCCGGCAAGCACTGGGGCATTCTCGTCGTCAGCGGCAACCAGGCCATGGAAACCACGCTTGCCTTTGATTGACCCATTCCTATATTTGCGTCGATTGCCATCCGGAGGGGTTCTGGATGGAGCAACCAAGCGAGGACGATTTCATGACCATTGCCATTGGCGACAAGCTGCCCCAGGCCACCTTCAAGGAAAAGAGCGCCGATGGTCCGGTGGAGATCACCACGGAACAGCTGTTTGCGGGCAAGAAGGTCGTCGTCTTCGCCGTTCCGGGTGCGTTTACTCCTACCTGTACGCTGAACCACCTGCCGGGTTACCTGGAAAACCGTGATGCGCTGATGGCGCGTGGCGTCGACGACATCGCCGTCGTCTCCGTCAACGACTGGCATGTTATGGGCGCCTGGGCGCAGCATTCGGGTGGCCAGGGCAAGATCCATTTCCTCGCCGACTGGGACGCCTCGTTCACCAAGGCGCTCGGTCTTGACATCGACCTGTCGGGCGGCGGGCTCGGCGTGCGCTCGAAGCGCTATTCGATGCTGGTAGAGGACGGCGTTCTGAAGAGCCTCAACATCGAGGAGAACCCGGGCCAGGCAACGGTTTCCTCGGCTGCGACGATGATTGAGCAGCTCAGCGCCTGAGCTATCAAGAGATTTTTTAGAACTGGAGAGGCTCGGGGAACCGGGCCTCTTCTCGTTTGCAGATACGTCAGTGCGCCAGATCGAAGACAAGGATGCCGGCCAAGCCACCATCGGTTGCGCCGACGATGCGTTCGCCGACTTCGACATGCTTCGGATGCTTCAGATAGTAGTCGCGGACCATCTCGTCCTCGAAGGTGACGATGAAACCGTCATTGTAGCCGCCTGCCAGCCCTTCCGGCGAGACATTCGCCCCGGCTTTAACCTCAAGCATGCCCGGCACCACGTCCTTCAGATCGGTAATGGCCGCATAAATCGCCTGCTTCTCTGCCTCCTGGACGGCGGCCTTGAAGCGCAGGAACACGCAGTGCTGGATCATGGATGTCTCCCGAATGTTGTTTTGACGGGAGCATAGGGGCATCGGGGGAAAGGGCAAGGGTGCTTGGTGCTGGGCACCGCTTGCGGTCTCGCGAGGATCACATCAAGATGCAACCTGAAGCAAAACTACGAAAAGGTTGTCATTTGACAACCGACCGTATGCGTCCTATCTTCGAGGTGGGCTTTGAGACGCAGGCATCCCAACAAGGAGATCGAGGAAGCCTTGCGCCATGCAGAGGCGAACGGCTGGCGCGTGGACGTCGGAGGCAGCCATGCCTGGGGTCGCATCTTTTGTCCGTATGACGACCAGACATGTCGATGCGGAGAATTCTGCATCACGAGCATCTGGAGCACGCCGGCCAATCCGACGAACCATGCACGGGCGATCCGCCGTGTGGTCGACCGCTGCAGCCGTCGTGCGAAAGACAGAAACGATTGAGGAGCGGCCTCAATGGCTGACTATAGCTTTTCTTTGAAGTACCGCCTGCCGCCGTACCTGGCGGGCGACGCGGCCGTAGAGGCACTCGGCGCTGCGGGCTGCACTGATGCGCTTGCTGGTATCGGTATCGCGGGACGGCTCGCGCTCGAATTCGATCGGCAGGCTGCCAGTGCGGCGAGTGCCATGGAAAGTGCAATTGACGAGGTCCGAAACGCCCTGCCCCGAGCGGAGCTGATTGAAGCCGGCCCTGATCTCGTCGGGCTGAGCGATATTGCGGAGCTGTTGGGCGTGAGCCGGCAGAACATGCGCAAGCTGATGATCGGCACAGAGGCCTCGCCGCTACCCGTCCACGACGGCACGACGACGCTCTGGCACCTCGTCGAAGTGCTGGACTGGCTTATTTCGGAGAAAGGCTATGCTCCGGATGGTACTCTGCGAGAAACTGCCATGGCCGCACGCAGCATCAATCTCGGGAAACAGATCTTCCGGCACGACCGCGCAATCGACAGCATGCCTCGGAAAACCGCCGTATGAGAGACCTCACTTCACCATCAAGGACTTCGGAAAACCGCCGGTCTTCTTGAACGGCTCCATGCCCTTACGGGCCAGATCGTCGGCGCGTTCGTTCTCCGGATGGCCGGCATGGCCCTTGACCCAGTGCCACTTGACCTTGTGGCGCTGGTTGGCGACATCAAGCGCCTGCCAGAGTTCGCCGTTCTTCACCGGCTTCTTGTCAGCCGTCTTCCAGCCGTTCTTCTTCCAGCCGAAGATCCACTTGGAGATGCCGTCCATGACGTATTTGCTGTCGGTGTAGAGATCGACTTCGCAGGCGTCTTTGAGCGCATTCAGCGCGGTGATCGTGGCCAGCAGCTCCATGCGGTTGTTGGTGGTGTCAGCCTCGCCGCCGAAAAGTTCCTTCTCGGTTTCGCCGTAGCGCAGCACAGCACCCCAGCCGCCGGGGCCGGGATTGCCCGAGCAGGCGCCGTCTGTGTAGATCTCGACATGTTTCATGCAATCAGTCCGTATTCCGAGGCATTGGTGACGGCGCGGTGGAAGCGCAGTTTCTTCAGATATTCGAGCGGGTCCTTCTTGACCACCAGGGCTCCGGCCGGCGTCGTCAGCCAGTCGTAGAGGCGGGTGAGGAAGAAGCGCAGCGCAGAACCGCGGCACAGGATCGGCAAAGCCTCGATCTCGGCGGCCGACAGCGGACGGACCGACTGGTAGCCCTCGATCATCGCCTTGCCCTTGGTGATGTTGTAGGCGCCGTCCTTTTCGAAACACCATGAGTTCAGGCAGATCGAAAGGTCGTAGACCAGGAGATCGTTGCAGGCGAAGTAGAAGTCGATCAGGCCGGAGAGCTGATCACCGAGGAAGAAGACATTGTCCGGGAAGAGGTCGGCATGGATGACACCAGCGGGCAGCTCCTTCGGCCAATGGGTGGCGAGGACATCGAGTTCGGCGCCGATCTCGGCTTCCAGCCCCTCGTCCACTTCGTCGGCCCGGGCCTCGGACTTGGCCCAGAGGATCTGCCAGCCTTCGAGGGACAGCGCGTTCGGCCTCGTCAGCTCGAAACCTTCGCCGGCGATGTGCATCCTGGCGAGCGCTGCACCCACTTCACGGCAATGCTGCGCCTCGGGCTTTCTCAGCCACATGCCCTCGAGGAAGGAGATAAGGGCAGCCGGGCGGCCTGAGAGTTCGCCGAGCAGTTCGCCATCCTGGCGCGGCAGGGGCAGCGGGCAATTGAGCCCGCGCTCGGAGAGATGATGCATCAGGCCGAGGAAAAACGGCAGGTCCGACTTCTCGACCCGCTTCTCGTAAAGCGTCAGGATCAGCGGAAACTTCGAGGTGTGCAGCAGGAAGTTGGAATTCTCCACGCCTTCGGCGATGCCCTTGTAGGACAGGAGTTCTCCCGCGTCATATTGCGCGAGAAAGGCCTTGAGGTCGTGTTCGTTGATATCGGTATAGACTGCCACAGCTGAGAGCTTCCGTGCCGCTTCGGGGATGACAGCAGTCCTATAACGGGCGCGGCGCCCATGCCAGCCCCGCTGCGACACGGGGCACAGGAAATGGGGTGGCAATAAGGTCCGAGCTGCTCATGGCCGACCGTACACGAGCAATGCGCGCAATTTACCAATCGCCCCACCCAGCCTGGAATTTTACACTTCCCTAATGCTATCCCGTTAGCCTTTCCTGAAACGATGATCGGATGTGCCATTATGGATCTGCCGAACACTGCCAAGATGGCGCATGATTTTGCCGCCGCAATGAGCCATGCGCTCATCGTCGTTGATGGCAGTGGCGCAATGCGCTTTGCCAATCCCGCCTTCTGCGAGATGTTCGGGTATCAGCAGAACGAGGTTCTCGGCCAGCCGATCACGCTCATCATTCCCGAGCGCATGCGCGGGGCCCATACCGCCGGCATGGCCAATGTCGCGGCCGGAGCAAAGCCCGGCCTTGCGGGCAAGGCAGTCGAGGTCTGCGCTATTAGGCGGGATGGCAGCGAATTTCCGATCGAGATCACGCTTGCGACCTGGAATGACGCAGGTGCGTTCTGGGCCGGTGCAACGATCCGCGACATCTCGGAGCGACGCGAGCGTGACGCCCGGCTGATGCGCCTTGCCTCGCACGATACCCTGACGGGCCTGCAGAACCGCCACGAGTTCATGACGGTTCTCGGCGACAAGCTCTCCGTGGGCAGCCCATGCACCCTGCTCCTCCTCGACCTCGACGGTTTCAAGGAGGTCAACGATACGCATGGTCATATGGTCGGCGACAGCCTGCTGCAGGCGGTGGGTGTCCGACTTCCCTATCTGTTGGGCGACAAGGCGGCCATCGGTCGTCTCGGCGGTGACGAATTTGCCATGCTGTTGAAAGACAGCGGCGATCCGATGGCTGCCCAGAAGCAGGCCGCGTGCATTCTCGATGCCTTCCGCAAACCTTTCAGCCTTGGTGGTCTAGAGTTGGAACTGGGCGCCAGCATCGGCATCGCGATCGCGCCGCTGCATGGCGGCGAAGCGGAGGAGCTTCTGGCTTCCGCTGACTTCGCGCTCTATCGGGCAAAGGCAGCCGGTGGGCGCGCCTACCGGTTCTTTGAAGCTTCAATGCGCAACGAGAGCCAGGCCAAACGCGATATGCGCGACCGCCTCCGGCGCGCGCTTCACTGCGGCGAACTCGAACTCTACTATCAGCCTCAGGTGGAGCTTGCGAGCCAGCATGTCGTCGGCTTCGAGGCCCTCATTCGCTGGAATCATCCGGAGCGAGGCCTGCTGCTGCCGGGCGTCTTCCTGCCATCGCTGGAACAGAGTGCGCTCGCGTCCGAGATTGGATGGTGGACGATCGACGAAGCCTGCCGCATGGCGGCAGAGCTCAATGGCAAACACGGGACCTATCGCATCGCCGTCAATCTCTTTGCCCAGCAGTTCCGCGCTCCTCATCTGTGCGACAGGGTGGCGGAGGCGCTGGAGCGCCATCATGTGCGCCCCGAATGCCTCGAGCTGGAAGTGACCGAGGAGGTTGCGCTCAACGACGAAGACGCAAGCCTGCAGACACTGATGGCCATTCGCGACATTGGTGTCGGCGTTGCCTTCGACGACTTCGGAACCGGCTTTGCCTCGCTGAGTTCACTGCAGCGCTATCCCCTTACCACCCTGAAAATCGATCGGGGCTTCATCCGGGACATTCGTACGTGCCCGTCGGACGCTGCCATCACGCGTGCGCTGGTTGCAATGAGCCGTGAAATGGGATTGCGCACGGTGGCCGAGGGCATCGAGACGACCGAGCAGGAGGCCGTTCTGCGGGAGATCGGCTGCCAGGAGGGTCAGGGTTACCTCTATGGGCGACCGATGCCAGCGCGCGATGCGCTGGAATTCGTTCTCGAAGCTGAGGCGCCGACACCGCGCTCGCGCGCGGCCCCGGCGAAATAGGACAAGCCTTGTCCCGGGCTTCAGGCTTTGGATTCGATCACGCTGCCACCCGGTCTGCGATCACGCGCCAGTTCACGATCTTGTCGAGAACGGCGCGGATATGCTCCTCCTTCCGGTTCTCGTAGTCGACATAATAGGCGTGTTCCCAGATATCGATACCGAGATAGCCCGGACGGCCGAGTGCGATGGGGTTGTTGCCATCCTCGTAACCGATCAGCGCGAGTGCATCCTGATCATCGCGTGTCAGCCAGACCCAGCCGGTGCCAAATACCTCGTTCGAGACGGTCACGACGCGATCGACGAAACCCTCATAGCCGCCGAATGTATCGTCTATCGCGGTGGCGAGCTCACCGTCCGGCCGTGCGGGTCCGCCGGGTGCGAACTGATCCCAGTAAGCGACGTGGTTCCAGGCCTGGGCGGCGTTATTGAAGATCTTGGCATCCTCCGCTGACGTCGCCGAAGCTGTCATGATCTCGGAGAGTTCCATGTCGGCATAACGGGTGCCGGCGGCCAGTTCGTTCAGCTTGTCGAAATAGGCCTTGTGATGTTTGCCGTAATGCAGGCCCACCGTCTTGGACGAGATGGTCGAGGCGAGAGCGTCCTCCGCGAAGGGCAGACCGGGCTGTGTGAGGGGAAGTGCGGCTCGTGCGATGTGCGGCGCTCCGACAAAGCTGAGGGCTGCGGTTGCCGCGGTCGCGGTCAGAATCGTCCGTCTCGTCACATCCATGATCTCATTCTCCAGTTGCGATTACCGGGGACGCTTCAATTGTCCCTGCATTCGCAAACCGAAGACGGCATGAACCGTTCCATCACGCGCGCGTGACGCCGGAGGTCATGTCAGATTCCGGGGCTCAGCCGTTGACCCAGGCCATGTCCTCGCGGGTCAGTTCGACATCGCGCAGCTCGCGGTTGACAAGAAAATGCTCGTTTTCTTCCGCCGTGATCGCCAGTTCGACCTTGGCATCGAAGCGCTGGCGGAAGGCGTCGATGATCTCGTCGACGATGACTTCCGGGGCGGACGCGCCGGCGGAGATGCCGAGGGTTCCGATCTCGCCAATCTCGGACCAGTCAATTTCGGAAGCGCGCTGGACCAGCATCGACCGCGTGGCCCCTGCCCTCAAGGCGACTTCGACGAGGCGCTTGGAGTTCGACGAATTGGGAGCACCGACGACGATGAAGAGATCACAGCCGGGGGCGGCTTGCTTTACGGCTTCCTGGCGGTTGGTCGTCGCGTAGCAGATGCTATCGGCGGAAGGCGCCGTCAGGTTGGGGAAGCGCTCCATGAGGCGGGCGATGACGCCTGCCGTGTCATCGACGGACAGCGTCGTCTGCGTGACATAGCCGAGATTGTCGGGATTGGCGGGCTCGTATGCATCCGCATCCTCGACCGTTTCGATCAGAGAGACGCTTCCCGGCGGCAGCTGGCCCATTGTGCCGATGACTTCCGGATGGCCTTCGTGACCGATCAGGATAACATGGCGGCCAAGCCGCTCATGGCGCATGGCCTGCTTGTGAACCTTGGAGACCAGCGGACAGGTGGCGTCGAGATAGAAGAGATTGCGGCTTGCGGCATCTTCCGGGACAGATTTCGGCACGCCATGGGCGGAGAAGACGACCGGCTGCTGACGGTGCTCGGCGGGGATCTCATCGAGTTCCTCGACGAAGATTGCCCCCTTGGCTTCCAGCCCTTCCACGACGTAGCGGTTGTGGACGATCTCGTGGCGGACATAGACCGGCGCCCCATAACGCTTGAGGGCGAGCACGACGATCTGGATGGCACGGTCGACGCCGGCGCAGAAGCCGCGCGGGCCGCACAGCCTGATCGTCAGAGGGGGGCGGTTCAGGTGCATGTTCATCGGATCAGCCGGCAATCAGGACAGCAATAATGGCGATGGCTGCGGGAAGCGCCTGGATGACGAAGATCTTCCGCGAGGCCGTTGCACCCCCATATAGGCCGGCGACCAGCACGCAGCCAAGGAAAAACAACTGAATTTGAAAACCGAAGGCAACATTCGGATGCAGCAGGCCCCAGAGCAGGCCGGCGGCGAGGAAGCCGTTATAGAGGCCCTGGTTGGCCGCCATGACCTTGGTCGTTTCGGCCTGTTCGGGCTTCATGCCGAAGGCGCGGCGCCCGGTCGGGGTGGTCCAGAGAAACATTTCCAGTATCAGAATGTAGATGTGTTCAAGCGCGACGAGCGCCACCAGCGTAGAGGCGAGATAGGACATGCAGTTTCCCCGGTACGGCGGTCTGGTCGCCGTCTTCATCTGGCCGTTCTAGCGGAAAATCTTCCGTCGCTCTATCTGGATTTCCGACGGATCAGGCCTGCGAGCACGACCGCGACGAGGGCGACGGCCAGGCCATACCATGTAATGACATATTGCATGTGATTGTTGGGCAGGTCGATCTGGGTCACGCCGCCTTTGGGCAGATCACCCGCGACCGGCGTTGCATCGGCATCGAGAAAGAAGGGCAGCACACGATCGGCCGGCAGATCCACGGAGGCGGCCATGCGGCTCAGATCCTTCCAGTAGAAGATGTTCGCCGTCTCGTCGTTGTCGGGTACGAGCGAAGAGGGCTTTTCGGTGAGTTCTGCGCGGGCAAGGCCCGTCACCGTCTGCTCACCGTCAACGAGGCTCTCCGGACGGGTTGCGGGATCCTTCCGGTCATAGGGGACGAAGCCCCTGTTGACGAAAAGGTATCGCCCGTCGGCAAGCGCGAGCGGGGTGTAGAGGTAAAAGCCTGACTGGCCCTGGAAGGTTGCAAGGAAGTGGCGTTCCTTGTCGTTCAGGTAGCGTCCGTTGGCCGTGGCACGGCGATAATCGACAGCTTCGTCTGATGTCAGCAGGCGTTCCAGTTCGACGACATTAACGGGAGCGGCGGTGCTGCGTTGCTGGATATCGGCCAGCAGCGCTTCCTTCCAGTGCAGCCGGTTGACCTGCCAGGTGCCAAGCGAAAGCAGGATGACGAGCGCCACCGGCACCAGAACCAGGGCGAGCCAGAAACGCCAGGTTCGGCGCCCCTGGTGATCTGCCTCGTTCAGCCGAGTATCAGCCACGATCGATCACCCCTTGCGAGGCGTTGTGCTTGTACTGCAGGGCGATGAGCAACGCCTTCAGGAAGCGCATGAGCCAGAGGGTGAGCGCCACGCCGAGCGGGGCAAAGACGAGGATGTGCAGCCACATCGAAGGCTGATAGGTCAATTCTACCCAGACCGCGAAGCCGACCACCAGGAGATCGGCGAGCAGGATGACGAAGATTGCCGGACCATCGCCGGAGTCGATCCAGGAGAGATCGAGGCCGCAGGAATTGCAGCGGGTCCTCGGCTTACTGAAGCCATCGAAAAGCTTGCCATTGCCGCAGCGGGGGCACGACGCCGTCAGCGCCGCCTTGACCGGATCCACCGGCGGAAATTTCGCGTTGTCTTCGGTCATCAGCGCTCTCCTTGATGCTGCTACGTGTCCCCGGCCAACCCTTAGAGCAAGCAGTGGTTCCCGACGAGTGCCGGATCGTCGCACGGGCCGAAAACACGAAGGGCGGCTTTCGCCGCCCTTCTGATACTCTCGTCACCCGGATCAATGGGCGAGCGGTGCACCCCAGTCGCCCCAGATGTAGATGGCGAAGAAGAGGAACAGCCAGACGACGTCGACGAAGTGCCAGTACCACGCGGCAGCTTCGAAGCCGAAATGCTGCTGCGGCGTGAAGTGGCCGGCAAGCGCCCGAAACAGGCAGACGATCAGGAAGATCGTACCGACCAGAACGTGGAAGCCGTGGAAGCCGGTCGCCATGAAGAAGGTCGCGCCGTAGATCGAATTCGTGAAGTCGAACGGCGAAACGGCATACTCGTAAGCCTGCACGAAGGAGAACAGCACGCCGAGCAGCACGGTCAGCAAAAGCCCGTAGACGAGGCCCTTACGGTCGTTGTGCAGCATGGCGTGGTGCGCCCAGGTCACGCAAGTGCCCGAGAGCAGCAAGATGACGGTGTTGTAGAGCGGCAGGTGCCAGGGATCGACGACTTCGATACCAACAGGAGGCCACTGGCCGCCCGTGAACTCGACGCGGCTCGCCTGGATCGCTTCGTTGGCGAAGAGGCTGGCGTCGAAGAAGGCCCAGAACCAGGCCACGAAGAACATCACTTCAGAGGCGATGAACATGATCATGCCGTAGCGCAGGTGCAGCGAGACGACGCGGGTGTGATGACCTTCGTGGGCTTCCTTGATGGTGTCTGCCCACCAGGCGAACATGGTGAAAAGCACGATCGCAAGGCCGATGTAGAAGAGCCACGGATTGGCCCAATCCACGCCGAACAGGTTCAGCGAACCGCCATTAAGGTAGCGCATATAGCCGACGCCACCGAAGGTGAGGACGAAGGCACCGATCGAGGCCAGAAGCGGCCAGGGGCTCGGATCGATGATGTGGTAGTCGTGGTTCTTCTGGTGCGCTTCGGCCATTTCAGCAATCCCCGAATGTCAATTTCATTACGAGTTCCGGCGAACCGGAGCCCTCTCACAGTTTCGGCTGTTCCTTGCCCTCACCAACCGACAGTGCGGCCACCGGCTTCTGATCATTGCGCGGATAGAAGGTGTAGGACAGGGTAATCGTTCCGATGCCCTTTGTCTCATCCGCCTCTACGATGGCGGGGTCGACGAAGAAGACGACCGGCATTTCCAGTGTCTCGCCCGGCTGCAACGTGGTCTCAGTGAAGCAGAAGCACTGGACCTTGTTGAAGTAGGCACCGGCTTCGCCGGGGGTGACGTTGAAGACCGCCTCACCGGTGACAGGATGGGGCGAATTGTTTGTTGCGGTGTAGGTGATCTGAACGGTCTCGCCGATCTTCGGCGTCACCTTCTTGTCGACAGCCTTGAAATCCCAGTTCAGGCCGGACGCTGCATTGGCGTCGAAGGTTACGTTGATCGTGCGATCCAGGACCACATTTGACGCCTGCTCCACCCGCTGGGTCGTGCCGCCATAGCCGGTCACCTGGCAGAAGAGCTGATAGAGCGGAACGGCCGCATAGGCCATGCCCACCATTCCGCCGACGAAGACGACACAGGCGGTCGCTACGCCGACATTGCGGCGGTTCGAAACCTTGATGTTCTCGTTCGATACAGTCACGGTGCGAAGCCTCTTTAACCCACGTTGCCGATCTTGATGATGGTCACGACGTAGAAGATGACCACCAGAGCTGCGAGCACCACGCCGAGCGCGATGTTGCGGCCACGGCGGGACTTCCTCTGCTTGTCGTTGAGTTCGACGGTTTCCATCAGGCGGCACCTCCAAGGCTTGCCGCAAAGAGCGCGACGTAAAAGTCGATCATCAGGGCCGAGAAGATCGCGAAGAGATAGAAGATCGAATAGGCGAACAGCTTCTTGGCCGCCACCATTTTTTCGTCGCCGTCGGCCATGCGCCAGACGGCGATGGAACAGTGCACGAAGATGGCGCCAAGAAGGGCTGCGACAATGCCGTAACCGATTGAAGACAGGCCGGTGAAGGTCGGCAGCACGCCGGTGACGGCCGTGAGTACGGCGTAGACCGCGATCTGACGCTTTGTCGAAGGAATGCCTGCGACGTTCGGCATCATCGGCACGCCGACATCGCCGTAGTCCTTCATCTTGAACAGGGCAAGCGCCCAGAAATGCGCCGGCGTCCAGAGGAAGATGATCATGAAGAGGATGAAGCTGTCGAGCGACACACCACCCGTCACGCAGGCCCAGCCGACCATGGGCGGAAAGGCGCCGGCCGCACCGCCAATGACAATATTCTGCGGGGTCGAGCGCTTCAGCCACATCGTATAGACGACGGCGTAGAAGAAGATGGTGAAGGCGAGCAGGAAGGCGGCAAACCAGTTCACGGCAAGGCCGAGCACGCCGACCGAAAACACCGAGAGGACGAGGCCGAAGGCAAGCGCCTCCTCCGGCGTGACGCGACCGGCGGGCACCGGACGGGTCGCCGTGCGGCTCATGATGGCGTCGATGTCGGCATCGTACCACATGTTCAGCGCGCCGGATGCGCCGGCGCCGACGGCGATGCAGAGGATCGCAATGAAACCGATGACCGGATTGATGGAGCCGGGGGCGAGCACGAGGCCGGCCAGTGCCGTGAAGACGACGAGCGACATGACCCGCGGCTTCAGGAGCGCGAAGAAATCGCGCGGGCCAGCTTCGGACAGGCGAACCTCGCCTTCGATGCCGAATACGTCGCGATTGTCGATGACCGTCATGCTTTCGAATTCCGTCTTTCGTTTGGCTTTGCGGGCGCCGCGATCCCGAAGATCGCGACGCCCGTTATCGTTTTGCAGGTTACGCGCTGCTTACTTGATCTTCGGCAGCTGTTCCCACTGGTGGTATGGCGGAGGAGAAGACAGCTGCCATTCCAGCGTCGTTGCACCTTCACCCCAGGGGTTGTCGCCGGCGACGCGCTTCTTGGCGAAGGCTTCAAAGACGCCGTAGAGGAAGACGAGAACCGCAAAGGCCGAGATGTAGGAGCCGATCGACGAGACATAGTTCCAGCCGGCATAGGCATCCGGATAGTCGATGTAGCGGCGCGGCATGCCGGCGAGGCCGAGGAAGTGCTGCGGGAAGAACACCAGGTTGACGCCGATGAACATGACCCAGAAGTGAACGTGTCCAACGAACTCGTTGTACATGTAGCCGGTGATCTTCGGGAACCAGTAGTACCAGCCGGCGAAGATCGCGAAGACGGCGCCGAGCGACAGAACGTAGTGGAAGTGGGCCACGACGTAATAGGTGTCATGCAGCGAACGGTCGAGGCCGGCATTGGCGAGCTGGACGCCCGTGACGCCACCGACGGTGAACAGGAAGATGAAGCCGATCGCCCAGACCATAGGGGTCTTGAAGGTTAGCGAACCGCCCCACATCGTTGCAATCCACGAGAAGATCTTGATGCCGGTCGGCACCGCGATGACCATGGTTGCGAAGAGGAAGTAGCGCTGCGCCTGGAGCGACAGACCAACCGTGTACATGTGGTGTGCCCACACAACGAAGCCGACGGCGCCGATGCCGACCATGGCGTAGGCCATGCCGAGGTAACCGAAGACAGGCTTCTTCGAGAAGGTCGAGATGATGTGGCTGACAATGCCGAAACCGGGCAGGATCAGGATATAGACTTCCGGGTGACCGAAGAACCAGAACAGGTGCTGGTAGAGAACCGGGTCACCGCCGCCTTCCGGCGAGAAGAATGTCGTGCCGAAGTTACGGTCGGTGAGCAGCATGGTGATGCCACCTGCGAGAACAGGCAAGGACAGCAGCAGCAGGAAGGCGGTGACCAGAACGGCCCAGGCAAAGAGCGGCATCTTGTGCAGCGTCATGCCCGGAGCGCGCATGTTCAGGATCGTGGTGATGAAGTTGATCGCACCGAGGATCGACGACGCACCGGAAACGTGGAGCGCAAAGATCGCAAGGTCAACCGCCGGACCGGGCTGACCCGAGGTCGCCAGCGGCGGATAGAGCGTCCAGCCGCCACCGACGCCGTAACCACCGGCAGGGCCTTCGACGAACATCGAGAGCACGAGCAAGAGGAAGGCCGGGACGATCAGCCAAAACGAGATGTTGTTGAGGCGCGGGAAGGCCATGTCCGGAGCACCGATCATGATCGGGATCATCCAGTTGGCGAAGCCACCGATCAGCGCTGGCATGACCATGAAGAAGATCATGATCAGGGCGTGCGCCGTCGTGAAGACGTTGTACATGTGCTTGCCGCCGTCGATGGCAGCATCACCTTCGAAGCCGTAGACCATCGAGGCCAGACCGTGGAAGATCTGGATGCCAGGGTCCTGGAGCTCCATTCGCATGGCAACCGAGAGGGCGGCACCGATGATACCCGCAACGATCGCGAAGATCAGGTAGAGGGTACCGATGTCCTTGTGGTTGGTCGACAGAAACCAGCGAGCGAAGAAGCCCGGCTTATGGTCGTGATGTGCGTGTTCGTCGTGGGCAACAGAGCCAGCCATTGACCTCACTCCTCTCAGTTCGTTGTGTTTTCGGCAGTCTGGACGGCGGCAGCGCCGTCTACAGCAGCCATGAGAGCGCGATTGGCGCCCGACAGATCCGAGGTCGCAGCCTCAAGCCAGGTCGCATACTGCTCGTCGGTGACGACGCGGATGGCGATCGGCATGTAGGCGTGGTCCTTGCCACACAGCTCCGAACACTGGCCGTAGTACAGACCTTCACGATCAGCGCGGAACCAGGTTTCGTTCAGGCGGCCCGGGATGGCGTCGATCTTGATGCCGAAGGCCGGCATTGCGAAAGCGTGGATAACGTCGGTCGGGGCAGCCGTGACCAGCAGACGCACGGTCTTGCCGACGGGAACGACGACTTCATTGTCGACGGCCAGAAGGCGCGGATAACGCGCAACGTCTTCCTTGCCGGCGTCGACGCGGTCGGTTTCCTTCAGCATGTAGCTGTCGAAGGACACGGCCTGCTCGCCCTCGTATTCGTAGGACCAGAGCCACTGGGTGGCGGTCGCCTTGATGGTGATGTCGGGGTTTTCCGGCATCTTCAACTGGTAGGTCAGCAGATTGAAGGACGGGATCGCAATCGCGAAGAGAATGAGGACCGGAGCAACCGTCCAGACGATCTCGATCGCCGTGTTGTGGCTCGTCTTCGACGGCACCGGATTGGCGGCGGCGCGGAACTTAACGACCACGAGGATCAGGAGGATCAGAACAAAGATGGTGATCGGAACGATGAACCACAGTGTGTACTGCTCGAACCAGCTGTTGAACTCCATGATGGAGGTGGCTGGTTCCTGCATACCCATCTGCCAGGGCTTCGGCTGATCGGCGAAGCCTACAGAAGCGAAAAGCAGACAGGCCAAGGCGGCCAAGGCTGCATAGGTTCTCTTCATCACGGTTTGGTCTCCCACAAGCGCTTGATCCACATCAAACCATAGCGCAAAAATCATGCTAGTGTCGCCGTTTCAAATCACAGATTGGCCGCAATCGCAATACGCCCGCGCGAAAGGCGGTGCGGCATTTTTGCGCTTCATCAAATAGATGAGCCTTGCATTCACAGGCTTTCTTCAGATCGCGCCGAAAAGGGCTCGTGATTGCGCTCGCATCGCAAACCGGCAGTCCCAATTATGCCGCACTCGACCTTAAAACAGGGGTCGGGGCTTCCATTTGTGGACCCTCGCGACAAGAATGTCGTCAATGATTCGTTTTCCAGAGGTTTTCATGGGTCTGCCTAGACTTGCCTGGTCGAGCCTGACCGCGAGCGCCGTGCTGGTGGCAGCGCTCGCCACCCCGGCGCTGAGCCAGCAACCGCAACAACAGCCGGGCTCGATCCGTTCCAACCATGGCGCCTGGTCTGTCATCTGCGACAAGCCGGCCGGCGCTTCGGAAGAACAATGTGCGCTGATGCAGAACGTCATTGCGGAAGACCGGCCGGAAGTCGGCCTCTCCGTTGTCGTCCTGAAGACGGCTGATCGCCAGGCCCGCATCCTGCGCATTCTCGCACCGCTCGGCGTTCTCCTGAAGGACGGCATGGAGCTCTTCGTCGACGGCAACAATATCGGCCGCGCCTATTTCACACGCTGTTTCTCGGAAGGCTGCTATGTCGAAGTCGAGATCGACGAAGAGCTGATGAAGATCCTGCGCGCTGGCAAGGCCGCCGTCTTTGCACTGCGCGAATCGGCAGACCAGGACCGCGTCGGCATTCCGATCGAGCTTGCCGGGTTCAGCGAAGGCTATGACACGCTGCCGTAAGGGCGCGGTCGCCGGATCGTGATGACATTATAGACAGGGGCAAGTCCGGCGGACTTGCCCCTCTTTCGTTGCGCGCCTACATGCTGGAGGCAGCGCCCAAGGAGACATGCATGACCCAGGACCTTCTCTCCCTCTTCGATTGCGACGAAGCCACGCTAACGCGGCGCGTTGCGGATGCTCTCAAGGGCGCAGACGACGGTGAGCTGTTCGTCGAACATGCCCAGGCGGAATCGCTCACCTTCGACAATGGTCGCCTCAAGGGCGGCTCGTTCAATACCGACCAGGGTTTCGGCCTGCGCGCCGTCGCCGACGAAGCAGTGGGTTACGCCCATTCCGGCGAACTGTCTCTGGCCGCGCTTTCTCGCGCGGCGGACGCCGTCGGTGCGGTGACCCATGGCTATTCCGGCTCCTATGCGACGGCTCCACAGCGGACCAATGCCAAGCTCTATGGTGATGGCAACCCGATCGGCTCCCCGACCTTCGAGGAGAAGGTGAAGCTGCTCTCGGAGATCGATGCCTATCTGCGCGACAAGGACCCCAAGGTGCGGCAGGTGACGGCAACCGTCGGCGCAAGCTGGCAAGTGGTCGAGATCCTGCGTGCCGACGGCCACCGGGTGCGCGACATCCGCCCGATGACCCGCATCAACATTTCCGTCGTCACCGGACAGGGCGACCGGCAGGAAAGCGGCTCCTTCGGCACCGGCGGCCGCATGAGCTTCAACGAGTTCCTGACCGAGGAGAGCTGGCGCCGTGGTGCGGATGACGCATTGCGCCAAGCGCTGGTCAATCTCGAAGCGCAGGAAGCGCCGGCCGGCACCATGGACATCGTGCTTGGCAATGGCTGGCCGGGCGTCATGCTGCACGAAGCGGTCGGACATGGGCTGGAAGGTGACTTCAACCGCAAGAAAACCTCCGCCTTTGCCGGCCTGATGGGCGAGATGGTCGCGGCTCCCGGCGTCACCGTCGTCGATGACGGGACGATTAACGACCGGCGCGGATCCATCACCGTCGACGACGAGGGCACGCCTTCAGCCTATAACGTTCTGATCGAGAACGGCAAACTCGTTGGCTATATGCAGGACCGGCAAAACGCCCGCCTGATGGGTATGAAGGCGACCGGCAACGGTCGCCGCCAGGGTTATGCCCATCAGCCCATGCCGCGCATGACCAATACCTACATGCTCTCGGGCGACAAGACGCCGGAGGAGATCATCGCCTCGGTGAAAAAGGGCATCTATGCCGTCTCGTTCGGCGGCGGCCAGGTGGACATCACCTCGGGCAAGTTCGTCTTCGGCTGCACCGAGGCCTATCTGATCGAAAACGGCAAGATCGGCGCACCAGTCAAGGGCGCGATGCTGATCGGCAACGGGCCCGATGCGATGAAGCGCATCTCGATGATCGGCAACGACACCAAGCTCGACACGGGCATCGGCAATTGCGGAAAGGCCGGCCAGTGGGTACCCGTCGGCGTCGGTCAGCCGCACTTGCGGATGGACCAGATCACGGTGGGCGGGACAAAGGCTTGAGCGGCGTCATCCCTACCCCGCTGAAAAGGTAAGCACTTGACGCTTCCCCGTCCGCCCAAGGCCGTCGTCTTCGACATGGACGGCTTGCTGCTCGATACCGAGATCCACTACCGCGCCTCGGTGATTTCGGCGGCGCGCGAATGGGGCCTGCCGATCGACGAGCGCGTCTATGAGGGCATGATGGGCCAGCCCTGGGCTGGCATCGCGGCGCTCTTCAAGCGGAACTGGGGCACGGAGTTCGACGCGGATGGCTTCCGGGTTCTCTGGCTCGAGCATTTCCACACACTTCTGGAGAAAGATCTCAGGCTGAAGAGAGGCGTGGTCGAAATGCTCGACCTGCTGGATACGCTTGGCCTGCCGCGTGCCATCGCCACCTCCTCAGCGCATCACCAGGTTGAACATCATCTTGCGGGCTTCGACCTGCATCGACGCTTCGATGCGGTGGTCGCGCAAGGCGACTATGCCCGAGGCAAGCCGGCGCCGGATCCTTATCTGGTGGCTGCCGAACGGCTGGGCGTGGCGCCGCAGGATTGCCTGGCACTCGAGGACAGCCACAACGGCATCCGTTCTGCCCATGCTGCCGGGATGATGGCGGTGATGGTGCCGAACCTGCTGGCGCCGACTGAGGAGATCGAGGCACTCTGCGCGTTTGTGGCGCAGGATCTGACCGAGTGCATGCCGTTCTTTGCGGTGGTGGAGGTGGGGTAGCTCACTCGGCCTTCAGGAGGTCACGAATTCGCTGGCGTGCGGCATCAGCCAGAAATCCGGAGCGCGACTGATTGGCATGCTCGGCGGCGCGGTCAATTGCCTCGATCAGCGTCTCATCCATGGAGATGTTGATCCGCACGGATTTCCGGGGCAATTCGTAGCGCGCCAGAAACAGCACGCCTTTGGCCAGCCCCTCTTTGGCCTCCGGATCCGAGAGCAGCTCCTTGAGGCTTCTTCTGACCGGCAGCACTTCGCCGTCTTCCAGCATACCGGCGACATGAAAGGTCAAGACCTCGTCGGCCTTACGGATAGCCTCTTCCTCGCTATCGGCGCCCGTAGTGCAGCCAGGAAAATCGGGAAAAGAAATGCCGAAGACGCCGTTTTCTTCATGCATCACAGCATGTGCGAAAGGCATCGTCATTCCCCCTCGTGCCGGGCGCTACCACTCCCATCCAGCCTGCTTGAAGATGGATCGCAAGGTGCCGGTCGGGATTTCCCGGACGCCCATGTCCAAAGTAACTTTACCTGGCTTTTCCGTGTGGGCGTATTGAACATGATCACCCGGCCCTTTTCGCTTGATGGACCAGCCATCGGTGCGGAGCATACGGTCCACCTCTCTCGGTGTCAGCGGCGCATGTTTTGAACCCATGTCGCACCTTGTGTATTTATACACAAATCGACGCAGCTATCAAGTATCGCTGCCTGCTCGGCTACGTTAGCGCAAGCCGGAGGTTACGAAAGCTCTAGCATTCTAGGGTTTCCGAGCGGACAGTCATCCCCGCGCGGGCATCAGGACGCAGTCGTAGCGCTGGCGGACCAGCTTGTCGCAGGCCGCACGGGCCGCTTCCTTGGTCTCGAATCCGGTGAAACGGGCACGGTAGAAGGTGATGCCGTTGCGGCTGACCATTTCGGTATAGGTGTCGAGACCCTGAAGCGGGCCACCGACCTTCTGGCGGGCCTGGGACAGCAAGTCCATGGCTGCCTGGGCGGATGTCGCGGCGGCAATCTGGACCTGCCACCTGCGTTCGAAAGACGTCGAGGGCGTGCTGGCGGTCTGCTGCGGGTCGACGGCAGCAAAGCGGCTTGCCGGTGTCGCAACAAGGTCTGCGGTTCCAGCCTGTGACGATGGCGCATAAGCCGAGGCGGTGCCCGGCGTCGCGGTCCCTGTGGCTCCGGCGAGCCCCTGCACGGCGGCCAGCGCCGACTGGCGGGAAGCCGGAACCGGCACCTCGTCGCCGAGGCGGGCGAGATCCATCTGCACGCCGGTCGAACGGGAGACCAGAAGCTGTTGGCCGGTCGAGGCCTTCTTGATGTTGGCGTCGATCAAACGCTCCATGATCTTGTCGCGGCTGGCAGCCGTGCGGCCGCCCAAGACGACGCCGATGACGCGGCGACCATCATGCTCAACGGCACTGACCAGATTGAAGCCCGACGCATTTGTATAGCCGGTCTTGATCCCGTCCATGCCCTTGTAGCGATACATGAGGTTGTTGTGACCGTTGATCGTCTTGCCGCGGAACTTGAAGCTCTTGGTGGCGAAGAGCTCGTATTCCTTCGGGAAGTCGCGCATCAGGGCAACACCGAGGGTCGACATGTCGCGGGCGGTGGTAAACTGCTGCGCATGCGGCAGGCCGGATGCGTTGAAGAAGGTGGTGTTCATCATGCCGAGCGAGCGGGCCTTGCGCGTCATAAGAGCTGCAAAGCCCTCTTCACTGCCGCCGATCTTCTCGCCGATCGCCGCCGAGGCGTCATTGGCGGAGCGGATGATCATGGCGAGTACGGCTTCGCGGACGGTGATGCTGTCGCCTGCCTTGACGAAAAGTTTGGTCGGCGGGCGGGAGGCGGCGTGTTTCGAAAAGGGAACGGGGCTGTCCCAGCTGAGCTTGCCGGCCTTGATCGCGTCGAAGACCATGTAGACGGACATCATCTTGGTCAGCGACGCCGGGTGATTGAGCACGTCCGCGTTTTCGGAGGCGAGGACTTCGCCGGTCCGGGCATCGAGGAGAAGCTGGGCACTTCCTGCATGGGCAGTCGTCGAGAGGGTAAGGATCGCCACGCAAAACGAGAACGCGATCAACAACTTGCTCATGAAAACTCCAATGCCGCCCGGATTTCAATGATGACTGCGACTGGTTCGATTCGATCGATCCGCCGTCTTGAGGTTGAGCCCCTATGGCAAGAATGGGGCGACAATCAGCCGATCGGAATCAAATGCAACCATCGATCCACAGAAGGTCGCCCGATCATGGTCAACAGATGGTTAATCCAAAGGGCGAAAGCTGGCACCCTGTCCTCACGAACGATGACAAAAAAGCGATAGATACCGTTGAACCTCGCTTAAGGACTCCGGGCTAGCCTTGGCGGCATTGTGACAAAGTTGTTTTCAGGCAGGACTATGGCAGGACGGATCAAGCAGCAGATCAGGCGCGCGGCAATCACGGGGGGGCTGGAGGCGTCCTTTCTGTTGTCGCGACTCGGGCTGGCGGGGGGCCTGCGGGGCCGCGGGGTGATCTTCACGCTGCATCATGTCCGGCCGGCCGATGCCAGACCATTCCAGCCGAACCGGCATCTCGACATCACGCCCGACTTCCTCGACGCAGCGATCCGGACGCTCACCGCGCGTGGCTATCGCTTCCTCCGTCTGGACGAGGTGCCGGCGGTCCTTGCCGAACCCGAAGGCGGACAGCCCTTTGCCGTCTTCACCCTCGACGACGGGTTTCGCGACAATCGCGACCATGCCCTGCCGGTCTTCGAGCGTCACGGGGTCCCTTTCACCATCTTCGTCTGCAAGGGGCTTTCGGAGCGCAGCCACACGATGTGGTGGGATACGCTCGCGGCCCTGATCGCGGCGCGGCAGAGAGTGGCGCTCTGCCTGCCGGCAGGGCGGATCGACATCGACTGCAGCTCGACGGCCGCCAAGTGTGCCGCATTCGCCGCCGCCGCGCGCCTGCTGATGGCGGGGGACGAAGCGAAGGGAGTGGCGCAACTCGATGCGGCGGCGAATGCTGCCGGTATCAACCCGCATGCGCTGGTTTCCGAAACTGTCATGGATCGGGAGGAGCTGGCCGCCCTCGCCAAGAACCCTCTCGTCTCCTACGGCGCGCATACCGTGAGCCATCGCGGTCTCGCCGATCTCAACGACGAGGCCTTGTTGCAGGAGTATAACGAGAGCGCCGAATATGTCGCAGGCATCAGCGGCACGCGGCCCGTCACCTTCGCCTATCCTTACGGCGATGCGCGGAGCGCCACTGTCCGGACGGCAGGCTATGCCGACTGGGCGGGCTTCAAGCTGTCAGTGACCACACGGCCGGGCACATTGACGCCGGCCTCGATGGCGAGCCCGCAGCTTCTGCCGCGGATCTCGCTCAACGGGCTCTATCAGAAGCCGCGCTATGTCGAGGCGCTGGCGTCGGGGCTGCCGTCGAAGCTTGTCGGCGGGTGAGCCCCTCCCCCCTGATCAGGGATACATCCGGACCTTCGACCAGCCGTCGCCTTCCGCGTCGCGGCGGAACTCGATGCGGTCGTGCAGCCGGAACTTGCGATCGTGCCAAAATTCGATCGAGCGCGGGATGATGCGGAAGCCCGACCAATGGGGCGGACGGGGCACGTTTCCGAGCGCATATTTCGCGGTGTATTCGGCAACCGCCTTCTCCAGAGCAAAGCGACCTTCAAGCGGACGGGACTGCTTCGAAGCCCAGGCACCGATCCGACTGCCAAGCGGCCTGGACTGGTAATATTCGTCGGCTTCCTCGTCGGAAACCACCTCGACTTCGCCCCTCAGGCGGATCTGGCGGCGCAGCGATTTCCAATGAAAACACATTGCCGCCTTTTTCTGGCCGAGAATTTCCTGTCCCTTCTGGCTCTCGAAATTCGTGTAGAAAACGAAACCCCTGACGTCGAAACCCTTGAGCAGCACCATACGGACATTTGGCAGACCATCCGCATCGACGGTGGCGAGCGCCACGGCATTGGGATCGTTGATCTCCGAGGCCTCGGCATCCTTCAGCCAGGTGGCGAAGAGCGCAAAGGGTTCGCTCTCTTCGGTGAAGTCACCAGTTGTTAACCCGATATCTGACATATTGTGTAAAATGCTCCCGATATGCATATTGGCCGTCGATGACGAAGCACTGGATCGCAGGCCCCTTGGCAGACATAGCAAAATCGGTCGAGCGGACAAAGGGTTGGTGCATGCGTAGAAGCTCTATCTTGCTTGTCATCTCTGCGACACTTCCGCTCAGCGGTTGCTTCGGCAGCAGCATGGACCTGTTCGGCTCCGATACGGTCGACAGTTCGATCTCCACGTCAACGGTCGTGAAGAGCGGCAATACCACCAGCCGTTCCGACGAGCTCACCGTGCAGAGCGCTGTCTCGTCAGCCGATCTCAGCAAGACCGAAGGCAAGCCCCTCCCCTGGGCGAATGCGACGACAGGCAGCGCCGGTGTCGTGACTGCCATCCAGGAAGAGAAAGGCGACGGCGTCATCTGCCGCAATTTCTCGACGACCCGACATTCCTATGAAGGCATTGCTTACTTTTCCGGCAAGACGTGCACGTCTGGTACCGGCAATTGGCAGCTGTTGAGCTTCGACCGCCAATCGTAAACGGCGGATCGATTTCGGTCGCATTCGAAAGAATTGCTTAAGCAAACCGGAAGAATGAGGTCGCGCTGCCGGCCGACAGCTAACCTTCGATTAGCATATGGCATGCAACGGTTCCGGAGACTGTAACGTCCGGATCTGCATGAATTCAGCAGGACGGCAGAAAAGTTTTGCGGACGGGCCCGATGAAGGGACCTTTTCCGCCTGAGGTGTGTTGGTGTCCTCGATGCGAGATTTTTATTCGATCCTTGGCGTGAAGCGCGATGCCGGCTCAGACGAGATCAAGGCGGCATGGCGCACGAAGGCAAAGTCCGTGCATCCGGACCAGAACCGCGACGATCCGCACGCTCACAACCGGTTTGCCGAGATTGGCCGCGCCTATGAAGTGCTCAAGGATCCGGCCAAGCGAAGCCGATATGATCAACAGCGCATGAAGGTCGAAGCCTTGGAACGCGAACAGACGATCATGCAGCAGCGCCAATCAGCGCGCGAGGCGGCGGAAAAAGCCAAGCAGGCCAAGGCGAATGCCGAGCGCGTGCTGGAAGAGCTCGCACGTGCCGAGGCGGAAAAGGCCAAGGCGGATGCGGCCCAGGCAGCACAGGCCGAAAAGGCGAGAGCCGAAAGGCAACAGGCTGCAGAGGCAAAGACCAAAGCTCAGGCCGATGCTGGTGCGAAGGACGCTACTGCCGAGACCGCATCGGCGACCGCCACCAACAAGACTGCTGCATCAGGCGCAACCGCTGGCCCGGCATCGGGTCCGAGTGCCACCGTCGGCGGAACAGCCTCAGGACCCGAGGAAACCGTTTCCCGCATCTTTGGCGACAGCCCGGAAGCGGCTGCAGCTGCTGAAAGCCTGCGCCGCGAGCAGGAGGCCGCAGAGCTTCAGGAGGGTATACCGCTGAAGCCGCCGGCATCGCCTTTGCTCGCGCCAATCGAGCTCTTCAGTTCGCTGGTGCGTCGCCTGCGCGGCGCCCCGCCGCCGCTGCCGGAAAAAGCACCCGATATCTTTGCTGATGCGGTGGTCGCGATCGCCGACCTGCTCGAGCAGAAATCCGTGTCGATCACCCTGAATGACGGACGCGAAGTGCGCGTGCCGCTCATCGGTGTGACCGAGGGCCATGTCGTGCGCCTCAAGGGTCAGGGGCTGAAGTTCCAGGGCCTGCAGCGCGGCGATGTCGCGGTGACGATCAAGGTGCTGCGCGCCGATCGCTTTGCTGTCGACCAGTTCGATATCCGCACTGTGTTGCCGATCACACTCGAAAACGCCGTGCTGGGCTGCGAGACTCAGGTCGAAGGACCTGACGGGACCATGGTGCCCGTCACGGTCCCCGCCTGGTCGAACTCCGATCAGGTCATCCGAATCGACGAGCTCGGCCTTCCCAATAGCGAAGGCGGCCGTGGCGCGCTTGTCGTCGAGCTGCGCGTGATGCTCTGGGAAAAGCCGGACGAGAAGGTCACGGACCTGATGCGGCTGATGCGCGAAGGGCTCTATATCTGAGCCCCTTGGATCCTGGTGGACAGGTATCCAGGTTTCGATCTCCTCTTGTGCACAGCATTCTCGGCGAGCCTGTCGTTTGGGCCCGGCAGCAATCGTTGAGTGTCAGCCCAGCAGATTTCCGCCTGCTAAATGAGTGATTTCTGACAGTTGTGATGGATGTCGGGGCCGTGTCCCGTTGATCTGAGCCTGCAATCTTGAACCCCGGATCGGCCTATGCCATAGGCAACTCCACCGAACGTCTTAAAGGGTCTCGATATGGTTCAGGGTTCCGGCCTTATGGCAGGCAAGCGCGGCGTCATCATGGGTGTCGCCAACAATCGCTCCATCGCTTGGGGCATCGCGAAGGCCTGTCGTGACCAGGGTGCCGAGATTGCCCTCACATGGCAGGGCGACGCGCTGAAGAAGCGTGTCGAGCCGCTCGCACAGGAGCTGGATGCCTTTCTTGCCGGCGACTGCGACGTGACCAATCTCGAAAGCATCGACGCCGTCTTCAACAACATCGAAGCCAAGTGGGGCAAGATCGACTTCGTCGTGCATGCCATCGCCTTTTCCGACAAGGACGAGCTGACTGGCCGTTACATCGAGACGACGCGCGACAACTTCGCCCGGACGATGGATATCTCCGTTTATTCCTTCACCGCCGTTGCGGCGCGTGCCGAAAAGATCATGAATGATGGCGGTTCGCTGCTGACGCTCACCTATTACGGTGCTGAGAAGGTCATGCCGCATTACAACGTCATGGGCGTTGCCAAGGCCGCACTCGAGGCGTCCGTGCGCTATCTCGCCGTCGACATGGGCGGCCGCGGCATCCGCGTCAACGCCATCTCGGCCGGCCCGATCAAGACACTCGCGGCTTCCGGCATCGGCGACTTCCGCTACATCCTCAAGTGGAACGAGTATCATTCACCGCTGAAGCGCAACGTGACAACCGACGAAGTCGGCAAGTCGGGCATGTATCTCTTGTCCGACCTCTCCACCGGCGTTTCCGGCGAAGTGCATCATGTCGACTGCGGTTATCACACGGTCGGCATGAAGTCGGTCGACGCGCCCGACATCGTTCTCGGCAAAGACTGAATTCGGAGACTGCGCCGTGCTCATTTACATGATCCGCCACGGCCAGACTGATTGGAATGCCGAGGGCCGAATGCAGGGCCAGAAGGATATCGGCCTTAACGACACCGGTCGGCAGCAGGCGACTGAAAACGGGCGCAAGCTCGGTGAAATCCTCGGAGACCGCGCCGGGGATTTCGACTTTGTGAGCTCCCCGCTCGGACGTACGCGCGACACAATGGAACGGGTGCGCACCGCCATGGGGCTGCCGCCCCAAGACTACCGGATGGACGACCGGCTGAAGGAACTCTCCTTTGGTGACTGGGAAGGCTCGACGCTGCCGGAACTGGCCGTGGTCTCGCCAGAGCGGGTGGAAGAACGCGCGCGTCACAAATGGGGCTTCATCCCGCCTGGCGACGATGCGGAAAGCTATGAGATCCTCTCATGGCGGATCGGCGCCTGGCTCACCTCCGTCGAGCGACCGACTGTCTGCGTCAGCCATGGCGGCGTCATTCGCAGCTGCTTCCGGCTGATTGGCAATGTCAGTGAGGACGAGGCCTGCGAGATGAACATCCCGCAGGACCGCATCCTGAAAATCAATCGCGACCAGAAACTGATAGGCTGGATCTGAGATCCCGACGGGCCGCACCTTAAGGGCTGCCCCACGCTTGTTACTGCAGAACTTCCAGATCGTCGACGACACGCTTGCCGTCCACTTCGGTGTAGAAGACGATGACCTTCTGGCCTGGCTCAAGACCCTCGAAGTTGAATTCCGAGGGAACGGCATAGGTCTTGCCGTCATCGAGAACGAGGCTCATGCCGTCGATGTTCACATCACGAATGGTGGATTCCACATCGGCGCTGCCGGCATAGACGCTGACCGGTGACAGAAAGCCCGCGGTGGCAAGAAGCAGGGATATAACGACACGCATGCGAACCACCCTCGACCAAATCACTGCTGAAAACGACTGCAAACTAGCCTCCTGAATGTGGCGGAATTCGCCCCTGACAATGTCATTTCGGGGGATTGTGGACCCGAAGGGCAACCGGGATCAAGCGCGTTCGCCGCTGTCCCCGACAAACTGCGGGCTCGTGCCTTGATCGATGCCTGCCGCGCGACCGATAAACCGCGACACGATGAAAAAACCTGCCCCTGACGAAATCCTAAATTAACCGCAGACCCATAGGCTTAGCGCAATCGGGATCAGGGGAAGCTTACACTTGCGCAAGTTGACGACGGACACGCGTGCCGACAGGCTGCTGAGCAACGGCATGCTTTGGCTGATCGGTGCTGCGGTGCTGAGCGTGCTCATCGTGTCCGCCGGCTTGATGATCGACCGCCAGACCGCCCTCACCGAGAAGGGGCGCATCGAGTACGGCATACTGGATCGCCTGCTGCGTGTGCAGTCCGACATCAAGACCCATCTGGATCACGACATCAATTTTGCCTTGTCCCTGGCGGACGACATCGCCGATGACGGGATGATGTCTCCGATGGAGTTCAACCGGACAATCAGCCGCCTGATCGCCGACAATCCGCAGTTTGACAGCATTCGTCTTGCAAGCCTCGACGACCCCGGCCGGATGGCCTTCACGCCGAAGGTCACCAGGAATCAACGGCGTATCAGTATCGATATCCCGGTGCCTCCTGTCTCCTGGCAGTCGAATACGGAGTGGATTTCACTGGTCGTCGACATCGACGCTGACCGCTTCTTCGAACATCACGGACTGCTGACCGAAGTCGATGTGCCACACCATGAAGGGCATGACCACACCAAGGTCGCCGTCGTAATGTCATCCGCCGATGGCACCGATGAAGTCTTCGGTGACGAGTCGATTTTCGATGACAACCCCGTCAGTGCCGCGTCTGCCGACGCGTATCTGAGCTACAATCTGTATGGCGTGCCGGCCGATGGCTGGGATGCGGCGATGAACAGGCTCTTGCCCAGCCGCCTCCTGGTGTTGGCGGGGGTCGTCGCGATGACGAGTTGCGTGCTGCTCGCTCTCTTCCTGCTGCGCGAGCGCAACCTGAACATCAAGCGTCTGCGGGGTCGCGAACAGCGGCTGCTCGAACTGTCGCAGCGTTTTCAGCTCGCGTTGGAAACCTCCAATATCGGCATCTGGGAGATCGACGCCTCGACCCATGCGCTGATCTGGGACAGCCGCAGTGCCGGCCTGCATGGCCTGCCCAACAGCCTTAAGGATGAGGAAGACCGACTGGCGGACTGGTTCGCATCGCTGCATGCCGACGATATCGGCCGCGCCGAACAACTCTATTTCGACGCCGCGGTCGCCGCGACCGCCGACCAATGGGACATCAGCTACCGCGTTCCGCTCTCCGACGACAGTTTCCGCTATCTGCGCTCGGTTGGCGCCCGCACGAGCGACGGCAGCATCACCGGCATCGTCTGCGACGTGACGACCGATACGCTGGTCACCCAGTCGCTGAGCCGCGCGAAGGAAAACAGCGACATCAAGAACGCCGAGCTGGAGCTTGCCCTTGAGGAACTCTCAAGCCGCGAGCACCAGTTGGCGGAAGCTTCGCAGCGCCTGGATCTGGCGCTTGGCTCCTACAATTGCGGCACCTGGGAAGGCGATCCCGTGACACGGAGCGCCATCTGGGACGAGCGCATGCACCAGCTCTACGGCATACCCTACAGCGACAAGCCCGTGACCGAGCATCTCTGGCTGTCCCGCCTCCATCCCGACGAACGCGGCGAGATCCAGCTTGCCAGCAAGCGGGCCGCCACGCTCGACCAAGTGCTCAACACCACACAAAAAGTGGTCCTGCAGAACGGCGAAATGCGCTATATCCGCTCCGTCGGGCAACCGCATATCGGACGAGATGGCAAGAAGAAAATGATCGGCATCGCCTTCGACGTGACGGCCGACGCCCTGCTCGCCGAGCAGCTTCGGAACGCCAAGGCGGAAACCGACATGCGCAACATCGAGCTTGAGCTCGCCAAGAACCGCATCGAGTTCAACGCTCTGCACGATCCTTTGACCTCGCTTGCCAACCGCCGCAAGCTCGACCTCGAGCTCGACACGGTGGGGCGCAGCGGCGACCGGCAGGCTTCCAAGTTCGCGATCCTGCATCTCGACCTCGATCGGTTCAAGGAAATCAACGACACGCTCGGCCATGCGGCTGGTGACGCCATGCTGGTGCATGCCTCACGCATCCTGATGAAGCACGTGCCGCGCGGCGATCTCGTCGCCCGCATCGGCGGCGATGAGTTCGTCGTTCTGGCCCGCCGCCAAACCACCGTCGAGGAACTGGCGGCACTCGCGACCAAGATCATAGAGGAGATGCGGCAGCCGCTCGATTTCGAAGGCTTCGACTGTCGCTGCGGCGTGTCAATCGGCATCGCGCAGGCACAAGGGCCGGCCCCCGATGCGCGGAAGATCCTGATCAATGCCGACATCGCCCTCTATCAGGCCAAGGAGAAGGGACGGAACTGCTACGAGTTCTTCACGCCGGACCTGCAAGCGAATATCGTCGCCAAGAAGCGCATGGCCGACGACATGCTGGCCGGCCTCGACCGTGACGAATTCATCGTCTGGTACCAGCCGCAATTCGAGGCCTCCAGCATGCAGCTCTGTGGCGCGGAAGCCCTGGTCCGCTGGCGCCATCCGGACCGCGGCATCCTCGCCTCTGGTAACTTCCTGAAGGTCGCCGAAGACCTGAACGTGATGGCACGCATCGACGAATTGGTGCTGCAGACCGCGCTCAAGGACCGGATGCGCTGGACGGCGCTCGGCATGCAGGTGCCTCGGATTTCGGTCAACGTGTCCTCCAAGCGTCTGCATGACGACAACCTGATCGATCAGTTGAAGGGGCTTGCGATCACGCCCGGTTCGATCTGTTTCGAGCTGGTGGAGTCGATCTTCCTCGACGATAGCGACACACTTGCCTCCGACAATATCGAGAAGATCAAGGCGCTGGGAATCGACATCGAAATCGACGATTTCGGCACCGGCCACACCTCGATCGTATCGCTCCTGAAGCTGAAGCCGAAGCGGCTGAAGATCGACCGCCAGCTGGTCATGCCGGTCACCGTGCAGCCGCAGGAACGGAGCCTCGTGCGCAACATCGTCGAGATCGCCCGTTCGCTCGGCATCGAGACCGTGGCGGAAGGCGTGGAAACGCAGGAGCACGCCGGCATTCTGCGCCAGCTCGGCTGCGACTACCTGCAAGGTTACGCCTTCGCCAAGCCGCTCTCCTTTGAGGATTTCACCCGCTTCGTCGACCGCCTGCCGCAGCGCAAGGCGTCTTGAGCACACGCGGCGGTGGATCATGCCGCCCGTGGTGACACTGTGTCGTCGCAAATCGGCGGCTCGCAGCGCAAAAGCGCTTCACAGAAATTGTCAATTTGCTCTATGAGTGACGCCATCCAAGGCAGGGCCCGCCGGAAGACGTTCCGGGAGGCGAGAATGGGACGGTAGCATACGCATGTCGCACAATACCTTCGGTCATCTCTTCCGCGTCACCACCTGGGGCGAAAGCCACGGGCCGGCGCTCGGCGCGGTCGTCGACGGCTGCCCTCCGGGTGTACGCTTCGCCCAGGAGGACCTGCAGGTCTTCATGGACAAGCGCAAACCTGGCCAGTCGCGCTTCGTCACCCAGCGGCGCGAAGACGATATCGTCAAGGTGCTCTCCGGCGTCATGCCGCAGGAAGACGGCACGATGATCACGACTGGCACGCCGGTCTCGCTGTTCATCGAGAATACCGACCAGCGCTCCAAGGATTATGGCGATATTGCCAAGCGTTATCGTCCCGGCCATGCCGATTACACCTATGAACTGAAATACGGGATCCGCGATTATCGTGGCGGTGGACGATCGTCCGCTCGCGAGACGGCAGCCCGTGTGGCCGCTGGTGCGCTGGCCCGCCTTGCCATGCCGGGCGTCACCATTCGCGGCGCGCTGGTGCAGATCGGCACGCACAAGATCAACCGCGACAACTGGGATTGGGCGCAGGTCGACCAGAACCCGTTCTTCTGCCCGGATGCTGCGATGGTTCCCGTCTTCGAAGAGTATCTCGATGGCATCCGCAAGGCGGGCTCCTCTGTCGGCGCAGTCATCGAAGTGATCGCCGAAGGCGTGCCCGCCGGCATCGGGGCTCCCGTCTATGGCAAGCTCGACCAGGAGATCGCAGCGGGCCTAATGTCGATCAATGCGGTCAAGGGCGTCGAGGTCGGCAACGGCTTCCAGGCGGCCGAGATCACCGGTGAGGAGAACGCCGACGAGATGCGGATCGGGGCCGACGGCAAGCCTGTTTTCCTGTCGAACCATGCCGGCGGCGTGCTCGGCGGCATTTCGACTGGCGAGCCGATCGTTGCGCGTTTCGCCATCAAGCCGACTTCGTCGATCCTGACCGAGAAGCGGTCGATCGATGCCGATGGCAACGACGTCGATGTGCGCACCAAGGGCCGTCATGACCCTTGCGTCGGTATTCGCGCCGTGCCCGTCGGCGAGGCGATGCTCGCCTGCACCATTCTCGACCATATCCTGAGAGACCGCGGCCAGAACGGCCGGACCAGATGAGGACTTCCCATGAGCTATGACCAGAAGCGCGTCGTCGAGGCGATCCGCGCCTTTGAAGCCGGCGAAATCGTCGTTGTCACCGACGATGACGGCCGCGAGAACGAAGGGGACCTGATCGTTGCCGCCGTTCACTGCACGGCCGACAAGATGGCCTTCATCGTACGTCACACCTCGGGCATCGTCTGCACGCCGATGCCGAAGGAGGAGGCCAAGCGCCTGAACCTCTCGGCCATGGTGGCGGAGAACGACAGCGCACACACCACCGCATTCACCGTTTCGGTCGACTTCAAGCATGGCACGACGACCGGCATTTCCGCCGACGACCGGACGCTCACCGTGCGCAACCTCGCCAACCCGAATGTCGGCCCTGCCGATTTCGTGCGCCCCGGGCACATCTTCCCGCTGGTCGCCCGCGAAGGCGGGGTTCTCATGCGTTCGGGTCACACGGAAGCTGCCGTCGACCTCTGCAAGCTTGCGGGCCTGCCACCGATCGGTGTCATCTGCGAACTCGTCAATGACGACGGCACCGTGACGCGTGGCCAGCAGGTTGCCGATTTCGCCGTCAAGCATGGCTTGAAGCAGGTGTCGGTCGCCGATCTCATCGCCTATCGCCAGCGCAAGGAGACGCTGATCCAACTCGTCTCCCAATTCGATCTGCAGACCCCTTACGGCGTAGCCAAGGCCTTCGCCTATTCTCTCCCCTGGGACCCGATGCAGCATCTCGCCGTCGTCTTCGGCGATATCCGGGACGGCGAGGACATTCCGGTTCGCCTGCATCTCGAGCATGTCGGCCAGGACGTGTTCGGCACCAACCGGCAGGTCGACGGCATCATGAAGCGGATCGCCGACAAGGGCCGCGGCGTCATCGTCTATCTGCGCGAGGGCTCCGTGGGTGTCGGCGTCTCCACGACCGCACGCGGCGGCAAGCACGACCGCGAAGATCACTCGGAAGCCCAGGCGCGCGAAAGCGAGTGGCTGGAAATCGGTCTCGGTGCGCAGATCCTGAAGGATCTCGGCGTCACCTCGATCCGGCTCTTCTCGTCGCGCGAGCGCCACTATGTCGGTCTTGAAGGGTTTGGGATCAAGATTTCAGCGACCGAAATCGTCTGAGGGTTGAGCGGGGCCTTCCCCCCCCCTCGACTGATGCCATGGGCGGCTTACAGCCGCCTGACGACCCCACCCCGGACCTGCGGTCCGACCCTCCCCCTCAAGGGGAGGGTGGGGTGACCCGAGTGCCGCCGAAAAACTCAAAACCCGAAGGGACCCTCTATCACCGGCTCAGGCCTGCCCTTCCAGCTCAGGCGCCAGACGTCGCCCTGGCGCACCGACTGGACCGCAGCGGGACGCAGGATGGCGAAGCAGGTTCCGCGGTCATGGCGGACTGACGGGTAGACGATGCCGTTCAGCCCTGCGCGCCTGGCTTCGAGTGCCAGGCGGTTGCCCTCCGGGTAGCCGAGTGCCTTTTCGGGCGAGAGCGACGGATGAGCGGGCAGCGTCCTCAGGTCGAGAAACTCTCCTGACGTGCTGCAGAGCATTTCCGCATAATCGGCCACCGCTTCGAAAACGCCGGTTCGTGACAGGAACTCCGTCATGTGAAAGGCGATTTCGGCGAGGCAGGTTTCGACGGCAAGCGCGGCATACCAGGCACCCCGGGTGTCACCGTTGAAGCGATTGGGTTCGCGCGGCTTGGCATAGGCGAAGCTCGCATTGATGAAATGGGCATGCGGCACGTCGTAGACGAGCTCGTTGGCAGCCAGCCCGGAAATGCCTGTTGACTGGGCCTGGATGCGGGTCGACGTGGCTGCCTCGATCTCGGCGAGGTCGGCAAGTTCATCGGCCGTATCGGCGAGCGGCGCGAGAACCGCCTGCCGCAAGCGTGCAGTAGAGACGAGACGCACGATCTTCGGAGAGGCAAGCGTGCACACCGGAACGCCGGCGACTTCCAAGTCAGAGGCCCCCGCGCACGGCGTCGAGGTAGCGGCGCACCTCGAGCATATGCGGGATGCCGCCCTCGATCATGGCAGCGACGGGCGTGCGGCGATCAAAGAGCGGCCCGGTATTTTCCAGCATCGGCCAGCGGTCGGCCATGGCATCGACGAACAGCAGATGCAGTGCCTTGTAGATGCCAGTCAGCGCCGAGATCCGAGTCATCTGGTCCTGGCTCAGGGTTTTCGTAACGCTCTCGGGTTTCAACCGCTCCCAGGTGCTGAGCGAGACACCGAGCAACGCCGCCGCCTGCTGGCTGGTCAGGTCCCAATGAATGACCAGACGGCGAAAGGCTTTCAGCGCCGTCGCAGAAAGGCGTTTCCTGTCAGCTTCGATCGAGAAGCCTTGAGGCGGAGAAGCAGCCACGGGAGAGGTCTGGGCTGGGAGCAGCATGTTTGATCACTCCTTCAAATGACAATGATAATATAAGTCATCTGAGGGCGAGCGCAATGGCGGGCGTTTCAGAATATGATGCGCGTGCTGGCGCTCAGCCAGTAGCTTCCCTCACCCTGGCTCGAGGCATTCAACATCAACTGTCCCTCCAGCGGCCCCGATTTCGTCTGGACCCCGATCGCGCCGCGCAACCATGTCTGCTCGATCGGCGCGCCAGCGAGATCGAAGCCGGAAAAGCCGAGAATTTCACCGCGCGTGTTCGGGGCCTGGTCCTCAAAACGGTGGGCGATTTCGCCGCGACCGACGAGGCTTAACGAAGAACTGAGATCACGGCGGGCATCAACACCGAAGCGCAGCGTGTTGGACGTGCCTTTCGTCTCGTCGAAACGGGCGGGGAAGCTTCCGCCAGTCTCGGCATAGCCATCGGTCTTCGTCGTCAGATGCGTGAAGCTTGCGTAGGGCGTAAATGCGACGCTCTGTACTTCGAAGGCATCGAGCCAGTCGAGCCGGGCGCGGAAGCCGAGCGTCCGGGTGTCCGCTTCGCCTTCGGAGATGTCGGTGCCGGTGCCGTTGAGGTAGGCCCGGCGCATCGACAAATCGCCAATGCTGGCAAAGCCGGTGAGCGTCGCATAGACCGATGGCGCCAAGGCCAGACTGGCTTCTGGCAGAACATAGCTCCCCTGAACCCGGCTGAAGCCACCGAGATCGAGATCCGCCTTGGAATAGGAGGTGCCGAGCGCGAGCCGGAGCGTGACATCGTCGGTCGGGGCATAGGCGAGACCGATCTCGCCGGTCGCTGTCGGGCCTGTGCCAAACTCGTTTCTGACGGCACCAATGTCCCCCGTGGCCCAGATCGAGCGCTGGCCCGCCGACAGACGATGGAAGAGAGGCGAGGAGTTGGCGCCGTTCATCGCGAGATCGGCGACTTGCTGCGGCACCAAGATATGGCGCGGCAGGCCGTTGAAGCTTCGCATGTAATCTTCGACCGCGATGATGCCGGCAGAGTGACCGGGGACCGATGGCTCGGAGGGATCGGAGGGATCGGATGGGTCTGCCGCTGCGCCGCGGGCGATGTAGGCCTTGCTGTTGCGAAGCATTCCGACAATGACCGTGCCGTCGGCCGAGACTGCATTGGCGACGCTCGTAACATCTTCGGAGAGAGCAACACCACTCTGGCGCAACCAGTCGTCCACGGTGATCATGCCATTGGCTTCCGTCCAGCGGAACCCGGAAGACGAGCCGTCCATGCGACCGGTGCGCCCGACGACGACGTTGCCGTCATCGCTGACTGCAACGGCTTCGGAATTGAAGAGGCCCAGCCGGCCGAGATCGACCAGGCCGCTCGCAGCTGTCCAGCGGAAGGCGCTGACCCCGCCGCCTGCCCGCACCGCCTCTCCGACAATGACGGAGCCATCGCTGTTTACAGCGTTGGCAGTCGATTGGTCGCCACCCGGCAGATAGCCCAGCGTGACCGGGGCATCATTCTCTATCCAGTACGCAGCTTCACCTCTGAAGCTGGAGTCCTGGAGCGCGCCCACGATGACACGTCCATCGCGGCTGATCGCGTTGGCAAACGCGTCTCGTCCATTCGAAGTGCCGAGCTCCACCATGATGCCACTCAGCGCGACGGGATCATAGGTCCAGCGGAAGGCGCGGTTGCCGTTGGTCGAGGTGCCCCAGCCTGCAACAACGTTTCCATCGCCGCTCACACCCGTGGCGCGAGAGAACGTGCCGCCTGGCAAGAAGCCGAGCAAATCTTGCGTGCCTGCGGTTATGGACGTTCGATAGGCTTGCGTCGGGCTTCCCCCGAAGAGGGCGCCGACATAGACCGACCCGTCGGAGTTGACGTCCGTAACTGACATTGAGGTCCAGCCGAAGGGGGCCGCGACAGCACTTGTCAGTCCCGAGGCGGATGTCCAGCGAAAGCCGCTGGTGACGGTGGCCATGGGATTGCCCATGGCGTCAGGCGTGGAGATTGTACCAACCACGACGCTGCCGTCCGCGCTTAATGCGGTTGCATTGGAGGTGGATCCGGGGACATCAGCGATCTGCTCCCAACCGAAATCCGCTGCAATCGCATACGGGGAAAGGGCGGAGGCGGAAAGGAGGGTAAACAGATGCGTCGCAATCGTGGCGGGGGACAAGGAGCGCATGAAATCCATCTTTCGCAAAGAATTTTCCCGCGGCACGGTGGCGGCCCTGCGCGGTGGTTATGCGAAAGAACTGTGCGAGTTGCGACCAATTCACAACTCCAAAGGTTGCATGCATATTTTGGACAATCATGCCATGCAGCGCTGGATGGTCAGATCACCCGGTGCGCCATGCCGACCGAGCGCGGTGCCGTCTCGTCGAAGCCGAACTGGCTGTAAAGACGGTTGGCGGGCACGTCGGCGATCAGGCTGACATAGGCGGACTTCGGCAGCGTGGCGATGAAGTCGGAGAGTGCCGCCATGATCCATTTGGCGAGCCCCCTGCCCTGATGATCCGGTAAGATGGCGATGTCGGTCACCTGGAAGAAGCAGCCGCCATCGCCGATGATGCGGCCCATGCCGACGGTCTGGTCTCCCAGCATCAGGCTGACGCCAAAGATCGAGTTCGGCAGGCCTTTTTCCGCAGCTTCGCGGGCAAACGGCGTGAGGCCGGATTCAAGGCGAAGACGCATGTAGTCGTCGACGGCGGGCACACGGGGTTCGATGCGGTAGGCGCTGTTGTCGGTCACGTCGGATCTTTCTGTCTATGGTGGTTGTGTTTGTTCAGCCGAGCCAGCCGGGCTGCAAGCGCACAGCCTCCATGCCGGCAAAACGGGCGACACGCTGGAATTCGGCTTCCAGCTTGTCGAGGCGGCCGGCCGTCGGCTTTACGCCCGGCTCCAGCCAAAGGCGGCGGACATCGAGAAGACCTTCCCTGCGTTCCGCCTTCATGTCGATGCGACCGATCAGGCGGTCGCCCTCGAGCAGCGGGAAGACGTAATAGCCATATTGCCGCTTCGGCTCGGGCACGAAGACTTCGATGCGGTAGAAGAAGCCAAAGAGGCGTTCGGTGCGGTTCCGGTCGCGGATCAGCGGATCGAAGGGGGAGAGCACGCGGATGCGGGCGGGCGGCTCGGGGGCGTCTAGGAGCGATGCAACCTTGGCAGCGAAGGCAAAGGAGGCGCGCGGCTTGCCGTCGACGGTTTCGAGCAGCAGTTCTTCCAGCTCATCGCGATGGGCGGCGACCCAGGCCTTGGCCTCGTCGGGAGTGACGATATCGAAAAAGGCGGCGATTTCGCCCGAGGTGGCAAAGCCGAGTCGGGTGAGTGCTGCCCGGCAGGCCCAGTCGACGAAAGTTTCGTGATCGACTTCGGCTGCGTGATGTTCAGCGGGGATGACCCGCTCGGAGAGGTCATAGACCTTCTGGAAACCTTCGCGGCGGGCAATCGACAGTTTGCCGGTATGCCACAGAAATTCCAGCGCCGTCTTTGAAGGATGCCAGTTCCACCAGCCACCGGACTTGTGGTCCTCCGCCTTCACATCGCGGGCCATGACCGGACCGTGGTCACGGATGCGGGCATAGGTCTCCTCGAAGGCCTGGTCGAAGCCCTCCCCTCGCCACTTCGCCCAGTTCTGCCGGATGCGCTCTTCACGTCGGACGAAGCGGTGCTTCCAATAGGGGAAGAAGGCCGAGGGAATGACCGAGGCGTCATGTGTCCAGTGTTCGAAAAGCGAGCGATCCTTTTCGAGAAGGTGCTGCAGATCTTTGGGCCGATAGGTCTGGTTGCGGGAGAAAAGGATCTGGTGATGCGCACGCTCGACCCACTGGATGCTGTCGACCTGAACGAAGCCCAGATCATGGATCAGGTCATAAAGCCCCTGACGCCCGAGCGCCTTTGTCGGCGAGCGGGAGAGGCCCTGCCGTTCCAGGAAGATCTTTCGCGCGAGCGTGTTGGGGACGGGAATCGCCATGGTGGAGAGGCTAGGGCATGTTCGCGGTTTGTTCAATAAAGGAAAATCAACGGTTGTGGCCAATGGTCGTGAAAGGTCGCGTCACAGTCGCCATTCCCTAAGAGGTACTGATCTCTGGCACCATGATCTCTGTCGGTCTATAGGATCACAAACCGCCCTCGGAGACCCTTCACCTTGAACATCCGTTTCGATCAGGCCGAATTGCGCTTAGGCGACCGCGTGGCGCTTCAGCCGCTGACGCTGTCGCTCGTCGAGCCGCGCATCGGCGTGATCGGGCTTAATGGTTCCGGCAAGACGAGTTTCGCTCGATTGATTGCGGGGCTCGCAAAACCGTCCTCTGGCACGGTCACCCTGGACGGCCTCGATACCGTCACCGACGAAAAGGCGGCGCGGGCGAAGACGGGGTTCATCTTCCAGAACCCGGGCCATCAGATCATTCTGCCGGTCATCCGCGAGGACATCGCACTCGGGCCGAAGGCGCGGGGGCTTGCGGCTCCCGAGGTGGATCGACTGGTGGATGAGGTCCTGGCCCGCTTCGGCATCAGCGATCTCGCGACAAGGCGGCCGCATGAGCTGTCGGGCGGGGAGCTGCAGCTTGCAGCGCTCGCGGCTGTCTGCGTCAACCGTCCTGACGTGGTGATCTTCGACGAACCGACCAACCAGTTGGACCTTAGAAACCGGACCCGGGTGAAGGCGGCGATCGAGGGGCTGGGCGAACAGGCCGTGGTCATCAGCCACGATCTCGATCTGGTGGCGGATTTTTCCCGCGTGCTGGTCTTCCACGAAGGGGCGCTCGTCTTTGACGGAGAGGCTACCGAAGCGATCACCCGCTACCGGGAGATCGCCGGATGCTGACGAGCCTGCATGTGGAGGGCCAGAGCCTTCTCCATCGCATCCCCGTCAAGCCGAAGCTTGTCGGGCTGATGGTCTTCGGGCTGGCGCTCTATCTTGTCGATCAACCCCTCGCTCTGGCTCTGGCCCTGATCGCCACCGGCACTCTCTATCTGTCGACCGGTGTCGGCCTGTCGGAAGGCTTCCGGCGGCTCAGACCCGTTCTCTTCACGATTGCCTTTCTCGCTGTGGTCAATCTCTTGCTGCTGTCGCCGCAAGAGGCCCTGGTAATCACGCTCAGGCTCGTTGCGATCCTGTTGCTCGCGGCTGCTGTTACGGCCTCCACCAGCATTGCCGACTTCATGGCCGCGGTCACCGATTTCGCCCGGCCGCTCGAGCGGCTGGGGCTCATGAAGGCGGCCGATCTGGGTCTTGCCCTTGGGCTCGTGCTCCGTTTCGTGCCGGAAATTGCCGGGCGCTACGAAGCGCTGAAGGAGGCGCATGCGGCGCGCGGCATTCCGGTGAAGCTCTCGCGCATGCTCGGGCCCCTCATCATTTCGACGTTGAAGGATGCCGATCGGATCGCCGAAGCGATTGACGCCCGGGGGATTAGGGGTCAGTAAAAACCCCTCAAAGTTTATCCGGGACCCGTTCAATGACCACCAGAGACATCGTGCTCGCCGCCCTCTTCACCGCGATCATCACCGTGCTCGGCTTCATTCCGCCGGTGCCGATCCCGATGCTGCCGGTGCCGATCACGGCACAGTCCATGGGCGTCATGCTCGCCGGCTGCATCATCGGGGCGAAGCGCGGTGCGGCCGCCTATGCCCTGCTCGTCGTGCTCGTCGCCGTCGGCTTGCCCGTGCTTTCCGGCGGTCGTGGCGGTCTCAACGTGCTGATGGGACCGACGGGCGGCTATATCTTCGGCTGGATCATTGGCACATTCGTCACCGGTTTCCTTGCCGAGAAACTGGTGCGCGAGGGACAGTCGGCCGCCAAGCAGACGGCCGGCTTCTTCCTTGCCTCCATCGTCGGCGGCATCGGCGTGGTCTATCTCTGCGGCATGCCTTGGCTCTCGGTCGCGGCCGGCACGCCCTTCGACAAGGTCGTCCTCGGCTCGCTCGCCTTCATTCCCGGCGACCTGGTCAAGGCAGCGATTGCCACGCTTGCAGCGCGCGCCGTGCTCGTCGGCTACCCGCTTCTGCCGGCCCGCGCATAATACCCAGTAAGCGTCGTACACGAATCGAAATGCCACCGTTAAGGTGGCATTTTCCGTTCTGGGGTCTGGGGGATTTCGAACCGTGACGACCATGCCGACACTGATGCTGGCCTGCGCTCTGCAGGCCCTCGCCACAACCGCAGTCCTGGCAAACGACACCATGGCGACGCTGGAGGCGGGCGGTCTCGTTTTCACGCGCAGCAATGAGATCACCATGGCGCGGGAAGATCTCTACATTTCGCCGGAAAAGGTGGAGGTGAATTACCTCTATCGCAACACCAGCAACAAGCCGGTGACGACCATCGTTGCCTTCCCAATGCCGAAGATCGGCGGGCCGATCGAGATCATGTCGGCGGTGCCGGACGAGCAGAGCGACAATTTCATGGATTTCTCCGTCGTCCAGGACGGCGAGGAGATCGAGCCGAACCTGCAACAGCGCGTGCTCGTTCGCGGCATCGACTTCACTGATGATGTCGAAGAGCAGGAAATCCCGCTGCAGCCTCTCCTCAAGGAGACGACGGAAGCCCTAAAGGCACTGGAACCCGATGTGATCCAGGATTGGCTGGCCAAGGGGCTGATCGCCGACATCAATTACGGCACGGGTGGCGAGGCTGCTCCGAAATATGTGCCCGTCTGGGAACTCGAATCCATCTACTGGTGGGAGACGACCTTCCCGGCCGGCGCAGACGTTGAAGTCGAGCATCGCTATCGCCCGAGTGTCGGCGGGAGTGCCGGTCTCGTCTTCATGTGGGATGGCAAGCCCTCGGATGCCTATGCCGAGTACCAGCAGCGCTATTGCGTTGATGACAGTTTCCTGAAGGCCGCCATCAAGCTGGAGAAGAAGCAGAACCCGGATGCCGGGATCTACTATTTCGAGCAGTGGCTCTCCTACATCCTGACGACAGGCAACAACTGGTACGGACCGATTGGCGATTTCCGCCTAACCATCGACAAGCTGAACCCGGACTCGATCGTCAGCTTCTGCGGCGAAGGCGTGAAGAAGACCGGTCCGACCACGTTCGAAATGCGCGCCAAGGACTTTTATCCCGAACGGGATCTCAACATCCTGCTCGTGGTATCGAACAAGGTTGCCATGCAAGGCCCGTAAAATGGTCGCATTTGCTACCAAATTCGGCGACTGCAATCATTCGCCCATTTCTTGGTAACCGCTTGTAAAATCGTTTCCGACAGGATCGCGACCGATCGATCGCTTCCGGTGTCCCCCTGAGCACTCCATGATGGAGGCGCAAACACCCGAACGGATCATGTCACCGCTGCATCTGGACGCCGGCATTCCGGCTGTCCCGCCGTTTTCGCGCGCTCGAAAGTCATGGTCATGTTCCTCAAAAATCTTTCGCTCAGCAAAAAGCTGATCCTCACCTTTTGCACCATCATGGCCGGATGTTTCCTGGCCTCCGTCGTCGTATTCCTCCAGGCCTATACAGCCAAGTCCGCGCTGATCGATCAGGACCGCGCCCAGCGCATCGTCAATCTCGTCGATGCCGCGAAGACCGCCATGGCCGAGCAGGCTGCAAACGAGCGCGGCTACCTGCTGTTCGGCAGCAACAGCACGCTTGCCGCGGTGACCACCGAGCGCCAGGCCCTCGATACAGCGATCACCGAAGCGAAAACGCTGGCGGCAAGCGACAATGCGCTCGTCGCCCGGCTTGATGCCATGCGGTCCGCCGCCGAGACCTATGCAAAACTGGTCGCCGATCCGCAGATTGCCGCCCGCAAGGCCGGCCAGACATCGATCGAAGAGATCGCCACGATCGGCAATTCGGATGCAGCGGGCGCCCTTGATGCCTTCCGCGCTGCGGCCGCCGACATCAAGACTTTGCTGGCAACGGAGACGACGGCCACCCGCGCCCGTCTTGACGCGGCACACTTCGCCCTCGAACTGGCGCTAATCCTCGGTGCGGCCGTCGCCGGCGTGTTTGCGGTCGGCCTTATCTGGCTGCTTGCCCGCTCCATCGTCACACCCATCACCGGCATGACCGATGCCATGGCCCGTCTCGCCGCCGGCGACCACGCCGTCGAAGTGCCCGCCGTCGACCGTGGCGATGAGGTCGGCCGCATGGCCAAAGCCGTGCTGGTGTTCAAGGATGCGGCGATCGAAAGCGCGCGCATGTCCGACGAGCGCCGCGCGATGCGCGAGCAGGCCGAGGCCGACCGCCAGAAGGCGGAAGCGGAAAAGGCCCGCGAGGCGGAAGAAGTGCGCTTCGCTATGACCGAACTCGCCAAGGGGCTCTCGGCACTCTCGGAAGGTGACGTCGTGTTCCGGCTCGATAAGCCCTTTGCAGCCCATCTCGATAGTCTGCGTGGCAACTTCAACGAGTCCCTCGAGAAGCTGCATGCGGCGCTGAGAACCGTGGGCGCCAACGCCCATGCGATCCATGCCGGTGCGGCCGAAATCCGCGCTTCTGCGGACGATCTTGCGCGGCGCACGGAACAGCAGGCAGCCTCTGTCGAGGAGACAGCCGCTGCCGTCGAGCAGGTCACCAAGACCGTGCGCGACACGGCAAAACGCGCCGAAGATGTCGGTCAGCTCGTCGACAGCACGCGCTCCGGTGCTGAACGCTCCGGTGAAGTCGTCAGGAACGCCGTTCAGGCGATGACGGAGATCGAGCAGTCCTCGCAGTCGATCTCCAGCATCATCGGCGTGATCGAAGACATCGCCTTCCAGACCAATCTCCTGGCATTGAATGCCGGCGTCGAGGCGGCCCGTGCCGGCGAGGCCGGCAAGGGTTTTGCCGTCGTCGCCCAGGAAGTGCGGGAACTCGCCCAACGCTCGGCCAATGCCGCAAAGGAGATCAAATCTCTTATCTCGCGGTCGACCGCGCAGGTCGGCAATGGCGTGGCGCTGGTCGGCGAGACCGGCACGGAGCTCGACAAGATCGTCAGCGCCGTTCAGGAGATCAGCCACCATGTCGGCGCGATCGTCACTGCGGCGCGCGAACAGTCCACGGGTCTGCAGGAAATCAACCTCGCCGTCACCGCGATGGACCAGGGCACGCAGCAGAATGCCGCCATGGTCGAAGAACAGACGGCTGCCTCCCATACGCTGGCGGCGGAAGCGGATTCGCTCAACACGCTGCTCGCCCAGTTCCGTCTGGGTCAGGGCGCATCAGCGGCCGCGCCTATGCGGACGCAGCACCGCACAACGGCGCCCGCGCATACGACGCCTGCACCCTCTGCTCGGCCGGCACCGCGCCAGCCGGCTGCCGCCTCTGCCGCCCACACCCCTGCTCTCTCGCCGGCGCGTGCGCTCGCCGGAAAGCTCGGCCGCGCCTTCGGCATGGCTTCTGCGGCGCCCTCAGAACCGGCAAAGCAGGACTGGACGGAATTCTGATCGGCGCGCGCCGACCACCTTGCAGATGAATCAAGAAAGCCCGCGGCTTGCGCCACGGGCTTTCTCTTTTGCCTGGACTCAAAACAGTCAGGCTACCGGTCGTCCTCGACATCATCGACGACGTCCGTCATGGGGCGGTCCGCACCGTCCGCATGTTCGTGGATCCACTCGCCCTCGGCGTCCTGCCAGCTGATTTCGGCGTCGCCATCGGCAAGCTGCTGGGCGCCTGCGGCCTTTCGGGCCGCAGCCACCGCTTCGTCGTGCGTCGGAAAGGGCTCCGAATAGACGTTGCCCAGACGGTAGGCATAACCCTCGTCATGCTCCACGACGTGATAGGTCACCTTGACCATGGCTGGTCTCAGTTCCAGCGCCAGCGGCTGTCGCGAGCCGGCGGAGTGGAATTGGCAAGCAGGTAGCCGACGACACCGCCGACGATGCCCAGCGTGATTAGGCCGGCGGAGGTGGCGGCAGCCGGATGACGGCGAACCACGCCAGCGACCGTATCTGCGCCTTCGCGGGCGTAGTCAGCGACGACATGGGCCGTGCGCGAGGCACCGTTGACGACGTCGGACGCGCGGTTGCGGATGTCATCGCGGTCGTAGCCGGTCACGGAAGAAGCCGCGCGACCTGCTTCGTCCAGCGCTTCGGAGGCGCGATTGCGCATGTTGCGGCCGCTGCGACCTGCTTCGCGGCTGATCATGTCCTTGAGATCATTCATCTGTTCGCGCAGTTCACGAAGTTCTGCCTGGAGGTTGGAAGACGCCATGGTGATACCCTTTCCGTTGTTCGTGTTGTTGCCGAAGAAACGTTGCGAATGCAGGATGGTTCCATTTGCCGAATGTCGGAGCGCGTCCAAAACGAAAAACGCCCGGTGCGAGGCACCGGGCGTCGAAAAGCGAAGTATGCGGGACGATTACTTCGTCGCTGCTTCGTACATTTCCAGGACGTAGTCCCAGTTGATCAGGCTGTCGACGAAGGCTTCGAGGTACTTCGGACGGGCGTTGCGGTAGTCGATGTAATAGGAGTGTTCCCAGACGTCGACGCCGAGGATCGGGGATGCGCCGTGAATCAGCGGGCTTTCACCGTTCGGGGTCTTGGAGATTTCGAGCTTGCCGTCCTTTACGGAGAGCCAGGCCCAGCCGGAGCCGAACTGGGTGGTGCCAGCTGCGACGAAGTCGGCCTTGAACTTGTCATAGCCGCCAAGGTCGCTGTCGACTGCAGCCTGCAGCTTGCCCGGAAGCTTGTTGCCGCCGCCATCCTTCTTCATCCAGTTCCAGAAGTGGATGTGGTTGTAGTGCTGGCCAGCATTGTTGAAGAGGCCGGCATTCTTGCCATAGGACTGCTTGACGACTTCCTCGAGCGACAGGCCTTCAAGGCCCGAATCCTTCAGGAGGTTGTTGCCGTTGGTCACATAGGCCTGATGGTGCTTGTCGTGGTGAAACTCCAGCGTTTCAGCCGACATGAACGGTGCCAGCGAGTCGTAAGCATACGGGAGGGCGGGCAATTCGAAGGCCATGGTGAGATCTCCTTTTGGCAAATGGATTGCGTTTTGGCAGGTGACGGGAACATAGGTGCGGAACATCGCTCAGGCAACCTTCGCTCTTCCAAAATCGGGACTTCAAGAGAAAGAAATGTCTTCCGTTTTTGGACTTGCGCGACTTGGCGTTCCGGCCGACCCTCTGCGTCACAATGCCCCCAACCGAGGTCCCCCATGTTCCGTTCCCACCAGTTTCTGACTGCTACCGCGCTCGCCTTGCTCACACTCTCCTCGTCGGCAATCGCCTCGTCGGGCGATGCCTGGGACGAATTTGTCAAGGATGTCGCAGCAAAATGCACTGTTCTGGCGGAAGGGCGGATCGAACAGCCGAAGGTCGTCGTCGATCCTTTCGGCACCGAGAGCTATGGCGTCGCAATCCTCACCGGCAAGGCTGTCGGAGCCGATGCGACGGTCAGCTCGATCTGCGTCTATGACAAGAAGAGTCAGGCGGCAGAAATCGGTGGCGAGCTGCCGGCTGACCAGGTGACGATTACCGTCCCTTAAACCTCAGGCCTCGTAGACCTCGGGCTCCGGCAGGCCGTCGATCGGAAAGCCGAACTCGGCGCGGGCGATCTTGCATTCCTCGTCGCCGGGCATGCAGGTGCGACAGACATGCGGGCGCACGAGGTAGACGGCGCAGCCGACGTGTTTGCCGACCTCGCCGGTCAGAGCCGCACAGCGGCCATTCTCGAACTTCATGCCGCTTTCGTCCTTGGCGATCATCGCTTCGGGGATGGCGGCGAGTTCTTCATCGCTTTCCATGGAAAAGCGCGGCCAATCGGCGGAATAGGCGCAGCAGGCGCCGCAGGCCTGGCAGTCGAAGATCTCTGGCGGAGAGGTTTCCAGCATGGGTTCAGCGCCTCGCGGCGCGGACGCGCATCAGGTTCGTGGCGAAGAAAGCGGTGAAGACCAGCATCAAGAGGCCAACGAAGACCGGGCCGGCATCCACCGAGATCAGATCCATGGTGAGCCCCGTGCTGCCGGAGCCGGCCGCGCTGCCGATAGCATAAGCCAGCGCAAAGACGGCGGCACCCGAGACCAGAAGACCGCCACGGAAGCGCTCGCCGAGCAGGGTCAGTGCTGCGGTGTAAAGCGAGAAGCTCGCCGCGCCGAGGATCGAGATGGTGACCAGCAGCGCTGCCTGCGAGGTCATGAAGGGCAGAGCGAGGAAAGCAACGGCGGCGATGGCTGAGCCGGAGACGGCGATGACGGGCCGGGACAGGCGATCCAGCAGCCAGCCGACAAAGGGCTGGGCGAGCGCCGTCGGCAGGGCTACCATGGTGACGACGAAGGCTGCGAAATTCTGGCTGTAGCCACGCTCGACGAAATAGAGCGGGATCATCGAGATCGCCGCGATATCCGAAAAGCCGAAGGCGACGACCATCAGCGTCAGGACCGGCGCCATTTTGACGAAGGTGAGCAATCCGCCGGCTTCCGAGGCTTCCGGCTTGGTTTTGGCATAACGGCCGAGCATGACCGAGGCGAAGGCGACGAGCGCGACATAGGCCGCCGTCAGCGCGAAGGCGAAGCCATCCTCGATGCCAAGAAGCGGAATGGCGAGCGGACCAGCGGCAAAGCCCGCACACATGCCGGCGCTATAGGCCCCGGAGACGCGCCCGCGCAGGCGGTCCGGACAGGCGGTGTTCAGCCAGGCTTCGGAGACCGTGTAGATGATGCTGGTGCAGAAGCCGAGCAGGAAGCGGGCGACGAACCAGACCCAGAGCTGGTCAAAGGCTGCGAAGGTAGCCAGGCAGACAGACACCCCTAGCAGCGAGGCGACGATCAGCCGGTCGCCGCGTATCCTTTGCGTCAGTCTGCCGATCAGCAGCGTCGACGAGGCGAGACCGAGCGCAAAGACGGACGCGTTCAAGCCCGCCATGCTGGAGGAGACACCCCGGCTTTCGAGGATCAGCGAGATCAACGGATAGGTGAGCCCCTGCCCCACCGCAAAGGCGGTGACGCCAAGGATGACGACCGCGATCGCCGCCCAATCAGGCGCGATGTCGGCTGCGATATCCGTGGTGTGTGCCGTGTGCATGGAGCCTCCGAGGCGCGCTTCAGCGCCCGTCGATTGAAGGTCCGGTCTAGCGGGGCGTTTGGGGGAAGTCCAGGGAGGACCGGAGGTGTCAGGAGGTCGCCAGCGTCTCGCTTATGGCTGCCACCGGCAAGAATAGCCGGAGTGGGTTCGATGGCAGCGCCTCAAAGCCGTAGTGCAGGTAGAGCGTCTTTCGGCGGGCTACGTGATCCGGATTGCCGTCATCCAGCACGTCCAGAATAACCATTGCAATGCCGATCCGCTCCGATGCCTGTGCGATCCGCAGTAGGGCGTCGGCAAGCAGATTGCCGCCATAACCTTGTCCGGTATATCGCTGGTCCACACCGATCATAGAAATGAAGGCGGCCGGGATAGCACCATGGGATGGGCGGGTCCGGGCATAGCGTGGGGGCAATTCGGCGAAATCGACAGAATGGGCATTGAGGGCGTAGAAGCCAATTACATCGCCGGTCTCAGATGTCATCACGTAGACGCGCGTATTGCCGGCCTTGGCAAGTTTGTTTGCGGTCTTGCGGAAGTAGTTGTCGACGGGATCGACGCCGCAGGAGAAGCGATCCCGATCATGACGCTCGGGATCGAGCAACTCGATGGTGACCGAGTGCCCCTCGTCATTCATTTGCTGATGACGCGCGACTTGTGGCTGGCAAAGGCCTTTCGCAACGCGTCGGTCGGGGAACGCGGGTTATCGAGTGCGTCGAAGAAAGCTTCGTGATCGATCGGTTGCAGAAGTGTTCGTTCATGGGCCTCTATGGTCGCGAGTGCCGAGGCATAGGCCGCATTCATCGCAAAAGCCGTTTCGTCGACGCCGCTGATCGCAGCGGCGCGCTGGATCGCCTGTTTGACATGCGGCTTGGTGCGAAAGTGCATCCGCTCCGTCGCACGGTCTTCCCTCGTCTGGCTGATGTCCTTGGCAGTGCTCATGATGGCGGCCCTCAAGTCTCGCCACAAGTGTACGCCGTTTTGGCGTACACTTCAATCTAGCCGTTGAAGGTGGCTCAACCTGCCGCAATCACGCCCGGCACATCCTGCCCAAGTGCTGCAAACACCGTCTTCAGAATGCCGGAGGCGTCCAGTCCGGCTCTGGCATACATCACTTCGGGCTTGGCCTGGTCCATCCAGACGTCGGGCAGCACCAGGGAGCGGACCTTCAGGCCGTTGTCGAGCAGGCCCTCGTTGACGAGGAAATGCATGACGTGGCTGCCGAAGCCGCCGACGGCGCCTTCTTCGACTGTTACCACCACCTGATGGTGGCGGGCGAGCTGGCGGATCAGGTCGTGGTCGAGGGGCTTGGCGAAACGGGCATCGGCAACCGTGGTCGAGAGGCCCGCGGCATCCAGGTCTTCGGCGGCGAGCAGACAGTCGGCCAGGCGCGTGCCGAAGGAGAGAAGTGCGACCTTGGAGCCCTGCTTGACGATGCGGCCGCGGCCGATCTCGAGGATCTCGCCGCGCTCCGGCATGGGAACACCCACACCTTCACCACGCGGATAGCGGAAGGAGATCGGGCCTTCGTCGTAGGCTGCGGCTGTCCGGACCATATGCTTCAGCTCTGCCTCGTCGGCTGCGGCCATGACCACGAAGCCCGGAAGTGCTGCAAGGAAACCTGTGTCGAAGGAGCCGGCATGGGTCGGGCCATCGGCGCCTACGAAGCCGGCGCGGTCGATGGGAAAACGGACCGGTAGACCCTGAATGCCGACATCATGCACGACCTGATCGTAGCCGCGCTGCAGGAACGTGGAATACAATGCGCAGAACGGCTTAAAGCCTTCGGCTGCGAGGCCGGCTGCAAAGGTCACGGCATGCTGTTCGGCGATGCCGACATCGAACGTGCGCTCAGGGAAGAGCGACTGCAGCTTGTCGAGCCCGGTGCCGTTTGGCATGGCGGCGGTGATGCCGACGATCTTCTCGTCGTGGCGGGCTTCCTCGACCAGCGCGTCGGCGAAGACTGCGGTATAGGCCGGGGCATTCGGCTTGGCCTTGGCCTGGGTGCCCGTGATGACGTCGAACTTGTTGACGCCGTGATACTTGTCGGCCGCGGCTTCGGCGGGCGCGTAGCCCTTGCCCTTCTGGGTCACGACATGGATCAGCACCGGGCCCTTGGCATTGTCGCGAACATTGCGCAACACGGGCAGCAGGTGCTCGAAGGAGTGACCGTCGATCGGGCCGATATGGTAGAAGCCGAGCTCCTCGAACATGGTGCCGCCGGTGACATAGCCACGCGCATGCTCGACGGCGCGGGTGATGGCGCGGTCGACGGTCTTGCCGAGATAGGCAGTCAGTTTCTTGCCGAGCTCGCGGAAACCCATGTAGCTGCGGCCGGAGGCGAGGCGCGCGAGATAGGCGCTCATCGCCCCGGTCGGCGGGGCAATCGACATGTCGTTGTCGTTGAGGATGACGATCAGCCGGGCATCAAGCGCGCCTGCGTTATTCAATGCCTCATAGGCCATGCCGGCGGACATCGCGCCGTCACCAATAACGGCGATCACCTTGCGGTCGGTCTTCGACAGCTCGGCAGCAACCGCCATGCCGAGGCCGGCGGAAATCGAAGTCGAGGAATGGGCCGCGCCGAAGGGATCGTATTCGCTCTCGGCGCGCTTGGTGAAGCCGGAGAGGCCGTCTTCCTGGCGAAGCGTGCGGATCCGCTCACGGCGGCCGGTCAGGATCTTGTGCGGATAGCATTGGTGGCCGACGTCGAATATCAGCCGATCGCTGGGCGTCTCAAAGACCTTGTGGATCGCGATCGTCAGCTCGACGACGCCGAGGCCTGCCCCCAGATGACCACCCGTCGTCGAGACCGCATCGATCATCTCGTCGCGCACTTCGCGCGCCAGCTGCGGCAGATCGCGATCCTCAATGGCCTTCAGATCTCTCGGGAACTCGACCTTGTCCAGCAGTGGCGTATCGGGCATGGATGTCACAGGGCTCTTGCCTCTTCAACTCGTTTGGGTGCGCGATAGCATCCCAAGACGAACTGGGCAAATATCTGACACCACGCTGTTATATAGACGTCAACGGCTCTCCGGCAAAGGCACGAACTCTTCTTCGTCCCCCGGAACGATGTCGAATCGGCCAGTTCTCCACTCTTCCTTGGCCTGTTCGATACGCTCCTTGGACGACGAAACAAAGTTCCACCAGATATGTTTCTTGGTTTGCATGGCCGCACCGCCAAAGAGCATGACGTGACACCCTGTCGCGCCACCGATCAGCGTTATTTCGTCGCCGGGACGGAAGACCAGCAACTGATCCTGCGCAAACCGGTCTCCGGCAATCTCGATTTCGCCTGACAGAATATACAGCGCTCGCTCTTCCTGGCCGGCATCGAAGGGGAAACGGGTGCCCGGCTCGAGGGTCAGATCGACATAGAGCGTCTCGGAAAAGGTCTTCACCGGCGAGCGCAAGCCGCCCATGGATCCGATCACAACCCGCCCCGAGGCGCCATGATCGACAAAGGTCGGCAGCTCCCCCTTGGCCGTATGGGCAAAGGCCGGGTCGATCTCTTCCAGCTGGTCCGGCAATGCGATCCAGGTCTGCAGGCCGGACATGGAGAGCGGATGACCGCGCAGGTTTTCCGGCGTGCGCTCGGAATGCACGATGCCTCGCCCCGCGGTCATCAGGTTGATGTCGCCGGGAGAAATCACCAATTCGGTGCCGAGGCTGTCGCGATGCTTGATCTCACCGTCGAAGAGATAGGTGACGGTCGAGAGGCCTATATGCGGATGCGGCCGCACATCCATGGCCTCATCCGCCTTCAGGATCGCCGGTCCCATACGGTCGAAGAAGATGAAGGGGCCGACGAGGCGGCGGCGGACGGAGGGCAGCGCACGACGAACAGCAAAACCGCCGATGTCGCTGGAGCGCGGGATGATCAGATGTTCGATGGCGTCGCAGGCAAAGGCGTCACCGGGGACCGGGTCATTGCCGGGAAAGAAGGACATGGGAAACCTCTTCGTTCGATGCGTACAGATTAGCAGGTCTCCACGCCGAGACTAGGATGGATCAATGGGCTGCCGGTGACGCAGTGTCTTCACCGGGATGGCTCGACGGCATCGCTGTCCTGCTTGCAGGCGGAGAGAACGGCCTCCCTGCCCGGCGCATCGCCAAGCGTCTGGCAGCCGCCGGCATGACACAGCGTCCAGCCGCCAGGTGTCGCGCCGGATGAGGCGAGCCGCAATTCGGCGACGGGTGCCAGCGATGGCTTCCAACGCCACCAACCGTCGTCGAGCACCGCCCCCTCGCCCGGCTCCATGCCGGCGCCGGATCCCTTGACGCTCGCCTGCCCTAGCTTCAGCCCCGAAGACGTCACCGCCCACTCTTCACGCCACTCGACCTTCTCGACCGAGTGCTCCCAGGAGAGCGAGAAAGTCGTGGTCGGGATGGTCAGAACGGTTGCGGCAAGCGCGATGCAAAGGCTCATGGCGCCCCTGACTTGGGTGGCGCCGTGGGAGTGGGCCCGGTGGCCTTGCCGGGGAACTTCCAGGCCATGAGGGCAAAGATAAGGACGAGTGCTCCACCGATCTCGTCGGTGATCGGCAGGGCCGCCACCAGGAAGAAGGCGGCGGCGGCGGCCACAAGGCGATGCAGGATCGGCAGCGGCCGGTTGAGATAGCCGATCACGGCGACACCCCAGAGGCCGATCGAGAGGCTGGCCTTGATGACGATGTAGAGGACGGCGAGCGGATAGCCGATGGCCTCGGCCAGCGGACCGCCATCCTGCAGCATCAGGGCCGGCGTATAGACGGCCATGAAGGGAACGACGAAGCCGGCGGCTGCCACCTTCACCGCCTCGAAGGAGATGCGAAGGCCCGATTCCCGGGCAATGGGGGCCGCCGCAAAGCAGGCGAGCGCCACCGGCGGGGTCAAATCGGCGAGGATGCCGAAATAGAAGACGAACATGTGGCTGACGATCAGCGGCACACCGAGTTCGAGCAGTGCGGGGCCGGCGATCGAGGAAGTGATGATGTAGTTCGGGATCGTCGGAATGCCCATGCCGAGCAGGATACAGGTGAGCATGGTGAGGATCAGCGACAGGAAGAGGCTATGCTGGCCGACGGCGACGACGAACTGGCCGAAGGTATTGGCCGCACCGGTCAGCGTCATGGTGCCGACGATGATGCCAACCACCGCACAGGCGATGCCCACCGGCAATGCCGTCTTTGCGCCATCCGCCAGGCTGTCGACGCTTAGCTTCAAAGCCGCACGGCCGCCCTTCACCATGAAGTTCCACGCGATCAGCACCAGGATGGCGATCAGCACGGCGCGGAAGCCATATTGGAAGAAGGAGGCTCCGGCGAGACCGATGCCGATCCAGAAGATGGTGCGGACCGCGGTGTTGGACATGCCGATGGCGATCGAACTGCCGAGAATGAGCAGCATGGTGAGGGCCAGACCTGCGGTGCCGGCAAATAGCGGCGTATAGCCGGAGAAGAGCAGCCACACGAGGGCCGCGAGCGGCAGCAGCAGATACCATTGGCTGCGGATGGCGGCCATGGGCGACGGCAGGTCCTTCGGGTCGAGCCCGCTCAGGCCGCGCTTGCCTGCTTCAAGATGCACCATCCAGAAGACCGAGGCAAAATAGAGAATGGCCGGGATCAGCGCTGCCTTGACGATCTCGGCATATTCGACGCCGAGCGTCTCGGCCATGATGAAGGCGACGGCGCCCATGACGGGCGGCATGATCTGTCCACCCATCGAGGCAGTCGCCTCGACGCCGCCGGCAAAGGCGGGTCGATAGCCGAAGCGTTTCATCAGGGGAATGGTGAACTGGCCTGTTGTCACAACGTTGGCGACGCCGGAGCCAGAGATGGTGCCCATCAGTCCGGAGGAGATGACCGAGACCTTGGCGGGGCCGCCGCGCTTGTGGCCGACGAGGCCGAGGGACACATCGGTAAAGAGCTTGATCATGCCGGCACGCTCCAGGAAGGAGCCAAACAGGATGAAGAGAAAGATGTAGGAAGACGACACATAGGTCGGGACGCCGTAGATACCCTCGGTGCCATAGGCCATGTGGTCGATGACCTGGGAAAAATCGTAACCGCGGTGATTGAGAGGCGACGGCAGGTATTCGCCGAACAGGCAGTAGGCCAGGAAAAGGCCCGAAATGATCGGCAGGGCGGGTCCCATGATCACCCAGGCGCCGATGAAGACAGTGGCGATCGCCAGGACACCGAAGTAGAGATCCATGGTGATGAGATCACCGGCGCGCAGGATCAGCGGCTCGTATTCGACATACTGGTAGACCGCCACAGCGATGCCTGCTGTGGCGAGCGCCCAGGCGCCTGCTGTGTAGAGCGCGCCCTTGCGGATGTTTGCGGCGACGAGCGGAAAACCAAGCAGAAGCAGAAAAGCGACATGGGTGGAGCGGACAAGCTGGCTCGGCAGGTCGATCAGATGGGCCGCGGTCGCGATCTGGAACAGCGAGAAGGCAACGGCGATGCCGTAGAGAAGCTTGCCCTCGGCGGTTGCCGGAAAGTGCTGCTCATGGGTGTTCGGTTCATGCGACAGGGTGTCGTCTGCGGTGGTGGCGCTCATGGGTGTCCGTCCGAAGGATAAGCCGAGGGGCAAAAGGACCGGACGGCATGGTGGCCGTCCGGTCCCCTTCATGCAGCTTCAGAAGCCTTGAAAGCCTCACAGCATGCCCTTTTCCTTGTAGTAGCGCTCAGCGCCCGGATGCAGCGGGATCGGCATGCCCTTGGTGGCATCTTCCAGTTTGATGTCCTTGGCGGCGTTATGCGCAGCCTGGATCTCCGGCAGGTTCTCAAAGAGTTGCTTGGTCATCTCGTAGGCGAGATCGTCGGAAACCTCCGAGTGGGTCACCAGGAAGTTGACGACGGCGACCGTCGGGACGTCCTCCGTCTGGCCCTCATAGGTGCCGGCCGGGATGGTCGCGGCGATGTAGGGCGCGCCGAGTGCTGTCGCGATCTCGGCCGGAACGGCGACCAGCGAGACCGGCAGCGAGGTGGACAAGTCTTTCAGCGAGGCAACGCCGAGGCCGGCGGACTGAAGCGTCGCGTCGAGCTGACGGTTCTTGATGAGTTCGACAGACTCCGCAAAGGGCAGATACTCGGTCTTGCCGAGATCTTCATAGCTCATGCTCGCGGCTTCGAGGATGGCGCGGGCATTGAGTTCCGTGCCCGACTTCGGTGCTCCGACGGACAGGCTCTTGCCCTTGAGGTCGGCAAGCGACGTCACGCCGGAATCCTTCGTCGCAACGATCTGGATGAAGTTCGGATAAATGGCGGCGATGCCGCGCAGCTTATCGAGCGGTGCCTTGAAACCGGCATCCGCATCGCCTTCCGCTGCCAGCTTGACGCTATCGCCGAGCGAGAAGCCGATTTCGCCCTTGCCTTGCTGCAAGAGATTGAGGTTTTCGACCGAGGCTTTGGTCGCCTGCACCTGGGTGCGGACCTCAGGGATCTTTTCGCCGTAGATCTTCGACAGGGCGACACCCAGCGGATAGTAGACGCCCGAGGTGCCACCGGTCAGCACATTGACGAACTGCTCGGCGCGTGCCCCGGATGTACCAAATGCGACAGATGCGGCCAACGTGGCAGCAGCCAAAGTGCTAAGTCTCGAAAAATGCATGATTGTCCTCCCAAACAATGTAAGCAATTGCGACATCATGGGGAGGCGAGAGAGGGGCGTCAACCTCGTATTTGACGAAGTTCAGCGATATCCCGGCACCTGCCGAAATCTGTGCTCATTCCCGGACCGGAATATGCAGGCCGACCTTGACGTCGCGCAGCACGACATTGGTGTGCATGCGGCGGATCTGCGGGTTCTCCGCCATCAATTGCGCGCTGATATCGTCGTAATGCTCGACGTCGCGGGCGGTGATGATGGCGACGAGATCGACCTGGCCTGTGACGTAGTAGACCTGCTGGACGTGCTCCTGCTTGTCGGCCCAGGCGCGGAAGCGGGTGAGCGCATCGTAGTTGTCGCGTTCGATTTCCATGCCGGTGATGAAGGTCATCGGGAAGCTCGTCGCCTTGCGGTTCACCACGGCGATCTCGGCAGTGATGATGCCTTCGTCGCGGAGACGGCGAAGCCTGCGCTGCACGGCCGATGGCGACAGACCCACTTTGTCGGCGATGGCTTCCGCCTTCAGCTGGCAATCCCGCTGCACCACTTCGAGAATGCTGCGGTCGAATTGATCGAGCTTGTCCGGCATGGTTCCCCCTCCTTGCGCGACCTCGTTTTCGCCCCCCTTATCCGATTTTGACTTATTGCGCCATCTTTCCGCACCATCTGATGCTCTGACGCAGGATTTTCCCACATTGTCGCTGAAATGCGCTCGAAATCCGCAGCTTCGGCCTCCTATGGTCTCGCAATTGTCAAACTACCTGGGATCAAGATGACAGGAACCGCCCCGGCCGCGCTCGACGTGCACGACATCCACAAGAGTTTCGCCGGCATTGAAGTTCTGAAGGGCATCTCGGCCACGGCCCAACGTGGTGATGTCATCTCCATCATCGGCTCGTCCGGTTCCGGCAAGAGCACGTTCCTGCGCTGTATCAACCTTTTGGAAGCGCCCGACCGCGGCCGCATCGTCGTGGGTGGCGAAGAGCTCAAGTTGCGCCCGTCCCGCAAGGGAAGCCTCGAAGCCGCCGACCGCAAGCAGCTGGAACGGCTGCGCACCGGGCTTGGCATGGTATTCCAGAGCTTCAATCTCTGGGCTCATCGCACGGTTCTGGAAAACGTCATCGAGGCGCCGGTCCATGTGCTCAAAGTGCCGCGCCGCGAGGCGGTCGAGAAGGCGGAAGCGCTGCTGGCCAAGGTCGGCCTCTATGACAAGCGCGATGCCTATCCGGCCTTTCTCTCCGGCGGCCAGCAGCAGCGGGCGGCGATTGCCCGCGCACTCTGCGTCGATCCGGCCGTGATGCTGTTCGACGAGCCGACCTCGGCGCTCGATCCAGAGCTTGTCGGCGAAGTGCTGAAGGTTATCCGGGATTTGGCCGAAGAGGGCCGCACGATGCTGCTCGTTACCCATGAGATGAGCTTTGCGCGCGAGGTCTCCAGCCATGTGATGTTCCTCGACAAGGGCCGCGTTGAGGAAGAGGGACCGCCGGACCAGGTCTTCGGCGATCCGAAAAGCGCCCGTTGCCGTGAATTCACCCGCAGCCTTGGTGGGCGCGGGACTGCTTGAACACCCTTTTCAACCTTTAATCCACTCGGGGAAAACAATGATGAAACTGATCTCCCTTCTGCTTGCCGGTGCCGCCTTTGCCGCGACCGCCGTCACCGCCCAGGCCGAAGTCCGCTTCGGCATCATGAACGAGGCCTATCCGCCCTTCTTCGCCAAGGATGCTTCGGGCACCTGGAAGGGCTGGGAAATCGATCTGATGAACGCCGTCTGCGCGGAGATGAAGGAGACTTGCTCGGTCGTCGACGTTTCCTGGGACGGACTGATCCCGGCTCTGCAGACGAAGAAATTTGATGTCATCTGGTCGTCGATGTCGATCACCGAGGAGCGGCTGAAGACCATCGACTTTACCGACAAATACTACAATACGCCGAGCAAGCTGATCGGACCGAAGGATGCAACGCCGGGTGCGACGCCCGAGGCGGTCGACGGCAAGACGATCGGTATCCAGGTCTCGACCGTGCAGTCGGCCTACTATGCGAAGCACTTTGCCGACAAGGCCGAGGAGCAGACCTATCAGACGCTGGACGAGGCCTTCCAGGATCTTTCTGCCGGCCGCATCGACTATGTCTTTGGCGACGCGATCCCGCTTGCCGACTTCTTGAAGACCGATTTCGGCAAGGATTGCTGCGCCGACATGGGCGACGTGGCGGCTGATCCGTCGGTTCTCGGCACCGGCATCGGCGGTGGTTTGCGCAAGGAAGACACGGAGCTGAAGGCCAAGCTGAACGCGGCGATCGCCGCCGTGCGCGCTTCCGGCAAGTATGACGAGATCACGAAGGCCTACTTCACCTTCGACGTCTACGGCCAGTAATCGACAGGGATTGCGGACGAGATGGCGACCGGTTCGATGACGGCATGGCAATTGCTGGCGCTTCAGCCTCCGGGCTGGGGCGGCGCGCTGTTGACCGGTGCTGCCACCACCGTCGCCATCTCGGCCTGCGCCTATTCGATCGGCCTCGTCATCGGTCTGTTGGGGGCACTCGGCAAGCTTTCGAACAACCGGACGGTCGGACTGATCCTCACGGCTTACACCTCTGTCATCCGGGCGGTGCCGGAACTGATCCTGATCGTCGGGCTCTATTATGCCGGCACCGACGGCCTCAACCGGCTGCTGATGGCCTTCGGCCTGCCGCCGGTCGAGGTCAATGGTTTCGTGGCGGCCGTCGCGGTGCTTGGCTTCGTGCAGGGCGCCTATATGACCGAGGTGCTACGCGGCGCGATCCTGGCGATCCCGACAGGACAGCTCGAGGCGGCGCGGGCCTTCGGCATGTCGCCGCTCCTGCGCTTTCGCCGGGTGACGCTGCCGGCACTGCTTCCCAACGCCCTGCCCGGCATGGCCAATCTCTGGATGTCGGTCACCAAGGACAGCGCGCTGGTCGCCGTGGTCGGATATCAGGAACTGGCACTGACCACGCGTCTGGCGGGTGCCAATACCAAGGAATATTTCCTCTTCTTCCTGGCGGCAGCCGTCCTCTATCTCGTCATCACGCTTCTCTCCAACCTCGTCTTCCATGGCATCGAGCGCCGCGTGCGCCGGGGCCAGAAGCCGGCGCATTGAGGGAGGGGCGCAGATGAATTTCGAATGGATCGCGAAATACTGGCCGCTTCTGATCGAGGGCGCCTTCCAGACGGTCGCACTGCTGGTGATTTCGGTCAGCTTCGGCTTCGTGCTGGCCGTCGGGCTCGCCTTTGCGCGGGTGAGCGGCGGGCCAATCGCCCGCAATCTGGCACTCGGTTACTCGACGGTGTTTCGCGGGACGCCGCTCCTCATCCAGCTCTGGCTCCTATACTACGGCGTCGGCTCGCTGCTGCCGATGGTGCCGGGACTTCGACAGAGCTTCCTCTGGCCGATCCTGCGCGAAGGTTTCTTCTTCGCCGCCGTCTCCTTCACGCTCAACTTTGCCGCCTATCAGTCGGAAGTGCTGCGCGGGGCGCTCTTGTCCGTGCCGAAGGGGGAGCTCGAGGCAGGACGTTCGCTCGGCATGAGCCCCTTCATGTTGATCCGGCGCATCTGGCTGCCGAGGGCCATCCGCACGGCGCTGCCGACTATTGCCGGCGAGATCGTGCTGCAGCTGAAAGCCACGCCGCTCGCCTTCACCGTCACCGTGATGGATCTCTACGCGGTCGCCTTCAAGGTCCGCCAGGACACGCTTCTCGTCTACGAGCCGCTGCTCGTGGTCACCCTCTTCTACGTCGCGCTGACTGCGCTCATCACCCGCGCCTTCGGGGTGGTCGAGGCGCAGGTGCCGATCCGCCGCTGAGGCGGCTTGAAAGCGAAATGCCATGACGAAAGTCTTCGTGACCCATCCCCTGCCCGCGTCTGCCGGTCCTGAAACCCGGGCGCTCGATGCCGGCCTGGTGATCGATCCTGCGACCGGGGCGATTGCGCCCAATGTCTCGATGTCGGTCAACAACGCGCTGATGCCGGGCGATGGCGCCTTTTCCGCCGACGGCGTCGCTGACCTCGCCGATCTGCCCTATCTCTATGCCCGCTGGACGAACCCCACCGTGCGGCAGCTGGAGCAGCGGCTGGCATCCCTCGAAGGTGCCGAGGAGGCGCTGGCGACGGCGACCGGCATGGCGGCGATTGCCGCTACGCTGTTCACCTTTCTCAAGGCCGGCGACCATCTCGTCGTCTCGGATGTCTGTTATGCGGGCGCTATCGAACTCACCCAGCGGGTGCTGCCCGATTTCGGCATCGAGGTCACGCCGGTCAACATGGCGCGGCTCGGTCTGGTCGAAGCAGCGATGCGGCCGAACACGCGGCTCGTGCATTGCGAAAGCCCGGTCAATCCGATCCTGCGCATCGTCGATCTCAAGGGGCTGGCTGCCATTGCGCATAAACATGGGGCGCTGATCTCGGTCGATTCCACCTTTGCCACGCCGGTTGCGACACGGCCGCTGTCGCTCGGCGTCGACCTCGTCATCCATTCGCTGACCAAGTTCATCAATGGCCATGGCGATGTGCTGGGCGGGGCCGTGATCGGGCGCAAGGAGCTGATCGCGCGCATTCGCGGACGCGCCGGCGTCTATCTGGGGGCGTCGCTTGCAGCCCAGTCGGCCTGGCTGATCATGCGTGGCATCGACACGCTTTATCCGCGCCTGCGCATGGCGTCAGACAGTGCCCTTGCCATCGCCACCTTCCTGGAGGGCCATCCAGAGGTCGAGCGCGTGATCTATCCGGGTCTCACCTCCCACCCGCAACACGACCTCGCCAAACGCCAGATGGATGTCTTCGGCGGCATGATTGCGTTTCGCACGCGCGAGCCGAAAGCCACCGCAGAGCGGCTGGCTGAGCGTCTGCGTGTTGCCCACTATGCCTTTTCGCTCGGTCACCAGCGCAGCCTCGTGGTTCTGCTCGACACCGAGGAGATGATGACCTCCACCTTCCGCCTCACCGGCGAAGCCCTCACCGACTACCGCGCCTATGCCGGCGACGGGCTCTTGCGCCTGTCGATCGGCCTCGAGACCACAGGCGATATCATCGCCGATCTCGATCAGGCGCTTACCCCTTGACCGTATCTGACGGAGACCTTTCCATGGCTGACACACTGATCCTCGACGGCGGCATGAGCCGCGAACTGCTTCGCCTCGGTGCGGAGCTTAAGCAGCCGGAATGGTCGGCGCTGGCGCTGATGAACAGCCCCGAGATCGTGCGCCAGGTGCATGCAGAGTTCATTGCCGCCGGCGCCGATGTCGTCACCACCAATTCCTACGCACTGGTGCCCTTCCATATCGGCGAAGAGCGGTTCCGCAAGGACGGTCCGGCCCTGATCGCGCTCTCGGGCAGCCTGGCGCGGCAGGCTGCAGATGCGGCGGACCGCAAGGTCGTGGTCGCCGGCTCGCTGCCGCCGATCTTCGGCTCCTACGAACCAGAGAATTTCGACCCATCGACCGTGCAGGACTATCTGAAGGTGCTGGTCGAGAACCTTGCCTCCCATGTGGATGTATGGCTCGGGGAAACGCTCAGCCTGATTGCCGAGGGCGAGGCCGTGCGCAAGGCTATCCAGGCGCAGCCGAAACCGTTCTGGATCTCCTTTACGCTGGGCGACGATGCCGCCCAGATCGCGGGTGGCGAGCCGAAGCTGCGCTCGGGCGAAACCGTACGGGCCGCTGCCGAATGGGCCGCGGGCTCGGGTGCCTCGGCGCTGCTCTTCAACTGCGCCAAGCCCGAAGTGATGAGACGCGCGGTCGAGACGGCGGCTGCGGTGTTTGCCGAAAAGGGTGTGAAGCTGAAGATCGGCGTCTATGCCAATGCCTTCGAAAGCGACACCGACGACAAGGCCGCCAATGAGGGGCTGCATGATACCCGTGGTGATCTGACCGGCGACGTCTATTCGCGTTTCGCCTGCGACTGGGCGGAAGCTGGTGCGAGCATGATCGGCGGCTGCTGCGGGATCGGGGCTGAGCATATCCACCGGGTAGCAGGCGCGCTTCGAGCCCGGGCCTAGGCCGCTGGTTTGACGGTTATGGCATCCAGTGTCATAATTGGCCATGAAGGCAGATCTGATCATCCGAGAACGCATCGTCTTCAATGACGGGGCTTTTCTGGAGGTTCGGATCTGGTCTGTGCCCGATCCGGTGCCGCCTTCATTGCACCGGTACAAATACGCATTGTTCTACGGATATCCGGGAGAGCGACTTGTTTGCTACGACAATGAGCGTGGCAAGGGTGACCATCGGCATCATGGTGCGATCGAGACACCTTATGCGTTCGCAGGCATTGAGCAGCTTCTCAGAGATTTCCGGGCCGACGTGGAACGGCTGCGTGGAGAAACGATATGACGAGAGAACTGGATGTTCATGTCGGCGGCGGTTTTTATGCCCTCCAGGCGCGGGTCGGTGACGCCTTGCGTCGGCACCGGGAAGGCGAGCCTGTCCATGAGGATCATCTGACCTTCGTTGACTGGGACGCATTTGCACATACCATGACTGCAAAGCGGCTGGAGTTGCTGCGCTATCTGCACCGCAATCCGCAGGAAAGCGTTGCAGCGCTTGCCCGCAACCTGCAGCGCGACTACCGGCGTGTTCACGAGGATGTCGAGCTTCTGACGGCAGCCGGGTTGATCGCACGAGACGGTCTGGCGCTGAGTACCGGTTATGACGAAATTCGCACCGTGATTGCCCTCTAAGCCGGCGCCCGAGCGAATGATGAATTATGTCATTCCTGTGTTTTTTTCTCGGCGGCGCTCTTGAACTCCCCGTGTCAGGGCCCCATCTGAGCATCTGCGGACCGGGCCCCTCTGACGACGGATTACCCTCGTGATGTCGGACCGCATCGAGCACGCTCGACGCCATGCCCGGACCGGACCTCTCTTCAGCGAGACCCTGCGCGCATTGCATCGAGCCGGATCAATGCAACAGAGGTCATACAATTGGAACTCCTGCTCATTCTGTTTCTCGGCAAGCCACTCTGGATGTGGTTGCTGTTTATTCTGCTGGTCGTGGCACTTCTCGCCTTCGACCTTGGCGTCCTCAACAAGAAGGACCATGAAATCGGCATCGCCGAAAGTTTAAAGCTTTCGGCCATGTACATCACGCTGGGCGTGCTCTTCTCTGGCTTCATCTACTGGCAGATGGATACGACCGCGACCGCGCAGTATCTGACCGCCTTCGTGGTCGAAAAGACGCTGGCGATGGACAATATCTTCGTCATCGCGCTGATCTTCAGCTTCTTCGCCATCCCGCGCGAATACCAGCACCGCGTGCTGTTCTGGGGCATTCTAGGCGTCATCGTGCTGCGCGGCATCATGATCGGGCTCGGTGCGACGATCGTCGACCAGTATCACTGGGTTCTCTACTTCTTCGCCGGCTTCCTGATCCTGACGGGCGTCAAGATGCTGTTCGTCGCCGACAAGGAGCACAAGATCGAGGACAATGCCCTGATCCGCTTCCTCAAGCGCCGGATGAACGTGACGGAAGAGATCCACGGCCACAGCTTCATCGTCAAAAAGCCGGATCCGGTTACGGGCAAGATCAGGCGTTTTGCCACGCCGCTCCTGCTCGCACTGGTCATGATCGAGATCGCGGACCTCGTGTTCGCCGTCGACTCCGTGCCGGCCGTCTTCACGATCACGACCGATCCGTACATCGTCTACACCTCGAACATCTTCGCGATCCTGGGTCTGCGCGCCCTCTATTTCGCGCTGGACGCCATCCTGCACCGCTTCGCCTATCTGAAGTATGCCCTGTCGGTGCTGCTGATGTTCATCGGCTCGAAGATCTTCATCGCCTGGGGCATGGGCTGGGAGAAGTTCCCGCCGGAGTGGTCGCTCGGCATCACCTTCCTCATCCTCGGCGTAGGCGTCGGCTATTCGCTGTGGAAGACCGGTCCGTCCAAGGCCGTGGAAGCCAAGAACCCGGCCGAGTGAGCCTGAGGTTTCCAGACACCGAACGACGAATGGCCCCGCGAGGGGCCATTCTGCTATGTGCGGCTTAGTGTTTGGTGATCGGCGACGACATCGCCGCCCTTGGATTACGCGCCGTCGAGCGGCTCGACGGCGGTCGGCTTGCCGGCGCGGTCGAGGCGGATCTTTTCGATGCGGTTTTCGGCGGCGGACAAGAGCTGCTCGCAATGCTTCTTCAGCAGCTCGCCGCGCTCGTAGATGGCGATGGATTCGTCAAGCGCCACGTCGCCGCGTTCGAGGCGCGCCACGATGCTTTCGAGCTCGGCCACGGCCTTTTCGAAGGAATAGCCGGTGAGATCGGCGGTTACGGCGTCGGACATACTCAACCCTTCATCAGTCTCAGAATGTGCAGGCCCGCCGATTCGGCGAGACCTTCCAGATCATAGCCGCCTTCAAGCAGGCTGACGACCCGGTTATGGGCGAAACGGTCGGCGACTTCCAAGAGCCTTCCCGTCGCCCAGTCGAAATCCTCGCCGACCAAATTGATCTGTGCCAAGGGATCGCGGTGGTGAGCGTCGAAGCCGGCGGAGATCAGGATGAAGTCGGGTGAAAAGTCGTTGAGCGCCGGCAGAACGCGGCTCTTGAAGGCCTCGCGGAAATGATCGGAGCCGACATTGGGCGAGAGCGGCGCATTGACGATGTTGCGGTGCTTGCCGGTCTCGTCTTTGGCGCCCGTGCCCGGATAGAGCGGCATCTGATGGGTCGAGCAAAAGAGCACCGACGGATCGTCCCAGAAGATGTCCTGCGTGCCGTTGCCGTGGTGAACGTCCCAGTCGACGATCGCGACGCGCTCGACGCCGTAGGTCTTCTGCACATGGCGGGCGGCGATGGCGACCGTGTTGAACAGGCAAAAGCCCATAGCTTTCGACTTTTCCGCATGGTGGCCGGGCGGACGGCCGGCGACGAAGGCGTTGTCGGCCTTGCCGGTCATTACGTCGTCGACCGCCGATATCGCGCCGCCGATCGCGGTCAGTGCCACCTGCAGGCTCTTTTGCGAGGCATAAGTGTCGGACTCGATCTGGTTGATTTCGCCTTCTTCCTCAGGGATCTGGCGCATCACGGCAAAGAGATGCTCCTCCGGATGGGCGAGCGTCACCGCATCCTCGTTGGCTTGGCTTGCCTCGATCCGCTCCAGATGGGCGAAGTTCGGGTGTTCGAGCGCGATGTTGAGCGAACGCAGCCGATCGGCCCTTTCGGGGTGGCCTTCCGGCGTGTTGTGTTCGAGGAAGATCGGGTTCTCGTAGAGACGGGTGGCCATGGGCATCCTTCCGGGGTTGAGCAGAAGATAATGCGACCGCCCGTCATCTTCCACCTCATATCCGGGTTTTACCCAGTCCATGCGGGGCGTCTCGCCTGTGCCTGTCGTTCTGCGCGCTTGTGAAGCCAGTCCCTATGCCGTTAGATGCCGCTAACACATGAAAACACCAGGGGACTGCATGGACGAGACGGAACGGGTTGAGGTGAGCACACTGGTTGTCGCCTATCGCGACATTGCTCCGACCGGTGAAATGCAGGCTGCCGCCTATGTCATCCATGCCGAAGAGGCGGTGCGCCACTTCTGGCGCTATCGCCCACCGCTCGAAGACGAGCCGCATTACAGCCCGACCAAGTTCGAGGCCCGCCTGCATCAGCCGCTCAGAGCGGAGGATAAGGTGCGCATGACCGTGCAGGTCGACAAGATCGGCGGCAAATCTGTCGGGTTCGAAGTCGCGATGGAGAAGGACGGACAGACCGTCGCCGAGGTCGACATCACCTGGACTGCCCGGGAGCCGGAGACCGGCGAACCAATCGCCTTGCCCGAAGACATCCGCGACTGGCTCTATCGCTACGTGCCCTAAGGGCGAACCTTAAAGCCTGAAACGACAAACGCCCCTGCTGGTTCATTCCGACAGGGGCGTCCTTGTTTCATGCGAAGCATGGTGCGATCAGAATTCGCTCCACTCTTCCTTGACGGCAAGATTGCCCTGGACCGCAGGTGCCCGGCGTACCGGTGCCTGCACGGCTGCCGGACGACGTTCCACCTGGGCCAGAGCCGTGGCCCTACCCGACAGGTTGAACTGGCTGACGAGGGAGCGCAGGCGGCTGGCTTCCTGGGCGAGTGCGGCAGACGCGGCCGTCGACTGTTCCACCATGGCAGCGTTCTGCTGTGTGGTCTGGTCCATCTGGTTCACCGCCGTGTTGACTTCAGCGAGGCCGGTCGACTGTTCGCGGGCGGAGGTGGCAATAGCATCCATCAGCTGGTTGATCTGCGAGACATAGTCGCCGATCGCCCTCAGTGCGACACCGGTGTCGCGCACAAGCTTCACGCCGTTGTCGACCTCGGTCGAGGAGTTCTGGATCAGCCCCTTGATCTCCTTGGCCGCACTGGCCGAGCGCTGGGCGAGCTCGCGCACTTCCTGGGCCACGACCGCAAAGCCCTTCCCCGCTTCACCGGCACGCGCGGCTTCGACACCGGCGTTCAAGGCGAGCAGGTTGGTCTGGAAGGCGATTTCGTCGATGACACCGATGATATTGGAGATCTGCTGCGAGCTCTCCTCGATGCGGCGCATGGCTTCGACGGCATTGGACACGACCTCAGCCGACTTTGCGGCATCCTGGTTTGCAAGGATCGCCACGGTACGGGCTTCATCCGTACGCTTGGACGAGGTCGAGACGTTGACCGTGATCTCGTCGAGGGCAGCAGCGGTCTCCTCGAGTGCCGCAGCCTGTTGCTCCGTGCGCTTGGAGAGGTCGTTGGCGCCGGAGGAAATCTCACGAGTGCCGTTGTCGATGTTCTCGACCGACTGCATGACCGATGAGAGTGTCGAGCCGAGCTGCTTGAGGGAGGCGTTGAAATCCTGGCGTAGCGCTTCGTATTCGGCCGAAAAGGCTTCGTTGAGCTGGAAGGAGACATCTCCGTCCGCCAGGCGCTTCAAGCCGGCGCCGAGCGTGCTGGTCGCAAAACGCAGCTTTTCGGCTTCCTGCTCCATGCGCTTCTGGTTGGCGAGGCGGGTGGCCTCTGTTTCCCCGCGGCTGGCTTCTGCCTGCTGCTCGAGCTGGCGTGCGGTGATCGCATTCTGGCGGAAGACTTCCACGGCCTCGGCCATCTGGCCGACCTCGTCTTGACGCCCCATACCGGGGACAGCGCTCGCGGTGTCGCCTTCGGCCAGCTTGCGCATGGCGCCTGCCATGGCGAGCAAAGGAGAGACGAGCGTCTTTTGCAGCAGGAACAGGATGGCCACGACCGCGACGATGATTGCGGCAGCGCCTTCGATCAGGGTCATCCGCGCCTGATCGGCAGCGCCAGCCGCGTAGAGCGCCCTGCTTTGCAGCAATGCTGCTTCGTCGGCAGAGATTTCGCCCGCTTTGGCACGGACCCCATCCATATAGGTCTTGCCGGCGCCCGAGATCTCCATCGCCCGCGCCTGCTCGACGGTCGCGGGGTCCTTCATCAAGGCGATTTCCTTTTCGGCGACCTCAGTCACCCAGCTCTTCACCAACGCATCCAATTCGGCGAAACGCTTCTGCTGAGTCGCGTTGTCCGAAGTCAGCTGGACTGCCTTGTCGAAGGCTTCCTGGTAGTTCGTCGAACCGGCTTTGTAGGGATCGAGGAATGCTTCGTTACCGGAGAGGAGGTAACCTCGGACACCGGTCTCGCGATCGACCATGGCTGCGACGATTGCATCGACGCGATCCAGTACTTCATAGGTATGGACCGTCCAGCCGTTTGCGGTTTGCTGGTAGGCAAGGGACGACCAGCTCATTACGTTGACAATGAAGCTGATGGCGATGACCAAGGCAAATGCCGCAATCATCTTGGTCAAGGTTCTGAGGTTATTGAGTAGTTTCATGGAAGTTTCCACATGATGTCGTGCGTCTAGCCTGCGGAAGTGCAAGCTGTCGGATCAGTTAGCGAACGGGATGCCTGGTTACGCAGAGCCTCGACAACATCGCGATCAGAAGCTTCACCGCTTATGGCCGAAATCGCTCTCCGACACGGCAAGAGTCGGAGTGCTTGCCACTTTTGGATCCCATGATCTCAATGCACCTCAGCTCGGTTCAATCACGCGAACGTGTGAACATTATAGTTCCCGCATATTAATGAATGGCTAAATCATGCGAGTTCTCACAATCTAGCTTAAAGATTTCCTCAACACTTTTGACAGTCGTCAATATTCGACCGCGATGCGGTTCCTCCCTTGAACCTGCGCCCAAAACAAATGAAGCCCCCCGGGCCCGAAACCGGGGGGCTTCTATTCCTGCCGGCCAGAAGGAGGAGGAGGGCCTGCAGTCTTGTGTCGGTGCGCGCTGCTTGGGAGGGAGGATCGCATCGCGCCGGCCTCTGAACATTAGAAGCAATTGCTTAATTCATCACTAATAAAACCTTGAATGGATCATTCATTGCAAATCGCAACTCTCTTGCGCCCGCAATGAACGGCCATGGGCCAATAGCGCGAAAAAGACTTGCGCGGCGGCGCATCTCACCGCATTGACGGGGCATGAAGAAGCTCCCAGAACCCCAGCGCCTCGACCAGCTCCTGGTCGCCCTCGGCCTTTTCGCCAGCCGCTCCCGCTCCCGTGACGCCATCCAGCGTGGCACGGTGAAGGTGGACGGCAAGGTGGTTTCCAAACCCAGCCTTGTCTTTGCCGCCACGCACCAGTTCGATATAGACGATCCCGCCCAGGATTACGTCTCGCGCGCGGCGCTCAAACTCGACGCCGCGCTTGATCATTTCAACCTGTCGCCTGAGGGCTGTCACTGCCTGGATATCGGCGCCTCCACCGGTGGGTTCACGGAAGTGCTGTTGAAGCGTGGTGCTGCTCATGTGACCGCAATCGATGTCGGACACGACCAGTTGCATCCGCGCCTCGCCAGCGATCCGCGCGTCACCAATCTCGAGGGGTTGAATGCGCGTTATCTGGAGCCTGAGGACTACAACGACCAGCCCTTCGATTTCCTCGTCTCTGACGTCTCCTTCATCTCGTTGAAGCTGGCACTTGCCCCTGCCCTCGAACAGGCAGAGCCGGGCGCGCATTGCCTGCTTCTGGTCAAGCCGCAATTCGAGGCAGGCCGCGAAGCGATCAGCAAGGCAGGGCTTTTGAAAGAACCGGAGATGGCGCCAGTGGTGGCCGCTGAACTGGAACGCTGGCTGGCGGAAGACATGGGCTGGACAAGCCTCGGCCTCATCCCCTCCCCGATCGCCGGTGGCGATGGGAACGAGGAATTCCTGCTCGCCGGTGTGAAGCCGCTCGGTGCCGATGATGGCGACGACATCGAGGACAACGACCTCGACATCGAAGGGGACGAGGCATGAGCGCGGAAACCGTCACGATTTCAAGCCTCGGCGCCAAGGGTGACGGGGTGGCGCATGGCGCTGATGGTCCGGTCTTTGTACCCTTCTCTCTGCCCGGCGAAACGGTCTCGATCGCGAAGGTGAAGAACGAGGGCACGATCATGTCCTTTGCCACCACCTCGCCCGATCGCGTTCAGCCTCCTTGCAAGCATTTCGGTCCCGATGGTGTTGGTGGTGTGTGCGGCGGCTGCTCGCTGCAGCATATGGCAAAACCCGCCTACAACGCCTTCAAGCGCCAGGTGCTGATCGACGCCCTGAAGTCGAAAGGGATCGAGGCTCCCGTGGGAGAGATCTTCGAGGCCCATCCGCATCAACGGCGGCGGTTGGTCTTCACCGCAAGGCGGCGTGAACAGGGGCTCGTCATGGGCTTCATGCAGGCAGAGACGCACCATGTCGTTCCGGTCGAGGAATGTCCCATCGCGTCGGACGGGCTCATTTCCCGGCTGGACGCGATCAAGACCATCGCCAATGCCTGTGGTGCCGAGCATTTTCGCGTCACCGTGACCGAGACGACCACCGGCCTCGACATCTCGCTCGACGGTTTGCGTGGCGGGCTCGGCGACCAGGAACGGCGCGCGGTCACCAATGCCGTCCTCAGGCTCAAGGACATCGCCCGCGTCTCGGCCAATGGCGAGATCATCATCGAACCGCACAAGCCGCTGCTCCATTTCGCCGGCGCTCGCGTCGTGCTGCCGCCGGGTGGATTCACCCAGGCGACGCATGAGGCGGAAGAGCATATGGCGGCGCTTGCGATTGCCCATATCGGCAAGGCGAAGAAAGTCGTCGACCTGTTTTCCGGCGTCGGCACCTTCGCGCTGCGGCTTGGCCGCGCATATTCCGTGCTCGCGGTGGAGTCCGACGAGAAGGCCGTAAAGTCTCTCGACTTTGCCGCCCGCAACACGCAGGGGCTGAAACCGGTGACCGTGGAGCGGCGTGACCTCTTCCGCCGGCCGCTGATGACGTCCGAGTTCAAGACCTTCGACGCCGTCGTCTTCGATCCGCCACGGGCGGGTGCCGAGGTGCAGTGTGCGGAACTGGCGAAAAGCCAAGTGAAGAAGGTGGTCGCAATCAGCTGCAATCCGCTGACGCTCGCCCGTGACCTATCGATCCTGATCGCTGGCGGCTACCGGGTCGATCAGGTGACACCGATCGATCAGTTCCTCTGGTCGCCGCATGTCGAGGCGGTTGCAACGCTGAGCAAGAAATAGATATAAATACTCCTCTTGGTTGTATTCGATTTGTTGCGCCACCCCCGATAATCATTTCTGATCACATCATCCAGAAAATGATGTGATCAGAGGGGGAATGACGATGTCTGAAGTCGCAGCACACGGACATGGCGTTCGTGGCATGAGCCGTGAATCCCTGCAGGCGCTTGCCGGCAATGCGGACCCCGGGAAGTTCGGCAAAATGTTTCCGCGTCTCGCGCCACTGCATGCAGAGGATGACGCGCTTTTCGATCTCGCAAAGGCCATGCGGGATAACAATGGCGATACGGGCGACCATCCGAAACTGCCGGCCGGATATACCTATCTTGGTCAGTTCGTCGATCACGACATTACGCTCGACACGACCCCGCTCGACAAGCAGCGCGCCGATCCGCTGGCGACACAGAACTTCCGCACGCCGGCACTGGACCTCGATTCCCTCTATGGCGATGGGCCGGGCCTGCACCCATATCTCTATGCCAAGGAGGGTGTCCGGAAACTGCCGGGCCCCAAATTCCTGATCGGCAAGGCGCAGGTTTCCGACGCACTTCGCCGACCGGAAGAGGAACCACCCCGGAAGATCCCAGAGCTCGATAACGACCTACCACGCAATGCCCATGGCCGCGCGCTGATCTTTGACGAGCGCAACGACGAGAACTTGCTGGTGGCGCAGTTCCACCTGCTGATGCTGAAGTTCCACAATGCGGTGGTCGATCATCTCAAGAAGACGACCGCTGGCCTGAAAGATCCGGAGCTATTCGTGGAAGCACGGCGGATCGTGACCTGGCACTATCAATGGATCGTGCTCTTCGATTTCGTCGAACGCCTGACGGAGCCCGGCCTGATCCGCAGGATCAAGCATGAGGGCCGGCGCTTCTATCGCTTCCGCAGCCGGCCTTATATGCCGGCAGAATTTGCGGCAGCAGCCTATCGGCTGGGGCATTCCATGGTTCGGGAGAGCTACAGCCACAACGCCGTTTTTCGTCCCGGCGGCCTCGCCAACGGCACACTCGAACTCATGTTCAACTTCACGGGCAAATCCGGTCTGATCGTGGGGGACCTCGCGCCTAAGCCCCCTCCACCCTCGCCGCTTGGACCGCATCGCACGCTGCCGTCCAACTGGGCGATCGACTGGCGCCGCTTTTTCGATCTCGAAACCCCTCTCGAAGACAACTTCACGCTCAATCGTGCGCGCCGGCTTGACCCGCTGATCGTGCCCGCCCTGCATACACTTCCCGATCATCCTGAGGACATGACCACGGTTGCTGCGCGGGAATTTGTCCTGCCGTTTCGAAACCTCCGACGCGGTTCGCAGATCGGCCTGCCATCGGGCCAGGATGTTGCTCGCGCCATGGGTTTCGAGCCGCTCAGCGACAAGCAACTTTCCCGGGGTAAAGACGGCGACGCTGCCGCAAAGCACGGTTTCCACAAGACGACACCACTCTGGTACTACATCCTGAAGGAAGCCGAGCAGCTTCATGAGGGATTGAGGCTCGGGCCAGTCGGGTCGACAATCGTCGCCGAGACCTTCCTTGGGCTGGTGCACGGAGACCAGAATTCCTTCCTCTGGCAGAGATCCGACTGGACGCCGCACCTGCCGGCAAAGACGGCAGGGCATTTCACCATGGCGGACCTGATCACCTTCGTCGATGATATCAATCCGGTCGGCGACGGCGTTGGAGTGGTGCCCGAGGAGACGCCCGCTCAGTAGGTCAAAAGCGTGCCGGAACCCCTGACATTCGCGCAACGGCAGCGACCACCGACGCGGCCGGGATTGGCCGGGCAGGACACCTGCCCGCCACCGCCGACGCTACCGGACTGGTCGACGACACAGATATAGCGCTGCGGGCGGACCGGCCGGTTCTGACGTTGGGTATTCTGGCTCTCGCTGATTGCGCCGCTGGTATCATTGACCAGGACAAAGGGGAGCGAAACATTTGCTGCCGTCTCGGCTGACGCCGGCGTGGCGATGACAAGCAGGCTGAGTGCGACACAGAACAAACGCAACATAAGAACCTCGGCAAGACAGTTGACAGCTGGAATTTTGCAGATGACGACCCTCGGACCGTCCCGGATAAGAACCGAACGGCCGAGTGCCAACATGGTTGCAGAGATTAGAGCCAAAGACTGAATACAGGCTGAACTCTTGCCACCAGAAACGAGAAACGGCGCCTGAGGGGCGCCGTTCCATTTTGTAGATTACGGGTCGCCCGATCAGGCGGCGCGACGGTGGGACGATGTGCCTGCCGAGCGTTCGTCGATGCGGAACTGGTTCAGCAGAGCCGTCAGCGCCGCCGCTTCCTGGGCAAGACCGTGGCTGGCCGCCGTCTGTTCCTCGACCATCGCGGCATTCTGCTGGGTGCCCTGGTCCATGGTGTTGACGGCCGTATTGATCTCCTGAAGGCCGGTCGACTGCTCGCGCGAGGCCGTGACGATGGCGTTGACGTGGCCATTGATCTCCTGGACCTCGCGGACGATCACGTCGAGTGCCTTGCCGGTCTCGTTGACGAGTTCGACACCCGTCTTGACCTGGTTGCCAGACGCACTGATCAGGGTCTTGATCTCCTTGGCGGCATTCGCGGAGCGCTGGGCGAGTTCACGGACTTCCTGAGCAACGACCGCGAAGCCCTTGCCGGCTTCACCGGCGCGGGCTGCCTCAACGCCTGCATTGAGCGCAAGCAGATTTGTCTGGAAGGCGATCTCGTCGATCACGCCAATGATATTGGAGATCTCGCCGGAGGACTTCTCGATGCCCTGCATGGCGCCGACAGCCTTTTCGACGATTTCGCCGGACTTTTCGGCACCGGCACGGGCACGGGTCACCAGCTGGCCGACTTCTTCGGCACGGCGGGCGCTGTCCTTGACCGTGGTGGTGATTTCCTCAAGTGCTGCTGCCGTCTCTTCGACCGAGGCGGCCTGCTGCTCGGTGCGGCGGGCGAGATTGTCGGCCGAGGATCTGATCTCGGTGGCGCCACTGTCGATGGCGCGGGCATTGCGGCCGACGGTGGCGAGCGCATCATGCAGCTTCTCGACGGAGGCGTTGAAGTCAACTCGCAGGCGATCGAGGTCACCGGCAAACGGGGTCTCGATACGCGAGACCAGGTCGCCATTGGCGAGGCGGCCGAGGCCGTCGGCCAGGGAGTGGACCGCGAAGGAAACCTGTTCGGCTTCCCGGGCCTTGGCGGCTTCGCGTTCGCGGCGCTCCTGTTCGGTCATGGTGCGGGTTTCATCCGCTTCACGCGCCAGACGACCACGCTCGATGATATTGTCGCGGAAGACCGCGACGGCTGCGGCCATCTGGCCGATCTCGTCCGTGCGCGCCGTGCCCGGAATTTCGGCCGAGACGTCGCCGCTGGCGAGCTTGCCCATGACACCGGTCATATCCACCACGGGGCGAACGACGAGGCGCGACAGAAGGGCTGCGAGGATGCCGATCATGGCGACGACGCCGACCAGAGTGGCAACCGTGGCTGCGGTGCGGAACTCGCCGATCGCCGCGAAAGCGAGATCGCGATCGATCTGCACGCCGAGATACCAGTCGTCGCGCGGCAGACCCTTGATCGGCAGGAAGGAGACGAGGACATTGGCATCGGCGAATGTGGTTTCGGAGATACCGCCGGTGATAGCAGGGGTACTGGTCGGGAAGGCGTCCTTCAGCGTCTTGGTGACGAGGTTGCCATCCCGGTGGACGAGGATCGTGCCGTCCTGCTTGACAAGGAAAGCAGAGCCCTTGCCGCCCATGTCGACCGAGTTGACCATGGCGACCAACGAGGTGAGCGAGAAGTCAGAGGCGGCAACGCCGTAGAGCTTGCCGTCCTTCTTGACGGGAATGGCGGCGCTGATGATCAGGTTGCCGGTCGATGCATCGGCGTAAGGGTCGGTCAGCACCATCTTGTCGGCCTTGACGGCATCCTGGTACCACGGGCGCTTGCGAGGGTCGTAACCTTCCGGCAGCGGCTGCACAGGAACACTGGTGAAGACGCCCTGCTCGTCGCCGACATAGGTCGACATGAATTCGCGGATCAGCACGGGGTTGTCGAAGGCGGCGCTGATGGCGGCGGCATCGGGTGCCTTGGCAGCGGCATTGCCGGCGAGTTCAGTCAGCATCACACGCGCGCCGAGCCAGTTGGCAATGCTCTGAGACGCCTGGAGGCCGGAGCTGTCAATCTCACTCTTGACCGCGGCACTCGTCGCATTGCGCTGAAGGCTGTCGATATAGAAAGAGAATCCGGTAAAGGCGGCCACAACCACGAGGGAGGCGACCACCAGGATCTTTGTCATCAGATTGGAACTGGTCTTCACGATACGGTCCTGCAAAAACTCTCCGCGCAACTTCGGCGCGAGGACGTCATGGGGCATTGTGTGATCACGACACCATCATGGTGAGGAGGCGGTAATTCTGCCGCCTCTTCATCATTAGCCCGCAGGATTTAATGGGTACTTAAGCGCAAAACGAAAAATAAGTAGGCCTCACATACGGGCCTACCGTTTTATCCGCGTGTTTTCATGAAGGCTTCGAAGGCGGCGCGCGCCTCGGCGCTTTTCAGCTGCGCGACGAAGTGGACAAGCTCTTCCTGCATGCGGGTCCGCACTTCTTCGGCGCTGCCCTTTACCAGAGCGCGAGCGATCTTCATCGCGGCCGGGGGCTTAGAGGCGAGCGAAGATGCGATCTTCAGGGTCTCAGCCTCGACCTGATCGGGGGCGACGACCTTCCAGATGAGACCTGCCTCGCGCGCCTGTTCAGCGGAGAAGCCTTCGCTGGCCGCCAGCATTGCAAAGGCGCGCTGATGGCCCATAAGGCGCGGGGCGATCAGGCTGGAGGCAGCCTCGGGCACCAATGCCAGATCGACGAAGGGCGTCTTGAACAGGCTGCGATCGGAAGCAACCGTCAAGTCGCAATGCATATGCAGCGTCGTGCCGATGCCGATCGCCAGACCATCGACGCCGGAGACCAGCGGCTTGGTGACTTCTGTGAGGGTCTTGAGAAGCCCGAAGGCTGCGGGTTCGCCAACGGCACCGGCCATGGCGAAGCCGAGGAAGTCGGCCATGTCATTGCCGGCGGAGAAGCAGCCCTCGGTGCCAAGGAAGACGATGGCGCGGATGCTGTCGTCCTGCTCGCCCTCCAGCAGGCCTGCGGTCAGCTTCTCGTACATGGCTTGCGTGATGGCGTTCTTCTTGTCCGGGCGGTTGAAGCGCAGGACGAGGACGCCGGGATGGGCTTCCGGGCGGGTGATCTGGATGTGGTCGGTCATCTCGGCTTCCTCGGGTGGTCCCCACCCTCCCCTTGAGGGGGAGGGTCGGAGCGCAGCTCCGGGGTGGGGTGATCAACGACATATGCTGGTTTTGGCAGGGTCACCCCCACCCGCCGCTTTGCGGCGACCTCCCCCCTTCAGGGGGAGGTGGAGCGTCAAGCAAACAGCGCGCGTGCCGCTTCCAGGCTCGCGGCACCATTGACGACGCGATCCTTGAGCGCAGCCGTCTCGGCAATCAGGTTCTCGGCAGCGAAGCGGCAGAGCGCCAGGCGGTTGTCGCGGCCATGGTCCTCGTCGGCAAGGGCGCCCTTGGCGAGGTAGACGCCGGTCAAGGCGAGACCGAAGAGACGCTGGTAGGGTGTCGCCCCTGCAAGCGCTGCCGACGTGTTGCCTGATGCCATCTGCGAGAGCAGCCATTCGGTGGTGTCTTCGAGATCCGACAGGCTAGCGTCGAGGCGGGCGGCGGTGTCGCCGAAGCCTTCGAGATTCGAGGCGCGCACGGCATTCACCACCTGCTTCAGCTCGGTGATGTAACCCCTGATATGGTTGCCGTTGGAGAGCGGCAGCTTGCGGGTGACGAGGTCGGCGGCCTGGATGCCGTTGGTGCCTTCGTAGATCGGGGCAATGCGGCTGTCGCGCCAGAAGCGAGCGGCACCGGTTTCCTCGATGAAGCCCATGCCGCCATGGGTCTGGATGCCGAGCGAGGCGACATCGACGCCGGCATCGGTGGCGAAGGACTTGGCGATCGGAGTGAGCAAGGCTGCGCGCTCGGCCCAGTGGCGGGCCTCATCGCCTTCTGCGTGGTGGCTCATGTCGGTGGCATGGGCGCAGACATAGCAGATGGCGCGCGAGCCTTGGGTCAGCGCCTTCATGGTCACCAGCATGCGGGCGACATCCGGATGTTCGATGATCGGCGACATGCCGGAGCCGGTCCAGCCGGGAGCCTTCCCTTGCGTGCGGTCCTTGGCGTATTGCACGGCCTTCTGGGTCGCTGCTTCGCAGATGGCGACACCCTGCATGCCGACGGCGAGCCGGGCATTGTTCATCATGGTGAACATGCAGGCGAGACCCTTGTTTTCCTCGCCAATGAGCCAGCCAATGGCGCCGGCTTCATCGCCATACTTGCCGTCACCATAGATCATGGTGCAGGTCGGCGAGCCGTGGATGCCCACCTTGTGCTCCAGCGAATGGCAGTGGAGATCGTTGCGGGCGCCGATCGAGCCATCGTCGTTCACAAGGTACTTCGGCACGAGGAAGAGCGAGATGCCGCGCGTGCCGGCCGGCGCATCGGGGAGACGGGCGAGAACGAGATGGATGATATTCTCGGTGATCTCGTGTTCGCCCCAGGTGATGTAGATCTTCTGGCCGAAGATGCGGTAGGTGCCGTCATCGCGGCGCTCGGCGCGGGACTTCATCACGCCGAGATCGGAGCCGGCATGCGGCTCAGTGAGGTTCATGGTGCCAGTCCATTCGCCGGAGACCATCTTGGGCAGGTACTTCGCCTTCAGGTCGTCGGAGCCGTGGGCGGTGACGGCATCGACGGCACCCATGGTCAGCGTCGGACCGAGTGCGAAGCCCATGGAGCCGGAATTCCACATTTCGAGGGCGGCGACATTCAGCATATGGGGAAGCCCCTGCCCGCCGAAATCTTCGGACGCGGTCAGCGAGTTCCAGCCGCCTTCGGCCCAAGCGCGGTAAAGATTGTCCCAGCCATCGGGAACCACGACCTTGCCGTCGACCATGCGGGCGCCCTGCTTGTCGCCAATTTCGGCAAGCGGGGCGACTTCGTCACTGGCAAAGCGGCCGGCTTCGGAGAGGATGGCATCAACGAGGTCGTCGCTCAGCTCACCGAGCTTGCCGTCTTCGATGGCCTTGGTGAGGCCTGCGACGTGCTTCAGGGTGAACGCGATCTCTTCTACGGGCGCCTTGTACATGACGTGCTCCTCCATCTGGCGTATGCTTCATGCCACGCCCAGACTCCCACCCAGGAGGCGCGGCTTATTCTCACTTCTGGCTAATTGATTTTTACGTAAACGTCAAATCTTTTGCATGCGACAGGAGGCCTCGTTCCCGGTGCCATGTAGGTGAAAGTCGAGGTGACGATTGCCGCCGCAATAAAGATGCGTGAGCGGTCCGATGCCTCGCTACTGGAGAGAACGGCAGTCTCAGAAGCAAAGCCAAGATGCGCCAATGACTTAAAACGGCGACCGGCTGGGCCTTCGCCGGAATGACTAAATCAGCGCCTTCACAACTATCGGACTGCCCCGATTTCGTCACATCCCTGTTATCAAGCCTGACTAGTCGAAGGGTGGACTTCAACCAAAAGGAGGCTCAGCCATGACCGACACCAACACCAATCATCTCTCCTGGGACGAGTGGGACGAGCTGCACAATCCGCCGCCGGCCGTGACCGACTTCGACCGCGTCGTTGAACGCGCCATCTCTCGCCGCGGCTTTCTCAGCGTGCTGGCCATGGGTTCGGCTGCCGTTGCCATGGGCTCCGTCGGCAACCTGATGAGCTCAACCTCGGCCCAGGCGCAGGAAGCCGCCTCGCGCTTCGCCTTCAAGCCGATCGACATTGCGACCGACAACACCATCCACGTGCCGGAAGGCTACAACTGGAAGCCGCTCGCCCGTTGGGGCGAGCCGCTGTTCTCCACGGCTTCCGACATCGACCCGATGAAGGGTGTATCGCTGGAGAATTCTGACAAGGTCTTCGGTGAGAACACCGACGGTATGGAGCTGTTCGTCATCGGCGGCGCGCAGGTGATCGCGGTCAACCACGAATACGTCAACAACGAAACCAACCTTCCGCATGCGCCGGAAGGCATGCCGCAGTCGCTCGACGACGTGAAGATCCTGCAGAACATGCAGGGCGTCACCGTCATGGAAGTGGCCGAAGGCGAAAACGGCTGGGCAATCGTCGTCGACAGCCCGTTCAACCGTCGTATCCATCACAATACGCCGATGAAGCTTTCGGGTCCGGCTGCCGGCTCCGAGCTCGTCAAGACGGCTGCCGATCCCGCTGGTGTCGACTGTCTCGGGACGTTCAACAACTGCGGCGCCGGCAAGACGCCTTGGGGCACCTACCTCACCTGCGAAGAGAACTTCAACGGCTACTTCGGTTCCACCAATGCCGAGTTCGCAATGCCCGAGGACTACAAGCGCTACGGCATCGTCTCCGAGACCCGCTATGCTTATGAGAAGTTCGACGAGCGCTTCGACGTTTCGAAGAACCCGAACGAGCCGCGCCGCGCCGGCTACATCGTCGAGATCGATCCGTCGGATGCCTCCTCGACGCCGATCAAGCGCACCGCACTTGGCCGCATCAAGCATGAGAACGCCGCCGTCGTCATCGCACGCGATGGTCGCGTGGTCGTCTACATGGGCGACGACGAGCGTGGCGAGTTCCTCTACAAGTTCGTCTCCAACGGTATCTACGTGCCGGGTGGCGACACCTCGAAGCTGCTCGACGAAGGCACGCTCTACGTCGCCAAGTTCTCCGACGAAGGTACCGGCGAGTGGCTGGCTCTCACCGAAGAGACAACCGGCATGAAGGCCGACGAGATCGCCGTGTTCACCCGCCAGGCTGCTTCCAAGGTTGGTGCCACCACTATGGACCGTCCGGAATGGGTTGCCATCAATCCGGTTGCGATCGAAGCCTATTGCTGCCTGACCAACAACTCAAACCGCGCCGTTCTCAAGGATGGCAAGATGCGCACCAATGCCGGTGGCGACGTGATGGAAATCAACGCCGTCAATCCGCGCGAAGCCAATGAATACGGCCAGATCGTGCGCTGGTACCCTGAGAATGACGACCACGCCGATGGCAAGTTCAAGTGGGACCTGTTTGCCATGGCGGGCAATCCGGCCGTGCACAAGGACGGCGTCTATGCCGGCTCGTCGAACATCAACGAAGGCAACATGTTCAACTCGCCCGATGGCATGATGTTCGATTCGACCGGTCTCGTCTGGATCCAGACCGACGGCGAAGACTCAAACGAAGGCGAGTTCGCTGGTCAGGGCAATAACCAGATGCTCGCCGGCGACCCGGTCACCGGTCGCATCGAGCGCTTCATGACCGGCCCGAAGGGTTCGGAAGTCACCGGCCTCACCTGGTCGGCCGACAAGCGCACCATGTTCGCCGGCATTCAGCATCCTGCTGCGCCCTTCCCGGATGGCGAAGGCAAGCTGCCGCGCTCGACGATCGTGGCGATCAAGCGCGACGACAACGCTCTGGTGGGCTGACGGTTCGGTCGGCAGGGCGGATGCAACCTGCCCTGCCCTCAACCCAAACGAAGAAGGCCGCCGACCGGGATCCCGGCGGCGGCCTTTCTCATTTCTAACGACCTGGTCGATCAGGCGGCGAGGCGCTGGGCGTTGCGCGGGATCTCGACGTCGATCTCGAGGATCGAGACGTCTTCGTCGCGGTCCATCTTGATCTGCACCTTGTCGCGGTCGAATTCGACATGCTTTGCGATCACGGCGAGGATTTCCTCGCGCAGGATAGCCACCAGATCGCTTTCGAGCGAGGCGCGCTCGTGGGCGAGCAGAACCTGCAGGCGTTCCCGCGCCATCGGTGCGGACCGCTGTTTGCGGAACAGAGAGAAAATGCTCATGCGGCCCTCCGCGCGAAGATCTTGTCGAGGAAGCCGCGCTTCTCGCCAGGAATGGTGATCGGAACGTTTTCGCCGGCCAGACGACGGGCGGCATCGAAATAGGCCATGGCAGGCGCGCTGCGGGCATCGGCGAGCGTTACCGGAGCGCCGATGTTGGAGGCGCGCAGGACGTCCATGCTTTCGGGGATGATGCCGAGCAGCGGGATCGACAGGATCTCGAGCACGTCATCGACCTTCAACATGTCGCCGCGCTGCGCGCGATTGGCGTCGTAGCGGGTCAGCAGAAGATGCTTCTCCATGCGCTCGCCGCGCTCAGCTTTCAGCGTCTTGGAGTCGAGCAGACCGATGATGCGGTCCGAGTCACGCACCGAGGAGACTTCCGGATTGGTCACAACGACGGCCATATCGGCATGGCGCATGGCAAGCGTTGCACCGCGTTCGATACCGGCGGGGCTGTCGCAGATGATCCAGTCGAAATACTTCTTCAGCTCGTTGATGACCTGTTCGACGCCTTCGGCGGTCAGGTTATCCTTGTCGCGGGTCTGTGAGGCGGGCAGCAGGAACAGGGTTTCCAGCCGCTTGTCGCGGATCAGCGCCTGCGGCAGCTTGGCGTCGCCCTGGATGACGTTGACGAGATCGTAGACGACGCGGCGCTCGGCACCCATCACCAGATCGAGATTGCGAAGGCCTACGTCGAAATCGACGACGACGACTTTTTCATTGCGCTGTGCCAGCGCTGCACCGAGAGCGGCCGTCGAGGTCGTCTTGCCGACCCCGCCCTTGCCGGATGTCACGACTATCACCTTGCCCATGTGGTTCTCCTGTCTATCCCCGCTCAAGTTCACGTCATTCTCTCTGTCATGATTGCATCCCCCTCCAGCCAAAGCTGAACAGGATGCCCCTTCAATTCTGGATCCATATCGTCGGTCATCGCGTAGACACCGTCGATCGCAACCAGCTCGGATTCGAACTTACGACAGAAGATCCTTGCGTCGGCATTGCCAACGCATCCGGCGAGCGCTCTGCCGCGCAGCGCACCGTAGATGTGGACGGAGCCACCGGCGATCACTTCGGCGCCCGACTGGACCGAACCGATGACCGTGACATCCCCCTGGGTGTAGATCACCGACTGACCGGAGCGGATGGTTTCGCGCACGATCATCGACGGGGCCGAGACCGGGCTCTGCTGCACCACGACCTGAGGGGCTGACTGCCCTGCATGCTCGCGTGCGGCCTCTTCCGTGCCGGTTCCCTTTTCCGATTCGCCCGCTTCGTTGCGTGGCACCTCGTAGTCGGCGGCCGGCTTGCCACCCTTGAGCTGCGGCGGCATGCCCGGCTCGACCAGGGAGGGGCGGCCACCTTCGATGCCCATGATCGAGACATTGCGCGCCGCGAGTTCGGCGATCAGTGCCTTCAATTGCGGACGGTCGATCTCGATCTCGGACACGTCGAGCACGACGGGGCGACCGAGGAAGAACCCGGCAGAGCGGGCCGCGAGATCATCGAGCCGGACAAGCCAGTCGTCGAACGGCGGATCCGGCGTCAGGACGACGGCCAGGAAGGATCTACCCTTGATGCGGATGGAGCGAGGTTCGGTTAGCACTTTGGTCATCTATGTAAACAAATCGTTGATGAAAGGAGTACCGCCGATTTGGTTAACAAATGGTTAACGCGGCGATTTTGCCGTTAGGAAACAGGCGGATCGGGGCATGAAAAAAGCCGCCCGCGGCAAAGGCCGGGGCGGCTTGAAGTTAACCCTTTCCGGCTCATTGAGGAAGCCGGATCAGAGGATCCTGTCGATCAGTAATAAGGCGACAGGCACTGCTGACGGGGGCCGTTATACGGCTGGAAGGTGTTCGAGCGGCTATCGTAGGAGCGGTAGCGGGCATTGCACCAATCATAGTGGCGCGGATTGAGGCCGGCTGCGCGCGGCGCTACCGGACGCGGCTGGGAAATCGCGCCACCGATGATCGCACCGGCTGCGAAGGCTGCCAGTGGGTACCAGTAGCCATTGTGGTAGCGATGACCTGCACGGCGCTCGCGATAGCCACGATGGCCGTTCCAGTAACGTTCGCGCTCGTAGCGGTCGATACGGCGGTCAATGCGGCGGTCCACGCGTCGGTCGAAGCGACGCTCATAGCGGTCTCGATACTGCACAGTGGTGGCGTCGGTCGTGGCCGCGATTGGCGCGACCGGGCGGATGACCTGCGCCTGAGCCGGGATCATACCGGTAATGGCCATGATGGACGCGAGTGCTGCCACGGCGGCCGTCTTCAATGCAGTCTTCATGATGCTTCTCCCTGCATGTTTATCCGGGTCGAACGAAGCGGGCGATGATGCCCGGTCCTCGACCTTGGAACTGAAATTAGCGAAGCCAGCCTGAACTCAGGATTAACGCCGTGTTCATGCTTCGCGTTCCGCGCCCAACGGTCCAGCGACCGTTCCCGCGCGCAAGTGCCCGTCAACGGAGGGAAAGGCCAATTGTTCCCGAATAGCTCAGTAATAGGGCGACAGACAGGTCTGACGCGGTCCATGATACGGCTGGAAGCTGTTGCTGCGCCAGTGATAGGAGCGGTAGCGTTCGGCGCACCAGCTATAGTGCTTCGGGTTGATGCCCGCACCATAATGCACGACGTGGCGGCGCGGGATCGGCCTGTCGACGATCACCCCCGCCCGCATCGAGCGCGGCGAGAGCCAGAGCCCATTGTGATAGACATAGCCCGGTCGATGCAGCCGTTGGCGTTGGCCATGGCCACGGTAGACGTGATGGCGCGAATAGACTGTCACGCGCTCGTAGTGACGGTAGCTGGTATGGCGCTCGTAGATGCGGACTTCGATGCCGCCTGCGCGGACTTCGGTGCCAGACGCCATAAACCCGGCGAAAGCCAGGCATGCGACGGCGAAAGCAGAAACAAGCTTCATGCGTGATCCCCCTTGACCCGGAGACACCTGTTGAACACCCGGCCTTCATGGCCGAGGCCAAGTCCGATCGCATGCCGCCATCGGAAGCCTCCATCAGAGGATGCTAAACCCCAAGGGCCTGCGCTGCAAGGGGTTGAGGGGTAGCGAGACCCATCAGAAAAGCGGGAGGCGAGCCCAATCCGGACCCGCCCTCTCTACACGGTCAACTGGTTGCTTCGGCGACGCCTAGGCTTCGATCTCGATGTCGCCCTTCGGCCTTGAACAGCAGGCGAGGATGTATCCTTCGTCGATCTCGTCATCCAGGATGCCGCCATTGTGGTCCATCTCGACATCGCCCGAGAGCTTCATGACCTTGCAGGTCCCGCAGAGGCCGGACTCGCAGGCCGCCCCGATGCGGACACCGGCAACACGGGCCGCTTGGAGAACCGTGTGGCCAGGGGCGCAGAGGCCGTCCTTGCCGGACATCGCGAAGGTGACCTTAGTGGCCTGCTCGCCATCGGCATGGTCAGCCACCACCACCAGAGGCTCCGCCTTCACCGGCTGGAAGGCCTCCTCGTGGTACTGCTTCATGTCGAAGCCTGCCCCTTCGAGCGCCTCGCGCACGGTCGCCATGAAGGGGGCCGGACCGCAACAGAAGACAGTGCGCTCGAGGAAATCAGGCGCAAGCAGCGCGATCTTTGCCTTGTCGATGCGACCCTTGAGGCCGGACCAGAGCTGGCCGCGACCAAGCTGCTCGATGATGAAGCCGAGCTGGAAGTTCGGCATGTCACGGGCCTTGGCCTCCAGCTCCCAGCGGAAGATGATGTCGTCAGGCGATCGGGCACAGTTGAGGAAGGTGATGTCGCTGTCTGGCGCGCGGTCACTGAGGTCCCGGGTCATCGACATCATCGGCGTCACGCCGGAGCCGGCAGAAACGAAAAGGTATTTCTTGCCGGGGTGCTTGGCATAGGAGAAGTCGCCGAGCGGACCGAAGGCCTTCAGCGCCATGCCGGGCTTCAGGTTGTCGAACATCCAGCGCGTGCCGATGCTGTCCTTCTGCGCCTTGACCGTCACCGCGACCGTATAGGGCCTGGAGGGGCTGGAGGAGAGCGTGTAGGTGCGCATCACCGGCTCAGGCCCGACGGGGATCTCGAGCGTGACGAACTGGCCGGGAAGATAACGGAACCAGAGGCCCGGCTTGTTCGGCTTGAAGGTGAAGGTCATCACGTCGGCAGCTTCCGGCGTGACGGCGACGCATTCCAAGAGATGCTCCCGGTCGGACCAGGGGCGCATCTCGTCGACATGGCGATATTGGGTAACGGCGATGTTCATGATCAAGCCACCACGGACAGGCGGGCCTTGTCGCCCTGCAGGCGGCCCGTCATGAAATTGGAATACCACTCGACGAACTGCATGACGCCACCTTCGTGATCGACGGAATAGGGACCGGGCTCATAAGCCGGCGAGCGGATGCCAAAAGCGTTCTCTTCGACGATCGAACGGTCCTGGTCGTTGGTCATGTTCCAGACATGGGTCAGTTCTTCGAGATCGTAATCGACGCCCTCGACGGCATCCTTGTTGACCAGCCAGGTGGTGGTGACGGCGGTCTCTTCGGCCGACAGCGGCAGGACGCGGAAGGAGATCGCGTGGTCGCCGAGGATGTGGTTCCAGGTCGTGGGATAGTGGAAGAGCAGCATGGTGCCGATATGGCTGATCGGAACGTCGGCGGAGAGCGGCTTCTTCACGGCGCGTTTGCCGGACATGGTGTAGCTCTCGGCATCCTCTATCAGCGGCATGCGGGCCGTGCGGAACTGGCCCGACGGATCCATGTTGAAGGCGGACGGGAGGCCTGCGGCTTCGCAGCGCGCCCAGTGCTCGGAAATGAACGGGTCGTCACCCGCACCCTGGACACCGGTTGCGGTCGGGGCTTCCGGATAGGTGCGGCAGAGCTCCGGGTGATTGCCGGCGCAGTGGTAGCATTCGCGGTTGTTTTCCCAGACGAGCTTCCAGTTGCCCTTCTCGATGATCGTATTCTTGTGGGCGACCTTGGCTTCCCACAGGCGATGCGGGCGCAGATAGGGTTCGATGGAGGCGCGCATGGGGGCGAAATCGGCAGGCTCATTGGCCAGACAGACAAAGATATAGCCGCCAACGCTTTCGCAGTGGACGGTCTTCAGGCCGAATTCGGCCTTGTCGAAGTTCTCGCCCATCTGGCGAGCGAAGACGAGGGATCCATCGAGGTCGTAGGTCCAGTTGTGATAGGGGCAGACGAGCTTGGCAGCGGCGCCCTTGTCCTTGGTGCAGACGCGGTGGCCGCGGTGGCGACAGGTGTTGTGGAAGGCGCGGATCACCTGATCCTTGCCGCGCACGATGACAACAGGGTAGTCGCCGATCTGGGCGGTGAAATAGTTGCCGGCGCGCGGGATCTCGCAATCATGGCCGATAAACAGCCAGTCGCGATACCAGATCATCTCCATGTCGAGCTTGAAGTAGTCCTGGTCGATGTAAAATGGCTGTTCGAGCGAGAAACCCTCGCGGCGGTTCTTCAGCTGGCGCAGCACGTTGGCCTGCAGATCCATGTCGTCCTCGTGTTTCAAAAACTCGGGGGAGATGAGAGCGCAGCCTGCCGTCGCCCTGGGAAGGCGGTGTGCATGGCTATCTCCGGTCGCCCTCCGCAACCTCAAATGTCCGTCTGCCAAGGCTGGTTTCCGGGCTCAGGAGTGGTCCATTTGCGGACCGCGTCGGCGCCTTCCCAGGGTTACCCCCAGTGGCCTTGTGCCAAAACGCATTCTCCACCACCGTTGCGGGGGCAGCGCCGGATTTTGACCGGCTTCCCGATTTCCCACCCTCCCTAGCAGGGCAGCACCTCGAGCTTGCCTGCATCTAATCACAGGCCGCGGGCCTCCGCTGCATTGCAGAACGACACGGCCCAAATCGTTTGCGACATCGCACAGACGACGGTTGAGGGCGGCGATTTCGGGAATCTCCCATTGTTTTCCGAAGGGTGTAGCGGCGGCGTCTTTCTGATCGGTGAAATTATGGCGCAAATGGACGATTTGAGGCAGCGGCCAAGGAACTGCACTGCGGCAAGCCTCGCGAAACCTCGCTGACGTAGAATACCATCAAATCATGATTAACCATGCTGCGTTAAGCTCAAGCAATCAGTCCGGGTACCGTCAGAGCGTCAAGATGCAGAAACTCAGATACTACGCGGCTCCGAAAGCGGAAACGCAAATGCCGCCCTCCTCAAAGGCGGTCCATACCGAGTTCCTCAGAACCGGTCGGATCTCGCGCAGCCGCGAGGACTGGCTGCCGGACGAGCGCCGGTATCTTTCCTATGAGGAAGTGGCAGCCCGGACCGGGCGGCGGCTGGAGCGGGCGGCCGAGACGACGCATGAGCGGATCAACGGCTTTCACCGGTCGATCAAATTCCCCAAAGTCATCTTCCACCGCACGCTGAACAACAGCCCGCATCTGGGCTACTGTCATGTGACGGCGGCGCGCACGAATTTCGCGCAGTATGCCGATGTCAAATGGGCCTTCTACATCGCCAATTTCTTTGCCGAACTCGGTGGGGAAGAGGTGTTCTTCGAGCAGATCAAGCAGAATTACGGACGCATGTATTTCGCCGTAGCAATCAAGCCGGAGGCGGAGGCAAAATCGATGACCATCGATCGTTCGTTTCGCGACAACGGTCTGCTGTTCCAGACCGTGGATCCGAAAGAGGCGCTGCGGAACGTGCTGATGCTCGGCGCGCGAGACGCCGAGCTCAGGAAGATCATCGCAAAACTTTGACAGTGGACTTCGGCGCTCAGGCGCCGAAACCGCCGACCGGCTTCTTCTTGTAGAGCAGCCAATCCTTCGAGACATAATCGCTTGCACCGTAGATCGTCACGGTGTCGCCGCCGGCTGCCTTGGAGGTGGCGAGCGCCTTTTCGGCGAAGTTGGTGAAGTCGAAGGCGTTCGGGGCCTGCTCGGAATAGCAGATGCCGAAGGACATGCCGAGTTGGCCCATGCGCGCACCCGTCGACGAGCCGACGAAATTGGTGGCCTTGAGCTTGGCGCGGACGAGTTCGACGACGCGGCTGATCTCTTCCTGGTCGGACGTGTAGAGCAGCAGACCAAAGCGGCCTGCATCGAAGCGGCAGGCGAGATCGCCACCGCCGGAGACGGCTTCCAGCACCTTGGCGACCTGCATCAGGAAACGCTCGGCTACCGCCGGGCCCATCTGCTCCTGGATGCGCGCATAGTCGTCGATCTCGCCAATGGCGACACCGCAGAGCACTGGCATTTCCGGATTCACATAGATCTTGGCCACAGCCTTGTTGAAGGCGCGGCGGGAGGCCAGACGGGTGACCGGATCAACAAACTTCGCTGCTTCGGCCTCTTCGGCCTCACGCTGCAGGTCGGCGAGCGATGCCGTCTTGTCGACCACGGCGCGCACGACATTGCTGTTCTGGTGGGCGCGCTTTTCGGTCGCGGCCTTCAGCATCTTGATCGACTGGCCGAGCGGCGTGCCTTCGAGATCGGCTTCGGTTAGAATGGTCTTGGAAGCATGGCCGATGACGCGGCCGTAATCGGTCAGCGAAATTTTCTCTTCGTTCAGCAGGCTGATGAAATTGCTCATCTCGGCGCGAACCTGGCCGTTCTGGCGGCTCAACAACCCGTCTTCATGATGATGCGGCAGATATTTGCGGCCGAGTTCGTCGAGGGCTTCCTGGGTCTTGATTTTGCCCAGCGCAATGAACTCTCGCACCAGCTCCGGATTGCTGCCGGAATAGGCTTCATAGACCAGTTCGTAATTGCGCGGCAGACCGTCGATGCCCATCTGATGCATGGCGGTCGCGACACGAAGCGCAATGCTGGCGGCCGGATTCTTGACTTGCTGCATCTGTCCACTTCCCCGAGTGAGGCTTTCCCGTCTCTTGGTCCAGACCATAGGCGAACAATTCTTTCTTTCAGTTACGTCGGTAGTTAAAATTCGAAAGATTTGGGCTCCCCTTTAAAAATTAGGGTGGAAACTGCCCCTAGCTCAGCCGAAAAAGAGGTTTGCCGCCTCGTTCCGCACGGGATAAGGACGATCGAAGGCAGACTGGAAGGCTCTCGAACATGGCGCGGATCATCCCGATCGCTACCGACAAGGACAAGGCGGAGGCCATTGCGGTGGCGACTGAGGTACTGTTGCGCCACCTTCCCGTGGCGACCCCCACCGAGACCGTCTACGGGCTTGCAGCCGACGCAACCCATCCGTCAGCCATAACGTCAATCTACGAGACCAAGGGGCGGCCGCGCTTCAATCCGCTGATCTGCCATATGGCGGATCTCGAGATGGCGGAACGCTACGCCGACTTCGATCCGATCTCGCGGCAACTGGCGGAGGCTTTCTGGCCGGGGCCGATGACGCTCGTTCTGACGCTCAAGGACAATTGCGGCATTCATCCGCTGGCGACCGCGGGGCTCGATAGCGTGGGCATACGCGTGCCTGTCGGCTTTACCGCTGAGCTCATTCGCAGTCTCGACCGGCCACTTGCAGCACCGAGCGCCAATTCCTCCGGACGGATCAGCCCGACGACGGCGCAGCATGTGGAGGCCGATCTCGGCCAGAAGATCGAGGTCATCGTCGATGGCGGCCCCTGCCCCGTTGGCCTGGAATCGACGATCGTGAAGGTGGAAGACGGCGAGATCCGGCTGCTCAGACCGGGTGGCATCGCCGTCGAGGCGATTGAGGCCATCACGGGCAAGTCGGTCATGCGTCCAAAGACGTCTGGAACGGCGGCGATCGAGGCACCGGGCATGCTCGCCTCGCATTATGCGCCGAATGCTGCCGTACGACTGAATGCGACAGAGGTCTCCGGTCGGGAAGCCTTGATCACCTTTGGTCCCGGCGACATATCCGGTGCATCGACAGCACATGCCGTTTTCAACCTGAGCCCCACGGCGGACCTCACCGAGGCGGCCAGCAATCTTTTCGATTATCTGAAGCGGGCCGATGCAAGTGGTGCTGCAAGTATTGCCGTAGCGCCCATCCCGGACGAGGGTCTGGGTGAGGCGATCAACGACCGGCTGATGCGGGCGGCTGCACCACGTGGCTCGGAGGGATGACAAAGATGAATGTGACCATGAGCCTTGCGGACCGTCTGCGCGCCTTCGTCGGTATCGTCGGCGAGGCCAATGCGCTGACCAAGCTCGAGGACATCAAACCCTATCTGACGGAGAACCGGGGGCTCTATCACGGCGCCTCGCCGCTGGTGCTGAAGCCTGGCTCGACCCAAGAGGTTTCAGCCATCCTCAAGCTCGCCTCCGAGACGGGCACATCGATCGTGCCGGTCAGCGGCCGCACCGGACTTGTCGGCGGGCAAGTGCCCCGCGAAGACGGACACGATGTGCTGCTCTCGCTCGAACGTATGAACAGGATCCGGGAAGTCGATCCGGTCGCCGACGTGATCGTCGCCGATGGCGGCGCCATTCTTGCCGATGTGCAGAAGGCGGCCGAGGCGCATGACCGCTTGTTTCCGCTGTCGCTGGGTTCTGAAGGCTCATGCCGGATCGGCGGCAATCTCGCCACCAATGCCGGCGGCACGGCCGTGCTCGCCTATGGCAATATGCGCCAGCTCTGCCTTGGGTTGGAAGTCGTTCTGCCGACCGGCGAGATCTGGGATGGCTTGAGGCGCCTGAAGAAGGACAACAGCGGCTACGACCTGCGCGATCTCTTCATCGGCGCGGAGGGCACGCTTGGAGTGATCACCGGCGCCGTGCTGAAGATGGTACCGCGTCCGCGTGGGCGGCAGGTGGCCTATGCGGGCCTCGCTTCACCGGAGGCAGCCCTTGCCCTTTTCGAGAAGGCGTCGCAGCGCTGCGGCTCGGCGCTCACCGGCTTCGAGCTGATGCCACGCATCGGCGTGGAATTCACCACCAAGCATATTGTCGGCGTGCGTGACCCGCTCGCCTCGATCCATGCCTGGTATGCGCTCATCGACATCTCGACTTCGGATTCGGCCGAGACCGCAGATACGATGATGCATGAGCTTTTGGCAGAAGCGCATGAGGCAGGTCTCGTGTCGGATGCGGCGATCGCCAGTTCGCTGGCCCAGCAGGATGCCTTCTGGCACCTGCGCGAGAGCATGTCCGAAGCGCAGCGACCGGAGGGCGGATCGATCAAGCATGACGTGTCGGTGCCCGTCTCCCGCATCCCGGCCTTCCTCAAGGAGGCGGATGCTGCCGTGCATGCCTTGATGCCGGATGCACGGATCTGCGCCTTCGGGCATCTCGGCGATGGCAATATCCATTACAACATCAGCCAGCCTGTCGGCGCCGACAAGGCAGAGTTCATTGGCCGCTGGCGCGAGGTCAATGCCGTCGTGCATGCGGTCGTGCACAAGCATACGGGCTCGATTTCGGCGGAGCATGGCGTCGGCCAGCTGAAGCGCGACGAGCTTGCAGCCAGCCGTCCGGCCATCGAAACCGACCTGATGCGCCGCATCAAGCAGGCCTTCGATCCCGCCGGCATCATGAACCCCGGCAAGGTGATCGGCTGAGCCCATGACCGGCGCGCCTCGCCTTTCGCTTCGGATTGACCTTTCCAACGGCGCGCGGCTCGGGCCGGGCAAGGCGCAGCTGCTTTCGCTGATTGAGGAGCACGGCTCGATCCGGGCCGCGGGGGCGGCCATGGGCATGTCCTATCGGCGGGCCTGGCTGCTTGCGGACGAGATCAACCGCATGTTCCAGGAGCCGTCGATCCTCACCCGGCATGGCGGCAGAAGCGGCGGTGGCGCGGGCCTCACGCCGTTCGGCGAGACTTTGCTCGTCGCATGCCGGCGCATGGATGCAGAGAGCCGAAACGCACTCAAGAGTGATCTGGCATGGCTTGAAAGCATGCAGGCGGCGGAGTTCGCCGCCGGTGGTAGCAAGGGCGACGACGAAGGCTGATGCGTCAGCGTCTGGCCTGGCGAAACAGGCCTTCCGAAGCGATCGAGACCGTCTTGAACAGCAGATCCACGCGCATTCCAGGCGCGAGTGCAAGTTGGCGACACGAGCGCCGGGTGACCTCGGCAATCAGGCTCTGGCCGTGGCAATCGACGGTCAGCGTCACACTGCCTCCGTCACGCTCGGCAAGATCGACGATGTGACCGCGCAGGCGGTTGAGCGCTGAAAGCCCCTCGCCCGCATCCGTCGCGACGACGATGTCGGAAACCGGCACGAAGACGCGCACCCGTGTCCCGGCCGGCATCGAACTGCGCCGCAGCAGGATCGGGCCGGCTGCTGACAGCGCTTCTGTGAGGCCGTCGTCCTCATGATGCCCAGTGATCTCGGCTTCGATGAAATTACCTGCCGGAAGCTCGCCGGAGGCCTGGGCCACTATAGAAAGTACTTCATCGGGCCGCCCGACGGCATTCGCCCTGCCGGCGTCGAAGGTGACGACGGCCGTTGCCAGCCGGGCCACCTCCTCGACGGAGTGGCTGACATAGAGGATCGGCACGCCGAATTCATCGCGGATGCGCTCGATATAGGGCAGGATCTGCGCCTTCAGCGCGCCATCGAGCGCCGAGAGCGGCTCGTCCATCAGGAGCAGTTTCGGGCTTGCCATCAGCGCACGGCCAAGTGCCACGCGCTGCTTTTCGCCACCGGAGAGATGGGATGGGCGTCGGGCGAGCAGATCGGTAATGCCAAGGAGCGACGTGATGCGGGTGAGATCCTCGCGACGTTCCGCGCGCGGAAGCAGGCGTTCGCCGTAGCACAGGTTCTGCAGGACCGTCAGATGCGGAAAGAGGCGCCCCTCCTGGAAGACATAGCCGATGCGGCGGCGATGTGGCTGTACGAAGGTCGAGGCGTCGCTCCAGGTCTCGCCGTTGAAGCTGATGCGCCCCTCCTGAGGTCGGACCAGGCCGGCAACGGTGTTGATCAACGTCGTCTTGCCAGAGCCCGAGGCACCGAACAGCGCCGTCAGCCCCTCGCCCACCGCAAGATCGGCCTGAAGCGTGAAATCACCCTGACGATGACGGATCGCAAGCTCCAGCATCAGGCGGCCCCCACACGAGCGGCAATGCGGCGTGACAGAAACTCGGAAGCGATGAGGGCGCTGAGCGACAGGACTATCGAGATCACGGTGAGGCGCATGGCGGCGAGGTCACCACCGGGCACCTGCGTGTAGGTATAGATCGCCGATGCCAGCGTCTGGGTTTCGCCGGGAATGTTGGAGACAAAGGTGATCGTCGCGCCGAATTCGCCCATCGATTTGGCGAAAGCGAGGATCACGCCGGCAGCGATGCCGGGCAGGATCAACGGCAGGGTCACCGTGAAGAAGACGTAAGGCGGTGGGGCGCCGAGCGTCGCGGCGGCCGCTTCCAGCCGGCGATCGACGGCATCGAGGGACAGGCGAATGGAGCGCACGAGCAGCGGAAAGCCCATGACGGCCGCGGCAAGGGCCGCACCCGTCCACCGGAAAGAGAAGACGAGGCCGAAGGTCTGCTCCAGAAAGGCGCCGACGGCGCCTCTGCGGCCAAAGGTGATCAGCAGCAGGTAACCCGTGACGACTGGCGGCAGGATCAGCGGCAGATGCACAAGGCCGTTCAGGAGCGACTTGCCCCAGAACTCCTTGCGCGACAAGAGCCAGGCCACCAGCAACCCCAGCGGAAGCGAGAAGGTGACGGCAACGGCCGCGACCTTGAGGCTCAGGAGCATCGCGGTCCATTCTTCGGCCGTCAGGGTCAAATGGGGCATCCCGGATGCTTGGTCATGGCGGTTTTGGCTTCAGTTGGTCTTGGCGAGCACTGTGAAGCCGGCGGCGGTGAAGATGGCATGGGCGTCCGCGCCCTGCAAGTAAGCGAGGAAGTCGGCGGCGCGCGGGTTCTCGCTATCCGTCGTGAGAGCTGCGGGATAGACGATGGCGGGATGGCTGTCCTCGGGAAAGCGGTCGAGGATCTTCACGCCGGGATCAACTTTCGCGTCGGTCTCGTAGACAATGCCAAGCGGTGCTTCGGCGCGCGAGACGAGCAGGAGAGCGGCACGGACATTCTCGGCTTGCGCGACCTTGTCCTTGACGCTCTCCCAGACGCCGAGGTTTTCGAGGGCGGCCTTGCCATAGGTACCGGCAGGAACCGCATCGACATTGGCCATGGCGAGGCGCTCATTGCCCAGAAGTGCGGCAAGTGGAAAGCCTGGCGCGATGGTTGTTGCTGCGGACGAGTCCTTCGGAGCAACCAGCACAATTCGGTTGCCGAGCAGGTTGACGCGGGTTTCCGTCTTGACGCTACCGGCCTTGTCGAGGTGATCCATCCATTTGAGATCGGCAGAGATGAAGACATTCGCCGGTGCGCCCTCCTCGATCTGTTTGGCAAGTGCGGAGCTTCCGGCAAAGGAGAAGGTGACATCTGTACCGCCAGCCGCCTTCCAGGCAGCAGCAACCTTCTCGGCGCTCTCCTTCAGGCTGGCAGCGGCGAAAACGGTCACCGGCTCTTCGGCATGAGCGATGCCGCCGATAGGGCTGGCAGCGGTTACAGCCATCAGTGCAACAATTGCAAATGCGGCACTTCTCAGCGCTTGGATCATCATCAGCTCCCATTCGATATATCCGCTTGGATATATCGATAGCCAAAAATAAACCCGCCGGCAAGATGGCGGCGGGTTGCTTGGTTAAACTGGGATCAGGCCTTGAGCTGCGCCAGACTGAACAGGAGATCGGCGGAAATACTGCCGCCTCCGCCCGCCAGAATGGTGGCTGCGGAAGAAGCTCCGACATTGTTTTCCGTGTCGTACATGGCCGTGTAGCGCTGCAGGAACCGCTCGAGCTTGGCCGGATCCTGAAGCTCGGCCAGGTCGAGGTTGTCGTTGATGACACGCGCCTGCTGGTCGACGTCCATGTTGGAGAATTCGTCCGAGAATCCGAAGGTCGTCCGGAACACCGCCATGAGCGCGTCGTCGGCGATGAGGCCGTAGGCATCGGTGATGTTGGGAGCGGTGCGCTCGAAGTAAAGCGCCAGGCGGACGGCCTCATTGCTTGCGCCTTCGTTTTCTTCCAGCGTCTGCCGGAGATACTTGTTCACAGTTTCGAGGGTCTCGCCACGCTGCTGGACCGTGCCGATCGTCTCGCGGGTCAGATTGCCATTGGCGTCAAAGTTGAAGGAAGCGACGAGTTCAGCCCAGCGGCCATCCGGCTGCTGATTGACGAAGCTCTTGGGGTCGGAGAGGTCCGATGCGAAAACCTGCTTGAGGAAGTCATCGGTAACATTCTCTGCATCCAGGCCGTAGGCGCCGACGACCACGTCGATAACTTCGCGATCGGCGAGCAGCTCCTTGACGGTGTCGATCGACTGAATACGCTCCTGGTACACCTCGGCCTTTTTGGTCGCGGCTTCGCGGGCGGCCGTCTTCTCGTTCTCGTCAAGGAAGCGGACTTCGTTGATGACGAACTGCTTAGCGATCATCGTTGCCGTCAGCGTGTTGTGCGGCGAAAGCGGCACTGCGGCATTGCCTTGGCTGTCGAAGTTGAAGAGCTTCGACATCTCGATCAGACGCGTGTCCTTCGACTTGTTGGCAAAGCTGTTCGGATCAGTGAAATCGCTGGTCAGGGCCTGCCTCAGTTCGCGCACCGAGAATTCGTTGGCCTCGAAACCGAACGTACGCTGCAGGACAAGGCGCATCGTCGTGTCGGTCAGAATGTCATCGACGTTTTCGGCCTCGGAGATATTGGTCTTGAAGAGCTCGGTCAAAGCCTCTTTGCGCTCTACATCCGCATCGTCGTAGAAGGTTGCAAAGCCCGAATTGGTCGATGCGAGCTGTGTGGAACCCTGCGCGGTCATACCGCTTTCGACCGAGCCATCGCTGGCGAAGTTGAATTTGCCGGCGATCGCCACCCAGGCATCGCCACCATTGGTGGCTGCGTAGTTGCCCGGGTCTGAGGTGTCGCTCGTCACGATCAGCTTGAAGGTCGAGGCACCCATCGAGCCCAGCTCGAAGGCCGTCTTGACGTAGTTGAACAGGCGCGCATCGGCGGTCAGTTCGTCGACCGAGGTGATCGTCGCGATCTTCTGCTCGTAATAGGCGCGCTCGCGCTGACGGTAGTAATCCGTAACGTAGATCTGCTCTTCGTCGACATAGAGTGAGACGGTCGCTTCCTTCTGGGCTGCGGTCTGGGCGGTCGCGCCCGACAGCGAGCCGTCGGCATTGAAGCTGAAAGCCTTGGCAAGCTCCAGGAAGTTCGACGCATTGGCCGCACCATTGGCAACCATCTGATTGACATAGCTGTCCGGATCGGACGTGTCGCTGGTCAGGACCTTGGTCAGATGATCCTTCGTATAAAAGGTGCCATCGATGCCGTAGGCGTCGAGTGCGAAGGTCATCAGGCGGCTGTTGTTGACCAGGCCGCTGACGCTGGTGATGTTGTCGATCACGGCCTCGTAGTAGAAGGCTTCCGCCTCCAGCGTATCGCTTTGGGCGGAAAGCGACGCTTCGTATCTTTCGAGCAGGATCGCCTGCTGGGAGTCCGTCTGCAGATCTGTCTTTTCCGCCGAGAATTGGAAGGAGGCGGCGAAGTTGCGGTAACGCTCGTCCGACAGCTGATTGGCAAAGCTGTCTTCGTCGGAGAGGTCGCTGTCCAGAACTTTCTTCATGAAGGCCTTGGCATAGGTCATCTCTTCCAGACCATGGGCCTTCATCGCATAGGAATAGAGCTGGTAGTCGTCGAGGAATTCCTCGACCGTCGACACCTTGCCGATGTTCTCCTTGAAGTACTCGGTCTGGCGCGCAACGACCGGATCCGAAGCGGTGCGGTTGATGCTCCCCTTGATGTCACGGTTGACGAGATTGTAGCTCAGATAGGTCGAAACCATCGGAATTCCTCAGAGAACACAGCGCGCGCGAATCACAGTATGGCGCAAAATCCTTGCCTCAAGCTTTATGAATTCATGAAGAAGCCTCAGGTCGTTTTTGAGCTCTAACGTCGATGCCCAGCCCCGTCAGGCGGTATCCGTTTCGCCATGGAACAGATCGAAGAGGACTTTCACCTTTTCGAAACCGTGAGCGGTACGACAAAACTAACCATTTGACCGCGCAAGGTTTTCTTTACCGCGTCTTTTAAGCTGTCTCCAACAGCGGCTGGCTATCTTGCCCCTACAGAGGACGAAAAGTCCCGAACAGACGAGCACATGACGCGCTCTCGGGTAAAACAAGGGTAGCATGAAGATGACGAACACGGTTTTGAAGCCAGCATGGGCCGGCGCCACTCTGCGTCTGGATCCCTCGCGGTTCCCCCAGCAGGTGACTTACGCATTGCGGGGCGCTCTGGGCGACGTCACGATCACCATCGACGAGCGCGGTGCCGTTCTGCGCAAGGTCCTTCCAGGGAGCGGCCTGCCGCTTTCCTTCGCTCTTCCGACGCGTGCCTTCAAAGGCGTTGCCGCTCGTGCCATCGACCATGGCGACGGCGAGGTCACGGTCACGCTTGAACTGCATCACGAGGACCCGGATTTGTGCATTCCGCTCCTGGTCGCGCATGATCTCTGCGACATCGCCGCCGACTGGCGCGGCTGGGCGGATGCCTTCCGCATCCCGATGCTGATGGTCGAGGCCGACGGCGTTGCCCGCCCGCTTGAAGACCATCTCGGCGATGTGCGTACCAAGGAGACGCAGCCGCGTCGCCGCCACTCCTATTTCGCCGAGCGTCGCCCCCGCTTTCTGGTGCGCCGGACGACCGGCAAGCTGGGTGTAACCATGAAGATTTCCGGAAAGGAAATCATCGCACGCAACTGATCGCGTCCCAAGACTGAACAGCCAGAGGCCCGGAAGACAACTTCCGGGCCTCTGGCTTTTGAGGGATATCGGCTGTAGGCGTCTCGAAATGGAACGAGATCGTCGCGTTGATTAGCGCCGCCTGAACAAAGCTCAGGCGAAGGGAATGGCGGCGACGAGGCCTAAGAAAATGATCAGGCCGACGCGGTTGTTCGACTTGAACAGCGCCAGGCACTGTGCTCCGTCATCAATGTCGAGCACCTTGATCTGCCAGGCGAAAAGCCCGGCAGCAATCAAGAGGCCTATGATTGCGGGGAAAGCCGCTCCTCCGGCGATGAAAGCCGACAACAGCAGGACCAGTGTTAGACCGTAAAGCCCGCTCAGCCAGATCTTGGTATCGCGATCGAAGAGACGGGCCGTCGAGCGCACGCCAACCAGCGCATCATCCTCGCGGTCCTGATGGGCGTAGATGGTGTCATAGCCAATCGTCCAGGCGACCGCGCCGACATAAACGAGGATCGCCGCCAGCGAGAGATTGCCGTGCAGGCCGGCCCAGCCCATGAGGCCGCCCCAGGAGAAAGCCAGCCCGAGGAAGAATTGCGGCCAGTCGGTGAAACGTTTGGCGAAGGGATAGATCGCAACAACGGCGAGCGACAGGATGCCGAGCATGATCGAGAAGCTGTTGAAGCAGAGCAGCACGACGAGCCCGACCAGGGACTGCACGACCATGAAGATCTTCGCATTGCGGCGCGAGATGCGCCCCGACGGCAGCGGACGAGACCGCGTGCGGGCGACCAGGTTGTCGATATCGTGGTCGACCAGATCATTATAGGTGCAGCCTGCGCCGCGCATGGCGACAGAACCGACGAAGAACAGGAAGAGGTGGAAGACGAAAAGCGCAAGGTTCAGGCGCCCCTCGGCCGCAAGCGCATTGGCGGCGAGAGCCGAGGACCAGAAGCAGGGCCACATCAGGAGCTGCCAGCCGATCGGCCGATCCCAGCGGGCGAGCTGGGCATGCGGCCAGAGCCATCGCGGCAGGATGCGATAGACGAAGTTGTCGGAGGGCGCGTCGATGACGCGATCGATGTTCGGCTCAGTGGTGCTCATGGTCAAAGTGATAGAGCATGGGCGGGTTCAAGAAAACCGCCCGCTCCCACGGACGCCGCAAAATCGACTGCGGCCTTTTCGTCAGTCGAAGCTGACGCCGAACTTGTAGCTGGCGGAGACGCCGAACATCAGCTGGTTCTTGGTGCCGCGTTCCTGCACGAGGCTCGAATCGGCAGCCGGACCGGCGAGCCGCTTGTATTCGGTAAAGGCGCTCATCGTGATCTTGTCGGTCGCGCTCCAGGTGATCGCCCCGCCCGCACCATAGGAGGTGACGCCACCTCCGGGATTGTACTGGCTGAGCCCCGACGCAGCCGATTCGGCGGCGTCCACGCCGTAATAAGCGCTGGTGTAACCGCTGGTGGCGAAGGTCACGCGCGGACCGGCCGAGACCCTGAGATCGGGCGCGATATCGGTGAAGGCATCGACCGCGACATCGGCAACGAGGCCATCATGGGCGCGGATGCCCTGACGGACTTCGGCGCGGGCGCGCATCCAGTCGGTGACATAGACATCGGCGAAACCACCGAGTTCGCCGCCCCACTTGACCTCGGAGAGGCCCCGCAGCGCATCGTCAGTACCGGCGTCACGTGCGGGCACGAACTTGCCGACAACACCGGCGCGCAGCACGTCGGTGTTGTAGATCGCGAAAGACGGGTTGTCGTTGCGCGAAGAGAAGCGCGGCGCACCGCCACGGCCGACCGAAATGATCGGCTGGAAGAAGAGCTTTCGGTTCTTGGAGCCTTCGAAGGTCGGTGCGGAGATGCCAGCGCCGCCGAGGGTGACATACCAGTTTCCGGAGAAGAGACCGTCAGCAAAGGCCGGCGAAGACGAGACCGCAACCGATGCGGAAAGCAGGGCGATGATACGCAGCCTGTTCATGAAGACCCCCAAGAAAACGCAGTACACAAGACCGAAGATCGCGATCTCAACTTCGTTCAATATTTCAGGAATCCGTTACAGGATCTTTAACCACGCCGGCAGGCACGGACCGCTTGCCTGTCACGACCATCAGGCGCACTGATCGATCCATCACCCAAGCTTCTGGATTCATGTGGAAATCCTCCTCGACAGGCGGTTTTGACCCGGATCTTTGCCAAATCGTGTCCTGAGGGCGTGTTTCACCTTGACCTTGGAGCCTGAGGCGACTTTGCTGCAGAGCAACGAGAACAGGAGACCCGCCATGGCCGTCGATACATCCGCCCGTACCCCCACCTTCACCTATGTCGACGGAGAATGGTTTACCGGCAACCCGCCGCTGATCGGGCCGGTCTCGCATGCGATGTGGCTGGGCTCGACGGTGTTTGACGGTGCGCGCTGGTTCGACGGCATCGCGCCCGATCTCGACCTGCATTGCCAGCGCGTCAATCGCTCTGCCGCCAATATGGGCATGAAGGCGACCATGGAGGCCGAGGAGATCGAGCGCCTCGCCTGGGAAGGCGTCGAGAAATTCGACGGCAAGACCGCGATCTACATCAAGCCGATGTATTGGGCCGAACACGGCCAGATGGGCTCGGTGGTCGCCGCCGATCCGGAATCGACCCGGTTTGCGCTCTGCCTGTTCGAAGCGCCCATGCACACGGCAAAGCCCTCCTCGCTGACGGTTTCCCCCTTCCGGCGCCCGACGCCAGAATGCGCCATGACGGATGCGAAAACCGGCAGCCTCTACCCGAACTCCGGCCGCATGATCATTGACGCTCGCAAACGCGGCTTCGACAATGCGCTGGTGCGCGACATGAACGGCAATGTGGTCGAGACCGCGTCGTCCAACGTCTTCATGGTGAAGGACGGCGTGGTCTTCACACCAGCCGCCAACCGCACCTTCCTTGCCGGCATCACCCGCGCCCGCATCATGGGCCTGCTGCGTCAGGCCGGCTTCGACGTGCGCGAGGTGACACTGTCGGTCGAGGACTTCATGAATGCCGACGAGATCTTCCAGACCGGCAATTATTCCAAGGTCGTGCCGGTGACGCGTCTCGACGATGCGCAGTTCCAGGAAGGCCCGGTGACGCGCAAGGCGCTGGAGCTTTACATGGACTGGGCAAAGTCGACAGCCGGCACGGACGGCTGACGTCTCGCAACGCCCCTGCCCCGCGTCCCGGCCGCTTGATCGCGGCCCCTCGCCTCTCTATCTCTCGCTGAGCTGAATGTTTCCATTTCCGGAAGGATCTCCCTTGTCCGTCTTCAAGAACCTGCCCTCCCCGCCCGTCGCCGCCAAGAAGCCTGTTTCCGATACCCGTCACGGCATCACGAGAACGGACGACTACGCCTGGCTGCGCGCCGACAACTGGCAGGCCATGTTCAAGGATACCTCCATACTCGATCCGGACATCCGCTCCACTCTCGAAGCCGAGAACGCCTATATGGAAGCGGCGATGGCGGACACCAAAGAGCTGCAAAAGACGCTGTTTGCCGAGATGAAGGGCCGCATCAAGGAGGACGATTCGTCGATCCCGATGAAGGACGGGCCGTTTGCCTATGGCTCGGCCTTCGTCACCGGCGGCGAGCAGCCGCGCTATTTCCGCATTCCACGTGACGGCAATCCGAAGGACGAGGCGATCCGCGACCTGCTGCTCGATGGCGACAAGGAAGCTGTCGGCAAGGACTATTTCCGCCTGTCCGGCATCGACCACACCACGGACCACAGCTTCGGCATCTGGGGTTATGACGACAAGGGCTCGGAATACTACACGCTGCGCATCCGCGATCTCGCCAGCAAGCAGGATCTGGAAGACGTGCTTGAAAATACTGCCGGCGGCGGGGTCTGGGCGCCTGATGGCAAGAGCTTCTTCTATACGCTGCAGGACGAAAACCATCGTCCCTCCAAGGTCTTCCACCATATCGTGGGTCAGCCGCAGTCGTCCGACCGGCTGGTTTATGAGGAGAAGGACCCCGGCTTCTTCATGGGCGTCGGCGGCTCGCTGCTCGACGACTTTATCTTCATCGACATCCATGACCACGAAACATCCGAATACCGCCTGCTCTCCACCAAGGATCTGACGGCTGAGCCTGCGCTGGTCGCCGAGCGCGAGGAAGGCGTCGAGTATTCGATGACGGAAGGCGGTGATGTCTTCTACATCCTGACCAATGCCGATGATGCCAAGGACTTCAAGATCGTCCAGGCACCGGTGTCCGCACCGGGCAAGGCGAACTGGACAGAGGTCGTGCCGCACGAGCCGGGCCGTCTGATCCTCAACCACATGGCTTTTGCAGGGCATCTCGTGTGGCTGGAGCGTCGCGAGGGCCTGCCGGTCATCATGATCCGCGACCGCAGATCAGGCGAAGAGCATTCGATCGCCTTTGCCGAGGAAGCCTATTCACTGGGGCTGCAGGGCGCTGCGGAATACGAGACTGATGTCATCCGCTTCTCCTATTCGTCGATGACGACGCCAAGCCAGCTGTTCGACTACAACATGGCGACGCGCGAGCGCACCCTTCTCAAGACCCAGGAAGTGCCCTCGGGTCACAATCCTGAAGACTACGTTACCCGCCGGGTGTTTGCCGAAGCGCATGACGGCGAGAAGGTGCCGGTCACCCTGCTCTACCGCCGTGACACCAAGCTCGACGGCTCCGCACCCTGCCTGCTCTACGGCTACGGGGCCTATGGCATCACCATTCCCGCCGGTTTCAACACCAATTGCCTGTCGCTCGTTGACCGCGGCTTCGTCTATGCGATCGCGCATATCCGCGGTGGCAAGGACAAGGGTTTCTCCTGGTACGAAGACGGCAAGATGGAAAAGAAGGTCAACACCTTCAAGGACTTCATCTCGGCTGCCGATCACCTGGTGAAGGAGCAGTTCACCTCCTATGACCGGATCATCGCCGAAGGCGGATCTGCCGGCGGCATGCTGATGGGGGCGGTTGCCAACATGGCGCCGGAGAAGTTCGCCGGCATCATCGCCGCCGTGCCCTTTGTCGATGTGCTCAACACCATGCTCGACGATACCCTGCCGCTCACCCCGCCGGAATGGCCGGAATGGGGCAATCCCATTGAGTCCGAAGAGGAATATCGCTGGATCGCGGCCTACAGCCCTTACGACAATGTCGACAAGAAGCCCTACCCGCCGATCATCGCTCTTTCAGGCCTCACTGATCCGCGCGTCACCTATTGGGAGCCGACCAAGTGGATTGCCCGGCTGCGGGACACGGCACCGAACGCCGGCCCCTTCTTGCTCAAGACCAACATGGCTGCCGGGCATGGCGGCAAATCGGGACGCTTCCAGCGATTGGAAGAGATCGCGTTCGAATATGCCTATGCGATCAAGGTGGCGGGGAAGGTCTAAAGCGGCAGCGGGGTCGAGGCTCCAAGCAATAACGGGTGCGTTTTTGGCATTGCTTCGGCAATGCCTTAAACAGCCTCACCTCAAGGTCTTGATTCGCGGCCCGTACTTTCAGTCGCGACATTGCGCAAGGGGCAATTCCTATAGCGGCATCACCGGCGCAAGCTTCGCGCAAGGTTGAAAGGTTAACAAAAGGTTAATTCTTCAACTGAGGTGTCCGCCATGAGGATCGATAGCGGCCTGAGCGGCTACTCCTACCAAAGCCGATACGTGCCCAACACGACCGGCGCGGAGGATGCTGCCCCCGAAACGTCCAACACCAGCGCGCCCCGCGCCAGCGGTGCGAGCACGTTTTCCAGCACGCTTCTGTCGAACCAGCTGGCTTCGGCCTTGTGGACCGTCGAAGGCTCGCGCAAGGCGATCGTCGACATCGGCAACGGCCCGAACCGAGACCGCCAGCCTGCAGATTCCCGCGTGCAGGCAGTGGAAGCCGCCTACCGGGAATACGAGATACCCCCTTCGCCCTATCAGGAATTCTGACGAGACGATGCGGTCAAGAAGGCCGGCCGGCATGATGCCAAGCCGGCCTTCTTGCGTCTGGACATCCGTCAGGGGTGACGATGCACGTGCTCTGCGCCGTGTTCATGCTGAGCGTCATCATGATCATGCCCCGAGCCGCAGGATGCCTTCCCCGTCCCGCAGCAGGACGATGACAGGGTGATTGCTTCGCCCGCCCTCCACTCGCGGTAACTCTGGCTGAGAATCTGGACAGAGGAGCTGAGGAAGAGGCCTGCCATGATGCCGGCCACGATCAGGTCGGGCCAGGCGGTGGCCGTTCCCCAGACACCGAGTGCTGCGATCATGACGATGACATTGCCGATCGCATCGTTGCGCGAGCAGAGCCAGACCGAACGCACATTGGCGTCCCCGTCCTTGTAGGACATCAGAAGAAGCACGCTCGCGACATTGGCGGCAAGCGCCAGGAAGCCGATGAGGCCCATGACCGGCGCCTCTGGCACGCCGCCCTCAAAGGCGCGCCAGACTGTGGAGCCGAAGACCCAGAGGCCCATGAGGAAGAGGCTCACCCCCTTGGCGGCAGCAGCCATGCTGCGGGTTTTCAGCGAGGCGCCGATCACGGCGAGCGAAATGCCATAGGTTACGGCATCGGCGAAGAAATCCAGAGCATCGGCCTGCAGTGCCTGGGAACGCGCCAGCTGGCCGGCCGTCATTTCCACGGCGAACATTCCGGCATTGATGGCAATCACCAGCCAGAGCCGGCGCTTGTAGGTGTCGGACATGCCGTCGAAAGGGGCATGGTCATGGCCGCAAGCAGCACTCATCTTTGACATCCTTCAGGTCTTGATGTGGTCATGCATCGACCTTAGGATCTCTAGCGACTAGAGGTTCAAGAGGTTTTTTCATGTTTTCGATCGGGGATCTGTCCCGGCGCGCCGGGGTCAAGGTGCCGACCATCCGCTACTATGAGCAGATGGGGCTGATCTCGGCCCCGGATCGCACGGAAGGCAATCAACGGCGCTACGAAAAGGCCGATCTCGAGCGACTGACCTTCATCCGCCATGCGCGGGATCTCGGATTTCCGATCGAGGCGATCCGGGAGCTGCTGACGCTCAGCGGCCATCCGGAAGAGCCCTGCGAGCGTGCAGACCACATCGCCCGCGAACAGCTCGATGATGTCAGGGAAAAGATCGCGCGGCTGAAGAAGCTGGAAGCGGAACTTGCGCGTATCGTCTCGCATGGGGAATGCCATACGATCGGCGACTGTTATGTGATCCGGGCACTGTCCGATCACGGGCTGTGTGAACACGAGCATTGAGGAAGCTCTTTCAGCTCCCGTCGCTCACACCGTGATCGGCTCGATTACGCAGCCGACTCGATTTCGAACTCGAAGTGGATCCGGTCATAGGGGAAAACGACGCCTTCATCTGACCTGTCGATAACACCGCTGTTCAAGAGGGTCTCAAGATCGGCATGAACGGCCTTGAAGTCGCGACCGACACGTCGGGCAACTTCGCGCTTGGTCAGCGGACCCTGCCCTGTCATGACCTTCATGATCTCAAGCCTTTTGGGTGTCAAAACCCGATGCATTGCTTCCCAAGAGGGGAAACTGAAGCTGCACTCGCTGCGTGGTGCCGACTGCCCGGTAGCAGCCTTCATGACATCGGCGAGCGCTTCCATTGTCTGCTCGAGACTTTCGATCTTAACCTTGAGCGTTGTCATCCAACCACCCTTCCACGTCTGCCAGAAAATCCGCAGTCAATTGGTCTATGCCACTAAACGCGTAAGGAGTTTCAACCGCTCCAATATGCCGGTGATCACCCTTCCCAGCCTCATTGTCATAACGCAACACGCATACACCTTCGGAAATCAGGGCGAGGCTGTATTTGAACTCATGAAGGCTACCCCGGACGACAACCGGGACATGCCAAATCAAGACCTCGACGAAGACCCCGTCGCGCACAAAGCTGCGCATCCTGCGGATTAACGTCGCCTTCGCCATCCCTCACCTCACGGTCATTGATGGACTCTACTCCATCAGCGACCATCCGAAAAGATCGCCGTTGACAATCGATTTAAACTGGCGCATCACACCGGCCATGATCGACATTCGCGCAAACATCACCTGCACGTATTTTTGGGCCTACCGGTAACCGGCGGCCTGACAAGATCACATTGTCAACAGGCCGCCGTCAGGCGGCCTTGTTGTTTTCCGGACGACTTTCCCCCTGACGGCACGAAATGAGACCAAGGGAAAGCAACATGACCGAAGATACAGATCTCACCCTGCCCCGCCCGCCGATCGTGGCCATTCGCCATGCCAAGCCTCGCGACCTGCCGCAACTCAACGCTATGATTCTGGCGCTCGCGCAGCATCACGGCGACGCGTCGGCCATGACGCCTGATGTGCTGGAGCGCGATCTGTTCGGCCCCATGCCCTGGATCCAGGCGCTGGTTGCCGACAGCGGCGAAGAGGGTCTGATCGGCTACGCGATCCTCGTGCCGCTCTACAAGGCACAGGAAGGCAAACGCGGCATGGAACTGCATCATCTCTTCGTGCGCGACGGACAGCGCGGCAATGGCATCGGCCAGCATCTCGTCGACCGGGCCCGCCAGATCGCCCGCGCTTCCGGCTGCGACTTCATTTCGGTGTCGGCTGCCACCGGCAATTTCGCCGCCCACCGCTTCTACGAAAACATGGACTTCATTCCGCGCCCGGTCACCGGCATGCGTTACCTGCAGGCCTTGAGCTGAGCCTCACCCGACAGATGCAAGGAGGAACTCATGCCCCGCATCGTGATTGCCCTGCAGAACGACTATGCCGACTGGGAGCCTGCGCTCCTGATGGCCGCCACGCGATACTGGCTCGACTGCGAAGTGGTGACGGCGAGCCCGGATGGCAAAACCGTCATCTCCATGGGTGGACTGAAGGTCACGCCCGACATCGGCTTTGACGCGATCGATGCCGAGCAGTTCGATGCGCTGATCATTCCTGGCGGCTATGCCTGGGAAAAAGGTGTGGCGTTTGACTTCACAGCGCTCGCCACGGCGTTTCGCGACAAGGGCAAGGTTCTCGGCGGGATCTGTGCGGCCGCGAGCGCGCTGGCGGCGACCGGTGTTCTTGATGACGTCGCGCATACAGGCAACTCGCTTGCTTCGCACAAGAAGTACCCCGCCTATCGTGGCGAAATGCGCTATGTCGATCAGCCGCAAGCGATGCGTGACGGCATGATCGTGACGGCTGCAGGCTCGGCGCCGGATACGTTCACAGTCGAGGTGTTGAAAGCGCTTGGCCTCTATGGACCTGAAGCAGAAGAAGAACTGGCAGCCTTTGCCGCCGAACATACCAGCTGAACAAGTCCCGTCAGGTCAGTGGCGAACGGGCGGGTTTTCCGACCACTTCTGCAGCGTCGTCTTGATCAGGATGAGAGCAGCCTGCTGCGCGTGATCGCGCTCGCGCGGATCAACGATGGCCGACAGGCGTTTTTCGAAGGCGCGAACCGTCTCGTCCACCCAGCGGTGCAAGGCGGGATCAGGATAATTGTCGAGCAGGGACCGGAGCGCATACTCCATCCGCCGGCGTTCAATGCTCATATCCCCTCCGCAGTCAGTTCGACGACGGAAAGATGACAGGCAAGGCTTGCGCGATGCTGAACAGCGCAGTGAAGGCTTACTGCACCGCCGGAATGGCCTTCAGATAGGCGGCAATGGCCTCACGGTCGGCAGCGCTCAGTTCCGCCATGTTCTTCTGCACTTCGACCATGGAGCCGCCGACACTGTCATAATCGGGCGTGAAGCCGCTCTCGAGATAGGTGACGATATCACCTTCGCTCCAGGAGCCCATGCTCTTCGACCCCGGCGTGATGTTCGGGATCGAGCCCTCGCCTTCCGGATTCGGGCCACCGGCCAGCCAGCGGCCGGTCTCGAAGCCCCCCAGCGCATTGCGAGGCGTGTGGCATTCGCCGCAATGGCCGGGACCTTCTACGAGATATTGCCCTCGCTTCACCATGTCGGAGGCGTCGGCAAGTTCGACCCGGGGCGCATCGGTGTAGTAGAGGAACTTCCAGCCGCCCAGCACGAAACGCTGGTTGAAGGGGAAACCCAGTTCTTGCGCAGGTGCTATGGCATCACTCGCCGGCAGCGTCTTCATGAAACCGTAGAGATCGTTGATATCCTTGGGCGTCATGCGCGCATAGGAGCCATAGGGGAAGGACGGGTAAAGGTGTTCGCCCGCGCGACCCACGCCACGGGTCATGGCATCGCCGAACTCGGCGAGTGTCCAGGCGCCAATGCCGGCTTCCGGGTGGCTGGAGATGTTGGGGGCGTGGAAGATGCCGAAATCACTTTTCAGCGGGGCGCCGCCTGAAAGCACCAGCCGCGCATCCCCCGTCGCACCGGCCGGTGCGTGGCAGCTCGTGCAACCGCCGGCGAAGAAGACCTCACGACCATGCGCGAGATCCGGTTCGCCGAGATTGGCCCAGACCGCAGGGTCCTGGCGCTGAGGCGCGGTGATGAAAAGGAACGTGCCGAAGCCGGCTGCACCGAGCACGGCGAGCATGCCGAGCCCCTTGATCCAAGTCGACGCCATCTGGGCCTCCAATGTCTGATAGTGCCCTGCGGGCAACTGTTCGGCGGGCGATCCGGCAATCGGAAGGCGCCCGCCGGGAGGGCCTTAGTTCTTCAGACGATAGGTCTGGTGGCAATCGCCGCAGGTGGCACCGACGGCCTGCATGGCGGCGGCAACGCCCGCCTGATCGGCCGGGAAGCTTGCAAGTTGTGCTTCGGCAGCGGCGGTGAGTTTCGCGGACTTTGCCTTGAAGTCGTCCATGTTCTGCCAGATCGCCGGTGCGGCTTCGCTCTCCATGCCGGTTTCGCTGCCGGCGGGGAAGTGATCCGGGAAGGTCTTGCTGACTTCGGCAAGCGTCGTGAGTGCTGCTCTTACGGCATCTGCGTCATAAGGCTTCTCGCCCTTGGCGATACCACCGAGCGCGCCCATGGCACCGCCGACCTTCTTCATTTCATCCTGGCGCACGGCCTGCGGTTCGCCCGCAGCAATGGCTGCGGACACGCCAAGACAGATCGCCGCCGCGGCGGACAGAACAACTTTCAACTTCATCGGCTTTTCTCCAGAGTTCGGCCGGACTTGCCGGCGATCGTTAGCGAGCACGACATGTTTGCAGCCTTGGAACAGCCGATTGAAGTCACAAAGGAGTGATGAGCATCACCCTTGGCAAGTTTCAGATATTTATGACGAATTCACGTCAGCCGGCTGTCAGTGAATTGTCAGCGAAGAGGCCTGCACGGCGCTTGCCGGGACGCAGCTGAAGGCTGCGGTCGGGCTCGCGACCATGTCCCGCGATCTCGATGCGGTCATGGAAGATGGAAAGGACGGCGAAGGCGTTCTGATGCTCCGTATCGACCATGCCACGGAAGTTGACGAAGTGAACGCCGTTCTTCGCGGCATAATTGCCGGTGTGCTGGTGGCCGCAGAGATAGGCCAGGGCGGCGGAGGACTCGGCTATGAGACCGGAGAGAGCCTCGGCATTCCACAGCGCATGATCGGATGGCGGGTAGATGGGGTAGTGTCCGAGAAGAATGACGTCTTCGCCGCCTTCCTTGGCGGCCGCCAGTTGATCGGCAATCCAGGTCATCTGACGATCGGAGACGCCGGCATTCCACCTGTTGGCGTTTGGCGCACCTTGCTCCCGCAATGCCGTCAGACGCTGCTCGGCTTCGGTCCGCCTTGGGTCGCCCTCCGGTGGCGCGAAGAGCGAGATCTCGTTGCCATCTGTAACCAGCAGACGAAGGCCCTTCATTCGCACGGCATGATAGGGCGCCGGCATCCCGAGCCTGGCGTAAACCTGCGGCAGAGACGCTGGATCGACCATGAAGTCGTGATTGCCCGGCAGCAGGATGCGCGGCGCCTGCAACGTCTCGAGAAGATCAAGAACCGGTGGGAAATTCTCCCAGCCTCGATCGATCAGATCACCGAGGACCACCACGGCATCGAGGTTCTGGGCATTGAAGTGCTGTACGGCTTCACCCAGCTTGTCGAGCGAGCGGCGGAAGTATCGGTCCCGCTCCCGATCCGGGTCGAGGTCGGCATATTGGGGATCGGCGATGATGCCGAGCCGCAAGCGGGCGAGAGTGTCAGTCATGGATGCACCGTTCCTGGTTTTCGGCGGTGCATAGGCCCTGGCCATGACGGATGAATGACAATCCTTCAGCCAGGAAGGTTGGGCTGGATCCGGGTCTGCGGCACGATCCCGCCATAAAGCGTCATGCAGATCAGCGTCAGCGGGACTGCAAGCATGGCGCCCACGGCACCCCACAACCAGGTCCAGAAGACGATGGCGACAAACAGCATGAAGGCGTTCATCTGCAGCCGCTTGCCCATCACCGCAGGGATCAGCAGGTTTTCCAGGAGACCATCGAGGAGGAAGAAGACAAAGGCAGGCAGGAGGCCGATCAACAGGCTTTCGTGCACCAGCAAGCCGGCGATCGCCATGGCGATGGTGACCATGGCTATGCCTAGAAACGGGATGAAGCTCAGCAGGAAGGCCGCCACACCCCAAAGCGCCGGTGTACCCAGACCGCCGAGCCACGCGACCACTGCGGCGACAGCACCAAAGATACCGTAAACGACGACCGCCGTCGCAAAATAGTAGCCGAGCGCCTCCTCGACCTCGTTGAACAGGCGGATGGCCTTCAGGCGACGCGCTCGGTCGGAAAATGCGCGGATCAGTTCTCGACGCAATGCCAGCCGGCAGGACAGGAAAAGCAAAAGGCCGGCAATGAAGATGAAGAGCTGGATAAGGGCTGGGGTCACGCCGGCTGCAACGGTCGAGAGAATGGTGCCGGAATTCTCCAGCATTGCTTCCATGGAATCCGGCCCGCGCGACAGGATTGCCAGGGGCCGCTCCATCCAGGGAATACTCCCCAGATACGCGATCGTGCGGTTGATCATGTTTGGACCATTTTCGACCAGCATGTTGATCGGTGTCCAGACGATGCTGACCAGAACGAGAAGCAGAACCAGGAAGAGGCCGGACAGGATGACGGCCGTCACCGTGGGCGGAACACCGAGTTTGCCGAGACGGTCGGCCGCAATTCCCAGGATGAGGCCGACGACGATCGCCATGGTCAGCGGGATGAGGACGAACGAAGCCAGATGCAGCGCGACAAGCGCAAAGATCAGAAAAAGACCGATGACCGACCAGGATACGACATAGTCGAGCCCGGTCTTCTTGAAGCGGACCTTGCGGGAGGGGCTATGGCGATGGTTGACCTGCATGTTCACCGGACTCTCCCGGACAGGCATTTCTTTCGGCGGACAGATGGCGGCATGATGTTGTTCCCTCGCGACGTCCTTCAACGTGCGGGAACAACATCCGTTCCACCGGGAATAACACGGTCAGAGTTTCGGATACGGCAGATCAGCTCCGAGGTGCGACCAGCGTCAGACCGATGCCCCAGGGATCTGCGAGACTGAAGCCGCGCGCGGTCCGCTCCACCTTGATTTCCAGGCTCTCCAGGGTGGCGAGCACATCGGTCAGGACAGAATGATCGTTGAAGGCGAGCTCATAGTCCTGCAGCCCGGTCATAGCCCCTGTGCGGGCTGGCGCCTTGCGGCTGTTCCAGATGTTGGCGGCCACGTGATGGTGGTAGCTGCCGGAGGCATAGAAGCTCGCGCCCGGATAGCTCGCCATCTTCTTCAGACCAAGCACGCCTTCGTAGAAACGGTCCGCTTCAGGCACATCGCCGACCTGGAGATGAATATGTCCGAGAGTGGCGTCCTGCGAGATGCCGGCCCACGGGGTCTTCGGAGCGCTGTCATAGAGCGCCTGCAGATCGAGACGGCGCGTATCCATCTCGACCGTCCCATCAGGATGATAGGTCCATTCGCTCGGCTGGCGATCCCGGTAGACCTCGATGCCGTTGCCTTCGGGATCCGACAGATAGATCGCTTCGCTGACCAGGTGGTCGCTGGCGCCTTCGAACTGGAGGCCCAGATGGGCGGCGTGCGCCAGCCAATGGGCGAGCTCGGCGCGATCCGGCATGAGGAAGGCATTGTGAAAGAGGCCCGCAGCATTGCGGGGCGCAGCGGCTGCATCGCCGCGCGTCGTCAGGGTCAGGAGAACGCGGTCACCGGCGCCGAGCTCGACACCACTCGGTCCATGCGCCAAGCGCTTCAGCCCGAGGGCCTTCTCGTAGAAGCCGGCCATCATGTCCAGATCACGCACGACGAGATGGGCGCGGCCGACATGCACGGGACGGCTTAGGGCAAAGGATGCGGTTTCTGCATGGGCGGATGTCATCACGTTTCTCCTGCGGCCGAAAGCGACCTCTGGATCCAGATATGGGGCAGAATTATCGTTCACAAAAGATGGCATTTCTTCGAAACATCGTTCGACAAAGATTGACGAGCCGCCACGCTTCAAAGTTGATCCTGATCAATGCGGCGCGGCCACGCGGGACGCATTCTGCTCCCATAAAGAGGAAACACCCGGTGGGTGACAAAGGAGAGCAAGATGTACAAGAAGATCATCGTTCCGGTCGATCCGGCAGCCATTGCAGTCGGCGAGACGATCCTGACCAAGGCCAAGTCCCTCCTCGACGCGGGCGGCGAGATCGTGCTTCTGACCATCATCGAGGACATCCCCGGCTACCTGGCGATCGACGTTCCGGTCGACCTCATCGAGGGCGCGATCAACGATGCCAAGGCCAAGCTCGTCACGCTCAAGGAAAAGACGGGTGTCAGCGCGCATATCGAGATCCGCTCCGGCGCCCCTGCCCGCGAGATCCTGGCGACGGCCGAGGAGCACAATGCCGACCTGATCATCGTCGGTTCGCATGTGCCCGATTTCTCGAACTACTTCATCGGCGCCACGGCAGACCGGGTGGTCCGCCACTCGAAGATCTCCGTGCTGGTCGATCGGTGATGTTATGATGGAGAACCCCGTAGAAGCCATGGACACAGCCCATTTCGAACGCATCCTGCTCGCCCGCAAGGACGAGATCGAGCGGCGGCTGAAAAAGATCGACAGCGATCTCGGCACCCTGAAGAGTGCCGACAGCACCGAACGCGCCACCGAGGCGGAGAACGACGAAGTGCTGGAGGAGTTCGGCCAGGTCGGCGAGGAGGAATTGCGGGCGATCGATGCCGCTCTGGACCGAATTGCCAAGGGGCGGTATGGTCAATGCGTGACATGCGGAGAGCCGATTTCGATCGAGCGGCTGAAAGCTGTGCCGCATACGCCATTCTGCCAGGACTGTGCAGCCGCTCATTGAGCGGTACCTTTCGAGGGGCGATGGGCAGGCCGGAGTGATGAGCTCCGGCCTGTTTCTTTATACTATTTCTTGCGCATGGCCTCGGCGAGCGCCGCACCCAGGCCACCCATCGCCGGCTGTTCCGGCTTCGGCGGGCGAGCGTTGGAATGCTTCATGGCGCTGGCATTGCCCTTGGCATCGCCGCGCATCGAGGGCTGTTGCGCCTCGCCGCCGTCTTTCCGCATGGTAAGTGCGATGCGCTTGCGCTTGACGTCGACTTCGACGACGCGGACCTTCACGACATCGCCGGCCTTCACCACCTCATGCGGATCCTTGACGAAGCGATCGGCAAGCTGCGAGACGTGGACCAGTCCATCCTGATGCACACCGATATCGACGAAGGCGCCGAAGGCGGCGACATTGGTGACGGTGCCCTCGAGCGTCATGCCGACCTTGAGGTCGGTGATCTCGTCCACCCCCTCGGCAAAAGTCGCGGTCTTGAAGCTTGGACGCGGGTCGCGGCCGGGCTTTTCGAGTTCGGCTAGGATGTCCTTGACGGTCGGCAGGCCGAACTGCTCGTCGATGAAGCGCTTCGGGTCGAGGCTCTTCAGCGTCGCGCTGTCGCCCATCAGCGAGCGCAGGTCACGACCGCAGGCGGCGACGATCTTCTTCGCCACGCCATAGGCTTCCGGGTGGACGGAGGACGCGTCGAGCGGCTCCTTACCATTGGGGATGCGCAGGAAGCCGGCGCATTGCTCAAAGGTGCGGGCGCCGAGACGTGGCACTTTCAAGAGGTCCTTGCGGCTACCGAAGGGGCCGGTCTCGTCGCGGTGGGCGACAATGGCTTCCGCCGTCGTCTTGCCGAGGCCGGAGACGCGGGCAAGCAGCGGAGCGGATGCCGTGTTCACATCGACGCCGACGGCATTCACCGCATCTTCAACGACGGCATCCAGCGAGCGGCCGAGACGGCCCTGATCGACGTCATGCTGATACTGGCCGACGCCGATCGACTTGGGCTCGATCTTGACGAGTTCGGCGAGCGGATCCTGCAGGCGGCGGGCAATCGAGACGGCACCGCGTAGGGATACGTCGAGATTGGGGAATTCCTTGGCTGCGGTTTCCGAGGCCGAATAGACCGAGGCGCCAGCTTCGGAGACGATGACCTTGGTCGGCTTCGGCGCGGTGGACGGGAACTGGGCGAGCATGTCGGCCACCAGTTTTTCCGTCTCACGGCTGCCGGTGCCGTTGCCGATCGAGATCAGCTCGACGTTGTGCTTGCGAATGAGCGAGGCGAGTTCGGTCTGGCTGCCGCGAATATCGTTTCGCGGCTGGAAAGGATAGACGGTCGTGGTTTCGACCACCTTGCCGGTGCCATCGATGACGGCGACCTTGACGCCGGTGCGGATACCGGGGTCGAGGCCCATGGTCGGGCGCGAGCCGGCGGGGGCGGCGAGCAGCAGGTCTTTCAGGTTTCGGGCGAAGACGTGGATCGCCTCTTCCTCGGAGCGTTCGCGCAGCTCGCGCATCAGGTCGAGCGATAGCGAGACCGAAAGCTTGACGCGCCAGGTCCAGCCGGCGACCTCCAACAGCCACTGGTCGGCGGGGCCCTTGCCTGCGACCTGATAGGCGGCGGCGATCATGCGCTGGCTGGTTTTAACAGGGGATGTATCATCGCGGTCGACTTCGATCGAAAGCGACAGGAACTCCTCGTTCCAACCGCGCAGCATGGCGAGCGCCCGATGGCCGGGCACGGTTGCCCAGCGTTCGAAATGGTCGAAATAATCGGAAAACTTTGCGCCTGCCTCGGCCTTGCCGTCGACGAGCTTGGAATAGAGGATCGCGCGATCCTTCATGTCGTTGCGCAACCGGCCGATCAGATCGGCATTTTCCGAGATCTGCTCGGCGATGATATCGCGGGCACCTTCGAGCGCCGCCTTCACATCGAGAACTTCTTCGGTGATGTAACCGGCTGCAAGCTGCTGCGGATCGCTGGTGCGGTCGGCAAGGATCGCGTCGGCCAGCGGCTGGAGACCCTTCTCGCGGGCGATCTCGGCGCGGGTGCGGCGCTTCGGCTTGTAGGGCAGATAGAGGTCTTCGAGTTCGGCCTTGGTGGTGACATGGGCGATCTTGCGGGCGAGCTCGTCGGTCATCTTGCCCTGGCCGTCGATGCTCTCAAAAATCGACTTCCGGCGGGCGGCAAGCTCGCGCAGATAGATCAGCCGTTCGGCCAGATTGCGCAGCTGGGTATCATCGAGGCCGCCGGTCACTTCCTTGCGGTAGCGGGCGATGAAGGGCACGGTCGCGCCTTCATCGAGCAGGCCGACAGCCGATATGACCTGCTCAGGGCGGGCGTTGATCTCGGTGGCAATGAGGGCGGCAATGGATCTGATGTCGTCGGCCATGGGTCTTCCGTCTGCTCGTGTGAAGGCGGACCATAGCGGGCGAATGCGGCAAGGCAACGGGCCTGCGGCCCACTTCACAGGAAAGCAGGACCATCCGTGGTCAATTCGGCTTGACCTTTTGCCTCCCTCCCCTTAACCGCCGGGCATTCCCTTGTGGCTCTGGAGGCTGGTGATGAAGGTTTTGTTGATCGGGTCGGGTGGACGCGAACATGCGCTGGCCTGGAAGATTGCCCAGTCGCCGCTTTTGACCAAGCTTTATGCCGCACCGGGCAATCCTGGGATCGCCGAAGAGGCGGAACTTGTTGCGCTCAATACCGAGGATCACGCTGCGGTCGTGCAGTTCTGCAAGGACAAGGCGATCGACTTCGTCGTGGTCGGACCGGAAGCGCCGCTGGTGGCTGGTATTGCCGACAGGCTGCGCGAGGCGGGTATTGCCGTCTTCGGGCCATCGGCCGCCGCAGCACAGCTCGAGGGCTCCAAGGGCTTTACCAAGGATGTCTGCGCCCGGTTCAACATTCCGACCGGCGCCTATCAGCGCTTCAACAATGCGCCCAAGGCCAAGGCCTATGTGCGCCAGCAGGGCGCGCCGATCGTCATCAAGGCCGACGGGCTTGCGGCCGGCAAGGGTGTAACGGTTGCCATGACGCTGGACGAGGCGCTGGCTGCCATCGACGACTGCTTCGAAGGCGCCTTCGGTGCTGCTGGTGCGGAAGTCGTGGTCGAAGCCTATCTCGACGGCGAGGAGGCGAGCTTCTTCTGCCTGTCCGACGGCAAGTCGCTGCTGCCACTTGCGACCGCCCAGGACCACAAGCGCGTCGGCGATGGCGATACCGGGCCGAACACCGGCGGCATGGGCGCCTATTCGCCGGCACCGGTCATGACGCCTGAGATGGTCGAGCGGACGATGAAGGAGATCATCGAACCGACCATGCGCGGGATGGCGGAGATGGGGCACCCGTTCCAGGGCGTGTTCTTCGCCGGGCTGATGATCACCGCCAAGGGCCCGGAACTCATCGAATACAATGTCCGCTTCGGCGATCCGGAATGCCAGGTGCTGATGATGCGGCTTAAAAGCGATCTTCTAGCGATCCTCCATGCTTCTGCCACCGGCACGCTGGATCAGGTCACGGCCGAGTGGAGCGATGATCCGGCCCTGACCGTCGTTCTGGCGTCGAAGGGCTATCCGGCCTCATACGATAAGAACACGGCGATCACCGCCCTGCCCGAGGCCTCCAATGGTGCCAAGGTCTTCCATGCCGGCACGGCGATGAAGGACGGACAGCTCGTTGCGACCGGTGGCCGCGTGCTCAACGCCACCGCCCGCGGCACGAGCGTTGCGGAGGCCCAGGCTGCGGCCTATGGGCTGGTTGACGCCGTAAAGTGGGAGAACGGCTTCTGCCGCCGCGACATCGGCTGGCGGGCGATCGAGCGCGAAAAGGCCTGACAGGCAAACGCTCTCGCGCGGACTGCGACACGAAATCGATCAATCGTTCAAATTTTACCAAAGCTCCTGACCGGATCGAAAGAAACGATCGCTAATGTTCATCCCAACAATCGGGGAATAACGTGATGCGTTTCATCGTTTCGACATCCATGATCCTTGCCGTCTCGGCCATTGCCATGCCGGCTCAGGCCGGATCGATCTCGACCGTGACGGGGCTTTCCGCAAGCCAGCCGAGCATTCTGACGATCGATTGCGCCCATTGCCCGCCGCCCGCTGCGCGGGTCGGACGGACAGATTACCAGGTCCCCACGGTGCCGGCTGGCAGCCAGACCGCGGAAGTGGTCGATGTCGATGGCGAAAAGAAGCTGAAGCGGGTGGAAAGCTGGCTCGGCGGCTCGCCTGTCGTGGTCTACACATCCGCGACGGGCTGGGCAACCGATGGCTCGACCATCGTCGCAGGCGGCCTGCCCGCCGCCAACGAGATCGACCATGGCGCGACGACCGCCGCCGTCGATGCACCGGCCACGGCCGACAAGGCGCCGGCACTTGCAGGCTTCGACCTGCGCCTCAACTGATCCCCCATCCGCCCGCCTAACGATCCGGGCGCGGCGGTCTCTCGTGGTCGACACGGACATAACGCCCGGCCCCAGTCCCGGGCGTTATGCCGTATGCACCCCCTAAATATCACCGGTATATTCTCACAGCGCCATATGCATGGCTGCTTAAAATCATTTCAATCTTTGAAAGCGAGACTGTCTGCAAATCTTCGGGACATGACGTGCCGATCCGTTCGACTGATCCATCTCCCCGGCGCCCGAACCGCACGACAGACGAAAGCTCCCTCGCCCATGAAAAACCTCCGCATTTCCCTCCAGCTGATCTTGCTGATCGGTGGCCTGATGGCGGCCTTTGCCGCCGCCACCTATCTGCAGGTCCGCTCCTCCACCGAGACCATCTATCAGCAGCGCTATGAACTTCTGAGGACCCAAGTGGAATCGGCGCTCTCGGTCATGACGGACTACAACGACCGTGCCGCGGCTGGCGAATTCTCCGTCGAAGAAGCCCAGAAGCTCGCCTACGGGCAAGTCGGGAAGATGCGCTTCGAGCCGGACGGCTATTTCTTCGCCTATGACTACGACGTGGCGATGATCTTCCATCCGAACGCCAAGCTGGTCGGCAATTCCGGCAAGGGCAAGGGCGACACGAACGGCTTCCTCTACCGCGACGAACTGGTCAAGCTCGGTCGCGCCGGTGGCGGCTTTGTGGAATTCATCGGCCCGAAGCCTGGCCAGGACCCGAACGATTACAGCTTCCCCAAGGCCGCTTACGGCAAGGCCTTCGAACCCTGGAACCTCGTCGTTGTCACGGGCCTCTATACCGACGACCTGAAGGCGGAAATTCGCTCCAGCATCATCAAGACGGTCGGCATGTCCGCCGGCATCTTCGTGCTCGCGCTGATCGCGGCCTATTTCGTCATCCGCAACATCACCAAGCCGCTGAAGGCCATTCACGACGCGCTGGAAGCCGTTGCGGACGAGAATGTCGCCATCGCCATTCCGCACACGGACATGGCCAACGAAATCGGCATGATGGCCAAGGCAACCAAGAGCCTGCAGGACAAGGTGCGCGAGCGCCACGCCATGACCGCCCGCCAGGAAGAGCAGCAACGCGAACTCGACGGCGAACGCAGCCAGAACGCCGAAGCACAGCTCGCAGAAGCCCGCCAGCAGGCGCATGTTGTCTCGACCATCGGCCAGTCGCTGGAAAAGCTCGCCGACGGCGACCTCACCGTACGCTGCGCCGATCTCGGCTCGAAATACGCCGGACTTCGCGACAACTTCAACGAAGCACTCGCCCGTCTCGAAGAAGCCATGGCCCGCGTCAACCTCAAGGGCAACGACATTGCCGTCTCGAAGGAAGAGATCCGCCGCGCTTCGGGTGAACTTGCCACCCGCACCGAACGTCAGGCGGCGAACCTTGAAGAGACGTCTGCCGCCCTCGACGAGCTCACCGTCGCGGTCCGCCAGACGGCGGATGGCGCACGGGAAGCCGCCAATCGCGTCGGCACGGTCAGCGACGAGGCTCGCCAGAGCGACGAGATCGTCACCAAGGCGATCAATGCGATGAGCGGCATCGAGCAGTCTTCCGCCGAGATCACCAAGATCATCGGCGTGATCGACGAAATCGCCTTCCAGACCAACCTGCTTGCACTGAATGCCGGTGTCGAGGCGGCCCGTGCCGGCGAAAGCGGCAAGGGCTTTGCGGTCGTTGCGCAGGAAGTTCGCGAGCTTGCCCAGCGCTCGGCGGCTGCGGCCAAGGAGATCAAGGACCAGATCGCCCGCTCGTCGGCCCAGGTCGAACAGGGCGTGCAACTGGTCGGCCAGACCGGCGAAGCGCTGAAGCGCATTTCCGACCAGATCGCCAGCGCCAACGACATCGTCTCGAAGATCTCGCACAGCGCCCAGGAGCAGGACACGACACTTCGGTCGATCTCGTCGGCAGTCAACCAGCTCGATACGGCAACCCAACAGAATGCGGCGATGGCCGAAGAAACCACGGCCTCGGCCGAGGTTCTCGCCAACGATACCGGCGACCTGCTGGACCTGATCCGCAGCTTCAAGACCAGCCAGGCCGGCGGTGGCCAGCAGCAGTATCGCATGGCGAGCTAAGCGAACCCCGCTTCAATGAACACGAGGCCGCCGGAAAAATTCGGCGGCCTTTCTCGTTTCAGCGGATGCGTTTCATGCGCGCTTCGAGCTTGTCGAGTTCCCGGTCGGAGAAGACGTCGATGCCGGCCTGACGCATCAGGGCCGCCGTGACGCCGAAACCCGGATGGCGCGTGCCGGAAAACGAGCCGTCATAGATGAACCCGGAACCGCAGGAGGGGCTGCCGTCGATGAGGAGCGCAATCTCGCAGCCCTGCTCCCGGGCAAAGGCGACGGCCTTGCGGCCACCCTGGATGAATTCTTCGGTCACATCGCCGCCCGTGACTTCCAGCACGCGGGCACGACCGGCAAGCACATCGTCACCGTTTTTGCCGCCTTCGATTTCAGCGGGTGGACGTGGCGTCGGCAGGCCGCCGGCCTGTTCGGGACAGTAACCGACGAGCCGGTCCTCGGCCTTCCAGCGTTCAATCAGGGGATCGTGCAACAGCTTGCCCCTGCCGTCATAACGCACGGGGCGGCCGAGGAGGCAGGCGCTGATGAGGATCTTGGGGGGCATCAAGGTCAGTCGTCCAGTTTACCCAGATGGTCGGCTCGCTCGTGAATGATGCGCACGACTTCCACCATGCCATCCTCCAGAATGACATAGAAGATCAGATGTGAGCCGCAACGCCTGCGGCGGTAACCAGGCCGCAATAAAGATACCTCGCTGCCTGAAAACGGATGGATTCCGATTTCCCCGATCATCGCAAGGATCTGCCTGAGGTATCGTTCGGCTTGAGCCTCCGACCATCGATCCCGCGTGTAGTCACCGATGTCGAGAAAATCCTGGCGTGCGGCAGGACTAAGCCGGATCTCAGCCACGGCTCTTCCATCTTTCTCGGACAGAATCCATAAGATCTTCGGGATCGAACGGCACAGACGGCCCGCTATTTTCGCCCTCGATCAGCGCATTGCGCAGCCATTCGATCCGCGCCTGCTCTTCCTTCAGAAGCTTGAGGCCGGCTTCCACCACGTCTTCGGCAGACTTGAACGCGCCACTTTCGAGCTGGGACTCGACGAAGCTGTCATAGGGCTCGGCAATGGTGACCTGAACAGGCTTGTTCATGGGGATGTCTCCAGCTGTCTTCGCGTCGAGAGTATCACAAGACACCGAGGCCGGAAAACAGTCACTGGAAACGAAAGACCCCGCCAAAGCGGGGTCCTAAACATTCAGCCTGTGATCTTGGAGAAATCCGCGACCGTGGCCGTCGCCTCGCGGATCGCCTTCAAGAGCGCCAGGCGGTTGGCACGGATGGCGGCGTCCTCGTCGTTGACCAGGACGTCCTCGAAGAACGTGTCGACCGGGCCGCGCAGCGTCGACAGCGCCTGCATGGCGGAGCGGAAGTCTTCCGATGCCACGGCCTCGGCTGCCGATTTCGAAGCGGACTGGATGGCGGCGAAGAGGGATTTCTCGGCTTCAAGCTTCAGCAGCGCTTCCGAGACGCCATCGGCGACGACGGTGCCCTTCTTCTCTTCGGCGGCCAAGAGCTGGGTGGCGCGCTTGGTGCCGGCGAGCAGGTTCAGGCCGTCTTCCGAGGTGATGAAGGCGGTCAAGGCTTCGGCCTTGCGGGCGACCATCAGGAGATCGTCGGCGTCAGGCGTCAGCACGGCATCGATGATGTCGTGGCGGGCGCCCTGGTCGCGCAAGTAGACTTTGAGGCGGTCGTGGAAGAAGGAGAGGAGGTCAGACTGTTCGATGATGCGATCCCTGATCTCATTTGCTGCCTTTACAACCAATGAACTCATCTGCGTGCGATGATATCTGTCCGCTTCCACGCTATCGTCGAGGCCAGAGAATTGACGCTCTAGCGCATTCTTGTTCGAACCCATTGCGGCAAAATACGCGTCTGATACTCGGGCTGCTGCAATACCGGCTTGGCCCTCGTCAGTGCGCCAATTCGAAGCGACAAATTTTCCATCATAGTTCAGCGCCAGGTTGAGAATAGGATCAGCAAGAAGCGATGCCATCTCATCGGACGTGGGTATCAAATCAGAATATGCGCTATCAAAGCGGTTCAAAATCTCGAAGCGACTACCAAGAGCATTTAGAAGTGCGGCGTATGCCCCAGCAAAGACTCCGATTAATGGAACTCTGATCCCCTTCTCCAGGATCATCCGCACCACGCCAAGCGCTGCACGGCGCAGCGCATAGGGGTCCTTCGAGCCGGTCGGCTTTTCGTCGATGGCCCAGAAGCCGGTGAGCGTATCCAGCTTGTCGGCGAGCGCGACGGTCAGACCCACCTTGTCTTCCGGCAGACGGTCCGAGGGGCCGTTCGGCTTCCAGTGGTCTTCGATGGCAGCAGCGACAGACGTATCCTCACCCTGCAGGAGCGCATATTTGCGGCCCATGGCGCCCTGAAGTTCGGGGAATTCGCCGACGGCTTCGGTGCGCAGGTCGGCCTTGGCGAGCACCACGGCGCGGTCAACGAGGGCGGCATCGGCGCCGACAACAGGCGCCAGCACCTTCGCCAGTTCGCGGATACGCGCGACGCGCTCACCCTGCGTGCCCAGCTTGGCATGGAAGGTCACGTTCAGCGCATCGAGCTTCGCCATACGTTGGTCGAGCGGCTTCTTGAGATCCAGGTCGAACTTGGCAGCCGACGCCTGCAGCGTGTCGAGGTCCGGCAGGTCGCCCTGGTCGCGCTTCCAGAAGTGCAGCGCATCCGACAGGCGGGCGCGCACGACCTTGCCATTGCCATGCATGATTTCCTTGCCGCCATCCGTGGCCTGGATGTTGGAGATCAGGATGAAATGATTGGAAAGCTTGTCGGTCTCACCCTGCGGGCGGACGACAAAACACTTCTGGTTGGTCTTGATGGTCAGGCGGATGATCTCGGCGGGGATCGAGAGGTAGTCCTCTTCGAAGGTGCCAAGCAGGACCTGCGGCCATTCGACGAGGCCGGAGACTTCCTCCAGAAGGCCCTCGTCCTCGACCAGATCGAGGCCATTGGCAAAGGCGATGTCGCGGGCGTCGTGCAGGATCATGTCCTTGCGGCGCTCGGCATCGAGGATGACCTTGGCGCGTTCGAGGTTGGTGACGTAGTCATCAAAGCGACGGACGGTGATGGCATCCGGCGCGTGGAAACGGTGGCCATAGGTGATGTTCGAGGCGACGATGCCGTCGATCTCGAAGGGGATGACCTGGACTTCGTCATGCTCGGGGCCGAAGGTGCAGACGATCGACTGCAGCGGGCGCACCCAGCGCAGGCTTTCCATGCCCTTGCCCTCGATGCCGCCATAGGTCGAACCCTTGGGCATGGAGGCAAAGCCGGAGCGCATCGACTTCGGCCAGGGGAATGTGCGGATGATGCCCGGCATCACATCGGCGATGATCTCTTCCGCCGCACGGCCGGGCTTTTCCATGTAGGCGACGTAGAAGTCGCCCTTCTTCGGATCGGTCTTGATGATGGCCTGGTCAATCGAGGTGAGGCCAGCACCGCGCAGGAAGCCATCGATGGCTCCTTGCGGTGCAGAGACGCTCGGGCCCTTCTTCTCTTCCTTGACGTCGGCCGAGCGGGCGGTGAGGCCGCGGATATCCAGCGTCAGGCGGCGCGGCGTCCAGTATTCGCGCGCGCCCTCATAGGTCAGACCTGCATCGACGAGCGCATCGGTGACCATCTTCTTCAGATCGCCAGCCGCCTTGCGCTGCATGCGCGCGGGGATTTCTTCGGAGCGGAGTTCGAGCAGGAGATCGGGCATCGGGTCTGACTTTATGAGCTGTTGCGGAAGGCTGCGCGGGACTTAGCAAGCCGCGCGGCAAAAGTCATCCATGGATGCGTGCAAAATGGCGGGTGGATCAGGCGGCGGACAGATCGGTTCGCACGGGAATGGCAGCCAGCTCTGCGGCTTTTGCTGTCGCTTCTGTCTTCAGGTCATAGCTCGTCTGCAGGTTCATCCAGAACTGCGGCGACATATCGAAATACCGAGCGAGGCGAAGCGCAGTATCGGGCGTCAGTGACGTATGCTCCGCAACCAGACGCTCGATCCGGGTGCGTGGTACATTCAAGAGGCGCGCAAGGGCGCCAGCGGTCAGCCCCATGGGCTCCAGAAACTCATCGCGCAGAATTTCACCGGGATGGACGGGCGGCAGGACGGTTGTCATGGCATGTCTCCTTCTCAGTGGTAGTCGACGATCTCGACCTGATCGGCACCGTTATCGGACCAGACGAAGCATATCCGCCATTGGTCGTTGATACGGATCGAATGTTGCCCAGCCCGATCTCCCTTCAGAGCTTCCAGCCGGTTGCCGGGTGGGCGCATCAGATCTGTCAGGGAGGTGGCATTGTCGATCAGCGTCAACTTGACGACCGCACGCCTGAGAAGATCTGCGGGGAAGCCCTTAGGCGCTTTTCCAGAGGCCACCGTCTCCGTCATTGCACTCGCATAGGACCGGATCATGTAATGCCTCCGAGATCACAAGTGTATCATCACACGATACATTTGTCGAGGACTACCACCCTCCCCCGCCGCCACCGCCACCGCCGCCGCCGGAGGAGCCGCCGGAGAAGCCTGAGGAGGACGAGGAGCTGGAAGGAGGGGGTGTCGGGATGGTGGAAGCGATCGTCGAGGCCATGGAGGAGGAGAAGCCGCCGATGCGGTCACCGAAGCCGCCGGGATTGCTGCCGTGATACCAGCCGGGGCTGTAGGCAGCGGCCGCGGCACCGGCGGCGGCTGTCGCGAGCCAGGTTTCGAAGGCCGTGCTCCACGGTTTCTCCACTCCCAGCGCCACCGCATAAGGCAGGAGCTTTTCGAAATGACTGGGCGACATCGTCGGGGCGCCTGCCATGTTCATGCGGTCCTTTTCGGCGAGCGTCAGATAGATGCGCAAACCCTCGATGCCATCCATCAGCTTGCGGCCAAGCGGCGTCGGCGCGCCCATCAGGAAGAAAAACAGCAGGTTGACCAGAAGAATGCCGCCGAAGGCGATGAGCACTGGGAACTGGTGGGTGGACTCGAGGTCCATCCACATGGAGATCAGCATCAGGCCCATGGTGGAGAGCGCCACGAAGCCGATCAGGGCCAGCGCCAGAATGGCGATGATCTTGCTGAAGAGAGAGCGGCCCCGCCTGAACGAGTTGACCAGCCCGATGGTGAAAGTACCGAAGAACACCGAGAAGAAGGTGGGCACAAAGATCAGCGCGTAGACGTCCTCGTCGAGGTCGCCGAAGATGAAGAGCGAGGCGACGACGGCGATCGAGAGGCCGATGCCGAGCGAAGTGTAGCCGGCATTGCCCTTGTAATACTTGTTGCGGTGTTCCTTTTCGATCGCCTGGCGAAAGCGATTGCCGACCGATTGCACCTTCTTGCCGTTGGCCTTGTCGATGACAAGCGTGTCGCCGCTTGACGGAATTTCCGCAATCAGAGCGGCCTCACCGGACTGCAGCTTGCCGGTAATGGCCTTGCCCGTGCGGCGGATGGTGATGCTGCTGTCGAGATCGTCGAGCTCGACATAGCCAGCGACTGCGAGATTGAGCGCGGCTGCGGCAAGTGCTGTCCAGCCGGCACCGGAAAAGCCCTTGTTATCGATGTAGTTTACGAGCGCGGGCGAGATGCCCTCCGGCGGATCCCAGCGCGGGACCACGACGCCCTTCGGCGGATCGCGGCCGACGGCTGCCCAGGAGCGCAGGTAGTAGAGGAAAATGACGGCCAGGCCGCCGAAGCCGATGATCGTGTTGAGGTTGTCGCGGATGAACCACCAGGTGCTGTCTTCCGACGAGGGTGCTGCGACCACGCCCTTGTCGAAGGCGAGCACGATGGTCAGGCCTTCGCCCGGGCCAAGCGGCTGCGTGGTCTGGAATTCGAGACCGTTCGATCCTGGGATTTCACGGGCGTTTTGAGCGGTGGAGCCGGATGGACCGGTGTAGAGGGTGGTTCTGGTCGGAACGGCACCATCTGGCAGCGTGACGGTCGCGCCCGCGCGATCGATCGGGAAGAGCCAGCCATTGCCGGTGACGTTCCAGTAGAGTTCGTCGTGATCGTCGAAATAGCGGATCTGACGACCGGTCCGGTATGTGATTGTGTAAACATACTCACCTGGCCGCAGGAAGACGTCGGCCGAGCCGGTATAGATGCGGATGCCGCCGGAGACGGATTCGGTGTGATTGGGCTCTGGCCGACCGTCCCGCTCGACCGAAATCAGCTCGAAATCGACCTTCTGGCGACGGCCCCGCGCGTCCCGCGCGTAAAGCGGGAAGTCGCGGAAAATACCGCGCCTGATCTCGTTGCCCTCGGCATTGACGGTGATCGTTTCCGTCACCTCGATCGTGGCGTCGGGCAGGACCGTGATATCCGCGTGGTAGCCGCGGATGACCTCTTCAGCCTGCGCGCCGCATGCCATCCAGATGAAGAGAAGGAAGGCGGAGCACAGGCGAAGCAGTGAGGTCATCTCGAATCGTTCCTGACGAGGTCAACGCCGAGCGAGGCGAGCGCATCCCAGTAGGCGGGATAGGTCTTGGCCACGCAGCCGGGGTCGAGGATGGTGATGTCGCGGATCTTAAGGCCCGCGAGCGCAAAGCTCATGGCGATGCGGTGATCGGCGAAGGTGTCGATGTCAGCCGGCAGCGACTGGCCTGCGAGCGAGGGGTCGGAGAAGACCAGGAGGTCGTCACCCTCTTCCTTGGCCAGGCCCTCGCGGATGTTGTTCAGCCCTGTCGAGACGGCGCGGATGCGGTCGCATTCCTTGACGCGCAGGTTCTCGATGCCGACGAAACGCACCGGCGTCTCGTTGAAGGCCGCGAGCACGGCGATTGTCGGGATCGCGTCCTGCATCTGGCTGCCATCGATCACGGCAGGCATGTTCGGGAACTGGGCGATCACGTCATAGGCCTTGGCGTCTGGTTGGGTGAAAGCGTCAGACGGCGTGCCGATGTCGATCTGACCCTTGGTCAGAACTTCCGCGCCCCAGAGATATGTGGCGGCAGAGGCATCGGGCTCGATGTGGAAATCGGTCGCTGTATAACCGGTCGGCTGGATTACCCAGGACGACGGCGTCGGCTGCTCGACCTTGGCACCGAAGGCGCGCATGGCCGACATCGTCAGGTCGATATAACCGCGGGCGCCGATATCGGCACCGGCAAGCTCGATGGTGAACGGCTCGGAACCGCAGGCCGCTGCCATCTGGAGGGCCGAGACATACTGGCTCGACAGGCCGGCATCGATGACGACGTGGTTCTTCTTGAAAGCGCCATTGGCGTCGATCGCGACCGGCGGGCAACCGGAGGGGGCGGCGATGGCAACGCCGAGCGATTGCAGCGCCTCGACCAGCGGCTTGATCGGCCGCTTGCGCATGTGCTCGTCGCCATCAACAACGTAGCGGCCCTTGCCCAACGCGAGGGCAGCGGTGAGGAAGCGGGTGGCCGTGCCGGCATTGCCAAGGAAAAGCGGTTCCGCCGGCGACTTCAACTCGCCCGTGCTGGTGACGACGAAGGTGGTCGCATCCGGCTCCTCGACGGTGACGCCCATCTGGCGGAGCGCTTCGGCCATATAGCGGGTGTCGTCGCTCTTCAGCGCGCCGGTCAGGCGGCTGGTGCCCTTGGCGAGGCCTGCCAAGAGAAGCGCGCGGTTGGTGATGGATTTCGAACCCGGAGGGCTCACCTGGCCGGTCAGGGCATGGGTGGGCGGAAGGATGGTCACACTGTCAGTCGTCATTGATCTCAGTCTCTATGCATGGTCCTAAGCAGGCCTGCAAAGAAGCGTGCTTTGCCTGTTTAACCGGTCGCGGGTTCTGGTTGGAAAACCTTAGAACAGTTTTCCGGAACCCGCTGGAAGTGGACGTCAGAACTTGACCGTCGGTACCGCACGGTCGGCCTCGTTGGCAATCTCGAAATAGGGTTTCTTCGAGAAGCCGAACTGACCGGCGACGAGGTTGTTCGGGAAGCTCTCGACCTTGACGTTCAGATCGCGGGCGGCACCATTGTAATAGCGGCGTGACATCTGGATCTCGCCCTCGACCGTTTCCAGCGAGCGCTGCAGCTCGAGGAAGTTTTCATTGGCCTTCAGATCCGGATAGGCTTCGGCAAGCGCGATGATCCGACCCAGCGCCGCCCCGAGCAGGCCTTCGGCCTGGGCGCGGCCGGCGACATCGCCCGCCGGCACGGCCTGCGCCTTGTTGCGCAGCTCGATGACGCTCTCAAGCGTACCCTTTTCGTGGCCGGCATAACCCTTCACCGTCTCAATCAGGTTCGGGATCAGGTCTGCCCGGCGCTTCAACTGCACATCGATGCCCGACCATGCTTCCTCGGCCATCTGCCGCGCCTTGACTAGGCCGTTGTAGATGAAGACGAGGTAGGCGCCGATGGCGGCCAGAATGGCAAGTGTCGTGAACATGAATGGCAGGCTCCCAGCTGATATGGCCGCACGTTAGCGGGTCAACACGAGAAAGTCATGACCATCTCGTTCAGGGTTCAAACCATTTCGACGCGAAGGTCGTTACGCCGCCCGCCCGAAATTCGCTCCGCCCGCATCCGTCAACAGGAAGGCCTCGCCACAGCTTTTGGCCAGCGCGCGGACGCGGCCTATATAGGCCTGGCGTTCGGTCACCGAGATCACGCCGCGGGCGTCGAGCAGGTTGAAGATGTGGGATGCCTTGATGCACTGGTCATAGGCCGGGAAGACGCATTTGTGCAGGCGCTGGTTTTCACTGTCCAAAGGTGCGCCGGCGGCGAGCAGGGCCTGGCATTCCTTCTCGGCATCGATGAAATGGCGGTGCAGCATCTCGGTATTGGCGAACTCGAAATTGTGGCGGGAATATTCCTGCTCGGCCTGTAGGAAGACGTCGCCATAGGAGATCTTCTCTTCGCCTTCGCGGCCGTTGAAGTTCAGGTCATAGACGTTGTCGACGCCCTGGACATACATGGCCAGACGCTCGAGGCCGTAGGTGAGTTCGCCCGCGACCGGCGAGCAGTCGATGCCGCAGACGGCCTGAAAGTAGGTGAACTGCGAGACTTCCATGCCGTCGCACCAGCACTCCCAGCCAAGACCCCAGGCGCCGAGCGTGGGGCTTTCCCAGTCATCCTCGACGAAGCGGATGTCATGCAGCAGCGGATCAAGCCCGATCGCCTTCAGCGAGCCGAGATAGAGTTCCTGCAGGTTGGACGGGTTCGGCTTCAGGATGACCTGGTACTGGTAATAGTGCTGCAGGCGGTTCGGGTTTTCGCCGTAACGGCCGTCGGACGGGCGGCGCGAGGGCTGCACGTAAGCGGCGCGCCAGGGCTTAGGGCCGAGCGCGCGCAGCGTCGTTGCCGGATGGAAGGTGCCAGCACCCACTTCCATGTCGTAGGGCTGCAGCACCGCGCAACCCTTGTCCGCCCAATAGGCATGCAACGTCAGGATCAGCGCCTGAAAGGAGCGCTTGGGGTCCATGTGCGGGGCAAGGGGCGTGGTCATCGGGCTATCCATCGGGTTGGCTCAGGTTGCGGCCCGTCTGGTGCCATGAGCGGGCGGAAGGGTCAAGCGTCTCGGCTCATGGCCGACGAGCATGGAAGGATCACTTGTCGAGATCGTCCGCATTGTGCAGTTTGCCGATCAGCGAAAAGGACACGCCTGCCGGCTCGAAGCGTATGGCAGCCTGCCCTTGAAAGAGATCGGATACAACACGTTCGGTCAGCCGCGAGCCGAAACCACGACGGGTCGGCTCCGTGACCGGCGGGCCGCCGCTTTCCTGCCAGTCGAAGGTGAAACCATTGCCCTCACCCTTGCTCCAGCGGACGCTGATGCGGCCTTCCGGCCGCGAAAGGGCACCGTATTTCGTGGCATTGGTGGCCAGCTCGTGGATCGCAAGCGACAGACCAAGCGCCTGCTGGGCGGAAAGATAGACCTGAGGACCGACGATCGAGATCCGGTCTTCGCCGTCGACATGCGGTGCGACGGCCGTTCGTGCGATCGCAGTGATCTCGGCGGCCGTGACACTCATGCCCGTCAGCACGTCCTGCGCCTTGGCCAGCGTCTGGATGCGTCCGCCAATCGTCGTTGCCGCTTCCGGGATCGAGGTTGCGCCGCGCAAGCTCTGGCTGACGATCGACTGGACCATGGCGAGCGTATTCTTCATCCGGTGCGCGAGTTCGCGGTTCAAAAGCTTGAGTTCGTCCTCATGCCGTTCGCGCTCGTCGAGATGTTTCTGCGCCTCGAGATAGGCCTGCTGCAGCGCCTGACGGTCCAAAACCGCGCTCGTGGTCTCGGTGACCACGTTCAAAATGCCCGCAATCGCTCCCTCGTCATCATAGAGAGGGCTATAGGAAAAGGTCCAAAAGCTGTCCTGCATCACTCCGTTGCGGAGGATGCGCAGGGGAAGGTTCTCCATCCAGGTGCCCTCGCCCGCCTGAGCACGCAGCACGAATGGCTCGACGCCCTCCCAGAGATCGGCCCAATACTCGCGAAACGGCTGACCGAGCGCGCTTTTCTCCCGGCCGGCGAGCATCGGCAGATAGGCGTCGTTGTAGAACTGGAGAAGATCGTCTCCCCACCAGAAGCACATGGGTTGACGCGTGGCGAGAACCTGCCGAAGCGTCGTCACCAAGGCGGGCGGCCAGGTTTCGGGCGGCCCGAGCGATGTGCTGCTCCAGTCGAATGCACTTATATCGTCTGCCACTCGCCCCGGTATACCGAGAAAATTCATGGTCTGGCTCATGGGACTCCGGGACTTGGCGATACGCGAAGCGGGGCTCAAAACGCCCTGAACGCCGCTATTTTTCCTTAGGTATCGTCTCGACGTGCCGAACTCAAGACAGAGGGATATCGATCAATCGTCATCCTCGCGCCGGGGCCGATACTCTCCGGTCTCGGGATCCTGAATGAGGGTCCCGATCGCCTGGTTCTCGCGCTCTTTTTCCTCGGCCCGCGATTTGGCCGCCAATTTCTCCGCATCCGCGACGAAGCGGCGATAGAGCAACCAGGCACCACCCACCAGGATCGTCAGAAATATCAGCTGCGCCATGTCCCCTCGCCGTTACGCCCTTCTTCATCACGCCGGTCAAAGACCGTAGCGATTCCATAGTGCCTTTTCTTCGAGCGTCTCGGCAAGGCCGGCGACCGCCTGGACCACAATCTCGTCAGGCGCGGCAAAAGCACCAATGCCAGGTGCCCGCCGGCCGAAGAGGCCCTTCGGGGCACCGATCAGTTCGAGGCGCGCATCCTTGCCGTAGCGGGTCTTGATCTCGTCGCGCAGGCCGCCGAGGCGATCGACAAGCCCGAGTTCCAGGCCCTTGCGGCCCGTCCAGAACAGACCGGAGAACAGTGTCGGATCTGCAGAAAGTACCGTGCCGCGACGGGCCTTGACCATGTCGATGAAGATCTGGTGGATCTCAAGCTGCAGCGTCTTCAGGTACTCGATGTCGCTTTCCTTTTCCGGCTGGAAGGGATCGAGGATCACCTTGTTCTCGCCCGCCGTGTAGACACGGCGTTCGACGCCTATCTTCTTCAGGAGTTCGGGGAAGCCGAAACCGCCAGAGACGACGCCGATCGAGCCGACAATCGAAGTCGCATCGGCGATGATCTCGTCGCCAGCGATCGCGATCATGTAGCCGCCAGACGCTGCGACATCCTCGACGAAGACGAGTACACGCTTGTTCTTTTCTTCGGCCAGCGCCCGGATACGGTCATAAATCATGCGCGACTGAACAGGAGAACCGCCCGGCGAGTTGATCGACAGCGCCACGGCGGGGCTATCCTTCATGCCGAATGCCTTTTCCAGCTGGCCGGCAACCGAGGAAAGGTTCAAGGCAGGGCGAAAGCGCGAGCCGCCGCTCATGATCGGACCGTGCAGCCTGACGACCGGAATGACGATACCCTTCTTCTGGAAGCGCTTGGGAACCAGCCGTTTCAGAAAGTCTGCCATGGTCGCGTTTCAACTCCTCAGGATCATCACTCTGACCGGAGATGTAAGACGCGCCGGCGCAAACACAATGGTTTGCTCAAAAAATGAGTGTTTTCAACGCAGCCGTCGATAACCCACGCGGCCGTTGCTCAGGTCGTCGACCAAGGGGGCGAAGGCATGGCTTTCCGCCCGATCGTGCATCAGGAGAGGCGCGCGCAGCTGGAGCCTTGCCCGTGAGCCCTTGATCGCGGTGACCAGGATACGGGTGGCATTTTCGCCCTCGCGTGGATGGATCGCCGTGATCTCCAGGCCGCCGAAACGCCGGCCGCAGGCGGCAATGATCTCGCCGATCGACTGGGGTCTTGCGATCAGCGAGAGTTGCCCGCCGGGAGTCGTTATGGCGCCGGCGGTTCGGATCCAGCTCTCGAACAAATTCTCCGTCATCGCATGGGCCTCGGCCTTCAGGGCATCCGGCGTCTTGCGGTCGCCGGGATCGTTGAAAGGCGGGTTCATGATGACGTGATGGAAGCTGTTATCGGGGAGGCCGGCTGCGAAGCGCGCCTTGCCGGTCAGCGTAACATCGGCCTCGATGACCTCGGCGCGCACGGCAAGCTCTGCGTTTTCCCGCAAGGCGAGGCTCTTGCGGGCGAAAGCGGCCATGTGCGGCGAGCGTTCGACCAGGACGACGGACGCTGTCGGCAGGCGGGTAGCGACGGCCAGACCGGCGGCTCCTGCTCCAGCGCCGAGATCGGCAAGCCGGATCGGGCGATCATCCACGACCAGAGAGGCGAGCAGCATGGCATCCATGCCTGCGCGATGGCCATGTCCAACCGGCTGCACGAGATGGAAGCGGCCGCGATGAAAGGCATCGACGGTCTCTGCCGCTATCTGTTCGACGAGGGGCTCCGAGCCTGCCGCCATATCGTCCTCAAGCCTCGGGATCGCGCAGTTCGGCACCCAGGCCGGCATCGGTGAGAATGCGGCGCGCCTGATCGATACAATCGGAATCCACCAGCAGGCGACGCTGCAGCATGCCGAGCGAGCCCTCGAGGATGCTCATGGACTGGTCTGCGATCATCGAGGCGATCCCGGCGTCGCGCATCAGGCTTTCGGCAAAGGAGAGCAGGACGACGTCGTTGCTGCGAATGATCTCATGCATCGATTTCAGAACTCACTGTTAACAGCTAAACCGGCTTTCAGGCACAGGCCGAGGCAATTCGCCCCTTGCCGTGGCCTTCCCGGCTTTTTATGGTCGGCAACCAAACTGAACAGGAGTCCGGTGCGTTGGGCGTAGTCATACCGCTTGAGGAAAGCAAAAACAAACAGGCATCCGTCAAGCCTCTGGTGGACCTGACCAAAAGCGGCATGGAGCGCGTCAACCAGCTGATCCTGTCGAAGGCAGGCTCGGACGTTCAGATGATCCCGGAGGTGGCGAACCACCTGATCTCATCAGGCGGCAAGCGACTGCGCCCGATGCTGACACTCGCGACGGCGTCAATGTTCGGTTACGAGGGTGACCATCACATCAAGCTCGCGACCTCCGTCGAGTTCATGCATACGGCGACGCTTCTGCATGACGATGTGGTCGACGAAAGCGATTTGCGGCGCGGCAAGAACACCGCCCGCACCATCTGGGGCAACCAGGCAAGCGTCCTTGTCGGCGACTTCCTGCTCGGTCAGGCGTTTCGCATGATGGTCGAAGTCGGCTCGCTCGAGGCGCTCGACGTGCTGTCGACCGCGGCCTGCGTGATCGCCGAGGGTGAAGTGCTGCAGCTTTCCGTCGCCAAGAACATGGAGACGACGGAAGACGACTATCTCGCCGTCATCCGCGCGAAGACCGCAGCGCTGTTTGCGGCTGCTGCCGAGGTCGGCCCGATCGTTGCCGGCACCGACAAGGCGACCCGCAGCGCGATGAAGTCATACGGCATGAATCTCGGCCTCGCCTTCCAACTGGTCGATGACGTGCTGGACTATGGCGGCAAGGCTGCCGAGACCGGCAAGAATGTCGGAGACGATTTCCGCGAAGGCAAGATCACCCTGCCCGTCATTCTTTCCTATCGTCGTGGCACGGCTGCGGAGCGGGAATTCTGGAAGGAATCGATCGAAGGCGGGCAGAACGATGATCTGCGGCTCGAAAAGGCACTCGGCCTGATCGGCAAGTATGGCGCGCTCACCGACACGATCCAGCGGGCACAGCATTACGGCACGATCGCACGCGACGCCTTGGCGCCCCTGCCCGAGACGCCGTGGAAAAGCGCCCTCAACGACGTGATCGACTTCTGCATCTCGCGCGTGAATTGACGCAGATCCAGCGATTGCCTTGCGGGGCTGCTTCAAAAAAGCCATTCTATCCATGAATCATCGCCAATCGCCCGCGCGCGGGCGACCTGCGGTTGCTCTCGGTTCTTGAAAGGCTCGTTCATGCGGCAAAGCTTTGCCCTTCGCACTCTCGCCGGCACCGCGCTCGCGTTGCTGCTCAGCGTCTCACAGGCGCCGCTGGCGCTTGCTGCTGCCAATGCCCAGCCCACGGAAGCCGAGAGTTTCGATATCGGTAGCGTCGATTCCTTCGCGGGCGCCTTCCTGGCCGCCCGGACAGCGGAAGCGGATCGCGATTATCCGAGTGCTGTGAAGTTCTACAAGAAGGCCCTGGAGTTTACGCCGAACGAACTTGAGCTTCAGCAGCGGCTGATGATCTCGCTCATCATGAACGGCGAGTTCGACGAGGGCGCAGATCTCGCCAAGGTTCTGGAAAACGATCCGGCGGTTGAGCGCGTCACCTCAGTGGCTCTCGGCTTTCGCGCCATCCGCGATGGCGACTTTGCGCAGGCGCTCGAGCACTTCAAGTACCAGGGACCAAACGATCTCGACCGGCTGATGAACCAGTTGCTGATCGCATGGACCAAGGTCGGCGAAGGCAAGGGCGAGGAAGCCCTGAAACTCGTGCAGGATCTCGATGGTCCGAGCTGGTACGGCATTTTCAGCAATTACAATGCCGGCGTGATGGCCGCGATGATCGGCGACGTCGACGCCGCGCGCAAGGCGCTGACGGACACGGTTACCGATCGCAATGGCGGGGCGACGGCGCCGGACACGTTTGCCCGTGCAGTCATCGCACTCGCGACCCTTGAGGCCCAGGCCGGCAACAGGCAGAAGGCACTCGATGCTCTGGCGGCCGGCGACGAACTGATCACCAACTTCGCCCCCTTCAAGGCGCTCCGCACCGAAATCGAAGCCGGCGGCCAGCCGAAGCCGGTCGTCGCATCGGCGGCGCAAGGCGCGGCCGGTGTTCTCTTCTCGATCGGTGGCGCGCTGAACCGTGAAGGTGCCGAAGACACTGTCATGCTCTATCTCCAGCTGTCGCATGCGCTGGACAAGGATGCCGCCGATACACTGATCCTGCTTGGCGGGATCGCCGAGAATGCAAAGCAGCCGGAAAAGGCGATCGCCTTTTACCGGCAGGTGCCCGAGACCTCGCCGATGCGGCGCATTTCCGAGCTCCAGCTCGGCCTGACGCTCGCCGAAACCGGAAAAGTTCAGGAAGCGCGCGAACATCTGCTCGCCCTCATCGCCTCCGATCCGCAGGATATCAGAAGCTACCTCGCCTATGGCAGCGTGCTGTCCGATGCCAAAGATTATGCGGCCATGGCGGAGAATTACGACAAGGCGATCGAGATCATCGGTCCGAACCCGGCGCGGAACCACTGGTCGGTCTTCTTCCAGCGTGGCATCGCCTATGAGCGGCTGAAGAAGTGGGACACGGCGGAGCCGAACTTCCACAAGGCGCTGGAGCTCAATCCGGATCAGCCGCAGGTGCTGAATTATCTCGGCTATTCCTGGGTCGACATGAACCGCAATCTCCAGGAAGGTCTGGAGATGATCAAGAAGGCGGTCGAGCTTCGGCCGGACGACGGCTACATCGTCGATTCGCTCGGCTGGGCCTATTATCGCCTCGGTCGCTTCGAGGAAGCGGTTGTCGAACTGGAACGGGCCGTCGAATTGCGCGCTGGTGATCCCACGATCAACGACCATCTGGGTGATGCCTATTGGCGGGTAGGACGCAAGCTCGAGGCCACCTATCAGTGGAAGCGGGCACTGGCATCCGAGCCGGAAGAGATCGAGGTTCCGAAGATCCAGGCGAAGATCGAAAAGGGCCTGCCGCCGATCGTGTCTGATGCCGCAAAGGTCGAGACCAAGCCGGTCGAAGAGCCCAAGAAAGACGACAAGAAGACCTGAGCCGCATGACAGACATTGCAGAGCGCCGGCCGGAGCGGATCGTCGAGACGGCTCCGGCCAAGATCAATCTTGCTTTGCACGTCACAGGTCGGCGGGACGACGGCTATCATCTTCTCGACAGTCTCGTGACCTTTGCCGAGGACGGCGACGAACTCACCTTCGAGACGGCAGACACAGACAGTTTCCGTGTCGTCGGGCGTTTTGGGGCCGAGCTTTCAGCCGAGGACAATCTGGTTCTGAAGGCCCGTGATCTGCTTCGGGCCACCCTCGACGAATGCGGCCAGCCACATGGCGCCGTTTCCATTCTTCTCGACAAGAGCCTGCCGATCGCGTCGGGGATCGGCGGTGGCTCGGCAGATGCGGCAGCGACGCTGCGGGGTCTGCTCAAGCTTTGGAAGGCGGAACTGCCGGCGGAGACGCTGCAGCAGATCGCAGTGCAGCTCGGCGCCGATGTGCCGATGTGCCTTGCCTCGACGCCGTTGCGCGCGCGTGGGATAGGCGAGGAAATCGAGAAGGCAGATATGCCCTCTCTGCCGCTGGTCCTCGTTAATCCGCTCAAGCCCGTTTCCACGCCGGAGATCTTTCGCAGCCTTCGGCGCCGCGACAATCCACCGATCGGCGAGGTAGGCTCGGCCTCCAACGCGGTCGACTGGATGCAGTCGCTTTCAGCCCTGCGCAACGACCTTCAGCCGCCGGCCGAAGCGCTGGTGCCGGAGATTGCCGAGGCCTGCGACCTCTTGCGGCAGAGCCTTGCCGGTTACGTGCGCATGTCCGGCTCGGGCGCCACCTGTTTCGGGCTGTACGAGACTGAGGCTGCGGCGATGAAGGCGGCTCTGGCGCTTTCGGCCTATCGGCCGAACTGGTATGTGCTCCTCACACGCACCGTTCCGGGAGAGAGCCGATGAGCCGTATCGACGAGAGTCGCCCCTTCATTCCCGTTGGCATTGCGGTGCTCACCGTTTCCGACACCCGCAGCCTTTCCGACGATAAATCGGGCGATACGCTCGTCGCGCGCATCGAAGAGGCCGGTCACCGGCTTGTTGCCCGGGCGATCGTCAAGGACGACAAGACGGCGATCCGGGATCAGGTCGAGAGCTGGACGAAGACGCCCGAGATCGATGTCGTCATCACCACCGGGGGCACGGGCTTTACCGGGCGCGACGTGACGCCTGAGGCACTGGAGCCGCTGTTCGAAAAGCGCATGGACGGCTTCTCGGAGGTCTTTCACCGCATCTCCTACGACAAGATCGGCACATCGACGATCCAGTCCCGCGCGACGGGGGGCGTCGCCAATGCCACCTTCATCTTCGTCCTGCCCGGCTCTCCTGGCGCCTGCAAGGATGCCTGGGACGGGATCATCAGGCTGCAGCTCGACTACCGCCACATGCCCTGCAATTTCGTGGAAATCATGCCCAGGCTCGACGAGCACCTGAAGCGCAGCCAGGGCTGATCAGCGGCGCGCCTCGCGGGCGACCCAGGACGGAATGATCTCGGAGGCGAGCCGACGTGGCTTATGGCCGCGCGCCAGCTGCAACAGCTCCCTGCCCTCGCCTGCAAGACCCTGTGCCTGACGCTTCGGGATGAGCAGGCCATTCTCAAGCAGTGGCGTCGAGCGGGTCAGCCGGCGATAGAAAGGCAACCGATAAAGCCGCGATTCGGAGAAACGGGCAGGCGCCTTGTTCAGCGCGACATATTCCGCGACCTCGTCCACCCAGCCCTGGCCGAGCCGCGCGCCAGGTTCGATCAGCAGCAGCCATTCACCCCGCGCAGAAGCCAGTACGTCCTTCATGTCCCATTGCTGATAAAAGCGGCAGCCGGCGGCGTCGGCAACGACGGCCGAGCCATCGGTCGAGCCGTGGTCAAGCACGATGACATCGCTGACCAGGCCTTCGACAGCACCGGCCACCAGCACGGACAAGGTCTGTGCGAGCTCGGGTTCCTGGTTGTGGCATTCCATGATCACTGTCAGCATTGCCTATATCTATCGCATTGCACAAAGTTTTGCCACAGACAGTTTCTGAAGTTTGTTCTTGCATTGTTCTCTTTTTTCGCTTAGGAATAAAGTCATTGAGCGAGGCTGGTTAGCCCGCGAGGAGCCAAACATGACCGAGCTGTCTCTTGTGAGCCAGGCTGCCTTTCAGCCCGGCAATACGGCAGATATTGCCGATGCACTGATGAATGCGTCCGGCATGCGGATCGAGATCGATCGGCGGCGCGGACGCGCGGCTGGGATCAATCCGGCCGGCCGATTCGAGAGCCAGGAGCGCGTCGCCTTCGATGACGGCTGGCATACGCTCGAGGACATGCCGCCCTTCAGGACCGAAGTCCAGGTCGAGAAGCCGCGCACGGTCATCACCCGCAACGATTCACCCGACATTCCCTTCGACCGCTCGATCAACCCCTATCGGGGCTGCGAGCATGGCTGCATCTACTGCTTTGCCCGGCCGACCCACAGCTATATGGGTCTGTCGGCAGGCCTCGACTTCGAGGCGAAGCTGTTTGCCAAGCCGGATGCGCCGCGCCTGCTGGAACGAGAACTGTCGAAGCCGGGCTACAAGGTGAAGCCGATCGCCATCGGCACCAATACCGATCCCTATCAGCCGATCGAACGGGAATGGCGGATCATGCGACAGATCCTGGAAGTCCTGGACAAGGCGAACCATCCGGTTGTGATCGTGACGAAGTCGGCGCTCATCCTGCGCGATATCGACATCCTGACGTCGATGGCCGAGCGCGGACTGGTGAAAGTCGGCATCTCGGTGACGACGCTGGATCGCAAGCTCGCACGAACCATGGAGCCTCGCGCGTCGACACCGGCCAGGCGGCTGGAGGCGATCAGGACCCTATCGGAGGCAGGCGTTCCCGTGGCCGTGATGGTGGCGCCGGTGATTCCTGCCCTGAACGACCACGAGATCGAACGGATCCTAGACAGCGGCAAGGCCGCAGGGGCGACGGAGGCAAGTTATGTGCTGCTCCGTCTGCCGCTGGAAGTGAGCCCCTTGTTTCGCGACTGGCTGCTGCAGCATTACCCGGATCGCTATCGGCACGTGATGTCGCTGGTGCGTTCGATGCGCGACGGCAAGGATTACGATGCCGAATTCGGCAAGCGGATGAAGGGTGCCGGTCCCTATGCCTGGCAGATCAGCCGTCGCTTCGAGATGGCGACCAAGCGGCTCGGCCTGATGCGCCGCAGCCTGCATCTCAGGGAAGACCTGTTTATCTCGCCCGATAGCGACGGAGTGCAGCTGTCGCTGCTCTGAGTAGAGTTTGTTTTCGTATTCCGGTGCTGTTGTCCGCCGCCTCGCACCGGATGTAGTCCCTGGTAAGCCGCCCCTGTCGCCATGATCGCGATCGGGACCGGGGACTTGCAGGAGGTCGGGTGCGCGTGCGATTTCTGCCGCATGAAACGACGCACGCCACCCGATTCTCCTGACCTCTTTCCCGACATGCCGCTTGTCCCGGATTTCTCACTTGAGAGCCGCGCCAAGCGTCAGGGCCTTTGGCCTGTGGCCGGGACCGACGAGGCCGGCCGCGGGCCTCTGGCGGGCCCGGTGGTCGCCGCAGCCGTGATCCTCGATCCAGAGCGGATCCCCGACGGGCTTAACGATTCCAAGAAGCTTTCCGCCGCCCAGCGCGAGGTGCTCTATGAGCATATCCTGGCCGAAGCGACCGTTTCGATCGCTTCCTCCTCGCCCAAACGCATCGATCTCATCGACATCCGCAAGGCGAGCCTTGATGCCATGCGCCGGGCCGTGGCCGGCCTCGATCAGGAGGCCCGGCATGTGCTCGCCGACGGACGCGACGTGCCGCTCGACCTTTTGTGCTCGGGTGAAGCGGTGGTCAAGGGCGACGCCCGATCTGTCTCGATCGCTGCCGCCTCGATCGTCGCAAAGGTCATGCGGGACCGGATGATGGTGAGAGTTGGCCTCGTCTATCCCGACTACGGCTTTGAGGTCCATGCGGGCTACGGCACGGACCGCCACCGCAGCGCGATCGTGACCCACGGCCCCTGCCCCTTGCACCGGATGAGTTTCCGACCGCTGAAGATCACCGCCACGCCAGCGGACGCAGACCTCTAGTCCTCACATCTGCGCGCACCTGGAACCGTAAGCTGGCGTGCACGCCACAGAGTACCGACGACCGTGCTTCGCGCTTTATCCATCTCGGCAGGCTACACGCGGACATGAAAACGCCCCGAGCGCAAACCGATCGGGGCGTCAGAATCAAGACGATGTCAGCGGTTCGCCCGCCTCAGTTGAGGCGCGACTTCACTTCACCGATGGAAGCCTTGAACAGCGTCTGCTGCACGGCTTCGTCGGACTTCTTCGCCAGAACCTTTTCGGCAGCGGCAATCGCCAGGTCGACAGCTGCGGCGCGAACGGCGTTCACGGCTTCAGTCTCGGCCTGCTTGATCTTCTGCTCAGAAAGCGCGTTGCGGCGAGCAACGAACTCTTCGGTCTTCTGCTTGGCTTCCGCGGTCAGGGCCGCGGCCTCGCGCTCGGCGGCGGCCACGATGGCTGCAGCCTCGGCTTCGGCTTCCTTACGCTTGCGCTGGTATTCGGCCAGCAGGTGCTGGGCCTCTTCACGCAGGCGCTTGGCTTCGGCCAGTTCGTCACGGATCTTGTCCGCGCGCTCGTCCAGTGCCTTGCCCATCATGCCCGGTACCTTCAGGTAGGCGAGCAGGACGAAGAAGAGAACGAGGGCAACGAGTGCGAAAAATGAAGCGTCCATGATGCTTACGCTCCCTGCTTGGCGACGCCGGAGACGGCGGCCTTGATGTCGGCTGCGGTCGACTTGGCGCCGATCAGTTCTTCGACGATCGTACCGACGGTGTCGATGGCGATGGTGTCGACTTCAGCAAAAGCGCGAGCCTTGATGTCGGCGATGCGGCTTTCGGCAGCGGCGATCTTGGCGGACAGTTCCGTCTCGATCGCGGCACGCTCTGCATCGGCCTTGGCCTTGGATGCATCACGAGCGGTAGAAGCGATCTGGCCGGCTTTCGCCTTGGCCGCGGTCAGCTCGCGCTCGTAGGTTTCGATGGCGGCATCGGCTTCGGACTTCAGACGAGCAGCCTCGTCGAGATCCTGAGCGATGCGGTCGTGGCGGTTCTCGAGAATGCCGCCGACGCGCGGAACGATGACCTTCTGCATGAGCATGTAGAACACGCTGAACGTGATCACCAGCCACAGAAGCTGCGACGGATAGGTCGAAAAATCGAACGGCGGGAACACGCCGCCGCCATGAGCCTCGTCGTGGGCCACGCCGGTCTCTGTGTGAAGCTGGCCTTCTGCCGGGGTTTCCTGGGCAAAGGCGGGGGTCACAAACATGCTCACCTCCAGGTGTATGCTCAAATGCGCGAGATCACGGCTGCCTTGTCGGCGCGCCGTGATCTCAAACTCCAGCCGTTATTAGACGGCGAACAGGAGAAGGAGAGCGATGAGCAGCGAGAAGATGCCCAGAGCTTCCGTAACGGCGAAGCCGAATACCAGACGGCCGAACTGGCTGTCAGCGGCAGACGGGTTGCGCAGTGCGCCGGTCAGGTAGTCACCGAAGATACGGCCGAGAGCGAGGGACGTACCAGCCATGCCGAGGCATGCGAGACCCGCGCCGATGTACTTTGCTGCTTCCGCTTCCATATGGATACTCCTTCGAATGGGTTGTTGCGGCTGTTTTTGACACCCGGGAAACCGGGGCCAGCGACATTATTCTCAGTGACCACCATGCACGGCGTCGTTCAGGTACATGCAAGTCAGTACCGCAAAGACGTAAGCCTGCAGGAAGGCAACGAGAAATTCGAGACCGGTCATGGCGACCGTCATGATGAGGGGCAGAATGGAGCCTGCGACGCCGACGGCACCGGCAGCACTCATCGACACGACGAAGCCTGCAAAGACCTTGAGCGTGATGTGACCGGCCAGCATGTTGGCGAAGAGACGAACCGAAAGGCTGATCGGGCGCGACAGGAAGGACACGACCTCAATCGTGGATACCAGCGGCAGGAGTGCCACCGGCACGCCAGACGGCGCAAAGATCGAGAGGAAGTGCAGCCCGTGCTTGTAGAAGCCGTAGATCAGAACCGTCAGGATCACGAACATCGACAGAGCGAAAGTGACAATGATCTGGCTGGTGATCGTAAAGAAGTAAGGGAACATGCCGAGCAGGTTTGCCGTCAGGACGAACATGAACAGCGAGAAAACCATCGGGAAGAAATGCATGCCCTTGGAGCCGGCGCCTTCGCGCAGCATGGAGGCAATGAACTCGTAGGCCATTTCGGCGACCGACTGCATGCGCGTCGGGATCAGCCCGCGATTGGCGGTCGAGAAGTAGAGGAAGCCCGAGGCAGCGGCGACCGTTGCCACCATGAACAGGGAAGCGTTGGTGAACGAAAAATCAATCCCGCCGATTTCGATCGGTACAATCGGCTTCACAAGGAACTGGGAAGTGGGATCGTTTGCCACGTTCTGCTCTTTCGCTTTCGCCGCCGAAGCGGTCATTCTCGTTTTGGGGCCGGCGCGTTAGCGACCGTTACCCTTGTCGTCCAAGTCCAGTCTGCGATCCGCTGGATGTGGCGATGCCACGATCCCGACGACGCGCATGACGTTCAACACGCCGGCGCAGAAACCGATGAGAAGCATGACGATCATGCCCCATGGCCCCGTGCCCACAAAGTAGTCGAAAAGATAACCCAGGATGGCACCAACAATGATGGCGGAGATGAATTCGCTCGAGATCTTCATTGCCATACCATACCCCTTGCGGGTCTGGTCGGCATTGATCTCGGCTCGCTCGTCGTCCTTGACCTTGGCGTCCCGCTCAGCGAGTTCCGTGGTCAGCCGTCTGCGGCGCTCTTCCAGATCTTCTTCCCGGTGGTCCGTCATGGCTTTCTCCGACCGTCGCCTGTCTCAAGCGCCGTTTATGCGCCCGAATTGAATGCAGAAACGGCGAGATAGAAACCCTTCTGGCCCGCTTTGAAGTCGGCCGCACCATAATTTTGAGCCCCTGCATAGTCAAGGCGTCACAGCACCAAGTTTCACCACAAATTAACCTCGAAAAATCATAGACTTAAGTCCAAGATGCAGAATCGTCGCAGATGACGGACGACAAATCCGGTCAATCCGTCGCAAGCATGGACCAGAATCTGCCACATTCACGGAGACGTGTGGCTCGCGTCATCGCTGGCCTCGTGCAGGCCGCGGCAAGCAGATTGCCGAACGCGGACAGACATGGGAGGCTCGAGGGAGAAGTCCTGCCCGGGGGATGAAATGACGCGCTTCTTTGTCCGCATCCTGATCAGCGTCATCCTCGGCTGGATGATCGGCGTGCAGGCGGCATTCGCCTTCGGCCCGGAGGGCAACCTGACGCCGATGCTTACCATCTTCGTCGCGGTGCCACTCACTTATGCTGCATCGTTCCTCATCGTACCGCTGCTGTCGAATTGGCTCGACCAGCTGCGCTGAAGGATTTTCAGCTCCAGCCGCCGCCATAGGTGCGGTAGAAGATGTGCTTGCCGATCTTGTCGACGCGCTTCATCGTCGGCCCCCAGGCCGGGCTGACATAGGTCGCGTGGTAATGGGTGGCAGAGCCGACATCCTTGAACCAGATCTTGCCGGCGGTGACGGCCATGGCGATTTCCTTAGCAATCTTCCAGTGGCGCGGCGACGCGACGATGTCGGGGATACGATCGCAGGCGAAGGAGAACTGGCAACGGTTGCGCCAGTTTTCGTTCTGATAGACCACGCCGCAAATCGTATCGGGATAATGCGGATTGCGCACGCGGTTGAGGATGACCTGGGCGACGGCGGCCTGACCCTTCACCGATTCGCCCCGGGCTTCAAAGTAGATGCCTTCCGCCAGGCACTTCTGCTCCTTGTCGGAGAAGACGGCTGCCGGCAGCGGCGTCGCGGCCCAGGCGTGATCCTTCGGGTCGATATCGGGGATGAAACGACCCTGGTCTTCCTGCTGGTCGGTCAGGATGCTGTCGAAGGGCGAGACACTCGCATAGTCCGGGGCCGGCGGCGCATAGGCGGTCGCCAGCACATCAGGCACGGAATTGGTCACAAGATCAGCAATCATCGGCGACAGGGAGGGATCGGCGGTCGGCTTTTCGCGCTTGAAATAGAAGCTTGCGAGCTCGACGGGCTTGGTCTTGTCTTCTTCGCGGGCAAAGACGGATGGCGCTCCAAGCTCCGGATCCATGAGCGAGCTCGTCCGCTGCAGGATCGATCCGGCCGAGAAGGCGCGCGGCGGCAGCATGGGCTCGACGGCCATCACCCGGCCCTTCTTCTGGTCGCGGGTGACGCGCATTTCGTCCGGCAACGAATCAGGGTCCGCCTTGCCGCCGTCGAAGGCAATGCGGCGGCCGTCGGGCAGGATCAGGCCAGCACCACCGGATAGCGCTTCGGACGCCTCCCCTTCAGAGAAGGCAAGATTGGCTTCGTGGATCGAGCCGGCCGGCGTTGATGTCATCACCATGCGCCAGTTGCTGGCGCCACGGTCGAGACCCGTCAGAAGGCCCGCCATATCGGCCTGTGCGGCAACGGAGGGAAAAATCAGCCAGGACGCGAGGCCGAAGACCAGGGGAGAGGTCCAGTTCTCCAGTCGGGAGAGGACCTTCTTCGAAGGACGAAACTTGGGACGCAAGGCCACACTCCAACACACGCTGACACGGGTCCGATGCTTCGAACCCAAACAGGATTACATTAGAGGAATATCTCTCGTTAACCTTGATGCTTGGTTAATGCGCGATCACAGCTTCGGGAGCATTGCGGCAAAAACGAGCGGACCGCCGAGCACGCCGACGGTCCTGAAGCTCACGGAGGGACGTTGGGCCGGTCAGATGATGACGTGAGATCCGAGTTCGATCACCCGATTGGCCGGCAGGCGGAAATAGTCGGACGGGTCTGCTGCGGCTTCCGCAAGCGCGATGTAGAGCCGGTCCTGCCAGTGGGGCATGCCCATGCCCTGACCGGCGACCAGCTTGCGACGGCCGAGATAGAAGGAGGTCGACATGATGTCGAACTTCAATCCGCCCCGGCGCAGGCTCGCCAGCGTCTTGGAGACGTTTTGCGTTTCCATGAAACCGAAGCGGATCTCGACGCGCGAGAAGCGTTCCGACAATTCCTCGACCGCAAACCGATGCTCCTCAGCAATGCGAGGGCGTCCCAGCGTGCGGATGGTCAGGATGATGTTGCGCTCATGAATGACGTGGTTGTGCTTCAGATTGTGCATCAAGGCGGCCGGCGCGCGAGTCGGGTCGCTGGTCAGGAAGATTGCCGTGCCGGTCACGCAAGTCGGACCGTGTTCGCCCTTCTTCTCGATCATGGCGATGAAGGCTTCGAGCGGGACATCGTCGCGGCGGGTCTTCTGGAAGAGGATCGCCGTGCCGCGACGCCAGGTCCACATGACCACCGTGAAGGCTGCGGCGAAGAGCACGGGTATGTAGCCGCCATCATGGATCTTCAAAAGGTTCGCGCCGAGGAAGACGAGCTCAAGCAGGAGCAGCGGGGTCAGGACGGCCGCGGCCAGCGCCAGGCTCCAGTTCCATTTCTTGCGGACGAATTCGAACGCCATGATGGTCGTCACCACCATGGCGCCGGTCACAGAGATTCCGTAGGCGGTGGCCAGCGCCTCCGAGCTTCCAAAGAGCAGAACCAGCGAGAGAACGCCGATGAGCAGAAGCGTGTTCACCGAGGGAAGATAGATCTGGCCGCTCTGGGTTTCTGACGTGAACAGGATCTGCATGCGCGGCAGGAAGCCGAGGTGGATCGCCTGGCGAACCAGCGAAAACGCACCCGTGATCACCGCCTGGCTGGCAATGATGGTGGCGAAGGTGGCGAGGATCACGATCGGCAACAGCGCCCAGGATGGAAACATCAGGAAGAAGGGATCCGAGGCCGTGGAGGGATCGCTGAGGACCAGCGCCCCCTGCCCCAGATAATTCAGCACCAGTGCCGGAAAGACCAGCGCGAACCAGGCGATCTGGATCGGCTTGCGGCCGAAATGGCCAAGGTCGGCATAGAGCGCTTCCGCACCCGTGACCGTCAGGAAGACGGCGCCAAGGACAACAATGCCGAGGAAGCCTTCGTGCAGCAGGAAGCTTGCCGCATACCATGGATTGAAGGCGGCAAAGATGCCGACGTCATCGAAGATATGGATGATGCCGCCAGCTGCCATGACGATGAACCAGAGCGCCGTGATCGGCCCGAAGAAGCGGGCGACGGCCCCCGTTCCGCGTGACTGGACCGCAAAGAGGCCGATCAGGATCGCAAGCGAGATCGGCACGATGTAATCGGACATATCGGGCGCGACCAGCTTCAAGCCCTCGACGGCCGACAAGACCGAGAGCGCCGGCGTGATCATGGAATCGCCGAGGAAGAGTGCGGCGCCAATCAGGCCCAGCACCATCAGGACCGGGCCGTGACCGTTTGCCGACTTCGAGAGCAGCGCCAGAAGCGACAGGGTGCCGCCTTCGCCGTCATTGTCGGCACGCAGCAGGAAGAGGACATATTTGAGCGTCACGATGATCGTCAGCGACCAGATCATCAGCGAGATAAGCCCGATGATTTCGACGCGGGTGATACCGTCGACACCGATCGGCTTCAGGGCCTCGCGGAAGGCATAAAGCGGGCTGGTGCCGATGTCGCCGTAGACGACACCAACAGAACCGAGCGCGAGAAGAAAAAGACTGCGTGCATCTTTCGGACCAGCCGTGGGCTGGTGATCGATTTGTTGCATGGGATACCAAGCTCTTTAGAGCCAGCCTTTCCAACGGAAAAACAAGAAGGGGATGATGGCGGAGAGCAGCATGGCGAAAAGCGCCATGGGGTATCCGAAGTTCCAGCCGAGTTCCGGCATGAATTGAAAGTTCATGCCGTAGATCGACGCGACAAGGGTCGGCGGCAGGAAGACCACCGAGGCGATCGAGAAGATCTTGATGATGGCATTCTGCTCAACATTGATGAGGCCGAGCGAGGCATCGAGCATGAAGGTTATGTTGTTGGCGACGAAAGCCGCGTGCTCGCCAAGGGATTGAAGGTCGCGGACAACCAGGCCGCAGAGTTCGGCGGCATCTTCCTCCCGGCGCACCGCCGGCTGCGACTGCAGGAATAAAACCAGGCGAGACAAGGAGACGAGGCTGTCACGCACCTTCCCAACAAGCTGATGATGGCTGGCGATATCGAGTAGCTTGTCTTCCAGGAAGCGCGGCGGACGACGCTTGGCGGCCTTTCGATTGACAAAGACCGTGATCGAGAGCGCATCTAGGCGTGCGGCCAGTGTTTCCAGGATCTCGGCGGTCCGGTCGACTATCGTCTCCAAGAGATGGCCGAGAAGTTTCGCGCCGGTGTCGCACTGTCCGTTCAGGCGTAGGAGGCTCGCACTGAAGAGTTCGAAGGCCTTGGGCTCGGCATAGCGGATGGTGATCAGGCGCCCGCGATGGAGAATGAAGGCGACGTCGGTGAGCAGTGGATAGGTGGAATCGGCTCTGTAGAGCAGCGAGGCGGTCATGTAGATCGCATCGTGCTCGACATAGAGCCGGCTGGACGGTTCGATGTCCTTCAGCTCATCCGGTGTCGGCAACGGGATGCCGATCCGGCTCTCGACGAAGTGTTCCTCGTCGCGGCTCGGCTTGATCAAGTCGATCCAGATGATGTCATCGGATATATTGCTGGCTTGAGGCTCGATGCCGATGATTTCGGCACTTCCGTCTCGTCGATAGGCCCTGATCAAGGACTGGTCACCTTCATGGCACGCCGCGCAGTTTGGATCCGGAACCAATCATAGTCCCGGATGGAGCGCCAAAGCAATTGTTGCAGCACAGCAATGCAGCCGACGCACGCCTCAACGGAGCGAAGCAATGGCCGGTCGAGGCCGAGGCTCAGCGATTACTCGAAAACGATCGCCGGCGCTGCGCGACCCGATCGAGCCTTGACCTGTTCCCAGGCCTTGGTCGCGATGTCACGGTAGATCTTCGCCTGCGGCCCGTCCGGTTCGCTCACCACGACCGGAGTTCCCGCATCCGAGGTCTCGCGGATCGAGATGGTGAGCGGCACTTCGCCGAGGAAGGGTACACCGATCTTCTCGGCCTCGGCCCTCGCGCCACCATGACCGAAGATATCGTAGCGGTTTCCGGTGTCGGGCGCGATGAAATAGCTCATGTTCTCGACGATGCCGAGAACAGGCACCTCGACCTTGTTGAACATGTTCAAGCCCTTGCGCGCGTCGATGAGGGCGAGGTCCTGCGGGGTGGAGACAATGACCGCTCCCGACAGCGGCACCTGCTGGGCCATGGTCAGTTGCGCATCGCCGGTGCCCGGCGGCATGTCGACGACCAGCACGTCGAGATCGCCCCAGGCGACTTCGCGCAGCATCTGCATCAGTGCCGACTGGACCATCGGGCCGCGCCAGATCATCGCGGTTCCCTCATCGACGAGGAAGCCCATCGACATGACCTTGATGCCGTAATTCTCCATCGGCACGATGATGCGGTTCTCAATCTGCTGCGGGCGCCCGGTAATGCCGAGAAGGCGCGGCATGGAAGGACCGTAGACATCGGCGTCGAGAATGCCGACACGCAGGCCGTTCGCCTTCATCGCCAGGGCCAGGTTGACGGCCGTGGTCGATTTGCCGACGCCACCCTTGCCGGAGGCGACCGCGATGATGGCGTCGATCCCGGGGACGCCGGCCTTTGTCCGCTGCGGTCCGCTCTGCGCCGGGCCATGACTGTGGCCGTGGCTGTGGGCAGGTGCTGCAGGCTGCGGGCGCGGCGGCGCCGGGGTGGAGCCCTGCTTGCGCTCGGCCGTCAGACTGACGACCGCACCGTTCACACCGGGCAGCGCCTTCACCGTCCGCTCGGCAGCCTGCCGCAGTGGCTCCAGTTCCTGGGCGCGCTCGGCCGGCACATTGATGGAGAAATAGACCTTACCGTCGGAGATGAAGACATCCGAGACCATGCCGAGATCGACGATGTTGCCATCGAGATCCGGTCCGCGGATCCCCTTCAGTGCCTCAATCACCCGATCACGCGACAGTTCGGCCATTTCAATCTTCTTTCCGCTTATGTCTCTTACGTCTCGGAAATCAGATAATGGAGCACGAGACAATCGCCAACAGCAAATACGGCTCGGGGCTGCGACCTTTGTGGCAGAAACAGACAAGCCGCCTGCGGAGAGCACCCCCCCGCGGCGGCTTGTCAGGCTGCACCCTTTGACGGGTGTCGTGCAACGTCCCCTCTGGACTGACACTAGCAATGCAGAAAGCGTGCCAAACTCGAAACGGCGGGAAATCAGGCTCCAGGGCGCACTGCGGCCGCCACCACATCAAGTTTGTGCCGGGAAACTAGGCTGACATGATGCGTGGCGCACAAAAATGCACCAGCGTTTACATTTACTTGATCAAGCCAAGCCTGAGTGCCTTGGCGACGGCCTGGGTGCGGTTGACCGCATCCAGCTTCTTCGTCGCGCGGTTCAGGTAGTGATTGATCGTGTGCTCGGAGAGCGTCAGGATTTCCGCGATCTCGACGCTGGTCTTGCCGGCCGCCGTCCAGTTGAGGCAGTCGAGCTCCCGTTCGGTCAGCATGTCGCTGTTGCGGCTGTCCATCTCGCGGATTTCCGCAAGGCGGTTGAAGACATGCGTCGCGATATAGGCGAGTTCCATCATCTCGATCGTGCTGAAGGGATCGCGGTCGCCAATGAAGGAGACGGCACCTCGCGCACCCGTAGCATCATGGACGGGAAAATAGGATCCGCGGCTCATTCGGAAGCGGGTAAACAGCGCCTTCGAGACCTCACCGGATCGGGGATCGCGCTGCAGGGCCACGTCATCGATGTCGAAACGCAAGGGGATCGACGAGCGGCGCAGATGGGCCAGCACGGGGCTGCCAGACAACAGGGAAATCTGATCGAACTCGGTCAAGAGATCGGATGGCCAATTGGTGATGATCGAACTGCTGCTAAGTTCCTGCGCCGTGGCACCCGGCATATTCAGCACCATGAAGGCACGGGCGCCGTAAAGCTCCGTCACCCGCTTCATGAAGCGGAATACATCAAACTGTGTCTTGAAACCCTTGACGTCAGTGATCAGACCTTCGACCCGCTCTGCCGCTGTCATGTCCTGGTTCGTCATCACACACCCGTCCATACCGGGTCACCGGTCGTGATTATCGAGGAGATTGTCCAAGACGTATACGTCAACTGCTACAACACCTGTCATTGGCTGCAGATCGAAGGCGTGGCGAAACCTGGCTTGAGCCGATCCGTTGACCTCGCCTGCTCCCATGTCGGAGACCTTGCGATAAGAATGCTCGAAGGACACCCAGAGGCGATATCAATACCGAATCTGTTCCTTTGGGTTGCCGGAGCATAGACTTGTAAAGCGCCGAGGGTCCAGATACCCCATAAATTTTACCGTAAACCTCTGTTTGCGACCTCCGTCGCACGGCAGAGATAGACGAAATCGACAAGGAGGAAAAGCGTGATCGCAACAGAGAGCTTTACCGGCAGAACGCTAACGGAAGAGCACATGGAACTGGGAGAGGGGCCGACCTACGACCCGACAACCGGCGCGCTTTTCTGGTTCGATATACTCGGCAAGACGCTGTGCGAACTCGATGTGGCCGGCGGCCGTCTGACCAGGCATGCCCTGCCCTTCCTCGGCAGCGTGCTGGCCATTATCGACGAGACGCGGCAGCTTATCGCTTCCGACCAGGGGCTCTTCCTGCGCGACACGATGAGCGGCACCCTATCGCCCTATGCGAAGATCGAGGACAAGCCGCAGAACCGCTCGAATGACGGCCGCGTCCATCCGAGCGGCGCCCTGTGGATCGGCACGATGAGCCGTACGGCGGAGACCGGTGCCGGCGCCATCTATCATGTGTCCGGGACAACCGTGACCAAGCTCTTTGACGCAGTCAGCATTCCGAACGGTATCTGCTTCTCGCCGGATGGGTCTGTCGGCTACTTCAACGATTCGAAGGTCAACCACATGATGCGGGTCGAACTCGATGCCGCGACCGGCCTTCCCACTGCCGCTCCAACCGTATTCATCGATCAGTCCCAGCGTCAGGGCGTCATCGACGGATCGGTCGTCGATCTCGAAGGCACGATCTGGAATGCCAACTGGGACGGCGGCGCGGTAGATCGCTATGCGCCCGACCGTCGGCATATCGCCCGCTACGCAGCGCCGATGCGTCGCCCGACCTGCCCGGCATTTTATGGCGCCAATCTCGATCGGCTCGCCGTGACCTCCTGCTGGGAAGGATTGAGCGGAGCGGAACGGTCCGAAGATCCGCTCGCGGGCGTGACCTTCGATCTCGGCGTGAGCGTCAAGGGCAAGGCAGAACCGCGGTTCAAACTCTGAGTACAACGGATTACCGACGCGGGGCCGAAAGCGGCCCCGCAAACTGCGGTCGGCGCATTTTGTTCCTGCAACCCCCTCAAAATATTAAGGACTTCGCCGGCGGAACGATCGAGGCCTCCGGACATTTTCCTCTCGAACCGACGCCGCCCAGCACTTCAGCAAGGGCAGTGTCAGTCGCAGACCATCTCAGAGGAAAGGTAGGTCCACCATGAACAAGTCTCTCAAGACCCTCGCCGCAGCCATGCTGCTCGGCTCCACCGCTATGGCCCCGTTTGCCGTCGCTCAGGACGCCACCCCGGGCGCAACGACGACGCCGCCGGCCACTATGGACGGCACGACCACGACGCCTGCTCCGGTTACCCCGGATGCGTCTATGGATGGCACGTCCGGCTCGATGGGCACCACGGCCCAGGCTCCGGCTGACGCCGCTGGCTCTGCCACGTACCTGACGGAACAGGCTGAAAACCAGATCTCGGTCAACGACTTCATGGGTCAGGCGATCTACACCGCCGACAACCAGTCGATCGGCAATATCAACGACCTGCTCGTTCAGGACGACGGTGGCATCGTAGCCGCAGTGGTCGGTGTCGGAGGCTTCCTGGGTATTGGCGAAAAGAGCGTCGCGATCCCGTTCGACAAGATCACCATCACCCGCGAAACTGCCACTGGCGATGCGGCTGATGCGGCCGCCGATGGCGAAACCCAGGCCGAAGTTGTCGCCGAGGCAGAAGTTCGCCTAACGACCACGGAGACGGCTGACAGCCTGCGCAACGCTCCGGAGTTCCGTACGCTGGATGATCAGGCCGCGGACGCTGGCACCACCGGCACAATGGCTCCGACCGACGGCACAACCACTTCGTCGACGGACAACTAATCCCGGAACGTGGGATGTGTTAAGGTCCTAAGGGGCGGCGCTTCGGCGCCGCCTTTTTCTATGCGCTAAAGCAGGCTGCAATAGCGCAGGGCATCGTAGACGGCCGCGTGGATGTTGCGGCTTTCGACCGCATCCCCGATGCGTAGAAGGTCGAAGCTGGCGGCCTTATCCTTGAGCGGCAGCGGCTCGCGTCTCGCGATCAGCGCGGCATAGTCGACTGCGCCGCGATTGCGTGAAAGCGGCTTGAGGTCCAGATAGAGATCGGCATTGGCCATGGTGCCGTGCTCCACGACCACCTGGGCGACGCGGCGCTCCACCCTCACATCTGAAAAGTCCGAGCCGAGTGTCGCGAGCAGAGCATTGCCATCGCGGCGGACGCCAACAAGCTTGGTGTTGATCGTGACGCGGACATTCCTTTCGGCAAAGGTCTTGGCATAGGGCACATGGTTCATGCCGCCCATTTCGGGCGCGAAGAAGCGCTCCGGCGAGACCACTTCGAGTTCGACGCCGGCATTGGCGATGACCTCTGCGGCACTCATGCCGGGATGCCCGCCATTGTCGTCGTAGAGCAGAACCGGCCCCTCGGGCTTCACGCTGCCGGCGAGGATATCCCAGCTCGAGGTGACGAGATCATCGCCGGCCTCGAGTTCCGGCGACTGGGCGATACCGCCGGTCGCGATGACAACCAGGTCGGGATCGAGGCCAAGCACGTCATCGACACCGGCATAGGTGTCGTAGTGGATGCTCACACCCAGACGATCGAGTTCCGCCAGACGCCAGTCGACGATGCCGACCATTTCCTTGCGGCGCGGATTGCGGGTGAGCAGGTTCACCTGACCGCCCGCCCGGCTCGATGCCTCCAGCACCTCGACATGATGCCCGCGTTCGGCAAGTACGCGCGCGGCTTCCAGGCCCGCCGGCCCTGCCCCGACCACGACGGCCTTTCGGATCTCTGGCGCTTTCGGCAGGTCATGCGGGATCAGTGCCTCGCGGCTGGTGGCGGCATTGTGGATGCAGAGCGCCTCTCCGCCTTCATAGATGCGGTCCAGACAGTATGTCGCGCCGACGCAGGGGCGGATCTGGTGCTCGCGGCCCTCGATGATCTTTCTGACGATATGCGGATCAGCGATATGGGCGCGGGTCATTCCGACCATGTCGAGCTTGCCCTCGGCAATCGCATGGCGGGCTGTCGCGACATCGGCGATGCGGGCGGCATGGAAAACCGGGAACTTGGTCACCGCCCTGATATCACCGGCGAAATCGAGATGCGGCGAGGCGGCCATGCCTTGGATCGGGATAACGTTGTTCAAGGACGCGTCGTGCTCGATATGCCCCCGGATGATGTTGAGAAAGTCGATCTTGCCGCCGGCTGCGAAGCGCTTCGCGATCTCCACACCCTCGTCGCGGGAAAGACCTTCGTCCCAATCCTCGTCGGCGACCATGCGGATGCCGACGATGAAATCGGGGCCGACGGCCTTTCTGACGGCATCGATCACCAGGTTGGAGAAGCGCATGCGGTTGCCGAGCGAGCCGCCGAATTCATCCTCGCGACGGTTGGTGGCCGGTGACCAGAAGCTGTCCATCAGGTGGCCATAGGCCTCGAACTCGATGCCATCGAGGCCGGCTTCCTGCATGCGGGCGGCGGCCGTCGCATAGTCTTCTACGATACGCTCGATATCCCAGTCCTCGATCTCCTTAGGGAAATGCCGGTGGGCCGGCTCGCGGATCGGTGATGGTGCCAGCACCGGCAGCCAGTCGCCCTTGTTCCAGTTGGTGCGTCGACCGAGATGGGTGAGCTGGATCATCACGGCGCAGCCATGCTCGTGACAGTCGTCGGTCAGGCGCTTCAGATGCGGGACGATTTCGTCCTTCCAGGCGAGCAGATTGCCGAAGGCGGGCGGGCTGTCGCGGCTGACACTGGCGGAGCCTGCGGTCATGGTCAGCGCAATGCCACCCTTCGCCTTTTCGACGTGGTAGAGCCGATAGCGCTCGGTCGGCATGCCCGCTTCCGAATAGGCCGGCTCATGTGCCGTGGACATGATGCGGTTCTTCAGGGTCAGGTGCTTCAGCCGGAAGGGCTGGAGAAGGGGATCACGGTTCCCGGTCATTCGTCATGCATTCCGTTCAATACCAGGCGTCCGGCTTGGCGCGCTTCGTTCTCTCGACATAGTCTAGAAGCGCCTCGTCGATGGCGACATCCAAAGGCGGCGCTTCGTATTCGGCAAGCGTCTTTTTCCAGCGGGCATTGGCACGCGTCGCCATATCCGTGGAGCCGGCTTCCGACCACTTTTCGAAGGGTTCGTTGTCGGACAGACCCGAATCCCAGAAGGCGGTCTGGTAGTTGCGCATGGTGTGGGCCGAACCGAGAAAGTGGCTGCCGGGGCCAACCTCTTCGAAGGCATCCATGGCGAGCGTGTTGTCATCGACCACGACGCCGGCGAGGTAGGAATGCAAGGCGCCGCAGAAATCGGTGTCCATCACGAACTTTTCGTAGGACATGGCGAGCAGTCCATCGACGAAGCCTGCCGAATGCAGGATAAAGTTCGCGCCGCAATGCACGGCGGACATCATCGACATGACGCCTTCCTGCATGGCCTGGGCATCGGGCAGCTTGGAATTGGAGAAGTTTCCAGCACAGCGCAGCGGCAATTTCAGCCGGCGAGCGAGCTGGCCGATCACCATCGAGCCGATGGCAGGTTCCGGTGTGCCGAAGGTCGGCGAACCCGAACGCAGGGACATTGACGAAAGGAAGTTGCCGAAGATGACGGGCGCGCCGCGGCGCTCCAGTTGGGTCAGAGCACATCCGGCCATGGTTTCGGCGAGCGACTGGGCAATGGCGCCGGCATTGGTGACCGGCCCCATGGCACCACCGAGAATGAAGGGCACGATCACGGCGGCCTGATTGGCCCGCGCATAGGCGCGCAGAGCCCGCGTCATGGTGCCGTCCCAGACGAGCGGCGAGTTGACGTTGACATTGCCGAGGATGACGCAGTTCCGGTCGACGAAATCGGCTCCGAAGAGGATGCGGGCCATTTCGATCGATTCCTCGGCACGGTCCTCTGCCGTTACCGAGCCCATGAACGGGCGGTCGGAATATTTCATGTGGCTGTAGACCATGTCGAGGTGGCGCTTGTTGACGGGCACGTCGACCGGTTCGCAGATTGTGCCGCCCGAATGGTGCAGCCAGGGCGAGGACTGGGCGAGCTTGATCAGGTTGCGGAAGTCCTCGATCGTGCCGTAGCGGCGCCCCTTGTCGAGGTCCATGACGAAGGGCGAGCCGTAGGCCGGCGAGAAGACGACCGCATTGCCGCCGATCTCGACATTGTTTGCAGGGTTGCGGGCATGCTGGGTGAAGATTGGCGGGGCCGAGCTAAGGATTTCGCGCAGCATGCCCTTCGGGAACCGCACGCGCAGCCCATCCATCTCGGCACCCGCCTTGCGCCAGAGCTCCAGCGCTGCCGGATCGTCGCGGAATTCGATGCCGATCTCGGCGAGGATCCGATCGGCCACAGCCTCGATCCGCTGAAGGTTTTCGTCCGACAGGATGTCATAGGTCGGAATGTTGCGACGGATATAGGGAACCACTAGAGGCGAGACCAAGGCTCCCCCTCTTCGGGCCGAACGCTGCCTGCGCGTGCCTGGGTTCTCCGCAAGTGCCTGATCCATGACGCTTCCCCTCGTTTTCTTAGAGGCTAGTTCAGAGCAAAGCGACTGTGACGCTGGAAAATTGCTGGAGATGCAATAAGCTCAACTTATGACAACATTTCGCAATCTCATCCCCTCTGCCAATGCGCTCGTGATTTTTGAAGCGGCCGGGCGACACGAGAACTTCACCCGGGCGGCGGAAGAGCTCGGCATATCGCAGGTCGCCGTCTCCTATGCCATCCGTGGGCTCGAACAGCAGCTCGGAACGCAGCTCTTTGAGCGGCAGCATCGGGCAGCGCGGCTGACAGAGGTCGGCGAGCGGTTTCATGCCGACGTATCGGCCGGGCTGTCGCGCATCGGTCGGGCGGCGGAGGAAATCCGGATGAAGGGCCGTGAGGTGAATGTGACACTCGCGGCCTCGACTGCCTTTGCCTCGATGTGGATGCTGCCGCGACTTTCCGCCCTCAGGGACGATCTGCCCGACATCGATCTCAGGATCCAGACCAGCGTGCGGGATCTCGATCTCGACGAGGAGAACATTCCGCTCGGGGTGCGCGGTGGTCATCCGCAGGACTGGCCGCATTACCATTCAGCTGAGCTTGCGCCAGAGATTGTCACCGCCGTGGCGAGCCCCGCCTTCGTAGAGGCGAACGGTTTGCCGGACAGTCCCGAAGCGATCGCCCGACACGGGCTGATCTGGCTGGAGGAACCGGTGCGGCAGGCCTGCAGCTGGCCGGAATGGTTTGCCTCGGCCGGCATCGACTATCGGCCGACGGGGCGGCGGCTGGCGATCAACGATTATGTTCTGGTGATCCAGGCGGTCCTCGCTGGCCAGGGCATCTCGCTCGGCTGGAAGCATCTCGTCGAGCGGCTGGTCGAGCAGGGTCAACTCGTCGAAGTGGGCAGACATGCTCTTAGGACCGGCCAGGCCTTCCATGTCGTCTGGCCGAGATCGCGCGAACTGAGCGCGGCTGCCACACGGGTGCGGGACTGGCTGCTGAAGCAGACCTGAGGAACAGGATCAGGCCGAGGCGCGATCGACGAGCGCGAAGTCGTGATGGTTCTCGGCCAGATAACGCAGCGTCGCGGCTGCATCGACCGGCTTGCCGAAATAATAGCCCTGCCCCATGCCACAGCCGAGTTCGCGCAGCTTCTGGGCTTCGGATTCCGTCTCGATGCCTTCCGCGACGACCTCGAGATCGAGGCCTTCACACATGCTGACGATCGCCTTGATGATGTGTTCCGAGGTGCGGTCGGTGGTGATCGCCGAGACGAAGGCGCGGTCGATCTTCACCTTGTCGAAGGTGAATTCGCGCAGACGGCCAAGGCTCGACTGGCCGGTGCCGAAATCGTCGAGCGAGATGCGGATGCCGGCGTCCTTCAACTCCTTGATGATCCGCCGTGCGGTGTCAGCCGAGGACATGACGGCCGTCTCGGTGATTTCCATCTCAAGGCGGCGCGGGTCAAAGCCAACGCTGTTCAGGATCGAGAGCGTATTAAAGGAGGTTCTGAGGTCCATCAGCTGGACCGAGGAGAGATTGAAGGACAGGAAGAGATCACGCGGCCAGGCGAGTGTTGCTTCGGCTGCCTTGCGCAGAAGCGTCTCGGAGAGCGTGTCGATGAAGCCGCGCTCTTCGGCGAGCGGCACGAAGACAGCGGGAGACACGAAGCCGAGATCCGGATCGATCCAGCGAGCCAGCGCCTCAAACCCGACGATACGGTTGTCGCGCAGCCGCACGATCGGCTGGAAATGCACATCGACCGTATCGTTGATGATGGCATTACGCAGCGCCTGCTCAAGCTGCGTCGCCTGTTTCATCTCCTGGGCGATCTCGCGGGAATAGACGGTGATCTGGCCACGGCCACGACGCTTGGAGCGATAGAGCGCCGTCTCGGCACTCTTCATCAGCTCTTCGAAATCCTCGCCGGCAAAGGGATAGACGGCAAAGCCGAGGGAAGCGGAGAGGCGCACATTGCGGTCGCCGAGATCGTAAGGCGCGGACAACACGTCCTTGATCAGCTGGCCGGCCCGCTCGGCGCCCAGGCGCTCGAAGACCAGCGGCAGAACAATGGCGAATTCATCGCCGTCGTGTCGCGTGACGGTCGCGCCATCCGGCACGCAGGCCTTCAGGCGGTGGGCGACCTGGCAGAGGATCTCGTCGCCGGCAGCCTGGCCGAAGAGGTCGTTGATCGGTTTGAAACCATCGAGATTGACGATGCCGACAGTGAATGGGGCAGGATCCGATGCGCGGTCGGCGGCAAGCTGGCGCACCTTGTCGCCCAGCCGATGGCGGTTGCCAAGGCCGGTCAAGCGATCGGTGTAGCCTGTCGTCTTTTGGTCGCTCTGGCGTTGCTGCTCAGGGCCTAGTCCGGCGGGACCCATTCATGCTTCCTGGTACGGTTCTTTCACACGTCCCAGAATGGGTCTAAAACATTAAAATTATCATATCGATGCATGTAAAGCGGCGACCAAGGACACCCCAAAAATCGGGGTCTGGGTCAGGCCGTGGACGCCAGTCTAGCGATATCGGGAACGAGGCGGCGAATGGCCTGATCGACGACATCAGGGCTCAGCGGCTTGAGGATGACATCGTTCATGCCCGATGCGAAGCAGGCTTCGCGGTCCCTGTCGAAGGCCTGTGCGAGAACGCCGATGATCGGCGTCGACAGTTGGGCGTCATCCGATGACTTGCGGATGCGGCGGGCGGCCTCGAAACCGTTCAGCCCCGGCAGCGTCACATCCATGAGGACGATCGCCGGCTTCAGCTCGGTGCAGAGGCTTACCGCCGTCTCGCCGTCGGCGCAGATGCGATAAGCATAGCCCAGGCCTTCGAGGATCTGCGAAAACACGATCTGGTTTATCTCGTTGTCTTCGGCCACGAGAACCAGAGAGGGCTGGCGTGGCGGTGTTGGTTTGACCAGGACCGCCGCGGCGGGCTCCGCCGGCCGCATGGTCACGGCCGGCTCCAGTGCTGCCGGAACGTCCTCCGTGGTGATTTCCCAGTCGTCCGCCGGAGATGGCCGCGCTTGCAATGCCGTCATGCGATCGAGGACGGTAAAGGCCAGATCCGTGGCAATTTCGTTTTCCGCCAGCGTCAGATAATCGATGTCGACGGCCTGAAGCAGCTCCAGGCACTGCATGTCCAGGTCGACATCGACGATGGCAAGGTCAATGACCACACCCACCGAGCGGGCGACGGACAGAAACGCATCGAGTTCTTCATCATTGCGCACACAGCAGCTGTCGAGGCCGAGGAGCTGCAGGATCTCAAGCGCGCGCGCCTCGAATTCGCGGTCGCCGGTGATGAGCAATGCCTTACGGCCGTTCAACCGTCCGTCGAGCGCCGCATATCCAGCGCCCTCATCATCGCGCGTTTCAGGCATTTCGGTCGGGTATGACTGCAGGTCAGCGCCACTGCCGACTTCGCCAAGGCTCGAGACAATCAGATAGCGGCCGGGCGTCCCGACCCGCTGGACATGCACGAGGATCGGCCGCGGTGGATCGCCGTTGAGACGCATGGGCAGGGTCAGCGAGGATGTGAGACCGGTTTCCAGCACCTGACGAGAAACCGTTGCGAGGCGCGCGGCGACCTCGGCCTCGAACAAGGACGCGATTGTGCCGCCGAGCGCGGTGTCGGCGCCGACCGAGATGGCCGAACAGAAGACCTTGTTGACCGCCACCAGCTGAAGATTGCGGTCCTGAACGAAGACAGGATGGGCAAGATTGTCGAGGATTTCTTCGGTCAGCTGGACACGTTCGATATCGGCGCGCCACTGCTCTTCCCGGCGCTTCTGCTCGGTGATGTCGCTCATTACGCAGAAGCCGAAACCGGAGGGCAGACGACGCTTGGAGAACCGGGTCCAGCGCTTGCTGTCGTCGCAGGACTGAATTTCGTAGCGTTCCTTCCAGTGGGCGGCGATCTGGCGGGTTAGCCATTCCTCGCGACTGAGCACTGCCTCCGACTGGCCGCTAGCCGCCTGGCGCAGGCCGAGGTCATAGGCGGCGCCGAGAATGTCTCTCAGGCGCGTGCCGGGCTCGAAGAAGGAGGCCGGCAACGGCACAAACTGACGGGCGCTGCGGCTGGCAAAGATCAGATGATCGTTGCGATCATAGACAATGAAGGCGGAGGAGAAGGCCTCGGACACCGCATCCAGCAGGGCAGCATCGAGCGCAGCTTCGGCCGACGGATTGTCGTGCCCCTGCCGTCTCTTATCCTGGCCGGGGGCCGGTGGAAACTCGCTCACACTGCTGCCTCTTGGAACCTCGTTGCTGAACGCAACGAGACTTTTGTGGGGCTGATGCCATGACGGAGACATGCCGAACCATGCTTCTGGCGGGAACCCACACGAGAGACACCGCGGCTGTGTCCTCATTCCGCTGCCAGCGGACCTGCGCTCAGAGACATTGCAAGTCATTGTTCAGATTAGAGACATTCCGTTAAGGCCCACTTAATGCTGGGCATCGTCCGCACGCAGTTACGATTTCGTCTTTCGTCGCAGCCAAGAATCCGCGAAAATGGCTTCATGATCATCAAGCAGCTCTCCGAAACGCTCATCAACCAGATCGCCGCCGGCGAGGTCATCGAAAGACCGGCCAGTGCGGCGAAGGAATTGATCGAGAATGCGATCGACGCAGGCGCCACCCGGATCGAGGTGGCAACCGCCGGCGGTGGCAAGACGCTACTGCGCGTCATCGACAATGGCTGCGGGATGGGGTCGGAGGATCTGGCGCTAGCCATTCGCCGGCATTGCACGTCGAAGCTCAACGAAACCTTGTTCGACATCCGCTCGCTCGGCTTCCGGGGCGAGGCCCTGCCCTCGATCGGCTCGGTCGCCAAGCTGACGATCACCAGCCGTCCGGCCGGCGCCGACAGCGGCGCCGAAATCGCCGTGGTCGGCGGCAAGGTGGGGGACGTGCGCCCGGCAGCAGCCAATCCCGGCACGACGGTCGAGGTGCGTGATCTGTTCTTCGCGACACCGGCGCGGCTGAAATTCATGAAGACGGAAAAGGCGGAGGCGGGCGCGATCACCGAGATCGTCAAGCGCATGGCGATTGCCTTTCCGGCGATCCGCTTCGTGCTGTCAGGGACGGATCGCTCGACGCTCGAATTTCCCGGCACCGGCGACGATCATCTGGCGCGCATCGCTCAGATACTGGGTGCCGATTTCAAGGACAATGCGATCGAGCTCGATGCCGAGCGGGAGGATGTGCGGCTCACAGGCTTTGCCGGCGTGCCGACCTTCAACCGAGGCAATTCCGCCCATCAATATGCCTTTGTCAACGGACGCCCCGTGCAGGACAAGCAGATCCTATCGGCGATCCGCGGCGCCTATGCCGAGACGATCCCGCAGGGGCGCTATCCGGTGGCGGTGCTCTCATTGACGCTCGACCCGGCACTGGTCGACGTCAACGTGCATCCGGCGAAATCGGATGTGCGTTTCCGTGACCCGGCCCTGGTGCGCGGGCTGATCGTCGGCGCCATCCGGCAATCGCTGCAGCGCGAGGGCGACCGGGCGGCAACGACCGGGGCCGGCGGCATGCTGCGCGCCTTCCGGCCAGGGTTCTCGCCGCAACCGGCACAGGCATGGTCTCCGGCCAGTTCCCCGTCGCGGCCTCTTTATGGCGGTGCGCCGAGCTTTGGCGGCGGATTTGCGGCAGCTGCCGCACCGGCTGCGCGCGGTTTTGGCGAGGCGGCGCAGGCAGCATTCGACAGCCTGTCCGTGCCGACCGCCCGCAGCGAACCGGTCGTGACCGCCCCTGCCCCCCAAAGCGCTTCTGTCGAGGCGATCTCGAGCTATCCGCTGGGGGCTGCAAGGGCGCAGGTGCATGCCAACTATATCGTGGCGCAGACGGAGGACGGCCTCGTCATCGTCGACCAGCATGCCGCTCATGAACGCCTGGTCTTCGAGCAGATGCGCAAGGCGCTTACGGGCCGACGGCTCGCCTCACAGGGTCTGCTCATCCCTGAGATCATCGACCTGCCTGAAGAAGACTGCGACCGGCTGATGCTACACGCGGAAAGCCTGGAACAGCTGGGGCTTGCGATCGAGCGCTTCGGGCCGGGGGCAATCGCGGTGCGCGAGACACCGGCGATGCTCGGCGAAATGGACGCAACGCAGCTGGTGCGCGATCTCGCCGACGAAATCGCCGAATGGGATACGGCCGACCGGCTGTCGGCCAAGCTCGAACATGTCGCGGCGACCATGGCATGCCATGGTTCGGTGCGATCAGGCCGGCGGCTTCGGGTCGAGGAAATGAACGCGCTTCTGCGCCAAATGGAGCAGACGCCGGGCTCAGGCCAATGCAATCATGGACGACCCACCTATGTGGAGCTCAAGCTCTCTGATATCGAACGGCTGTTCGGACGTAGCTGAGCCGCCGCAGACGGTGGGTTTTGCGGCGAGCCATCTTTCAATCGCCCGGAGGGCGCTGTATTGCAGTTCCGTGACACGCGGCGCAGGAGAAGAGTGATGAACCGTTTCGACGGCGGCGGAAACCGCGAGGCCAAGATCCGCTATCTCGATGCCGATTTCCAAATCCTGACACCGGGGACCTTCGTCACCTGCGCGATCACCGGTCGTCCGGTGCTGGTCGATGAACTTCGGTACTGGAGCGTCGTCCGGCAGGAGCCTTACGCGGATGCGGCGGCTTCCCTGGAAGCCGAGAAGCGCGCGGGCGCGCTGCCCAACCAGCGGCGCTGAGCCTCAGGCCTTCTTGCCGAGACGCCTGCGGCGGCAGGCCTCGATCGCCCGGTCGATGATCAGATCCGGCGCCTTCGGGTCGTTGAAGAGCATGTCGACATCGACGACCCTCGATTTTTCCCGAAGCTCTTCCGATCGGCCGTGACCACCCGACAGGCGGACGCTGTCCTTGGCCGTCGTGACGAGTTGCAGGCCCTGTCTTTCGGCGCGAGCGATAAGATCGGATATCTCATCCTCGGCGAGGTGATGGTGATCGGGGAAATCCTGACGATCGGCGATGACGGCGCCGAGCTCACCCAAAGTGCGATAGAACTTGTTGGGGTCGGCAATGCCTGCATAGGCAAGCACGGATAGACCGACGAGTTCGCGGCCGGTGCTCGGCACGACATTGGCGACCAGGACCGGCTTGCCGCTGCGGGATGCCTTGCGGACGAACTGATCGGCGGCATCGCCCTTGCCGACCTTCAGGATCGCATCGAGGTGGTGCATCTGGATACCGATCGGAGCCCGCACAGGGCCCGACGGGACGACCCAGCCATTGCCGATGCCGCGCTGGCTGTCGATGACGATCAAGGCGTAGTCGACCATGAGGCGCGCACTCTGGAAACCGTCATCCATGATGATGAGGTCGGCCCCCTCAGCTACCAGCTTCTCGGCCCCGGCAACCCGTCGACGGGAGATGACCGTCAGCGCCTCGCGGGCGAGCAGCAAGGGCTCGTCACCAACGGCGGTCGAACGATGATGATGCGGGTCGACGACCGTCGTGACATCGAGAGAGCCGCCATAACCACGGCTGAGAAAACCGGGGTTCAGTCCACGCGCCTTCGCGGCCCTGGCGATCGCGATCGCGGTCGGCGTCTTGCCGGCGCCGCCGACGGTAAAGTTTCCGATGCAGATGACGGGGACGGACAGGGCATGCCGGCGGCGGTGGCGCATGACGGCACCGGAAATGCGGCCATAGGCGAAGGAGAGCGGATAGAGGCAGATCGCCTGCCAGCCGGTCTTTGTCCACCAGAAGGGTGGTGCCTCGGATACCATTCTTGTCCCTGTCGTGACCTCAGCGCCCCGCGGACGCCTTCTCATCGGCGGAACAAGAACCATTGCAACGCCCGATGGTCAAGCGCGAGCGTGCCGAAATGGCACGGCGTGCCTCAGGCGAAAAGCGCTTCAAGCCCGGTGATGTCGCCCAAGATCATATCGGAATGCTGGGTCAGCGTTTCCCGCGAGCCGGTTCCGGAGAGGACACCGATCTTCAACCCGGCGCCGGCATTCAGCCCCATATGCAGATCGTGATTGTTGTCGCCGACGACGGCAACTTCCGACGGGGCAAGACCCGTTGCCGCGCAAAAGCCCAGCACCATGCCGGCCTCCGGCTTCTTGCCGTGGCCGCTGTCATAACCGGCGATGTAGTCCACGAATGGCATGATCCCGAACCGTTCTGCAGCAACCCGGATCGAGCGTTCGTTGTCGCTGGAGGCAATTCCAAGGCGAAGGCCCTTGCCATGCAACCGGGCGAAAAGCGGTTGAAGCTCGGTGACCGGCACGGAGAACTCGGCGGCCTTGGCGAAGCACGCGTCGATCTTCGGTACCAAAACCTCCAGAGCAATGGGCGAACCCGCCGCAATCATGCCATCGGCGATCTCGACCGTATTGCCGGCCGCAAACAGACTGTCAGGCACGATGTCACCGGACACCGGGTCCATGCCGCAAGCCAGAAGCAACGCATCGGCTAGTGCTTGATCACCATCCGCCGCCATCAGGGCCACTTCCCGGTTGACCGGTCCCCAGCTCGCGTCAAAATCGAGCAGCGTCCCGTCCTTGTCGAACAGGATGCCGGCAATCCGGGGTTTGTCGTTCATGGAAGATGTCCTGAAGTGAGTGTCAGCTCTGGCCCGCAGCGCGCGGCTCGAGTTTGGCCTTGACGGAGAGAGGGCTGATATAGGGTTCGAGACCCTTGAGGGTCGCGGTCAGCGCACCGCGCATTTCCTGCATGCTCTCGAGGCCGGCGTCGATCATCTTGGCGCGGGCGACTTCGTTGTTGAGCAGGAAATGGACCGCCTTGGCCAGCATTTCGGCATCACGAACGATGCGGGCTGAGCCCTTGCGCACGAGGCGCTGGTAGCTTTCGCGGAAATTGCTGACCTGGGGACCAGACAAGACGGCGCAGCCGAGCATGGCCGGCTCCAGCGGGTTCTGACCGCCTTCGGCCGAAAGCGAACGGCCGACGAATGCGACCTCCGTCAGGCGCAGGTAAAGCCCCATTTCGCCGATGGTATCGCCGAGGAAGACATCCGTTTCGGGCGTAATGACATCGCCGCGCGTGCGGCGCGCGACCACGAGGCCCTTTTCGACCAACATGGCCTCGATTTCGTCGCAGCGGTCGGGATGGCGTGGCACAAGCACGGTCAGCATGCCGGTATGCGCCTTGAGTGCCCGATGCACCATCGAGGCGATCTTCTCCTCGCCTTCGAAGGTCGAGATCGCCGCCCAGGTCTTGCGGTCGCCGATCTGCTGGCGGTAGCGCTCCAGCACCTGCTCATCGCAGGGCGGCGCGTCGCTGTCGACCTTGATATTGCCCGACACGCTGACCGGCCAGGCGGCCAGATCGCGGAAGCGTTCCGCATCGAGGTCGGACTGGGCAATCACCAGCGCCAGTTTGCCAAACAGCGTTTCGGCGATCGAGGGATGGCGCTTCCAGCGATCGAAGGACCGATCGGACATGCGGGCATTGACCAGGATCTGCGGGATATGCCGCCGATGCAGTTCGGCAAGCGTCGTCGGCCAGATCTCGGATTCGACGCCAATTGCAACATCCGGCTGCCAGTAGTCGAGGAAACGACGAATGCAGGGGAGAAGGTCGAGCGGCACATACTGGTGCAGGACCATGTCGCCGAGGCGGTTCTTTGCGACTTCCGCCGAGGTCACTGTGCCGGTGGTCAAGAGCACATGAATGTCACGGCGGCGCAGTTCGCGCATCAGGGCGATAACAGCCGTCGTTTCGCCGACGCTTGCGGCGTGGATCCAGACCAGCGGACCAGCGGGTCGGGCAAGGCTCGCATGACCAAAGCGTTCGCTGCGGCGGGCGCGGTCTTCCTTGCCCTTGGCGGCCCGATAGGCAAGCAAGGGGCGCGATAGCGGATAGGCGGCGAGACCCAGCCAGCCGTAGGACGTCAGAGCAAGCGATGCGAGACCGTCGCTCAGTGCCATCTATCAAACCTGCTCATCTTCATCGACAATGCCGTTCTTCCCGTTCAGGAGGCGTCGCTACGCAACAAGAGAGATGCAAGAAGACTGAGTTGAAACCGTGACCATTGGAGGTCGAATGCAGCGGCGGCGCGGTGGCCGCCGACCGGTCCTTACTTCTCGGAAGGATTGAGCAGCCTGTGCATGTGGACGATGAAGTAACGCATATGGGCGTTGTCGACCGTCTCCTGTGCCTTCGCCTTCCAGGCGACAAGCGCGCTGGCATAGTCCGGGAAAATGCCGACGATATCGAGCTTGGTCAGATCACGGAACTGTACCTGTTCAAGGTTTGACAATTCACCGCCAAAAACGAGATGGAGAAGCTGCTTGTTTTCGTTGGATTCCGTCATGTTTGCGGCCTTTTTCTCATTCCTAGTCTGTTGGGAACCATCTGCGCGATTTCGCCCCAAAGGTCAACTCCGGGGAATTCGGGAGATGTTCTTGAGCAAGGCTGGAAGTAGCTCTCGCGATGCTGCGCAGAGCACCGGATGCGTCACTTCTTGCCTGTTGTACACGAGTGCTTCGCCGTCGAGATCGGTGATCGCCCCGCCGGCACGCGCAAGGATCAGATCGGCAGCAGCCAGATCCCAGTCATGGCTGCTCTTCTTCACCAGCGTCGCATCGATGCGGCCGTCGGCCACCAATGCCAGCCGGTAGGCGAGCGAGGGTATGTGATCGACGCGCTCGATGCGGGGTCTGATCGCCGAACTGAAACTTGCGACCATGTCCTGTGCCGAGGCGAACTTGAGGCTTCCCTCGATGCCGGCCGTCGAGACCGAAATGTCCTGGCCGTTGCGGCGCGCGGGGCCATCGATCGTTGCGGTAAACTCTTCGCCCAGGGACGGCGCGACCAGAATTCCGGCGACGGGTGCTCCCTTGTGGACGACGGCCACCGAAACGCACCAGGTATCCTTGCCTGCGAGGAAAGCCCGGGTGCCGTCGATCGGGTCGACGACGAAGAGCGTGTCGCAGGAGAGCCGTGCCGGATCGTCGTCCGTCTCTTCCGACAACCAGCCGTAGTTCGGCCGCGCGTGGCGGAGGATCTCCTCGAGGATGCGGTTGGCGGCATAGTCGGCCGCGCTGACCGGCGAGCGCCCCTCGTTCTTCCACCAGACCTCGGGCGACTGGCCGAAATGGGCCATTGCCACCTTGCCAGCCTCGCGGGCAGCGTCCGTGATCAGCGCAAGGTCCGCCTGCCAGTCGAATTGCGGCATGGGCTCGGGCTTTCGATCAGGTTCCGGCAAGGGTCATGCCCTCGATGGCAAGTGTGGGAGCTGCGACACCGAACTTGCGGTCGATGTCATTGGCCACCGTGATCCGCATGAACATGTCCTTCAGATTGGACGCGATCGTGATCTCGGAGACCGGATAGGTGAGTTCGCCGTTCTCGATCCAGAAGCCGCTCGCACCACGGCTGTATTCGCCGGTGATCATATCGACGCCACTGCCGATCATATCGGTGATGTAGAGACCCGTGCCGACGCTGCGGATCAGGTCATCAGGCGAAATGTCGCCCGGCTCCAGCGCGAGATTGGTGGAGGATGGCGAGACCGATGTGCCGCCGCGTACGCCACGGCCATTGGTCTTGAGGCCAAGCTCCCGAGCGGCAGACGAGGACAGGAACCAGTGTTTCAGGACACCGTCCTCGATCATCGTCAGCGGCTTGCCCGAGATGCCTTCGCCATCAAAGGGGCGCGACGAGGAGCCACGGACCTTCAGCGGATCATCGGTGATGTTGAGGCCGGCCTTCAGGACCTGTTGGCCCATCTTGTCGCGCAGGAAGGAGGTCTTGCGGGCGACCGATGCACCATTGATGGCGCCAGCGATCGTGCCCGCGAAGCCTCTGGCGACGCGCGGGTCGAAGACGACGGTGAGGTTGGAGGCGGTCGGCACCTGGCGCGGGTTCAGTCGCCGGATCGCGCGCTCGGCGGCGCGGCGACCGATTTCTTCCGGGCTGTGGAGATCGGCGAAATAGAGGCGGCTGTCGAAATCGTGGTCGCGCTCCATCTTGGTGCCCTCGCCAGCAATGACGCCAACCGAGCGGGAGAAGCGCGAGCCGGCATAGCTGCCGGAAAAGCCATGTGAGGTGACGAGCACGAGGCCACCCATGCCGGCCGAGGCTCCCGCGCCCAGAGAATTGCTGACGCCGGTGACCGAACGGGCCGCTTCTTCCATGGCGAGTGCGCTTTCGCGCAACTGATCGCCAGAGACTTCCGTCTCATCAAAGAGTTGCAGGTCGGGAATATCACGGGCAAGATCGCTCTCGTCGGCGAGGCCGGCAAAGGGATCTTCGGGCGAGACCTTGGCCATCGCGACGGCGCGTTCGGCGAGCGCCTTGAGGTCGAAGCCCGGATTGGCCGACACGCTCGCCACCTGGCGACCGATAAAGACGCGCAGTGAAAAGTCGTCGCTCTCGGATGCTTCGGTCGACTCGACCTTGCCGAGCCGGACGCTGACCCCCTTGGAACGAGAGCGCACGACGACCGCATCTGCCTTGTCGGCCCCAGCCTTGACGGCGAGGTCGACGAGTTGCTCGGCGCGTTCGAGGAGGTTGGCGGAATCGATTTGATTGGGCATAGGTTGGCCTTTCCTTCACGCTCCATTTATTGTGCCTGTGAAGGGGCATCAAGGGTGGATCGGGCTTTTCCGTTCACGAGCCCGGCATAGTTCCATTTCAGGTCAGCCCGATCCGGCAAACGAGGAGACAGAACCCTTGGCCAGCGCAACCGAAGCCCTGTTCGCCCAACCCCTGCTTCTCCTCGGAGGAGCGGTCATCGCAGCGCCGATCTTCCGCAAGCTCGGGCTTGGAACCGTGCTCGGCTATCTCGCCGCCGGCGTGGTGATCGGCCCCGTCCTGCACCTGATCGGAGGCTCGGGAGAAATCCTGGCCGTCGCCGAACTCGGTGTCGTGCTGCTGCTCTTCATCATCGGGCTCGAACTGAAGCCCAGCCGATTGTGGCACATGCGGCGCGACATTTTCGGGCTAGGGACCAGCCAGGTCGTGCTCACGGGCCTCCTGCTGACGGCGCTGGTCTATGCGGCAGGCCTGCTTGACTGGCGCGGCGCGTTGGTTGCCGGCTTCGGCCTCGCGCTGTCGTCGACCGCCTTTGCACTGCAATTGCTCGAAGACTATGGCGACATGAACAGCCGCTACGGGCAGCGCTCCTTCTCCATCCTGCTCTTCCAGGACCTCGCCATCGTGCCGCTGCTGGCCATGGTCACTATCCTCAGTTCCCAGGGTGGCGAGGCGCAGCAATCTCCGCTGATCGAGATCGGGATCGCGGTTGGCGCGGTGATCGGCATGATCCTGGCCGGGCGCTACCTGCTCACACCGATGTTCCAGATCATCGCGCGGACGGGTGCGCGCGAGGTGATGATCGCGGCAGCGCTCTTCGTTGTTCTCGGATCGGCCTATTTGATGCAGGTGGCAGGCCTTTCGATGGCCATGGGCGCCTTCCTTGCCGGCGTGATGCTGGCCGAGTCTTCCTATCGTCACGAGCTGGAGGCCGATATCGAGCCTTTCCGCGGACTGTTGCTGGCGCTCTTCTTCATCGCTGTCGGCCTGTCGATGGAGTTAGAGGTCATCGTCGACAATCTGGTCCTGATTGCCGTTGCGGTACCGGTGCTGATGGCGGTGAAGGCGCTGGTGATCTACGCGATCTGCCGCGTCTCGGGCTCGTCGCGCAACGATGCGATCCGTATCGGCGTGTTGTTGCCGCAAGGTGGCGAGTTCGGTTTCGTGCTCTTCACCACGGCTGCGGCCGCCGGCCTCTTTTCGGGCGCGCAGTCGTCCCTGCTCATTTCCATCGTCACCCTGTCCATGGCGCTCACGCCGCTGACGGCGCTCATCGGCCAGCGCCTGCTGGCCCGCGAGACGTCGGACAAGGAGGAGATGGACGAGGATTTCGAAGGCGCCGGATCGGATGTGCTGATGGTCGGCTTCTCCCGCTTCGGTCAGATCGCCGCGCAAATCCTGCTCGCGAGCGGGCGGGACGTGACCATCCTCGACGACAGCCCCGATCGCGTGCGCCAGGCGGCAACCTTCGGCTTCCGCATCTATTTCGGCGACGGCACGCGGCTGGACATGCTGCGGGCGGCAGGGATCGAAAAGGCGAAGATTGTCGCCGTTTGTACCCACAGGAAGGATATCACTGACAAGATTGTCGATCTCATCCGCTCCGAATATCCCGATGTGCGCCTTTTTGTGCGGTCCTATGACCGCATCCACAGCCTGGAGCTACGAGCCCGAGACGTCGAATACGAGCTGCGTGAGACCTTCGAGTCCGGTCTGCTCTTCGGGCGCCGGACACTGCAAGGTCTCGGCGCTACGGAAGACGAGGCTTATGAGATCGGCGAGGACATCCGTCGCCGCGACGAGGAGCGGCTGAGGCTGCAGGCGCAAGAGGGCATTCTTGCGGGCCGGGAACTCATGCATCAACGCCCGGTCAGGCCGGAACCGCTGATCAAGCCGAAGAAGCCGATCCACGCCGTCGAAGACGAAGAACAGGCACCGGCTGCCTGATCCTCACCGGCGGACAAAATCCTCGATGCGGGCGGAAAGATCCCGCTTCAGGGGCTCCTTCATGCGGTCGCAGATTTCAAGGATCTGCCGGGCCTTGAAGAAATCGAGGACCTTGTAGCTGTTGACCTCAGGCCGGATATAGATGTCCGGCTGGCAGATCTTCATCTTCAGCGCGATATGCGACTGCATCATCAGCTGCGATGCTCCGAAGAGACTGTCGATACGGTTCGGCATCAGCGACCCATCGCCCTCGGGCGCGCCGATCACATCAATAGCGACCATGATGTCGACCTTGCCGACGAGGTGGTCATAGGGCACCGGATTGAAGATGCCGCCATCGATCATCAGGCGGCCACCGATAGTGACCGGGGCGAAAAGTGCTGGAATTGCGGCGGAGGCGGAGAGCGCCTCATAGAGATCGCCTTCGGTTCGGACCAGTTCGCACTGGCCGTAGTAATCGGTGGCGATGACGGTCAGCGGTAGCCGCAGGTCCTCAAAGGTCTCGGGGATATCAGGCGGCAGGAAGGCGCGCAGCAGCCGCGGCAGGTTGAACTGGCCAAGACGGAAACCGCCCAGCGCGCGAATGCTCGCCGGGCGCATATTCCAGAAACGGTTGAGAACAAGGCCTCGGTTGTCGGCGAGCCCCAGCGTATAGTCCCTGATGTCGCGTCCGCTCATGCCTGCTGCGTAACCGGCACCGAGGATCGCGCCCATGGAGGAGCCGGCGATCAATGCCGGCTTGATGCCGAGTTCATCGAAGACTTCGAGCACCGGAATATGGGCAAAGCCGCGCGCGCCCCCTGCCCCAAGTGCAAGACCAATGGCCGGATCGGCCTTCACGGCATTCGAGGGGATGGGCGTTTCAGCGACGAGATCCATGGGCCAGGCCTTACTCCACGTGGGGGATCAGGATGGCCTATAGGAAAAGAAGTACATTTTCGTGTCACCGAAGGTCCGCTCCTCGATGAAGGCGAAAACCGGGTCGAGAGAAACCTGAACATCGGCGCGCTCTTCGAGGATGACGAGTGCGTCCTTTGCCAGCCAGCCGCCCTGATGGGCCGAAAGCAAAGCCTTCTCGCCGAGACCCTTACCATAGGGTGGATCGGCAAAAACCAGTTCGAAGGGTTCGATGTTGTTAGCAGGGCCGAGATCGGTGGCGTCGCGTCTCAGCATGCGGGCGCGGCCATGCAGGCCGAAGGCATCGATGTTTTCCCAAAGCAGGCCGCGCCCCTCGACGCTGTTCTCGACGAAGAGCGCCGACTTGCAGCCCCGCGACAGCGCCTCGATGCCGACAGCACCGGTGCCGGCGAAGAGGTCGAGAATGCGGGTTCCATCGAGCACACCCGGATGGGCGTGCGCGAGGATGTTGAACAGGCTCTCGCGCGTCCGATCGACGGTCGGCCGGATGTCATTGGACTTCGGCGTGGCCAGGTTACGGCCACGAAACTCACCGCCAACGATGCGCATGACGGCTTACCTCTTGCCCTTGGGGGCGCCCGTGCGGGGACCGGAGGGCTTAGCCCCGGGACCACCGGAGCGCGGACCGCCGGCAGGACGTCCGCCCGGCTTGCCGCCGAAGCTCTTTCCGCCACCAGGCTTGCCGCCAAATGACTTGCCAGCAGGTTTGCCAGCCGGCTTGCCAAAGGACTTGCCAGCGGGTCGATCACCAAAGGGACGGTCGCCCGCAGGTCTGGCGCCACGCGGCTTGTCACTGAAGGGCCTGTCGCCGGCCGGACGCTCACCCCGGGGACGATCATCACGGGGGCGATCATCACGGGGCCTGTCATCACGGGCGCGATCCGGCGTGAACCGTTCCGTGCGCGGACGATCCGGTTTGTCGCCGAAAGGTTTGCGAGGACCACGATCACCGAAATCCTTGCGGGGACCACGGTCGCCGAAGTCCTTGCGCGGGCCACGATCTGTACCCTCGCGACGTGGACCGCCGGGCGCGCCTTCGCGGCGCGGGCCGCGGTCTTCGCCTTCCCGGCGGGGCGCGCGCTCGGCACGATCACCGAAATCGCGCTTGGGGCCGCGATCCGACCCTTCACGACGAGGCGCACGATCATCACCGTCGCGGCGGGGCGGACGGGCGCCGAAGCCACCGGGCTTTCCACCACGGTCACCACCGCGGCCGCCGGGCTTCTGATCCGGGCCGTCGGCGCGAATCCAATCACCCTCCTCGTCCCGGGCACGGGTAATCTGTACGGTGGACGTCGGACGATCGTCGAAACGTTCGGCGGGCTGAGCGCCGCGCGGATCGGGCTTGCGACGGGCAGCGGCAGCAGCCGCCTTTTCGCCGAGCGGACGCGCACCAGGCGCCATCCAGACATTGGCGGTGCGGCCCTTGGTGTTTCCTGCCGGGCGCTTCGGCTTATCGGCGAACTTGTCGTTGGGCTTGGCATCTTCGCGGCGGGTGTCGAGGCGTCCAAGCGCCCGCTCGCGGCGGTCACCCTTGTCGGACCAGTCCTTCGGAGCAGCGCGCTTTTTGTCCGTCGGGCGCTCGTCGCGGCCCCATTCGGCCTTCGGCTCTCGGCCGGGTTTCTTCGCAGGAGCCGCAGCGTCTTCCTCGTCGACCTCGACACCATGGGCATAGATCGGCGCGTCGAAGTTGGCCTTTGATTCCTCGATCAGGCGGGGCCCGAGCTGATCGCGCAGCATGCGGCCACGCACTTCCTGGACCTTGCCTTCCGGCAGATCGCCGAGCTGGAACGGACCGTAGGAGATGCGGATCAGGCGGTTGACCTCAAGGCCGAGCGCGCCGAGCACGTTCTTGATCTCGCGGTTCTTGCCTTCGCGCAGACCCATGGTGATCCAGACATTGTGGCCCTGCTTGCGGTCGAGCGTCGCGTCGATCGCGCCGTAGAGCACGCCGTCGACAGCGATGCCTTCCTTCAGTGCATCGAGCGCCGGCTGATCGACTTCGCCATAGGCGCGCACGCGGTAGCGGCGCAGCCAGCCAGTCGTCGGCAGTTCGAGCACGCGGGCGAGGCCACCGTCATTGGTGAGCAGCAGTAAGCCCTCGGTATTGATGTCGAGGCGGCCGATCGACATGACGCGCGGCAGTTCTTCCGGCAGGTTTTCGAAGACCGTTGAGCGGCCTTCCGGATCGGAATTGGTCGTCACCAGGCCGGCGGGCTTGTGATAGAGCCACAGACGCGTGCGTTCGATGCCGCGGATCGGCTGGCCATCGACCTCGATCGTGTCGGCGAGCGTGGCGTTGAGGACCGGGGTCTCCAGCACCTTGCCGTTCACCGACACGCGGCCTTCCATGATCATGCGCTCGATGTCGCGACGGGATGCGACGCCGGCGCGGGCGAGCAGTTTGGAAATGCGCTCGGGCTTCACGGTCTCGTCGCCGGCCGGCGCTTCGGCGCGCGGCGCACGCGCGGGCTTGTCTGCGGAGGCTGCGGACGGCTTGGCGGACGGTTTTCTGGTTTGCGGCTTGCCGCTGCGGTCGGAGGGCTTGCCCGCCGGACGCTTGGACTTGTCTTTGAATGTCATTTGTTGTTTGCCTGTGGTTTGGGCTGTCGTATCAGGTCGCGCGGCTCGGGTTAAGTGGAAAGTTCGTGCATGGGGAAGACAAACGGCTTCATGGAAGCGGCCTTCGAAGAGGCCCGTGCGGCCGGTGAGCGCGGCGAGGTTCCGATCGGCGCCGTGGTCGTGCGCGACGGCGAGATCCTCGGGCGGGCGGGCAACGAGTCGAGAGCGCTCAACGACGTCACCGCTCACGCCGAAATCCTAGCAATTCGCCGAGCGGCAGCATCCGTCTGCGACGAGCGTCTGGTTGACGCCGATCTCTATGTCACGCTCGAGCCCTGCACGATGTGTGCGGCCGCGATCTCCTTTGCTCGAATTCGCCGACTCTATTATGCTGCGCAGGATACCAAGGGCGGCGGTGTTGAGAACGGCGTGCGCTTTTACCAGCAGCCGACATGCCACCATGTTCCGGAAGTTTATTCCGGTATTCGCGAGAGCGAGGCCGCGGACCTGCTGCGGAGCTTCTTTCAGGAAAGGAGAGACTGATGGTCTATATCATGCTCGCCGTGTCGATCGCGGCCATGGCCGGCATCGCGATCTGGGCCTATCGCAACGTCGCTCCCGATGCAGACCGGCTACCGATGCAGTGGTCTGCGCGCGGCGAGATCAACTGGCGGGCGCCGCGCCTGATTGCGATCGCGGTAACCCCGCTGCTGATGCTCACACTGATCGTCGTGATCTTCATCTTCTCGCGCGATAATCATGTCGAGCGGAACATGGCACTTCTGTGGATCTCCTTCCTCGGACCTGCGCTTCAGGCCCTGCACATGGCGCTGGTGGCTCGGACGGCGGAGAACGAGGAGTGAGCCAAGCTCACTCTGCGCTGGCAAAGGCCTTCAGCTTGTCGCCGGCCAGGCGGTAGCGGATCCATTCGTTCTGCGGCTCGGCACCCACGGCGTCATAAACGCGAATGGCAGGCTCGTTCCAGTCCAGCACGCTCCACTCGAAACGGCCACAGCCCTTTTCCACCGCCAGCCGCGCCAGATGCCTGAGCAGGAGCTTGCCGGCGCCCGAGCCCCGACAATCGGGCGAGACGTAGAGGTCTTCCAGATAAAGACCGTTCTTCGCCTGCCAGGTGGAATAGCTGTAGAACCAGACGGCGAAACCCGCCGGGCGTCCGTCATGTTCGAGGATTGCCGCTTCGGTGACCGAGCCCTCGCCGAAGATCGAGGTGCGGATCGTTTCCTCCGTCGCCTCCACCTCATGGCCCGCCTTTTCATAGACGGCAAGTTCGGTGATGAAGCCCAAGATGACGGCGGCGTCGTCTGGTGTTGCGGGGCGGATGGTGAACGACATGGATCGACCTCAAGCAAAAGGGCAGGTCGTTTCCGCCCTGCCCCAAAAACATTCTCTTCCAGCGGCACTTACTGGAAAGGCATCCACCAGGAGCTGCCCTGACGCGCTGCCTTGGCTTCGGCCTTGCGGCGCCTTTCCTTCTTCTGCTCCGGCTCGCCCAGATCGCTCAGAGCCACTTCCTGTGTCTGACGATATTCGGTCGGCGGATCGGAGAGAAGGCGGCGCTGGTCGAGATAGGCGCCCTTCTGAAGCTGGCGCGCATCGCGGAATGCCTGCCATTTCTGGGTCTCGGTCATCGTGCCGGCCGTGCCGTAACCGGCGAGCAGCGGCGAACGGTAACGCGGATTGTCGGCATTGGCGTCGGCCTCGGCCACAAGACGTTCGCGCGCCTCTTCCGGCGATTCCACCCATTCAGGATTATTGTCGCGGCTGGCAACCGACTGCTGCGGCGCGACGAGCCCGGCCGTCTGCGTACCGCCCGGGGGAAGCACGAGGTCAGGACGCGGGTTGTACTTGGTGCCCTTGTTGGCAGCCTCGCGCGGGGCGATCGACACGGCCGAGCCGACGTCGTCGACCAGCTGCTCCATCGCCGTCTTGTCGGTGCCATAGGTCGGGCTGCCGACGCAGCCGGACAAACCCGCTGTGACGCCGAAGAGACCAACCAGACCGAGGCCAACTCTGAACAGATATGCCGAATTCATGAATGCCTACCAGCCTCGCCGCAGTTTCATCAGTCATGCCGAATGCTAGCGACCAGCCCTGCCGGTCGATTTCGGCCAATTTCAGGCAGTTTTACCGGATGACCCGCAAAAGCGCAAATCATCCGGTCACATTTCCTCAATCTGCCCTCATCCAGCCGCCTGAGCAAGCTCGCGCAGCGCCTGAGCATCGCGGGCCGAGACGTCAGGATAATCCAGATCGGAGCCCACATCCTTCGTGATCTTCCAGGAGCGGGCGCATTTCGTGCCCTCGGCGAGCTTCGGCTCGACGGCGACCTTGGTGCCATCGTCAAGACGGAAGGCTTCCGACGGCCCCTCACCTGCCACCACCTGGATATCCGAGGTGATGCAGATCTCGGCAAAGTCGAGACCGTCGAGCGCCTTCAGAAGCTCGGCATCTGCGACGTGAACAACCGGGGCTGCCTCCAGCGAGGAGCCGATGCGCTTTTCCTTGCGCTCGATTTCCAGCGCGCCTGTTACGGCACGACGAACGGCGCGAACGCCCTTCCACTTTTCGGCAACCGCCTCGTTCGACCAGTCAGCGGGGATCACCGGGAACTGTTCGAGGTGGACGGACTCAGCGTTCGGGTCACGCGACAGCCAGGCCTCCTCCGTCGTGAAGGGCATCATCGGCGCAAACCACAGGACCAGGCAGTCGAAGAGCTTGCGGATGACGAAGAGGGCCGAGCGGCGCTTCAGGCTCGACGGGGCGTCGCAATAGAGCGTGTCCTTGCGGATGTCGAAGTAGAAGGCCGAGAGCTCGACATTGGCGAAATCCGAGAGCGCGCGGACGATGCGCTTGAAGTCGAACTCATCGTAGCCCTTGCGGACGATCTGATCGAGCTCGGACAAGCGATGCAGCATCAGCTTTTCGAGTTCCGGCAGGTCTGCATAGGCGATCTCGTCGCCATGGTCATGGGCGAGCGTGCCGAGCATCCAACGAACCGTGTTTCGGATCTTGCGGTAGCTGTCGATATTGGTCTGGATGATCGTCTTGCCGAGGCGCTGGTCTTCCCAGTAGTCGGTGTTCATCACCCAGAGGCGCAGGATATCGGCGCCCGACTGGCTCATGACTTCCTGCGGCGTCACGGTGTTGCCGAGCGACTTCGACATCTTACGGCCGTCTTCCGCCATCGTGAACCCGTGGGTGACGACAGCGTTATAAGGCGCACGGCCACGGGTGGCGCAGCTTTCGAGCAGCGAGGAATGGAACCAGCCGCGATGCTGGTCGGAGCCTTCGAGATAGACGTCGGCCGGCCATTTCAGATCCGGGCGGTCTTCCAGCGTGAAGGTGTGGGTCGAGCCCGAGTCGAACCAGACGTCGAGGATGTCGGTGACCATCTGCCACTTGTCGCCGTCATGCTCGCCGGCGAGGAAACGCTCCTTGGCACCTTCGGCAAACCAGGCATCGGCACCCTCGACTTCGAAGGCTTCGAGGATGCGGGCGTTGACCTTCTCATCTTGCAGCACATTGCCTTCGGCATCAGCAAAGACGCAGATCGGGACGCCCCAGGCGCGCTGGCGGGACAGGACCCAATCCGGGCGCTGCTCGATCATGGCGCGCAAGCGGTTCTGGCCACCTGATGGCACGAAGCGGGTCTGGTCGATTGCCGAGAGCGCACGGGTGCGCAGCGTCGTGCCGTCGGCGAGGTCCTTGTCCATGTAGACGAACCACTGCGGCGTGTTGCGGAAGATGACCGGCTTCTTGGAGCGCCAGGAATGCGGGTATTCGTGCTTGATGCGGCCACGGGCGAAGAGGTTGTTGGCCTTGATCAAGGCATCCATGACGCGCTTGTTGGCGTCACCCTTCTTGCCGTTGTCGTCGAGCACGCGGGCGGCACCGCCTTCGGCCGAGGGGCCGAAACCGGGGGCGTCTTCCGTGTAGAAGCCGGCATCATCGACCGGGAACGGGATCTTCACGTCGATGCCACGGGCTTCGAGCTGGCGGACATTCGCCATCCAGGCTTCAAAGTCTTCGCGACCGTGCGACGGGGCGGTGTGGACGAAACCGGTACCGGCGTCGTCGGTGACATGGTCACCATCGAGCATGGGCACGGCGAAGGTGTAGCCGAGGTCGGCAAGCGGATGGGCGCAGGTGATAGCGCCGAGTTCGGCACCGGTCACGTCGCGGACGAGCTTAAACGTAACCTTGGCCTTGGTGGCTGCGTCTTCGGCCAGGCGCTTGGCGAAGATCAGCTTCTCGCCCGGCTGCGGGCCGAAGTCGTTGGTGGCTTCGGTGATCTCGTAGAGACCGTATTCGATCTTCGACGAATAGGAGATCGCGCGGTTGCCCGGGATAGTCCAGGGGGTGGTGGTCCAGATGACGACAGCAGCCGACTTCAGATCGGCGGCGCCCTCGACCACCGGGAACTTCACCCAGATCGTGTCGCTCTCGACTTCGGCATATTCCACTTCGGCTTCGGCCAGCGCCGTGCGCTCGACGACCGACCACATGATCGGCTTGGAGCCGCGATAGAGCTGGCCGGACATGGCGATCTTCAGGAGTTCGCCGGCGATGCGGGCTTCCGAGTGGAAGGCCATGGTCGTGTAGGGATTGTCGAAGTCGCCCTCGATGCCGAGACGGCGGAATTCGTCCGACTGGATGTTGATCCACCCTTGCGCAAACTCGCGGCATTCCTTGCGGAATTCGTTGACCGGGACTTCGTTTTTGTCCTTGCCCTTCTCGCGATACTTTTCCTCGATCTTCCACTCGATCGGCAGGCCATGGCAATCCCAGCCCGGCACGTAGTTGGAATCGAAGCCGCGCATCTGGAAGGAGCGGGTGATGACGTCCTTCAATACCTTGTTCAGCGCATGGCCGATATGGATGTTGCCGTTGGCATAGGGCGGGCCGTCATGCAGGACGAATTTTTCGCGGCCGGCTGCGGAGGCGCGCAGGCGCTTGTAGAGGCCCATCTCTTTCCACTTTGCCGCCATTTCCGGCTCCTTCTGGGGAAGGCCGGCGCGCATCGGGAATTCGGTCTCGGGCAGATAGAGGGTCTTGGAGTAGTCGATCTTCTCAGGGGTATCGGTCATGGATCAGCCATCGGATGGGGCGACCTCAAGCGGTCGCGGAATTATGTCATGGATTGGCGGCAAGCGGGCGCTAAGGCTTTCAGACCCAACGCCAAAAACCCGGACCTTCCCGCAGCTCTTCAAGCCGCCGGGAGGGCCGGGCCAATAATTCGAATGATCCGGGCCGCCGAAAGATACGTCATGGCCGCGTTCTTTAGGGGTTTTTCGCGCCAAAAGGAAGGGGCAAGATGGGCGAGATGGACAGGCAGATGGGACATGCCTAGACTGCGTTCATCACCCCATGTCAGCGGGCCACACAGGATCAGAGCGGAGACGGCATGACACGCAAAGCGCAGCTCCAGATCGACCTCGACGCCAAGCTCGCCGATGATTTTGCCGCGGCGGTCACATCCGCACAAACGTCAGAAAGCGAAGTCCTGCGCGAGATGGTGCAGGATTATGTCGAGCGGCAAAAGGTCGATAGCGGCTATCGTCAGTTTCTGGAGGCCAAGGTCGCGCGTGGCCGCGAGGACGTGGCTGCCGGAGAGGTCGTCGCGGCAGACGATGCCGAACAGATGTTTGCAGAGCGACGGGAGCTGGCTCTCAAAGCGAGCCGCTCATGATCGTTCGATGGACGCGCCAGGCCATTCGTGACCGCGCTTCCATCTTCGACTACCTCGTGGCGAAGAATCCGTTAGCCGCACTGTCCATCGACCACAGCTTCGAACAGGCCGCCATTCAGCTTGGCCAGTTTCCCCATTCCGGCAAAATCGGCCTGGTCCTTCGGCACCCGCGAACTTCTGCCGCATCCCAGCTACCGCCTCATCTATGAGGTGGCTAACGGCCAGCTCGCCATTCTCGCGATCGTCCATACCTCGCGGCAATGGCCACCGACCGACAGCGATTGACACAACCGCCGACTTTTACTCGCCGCCGTCTGCCTCGACGACCGTGCGCAGAGCGTCGTTGATGCGGTCCTGCCAGCCGGGGCCGTCCTTCTGGAAATGGGCGAGGACGGCGCTGTCGAGCTTGATCGAGACGAGTTCCTTGACGTCGGGTGCCGCGCGGCGTTCGACCACCGGGGCCGCCGGCTTCTTCACGGGCTTGAACAGGGCCTCGGCCGCATCCTTCGGGTTCACGGGTCTGCGTGGCGTCATGGCCATAGGATGCCTTTCGGGCTGTCTCAAGTGATTTGCTGGGCCGCACTAGGCGTCAATGCGGCCAAGGCGTCAAGCGGTGTTGGCCGGCCTTGCCACCGGGCACTGCTCAGCCTGACCGTGAAAGGTCGGCGAAGAAATCCGCCTTGGCGAGCCTTCGGGCGATCAGAACGCCGACAAGCAGGGCGGCCACAAAGATGGCTGCCGAGGCATGGCCGAGGCCGAGTGCGGGGATGGATGCTCCGGGGCAGAAGCCGGCAATGCCCCAGCCAATGCCGAAGACGGCCGAGCCGCCGATCAGCCGCGCATCGATCGCCTTTGCCTTGGGCAGGCGAAAGCTCTGGTCGAAGAGCGGCTTCTCGCGCATCCGGAAGAGGATCGCATAGCCGGGGGCGGCAACAGAGAGAGCACCGGCCATGACGAAGGCGAGGCTCGGGTCGAAGCTGCCAGCGAAGTCGAAGAAGTTCAGCACCTTGGCGGGGTTCGCCATGCCGGAAAGGGCGATGCCCGTTCCGAAGAGGGCACCGATGAGGAAGACCAGGAGCAAACGCATCAGATCGCGCCTCCAAAGACGTGACGGATGACGAAGACGGTGAGCACGGCGAATGCCATGAAGGTGGCGGTTGCTGCAATCGAGCGACGCGACAGGCGCGCCATGCCGCAAATGCCGTGGCCCGAGGTGCAGCCGGAGCCGAAGGTGACGCCGATGCCAGCAATCAGGCCGCCGATCACGAGAGCCGTGGTCGAAACCGGAACCGAATACTCGACCTCGTAACCGCCGAGCGTCAGGGCGAGCGGCGCAAGAATCGCCCCGGCGAGGAAGGCGGCCTTCCACGACCAGTCGGAACCGAGCGGCGGCAGGATGCCGCCGATGATGGCGGTCATGCCGGCAATCCGGCCCCAGGTGAGCATCAGGAGGAGCGCCGAGAGGCCGATCAGCAGGCCACCGGCAAAGGACATCAGGGGGGTGAATTCGGTCAAGACAAACTCCGGAATTGCCGTTTCAAGACGGGGCACCAATCACATAGGCGCATCCATATGTGAGGCAATGCCGGGCGGCAATTCAAATCGGCGAGACCGAGTTGCCTCAGAACGCGATGGCGGCGTCGAGGGCGCCAATTGGCTTGACGCCTGAGAGCAGTGCCCTCGCCTCGACCGCATCCTTGTGGATCTGCGCCACCAGCGGATCAAGCCCGTCAAACTTCCATTCGTCGCGCAGGAAGCCGAAGAGCGAGACCGAACAGATTTCCCCGTAGAGATCGCCGGAGAAATCGAAGACGAAGGTTTCGAGCCAGGGGTCACCATTGCTGGTGACGGTCGGGCGATAGCCGAAGCTTGCGACGCCATCACGGATGCTGCCATCGGGGCGGCGGAAGCGGACGGCATAGATGCCGGGCTTGAGCGTTGCTTCCGGCGGGAGGTGCATGTTGGCGGTCGGGAAACCCAGCGTCCGGCCAAGCTGCTGGCCCTTCATGATTTCCGCCTCGACCGTATAGCGATAGCCGAGGAGACCAGCGGCTTCCGAAACGTCGCCCTCGGCGATCAGGCCGCGGATGCGGCTCGAGGAAATGACTTCGGTTCCCTCGTCGCGGAAGGCATCCACAAGGCAGACACCAAAACCATGACGACTGCCGGCCTGCATGAGATAGGCGGGGCCGCCTTCCCTGCCCTTGCCGAAATGGAAATCGAAGCCGGTCACGACTTCCTTGGCGCCGAGCCAGTCGCCCAGGATCGACTGGACGAAATCCTCAGCCGAGCGCTGCGAGAACTCCCGGTCAAAGGGATATTCGATGACCGAATGGAAGCCCATGGCTTCCAGGATGCGGGCGCGAAGAGGTGGAGGCGTCAGACGGAAGACCGGCTTGTCGGGGTTGAAGACAGTGCGCGGATGCGGCTCGAAGGTGAGGACCAAGGCGGGAACGCCAAGCGCTTCCGCGCGCTCCAGCGCACGGCTCAAGACTGCCTGATGACCGCGATGCACGCCATCGAAATTGCCGATTGCGACCACGCCGCCGCGCAGGGGTGATGGCAGCGGTTCTTTCTTCTCATTGCGGTGAAAGACGGTCATCGCAGGTCCCGCCTCATGCCAGCCTGTGCATCCAGTATTGCGGCGCGACCTTCTCGCGGTCGAGGAAGAGCTTGAGCCTCGCCTCGTCGGTCACGTTGTTCGTCGCGTAGTCGGCGGCGTGAATGCCACCGGAGATGTAGAGGAGATCGAGGCCAGCATCGACGGCACCCTTGACGTCGGTCGGCATGCCGTCGCCGATGGCAAGCACACGGGACTTGTCGAACTCGCCGCGGGCTTCGCGGGCAGCCGCCAGCGTCGCTTCATAAATCGGGCTGTGCGGCTTGCCGGCAATGCGGGTCTCGCCGCCGAGTGCGGTGTAGAAGGCAGCGACTGCGCCAGCGCAAGGGATGATGCGGTGGCCACGCTCGACCACGAGATCCGGATTGGCGCAGATAAACGGCACCTTGCGGGCGACGAATGCGGTCAGCATGTCGCGGTAATCTTCCGGCGTCTCAACTTCATCGTCGAAGAAACCGGTACAGACGACGCAATCGGCTTCTTCCTTTGACACCACCTCGACGTCGAGACCGTCGAAGAGCGGCATGTCCCGCTCGGGGCCGAGCAGGAAAACCTTTTTCGGGCCGGCGGCAATCAGTGTTCGGGTCACGTCGCCCGAGGTGACGATGCGGTCATAGGCGGTATCCGGCACGCCGATGGCGCGCAACTGCGGGATGACGCCGATTGCCGGACGCGGCGAGTTGGTGATCAAGACCACCGTCAGGCCCTTTTCGCGCGCCGCCGTCAGCGCTTCGCCGGCGAGTGGGAAGGCATCGATGCCATTGTGCAGCACGCCCCAGACATCGCAGAGAATGACGTCATAGGAGCCGGTCACGTCGCCGAGGGTGGAAATGCTGCGGGTCATCGTCTGTCCTGACTGGTCAAAGTGTGACCGGTGACATGGCAAAGGACGGGCGGCAAGGCAAGAGGCAAGCGTGATAGAGATCGAAATTGCTCCGGCCGCCTACACCGTTTCAGAGCAGGAAACGCGCCGCGAGGCCAAGCGCCCCAGCGGCGATCAGCGTCTTGCCGATGCCAAGATGGAAGCGGAAGATCATCACGGCAGACAGGACGGCGATGACCAATGCCTGCCAATCAAGCGATGACCAGGTGGGATACGGCAGGGAGAGGGTGAGCGGGCCGAGCCTGGCGAGTACGACCGGCTCGACCTCCGTGAAGATCACGTGCAGCGCGAACCACACGGCCAGGTTCAGAATGACGCCGACCACAGCGGCGGTGATGGCGGAGAGCGCTGCGGTGAGGAGCCGGTTGCCGCGCAGCCGCTCGATATAGGGAGCGCCGGCGAAGATCCAGATGAAGCTCGGGATGAAGGTCGCCCAGGCGGCGATAACGCCACCGAGCAGCCCGCCGACAAGCGGGTCGAGCGCTCCACTCTGACGGAAGCCGGCGAGGAAGCCGACATAGGAGAGCACGAGTACCAGTGGCCCCGGTGTGGTTTCGGCCAGCGCCAGGCCATCGAGCATTTCACCGGGTTTGAGCCAGGCATAGTGATCGACGGCGACCTGAGCGACATAGGCGAGCACGGCATAGGCGCCGCCGAAGGTGACGAGCGCCATCTTCGAGAAGAAGCTCTGGATTTCGGGAAGTGCCGTTTCCGGCAGCAGCAGCCACAGAAGTGGCAGGGGTGCGAGCCAGACGGCGACCCAGAACAGCAGCGTTGCGAGTTGACTGAACAAAGGCGGACGGACGCCGACCTCCTGCGAGCTCTCTTCCGTCGAAGATGACGCGCCCCGCGCATGGAGCAGGCCGATCAGGGCAGCCGCAAGCACGACGATGGGGAACGGCACCGAGAAGAGGAAAAGGGCAAGGAATGCACCTGCGGCCAGCCGTCGGTGGAACCCGGTCTTCAGCGCCCGCTTGCCGATGCGGATGACGGCTTCCACGACGATTGCCAGCACTGCGGCCTTCAGGCCGAAGAACAGGCCGGCGACAAGGCTCGCCTCCTGATACAGCGCATAGAGCGTCGAGAGGCCGAGGATGACGGCGAGGCCTGGCAGAACGAAAAGAAGGCCGGCAACGATGCCGCCGCGCACGCCATGCAGTAGCCACCCGATGTAGGTCGCAAGCTGCTGGGCCTCTGGGCCGGGGAGCAGCATGCAGTAATTCAGGGCATGGAGATAACGGTCCTCGTCGATCCAGCGCTTTTCCTCGACGCAGACCTTGTGCATCAACGCAATCTGTGCCGCCGGGCCGCCAAAGGACATCAGGCCGATGCGCGCGAAGGCAGAGACGAGTTCTGAGAAAGAAGGAGAAAGTGGAGGATCGATGGCCGCACTGCGTGTGTGAATGTCGGTGGATTTCGCCGGCATGCACAATTCCTTTTTTCGTCGACGCGCTTGACTCGGTCGAGCGCTGTTCTTATCTCAACCTCGCTGGCACTCACCAAGGGCGAGTGCTAACAGTATCGATGCGGACCCACTCTGCGGTCCGCGAATGTCATTTGATCGAGGGATTAGACAATGGCAAGCACAACTTTCCGTCCGCTTCATGACCGCGTTGTAGTCAAGCGCGTTGAGTCCGAAGCCAAGACCAAGGGCGGCATCATCATTCCCGACACCGCCAAGGAAAAGCCGGCTGAAGGCGAAATCGTCGCCGTTGGCCCGGGCGCCCGCGACGAAAGCGGCAAGCAGATCGCTCTCGACGTCAAGGTCGGCGACCGCGTCCTGTTCGGCAAGTGGTCCGGCACCGAGGTCAAGCTCGACGGCGAAGACCTGCTGATCATGAAGGAAGCCGACATCATGGGCGTGATCGGCTGATTTAGCCGGATACACCTTCTTCCTTTTTAACCAATTCACCAATGGGCTAGATGCCCGGGAGTTTGAACATGGCTGCTAAAGAAATCAAGTTTGGCCGCACCGCGCGCGAAAAGATGCTGCATGGCGTCGACATCCTCGCTGACGCCGTGAAGGTAACGCTCGGCCCGAAGGGTCGTAACGTCATCATCGACAAGTCCTTCGGCGCACCGCGCATCACCAAGGACGGCGTATCGGTTGCCAAGGAAATCGAACTTGAAGACAAGTTCGAAAACATGGGCGCCCAGATGGTCCGCGAAGTTGCTTCGAAGACCAACGACATCGCCGGCGACGGCACCACGACCGCGACCGTTCTTGCTCAGGCCATCGTTCGCGAAGGCAACAAGGCTGTTGCTGCTGGCATGAACCCGATGGACCTGAAGCGCGGTATCGACCTCGCTGTTGCAGAAGTCGTCAAGGACCTGCAGGCCAAGGCAAAGAAGATCTCGACTTCGGAAGAAGTAGCCCAGGTCGGCACGATCTCGGCAAACGGCGATACCCAGGTTGGCCGTGATATCGCTGAAGCGATGCAGAAGGTTGGCAACGAGGGCGTCATCACCGTCGAAGAAGCCAAGACCGCTGAAACCGAACTCGAAGTCGTCGAAGGCATGCAGTTCGACCGCGGCTACCTGTCGCCTTACTTCGTGACCAACCCGGAAAAGATGGTCGCCGATCTCGACGACGCCTACATCCTGCTGCACGAAAAGAAGCTCTCGAACCTCCAGGCCATGCTGCCGGTGCTCGAAGCCGTCGTTCAGACCGGCAAGCCGCTCGTCATCATCGCTGAAGACGTCGAAGGCGAAGCTCTTGCTACGCTCGTCGTCAACAAGCTGCGTGGCGGCCTGAAGATCGCTGCCGTCAAGGCTCCGGGCTTCGGCGATCGCCGCAAGGCCATGCTGGAAGACATCGCCATCCTGTCGGGCGGCACTGTCATCTCGGAAGACCTCGGCATCAAGCTCGAGTCGGTCACGCTCGAAATGCTCGGCCGCGCCAAGAAGATCTCGATCACCAAGGAAAACACCACCATCGTTGATGGTGCTGGCCAGAAGTCCGACATCGAAGGCCGCGTTGCCCAGATCAAGGCGCAGATCGAAGAAACCACCTCTGACTACGACCGCGAAAAGCTGCAGGAACGTCTTGCCAAGCTCGCTGGCGGCGTCGCCGTGATCCGCGTTGGCGGCTCGACCGAGATCGAAGTCAAGGAACGCAAGGACCGCATCGACGACGCGCTGAACGCAACGCGCGCTGCTGTTCAGGAAGGCATCGTTCCTGGCGGTGGTACGGCTCTGCTGCGCTCCTCGACCAAGATCACGGTCAAGGGCGTCAACGACGACCAGGAAGCCGGCATCAACATCGTTCGCCGCGCCCTGCAGTCGCTGGTTCGCCAGATCGCCACCAACGCTGGTGACGAAGCTTCGATCATCGTCGGCAAGATCCTCGACAAGAACGAAGAGAACTACGGCTACAACGCCCAGACCGGCGAATTCGGCGACATGATCGCCATGGGTATCGTCGACCCGGTCAAGGTTGTCCGCACTGCCCTGCAGAACGCAGCTTCGGTTGCTTCGCTGCTGATCACCACCGAAGCCATGATCGCCGAACTTCCGAAGAAGGAATCGGCTGGCGGCATGCCTGGCGGCATGGGCGGCATGGGCGGCATGGACATGATGTAAGACCCATCGGGTCTTAGCATCGGGTCCATAAAAGCCGCCCATCCTCTAGAGTGGTTCAGCGCGTCAAGCGCGCTGAACGGGCGGCATGGACATGATGTAAGACCCATCGGGGTCTGACATCTGAGCCATCCGGTTCAGTCTTTCGGAAGGGCGGCCCTTGGGCCGCCCTTTTGCTTGAGTGCCAAGCAAGTGCCCAAAATTGGAGCCGCCACTATTGCCTCAGTGCGCTTGACACAAAACTCCCCCTTCCCTCATGTTGGGCGCAATCACTCGGAAGAAATGTCGCCTAACTGGAACGACGTTCCCTCCACAGCCTCTTATTTTATTTTATTCTAATATTTATCTATATTGCAAGGCGCAAGAGTTCTGTGCCCAAGTGAGACATGAGCCGTTTTCAGGCGAAATAAATCATGGTAACCATTCTACTAATTGTGGCGCACTCAACGTGTTCTTCTTTGACCTTCTTGTGGGAGAAGGTCGAAAACCTGGCGGGTGCAGCAAGCGTCGCCATGGTCAAAGACATTGCTGCTGTCGGATCAATATGCGGCGATTGACTTCGTCCAGGCCTGTCGGTCGCTTGGCTGCCGGATCTGGAATACGATGCTGTGCATGCTCGATCAGGGGCGAGTGCGCACGGTGATTGCGGTGGCCGTTTTCACCGCGCGATGACCTGAAGGGCGGGGATCGTTCTTTCGGGGGGTGCCGGCCGAGGCCGGATAGGGTTCGGCTGCGGGGTTCACATACTTCGGGCCGGGGAAATTGGGGCCATTGCTGGCTATCGACTTGGGGAACGCCTTGTTCAAAATAGCAAATGCCGATCTTGCGACCACCTTCAGGGTGAGCGAACAGGATGGAAACGGCCTGCTGGGGCAGCACGCCTGCCGCTTTGGGCTGTCAGAAGACTGGACCGGCGACCTGACCAACGGCCTGCTGAAACTCGGGAACCATGCACGCAGCCTGCATGGGCTCGAAAACCATGAATGTGGCCTGCTGACTGTGATGCGCTGCTATGATCAGGCGGATCGCGGACACATCCTGCGCCTGTTCGAACAGGCAGCCACGCAGCCGTCGCGCTTCTGCTATTCGACCACCATCGTGGCGGGCGCCCAGCACCGGCAACCGGTATTCTGCATCGGCGAATCCTCCGGCTTCGAAGGCAGCGGCGGCAACATGGTCGGGCTGTTCATCTTCCCGCGTTTCCAACTGCCAACGACCGCATCCGTCCTGCCGAGCTGAATACTCGCGGAGATAAGGGAGAGGGCACCGCGTCCGGTACCTTCTCTGATATGCTCAGTCGCGCGCCGGAATGTTCAGCCCTATCTGGCTCGCAGGACGGGCTTCGGCCCTCGACCACCAGTCGAGCACTTGCGGGAAGTCGGCGAGGCCAAGATCGGTTTCACCGGCGTAGAAGACCTTGAGCGCACGCACCCAGGGCCATGTGGCGATATCGGCGATGGTGTAGTCCTCGCCCGTCAGCCAAGCCCCCTTTTCGAGCTGGGCCTCCAGCACGCCCAGCAGGCGGCGGGTCTCGTCACGGTAGCGCTCCGCCGGATAAGGATTGTTCTTCACCTTGTCGGCAGCAAATTTGTAGAAGTGGCCATACTGGCCGAACATCGGGCCGACACCACCCATCTGGAACATCAACCATTGCAGAACCGTATAACGGGCCGCACCGTCCTTGGGCAGCAGCTTGCCGGTCTTGTCGGCGAGGTAGATCAGGATCGCACCGGACTCGAAGATGCCGATCGGCTTGCCGTCTGGGCCATTGGGGTCGATCAAAGCCGGTATGCGACCATTTGGATTCAGCGAGACGAATTCAGGGCTCTTCTGCGCGTTTGTGCCGAAATCCACCAGATGCGGTTCATAGGCAAGCCCAAGCTCCTCCAAAGCGATGGAGACCTTCACTCCGTTCGGCGTCGGCAGCGAATAGAGCTGGATGATGCCGGGATCGGCGGGCGGCCATTTGGCGGTGATGGGAAAGGTCGAGAGATCTGCCATGGGAAGGCTCCTTTGCACTTTTGCACAGGGGAAAGGTAGGGAGCGCAGGCAGCGGCGGAAAGGGCTCTTCAGCGAACGAGATTCGCTTTGTCGTTTCGTTTTTGTGAACAATCAGTCAAAGACTGTTAACCTATGCCCGTGGCAAAAAAACATGCATCTGAGGGGCAGTAACTGGAACCGCCAGGGCTTGGGGTTTCAGCATCAACGCTCAATGGAGTTCCCCCATGTCCGCCACCAATAACGGTCTTCTCGTTCTCGTTCGCATTCTCCTCTCCTTCATGTTCATCATGGCTGGCTACGGCAAGCTCGCCGACCCGGCTGGCACTGCCGGCATGATCTCCGGCGCTGGCCTGCCTGCCGCCGATCTGCTCGCCTATGCCGCCGGCCTCTATGAGCTGGTCGCCGGTCTCTTCATCCTCGTTGGTTTCCAGACCAAGGTCACTGCCTGGACCGTCGCGCTGTTCTGCGTGTTCACTGGTGTCGTCTTCCACACCGGCACCGTTGCCATCGAAGGCTGGCCGGAAGGTGCTCTCGGCTGGATCAACACGCTGAACCAGATCATGGTCATGAAGAACGTCACGCTGGCCGGCGGCTATATCGCTCTCGCCATCGTCGGAGCCGGCGCCTACTCGCTCGACGCCCGCCGCGGTTCGGCCCAGGCCGTCGCTGCCTGATATCCCTGCCCCACAAGGCAAAAAGAAACCCGCTGGAGCGATCCGGCGGGTTTTTTTCGTCTGTCGCCCTAGGTCTTCTGCGCCAGCCAAATCGTCGCGCCACCGCATTGGGGATCTTCGACCACATGCTGAAGTACGATGAAGCCGTTGTCGGCCAACAGGGACCGATACTCCTCAGGATCGAGGCTCGCATGATAGAGTGGCTCGCCCTCGAACTCGCCGATTGCCACAGCGGCTGCCGGTCCCGATGTGAACATCAGGGTGCCGCCGCTTGCGGCATGGGATGCGAAGCGCGGAAACATGGCCCGCTGGGCATCGGGCGTGAGATGGAAGAAGCTGTGCCAGGCGACGATTGCCTCGAATGTCCGACCGAGGGACAGATCCCGCATGTCACCGACATGAAAGTCGTGGCCCGGGAACCTCTCACGGCACAGGCGGATCAGGGGTTCGGAGACGTCGAGCCCGGTGACGACAAAGCCCCGATCAATCAAGTCCGCCGCGATGGGTTCACCGGAGCCACATCCGAGGTCGAGCACATGGGCACCGGGCTGCAATGGCGCGACTAGGAGGTCCAGCCAGGGACGCTCGAAGCCGTTCTTCCCCCGCACGCGATCAAAGGCCTCTGCATGCCGGGTATACAATCCTGGGATGGCATCCGCGTGTGACATGGGGCCCTCAGAGCACGCTGCGCACGGCCTCGATAATGCGGCCTATCATGGGATTGCCGTCATGCTCCGGCTTCCTCGCCCGCACGAGGCAGGCCTCAGAGCGCAGGATCACGCCATCCGACAGCACCTTCAGGTGGTTTGCCCTCAGCGTCGAGCCGGTCGAGGTGATGTCGACGATGATATCGGCCTGGCCGGCAGCAGGCGCGCCTTCGGTGGCGCCAAGGCTCTCGACGATGCGGTAAAGCTGGATGCCGTGTTGGCGCGAAAAGTGCTGCTGCGTCAGGCGCCAGTATTTGGTGGCGATCGCGAGGCGGCGACCATGGCGCGTGCGGAATTCGGCGGCGACATCGCCGAGATCGGCCATGGTGTCGACGTCGTACCAGACCTCGGGAACGGCAACGATGACATCGGCATGGCCGAAGCCGAGGCGGGCGGCGATCTCGACGCGGGCGTCGGCTTCCGCAAGACCTTCGCGGATCAGGTCTTCGCCGGTCACGCCGAAATCCACCGTGCCGTTGCCGATCTCGCGCGAGATCTCGGAGGCCGAGAGATAGGCAATCTCGACATCGTCGAAACCTTCGACGCGGCCGCGATAGGAGCGGTCATTGCCGACGGCGACGATCTTCATGCCGGCCTTTTCGAAGATGGCGGAGGCATCATCCTTCATGCGGCCCTTGGAAGGCAGACCGATGGTGATGGTCATGACGCGCTCCTTTCAGTTTCGATGCGATCCAGCCAGAGCGAGAAACCGACAGCCGGGATATGTGTCTCGGCGCCAAGCAGCGTCAGCAGCCGGTCGAAACGACCGCCACCGGCGAGGACTGCGGGCTTGCCCTTCACCGCCACCTCGAAGACGAGGCCAGTGTAGTAATCCAGCGGACGACCGAAGGCGGCGCGGTAGGTGATCAGGTCGAGATCGACGCCGGTGCTGGCAAGCGCTGCGACGCGCTCGTCGAAACGGGTGAGAGCTGATCCAAGCTTCAGGCCCGCCGCATCGGCAAAGCCGGCAAGGGCTGCCGAGGCATCGCCAAGCGGCAGCTCGAGCGAGAGGAATTCGCGCAGCAGCAGCAGGGCCGCACCATCGAGCCGCGTCTCCGAGAGCTCCAGCTTCTCCTTCAGGCGGCGGGCGATCTCGGCGGGCGTGCGGCTGGCATTGGTGAGATAGCCGGTTTCCTGCATGGTCGCATCGATATGGGCGATCAGGGCGTTCTGGTCGCCGCTTGCGAGCAAGGCGGAAACCTCTGGGTCCAGCCCTGGAACCGGCGTCGGGGTGGCCAGCCGGCGCAGGAGCTGGTCGATCTGATCGGGATTGCCAAAGGCCTGGATCAGGCGCTTCTGCCAGCCGGCCGGCAGGCCGAGAGCCTTGACCACGGCTTCGAACACGGACTGATCGCCGAGCGTGACCACCAGCGGCTTGGTCGGCAGCAGACGAGTGAGGATCGCGACGCTGTCTGAAATCGCGCGGGCATCCGAGGCGGCGACGGCGATGTCACCGAGGTCCTCGATGCCGGCCTGATAGAATTCCTGCGGGCCTTCGCGACGCTGGCGGAAGACTTCACCGAGATAGGCATAGCGCTTCGGCGTGCCGGTCGCGGTTTCGATGTGGCGCAGGCAGACGGGGATGGTGAATTCCGGGCGCAGGCAGAGGCTTTCGCCGCGCTCGTTTTCGGTTAGGAAGATGCGCCGACGCAGGTCTTCACCCGCCATATCGAGGAAGGGGGCGGCTGGCTGGATTACGGGCGTGTCGACGCGGGTCGTGCCGCGCGAGACGAATTCCTGCAGGATGGTGCCGGCGAAATCGGGCATGTCGGTCAGGGGCATGGGGTAGGTCCTGCGATTTCGAGAGAAGACCCCCTCTGGGCTGCCGCCCATCTCCCCCACAAGGGGGGAGAAGATTTGGGGCGGGCGCCCGTCTCAATAGCCACGCGCTGCGATGAGGCGCCCCCCGGCGCAGGCGACATGCGCCGACCGGCTCCCTCCCCCTTGTGGGGAGGGTTGGGGAGGGGAAAAGCCACCCGCTCAGACATCAAACGCCCTTCGCCCGACGACGATCTTCCGCCTGGGCAGCCAGGATTTCCTTGACCTTGGCCACCAGCTCGGCCTCGGCCACGACTTCCTGTGCCACACGAGCCTCGCGCCATTCGGCATTGTCGGTGATTTCGCCCGACAGCCGCTTGCCCTCGATCAGGTCCTTGATCTGCACGACGCCTTGAGCCCGCTCATCACCACCCTGAATGATCGCGATCGGCGCGCCACGGCGGTCGGCATATTTCAGCTGGTTGCCGAATTTCTTCCAGTTGCCCTGGTACATTTCGGCGCGGATGCCTTCCGCGCGCAAAGCCTGCGTGAAGCGCTGATAGCGGCCCATGCTTTCGACATCGCCATCCATGACGGTGACGAGGACGGGGCCAAGCACGTCGTCCTGACCGAGCTTGCCGAGATTCTTCAGCGCCGTCATCAGGCGCGAGACGCCGATCGAGAAGCCGGTGGCCGGAACCGGCTGGCCCATGAAGCGCGAGACGAGGCCATCATAACGCCCGCCGCCGCCGACCGAGCCGAAGACGACCTTTTCGCCCTTTTCGTTGGTGACGTCGAAGGTGAGTTCGGCTTCATAGACGGGGCCGGTGTAGTATTCGAGGCCGCGGACGCAGGATGGATCGATCTTGATGCGATCCTCGCCATAGCCAGCAGATCTGACGAGAGAGCTAATGTCGAAGACCTGAATAAGAGGCTGGAAATCAACTTGATTCCCGTCGATTGGGTCCGACAGCAAAATCATCAGAGGGAGCAGCCAGTCCACGGACCCAGACTGAACTTCTTCCTCGGAAAAAACAGGCTTTTCATCTCGCTTGAAGTCAGCGAAGAATTCCAAGCGTGATTTAGGCCAAGAGATCGTCTCCTGACCAATCTTAATCACCAAAGGCTGACTGTCACCGCTCACTACGGTCGGCGTTCCGAACAGCCTATACAAAGACCGTGCTTGATCCAGAGACAGACCTACGCCCTTGGTGACGTCTCCACTTTCATCTCGGCGTCCGGTCGTCAAAAGCTGAAAGACGCCGTCCCATCCGAATTTGTCGAATTTGTCTAAGCTGCGTAGGACATCAATTTTTTGGTCTTCGCGAATGCCACGTGCGTTCAAGACGGCATCGAGAAGCGCGCGGTTGTTGACCCGGATGACATAGTCGCCGCGCTTGATGCCGAGCGCTTCCAGCGTGTCGGCCATCATCATGCACATTTCGGCATCGGACTGGACGCCGGGTGCGCCGACGGTGTCGGCATCGAACTGCATGAACTGGCGGAAGCGGCCCGGGCCTGGCTTCTCGTTGCGGAACACATAGCCGGCGCGATAGGTGCGGAAGGGCAGCTGGATTTCCTGGAAGTTCTCCGCGACATGACGCGCCATGGGGGCGGTCAGGTCGTAGCGCAGCGACATCCACTGCTCGTCGTCGTCCTGCAGCGAGAAGACGCCTTCGTTCGGACGGTCGCTATCCGGCAGGAACTTGCCGAGTGCATCGGTATATTCGAAGAGCGGGGTCTCGATCGGGTCGAAGCCGTACCGCTCATAGACCTCGCGGATGGTCTCCATCATCTGGTTGGCAGCGCGGATATCGGCAGCCTCGCGATCGACGAAGCCGCGCGGCAGGCGGGCCTTCAGCTTCTGGGGCTTCTTGTTCTTATCGCTCATGATGACAACCGGAATTTCGTTTCAAAAAGGTGCCGGTGTCTTAGAGGATCAAGGATTTGGCGGCAAGGGCGAAGGCGGGTGGGGTGAAGCGGGGATGCTGGAAAATAGATGAGGGCAACATTATACCGGAGCCTCCTCGAAAGGTAAGACATGATCCTTGAAGCCCTGAACTATGCCGCGAGCTGGCCGCTGACCTCTGTCGCGCATCGTCCGTTCATCCGTTCCTCCGTCAATCTCTGGGCGCGTGCCAGTCGCTGCCATGCGGCATGGGCCGAGCATGAGCGTCGGACGAAGGCGGCCATTCTCGCGGCGGCTGAAGGATGCCGGCAGCGGCGCACGGTGGTGGTGCTCGGTTCAGGGCTGTTGCGGGATGTGCCAGTGACCGAGCTTTCACGGCTGTTCGACGCGGTGGTGCTCGTCGATCTCGTGCATCTGGCCAGCGTGCGGGGCTGGCTGGCAGTGAAGCGGCTGAAGAATGTCCGGCTGATCGAGCGGGACCTTTCCGGCCTTGATGCCTTGCTCGCCGGCCAGCCGACCGAGCCGCTCGCGTTTCTCCGTCAGGTGCCTTATCTCGACCTCGTCGTTTCAGCCAATCTGCTATCTCAGATCGGGATTGGCGCCGCGCGACGGCTTGACGGTCATGCGGACAAGGGCGCTCTCCTTCGTCAGGTGATCGGCGCGCATGCCGAGGCTCTGGCGCAGGTTTCGGCCGAGACCTGCCTCGTCACAGATGTCAGCTACACGGTCATCGACCGCGGTGGGGGGCGTCACGAAACGGTCGATCTGATGTACGGAGCAGATCTGGGGGATGTCCGGGCCGAATGGGACTGGCCGGTGATCCCCTTCGGCGAGGAAAGCCCGGACTACCAGATCCTGCATCGTGTGATTGCCCGGTAAGTTCGCCGGCCTTGCTTTCGTCCCGATCGCAGCCCATCTTCCCTCCATGACATCACTCGCCCGCCTCCTGCTGCTCGTCGCAGCGCTTGCCTATGGTGCAATGCCCATGACCGGCATGTCGGCCATGGCGATGCCCGCGGCGCAGGCGATGGATGCCACCGGCGATCTTCTCGAGCCGGTCATAGCCTCTACCGCGATGGCGGATATCGATTGTCCGCATTCGGCTGCAGGACTTTCAATTGCGGATGCTGCTGATGGAGATCTCGATCATCCTTCCAAGCCGATGAAATCGGTCTGGCATTGCGCGGCATGTCTAACGCTGCCGGCCGAGACCGTGCTTGTCGACAGCGGCGAGCCGGCGCGGGCCGCAGAAGCATCAGCGCTTCCCTCAAGGCTCGTGTCCCAGCTGCGTGCACCTGCGACACCCCCTCCCCGTGCCTGATCCGATGACACCGCGCGGCCTTTGGCTTCGCGCAATTCCATCATCGATCAGCACAGGAGATTTCAATGCTGAAGACCTTTTTCGTTGCGGCGTCGCTTGCGACCGCACTTTCCACGTCCGCTGTCCTTGCCCAGGACAACAGCATGCATCAGGGCCACGACATGTCTTCCATGGACCATAGCAGCATGGATCACGGCGCGATGGGCGACAGCCCGTCGTCCAAGGCTTTTGCCGAGGCCAATGCCAAGATGCACAAGGACATGGCCGTGCCGCTCACCGGCAATGCCGATGTCGATTTCGTGCAGGGCATGATCCCGCACCATCAGGGCGCCATCGACATGGCCAAGATCGTTCTGGAGTACGGCAAGGATCCCGAGATCCGCAAGCTCGCCGAAGAGGTGATCGCTGCCCAGGAAGGCGAGATCGCCATGATGAAGGCGTGGCTTGCCAAGAACGGCCAGTAAGCTCCGCCCAATCTCGAAACTGCAATGGCGCTCAAGGGCGCCATTGCTTTGCCCGAGAGACGGATTAGTCTGCCCCCTCCTGATCGATAAGGAGGCGTCATGTCCAACCGCCCTGTCTCCGTGATCGGCTTCGATGCCGACGACACGCTCTGGCAGAACGAGCAGTATTACAAGCTGACCGAAAGCCATTTCCGCAGCCTGCTCTCCGAGTTTGCCGAGGGCGAGCATGTATCCGAGCGCTTGCTGGAGGCCGAGAAGCGCAACCTCGCCCATTACGGCTTCGGCATCAAAGGTTTTACCCTGTCGATGATCGAGACGGCGTTGGAGATCACCGAGGGCCGCGCACCCTCCTCCGTGATATCAGAAATCCTGGCGATCGGGCGCGATCTCTTAAGCCACCCCGTCGAATGCCTGCCGCATGCGCGTGATGCGCTGGAGGAGCTTTCGGGAAAGTACTTCCTTGTGCTGATCACCAAGGGCGATCTCTTCGACCAGGAACGCAAGCTCGCGCAATCCGGGCTCGGCGACTATTTCGACGCAGTCGAGATCGTCTCGGACAAGACCGCCACCACCTATCGGCGGATCTTCGGCAAACATGGCGAAGGACCGGAGCGGGGGATGATGATCGGCAATTCGCTGAAGTCAGACATCGTGCCGGCGATCGCCGCCGGCGCCTGGGGCGTGTTCGTGCCGCATGAACTGACCTGGGTGCTGGAGCATGTCGACAAGCCCGAGGAGGCGCCGCGCTTCCGCGAGATCCCGGATCTCGGGCATGTACCTGATCTCGTCGCCAGCCTGGCCTAGTCAGGGGCGGACGAGCCGGGACCGAAGTTCCTCGGTCGGCGCGCGACGGCAGCAGCCTTCGATATGGTCATTGACCAGGCCCATGGCCTGCATGAAGGCATAGACCGTTGTCGGGCCAACAAAGGTCCAGCCACGCTTCTTCAGATCCTTCGACAGGCGGATCGAGGTGGGCGAGGTCGGATTGGCCCTGAGTGTTGCATAGTCCATGCGTTCCGGGCGTTCCGATGCGTCGGGTTCGTAACTCCAGAAGTAACGAGACAGCGAGCCGAATTCCGCCGTGAGGTCGATCGCATGGCGGGCGTTGTTGATGGTCGAGACGATTTTGCCGCGATGGCGGATGATGCCCGCGTCCGCCAGGCATCGGGCAATCTCGTCATCGCCGAAGTGGGCGACCTGATGAAAGTCGAAGCCGGCAAAGGCTGCGCGGAAATTCTCGCGCTTTCTCAGGATCGTCAGCCAGGAGAGGCCGGATTGGAAGCCTTCCAGGCAGATCTTCTCGAAGAGCCTGACATCCTCCGTGACCGGGCGGCCCCATTCCTCGTCATGATAGCGGCGATAGTCTTCGAGGCCGCCATGCCAGAAGCAACGGTCGAGACCGTCCTCTCCCCGGATCAGGCCTTCCGCGATCATGTCCATGCGATTCTCCCCATGCGGAAACGCGTTTACCATTTGTTCACGATTTTTCCAAACCGGCTGCTAACCCTTCCGAAAGGTTTACGGGCTCGATCGCATTTTCATGAACGCCTCTTTACCAATTGGCGGCCTCCGCTCTGGCACGATCGGCTGGAATTGGCGGCATGTCGTGCCGCCGCATCCGGTCCCAAGTTCGTGAGTTGTCCGATGTCGAAGAGTTCCCTTTTTCTGGCCCTGCTGACCAGCCTGTCGATTGCCTTGCCCGTCCATGCCAATGATCGCTACCAGAGCCGCCCACCCGTCATGGTGAGCCCTGATCTGCAGGCCTCCTGGGTGTTGCAGCTGGGTGGCGTGCCAGCGCAGACGCGCAGTTCCGCGATGCCGCAGCGCCAACGTCAGGTCGTTCCGGCGGGTCGCCAGCGGGTCGTCGTTCAGCCGCAACAGGTGCTGCGCCAGCAGCCGGTGCAGCAGCAGCGTCGTCTCGTGCAGCAGCGGCGCGTGCTTTTCCCCCAGCAGCAGCCGGCGCCGCAACAGGTGGCGATGCGGCCGGACAAGCCGGTGCGCACCCAGATCGAGCCGAAATTCCTGCCGCAGATGGTCCAGTACCAGACCAAGCACAAGCTGGGTACGATCGTGATCGATACGCGCGAGCGCTTCCTCTATCTCGTCATGGCCGACGGCATGGCAAAGCGCTACGGTGTCGGCGTCGGTAAGCCGGGCTTCGAATGGGCCGGCACGCACAAGGTGACTTCCAAGCGCGAATGGCCGGACTGGCGCCCGCCGCAGGAGATGATCGCCCGCGAGGCCGCCAAGGGGCACTTCCTGCCCGCACATATGCCCGGCGGCCCGGAAAATCCTTTGGGTGCCCGCGCGCTCTATCTCGGCTCAACGCTCTACCGCATTCATGGGACCAACGCGCCCTGGTCGATCGGCAACGGGGTCTCCTCCGGCTGCATCCGCATGCGCAACGAGGATGTGACGGATCTCTATGAGCGGGTGAAGGTCGGCACCAAGGTCATTGTGATCTGAGGCACAGGCAATATCACAATACATCGATTAGCGCTTGCTTTGATAGGCGAAGCGGCTAGGCTCTAAGCCCTGAAAATCAGGGGGATTGCTTATGTTCAACACGACTCTTCGCAAGGCGGCGGTGGCGGTTATCGCGCTTACCATCGCCTTGCCGGCGCCCGCCAGCGCCATCAGCCTCAATCGCATCGAGACGACGAATGACGTCACGCTTGTTTCGCAGCAGCGCAGGGAAGTGCCGGAAAAGTTCAAGAGGAAGGTCGTGCGCCTGACGACGGACGAAAAGCCAGGCACGATCATCATCGATACCAACAACAAGTTTCTCTACTATGTCGAGGGCAACAACCGCGCGACCCGCTACGGCGTCGGCGTCGGCCGCGAAGGCTTCGGCTGGTCGGGCGTGGTGAAGATCGGCCGCAAGGCGGAATGGCCGTCATGGCGCCCGCCGGCAGAAATGCGCCGCCGCGAAGCCGCCAAGGGCCATATCTTGCCGGTCGTGCAGGAAGGCGGACCGGACAATCCGCTCGGCGCGCGCGCCATGTATCTCTACAAGGGCGGCCGCGATACGATCTTCCGCATCCATGGCACGAACCAGCCCTGGACCATCGGTCTCAACATGTCCTCGGGCTGCATTCGGATGATGAACAAGGATGTCGAGCATCTCTACGAGCGCGCCGATATCGGCTCCAAGGTTATCGTCATCGGTCCGGGCAACCGCCAGGGCGACGTCTCCTTCGACGACAAGGGCGTCGACATCCTGCGCACGATCTTCGGCGGCTGAGCCGACGCGATACCTGTAAAACGAACGGCCGTGCCGACGGGGGCGCGGCCGTTTTGATATGTAGGGCTTGTCAGCGCTTCACGTCACAGAAGATGTCGCCCTCGTGGGCGATAACCGTCTCGCCGCCGCCGCCGAGCGCCAGCGTCTCCACCTTCAGATCATAACGCCCCTTGAAACGCATGGCGGTATCGGAGTTGCGATCGGTCAGCATCGACATGGTGATACGGTAGAGAGGCTTGCCCTCCGGAGCGAAGGCATGAATGCTGAAGCGCAGGTCACGATCATCGATCCAGTATTGGCGCAGCATATCGGATCGGATCTGGAAGCGGCGAAAGCCTGATGGGGCAGCCTTGTCCTTGACCCCGGCCATGCCGCGGAAATGCACCAGTTTTTCCTGATCCTTGCTACTGAAGCCGCTCTCCAGAGACATGTCGATCACGGTGTCGGACGCGGCGCAGTAGATGCGCTCGATTGCCTCCGCCGGTGTCACGAAGGGACAGAGGAATACGACCGCGACGACTAGACTCTTGCTTGCCATGAAGGCCTCCCGGGATGCTCCATCCCGGGGCAGTTTTAGCAGAAATCGCTTAACAATTCGCTCAGGCCGAGACGCGGCGATCAAGCGCTTTGGGGCGCGGACCGCCATAGGCCCAGTTCAACAGCTCGACCGTATGGACGACGGGTATACCGGTCGCCGAACCGATCTGGGTCATGCAGCCAATGTTTCCGGCGGCGATGATATCGGGCTTGGTCTTCTCGATGTTCTTCACCTTGCGGGCCTTCAGCCTGGCTGAAATCTCCGGCTGCATGATGTTATAGGTGCCGGCGGAGCCGCAGCAGAGATGGCCTTCCGGCGGATCCTTCACGGTAAAGCCGGCCAATTTCAGCAGGAGTTTCGGCGCCATCGTCACCTTCTGGCCATGCTGCAGCGAACAGGCGGAGTGATAGGCGACCGTCATGCCCTTTGTTTCTGCGATCGGCAGATCGAGGGTGGAGAGGTATTCGGTGACATCCTTCGCGAGCGCCGAGACGCACGTAGCCTTTTCGGCATAAGCGGGGTCGAGGCGCAGCATGTGGCCGTAGTCCTTGATCGTCGTGCCGCAGCCCGAGGTCGTGACGATGATCGCGTCGAGACCGCCCGCTTCGATGGCGCGGGTCCAGACATCGACATTGCGGCGGGCGCTGTCGAGCGCCTGCTCCTCGCGGCCCATATGGTGGACGAGCGCGCCGCAGCAGCCCTCGCCCTGGGGTACGATAACTTCGACACCGAGGCGGGTCAGCAGCGAGATCGCCGCTTCGTTGATGCCGGGATCAAGGACGGGCTGGGCGCAGCCGGTGAGGATTGCGACACGGCCGCGACGGGTCGCTGAGGCCGCATGAATGGCGGGCCTGGCGAAGTCCGAGGGTGGCGCGACCTTGGAAGGCGCGAGCCTCAACATGGCGGCCAAAGGCTTCAGGGACTTCACCTGATCGAAGATGCCGGCGAATGGACGCCCGAGGGCAGCGAGCTTCAAGGCCAAGCGGAAGCGGCCTGGATAAGGCAGGACCATGGCCAGCATGTTGCGGGTCAGCCGGTTCATCAGCGGGCGGCGGTAGGTCTTTTCGATATGGATGCGGGCGTGGTCGACCAGATGCATGTAGTCGACGCCGGAAGGACAGGTCGTCGTGCAGGCGAGGCAGGAGAGACAACGGTCGATATGGGTGACGATCTGGTCGTCCGCTGGGCGGCCGTTTTCCAGCATGTCCTTGATCAGGTAGATGCGACCGCGCGGGCTATCGAGCTCGTTGCCAAGCGTCACATAGGTGGGACAGGTGGCGGTGCAGAAGCCGCAATGCACGCATTTGCGCAGAATGCTTTCGGCCTCCGCGACATGCGGATCGGCAAGCTGCTCGGCGGTGAAATTGGTCTGCACGCTGATCCTCCCAAAGCGCGGCCGGCCGGGCCGCTCCCTTCATTCGTTTTCAGATCCACCAGCTGGTGGGATTTGCGATCGGTTCGCCGGCCGAGGCCTTCTGCAGGCCGATGACGCAGCGGACGACGATCCAGATGGCGACGCCGAAGATCAGGATGACGCCTATGGCAACAAGCATGAGGATGCTTGATATCAGCGCATAGAGCAGCCCGATCCAGAACGTCCTGATGGCATAGGCATAATGGGTGTCGACCCAAGGCTCGCCCTTGCCGCGGTTCATATAGGCCATGATCAGCCCGACGATGCCGGTGAGGCCGACGACGAAGCTGACGAGATAGAGACAGTAGACCACCTGCACATTCATGCGGCCAGGCGAGAACCAGCCGTCGCCGGATGAAACGGGCGGCTGGTAATTCGGATCAGCCATCACAAAACTCCTTCATGCCATCAGACCGGGATTGAAAATCCCGTGAGGATCGAGTTTTGCCCTGACCCGGCCCGAAAGCAAGGCAACCGCAGGTGTCTGCGGCTCGAAGCTGGCCACTTCGGCGCGGACCTGAGGTGCTGCCCGGAGCAGCGTCGCATGGCCGCCGCCAAGGGTGCGGATGCCATGGCGCAAGACCTCTGCCTCGGGGTCGGCCTCCATACGCATCCAGACGAGACCGCCCTGCCAGTCGTAATAGGCGTCGATACCGGCCCGGAGCCTGAGGCCCGCGACCAGCTTCCAGGCTTGCGAAGGAGCCATGGACAGGCGCCAGAGCGGACGGGCCGTGCCATCGGCATAGGGTGTGACATCTCGAATTTCGGCCCAGAGCGCTTTCGTCTCGTCAGCGTCGAGACGACTGACCGGGCCCATGCCTGATATGGCCGCCATCAGCTTTTCGGCACGGACGGCGACCGAGGCTTCGAGGCCTTCCAGGCGCATGACCGTGGCCGCACCTTCCGGCAGTTTGCCGCCGATGAATCGGCCACGCACGCTTTCCGGCAGATGGGCAGCACCGGAGACCTCGACGGAGAGCGACAGGGCCGCCGCGAGCGCCTTCATCGCCTGCTCGTCTTCCAGACCTGACAGGACGATCGTCGTCGCGGTCTTCGGAACCGGCAGGACCTTGAAGGTGACTTCGGTGAGGAAGCCGAGCGTGCCATGGGAGCCGGCGAGCAGCTTGACGAGGTCGAGGCCGGTGACATTCTTCATCACCTTGCCACCGGCCTTGACCACTTCGCCCGCCCCGTTGACGAAGCGGACACCGAGCAGGTGGTCGCGTGCGGCACCTGCCGTGAAGCGACGCGGACCGGAGCTGTTGACGGCAAAGAGGCCGCCGATGGTGGGCGTGCCCGAGGTGCCCATGGCGCCACGATGATCCATGGGTTCGAAGGCCATGGCTTGCCCGTTTTCGGCAAGGGCCGCCTCGATCTCCGCAACGGGCGTGCCGGCGCGGGCCGTGATGACCATTTCAGCGGGATTGTATTCGACGATACCAGACAAGGCGGCGGAAGACAGGGTGGAGTCTGCGGCTGCAGGATTGCCGAAGCCTGCACGGCTGCCGCCACCACGGATGTGGAGCGGGGCCTTGCGGGAGGCATGGTCGCGGATGAGGTCGGCGACTTCGATTTCGGTCGAGGGCGTCAGCATGGGGTGGCTTTCAAGGTCATAGTGCCCCTCATCCGCCTGCCGGCACCTTCTCCCCGCAGGCGGGGAGAAGGAGAAGCGCGGCGATGTCTCCGTCCCCTCGCCCCGCCTGCGGGGAGAGGCTCAGGGTGAGGGGCAAACTTGTGGTGCAAACGATCCATCATCCCCGTCCCTCCAGCGGAAAGACCTTTGACGGATTGAGGATCCAGTCGGCATCGAAGGCGGAGCGCACGGCCATCTGCTGATCAAGATCGACCTGGGTGAACTGGTGCAGCATCAGGTCGCGCTTCTCGATGCCGACGCCATGTTCGCCGGTCAGGCAACCGCCCGCATCGACGCAGAGCTTGAGGATTTCCATGCCGGCGGCTTCCGCCTTGGCTGCGTCATCAGGGTCGTTGATGTTGTAGAGGATCAGCGGGTGCATATTGCCGTCGCCGGCGTGGAAGACATTGGCGACGCGCAACCCGTAGCGGTCGATGATCTCGGAGGTCTTGCGCAAGACGTAAGCGAGCTGGCTGAGTGGCACGGTGCCGTCCATGCAGATATAGTCGGCGATGCGGCCCGTGGCGCCGAAGGCGGATTTGCGGCCTTTCCAGATGAGGGCGGCCTCGTTGGCGGACTGGCTCTCGCGCACGGTCTTCACGCCATGGCGCTTGGCGATCTCGACGATGGCGGCCAGCATCGCGTCCATCTCGGCTTCGGAGCCCTCGACTTCGACTATCAGCAGCGCTTCCACGTCGAGCGGATATCCGGCCTTGGCGAAGGCCTCGCAGATCTCGATCGCGGGCTTGTCCATGAATTCGATCGCGACCGGTATGATGCCGGCGCCGATGACATCGGCGACGCAGGAACCGGCAGCTTCCGCGCTGCCAAAGCCGAAGAGCACGGGGCGCGCACCTTCCGGCTTGGCGAGCAGGCGGACGGTCGCTTCGGTGACGATTCCAAGCTGGCCCTCCGAGCCACAGACGAGGCCGAGCAGGTCATAACCCTCGGCGTCCAGATGCTTGCCGCCGAGATCGATAATCGTGCCATCGACAAGCACCATTTTCACGCCGAGCAGGTTGTTGGTGGTGACACCGTATTTGAGACAGTGGGCGCCGCCGGAGTTCATGGCGATGTTGCCACCGATCGTGCAGGCGAGCTGCGAGCTCGGATCAGGCGCGTAGAAATAGCCGTCTGCACCGACAGCATCTGATATCGCGAGATTGGTGACACCGGCCTGGACCGTGGCGCAGCGATTGGCGTAGTCAACCTCGATGATGCGGGTCATGGCGGAGAGGCCGAGCACGACGGCATCTTCCTGCGGGATCGCGCCGCCCGAGAGCGAGGTGCCGGCGCCGCGGGGCACGACGGGGATGCCGTAGCGATGGCAGTATTTCATGACGGCCGCCACCTGGGCTGTCGTTTCGGGCAGGACGACCGCGAGCGGGCGGCGGCGATAGGCGATGAAGCCATCGGTTTCAAAGGGCACGAGTGCGTTTCGCTCCTCGACGAGGCGGCCCGGTGGCACCAACTCCTTCAGATCGGCGAGGATCTCGGCGCGGCGCGACAGGACGTCGGGCCTCGGCGGCAGAAAGGCGATGGCTTCGCTCATGAAATGTCTCCCCTCTTTGCCCAGATCCTAACTGCACAGCGCCCGCCGCTCAACTGGTCTATTTTTCTTACCACTAGGACTTTCGTGGAGCAAATGCTATGCACTTATGACCAAATCGGAAACAGTGGCGCACACTCATGACCAATCTCGGTGATCTCGAAGTCTTCGTCCGCGTTATTGCGGCCGGCAGCATGTCGACCGCGGCACGCGATCTCGGCCTTTCGCCCGCTGTTGTCTCCAAGCGCATCAAGCGGCTGGAGGACAAGCTCGGCACGCGACTCCTGCAACGCACGACGCGGCAGATCTCGCTGACGGAAGCCGGCCAGGGATTTTACGAGCGGGTCCTGACCGTGCTTGGCGGGCTGGAAGAGGCCGAAGCCTTCGCGTCGGGACGCTCATCGGAGGTCAACGGGACCTTGAAGATCTCCGCATCGACCTCCTTCGGTCGTATGCATGTGGCGCCACACTTGAAGCCCTTCATGGAGGCGCATCCGGACCTTGCCATCCATCTGGTGCTGTCGGATGACTTCACCGATATCGTAGGCGGCGGCTTCGATCTCGCGATCCGCATTGCGGAACTGAACGATTCCTCGCTCGTCGCACGCCGGTTAGCACCGGTGCGCCGCGTGCTGTGTGCGGCACCAGGCTATCTTGCTGCACACGGGACGCCTGAAACCCTCGATGACCTGAAAAAACATCGCTGCCTGCCAGCACACAATCACGATTCATGGCGGCTGGAAGGTCCGAGCGGGCCGGTGACACTCAGGCCCGAGGGCATGCTGATCACCAATTCCAGCGAGGTGCTCCGCGAAGCCGTGATCGCGGGTCTCGGGATCGCGCTGCGCTCCACCTGGGATGTCGGCGCGGAACTGAAGAGCGGCACGCTGGTGCAGGTGCTGCCGCAGTATGAAAGCTCGCGCAACGTGGCGCTGTCGGCCGTCTATCCGAGCCGCCAGTTTTTGCCCGCGAAAGTACGGCTGTTCATTGACTATCTGGCGGAGTTGTATGGGCCGGTGCCCTATTGGGAGCGTTGAGCGACCTGCGCTCTGGGCTTCCTTTCTCATGAGACATCCCATGTCCCACATCGACACCTCCGCCACCTACAGCTTCCGTCAGGCTTACGGCCAGACGGCATTAACCGTGCTCGGATGCCTTGCCTTTGTTGTGATCGGGCTTGTTACCGCCCAAAAGCTCGGCCCGTCACAGGACGGTCGCGCTGTCATGGCCTATTTGCCGGTCCTCTTCTTCGGTCTCCTGATGATCGGCATCCTCTGGCGCGTGATTTCCCTTCGCGGGACGGTGTTGCGGATGTCTCCAGAGGGCATCCACGACATCCGGCTCGCATCAGGCACAATTCCGTGGCGCGCAATCGAGGATGTCTTCACGTGGACGCATCGCGGCCAATGCGTCGTGGTTTTGCAGGTTTCACCCGAGGTGGAAAACCAGCTCGGCCTCAGCCGGATCGCCAGAGTGACGCGCGGTGCAAATGCCGCGCTGGGCGCCGACGGTCTTTGCATCACGAGCGCCGGGCTCAATCTGTCCCATGACGATCTGCTGGCATTGATCGCCGCCTATACGGCCGCCGACCACGGGAAATCGGACGTGTGGCTGATATCAAACGGCTGACAACCCGCCGGGTACCGAGCTCCAGAAGCCATATTTCTTTGAATGATTGCGCCTTAGCTCCGCGAGGAAGGCGGCATGCGTCGAGAGGCCGTGACCTTCGGACAGGTTCGGCATGAGGCGCGAGAGTTCGCCGACGTAGCGGCCGGCATGGGGATAGGCCATGCCGATGCCGCGCCGCAGGATATCTTCGACGAGGACGCGGTAGAGCACCACGGCGGCCAGCGGCTCTTTGGCAGACAGCGCCTCGGCGGCGGGGGCGAGGTCGTCGTAGTGGCGACCTTCCCAATCATGCTGATGACGCAGCACATGGGCTGCTGCCAGATCGAGGCGCGGCCAGGCCAGGAAGAAGTCGAGGCCGAGATAGATGTCCTCGTGCTCCTTCGCCAAAGCCAAGGCCCGGTCGAGTTCGTCGAATTCGGCGAAATCGTCGAGCTTCGACAGGTAGAGCTTGAGGACGGCTGGATCGAGGGTTTCGCCGAATTCGCGCCAGCGCAGTTCCTGCGCGTCTTCGCGGCGCTTCAGCTTATCCAGGATTTCGGCTTCCAGCAGGCGGCGTTCATGGGCGCCATAGTCCGGACCGACGGAGGCGAGCACGCCATTGACCGGGATGAGGCGCACGCCGCGCGGGCGCTCGCGCACCCATTCCAGCGCATCTTCGAACCGGCCGGCCTGATGCAGCATGTCGGCGACGGCCAGCGTGTCGCGGCGGTTGTCGGGCTTCTGACGTTCGAGCTTCAGGAAGTGGTCAATATCGCCCTGGTGCAAAGCGAGCGACTGGAGAAGGTCGAGCGCGCCGAGCTTCAAGGGTTCGGAGGGCAGCACGTCAGCCAGGACCTTGCGCCATGCCTTCGCGGCCGGGCCTGAGACCACGCCGGTCAGCGCGCGAAGAAAACCCGTATGCTCGCCGTAGCGATCCCGCAACCGCAAGCGTTCCAGATGCGGCACCAGCAGGACCTGCTCCTCGGCACCAACGGTCTTGATCAGCTCGAGCGTGGCCAATTCCGTATCTTCGAAGACCTTCCAGAGACGGGCATTGTCGGTGGCGAGCCGGGCGGAAACGGGGAAGCGCAGGCCGAGGAAACGAACAATACGCTCGGCTGCGGCCTGGGGATCGGCTGACCCGAGTTCCGACAGAATGTTGCGGGCCAGGGCTGCGAATTCACCGGCGAGATCGCGGGCGCGTGCCTTGTTGATGCGCGTCGTCGCCTGGTCGATCGCGTCGAGGCGCTTGTCGATCAGGCGCGCCATCTCATCCGGCCCGGTTTCCCCGGCGAGCGCCGTCTGCAGCCGTGCCTTTAGCGCCTTGTTGGCAGCGGATTCCTCCAGGAGAATATCGACCAATTTCTCGAGCCCAAGGCCTGACAGCCCCTTCTTGTCGAGTTTCGCCTTGGTCTGCTTCGCCATTCTGCCTGTTACCCATTTCCGCGTGCCTTATATCGAACGGACGGCAGGGCTCGGCAAGGAGAAAAGAGAAGCGACGACGGAGCGTGCCATAGTCAATCTTGATGCAGTACTGTATTGTGGTATCATACATGGATGAAGAAGAAGCATCTGGCAACTCTGGAGCAGATATTCGCCCGACCGGTCAGCGGCACGATCCGCTGGCAGGAGATCGAAGCGCTGTTTGTCGCGCTCGGCGCGGAGGTGAGCGAACGCGAGGGATCGCGCGTCGGTGTTTTCCTCTTCGGTCAAGTCAGGGTCTTTCACCGGCCGCATCCAACACCGGAGACGGACAAAGGCGCGGTGGCCAGCATCCGCAAATGGCTGGAAGAGAATGGAGTGACGCCATGAACAATGTGATCGAAATCGATGGCCACAAGGCAGTTGTGTCGCTCGATCCGGATCTCGGCCTGCTGCGTGGCGAGTTCCTTGGCCTCAACGGCGGCGCCGACTTCTACGGTGAGAGCATCGACGCACTTCGCAACGAAGGCGAAATCTCGCTTGCCGTGTTTTTGGACATATGCGCGGACAAAGGCGTCGAACCCTACCGGCAATTTTCCGGCAAGTTCAATCTGCGGCTCGATCCAAAGCTGCACGAGGCGGCGGTGATTGCGGCGCGCGCCGAAGACAAGAGCCTCAACGAGTGGATCGCCGACATCATCGCCGAAGCGGCCGAGCGCTGATCAGCCCTGCCGTTCGTGGCTCCTACGGATCCGTCGAACAACCCACCAGACGCCAAGCACGGAGAGCGGCACCGAAATGCCGGTGATGATGGCCGTGTCGAAAGGCAGGAGGTCGTGCGGGATGGCCTTGGCGGCATAACCCACAAGACCGACGACATAATAGGAGATGGCGGCGACCGACAGGCCTTCGACGGTCTGCTGCAGGCGCAGCTGCATTTCGGCGCGGCTGTTCATGGCGGTCAACAGGTCGGAGTTCTGGCGCTCCAGCTCGACGTCGATCCAGGACCGGACGAGGGCTGTCGCACGCGAAAGTTTCCGCGAGAGGTTGGCCTGACGTTCCTCGACGGACTGGCATGTGCGCATGGCGGGCGCCAGGCGCCGTTCGAGAAAGGAGCCCAGCGTTTCGTGGCCAGGCACCTGGGTCTCATCCAGGGTCTTGATACGCTCGCGCACGATGCCGTCATAGGCGCGGCTTGCGCCGAAGCGATAAAGGCTCAAGGCAGCATTGGCTTCAAGCTCGGCGGCCAGGCGCGTGAGTTCGGCCAGCATCTCGTCGGATTCGTCGCGGGCATGCGCCTTCATCCGCTGGGTGACAGCGGTCAGGCCGTCCTCGATCCGGCGAATCTCCGGTGACAGCGTCTGGGCAAGCGGCAGGCCCAGCATGGCCGTGGTGCGATAGGTTTCGATGTCGAGCAGGCGCTGGACCACGGCGCCGCGACCAGCCTCCGTCATGCCTCTGTCAATGACGAGGATCTGGGTGAGGCCATGACCGTCCTGGCGAAAGTCGGTGAGCACAGCCGCCTGGCCGTTCTTCAACTCGCTATAGCAAAGGCTTGCCGGATCGAAGGCGGCATGGGCATCGGCGATTTCGGGACCATCAGGGCGAAGTTCGAGGCGGATCCCCGAAATCAGCGGACCGGGGGCGATGAAGCCGTCGCCGAAGGGATGGATCGGCACTTCGCCACCGAAGCTCTCCGGCAGCGGCCCGTCCCAGAACCAGGTGGAAAACTCGGTATGCCGCTCCCAACGGAGCGTCCCCTGTCCCCAGGCGAGCGAATGATAGCGTCCATTTTTCTCCGGCGGGGCGACGCCGCGGGCGCGGGACAGTTCGGAAATGGCCGCGTGATGCACCGCCGAGCCGCCATCCATCATGAAGGCGAGCTGAAAAATGACCCGACCGGATTTGACCAGCGCATAGGGTCTGGCATGGATTTCTCCGAGCGCCAGCGCCCGCTCCGGCGCCATTGGAAATGCAAAATCACCCTTTGCCACGCCGTCCGTCTCCCTTGCCCTTACTCAAGCTAGCAGTGCGCTCGTCTCAGCGCAAAGGTGCAAACGTCACAGCCCCGCTTTCGACGAATTGCGCAGCAGTCAAGTGGACAACAAAGTTGACCACTTGTCATTCCGCTTGTTATGAAACGGCATGGAGAGGGTAATGATCGAGAGCGACCAGACACTGTTTTCCGGCGTAAGCCACAGCCGCACCGCCGACGAGGTGGTGCAGCAGATCGAGCTTTTGATCCTCGACGGCGTATTGCGTGATGGTGACCGGCTGCCGGGGGAGCGGGAATTGTCCCAGTCGCTCGAGGTGTCTCGGCCAATCCTGCGTGATGCGCTGAAAGAACTGGAGAATCGGGGGCTGCTGATCAGCCACCATGGCGGCGGCACCTTTGTGGCCGACATCATCGGCCAGGTGTTTTCCAAGCCGATCACCGATCTCATCTCCCGCCATGCCCGCGCCACACGCGATTATCTCGAATATCGTCGGGAACTCGAAGGACTGACGGCCGAGCTTGCGGCGCAACGCGCGACGGCAACCGACAAGGCGCTCTTGTCACGGATCATCGAGGACATGCGTCACGCCCACGGGACCCAGGAGCCGGAAGACGAACTTGCCGCCGACGTCGAATTCCACAACGCCGTCGGCGAGGCGGCGCACAACATCATACTCCTGCACACCATGCGGGCCTGCTACCGGCTCCTGTCGGAGGGCATCTTCTTCAACCGCAAGGCCGTCTTTTCGCTGCCCAATGCGCGCGAACAGCTTCTCGACCAGCACGTGGCGATCCATGACGCGATCTTGGCCGGCGATCCGCAAGCGGCCAAGGCCGCAGCCCAGGCGCATATCGATTTCGTCATGCGGGCCGCTGACGAGAGCGCGCGGGCCGGCGAATGGGGACGGGTCGCGAAACTGCGGCTGATCCGGCGCGATGGCGGGCGCGGAGGCCGTGCCGGAGGCAATTCCAAGACGGAGACGAAAGCGTGAGCCAAGCACAATCGCGGCCGAAGGTCGGCCTCTTCGCTACCTGTCTTGTGGACCTCTTCCGGCCGAGCGTCGGCTTTTCGGCAGCCAAGCTGATCGAGGATGCCGGCTGCGACGTGCATGTGCCGATCGCCCAGACCTGTTGCGGTCAACCGGCCTACAATTCCGGCGACACCAAGGATACGCGCGATCTGGCAAGGCAGGTGATCGAGCAGTTCGAAGGCTTCGACTATGTCGTTGCCCCCTCCGGTTCGTGCGGCGCCATGCTGAAGATGCATTATCCTGAGCTCTTCAAAGGCGATCCGCTCTGGGAGGAACGCTGTCGGCGCTTCTCGGAGAAGGTGTTCGAGCTCGTTTCCTTTCTCACCGATGTCAGAGGGATGACCGAAGTCCAGACCCGGCTCGACAGAACCGTGACCTATCACGACAGCTGTTCTGGCCTCAGGGAACTCGGCATCGCAAAGCAACCGCGCGCGCTTCTGTCGAGTGTCGAGGGCCTGGAACTGAAGGAAATGACAGGCTCGGATGTCTGCTGCGGTTTCGGTGGCACCTTTTGCGTCAAATATCCCGACATCTCAGGCAAAATCGTCTCGAAGAAGACGGCGATGATTTCAGAGACCGGCGCCGAGATGCTGCTCGCCGGCGACATGGGCTGTCTGATGAACATGGCGGGCAAGCTGAAGCGCGAGGGCTCGACCATCGAGGTTCGGCACGTCGCGGAAGTTCTGGCCGGCATGACCGACAGCCGGCCGATTGCCGGCAGCGGCAAGTAACGGACACAAAGGGAGGAGGAAGGCATGCAATTCACCGCCCCGCAGTTCAAGGACAATGCAGCCAGAGCGCTGGCCGACGGCCAGTTGCAGAAGGCGCTGACCAATGTCGAGAAGGGTTTCATCGCCAAGCGTGCGGCCGCCGTCGCTGCCCTTCCCGAATTCGACGCCCTGCGTGACAAGGGGCGCGAGATCAAGAACCACACGCTCGCCCATCTCGACCTCTATCTCGAAGCTTATGAGCGCAAGGTGACGGCATCAGGCGGCCATGTGCACTGGGCCGAGAGTGCCGAGGATGCGCGCCAACTGGTGCTCGACATCTGCCGGCGGGTCGGCGCAAAGACCGTGACCAAGGGCAAGTCGATGATCACGGAGGAGATCAATCTCAACGACTTTCTCTCCGAGCATGCGATCGAGCCGGTCGAGACCGACCTCGGCGAATACATCATCCAGCTTCGTGGCGAGCATCCGAGCCATATCATTGCGCCTGCGGTGCATCTCAACAAGGAGCAGGTTGAAGAGGATTTCCGCCGGGTGCACACGCATCTCGACCCGAAGCGCGACCTGACGGCGCCGGAAACGCTCTTGTCCGAAGCCCGCCAGGTGCTGCGCAAGCGTTACTTCCAGGCGGATGTGGGGATTACCGGCGCCAACTTCCTGATCGCTGAAACCGGCACCTCCGTGATCGTCACCAACGAGGGCAATGGCGATCTCACGCAGTCGCTGCCCAAGGTGCATATCGTCGTCGCCTCGATCGAAAAGCTGGTGCCGACGCTTGAAGACTGTTCGCAGATATTGAGGCTTCTCGCCCGCTCGGCGACCGGTCAGGACATCTCCGTCTATACGACCTTTTCCACCGGGCCGCGCCGGGCAGAGGATCCTGATGGGCCGGAGGAGTATCACGTCATCCTGCTCGACAATGGCCGTACCGCCATGCTCGGCAGCGAGTTCCAGGACATGTTGCGGTGTATCCGCTGCGGCGCCTGCATGAACCACTGTCCGGTCTATCACGCCGTCGGCGGCCATGCCTATGGCTCGGTCTATCCGGGTCCCATGGGGGCGGTGCTGACGCCGTCGCTGTTCGGTGTCGACATTTCAGGCCATCTGCCGAATGCCTCGACCTTTTGCGGGCGCTGCGAGAGCGTCTGCCCCATGCACATCCCGCTGCCGAAGATGATGCGGCACTGGCGCGAGCGCGAATTCGAGAACCATCTCAATCCTGCCACGGCACGCTATGGCCTGGGTGTCTGGGCCTTCTTTGCCAAGCGACCGAAACTCTACCGCATGGCGATCTCGATCGGCGCGCGCATGTTGAGCCTGATCGGCGGCAGTCGGGGACGCATCGCGTCCCTGCCCTTTGCCTCGGGCTGGACCGACATCCGCGATCTGCCGGCACCCGAGGGCCAGACCTTTGCCCAGCAATGGGCCGCACGCCAGAAGCACGGAGCCTGAACCATGGACAGCCGCCAGGCGATTCTTTCCCGCATCCGCAGCTCGCTGAAGGTGGGTACCGACAATACCGAGCGCGCCGAGACCGTCGCACGTCGTCTCGTTGAGCGCCCGCAAGGGATCATTCCGAGGCGGGGCCAACTACCCGCCGATGAGCGGCTCGCCCTCTTCATCGCCATGGCCGAAAAATACAATGCCACGACAGAGCGCCTTGCCTCGCGCGAGACCCTGCCACAGTCGGTCGCCGAGTATCTCAAGCAACGCAATCTGCCGGCCTCGATCCGGATCGGCGCGGACAACCGGCTTGTGAATCTGCCCTGGCAGAGCGCCGGAGCGCTTGAGATCCTGAATGGCGCCTCTGATGGAAACGACCTCGTCGCCGTCAGCCATGCCCTCGGCGGCATTGCCGAGACAGGCACACTTTGCGTTCTCTCCGGGCCCGACAATCCGGTGACGCTCAACTTCCTGCCCGACCATCACATCGTCGTCGTTGAGGCTGCCGCGATTGTCGGCGATATGGAAAGCCTCTGGGCGAACCTCCGGAAAGCTCAGGGCGAGACGATGCCGCGCACGGTGAACATGATCACCGGGCCGTCTCGCTCTGCCGACATTGAGCAGACTTTGCTCCTTGGAGCCCACGGCCCTCGGGCGCTCCATATCGTCATCGTCGGGACGACGGCATGAGCGATTGCGAAGGTGCCCGGACGTAAAGGTTCCGGGCCATCGCGAAAATTTCATCTAAAAAGTGAAACAATTTCCGACCCAGTGCGTTACTATTCCCGCTTCTTAAGAACGAAATTTTCAGAAGGTGGGGATTATGGCACTTCAAACGGATCCGCATGAGACGCCGCGCATCGCGCTCGTCTCAACGCATGGCTACGTCGCAGCCCAGCCGCCACTCGGAGCCGCCGATACAGGCGGCCAGGTGGTCTATGTTCTTGAACTTGCAAAGAAACTCGCCCAGCTCGGCCACAAGGTCGACATCTTCACCCGCCGCTTCGAAGACCAGCCTGAGATCGACGAGGTGGACGACAACGTGCGCGTCGTGCGCATTCCGTGTGGCGGACCGGATTTCATTCCCAAGGAATATCTGCACCGGCATCTGACCGAATGGAACGAGAAGGCCCTGCGCTGGATCAAGCGCGAGGGGCTGACCTATCTCTTCATCAATAGCCACTACTGGGATGCCGGCGTTGCCGGGCAGCGTCTGTCCGAAGCGCTTCGCGTGCCGCATATCCATACGCCGCATTCACTCGGGATGTGGAAGAAGCGCCAGATGGAGACCGACTATCCGGAACGCGCCGACAGATTCGAAGAAGAATTCAACTTCAAGGAACGCATTCAGCACGAGCTCATCATCTATCGCAGCTGCCAGCTGGTGATCGCCACGACCCCCATCCAGCTGGACATGCTGACCGAGGATTATGGACTGGCGCGCAATCGCGTGCACATGATCCCGCCGGGTTATGACGACAATCGCTTCTATCCGGTCTCTGAATCTTCTCGGCAGATGGTGCGCCAACGCTTCGGCTTCGAGGGGAAGACCGTGCTGGCGCTTGGCCGGCTTGCCACCAACAAGGGCTACGATCTTCTGATCGACGGCTTTGCCGTCATGGCGGAGCGCGTGCCGGAAGCGCGGTTGCGGCTGGCGCTCGGCGGGGAAAGCCTTGATGCGCAGGAAGAGACGATCCTCGCCCAGCTCAAGCAGCAGGTGGCCGATCTCGGCATTGACGACAAGGTCGAATTCTCCGGCTTCATTCCCGACGAAGAGCTGCCCGACATGTATCGCGCCGCCGATCTCTTCGTGCTCTCCAGTCGCTACGAACCTTTCGGCATGACGGCCATCGAGGCGATGGCGAGCGGCACGCCGACGATCGTCACCATTCATGGTGGCCTCTTCCGCGCCGTCAGCTACGGTCGCCATGCTCTGTTTGCCGATCCCTTCGACAAATACGATCTCGGCATCACCATGATGAAGCCCTTCAAGCATCCGAGGCTTTACGGGCGACTGTCGCGCATGGGCGCGCACAAGGCCCGCAGTCTTTTCACCTGGACCGGAATCGCTCAGCAACTCGTGGCTCTTGTGGAAGGGCGCCCAGTGGCGCAAGCTCTTGAAGAAAGCGACTGGGCAGAACCATGGAACGACGGGGATTGAAACCGATCCGGCTCTTTTCGTCGGATCTCGACGGGACGCTCGCGGGGGACCGCGATGCGTCTGTCGAATTCGCGCGGCTGTGGCAGACCTTGCCGGACGGCGAGCGACCGCTGTTGGTCTATAACAGTGGCCGCCTGATAGAGGACATCATGGAATTCACATGGGAACAAGGTTTGCCACAAGCCGATGTTCTGATCGGCGGCGTCGGCACCATGGTGCATTCGTATGACCATCCGCATCTGTCTGACCGGTATACGGCGCTAATCGCCGACGGCTTTGATGTCGACCTGATTGAGGCGGAACTCGTGATGATGGAGCGGCTGACCCGACAACCGGCACAGTATCAGCACGCCTACAAGTCGAGCTGGTATCTGCATGATGCGACGGCGGACGACATTCTGGAACTGGAGCAGATGCTCGCCAGTTCGGGCCATCGAACACGGGTCATCTATTCCAGTGCCCGCGATCTCGACGTACTGCCTGATGTCGCCGACAAGGGGAAGGCGCTCAGCTGGCTCTGCGGCGAGCTTGAGATCGGCCTGGACGAGGTTGTGGTTGCGGGCGACACCGGCAATGACAGGGCGATGTTCGAGCTCGATGGCGTGCGCGGCATCATGCCGGGCAATGCGCTTCCCGAACTCGTCAGCCTCGCGCAGGAAAGGCCGGGCATGATCGCAACTCAAGGAACCGTGGCCCGAGGCGTGATCGACGGGCTGAAGGAATTCGGCGTGTTTGCGACGCCGAAAGACAACTAGATGTCGGGAAATGCAGCTTTCGGGTACCGAATGTCGCATTGAATTGAACACATGGCGCCTACACCTGATAGGCAGCGATAACCATCGTGTGAAAAGCGTATCATCCGCACAAGATTGGCCGCGAAAGCGCGGTATTTTGGCGTATTCTGATAGACGAATCGAGGTGCAAGTTCATTGGGTATCATTGGCCGTATCACATCCGACCTCAGGCTCATGCTGCAGCGTCCGCCGCGGCAGCAGTTTGCTGCGATCTGTCACCGGACGCGCAAGAAGACAGGCGAGCTTGAGGTGCTGCTGATCACAAGCCGGGATACCGGGCGTTGGGTTATCCCGAAGGGCTGGCACATGCCGGGCAAGCAGCCCCATGCCATCGCCGAACGTGAGGCCTTTGAAGAGGCCGGCGTGAAGGGCAAGGCGGGCGTCGAGCCCGTCGGCTATTATACCTACATGAAGAAGATGCGTGGCGGGCACAAGGTGCCGACCCGCGTTCAGGTCCATGCGCTTGACGTGAAAGGCTTCGTCAAGGAGTTCCCCGAGAAGGGCGTTCGTCGTCTCGAGTGGGTCAGTTGCGCGGAAGCAGCCACTCGCGTCGAGGAACTGGAACTCAAGGCGTTGTTCCTGGAATTCCCGAAACTGACGCAAATGCCCGCGCCAATCCCAGAAAAGGCTGCAAAACGGGCCTGAAAGCGACTGTCACAAAACTGTCATATTGCAGCGCGCCCCCTTTGTCGCTAGGGGCTTCTGCGACACGATGAGATATGCCGTGACGTGCCGGTGGCCCACGGACTATGCGTCATCATCTGCCGCTAAAACAAAAGAATGAGGAATCCGGACAGGGACCCTCTTCCGGAGACACCCGCCATGGGCAAGCCAAAGCCAAAACTCGTGAAGCCGACGCTCGACAAGGATCTCGACAAGATCGCCCATGTCGAGGAAGCAGCGCATCACGTTTCCAGAGGTTTCGCGCCGCTTGGCATTGCGCTGATCTTCATGGTGCTCGCTACCGTGTTTGCGGGGGCTCTTGCCATGGACCGGCCGGGCGCGTGGATCATCGTGGCGGCGGCCGCGATCGGCGCCTATATGGCGATGAACATCGGCGCCAACGATGTGACCAACAATGTCGGACCTGCCGTCGGATCACGCGCCATGACCATGGGCGTGGCTCTGACCATCGCCGTGATCTTCGAGACGGCAGGCGCCATGATTGCCGGTGGTGACGTCGTGTCGACGATCTCACGCGGGATCGTCGATCCGGCCAAGATGCCGAGTGCCGATGTCTTCATCTGGGCGATGATGGCGTCGCTGCTCTCCTCGGCGCTTTGGGTCAACCTTGCTACCTGGATCGGCGCACCTGTATCCACGACCCATGCGGTCGTGGGCGGCGTTCTCGGCGCAGGTGTCGCGGCAGCGGGCATGTCTGCCGTCGACTGGGGCGTCATGGGCGGCATCGCGGCAAGCTGGGTCGTTTCGCCTATCCTCGGCGGCGTGATCGCGGCGCTCTTCCTCGCCTTCATCAAGGAATTCATCATCTATCGCGAAGACAAGATCTCGGCGGCACAGCGCTGGGTGCCCGTGCTGATCGGGATCATGACCGGCTCCTTCATCGCCTATCTTGCGCTCAAGGGCCTCAACAAGCTCATCTCCATCACCCTGTTGCAGGCCTGCCTGATCGGCCTTGCCTTCGGCTTCCTGTCGTGGTGGCTCAGCGTGCCGCTGATCCGCAGACAGTCGCGCGGGCTGGAGAACCGAAACCAGTCGCTGCGCAAGCTTTTCCAGCTGCCGCTGATCTTTGCAGCCGCCCTCCTGTCCTTTGCCCATGGCGCCAATGACGTGGCGAACGCCATCGGTCCTTTGTCTGCCATCGTACATGCCGCACAGGACAGCGAGATCTCGGGGGAGGTCACTGTGCCTTTCTGGGTTATGATCATCGGTGCTGCCGGCATCTCGCTCGGACTGCTGCTTTTCGGTCCGCGTCTCATCCGGCTCGTCGGCGAACAGATCACCAAACTCAACCCCATGCGGGCCTTTTGCGTCTCGCTTTCGGCAGCCATCACCGTCATCGTTGCCTCGGCGCTTGGCTTGCCCGTCAGCTCCACCCACATCGCCGTCGGTGCCGTGTTCGGCGTCGGCTTCTTCCGTGAGTGGTACACGCGCAATTCCAAGCGACGCATGGAATATATGCGCAACAAGGCCGAGCGCTTCGTCATCGAGCCGAAGCCGGAGCGCAATCCGGAAGAAATCCGCCGCCGCTATCTGGTGCGCCGCTCACACTTCATGACGATCGTGGCAGCGTGGATCATCACCGTTCCTGCATCTGCCGGCCTTGCAGCCGTGCTGTATTGGGTTATGTCTCAGATCGCTCTTTGATCCCGGAGACGAGACCATCATGCGTGCCAATTACCGGATGCAGCGGCTCTACGTGACCGCCGACCTGGCTCTTGCCCAAGCCTTCGAGGCGACGGCGGAGCAGTTCAACTACCTCGCCAATGTGCTGCGTTTCGAAGAGGGTGCCGAACTGCTCGTCTTCAACGGACGGCATGGCGAGTGGAAGGCGCATGTCCATTTTCCGACACGCAAAAAGATCATGATCACGCCGGCCGAAGAGACGCGTCCGCAGCCTGATGATTGCGACCTGCATTTCCTGTTTGCGCCGCTCAAGGTCGGGCGCATGGACTATCTGGTGCAGAAGGCGGTCGAGATGGGCGCCGGCATCCTGCAGCCGGTGATGACGCAACACGTCCAGGGCAAGATCGGCAACATCGATCGCCTGCAGGCGAATGCCGTGGAAGCGGCCGAGCAGTGCGGTGTGCTTGCCATTCCGAAGGTCACCGAGCCAGTGAAGCTTCGCGACCTTCTCGAACGCTGGCCGTCCGATCGCCGGATCATCTATTGCGATGAGGACAGCACCACGCAAAATCCCCTGCCCGCGCTTTCGCGGATCGAGGAAAAGTCGCTTGCGCTTCTGGTCGGTCCAGAGGGCGGCTTCTCCGACGAGGAGCGTCAGTTGCTGAGGTCCCTGCCCTTCGTGACGGCCATTCCGCTCGGCCCGCGCATCCTCAGAGCGGACACGGCCGCGGTCGCCGCAATGGCCGTCGTGCAGGCCGCCATCGGCGACTGGCGCTAGCCTTTATTTCCGCTTCACTTCGTTCCAGTTTTTTGAGCCGTGCATGAGAGATTTTCACTTGCACGGCACAGAAATCCGGTTCAATCAGCCTCAGTGATGGGCTCAACTGTGCCCACCGACGACGCCCAGCAAGGTAGCTTCCATGGCCCGTGACACGACCGACCAGACCCCTCTCGGCACTCTCGACGACATGGCGGCCTATATGGCCGAAGGGTCGAAGCCGAAGGAGCAGTTCCGGATCGGCACCGAGCACGAGAAGTTCGCCTTCTTCCGGGCCGATAACAGCCCGGTTCCCTATCATGGAGAGGCCAGCATCTCGGCGCTCCTCAAGGGCATGCAATCCAAGCTCGGCTGGGAGCCGATCATGGACGGCGACAACATCATCGGGCTCGGCGAGCAGCATGGCATGGGCGCAATCTCGATCGAGCCGGGCGGCCAGTTCGAGCTCTCGGGCGCACCCGTCGAGACGCTGCACCAGACCTGCAAGGAATCGAACCAGCATCTTGCCGTGCTGCGCGAAGTCGCGGAGCCCATGGGCATCCGCTTCCTCGGGATCGGCGGCAGCCCGAAATGGACGCTGGCTGAAACGCCGCGCATGCCGAAATCACGCTACGACATCATGACCCGCTATATGCCGAAGGTTGGCAGCCAGGGTCTCGACATGATGTACCGGACCTGCACGATCCAGGTGAATCTCGACTTCTCGTCCGAAGCCGACATGCGGCAGAAGATGCGGGTGTCGATGAAGCTGCAGTCGCTGGCAACCGCGCTCTTCGCCTCCTCGCCGTTTACGGAAGGCAGGCTGAACGGACTTCTCTCCTGGCGGGGCGACATCTGGCGCGACACCGACAATCGCCGCGCCGGCGTGCTGCCCTTCACCTTCTCGAAGGATTTTTCGTTCGGCGATTACGTCGCCTGGGCGATCGATGCACCGATGTATTTCATCACGCGCGACGGGCGCTACCACGACTGCACCCACATCACCTTCCGCCAGTTCATGGACGGCGCACTCAAGGGCGAAGTCGCCGAGTGGGAGCCGCAGCTGGGCGACTGGACCAACCACCTCTCCACCCTCTTCCCCGACGTGCGCCTGAAGCGCTTTCTCGAAATGCGTGGCGCTGATGGCGGCCCATGGCGACGCATCTGTGCGCTGCCGGCGCTCTGGGTCGGCCTGCTCTACGACGAAACAGCGCTGGCTGCGGCCGACGATCTGACCGCAAACTGGACCGTCGAGGATGTAATCGCCATGCGCGATGCCGTCCCGGCCCAGGGGCTCAAGGCTTCGGTCGCGGGACGCCCGCTGATGGAAGTGGCACGCGAGGTCGTCGAAATGTCCCGCGCGGGGCTCAAGGCGCGCGGCCAATTGAATTCCGAAGGCCAGGACGAGACGGTGTTCCTAAACACGCTGGACGAGGTTCTTGCCAAGCGGATGACGCTGGCTGATGACCTGCTGGCTCTCTATCACGGCCGCTGGAACGGGTCGGTCGAGCCCGTTTTCGAGGAATATCAGTACTGAGCACGACGTTGCGCCACCCATGGCATTGAGCCATCAGGCAAAAAGCGGTTTGCGTGATGGCCTTTCCGGATATAGTGCTGAATCATCTGCACGCATCCGGGGAGAAATGCCATGCTGCCACTGTTCGACATGATGCTGCAGGCCCAAAATGGCATGGCGATGGACGCCATGGCCAAACAATATGGTCTGGCGCAAGAGCAGGCCGCCAAGGCAGTTGCGGCGCTGATGCCGGCCTTTGCTTCGGGCTTCAAGCGCAACACAACCAATCCTTACGATTTCTCGGCCCTCGTCCAGGCGATGACATCGGGCAACTATGCCAAGTATTTCGAGGACATGAGCTCGGCCTTCACACCACAGGGCATTGCCGACGGCAATCAGGTTCTGCAGCAACTCTTCGGCTCCAAGGAAGTGTCGCGGGCCATCGCCGCGCAGGCCGCCCAACTGACGGGTATCGGTCAGGACATCCTGAAACAGATGATGCCCGCCATGGCCGATACGCTGATGGGTGGGCTCTTCAAGCAGACGACGGGACAGTTTCCAGGTGCCAATGCCTTTGCTGGGACGCCCATGGCGGCGATGATGCAGCAATGGCTGGAAAGCACCGGCCTGCAGCCGAAGCCGCAGCCCCAACCGGCGGCGATGGCAGCGGCCATGTTCGACAATCCATTCATGCGCGCCTTCCAGGACATGATGGGCGGGCAGAAGAAGCCGGAACCCCAGGCAGCCGCCAACCCTTTCCTCGACAACCCCTTCACCAAGGCCTTCCAGGACATGGCGGCCGCCTATACGACGCAGATGACGGGACAGCCCACGGAAGCTGCCAAACCTCAGCCAGAGCCGGCCAAGGCTACGGAGAAGGAAGCGCAGGAAAGCTTTGCGGCCATGGTCAACACCATGTTCGACAGCGGGCTTGAAGTGCAGAAGAGCTACCAGAAGAGCATGGAGCAGATCTTCGACACCTACCTTACCGCTTCGCGCAAGGATGCGCCCGAGCCTTCGGCTAAGGCTCCAGACGCCAAGGCCTGAGCGGCCGAAGCCTCGCAGGCAAACGAAAACGGCGCGGTTTCCCGCGCCGCTTTGCGTTTCAGCTGTCCGTGACGCCTCAGAATTCTTCCCACTCGCCGTCCGGCTTGCCGTCCTTCGCCTGGTTGAGCTTGGCGCCAAGGCCGATCGAGATCTTGTCCATCAGCGAGCGCGCAGGAGAGGCAACGGCACGGCTTCCGGCTTCTGCCGGTGCCACCTTGGGCTTGAGGAAAGATCGCGTTGCGGGCTTCGTAGCGCTTCCGGCAACCGGCTGCGGCGGTGACGGCGGAACAGGGCGGCCGAAGCTCGTGTCGCGCTGGTCGGCAAAGCGGTTTTGCATGGTCGAGGCATTGGCTTCGAGGGTGAACTGACCGACGAGGCCGGAAAGCATCTCGGCATCGCGGGTCAGCCCCGCCATGTCGGCATTGGTCTGCTCAGCCGCCCGTGCGTTCTGCTGGGTGACATTTTCCATGCGTGCAACCGCATCATTGATCTCGTTGAGGCTTGCCGACTGTTGCTTGGCAGCCGAGGCGATCGAGTGGATGTGATCGCCGATCTGCACCACCTGGCCCGCGATCGACGAGAGCACCGTGCCGGTTTCACGGACCATGCCAACCCCGGTTGCGACTTCATCACCCGACTTGGTGATCAGCGCCTTGATGTCCTTGGCGGCGGTCGCCGAGCGCTGCGCGAGTTCGCGGACTTCCTGGGCAACGACGGCAAAGCCTTTGCCGGCTTCGCCGGCACGGGCCGCCTCAACGCCGGCATTCAGCGCCAGCAGATTAGTCTGGAAGGCGATCTCGTCGATGACGTTGATGATCTTGGAGATCTCGCTCGAGGCGTTCTCGATGCGTTGCATGGCATCGACGGCGCCGCCGACGATTTCGCCCGAGCGGTCGGAATTGGCCCGCGCTTCGCGAGCAAGACGCGAGGCATTCTCAGCGCGTTCCGACGAGTGGCGGATCGCATCCATGATCTGCCGGATCGCGGTCGAGGTCTCGACCAGGGCGGCCGCCTGCTGTTCTGTGCGCTGGCTGAGGTCCGCCGTGGACGAGCTGACGGTGCTGCTCTTGCGGTTGATCTCGGTGACATTGCCGTGCACGGCGGCAACTGTGCCTGACAGGCGTTCGAGCGAGGCATTGAAGTCGAGACGCAGGCGGTCGAGATTGCCGGCAAGCGGCTTGCGGATCGTGCCGGTCAGATCACCATTGGCCAGTCGCTGCAGCCCTGCCCCGAGCACGTCGATCGCTTCGGTGAGCTCTGCCTGGGCGGCGGCACGTTCTGCCTCGCGCTGATGACGCTCGCTTTCGGTGGCTGTGCGCCGGCTTTCGTTTTCCGCCTCGAGTTGGCGTTTGTCGATCTCTGCCTGGCGGAAGACGGCGACCGACCGCACCATGTCGCCGATCTCGTCGGAGCGGTCGATGCCCTTGAGTTCGATGTTGGTATTGCCGTCGGCGAGTTGCCCCATGGAGGTGACAAGCTCGGAGATCGGTCGGGTGAGGCTGCGTGAAAATATGAAGCCGACCAGCGAGCCGACCAGCACGAGCACTGCACCGATGCCGACCGATTTCAGGCCCGCCGTGACCAGCTGCGCGGCGACTTCGTCCTCGCCGATCAGCGCCACGACCGACCAGCGGACGTCGCCGAAATCGAGCGGCACCACGGCGGCATAGCTCGTCATGTCGCGATAGCCGGTGATGTCGCCGCTCGCATCCTGGCCACTGATGGCGCTGGCCAGCATCGGCGATGACAGGCTCACCTTCAGACTGTCGACATCTGCCGTCCGAGCGCTGTCAGAGACCATCATGCCGGACTTGTCGACCAGCACCGTTTCCCCGGTCTGACCGAGGCCACGGGTATTGGCAAAGATGGTGTTCAGCTGATCGTTCGGAAGCTGATAGGCAAGCACGCCGAGCTTGCGCTCGTTCATGATGATGGGAACGGCGACGAAGGCGGCGGGTGCGCCAGCAGAAGGCTCGTAGGCCTCGAATTCCGAATTGGCAAAACTCTCGGGATCGTCGCTTGCGATCGCCTTCTTGAAGACCTGTGCGAGGCCTGTATCCTTGTAGGGACCATTCAGAAGGTTGGTGCCGAAGTCGCGCTCCTTCATCACGGTGTAGACGATGTTGCCGTCCGCATCGATGAGGAAGATGTCGTAGTAACCCTGCGCCTTGAGATGCTTGAGGAAGGTCGCGTGCCCCTGGCGGTGGGCGCGGTCATAGCTGTCCTTCTTTGCGCTGTCGAGATTGTACTTCTCACCCACTGGGTTCGGGTTTTCGTCGATGTAGCGCCTCTGCAGTTCGCCGGCCGGATCGTCACCCAGCTTGGTCCAGGCACCGGTGATGCCGAACAGCGACTGCTGGGTCATCATGTCGGCGGCGGTACCACGGGCGTCGAGCCTGATGGCTTCGAGGAAGCGGCGTGCCTCGTTGCGGCGACCGTCGGCTGTCGCCTCCAGTTTCTGGTAGACTTGCTCATCCAGGATCCGGCTCTGCTGGACCAGACCGATGCCCACGGAAGCACTCAGGATCACGAGTGCAAACAGCGTGGCGGCCAGGGGCAGCTTGGTCGATATACGCATGAGGGGTCTCCGAAAAAGGTAGCACGTCAGGCATTCTCATCGCTGACATACGCTCGTTAGCAACAGGTTACTGCCTGTCGCTTTTCCCCTCGTATTTCACACCATTCATCGTTATTTTAGCGTTTACAAAAAAGCCCGGTCCAGAATAATCGGACCGGGCAAGAGGCAGGGCTATTGGCTGTCACCCTGCGGGGATGGTCGAGGGGGCCTCAGTCGCTCTTGCGACCGCGAAGGGATCGCTCGGCGCGGCGGCGCGCCAAGCGAGTCAGCTGCTGCGAAGGATCGTCAGTATAGCCGTGACGACGCAGCACGTCCTGGACGTCGCCCCGGCTCAGGCCGAGGTCGTTCAGAAGGCGCTCGTCGAGTTCGGCAAGGCTGTTCGCGGCAAGTCGATTGCGCAGCGCCACCCGAAGGGATCCGATCCAGGCCTGAAGGCGGTACAGACGTGCGGCAAACGTCCTGGCCGGCCGGTCAACGGCAAGTTCGAGGTCAAAGTCGAGGATCCGATCGTTCGTGCGCATGGCTATTTCCTTTCAGCGGGCACGAGAAATTTCTCCCGTCCGCGAGAAAGCGGACAGGCGACGAGGGTTGGAGTTGGAAGCTTGGCCGGGAACCGGTCGGTGAAGATTACGATCACGAAGATGTCGAAAGGATATTGATCAGTCCAACGAATGTTTCTAATGGTAGTCATCAACCCTTCTGATGGATTACTTTCATGTCGGCTCCCCTCGATATCGATCAGTTGCAGACTTTCATTGCCATCGTCGACACCGGCAGCTTCACCAAGGCTGCTGGCCGTGTCTTCAAGACACAGTCCGCCGTTTCCATGCAGATGCGCCGCCTGGAAGAACGGGTCGGAAAGCAGCTGTTCATCAAGGATGGCCGGGGCAACCGGCTCACTGCCGATGGCGACAAGCTGCTGAATTACGCGCGGCGCATCATCCGGCTGAATTCGGAAGCGATCGCGGCCTTCGACGATAACAGGCTTGAGGGAACGCTGCGGATCGGCACGCCGGACGACTATGCCGACCGCTACATGCCCGAAATCATCGGACGCTTCGCCAAGACGCATCCGAATGTGGAACTCTACATCGTCTGTGAGCCTTCGATGGATCTTGCCGACAAGATGGGCAAGGGCGAACTCGATATCGCGCTGGTGACCCACAATCCGCTGCTCAGACAGTCCGATGTCGTACGGACCGAACCGCTCTGCTGGGTTGGATCAGCCAATCATCCGCTGAAGGATGATGCTCCCGTGCCGCTCGCGGTCGGACGACGCGACTGCCAGTGGCGGCAGCTCGCCTGCTCGGCGCTGGATGCGGATGGTCGTGACTATCAGATCCTGTTCACCAGCTGGTCGTCGACGGTCGTCGCGGCCGCGGTGCTCGCCGGCATGGCGGTGTCGATCCTGCCGGAATCGGCGCTGCGAACAGGCATGAAGGTCCTGACGGCCAATGACGGCTTCCCGCCGCTGCCGCCGGTGCAGATCGGCCTGATGAAGCGGCCAGGGCTTTCGACCTCGCTCGTCAATGCGATCACAGACCACATCACTGCCTGCCTGGACAACATTACCCCCGCACAGGTCGAGGACGACATGGACGGCGAGCCGAAGACCTATTCGCGCTACTATCCACGGCTACGCGCCGGCAACATGATCCCCGGCTGGTGAGGCCGCTCAGAAGGCGAAGATGCTGCGGCGAATGATGCGACGCCACTGATCGAGATGGGCGCGTGCGACCTCGTCCGGCTGCTGGGTCGTGAAGCGGATGACCTCGCCGGTTGCGAGGATCATCAGCTTGATGTTGACGCGAAAACGTTCGAACTCGCTTTGCGGGACGAGATGCGACAGATCGCGGTAGAAGCTCGCGATGACCTGCTCGTGAAATTCGTGCGACAGCTGGGAGAGATCCTTGTCGACGACGATCGCCTGCCACAACGACATGTAGATGCGTTGTTCGCGAAACATGGCATTCAGTTCAATCAGACTGTCCGCGGCGCGCTCCGCCGCCTCATCCAGCGTTTCGACATTTGCGAAGATCTGACGGATGAAGCCTTCGAGCTCGGCCGAGAAACGCTCATGCAACGCCTTGATGACGGCCGCCTTCTGGGGAAAGAACTGGTAGAGCGAACCGATCGAAATGCCCGCCCGCAAGGCAATTTCGCTCATGGTTGTCTCGGCGACGCCCTTTTCGAGAAAAAGCTCGATGGCGGCCTCGAGAATGGCCTCCAGTCGCTGAATACTTCGTTCCTGCTGCGGCTTCTTGCGAAGTTGCAGTCGCCCCTCCACGGCGTGGTCGTTCATCATTCTTCCCCATCCGCTGCAACCATCATGGCTGTCAGACTTGTGTCATCGACATAAGGGAGCGGTCTGGCAAAAGTGTTAATGGCAGAGGGAGCACCCATCTTTGGTTGCTTCCCCCACAAAAAAGGTCGCGATCCTCAGACTTCCAATTGCAGGTGACGCTCGCGCGCGAGGTCGAAGATCTGGATGCCGTCTTTGGGGCGACCGCGATTGCGCCACTTCGAATGCTTCAGCGTATAGGAGGCGTCGTCGTAACCTGCCTTCCAATGCTCTTCGATCGAACGGCGGGAGAATTCCGCATCCATGGCATGGGTCGCATGCGAGGCGCGGCGATGAATCAGGTGAACGATGGTAACGTCGTATTCGTGACCGATGGAGCGGAGGATCTGCGCGTCCTCGTCGTCACGGAATTCCGGCGGCAGCTTTTCGAGGAGACGCTTGGCAGCGCGGCGGACGATCTGACGCCTCGCGAAATCATCGGTGTTCATGCGTGTGCGGCTGGAGTAGCGGATTTCCTTGATCCGGCTTTCCACCTCGAACTGGTCGCGCGGCATGTCGCCCCGCGCATTGAAGAGATCCACTTGGAAGATTTCGAGGTCGCGCGAGGCATCATTGACGTTCAGGACATGCTGCAACGGCGTATTGGAGACGAGACCGCCGTCCCAATAGTGTCGGCCATCGATTTCGATTGGCGGAAATCCCGGCGGCAGGGCGCCGGAGGCTGCAATATGGCGTGCGTCGAGACGGCCCTTGCGATTGTCGAAATAGGCGAAATTGCCGGAGCGGATTTCCACTGCACCGAGGCTCAGCCGCGTCTGGCAGTCGTTGAGGAGGTCAAAGTCGATCAGACGGTCGAGCGTCTTCATCAGCGGCTCGGTGTCGTAGAAGCTGACCCGGTGATCCGGATTGGCGAACAATTGCTGCAAGGTAGGTAGACGCGGCGAAAAGAAACCCGAAATGCCGAAGGCCATGGCGGCCATGGCCGCGGCGTCGTTCTGCATCCGGCGGAGCGTATTGTCCTGAGCCGTCCAGCCGAAATCGAGGTTGGACGAAACGGTGTGCCAAAAGTCGCGGAGATTGGCGATGCGCGTTTCACGCGGGCTGCCGGCGATGATGGCGGCATTGATGGCGCCGATCGAAATGCCGGCCAGCCAGTCAGGCTCCACCTCGTTTTCATGCAAGGCCTCATAGGCGCCCGCCTGATAGGCGCCGAGTGCGCCACCGCCCTGAAAGACGAAAATCTTGTCCGTTGCGGCGTTGGTCTCTGCTTGCGTCATGTGGCGATCCCTATCTTGCTGCAGTGCAATATATAGCGACCTGTCAGGCCGGCAACCAGACTTGCCTCCTTCACTCTGCGTTCACAATTGCCGCGCTCTATTGCAGATCCCTCCAAAAGTGATGCGATGCACCGTCGCAGATCTGGATTATCAGGTGGGAGAAGCTTGTTTGGGGACCAACATCACATGATCAGATCGACTGCCATTTTCTTTTCCGCCGCGCTCGCCGCAGCCGTCCTTACAACCCAGGTCGCGCGAGCCGACGAAGCCTCGGTCGATCAACAGATCGAAACCCTTCTCGGCGACGTCGCAGACTACAAGGAGCTGTTTTACGCCTTCAAGGTGGCACTTGAGGAAGGCAAGTCCGACATTGTGGTCAGCCTCGTGAGCTATCCGATCACAGTGACCATCGACGGCGAAGAGGCGACCTATAGTTCGGAGCAGGAATTGCTGGACGGCTATGACAGCGTGTTTACCGAAACGATCGTCGAGGCCGTGTCGAACCAGGACTATGGCGATCTCTTCGTCAATTCCGAAGGCGTCATGATCGGTAATGGTGAGGTCTGGCTCTCGGGGATCTGCGAGGACACGGCCTGCACCAGCGCTCTTCCGCGCGTCGCCGTCATCCAGTCGGGCAACTGACCCGCGCGTCGGACGAAAACACACGAGGGGCGGCATACGCGATGCCGCCCCTCGACTTGTCGTTTTGAATCAGGCTGCTAGATCGAGGACGATACGGCCGTCGATCTTGCCTTCTTTCATGCGGTCGAAAATCGCGTTGATGTTCTCCAGCTTGTCCCAGCTGAAATGCGAGGCGACCTTGCCTTCGCCCGCAAACTGCAGGCTCTCCTCGAGGTCTTGGCGCGTGCCGACGATCGAGCCGCGCACGGTGATGCGCTTCAGCACCGTCTCGAAGACCGGCAGCGAGATGAAGCCTGGCGGCAGACCGACCAGCGCCATGGTCCCCTTGGAGCGCAGGAAGCCATAGGCCTGCTCCATGGCCTTGGGCGAAACCGCGGTGACGAGCGCGCCATGCACCCCGCCGGTCGCCTTCTGCACTTGTTCGATCGCATCTCCCGCCGTGCCGTTCACGACGACATCTGCACCGAGATCCTTGGCAAGCTTCAGCTTGTCCTCGAAAATGTCGGCGGCGACCACATGCATGCCCATGGCCTTGGCATATTGCACGGCCATATGGCCAAGACCTCCGATGCCCGAAATGACGACCCATTCACCGGGCTTCACCTCGGTTTCCTTCAGGCCCTTGTAGACGGTGACACCGGCGCAGAGAATGGGAGCGGCGGCGCCGAACTCCAGATTGTCCGGCAGACGGCCGACATAGTCAGGATCTGCGAGGCCATATTGGGCAAAGGTGCCGTTGACCGAATAACCGGTATTCTGCTGGCTGCCGCAGAGCGTTTCCCAGCCGGTGCGGCACGGCGAGCAGCAGCCGCAGGCGGTGTGCAGCCACGGTACGCCGATCCGATCACCTTCCTTGATGCGCGAGACGCCGGCACCGAGTTTCGCAACATAGCCGACACCTTCATGGCCGGGAATGAAGGGCGGGTTGGGCTTGACCGGCCAGTCACCATTGGCGGCATGCAAGTCAGTGTGGCAGACGCCCGTCGCCTCGTATTTCACCAGGATCTGGCCAGGGCCCGGATCCGGGATCGCCATTTCCTCGATCACCAGTGGCTTGCCGAATTCGCGGACCACCGCAGCCTTCATCATCGATGCCATGTCAGTCTCCCTCGCTTGATTGCGCGCGCCGCGTGTGCCAGCGACTTGAAGGCAAGCTAGGCGCAGGAGAGGTGAAGCGGTTTGATCGGTGTCAAAGGCAAGGAGATTTCATCGAAATGTCATGAATGGGGGGAGCGCGACGCGACGCTCCCCCCATCTGATCAGGCAAGGTTTTTCTTGAGGAACTCGACAGTGCGCGACCAGGCCAGGTCTGCTGCGGCCTTGTCGTAACGGGCAGACGAGGTGTCATTGTTGAAGGCGTGGTTGACGCCCTCATACATGTGCAGCTCGTAGGTCTTGCCGTTGGCGTCGAGGGCCGCCTTGTAGGCGTCGATGCCGGCATTGATGCGCTCGTCGAGGCTCGCATAGTGCAACATCAGCGGCGCCTTGATCGCAGGTACCTGATCGGCCGGGGCCTGCGAGCCGTAATAGGCGACACCGGCGCCAAGCTCCGGAGAGGCGACCGCCATGCGGTTGACCATGCCGCCGCCCCAGCAGAAGCCGATCGCGCCGACCTTGCCATTGGTCTTCTCATGACCTGCGAGGAAGGCGCGTGTCGCCTCGCCATTGGCCGTGGCACCGGCCATGTCGAGCGACTGGAACATGTTGCGCGCCTCGTCCTCATTGGACGGTGTGCCGCCATTGGGCGACAGGAAATCGGGGGCGAGCGCGACGAAACCTTCGAGTGCCATGCGGCGGGCGACATCGCGGATGTGCGGGTTGAGGCCACGGTTTTCGTGGATGACGATCACGGCGGGCAGGCGGTCGGCGGCATCCTTCGGGATCGCCAGATATCCCTTCATCTCGCCGGATGCGCCGGGATAGGTCACGTCCGACACGTCGAGCCGCGCGTCGGTCTCCTCGACCATGGCGGCATTTGCCTGGTTAGCGGCAAGCATGGGCATGATGGCGGCAGCGGCGGCACCGGAGCCTGCAAGCGCCGTCAGCTTCTGCATGAAGCCGCGGCGGTCGAGGGTCAGGTGGGTGTATTCGTCATAGGCGTCGATCATACCTTGCGTGATTTCGGGCTTCGACATGACACTCTCCTCGGGGGATGGATGGGATGCCACGTCAAGATAGAGCCTCGACCCACTCCGCCCAGACACGTTGCCGTGAAGGCTTCAGCTGGTGGCCATCCAGACGACAAGCCACAGCCACATCAGGAACAGCGTCACGAACCCGACCATGAAGAACAGCCGGCGCAGCGGCAGATTCCCGGCCACCTGCATTGCGGCCTGAACGTAACGCGCGGCGACGAAGATCCAGGCGAGAACGACGGCAACGATATTGTCGGCCTCGGTGATGAAGAGCAGCACCGAGAGTGCATAGAACAGCACCGGCAGCTCGAACTGGTTGGCAATCGCCCGATTAACGACACGGCTCTCTTCTGGCTCGGCGAGGTTTTCACGGAAGGCAATGCGCTCGACCTTGCCCGAACGGACGACCGAGGCGCGACGCATGACCAGCAGGGCATAGAGGCAGAAAACGAGAAAGGCGTGGGCCACGAGGGGCCAGAACATTTCAAAACCGGTCATGGAAAATCACGTCCTCAAATTGATGCGGCGGAGGAATCAGGGCTCGTTTGCAGGCTTCGGGCCAAATGTCAGCCGCAAAATGAGGATGCCCGAAATGACGAGAGCGGCAAACTTCAGACGCGTGAGCCAGGAGATGGCTTCTGCCAGAAGGCCTGCGGCGCCCGGCGCCGGCATGGCGGGCGGAAAGAGCATCAGGCTCAGGATGTTTTCGGCATAGTCGACTGCCACATAGGCCACGGGCAGAGCCGTCAGTGCCGGCAAGAGATGCTCGGCCGCGCGTCCGTAGAGGCTCGCACCCGTTGCTACATGGCGCATCAGCAGGAAGAGAAACAAGCCAAGCATCGCCGGCAGCAGGAGGTCTGGACCGAGATGCATGGCGCGCAAGAGTTCGGCCGCTTCCGGCCTCGTCTCCAGGAGAGACTTCAGCGCCAGCAGCCCCTGCGCCGTGCTCTCAATATCCAGGTCAGGCATGGCCCGTCCGCCGGTCAATCCAGCGAACGGTCGTGCGAAGCCGATATGCATCCAGGCAAGCAGCCCAGCCGAAAGGACGCCGCTTGCCCAGAGGAGCGGCGCCCGGCGCGGTCCGGGTGTTCGTTCGAGGATCACGCGGCGCCCGGGTAGTTCGGGCTTTCGCGGGTAATGGTCACGCCATGCGGATGGCTTTCACGCAGGCCGGCACCGGAAATGCGCACAAAGGTCGCCTTTTCCTGGAAGTCCTTGATGTCCTTGCCGCCGACATAACCCATGGCGGCCTTCAGGCCACCGGCGAGCTGATGCAGGACGGCCGAGACCGGGCCCTTGTAGGGAACCTGGCCTTCGATGCCTTCCGGCACGAGCTTCAGCGTGTCGCGCACTTCCGCCTGGAAGTAACGGTCGGCCGAGCCACGGGCCATGGCACCGACGGAGCCCATGCCGCGATAGGCCTTGAAGGAGCGGCCCTGGTAGAGGTAGACCTCACCCGGGCTTTCATCCGTGCCGGCGAGCAGCGAGCCGACCATGACGGCGGATGCTCCAGCAGCGATCGCCTTGGCGACATCGCCGGAAAACTTGATGCCACCGTCGGCGATGACCGGGATGTCGTGCTTGTTGCCTTCCTCGACGGCGGCCATGACGGCTGCGAGCTGCGGCACGCCGACGCCGGCGACAACGCGGGTGGTGCAGATGGAGCCCGGGCCGATGCCGACCTTGATGCAGTCAGCGCCGGCATCGATCAGCGCACGGGTGCCCTCGCTCGTCGCGACGTTGCCGGCGATGATGCGGATGGCGTTCGACATCTTCTTCACATGGGCAACGGCATCCAGGACCTTCTGGCTATGGCCGTGGGCGGTATCGACGACGATCACGTCGCAGCCGGCATCGATCAGGCGCTCGGCGCGCTCGACACCATCATCACCAGTGGAGATGGCAGCGGCGACGCGCAGGCGGCCCTGGGCATCCTTGGCGGCATGCGGATTGAGCTGCGACTTCTCGATATCCTTGACGGTGATCAGGCCAACGCAGCGGCCTTCATTGTCGATGACCAGCAGCTTCTCGATGCGGTGAGAATGCAGAAGGCGCTTGGCTTCCTGCTGGTCGACACCATCCTTGACCGTCACGAGGTTCTCGCGGGTCATCAGCTCATAGATCTTCTGGCTCGGGTCAGACGCGAAGCGCACGTCGCGGTTGGTCAGAATGCCAACGAGGCGACCGGGGCGGCTTGCTCCCTCGACAACCGGAATACCGGAAATGCCGTGTGCGGACATTAGCGCCTTGGCTTCCGCCAGTGTTGCTTCGGGGCCGATGGTCACCGGATTGACGACCATGCCGCTTTCGAACTTCTTGACCTGGCGGACTTCTTCAGCCTGCTCGGTTGGTGTCAGGTTGCGGTGGATGACGCCGATGCCACCGGCCTGGGCCATGGCGATCGCCAGCCGGCTTTCGGTGACGGTATCCATGGCAGAGGAGAGGATCGGGAGGGAGAGGTCGATATCCCGGGCAATCCGCGTCGCGATGTTGGTCTGCCCCGGCATCACTTCGGAGTGCCCCGGCTGCAGGAGGACGTCGTCAAAGGTGAGCGCTTCTGCGCCAGTTGCCGACATTACGATGCGTGCCATTGCCAATTCCTTCGTTTGAATAGGCAGAATCCGGCCGGAAAACGAGAAATCCCGTTCGGTCGCTTCTGCATGAAATGCTTGGAAGTTGGCGAGGGCTGGTAACACGTTCATGACAGGAAAGGAATAGCAAAAGCTGGCAAAGTTCCCAGGTCTCGGATCGAGGCTTCGCCAATACAGAAAAATCCGCGTTCGTTAGAATTGTATCGACCCGCTACACGGTCCTTGAAGCTCTTGCTTATATAAGGGATCTGCTCTCGGGGCTGGGGGCACAACCAAGAACAAGAAGACCAGGGGATCGACAATGACTGCATTGAAGAAGCGTGCTCAGGCACTCGAAAACCAGTTCGCCCGCCAGGCGGAAATCCAGTTCAAGGCCCGCGTGCGCGGCAGCAAGATGGTCGGCCGCTGGGCTGCCTATACGATGGGGCTCGACGATGTCGAAGCCTATGCGCGCACCGTTGCCGTCAAGCAGGTCGTTGAGCCGCATCGGCTGCTTGAGCAGTTGCGCCAGGACTTTACCTCGGCAGGTGTCGCCGTGAGCGATGCCGACATCGACAGCCGCATCCATCAGTTCATCGAGCAGGCGACCGACGAAATCTTCGCCGGTCACTGACCCTGATAATCAAGGGGCCGCACCCTGGCGCGGCCCCTGATCAGGCTCAGATATCGAACTGGTAGGCCTTCGGCACGTAGCGATAGCCCTGGTCAACCTTCTCGACGAAACCAACGGCCGGGAACGGCATGTGGTAGCCGAGGAAAGCGAGCTTGTCGGTCGCCAGCATGTCGAAGACCTTGGAACGGGTCGCGGCGGCTGCCGCCTTGTCCATGTCGAAGCGGACTTCCCAATCCGGACGCTGCAGCGAGAGGACGAAGTGGTTCGCGGTGTCGGCCGTCAGAACCAGCTGGCGCCCTTCCGATTCCAGGCGGTAGATCATATGGCCCGGGGAGTGGCCGAAAGCCGCCATACCGGTGATGCCGGAGACGACTTCGCCACCGTCGCCGATGAAGGTCATCTTTTCCGCCATCGGCGCGACATTGGCGAGCACTCCCTTGTGGCCGTTCTCGGCCGGGGTTCCGACGCGGGCCGGATCCGCCCAGAAGTCGTATTCGGCCTGGCCGGTCACATAACGCGCATTCGGGAAGGCCGGCTGGCCGCCTTCCATCAGGCCGCCGATATGGTCGCCATGCATATGGGTGAGCACCACCGTCGTCACATCTTCGCGCGTGTAGCCGGCGGCCGTCAGGCCTTCCACCAGCCGGCCGAGACCGTTTGCACGACCGCCCTCACCGAGACCGGTGTCAAAGAGAACGACGTCAGAACCGGTATTGACGAGCACCGGGGCGAAGCTGTTGACGAAGCTGTCAGCCGGCAGGAAGTTGGCTTCCAGCAGAGCGCCGACGGTTTCCACGCTCTGATTGGTGCCGAAGGTTTCCTGCGGATTGCCGGAGGGGCGCGAACCATCCTTGACCACCACGACCTCGAACTTGCCGACGTTGAACCGGTGGGTTTCCGGCGGCATGGCGCGATCAATATTCATTGAAGTATCCGCTCCCGACTGCTGTGCGATCGCAGCCCGGGTCATGATCATGGGGGCGGCCAAAGCCACCCCGGCGCTTCCGAGCAGCATACGTCTTTTCATCGTAACCATTGCAATCTCCTCAAACAAATCACCTCGCCCCTGCACGGGCTGACCTCGACATAGGGGAAAGGTCTGCGGCGGGTAGCACTCTCACACCATCGTGATGCTTTTTCACAGAAGGCGCCAGAACCGTGGCTCGCGGCAGACTGCCTACCGGAGTTGCCGCAGTTTCAACCGGAGCGCGATTGGGGTATGAGAACCGGTCTTTGCCGCAGACGCGGCTCCGCCCGGAATGCCGATGAACCGCATCACACCCCTCATCCTCGCCGTCGCGCTCTTCATGGAGCAGATGGACTCGACCGTGATCGCCACGGCCCTTCCGACGATCGCGGCCGATCTCGGCGTGGGGCCGATTACGCTCAAGCTGGCGCTAACCTCCTATATGGTGGCGCTCGCGATCTTTATTCCCGCGAGCGGCTGGATGGCGGATCGTTACGGCGCCAAGCGGGTGTTTCGGGCGGCGATCGTGGTCTTCATGCTGGGTTCGCTGTTCTGCGCCATCTCCGATTCGCTCCTCACCTTTGTTGCTGCCCGTTTCCTGCAAGGCATGGGTGGGGCGATGATGACGCCAGTCGGGCGTCTCGTCCTGTTGCGCACCACGAAGAAGAGCGAACTGGTCTCGGCCATGGCGCTACTGACCATTCCCGGCCTGCTCGGCCCGATTACCGGGCCGCCGGTGGGCGGGTTCATCACAACATTCTTCAGCTGGCACTGGATCTTCCTGATCAATCTCCCGATCGGTCTCCTCGGCCTCTGGCTTTCCAGCGTCTACCTTCCCGAGATCGAGCCGGTCGAGACGGCGCGGATCGACTGGAAGGGCTTTCTCCTCAGCGCTTCGGCGGCATCCGGTCTGGTCTTCGGTCTATCGGTCATGAGCCTTCCGGCTTTGCCTATCTGGGTCGGTGCCGCCGCGACCTTGATCGGCATCTTGTCGATGATCCTCTACGTGCTGCACGCCCGGCGACATCCCGCACCCATCCTGAACCTGACCCTCTTTGCCAACCGGAGCTTCCGCGCCTCGATCGTCGGCGGCACGCTCTTTCGCATCGCCGCCGGTGCCACGCCTTTCCTGCTGCCGCTGATGCTGCAACTCGGCTTCGGCATGACCGCCTTCGAATCCGGCATGACCACGTTCATCGCCGCCATCGGGGCGATCACCACCAAGTTCATCGCCAGACGTGCCTTTGCCGCTCTGGGTTTTCGCAACGTGCTGATCATGGCCGGCATCTTCGGCGCGCTGACCACGGCCGCCAATGCGCTGTTCACGCCGGCGACGCCGATACTCCTGATCATGGCGGTCCTGCTTTTGGGTGGCTTCTGCCGCTCGTTCTTCTTCACCGGGGTGAACACACTGGGTTATGCGGAGATCGAGGATCGCGCCGCCTCGCAGGCAACCTCGCTCACCTCCGTGCTGCAGCAGGTGAGCCTGGCGCTCGGCGTTGCAGCCGCCGCCTCGATCCTCGAAGCCAGCACGCGGATCTCAGGTGGGGACCTGTCGCTCGGTGATTTCCATCTGGCGTTTGCGATCGTCGCAGGACTGTCGCTGTTTGCGGTCGTCCCCTTCTTCGGCCTGCCGCGCGATGTCGGCTCGGCCGTCTCGGGTTACCGCCGGACGCCCGAGGATGAATCGATCTCCGTGAAGTGATTATTCAGGGCGCTCGCAAAGCGCCGACAGCTTGTTGCCATCGGGATCACGGACGTAACAGGCATAGAAATTCGGGTGAAAGTGGCGAATGCCGGGGGCGCCGTCGTCCGTGCCGCCATGGGCGATCGCTGCTGCATGGAACGCATCGACGGCCGCCCGCGAAGACGCGTCGAAGGCCGGCATGGAGCCATTGCCCACCGTTGCCGCGCGACGATCGAAAGGATGATTGATCCAGAACCCGCAGCGGCTATCGCCGGGGGTGGCATAACCCGCCTCGTTCTCGTCCGTTTCGCGGCGCTCGATGCCGAGCGTCGCCAGGACAGCATCATAGAAGCGGATGGCGCGGGGCAGATCGTTGATGCCGACGGTGATATAAGTAAACATCACGGATACTCCCTCCGCTTGGCCCAGGCTTAAGACACCGCGCTTCCGCCTTGACCTCAGTCTTGATCCAGATCCTCGGTGGCGGGAATATCTTCGCGCGGATCGCGGGCGAAACCTTCCTCGTCGAGCTCGACAACGCCTGGGCCATTGCGGCCCTTGAAGCCCTTGGCAAGCAGGAACATCTCGACCGATTCCTGGCGCGACGAGGCCGGCTTGATATGCAGGACCTGGCGGAAATTCTGCTTCAACATGTTGAGCAGATCCTTTTCCGTGCCGCCCTGGAAGGTCTTGGCGAGGAAATGTCCGCCTTCGGCCAGAACTTCGACGGCAAAGTGTGCTGCCACTTCGCACAGATGCATGGTGCGAATATGGTCGGTCTTCTGGTGGCCGGTGGTCGGGGCTGCCATGTCCGACAGGACGAGGTTCGGCGTGCCACCGACGGCCTCGATCAGCTGGCGGGGTGCATCCGGATCAAGGAAGTCGAGCTGCAGGATCTTCACGCCCGGGATCTGCGCCATTTCGAGGAAATCGATCGCGGCGACGCGGATGTCCTCGTCGGTGGAATCGGTGACCTTGGCGGCGATCTGCGACCAGCTTCCGGGGGCTGCGCCTAAGTCGATGATGCGCTTGGCCCCTTTCAGGACCTGATGCTTCTCGTCGATCTCAAGCAGCTTGAAGGCTGCACGGGCGCGGTAGCCCTCGAGCTGGGCCCGCTGGACATAGGGGTCGTTGATGTGGCGTTCGAGCCAGCGTCTCGACGACGCCTTGAGCTTGCCCTTCTTCACTTTCTGGCCGAGTTTGCGGCCGGTTCTGTTACCGCCGATGGGTGGTTTCGCCATTATCAGCGCTCCCTCAAGACTGGAGGACGTCGGTTGCGGCCGCGGCGCCAAACGCCGTCATCGGCCATCATGTCGGTGAGCAGGCCTTCGCGCAGACCGCGATCGGCAACGCGCATGCGGCTCGAGGGCCAGCGGCGGCGGATCGCTTCCAGGATCGCGCAGCCGGCCAGAACGAGGTCGGCGCGATCAGGCCCGATGCACGGATTGGCGGCGCGACCGGCATAGTCCCAGGACAGGAGCTTTGCCTGCATCGCCGTCACCTCGGCATCCGAAAGCCAGAGGCCGTCTACCTTGCGGCGATCATAGCGCGGCAGGTCGAGATGCACGCCGGCGAGCGTCGTCACCGTTCCCGAGGTGCCGATCAGGTGGAAATCATCCGTGCTGCGCGGGATATCGGGGCATTCGAACTTCGCCAGCATGCCCTCGACCTCGCGGGTCATGCCTTCGAAAATATCAGGCGTGACGTCGCGACCGCCATGCCGTTCGGAAAGCGTCACCACGCCCACGGGCAGCGATGTCCAGTGGGTGATGTGGTTGGCAAGCCGGCTCGAGCGGTTGTCGTGGATGCGGATGACCGCAATCTCCGAGGAGCCGCCGCCGATGTCGAAGAGCACCACGGAGCGCGCTTCCCGGCCGACGAGCGAAGAGCAGCCGGAGACGGCAAGCCGCGCCTCGGTCTCGCGATTGATGATCTCGAGCTGCAGCCCGGTTTCGGCGGTGACCCGCTCCAGGAAGAGCTCACCGTTTTCCGCCGCACGGCAGGCTTCGGTTGCGATCAGCCGCATGCGCCTGATGTCACGGCCGGACAGCTTGCTGGCGCAGACGCGCAGGGCATCGACCGCGCGGTCCATGGCGTCCTGCGACAGGCGGCCGGTAGTGCCAAGGCCTTCGCCGAGACGCACGATGCGGGAAAAGGCATCCACGACACGGAACTGGCCAGGCCGGGTCGGCTGGGCAATCAGCAGGCGGCAATTGTTGGTGCCAAGATCGAGTGCCGCATAGAGGTCATCCGGTCCGCCGTCCTGGGCCGGGCGGCCCCGCTCAACAGCGGGCACGATCTTTTGCGGCACATGGGCAACCGGATGCGCGGTGGGTGCAGCATGCGCCTGGGCTCGACCCGGCTTTGCCGCGGCGGCCGAGGGCGGTTCGGAACCGGCCAGCGGGCGAACATGGCCCGGCTTCTGGGCCACCGCATGGCGATTTCGATTGCGCTTGCGCTTGCGACCTGGGCGCGGGCTTGCCGGATCCGACCCGCCTTGCTCTCCGATCCGCGCCGCACGCGACTGAGGCTGCATGCCCTGCTCGCCGCGGCCGTTGTCCCGCAGGTTCGGGGACGGCGCAGCCTCTGTGCTACCCGTCGCACCGCGGTCATGGATCTTGCCGTTGGGATTGCCAATGGTCGCAGCCGCAGCGCCGGGACCGCCGCCCTTGCCGCGACGACGGCGCTTTCGTTTGCGGATGGGACCATCCGCAAACACTGATTCGGAACGTCGCTCGGCGACCGGCGTGCCCGCCGATCCTGCCGAGGCAGAAGCCTCGTGACCGTTTTTAACCGGCCCCGTCTTCTTGCCCTTGCCGCGCCGACGGGGAGACCCGCCCTTGCGCTTGCCTGTCGACGCCCCCTCGCTGTTCGGCTGTCCGCCGCGATTGGGGTCTGTCACTGAAGTTTTCCACTGCACCGCGCAAGGCGCCAAGATCGACGCATGCCGCTGGTGTCATCATTCGTTTCGTTGGGCAAAGCATACCAGCGCCTGCCCGGAGCACCAAACGGTTTTTCGAATGGGCCGCCAGGAGCATGGAGCACGGCTGCGAGCGGCCGGCCACGGCGGTCATCGAGTGGCCGCCGACCTCGCGTCACGCTCTTTTGCGAAAGCTGTCATTTTTTTGAAATTCAGTCTTTGCAATGCCGAATGTTTTGGCTATAAGCCCGCTCACCGATCGCGGCAGCGATACCCTGGTGGGGAATAGTTCAACGGTAGAACGACGGACTCTGACTCCGTTAATCTTGGTTCGAATCCAGGTTCCCCAGCCAACCATCTTTCAGACCATTGAATTCGTTCAATTGCTGACGCTAACGTCAGCGGTTGGAAGCGAGTTGCGGCAAACCGCTGCTGCAAAAACACCTATGTTGGCTGGCGGGAACCTTGGGCATATCGAATGTGGTCCTACGAGGCGGTATCTATCATTTTCGACGAACCGTCCCAGCCGAGCTTCGTGAACGCATAGGTCGGCGAGAACTGGTGCGCAGTCTTGGAAGCAGCAACGCAAAGAGTGCGCGCTGCTAGCGGATCAGCTATACCGAGAGTCCGAACGGCGCTTTGTCGTCCCGATCAATCAGAAACCGGATCCAACGGTTGCGACCGTAGGAGGCGGCAGTTGCCGCTTCCGCCTAACACGGCGGCGGCTTCCTTCGTCAGATCGATCTGGGCGGTAGCAATTTCCCGATCTCTGCTTCGCTTTTCAGTACGAGCCGCCAAGTCATCTAACTTCCTGCACCTTCGACTTCTGGGATCTGCCCGAACAGGCCGGAAGATCTCGGCTTGCCACGCATCCTGTCCGGAGTTGTACCGGGCGACCTGGCTCGTATCCCGGTGACCTGTTTGACGACGAAGGGTTCCTGTTTGACAAGGTGATGCCATAACTGACCGCGCCTATTGAACGCGCGAGCAATGACTAATGCTGATCTAAAGGCAAACGGATCTCGAAACGTGCGCCCTTTTGGGAAGAGACGCATCGGGAATTCCCTCCATGCGCTTCGGCGATATCGGCAACGATGGCAAGCCCCAGGCCGCAGCCATCGCCAAAGTCGAGATCGGCTCGAAAGAAGCGGTCAAACACCCTCTCGCGAAGCACATCATCGATCCCGGGACCGTCATCCTCCACGACGATGGCAACCTCGTCGTCGGAGAAGCACAGCATGACATCCAGCTCGCCGCCTTCGCGCAAACCGTATCGCAAAGCGTTGTCCAACAGATTGGCCATCATCTCTTCGATCATGACAGGATCGCATAAGAGAGGCTTCGGCACTCCCTCAACTGCAAAGCCAACGGCGATGTCGTTTAGAAGCTGGACCTCAGCAAAGGAGCGGATCCTGGCTGAGATGAGTGCGACGATATCGACGTGTTCGAACAGAGAGCGCAAACTTCGCCCGCGCACGCGCTCCAAGGAAAGCAATTGATTGGTGAGCCGCCCCGTCGCACGGGCTGACTGCGCGATGGATTCAACGCGGTTGCGAAGTGTTTCCTCGTCCGGCGACGATACGGCAGCTTCCGCCTGTGTCACGATTGACGCAATCGGATTGCGAAGCTGATGAGCCGCATCGGAAATGAACGCTGACCTGATCTCAAACGCTTTCGCCAGTCGCTCGAACAATGAGTTGGTTGTCTGGACAAGAGGGCGGAGCTCGATCGGGATCCATCGACGGATCGGCCTGAGATCATCAGGGGTTCTGAGGCTGATCGCATTTTGGAGATCGAGCAGAGGCTTTAAGCCCAACTTGATGCCGAACCAGAGGATCACGGCGGCAGACAAAATGATGGTCGTCAACAGCGCTATACTCTGAAACAACAGATCACGGCTCAGGGCGGCGCGCTGGGACACAGTTTGCCAGACCTCGACGGTCATCCATCCCTGCAATCTCGGCTGGTTGAGGAACTCCCGCAAAACGACGGATCGCACTTCTTGTCCCAGATAGGTGCTGTCGAAGAAGAAAGGCTTGCCGCTCTGGATATCGGGATCATCCGGCACATCTGGCGGATCGGAATAGCCGGTGACGAAGCCACCACCCGGCCCCGTGATCCTATAGTAAACCGGATCGCCCAGAGCGGTGGTCAATTCTTCCAGCAACTGTTCCGTCAGAATGTCACCCTCGGAGATCGCGACATCGCGCGAGATCGTCAAGGCGACGGCCAGAAGCGTGTTGTCGTAGAGCGTCTGGGAGAGCCGTTCGGCCTCTTCGAAGCGCGCATAGGAAGCGATGCCCGCGATGACGATCAGAGGCAGAATGAGAAGCAGGAACAGTCTGGAGCGAAGCGAAAGGCGCCTCATGCCGCCCCTGCATTCAGCATGTAACCGAGGCCGCGCGCCGTCTTGATTTCCACTTGCGTCCCATCGAGTTTCCGTCGAAGCCTCGAGACCAGGAGCTCGATCGCGTTGGCTTCCACTTCAGCTCCCGCGCCATAGAGCGACGAGAAAATCCTCTCTCGATCCATGAGCTTGCCCTTGTGGTCAAGCAGCAGCTCGAAAAGTGCGAGCTCGCGCCGGGGCAGATCGATCCTTTTGTCCTTGTGCATGATGACGCGCTGTTGACGATCGTAAACGAGGTCGCCGATCAATTCCTGTTCCGGCATAAGCTGCGGCCTTCGACGCGTGAGTGCCCTCAGGCGCGCCATCAGTTCGGCCATCTCGAACGGCTTCACAAGATAATCATCCGCACCGGCATCGAGGCCAACAACCCGATCGGAAGTCTTGCCCATGGCGGTGAGCATCAGAACCGGCGTGGTGTCACCACGGCTGCGCATGCGTCTGGTGACTTCGATCCCCGTCATACCAGGAAGATTGATGTCGATGATGGCGACATCGGCCGTCTCGGCTCGTAGGAAAGTGTCAGCAGCAAGACCGTCATCGAGATGATCCACCCCATGACCTTGATCCCGCAAGGCGTCCTCGATGCCTTTTGCCAGGCTCCTGTTGTCCTCGACCAGAATGATCCGCACCGCAGTAGAATTCCTTTACGGACAGCTTATCGACAGCAAAACTCACTATGAGAGCTAGAAGCAGATTTGGCGAGGAGAAATCAAGTCTGCGCACGCTTTGAGGAAACCGGCAGATCAGATCGCTGGATTGGGAGGATAACACCATGCTAAACAACACTTTGCGCCGCCGAACGACGTTGGGTCTGATGGCAGGACTTATGGCCGCCTGTTTCACGGGACCGGCTGCTGCGGAGGTCAATTTCGCAGGCAAGACGATCGAGTTTATCATTCCATTCTCGGCCGGCGGCGGATCCGACACCTGGGGCCGCTTCAATGCGCAACTGCTCGGCAAGTACCTGCCTGGCAACCCAGTTGTGGTGGTCGTCAATGAGCCGGGTGGCGGTTCGACCAAGGGAAGCAACCTTTTTGCCGCTCGCGCCAAGCCGGATGGCGAAATGATCCTGGGAACATCGGCCTCGACCCAGTTCCCCTATCTACTCGGGGATCCGCGCGTCCGCTACGATTACAAGGACTGGAAGATCGCGATGGCAGGCCCGACAGGCGGGGTGGTCTACACCACGCCGACACTCGGTCTGAAAAGCGTCGACGACATTGCCATGCTCAAGGGCAAGGATCTCGTATATGCAAGCCAAGGCGCAACCTCGCTCGATCTGGTTCCGCTTCTGGGCTTCAAGGCGATGGATCTGAACGTGCAACACGTCTTCGGCTTCAAGGGTCGCGGCGATGGCCGCCTCTCTTTCGAGCGCGGAGAAGTCAACATCGATTTCCAGACCTCGTCTGCCTATATCAAGAATGTTCAGCCTTTGGTCGAGGCCGGGCAGGCGGTTCCCCTCTTCAGCCTCGGCGTTCTCGATGAAGCCGGCAATGTCGTGCGGGATCCGACGTTCCCCGACCTGCCGACCTATCCGGAAGCCTATGAAAAGCTGACGGGCCAGAAGCCCAGCGGCCCGGCTTACGATGCCTACATGGCCTTTTATGTCGCCGGTTTCCCGGCGCAGAAGATGGTGTTCCTGCCAAAGGACACGCCTGACGATATCGTCGCTGCCTATCAGAAGGCCTTCGAAGACATGAAGGCGGACCCTGCCTACAAGGAAAGTGCCGACGCAGTTCTCGGCACCTATGAACAGGTCACAGGTAACCTTGCTCAGGCCCTCTTCGAGAAGGCAACCGCACTGTCGCCGGAGCTGCGCAAGCAGGTCGCGACCATGCTTGCCGATGACTACGGCGTAAAGCTCGGTCAGGAATGACCCCGACCCGGCGGGTTTTCTAGCAAAACCCGCCCCCCCTTCCCCATCACAAGTCTTTTTAATGCCGCCTTTCCGGTGGCAAACGCGGAGCCACGGCCGTGATCGATACCCTATTCACTGCGCTCGTCGAATTGCTGAGTTTTCAGCACCTTGCTTACATGTTCCTGGGCATATTCGTCGGCCTCATCATTGGCGTGCTTCCGGCACTGGGTGGCATCGCGGGCCTGTCACTTCTGATCCCTTTCATCTACGGCATGGATCAGGTTTCAGCACTCGCAATGCTCATCGGCCTCGTCGCGATCATGCCGACCGGAGACACGTTCTCGTCCATCTTGTTGGGCATCCCCGGCGGCTCATCCAGCCAGGCGACGGTGCTTGACGGCTTTCCGCTCGCGAAGAAGGGAGAGGCTGCCAGAGCCCTCTCGGCAGCCTTCTTCTCATCAATGTTCGGCGGCGTGTTCGGCGCGGTCATCCTGACAGGTTTTGTCTTTGTTGCCCGCCCGGTCATTCTTGCATTCGGCTCGGCCGAACTCTTCATGCTGGCGGTTCTCGGACTGTCGATGGTCGCCGTGCTCTCCGGCCGCAGTCTCGTCAAGGGCTTGGCATCCTGCACGCTCGGACTGGTCATCGGCACCATAGGTGCTGCTCCGGCGACCGGTGAATTCCGTCTGGTCTTCGACGTAACCTATCTTTACGACGGGCTCCCCCTGGTCGTGGTCGGGATGGGCATTTTTGCCATTCCTGAGATCATCGACTTGATGCGCGCCAATTCGGCCATTGCCGGCAATATGCCGCTCGGCAAGGGATGGACGCAAGGCATCCGCGACTGGGCGGCAAACTGGTTTCTGTCGCTGCGTTGTGCTGCGGTCGGCTGCATCGTCGGCGTCATTCCCGGCCTTGGCGGCTCCGTCGTCGATTGGATCGCATACGGCCACGCCGTGCAGACGACGAAGGACAGTTCCAACTTCGGCAAGGGCGACATCCGCGGCGTGATTGCACCCGAAAGCGCAAACAATGCGATGACCGGCGGGGCCATGCTGCCGACCGTCCTGTTCGGCATTCCCGGGTCCGGAGCCATGGCCGTCTTCCTCGGCTGCATGGTGCTGATCGGCATCGAGCCCGGGCCATCCATGGTCACCACCGATCTCCACCTGACCTATACGATGATCTGGTCGCTGGCGCTCGCCAACATCATCGGTGCCGGGGCCTGCGTGATGCTGGCTAAACCGATCGCCGGCCTCACCAAGGTGCCCTTCCAGTACATGGCCCCCTTCATGATGGTCATGATCAGCTTTGCGGCGTTCCAGTCCACCCGGTCGGTACAAGATCTCGTGGCCCTGCTGGCATTGGGCGTCGTCGGCGTCCTGATGAAGCGCTTCGGCTGGTCGCGTCCCGCACTCCTGATCGGCTTCGTTCTCGCACCGCAGGCCGAAACCTTCTTCTACCAGACCCTGCAGTTCAACGGCTGGTCGTTTCTGGCGCGGCCGGGTGTGATCATCATCGGCATTCTCACGCTTGCATCCATCTACTTCGGGCTTCGCAATCGCGTTGACGAGCATGGTGAGATCATCGACCCGTCAGAGACGGTTGCAGACGTACCGCAGTTTCGCGCCCATCTTCCGCAGATTGCCTTTGCCGTGTTGATCCTCGGCGTCATGGGCATGGCGATGACGGACTCCCTGCAACGAGACTTCCTCGGCCAGGTGTTTCCGCTTTCCGTTTCCATCATCGGCCTGCTGATGCTTGGAATACTGATCTGGCAGCTCGCTTTTGGCGAGACCGGGCACCACTCGCATTTCGACGCCGAACTCACAGGTGACCATGGCAGCAGGAGTGCGGTGCATGGGGTGTGGGCCGGCTTGGCCTGGATCGCGGCACTCGTCGGACTGGTGGCGCTGGTGGGCTTCGTTCTCGGCGTCGTGATCTTCTTCCTTGCCTTCATGCGCATGCGGGTTGGCGCGACATGGGCCAGGAGCCTGCACCTGACGGCCTGGGCCGTGGGCGGCTGCATTCTCGCTGCCTGGGCGCTTTCTCTCAACTTCCCCAGCGGTGTGCTCCAGGACTTCGCAGACCTCCCCTGGCCGCTCCGGTGACGCGACCGCCAGCCGGCTCGGGCACGCCCGAGCCGGCCTGTCTTTCCAGATTTTCATTCTATCGTTGGAGACCAGCATGGCGCAGACGGCCATTCCCTTCTTGTTTATGCGTGGCGGCACGTCGCGCGGTCCCTATTTTCGCCGTGAAGATTTGCCGAGCAACCTCAAGGACCTTGAGCAGGTCCTTGTGGCGGCGCTGGGCTCCGGCCACCCGCTTAACATCGACGGCATCGGAGGCGGCACGGCCGTAACGACCAAGGTGGCCATGCTTTCACGCTCGGAAGAACCGGGTTGTGATGTGGACTATTTCTTCGCTCAGGTGAGCGTCGCCGACAGGAAGGTCGACTTCAGGCCAACTTGCGGCAACATCCTTTCGGGCGTCGGCCCGGCAGCCATCGAACTCGGCATCATGCCTGCAACAGGCAACGCGACGCGCGTGCGCATTCATTCGGTCAATACGGGCGCGAAGGTGGAAGCCATCGTGCAGACCCCAGGCGGCATCGTCAGCTATGAAGGGGATGCCGCCATTGATGGTGTGCCCGGAACAGCCGCTCCGATCTATCTCAACTTCATGGACGTGGTCGGGTCATCGACAGGCGCCTTGCTGCCAACTGGCAATCTGGTCGACGAGATCGACGGCATAACCGTGACCTGCATGGACGTGGCCATGCCCATCGTCATCGCGCGCGCTGATGCCTTCGGACTTTCAGGCTACGAGACGGTGGAAGAGTTGGACGCAAATCGCGCATTCTATGAGCGGATGGAACCGATCCGCCGCGAGGCGGGGCAACTGATGGGCATGGGTGACGTCTCAAGCTCCGTCGTTCCGAAGTTCGCGTTGCTATCTCCCCCGCGAGACGGCGGAACGATTACCGCGCGCTACTTCATGCCCCTCAACTGCCATCCAACCATGGCGGTCACGGGCGCGCAGTGCCTCGCGTCCTGCGTTCTCACACCCGGCACAGTGGCCAAAGGACTTGCCACACTTCCTGACGGCATTCCTGCTCTGGTAAAAATTGAACATCCGAGCGGCGCCATCGACGTGACGGTCGACTACGAGGACAGTTCAGAAGGCTTCGTTCTGAAGTCCGCAGGCCTCCTGAGAACGGCAAGATTGCTGGCAAGGGGAGAGGTGCTCGTCCCAAAATGAGTTTTTCTGCAAAATGAGCTCTCGTGCCTGAGAACTGGCATCGTCGTAACAGGCCGTCGTTGGTACAGGTCCTGGCTCCCTATAAGTGCTGCGGATGTCAGAGGAACCAGATCTGCAAAAGCAAGATCAAGGCACACTGCATTCTTGCGAGCCCTACTCGGTAAGCGGAAATCATTGCCGCTCTCCCGCCATGTTGACGTCGGCCCAAAGCCAGGGCACAACGATGACATCCACGGTCGCACGCGGCAAAAAACAGAGGGAAATCAGAGGCTACTCTGTTAAGCCCTTGAAATTAGGCGGGAATTCAGGCTCCCCAACCAATCTCTATTTTTTCTTATATTTCAGACACTTAGTCGACCGGCACCAAAGACAACCGGAACAGCTTTCCGCACCACTTTTCCGGATCAGGACTACAAATAAAAGCGTTGTTTCCCGCAATCATGCTCAACAGCTTTCCGCATCTCGTATTGAGTCGGCAAGTCTGACATCCTCGACCGGCTTCGCGAGAGCCGTCCAGAGGTGATAGAGCGAGCTGGCCGGGATCGTACGGGCCGTCGGCACCTCGTTCAGGTCAAGACAGTCGTGCCAGCAACCGTGTGGCACGCCCGTCATGTAAGCAGCAAGGATTGCGGAGGCGACGTCGTCCGCCTCTGTCCGATATCCCGGACAGCCAAGTCGCTCGTGGAGCGCCATGAAAGCCTTGAGCATCTCCACTTGCGGCCACAGGCGCCGTGACGGGCTGATCGGCTTATCTGCCGAAACGGTATCGACCAGGAAAAGCGAGCCCGGCGTGCGCCCGACGGCCAGCGCGGTCGAGAGCAGGTCCAGGCATATCTTGGTGTTATCGCTGCGCGCGAGACTGTCGTGACGGGTCGCCAACCAGACCCACTCGCACATGTGGCCTGGCTCCAGCCGATCGGATCCGTATCGCTCGGCAAGTTCCCATTGGGGACCGAAAAATTCGTGAAGCGGCCCATTCGGTGCGACGAGAAAATGCGATCGCAACAGTGCAAAGGCCTTGCCTTCCGACCTCATATGCTTTGGGGTCCGGTTGTTCTCGCACAAAGCCAATGTCGCTTCGAGGTAATGCATATGCGGGTTCTGGCGGCGAGGAAGCGTGCCGTTGCTGTCTTCGGCCCAGCCGCCAAAGGGGTCTGCCAGAGTCCGGTCGATCGCCAGGATCGTCTGTTCGATCTGGTGTCGGTAGACGTCCTTGCCGGTCGCCGTCAGCAGCCAAGAGAGCGCGAGCAGCACGCAGGCATTGTCGTAGAGATCGCGAACCGGATCGGTGACGAGCTCGGTATGGCGGTTGAAGCTTCTCGTATAGCCACCGCGCTTCCCCCTGACCCAGGCAACGCGGTGCAGGTTGGCGAAGGCCCGTTCTGCCATGGCGAGAGAGGCAGAAGGGGCAACGCCGACATGGGCTGCATGGGCGTGAACATAGATCTGACGGGCCACGGTTCGGGTCCGCACCTCACCTGCTTCCTGCGGCGCTCCATCCAGCTCAAGATGTTCGACGAATTGGCCGCAGGTCTCGTCGAAGCCGGATTTGCTCCAGGTGGGAAGAATGTCCTCGAGAAATACGCGTTTCAATTGCTGGACGCTCATGACCGGTCGCCTGGTGGGGCAGCGGCCCACCTACGCTTCGCATTCACGGGGCTGTCCCGATGGGATGCATCGTTTCCAGAAGCCTGCTGATCTTGATCGTGGTGAAGTTGGAATAGGTGTCCGAGACAGCATATGGCAGCGCGATCATATCGCCATGCCGCATGGCACCGCAGGAATAGACGACGTTCGGCACATAGCCCTCGCGCTCCGTTGGTTCGGGTTGCAGCAGAGGCTCGACCGTCCGCGACAGGATGATGCTCGGGTCGTGCTTGTCGAGCAGCGTCACGCCGATCGCATAGCGCCGCATCGGTCCAACGCCATGGGTGAACAAGAGCCACCCCTCGTCGATTTCGACCGGCGAGCCGCAATTGCCAATCTGGACGAACTGCCAGGCGAATTCCGGCTTCATCAGGAGCTGCCCCTCATCCCACTGGTGCAGATCGTCGGAATAGAGCAGGAACAGGTTTTCGCTGTCCTGCCGCGCGATCATCGCATAGCGGCCGTCAATACGGCGGGGAAAGAGCGCCATGCCCTTGTTGCGGGCGGCCGGTCCCCGGAGCGGCGTTAGGGTGAAGTTCAGGAAGTCCGTCGTTTCCAGGAGCTCCGAGCGGATCGAGGAACCGCTATAGGCAGTGTAGGTCGCAAAGTAGATCGTCTTGCCTTCGTCCTCGAAGGCGACGAAACGGGCATCTTCTATGCCGTTCGATTGGGCCTCGGTCACCGGGAATATGACCCGCTCGCTGAGATCGCTTTCGCTTTTGAAACTAAGCCCGATGCATCCGGCGGGCGCCAGTCCGTCACTGGCATGGATGTGCGGCAGGCCCGCCAGTTGCGTCGGCGCATCGATGGTGACGTCCCCCTCGGGGTCGATCACACCGGAGCGGAAGGTGAGCGAAGAGATGTGTCCCTCGCCTACGGCCCGCAGACTGAGGATCAGCCGGCAGCTTCCCTCGGCAATATCGGACTGGTCGGGATGCGGCACGATGCTCGGATTGAACAGGGCGGCGGACTCGAACGAATATTCGTTCATGAAATAGGCCCCGACCAACTGCCTCTGTTGCTGGCTGAACTGTTGATGGTGGATAAAGGCATCCTCCATCGCATCCGCCCGCAGCTCGAACTGTCGCAACAGGTTGCGATGCCGGCCATCGAAATTGGCGAGGATGTCGCGCAACTGGTTGGCGGTCGAGGTCGGGTCGAGCGACAGCACGCGATCGACGATTTCGTTGGCTCTCGTCTTGTCGCGCGGATTGAGATGCCTTGGCTCGGTCGATGGCTTGAACGGGCGCACGATGACCCGTGTCGGGTCCGGCTTCAGATAGAGGGCCTGCCGATTGAGTAGGCTGGACTGGGGCAAAGTTGATCTTTCAGAGTTTTCGTCGTGGATGGCATGGCTCATGACAACTGCCTGACGCTCACCCGCGGAAGTACAGGAAGCAGCATCTGGTTGGCGCGACCGAGCTCGACGCAGGAAATCAGGTAACAGAGCACGGATTCGGCTCCCTGGTTCTCGTTGGGGCGGTCTATATGCAGGCCGTCGCGGCAACTGCCCGTCTCCGGATCGACAAGGGATACGCCGTGGTCATTGCTGCCGGTGAACCAGTCGAAAGCTCTGTTGGCCGCTGCGATCCAGCTTTTGTCGGAGGTCGCATTGTAAGCCGCAAGACAGGCGGCAACCGTTGCGGTCGCCTCGACCGGTTGCTGGTCGAAGGGCTTGGGCGGCTGCCCGATCTCGAAGAAGCCGTCGGTACCGATGGCGCGAAAATGGCCCTTTTCCCCTGTCTGCTGGGTCATCAGCCATTCCAGCGTCGCAACACCAGTCTCGACGAAGGCCGGTACCTTGGTGGCGAGACCCGTCATGATCATGGCCTGGCTGAGGCGGGCATTTTCATAGGACATCCCCTCCTCGAACCAGCGGCGCCCCCCCTTGGACACACGTCGATCCAGGTCCATCAGATTTTCCGCGTGCCGTATGCGCAGCATGCGGGCGCGGGAATCCTGCGGATTGGCCGTGCAGTAATCGTTGAGGCCGAGAAGCGTGAAGGCCCAGGCGCGCGGGGAACCGAAGTCGAGCGTGACGGACATCGCCCGGGCGAAAAGGGCACTCGCCCATTGGCGGCGCGGTGCATCGATATCAGACAGGGCGCAAGCCCCGAGAGCCCACAATGTTCGCCCGTGGCTGTCTTCGGAGCCCTGACCCTCAAGCCAACGGCGGTCATAGCTCATGAAGTTCCGGAAACGGCCGGTGTCCGGGTTCCAGGCGTGTTCGACAAAGGCTGCAAAGGAAGCCGTCATGCGATCCGCTATGCCCGTTTCCCCGACGGCTGACAGGAGCGAGGATAAAAGCAAGGCCCGCGCATTGTCGTCGACGCAGTAGCCATGCGACCTGTCCGGCACGGAGAAGACCGCATGCTGGATGATGCCAGTGTCGTCACACATCGCCTGCAAATGGCCGAGCTTCAAAGCCGTCTGCTGCGGCGGGCGCTTGATCTTCAAAGAGATGAGGTCGCTGACAAGCTTCGGGCGGTAGGCGTTGCGCGCCTTCGCCATGCTGTCGAGGTAGAGCGTGGCGACATGCGACCAGATCATTGCGCGACCGGCCTCGTAGGCCCCCTTGCGCATCGCCATCCTGGCCTCATCATTGCTGAGCAAGGCAGCGATCGCCGTGCCCGTAGCCGGTGCATCGCCGAACGGAACCAAAAGGCCACGGCCATCGCCTAAGAGATCGCAGGCGTGCCAATAGGGTGTCGAAACCACCGCGCTCCCCATGCCAAAACTGTAGGAGAGCGTTCCCGAGGTCATCTGCGCCTCGTCGAGATAGGGCGTCACGTAGACATCACACATGGCAATGAAGTCGAGAAGCGTCGGCAGATCGACGAAGCGATTGAGAAACTGGACGGCATGATCGACACCCAGCCGCTCGGTGCGCTGGCGAAGACTGTCGCGATAGGCCTCGCCCTGCTGGCGCAGGAGGGTCGGGTGCGTGGCGCCGAGGACGATGTACAGGGCCTCGGGGCTCTCTTTCAGGATCGCGGGCATGGCATCGATGACCACCTCGATACCCTTGTTGGGAGAGAGCAGACCAAATGTCAGGATGATGGGGCGATCGGCGTAACCGCGCTCGATCTTGGCCAGGTCCGGATCGTGAAAGGGGCGGTCGGGTATGCCATGGGCAATGACGTCGATCTTCTGGGGGGCCACGCCATAGATGTCTGTGAGCAGCGTGCGCGCCTTCTCGGCCATGACGACGACACGGCTGGAATGGGCGGCGACCTTCTGCAACACGCGGTGTTGAGACGGAGTCGGCTCGGCGAGGATCGTATGGAAGGTGGTGACGAGCGGAATACGCAGGTTTTCCAGAAGCATCAGAATGTGTTCGCCGTCCGGCCCCCCGAAGATACCGAATTCATGCTGCAGGGAAACCACATCGAACCGGCCTTCATTCAGAACCCGCGCGGCCGTCACATAGTCTTCGACTTCCTCCTCACGGATCTCGAAGATCACGTCGCTCGGATAGGCGTAAATCTGCCTGGCGTCCGTCACGGCGACAATGCTCGTCTGGACGGGCTCGACTGCATCGACCAACGCCTGGGAGAGATCGCCGGTAAAGGTCGCTATCCCGCATTGCCGGGGAAGAGAGTTGCCAATGAAGGCGATACGTGTCGGTCTGTTCATCTGCGTTCCCTCCAGAACATGGTGGCGAGGTCTCGCCGAATTGGCCAGGGACGCAAAACGCGGCCGCATGGTGGATGCCTGCGCATCGGTATCCGGATCAAGCCGATCCAGCGGCCTCCAGATCCCGTTCAAGGGCGACGCGCCCCTGGCGGAGTTCGGCATTCCAGAGCCGGTACTGAGGGCTGTTCTGGTAGGCCGGCATGGGGGCCTCAATGGTGTAGGTGACGGCGGCGGCGGGAGAGAGCCCCTTGGTGGTCACGAGACGAACCATTTGGCCGACGGTAAAACGGTGAGAAGGCATGGTGTTTCTCCAATCATCAGTGTGTTGTGTTTGGGCTTTCCTGGCCCGCCAGGACCCTGTCCAGTTCCAGCGCGGCATCCAGCTCAGACGGATCTATGCCAATCAGGCTCGTCTTCTTGCCGGCGACGACTTCGATCGCGGTGGCCACACGCCGATAGGCGAGCCATGAAATTCCGGTTATCTGTTCCTCGTCGTCCTGCACCTGGTAGTCGCCGGGCGGGTGAACACCCTCCAGTCCTGTCAGTGTGAAGGGCGCATCGAAGTGCACGGTTCTCGTCTTCGTTCGCGTAAACATGTGAATCTCCTTTTGGGACCGGTGTCACGGGATTGCCGTGTAGCGATCAGATCGAGATGCGACCTCTGCGGTCATCAGGCCTGCTTGGGCGGAACACCGGGCCGCGCTGTAAATGGATGGATACTGCAATCGGGTCGCTTCCCGGCCCCTGTCCTGATCTCGAAGACGTTCGGTCGGCATGTCGCAGACGCGATCCGTTTCTTGCGGATGTCGGCCAATATGATCACCTTGCCCAAAGGCTCCATCAGATGCCTCGCTTCTCGGTCGTGACGGCCTGATCACCACCGCACAGACTCCCGCCCTCGCCTTCCCAGCGCGACAGAGCCGCAGCGTGACTGAATACGACATTCTCCCAGACGGCTGCCTGCATATCGCTCATGACCATTCCCTTGCGAAGGCGATCGATGATCGCGATTTCCCTTGCATAGTTGCCACCTGACTGCGCCCGGAGATCCGCGCTCGAGTAGCTGGAGCGATGGAGCATCGCACGCAGCAGCGCCTGGTCAGCCAGCTCTCGCTCACCCTCTGGAGGATCGTTCTTCAGCATGGTCGAAGGCCAAGTGTCGGCCCAAGGCGGTCGTCATGGACGATCACTGCAGTGGATTGCTCACGATCGATCATGATCGTATTCCTCTTCCGAGTTCGCCAAGCGCTGTGTTTGGCGTCGTCAGGTCGCCGACTGAAGGGACGACCCGAATGCACTGAGATCGAGTTCGATCGTATGTCGTCGCCGAGACTGATAGGCTTGCCTCGCTGTCGTCAGAATGCGGTCCCGAAGGCGATCGAACGCCAGGAGATAGTCGCGTTCCTTCCGGCGTCCGGGGGCGCCCTCGCGATCAAACACGGCGACGGGCAAGAGAAACTGAACCTGGTTCAGGCCGTCATGGCCGATGAAACGAATGAGACCACGGGTCTCGTCATAGGCGCGGGTCGGATTGGGGAAGGAGAGAGTCACAGGCTCGTGACCTGACTGCTGATTTTCAGCCGCGCGAAGACGGCCTGGTCTGCCCAGAGGTTCACGGCGGAAATCAATTCGCCGGATCTGTGGACGCCCTTCTGGTAAAGCGTCATCGCATGGCGCGCCGCGCCGCGATCCAACTCGCAGAGTGGTTCCTCATAGCGAAACCCGGCATGCCGGAGCGCGTTTCTGATGATGCTGATGTCGAAGCTGCCGATAGGATGGTGGAGGTCGGAAGACATGTCGTCCTCCTTTATTGGGGCCAGGGTGAGTGCCGCCCAGAAAGTGACAGTGCCCGTTCAATGGCTGCCACTGATATGAATATGGGTCTGCTTATCAGAACTTGCAAGCCCCCTCGAAAAACATCCATAGGACGTGACCGGAGACACTGTCGTCATGTGGTCAGCGCCGCGCGTCGTTTCCGGCACGAACAAAGTCTCCTTAATGGCTGCCTTCAAAGAAGGGATGGCTCGCTGTGGCATGTCTTTAACCTGAGCGGCGCGGCTACAGCGATCACGAAATCTGTCGTCGTGATTCAAACTCCTTGCGCTGGTGTGGATGCAGAAACAATTGCCGCTCCAGCGCCATGTTCACGTCAGCTCAAAGCTAGGGCACAACGATAAATCCACGCTCGCTCGCGGCGCTTTGCTGACAGGGCGAGCTGACCGGCTACTCTTTAGTATCCAACCGACCACCTTCAATGGCCGAAATGGAGGCGCAAAGCGAAAATCAGTTCAGCTAGCGGGCGAATGAGGACCGACAAATTCCAGTTTGCCCAGAAAGCACCACAGCCTCAGAAGATCTTTCGCATCCAGAAGCTACCTTTGAGAGAATGACTGGAAGAATGATCAGACAAGTCGCTGGCCAGCGTAATGTCGCTGCCGAGAGCAAAACCGCCGACGTTTGCATGGAGAACGCCGCCAAGCCCTAGTTCGCCCGTCCATGGAGCGCGCGGATCGACCACCGGCACACCACCCACCAAGACGGATGTCTCGCTAATCATCTCATGCGTCAGATTGACGATGCCATAAATGCTGCGTCCGCGAGACGAGGACGATCCTGATCAACCCATCGGCGCGAACGGTTGGCATCAGCTTCCGGGTACAAGCGGGCGACCTCCACCAGGCCTTGTTTGTTGGCAATGAATGGGCTCTAGGATTAAGTACCTAGCGAAAGGTGCGGACTGGCAAATCCGCCAAATACAATAGGAGCCGCTGTTGCAGACTCTCAAAAACGGATCCTGGCTCAACGAGCCCACGAAAGCGAAAGCATCGGATAGCGAACTGTTCGTGGTGACTGACGCCAAGACCGATTTCTGGCGGGAGACCCACTATGGCTTTATCCGCGACAACGGCCACTTCTACGTATTCGAGGCCGAGGGCGATTTTACCGCCCAGGTCCGGGTCCGGGCACATTTCGAACATCTCTACGATCAGGCCGGCCTCATGGTGAGGCTCGACGAAAACCGCTGGGTCAAGACCGGGATCGAGTTCTCGGACGGATATGGCCTGCTCGGCAGTGTACTGACGGATGACGCCTCCGATTGGGCCACGGGGCGATACGACGGCGATCCATCGGATTTCTGGATAAGGGTGACCGTCCAGAGCGGCATTCTGAGGATACAGGCGTCAGGCGATGGGCGGACTTGGCCACTGGTCCGCCTCTGCCCGTTCCCAAAAGCGGATCGTTATCTGGTTGGCCCAATGTGCTGCACTCCAGAGCGTGCAGGCCTGGAGGTACGGTTTAGCGAGTGGCGACTTGGACCGGCCCTGGGCAAGGACCTTCACGACCTTTCGTAGCCGCCAGAGAGTAAGAAAGTCGCCGCGTCCGCTTCGAGCGCATAGGCGACGTTCCACTGTCATCGTTGCTCACCGTCGAGAACGCATTCCTCCCTCCATAAGCAACGTTCAGGTGTCTGTCAGCTTCGCACGGCAGTGCATCGGATCTTAGGATCCATGCACGAAAGGAAGCGGGCTTGTCGAAGACGCTTTTGAAGTTCAGACCGCGCCTCCGCAGCGAATGGCTGAGCATACTCACCGCAGTCTATCTGCTGTTTTTCATAAACGGGACTTTCTGGGGCAAGTCCTTCCTCTACCTCCAGGGGCAAGGCTTCGCGCTCGTTGCGCTGGCGGTCGGCCTTCTGGCCGCCTTCGTCGCGCTGACCGTCACGTTCTCAGCCAAATACCTGATCAAGCCAGCGCTGATCCTCATGGTGATCACCAGCCTGGCGAGTGCGTGGTTCATGGATCGCTTCGGCGTGATCATCGACACCGAGATGATCCGCAACGCGGCTGAGACCAACACAGCCGAGGCCGGCCACCTGATGACCGGTGCCTTCGTCCTGCATATAGGCCTATTCGGCATCCTGCCCTCGCTGTTCATCGCCTGGGTCGAGGTCGTGCACCGTCCGCTCCTCAAAAAACTCATAGTCAATCTGATGATCATTGTGCCGTCCCTGCTGATCTTTGCTGGTGCCGGCCTCTCGAACAGCGGCACATTCATCTTCAGCACCCGTGAGCACCGGGACTGGTTCCGAACGCTGAACCCAATCTTTCCCGTCGGAAGTGCAACCAGCTTCCTGATCGGACGATCGCGCGAGCAAGCGATCGTTCTTGAGCCCATCGGCACCGATGCCAGGGTGCCGGATGCCTTGCCGGCGAACGGCCGCCGGCCGCGCGTCACGATCATCGTCGTTGGCGAAACGGCGCGGGCGCAGAATTTCCAGCTCGGCGGTTACGAGCGCCCGACGAACCCTCAGCTCTCGCAGCGGGATATCACCTATTTCAGCGACACCTCAAGCTGCGGCACGGCGACGGCTGTCTCCGTGCCCTGCATGTTTTCCGTCTATGGTCGACGGGACTACTCGCACGCAAAAGCCTTGGCGACGGAGGACCTGATGGATGTCCTCACCCATGCCGGCATCAAGACCGAATGGTGGGACAACAACACGGGCGACAAACATGTCGCCGATCGGATCCAGAAGACCGATTTCTTCAAATCGAATGATCCGCGTTTCTGCCATGGCGGTGAGTGTCTGGACCAGATCCTGGTCGACGGCCTCGACGCCTGGCTGGACAAGGTCGATGGCGACGCCGTTCTGGTCCTCCACCAGCTCGGCAATCACGGCCCCGCCTACTATCTCCGCTATCCCGACGAGTTCCGGAAATTCGTGCCTGATTGCCGCTCGTCAGACTTTGATGCCTGCACGCCGGAGACCATCAGAAACGCCTATGACAACGCCCTGCTCTACACCGATCATATCCTCTCAGAGGTAATCGACAAGCTGAGCACCCATGCCAAGACACTCGACACGGCGATGATCTACATGTCCGACCATGGCGAGTCGCTTGGGGAAAACGGTCTCTATCTGCACGGCGCGCCCTATGTGTTCGCGCCAGCGGAACAGACCCATGTTCCGTTTGTCCTCTGGACGTCACCCGACCTTCGTCAATCGACGGGCATCGACAAACCGTGCCTCAAATCCAAGGCCGCTTCACCGCATTCGCACGACAATCTCTTCCACAGTGTGCTCGGCCTGATGCAAGTGAAGACTGCGGTCTACGACCCAACCCTCGACATTTTCGCAGCCTGCCGCAGCGGCGTCTCGTCTTGAGGGGCGCTGCGGAACTCGGTCCACCAAACACATCAAGCCTACTCACGACAGACAAGGACGCCGCGGTTTGCGGCGTCCTTTGTTTCGTTGGGGCTTCTCTTTCAGAGGATATCGCCGCCTTCCGGTGCGCGTTTGCGCCCGGTGAACATGGCAAGCGCCAGGTTCTCATGATGCCGGAGGCTGGCATGAATGACGCCCACCACGTGGACGGCGATGGCCACCAGCAGCAATTGAGCGAGCGCTTCATGCGTCTCCTCGACCCATTCAATGCCCCAATAGGCATCCGTCGTCTGCATCCAGCCGGTGAGCGCGATACCGCCGACCATCAGAAGCAACACGACCACCATGGCGGCCCCGAGCGGATTGTGGCCGAGATAGCGGGGCTCCTTGTGGCGAAGCATGTCGCCGGCATAGAGCAGCGTGCGCTTTGGCGAGCGGATAAACTGGCTGAAACGGGCATAGCGCGTCCCGGCTATGCCGAGAAAGAGCCGCAGGCCAATCAGGCCGGCGGCTGCATAGCCTGCCACCTCGTGCAGGCTCTGCAACTCGTCCGCTGTCAACCAGCACAAGGCGACACTGCCCGCGAGGCTCCAGTGAAAGAGCCTGACCGGACGATCCCAGACCTTGACTGTCAACGTCATCGATCAGTCCTCGATCTTCATATCGACCGACTGAAGGGTCTGCTGGTCGAAATAGGCTTCGACCTTCTTGCCTTCGGCGTTGATGGCATAGGCTTCATAGCAGCCGTCTTCGGTCTTGATCGAGCGGACCTTCCAGCCTTCGCCTTCAAGCTTGGTCTGCAGCGCCTCGCGCGGCTTCCAGTCGGCCATGGCGACATTGCATTTTTCGGAAGCAAGTGCGGTGCCGCCAAAGGCAGCTGCGAGGCCGAGAGCGATGATGATCTTCTGCATGGAATGTGTTCCTTTCCTGGTGTTGGACACGAGGAGAGGATCGACCCGCAAACTGACAGCCACCTGAAGGGCGAGCTCGGACCTTGCGGGCGGTTCAGCGGGCTGTCAGTTTCATGCGCGACAAGAGATCCCGATCTCTTGGACAGGAGTAATTGAATGCGGGTCTTGCTGGTCGAAGACGATGAAATGCTCGGCGATGCGGTGAAGACATACGTACACCGCCAGGGCCATGCCGTGGACTGGGCACTCTCATGCGACGAGGCAGCGGCGAGCCTTCAAGCAGCCGCCTATGATCTCGTGCTCCTCGATCTCAGGCTGCCGGATGGGAGCGGCCTCGACATCCTGAAGGCTCTGCGGGCCCGCCGCGACGAGATGCCCGTCATCATCATGACGGCCCACGACCAGGTGTCCGATCGCATCGCCGGATTGAATGCCGGGGCCGACGACTATCTTGTCAAACCTATCGATCTCGGCGAGCTGCAGGCCCGGATTCACGCCGTATCGCGACGCTACGGCACGCACAAGCTGCCCGATCTCACATTAGGAGGAATCGGAGTTTACCTTTCCGAGCGGCGGATTGTGGCTAGGGACGGTTCGGAGATCCTTCTCTCCTCCCGCGAATGGGCCGTACTCGACAGGCTGATCGCCCGCAAACGCGCCATCGTGTCGAAAGCACAGATCGAGGAAGCGCTTTACGCCTTCGGGGCGGAGGTCGAGAGCAACACGGTCGAAGTCTATGTCAGCCGACTGCGTAGGAAGCTGGGCAAGGATGCAATCGAGACCGTGCGCGGTGTCGGCTACAGGATTTCCGCCGATGCGAATTGAGACCCGAAGCCTTGCCGGACGCCTTGTGCTTTCTCTGTCGATCCTGCTCGCGGTATTCTGGGCAATCGCAGTCGGGCTCTCCATTCACGTCATGCGTGCCGAATTCGATGAGGTTTTCGACAGCGCGCTGCAGGAGACAACCGAACGCCTCGCCCCTCTCGTCATCGACGATTTCTTCCGTCGCGACACGGGCACAGGGCCGAACCAGGTGGCCGCGCTCAATCCTGGCGCGACCGACGAATACTTGACTTACCAGGTGCGTGATCTCTCCGGCCGGGTACTCCTGCATTCGCACAATGTCGGAGCTGAACCTTATGCCGCACCGCTCTCGCCCGGCTTTTGGAGCGGCGATGACAGACGGATCTTCACCATCGCAACGGTCAGCGATACGCTCTTCGTCCAGGTGGCGGACTCGCTGGCGCATCGACGCGAGGCGACGCTTGAAAGCGCCTTGACGCTGTTGCTGCCAATCCTGCTTCTGCTTCCTCTCGGCATGTTCGCAATCCGCTGGGTCGTCGTTGGGGCGACAAGGCCGGTCAATGAACTGCGGGACGCGATCAGCAGACGCGATGGGAGCAACCTAGAACCCATCGCTTTGCACGGCCTTCCGACAGAAATCGCGACGATACCGGGCTCGGTCAACACGCTACTCGGACGGCTAAAGCTCGCGCTGCAAGCCGAACGGGAGCTTGCCGCCAACAGCGCCCATGAACTTCGAACCCCACTCGCCGGTGCGCTCGCCCAGATGGAACTACTGGCCGGTCAACTCACCGAGCCGGACGACCGGTCGCGGTCACAACGCGTGCTGGAAGCGCTTCGTCGCCTATCGCTGATGCTGGAGAAGCTGCTGCAGCTATCCCGGGCGGAGGCGGGCGTCGGATTGTCCAGCACCCCCGTTGATCTGCTTGCCCTCGTAGAGCTGCTTGTCGAGACCTTCCAGCGCTCGCATCAGACCGCGGTGATCGTGCTGCGGCCAGAGCCCGGGTTATCGGCACTCGTCCGAGCAATCGACCCAGACGCCTTCGCCATTGCGTTTAACAACCTGCTGGAAAACGCTGCCCGTTATGGCGATGCCGAACAGCCCATCACGATCGGCATATCCGCAGAGGGGCGCATCACGGTAACCAATGCCGTGTCCGTCCCGCTCGATCCACACCTCGATGTCTATCGGACACGGTTCAGGCGCGGTCAAACCAACAAGCCCGGATCCGGTCTCGGTCTCGCGATCGTAGACAAGCTAATGGCGCAGATGAACGGCACGATGATCTTGAGGAATGTCTTGCTGCCTGAGGGAGTCACGGGATTCGAGTGTGAACTCTCACTCCCGCCGCCAGAACAATGACTAAATGGCGCCGGTGATAATCGGCGAGCCGGCGTAGGCGTTCGGAGCAGATCACCACTTGCGTCCCGGTTTGAGTTAGCGCCCCACTAGAAAGGCTGCTGACGTGGTGCGCGATGCGGCGGCTTTCAGAGCAATCAATTGAGATGGCCAACGACTAGAATGACGGCGCTTAGCTGCCCCGCTCAAATGCTAACCTCACCTCCGGCTCTGCACGCCCGAGCGGAAATAATTGCCGCTCTCCCGCCATGTTGACGTCAGCCCACAGCCCTGTGAGGCATTCCACCCCTCTCGACTGATCAGCAAATGCGGGCACAATACCCAATGGCGGGCCCATATAAGCCTCAGGCCGCAGTATCACGAGTTGCACCCGCAGCCCGATTGCTGCCTAGCAATGCTAGAACGACCTTATGGTCCGCGAAACTTCCTGAAGGTTGAGGAACGCCTGATAGCGTCCTTCATGAAGCGTCGCTACACGCTCGGCGCTTGGCGTGTGGATCGAAGCACTCCTTGCGAGTTCACGCATGGCATCGCGAACATCCGGGAAGGCGCCAGCAGCGACGCTACCAAGAATGGCAGAGCCGAGCAGGACAGGTTCGTCCGCTTCAGTCGCGACAACAGGCTTGCAGCAGGCGTCCGCCAGGATCTGGCGCACTAAGGGGCTTGCACCAGCGCCACCGCTGATCACCACCCGCTCGACGGAAGCACCGGATTTTGCCTGCGTCTCGATGATCTGGCGCAGTCCGTAGCCGATCCCACAGAGGCCGGCGATGTAGAGAGCGATGAGACTGTCGAAGTCACGTTCCATTCCAAGGCCAGCGATGACGGCGCGGGCATGCGGATCGGCAAAAGGAGCGCGGTTCCCGAGAAATTCCGGCACGACATGCAGGCCTGCAGCAAGGTCGACGGCCTCTGAGGCATCAGCAATCTTGAGTGCTGCCTGCTCGGCCATGAAGGCGGGCAAAGACTTCCCCTCGGCCTGTGCCCGGGCGGTCGCCTCCGTGGCAGCGGGATGGAAGGAGAGAAGCTGATCGATCGCCGCGCCCGCGGCACTCTGGCCACCCTCGTTCAGCCACATGCCGGGTACCATGGCCGAATAATACGGTCCCCAGACACCGGGCACGAAGACAGGATCAGCCGTCGACGTCATCGTGCAGGAGGAGGTCCCGAACACGTAAGCCAGGTTCTCGGCCGGCTTGCCGCCGATGCCGACCGTGCCGATGCCACCCGCATGAGCATCGATCATGCCCGCGGCGACCGCCGTACCGGGCTTGAGACCCATGGCTTCGGCGGCTTCAAGCGTCAGTCCCTGCCCCAATCGGGTGCCGGGCTCGACGATGTCAGTACCGATGCGGGTAAAGCCCTCCTTCGCCAGTTCGGCCAAGCCGATCTGATCGAAATAACTTTGATCCCAACGCGCCTCATGGGCGAGATAGGTCCATTTGCAGGTTACCGTGCAGGTCGAGCGCGAAAGATCGCCGGTCGATTTCCAGGTCAGAAAATCAGCGAGATCGAAGAACTGCCAAGCGGCTTTGAAAGTCGCCGGGCGATTTTCCTTAAGCCACAGGATCTTCGGCGTCTCCATCTCGGGCGAGATGCGGCCACCGACATAGCGCAACACATCATGCCCCATCGCATTAATGCGTTCGGCCTGGGCGACGGCGCGGTGGTCCATCCAGACGATGATGTCACGCTCTGCCTCTTCCGAGGGGCCGACTGCGAGCGGCTTACCACCCTCCCCCAGCACCACCAGTGAGCAGGTCGCGTCAAAGCCGAGCCCGATGACCTGATCCGGAGCAACACCCGCAGCATGCACGGCTTCGCGAATGATCGCACAGACGGCATTCCAGATCTCGGTGCTCGACTGCTCGACGATCGAGCCAGCCTCGCGAAAGAGCGTGATATCGCGTTTCGCGACCGACAGCATGCGGCCCTCAAGGTCGAAGAGGCCAGCACGTGCGCTGCCCGTTCCGACATCAACGCCGATGACGTAACGCGTTGCTCCCTCGGTCGAGTTCTGTGCTGAGGTCATGGTCTTCTCGTCTGTTTCGGCATTGCAAGGCAGGCTGGTGAGGATCAACCAGGCGTCAGAGATCGACACTGTTGGGCAGGATCACCAGGTCACGAATGGTCACATTGCGGGGCCGCGACAGCATGAAGAGCACGGCATCGGCCACCTCCTTCGGCTGCATCAGGCTACCATTGGCAAGCGCCTCTTCCATCTTAGCCTTCGGCCAGTCGTCGAGGAGTGCTGTAACAACGGGACCTGGCAGAACCGCACCGACGCGCACGCCATGGGGCGCCACCTGGCGGCGGGTCGAATGCACGAAGGCCTGAACCGCGAATTTCGAAGCCGTGTAGATCGGCTCCCAGACAACCGGAACGACGCCGGCGATCGAGCTGGTGAACAGGATATCACCGGATTTCTGCGCGATCATGTGCGGCAAGACTGCATGCACGGAGCGGAAGGCAGCGTTGATGTTGAGGTTCAGCATGCGGTCCCAGGCATCCGGATCGCCTTCCGCGACTGGACCGCCAATATAGGCACCGGCATTGGCGTGGAATATGTCCAGACCGCCTGCCAGCTCTATAATACGCGGCAGCATGCCCGAGACGGCAGGCCCATCGAAGAGGTCGACGACCAAGGGCTTGGCCCGCTCGCCGAGTTCCTGGCAGAGCGTCTCGAGCTTGTCCTTTGCGCGGTCGATTAGGACAACCGTCGCGCCTTCGGCGATCAGGGTGCGGGCGCATTCGAGGCCTATGCCCGAAGCTGCTCCGGTGATAGCGGCAACCTTGCCCTTCATCAGTACAGTCATAACAAGTCTCCAGTCTTTGGATCAGGCGCGGCCATGGCTGACGCGCGAGCGGCGGGCAAGCGAGTCGACGATGACGGCGATGGCGAGAACAGCACCGGTGATCATATAGCGAAGCGACGAGCTGAGGTTGAGAAGCGTCAACCCGTTCGAGATCGCCTGGATGACGATGATGCCGAGCAGGGCCGAATAGGCACTGCCGCGTCCGCCGAAGAGGCTGGTCCCGCCGATGACGGCCGCCGCGATCGCGTTGAGGTTGACGTCACCCGTGCCGGCCTGCTGGCTAGACGATGCGAGACGCGATGCAGACAAAGTGCCGCCGAGAGCGGCCAGCGTCGAGCAAAGCATGAATGCGCTCATATAAATGCGGCGGACATTGATACCCGAGCGGCGTGCAGCCTCGCGGTTGCCACCGACTGCAAACATCGAGCGGCCCCACTTGGTCTTGGTGAGCGCATAATTGAGGATCACGACCAGGGCCACGAACAGGCCAAACATCCATGGCACGCCGCGTCCAAGGTTCAGGTAGTAGACAGCAGCCTCGAGGACCACCGTCAGGACCACGGCCTTGACGATGAGGCTGCTGATCGGCTGCGAGGAGAGATTGACGGCCTGTCGACGCGCTCGGATGACCATACCGGCGACAATCAAGACGGCGCCAGGCACAAGTGCCAGCAGGTAGGACAGCCAGTCAGGCATCACGAGGATCTGGCCGAAGCGCACCAGCGGCGAGGCATATGGCAGGTTGATGCTGCCCGTGGGCCCAAGGATATAGAGCTGCAAGCCGAGCAGCGCGAGCAGACCGGCAAGCGTTGCAACGAAGCTCGGCATGCCCAGCCGATTGTACATCATCGCATAGAGCGCACCGACGCCCGCTCCCGTTACCAGTGCCGCACCAATGGCGAGCGGCAGCGGGATGCCGGAATTCACCCAGAGCACGCCGATGATCGCCGAGGCGAGACCGCTCATCGAGCCGACCGAGAGGTCGATCTCGCCGAGAATGAGCACACACACGATGCCAAGCGAGATGATGCCGACTGTCGCGCAGTCGAACAGCAGGTTCACAAGGTTGTTCGGCGCAAGGAAGATCGGATTGAGAATGCTGAAGACCGTCGAGATGACGATCAGACCGATCGCGACCGGCAACATTCCGAGGTCGCCGGAACGAATCCGGCTGACGAAGGCGCGGACCATACCGCCGATGCCATCGGCGTGGCGAACGCGCTCATCGCTGCGGTCGAGAGCAAGGGGCGCAGGCTTGTTTTCATTCGACATCTGAGTGCTCATGCGGGGCTCCCGCCGATTTCGGCCTGTTCGACGGCCTTTCGGCCGGCGCGGCGCGAGACAGAGTTTTCCGTGGCGCCGGTGATGGCGGCAACGAGTTCATGGTTGGAGGCGTCAGGCGAGAAGACGCCGTTGTTCTTGCCGAGACGCAGGACGACGACGCGGTCGGCAACGGCACGGACGTCTTCCATGTTGTGGCTGATGATGATGACCCCGAGGCCGCGCTCACGGACGCGCTCGATCAGGTTCAGGACTTCGGCGGTCTGGGCGACGCCAAGTGCTGCCGTCGGCTCGTCGAGCATGATGATCTTGGGGTCGAGAAGCAGCGAACGGGCAATCGCGACCGTCTGGCGCTGGCCACCTGACAGCGAGGCAATCGGCTCACGGACCGAGGGGATGCGGGCAGCGAGTTCGCGCAGCAGCGTCCAGGCACGCACCTCCATCGCCACCTCATCGAGGTTCCAGGGCGAGAGTTCATGTCCGAGAAAGAGATTGGCGACGACGTCGAGATTTTCGCAGAGCGCCAGATCCTGAAAGACCGTCGCGATGCCGAGTTCGAGCGCGCGGCTCGGGCTGTCGAGAGAAACTTCCTGACCCATGAACTCGATCCGGCCGGAACTGGGCTGGTGGACGCCCGCCAGGACCTTGATCAGTGTCGACTTGCCGGCGCCATTGTCACCGACGAGAGCGACGACCTCGCCCGCCTTCACTTCAAGCTCGATGTCGCTCAGCGCGGAAACCGCACCGAAATTCTTCGAGATATTGCTCAGCTTCAGGATGGTCGTACCCTTGGGTGGCAGACCGATGTCATTTCGTTGCATGACGGGGCTCTTCTTTGGGACATGGGATACGCCCGGCCGGAGCAAGCCCCGACCGAGCGCCTTGGGAGATCGATGTTACTGGATGATGCCGAGCTTCTTGCAACCCTCTGCATATTCACCGGTGCAGACATCTTCAGGCTTCTGGATGCCCTTGTCGAAGATCTCTGCCTTGATGTTTTCCGCGGTCACAACGGCCGGCACGAAGAGCTCGGACGGCGTGTTGTAGAGTGTCGTCTTGGCTTCGACCGTCTCGCCCTTCAGAAGCTTCACAGCCACATTTGCTGCTGCAGCCGCGACGATTTCCGATGGCTTGGAGATCGTATTGTACTGGTCGCCCGAGATGATCAACTGCAGGGCCGCGATCGTCGCGTCGTTGCCGGTGACTGGCGGGACAGGGTTTACGCCAGCGGCCTTGAAGGCAGCGATCGCGCCGCCGCCCGTGCCGTCGTTGGCGGCAACCACGCCCTTGATCTCGGCGCCGAAGCGGGTGATCTGGCCGGCGGCCCATTCCTGTGCCTTTGGCGGCGCCCATTCCGGCGTGTCGAATTCGGCAAGCGTCTTGTAGCCGGAGTCCTTCAAGCCACGATGGATGCCGTCACGGATGAGGCCAGCCGCTGCATCGGTTGGCGAACCGTTGATCTGCAGCACGCCCGAACCTTCCGGAACGCCACTGGCCTTCAGATGGTCAACGAGCGACTTGGCGATCGCATGGCCGATGCCTTCATTGTCGAAGGACACGTAGTAGTCTGCAGCCTTGTCCGGGATCGGACGGTCATAGGCGATGACCTTGACGTCCTGGGACTGGGCGATTTCGACGAGAGCGGCGGCGGCAGCGGAATCGACCGGATCAAGAACAACGACTTTGGCGCCCTGAGCGATCACGGAATTAAACTGCTGCTGCTGAAGCGCGACGTCCGCATTGGCATTCTGGTAGATGACGGTGCAGGTGGGGCAGAGCTTCTCCATCTCGGCCTTGAAGCCCGGATAGTCGTGCTCCTCATAGCGCGTCGATGCCTGGTCGGGCATCAGGAAGGCTACGGTTGACCCTTCCTGCGCGAGGGCAGAGCCGGAAAGCATTGCGGCGAGACCGACGGTCGCCAGCAGCATGGAACGAATTCTCATATCTCATTCTCCTCCTTGAATGGGAACAGCTCGCCTTGTGAGGCTGCTCCGGACTGTCATTCTCCCGCCCATTCCGCCTCGTCCGACATGAGGACGCAGCGCATCGTTCGTCGCCGAGCATATCGGCGCCGCAAGACATGGGTACTGGCAGAACGCCTCCCGGTCGACCCTCCACAGCCAACCTGTATCATCGATTGAGCACCACTGCTCAATCGATGAAGCAAGAATTGCCACTTCTCTCGTTTGATGTCAAGTTGGGTCTCGTAGGAGGATTTCGTGAATCAGCAGCGCCCGCAGAAAAAGACGACGATCTATGATCTGGCCGAGCTTGCCGGAACCTCGGCGAGTGCCGTCAGCGCCGTCCTGAACGGCAACTGGAAAAAGCGCCGGATTAGTAGCCAGTTGGCAGAAAAGATCACTCGGATAGCCGAGGAACAGGGCTATGCCATCAACATGCAGGCAAGCCTGCTGCGCCGGGAAAAGTCCCGGATCATTGGCATGATTGTTCCCAAATACGACAACCGCTATTTCGGCTCGATCGTCGAGACCTTCGAAATCATGGCGCGCGAGCGCGGGCTGTTCCCGATCATCACCTGTACGCTGCGTGATCCCGACTTGGAGATGGAAGCGGCACGCACCATGCTGTCGTATCAAGTGGAATGGCTGATCTCCACGGGTGCAACCGATCCGGATCGTATAACCGACATCTGCTTGGCTGCAGGCGCTCGTAGTTTGAACCTTGACCTTCCAGGCACCAAGGCGACGTCGATCATCTCCGACAACTTCGCCGGCGCGCGCGAACTAACTCGGCGCACACTGATCAACCATCACACTAAGACCGGTGTCTTGGCGCCGCTACTCTTCATCGGCGGTCGTGGCAGTGACCACAACACCGCCGAACGTATCCGCGGCTTTCGCACTGCTCATCAGGATCTCGGCGTGCCGATCGAGGAACACCATGTCCTCGCCTGCGGCTACGCGCCAGACAAGGCCGCGCAAGCGCTCAGCGCCATGGCGGCCAGAGAAGGAAGCGTGCCGCGCGGCATGTTCGTCAACTCTACCATTTCGCTCGAAGGCGTCATGCGCTGGATCAAATCCTCAGCCCACTTTCAGGGGGAGCAACCCATCATCGGTTGCTTTGACTGGGACCCCTTTGTCGCCCTGCTTGGCCACGACATCGAAATGGCACGCCAGGACGTGCCCGGCATGCTTACCGCCGCCTTCGACATTCTCGAAAAGGGAAGTAGCGACGGCCGCAAGCTGATCGAGATCCCGCCGATTTTTGCGTGAGCCAAATAGATCGCCAATCTGAAGCATTTGGTAAAATCAGAATTGGGGGTGCAAACATCAGCGGCGGCACATTTTGCGATATAGCAAACTGTCCCTGCGCGATCATTTGCGCTTCAATACAGCGCACTAGGGCAGCCGCGCACGAATGCCGCTTCACCTCCAACTCGGTGCTTACGAGCGGAAATAATTGCCGCTCTCCCGCCCTGTTGACGTCGGCCCAAGGCCAGGGCTCAAAGATGGCATCCACAGTCGCTTGCGGCAGGAAAAGCGTAGGCAAATCAGAGGCTATTTCTCTACGTCGTTGAAATCATGCGAGAATCAAGACCCTCCAGGCAGGCTATTGGGGACGGTTTTCCGCTGAGAATCAGCGATCATTTCTCACGGAAAAAACCGACGCCTTCTCAACAACTTGTGCAATCGTAGCTGCCGTCCTGCAGGACATTCATCGTGCTGAAACGGGTCCCGCAAAATTGACTGGGGACCCGCAATCCAAGCCGGATACCGACCGCAATTGGCCGTTCCATTCGAGCTCGCAATCGAATGGCAAGAGAGAAATGGTGTGGCACTTCAGACGGTGGCGCAGTTCAGTTAACCGGTGCGCCTGTGGGAAACTCGCAAACCATTTTCTGTGGCCGCCTTTAATCCAACCATGCCAGCGGGACATGGACTACGCCACTTATGTCCCAGGCCCATAAGCCTGATGAGTTCTCCGAGGCTAATCTTTAGACCGCGAGGCATCTAGGATGGCTGTCGAAATCAGAGGCTGTGGTGAACTGAGCGCCGGTCAGGCCAGATCCCACAGATCCGACTGATCGCAAGATCGATTTCTCATCTGGAGTTTGAGAACAATGCCTCGCAAAAACATGGCAGCAGCCAGTCTTGTCAGCGCAAAACGATGGTCGGCTGTTCTGGGACTTGCCGTGGCTTTCGCGTTCACCAGTGTTCCGCTCGCGCTGAACACTGCGTCGGCCCACCATGGCTGGCCAACCTTCGACACCAGCAGGCTTGTCTATATCGCCGGAACCGTCTCGTCCGAGGGCGTTTGGGGTAATCCGCACTCGGAGTTCGATGTAAAGCTGGATGCGAGCCTGCCACCCGATACGCCCGAGCTTCCCATACCGGAAGAACTGCAACATCCGGAGGACAGCGTGCGCGTCAACCGCGCACTGGCGTATGACGGCAGCCTTGGGGAGCTCGAAATCGTCATCGCACCACCGGCATGGTCCGGGCGGTGGGGGCTGGATCGGCCACTGAGGGTCGGCGAGCGTTTCCAGGCCGTCGGCTACATCAACCGCAGCGATGAAGGTCTCTTTCGTCCGGTGGTGTTCTGGTACGGGGATGACGCGACACCGGTGAACCAGGTTCTTGGCAACACGCTCCCCGAACGAGCTCCTTTGCCGGACTAAGTGCCAACACTAGAAAGAACCGAAACCCGTGTTGAACTCAGCTCTCGAACTGCTTCAGGCATCTATCGTCGGTCAGACTGTACGATCTGCAGGCTATCTGTACGCCGCGCTTGAAACCTTTCACGTCCTCGGGATAGGGCTGCTGATCGGGTCGATTTTTGCTATCGACCTGCGTCTACTGGGCGTCGGCAGACAGTCTGTGTCTGTGACATCAGCCATGCGGCACCTGCTGCCAGTGTCCTATGTCGGCTTCATCACGGCATTCATCACGGGTGTTGCGTTGCTGAGCGCCCAGGCAACGATGATCGCGGCCTCCGGGGCGGCGCCGTGGAAATTCTGGCTATTGGTTGCGGCAGGCGCAAATGCGCTGGCCTTCCATTTCGGCGCTGGTCGCGGCATGGCCCAATGGGGCGAGGCTTCGATGCCCCCGTTTTTCGCACGTGTCGCGGCCTTGCTCTCCATCTCAGCCTGGACCGGCGTGACGTTCGCAGGCCAGATGCTTCCCTACACCTGACGGAGCCGTATCATGACCGAATTCCTGAAGACCTACGCCCGCCACTTCCAGAGGCTCCTGATGATCGGCGGTCTCATCGGTTCACTCGCATACTCGGTGTTCTGTGCGCCGGTCATCGCCTTTGCGTGACACGGCAAAGGGCTGCTACTTCTGCCGCAATGCATCGACGACAACCCGGAAGGCGGGTGCGTTCTGGTGGCGGCTGGGATAATATAGATAATAGCCCGGAAAGGGTGGCGTCCAATCCTCAAGGAGCGTCACGAGCGTGCCGGCTGAAAGTTCAGCAGCAACCAGATCGTCTGGAACGTAGGCGACACCGAGACCTTTCACGGCCGCATCAACCATGGGATAGGACGAATTGAACGTGAGCTGGCCCACGACCCGAACGCGCAGTTCCTGCCCATCTTTCTCGAATTCCCAGGCATAGAGCCCTCCGCCGGTTGCCTGGCGCATGTTGATGCAGTTGTGGCCGACCAGATCCTGCGGGTGCTGAGGCATAGGCTTGTCCGCGAGGTAAGCCGGCGATGCGACGACCAGCATGCGCCAGTCCGGGCCGATCCGAACGGCAATCATGTCCTTTTCGATGCTTTCACCGAGCCGCACGCCGGCGTCGAACCCGTCTTCAACGATGTTGCGCAAGCCATTGTCACGGCTGAGTTCGACCCGGACATCCGGATAGTCCTTCAGGATCGGCTGCAATTTCGGCCAGACCACTGTTTCCAGCGCGTGGTCGGAAAGCGTGATGCGAACGGTACCGGCCGGTTTGTCACGCAGGTCCGAGAGTGCTTCCAGCTCGCCACGGATCGCCGTGATGCGCGGCAAAAGCGCATTGAACAGACGCTCACCGGCCTCCGTCAGCGAAACGCTGCGCGTCGTCCGGGTGAGAAGGCGCAGGCCCAGACGCGTCTCAAGTCGCTTGATCGTGTGGCTGAGGGTCGACTGCGTGATCCCGAGCTTGGCCGCCGCTTTCGTAAAGCTGCGATCTTCAGCCAGTGCCAGGAACCAGAGCAGGTCGTTGAAGTCTTCCCTTGCCATCCAGCATCCTCGCTTTTCGCCATTTATGGTCGTCGTCGATAAATCTAAGCGACCAAAGCCGACTAATGCATATCAAATGCACTTGATAGTGTGTGGCATGGAATAGTCCGCAGACTGTTCCAGCCCCTTCTCCCCCGAACCGATCGAAGGACCCCCGCCATGGAACTCAACATCAACGGAACACCGCAGCAGGTGGATGTCGAAGCCGATACTCCCTTGCTCTGGGTGCTGCGCGATACACTCGGGATGACCGGCACCAAATACGGTTGCGGTCTCGCGCAATGTGGCGCCTGCACGGTCCTCGTCGACGGGCAGCCGACCCGCTCTTGCGTCACAACGATAGACACGGTAGTTGGCACGCAGATCACCACCATCGAGGCCATCACCGAGGATCCCATCGGTCAGAAGGTGGTCGAGGCCTGGGTGGCAAATCAGGTGCCGCAATGCGGCTACTGCCAGTCCGGCCAGGTCATGGCCGCGACCGCGCTCCTCAAAGAGACACCCCAGCCGACCGACGACGACATTGCGGCTGCCATGGTCAATCTCTGTCGCTGTGGAACCTATAACGCGATCGCCGCCGCCGTGCGCGAAGCGGCCCAGGCTTGATTGGAGGGATTGCGATGAACCAGGTTCATATCGATACACCCGCAAATACTGCCAGCGATGACAAGCCGTTCAAGATCTCGCGTCGCGGCTTCCTCGGCACGGTTGCCGGTGCGCTTGTTCTCGGCGTTACCGTACCCGGCGCAATTCGTCCGGCACTAGCGCAGGCCGCCGCGACCGTTGCTCCCGGGACCCGCGTCCCAGCCTTTATCGAGATCCGGCCCGACAGCACGGTGTTCTTCCGCAGCGCCTTCATCGAAGGTGGTCAGGGCATCTTCACGGCGATGGCACAGATCGTCGGCGAAGAACTCGATGTCGACCCCGCCAATTTCGTGGTCGAGGCAGCACCGCCCGGCCCGGACTACGGCCTGATCGGCGGCTTCCGCTTCACCGGCGGCAGCTTCTCTGTCCGTTCGAGCTACGACATCATGCGTAAGCTTGGCGCGTCTGCGCGTGGCATGCTGCTTCAGGCCGCCGCCGAGAGACTGTCGGTTCCGGTTGCAGAGCTTTCGACCGAACCGGGTCGCGTGCTGCATGCCGCTTCGGGCCGCAGTCTCGCCTATGGCGAAATCGCTGAGGCCGCCGCAGGTCTGCCTGTTCCGGAAACGGTCACACTCCGGGAATCCAAGGACTTCCGCTGGATCGGAAAACCGGTCGGACGGCTGGACGTTCACGCGAAGGCGACGGGCAAGGCCCAGTATGCGATCGACACCAAGGTCGACGGCATGCTCTTTGCTGCCGTGCAGCACAGCCCGCGGCTCGGTCAGGAACCCGGCGCAATGACGAACGAGGCCGAGATCAAGACGCGCACTGGCGTGCATTCGGTGCACACGCTTCCCGGAGCCGTCGCTGTCGTCGCCGATAGTTGGTGGCGCGCGCGCATGGCTGTCGAAGCGCTGCAGGTTTCCTGGAATGAAGCCGCAGCCGGAACGCCCCACGCGATGCCTGCGGATTTCTCCAGCACAGGCCATATGGAAAAGCTCAAGGCGACGACCGGTGATGGCGTGACCTTCGAGGAAGAAGGAGATACCGCTGCCGCCCTTTCATCAGCCGCGAAGGTTGTTGAAGCGACCTATGACGCGCCTCACCTCGCCCATGGCCAGTTGGAGCCGCCGTCTGCCGTCGCGCGCTGGAATGAGGACGGGACGCTCGAACTCTGGATTCCCAACCAGGCGCCGGAAATGTTCCAGGGCGATGCAGCCAAGGTCGCCGGCATTGCGCCGGAGAAGGTCATCATCCACTCGCCGATGCTGGGTGGGTTCTTTGGTCGCCACTTTCTCTACCAGAGCGCCAATCCCTATCCGCAGGCCATCCTGCTTTCAAAGGCTGTCGGTCGTCCGATCAAGCTCGTCTGGAGCCGCGAGGAGGAGTTCCTGCGCGACACCCTGCGTCCGATGGCGGCAGTCCGCTTCCGCGCGGGGCTGGACCAGGATGGCAATCCGACGGCGTTCTCGGCGGTCGCCGTCGGTGAAGGTGCCACGGGACGCTGGTATGGTCGTCAACCCGACAAGGTCGACAGTTCGGCGGTCGAGGGCATCGCCGGCAAGGTCTATGCGATCCCCAAAAAGCGGATTGCCCAGATCCATGTCGACGATCCCGCGATCATCGGCTTCTGGCGCTCGGTCGGCCATTCGATGAACGACTTCTTCTCGGAGACCTTCTTCGACGAGATGGCGGATGCCGGCGCCAAGGATCCCTATGAACTGCGTCTTGCGCTCCTGAAGAACAGTCCGCGCCATCTGACGCTGCTGCAGGCAGCGGCCGAGCTATCGGGCGGCTGGAAGCGGGGTCCCTTTGCGGCAGAGGATGGAACGCGCCGCGCCCGGGGCGTGGCCATGGCCTCGCCCTTCGGCAGCGAAGTGGCGACGATCGCGGAAGTCTCGCTGTCGGATGGTCAGGTCTTGGTGCACGACGTCTGGGTCGCAATCGACCCGGGCACCGTGGTCAACCCGCGGGTGATCGAGCATCAGGTCAACTCGGCCGTCGCGCTCGGCGTTTCCTCCGCACTTCTGGAAGAAGTCGTCTATGTCGACGGCCTTCCCCAGGCTCGCAACTACGACGGCTATCAGATCCTGACGCCGGACCGCATGCCGAGAGTGCATGTCCGCATCATCGAAAGCGGCGCACCGATCGGCGGCATCGGTGAGCCCGGTCTTCCGGGCGTGCCTCCCGCCATCGCCAATGCCGTGGCCGTCCTTGCCACGGAACGACCGCGCAGCCTGCCGCTGTCGAAGACGACAATCCAGGAGAAGCAGGGATGATATTGAGTACTTTCAAGCATATCGCCGCCGCAGTCATCGCTACCGTCCTGCTGGCCCTTCAGGCTCATGCACAGGATGCAGCGGACGGACAGAGGCTGTTCCAGCAGCGTTGCGGCATCTGTCACCAGATCGATAGCACGCGCAACGGTGTCGGCCCCCATCTGCAGGGCGTGATCGGCAAGGCAGCGGGGAGCGTGGAAGGCTTCCGCTATTCGCCTGCAATGCAAAGCTCGGGCATCACCTGGGATGCGGCCCAGCTCGATACCTTCCTCACCAATCCGGCCGGGTTGGTAAGGGGAACGCGGATGACACAGCGCTTCGCCAAGGCCGACGAACGGAAGGCCATCATCGACTTCCTCGCCTCGCGCTAACTCATGCGCATCCTTCCCGGACCCAACAGATAAGACACGATCTCCCGCCCTGCCCTGCAAGGCGGGAGATCTTCATTGATGGTCTCCATCGATAAATGCATGCGAGATGGCGCCGCTAATCGGCCCAATGGAAACTGGCTACAAAGGACGCGAGAGGGCATGTCGCCGCTTTCGAAGGATGATGTAGACCATGGCCGAGCTGACCTATCGCGAAACATTGAAATCACCGGCAGCCTGGGGTGCCGTCGGCTCCATGGCGCTGACTGTTTCCGTGCTGATCGCCTCGGAATTCATGCCCGTCAGCCTGCTGACACCAATCGCCCGCGATCTGACCATGCTCGAGGGACAGGTGGGACAGGCGATCTCGGCTTCCGGGTTCTTCGCCGTCGTCACCAGCCTGTTTGTTGCCCGGCTGACGGCAGGCATCGATCGCAAGACGGTTCTCACCTGGTTTTCCGTACTGCTGGTACTTTCCGCTGTGGTGGTGACCTTTGCTCCGAACTACTGGATCCTCATGGCAGGTCGTGCGCTGCTTGGCATTGCGATTGGCGGCTTCTGGTCGATGTCGACGGCCATCGTCATGCGGCTCCTGCCGACTGATCAGGTGCCCAAAGGACTGGCCGCACTGAATGCCGGCAACGCCATCGCCGCCACGATTTCCGCGCCGCTTGGCAGCTTTCTCGGCGAATTGATCGGCTGGCGTGGCGCCTTCTTCCTCGTTGTGCCCTTGGCTCTGGTCGCTCTTGCCTGGCAGTGGATGACCACGCCCGATCTCCCGGCAGAGGACGACAAGCGGACAGCCAACGTCTTCCGCTTGCTGGCTCGCCGTCAGGTCGCACTCGGCATGACGGCCATCCTGCTGCTGTTCATGGGCCAGTTTTCACTCTTCACCTATCTCAGACCCTATCTGGAGAGCGCCTCGGGGTTCGGCGTGACCTCGCTCTCGCTTGTGATGCTGCTGATGGGACTGGCGGGCGTGGCCGGAACCTGGAGCATCAGCCGCCTGCTGCCGCACTGGCTTTATACGCTCGCGATCGGCATGCCGCTGACCATGGCTCTCCTTGCCGTCGGGCTTGTGGCGGCTTCAAGCTCGCCACTTGCCGTGACGCTCCTCCTCGGTGCCTGGGGCTTCGTCGGCACGGCCGCTCCCGTCGCCTGGGGGACTTGGCTCGCCCAGGTCTTGAGCGACGACGCCGAAGCCGGTGGCGGTCTGCAGGTTGCCGTCATCCAGTTCGCCATCACACTCGGTGCTGCACTCGGCGGCCTGCTGTTCGATCATGTCGGCTGGTGGAGTTCATTTCTCTTCGCTGCACTCCTGCTTGTCGGCTCTTCGCTTGCTGCCTTCGCCGCGCGCTCCAACTGGGAGAACGCAAAATGAGCAGGGATCACCGACTGACCCGCAGAACACTGCTCCTGGCTGGGGCACTGAGCCCCATCCTCCCTCACGTCACCCATGCGCAGGACCGCAACCTGATGAAGATACGTTTCAGCTTCAGCGACCAGGATTTCACCGCCACATTATACGACAACGTGTCGGCGCGCGATTTCGCTTCGATGCTGCCACTCGACGTCGAGGTGTCGGATTATTCGACGAACGAGAAGATTGCCTACCTTCCGCGCAAGCTTAATCCTGAAGCACGGGGTCCCTTCCCCAACCCCGCAATTGGCGACATCTGCTACTATGTGCCCTGGGGTAACCTCGTTCTCTATCACGGGGACTATTCGTCGATCCGCGATCTCGTTCGCCTCGGACGCATCGATGGCGGTGTGGAACCCATCCTTACGCGCGGCACCTATCCGATGCGCGTCACCCGTATTTCCTGACATCCCGGAGAAAGGACAAGACCCATGCTGGCCACCATACTCCATGACAAAGGCGATATCCGCTGCGAAGAGGTCGCTGAACCCACGATCCTCAAGCCGACGGATGCCATCATCAAGCTTGCGGCTTCCTGCGTCTGCGGCTCCGATCTCTGGCCCTATCGCGGCCTTCAGCCGATGAATGGCCCCGCCAACATGGGCCATGAATATTGCGGTGTCGTCGTCGAGGTCGGCGATGCCGTGAAGACGATCAAACCCGGCCAATTCGTCGTCGGCTCGTTTTGCCTCTCGGACAACACCTGCCCGCACTGCCGCTTCGGTTTCCAGTCCTCCTGCGAGCAACGAGAGTTCATGACGGGTGCGCAGGCGCCTTACGCCCGCGTTCCGCTCGCCGACGGCACACTGGTCGCAACACCGCAGCTGCCCGATGAGGACCTGATTCCAAGCCTGCTGGCCGTTTCGGACGTTCTCGGCACCGGCTGGTATGCCGCCGATGCAGCCCGCGTTTCGGAAGGCTCCACGGCTGTTGTTGTCGGCGACGGCGCCGTTGGTCTGATGGGCGTTCTCGCCGCCAAGCAGATGGGGGCCGAACGGATCATCGCCATGAGCCGCCACAAGAGCCGCCAGGATCTGGCGCTCGAATTCGGCGCCACACACATCGTTTCCGAACGCGGCGATGACGGCGTGAAGCGGATCAAGGAGATCACGAACGGGGTCGGCGCCGAATCCGTGCTTGAATGTGTCGGCACGCAGGAATCCATGTCCCAGGCGATCAGTTGCGCCCGCCCGGGCGGCCATATCGGCTTCGTCGGCGTTCCCCATGGAGTCCAGATCGCCGGTCAGGACCTGTTCTTCGCCCAGAAGAGCCTGATGGGCGGCCCTGCCCCCGTCCGCCGCTTCCTGCCCTATCTCATGGATCTGGTGCTCAAACGCGAGATCAATCCGGGCCGTGTCTTCGACCTCGAAATCCCGCTCTCCGATGTCGCCGAAGGTTACCGTGCCATGGACGAAAGGCGGGCGGTCAAGGCCCTGCTGCGACTGTAGCGGCTGCTGCCTGCGCTGTTTGCAAAGACAATCAGACTCCACTTATCAGCGTTGCCGAAAATGATTTCCGGTGGCGGGGATGTACCTTTATCAAGCGTGACTTGGCTCAAAAATGCTCATCCATCCACACAAGGCGTTCGATAGCGATGATCCGCAGGAGCTGTTGGGCTTTGCCCTGGAGGTCTCGCGGACACATGCCTGTGCGCTGGCAACCCTGGTCGATATCAAGGGCGGCGCGGCCAGATCGCTGGGATCCCACATCGTGGTCGCAGCCGACGGACGTTATGCCGGATACGTCTCGGGAGGATGTGTGGAAGCGGCGATTGCAGCGGAAGCCCTTCTCGCGATCCAAGATCGGAAAGACAAGCTCGTCAGCTTTGGCAAAGACTCGCCCTTCAAGGATATCGTCTTGCCATGCGGCGGCAGCATCACCGTTGCCATTCACGTGTTGAAGGACGTGGCGAGTTTACAATTGGCTGTCACCCGTCTTAGCGAGCGGCATCCTGCGGCTCTTTCCTATGACCCGAACGCGGAAAGCCTTACCCACTCGGACCTTTTGCAAGGGACTGGGTGGAATGACGACATCTTTACCACCGTCTACCATCCACCGATCCGAACACTTGTGTCAGGTGGATCCTTCGAAGTGGCTCGCTTCACCGCCTTGATGCGAGCCGCCGAGATGGAGGTCGTCACCGTTCCGGACAGATTTCGGAGCGCGGATGTGAAACCATTGGTCGACGGCTACACGGCGATCGTCCTGATGCATCATGATCTGGACAAGGAAATGGGACTCTTGAACGTCGCTCTGGAAAGCGACGCGTTCTACATCGGCGCACTTGGCAGCAGACGGACGCATGACAAACGCATCCTTCGTCTTCGTGAGCTTGGCTACGAACAAGCCGTGATCGACCGGATCAAGGCTCCCATCGGGATGTTTGGCCCAGCCCGTCATGCGACCTCACTGGCAATTTCCATACTGGCGGACGTGGCGGTTGCCCACGAGAAGACACTCGGCCATTAAGGCCAAACATCCGTCTCACGTGTCGCGGACACAAAAGCTGCCGGCTCCCATCTGCGAAGCGGGCACCCCTGATATCATGCCCCTAGGTGAGAGCATCTCCTTCCCATGGCGGGTCTTCAGTATCCGTGGAGTTACGTTTATGACGCTGAATAGTCCGCGTCGCTGACCTGCTCCAGCCAGTCGACCGCCTTCCCGTCGAGGCTCTCCTGGATGGCGATGTGCACCATCGCGGTCGCGGGGGCCGCACCATGCCAGTGCTTTTCTCCTGGTTCAAACCAGACGACATCTCCGGGGCGGATCTCTTCAACCGGCCCGCCCTCGTGCTGCGCGCGTCCGACGCCGGAAATCACAATGATGATCTGCCCCAGGGGATGCGTATGCCAGGCGGTTCGCGCACCTGGTTCGAATGTGACGGTGTTGCCCGCTGCCGAAGCCGGTTCCCGGACTGGGAAAAGCGGATCGATCCTGACTGCACCGGTGAACCAGTCCGACGGTCCCTTTACTGATGCCTGGCTACCAGCTCTGCGAATGTCCATGAGTGTCCCTCTTTGCGATCATGAAGTGCTGCGGTTCACGCAGGATGCCATGCGACGGCGCAAATGATTAGTCGTCATTCAGGCTGACGCCTATCGATGGAGACCATGAGCCGGGGATGCGAACGCGGCTTGGGTACCCACGTTGTTCTCCCAACAGAAATAGGCAAGGCCGATTGCCCGGCGAGTTTCATGAGCGCCCAACGATTGATCGACCAGACCGATAAGTTCAAGTGAGTTCCAGGGGCTTATGTTCGATACCAGAAGCGCTCACTTGGGGGTGGTGAAAACAACTTCAATCCGGAGACCCGCGACATGAACAGCAATGTACCCACCACGCAGAACGGACATGATCAGTTGGACCTTGCACGTCGCGACCTCTTGAAGGTTGCCTCTGTCGGGGCAATTGCGTCCGCTCTCCTCCCCTACGCCTCCACCGCATCGGCTCAGACCGAAGAAGTCTGGGACAAGGTCTTCCCGAAGAGCGACAGGGTTGACCACCGGAAGGTGCGCTTCACGAACCGCTACGGCATTGAACTGGCAGGCGATCTCTACATGCCGAAGAGCCGCGGAACCAGCATGCCAGCGATCGTGGTCGGAGGCCCCTTCGGCGCCGTCAAGGAACAGTCGTCAGGCCTTTACGCACAGGTGATGGCAGAACGCGGCTTCGTGACGGTTGCCTTCGACGGATCCTTTACCGGCGAAAGTGGAGGCCAGCCACGCAACATCGCATCGCCTGATATCAATACCGAAGACTTCAGCGCGGCAGTCGACTTCATCGGAAACCTGCCCGACGTCGACCAGGAGCGCATCGGCATGATCGGCGTCTGCGGCTGGGGTGGCATGGCTCTCAACGCGGCAGCCGTGGACAAGCGCGTGAAGGCCGTGGTTGCCAGCACCATGTATGACATGACCCGCGTCATGTCGAAGGGCTACAACGACGTCGTGACGCTTGAACAGCGGACCCAAAGCCTAGAGCAGATGAGCCGGCAACGCTCTGCCGATGCGAAGGCCGGCAGCCCGGAATACATGAAGGACTACAACGTCCTGAAAGGCGGCGAGCCGCAGTTCCTGGTCGACTACCATGACTACTACATGACGCCGCGCGGCTACCACAAACGTGCAGTCAACTCGGGCAACGGCTGGTCACTGACCACGCCCTTGTCCTTCATGAACATGCCGATCCTCTCCTATATCGCCGAGATCTCGCCGCGGCCGCTGCTGCTCGTGCATGGCGAGAATGCCCATTCGCGCTACTTCAGCGAAACGGCGTATGCGGCAGCGGCTGAACCCAAAGAACTGCTGATCATTCCCGGGGCAAGCCACGTTGATCTCTACGACAAGGTGGAGATCATCCCGTTCGACAAGTTCGAGGCGTTTTTCGAACAGCATCTGAGCGCGTAAGTGCAAGCACTGCATGCGGGGGAACTTTCACCTCCGCATGTAGTTTCAGAGTCGGCGATCTGGGTACGGACGCGTGTGTACTGTCGTAATGCAGCCCCCGAAGTCAAGACGACCGACGCTTAGATCCGCGTCACAAGCCACAGAGCATAATCCGGACAATATCGGCTCACGCTCCAGCAACGAGGCCTCAGAATTCCATATGACATACCCGAGAAGGGGATCGACGCCCCGGAAGCCTGCTGCCATCGATAGGGATGCAGACATCCGCATCTTCGAGGCAATCGATGACGTCCTGGCCCTTCGGCATGAACCGAAATGGAAGCCATCGAAGCAGGAGTTCGATTTCTTCGGTTCGATGGTAAGGGCTCAGAGAATCTTCGGTGAGAGTAAAAAGTAGAGCTCGAACCACGGGCGCTATCCGCCCTGACACTTCGCGTCTGACAAATATGAGAGTGCAAAGCGAACGCTCGCATGCGGCAGCCCTAGAGCACGAGCTTGGTGTCGGGTAGCGGAGTTTATTGCCGCGCTCCCGCCGTGTTGGCGTCAGCCCAAAGCCAAACGACGCCTTCTCAACGACTTGAGCAGTCGCGGCTGCTATTCTTAGAGCCATTCGTCGTGCGGAAAGCGGGTCTCGCAAACTGGCTGGGGATCCGGCGCGCCGTTCGGAGTTCAGGCCGAAATGACGCAGCGGGCACCATGGTATTCAACCACTTTCCACCAAGTATGACGGCATAATCCGCCACGCTGTCATTGATCGCCACGCCAAGGTCTTGTGGGTGGGGCTGTCTTAACAGCAGCCGTTCGGCAACCAGAGTGTGCCACCACGAAGCTCACTTGGACCTATCTAGCTTCGTGAGCCGATGATGAAGATAAACTTGCTGCTCAGATGAATTGAAGTAGTTTCTATTCAGGGATAGGGGGCATTCGTGGATCATTCGACGCCTGCATCGCAGCGCTTGTTGCTGGAGCCCAAGGGGCCTGATTTTCCGTTTTACTCAGACAAACCACCGAGCGTGTCGGGGAGCGCCTGGCTTTGGGTTCTCGCGGCTGCAGCGGCCGGATTTGCCGCGCTGGGTGTTCCGTTGCCCTTTGAGGACAACATCGTGACCGGCTGGCTCAGGGCCTTTGCTTTCGTGGCTTTACCGCTGGCCGCTCTCGCCATCTCAGCCCCCGGACACTGGCGGGCAATCTTCCGGCGCGTTGGCATTGGCGACGTGCTGCTGATGTTTGGCTTTGCAATTCTCAACATCATCGTGACCCTTGCCGTCGGAGTGCTGCTGCAGACCTTCGGCACAGTCAACTCCAATGCAGCGATTGCGGATGCGGCTGACCTCGAAGGCGCGCGGCTGGCGAGTTTCTTTGCCAAGGTCGGCCTCCAGTTGCTCGGGGAGGAACTGATCACAATCCTGCCCTTCCTCGCCATCCTTGCCTATCTGCACAACAAGGCGGGTATGGGTCGCAATGCTGCGGTGCTCGTTGCGTGGCTTTTGTCGGCGCTCATCTTCGGGATGCTGCACCTGCCGACCTATGACTGGAACTTTGTGCAATGCTTTGTTGTGATCGGCTGCGCCCGACTGATCCTGACCTGGGCATATGTATGGACGAAGAATATCTGGGTCAGCACCGGGGCGCATGTCATCAATGACTGGCTGCTGATCGGCTCGACAGTCTTACTGGCCCCGCTTGCCACTGTGGCCTGAAACTCTCGGCTGGCGCATACTGGCACCCCGTCATGGGAGGGTCTCTCTCGTAAGCGGCTCATTCCGGGTGGGAAAACGGGATGGGCTACCTGTCCGAGCCTCAGATGGGTCATGAAACTCGCCCGCTTAAATCTTCGGGTGTCAGGACGATGAGCCATCGCCTGAAAGCCGGGCTGTCCTGATACCGTCCGGCCTCTTCATAAACGCACGGTTGGCAGGCCCAGCCGGGCCATATCATCCAGCGAAAAGCCCCAGCCACGCTGGTCACCGCTCAAGCGATCGTCGAAGCGCGAGCCTACGCCACAAACAGCGAAGGTATCGTTTGGCAGTGGGATGCTGGCACAAAGTGCGACCTCCTCAGCCATACGCGCCTCGGCCGCAGTGACGGCTTCGTCGAGAAAGGCTTCCATGTGACCGGCTTGCCATCTGGCCCAATCACGTCGCTCGCCTGTGCGGCGACGATGGCGCGCAGGTGTTCGCGAAGTGTCACACCCTCCTCGGCGGCGGCAATGGCCAAGCTGCGGTCATTGCCGCCGCCGAGGAAGGCGTTTTCGCGGATCGTGATCGTGGCCACGGCGAGCGCGATCAAATTGGCGCAGGATGGAAAACGGCCTATATCGATTGTCAGATTTGGCTTGAGGTCGGCGATGATGAAACCGATCTGGATGGCGGCCTTGGTGTCGCCGCCGCCGGAATTCACCAGCATCTTCGTGATCTGGCCATCCGGCACCTTGGCCAGCACTGTCTTCAGCGCCTCTAGGCCATTGTCGTTGGTACCGCCGATATAGATCAAGGTGTCGCCATCGATCCGGATATCGGGCACGGGGTTGGTTGAAGGCTTGTCTGCAGCATCAGCAAGAAAGGGGGTGGCCAAACACGCTATGGCAAACATGGCCGTCAGTAGCGCATCGTATCCCCCTCCCAGTCTCGCCTTGAGCGTTTCACCATGGCCAACTCTTCGGCACAGCAGCCGATTCACGCCATGATGACGAAGTCCTTGCCCGTACGGCTATCTGGCGCGAGCGGCGCGTCGGTCAGGATCAGCACTGCGCCGGGGTGCAGGACACTCTGCATGGTCGACACAAAGGCTGGGTCGGCGGATATCCGGGCGAGAAGGTTGGCGGCCATGTTGACCACGCCTTCGTCGTCGTTCGGATTGGCAAAGGCGATCCAGCGCATGCCGCGTGTCGCTTCGTCGAGACCGTCGAGCAGAAAGACGTGGCTGCCAAGCTTGTCCCGGCCATTGACGGTGATCCGGCCTTCGGCGCGGATCTCCGAGTTTTCAACGAGCAAAGCCTTTCCGTCAAAGGTCGACATGATGACAGAAACGACCGGCTGCTTCTTGAGGTCGGTCCAGTCATTCGGGCGCTGCTTGCCGCGCAGTGCCGTCACGGCATCGCCAAATTCGCGAGCGGCATAGGCACCGAGTACCATGCCGGGATGGACGAGTTCCAGCGGATCTGCGGCAGCACCCGAGATGATGACGGGTGTGCCGAGATGGGTGATGTCGAAGAGACGTTCGGAAAAGGCCATGGGCAGGCGCACGCAGCCGTGTGAGGCCGGATATCCGGGCAGATTGCCGGCATGGAGTGCGATGCCGGACCAAGTGAGCCGGTTCATGTTGGGCATCGGCGCATCATCATAGGTGCTCGACTTGTGGTGCTTGTCCTTTTGCAGGACGACGAAGACCCCGGTCGGGGTCTCGTGGCCGGGCTTGCCGGTCGCACAGGTAGAGACGGCTATGCGAATGCCGTTGCGATAAACATGTACACGCTGTTCCGGAAGAGAGACAACGACAGCCACCGGTCCTGTGCGCTGACGCTCCGGATGCCAGGTGAATTCGCCAGGCTTCAGTGCGGCAATCTCCTTCATCACCTCTCCGGCCAGCGCAAGGCACGGCCCGGAGAGTACTGCCAGTGCCGAGAGCCCGGTTATGAAGTGACGCCTGCCCTGTTCCGTGTTCGTCATTGCCGATCTCTCGTTCACAATAGCGATGGGAACGACCATTTCAGGACCAATCATGGGTGTCTAATGAGTTTCCTGCTTGAATTTCAAAAAACTCTCATGGAACGTTGAACACGTCATCGACCGCAGCTGGATGCGGAAGCGGCACTGAGGGACATCACGATGCGCGTGCGATCGGAGGGATCTTGGAATGGACTTTCGTCACAACTTACGCGCCCTGCACACGTTCGAGACAGTTTCACGCCATCTGTCCGTGGCGGCAGCCGCCGAAGAACTGGGGGTGACGCAGAGCGCGGTCAGTCATCAGTTACGCCTCCTGGGAGAAATTGTCGGTGAAAGGCTGATCCAGAAGAAGGGGCGAGGAATAAGCCTGACGGATGCCGGTCGTGACCTCGCCCGACGGCTGCAGCCGGCCTTTGCCGAGATCGACCGATCCCTTGCCGAAGCGATCGGCGGCACACGCGATCGGGTGCGGCTCGCGATTTGCAGCAGTTTCGCCCAGGCCTGGCTGGTCCCGCGGCTGCATTCCTTCTATGCGGCACATCCGGATATCGATCTGCAGATCATCATGTATGCGCAGGATCCAGAACTCACCGATGCCACGGGTGATGCGTTCGTGACGACGCTCCCCAAGGATCGCGGCTATCACGCGCAACTGCTCTGGCCGGAAAATCTGGTTGCCGTCGTGTCGTCAACAGTTGCGGCGCGAAAGAAGAGCTTCGATTGCATTACGACCGAACTGCAGCCTGGAAAGATCGGATCGGACTGGCAGACCTATGCACGACACAGCGGCCGGGCGGATCTCCTTCCCCTCACCTGCCGCTGGCTGTTCGCATCCCACTATGTCATCGCGCTCGACATGGTTCGCCAGAACCTCGGTGCGGCGCTCATCCCAGACTTCCTCGCACAGCCCGACATAGACACTGGAAAAATGGTGCTTCTGGACGAAGCACTGCTCCCCACCCACGAGGATTATCACCTTTGCATCAAGGAGAGCCGCCGAACCGAGCCTGCTCTTGACGCCTTGCTGCGGTGGTTCAAGCAGGAGCTCGGCAGATGGGAGCACCGCGCGACGGACAACCGTTTGAAACTGGTGCAACCATGAAACCCTCTCACATTGGACGAATATAATTCACTGGTTCGCAGGCTTTAGGCATGTCAGTCTCTGGACATCGAGAGGTTGCAATTCGATCTCTTGAAGCCTTCCCAACGGGAGATGTCGGATGCGTATGTGGCGTGCGTTCGTGGGTGTAGTGGTCGCGATGGCGCTTGTCGTCATTGCAGATTTCGGGCAGCAAGCCCCACTCGCGCAGGAAAGCAATGCCCGGGTCGAATTCGGCCGGGGCCAGAGCTCAACGTTCATCCGCGGGACGGTCCGGGGCTACGAAGGCGCCAATTACCGCATCAATGTCCGTGGCGGCCAGAGGCTCGCCGTTAACATGGATAGCTCGAACAGCAGCAACTACTTCAACATTCTCGGCCCCGGCGGTGGCGAGGCCCTGTTCAACGGCTCAATCTCGGGCGATTTTGCCGACATCATCGTTCCCGGTAGCGGCGACTATGTTGTGCAAGTCTACCTGATGCGCAATGCAGCGCGCCGTAATGAGCAGGCGCGATTTACGCTTCGCATCGAGGTGACGGGGGGCAGGCCGACCGCGCCGCCCGCGCCCGATTTCGCCGACGGCCTGTCCGGCGGCCCGGATTTCTTCCAGGTGGCCGGCATTTCGCGTGGCGATGCGCTGAACATCCGCAGCCGACCGAGCGCCCAGAGCCCTGTTGTCACCCGCGTCGTCAATGGCGAGATCCTACGCAATGGCGGCTGCCGCATGACCGGACAGACGCGCTGGTGCCGCGTTTCGCGGCCTGATGGCAGCGATGCCGGGTGGGCAGCCGGTCGGTTTCTGATCGAAGCGAGCAACTAGGCCCTGCTGGGCAACGAAGAGAGACAAAAAAGAGGGGGAACAGCATGACCAGCTTCATCATGAAGACCGGAATGATCTCGCTTGCCGTGAGCTTGCTGGCCGGCTGTACGTCGGATGGCACCTCGCAGCCACAACCGACGGCGTCGGCTGCCCCTCGCCTGATGGACGAAAACGTGCCGCCTGCAGCCCGCAGCGCCTGCCTCGCTGCGGTGTCCAATGCCACGAACAACGGCGACGTCCAGATTATCGAAATGATCTTCTCGGAGGCCAATTCGCAGGTGACCGTCGGCGTCGGTCCAACGCGTGCGCCCTGGAACTGCCTTGTCTCGAACAGCGGGGTCGTCGCCAACGTCATGTCGATGACCAACGAGGGCAGCCTCTAGAGCGAAAGGGCACGCTATGGGATCGCTGCTGATGATCCCGACATTCAGGACGAACAAACGAGGGGGATTACCGTGCGCTATCTGACCTATAGTCTTCTGTTGTGTCTCGCCATAACCTCGGCCTCGCCGGCCAATGATCGGGCAGCCGTGCCAGAGATCGGGCCAGATCAGCTGGCATTTTCGCTTGAAAATATGGACAAATCCGTCGATCCGGGCACAAACTTCAACCGCTATGCGCTCGGCGGCTGGATCGATCGGGTTCAGCGTCCCGATGACCGAGCCTTGATCGATGCCTTCGACTTCATGGGACGACGTCTCACGGCGCAGATGGAGCAGACGCTGCTCGATGCTGCAGCCAAATCGGGAACGGCAGAAAAGGGAACGCCCCTCCAGCAGGTGGGGGCTTTCTACACCGCCTTCATGGATGTCGCGACACTCGACGCCAAAGGCATGACTCCGCTCGATCCGGAGATGGCCAAGATCGATGCGATTGCCGATCTCGGTGACCTCGCGACGTATATCGGCTACTATCTTCTGGTCGCCGAGGATCTGGCGTTGACCGGCTTCGTGCCGATGACGGACATGGCCGATTCCAAGCGCAATGCGCTGTATGCCGTTGGCACCTCGCTGGTGCTCCCCCAGCAGAATCTCTACGACGAGCCGGCAGGCTCTGCGCTCGACCTTGCTTTGCGCAAGAACCTCGCCGACATGCTGATTGCAGCCGGCTATGAGGCCGGTCGCGCAACGACGGTCTCAAACCTTGTGGCCGACATCGACCGGGAACTGCATGGCGGCCTGCTGACGCCGGTCGAAGCGACCAATCCGGCGAACACCTACCAACCCGTGCCCTTCGCGTCCCTGCAGGCGGAGATCCCCGAACTCGACCTGACCGCGATGCTCGCTGGCCTTGGCATGAAGGCGCCGGAGACGGTGGTGAAATCGGAGCCGCGCTATCTGCCCGTCCTTGGCAAGGTGCTGCGCGAGCGCCCGATCGAGGAGATCAAGGATTACCTGAAGGTCAAGCTGATCAACCGCTTCAAGTCCTATCTCGGTAGCCGCTTCGAGGCCGTCATTGCCGAGCAGCAGAAGATCCTGGTTGGCATCGACAAGCTGCCACCTCGCGAGGAGCGCGTGCAGAACGAACTCAAGACCTTTCTCGGCCATCCCGTCTCGCGGCTTTATGTCGAGCGCTATTTCAGCGACGAAACGCGGGCCAAATCGGCTGATATGGTCGGCCGGGTCAAATCCGCCTTCCTGGCACGGATCGAGACACGTGACTGGCTGACCGAGGCGACACGGGCGGCGGCAAAGGACAAGCTGGAGAAACTGACCTTCGAGGTCGGCTATCCTGAAACCTGGATCGACATGTCTGGTGTCGAGGTGCGGCCGGACGACCTGATCGGCAACATCCAGCGGCTGATCGCCTTCGACGTGAAGCGATCGCTCGACAAATTCGACGACCCGGTCGAGCACGAATCCTTTGCCAATGTGCAGGCGACACTGCCGATCATCATCAATGCTGCCTATGAGACCTCGATCAACGGCTTCGAAGTGCCGGCGGCCATTCTGCAGCCACCGGCCTTCGAGGTTGAACTGGATGCACCTGTTTATTTCTGCCGTCTCGGCGCCGTGCTCGGTCATGAAATGACCCATGGTTTCGACAGTCGTGGCCGGCAATATGACGCTGCGGGCAATCTGCGGGACTGGTGGCAGCCCGAGGACACGGCTGCCTTTACGCGAGAAGCCGAAAAACTCGTGGAGCAGGCAAATGCCTATGAAGTCCTGCCGGGGCTCAAGCTCAACGGCGCGCTGACCGTCACCGAGAACATGGCCGATGTCGGGGGGATTACCCTCGCCTACGCCGCACTGCAGGACTATCTTGCTGAAAATCCGAAGGAAAATGTTGATATCGACGGCTTCTCGCCGGCGCAGCGCTGCTTCCTCGCCTGGGCGCAGTTCTGGGGCATGAAGACAACCGATGGCATGATCCGCTCCGTCTTCATGAGCGATGTGCATGCGCCCAGCATGTACCGCTCGGTGGCCGCTCTCAAACATGTGGACGACTTTTACACGGCATTCGACATCACAGAGGGGGACCCGGAATGGCTGGCGCCGGAAAAGCGCGTGCGGGCCTGGTGAAACGCCTGTGTTGGCGGGCGCCGGAACTATGACGACAAGAAAGGGAGATCAGTATGGCGCATCGGCGCGTGGCAGCCGACGCCAAGGCGCCACCGATGGCCTATCGGGGTTGCGCGGAAATCGTCGCTCGCAACTTCGCTGTCGGTTTGAACCACGTGCATTTCACGCGGTCCCGTTCGCCCGCCAAGCATGAATGGCTAATCGAGGCGGCCGTCGGGCATCAATACATGACCTGCACTATGCGGGACACCGATGAGTTGATCGACTTGCGTGGCGGACAGTTTTGAGAGCGGACCGTACCGCAAGTGGGCGGCGGCACTGCGCACAACGGATCCCGGCGTGGCCGGGGTTCCGGGTGACGGATCCGGTATGCAGTTTAACTGAGTGAAAGAGCTCGAAAATGCAACGGTCGGTCGGCTGGATTGGGGGCGCTGCCATTGATCCTGGCAGTCATCCTAGTCGGGGGTACTACAGCGGTGACCATGGGAAAGCTGAAACGGGATGTCGATCTCATCGAGATGCAGACGCCGTGAATGTCAGGCTACGGCTAGTTCCCGGTCGCGCCGCCGCCGGTTCATGCCTGTGTCGGGCAGGAGTGCTTCTGCCAGATCGTAGTCCGAATAAGGCTTGGGCAAGAACCGAGCGCCAGCAGGGAGAGCGGTTGGACGGATGCGGCCGGATGTAACGATAATCGGTACACCCCGGCGCATCCGCGCAAATTCACGCGCCAGATCCATGCCCGATGAACCGTCGGCAAGATCGATGTCGGTGAACAGGAGGGTGACGCCTTTTTCAACACCCAGGACAGCCAGAGCCTCCGACACGGTGCGCGCCTCCAGAACTTCGAAGCCGAGGTCCTCCATCATCTCGCATCCGACCATGGCGATGAGCGGTTCATCTTCAACCAGCAGGACGATCTTGCGATGATCGTTCACTTTGTGGTGCCTTCCGTCGGTGTACGCTTTGTGTTGTTTTCTGCGACTTGCGGAATGAGACTTTGAAAGATCGCATCATTGGTGGCGCGCCATGTCTCGTCGGCAAGCCAGTCATATTCCTGATCCGGCATTAGCGGAACCGCCTTCACCTGGTCGTTCGATATGCGCAGGAAGAAGCTCTTGCGTTTCTGATCGATCACGAGATAGCGAAGCGGGACCACAAGACTGTTCTCGCCTGCGACGAAAAAACCGTCCGATGCAACGATCGCGTAGTCCCACCGATCCTTCGTGCCGATCACGACGTTGCGAACTTCCCCGACGATCATGTCATCTGAGGTACGCACTTCCGCTCCGATAATCTCGCTGGCCAACAGACCGGGATCAAGGTCGTTAATGCTGACCAGTGCCTCTTCTCCGGGCTCGCCTCGAGTACCCTTGATCTGGCCCAGACGGTGCCACTGCGGTTCAGCAGCAGCGAGCTGCTGATCGGCCTCGTCTTCATCATTCGTGCCAAGACGCCCCATATCCGGCGCTGCAATGAGTTCCTTGATGTTGCCGACGAGACGTTCACAATCTTCCTCCAGACCATAGTTCCAAAGCAGGAAGGCAGCGTCCCTCAAGGCGCGCAGATCATGAACGAGGTGACGGTTTTGCGGAGCGCGTAATTCCGCATTTTCGAGGACAGCCTCTTCCAGTTGAGCGTCCGATATGTTGCAGGCGGCCCAGCTCGCGGATGGGCTTATCGCCAGCAGGAATGCGCCGGCGGCGATCGATCTCAGGAGTGTCATAAATTTCCGATCAGCGGATTTATAGACTTCGTGTCGCCATGGCACTCGTCGGAAGGGAGCGAACCGCAGACGCTGATCTTCGTCACGGTAACGCATATCCAAGACTTTTGTTCCATGCGTTTCAGGTGCTCGTCGGCTGGCTATCGCGCATTTGGCACCGCCCCCTGAACGAACCGTCTTTTTAATGCATCGCTATCAACAACTGCTGCAATCGCGCGGTGGTCTCTTCCATCACTACGAAAGGGTTCATCATGACCGCTCGCACAAAAAATGGTTCAACTCCACCAAGTGGTTCGGCTTCGAGGAGACGTCTGTCGACAGCATCTCCTCAGGCTTGGTGCTGCATGGCAGCGGTGAGTGGACGCAGGTTCTGGTCAAGGAAAAGGCCAGCAACTTCGTAACAACGCTGCTGACTTCCTTCACCTGCGACAAGGTGTGACGGGAGAGCTGGGCCCTGTTGCACGCGAAGTTTGCGGTCGCCAGAGCATATCTGACCTTGACCAGAAGCGCGGCCTTCGGCTTACGAGGCGACCAGCATTTCTCTCATGGCCGATATTATGCGGGCGTGGTCGTAGGGCTTGCTGAAAAACTTTCCTTCGATGGGAAGAAGCTCGTCGGTCAGCCGGCAGTGGCCTGATGCGATGATGATCTTGACGGGAGGCCACCTGTCCCGCACGGCCTCGGCAAGCTTCAGGCCGTCCATACTGCCGGGCATGTCGATGTCCGTGAACATGAGCCTGATTTCTGGATGCGCATCGAGAAGTCCAATCGCTTCATCGGCATTCGACGCTTCGAGCACGATAAACCCCTCATCCTGAAGCGACATCGCGATGTCCATGCGGACGAGCGTTTCGTCTTCAACGACAATGACTGTGGTCCCCTTCTGCGCCATTTCATATACTTTCTGTCGGAGATGCCGCACATGTGCCAATTGCGTGCGCTACAGGGGCAACGCACTCCCACGCCAATCGATCCTTCTATTTTCGGCATATTTTCTCAATGGTTACCACCGCTCGCGCAGAGGGACTGTTCCATATAGCAATCAGGTCGCGCTAATGCGTTCGACAGGGCCTCGCACAGTGCAGCGAAAGCCATCGGGGGCAAACACGATGTCAGGGACCGTGCCGAACAGAGACCCCAGAGCGGACCGCACATAGCGCGTCCCATATCCTTGCCGCGTTGGCTCGCGCACCTCCGGCCCACCCGCCTCGGTCCAGGTGAGGTAGAACTCGTGTGGATCATCAGCCGCAAGCGCCCACATGAGCGCAACATGCCCGTCGGGTTGGGAAAGTGCTCCGTACTTGATGGCATTCGTTATGAGCTCGTGCAGACATAGTGCTATCGTTGTTCCGGCATCCCGGCTGACGACTATATCCGCACCGGTAACATCGATACGCGTGACGCCATCGCCATTGTAGGGAGAAACAGTCAGTTCGACGACGTCGGACAGCCGAACCTCTTCACCACCAGCCTCGAAGACGGCGGCGTGCACCTTGGACAGTGCCTGGAGACGGCCGGAAAAATCGCTGGCCAGATCTTCCACGGTTGCAGCGCCGCGTTTCGTCATCTGAAAAATCGACTGAACACTCGCCAGAATGTTCTTTACCCGATGATTGAGTTCCAGACGCAGCTCTTTTTCCCTTTCAAGCGAATCCCGGACCTCGCGCTGGCGCAGCCGGACCAAGAGGTTGGACTGGATGCCGTTCACGAGTTCCAGCGGCGTGATGGGACGCGTGTAAAATAGGACGCGTGCGCCCGGCCAGGACCCTTCCAACTGGCTTCTAACACGAGCAACAGGTGCCGCGCGCTCCAGTAGGACGATGATTGGCACTTCGGACCAGTCGGGCTGCTCGGCGAGATGCGCTCCAATTTGCGCGACAACGGTCGGGTTCAACGCCTCGTGCGTGATCACGATCATGCCTGGCGATTTTTCCAGATGATTGACCAGATCTCCATCGAGCTTGGCCGCCAGTACCTGGATCTGCTCTTCCTGGAGAAGGGTCGCGATATAATCGGCATCCTTGCGGAAGGGAGCAAGGACGAGCACCCAATCCAGTTCACTTTCGGTGGAGACAGTCATCCTTTGGGTTCTGGTAGTGGATTATACGCGACCACGCTGACGCCTCCACTCTCGATGATGAGTTCACGAATGTTGAGATCGTGCGGACCATGACGCTTCTTCACGACAGTGATGTTCCGGCGCAAGCGCCCTTCGTGTTCCATGATCCGTAAAAGCAGCACGGTGTCGCCGAGGAAGCTCACATCGACATCGATGCCAACATTCTGGCCGATCAGACCATGTTGGGCAACGATGAGCATTGTCAGGACGCCCGAACGGGCTAGGTATTTGAGGAGCGACTGAATGTCGCGAACCGCTTTTTCGCGGTGTGGCAGAGAATTCAGATAGCCCGTCAAACTGTCGATGACGACGACGCGTGATTTGTTCTGCGTGACGGCATCCTGGACGATCTGTCCGAATTCGCCCGGGGAAATTTCATTGGGATTGAAATCCCGCAGGATCAGCTTGCCGTCCTTGTGAAACTGCCTCAGTTGCATGCCCAAGCCTTCCGACCGACGGAAGAAGGTCTCAAGCCGCTCCTCGAACAGGAAGAGCGCAACATTCTCCCCGCGTTCGAGCGCTGCTGTTGCGTAGAGTGAGGACATTGTCGACTTGCCGGTACCCGACTGGCCGATAACCAGGGTTGTTGTTCCGGATTCCTGGCCACCGCCGAACATCTCATCCAACTCGGCGACACCAGACTTGATCAGTTGGGGCTTGGCGCCCTCCGCCGCAGCGCTCGGCATAATTCGAGGGAACACCACGACGCCCTCGCCTTCGCGGATAGCCATGTCGTGATACCCGTCTGCGATGGGTACGCCGCGCATCTTCGAAACCTCTATACGGCGACGGACTCCGCCGTATTCTTCAAGCGACTTGTCGAAGCGTATAACGCCGTGGGCAAGGCCTTCGACCTCTTCCCCGCTGCGATCGGACGCGGCTGTCTGGGTGTCCAACAGCAGCGCCACGACATTCCGTTTAGCGAGGAACGACTTGAAGCCGATCAGTTCTCTACGGAAGCGTGGGCTATCACCAGTGATCAAGCGGATCTCCAGCAGGGAGTCGTAGACGAGGCGACGAGGCTTGTGTTCCTCAATCGCGGCTTCAATCGCTTTGCGTGTCTCATCCAACCGAAGATCAGCAGTTAAAAATATGCTTTGGTCGTCAGCCTCGTTCACCGTACCAGACGTAGACAGCTCTTCGACCCGGATACCGTCAAGCGTCCAGCCGTGCGAAAGAGCGATCGCTTTCAATTCGGCGGCCGTCTGCGAAAGCGTCACGTATATACAATTCTCGCCAGCCTCGATACCGGCGCGCAAAAATTGCAGCGCGGCCGTGGTCTTGCCCGAACCTGGAGCGCCCTGCAGCATGTAGAGGTTGGACGAAGGAAGCCCTCCGCGCAGGATTTCATCAAGACCGGCGATACCGGCGCTCACCACTGCGGGCTTCTTCTGTTTGGGCATCTGTATCTTCCACTCTGATAATCGGCGCATTCTAAATCAACAGCGCACTTCGTCAGGGAAGAGCCGCTTGGCAGTTATAGGTGCCTCCCCTGAAACTGCAATGAAATTGGGACCAGCCGCCTGCGTCCCTTTAAATCCGACAATGTGTCGCCCGCCAGCAAGAATGCAGGCGCGAAACGGAAATCATGTCCCGCTGAGTGGTGTCGCTTGTGCGCTCGCAATGCCTTCCGGCCAGAGCCGGGAACGTATCCGCTTGCGGCTGACAGGCTGAGGAGTAGTGGATCATTGCTCATTGTTGCGATGGTTTCCAGTGTCATCTAGCGGGATCGTTGGACGGCCCATTCATCATTCTGTTCGAGCAGAAGCGCGCCGACGCGCCTGACGATGGCGTCGTCATTGGAAGGATGCCGACGACCTCGGTGCGCCGTTTGATCTCGCCATTGAGGCGCTGAATACAGCCTTCCTGAATGACCGCAGTCTGGGCCTTCTCGGCCATTCGGCGCGGCCCAAGGAAACTCGGGAATACTGCCTGTCCGCAGCTTGGGAATGCGCAGCTCGACGGTGCCCGCCCGTGTCTCCCGGTCCGCGCTGGTGAATTCAGCGAGAAGGATGCATTTCTCGATCTGCGGGATAAACGCAACTCTGCACGGCAAAACCAGAAGTTGACAAGCGTTTAAAATACTAATAGAGATACATAACGATATTTTCTTGCTGAGCTTTGGTTATCGCGCGTTTGGCACCGCGCCCTGAACGAACCCTCCCTTTAAAGCATCGCTATCAACAAGCGCTGCGCATCCGCGCGGTGGGCTCATCTATCGCTACGAAAGGGTTCATCATGACCACTGGCACAGTAAAATGGTTCAACTCCACCAAGGGCTTCGGCTTCATTCAGCCTGACAACGGCGGCCCGGACGCATTTGTCCACATCTCGGCCGTTGAACGGTCCGGCATGCGCGAAATCGTCGAAGGCCAGAAGTTGTCTTACGACATGGAGCGCGACAACAAGTCGGGCAAGATGTCGGCCTGCAATCTTCAAGCAGCCTGATTTGGGATCTGCTTTCCCTGACCACGGATGTACTGGCAGTGTGAGAGCGCGAGACCCATGAGACCAATGAAGGTCAGGCAAATTGCCTGGCCTTTTTTTATGCCTCAACCGCAGCCGATACAGGACTGCAGACGGGAGCTTTCATGACACAAGAAGCAGCAGCAGAACTACAGGCGATCAATACGGCCTGGCAGATCGCCATTCAGGAGATCCTGAGAGTGGTTGTGCGTGATATGTACATGAGTGGTGACGAGCCGGCCTTCAGATCGCAGGTCAAGCGCATCGAGGAGACGGCTGTCGACAGCATCTACAGAAGCTTGGCGCTCCGTGGCACCGACGAGTGGACGGAGGTTCTGGTCAAGGAAAAGGCCAGCAATTTCGTGACAACGCTTCTGACCTCGTTCACTTACGACAAGGTTTGACCCCCTCAACACAATCGGCGTGAACGCGATCATCACGCTTCAATGAATATCTTCTTTATCGGGAACATCTCGATACCAAGTGCAGTGGATTGTAGGCATTTCAAGCAGCTAGGCATATCTTAAACGCTTTACTGCGGACGGTGCCCTTCCCTCGAAAACGCTCGATTGACGCAGAGACAATCACATCCAGTACGCTTGTTCCGTGACATGCTGTCATACGGCTCGCAGCTTTCTCGACGCCAGATCATGCTGCGATCGACACTGTCAATTCGTGGTATAAGATAGACGCTACCCTGCAACACTGCTTCCACCAGCGCTCGAGGCAGATACAATCAGGGCGCCCCAAGTCCGGAGAGACATTCCTATGGATTTATTTCGCGCCATTTACTCATCCCAGCCCTTCGGCTTCGATAGTGCCATTTTAGACGGGATATTGTTGGAGGCCCGACGCGCAAATCTTCGGGACGGCATCACGGGTGCCCTTATCTGCCGCGCGGACATCTATCTGCAATGGCTTGAAGGGCCTGAACCGGAGGTCCGCAAGACCCTGGAGCGTATTGAGCGCGACGACCGCCACCTCGACGTCAAGGTTCACGTCGCAAAACAAGTCGCAGAGCGGACGTTCGCAGAATGGGCCATGCTTCACGATCCAGCGGCAACATGGATCTGGACCCAAAGCGAGATCGCGGGCGGCGCGCTCGAGCGATCGACCCCGGAAGAGATCACGGAATTTTTCTTGAGACTTCGTCATGGCGGGACAGCTAATGACGCGGTGGGTGCCTGCCCGCACACGGCGTCTGGCTCTGGCCTCGATGAAACACGAGTGCCCTCATAGGTAAGGAGTCAATATCGGCGGCCTTTAACGGGCAATTGCCGATCGTACGAAGACAGCGTTGAACGCTCGGTCCGGGAGAAGTTCGCTTTCCAAGTGTACTTACGGAGCCGCGAGCATTTCTCTCATTGCTGATATAATGCGGGCATGGTTGTAGGGCTTGCTAAAGAACTTGCCCTCTATCGGAAGCAGTTCATCGCTCAAATGACGGTGTCCTGATGCAACGATGATCTTGACGGGAGGCCACCTGTCCCGCACGGCCTTTGCAAGCTTCAGGCCGTCCATACTGCCGGGCATGTCGATGTCCGTGAACATGAGCCTGATTTCTGGATGCGTATCGAGAAGTCCTATCGCTTCATCGGCATCGGACGCTTCGAGCACGGTGAACCCCTCATCCTGGAGCGACATGGCGATATCCATGCGGACGAGCGTTTCGTCTTCAACGACAATTACTGTGATGCCCCTCTGCGCCATTGCCTGAGCTTTCCGTCGGATACGTTCAACACGTGTCAATTGACCGTGCCAGCCAGACCAACGCACTCCCGCACCAATAGATCCTGTCGTTTTCCGGTTGTTTTTTCGATGGTTAAGACTGCTCATCCATGCAGCATGCTATCGACTGGCGCTCGGAGACGGCAGCGAGGTGCTGGAAATTCAGCCGCACTCGCCCCGAGTCGATCATCCTATGTCGCGGGCAACCAGCACAAGGTCATGGCCGCGCCGCGCGAAGCGTTCGGCATAGGTAGCGCCAATGCCCGTTGAGGCTCCGGTAATCAGGACTGCGACAGCTTCGGAGACGACGCGTTCAGAGATTTCGCCCGCTCTTATCTTGCGCCTCGGCATCGAGATAATCCCGGCAATGGATGCCCGACGGCAGGGCTTGCCGCCGCCATTCGCCACCAGACGCAGGGCCGCGATCGGAAGCTGGGCAGCCATGGTCGGAGCCGTCATCCTCGCGGGAGCTGTCGACGACCCCGAATTGTCTGACGAGGTTCTGGAGCAGACACGCGACTGATCGATGCGAAGATCGGCTAGGAGGTTAGAGGACACGCAATTGGAGCGCCCCATCTTCGTCCGATCGAGTTTTATTCGACGGCAGAAGTGAGGGCGCAAAGCGGCCAGTTGGAGGCGCACCCGACCGCAGGTTTTATTCCTGCTCGGCCATCCGATAACCTACGCCTGGTTCCGTGCGCACGATCCTTGGCTGCGTAGGATCGCGTTCGATTTTCTGGCGCAACTGGCCGATGAAGACGCGGAGGTAATGCAGGTCGTCGGCGTGGGCGGGTCCCCAGACGGTCGTCAACAAGGTGCGATGGGTCACGACTCGACCGGTATGACGGGCAAGCAGAAGGAGCAGGTCATATTCCTTCGGCGTCAAATGCACGAGCTCGCCATCTCGCAAGACTAGCCGCTTGATCGGATCAATGGTCAGCCCGTCGACTTCCATCACCGTCGGAATGGCGTCGCGACGGCCACGATGGCGCAGTGCGGTGCGGATGCGCGCCGTCAACTCCCCGATGCCGAAGGGCTTCTCGACATAGTCGTCGGCACCGAGATCGAGGGCCGCGATTTTCTCGCTTTCGCGGTCGCGGGCCGAGAGAATGAGGATTGGGATGTCCGACCAGCCACGAAGGCTCGCGATCACCTCCTTGCCATCCATATCCGGCAGGCCGAGATCGAGGATGACAAGGTCGGGCGCTTGGGTGGCGACAGCCTTCAGCGCCTCGGCGCCCGTTCCGGCTTCGACGACCTCATAGCCCGCGGCCGTCAGCGAAGGTTTGAGGAAGCGCTGGATCTGCGGCTCGTCATCGACGACCAGGATGCGCGACTGGGTCATGTGATCTCGCCTCTTGCATCACTTCCCGGGAACCGCATGACAATGCGCGTGCCTCTCTTCTTCAAGGCCGGGCTCTCCGCATGGATCTTGCCGCCCATGGCCTCGACAAAACCGCGGGCAATGGAAAGACCGAGCCCAGTTCCGGGTGCCCGCCCATCCGGCTTTCCCCTGCGATAGAATTTTTCGAAGATGCGGTCCAGATCTTCAGAAGGAATGCCCTTCCCGAGATCGGTGACGGAGATCAGCACATCCTTGCCGTCGCGCCGCGCATAGACATTGATCGGCTCGTCGCCACCATACTTCACGGCATTGTCGAGAAGGTTGAACAGCACCTGGCCGATCAGCACGCTGTCGCCCCGGATCAGCGGCAGGTCGGCGGCAATGCCGGTTTCGACGATCCGCCCCGGCGCGTATTTGCGGGTGCGCTCGACGGCGGCCTGCACCACGTCGGCGACATCCACCCAATCCTGTTTCGGCTTAAGCGTGCCGGCCTCGATGCGTGTCATGTCGAGCAGATTGGCGACGAAGCGGCTCATGCGGCCGCTTTCCTCCTCGATCGACTGAAGAAGATCGTCGCGGTTCTCAGGCGTCATGCGCTCGCCGAGCTGACGCAAGCCGGTGACGGCGCCGGTGATCGTTGCGAGTGGCGTGCGAAGATCATGGGAGATCGAGGAGAGAAGCGCTTCCCGATAACGTTCGCCCTCCAGCCTTGCCGCCTGCTCGACGGTTTCATCGGCAAGGCGGGCGCGGTCGAGCGCAATCGCCGTCTGGTCGAGGATCGCCGTCAGCGCGCGTTCGGCATTGAGGTCGAGCCGGTCTCCCGAGTGCTCGATCCCGCAGACACCAACGATACCATGGGGTCCCAGCAGCGGCCGGAACTCGAAACGGCTGTTGGGCAGCGTGCCCGTGCCTTGGCCGGCAGGCTCGCGCTTGTCGTGGGTCCAGCGGGCTGCGGTCATATCCGTCACGTCGAGTTCAGTATCAGGCGGCCATGCGGCGGCAACACCGAGATCGCCCTTGCGCGGGACAAGCAGCACGACCTTGCGCTTCAGGCTCGCCTGCAGTTGCGAAACAGCAAGCCAGATCGCGTCGTCGCCCTTTCCCGTGCTCGCGAGCTTGCGGGAGAAATCATATAGCGATTGCAGCGCCGTCGCGCGGATCCGTGCCACCTCCGCCTGCTCCCGAATGCGCGAGGCAAGACCGCCCGCGATCATGGCGACGGCGAGAAAGACGAAGAGCGCGAAGACCTCGTGCGGCGCGGCAATCGTGAACGTGTGTCGCGGGTCGATGAAGAAGAAGTTGTAAGCGAGCGCTGACAGGAGTGCTGCCAGGAATGCCGCCGCATAGCCCCCGACCACCGAGGCTCCGAGGACGGCGAGGAGAAAGAGTAAGGATATGTTCGGCAGCTCGACGAAGACGTCGATGGCCTTGCCCAGCGCCGTGGTCACGCCGACGAAACCGAGTGCCCAGAGGGCCGATTGCCTGAGGACGGTGGTTCTAATTGGTCTGAAGGACGAGCGTACACGTTCCGCGGGCGTGCCGTCCGGTGTCACGATGTGAATGCCGAGGCCCGATGCCTTGGCAGCCAGAGCATCCGGCAGCGAGCGCGTGGCCAGCTTCTGCCAGCGGCTGCGCTTGCGTGTTCCGATGACGATCTGAGTGGCGTGTTCCCGGCGGGCGAGCTTCAGGATCTCGTCAACGAAGTCATTTCCGATGATACGACGGGTCTCTGCTCCCAGTTGTTCCGCCAAGCGAAACAGCGTCTCGATCCGTTGCAGTCGCTCGGGCGTTTCGACTTCCCGATCGGCCCGCTCGATGGAGACAACCAGCCAGGGCGCGTTAAGACCGGAAGCCAAACGGCTCGCGACGCGCACAACCTTTTCCGACAGAGGATCGGAGCCGACGCAGACGATGAGGCGTTCGCCGGTGGCCCAGGGACCGTCGATGGCGTTCTGCTTGAGATAGTCGACCATCTGATCGTCGACTCTGTCGGCGGTGCGGCGCAGCGCCAATTCACGCAAGGCTGTCAGGTTGCCGAGACGGAAGAAGCGGTCGACGGCGCGACTGGCGCTTTCGGGCAGATAGACCTTGCCGTCCTTGAGGCGCTCTATCAGTTCTGACGGCGCGAGATCGACGAGCAAGACCTCGTCGGCGCGTTTAAGGACGATGTCGGGCACGCGCTCGCGCACTGTGACCCCGGTGATCTGCGCGACAAGGTCCGCCAGACTTTCCAGATGCTGGATGTTGAGCGCCGTCCAGACATCGATCCCTGCTGCAACCAGTTCCTCAATGTCCTGATGGCGCTTCGGATGGCGGCTGTCTTCGGGGTTGGAATGGGCGAGCTCGTCGACGATGACGATGCGCGGGCGCCGCTCCAGCGCTGCATCGAGATCGAATTCTTCAAGCATGCGACCGCGATGGGCCACCCGCCGACGCGGTAGGATCTCGAGCCCATCGAGTAGTGCTGCGGTCTCGCCGCGCCCGTGGGTCTCGACCAGGCCAACGACAACATCCACGCCGTCCGCACTCAGGCGTTTGGCCCGCGACAGCATAGCATAGGTCTTGCCGACGCCGGGAGCAGCGCCCAGAAAAACGGTCAGCTTGCCCCGGCGGTCCTTATCCGCCAGGGCAAGCAGGGCATCGGGATCGGGACGTCGCTCGTCCCTGCGGTCGTCATCCGCCATCAAACTCTCACATATTACCGGGCATCGAGCGCCAGGTTGAGCTCTAGCACATTGACCCTTGCCTGGCCGATAACGCCGAAGGTCGGAATTTCGGTGTGCTGCGCGACGAGCGAGGCGACGGCAGATGGATCCAGCCCCCTCGCCTGCGCAACGCGCGCCACCTGAGCTTCCGCAAAGGCCGGCGAGATATGCGGGTCGAGACCAGAGCCAGAGGTGGTGACGGCATCGGCGGGGACAGGCTGCGCGATGCCGGTTTCGGTCAACCGGGCGACATCGGCGGTGACACGATCCTTCAATTTGACCGAGGTCGTGCCAAGGTTGGAGCCCGAGGAGGCCGCCGCGTTGTAGGGGTCTGGACCCGTTGCGGAGGGCCGCGGCCAGAAGTAGCGCTCCGAGGCGAAATTCTGACCGATGAGCGCGGAGCCGATGACCCTGCCGTCGCGTTCGATAAGGCTGCCATTGGCCTTTGCTGGCATGACCGCCTGGGCAATGCCGTTCATCGCGAGCGGATAGGCGAGGCCGGTGAGTGCGGTCATGGCGACAACGAGCGTAAGTGCGGGTCTGAGATGGTTGATCATGTTTACACCAGATGAAGAGCGCTGACAGCGATGTCGATGACCTTGATCCCGGCAAAGGGCAGGATCAGGCCGCCGACGCCATAAACCAGCAGGTTGCGGCGAAGCAGAGAGGCAGCACCGGACGGACGGTAAGCCACGCCTTTCAATGCCAGCGGGATCAGCGCCACGATGATCAGCGCGTTGAAGATGACAGCCGACAGGATGGCCGATTGCGGTGACGTCAGCCCCATGATGTTGAGGGCTTCAAGCGCCGGGTAGGTGGCGACGAACAGCGCCGGGATGATGGCGAAGTATTTGGCCACGTCGTTGGCGATCGAGAAGGTCGTGAGCGACCCGCGCGTCATCAGGAGCTGCTTGCCGATCTCGACGATCTCGATGAGCTTGGTCGGGCTGGAATCGAGGTCCACCATATTGGCAGCCTCGCGGGCGGCCTGAGTGCCGGTCTGCATGGCGACACCGACATCGGCCTGGGCAAGCGCCGGAGCGTCATTGGTGCCGTCGCCGCACATGGCAATCAGGCGGCCGCCCTGCTGCTCGCGGCGGATATAGGCAAGCTTGTCTTCCGGGGTCGCCTGGGCGAGGAAGTCGTCGACGCCGGCTTCGGAAGCGATGGCGGCTGCCGTCACCGGGTTGTCGCCTGTAACCATGACCGTACGAATGCCCATGGCGCGCAGGGCCGCGAAACGTTCCTTGATACCGGGTTTGACCACGTCCTTGAGGTGGATGACGCCGAGCAGGCGGTCTCCATCGGCAACGCCGAGCGGCGTACCGCCGGTGCGGGCGACCTGATCGACGGCCCGGCGGAAATCGTCCGGCGCATCCTGATCCGTGAGACCGGCGAACTTCAGCACGGCATCGACCGCGCCCTTGCGCAGACGGCGCTGGCCGATGTCGACACCGGAGAGGCGCGTTTCGGCGGTAAAGCCGATAACGGCGTCAAACTCGGCCTTCGGCATGGGCACGCCGAACTCGCCCGTCGCCAGCGCGACGACAGAGCGCCCTTCCGGCGTTTCGTCCGACAGCGAGGCGATGAGGGCGGCTTCCGCGAGTTCGGTCGGCGTCACGCCCGGAGCGGCGAGGAAGTCGCTGGCCATGCGGTTGCCGAAGGTGATCGTGCCGGTCTTGTCGAGGAGCAAAGTGTCGACGTCGCCGGCGGCCTCGACAGCGCGGCCCGAGGTGGCGATCACGTTGAAGCGCACGAGGCGATCCATGCCGGCGATGCCGATGGCCGAGAGCAGGCCGCCGATCGTGGTCGGGATCAGTGTCACCAACAGTGCTGCCAGCACCGTGACCGAAAGCACCGTGCCGGAGTAGCCGGCGAGGCCCCAGATCGCGACGCAGACGAAAAGGAAGATCAGCGTCAGGCCGGAGAGCAGGATCGACAGCGCGATCTCGTTCGGCGTTTTCTGGCGCTTAGCGCCTTCGATCAGCGCGATCATGCGATCGACGAAGGAGGAGCCGGGCTGGATGGTGATCTTGATCTTGATCTCGTCTGACAGAACCTGCGTGCCGCCCGTGACCGCCGAACGGTCACCACCGGATTCGCGGATGACGGGTGCGGATTCGCCGGTGATGGCGCTTTCATTGACCGAGGCGACACCCTCGATCACTTCGCCATCGCCGGGGATGAGTTCTCCGGCTGCGACCAGCACGATATCGCCCACCTTGAGGCCGGAGGCCGGGATGGTTTCGGTCTTGCCGTTGGCTCCAAGCCTGCGGGCAACGAGCTCGGACTTGGTCTTCTTTAGGCTATCGGCCTGAGCGCGGCCTCTGCCCTCCGCGACGGCTTCGGCGAAGGTGGCGAAGAGCACGGTGAACCAGAGCCAAGCGGCGATCTGGCCGGAGAAGCCGGCCTCGCCCGGATTTTGGGCGAGGTCGCGGATGAAGAGGATGGTCACGACGACTGCGACGATTTCGGTCACGAAGATGACCGGGTTGCGCAGGAGCTTGCGCGGATCGAGCTTGACGAACGCGTCGCGGATCGCTGGAAGCAAGATCGTCGGATCGAGAAGACTGGGTGCCTTATTGTCCTTGGACATGGGTGTTCCTTCAGAAGGTCTGGCCAGCGAGCATGGCGAAATGTTCGACGATGGGGCCGAGCACCAGTGCGGGCAGGAATTGCAGGCCGCCGAGAATGAGGATGATGCCGATCAGGAGCCCGACGAACAGCGGGCCATCAGTCGGGAAGGTGCCGGCGGAGGCCGGCGACTTCACCTTGGCGGCGAGCGATCCGGCGATTGCCATGACCGGCACGACATAAGCGAAGCGGCCGAGCAGCATCGCGATCCCGAGCGTGGTGTTGTACCAGGGCGTGTTGCCTGACAGACCGCCGAAGGCCGAGCCGTTGTTGCCGGCAGCCGAGGTATAGGCATAGAGGATTTCCGACAGTCCGTGCGGGCCTGCGTTGCCGACGCTTGCCACCGCGAAGGGCAGCATGGCCGACACAGCCGTGAAGCCCAGAATGACCAGCGGCAGGATGAGCACGGCGAGCATGGCAAACTTCATCTCGCGACCCTCGATCTTCTTGCCGAGGAATTCCGGCGTGCGCCCGACCATCAGGCCGGCAACGAAGACGGACAGGATTGCAAAGACCAGCATGCCGTAGAGGCCCGAACCGACACCACCGGGCAGCACTTCGCCGAGCTGGATCAGGAACATCGGCACCAGGCCGCCGAGCCCCGTGAACGAGCCGTGCATGCCATTGACGCCGCCATCCGAGAGGCCTGTCGTGACGGCCGCATAGAGGGCGGTCATGGCCTGGCCGAAGCGGACTTCCTTGCCTTCCATGTTGCCGAGTGCTGGATCGACACCGATCGCCGTCAGGATGGTGTTGCCCTGGGCTTCCGCCCAATAGGTGACGGCCACACCGGAGATCAAGAGAAAGGCCATGGCTGAGATCAGAGCCCAGCCCTGCCTGCGGTTGCCGACCATCTGGCCGAAGGTGTAGGCCATGGCGGCAGAGATCGACAGCATGGCGAAGATGTTGAGATAGTTCGACCAGGCGGTCGGGTTCTCGAATGGATGCGCCGCATTGACGTTGAAGAAGCCGCCGCCATTGGTGCCGAGCTGCTTGATCGCTTCCTGGGATGCGACGGGACCGAGTGAGATCACCTGGTTGGCACCTTCGAGCGTCGTCGCTGTGACGGAGCCGGAAAGCGTCTGCGGCAGGCCCATGGCGACGAAGGCGAGCGCGACGACGATAGCAAGCGGCAGCAGCACGTAAAGTGTGGCTCGCGTCATATCGACCCAGAAATTACCGAGTGTTGCGACCTTCGAACGGGCGAGTGCGCGCGTGATGGCAATCGCGAGTGCCATGCCGGTGGCTGCCGACAGGAAGTTCTGCACGGTGAGGCCGGCCATCTGGGAGAAATGGCTGAGCGTGGTTTCGCCGCCATAGTTCTGCCAGTTGGTGTTGGTGACGAAGGAGACCGCCGTATTGAAGGCGAGGTCCGAAGGCATTCCGGCAAAGCCTTGTGGGTTCAGCGGCAGAAAGGCCTGCAGCCGCAGCATGGCGTAAAGAGCGAGAAAGCCGGCAAGCGAGAAGGCCAGCATCGCAAGCGTATAGCCGAGCCAGCTCTGCTCCTTTTCGGGGTTGATGCCGCCGACACGGTAGAGATCACGCTCGAGGCGGCCGAGCACGGGGGACAACAAGGTCCGCTCGCCGGAAAACACCCGCGCCATATAAAGGCCGAGTGGTTTGATGACGAGGAGAACGGCGAGGAAGAGGAGGCTGATCTGGAGCCATCCGACTGTTGTCATGGATCTGCTCCCGATCAGAAACGCTCGGGACGCAACAGCGTCACGACGAGGTAGATGCCGATGGCAATGGCGACGATGAGGCCGAAAAGAGGTTCAAGCATTTGCGTGCCCCTCACAGCCGGTCGAGCGCGCGGGCATAAAGCGCGAGCACAAGAAGCGTGCCCGCGCCCAGCGCGATGAAGATCAAGTCGGACATGTCCGTTTCTCCTGTTGATACCGACACAGGATTAAGGCCGCTTCGGGTCAGGCTTCGATTGGGAAGAGGTGGGAGGGGCGTAAAGAAAAGATAAGGATGCACCCGCAGGGCTGTCTTGCCATTGTCGTCACCGGCCTTCCCTTTGAAAGGCTTCGATCCGGTCGCTGCGCCGTTTGACAAGAGACCTGGGTTGCATGCCGAAAATCGGCAATCTTCCGACAGACCCTTCTATCCCGAAATGGCTCGGACTAGTTCGTTATGTCGGGTTGATAGGATCTTCGGCATGCCCTATCCTTCTGCTAATACAAAAGAAATTAGCGGGCCGGCTCGAGTGTGAGCCGCACCGCAGGGCCGGGACAATTCATGGAGCGTTACGCACCGGGCAAGGCCCAGAAGTTCGTCGTTATGGCGATCGTGGCGGCGTGGGTGGGCTTTATCGCCCTTGCGTCCTCCTGGGCGTTTCAATCCTATCATGCGACAGTCAAGGCAGCAGAGGACCGCGTCGCGACCTCCAGCCTTGTGGTCGCAACCCACGCGAAATGGATCTATGAGTTCGGGGGGCAAGCCACACGCCGGCTTGCCGACCTCGTCGAATCTGGTCGGGCCCCCCTGCAGGTGAACTCGGTACAAGACATCAACGGCGCCCTCGAGGGACTGCCGGGAGCCGTCAAGGCCTATGTGGTCGCCGCCGATGGAAAAACCCTGTACTCGACGGACCCGGAACTGAAGCCAATTGACATCCGGGATCGCGAATACTTCAAAGCGCTCGCAGCCGGCCGTGAGGAATACGTCTCCTCACTTCTGATCAGTCGACTCAGTGGCGAGCAGATCTTCGTATTCAGTCGCAGGTTCGAGCTAAACGGGGCTTTTGCAGGCGTCGTCACGGTGTCGCTCTCCACAGACCTGATGCAGCCGATCTGGGAGGCCGTCAATCTTGGGGGTAACTTCGCCGTCAGCTTTATCCGAGAGGACGGACAACTGGTCGCGCGCTATCCCAAGCCCGAAGCCGGTCTCGATATGAGCGGCTACGTGCTTTTCACGGACTATCTCAAGGGCCAATCGACCGGCACCTACATTGCCGATGCATCACCGCTCGATGGTGTGCAGCGGATCGTCGGATACAGGAAAGTGGAAGGCACTCCCTTCGTTGCCGTTGCGGCAGCGGATCTGGGCGTACTCATGCGGCCCTTCTGGCACAACATCGAAGTCTTGTCCGTGGTTACAGCTCTTGCCTGCCTCGGCTCGGTCGCTGCAGGGTTTCGGATCAGAAGCCTGCTCCGCATCCAGGATGACCAGGCAGCCGCGCTTCAAAACGCATTGGACAAGAACGAGCTTCTCCTGCGAGAGATTCATCATCGGGTGAAGAACAACCTTCAGTCGGTCATGTCGCTGATCCGAATCCATCTGAAGCCGGGAGAACAGTCGCAGGCCTTGAGTGACCGGATCAAGGCGATGGTCGCCGTGCACGAACTGATTTACCAGCATGACGCCTTTGAAGCGCTTGACGCGGCACAGCTGGTCCGGCGGGTCACGGAGAATGTGATCTCTGCTTATGGTAGTGGGGTCGCCATCGATTTCGACCTTGCCCCGCTGAGCGTATCCAATGACCGAGCGACCGCACTTGCCCTGCTCGTCAACGAGGTGGTCAGCAACAGTCTCAAATATGCGTTCGAGGGTCAGGACAACGGTAGAATCCAGGTCCGCCTCCACAGCGAAGAGGCCGATGACATGTCCATGCTCGAAGTATCAGACAATGGGATCGGTTTCGATACGGCGGGCGTCGTCAAGGGCACCGGCACGAAGCTCATGGAAGGCTCCATCAGGCAACTTGACGGCAGCTACACGCTGGATGGCAGCGATGGCACGCATTTCTCAGCGCGAGTGAGGCTGATTTAGCCATCACCCGCAACGGCGAAATACGAGCGGGAGACACTCGGCAGCATCAACCGCGACGCAGATCGATACGGCTGGTAACGATCGATTGGCCGGTGTTGGGGTCCGTATCAACCGTTGTCAGACGCATCCCGGTCTCGCCGACCTTCTCGATCGTCATCTGTGCGCGCCGGTCGCCATTGACCTCTTTCGCCCAAGTGATGCCGAGATTGATTTTGTCTCCGGCGCGCTGTCCGCCCAGTCCTGCAGTTCCGGTGCCAGCCCCGACATAAGAGCCGGCGTATCGCGTTCCGCTGGCCTTGAGATCGGCGCTGATGGCGCGGGAGAATATCGCAAGGCTCGTGCATCTGCCGTCTAGCGAGAGCGATTGGGATGTCGTGGCCGATGTAAAGTTGCAGGTCACGTTTATCGGCGCGGAATTGGCCCGCACCTTGACTGTGCCCTTACCGTTCCAGCTCCCGGCGATGGACTTCAGAAAGACGGGGTCGTCGGCATGGGCAACGCTTCCCGAGGCCAATACGATCGCCGTCGCGGCGGCCATGGACCAGGCAAAAAATCTCATCATCGACTTGTCCTTCAATCGCGGTCTACCGGCGCTCTGGCAGCGGCAGATTTCGCAGGAAGTTATGATGGCCAACCTTTGGGGGGCCAGGAAGTTCCGGAAATCCGGGAATTATTGATCGTGGGCATGAACCGGGCAGCAGTGTTCACCCCTTCCGATACGAAGCGGACATTTCCCAGCCGCCTCGGCAGCAAAGCCTGACATCCGTGATCACGTCACTTCATCAGCCCTGCGGCCCGCAATGCACCCTCGATGACCTCCTGAATCCCATGATGGTTCTGTGGTTGACCATCAGGCGTCTGTGGTTGACCAGGAGGCTGCGACGGAGCGCCTGGCGCGTCCGCCGTTGCGGTCTTTTCTCTCCGCTCGAAGGACGGTGTCAGGCCCCAGGCACGCGCAATGTGCACGGTCGAGGATATACCGACATCGAGCATGTGAGCGGCAGGTCGACCGTATCCGGAGGCTGGATCGACGGGAGTTCCATGACCCATTCCGACAATCCGATAAAGCTCGATGGCATCGCGGCCGGATGCGTCTTTCCAGGTTTCCAGCGCGTGGCCGCCATCGAGAAGCTGAGCCTCGCTCGATCCCACGTCCGCCCCGTGGACACCGAGCCACTGATCGATGATTGCACGGGAGTTTGCGTCGGAAACGGTGTTGTCGGTCGTTCCGTGCCATACGGATACCGTCGGCCAAGGTCCTTCATGGGCTGAGGCGTTCCTCAGCTTGGCATCGAGCATCGTCGAAGATGGAAGACCATGCCCTCGCATCCGATCGAATGCTTCCGGTACAGTGGACGCGACGCCGAAGGGAAGGCCTGCGATGATCGCGCCACCGGTAAAGACCTCTGGATAGGAGGCAAGGAGCGCATTGGCCATGGCGCCGCCTGCCGACAGGCCCGTGACGAAGACGCGGCGCGAATCGACACCGTGATCCTCGATCATGCTCGCAACCATCTCGCGGATCGACAGGACCTCGCCGCCATCGCGGGTGACGTCATTGCTTTGGAACCAGTTGAAACAGAGATTGGCGTTGTTTTGGCGGGACTGTTCGGGGAACAAGACCGCAAAGCCATAGTCGTCGGCGAGCCGTGACCAGCCGGATCCATGATCATAGGCTGCCGCTGACTGCGTACATCCATGCAGGACGACCACGAGGGCGGGGGGAGACGCTGGATTGTCCGGGCACTGATACCAGCCCGTCAGTTGGCCAGGGTTTAGCCCATGGGAATCCAGCTTGGTGAGCTTGTTCGGCTGGTCGACGGCGCCGTGTGTTTGCGCGCGGGCACGAGCCAGCCGCTCGATCGTATCGGAAATGCTTCGCATGGTGTGGCCTTCTGGGGGTCCGGAAAGCCAACCGACATCCCTGTTGATAGATTTACAACGAATTCGAGGACCGGCGTGAGCCGATCCTCGCTTGCTATTGGTTAGAGAGTGCGAACGCGATAGCGGTCCCGCTCCTGTTCGATTTCGGCTGGGCCGTAGGGATCTGCGGAATGATCGAACTTCGTCCAACCCTGTTCCGAATAGGCCTGGCGGCGCGCCATCGCATCGACGCGATTGGACTGCTTGAGGATTGCTTCCGCTTCGATTTCCATACCGTCATCCACGCGAGCTGTGACGAGTGTGCCGCCACGGCGAACACCTTCCGCGTAGACATGGGCCTCGTCTTCGGAGACACCGGAATCGGTGAGTGCACCGATCAATCCGCCTGCTGCACCACCGGCAACTGCACCGGCAATGGCGCCTGCAGCGGTGGCCGCAAGCCAACCGGCGGCGACGACAGGGCCAACGCCTGGAATGGCCATGATGCCGAGACCGGTCAGAAGACCACCGGCACCACCAACAACAGCGCCGATACCGGCGCCGGCACCCGCACCTTCTGCAGCACCGTTGTCGTTGTCTTCATGCCTGTGGCGGTTGTCGGCATTGTTCGAAACAATGCTGATGTCGTCGGACGGGATGCCACGCGCTTCCAGTGCGCTGACGGCGGCGGATGCATCATTGTAGTTGTCAAAAAGTCCGGTAACGGTTTTCATGGGAATGACCTTTCTTTGCGTTTCCGCAAAATTATTTCGAGACGACGTTGCCCTGGTAATCCATGGCCACCGGCATGGACTTGCCGTCCTTCATCGCCGTGGCCTGCCAAACGCCCTGATCGTCGAGCATGAGGTCGGCAATGCCGGTGTAGCCTGCCTCTTCAATGCGCTGCCGCGCCTGTTCCTCGGTGAAGGAATTTGCGCCCTCCACAGGGGCAGCAGCATTCGGCTTATCCGGGGTCGCAACGGCAGGCGTGTCGCCATCGGTCGCCGGAACCGTCGTGGTCTGGGCATAGGCAGACACTGCCGAGGCGCACACGAGCGCCGCCGCGAAAATCATCTTTTTCATGGGTTTTCCTCTTTGCAGACCTGGTTGCTAGGTCTCGGAGCAAGAACACGAGCGCGTGATTAAAGTTCCGCGGCTTGCCTGCCTTTCGTTATAACCGACAACTTCTTCGTTCCGCACTTCAAAGCGCGTGGCGGAAATGTGCTGCGAAGGGAACCGACTGGTCACTGGCAGTCTTTTGCCTAAAAGGTCGTCCACGGATTGTGGATCGATGCGCTGCACCGTCGAACGGGAGAGCCTGCATGAAAGACGACGGTCCAACGCATACCGACTGGGATGTCCAAGCGCTACGCAGCGCCATCGAGTCCGCCGGGGTCGCTCTCTGGACCTGGATTGTTGAGAACGACGAATTCGTCATGGATGCCAGAGGCTTCGAACTCTGGGACATCTCTCCGGACACCGTACTGACTTTTGAACACTTGTCTGCGCAGGTTCATCCTGCGGATCGTGACCGCGTGAGGACGGCCTTTATGGCGACCCGCGTCATCGAAGGCCAGTTCGAGATCGATTTTAGAATTCTGACGAGCGCATCGGATGTGCGATGGATTTCGGCACGGGGCAAAGGAAGCAATGGAGATACCGCCACCGGAAAGACGTCGGGCATTTTTCTCGATGTTACGGGGCGCAAGCAGGCGGAGGAAGGCCACGAGTTGCTGGCCGGTGAAATGAGCCATCGGGTGAAGAACCTTCTCGCTCTCGCGTCTGGCCTGACGACAATCACGTCACGGACGACAGAGACGAAAGAGGAGATGGCGAAGCAGTTGACCCAGCGACTGACCGCGCTGGGTCGTGCCCATGACCTGGTACGGCCTCTACCCAATGGTCAGGGGAGTGCCGCCCTGCTTGGCGACCTGTTCTCGGTTCTGCTGGCGCCTTATGATGAGATCGGCGCCTTCGCAGGTCGGATCCGTGTCGCGGTTCCTCGCATGGGGATCGGCGAAAAGGCGGCGACAAGCCTTGCCCTGGTGATCCATGAGCTGGCGACCAATTCTTTGAAATACGGTGCCCTGTCGTCCGAACAAGGTTTGCTCGATATCTCCGGCTCTACCGTTGAAGAGAATGTCGAGCTCCTCTGGAGCGAACAGGGCGGGCCAGAGATACCGAGCCGCTCAGCTGAAGGATATGGAAGCAAGCTTCTCCACCGCACAGTCAGTGGTCACCTCGGGGGCTCGATTGCGCACGAATGGACCGCCGGAGGGGTCGTCGTGACCTTGACGATGCGGGTGAGCGATCTGACACATTGATCGGACCCGTGCCGACTGCAGATGGAAGGGGGCTTCAGTCGCTCCTGGAGGCAGAACGCCGCATTTGCTTGATAATCAGCAAGTTTCAAGCGCTCCAGCTTCGTTTTTGCCAATCAATCGAACAAATGATGCAGGGCACGCACATCCAGTGTGTTAACATCCTGCTGTCGGAATTGACCTCATCGTTTCTGTCGACACTCCTGCCGAGTCATGACTTGCGCCGTGAGTCTTCGGCCCTTGAGGGCCTCTATATGCCACAGACACCAGCAGTGCATTTTGAAGCGGCAAGCACACTTGCCGTTGTGACCTCGTCCAATGAACCACTGCTTTTTCTGTCCGATGATCTGAGGATCATTGCAGCGAGCGCATCCTTCTGCCGAGCATTCGAGATTGCCCCGGCCTCCGTCACCGGCAGGCGCCTCGGCGAACTCGGGCACGGGGAATGGGCAATGCCGAGGCTCGACTCCTTGTTGACGGCGACCGTCACCGGCAGTGTGAGCATCGATGCCTACGAGATCGACCTGAAGCGTCCGGACCAGAAAACGCGACAGTTGATCATTAATGCGCGAAAGCTCGACGATGGCGACCTCGAGCATATTCGCCTGCTTGTTGCCATCACCGACGTGACCGAGATGCGCGTCGAGGCTCGCCTGAAAGACGATCTGGTTCGCGACAAGGCCATCCTTCTGCAGGAAGTCCAGCACAGGGTCGCCAACAGCCTGCAAATCATTGCCAGCGTGCTCATGCAGAGTGCGCGCCGCGTTCAGTCGGAGGAGGTCCGCGGGCATCTCCATGACGCCCGTCACCGCATCATGTCGATTGCAGCCCTGCAGCGTCAGCTCTCCACCTCTGCCGGCGGCAGCGTTGAGCTGCGTGCCTATTTCACGCAGCTTTGCCAAAGTCTCGGCGCATCGATGATCGCGGACCCCGAGCGGCTGTCCATCCAGGTGACGGTCGATGACAGCACCGTCCCGGCGGATGTCTCCATCAGTCTGGGTCTGATCGTTACCGAACTCGTGATCAACGCTCTGAAGCATGCCTTCAGCGACGATCGGAACGGAACGATCGAGATCAACTATCTTTCTTCGGGCAAAGACTGGACCCTGTCCATTTCCGACGACGGAATTGGAATGCCTATCGGGAACGAAGCGCCCAAGGCTGGGTTAGGCACGGGTATCGTCGAGGCACTCGTCAAGAATCTCGAAGGCGAATTGACGGTAAGCGACGCTACCCCAGGCACAGTCGTGACGATCAGGCATACGGAAAGGTCAGGCCTTCGGACCGACTTTTCGCCGGCGGCATAGGGACAGATCGGTTCCTGAGGCGCCCAAGGCTGCAGAACTGCAGCCATTCTCATACAGCGAGTGAACAATGAAGAACGGCAGACCCGTCGTCCTGATCGTGGAAGACAATACGATAATCCGCATGAGCGCAGTCGATCTGGTCCTGTCGGCGGGCTATGAAGCGCTGGAGGCTGGCGACGCCGACGAGGCGATCCGCATTCTCGAAGGACGGGAAGACATCGATCTCGTATTCACCGATGTCCAGATGCCAGGGACGATGGACGGTATCAAACTGTCCCACTACATCCGCGATCGGTGGCCACCCTTGAAACTCATTGTCGCTTCCGGTGCAGCCATCGTCGAAGAGAGCATGCTGCCGGTCGGAAGCCGCTTCTTCCCCAAGCCCTATGACGACCTCACCATCACCGAAGCAATGGCGCGCCTGCTTGCGAGCGACGACCCGAAGGCCCGGTCGCTCTGAAGCAGAGACGATGGCTGGCCCCCATCAACTGGGGGCCAAACCGGTTACTTCGGTACGGAAGCCTTGCCCAGCTTCACGGACGGCTCTCGTCCCCAGACCCTGAGCTTACCCAGGGAGGATACGAAGCCTTCAAGACCTTCATCACCCGGCAAGGCGATGACGCCTTCATCGAGAGCCTCCGCAATGCCGGCCTTTTCGAGAAGCGGCATGGCCGATGGGTCGTAGCCGATGAACTTGCAATGCTGGAAGGCATCGGCGACGAAATCCCGTGCGGTTGCCTCCTTGACGAGGTCATCCATTGCTTCTGCCGATGTCAGCAGCGCGACGGCATCAAAGAGGACGGATGGCCCGCCATCGATCATGTGGTGCACCTCGATCCAGGTCCCATCCGACGCCTTGACGCCGCCGACCTTTGGCGCAATCAGCTCGAAGACGGCTTTTTCCTTGGTGATCGCCGCTGTCAGACCTTTGAGCAGCTTTGCATCGACGCCATCGGTGATCAGGATACCGAGCTTGCGGCCTTCGAAGCGTTGCGGCCCGCGTTCCACGATGCTGAGCGATGGTGCCGGCTCCAGATCCTGGCGCGTGGGCATCGCTGCATCCGCCGCTTTCGGCATCGACTTGAACCCGAGCTTCTGGGCCACGGTATTGGCCAGCGTCTCATCGATGTTGAGAAGATGGGAGACCATGCGCTCACGGATTACGGCGGTTTCTACCTTGCTGAGCTCGAAGGTCAGGGCCGCCGCGATGTGGCGCTGCTCCGGGGGCGTCTGGCTGATATAGAACTGCCGCGCCTGGCTGTAATGGTCGGCAAAGCTCTCGGGGCGAAGACGGGCCTTGGTGCCCTGCTCTTCAGCCGGGAAATGGCGATAGCCCCGCGTCGGCGATTCCCTCGGCCCTTCGCCAAAGGAATTGGGCTGGTAGTTCGCCCGCCCAACCGGATTGCGCATCGCCATGTGGCCATCCTGCTGGAAGGTGGCAAAGGGACATTTGGGCGCATTGATCGGCAGATGGGTGAAGTTTGGCCCGCCCAAACGCTTGAGCTGCGTATCGAGATACGAGAAATTGCGGCCCTGCAGAAGCGGATCATTGCTGAAATCGATGCCCGGCGGCACGTTCTGCGTCATGAAGGCAACCTGTTCGGTCTCCGCAAAGAAGTTGTCGGGCATGCGGTCGAGCACCAGCCGACCGATGGCGACAGGCGGAAGGATTTCTTCGGGAATGATCTTTGTCGGATCGAGCACGTCGAAGTCGAAGCTGTCGGCAAATTCCTGATCGAACAGCTGAACCTGCAATTCCCATTCCGGGAAATTGCCGGACTGGATCGATTGCCAGAGATCGCGACGATGGAAGTCGGGATCGGCGCCGTTGATCTTGACGGCCTCGTTCCAGGCCACCGACTGGAGACCCAGCTTCGGCTTCCAGTGGAATTTGACGAAGGTGGATTCGTCCTTGGCGTTGACGAAGCGGAAGGTGTGAACGCCGAAACCTTCCATGAAGCGGAAGGAGCGCGGGATCGTCCGATCCGACATGATCCACATGACCATGTTCATGCTTTCGGGCGTCAGGCTGATGAAATCCCAGAACGTGTCATGGGCGGTCTGCGCCTGCGGGAAGGCCCGATCCGGTTCCTGCTTGGCGGCATGGATCAGATCCGGGAACTTGATGGCATCCTGAATGAAGAAGACCGGGATGTTGTTGCCGACGAGATCCCAATTGCCCTCCTGGGTATAGAGCTTGACGGCGAAGCCACGGACATCGCGGGCGAGATCGGCGGATCCCTTGTTTCCGGCAACGGTCGAGAAGCGGACGAAGGCTTCAGTCTTTTCTCCAGGACGCTGGAAGAGATCGGCCTTCGTATATTTCGCCAGAGACTCGTAGGTTTCGAAATAGCCGTGCGCGCCATAGCCGCGAGCATGGACAACCCGCTCCGGGATGCGCTCGTGGTCGAAGTGAAAGATCTTCTCGCGGAAATGGAAATCATCCATCACCAGCGGACCACGTGGTCCGACGCGCAGCGAATTCTGGTCGTCGGAAACCGGGCCGCCCTGAGCTGTTGTCAGCAGGGGCGCGTCATCCTCGGCGATCTGATGCAGTTCGCCGCCTTCGCCGCGCTGCATGGTCTGGTCGTGGATCTTGGCAGTCACGGTTTTGGGCCCAGCGGACCCACGGGTTGATGTCTTGGCCATGGAGAACTCCTGGAGCATGTGCTCTGATGGTGGCGAGGAAAGCTGCTTGCAAAGCAAAAGACCGCCACAAAGGGCGGTCTCGCAGAGATCGGAGCCGGCTTAGCTGGCCTTTTTCATGCTCTTGACGTTTGCCGAAGCCTCGCCCAGAGTCGTCAGTTTCTGGTCGGTTGCAATCTCTTCCTGGAGATTGGCATCCAGCAACGGGATCGCTTCCTTCAGGTCGAGCTGCTTCGCCCAGGACTTGAGCGTGCCGTAGCGGGCAATTTCGTAATGCTCGACAGCCTGTGCCGATGAGATGAGACCCGCATCAAGGGCAGCCGTCCCCTTGTAGTCTTCCATGATCTCTTCGCCCTCGGCGAGGATGCCCTGGATGGCTTCGCAGGTTTTGCCGCGCGGCGACTTGCCGAGCAATTCGAACACTTGTTCCAGGCGCTCGATCTGGCCCTGGGTTTCCTCACGGTGCTGCAGGAAGCCAGCCTTGCCCTCTTCGGACTGGGCTGCGCGCGCCATCTTCGGCAACGCCTTCAGGATTTGCTTTTCGGCAAAATAGATGTCCTTGAGCGTATCAAGGAACAGGTCTGACAAAGTCTTTTCGGTAGCCATTGGGGGAATCCATTCAAATTTGGTGAAGTATCGGGTTTGGTGAAGTATCGGGTGCCCAACCTTTCAATGCCCCAATGGTTCCCCGTGTTTCGCCAGCCTTCCGCCTCGCGTCTTTTCCGGCATCAAGGCGAAGTCCGAGTGTCGTTTCCAATTTGAAGGAATGTCCCGAGTCTTGAGCGCACATATGGAAAAGCCCGGCGCAGTGGCCGGGCTTTCAAACAGGTCGCCTACTCAGTGGCGGTGCTCAGGCATGTCCTTGAGCTGGTCCTTGGTCCAGGTCGTCACGGCATGGACGTCGCCATCTTCGTCACGCATGAATTCAAGATCCGTCAGCGGCACGGCGACGGGCTTCGCTCCGATCCCAAGGAAGCCGCCGACGTCGATGATTGCCTGGCTGCCGGCACCAGCGCCGTGGACATGATCCACCTTACCGACCTTATGGTCGTCAGCGCCATAAACGGTCGCCCCTTCCAGGATTGCCGGGGTAAGTTCGGCCTCGGCAAGGCGGATATGATTGCTGTGATCCATGATTTCCTCCTTTGGTCATGAGAGAAGAAAACCCTTTCGATGGGGATCTGTTCCGCAGTGTGATCAGCGATCTCTTGGCGGGCGGATGTCCGGGGCTAAGCATACTGCCTGGCACCTTATCTAGAAGCTGGAGGAGAGCTTTGAATAAAGCGAAAAAACGAGCCTGACGTGGAACCAATTGGCTGCGAGAAAGTTTGCTTAAGCCGAATTGTGCGGCGAATTTCGATGGAAGCAGCATGACCCTCAATTTTTCGGATTCGCATCAGGACATTTTCATCGGCGACAGCGAGATGGCGCAACTGATGCGACGGCACGATTGGGCATCAAGTTCGCTTGGATCGCCGGATCGATGGCCGGAGGCTCTGAAGGTCGCAATCCGCCTGCTCCTGACCTCGAAATTCGAAATGTGGCTCGGCTGGGGGCCGGATATTGCCTTCTTTTACAACGACGCCTATCGGCCGACGCTGGGCAACAAGCATCCCAACGCGCTTGCCGTCCCGACGCATATTCTTTGGGCGGAGATCTGGGATGACATCAAGGACCGCTTGGCGACCGTCTATGAGACTGGCGAGTCAACCTGGGACAGGGCGCTTCTGCTTTTGCTGGAGCGCGGTGGATATCCGGAAGAGACTTATCACACCTTCTCGTACAGTCCGCTGATCGGAGACACCGGCAAGGTGGAAGGCGTCTTCTGCGCCGTCACGGAAGAAACCGAGCGGGTCATCAGTGAGCGACGCATGGCGACACTGCGCACGCTCGCATCAGGCCTTGCCGCCGCTGACATCGAAAGCGAGGTTCTAGACGCCTCTCAGAACGCATTGTGCGAAAATCTGCATGATCTGCCCTTCAGCGCTCTTTATATCTTCGACGACGAAGGGAATGCCCGCCGTCAATGGGTCTGCGGCGCCGAGGATTGTGATGAGTTGCTGCCCGCAGCGGTCTGCCAATCAGAAACGATATGGCGTTTGGCACGTGTCTGGGACAAGCAGGCGGTCGAGCTGGTGGAACTCTCGGGCGCTCACAACGTCCCGCGCGGGGTCTGGCAAACCGCGCCAAAGCAGGCAGCGGTCGTTCCACTGATCGGTCAAGGCGGTGACAAGGCACGGGGCGTTTTGATCAGCGGACTTAATCCGTATCGCACGGTCAGTGACGAGTATCTGGACTTCTTCCGGCTGATTGCCGGCCAGATCAGTTCGCGCCTTGCCAGTGCCGAAGCATTCGAGTCGGAGAAGCGACGCTCGGCGGCGCTTGCTGAGGCTGCCGATCTGCGCGAGAAGGCGGCCATCGCCCTGGAGCAGGTCAATCGTCAGCTTTCCTCGGAAGTGGAGCTTCGCACTGCCGAGCGCGACCGCATGCGGGCACTCTTCCAGCAGGCTCCGAGTTTCATGTGCATTCTCAGCGGTCCCGAGCATGTGTTCGAACTGGTGAACGACGCCTATCTCCAGCTCGTGGGGAACCGCATGCTGGTCGGCCTATCTGTCCGCCATGCGCTTCCGGAAGTGGAGGGACAGGGATTCTTCGAGTTGCTGGACAGCGTCTTCCAGTCCGGCAAACCCTATATCGGACGGAACCTGAAAGTTTACATACAGCGCGAGGGCGCCAGCAGCCCCGAAGAGCGGTTCCTCAACCTCATTTATCAGCCGATTTTTGATCAGGCCGGTCATGTCACCGGCATCTTTGTCGATGGTTTCGATGTGACCCATCAGCGGCGGGCGGAGGAGCAGCTCCATACCCTCAACCATACACTCGAGCAAAGAGTGGAGCAGCGTACTCATGAGCTGAGAACGGCTCTTCTGGAGCTGGAGAAGGAAACCGTCGAACGCGAAACCGTACAGCTCGCCTTGAGGCAGGCACAGAAAATGGAATCGCTTGGCAACCTCACAGGCGGCGTCGCCCACGACTTCAATAATCTTCTTCAGGTCGTCGGCGGCAACCTGCAGCTTCTGTCCAAGGATGTGGAAGGCAATGCGCGCGCCGAACAGCGCCTGCAGAACGCCTTGTCCGGCGTCACCCGCGGCGCGAAACTGGCTTCACAGCTATTGGCATTCGGACGCCGGCAACCGCTCGAACCGAAGGTCGTCAACGTGCGCCGGCTGATCCAGAACATGGATGACATGCTTCGCCGTGCGCTGGGCGAGGAGATCGAACTGGAGACTGTGGTTTCCGGTGGTCTGTGGAACACCCTGATCGATCCCAGCCAGCTCGAAAATGCGATCCTGAACCTGGCCATCAACGCGCGCGATGCGATGGACGGCCGCGGACGGTTGACGATCGAAGCTGCAAACTCCGTCCTCGATGACGAATATGCCCGCACACACGACGATGTGCGCCCTGGGCAATATGTGATGGTCGCGGTCTCCGATACCGGATCGGGCATACCCCTTGATATCATCGAGCATGTCCTTGAGCCCTTCTTCACGACCAAATCGGACGGCAAGGGCAGCGGTCTTGGACTGTCGATGGTCTATGGCTTCATCAAGCAATCCGGAGGCCACCTGAAGATCTACAGCGAAGCCGGGCATGGCACGACGATGAAACTCTACATGCCGCGCACCAACCAGGTCGAGGATAGCCTCACGGATCTGAGTGCCGCGCCCGCAAAGGGCGGCACCGAAACCGTTCTCGTCGTGGAAGACGACGATGGTGTGCGCGAGACATCTGTCGCGTTGTTGGCTGACCTTGGATATCGCGTCTTGAAGGCGCATGATGCACAAGCCGCATTCGCCATCGTCAACAGCGGCGTGCAGATCGATCTGCTTTTCACCGATGTGGTCATGCCGGGTCCGATGCGGAGCACCGAACTCGCGAGGAAGGCCAAGGCGCTCTTCCCTCGGATGGCCATACTCTACACCTCCGGCTATACCGAGAATTCCATCGTGCATGGCGGCAAGCTTGATGTCGGCGTCGAGCTTTTGTCCAAGCCCTATACGCGGGAAGCTCTGGCGCGCAAGGTACGCCACGTGCTCGGCAATGCACAGCAGCATCAGATTGCCGTTGAGCGGATGGCACGCGAGCATCAAGCCGCCGCTGAAAACTCGCCCGCCTCGGCGCCCGAGCCAACGAACAGAACCACGTTTGAGAAGATGCGAATACTGATTGTTGAAGACGAGCCTCTCATCCTGATGTCGACCGTCGACATGGTCGAAGAACTCGGACACGCCGTCGACGAGGCCAGATCGGCCGAAGAGGCGATCCAGATTCTGGACAAAAAGAGCATCGACGTTCTCTTGACGGATGTTGGGCTACCCGGCATGGCCGGCACCGACCTGGCAAGGATCGTTCGCGAACGATGGCCCTCCGTCAGGATCGTCTTCGCCAGCGGCGACAATGCCGCGAAGTCGGCTTCCGGCATAACGGACGCACTCCAGCTCTCAAAGCCATTCACCATCGATGAGCTCAAATCCATCATGGGGCAGGTGACCGAGGTCAACTGAGGCCTCCGCCCAGTTTTGTCTTCCCTTGCGAACATCACGTCCGGATGAGAAACCTCCGGCCGATCCCTGGCGGCTGCGCCGAACTTTCCATGCGGCAGCGCACGGACGCTTTTCGGGAAAAACCGCAGAGATCCGTCTGAACCTCGCCCCCACGAAGAGCCTCTGCTCTCCGGCAGCGGTCGCGAACTCACAAAAGGCCCCTTTCCAGAGTAAGGAGACGGGGCACGGTGCTCGGAATGTTACGGTCATATTGGCTGACCAATCAAGTTCGGTGTACCGAAACTTGCATAGTCCTGATAGAGCATGCAGTGAAACCGGATCGGATCGATTTCACGTGAGAGGAACCTTTGCTTCAGTTTCTTGGTGCGCTTGCCGGTAAAACTCTGTCGCTTTCGTTTCAGCCGTCACGCGACTACCGCGTGTTGATCGTCGAGCGCCCCGGAACAAGCTTAACTCCCCTCGAGTTGGACAGGCTCCAGCAAGACTGCGAAACGGTCCTGCGCGCCTGTCTTGGCGGGCAGATACTCGATTATGGGCTGTTCGCAGAGGATCGCGCGGCTTGGGATCATAGCGTGATCACGCTTGTCATCCGCGTTGCCGATGATCGGCCTGTCGCCTTCAACGCAATGCCGCTTCTCGATGTGATCCGCGGTGGGGTAAGCGAGACTGTGCTGCATCTGGGGCTGGTCATGGTCGATCCAGCCGAACGCAGCGGCGGATTGTCATGGATCCTCTATGGCCTCACCTGTTTCGCACTGTTCCTGCGGCAAGGCCTGCGCCCGCTCTGGGTCAGCAGCGTTACACAAGTGCCTGCTGTGGTCGGCATGGTGGCCGAAACCTTCAGCGAGGTCTTCCCGGCGCAAAGCGCCACCCCACAGTCCTTTTCCCACCGTCACCTCGCCCATCAGATCATGCACCGGCACCGCAAGGCCTTTGGAGTGGGCGATGATGCGGGATATGATGCCGACAGGCAGATCATCCTGAATGCCTATACCGGCGGATCGGACAACTTGAAGAAGACCTTTGCCGTCGCTGCAAAGCACCGGCGCGAGGAGTACAACGCCTTTTGCGAGCGAGAGCTCGACTATGGCCGCGGCGATGATGTGCTCCAGATCGGCAAGATCGATCTTGCCGCGGGTCAACGTTTCCTTGCCCGCAGCGTACCACGCAGCGCCTTGCCGCAATTGGCGGTGCAGGCGGCTATGGTGCTGGCCGGCGCAGTGCTGGTCCCACTGATTCAGTGGCTCGATCCGACCCGTCCTTACAACCGCCTCAGGCCGCTCAAATGAACAATGTCCTGCCCTCCTTCAGCTATGCCGAGATGACCACCCGCAACCGCGGTTTCGTGAACGAGGCCGAGCAGGCGCGCCTGCGCGACGCTTGCGTCTTCATTCCAGGCGTCGGCGGAATGGGGGGCGCTGCGTTCATGGCGCTGGTGCGCGCCGGCATCGGCCGCTTCGTTATCGCCGATCTCGACGTCTTTGAGGTGTCGAACCTGAACCGCCAGCTGTTTGCCCGGGCCGACACCATGGGCACGCTGAAGGCTGAGGCGGCGGCACGGCTGGCGCTCGAGATCAATCCCGAACTGCACATCGAAGTGATGGGCCGCGAGTGGACCGAACGGCTACCGGATATACTCCCCCGCGCTGATGTCGCGATCAACGGCACCGATGATGCTGCGGCGGGCGCGGAATTCTACCGCCAGTGCCGCGCTCACGGGCGCACATTGATCGATGCCTATGCATCACCTCTGCCGTCGGTGACCGTCGTGCGCCCGCACGATCCACGGCTGGAAGAGCGGCTTGGCTATCCCACGGTCGGCGTGCCGTGGCAGGCGATTACCCGCGATATGGGTGTGGAATGTCTGATGAAGGAGATCGAGTATGTGCTGGTGCATTCATCAAGCCACAAATATGTCGATCTCGACGTCGCGGGCCAGGTCGCGGCTGGCAAACGTTCGCGCTTCAGCTTTGCGACCATGGTAACGATGGCCGGCACTCTGATGGCGGAAGAGGCAATCCGGCAGATCCTCGGGAGGTCCGGCGGCACCGATTGCCGGGGCTATTTCTTCAACCCCCACGCCCAGCGGGTCGAACGGCCGCTGCTGCCGCCACTTGCTTTTGCGAAACGGGTGCTGGTGAGGCGTTTCATGGCAAAGCTCCTGGCATGACAGCGATAGGCGCCCTATTAACGGCTATTGGACTCGCCGCCGCGCTGGTGGCGCGCGTGGGGGTCGCGCCGGCTGCACGCGGTGGTGGGGTGGCAGCGCATCTTGCGCGCCTGCTGACCATGATCGTGCTCCTTCTCGCTTTGCGGTTGGCGGGGTCGGCGCTGTCTTCGCCGGTTTTGGTCGCGGCGAAGATGCTCGTGGCAGCGTGGCTGCCATTTGTCACCTTGCGCCTTGCCGAGGAAATGGTGCGCCGCCATGCGCCACGCCTGGTCAAGTTGTTGGCGCTGTCTGGGGCGGGCGCATTCTCGCTGCTGGCGATCATCTTCCAACTGGTGTGGGCCGGCCCCGCTCTGATCGCGCTTGCTTTGTTTCAGGCAGCGGTTGTCGTGGCGATTCTCACGCATCTGTGGGCGCAACGTGGTTCGATATCGCTGGCTGAGCGGCACGCGGTGGATATGCTTGCGCTCGCCTTTGCGCTGGCACTGCCTCTGCTGGCGACCGATTTCGCCTTCGCCTTTCCGGATCTGCCGTTCCGCGGCGGATCCTTTGCGGCCATTGTGTTTGTCCTTGCCTGCTCTCGCCTTGCTGGTGTGGCGAGCCGTCCGCTCGGGCTGCTGGGTGACGTGCTGCTGGTCGCGGGAGCCGGCGTGTTGGCCGCACTGGCCGCGTATTTCGCCGGCGCCCCTGCCGCGCTCTATCCCGCCCTTGCCGCCACGGGAGGAGCGGCTGCGGCGCTGGTGCTGCTCATTGAACGTTTCGCGGATACACCCGTGCGCGGCGAGGGGATACTGGCTCCCATCGCTCGAGCTGCGCCCGATGAAGCGGCAATTCTTGCAGCACACCCCCTGCTCGCAAATGCGGTAACGGTGACCGCCGAGGCGCTCTCCGATCTGCCAGCGGACCTACTGGCCGCGCTCGCCGCAAAACCCGTGGTGACGGCTGCGCGCGATCCGATGAGCGAGACCTTGACCGGCGCCGCGCGCGAGTTGCTCGCCCGCTATGGCGCCAGCCATCTGCTTCGGCTTTCTCCAGCGCCTTCTCCGCGTTTTCTCGCGATCTCGGGCGGTGCTCTGGACGAAGCGCGGCTGACGCGGGAACTCACCATCGTTGCTCGGCTGCTGGAGCGTGCCCCATGAGCCTCACCTTGCGCCAAGGCGACCGCGACGCCTTCTTCGACGCCCCGTTCAACGCCTATCCGCCACACATCGGATATGTCTCGCCGATGCGGGGGGACTTGATGCGGATGCTCGACCCGGTGAAGAACCCGCTATGGCAGGCAGGCAATGCCTTCCGCTTCTGGACGGTGCACCGCGTCGGAATGCCGGTAGGCCGGATCATCGCCCACCTGCACCGCCAATCGAACGAGCGCTGGGGCTTGCGACGGGCACAATTTGGCTTCTTCGATTGTGCCGATGACCCCGAGGCAGCCCGGATGCTGCTGAATGCCGCCGAAGGCTTCGCCCGCGACCAGGGGATGACGGAGCTGGTCGGCAACTTCAACCTGACAGCCATGCAGCAATGCGGGGTGATGACCGCGGGGTTCGAGGAGACTGCGTACACCGATATGATCGTCGGCCCGCCCTGGCTGCCGCGGCTGCTTGAGGCGAACGGCTTTGCCTCCTTCTTCCCCATGACCACCTTCGAGATCGACCTTACGCGCGCGCCCCCGCCGTCTGCAGCGCTTGATCGTGCGCGCTATACGTTTGCCCCGATCCGCAAGGGCACCTTCCCCGAGCGCATGGAGGAAGCACGGCTGCTGCTCAATGACGGTTTCGATAACAATCCGATGTTCGTACCCCTGACACCGGAGGAATTCCAGTTCCAGGCGGGCGAGCTCAGCACGATCCTCGATCCACGCCTGTCCTCGGTTCTAAAGCGGGACGGGGTGCCGGTGGGCGTTATCATCGCCATCCCGGACCTCAACGGCTTCCTCAAGACGACACGTTCACGGATCGGACTGACCACGCCGTGGCACTTCCTGCGATACCGGATGAACCGGAAGCGCGCAGTTATCATCTTCTATTCGGTCGCCCGAGCGGCACACGGCCAAGGGATCATGAGCGCAATGCTGGCCGAGACGCTCGCACGGGTGCGCGCTGCGGGTTATGAGACTGTCGGTGGAACATGGATCGCCGACGAGAACCCGGCGAGCCGCAGGCAAGTCGAAAAGATGAACGGCCGATGGCTCCACAAGCTGCACCTGTTCCGCAAGGATATCGCATGAACGCCGATGGACTACGCTCCCTCGTCGCCGCGGCAATGGCCGCACCGAGCGTCCATAATGTCCAGCCCGCGCGCTGGCGGCTCGATGGCGAAGCGCTGATCTTGCTGGAAGACACGGCACGGCGGCTATCAGTCGGTGATCCCCGAGGCAATGATGCCGCGATCAGCCTTGGGGCGGCGGCAGAGGGTGCGGCGATCGCTGCCTCGGCCGCTGGGCTTGCAACGCGGGTCGAGCGGCTCGACGGTGAGGCGGCGGGCGGCTTGAGGCCGGTGGCGCGGCTGACCTTCGTTCCGGGGGCCGAGCCCGATCCGCTGCTGGCGGTGCTGGAGGCACGGGCATCGTGGCGCGGGCCCTTCCTGCCGCCATCGCCGCAGGACCTCGCCGCAGCACAAGCACTACTTGGCGAAGATCGGGTGGTCGTTTCCGATCCCGTGGCCATCGCCGCCGCTGCCGCACTATATGATCAGGCGAGCTATGCGATCATCCGCGGCGACGGCTTCCGCGCCGAGTTGCGGCACTGGATGCGTCTTAGCCCGCGTCATCCCGATTGGGCACGCGACGGGCTGAATGCGGCGGCGATGCAGCTTTCGGGTATTGAGGCTTGGGGCGCCGGTACTGTACTGGGGCCGCTGTTTCGCCCGCTCGCAGCGCTTGGCATCGCACCTGTCTTGCTGGCCGAGGCCAAGGGCTTCACCAACGCGGCCGCCGTCGTGCTGTTTCACCGTGCTGCAAATGAGCACCCGTTCGACAGCGGACGCGCTTTTTACCGGCTGTGGCTGGAGGTCGATGCGACCGGCTTGGGGGGCAATGTCCTCGCCGCCCTTGCCGATGACCCGGCGACAGCGGGCGCCATTTGCGCCGCCCATGGGATTGGGGGCGACCGCCGGCTGGTCAGCGCTTTGCGGATCGGCAGACGCGACGGTCCACCCTTCCCCCGCGCCCGCCTGCCGCTTGCCGAAGTATTGCTCGACTAAAGCAGCTTGAGGAACGCGATCAGCGCCTGCCGCTCCTGCGGAGTGAGATCGCTGCCATAGGCATGGCCGCTATTGCCCAGCCCAGGCTGCGTTGTGTCGACCCATTGCGGTTCAGCGAAGGGCGTGTAGCCCGCCGGATAGTCGCCCTCTGGGGTCAGCCGCAGGCCCATGCTTTGCCAATCGAGCGCGTGCCCGCCGACCATGAACCGTTCCGGGCGCAGAGACGAGTCGAGCAGCGCGGCAAGGCTTGGGACCGAGCCATTGTGGAGATAGGGCGCAGAGGCCCACACCCCGGCAAGTGGTGGGGCCGCGTAGCCTTGCCCGTTCGTCACCGATATTGCCGTGCCGTAGGCCGATGTGCGGATCGCCTCGGCAAGTTCGGAGTCGACAGCCTGCGCGCGCAGCAGATCGGTCCCCACGTCGCCGATCCAGTCGGGATAGCTGGCGAGCCGAGGCACGCCAGCGTTCCAATCGAAGCTGCCGTGACACGATGCGCAGCCCCTGGCATAGAGCGCCGCACCTTGCTCAGCCGCCACCCGGTCGATCGGACCGGGATAGGCTTGCGGGCGATAGTCGGCGAGCCAGGCGAAGATCGCCTCGGCCTCGGGAATATGCCGCCGGGCCATCTCTGGCGTCACCCCCATACTCGGCACGGTGAAGAAACTGGTGATCACGGCGAGTTCGTGCGGATCAGCCTTGCCCGACGGGGTGGCATAGGCCCCATCGACAAGCAGGCGGCTGCGATGATGGCGCAAGCCGAGGTCGGGTATCGAGACGAACCCACGATCTCCCGCCCCGCCCCCCAGAAGCGGCGTTCCCATCTGGAACTTGAGCGCGGCGACGCCATTGGTCGCCCCCGGAAGACCGTTTGGGAACGCCAGCGCGCGTGTTGCATCTGCCAGTGTCGCCAGCCGGCCGCGCGCAAGCGGCAGAACGATCCAGCGGAGCGAGGCGCGCTCCTGCCAGCCCATTGGCGGAAACAGCGTGTCGACCATTGACAATAAGGCAGGGTCGCTCACATGGCGGCGGAGCGCGATGAAGATCGCCTGGGTGTAGCTTTCGAGATCTAGTGATGTGTTGGGCATTCCCAGCACGACACGGTCCGGCTGCGGCTTCCCGTCGGGCGAGTAGGCAACCCCGGCATGACACGCCGCACAGCCAAGATTGGCAACCTCGACCCTCGCGCCGCCAATGGGCGCGATAAAGCCGTGGGTCATCCCCAGTGGTTTCTCGGCAAGGGGCAGGCGCATTTCAGCCGGTGCGCCGTCGACGCTCTGCGGATAGAGGAAGCCAAAGCGCCGCATCACCCGCTGCAGCGTTGTAAGATCAGTCGGCGCCGTCGGATCGCGCAACTGTTCGTCCATGACAAGCGCTGCTGCGACAAGCTTGAACGGCACGGCATTGGTTTCCAGGGAGGTTTGCGAAATGCCGCCAAAGCCGCCGCCCGCAAATGCTGCTGCACCTTTCGCCGCAAGCGGCGCTGCGGTCCCCGTCTCCGGCATCGCGAGAGACTCGCCTTCCCTCTCGGCTGCCAACACCAGGTAACCAGCCAAGCCAAGCACGACGGCTAGGCCTGCAAGCATCAGAATTCTGGAATTTTTCTGGGCAGTGTCGGCAATTATAGATCGCATGCAACGGAGTAGGCCCTGTATTGTGATCACCATCAAGAGCAGGGCGGCAAGCGTTCACAGGCAATCCTGAGATCACCTCACGGCTGCGACTGAGCGGGCGAAGAAAAACTTCACGTGATCGTCTCGAATTTCAGCTTAAGGCTCCATAAGTGGGTGAATATGCCGCTTGCGTTCCGCATGAAACAAGCGCCCATCGAGACAAATGTTTTCAGGAGCCCATGACCGAATTTTACGTTCTCGAACCACCAGGCGTCGGTCTGGTTCCGATGTGGCAGTGGCTCATGGCCACCTGGTTCGGAACAGGATTGGTCGTTCCGCTGCGAGCGGGGCTGGCAGTCTTCGCGCTCTTGCCGCTGCTGGTCGTGTCCATCAAGATGCCGAGGCTCGTGGTTCCGATGTTTGCCTTGCTCATCTTCGCCCTCGGAGTCTACGTCTCGTCAGCGATCGATCTGGCAACCGGCGTGAAGGATGACCGCCGGATCGTCATCGATGAAGTGGCGGCCTTCCTGATCGGCGCCGCGCTGATCCGCCAAGCGGGCTGGCGGATGCTGGTGCCGTTTGCGGCTCTCTTCCTGTTCTTCGACAGATTGAAACCCTGGCCAATGGCCTATGTCGAGCAGGTGCCATCCGGTTGGGGCGTCATGCTGGATGATCTGGTCCCGGCGGTCGCGGTTGGCCTTGTCCTGGCGGTTGCCCAGCATTTCTGGAACCGTCGATCAGGGTGAAGCGGACCACCGGCTACCCGGACCGATTTGCCGGCGCGGTGTGAATAAGCCGGGGTCGGCGGTAGGCGCGTTCCCAGGCTATCAAAGCGCCTCACAAGAGGCTTCTCACCCTCACGGCGCCAGATAGATCGTCACGCGCTTTTCGGAACTCAAGCGACTGTCTCCGTCGGCAAGATCAGCGCCGATGACATCGCTCGCGGCGACACCCTCACTTCGCATGGCTGTATAGAACAATGCGCTGCTCTCTACGGCGGCCTGCAGGCGCGAGACGTCGGATTGCCTTTTTTCAAGCTCCGGCGCCACGACGTCCATGCTGTCCTGCTTCAGCGCCACGAACTGGAAACGCGTGGCGCCGAAGACCATTTTCACCTCCTCAGCCGTTTCTCTCGCACGCTGGACGGCACGCAACGCGTTGTCGGCAACGCGCTCATTGTCCGTTTCACTGACCTCAATGTCGTATCCGAAGAGTTCGGCAGGATTGTCGTTCCCAGGGTATGGTGCGGATTGTCCCAAAGCAGGAGAGGCCGCAGCCCCGCAAGTGAGCATCGCCATCATCGCGAGTGTGCGTTTTAGTGTCATCTGTCACTCCTTTGGTTTCGTCGCCTCATCATCTTGATGGGTGGAGGCGTGCGTTCGTGCCATGACATACTACCTCCGGACGCTGGCAGCGTCCGGCGTTAGAAAATCAACATCAGGAGCAGAACGACCACCGCCAATCCGATCAGAAATATGACCCCGATGGTGCCACCGATAAACTTGAGCATGCGTATTCTCCTTCGCGATGTTCGTGCATGGACGCGGTCGGGGCTTTTGCCACCGAATTCCACTTTGGGAAATCGTTTCGGCAGGCAGATGGTTCCCCTCCGTTCGACTGCGCGGCCATGCAGACTTGAGGAGAGACGTCCTCGGAGTTGTGCAGATTCAAGAGTGTTCGCGCGTTCGGAATTCCGAATTCCGACAGGTCGCCGTTCGGAAATCCGAACACACCTCGATAAGGCGGACAGCTAAAATACTGATATTTTTATAGTTTAAAACTGGCACGCCTCTTGCTGTCTCATGGTGGACAACAAGAGGAACTCGTACCGTGAACTTTGAGTGGACCATACTGATCGCACTGGCCGGGGCCGTCATCGCCAAACCGGCCTCATCGCTGCTCGGGCGATACACCGGCTGGGTGGTAAGCCTTATACCTCTGTTCATCTTTGCCTCGCTACTCATGCATGTCGCGCCGGTGGCAGACGGACAGGCACTGATCGCCCAATTGGCCTGGGTGCCCTCGCTCGGCGTCGAACTCGCATTCCGCCTGGACGGCTTTTCACTGTTGTTCGGCCTGCTGATCAGCGGTATCGGCACGCTGGTGGTGATCTATGCGGGGGCCTATTTCGCCGAAAAGCCAAGCGGTGAGATCGGTCGTTTCCTCAGCCTCATCATGCTGTTCATGACCGCCATGCTGGGAACCGTCCTGTCGGACAATCTCATTGTCATGTTCGTTTTCTGGGAACTGACAAGCCTCGCCTCCTTCCTGCTGATCGGCTTCGACGGTCACAAGGAAGCAGCACGCAAGTCGGCCCTGCAGTCCCTGATCGTCACCGGCGGCGGAGGTCTCGCGCTGTTTGCCGGCATTCTTCTCATCGGCATGACGCTCGGCACCTTCTCATTCACGGAAGTCCTCGCACGCTCGAATGAGCTGGTGGCCAGCACCTGGGCTATCCCGATCGCAGTCCTGATCATGATCGGCGCATTCACCAAGAGCGCGCAGTTCCCGTTCCACTTCTGGCTGCCCAATGCCATGGCCGCTCCGACGCCCGCCTCCGCCTATCTGCATTCGGCGACCATGGTGAAGCTCGGCGTCTTCCTGCTCGCCCGCTTCGACGGTGTGTTTGCCGGCATGCCGGGCTTTGGACATACACTGGTGATCTTCGGTTCTCTGACCATGATCATTGCTGCCTTGCAGGCGCTTCGTGCCGAAGGCTTCAAGGCGGTTCTCGCCCAGTCGACCGTCGCCTCGCTCGGCATTTTGGTGATGCTGATCGGCCTGACAGGCGAAGTCGCGGCTGTCGCCACGGTCGGCTTTATCCTCAGCCATGCCCTCTACAAGGCGGCCCTGTTCTTCTGCGCCGGCACCGCCATCCATGCGACGGGTGAAACCCGGCTGCACAAGCTGGCGGGCCTCGCCCGCTTCCTGCCGGTCACCGCCGTTGCTGCCGTCCTCGCCAGCCTCTCGATGGCCGGCCTGCCGCCCTTTGTCGGCTTCATCTCGAAGGAGTATCTGTTCGAGGCGCAGCTTGCCAATGATTGGAACATCCTGCCCATCGCGGCTGCGGTTCTCGTCAATGCCGTCATGGTCGGCGTGGCCGGCGTCGTGTCGATCCGGCCGTTCTACTTCAAGTCAGAGACTGTGCGTGAGATCCATCATGGCGAGACATCAGGCCTTCTGGCAGGCCCCTTGCTGCTGGCCGCCGGCGGCATTCTGATCGGTCTTATACCCGCGCCCGCCGGACAGTGGCTCATCGGCCCCGCAGCCTCGGCACTCCTCGGCCAGCCGGTCGACGTTTCGTTCAAGCTCTGGCACGGCCTGACCCCGATGCTGGCCCTGTCAATGCTCGTCGTCGCGATCGGCGCTGTCATCGTCATCCAGTGGACCCGGATCCACAACGCGCTCCGTCGTTACGACACGCTGTATGCCTTCCTCGGCGATCGCTTCTACCACAAGGCCCTGAACGGCGTCCTCGCGACGGCACGCCTGTCGACCAGGGTGCTCCAGAACGGCGATCAGCATCGCTACACCACACTCGTCGTCCTGGTGGTCACCCTGGGCCTGGCGATCGCCTTCCTCGCGGCCCCGTCGGCCGACTTCCTCGCCTCTGAGGGCAGCATCCGCTTCTCGGTCGCACTCGTCCTGATGCTGACGGTGGTCGGTGCCTTGGCGACGATCATTGTCCGCTCGCTGATTGCAGGCCTCGTCTCTGTCGGCATCGTCGGCTTCGGCTCGGCTGTGATCTTCATGTTGAACGGCGCTCCGGACCTCGCTCTGACACAGATGGCCGTTGAAACGCTGATCGTGATCCTGATGACGGCCGTGCTCCTCAAACTGCCGTCGCGACGTCGGCACTCGCGCACGCTTTCCGAGCGCCGGCGCGACGGCGTGATCGCCGCGGGCTTCGCCGGGATGATGTTCATCGCGCTTGCCTCCATCGGCGTCACACCCATCGACCTGCGCCTTTCCGACTATTTCGGCGAGACCAGCTACCTCGAAGCCTATGGCCGCAATGTCGTGAACGTCATTCTAGTCGATTACCGCGCCATCGATACGCTCGGCGAGATCGTCGTCGTCGCCATTGCCACCATTGCCGCATGGGGACTGCTGCGCGGCTCCCTGAAACCCGCCCGCAACAAGGAGTGACCGACCATGTCCGTCATCTTTTCCACCATGTCCCGCCTGTTCTTCGTGCTTCTGCTGGGCGCGGCTGTCTTCATGCTGTTTCGCGGCCATAACGAGCCGGGCGGCGGCTTCATCGGCGGGCTGTTCGCAGCTCTCGCCTTTGCCCTGCTTGCTCTCTCCGACAGCGTGGCGAAGGCCCGCAAGGCGCTGATCGTCCACCCGGTCGTACTGATCGGCCTGGGTCTTGTGCTCGCCTTCGTCAGCGGCATCCCAGGCCTCATCTCGGATCGATCGTTCTTGACGCATTGGTGGTTCGAGCTCGGCTCCACGCATCTCGGCACCGCAACCGCCTTCGATATCGGCGTTTTCATGGTCGTCATCGGCGGTGTGCTTTCCCTGGTCTTCCGTTTTTATGAAGGAGTAGAACAGTGAGCCTGATCTACGCGTTTGCCGTCGCCGCCCAGATGGGTGCCGGCATCTACCTCCTCCTGTCGCGCCATGTGATGCGCATCCTGTTCGGGGTCGTGCTGCTGTCCACCGCAGCGAACCTCCTGATCTTCGTCGCAGGCGGCCTGCAGTTCACGGCGCCCCCCGTGATCGAACAGGGATCACAGACGCTGGGCGAAGGGGCTGCAAATCCCCTGCCCCAGGCACTCATCCTGACCGCGATCGTCATTGGCTTTGCGCTCGTCTCGTTCGCCGCAGCCCTCGTGCTCAAGGCCTACTACACGCTCGGCTCGGTCTTTACCGACGAACATAACGATGCCGAAGCACTCGGCTCGCCCTTCGAAAAGGAGGCCGTCCGCAATGGCTGACACACTTCTCCTGTGGCCCGTCGTCCTGCCGCTCATCGGGGCGGCGCTGGCTGCCGCCTTTCACTCGCGGCCGGAGGTGCAGCGCATCATCGCGCTCACCGTCATGATCCTGACATTCGGCGCTTCCCTCGTCCTCGCCAATGCGGTGATGGCGGGCGGCATCCTGACCAAGACCTTCGGAAGCTGGATGCCACCCTTCGGCGTCGTTTTCGTCGCCGACCGTTTCAGCGTCGCGATGGTGGTGATCTCGAGCCTTCTGGCGCTCTGCGCCCTGATCTTCTCCGTCGCCGACCTTCGCCAGCGCCAGGTCCGTTCAGGCTTTTACCCCCTGTTTCTGGGTTTGATGATCGGCGTGAACGGTGCCTTTCTGACCGGCGACATCTTCAATCTCTACGTGTGGTTCGAAGTGATGCTGATCGCAACACTCGGCTTGATCACGCTGGACCGGACCCGCGCCCAGATCGACGGGGCGATCAAATATGCCGTCCTCAACCTGCTTTCGACCATCCTCTTCCTGATGGCGATCGGGCTGCTCTACGGTGCGACCGGCACCTTGAACATGGCAGATCTGGCCATGGTCCTGCCGCAGACGGAATCGTCGGCTGCGCTTACCCTGTCGGCGATGATGTTCCTGCTCGCCTTCGGCATCAAGGCCGGCTTCTTCCCGATGTTCTTCTGGCTTCCGGCGTCCTACCACACGGCATCGATCATCGTGTCGGCGGTGTTCGCAGGGCTCCTGACCAAGGTCGGCGTCTACGCACTCTTCCGCGTTTTCACCCTCCTGTTCGAAGTCGACAACGGGATCTTGAAGCCGCTGATCGGCGTGTTTGCCGCGGGCACCATGCTGTTCGGCGTTTTCGGTGCGGCAGTGCAGTGGGATGTGCGCCGGATCCTGTCGTTCCACATCATCAGCCAGATCGGCTATATCATGCTGGGGCTGGCGATCGCGACGCCGCTCGCCATGGCAGGCGCGGTCTTCTACATCATCCACCACATCGTGGTGAAGGCGAACCTGTTCTTCATCGCAGGCGCAATCCACCGGGCGACGGGCTCCTTCGACCTGCGCAAGTCCGGCGGATTGATGAAGTCCTCGCCGTGGCTGGCAGTACTTTTCGCCATCCCTGCCCTGTCTCTGGCCGGCATTCCGCCGCTTTCCGGCTTCTGGGCAAAGCTGATGGTGGTCGACGCATCCTTCCAGGGCGATGAGGCGTGGCTGGCAGGCATCGCCCTCTTTGTCAGCCTCCTGACGATCTTCTCGATGAGCAAGATCTGGATCGAGGCTTTCTGGAAGGAGCCCGTGCGCAAGACCCGGGTGCGCCATGTGCCGGCTGCCATGATGGCGCCCATCGTGGTGCTTGGAGCCATCACGCTGGCCATCGGCATCAATCCGGAACCTCTGGTCGCATTCTCCAACCTCGCCGCCGACAGCATCGGCAATCGTAGCGAACTGATCGGCGCCATCATCGACCAAAACACCACAGCAGGAGTGTCGCCATGACCATCGTCAAGCGTATCGGCAGGTCCATGACACTGGGACTGGTTTTCATCAACGAACTCGTCCGTTCGTCGATTGCCGTCGCCCGCCAGGTGCTTGGCGACAGCTCGCAGCTCAAGCCGGCGATCCTCGCCGTGCCGCTTGATCTGCGCAGCAGAGCGGGCGTCACGGCGCTTGCGAACTGCGTGAGCCTGACACCGGGCACGACCTCGCTGCATGTCAGCGAGGATCTAAGCACCCTCTATGTTCACGTTTTGGATGCGCCACAGCCCGAGGCGGTGGTGGACAGCATCAAGAACACGTTCGAAACACGCATAAAGGAGATCGAAGGATGATTGCGCTTCTGGATGGGTTTCTATCAACATTTGCCGCCATCATGATCGCCGTCCTGATGGTACCGCTGCTTCTTGCGGCCGTCCGCATGGTGACCGGGCCCGGCTATGCCGACCGCTTCATTGCGCTGGACATGCTGACCGGCATTGCCGTCGCGATCGCCGCCTTGACGATGATCGTCACCGGCCGGCGCGAATTCCTCGACGTCGCCTTCGGGATCGCATTGATCGGGTTCCTTGCAACGTGTTCGCTGTCTGCTCTTCTCGAGAAGAAAAAGGAGGATGCGTGATGCTCGCAATCCTGTCCATTCTGTTCAAGCTCGCCGGCGTGGTGTTTCTCTGCATCGCCGCTCTCGGCGTCATCAAGCTTGCCGATCCGTTTCAACGCATGCATGCCGCCACGAAAGCGGGAACGCTGGGTGCTGGCCTGGTGATCATCGGCAGCGTCATCGCCCACGGAGCGCTGGACGCGACGGTAATGGGTATCCTGACCGTGATCTTCCTGCTGCTTACCGTGCCGGTCGCCGGCCATCTCCTAGGTCGCGCCGCCTATGTCTCGGGTGCGCAGCTGACGCTCTCGGGCGACGACGCCCTTGACGGTGTGCTGACGCGGGCCGACCAGTCGCTCGGCAAGCGAAGCGATTGGGTTTCAGTGGCTCCGAAAGTGCAGGCCGTCGACAACAGGGACAGGGCGCCCCAGCGGAAACCCGCGCCGCGTAACGACATGCCGGTGCTGCCGGCTCTCGAGGCCGTGCGGTTCGCCGTCATCGATGGACAGGTCGCTCACGTTGCGGAACGTGCGGGCGCGATTGCCCAGAGAAGCGGCGCTAGCCTCTCAGCACACACCATCATCGACACGCATGCGATCCATGCGGCAGCCGATCAGGCTCGGGTGCGTCGGTTGATCCGTGAGCGGGCGAGTGACGCGATCAGCGAACTTAAATCGGTTACGGCAGAAACGGACGTGGCTTCGATCCTGCACTATGATGAAGGCGATCCCGAGCACATTCTCCGCTGCGAGACGCAGCCGGGCCAGACCCTCCTCGTTCTGCCCTGCCAGGGCTGGTTCCATCACCAGGTCGAGGCCAGGATGGACCGCACGACCTGGGATCCGGATGGCCTTTTGCGCCTGCCGAGCTGCCATAGCGGCCCGGTGCTATTCGTCGGCAAGACGCCACTGCCCGATACGGCACGGACGCTGGTGGTGCGCGATTGCGGCGAAGACCACCTGGCCCCTCTCGTCGAATGGGCGCTTCTCAACGGTATTTGGCAGGTGACGCAGATCGCGCATGTTGCAGACAAGCAGCTGAAGGATGCCGGATTGGCCGAGATCGCTGACCGTTTCGGTTGCAGCTACACGCGCCATGTCGCACCGGACAGTGCCTGCGCCATCCCGGCCGGGATCGGCGATGTGCGTGCGGTGGTGCTGGGCCGTACACCACGGCCACTGCGGACGAACTGGTTTAGCGCGCCCTGGCTCGACCGCATCGCACCCGACATGGCAGGCGACGTCCTGATCATGGAACGATGAGGCCTCGGCTGCAATAATGTGCTGGCAGGCCAAGCGCGAGTTGGTCTAATCAATCTGCATGTCCTCACTTTCGCGTCCCAAACTGCCTCTCTCCGTCGCGCTGCCACTCTTCGTGGCAGTCGCGATGTTCCTGGTGGCAGTCGGCACGACCCAGATCGGCATCATGGCTTTGCGGTCGAGCAACGAGACGGGCCTGCGCGATCAGGCGCTGGTCTTCCTCGATGCCGTCGCCGGCAATATTGCTGCCGAGATCAAAGAGGAAGATGCCCGGCAATCCGTGCAGCGGACCCTGGCGGCGTCGCTTGAGTTTCGCACCGCGCTTCTGGAAGAAAGCATCGCAGCACGCTGGATGGACCAATCCGGTGAAGCGATTACGGTGACGCTGGCCGAGAGCGATGGAGATCTGCTCGATGCTGCCTTGACCGAGGCGCAAGCCAGCGGCCCCGACGACGCCAGCGCGCGACTGGTTTCGGAGAGATCCGTTCTCCTGGTTGCGCGCAGTTATGGCATGACCGAGGGGCGTCTTTATCTCGCCGCGACCTTCGACACGCAGCCGCTTGAGGCGGCGACAGATGCCGCATCCAATGCGGCAATCGGTATCGACATCCTGGTGGCCATCATCGCTGCGGCTGCGGCTTATGTCGTAACACGGCGTTCGCTCAGGCCTCTGGATGGGTTTATTGACCGGCTGGCAGATCCGGGGGGCTCCTCGACAAACGGGGCCGACTGGCGACGTGGCAACGAATTGCGCCAGCTGGAAGCGGCTCTGGCGATGCGCGAGCAATCAGAAGCCCAGAGGGTCAACATCCTTGAACAAATGGCGCAGCAGGAACGTGACGGTCTTCTCGCACGCATGGCGGCCAGCATCGCGCACGAGGTGCGCAATCCGCTGGCCGGGCTGAAGAACGGCATCTCCACGCTCAAGCGCTTTGGCGACCGCGAGGATGTGCGGAAGGAAACGCTGGCATTTCTGGAGAACGGGCTCGACAGCATCGGCCGGGTGGTCGACGTCACGCTCTCCACCTATCGCCGGCGGTCCGGTTCCAGAATGATCACCGCTCAGGATATTCGCGACCTCGAGATCTTGATTGCTCCAGAAGCCGGCCGTGCCGGCGTCGGGCTTGCCTGGACGTTCGAGGAGCCGACTGAGTTCCGGGTGGACGTCGATGCCCTGCGCCAAATTCTGATCAATCTGATGCTGAATGCCGTTCGCGCGTCACCGCCAGGATCCACCGTCACCGTTTCTCTCACCCGCAAGGATGCTCAGACGGTTGTGCTCAGCGTCGCCGACGAGGGACCGGGGATGCCGCCCGAGATCGTCGCCGCCATGATTTCGGGCCGAGTCAACGACATCCCCGTGGAACGCAGCATCGGGATCTGGATCGTTGCCTCCCTGGTCGAGCGGATCGGAGCTGATTTGTCCATCCGCAGCGACAACACGGGAACGAATGTCCAGTTAACGCTGGCGACGGCGCAGCAGGGCCGAGCGGAGATGACATCATGACGGCAGGTCGCATACTGGTGGTCGAGGACGACGCGACGCTTGGCCAGTCGCTGCAACAAAGACTTGTCCTGGAAGGCTTCACCGTCAGATGGGCGCGTTCGGCAGCAGAAGCCAATGCAGCGCTCAAGGCTGGAGCACCCGACATCATCCTCTCGGATATCCGGCTGCCGGATGGCGACGGCGAAACCATCATGCGCCGGCATTTCGAACGCTTCGGATTGGTCCCGGTCATCTTCATGACGGCCTATGGCGACATCGACCAGGCCGTTCGCCTGGTGCGGGACGGCGCGGTCGATTACGTCAGCAAACCTTTCGATCTCGATCAGCTTGTCGAGACCTTGCAGGGTATCAGCCGCCGCAAGAGCAGCGGGCCACAGGTTGGGGCCGCATTTTCCGGCAGCAGTGCGATGCGCAAGATCGGCGCGACACTTTTGCGGGCAGCCGAAATCGATCTGCCGGTCCTCGTCCTCGGGGAGACGGGAACCGGCAAGGAGGTCGCGGCCCGCTATGTCCATGAGGCCGGCCCACGCAAGAACCTGCCGTTTGTCCCTGTTAACTGCGGCGCATTGCCAGCAGAACTCGCGGATTCTCTGCTTTTCGGCCATGAGCGCGGTTCCTTTACCGGCGCTTCGGGCATGCATCGCGGCTTCTTCGAGGAGGCCGACGAAGGCACGCTGTTTCTGGACGAGATCGGCGACCTGTCCCCCGTGCTGCAGGTGAAGTTGCTGCGCATTCTGGAAACGCGGGAATTCCGACGGCTTGGGGGAAGCGAGACACGCAAATTCGGAGCGCGTCTCGTCTGCGCAACCAACAAGGATCTCGGCGCCATGGTGGCAGACGGCCAGTTCCGGAAGGATCTCTGGTTCCGCATCAACGTCATCGCCTGCAAGCTGCCGCCGCTCAGAGAAAGACATGAAGAGCTGCCGTCACTGCTCGAGAGCTTCGCATCTGCCGCAGCATCAAGGCTTGGGCACGGCAGCATCGTCGTCGACCAGGCGGCTCATGAAGCGGCCAAGCGCCACCGCTGGCCCGGAAACATCCGCGAACTGATCAACCGCGTCGACCGCGCCGTCGCCATGGGTGACGGCCATGTCCTGTCCGAGGCGGAGCTATTCCCCGAGGGTCTGGTCGTAGCGGACACAGGCCTTGGCGTCGTTCCAGACATGAATGCCACACTCGCCGACGTGCGCGACGCCGCCGAACGGGCTCACATCAAGGCGGCCCTCGCGCGCGCCGACGGATCACCCAAGGAAGCCGCCGAAGCGCTTGGCGTGTCGCGAACCACACTGTGGGAGAAGATGCGACGCCTGAACATCAGCCCCGACGACACCTGAAGCGTCTAGCGTTGGCCAGGCTCCCTGGCGGGTCGAAGATACAGTGCCGCACGGCGTGGCAGCGGCACTGTCCGATACACCGAGGGCGGCTCAAAACTCCGCAGAGGCGCCGACCCAGAGAGTGCGGCCGATGACCCAGGGATTGCTGCTCGATGACGTCGCGTTGCCAAGCTCGTTGAAGAGATTGACGACCTTGAAGTTCACGGTCATTCCATGCTCGTCCACGGATGCGAACTTGTAAGAGCCGCTCAAATCAACGGTCAGCACGGCAGCGAAAGCCTTGTCATCCCAGACGTCATGCAGCACTCCATCAATGCTCTCATTGTCGTCGGTGTCCTCGACGCCATCATATGCGAAGTTGTAGTTGGCAGCGAGACCAAGCGTCAGCCGCTCGTCAAAGAAGCTGGCGGAGAGACCGACCTGGGCGCGCAGCGGAATGTCCATGTTGCCGGTGACGGCTTTGAAGCCAGCCTGCGTGTAGGATGTTCCCTTGTATGAAATCCGGTTTTCCAGATCGTCCTCGTCGACGAAGTAACTGTCGGCTGAGACATTTTTGTCTGCCCAGGTAATTGAGGCGGCAAGGAGGGAATTGTCCGCCGGGTTCCAGGTGGCTGTCGGCAGTTCCTTGGCATATTCGGCCGTCAGGGAATCATATGAGCCTTTGGCATTGTTGGTCAGCACATAGGACGTATTCGTGGGCGTCTGCGAAGAATACTGATCACGAGAACTACGGTGCAGATAGCGAAAGCGCCATTCACCCTCGGTCAAAGGATCGGTAAAGTTGATCGCGGCAGTGAACTCGTCCGTATAGGGCGTCTTCAGATCCGCAGCATCAAGGGTGTAATAGGTTTGCGTCGGCGTCGTTGTGAAATCCCTGACGACACCTGTGGAGCTCGGCGTCCTTGAGTAGGTCGTGACGCGTGGTTGCTGGTTACGAATTGCGTAAGAAAGATTGGCAGCGTCGTAGTACCGGTTGAAACCACCGGAAATGCTGAAATCCTCCATCGGCGTTACCGTCGCAACCAGGCGCGGAGATATGTTCAGGTTGCCCTGATAGTCGTCATAGTCGATGCGGATGCCGGGGCGGAGGTTCAGCCAGTCGAAGGTCTGGTCGAACTCCAGATAGGCGTTTGCCTGCATGATCTGCGTATGGATATCGTACGCCTTGTGGACCGTCTTGCTATACGCGAACTGTTCGCCGTAGCACTCTTCCGTCGTGTTACAGGTAAATGTCGAAATGTTCGCGGCCCTCAAGGCCGTATAGGCTTGAGCGACGTTGTAGGTGTAGCTAACGTAGTCTTCTGCCCGCCAACGGTGCGCCTCAGTGTAGCCGAACTCGTAGCCGGTCCGGAAAGTACCATTCTCAATATCGCCTGCCAGAGCCTGGGACCAGGTGTAGCTTTCCTGCCCCTGACCGCGCTCCTTGCCCATTCCGCCTTCTCGGCAAGATGTGGTGGTGGTCGAGGTCGGATCGACGCGGCACCAGTCGAGCATGCTCGATTCGAAGACCTTGGTTCTTGTCCCCGAAATGGTGCGCCAGTAGGTCGAGATCCAGTTTCGGATCGTGTTATCGCCACCGAGGTTGAGCGCGTCGGATTTCGATGCCGTGATCTTGCTGGTCAGAGAAACGTTGGAAAGCGCTACGCCACCGAGCGAAAAATCCTCGAACTCGTACAAATTCTCGAGCTTGCCTGCATAGGTCCGGGTCGCAGTATCAATCTCAAGGACCCGGTAATCGTCCGACTCGAAATCCTGATAGTAGTCGGTGTGAATGCCTTCCAGCTTGAACAGGCCGAGATCCGTCTCTGCATTGGCCTGAAACCGGTAGAACTCATTCTTGGATTCGGACTGCACGAGCTCGTCGCCGTAGATGTAGTTCTTCGCCTTGTTGGTCCAGGCATCCGTCACGCTGTACTGGCCGATGACGGCGATGTTGTCCGTGATCGGACCGGTGACGGAGAAGGCCTTCTTCTTCTTGTAGAATTCCGGCTCACCTATCGCATTCGGATTGAGACCGTCCTCTGTCGCGAGATTGTATTTGACGAGGTCATCACTCTCGTATTCCACCGAGGCCAATGCTCTCAGTCTGTCGGTTGCGGGCTGCATCAGTTCGTACTCGACGACACCGCCCTGGAAGGCGCCGTAACGGGCCGACGCATTGCTGTCGATGACCGTTGCGGATTTAACAAAATCCGTGGGCACGAACACCGTCTGTGAATGCAAGCCATAGATGCGATCGGCATTGTAGGCCGTATCGTCGTCAGACAGTTCACCGCGGTTGCCGGTGTCGTACGGCTCCTCGGTCCCCGTGATCGTGTTGATGCCGATGCCGTTCAGGATGAAGTTGTTCTCATAGGTGCGCCCACCTGAGATCGAGACTTCTTGCGGCTTGGTGTTGAGGAGTGCCTGGCTTTCAACGCCGGCATTCTCGTTGGTGTCGTTCTGGTACTGCACATTTGGCAGACCGCGCAGAAAGCTGTTGGCATCCCCGCTGCTTGTGCGAATTCCGACCTGGGTCGAATCCATCACGGTGGTGCCGGTATCGCCTGCGCTCTCGGTTCCGAGTTTCACGCCGCCGCCGGAGGACGAGACCGTGATTTCCTCAAGAACGGTCGTGCCGGCAGCAGCGGCTTCGTCGATCGTGCCTTCGGCAACCAGCGATGCGGTGCGGGGGCCTGTCACGCGGATCTCGATGCCGGCACCGGCAGTGAGGGCGCGCAGTGCAACCAGCGGATCGGTTTCGCCGGCGACGGCCGCTGAGGTCCGGCCAGACACGAGGGCTGCGGCATAGCCGACCTGCCAGCCCGTCTGACGGGTGAAGGCCCTGAGGGCTGCATCGAGCGGCTGCGCAGGGATCGAGATCGCCCGGGGACCGTTCGTCGTCGGACTTGTCCCGGCATCCTGCGCTCGAACCTCAAATACACCGGCCGAAGCCGATACCAATGCCGTGGACACCATGAACATGGCAAGCCTGCGCTTGCCGACCGATACTCTACGCTCTGCCATCTTGATCCCGGGCCGGAAGCCCTTGTCACCCTGTTGTCACCCCGCCGCCGCGCGTCATGCGCGTCGGCTCTGATGGGGATGACGTGTCAGCCCGGCCGGTCTCACAAAAAAAACTTGAGAATTTAGCGAATGAATAAGATGCCGCCCGGCAATCGCTCGATGCGCGCCCCTGCTGCGGTGGCCACGCTGTCGAGTGCGGCATCCGCTTCGGCGATGCGGAAGCTGCCACTGACGGGGGTTTCAAGGGCGGCGGCCGGCAGGGTGACGATGGTGAGATCCGTATGGCGTCCGATCTCCATGAGGGCGTCACGCAAGGGAATGGCGGAAAGCTGGATCCAGCCTTCGCGCCAGGCAAGCCGGCTTTCATCGTCTCCCTGAGGAAGGAATGCGATCCGTGTGTGATCGACGGCGGCCGTCTGGCCCGGCGTCATGGCAACCGGGCTCGATTGCTCGCCATCGCGGGTCAAGACGACGCGACCGCTTTCCAGGTGCACGACGTCTTCTGCATCACCGCGCGCCACATCAAAAGCCGTGCCCGTCACCGTCACAGTGCCATAGGCCCCTGTCACGCTGAACGGCCGGGCAGCGTCATGTGCCACCTCGAAATAGGCCTCACCCTCGAGAAGCCGCACGGCCCGCCTACCATCTGTGAAATCGAGGCGCACTGCCGTCTGGCTGTTCATCTGCATGCGGGAGCCGTCGGGCAGATCGACCGCGACGATCTCGCCGGCAGCAGTCCGATGGTCGGCCTGCAAGCCGAGGAGCCAGTCGCTTCCAAGCAGCGGCACGAGGATGGCGGCGGTGATCGAAGCCGCGAGCGCGAGAGACAGACGCGGAGAGCGCCGGGTGATAGCCGGCGAGTGTCTGATGGCCTCGACCGGCAGCAGCGATGCCGTCGCCGTCTGGGCGGAAGCGACGGTCAATGCGGGACATTCATAGAGCGCCAGCACCCGTGCCAAGGCCGCGCCCCTGTCCGCACCTTCGGCCAGCCAGGCATCAAGCGCATCCTGATCGACCTCCCCCGCCTGACGCTTCAACACCCATTCGAGTGCCTGGTCTATGATCGGGTCCGGATGCCGATAGCGCGCCTGGTCCTCATTGTCAGTCACTGCGTGCATGACGGTCTTTCGCTGAAATGGTGCATATGAATAGATGACGTTTCAAATCAGTTCTCCTCCCAAAAATTGCAGATTCGCGCCCGTGTACGCGGCTCATCGCTCCATTTTCTCCCGGATTTCCATGAGGACGGCCATGGCCATCTTCATGTCGTTGAACACGGTGTTGGGCGAGACCCCCAGCCTTCTGGCGATCTCGGGATAGGCAAGGCCTTCTAGCCGGTTGAGGCACCAGGCCGAACGGGCGCGCGGCGGAAGCGTCAGCAGCGCACGATTGAAGGCCTTGACCAGGTCGCGCTGGATGGCCTGATCTTCGATGCTCGGCTGGGGATCGACGACAACAACGGTATCGGCCGCTTGGAATTCCCGCTCCTCATGCAGGGCCCGCACCTTGCGCCGGCGGAGGTGATCGAGGGCGAGATTGCGAGCGGTCTGCCAGAGAAAGGCCTCGATATTGCCAGGCGTGCCCTGGTCGAGCGCCCGGCGCGCTCTCAGATAGGCGTCGTGCGTCAACTCCTCGGCCTCGGCCGCATCGCGCACGATCCGCAGGATCGCCCGGTAGAGCGACTGCCGCATGCCGAGAAACGCGTCGTCCAGCCTCTGGGTGTCGCCGGTCATGATGATCCCTTGCCGAAGGACATGAGCGACGACGCCAGCCTCAGCCAAGCGCGCAATGGCTCCGCCTGGGCTGGCATCCCCGTCATTCGACCTCGCGTTCCGGCCTGGCGGCCGTGACAAGCGGCAGCTTGGTAAGCACGGCGATATTTTCAGTGCGGAAGATATGGTTCGCATGGGCGCCAAGCCGTTGCGCCGTGACCCGATCGCCAAGCCCCTGCATGCGCCGCAGATATCCGGCGTCACCGTAGCGGCGATGGCTGAGAGCAAGGCGGCGTAGCCAGGTGTTAGGATCAGTCAGACGACTTCCCTCGGCGAAGGCAATGTCGGAGCGGATCTTCTCCACATCCGCCTGTCTGGCAATCTCCGGCATGCGATCGAGTACGGCAAATGCGGCTTGCGTCAGTTCCTCCGTGCGGTCCGGTGCGCAGTAAAAGGCGAGCGTGCCGAGAACACGATCCTGATCGGGATCGGCCTCCAGCTCGAATTCGAGGCTGTAGATGCCACCGAGAACATTGCGCAGTTCCTTCTTCAGGTTCTGCTGGGCAATCGGTGTCAGCGTCGAGATGACGAAGCTTGCCTCGGGCGTCCAGTCGAGCCCGGCGAAGAAGGAAATCTCGACGCGTGCGCGATCGTCGGAGAAGACTTCGACCTCGGCCGCATGCCGCCCGGCCCTTTGCAGGGCGACCTCCGTCGTCATCGAGGCCGTACGCGGGACGGCGCCGATCACGGAGGCGAAGCTGTCGCGGATCTCAGAGCCGGGCTCGGGGCCGACGGCATACCAGGTCACCGGTTGGTGAAAGTGGGTGCGCGCGATCTCGCTCAACTCTTCCGCACCAACATGCCTCAGGTCCTGCAACGTATCGACCGCACCTGCTTCGCCGTAAAGCAGTTTGGTGCGCTGTGCGGCAACCTCATCCGGCCGTTGGTCGTTGATCTGCGCATGCAAGGCCTCGACGGCTTCCGGCCTTACGCCGCCGAAAGCAATGATTGCGGCATAGGTCTCAAGGCGGGCCGGGAGATCGGCCGGGGCAGCAGCGATGCCGGCGTCGAGATCGCCTTCCTTGAGCGCGATGCTCCACTGCTGCACCTGCTCTTTGGCCCAGAGATCGTGTTCGGACTGACTCCAGAAGGTGAAGCCACTCTGATCAAAAAGCTGGACCGCCGCCTGGGAGGCCGAGCTTGCGAAAAGGCTATTGAGGTAGCCCGGGCGTGATTGGCCCGAGAGATAGATCTTGCCATCCGGCGTATCCCGCACCAGCCAGACCACCACGTCCCCGTTTGACAGCGTCCATTCGATGACATCGGGATTTCCGGTGCGGCTCTCGGCAGTGATGCGGCCCGATCTGGCCACCTGTCGATCGGCTGGCCAGACGGGTGCGGCGGTTGCAACCTCGGGCTCCTGGCTCAACGGCTGGCGTGGTGGAAGGTCCGCCATGGCCGCCCAACGCGCCCGTTCCGCCTCCACGGTGGCAACCGTCGGCAGCGTCACCGAAACGCCGCCCGGCACCTGGTAGAACAGGACCTGATCCTCGGCTGCCAGCATCTCCCGCAGGCGCGTGTTGAGCCTCTCGAACGTGATGCGATCGAGGAGAGCGGCAGTGCGAGCTGTGCGGGTTGCGGGATCATCAACGACCGAGCCGGTCAAAACCGCAGAAGCGATCCGGTCCTCCCATTCCGCATAGGTTCGGTTCTCGGCTGCTTTTCTGTTGTTCTCGTTGATTGCGCGGGCGCGCGTCATCAGGCTTTCAAACCCGTCGCGCGACACACCTTCACGCCGCAGCCGTTCGACTGTTTCCATCAGCACAGGTATAGTTGCTGCGTGGTTGTCGGTACGGGCGTTAAAGGCGAGGATCAGCCGCTCCTCGGTCGTTTCCTGCGCTGCAAAGCCAAGGCTGTCAGTGACCGCCGCATGATACGGTGCCGCCGCCTGCACGGCATCGCGGATCAACCGCGTCAGGAAATACTGCTGCAGATAGGCGATCTGGCCCGCATCCGTCAGCCGGTTCGGCATGGGCAGCCGCAGGGCATAGGTCACTTGCGAGCTTGAGCCCTGCTGGTCCTGAACCAGGTTGACGTCGAGACCCTCCTTCAGGGGCAAAATACGGTAGTCGCGCTCCGGTGCCGGCAGCGTCGGTGCGGGACCGAAAGCCCTCTCAAGGGCCTCACGTGCCGCTTCCTTGTCAATGCGACCGGAGACGATCAGCGTCATGTTGGAGGCGCGATAGAAGCTTTCGTAAAAGCTGCGGATCTCTTTGATCGATGTGCGCGATATGCCGGCATGGGTGCCGATTGTCGGCCGGTCGACGTAGCGCGACCCCGTGCGCAGGGCGGCCTTCTTCAGGCGGCTGACCCGGTCGGCGACGCTTACCGTCTGGCGCAGCTCTTCGAGGATAACGAAGCGTTCCTTCTCCCAGTCCTCAGCCTCCAGTGCCGGCTTCATCACCAGATCGGCCATGAATTGCAGCGATCCCGTGAGGTCGAGCGCATCATCAGGGCGGGTGCGCAGCATGAACTGCGTCTCCGCTTCCCGCGTCACCGCATTGATCTCTACGCCGGTCCGCCACCCGAGCGCCTCGATCTCTTCGTGCATGGAACGTCCACGAGCCTCGTTCGACTGGAACACCATATGTTCGAGGATATGGGCAATGCCGCTCGGCACAGGCTCGTCCACCGAACCGGCATGCACGATCAGGCGGATATTGAAGGGGTCCGTCTCCTTGCCGCTGTCATGCAGGAAGTAGCGCAGTCGGTTGTCGAGCGTCCCGGTCGCAATGCGCGGGTCCCAACCGGGGTCTTGTGCGGCCGAAGGGCCAGAAAGGCAAAACAGCGAGAGGATGGCAATGAAGCACAGGCGCATGGGAAGTTCCAAACAAGGGGGATCGGATCGTCGCAAGATGCGACCGCCTCCAAAAGATGAATGGAATTATCAACTATAACAATTGATCACAAGTGCTGTGTTCGGAGCTTCCCAAGGGACCTTATACGGAAACAGCGGAGCCCGCCGCTCTCCACAAGGGTCAGGGCTGGTCTTGCGGCGGATTGGCCGAAGGAACGGACGGGTTGCCTTCGGTGCGGTCGCGGTGCAGCGCCGCTCTCGCCAGCAGGATGAGGGTGACCGGGGTCGTCAGCGTGACGAAGACACCGATGAGGATCTCGTGCAGGACGGCGCGCGAGCCGACGATCGAGAAGTAGAGTATCGAGGCCAGCATGATCGCACCCGTGCCCCAACTCGTGCCAAGGGTCGGCGCATGGATCCGCTGATAGAAGGTTGGCAGGCGCAAAAGCCCGATGGCGCCGAGCAGCGTCAGGCCCGAGCCGAGCAGAAGCAGCACGGACACGCCGATGACGACCCAGAGCGGAAGATCGGCGACTGGCATGGTCATTCGATCACCTCACCGCGCATGAGGAATTTGGCCAGCGCCACGGTTGCCACGAAACCTAAGAGGCTGATCACCAGGGCCGCCTCGAAATAGACCGTGCGGCCACTGCCGATCCCGAAGGTAACGAGCATCAGCATGGCGATCACATAACATGCATCGAGGGCGAGGATGCGGTCCTGAGCACGCGGGCCGATGAAGATGCGTACGGCCGCGATAATCAGGGCGAGCCCGAGCAGCATCTGGGCAATCGAGACGGCGGTGAAAAGAATGATGGCGCTCATTCGATAATCTCCAGCAACAGGCGTTCGTAGCGATGCTTGATGTTAGCGACCCACTGCTCCTCGTCGATCAGGTCGAGAACGTGGATCAGGACAGTCTTCCGGCGTTCGTCATAGGCGAGCCAGGCAGAGCCCGGCGTGCTGGTCAGGATGACGGCCATGATGGCAAGGGCGGTGGGGTGCTCGATTTCGAGCGGCACCGTGATGAAGCCCGATGTCTGTTTTCGGCGCTTGCCGCTGAGCATCAGCAGGGCGACGGCAGCATTTGAGCGGATGATGTCGACGAAGACGATCAGAAAGAGCTTGGGCAGCAGATACCACTTCTTTATCTTCGGCTTGTCGGGTCTGAGCGATGCCATGGCCCAACCGCCGAAGATCGCCACGACAGAACCAAGGACCAGATGTCCAAGGGTAAAGTCATTGAGCAGCAGCCACATCAAAAGCAGCGCCAGACTGAGAAGCGGATGAGGGATCATGGCGCGCTTCCCCCCTCACCTACTGTCGTGCCGGGAGGGCTTTTGTCCTGCACCACATGGGCATTGCGGACCGCATCGACATAGGCGGACGGGTTGGAGAGTGTCCGGATCGTCGTGTCCATATAGGTCATCGCCGGCCCTGCCTTCACGGTCAGGCCGAGTGTGAGTGAAAGCAGCAGCATCACGGGAACGAGCTCCACCACGAGCACCCGTGGCACGGCCCCTTCGATCGATCCCCAGAACGTACGTATGCCCGCACGGGTCATGGAGATCAGGGCCGCGACGCCTGAGAGAATGACCAGCACGATCAGGGTCCAGACGGCAAAATCGGGCGTCGTCCCGATCGAACCCGTGCCCATCATGGCGGACAGCATGGCGAACTTGGCGATGAAACCCGACAGCGGCGGCAGGCCGGCAAGCAGGATGGCGCAGGCGGCAAAGCAGATACCGAGGATCGCCATGGTCCCGGGCATGGTCGTGCCCTCGCCGTCCTCCATGTCCGCCTCCTCGCCGTCGCCATAGGCCTCCATGGTGACGGCAAGGACGTTGGCGCCCGCATCCTGTCCTCGCTCCACCAGTTCGATCAGCATGAAAAAGGCGCTGATCGTCAGGGTGGAACTGACGAGGTAAAGCAGGGCACCGGAGGAGACGACGCCGTCATTGATGCCGAGCACCATCAAAAGCGTGCCGGAAGATACGAGAACCGAATAGCCGGCGAGACGCCCCAGAGCCTGGGATGCGAGGACGCCGATGGTTCCGAAGACGAGCGTTGCCATGCCGCCGAGCAGCAAGACCTCCGCCCCGAAACCGGCCGAGGGACCATCACCGAAGAGAAGCATGGTCAGGCGAAGGATGACGTAGATGCCAACCTTGCTGAGGATCGCGAACATGCCCGCCACCGGGGCGGAAGCGGCACTGTAAGCGGACGGCAGCCAGAAGCAGAGCGGCCACATGCCGACCTTGATGAGAAAGGCGACACCCAGCACCGCAGCGCCAGCTTCCATCAGGATCAAGCGGTCCGGCTCCATTTCGGGCATACGCAAGGCAAGGTCGGCCATGTTCAGCGTGCCGGCGGTTCCGTAGACGAGACTGACCCCGATCAGGAAGAAGAGTGCTGCGACAAGGTTGACGGCGATGTAGTGGAGCCCGGACTTGACGCGCAACGTGCCCGTGCCGTGCAACAGCAACCCATAGGAGGCTGCCAGCATGACTTCGAAGAAGACGAAGAGATTGAAGAGGTCGCCGGTCAGCAGCGCGCCGTTGACGCCAACCAGCAGTAGCTGGAACAGGGTGTGAAAATGGGCTCCCACGGCATGCCACTTGGCCATGGAGAAGACCAAGGCGGCAATGGCAAGGACGGCGGTCAACAACAGCATCATCGCCGAAAGCCCGTCGATGACGAGCACGACGCCGAAGGGGGCCGCCCAATTGCCGAGCAGATAGACGTTCTCGAAACTGTTCGGCCCGCTCTCGACAATGAAGAGAACGAGAGCGTTTGCGAGCAGCAGAACCGTCGCCGTCAGGCTGACCAGGGCTTTCGTCGTCCTGTTGCGTTCGTCGATGAACAGCAGGATCGCTGCCGTCATCATCGGCAAGAGGATCGGCGTGACGATGAGGTGGTGGCTCCAGTCGATCACGGTTACTCGTTCCTCCCGTCGACATGGTCATTGCCGGTCAGCCCGCGGGCGGCGAGAAGAACGACAAGGAAAAGAGCCGTGGTGGCAAAGCCGATGACGATGGCGGTCAGCACCAAGGCCTGGGGCACGGGGTCGCTCAGCGTCGTCGACACAACACCATCCTCCAGGATCGGCGGCATGTTGCTCTTCACCCCGCCAACGCCGAAAATGAACAGATTGACCGCGTAGGACAGCAGCGACAGCCCGATGATCACCTGATAGGTGCGCGGTCGCAGGATGAGCCAGACACCACAGGTGGTCATCAGTCCGATGGCGAGCGACAGGATGAGTTCCATCAGCGCTTCTCCCCCTTGGCTTCGAGTGCCCTCAGGCGGTTGATGCGGATCGACTGGTGGGCGAGCGCCGTCAGGATCAGCACGGTCGCGCCGACCACCAGCGAAAAGACACCGAGATCAAAGAGAAGCGCGGAGGCCGCCGGCACCTTGCCGATCAGGGGGATTTCCAAGTAGCGGAAATGCGAGGTGAGGAAGGGATAGCCGAGGAGCCACGCCCCGATCCCCGTTGCCGATGCCGTGAGGATGCCGGCTCCCATCCAGCGCAAGGGCAGGATGCGGATGCGATCTTCCGCCCAGCGCGTGCCGCCCGCCAGATATTGCAGCAGGAAGGCGATCGACAAGGTGAGGCCGGCCGAGAAGCCGCCGCCGGGCATGTCGTGACCGCGCATAAAGAGATAAACGGAGAGCGTGATGATGACCGGGAAGAGCCACTGCATCAGCACCGAAGGCACGAGCAGATAGTCGCGCATCATGTCGCCCGGCGAGCGCTCCGGCTGATCCGCATCGAAGCGGTTCTGGCTAACCTGCTGCTCGGGCAGTTCCATGCTGTCATCGGCCGGACGGAAACGGCGCAGCAGGCCATAGACGGTCAGGCCGACAATGCCGAGCACGGCGATCTCTCCCAGCGTGTCGAAGGCCCGGAAGTCGACGAGGATGACGTTGACGACATTGCGTCCGCCGCCTTCCGTGTAGGCGTTCTCAAGGAAGTAGGTAGCAATCGCATCCGGCACCGGCATGGTCATCACCGTGAAGGCAACGACCGACATGCCAATGCCGCAGGCGATTGCCAGCGAAAGATCGCGGAAACGACGGAACCGGCTTTTCAGGGTCATGACCGCGCCTCGGTCGGGGCTGCGCTTCGGCAACCAGCGCAAACCGAGAAGGATCAGAACCGTCGTGACGATCTCCACCAGCAACTGCGTGATGGCAAGGTCAGGCGCGGACAGCCAGACGAAGGTCATGCAGACGATCAGCCCGACCCCGCCGAGCATGATGAGGGCTGCCAGACGATGGTACTTGGCAGAAACCGCGGCGCCGATGGCGAGCGCCATGCCGACCAGCCAGAGAAGGCCAAAAGCCGGATCGATAGCGGAAAAGACGATCGGCCTGCGTTCGAAACCCGAGAAATAGAGCGGCAGGGTTGCCGCGACGAAACCGCTAACCACGATCCAGCGGAGCTGCGGCTGCAGATTGCGGGTGCCGAGCCGGCTTTCCGCCAGGCGCGCCCAGCGCCAAGAGACGGTAACCAGGACCCGTTCGAACAGGCGCTGGCCACGCAGACGGCGGAGATAGGGCGGCCCATCCTCGCAACGGGACAGGTAGTCCCGCATCACCACATAGAGACCGATGCCGCCAAGAAGGGCGATCAGACTCATGAGCAGCGGCACGTTGATGCCATGCCAGACGCTGAGGCTGTATTCCGGGGTCTGGTCGCCCAGCACACTCTCGACGGCCGTCTGCAGGAACGGGCCGATGGAAATCGCGGGCACGATGCCTACGATGAGGCAGACCACCACGAGGATCTCGATGGGAACGCGCATCCAGCGCGGTGGCTCATGCGGGGTCTGTATGGGCAAGTCCTTCGGCAGTGGGCCGAAGAAGACCGTATGGATGAAGCGGAGTGAATAGACGACGCTGAAGAGGCCGGCCAGCGTTGCAACATAGGGCAGCATCACGTCCAGGTAGGAATCCGCATGGGTCTCGACGGCTTCCGCAAAGAACATCTCCTTGGACAGAAATCCATTCAACAGCGGCACACCCGCCATGGCAGCACTGGCGACCATGGCCAGTGTGGCCGTTGCCGGCATGAAGCGGTAGAGGCCGCTCAGCCGCTGCATGTCACGCGTGCCCGTCTCGTGATCGATGATCCCGGCCGCCATGAAGAGGGAGGCCTTGAAGGTTGCGTGGTTGAGCATGTGGAAGATCGCCGCCACCGTCGACAACGGACTTCCGAGGCTGAGAAGTGTCGTGATCAGGCCGAGATGGCTGATCGTCGAATAGGCGAGCAAGCCCTTCAGGTCCCGCTGGAACATTGCCAGGAAGGCGCCGAGCAGCATGGTCGAGATGCCGGCAAGGCCGACGAGAATGAACCATTCATAGGTCCCTGACAGCACCGGCCAGAAGCGTACGAGCAGGAAGACACCGGCCTTCACCATGGTCGCGGAATGCAGGAAGGCGGAGACCGGCGTGGGGGCTGCCATCGCATTGGGCAGCCAGAAATGGAACGGGAACTGGGCGCTTTTCGTCAAGGCACCGAGCAGAATGAAGATCAGCGTCGGCAGATAGAGCGGGTGCTCGCGCACCAGTTGGCCCGACGCCAGGATCTTGTCGAGATCGTAGCTGCCGACGATCTTGCCGAGGAGGAGCATGCCGATCAGCAGGCAGAAACCGCCGATCCCGGTGATCGTCAACGCCATGCGGGCCCCGTCGCGGGCTGCGGCATTCGTGTGCCAGTAACTGATCAGCAGGAAGGAGAAGATGCTGGTCAGTTCCCAGAAGATCGAGAGCAGGATGACATTGCCGGAGACGATGATGCCGAGCATCGCTCCCATGAAGGCCAGCAGGAAGGAGAAGAAACGCGGGATGGGGTCGTCCTTGCCCATGTAGTAGCGGGCATAGAGGATGACGAGAAAGCCGATCGACGTGACCAGCATGGAGAAGATCCAGGCGAAGCCATCAAGCCGCAGGGAGAAATCCAGTCCGACTTGCGGCAGCCACTCGGCGGTGAACCGCAGGACGCCGTTCTGCGTCACGAACGGGTAGGCCGACGCCGTCAGGATCAGGGTTAGGAGCGTCGTGGCCCCTGCGACGAACACCGGAAGATCACGGGACGTCGTATTGAGGATGAAAGCCGAGCCAAGACTGCCGAGGAACGGAAGAACCAGCAGCAGAAGCAGAATACTCGAAGCGTCCAGCGTTATCCCAAATCCATATCCCCCGACAAAATCTGCTCGGGTGACACAAAGCGCAGACTGGAAAACCCGCTGCAATCACCCTAAATGGTCAATATCCACTTATATGGTCAATTATGGACATGGTTCAATCCGCTCAGGACATTGTTTTTTCGCCTGCTCTCTGTCGTGCGGCCCGCGGTTATCTGGACTGGACGCAGGAGGAACTCGCGGTGCACTCGCTTGTCTCGCGCAGCACCATCCGCGATTATGAAGGCCAGCGCCACGGCGTGCACCGATCGACCGAGGCGCAACTCAAACTGGCCTTCGAGAAGGCCGGTCTTTGCTTTACCAATGATCATGGTTTTCCGGGGATCTTCTGCTCTTCTCAGCGTGAAGGCTAGTCGAGGCGGGCTCGAAATATGCCCGCCTCGCGCTTTTATCAGGCGGGCTGTTGCTGCAGCGCCTCCCGATTGCGGATCTGTCTGCGGTTTCGCCAGTCCCCGAGGAAAAGCAGGATCGGCGCGGCAATGAACACCGAAGACGACGCCGCGATGAAGATGCCGAAAACCATCGGCACGGCAAAACTCTCAACCGCACTGCCACCCCAGATCGCCATGGGCAGCATGGCGAGGAAGGCTGTGGCCGAGGTGTAGAGGCTTCGGGCCAGCGTCTCGTTGATCGAAAGATTGATCAGGTCTCGGAACGGCATCGCCTTGTAGAGACGCATGTTCTCACGCATCCGGTCATAGACCACCACCTTGTCGTTGACGGAGTAGCCGACCAGCGTCAGCAATGCTGCGATCGCCGTCAGGTTGAAGTCGAGCCCTGTCAGCGCAAAGAAGCCGATCGTCTTGGTCACGTCGAGGATCAGGGTCGCGATCGCACCAACGGCGAACGGCCAGTCGAAACGCACCCAGATGTAGACGAGCATCGCCAGCGACGCGAGGATAACCGACGTCAGACCTGCCGTTGCCAGTTCACCGCTGACCTTGGGGCCAACCACTTCCGTCCGTTCGATCTTGGCGGAGGGATCGATTGTCTGGATCGTTTCGCGCACCTTTGAGACCGCATCGGTCTGAGCCTGCTCTCCCCCCGGCTGCCGCTCGAGACGCAGCATGACGTGATTGCTGTCACCGAACTCCTGCAAGGCGACTTCCCCGAGGTTCAATCCCTCAATCCCGGAGCGCAGACGGCCCAGATCGGCGGGCCCGGTTGTCGACAGTTCAAGCTGGATGCCGCCCTTGAAATCGACGCCGTAGTTGAGGCCGGGCGTGATGAACAGAATGATCGACGAGATCGACAGGAAGGCCGAAACACCGATACCGAACAGGCGCGCCTTCATGAAGTCCATCCTGGTGCCATCCTTGATCAGTTTGAACGGCAACAGCGGTTTGATCGTAATCGTCTTGAGTTTCCAGCGGCGGGCGATGGCAACCATGGCGACACGGACCACCGAAACGGCGGTGAACATCGAGATTGCGATGCCGAGACCCATGGTGACGGCAAAGCCCCGAACCGGACCCGAGCCGAACCAGAACAGGAGCACGGTTGCGATCAGGGCCGTGACATTGCTGTCGATGATCGTCGAATAGGCCTTGGCGAAGCCCTGGTCGATCGCCGCGAAGGCCCCTCGCCCCTTGGCCGCCTCCTCGCGGATGCGTTCGTTGATCAAGACGTTCGCGTCGACAGCAAGACCGATGCCAAGCACGATCCCGGCGATCCCGGGCAAGGTGAGCGTCGCACCCACGATAGTCAGCCCTGCAAAGGTGAGGATGACGTTCAGCGTCAGAGCGAGCACGGCCAGCAGGCCCCAGGCGCCATAGAGGGCGACGATGAAGGCGACGACGAGGCCGAACCCGGCAAGACCCGATACGATGCCCATTTCGATCGCATCGCCACCAAGGTCGGCGCCGACGGTGCGCTCCTCGATGACGGTGAGCTTGGCCGGCAGCGCTCCGGCACGCAAGAGTGCAGCGAGCGTATTGGCCTCGTCGACCGAGAAGTCCCCAGAGATCTGTCCTGCTCCCCCTGTGATCGGCTCACGGATGACCGGCGCGCTTAGGACCTTGTCGTCGAGCACGATGGCGAAGGGACGGCCAACATTGTCGCTCGTGATGCGGGCAAAGCGCTCCGAGCCGACGCCGTCGAAGCGGAATGACACCACCGGCTGGCCGCCCTGCTGGTCGAACTGGACCCGCGCATCGGTGAGCCTGTCACCGGCCAGCAGGACCGTTGCCTGCACCGGATAGCTGCGACCTTCGTCATCCCTCAGCGTCTTGACGCCTGCAGCACCCGGTTCGCCGAGCAGATGAAAGCTCATTTTCGCGGTTGTGCCGAGAAGCGCCCGCAGCCGTGACGGATCCTGCTCTCCCGGAAGCTGGACGAGAACACGATCTCCCCCGACGCGCTGGATGGTGGGTTCGGCCACGCCGACCTGATCGACACGCTGGCGAATGACTTCGAGGCTCTGGTCGACGGCATGGCCGAGGCGCGCCGTGATACCCTGTTCGGTTGGAGCCATGCGGACTGTGTCGCCGCCGCTTGTGGAGACGTCGAGCTCCGGCAGGCCGGTCCCGGTGACGGTGATCGAAAGGTTATTGAGCACCGAAAGCGCCTGTCTTGCCGCAGCAAGCTGGGCGGGGTCGGCAAGTGTCACGGCCAGGGCATCACCGTCGCGGCGGATGCTGCGCGTCTGGATGCGGGCTTCGAGCAGAGTGGTACGCGCTTCCTGGGTCAGGCTCTGAAGCCATTCATCGACCATGGCAGGACGATCCACCTCCAGAACGAGATGGGATCCGCCGCGCAGATCGAGGCCGAGAGAGACGCGCTCGTGGGGCAGGAAGGTAGGAAAGCGGGACAGGGTTGCGTCGGAGAGCACGTTTGGCAGAGCCACGAGCAGGCCGAGCACGATGACGAGCATATAGCCCATCACCTTGGCGATAGAGTTCTTCATTTGAAAATCCAGCATTATGCGGCCGCTGCTTGACGAGCAGTGGCGCAAACGGTTCGAGCCATCACGGAGATGGCGGCAAAACGGTCAGACGAGGGGCTGGATCGTTGGGGGTGCGCGCGACCGATAGGCCAACGGCGAATGAAAGAGGGCGCGGTCGGAACGGATCCGTTGGGCGAGGTCACCGTGTCGGCGTGTCCAGACGGCGTGGATCTCAGGCGCAACAAAACCGTCACCCGCCTCGCCCGGCCTCAGCTTCGGTCGCGAGGACCGTTCGGATGCGCTGAGATAGCGGGTGTCACTTGTGGCGCCGGCGACGAGTTGTCCGGCATCCGAGCTGTTCAGGACGCTTGCGCTGGAAGATCCGTGGTGAAGACGACCAAAAGCATCACCGCCGAACACCAGGAGCAGCGAAGCAAACAGACTTGCAATGACGGCTTTGAGGTGAACGCGCTGCCGAAGCGGCGTGTGATGCCTCAAGTCTTGATCATCCATGACCATCCTTCCGAGGACGGATGTGGCATATTCGAAAGGATTTTTCCACCCGGCAAGCTCAAGCATCCTCTATTGTCGGACCACTCATCTTCAGCCAGCGTTCAGGTCGACGGGGGCGCGCTTTCACGTGCATGTGATCGAGATGCTGTTCATCCGGCCTTTGCGAAAGTGGTCGCGAGCGATCGAGAAGGCGAGCCTTGTGCCGTGCAGATCCCCTCTCCGCCCGCGTTTTCAATAGCATCAGATCGCGATCTTTGATTGTACACAGTTCGAGACAACCGACTGTCACAATTTCGTTGCAGGTTCATATGTTTTCGTTTTGAATGCGGCACGCTTCAAACGAAGCGCGCTCACGCAGATCTGGGAGGATCTAACGTAGGGCAAGTCTTGGCCAGCCTGTCGCTTGGCCAGGTGGAACATCAGGGAGGCACCATGTCCACGAAACGTTTCGCTGCATCCGCGGCGACCCTCGCGCTTTCGCTTTCTTTCGGCTCTTCTGCCTTTGCCGCCACCGAGCTGCAGTGGTGGCACGCCATGACCGGCGCAAACAATGAAGTTGTCGACCAACTGGCCAAGGAGTTCAACGAAAGCCAGAGCGACTACAAGATCACGCCGGTCTTCAAGGGTACCTATCCGGAAACGCTGAACGCCGGCATCGCCGCATTCCGCTCCAAGCAGCCGCCGGCCATCATTCAGGTCTTCGACGCTGGCTCGGGCGTGATGATGGGCGCTGAAGGCGCTGTCGTTCCGGTCGCAGAAGTGCTGCAGAAGGGTGGCTTCGAGTTCAACAAGTCCGACTATCTGGCCGGCATCGTCGCCTATTATTCGAAGCCTGACGGCACCATGCTGTCCTTCCCCTACAACTCGTCCTCGCCGGTTCTCTATTACAACAAGGACGCCTTCACGAAGGCCGGCCTCGACGCAGAAAACCCGCCCAAGACCTGGCCGGAAGTCTTCGAAGCCGCACGCAAGATCAAGGACAGCGGCGCTGCTCCCTGCGGCATGACCTCGACCTGGCTGACCTGGATCCAGACCGAGAACTTTGCCGCCTGGAACAACGTCTCCTATGGCACGAATGAAAACGGTCTTGCCGGCGGTACCGTCGAGCTGAACGTCAATTCTGACCTCTACGTCCAGCATTTCCAGTCGATCGCCGATCTGGCCAAGGACGGCGCGTTCCGCTATGGCGGCCGCACCTCGGAAGCCAAGCAGCTGTTCCTCTCGGGCGAATGCGCCATCATGACCGAGTCCTCCGGTGGCCTCGGCGACATCGTGAAGTCGGGCATGAACTACGGGATCGGCCAGCTTCCCTACTACGAAGGCAATGGCCCGCAGAACACCATTCCGGGCGGCGCCAGCCTCTGGGTCTTCGGTGGAAAGAGCGATGAAGAATACAAGGGCATCGCCCAGTTCTTCAACTTCCTGTCGCAGACGGAAATCCAGGCACGCCTGCACCAGGTATCCGGCTATCTTCCGGTGACCAATGCGGCCTATGAGGCGACCAAGTCCTCGGGCTTCTACGAGAAGAACCCGGCGCGCGAAACGCCGATCCTGCAGATGACCGGCAAGGCTCCGACCGAAAACTCCAAGGGCGTGCGTCTGCCGAACCTGCCACAGGTTCGCGACATCATGAACGAAGAGTTCGAAGCCATGCTGGCCGGCTCGCAGGATGCCAAGACGGCGCTCGACAAGATCGTCGAGCGTGGCAATGCCGCCATCGCTTCCGTCTCCAGCAACTGATCTGACCGAATGACGACACTGCCCGCATCGCAAGGTGCGGGCAGTGCTTTTTCCATGGCCGGCTGAGGAGCATCGCCTTGCACACGGTTCACTTCCCGAACAAAATCCTGCCCTACCTGCTGTTGGCGCCCCAGATCATCCTGACGCTGGTCTTCTTCTTCTGGCCCGCAAGCCAGGCGATCTACCAGTCCATGCTGCGGGAAGATCCGTTCGGGCTCCAAAGCACCTTCGTGGGCTTTGCCAATTTCTCCAACATTCTGTCGGATCCGAATTACCTGCACGCGTTCCAGGTGACGATCGTGTTCAGCGCGCTGACGGCTCTCGTCTCGATGGCGGTCGCGCTGCTTCTGGCCACGGCTGCCGACAAGGTGGTCCGCGGTCAGACCTTCTACCGCACGCTGCTGATCTGGCCCTATGCCGTAGCCCCTGCCGTTGCCGGCATGCTGTGGCTCTTCATGTTCAACCCGGCCATGGGAACGCTTGCCTATCTCTTGCGCTCCACAGGCTTTGATTGGGATCCGCTTCTGAAGGGCGACCAGGCCATGGCGCTCATCGTCTTCGCCGCCGCCTGGAAGCAGATCAGCTACAATTTCCTCTTCTTCGTTGCAGGCCTTCAGGCGATCCCGAAGTCGCTGATCGAAGCGGCCGCCATCGACGGGGCCCGTGGTAGCCGACGGTTCTGGACGATCATCTTCCCGCTTCTGGCGCCGACGACCTTCTTCCTGCTGGTGGTCAACACCGTCTACGCGTTCTTCGACACCTTCGGCATCATCCATGCCGTCACCGGTGGCGGCCCGGCCAAGGCGACCGAAACGCTGGTTTACAAGGTTTACAATGACGGCTTCGTCAACCTGAACCTCGGCTCATCCGCAGCGCAGTCCGTCATCCTGATGATCATCGTGATCGGCCTGACTGCCTTCCAGTTCCGCTTCGTCGAGAAGCGGGTTCATTATGGCTGAGGACCGGACATGATTGAAAAACGCCCTATCGCCAATCTGATTGGCCACCTGATCCTCGTCATCGGCATCATCGTCGTTGCCTTTCCGATCTACTACACCTTCATCGCGTCCTCCATGAGCTCGCAGGATATCATCCGGCCGCCCATGTCGCTGTTTCCCGGCGACCACCTGGTCGAAAACTACACGGAAGCCATGTCCGGCGGCGTCGAGCGCGTCGTCGGCGTGAGCCTCGAGCGGCTGCTGTTCAATTCCTTCGTCGTCGCGATCGCGATCGCCGTCGGCAAGATCATCATTTCGTTCCTCTCGGCCTTCGCGATTGTCTTCTTCCGCTTCCGGTTCCGGATGTTCTTCTTCTGGATGATCTTCATCACCCTGATGCTACCGGTCGAGGTGCGCATTCTGCCCACCTACAAGGTGATCGTGGATCTTGGGCTGATCGACACCTATGCTGGGCTCACACTCCCGCTGATGGCGTCGGCGACGGCAACCTTCCTGTTCCGGCAGTTCTTCCTGACGATACCGGGCGAGCTGGTGGAAGCCGCGCGCATCGATAATGCCGGGCCGTTCCGCTTCATGAAGGACATCCTGCTGCCGCTGTCGACCACCAACATCGCAGCACTCTTCGTGATCCTCTTCATCTATGGCTGGACCCAGTATCTCTGGCCGCTTCTGGTCACGAACGATGCCAAGATGAACACCATCATCATCGGTCTGCGCCGCATGGTCGATTTCACCGACGCCTCCACGCCCTGGAATTACGTCATGGTTACGGCGATCCTCGCCATCATCCCTCCCATCATCGTTGTCGTTCTGATGCAGCGATGGTTCGTCAAAGGTCTTGTGGAGACAGAAAAGTAATGGCCCAGATTGTTTTGAACGATGTCCGCAAGATGTATGGCAATGTCGAAGCCATCAAAGGCGTGTCTCTGGAAATCGCCGATGGGGAGCTCGTGGTTCTCGTCGGGCCATCTGGCTGCGGCAAGTCCACGCTGTTGCGCATGATTGCCGGCCTTGAGAGCATCTCAGGTGGCGACATCGCGATCGGCGACCGAGTCGTCAACCAGCTGGAACCATCCGAGCGCGACATTGCCATGGTGTTCCAGAACTATGCGCTCTACCCGCATATGACCGTCCGCCAGAATCTGGCTTACGGGCTCAAGAACCGCAATACGCCGAAGGACGAGATTGACCGTCGCATCGAGCAGGCGGCCAAGGCACTGGAGATCGAGCAGTTCCTGGAGCGCAAACCCCGCCAGCTTTCCGGCGGCCAGCGTCAGCGTGTGGCCATGGGTCGCGCGATCGTGCGCGAACCGGCGGCCTATCTCTTCGACGAACCGCTGTCGAACCTCGATGCGAAGCTGCGCGTGCAGATGCGCGTCGAGATCAAGCGGCTGCAGCGGTCGCTCGCCACAACCAGCGTCTACGTGACCCATGACCAGATGGAAGCGATGACGCTCGCCGACAGGCTTGTGGTGCTGAATGCCGGTCGTATCGAACAGGTGGGCACGCCGATCGAGCTTTACGAGCGTCCGGCGACGACCTTCGTGGCAACCTTCATCGGTTCACCCTCGATGAACCTGATGCAGATGGCGAAGGCAACCGACAGCTGGTCGATGACGTCAGAGGCGTCGGTCCCGTCAGGCACTGCCACCCTCGGCATTCGCCCGGAAGACCTCCACCTGATCACGGACGTGCCGGGGGACGAGATCTTCACGGCAAACGTCAAGGTCGCCGCGGTCGAACTCGTCGGGGCCGAAAGCTACGTTCATGGAACGCTCACCGATGGCAGCGACATCGTCTTCCGTGTGGCGGGTCGCTCGCGGATCGAGATGGACGACATGGTGCAGATCGGCGCGAAGGCATCGGACCTGCACTACTTCGATGCAAACGGCGCGCGTCTCAACTGAGACCATAGGTTCGATACATCAGCGGGGCCTTCCGGCCCCGCTTCGATGGGTGCCTAACTGGGCCCGAGACCTCAGTCTGCCCGTTCGACGCTGGACAGCTGGTTCAGGAGAAACCGGTGCGTGCCGGGATTGGCGACGATCAGCAAACCGGATTTCTCGAATAATTCCGGCCCCCGGCCCCACCAGTCGGTCACGACTCCACCGGCTTCTTCCACCAGGAGAATCCCGGCTGCCGTATCGACGAAACCGGTCTGCTCGAAGTACCCGGTAAAGCGACCGCAGGCGACATAGGCGCAACAATTGGCGGCACTGCCGAGAACGCGGACGGCGCCGATCGGTGCGCGGATCGCATCCAGCCGCGCATAGGCCCCGGGATGCATGGAGAGGTTCGGGGTAGGAAGGCCGGTTCCGACAACCATCTGGCTGACATCGACGCTGTCGCGCATTTCGAGCCGCTTGCCGTTGAGGTAAGCACCCTGCCCTTTGACGGCCGTGAACATCTCGTCCGTCACAGGATTGTAGACGAGGCCGCAGATCGTTTCTCCCGCCCGCCGCAAGGCAATCGTAATCGTATAGTCGAGACCCCAGAGGAAATTGGTGGTTCCATCGATCGGGTCGACGAGAAAGCGATAGGTATCGTCCTTACCCTCGACCGGCGGAAATTCTTCCCCGCTCAGGCTCCAGTCGGGATAGCGCGTCAGCAGGTGATCGCGGATCAGGGTTTCGGACTGCTCGTCGGCAATACTGACGAAATCGCCCGGTCCCTTCACGCCGATCTTCAGCGTCTCCCTGCGATGAAAATGCTCAATCGTCAGCGCGCCGGCGCGCCGCGCGGCCTCGATCATGTCTGCCAAGACGATTGCGGGATCGATGGACATCAGGCGGCTCCTTCAGCCAATGCGAACAGGAGACCCTCGGGGTCATCCGTGGTGATCTGATTGACCCGCAGGTCGAGGAGACGGCGGATCTTTGCAAGCGTGGCCGCATTGATCGACCGGATGGTCCAGGCATCGACACGCCGGTTGTCGTCGTGCACGGCGCCGATGAGATCGACGCCGGCTGCATCGGCCGCAAGAATGAGCTCGTAGTCGAGATATATCATCGCCGCTTCCGGTGCCGTCTTCAGTGCAGCTGCAATAAAGCGCGAGAAGTCCTCCCGGGATTGCAAGTCATCGAGTACGCCGACATAGGTCGGGTCGTATCCGGTTCTGAGCCCCGGCGTGGCGGCAGCCAGAGACGCGACGGCAGCGCTATCGCCCCCCGAAAGGATCATCGTATGCGCCACCTTGGAGAGGGCCGCCGCGAAATTGGCAATGACGGCCGGCGACAGGCGCGACAGGTCTTCCTTGTAGTCGAGCTGCAGAAGGGCATCGGGATGGGCAGGGTTTGCAGCCAAGAGGCTGCAGAGATCCTCGAGCAACATCACCCGGTCAGCGATCGGCTCCCCGTCGTTTCCTCGAAGGAAAAGCTGGCGCAGGGTTTCGGCTGATGTCTCGCAGACCAGGCCGGATCCGGTGGTGCCGTGATCGAGTTCGAGATCGTGCAGGATCGCAAAACCCTTGTCGGCATGCACCACGAGATCCACCTCGACACTCGCGCCGAGACGTATGGCGTCGAGAATGCGGGTCGGCGTGAACTCGGCGTCGGAGGCTTTTCTCCGCGCCCGGTGCCACTTGATGAGGGTCCGGTGGCCCTGGTGGTCGAGGAATAGGGGATCAGGCTGCATCAGAGGACCGGTAGAGTTTGACGTTGTCGCGGAAGGCGGCAAAGGCGCGAGGGCGCAGATCCACGGCATGGCCGGAACTGAAGGGTTCGGGGCTGCGCACCAGGGATTTGAGCCGCGTGCCATCGGAGAGATGCAGATCGACGAGACCATGGGTTCCGAAATCGGTCACACGGTGGACGACTGCCGCGCCGTCTTGTGTGCTGACGAGGTCGAGTGCCTCAGGCCTGACGGCCAGTGTGACCGGGCCATCCGAAACGGGCATGTCCACAGACAGGTCGGGATGCACGAAACGGCCGTTCTCGACCCTGCCTTCGACGAAGTTCATCGTGCCGATGAAGCCAGCGACAAAGGGCGTTTGCGGATCGCGATAGATGATCTCCGGCCGATCGGCCTGCTCGGTCCTGCCGTTTTGCATGACCACGATGCGGTCCGCCATGGAGAGGGCCTCGTCCTGCCCGTGGGTCACGAACAGCGTCGTGATCTTCAGGCGAAGCTGGATGTCGCGCACCTCCTCACGCAACCGCTCCCGCAGGTGCTGGTCGAGGCTTGCGAAGGGCTCGTCCAGAAGCAGGATCTTCGGTTCGAGGATGAGAGAGCGTGCGAGTGCCACGCGCTGCTGCTGGCCTCCCGAGAGCTCGTTGGTCATGCGTCGGTCGTAGCCCTTCAGGCCGACGAGCTCGAGCACGCCCTCGACCCTGTCACGGATTTCGGCAGCCGGACGCTTGCGCAGCTTCAGCCCGAAGGCGAGGTTGTTGAAGACATTCATGTGCGACCAGAGTGCATGGCTCTGAAAGACCATGCCTGTCGGACGTTGCTCCGGCGGCAGACGCGTCACGTCCTGATCGTCGATCGCGATCGTTCCCGATGAAGGCTGTTCGAAGCCACCTACCATGCGCAGCAAGGTCGACTTGCCGGAACCGGAAGGGCCGAGCAGGCAGACCAGCTCGCCATCCGCGACATCGAGCGAGACGCTGTCGACGGCGGTGGTTCCTGCCCCAAAGACCTTGGAGACCGCGCGTATGCTCAGTTTGGACATCTTGGCATTCCTGTAAGGCTGTTGTTCATCCCCCAAAGCCCTTGGCAAAGGCGTTGCCGCCGATCACCCGGCGGGCGAACATCAAGGCGATGAAGGAGGGGACCCAGAGCATGACGGACAGGACCGCACCGAACTGGATGACCATCTGGTTGTTGATGAAGCTGATCATCAGCACGGGCATGGTGCGGATGCCCGGCGCGCCGATCAGCCAGGCGCCTTCCGTCTCATAGAAGGTGCCGACGAATGTCAGGAGAAGGGCCGCCGCGATGGTGGGCGCGGCCTGGGGCAAGGTGATCGACCAGAAGACACGGAAAGGGCCTGCACCCACGTCGCGGGCAGCCTCTTCCATGCGGCGATCGACGGCCTGGAATGCGGCAACCGGGATCCAGATCATGAACATCAGCGTGTTGACGAGCTGGATAAGCGCTACCCCCCAGAACGTGCCGATCAGGTCGAGCTGCAGGAAGATCGCGGCGATGGCGACGAGGAGACCGAATTTCGGGAAGGCATGGCCTGCGAGAAACGAGAAGAACAATAGGTCCCGGCCTGGAAACCGCATCCGCGCAAAGGCATAAGCCGCCGGCAGGCAGATGACCGCGGAGGCAAGCGTCACCACGGCCGAGAGCGTCAGGCTCAGCCATAGCGCACTCCACACATCCGAACGGTTGAGCGTCTGCTCCCAGAACCGCAGACCGAATTGCTGTGGCAGCACATTCGGATAGCGCCAGACCTCGGTGAAGGCCCAGATGCCGACGACGAGCAGAGGCAGGACGACGACGATCGAAAGCACGAGTGCGAGCAGCATGCCGGTGCCATCGATCCGGCGCGGCGGGGTTATGGATTCGGTCATTTGCCTCATCTCCCCTGGTTGCGGGCGACGGAGCGCACATAGAACAGGCCAAAGACAATGCAGAAGCCGAAGGTGATGACAGCCTGGGTAATCGCTCCAACAGGATCGTTCAGGTCCCGGAACGTGCGCTGCATGAAGGGACCCATCATCTCGGGCGACGCGGGGCCAAGTAGATAGGGCAGCGTAAAGGCGGAGAAGATGCCGAGTACGGCGAAGGAGAGTGCCACCAGGATGGAATTGGTGATCTGCGGCAGAATGATGTGCCGGAGAACCCGAAGCCGGCTTGCGCCGACATCCCGCGCCGCCTCGATCGCCATGTTGCTCACCGAGCCGAGACCCGAGAGCAGGATCAGCACCGTCAGCGGAATATTGTCCCACACCAGTCCGATCACCGGTCCCCAGGGCGTGAGATAGGGCGTTCTCAATTTCGGCAGGCCGGCGAAGTTCAAGAGCAGGTCGACCATGCCATTCGGCCCGAGCACGCGGATCAGGGCATAGGCGAGAATGATCGATGGAACGAACATCGGCAGGATGGCAAGCGCCTGCACATAGGAGGCGATACCGCCCTTGGCAAAGCGCAGGTAAAGCGCGATCGGAAGCGACACGACCAGGAGCAGCAGGGCACAGACCGCTGTGGTCCAGAGCGTCAGGCTGAGATTGTTGAGACTGTAGGCGTCGGAAAAGAAGAAGATGTAGCTCGACAGGTCGAAACCTGCCTCACCATCGGGCGAAGTACGCCACACCGTGCGCAGGACGGCACTGATGATTGGCCAGATGACCAGCCATCCGACAAGCGAAACCGGTAGGGCGACGAGCAGGAGGCCAATAAGCCCCCTGCCCGACATGGTTCTGGATATGGCAGACGCACTCACGCCTGAACTCACGACTTCCGGTCGATGGTCGGTGCCACATTGCGGTACCAGCCGTCATTGACGGCGACTTCCCAGGCGCCCGACGGGAAGGTCGGAATGCTGTTCGGGATGATAGCGGCAAACTTCTCGCGCAGATCGGCGGAGACATGTTCCCAGCTGACGCCAGGGAAGCCGCCGAGCTCGGAGAGGATGGCACCCTGGATCTCTTCGGTCAGGACGAAGTCGGCCAGCTTCAGGGCTGCATCGCGGTTCTTGCCATTGCTCAGCACCACGGCGCGCGAGAAGTTGCCACAAAGAGCCAGATCCTGAAGCTGCACAATGCCGGTCGTTTCCGGCAGGACGCCCTGGGCGATCGCCTGGAGAACCTGGTCGGACCAGACCGGGGTCATGGTCACCACGCCCTGGCCGAGCAACTGGATCGACTGGGTGTTGCCGGAGGAGTAGGCGCCGTTGTCGTAGAGCGACGGGGCGATGTCCTTGAGCAGTTCCCAAGCCTTGCCAAGAGCCTCGTTGCCGAAGGCTTCGGTGTAGTTATCGACCGTGAAGGCCTTGGGATCGAGACCGTTTGCCTGATGGATGGCACGACGCACGAAGTTTCCGCCCGAACCACCCTTGTCAGGGCGGTTGTAGACGAACTGGCCGGGGTTTGCCTTGATCCAGGCGACGAGCGCACCCCAAGTCTTCGGCGCATCGGCAGCCGACAGCTTGGTGGTGTCATAGGCGAGAAGCACCTGGCTGCCGCGATAGGGAAGCGAGAAGTCGCTGTCGATGGCGAGCGGGTTGACCTTCGAATAGTTCGACAGGCCGGCTTCCTTCATGTTGACGTAGAGGCCCGCTTCGATGGCGCCCTTTGGCAGACGCGGATCGGTATGCTCGAAGTAATCGGCCTGCGGGTCGGTATTCGTCTGCATTGCCGCGATGGCGCGCTCGGCGATCGACTGGATGCCTGCATTGTCACCGGCATCGACGAGATTGAGCTTCACGCCCGCATGCGCCGCTTCGAAAGCCGGCTTGACCGTGTTGGTCCAGAAATCGAGCACATTGGCATCCGAGCCGGTATACCAGTCGATCTGGCCTTCGGCTGCGAAGGACAGCTTCGGCAGGATCATCATTCCGGCAACGGTGCCGGCCGTGGAAATCAGGAATGCGCGACGCTTCATCGTCTTCTCCCTTGGCTGCCGCGCCACTCGGCGTCGGCTCACAATCAAACCCCGAGACACCGCGACATTGACCCAGACGGGCCTGCAGCCTGCATCTCTCGAAATGCTTCGCCCGGGCACGCCTCCAGAGGGACCGCCGCCTCAGTTCCTCTGCAGGTCTGCACCATACGCTTGCACATGCGTGCAACGCGCTTAATCGGGCATTTCGGTCCTACAGGGATTAGACGAAGGTTTGATGACACCAGCGCAATGCACACGCGTGCATTAGGTCGTCCCGGGTTGGGGACGAACGGAGCGGCGCCAGACGGCGACAGGCTCGAAGACAGCTCCGTCCGCCTGCGGAGACCCTGTCAGGTCTTGCACTTCCGTCAGGAGACTGACGACATGCTCCGCTATCCGATCGAGCGGCTGCTCGAAGGTTGTCAGCCGATAGGCTTCCCAAGAAGCCTGCTCAATATTGTCAAAGCCGATGACGCAGAGATCCTCCGGGATCCTCAGGCCGAATTCGAGGCGTGCCCCGTCCATGAAGCCGATCGCCAGCAGATCGGTCACAGAGAACACGCCGTCCGGAGGTTCCGACCGGGCATAGACGCGTTTGGCAGCCTCGAAACCGGCGCGATAGCTGGTAGCGTCCGCCTCGAAGACGGTCACCCTGATCGCTCCAGCCGCTGCCGCCTCGAGGAAGCGCTCTTCTCTCTCCACCAGGCTCGGGGTTCGAGCAGCCGAGGTCAAGATCCCGAGGCGTTGGCACCCGGCCCGTTTCAGGAGGAAAAGCGCCTCTCTTGCGGCCGTCGCATTGTCCAGCCCGACATTGTCGCAGCCTTCCAGACCGTCGTCGCGGTTGATCAGGACAACCTGCTGGCCGTTGGCAAGCGCCGTTTTCACCAGTCCAGTCGATGGCGTTCCCGACAGGACCACCGTCGCATCGGCGCGGTAGTGCAAGGTGAGCTTCAAGGCGTGATTGACGCTTGCCTCGTCACTCTCCGTATTGAGAACCACAGTGATCTTGCCGGCGGCCTGAAGCTTGCGGGTCAAGCGGTCGACCATCGCCGCCCTGACGGGCGTGGTGAGATCTGAGACGATCAGACAGACGATATTGCTGCGCTCGCGCAGCTGGCGTGCCAGATGATTGACGTGATAGCCGAGCGCCTCGGCCGCTTCGACGACTTTTCGACGCGTTTCCTCAGACACGCTCGCGCCATCGGTAAAGGTGCGCGACACGGCCGAACGGGATACGCCGGCACGCTCGGCCACCATTCTGGCGCTGACAAAAAGCGGCGAGCCATTTTTACGCATGCAGCAAAACCAACAGAGAGCTAGGGGCTCGTTCCGACAAGCCCGGTTGCGGGCCTGACAGAACGGGACAGAGGGCGCATTACACGTCTAGTGTGACACAAATTCGTGAGAAGGGTGAAGCAGACGGTTGAGGCACCGGGCCGAAATTGGTTGCAATTCGCACCGATTAGGGGTTTTCGCCATGGTAGACGAAGCCAATTTCTGAAGAGCGGACCGCTGAGCCTCAGCCTTCATTTCGCCCGCTTCTTAAGAACTTGGTAAGAATTCATTCCTGTCGGAGGTCTCCATGGCGCTTGGCGCATCGCATCGTTTGCAGGATGGCGTCCTTGCCGTCGAAACCATGACCCGCTTTGCGCTCGCCGTTCTGGCCCTTGCGTCCGGTGTCTACACCTATCTGGGGGTCCGCAGCCTTCTCGATGGCTCGCCGACCGCGGTCTTCTTTGCTGCCATCATCTATTCGGCCTCGGTCTCGGTCGCGATCTATGCCTTCTGGTCCTACATGGCGCGCTTCTATCCTCATGTAACCGGCGCTGCTTCGCGCGGCGCCATGATCGGCGTGATGGCACTCGGCTGCGCGATGATCATTGCCATGTCGAGCTGGCTGAATGCGGCGGCGCTTGCAGGCTCTGCCGCACTCGAACAGCATCTCGCCGAGACGGTGCAGGACTACACGGCGGATCTCGATCAGGCGCATCAGAACGCGCTCGCCGCCCAAAGCTTGCTGCCGGACATTCAGCGGACATCCGAACGCTTTTCTAGACTTGCGGAAGACGAACGGCAGAATGGCGCCCTGACTGGGACCACGGGTGCCGGCAGCGTCGTCCAGCTTCTGACGCAGATGTCCGCCCAACTCGACGAGCTGGAAACCGGCATCACCGCCTCGCGCGAGCGGGTCACGACGCTCTTCGACCAGGGGCGCGCTCATCTGGCGACCATGCGATCGCTGGTTTCGGCGCCCGGTGCAATTGCACCCCGCAGCGACGAGTTCTCAGCCGAAGTCGTGGCGCTCTCCGGCGTCATCACGTCGCTCGAACAGACCTCTATCGCGCCCTCCGTCAAGCGGGCGGCCGAGGACCTCTCCCTCGGCTTCATCGCGCCTGTTGCCGATGGCCGGGCGGCCGATCTGGCGGAGCGCCAGGACCAGGTCATGCAGACGATCCGGACCTCGGTGTCCGCCCAGTCTCAAGTTCTGTCTCAGGCTGCCGACGAAATCCTCGCACGCGAGCCTGTTGCCGAACGGCGGTTCGTGCCACTGTCCTCGGCAGAAGCCGTTCTGCGTTATGCTGCGGATTTCATTCCGGCCTGGGCGGGGGCGATTTCTATCGATCTTCTTCCCGCCGTCCTGGTGTTCATCCTGACCGTGGTGCACGGAGCGATCCGGCGACAGGAGGAGCGCATGCCATTCGCACAGCGCATTACCGCCGCCGAACTGCTCGAGGCGCTCGAGGTGCAACGTGCGCTCAATCGACAGGGGATCGATGTCGAGCAGGCGCTCCAGTCCGCCGAGGCGGAGGACGAGCGTGGGCGGATCGATTCCAACATCACCAGCCTCGACATGGCCGCCAAGGCGCCACGCAAGGGACCACCGGCGTGAAACCAGCTTCGCTTGCCCTGCGCCTGAAGACTGCCTTTGTGCGTGCCGATGACGGGCTGTTGATGCGCGGCGCCTTCTTCGGCCTGCTGGCGGCTGCAGGTGCCTTCCTGTTCACGGACCTCAGGGAGATGAGCCTCGCGCATGCTCCTCTTCCCGGCCATGATCCGATGACCACGGATGCCCCCGTGCTTCCGCCGGCGCTGACGGACGGCACTCCCCAGTTGCCCCCGGTTGAGCCCGGTAGTTCTCCGGAAATCCTGCGCCAACCGATGCGGTTCGAACTGCTGACAGGTGGCTTGCTCAAGGCGGAAGGTTCGATCGATCTTGGTGCTGCGGAGCGATTTGCCGAGGAGATCGCTGCTCGCGGCGAATATGTTCAGGCGGTATCGCTGAATTCGCCGGGAGGCTCCGTCAACGATGCCCTGGCCATGTCGAAGCTGATCCGGGAAAAAGGCATCAACACCAAGGTGGCGAGCAAGGCGCTCTGCGCCTCCTCCTGTCCTCTGGTTTTTGCCGGCGGCGTGGCGCGCGAGGCAGAAGAGGATGCCATTCTCGGCGTCCACCAGGTCTTCAATGCCGGGCAAGACCGCCCCTCGCCCGAGCAGGCGATGTCCGGCGCGCAGAGCACCACGGCGCGCATTGCCCGCCATCTCGAGGAAATGGGCATCGGCAACGGACTCTGGATCAACGCGCTCGAAACGCCTCCGGACCGGCTTTACTACCTGACGCCGGAGGAGATGGCGGAGTTCAAGCTTGTCACGACCCCTGTGGCAACCGCGAAGCAGGCAGACTGATCTCCTTCAGCGGGGTGCGCTTCTTCGCAGACAGGTGTGCGACGGCACGCCTCTCTGCAATACGTGTCAGGCATAGTCCCGGAGCATGGACGAGAGCGGCATACGGACGCGCAGCTTCATGCTGAGAAGCGCAAGCCCGGTGATCTTCCGTTGCAGGAACATCTTGTCCGGAGCCGGCAGCGCCCAGAGCGCGCGATCGGCAAAAATCGGCACCGCGCGCTCGCGGATCTCCACGAGCGGGCCACGGTCGCTGAAATCGACGAGCCCCTCCGGCGCCTTCAGGACATGATCCAGGACGACGCGTGTCATTTCATCCAGCGTCCGTCCGTAGCGGTCCATCTGTGCGCGGGAAAGATAGCGCATCTCCATCAGCGCATGGCGCACCGCCGTCACGCTATCACCGAGGGTCGCCTGCAGGAGAAGATGGTAGTCTCTGGCGCTTTCCGGGGAGACCGGTCGTACCGCGCCGAAATCGAGCAGGGCCACCCGTCCGTCCTTAGGCCTCCAGAGATAGTTGGCGAAGTTCGGATCCGTCTGCATGTGACCGAAGACGAACAGCTCTCGCAGTGCCAGCTCGGAGATCGCCTGCATGGCCGCATCCTTTTGCGTCTGGGCTGCATGGGCCAGGGTTTCGAGCGGAGCCCCCTCGATGAAATCCATCGGCAGGACCGTCGGCCGCAGGAGTTCCTCCACCGGAGCCGGCACCACGAAGCGGTCGTCATTGGCGAGCAGGCGGCCGAAGCGACGCATTTCCTCCGCCTCGCGCAGATAGTCGGCCTCTTCACGCAACTGCCGCTTGGCTTCGGCCAGATGCGGCGCAATGTCGAGACCTGCGGGAAGAAGGCCCGACAGGCGCAGGAAGGTCGCGACATTGTCGATGTCGGAATCGATGCTCTGGAGCACACCGGGATATTGGACCTTGACGGCAACCGGACGGCCTGAGGACAGAACGCCCCGATGGACCTGTCCAATCGATGCGGCCGCGATCGGTGTGGTCTCGAACTGGCTGAAATGGCGTCGCCAGTCCGGACCCCAGGCGCTGGTCAGTGAGGCTGAAAGCTGGCTCGGCGGCATGAAATGCGCCGAGGACCGGAGCTGCGCAAAGATCGACTGAAGCTCGGGCGGCAGGAACTCGCCCGGTTCCAGCGAGATCATCTGGCCGAGCTTCATGGCCGCGCCGCGCATGCGCGACAGCTGCTCCGCCGCCTTCAGTGCGTTCGACGGCGTCAGCAGCAGGTCTCTCAGGTGCGGCCGTTCACCCTTCGCCAGGCGGCTCAAGCCTTCCGCGACCATGCCCGAGGCGACGCCACCGGCAATCTGGCCAAGTGCCGCCAGCCGGCTGAGACGCCCCTGAGGGACGGGCCTGTATCGATCACGATCACTCATGACTATCCTTCCGAGCATTGGAGCGCATGTCAGCGGTGCCCCGCCTGCAGGAGGGCTGGAATCTTCTCCTTCAGCCCGAAGAAGCCCTTCCGGCAATGCGGCCAGGCCATCCGATCCCAATCGCGCAGATGCTCCGTGAAGGCGATGCCGAACCTGTCGACCTCGGCGCGTACAGGGGCGATGAAGGACAAGACCGGCCCAACGGGAAGGAAGCTGGTTGCGATCTGTTGGCAGCCTGCCGACTTAGCCGCCGCGGCCAGATCTCCCGGGGCGAGAGCACCACAAACTTCCGCATCCGGCCACACCTGTGCGGCACGGGCAAGACCATCGGCGAGGGCAGTCTCGTCCCAAGGGTTGCGACCTTCAAGATAAGCGATGGACTTCACCGGCAGCGCGCGCAGCGCGCCAAGCTGCTCGACAGACAGATCCTCTGTGGTCAGCAGCAACAGGGTGGCTGCGGATGGATCCGGCGAAGAGGCCAGCCGAATGGATGCAGGTGAAGGGGTCCGCACACTGTCGGCGGGAATACGGGCCGTGCGTGCCAGGCCGGCAGGCGAAAAGCGGCCATCGGTCATCGAGCGGATGCGTTCGGCATCGGCGAGGTAAGCCTTGCCGGCCGTGTGCAGCCCCGCCACCCAACGCCAGGACAAGGTGTTCGATGCCGGATCGGCGTCGATCAGACGGTCGAACATCGAGGCGGCGCCGAGTTCCCAGGGCAGCCCGAGCGTGAAGATCCAGATCGAGGCAAACTGCATGCGCGCCCAGTTGTGCAGATAGCCCGTCTCATTCAGTTCCTTGGTCCAGGCGTCGAAACAGTCGATGCCGGTCGATCCATCGATCGCCGAGGCATGACGTTTGCGCAGTCCCGAGACTGCATCCAGCTGCTCCAGTGCTCGTTCGACGGCTGCGCCATAATCCTCCCAAACGGTCGGGCGCTGCTCGAGCCAGCCCTTCCAGTAGGTGCGCCAGAACACTTCACTCACGAATTTTTCGGCCGCCGCCAGTCCGTGCCGGGCCAGCACCGCGTCGACCACCTCCTGCTCGGAGATCAGCCGTCGGCGCAGGGCAGCGGACAAACGCGATACATGCACATGCTGTCCCTGCCCCTGTTCCTTGTTGCGCAAGCGTGCATAGGCAGCACCCGCATGCGGCAGAAAATCGTCCAGGCGTTGAAGGGCGTCGCTGCGGGTCAGGGGGAAGTCGAAGTCTGCCATCGTTACTCCAGATGCGGTCAATCCGGCTGGCACTGACTGATGCCTACCGAACAACACTACGGCTCCGCGGCGAAGGCGGACCTGCGCTCCTTCGTCACGATCTCAGCCGTGGCGCAGAACAGCCGCGCCCACAGGCAAAGTTCAAAAATATGATTTGCGCAGTCATCTTTGTTGACCCCGCGCCTGCATCCGGCCAATAGTGCGCCGCGCCATGACGCATGTGCAGGTCACCGAAACCGGGTGAGAGGCCAGTGGTTTGACATATCTCCATTCGATGCAGTCCGAAATCGAGGGCATTCGCGCCCTCATGCCGCCCAGATGGCGCTCCCTCGACGGCGTCGTCGGCGTCCACTGGGAAGCGGAAGGCCATGCGGGGGCGAACGGCTACTATCTCTCGCCGGATCCACGGATCGTCTTCTTCTTCAACGATGTCAGCAGCCAGATCCGGGTGGCGGACCGGGCGGAAGAACTGGACCGGGGCGAGCGGGGCATGGCGCGCGCCATCTATGTGCCGGCCGGCATGCCCATGTGGACGAAGTTCAGCAGCCGCCATCGCTTTTCCCACCTCGACCTGCATCTGCATCAGGAACGGCTGATGCGGTATCTCACGCCGGCTGTCGGATCGTCGGCGGCGCGGGCCATCATCAAGCAGCCGGTCGAGCTGCAGGATCCCGGTCCCCTGGCCAGCCTCGCCACACTTGTTGTCGACGAGCTGTCGACGGATGGCAGGCATCCAGCCTTTGCCGAGAACCTGGTGGGCAGCATCGTCACCGGACTTCTCGACCTGCAGGGAAGCCAAGGTCGAAGCGCCGCGCATGCCGGGCATCTCACCAAGGCGCAACTGAACCGGCTTTCCGGCTATTTCGCCAATTGCGGCGGACGCCGGTTGAGCGTGCGGGAAATGGCCGATGTCGTCGGCCTGTCGGAGAGCTGGTTTGCCACGGTGTTTCGTCAGACCACCGACATGACGCCGCTCCAATGGCAATTGTCACGCCGGATCGACATGGCGCGGCAGATGCTTTCGGAAACGGAGATGAGCATCGCTGAGATCAGTGCGCAGCTCGGCTTTTCCGACCAGGCGCATCTGACCAAGGTGTTCCGCAGCATCACCGGGGAGACCCCGGCCGTCTGGCGACGCAAACAACTGCATTCGATCTAGATGGCCGAGGTCTCGTCGCACTCTGCGCGGCGAGCCCTCGCTGTTTTTCACCAGGTCTGGCGAAGGGTCGCGTAGATGGCGCGTCCGGGATTGTAGTAGAGGGCACCGCCGTCGTTGTTGGCGATGTGCTTTTCGTCAAACAAGTTGCTGACGTTCAGCTGGAAGCTCGCGTTCTCCTTGATCGCATAGGTGAAGGAGGCATCGAAGACCACCGCGCCATCGGATTTGCGAGTGTTGGCGTTGTCGAAATAATAGGAGCCGATGAAGCGCGCCCCTGCCCCGAACGTCATGTCGCCGCGATCCCCGTCGCCTGCGAGCGTGTAGGTGCCCCAGAGCGAGGCCATGTGCTCGGGCACCTGGGCGAAACGCTTGCCGTCGACCGAGCTCGAAGTGGTGCTCGTATCCTCGATCTTCGAGTCGATGTAGCTGTATCCAGCAATCAGCCCGAAGCTCGGCGTGACCTCGACCTTTGCTTCGAGATCCAGTCCGCGATGGCGCACTTTTTCGACCGTGGTCGCAAGGTAGAACGGCCCCTCGGATGTGGTGATATTTTCGAGCGTCAGGTCATAGATCGAGGCGGTGATCAGACCAGGGAAGGCATCGGGGCGATATTTGACACCGACCTCGTATTGCGAGCCGTAAAGAGGCTCGTTGCCCGTGCTCGGCGGGGCCACGGACTCGGCATAGCTGACATAGGCCGCCAGTTCCTCGGTGACCTTGTAGCTTAGACCGACGCGCTTGCTGAACTCGCTATAGTCGCGCGACTTGGACACCCGGGTCCCCAGATCGGTCTCTTCGAGATCGAGCCAGTCGTTGCGCAAGCCGACACTGGCCGTGACGCGGTCCGAGAAGATCAGATCCTGCTGCAGATAGATGGCCCGCGTGCTTCGGTCGTTGCTCTTGCGGGTCGAGAGCGGGATCGCCGACGGCAGACCTGCGTAGACGGGATTTTGCCAATCGATCGAAGGCGTGCCTGCGCCCCAGAGAAAGCCGGACTCGTTGGTGGATTCGATGCTGTTGTAATCGACACCGGCGAGGGTGCGGCTCTCCACCTGATCGAAGCTTGCCTCGTAAAGCAGATGGGCATCGACAATGAACTGCTCGCTCGATCCGGAACCGAGAGAGTAGATGCGGTTTGCCCTCGTGTCCGACAGGTCGGCAGCACCGCTGGAATCATAGATATAGGCAAAGCCGGTGTCGCGGTTGGAATTGCTGTAGCGCGCACTGGAATTGAAGCTCAGGCCGTTGCCAAAATCATGGTCGAACAGCATCGTATAGGTGTTGCGGTTCGTCGCATCGTAGTTGAAGTCAGGCTCCCCGAAGAACCGGTCCCGATCGAAATCCGTTTGGAGCGGATGGCCGCCACCGCTCGGTGTCACATTGCGGTCGAGGTGATCGAAGACGAATGTCAGATTGGTCATGTCGGTGGGACGCCAGGTCACCCCCCCCATGATGAAGTTCTCGTCGTTCTCCGAGAAATCATACTCTCCGTCGGCCCGCTGGAACTTGCCGGTCAGGCGATAGGACAGGGTGTCGTCTTCCGTCAGATTGTCGCCGAAGTCGAAGCCCGTCTCCTTGTGGGCGAAGGATCCGACCGTGCCATAGACCTCGCCGAACCGCTCACTGCGTGGCGTCTTCGTCACATAATTGATGGCACCACCCGGATCGGAAACACCGAAGCCGGTCGAATTGGCGCCCTTCAGGATCTCCAGCCGTTCAAAGGCATAGGGTTCCTCCTTCACGCCCAGCCAGGTTCTGCCAATGGCGAGACCGTCGCGATAGGTGTAGGGTGAAAAGCCACGAATGGTGACGTAGTCGAAACGATCGTCCGATCCGTAGAAATCTGTGGTCACACCGGCGGTGTACTGCACCACCTTCTCGATGCTGTCGGCACCGCGCTGCTCGATTTCCCCGGATGTGACGACGGAAACGGTCGCAGGTGTCGTCAGGATTTCGCCGGGCATCTTGCCGACGGCGCTCGATTGGGTCGCGACGATCGACTTGGAATCCGCATCGGCCTTGCCGGCCCCTTCGACCGTGATCGTTTGCAGAACGGTCGTGTCGCCGTCGGCATCGGCGTCCTGTGCGACGGCGAATACCGGCACCAGGGCTACGAATGCCGTGCAGCCCAGAAGGATGCTGATGCGATGGCGAAGGGAGACGCGCGTGGTGCCCCGGGCGGAAATTGTTCTGATCATGTTGCTTCCAGAATTTGACGTTCCGACATTCCCACACGATGAACAGAGAGGATCATCGTCGGGCGTCGACCGACACCGGATCTGGCTCTGCAGTCTCCTGTGGCCCTATCCCTGAGCCCCGGCCGCTGCAGACCAAGATCGGATCGGTCTGCACGCCTTTAACTGGATAATTTTAATCCAGTATTGTAGATTTCTCTTTTTTGTAAGATTCCCCGGAAAATCAAGAGCCGATGTCGTCAGCTCGGTCCAAATTGCTTGACCCCATGAATTGAAGCTGAGAGGGAAAGTCAACTTAACCAAGGGATGATTGGGACTCATGCGGATCAGTTTGCATCACCTGGCGCCTCTTGCAGCCATCTTCCTGTCTATGTCTGGTTCAACGGCCATTGCTGCCGACGAGACTGGTTTTCCGCTTGAGATCAGCCATGCGCTCGGGCAGACGACCGTTCCCCAAAAACCGCAACGCGTGGCAACCGTGGCCTGGGCCAACCACGAAGTCCCGCTTGCCCTCGGCATCGTGCCGGTCGGCATGGCGGCTGCGAATTTCGGTGACGATGACGGCGACGGGCTGCTGCCCTGGGTGTCGGAGCGTCTGAAGTCCCTTGGGGCCGACGCGCCTGTGCTGTTCGACGAGGGGGATGGGATCGACTTCGAGGCGGTTGCCGGGACGGCACCGGATGTGATCCTTGCCGCCTATTCGGGCTTAAGCCAATCCGACTACGACACCTTGAGCCAGATCGCCCCCGTTGTCGCCTATCCGCAGGCCCCATGGTCCACGGATTGGCGTGAAACGATCCGCTTCGACAGCGCCGGCATGGGCATGGCGCCTGATGGTGAAGCGCTGATTGCCGATATCGAGCAGAAGATCGCAGCTGAGGTCGCCAAATATCCCGAACTCAAGGGCAAACGGGCGATGTTCGTTACCCATCTCGACGCGACCGACCTCAGCATCGTCAATTTCTATACGACCCAGGACACGCGCGTGCGGTTCTTCGCCGATCTCGGGCTTTCGATGCCGAAAAGCGTGATGCAGGCATCGACGACCGGCAGCTTCGCCGGCTCGATCAGCGCCGAACAGATCGATCTCTTCGATGACGTCGATATTCTCGTGACCTATGGCGACCAGGCCTTGATCGAGGCCATGAAGGCCAATCCTCTTCTGTCCCACATGCCGGCCGTGAAGCAAGACGCCATCGTCACGCTTGGCCGCGATCCTGTGGGGACTGCGGCCAATCCCACGCCGCTATCAATCACCTGGGTGTTGCCCGCCTATGTAGAAAAGCTCGCGGACGCGGCGCGAAAGACGGAATGATTTCTGCTCGCTCCCTTTCCTCCGCCCATCGGCCGTCTCTTCCGAAGACGGCCAAGGGCAGCTTGGTTTGGCTGGCCGCGGCGATCGCGGTATGCGTCGGCGTCGCCTTGCTGTCCCTCACCATCGGCACCCGCGATGTACCGCTCTCGGAGGTGCTGGCGGCCCTGTCCGGGGACGTCTCGACGCTGGACCGCGCTGCGGTTGCGACCCGTGTGCCGCGCACCGTTCTGGCACTTCTTGCCGGTGCGGCCCTTGGCCTTGCCGGGGCCGTCATGCAGGGCGTGACGCGAAATCCGCTCGCCGATCCCGGCATCCTCGGCGTCAATGTCGGCGCATCGCTTGCCGTTGTGGTGGGGGTGGCGTGGTTCGGCATCAGCTCGGCCCATGCCTTCATCTGGATTGCCATCGCGGGCGCCGCTGCCACAGCCGTCTTCGTCTATGTCATCGGGTCGATGGGACGCGGTGGCGCAACGCCGCTGAAGCTCGCCCTTGCTGGTACGGCAACCACGATCGCCTTTTCATCGCTGGTGATTGCCGTCGTCTTGCCGCGTGCCGACATTGCCGGCGGCATCCGCTCCTGGCAGATCGGGGGCGTCGGGGGCGCCACCTTCGAGCGTATGGAACACATCTATCCGTTTCTTCTGGTCGGGTTTCTGCTGTGCCTGCTTTCAGCCCGACGCCTGAATGCCCTGGCGCTCGGTGACGAACTCGCCGCGGGGCTTGGCGAGCGCGTCGCAGTGGCACGCGGCATGGCCACGCTCGGTGCAGTGGTGCTGTGTGGCGCGGCGACAGCCGTCTGCGGCCCGATCGGTTTCGTCGGCCTCGTTGTCCCGCATGCCTGCCGGCTGCTGGTGGGCGTAGACCATCGATGGCTTCTGCCATTCTCCGCCATCGGCGGGGCCATCCTGCTGACGGCGAGCGACATTCTCGGTCGCCTTGCGGCCCGCCCGTCCGAACTCGAGGTCGGCGTCGTGACCGCCCTTATCGGCGCGCCGGTCTTCATCTTCATCGTTCGTCAGCAGAAGGTGAGAGATCTGTGACCCTTCTTCGATCCGATGCTTCCCTGACAGCAATGGTCGCGACAAACCGCAAGCACCGAACGCGCCGGCGGCTGGCCATGCTGACCCTTATTCTGGTCCTCATCCTTGCCGGCTTCACGTTGACGCTGATGGCCGGTCGAACCTTCACGCCGTTTGGAGACGTCATGCGCGTCCTCAGCGGCGAACAGGTTGCCGGGGCGGATTTCACGGTGGGCCAGCTGCGCCTGCCGCGTGCCGTGCTCGCCATTGCGGCCGGCATGAGTTTCGGCCTCGGGGGAGCGGCCTTCCAGACGCTATTGCGCAATCCGCTCGCCAGCCCCGACATCATCGGCATCACATCAGGCGCCAGCGCGGCAGCGGTGTTTGCGATCGTGGTCCTCTCGATCAGCGGGCCTGTCGTCTCTCTTCTCGCCGTCGGCGCGGGCCTTGCCATTGCGCTTCTGGTGCATGGCCTCGCCTCGAAAAACGGGGTTGCCGGACCGCGGCTGATCCTTGTCGGGATTGGCGTCTCTGCCATGCTCGAAAGCATGATTGCCTACATCCTGTCGCGCGCGCCCGCCTTCAGCCTGCAGGAAGCCATGCGCTGGCTGACCGGCAGCCTGAATGGCGCCAAGCTGGATCAGGCCCTTCCCCTGATCGTTGCCCTGATTGCGCTGGGCAGCCTGCTTCTGACCAAGGCTCGCGATCTCGATGTCATGCGGGCCGGCGACGATACGGCAACTGCGCTCGGTGTAAACGTTGCCTCAACGAAACTCCTGGTCATCGTCTGTGCCGTCGGACTGATCGCCAGCGCGACCGCGGTCACGGGGCCGATTGCCTTCGTCGCCTTTCTCGCTGGGCCAATCGCAAGCGGCGTCTTCGGACGACGCAGCTCCATTCTCCTGCCGGCCGCCGTGGTCGGCGCCTTGCTGGTCCTTACGGCAGATTTCGTCGGCCAGTTTCTTTTGCCAAGCCGATACCCGGTCGGCGTGGTGACCGGGGCGCTCGGGGCACCCTACCTCATCACCCTGATCATCCGGAGCAACCGTCGGGGAGCTGCGACATGACCGATCACCGCCTCGAAGCAAAGACCCTTTCGGCCGGTTACGGTGAAAGCCTGGTCCTGCGCAACCTGAACCTCAGCCTCCCATCCGGCCAGATCACCGCCATCGTCGGCGCCAATGCCTGCGGCAAATCCACCTTGCTCAAGGCCATGTCGCGGCTGATCGAGCCCAAGGCCGGCGAGGTTCTGCTCGACGGCAAGGCGATCCACAAGCTACCGACCCGCGAACTCGCGCGCCGGCTTGGGCTTCTGCCACAATCCCCGATCGCGCCTGATGGCATCACGGTCATGGATCTGGTAAGCCGTGGCCGCCATCCGCATCATGGCCTGTTTCAATCCTGGACCAGGGACGACGATCAGGCGGTCGCCGACGCCCTGGCGGCCACGCAGACGGCGGACCTAGCTGACCGGCCGGTGGACGAGCTCTCGGGCGGCCAGCGGCAACGCGTCTGGATCGCGATGGCACTCGCCCAGGAGACCGAATTCCTGCTGCTCGACGAGCCGACGACCTTTCTCGACATCAGCCACCAGATCGACGTGCTGGACCTCCTGACCGATCTCAACCGCAGCCGCGGCACGACCATCGTGATGGTCTTGCACGACCTGAACCTTGCGGCTCGCTATGGAGATCATCTGGTCGCCATGCTGGATGGCAGCCCTTTGCAAAGCGGCAGCCCGGAAACCGTCCTGACCGAAGACATGGTGCGCCGGGTGTTCAACCTCGAGGCCCGGATCCTCACCGATCCGACCTCCGGCCGACCGATGATGCTCCCGATCGGGCGCCACCACATGCAACCCTCGTCCTCCCTCACTCGACTGGCGCATTCATGACCGCTCTTCAACCCACCAAACTTTCAGGTATTGCCCGCCCAGCCGATGTCGGCGCCATGCTTGCCGAGATCTGCGAGCATTTCGTCGAGCACTCGGACGTGGTTCACGCTGATGGCGTAGCCACGCTCAAATCGCAGGACTGGACGATCCACATCGTGACGGCCGAAGACGTGCTGCAGATCGAGATCAGCACCTTGGGCGAAGAGGCGCTGGCCGTCACGCGCACGATGTTTGCCGAACATCTTTTCTATTTCGCCGGGGATGAACCCTTCTCGCTTGAGTGGTCGGAGCCGGCCGCGAAGGTGAAACCGCCTGGTTTTCACGAGGCGACCGTCGTCGGCGTCGAGGATGTCACCCCAAGGATGCGGCGGGTGACGCTCTCCGTCGCCGACGTCACGCCCTTTCTCGGCCGCAACATGCATGTGCGGCTGCTGGTGCCGCCGAAAGATCAGACACCTGTCTGGCCTCACCTTCAGGAGAATGGCCGCATCGGCTGGCCAGACGCGTTGCTCGTGCGGATCTACACGATCCGCTGCGTTGACGCGCAAGCACGCCAGATCAGCCTGGACATCCTCCAGCATCCGGCCGAAGGTGTCGCCACACCGGGCGCGGATTTCGCGCGGGACGCTGAGATCGGCCAGCAGGTGGCGATCATGGGACCCGGCGGGGGCGGCTTGCCCGATGCGCAGGACATCTTCTTTGTCGGCGACGAAAGTGCGCTGCCAGCGATTGCCCGGATGGTCGAGGAAGCGCCATCAGGCGTGACGATGCGGGCGATCATCGAGGTCGAAGATGCCGGTGAAGAACAGCCATTGGGAGGGTTGTCTTCGGTCCATGTCGAATGGCTTCACCGATCATCCTATTCGGTCGGCGATGCTCATGTTCTGGTCGATCGGGTGAAGACGGCGCTCAAGGGCGTGGAGAACGAGACCTTCGTCTGGTTCGCGGGCGAAAAGGCGGATGTGCGGACGATCAAGCGTCATCTCGCTGAGAAGGCTCGCGACCGCCGGCGCCAATACGTCGCCTGGTATTGGGAGAAAGAGAACTGAGAGCCCGAGCTTTTCAGCCGCCGGCGCCAAAGGGGCCGCTCCTCGCCATTTCAGGATACTGAACGGTTTCGTCGTCGTCTGTATCGACAGATTGGGAAGCCGGGACGGACAGGCGCACACCAAAGCCGCCAGCAGCGCTTGTTACCCGCTCGTCGATGAAGGTGACGCCCGCTTCTTCTAGAACGGCGCATATCCGAGCGAGCGCGCTTGCTTCATCCTCGGCACCCTCGTCAGCGTTCTCCAGTCGCTCGAGCGACGAGACAGAAAGGCCAACTCGGTCGGCGACCTGCGCCTGCGTCATGCCGAGCAGCATTCTGGCAGCTGAAACCTGTTTACCTGTGGTCACTGACGTCCTTTCGGGTTTGGTTGACGCAAGCATCGAAACCACTCGCCGTAAGGCTAACTAGAAGCGCGTGACTGCTGATCAAGCTTTCGTCACCCCGTTGAGCGGAACACGGCGAGGTCGCCGGCACAATTTTCAAGGGTCCCACCAAGCGAGATACGCCAGGATTCGCGAATTTTCCGTTGAATAATCAGTCATTTGATAAAACCGGCACAGCAAATTCAGAAGAATCTTAAGGAACGCGTGCTGAATTAGGAGCGCAAGGGAGACCCATCATGCGCTTCATCGCTTCAACCGTCCTCTGTCTTTTCCTGACCTGCCTTGCCGGTGCGGCATCGGCCGCGGGCGAGGCATGGATGGCGGCCAAGGCGACGGCGCAGGTCGCCTATACCGTCGACAAGAAGACCTGGGTCCCGCTGCAGAAAGGCATGCAGGTTCCCAACAAGGCCTGGATCTCGACCGGGCCGCGCGGGCGGCTGCAACTGGTGCGCGGCTCGGAAAGCATCGCCTTCCAGCCCAATACGCTGGCCGCGATCATTACCCGGGGCCAGGATATCAGCCGCAAGACCGAAGTGGTCCAGCAGGTGGGCGAGATCAGCCTCGAAATCGAGAAACGGCAGCGTCCGCATACGACGGTGCAGACCCCGTTCCTGGCGGCCGTGGTCAAGGGCACGCAATTCACCGTCAAGGTCGGCAAAACCAACGCGGCCGTCGCTGTCGAACGGGGCTTGGTCCAGGTGACCAGCTTCAGCAGTGGTGAGCGTAGCGACTTGGGTGCCGGCCAGGGAGCGCAGGTGGATGCATCCGGCATGACCGTCGCCGGCCTTTCGGAAAAACCGCAGATCACGCGTGTGGCGCCCTCGAATGCCAAGGTCCCGGCCGCTGGCGCCGTGAACAAGGCAACATCGACACCCGAAGAAGCCAAGGGCGCCATGGGCGCGAGCAAATCCAAGAATGCCGGTGGTCAGGGCGCTGGCAAGAGCAACGCTGCCAGCAACAGCAATGCTGCCAGCAACAGCAACGCTGGTGGTAATGGCAACGCCGGCGGAAACGGCAACGGTGGCGGCAATGGCAACGCCGGCGGCAATGGCAATGCCGGCGGCAATGGCAATGCCGGCGGCAATGGCAATGCCGGCGGCAATGGCAACGGTGGCGGGAACGGCAACGGCGGCGGAAACGGCAACGGTGGCGGGAACGGCAACGGCGGCGGAAACGGCAACGGCGGCGGGAACGGCAATGGCGGCGGAAACGGCAACGGTGGCGGGAACGGCAATGGCAAAAACGGCGGCTGATCATGAGTGCGTTCGTCACACCTTCGCCAGGATGCGCGCATGACGGATAGCATTCGCCCGGCATCCGGTTTCCTGGCACGGCTGGTATCGCTCCGGGTCGCCATGATCGCCGTGATCATGGCGCTGCCTCTGTTCTTGCCATCAATCTCGGTCGTGCAGCATCTCGACAATGATCTGCGCGCCTTTCGTGCCGCTGCGGCCCCTCGGGTAGCTAGCGGCGACTTCGTATTCGTCGCGATCGACAAGAAAAGCCTGATCGAGGTTGGTACCTGGCCCTGGCCGCGCGCCGTACATGCCGAGCTGATCGACGGGCTGGTAGCGGCCGGTGCGCAGGACATCTTTCTCGATATCGACTTCAGCACCCCCTCTCAGCCGGAAAACGATGCGCGGCTTGCACGCGCGCTCGAAGAGGCCGGTGGCGGTGTCATCTTGCCGATTTTCCGCCAGCAGTTCGGTGCCCATTCGGCAGATCCGCTGACCGTGACTTCGCCGATCCCAATCTTTGCCGAGCATTCCTGGCCGGCTTTGGTCGATGTTGCGCTGGATGACGATGGCTTGATGCGGTCCTTCCCGGTGACGGAACTCATCGACGGTATTCCGACGCAGTCGGCACCTGCAGTCCTGGCCGGCTACAGTGATGCACGGACCAGCCGGCTCGAGATCGACTTCTCCATTCGGCCTGAAACAGTTCCCACCTATTCGGTCACCGATATCCTCTCCGGCGCTGTCGGACGCGATGCCATCGCTGGCAAGTCGGTGGTCGTCGGCGCCTATGCGACGGAACTGAAGGACCTCTTTGCCGTGCCCGTCTATGGCATCCTCAGCGGGCCGATGCTGCATGTGCTGGCGACGGAGACACTGGTCCAGGACCGAATACTCCGGCCATTGCGTACCGAGCCGATCGGCCTGCTGCTCGCAGCCTTGATCATCGCCTATACCCTGACATTCCATCGCCAGTCGCTGGGCGTGCCGCTCACAGCGTCTGCGGCCTTGCTGACGATTGCCGAGGCGGTCTCCTTCCTACTCTACAAGCAAGAGGCCCTGGTCTTCCACACCGCCAGCCTGTGGCTGATGTTCGCCTTCGGCTTTTTCATGCTGATGGCCGAAAAAGTGGGGCTCAGCGGATGGCTGGCGGAACTTGCGGTAACGGAGAACCGCGATATTCGCCGTGTCCTGAAGCGCATCATCAATGACAGCATCGACCCGGTCATCGTGCTCGATCAGAAGCACAACCTGCTCGATGCAAGCCAGACCCTGAGCGGCGTGCTCGAACTCGACGAAGCGGTTGTGCGCGGCAGCAATCTGAGTGTGTTTGCCCCCCCTGCCCTCACCGAGGCTCTACTCGCGCTCGAAGCGATCCACAGCACAGAGCCCCAGCAGATTCACAGCGAGACCGTTGCACTCGACATTCCGGGCCGAAAGGGCCGGCGCCATCTCGAAGCGGTCATCACGATCTCTCCCTTCGAAAGCCGCGGCGGCCAGGGGCTGTCATCGGTCGGCTCCCATGTGACCTGCATCAGCCTGCGGGACGTGACGGCTCGCCGCCTCTACGAAACCAAGCTCGAAGAGATGGCACGGGTCGACGACCTCACGGGCCTTCTGACCCGACGTGGCCTGATCGACGCGATGGCAGCCACCGGGCGCGGCTTTTCCGTCTTTGCCATCGACCTGCATCGCTTCGGCCATCTGAATGAAATGCTCGGCCGGGAAAAAGGCGACAGCGTGCTACAGGCCGTCGCGGCCCGACTTCGGCGCCATGCGGGGATAGACGGCCTGACGGCCCGGCTTGCTGGCGACGTTCTCTGCTTTGCGACCGCCGGCATCGAAAGCGAGGATGCACTCGCTGAAAGTGCCGCGCAGTTGCTCGCACTCTTCGACACGCCCTTCGGTATCGACGGGATCAAGATCGAACTCAACGCCCGCATCGGCGCCTGCAGTGGCTCCGAACACCTCGGCAGCCCGGGGAAATGGATCGAAGCGGCGGAACTGGCGCTCACCGATGCCAAACGGGTCGGAGGAAGTGGCTGGCGGGCGTATGACCCCGCCTCGACGCTGCGCAGGGCCCGCTCAAGGCTGCTGGAAGCAGAGTTGCGCACCGGGCTCGATCAGGGACAGTTTTTCCTGCTCTTTCAGCCCCAGGTCGCCCTCACCTCCGGGCGGCTCGTGGGAGCCGAGGCGCTTTTGCGGTGGCAGCATCCGACGCTCGGCATGATTTCGCCGGCGGAATTCATCAGCATCTCGGAAGCCAATGGCTTCATCTGCGATCTCGGCCAGTTCATGTTCAAGGAAGCTTGCAAGGCTGCCACCAACTGGCCCTCGCATGTCAGCGTCGCGGTCAACATTTCCCCGGTCCAGTTTTTGCGCGGCGATCTGCTTTCCGACATCCGTGCGGCGCTCGACGCCAGCGGTCTTCAGCCGCACCGGATGCATGTCGAGATCACCGAGTCCATCTTCGTCGAACGCTCCGAGGAGCTTCTCAGCAAACTGGATGCGCTGCGTGATCTCGGCGTGACCATTGCGCTGGACGACTTCGGGACAGGCTATTCATCGCTCAGCTACATCTCCAGCCTGCCGCTCGACAAGCTGAAGATCGATCAGTCCTTCGTGCGCGACATGGTCAGTGATCCCGCGGCCCAGAGTATCGTTCAGGCTGTCATGACGCTCGCCCATGGCCTTAACCTCAAGGTGGTCGGCGAGGGCATCGAAAATGCGCTGCAGTCTGAGATGCTCGCGGCCATGGGCTGCGAAGAGGGACAAGGCTATCTCTTCGGCCGGCCGCAGTCGGCCCGACAGATCCAGGCTCTATCGGCCGCCCACTCGCTGCTTTCCGGCGGCCGTGAAGCCTCTGTCAGCGCCCTGGCGCAGGCCGGGTGAGGACGAAGGCCGCACAGGCGACGAGGATGACGCCGATCAGCAGCTTCAGCCAAAGCTGCGGCGGCCCGAAGAAGAGAACAATGCCGTAGCTCAGCGTCATTAACGACACCGATGCAATCTTGGCCCTTTGCGAAATCGCGCCTTCACGACGCCAGTCGATCAGGGGCTGTCCATAGCGAGGGTGGTCGAGCAACCATTGCTCGAAGCGCGGCGAAGACCGGGCGAAGAGCGCGGCTGCGAGGATCATGAAAGGCGTGGTGGGCAGAACCGGCAGGAAGATGCCGATGACCCCGATCCCGACCATCAGCCAGGCGCAGCCAAGAATGAGCAGGCGCATCAAGTCCCCTTCGCTGGCTGCCGTCGCTTCGACTGGAGATATGGCATGATTCGGGATCGACAAGGATTTTGAGGATTGCGGCAAATGCGGCGATTTTTCGTTTGCGCCGCAACAGGCTGAAATGCATCCTTGCCCGGCAATCCCACCTTCAGGAATTCAACTGACATGTCCAAGGTTACCCTCGTGCTCGGCGCCGGCATCATCGGCGTTTCCACAGCCATCCATCTCGCCCGTCGCGGGCGTTCGGTGGTGCTGGTGGACCGCCGGGGCGCTGGTGAGGAAACCTCTTTCGGCAATGCGGGCCTGATCCAGCGCGAGGGCGTCGTGCCCTACGGTTTCCCGCAGGAACTCGGGATGCTGATCCGCTACGGTTTCAACAACCGGATCGACGCGCATTATCACGCAAGCGCGATGCTGAAGCTCGTGCCGTTCCTGTCCCGCTACTGGTGGCATTCAAACAAGAGCCGGCATCAGGCGATTGCACGCGCCTATGCGCCACTGATCGAAAACTCGATCACCGAGCATCAGGACCTGATCCAGGCGGCGAAAGCCGACCATCTGATCCGCAAGGACGGCTGGATGGAGATCTTCCGTACGACGGCCAAGCGCGACAGCGAACTTGCCGAGGCCGCCCGCCTCGCCCGCGAATACGGCGTCAGCTACCGGGCGCTCAGCAGCGAGGATCTGGCCAAGGAAGAGCCGCATATCCGGGGCGATTTCGTCGGCGGCCTGAAGTGGAACGATCCGTGGTCGGTCACCAATCCGCATGGTCTGACACAGGCCTATCTCACCTATTTCCAGTCGCTCGGTGGACGCTTCGTCAAGGGTGATGCGACATCGCTGGAAACGGGCGTATCCGGCAAGGGCTGGCGTGTGAAGACCGATGACGGGATGGTCGAGGGCGACGATGTGGTGCTGGCACTTGGCCCCTGGTCGGAGGAAGTCACCCGAAAGTTCGGCTACCGCTTCCTGCTCGGCGTCAAGCGCGGCTACCACATGCATTACGCGCCCGAAGGCAATGCGGTCCTCAACAACTGGACCATGGATGCCGAGCGCGGCTATTTCCTTGCACCAATGGAAAAGGGCATCCGCCTGACGACGGGCGCGGAATTTGCCAATCGCGATGCGCCCAAGTCTCCCGTCCAGCTCGCCCGGGCGGAAAAGGTGGCACGCGAGATCTTCCCGCTGGCCGACCGGCTCGACGCCGAACCCTGGATGGGCGCCCGCCCCTGCACGCCCGACATGATGCCGGTCATCGGCAAGGCGCCGCGTCACGAGGGCATGTGGTTCGCCTTCGGCCATGCGCATCACGGCCTCACGCTGGGGCCTGTGACGGGTCGTCTGATCGGGGAAATGATGGACGGGGAGAAGACATTCATCGACGCAAAGGCCTGGAGCCCTGAGCGTTTTCGCCCCTGAAAACCTGAGCTTTTCTAGCCCCCTTCTCAGGGGGCTAGCCTTTTTGGCGCCGAGGTGGTACTTCTTCCGAATAATTTGATCAAATTGTTTCCCGGTGGAAACAGGCCGGAACGAAGCACGCGTCGCAAGAACGCCGCCGGTCGAGGGGATCAGGAAGAGACGGACAGTGGCATGCGCCGGTGTTTGATCCATAACGCGAAAAGCGTCTATCGTTAGCGGACCAGCATCCGTTCGCGCACTATCGCGCGTTTCGAACCCGATCGACATCAGCCACACGGTGATCCATGGACATGGCCGAAGAGGCACGCGAATTCTTCGCGGCAAATCCCGATATTGAAGTACTTGAAGCCTTCGTCATCGACGTGAACGGCGTGCCACGCGGCAAGTGGATCCCACGGGAACGCGCGATCGACGTGTTGACCAAGGGCATGGCCATGCCGCGCTCGGTCTATGCGCTCGATGTGTGGGGCCGCGACGTGAATGCCGCGGGCCTTGCCGAAGGTACGGGCGACCCGGATGGCATCTGCTTTCCGGTTCCGGGAACGCTTTCACGCGTGACCTGGCTGTCGCGCCCGACGGCGCAGGTGCTTCTGCAGATGCACACGCAGGAAGGCGAGAGCTTCTACGCAGATCCGCGCCAGGTGCTCGGCAACGTGATGAAGCGCTTCACGGCAGCGAAACTGACGCCGGTCGTCGCGACTGAGCTGGAATTCTACCTGATCGACCCGGTGCGCTCGGCACTCGATCCGGTGCGGCCGCCGAACACCCGTGATGGACGCTGGCACACCGGCCAGACGCAGGTACTGTCGATCTCGGAACTGCAGGACTTCGAAGAGGTCTTCCACGGCATTTCGACGGCTGCCCGGGCGCAGAACGTACCGGCAGACACGACATTGCGTGAAAACGGCCCTGGCCAGTACGAGATCAACCTCAACCATGTGCCGGACGCACTGGCGGCTGCCGACTATGCAGTACTGCTGAAACGCATCGTTAAGGGCGTGGCGCGTGCCAATGATCTCGACGCGACCTTCATGGCCAAGCCCTACGGCATGCAGGCCGGCAGCGGCATGCATGTGCATTTCTCGATCCTGAACGAGAAGGGCGAGAACATTTTCGTCGGCAAGGACGGACCGTCGGAAGCGCTCTTCCATTCCGTCGGAGGGCTCCTTGAGAACATGGGAGAGAGCATGGCGATCTTTGCGCCGCATCAGAACTCCTATCGCCGTCTGCGACCCTCCGAGCATGCCCCGACCTATGCGTCCTGGGGCTTCGATAACCGGTCGGCTGCCGTTCGCGTCATCACCGCGTCGAAGCCGGCGACCCGCATCGAACATCGCGTCGCCGGATCGGACACCAATCCCTATCTGGTATTGGCGATGATCCTGTCGGCGGCACTTGCCGGCATGAAGGAGAAGCTTTCGCCGGGTGGCGCAATCTCCGGCGACGACCATGCCGTCAATCACGAGCCGCTGCCGACGAACTGGGACTATGCGCTGCAGCGCTTTGCCAAGTCGAGCTTCGCCTACGCGGCGCTCGGGCCAAAATACCGAAGCCTCTATTCTGCCTGCAAATATCAGGAACTCTCGGAGTTTTCGCTGCGTGTGACTGACGTCGAATACGACGCCTATATCCGGACCGTGTGAGGTAAAGCCATGACGAAGTCGATCGGACCCAATCCCGGCCATGCGGCCACCTATTATGCAGCCTCTGCCCGCGACAAGCGCGTGCGCCCGACGCTGGATGGACAGCACACGGCCGACATCTGCATCATCGGCGCCGGCTTTACCGGCATTTCGGCAGCCCTCGAGCTGTCCGAGAAGGGCTATGCCGTCATCGTGCTCGAAGCCGACCGTATCGGCTTCGGCGCCTCGGGTCGCAATGGCGGCCAGATCGTCAACGGCTATAGCCGCGATCTTGAAACGATTGCCAAGCGCTACGGCCAGGAGAAGGCCGATCGGCTCGGCGAAATGTCGCTTGAGGGCGGCCGGATCATCCGCGAGCGCGTGGCGAAATACGGGATCGAATGTGATCTCGTCGACGGCGGTTTCTTCGCGGCGTTCACCGACAAGCAGGTGAAGGAGATGGCGGACGTCCGGGCAAACTGGATGAAGCATGGTCATGACGGGCTGGAGATGGTCTCGAAGGCCGAGGTCGCCAAGTATGCGAAGACCGACCGCTATGTCGGTGGCATGATCGATCGCCACGGCGGACACATCCAGCCGCTCGACCTCGTGCTCGGCGAGGCGGCAGCGGCCGAAAGCCTCGGTGTCAAGATTTTCGAGAACTCCAAGGTCGTGCATCTCGACACCGGCCCGCAGCCCTTTGTCTGCACCGAGGGCGGCATCGTCAGGGCCAAGCATATCCTCGTCTGCGGCAATGCCTACATGGCCGGCATCGCGCCGAAAGTGACCGAGAAGATGATGCCGGTCTCCAGCCAGGTGATGGCAACCGAGCCGCTGGACGCCAAGCTGATCGAGGAACTGCTGCCGTCCAACTACTGCGTCGAGGATGCGAACTACGTGCTCGACTACTACCGCCGCACCGCCGACAACCGCCTGCTCTATGGCGGCGGCATCGGCTATGGCGGCCAGGATCCGAAGAACCTGACCGGCGTCATCCGGCCGAACATGCTGAAGACCTTCCCGCAGCTGAAAGACGTGAAGATCGACTATGCCTGGAGCGGCAACTTCGCGCTGACGCTGACGCGCATCCCGCATATGGGCAAGCTGTCGGACACGGTCTATTTTTCGCATGGCGACAGCGGCCATGGGGTGACGACGACGCATCTGCTGGGCAAGATCCTTGGCGAAGCCGTGCATGGCCAGATGAGCCGCTTCGATGTCTGGTCATCACTGCAGGCCTATCCCTTCCCGGGCGGCCGTATGTTCCGCGTGCCGTTTACCGCGCTCGGCGCCTGGTATTACGGCATGCGCGACCGGCTTGGCGTCTAAGGAGAGAAGAGATGACCCGCACCGTCACCGTCGCCGCCACCCAGATGGCCTGCAGCTGGGATCTGCCCGGCAATATCGCACGGGCGGAAAAGCTCGTGCGCGAAGCAGCATCCAAGGGGGCGCAGATCGTCCTGATCCAGGAGCTGTTCGAGGCGCCCTATTTCTGCCAGGACCAGATCGCGGAATTCTTCGATCTCGCAAAACCAGCCCATGACAATGCGCTGATCGAGCACTTCTCAGCGCTGGCCGAAGAGCTCAACGTCGTCATTCCCGTCAGCTTCTTCGAAAAGGCCGGGCAGACCTTCTTCAACAGCGTGGCGATCATTGATGCGACCGGCGACGTGCTCGGCATCTATCGCAAGAGCCATATTCCTGATGGCCCTGGATATACCGAGAAGTTCTACTTCTCGCCCGGCGATACAGGCTTCGAGGTCTGGGAGACGCGGCATGCGGCGATCGGCGTCGGCATCTGCTGGGACCAGTGGTTCCCGGAGGCCGCCCGCGCCATGGCGCTGCAGGGCGCCGAACTGCTGTTCTATCCGACCGCGATCGGCTCGGAGCCGCAGGATGCGAGCCTCGACAGCTCCGGCCACTGGCAGCGGGTGATGCAGGGCCATGCGGCGGCCAATATCATGCCGGTCATCGCGTCGAATCGGATCGGCAAGGAAGATGGTCGCAAGGGTACCTCGCTTACCTTCTACGGCTCGTCCTTCATCTGCGACCAGACTGGCTCAATGGTGGCGACCGCCGACCGGGAGACGGAGACCGTGTTGACGGCGACCTTCGACCTCGACGGCATTGCCCGTCAGCGCGCCAGCTGGGGCCTGTTCCGCGACCGACGTCCGGAGCTCTACGGCCCGCTGATGGGTTATGAGGGCTGAGGCTCAGGCTTCCGCTTTCAGACCGTGGAGCGCGTCAGTGACAATGCCTTCGACCGGCTGGTCGATGGAAACGGTGACAACGCCCGGCTCACCCGTTGGCACTTCCAGCGTGGCGAGCTGGCTGTCGAGCAGCGTCAGCGGCATGAAATGTCCTGTGCGGGCGCCCATGCGGCGGCCGAGCAGTTCCCGTGAACCATCGAGATAGACGAAGGTGAGGCCGCCGCCGGTCGCGGCGCGCAGGTGCTCGCGATAGATCTTCTTCAGCGCCGAGCAGGAAACGATAATCCCTTCCCCCTGCGCCAGAGCGTCCGCCATGCGCTCGCCGATCACCGTCAACCAAGGCCAGCGATCCTCATCGGTCAGCGGCGTTCCGGCCGCCATCTTCTCGACATTGCTTTCGGGATGCAGCACATCCCCCTCGATGAAGGGGAGCCCGAGACGGGCCGCGAGCGCCTCACCGACCGACGACTTTCCGCAGCCGCTGACGCCCATGACGATCACCGCCTGCGGGGCGGTCGGCTTATTATCCTGCGGCATGCTCTTCCTCTTCCTCAAACCTCATCCAAGGGTCGCGACAATAGGAAGGTTCAGGCGAAATGCAATCCGCTCTTGCTGGCCGCCTCACTGGCCGAGCGTCGCTCCCTGGTGGCACGGAGTTCGGACCGGATGGATCCGGCGATCTTTTCCGCCATCATGATGACGGGAGCGTTGGTGTTGCCGCCGATCAGACGCGGCATGACCGAAGCATCGACGACACGCAGGCCCTCGATGCCCTTCAGCCTGAGGTTGGTGTCGACAACCGCATCAGCATCCGAGCCCATGCGGCAGGTCCCGACGGGGTGGTAGATCGTATCGGCACGGGCACGGATGGCCGCATCCAGGTCCGCATCCGACTTTCCGGCCGGATAGAGTTCAGGTCCGCGATAGCGATCGAATGCGGGAGATGCCATGATCTCGGCCATCATCCGGGAGCCCTTGCGCAGGGTTTCCAGGTCGCGCGGATCGGAGAGAAAAGCGGGATCGATAAGCGGCGCGGCGGACGGATCGGAACTTGCAAGCCGAACGGTCCCACGCGAATGCGGGCGTAGCACGCAGACATGGCAGGAATAGCCATGACCCCAATGCATCTTGCGCACGTGGTCGTCGACCATGGCGACCAGAAAATGCAGCTGGATGTCAGGACGATCGAGCGACGGATCAGTCTTCAGGAAAGCACCTGATTCCGCGCAGGTCGATCGCAGGTGGCCCATGCGCTCCGTGCGCCATTCATTGGCCGCCCGCATCAGATCGCGCGTCGCCATGATCCCCATGCCGAACATGTCGGTGTCCGGCGAGCGGAAGATCATGGTGTAGTCGAGATGATCCTGGAGGTTGGCGCCGACCTGCGGCCGATCGAGCACCACGGGAATGCCGAGGGAGGTCAGATGGTCGGCTGGCCCGATCCCGGACAGCAGCAGGATCTGCGGCGACTGCAGCGCCCCCGCTGACAAGAGGACCTCGCGTCCCGCACGGACGATCCGCTCTTCCTTGCCGAAGCGATAGGCGACGCCGACCGCCCTGCCCTGTTCGACCAGGATGCGCGATACATGCGCTTCGGTGATGACTGTGAGATTGCGCCGCGTCATCACGTCGTGGAGATAGGCGGCGGCCGCAGAGCAGCGTTCGCCGCGCTTCGGGCCGTTCCAGAACTGGGTGGCCTGATGGACGCCGGCGCCCTCCTGCTGCGGCCCGTTGAAATCGTCGTTCTGACGGTGACCACTCTGCTCGCAGGCCTTCAGAAAGGCCTGGTTGATCGGGCGCGTCCAGTTCTGGTCACAGACCTGCAGCGGACCGCCGCGGCCATGCAGATGATCAGCGCCGCGAATGTTGTCTTCCGACTTTTTGAACCAGGGGAGAACATCGGCCCAGGACCAGCCTTCACAGCCGAGGGAGGCCCATTCGTCATAATCGCGGGAATGGCCACGCACATAAAGCATGGCATTGATCAGGCTGGAGCCGCCGAGACCGCGACCACGCGGCTGGTAGCCGCGGCGACCATTGAGGCCTGCCTGCGGCACAGTCGAAAAACGCCAGTTGCCGCTCTTCACATGGCCCGGCACGACAGCCGCAGCCGCCATCGGCACACGGGCGAACACGCTGTCACCCCGACCGCCGGCTTCCAGCAGGCAGACGGTGACCGACGGATCCTCGCTCAGCCGCGCCGCAAGGACGGAGCCGGCCGATCCACCGCCGATGATGACATAATCGTACATGCTCCCCCCAGAGACCTGCACCAGCGACCCCGTTCGAGCCGCCCCAACCGGCAGATCTTAACTGCCGTGTACGTAAACGTAGCAGAGTGCCGGAAGGAAGCAAGGCGGGCGCAAAGGCCCTGCCCTGCAACAAAAAAACCCGCCTTTCGGCGGGTTTGATCAAGTGCATACTCGACGGTCTTCAGGCGGCCGGTGCAGCAGCCCGAGCAGCGGCGACCCGACGCGGCTGCAGGTCGTCGATCCCGAGCAGGAAGTTGATCTGCGGGCGTGCCTTGACGAGGTCGTCGATCGTGTATTCGGAAAGCACGTCGAAGAACGCGTTCAGGGCCTTGCGCAGCGCCGAGTTCAGGCCACAGCTGTCGATCAGCGGGCATTCGACGTCACCGTCATCCTCGAAGCATTCCGCCATGGCGAAGCTGTCTTCCGTCACCTTCACGACATCGAACAGCGTGATCTTTTCGGCCGGACGGCCAAGGCGCACGCCACCGTTACGACCGCGGACCGTCTCCACCAGACCAGCCTTGTTAAGAGGCTGGAGGATCTTGAACAGGAAGAGTTCCGACACGCCATAGGCCTTCGCAATTTCCGGGATACGGCTCAACTGGTCGGAATTGGCTGCGCAATACATCAGCATACGCACGGCGTAATTTGTCTGTTTTGTCAAACGCATGCACGATTCCTCTGTTTTCTTGCGGCTTATATAGCGCCTTTTGCAGTTTTGAACAATTCCAAAATACTCAAGTTCTGGACTCACGTGTTGGTGAATAAACTGGACTGCAATTGACAGCTTATCCTATTTCATGAATATGCGCCTCAACAATCCGCAAAGAGGGAGGCCCACCATGACATCCATCCGTAGCATCGCACTCGGTGCAGTTTCTGTTCTGGCCCTTTCCGCCGGCTCGGCACTGGCAGAAGGCGAAGTCAACATCTATTCCTATCGTCAGCCGGAACTGATCCAGCCGCTGATGGACGCCTTCACCAAGGAAACCGGCATCAAGACCAACGTGCTCTTCCTCGACAAGGGCCTGGTCGAGCGCATCACAGCCGAAGGCGCGAATTCGCCGGCAGACGTCATCCTGACCATTGATATTGCCCGCCTGTCGGAAGCCAAGGATGGCGGCGTGACCCAGCCGCTGAACGACGACGACATCAACAACCAGATCCCGGCGCAGTATCGCGACACGGAAGGCAACTGGTTCGGCCTGACCACCCGCGGCCGCGTTCTCTACGCTTCCAAGGACCGCGTCTCCGAAGATGCCATCACCTATGAAGAGCTTGCCGATCCCAAGTGGAAGGGCCGCATCTGCATGCGCGACGGCCAGCACTCCTACAACATCGGCCTGTTTGCCTCGATGGTCGCCCATCACGGTGCTGAATACACCGAGAAGTGGCTCGCCGGCCTGAAGCAGAACCTGGTCAAGAAGCCCGACGGCAATGACCGCGCCCAGGCCAAGGCGATCCATGCCGGCGAATGCGATCTGGGCCTCGCCAACACCTATTATCTCGGTCTGATGAAGACCAACGAGAAGGAGCCGGAAGAGAAGGAATGGGCCGCTTCCGTCAAGGTCCTTTTCCCGAACGCTGCCGACCGCGGTACGCATGTGAACATTTCCGGCATGGCACTCGCCAAGAACGCCCCGAACAAGGACAATGCCGTCAAGCTGATGGAATTCCTGGCTTCCGACGAAGCTCAGACCATCTATGCCGAGCAGGTCTTCGAATATCCTGTTGGCCCCAATGCCAAGGTCTCCGAAATCGTCGCCGGTTTCGGTCCCATCAAGGCCGACACGCTGCCACTCGTCGATATCGCTGCAAACCGCAAGACCGCTTCCGAACTGGTCGACAAGGTCGGCCTGAACGACGGCGCAACGCAGTAAGCTTCGGCAGACTGGTCAAAACAGAAGGGGCGGTCTCGGACCGCCCCTTCTTGCATTTCGGCATATGCCATCAGCCGCCTTCCGCTTGGCCTCTGCCTCAGGAGCCGCCGGCTTCGACAGCTTTCGCATGGTTATCGATCGCCTCGCGCCGCTCGCTTGTGCCCGGATGGGTGGACAGGAAGGAGGAGTCTCCATCGAGACCGAGCTTTTCCTCCAGCCGCGCGAAGAAACGGCCGATGGCGCGCGGATCGCGGCCGGCTTTGGCCATGAGCTCCACCGAGATGCGATCGGCTTCGTTTTCCGCGCCACGCGAATGGGAAAGCGACATCAAGGCGGCGCCGCTCGTCAGGATGTCTTCGCCGGCCGCACCGACGTCGCCAGCAATCAGCATGATAAGGCCCGCCATGCCGGCTGCCCGATAGAGCTGGCGGAGCGAGTGCTCCTCCTCGACATGGCCGATTTCGTGGGCGAGGACCCCGATGATCATATCCATGTCGCCGTCGGCAAGTTCGATCAGTTCGTCGGTGATGACGAGCGTTCCGTCGGGAAGGGCAAAGGCATTCGGGCCGATCGCACCGCCGTGACGGAAATTCAGATTGTAGCCGGCAACGCCTCGCGACGAGAGCGCCGCCACCTGATTGAAAGCCTCGAGGATCTCCGTCTGGCGTGCTTCGGGCAGTCGGCTTTCGCTGAACACCGCCTGGTCGAGCGACAGAAGCGTGCCGCTTGCCATCCACTCGGTGACGGCCGGCGGTGTCACCAGGACGGCTACCTCGACGAGAGCGGGGACCGCATAGCGGTAGATCAGGCCCGCAAACAGGAAAACAGCAAGGACGAAGGCGACCAGGCGCGGGTGGAATCGCTCCAGTTCATGAACGACGCCTTTGGTTCCATGCGTCCTCAGCCAGAGGTCGACGGCGTCGTTGTCATCAGTCTCGAACAGCGAGCCGTCGGCAAAGCTGATCCTGCGGGGAATGCGACCGACACGAGCGGACACTTCCGTTCGTGTCAGGTCGCCGAGCGTAACCGGATCGCCTCCGGCGTCGAGCTGGACATAGAGGGTCTTGCCCTCTGCCAGAAGGACCGCCGGCTCGGAACGGCTCGAGCCGGGGGGATGCCAGTGACCGGCGGCGATTCGTTTGTCGTCAGAAGCCAAAATCGAACCCTTCGAGATCGAGATACTCCGCCGTCACGGCGGAGCCGGACGCCTGCATCGAAGATACCACATCACCGAGGTCGCCATCGACCACGATGCCCGAATGCTCGATCACGTAGCGGTGCTCACGCACTGCCGCCCACGGTCGCATCAGGCTGAGCGTCAGAACGGTGACAACGAGGTTGGAAACCACGATCCAGAGATAGCGCAGACGGCCGAGGTCGGAGAACAGACGGTGATGTCCGTCGAAGCGGGCCGAATTCATCACCACGTTGCGAACCCCGATGCGGTAGACAATCGCTGCAATACCCCAGAGTACCAGCAGCGGGATGAGGGCACCATAAATCGCCATGATGAGCTTCATTTCGAGATCGTTGAAGTCGTCGGCAGCTCCCTCCACGGCGCCATAATAGCCAAAGATGCCGATCGCGGCAGCGATCGCGGCTCCGACCAGCATGAGCAGGAAGGCTGGCAGCCAGACGCGGTAAAGCGCACCGATCTTCGGATCTGTCTCGAAGGCACGGTCGCCGTAACGCAGGTTGTTGAAGATGTAGCGATAGAGCCAGCGGCTGGCGAAGGGCGCGAGGATGCCGAGCGAGAAGAAGGCGATGATGCCGCCGAAGATGATCGCGACTACGGCGCCCCAGGTCTTTCCGACGAAGTCGAAGCGGATGTTGCGATAGCTCGTGACGCGGGCATTGAAGCGCAGGCTGCGCATGACGATCCAGGGAAGCAGCACGAACATCAGCAGCGCCAGGATACCGCCCGCGATCGGGCTGAAGGTCAGGAGAATGTTGTAACCAATGATGTAGCCGAAGACGATGGCACGGCCGATGAATATCTGTAGCCCCTTGGCGTGGTAGTCGAAGGAGTGACCGTCAATGAACGAGTTGCCGTAGAAATAGCGGTTGCGCCGAACCTTGGCCCAGGCCGAATAGATGCCGACCGTGATGATCGTCAGGAGAATGTTGACGATCCAGATCCCGAAATACTCACCGGCGCTGCCGCGAAATTCGCCGCGACGCAAAGTGTCGGCGCGGCCGAAGACTGCCTCTTGCATGAAATGTCCCTCATGAAAACAAATTCTGCACGTCGCTATCCCCCGCGACGCACGCCTGAACATTGATCATGAGAGCAACACGCGCTCAAGTGCGCTAGGACACTTCGGACACCCGTTGCACGGTTCACGTCTCGCGGATCTCGATGCACCACCATTTCGGCCGGCCACCCTTATAGGAGTGATAGGCGGGCTTGAGATCTGCGGCGCTGGTGCGATCGAAGGCTCCGAGCAGGAGCGCCACCGTCGGCTGATCGTCGATCGCACCGATCGAGGAGCCGCAAGTGCCGCAGAAAGCACGCGACGAGATATCGGAGGAGCGCCAGGTGGACGGGCTGCCTGAAGGCCCGATCCAGCGCACGGCCTCGCGGCGAAACTCGACCCATGTGGCGGTCAGGCTTCCGGTGTGACGCTGGCACATCTTGCAGGAACAAGTATGGGGCCGGGCCGCAGGCGCATCGGCCTCGAAACGCACCGCTCCGCAAAGACAGCCGCCGGTGTGGATCTTCGTCTTCGGCATTGTCAGCCCTCCCCCGAGAAGAAGCTTAGCAGCCGGTTTCATGCTGACAAGAGAGCGCCACCATGCCTTTCGACAGGGTGGCGCGAATGTGAAGAAGCTGCTGGCTTCCTTACTTCATCGTCGGCATGACGAATTCGGCACCGTCCTTGATGCCCGACGGCCAACGCGACGTGACCGTCTTGGTGCGGGTCCAGAACTTGATCGAATCCGTGCCGTGCTGGTTCAGGTCGCCGAAAGACGAGGACTTCCAGCCGCCGAAGGAGTGGTAGGCGAGCGGAACCGGGATCGGCACGTTGATGCCGACCATGCCGATGTTGATGCGGCTAGCAAAGTCGCGAGCGGCGTCACCGTCGCGGGTGTAGATCGCAACGCCATTGCCGTATTCATGCTTCATCGGCAGGTCGAGGGCTTCCTCGTAGGTCTTGGCACGGACGACCGAGAGGACAGGTCCGAAGATTTCGGTTTTGTAGATGTCCATATCAGGCGTGACGTTGTCGAAGAGGCAGCCGCCGACGAAATAGCCGTTCTCATAGCCCTGGAGCTTGAAGTCGCGGCCATCGACCACGAGCTTGGCACCGGCTTCGACGCCGCTATCGATCAGGCCCTTGATGCGCGCCTGGGCTTCCTTGGTGACGACGGGTCCGAGATCGGCCTTGTCATCGGTGTAGGGGCCGATGCGCAGGCTTTCCACCATCGGGGTCAGCTTTTCGATCAGGCGGTTGGCGGTTTCTTCACCGACTGGAACAGCGACCGAGATTGCCATGCAGCGTTCGCCGGCCGAGCCGTAGCCGGCACCCATCAGCGCCTGAGCGGCCTGATCGAGATCGGCATCCGGCATGATGATCATGTGGTTCTTGGCGCCGCCGAAGCACTGGGCGCGCTTGCCGTTCATTGCAGCCGTTCCATAGACGTAACGGGCGATCGGGGTCGAGCCGACGAAGGAGACGGCCGAGATATCAGGATGGGTGAGGATACCGTCGACGGCGGACTTGTCACCATTGACGACGTTGAGGATACCGGCCGGGAGACCTGCCTCGATCATCAGTTCGGCGAGGCGGATCGGAACGGACGGATCGCGCTCCGACGGCTTCAGGATGAAGGCATTGCCGCAGGCGATGGCGGGCGCGAACATCCACATCGGGATCATGGCCGGGAAGTTGAACGGCGTGATGCCGGCGCCGATGCCGACGGCCTGGCGGATCGAATACATGTCGATGTTCGGGCCAGCGCCTTCGGTGAACTCGCTCTTCGACAGATGCGGGATGCCGATGACGAATTCGCAGACTTCGAGACCACGGATGATATCGCCCTTGGCGTCTTCGATCGTCTTGCCGTGCTCGCGCGAGAGCGTCTCGGCCAGGCTGTCCATATTGTCGTTCAGAAGCTGAACGAACTTCATGAAAACGCGGGCGCGGCGCTGCGGATTCGTGGCAGCCCACTTGGCCTGAGCTTCCTTGGCGTTCTCGACCGCTGCATTCAGCTCTTCGGCGCTTGCGAGCGACACTTCGCCCTGCACTTCGCCGGTGGCCGGGTTGTAGATCGGCTGCTTGCGACCCGAGGTGCCGGCGACATGCTTGCCGCCGATGAAATGACCAACCTGATACATGGGTTTCCTCCTGAATTCTGATGGAGGCAGTATGCGCTTTGATTTCCACAAATCAACGCGATGATTTACGCATCTGTTGTGCAGAAATTAAAGCAATTAGGTCTTTCATGGCCAGAGCGAGGCTTCGATCAGGGCCCGATGGGCCGAGATTCCAGCCATCACGCCGGAGGCGCTGGCCAGCGTCGCGTTGTGCATCGGACTGGCCGCATCGCCAGCAGCGAAGACACCCGGCTGGCTTGTGCTGCCCATCTGGACCTTGATGTGGAAGCCTTGCGGCCCTTCTTCCAATTCCAGGCCGAGCTGTGATGCCAGCGGCGAGGCGATGGACACTTTTGATTGGGCAAAGAGGGCGTGGACTTCCACAATGCGTCCGTCAGCCAGGCGAACGGCTTCAAGCCCCTGCCCTTCGCCGATGAGTTCCACGACGCGTTCAGTCTCGATCCCCACACCTCGGGCGGCGAGCATGGCCTGTTGCTCTTCATCGAAGGTAACCCCGGGCTCGACAAACATGGTCGTCCGGCCCCAATCCGGCAGGATGCTGCCCTGATGGGCTGCAAGCGGCGAGGAAGCGAGGATGCCGATCGGACCGCCGCCGATCTCGTAGCCGTGGCAATAGGGGCAATGCAGAACGCTGCGGCCCCAACGTTCGGTGAGGCCGGGAATGGATGGCAGGGTATCGGTGACGCCCAGGGCCAGGATGAGAACGGACGCCTCAATGCGAGCACCATCCGCCATGGTGAGCCTGAAGCCACCCAGACATCGCTCGGCCGAGGCCGCCTCCCCTTCCAGCAAAGTGAAGTTGGGATAGCGCGCGAGCTGCTGCAGGCTGATCTGACGAATGCCTGCGGGGGCGACGCCATCCTGGCCCAGAAAGCCATGGGAGGCTTCGGCAAAGCGGTTTCGCGGCTTGCCGGCATCGACAAGCAGGACCCGCCGACGCGCCCGGGTAAGCTGCATGGCGGCCGAGAGACCCGCGAAACTCCCGCCCACAACGACTGCATCATACTTCATCCGACACTCCATCATGTAACTTTTAAAGTTATGTATCTTATTAAGTTACGCGATGAAGCCCTGTCAAGTGATGTAACTCGACTTGTTGCGAGAAGTGGCATGGGTTACCGGTGTTGGAGAGAAAACCAAGGAGAGACCGATGCGCGGGGATAGCCGCCTGTCCCGCATGCTGCATGTGCTGATCCATCTCGGAAGGCGCAGCGAGCCTGCGACCTCCGAACTGATCGCCAGGATGCTCAATACCAATCCGGTGGTCGTTCGCCGGACGATGGCGGGCTTGCGCGAACGGGGTTATGTGCAGTCCGAAAAGGGGCATGGCGGCGGGTGGAAGCTCAGCAAGAGCCTGGACCAGATCAGCCTGCTCGATGTCTATGAAGCGCTCGAGCGGCCGGAACTGTTCTGCCTCGTCAGCGCATCGGACCACGCGGGTTGTCTCGTCGAGATATCGGTCAACGAGGCCCTTGAGGATGCACGGCGGGAGGCCGAGGCACTGTTGCTTTCGCGTTTTGCAACGATCAAACTCTCGGACATCGCTGATAACTTCGACCGGCGGTTGGACATGCTCGGCTTAAGCAGCGGCGCACATGGTTTCGATACATGAGGCCTGGACCGGCGGAACGGGGGAGGCCTTGGCATGAACTGGGATGACGTTCGCATCTTTCTGGCCGTGGCGCGCACGGGCCAGATTCTTGCCGCCTCAAGACGTCTTGGCCTGAACCACGCCACGCTCTCGCGGCGGCTTACGTCGCTGGAGACGGCGCTCAAGACGCGGCTCTTTATCCGCCGCACGAATGGCTGCGAGTTGACCGCCGAGGGCGAAGCCTTCCTTTCCTCCGCCGAGCGCATGGAAACGGAAATGCTTGAGGTGCAGGCGCGCCTTGGGCGCACCGATACGCAAGTTGCCGGCACCGTGCGGATCGGCGCACCCGACGGCTTCGGCGTCTTCTTCCTCGCCTCCCGGCTCGGTACGCTCATCGAGCGGCATCCGGAACTGAAGATCCAGCTCGTGCCTGTGCCCCGCTCCTTTTCGCTGTCACAGCGCGAAGCGGATATTGCCGTGACGCTGGAGCGGCCGGATCAGGGACGGCTCGTTTCGTCGAAGCTCGTCGACTATACGCTCGGCCTCTATGCCTCGAAGGGTTATATCGAGGCGAACGGCTTGCCGGCAACGCCTGAGGAGCTCAAGGCCCATCGCCGGATCGGCTATGTCGAGGACCTGATCTTCACGCCTTCGCTGAATTTCACCGGCGAGGTGATGCGCGACTGGAATGCCGGCTTCGAGATCTCCTCGGCGATTGGCCAGACGGAGGCGGTTCTGGCGGGTGCGGGCATCGGTATCCTGCACAGCTACATCGCCCGGCAGCACGACGACCTCGTGCGCGTCCTGCCTGATATCACGCTCCGGCGGGCCTACTGGACGACCTTCCACGAAAGCGCGCGGGAACTTGTGCGGGTGCGGGCGGTCGTGCAGTTCCTGCAGGATGCCGTCGAGCAGGATCGGGCGATCTTCGGCTGACACGCGCCTGACCGGTCGTTTTCACCTGTCACGCTTTTCCCTCGCGATTGAGGCAGATACACTGCGCCGACCTCATCACCCACGGATATTGCCATGCTCCAGCCTCTCGTCCGTCTCGGCCTCCCTGCCCTCCTGTTCTCCATCCTCCCCGCCCTGCCGGCGAGCGCCCATGTCATGGACGGGCCGCTCGGCGGTTTCGGGTCGGGCTTCGGGCATCCGCTGGCTGGCTTAGACCATCTGCTTGCCATGCTGGCCGTCGGCCTATGGGGCGCGCAGATGGGTGGGCGATCGGTCTGGACGCTGCCGGCAACCTTTCCGATGATCATGTGCGTCGGTGGCATCATCGGCATGACCGGCGTTCTGCCGGACCAGCCGATCGAGTACGGGATTGCCGTTTCGGTCATCGTTCTCGGCGGCGCGATCGCAGCCGCCTGGCGGGCGCCGGAATGGGTGGCGCTGGTGCTGATCGCAGCCTTTGCCCTGATGCATGGCTATCCGCATGGGGTGCTCGCACCACGTGCCAGCGATCCCGCAGCCTTTACCGTCGGCTTCGTCGTTTCGACCGGCATTATCCACGTGATCGGGATCGCAATCGGTGCCGCCCTGAAGCCGATCGGCGGCGGGCGGCTGGTGCAGGCGCTCGGAGCTGCCATCTCGCTCGCCGGCGTCTGGTTCCTGTTTGGGCTCCTAACGGGCTGAACCGGCTCCGGGCCCTGCAGACCAAGCGTTTTGCTGCATCGCGATAGCACGGTTTCTGTTGACAAACCGGGATCAAACCGCACAAACGACGGCACCGGCTGCGACCGCTCCATCGGCGTGGCCATCGCAACCGTGAACAGCTCAGGCACAGGCTCTCCATGACCACGAATTCTGCACTTCTCGACTTCCAGATCGTTCCGAATGCCTCGCCCATGCCGGAAGCCGAGCGGCTCGCGGCTTTCGAAAACCTGGGCTTTGGGACGCTGTTCACCGACCATATGGCGGTGGTGCATTGGCATGTCGACAAGGGATGGCACAGCCCGGAGGTGTCGGCCCGCAAGCCGTTCCAGATCGATCCGGCCGCAAGCGTGTTGCACTATGCGCAGGAAATCTTCGAGGGCATGAAGGCCTACAAGGCCGCTGACGGCCGCATCACGCTCTTCCGCCCGGAAGAGAATGCTCGCCGCTTCAACAAGTCGGCCGAGCGCATGGCTATGCCTGATGTGCCGGAAGAGCTTTTCCTGAAGGCCGTCGAAGAGCTGGTCAAGATCGACGCCAAGTGGGTTCCGGAGGGTGAAGGCAGCCTTTATCTACGCCCCTTCATGTTTGCCAGCGAAGCCTTCCTCGGCGTTCGCCCGTCGCGCGAATACGTCTTCTGCGTCATTGCATCGCCCGTCGGCCCCTACTTCAAGGGGGGCAGCAAGCCGGTGACGCTCTGGGTCAGCGAGCACTACACGCGCGCAGCGCCCGGCGGCACGGGTGCCGCCAAGTGCGGCGGCAATTATGCAGCCAGCCTGCTTGCCCAGAAGGAAGCCTCAAGCCGTGGCTGCGACCAGGTCGTTTTCCTTGACGCTGCCGAGCACAAGTGGATCGAGGAACTGGGCGGCATGAACGTCTTCTTCGTCATGGACAACAACACCGTGGTTACGCCGCCGCTTTCGGGCACGATCCTGCCGGGCATTACGCGCAACTCGATCATCAAGCTTGCCAATGAGAATGGCTTGAAGGTCGTCGAGCGTCCCTATTCCTTCGACGAATGGATGGCGGATGCCCGCAGCGGAAAGCTGCGCGAGGCGTTTGCCTGCGGCACGGCTGCCGTGGTCGCCGCGATCGGCACGGTGCGCCATCCCGGCGGCGAATTCGTCATCGGCAACGCGGGCACCGGCATCGAAACGGAAAAGCTGCGCAATCAGCTGACCGGGATCCAGCGCGGCTCGGTTGCCGATGCTCATGGCTGGGTGAAGGAAGTGACCCGCGTCTGAGCCCAGTTTCCCGCGCACGCAAGCGACCCCGTCATGGCACCATGGCGGGGTTTTTCTTGACCTAGTGAGTGCGGACGGGTTGGCAGACGGCCGGTGTCAGGAGGCCGAGGCATGAAAGCCCAGGAAATGGTGTCGGTCGGCCACCGCCGCCGTTCGCCAATTGCGGATGCGAGCCCCGACCTCTTCATCTCGCCGCCAGATCACCTGCGCGTGCAAAACGCCGAAGCGCCCGGAATGCAGGACGAAGGCCTCGCGATCGGCGAGTAGCAGTCCGTCTCTCAGCTCCAGTCTCAGTCCCTTGGGGCTCCAGTCTGAGATGAAGGCGCGGAAGTGACAGCCGAACATCAGCACCAGCGAACTCAGTTCGCAGGACCGCCGCATCTCGTTTCGTCGCTCCATCATGGACCTCCATTCAGACACAGAAGACCAGAGCAGGTAGGCGCGGGAGGCGAAAGGACGAAGTTCGAGGTGCCTTTCATTCAGGTAAACGGAATCGATCGCATTTGAGCGATGCTGGATGGCGCCAAGACGGCGTGCGTCTCTCAGGAGCAGATACCAGATAGAGATGTGGAAAAATGGTACGGTTGGGGGGTCTCGAACCTCCGACCTCAGGTGCCACAAACCTGCGCTCTAACCAACTGAGCTACAACCGCACATGACCGCGTTGCTGACGCCGTCGAGGGGTCACATACGAGCAGATGGATTTTTTTTCAAGCCCTTTCTGCGCATCAAGCGAAAAGGCTTGGGGTTATGAAAAAGGCCGGGCGCTATGCCCGGCCTAAGATCCTTGGGAGGATTTTTCAGCAATCGCAGTCGATCAGGCGACCTTGAGCGAGGACATGACCTTTTCGGCAGCTTCCTTGCCAGGCTTGGTCATCGTCTCGGCAACCTTCTTGGCGGTTTCCTGGATCGCCTTGGCCTGTTCAATCGTCACTTCAGCCTGCTTGCGGATGAAGGCGGTCTGAAGCTCGACCAGCTCAGCCATGGACTTGACGCCGAGAAGCGCTTCCATGTGGGAGAGCGAGAGATCGGCATTGGTGCGCATGGCGTCGATGGCCTTGAGGCCGAGTTCGACGGTGCCGGCCTGGGCCGTCTGGACGGTCGCTTCCATGGTCTTGGTGGCTTCTTCCGTGGCAGACTTCATCTTGGCATAGGCTTCCTTAGACTGAAATGCGCCCTTTTCGGCGAAATCACGGAAGCTTTCCTGCATCTTCGAAGGGTCGAAGGAGGAGAAAGAGAAGATATCCTTGGTGTTCATGATGCATTTCCTCTTGTCGGGGGATCTCGGCGACCCCTCATGTTTCATTCATGAACCCTATATAGCACCTGATATGGTGCATTGCAATATGATTGTGCAGTGCACAATTAGATTTTCTGCATGTTGAAAACCGCGGCGGATTAACCTTATCAATCGAAAGGATGCCGACTTTCTGGACCCAAAGGCACTGCCTAGCTATTAAAAATCTGTTAATTTGCTTGCAGGTCATGAAGCGACAGGTCCAAAAATGCCCGCTCACTACCCATTCATTGATGTCGCCGTGCACGACGTCATCCGACCGCGTCTGGCGCGGGGCGAGGCGCTCGTGCTGTTTGCGCCGGGGTTGGAGCGGGTTCTCTGGTGCAACGGGGCCGGCGCGCGCTTCTTCGGCGCCAACTCGATCTACGACTTTCTCGAGGAAGGTCCTAACCGTGGCGACATCACCTTCCGGCAGCTCGAAACGGTTGCCCGCCAACTGTCAGCGCCAGGTGACAGCCGCAGCCTAATGCTGCGCATTACCTCGGGCTTCCAGAAGATGCCGATCACGGCATCCGCCGACTGCATCGAGATCCGCAAGGGGGAGCCGGTGATCCTGCTCTCGCTGCCGGCCCTTAAGCGCGCGACCGGGGAAAAGCAGCTCGCCCAGGAACTGATGAGCGGCTTCGACGATCCGGACACGCATATGGCCGTGCTCGATGGCGAGGGCGGCCTCGTCGCGAGCTCCGACGGCTTCCCCAGCCTCGGCATCACGCCGCAGACGGCGCGCATGCTGATCAATCTGGTCGAGGCGGATGCAGACAGGCTCGTCAAGCGGCCGATCCCGACAGGCCGGGGATATCTCCCCGCCGCGATCGGCAAGATCTCCGACACGCCGGCCCTGCATCTTCTGTTCGCGGTCGAGACGATCCTCGGCCAGATGGACCCGAGCGACGACTTTGCGGAAGACGAGGATCTGCCGACCGCAATCGCCGAGCCTGTCCGGGCCGACCATACGGTCGAGACCGAGACCGAGACCGAGACCGAGACCGAGACCGAGACCGAGACCGAGACCGAGACCGAGACCGAGACCGAGACCGAGACCGAAGACTTCGCAATCTCCGCGAATGAGGCAATGGCAAAATCGGCCGAACTGCCCTCGCCTGCGGCCCCCTTCGAGAGCGTGATTGCCGCCCTCGGAGACATCGAAGAGATCGAGCCAGAAACCGACGCCTTCGACGAGCAGGACGAAACGGTGGACGCGGATGTCGACGCGCTCGCGGATGAGACCGAAGATACGCCCGCAAGCGAGCCGGATATGGCTCCGTCATCCACGACCGAACATTCCGACGAACCGCCTGCCATCGCGCAAGCGGACTTGCCCGCTACCAACAAGATGGTCGAAACTGTTGAGACCGTCGAGACCGCCGCTGCAGCGACCGTCGCGCCGACCACCAGGGTCGCGGGCCATGATGGCCACGACACCGAAGGTTTCGCGTTTCGTCAGGATCGGCGCGCCACGCGCTTCGTCTGGAAGATCGATGCCGAGGGCCGGTTCAGCGAGGTTTCGGCGGAATTCGCCCAGGCCGTCGGTCCGCGTGCGGCCGATATCGAGGGCGTTGCCTTCTCCGATCTCGCAGCCCTTTTCAATCTCGATCCGGACGGCAAGATCGGCGATCTCCTGAAGAAGCGCGACACATGGTCTGGCAAGACGATCTACTGGCCCGCCGAAGGAACGCGTCTGGTCGTGCCCGTCGATCTGGCGGCCCTGCCGACCTATACGCGCAACCGGGAATTCGACGGCTTCCGGGGCTTCGGGATCGTCAGGGTCGCCGATGCACAGGACGATCCGGACGCGATCGGCATGACCTTTGTCGAGCAGCAACCGTCCGTTGATGCGCCGGAGGAACTGCCGACCGGCATGCATAGCGACCGGGATGAGGAGCTCGCGGAGTTCTTGAGCGAGCTCCGTGAAGGCGAGAGCCATCCGCCGGAAGACTATGTCGAAGAGCAGATCGCCGAGGCTGGCGAGGAGACCCTCGATGCCTTTGTCGAGGATGCTGACGACAAGGCTGTGATCGACGATGCCGAAACGAGCGCGGAAGTCGAAAGCACCGACGACCTCCCGCCGCCGAGCTCTGTTAACTTCGAGCCACCGGTGCTGCGGATCATGGAGCCGCGCAAATCCAGCCTGCCGGACAAGGTCGTGCAGCTGCAGGATCATCGTGTCCGCCAGCGCGACAGCCTGACACCCGGCGAACAGGCCGCATTCCAGGAGATCGCCCGCAAGCTCGATCCGCTCAGCCTGAGGGCAAAGGTCGAGCAATCGCTGGCGTCGTCGGAGCCACCCGTGCTGCGAAACGAGCCGGTCGCGCCGTCACCGAAGACGCCGGAACCGCGCCAGACGGAGCATGTGGACGCGGTCACTCCGACCGAGCCGCCGGAGCCGAGCGCACCCGTTGCCGAACCGACTGTCGAAGCGAGCTTGCCAGCTTTTGCGACGGATCGGCCGGCCGGAAAACGCGAACGTAGCCTGACCGCCGATATCATCGACCTGATGCCGGTCGCGCTTCTGGTGCATGTCGGCGATCGGCTGATCCATGCCAATCCGGAGTTTTTCGCGCTGACGGGCTACAAGACGCTAGGCGAACTCGACGAGGCCGGTGGTCTCGACACACTGATCCAGCGTCGTGATCTGGAAGAGCCCGGTGACGAGGCAGGTCAGGTTGTGGCGCTCTGCGCCGACGATCGCCTGCTGCCCGTCACGGCACGACTGCAGTCCGTGCGTTTCGAGGAAACCACCGCCCTGATGCTGGCACTGATTGCCCAGCCGGAGGAGACCGTGCGGCCGGAAGCTCCGGTCGAGCCGCAGGTGGAGACGGTTGCCCCGGCCGCGACACCGGCGCAGGCGGGCGAACTCACGCGCCTCAAGGTCGAGGTCGACGAGCTGCGTTCGATCCTGGAAACCGCGACCGACGGCGTGGTCATCCTTGATTCCGACGGTGACATTCGTTCGATGAACCGGGCGGCAAGCGCGCTCTTCAATTTCGACGACATGGAGACGCGCGGCAAACCCTTTGTCATGCTGTTTGCGCATGAGAGCCAGAAGTCCATACTCGACTATCTGAGCGGGCTTTCCGGCCACGGCGTCGCAAGTGTGCTGAATGACGGGCGCGAGGTGATCGGTCGCGAGGCCTCGGGCGGCTTCCTGCCGCTGTTCATGACCATCGGCAAGCTCAACTCCTCCAACGGCTATTGCGCGGTCATCCGCGACATCACGCAATGGAAGCGGACCGAGGAAGAACTTCGCAACGCAAAGCGCGCGGCGGAAACGGCCAATGCCCACAAGACGGACTTCCTTGCCCGCGTCAGCCACGAGATCCGGACACCGCTCAACGCGATCATCGGCTTTGCCGACATGATGGCCAACGAGCATTTCGGCCCGGTCGGTCATCCGCGCTACGGCGAATATGCTCATGACATCGTGCGCTCGGGACGACATGTGCTCGACATCGTCAACGACCTCCTCGACATTTCCAAAATCGAGGCGGGCGAGATGGAGCTCGACTTTTCCTCGGTGGGGCTCAACGAGGCAGTGCAGGCAGCGGTATCGATCGTGCAGCCGCAGGCAAACGGCCAGCGGGTGATCATCCGGACCGCGCTGTCGCAAGCCGTGCCGAATGTCGTGGCCGACGGGCGCTCGATCAAGCAGATCGTGCTCAACATCCTGGCAAACGCCATCCGCTTCACGCCGTCCGGCGGGCAGATCATCGTGTCGACAGCCTATGAGGCGAATGGCAGCGTCGTGCTTCGGATCCGGGACACAGGGATTGGCATGTCGCGCAGCGAGCTTGAGCAGGCGATGAAGCCCTTCCGCCAGGTCTCGACCGGCACGCCACGCAATCGCGGTGACGGCACCGGTCTCGGCCTGCCGCTGACCAAGGCCATGGTCGATGCCAACCGGGCCCAGTTTGCGATCTCGTCGACGCCGAACGAAGGCACGCTGGTCGAGGTGACCTTTCCGTCGCCGAGGGTATTGGCGGACTGACATCTCGGAATGATCGCGAGGACGGGGAGAACGGCATGACGGCATTCAGCATTCTCCTCGGCATTGCCGTCGCCATTGCAATCGGCGCTATGAGCCCCGGGCCGAGCTTCGTGCTTGTGTCGCGGATTTCGGTTGCCAATACGCGACTGCATGGGCTCGCAGCAGCGATCGGGATGGGGCTTGGCGGAGCTCTGTTTGCGGTTCTCGCGCTCGCTGGTCTGATTGCGCTGCTCGAACGGGTTGAATGGCTCTACCTGGTTTTGAAGGTCGCGGGCGGGCTCTATCTCGTCTATCTCGGCGTGATGATCTGGCGCGGCGCAGCTGCGCCGATCTCGGTCGGATCGGCAGAGGGACGGACCATGCACTCGCTGCCCCGCTCTCTGGCGCTCGGCTTCGTCACGCAGATCAGCAATCCGAAGACTGCCCTGGTCTATGCCAGCATCTTTGCGGCCCTGATGCCGCAGAACCCGCCACTCATGGTGGTTCTTGCACTGCCGCCAGTGATCTTTCTGATCGAGGCCGGGTGGTATGCCATCGTTGCGATCGCCTTTTCGGCGCCGCGCTCGCAACGCGCCTATCTCAACGCAAAACTCTGGGTCGATCGCCTCGCCGGCGCCGTTATCGGTGCACTTGGGCTGCGATTGATCGGCGAAAGTCTGACACATCTGCGGCGCTGACTACGCCGCGACAGTCGGGCCGGTTTTCATCGCCCTCGCTTTCCGCTAGAGGAAAGCCATTGCCGTATTCGCAAGGGTTCAACGCTTGTCCACACTCCCTAGCACGGGCACAGCCCCTCCCGCCAGGCCAACCGGGGTATATGCCAGGAGACGCATGGGCTCGGCGACCTTTGCAGCCCTCGTTGCGGGGGCGGTCGTTTTCATGCCGATCGTTGCGATCTTCGTCATTGGCTTCTCGGCGGAGCCCGACAACTGGCAGCACATGATGACGAATGTCATCCCGCGCGCCGGCATCAGGACCTTCTGGCTGCTGCTCTTCACCGGCCTCGTGACGGCAGTCGTCGGGGTCGGCACGGCATGGCTGGTCACGGCATGCGATTTTCCGCTGCGGCGCCTCCTCTCTCCTGCCCTTGTTCTGCCGCTCGCCATTCCCTCCTATCTGGCTGCCTATGCCTTCGGGGAGTTTCTCGATTTCACGGGACCGGTGCAGACGACCTACAGGGCAATCTTCGGCTTCACGTCGTCGCGCGAATACAGTTTCTTCGATGTGAAATCGCTGTCGGGCGCCGTGCTGGTCATGTCGGCAGTGCTCTACCCTTACGTCTACCTGGCCTGCCGATCGATGTTCCTGATGCAGGGACGCGCGGCAGCCGATGTCGCCCGCACACTCGGTTCCAGCCCATTCAGGGTCTTTGCCCGCATCCAGGTGCCGATGGCCCGCCCGGCGATCATGATCGGCCTGACACTTGTGATGATGGAGACGCTGAACGACATCGGGGCAGTGGAGTATCTCGGCGTGCAGACGCTGACCTTCTCCGTCTACGATACCTGGCTTAATCGCGGCAGTCTGGCGGGTGCAGCGCAGATCGCCTGCGTGATGCTGGTGATCGTTGCCGGTCTGCTGATCGTGGAGCGGGCGGCCCGCCGACAACAACGTTTCAGCAGCCACAAGACGACGGCGATCGTTCCCGATGCCATCCGGCTACGGTTGAAGGGCCCGAAAGCATGGCTCGCTGTGGTCTTCTGCCTTCTCCCGATCCTTGTCGGTTTCGCCGTGCCCGTCTTCGTGCTGGGCGGCTTCGCGCTGCGTCGTCTCGAAGACTTCCTGGAGCCGCGCCTGCTTGATGCCCTCTGGAACTCGACGCTCGTGTCTTCCGCCGCTGCCCTAATCACGGTGTTCCTGGCCTTCGTGCTTTCCTATGCGGCGCGGACAGACCGTTCGCGCCTGGCGAAGGGCGCCGGACGGCTCGCCGCGCTCGGCTATGGCATTCCCGGCACGGTGCTGGGCATCGGCGTCCTGATCCCACTTGCGAGCTTCGACAATGCTCTGGACGGTTGGCTGCGTGCCAACCTGGGCATTTCGACCGGCCTTCTTCTGTCGGGCACCGGTTTTGCCATCGTCTATGCCTATACCGTCCGCTTCCTGACCATGGCGGAAGGCACGATTGATGCCGGCTTCCAGAAGCTATCCCCGCATCTAGACATGGCGGCTCGGACACTTGGCCGCTCTGGCCTGCAGACATTGCGCCAGGTGCTGCTTCCCAACCTGCGTCCTGCCGTTCTGACGGCGGCTCTGCTCGTCTTCATCGAGACGCTGAAAGAACTCTCGGCCACCATCCTGCTGCGACCATTCAACTTCAATACGCTGGCCACGCTGGTCTATGAAGATGCCTCGCGGGGCATGGCACAGGATGCCTCGGTGGCGGCAATCATCATCATTGCTGCCGGCCTGATCCCGGTGATCCTGGTTTCCCGATCGCTCGACGAGAGGCGTTGAACCAGCTTCGCACAACAAAAAAAGGGCGGCCGAAGCCGCCCTTGAGTCAATGCTGTCGAACCGGAGTACTCGAGCGATCGACTTTTTCTCGGAGGCCCATCTTGCGGCCTCACTGGGTCTGATCGCGCATCTCCAAGTTGCCCTCAGTCTTGCCGAATGCCAGTTAAGAGATCCTTACCCGTCAGCGCCACCAGCTACCCAACATTTGAGGTATTGCCCTGATATTGCTGTGTTTCGGGACACTTTTTCGTCAGGAGCGCAGTTGCTGCAGATCGGCGAACAGGGCGAGCGCTTCCGGATTGGCGAGCGCTTCCTGGTTCTTGACCGGGCGTCCGTGCACCACCTCGCGCACGGCAAGCTCGACGATCTTGCCGGACTTGGTGCGGGGAATATCGTCCACCTGAATGATCTTGGCCGGGACGTGACGCGGCGAGGCGCCGGTGCGGATCTGCGTCTTGATCTTCTTGTCGAGCTCTTCGGTCAGAGACAGGCCCGGCGCAAGGCGCACGAATAGGATGACGCGGACATCGTCATCCCAGTCCTGACCGATGCAGATCGCCTCGACCACTTCGTCGAGCTTTTCAACCTGGTTGTAGATCTCGGCCGTCCCGATCCGGACACCGCCGGGATTCAGGGTCGCGTCCGAACGACCATGGATGACAATCCCGTCATGCTCGGTCCATTCGGCAAAGTCGCCATGGCACCAGGTGTTGTCGAAGCGTTCGAAATAGGCGGCACGATACTTGGCGCCATCGGGATCGTTCCAGAACATCACCGGCATGGACGGGAAGGCCTTGGCACAGATCAGTTCGCCCTTCTCGCCGCGGATCGGTTTGCCGTCGTCATCCCAGACCTCAACCGCAAGCCCTAGGCCAGGCCCCTGGATTTCGCCACGCCAGACGGGCTTCAGCGGATTGCCGAGCACGAAACAGGACACGATGTCGGTACCGCCGGAAATGGAGGCAAGCTGGATGTCGTCCTTGATGCCCTCATAGACGAAGGAGAAACCTTCCGGCGAGAGCGGCGAACCGGTCGAGGTCATCAACCTCAGGCTCGACAGATCATGGGAGGTCTTCGGCACGAGGCCGCCCTTGCGGACGGCATCGATGTATTTGGCCGATGTGCCGAAGATCACGAATTTCTCGGTCGCGGCGTAGTCGAACAAGACATTGCCGTCGGGATAGAAGGGCGAGCCATCGTAGAGGCAGAGGGTGGCGCCACAGGCGAGACCAGAGACGAGCCAGTTCCACATCATCCAGCCGCAGGTAGTGAAGTAGAAAAGCCGCTCTCCAGCCTCAAGCCCGCAATGGAAACGATGCTCCTTCAGATGCTGCAACAGCGTGCCGCCGGCCGAATGGACGATGCATTTCGGCACGCCGGTCGTGCCGGAAGAGAAGAGGATGTAGATGGGATGGGAGAACGGCAGACGGCGATATTCGATGTCCTTGACCGAGAAATCGGTAATGAACTGTTCGAAGCTACGGCCATCTGGCAAGCGCTCGATCAGCGCCGCCGTATCTCCTGCATAGGGAACGACGAGCACCGGCACATCGAGCTTGGCGGCCACGGCGACGATCTTGTCGGAGACGTCCTGGCGCTTGCCGTTATACCAATAGCCGTCACAGGCGACGAAGAGCTTCGGCTCGATCTGGCCGAAACGATCGAGCACGCCCTGATCACCGAAGTCGGGGGAGCAGGAGGACCAGATTGCACCGAGTGAGGTGACAGCCAGCATCAGGGCGACCGTCTCCGGCATGTTCGGCATCATGGCCGCCACACGGTCACCTTCACCGATGCCCATGGCGGAAAGCGCCTGCTGCAGGCGGGATACCGTCGCAGTCAGTCGAGACCAGGACCACCGATCCGCGACCTTGTTCTCGCCCCGAAAGATCAGCGCATCGCCCTCGCCTGCATGGGCGAGCAGGTTCTCGGCGAAATTCAGTCGCGCTTCGGGGAAGAAGCGCGCCTTCAGCATTTCATCGCCGTCAGACAGCGCCACATCGCCTTTGTCGCCGAGGACGCCACAATAATCCCAGACTGCAGACCAGAACGCAGCGCGGTCGTCGATCGACCAGCGATGAAAATCATCATAATCCGCAAAGCTCCGGCCAAGGCTCTCGCTGCACCACTGCATGAACAGGGTAAGCGGCTGTTTCGCCTTGAAATCTTCAGACGGTGTCCAAAGGGCTTTTTGTCCGGTCATGCTGATCCTCCTCAAGCGCATGGTCTTTCTATAGCATGCGGCAATGCAATATACAGACGCGTGCGGCTTGGAATATGGTCTGACATTTGCACCAGAGGGCAATTTCCTATATCCGCGCAGAAGTTCACGAAACCTCAGGACCTTCATCAGGGCATGCGAAATCCAGGACGTGGCGATCATCCTTCACGCCCCTCCTCCCGCTGGCCGCATGGCCGGCGGAGGGGCATGCTCAAGCTCGCCTTGCTGATTGCCGCTGTCATCTTAGCCGTATCGGTCGTCCTGCGGCTCAGCGCCCCTTATCTCGTGTCGAGTTCCGTGGTGCGATCTGCCATCGCCTCGTCGATTGCGGCCTGGGTCGGACACGAAGTCACGATCGACGACGTTGCCGATATCGGCTTCTGGCCGCAGCCCGAAATCACGTTGACCGGCATCAAAGTGACGCGCATTTCCAATGGCGAACTGGAGACGCTTGGGGAGGTCGACCGACTGTCTGCGCGGTTCGGCCTGATCTCCGCGCTTGCCGGCCGGCCCGACTTCAGCGCGTTTCGCCTGGAGCGCCCGCGGATCCAGGTCTGGCGCGGTGTCGATGGCGGGCTCGACTGGAGCGATCAAGGCGTCTTGAGCGATGCGGTCCGCGCCGCAGTGGCCGCCACGCCCGGCGCTCAGACAAACGGTGCCGCCGACGATGCGGAAATCGGATCGGTCGAAATCATCGATGGCGAGGTCACGCTGACCGATGTCGCCAGCGGCGCGTCTTTCGTTGCAAGCGGCGTCAATGCGAACATCGATTGGCCAGGTCTTGCAGCGCCCCTGTCCGGCCAGGGACGTTTTCGGCTGGGCGACACTCCGGTTTCGGTCAAACTCCAGACGCCGACGCCGTTGGTCCTGATCGGCGGAGCGGCGAGCCGGGTTGATGCATCCGCCTCGATTGCGGATTTGAGCGCAGAAGTTCGCGGAACCGTTAGCCTGCGTCAGGCGAGCGCCGAAAACACCGATATCAACATTCGCATCTCCGATGTTCCCAAAACGGCTGCGGCCCTCGGCCTTCGCCTTGCCGGAACCGAACGCTGGCGAACCGCCGCCATCCAGGCGCGGGTGACGAATGCCGAGGACGAATGGCGCTTCGAGGATCTCGACTTCGAGATCAACGATAGCCGCGGTGACGGCATCCTGGCGCTCAAAAATCGTCCCGGCGAGCGCCCCCTCCTGAGCAGCACGCTTGCCATCGACCATCTTCAACTGGACGATATGCTTCAGGCCCTGTCCATCAATGTCGGTGACCGGGCGAATGTTCGCCTGCCCGGCCTCACCCGTTGGCTCGACATCGACCTGCGCCTTTCCGCAGCCACGGCCGCTTTCGGCGGCTTTCCCATGAGTGACCTCGGGGCAAGCCTCATCGGTCGGGGTGACGCGCTGAACCTTGTAATCGCCGACACGCGCTTCCTCGGCGGGACGATTGCCGCCCGACTGAGCGGCACGGGAGAAGGTTTCGACAAAGGCGCCGACGTCGCGGTCACGATGACCCGCGTCGATCTCGGAGATCTGATGTCGCGCCTCTCACTCGACGGGGGCCCGTCACTCAAGGGGACCGGATCAGTCGGCTTCAATGCGAAACTTGTCGGGACCGGATGGCAGCAGAACGTAGAGGCCATGTCCGGCAAGCTGACGATTGCCTCGGACAACGGGCAGGTTGCCGGCTTCAGCGCAGATGGCTTGCGGCGGCTTGCGGCCGACCGGGCTTACTTCCAGCTGAGCGCCACAGGAAACGACGGCTTCGATTACCGCACGCTGGACATCGTCGTCAGTTTTTCCGATGGGTCGGCGGAAGTCGAACGGGCTGAAATCATCGGCGAGCAAGAAAAGCTCGACCTTGCAGGCATCATTCCCTACAGCCGCCAGGCACTGGCGCTGACAGGCGCGCTTTCAATTCCCAGCAACGACGACCAGGCCCGACCTCCGCTCAGCTTCTTCATTGGTGGCGCCTGGAGCGATCCCGTCATTTCGCCTATCCCCGCTCGGCCCGCCCCAGGGCAATAAAGGTCCGAAGCGCCGCTGCCTGACTGTTCCATTCGAAAACTCAAATACTAGAATGGACGAATCACAGGTTGGGGGGGACGGCTAGTGCAAACAGTGCTGTCGGGTTTTCTGAAACTGGCTCTGGCATCGCTGCTGGCCGGCAGCCTGTTGTCCATCTTCGGCATCACGCCCAGATCGGTCATGGACTTCCTCGGGGTGACGGCCGAGAAACTGCACAATGGCATGGTCTCAGCCTTCGCCTGGGCGGCACCGCGCATGGTGATAGGGGCCGTGGTAATCCTGCCGATCTGGCTGGTCACCTATATCCTGATGCCGCCGCGGGGCTGACACATCCTGTTCCGCAGGCTCAGGCCAGTGTGCCCCGCGCGGCGACATGTTCGTCACGCTGCCGCTGAAGCTCGCGCTGTTTTGTCCCGATCGAGGCGATGATAACACCGATCGTGACGATGCCAATGAGGACCGTGCAGATGGCATTGATCTCGGGTGTTACGCCGAGGCGAACCTGCGAGTAGATCTTGATCGGCAGCGTTGTGGCACCTGGACCGGTGGTGAAGCTTGCGATGACGAGATCGTCCAGCGAGAGCGTGAAGGCGAGCATCCAGCCGGAGATGACGGCGGGCAGGATCAGCGGCAGGGTGACCTTGAAGAAGGTCTTGACCGGCGGGCAGCCGAGATCCTGCGCGGCTTCCTCGAGGCTCGTATCGAAGGTCAGCAGGCGCGACTGCACGACGATCGCCACGTAGCACATGGTGAAGGTCGTGTGGGCGATGACGACGGTCATCAGACCGCGATCGATGCCGATGGCGACGAAGAGCAAGAGCAGCGACAGGCCGGTGATCACCTCAGGCATGACGAGCGGTGCATAGACCATGCCGGAGAACAGCAGCCGCCCCTTGAAGCGTGTATAGCGAACGAGTGTGAGGGCGGCCAGCGTGCCAAGGATCGTGCCGAGTGTCGCGCTGAGAAGACCGACCTGCAGTGTCACCCAGGCCGCGCTCATCAAGCCGGCATTGCGCCACATCTCGCCATACCATTTGAGCGAGAAGCCGCCCCAGACCGTCACCAGTTTCGACTCGTTGAAGGAGTAGATCACCAGGATCAGGATCGGGATGTAGAGAAAGGCAAAACTGAGTGTGAGAACGGTCGCGTCGAATTTTCCAGGTCTCATCGGTCCGCCCTCACAATTTCTGCTGCTGGTTCTGGAAGATGGCGATGGGCACGACCAGAATGAGGAGCAGCAGGACGGCCACGGCTGAGGCGAGCGGCCAGTCGCGATTGCCGAAGAATTCGGTCCACAGCGTCTTGCCGATCATCAGCGTGTCGGCGCCACCAAGCAGATCGGGGATGACGAATTCGCCTGTGATCGGGATGAAGCAGATCATCGAGCCGGCGATGACACCCGGTATCGACAGCGGGAAGGTGATCTTCCAGAAGGCCTTCCAGGGCGGGCAACCGAGATCGCTCGCGGCTTCGAGCAGCGTACCGTCCATCTTCTCCAGTGCAGCATAGAGCGGCAGGACCATGAAGGGCAGGTAGGAATAGACGATGCCGATGAAGACAGCGATCTCTGTGCGGAAGATCTGCACCTGGCTGCCTTCGTCCATCAGGCCGAGCGATTGCAAGAGCACGGTCAGCAGCCCTTCCGGCTTCAGGATGCCGATCCAGGCATAGACGCGGATCAGGAACGAGGTCCAGAAGGGCAGGATGACCAGCATCACAAGCGTCGGCCGGATGGTGACCGAGGCGCGTGCCATGGCCAATGCCATGGGATAGCCGATCAGCAGCAGAAGGAAGGTCGAAATCAGCGCAATGCGCAGCGACGAGACATAGGCGTTGAAATAGAGAGAGTCTTCCGTGAGGAAGATGTAATTCTCGAAATCGAGCTGGCTTATGAAATCGCCGATCGCTGCGAAACCTTCCAATACCGGCGTGTAGGGCGGCATGGCGATCGCCGTGTCGGACAGCGAGATCTTCACGATGATCAGGAATGGCGTCAGGAAGAAGAGCACCATCCACAGATAGGGAATGATGACGACCAGCCATTTGGCTGATCCGGGCTTCGAGGGGGCGACGGTATCGGCCATTCTTGCCCCCTCAGCGTGTCAAAACAAGGCCGGCATCGGCCGACCAGGACAACCAGACCATGTCGCCGAAGGTGATCGGACGATCGACAAGCCGCGAGACGTTGGCCTGGGCGGCGCGGAACATGCGGCCGTCGTCGAGACGGACGATGAAGACCGAGAAGTCGCCGAGATAGCCGATGTCCCAGACCTCGCCATACAGGGCATTTGCCACCGCGCCTTCTGGCTGGGTGCTGGAGATGCGCACCTTCTCGGGTCGGATGGCAAAGGCGACCGCGTCTCCCTTGTTCGCCTCGCAAGCCTGCTCGACGGTAATTTTCACGCCTTCGCTATCGATGCGGACAAGGTCTTCGGACCCTTGGCGTTCCTTGGATTCAAGCTTGGCCTCGAGGATGTTGATGTCACCGATGAAGTCGGCAACGTAGCGCGAATTGGGCGCCTCATAGATCTCAGCCGGCGTCGCCACCTGGACGAGGATACCCTTGTCCATGACCGCGATGCGATCCGAGACGGTCATCGCCTCTTCCTGGTCATGGGTGACGATCAGGAAGGTCAGGCCGAGCTTGGTCTGAATGTCCATCAGTTCGAACTGGGTTTCTTCGCGCAGCTTGCGATCCAGGGCCCCGAGCGGCTCGTCGAGCAGCAGCACCTTGGGACGCTTGGCGAGCGAACGGGCGAGCGCCACGCGCTGGCGCTGGCCACCGGAGAGCTGGTTGGGCTTGCGCTTGGCGAACTGATCGAGCTTGACCAGCTTCAGCATTTCCTGGACGCGCGCGTCGATCTCCGCCCTCGGCAGGTTATCCTGTTCAAGACCAAAGGCGATGTTCTTTTCCACCGACATATGCGGGAAGAGCGCGTAGGACTGGAACATCATGTTGGTCGGACGCTTGTAGGGCGGCACGCCCGACAGATCCTGCCCCTGCAGGAGGATGCGACCGGAGGTCGGCTCCTCGAAGCCGGCCAGCATGCGCATCAGCGTGGTCTTTCCGCAGCCCGAGGGGCCGAGCAGCGAGAAGAATTCGCGCTCGTAGATGTCGAGGCTCAGATTATCGACAGCCACGAAATCGCCGAAACGCTTCGTGACGTTTTCGAAGCGGATGAATGGAACGGCATCCGGATCGGTCCAAGGAGAGAATTTACGCTTAACAGGCCCCAGTGTCTTCGCCATTACCAACCCAGCCGTTCTTATTGTTGCCCCTACACCTAAAGCAATTCGCCGGGCGTTTGTGGCGCCCGGCGATTTCAGTGTTTGATCAGTTGCCGGTCTTGATCGTTGTCCAGACCCGGTTCAACACGCGTTGTTCGCGCGGGCCATAAGGGGAAATGGTGAAGAGCTTGGCCATGACATCTTCCGGCGGATAAACGGCCGGATTGTCCTTGACCTCGGGGTCGAGCATCTCCTTCGACGCCAGGTTGCCGTTGGCATACTGGACGTAGTTGGAGGCCTTGGCGATCACATCAGGACGCATCAGGAAGTTGATGAACTCATGCGCTTCGGCAACGTTTTTGGCATCCGCGGGGATCGCCATGTTGTCGAACCACATATAGGTCCCTTCCTTCGGGATCACGTAGTTGATCTCGACACCGTTATTGGCCTCCTCGGCTCGTGCCTTGGCCTGCAGGATATCCCCGGACCAGCCGATCGTCATGCAGACGTCACCGTTTGCGAGATCGTCGATGTAGGCGGAGGAATTGAAGGTGCGGACCGAGGGGCGGATCTTCATGTAGACTTCGCCACCGGCTTCCAGATCAGCGGATTCTTTGCTGTCTGGGTCCTTGCCGATATAGTTCATCGCGATCGCGAAGGTCTCGTCCGAAGCGTCAAGGATGTTGATGCCGCAGGACTTCAGCTTCTCGGCATTTTCAGGCTTGAAGATCGCATCCCAGCTATCGACGGTGAAATCGGCACCCAGTGCTTCCTTGACCTTGGCGACGTTGTAACCGATGCCGGTCGTGCCCCACATGTAATTGACGGCATATTCGTTGCCGGGGTCGTATTTCGCGAGGCGCTCGGACACCATCGGCCAGAGGTTTGGCAGATTGGTGAGCTTGGATTTGTCGAGCTTCTGGAAGACGCCGGCCTGGATCTGGCGCGCCAGGAAGGGTGCCGTCGGCACGACAACGTCATAGCCCGAGCCGCCAGCCAGCAGCTTGGTTTCGAGCAGTTCGTTGGAATCAAATACGTCGTAGACAACCTTGATGCCGGTTTCCTTGGTGAAGTCAGCAAGGACGGACTCGTCGATATAATCCGACCAGTTGTAGACGTTGACGACGCGTTCCTGCGCCTGGACAGCCGATGCGATGAAGATCGTCGCCAGAGCCACTGACGCCGTACGGATGAAATGAGCCTTCATTTTTTCTCCTGTTCCAGCCTTGGGAGCGGAGAGCCCCCTTTGCCATTCCCGTTATTTTTTAAGAGACTAGAAAGGAATTGGGCAGGCGACAAGCGAAATTCTTCGCAGTCGCGAATGCTTTATCGGGTGTATCCGCTTCATTGGAAATCGAACGCCGAAAGGCCCGTGACCATCTCGTCGAGACCAAGCGGACGGGTGAGCGGCGGCTCGGCGCGCGCCAGACAGCCAGATCTTTCACACAGCCGACATGCGGGCCCGATCGCGATTGCCGGCTGCGATCGATCGGGCAAGGCGGCGGCATAGGCCACCTCCTCGCGGCTTGCTGCATCGCAGCCGACCAGGAGTGCCGTGCGCCTGATACGCTCGCCGAAACCGGCCTGCGGACCTTCGAGGGTGCGCGAGATCGTCACGAATCCGCTGCCATCCGGCATTTCCACCTGCTCGACGAGGACCTGTCCCGGCTGGGCGAAGGCGGCGTGGACATTGAGCTTGGGGCAGCCGCCGCCGAACTTTGCCTGCGGAAAACCTGTCGCACCGGCGCGGCGGAAGCGGTTTCCGGCATTGTCGATCTCCATCATGAAGAAGGAAACACCGGTCGCACCCGGACGCTGCAGCATGGTCAGGCGGTTGGCGGCCTGCTCGAAGGAGACATTGAAACGTGCACGCAGCACATCGATGTCGTAGCGGGCACGGATCGCGGCCGAAAGGAAGGCGCCATAAGGCATCATCAGTGCATGCGCCGTGTATCGCGCCAGCTCGAAACGGGCGATGCGGCGCGCTTCACCGGAGGACAGCTCCAGCGCATCGAGCTCTGCCTGGACAAGGTCGCTCAGCGCCAGAAGCACCACCTCCATCGCCACTTCGCGCGACTGATCGAAGGGCGATAAGCGCTCGGAAAGGAACAGACGCATTGAATGGCGGTCGTATCGGCGGCGCAGCGACGGCATGGTCTGCACCGGCAAGGCGCGAACCACGATGCCATGGGTGGAGCGCAGCCAAGCTTTCAGCGCGACGGCGAGATCATCACCGGGCGCGAGGCTCAGGCCCGCATGGAAGGTCTCGGCGGCTTCATCAAGGCGCGCGAAATAGTTGGGCCGGCGTTCGAAGACTTCTCGGACTTCATCGATCGGCAGACGCGCGCCTGACAGAGAGGTTTCGTGCCCCTCGCGGGCGAGGAGATCGGCGAGATCGGAGAGCCGAGCCGCCTGCTCGCGGTAAGCCCGGTAGAGCTTGACGATGCCGCTTGCGGCGTTGGGGGCGGCTTCTGCCACTTCGATCAGCTCCTGATCGCCGGGCAGTTCGCCCGACAGCAGGGGGTCGGCGAAGACCTCGCGCAGCTGGCTCGTTGATCCACCGGCCTCACCCTGCAGCTCGTCCAGATCAACCTTGTAAACGGAGGCCAGTTTCAAGAGCAGCTGGACCGTGAGGGGGCGCTGGTTGCGCTCGATCAGGTTGAGATAGGACGGCGAGATGTCCAGTGCCTCGGCCATGGCCGTCTGGGTGAGGCCAAGGCCGTTCCTGATGCGGCGGACGCGGGGGCCTGCGAAAATCTTGCGCTCCGCCAATTTACAGCTCCTTTACAAGATTTGCCGTGCTCGACGCCGGATCGACTGTGACTAATTTTACAAATTTACACGCAAGCTCTGTCAAAGGCAAGACAGCCTAACCTCTTTCATGTCGTTGTTTTATCGAATTTTCTGGCTCCATTTTGCAGTGCGATGTAAATCTAGTCACATCAGAAGCGGCCGAGCCAACCCGAAAAACTTTACTTGGTCAGCGCCTAGCAGTGACAGGGAGACACATCATGACTGAATTTTACAATCTCGTTCCGAATGCCCCCAAGGGCCGCTATGACGGCATTGATCGTCCCTATACTGCAGCAGACGTCAAGCGCCTGCGCGGCTCGGTCGAGATCAAGTATACGCTCGCCGAAATGGGCGCCAACCGCCTGTGGCAGCTGATCAACGAAGAGTCTTTCGTCAACGCGCTCGGCGCGCTCTCGGGCAACCAGGCCATGCAGATGGTCCGCGCCGGCCTCAAGGCCATCTACCTCTCCGGCTGGCAGGTTGCCGCAGACGCCAACACGGCTTCGGCCATGTATCCGGACCAGTCACTCTATCCGGCCAATGCCGCACCGGAATTGGCCAAGCGCATCAACCGCACGCTTCAGCGCGCCGACCAGATCGAAACCCAGGAAGGCAAGGGCCTTTCGGTCGACACCTGGTTCGCCCCGATCGTTGCAGACGCTGAAGCCGGTTTCGGCGGACCGCTCAACGCCTTCGAAATCATGAAGGCCTTCATCGAAGCCGGTGCTGCAGGCGTGCATTTCGAGGATCAGCTGGCGTCTGAAAAGAAGTGCGGCCATCTCGGCGGCAAGGTTCTGATCCCGACGGCCGCCCATATCCGCAACCTCACGGCTGCCCGTCTGGCTGCCGACATCATGGGTGTCCCAACGCTGATCGTTGCCCGTACTGATGCCGAAGCCGCAAAGCTTCTGACCTCTGACATCGACGAGCGCGACCAGCCCTTCGTCGATTATGATGCCGGGCGTACTGCGGAAGGCTTCTACCAGGTCAAGAATGGCATCGAGCCCTGCATCGCCCGTGCAATCGCCTACGCTCCTTACTGCGACATGATCTGGATGGAGACCGGCAAGCCGGATCTCGAACAGGCCCGCAAGTTCGCCGAAGCCGTGCACAAGGTCCATCCGGGCAAGAAGCTCGCCTACAACTGCTCGCCTTCCTTCAACTGGAAGAAGCACCTCGACGACGCGACGATTGCCAAGTTCCAGCGCGAACTGGGTGCGATGGGCTACAAGTTCCAGTTCATCACGCTCGCCGGCTTCCACCAGCTGAACTACGGCATGTTCGAACTGGCGCGCGGCTACAAGGATCGCCAGATGGCGGCCTATTCGGAGCTGCAGGAGGCGGAATTCGCAGCCGAGGTCAACGGTTACACCGCGACCAAGCACCAGCGCGAAGTCGGCACCGGTTACTTCGACGCCGTTTCGCTTGCCATCACCGCCGGCCAGTCCTCGACGACCGCGATGAAGGAATCGACCGAAACCGAGCAGTTCAAGCCGGCTGCCGAATAAACCTGGGCGACTGCCTCTCACCCTACCCTCTCCCCGCAAGCGGGGAGAGGAAGACGAGATCCACCATTCAAGAACCCCCAACACCAAGAGGAGAAATGCCATGACACCCCAGACCCGAGTCAAGGAACGCGCCGAAGAACAGTCCTCGGCCATGAGCACCGATCAGCAGGCGATGATCCGCATGCTGGCCAATGACCTGCACCGTCTCAACCATTCGATCATGAAGGCAGTCGATGCCGGCGTCTCGGTCGAGCTCGTCCGCTCCGCCCGCCATCACGGTGGCGACGGCAACTGGGGTGATCTCTTGATCCCTGTCATCGTGACCCAGGGCAATCACCAGGCCGCCTGAGCCACATCACTATCCGCCGTCACTATCCCCCGTCCGGCACCTGACCTCCGGATCGGTTCCCGCACGATGATCGCCTCTGAGGAGGAGTGCCGGTCGTCGTGCGGGTTTTTCATTTTCGGCTTGACGTCAGCTGCTGGTGCTGGGGCGCTTGCCCGCCAGAACATCCCGATGCGACTTCAACAGTTTTGCGAGCCGATCGGCCACCATGCGGATATCGCTTCGGTGACGATCGTCATTGTTGATGACGATCCACTGGCGATGGCGCAGTTCCGGGATTTCCTCGCCGACCCGCTCAAGCGTCGGGTCGAGATCACCGACGAAGCAGGGAAGCACGCCGACACCGGCCCCTGCCCTGACGAGATCCCTCAGTGACCGCGGGCGATTGACCGTCGCGACGATCTGCTCCGCCGACTGCTGGCGCGGCCAGCGCAGATAAGCTGAGACGGCATTCTCGTCATCAACCGCGACCCAGGGCTCCGGGCCCATCCATTCCCTATTGCGGGCCTTGTAGGCCGCATAGGCCACTTCGCCTGCTGCGATCGCGGCGAGGTTCGGCTCTTCTGGTTCAAAGGCGCGGATGCCGATGTCACTCTCCCGATGCGCAAGCTTGGCACGTTGTTCGGCGACGTGCAGGTCGATGCGGAAAGCGTCGCGGGAGGTGCGGATCGTCGACATGTTCTGGCAGAGCAGCCAGGCGATCCAGGTGCCAAGGCTGATGCGCACCAGGGACTGACCCGCCTTGCCACGTCGCCATTCCTCCACCCTCCTGCTTCCGGCTTCCAATTCAACCAGATGCTCCAGCAACTGGCTGCCGTCGCTGGTGAGGCGATAACCGGTCTGGCTGCGCAGGAAGAGCTCGCGGCCCAGCGCCTGCTCAAGTTCGACCATGCGTCGGCCAAGGGTGGCGGCACTGAGACCGGTGGTCGCAGCGGCTGCCGACAGGCCGCCTTGACGCGCAACGGCGAGGAAGAGTTGATAAGAGTCCCAGGCTATGTCTTTCATAAATGAAATACATAGCACGATCTTGCGCGTACCTGCCTCCAAAAATGATGAATAGAAGAGAAGACGGCATCAACAGCAGGAGATCCGTCATGCACGAAGTTTATGCAGCCCTTGCCATTGCCGCGCTGAGTCAAGAACGAGGGCAGAAGGCCCGGCTGTCCGAAGAGGAATTCTACGCGCAGTATAGCGAAGTGCCCTGGGCCCGTCTGCGGCGCTTCATCCGCGCCATGCGCGAAAGACAGGTTCGCAAACGACAGGCACAGGCCGATTGCGAGACCAATACGGGCGGATCTGGTCGTCTGGCTGAGGCTTGATGCAAAAAAGCCCGGTGCGATGACCGGGCTTTTCCGTTTGGCGAAGGTGCAACCTCAGGCGGCGCGATCGACAGACCGCAAACGATCGGCGTCGATCCGGAACTGCTGGAGAAGATCCCGCAGCTGGTCCGTCTGGGCCGAGAGATCCTGTGTGGCGGCGGTCGCTTCCTCGACCATCGCAGCATTCTGCTGGGTCATCTGGTCCATGCGACCGACGGCACCGTTGACCTCCTGCAGCGCGCCGGACTGCTCGCTGCTGGTCTCGGCGATCTTCTCGATATGCTCGCTGATCATCGCGATCTGGCCGCCGATGCGCGAGAGCACGGTTCCCGTCTGCTGAACATGGGTGGAGCCGTTCGCCACCTCTTCGGCCGAGCGGTTGATGAGCGCCTTGATTTCCTTCGCGGCACCGGCCGAGCGTTGCGCGAGTTCACGCACTTCCTGAGCAACGACGGCAAAACCCTTGCCGGCTTCACCGGCGCGGGCGGCTTCGACACCGGCGTTCAGTGCGAGCAGGTTGGTCTGGAAGGCGATCTCATCGATGACGCCGATGATGTTGGAGATCTGACGCGAAGCCTCCTCGATGCGGCCCATGGCCGAAATCGCGCTGCCGACGACGACAGCAGATTCATCTGCATTCTTCTTGGCTTCACGGACGACACCGTTGACCATTTCGGCGCGCTCCGAGGACGAACGGACGGCTGCGGTGATCTCATCGACCGCGGCTGCGGTCTCTTCGAGAGAGGCTGCCTGCTGCTCGGTGCGACGAGCGAGATCAAGTGCGGACTGGGCCATCTGGCGGCCGTTGTTCTGGATCTGGTCGACGTTGCCGGAGATCTGATGCATCGTGTCGCGAAGACGCGACAGCGACAGGTTGAAGTCGTTGCGGAGCTGTTCCAGGCGTCCGTGGAAACGGCCTTCGATCTCGAAGGAAATATCGCCATTGGCAAGACGTTCCAGCGCCTGGGCGAGCTTGCCGACGGCATGTTCGATCTCCCGGTCGAGCGCCTGCTTTTCCTCGTCGTTGCGACGGCGATCGGCTTCTGCCTCCTGCTGCTCGCGCTGGCGCTCGGATTCGATTTCGAGCTTGGTGCGGGCATTCGTCTTGAAGACGGCAAGTGCCCTAGCCATGGCGCCGATCTCGTCACCCCGCTTGTCGCCGATAATGCCGGCTTCGAGATCCCCTTCAGCAAGGCGCTGCATGCTTGTGGTGATGCGGGTGATCGGCCGCTGCAGGGTCAGGACCAGCGCGATACCGCCGATGACGGCGAGGAGGACACCGGCGATCATGGTGCCGATCGAAAGGCGGTTTGCTTCCTGGCGCTCCGTACCGGCGACATCCTTCTGCAGATCGGCAAAGGACGTTAGCGAGGCCCAGATGGCATCCATCGTGCGGCTTGCCTGATCGAAGCTCGCGATGCGGTCGGCGCTGGTTTTCACGAGGGCTTCGGTATCGGCGGTGAGCGAGGCCAGCAGCGGCGTGATGGCTGCCGTCAGGCTGTCGTAGAAGGCCTTGTCGGCGATGCTGCCGCCGAGAACGGCAAGGTTGTCGCCGATCAGCTTGATCTGGCGAAGGATCGGTTCGCGGGTCTTGTCGTCCTTCACATTGAGGAAGGTGGCGGTCATGATGCGCAGATCATAGACATCGGCGATCAGAGTGCGGCTGCCAACGAGAACATCGGCCGCCTGTACGGCGCCGGTCTCGACAGCGGCGAATTTCTGCACGGACTCGGCATATTTGACAGCGGCACCGGCGCTTAGCGTCGCTTCGAAGCCGCGGAAACGGGAAATGATCGAGCCGACGGCCCGGCCGTTCTCGAGGCTCATGTCGCCGGTCGCGACTTTCGCCTTGATCTCGTTGATCGCAGCCAGAAGGGCCTTGCCCATGTCCCTGCTTTCAGCCGGCAGGGCATTGGCGATCTTGCGCTGGGTCTTGACCAGTTCAGGCAATTGTTTCTGCAGGTAGGGGAATTGCTGCTCCGACGTGCCTGCCGAGAAGAAACCCTGGAAGACTTCCGAGAGGTGCTTGGCACCGGACGACAGGCGCTCGGCTTCCTTTAAGGCACCCTTCGCATCGTTTTCACCACCGACGACGGCGCGCTGCAGTTTCTGCGCCTCATCCGAGACGCGGATCTGCTGCGCCATCAGGCCCGTCAGATGGTTCTGGATCGAGGTGGCCAGCTTCACCTCCGCCTCGTGCAACTGCCAGAGCGCATCGATCTTCTCGTTGACGGCACCCGTGCCGGCAATCGCCTCATCGAGGAAGTTGCGCCCCGTGCCGTCGGCGCCGATTTCCGAGATGTTCTGCGTGAGCGTCGACTGCTGGGACGCCAGCTGGTTCAAGACGGTGCTGCGCGTTTCCTCCGAGGTCTGATCGAGGAAGTGGGTCATGGCGGCGTTGACGTTCCGGAAGCCGTTCAGCGAACGCATCGTGCCGTTGGAAATTTCCATGCGCTGCTGCAGTAGACCGGATGCGTAGAGGCCCATGAGACCGACTGCGGTGATCGACAGGACGAAGGGCAGCACAAAGGCGATGACCTTGGTCGAAATCGAAAAGCGCGACAGTATTTGATCGATCAACATTGTTCCTCCAAACGAAAACGGCATCAAAGCTGCGCCGCAACCTTAAAAATTGGCGGCTACGACTGTCGTCTTCGCCGTCTATGCTCCTACCCAGCCAAAACAGTTGCAGTAAAAGTCTCAAGACGGAGTTAAGGTCAAAGGCTGATATCCCGAAGCGGGACAGCGATCGTTGATCGAGGAAAAGCTAGCACCGCCAAAGGGTCGGGGCGTCAAAGAGTTGCTGTCGTCAAACCGCTGAAAAGCGACTTGCTGCCACTGACAAGGAGGACCGTCGAGGTGCTCTAGCCGAGGAGACCGAAGGCAAGTGCAGCCAGAGCGCTTGCGGCATAGAGGCAGACGATGCTCACATGACGCAAACGGGCGCGCTCTGCGTCACGGGTGCGGGTGGCGGCAATGGCGATGGCACGGGGCTTGCGGGTCTCATGGTTCATGGGGCGCGGTCCTTGATGCGGCCAGGGAAGGTCATGCCCTTGCGGGGCCTTAAGCCGGCCAAACCTCATGTCGCGATATCAGGCGATATCGCACCGGCATTCGGGCAGGATGACCGACGCATGTTAACAAGCTCTGAATTACCGGTATAAGCTTGTCCGGAGCGTGAGACTTTGCTCAGACGGACTCGCCGGCCGCATGGCCAGACGCCCACGCCCACTGGAAGTTATAGCCCCCGAGCCAGCCGGTGACGTCGACGCATTCGCCGATGAAGAAGAGGCCCGGCACAGTTTTCGCCTGCATGGTCCGGCTGTCGAGCGCGCCGGTATCGACGCCTCCTAGCGTCACTTCCGCCGTACGGTACCCTTCCGACCCCGCAGGTTTGATCGGCCAGCGACGAATGCGGTCGGCAAGCGATGACAAGGCCTTGTCAGGGAGATCAGCGAGCGGACGTTCGAGCTTCGCGGTCTCCGCCAGATATTGCGAAAGGCGCTTGGGCAAATGTTGGGCAAGCACCGTCTGAACCTGCTGGCGCCCGTTTTCGCGCTTTGCCGCCTTCAGAAGCTCGGCAAAATCCGTCTCGGGCTGCAGCGAAAGCAGGATCTCGTCCCCTTCCCGCCAATAACTCGAGATCTGGAGAACGGACGGACCGGACAGGCCGCGATGGGTAAAGAGAAGCGCCTCCTGGAAACGCGTCTTGCCGCAGGAGACATCCGCATCGACGGCAACACCCGAGAGCTCCGACAATTCGCCCAAGAGATTGGGTTCGAGCGTGAGCGGCACCAGCGCGGGCCGGGTTTCGGTGACGGGCAGGCCGAACTGCTCGGCGATGCGATAGGCAAAACCCGTCGCGCCCATTTTGGGGATCGACTTGCCGCCTGATGCCATCACCAGACTGTCCGCGGCAATCGGGCCTTCGCTGGTGGAGAGGCGGAACCCGTCCGGTCCCTTCTCCAGTTCGGAGATCTCGCAGGAGAGTTTCAGGTCGACATGCACCGCGCGCATCTCTTCCAGCAGCATGCGGATGATGTCTTTCGCGCTGTCATCGCAGAAGAGCTGGCCGAGGGTCTTTTCGTGCCAGGCGATCTTGTGGCGATCGACCATGGCGATGAAATCTGCGGGTGTGTAGCGGGCGAGCGCTGACTTGGCGAAATGCGGGTTCTCAGAGATGTAGTTCTTCGGCGTGGCATGGATATTGGTGAAGTTGCATCGCCCGCCGCCTGAGATGCGGATCTTCTCTCCCGGGGCCTTGGCGTGGTCGAGGACGATGACGGATCTGCCACGCCGGCCGGCGGTAAAGGCCGCCATCATGCCGGCGGCACCGGCTCCGATGATCGCGACGTCGTACTTCCTGGCCATGCTGCTGCTCCCGGGGATCTGCCGCCTGTCTCGACAAACTTATGATCAAAGTCAACGCGTCCGGCTGGCCAAAGGCCAAAGTCTGGCTATGATGGCCCTCATTAACAACCAACCGGTGAGACATGCCCGCGAAGAAATCCATGATGAGATCCCAGAACGCTCCTTCCAAAAAGGCGGTGATCCCGCCGGATCCCGGATCGAAGCGCGGCGTCTCGAACTGGAAGGAAGCGGCCACCTGGCTCCGGGCGCGCGGCATCGAGGATATCGAGTGCATTACGCCTGACCTCGCCGGCGTGCCGCGCGGCAAGATGATGCCGTCGTCGAAGTTCACGTCCAACACGTCGCTGGCGCTTCCCTCGGCGCTCTACCGTCACACGATCTCGGGCGAATATCCCGACGAGACGGAGAATTTCCGCTACGAGCCGCGCGACAGCGATCTGAAGCTCTTGCCGGATCTTTCAACGCTTTCGGTCGTGCCGTGGGAGACCGACCCGACAGCCCAGGTGATCTGCGACATCGTCGATGTCGACGGCAAAAACGTGTCCTATACGCCGCGCAACGTTCTGAAAAACGTGCTGCGCCTCTATGACGAAAAGGGATGGAAGCCGGTCGTCGCGCCTGAGATCGAGTTCTATCTCGTGGCGATGAACGACGACCCGGACTATCCGCTGCATCCGCCGAAGGGCCGCTCTGGTCGTTCGATCATCGGTGGCCAGGGCTATTCGATCGCCGCCATCAACGAATTCGACGAGTTGATCGACGACATCTACCACTTCTCTGAAAAACAAGGGCTCGAGATCGACACTCTGATTCACGAGGAAGGGCCGGCACAGCTTGAGATCAACCTGCGCCACGGCAATCCGATCGAGCTTGCCGACCAGGTCTTCATGTTCAAGCGTACGATCCGCGAGGCGGCGCTCAAGCACGGGATCTACGCGACCTTCATGGCCAAGCCGATGCAGGGACAGCCGGGCTCGGCGATGCACATCCACCAGTCGGTCGTCGATGCCAAGACGGGCAAAAATATCTTCTCCAATCCAGACGGCTCTGCCTCACAGGAGTTCTTCCACTTCATCGGCGGCATGCAGAAATATGTGCCGAGTTCGCTGGTGATGCTGGCGCCTTACGTGAATTCCTACCGTCGCCTGACGCCGGACATGGCCGCACCCGTCAACAACGCCTGGGGCTATGACAACCGCACGACGGCCTTCCGCGTGCCGGTTTCGGATGCCGCTGCACGGCGTGTCGAAAACCGTCTGCCGAGCTCGGATGCCAATCCGTATCTGGCGCTCGCGGCTTCGCTCGCCTGCGGCTATCTCGGCATCGTCAAGGAAATCGAGCCGACGGCGGCGGCAGAAGGTTCTGCCAATGAAGGATCCGTCGACCTGCCGCGCGGCCTGCTGGAAGCCGTTGCCCTGCTCGAGGGTGAAACCGACTTCCACGAAGTCTTCGGTTCGGAGTTCGTCGGTCTCTATGCCGGCGTGAAACGCGGCGAGTTCGAGACTTTCATGCAGGTGATCAGCCCGTGGGAACGCGAATTCCTCCTGCTCAACGTGTGAGGGAGGCGGCTTCATGACTTGGCAAAGCCCGATCGCGCCGGGGATTTCCTGGTATCAGGCGAGCGTCGGTGAGCGGCCGGAATATCCGGCCCTCGACGGTTCCACCTCGACAGACGTCGCTATTATCGGCGGCGGCTTTACCGGCCTGCAGACCGCATTCAACCTTGCCCGCCTCGGCGTCTCGGTCGTGCTGATCGAAGGCAGCTGCTTCGGTGACGGCGCGTCGGGTCGCAATGGCGGCCAACTCGGCACCGGCCAGCGCGCATCTCCGGCAGAACTGGAGACCGAGCTCGGCTTCGAGCGGTCAAAGGCACTGTTCGAGATGGCGGAGAGCGCCAAGCATTACCTGCTGGATTTCGCCGAACAGCACGGCATCGATATTGAATATCTTCCGGGGCAGATGAATGTCTCGCACAAGCGCGGTGGGGAAGAGGAATATCGGCACGAGGCCGAGATCATGGCCGTTCGCTATGGCTATCCGCATATTTCCTTCATGGACCGGGAAGAGACCCATGAGCGTGTTGGTTCGACGCGGTATCACTACGGCGTGCGCGATACCGGTACGGGGCACATCCATCCGCTGAAGCTGCTGGTTGGTCTGGCAAGGGTCGCGGCGGCGGCCGGAGCTCGCATCCACGAGATGACGCCGGCAAGCGCCATTCGCCAGGAAGGCGGCAAGACCTTCATCGACACGCCGCGTGGCACGATCACTGCCGACCGTCTGCTGATCGCAACCAATGCCTATATCGGCAATCTGGAACCTGTGACGGCTGCCCATGTGATGCCGATCCGGTCCTTCATCGGGGCGACGGAACCGCTGGACATGTTCCCCCAGGTGCTCAAGGGCTCGGAGGCCGTTGCCGACAGCCGCTTCGTGGTGCGCTACTTTCGCAAAAGCCGCGACGGGCGGCTGCTGTTCGGAGGGCGCGAGGCCTATACCGCCGATAGCCCCCGCGATATCTCGACCCATATCCGCCGACAGATCGCCGAGATCTATCCCGATCTCAATAACATCGAGATAACCCACAGCTGGGGTGGCTCGGTTGGGATAACCCTGCCCCGCAAGCCGTTCGCCCGGGATGTGATGCCCGGCGTGACATCGCTCGCCGGCTACTCCGGTCATGGCGTGATGCTGTCGAACTATTGCGGAAAAATGTATGCCGACATGGTCGCCGGCAATGCCCGAGAGCTGGACGTGCTCAAGGACCTGAAGATCCCGCCCTTCCCCGGAGGTGCCAGCCTGCGCAAGCCGCTGCTGTTCCTCGCGCTCACCTGGTATGCGCTCAGGGACCGGTTCTGACACATGAGTGCCACTTGCCGGTGCCATGCATACTGGGTGCCGACAGGTGTGTTTGATTGTCGCAGAACACACTTTGTTCATCCTTCCTGCGCCACCCAAAGACAATTTCCACCCGGTCGGGGTGGCTTTTTTAAATCGATTAGATTAGAACCTGTCCAACGAATTTGCCGAACGAGAGATGCGCATGAGCAGCCAGATCATCCCCGTTGAACCCTTTGACTACGTCGTCTTCGGCGGCACCGGCGACTTGGCCGAGCGCAAGCTTCTGCCGGCCTTGTTTCACCGCCAGCTCGCGGGTCAGTTGACGGAGCCGACCCGTATCATCGGTGCTTCACGCACGGCGATGACGCATGAAGAGTATCGCAAGTTCACGCTCGACGCGCTTCATGAGCACCTGAAGGCCGAGGAGCTGGAAGAGAGCGAAGTCGCGAAGTTTCTCGACCGCGTCCACTACGTCTCTGTCGATGCCAAGTCGGACCAGGGCTGGGAAGATCTGAAGAAGCTGCTGGACCAGGGTAAGGATATCGTTCGGGCCTTCTATCTCGCCGTGTCCCCGTCGATCTTTGGCGACATTGCCGACAAGATCCGCGACCACAAGCTGATCACCAAGTCGACCCGCATCGTCGTCGAAAAGCCGATCGGCCGTGATCTCGCCTCGGCGCAGATCCTCAACGACACGATCGGCAAGGTGTTCAAGGAAGAGCAGATCTTCCGCATCGACCACTATCTCGGCAAGGAGACGGTGCAGAACCTGATGGCGCTGCGTTTCGCCAATGCGCTCTACGAGCCGCTGTGGAATTCAGCCCATATCGACCATGTTCAGATCACGGTGGCCGAATCCGTCGGCCTCGAAGGTCGTGTCACCTATTACGACAAAGCCGGCGCGCTGCGTGACATGGTGCAGAACCATATCCTGCAGCTGCTTTGCCTCGTGGCCATGGAAGCACCCTCCTCGCTCGACGCCGAGGCCGTGCGCGACGAGAAGCTCAAGGTGCTGCGCTCGCTGAAGCCGATCACGCCGGCCAATGTCGAGAAGCAGACGGTTCGCGGCCAATATCGCGCTGGCGCTTCCGCCGGTGGTGCCGTCAATGGCTACCAGGAAGAGCTGGGCTCCGTGTCCGATACGGAAACCTTCGTCGCGATCAAGGCCGAGATCAACAACTGGCGCTGGGCCGGCGTGCCCTTCTACCTGCGCACCGGCAAGCGTCTGGCAACTCGCATGTCGGAGATCGTCATCGCCTTCAAGCCAATCCCGCATTCGATCTTCGGTGATGCAGCCGGTCGGATCGAGGCAAACAAGCTGGTCATCCGCCTGCAGCCGGACGAAGGCGTCAAGCAGTGGCTGATGATCAAGGATCCGGGTCCGGGCGGCATGCGCCTACGCCACGTGTCGCTCGACATGAGCTTCGCCCAGGCCTTCGACGTGCGCAATCCGGATGCCTATGAACGCCTGCTGATGGACGTCATCCGTTCGAACCAGACGCTGTTCATGCGCCGCGACGAGGTCGAGGCGGCTTGGAACTGGTGCGATCCGATCCTCAAATCCTGGGAAGAGATCGGCCAGAAGGCTCAAGGGTACACGTCCGGCACCTGGGGGCCGAGCCAGGCCATTGCGCTGATCGAGCGTGACGGCCGTACCTGGCACGAAATCGACTGAGGCCCGGACCAATGGCGTATCAGATGAAGATATTCGAGAACGGAGCCGCTCTTGCGGCTGGTCTCGCCGATACCGTGGCTTCGGCCTTGTCGGCTGCGATTGCCGAGCGCGGCGAAGCAACGCTCGCGGTCTCGGGCGGCTCGACGCCCAAGGCTTTCTTCGAGGCGCTGTCGACACGCATCCTCGACTGGACCAAAGTGAAAGTCACCCTGGTCGACGAACGTTTCGTGCCCGAAGACAATCCGCGTTCGAACCATCTGCTGGTCAAGACGCACCTTCTGAAGAATGAAGCGGTGGCGGCGGAATTTGTGCCGCTCTACCGTCCCGAGGCAACGATCGAGGATGCTGCAAAGACAGCGTCCGGGATCGTGCCCGGCATGAACCAACCTTTCGACGTAGCGATCCTCGGCATGGGGACGGATGGGCATACCGCCTCCTTCTTCCCCGGCGGCGATCACCTTGCTGCAGCACTTGATCTTTCGCTGCCGCGCCGCGTCATGACCATGGAAGCGCCGGGGGCGGGCGAGGCTCGCCTCACCCTCTCCTTCTCGGCGCTTCACGATGCCGGCCTTCTCGTGGTTCACATTGAGGGTGCCGAAAAGAAGGCTGTGCTGGAGAAGGCGCTTGCCAGCACGGACGAGGCAGACATGCCGATCCGGGCCGTTCTTGAACGGGCCCAGACCGCAACCGACATCTACTGGGCGCCCTGAGGGAGAGCCCTCGCCTGCCGGAGCTTTCGGCAGGTGATGCGCATAAGACGAGTTTCACGGCCGAGGAGGCCTTTGCGCGATGTGCGCCTCAGCGCCCGCGCCAGATGAGGAGCCATATCTCATGAGTGCAGACAGCCGCATCGAAGCCATCACCAAACGGATCGTCGAGCGCTCCAAGCCGACCCGCGAAGCCTATCTCGACCGCACACGTCGGGCGATCTCCAAGGGCGTACACCGCTCGACGCTGTCATGCGGCAACCTCGCCCATGGCTTCGCCGTCTGTTCGCCCAGGGACAAGGAAGCGCTGGCCGGTGACGTGGTGCCGAACCTTGGCATTATCACCGCCTATAACGACATGCTCTCGGCCCACCAGCCCTTCGAGACCTATCCGGCACTGATCCGCCAGGCCGCCTCTGAAGTCGGTGGCGTGGCACAGGTGGCGGGTGGCGTTCCCGCGATGTGCGACGGCGTGACCCAGGGCCAGCCGGGCATGGAGCTGTCGCTCTTTTCGCGCGACGCGATCGCGATGTCGGCGGCCATCGGCCTATCGCACAACATGTTCGACAGCTCCGTTTATCTCGGCGTCTGCGACAAGATCGTGCCCGGTCTGATGATCGCTGCCCTCACCTTCGGCCACCTGCCCGCCGTATTCGTTCCAGCCGGACCGATGACGACGGGTTTGCCGAACGACGAGAAATCGCGCATCCGCCAGCTCTATGCCGAAGGCAAGGTCGGGCGTGCGGAACTGCTCGAAGCGGAATCGAAGTCCTATCACGGCCCCGGAACCTGCACCTTCTACGGTACGGCCAATTCCAACCAGATGCTGATGGAGATCATGGGCTTCCACCTGCCCGGCGCCTCCTTCATCAATCCGGGCACGCCGCTGCGCGATGCGCTGACCAAGGAAGCGACCAAGCGGGCGCTGGCGATTACAGCACTCGGCAACGAGTTCACACCGGCCGGCGAGATGATCGACGAACGCTCGATCGTCAACGGCGTGGTCGGCCTGCATGCGACCGGCGGCTCTACCAACCACACGATCCACCTGATCGCCATGGCGCGCGCCGGCGGCATCCAGCTCACCTGGCAGGATATTTCGGAGCTTTCCGACATCGTGCCGCTGCTCGCCCGCGTCTATCCGAACGGGCTTGCCGACGTGAACCATTTCCATGCCGCAGGCGGCATGGGCTTCCTGATCAAGCAGCTGCTGAAGGCCGGCTACGTGCATGACGATGTCCGCACTGTCTATGGTCAGGGTCTCGCCGCCTATACGATCGACCCCAAGCTTGCCGAAGACGGCACCGTGCATCGCTCGCCGTCCGCCGAGGAGAGTGCCGATCCGAAGGTGCTGACCACGATCGACAAGCCGTTCCAGGCAAATGGCGGGTTGAAGATGCTGACCGGCAATCTCGGCAAGGCGGTCATCAAGATCTCGGCCGTGAAGCCCGAGCGCCATGTCATCGAAGCCCCCGCGATCGTTTTCAACGACCAGCAGGAACTGCAGGATGCTTTCAAGGCCGGCAAGCTGGAAAAGGACTTCATCGCTGTCGTCCGCTTCCAGGGTCCCAAAGCCAATGGCATGCCGGAACTGCACCGCCTGACGCCACCGCTCGGCGTGTTGCAGGATCGCGGCTTCAAGGTGGCGCTTGTCACCGACGGGCGCATGTCCGGCGCTTCAGGCAAGATCCCAGCAGCGATCCACCTGACGCCTGAAGCCGTCGATGGCGGCGCTATCGCCAAGATCAAGGATGGCGATATTGTCCGGCTCGATGCCATTGCCGGCACGCTCGAAGTTCTGGTCGATGCGGCTGAGTTCAACGCCCGCCCGCTTGCGACCGCCAATCTCGACGACAACGAATTCGGGATGGGCCGCGAGCTGTTTGCGAGCTTCCGCCGGATCGCCGGGCCTGCTGACCAGGGCGCAAGCGTCCTGTTCTAAGCGCCTCAATTCGTAGAGTTAAGCTCAAGGGCCGCGAGTAATCGCGGCCTTTTGTCTATTCAGATTGACAGTTCTCGTTAGGCAGCGTCAACGCCCCTGTTCATTTTAACAAATTCGACACTACTAATTTTGTATATCTTGGTACGGAAACAAACGCGATAACAACAAGTTATACAAAATCGACGATTCTGCGATAGCACCTTCGCCCTTTGTCTACCTTTTGGATGCGCCGTCCGGTTTCTGGAGAAGGAAATTGGCCAAAGGACCAAGGCACTATGTTTGGACTGTCTACAAACAACCGCGCACAGCTCGAATCGCTTGAAGTCATTACCGCGAACATCATGATCGCGGATGACAAACTCAATATCCGCTACATGAACACCGCCACGAAGCAGATGCTGAAGGAAGCTGAGAGCGACCTGAAAAAGGAATTGCCTCGCTTCGACTTCGACAGGCTGATCGGCAGCAATATCGACATCTTCCACAAAGATCCCGGCCATCAGCGCAACATGCTGTCGAGCCTGAAGAACCAGCACAAGGCGACCATCTGGGTCGGCCACCGGGCTTTCGACCTGATCGTTACGCCGTTGAAGAGTGGAGCAAAAACCACCGGCTTCGTCGTCGAATGGGCCAATGCCAAGGAACGGTTGCAAAACCTCGACTACAAGGGCCAGCTTCAAGCCATCGGTCGCGCACAGGCGGTGATTGAGTTCACGCCTGAAGGCGAGGTCGTGGCTGCCAACGAGAATTTCCTCAATGCGACCGGATATTCGCTGACCGAAATCAGGAGCAAGTCGCATCGCTTGTTTCTTGCAGACGGTGCAGAGGGCGATCACGAATTCGCGACGCTGTGGTCAGAACTTCGCTCGAACCGCCCGCGGATCGGCGACATCACGCGTTACGGCAAAGGCGGCCGCAAGCTCTTCCTCAACGCATCCTACAACCCGATCACCGACGAAAAGGGCAATGTCATCAAGGTTGTGAAGTTTGCGACCGATGTCAGTGACCGAGTTCATGCGGTCAACACCATCGGCATGGCGCTCGGCAAGATGGCGGATGGGGATGTGAGCTTCACGTTGGACAAGCCCTTCGCACAGGATTTCGAGGCTCTCAGAACCAATCTCAACGACGCCATAATGCAGCTCGCGACCACGCTCGGCGCGGTCGCCCAGTCGACGGATATGATCGACAGCGGTAGCCGCGAGATCAGCACAAGCGCCGAAGACCTGTCGAAGCGCACAGAACAGCAGGCGGCTTCGCTCGAGGAGACGGCAGCGGCCCTCGACCAGATCACCGTCAACGTCAACAACGCCTCGAAGCGCGCCGAAGAAGCCCGTCACGCCACCCAGGCTGCCGATACGAGCGCGACGCGGTCCGGCCAGATTGTTGCAGAGGCCGTGGGGGCCATGGCGCGCATCGAGCAGTCGTCTAACCAGATCTCCAATATCATCGGGGTGATTGACGAGATCGCCTTCCAGACGAACCTGCTGGCGCTCAATGCCGGCGTCGAAGCGGCTCGGGCCGGCGAAGCCGGCAAGGGCTTTGCCGTGGTCGCCCAGGAAGTCCGCGAGCTCGCCCAGCGGTCCGCCGGCGCTGCGAAGGAGATCAAAGAGCTAATCCGCAACTCCTCCGAAGAAGTCAAGAACGGCGTCAAGCTGGTCAGCGAGACCGGTGAGGCCTTGAAGACGATCCAGGACAACATTGTTGCGGTCAACGACCACATGCAGGCCATCGCCAGCTCTGCACGCGAGCAGGCGACCGGTCTCTCCGAGGTCAACTCGGCGGTCAATCAGATGGACCAGGTCACCCAGCAGAACGCCGCGATGGTGGAAGAGTCCAACGCCGCAAGCGCCACGCTGGCAACGGAGACACAGCGGCTTCGCCAGTTCATCTCCCGCTTTACCCTCGGCAGGCACTATACCGGCCAGCAGGGGACGACGTCAGCATCCCATGGTGCGACACGCGCTCACACGCCGTCCAGCCCGGCAGCAGCACCACGGCGCGCACCGGCACGGCCGGCGCAGACGCATGGAAACGCCGCTCTCAAGCAGGATGAGTGGCAGGAGTTCTGAGCCTGACAAGGGTCGCGCCCGCATGCCGGGCGCGACGCCACACTCATGGGCGCGGCATCTTTGCAAAGCCCTTGCCCAGGATGGGGCCTGTCGGCTTGCCCGTCGGCGATCCACCCAGCGGCTCCACTGTGATCTCGTAAAGCTGCTCCTCGATCGGGCCGGGAAGATCCGGCCCTTCGACCGTTGCCGTCCGCCAGCCGTCGAGAACGCCAAGCGATACCGGTCCGGTATCGCTTGACGGCAGCGTCCAGAGCTGCAGAGACTGGTCAGCTGCCACGGACACGTCGGAGAGCGGGATCACCTTGGCCGTGTCATTGCCGAAATCCTCGATCATCACGACCGGCTCGCCCTGCTCATTCATCAGGACGGCGATGACCTGCGGCTCCGCCCGACCGAGGAGGGCGTAGGACAAGGCACCGACGAGCAGCAGCGAGGCGGCCGCAGCCGACAGACCGAAACCTCGCCACCAGGAGAGGCCATTGTCGTTGGCAGCCGCTGGCGGAGCGGCGGCGCTCTTCGGTCGCTCCTGCGGACCAAGCTGTCGTTCAATCCTTGCCCAGAGATCGGGAGAGACGCTCGCGGTCGGGCCGACGAGGTCGAGCTCCAGGAACTTATCACGCGACACGGCAACGGCACGGGCGAGGCTCTCGTCGTGTTCCAGCTCGGTTTCGGTCGAACGATGCTCGTCCTCGTCCATCAGTCCGAGAACATAAGCATCGGCGCGTTCGGCTAAAGTGTGCCATGTGCTCATGCCATGCACTCCCTCAGCGCCACCAGCGAGCGGCGGATCCAGGCCTTGGCGGTCCCGAGCGGCAATTTCAATCGACCGGCGATCTCACCGTGGCTGTAGCCGGACACGTAAGCCATCATGACCGTCTTGCGGCGCAGCCCGTCGAGCCGTCCGAGACAGGCACGCAAGCGACTTGCGGTATCCAGCTGATCGAACAGATCGTGATAGAGGGCATCCGCGCCCTCATCCTGCAGCCGCTCTAGGCTGTCCGTTTCGGTCAGATCTTCCCGCCCGCCATCCCGGAGTGCATTCAGCGAGCGTGACCGAACAATTGCAAAGATCCATCCGCGCGCGGAACCGCGCGACGGATCGTACTGCCAGGCCTTGTTCCAGATCTGCAGGAAAGCTTCCTGGACGATTTCCTCCGCCAGATCGTGGCGGCGCAGGATGCGCTCAGCCACCGTGACCATGCGAGGGGCCTCGCTCTCGTAGATCAGGGCCAGGCCCTTGCGATCGCCCGCAGCACAGGCTTTCAGCGCCGCACCGAGTTTATCCTGCTCATTCTCCATCCAGCTTCCTTCCAAGAACCTGCGCGGAAAGTAGCTCACCCGTCTGATTTGGCAACCTGCACCACATGCACCCGCCGAAGAACTGCCGCTCGTTATCGCCACGTCCATGACTTTCTCCTTCTTTTCGGAGACACGCGAAGTCCGATTCTGGATGCAGAAGAAAAAAACTTCTGACGTCTGCATCCAATCGGCATCTGCCGCGTGTCTTGAGATCAGGAGGCACCAGATCGGTGTCGCCACCATCCTAACGGGAGAGTTTTCCATGACCAGCATCCGTATCCTCAGCCTCGCAGCCGCCACCGCCCTTACGGCCTTTGGCGCCCAGGCCGCTCAGGTCGTCGGTCTCGCAGGCGACAAGACGCTCGTGATGTTCGACACTGCAAACCCCGCGATCAGCAAGTCGATGGACGTCACTGGTGTCGAGCGCCTCGTCGGCATCGATTATCGCCCGGCCAATCAGACCATCGTCGGCGTGACGGCAGACAACGTCATCGTCACCATCGATCCGGAAACCGGCGCCGCCACGGAACTGGCCAAGATGGACAAGCCGCTGACGATCGGCGATGCGCCTGTCGTCGTGAACTTCAACCCAGCGGCCGACCGGCTGCGCTACATGACCGGCACCACCAATCATCGCGTCCACCCCGACACGGGTGCCGTGACCGTCGACGGCAGCCTTGTCTTCGAAGAGGGTGACATGCACAAGGGCGAGACGCCGAACACCGTGGCAGCCGCCTATACGAATTCTGTGGGCAAGCCGGAAACGACTGCGATGTACAACATCGACGCGACGATTGGCGCTCTGATCCAGCAGACCAAGCCGAATGACGGAACACTGAAGGCAATCGGCAAGCTGGGTATCGAGGGCATGCCGACGACCTATGCCTTCGATATCGAGGCGGGCGCCGACGGCATGAACACCGCCTGGCTCGTCGCCGATAGCGCGCTCTACACAGTCAACCTGGAAACCGGTGCAGCAACGAAGGCCGGCGACATCACGGGCGCGCCTGCGGCGATCAAGTCGATCACGGTTATCCCGGCGATGTAAGCCAAGACTTACATGGAGCCTGGATCGACAGGCTCCGGCCAAGCAAAGCGAAAAGGCCTCCGCGAGATCATCGCGGAGGCCTTTTCATCAGAGCATCGCCATGTATTTCGGTAGTTCCCGCATGCTGGGCACGACGATCAAGGTATGGACATTTCCCCGCTTATAGGCATTGAGGAACTTGTTGTAGTCTTCGAAGACGACACAGCCTGAGCTGTCGCCACGACGGCGCAACAGGTAAGTGTGGGTCAGAAAGCCGTCGCGGTTATACATCTTGGCATCGCCGACAGGATTCATGCGAATGGCCTCGATGCCATGGAAACGGGCTTCGCGCATGCGCAGCTTGTAAACGTTGGGTGGCGTCGGCCCCATGTTCTTCACATGCACGTATTTGGGATTGTCGCGCATGTGGCCACGACCGGAGTGGGCGCGCAGCTTCTCGCCATTGGGCATGTGCACGACGGAATCCTCGATCACATAGACGGCGATGCGGCTACCTGGACCAGGCATGCTGTTCTTGCGGTTGAAGATTCCCCCTGCCCCGTCATCGGTGGTGACAGGATTGTCCGGCTTGGCGTAGGCCAGCATGCCGAACAGCGTCTTCTTCTTCGGCTTCTCCGGCGTGGTGGCGGCAAGAGGCGCTTCTGGAGCGGGCACGCGTTCGACGCGCGGTTTGGCTTGCGGCTTGGAACCCGGAACAGGGCCATCATCCGGCAGCGCACCGTGATCTTCGGTCTGCGGTGCTGAAAGGAGCTCTTCGAAGGGCTCTGCGCGCGGATCGGCCGCAGCCATCGTGTCGGATGCGCTTGGCGTTGCCGCGTAACCGAGGGCAACAGGTGCTGTCTCGGCGGTGTTCCTTGCGATGGAGGCGGTGACGACGGGATCAACGTCGTCCCTGTCGCTGCGGCGTTCATGGGCAGCCGTGGCAAGGGCCGCCTGCTGCCGCCCAGCTTCCGCTTGAGCCAGCGCTTCGCGCAACACCGCAATCTCCTGTGCGCCGACAACGCTTTCCACGCGGGCGAGGAGCAGGCGGTCGGACTTGTCGACCTCTGCAAGCTGCATGGCCGCAGGCAGCATCAGCAGGCCCAGATGGTCGGTAGCGGCGATCGCCTCTGCAAAGCGGTTGCGCATCTCGTCAAGGGCCGCAAAATCCGCCGATGGCGTCGGTATGGCTCGGGGCGGAAGCGGCTTCGACAGGGCGAGATCCGGCTTCGGCAGGCTGTAGCCAGCCATGGTCGGTGCCTGGATCGTCGAGGATGAAAGCCCCTTGATAACGGCAAGGCTCGCGGTGCCCCAGAAGAGGCAGGCCAGTGAAATGCCCAAGACCGTCGGCAGGCTGGAGCCGCGCTTGTTTCTGCGCGACTTTGTCTTTTGAACGGCGGCGCGATCGCCACCGATGACCTGAGGGGTCAAGGACGCCATGATACCTGAACTCGCTTACCAAAACTCGGAGAACCGGTCGCCTAGCAGCGGAAACCGGCTTTACTGGGACAGGATGCACGGTGGTCGTCCTGTCGGCTGTCCTAAAGAATGAAGAAGTTTGGTAACCAAGAGGTTTACGCCCGGAGGTCCTTTGTGACATTTCCGGGCGCGGCGTCGAGATAGTTTCAAACGTGACGAGTCAACCCGCCATCGACCTTGAGGTTCTGGCCCGTGATGTAAGCCGCACCATCGGAGGCGAGGAAGGCGATCGTGGCCGCGATTTCCTCGCTCGTACCGTAGCGTTTCATCGGCACACCATCACGCCGCTCCTCGGTCGCGGGCAGGCTGTCGATCCAGCCGGGAAGGACATTGTTCATCCTTATGTTTTCACCCGCATAGGTATCGGCGAAGAGCTTGGTAAAGGACGCAAGGCCTGCGCGAAAGACGGCCGAGGTCGGGAACATCGACGACGGCTCGAAGGCCCAGGCAGTGGAGATGTTGATGATCACGCCGGCCTTCTGGCGCTGCATGATCGGCGTGACGAGACGCGTCGGGCGGATGACGTTGAGCAAATAGACATCCATACCCTTGGCCCATTGCTCGTCGGTGATCTCGAGGATCTGGGCGCGTGGGCCATGGCCTGCACTGTTCACGAGGACATCAATGCGGCCATAACGCTCCATCGTGCCGTCTACGAGTCGTGCGAGGTCTTCCGGAGACTGGTTCGATCCTGTGACCCCGAAGCCTTCGAGTTCGGCAGCGAGTGCCTCCCCCTTGCCGGAAGACGAGAGGATGGCGACCTTGAAACCGTCGGAGGCAAGACGCCTTGCGGCAGCCGCCCCCATACCGCTTCCCCCTGCCGTGACAATGGCAACCTTCTGACTGGACATGTCTGTTTCTCCCTTTGATCCGGCGAAGATCAAAGGTCAGCCCGGCGATGTCCAGTCAGAAATGCTGAAGGCCGGTGCAGCGTTTGCGGCACCGGCCTTCATGGATTTCGCTGACGCTCTGATTACCAGCTGCGGACGTCGAGAACGCGGTCCTTGTGCGCCGGATGGGTGGAGAAGACGAAGATGCGATCCAGCTCCTTCTGCGTCAGAAGGCGCAGAAAACGGATTTCGGCCGTGTTGTTGGCAAAGCTCTTCATCAGCACTGCACCCACCTTGTTGATGCGCGCATCCGGAATATCGAGGTAGAACTGTTTGGGAAGATTGACCTGCGTGATCAGTCCGATCACGGCCCCGCTCAACGAGATACGCAGGACGTCGCAACGCCGCGCCGCCATGTGGGTCATGCCGTTTTCGGTGTATTCGAGGCGCCCGGCATTCATCGTGTCCTCCATGCGATACCGGTTCTCCCGGTCGTACATGAAGGATTCCTCCTTCTTCAGGAAATGAGATCCGCCACTTGCCGCTCTCATCGTTTCTGCCCTCGTCTTTTGTCAGTTGTTATGGGCAAAAAGCTAGCAGCGACAACTTAACAGTCGGTGTTGCCTCAAGGGCCATTCCTGACCACGAAAAAGCCCTGTTATCGGTAAGGATAACAGGGCTTTAAGCTGATTGGTCGAGTTGTGATCAGCGGCGGTATGTCTGACCGTCGGCGTCGAAGAGGTGCAGCTTGGTCTTGTCTGCGGAGAAGCGCAGCGTCTGCCCCTTCTTCACGTCGACAATGCCGGGCAGCTTGACGACAACAGGCTCGTCTTCGACCGGCCCCTTGACGTAGAGAAGCGTGACTTCGCCAAGTGCCTCGACGATGTCGATGTTGCCTTCGAACAGGAATTCCGCGCCGGTTGCGATCGCAAGATCTTCCGGGCGGACCCCGAAGCTCGCAGATTTCCCCTGCTCCGATGCGGGGGTCGCGACATCGACGGTGACTTCCGAGCCATCTCTCAACTTGATCAGGGTCGCCTCGCCTGTGCCGATCACTGTCGCCGGCATGATGTTCATGGCCGGAGAGCCGATGAAACGGGCGACGAAGAGGTTCTGCGGGCGCTCATAGAGTTCGAGCGGCGGGCCGACCTGCTCGATATGGCCCGCCGAGAGCACCACGATCCGGTCTGCCAGGGTCATTGCCTCCACCTGGTCATGCGTGACGTAGATCATCGTGGTGTCCGCCATCTGCTCGTTGAGCTTGGCGATCTCGATGCGGGTCGCGACGCGCAGCGCCGCATCGAGGTTGGACAAGGGTTCGTCGAAGAGGAAGACCTTGGGATCGCGGCAGATGGCACGACCGATGGCAACGCGCTGGCGCTGGCCACCCGACAGGGCCTTCGGCAGGCGATCGAGATAGGGGTCCAACTGCAGGATACCGGCGGCCGACTTCACGCGCCGATCGATTTCTTCCCGGCTTTCGCCGGCGATCCGCATGCCGAAGGCCATGTTGTCGTAGACCGTCATATGCGGGTAAAGCGCATAGGACTGGAAGACCATGGCAATGCCACGCTTCGATGGCGGTACGTCGTTGACCCGCTGGCCGTCGATAAACATCTCCCCGCTGGTGATGTCTTCAAGGCCTGCGATCATGCGCAGAAGCGTTGACTTGCCGCAGCCGGACGGGCCGACGAAGACGATGAATTCGCCTTCCTTGATCTCCAGATCGATGCCGTGCAGAACCTTGACCTGCCCGTATGACTTTCGGATGTCCTTGAGAACCAGACCCGTCATGCTTTCCTCCCCTGTCAGGCGTGACGCGCGAAATAGGCGCCCCAAGCCGGCAATTCTACCTTGTTATCGTTGACTGCACCGGTGAATCCATGGCCTTCGAGCTCGATCCATTCACCGGTCGGCAAAGCGATCGTGGCTTCATCCGCATTCATGTTGAAGGCGCAAAGAAGCGTCTCGTTGCCGAGGGCGCGGGTATAGATCAGCAGGTCTTCGCCAGCCTCGTGGAACGTGATGTCGCCCTTGGCGAAAGCAGGATACTGGCGACGGAAGGCCAGGAAGCGGCGATAGTGCTCGAGTATGGAGTCCGGCTTGCCAAACTGCGTGTTGACCGCGCGCAGAGTATGTTCAACCGGGATGGGCAGCCAGGTCTTCTGCGCCGTCGAAAAACCGGCCTGTACGGCATGATCATCCCAGACCATAGGCGTGCGGCAGCCGTCACGGCCCTTGAATTCCGGCCAGAACTGGATGCCGTAGGGATCCTGCAAGTCTTCGAAGGCGATATCGGCTTCGGTCAGGCCCAGTTCCTCGCCCTGATAGATGCAGACCGAACCGCGCTGTGTGAGCAACAGGGCAGACAGCATTTTGGCATAGGCCTCGCGGTCGAGGACATTTGCACCCCAGCGGCTAACGTGGCGTACCACGTCGTGGTTCGAGAAGGCCCAGCAGGCCCAGCCTTCGGGTGCGGCGGCCGCAAAAGCGTTCTGGGTATTGCGCACGACTTCGGGCGTCAGAGGCTCCGGCGCCAGGAATTCAAAGGCGTAGCACATCTGCATCTTGTCGTTGCCGGATGTGTACTCGCCGACGATCTCGAGACCGCGCTGGCTGTCGCCCACTTCGCCGACGGCGGCAATCGCCGGATACTCGTCGAGCAGCGCGCGGAAGCGCTTGAGGAAGGCGATGTTTTCCGGGCGGTTCTTGTCGTAGATGTGTTCCTGGAAATTGTAGGGATTGACCGCCGGCGCCGTCGAGGCATTGCGGCGTTCCGGGGCGAGTGCCGGATTGTCCCTGAGTTCCTTGTCGTGGAAGTAGAAGTTGATCGTGTCGAGGCGGAAGCCATCGACGCCGCGATCCAGCCAGAAGCGCGTGGCAGCAAGCAGGGCGTCCTGCACTTCCGGATTGTGCAGGTTCATGTCCGGCTGCGAGGTCAGGAAGTTGTGCAGGTAGTACTGCATGCGGGTCGGGTCCCACTGCCAGGCGGATCCACCGAAGATCGACAGCCAGTTGTTCGGCGGCGAACCGTCCGGCTTCGGATCGGACCAGACATACCAATCGGCTTTCGGATTGACGCGGCTCGACCGGCTCTCGACGAACCAGGCATGCTGGTCGGAAGAGTGGGACATGACAAGATCGATCATGACGCGGATGCCGAGGCGATGGGCTTCGGCGATCAGGCCATCAAAATCCGTCAGCGAACCGAACATCGGATCGACGTCGACATAGTTCGACACGTCGTAGCCGAAATCCTTCATCGGCGAGGTGAAGAAGGGCGAGATCCAGATCGCGTCCGCGCCGAGTTCGGCGATGTGCGACAGGCGGGCCGTGATGCCCTTGAGGTCGCCGATGCCGTCGCCGTTGGAATCCTGGTAGGAACGCGGGTAGATCTGATAGATCACCGCGCCGCGCCACCAATCCTTGTCGGGCGTCATGACGGGATTTGAAACTGCACTCATTTAGACATTCCTGTTGGCTTGGTCTTTCGTCCCGGCGTCAGCCACCCTTGACCGAACCGGCAAGGAGGCCACGCACCAGGTAGCGTTGCATGAAGAAGAAGACGAGGAGCGGTACGGCAATCGACACGAAGGCCGCCGTTGCCAGAATTTCCCAGTTGCCGCCACGCGTGCCCAGAAGCTCGACGATCTGGTTGGTCATGACCGTCGTCTCACCAGTCGCATCGATCAGGAAGACCTTGGCAACCAGCAGGTCGTTCCAGGTCCAGAGGAACTGGAAGATGGCGAAGGAGGCCAGCGCCGGGAAAGAGAGCGGCAGGATGATGCGCGTGAAGATCTGGAAGTCGGTGGCACCGTCCACCTTGGCACATTCGATGATATCGCGCGGGAGCCCGACCATGTAATTGCGCAGCAAGTAGATGGCGAGCGGCAGCCCGAAACCTGTATGGGCGAGCCAGACGCCGAGATAACCCTTGCCGATGCCGATGGAGAGATGCAGGCGCAAGAGCGGGATGAGCGCGAGTTGCAGCGGCACGACGAGCAGCGCGACGACGGCCGCGATCAGCAGCGCCCGCCCCGGAAACTCCATCCATGCCAGTGCATAAGCCGCGAAGGCTGCGATGACGATCGGAATGACGGTCGCCGGAATGGTCACGGTCAGCGTGTTGAAGAAGGCCTTGGCCATGGAATCCGTGGTGGAGGCCGAGAATAGAACGGTCTCATAGTTGCCGAGCGTGAATTCCGGCGGCAATTCGGCCGTCACGAAGATACGATCGCCACGGCTGCCGGTCAGTTCGACATCACTTTCCAGTCGGTAGTCACCATTCGCCTGCACCGTCACGCGGCCGCTATCGCCGAGGGTAGCGGTCGCACCGGGTTCGTATTCGCTGATGGCGCGCGAGGACGTGCCCCAGGCCGAAATTTCCGCCTCGGCGGTGGCTCCGCCTTCGCTCAGCACATTGCCTTCGATGACCCAGAGATTGCCTTCCTGACGCTGTGTGGAGGGCGCGGCGGTTCGCAGGACAAGGTTCTGCTCCTGCGAAAACAGCGAACTCCACCAGCCGCTGGTGGCGATCTGGTCGGCGGTCCGGAAGGAGGAAATGAAGAGGCCCGCGGTGGGGAGCAACCAGAGCACCACCAGAAGCGCCACCGAGAGATGAACGGCCCAGACGAGACCGGATTTCTTGCCTGCAATCTTTGCCATGACCCCGCCTCCCCTCAGCGCATTTCTTTTCGAGCGTTGTAGACGTTCCAGACCAGGATCGGCAGGACCAGCAACATGATCACCATGGCGCTTGCCGAACCGATGCCCCAGTCATTGGCCCGGAAGAGCTTGTCGAACATGTAGTTGGCAAGCACTTGCGTTTCCCATTGGCCGTTGGTCATCGCGAAGACGATGTCGAAGACCTTGAGGACGACGAGCGTGATCGTAGTCCAGACGACGACCACGGTTCCCATGATCTGCGGGATCTTGATCTTGAAGAAGATCTCGAAGTCGTTGGCCCCGTCGATGACGGCAGCCTCGATTGTCTCTTCCGGGATACCGCGCAGCGCCGCCGACAGGATGACCATGGCGAAACCGGTCTGGATCCAGATCAGCACCACCATCAGGAAGAAGTTGTTCCAGAAGGAGATCGTCAACCAGGTCTGCGGCTCACCATAGGGATAATCAAAGGTCAGAACGGAGTAGGTGGAGATCAGCCCGCGATAGCAGAGCCAGACGCCAGCAAGCGTGAGTGCGACCCGCACGACCACGCCGAATTTGGAGGTGCCGCCATGGTGGCCGATACCACCGGAGAGCGGGCGCAACAGTTGATAAATGCCGTAAATGACGAAAGCGATGAAGGCGAGAAGTAGAAGTGCGGGAAGAACGCGAAGCACCAGGACAGTCCCCCATCCGCCATCGAAGGACAGCCACAGGGCATTCAGGATACCAATCTGCTCTTCGCCTGCCGGTCGCGTATCATAGACCAGCTTGAAGATGACGGATGCGCCGACGAAGGAAATCGCCATGGGCATGAAAATCAGCGATTTCGCGATATTGCCCCAGGAGATCCGGTCGGTCAGCTGAGCCGCCAGCAGGCCAAAGGCCGTGGAGGCGGCCGGCACGACAGTCAGCCACAGGAGATTGTTGCTGATCGCTTCCCAGAACTTCGGTTCTCCGAGCATGCGCTCATAATTGGCCAGACCGACGAAGGCGCCGCCATCGTTACGGCTGCTTACCGACAACCAGAGCGAGGCAATAACCGGGTAGACCAGATAGAGGCCAAGCGCCACGATCGCCGGAAACAGAAAGAGCCAAGGACGGATCATATTGGCGCGGTTGATATTGCGCCCTGCATGTTCGCCCTTGGCGGGGAACAGCACCCTGTCGACAAGCACGTTCGACAGATAGAAATAACCGATACACCCACCGACACCGATGATGATCGTGATCAGAGCCTGCAACGCCGGATTCATGTTGGTCTCCCCTCCGCATGCCTTCTGATTTTTTTTGCGAGCGCCCGGGCGGTGAAGCCCGGACGTTCGTGAGGCAATACTGTTCTACGGCAGCTTACTTGACGCCGTCCCAGGCTGTCTGGATCGACTTTGCAACATCTTCGGCAGACTTGCCACCGACAAAGTCGACCATGCCGGTCCAGAAGCTGCCAGCACCGATGGCGCCCGGCATCAGGTCGGAACCGTCGAAGCGGAAGGTGGTGGCCTGCAGCAGGATGTCGTTCATCTTGCGGACGGTAGGATCCGTGAAGACTTCCGGGTTCACGCCCTTGTGCGGGGTGAGGAAGCCCTTCTGGGCCATCCAGACTTCATGGGCGATCGGCGACTTCAGGAACTCGATGAAGGCGCGGGCAGCCGTGCTGTCCTTGGTGATGGCGAAGGTGGTGCCAGCTCCGAGAACCGGGCTGCCGAGGTTCTTTTCGGCATAGGCGGGAAAGTAGAAGAAGTCTGCATCTTCACCCACCGACGTGCCCTCTGGGAAGAAGGACGGGATGAACGACGCCTGGCGGTGCATGTAGCACTGCGGCGGCGAGGCAAAGAGACCCTTCGGGCTGTCGCGGAAGTCGGTCGATGCGACTGCGCCTGCACCACCAACGACGAACTTGTCGTTCTTGGCAAACCAGCCAAATTCATTGATGGCGTTGACGACGATCGGGTCGTCGAACTTCATTTCGTTGGAAACCCACTTGTCGTAGTCTTCCGGCGACGCCGTGCGGAGCATCATGTCCTCGACCCAGTCGGTTGCCGGCCAGCCGGTGGCAGCACCCGAACCGAGACCGATGCACCAGGGCGTGCCACCGTCTGCCACGATCTTCTCGGTCAGAGCCTTGAGCTCCTCCATGGTCTGGGGAACTTCGTAGCCGGCATCCTCGAAGTTCTCAGGCGAGTACCAGACGAGCGACTTCAGGTCGGTCTTGAAGGGGAAGCCGTAGAAAGCCGAGTTGCCATCCTGGCCAGCATAGGTGCCGAGGTCGACCCAGGACTGACCAGCGGCGTAGTTGTCCTTGAGCCAGGAGGCGTTTTCAGCGCCGAGATCGGTCAGGAAGCCACGCTTTGCCATGTCGGACGCGAGGCCCGGCTGCGGGAAGATGGCGATGTTCGGTGCGGAGCCGGCTTCCAGATCAACGACGATCTGCTGCTCGAAGCTGTCAGAGCCGGTGTAGCGTACATCCGCGCCGGTTGCGGCCGCGAAATAGGCCAGAACGCTTTCGACGAGAACCTGGTCAGGGCCGAGCCAGGGACCAAAAATGGTGATCTGTTCGCCGTTGAGCTGGGTCTTCTTCAGCTCCTCGAAACTTGCCCAGTTGAACTTGGCATCTTCACCGGGAGCGAACTTCAATTCCTGTGCACCAGCCGTGCTGGCAACGAGCGCGGCAGTCGCCACGGTCATCAAAAATAGTTTTTTCATGTGATTAACCTCCCATCACATCGGACGGCCAAACGTCCTTGGTCAGCGCATTATCCTCAAAGCGCTTTGGCCCCTATTTCATCCCATTGGGTTCCATATTGAGTCAAGGGCTTTTCTGGCTCTGCCGCATTTTGGCGCAACGCCTCGCATGGGCAGCAGCATCTGCATTGATTTAAAGCATTTTTCTCTTGTCGCCGGCCGGGCGACTGCGCCATAGTCGAAGCGCTTTGGCCGCCTGTGGAGGGGAACGAGTGGTCCGGCAAGGGAGAGGAATGCCTGCAGTGAATCTGAAAGAATTGTCACAGATGCTCGGCCTGTCGCAGACGACGATCAGCCGCGCGCTCAATGGCTACCCGGAGGTCAATGAGGAGACACGCCAGCGGGTGCTCCAGGCAGCCAAGGATACCGGCTATCGTCCGAACCGGGCGGCCCAGCGTCTGGCGACCGGCAAGGCCGGATCCATCGGGCTGATCATGCCGATCTCGCCCGACCATAGCTCGGACATGCATTTCGCCGCATTCCAGAGCGGGCTCGCCGAAGCAGCCATCCTCCGTGACTTCCACTTCGTCATCATGCCTTCCAAAGCCGAGGACGAGGAACAGGCAATCCGCTGGTTGGTCGCGAGTGGCAGTGTCGACGGTTATTATCTCGCCTATGTTCGCGAGAATGACCCGCGCATTGCGATGGCCAAGTCGCTTTCGCTGCCCTTCATCGTCCACGGACGGTCGTCCGGGCTTGAACTGGACTATCCGTTTCTGGATGTCGACAATGAAGGCGCATTCTACGATGCGACCCGCTTCCTCCTCCAACTCGGCCACAAGCGGATCGCATTGCTGAACGGCCATGCCGATCTGGACTTTGCGCATCGACGACGGCTGGGGACGGAGAGGGCGCTGGCCGACCGGGGATTGCTGCTCGATCCTCGCCACACACGGCACAGCTTCATGGGCGATGAACAAGGCTATCGCGGTATGAAGGAGATCCTGTCCGGCCCGGACCGGCCGACCGCCGTGTTATGCGCCAGTACCGTGCTGGCACTCGGCGCCGTTCGCGCGATGAACGAGCTTGGCCTCAAGCTCGGCGTGGATGTTTCCCTGATCGCGCATGACGACGAGCTGCCATTGCTGAAGCCGGAAAACTTTTCGACGCCGCTCACGACGACACGCTCCTCACTACGCGCTGCCGGCGAGCGGATAGGAGAACGACTGATCGCGATGATCAATCAAACTGTGCCGGCACCACCGGCACAGGAACTTTGGAAGGTGGAACTGGTGGTCAGGGCCTCGACCGGACCGGCACCCGCCTGACCCGGCTGTCGATGACCTGAGTAGTCAGAACCGCGGCGCCACCATGCCTGCGCGACGATGGGCGGCGATCACTGTATTGGCCATCAGCATGGCAATCGTCATCGGCCCGACGCCGCCTGGAACCGGCGAGATCGCCTTGGCAACCGGCTTGCATTCGGCAAAGGCGACATCGCCGACCAGCTTGAACTTGCCCTCGCCCTTTTCCGGAGCCGCAACACGGTTGATGCCGACATCGATGACGGTCGCACCGGGCTTCAACCAGTCAGCCTTGACCATTTCAGCACGGCCGACGGCTGCGACCAGGATATCGGCCTGGCGGGCGAGTTCCGGCAGGTCGCGGCTGCGTGAATGGCCGATGGTCACGGTGGCATTGGCATTCAGCAGCAATTGCGCCATCGGCTTTCCGAAGAGGTTCGACCGGCCGATCACCAGTGCATTCAGGCCGGACAGGTCGTCACCATGGATCTGGCGGACAAGGATCATGGCACCGGCCGGCGTGCAGGAGAGCAGGCCGGTCTTCAAATCACCTGTCGCAAGCTTTCCGGCATTGACGATGTGCAGGCCGTCGACATCCTTTTCCGGCAGGATCGACTGGATCACCGGCTCGCTGTCGAGATGCTTCGGAAGCGGGAGCTGGACGAGGATACCATCGATCTCGGGGTCGGCATTGAGCGAGGCGACCAGCGCCATCAGCTCGTCCTGAGAGGTCTCCTCGGGAAGCGTGTGCTGGATCGAGTTGAAACCGCACTGCTTGGCCATCCGGCTCTTGGCACCGACATAGGCGTGACTTGCCGGGTCGTTCCCGATGATGACCACAGCCAGACCGGGCTTGCGATGGCCGGAGGTCTTGAGCGTCGTCGCTGCTGAGGTTACTGCTTCAATCACCGAAGCAGCGGCTGCCTTTCCATCGATTACCGTGGTCACTGTGCACAATCCCCGTCTAGAACTCGCAGCAAGCTAGCGCCAACATGCAGGCGCCGTTTGCCTGTCGCCGTCCTATGCTGTCAAAATGCGGCACATTGCAAGTGCAGGATTTCGCGGGCCCTGGTGTCAGCCGGACATCGTTGCCGGCGAACTGAGCCGGTGACGCAGCACATAGGCGAGAAAGACGGGGATGCCGAGCACATAGCGGCGCCAGAGGCGCGACGGCTCCTGCCAAAGACGAAACAGCCATTCGGACCTGAGTTGACGGACCCAGTCAGGCGCACGGGGGACACGTCCCGAGACGAAGTCGAGCAGTGCGCCAACGCTGATAACGACCCGCGCATGATCGCCGGTCAGATGCCTGTCGACCCATTTTTCCTGCAGCGGCGTGCCCATGGCGACGAGCAGCAGATCGATGCGGGCCTGCTCAATGCGATTGAGGATGAATGTCGGATCGGCCCGGTCGAAATAGCCATCCGAGATTTCGACGAATTCATGCCAGGGTGTGTGAAGGCGAAAGTTCTTGGCGGCATCCTGCAGCACCTCGGATGTTGCACCGAGCAGCCCTACCCTGAGCGGCTTCGTGATGAAGGTCAGGGCTGCCGGGACGAAATCGGTCCCGTTCAGATTGGCCGAGAAGCGGCCGCCATGCAGGAACTTTGCGGCAATGTCGACACCGATGCCATCCGGCAGGACCAGACAGCGACCGAGAACCTCGCGGTAATCGGGATCTCGCATCATGACATTGGCATTGTTGGCATTGAGGAATGCAATATGGGTCAGGCCCTGATCCTCGGTCAGCTTTTCCTCAAGCAGGGCGAGCGCCGGCTTCCAGCCCAGGTCGTGGACAGGCAAGTCGAGGATAGGACGTACCGGGACCGCCGGCTGCAGAGGCTGACCAACCACGTCGTCAGGCTCTCTCACTGCAGAAAATGACGAAGCTGGCATGAAAGGGGTCCCGAGGATCGATGCCCGGAACCTATCAGTCACCGCTAAAATTCAGGTTAAGCGCCGCGCTACAATTCTCATGAGATGATCAACGCGCCGTTCACCATAATGCGGATCGTCAATGCCCTGAGGACGCCGGATTTTCCTCGACCGTCTCGCCTTCGACGACCGTAGTCATCTCCATAGGCTTGGAACCACCGTCGGCGGCCTTGCGGGCAGCGTCCTTCGAGACATAGTCGAGCTGCTCGATCAGCACCTGATCGATCATGCCCTCACCGAGCCTTGCGTTCATCTCGGTCTTGATCTGCTCACGGAACGAATTGACGTCGAACGCCGAGACGTTGCCGATGTCGACCATCTTGTTGCCAACCAGCAGCGTGAATAGCTGGTCGGTCATCAACTCGGTCGTCGGCAGGTCCTGTCCGTTGAGCTTTTCCTTGTCCATCATGAAAGAGATGCGTGTCAGGAAATATCCGGTGACATCACCCCCGCCGATAACCGGAATGGTGATGGACTCACCGCGAACGAGTTCGAGTGCGGCCGTCTTTGTTTCTTCCTCGCTCGGGCCGGCAGGGGCTGTCGCCAGGTAGATCGAACCGTAGACGGCCCCCAGCGTGACGATGCAGACCCAAAGGCCGATTCCGAGTATCTTGCCCATCAGAACTCGCTGAACTGGAACTGTTCCTGAGAATAGGTGCCGTCACCATCAGCGTCGCGAACCGCGTTCTTCAGGATGTCGGCTACCGCACGAACGGCCGCGAGATGCGCTTCGACGCGACGGGCGTTCAGAGCGAGCTTTTCCTTCAGAACATGAAGCTGCTCGACGTAGTTGACCGCGAATTCACGCGGGTCCGTGTCGCGGAACAGCATGGTCAATTCGTAAAGGCAGCGGCTCTTGTGGGCGTTGGAAACCTTGAAGTCGAATTCCGGATCTTTCCCGATCCGCTCGTTCTCGTTGTCGATGATGCGCTCAAGCCGGCTCAGTACCGTCTTCACCCGATATTCGCTCGAAACAACTTCCATGAATTCTGCCCTGTCTTTCGAAAAATGGATCAATTCTTGTTATCGGTGTCGGCGCCAGCACCCAGGGTGCGGCGCTCGAGATCGGTCACCCAGCTCATGGCGAGCCCGCGATCCGTCTCGTCTGTGGCGGCGTTGACGCTATCCTGTCCGCGCACGCGCTGGAGGGCCTGGTCATACATCTGCTGGGCGATGCCGACGCCGCCGGTTTCAGACAGAACCGTGCCGAGCTGCTCGGCCATCATGCTCTTCCACATCTCGCCGGCATTGCCCTTGCCGTACACTTCTTCGCTCTCGTCCGGCAGCATGCTCTGCACAAAATTGGTGAGATAAACGGCTTCGAAATCGCGATAGATCTTCGGAGGCTTGCCGACGTCCTCGGTCTTTTCCGCCGTCGCTTCGAGCCGTGCGGCATTCGCGGTACGGTTCAGAATGTCGACAGTCGCGCCAAAACCTGCGCCCTTCTCGGCGAGACTGGTCGCCATGAAGTTCGCCCGGTTGGCTTTCAGTTGTTCCTGGGCAGCGGCAACTTGTGCCGGATCAGCAGCACGGACAACGTCCAGCACCAGATCGCTTGGAGGAGAAATGGCCACGATGACATCCTCGATTTCGGTTCGAGGCGACTATCACTCCTGAAGCTTGCTGGAGGCTGGTGTGGCAAATTTCAGGTCGATCAGATCGTAGATGGCATCGTCGTCACGTTCGCGCTCTTCGTGGTCGCGTGCATCCTTCATGTTTTCTTCCAGCCGGTCGCCCTTGGCGCGCTCGCGCATCAGCTTCATCTCCTGAACCTGCTGCAGACCGTGCAACTGCTTGTCCGTGTTGGACAGGCGATCGAAGCGGTCGGCGTAGTTCTGGGCGAAAAGCCGGTGCAACGGATCGAGTGATCCAATGGCGTCCATGACCGTGTCCATCGATCGAGCGTTTTCCTCGATGCGTTGTGCGGTGATACCCAGATCGCTTTCGGCCATCCGCTCCATGTGACGCTGTACGGCGACCAGACGCTTGAGTTTGTCGGATTTCTTTTGCGGTCCCAAGGCAGCCTCGTCAAAAATTGAAGATCATCGGGAAATTCTGGCCGAACTGCATGACCATGGCGGCGATGGTGAAATAGACCAGGAGCAGCCCCCCCATCAGAAGATAGGGCGTCGAGATGTAGAAGACGGGCACTTGGGGCGCGAGCTTGTTGACCAGACCGACGGCCACGTTGAACATCAGACCGAAGATGAGGAAGGGGCTCGCGAGACGCAGCATCAGCAGGAAGGTCTGCGTCAAGGTGTCGGTCAGCGTGATCAGCATTTTCTGGCTGTCCGGCATGCCACCGATCGGCATCACCGAATAGGAATCGAACAGGGCGCGAAAGACGACATGGTGGAAATCCAGCATGAAGAGAATGAGAAGGCCGCCGAAGGAGATCAGATTGGTCATCTGGTTATCAGGGGTATCTTCGAGAACATCTGACGAGCCCGGCGTGTTCAGACCGATCGCCATCGAGATCGCCGAGCCCGCAAATTGCAGTCCGAGCACATAGAAGCGCGGAACGAGGCCGTACATCATGCCGATCAGAAGTTCGGCAACGATGACGCCGATGAGAGAGGCCCCTCCCCCGGAGACCCTGGGGTACACGGTATCGAAGAGCAAGGGCGTCATGGCCAGCGAGATGGCGAAGGCAAGGAAGAACCGCACCGTCATCGAGATGCGGGCTGAAGAAAAGCCCGGCAGGGTCATGATGCAGGCGCCGATGCGACAGAAGATCGCGATCAGTACCAGCACACTCCCCTGCGGGTCAGTAATCATGAGATGGAGCCCAGAATCTTGATCTCGATGCCTTTGGCCAGTTCCACATGCGAGAGGACCGGCAAGGTGGCAAAGAGTCGTTCGATGATCATGCGCACATAGGACCGTGTTTCGGGCGACGTGACAAGGACGAAGGGCAAGCCCCGGTCCATGAATTCACGGATAACCTGGCTTGCCTGCTCGGAGAACTCCTCCAGGCTGCGCGGATCGATGTCAAACTCGACGATCTCGCCCTTGGCATCACGCTTGAGCGCCTGATGGAAGACGAGATCCCACTTGGAGCCGAGACGCAAGACGCGCAGCACACCGTTGTCTGTCAGGTCGCCGCAGAGCTGCTGAGCCATGCGGACACGCACATGCTCGACGATCTGCTCCGTCTTGCGGACATGCGGGGCGAGTTCGGCGACCGCTTCGAGAATGAGATGCAGGTTGCGGATGGAGACGCGTTCGGCGAGGAGCAGCTTCAAGACCGCCTGAAGGCCCGAATAGGACATGTGCGACGAGCAGATTTCGTCGGCGAGCTTCTTGTATTCGGGGTCAAGGCGATCGATCAGCACCTTGACGTCCTTGTAGGACAGGAGCTGCGGCAGGTTGTTGCGGATGACTTCCGAGACATGGGTCAAGACGACCGAGACGTTGTCGATCGGATGGAAGCCTTCGCGCTTCAGCTCTTCGGTGAAAGTTTCAAGAACCGAAACTGCGGGCATGCCGAAGGCGGGTTCGCGGATATCGTCGCCTGGGACATTCGGTTTGCGGCCGGAACCGGTGACGACCAGAACTTCGCCGACGCGCAGGTTGTTCGAGGCGACCGTCGTGCCGTGGATCCGGATCTGATAGGCCTTTTCCGGGATCGCGATATCGTCGGTGACCTTGATTTCCGGCACCACGAAACCGTACTGGCTGGCGAATTTCTTGCGCATCTTGCCGACGCGGAAGGCGAGTTCCTGGTGAGCGCCAAGGAGGCGTGTCGAGACGAGCTTGCCCAGCGCGAGTTCGATTTCCGAGGTCTTGAGAACCGACTTGACCGAATCCTTCTCGGCTTCCTTGTTCTGGATGACCTTCTTTTCTTCGCTTTCGCGCTTCAGCTTGCTCTCAGCCTCGAGCTGGCGCGGAATGTACCAGGCGCCGAAAGCCATGAGACCACCGAGGCCCATGAACGGTATCAACGGCAGGCCTGGGACAATGGCGAGCGCACCCATGAGTGCAGCTGCCACGAACAAAGCGCGCGGATATCCACTCAACTGATTGACGACGGCCTGGTCGGTGGATCCGGGCGTGCCGCCGCGCGAGACCAGAAGGCCGGCGGCCAGCGAGACGATCAGAGCCGGAACCTGGGAGACGATGCCGTCGCCGACGGAGAGCTTGACGAAGACGTCTGCCGCTTCACCCAGTTCCATCCCATGGCGGAAGTAGCCGATGATGATGCCACCGACGACGTTGATGGCGGTTATGATCAGACCGGCGATGGCATCGCCGCGAACGAATTTCGACGCACCGTCCATGGCACCGAAGAACGAGCTTTCCTGCTCGAGTTCGCGACGCCTGTGCTGCGCTTCCTTTTCGTCGATGATACCCGCCGACAGATCGGCGTCGATCGACATCTGCTTGCCGGGAATGGCATCGAGGGTAAAGCGAGCGCCGACTTCCGCAATACGGGTCGCGCCCTTGGTGATGACGATGAAGTTGACCGTGATCAGAATCAAGAAGACGATCAGACCGATGACGAAGTCGCCGCCCATGACGAGCGTGGAGAAACCCTCGATAACGCCGCCGGCCGCCCCGTGCCCCTCATGGCCATGCGACAGGATCACGCGTGTCGTCGCAATGTTCAACGACAGACGTATCATGGTGGCGATCAGCAGGATGGTCGGGAAGGACGAGAAGTCCAGCGGCCGCTGGATCCAAAGCGATACCATCAGGATCAGGACGGACAGGGCGATCGAGAACGCGAGGCCGACGTCGATGAGAAAAGGCGGTATGGGCAGGAACAGAATGCACAGGATCATCACGATCCCGAACGCGAAGCCGATGTCACGCCCGCTCGGGCTTACCTTCGGAATTACGAGTGCAGGTGGTTGCGCCATATCCGTTCCATCTCTTCATGAGAAGTCATCCGAAAGATCATACTTCCGGCAGTCTGCCCAAGAGAGATATCGGTCGAAGCTTGCGCGAGGGTGTCAGGCCGAGCGCCGCTAGAAGCCTGACTGGATCCGCGAGAAAACGAGGTTGCTGAAGAGATTGATCTGGGCTCCGACGAAAGGCGCCGAGATGCCAATGGTAATCATGATTGCAAGGATCTTCGGCACGAAGGTCAAGGTCATTTCCTGGACCTGAGTCAGTGCCTGGATCAGGGCGATGACAACGCCAACGATCATGCCGGCGGCAACAGCAGGGCCCGAGGCGATGATGATCGTCCAGATCGCGGCCTGCAGAATATCGAGAGCGTCAGCCTCATTCATGAGACGGGTATCCTTTCGGAGCGGCGAATCATGCCCTCCACTCCGAAAGGACTAGCACGTTAGGAATCTGTCGTCTCGGATGCGGGCGCTGTGCCAACGCGAACGCCGACAACAATCGGGACTTCCTTGCCTTCGGTCGTGGTGGCAACCATCGTATCGCTATAGACGCGAACCGAGGCCACGACACCGCTGGTCTTTTCATCGGCGCTGGTGATCGTCTTGCCAATATAGGAGGAGGCATTCGTCAGGGCGTTGCCGGTGATGAGTGTCTCGAGGTTCGAGTTCATCTGGATCGACTGTTCGACCTGCGAGAAAGTCGCCAGCTGCGCAACCTGTTCGCTGGCATCCATCGGATCGGTCGGGTCCTGGTTCTTCATCTGGGCGATCAGGAGCTTCAGGAAGCTATCGTAATCGATCGATGCCTTCTCGGCAGCCTTGCTCGCCGTGCTGCTGGTGGCCGACGATGCCGTCGTGGCCGCAGTGGTGGCGGCTACACCGTCTACCGCCATGGTGCGATCTCCTTGCGGATCTGCTCGATCGTCGCCGGTGCCATTTCCTGATTGTTCAGGATACGGTCCTCGATCGGATAGAGCTGACGGATCGCCTTGAGAGCATCGAAAGCGCGACCGGAGGAGACCATGCCGTCAATGCGCTTCAGCTCGGCGAGGATCTCTTCGTTCTCGAAGCAGGACAACAACATGATCACCGACTTGCGGAACATTGCCAGCGACTGATCCTTGCCTTCCGGATTAATCAGCATCATCTGGGCGATGAAGTAGAGCTGACGCAACGGCGTCGTCGCCTGTTCCGGCTGCAGAACATGGTTCTCGAGCAGGAAGGTGACATCGTTCAGGAACTCGAGGGCAACCTTGCGGTCGACGCGCAGAACCGCTCCATTGATGAAAATACGTTCGCCCGACTTGAGCGAGATGCGCAAAGTGCTCTTCATTTAAGTCCATCCCTGATGATGGTTGTCACGTCGATGATGCCCTGGAAGTTCTCGGACTCACGCTTGCGGATCCGGTCACACTCTTTCAAAATCCAGATGGCGATGGAAATCAGATTGGCGCGTACTTCGTCGCCGAGCTGGTTCTCGGGGTTTTGCAGATCTTCGATCAGCCGGATCCAGACCCGGCGGGTATAAAACAGAGCTTCGATCGCCTCGTGGGAGTAGCCCTTCTTTTCACGGGCCGCGCTCAGAAGCTGGATGCAACGGTCAAGGGCCTGCCGTTCGCGCTCCTTGGCGTCAGCGACGCCATCTTCCATAATCTCGGCATATGAGAACTGGTACATTCAGTTGCCCTTCAGGTTCATTTCACCCTTTGCTCATCAAAGGTAGTTTACAAGACTCAAGCCCTGGATCCTCGCCGTCAGCGTGTAGGATGCTTCCACCATGGCAAGCAGAGAGTTAACGCGAGTTGACGCTTCGTACGCATCTACTTCAATTTTGCTCGACAGGCTGGTTTCGATAATATCCACCTGAACCTTGAGCGAGGCATCCGCCTTGTCAATTCGGTTCTCGGAAAGACCAAGTTCCGAACGTGTCGAGTTGATACCGGTGATGGCACGGCCCGTGTAATCGATGGCTGCGTTGATCGCGACCGTCACAGCAGCGGCCGGCGCACCGATCGTCATGAGCTCCTTGGTGATGACGGCCGCGAGCGCGAAGTAGCGGAAGCCGTCTTCATTGGCCGAGGCCGATGTCTGCACGGTTTCAGACTGCGTGATACGGCTGGTCATCGCCTGGTCAGTCGCATTCGACCAATCTGTGTTCCAGTCGGCTCCGGTGAACATCGGCTCCAGCGTGGACGTGATGAAATCCTCCATGCTCGGGACCGCACCATTCGGGACGATCGTCCCGACGCTCGCCGTATCGGTCGGCGCAAAGCCGAAATAGGCCGTGAAGGCGTTGTCGAAAGCCGTCTTGGCCGGCGACGTGTCCGTGTAGTCGGCGAGCGGCTTCACATCGGTGTTGATGCCCGCGAACAGGAATTCACCATTGGCCGACTGGTTGGCCATGCTCGTCATCGTCGAAAGGGAGTTCGATACAGTCATCACGGTGGTGTTGATCGTATCGCTGTTCGACGACCCGGAGATGGTGATCAGCGCGTTGTTCATGTCCTCGGCCGCCGTCGCGATCTGCTTCAGCGCTTCCTGGGAAGCGGACAGACGCTGTGTCGCGATCGAGTTGTTGCTGATCATCGAGTTCAGCCGCAGGCTTTCCCGGTTCAGGTCAACGACGGTCGACGTCCTGCTGCCCAATTCGGCACCGATGTCGGCGTAGAAGCCAGTGCTGACTTCCTGCTGCGACTTCAGGAGCTCATTTTGCGCCTGACGAATTGTCAGTCGCATGGATGTCTGGGTGGATAGATTAGAGACGCTAGCTGTCGACATTGGGATTACCTCACCATATCCATGACGGCCTTCAGCATCTCATCCACCGTTGAGACGAGCTTGGCTGCGGCCTTGTAGGACTGTTCGACATCGAGCAGCATCGACAGTTCTTCGTCGAGACTGACCGCCGTCTTTGAGGAGTAAGTCTGAAACGTACGCTCATAGAGCGCCTGCTTGTTTTCATTCGCCGTCGTGGCGTTCGAGCGCAGTTCTTCGAGCCAGCCGATCGAGTTGCTGGCAAAAGACAGTACACTTGCGTCCGTCTTCAGGTCCGCATCGGCGGAGAAACTTCTGTTCGCAGCGAGTTCGTCTACATAGCTATTGATCAGATCGGTGAAGCCGGATGACCCCTCGAGATTCTGGACATAGGCGGCGCCATTGATGCCACCGTCACGGATCAGCATGGGATCGCCGCCGGAATCCGAGCGGACTGCCGGATTAACCTGAATGAGGGCTGCCAGTCCAGGCTCGACCGTTCCCGTCAGGGGAACCGTCCCGGTCGGCCAGGTGAACAGGCCAGGCAGTTCCCCGCCACCGCCGGTGTCAACTTCCTGGAAGGCTTCGATCAGGCCACGGGCGATCTCATCGAGCTGGGTCTGGAAGGTCGGCGCAATGACGTCGCGGATCTGCACGAGCGAAGCGAGCGAGCCCTGACCATCCGTATTGCCGCCGATACCAGCGCGAACCGCCGTTCCGTCGATGTAGATGGCATTGCCGGAGACGGTCGAATCGTAGGTAAAGGTGCGCGCGAAGCTGACTTCGCGCGGTTCCGTCTCGAACAGCGTCGTGCCATCGTAGGTGTAGAGAACCATGTCGCTGTTATCGCGCATGTTCACGGAAACGCCGACGATCTTGGAGATCTCCTTGAGGAGCGTGTCGCGGCGGTCGAGATAGTCGTCGGCATTCCCACCGGTGGCCGTCTGTCGCACGACCGTGTCGTTGACGATCTTGAATTCGGCGAGCAGCTTGTTCAGCGATTCGACCTGCTGGAACATCTGCGCATCGGTATCTGCACGCAGTTCCTGCGTTGTCGACGTCGTGTTGTTCAGCGAGTTGACGACGTCGATTGCATCCGTCACGACCGTGGAGGCGAGCGCATATTCCCCTGGTGCCGCGGCGAAAGCCTGCAGGCTGCCCTGCAGGTTCGCGAGATAGTTGGATGGCGACAATTCCTTGTCATTGCCACCAAGCGCGTTGGAAAGCGTGGTCAGGCCGTCCAGAAGTGTCGATTGGGCACTCTGCTGCCCCGTCGACGATGACATCTGGCGCAGCAGCGCCATCTGCTGCGACCGCTCGTTCTGCACCGTCGAGAAACCGTAAACGGACTGTGTGACCACCGCGTCACGGCGAACGTAGTTTTCGTTGCCGGTGTTGGCGATGTTCGTCGAAATTACGGACGCCTGCTGGGACGTATTCCGGAAAATCGAATTGGCCGTATTCAGTGACGATGCAAGCGACATAGGACTAACCTACTCTTTCGATTATCTCTTCAGGTTGACCAGGACTTCCATCAATTCGGAGCCGGTCTGGAAAACCTTGGAGTTTGCAGTGTAGTTGCGCTGGGATTCGATCATGGCCGTGAGCTCTTCAGCGACATCCACGTTGGAGTCTTCAAGCGCACCGGACAGGATCGTGCCGAAGCCGCTGGAGCCGGCATAGCCGAGGATGACGACACCGGAGTCATTCGACTGGGTGTACATGTTGCCGGCCACCGGATTGAGATTGTCCGGGCTCTGGACACTGGCGAGCGCGACGCGGAAGGTCGGCACCAGATCACCGTTGTCGTAGGCAATCGACACGATGCCCTTGTCATCGATTTCGTAACCCTTGACCTTCGAGGCCGCGTTGCCGTCCACCTTGCCAAGCTGGACGGAAAAGTCCGAGGCGAGCTGGGTCGTTGCGCCGATGCTGATCATGATACCGTCAGTCGGGTCGCCGACCTCTGCACCGTCCACAGTGTAGGGATCAAGCGGCAGCTCGGCTGGATCGGGAGTTACGAGTTTGCCGTCCGCATCAAAAACCAACGTTTCCGGCGCAAGGACCTGAGTGCCGGTATCCCTTTCAACCGCAGAGACTTCCCACGTGTTGTCGGCGATCTTCTCATAGGTAAAATCGATCAGTCGGCTCGATCCCTGACTGTCAAAGACGGTCAGAGACGTCTTCTTGATGTCTGCGGCAACCCCGACCTCGGCCGAGTTGGGCAGGTTCACGTTCAGCGTGCCTGTCAGTGATCTGACTGCCGAAATGCCCGAACCCGAGAGGTCCACCGGCTCCAAGCCGTCGAAGCCATTCACGACAATCGTCGGATCGACGTCGGAATCGTAGGGATAACCCTGCAGCGTGTAGCCGGCCGTGTTTTTCAGGGTGCCGTCATCCTGGAGAACGAAGGAACCGGCACGGGTCATGTAGGGAGTGCCGTCGTCGCCCTTGACGATGAAAAAGCCGTCGCCATTGATGGCAAGGTCCGTCGTCGACGTCGTGTAGCTGAAGGTGCCCTGGGCCGAAATCGAGTAGCGCACGTCCGTTTCGACGCCACCGGAATTGTAGGCGCCGTTGGTGGTCGGCAAAATCATGGATGAAAACTGCACCGAGGCCTTTTTGTAGCCGACAGTGCTGGAATTGGCGATGTTGTCAGCGACGGTGCTCAGCCGGTTCGACTGGGCATTCATGCCGGAGACACCCGTTCGCATGGTTCCGTAAAGGCTCATGTCAAAATCCTCGTTTGCTAGTCGATTTGGAGAGTATGAGGTGGGCCTTGCGTGAAGCTGTCTGGCTTGTGCGCCCAGCTGTTTTTCCCTCGCGTCGAGGGAAAAAAATGCGGCCGCTCAAGGGCGGCCGCAGGTAGAGATCAGCTCCAGTCGATGCAGTAGCCGAGGAAGCGTTTGGAATCGACAGGATCGAAACCGAGCTTCTTGCGAAGCTTCTTGCGAAGCTTGGAGATGTGACTTTCAACAACGTTCTCTTCGACTTCCTCGTCGAAGATCCCATAGATCGCGTTGAAGATCTGGGTCTTCGACACGCGCCGGCCGCGATTTGCGACCAAATATTCGAGGATGCGGCGTTCGCGGCGCGGCAGGGCGAAGACGTCGCCGGCGATCTCTGGATCACGGCCGTCGGAGAAGACCTTGATCGGGCCGATCTCGGTGAAGTTGGTGATTGCCCGCAGACGCCGGCGGATTGCCGCAGCACGTGCCAGGATCTCACGGGGATGCACGGGTTTGCGAACGACGTCGTCGACGCCGCAATCAAAAAGTGCCAGAGTTGCCTCAAGGGACGGCTGATCGCTAACCGCGATCACCGGTGCCTGGGTCCGGTCTCGAATTGCGCGCGGCAATTCGAGTGTCGTATCGCCTTGGCCGAGCACGAATGCCTCAACCGCTGCGATGTCGGAATCGGCCGCAGTCGTGACCCATTCCCCGAACTCGCGAGGGTCGAACCCCGTCGAGGGAATCCCCTCGCGTCCAAATAGTGATGTATACCCGTCTTTCACGAGCTCGCGCTCATCTACCACGACGATCATTCAGCCGCCTCCGAATCAGTGTGGTGTTTCGATGCACCATGGGTACGAATCGGGGGATTCATGAACAACTAGGAGAACTTAACCATAGTAATTAACGATTGATTAACCATTTGGTGCCGATTTGAACTAGATCTAGTATGTTTTTAACTATGCGGACACAATTTTCCGGTGGAAAAGTTAACGCAAGTTTCGCACAAGGTCTTGTATGAGCTCTCGCTACCGCAGTGTCGCCACAATTCGCAAATCGGCACAATCGTGGCTGTCAAACAATCAAGGGTTGCTATTCACCGCAAAATTGTCGCGCATTGGGCGTCCAGTTTCCATAGCCCGTGGCCACCAGATTGGAGATCACACGGCACACATAACGCTTCTGGGCGGGATCATTGTTGGGTCCCGCGTGATAGCGCGCAACCGCCATCGTCCAGGTTTCATGACGATTGTGAAGGTTGCTGAGGAAGCGAGCGGCATATTCCACATTGCGTCTCGGATCAAACATCGCCTCGACTGAGGTAAAGTGCTCCCCGTGGAAGTGCTGATTGATCTGCATGCAGCCGACGTCGATCAGCTTCGCTCCGCCCAATCTTGCGCGCTCAAAGCCGTCGAGTGCCTCGTCCAGATCGTCGAAGTAATAGGCTTTGCCCTCGACATTCATGGCATAGGGCGCAAGGCTTCCCTTGCGGCCAGTCTCTGTCAGGCCGACCGAATAGAGAATGCCTTCGGGAACGCCGTATTTGGCCGCGGCCGCGCTGATGGCGCCCTCACAGGCGCCGCGACTTGCCTCTGCCTCAGACGTAAAGCTGATCAGGGCGAGCGCCGCGATTGCCGGAAGCGGGTACATCCGTCGTATCAGCCACACGCTCATCCGCCATCCTCACGGTATTTCCTTGCGCGTCACCGCGCTGCTGTCGTTCGCTGCCCTGATTTCCGGGCTGGAATGTCTGTTGGCCCGTCTGCTGGCCGGACTGCTGGTTCTGGGAACCGTTCTGTCCGGCGTCCGCGCTGCGATCGGCCGACGAGGTCTGCATGGTCACCTGGACCTGATCGACGACCAGACCCTGGGCTCGGAGTGCCTTCAGGATGTCGCTCTGATCGTTGGAGAGTTGGCGGAAGGCCGCCGGGTTATCGACGGTCAGTTGAACACTCAGCTCTTCGCCGGACAGACGCAGGGTCGCGGTGACACTGCCGAGGTCAATAGGTGTCATCTGGAGCTTCAGCGTATGCACGACCTTGCCCTGGCTGGACTGGGCGGCGGCATTGGCGAGCTCCGAGCCGGGCGCCATGGCACCGAGCCATTCATTGTCGCCCAGCATCGCTGCGGTGATCGACGCCGCATTGGATGTGGAGACTGGAGCGATATAGCGACGGCTATCGACCACCGTGACGGTTTCAACGACCTTCTGTTCGGCTTGCTCCGGAGAAGACGTCGTCTCCCCGCGCAGGACAAGTGGCTGGCCCTTGCCGTCCGCACGGATGAAGCGGAAGTCGCGATCGCCTCCAGAGGTATCATCCTCCGAAGCCGAACTATCGGCCGCATCACGAGCCTTGGCATCAATGGCGTTACCGGGGAGAATTTCGTGCTCGTCCTTCGCCGCCTTGTCGCTCTTGGCGAGCTCCTTGCCTTTCTCGGTGGTCTCGATCTTGCCACCCGCCAGAAGCTGCAGCACATCGGAAAGGTCCGCCACGGGAGTTTCGGACGCAGTCGCCTCGCCTGCAGCGTTTTCGGCCGCGACCGGTCCGCCTTCTCCGGTTTCCTTCCGATCCCGGACTGCCGCCATGGCCTTGGCCAATTGCGCCTTCAGCTCCGGATCGAGGCCTTCGATCTCGACCAGAGGCTCCTTGTCGCCCTCAGCGTTTGCTTTAGCCTTGGCCTGCACCTTGGCGAGAGCGCGGATAAGATCCTCCGTCGAGATGTCATCTGGCAGCGCATCGAGCTCTGCTAGCAAAGCATCATCGATGACCGGGAAGGATCGCTCACCCGTCCGCGTCGCCGTCTTTGCTGTCGGCTGATCGACGTCTGCATCAGACGCATCAGTCTCGCCGCGCGTGCGATCCTGCCTCGACGCGCCAGCCTCCTGCTCTCCGGATTTGGAGAGCACCTTGGAGAAGCTGTTGTCGTCCGCCGCCTTGTCTGCGCGGCCCGATCCGGCCGGAGCCGCCGAGCCATCCGTCGCAGGCATTCTGGGGGCTGAGAGTGCGTCCATCATGTTACGGGCCTTCTTTCTTGAGAAGATCGTCAATCGCGTCGAGCTTCGAGCGTCCGGAATCAACGAAGTTGCGCAGCTCCGGGTCGATCTCGGTTTGCTCGGCAGGAAGTGTCGCAACTGCGCTGGCAGCCGGCTGCGCCGGTTCAGTCTGGGCAATCGGGGTCGGCTCGGGCTGGGCAAACGGATCCTGCAGGTCCGGATCAGCCGATGCGGATTGTGCCGGATCGTCGATACTCACAGCTTCAGCCGGAGGCGTCTGGGAACGCTGGACCGGCTCGGGTTTGCGCAGCACTTCTTTTGCGATGGTTTCGGCCGCCTGCCTCAAGGCACGATCCCGGGGCGATAGCATGTCTTCAGGGAGCTGCATCAAGGCCGCCATGGCATCATCGACATTCTCGGTCGGCACGCGGACCAGGCTGCCATAGAGTTTGGCGAGTGCATCGGCACCTTCCTCCGTGCCTGAAAGCAGCTTCGCCTGCTCGGCCGCCATGGTCGCCAGTTCCTTGCGACCGGCAATTGCCGCCTCACGGGCAATCCGGAGGTAGACCTCACGGCGCCGATCCGCGTCCATGTAGCCGAGTGTGGCTTCGATGTCGGTGGGCTTCAGCACCTCGTAATGCTCGACCACAAAACGGACGAACAGATCGGCGAACTGGCTGGCATAGGGCGAATAGAGGAAGCGACGCGCATAGCCATTGGCGTAGAGCGAGGCCTTGTCAACGATCTTGGCATCGACAGCGACCGCAAGCGACCGCCGCAGAGCCGCTTCCTCGACGATGGTGCCGGGCGCCGTGAGACGCGCCCAGTCGTAAAACTTGAGGGCACCGGCCGGATCCCGTGTCAGGGTCACATTGCCGGCGACCAGCGCCAGATAGGGGCCGATCTTGTCATTCTTGTATTCGACGGCCATGTCGCCGAGGGTCTTGGCAATGAGAGTGCCCTTGCCGCTCAGATACTTGCGAAGTGCATCACTGACCCGGTTGTCGAAGTTGCCCTCAATGTCGCGGGCGACCAGGAATTCCAGGGTTGCCGGATTTCCTCCGCTCATCGCGTAGATCAGTGCCGCATCGACATTGCGTGGATCCTGGAAGATCTTCGGGTCGGCGGTGCGCAAGCGTTCGTCGATCGTGCCCAGCATGAACCGCTGCATGTCGGCTGCAGAATGGTCGCCACGCACCACAGTGTCCTGAACGAATTGCAGCGAGCGCAGCATGCGATAGGGCTCGATCGTCTCGTCTATCGTCTGCGCATGGCCGAACGATCCGACCGAAAGGACGGTCAGACCGGACAGCAGCAGGCGGAGGGTGAGACGCCGGATGAGCATGGTCAGCCCTGCTCCGCTTCGATCAGGATCTCGATGCGACGGTTGGCGTCCGCGAGCGGATCATCCGGCACCTGAAGGCGCCGATCTGCAAAGCCGGAGACCTGCTCGACACGATCCTCATTCAGACCGCCGCGGACCAGCATGAAATAGGCGCTGTGGGCACGGGCCATTGAAAGCCGCCAGTTGTCATTCTCGGTGCCGCGGAACGGACGGGCGTCCGTATGGCCGCGGATCACGATCCGGCCAGGCTTTGCCTGCAGGATCTGGCCGAGTTTCTCCATGGCAATCACGAGTTCGCGGCGCGGCACCGCCGAGCCGACATTGAACATGGCAGCATCGCTTTGATCGCTGATCGTGACCAGCAAGCCACCTTCCGTCGGCGTGACGAGGAGCCCCTCGGCCAGCTTGCCGGCTGCACCGCCGATGGCATTCTCGATTTCCGCCTTGAGGTTGTCCGCGGCCGCAAGCTGAACCTCGAGCTGAGCCTCGGCGGTTTCCGGCTTCTCAGCAACATCCTCGAGCGGCTGTTCGGTCTGGCCGAGCTCCGACGCTTCTGACTCGGCAGGCTTGTCAGCGGTCATCGCTTCTGTTGGCGTGGCGGACGGATCCGGCCTCTGACCAGGCACCACGAGGGCGATCTGTTGCTCTGGCTCAGTCGAAGGTTCAGACGCGTCGGGGTCCGCAGGTGGTGCGGTCTGTGCCTGCTCGGCCGGCGTCTGCGCGTCCGTCGGATCGCCCGGCGGACCGACGGCGGTCTGAACCTGCTGCGTCCAGAAATCCGGATCGAAGGGATCGCGATAGGCCTCGCCGCCCTGAGCGCCGGTAGACGGGCCGGAGTCGGCTGCGCCGCCTTCGCCCTTGGCGCTGACATTGGCCTGCTGACCGACTTCCTGGGCAATTTCAGCCAGGACCGAATAGGGATTTTCGAAGAAGTCTGCTTCCGAATAATTGGCTTCGTCACCCGACGACGCCGTCTGGTCATCCCCGGTTGCGGCGGCGGAACCGACCTTATCCTCGTCTTCGTCGACCTGGGAGCGTTCCTTCTTCTCTTCGCCCTCACTCGTCTCGACGGGTTTCTCCAGCCCCTTTTCAGTGGGCTTCTCGTCGGCTAGCTGGATCGGATTGAAGTAGCTCGCAACAGAGGCCTTGGTTTCCTCGTTGGCGGCGTTGACCAGCCACATGACGAGGAAGAAGGCCATCATGGCGGTCATGAAGTCGGCATAGGCGATCTTCCAGGCGCCACCATGGGCACCGTCGTGGTCACCCTTGTGGCGTTTGACGATGATGATTTCGTTCTTGCCGTGGTGATGATTGTCTTCGCTCATGCCAGCACTTTCTTCAGGCTCGCCGTAAAGGCCGAGATGCGGGTGACGAGCGCGGCATCGCCGAATTCAGCCGAGAGATCGAGGTCCGGATCCTCGACATGGCGTAGGAAACTTGTCTGCTCCGGCATCTCCGACTGCAGTTTTTCAAACAGAAGACGAGGTCCTTTGACCTCGATCGTGCCTGCCTCGCCCGCAGTTATGGCTGCCTTCAAGAGATCGGCCAGATCTTTCACGGCCTTTTCGGCAAGTGCCTCGCCAATCACCGGAGCGAGCGCAATCGCCGCCTGCTCGCTCACCGCAAGTGACAGCCTCTCGATCACGTCGGGCAGCTTCGTCGCGAGCAGGTCTGCAAATTCGTCACGCAGTTTCTGGTCACGCTCGGCCAGCGCCTGGGCGTGGGCGATCTCCATCGCCTGGCGGTCGACCTCGAAACGTTCCGCAGCGGCCTTCTCTCCGGCTTCATGGCCCTCGGCATAGGCCTCGCGCTTGATGCCCTCGACGTCAACAGCCTCGGGTTCGGGAAGCGCTGGAAAGTCCATGTCGAAGGCATCCACCGTCGGCATGTCGAATGCCGGCGCCGGAGGCGCAGGCGGCGCGACAGACGTCGAGAAGTCCTTGAGATAGCGGGCCAAAGGCATGCTCATGGGCAATCGCCTCCATCGGCGACAGATTGGACACGGCTGACGTGCGCTTGCAGGAGAAGAAGATCAAACATCAGCATGTCCGTACGCGTTCTCTCATCTTCAAGGATCGATCAAAGCTCATTCGGCACGAGTGGCTCGATGCCACGTGCGCATCCTGAAGCTAAGGGTTCAAACTTGCGCGAAGATGAATGAGGTTTGCTGTCGGCCTGCTTCAGAACGGCACGAAACCGCCGGATGCCTCTGCATCCAGCGGTTCAAGGCTTATCGCTGGAAGAGCGTCAGAAGTTTTTCGGCGCTGCTGTTGGCGATCGAGAGTGCCTGGATGCCAAGCTGCTGCTGGGTCTGCAACGCCTTCAGACGTGTTGATTCCTCGTTCATGTCAGCATCAACAAGACGGCCAATGCCCTTGTCGATCACGTCCATGAGGTTCGAGACGAAGTTGTCCTGCATCTCGATGCGGCTTGTAATCGCGCCGAGTGTGGCGGCGGCATCGGTCAGCTGCTGAATAACGTTGTCGACGACAGCAATCATATCGTCGAGCGCTTCCTTGCTCGTGTTGGTGTCTATCGCGATCTCGTCGCCGCCCGTCGGCCCTCCCATATCGAGAAGGTAATACTCGCGCGCGCCGGTACCGGTGTTGCGCAGTGCATCGGCGTCAATCGACTTGGTGAGAAAGCCGCGAGACGCATCCTCGATGTCAATCAGCACAGATTCCTCTGTCTCGAAGTCCAGGGTCGTGACCTGAACGCTGCCGTCTGCTCCGCGGACGAAGGATGAAACAACCTGCTTTTTGCCGAGCTCCAACGCATTGGTGTTGTAGAGCCAGTTTTCACCCGAGAAGGATGCGGACTGGGCCGAGGAAATCAGCTGGTTTTTCAGCTGCGTCATTTCCTCGTTGATCTTGTTCTTGTCGACGCCCGGCTCGCTGGCGGCAACCAGCTTCGCCTTGATCGTGGACATGACGTCAACGACATTGTCGAGCGCCGTGTAAGCGGTATCAACGGTCGCCGCACCGAGGCCAAGTGCGTCGGAAACTGTCGAGAGCGCAGCGTTGTCGGAGCGCATCGTCGTGGCAATGGACCAATAGCCGGCATTGTCCGCTGCCGTTTCGACCCGGTAACCCGACGAAACACGACGCTGGGTCATCTCCAGATTGGTATCGATCGAACGAAGCGTCTGCAGCGCCGCCATGGCGGCCGCATTGGTCATAATACTGGTCATGCTTGGTGCCCCTAAGCGTTCAGGACTGCGCATCCGGCTGGTCGCCGGCAAGACGGGAGGGCATCATGCAGAACGCGCATAAGCGCGGTCCCCGTCACCGTTAACAAATCGTTAACAGCGGCAGTTAACAAACAGACCGAGGGCATGGCAAGGCAGGAGCCTGTCTTTTGTTCTCCAAACGAAAATGCCAAAAGTTTCGCGCAAGGCTCAAACGAAAATCCGCGCCTCTTGCGAGGCGCGGATTCACACCGGTAACATCCGACACTGTCAGGGCGGGACGAAGTCGCCCCTAGCCAGAGCGCCGCTTACTGACGGAAGAGTGTCAGGATGCTTTCGGAAGAGGTGTTGGCGATCGAGAGCGACTGGATTGCCAGCTGCTGCTGGGTCTGCAGTGCCTTCAGGCGGGTCGATTCCTCGTTCATGTCAGCATCGACGAGGCGGCCGATACCGCTGTCGATCGAGTCGGTCAGAGCCGCAATGAAGTCTTCCTGCATGCCGATGCGCATGGAGATGGAGCCGAGAGCGGCTGCCGCGCTGGTCATTGCCTGGAGCGCATCTTCAACAAGTACCAGCGCTTCCTGCATGTTGGTTTGGACATCAGGATCCACGTACAAAGTGATATTGAGGGTGTCGACAGACTGAGCAGTGGCGTTGGTAAAGGTTCCTTCGGTGCCCAAGATACCGGAGGCGTAGTCAATCGCTCCGGCATTATCACCACCGAACAGCACCGTCATTTCGCCAGTGGTTTCACCGTCGAGGCTATAAGGCGTGGTCGAGACAGAGACCTGTCCGTTGGAGTCGCGGATGAAGCCGGATACGACGGTCACTTCCACGGCACCGGCATTGCTGTCCGGGCCGCCTGCGACCCAGTTCTGACCACTGAAGCTTGCGGATTCGGCGATCGACCGAAGCTGCTCTTTCAATTGATCGATTTCTTCCTGAATCTTGTTCTTGTCGACGCCCTGTTCGGTGGCGGCAACAACCTTGGCCTTGATTTCCTTAACGACCTCAACCGCACTTTCCATCGCGGCATAGGCGGTATCAATCTTGGCGGCGCCGAGGCCGAGAGCGTCCTGGACGGCTGAGAGGGCCATGTTGTCAGAGCGCATCGTCGTTGCGATCGACCAATAGGCGGCGTTGTCTGAGGCTCCGCCGACACGCAGACCGGAAGATACGCGTGCCTGGGTGTCCTGCATGCTTGAATCGAGCGTGCGGAGTGTTTGAAGTGCAGCCATGGCTGCGTTGTTCGTCAAAATGCTGGTCACGGTCGTGTCCCTTAAATGGCTAGATTTGGGGACATCCCGGTCTTTCCGGGAACGATGAAGCGGCCTAATGCCCTTAACCAGTTCTTCGTCTTGGTTAACTCATCGTTACATGACCCCATGTAACGGGCTTATGGTTAACGCATGGTTAAAGAGATCTAATAATATCGTTAAAACGCAAAAAGCCGCCCCGGAGGGCGGCTTCGATTTTCAAACTCTTCAATCTTAACGGAAGAGCGAGAGGATGACTTCCGAAGAAGAGTTGGCGATCGAGAGCGACTGGACGGCCAGCTGCTGCTGGGTCTGCAGCGCCTTGAGGCGGGTCGATTCTTCGTTCATGTCGGCGTCGACGAGACGGCCGATGCCAGATTCAAGCGAGTCGGACAGGTCGCTAACGAAGTCTTCCTGGAGATCGATACGCATGGAGATCGAACCGAGCTCGGCGGCAGCGCTGGTCATCGACGTCAGCGCGTTTTCAACGAGCGTCAATGCATCCGCCATCTGAGTTGCGACCGTCAGCGGATCGGTGAACGTGTTGATATCAAGCGTGTATACGGATTCCGTCACTGTACCGGTGCCGACGGTACCAAGGATACCCGAGGCGTCAGGTACGCCAGTGGTCGCATCGATAGATCCGAAAAGCGTATTGCCGGTCGCGGTATTGTCCAAGGCATAGTTTGTAACCTTGACCGAGACGCCCGTGTTGTCACGCACAAAGCCAGATACAACGTTCATATCGGGATTTGTGCCGGGAGTGTCCGCACCCAGCGTCGATTCTCCAACCAGCCAGTTCTCTCCGGAGAACGATGCCGACTGAGCGATCGCAAGAAGCTGATCCTGCAACTGGTCGATTTCTTCTTGGACTTTTTTCTTGTCCACGCCTTCTTCAGTCGCCGTAACAAGTTTCGCTTTGATTTCCTTCACGACGTCGATCGCGGATTCCATACCTGCGTAGGCGGTATCGACTTTGGAAGCGCCGAGGCCGAGAGCGTCAGAGACAGCCGACAGGGCCATGTTGTCGGAGCGCATGGTGGTGGCGATCGACCAATAGGCAGCGTTGTCGGAGGCTTCGCCGACGCGCATGCCGGAGGAGACGCGGGCCTGGGTGTCTTCCATGCTGCTGCCGATCGTGCGCAGCGTCTGGAGTGCCGACATCGCGGCGATATTGGTAAGAATGCTCGTCATAGTAGTGTTGCCCCTTGAATGGCTGACTAAGAAGGGACATTCCGGTCTCACCGGTAACGGCGCACAGCATCATGCCTGCTAACTGGCTGAAATGTATAAGTTAGCTCGCCGCTTCGATAGGCTTAGATAAAACCATCAAGGTTAATGAAGGCCTAAACGAAATGACAGAATGGCGGATTTTGGATTTTTTTTGCAACCTTCGCGCGTACGCGCGCGTAGCAGATCATGATTAATAAAACGCAAAGGCCGCGTTCGTTTCCGAACGCGGCCTTCGTGTAGCTTCCGTTCCGGTTCAGCCACCGGAGGGTTAAGCCTTCCCTTCGCACGCCTCTGGTCAGCCACCAAGGCATATCGGCGTCGGGACAGTCTAGCCGGCCCTTAAGGGCCGACTTGATCTTGCGATTAACGGAAGAGCGACAGGATGTTCTGCGAGTCGTTGTTCGCGATCGAGAGCGCCTGGATCGCCAGCTGCTGCTGAGTCTGCAGGGCCTTGAGGCGGGTCGACTCTTCGTTCATGTCAGCGTCCACCAGACGGCCGACGCCCTGCTCGATGGCGTCAGACAGCTTGGATACGAAGCTGTCCTGCAGGTCGATGCGCTTCGAAAGCGAACCGAGCTGGGAACCAGCAGACGTCATTTCCGTCAATGCCGATTCGACTTCCTCGAGTGCAGTAGCGACCTCGGCGTCTGTTGTGGCCGCCGTCATCGCTGCGAGACCGAAGACCTCGTCGAGAATACCGCCACCACCGGTATCGTCCGTCATCAGAACGTTGGTTGCGGACAGCGTGTAGCTGGACGTCGTAACTTCAGTCGTACCGTCATTTGCGCGAACAAAGCCCGTTACAACGGTCTTAGCAGTAACCCCCGTGAGATCGTTCATGAGCCAGTTTTCGCCATTGAACGACGAGGACTGAGCAATCGAGACCAGCTGGTCGCGGAGCTGCGTGATTTCTTCCTGCACCTTCGCACGATCGACACCTTGCTCAGTCGCTGCAACGTACTTCGCCTTGATTTCCTTGACGACGTCGATTGCGGCATCCATACCAGCATAGGCCGTATCGACCTTGGCGGCACCTACACCCAAGGCGTCCTGAACAGCCTTCAGGGCCATGTTGTCGGACTTCATGGTCGTCGAGATCGACCAGTACGCAGCGTTGTCGGATGCCTTGGAGACCTTCATGCCGGTCGAGATGGCATTCTGCGTCGATTCCATGCCGGAAGCGATGGAGCGCAGGGTAGAGAGCGCGGACATCGCGCTGGAGTTGGTCAGAATGCTGGCCATAGGATTTGTCCCTTAAAAACGAGATACAAGAGGGGACATACCGGACTATAAAACTTACCGGTCACGGACGTTCGGCATCATGCCTTTTGGTATTTTTTCGTTGCTACCAGACCCGTCGTGCGAGCTCCAAACTCGCAGCCAATCCTTGCCAACTTCTTTACATTTGAAGGTAGTTCAGGGGGCGCTGATGACGTGGTAAACCGCCCGTAAGGGAGCGTGGTGAATCAACCGTAAGCGGGGATGGTTAACTTAAACGAACGACCGGACGAGACTGCCGACGAGCAGGTTCCAGCCGTCGATCAAGACGAAGAACAGGATCTTGAACGGCAGCGAGATCGAGGTGGGCGGCAGCATCATCATACCCATGGCCATGGTGATGGTTGCCACCACCATGTCGATGACGAGGAAGGGCAGGATGATCAGAAAGCCGATCTCGAAGCCGCGTCGGATTTCCGACAGCATAAAGGCCGGTATGAGCACGCGGTAGTCGACCTGGCCGTCCACTATGGTTGCCTGGCCGCGCTCATTGGCAATATCGACGAACAGCGCGAGATCCCTGTCGCGCGTGTTCGCCGTCATGAACGCGCGGAACGGCTCGGCGATGAGGGCGACGGCCTCAGCTTCGGTGATCTGATTGTTGATGAGCGGCTGAACGCCTTCGCGCCAGGAGCGGTCCATGGTCGGGGCCATGACATAGAAGGTCATGAACAGCGCCATGCTGGTCAGGATCATGTTCGACGGCGTGGTGGCAAGCCCCATGCCGGAGCGGAGAATGGAGAAGGCGATCAGGAAACGCGGGAAACTCGTGACCATGATCAGAATGCCGGGTGCGATCGAGAGCACCGTCAGCAGACCGAAGGTACGAATGATCCACGCCGCCACCGACCCATCGATCGGGGTGTTGAAGATATCCGTCGGCAACTGCTGGGCCACAGCCAGTTGCGGCGCCATCATCATGACAGCGACGAGGAAGAGAAACCGAATCATTCGATCACGAGCGTTCTGAACATCACCTTGGATACGCGGCCTTCCGAGCGCAGGTCAACTCGCTCCTGAAGGTCATCCTTGAGATATTGAAAGCCGCGCGGGCCCTCGACCTGTTGCAGTGATACGGTCCGAAGATAGGCCATGATGTCCTGGTGAACCGCTTCGGCGATCTGGACATCCGGCGGGCCGTTGAACATCAGCGCGACCTCGAGTCGAATCCAGTTTTCCGACGGGTATGCGAGGTTTGTGGTGATCGGCTCAAGAGCGACCACGCCGTTCGCCTCCGTGGAGATGGGAGCAAGCCCCTCCTCGTCCTTCTTGGCATCGCCACCCTTCTCACCGGCCGCCGCTTCAGCGGCCTTGGCTGCGTCCTCGGCCTGCTTCACCTGAGGTGCGAGCATGTTGCCGATCACCCAGCCGCCACCGCCACCGACGACGGTGAGGACCACGAGCGGGATGACGAGTGCCATCAGCCCGGACTTCTTCTTGCCTTGGCCTTCCTGACCGTCTTCCATGTCCCTTGCCTCCCCCGCGTCAGAACGGCGAGTAGATGTCGACGACCTGCTGGCCGATCGGCGGCTGCTGGACCTCGGTCAGGCGGCCACGGCCACCATAGGAGATACGCGCTTCGGCGATCCGGTCATAAGAGATCTCGTTGTCTGCATCGACATCCTGAGGCCGGACGATACCGGCGACGTTCAGGATGCGAAGCTCGTGGTTGACGCGCACTTCCTGCGAACCGCTGATCAGCAGGTTGCCGTTTTCAAGCACACCCGTGACAACCGCTGCAACGAGCAGATTCAAGCGCTCCGAGCGCTCCGTGGAGCCTTTGCCAGACGAACTGGTCGTCGAATCGGTCGAAAGATCTCCGGTAGTCCCCGTCGCCGTAGAGAAGCCGAGGAAGTTGGAAATCTCAGCTCCCCAAGACAGGCCCGTATTGTTGTCACGACTGCGATCGGTTTCGTTGTTGAACGACGCGCGGTCATTGATCTCGATGTTGACAGTCAGGATATCGCCGACGTTCAGGGCACGTGCATCCTTGAATAGCGCAGACTGGCTGTCGCTCCACAGGGAATAGCCGCTCGCGGTCTGGGCCTGCTGCTTCGGGTACATCGCCATCTGCGGGGTCTGGCTGTAACGCAGTCCGGACCCGATCGGGCTCATCGACGGTGCGTTGCCAATCTCCTTGACGGTCTGGCTCTGGCAGCCGGCGAGGAGGAGAACGGCCAGCAGTGCCGGGAAACGCTTCATCATGATGGGTCCTTCGATGTATTGGGGTTGCCGGCGCTCGACATGATCGAAGCGACCTGGGCAGCCTTGGCCGGGCTCATCTCTGTCAGGATGAGACTCGACTGGCGCGGCGGCAGTTTCATGATGATGGCGGCCGCCAGCATGACGTTGGTTTCCTCAAGTTGAGGAGCTGCCGCATCCGGCGCCATTTTCCTGTAGATTTCGACGAGCTGCCCTTCGGCCTGCTTCATGAATTCGTTGCGGCGGGTCAGCCAGTCCTCGTATTCCGCACGGCGCTCTTCGAGGATAGCGATACGGCTGTCCACGTCGGCCTGCAGCTTGTCGAGTTCCTGCTTCTGCAGGAGATAACGCTGGTCGCGTGCTGCATCCGCGATGCCGGTGCAGAACTGGCGGATTTCGGCTTCTGTCGCGCTTCCAAGCGGCTGTTGCTGGCCGACCGCGTTCTGGGCGAAGGCCGGCAAGGTGGCGACGGTCACGACCAGAGCCACGTTGCGTAGCGACTTTGCTGAGGGGCGAAGACAATCGAGATTGATCATTGCAGCACGAGCTCCGCTTGCAGCGCACCGGCGGACTTGATGCCCTGCAGGATGGCGATGACGCCGTCCGGCTTGATGCCGATGCTGTTGAGGCCGCTGACGAGGGTTCTAAGGTCCGGACCATCGACGATTGCGATCTGATCGCCTTCCTGCCGGATCGAGATATCGGTCTGCGGCTGGACGGCCGTCTCACCGCGCGAGAAGGCCTCTGGCTGGATGATCTGCGGTGTCTCCTGCACCTGGACCGTCAGCGTTCCATAGCTCACGGCAACGCGCGAAACACGGACATCGGCGCCGATGACGATCGTACCTGTACGCTCGTTGATGACGACACGGGCCGGCGAATCCGTTGCGACGACCAGGTTTTCGATATCGGCCATCAGGCGTGCAAGGTCTGCCGTGCGGGGTTTCTGGACAACGACTTCCTGGCTGTCGCGCGCCTCGGCGATCGGCGCACCGTAGTTGGCAGCCGCATAGGCGTTGATCGTATCAGCGATGCGAAGCGATGTGGTGAAGTCGGCGTTGCGGAGCTGCAGCACGAGATTGACGCTGTCCTTGAACTTGGACGGCAGTTCGCGCTCGATGATGGCACCCGTCGGCACGCGGCCGGAGGTGGTAATGCCTTGCTGCACGGCTGCTGCATCGCCCTGGGCATTGAAGCCCGATACGACGACAGACCCTTGGGCAACGGCGTAGATCTGCCCGTCGGCGCCGGTCAGCGACGTCATGACCAGGGTGCCACCGCGCAGAGATGTTGCATCACCCAGCGAGCTCACTGTCACGTCGATGCGGCTTCCGGGGCTCGCGAAAGGCGGCAGATTGGCAGTGACCATTACGGCCGCGACGTTCTTGGCGTTCGACTGACCGCCCTGGGTCGAAATGCCGAGGTTCTGGAGCATCGCTCGCATCGACTGGTCGGTAAACGGCGAGGAACGCAGGCTGTCGCCGGTTCCCTGAAGACCGACGACGAGGCCATAACCGATGAGCTGGTTGTCTCGTCCAGACTGGAGCGAGGCGATGTCCTTGATGCGCGAATTGGCGCTCATGGCCGGCTCCATTGGAGCCATGACCAGCGCCAGCGCACAGAGCGCAATCCGCATGGGAGCAATCAATCTCATTTTGCCATCACCTGTACCGTGCCATCCGCCATGACCGTGCCAGACACGATCGAGCCGGAATCGATATTGCGGACCTTGACGACCTCACCCACGGACGCGTCGGTCAGCGGCGTACCGCTCGCGCTGATCAGCATGGTGCCGATCGAAAAGGTCAGACGAACGCTGCTTCCGCGCTTGACTGCGAACGCTTCGCGAAGGCCGTGGACCGGAATGGTCCGACCGGGGAGCAAGGTGCGCTTGGCCACCATGCCGACCACTTCTTCCCTGGTGCGGGCATAGCCTCCAGCCAGATTGGGATTGGTCACGGCAACCACATCGACCTGCTCGGATGCAATGGTTTCGCCGGGATAGATCACCTGCTTGGGGATCACGGCCGTGTTCTGCGCCAGGACACTGCCTGCGCCGAGGCCCATTGCGGCGACAGCGAGAGCCATCGCGCGCAAGGCATATCCGATTTTCCGGCGAAACCTCATGTTTGCCTCCAGTTGTCTTACTTGAGGTTCTTGCTGACGATCTGAGCCATCTCGTCGGCAGTGGTGATGACCTTGGAATTCATCTCGTAGGCGCGCTGAGCCGAGATCATGTCCGTGATCTCCTTCACCGAGTCGACGTTCGAGGCTTCCAGGTAGGACTGCTTGAGGTAGCCAAAGCCCGGATCTTCCGGTGCACCGACGATTGCGGCACCCGAGGCTGCTGTTTCGGCAAACAGGTTGTCGCCAAGCGGCTTCAGGCCGGCTTCATTGACGAAGTTGGCGATCGTCAGCTGTCCGAGGTCTGTGTAGTCGGCATCGTTGCCGATGCGGGCCTGAACCTGGCCGGTACGGCTGATCACTACTTCGCTGGCATCCTGCGGGATCGTGATCTGCGGCGTGACGAGGTAACCGTCGATGGTGACCAGCTGGCCCTCTGCATTCATGTTGAATGCACCGGATCGGCTGTAGAGCGTCGCACCGTCAGGGCTTTCGATCTGGAACCAGCCGCGGCCGATGAGCGCGAGATCCAGTTCGTTGCCGGTCTGGGTGAGCTGGCCCTGCGTGTGAATGTTGCGGACGGCCGCCGTCTGCACGCCAAGACCGATGTTGGCACCTTCCGGCACGATGGCCTGGTTTGCGCGGTTCGGCACGCCCTGGGCGCGCTCCGTCTGATAGAGAAGGTCGGAGAACTCTGCACGCGCGCGCTTGAAGCCCGTCGTGTTGATGTTGGCGATGTTGTTGGCGATGACCTCAAGATTGGTCTGCTGGGCATCCATACCCGTAGCTGCGATGGCAAGCGCTCTCATAGTTCGGTACCCCTGTCAGATCTGCATCTTGGTGATTTCGAGATAGGCGTTGACGATCTTGTCGCGGAACGCGATCGCCGTCTGGAGCGACTGCTCGGCCTGCATGACGGCATCGACCACTTCGCGGGTCGTCGCCTTGCCAAGAATCCCATCGAAGGAGGCCTGTTCAGCCTGCTTCAGGTTGTTGGCTGCGCCCGACGCCACATTGCTCAGCGCTGCCATGAAGGTCTCGCCGGTCATGGTGCCAGGCGTTGTACCTTCGGCCGTCAGGCCCTTGGACGAAAACGAGCTGGACAGTGAATCGAGGCCGCCGATGCCCGACAATGCGCTGGTCTTGGTGATAGATTCGATCATTGCGAGGCCCTCAGGAGCGCGATTGTCTGTGAGAGCATTTCACGAGTCTGCTTGATGGTTTGCAGATTCGCTTCATACGAGCGGTTGGATTCACGCATGTCCGCCATCTCGATCAGAATGTTGACGTTCGGCATCTTGACGATGCCGCGCTCGTCAGCGGCCGGGTTGCCCGGGTCGAATTCGGCGATGAAATCACTCTGATCCACGCCGAGCTTCTTGACCTCGACAGTCTGTGCACCGGTCACGCGATCCAGCTCAGCACCGAAGGTAATCGTCTTGCGGCGATAGGGATCAGCGCCAGGCGTATCGCCCGTGGTGCGCGCATTGGCGATGTTTTCCGATACGATGCGAAGGCGGGTCGACTGGGCTTCAAGCCCGCTTCCCGCAACCCGCAAGGTTGCCATCAAAGGATCAGTCATCAGCGTTTCACCGTCATTAGCATCATGCGATGGAAGGAGGAGACCAGCGAGGTATTGAGCTCGTGGTTGCGTTTGTTTTCACCGGTCTTTCTCAGTTCGTCCGAGAGCGCGACCGTGTTGCCCGATTCCTGGATGCCGATCTCGTTGTTGAGATCTTCGTCCTCGACGGCGATGTTGCGATCGCTGAAGTCGTTGGCAGCCATGTGGCCCGGCTGGGTGACGGCCATGCCCTGCACTGTGCTCGTCCGGTCCAGAACCGCGCTGAAGGGCGTGATATCCTTGGCCAGAAATTTCGGAGTATTGGCGTTGGCGATGTTGGTCGCCACGACCTGCTGGCGCACCGAAAGCCATTCCGACTGTCGGGATGCCAGCTCGAACAACTGGATGGGATTCATGGGCGTTACTCCGTCTTCTACTGATCGGAGCCTAGGCCCTTAATCTTGCGTGGGACTTGCCCGCCCCACGCCTTTTCAATTGTTTTGAACAACCTCGCCGGTCGACGTGACAATGACCCATTTTCCGTCACGCTGCTCGAGCGTGGCGACACGGCTGTTGTCCGGCAGGATCGACCCGACACGCACGAGAAACATGCCCGACTTGTCTTCGATCAGCGCACGACCATTGGCGACATGCAGGAGACGGAAGCCGCTTTTGCCGGGAAATGGCTGCGTGCTTGGCACATCGAGAGCTTCCGGCTGTTCCCGTCCCAAGGTCGGGACAGTCGCAGTGACGATCTGGTCGACCGCCTCTACTTCGCCCTCATCATCATTTTCGTCATCACGATCAACGAGTGCAAGCGGGGACACACTGAACACCTCGCGTCCCGGGCCCTCGGGCAGATCACGCGTGCTGGTCCAATCGGCAACGCGGATGCCGAACTTCTCCTCGTTGAAGAAGACGTACCAGGGGAAGAGGGCGGCACTGCATGCAAGCGCAATGCCGGTGAAGGCCAGAACACGGTCGATGGTCGGAATGCGGCGCTTCGCCAGGACCGGTCGGAGCGGAGCCACGGGCTCGTCAGCATCGAAATCGGTCATGGTCATCCCCTTTGTCTCATACCCTGCCCGCCGGCAGCCGCCTTGAGGGCATTGGCCAGATCGGTATAGGCATCAAGTGCCGGTTTATCGCCCGGCGTCTGCTTCAGAATGTCGTAGATTACCGGCACCTGCTTGATCGCCATGTCGAGATCGGGGTCGGAACCGTTTCGGTAACCGCCGATCAGGCGCAGGTCACGGGTTTCTTCGAAGCGATGAATCAGCGCCTTGAGGCGCGACACCAGCTTCTCCTGCTCAGCCGTCCATGCCTTGCGGGCCAGACGGGAGATAGAGGTCAAGGGATTGATGGGCGGATAACGTCCCTCGTCCGCAAGGGCGCGATCGAGGACGATGTGACCGTCGAGAATGCCGCGCGTCGAGTCGGCGATCGGATCGTTGTGGTTGTCGCCGTCGACGAGGATCGAGATGATCGCAGTGATGGTGCCCGCCCCTTCCGCGCCTGGACCGGCGCGCTCCAATAGGCGCGGCAATTCCGTGAAGACCGAGGCAGGATAACCGCGGGCGATCGGTGGCTCGCCGGCGGCCGTTGCCACCTCGCGGATCGCGTGGGCGAAACGCGTGACACTGTCGACGATGAAGAGAACGTTCTGACCCTGATCGCGAAAGTGCTCGGCGATGGTAATCGCCGTCAGCGGCGCCATCTTGCGCAACATCGGGCTTTCGTCGCTGGTCGCGACCACAGCTATCGATTTCGCCATGTTGTCGCCAAGCGTGTCCTCGATGAATTCGCGCACTTCGCGACCACGTTCACCGACCAAGGCGATCACGACCTTGTCGAAGGCATCGGCACGGGCGAGCATGGACAGAAGTGTCGACTTGCCGACGCCCGAGCCGGCGAAGATGCCGAGACGCTGACCCAGGCAAAGGGGCGAGAAGATGTCGATTGCACGAACACCGGTCTTGAAGCCGCTTTCAACACGCCGCCGTGTCATCGATGGAGGAGCAGTCGTCGAGATCGGACGCCTTTCGGGTCCCGGCGCCAGCGCCGGGCCGTTATCGATCGGATCGCCCAGCGCGTTGATGGTGCGGCCACACCAGCTGTCATCGGGTGCAATGCGGAAAGCACCCTTGCGGATCACGACATCGTGGATACCGATGGGTTCGCCGGATTCGATCGGGCAGACGTAACAGACATCCGGCTCGACACGCACCACCTCGCCGAGATGCACACCGGTGGACGAACGGTGCGCGACGAATTCACCGAGGCGGACATGGCGCGAGAGGCCAGTTACCGTGTAATGCCCGGCAGCGATGGTGCGAACATGGCCGCCCTGGGTTACGGAATTGGTTGGCCGGGAATAACGCTGCGCCAGCGCCGCCAGTTGTCCGAGCTTGGGTGACAGCGGAAATTCGTCGGATGTTGGCGCGCTCATGATAATCCGATCTCAGGCTCAGTTGCCGCTGCCGAGGACCTTGATCGCCTCGCTCATGGTATTCTCGCTCGAGCTGATCAGGGCGCTAATGGCTTCAAAGGCGCGATTGATCTGGATGAGCTGGGTCATCTCGCCGATGCCGTTGACGTTGGAGTTTTCGACATAGCCCTGAAGAATCGAGATTTCCGGGTTGTCGACGACCGGCTGCGGGTTGTCGACGGTGGTCACGCCGCTGTTCTCAAATCGGAGGAAGCCGTTGCGCACGTCCGCGGTGAAGACCCCGAGTGTGGCAACCTGGCGACCGTCCTGCATGATCTGACCACTCGCACCGACTTCCGGCGGGCCGCCGGCGCGGTTGAGCTGGATCGGCGCGCCGCCTGCATCGAGAACCGGGTAGCCGCGGGTCGAAACCAGTTCGCCGGTGTCGGTCATGGTGAACCGGCCATCGCGTGTCAGCACCTGGCCGACCGGTGTGTCGATCGCAAACCAGGCGTCGCCCTTGATCGCGAAGTCCAGCACGTTGCCGGTCTCGTGCAATTCACCGCTCTTGGTCGATAGGTAGTCGTTGCCTTGGCTCACAAATGCGACTTTCGCATTGAGCTCGTTGCCAGTACGGCTCAGCATCTCGTCGAACTTCACATCCGTCGAGCGAAAGCCCACCGTGTTCACATTGGCCATGTTGTCGGCGACGGTGGTGAGACGACGCTCGAGAGCCATCTGCGACGACAGGGACACATAGATACCGGATTGCATCGCTTTGCCTCCGCGAGTGAATAATATCAGTAAATCATTATTTAACGCAGGATAGCCTACGCTCCATTCCACTCTTCTTGCGGCAAAAGGCTTGCGCGAAACTGTCGGGCGGACACCCTCGCTTGCCCGCCCACGCGCAGCCCAAAATTGGCGTTGTGATTCAGCCTCACGCAAGGCAGGGGCTCTATCGCTTACGGTGAATAGTAACGTTCGGGTGCGGGCAAAATGAACATTATCGTCGGTTTCATCATTACACTGGGCTGCGTCCTCGGCGGCTTCATGGCCATGGGCGGGCACCTGGACGTCCTGTTCCAGCCGTTCGAGCTCGTCATCATCGGTGGCGCGGGTATCGGTGGCTTCATCATGGCCAACCCGATGAAGGTCATTAAGGACACCGGCAAGGCACTTGGCGAAGCGTTCAAGCAGACGGTTCCGAAGGAGCGCGACTATCTCGACGTGCTCGGCGTGCTTTATTCCCTGATGCGCGATCTTCGCACCAAGTCGCGCAACGAAATCGAAGCGCATATCGACAATCCTGACGAATCCTCGATCTTCACGGCGGCCCCGAACCTGCTGAAGAACAAGGAACTGACGGCGTTCATCTGTGACTATGTGCGCCTGATCATCATCGGCAATGCCCGAAGCCATGAGATCGAAGCGCTGATGGACGAGGAAATCGAGACCATCCACTACGACAAGATGAAACCGTATCATGCCATGACCGCCATGGGCGACAGCTTCCCGGCGATCGGTATCGTCGCCGCGGTTCTCGGCGTCATCAAGGCCATGGCCGCTATCAACGAGTCTCCCGAAGTCCTCGGCGGGCTCATCGGCGCGGCGCTCGTCGGTACCATGCTCGGCATCTTCCTGTCCTATTGCCTCTGCAACCCGATCATCACGCAGATCAAGATGGTTCGCACCAAGCAGCATCGCCTCTACATCATCGTGAAGCAGACGCTGCTCGCCTACATGAACGGCTCGGTACCGCAGGTGGCACTCGAATACGGCCGCAAGACAATTTCCTCCTATGAGCGTCCGTCGATCGACGCCGTCGAGCAGGAAATGATGAATCCGGGTGGCGGCGGTGAAAGCAAGGCAGCTTGATCATGACCGAGACCATCCCTGAGACCGCACACAGCATGGACCGCGCGCTTCTCGCCAAACTGACCGGCGGCCTGGGTGACTCCAAAACCCTGCAGCGCCTGTGCAGCGACTTCGGCCAGCTTTATGTCGAGTTCCTGCCGGACGTCTTCCACAGCGAGACCGGGCTCACCATGCAGGTTCACTACAACGGCCACGAAAGCGGCCTGATGACGGACCTGATCGCCGATCTCGGCGACAATGTCTCGCTTGCCGACGGGCAACTGCGCAACTGGTCGCCGAACTTCGTGCTGGCATGCGGCAATAGCTTCGTCATAACGCTGATGGAGAATCTTCTTGGCGCCCTGCCGGAGACCATCGAGGAGCCGATCGAGCGTCCGCTGTCGCAGATCGAACTCGATCTGGGCGTCATGGTTTTCGACAAGATCGCCAACGTTCTGCGCTCGGGCGTCAACGCGCCCGGCGGGTTCGAACCGCTGCTCGAAAAGGCTCACAATGCCGAAGACCGTCAGAAGCTGGAAGAAGACCATGTTGATGAATATGCAGTGACGGTGAAGCTCGGCATTACGCTTGGCACGGTCACCTCCGAATTCTACCTGATCATTCCGCAGAAGGCTCTGCTCAAGACTGTCGTCACGATGCCGAAGTCGAAGAGCCAGGCCAGCAAGTCGAAGAAGGAATGGCAGGAACAGATCGCCGAGCAGGTTCGGCGCTCCCAGGTCACTCTGGAAGCCAGGGTCCGACTCGATTCGCTCACGCTCGCCACCGTTTCGCGCCTCGTCGCAGGCGATGTCATACCCTTCCACGACAAGGGCGACGTGATGGTGGATGTCAGCGCCAACGGCAAGAATCTCTACCGCTGCGAGTTCGGCCGCGCAGGCGACCGATACACCGTGCGCGTGAAGGACAATGTGAGCAACGAAGATGAGATTCTAAAGCATTTGATGAGCTAGCAATTTACCGGGGCTCGCCGCACGGCAGCTTGAGGCAAGTTTCAAGAGGAATAATCAATCCATGGCAACGAAGAAGACACCACCGAAGGATGACGACGCGCTGGCGATGCCAGGCGCGAGCGACACCGATTTCGACCAGGCCGTCGACGACCTGCGCGGCGTCCTCAAGGCGGACGCGGACGGCGGGCTCGGCGACTTCGGTTCGGACCTCGGCCTCAAGGACGACCCGCTCGCGGCATTCGAGTCGGATTTCGGCGGCGGCGCTGCAGCGGCCCCAAGCGATGACTTCGGACTTGGCGATTTCGGTGGCAGCAGCGATTTCGGCGGATCCAGCGATTTCGGTGGCGGCAGCGATTTCGGCGGCGGCGCCGACTTCGGTGGGGCCAGCGGCACGCAGCAGGAACCGGGCAGCGGCCTCACCGCCAATCTCGACCTGATCATGGACATCCCGATTGAGGTCCAGATTGTGCTCGGCTCCAGCCGGATGCAGGTTTCCGGACTAATGAACTTGGAAGAAGGCGCCATTATCGCGCTGGACAAAAAGATCGGCGAACCCGTCGAGATCATGGTGAACGGTCGTCGCATTGCGCGCGGCGAGATTACCGTTCTCGAGAACGACGATACACGATTTGGTGTCAAGCTGATTGAAGTGATGGCGACCAAGACATCCTGACCCATGACGGGCCAGAGAGGACAAGACCATGATGGACTTCGACGATTTTGGCGGCCCCTTAACCGGTAAACCGCTTTCCCAGGCCGATAAGGCAGCCGCCGTGCTGCTGGCCATGGGAAAGGGTGTTGCCGGCAAGCTGCTCAAATACTTCACGCAGGCGGAGCTGCAGACGATCATCGCATCGGCACAGACCCTGCGCACCATTCCGCCGGATGAACTGACCGAGCTCGTCAACGAGTTCGAAGACCTGTTCACTGAAGGTGCGGGCCTCATGGACAATGCCAAGGCCATCGAGAGCATTCTCGAGGAAGGCCTGACGCCCGAGGAAGTCGATGGACTTCTCGGACGTCGCACCGCGTTCCAGGCTTATGAAGCCTCCATCTGGGACCGTCTGCAGGATGCCGATCCTGATTTCATCGCGCGCTTCCTGATGCGCGAGCATCCCCAGACTGTCGCCTACATCCTCTCGATGCTGCCCTCCTCCTTCGGCGCCAAGGTCCTCCTGAAGCTGCCGGAAAGCCGTCGCGCAGACATCATGAACCGCACGGTGAACCTGAAGAACGTCAGCCCGAAGGCCGCTCAGATCATCGAAAACCGCGTTCATGACCTGATCGCCGAAATCGAAGCCGAGAAGAACTCGACCGGCTCGGCCAAGGTGGCGGAACTGATGAACGAACTGGAAAAGACCGAAGTCGATACATTGCTCACCTCGCTGGAATCGATCAGCAAGGAATCGGTCAACAAGGTTCGCCCGAAGATCTTCCTCTTCGAAGACTTGCTCGTGATGCCGCAGCGCAGCCGCGTGATGCTGCTGAACGACATCTCCGGCGATATCCTGACCATGGCGCTGCGTGGTGCCAGCGCGGAGATCAAGGAATGCGTGCTGGCCTCGATCAGCCCGCGCTCCCGCCGCATGATCGAATCAGACCTGCAGGCCGGAACCGCCGGAATCAACCCGCGGGAGATCGCGATCGCACGCCGCGCGGTGGCGCAGGAAGCCATCCGCCTCTCCAATGCCGGTCAGATTCAGCTGAAAGACACCGAAGGCGGCGATACGCAGGCGGCCTGAGCGGTCACCTCTGTTGAAAACCCTGTCCTTTTGATCACCCGCCGATTGAACCCCAATCGGCGGGTGTCTACGTTCATTGGACCGGCACCTTTCCGGTGGCCGTGGGCGCCAGGCGCAGACGGCGCAATTGACCGGGGCATCTTCAAATCCGCCCGGTGCAGCCTCCAAGGATGGCAGCGGCCATGGCCGAAGATGACGACAAAGACAGCAAAACCGAAGACCCGACCGAGAAAAAGCTTCGGGACGCGATGGAGAAGGGAAACGTGCCGAGCTCCCGCGAGGCACCGATCTTTGCGACGGCACTCGGCTTCTATCTCTTTGCCGTATTCTTTCTCCCCGGAGCGGTCACGCGGCTCTCACAATCGCTGAAGGACATCTTCGAGCGCCCCGACCAATGGTATCTCGGCACGGCCGTCGACGTCGTCTCTCTCTTCACCCATCTCGCGTGGGAGATCGGCGCCTTCCTCGCTCCCATGCTGATCATGCTGATCTTGCTCGGGGTTACCGCCAATGTCGCACAGAACATGCCCTATTTCGTTCTGGAGCGAATCAGGCCCCAGGCGAACCGGATCTCGATCGTCGCCGGCTGGAAACGCATATTCAGCGCTCAGGGCATGGTCGAGTTCGCCAAATCGATCTTCAAGATCATTGTTCTTTCAGCGATCATGGTGTTTGCGCTGCGCAACGATTATTTCGCCGTCATCGACACGATGTTCTCCGACCCTCAGGTCATTTTCGTCAAGATGTCGGAAATCCTGAACAAGATGATGATCATCGTCGTCATGGCGACGGCAATTCTGGCAACCGTCGATATCTTCTGGACCCGGTATCACTGGTACGAGCAACTGCGCATGACGAAGCAGGAGGTCAAGGAAGAGTACAAACAGGCTCAGGGTGACCCGATCGTCAAGGCTCGCCAGCGCTCGATTGCCCGTGATCGGGCCCGCAAGCGCATGATCGCGAGCGTTCCCCGCGCGACGCTGGTGATCACCAATCCGACTCACTATGCGGTGGCCTTGCGATATGTGCGCGAGGAAAACGAGGCACCGATGGTGGTTGCCAAGGGGCAGGACCTGGTGGCGCTGAAGATTCGTGAGATCGCTCGCGAAAACGACATCCCCATTTTTGAGGATCCGCCGCTCGCCCGCTCCATGTTTGCGCAAGTCTCGGTGGATAGCGTCATTCCGTCAGTATTTTACAAGGCAGTCGCAGAGCTCGTGCACCGGGTCTATGCGTCCAAGGCCCCCAAGAGACGGATAAGCTAGGCCCGATGAAGAAGTGCTCCTATACCAACCAGCGTGAACGCATCGTGGCGGAAGCTATCAGCCCCGTCGCGAGCGAATTGCGCCTTCTGGACGCTGCCGACCTCATTTCACTTCTGCGTTTTGAACTTTACGGAAATCTCTCGGACCTCGTTTCGTCCGCAGCTGAACTCTATTTCCATCCTGGTACCGTCGTCTTTGGCGCCGGTGGCGATTATCGGCTCGAATGGGGTGGTCCGCCGGAAGTCGTGATCGATCTCGAGATCAAGCCGCGCGGCATCACCATCTATTCGCAGCTCACGCTGACCAACGAGCATGCCGGTCTGGACATCAAGCATATCGCGTTTCATGACACGTCGGGAGATCCGGACGCCAATACGCGGATGCTGGAAGATCGCCTCGAAGAGGCGCGCTTCGTCAAGGGACAGGCGTCCCCGCTCTACGGATGAAACAGGCTCAGGTGATGTAGCCGAGGCGGATCGCCTTGGCGATCGCCTGGATGCGGTTGACCGAATCAAGCTTGATGGTCGCCGAACCCAGATAGGCGTTGACGGTATGCACCGACAGGCCGAGACGTTCTGCAATTTCTTCGCTGATGCGTCCATCGCCTGCAAGCTGCAGGCAGGCGATCTCACGCTCGCTCAAGGTCTCTGATGGTGCCGCCCGGCGTTCGTCGAGCGACAGGATATCGGTCATCACCTTGTAGCAGCGGCTATGTACCGCAAGGATCAGCTCGCCAGGCAGGTCGGCTCCGCCGATCGTCGGGAACACGACATAGCCGTTCCCGACAGCGCCGAGACGCACTGGAAAAGCAATACCGGAATAGGGTAGCAGGCGCTCTTGCAACTGGACCGCAAAGGGCGTGAAGTCGGACGCATCGAGGAAGCTCGTCTTCTCTTCTGCGCTCCAGAGCACAGGCAGGGTCGAGGTCTCGATATGCGCCAGAAGTGCATCTCCATAGGCACCAATGAAAGCTTCCCGGCCGCTGCTAAGGCCGCTGCTCCAGTTCTCGAATTCCGGATCCAGACGTCGCTTGTGCGGCAGGCTGGCGCCGGCCACGCGAAACGCTGCAAAGCCGCGTGCATTCAGAGAGCGCTGCAGCGATACGAGCTTCGGGAAGATGTCCGAACGGGACGTTACGGGGCGCTGGCCCGACCAAGCCGCATCTTCGAGGATGTTTCCGCCTGGTCTGGTGGTTGTGGCCATTCCTGCTTCCTCAAACGAGATTGTTGCGCACCGCATAGGCGATGGCTTCCGAGCGTGTCTTTGTCGCAGTCTTGCGCATCACGCTCGTGATGTAGTTGTTGATCGTATTGCGCGAAATGCCGAGGATCGTGGCTATCTCGTCGCTGGTCTTGCCCTCGGCAATCCAGAACAGGCATTCCAGTTCCCGATCGGTCAAATCGAAGTCGCGGTCGCTCTTATGCCCCTTATTGGCCGACAGGCTTAGCGCGTAAGCCGCAAGCAGGCCGACTTCCCGCAAGCGCTCGGGCGACAGCACATAGTCCTGCGGAAAGAGCAAAAGCAGAGCGAGACGGGTACGTCCGACATTCAGGGTTACCGTGCAATACTGCCGGCTGGTGCCGGCGGGTACGTGTGCATCATCAGGCAGAATGGCATATTTCGGCTGCAGTACCGACAGGCACTTCTCAAGCTCGGTTGACTGGGAGTAGCTCGTTGCCAGTTCACTCTCGAGACGGCGGACGAGATCGAATGGCCAATCTGCGGCCACGACAAAGTCGAGACCCTCTTCCTGGACAAGATCGTAGCGCGCCAGAAGGTGATGTGAGGCGCCGACATAGTCACACAGAACGCGAAGGCACTGGCCCATGCTACCCGAGAGCGCTGGGGTCGCCAGCCTTCGGATCAATGCGTCCTTCGACGATGAGCCTTTCTGCAGAGGCTCTGCCGGAGAAGCGGCACGAGACCGCCCCTCATTGCCCTCTGTTGTCAGCTCGGCATCCATTCAATGTGCCCCTTTGAAGTGACAGCCTAGCATTGTCGCAGTCTTCGCGAAGTCCGATTACAGCGGCCTCACATACGACCCAATCTCGAACCACCGAATCATGTTCACTGTAAAATATAAAGTGGCAAAGGTCACAAGCATTTGCGGTATTGCGAGACGGGTCCAAGCATGCCCGGCAATGACCTCTGGTGCAACCCCGTATCGTTCTGGGACTACAATGCAAAACCGCGCCCGGGGGGCGCGGTCGGTACTGGCTTGTTCTTGAAAATCAGGCGGCGTTGTCCACAGCCCATTTGCGAAGGATCTTGGCGGCGCGCTCTTCCGAGATTTCCACCATGCGCGAGAGGCGCCGCTCCGGACCTTCCTTGACCCGGCGATTGAAGCCGCCGTTCGGGTCGTCGTCCATAGTGAGAAGGTCGTCGGTCGAATCGAAACCGAAGTCGGACCCGAAGCCATCCATGAGGCCGCCACCTGCCCCGCCGCCGATGGCGGGAGAAAAGTCGGGCAGCTCCAGACCGGCAGCCTGCTCGCCAATTCCGCCAGCGAGTGCCGTTTCGGCACCACCGCCACCCGCGGTGCGGATCATCGGACGGATGCCCATCCAGACGATCAGGAAGGCGACGGCGACGAAGGCCAAGGAGTTGATGATGCCGCCGATGTTGCGGCTCAGGATTTCCATGAAGCCGGGGCCGGTCGCGGATTCCTCGAGCAGCTGGTTTTCCAGGAATTCCATGGCCGTCAGTGTAACGACGTCACCGCGATTGGTGTCGAGGCCAGCTGCCGAGGTCACGATCTTTTGCATCTCGGCGAGATAGGCGTCGATCTTGGCCTGGTCGACGGGCTCTCCCACCATCATGGCGATGCGACCACGATTGACGACGACGGCGACCGAGAGTTTCTCGACGGTGTAGCTGTTCTTGACCGTCGCGACCGTCTTGCTGTTGATCTCGTAGTTGGTCTGCTCTTCCTTCTTGTCCTGCTCGTCGGAGGATTGAGGACCACCGCCGCCGGCATCAGGCGCTGCCTGGGGAATGTTCTGTTCGACCGTTGCTGCCGTATCTGACTGGCGCTGCAGGGATTTCTGCGCTTCCTTTGTGACCCGAACGGAGCGTTCGACGCGGGATTCGGGATCGTAAATCGTTTCCTGGATCTGCTGGCTGTCGGTATTGATCTGGGCATTGACGCTGGAGCGGAAGTTGTCCATGCCGAGGAAAGGAGCAAGCGCCTTGTCGATGTTGGTTTCGATTTCGCGCTGAACGGACTGAACAACGCCCAGCGAGCGCGAGGCTTCGCCACCTGTCTCGTCGCCCGCTGCAAGCAGCTGGCCGGTGGAATCCAGAATCGTCACGTCCTCGACGTCCAGACCCGGGACGGACGAGGCGACCAACTGGCGGATCGAGGCTGCAGCCTTGCGGCCGGCATCCGTCGAGGCGCGGATCATGACGGATGCGGTCGGCTTCTGTTCGCCGCGACGGAAGTTGCCGATGTCCGGCATGACGATGTGGACGCGGGCTGCAGCAATGCCTGCGATCTGCTGGATGGTGCGTGCGACTTCACCTTCCAGCGCGCGGACACGCGTGACTTCCTGCATGAACGAGGTCAGACCCAGCGACCCGACATTGTCAAAGAGCTCGTAGCCGGCATTGGCGCTGTTGGGCAGACCACGCTCGGCGAGCAGAAGGCGCGCCCTTCCGGTCATACCGGCACGCACACTGATGCTCTGACCATCGGCGCCAGTCTCGAAATCGATGCCCGATTCGGCAAGAGCGACGCTGATCTGGTTCATGTCGACCGGTTCGAGGCCGACATAGAGCGTCTCGAAGGAGGGTTTGTTGACGTAAAGTGCGCCTGCAATGATGATCGCGAAGGAAACTACAGCAACCCCGGCCATGGCCAGGATCTTCGTCTGGCCCAGCGCCGCGAAATTTTTAGGTATCTGAAGTAATTGATTTAACAGATTCATTCTGTCTCGCACCATCTACAAGGAGGGTCTGGGCGCTTTTGCCCTTGGCGCGACAATAGAATTCGAAACTTGTGCGAACGTTTCGCGGGGCGGGAAAGCCGAATTCATTTCGGCATACGGCAGAGTCAGGATCTGCGGCCCACGCGTATGGAGAAGCGTTTTGAAGGTAGGTTAAAAGAAGTCGAAGTCGCCACCAGCCTCGACCAGTGGTTGCGAATGGCCGTGACGAAGGCCTGCCCCCAGCGCCTTCTGCATATCGGCGAGCTTCACGAGGCTCAACGCCGTCGTCATGTCGATCATCCAGTCCGACGGGATTGTCCCGGTGATGGTGTCGACGAATTCGGCCAGTCCACGCGCCTTCTGGACAGCAAGGTCGATGCCTTGCAATACCTTCAAGCTCTCCGGATGCTCCAGAATAGTCGGGCCACCGAGCTCGAGCAGGTGCGGCTCCACGCGCTCGATCAGATAAGCCACGTCGTGCAGCTCGCTGACAATGCGCATGAGAATTTCCGGAAGCTCTTCCCGGGTCTCTGGATGTGCCGCCAATTTTTCGTTTTGCATCCGATGTCCAGTACTAGAAGAACTCGATTGAGGTTTCCACCGGCTTTGAAACAGGAACCGGACGCTGCTCCAGCGCGACAGTCTTCTGTGTTTCGGCGCCGGTAAGCGGATACTGCCTTGCCCTGCCGCTGACCGGCCAGAATTCCAGCTTGCGGCCGTGGTCTCCGCCCGTGGAGGACCCGACGACCTTGATGCCTTCGTCACGCAGGAATTGCTGGGCAAATGCTGCGTTCTGTTCGCCGACATTCGAGAACGTCGCGATCGTCTTTGCGCCACCGAAGACCTTGGCCTCGAGCCGATCTCTGCGGGCGCCCTGTTTCAGAAGGCCGTTGATCAAGAGCTCCATGAGGTGAACCCCATAGCGGGTGGCGTCACCGCCCCCTGCCCCTGGCACCGCCGATCCCGGCAGGAGAAAATGGTTCATGCCACCCACTCCTGCGATCGGATCCCGAATACAGGCAGCAACACACGAACCGAGGATCGTCGACAGGACCACATTCGGATCCTTGCTGACCTTCCACTCCCCTTGAATTATGTGGACGCGCTTTGCTGCACCGTCTTCAGTCATTTTAGGGCTCCGAATACAGCCTCGATGGCTGCCTTCATTTTCTCGATGGTGAACGGCTTCGCCAGGACGTTGTTGGCGCCCAGCTGTGCCGCCTTCTGAACCAGCGCGCGGTCGCCCTGCGCCGTCAGGATGATGAAGGCGGCCTTCTTGGTGGTCGGATTGGTGCGCACGGCCTGCAGGAGACCCAACCCGTCCATCTTCGGCATGTTGAAGTCCGAGATGACCAGGTGATGGGGCTGCTGCTCCATGATCTTCAAGCCCTGCTCGCCGTCACCGGCGGCAGTGATCTGTTTGAAGCCGAGCTGCGTCAGCGCGTCGCTGAGCAGCAGGCGACTTGTGACCTGATCGTCGACGATCAGAACTTTGATTTTTTCAGCTAGGGACATTATTCGATACCTTCTTTTCGGGCAGCAGTGAGTTTGAGGATTTCCTCGCCAATGGAGGTGAGAGGCAGTTGATGCTCGACCGCGCCCAGCTCATAGGCGACTCGTGGCATCCCATAGACCACACAGGTCTTTTCGTTCTGGCCGACTGTTCGCGCACCGGCATGCCGCATCTTCAGAAGACCGGAGGCGCCATCGCGCCCCATGCCCGTCAGGATGACCCCGACGGCGTTGCGGCCAGCGAGTTCGGCGACCGAATCGAAGAGAACATCGACCGAAGGCCGGTGTCCGTTGACCGGCGCGCGCTCGACCAGTCGGCAGCAGGGCGCCGACGCATTCGACACCTGAAGATGACGCTCACCACCCGGGGCGAGATAGATCTTGCCGATCTCGAGCCTTGCGCCATCGGTGGCCTCTTCCACCACCGGTGCGCAGAGACGGTTCAAACGCTCGGCGAAGCTCTTCGTGAAGGTCGGCGGCATGTGTTGCGTAATCACCGTTGGAGGGCAATTGCGCGGGAATTTCTGCAGGACGGCGATCAGCGCTTCGACGCCACCGGTCGACGAGCCGATGGCCACAATCTTGCGGCCGACGCGGAAGTCGGTAGCCGGCGCGGTCGCCACCGGTTGGACATGCGGTGCCGAATGATGCCGGTGCTGAGAACGCGCCGCCGCCTTGACCTTCTCGGCCAGCTCGCCGAACGGGCGGGGCTCACCCGGCTGAGGCTTTGCCACACAGTCGAAAGCGCCGATTTCGAGTGCTGCCAAAGTTGCTTCCGCGCCGCGATGCGTCATGGTCGAAACCATGATCACCGGCATGGGCCGCAGCTTCATGATCTTTTCGAGGAACTCGAGGCCGTTCATGTTCGGCATCTCGATGTCGAGTGTCACGACATCGGGATTGAGCTGCTTGATCGCCGCGCGAGCTTCCATGGCATCGCCGGCCTGGCCGATGACGCTGACGTCTGGATCCTGGCTAAGGATAGCCGTGATCAGACCGCGCATCGTGGGGCTATCATCGACGACGAGAACGCGTGCAGGTGCCGCCATTACTTTCGCCCTCCATTCTTGCCCAGGTAGCGGTAGGTGGTAATGCCGATGTTGTCGAAGTCGTTCTTCGAGTCGCCCGAGACGCGCTCGGAGTGGCCGATATACAGGTGGCCGCCGACGGGCAGCAGATCGCCAAAGCGTGTCCAGATGCGCATCTGCGTCGGCTCGTCGAAGTAAATCACGACGTTGCGGCAGAAGATCACGTCGAACTTGCCCTTGAACGGCCACTGGGCCATCAGGTTCAGTTCGTTGTAGGTGATCAAACGTTTCAGGCGCTCGTCGACCTGGAACTTGCGGCGCCCGCCGATCTCGACTTCCTTGAACCACTGCTTGCGGATGGCAGGTGACACGGTTTCGAGAGCCTGCTCGTCATAGGCACCCTGTCGGGCGATGGCGAGGATCTTCGGATCGATATCCGTCGCGAGAATCTTGAAGTCGTAGTCCAGAACGTTCGGAAAAGCCTGGAATACGGTCAAAGCAATCGAATAGGGCTCCTGGCCGTCCGAGCTTGCGGCAGACCAGATGCGCACGCGTCCGCCGGATTTCGCACGCTGAATGAGCCCCGGCAGCACCTCGTCACGCAAATGCTCGAAGTGATGATTTTCGCGGAAGAAGCGCGTGAAGTTGGTCGTCAGATGCGAGAGCATCTCGCGGCGTTCGGCCGAACCCTCCGATGAGGCGACGAGCTGGCAATAGGCGCGGAAACCGGAAAGGCCAAGATTGCGGATGTGCTTCGACAGTCGCGAGTAGACGAGCGAAGCCTTGCTGTCGTTCAGCGCGATGCCCGCATCCGAATAGATCATGGCAGCAATCTCGTTCAAATCCCGTCGGGTCAGCGGGTATTCTCCGCTGGCCAGGACTTCGTCGTCCGATTGACGGGATGTACTCATTGCAAAGGTCATGCAGCCTCGCTTTCGGCGGCTTCGTTGAAGAGTGCACCAAGCTCGACCAGGCAGATCATCCGCTTGTCGATGGCAAGAATGCCACGGGCATAGTGTTTCTCGAGGTCGGGGGCGACCTCGGGAGTCGGCTGAATGTCCGCGTCGCTCACCGTGAGGATGTCGGAGACCGCATCCACAAGGAGACCGACGACCCGAGACTTGACCTGAGTCACGATGATGACGTGACGAACGGTCGGCTCGGAGGGCTTCATGCCCAGGCGCAGGGACAGGTCCATGATCGGCAGGACGGCACCACGCAGGTTGATGACGCCCAAAACATAGTGCGGCGAATGCGGCAGTGGGGTTGCCGGGCTCCATCCCCGGATCTCCCGCACCGACATGATGTTCACGCAGAACTCTTGATCGCCAATACGAAAAGCGATGAGCTCACGGCTACCCTGCATCATGTTTTTGACCGCATACGACATACTCTTAACCTGCGACGGCTAGCGACATTTCCTGACGGAGCGACTGACCTCGGGAGGCGGCGACAACGGCATCCACGTCGAGGATCAGCGCCACGCGGCCATCCCCGAGGATGGTTGCAGCAGCGATACCCGGAACATGGGTATAGTTGGCTTCGAGGGACTTGATGACCACCTGACGCTGTCCCTGGATGGCATCAACCATCAAGGCACGCTGGCCGCCACCTTCGGATTCCACCAGAAGGGCTACGCCTTCCACCGGATTTGCCTGAGTGCCGCGGAAGTTGAGGATGCGACCGACATCCACCAAGGGGCAGAAACTGTCGCGGATGGAGATCAACCGCTGGTTCGCACCGAAGGAGTGGATGTGCTGCGCCTCGGGCTGGAGCGTCTCAACGATCGCGGTGAGCGGAACGACGAGGGTCTGGCCGGCAACTGTGACCACCATGCCATCGAGGACGGCGAGCGTCAGCGGCAGGCTCATGGTGAAGGTCGAGCCGAGGCCCGGACGCGAGGTGATCGAAATACGGCCACCGAGTGCCTGGATCGAACGCTTGACCACGTCCATACCGACACCACGACCGGAAATGTCGGAGATCTTGTCGGCGGTCGAGAAGCCCGGCGCGAAGATCAGGTTGTCGATCTCTTCGTCGGTCAGGTTCGCGTCGGCTGCGATCAGCTCGTTGTCGATCGCCTTCTGACGGACACGCTCGCGGTTGATACCGGCACCGTCGTCGACCAGTTCGATGACGATACGACCGGAACGATGCTTCGCGGTCAGCTTGATCGTGCCTTCCGGCTCCTTGCCGGCGGCGGCGCGCTTCTCGGGGCTTTCGATGCCGTGGTCGACGGCATTGCGGATCATGTGGGTCAAAGGCTCGGCGAGCTTGTCGATGACCGTCTTGTCGACTTCGGTGTTTTCACCCTCGGTCACGAGGCGGATCGACTTGCCCACCATGTCGGCAACTTCGCGAACGATACGTGACATGCGCTGGAAGACCGGCTTCACCGGCTGTGCGCGGATCGCCATGACCGAGTCCTGGATCTCGCGGGTCAGCTGCTGCAGCTCCTCGAGGCCCATGTTGACGGCCGACGTACCGGTCGCATCGTTTTCGATGACACTCTGGGAGAGCATCGCCTGGTTGATGACGAGCTCACCGACGAGGTTGATGAGGCGGTCAACGCGATCGAGGTCGACGCGGATCGTCTGGCCGGCGGCGTTGTTGGCCTGAGCGGCGGCGGCGGCGGCGGCGGCAGCTGCAGCAGGCGATTCCTTTTTCTCGGGCTTGGCGGCGCTGGCTGCCATCTTCATGACGTTGGAGGCTGTCTCGGCAGCCTCGACGGCAGCGGCGACGGGCTCCTCGGGAGCTTCCGAACCGTCGTCGAGCGCAGACAGATCGAACGGCACCGGTATCATCGGCAGTTCTTCGGTCGGGGCTGCTGCTTCGGCCTCACGCAGCTTGATGTCGAGGTCGCAATCCCATTCGGCGAATTCGAAGACCTGACGAATGCCTTCCTCGCCCTTTTCCGCCTTGATCTGGATGGCCCAGTGGAAATAGGCGCCTTCGGGATCGAGTTCTTCGAGCGACGGCAGGTCGTCCATGTTGCAGTTGATGCTCATCTCGCCGAGGCGGGACAGATCACGCAGCAGGAGGGCGGATTCATTGCCCTTCGAGTAGAGGTCGCGGCGCGGCTTGAAGGTCACGTCGAAGGTAGAGACACTAGCTTCCTGCTCGTCACCGCCGAAGTCGTCAAAGGTGAAGGGAATCGGCTGGAAGCCGCTATCGTCGCTCGGTGCAGCGGCCGGTGCCGGGGCTGCGGCCTTCGCGACGGGCTTGGCGGCGGCAACCGGTGCTGCCGACGGGGCCGGCATTTCGCCGTTTGCCAGGGCTTCCAGTTCCTTGACCAGGCCGCTCGAGCGGCTTGCGTCGACACTGCCGCCGTCACGGGAGGCGGTGACCAGGTCGGCCAGAACGTCGGCCGACTTCAGCATCACCTTCATGACTTCCGGGCCGGGCTCCAGCTTGTTGGAACGAACGCAATCAAGAGTCGTCTCGAAGACGTGCGCGAAGGCAACCAGGTCATCGAGACCGAAGGCGCCTGCACCGCCCTTGATGGAGTGAACCGCGCGGAATACGGCATTGACCGTTTCCGGATCGCGATCTCCATCATTCATTTTCAGAAGACCGGATTCCAGTTCCGCGAGCTGCTCTTCGCATTCCTGGAAAAAGATCTCTTTGATTTCGTTCATATCCATAGGAGAAAATCCCGGCTTAGGCGGTTACACGCTCGATGGCATCGATCAGCTTGGTCGGATCGAAAGGCTTGACGATCCAGCCTGTCGCACCGGCCTGGCGGGCGCGGTTTTTCTTTTCAGCATCGCTTTCCGTGGTCAGGACCAGGATCGGAACCGCACGATACTTTTCGTTCCGGCGGACACCCTCGATGAAACCGAACCCGTCGAGACGCGGCATGTTGATGTCGGTCACGATGACGTCGGGATTGCATTCTTCGAGCACTTCCAGGCCCTCGACGCCGTCTTCGGCCTGAATGGTCTCGAAGCCTGCGTTGTTAAGAGTGACCAGAAGCATGTTTCGAATGGTTCTGGAGTCATCCACGGTGAGCACTTTTTTCTTCATTGCCGGATCTCCTTAGCGAGCAGATGATCGATGTTCACGCCAATCAGTTGAAGGGTTTTCAGGAAAGCCTCGGAGGCCTTTCCAAATGAGAAGGGATGCTTGTCAGCTTCCCAGGCCTTGGCGGCTGCCATCAGGACCTGCACGCACTGAGCACCGACACGCTCGACGCCAGAGGCATCGATCGTCAAAGGGGCACCACGCATTGAGAGTATGTTGGCCTTGAGATTGGATGCCTCGTTCAGGTCCAATACCGCGGCCAGTTTCAGACTCTTCTGATCGCCTTTCTTACTTGCCATCATTTCTTTCCTTATGTCCCAAGGCTGCGGCATCCAGGCCCGAATGTGGTTCCCAGGAGAACCATTCCCCCGGATGGATTGCCGAACTTCCCGCCCTTAACTTCCTTGTGTAGCGCATGGTGGTAAACAATCCCCTCACCCTCCGAGCCCGGCGATATGGACCGGGAAGCCAAAATCGGCGGATTCGTCTTCCATCGTTTCCGGAGCGGCATAAGCGGTGGCGACCGCAACCGGCGCCCCCTGCTCGCGCTGACCGGAAAGCTGGACGCGCCCGGCTGCACTGGGCGTCCGACGGGTCTGCCGCTCGATGTGAAATTCGCGGATCGTCGCACCCAGTTCCAGGATGACCTTGTGCAAATCGTCCGTGCCCTGGCTCGACTGGCGCGCGACGGTTGCCGTGTGGCCAATGTCGGCACCAAGCGCCGCGACCGTTCCGGCAATGCCGGCGAGCTCGCTGGCCTGGCGGTCGGTCCTGGCGGCCATGTCGGAAACGGTTCCGCTGATATCGCCGACCTGGAGCACGATGTCGGCGATTGTACCTTGCGTCTTCGCCACCATTTCCACACCGGCTTCGACCTGGTTTTTCGTCGTCGCGACAAGCGTCTTGATTTCGCGGGCGGCGTCGGCGGAGCGCTGGGCGAGTGCGCGGACTTCCTGGGCGACGACGGCAAAGCCACGGCCACTGTCGCCGGCACGGGCAGCCTCGATCCCGGCGTTCAGTGCCAGAAGGTTGGTCTGGAAGGCTATCTCGTCGATCGCCCCGATGATGTGGCCGATCTGCTCGGCAGATGCTTCGATGTCGGCCATGGCGGAAATCGCCTGCCCGACAACCTCGCCACTCGACTGAACCGAGTTTCTGGTCGCGGCAACCGTGGCTTCCGCGCGTTTCGTCTGGCCGGCACTTTCGCGCACGCTGCTGGTGAGATCCTGCAGGGCACGGCTCGTCTCGTCCAGCGCACCGGATTGATCCTCGGCGCGGTTCGCATAGGTGCGGGCGGTTTCGGCCATTCGACCGGTTGCGTCGCGGGCGACCGCGAGCTTCTCCTCGGAGGAGAGGAAGGCAGTCTGGAGCTGCTCGAGAGCCTCGTTCATGCGGCCTGCGAGGTCAGCATAGGCTTCCGGCACATCTGCTGCAGTGCGGGCGGTCAAATCGCCTGACGCCAACGCGTCGACGACCGGGCCGAACACACCTTCGAATTCGGCGCGATCATGCTCCCGCTGGGCCGCAAGATCGCGATGGTGTTTCAGGCGCAATTCGTTGAAGCGAAGCGATACCGCTATCTCGACATCGACCATCACCAGCCGGACCAGGGCGGCGACCAGATCGGAAACTTCCTTTTGGCGACGTCGGCTCGACGGCAGCAGGCCGGAGCCCGCCGCTTCTCCGATCGCGCTTGTCACCAGATGCTCCAGCACCACCGCGTGACCCGCCACGTGCCAGCGCGGATCGAGACCCATGCGGCTTTCGCTATCGGACAGAACCTTTACCCGCTCGGCATAAAGCGCATCGAAGCGGGCATCGGTGAGGACATCCCAGTGGGATGACAGAAGATCATGAAGCCGGTCATACTGGCGTTCGCTGCTGAACACGCGCGCCGCATCCGGAGAGGACTGGAGGCGTTGGAAAAGATCGCGAAGGGCCGTCTTCAAGGGCTGCGAGAGAACATGGCGGTTTTGGCGGAGAAGCTCGCACTGGGCCTCGTCGAGTCCGGCAAAGCGCAAGCGATCACGCAGGCTACCTGCCTGTGATCCCGTCGCCCGCTCCGTGGACATCCCCTGACCTGTCATTCGTCCCGCACTATGGCCGCCTATACGGCGGACCTTCCGTCGCTCGACAGTGCTGCAGGCCAGATGGCGGAGGAAAGAATGCTCGGGAACCCGCTCCCGCTGCCGTCCGCATCATGGTCTGCCAGCTCATCGAACTGTTTCCATGTGAAATACAGACCGGACCAGAACCGGTACGACGGGATGGCGTCATGCCCGAAGGAAACTCTCAAGCGAGTCCCACTCCGACGTGTCTCCCAATCTTTATGGTTAATTCCTTGCTTGAAGGTTAATGAAATCTCCACGTCAAGCCGCAATCCCTAATATGAGGAAATAACGTTCTATCCCCATATGCCGGAGGTTGCAGCCGGCGGAACAAAGCCGCACTCCGCGTCGTTGCGCCGAAAAGCAACAGGAGTGGAACGTGAGCGCACGGGCTATCTGGAAAGGGCATCTCGCTATCGGCGATCTCGGATGCGCCGTGGCGCTCTACTCTGCGGTCAATGCGCAGGAGCGCACCTCCTTCCACATCATCAACCGGGATACCGGGAACCGCGTACGGCGCGAATATGTCGATGAGGACAGCGGTCGCCCTGTCGGCAAGGACGATCTCGTCAAGGGGTACGATACGGCAGAGGGCCAGACCGTCATTCTCGAACCTGAGGAGATCCGCGACGCCGTTCCCGAAAGCGACAAGCGTCTGGAGCTGTCGGCTTTTCTGGATTGCGACAAGATCGATACCCTCTATCTGGAGCGTCCGTATTTCCTGGCGCCGGCCGATCGGCAATCCGTTGAGGCTTATGACCTGATCCGCAGCACCATGGAAACGAAAGGTGTCGCTGCGATCGCAAGGACCGTGTTGTTTCGCAGGGTTCGCAGCGTCCTTGTTCGACCTCAGGGGCGGGGGCTGATCGCGACGACCCTCAATTATGACTACGAGGTCCGGGATCCGGCCGAGAGCTTTTCCGACATCTCCAAGGTTCGCATCGACAAGGAGATGATGGATCTTGCGCGTCACATCATCAGTACGAAGATGGGTGAATTCGACCCGAGCCAGTACGAGGACCGCTACGAGACGGCACTGACCGAACTCGTGAAAGCCAAGATTGCCGGCCGCAAACCGAAGAAGCTGCCGAAACGGAAGCCGGAGAATGTCACCAGCCTGCTCGACGCACTGCGCAAGAGTGCCGGCGGCCGGGAGGAGAAATCCGCACAGAAGCGGAAGACAGCTGCGGCAACGGCTACGACAAAGCAGAAGAAGGCGAGCTGACCATGTCTCTCTCCGAGTATCGGCGCAAACGCGACTTCAAGGCCACGCCGGAACCGAAGGCCGCAAAGGCCACGAGCAAGGGCAACAGCTTTGTCATCCAAAAACATGCGGCGAGACGCCTGCATTACGACCTGCGTCTGGAAATAGGCGGTGTGCTGAAAAGCTGGGCGGTCACGCGCGGTCCAAGCCTGGTGCCCGGCGAAAAGCGGCTGGCGGTCCATGTGGAGGATCACCCTCTCGCTTACGGCGACTTCGAAGGTATCATCCCGCCCGGACAATACGGATCCGGCGAAGTGATCGTCTGGGACCGTGGTACGTGGGACCCTATCCACGACATGCGCAAGGGCTACAAGAAGGGCCACCTCGAGTTCACGCTGAAAGGCGAGAAACTTGGCGGACACTGGCATCTGGTGCGCATGGCGCGCAAGGAGGGCGAAACACGCGAGAACTGGCTTCTGATAAAGGGAGAAGACGAGGCCGCACGGCAACCTGATGATCCCGACATTGTCGAGGAAAAGCCGCTGTCGGTGAAGAGCGGTCGATCGATCGAAAGCCTGAAAGGCGACGGCAAGGCAGCCGTCTGGAACTCGCGGAAGACTGGAGCGAAGAAAGTCAAACCGCCTGCCGAACGCGGAGGTTCGTCCTTGCCAAACGCAGCCTCGATCAAGGGCGCCAAGGCGGGCGGCCTACCGGACTTCCTGGCCCCGGCACTCGCCACCCTCTTGCAGTCAGTGCCGAAAGGAAGCCGCTGGCTGCATGAAATCAAGCTGGACGGTTACCGGATCCAGGCGCGGATCGATCATGGCCGGGTGCAGCTATTGACGCGGACGGGGCTGGACTGGACGGAGCGCTTCGGTGAGCGGCTGGTGTCGGCTCTGAAGGGGCTGCCTGTTCAGATGGCACTGCTCGACGGTGAAATCGTGGTCGAAAGCGGCAATGGCAGCAGCGACTTTTCTCTCCTTCAGCAGGATCTGAGCGACGGTCGTGATGATCGCTTCACATACTACCTCTTCGACATCATGCATCTTGACGGACAGGACCTGACCGGCGCCTCGCTCAGGGACCGCAAGGCACTGCTGGAGCCATTGATCAGCGAGGCCGGCGTGCCGCTCAAGTATTCCAGCCATTTCGACGAGAGCGGCGATCTCGTCCTTAAACATGCCTGTCGTCTCAGTCTCGAAGGGGTGATCTCCAAGGTCGCCGATGCGACCTACCGGTCCGGTCGCGGACGGGAGTGGGTCAAGTCGAAATGCACTGCCCGCCAGGAACTGGTCATCGGGGGCTATGTGCCCTCTTCCGTTTCCGACAAAGCCATCGGTTCTCTGATCATGGGCGTCAACGAGGCGGATGGACTGCGTCATGTCGGGCGTGTCGGTACCGGATACAGCCGAACGTTGGCCCGGCAGGTGTTCACCAGGCTTCAGCCACTGTTGTGCGACAAGAGCCCGTTCAGAGACAAGCTGACGAGGGCGGAGCGCAAGGATGCGGTCTTCGTCGAGCCGGAACTGGTCGCCGAGATCGAATTTCGCGGATGGACTGGGGACGCTCACCTGCGCCATGCATCCTTCCGTGGGCTGCGCGAAGACAAGGCTGCAAGGGACGTGATCCAGGAGGTCCCGACGGAAGCTGCATCGACCAAGAAGGCCGGGGCTGGCAAGACTGGCTCGGCTACGGACAGGAAGAAAAAGGCCGAAGCGCAGGCTGCACGCCGTGACATTACCCTGACACATCCCGACCGGCTTTATTGGCCGGAGGCTGGCGTCACGAAGGAAGGGCTTGCGGACTATTATGCCATGGTCTGGCCCCGTATCGCGCCGTTCATCGTCGACCGGCCACTCGCCTTGTTGCGATGCCCGGAGGGGCACGAGAAGGCGTGCTTCTTCCAGAAACATGGTTGGCGCGGTATGCGCAAGGAGATCATCACCATCCGCGACCCACAAGACGACGAGGGTCACGTGGGCATCCACGATATCGAAGGGCTGCTCTCCCTGGTACAGGGGGCTGCGCTCGAAATCCACCCCTGGGGCTCGCGGGCCGGCGATCTCGAGCGGCCGGACATGGTGAATATCGACCTCGATCCCGGTCCCGATGTCACCTGGGAACGGGTGATTGAAGCGGCCTTCGAGGTGCGTCAGCGGTTTGAGGACATGGGCCTTACAGGTTTCGTCAAGACTTCGGGTGGGAAAGGCTTGCATGTGGTGGCGCCACTCAAGCCGAAAGCGAAATGGCCCGACGTCAAGGCGGCCATGAAGGCGCTGGCGGACAGCATGAGCGCTGACAGTCCGACCGATTATGTCTCGACGGTCAGCAAGGCAAAACGCAAGGGCAAGATCCTGATCGACTACCTGCGCAACGGACGGGGCGCGACGGCGGTCGCCCCCTATTCCACCCGCGCTCGGCCCGGGGCACCCGTGTCGATGCCGCTCTCGTTCGAGGAGTTGAGCCCCGACATCCTTCCCAACCATTTCACCGTCGAAAACGTGCCCGCACGGCTGGCGAGCCTCGATGCCGATCCATGGGCCGACTTCCGCAAGGCTGAAGTGCCGCTGGTGTTTACACTCGGGAAAAAGAGAAAGGTCCGCTAGGGAACGCTATTTCCGCGTCGTCTTCTTCTCAGAAGCGAGGCTTCGCTTGAGGGCTTCCATGATGTCGATGACATTGTCCTTGCGCTCAGGTTCTGTCGCTTTCTTCGGCTTCGTCCGCTTGGACTTCTTGGTGCGGCTTTCGATGATTTCGTGCAGGCGCTCCTCAACCGGATCCCGGACGAGCTTCGGATCCCAGTCTCTGAGGCGTGCCTCCATCAGCTTCTTCATCATGGTCTTGGCACTGGCCGAGACTTCGGAACGGCCTGCCTGCTTGAAGAAGGGATCAGGTTCGCGAACCTCATCGCCGTAGCGCATCGTCCAGACGACCATGCCGTCGTCGCGGGGGACGAGGAGCACGGCATGTTCGCGGCGATAGAGTACGAGACGGGCGATGCCGCCGGTGTCGGTCTTGCGCATGGCTTCGCGGATGACGGCGAAGGCTTCCTCGCTTACCTTGTCAGCGGGCGCCAGATAATGCGGGCTGTCGTACCAGATCCAGCCGATCGAACTGCGCGGGACGAAGCTCTCGATATCGATCGTCCGTGTGCTTTCCAGCGCCACATCATCGAGTTCATCATCCTCGAACAGGATGTAATCGTCCTCGCCTCGCTCGTAGCCCTTCACCTGATCTTCATCGTCGACGGGCTTGCCGGTTTCGGCATCGACATAGCGGCTGACAACCCGGTTGCCGGTCTTGCGATTGATGTTGTGAAAACGAAGCTTGCTGCTTTCGGTGACGGCCGGCGTCATCGCCACCCGACAGGTCACGAGAGACAGTTTCAGATAACCCTTCCAGAACGCACGCTGCGCCATTTGCCCAACCTCCCGAACGGCATCCAGCCACGGCACTGCCCGGAAAACGCCCCCGGCAAGGAACAGTTCCGATGACCGCTCAAATCGCCAGTTGCAACGGGAACCGTTTGCCCCTGATGGCGTTCCTATCTTGCCTGTTCTTCTCCAATGTTGAGCCGGAGGATCCGAAGTCGGTATGGGGGTATCGAAGACAGATCTAGCCGGTGAGCCGGCGGGTGCGACGAGACCGCGCTCGGCCGAAGACGATTGCGTGTGGAACGGGCATTGGGCGACGACGGAGAATTGCCATGCCTGAACGCGACTATGACTGGATTGCCCGGCGAGCCTATTCGCTGTGGGAAGAGGAAGGTCGTCCCGATGGCCGGGACGAAGCACATTGGCAGACAGCACTCACCGACTGGGAAACCCTGCAGGCATCAGCACGCCAGACTACGGCCAAGTCGGGCCGTCGGATCGCCGAGGCCAAGACCTCGGCAGAGCAGGAAGGTCTCGTGATCACCGAGGAGCCGGTTCGTCCGGTCAAAAAGGCTTCAAGGAGCCGGAAAGGGTGACCAAAGTGGCGGGAGTCGATCTTTCACTGGCACTCAGCCGGGCGCAATTCATCCAGCGGGTGCGGGAAGCCTATCACCGGGACGAGGAGGAGGATGGCCCGCGCCGTCATTACCCGACACGGGTACCTCTGCATGTGCTGGCAGTCACCTCGGAAATTTATCCGCTGGTCAAGACCGGCGGTCTGGCGGACGTAACCGGAGCGCTGCCGAAGGCACTTTCCTCCTATGGCATCGAGACCCACACGCTCGTGCCCGGATATCCGTCGATCCTCGCGCTCGCGCGCCTTCATCCGCCGCTCATGGAATTCGACGATCTGCTCGGCGAAAAGGCGACCTTGCGCCATCTGGAGATCGACGGCCTCAGCCTCTTCGTCCTTGATGCACCGGCGCTCTATGATCGTCCGGGCGGTCCTTATGTCGACGAACACGGCTTCGATCATGCCGACAACTGGAAGCGGTTTGCAGTGCTTTCGCTTGCCGGCGCCGAGATTGCGGCAGGGGTTTTGCCCGGCTGGAAGCCGGATCTGGTGCATACCCATGACTGGCAGTCTGCGCTGACGTCTGTTTATCTCCGCCAGATGGGCTCTGCAGTGCCCGTCGTGCTCACCATCCACAACCTCGCCTTCCAAGGTCAGTATTCGGCGTCGCTCCTGCCGCGGATCGGCTTGCCGCCGGAGGTCTATTCCGTCGAGCACATGGAATATTTCGGCGACATCAGCTACCTGAAGGGTGGCCTGGTGACGGCCGATCACATCACTGTCGTCAGCCCCACCTATGCGCGGGAAATTCTCTCGCCGACCTTCGGCATGGGACTGGACGGTGTGCTGAACGCGCGTGCGGACAGACTGCAAGGGATCGTCAACGGGATCGACAAGGAGGTCTGGAATCCGGCCACGGATCCGTACCTGCCTTTCCGCTACGACGTGAAGACCGTGCGCAACAAGAAGAACAACAAGGCCCTGCTGCTCGAGCGCTTCAATCTGGAGCCGGGCGACGGGCCGCTCTTTTCAGCCGTTACCCGCATTACGTGGCAAAAGGGCATGGACATGCTGGCCGAAGTCGCGGACGAGATCTTCTATCGTGGCGGCCGGCTCATCGTGCACGGCCAGGGTGACCACGAGATCGAGGATGCCTTGAAGGCGACAGCCGCCCGCTTCCCCGGACGCATGGCAGTCTCCGTCGGCTACAGTGAGCCGACCGCGCATCTCATTCACGGTGGCTCTGACGCCATCATCCAGCCATCGCGTTTCGAGCCTTGTGGCCTGACACAGCTCTATGCGCTGCGCTACGGATGCGTGCCTGTGGTGTCGCGAACCGGAGGCCTGTCCGAGACCATCATCGACGCCAATGATGCGGCGATTTCAGCCCGCGCTGCGACCGGCTTCCAGTTCCATCCGGTTCGACCGGAGGGTCTGCGCCATGCCTTGCGTCGTGCAGTCGATGCTTATGGCGACAAGCGCCAGTGGGCAAGGCTGCAGTTACAGGCGATGCGTGCAGACTATTCCTGGGACCGTAGTGCAGAAAGCTATGCGGAAGTGTATGGACGGCTGACGGAACCCAGTGCCGAGTTTCATCACTGACCCAAGCTGTCATTCCACATGAACAGAGGGCCCGGAAGATGCCGGGCCCTCTGTTCGTTTCAGGCTGGAAAATCAGGGATTGGTTTGCCCATCAGGCCTGCTCTGGCCTGCACCACCCGTCCCAGTCTGCGGGGTGGGATCGCGGTCGGTTTCCATTGCAGGCAAGGTGTCTGGGGTGCCCTCTTGCTGCGTATCGGTGGAACTTCCGCTGCTGCTGTTGTTGCCATCGCCGCATGCTGTGAGTAGCCCCAAGACGGCGAGTACCGCCGTCGCCCTCGTCAGGTTCATCTCCAATCCTCTCTTTGATAGTCGCCATCGCGTTGCACGCGCTCGCGAAAAGCGATGGTGCGTTCGAGCGCTGCAATGTCATCGCTGCTCGCCGGAACCGGGTCTTCGGCGATGGCCTCGAGAACAGCGGGATCGATGGCGCCAGAGCGGATTGCCTGGCGCAGTGTTTCGCGTGTCTGCCGTTCTGCCTCCAACTGGGCGAACAGCGCGACAATCAGCCGGTCACGCGGGTCGGGGAAGCGACGCCAGCGTGGCGGACGCACCGTCTCGGACATGATCCACTCCTTTTCGACAGAAGAAATTACGTCTTCAGGAAACATTTGGGGCGGCCCAATGTTCCCCTAGTCGAAGGCTGACCAATACAGGGAGAAGACACCGTGGACAGCGATTTGAAGATCCTGGAGGCCCGGCTCAACGCACACCGGGAAATCCTGGTCTCGCTGCTGAGCGAAATCCTGATCTCACCGGAGAGTGCTCCAGAATTGCTGCGCAATCTCGAACAGGAGGTGCTTCTACGCGACGGCGCGGAAGATCCGGGCGCAGAGCCATCTGCCGGGATTGGGCGCGGTCATGAGAAGGGTGAGGTGATCCGGGAGATCCTAGATACGGCCAAGGCGCGCGCAGCGGCCCTCCGGCGCACGGTGACTGACCTCAATGAACCGAACGGCTTTACCGAGGCGATCAAGGAGAGGAAATGAATATGATCACAAAAATAATTACGAAGCTGCTCGCACAGGTACGCAAGCCGAAGCATAGCAGCACAGCGATCAAGGAACATCCGCAGGTGGCATTGCCGCTGCGCGCCGATCTGCCGCTTCGTGAGCGCTCCCGCGCGCTCGTGGCAGTGCCCGCACAGATCAATGGCGTGTGCATGGGATCAGACAAATTCTGAGCTGATTAGCTTCGGTTGGTCTGGTCACGAATGTCGAAATTGGTGTCCCAGTCTTTCGGCGGGTCTTTCTTGCCCGGAGGCCATTTGTTTACGGTAGCGTCTTCGGATCCTGTCACCACGGTCGGCTTGGCGCTGGCAACACCGTCGTTGTCGCCGCCGGCCTGTGTGCCCGCGAACTGGCCCTTCGCATCGTCATGGATTCGGGTCTTGTCGGCCTTATGGCGTTCGTCAGTCATGGTCAGTCCTCCAAAATGGTCATCATCAACCGCATGACGCACCGAAAGGTTCCTGTGCAAACCTAGTCGGTCGACCCTGCAAGGAAGGAGGACAGCGGCGCGACCAGCGTCCAACGCAAGCCTGCGGGGTCGAAATCGATCGTGACATCGCCGCCAAATGCGCTCGCCGCATGACGATCGATGACGGTCGATCCGAAGCCACGCCGAGAGGGCTTTGTGACCGGCGGGCCGCACTGTTCGATCCATTGCAGCCGAAGTCGGGGCTCTTCATCCGGCGTCTCAGGCTCTAGCACCTCCCATTCGATCCGAAGCCGACCTTCGAGAACCGATAGTGCACCGTATTTGACGGAATTGGTCGCCAGTTCGTGAAAAACCAGGCCGAGGTTTTGGACTGCATTCGCGTTGACCAGCAGATCCGGACCGCGGCGATGGATGCGATCCACAGATCCCGTGACGGTGGTCATCTGCAAGTCGACGAGCGAAGACAGCGGAATGCCTCCCCATTGCTGCTTGGCCAGCGCCTCGATCGATTGGGCAAGCCCTGCCAGACGCCCGCTGACGGCGCGCTGAAACTCTTCGACGTCATCGGTGCCTCGGGCCAGTTGCCGCATCATCGCCTGGACCAGCGAGAGGATGTTCTTTGTGCGGTGAACGAGTTCCTGCAGGATGAAGTGGATGCGCTCCTCCGCCTCCGCCCTGTCGAAGGACGCATTCGACAGCGCTACGGCCACCTGGTTTGCCTCGACGATCTTGGTGCGCTCCGGCGAGACGATCTCACCATGACCGATGCGCTCCGCCATCAAGTCAATCCTGCGGATCGCTGAGCGCAAATGGTGTGCCGCAACGAGAACGATGCCGAGCAGCAGAGTGAGTAGCACGAGGCTGCCGATCAAGAGGCTCTGCCACAGGGTAATGAACGAGCCCTTGAGGCTGTCGACCGGGCCCCAGACCAGAGCCCGCCATGGCCAGTCGGCGACTTTCGCATATCCCATCAGATACTGCCGACCATCCTGGTAAAAGACTGCACTGCTGTTGGAGCCATACATCAGATCCCGCCAGCTTTGCTCGATCTCAGTGCCGGATGGTTGGTTTTCGGCGCCATTCGACACGACGATGCGACCATCGCCATCCACCAGCGCGGACGACCATCCTGACGGCAAGGCTTGACGGGCGGCGAGGCTTGCAAGGCTCGCCGCATCCTGGGTGAGCACGATGGCGTCGATGCCGTCCGAAGCCTGCGCGGTTACGGGCATGGTGAGGTTGACCACCCAGCGCTCACTCGTCGCCCCGAAGAAGACGCTTGAGAGCTCTACCTTGCCGGAGCGCAGGGCCGCCATGACCGAGCCCGGATTGGCCATAGGTTTCAGCGTAGCGCCCCAAGGCATCCGCGTGTTCAGGATTTGCACCCCATCCCGCCGCGCCAACATGACATATAGAGAGCTTTCCCTGAGGCTATCTCCGACGCGCGCGTGAAATGCCTGAAGGTCGCCCTGCTGCAACTCGACGGAGTTTGCCACAAGGGCAAGCGTCGTTTCCATATCGGCGATTTTGCGCTCGACGGCACGGCTAATGGCCTGAGCGTCATCCGCTACGTCGGTGCGCATAGTTTGAAATTGCGATCTCTCGAGCTGCAACAGCAAAAAGGCGACAAAGGCGAGCAGCGGTACTGTCGCCAGAACGACCATTGCGGCAAGGTAGGAGCCGATCGACGCCGTCGGAAAGAGACCAGCGAACAACCTGCCGACGCGGTTCAAGGGGCCGCCCTCCTGTAGCCGGGTCCAGAAATCAAGGGGGCCTTGGCGAACCAAATGCGCGTGCGGGCGTTAGAACAATGATCGCGACACAGGAGGTTGCCATGATTTTCAAACCGCAGCGTTTCCATGGTGAGGCGCCGGAAGTGGCTGAAGAGTTTCCAGCTGAGGCCAAGCTTGAGCAGCAGGTTGCCGACGCGCTGGCCGCCTCCGACGGCGTTGGGGCCGAAGGCCTTCGCGTCGTCGCAACTGGGAAGGAGATCTTCCTGTTTGGCGTGGTGGCGACGCGCGACGAGATGGACAGGGCGGTGGAAGTTGCGCTTGCAGTTCCCGGGGTCGAAAAGGTCACGGTTCGGATGGAAAGCGGCGAAGCGCCGTGACATCGGGGACTTTCCTTCGCAGGAGCCGCTCTGTCGCATGACAGCTTGACGCCATGGAAAGGCGTCACGCCAATCCAACGGCTCTGCCTGGATCACCTCTGCGTCGATCGGTTTCACCTATTTTCCGATTTTTACGGCCAGACGCAACGTCAGGCGCGTCTGCCCATGCCGGACGTGCCGTCCGGCCCCCATGCCTGCGCAATGCCTGCGATCTCCTGCATCCGCCCCCGCAAATCCTGCTGGCGCAGAACCGTCACCTTGCGGATGGAAACCTGGCTGGCGGAATATTCTCGCGCAGCTTCAACTGCGAGCCGATAACTCGGATAGACGGCTGACTGCCCTTCCTCCGACAAAAAGCACCAGCCATTGGCTTGGGGAATAATATCGCAATATACCTCAGTCATGCCGCACTCCTCCTGATGTCCCTAGAACAAGCAATCAGCTGAAGGGTTCCTTCCCAGATGCGATTTTTCTCCATTAGCGCCTGCTAGCCGCAGGCGACGATCAGGCTTCTGGCGGGGAAGCGAGAGAGATCCCGTATGTCCGCGTGAGCGTTTGGCGGCATCACATGGATGGTAGCACCGTGAACCGGCGGCAGGGTCGTTGCCTCATCACCAAAATTTGCCCGCAACTGCCAGCGATGCTCCCCCAACTGCCAGTCGATTGCTAGCCTTCCCTCCTCCGCCATCAGTACGTGGCCGACGCCGCCGCCAACATCTGCAAGCAAGGGCATCAGGTGACGCTTTCGTTTGTCGAGCAGGTCACGACAGACGGTCCGTGACTCCATTCCTCGTTCCGCCTCAGCCTCCCGCCAGTCAAGCTTGGAGGCGATGAAGGTGTCGAGGTCATTCGGGTCGCGAAGTTCTCTAAGCTGGAGGTCTTGCGTGCCGAAAGCCCTGGCTTCCCGCAGTCGATCCTCGGGAGCGTTCTGATCGAGATTTTCAGGGTAGTCGCTGAAAAAGAAGAACCTGCCACGTGATCGAAATTCATCGCCCATGAAGAGCAATGGGATCTGGGGCGCGAGCAGCAGGATCACCATCAGCCGCTCGGCAAGATCGGGGTCGATCAGGCTCCACAAGCGATCGCCTCGGCCGCGATTGCCGATCTGGTCGTGATTCTGCAGAAAGTTGATGAAGGTAACAGGTGACAAGTGTCCACTGGGTTCGCCGACCAGCGCATCGCCCTTGCCCTCGATCAGTTCCCCCTGGATGGCGAAGCCGCTTGCAAGCGTCTTTGCGATGCGCGGCCAGAAGTTATCGGCGAAAACCTTAAAATGCCCACTGTGCTCGCCAGTGGCCCAGGCATGGATGAGGTGGTGATAGCCATCATTCCAGACCGCGTCATAGAGGCGGACCGCGTTGTCCTCGCTTCTCTCGTGCAGAGCCGTGATGTTCCGACTGTCTTCCACCACCAGATGGACGTGGCGCCCCGGCAAAGTCTTGCGGATCAGAAGCGCCAACTCCTCGACGAAATGCTCTTCGCTGTCTGCGTCTTCAATCCGGTCAGCGGCATCTATGCGTAGGCCGTCGAAGGTAAACTCTTCCAGCCAATAGAGCGCGTTTTCCAGGAGTAGGTCACGCATCGGCTTGCGGGATACATCCGGCCTCGGTCCCCAGGGTGTGCCTTCAGCCATGAAGAGATCCGGCGCGTAGACCTGCAGGTGATTTCCATCGAGCCCCAGGTGATTGTAGACGACATCGAGCATGACCATCAGACCGAGGCCATGGGCGGCATCGATGAAGGCCTTCATGTCATCGGGCGATCCATACGACGGGTGGGGCGTGTAGAGCAGCACGCCGTCGTAACCCCAGCCCCGCTCGCCTCCGAAGGCGGCAACGGGCATAAGTTCGATGAGCGTCACCCCGAGATCTGCGAGGGCAGGCAATCTCGCTGCCGCCGCAGCAAAGGTGCCCTCGTCGGTGAAAGTACCCACGTGGATTTCATAGACCACGGCTTCAGACCATGGACGGCCCCTCCAAGCCCCGGCCTTCCACCGATAGGCGGTCGGGTCGACGACGAGCGATGGACCGTGGACATCTTTTTCGAGAGCACGGCCGGCGGGATCGGGCACATGTGTCCCATCCGGGAGCACGAAAGCATAAGGCGTACCGGGTGCAATATTGGTCGCGAGAAGCTCCCACCAGCCATCGCCCATGGCCGTCATCGGCACCTCTTCATCGATCAGACGAAGGTTCAGTGTCTCGATGCCTGAGGCCCACAGGCGAAACCGAACCTCACCTGCGGCGATGTATTCCGGGCCCCAGCTTTTGGGAAACACCCTGTACTCCGGATCGATGGGCCGCTCGTCTTCGGGCTTTGATCGCTGTTCGTCCATCCACTCGCCCTCTTGCTCGGTTCATCCGGTGGATCGAACAATATGGACAAGCGGAAAGTTCCGGCACGGATGCGAGGAGCGTGGAACGGCGGCAATGAGGGCGGCCGGGTTTTCAGGAACAAAGTCGAGGGCGGCGGGATTGCTTCTTTATAACGCCGAACCCGACCGCATTCTGCGGCGGGCGGCTCTCAGGGAGATGATCATGACGACCCCAAACCCTTCGACACCCTATGACGACCAGCCCCCGATGCCCGCTCCCACCTGGGCTCCGGAAGTCCCTATCGAGGAACCGCAGCCGGACCTCCTGCCGGACGAGCTGCCGACGCCCAATCCCGACGAGACGCGCGATCCGCCTGTGACGGAGCCGTCGCCAATCTGACACCGTGATGTCGACGCGGGCCTCAGCGCAGGCCCGCGACCCTCTCCCAGCTCTTCTTTCCTGCAACCCAGTTCTGCCAGTCAGCAACCGAGCCATAGAAGACGTTCAGGTCGATCTTGCCGTTGACGCCCTGAGAGAGACCGGAGCCGGAATACTGCCAGAAGACCCATTTGCGGCCCGGATAAACCTTGGACGGATGGGCCGCGACCGAGCGCAGCCAGAAGGGATAGTCGAGGAAGTGGCCGCGTAGATTGTCCTTATAGAAGTCAGGGGCCGTGTAGATGACCGGCCGCTTGCCGTAGTGCCGCTCGAGACGATCCATGAAGACCTGCATCTTTTCGCGCGCCTTTTCCGGCGATAGGCGGAAGCGGCAGCTGGATTCGCCATTGTATTCGACGTCGATGACGGGCGGCAGGGCATCCGGATCACGCGGCACGTTGCGGATGAACCAGTCCGCCTGCTCCGAGGCCACGCGGCACCAATAAAAAAAGTGATAGGCGCCGCGCTTTACGCCGGCCTCCTTGGCCCGATCCCAGTTGGTGCGAAACATCGGATCGAGATGGTCGCCGCCATCGGTCGCCTTGATATAGGCGAAGTTGGCGCCCTGGCTGCGCAGCGTCTGCCAGTCAATGTTGCCCTGCCAGCGCGAAACGTCGACGCCGTGTACGGCATGATGTTTTGGTGCCACCTTGCCGAAATTGATCGGCTTGGCGTCGCTGAAGCGCTGATTGTAGACACGATGACGTCCGCTGGACCGCGCTGCCGGGTCCCGGGGTGCCAGGACCGCGCGTATCGGGGACGACAGCATGGCCATTGGCCGCTGATCGGGTACGGGCATGCCGGCCGTCAAGGACGGCGTATCGAAATGCGCCTGGTTCGGCGTGTCCCCAGCCCAGGACAAAGCCTGCGGATCACGGCCGGATGTCGATGCGACGGATGAAATGGAGCCCGTTTGCTCGTTGACAGCGACGGCAGGTGTCGGGGCTGCTGCAGTCTGAACCTGTTCAGGTGCCGGCTTCGACCGAAGTTGCAAGGCGTCTATCGGATTGGTCCGAGCGCTGCAGCCGGCAAGCACCAAACAGCCGATGAGGAGCGAGGGGACGACCTTGGAACGCATGGCACAGAACTCAAAACTAATGCCGGGCGCATTCGAAGTCGGACACCCGGGGCCTCTGGGAATTGCTAACAAAGCTTTACCGGGAAAAGGTGAATGCAATCTTTACGGGCCGCATCAGGCTTCGATGATGTGACGCCAAATACTGTCCGTTCACACAGATGTGCAGCCTCGGCGCAATCCCCAGGGCTTCGGACACCGTAGAACGAAGAAAATGATATCTTGAGCCCAGGGAACGACCGCCATGCCTTCGCGACGCTCTTTTCTGATGACTTCCTTGTTCGTGCTGGCGAGCAAGCCGGCGCGCAGTGCCGATCCCTGGGAAGAACTGCGCACCAGGCGCGCCTTCGTGCTTCTCCGGCATGCGATCGCGCCAGGGACAGGCGATCCTCCGGGCATGCGCCTGGGCGATTGCAGCACGCAACGCAATCTCTCCGATGAGGGCCGGACCCAGGCGCAGCGCATCGGCTCCTTGCTGCGCGAAAAGGGGATCGACAGGGCGGCGGTCTATTCGAGCGAATGGTGCCGGTGTCTCGACACCGCACGTCTGATGGACCTCGGACCGGTGTCGCCGCAGCCGCTTCTCAATTCCTTTTTCGGCCTGCCGGAGAACGGGGCGACGCAGACGGAAGCGCTCAGGGCTTGGCTGTCGAGCAGTCCGGGCGACCTGCCTCTGGTGCTCGTCACGCATCAAGTCAACATCACGGGGCTGACATCGATCGTTCCGCGCAGTGGCGAGCTCGTCTTCACGACCATGAATGCATCCGGCGCGATCAGCGTTATCGGCCGGCAATCCGCCGGGGCATGACAGGAAAAATCGTGCGGCATAAATGGGGACCGCGCGTGATGAAATGACTTGAAACAGGCTTAGGTGCGGCGGCAATCCAGACATGCCCCGGCGGACGCGCCGGCAGGGTCGGCGGTCGCATACTTCTCCAAATGCGGACATGACGGGAGTCTAAAATCTGCATCGATCGGTGTCCCCGCGCATTCTGCCGTTTCAATGATGCCGCTGCCGCGGTGTAATCGCTGTCACGGCAGTGTGCGGGAAAGCGTGATAGCTTTGTTCGGTGACGATGGGGGCGACGAAGCATGGATGCATGGCGGGCACGGCTGGACGATCAGGCCTATGAAGACGCGATCCGATATTGTGCCAACAGCATTCTGCCCATGCATTTCGGCGAAAAACTAATAAACAAGATCTTCGGCCGCAACCTTCAGTCCCATGCAGCGGGCCTGCTTGCCGTGATGCATTGCAAGGCCGAACTCGGGCTCGGCGAGCGGCCGACGCTGACGCGCATCCAGGCGGAGATGGGACGGTCGAGAACGCTCTCCACCTTCTTCGCACTGCTCCGGTTTGCCCGCTTCATCGAGGCGGTCGATCATGAGGGAGACCGTCGAACAAGGATCTTGCTCGCCAAGCCACCTCTGCTCGACGGTCTGAAGACCTGGCTGTCGCATCACATGACTTGCGCGGAAGTGGCCGGGCTCTTGCCGACCGGCAGCACGCACCGACTGAAGAGCGACGAGGTTTTCGCACTGCGCTATATTGCGGCGGCGAGGCTGATGCTCGACCGGGTCAGGTCGCACACGACCCACGGCCAGGATGCATGGTCCTGGTTCGACCGGTTCGATTGCGGCGACCGGATCGCGCTTGCGCTTCTTCGGGCTCATTATGAGGATGCCGGCGAACAGGAGACACACTGGTTTTTCCTCGACACGCGACAGCTCGCCGAGAGGCTCGGCATCTCCCACTCCCATCTGCGCAATGTCGTCAACGGAGCAGAAGCCCGAGGGTTCGTGCTCCAGGACCGCCGCTCGCATCGAACCGCGCTTACCCCGCAAATGCTGAACGAGATCCGTGACTTCCACCTCTCCTTCTGGGGATGGATGGCAGAGACGGCCGATCACGCAGACGGCGAACGGACATTCGCCGCCTGATTGTCAGCGCCTGCAATCTCAGCGATGACGTCTGCCACTTGCGTCTTTGTGGAGGCGCACAATAGGATTGTCCCGCAATAGAGGGCAGAGGGATCTCATGGACACGACGCACGACACCAGCCAGTTGGAGATGGTGGTCCTGATGACCCCGGACATGGCCAATTTTTCCGGCAAGGTGCACGGGGGCGCGCTGCTCAATCTGCTCGATCGGGTGGCCTATTCCTGCGCTTCGCGCTACTCGCAGCAATATGCGGTCACCCTCTCGGTCGATCAGGTCGTGTTCCGCCAACCGATCCATGTCGGAGAGCTCGTGACGTTCCGGGCCTCGATCAACCATGCCGGCCGGACATCAATGGAGGTCGGCATTCGGGTCGAGGCCGAAAACATCAGGACCGGCGAGCGGCGGCACACCAACTCCTGTTACTTCACCATGGTTGCCGTCGATGCCGAAGGCAGACCGACGGCGGTACCGATTTACATGCCGCAAACAGAGGTTCGCAAGCGTCGACAGCGCGCTGCGGAAACCCGCCGGGCACTGCGGCTGGAATTCGAGGCGCGCTTCAGAGAGGCGAGCCAGACCGCAGAAGAAACCCTTCCAATCGCATGAGGCAAACCCGATTTGCTTGACTTTGTTACACCTTTGACCAAGTCCGCGGTGGCTGGGGTGCATGGTGGAGTTGGAAATGATGCAGAAGCTCTTTGATCTTTCGGGGCGGCGCGCGCTGGTGACAGGCTCTTCGCAGGGCATCGGCTTTGCCCTCGCCTCCGGCTTGCAACAGGCCGGCGCGGAAATCGTGCTCAACGGCCGTGGCCTGGACAAGCTCGAGACGGCAGCAGCCAAGCTCGGGCCCGGAGCCAGGATTCTGCCTTTTGACGTTACTGATCACATGGCCGTGCGCGAGGCGGTCGATCGCTTCGAGTCGGAAGTCGGTCCGATTGACATCCTCGTCAACAATGCCGGCGTGCAGCATCGGGCGCCGCTTGAAGACTTCCCGCCTGAGGCCTTCGAAAGGCTGCTGGCCGCGAATGTCTCGAGCGTTTTCAATGTCGGCCAGGCCGTCGCCCGTCACATGATCGGACGCGGGCGCGGCAAGATCATCAACATCGCCAGCGTCCAGACGGCCCTCGCGCGTCCGACGATCGCGCCCTATACGGCGACCAAGGGAGCCGTCGGGAACCTCACAAAGGGCATGGCGACGGATTGGGCGCGCCATGGGCTGCAATGCAATGCGATTGCGCCTGGCTATTTCGAGACATCGCTCAACGAAGCCCTCGTTGCAGATCTGGAGTTCACGGCCTGGCTGTCGAAGCGCACGCCGGCGGGACGCTGGGGCAAGGTCGAGGAATTGGCTGGGGCCTGCATTTTTCTCGCGTCCGACGCGTCGTCCTTCGTCAACGGCCACATCCTTTATGTGGACGGAGGCATTACAGCTTCCCTTTGAACGCGAGCCTGGGCGTTGCGTCTTCAGATCCGCGAGAAGGCCGCCAGCACCGTCCGTTCGGACTGCAGGAGATAGGCTTCCAAGGCGGCGGCGGCTCCCTTCGGTTCGCCTGCCACAAGCTTTTCTAGAATGGCAGCGTTCATTTCGACATAGGGTGCGTGCAGCAGTTCGGGTTCCTTGAGCAGACCGAAACTCAGGCGGAGTTCAGCGGCGATCTGCGCATAAAAGCCCGTCAGTCTTTCACTATCGGCTAGATCGACGATTGCTGCGTGGAATTTCATGTTCTCGCTACCGACCGCAGTCCAGTCGTTGAGCTTGCTCGCCGCACGGGCGGTCTCGACTGCCACCCGCATGCGAATAACTGCCGGATGGTTGGGATAAGCATTGGACAGTGCCTGACACTCGACCAGGCGGCGAACGCGGTAGATATCGATGATCGAGGCCATGCTGGGCGTTGCGACGAAGACACCCCTATTCGGTTCATGCTGAAGCAGACCGTCTTTGGTCAGTAGCCGGAATGCCTCGCGCAGCGAATTGCGAGACACAGCAAAATCGGCACTCAGGGCAGCTTCAGACAAGCGTTGTCCAGGCTTCAGCTCTCCGCTGATCAGTCTGTCGCGAATTGCTTCCGCCAGGCGTGGCGCCAATGCCGCTGTCGTTTCCGTCTCTGCCATGCTCATTCCCCAGGTGCCGGTCAGACCGGTGCAGCTTCACAAGCCATCCCGAAGCGACGATCGGTGGACAGCTTCGCTGCCTTATCGTCCATGTGCGAAATCGCAGCAAGGCGGGAGCCAATCACGGCCAAAAATTGTTCTTGGAGATTCGGAATCTGCTTATCCGAGCATCAAATTGCTCAACATTAAGGCAGCCAAGTAGAACGATAAAATAAAATCGTTGAACAATATTGACAGAATTGTGAAACCACGAGAGGCTGGCCCTGCAGGTGAACAACAAGCCCCGCGCAAGCCGGGACAGGTCAACCGAGAGGGTAACATGGAACAGACATCGACAGCTCCCGAGGGAGCCGCATCCGGCGGTATGTCCGCCAAGACGCGCCGCGGCGCCTTGATCGCCGCAATCTTCCTGATGGCGACCTCTGCCATTGGACCGGGCTTCATCACCCAGACAGCCACCTTCACGACCAAGCTTGGATCCGCATTTGCCTTCGCGATCCTCGCCTCGATCCTGATCGACTTCGTCGTGCAGCTGAACATCTGGCGGATCGTGACGCTGACCAAGATGCGCGCCTCCGACATCGCGAACGCCGCCATTCCCGGCACCGGGTATGTGCTGGCGATCCTCGTTATCGTCGGCGGTTTGTTCTTTAACATCGGCAATATCGGCGGCGCCGGTCTCGGCCTCAATGCGCTTCTCGGCCTCGACCCCAAGCTGGGCGGATCGATCAGCGCGCTGATCGCCATCGGCATATTCCTGTCGCACCGCGCAGGTGTGGCGATCGACCGCGTCATCGTGGTTGCCGGCCTTTTGATGATCGTCCTGACCGTCTATGTCGCGATCGTCTCGCAGCCGCCGGTCGGCGATGCCTTCTTCCAGACCTTCCTGCCGAGCACCATTGATTTTGCCACGATCACCACGATCGTCGGTGGTACCGTCGGTGGCTACATCACCTATTCCGGCGCGCATCGCCTGCTCGACAAGGGCACGGTCGGCATCGAGAACCTCGGCGCTGTGAACCGCGCTGCCCTCACCGGCATCGCCGTCACCGGCGTCATGCGCTACGTGCTGTTCCTTGCCATCCTCGGCGTCGTCGCCAGCGGTGTCGCAATCGACGTCACCGGCAAGGTTGCGAACCCCGCGGCCCAGGCTTTCCAGGCTGCGGCCGGCGATGTCGGCATGCGCATCTTCGGGGCGATCTTCTGGGCAGCCGCCATCACCTCCGTGATCGGCGCGGCCTATACTTCGGTGTCCTTCGTCACCGTCTTCAAGAAGGACATGACCGAACGCGCCCGCAACATCGCGACCGTTATCTTCATCGCCGTCTCGCTGTTCTTCTACATCATCATCACGACGCCGCCGGCGCAGATGCTGGTCTTCGTCGGTGGTCTGAACGGCCTCATCCTGCCGATCGGTCTAACGATCTTCATCTATGCCGGTTGGGCGCGCTCCGACCTGATGGGCGGCTATCGCTATCCGCGCTGGCTGCTGATCCTGGGGGCCCTTACTTGCGCGCTCACCTGGTACATGGGCTACAAGTCGATCGGGCCGATCTTCGCGCTGCTGACTGCGGCCTGAGAACGAGAACAGGGAGGACGACATGACTGCCATCGATCTGAACAGTGACCTTGGTGAAAGCTATGGCGCCTGGGCCATGGGCGACGACGAGGCGATGCTCTCCATCGTCTCCAGCGCCAATGTTGCCTGCGGCTTTCATGCCGGCGATCCCGTCGGCATTTTGAAGACCGTGAAGGCTGCCGCCGAGCGCGGTGTTTCGGTTGGGGCGCATGTCTCCTACCCGGATCGCGTCGGCTTTGGCCGGCGCGACATGGATGTCACATCGGCGGAACTGATCGCCGATGTGATCTACCAGATCGGCGCAATCAAAGGCGTGGCGGCAGCAGCAGGCGTCACAGTCGGCTACGTCAAGCCGCATGGGGCGCTCTACAACCGCATCGCCCATGACGCCAAACATGGCCAGGCCGTCATCGACGGCATCCGGGCCATTGACCCAAATCTGGTGATGATGGGGCTTGCGGGTTCGCCCATCCTCGATCTGGCGCGTGCCTCGGGGCTGAAGGTGGTCGCTGAGGCTTTCGCCGACCGTGCCTACACGCCTGCTGGCGCACTGGTGTCGCGCCGTGATGCCGGTGCGGTGCTGCATGATGCGGGCCTCATCGCAAAACGCATGCTGCAGCTTGCGCATGAGGGCACGATCGAGGCGATCGACGGGTCCACGATCAAGATCGATGCGCAATCGATCTGCGTGCATGGAGACAGCCCTGGTGCGGTCGCGATCGCTCAGGAGATCCGACTGGCCTTCGAGAAGGACGGCATCGCGGTGCGGTCCTTCCTGACGCGCTGATATCCGCAAGGAGAGACTTCGATGATCGATCTCGATACTCTGCGCCATGTCGATACAGGCGCCGCACGGACAGCCCGCGAACGCTATCGCGCGGGTGCCGTCGAGCCGACATCCGGCGTAGCACCGGGCTTTACACAGGCGAACATGATCGTCTTGCCGCGCGACTGGGCCTTCGACTTCCTGCTCTATGCCCAGCGCAATCCAAAGGCCTGTCCCGTGCTCGACGTGTCCGATCCGGGCTCGCATGCGACCGTGCTTGCCGAGGGCGCTGATCTGCGCCGCGATGTGCCGCTCTATCGGATCTGGCGCGACGGCCAACTTGCCGAGGAGGTGTCGGACGCAAGTGCAGCCTGGGCGGAGCATCCCGATCTCGTCAGCTTCCTGATCGGCTGCAGCTTCACCTTCGAAACGCCGATGATGGAGGCCGGCATCGAGATCCGCCACATCACCGACAAGTCGAACGTGCCGATGTACCTGACCAATCGCGCCTGCCGGCCTGCAGGTCGACTGCAAGGCAATCTGGTCGTCTCGATGCGCCCTATCCCGGCTGCGCGCGTGGCGGATGCTGCCACCATTTCGGGCCGCTTCCCGGCCGTGCATGGTGCGCCCGTGCATGTGGGTGCGCCGGAAGAGCTCGGCATTGCCGATCTCGGCAAACCGGAATTCGGCGATGCCGTGCGGATCGAGCCGGGCGAAGTGCCGGTCTTCTGGGCCTGCGGGGTCACACCCCAGGCTGCGGTCATGGCGTCGAAGGTTCCGTTTGCCATCACCCATGCACCGGGTCACATGTTTATCACCGACATTCCCGATTCCGCCTATCACGCCTGAGGCCAAGATGCGTTTTCTTCCCGTCAGCCTGACCGTTCTGATCGTCGAATTGAAGGATCTCGACGAGACGCTCGCACTCTTCGCCTCGCTGGAGGCGGACCCGGTCGAGGGTGTCGTCGACATCGTGCCGGCCGCGCGCACATTGATGATCCGCTTTCGTCCGGAGACGCTGACGGCGGAAAGGCTGGCGGCGGCGATCAGCAAGCGCGACCTCTCGGCGAAGATCCCGCCATCCGACATGCTGGTCGAGATCCCCGTCAGCTACGACGGGGAGGATCTCCAGGATGTCGCTGATTTGACGGGCCTGTCGATTGCGGAGGTGATCGAACGACATACCGCGAGCGAGTTCACAGTCGCCTTCTGCGGCTTTGCTCCCGGCTTCGGCTATCTCGTCGGCGGCGATCCGATGCTGCAGGTACCGCGGCGCCAGAGCCCTCGGACGAAGATCCCCGCCGGCTCCGTTGCACTCGCGGGTGCATTCTCCGGCGTCTATCCGCAGGCGAGCCCCGGTGGCTGGCAGATCATCGGCACGACGCCGTTGAAAATGTGGGATCTGACGCGCGAACCGCCGGCCCTCTTCCAGCCGGGATACCGCGTCCGCTTTTTCGATCTGGCCAAACGGACACAGCCTGTCACTGTCTCGGTCCCGTCCAATGCGGCAAAGCCCCTTGTTATCGAGCATTCGGCATCCACCTCCATCAAGGTTATGGCCGCCCCGATGCCGGCGCTGGTACAGGATCTCGGTCGCTTCGGTCAGACGGGGCAAGGCGTCTCGTCGGCCGGTGCGCTGGACCAGGGCGCGTTCCGGGCTGCGAACCGCACCGTCGGCAATCCTGTCGGGGTCGCCTGTCTCGAAATTGCGCTGGGCGGTTTCTCGTTCGAGATCTCCGGCCCCGGTGTGATGGCATTGACGGGTGCTCCCTGCCCGATTTCCATCCAGGACGCGAAGGGCCGTGTGACGGAGGCGTCCAGCTATCAGCCCATCTCGCTCGAAGCCGGCGATCGTGTGACGCTCGGCTTTGCCGCCCGAGGCGCGCGCAGCTATCTCGCCTTTCGCGGTGGTATCGACGTGGCGCCGGTTCTCGGCAGCGCATCGACCGATACGTTGGCCGTCGTGGGCCCAGAGCCGGTTGGTCTGGGCGCGGTGCTTGCGATTGGTACGTCCGCGCACAACCTTTCCCCCGTATCGCTGACCGAGAGGCCGGCCTTCGACTGCCCCGCACCGGGCGAAATCGTCACGCTCGACGTGGTCATGGGGCCACGCAGCGACTGGTTCACCGAACGAGGCATCGAGACGCTTTCATCCCAGGTCTACGCCGTGACGCCACAGTCGAACCGTGTGGGTATCCGTTTGTCCGGTCCGGAACCGCTCGAACGCAAGGACAAGGCGGAGCTTCCAAGCGAGGGCACGGCGACCGGCGCGATCCAGGTTCCGCATAGCGGTCAACCGGTTCTGTTCCTGGCCGACCATCCGTTGACCGGCGGCTATCCCGTCATCGGCACGGTTGCCGAATATCATCTCGATCTCGCCGGGCAGATCCCGGTGAATGCAAAAATCCAGTTCCGGCCCATTACGCGCTTCGCCGAGATCGTGCCCGAAAGGGCATGACGCCGACCGCCGCGATGGACGCCCAAGAAGACAGTGAGGAGACCCCGATGAAGAGAGTGCTGATTGCCAATCGCGGCGAGATTGCCGTGCGCATTATCCGCGCCTGCCGCGACTACGGGCTCCAGTCCGTTGCCGTCTATGCCGACCCCGACATGGACGCGCTGTTCGTCAAGCTTGCAGACGAGGCCTATGGTCTCGGTGGCAGCCGCCCGGCGGATACCTATCTCGACATTGAAAAGCTCATCGATATTGCGAGGCGGTCAGGAGCCGATGCGGTCCACCCCGGTTACGGCTTCCTCTCCGAACGGGCGGAATTTGCCCGCGCGGTGCAGGAGGCGGGGCTTGCGTGGATTGGCCCGGACCCTGAAGTCATCGAAGCGCTCGGCGACAAGGTCGAGGCACGGCGGATAGCGCAGTCGGTGGGTGCTCCACTGGTCGCAGGCAGCGACGGGCCGGTTGAGACCGCCGAAGAGGTCATTGCTTTTGCCAAGAAGCACGGGCTTCCCGTCGCGATCAAGGCCGCCCATGGCGGCGGCGGACGCGGCCTGAAGGTCGCCTGGAAGATGGAGGAAGTGGCCGAGCTCTATCATTCGGCCGTGCGCGAAGCGGAGGCCGCCTTTGGTCGTGGCGAGTGTTTCCTGGAGCGTTTCCTCGACCGGCCACGCCATATCGAGGCGCAGGTTCTGGCAGACAAACACGGCAATGTGCTCGTCCTCGGGACACGTGACTGCTCGCTGCAGCGGCGCAACCAGAAACTCATTGAGGAGGCACCAGCGCCCTTCCTGACCGACACGCAGCGTCAGTCGATCCATGACGCGGCCAGGAAGATTTGCGCAGCCGCCGGTTATTCGGGTGCGGGTACGGTCGAGTTCCTACTCGGGGTCGACGGCACCATCTCGTTCCTGGAAGTGAACACCCGCCTGCAGGTCGAACATCCGGTGACCGAAGAAACGACCGGCATCGATCTCGTGGTGGAGCAGTTTCGTATTGCCGAAGGCAAGGCACTCGAGGTGCTGGAGACCCCTGCCCCGCGTGGCCACTCGATCGAGTTCCGCATCAATGCTGAAGACCCCGGCCGTGGCTTCCTGCCGACGCCGGGTGCGATCACCCGCTTCGATCCGCCCTCGGGCCCGGGTGTTCGCCTCGATACCGGCGTCGTCAGCGGCTCGACCGTCCCCGGGACTTTCGATTCTCTCATGGCGAAGCTGATTGTGACCGGCTCGACGCGCGAGCAGGCGCTGGCCCGCGCGCGCCGGGCATTGGCCGAGTTCAAGATCGAAGGTGTGGCGACCGTTCTCCCCTTCCACCGCGCGGCGATGGAAGCCAGCGACTTTACCGGTGAAGATGGTTTTCGTGTTCACACGCGCTGGATCGAGACGGATTTCGCCGAGACTCTGGCATCCGCACCACGACCGGAACCGCTATCGGACACATCGCTGATCCGCACCCATGTGGAAATTGACGGCAAGCGCCATGAACTCGGTATTCCGGCGGTGTTGCTTTCAGGTCTTGGCGGCCTTGCCGGCGCTGGTGCGAATGCGAGCGGACAGGCCACCGCGAAAGCCGAGGATGCCGACAGCATCACCGCGCCCATTTCCGGTACGCTGCAGGCCTTCAAGATCGAGGACGGGACCGAGGTCCAGGCCGGCGATCTGATTGCCGTGATGGAAGCGATGAAGATGGAAACCCAGGTGATGGCTGCGCGCGCCGGTCGTATCCGGTTCAAGGCCGAGGCAGGCGCTTATCTGCAGGCCGGTCATGAGATTGCGCGGTACGAAGGATAAGGCGAAGCGCTTCACAAGAAGTCTCCACCCCTAAATGACAAAAGGCCCGCCTGAGGCGGGCCAAATGTTCGGACATCGAAGGCTCAGGCCTTATCGACGACGTTCTTCACGGCGTCTTTCGCCTCGCCCTTGGCCTGCTGGCCATGACCCTTGGCTTCCTGGGCAGCGCCCTTGGCTTCCAAGCTGTGATTGTCGGTAGCGTCGCCAACGGCCTGCTTTGCCTTGCCGGCCAGTTCATTCGCCTTGCCGGAAATCTTGTCGGATGTGGAACCCATAATCGTTCTCCTTGTTTGCGGTACCGCCCAGCTTTCAAGTCGCTATCCGGTCAGGTGCCGGGTAAGTCCGTCTTAAGCCGCTCTACGATCCGCTTACATCTACAATGCTTGAGGGAGACGATCGTTCCGGTGACGCGCTCACGCGTCACCGATCTTTTGGATTCTCAGTCCACTCCTCAGCGCTTGTAGGCGCCGAGACCGGGGCGATAGGTCTTGTCATCAAGGAATTGTTTCAGGCCTTCAGCGCGCCCATTGCTCTTGTCGAGGAAGAGCATCTGTTCGAGCTTGGCGTAAATGTAATCGTCAGCCTGCTCCCAGGGCATGTTGCGCACGCGCTTGAACGTATCCTTTGCGGCCTTCAGGACAGTGGGGTTCTTCTCGAGCAGGCTGGCGCATAGGGCGCGAACGCGGGTTTCGAGATCGGCCAGCGGCACGGATTCGTTGACCAGGCCCATTTCGCGGGCCTTCTGGCCGCCGAAGGTCTCGCCCGTCATGATGTAATAGAGCGAGTCACGGTGGTTCATCACCTCGGCCACGGCACGGGTGACGTTACCGCCCGGCAGGATGCCCCAGTTGATTTCCGAAAGGCCGAAGGTGGCCTCATCTGCCGCGATCGCGAGATCGCAGGAGACCAGCGGCGTGAAGGCGCCACCGAAGCACCAGCCGTTGACCATGGCGATGGTCGGCTTTTCGAAATACATCAGGCGGTTCCACCAGCCACCGGACTGACGGCGGCTCTTTAGGACGGCCGCACGGCCCTTGCCGTCGTTCTCGCGGAAGTATTCCTTCAAGTCCATGCCGGCCGACCAGGACTGGCCAGCGCCACGCAGAACGAGGACGCCGCAGCGATCATCGGCTTCCAATTCGTCGAGCACTTCCAGCATGCGGATGTTGAGCTTCGGATTCATCGCATTGCGCTTTTCCGGACGGTTCAGCGTGACGAAGGCGATGCCGTTATCGAATTCGACCAGAACCGGATCTGGCGTGGTGTTTGTCTCAGTCATGATGGCTCCTTGAGGCATTTCGTGGGGGCTCACGCCCGGTCGAAGGTGTTCAGCTGTTGGCATGGGCCTGGCGCAGGATGTGCTTCTGCGCCTTTCCGGATGCCGTTCGCGGGATCTGGTCGAGAAAGACGATGCGGGCCGGACGCTTGTAGGACGCCAGACGATCGGCACAATGGGCGAGGATTTCGTCGGCAGAGGGTAAGTCTGCCTGGGCAACGATGAAGGCGACGCCGCATTCGCCCCATTTCGGATCGGGCAGCCCGAGCACGGCAACATCCCTTACCTTGGGATGCGCGCCAATGACGGCCTCGATCTCTGCCGGGAAGACGTTCTCCCCGCCGGAGATATACATGTCCTTGAGCCTGTCCGGGACGGAGATGACGCCGCCTTCGGAACGTCGGCCAAGATCCCCCGTGCGATACCATTCGCCGACAAAAGCCCGGGCAGTCTCGCCGGGATTGTTCCAATAGCCTGGAGTGACCGAGGGACCCTTGACCCAGATCTCACCAACCTGGCCATCCGGCACGTCCTGACCGTCATCGCCGACCAGCCGGACGGCGAGAAGCGGCGCGGGAAAGCCGACGCTGCCAGGGTGCCGCGCGACCGCATCACGATCCAGCGGCATGTGAATCGTCGTGCCGGCTTCGCTCATGCCATAGCCGTTGACGAGCGGAATGCCGTCCTGGAGGAAGGTCTCGATCAGCGCCGGCGACAGTGGCGCGCCGCCGATGAAGATCGCCTGCAGCGCCTTCAGAGCCTTCGCGTCCCAGGCGGGAGAGTTTCGAAGGGCCGCGGCCATCTGCGGGACCGCGAAATAGTGGGTGATGCCGAGCGCGGGATCGCCGAGAACGGAAAGGGTGCGGTCCGGCATGAAGCGATCGGAGATGACCAGGCGTCCACCCATCATCAGCGTCGTGCGGCCGATCGCAACCAGACCGATGGTGTGGAAAAACGGCAGATCACAGAGCGTGACGGAGTGGCTGGTGACTTCACCAACCAGCGAAAAGTTGACGGCAGAGGCAAAGGCATTGCGGCGTGTGATGACCACACCCTTGGGGCTCCCCGTCGTCCCCGAGGTGTAAAGCATGATGCAGGGTGCATCCGCATCGATGCTGGCCGGTTCCGCCCTCGGTGCCGTGGCGACAAGCTCAGCCCAACCACCTTCGCCTTCAACGGGGATGGTCCGCGGCGTTACCTCGGAGATCTCGGCGAGGACCGACGCGAACTCTGCATCATGCAGCAACAGCGAAGGCTCGCAATCGGCGATGATCTGCCCGAGTTCGGCTGCGCCGAGGCGCCAGTTCAAGGGCACGAAGACCAGACCGGCACGCTGACACGCCAGGCAGACGGTGATTTGCTCGATGGAGTTGCGCCCCAGAAAGGCGATGCGCTGCATGGGCGGACGATCACCCACTATCTCCAGAAGCCGGTATGCGGCGCGAGCCACGGCCAGATTCAATGTGCCATAATTCAGGGTTCGGCCGGTCGCCACTTCGTAGACCGCCGGCCGTTCCGGCGTCACCTGGGCGCGGTAGATGACGGGATCGTCCGTCTCAAGGCCGACGGCTCCCGTACCTGCCAGAACAGACTTGATTTCAGGCTGCATGCTTGTCCTCCTCATCGCCACCCCTCAGGGGCCTCCTTGGCGAATTGTATGTTAAACATACTAATTGACCTCCAAATGTTTGACAAGCGGCAATTTGACTGTTGCAGTCGAAAGTGATCATGAATGATTCCGCAAGTTCGATGCCGCATGATTGGAAGAGGAGCCATGACTCGACACAATGACCTGAGGCCCGCGAATGACGACGATGTCTTCGAAGTGGGCTCACCATTACGTACAGGCCGCCTCAACGACATTCTCGGCTTTCACCTTAGAATGGCGAATGTCGCCATCTACCAGGACTACACGGCCGCCATGGGCGACATCGGGCTGACGCAGAAGCAGTTTGCCGTGCTTGAACTGATTGCTGCAAATCCACGGGTAAGCCAGATCGACATCGCAAACCAGCTCAGCATGGACAGGGCAACGATGATGGCACTGGTGAACCGTCTGGAAAGCCGCGATCTTCTGGAACGGCAACCATCCCCCATCGATCGGCGGCGCCAAGAGTTGTTGCTGACCGAGGCAGGGGCCGAGATCCTGAAACAGGCCCGCAACATCCAGAAACAGCATGAGTTGCGATTCACCGCGCGATTTACGCCCGAGGAACTGGAAGCGTTCATCGGCGGCCTCAAACGAATCTATTCAGATATCGTGCCGCGCAACGGTCAGGTCGACTGACCGTTGTCGACATGCCTGCGAAAGAAAAACGGCCGCCTGAAAGGCGGCCGTTTCATTTCCGTGATCAGAAGGGATAGTGCTGGTTCGGATCTTCGATGGTGATCCAGCGCAGCTCCGTAAACTCGGAGATGGCAGCCTTACCGCCGAAGCGACCATAGCCACTGCCCTTGACACCGCCAAACGGCATCTGGGGCTCATCGAAGACCGTCGGCCCGTTGATGTGGCAAATGCCTGATTCGATGCGGGCGGCAACGGCCAGAGCACGGCGGATGTCGCGGCTGAAGACGGCGCCAGAGAGACCATACTCGGTGTCGTTGGCAACGAGGATCGCTTCTTCCTCATCCTTCACACGGATGATCGGCTTGACCGGGCCGAAGCTTTCTTCCTGATACATCCGCATGTCCGAGGTGACATTGTCGAGCAAGGTCGCTTCGACGACGCTGCCTTCGCGCTTGCCACCGGCCACGAGCTTTGCACCCTTGGAAACGGCGTCGGCGATCAGCTCATCCATCTTCTTTGCGGATTCGAGGCTGATGAGCGAACCGAGCACGACGTGGCCCTTGGGATCGCCGGCCGGCAGCTTCGATGCCTTGGCGGCGAGCTTTGCGACGAACTCGTCGGCGATTTTTTCATCGACGATGATGCGCTCCGTCGACATGCAGATCTGGCCCATATTGGCGAAGGCGCCAAAGGCGGCGGCGTTCACGGCCGCGTCGATATCGGCATCGTCGAGGATGACGAGCGGCGCCTTGCCGCCGAGTTCCAGAAGAGCGGGCTTCAAATGACGGCCGCACAGTTCGCCAATGATCTTGCCGACCTTGGTGGAGCCGGTGAAGTTGACGCGCTTGACCGCCGGGTTGGTGATCAGGGCTTCGACGATCTGGGCTGCATCCTCGGGCGCATTGGTGATGACGCTGATGGCACCCGTCGGAAGGCCGGCTTCAACGAGGCACTGAGCGATCAGACGATGGGTGCCGGGGCACTGCTCGGATGCCTTGAGGATGACGGTGTTGCCGCAGGCGAGCGGCATGGCGACTGCGCGGGTGCCGAGGATGATCGGCGCATTCCACGGCGCGATGCCAAGGCAGACGCCAACGGCCTGACGCATGCCCATGGACAGCGAACCCGGCTTATTGGACGGGATAACCTCGCCCGAGATCTGGGTGGTCATGGAAGCGGCTTCGCGCAGCATGCTTGCAGCAACCATGACGTTGAAGGCGCCCCAATGGCCGGTGGCTCCGGTTTCGGCGACCACGAGTTCGGAGAACTCGGCGGTCTTCGATTCCATGATGTCAGCAGCCTTGAGCAGGATCTTGCGGCGCTCACCGGGGCCGGTCTTAGACCAGGCCGGGAAGGCCGCAGCAGCTGCGTCTACAGCTGCGTTGGCATCCTCGAGGCTCGCGGCGGAGGCCGTGGTCGCCACTTCCTGCGTAAAAGGATTGATGCGGGTAAAAGTGCGTCCGCCAGCGGCTGCCTTTTCGGCACCATTGATCAACAACGAAACATGCATATTCATGGATCTTCCTCCTCCATTATCTTCAGGTTCAGAAATTGGTCCGTCGTTTTCGGCCGGCCCCGCCTGCTCTCTTGCGATCAGGTCTTGATCCTCCAGAGAGCAGGTTATTCCTAAGCGGACCGGCAACCTCCCCGATCCGCTCTATTTTGTAAGTCTAGCAAACAATTGTTTTTTGACAAGTGGTGCCGCCTGGACGAGACGTCAATAGGGCAGCCCGACATAGTTCTCCGCCATGGCCGTGGACGCCGCTCTCGAATGGGTGAGGTAGTCGAGCTCGGCTTCCTGGATCTTCTGGCCGAAATCTCCGGTATCCGGAAAACGGTGCAGCAATGTGGTCATCGACCAGGAGAAGCGGACAGCCTTCCAGACACGTTTCAGGGCACGGGCCGAATAGGCATCGAGTGCAGCGTTGGACTTTTCCTGGTAGTGCTCGAGAAGCCCCTCGAACAGGTAGTACACGTCGGATGCGGCAAGGTTCAGGCCCTTGGCGCCCGTCGGCGGCACGATATGCGCGGCATCGCCGACGAGGAACATCCGCCCGAAGCGCATCGGCTCGGCGACGAAGGAACGCAGCGGCGCGATCGACTTTTCGAAGCTCGCCCCCGTCACCATGGCCTCGGCGTGATGGGCCGGCAGGCGACGGCGCAGTTCGTCCCAGAAGCGATCGTCGGACCACATCTCGACCTTGTCGTCGAGCGAGCACTGAACATAGTAGCGGCTGCGGGTTTCGGAGCGCATCGAGCACAGTGCAAAACCGCGCGGGTGGTTGGCATAAATGAGTTCATGGTTGACCGGCGGCACGTCGGCGAGGATCCCCAGCCAACCGAAGGGATAGATCTTCTCGAAGGTCTTGATCGCGCCTTCGGGCACTGCCTTGCGGCTCGCGCCATGGAAGCCGTCACATCCGGCGATGAAGTCGCAATCGATGCGCTGGGTCACACCATCCTTCTCGAAGGTGACATGGGGCTGGTCGCCGTCGAAACCGGAAGGAACGACATTGGCGACATCGTAGATCACCACACCACCGTCGCGCTCGCGGCGCTCGATGAGATCGCGCGTCAGCTCCGTCTGCCCATAGACCATGACCCGCTTGCCACCGGTCAGATCGAAGAGATCGATACGATGGTCGCGGCCGTCGAACGTAAGGGAGAAACCATCATGCGGAAGACCCTCCCGATGCAGGCGCTCGCCGACGCCGGCGCGGTCCACGAGGCCGACGGTGCCTTCTTCGAGCACCCCGGCCCGCACGCGAGACAGAATGTGGTCCTTGCCGACGCGGTCGATGATCACATTGTCGATGCCTGCATTGGTCAGAAGCTGGCCGAGTAAGAGGCCGGACGGGCCCGATCCGATGATGACGACTTTGGTTCGCATGTTTCCTCCCACGGTGCAGCCAATTGTCTTTCGATAAGTTTTGACGGGGCGCGAGACCGTCAACAATGGACGCATCGCGTCTTTTGTTGCACAAATCGAACATGACGAAACGCAAGCAGCTATTACGGGCCTCGATCCCGACCTACGAGCTTTATGGCGAGGACGATCCCGCGGGGTCGCGATTCTGGGTGCATTGCGAGACAATTCCGGCTCGCAGCGCACTGCACCAATGGGAAATCGGGCTGCACAGACACGAACGCTATTTCCAGATCCTGCTCGTGACGGGCGGCTCCGGCGATGCGGTTTTCGAAGGAGACATTGTCCGTTTCGAACCGGTCTCGATCGTTACCGTTCCACCCGCTATCGGGCATGGGTTCCGCTTTTCGCCAGAGATCGACGGCTACGTCTTTACCTTTCTCGCCAGTCGCCTGCCGGTTCGACCGGGAGAGCCGAGCGCACTTGGACAGTTCCTGTCGGCGCCAAGCGTGACGCGGCTTGCCCCCGAGGATCCGGAGGGGCAGTTGATCCTCGCCCACCTGCTCAGGGTCGCGAGCGAGTGGCAGGGGCGGCTTACGGGGCGCACCGTGCTGATGGAGACGGGGCTTGCAGCGGCCCTTGCGCTTGCTGCCCGTCTCGCTGCCCAGGGCGAAACCGAGAAAGAAGCGACCGATGAGAATGATCGCAGGCGCGAGGCCTTCTCGTCACTGCTGCATCGGGAGGTCCGCAACCATCGTTCGGCATCGTTCTATGCCCATGCGCTGGGGATCACACCGACCCATCTGAACCGGGTGCTCAAGGCAAAGACAGGCCTTGGCACACAGGAGCTGGTGGCGAGACGCCTGATCGAGGAAGCACAACGCGAGCTGCTGTTCACGCCCGGCAGCATCAAGGAAATCGCATTCCGCCTCGGCTTTTCCGATCCGGCTTATTTCTCCCGCTTCTTCAGTCGACAGACAGGGATGACACCGGCCAGCTGGCGCAGCCAGGAACAGACCCGCCTGGGATCCCGGGCGGAAGATGCAGCAACAGTCAAGGCTGGCTGAACAGATCGATCAGAACCGGCCGCATCTCGTTCATCGGCCATTCCCTGGTCTGTGCCTCCGGGCGCATGCCGGGGAGGAACCCTTCCCGCTCAAAGCGGGCGACCAGGTCCCGGTCAGCCGATACGACATGGATCGGGACGGCGCGCGATGCGTTGGGACCGGTGATGATGGCCGCAGGCTGATGATCGCCGAGGATTACGAAGACGGTATCCTCGCCAAATCGCGCCATGTAGCTGCCGAGGGTTTCGAGGGAATAGTCGATCGTCTGGATGTATTGGGCGCGAACACGGTCCGGGTCGGCCCAGACGACCCGAGGCGGGTCGCCGCTTTCCGCCTGTGCGTTGAAGATCGAGCCATCGCCGACGTCGTCCCAGTCGATGAGGAGGGCAACAGGTGTCCACGGCGCATGGCTAGAGATCAGCGCCACTTCCGCCATCACGCGTTCGCCCGCAGCCCGAGCGGGAGTACGACCCAGGCGTTCGAAGGCTGACAGGGTATACTGATCCGGCATCGTGACCCAGTTGAAGGGCTTGCCCTGGTAATCGAGGTCGGCTGCCGCCAGGATCTGGCGATATCCGTAGTAGGCGGCTTCAGGCCACTCCATCGTAATGGCAGGCATGGCCGCGATGCTCTTCCATCCGGCTTCGGCAAACAGCCTGTTGAGGCTCGGTTGCTCGCTGATCATCAAGCGGTCGTAGCGTGCCTGACTGTCGACCCAAAGGCCGGAGAGGAGCGTTCCGTGCGCCAGCCAGCTGAGACCGCCAACGGTAGGCGCGGTGACCCAGGCACTGGCGGAGACGAGACCGGCGCGCTCAATTTCGGCTTGGACGCTTGCGAGGCGTGGTCGGGTGATCGACGCATAACGAGGATCCTCCACCGCCGAGCGGCCATAGGATTCAACGAAGATCAGCACGAAGTCCTTGTCCTTGACGCGTCCGAAGAGCCCGGCGCCGTTGCGGGGCCCCTCTCCCCGCGCAAGAGCGGTTTCAAAGACATGCATGTCCTGAACAGAGCGGATGACAAGTGTCAGGCGCTTGTTGAGGTAAGAGGGCATGCGCGCCTCGACCCGGGGCGCGTCCAAAACAATCGCAATCCCGCCGAGAAGGGTGATCGCCACGAGTGACAGAACCAGCCATGAGCGTGCGGGACGCCCGATCTCCGTCAATCGGCGCGCCCCCCACAGAAACAGCATCAGTACGGCCAGAAGACCTATGAGCGCGGCCGCGACCGCTGCAAAGGCTGCCAAGGTGCCGACGGTCCCGGAAATCAGATTCCAGCCATCGGCCAGCATCTTGATATCGAGATAGGGATTGAAAGGGCGCTGAAAGGCAGCCTGGGTGCCGATATCGGCCACTTTCAGGAACAGAATCAGAAGCAGGACCAGCCCGCACAGAAGCCCGATCGGTCGGCGCAGGCTCCGCGGGGCCGCGAGCAAGAGCAGCAGCATCAATGCCCATTCGAGCGGCAGGCGGGCGAAAGCATTGAGGTCGACTGCATCGGGATGGTCCGGCAAGGTGAAGGCAAACCACGCGATCACAGTCACCACGACAGCGCCAATATAAGACTTCAGCGTGTTGGCTGACTTCAGCATCCAGTTGCTCCGCTCCTGAGAGGGGCAGATCGATTGCACGCAAGAGGATTTGCCGTCATGAAGGTCCGCTGCCTCTCTTTCCGCGTATAAGACAGCGAAAGATCACTCACCCTCGACGAAAGCCCCGCCGCTTGCCCATTCTGCGTTTCCTTGCTCCCGTCGCGCTGATCGCGCTCCTGGCATTCCTCCTGTCCAGAACGGATCTGACCGCGCTGGGTGCCGCCTTCTCGCAGATCTCCGTTACGCATGTGATCGCCGGTCTGGCCTTCGTGCAGGTGCAGATCATCGTCTCGGCGCTGCGCTGGCGCTTTACCGCGGGCCGTCTGGGCGAACAGTTCTCGGCGAGCGTCGCGATCAGCGAGTATTACGTGGCGAGCCTCCTCAATCAGAGCTTGCCGGGCGGTGTCGCCGGTGATGCCGTGCGCGCCTACCGTATGCGCAATGCCGGGGTCGGCGGATGGAAAGCGCCTGCCAAGGCCGTGATTTTCGAACGGCTTTCCGGCCAGGCAGCCTTTTTCGTTCTGGCGCTTTCCGGCCTGTTCGCCTGGCCGTTCGTTCTCGGAGGCGCGGAGGCCGGTCGTCAGGCCTTGCTGCTGGTGCTGTGCTTCTTGCTGTTCGCCGCCGCGGTTTGGGCGGGCCTGATCATTGTGAAGCGCCGGTACCAGGGAGGCAGCCATATTGGGGATGAGCTGTCTTGCGTCTTCATCCGCCGCGGCGCGCTGCCTGTTCAGGCGGGGCTCAGCCTTGTGATCGTCGGCAGTTACGTCGCGACCTTCTTTCTTGCGAGCCATGCCGTTGGCGCGCCCCTCCCCGGCATTGCGGCATTCACGATCATTCCGCTCTGCCTGATCGCCATGCTGATCCCGGCTGGCTTCGGAGGCTGGGGCACGCGGGAAGCGGCGGCCATGGCGCTCTGGCCACTGCTCGGCGCCACAGACAGCCAGGGCCTGGCAGCGAGCATCGTCTATGGCGGTCTCTCTCTTGCCGGCGCCCTGCCGGGTCTCGCGATTCTCTCGCTCGAGGCCATCCGCGGAAAGCCGCGTCGCGCCTGAACGCCTTGTCATCGGGCCTCTACCCGGGCGTAAACGTCGCCGGATTGCGCTTCAGGAGGCATTTGCGACAGCTCGACCAGCAGTTCGTCTGCCGATTTCCAGCGGTCCGACACGAACCGATGCTGCTCTCCCACGACCCGGTTGAAGCGATAATTGCCGATGCCCATCAGACGATCGATCGCGTTGGACGCAACGGAGGGCATGGCCGGAATGTATTCGAAGGCGATCAGGGGTATCGGCTTTGAAAGGCCGTAGAGAATTTCCGCCTCTGCGCCCTCGACGTCGATCTTGCAAAAGGCAGGCATACCGTATTTCGCGACGAGATGATCGAGCGTCACCATCGGCACCGTGACCTTTCGGTCCCAGACGACCTGCGAAAACCCCTTGCTTTGCTTCACCGTCTCGACGAAGCGGCTGGAAATGCTTGTGACCGTCGGATGGCGGCTCGAGATCAGCAAATCGATCTGCCCGGCGCTCCGACCGACGGCCACCCGTTCGAAGCCGGTCAACGCTCCTGCAAAGCGGCTTTCAATGAAGTCTGCGAAAGCCGGCTGCGGTTCGACCGCCACGACTTTCGCCCCGAGCTTCAAGAGTGTGCTGCTGCGGCTGCCGACATGGGCGCCGATGTCGAAGACGAGCTCACCCGGCTTGACGATCGATGCATAGAACTGCCGCAGAGCCGATCTACGCCAGGGCTGGCCGTAGTAGACGACGAGTGAGCGGGCGAGGCCGAATGATGTCGAGAGACGCTCGGTGAGACTGGTCATGGCGTGACGGGCCGACGCAGCAGGTAGAGCACGTCCACCGTGAACGAATAGCCGAGCGCCAGAAGCGCGACCGCTGCGATGACGGTCGAATAGGGAACGGTCACGAAGGGGATCAGAATCAGGCACAGTGCCGAAATCTGAATGACGCAGACGAGCTTGCGTCGGAACGAGGGAAAGAGGTCGCCGTTCAGCTTCGGCAACACCCAGCCTGCGGCCACGAAACCGTAGCGCATCAGGCCGATCAGCAATACCCAGAGACCCGCCTTTTCCAGGAAGGCTGCGGCGACGGACAGGACCAGGATCAGCAGTGCATCGACTTCCATATCAAAACGTGCACCGAAGGCCGATTCATGCCCGTAGCTTCGCGCGAGATAGCCATCGACGCCGTCTAGCGCCAAGGCGATGAGTACCACACCGGCGAGTGTCCAGAGTGCCGTATCGGTCGCAGCGAGACTGTCGAAACACAGCACGGTCGCGCCGGTCAGGCTGACGAGACAAGCGCGAAAGGCAGTGACGAGATTGGCCGGGCCGAACTTGCGATGGGGGTGATCGGGCAAAGCATAAACCACGAGCGCAAACATCAGCGCGAGCGAGAGAATGACCGAGGCCACGAAATCCCAGCCGAGGGGGAGGTGAAAGGAGACAATCACCGCGACGACCGATGTGCCGACAAGCAGGCCGGAGAGACCCGCCAACGTATTCATCAGCAGTCCGCGACGCTGCCGCAGCATCGCGACCCAGTCGACCCGAGCATCTGCCCATGGCCGACCGAAGTCATCGCCGCCAAGCCGTTCAGGCTCGCTTGCCATCTTGCAATCCTCCCTGCCCGCCTGGAGCTTATTCTGCTGCGACCAGAGTTTCCAGATCCAGCATGTGGCCGGCGCGCAAGGTCTTAGTGCGCAGATAGTTTTCGTTCTCCGCCGTGACCCGACCGGTGACCGACGCACGTGCCTCTACCTCGATGCCACCGAGCTTGAGGCCGGCGATCTTGGTCGGGTTGTTGGTGTAGACCGCCACCTTCGCGATCTCGAGATGGCGGAGCATGGCAACGGCTGCTTCATAACGGCGATGATCTTCGGCGAGCCCGAGTTCGGCATCCGCATCGATCGTGTCGAGGCCGAGATGCTGATAGCCATAAGCACGCATCTTGGCGCCGATGCCCGTGCCGCGCCCTTCCTGGTCCAGATACAGCAGCACGCCGCCGCCCGCCTGCTTGAGCAGGGCAAGACCATTGCGCAGCTGGTCGCCGCAATCGCATTTCAGCGAGCCGCAGAGATCGCCGGTAAGGCAGGACGAGTGAATGCGGATCGGCACGGTCTTCGTGACATCCGGCTTGCCGACGACGATGGCAACCTGATCCTTCTGAGCCAGGCCACCGCGGAAGACGACGAAATCGGCATCACCAAGATCTTTCAAGGGAACGCGGGTGCGCACGACCTGGTCGAAGCGCTGGCGAGCGGCATCCGCGCCTTTCAAACGGCTGGAGGCGATCTCGCAGCAACCGCCGAACCGATCTGTGATGGTCGTGACATCTGCCAGCACCATGGCCGGCAGCAACAGCGCCAGGCGGGCCAGTTCTGTCGTCTGTGTCGCCAGTGCATCAGCTGGCTGCCACAAAGCCGGCTTTTCCGCGCCGAGTGTGTAAGCCAGCCGTGAGGCATCATCGAAAGACAGACCGGCCAGCGGCGTGATCACGTCCTGTTCGGCCCCGATCCCCAAGCGACCGGCCCGCGGCGCGGTCAAGAGGAGGCCGTGGCGGTTTCCGGTGACGGCTGCGAATTGATCGAAAAGCGAAGGCGCCACACAGTCGAGCGCCAGAACAGCAAGCTTTCGTTCTCCCTCCGTTACGATCACGGGGCGACCATAGCGCAGCTCGGCTACGGCGCGTTCTACTTCGATTTCGGCGGTCGAGAATTGGAAAGCGGACTGGCTGGACTTGGACATGAGGCGTACTCTCCCTATCAGTGGCAACCATTACGCCGAAGTTTCAGCGATGGTTTGCGCATCCGCCATAAATTTATTTTGATGGCGGCTAAGGAACAAAATGTCTTCTTCGGCAATACGTTCCATTGGTGTGCTCATTTAGGGTGGGGGTTGTGCAGTTTGAAGGTCGTGGCGAATGAACAAACCGTGTCTGCCAGAGACACGGCGGCTGCGCTGTGGTTTGAGGCAAAGGAAATCTGCCGGCTCCGGCATGAGCCGCTTGGCATGCCTGCTGAAAACGAAGTGCTCGTGCGAACACTCTACAGCGGGATCAGCCGCGGAACTGAGTCCCTGATCTTTCAGGGTGCGGTTCCTCAAAGCGAATTTGAACGCATGCGCGGACCGCATATGGAAGGCGAGTTCCCCTTTCCGGTCAAATATGGTTACGCAGCCGTCGGTGAAATCGTCGGCGGCGCCCCTGACCTCGTCGGACGCAATGTCTTTGCCCTTCATCCTCACCAGGATCGCTTCATCCTCCCGTCAGACCAAGTAACCCTGTTACCGGACGCGCTGCCGCCGCGACGGGCGGTGCTTGCCGCCAATATGGAAACAGCGCTCAACATCATCTGGGATGCAGGCGTGCAGCCGGGCGACCGCGTCGCCGTCTTCGGCGCCGGCGTCGTCGGGACGCTCGTCGCCTTTCTCGCTTCGCGGATCGCCGGTACAGAGACTGTGCTGATCGACAAGGATCCGGCGCGCCGCAAACTGGCTTCCGATCTGGACCTCACGTTTGCCGAGCCCGACATGATCGACGGGGAATTCGACATCTTGATCAATGCCAGCGCAGCCGGAGCGGCACTGGAAAACGCGATCGCACATGCGGGCTTTGAAGCAAGAATTGTCGAAGCCAGCTGGTATGGCGACCGCATGGTCAGCATTCCCCTGGGCGGTGCGTTTCATTCTCGCCGCCTGTCCCTCATCAGTTCGCAGGTCGGTGGAATCCCGTCTACACGCCGGGCTCGCTGGACTTATCGTCGGCGAATGAGCAAGGCGCTGGAACTGCTCCTGGATCCGCGTCTCGAGCGCCTTATCTCAGGTGAGACCGCTTTTTCTGAACTGCCAGACGCCTACGCTCGTATCCTCTCCACACAGGACACCCTGTGCCATCGCATCCGCTACTGACGAAAGAGATCTCATGTTCGCTGTTGAAGTCCGAGACCACATCATGATCGCCCACAGCCTACCGCGCCCGGTCTTCGGGCCTGCACAGGGGATGCATGGCGCAACCTTTGTCGTCGATGCGGCCTTTTTCACCAAGGACGTGGACGAGGATGGCCTGGCCGTCGACATCGGTGCTGCGACAACCGTTTTGTCCGAGGTCTTGAAGCCGCTGAACTATCAGAACCTGGACGAGCTTGCGGTCTTCAAAGGTAAGATCAGCACGACGGAAGTCATTGCAAAACACATCTTCGACCAACTGGCGCAGGCCGTGTCCGACAAGCGTCTTGGCCCCGGCAGCCACCGGATCTGCCGCCTGAAGGTCATGCTGCACGAATCCCACGCCGCCCGCGGCTGGTACGAGGCCGATCTTTGAGCCGTTCCCTCGTGTTCGCCTATCCGGGCGACCTGTCTTTGAAGACCGGCGGTTATGGCTATGACCGCCGGGTAATCGATGGACTTCGCGAATGCGGCTGGCAGGTCAGGCTTCTGCCACTTGGCGACGGGTTTCCGGTTCCCACCGCAGACACGCTCGACCGGGCGGAAGCAGCCCTGTCGTCACTGCCGGACGGGACGCTGGTTATGATCGACGGGCTCGCCTTCGGCGTGCTCGATACCTGGGCGAGAGCCAATGCCGAACGGCTCAGGATCATTGCTCTTGTTCATCATCCGCTCGCCCTCGAAACGGGGCTGTCGGACGAAGAGCAGCAGCGCTTCCGTCAGGGCGAACAGAGGGCGCTGGCAGCAGCCCGGCATGTGATCGTGACCTCACCAATGACGGCACGTGAACTTGCGTCCAATTACGACGTCGAATCCTCCAGCATCACGGTCGCCCTGCCCGGGATCGACAAGAGCGATGCAAGACGCGTCGTGAATGCGGTCCCGCAGATCCTCTCGGTCGGCACGCTCACCCGCCGCAAGGGACACGACGTGCTGCTGAGGGCTCTCAAATCGGTCGAGGATCTCGACTGGCAGGCCGTGATCATCGGCAGCAAGAGCCTCGATCCTTCGACGAGCGAAGCGCTGGCGCGACAGGTGGAAGCGCTGGGACTGGAAGCGCGCGTTCAGTTGCTCGGCGAGGTCGAGGATCCGCAGGTGAGCTTCGCCTCGGCGGACATCTTTGCGCTTGCGAGCCGGTATGAAGGCTATGGGATGGTGTTTGCCGAAGCTCTGTCTCACGGGCTTCCGATCGTGGCGTGCCATGCCGGAGCGGTTCCAGACGTGGTTCCTGCTGACGCTGGCATACTGGTGCCGGTCGATGACGCGCCGGCTTTCGGAGAGGCGCTCCGTCGTTTGCTGCAAAGCACGCAGGAACGGGAGACGCGGTCTGCGGCGGCCCTTCAAGCCGGCAGCCTCTTGCCGACATGGTCTGACACGGCAGCAATCATTTCCAACACACTGGATGGAATTTCATGAGCGGCTTCAACAAGGACTGGCTGGCACTGCGCGAACCTGTCGATATGAGAGCGCGGGGAAAGTCGCTGGTCGAGCAACTGTCGCAGCATCTCGGCGGCATAGAGCGCCCCAACATACTCGATATCGGCTGCGGCACCGGCTCGACCTGGCGGAGCCTGGCACATCGCTTCCCTGCTGATTCTAAATGGCAGTTGCTAGACTACGACCCGCTGCTGCTGGCGGAGGCCGAGCGCCGTATCGGAGATCAACAGGACGTCTCGTTTCGCCAGTTCGATCTGAACGAGATCGACACGCTGCCGCTGACCGAGGTGAGCGTGGTCACGGCATCGGCTCTCTTCGATCTCTGCTCGGGAGAGTTCTGCGATCACTTTGCCAAAACGCTCGCCGTGAGCAAAACGGGGCTTTATGCCGCGCTGAACTATGACGGCGTCATGGAATGGTCGGTTGCCCATCCGCTCGATGAACAGGTCGCCAAGGACTTCAATCAGCACCAGCATTTCGACAAGGGCTTTGGGCCGGCACTCGGCCCAGATGCGACTGCGCATCTAAAGCAAGGTTTCGAGCGTTTGGGCTACGCGGTCTCGGTTGCCACGAGCCCCTGGGTGATGGGTCCGGATGACGGTGACTTGCAGGCCGCTTTCCTTGAGGGGCTCGAACAGCCGCTTTCGGAGATCGGTACTCTGACTGACGGCCAAATCAGGGACTGGCTGGATTTCCGGCTCGCGAAGATCGAAGAGGCCGGAAGCTCATGCGTGGTCGGCCACTCGGATATCCTCGCGCTCCCCCGCCACTGAAGCAGCAGATTGTTTCAAGTCGCAATCGAACAGGATGTCGCTGCCGAGGCTATAGACCTTGGCGGCCGGCCGGTGAGCGCTTGAGAGCTTGTCGATCGGCGGCAGCGCGATGCCGGCAGGTCCCGAGCCAATGATCAGCGGGGCAATTGCGACGTGCAGGCGATCGACAAGGTCAGCTTCGATGAAGCGGGCGATCGTGCGGGCGCCTCCCTCGACGAGTATGCGACGCAGACCGCGGTCCGCGAGTGCGTCCAGAATGTCCTGAGGATCGAGGCCGCCCTCGCCCCTGCGAACGCTGATAACGTCGACTCCATGGGATTTGACCGGCGCATCATGGCCCTGCACGAGAATGACCGGTGCGCCGCCGTCGCGAAATAGGCGTTCGTCGCCGGTCAGTTCCGCGCGGCAATCAATGACGACGCGGACAGGATTGGGGCCCTTCACGGCCCGAACGGAAAGCCTTGGGTCGTCGCATTTGACGGTGCCGACACCGACAATCACGGCTTCCACGAGGGCGCGACAGCGATGAAGATGCGCGATGCCGTCGCTTCCGGAAATGTCGCGTGCGTCACCGGACGGCGTGGCCACGCGGCCATCGAGCGACTGCCCAACCTGCGCCAAGACAAAGCTGCGATCTGCGGCGGCGATCGGGGCGTAGAGGGCCATGACGGGATCGCCTTCGTCTGCACCGGTCTGGCTTGCGCTGCCACGCATGGCAAGAAGGCGCGCCCAAAGCTGGTCCGTCATGTCGATCTTACGCATCGAGGTCCCGTCCTAGAGAGTTTTACAAAATGCGATACAGCGTACCGTCGCGGCGGATCACGTGATGGAAGACCACCGCCGAAATATGCAACGCAAAGAGAGCCAAAATGATCCACGCGCTCCAGGCATGGATTGCAGAAAGGGTGGACGCGATTTCCGGTGACTTGCCGATCGGGCTCCAGACGGTGAACAGACCAAACCACTTCAGCGGAAATCCATGGGCATTGGTTGCCAGAAACCCGGAAACCGGCATGACGATCAGGAAGACATAGAGAAGCCCGTGCACCAAATGGGCGGCCGCCTTTTCCAATCGCGGTGCCTCGACCAAAGGCGCCCCGCTTGTCAGCCTGGCGCCAATCCGCACCAGCATCAGCCATAGGACCATGAAGCCCAGGCTTTCATGGATCAGATAGAAGTCGAGTTTCACGTCGTCCTTCACGAACCCAATCATCTGGCCAAGCGGCCAAGTCATGAGCACAAGGACTGCAATCAGCCAATGGAGGATGCGCAAAGTGCCTGCATAGCGTTCGCCCGCCACCATCGATTGTGCGCCGTTCATTACACTTTACTCCGATCCCAGACCATTCGTGCGCCAGACCTCCTCGTCTGCCGCCCATCAGTCATCCGCCATCACGATGTGACGGTTTGACAACAATGTAAACGGAAGATCGGGGCTCGCAGATCATGTCACGCTGTGGTGATCAGAGCGTCGGAGGCGCTTTCTGGAAGAAAACATAGGAGCCTTTGGCGACCTTGAAGATATCGCAGTTGCGCCGGACCTTGCGATCGCCCTCCAGACGGAAGACACCGAGCGAGCCTGAAAAGCCATCAGGCGACATGAGCCGCTCGGGCCCGAAGGCCAGCTCCCGGAAACGACCCGCAAGGCCGATGGCCATCGCCATGGCGTCGAAGCCGTAGCCGGCCTGGGCCGAGGCCGGCATTCCATAACTAGCCATGTATCGGCTGCCGATCCTTGCCTGGACGTTCTGGTCGTAGCGACAGACGATGCTGCCTGTCAGCTTCGGCTCATTCAGGTCCTGGGCCGTCAGAACGGCACTCGCGACAATCCTGCGTCCCGGACGCGGCGGCTTGGCGGCATCCGCCTTCTTCAACACCTCGCCCGGCGACTTGATGCCGGGCATCAGCACCACCATGTCGGCCTTGCTCCACGAGTTCAGAGCCTTTGCAGGCAGCGTGCCGCCGCTCAGTTCGATAATCGGCTCAACCTTGCCGCCAAACGCCTTGATCTGGCTGGCGATGCGATCGGCCTGCGCCTTTTCCGCCGGAGAGGAGGCGAGGATCACCGCATGGGTCGCCCCTTCTGCCATTGCGAAGGATGCGCTCTCGATCAGGCTGTCGGCAGGGCTGGATACGAAAGGGTAGACATTTTCAGGCAGGACCGCCTCGTTGGTCTGGAATGCGACCATGGGGACCTGAAGTCCGCCCAGGCCACGCTGGATCGCTTCAAACTCCGCACCACGGGCGGTGGTGACGATGAAGGAGACCTGCTGGCGGGCCAAGGTCCTTGCCGCGGCCTCAATCGCTTCCGGCTTTTCCGTCGTCTCCAGCATGGTAAGCTTCACGACGTCGGTACCGAGCGTATTGACAGCCAGAGCGGTACCATCCCGGTATTCGCTATCGGCCTGGCGGCTCGGTTGATCTGCACGACGAACGCCGAGATACGCGACCTTCACCGAACCGGATCCCAGGGTCTGGTTATAGAGCCCTGTATCGTTGGTAGGCGCCACGGCTGCAGAGGCTCCGCCTTCACTAGCGTTCGGCTTGAAGTCATCGGTCTGACAAGAGGAGAGAGCTGCAACCAGCAGAACCGAAGCTCCGGCGCGCAGGAAGCTCCGCGTAAAGTGTTTTATTCCGACCATGATGGCGCCAAGTCTCGTTCCTGATCCGTTGGCGGACCGTAAGCATTGGCACTCGGCGAAGCAAGAGCGAAGGTGTTCCATATCTGGGCAGACTGCAGCAAAAGCAACAGCTGGGCTCGACTGCCAATACAGGAGAACGGCTTAGATTCCAGACGCCGTCAACGCCTGAGCTTCCTGCCTTCTGGCCACTTTGGTTAACAACATCTCTCAATTATCGACCAGATTTTACTTTAATATAGCGATGCATATTCAAAGTATAGAAGCCATCTATACGAACCGATAATTCAAGCATTGCGGCTATTCTTCAAGCAACAATTGGAGAATAGCGATGCTCAAGAAGAACAAGAACATTGTCGCAGTCTCGGCCCTCGTAGCGGCTACCCTGGTTTCATCCGGTTCGATGGCGGCTCCCATGCTGCCTCACACGATGACGTCTTACTCAAACGTCGCCCAGACGCTCGTGCTTGGAATGAGCCCGCTTGCAGGCTCGCTCGGCACAAATCTCTTCGGCAATATCGAGCAGCGCTGGTCCCAGACCACTGAACTCTTTGCCCAGTCGATCGCTACGCAGGTTGTCGCGTTCACCCCGACGCGCACCGAGCTTTCGACCGGCACTGTCGCCAAAGCGGCGAAAGAGGTGGCGCCGAACCGGCGCAAGACACCGACCAACGACGTTTTTGAGTCTGTGGCCATTCCCTTCAAGAAACTCGGCGCACTGAAGAAGGCGGCACCGACCTTTGCCGAGATCGCCAAGGGCACCGCGCTTCAGTGCGGCGGCGCCAATTGTTTCGACATGGATGCAGTCGTCCACCGGACATCAGCCGGCAACGGCATGTCTTCGCTCCGCGACAAGCTCAATCTCGTCAATCACGAGGTGAACCGCCGTATCAAGTATCGCAAGGATATCGATAGTCACGGTCGGGTGGATCAGTGGTCCTCCCCGTCCCAGACCCTCGCTTCCGGCTACGGCGACTGCGAAGACTATGCCCTGTTGAAAATGGCGGTCCTCGAAGCACAGGGCTTTTCACTGCAGGACATGACTGTCGTCATCCTCTACGATAAAAAGCGGCACTTCTATCATGCCGTTCTGTCGGTCGAGATCCAGGGAACACACTACATCCTGGACAACATGCGAGATCAGGTTCTGGCGGACAGCCGCCTGCCTGATTACCAGCCGCTCTTTTCCATCTCCAATGGCCGCGGCTTCCTGCACGGTACCCGCACCAAGGGTAAGGCTATGGCCATGAAGAGCTTCGACAGCATCGCACCGGGCGAAGGCGGGGAACTCTGAACGGATCTTCTGCTCCAGCCGTGCAGCTCGACTTCAGCCCCGGACGACGTAGCCGATGACCATCTGCTTCTGATGGCTCGGCGCCATGGCGAGGTTCATCTGGCCGGTCAGCTGCTTTCCGGCGCAGGTTGCCGTGAAACCGGTCGTTATCATCTTGCCCTTTGACGAAAGGCTCTGCAGCGCTTCATCGACCTGCGTGTCGAGAACAAAGCGGAAGCCCGCCGACAGCTGGGCGATATTGCCCAGCACAAGCTTCTGCTTCAGCATTGTCATGAAGGGTTCGTTGAAAAACTGGATCTTTTTGTCACGCGTAAGGACGATGGCAGGCGTCGGGCAGGCCTGGATCAGCGCATTCAGATTTTCAACCGAATAGACATTCTCCATCAGCGACAGCCGACGCCACATCCAGCGAAATGCAAGCACGCGCAGCGTGGATGCCAGATTGCCATTCTCGCCCATCTGGCCGGCAGCCTGCTCCACCACATCGCCCAGAGATTGCCGAGAACCGCTCAGCAGCCAGGCGAGGCCGTCCCAGTACACGCTTTCCAGGCGGATACCCCGGCGCGCGCCGCCCTTGCCGATGATCGCGCGAAATTTCGGTTCCGCGTCATGCTCCTCGACATGCCGCATCGCGGCCGGGTTCAATTCGGCCGGTTCTGAGTAAGACGCTTGCCGATCGGAAAGGGCCATGGCTCACCGCTCGGTCAGGGCGACGGATTGCGCCTTGTTGATCGGCTTCATCAGATAGCTCAGGATGGTTTTGCGACCGGTCATGATTTCCGCCGAGGCGACCATGCCCGGAATGATGGGATAGCTCTTTTCGCCGCGCATCAGCTCGGACTGGTCTGTTTTGACCTGGACCAGATAGAAGGTCTCACCCTTGTCCTTGTCGACAATACTGTCGGCGGAGATATTGGTCACCACGCCTTCCAGGCCGCCGAATATCGAGAAGTCGTAAGCCGTGACTTTCACGATCGCCTTCTGACCGCGCGTCACGAATGCGACGTCACGCGGTGAAATCTTGGCTTCGATCAGAAGCGTATCTGCGGTGGGGACAATGCCGGCGACCACGGTGCCGGGGTCGACATAGGCGCCGATCGTATTGACCTCGAGCGTGTTGACGATGCCATCCACCGGGGAGCGGATATCGGTTCGGCTGACACGATCGGTCGCGCCGCGGATCGTTTCGTCGATGACCGAGAGTTCCGCGAGGGTCTGTGCCTTTTCCGTCAATGCCTGCTGACGCAGCTGAAGCGCCAGTTCCTCCACCTGAAGACGCGCTTCCTCTACTGCGCCGCGCAGCCGCTCGAGGCTCTCCTGATAGACCGTGATCTGGCCGCGCTGATCAGTCAGTTCGCGCTCAAGCGCAATCAGCTCGGTCTGTGCCACAAGGCCTTTCTTGGCGAGCGGGCTCATCAGATCGTATTGCCGCGTCGCCTGGGTGATGTTCTGCTCGAGGCGCACGATATTGGCCTGAGCCTCGCTCAGTTCGTTTTCGCGCTGACGCACGCGCTCCCGAAGCACGCCCGCCTTGTTGATGTAGGATGCCTTGTTCGCGGCAAAGAGCTGCTCCTCATTTGCGCAAACCTGGCTGGCGACGGACAGAACGTCGTCCGGACAGACGAAAGCGACGTCGTAGGAGCCGGCCTCTTCCAGCGCCAGGCGCGCAATCTTGGCGCCAAGGGCGCGTGCCTTCGCGACGGACTCACCGAGCGACGATTCCGTCGTCGTGTTGTTGAGCTGGACGATCAGTTCACCCTTCCGTACGACCTGACCGACCTGTACGGCGATGGTTTCGACCACGCCTGCTTCGGACGACTGCACGATCTGTGTCTTGGAAACGGGAACGACCTTTCCTTCCCCTCTTGCGATCTCGTCAATTTCGGCGATTGCAGCCCATGCCAGAAAAAGCACGATGAGGGACGCCACGAGAAACACGATCATGCGGGCCATGAATGGAGGCGTGTCGGCAACCGGGCGGCTCATGGCTTCACGCCCTTCTTCTGCATGGCTTCGATAACCTGATGCTTCGGCCCGTCGGCCACTACACGGCCCTTGTCGAGGACGATCAGACGATCAACGAGATCGAGCATGGTGAAGCGATGGGTGGCAATCAGAAGCGTGGTGTTCTTGTCGAAGGCGCTCGACAACCGGTTGATCAGATGGCGCTCGCTGGCCAGATCCATGGCGCCCGAGGGCTCGTCGAGGAAAACGATCTTCGGTTTCGTCAGCAAGAGACGTGCGATCGTCATGGCCTGTTTCTGGCCGCTCGAGAGGTTGGAACCGCGCTCACCGACAGGCATGTCGAAGCCGCGGGGATGGCGCGAGACGAAGTCTTCCACGCCGGTCATGCGGGCCACTTCAAGCAGTTCCTCGTCGGTGGCATCCGCGCGACCGATCAGGAGGTTCTCCTTGACCGTCCCGGAGAAAAGATCCGAGGATTGACCCGCGACAGCGACGGCCGAGCGAACCTCAGACATATGATACTGGCGAATATCGACGCCATCGATCAGAACGCGCCCGTCCGTCGGGACGAAGAGACCATCGAGCAGACGGCCAAGCGTCGTCTTGCCGGAACCGATCCGGCCAATGATGCCGACCTTTTCACCGGGCGCGACGGTCAGGGACAGCTTGCTGATAACTGGATTGTCCGAGCCCGGATACTGAAAGTTCACATCCTGGAAACTGAAACCGCCTTGCTTGATCTCGCGGTTGACGAAACCGACCGTCGACGGCCGATCCTCGGGCTGCTCCATCACCTGATCGAGAATTCTGAGCGACAGCGTCGCCTGACGAAAACGCGCGAGCGTCATGGCGATCTGGCCGAGCGGCGCGCCGGCACGGCTCGCAAGCATCACGGTGGCGATGATCGCGCCCATGGCGAGGCGCCCTTCCGAGAATTCGTAAGTGCCCGCGATCACGATCAGTACGCCGACAATCTGCTGGATCAGTGCCGTCAGGTTGATGGCATTGGTCGAGATGTGCTTGATCTCTTCGCTGGTCCGGCTCGAATGCTTCATCAACTCCTGCCAGCGACGCAGCATGGTCGCTTCGGCGCGCAGGCTTTTCAGCGTTTCGATGGTGGAGATCGTTTCTATCAGAAGCGCCTGCCGCTTCGATGCCTCGTTGGAGGCCGCCGCCATGCGATGGCCGATCTGGGCCTGGGCGCGAAGGCCGATCGCGATGGAGAGGATCAGCGCAACGGCCGGAATGATCGCAAGCCAGCCGGAGATCAGATAGATGACAATCAGGAAGATGAAGACGAAGGCCGTATCGATCATCAGACCGATCGTGTTCGAGGTGAAGAACTCACGCACAAACTCGTATTGCATGACGCGGTTGGCATATTCGCCCGTCGACAGTGGACGCGAGGCAAGCGTGGTGTTGAGCACCTTGTCGAAGATCATCTGCGACAGACGCAGGTCGGCGTTGCGGCCGGCGTGGTCGATCAGCGAGGCGCGCGCTTCCTTCAGCAGATAGTCGAAGAGATAGGCGAGCATGATGCCGGCCGCGAGCACCCACAAGGTGGGTATTGCCTTGTTGGGCAATACGCGGTCGTAAACGTTCATTGTGAAGAGCGGCGAGGCAAGCGCGATCAGGTTGATGAACAGTGCCGCAAGGATGACCCGCAGATAGGTGCGCCAATAGGGCATCAGCGCCCGCACAAGCCAATGGCGCTTCTCGATCTCATCCGCGCTACCGATATGCGCGTTTTCACTGTCGTTCCGATAAAAGAGCGTGAAGGCGAACAGGAATTCCGGACCGAGCGCCAGAAGCTCCTGGTGCGTCAGCCGCGCCGAAGCGATGCCTTCGCGGATATCGAGCGTGTAGACACCGTCTTCACTGACCTCGAGCAAGGGCAGCGTGCCGCCATCCTTGAGCACGACGATTGCCGGACAGTCAAAATCGTTTTCGCGGATCGCACGTTCGCCAATCCGCATGACCTGCAGGCCAATGCGCTCGGCGACATGTTCCACATCGTCGAGTTCGAGAGATTCAACAATTTCGTCCGGCAGACCTGAGAAAAGCACGGTATCGGAGCTGGGCCGACCGTAAAATGTGGCGACAGCCTTGAATGACGCACGAAAGCTCAGGCGGGCACGAGGGCCCGCCGGTTCGATCAACGAATTTAACATGTCATCCTATCGGATGGGCGTTTACTGGAGCGGCGCCAGGAGGTCCATCGGAATTCCCGCCTTTTGCCGCGGATCCCGCTCGACATAGGCCCCATTCGGGGTCGTCTTCACGGAGAATTCGTTGCGCGCGTAAGCGTCGGTCTGACCCACCGGCTTCGCATTCATGGTCTTCAGCAGGGAGCCAGAAGCCGCCAAGATCTTGTACTCCGCAAACAGAGCTGCGACGCGGGCCGTTTCGGCGACGATGCTGGTGTTGAAACGGGTGTTCTGCGCGTCGAGAACATCCAGAAGCGAGCGCTGGCCGATCTTGAACTGTTCGCCGTAAGACGAAACGAGCTGCGCATTCTGGGAGGACTGCGAGTTCAGGATCTGGGAGAGCTCGCCGCGGCTGCGGCGCTCATTCCAAGCCGAACGCACAGACTCTTCGATCTCGCGATGAACCTGATCGGACGCATAGCGCTGTTCGCTGGCGCGGCGGATCTGCTCCTGCTCGCGGGCCTGGTCGATACCACCGCGGTAGAGGTTCCAGCGGGCGACCAGGCGCACCTGAACGTCGTTGGTATTGCCCTGGCTGGTGCCTACATCATTGCCGACGCTGGCACGACCTTCCAGATCGACGGTCGGGGCGTAATTGGAGCGAGCAGCACGCACTGCAGCGTCAGCAGCATCGATGTCGGCGCGGGCCGAATAGATGCGCGGATTGTTGGATTTTGCGGTTGCGATGGCGTCATCCAGTGTGCGCGGGATGAACTTGGCAACGGAACCCGGAACTTTTGCATTCACGATCGGCTCGCCGACCGTCTTCAGGAAGCGGATCTTGGTGAGTTCCAACTCCTCCTGAGCTTCACGCAGGCGGGCCTGAGCGGCCGCGAGACGCTCACGCCCCTGGACCGCGTCGACTTCCGTCAGCGCGCCACCCGAGATCCCCTGGTTGATGTCAGAGAGAATGCCGTTGTGGAACGAGACGTTCTGCTGCGCCACACCGACGATCTTGGCCTGGAGGATGTATTCGAGATAGTCCTGAACGACCTGCAGGGCGATCGTCTCCGAACGCTCCAGAACACGGAAGGACGCACCGTCAACGCGCGAGGCCTGCTGATCGACCTGGGCCCGGCGGCCGCCGCCATCCAGGAGCCGCTGGGTGACCGTGAGACCGACCTCGGACGAATTAAAATCCTCGTAGTCCCGCGTCAGGGTTCCCGTGCTGTCGTTCGAGAGCCGCCGCTTTCCCACGCTCGCCTCCAGATCGATCGACGGGAGATAGAGACCGCGCGCCTGACGCAGTTCGAACTCGACCGCCTCGCGGTTCTGCACCGCCTGGGAAATCTGCGGGTTGGTCGTCAGAGCCTTTTGAATGGCCTCCTGAAGCGACATGGCGCTCGCAGGTGCAACAGACGCAATGGCAAAGGCTGCCGAGGTGTACAAGGCTGCGAATAAAGTCTTTCTGGTAAACAAAGGTCTGCCCCTACCCAATTCTTGCTTGGAGGTCGTTATATACCGGGGCACCGGTCACTGGGAAGTCCAATCGGCATGTCCAAAAGATGCACCCAATTTTGATCTGTTGGAACGAAAATCGAGTTTTTTGAGATCGCGAGAAAAGAATTACTCGAAGTTTCGAACTTGCATGGCCAAGGTCAACTATTGCGCAAAGTCATTCGAATCATTTTGCTGGGCTTCGACGTTAACCGTGCAACAAAGTCCCCGTATTTCCAGGTGAAATCCGGCAGATGCGATGGAACTGTCTCCAATTCGCAACACCCATTTAGGCGCCTGTGACCGTCGACGGGCAGCAACGCATGCGCAAAGTCAGAGTCCATCTTGAATCGATGGCAAGTAAAGTCCATTTCAGCACAACCGTGAAAAGAAAAAGGGCGCCGATCTGGCGCCCTTTCTCCTAGTAAAACCACTATCTGTCTTAGTCGTGCGGGGTAACGACCGCATGCTTGTCGTCGAACAGAACCTTGATGGCGGTGTCGTGGTTCTGCAGGACCACGACGTCCTTCCAGGTGTCAGCACCGGTCTGGACGCTGACCGTGGTGTTGCCGTCGTCGACCGTTGCCCGCAGATGCGAGGCTGCGGTCTCCGCAGACGCCTGTTCACCAAGCAGGCTGTCGAGCAGGGCCGTGACATCGAGCACGTCGCCGTCACCGTTGAAGTCGGCGATGACATCGGCCACATCGAGCTCGTCCAGCGCCGTTCCGTCAAAGACGAAGGTGTCGTTGCCGGCACCGCCGGTCATCACCACCTGGCCCATGCCGCCATGCAGGATGTCATCGCCATCCGTTCCCATGACCGTCAGCGGATCCGCATCCGACCCGAAGATCGTATCGAAGCCGACTTCCATGAAATCGCCGATCGAGCCATCCGCGAAGGTGAACGTGCCCGTCGAGAAGACCGTCTGACCATCTTCCTGACCGCCGGTGTTGTCGGTGGTGAGCGAGATGCTCGTGACGCCATTGTCGAAGAGGCTCGACAGCTCGCCCTCGTCGCTGATGCCGTTATTGTTGGCATCAACCCAGATTTTCAGATCCTTAAAGGCAGCATCACCGCTATCGATCTTGCCATCGCCATTCGTATCGTGCGAGGCAAGAGCCGCCACGCCGCTGGCAAACTTCCCGCCATTGAAGTCCGGCGTGAAGATTTCCGAGCCGTTGTCGATCTGGCCGTTGCCATCGACGTCATAGGCGAGGATGCCATCGTCGCTGGTCCAGGCGATCTGGTCCGCCTTGCCATCGGCATCGATGTCGAAGGTGACGCCGGCGCCGATGGAAGACAGGTCGAAGCCGTTCCGGTCGAGATCGAGGATGATCGGGTCGGCGGCGGCCACCCATCCACCAGTCGGACGGGTGAATGTCTTGTTGCTACCGCCGTAGTTGATGACAACCGAAGCTAGGTCGTTACCTCCAACGAGACGATAGGCAAGTTCCGGCGCACTTGCATTGCCGTTGCCATCTAGATCGACCTTGACCAGCAAGTCGTTACCATCGCGAACCAGCTTGATGTAATTCACGCTGCTCGTATTCGCTGGGAGTAGTTGCGATAGATCAATAATGTCGTCCTGCGCGCGATAGTCGGTGATGCGGTCGGCGTTTTCGGAAGAGAGCAGTTCGTCGCCCCAAACAAAACGATCACGTCCGGACCCGCCCGTCAGTGTATCAGTACCTCCTCCGCCAGCAATGACATCATCACCTTCACCACCATTGATGATGTCAATACCAAGACCACCCGAAATGAGATCGTTTCCACTGTCACCATTTATGGTGTCGTTTCCACCATTCCCGAAAAGCAGGTCTCTGCCGTTGCCACCATTTATCACCTCTGAGGCGGCTGATCCGGCAATGATGTCATTCGAGTTCCCGTTCCCGCCGTCTGTGCCTTGGCGGATGTTGTAGCCGTCATTGCCCAACCCGTAGCCGGCATAGGAAGCGTCGCCAAAATAGACCGTTTCGACTGCATTAGCAGATGTGAATTGATTAATTGCCGTAATGGTGCGGCTAGCGTTCCCAGCACCTATCTCGATCTCCATATTATTGTCCGAACGTTCAAAGTTTAAGTTCGACAATCTCACGCCTTCAATATCGAAGTTAATCCAATCGCCACCAGAATCGGAGGTGCCGACAACTGAAATATTGCTGTATCCGCTGCCCACGCCGAAAGTGGAGTTTGAAGGGTCGCCCAGATCTGAGTAGTTGAAACCACTCATATCGAGGTTAATAGAATTTGGCGATCCATCTGAGGCTCCTGAGGAATCACGTACCGAGAATTTAAAGCTAGCGTCACCGGTAGAGCTGCGAACATTGTCCGTAGGAGCCCAAGTCAGCATACCTGCAGCAATCTGCTCCGCACTTACGAACTGGCTAGCGGAGATCTGCGAATTGCCCAGCATCAGCTTGCCCGCAGTTGTACCGGCTGGTGGGGTCACCGTAATTCCAGCAAACGTGTGGCCGTCGGCGTCTTGGAAACCGAAGTCTGAGGTCTTGAACGTGTAAGTCACGTCTTCGACCAGATTGACGGTCTTGTCCTGCCCCGTCGGATCCCGGTCTGTCGGACGCGTATCAATGACGATGTTTCCGGAAACGCTTGCATCAGCGTTGGCGTTCCCTGCCAAATCGAAGACAGAACCAGCCTTCAACCTGATGACGTTGGATGCGTCATTCACGCCCGCAGTCGGTGTGAATGTCGCGGTCCATGTCAGTCCTCCGTTGGAGGTCGCCACATTCGTAAGCGTACCGTTCTCGAACTCCAGATCGGCATTGCTGAATCCCTCTACGCGTTCGCTGAAGGTGAACGTGACAAGCGAGGTTTGGCCAACTGTCAGATTGTCGTCCGCGAGCGTGATCGTGACCGTCGGAGCCTTCGTGTCGACTGTATAGTTGTCGCCAACCCGACCCGTGCCGTCATTACCGGCAACATCGGTGTAACCAGAGCCCACCGTCACAACATTGGTGGTATCTTCGATGTTGGTCGTCGGCGTGAACACCGCCGTCCAGGTAATGCCACCATCAGCGCTGCTCAGCGGACCGAGCAGACCTTTCTCGACAGTGACATCATTGTTGTCGAAGCCGACAACCTTCTCGGAGAAGGTGATCGTCACCGTCGAGGTGTCACCGATTTTCAGAGCTGCATCGCTCATCGTGATCGAGGAGACGACCGGAGCCTTCGTGTCGACTGTATAGTTGTCGCCAACCCGACCCGTGCCGTCATTACCGGCAACATCGGTGTAACCAGAGCCCACCGTCACAACATTGGTGGTATCTTCGATGTTGGTCGTCGGCGTGAACACCGCCGTCCAGGTAATGCCACCATCAGCGCTGCTCAGCGGACCGAGCAGACCTTTCTCGACAGTGACATCATTGTTGTCGAAGCCGACAACCTTCTCGGAGAAGGTGATCGTCACCGTCGAGGTGTCACCGATCTTGAGCGCCGTATCGGCCATGGAAATAGACACGACAGTTGGGGGCGTCGTATCCGGCGGGGTCACCGTGATGACAAACTTTTCCGAAGTCAGGGATACTCCGTCGCCATCGGCATCGACCGCCTGGATGATCGAGGAGAAGTCGATTGCCTTGGCGGCGTTGCCGTCGAGCGGCTTGTTTAGGGTGAAGGTGCCTTCACCATTGGCTGCGATGGAGAGAGTGAAGACTGTGACATTGCCTGCCTTGGCGGTCAGGACGTTGCCGACAACGGCATAGGTCAATGCCACGGCGCCAACGGTGAGCGCCTGGGCGGTGAGTGCCGAGGTATCGGCCTTCAGGCCGAAGGTTACCACCTCATCCGCACCGACCTTCACGAGATCGCCGAGATCAAATTCGCCGACCGCTGGCTGACCGGTCTGGCCGGGGGTGCCTGCAAGACCGCTCAGCGTGCTCTGCATAGCAGCGGACAGCGTGGCCGAACTGTTGACGTTCGTCGACGTACCACCTTCGACGTTGCCGAGGACAACAAGGCCAGTGTTGTTTGCGTTGATGCCGAAGGCTTCGATCTTGAAAGCCTGATCCGGTCCAGTCGTGTCACCGTCGGTCTTGATCGCCGTCAGCTCGTTCTGAATGGCTGCGATCGCCTGGCTGACGTTGGCATTGCCGTTGTTCGTCATATTCGGCTCGCCATCCGACAGGAAGATGAGCTGATTGACGTCTGCGTTGGGCAGGGTGCCGGGCTGCGTGGCCAGCGTCGTTACCGACTGCAGATCCACATCGCCATAACCGTAGCCGACCGTGAACTCAACGTAAGCGATGGTCTTGCCGCTGTTTGCGCCGCTTCCGCTCAGGACGACGTCGGTCGAACTATTGCCGACCACGACCGAGGACGACTGGAAGGTTCCGTCGGTGAAGACGATCTTGTACTGGAACTGTGTGTTGCCAGGGTTGTTGTCGTCCAGCTTGAATGTCGCGCTGGTGACTGGGATGCCACTGAAGTTTTCGGTATTGGCATAACCGTTCGGGCCGTCGAAATCGTCAAACGCGCCGAAGTCGAAGCGCAGCATCTGGCCAGGATCCACGTCCGTGTCGCTGAGACCGGAGCTGGCGCCGAAACCGCCCGTCGTACTGCCGTTGGCGTTGATCAGGTCCGCCAACTGGTCTCGAGGAACATTCCAGCCGGATACGAGAGCAATCTGTTTCGATCCATTGCCGATGATATAGGCCCGATCGTAGCCCGAACCGCTGTTGGCGTCGAACGACTTCAGGGTCGAGGTCACGTCGATGGATGTGGACGCAACGCCCTCGATCCACTGCAGAGCCTGCTGGAGACCAGCTTCGTAGTTGGTGCCACCGTCGTCATTCAGGTTGCGAACATCCTGCAGCGCCTGGTTCAGCGCGGTTTGCTGGACTGCGCCGTTGACGATCAGATCGTAGGTTCCGACCGCGGAGCTTTCTTCACCAAACTCGACGAGATGGACGCGAACGTCCTTGGCTCCGGACTGGCTGACCTTTGCGAGGAAGTCCTGTACCTGCGCTTTCAGCGTGGAGAGATCCCGATCAATACTGCCCGACATGTCCAGCACGAGAACAAAGTTCGCCACCTTGCCTGGGATCGGATCGACAACTTCCGGAGCGATGACGGTGATTGCCTCATTCGCCGTCGTCAGGACCGGGATATCGTCCTGGATCTCGATCACGAGCTTGCCGGTCGTCAGCGTTACCGTATCGCCGTCACCATCCTTGCCGACGATGAACCGCGACAGGTCGAGAGACACTGCGTTTTCAGCATTGTCGAATTCGCCGTTCGTGCCGCTCGCCACGCCGTCGAGCGACTCATGGTCGATCTGGCCCTTTAGTTCGAACTCATAGGAGCCGTTCGCATAGACCTTCATTTCGAAGACCACACGTTCCGGCGTGCCGGCAACGTAGCCAGTCAGCGTGTTGCCGACCACCTTGATCATGACATCAGCGCCTTGCGAGTTCAGGCCTGAGTCCACCGGCAGGGTTGTCGGCTGGAGCGTGACGGCTTCCGTCGCATGGGCGCCATCGGCACCAAAGTTGAAGAGTGCCGTGAGGGTCCCTGCGACACCAGAGACCAAAGCGAAACCGTTTCCAGCAACCTCCCCCGGACGTGATGCGTCGGGCGCTGCGGAGGACAAGCCATCCTCATCGACCTTGATCGTCAGTGAGCCGGACTTCACACTCGGGCCATCGTCATGGAACTGGATGCGATCGCCCACGGCCACTTCGCTGACGGCTTTGTCGCCATCGAAGTCAGTAACCGTCAGGACGGCGTTGACCTTTCCGGCGAGGGTCTGCAATGCGGTCGACAAGTCGCCGTCATTCGCGTCGTTGTTCTCGTCGTGATCGGACGGATCATCGTGCTTAATCGAGACATACTGGACCATAGAGAGGGTGCCATTGTCCGAAAGGTGCAGGGCAAAGGCAGCCGGATCAGAAGAATTGACTTCGGTGTTACCATCATTCGGGCGGTCGTAGCGACCGACAATCAGGCCATTCTCGAAGAACAATACTATGGCGCGGCCTTCAGTCGTGAACAGGCCAGAGGCGGTGCCATTACCACCATTGATCTTCAGAGCCCAGTCGACGTTTACGTCGTCATCGGCGCCACCGTTGATCGTTGCAGCCACGAAGTTCGACTGCTGAGCGAACTGAGCCGACATGTCCGGATCAGTACCCTTCATGCCGACATGCCTGAAGACGTCGAGCGGGCCCGTTACATCGTCGTTCTGCCGCTTGTCACTTTCATCGACCACAAGGGTCTCGTCGGTGTTGCGTGCAACAGCGGTCGGAACGTCGTCCTTGATGGTGATCGAGAAGGCATCCTTCAGGATGACGCTGTCGCCGTCATAGTCGGTCGCCTTGATGATCGAACCGAAATCGATCGCCTCGACATCCTTGTAACGGAAATCGTCCTGCAGATCGGTGTTTTCACCCTTGCCGCGATTGTGGTCGAGCTGGTCGTGAAGTTCGAACGTGTAGGAGCCGTCTTGGTTGACCGTCAGCTTGAAGACCAGGCGGTCACCGTGGCCATAGTCAGAATTGCGGTCGTTATTGTCATAGGCATAGAGCGTATTGCCCTGGATGTCGTAGCTAAGCTCTGCTCCCTTGGACGACAGACCGAGGTACCGCAGCGCCGAAACCGCTGTCTGCTCGCTGATGAAGGAGAAATTGACCGTATCGTCCGCACCGCCCCTGATCAGGTTGGAAAGCGAACCCGAGATGTTGGCGGGACCGTTGCCGTTGCTGTTCTGGCTGCCGGTGAAGGAGCCATCTCCACTACCATCATTGGGGGAGTTACCCGTCGACTGGCCATTCTTGATATCGTCTTCATCGACGAGGCGGTTCTCTTCTTTGCCACTCAGTTCCGGAACGTCGTCCTTGATGGTGATCGAGAAGGCATCCTTCAGGATGACGCTGTCGCCGTCAAAGTCGGTCGCCTTGATGATCGAACCGAAATCGATTGCCTCGACATCCTTGTAACGGAAACCGTCCTGCAGGTCGGTGTTTTCACCCTGCCCGAGATCATGGTCGAGCTGGTCGTGAAGTTCGAACGTGTAGGAGCCGTCTTCGTTGACCGTGAGCTTGAAGACAAGGCGGTCGCCTTCGCCATAACCGGAATTGCCGGCGTCGTTATCATAGGCATAAAGCGTCTTGCCCTGGATGTCGTAGCTGAGCTTGACGCCCTGCGACGACAGGCCAAGGTCCCGCAGTGCCGAGACCGCCGTCTGTTCGCTGATGAAGGAGAACTTCACCGCATCGTCCGCGCCGCCCTTGATCAGGTTGGCAAGCGAACCCGAGATGTTGGCCGGACCGTTGCCGTTGCTGTTCTGGCTGCCGGTGAAGGAGCCATCGCCACTACCATCATTCGGGAAGTTACCCGTCGACTGGCCGTTCTTGATGTCGTCTTCGTCAACGAGGCGCTCTTCCTTGGCACCGCTCAGTTCCGGAACGTCGTCCTTGATTGTGATCGAGAAGGCATCCTTGAGGATGACGCTGTCGCCGTCAAAGTCGGTTGCCTTGATGACCGAACCAAAGTCGATTGCCTCGACATCCTTGTAACGGAAACCGTCCTGCAGATCGGTGTTCTCACCCTTGCCGAGGTCGTGGTCGAGCTGATCGTGGAGGCGGAATTCGTAAGTTCCGTTGCCGTTCAGCTTCAGCTCGAAGACGAGACGATCACCAAACTGTGGGTCGTAGCTTTTGCCAAGGTCGTCGCCAGCGTTGTCGAAGGCGTAGAGGATACCATTGCGAATCTCGTAGCTGAGTTCGGCACCCTTAGAAGAAAGGCCGAGGCTCTCCAGCATGCCACGGGCAACATCGCCGTTGATGAACGAGAAGGTCAGCGATTCGTCGGCGCCAGACTTGACGAGACTTGCCAGCGACCCCGAGAGGAACGCCGGGCCGGGCTGGTTGTTGCCCTGGCTACCGGTAAAGGAGCCGTCGGCATTGCCATCGTTCGGGCTCGTTCCGAGCGATTCACCGGGGTAACGGTCACCAAGCGTGGAAATGTCGTCTTCATCAACCGTACGGTCTTCTGAAGCACCGCGTACGAGTTCCGGAACGTCGTCAGTGATGGTGATAGACACGAAACCGGTAAGCGGAGTGCTGTCGCCGTCAAAGTCGGTCGCTTGGATCAGTGCGCCGAAGTCGATCGCGGTTACGTCTTCAAGTGGCAGAATATCCTGGAGGTCGCTATTCTGATCCGCGCCGAATGACGGGCGGTCATGATCGACCTGATCGTGAAGCTCGAACTTGAACTCACCCCACCATTGGACCTGCAGCGAGAACACCAAGCGGTCCTGACCGGCATTGTACTCGACGCCCGGCTGCCCAGCATTCACGAATGCATAGAGCGTGTCGCCAATGACGTCGAAGGACAGAGGTCCACCCTTCGACGTCAAACCGAGCTTCGTAAGTGCGGTGCGCGCGGCTGCTTCGTCGATGATCGAGAACTGTGTGAGACGATTGTCAGCGCCGAAATCAACGATACCGCGAAGGTTCCCCGAAACGGTTGCAGCACCTGGCCCGTTCGAATACTCGCTGCCGGTGAACGAACCATCGCGCTCATCGCCATCGTTCGGGCTCGTGCCGAGCGACTCGCCCGGGTAATCCCTACCAATCGTCGAGATGTCGTCTTCGTCAACCTCGAAGAGAAGCGGCTCGCCGCGCGCGACCGGCTCGTCGTCTTCGACGCGGACGGTGACGGTACCATTAACACTGTCACCATCGGAATCGGTTGCGGTGAAAGGGATCTCGAAGTCGAGGAAGTCGACGGGCTTGAAGCTTGGCTTCACTTCGCCATCAAATATGACCGCCTGGAGCACCGGCGTATCGGATGGGGGCAGTACAACGACCGTGTCGTTGCCACGCGGTTCGTCTACGATAACCACGGGCTCATAATGGTCGAGGTTGCCGATCAGCTGGAAGGTGTAGGTGCCGTTGGCCGTCGTCGGATCGAGCGTAATGATGAAGACATCGCCGCCAAAATCGTCTTTCGAGAAGCGAAGCTCCTTATAATCCAGCTCTTCACCGCGATCAGGCACATCCTTGAACGCGATCAGCTGATAGCCACCGTTCCAGACGCCATTCACAACGGTCCGTTCAATCCGGTAATCCAGAGGCGTACCATCAGAGCGCAGGCCAGCCAGAACCGGGATGGCTTCGACGATTTCCTCGTAGGTGGATTCTTCTGTCAGACCGGTGAAGCTGACAGTGCGGCCGACCGGATCGTCATCGCCGAAGTTCTGGTCCGAAACATCTTCACTCTTCAGATCGTTATCAGCACCCCAACGGATGGCGAGCGAGCCCTCGGCCGTCGAGACCTTGAAGCCCGCATCTGGGCCATCGTACAGAAGCTTCAACTCCGGCTCATACGGAGAATCGCCACGGGGGGACATAGTATCCTCGACGACAACGCCATCTACCGGCGCGCCAATCGTCGGCGCATCGTCCTGCACATCGATGTTGAATGAGCCGGTGACGCTGTCGCCGTCCCGGTCGGTGACGGTATAGGTAAAGCCGAGACGCAGAAGGTCATCGAGATCATCCTGGGAACCGTTCTGGCCGGCATCCGGATGCTCGAGTTTGCCGACGAGTTCGAATGTGAAGTCGCCCGTGACACGGTTCGTAACCGTGATGGTGAAGACGAGGTTGCCGGCGGAATCGCGGCCTTCGAGCGCGATGAAGTCGAGGTCCGCAGCGTCGGTCGGCGCCGGGAGGCTCGTGACCGTGATCGGACGACCGCCCGAAGTAAAGCCGCCGAGGACCTTGAGGCCATCACCTTCATTGACATCGGATGCGCCGACGAAATTGATGGCGGTGATCGTCCCGGAATCCGGGCCCGCGTTGAAGGGCAGACGACCGCTGATGATCTTCACGCCATCGCCGCCCGCAATAACAGCTTCGTCATAGATGAACGAGGTCGTCAGCGGGGTCGTGATGGAGGGGCGGCCATTGCCGCCGAAGATCTGCGCGGTGCGAAGCTCGTCACCGAAGCTGGTATCGCCCAGCAGATCTGCCAGGGCCAGATCTTCCGGGCCAGGGCCGATCGGATCGTCATTGAAGCTGCGGCTGCTGATGGGCGCACCCTGGGCCGAGAAGGTGCCGTCGGGACCGGCCGCAACGTTGATGTTGCTTTCTTCAAGGGCGGCAAAGAGCGCGACCTGCGGCAGCTCGACATCGCCGACCACAAAGGTCGGGATGTTTGCAGCGCCACCAATCACGGTGATCTCGGTGCCGTCCGCGAGGACGAGGACGAGGTTTTCACCGTCGACCTGGAATTCGAGGTTGTCGAGTTCAATGCCGGCCGGCAGCGTCACGACATTCTCGTTGTCGGGCGTTACTTCGCTCGGGATCACGGCTGCGGCGACGTCAGCCGGCTGCTGGGCCGGCAAGCGGTCGGTGCGACCGGCGTCGGGCGTTTCCGCCTGGGCGACCTCAATCCCTTCCATGGTCTCGCTTGCGAAACCCAGATGCTGCTCGACCGCAGAGTCGAACTCGTCGGCTGCGGAAGTATTGTCGATGCTGGACAGGCGCGGATCTTCGATGGACATGGTAACTCACCCCTTAACAAGTTGAGGGCAGTTAAATCCCCATGCCGGGGCAAGTGCAACGGTTTCTTAACCCTCAATACATAACGGGTTATGCTTGCAGCGACCATTATTGAAAAAGAAGTTAATCTAGGACCGAAAAATCCTTTTATTTCTGCAGTTTACTCAAATTTTAACGAATGAGCTCCGGCGACCGGAATGGCATCCATCGATTGCACGTGCGAGCACCAAGTCCATTTGAAGCAGTATCCAGAGGGCCGCTGAAAACAAGCAAAGGCCGGACACCCGTCAGGTATCCGGCCACTCAAGAAAACGGGACGACAAGATCAGCCTTCCGCGAAGATCGGGTCGTTGATGAAGGGGCCACCCTGATAGACCGCGATCGTATCGCCCGGCTTCGGCCTTGCCACCGTTGCATCGATCTCGGCACGGAAGCGCTCGGCATTGTCCTTCGGCTGCCAGCCGAGATAAGAGACATGGGAATTGTCCCACCAGCGGGTGTCGTTGTTCGAGCAACCCCAGATCACCGGGCAGCCCAGGCGCGGGACACGGAAGATGCATTCGATCATCGACAGGAAGTCGTCGTAACTCATCCAGGTGGAGAGCATGCGGTGGTTTTTCGGCTTCTCCATGCAACTGCCGATGCGCACCAGAGCCGTCTCCTGGCCGAACTTTTCGAAATACATGCGTGCGAGCGCCTCGCCAAAGCATTTGGACACGCCGTAAAGCCCGTCCGGGCGCATGGGCATCTCGTGGTCGAGATACTCGTCCTGGCGATAAAAGCCGATCGTATGGTTGGAGCTGGCAAACAGGATGCGTGGCATGTCGTTCGCGCGCGCGGCCTCATAGAGATTGTAAAGACCAAGCAGATTGGCATTCATGATCTTGGAGAACTTGTCTTCAACCGAGATGCCACCAAGATGGATGATGGCGTCACAGCCTTCAACGAGCCTGTCGACGGCCGCCCGATCGCCAAGATCGCAAACCATTGCCTCCTCATGCTCAGCGAGCTGACCGAGATCAACGATATCCGAGACCCTGACGATCTCCGCAAGCCCCTTCAAGCGCCCGCGCATTGCGCTGCCCAACCCGCCGGCAGCCCCCGTCAGCAAAAGTCTTTTCACGCCGCTTTCCCCCCTGATATGATTTGTCAACTTATCATACAGGTTGCCCTTACCCGGTCAATATCGTAGACCTTGGGGGCCACAGGCTGGTCAAAGCAGGCGCAAGCATGGAATATTTGCAGCCGGGGCGTTTAGAAGACGGGGAAATACGGATGGCATTGCAAGCAAGGAATGAGGCGGGCGCGGGTACCCTGGTGCAGAGACTTGGCGATACGCTCAGAAAGGCGATCGGTGCCGGCCAGTTTCCACCGGGCAGCAAGCTGCCAAGCGAAGCCCAGCTATCAGAAGCCCATGGCGTGTCGCGAACCGTCGTGCGCGAAGCGATCGCTTCGCTGCGGGCTGACCGGCTGGTCGAGGCCCGCCAGGGCGCTGGCGTTTTCGTCCTCACACCTCAGGAGCCGACACCTGCCCCCTTGCTGATCGGCAATGTGGATCCGGCGCGCGTTTCGTCGATGATTGAACTGCTGGAGCTCAGAACGGCAGTCGAAGTAGAGGCTGCAGGCCTCGCCGCATTGCGACGCTCCCCCGCACAGGAAGAAGTCATACTTGAACGACACTACGCTATCCGCGCCTGTCTTGAGGCAGGGCAATCGACCACGGAAGCCGATTTCGCCCTGCATCTCGCCATCGCAGAAGCGACCAACAACCCCCGTTTCCGTGAATTTCTGGCCATGATCGGCAAGAATGTCATCCCGCGGGCCGCCTTGCGCGATGAAGACGGCGAGGAAGATCAGTCCGCTTATCTGCGCCTCATCGATGCCGAACATGCAGACATTGTCGAGGCGATTTCGCAGGGCGACGAGGAGGCCGCGCGCGACGCGATGCGCCGACATTTGCGCGGCAGTCAGGCGCGCTACCGCGCCCTTTTGCGCGAGCAGCGCCAACCTGTACGATAACATTTGACACAGGCGTCGTTAATACGTATGACAACTTGGCCGGAGGAGGCCAAGAGAGGACATTCGAACATGACGCCGCAAGATATCAAGGCCGCGCTCGGCGCCGGCCTGCTCTCCTTTCCTGTCACGCATTTCGATGACGCAGGGAATTTCAAGTCCGACAGCTATGCAGAGCATGTGGCGTGGCTATCCGGCTTCGATGCGCCTGTACTGTTTGCAGCTGGCGGCACGGGAGAGTTCTTTTCGCTGACGCCATCGGAAGTTCCGCGCGTGGTTGCCGCCGCCAAGGAGGCCGCCGGCAAGACAGCGATCGTCTCGGGCTGCGGATATGGCACCGACATTGCCATCGAGATCGCGCGATCTGTCGAAAAGGTCGGCGCTGATGGCATCCTGCTGTTGCCGCATTACCTGATTGATGCGCCGCAAGAGGGCATGTACCAGCACGTCAAGCGCATCTGCCAATCTGTCGGCATCGGCGTCATGGTCTATAACCGTGACAATTCGGTTCTCGGCGTCGAGACGCTGCAGCGCCTGTGCGACGAGTGCCCGAACCTGATCGGCTTCAAGGATGGCACCGGCGATATCGGCCTCGTGCGCCAGATCACGGCGACCATGGGCGATCGTCTGACCTATCTCGGCGGCATGCCGACGGCTGAACTCTTCGCGGAAGCCTATCTTGGCGCTGGTTTCACCACCTATTCATCCGCCGTCTTCAACTTCGTGCCTAGGCTGGCCGTCGACTTCTACAAGGCGCTGCGCGCCGGTGAGCGCGAGCGGTGCGAGACGATCCTCAAGGACTTCTTCTATCCGTTCATGGCCATCCGCAGCCGACGCAAGGGTTATGCGGTATCGGCCGTGAAGGCTGGCGTTCGCCTGCAGGGCTTTGCCGCCGGCAAGGTGCGCCCTCCCCTCGATGATCTGACGGCGGAAGAAGAAGAGATGATGGCCAAGCTTATCGCGCCGTGGAAGCGCTGAGCAAAGGACGCGCTGACATGAAGATCGCAGAGGTTCGCACCCATCTTCTCGAGCACAGGCTCGCCGTCCCGTTCCAGAGCGCTTCCATGCGCTTCGACCGGCGGGCGCATGTGCTGGTCGAGATCGTCTGCGACAACGGGCTGACGGGCTGGGGCGAATGCCTCGGGCCGGCCCGGCCGAATGCGGCAGTGGTCGCGGCCTATCGCAACTGGCTGATCGGCATGAACCCGCTGGAGACCGAGAAGATCTGGGCGGTTCTCTATAACGCCCTTCGCGACCAGGGCCAGCGCGGCCTGACGCTCACCGCACTGTCGGGCATCGACATCGCGCTTTGGGATATCAAGGGCAAGCATTTCGGTACATCCGTGTCGACGCTGCTCGGTGGACGCTTCCGCGAAAGCGTGAAGGCCTACGCGACCGGCAGCTTCAAGCGCGACGGCGTTGATCGGGTCGAGGACAATGCGAACGACATTGCACTCTATCGCTCCCAGGGCTTTCACGCATCCAAGATCAAGGTCGGCTTCGGCATCGAAGAAGATCTGCGGGTCATCCGGGCAGCCCGTGAAGCAGCCGGTCCGGAGATGCGGCTGATGGCGGATGCCAATCACGGCTACGGAGTTCTTGAAGCCGTCGAATTCGGTCGTCGTGCCGCCGAGTATGGCCTCGATTGGTTCGAAGAGCCTGTCGTTCCCGAACACCTCGCCGCCTATCGCGAAGTGCGAGCCAGACAGCCGATCCCGGTCGCCGGCGGTGAAACCTGGCAAAGCCGCTGGGGCATGAAGGAACCGATCGAGACCCGCGCAATCGACATTATCCAGCCGGATCTTGCCGGTGTCGGCGGCTTCACCGAGGCGAAACGCGTTGCCGATCTCGCGGCGCTGCACGGCGTACGGGTTGTGCCGCATGTCTGGGGGACGGCAGTCCATATCGCAGCCGCTCTGCAGTTCATCGCCGCGATGATTCCGGATCCGGTTCGCGTCAACCCGATCGAGCCGATCCTCGAATTCGATCGTACCGACAACCCCTTCCGCCAGGCCGTGATCCAGACGCCGATCGAACACGAGAATGGCGTCGTCGCCATCCCCAACGCTCCCGGGCTTGGCATCAAAATCAACCGCGATGCCCTCCAGGAATTCAAGATGAAGGACGAGGCATGAGCCTGATCCGCCCCCTCTCCGGTCGTAAGCCTGCAATCACCCTGCCCAAGGGTGCGATCGACACGCAGATGCATGCCTATCTGCCCGGCTATCCGGCCCTGCCCGGAGGGCCTGGCCTTCCAGCCGGTGATTTGCCGACACCCAAACAATACCGGCAGTTCATGGACTGGATCGGCATCGATCGCGTCATCGTCACGCAGGGCATGGCGCATCAGCTGGACAATTCCAATCTCGTCGCCTGCCTTGAATGGTTCGGAGACATCGCCTGGGGGATCGCAGCCGTCGATGCCAGCACCAGCGAAGCCGAGTTTGATCGCCTCTCGGCAGCACGCGTGCGGGGCGCGCGCATCATGAACCTGCCGGGCGGTGCCGCCGATCTGACCAAGCTTGAGGAAGTGGATGCGATTGCGGCCAGCCGCGACTGGATGATCGCCATCCAGTTCGATGGTAGCGACATCCTCGACTACGAGGAGCGGCTCTCGAAACTGAAATCCCGCTGGGTACTCGACCATCACGGCAAGTTCTTCTGTGGCGTCACGCCCGACAGCCCGCAGGTCAAGGCCACCAAGCGGCTGATCGACGGCGGGCGTTGCTGGTTCAAATTCGCCGGCGCCTACGAGTCCTCGAAGACAGGCGGGCCCGATTTTGTCGACGTGGCCGCTGTTGCCCGATCGATTGCGGCGCATGCGCCCGAACGCATCGTCTGGGGATCCAACTGGCCCCACAATCTGGCGCGCGCACAGGCCGACTATCCAGACGATGCCGCGCTTGCCGACACCGTACTCGGCTGGCTGCCCGACGAGGAAGCCCGCCGTCTCGCGCTCGTGGACAACCCGACAGAACTTTTCGGCATCGTGCCTTCAGGAGACCGATAGCCGAACTGCTAATCCGTCGAAACGGGAGGTTTCGACGGCTCAATCAAAGAGGAGGAAGACCAATGAAAACTGCCGCAATGCTCAGCCTCGCGATGGGGCTCACCCTTGGTGCGGGTGCTGCTTTCGCCCAGGAAATCACGCTGCGTTCCGCCGACATCCATCCCGATGGTTATCCGACGGTCGACGCCGTCAAGTTCATGGGCGAATTGGTCAAGGAACGCACCAATGGTCGCATCGCCATTCAGGTGATGAACAATGCCGCGCTCGGCACCGAAAAGGATACGATCGAGCAGACGCGCTTCGGCGTGATCGACATGAACCGCGTCAACAGCGCGCCGTTCAACAATCTCGTGCCGGAAACGGTCGTGTTCGGCCTGCCCTTCCTGTTCCGCGACACCGAACACATGCACAAGGTGGTCGATGGCGAGATCGGCGATGAAGTGTTGGCGGCCTTCGAACCGCATGGCCTGATCGGGCTTGCCTTCTATGATTCCGGCGCGCGTTCTTTCTACTCGACCAAAACCCCGATCAACAGCCTTGCTGACCTCAAGGGCATGAAGGTGCGCGTCCAGCAGTCAGACCTCTGGATCGCGATGATGGAGGCCTTCGGCGCCAACCCGACACCGATGCCCTTCGGCGAAGTCTACTCGTCGCTGGAGACCGGCGTGGTGGATGCAGCCGAAAACAACTGGCCCTCTTATGAGTCCTCGCGTCACTTCGAAGTTGCCAAGAACTACACGCTGACCGACCATTCGCTGACCCCGGAAATCCTCGCCATCTCGAAGGTCACCTGGGACAAGCTGACACCGGAAGACCAGACGATCATCCGGGAAGCCGCCAAGGAATCCGTCGGCAAGATGCGTGAACTGTGGCAGGCCCGCGAAAAGGCATCGGAAGAGAAGATCCGTGCATCGGGTGCGAACATCATCACCGTCGACAAGGCGGAGTTCGCCGCCGCCATGCAGCCGGTCTATGACAAGTTCATCACCGATCCCAAGATGAAGGATCTGGTCGAGCGCGTTCGCGCCGTCAAGTGAAACAACAGACCGGCCGCATCCAAGATGCGGCCGGTTTTTTCTTATCCTGGATTTCGGAGGGATCCATGTCGCGTTTCATGCGGGCTGTCAGGCCCGGCCTCAGTTGGCTTAGCCTCGCCTGCCTTTATCTCGCCGGCCTCGGCGTGGTCCTGATGACCATCATCATTGGCTGGCAGGTTTTCGGCCGTTACGTGCTCAACGACACACCGAGCTGGTCCGAGCCCCTGTCGCTCCAGCTGATGTCCTGGTTCATCCTTTTGGGTGCGGCCGTCGGCGTGCGCGAAAGCGTGCATCTCGGGCTCGACATCGTTCGCCACAACATGGCGCCCCGCGTCCAGCGCTTGATGGATCTCGTCAGCCTTGGCCTGATCTGCCTGTTTGGCGGCGCCATGTCCTACTACGGAACGCAGCTGGCCATGGGCACATGGACAGCCCGGATCCCGGTGCTCGGTTGGCCGGGTGGCATAGACTTCATCCCGCTCATCGTCGGTGGCGCTATGATCGCAATCTTCGCGCTCGAACGCTTCGTTGACACGTTCATCGGCCCCGTTGTCCCTGCGGTGGACGACGTTGCCCAGACCGAGGTAGTGTGATGGCCTATACGATCCTATTTGGCACCTTCGCCTTTCTCATGCTGCTCGGCATGCCCATCGCCTTTTGCCTGGGGATCGCCTCCCTTGCGACGGTCCTCTATATCGGCATCCCACCGATCGTGGTTTTCCAGCAACTGAATTCCGGAATGAACGTGTTTGCCATGATGGCGATCCCGTTCTTCATCTTCGCGGGCGATCTGATGGTCCGCGGGGGGATCGCCTTCCGTCTCATTCGCTTCGCATCGGGTTTTGTCGGCCACATGCGCGGCGGCCTCGGACAGGTCAACATCGTATCCTCGACCCTGTTCGGCGGCATCTCGGGCTCGGCCGTGGCCGACGCGTCAGCGATCGGTGGCCTGATGGTGCCGCAGATGGCGGCGCGCGGCTACGACCGCGGTTACGCCGTCAATGTCACGATCAGCTCGGCCTTGATCGCGCTGTTGATCCCGCCGTCGCACAACATGATCCTTTACTCGATCTCGGCGGGAGGAACGGTCTCGGTTGCTGATCTCTTCACCGCAGGCATCATTCCCGGGATGCTCCTGACCGTCGCCTTGATGGTTACCGCCTATGTCGTGGCCCGCAGACGCGGTTACCCGGCCGAACCCTTTCCGGGCTTCGGCAAGCTGCTGGTGTTCTTCTTCGCCGCCCTGCCCGGTCTGCTGCTGATCGCCATCATCTTCGGCGGCGTGCGTTCCGGTGTCTTTACGGCGACCGAAAGCTCCTGCATCGCCGTTATCTACGCCTTCCTCGTCGCCGTTCTGGTGTATCGTGAGCTGAACTGGAGCGGCTTTGTCGAGGCGATCCTCGGCGCGGTGAAAACTACGTCACTGGTGCTGCTCGTCATCGGCATGGCGGCTGCCTTTGCATGGCTGATGTCGTTCCTGCAGGTCCAACTCACGCTCATCCAGGTGGTCAAGTCGATCTCGGACAATCCGATGGTCGTCCTGCTTCTGATCACCGTGGTGCTTCTGCTGCTCGGCACCTTCATGGACATGGCGCCTTTGATCATCATCACGACACCAGTTTTCCTGCCAATCGTTCAGGCCTTCGGCATCGATCCCGTGCATTTCGGCGTCATCATGATCCTGAACGCCGGGATTGGTCTGATCACGCCACCGGTTGGGACCGTGCTTTTCGTCGGCTGTGCCGTCGGCAAGATCACCATCCGGGAGGCGATGCAGACGATCTGGCCATTCTTTGGCGCCTGCGTGACGGTGCTTTTGTTGGTCACCTTCATTCCCGAGATATCGCTCTGGCTGCCAGCGCAGTTCAAGTGATCCTCCCGCCCTCGCATTCCGAGGGTTCTCAGCAGGGGCCTCGGCCCCTGCCTCTTTACCTGTCCGAGCAACATAGTGCACATTCGATGCTGTCATTATGGCAAGTGAACCACACAAAATGACAGATTCTCGCCATTTCGGCGAAGCGCGACCACCGCTACAGTGATCCAACCTTCCTCTTCAACCGGTGGATCATGACAGCGCCAGCCCCTTCGGAAAAAGCCCTCGTCCCCTTCGTCAGCGTCGAAAACATGATGCGGCTCGTGCATCACATCGGGATCGAGCGCGTGCTCTTCGAATTGACTGATGTCATTGAAGCCGATTTCCGCCGCTGGGCTCTGTTCGACAAGACGCCGCGTGTCGCCTCGCATTCGCGGGAAGGCGTGATCGAGCTGATGCCAACGTCGGACGGCGAGATCTATTCGTTCAAATATGTGAACGGCCACCCGAAAAACATGGCGGAGGGCCTGCAGACGGTCACCGCCTTTGGCCTGCTCGCCGATGTCTCAACCGGTTATCCGGTCCTATTGACGGAAATGACCTTGCTGACGGCGCTGAGAACAGCGGCAACGTCTGCCATGGCCGCGCGTCACCTGGCACCGAAGGGTGCAACCACCATGGCGATGATCGGCAATGGCGCCCAGGCGGAATTCCAGGCGCTGGCGATGAAGGCGGTGCTGGGGATCACGCATGTCAGGCTCTTCGACATCGATCCGAAGGCAACGGAGAAAACACGGCGCAACCTGGAGGGCTCCGGCCTGCATGTCACGGCCTGCACCACGTCACAGGCGGCGATCGAAGGCGCGCAGATCATTACCACCTGCACCGCCGACAAGCAGTATGCGACCATCCTGACGGACAACATGGTCGGCGCTGGCGTGCACATCAACGCGATCGGCGGCGACTGCCCCGGCAAGACCGAGCTGCATCGCGACATCCTCTCCCGTGCCGACACCTTCGTCGAGTATCCGCCGCAGACGCGGATCGAAGGCGAGATCCAGCAGATGGATCCGGACTATCCCGTCACCGAGCTCTGGCAGGTGGTCACCGGTCAGATCGAGGGCCGCAAGAGCGACAAGCAGATCACGCTGTTCGACAGCGTCGGCTTCGCGATCGAGGACTTTTCGGCTTTGCGTTATGTGCGCGAGCGGGTTCGCGGGACCGCCTTCTTCCAGTCTGTCGACCTGATCGCCGATCCGGACGATCCGCGCGACCTGTTCGGAATGCTCCAGCGGGCCAAGGACTAAGCCCCCCCCCCAAGATCTAGGGGTTCGTGCAGAATTTAAGTTGGCGGAAATGTTTGCGGCCTAGTGTCCCTCATCTCCAAGGAGTCCGGCCGGATGAATGAAGTCGAACGCCTGAACATACTCCATCAGTACGGCATTCTCGATACGCCGCATGAGGAGCCCTTCGAACGGATCGCCGCCCTGGCGCGTCTGATCTTTGACGCGCCGATCGCGCTGATATCGCTGCTTGACGACAAGCGCCAATGGTTCAAATCGAATATCGGTCTGGACCTGCGTGAAACTGAGCGCGAACACGCGATATGCAACGAGACAATTCGCAGCGACGACGTTCTGGTGATTGCCGACACAAGACAGGACATCCGGACGGCGCGAAACCCTTTCGTCATCGGAAAACCTTACGTCGCGTTTTATGCAGGCGCTCCGCTGGTCACCTCGGAAAAAGCACGCCTCGGCTCACTCTGCATCATGGATCGGGAGCCGCGACACTTCGACGAGCGACAAATGGCGATCCTGCAATCGCTTGCCGCCCTGGTAATGCGGGAAATGGAGCTCCGGCGGCAGATCGATCAAGACTGGCTCACCGGTGCCACATCTCGTATGGCCTTCCACGGTACTTTGGAGAAGCTTGTCGGACGAATGGCGCCACCGTCGATTGCCCTGATCAGTTTCGACATCGATCACTTCAAGCAGATCAACGACCGCTTTGGTCATATGGCAGGCGATCGTGTGCTGATCGAGATTGTGGAGGTATGCCGTGGCGTCCTGCGCGATGGCGATGTGATCTCACGCATGGGAGGCGAGGAATTCGCCGTTCTCTTGCCGGGGGCTACAACCAAGAGCGCGCTTGCCGTCGCCGAGCGCCTGCGCCAGGCCATCGAAAGTTCGCGGAGGCCAGAAGTCGATGGCGCTGTCACGGCGAGTTTCGGTGTCACCATGCTCGATCAGAGCGACCAGGGTCTGGCAGATCCCTTGCGGCGCGCGGACGAGGCCCTCTATCAATCAAAGGCGAACGGCCGGAATCGGATCACCTGCTCGTGGGCGCTGCCTGCGGAGATCATCCCTGGCGTCGGCAGCGTGCGCAAAGGGTCTTGAAACAGACCATTTGCCCGTCAGCCTGATCCGTTCACGCAGGCCCGAGGAGAATATCCTCCGCCTCTTCACGCTCCATGTCGAGCACACGCTTGGCCAGATCGAAGCCGAAGCCCTGGCGGGCGAAGGAGGCGATCTCTTTGCTCCAGCGGGCGTCGTCGGCTTCAACATCCGGCCGGCGGAAGGGCCCGAAGGCCTTCTTGCGCGCATAGACGACGGCCGAGCGAAAATCGTCGGCGTCCACCAGGACTGCCTCAACGATAGCGCGGTCCACACCCTTCTCAGCAAGCTTGCGGGCAATTGCGCGCTTGGAGCGGCCGCTGCGCGCCGCCGAATTCGCCCGGATCTCCGCATAGTTCTGGTCGTCCAGCGCCTTCATGTTGCGGCCGAAAGCGAGAGCTGCCTCGGCCAGCGCGTTTAGCTGCGCTTCACTGACATCCTCGAACTTGCTGCGCGCCTTGCGCCTGATGGCGTCGGCGAGTTCTCGTTCGGTCATCATGCGCTTGGCAAGCCGGTAGGCAGCCGAGTTCTTCGCCCAGGCCAACATGCGTGGCGTCGGCTGATCTTCAGTGGCTTTCGACGGTTCATCCATTGCCCCGGTCTCCCAACTTCGCGGGCGATCGTCAACAGGCATCTGGGCGGTCGGGATCGGTCAATGAGACCGCAGCCACTCCGCAAGCTCGGCTTCGGCGCGCTCCAGAGCGCTGTAGTTCAACAGCTTGCGCAAAAGCGCAACCGTCACTGCCCTTGCCCTCAGATTGAAGCGTCCCTCGTCGCTATCCTCGACCGACATCTGGTAGACGCCGAGCTTTTCGTAAAGCTGCTGAAGGCGGTTCTGGACGCTGCGGATGGACAGGCCCCGACGGCGGGCGATCGTGCGATCGGTGAGGCCGAGCGCGATGTCGACCAGGATCTCGTATTCGCTGTCGCTGAAGCCCTTCACCTGGCCAAGGCTCTTCTGCTGCATGCCGCGCACCTCGCGGTCGATGACGCATTGCGCCTCGACAAAGATGCTGCGGAGCGCGAGCTTGAGGCGCTCATCGGAAGCGGATTTGAGCACGTAGCCGTAAGCTGCCCCATCCGGCACGATACGAGAGACGCCGCGGACATAGGCCTCGTCGGAATAGTTCGACCAGAAGAGGATGCGCGTATCGGGTCGTTCCTTCCAGATGGTGCGCGCCGCCTCGATGCCATTGCGCGCGTTCATCTGCAGGTCCATGACGACATGGGCGGACTTGTGATCGCGCGCAAGGCGCTCGCCTTCGGCCCCATTGCCGGCCTCGATGACCTTGTCGCATTCGGGAAGGGCGGCACAGACGGCCTCCAGCAAATACGACCGATGCAGCGGATCGTCTTCGACGATGAGAACCTTCACTTGGATACCTCCAGCAATCCTGCCTTGGCGAGGGTGAGCGGCATCTGCACGCGCATCACGGTCCCTTTACCCTCTCGCGCCGTGCCCAGCGTCAACTTGGCGGAAATCAGCCGCGCCCGCGTCACCATGTTGTCGATGCCGCCTCCGGCGCTGCGATCCGAGCGTGAAAGCCCCTGGCCGTCATCGGCCACCTCGATCGTCAGGGCGTGTGCCGTACTTTTCAACTTCAACTCCAGGACATTTGCCTGCGCATGGCGCACGGCGTTGTTGATGGCTTCCTGCGCTATTCGGAACAGGGCGATGCGGACAGACTGGTCGATCGTGTCGATCAGACCGTCTGTGTCGTCGCTGAGGCTCCAGGCAAGCTGCGAGCCGTGATCACGTACGGCGCGGTCGAGATGGTTCTCGATGGCGTGGGCAAAGCCGAAGAGCTGCAGCACCGAGGGTTTGGCCTCCTCGATGATTTCGCGGAGGTCCTGCATGCAATGCTGCAGGCCGCGCCCAACCGGTTCCAGCGCCTCGCCTTTCACCTCGCCTTCCTGCATCAGCCGGTCGATGCGTCGTGAAAGACGGGTGAGGTCGGCAAGCGTCTGGTCATGCAGATCCATACCGATGCGCTGCCGCTCACGTTCCAGTGCTTCCGTCAGGCTCAAGGCACCGGCCCGCAGCCCCTCCTCGCGGGCGCGTGCCTCGGCCTCGACGATCGCCGATTGTTTGGCCTGTTCGGCGGCTCTCAAGGCAAAGAAGTAGGGCGCGAGCAGATCGGCGATCGACTGGGCATTGGCCACGTCCTGCTCTGTGTAGAAACCGACCGCGTGCGACGAGCAGCTGAGCGCGCCGATGACTTCCCCGCGCACCTTGAGCGGCACATGGAGACGGCTGCGCAGATTGTGCTCGAAGATCGGGCGGGTGAAGGGCGTGTCGACGTGGTAGCGCGTCTCCTGCTGTGCATCATCCGTCAGCAGGAAGTCGATTTCGCCCCAGAGCAGGGTGCGGATCGGGCTGCTCGCCACGGGAGCGGGTGTTGTCTGACCCCAGAAGGTATCGAGGCCGGTCTCATAGGCCGTGTGGTAGAGACCGTTGACCATGGTGATGCAGACATCGAGGTGGTCATGCGGCACGATATGCGATACTTCGACACCAACGGCCTTGATCGCCGAACGGAAATCGAGCTGACCGGCCAGAAGCCGGGAAATGCCGAGATAGTGATCGAGCAGCGCTGACGGCGCGATCTTGAGCATAATGTCCTCCCCGCGACCACTCCCACGGCCGCATCTCTTTCATAACACATCTCGAGAGGGTGGTCGTCCTGCGGGATCCCGCAGGACTTTGCGTAATTCCCGCAAACGTCCTGCCGTCCCCAACCTGTACAGACGTCGCCGTTGCCTCCATCCTGATCCTGCCGAGAAGAGGAACTCGGCGGGGAATTCAGACCGGGACACGTCCGGCTGTTTGGAGGAAACCGGCGCCAAGAGCGCCGGACAACAGGGAGTGAGATCATGAAGACCAGCAGAACCCTTCTGGCGAGCGCGGCACTGTGCCTTATCGCCACATCCATGCCCGCAATGGCCGACACCTCGGCCAAGAAGATTGCCCTTTCGAACAACTATGCCGGCAATTCCTGGCGCCAGGCCATGCTGACCAGCTGGGAAAAGGTGACCGGCGAGGCCGTGAAGGCCGGACAGGTCGCAGCCGCCGACGCCTTCACGACCGCCGAAAACCAGGCGACCGAACAGGCAGCCCAGATCCAGAACATGATCCTGCAGGGCTATGACGCCATCGTCATTAACGCAGCCTCGCCGACCGCGCTCAACGGTGCGGTCAAGGAAGCCTGTGATGCCGGCATCACCGTCGTGTCCTTCGACGGCATCGTCACCGAACCCTGCGCCTGGCGCATCGCCGTCGACTTCAAGGAAATGGGCCGCAGCCAGGTCGAATATCTCTCCGGCAAGCTGCCGCAGGGCGGCAACCTGCTCGAAATCCGCGGCCTTGCCGGCGTCTTCGTCGATGACGAAATCTCGGCCGGCATCCATGCCGGTGTTGAGCAGTTCCCGCAATTCAAGATCGTCGGCTCCGTGCATGGCGACTGGGCGCAGGACGTCGCGCAGAAGGCCGTCGCCGGCATTCTGCCGAGCCTGCCGGAACTCGTTGGTGTCGTGACCCAGGGTGGCGATGGCTATGGTGCGGCCCAGGCGATTGCGGCTGCCAACCGTCCGATGCCCGTCATCGTCATGGGCAATCGCGAGGACGAGCTGAAGTGGTGGAAGGAACAGAAGGACGCCAACCAGTATGAGACCATGTCGGTCTCGATTGCACCCGGCGTTTCGACGCTCGCCTTCTGGGTCGCCCAGCAGATCCTCGACGGCAAAGAAGTGAAGAAGGACCTCGTCGTTCCCTTCCTGCGCATCGACCAGGACAATCTCGAAGCCAACCTCGCCAATACCCAGGCAGGCGGCGTCGCAAACGTCGAGTATTCTCTCGAAGACGCCCAGAAGGTCATCGGTTCTGCGATGTAATCGACCGGAAACCTCCCCGAACCGTCCGGCCTTCGGGCCGGGCGGTGTGGGGAACCTTTGGCGATTGAGTGAGAGAGTTGTTCAGTATGAATGCCATGCTCGATAAGGGCGATGGACGGCCCGTCGTCAGCGTTACGGATGCGAGAGTGAGTTTCGGCGCAGTGAAGGCGCTCGACGGCGTCACGCTTGAGATCGGCGCCGGAGAATGCGTCGGCCTAGTCGGCCACAATGGCGCCGGCAAATCTACCATCGTCAACGTTATCAATGGCGGGCTCAGCCCGCATGACGGCACCATCCGATACGGTCACGGCAGCGGCGGCCACAGCATCAATGCTGCGCGCGAGGCCGGCATTCGCTGCGTCTTCCAGGAGCTCTCGCTCTGCCCGAACCTGACGATCGTGGAGAATACCCGCGTCATGCATCGGAGCCTCAAAGGCTGGGGCTGGCGGAAGCGGGGGGCAGCCCTGATCGAGAGCAAATTGCAGGAAATCTTCCCAGGTCATTCGATCGACTGCCACGAGGCCGTCGGCACGCTCACCATCGCGGAACGCCAGATGGTGGAGATCGCGATTACCTTCTGTGAGATCGGCGCTCCCGTCCGTCTCGTCATCCTGGACGAGCCGACGTCGTCGCTGGATGCGCGGCTTGCCGAACAGCTGCTCGCCTATGTCGAGCGCTTTGTCCGCGATGGCGGCTCGATCCTCTTCATCTCCCACATTCTCGGCGAAATACTCTCCGTCTCCAGCCGCATCGTCGTCATGAAGGATGGCAGGGTGGTCAGCCAGAGGCCGGCCGAGGAATTTTCGGAACATGGCCTGATCGAGGCCATGGGCAGCGTGGTAAAGACGCGCGAGGCCCGCACGCACCTAGAGAGGACGGACACGGCAAGTGTGCTGACCGCAGCGCCGGTGCGCGGACGCGGCCTCCCCTTCCAGGCCATGAAGGGTGAAATCGTCGGTTTCGCCGGTCTCGGCGGGCACGGCCAGACGGACATGCTGGTCGGCCTTTTCGAATCCCGAACCGGCAACTGGCTGAGGGCCGATGACCCCGAAGTGGCCTTCGTGGCCGGCGACCGAGCCGTCAACGGCACCTTCACGCTGTGGAGCATCCTCAGAAACCTCAGCATCGGCATCCTGCCGGATCTGTCGCGGCTGCAGACCCTGGATTTCGATCGGGAAAGGACGCTGGGACAGACCTGGAAGGACCGGATCGGCATCCGCACCCCCGACATGGACAATCCGATCCTGTCGCTTTCGGGCGGAAACCAGCAGAAGGTTCTGTTCGCCCGAGCGCTCGCAAGCCGTGCACCCGTTGTTTTGATGGACGACCCGATGCGCGGCGTCGATTTCGGCACCAAGCAGGAGGTCTATGCCATCCTGCGCCAGGAGGCTGACGCCGGGCGGACCTTCGTCTGGTACTCGACCGAGATGGACGAGGTCTGCCTCTGCGATCGCGTCTATGTGTTCAACAACGGCATGATCGTTGCCGAACTGAAGGGCGACGAGGTGACGGAAGAAAACATCCTCTCCGCCTCCTTCCAGGAGGCCGCATGACGAAGTTCTTCTCAGCCGACGGGTTGCGCCTGCTGATCCCGGCTCTTTCGCTGGTCGGGCTGCTGGCCGCCGTCTTCTATCTTCAGCCGAGGGCCATGAGCTATACCGGGCTCAACCTGCTGTTCAATCTCGCGGTGCCGATTGCGCTCGCGACCATTGCGCAGATGCTGATCATGACGGTCAACGACCTCGATCTGTCGATGGGCACCTTCGTGAGCTTCGTGGCCTGTGTGACGGCGACCTACCTGCAGTCGTCGCCTCTGCTGGGTGTCTTCATTCTGATGGCCGCGATCGGCGTCTACGCCCTGATCGGTGTGATGATCCACCTTCGGGATCTGCCCTCCATCGTGGTGACACTCGGCATGAGTTTCGTCTGGGGCGGACTTGCCGTCCTCATCCTGCCGGCACCCGGTGGCGAGGCCCCCGGCTGGATCCGGGCTATCATGACGGTCAAGCCGCCGCTGCTTCCGATGGCGATCGTCGCCAGCATCCTGATCGCCGTTGTCAGCCACTACGTAATCATGCGCTCATCCTTCGGCGTCGTCTTGCGCGGGGTGGGCGGCAATAGCCGCTCTGTCGCCCGGGCCGGATGGTCGATCATCGGTGCGCGGGCGGCCGTCTATGGTCTCGCCGGCTTCTTTGCGGTGCTCGCCGGCATGGCGCTGGTGGGGCTAACCACATCAGCGGACGCCAACATTGCGCTGCGCTACACGCTGCTCTCGATCGCCGGTGTCATTCTCGGCGGCGGCGAATTCGTCGGCGGGCGCGTTTCGCCGATCGGTGCTGTCATCGGTGCGCTCACCCTGACGCTGGCCGGCTCTTTCCTGTCCTTCCTGCGGATCTCGCCGGACTGGCAGATCGGCGCCCAAGGCGCGATCCTGATCCTGGTGCTGACGTTGCGCCTTGCCCTCAATCGCGCCGAAGGCCGGAAGGGCAAGTCATGATCCAGGCACTCTCCACGCTCTTTTCCCGGACCTGGATCTGGTCCTTCATCGCGGCCGCCAGCGTGTTCCTTGTCACCATCGTCTTCACGGGCGGGGCGAGCACCGTCGGGCTGGCTCAGGCGGCCCTCACCTTCGGCGCTTTCTCGGTGCTGGTCGGCCTTGGTCAGATGCTGGTGATCACGCTCGGCCCTGGCAATATCGACCTCTCGGTTCCCGCCAACATGACGCTCGCAGCGACCGTTTCGCTCAAGGTCATGAATGTCGAGAACAGCATGATCCTGACCGGGCTGCTGGTCGCCATCGGTGTCGGGATCGCGATCGGCATCGGCAATTACGCGCTCATCAAACTGCTCCGCATTCCGCCGATCATCGCGACGCTGTCGATGAGCTTCATCGTGCAGTCCACGGCGATCTGGACGAACCGGGGCTTGCGCATCAAGCCGCCAAGCTGGCTTGCGGACTTCACCACCTCGTCTACGGCCGGCGTGCCAAATGTCGCGCTCGTTGCCTTGGTGCTCTCCGGGATCGTCTGGTACGTGATCAACCGCACTGTCTATGGTCGCTCGATTGCCGCGATGGGCCAGAGCATCCGGGCTGCGCGTATGGCCGGCATTCCGATCGACGGCACGCGTCTTGTCACTTACCTGCTTTGCGCCGTGCTCGCCTCCCTCTGCGGCTATCTGCTGGCCAGCTTCTCTGGCGGTGCGGCGCTCAATATGGGCACGGAATATCTTCTGATGTCGATCGCCGTCGTCGTTATCGGCGGCACGGCGGTTGCCGGCGGCAATGCGAATGTTCCGGGGATATGGGGCGCCTCGCTCTTCATGTTCCTTGTCGTTTCGATGCTGAATACCTACGGTTTTGGCGCAGGCATCCGCCTCATTCTCACCGGTCTCATCATCATCGCCGTCATCATGCTGCCGACCACCCGCAGCACCGGCAAAACCTGAAGCCCTGCCAGGATCGTCCCATGGAAAACCCGCATTACGAGATCCGCGACCCCCGCTTCTGCGACCTGCTCGTTTCCAGCGCCGCTCTCGAAGAGCTCTATACAGGCTGCCGGTGGGCCGAGGGTCCCGTCTGGTTCAACGATGGCGGCTATCTCTTATTCAGCGACATTCCGAACGAGCGCGTGCTGCGCTGGATCGAGGGTGCAGGCACCTCCATCTATCGTGCGCCCTCGCATTTCATCAACGGCAATACCCGTGACCGCGAGGGACGGCTTGTTTCCTGCGAGCATGGCGGGCGCCGCGTCATCCGCACCGAAATCGACGGGACGATCACAACGCTCGCCGATCGCTACCAGGGCAAGCGGCTGAATTCCCCCAATGACGTGGTGGTGAAATCCGACGGCAGCGTGTGGTTCAGCGATCCATCTTACGGCATTCTCTCGGATTACGAGGGCTACAAGGCTGACGAGGAACAGGCGAGCCGCAATGTCTACCGGCTTGATCCTGCGACAGGCGAGCTCAGCGTCGTGATCGACGATTTCCTGCAGCCGAACGGGCTCTGTTTCTCGCCGGACGAGCGCCTGCTCTACGTCGCCGATTCCGGCGCCAGCCACAAACCAGACGCTCCAAGATACATCCGCGTCTTCGATGTGACCGATGGCAAGCGGCTGACAAACGGGCGCGTCTTCGCCCATATCGACAAGGGCATTCCCGACGGGATGCGGACGGATGTCGACGGAAACCTCTGGTCAAGTGCTGCCGACGGCGTACACTGCTTCCATCCCGACGGCACCCTGCTCGGCAAGATCCTGGTGCCGCAGGCGGTCGCCAATTTGACCTTCGGCGGACCGCGCAAGAACCGCCTGTTCATCACGGCCTCGACTTCGCTCTACGCGATCTATACCGGGACACGGGGCACCCAGACGCCCTGAGGATCGCTCGATTTCCTGAACAAGCAAGACCGCCCGTTCGGGAGAACGGGCGGTCGCGCGGTCATGCCACGTGTGGGATATGGCACGACCGGACCGGCCTGGCGGCGGCCGATGAGGCGATTACGTGACCAAAAGCGATCACGCAGTCATGGATTTGAAAGCTTCGGCCTGGTTCTCCACCCAGCTTTCGAAGCTCTGCGGCTCCGTGCCCGTCAGCGACTTAAAGTCACCAGTGATGCGAGCCAGACCACCGTTTCCGACCATCGTATCGATAGAGGCAAAGACGCGCGCGACGGGTTCGGGCAGACCGGCTCCAACCATGCCCTGGACGAGGCCTTCCACCGGAACATCGATCACGGTGATCTCCTTGCCGGCAGCGGCGGAGATGAGGGATGCCATTTCGCGATGCGTGTAGGAAGAGGAGCCCGTCAGCGTGTAGACGGTCTTTTCGTTGCCAGCGGCGACGAGCGCTGCGGCAATCGCACGACCGATGTCATCGCGCGAAATGTGCGCCACCTTGCCGTCACCGGCCGCCGAATACCAATGGCCCGAGGCAAGGGCGGGGCCAGCGCTCATCATGACGTTTTCGAAATACCAGTTGTTGCGCAGAATGGTCCAGGCCGGCACCGAGCTTGCCTCGATAGCCGCTTCCGTCCCTTCGTGGTCGGGGGCGAAGAGCAGAGCTGAGTTCACGGGCTCCGGCATCGAGGTGTAAAGCAGATGGGCGACACCGGCCTTTTCAGCTGCGGCGACGGCCGCGCGATGCTGAACGAGACGATGCCCCGGCCGGTCAAGCGTATCCGTGCTGATGATCAGCACCTTTTCGGCCTCGGCGAATGCGGCCTCCATGGATGCGACATCATCGAAATCGACCCGGCGGACCAACACGCCCTTTGCAGCGAGCTCTACCAGCTGCTCCGGCTTGCGGCTGGCAGCGATGATGTCGCCTGCGGCTACGCCCGAGGTCTCAAGGAGATGATGGGCAACGCGCTGGCCGAGCTGGCCCGATGCGCCGGTGACAAGATATTTCGCAGTCATGGTTCTCTCATTTTCTGGACCCTAAACTTTAGGGATGGTTTAATTTGTAGAGTAGGTCTATATTTCAGACCTTCTAGTTGCCGTAAAGTAGGCAGTTTTTTAGAACCAGGTTCTGAGGATGGTACCGATGACAGCACATGGGAAGACGAAGACCGATTACACCGCGGCGATCCGTTCGGTGATGGCCATGATCGAAACGCCGGCGAACACGGTTTTCGATGCCGGGAATTGCCCAGTTCGCGATGTCTTTTCCCATATCGGCGACAAGTGGGCTTCCCTCATCCTGCAGACGCTCGGCTACAGGCCGCATCGTTTCGGCGAGCTGAAGCGGGCGATCCCCGACATCTCGCAGGCGATGCTCACGGGTACATTGCGCAGCCTGCAGCGTGATGGCCTGGTTCATCGCGAGGTCTTCGCGACCCAGCCGCCGAGTGTCGAGTACAGACTGACGGAGCTCGGGCAATCCTTGCTGGGGCCTGTCGCGGCCCTGGTGGTCTGGACGGCGGAACATCACGGTCGGATCCGCGAGGCGCGGGCCATCTACGATGCCGAAAATCCGCCCGTGAAGAAGAAGGTCGCCGCCGCCTGATCGACGTGCCTGGCGTGAACTTGAGCCAAGGCATCGCACACGCCCTGAATGCGCAGTTCCTCAAGATCGTCAGCACGCCCCGGATCAGCAGCTGAGGACACGACCCGGAGGGATCAGCTCCTCGGCACGGGGAAGCGCTGCAGTGATACGGTGTTGCCATCGCTGAACGCCAGGCCCTCCCGCTCGAAGGCCTCGCGGATCGCGCTCAGCGAAGCCGGCCGCGTCGAACGCTCTCCCTCCCCCTCGATCCGCCTGATCGACGAGACCGATACGCCGGACTGCCGCGAGAGGTCTTCGAGAGTCCATTGCAACATGGCCCGTCCCGCCCGGATCTGCATCGGCGTCACCGTGGGATCGGCGGCAGATCCGCCATTGCCCAGCATGGCAAAGTCCTGATGGCGGATGATCATGCCCAGCCATTCATGCGAGCGTCCACCCTTGTGCAGCACAGGCACTGCGCGAGCATGAAACCATTCATACTCCCCGTCCGCCCGGCGGATGCGCTGATTGGACCTATAGGGGGAGAGCGAGGCCACAGCCTGTTGCCAGGCGGCGCTCACCGCGTCACGATCATCCGGGTGAACCGCGCTCAGCCAGTTCCCGTCGAGTATATCCGACTCATGCTGCCCGGTGAGCTTCGCCCATCCATGGGAAAACACGGGCTCGCCAGCGGCCGTCGCGCGCCATTCCATGGTCGCGAAGGCGCCGATCAATGCTCTGTAGCGCCCGGTGCTTTCGTCCAGCGCCTGACGGCTCTCATGCTGTTGCGAGACGTCCTGCAGCAGCCCGATGGCGCGGGCCGGACGCTGCTCGGCGTCGAGGACCACTTCGGACCGGAACTCGACCCAGCGTACAGTCCTGTCACCGCGGATGATGCGGAAATTCCGGTTCACCGGCACACCCGAGCGTATCAGCGACCAGATATCTTCGCAGAATGTTCGATCCTCGGGATGCACCTGATCCACCAGATCCGTCATTCGGAACGGTCGGGCCTGCTCAAGCCCGATCACACGCAGGAGACCCATGCTGCAGCTGCATTCACCGGTTACGAGATCACAGGTCCAGAACCCGGTATTGCCGTGTTCTTCCACGAGTTTCAGGAAATGGGTCGACGAAACGCCTGATATCTTCCTCCCGGCTGTAGACGCGTCTCCCTCCTGTCCGGAAGAAGCATCACCCAGGGCGGTGTCAAGAAACATTCTCATTGCAGTTCAGCAAAGTCCATCATGCGTCCAATGGGAAAGCTCTCGACCTCGGTCTGCTGGCCGTGTTTTCCCTTGAACGCGGACGCTAGCGACGCCGGAGGCTGCCGACAAGGGTGAAGTGGAAGATTGTGAATGCGCGTGTTACCGAAGCCACCGCCACATGCATCAGCAAACACGCAAGCAGCAGGCTTGTTGTTGTCGCACGATCATGGCAGGAAGCTTCCAGACGAGCATCACGAGAGAGCCATAGCATGTCGAACGTCATCAAGTTCGAGCGCCCGCCCGAAGAAAAGCCGCCGAAGCAGAAAGCCAGCCTTTCTCCTTCGATGCGCAAAATCCTGATCTGGGTAGGGATCGTGGCGGCTTTTGGGGTTGCCTGGGCCTATTTCACGCTCGCCGGCGGCGGCGCTGCGGCGCCGGCTTGAGCCAAAAGCTCCTCAGGCCTGCGTTACGGCATCCGGTACCAAAGCTCCCCGGGCGCCGATTACTCTACCCGCCAGTCTGGCGCCGGCAGCAACCGCATTCTCGATAGATGCGCCATTCAGTTCTGCAGCCAGGTAGCCAGCGTTGAAACTGTCGCCTGCAGCGGTCGTATCGACGACATGCTCGACCGATGGGACGGAGAAGCGGAATAGCTCGCCGCTGCCACCCGCAAAAGTGACGTCGTCGGCTCCGTTCTTGACGATGACCCTTCGTGCCCCTTCCGCCTGATAACGTCTCGCCGTCGCGGCTGCATCGGCATCTCCAAACCATGTCGCCTCGTCCTCGAAAGACGGAAGGCAGAGGTCACTGACAGCCGCGGCACGATGCACCCAGCCGCGCATGGTCTCCGGGTTGTCCCAGAGACGCGGCCGGAGATTGGGGTCGAAGACAACCGTTCCGCCCTTGCCCGCGAAATGGCCAAGCGCCTCGATCAGCGCCAGCCGATCCTGGTTCGAGAGAATGGCCAAGGTGATCCCGGACCAATAGGCGAGATCCGCGCCCTCGAGTGCACGGTTGAGGGCGGCAGGATCACTTGCGAGCCGCCTTGCGGCACTGTCGTTGCGCCAATAGGTGAAACTGCGCTCGCCGTCCTTCAAGGTGATGTAGTAGAGCCCGATCGTCTTGTCGGCCAGGCGGCGGACATGGTCGGTCCCGATGCCCTCACTCTTCAGGAAATCGACCATCCTGTCGGAGAGCCCGTCCGTACCGGCGGCGCTCACATAGTCGACCTGCCAGTCCTCCCCCAGACTGTGACGCAGGTAATAGGCGGTATTGAGCGTGTCTCCAGCAAACCCCATGCTCAGCATGCCGGGTGAACCGGTCTCCGACAGCTCGCCCATGCATTCGCCGATCGATACGATCCGTCCCATCTTCATCCCCCGCCTTGTCGCTTCCCGTTTGTTACCTAGCGCGCCAGCCAACCGCCGTCGACGGGCAGGATCGTGCCATGCACATAAGCCGAGGCGTCCGAGGCCAGGAAGACTGCGGCGCCACCGAGCTCTTCCGGGTTGCCCCAGCGGCCTGCCGGGATCCGGCCGAGAATGTCACTGGATCGCTTCAGGTCCTCCCGCAAGGCGGTCGTGTTGTTGGTGACGAAATAGCCCGGCGCAATCGCGTTCACGTTGATGCCCTTGGCAGCCCATTCACATGCCAGCAAGCGGGTCAGCCCCGCGAGGCCACTCTTGGACGCGGTATAGGAGGGAATGCGGATCCCGCCCTGGAAAGAGAGCATGGAGGCGATGTTGATAATCTTGCCGCGAGCATTGGGGATCATGCGCTTGGCAGCGGCCTGCGACAGGAAGAAGGCCGTCTTCAGGTTGACGTCCATGACGGCATCCCAGTCGGCCTCGGTGAAGTCGATCGCATCGGCACGGCGAATGATGCCGGCATTGTTGACGAGAATGTCGACAGAGCCGAAAGCGGATACCGCCGCTTCGACGATGTCGTCGACCGGCTCGATGGTCGACAGGTCGGCGGCAAAGGATGCGAAACGACCGCCTGCAGCGGCAATCATGGCCTCCGTTTCGTCCATGCCTGATCGGCCGACGCCGAGAACAGCGGCACCAGCGCTGGCCAGCGCCACTGCGATGGCCTGACCAATGCCGGTATTGGCCCCGGTGACGATGGCCGTGCGGCCCGAAAGGTCGAAGGATGGTTTCATAATGCTACTCCCGGGATTTCTGGAAAGGATCGCCTGATCGATCTAGGCGTCAATGAAGAGGTCGGGATCCAGATGCTCGATGTCGTCCAGTTCCTCGGTCATGCGGCCGATATGCTGGCTCATGGCCAGTACCGCCGCGCCGTCGTCGCGGTCACGGATCCCGTCGATGATCGCCGCATGCTCGGCGATGACGATATCCAGCCGCCCTGAGCGGGGCAGCGTGATGAACCGATAACGGTCGATATGGACCTTGACCTGCGCGATAACCGTCCAGATCCCGGGGTAGCCGGCGATGTCGGCGATCAACTGGTGGAATTCGGTGTCGATCCGGTGGAAGAGCGGAATGTCACCGGCCTCGGCCGCTTTTATCAGGGCCGCCTGATTGTCTTCGAGCGACTGCAAACGGCTCCCGTCCTTCATCGCGACAATGGCGAGCGACACGGTGGTCGCCTCGAGCGCCTTGCGGATCAGGATTGCCTCGTAGAGCGCACGGCGGGGTATGCGAGATACGAAAGTGCCCGACTGCGGATAGATCTCCACAAGCCCCTCATCCGCCAGCCGCAGTAGAGCTTCGCGCACAGGCGTGCGGCTGACACCGAAGCGCTGGCCGAGCTGCTTCTCGTTCAGGGTATCCAACGGCTTCAACTGCAGGCGGACAATTTCGTCCTGCAAGACCGCATGGATCCGGGTCGCGGCACGTCCATCACGCGATCTTCCGCGATGATGCTCCACGGGAACGGTGCGCACTTTCCCACTGCCCTTGTCTGGCTCCCGCATTTCGCTCTCCCAACTGAAATATTAGTATATCAATTTCTGAGGCGTGTAAATGTCATGGCAGCTTCGTGGAAAAGCGCCTCGCTGTGGTGATTGCGCAGCAGGCCCAGCGACGTCATCACCACTATCCTGCAGCGAGCCGTCCCCTTCGTGGGATGCCCACATCGAAGCCTGCGTCCAAAGGCGCCCTCTGGTCATCTTGAACGCGGCGCCGGGTTAGCGCCGTCAGCGACCTCAGCTGAGGCCCATGTAGCGGCCGGGCTTGTGGTTGATGGCGAGGATCAGATTGGCGATGGCGGCGCCCAGCACCGAGAGTGCCAGCCGGTCGGCCGGCAGCACGAAGAAGGCGATTGCGAGGATCGTCAGATCGACGCCAAGCTGGAAATAGCCGGCGCGCAGCCCTGTCTTGTCCTGCAGATACATGGCGAGGATGTTGATGCCGCCGAGACCCGTGCGGTGGCGGAAAAGCATCAGCAGGCCAGTACCGATCAAGCCGCCGCCGATCACCGTCGCGTAGAGCGGATCGAGATGGGAAAAATCAATCCACTGGCCGTTCAGCTTCGACAGAATCGATACGAGTGCAACGGCGGTGAAGGTCCGGAGCGTGAAGGCCCAGCCCATGCGCTTTACCGCCAGGATGTAGAAGGGCAAATTGACGATGAAGAAGATGACGCCGAAGCCCCAGCCACTGACATAGGACAGAAGCAGCGCGAGGCCGGCGCTCGATCCGACCGTCAGCATGGTTTCGGTGTAAATCAACGTCCCAAGCGACACGAACATCGTGCCGGAAATCATCGCGAGCACATCTTCATAGAGGCGATGGCGCTCGGCGCCCGCCTGATTCACGGTGGTCGTGGTCATGGTTTCAGCCCAGAAGCGGTTTCAGAACAGCGGCGACGCGCGGAATATCCTGGCTCTTAAGGCCCGCAATATTGATGCGTCCAGAGGTCGGCATGTAGATGCCGTGATCCTTGCGCAGCGACAGCACGTCAGCTTCCTTGAGCGGCAGGAGCGAGAACATGCCCTGCTGCTCGGCGATCTGCGGCGCGAGCTGCCAACCGTCGCCGAGGGCTGTGGCCAGTTCGCGACGCAGGCCATTGAGACGGTCGCGCATGCCGTTCAGTTCGTCGATCCAGTCCTGACGCAGGCTTTCAGTGGATAGGATCGTGCGCACGACGGCCGCACCGTGATCCGGGGGCATGGAATAGCTGGTGCGGGCCATGGTTACGAGATTGGAGCGGGCGATATCGGCCGTTTCCTGTGTCTCGGCAACGGCAAAGATCGCGCCTGTGCGCTCGCGATAGATGCCGAAGGATTTGGAGCAAGATACCGCGACCAAGGCTTCTGGTACCGCAGCGATGATGGTGCGCAGACCAGCGGCATCTTCCTCGATACCGGCGCCGAAGCCCTGATAGGCGGAATCGATGAGCGGCACGAGGCGACGCTCGGCGATCACGGTCGCCAGCTCTTCCCACTGGGCTGATGTCAGTGTGGCGCCGGTCGGATTGTGGCAGCTCGCATGAATGAGGACGGCGTCACCGCGCGGGGCGCTGCTCAACGCCTTCATCATGCTGGCAAAGCGAACATCCTGGGTCGGCACATCGAAATAGGGATAGGTCTCAACGCTGAGGCCTGTGGCGCCAAAGATACCCGCATGGTTCGGCCAGCTGGGCAGACCAAGATGAATGCGGCCGCTGCCCGCGCGCGCGATGAGATCCGATGCGAGACGCAGCGCCCCCGAACCGCCGGGGGTCTGAACGCCCGCGGCAAACTTGTCCTGTCCCTTGCCGCCGACAAGATCCCAGAGCAGGTCGAGGAAGATCCGGTCGCCTTCAGGTGCCACATAGGACTTGCTGTGCTGCTTCTCCAGCAGCTCCTTCTCCGCCGCCTTGACCGAGCGCATGACCGGCGTGCGCCCGAGATCATCACGGTAAACACCGACCCCGAGGTCGATCTTGTCGGCGCGCTGATCGGCATTGTAGAGCCCGATCAGGGCAAGCAACGGGTCATTGGGCTGCGAAGCGAGCTTGTCGAACATCGGGAACCTTCGTCAAAGTGCAATTGTGTTGGACGAGAGATATCAAGTTTGCCGCGCAAAGTCTCTGCGGATTTCATGCCCGACGCCAGGCGAACTTAAGGTGCATTGCCAGATATTGAGCTTTGACGATAGAATCTTGCGCAATGATGGACAGTAGAGATCGATAATGGAAGCAGAGAGTGCCACACTGGACAGGATCGATCGAAAGATCATTGCCTGTCTTCTGAACGATGCGAGCCTGAACAACGCGGAACTCGCCGAGCGTGTCGGGCTGACTGCCGCGCCACTTTCACGACGGCTCGCCAGGCTCTATTCGAGCGGCATCATCCGGCAGGCGATCGTGGTCGATGCGCCGCGTGTCGGCCTCGGCCTCCAGGCTTTTGTCGAAATCACTCTTGATCGCACGACGCCGCAGGTGGGCGAACGCTTCATCGAACATGTCGGCAAACTGCCCGAAGTGGTCGAGATCCATGCCGTTGCCGGCGGCTTCGATTTTCTGCTGAAGATCTCGGTCCGCGACATGACGGATTACAAGCGGTTGATCTGGCAGGAGTTCGATCGCCTTGCCGAGATCAAGACGATCAGGTCGACCATGGTGTTCGACAGTCCGAAGATCTCCTACGGCTATCTGCCGTAACGAAAAAGGGCGCCGATCGGGCGCCCTTTGTCATCGTATCGAGCTTTAGAAAGCCATCAACCGGCCGCTGCTACCACCTGGCGCTTGGCCATGCGGGCGCGGATCGATTCCACGTCGGCGCGAGGCGTCGCGGCAAACAGCGTGCGCGTATATTCGTGCTGCGGATCCGAAAACACCGCATCACGCGTGCCGTATTCCACGGCCTCACCGTAATACATCACCATCACCTCGTCGGCGATGTAGCGGACAACCGAGAGGTCGTGGCTGATGAAGACATAGGTCAGGCCAAACTCTTCCTGCAGGTCGGCAAGCAGGTTCAGGACCTGAGCCTGGACAGAGAGGTCGAGCGCCGAAACCGGTTCGTCGAGCACCAGCAGCTTGGGATTGAGCATCAGCGCACGGGCGATCGCGATACGCTGGCGCTGGCCGCCCGAGAACATGTGCGGGTAGCGGTTATAGTGCTCCGGACCGAGGCCGACCTTGACCAGCATTTCGGTTGCACGTTCGCGCCGCTCGACCGAGCTCATCTTGGTGTTGATGAGCAAGGGCTCGCCGAGCACATCGCCGATCTTCTGGCGCGGATTGAGCGAACCATAGGGGTTCTGGAAGACGATCTGCACCTTCTGGCGCATGTCGGCTGTCAGATGGCCCGGACGCAAGTCGACCTTCTGGCCGTCGATCAACAATTCGCCTGCCGTTGGTTCATCGATGAAGGTCAGGATGCGGGCAAGCGTGGACTTGCCGCAACCGCTTTCGCCGACGATGGCGAGCGTCTTGCCCTTGTCGAGCTTGAAGGAGACGCCTTTGACCGCGTGTACGATCTTGTCTTCCTTGAAGAGACCTTGCGACACACGGTAGTCGCGCTTGACGTCGCGGATCTCGAGCATCGGGGTTTGCATCTCTGTGGTCATGCGGCACCTCCCGTTTCTGCGGCGGCCAGGAAATCGGAGACCGTCGTCAGGCGGTCGCCGGTGGCGTTTTCCGGCAGGGCCGAAAGCAGCGCGCGGGTATAGGGGTTCTTCGGGTTTTCGAAGAGCGAGAGCACATCGGCCTCTTCCATCTTCCGGCCCTTGTACTGGACGATGACGCGGTCCGCGGTCTCGGCAACCACAGCCATGTCGTGGGTGATCATGATGAGGCCCATGCCGGTCTCGGCCTGGATCTTCATGAGGAGGTCGAGGATCTGCTTCTGGATCGTCACGTCGAGCGCGGTTGTCGGCTCGTCTGCGATCAGGAGTTTCGGATTGCAGGCGATCGCAATCGCGATCATCACGCGCTGACACTGACCGCCCGACATCTGGTGCGGGAAGTGGTTGAGGCGCTCCGCCGGATCAGGCAGGCCGACGAGCTTGAAAAGCTCGATGGCGCGTTCGCGGCATTCCTTTTTGCCGAGGCCCATGTGCAGGCGCAGGACTTCCTCGATCTGGAAGCCGACGGTGAAGCAGGGATTGAGGCTTGCGACCGGCTCCTGGAAGATCATGGCGACATCCTTGCCGATCAGCTTGCGCCGGTCGGCTGCCGAGATCTTCTGGATGTCACGGCCCTGGAATTCCATCTTGTCGGCGGTGATCTTCGCCGTCCACGGCAGAAGGCCCATGACGGCAAGCATGGCGACAGACTTGCCGGAGCCGCTCTCGCCGACAATAGCGAGCACTTCACCCGGCTCGACCGACATCGACACGCCATCGACGGCCTTGAACCAACCACTGGCCGTCTCGAACTGGACGGTGAGGTTCTGAATCTCGAGAAGTGCCATGATCAGGACCTCTTCAACTTGGGATCGAGCGCATCGCGCAGGCCGTCACCCATCAAGTTGATGGCGAGAACGGTGATCAGGATGGCGAGACCCGGGAAGGTAACGACCCACCATGCGCGCAGGATGAATTCGCGCGCTTCGGCGAGCATCGTGCCCCATTCCGGTGCCGGCGGCTGGGCACCCATACCGAGGAAGCCGAGGGCGGCTGCATCGAGGATGGCGTTCGAGAAGGAGAGCGTGGCCTGGACGATCAGCGGCGCCATGCAGTTCGGCAGGATCGTCTTGAACATCAGGCGGAAGGGACTTGCACCGGCGAGCCGTGCGGCCGTCACGTAGTCACGCGTCTTTTCCGACATAACCGCAGCACGGGTCAGGCGGACGAAATGCGGCTGCAAGACGAGTGCGATCGCGATCATGCCGTTGGTGAGGCCGGGGCCGAGGATCGCAACGAGCACGAGCGCCAGAAGCAGCGACGGGAAGGCCAGGATGATATCCATCAGGCGCATGATCGCGGTGTCGAGCCAGCCGCCGTAGTAGCCAGCGATGACGCCGATCGCGATGCCCGTTGTCAGCGACAGCGTGGTGACGAACACACCGATGAAGAGCGAGTATTGCGAACCGTAGATCAGGCGCGAGAGAATGTCGCGACCGACCGGATCGGTGCCGAGCGGGAAGCTCCAGTTGCCACCTTCCAGCCATGCCGGTGGGAGGAGCACGGCATCGCGATACTGTTCGAAGGGCGAATGGGGTGCGATGACGCCGGCGAAGACGGCGATCAGCACGAGAGCGACGAAACCGACGAGGCCTGCAACGGCGCCGCGGTTTTCGGAAAAGTAGAACCAGAATTCGGCCAGCATCTGGCGGCGCATCTGAGCGCTCGAAACCGGCTGGCTGGTTGTTGTCTCTGCCATGGGACTTTATCCTTCTAGTGGCGGATGCGCGGGTTGATCAGGCCGTAGAGCAGGTCGACGATGAGGTTCACGACCATGATGATGCCGGCGATCAGGAGGAGACCTCCCTGGATGACCGGGTAATCACGGCGGAACACACTGTCGACCATCCACTTGCCGATGCCAGGCCAGGAAAAGATCGTCTCGGTCAGGATCGCGCCGGCCAGCAGGACACCGATCTGCAGGCCGATCGTGGTGATGACCGGGATCATGGCATTGCGCAGCGCATGCAGGCTGACGACGCGGAAAGGCGAGAGACCCTTGGCGCGGGCCGTCCGGATATAGTCCTCCGACAGGACCTCCAGCATGGCCGAGCGCGTCTGCCGCGCGATGACGGCGAGAGGAATGGTCGCAAGCACGATCGTCGGCAGGATCAGATGGCTGACGGCCGAGGCGAAGGCGCCCTTCTGCCCGGAGATCAGCGAGTCGATCAGCATGAAACCCGTGACCGGTGGGAAGAAGAACATCAACGAGATGCGGCCCGATACCGGCGTCCACTGCAGGATGCCGGAGAACAGGATCATCAACAGGAGGCCCCACCAGAAGATCGGCATGGAATAGCCGACGAGCGCAATGCCCATCATCGTCTGGTCGAAGAACGAGCCGCGCTTGATCGCCGCGATAATGCCGGCGGGAACGCCGATCGCGACGGCCAGCAGGATCGCACAGAGGGACAATTCGACAGTGGCGGGGAACAGCGCGAAGAACTGGTCGATGATCGGGCTCTTCGAGACAATCGAAGTGCCGAAGTCACCGGTCAGGACGCCGCCGAGATAATCGAAATACTGGACGACGAGCGGACGGTCGAGACCGAGCTGCGCACTGATCTGTGCGTGACGCTCGGGCGACATGACGCGCTCACCGGAGAGCAGCGCAACCGGATCGCCGGGAAGAAGCCGGATGAAAGCGAAGGCAATGATCGAGACGCCGAGAAAGGTCGGGATCAAGACGGCGAGCCGTCGCAGGAGAAAGCCAAACATGTGTGAGACCTGTTGTTTAAGGGAGGTCGAACCACGGCACCAAGGCCATCTGTGGTTACCCGAAACGCTTCACCTGAGCTTTCGAGCATGACGCGAGATTGGTCTTGCATCAACGACAAACGCCGCGGGCCAGGGCCCGCGGCGAAAGATTGCGTGTTCCGATTACTCGGCGATGTCGACGTTTTCGAAGGTGAAGTCACCAAGCGGGCTCTGGACGAAGCCAGAGACTTCCTTGCGCATCGGGACGATCGAGAGCGAATGGTCGATCGTGGCCCAAGGCGCTTCGCGCTTGAAGACGAGCTGTGCTTCTTCATAGAGCTTGGTGCGCTCGGCCTGGTCGGAGGTGACCTTGGCCTTCTTCACCAGGGCGTCGAACTCCTCGTTGCACCACTGAGCGCGGTTGTTGCCGCCGACGGCAGAGCAGCCGAGCAGCGTGTCGAGGAAGTTGTCCGGGTCGCCGTTGTCGCCGGTCCAGCCGAGCATGACGGCGCCGTCACGATCCTTGGCCTTCGAGCGGTCGAGATACTCGGCCCATTCGTAGGAGACGATCTCGACGGTGACGCCGATCTTGGAGAAGTCGTCCTGGATGATTTCAGCGGCGCGACGTGCGTTCAGCATGTAGGGGCGCGAAACCGGCATTGCCCAGACCTTCATCGAAAGGCCGGTCACACCGGCGGCTTCGAGTTCTGCCTTCGCAGCTTCCAGGTCATACGCGTCGTCCTGAGTGGACTGGTTGTAAGACCACATGGTCGGCGGGATCGGGTTCTTGGCCGGTGTCGCCATGCCCTGGAATACGGCGTCGACGATGGCTTCCTTGTTGATCGCCTTGTTCAGCGCCTTACGCACTTCCGGCTTGTCGAACGGAGCCTGGGTCGTGTTGTAGGCGAGGTAAGCGACGTTCAGGCCTTCCTGTTCCATGACCGTCAGAGCCGGGTCGGACTTCATGGTCTCGACGTCGGCAGCGTTCGGGAACGGCATCAGGTGGCATTCGCCAGCCTTGAGCTTCTGGTAACGAACGGCGGCATCCGTGGTGATCGCGAAGACGAGATCGTCGATCTTCGGCGCGCCACCCCAATAATCGGCGTTCTTCTTGTAGCGGATGACGGCGTCCTGCTGGTAACCGACGAAGGAGAACGGACCCGTGCCGACCGGCATCTGGTTCAGCTGTTCCTTCTTGCCTTCAGCTTCGAGCTTGTCGGCATATTCCTTCGAAACGATCGATGCGAAAGGCATTGCAAGGTTCGCGAGGAACGGCGCTTCCGGCTTGTTGAGGGTGATCTTGACCGTCATGTCATCGACCTTCTCGATCGACTTGATCAGCTCGGGGAAGCCCATGCCTGCGGCATATTCCCAGGAGGTGCCGGCAACATACTGGTTCCACGGATGATCGGCCTTCAGCTGGCGATCCAGCGAGAAAAGCACGTCATCGGCGTTGAAATCACGCGACGGGGTGAAGAACTCGGTCGTGTGGAACTTGACGCCCGGACGCAGCTTGAAGGTGTATTCGGTGCCTTCGGCGTTGACTTCGTAGCTCTCCGCCAGACCGGCTTCGGCTTCGGTCGTGCCGGGCTTGAATTCCATCAATCGGCTGTAGATCGGATGTGCGGAGGCATCGAACGTGGTGCCGGCGGTGTACATGCCGGGATCGAAGCCTTCCGGCGATCCTTCCGAGCAGTAAACGAAGGTCTTGGCGCTGGCCGCGCCCGACAGGAAAGTTGCGGCAGCAAGTGCTGCAGCTGCAAGTACGAACTTGGTTTTCATGAACAGTCTCCCAAAGGCAAAGGACGAGCGTCCTCGCCGGTTCTTTTGGTCCCGCGGCGCGTGGATCGCGCCCGTGTTTTGTGAAGGTCGGGGTCAACCGGTCTTCCGGCGATCGAAGGGTTTCCAGCCGCGCGTCGTAATCTGACAAGCAGCAGAGGTCGTCCACCCGATCACTGATGCAGTGTCTTATCGCCTTCGGAAACGTTGTAAAGAGAGATTCGGCTCAATTCCGTCACAGAATTGGTCTGGTTTTCGCCACAAACGACAGATGGCAGTTCAAATGTTTTCTAGCACGACAGGTCGCTTTCGGAACTCATCGAACATTAGAGATCTTTGATGGAGCCTGAGAAACAAGGCTATACCTAGTGGTGCGTCGCAAAATGACAAGCACGGCTGGCCGAGTCGAGGTGGTCTAGCAACGGAAAGAAAATTTATCAACCGATCAAAAAAAACAATGAAACGAGCAGCTATCAGCACGGCAAAAAGGGGGAGAGGAGGAGAGGCTTGGGGCCCTCTCCTCCTCTCCTTCGGTCACGCTTTGTGGGGAGAGCGACCGAAGAAGAAAGCATAGGCTGCAGGCAGGACCAGAATAGTCAGAACGGTTGCAACGAGAATGCCGCCCATCATCGCGTAAGCCAGCGGCCCCCAGAAGATGCCGCGTGAAATCGGGATTAGCGCGAGGACTGCGGTCAGCGCCGTCAGCATTATGGGGCGGAAGCGGCGGACAGCCGAGCCGATGATCGCTTCACGTCGCTCCATGCCCGCTGCGATGTCCTGGTCGATCTGATCTATCAGGATGATCGAGTTGCGGATGATAATGCCGAGCAGGGCGATAACGCCAAGGATCGCGACAAATCCGAAGGGGGCGCCCGAAATGAGGAGCGCGGCGGCGGCCCCGATGATGCCGAGCGGTCCGGTCGCCAGCACCAGCATAGCCTTGCCGAAATGCTGCAGCTGGATCATCAAGAGAACCACAATGACCAGCAGCATGATCGGCGCCTTGGCCGCAATCGAATTCTGGCTCTCGGCGCTGTCCTCCACACCGCCCTGGATCTCGATCGCGTAACCGGCGGGGACACTGTCGCGCAAGGACTGCATCTCGTCGAACATCTTCAAGGTGACATCGTTCGATTGCACGCCATCCGGCAGGGTGGCCCGCACCGTGATCGTCGGCAAACGATTGCGACGCCACTCGATCCCCTGCTCCAGCTTCGGCACGACCTTGGCGATCTGCGACAAGGGGATGAAGGCACCGAGATCGGTCGGGACATAGATCGAGTTGACAGCCGTCAACAGGCGGCGGCTATCCTCCGGCTCCCGTGCCACGATCGAGATTGTTTCCTCACCGGCACGAACGTCGGCGAGCGGCGCACCGCTCATCGTCGCCTGCAACATCTGACGCAGGCGCTGTGACGAGACGCCGAGGGCACGGGCACGATCCTGGTCGACGACCAGCGTCATCGCCGGGACAGGTTCGAGCCAGTCGTCGTGAACAGCCTGCAGAACCGGATTCTGGTTGAAGTGCGCCTTCACTTGATCTGCAATGCGGCGCACCTCGTCCCGCTCCGGTCCGCTCACACGCATCTGCACAGCCCATCCGGTCGGCGGCCCAAGAAACAGCCGATCGACCTTGCCTCGCACCGAGGGGAAGTCTTCCGCCAGCGTCATGCGCAGCTTGGTGATCAGACGTTCGCGCGCATCCTCGTCTCTCGCCATGACCAAGAGCTGGGCATAGTTCGGATTGCGCAGCTGCTGGTCGAGCGGCAGGAAGAAGCGCGGCGCGCCCTCGCCCACATAGGTTGCGACGAAGCGCTGATCCGGATCGGTCAGCAATTCCGCTTCGAGGCGTCTGGCCTCGGCCTCGACTTCCTTGATCGAGGTTCCCTCGGGCAGCCACATGTCGACAAGGATTTCCGGGCGTGACGACTGCGGGAAGAAGTTCTTCGGGATGAACTGGAACGACCAGAGGCTGACTGCAAAGATGGCGAGCGTCGAGACGATCACGATGATGCGGTGCTCGACGGCCCAGGAGACGGTCGCACGGAGGCGACGATAGAACCGCGTGTCGAAAGCGTCGTGGTGACTGCCGGCATGGGCCCTCTGCTTCAAGATCATGTAACCGAGCCAGGGCGTGAAGTAGACGGCGACGAACCAGGAGATGACCAGGGAGATGCCCACGACATAAAACAGCGAGCGGACATATTCACCGGCGGTCGATTCCGCGAAGCCGACCGGGATGAAACCGGCAGTCGTGATGAGCGTTCCGGTGAGCATCGGAAAGGCCGTCGAGGAATAGGCGAAACTCGCTGCATCCAGCTTGTCGAGCCCCTCTTCCAGTTTTCGCTCCATCATCTCGACGACGATCATCGCGTCATCGACCAGCAAGCCGAGCGCGATGATCAGGGCTCCGAGCGAGATGCGCTGCAGGTCGAGCCCGAGTTCATACATGACGGCGAAGGTTGCGGCGAGCACCAGCGGGATCGCGATCGCAATCACGAGGCCAGAGCGCCAGCCGATGGAGACGAACGAGACGACGAGCACGATCAGCAGGGCTTCGCCGAGCGCCTTCATGAATTCACCGATCGCCTCGCGAACCACTTCCGGCTGGTTGGAAATCTGCGAGACCTCCAGACCGATCGGCAGGGTCGCCTCGAAACGCTCCAGCGTCTCCTCCACGGCATCACCGACATCTGTCACCTTGAAGCCCTTGGCCATGACGACGCCGACCTGGACGGAGTCCTTGCCGTTGAACCGGAACTTGCGCTGATAGGGATCCTCGAGACCTTCAGTCACGGTGGCGATATCGCCCAGACGCGTGACCTGGTTGCCGGAATTCAGGCGCAGTTCGCGGATGTCTTCTGCGGCGGAGAACCCGCCATCGACGGATATGCGAACCGATCGAGATCCCGTGTCGATGCTTCCCGTGGCATCGATCGCATTCTGGCCTGCAAGTGCACTCTGAAGATCGGTGAAGGTCAATCCGCGTTCGGCGAGTGCCTTGGACGATACTTCGATAAAGATCTTCTGCGGTTGGTCGCCGAGGATTACCGCCTTTTCGACCCCTTCGGTCGACAAGAGGACATCGCGCGCCTGGATCGCATGCTGCTTGAGCTCGGGATAGCTGTAGCCATCGCCGGTCAGGGCATAGAGCGTGATGTAGGTATCGCCGAACTCGTCGTTGAAGTACGGGCCCAGCAAGCCTTCGGGAAGCTCGTTCTCGATGTCGCCGACCTTTTTGCGCACTTGGTAGAAGGCATCAGCCACGTCGTTGGCATCGGTATTGCCCGTCACCTGCAAGGTGATGATCGCCGAACCCGGCCGGGTGTAGGACTTGACCCAGTCGAGATAGGGCGTCTCCTGCAGCTTGCGCTCAATCTTGTTGACGACTTGATCCTGCATGTCGGCCAGAGATGCACCCGGCCAAAATGCCTGCACCACCATGACACGGAAGGTGAAGTCGGGATCTTCCTTCTGGCCCATCCGCATCAGTCCGAAGAGACCCGTGAGAATGATCAGGCCGAAGAGGAAACGGGCAATGCTGGGATGGGCGATGGCCCAACGGGACAAGTTGAACGAGCCCGGTTCGACAGGAGAGTTTGTCATGATTGAAATGTCCCGAAGGTAGGGGGGCGCGGGGCTTACCGGGTGGCGGCGTCGGGCGTGACGGTGGCGGTTGCAGGATCAGCCTCGGCCGAACGCGAGAGGTTCTCGTCGGCCAGCCGCACCTTCATGTCTTCCGCCATGAACTGCGTGCCTGCCACGACCACGAGATCACCGGGCTTCAGGCCTGCAGACACCTGGATCCCCGTATCGGAAAACGTGTCGATCGTGACCGATCGCGCATGGACCGTGGCGTCGGTCCGATCGACGGTCCAGACTTTCGGCTGCTTGGCGGCATCCTGGGCAAGGGCCGAAAGCGGCAGTTCGAACAGGCTCTTGTCCGATGGTGCCAGCGCCGTCACACGCGCAGTCATCCCGAGCAGGATCTGCGGATTGTCGGGAAGCGTGATGCGCACGGCAAAGGTTCGCGACGTTGCATCCGCGCTGCCCGCAACTTCGCGGACGGTTCCCTTGAGGGCAAGGCCATCCTTCGACCAGAAGCCGACCTCGACCTCCTTGCCCGAGGCAAATGCAAAGATCTCGTTCTCCGGCACTGCGATCAGTGCTTCCTTCTCACCATCGGCAGCGACCGTGACGACCGGGCTGCCTGCCGCCACAACCTGGCCCGCATCCGCGCCGATGGCGGTGACGATGCCCGGCTTGTCGGCCTTCAACTCACCATAGGCGACCTGGTTTCGCGCCTGCTCCAGCGAAGAACGCTGGCTGTCGCGGGTGGCGAGGGCCTGGTTATAGGTGAGTTGCGCCTGCTCGAGCTGCGCCTTCGTCGTCACCTGCTGGCGGTAAAGGGCGTCAGCACGCTTCAGGGCAAAGTCGGCCGTTTCCAGCTGGCGGTCGGCTGCGGCGAGGCTCGCCTCGGCACTGCGCATTTGCAACTGGTAATCCGTCACGTCGAGGCGCGCCAGAACATCGCCCGGCATCACCCGATCGCCGATATCGACCAGGCGCTCGATGATCTTGCCAGCCACCCGGAAACCGGCGGCGGCCTCACTGCGGGCCTTCACCGTTCCGGAATAGCGCAATTCGCGCGCGGTCGACGGCGCCTCGACTTCGATCACCTTCACGGGGCGAAGGCTCGGCTGTTCCACCGTTTCTGCCCCGCCTTCCGTGCAGGCTGCGAGCCCGAAGGCGGCGAAAAGTGACAATGCAGTCAGGGACAGGCGGACGCTGGCGGACATAGTGGTTCCTCCCCTGCGGGGGTCTCAGACTTTGAGGGCTCGGATGGCAAATTCGGTCAGGTCTTCCGGACCAGCGCGATTGGTCTTGCCGATACACTGGGCGACCATCTGGGGATGGTGCAATGGCGAGGTCGCCGCGCCGAAACAGCGCGCCGCATGGGCCGGATCGCTCTTGGCGAACTCTCCCTTTTCCATGCCTTCGGCAATGATGTCGGTCAGGATGGCCTGCAGCTCGTCGATATGTTGATCGATGACACCCCAGCTCTGCTCGATCGCGGCCACGACCATGTCATGCACCTTGCGCTCATCGAGCATGGTGACCACGGTGAACTCGAAAAGCGTCATGGAATAACGGCGCAGCCTTTCCTCGGCGCTGACCGGCAGGGCGGCGATGGATTGGGCGCTTGACAGGCTCTGATGCAAGAGGCGGGCACAGACACCCTCCAGCAACTCGCTCTTCGAGCCGAAGAACCTGTAGATGTTGGCAGGCGACATGCCGAGTTCCTTCGCCACATCGGCGACGGTCGTCTTGCTATAGCCATAGTGTCGAAACTGCCCCTCCGCCGCCTCAAGGATGCGGGTGGCCATATCGGCTGTCTCGGTGGATTGGACTGTGCTCGGGGTCATGATGATTTACGACTGACGATATTCGGATTTCGTCAGTCGTAAATCAAAAATCGTCAGCGGTCAATCAGATGAGAGGACAGCCTGTGAAAATGTCGGGCTTGGTCCAGCAGCGCCGCAGAACCACTGCGTGCGGGAATAGGAAGCGCCGATCACCGTGAAGAAAGACCTAAGATGCAGATGTAACGCCCGACCTTTTAAGGACGCCAAAGCAAACGCTTTGCGCAAAACCCAAGGGATGAGGAGACGTTCAATCTTTTAAGTTCGGGGAATGGTGCCCGGAGGCGGATTTGAACCACCGACACGCGGATTTTCAATCCGCTGCTCTACCAACTGAGCTATCCGGGCATCTCGGCTTGTTTGCAAAGCCTGCCGGTCTTTATTTCAAGACCGCCGGGGCGTTTCCCCGGGAGCGAGCGGGGTTATAACATCTTGTTCGGCCATGTCCAGCGGCTTCGACCACTTTTTTGAAGAAGATGTGAAAATCGCTGAAAGATGAACGAGAACAAGGGGATCGGGGGAGGTCGCGAACAGGCTTTACGGCCGGCGAGCGATCAGTCGCGGTAGTCGTCGTCCGCCTTGGACTCGTCGTCGGCAACCGGGATGGCGTAGGAGCCCTTCAGCCAGCGAGAGAGGTCGAGATTTCGGCAGCGATCGGAGCAGAACGGGTAATTGTCCCGCGTCGAGGGACGGCTGCATTCGGGGCATGGCCGCGTCTTGCGCAGCGGCTCGACCTTGGCGGTCCGCTGTTCGTCTCCGTCCGCCATGGTCAGCCCTCCGTCCAGCCCGTATGCACGTCATAGCCGTCGCCCGAGAGCATCTGCAACGTCTCAAAGAGCGGCAGGCCGACGACATTGGTGTAGGAGCCGACGATCTTCTGGACGAAGCTGCCGGCGATGCCCTGGATGGCATAGGCACCGGCCTTGCCACGCCATTCGCCTGACGCGAGGTAGCATTCGATGTCGTAGCCGGAGAGGCGCTTGAAGCGGACCTTGGTCTCGACGATCTTCTGGCGCAGCTTGCCATCAGGGGCGATCAGGCAGACCCCAGTGAAGACCCAGTGGCTGCGGCCCGACAGAAGATGCAGGGCCGAGGAGGCCTCCTGCATCAGTTCAGCCTTGGGCAGGATGCGGCGCCCGACCGCGACCACGGTGTCGGCAGCAAGAATGTAGCTATCGCCCCAGGTCAGATCCTTGCGCACCTGCAGATGAGCCGCCCTCGCCTTGTCTGCCGACAGGCGGCGAGCGAGCGAGCGCGGATGCTCCGACTTCTTCGGAGTCTCATCGAGATCCATCGGCATCAGGCGTGCGGGATCGATACCTGCCTGCTTGAGGAGATCCACGCGGCGCGGCGACCCGGAGGCCAAAATCAGCTTCTGTCTCAATTCCATCCGAACGCGCTCCTCAAGCCTTAAGGTCTTGGCCCAAGGTTTACTTGAAGCGGTAGGTGATACGGCCCTTTGTCAGGTCGTAAGGGGTCATCTCGACCAGGACCTTGTCGCCGGCGAGAACGCGGATACGGTTCTTGCGCATGCGGCCCGCGGTATGGGCGATGATTTCGTGTTCGTTTTCAAGCTTTACGCGGAAGGTGGCGTTCGGCAGCAATTCCGTGACGACGCCGGGGAATTCGAGGACTTCTTCTTTTGCCATAGAGCGGTTGTCTTTCTTGGGGTTTTAGGAGGGGCGCACAAGGGGCCCCTGAAAATGTGGGCGGAAACTACACAATCGCCCGGCATTTGTGAACCTTGTAGATTCGGCTTTTGGAATTTGTTTCAGGTGGGGCGAAACCGCCGCTAATCCGGGGCGAGGACCATCCTGTCCCGGATCAGCTTTGTGAGGCGATCCCGCACGTCGCGATAGGCGGAAAGCCGCTGCTCGCGGCTGCCGGTCTCGACCGTTGGATCCGGCATCGGCCAGTATTCCACCTCGACTGCGGAAGACCGGGTCAACTCGAGGGCTGCGTGATGGGCTTCCGGCGTCAGGGTAATCACCAGGTCGAAGTAGTCGTCTTCCATATCCTCCAGCGTCTGGGGCTGGCGGCGGCCGAGCGAAAGGCCGATCTCGTCCAGCACGACATCCACGAAGGGATCGCGCTCGCCCTTCTTGACGCCGGCCGAGGCGACCCAAGTCCCCGACGGCAGAGCCTGCCGGGCGATGGCCTCGGCCATGGGACTGCGAATGACGTTCTGGCCGCACATGAAGAGGACAGCGCTCGGCCGCGAGGGGCGGCGGTTCTCGTTTGCGCCCTCGGTCATCGGCCCTAGCCCCGCCAATAGAGCACGCAGACCAGGGTAAAGAGACGGCGGGCGGTATCGAAGTCGAGCTTGATCTTGCCCGAGAGCCTATCCATCAGCGTCTGCGAGCCGTCATTGTGGATGCCCCGGCGTCCCATATCGATCGCCTCGATCTGCGAGGGTGTCGAGGAACGGATCGCCTCGTAGTAGCTCTCGCAGATCATGAAGTAGTCCTTGATGATCCGCTGCAGGGGCGTGAGCGAGAGGATGTGGACGGCCACGTGCTCACCGCTTTCCGTCTTGATCGAGAAGACGAGCTTGCGGTCGACCAGCGACAGGTAGAGCTTGTAGGGACCGCCGGCATGACCAACAGGCTCGAAGGAGTTCTCCTCGATCAGATCGAAGATGGCGACCGCCCGCTCATGCTCGACATCAGGGGTCGAGCGCCCGATGGTCTCGTCCAGCACGACATCTGAGAGCCGGAAGTCGCCCGCCGCCATGTGCTAGTCCCCGAGATTGAGGCGGATGGCGACGGAGCGGGCATGGGCTTCGAGCCCTTCCGATTTCGCCAGCGCAATTGCAGCCGGCGCAAGCTTGCGCAACTGCTCCGGCCCGAGCCGCAGGATCGAGGTGCGCTTGACATAGTCAAGCACTCCCAGCCCCGAGGAGAAGCGTGCGGATCGCGCTGTCGGCAGAACGTGGTTCGAACCGCCGACATAGTCGCCGATCACTTCCGGCGTATGGCGACCGACGAAGATCGCACCGGCATTTCGGATGCCTTCGATCAGCGGCTCCGGATCGTCGACGGCGAGTTCCAGATGCTCGGCTGCGATCCGATTGGCCAGAGGTATCGAATCCTCAAGCGTCTCGACCATGATGATCGCGCCGAAATCGCGCCAGCTGGCCGAGGCCGTCTCGGCGCGCGGCAAGGATTTCAGCTGCCGTTCAACAGCCGCTTCCACCGCCTCGCCAAGTGCGCGATTGTCGGTGATGACGATGGACTGGGCGCCCGGATCGTGCTCGGCCTGGGCGAGAAGGTCGGCCGCCAGCCAATCCGGGTCATTGTCTTTGTCGGCGATGATGAGGACTTCGGAGGGACCGGCGATCATGTCGATGCCGACGGTGCCGAAGACGTGGCGCTTGGCCGCCGCGACATAGGCATTGCCCGGGCCGACGATCTTGGCAACCGGCGCGATCGTCTCTGTGCCATAGGCAAGGGCTGCCACGGCCTGGGCGCCGCCAATGCGATAGATCTCGGTGACACCGGCAATGCTCGCGGCTGCCAGCACGGTCGGGTTGATGGTCCCGCCCGTTGCCGGCACGACCATGACAACGCGCGGAACGCCTGCCACCTTGGCCGGCAGCGCATTCATCAACACCGAGCTCGGGTAGCTCGCCGTGCCGCCAGGCACGTAAAGGCCGACGGCATCGATCGCCGTCCAGCGCGATCCGAGTCCGACCCCGATCGCATCCTCGTAAATGTCGTCCTTCGGCATCTGCCGGGCATGGTGACGCTCGATGCGCTCGGCGGCGAGATTCAGAGCGTCGATCAGCTCAGGCGCAGTCGAGGCGAGTGCTGCTGCAATCTCTTCATCCGTCACCCGCATGGAAACGGTCGAAAAATCCACGCCATCGAAGCGTTTGGAATAGTCGGCGAGTGCCGCATCGCCACGCGCGCGCACATCGTCGATGATCTTGCGCACGACATCGTTGACGTCGTCGGAAACTTCACGCTTGGTCGTCAGGAAGGCCGCAAAACGCGCCTCGAAATCTCCCGATGCCTGATCCAGCCAGATTGCCACGCCCAGTATTTCCCTCTCAAGCATTCTCAATTCAATCAAGCCGCGACGATTGCCCGCCACTCGGCCTCATCAGCCGGCCTCGTGAGCCAGCCCCGCGATCCAGCCGTCTCAGCCGGCCTCGTGTTCCGGCCGAGCCGTCGTTTCCCAGGCGCCGCCGATATCGGCAAGCTGGGCCTCGATGCATTCCACTTCGAGGGCAACCATACCACCGCCTGCCAAGACGAGCTCGACGACGCCATCGGGACCGTCGCCCTTGGGCACGTAACGGATCGCGAGCAGGCTCATGACTTCCTCGGCCTTGCCTCGGTCGAAACCGATCGAGCGAACCGCCTCGACGCGCTTGAAGCTCAAGGCCGCACGACGGCGCTCGAAGCTCTTGGTTGCGCGTGCCGCCTTTTCCCAGACGAAGCGGTTGGCGGCGAGCGAAAACAGGCCCGAGCGGGCCGAAAAGCTCAGGTCACCGACCTTGAACACGGCGTCCTGCATGTGGGCCGAGATGATCGCGAGATCATCGGCATCGAGCGCCAGCAGCTTCAGGTCCGTCATGTCACCTCACAGTATCGCCTCTCGGCGGTGCCCGTCGAATTCATGTTTTGGACATAGGTTGCGGCTTGTCCAGTGGCAACGGGGCAAAAAGACTTTTCGCCCCGCATCGCTGTGAAAGAGTGCGCCCGAGCCGAGGGCTCAGTCGCTGATGCGCTCGACGATGGCACCGCAGCGGGTGAGCTTTTCTTCCAGGCGCTCGAAACCACGGTCGAGATGGTAGACGCGGCTGACCATGGTCTCGCCTTCGGCGGCCAGGCCGGCGATGACGAGCGACACCGAAGCGCGCAGATCGGTTGCCATGACCGGGGCGCCACGCAGGCGGGTGACGCCTTCGATGCGGGCTGTCTGGCCAGACAGCGTGATCTTGGCGCCGAGGCGGGCCAGCTCCTGCACATGCATGAAGCGGTTTTCGAAGATCGTCTCGGTGACATGCGAGACACCGTTCGCGCGGGTCATCAGGCCCATGAACTGCGCCTGCAGGTCGGTCGGGAAGCCCGGGAAAGGTTCGGTGACGATATCGACCGGGCGGATTTGATCGCCATGGCCGATGACGCGGATGCCGCCTTCAACGGCCGACACTTCGGCACCAGCGCGGCGGATAGCCTCGATGGCCGTGTCGAGGAGCGTGATGTCGGTACCCGACAGCGTCACGTCACCGCCGGTCATGGCAACGGCCATGGCATAGGTGCCGGTCTCGATGCGGTCGGGCAGAACCCGGTGACGCGCGCCGGAGAGGCTGGTGACACCCTCGATCGTGATGGTAGCGGTGCCGGCGCCTGAAATCTTCGCCCCCATGGCGTTCAGGCAGTTGGCGAGATCGACCACCTCAGGCTCGCGGGCGGCGTTGCCGATCACGGTCGTGCCGCGGGCAAGCGAAGCTGCCATCAGCATGACATGGGTCGCGCCAACCGAGACCTTTGGGAAGGTGTAGCGGGCACCGATCAGGCCGCCCTTCGGCGCCTTGGCATTGATGTAGCCGCCGTCGATTTCCATCTCGGCGCCGAGCGCTGTCAGGCCCTCGATGAAGAGATCGACCGGACGCGTGCCGATGGCGCAACCGCCCGGCAGCGAAACGCGGGCCTGGCCTTCGCGGGCCAGCAGCGGGCCGATGACCCAGAAGCTCGCGCGCATCTTCGAGACCAGCTCGTAAGGTGCGGTGGTATCAGCCACGGTGCGGCAGGTGAAATGCACGGTGCGCGAATAAGAACCGTCCTGATGCTCGCGGCGGCCGTTGACGGCGATGTCGACGCCATGATTGCCGAGAATGCGGATCAGGCCTTCTACGTCTGCCAGATGCGGCACGTTTTCCAGCGTGAGCGTGTCGGAGGTCAAAAGCGAGGCGATCATCAGGGGCAGCGCTGCGTTCTTGGCGCCCGAGATCGGGATGATCCCGTTCAACGCATTGCCACCAACAATCCTGATGCGATCCATGAGAGCCTGCGATACGGGCGAGAGATGCCCGCCTTTCCTTGAGAACGTGTGAGGGGAAGCCAATCCAGCGAGGCTGGCTCTTTAGACGAAAACAACGGGCGGTTCAATTGAAGCCGCAACGCTCGGTTAATCACCGGGTTTGGGCGAATTTGCGACAGGATTGGCATTGTCCCACGCCCCTTCTCCGCCCTCGACTTCTGCAATCGTCTCCACCGACGCCGAATGCGCGGCGGGCAACCCTATGCCATCCTCGGCCTCGCCGGCGCGGCGCGCCCGCGACTGCTGTTTGCGGCGGGCGAGATTTTCACGCAACTTCGCCGCCGCTCGCTCACGCCGACGCGCTTCAGCATCAGAGAGCGTACGTTTTCCACGATCGGCGAGCGGCTGGCCTTCCGGCTGACCACCATCCGTTTCGCCCTTGTTTTCCCGGTCCTTCGTCATCCGCGGGTGATAACCGATCGGAGGAAAATCGCAAAGTCCCATCCGCCCCCGTCACAAAACTTCGCCGCCCAAACGCTTTACGCTTGCGCTGCCCGAAACTCTATGGCAATAGGCGCCTCGTTCAGGGCCGACCAAACGCGTCGCCCGCCAGATGCTGCTATAGCTCAGGGGTAGAGCACTCCCTTGGTAAGGGAGAGGCCGAGAGTTCAAATCTCTCTAGCAGCACCATTCCATCCCCAAAGATTTTTTAGGTTTCTTTTGATCGGTCGAACGCGCTCTCCCGGCCGCAGATTGGTGTCGACGACCGGGCTATTGGTGTTGCAGGCGCGTCCGGCTTTGGCTATTTCGTCGCGAGCGTTTCCGAGATGCGCTTGAAGAAGTCCAGGTTCTCGCGCTCGTAGCCGAGCGGGCTCGCAGGGGCTGCGAGCTTGACGATCACCACGTTGTTCGACCGATCGACATAGGCGTACTGATTGTAGAGGCCGACGGCGGAATAGGCGTCCGAACCGCTGATCGTCCACCACTGGTATCCATAGCCATAACCTGCCTCAGGATCGACCACCTCGGAATCAGCGGGGGCAACGGTCGAGGCCTCGACCCAGTCTTGCGGGACGACCTGCGTTTCCCCGACCTTGCCGTTTTCCAGCATCATCAGGCCAAACCGGCCATAGTCGCGAAGGGTGGCGTTGAAGCCCGCACCATAGAACTCGCGACCAACCGCGTCCGAGCCGTCGAGGACGTAGAAGGCCTGCGCCTCCATGCCGGCCGGCTTCCAGATCTTTTCGCTCATGTAGTCCGCCCCCTTCATGCCGGTGGCTGCTTCCAGAACGCAGCCGAGAACGGACGTATCGAGGGTCGAATAGTTGAAGGTGCTTCCCTGTTCGTTCAGCGGCTTTGCCTCGTTGCGCGCATAGTCGCACCAGCGATACTTGTAGCCGACCAGCGAATTGTCGTGGACCTTGGTGAGCTGGGTCTCGCTGCCGAACTCGTAGATCTCCTTCCAGTCGATGCCGGAGCGCATGCGCAGGAGATTGAGGATCGTGACATCCGCATAGGCCGTGCCCTTCCAGTCGGGCAGGTAATCGACGACCTTGTCATCGACGCTTTTGATCTTGCCTTCGGAGATCGCGATGCCGATCATGGTCGCCAGCATGGACTTGGCCATGGAAAAGGACATGAAGCGGGTCTGCTCACCGCTGGTGTTGCGGTAAATCTCCTTGACGATCTTTCCGTCCTTGATGACCAGCAGCGCGTTTGTTGCCGTGCTTTCGAGGAAGTCTTCCAGCCCCTGCTCCTTGCCTTCGAAGACGAAACTGTTGCCGATGTCACGCTCCTCACGCGACAGTTCTCTCTTGGTGTCCCCTGCCGCCACAGGCCGCGTGGCGAAGAGCTGATCCATGTGCTGGAAAGTCAGATAATTCAGCTCCGGCATGAGCATGGCGGCCCGGCCGTTGATCATGGTCGGCGTCTCCCAGCGCGATGGTTCGGCAGCCATGGCAGTGCTCGAGATTGACAGCGCGAGGCCGACAGAACAGGCTAGTTTCGATTTCATGAGAACTCCTCCTTTGTTCGCAAGACATGCAAACTAGGTGAAACGCATGGGGCACTCTATCCAGGTACCTCCAGGGGATACGCTCAACAATTGGGCAGGAGCTGCATGGACCTATCGGAGCCAGGCGTTCGACGACGTGACCGAACAGGCGGGCGCCGTCGGAGGATGGCAGATCGCCAGCAACCAGTTGGGGCGGGGCCGCTATGCGGCGGTGTCGGAAACGCTTTCGATCGGACAGGTCACCATCACGCGCGACCGCATCAATCTTCCGATCGGCCAGGAGACGATCAGCCCCGGGGGGCGGGTGTCACTGCTCTTCCCGCTTCGATCCGAGGGCGGGTGGCGCGTCGATGGCCGGTGTGAGACCGACGCCGTCATCGCCATGCGGCAGGGGCTGACCCATCTGCTGGTCGCGCCCGGCAGTGGCAGCGAACTCCTGCATGTGGAAATGCCGGCCTCTCTGCTCGCTCTCGATGCGAAAGAACCCGTCATCCGGTCGAGGAGGCTGCGGCCGGAGGATGAATTTCTGCGCGATTGGCTTCTTTGCCTCCTCGGCCAGGCGCGGACTGGCGGTGGGCTCGACACATCAGCGACGGCTGCGCTGGAGGAGGTTCTCCTGATGCGCCTCTCAAGCTGTGCCGGCGCTTTTGCACCCTCGCCCAGCCAGAGGATCAGCCGGTCTGCTGCGATCGACCTTGTCAGCCAACTGGAACGCTCGCTCCTTGAGGGGGACGATATCCCCGAGACCTTCGGAGCGCTCTGCGAACGCTGGTCACTTGCACAGAGCGAGGTTGAGGCGGCAACGCTCGCCGCTTTCGGGCAGGCTCCTGATCGATGGTACCGGATGGCGCGGTTGAACGGCGTCCACCGTGATCTCAGAGCGCGGTCACGCGGCCTGACCGTGACCCGGGCTGCCACGCGCTGGGGCTTCTTTCACCTCGGGCGCTTTTCGGGCGACTATGCCGCCTTCTTCGGCCGCCACCCGCGGGAAACGCTCAAGGCAAACTGACGCCGAAATCGGCGGCGGCCTTGCGGACCACATCGGAGACTTCCGTCAACTGCTTGGCGATTGGGCTCGTCTTGCGCCATATCATGCCGATCTTTCGCGACGGCTGCGGATCCTCGAAGCGGGCGATGGACACATCGGCGGAGCGTGTTTCGACGGGCATGGCGATTTCAGGGATCAGCGTGACGCCGATCCCGGCGCCGACCATCTGGACAAGTGTCGAGAGCGAGCTGCCATCGAGGATCTCGCGCGGACGCACCGAACCCATGTCGCAGAAAGATAGTGCCTGTTCGCGGAAACAGTGCCCTTCTTCCAGCAACAGCAGGCGCATTTCGCGCAGCATGTCGCTGCTGGGAACAGGCTTGTCAGCATCCGCCCTCGGGCGGACGAGCACGAAGTTCTCCTCAAACAGCGGCATCTCGGTGAGCGATGGCTCGGAGACCGGCAAGGCGACGATCGCGGTATCCAGGCGGCCTTCCGCCAGCTCCTGAAGGAGTTTCGGCGTCACGGTTTCGCGGACATGGATGTCGAGATCGGCATTCTCACGGGTCAGCGCCGAGATCATGCCGGGCAGCAGATAGGGAGCGACCGTCGGGATGACACCGATGCGCAGGCGCCCGACCAAGTGTCGGCGGTGGGCACGGGCAAGATCACCCAGTTCATCCACCGACCGCAGGATATCGCGCACCCGAACCAGAAACTCTTCCCCGAAGGCAGAGAGGCGCAGCTGGCGCGCAGCGCGCTCGAAGAGTTCCGCGCCGAGGGCTTCTTCGAGCTCCTTGATCTGCACCGACAAGGCAGGCTGGGAGATCGAACAGGCTTCGGCCGCGCGCCCGAAATGGCCATGACGGGCCAGCGCCTCGAAATAACGCAGCTGTCGAAGGGTGAAATTGATCATAACCTAATCCTATGGAACTGATCATATTTTCCAACTTACATTAATCGCCCCGATTTGCTAGAACAATTCCAGAAGTTGTCGGGGAGCCACCTGAATGGTGCGGTTCTCCAGCTTGTCTCCAAAGGGAACAAGCGGACGACGGATCAGGCGGGGCGGTCCAAAGTCCTGCCGCCAGTTCATCGGATTGTGATGCGGACGTGCTCTTCCAGAGGGTGTCAGCAATTCGATCCTGGAAAAGCGGTTTCTTCAAGGAGGTACACAATGGATACCCTGAGCAACAAAGGCACCGGCAAATGTCCGGTCATGCATGGTTCGAACACGGAAAGCGGCGCAAACGTCATGGCCTGGTGGCCGAATGCGCTGAACCTCGACATCCTGCACCAGCACGACACCAAGACCGACCCGATGGGCAAGGGCTTCGATTACCGTGAAGCCGTAAAGCAGCTCGACGCTGCAGCGCTGAAGGCCGACATGAAGGCCCTGCTGCGCGACAGCCAGGAATGGTGGCCGGCCGACTGGGGTCACTACGGCGGCCTGATGATCCGTCTCGCCTGGCACTCTGCCGGCTCCTACCGTCTGGCCGACGGCCGCGGCGGCGGCGGCACGGGCAATATCCGTTTTGCTCCGCTCAACTCCTGGCCTGACAATGCCAGCCTCGACAAGGCGCGCCGCCTGCTCTGGCCGCTGAAGAAGAAGTACGGCAACAAGATCTCCTGGGCCGACCTCATCCTCTTTGCCGGCACCGTCGCTTACGAAGACATGGGGCTGAAGACCTTCGGCTTCTCGTTCGGCCGCCCGGATATCTGGGGCCCGGAAAAGGACGTCTACTGGGGTGCGGAAAAGCAGTGGCTTGCGCCCTCCGACAGCCGCTACGAAGACGTGACCAAGCCGAACACGATGGAAAACCCGCTCGCCGCAGTGCAGATGGGTCTCATCTACGTGAACCCGGAAGGCGTGAACGGCAAGCCTGATCCGATGGCAACTGCCGCTCAGGTGCGCGAAACCTTCGCCCGCATGGCGATGAACGACGAAGAGACCGCCGCGCTGACCGCTGGTGGCCACACCGTCGGCAAGGCACACGGCAATGGCGACGCGCAGGCGCTCGGCGTCGAGCCGGAAGCCGGCGACCTGGAAAACCAGGGCTTCGGCTGGATGAACCCGAACCAGAACGGCAAGGCGAGCCTGGCTGTCACCTCGGGCATCGAAGGCGCATGGACCGCCAACCCGACCGTCTTCGACATGGGCTATTTCGAACTGCTGTTCGGTTACGATTGGGAGCTGACGCACAGCCCCGCCGGTGCCCAGCAGTGGGCTCCGATCGGCATCAAGGAAGAGCACATGCCGGTGGATGCCACCGACCCGTCGATCCGCCGCATGCCGATGATGACCGATGCCGACATGGCCATGAAGGTTGACCCGGTCTACCGCTCCATCTGCGAAAAGTTCATGGCGGATCCGGCTTACTTCCAGGATACCTTTGCCCGCGCCTGGTTCAAGCTGACCCACCGCGATCTCGGTCCGAAGGTTCGCTATATCGGCCCGGAAGCCCCCACCGAAGAGCTGATCTGGCAGGATCCGGTTCCGGCTGGCGTCAAGAACTATGACGTCAGCGCCGTGAAGGCGAAAATCGCCGCTTCGGGTCTGTCGACGGCCGAACTGGTGGCCACCGCCTGGGACAGCGCCCGCACCTATCGCCAGTCTGACATGCGTGGCGGTGCGAACGGTGCGCGCATCCGTCTCGCCCCGCAGCGTGACTGGGAAGGCAACGAGCCGGCCCGTCTCGGCAAGGTCCTGTCGGTTCTGGAGCCGATCGCAGCCGAGTTCGGCGCCAGTGTCGCCGACGTCATCGTTCTGGCCGGCAATGTTGGCATCGAAACGGCTGCCAAGGCTGCTGGTTACGACGTGACGGTTCCCTTCTCTGCCGGCCGTGGTGACGCTACCGCCGAACAGACGGATGCGGAAAGCTTCGCTCCGCTCGAGCCGCTCGCCGACGGTTTCCGCAACTGGACTAAGAAGGACTACGTCGTCAGCCCCGAAGAAATGCTGCTCGACCGCGCCCAGCTGATGGGCCTGACGGGTGCGGAAATGACGGTGCTGCTCGGAGGTCTGCGCGTGCTCGGCACGAACTATGGCGGCACCAAGCATGGCGTGTTCACCACCCGCGAAGGCCAGCTGACGAACGACTTCTTCGTCAACCTGACCGACATGGGTTTCACCTGGAAGCCGACGGGCAAGAACTCCTACGACATCTGCGACCGCAAGACCGGTGAGAAGAAGTTCACAGCGACCCGCGCCGATCTCGTCTTCGGTTCGAACTCGGTTCTGCGTGCCTATGCGGAAGTTTACGCACAGGACGACAACCAGGAGAAGTTCGTGAAGGACTTCGTCGCTGCCTGGGTCAAGGTGATGAACGCCGATCGCTTCGATCTCGAAGCCTGAGAGCTAAGGCAACGAGCCTCGTGCCCCGAGGCTCGGAGCCTCTAGAAGAAGCCGGAGATGCAGCCGCCTCTCCGGCTTTTTTCTTGGTCTCAGCGCAGGAAAGCGCGGAAGCGGCGCAGGGACAGGACGAAGAAGACGGCCGAGATGGCAATGAGCGCCAGGATCTGAGGCCAGACGACGTCGAGCCCGGCATCCCTGAAGAGTACCGCCTGGGCCATGATGACGAAATGCGTGTTGGGTGCCGCCGACATGATCCACTGGATCACCTCGGGCATGCTTTCACGGGGCGTCATGCCGCCCGACAGGATCTGCAGCGGCAGAAGAACCAGCATCAGCAACAAACCGAACTGCGGCATCGACCCCGCGACCGTGGCGAGGAAGATGCCCATGGATGTCGCGGCAACCAGTTGTAGCGCCGCCCCGATGAGGAAAAGGGTCATGGAGCCCTGCAGGGGCACGTTCAGCGCGCCTTGCACGACGACGAAGAGCGAGAACATCGTCGCCAGCAGCACAACGAGGCCCATCGACCAGATCTTGCTCAGCATGATTTCCCCAGGCGTGACCGGCATGACGAGGAGATGTTCGATCGTGCCGTGCTCCCCGCTTCAGGAAATCCGTCTCCTCACGCGTGACGATTTCCTGAATGACCCTGCCGCCGGAAAAGGCCTGGGTCATCTGGGTCGCGTCAATGTTGAACTGGATCTGTGGACTGTGGCCGGCCAGAAGATCGCGCTGAAAACCGGGCGGGATGTCGAGCACCAAGGTGTCGAGACCGGCATTCATGCGGGGGATCCAATGCGACCAGCCAGCCGCTTTGACGCTTTACCATCCGCCATCTCCGAGATCCGCCTGCCATCGCCGGACATCGGCTTCACCAGGACGGCATAGACATAGATGCTCGGCCGGTCGGCGAAGTTGATCCACGTCAATTAGAGATTGCTATGGCGGACAACATTCGCGTCACATTAAAACACCGCCCCGACGAACCGGGACGGCGTCTCTCTGGCGCAACGAACCATGCGTCTAGAAACCGCTGGCAAGCCGGCGGCGAAGATCGTCGATATCGGGGGTGGCGTGCTCCTGAAGCCGCCGTTCCCAGGCAAGCGCCGTGTTGACGATGACGCCCAGGTCGTCATAGCGCGGCGTCCACTCCAGAACCTGCTTCGCCAAGGTGGAATCTGCGACGACAAGCGACGCGTCGCCGGGACGGCGCGGCGCGTAATCGACCCGGAAATCGGCGTTGGTGGCACGACGCACCGCTTCGATGATGTCGAGCACCGAGTATCCCTTGCCGTAGCCGCAGTTGGCCACCAGGGGCCCGCCACCCTTTCGCAAGTATCGCAACGCCTGGAGATGTGCATCTACGAGGTCGTTGATGTGAATGTAGTCCCGCACACCCGTGCCATCTGGGGTATCGTAGTCAGTGCCATAGACAGACATCGAGGAACGTTTGCCGAGTGCTGCCTCACAGGCCACCTTGAGCAGATGTGTGGCACCGACGGCCGAATTTCCGGCGCGCCCCTGCACATCGGCACCGGCGACGTTGAAATAGCGCAGCGCCACGTAGCAGAGACCATGGGCGCGTGCCGTATCGCGCAGCATCATCTCGCTCATCAGCTTGGACTGCCCATAGGGCGATTCTGGTCGCAGTGGCGCATCCTCCCGCACCGGCAGCGGCTTGTCCGGCAGACCGTAGACGGCCGCCGTCGACGAGAAGATGACCTTGTCGATCCCCGCCTTGACGGCGGCCGCCAACAGCCGGCGGGTGTTTTCGGTATTGTTTTCGTAATAGCTCAGCGGATTGGCGATCGATTCCGGAACGACGATCGAGCCGGCGAAATGGATGATCGCCTCAATATCGTTCTCAGCGAAGATCTGCTTGAGGACAGTCGGCTTGGCGATGTCGCCCAGATAAAAACGTGCCTGGGGCGCAACCGCCCAACGAAAGCCCGTGGACAGCCGGTCAACAACGACCACCTCTTCCCCGGCATCGAGGAGAGCCCAGACCATATGGCTGCCAATGAAGCCTGCGCCGCCTGTCACCAAGATCGCCATGACTTTTCTTCCCGTGTTCTTCTTATCGGGATATGAAAAGCACGCGCATCTTACAGAGTGCTTATCGAAAGCCTCCAAGCCACTGAAACGGCTCACCTATTCGATTTCTTCGTAAAGTTCGAGTAAGCCGTTTCAGTCAAATTTTATCGATTCACCACCCGATCATTTCGGGAGATCAGAGAGCCTTGATATAGCCGCTGAGGCGTTCGGCTGCGTCTTCGATATGGGCGGGGTTGCGTAGGAAGCAGGCCCTTAGGAACGGCAGGCCACCCTCGCCGAAGGCCGTGCCGGGTGCCATGCCGACGCCGGTCTTGTCGACGATATCAAGGGCTGCCTTGCGGCTGTCGGAGATGCCGTCGATTTTCAGGAAGGCATAAAGTGCTCCTTCCGGCTTCAAGGTCTCGACCCTGTTGGTGGCGATCAGGGCATCGCAGAGGATGTCGCGCGAGGCGGTGGCGCGCGCAATATTCTCCCGTATGAAATCGTCGCCCTGATCGAGGGCGACGACCGCACCGCGCTGCATGAACTGCGCGACGCCCGAGGTCGAATACTGGATGAGGTTTTCGAGCACCTGACCGATCTCCGGCGGGGCAACGATCCAGCCGACGCGCCAGCCGGTCATCGACCAGTTCTTCGAAAAGGAATTGGCAAACATGACCTTGTCGCCCTCTTCCATCACATCGAAGAAAGACGGCGCCCGTTCGGATGCACCGTAATAGTAGAGCGCATAGATTTCGTCGGCGAGGATCCAGATGCCATGGCGGCGGGCGATCTCGAGGATTGCCTTCAGGTCTTCGCGGGTCGCCGTCCAGCCAGTGGGATTCGACGGCGTGTTGATAAAGAGCGCCTTGGTCTTCGGCGTAATCGCCTTTTCCAACCGATCGAGATCGAGCATCCAGCGACCGTCGGTGAAGGAAAGCGGAACGCAGACAGACTTCGCGCCGGCGAGATCGATGGCCGAGACGATGTTCGGCCAGCAGGGCGAGAGGTAAATCATCTCATCGCCGGGCGAGGTCAGAGCCTGGACGGCGAGCGCAATGGCCTGCATGCCCGAAGCCGTCACATAAAAATGTTCGACCGGCAGATCGACAGTGAAGTGGCGCTTGTAGTAGCGCGAGAGCGCCTGGCGGAGTTCAGGAATACCGCGCTGCCAGGTATAGAAGGTCTCCCCGCCAAGCAGGGCCTCACTGGCAGCGCGATTGATGAAGTCGGGCGTCGGCAAATCGCCCTCGCCCGCCCATAGTGGCAGAAGCCCGTCTCGACCCCGTGCGTAGTTGATGATCTCGACGATACCGCTTTCCGGTGCGGCGAGCGCGCGGGGGCTGAGGCTGTCCAACAGGGCCATGGGAAATTCACTCCTTCGATCGGTGCCGACTGTCTAACCGATCACCGGGCAAAAATCCCATGATATTCCTTGAGGACAGGATCGATCCCGCTGATGGGTTCTGCGATCCGCTGCCGGATCGTAGCGGTGTTTCAGCGGGTCTTTAGAAGGTCGCGGATCTCGGTCAGAAGCTGCACGTCAGCCGGCGGCGGAGCGGCTTCTGAGGCCTTCAGCTCTTCCTTTTCCATCGACTTGCGCAGCGAATTCACGCCCTTGACCATCAGGAAGATGATCCAGGCGAGGATCACGAAGTTAATGATAACCGTGATGAAGTTGCCATAGGCGAAGACGGCACCCTGTTCGCGGGCAGCGGCCAGCGTGTTTGCCGTGACATTGCTGCTCAAAGGCAGGAAGTAATTGGAAAAGTCGAAGCCGCCAAAAATGACGCCGACGACCGGCATGACGATGTCCTCGACCAGCGAACTGACGATCAGACCGAAGGCGCCGCCGATGATCACGCCGACGGCAAGGTCCATGACGTTGCCGCGGGCGATGAATGTCTTGAATTCGTGTAGCATTTTCCCCTGCTCCTAAATAGTCCCGAGTTTTGCCGGCGAGAACCGGTCCGAAATCATGGTTAATCAATCTTCACGCTTTCGAAAATGGTAATTCGGCACAGGCCGCCATTCCCTTTCGACTAAGGTCAATATTCGAAACGATTTCAAAAGACGCAGACATGCCCTAAGGTTCCGGTTCGGGCGCAGTCGAGGAGGAAAAGGTGTTCCCAGGCTGGATCATCGTTGCGTCAGCGATCGGTTACCTGTTGCTCCTGTTTGCCGTCGCGAGCTACGGGGACCGGAAGACGCGCGTGCATGGCGTTCCCGCGGGGGGACGGCCGGTCGTCTACGCACTCAGCCTCGCCGTCTATTGCACGTCCTGGACCTATTTCGGCGGCGTGGGCCTTGCCGCCGAGCACGGTCTGGAATTCATGGCGATCTACATCGGCCCGATCCTGATGTATACGCTGGGCATGCCGATCCTGAGGCGGATCGTCGAACTCGCCAAGACAGAGAAGATCACCTCGGGCGCTGACTTCGTGGCGGCACGATACGGCAAGAACCCCGTCGTCGGCATGCTGGTCACCGTGATCTATCTGGTCGGCATCATCCCCTATATCGCGCTCCAGCTGAAAGCTGTCTCGAGTTCGGTTGCGGCCGTCATGGACCCGACTGCCTACGGCATCGGCACCGGCAATCTCTACTTCATCGACCTGCCGCTGATCGTCGCCTTTATCCTTGCCTGCTTTGCGGTAATCTTCGGCACGCGCCATACCGATGCGACCGAGCACCAGGACGGCCTGATCCTTGCCATCGCCATGGAATCGGTGGTGAAGCTCATTGCCTTCTGGACACTCGGCGTCTTCGTCATCTGGGTGATGTTCGATGGCCCGGCGGATCTTTGGCAGAAGGCCACCGAGAGCGAAGCGGTAATGGCCGCACTGACGCATGAAACGCCGCCCAGCCGTTGGCTGCTGTTGATCGCGCTTTCGGCCTTCGCGATCATCATGCTGCCTCGGCAGTTTCACGTCACCGTGGTTGAAAACCGCACGCCTCGGGAACTGAAGCTCGCCGGTATCCTGATGCCGATCTATCTGATCGCCATCAACATCTTCGTCTTGCCGGCCGCCATCGCCGGTGTGCTGATGTTCGGCGGCAGCGGTGATGCCGATCTTTACGTGCTCTCTCTGCCACTTGAAGCCGGCTCCGGCTTCGTGTCGCTGCTCACCTTCATCGGCGGCTTCTCAGCCGCGACCGCCATGGTGATCGTCGCCTCCGTGGCGCTCGCGATCATGGTGTCGAACGACATGGTCCTGCCGATCTTCCTGCGGCAAAAGCTGGTGGGGCGACCCAGCCAACGCGAGGACTTCGCCAAGACGCTGCTGCATATCCGGCGCACGGCGATCTTCGGCGTGTTGCTGCTCGGCTATGTCTACTTCCGATCCGCCGACAATACGACGGGGCTCGCCAAGATCGGCCTGCTCTCCTTTACCGCCATCGCGCAGATCGCACCGGCCATGTTCGGCGGCCTGATCTGGCGGCGGGCCAATGCAAGAGGCGCGATTGCTGGCCTCACCATCGGCTTCTTAGTCTGGGCATACCTGCTCTTCCTACCGAGCCTCGGCGCCGAGGACCATTCCTGGATCGCCTCAGCCGTACTCGGCTTTCTGTTGCCCGGCCTTTCGATGTTTGAGCCGCAATATGCGGACCCGCTGGTCAATGCGACCATCTTCAGCCTGCTGATCAATACGATTGCCTTCGTGATCGGCTCGCTCAGCCGCAATCCACGCCCCGTGGAGCGCATCCAGTCCGCCATTTTCATCAAGCGCCAGCCGCGCTCCAACTTTGCCACCCGTGGCTGGAAGACCAGCGTCGCCGTCGGCGACCTGAAGGCTGCCATCGCGCGCTATCTCGGCAATGAGCGAATGGAACGCTCCTTCCGCTCCTACGAACAGACTGTGGGCCGCAAGCTCGCCGACGACAGCCCGGCGGACATGGCCTTCATCCATTTCTCGGAGCAGCTTCTCGGCAGCGCGATCGGCTCCTCGTCGGCGCGGCTGGTCCTGTCGCTGATCCTGCAGAAGGCCGAGGATCCATCGGCCGATACGGTCTGGCTGCTCGACCAGGCCTCGGAAGCGCTGCAATACAATCAGGACATGATGCAGACGGCGCTCGCCCAGATGGAGCAGGGGATCGCCGTCTTCGACGCGTCCGACCGCCTGACGATTTGGAACCGGCGCTTCCGCACGCTACTGGACCTGCCGGAGCATGTCGGCCAGGTCGGATTTCCGCTTCTCGACATGATCGCCATCCTGGCGCAGCGAGGCGATGTTCCGGCCGGTGACCCACAGGCTGTGATCCGAAGCTTCCACCAGTTCGACAGGCCATTCCAGATGGTGCTGGCCGGCGGCCACCGGATCATCGAAGTGCGCTGCAACCTGATGCCCGACAAGGGCCTGGTCGCGACCTTCAGCGACATCACCGCTCGGGTGGAGGCCGACCAGGCCCTCAAGCAAGCGAACGAAACGCTGGAGCAACGCGTCAGCGAACGCACGGCCGAACTGACGCGGGTCAACCATGCGCTCGCCGAAGCACGGGCGGCAGCCGATGAAGCCAATATCGGCAAGACCCGCTTCTTCGCGGCCGCCGGCCACGACATCCTGCAGCCGCTTAACGCAGCAAGGCTCTACTCCTCCTCGCTGGTCGAGCGGCTCGGTGATTCCGACAACAGCGCTCTGGTCGGCAACATCGATTCAGCCCTGGAGTCGGTAGAGAGCATTCTCGGCGCCGTTCTCGACATTTCACGTCTGGATACAGGCGCGATGAAGCCACGCTTTTCCAGCGTGCCGCTGAACAGCCTCTTGCAAAGGATCGAAACCGATTTCGCGCCAATGGCTCGGGAAAAAGACCTCAAACTCGTGGTGATGCCGACAACACTGTCGGTCCGCTCCGATCCGACCCTGCTCCGCCGCCTCGTCCAGAACCTTGTCTCAAACGCGATCAAGTACACACCGTCAGGCCGCGTCGTGGTCGGTGCCCGGCGTCAAGGCGACAAGGTGGTGATCCAGGTGACGGATAGCGGCATCGGCATTCCCGCGTCGAAATTCCGCACCGTATTCAAGGAGTTCGCGCGGCTCGAAGAAGGCATGCGCACAGCATCCGGTCTCGGCCTCGGCTTGTCGATCGTCGACCGCATCGCCAAGGTGCTGCAACACCCGGTGGAACTCGCCTCGAAGCCCGGCAGGGGTACGACGTTCAAGGTTGTCATGCCGCTCGACGTCGCCAAGCCGGCCACTAAGGGCGTCGTACCGATCGATGCCGGCAGTCGCTCCACGCCGGCGCTGCAGGGCTTCCGGGTACTGTGCATCGACAACGAGCCGAAAATCCTCGAGGGCATGCAACTTCTCATCTCCGGCTGGGGCTGTAATGTCGAATGCGCAGGCTCGATCGCCGAAATGGACGAACTGATCAAGTCCGGCAAGGCTCCGGATTTGGTCATTGTCGACTACCATCTGGATGATGGCAGCGGCATCGGCGCAGTTCTGAGGCTGAGGGCACTGACGCAGGCCGACATCCCCGCTCTTCTGATCACCGCCGATCGCTCAGCGGAGGTGCGCGCGGAGGCCGAGCGCCACTCGATCACCCTGCAGCACAAGCCGGTGCGGCCTGCTGCCCTTCGTGCTTTCATCACGCAGGTTTCCTCGCAACGCAGTGCGGCAGCCGAATAGCTCATGCGGATAAGGGCTTGAAATGCCCGACCTCACCAGCTTTTCAGGGCGCGCAGCGTCGGTGTCTTCTTGAAGACGTGATCGTTCATGCGACCCATCAGACGGTCCAGAAGCGAGACCGCCTCGACCACGGCCGGCCCCTTGTTCAGCATCACGCATTCGGCCCGCGCCGCCATGGCGGCATCGGTCATCTCGCCGCGTGTCGGAATGCCCTGCTTGACCATGTCTTCCAGCACCTGTGTCGCCCAGATGCAGGGCACGGACGCGGCCTCGCAGATCCAGAGGATCTCCTCCTGCATTTCCGCCAGCCGTTCAAAGCCGATTTCCGCCGCGAGATCGCCACGAGCGATCATCACCCCGAACGGCCCGCGCTGACGTGCCCGCGCGATCAGGGCCGGAAGATTGGTGAGCGCGAGCGGCTGCTCGATCTTGGCGATCAGACCGAGCTGCCGATCAGATCTGCCGTGGCGGGCAAGGACGTCGTCAAGCAGATCGATGTCTTCCGGTCGACTGACAAAGGAATAACCGATCAGATCGGCGCATTCGATGACCATCTCAAGGTCGGCTTCGTCCTTGCTGGTCAGCGGCGAAAGCCCGAGCGCGGTGTCGGGAAGGTTGATGCCCTTTTCGGGCTTCAGGCGTGTGCCGCTGGATCTGGTACGCCGAACGACGATGATCGCCTCCTCCGCTGCGACGCTTTCGACAACCGCTTCGAGCTTTCCGTCATCGTAACGGAGCCTATCACCGACGGAGAGCCGGGTGACCATTTCCGGCAGGGAGACCGCCGCCGAGTGCGGGGCTTTCTCATCGATACGCGGAGCAGCGTTTGCGACGAGGCGGACGCGATCACCGATCTGCAGCCTCGGCTTCTTGTCGACAGAGGCCACTTCGCCCGTTCTGATCTTTGGACCGGCAATGTCCATCAGAACCTTGATGTCACGTCCGCAGACGCCGGCGGCTGCCCGGACGAAGGCTCTCATGGTGCGCCACGCCTCCGGATCGTCATGGGCGCAATTGATGCGGGCGACATACATGCCGGCCCGGGCGAGATCCAGGATAAGGTCAGGACTTTCGGCTGCCTGACTGGGCAGCGTCACCATGATTCGTGTCCGGCGGGTCGCCGGCTTTGTGCCAAACAGGTCAACAGTGGCAGCTTCAAGCCGCGTCTCGCCAGCAAAAAAATCCGTTTCCGCCGGTATGGCGGGAGCCTCTGCCCGGACGCCCGAGAGCGATGCCAGCGCATGGATCACGGCGTCGATCGTCGGCAGGACCCGGCTCTCCAGCCGCCCCATGGAAGAGAGGCCAAGCGCCATGAGGCGGCGTTGCAACAGACGGATATCGTGACGACGTAGAGCAAGGTAATGGGCCAGATTGGCGATCGCCGGATCCGCTTCGCCATTCCCGGAAGACAACACCGAAGCTCCGTCGAGGATCGCTTGCCTGAGCGTCACCATCTCGGTGTGGATTTCAGCTGCGCGAATGGTGGCGTCGGTGGTCTCTCGCATGTTCATGATCGGCCCTGCCTGGTTGTTGCAGAACCCTAATCCCGGCTTGTTGACAGCCCAATGACAGTCAATGTCGCAGGGATCTCAGAGCCTGAGGCTCCATACGGTGGCGTTGACCACGACGCCGGGTTCAGCCACGAGCCTTGCCGCCCGTACCGGCTCAAAGCCGGCAATCCGCTTGGTCCCGGCCACGCGCCCGCCATCGGCAAAAACCTCCAGAGAACCGTAGTCGAGGAAGACGCGCAGACGGCGGGCGCCGGCGGCCTTTGCCAGATAGCGCGGACCCGGCGGCTCTTCCGGGCGGTCGAGATAGCCATGAAGGATCTCGAGACCTTCCTCATGCTGGGCGATGGCGAGGCGAATGTCCGGGTGGTCGAACTCCAGGCGGAACGCGCCGCCTGCTTCCGACAGCTCGAAGGTCATCTCGGCGGCACCATTGGGCAGCTCGATGCGTTGGCCAGATGCCAGTCGCGTGCGGTCGAGCATGCGCGCGCGCAGACTTTCGGCCGCGCCGATGGGTGGCGTCAGCAGCGTATCTCCTTCGAGAACCAGCGTGCGCGGCAATGTCATCGCAGAGGGAAAATCGACGGTCGGACCGGTATCCGCCCAATTCCCGAGCCAGCCGATACCGACCGGCGTGTTGCCATCGACGAATGCCTGGAAAGCATAGTTGTCGGTGCCGAAATCGAGTTCACGGCCGAAGGACTTGGCGAAACTACGGCCGTCGAACCAACCGATATCGATCATCGTCAGATTGCGTCGACCGGTCTCCTTGTCCTCGCCGTTCATCAGGCCATAGATCAGCGCCCAGCGGCTCGTGGGATCACGGTAGTCGCCATCCATGGGCAGAAGGCAGGGGCATTCGAGGGCCGAGGTTTCATAGCGCGTCTCGGTGTAGAGCTTGCCGACATAGGTCCAGCCGGAAGCCCCGGTATTGTCCTCCGTCTGATACAACAGCACCACGCCGCCCGTGTCGCTCTGGCTGCCGAGCAGCATTTTCCACAACCCATCCGGACCGCGGAAAACATAAGGGTCGCGAAAGTCGAATGTCAGGCCTTCGCCATCAGGCCTGCGGGGCAGGAAGACTTCTGCAGCACCCGCGCTGAACAGATCGGTCGATGTCGCCGTCAGCTGGATTTCCTGCTCGGGCATCCGCTCGGCGATCTTCTCCGTGAAGAAAACCCGGATTCCGGGTCCGTCGGTCCGCGCAATCGCCGAACCGGAAAAGGCGCCTCCGCGCTTGTCCGGTCGCACCGTCAGTTCCTCGGAGGGGAAGAGGAAGACCGGCAGATGCCGCCAGCGCAAATAGTCCGAAGAGACGGCGTGGCCCCAATGCATGTTGTTCCAGATCCGTCCATGCGAATAGTGCTGGTAGAAGATATGCGGGCGTCCTCCGAATCGACCGAAGCCGTTCGGGTCATTCATCCAGCCGAAGGGCGGGCGGAAGTGATATCCATAAGGCAGATCCGGCGGCTCGTTCGACGGATTGGTATGGATGACTGTGATGCCGGTCTCCAGCACGTCCGAAGGCGTGAACCAGTAGGCGACAGAGAGCGACGTAACCGCCATGTCATAGGCGAGGGTGACCGTGCCTCCGCCGAAGACCTGATAGATGCGGAAGGAGTTCTCTTCCGCATTCGAAGCCTGCACTTCACCAAACTTGCCATTTGCGCTGTACAACGACACCGCCCCCGGCTGTTCCGGCGTCACCGCCTTTAGCCAGAGATGCAGCACGGCGTTGACGGGAAGTTCGACTTCGATAGCCCTGTAATGATCCGGTATGCCGGTCGCTGTCGTCATGCAGGTCTCCCTTTTTTCTTTCTAGCCCAGCGCTCAACGGAAGGAGCTACGTGGCTGTTCCATGCCTCGCTGTCACAGAGGCTTCAGAAAACCGTCATGGCGGCTTCACTCGAAGCGCCTACTGCGGCGAGAACGACACTGAAGATCGGAGCCCTGCTCATGCGTCTCGCCGTTCTCGTCCTAGGCCTCTTGCTCTCCCTCGTTACCGGGGCGGCAAGTCTGGCGCCCATTCCGCCATCCAATCGGGCGTCTATCATCCACGAACGGCTCACCGAGGCCAACCTCAATCGTGATCATGTCATGGTCGTGGCCCATCGCGCCGGCTGGAAGAAGGATGGGGCCGTCGTTCGCGCCGAAAACTCGTTTGCCGCCATCGACCACGCCGTTTCGACCGGGGTTGAAATGGTGGAGCTCGATGTGAGGCGCTCTAAAGACGGCACCCTTGTCATCATGCATGATGAAACACTCGACCGCACCACCACCTGCCGCGGAAAAGTGACCGAGTTCACCCTTGCAGCGCTTAGAACCTGCCGGCTCGTGGTCGAGGGAGACCGTCGCCCGACAGACGAACATGTCTTCACCCTCGAAGAAGCCATGCTGCATGCGCGCGGCCGGATCCTGATCAACATCGACAACAAGCTCGAGCCGGAAGCCCTGGTCGAGGTCGCCGAACTCGCCCGCAGCCTTGGGATGACCGACGGTGTGCTCCTGAAGATGGCGGTCTGGAATGCCGAGCGGCTTCAACTCGCTCGCGACATCCGCCGCGCCATCGGTTCCGAGTTCGCTTTCATGCCGATCCTCGCCGATGACGCCGTAACAGAGCCCGCATTCATCGACCGCACCCAATCAGCGCTCGGCGCACCGGCAGCCGAGCTTGTCCACTGGTATCGGGATTCATCGGAGCCGATCACCGCGGATGGCGGACCTCTGCTCTCGCCCCTCGCCCGCGCGGCTGCGGTCCGCAATAACACCCATCTTTGGATCAACACCTATCCGATCACCGATCGCCCTGAGGGCATGGTGGCGGGCGGACGCGGCGATTATCTCGCGCTTTCGACAGGGCGACCGGAGGATGTCTGGGGCTTCTTCATCGAACGGGGCGTGACCATCATCCAGACGGACGAGCCGGAAGCAGTTATTGCCTGGCTCGACGCGCAGGGACTGCGGCGGTCCTATGAGCTGACGAACTGAAGCTTCACATAAGACCCGAACGAAAAAAGGCGGCCCGAGAGCCGCCTTTTCCAATTCATTCAGAACCTAAGCTCAGGCAGCCTTGGCGGCTTCACCGTAGGGATCGAAGCGGCCGTAGAAGGTCTCGCCCTTGGCGGCCATGTCCTTGAGCAGCGGCGTCGGGGTGAAGTGCGGGCCGTAGTCCTTGGCGAGGCGTTCGCAGAGTTCCACGAAGGTCTTCACACCCATTCCGTCGATGTAGGACAGGGCGCCGCCGGTGTAGGGTGCAAAGCCGAAGCCCAGGATCGAGCCGACATCGGCTTCGCGCGGGTCGGTGACGATACCTTCCTCGACGGTGCGGGCGGCTTCCAGTGCGATGGTCGCAAGGAAGCGTTCCTGCAGCGTCTTGACGTTGACGTCGTCCGGCTTCAGCTGCGGATAAAGATCCTTCAGGCCCGGCCAGATGTGCTTCTTCGCGGGCTTTGCCGGATAGTCGTAAAAGCCCTTGCCGTTCTTGCGGCCGAAGCGCTCTTCTTTTTCGACCATGCGGGAAACCAGCTCCATGTGGCGCGGATCGATCGCCTTCTCGCCGAGATCGGCAACGGTTGCCTTCAGGATCTTGTAGGAGAGATCGATCGCCACTTCGTCGTTGAGCGCCAGGGGGCCGACCGGCATGCCGGCGAACTTCGCAGCATTTTCGATCATGACCGGCGGCACACCTTCGATGAGCATGTTGTAGCTCTCGGACATGTAGCGCAGGACGCAGCGGTTGACGAAGAATCCACGGGTGTCGTTGACGACGATCGGGGTCTTCTTGATCGCAGCGACGTAGTCGAGTGCTACGGCCAGCGCCTTGTCGCCGGTTTCCTTGCCGAGGATGACTTCGGTCAGCATCATCTTCTCGACCGGCGAGAAGAAGTGGATGCCGATGAAATCGACCGGGCGCTTGGAGTTTCCGGCGAGACCCGTAATCGGCAGCGTCGAGGTGTTGGAGGCGAAGATCGCACCTTCCGGCAGCACGGCCTCGACCTTTTCAATGACGGCTTTCTTGACATCACGGTCTTCGAAGACGGCTTCGATGACGAGATCGGCATCGGCGAGCGTGCCGTAGTCGTCGGAGGGTGTGATCATCGACAGGAGCTTTTCGCCCTCGTCCTTGGTCAGCTTTCCCTTACCGACGGCACCAGCAACGAGACCTTCCGAATGGGTCTTGCCCTTACCGGCGGCTTCCATGTCACGGTCGATCAGCACAACATTGATGCCGGCAGCGGCTGTCACATAGGCGATCGAGGCGCCCATGAAGCCCGCGCCGACGACGCCGACCTTCTTGATCTCCGACTTCGGCTGGCCAGCGGGGCGGCGGGCGCCCTTGTTCAGCTCCTGCATCGAGACGAAGAGCGAGCGGATCATCGAATAGGCTTCGGTGGTCTGGACGATCTCGGTGAAATAACGCTGTTCGATGCGAAGGCCCGTGTCGAAGGGTACCTGCAGGCCTTCATAGACACTCTTCAGGATCGCAAGCGCTGCCGGATAGTTGCCGGCGGTTTCGCGGCGCAGGATCGCAGACGCAGCTGGCCAGAGCTGGGCAGCCGCCGGGGTCCAGATGCCGCCGCCGGGAACCTTGAAGCCCTTTTCATCCCAGGGGGCGACCGGCTTCAGACCGTCCTTGATCATCTGCTTGGCAGCATTGATCAGTTCGCCCGGCTCGACGACCTGATGCACGAGGTTCATCGCCTTGGCGCGGGCGGCCGACAGCGTCTGCCCTGTGGTCATCATCTGCAGGGCGTCCTGCGTGTTGGCGAGGCGAGCAACGCGCTGGGTGCCACCGGCGCCGGGGAAGATGCCGACCTTAACTTCCGGCAGGCCGATCTTGACCGACTTGGCGTTCGACGCCACGCGGCCATGGCAGGCGAGCGACAGCTCGGTCGCGCCACCCATGCAGGTACCATTGATGGCGGAGACCCAGGGCTTGCCATTGGTCTCGATCTTGCGCCACAGCCAGGTCATGCGACCGGCGGCGTCAAAGAGCTTCTGGACGGCAGCTGTCGGGTCCTTGGCCTTTTCCTCTTCGAGCATGGAGAACATGCCCTTGATCATGGTGAGATCGGCGCCGCCCGAGAAGGACGACTTGCCGGAGGTGAAGACCACGCCCTTGATGCCGTCATCGGCAACGGTCTGGTCGAGGATCTTCTCGATTTCGTCCATCACTTCCACGGTGAAGACGTTCATCGACTTGTCGGGCATGTCCCAGGTGACCAGGGCAATGCCGTCTGCGTCGGTCTCGATGGTGAAGTTCTTGTAGGTCATGTTGGGATTCCTCTTCCCTGAAATTCGATTTTGCGAGGAGCATCCCCCTCACCCGGCCTCCGCTTCGCTCGGCCACCCTCTCCCCGAGGGGAGAGGAGGATTGGCCAGCGCTGCGGCGACCTCTCTTCTCCCCAGCGGGGAGAAGGTGCCGGCAGGCGGATGAGGGGGAGCTTCCCCCTCAAACGCGCTCGATCACCGTTGCCGTGCCCATGCCAGCGCCGATGCAGAGCGTGACCAGCGCGGTATTCAGATCGCGGCGTTCCAGCTCGTCGAGCACCGTGCCGAGGATCATCGCGCCGGTGGCACCGAGCGGATGGCCCATGGCGATCGCGCCGCCGGCGACATTCATCTTCGAATGGTCGACATTGAAATGCTGCATGAAGCGCAGGACGACGGCGGCGAAGGCTTCGTTCAGTTCGAACAGGTCGAAGTCGGAGATCTTCATGCCGGTGCGCTTCAGGAGCTTTTCCGTCACGTCAACAGGGCCGGTCAGCATGAGCGCCGGATCGGAACCGATATTGGTGAAGGCGCGGATGCGGGCGCGGGGCTTCAGGCCCATGCTCTCGCCACCGGCCTTCGAGCCGACGAGAACGGCCGCAGCGCCATCGACGATACCGGAGGAATTGCCGGCGTGGTGGATGTAGTTGATACGCTCGATTTCCGGATGGGCCTGGATGGCCACGGCTTCGAAGCCACCCATTTCGCCGGGCATCTGGAACGACGGGTTGAGGCTTGCCAGCGACTGCATGTCGGTGCCGGGACGCATGTGCTCATCGCGGTCGAGGATCACTAGACCATTGCCATCCTTTACCGGGATGACGGACTTCGCAAAATTGCCGGCAGCCCAGGAAGCGGCGGAGCGCTTCTGGCTCTCGACGGCATAGGCGTCGACGTCGTCACGGGTGAAGCCATACTTGGTGGCGATCAGGTCGGCGGACACGCCCTGCGGCATGAAATAGCCGGGGAAGTTGACCGAGGGGTCCATGTACCAGGCGCCGCCCGACATGCCCATGCCGACGCGGGACATGCTTTCGACGCCGCCAGCGATGACGATGTCATCGGAGCCAGCCACGACCTTGCCGGCGGCAAGGTTGATCGCGTCGAGGCCGGAGGCGCAGAAGCGCGAGATCTGGATGCCGGGGGCGGCGAAATCATAACCGGCCTCGAAGGCGGCCGCCTTCGGGATGACGGCACCGGCTTCCATGACCGGATCGACGCAGCCGAAGATGATGTCATCGACGGTCGAGGTATCGAGACCGTTGCGGTCGCGCAGCGCTTCCAACGTCTTGGCGGCCAGACGGGGGGTCGGCACTTCGTGCAGCGAGCCGTCCTTCTTGCCGCGCCCGCGGGGCGTGCGCACATGGTCGTAAATGAAGACTTCAGTCATCGTCTCTCTCCCTTGGGCGCACGGGGCGCCGGAATTTTTCCCTCTTCTCCCCAGCGGGGAGAAGTGCCGAGCGAATGCGAGGCGATGAGGGGGCCGATTGCGCAAGCGCCCCCTCATCCCAGGCGCAACGCGTTGCGCCTAACCTAATGGGCCACCTTCTCCCCGCTGGGGAGAAGGGGAAGATCAAAACGCTTCCGCGGCCATTTCCATCAGGCTGTCGGCGCCGGTTTCGATGCGGGCCTTGCGCAGGGCCGTCTCCGGCATGACCTTTTCCATGTAGAAACGGCCGGTCAGCAGCTTGTTCTTGTAGTAGTCCGCATCGCCAGAGCCTGCGGCCAGGTTGTCATTGGCGGCCTTGGCCATCTTGGCCCACATGTAGCCAAGCACGACGAGACCGAAGAGGTGCATGTAATCCGTCGAACCAGCACCGGCGTTGTCGGGCTTGGCCATGGCGTTCTGCATGAACCACATGGTCGAGGCCTGCAGGTCGTTCAGACCCTTCTTCAGGCTCTTGGTGTAGGCCGACAGGTTCTCGTCGCCACGGTTCTCTTCGCAGAAATCACCGATTTCCTTGAACAGCGCCATCACCGCACGGCCGCCATTCAGGCCGAGCTTGCGGCCGACGAGGTCTAGTGCCTGGATGCCGTTTGCGCCTTCGTAGATCATCGCGATGCGCGCATCGCGGACATACTGGCTCATGCCCCATTCTTCGATGTAACCGTGACCGCCATAAACCTGCTGGGCCATAACCGCATGGTCGAAACCCTTGTCGGTCAAGACACCCTTGAGGATCGGCGTCATCAGGCCGAGCACGTCGTCGGCGAGCTGCTTCTCGGTCGCGTCACCGGAGCGGTGGGCGACGTCGGACTTGAGCGCCGTCCAGAGCGTGAAGGCGCGGCCGGCCTCGTTGAAGGCCTTGATGGTCAAGAGCACGCGGCGGATGTCCGGGTGCACGATGATCGGGTCGGCCTTCTTTTCAGGCGCCTTGACGCCCGACAGAGAGCGGCCCTGGATGCGCTCACGGGCATAATTGGCGGCGTTCTGATAGGCGATTTCGGAGATCGACAGGCCCTGCAGACCAACGCCGAGGCGGGCCTCGTTCATCATGACGAACATGGCCGCGAGGCCCTTGTTCTCGGCACCAATCAGGTAGCCGGTCGCCTCGTCATAGTTCATCACGCAGGTGGCGTTACCGTGGATGCCCATCTTGTGCTCGATGGCGCCGCAGGTGACCGTGTTGCGGCTGCCTACCGAACCGTCGTCGCCGACCATGAACTTCGGGACGATGAAGAGCGAGATGCCCTTGGTGCCCTCGGGTGCACCTTCGATGCGGGCGAGCACCAGGTGGATGATGTTATCCGACATGTCGTGTTCGCCGGCCGAGATGAAGATCTTCTGGCCGGAGATCTTGTAGGAGCCGTCGCCGTTGGGAACCGCCTTGGTGCGCAGCAGGCCGAGGTCGGTGCCGCAATGCGGCTCGGTGAGGTTCATCGTGCCGGTCCAGATGCCTTCGACCATCTTCGGCAGATACTTCTGCTTCTGCTCGTCGGAGCCATGCTCCAGGATCGCGGCGATCGCGCCCTGGGTGAGGCCCGGATACATCATCAGCGCCATGTTGGCAGACGACATGTATTCACCGACGGCGGAATGCAGGACGTAAGGCAAGCCCTGACCGCCGTATTCGGCAGGCACTGCCAGACCAAGCCAGCCGCCCTGACAATAGGCGTCATAAGCCTGCTTGAAGCCCTTCGGCGTCTTGACCGAAGCGTCGTCCGAACGGACGCAGCCTTCCTGGTCGCCGGAGAGATTGAGCGGGAAAAGCTGCTCTTCCGCGAGCTTCGCTGCCTCGCCGACGATCGCCTCGATCATGTCGGGGGTCGCGTCTTCAAAGCCCGGCAGGTTGTTGTACCGCTCGAGACCAAGGACGTCGTTGAGAATGAAAAGCGTGTCGTTTACGGGGGCCTTGTAGACAGGCATCGGTCATCTTCCTCCAAAGACTTCGGTTCCGACGGGATCGGACTGTTCTGGCTTATACAAATAATTGACGTGCGCGTAAACGTCAAAATTTTTAAGCGCGGCATTTTTGCAAGGACCGCGGTCCCCTCCCCGTCCATCAAAGGCCTCTAAAGGAAGGCCCTTGTGCGGGGCATTACGACACACGGGAGATGACCGTATTCACCGATTTTTCGCGAAGCTTAACGGCTTGTTTACCATGTTTCATGAAAGGTTGCGTTTGAAAGCTGGTGATCCATCCGCGATTCCGACGCGCCCTCATGACCCTTGGGGCAAGAGGCATTCGTCGAGGTCGCACAGGACCACCTGGACGCATTCGGACGCACGCTGCGTCCGGCACCATCGAGGCGAGCAGAACCATGAACGGATCGCGATCCCAGACCCAACGGCCCGGCAACCCGTCCTCGCTGGATGCGTTGAACCGCACCATCGAAGGGCTTGAGGCTCGCATCGAGGGACTGATTGGCCAACAGAGCGCGCGCAGCCGCAGTGCAGACGAGCCGGTGGCACGCCCCCTGCCCGGCCGCCGCGCCGACGACCTTCCGCGCAGCGAACGCGATGTCCGCGACACACGGCCGGATCCGCTTGCCGAAATCCGCCAGCGCCAGCGCGCGCTCGAGGAAAGCCGTGCCCGCAGTTCCGACCACAGCCTTTACAGCCGCAGCGAAGAAACGTTGCCGCGCGCGACAGTACGCCAGCCCCTGCCACCGCTTTCCGATCCGCAGCCGGCCTATGCCGTTCGCGCTCCCGTGGCACCACCCGCGCGCGCCAGCCAGGACATCACGGAAGCGCTGAGCGGTCTTCGCCGCGAATTGAAGCAGGATATCAGCGAAAGCCTGTCGCGCGAGATCGCCGGCCTGCGCAACGAGATGCGCTCGATCCGCCAGCTTGCCGAAGAAAGCCGCCCGCAGGACGACATGCGCCAGGACATCGCCCGTCTGGCCGAAAGCATCCAGCGGCTCGAGGGCATCAAGGCTCCGGGCACCGACGGCCTGCGTGAGGACTTCGACGACCTGCGCTCGCTCATGGACGGCCTTGCCCGCGAGGATTCCATGCGCCGCATAGAGCGCCGCTGGGACGATGTTGAAGTCCGTCTCGATAGCCTAGACACCGGCGCCATGCGCGACGAGATCATCCGCATCGCCGACCGCCTCGACGACATCAAGTCGCAGCTCGGCGGCATGGGCGACACGCGCGCGATCCGGGCTCTCGAAGACAAGCTTGTGACCGTCGCGTCAGCACTCGAACACATCGGCGCCCATATCGATCCCAACGAGCGCAAGCTGACGGAACAGTTCGCCTCGCTCGACATGCGACTCGACGAAATCACCCGCGCCATCGCTGCCGGCAGCCGCAACAGTGGTCCGGGCAACGACCCGGCGACGTTTCATCGGCTGGAAGAGCGGCTTTCGGGTCTCGCGCGCCAGATCGAGACCCTCTCCGAAACGCGCACACCGCAGCTGCCGGATGCCTCGCACGAGATGGCCGAGCGGCTGGAGCTGCTGACAGAACGCATCGAGCAACTTTCGACCGAACAGGGTGCTGCCCGGCTCGAAGAACGGCTCGACCAGCTCTCCTACATGCTGGAGAAGGTGCAGCGGCCGGCGCCTGCGCCGGAACTCACCGGCTATCTTGCCGACATCTCTCGCAAGATCGATGCGCTCGACGGCAGTGCCGTCAACGACCGCCTTGCCGATCGGCTCGAAATCCTGGCGCGCCACATTGAGGAGCTCGACGCGCCGCAGCCGGTCGCCATGATCGATGACAGTGCCCTGCGCAACCTCGAAGACCGCCTGAATGCCGTGGTCGACCGTCTTGAGGAAACCAGCTCCTCCGCCCCTACCGGCGAAAGCGCAAGCCTCAAGGGGCTCGAAGACCAGATCGCCCATCTCTCAGCCCTGATCAGCCAGCCCTCGCCGGCCGATCCGGAGGTTTCGGGCCGCATTTCGGCACTCGAGGATTATGTTGCGACGAGTGACGAATACATCATCGAGGCGGCCCGGCAGGCCGCCGAAACCGTCATGGCCAATTTCGCTCAGCGTTTCCCGGCTGGAAGCCAGGCGGCATCGGCTGACATCTCCGCTCTGTCGGCCCTGTCGGATCATCTCAAGCAGCTCGAAGACTATAGCCGTCACTCGGAAGAGCGGACCCACCGCACCTTCGAGGCCCTGCATGACACGCTCGTGCAGATCGCCGGACGGCTCGACGAGTTGCACCATCTCGGACAACAGCCCGAAGCAGCTCCTCTCTTTGCCCAGGCTGCCGTTGCACCCGAACCGGCACCGCGTGTACCTCAAGCCGCAGCACCGGCTCCAAAACCGCCGCATATGGCTGCCGAAACGATTGCGGAACCGACACATCCGATCGATCAAGAACTGCTCGCAGCAGCGGATGATTTCGCCCAGACCATGACCGCGCTGCCGGTGATCGATGCCGCACGCGAGAAGAAAGTTGCGAAGCCCAGCCTGCTCGCCGGCCTGGGCAAGAAGCTGATGCCGGGGAAGAAGGCGCCAAAGGCCCCTACAGAGCCTCGCCAGATGGTCGACCCTTCGCCGTCGATCGATCCGGTCGATGTGCTGCCGCCCGACGATGCGAATGAACTCCTTGAGCCCGGCTCCGGAGCGCCCGATGTGCGCAAGATCCTTGAGCGTGTTCGTGCCAGTCAGCAGGCAGCCAAGGGCGCAACCCCTGCCGGCGCCGACAACGGGGACCGTACCGACTACATCGCCGCCGCCCGGCGCGCCGCCCAGGCGGCCGCCATGGAAATGGATCGCGCCCAGAAGGCAGCGCCCACGGGCAACAAGACAATGGCCGATGTGAAGGCCAAGACGAAGTCGGGAGAAAGCTCCCTCTTCGCGCGGTATCGCCGTCCCATCATGATGGCGGTGGGTGCCGTGCTCCTCGTTGCCATGGCCATGCCGCTCGTCAATACGCTGACCCGCAGCGAAGCGCCCGTCGCCATCGAAGAGACCGGTCAGGACGAGACGAGCGAGGCCGTCATTGCAGACCCCGCGGTCGAGACCGCTGATGCAGCCGATGTCCAGGGCGACACCGGCACCGCGACACTTTCTGCGGCGTCTGCGCAGGCAGAGCCTCCAGCCGAGACGGATGAAGATCTTGTCGTCGCTCAGGACACATCGGCGCCGCCTGCACCTGTTCAAGCGGAAGACACGGCCCCTGTCAGTGCTCTGATGGCACCTGCGACGAGCGCGCCGGGCCAGACGCTGGAAGCGCCAACCAGAGTTGCCGATGCCGGGGCCAATATGGTCGTTGCCGAGGAAATCGCGCCGGCTGCGCCTGCCGCCGAGATCGTCGTTCCCTCGGAAATCACGCCGCCATCGCTTTCGATCGCCGCCAAGGGTGGCGATCCCGTTGCCCTTTTTGAAATCGGCGCCCGCTATACCGAAGGTCGCGGCGTAACGAACGACTTCGCCGAAGCGGCCAAGTGGTATCGCCTCGCAGCCGACAAGGGTTTTGCACCGGCCCAGTATCGTCTGGCCAATTTCCTCGAAAAGGGAACGGGCGTTGCACCCAATATCGGCGAAGCAAAGCGCTACTACGAAATGGCAGCGAATGCCGGCAATGCCAGCGCCATGCACAACCTCGCCGTCATCTATGCCTCCGGCAAGGATGGCGCACAGGACTATGCCAAGGCAGTGGAGTGGTTTGGCAAGGCCGCCGAATACGGGATTTCAGACAGCCAGTTCAACCTCGCGATCCTCAGTGCCCGTGGCAACGGGACCTCGCCGGATCTGGTGACGTCCTACAAGTGGTTTGCGATCGCAGCCAAGGGTGGCGACACGGATGCTGCGCAAAAGCGCGACGAAGTGGCCAATGCGCTGAAGCCGGAAGAACTCGAACGCGCCCGCGCCGAGGTGGACCTCTGGAAGGCCAAGGAGATGGACCCGGACGCCAATTCGGTCAATACGCCAGACGAATGGGCCGGCAAGGGCCTGAAGACCGCAAGCGTCGACATGAAGAAGGCGATCCGCAACATCCAGGCCATTCTTAACAAGAACGGCTATGACGCTGGAACGCCCGACGGCGTGATGGGCGCCAAGACTGTGTCGGCGATCAAGGCTTTCCAGACATCGATCGGTGAACAGCCGACGGGTCAGGTGACGGATAAGTTGGTGACCGAGCTTCTGGCCCGCAACAAATGATGCGGCTGTCATAAAAGACCGCGAATAGGGGTCTATGACGGGCTCTCGAATTGACTTGGATGGCCTTGAGGCGCAGAAAAGAATTCAAAGGGGAGCAAGTCCGATCAAGGACTTGCGCCTATCCAGCATGAGAGAGAACGAGGGGCTGAATGCCCTGACGTGACCGCGCCCCAACGCGCGGCTACCCGCATTTGAGGTCCTGACGTGACGATCTATCTGCCGATCGCCGAGTTGTCGGTCAACGTGTTCATCATTCTTGGAATGGGCGCGGCTGTCGGCTTTCTCTCGGGCATGTTCGGCGTCGGCGGCGGCTTCCTCATCACGCCACTCCTGATCTTCTACAACATTCCTCCTGTCGTCGCCGTTGCAACCGGCGCGAACCAGGTCGTGGCTTCCTCCGTATCGGGCGCCATTTCGCATTTCCGGCGTGGAACGCTGGATATGAAGCTCGGAACAGTCCTCTTAATAGGAGGGCTCGTTGGTGCGACGATCGGCATCTACATCTTCTCCTGGCTGAGGCGTCTCGGCCAGCTCGATCTGATCATCTCGTTGCTCTACGTGATCTTCCTCGGAACCGTCGGCGGGTTGATGCTGGCGGAGAGCCTGCGGGCGCTTCGCCGGGCCGCCCGCAACGAAGCTGTTCCCCTGAAGCGGCCGGGGCAGCACAACTGGGTGCATCGCCTGCCCTTCAAGATGCGCTTCAAGAAATCGAAGATCTATCTGAGCGTGATCCCGATCCTGGCACTCGGGTTCGGCATCGGCATCCTGACATCGGTCATGGGTGTCGGCGGCGGCTTCATCATGGTCCCGGCCATGATCTATCTTCTGCGCATCCCTACGAATGTCGTCGTCGGCACCTCGCTCTTCCAGATCATCTTCACCACCGCCTACACCACGATCGTCCAGGCGGCGACAAACTATTCCGTCGACATCGTACTCGCCTTCATCCTGATGGTGGCCGGCGTGATTGGCGCGCAATATGGTGTGCGTGTCGGCCAGAAGCTACGCGGCGAGCAGCTGCGCGCGCTGCTGGGGCTTCTCGTGCTCGCGGTCGGGGTGCGTCTAGCGATCGAACTGGTGGTGACGCCTGACGACATCTACTCGCTCGCGATTGGAGGCTGAGATGAAGGCAGCATTCCTCGCTCTTGCTCTGGCTACAATCACCGCTTGGTCGACCCCGGCTGCGGCCCAGGATCCGCTGTCGACACAGCTTGCGGAACGCGAAGGCCTCGAGATCGGCATCTCGACCAACGAGATCGCCATCACATCGGACTTTTCTGGCGCTGATCTCACCGTCTTCGGCGCACTCACAAACACCGACCAGCTGCTTCTTGCGATCGGGCAATACGATATCGTCGTGACCCTGGAAGGGCCACGCGACTGGACGACCGTGCGCCGCAAGGAGCGCCTATTCGGGATCTGGGTCAATCGGACCTCGCTGACTTTCGAGCAAATGCCGATCTCCTATTCTTTGGCCAGCACCCGGCCTGTGGAAGAGATTGCCGAGGACGACGCGCTCACCTCCCTCGGCATCGGCATCGATCACCTCGCGCTGACCCCTACGGGTTTCATCAGCAATTCCGCGAATCTCCGCGAGTTCCGCGACGCTTTCCGCAGACTGAAACAGAATGGTGGTCTCTACCAGCGCGACACGGGTGGCGTGCGTTTCGTCTCATCAAGCCTGTTTCAGGCGACGCTTCGGCTTCCTGCCAATATCCCGAATGGCGTTCATACCGTGCATGCCTACCTGTTCAAGTCCGGCGAGTTCATCGGCGGACGGGAACTGCCGCTGCGCGTCATCAAGACGGGTCTGGAAGAAGCGATCACCGAAGCTGCCCACGAGCAGCCGCTGGCCTATGGTGTCTTTGCCGTCGTGCTGGCGCTGATAACCGGCTGGGCCGCGAGCCTGATCTTCCGGAGGGACTGAGGGCTCAGCCGAGCAGGTTGCCGTAACGCACCGAGTAGATCCGGTCGCGGCCGAGCAGATGCGCGATCAGGTCAGTGCGGGCGAAGAGGCCGGTGAAGGCCTTGTGGCGCAAATCGAGCCCACCCGTGGTGACGCCGAAGGAGGGCATGATCATGCGCAAGCCGTCGCTTGCGAAACACGGACGACGGACGGATTTTTCGCGGCGGCGGACGGTGGCCGACGGGTGGAGATGGCCGGCCACTTCGCCTTTGCCATGGGCAAGCGAGGGTTCGTGGCGGAAGGTGAGGCCCGCGAGCGAGAACTCATCCATGGAACTGCCGGGCAGTGCCGTCGTGCCATCCGGATCGTGGTTGCCATTGATCCAGATGATCTCGCGTCCACCGGCGAGGCCGAGGATCATTTCGCGGAAAACCGAGGGCATGAGAGCAGAACCGACGCGGTCGTGGAAATTGTCGCCGAGGCTGATGATCGTCGCTGGCTGGTACCGTGCCACGACACGCTCCAAAAGCCGCAGCGTCGCGAGCGTGTCATAGGGTGGCAGCAGCTGCCCTCGCCTGGCGAAAGCCGCCCCCTTTTCGAGATGCAGGTCTGACACGACGAGGGTGCGGTGATCGGGCAGGTACATGGCGCCGGTGAGGTCACAGACGGCAGCCACGCCCGAGAGGGCAATCTCGGTCGTCGTCTCCACTGTCTCGATCGGCGCAAGGCGCCCGGCCATCATTCCCGTCATTTGCTCATTCCGCAGCATCCGGCGTCGTCATAGCCGGTCCGAATGATTCACGCCATGGCTTCGGCGATCAGATCGTCTGCCGCCATGGACAGCACATGTTCCTGCGCCTCACCTGCCACCGGCTCCTTGCCGATCTCCAGCATGACCGGGACGGCGAGCGGTGAGATCTGGGTCAGGCGCTTGTGCAGGATATGGCCCTTGATTCGCTCCAGCATATCGGCAAGGCGGGCAATATCCAAAAGTCCGGCGGCGGCATCCTGTCGCGTCGCCTGCATGAGGATATGATCCGGCTCGTGGCTACGCAGCACGTCGTAGATCAGGTCCGAGGACACCGTCACCTGGCGCCCGGACTTTTCCTTGCCGGGATGGCGCTGCTCGATCAGGCCGGCGATCACCGCGCAATTGCGGAAGGTGCGCTTCAGCATGAAGCTTTCGTCGAGCCAGGTTTCCAGATCATCGCCCAGCATGTCCTGGTCAAAGAGGTCTGCGAGGCTGAGTGCTCCCCGCGCGATCAGCGAGCCCATGTCCTCCAAGGCCCATATCGCGAGTGCATAGTCTGTCGCCACAAAGCCCAGCGGCTTTGCCCGCATGCGCTCCAACCGGCGCGTGAGCAGCATGCCGAGCGTCTGATGGGCGAGCCTGCCTTCGAAGGCATAGATGACCATGTAGAAGCGTTCGCCGCGCGGAAAGGTCTCGATCAGCAGGTCGCCGCGCTTGGGCAGCACCGATTTTTCCGCCTGCAGCGACAGCCAGTCGCGTACCTGGTCCGGCAGGCCCTTACGGCGTTCGGGATCATCCAGCATGGCGCGGACCTGCTCGGCGAGATAAGTCGAGAGCGGAAACTTGCCGCCGGCATAAGCCGGGATTTTCGGATCCATCGAAAAGGCGTTGGAGACCAGACATTCATTGTCCCTGATACCTTCGAAGCGCAGCACCTTGCCCGAAAAGAGGAAGGTGTCGCCCTGGGTCAGCTGCTCGAAGAAATATTCCTCGACCTTGCCGAGCGTCATGCCGCCCCGGCCGATTGAGCCCAGATGGTTCCGCTTGACCAGCCTGACGTTGAGCATCGGCATCTCGACGATGGTGCCGAGGTTCAGGCGATACTGCTGGGCGACCTGTGGGTTGGAGACGCGCCAGAGCCCGTCCTTCCGGCGGCGGATGCGGGCGTAGCGTTCATAGGTGCGAAGCGCATAGCCCCCGGTCGCGACGAAATCGACGATGCGAGTGAAGGTCTCGCGCGGCAGGGCCGCATAGGGGAGCGCCGTCGTCACCTCGTGGTACAACTCGTCTTCGTCGAAGGCATCGGCGCAGGCCATGCCGAGCACATGCTGGGCGAGCACGTCGAGCGAGCCTTCGCCGACCGGCGGCGTATCCTGGGCGCCGATATAATTGGCATCGAGTGCGGCCTGGCACTCCATCACCTCGAAACGGTTGGCCGGGACCAGGATCGCCCGCGACGGTTCGTCCATGCGGTGATTGGCGCGGCCGATACGCTGGGCGAGGCGCGATGCGCCCTTCGGCGCGCCGACATGGATGACGAGATCGACATCGCCCCAGTCGATGCCGAGATCGAGCGTCGAGGTGGCGACGACCGCCCGCAGCCGATTTTCTGCCATGGCGGCCTCCACCTTGCGACGTTGCGAAACGTCGAGCGAGCCGTGATGCAGCGCGATCGGCAGGTTGTCGTCATTGACCGTCCAGAGCTCCTGGAACAGCATTTCCGCTTGGGAGCGCGTGTTGACGAAAAGCAGCGTCGTCTGAAAGTCCTTCAGGACCTTGTAGACCTCGGGGATGGCATAGTGTGCCTTGTGCCCGGACCAGGGTATGCGTTCGTCGGTCTGAAGGATGGTGATGTTGGGTCTGGCGCCACCTCCGACAGTGATCAGCCCCGCCGCTGCCTCGCCCTCATCAGGCTGCGCCACCAGCCAGCGGCGCAGGTCCATCGGCTGGGCAACCGTGGCGGAAAGCCCGATGGTCTTCAGACCAGGAGCGAGTTTCCGCAGCCGCGTAAGACCGAGCGACAGCAGATGGCCGCGCTTCGAGGTCACCAGCGAATGCAGCTCGTCGAAGATGACGTAGCGCAGATCCTTGAAGAAGCGCTCCGCGTCCGAATGGGAGATAAGCAATGCGACCTGTTCGGGCGTCGTCAGAAGGATATCCGGCGGATTGGTCTTTTGCCGTTGACGCTTGTGAGCCGGGGTATCGCCGGTGCGGTTCTCGATGGTGATCGGGAGCCCCATCTCGGTGACGGGCTTCATCAGGTTGCGCTCGATATCGACGGCGAGCGCCTTGAGCGGCGAGATGTAAAGCGTATGAATGCCGGTAAAGGCCTCGCCCGGTTTTTTCCGTCCACGCTCGGTCAGTTCCGTCAGCGACGGGAGAAACCCGGCGAGCGTCTTGCCGGCACCGGTGGGTGCGATCAGCAGCAGGCTCTCGCCGCCATTCTCGCCGGATCTCGCCCGGGCCAGCAGCTCCAGCTGATGGTCACGCGGCTGCCAGCCCTTTTCGCCGAACCAACGGAGGAAGGGGGCAGGAAGAAGGGCAAGGGCGGAATCAGCTGTCGTCACCGCCTCAAGGTAGTGGACGGGCGGGGAAAGAGAAGGGGCGAAAGAGGCATCACCTCAGTGCAATATACCTGTCCGAGCGGTGGTTGATCGCGAGGAAGAGGTTCAACACCACGGCGCCGATCACCGAGTAGAGCACCACGGAGGGGCTGACGACGGCGAAGGCCAGTGCCATGACACAGAGGTCGAAGGCGAGTTGCACGAGGCCGGCGCGGATGCCGAAGCGGTCCTGGATATAGACGGCGAGAATGCCGAGGCCGCCGAGGCTGGCGCGGTGGCGGTAGAGCGCCAGAAGGCCGAAGCCGAGCAGCAGGCCACCGAGGATCGCCGCCCAGATCGGCGCGATGCTCTGTATCACGAGGAAGCGGCTCTCGATTTCGACGATGAAGGAGGTGAGGCCGACGGCGACAAAGGTCTTGATGGTGAAATCGAGGCCGACGCGACGCAGCGAAAGAATGTAGAACGGCAGGTTGAGCACGAAGAAAAGTAGACCGAAGCTCCAGCCGCTCCAGTAGTGGAGGACGAAGGCGAGGCCGGCCATGCCGCCCGTCAGAAGTCCGACCTGGGCGAGAAAATAGAGGCCAAGTGCGGCGATCAGACTGCCGGCCACGAGGCCTTGCAGATCCTCTGCGGGGGTGTGGCGGGTCGGGTTAGAATTCCAGATTCCCAGCATGCTTGTCAGTTGCGCCATCACGCTCTCCAGAAAATGACCTCCCAGGCACAAATTGTACCCTAGATCCGCTGGGAAACAAGGACGATAGGTCAGCAAAACTGACCTATCGCGCAAATCGCAAGAAAGCTGCTCGTCAGGCCTTCCGGCTAGCAAGAAACAGTATGCCGGAGACTGGTTTTCCGCCATCCATGCGAATGGTGGAGCGCGACAGCTTCACGAGGTCGAAGCCGTTTTCATCGAGACGGTGCCTTACATGCTGTTCGGTGTGGGCATAACGCAGGCTCGGCGCCAGGATAAAGCCGTCGCCCTCGCCCGCGTCTTCGACCGAAAAGGCGAGAAGCGAGCCGGGTTTCAGGAGCCGCGCCGCAAGCGCGATGGCGTTGGCGAGGTCGCCCAGATACATCAGCACGTCGGCCGCCGAAACGAGGTCGGCTCGGCACTCCGGAAGCCCCACATCGAAGAGACCGGACGCCATCGGATCAAGCGACAGATCGGCCTTGGCAAGGAGGTCATAGTGACCCTTCTCCTCCGCTTTTGCGAGCATGTTGACCGAGAGATCGAAACCCTCCAGGCGGGCCACTCTCTCGCGGATCTCGGCACCGAAAAGACCCGTGCCACAACCGAGATCGACGGCCAGATCGAAGCGCCGATCCTCATGCTCGACGATCAGCTGGGCGAGCTTGGACGGGACCGAATAATCGAGCTTCTCGACCAGTGCCGTATCAAAACGATCGGCATAATCATCGAACAGCGCCTCGACATAGCGAGAGGGCGGCTGGTCTGGAATATCTTCGGCCCCGAGCAGAGCCAGTTTCAACTGCGCGCCGAACAGGTCGACTGAGTCGAGCACGAGCAGTCGGCGTAGTGCCGGGATCGCCTTGTCAGCCTGCCCCGCCTTTGTGGCGTAATCCGCGAGCTGAAGAAGTCCGGCTGGCCAGTCCGGCACCAGTTCCAGGGCCTGCTCCATCAATTCCACCGCTGCCGCATGTTCGCCATTCTCGGCGAGCATGCGGGCATAATCGGCGCGGCGATCGGCGATGACGTCGCCGGACGAGAACTGCGTGGGATGCATCGAAGAGATCCTTGCGCCTGCCAGCATGGGGTGATCCAGCATGGAGCGGGCGCGCGGTCTTGACCGATCACCGGAAAAAACTCAAGTGCTAACGCAAGCACTCGGCTCGCCGGCTTGCAGGGCGGGCCGACTGCGCCCATATCAGCGGACGATAACAGGAGACACGCATGGCTGATGGCCTCAATCGATTTCTCGGCGACACGCCGGGCCGCACGATCGTCAAGCTGATCGTCGTTTCGCTCATCGTCGGCTTTGTGATGTCGATCTTCGGGCTTGACCCGATGGACCTGCTCGACGGCATCAGGTTCTTCATCATCGACCTCTGGTACACGGGGTTCGACGCTCTTGGTCGGGTCGGGCAGTATCTGCTGATCGGCGCTACGATCGTCATTCCCGCCTTCATCCTGCTCCGCCTCTTTGCGTCACGGAACTGAAGGCCTATGTCCAAGCTTGTTTTACATCGCCGCCGGCTGATCCTGATCTCGGCTGGTGTCATGACGGCGGCGATCACCGGCTGCCGGTCCACCGACATTCTCAACCCCGATGACGGCCAGGCCCGGGCTGAGACGGACGCCGCGTTGCCGATGGTGAACCGGCTCCGGCAATCGCGTGGCCTCTCCTCCCTCTCCCGCAGTCGCCCCGCGGAAGTGGCGGCCATCGCCCAGGCCAAGCGCATGGCACGCGCTGGCGAGATGTCGCATCTGATCGGCTTCAACGACAGCTTCGGCGCCCGCATGAAGGGCCACGGGGTGCCGCTGCCTGCGGCCGAAAACATCGCTGCGGGTCAGGATAGCGTCGAACGCGCCGTGCAGGCCTGGATCGATTCCAAGCGGCATCTCGACAACATGACCGGCAGCTTCAACGGGCTCGGCGTCGCCGTCGCCTGGGATTCCGCTTCCGGTAACCGGCCCTATTGGGCCATGGTTCTCTCGGCCTGAGTGATTCCCTCTTTGCTCCGGTCCCCACCGGAGCGATCCATGCATAGCCCATCTTCTTCCGCCACCCGGACCATCGACGTCAACCATCGCAGCGTGCTTGCGATTGCGGTGCCGATGACGCTGGGTTTCGTCACGACGCCGCTTCTGGGGCTGACCGATACCGCCGTCGTCGGACGCAGCGGCGATGCAGCCCAACTGGCAGGACTTGCGATTGCAGCGGCGCTCTTCGATCTGCTCTTCGCCAGTCTGAACTTTCTCCGCGCGTCGACCACGGCCCTCGTTGCCCAGGCGCAGGGACGCGGGGAGCCATCCGAGCTCTTCGCGGTCTTCTGGCGCTCGATCGTCTTGTCAGTCGGCTTCGGGTTGCTGATCCTCGCGGTGTCTCCCGTAATTGTCGGCTTTGGCCCCGCGCTGATGGGCGCCGATGGTGGCGTTCAGGCAGCTGCAGCGACCTATATAGGCATCCGCATTCTGGCGGCTCCCGTAACACTTTCGAATTTCACCCTGCTCGGCTTCGTGCTCGGCCGTGGACTGGGCTCTGTCGGGCTTGCGCTGCAGATTCTGCTGAACGGCGTCAACATCGCCATGTCGATCCTGCTTGGTCTGACTTTCGGATATGGGATTGCAGGTGTCGCCTGGGGCACCGTCATCGGCGAGTTCGTCGCCATGATCGCCGGCTTTGCCTTTGTCTTCTGGCGCTATGGTCACGCCGCAATCCCGCAGGTCTCGATGATCACCGACCGCGCAAAGCTGATGGCGCTGTTCCGGCTCAACCGGGACATCCTGATCCGCACCTTCTCGCTGATCACTGCCTTTACAGTCATGACGCGGATCGGGGCCGGTTTCGGCGCCGTGACGCTCGCGGCCAATGCCGTTCTCATGAACTTCTTCATGATCGCCAGCTTCTATCTCGACGGCATGGCAACGGCGGCCGAGCAGATCACGGGCGAAACGATCGGCGCCAAACAGCGGCGCGCCTTCGAGCGCGCGGTGAAGTTGACAGGGTTCTGGTCCTTCGGCCTGGCTCTGGCGAGCCTTGCATTCTTTCTGGTCTTCGGGTCGGCGATCATCGGCTTCATCACGACGGCCGGAGATGTGCGCAGCGTTGCCGAGACCTATCTGGTCTATGCGGCGCTCACGGCATTGACCGGGGCACTCGCCTTCCACATGGATGGGGTCTTCATCGGCGCGACATGGTCATCCGACATGCGCAACATGATGCTCATCGCGCTGGCGGGCTATCTCGCCAGCGTCGCAGTGCTCGTTCCGCTGTTTGACAATCACGGGCTCTGGATCGCGCTCAACGTGTTTCTTGGTCTACGCGGTCTGTTGCTGCTTGCGCGGCTGAAACCCAAGATCAATCAGACTTTCACCGAAAGCCAGTGATCGAGCCTCGTGTCACGCAATTCGTGGATATTGGCGACCGCTTCACGATCGAGCAGGCCCGACAGACCCCGGACGATCCGTCCTGGCAGAGCCGGTCCTTCATAGACCATGCAGGAATAGAGCTGCACCAAGTCTGCACCCGCGCGGATCTTCTCCAGCGCAGTCTCCGCGGACGACACGCCGCCGACCCCGATGATCGGCAATTCCGGACCAACGCGCTTTCGCATACGGGCGAGAACGGCGGTCGACTTGTCGAAAAGCGGGGCACCGGACAGGCCGCCGGCCTCACCTGAAAGCGTCGGGTCCGTCAGGCCATCGCGTGACAGCGTGGTGTTGGAGACGATGAGACCATCGAGATCATGCGCCGCCGCGACCTCGGCGATGTCGTCCATGCCTTCTTCCGTGAGGTCCGGTGCGATCTTGAGGAAGACCGGCAGGCGCTTGCCGGCGCGCAAGGCTTCTTCTGAACGCGCCGCGAGCACGGCAAACAGGAGCGCATCGAGGCTCTCCTTGGCCTGCAGGTCACGCAGACCCGGGGTGTTCGGCGACGAGATGTTGGCGGTGAAGTAGGTCGCAACGGGATAGAAGCGGCGGATGCCGGCGACATAGTCGGCGATCCGGTCCGTCGCGTCCTTGTTGGCGCCGATGTTCACACCGACGATCCCTGCGCGGTTGCCGCGCGTGGTTAGCCGAGCCAGTGCCGCCTCATGCCCCTCGTTGTTGAAGCCGAGGCGGTTGATCACCGCGCGGTCGCGTTCCAGGCGGAAGATGCGCGGCTTCGGATTGCCGGTCTGAGGCTTGGGCGTCAGCGTGCCGACTTCGGCAAAACCGAAACCGAGCGACAGCAGTGCATCCGGCACCTCGGCATTCTTGTCGTAGCCTGCGGCCATGCCGAGCGGGTTGGGGAAGTGAATGCCGGCAACCGTCTGGGCCAGACGCGGATCGGCAGCCGCCTTGCAGGTCGGGACGAAGCCCGTTTTCAGCGCGGCAACCGAAAGCCCATGGGCGGTTTCCGCATCGAAGAGGAAAAGGCCACGACGGCCGAGCGAGAAGAGGTCCAGCATCAGCGTTTCTCCGCATCGATATCCGGGAAGACATGCAGCCCATCAGCACCGAGGGCTAGGGGCTTTTCCCAGAGCACGGCGTCGAGCGGCAAGTCGGCATAAAGATGGGGGAACAGGTCGCCGCCGCGCGAGGCCTCCCATTTCAGGGCCTCACCGAAGACGGCTGCATCGACCGCGACAAGCAGCAGATCGGACTGGCCGGCAAAGTGCAGACGCGCAGTTTCCACCGCCTGGGCGCCCGTCGAGAAATGGATGTAGCCGTCCTTGAGATCTATGGAAGCGCCTTTGAAAAGGCCCGCGTTGCGCGCCTCCTGCCATAATTCTCGCGGCACGATCTTGTATATGGTCTTTTCCAAGGTCCGGTCTCTCGCAGATCAACAGGGTTGAGGCGGGTTTGCCGCAAACGCGGCCAAATGTCCACGCCCGGAGACACGGACGCCAGGAGGAGGAACAAGATGTCCATCGGCAAGACAGTGCTCACACTGGCGATCCTATCGCTCGACGTTCCCTTCGCCATGGCCCAGGATGCCGCCACCGACCGCTACACGCTGGAGAAATCGGCAAGCGGCTTCGTGCGGCTCGATCGGCAGACGGGGGCAGTGACGCTCTGCACCGAAGCCGATGGAACCCTTACCTGCCGGATGGCGGCTGACGAACGTGCCGCTTATGACGCGGATCTCGCCCGATTGGAAAAGCGGGTCGAAGCGCTGGAAAAACAGGTAGCCGGCGGTGCGGCTGCCAAAAGCGGCGAGCTTCCGAGCGATGCGGAGATCGACCGCTCGATCGGCATCATGGAGCGCTTCATGCGGACTTTCTTCGGGCTGGTACAGGAACTTCAGGGACAGGAGCAGGATCAATCGGGAGATCCCGTTCCGGACAGAACCTGACCACAAACAGGCCTCGTTCACCCATTCGTTGCACGACCATTGTCTAGTGCGTCGTCAAGCGCTAAAAGAATGAGACGCATTCGCGCGCAAAATGACATCGCTCTTGGGAGGGGGCTGTGACATGGCTGCATCGACCTTCATCATCGCCGACGACCATCCGCTGTTTCGGGGCGCCCTGCGCCAGGCCGTAACCGGCATCGACGGCACGCAAACCATCATCGAGGCCGGCGACTTCGAAGCTGCCCGCAAGGCGGCCGCCGAGCATTCGGATGCGGACCTCATGCTGCTCGATCTCGCCATGCCGGGCGTCTCCGGTTTTTCCGGTCTGATGGCGCTGCGCGCCGAATTCGCGAGCCTGCCGCTGGTCATCGTCTCCGCCACCGACGATCCCGTCACCATACGCCGGGCCCTCGAGCTCGGGGCCTCCGGCTTCATTTCGAAGTCAGCGGGGATCGACGAGATCCGCGCGTCCATCCAGTCAGTGCTGGAAGGTGATATCGCCACGCCGGCAAGCTATCAGGGCGGCCAGGAGACGGATCCTGACGTGGCTGATCTGATAAACCGGCTGCGCACGCTTACGCCGCAGCAAAGCCGTGTGCTCGGCATGCTCGGCGAAGGGCTGCTCAACAAGCAGATCGCCTATGAGCTCGGCGTGTCGGAAGCGACGATCAAGGCGCATGTCTCGGCGATCCTCTTGAAGCTCAAGGTGGACAGCCGCACCCAGGCCGTGATCCAGCTTGGCAAGATCAACATGGCCATGGTCGCCTGAGGCAAGCAAGAGGATTTTATTCCTTTTTGCTTTACTATCGGCCTTTGCTGATCTATTGTTTTCGCCATTGCCGGACCGGGGATCCGAAGTGTTCCGGCGCTGAAGAGGCGCGAACATGCTTTCGCATGACAGCATATGGGCCGCGATCGATCGGCTGGCGGAGCAGCATTCGCTGACGCCTTCAGGTCTTGCGCGCCGTGCAGGCCTCGACCCCACCTCCTTCAACAAATCCAAGCGTGTCGGTGCCGATGGCCGGATGCGCTGGCCCTCGACCGAATCCATCGCCAAGGTGCTGGAAGCGACCGGCGCCAGTCTCGACCAGTTCATGCGTTATGTGTCGCCCGACGCCTTGCGCAGCAGCCCGCTGCCCCAGGGGACATTTCCGCCGCAGGCAAGCTCGATCCCCCTGCTCGGCATGGCTCAGGCAGGTGCCGGCGGCTTTTTCGACGATGGCGGCTTTCCTGCCGGCCAGGGCTGGGATCTCGTCGAGTTCCCGGCAGCCCCGGGCCGCAACAACGGGGTCTATGCGCTGGAGGTCCAAGGCGAGAGCATGAAGCCGCTCTACCGTGACGGCGACATCCTGATCGTCGAGCCGGGCGCCCAGGTCCGCCGTGGCGACCGCGTCGTGGTGAAGACCCGCGAAGGCGAAGTCATGGCGAAGATCCTCGCCCGGCAGAGCGCAAAATCGATCGAGCTGCAATCCCTCAATCCGGATCACCCTCCGCGCATGCTGGACATGGGTGATGTCGAATGGGTGGCGCGCATCATCTGGGCGAGCCAATAGGAAAACGCGCCTATGCGACGGATCAGCACCTTCATCGCCGGCGCGGTCGGGCTCCTCTTGTGGGGCTATCTCGTCATGGCAGCCGGAGCGACGCTCCGCGAAGATCCTGTCGACTACAATATCGAGGACCTCGATGTACCTGATCCGTCGGAGCTCGACTTACCCGATGTCGGCTCCCTGCAGGATGACACTGTCGGAGAACCAGCGGTGATCGAAGCCAGGCGGCAGGTACGCAGCATAGAGCCGGATGCCTTTGGATCGCCGGCATTTGAGGACGCGCAAGACCTCGAACGGGTGGCGGCGCGCGCACCGTTGTCCAATGCCGCCGAGCGTACGAAACCGAAGGTGGTTCTCCTGCATCGGCCGTCGAGCCTCGCCGCCGGGATCGTCGCCTTCGGACCGGATCAACGCGTACGCCTGGCTGATCTGATCGAGACGCCTGTGGACCGCATCTGTACCACGGCGGATGGCGAGGTTTGGCCCTGTGGCGCCATGGCACGCACGCAGCAACGCCAATTCCTGCGAAACCGTTCGCTCAGCTGCGAGACCAGCGCCACCGCGTGGCTGGGCGAGATCCGCACACGATGCTGGGTGGGCGTCCAGGATGTGTCCTCCTGGCTTGCCAAATACGGATGGGCAGAGGCGGAGCCGGGCTCCGCACTTGCCGCTCTGACCGAGGAAGCCCGTGCCGCAAGACGCGGGCTTTTTGGTGAGCCCGCACAACGCGCCAGCACGCTCCCTTGAAACGCCCGGTCGGCCCTCCTACTCTTTGCCCACCGCAACTGGAAAACATCTTATATGAACAAGCCCGTATCCCCGGAAGAAGCCCTGATCTTCGTCATGGTGATGGCGTCCGCCGTCGACAATGCCATGGCCGAAAAGGAACTCGTGCGGATTGGCCAGCTGATCGATATTCTTCCGGTCTTCGAGAATTTCGACAAGGAGCGCCTCATCGAGGTGTCGCAGCGCTGCGCGACCCTGCTTTCCGGGCCCGAGGGTCTGGACATAGCGCTCGAAACCATTCGCGACGCCCTGCCGGAATGGCTGCATGAGACCGCCTATGCACTGGCTGTGGAAATCGTTGCCGTCGACCTGACCCTGCGCGCCGAGGAAATGCGCCTGCTGCAGCTGCTGCGGGATCGCCTTGCGCTCGACAAGCTTACCTGCGCCGCCCTGGAGCGCAGCGCCTCAGCCCGCTATCGCCGGGTCTGACCGTTCAGAAAAGCCCGACCGGGAAATAGCGCAGATAGATTTCTTCCAGCCGCCCATCCTTTGACAGCGCCGCAAGGGCGCTCTCAAGCGCGGCGGCAAGGGCCCCATCCTGCCCGCCCACCATGATGGTCATGCCTTCACCGAGATGGCGCTCCGACAAAAAGGGCCCATCGAGAAAGCTGCAGCAGCCGGCAGCCGAAGGGCTCATCATCCAGAAGGAGAGTTGGAGGGCATCAGCGAAGACGGCCTCGACCTCCTTCTCTTTCAGTCCTGTCATGAGGGCGCCCTGATCGTCGAAAACTGTCGGCGTGATGCCGGGAAAGAAGGCCTGCAACATGGCTTGATGCGCGGTATCTTTGACGACACCAATCTTGCGACCAGTGAGCGCCTCGACATCCTGACGAGCAAGGACCGCGTCGTTTCGCACCAGGAAACGTGCAGGCAACAGCAGATAGGGTCGAGTGAAATTGAACCGTTCACGCAGCTCTTCCGTCACCGCGACGCCCGCCATCACCGCTTCCCCCTGCCCACTTTCCAGCGCCGACGTCAGCTGCTCATACGGCAGAGCCTGGATCTGGCAACGGGTCTGAAGACCGAGCTCGTCACACAGAGCGCGGGCAAGATCGACATGGAAGCCAGTCAGCCGGCCGCTCTGATCGGTAAAGTTGAAGGGCGGAAAATCCGTGGTGGTCAGGAAACGCAGCCGCAGCACGCTTGTGACATCCGGCCGGACCAGGCGCTCGCGTGTGTCGAAGAGGACGGGAAGATCGGTTTCCTGAGCCCGCACAGGCGGCGCCGACAGCAGCGCGACGAACAAAATCGCGGTGACCCAGGGCCACAACCCCGCAAAATCTAGGGATGTAACTTTTGCGCGCATCTCTATCATCTTCAACCGGGGTCAAGGTAGGGCGTCGTTCAGACCGGATGACGTGTAGCAGCTTGGTGTGGATGAGGGAATACGGGCCGCGGATGGTCGCCGCGCGCCCAGGGTCAACGCGGGGGCAAGACCAGCGGAGCGCGGTAGGCGCGGCCGACACGGAAAGTCTGGCCCGGCTGAAATGCGAAGCGCGGTTGCTGCATGTGCTCGGCATTTCCAAACCGCTGATTGCCCGCTTGGCAAAACGCGCCGCGGCCAACGGGACCTCTGTCGAAGCCGAACTGCTCGCCAGCGGCATCGTCGAGGAAGAGGCCTATTTTGCCGGGCTTGCGCGGATGTATGGCCTGCCCTTCCTGCCGGAGATCGACCCTTCGCTGCTTGTGGACCATGCTTACAGCGACACCCAGCTCGCCGAGCCGCGCATGCTGCGGCTACACTACAGCGACCGGCCGCCGGTCGTGGCGATTGCCCCGCACATTCTCAACATGGAGGGTCTCGCAAAACGCTTCGGTCGGAACGGACCGGGCGCTGGCACCCTGGTCGTGACGACGCCGACCGCCATCCGGCGTGCCAGCTGGAAGGTGGGGGAAAACAGACGCGTGGGCCAGGCCGTGCGCGGTCTGTTCGACACGCTCCAGCCGCTTTCGGCGCGGCTCGTGGTGACCGGTGACCAAGGCTTCGTGGCCGGCGCCGGGCTCTGTCTGATCTGTCTTTTTTCGATCATGGCGCCGATGCTCGCCGCCGTCATCAGTCACCTCACACTTTCGCTCTTTCATACGGCTGCCCTCATGCTGCGCATGGCCGTCGTTTCTCACGGGCGACGCCACCGGGTCTGCGAAGCAAAGCTCGAGCATGGCAGCGATGTTCTGCCTGTCTACACCGTCATGGTGGCGCTTTATCGGGAGGCCGATGTCGTGCCGCAACTGCTCGCCGCCCTCGATGCGCTCGACTGGCCGCGCAGTCTCCTGGACGTCAAGCTGGTCTGCGAGGCCGACGATCACGCGACGATCGAGGCGATCCGTCGATCCAATCCCGGCCCTCATGTCGAGGTGGTGGCCGTGCCGGCCATGGCGCCGCGCACCAAGCCCAAGGCACTCACCTATGCTCTGGCCGGCGCACGCGGCGAGTTCCTCACCATCTACGATGCCGAGGATCGGCCGCATCCGCAGCAGCTGAGGGAAGCCTATCACGCCTTCCGGCTCGGTCCGCCGGATCTCGCCTGCCTGCAGGCGCCGCTGGTGATCGGCAATGCCGGCGAAAGCTGGATCAGCGCCATTTTCGCGCTCGAATATTCGGCGCTGTTCCGCAGACTGCTGCCAGCCCTCGGCTACTACCGCATGCCGCTGCCACTCGGCGGCACCTCCAACCATTTCAAGACCGCCCTCCTCAGAGCCAGCGGCGGCTGGGATCCCTACAACGTCACCGAAGATGCGGATCTCGGCATGCGTCTCTACAGAATGGGGTATCGATCATCGACCCTGACGCTGCCAACCTACGAGGATGCGCCGACCGATTTCCGGATCTGGCTTGCTCAGCGGACCCGCTGGTACAAGGGATGGCTGCAGACCTGGCTGGTGCTGATGCGCCAGCCCGTGCGAACCGCGCGCGACATGGGATTTCTATCCTTCCTCGTCTTTCAGCTCCTGGTCGGCGGCATGCTGATTGCAGCGCTCAGCCATCCCGGCCTGATCGTCTTCCTCACGCTGCTTGCGATCTCCCTGATGCAGGTCCCGGTTGCGCAGCCGAGCCTCTTCACGACGATCATGCTCGCCATGGACATATTCAACATCCTCGGAAGCTACGCGATCTTCTTCGTGCTCGGCGCGACCCCGATGAGCAAGGGCGAGAAGGAGGGCGTTGGCTGGAAATGGGCAATGATCCCGGTTTACTGGATGGCCGTGTCGCTGGCGGCCTGGAAGGCCGTGATCGAACTCAGGCTGAAGCCTTTTCACTGGAACAAGACACCGCATCGCCCCAGTCGAGCCATTTTGCCCGCGTCAGAGTGATTGCTCGGACGCCATCGGCACCATAGTGTGAAGGCGACGCATCCAACCGGGAGACGACGGATATGGTGACACTGCTCGGCATTTCGGGAAGCCTGCGCAAGGGCTCGCTCAACACGGCTCTGATGCAAGCCGCCGCAGCCCTGCCGGCAGACGGTTACAGGATGGAAATAGCCGGCATTAACGGCATACCGCTTTATGATGGTGATCTCGAGGAAGCCGAGGGCATCCCGGCAGCTGTCACCGCGCTCAAGGAAAAGATCATCGCCGCCGATGGCGTGATCCTGTTTACGCCTGAATACAACAACGGCATCCCCGGCGCCTTCAAGAACGCCATCGACTGGCTGTCACGCCCGTCGTCTGACATGGCTCGAGTCTTCGGTGGAAAGGCCTTCGCTCTTGTCGGCGCGTCGCCTGGAAATTTCGGCACGCTGCTCAGCCAGAATGCCTGGCTCCCGGTGCTGCACACGCTCGGCTGCCGGACGTTTTCAGAGAAGCGGCTGATGGTGTCGCGGGCGCACACGCTGTTCGATGCCGACGGCAAGTTGACGGATGAAGCGACCGCCAAGCGGCTCGGCGACCTGCTGGCAGCGTTTGCAAAGTTTGCGGAGAAGTAGTGAGAAGAAGCTGGAGCGGGTGAAGGGAATCGAACCCTCGTATTCAGCTTGGGAAGCTGCTGCTCTACCATTGAGCTACACCCGCGCGCGGTCTGACGAATCCAACAGTTCGGGCTGGGTGTCAAGCCGAATGGCATACAAAGGGGCGCGGTGACGCCCCTCTTTCGTCAGGGCAAACGGAAGTGCTTGGAGAGCTTCAAGCCCTGCGCTTGATAGTTGGAGCCGAGGCCCGTGCCGTAGAGGCCTTCCGGGCGCTCCTGCATGTGCTCGTAGACCAGGCGGCCGATGACCTGGCCGTGCTCGAGGATGAAGGGCACTTCGTGGCTGCGGACTTCCAGAACCGCGCGACTGCCTGAGCCGCCGGCCGGCGCATGGCCGAAGCCTGGGTCAAAGAAGCCGGCATAGTGCACGCGGAATTCGCCGACGAGCGGGTCATAGGGCGTCATTTCGGCAGCATAGAGAGGCGGGACATGCACTGCTTCGTTCGAAACGAGAATGTAGAACTCGTCCGGATCGAGGATCAGTTCGTCGCGACCGCGGCTGTAAAGTGGCTCCCAGAAATCCAGCACCTCGTGGGCGCCTTTCAGGTCGACGTCGATGACCGAGGTGTGGTGCTTGCCGCGATAGCCGATCAGGCCTTGCGGTCCCGATCCCTTCAGATCGATCGACAGCGCAATGCCACCGCCCGAGACATTCGGCATGTCGCTCGCCACCAGCGTCTCGGCCTTGTGCAAGTCGAAGAGTTCGGCCTCGCCGAGCAGCGCATGGCCGGTGCGGAAACGGATCTGCGAGAGGCGCGAGCCGCGCCTTACGATGATCGGGAAGGTGCGCGGCGAGATTTCGAGATAGAGCTGGCCCTTGTAGCCGGCCGGCACCTTGTCGAACTCCTGGGCGTAATCAACCATCACCCGGGTGAAGATGTCGAGGCGGCCGGTCGAGCTCTTCGGATTGGCGGACGCCGAAATCTCCGCCGGGAGGTCGAGGCTTTCCATCAGGGGCACGATGTAGACGCAGCCGGTTTCGAGCACCGCCCCGTTTTCGAGGTCGATCTCGTGCAGGGTCAGCCGCTCCAGCTTTTCGGCCACGGTGTGGCCCCTGCCAGGCATGAAGCTCGCGCGGACACGGATCGCCTTGCCGCCCAGACGCAGGTCGAGGCTTGCCGGCTGGATCTGGTCCTTGTCGAGCATGACCTCGCTCTTCAGCTGGCCGCCACCGAACAAGGCGCCGATCGCGCGATCGGACAAAATCCCGGGTTTCAAGGTCATGATCTCAATCCTGTTTGGGGTCGACAAAACCAAAGCCCACCAATTGACGCAAGGCCCGCAAGAGCGTAATTGCTGCCTTATCCCGTGGTGATTTGGCCGGTCGGCTTGCAGCCACGTTAAACAAGTGGCTAAATAGACCGGGTTTACGAAACCGGTCCGTTCACGCGACCGGTTTTTTTGTGTTCGAAAGGCACGTGCATGAGCAAGAACTGGCGCCCGGCCACCACCCTCGTCCATGGCGGCACGCTGCGCTCTCCTTATGGCGAGACGTCTGAAGCGATCTTCCTCACCCAGGGCTTCGTCTATGAAAGCTCGGAAGCGGCAGAAGCCCGCTTCAAGGGCGAGAACGACGGCTATATCTACGCCCGCTATGGCAGCCCGACCAATGACATGTTCGAAAAGCGCATGTGCATGATGGAAGGCGCCGAGGATGCGCGTGCGATGGCGTCGGGCATGGCGGCCGTTGCTGCTGCCGTGCTCTGCCAGGTCAAGGCCGGCGACCATATCGTGGCTGCCCGCGCCCTGTTCGGCTCCTGCCGCTATGTCGTCGAGACGCTCGCTCCACGCTACGGCGTGGAATGCACACTGGTCGATGGTCGTGATCTCGCCAATTGGGAAGCGGCGATCCGGCCGAACACCAAGGTGATGTTCCTGGAAAGCCCGACCAACCCGACGCTCGAAGTGATCGACGTAGCAGGTGTGGCCAAGCTCGCCGATCAGATCGGCGCGAAGCTGATCGTCGACAACGTCTTTGCGACCCCCCTCTTCCAGAAGCCGCTGGAACTCGGCGCGCATGTCGTCGTCTACTCCGCGACCAAGCATATCGACGGTCAGGGCCGCTGCCTCGGCGGAGTGGTCTTGTCGTCGAAGGAATGGATCAACGAGAACCTGCACGACTATTTCCGCCATACGGGCCCTGCCATGTCGCCGTTCAATGCCTGGACGCTGCTGAAGGGCATGGAAACGCTGCCGCTGCGGGTGAAGCAGCAGACGACAAGTGCGGCTGCGATTGCCGACTTCCTGGCGGACCAGAGTGCCGTTGCCAAGGTCATCTATCCCGGTCGCAAGGACCACCCCCAGGCCGATATCATCGCCAAGCAGATGACTGGCGGCTCGACGCTGGTCTGCTTCGAGCTGAAGGGCGGCAAGGAAGCGGCCTTCAAGCTGCAGAATGCCATGGAGATCGTCAAGATTTCCAACAATCTCGGCGATGCCAAGAGCCTGATCACCCATCCGGCGACCACCACCCACAAGAACCTGACCGACGAGGCGCGTGCCGAACTCGGCATCTCGGGGGGTACGGTTCGCTTCTCCTGCGGGATCGAGGATACGCAGGACCTGCTGGACGATTTCGCACGGGCACTCAAGACAGTCTGAACGCAACGCCCGCGATCATGCACGCAAATATTCAGCCGCGACAGGCGTTGCGGCTGGCGCATTGCCCTTGACGTAAGGAGTTGCGTCGTTATCCCTTCAAAAGGCATGGTGTTTGTGTGTCGCCCTTGCTGCCGCCACAATGAGCGCCATCTCTATCACTGTTGATGACAAGCTTTCTCAGGGTCCAGGCATGTATCGCGCGCTGACACGGGACATAGAGGTTCTGGTCGAACCATACTATCTCGAAGAACAGTCGGACCCCGATGACAGTCGCTATGTCTGGGGCTACCGGATCGTGATCTCCAATCACTCGGGCAAACCCGTGCGGCTGACCCATCGCTACTGGTACATCACCGACCAGAACGGTCAGGTTGACGAAGTGAACGGCCCGGGCGTGGTGGGCGAACAGCCGCGCCTCGATCCTGGCGACACCTATGAATACTCTTCCGGCTGTCCGCTCGATACACCCTCGGGCATGATGTACGGCACCTACCGCATGGAAACCGACGACGGAGAGACCTTCGACGTCGAGATCCCGGCCTTTTCCCTCGACAGCCCGGGCATGGTCCGCACCCTCAATTGACGATTGCCAGTTGAGTTGAATGGCACCAACCGCTATCTGGAGACATCGATCCCGACGCCATCCAGAGGGCTAAACCGGCATGAGCATTACCCATCTCGTCACCCATAGTGGCGGCTTCCATGCCGACGAACTCTTGTCGTCCGTCATCCTGTCAAGGCTTTACCCAGACGCACAGATCGTGCGCAGCCGCGCACCGGACTGGATCACGCCCGCAGCAGCCCGGATCATTTATGATGTCGGCGGCGCCTATGACGCCGAGGCGCAGATCTTCGACCACCATCAGCGCGGCGCACCACTTCGCGACGATGGTCAGCCCTATAGCTCCTTCGGGCTGATTTGGAAGCATTACGGCCGTGCCTATCTTGCTGCCATGGGTCTCCCGGCCGATCATATCGAGACGGTCCACCTGGGCTTCGATGCGAAATTTGTTCTGCCCATCGACCTGATGGACAATGGCGCGCTCAGCCCTGCCACGGCCGGGCCACTGGCCGATCTCACCCTGCCGAGCCTCCTCGAAACGCTGAAGCCCGTTTTCGACAACAAGGAGCCCGGCGCCGACGATCGCGGCTTCCAGTCCGCCCTTTCGATTGCACGGATGATCGTCGAAGCTGCCATCGGCCAGCGCGCGGCCAAGCTGCGCGCCGAGACCATGGTTCTGGAAGCGATCGCAGCGACAGGCGAAGGTCGGGTCCTGGAATTGCCGATGGGCATGCCGTTCCGCCCGGCCATCGTCAAGGCAGGCGCCGACCATCTGCTCTTCGTCATTCACCCGCGCGACAAGGACTGGTGCATTACCGGGATCCGCAAGGCGGAAGGCAGTTTCGAGCAGCGCGCGGACCTACCCCCTGCCTGGGCGGGTTTGAGCAATGGCGATCTGGAGGCCGTCTGCGGTGTGAAGGGCGCCACCTTCTGTCACAACGGCCGCTTCATCGCGGCAGCAAATTCGCGTGACGCGATCCTCGCCATGGCGGAAATCGCGGTGGAGGAGGCGATCGGCGGTCACCCGGCATCATCGCAGGTGTAAACCCTCAAAGCGCTTGCTACATTCAACAATAGAAAAGGCCGGATCACTCCGGCCTTTCTCATCTTCAGCATTTCGATCGATCAAGCCGGCGTCAGCTCTCCCGGCTCGAAATCATAATTGGTCGAGCAGAATTCGCAGGTCACGGTAATCTTGCCGTCTTCGGTGCTCGCCTCGATCTCCTCAGCAGAGAAGCCCTGGAGAACACCCTTCAGGCGGTCGCGCGAGCAACTGCAGCGGTCGTAAACCGCCTGCGGTTCGTAAGCCCGCACACCCCGCTCGTGGAAGAGGCGGAACAGCAGCCGTTCGATACCCACCTGCGGATCGGTCAGCTCATCGGCATCGATCGTCTCGACCAGCACGCGGGCCTCATCCCAGGCATCGTCGCCGTGTAGGTCGGCATCGCGGTCGTCGCCATCGCCGCCATGCAGATCCGGCTGGCGCATCCGCTCCGGCGCCTCCGGCAGGAATTGCGCGATGAGACCACCTGCCCGCCATGTGCGACGCGGTTTGCCGTCGGCATCCCGATCAAAGAGCTCGGCGGCCCCAAGGCGGACGCGCGTCGGGATCTGTTCCGACTGGCGGAAATAGACACCTGCGATGTCCTCGAGCGACGTGCCGTCGAGCGGCACGATCCCCTGATAGGGCTGCATGAAGGATCCCTGGTCGATGGTGAAGGCGAGCACGCCCACGCCGAGCAGCTCCTCAGGCGAAGCACGACCGGCAGCGATTGCATCGGCCACCGCCTGCTCGTCAAAGCGGGCATAGGCGCGCACATTTTCAGGCGAGCTGAAATCGGCAACCAGCAGATCGACCGGGCCGTCGCCCTTGGTCTGGACCGTAAACTTGCCCTCGAACTTCAGAGACGTCCCGATCAGCACCGTCAAGACGATGGCTTCCGCGAGAAGCCGCGCGACTGGCGCCGGATAGGCGTGACGGTCGAGAATGGAATTGATCAACGGTCCGAGCTGGACGGCACGGCCGCGCACATCGAGGCCCTCTACCTGGAAGGGAACCACGCGATCGTCACCGGCGAAACCGAATTCGCCGAGTTCTGCTTGTCTCATCGACATGAATGTACTCCCGGCGCTTGAAGCGCCAAACGCTGGGCCCGAGCGGCCCGATCAGAAACGGCACAGATGGGATCACCCGCGCCAAAGGTCAAGTCGGGCGCGAACACCCTTGCCCTGCCTCAGATCGCGCCGAGGCACCAGGCGAGGATCGACTTCTGCGCATGCAGGCGGTTCTCGGCCTCGTCGAAAACCACCGACTGCGCGCCGTCGATCACCTCGTCGGTGACTTCTTCGCCGCGATGAGCCGGCAGGCAGTGCAGGAAGAGGGCCTCCTCCTTCGCCTTCTTCATCAGCTCCGCATTGACCTGGAAAGGCTGGAAGACGTTATGGCCACGTGCCTTGTGCTCCTGGTTCATCGACACCCAGGTATCAGTGATCACCGCATCAACGCCGGCGACCGCACGATCGGCATCGTGGCACAGCATGATCTCGCCGCCATTGTTGCGGGCCCAATTCAGGATCTTGTCGTCGGGCTCGGAGCCCAGCGGCACGGCCATGTTCATTCGGTAACCAAAGCGCGCCGCGCCTTCGACGAGCGAATGCAGGACATTGTTGCCGTCGCCGGTCCAGGCGAGCGTCTTGCCCGCCACGGAGCCACGATGCTCCTCGATGGTCATGATGTCCGCCATAATCTGGCAGGGATGAGTGAGATCCGTCAGGGCATTGATGACCGGAACCGTCGCATGCTCGGCCATCTCCATGAGACGCGCATGGTCAGTGGTTCGGATCATGATCGCATCGACATAGCGCGACAGAACCTTGGCGGTGTCGCCAATGGTCTCAGCGCGACCGAGCTGCATCTCCGTGCCAGACAGGAAGAGGGTCTCGCCACCTAGCTGCCGCATGCCGACATCGAAGGAAACACGCGTGCGGGTGGACGGCTTCTCAAAAATCATTGCCAGCATCTTGCCGGCGAGCGGCTTGTCGGCGGTGCCGGCCTTGGTCGCCTGCTTGCGGGTCTTCGCGTCCTCAAGAATGCCGCGCAGGTCCCCGGCCGTCATGGCGGAGAGATCGAGAAAATGCTTCGGAGATGCCATGAATGGGTCCTGTCTTAGGCGGATGCTGCGACTGCGGCCTTGGCGCGGATGTGCTCCGCGGCGCGTTCGATACGGGCGAGACCGTCGCGAGCTTCTTCCGCGGTCACCGTCAGCGGCGGCAGGAGACGGATAACGTTGTCGCCGGCGGGAACGCCGAGCAGATGCTCGTCGCGCATTGCCATCAGCAGTTCGGTGTTCGGGATCTTGGCCTTGATGCCGAGCATCAGGCCTTCGCCACGCACTTCCTCGATCACATCCGGGTAACGATCCTTCAGCGAGGCGAGACCCTGGCGGAAGACGAGGGCTGTGTCGCGAACATTGTCGAGGAAACCGTCGCCGAGCACGACGTCGAGAACAGCATTGCCGACGGCCATACCAAGCGGGTTGCCGCCATATGTCGAGCCATGCGTTCCGGGTTTCATGCCGTAAGCGGCCTCTTCGGTTGCCAAGCAAGCGCCGAGCGGGAAACCGCCGCCGATGCCCTTGGCGACCGCCATGAGGTCGGGCGTGATGCCGGCCCATTCATGGGCAAAAAGCTTGCCCGTGCGGCCAACACCGCACTGCACTTCGTCGAGGATCAACAGCAGGCCGTACTCGTCGCAGAGGTCGCGCAAGGCGCGCAGCATCTCCACCGGGATCGGACGAATACCGCCCTCGCCCTGCACCGGCTCGACAAGGATCGCAGCGGTTGCATCCGTTATCGCGGCCTTGACGGCGTCGAGATCACCAAACGGCACCTGATCGAAACCCGGGGCCTTGGGACCGAAGCCTTCGAGATATTTCTCCTGACCACCCGCTGCGATCGTCGCGATGGTGCGACCGTGGAAGGCGCCTTCCATCGTGATGATGTGGAACTTCTCCGGGTGCCCCTTGGCAAAGTGATAGCGGCGCGCCGTCTTGATAGCGCATTCGAGAGCTTCGGCGCCGGAATTGGTAAAGAAGACGCGGTCGGCGAACGTCACATCGGCGAGGCGCTTGGCCAGCACTTCCTGGCCCGGAACCTCATACAGGTTCGACAGATGCCAGACCTTGTCCGCCTGCTCCTTCAGGGCGCCGACAACATGGGGGTGACCATGGCCGACCGACGTTACGGCGACGCCAGCTGCGAAATCGAGATAACGTTCACCACGTTCCGTCATGAGCCAGACGCCCTCGCCTCGCTCGAAACGCAGAGGCGCCCGATTATAGGTCTGATAGAGCGGCGTAGCTTCGGCCATGGCTTTCACGTTCCTTCTCGACGATCCGTCCAAGGGACGGCACGGCCCTTTGCAGGCCTCGAAAAAATTAAAAATGCCGCCTTGCGGCGGCGCGGGCACTATCGGCACTTCACCCTGCAATGTCAACGAATTCCGCAGGAATCGCAGGAGTAGGCGCCGATTTGGCCGGTTCGCGCCAGAAGCGTGCGCGGCTAGATTCCACCTGTTGCATACTTGACTCACTCGGGAAGCAAGTTGGGGAAAACCGGAAAATCGATTCCAGATGATTCCCCCGACTCTTGTCACGGAGTCAGCGTGCCACTAGGTTAAATTTCATTAATAGATTGCATGCGGCGGAAGTGCTCACCGACAGTAACGAGGCGGTTATGTTTCGAATTCGTTCGAAGCAGGGGTGACGGATTCTGCCATGACAGACGCGAGCGGCGGAGAGAAGTGGCATGACAACTGCGCAATGGAGTGACGACAGGGTCGAAAGACTGAAGCGACTGTGGGCCGAAGGCCTCAGCGCAAGCCAGATTGCGGCGCAACTCGGTGGCGTGAGCCGAAATGCCGTTATCGGCAAGGTTCACCGCCTCAACCTGCCGGGCAGGGCCAAGGCAGGCGGCAGCTCGACTGCGGCACGCCCGGCAAAACGTCCGGCGCAGACCCAGCGTCCGGCGACCTTCCAGAACCGGCCTGCGGCGACGGCGACCACGCGAACCGTGACCCGTGCAGCTGGCGCGACAATGCTGAAGGAAGAGATCGAGGTCGAGGCCTACGAGGAAGTCGAAGTTCGCCGCCCACTGAACGTGGTCGTGCCGATTTCGCGGCGCCTCGCCCTGACGGAACTGACCGAGCGCACCTGCAAGTGGCCGATCGGCGATCCGATGAAGGATGATTTCCACTTTTGCGGCTGCGAAATTGCTGATAGCGCGCCTTACTGCACCTATCACGCGAAGCTCGCCTACCAGCCGGTCAGCGAACGCCGCAAGGCTGCTCGCTGATCCATCGGCGAGTTCGAGACATCTAGCGGGTCCTTCGGGGCCCGTTTTCTTTTGGGCTATGCTGAAACGAAGAGGGCCGCAGCGGATGATCCGTGCGGCCCCTCAATCGAAAGCTGGCGTCTTCAGGCTTCCATGGAATAACCCGCGCCGCGGACGGTGCGGATGACATCCTGCATGTTCGAGAAGTTCAGCGCCTTACGCAGGCGGCCGACATGCACGTCGACCGTGCGCTCGTCGACATAGATATCGTGACCCCAGACACCGTCCAAAAGCTGAGACCGCGAGTAGACCCGGCCGGGCGATGCCATGAGGAACTCCAGCAGCCGGAATTCCGTCGGACCAAGGCGAACCTCGCGGCTCTTGCGATGCACCCGATGGGTCTCGCGGTCGAGTTCGATGTCGCCGCAGCGCAGGACGCTGGAAAGAACCTCGGGCTTGGCACGACGCAGCATGGCCTTGACGCGGGCCATCAGCTCCGGCGTCGAGAAGGGTTTGACGACATAATCGTCCGCACCCGTGGCCAGGCCACGCACCCGCTCGCTTTCCTCACCGCGCGCCGTCAGCATGATGATCGGCAGACGCTCGGTCTCGGGTCGGACACGCAGGCGCCGGCACAGCTCGATGCCGGAGACGCCCGGAAGCATCCAGTCCAGGATCAGCAGATCCGGCACACGCTCCTGAAGGCGGATCTCGGCCTCGTCGCCCCGCAGGATCGTTTCGACCTCATAGCCCTCGGCTTCGAGATTGTAACGCAGGAGGACCGAAAGGGCCTCTTCGTCTTCCACCACGGCAATTTTCGGCTGCATCAAACATCAACCCCGCTGGACAATATCACTCGGTGATCGCGCCAACGGAAGAGGTCAGGTCTTCCTTCGGGCGTTCGCCTTCCGGCTGGGCGCCGGTAGTCATGTAGTAAATGGTCTCGGCGATATTCGTCGCGTGGTCGCCGATACGCTCGATGTTCTTGGCGCAGAACAGGAGATGGGTGCAGCTCGTGATGTTGCGCGGATCTTCCATCATGTAGGTGAGGAGTTCGCGGAACAGCGACGTGTAGATCGCATCGATCTCCTCGTCGCGGTCACGGATGGACTTCGCCTTTTCAGCCGAACGGGTCGTGTAGACGTCGAGCACTTCCTTGAGCTGGGCGAGTGCCAGATCAGACAGATGCTCCAGGCCACGGGCGAGCTTGCGCGGCACGCCTGTTGCCTGAACGGCGACGACACGCTTGGAGTTGCTCTTGCCGAGATCACCGACGCGCTCGAGATCGGCAGCGATCCGCAGCGCGCCGATGATTTCGCGCAGATCCGAGGCGACCGGCTGGCGTTTTGCGATGGTGACGATCGCCTTGTCACCGATCTCGCGCTCCATGGCATCCATGAGCACGTCGTCGGAGATAACCTTCTGCGCGAGCGCCGCGTCGGAATTGACCAACGCGCGCACGCTTTCGGCGACCATCTGTTCCGCAAGACCGCCCATTTCGGAGATGCGGCGCATCAGGAACTTCAGTTCCTCGTCGAAGGCCGAGTAGATGTGAGTGGAGCCCATTTGAAACGTCCTTGAAATTGAGTTCAACCGTGGATGACGTCAGGGCTCAGCCGAAGCGGCCCATGATGTAATCCTGGGTGCGCTGGTCATCCGGATTGGTGAACATCTTGTCGGTGTCGTTCTCCTCGACCAGTTGGCCGAGATGGAACATCGCGGTACGCTGGGAGACACGTGCAGCCTGCTGCATCGAGTGCGTCACGATGACGATGGTGAAATTCTCGCGCAGTTCGTGGATCAGCTCCTCGACCTTGGCGGTCGCGATCGGATCGAGCGCCGAGCAGGGCTCGTCCATCAGGATGACTTCCGGGCTGACGGCAATCGCACGGGCGATGCACAGACGCTGCTGCTGACCGCCGGACAGGCCGGTGCCGGTTTCCTGTAGGCGATCCTTCACCTCGTTCCAGAGGCCGGCCTTCTGCAGAGAACTCGCAACGATCTCGTCCATATCGGCCTTCTTGGCCGCGAGCCCATGGATGCGCGGCCCATAGGCGACGTTTTCATAGATCGACTTCGGGAAGGGGTTGGGCTTCTGGAAGACCATGCCCACCTTGGCCCGCAATTGCACGGGATCGACGCGGCTGTCGTAAATGTCTTCGCCATCGATCTGGATATCACCCGAGACGCGAGCGATCGACACCGTGTCGTTCATCCGGTTCAAGCAGCGCAGGAAGGTCGACTTGCCGCAACCCGATGGGCCGATAAAGGCCGTGACTGCGCGGTCCCGTATGTCGACGTTGACATCCTTCAAGGCATGTTTTTCGCCGTAGTACACCTGCACGCCACGGGCGGTGATCTTGATTTTGGGCTGGTTCACGGAAGTCTCCGTCAATATGGATGCGTGATACATTCGGGGTGTCCTTCAGGGATTTACCAACGGCGCTCGAAGCGGCGGCGCAGGACGATGGCAAGGATGTTCATGACCAGCAGGAAGAGCAGCAGAACGATGATGGCACCCGAGGACCGTTCGATGAAGGCCGGATCGGCACGCGACGCCCAGGAGTAGACCTGTACCGGGAGTGCGCTCGCCGGGTCGAGGAAGCCACCTTCGAACGGCCCTGACGGATAGTTGGCCACATAGGCAACCATGCCGATCAGCAGCAGCGGGCCGGTTTCACCCGCTGCAGATGCGAGGCTGAGGATCGCTCCGGTCATGATGCCGGGCGCGGCCAAAGGCAGGACATGGTGGAACACCGTCTGCATCTTCGACGCTCCGACGCCCAGAGCGGCATCGCGAATGGATGGCGGGACGGCACGGATCGCGGCGCGCGTCGCAATGATGATGGTCGGCAGCGACATCAACGTGATGACCAGCGCACCCACAATCGGGGAGGATGCCGGGAGCCCGACAAAATTGATGAAGACCGCAAGTCCAAGGATACCGAAAACGATCGACGGCACGGCAGCCAGGTTCGAGATGTTCACTTCGATCAAATCGGTGAACCAGTTTCGCGGCGCGAATTCCTCGAGATAGATCGCGGCAGCCACGCCGAGAGGCAAGGACATGATCACCACCAGAAACATCATGTAGGCGGTGCCCATGATGGCGATGCCAAGGCCTGCGGCTTCCGGGCGCAAGTCGGACGCATCAGGCGCCGTGATGAAGCTCCAGTTGAACTTCGTCTCAAGTATGCCTGCTTCGACCAGCTTGTCGGCCAGGTCCAGCTGCGCGGGCGTCACATTGGAATCCCGTTCAGCGATTTCGCGCGTCACGCGACCCTTGAGATAGCCATCCACGCGGCCTGTGGCGAAAACGTTCACAGTGATCGTCTGGCCTACCAGTGACGGATCGGCCAGGACTGTTTCGCGCAGCCGAGCCGGAGCATCCTTGGAAATCATGTCGGTGACTTCCTTTTCGGACATGCCCTCGACTGCAATACCCTCATCGGCCAGATGCTTGACCAGAGATTGCCCCAGGATGCGCGCATAGCCGATCGTCGTGACCGAAGCCATCTGCGCCGGATCGCGCGAGCCGGCCTTGTCCACAACCGCAGCGTCGATCATGACGGGATAGCTGATCGTCGCCTGAACGAAGGCCGAAGAGCCGTCGCGGATGATGGTGAACAGCATGATCGCCAGGGTGAGCAACGCGATCACGATCGCAGCGACACCATACATGCGGAACCGAATTTCTGCGGCATTGCGACGCTTCATCAGCGGGGTCTCGCTCATGAGCGAACTGCTGGACTGCGGCATGGCGAAAGGAGTGCGATCGATGATGTCGGTCATTCGTATTGTTCCCGGTATTTGCGCACGATCCAAAGCGCGAAGATGTTGAGCCCAAGCGTAATCACGAACAGCGTCAGGCCAAGCGCGAAGGCCACGAGCGTCTCCGGCGAGTCAAAGGCAAGGTCGCCCGTCAACTGACTGACGATCTTCACGGTGATCGTCGTCATGGCCTGGAAGGGGTTCAAGTCCAGCTTGGCGGCTGCCCCTGCCCCCATGACCACGATCATGGTTTCGCCGATGGCACGGCTGGCAGCAAGCAGGACAGCACCGACAATGCCGGGAAGGGCCGCCGGCAGCACGACCCTGCGGATGGTCTCGGATTTCGTCGAACCCAGGCCCAGAGCCCCATCGCGCATCGACTGCGGCACGGAGTTGATGATGTCATCGGCCAGCGACGAAATGAAGGGGATGTTCAAGATCCCGATCACGAGTCCGGCCGTGAGAACCGACGAGCCCGAATTGCCCAGTCCGGTCGGTACAGCGAAATAGTCGCGGAGGAATGGGCCAACCGTCACCAGTGCGAACAGGCCGAAAACGACGGTCGGGATACCGGCGATCACTTCAATCACCGGCTTGATGACCGACCGAACCCGCGGCGAAGCATATTCGGCCGTGTAAATCGCAGCGAAGATGCCGATTGGAGCAGATACGCACATTGCAACAAAGCTGATGTAGAGCGTGCCCCACAAAAGCGGCGCCAGTCCCAGTTCCGAACCGCCACGGAACTGCGGGTTCCAGGTCAGGCCGAAATAGAAATCGGTGATCGGATACAGACCGAAGAAGCGGATACTCTCGGACAGGAGCGACATCACGATGCCGAATGTGGTGAGGATCGCAACGCCGGCCGATGCGATCAACAGCCAGCGCACAAAGGTCTCCGACACATTCCGGGCGCGGTAGTCTCGGTGTATACGCATGAAGGCGAAGATGAAACCGGCCACGGCGAGGACCAACACCGCACCGTTCATCAGCATTGCGCCCGTGCGCTGCATGACCCGGTATTCCTTGGCCGCCTCAAAGATTTCAGGTCTGACTTCTGCGCCAAGAGCAACGCCGACTTCGGCCAGTCGGCCGCGAATATCGGAAAAACCGGCCTGCATGTTGCGCAGCTCATCGTCGGTCATGCCGGAGCGCTGCTGCAGGGCATCCAAGCCATCGGCGATGCGGCGCACGTCTTCGACTGCAAGGGTCGTGGATGTGGCGTCGAATGCCACCTGAGAACCCAGCAGGCCGACAATGCGCGAGTCGATCAGCAAAGGCTGCGCGACAAGCCAGATTGCCATCAGTAGGAAAGCCGGCACTGCGGCAAACAGCGCAACCGTCTGGCCATAATAGCCCGGCAGCGAATGAAGGTTCCGAGCGTCACCGCCCGCGCTCTGTATCGCGCGACGTCGGCCAAAGAAAAAGCCAATCACGGCCAATGTCAGTAGGATTAAGGACAGAATGCCGACGCTCATGGGAAATCCGGTTTTCGCAAGAGGAAGAAGGGCGCCTCGTGGCGCCCTTCTGTTTCAGACGAAGATCACTCGACCGGCGCCATTGGCGTGCCGGCGGAAACCATTGCCTGGGTCGCCTTCAGTTCCGGGTCGGAGACGAGGCCGTAGGCAGCCAGCGGGCCGTCAGGACCAGCCATGTCGTCCGATACGAAGAAGTCGACATACTCCTGGAGGCCAGGGATCACGCCGAGGTGAGCCTTCTTGACGTAGAAGAACAGCGGGCGCGACACAGGGTATTCACCCTTGGCAATCGCTTCGGTGGTCGGGACAATGCCCGCCATCGTTGCTACGCGCAGCTTGTCGGTGTTGTTCTGGTAGAACGACAGACCGAATACGCCGATACCGTTCTTGTTGGCGTCAACGCGGGCGAGCGTCTCGGTGTAGTCGCCGTCGATGTCGATCGACAGACCGTCGGTGCGCAGCGCCATGCAGCCTTCTTCAGCCGCATCTTCGTCGCCGTTTGCAGCCGTCTTCAGGGCTTCATACGTGCCGTTTGCTTCGCAACCGGCGAGAATCACCTTCTCGTCGAACACTTCGCGCGTGCCGTGCTTGGTGCCCGGAACGAAAACCATGATGTCCTGCGCAGGCAGGGCAGGATTTACGTCAGCCCAGGTCTTGGCCGTGTTGTCGACCAGAGCGCCGTCCTTCAGGACCTTGGCAGCCAGCGCGCCATGGATGTCAGCCTGCGAAAAGGCGAATTCCGGGCCATTGACGTCGGAAGCGAAGACGATGCCGTCGTAACCGAAGCGGACTTCGAGGATCTCGGTTACGCCGTTCGACACGCAGAGCTCATAGTCGCCCTTGGACATGCGCGAGGACGAGTTGGCGATGTCCACAGTGTTGGCGCCAACGCCTTCGCAAAGCTTCTTGCGGCCAGCACCCGAACCGCCGCCTTCAACGACCGGCGTCGGGAAAGAGAAGTTTTCGCCGAAAGCTTCGGCAACGATGGTGGAATACGGCAGCACGGTCGAGGAACCGGTAACCTGGACCTGATCACGAGCTGCAGCCGCGCCAGTGACGGCAACGGAGGCGACCAGCGCCGCAACAGAAATTTTCAGAATGTTCATCATACTCTCCCGTGGATGAGTTTTTGTGTCTGTGGCCGCAATCGCGTCCGTCGCGGCCCGGCAACGACGTCTTAGCGGCTCTTCGGCTTTGCTTTTATGTCAGTTCAATGAAACATTTGTGACAATTCAAGCCACTGAAATTTAAAGGTAAATTTCCAGGAGGCCCGCCTTATACGGCTGAATGTGTCAGAAACGCACGGTGAAGACGCTGCCACTGCCCAATTCCGACTTCACCACGAGCCGCGCCCGATGGCGCGTGAGGATATGCTTGACAATCGCAAGGCCGAGCCCCGTCCCCTTTTTCGAGCGGCTGTCCTCGACATTGACGCGGTAAAATCGTTCGGTCAGGCGCGGCACATGCTCCGCGGGAATGCCAGGACCGTGGTCGCGGACGCTGACCTCCGTCGCGCCGCCAGCATCGCGACGCAGCGCAACCTCCACAACTTCCCCGTCTTGACCGTATTTGCAGGCGTTTTCGATCAGGTTTTCGAAGACCTCAACGAGCTCGTCGCGCTCGCCCAAGACCTCGATCTTCTCCTCGGGGAGGTCGAGGCGGATCTCGACGCCGAGTTCGGCTGCAAGCGGAGCGAGACTGTCCCTGACATGACCGAGGATCGGCGCAAGTTCTACTCTCTGCTCCGGTGCAACATGGGCCTTGAGCTCCAGACGCGAGAGGGACAGGAGATCATCCACCAGGCGGCTCATCCGGTTCGCCTGATCGAGCATGATGGCGAGAAACCGGTCCTTGGCCTTGGCATCGTCGCGGGCGGGCCCCTGCATGGTCTCTATAAAGCCTCGCAGCGATGCAAGCGGCGTGCGCAATTCATGACTGGCATTGGCAACGAAGTCGCTGCGCATGCGATCAAGGCGGCGTAGCTCCGAAATATCCCTGAACGACAGCAGGAAATAGGATGCGCCAGCCGCCTCGTCGGCGTCGATCGGCGCGACCCGCACCACATAGACCCGTTCCGAGGGGTGACGCTCGGAGTGCTCGATCTGGTTGGGCTGAGAGGTCTCGATCGTCTCCCGGATCATGTCGAGGATCCCGGGGGAGCGCCAGCGGGTCGAGACATGCAGACCGACGGCGAGCTCGCCGAACACCTTATGCGCCGCCTGGTTCTGGGCAATCAACTCGGCCTCAGGACTGAGGACGAAGATCGGCATATCGAGGCCGTCGAGCGATGCCAGGATGAGGGGAAGCGGATCAGCCGGCGGATCAGGATCCGCAACGGTTAGCGTCGGCGCGGCCGACGTGTCGTCCTCGGGCAGCTGCCGAAAAACCACGAGCAGGAAGAGCAGGACGAACAGCAGTATCGCATAGCCGGTGGCAGCACCGGTCGCCCAGGCACTGACCGAAAGGACAGCGGCAGCGAGAATATAGACCCAGGCAGAAAGCAGTCGCCGGAGATCCTTGCGCCAACCGTCACCCCTATCTTCTTGCATGCGCGCGCGTTCTCCACCCTGCATTGTCCAAGTCCTGATAGCCCTGATTCATGACAGAAGTTACACTGCTGTACCATCACTTGCCGGGCCTTTCCCCGGCGGATCAATCGATGTGCCGCAAGATGGAACCGAGATGCTTGAACTTCATTTCGGCTTGGGCTCAATTAAGACTATCGAAACGGGCAAGGCAAAGGGAGCCGAGGATGGACGCGCAAACGGAAAAGAGGGCAGTTACCCTCTCGGTCGGTGGAACCCAGCAGGTCTTCGACATCGACCTGCCGGACCTGCCGGACTGGATCGAAGACAAGGCGCTGAAGTCCGGTGGCTTTCCCTATGACAAAAAGCTCTCCGAAAAAGACTACGAGAAGGAGCTCACCCAGCTGCAGATCGAGCTGGTGAAGGTGCAGTTCTGGATGCAAAAGACCGGCGAACGTGTCATGGCCTTGTTGGAGGGCCGGGATGCAGCTGGCAAGGGCGGCGCCATCCATGCAACACTTTCCTACATGAACCCCCGTTCCGCCCGCGTGGTCGCCTTGACCAAGCCAACGGAAACCGAGCGCGGCCAATGGTATTTCCAGCGCTATGTCTCGCACTTTCCAACGGCCGGCGAATTCGTTCTCTTCGACCGTTCCTGGTATAACCGCGCCGGCGTCGAGCCGGTCATGGGCTTCTGCACGCCCGACCAGTACGAAAGCTTTCTCGAGCAGGCACCCCGCTTCGAGAAGCTGATCGAACGGGAAGGTATCCGCTTCTTCAAATTCTGGCTGGATACCGGCCAGGAAATGCAACTCAAGCGCTTCCATGACCGTCGCCACGATCCCCTGAAGTGCTGGAAGCTGTCACCGATGGATATTGCCGCACTTCACAAGTGGGACGACTACACGAAAAAGCGCGACCGGATGTTGAAGGAAACCCACACCGAGCGCGCGCCTTGGACGGTGTTGCACGCCAATGACAAGCGCCGCGCGCGGCTAAACCTCATCCGCCACATGCTTCTGTCGCTGGACTACGAGGGCAAGGATGTCGAGAAGATCGGCAAGCTCGACAAGAAGATCATCGGCAGTGGCCCCGACTTCCTGAAGTGACCTTTGTTTTTTTTGGGGGGGGGGCCCGTCGGCCCCACACCATCACCCTTGCGCGACTATCACTGGCCGGGCAGCACGCGGATCGCATAAAGGTTCACGCCGCGTCCGCTGCCTGAGAGATCCGCATTGATCAGGAGGCGGCCCGGGGTGGACGGCGCCATGCCGTTGTCGAAGGAGACGCGGAACAGGGCATCGAGCTTTTGCGGGTTGACCGTGAAGCGGTGGCGCGGGCAGTCGCCCATGCGCGGGAAATCGCATTCGACAGAGATCTGCACTGGCTCGTCATCAGTCGACTGCACCGTGAGCGCGATTGTCGAGGTGCGACCTGCCATTTCGCGCAGGACTTCCGTCGGCACCGTCACTTCGATTGCGCCCGCCTCGTCACCACTGCGCGAGACGATCTGTGCGGCGCTTCCGTCGCTGGCCGTAACAATGTCGACGAGCGCATTCGCTCTGGGACGAAGTGCCGAGACCTGCTGCGGCGCAAAGACCTCGATCCAGTCATCCGAGAAGCCGCCACGTGCATCGAGCGCCTGCGGTCCTGCGGATCCGGCCGGGGCAGCCGCCTCTGGCGCTCCGGTAAAGTCTTCGGATTCGGCGCGCGGCGGCGGATTGGGCACAGAGGTGTCGCGCTCGGCATCCGTGAGCAGCAGCCCGGAGGAGTAGATCCACCATGCGCCGATCCCAAGCGTCGCGAAGAAGATCGACATGATCGTGAGCCGGGCCACAATCCCGCGGCGCCGGCGCGGTGCTTGCAGTGGACGCTCGGACCGCATGTCCGGCATAGGACCTTCGTCGTCAGCATGTGCTTCAACAGAGGTCCTCGGCTCAAACTCGGACTGCTCGTCGAAGGAGGGATCACGATAGCCGGGCTGGGCGCCGCGTGGCGGATCACCTGCGGTGAAACCGGGCTCGACACGACCGGTTTGCAGGGCGGGCGCCGTTGGTGCCGGCGGCTCGGCGGCCCGCTGTGGGGGCGGCGCCACTGGCGCCGCCGGATGTGGTGCGGCCGGTTCGGGACGCACCTCCAGCCGGGCGCGCTCTTCGAGTTCGATGGAATGGATCAGCGCCTCCAGCCGGCGACGCTGATGGTTCACGGCTTCGGGGTCATCGATGTTCTGTTTGCGCAGGCCCGTTTCGAGCGCCTGGCGGGCGGATTGATACACCCTGGCACGGGCCTCCGCATTCGAGCGGTCGGCGCGCTCCAAGGCGTTTCTGATGGCCGTTTCCAATCCGCTCATTGGCCGCCATACTCCTTCGGGGATCGCCCCAGCCACATCGCAATCATAGTTTTGATTCGGTAAACTCTGGATATTTCAAGCACAAGCCCGGAAAACCCGTATGGGGCCGAATAAACACAGGAATGAGGCCGAGCGGTCGATGGCAATGACACCGCCAACCGACACGCGTGGCGCCGTTGACCATAGGACCCGCTTTCCTCGGCGTCCATGATCTGCTATTTGACGTTTGCGTAAACGTAAACTTTATGGGAGGTGAAGTGATGGCCCTGCCGCCGATCCTGAAAGACAATCTGAGGCTGCCCGTCGTCGCCTCGCCGCTCTTCATCATATCGCATCCGAAACTGACGCTCGCCCAGTGCAAGGCGGGAATCGTCGGCTCGTTCCCGGCGCTGAATGCCCGGCCGGAGGCGCAACTCGACGAATGGTTGGCCGAAATCACCGAGGATCTTGCCGCTCACAACGCGAAGAACCCGGATCGTCCGGCCGCCCCCTTCGCGGTGAACCAGATCGTGCACATGTCGAACAAGCGGCTCGAGCATGACCTGATGATGTGCGTCAAATACAAGGTGCCGATCGTCATTTCCTCGCTCGGCGCTGTGCCGGAGGTGAATGCCGCCGTGCATTCCTATGGCGGTATCGTGCTGCATGACGTGATCAACAACCGCCATGCCAATTCGGCGATCCGCAAGGGTGCCGACGGCCTGATTGCGGTGGCGACCGGGGCGGGCGGCCATGCCGGCACGCTCTCGCCTTTTGCCCTCGTCCAGGAAATCCGGGAATGGTTCGACGGGCCGCTTTTGCTCGCCGGCGCAATTGCCAATGGCGGTGCCGTGCTGGCGGCCCAGGCGATGGGCGCCGACATGGCCTATATCGGCTCGCCCTTTATCGCGACCGAAGAAGCGCGTGCGTCTGACGAATACAAGCAGGCGATCGTCGATGCGCATGCCAACGACATTGTCTATTCCAACTATTTTACCGGCATTCACGGCAACTATCTGAAGCCATCGATCGTCGCCGCCGGCATGGATCCTGACAATCTGCCGGTGGCTGATCCCTCAAAGATGGACTTCGACAAGGCGACCACCGGGGCGAAGGCCTGGAAGGATATCTGGGGCTGCGGCCAGGGCATCGGAGCGGTAAAAGCCGTCGAGCCGGTCGCTGCTGTGGTCGATCGGCTGGAGCGCGAATATATAGGCGCAAAAAAGGCGATTTGCGGCTGAGACTGGCACTGCTAGCGTCCCCGCAACACTGATTTGCGGGGACCCCACATGCGTCTATCCACCCTGAGCCTTACGCTTGCCGCTCTGGCCGGCAGCTCCTTTGCCGTCAACGCTGCCGACGGCGCATACAAGGAGTTCAAATCCTGGCAGGTGAGTTGCTCGCAGACGCTGTCCTGCAACATGCGCCAGTTCATCTCCGACAGCCAGATCTCGGGCTTCGAGCTACAGCGCAGTGGCTTGCCAGAAGCGCCCGTCGCGCTTTTGATTTCCCCTTCCGAGAATGCTCTTCTTGAGGGCGAGGGTGAGATTGCCGTTGCGATTTCGATCGACGGCGGTGCGCCAGCAACCTTCAAGGACAGCGAAATCGAGATCAATGCAAATGCCGCCACTCTTTCGCTGTCCGGCGACTTCATCGGCAAAGGCCTGATCGACAGCCTGAAGAACGGCACCACGGCAAAGATCACCATCTCCCGCGGTGGAATGACAGCCGAAAGCGACATCCCACTGGCCGGCGCTGCCGCGAGCCTGCTGTTCATCGACGAGTTCCAGAAACGTGTCGGTCACGTCGATGCCATGAGCGCCAAGGGTGAGAAGGCCCCGAATCCGCCGCCGCCGGTATCGGACATCCGCCGCTTTGCTGACTTCCCCGAAACGGTCCGAGCCCGCTTCGCCGATGGGGGCGAATGTGCGGAAACGGAAGAAGCCATGCTTGACGGCAACGCGCTTGCCCACAAACTCGCCGAGGAGCAGACACTTTATATAACGCCCTGCGGCATAGGCGGTGCCTACAACTTTCCCTATGCCGTCTTCGTGGAAGTCTATGGCACCGTATCGACACTGCCTTTCCCGACGATGCAGGAGGGCGCACCGAGCGCCGTCACCGGCGCCTTCAATCTGAGTTATGATTACGAGGCGAAGACCTTCTCCGCCTTCTTCAATGGACGCGGCGTGGGCGATTGCGGAACCTACAACGAATGGAAGTTCGCAAAAGGCGCAATGGGCCCGCAACTCGTGCTCGTCGAGGAGGCGTTCAGGGACTGCCCGGCCGAGATCGACGAAAACGAGGCCGTTGATCCTGCAATCTGGCCGAAGTCCTGGCCTCTCCGATAATCGGAAAGCAAACAGGGCGGCTGCGGAATTTTTCCGCCGCCGCCGAAATGCGTCTTGAAATCAGCGGGCAATCCCTGTATCAGCCCCTCACCAAACGCGACGGGGTTTTTCCCGCTCCAGCGCTGGCCGCTTTAGCTCAGGTGGTAGAGCACATCATTCGTAATGATGGGGTCGCAGGTTCGAGTCCTGCAAGCGGCACCATTTACCGAAATATTCTAAGGCCCTTCCCTTCCCCGCAGAGACATTCTGTGCCATGAGCGCCGTCGGGCGCGAGTGCCGTAAGCTTTAGTACGGGCTCGGGCGGGTTGATTGACGTCTCTCCTGCTGCAGCGCGATTACGCTGCCGTCCACTTTGCCCAATTCCATCGACCCGAAACGGCAAAAGGGCCCCGTCTTGCGAGGCCCTTCCGTCAATTCAATTGGTGATCGTCCGCTCAGATCCAGTAGGGCGGAACGCCATAGTAGTCATAGACCGAGCGACCGTTGTTGCGATACCACTCATCGCTATCGTCGCGAGCGCGCGGCGCTCCCTCGACTTGTTCCTTGGTCAGGTCGATGCGATAGCCATCAAGGCTTTCATCATAAGTCAGCTTTTCCCAGGGCAGCGGATAGTAGTCGTCGCCGATACCCCAGAAGCCGCCAAAGCCCAGAACGGCATAGGCGACACGCCCCCCCTTCTTTTCGAGAATGACGCGCTGGATGGAGCCGATGCGGTCGCCATCGCGGCCATAGACCGCTGTGCCTTCGACCTTGTCGCTGGCGATCAGGCTCGGGGTGTCCTTGACGTAAGGATCCTGGCCGGCGGCGGTGTTACGGTTTTCCTGCAACATGGGAAGTCCTCCTTCTTGGTTGTGCATGAAGACCTAACGGACGCCCCAGCGCATGGTTCCCCACAAACGACTTACAAAGCCGAGCAAGGCAATGTTGACGTTTACGTCAAGGTTATATAGCCTTCATACACTTGCACTGCCGGTGTGAAAGCATAAGCTTTCGGGACCTGAGGAGGAGCCAGTCCCGAAAGGGCGTGCCGGCAGACCAATGATTTTCGGGAGGATGACATGACGGAAACTCTGAGCCGCCTCAGCGGCCGCGCCGCGGAAAAAATCTGGGTCAACTCCTATCCGGCATCGGTTCCGGCCGAGATCGCACCGCATGCGCATCCCTCGCTCGGGGCGCTTTTCGAAGCGAGTTGTGCGAAATTTGCCGACCGCCTCGCCTTTTCCAGCATGGGCCGCGGCATGACCTTCCGCGAACTGGAACAGCAGTCCCGCAAGGTCGGCGCCTGGCTGCAGTCGAAGGGCCTCGTCAAGGGCGACCGTGTTGCCGTCATGACGCCGAACATCCTGCAGAATCCGGTCACCGTCTACGGCATCTTGCGCGCCGGTATGACGGTCGTGAACGTCAATCCGCTCTATACCCCGCGCGAACTCGAGCACCAGCTCAAGGATTCCGGCGCCAAGGCGATCGTCGTGCTGGAGAACTTCGCCCATACGGTCGAGCAGGTCGTGGCGCGTACCGACGTCAAGCATGTCGTGGTCTGCACCATGGGCGACATGCTCGGCCTCAAAGGCCACATCGTCAACCTCGTCGTTCGCAAGGTGAAGAAGCTTGTGCCGGCCTGGTCGATCCCGGGTCACAAAGGCTTCAAGGCCATGCTGGCCGAAGGCGAAAAGCTCACATTGAAGCCAGTTGACGTGGTGTCCAGCGATGTCGCCTTTCTGCAGTATACGGGGGGTACCACGGGGGTTTCCAAGGGCGCGACGCTTACCCATGCTAACCTGCTCGCCAACAAACAACAGATCGCGCTCTGGCTGGAAGCCGCTTTTGCCGGGCAGAACCGCCCTGATGTGCTGAACTTCGTCTGTGCGCTGCCGCTCTACCATATCTTCGCGCTAACCGTGAATTCGCTGATGGGCGTGGCGCTCGGTGCGCACAACCTGCTGATCGCCAATCCGCGCGACATCCCGGCCTTCATCAAAGAGCTGCAGAGCTTCAAGGCACATGTCTTCCCGGGCCTCAACACGCTGTTCAACGCAATGATGAACAACCCCGAATTCAAGAAGATCGACTTCTCGTCGCTGATGCTTGTGCTCGGCGGCGGCATGGCGATCCAGCGGCCCGTGGCCGAGCGCTGGCTGGAGATGACCGGTCGTCCGATCACCGAGGGTTACGGTCTGTCCGAGACGTCGCCGGTTGCGACCGTCAACCGTCTCGACGCGCGAGAATTCTCCGGCATGATCGGCCTGCCGCTGCCTTCTACCGACATCGAGATTCGTGACGAGGACGGCGCCACGATGGCGATCGGCGAAGTCGGCGAAATCTGCATCCGCGGCCCGCAGGTCATGGCAGGCTATTGGCAGCGCCCGGAAGAGACCGCCAAGGTGATGAGCGATGACGGCTTCTTCCGCTCCGGCGACATGGGCCTGATGGACGAACGCGGCTACGTGAAGATCGTCGACCGCAAGAAGGACATGATCCTCGTCTCGGGCTTCAACGTCTATCCGAACGAGATCGAGGAAGTGGCCGTCATGCATGCTGGTGTGCTCGAATGCGCCGCCGTCGGCGTGCCGGACGAGCATTCGGGTGAGGCGGTGAAGCTCTTCGTGGTCAAGAAGGACGAGAACCTGACCATCGATGAGCTGAAGGCGCATTGCGCCGCCAATCTCACCAACTACAAGCGGCCGCGCTACATCGAATTCCGCACCGAACTGCCGAAAACCAATGTTGGCAAGATCCTGCGGCGCGAGTTGCGCGACGGAAAATAAATCGATTTAAATTTGGGGAGGCTTCGGCCTCCCCTTCGTCTTGATCCCGTCTCAACTCACTAATAAGGTCCCCGGCATCATCGTCGAACCAGGGACATTCCGATGCAATCCATCATCGACACGCTGACGAGCACGGTCGCCGCCACCCATGCCGAAGACCTGCGCGCCGCCTTTGCCGCCGATCCTGAGCGCTTCAGCCGGTTTTCCGCTTCGTTCGACGACCTCATGATGGATTACTCCAAATGCGCCGTAAACGACGAGGTGCTCGATCAGCTCGAGCAGCTGCTGGCGACTGCCGGGGTCGCCGAAAAGCGCGATCAGATGTTTTCGGGCGCGCCGATCAACTTCACCGAAGGCCGCGCCGTGCTGCACACCGCGCTGCGCAACCGCTCAAACCGCCCGGTGCTCGTCGATGGGCGCGATGTCATGCCTGACGTCAACGGCGTGCTCGACGCCATGGGCAAATTCGCCGAGGGAATCCGCTCTGGCGAGATGAAGGGTGCCACCGGCAAGGCGATCACTGACGTCGTCAATATCGGCATTGGCGGCTCAGATCTCGGGCCAGTCATGGCGACGCTTGCGCTCTCGCCCTTCCATGACGGCCCGCGCCTGCATTTCGTCTCCAACATCGACGGCGCCCATATCGCCGATACGCTGAAGACGCTTGCACCCGAGACCACGCTTTTCATCGTCGCCTCGAAGACCTTCACCACCATCGAGACGATGACCAACGCCCAGACGGCGCGCGCCTTCATTGCCGGTGCGCTCGGGGAAGCGGCCGTCGGCCACCATTTCTGCGCCGTCTCCACCGCGCTCGACAAGGTCGCCGCCTTCGGCATCGATCAATCCCGCGTCTTCGGCTTCTGGGACTGGGTCGGCGGGCGCTACTCGATCTGGTCGGCCATCGGCCTGCCGCTGATGATCGCGATCGGGCCTGACAATTTCGGCGACTTCCTCGCCGGCGGCCATGCCATGGACGAGCATTTCCGCAATGCGCCCTTCCGCCAGAACCTGCCGATGCTGCTCGGCGCACTCGGCGTCTATCACCGCAATGTTCTCGGCTACCAGACGCGCGCGATCCTACCCTATGACCAGCGCCTCGCGCGCTTCCCGGCCTATCTGCAGCAGCTCGACATGGAATCGAACGGCAAGAGTGTCACGATCGACGGCAAACCGGTCCAGGGTGCCTCCGGTCCCGTCGTCTGGGGCGAGCCCGGCACGAATGGTCAGCACGCTTTCTACCAGCTCATCCACCAGGGCACGAGCGTGATCCCGGCCGAGTTCCTGATTGCCGCCAACGGTTTCGAGCCGGAACTCCGCCACCAGCACGAACTCTTGATCGCCAATTGCCTGGCGCAGTCGGAAGCGTTGATGAAGGGCCGCACGCTTGCCGAAGCCAAAAGCCAGCTGACCGCCAAGGGCGTTGCCGACGAAGAAGCCGACTTCCTCGCCCCGCACCGCGTCTTCTCCGGCAATCGCCCGTCGATCACCTTCGTCTACGAGCAGCTGACCCCCTTCACGCTGGGCCGTCTGATCGCGCTCTACGAACACCGCGTCTTCGTCGAAGGCGTCGTCTTCCGCATCAATTCCTTCGACCAGTGGGGCGTGGAGCTTGGCAAGGAACTGGCGACGGGATTGTTGCCGGTGGTGCAGGGGAAGGTTGCGGCCACAGGGCACGATAGCTCGACGGTCGGGCTTGTCTCGGCGCTTTCGGAGCGGAAGCGGGGGTAAGTTGCGCGTAGGTGGCCACACTCAGTGCGCTCCGGAGCCTCCGCTGAAATGGCTTAGCTAACTTCGGTGTGACGACGTCACCTATTTCGGAGAAACGCGCACGGTATCGACAAAGATGCCCACGGCTGACCCTGTCCCTTTGATGAAGAGGGTGTCCCCTGGCTCAAGTGAAATGCGAAACCACTCAGGCAAGCCGCAAAGCGGGTTTCGACCGAACGGCATGCCACGCAAATAGACAGCGTATCTGCAGGCTTCATCTTGCTCAACTCGATCAACCTCGTATGTCCGCTCGGTCTGCCTGCCCATGGCAAACGTAATGGACATCGGCAGCAGCTGAGAAATTGATACGTATCCCGCTGCGAAACCGGCGAGCGGAACGAGCGCGAGGCTAATCTTTTTCCGTTTGTCCAAAGACAGGAAGAAACCCGGCCCCGCCAGCAAATCAGCGATGATCCGATGACGATTGGTAGTCGGCGGCGCATTTAGGAACCGCCGCACACTCGAGTAAGCCGCGCCGGCGCCGAGTGCTCCTAAAGCAACTGCGTACGGTCTGCTGCCGGTAACCCAATCTGGCGATGGTAAAAACTCGTGTCCAAACACCACACGATCTCATTCAGACATTGCCGCCGGACACTACAGGGCAGCCGACATGAGCACCAATAAACGCTACAAACTGGGTTACTGAGATTCGAAGAGCAGTAGTGCCTACCTCAGAACCCGATCTCAGCCGCCGTCGGCGGGTTAGCCCCTGCCCGCGACACGGTCACGGCTGCGGCCTTCGCTCCTACGGTCAGCGCCTCTCGCACCGCCTCTTCCGACAACGTCGCAACCTTCTCCTTGGTCAGCAGTCCCTGACGCTTGAGCGAAGCCAGAATGCCCGCGTCGAACGTATCGCCCGCGCCGACGGTGTCGACGACTTCGACCTTGTTCGAGGGCACCGAGACCTTGAAATTGGCGGTGTAAGCTGTCGCCCCTTCCGCGCCCTTGGTCAGCACCACGAGCTTGGCGCCGCGCGTCAGCCAATAGGCAGCGCGTTCGTCCTGGGTGCCTGGCAGATCGAACCAGTCGAGGTCTTCGTCAGAGAATTTCAGAATGTCGGACATATCGGCCATGCGGGCGATGCGGGCCTGGTGGGCGGCCTTGTCCTTGATGAAGCCGGGGCGGATGTTCGGGTCGAGCGAGATGACGCGGGTCTTGTGCTCGCGGGTCATCAGCGCCTCGTAGGTCGAGCCGCAGGGTTCCGGAATCAGGCTGATCGCGCCGAAATGCAGGGCCTCACAGCTGTCGTCGAGCACGGGCAGATCGGCTTCGGTGATCATCCGGCCGGCCGTGTTTTCGTCGTAGAAGGCATAGGATGCCTGGCCGTTCGTCAGCTTGACGAGCGCGATCGTGCAGGGACGCGAGAGCGTGGCGCAATAGCTGAAATCGACGCCGGAGGATTTCAGCGTGTCGCGCAGGATGTCGCCCAGCATGTCGTCCGACAGGCCTGTGAAGAAGCCCGTCTCGATGCCGAGGCGGCCGAGCGCAATTGCCGTGTTGAAGATCGCACCGCCAGCATAGGGCGAAAAGGCCCGCTCGCCGAGCGTGGTTTCGCGGGGCAACATGTCGATCAGCGCTTCGCCGCAACACAGGATCATCTCGACCTCCCAAGGTATCAGTTTCAATCGATTTAAACCAATTCGCCTCTTATTTCCAGAGCGACTGCGAGCATTTGCTCAGGCGAGCGACGAAATCCCACCATTTCGCCCTGACCATTCGAGCGGGGCATCGAGGAAGGCCTCGACTTCCGACAGCGTCTTCTCGTCGAACAGTTTCTGGTCGCGGGCAACGGCCAGGACATTGCGCCAGGTGGCGATGTAGTGGAGCTTCACCTTGCCATCATGGAAGCGTTGCTGAGCTTCGGGGAAGATGCCGTAGAAGAAGAGCGCGATGCCGTGATCGACCACGCCGCCGGCTGCCCTGATGGCATCAATGAACTTGAACATGCTGCCGCCGGCCGTCGTCAGATCCTCGATGACGAGGACGCGCGATCCTTCCGGCATGTTGCCCTCAATCTGGGCGTTGCGGCCATGGCCCTTCGGGGCCTTGCGCACATAGATCATCGGCAGACCGAGGCGATCGGCGAGAAGTGCTGCGAAGGGAATACCCGCCGTCTCGCCACCCGCGATGCAGTCGAACTGCTCGAAGCCGGCATTGCGCATGAGCGTCGCTGCGGCAAAATCCATGACGGTGGAGCGCACGCGCGGATAGGAGAGGAGCTTGCGGCAATCGATATAGACAGGGCTCTTCATGCCGGACGAGAGCTTGTAGGGCTCGGCCGCATTGAAATGCACCGCCTTGATCTCCCAGAGCATCTTCGCCACGAGTTCGGCCATCACGGCGGGGTCGGTGAAGGGGGTCTGGATCATCGGGCGCTCCTGTCTTTCTGGTTTCTTCGGCAATAGCAGCAAGCCGGGCGACCCGCCAGATGGGCGTGGCATGGAACAATCAGCCTCGACAGATCTTTACGGCTCACCATCCACGAAGGACAAATCTCCATGGACAACATGCTCGTCATTCAGCCGCTCATCGCTCTCATCGCCGGCATTCTCATTCTCATCATGCCGCGCCTTTTGAACTATGTGGTCGCGATCTATCTCATCGTCATCGGCGTGCTTGGCCTCTGGCCGCAGCTCGGCTCGCTCGGAACCTGACGCAGGCTGTTTCAGCCCCTCCACGCCTTCAAAGAAATGCCTCGCGTTATCAGCGAGGCATTTTTCCGTTCAGGCGACATTCCAGTGCAGCGGGAATTTCGGATTGAAGACCGTCACCGGCCCGGCGCCTGTGAAGATCTTGCCCGGGAATTCGACCGGCTCCTCGCGCTTGACTAGCGTGATCGTCTCCTCGTTGACTGGCAGGCCGTACCAGGCCGGGCCGTTCAGCGAGGTGAAGGCCTCGAGCCTATCGAGCGCATTCTCCTGTTCGAAGACATGGGCGAGGCAGCTCATGGTGTTGATCGAGGTATAGATGCCGGCGCAGCCGCAGGCGCATTCCTTCAGCGGGTCGACATGCGGCGCGCTATCAGTACCGAGGAAGAACCTGGCATCGCCGGAGACGGCGGCCTTGCGCAGCGCTTGGCGATGGTTCTCGCGCTTGGCGACCGGCAGGCAGTAATAATGTGGCTGGATGCCGCCGACGAGAATGTCGTTGCGGTTGATGATCAGGTGATGCGTGGTGATCGAGCCGCCCAGATTGCGATCGGCCGATCGGATATACTCGATGCCGTCTTCAGTGGTCACGTGCTCCATCGTGACCTTCAGTTCCGGCAGGCGCTTGCGCAGCGGATCGAGAACCGTGTCGATAAAGACCTTTTCGCGGTCGAAGATGTCGACTTCGGGCGTCGTCACCTCGCCATGGACGCAGAGCGGCAGCCCGACCTTGGCCATGCGCTCCAGAACGGGCATGGCCTTTTCCATGTCGCGCACGCCACCATGGGAATTGGTCGTTGCACCGGCAGGATAGAGCTTCACCGCCGTGATCAGGCCGGAGCGTTTGCCCTCTTCCACGTCATCGGGATCGGTATGCTCTGTGAGATAGAGCGTCATCAACGGCTCGAAGCGGTCGCCTTGCGGCACCGCCTTCAGGATCCGCTCCCGATAGGCTCGCGCGTCATCGGTCGTCACCACCGGCGGCACGAGGTTCGGCATGATGATCGCACGGGCGAAGTGGCGGCTGGTGTCGCCGATCACGCCTTCCAGCATCGCACCATCGCGCAGATGCAGGTGCCAGTCGTCGGGGCGGCGGATGGTGAGGGATGACATGGGGCGAGCCTCCGGCTTGACGAGAACTCGCCGCCCTTAGCATGTCCATCCCGCCGGATCAAAGGATCAGGCGACCCGTTCGTTCGCTGACACGATCGTCTTTTCTGCTTCCTCCATCTGCTCGCGGCGATCCTGCTCCATGATCGCCTGGATCCGCGGAAGCGCCCGCTCGAAGGCGGCCACACAATCCGGATCGAACTGGGTGCCAGCGCGGCCGAGGATATGCTCGACCGTGCGCTCGAAGCTCCAGGCCGGCTTGTAGGGGCGTTCCGTCGTCAAAGCGTCGAAGTTGTCGGCAACGCAAACGATGCGCCCGGAGATCGGGATTGCGGTCCCCACGAGACGGTTCGGATAGCCCTGTCCGTCCCAGCGCTCATGGTGGCTGGCGGCAATCTCAGAGGCCAGTTGCAGAAGCGAGGAACGGGAGCGCCCGAGAATGTCGCTACCGATCTCCGCATGCGACTGCATCTGGCGATATTCGGCTTCCGTCAGGCGGCCCTGTTTCAAAAGAACCGTGTCGGGCATCGCGACCTTGCCGATGTCGTGCATGGGAGCCGCCAGCCGGATGTCGTGGCAGACATGGCTCGGCAGACCCAGCTCGATCGCGATCGCTTCCGAATAGGCAGCGACGCGCAGTGTGTGGCGGGCCGTCTCCGGGTCCTTGTACTCGGCAGCGAGCGTCAGGCGATGGATGATCTCCTGCTCGCGTTCGCGCAGTTCGCCCACGGCACGTTCGACCTCACGGCGAAGCCACTCGGCCTGGTCGGCCAGCTGGCGACGGGCACGGGAAAGGCTGACGATATTCTGCACACGCGCCTGAAACTCGACCGGGTTCACCGGCTTGGTCAGGAAATCGATCGCACCGGCATTGAGAGCCGCCATGCGGGTCGTCATGTCCTTGTCGGCGGTGACGAAGATCACCGGGACGTTGGCATATTTCTCGAAACGGACGATCTCCGTATAGAGCTCCACCCCGTTATACACCGGCATCTGGTAATCGATGATGGCAATGTCGAAATCGAGCTCCGGCAGGGCTGACAGCACGGAATCGGGGCTCGCAAAAGGCAAGGCTTCGCAGTGATCGAGCTTACCGACGAGCTTCGTCAGGAGCTTCAGATTGGTGCTGTTGTCGTCCACCAACAAAATACGCATGAACGCCTCCGTGCTTCTCAGGCAACCAGTTTGAATTTCAGAGCGAGAATTTCCTCGCCCAGCATTTCGATATCCGCGGCAGCCGGTCTCTGGCTGCGCAGCGCGTGGGCCTTTACGGCCAGATCATTCAAGCCGACATTCGAGGCTGCGCCCTTGATGGTGTGCAGGACACGGTCGATTTTCTCAGGGTCGTTGCGGCGAAGGGCCTCGTTCAGCTCATCGAGCAGACTGGACGCATCGTCGAAGAAGGATTCCACCAGTTCCTGGAACACCTCTTCGCCCAGGGCATCCACCAGTTCGGCGTGACGCGCTTCGTCCAGTCCCTCGATGCCGAGGGCGGGCATGGCCTGAAGCGGGATATCCGCAAGATCGAGCTCAGGCAATTCAAGCTTCTGGGGGGCCGTCGTCGTGGCCGCTGCCGCCGCGCTTTCGCGTGCGGAAGACGTGGCATGGGCAATCATTTTCTTCAATCTCTCAAGTGTCACTGGCTTGGATTCAAATCCCTGCATGCCCGCATCAAGGCAACGGCGTCGATCGTCGTCAGATGCGTTGGCAGTCATGGCAATGATCGGCACATCGGCAGAGGGACCACGCTCGGCAATGATGCGCTTCGTCGCCTCGATGCCGTCCATCACAGGCATCTGCATGTCCATGAGGATCAAATCGAAGCGCTTCTCGCGAGAAATGGACACGGCTTCCGCACCGTCATTGGCAATCTCGACATCCTGGCCCAGGCGCGCCAGGAAACGAGTGGCGACAATCTGGTTCACCTTGTTGTCTTCGACCAACAGGATGCGGCATCGCGGCAACGTCTCTTCGACGACAACCTGAGCGGCGAGACCGTTCGCTTCTTCGCGGGTGACCGGGACAACGCCCAATTCGAACCAGAAGATCGAGCCGACACCGACCGTGCTGCTCATGCCAAGCTCACCACCGAGCTTTTCGACGATCTGCTTGCAGATGGTGAGGCCGAGACCGGTGCCGCCATAGCGACGGCTGATCGAGGCATCGACCTGAGAAAAGGGCTTGAAGAGCTTGTCGAGCCCCGCCTCGTCGATGCCGATGCCCGTATCTTCCACCTCGAAGCGGATCATCAGCTTGCCTTCGCGGTAGAAGTCGCGCAGACGCAGCGTCACCGTACCGTGATGGGTAAACTTGACGGCATTCGACAGCAGATTGAGCAGAACCTGACGCAGGCGGGTCGGGTCGGTCTTGACGAAGAGTGCCTGGAGGGAATCCGGCAGGTCGAGGATCACAGTATTCTCGTGATCATCGGCGCGGCCGCGGATGATGCTGACCGTGCTTTCAGCAAGCGCGCAGACGTCGAAGGCACGCTCCTCCAGCTCCAGCTTGCCGTGCTCGATCTTGGAGAAGTCGAGGATCTCGTTGATGATCTCGAGCAATGCCTCGCCAGACGAGCGGATAGTTTTGACGCTCTGGATCGTGTCGTCGGGCAGTTCCGATAGCTCGAGCAGTTCCGACATGCCGAGGATCGCGTTCAGCGGCGTCCGGATCTCGTGGCCCATGGTGGCCATGAATTGCGACTTCGCGCGGTTGCCGGCATCAGCCGCTTCGTAGGCCTCGCTCAACTGGCTCGCCATGACCTGCAATTCGTGGCTCGACTGACGGACCGAGCGAAGCTGTCGATTGAGCGTGACGACGAGGAAGACGACCGACACCATCAGCAGGGTCAGCATGACGGTGGAGGTTCGCTCCAGGTTGAGGATCGTTGACCGGCTATCGGCCCGCTCATGGCTGACACGGGTGTTGGTATAGAGCAGGAAATCCTCTGCCACGCGCCCCATGGACACCAGCTCTGTGTCGAGCTCTTTCAACTGCTGGGAACTTGGCACTGTCCCGGCCGCGTAGTCATCGAAGATCGGCTGGACTTTGCGGACACCTTCCGTCACGGCGGCGATGTAGCCGCGAATAAGCTCGTCGCCGGAGAAATAGGTCCCGAACTTCGCCTGATCGAGGATCGAGACGCGGGAATAGAGGATGTCGTAGCGCAGGGACAGATCGTTGAGCAGTTGCGGATCCTGTGGATCGGCTTTCGCGCTGCTCAGGCTATGACTGAACTGTCGTACTTCGCGGTCCAGTTGATAGACCGACCAGAGCGAATTTTCGCGGACGCCATCCTCCATGATCCGGTACTGGCGCGCGATATCGACAAATAGAACTAGAAGCACAATCAAAAGCACCGCAGACACGGTCTGCAGGACGAAGGCAACGGTGCCTCCGCCTGCAAATTTCCGTGCTTTGGCGCCTGTCAATGTCACTGGCCGACCTCGATTTCCTTGATCTGCCAGACAGACCGCGAGAAGTACTTCTCGTTGAACAGGTCTGCATTCAGATCGAATGGATAGACCAGCATCAGCGGGCCCTTGTCGCGGATCGACATCGGCTTGCCATCAATCTTGGTGGCGAGGATCGTGTCGAGCTTGGCGTCTTCGGCCGGCACATCGGCGGCGTAGTCGTTCAAGGCGCGGACCTTCAGACTCGTGCCGGTCGCACCGACGGCCGCGAGAATCTCGCGCAGGAGCGGACCTTCGAAGGTGACCCTGCCTGTCGTCCAGGGCGTTTCCATCTCGCCCTTGCGGCCTTTCAGCTTTTCCAGCATCGCCATGTCGAACTGAGCGACGTCACCGGAATTGGTGTTAGAGATCTTGCCTGTCACCGTCAGTACGACCGGACCGCTCGGCGCTTCCAGCGCCAGGGCGGCCGTCGCAGAGAGACCAATCGCAAGGATCGCAGTGGTAATGCTCTTCATGGTGCAACTCCTTCCGATCAGGCCGAACGCAGTTCAGGATGCACGGCGCCCGCGCCGAGATGATCCGAAAGCAGCTTCCGGAAGGCGACCGCTTCAACCGGCTTGTGCAGGAAGTCCGTGATACCCGCGGCCCTTGCTTCCTCGCGCAGACGCGGCTCGTCGTCCGCCGTCACCATCACCACAGGAACATCACGGTAACGGTCCATCAGGCGTACGGCCTTGACGAACTGAAGCCCGGACATGCCCGGCAGCAGGTGGTCGACAATCAGCATTTCGAAATTCTCGGCATGACACAGCATCAGAGCCGTGTTGCCGTCGCCAGCAACCTTGATCTCCTCAACGGTGACCTTTCTTGCGAGATGCTTGATGATCATCGCATTGGTCGGATTGTCTTCGACGATTAGTATGGCCATTTCCAAACCCCCATGAACACGCCCAGCCCGGGCTCCGTCAGCCTTCCAGGCCGGACGGGAACTGCGTTAACCTTTCATGGAGGAGTTGTATCAGGGGGAGGCTGAAATTCGCTGAACCAAACCGGTACAATTTTACCGATGGCACATTTAATTAGAACTTAAGAATTTTCGTAGGCTCGACTATGCCCTGAGACGAGCGAGTTCAGAACGTATCGAAGGTGAAATCGGCCGCCGCGCTGCGCTCGATGACGAGCCTGCCATTGGGCAAATCATTACCTTCCACTTTCGCTTCGATCTGTGCCGCTGTGAGACCATAGTGGGTCCAGCGTGCCACGAGCCTACGCTCGAGTTCGTCGATCGACGGCGCGACCATGACGGTGAGGTCGAAGAGATCCGCCAGGCTCGCCCAACGTCCCTGCTCGAGCAACAGATAATTGCCCTCGGCAATAACGATGCGATCTTCCGCATCAATGCATCGGGCGGCGGCGATGGCGAGTTCGCGATCACGATCAAAGACGGGCGTGAAGACTTCGCCGCCTGCCTTGACGGCCCTCAGGAGATCGCCAAGCCCCCTGATGTCAAAGGTATGCGGAGCGCCCTTGCGGGCAAGATCGCCGCGCTTTTCAAGGATTGCATTGTCGAGGTGGAAGCCATCCATCGGCAGGACCGCGCTGCGGTGGCCCCTTTCAACGAGTATCTTGTGCAGGCGATCTGCCAGCGTCGACTTTCCCGCACCAGGCGGTCCAGCCACGCCGACGAGCAGGCGGACGCCATCCTGCGCCCGCCGCTCGATCTCGGCGATCAGATCATCCAGCACCGGCGTCATGCGGCGCGCTCAACCTCTGGGGCCGGACGGGCGCCGGTCATGAAGGCAACGGCATCCGACATGGTGTAGTCCTTCGGATTGATGACGCAGAGACGCTTTCCGAGCCGGTGAACGTGGATGCGATCGGCCACCTCGAAGACATGTGGCATGTTGTGGCTAATCAGCACGATCGGCAGGCCGCGCGAGCGGACGTCGAGGATCAGTTCGAGCACCTTGCGGCTTTCCTTGACCCCGAGTGCGGCCGTCGGCTCATCGAGGATGATAACCTTCGATCCAAAAGCTGCAGCACGTGCCACCGCGACGCCCTGGCGCTGGCCGCCCGAGAGCGTCTCCACCGCCTGGTTGATGTTCTGGATGGTCATCAGGCCGAGTTCGGAGAGCTTGTCGCGGGCGATCTTCTCCATCGCCGGACGATCCAGCTTGCGAAACAGGCTGCCCATGACGCCCGGCTTGCGCAGTTCGCGCCCGAGGAACATGTTGTCGGCGATCGACAGCGCCGGCGACAGAGCGAGGTTCTGGTAGACGGTCTCGATGCCGGCCTTGCGCGCCTCGATCGGCGTGCGGAATTGCACTGGCTTGCCATCCAAACGGATTTCGCCCTCGTCCGGCACTACAGCGCCGGAAATCGCCTTGATCAGCGAAGACTTGCCGGCCCCGTTGTCGCCGATGACGGCGAGGATTTCGCCTGGATAGAGATCGAAGTCTGCCTGATCGAGGGCGGTGACACGGCCGTAACGCTTGACCAGGCCACGGGCTGTGAGAATGGGTTCCTGGGTCATCAGCCTGCTACCTTTCTGATCCACTGGTCGATTGCCACGGCGGCGATGATGAGAACGCCGATCAAGAGATAGGTCCATTGCGGGTCCGTGCCGATCAGACGCAGGCCGAGCTGGAAGACACCGACGATCAGCGCGCCGAAGATCATACCAAGGATCGAGCCACGCCCGCCAAAGAGCGAGATGCCGCCGATCACCACCGCCGTGATGGACTCGATGTTGGCGAACTGTCCGGCGGTCGGGGAAACCGAGCCGATGCGGCCGATCAGGGCCCAGCCGGCGAGTGCACAGATAAGGCCAGACAGCGTGTAGACGGAGATCAGCATGCGCTTGACATTCACACCTGCGAGTTCCGCCGCATCCGGATCGTCGCCGACCGCATAGACATGGCGGCCCCAGGCGGTGTGGTTCAGCACATACCAGAGGAGCGCAACGAGGAGCACCATGGCGACAACGCCATAGGTCAGCACCGCGCCGCCCATGCGGATGTTCTCGCCAAAGAACTTGAGAATCGGCGCATTGGCGTCGATGTCCTGACTGCGGATCGTCTCGTTGGCGGAATAGAGGAAGTTGGTAGCAAGCACGATCTGCCACATGCCGAGCGTCACGATGAAGGGCGGCAGCTTCATGCGCGCCACGAGCACGCCATTGATGAAGCCACAGAATGCGCCGACGCCGAGACCGCAGATCACGGCAAGCTCGGGAGGAAGGCCGTAGCGGAAGGCGAACTGGCCCATAACCACCGAGGAGAGCACCATGATGGCGCCGACCGAGAGATCGATGCCCTTCGTCAGGATGACCAGCGTCTGGGCTGCTCCGACGATGCCGACGATGGCGACCTGCTGGAGAATGAGGGTCAGCGTGAAGGCGGAGAAGAACTTGCCGCCGAGAATGAGGCCAAAGACGGCGATCGACAGCACAAGCACGATCAGCGCTACGGCTGCCGGGCTCGAATGCAGAAAATGCTGGAAGCGCTCGAGGGCGCTCTTCTCATGACGGTCGAACGAGGCGACTTCGGTCGAACTTGACGACAGGACCTTCTCAAATTCTTGCGTGGTCCGCGTCTCGGGATTGGCCGGCTGCATGGGTCATCCTCCCTGCCGTTGGTCTCAGTATTATACATGAAGGATACGCCCGGCCTGCCGCCGCGCAAAGGCCGGGCGTTGCGCCTAGCGGCGGGAGACGAACTCCCGCCGACGTTTCAGTTCAGGCGCGGGAGTTTAGATCAGCCCCAGCACTTCTCGGTGCCGACCTTGGTGTCGATCGACTCGACACCAGCTGCCGGCTTGTCGGTGACGAGAGCGACGCCCGTGTCGAAGAAGTTCTTGCCTTCGGAGGCAGCCGGCTTTTCACCGGTGTCGGCGAACTTCTTGATCGCTTCGATGCCGAGCGATGCCATCAGCAGCGGATACTGCTGCGAGGTGGCACCGATGACGCCTTCGGCCACGTTCTTGACGCCCGGGCAACCGCCGTCGACCGACACGATCAGAACGTCACCTTCCTTGCCGACGGCCTTCAGCGCTTCATATGCGCCGGCAGCTGCCGGTTCGTTGATGGTGTGAACGACGTTGATGGACGGATCCTTCTGGAGAAGGTTTTCCATCGCGGTGCGACCGCCTTCTTCATTGCCGTTGGTGATGTCATGGCCAACGATGCGCGGATCGGTTTCGTCGCCGATCTTGTTGATGTCGACGGTGTCGATGCCGAAGCCCTTCATGAAGCCCTGGTTACGCAGGACGTCGACCGACGGCTGCGAGGGGGTGAGGTTCAGGAAAGCGATCTTGGCGTCCTTGGCAGCGTCGCCGAGGGTTGCTGCAGCCCACTTGCCGATGAGTTCGCCGGCGAGAAGGTTGTCGGTCGCGAAGGTCATGTCGGCGGAGTCGATCGGCTCCAGCGGCGTGTCGAGGGCGATGACGAGGAGACCCGCGTCACGAGCCTTCTGGACGGCCGGAACGATGCCCTGCGTGTCGGATGCGGTGAGCAGGATGCCCTTTGCGCCATCGGCAATGCAGGTTTCGATGGCGGCAACCTGGCTTTCCGAATCGCCGTCAATCTTGCCGGCATAGGACTTCAGGGTCACGCCGAGTTCAGCAGCCTTGGCGGTCGCGCCTTCCTTCATCTTGACGAAGAAGGGGTTGGTGTCGGTCTTGGTGATGAGGCAGGCGGAAACGTCGGCGGCCTGTACCGGGGCGGCGAAAACAACGCCGAGGGCCAGGGTCGACAGGGCAGCAGTGATCAGAGACTTTTTCATATTGGTATCCTCCCGAATGGTGGCGGCCAGCTCCTCCGGCCGCAATGCTTCGGCACGGATCGCCCTTGGCAATCCGATCGGGCGCCATCAGGCACCCACTCCTCCACAACCCCATTTAGAACATCAGAACATTTCGGCTGTCAATAAATAAATCCAGTTGAATTATTAAATCGGTGTGACATTCTGCGGGGGCTTTCGTAAATGGAAGCGGTCGGGAGGAGCGACCTCAAGTGTCACATGATGATCATGCACGACTGGCGGAACCGGCGCCCAGGGTGAGCGCCGGCGGCGGCTCTAACCAGGTTCGTGTGCGCGCCTACAACGAGCGGCTGGTGCTATCGCTGGTGCGGCAGAATCCAGGCTGCTCGAAGGCAGATATCGCACGCCTTACCGGTCTTTCCGCCCAGACTGTCTCGGTCATCATGCGCTCGCTCGAAAGCGACGAGTTGCTGATGCGCGGCGAACCGATCCGCGGCCGCGTTGGCCAGCCCTCCGTCCCGATGTTCATCAATCCGGAAGCGGTCTTTTCCTTCGGCGTGAAAATCGGCCGCCGCAGCGCAGATCTCGTGCTGATGGATTTCGCCGGCAAGATCAGCAAGCAGCGGCATCGGACCTACCGCTACCCGCACCCCGACCATCTCTTGCCCTTCATTTGCGACGGCATCGCCGCCATGGAAGCTGAAATGGACGAGAACACGCGGGCACGCATCGCCGGAATCGGCATTGCCGCCCCCTTCGAGCTCTGGAACTGGGCGGAGGAAGTCGGCGCGCCCGAGGGTGCCATGGATATCTGGCGGCATGTCGACCTTCAGGTCGAGGTGCAAACACGGATGTCGCATCCCGTTTACCTGCGCAACGACGCGACCAGCGCCTGCGGTGCGGAACTCGTCTTCGGCGCCGGCCAGCGCTATCCCGACTTCGTCTACTTCTACATCGGCTCCTTCATCGGCGGCGGTATCGTCGTCAATTCCGCGCTCTTTGTCGGCCGCACCGGGACTGCGGGCGCGATCGGGCCCCTCCCCGTGCGCGACAAGCACGGCGAGACACGCCAGCTTCTCGACATCGCCTCGATCTTCGTGCTCGAGAACCTATTGCGCGAGCGTGGGCTCGATCCGCAACCGCTCTGGTATGCAGCGGAAGAATGGATCGACTTCGGCGAACCGCTGGAGATCTGGATCCAGGATACGGCTGCGGCGCTGGCTCAGGCCGTGGTCGCCGCTGCATCGATCATCGACTTTGCCGCCGCCATCATCGACGGCGGCTTCCCCGCCTGGGTGCGCCATCGCCTGGTGAACGCCACCATTGAGGCGATGAACCGTCTCGACCTCCAGGGCGTGGTCATTCCCGACATCGTCGAGGGCGAGGTCGGCGACCAGGCCCGGGCCATCGGCGGTGCCAGCCTTCCGATCTTCGACCGTTACCTTATCGATCAAACCGTACTGTTCAAGGATACCACCCATGCTGAAGGGCATTGATCCCCTCCTGAGTCCCGAACTCCTCGCCACCCTGCGCGCCATGGGCCATGGCGACGAGATCGCCATCGTCGACGGCAACTACCCGGCGCTCGAACATGCAAGGCGCCTCGTGCGTCTGGATGGACATGCGCTGGTCCCGGTCTTGAACGCCATCCTCAGCGTGATGCCGGTCGACGATTTCGTGCCGGAGGCGATCTTTCGGTCTGTCGTCGGGGGCAAGCCGGATCAGGTCGATCCGGTGCATCAGGAAATCATCGATTGCTGCGTCCGCCACGAGCCGAAGGTACCGGTGACCAAGCTGATCGGCGCTGACTTCTACAACCGGGTCAAGGCCGCCCATACGGTCGTGCAGACCGGTGAGCCGCGCCTCTACGCCAATGTCATCCTGCGCAAGGGCGTCATCTACCCATAAGGCTTAGCCTTCGAGGGCGCGCGAGATCCGTCGGGACAGTTCCACTGGGTTCTTCAGAACGATGGCACGGCTGGTGCGCTCGACCAACTGCTCGCGCGCCAGTCTCGACATTTCACGCGACACCGTTTCGCGGCTCGCGCCGATATGTTCGGCCAATTCCGCATGCACCAGCGGCGGCGAAATGATGCGTTCGCGACCACCGTCGTTGCGCACGCGCGAAAGCCTGAGCAGCGTGTTGTAAAGGCGGTGCTTGGTGTCGAGGAAGGACAGCTCGGACAAACGGTCGTTCATCGCCCGGATACGCTTCGACAGAAGCTGCAGCAGCGCCAGCGCGACGTCCGATCTCTGCCGCAGAATGTCGAGAAAGACGATGCAGGGAATCACGGTCACCGTTGCGTCGCTGACGGCCATCAGGCTTGCGGAACGGGCCATGTCATCGATGGCGGACTGTTCGCCGAGGATGTCGCCGCGCTTGAAGCTGCCGAGAATAGCCTCCTTACCGACGGAGAAGCGCAGCACGGCGCGGATCTCGCCCGTCTGGACGATGAAGACGTCCTTGGACACATCTTCGAAGTCGACCAGACTTTCGCCGGCACTCAGCGTGCGCGAATGGCAGCGCAAAAGCCATTCGCGGTCCTCTTCCGGCGTGAGACCAGAAAAAATGGCACATCCGCGCAGTGTCGGAAGCGTGGTTGCCGGAAGCGGCAGGGCGGAGCCTGTCGTAGCGTTTGCTTTCATTTACGGATTACTTGTCGCGTTCATGACGTTGGAGCTTACTTATTCGCCGGCATTGATGCTTAGCAAGATGCCGGAAACCAAGACCCTTACAATTCGGCTACCGTATAGCATCGAATTTCATTCAATTTGAAACAATGCAGAGACCGGTGCCCAAGAGTCAACCGATGGAACCCGATGACGGCCCCCAGACGTCGGTGAGGGCAAAGCCCCGCTCGAAGGGATCGAAGGGATCGAGCGCCACCTGATGCAGCCCGAAAGTGAAGCCGCGACCGCTGATCGTCGGGATCACGGCGGGACGCCCTGCCACCTCCGACAGGGCCGAGAATCCGACCTCGAATTCGGAGCCGATGATCGACCGAGACAGCATCACGTCGCCAACCTTCGCCTTGCCACGCGCATGGAGCGTCGCGAGATTGGCCGAATTGCCGGTGCCACACGGCGAGCGATCGACGCGCCCCGGCCACATCGTGGTGCAGGTGCGGATTGCACCGTCAGGATCGACGTCACGGAACATGACATAGGCCACGCCCGAGATCGCCGGGATCTCGGGATGGACCACCGGGATCTTCCGGTTGATCTCTTCTTTCAGGATCATGCCAGCGTCCACCAGAGCGCGGGCATTGCCCTTCTCGATGGTGAGACCGACCTGACCGACATCGACGAGCGCGTAAAAGATGCCGCCATAGCTCAGATCGAAGGTGATACGGCCCCATCGTGCGGTGTCGAGCGCCACATCCAGCTCGTGCACGAAGGACGGCACCATGGTGAGCTTGACGCGCTCGCAGCGCCCGTCGCGGCAGGTAGCCGTCGCCTTGACGAGGCCGGCTGCCGTTTCCAGCATGACGATCGTCTCGGGCTCCTGCATTTCGACCATGCCGCTTTCGAGCAGAGCCGTCGTCACGCAGATCGAATTCGATCCCGAACTCGCATGGGCCTGGTCCGGCTGCAGGATGACGAAGGCGGCGTCGGCCGCGGGGTTCTTGGGCGGCAGCAGCAGGTTGACGGAACCGATCGGCGCGCCGCGCGGCTCAAGCACCAGCATGCGCCGCAGCGCCTCGCCCTTGGGATCGGTGTTGAGCCACAGCAATTGCTCGGCCACGGTATCACCCGGGATCTTCGGCACGCCGCCGACGGCGACCTTGCCGATTTCACCCTCGGCGTGAACGTCGAGCAATTGAAGAGTGCGCTTCCATCTCATGTCATTCCCCCATGACGGTCGACCAGCCCGTCGCGAAAACGGGCCCCTGCCCTTCAAGAGCACAAGCTTATGCGACATCTCAAGGGGATACATCACAGGTGGCGACCTGCAACGTTGCCGGCGCCCTGTTAAATCAGGGGAACGAGATATCCAAGTGCTTTTATTGCGTGTTTGTAAAAGCAGCTTTGGCGATCACCCGCGATTAAGCCGCACGGAGCTTCACGGGAATGATCTTGCCCTTGGTCAGCTTACGCCGACGACCATGCAATCATGAAAAGGAGAGGAAATGGCGCACCCGAAGAGATTCGAACTCCTGACCCCCAGATTCGTAGTCTGGTGCTCTATCCAGCTGAGCTACGGGTGCGTGCCAGCCGACTGTCCGTCGGCGTTGGCGATCCTCTAAAGCGGGATGATCCGGAATGCAAGCGCCCTTTTCGAAAAAAGAGTCATTTTCCTGTCACGTGGCTCGCCGGACGGCCTCAGGCGCGGGCGCGCCAATCGTCGAGAGCCACTGGCCTGTCTGGGATTTCGACGCGGAACATAGTGCCGGGACCCGGTTTTTCCACAAGCGCGATCGTTCCACCATGGGCGATCACAAGCTCGCGGGCAATCGCCAGGCCGAGGCCCGTGCCGCCGGACCGTGCCGAACCACGGAAGGCAGTAAACAGATTCTCCCGCGCCTTGCGCGGCATGCCGGGGCCAGTGTCGTCGATGACGATGGCTACGACAGAACCGGTTCGCTGGGCGGATACGGTGATGCGCCGGACATGCTCGGGATCGTCGGGCGTGAACGTGGCCAGCGCCTGGATGGCGTTGCGGCAGATGTTGTGAATGACGCGAAAGAGTTGCTCGCTATCAGCGTCCACCTCGATGTCAGGACCGATCGTGTCAACGAATTCGATACCCGCCTCGTGGCTCAGATGCAGGAGATCCCGAACCTCCTGACAGACTTCCGACAAGAGGAAGCGGCGACGGCGCGGTTCGGCTTCCGAGGTCTGGCCATAGGAGAGAACTTCGCTGGTATAGCCGACGGCGCGATCTATGGTCCGCAAGAGCTTGGGGGCGAAGCTCTTCACCAGGGGATCATCGACATCGACCAGACGGTCGGACATCAGCTGAGCCGAAGCCAGGATGTTGCGCATGTCGTGATTGATCTTGGAGACGGCGAGACCAAGGTCAGCGAGCGTCTTCTGTTGGCGCAGCGTCTTCTGCAACTGGTCCTGCATCCGTGAAAGGTGACGCCCCGCAACCGCGATCTCGTCATTTCCGACGGTCGGTGGCAACACGCGGGTGGGATCTTCAGGATTTTCCGCGAACACCTGCATGCTGCGGGCCAGACGCCTCACCGGCATGATCATCACGCGATTGATCGCCAGGAACATCAGCACTGCAGCAATAACGGAAATAATCAAGGAGATGAAGAGGATGTTGCGGGCATAGCCGAGCATGGCCTTGCGCAGCGGCGCTTCGTCCATGACGATCTCGACCATGACGTCACTGCCCTCCGCGATGGGGCCGTAGACGCGCAAAAGGCGGTCACCGCCGAAGAACAGTGTGTAGAAGGCGTCGCGGATCGATCCGAGCTCAGAGTAATCCGAGAGGTCGAAGGCAGCGTCCACTTCGCTTGGCATCTCGGTCACGGCAAGCAAGCGTGAGGTGCCGTCCTTGCGAAGCACGATGGCCTTCGTACCCGTGGTCGTCAGTGTATCTTCCTGAACACCACGGGGCAGTTCGAGCGGCTGGAGTCCATCGATCACCACTCCGGCGGCAGCCGCCGTGTTAAGCCGGTCCTGCAGCCAGCGCTGGCGCATCGTGGCAACGGACGGTGCAAAGATCAGGATTTCAGCCAGCATGACGAAGGCGATTGTCAGCCACAGGAGCTTGCCGGATAGTCCCCTGATGCGGGACGGCATGGCATACCCCCCGGAGAGGTCGGCCTGCAGATGATTGTCCTGCCGGTCGAGCATCGGCCCTCATTCCTTGACGTCCCGGCCTGCCCCAATTATGGCGCCTTCCGGCACGACTTCACGTCAGTGTGAAGCTGTCTTCTCATGCGTATCACGCGAAAGCCGCGAAGGAACATGAAAGTTTGGTCATGTTCTCGGCATACTCACCAGTATTAACGATGGAGCCGGCGTGGCGGATGTGTGGCGAGACGCGGTTTTTCGCCTTTATTCACCAGATAGAGGCCAAAAAGCCGCCTGATTGACTCCTGTGCGCCCTGACACTATAAGCCGCGCACGTTCGGATACATGCGCCCGGCGGCGCTCACCCGTGCGACGAACCAAAACGCTGTTGCAATTTGCACATCCAAGAAGGGCCGCACACCGCGGTATTAAATAAATGTCGAAGCGTACTTTCCAACCTTCCAAGCTTGTTCGCAAGCGCCGCCACGGTTTCCGTGCGCGTATGGCCACCAAGGGCGGCCGTCAGGTCCTCAACGCACGCCGCGGTCGCGGTCGCGCGAAGCTCTCGGCCTAAGGCCGGATGAGCCCGACGAGACTGACGGGCCCATGACGTCCACGGACTCCAAGACATCTGTTGGCCGGCTCAAGAGCCGGCCTCAGTTTCTCGCCGTCAGGCACGGCGAAGCGCGCAAGGGCCGCACCTTCCTTCTGGAGGTTCTCGACCGCAAGGATGACGCGCCGCCCCGCGTGGGCTTCACAGTCACCAAGAAACACGGCAATGCAGTGGAACGTAACCGCATGCGGCGCAGGCTGAAAGAAGCCGTGCGACTGAATGCGGCGTTTGCAATGCAGCCGGGACACGACTATGTCATTGTCGCCCGGCGCGAGGTACTCGATGTGCCTTTCGATCAATTGTCTCGGCAATTGGTCCTGCGCATCGAAAACCGCCAGACGAATAACTCCCGGTCGAACAAGACCGCTCCCAGGAAAGAGTGATGCAGAACAACCGCAACTATTTCATCGCGATTGCCTTATCGGTGGTGATCGTCCTCGCCTGGCAGTTCTTCTACATGAACCCGCGTATCGAGGCTCAGCGTCAGGCTCAGGAGGCGCAGATCGCCCAGCAGCAGGCGCAGCAGGCCGAGCAGCAGGCGACAAGCCCTGCAGCCACGGTTGACGGCAGCTTGCCAGCGGGTGCGGCCGCCAATCCGGAAGCAAGCCGCGATGCCGCCGTGGCCCGGACGGCCCGCGTCGAGATCGACACCCAGGATCTCGTCGGCTCCATCAATCTGACCGGTGCCCGCTTCGACGACCTGAAGCTGCGACAGTACCGCGAGACCGTCGATCCGACGAGCCCGATCGTTACCCTGTTCAATCCGGCCGAAACCCGGGACGGCTATTTTGCCGAACTCGGCTTTATCTCTGGCGAAAATGCCGGTTCCGTTCCGGGCCCCAACACCGTTTGGACGGCACCCGAAGGCGCAAAGCTGACCGAGGCGACACCTCTTACGCTGAGCTTCACCAATGAAGCCGGCCTGACCTTTACCCGCACGATCGCCGTCGACGAACATTACATGTTCACCATCGAAGATCAGATCGTCAACAATGGCGCGGCCTCCGCAAGCCTTGCACCCTATGGCCGCGTGACCCGCTACAACAAGCCGTCCACGCCTTCGATCTTCGTTCTGCATGAAGGTTTCCTCGGCGTTCTCGGCGCCGAAGGCAGCCTTGCCGAGCACGACTACTCGGATGTCGAGGAAGAGGCGATCACCAACGCGAAGGCCACCGGTGGCTGGCTCGGCATCACTGACAAGTACTGGGCCACGTCGCTCATTCCGCAGCAGACCCTGCCCTACGAATCGCGTTTCTCCTACTTCACCGACGGCCAGACCCGTTTCCAGGCCGATTACAAGAACGATGCCGTCAGCATTCCGGCTGGCCAGAGCACCTCGGTCAAGACCCTCTTGTTTGCCGGTGCCAAGCAGGTTCCGGTCATCGACAGCTACCAGGAAAGCCTTGGCATTCCGAAGTTCGATCTGATGATCGACTGGGGCTGGTTCTACTTCATCACCAAGCCAATGTTCCACCTGATGGACTACTTCTTCCATCTCGTCGGCAATTTCGGCGTGGCCATCCTGCTCACCACCATCGTCGTCAAGCTGTTGTTCTTCCCGCTCGCCAACAAGCAGTACGCCTCCATGGCCAACATGAAGCGTGTGCAGCCGAAGCTCGAAGAACTGAAGACAAAGTATGCCGACGACCGCATGGGCCTGCAGCAGGCGATGATGGCGCTCTACAAGGAAGAGAAGATCAATCCGGTGGCCGGCTGCTGGCCGGTACTCCTGCAGATCCCGGTCTTCTTCGCGCTCTACAAGGTCATCTACGTCACGATCGAAATGCGCCACGCGCCGTTCTTCGGCTGGATCCAGGATCTCTCCGCTCCCGATCCGACGAGCTTGTTCAACCTGTTCGGTCTGCTTCCCTTCTCGCCGCCGCTCTTCCTGATGATCGGCGTCTGGCCGCTCATCATGGGCGTGACCATGTGGGTCCAGATGCGCATGAACCCGACGCCGCCGGATCCGACCCAGGCGATGCTGTTCAACTGGATGCCCGTTGTCTTCACCTTCATGCTCGGCACGTTCCCCGCCGGCCTGGTGATCTACTGGGCGTGGAACAACACGCTGTCGATCCTGCAGCAGGCCTTGATCATGAAGCGCCACGGCGTGGAGATCGAGCTGTTCAAGAACATCGCCAACATGTTCCGGCGTAAACCGGCCCAGACCAAGTGATACGCAAAGCCCCGGCCATGCCGGGGCTTTTTCTATGGTGATCGAGATTCAGGCCCATGGCAGACATATCCTCCTCCACACAGCGCTCCTGGCTTGGTATTGCTCTCGTTGCCGGCTCGGCAGTCGCCTGGAGCTATGGCGGAGCGATCCAGCGCTTCATCGGCGTCGCCGATGGCTGGACGATCGTGTTCTGGCGCTGCCTGTTTGCCGGGCTCTTTCTCCTCGCCTTCATGCTGATCCGTGACCGGATCGATGGCACGATCCGCCTGTTCCGCGCCATGGGCTGGCCGGGCTTCTGCATAGCCGTGGGTTTTGCCCTTGTCTCGACCTTCTTCGTGCTCGCCGTCACCATGACACCGGTGGCCAATGTCGTGCTGTTCATGGCATCCATCCCGCTCTTTGCAGCCCTTCTCGCGCGCGTCGTGCTCGGCGAACCGATTACGCCGGTCACCTGGGGTGCTATCGCAGCGGTCATCCTCGGCGTCGGCATCATGGTCTCGGCATCGATCGGTGACGGGGGCTCGATCCTCGGGCTGACGCTGGCCGCGGCGATCCCGGCGATCTTCGCCTGCATGACGGTGGTAACCCGCCGCTATCCCGGCATCCGCATGACGCCGGCTGCCTGTGGCGGATCCTTCATCGCATCCGCGATTGCCGCCACCCAGGCCGGTGCCTTTGCCGTCGGCTTCCACGATCTCACTTTGCTCTTCTGCTTCGGCGCCCTCAATCTCGGGCTCGGCATGGCGCTCTACGTCACCGGTGCCCGAATGATCCCCTCGGCACTCGCGGCGTTGCTGGGTACCGCCGAGATGATCCTTGCGCCGGTCTGGATGGTCCTTCTGCACAACGAGGTCCCGTCGGGGCGCACGATCATCGGAGGCGCGCTCGTCATGGCCGCCCTGTTTACCTATCTGATCAGCCATGCGCGGCAGGCCTCGCGTCCGGTCCCGACCGCTGCGGCTTGACTTTCCGGGCCAAAACCCGGATCTGTCCCGCTGACGAAAGGCCAGCCCATGACCGAGATACACGACAAACCCGACCAGCCGCTTTTCGGCCGCCCCTGGATCTTCATCCGCGGCGTGCCGTCGATGGAATTCCTGCCGCCGGAAGGCCCACTCGAAGTGGCCTTTGCCGGGCGCTCGAATGTCGGCAAGTCGTCGCTGATCAATGCGCTCGTCGGCCAGAAGGGTCTGGCGCGCACGTCGAACACGCCCGGTCGCACGCAGGAGCTCAACTACTTCGTGCCCGACGGCTATTCCGGCGGCGCCGGAGACCTGCCGCCGATGGCACTCGTCGACATGCCCGGCTACGGCTATGCCCAGGCGCCGAAGGAACACGTGGATGCCTGGACGAAGCTGGTTTTCGATTATCTTCGGGGTCGCGCGACGCTGAAGCGCGTCTATGTGCTGATCGACAGCCGCCATGGCCTGAAGAAGAACGACGAGGAAGTGCTCGGCCTGCTCGACAAGGCCGCCGTCTCCTACCAGATCGTGCTCACCAAGACCGACAAGATCAAGGCTCCCGCCGTGCCGAAGCTGATCGCGGAGACACAGGAAAAGATCAAGAAGCGGCCTGCCGCTTTCCCGGGCGTGCTGTCGACATCCTCTGAAAAAGGTGATGGCCTCGACCAATTGCGCGGGGCAATCAGCGAGGCCATCGGTCGGAGCCTTTGACGCTCAGGCTCCGATTAGGTCGGCCCTGTCAGGCGGAGACCGGGCCGAACCGTATTTCTTACATCTTGGGCAGGATCACCGCGTCGACTACGTGAATGACGCCGTTAGACTGCTTCACGTCGGCAATGGTCACGGTCGAGACGCCACCGTTCTCGTCGGTCAGCGTCACCTTGCCATCAGCCGCCTTGCCCTTCAGCACGCAGCCGCCGACGGTCGCCACATCGGCTTCACCGCCATTGTCGGAGATCATCTTGACGAGGGCTTCCGCCATCACTTCCGACGCCACGACGTGGCAGGTCAGGACCTTGGTGAGCTGTTCCTTGTTTTCCGGCTTCAAGAGCGTGTCGACCGTGCCGGCCGGCAGCTTGGCAAAGGCATCGTTGGTCGGAGCGAAGACGGTGAACGGACCGGCGCCCGACAGGGTTTCAACGAGACCGGCTGCCTGGACGGCGGCAACAAGCGTCGTGTGATCCTTCGAGTTGACGGCGTTTTCGACGATGTTCTTGGTCTCGAGCATTTCACCACCGCCGACCATCGGATTGGCGGCATAGGCTGCGGCAGCGCCTGCCAGGATGGCTGCGGAGAATGCGAGCGGGCGAAGAGCGGTCTTGAACATTACGGTTTCCTCTTATCCTTGGTGTTCTCGATCGTGTCCCTGCGGGTTCGGGCGGGACATCGGGGCGTTCCTCAGCGGGAACACCACCAAGGACGGCGGCTCGTTCAGACAAGTTTCAGGCGGCTTGAAGAATTCGGCCGCCTGAAAACAAACCATTGAATTTGTGATGGAATTTCTTCGTCAGGGACGAACCTCGCCGAGCGCCACGACAGGCCCGGTGGCCTGTCCGGTCGGCGATCCGCCGAAAGGCTCGAGGCTGACGGCCAGCACGACACCTTCGGTCAGGCGTGCGCGCAGAGCCTCGGGAACATCGAGTTCGCCTTGCCCGGTCTGCGGCAATACTCCGAGCGAGATCGGCGCCTGTTCACCCTCGACGAGCCAGAGCTCGAGCGACTTCTCATCTGCGCCGCCACTGGCAACCGGTGTCACGGCGAGGCGGCCGGAGTTCCCGTCGTAGCGCGCATGCAGGGCAATCGCCTGGTTCTCGCCAGCAAGTTCGGCCGTCAGCGCGGCCTGCGGCTTTGGACGAATGCGTTCGGCATAGTCGAACCCGACGAAGAGGCCGAGCGCGGCTATCGATGCGAAGCTCAGTCCGCGCCACAGCACCAGCGAATTCCACAGGCTGCCTTTCACCGCCGCCACTGCGGCCGGCGATGCGAACAGACGATCCTCGATCTTCGAAAACAGCTGATCCGGCGGTGAGGCCTCGGCGTAATCGTCGTTGAACTGGGTGAGGTTCTCTTCCCAGCGCTTGACCATGGCGGCGAACTGCCGGTCGTGGCGCAGGCGTGCGTCCACCTTCTGGCGCTCAGTTCCGCTCAGGACACCGAGGACATATTCGCCCGCGAGAACTTCATCCCGCGACCGGTCTCTCTTGCTTTGGTCAGGCGTGCTCATCCATGCACTCTCTCAGTTTCAAAAGGCTGCGTCGCAGCCATGTGCGCATCGTGTTCAAGGGGACGGCGAAATGATCCGCCAGCTCCTGATAGGACAGTCCTTCCACATAGGCCTGGCGAACCGCCAGCGCCCGATCAGGATCCAATGCCTCCAGGCATGTGTCAATGCGGCCGCCTTCGGATCTGAGCACCGCATGCTGCTCCGGATCTGGTGCCAGATCCGCCAGATCGATCGCCGCCTCGATGTCTTCCCCCTGCGGTCGACGCGCCCGAAGACGATCAATGCAGTGGTAGCGGACGATGGCGCAGAGCCATGGATAGGCATTGTCGCCGTCGCCCGTATAGCTACCGGCCTTGTGCCAGATCTTGACGAACACATCCTGGAGCGCCTCTTCGGCCTCTCCCCTGTCTTTGAGCATACGGATGCAGATGGCGAAAAGTTTCGCCGAAATTCGACCATAGAGCAAGGAAAAGGCGCTCCGGTCCCGCAGGGCTACCCGGGCCAGCAATCCGCCGATGTCGTCGCGTTCCATGGAGCCCCCTCATCCAGTGGCCTTGATATAGCACGGCATCTTCGGTGGACAATGCGACGAGAAGAAGAAGCATGTCACGCGCCGCTTATATTGCGGGACGATTATTCCATCCCGGCTGCACATGCGCTAAAAGGCCGCCATCCAATGCGAGGTTTCCGATGACATCGACCGAAAGCGAAATGCAGGCCCGCCTTCTCGTCCAGGCGCTGCCCTTTATGCAGCGTTACGAGAACAAAACCATAGTGGTCAAATATGGCGGCCATGCCATGGGCAATCCCGAGCTCGGCAAGGCCTTCGCCGCCGATATCGCGCTTCTGAAGCAGTCCGGCGTCAACCCGATCGTCGTGCATGGCGGCGGTCCGCAGATCGGCGCGATGCTTGCCCGTATGGGGATCGAATCACGCTTCGAGAACGGTCTTCGCGTCACTGACCAGAAGACCGTCGAGATCGTCGAGATGGTGCTCGCCGGTTCGATCAATAAGGAAATCGTCGCGCTGATCAACCAGACTGGCGAATGGGCGATCGGTCTGTGCGGCAAAGACGGCAACATGGTCTTTGCTGAGAAGGCGCAGAAGAAGGTCCGTGATCCCGACAGCAATATCGAGCGCGTGCTCGATCTCGGCTTCGTCGGTGATGTCGTCGAAGTCGACCGGACACTGCTCGACCTGCTCGCCCGCTCCGAGATGATCCCGGTCATCGCACCTGTTGCTCCCGGCCGTGACGGCGCGACCTACAACATCAACGCCGATACCTTTGCCGGTGCCATTGCCGGCGCCCTCAATGCCTCGCGCCTGCTCTTCCTCACCGACGTGCCGGGCGTGCTCGACAAAGATGGCAAGTTGATCAAGGAATTGTCGGTCGCTGAAGCCCATGCGCTGATCAAGGACGGCACGATTTCCGGCGGCATGATCCCGAAGGTTGAGACCTGCATCGAAGCCATCCAGGCGGGCGTTCAGGGCGTCGTCATCCTCAACGGCAAGACCGCCCATTCTGTTCTGCTCGAACTCTTCACCGAGACGGGTGCCGGCACGCTTCTCGTTCCCTGAGACGCCGACATGTGAGCCTGCTGCCGGTCACTCGATCGGCAGCGGCCTTCCCAGCGTCTCGCTTGCCGGCGTCACCGTTCGCATCGACAGAACCGCGACCAGCACGATCGCATAGGCGACGAAGTTGTAGATCAGCCCGAGTGCCATGCCCTCGGTATAGACGTCTTTCCCGGTCATTCCTGCCGCGGCATTGCGCGCCAGATCGGAAAAGAAGATCTCGCTGACGATGGCGATGCCGAGCGCGCTTCCGACCTGCTGGATCGCTTGAAGCGCGCCCGATCCACCGCCCGCGTCCTGCGGCGGCACACCCGCCAGCACCAGCTGGAACATCGGCGCAATCGCGATCCCCATGCCAAGGCCACTTAGGAGGAACCAAGGCAGGAGCGCCATGCGGTCGATGCTGTCCCCTACAGTCTGGATCTCGCTCCGCAACAGTCCCATGCCGATCACCACCATGACGACACCGACAACCACACGGATGCGCGGCGCAATACTGCCGAGGCGGCCTGAAATCAACGAAGCGATGAAGATGCCGACGGAGAAGGGCACGGTGGTCATGCCCGACTGCAACGGAGTGAGGCCATAACCCTGCTGCAGGAACATCGCGAAGATCAGGAAGAATCCGGGAAGCGTCGAGAAGAAGGTCGCAGTCATCAGCGAGCCGATGACATAGTTGCGGTTTTTCATCAGCGCGACGGGCAGGAGTTCCGGTGCCTTCAAACGGTGCTGGCGACGTTCCCAGAGAGCGAAGGCGAGGCCGAAGGGTATGGCCAAGCCCAGCATGACGAAACACCAGACAGGCCAGCCGAAACCACGCCCCTCGATCAGCGGGAAGATCACGCAAAAGATTGTCGCGGCCGCAAGCAGGATACCGCCGAAATCGTTCTTCAGGCCAGGCTTCGGCGGAAGTGCCGGAATAAGCCGCCAGCCAAGCAGGATCGTCATGATGCCGACCGGGATATTGATGAGGAAGATCGGCCGCCAGCCGAGATCAAAGAGGTCGAGCGCAATCAGCCAGCCGCCCAGGATCGGACCGGATACGGCAGCCAGGCCAGCGCTCAGGCCGAAGAGCGAAAAGGCCGCCGCCCGCTCCTTCGGCGGAAACATCATCTGAGCGATGGCGAGCACTTGTGGCGTCATCACCGCAGCGCCCGCACCCTGCAGCAGGCGTGCGGCAACCAGCCAGCCGATGTCAGGCGCCAGGCCGCACAGCAGCGAGGCGATAGTGAAGGCCGCCACACCGACGAGAAAAACCTGCTTCTTACCCCGGACATCGCCGAGCCGGCCAAACGGCAAAAGCCCGAGCGCGAAGACGAGCACATAGCCGGCCACCACCCATTCGATCTGGCTCGAGGTCGCGCCAAGCTCCGACTGAAGGCTCGGCAGCGCGACATTGACGATGGTGACATCAAGCAGGTTCATGAAGTTCGCCAGCATCATGACCGCCAGAGCCGTCCAGCGCTTGGGGTATGGATGCGACGCGTCGGCGCTGATCGTTGGTGACGCGGGTGTCTTGGTGTGCACTTTTGTCTCCCCGCCCTCGGCGCGCTTGTGCCGTCCGGTGTATCGCGCAGCGGGATGGGTCGCAACTGGGCAAGGGTGTCCGTCATGGTGAGGTGGGCGTGCGGTCCCATCTCCCCCTAGGTGGGGTAGGCGAGCGTAAGCCGCCTAAACATCAGAAATCGTAAGTGAGTGGGTCCCTGATGTCGTGGCAACGGAACCGATCCCCTCACCAACAAAATCTGAGGTTTAGCCCTGATCGAGCTAAGCCCTCGATTTTGTAACCTCTCCCACAAGGGGAGAGGGGTGTCGCCGCCTCATACCAGCACCAACAACAGCACCCCGGCGACAATCAGCACGCATCCCGCAATCTCCAACCGGTTGATCCTCTCCTTGAAAAACAGTACCGACGACGCAAAGGTGAACAGCATCTCGACCTGGGCGAGCGCCTTGACAACCGCCACCTGCTGCAGCGTCATCGCCGTGAACCAGCCGAAGGAGGCCGTGGCGCCAACGAAGCCCACGAGGGCGCTAACTTTCCAGGCGGCCCGGACCCGTGAGAGTTCGGCGCGGTCGCGCCAGGCCATCCAGAGAAACATCGACAGCGTCTGGATGGTGATGACGACGCAGAGCGTGTAGCCCGCCTGCACCATAGCATCCGGTGCGGGCAGGCTCGGGGCAAGCGACAGTGAGGCGGTGCGATAGGCGGTCGCGGAGACGCCGAAGAAGAAACCGGAGGCGAGGCCGATCAGCGCGGTGCGACTGGTGACCGAGGTGACGATGCTCAAGGGTGTGAAGGTCGTGCGGGCCACCGAGATCAGCATGACGCCAAGGATGGAGACGAAGATGGCCGCTGCGGTGCCAAGGCCGATTGTCTCGCCGAAGAGGATCAGCGCCAGCAGTGCAGCCTGGGCCGGTTCAGTGCGCGAATAGGCGGTGCCGACGGCGAAGTTGCGGAAGGAGAAAAGGTGCACCAGCAGGAAAGTCGCCGTGATCTGCGCGAGCGCCCCGATGACCGCCCAGATCGCGAAGGTCGCACCTGGCACCGGCAGCGAACGGCCGAGGCCGAGATGCAGGATGGCGAGATAGAGGAAGGCGAAGGGCAGGCCGAAGCCGAAGCGGACGAAGGTTGCCCCCGTCGTGCCCATCCGGCCTTTCAGGTGTTTTTGCAGCGTAGAGCGCAGATTTTGCAGGAAGGCGCTGCCAACCGTGATGAGGGCCCAAAGTTCCATGGGAGAGCGTCCAGAAGAGCCGCAGCGCGGGGATGTCGGCTTGCGGCAGGAGATTGGAAAGAGTGGCGATTCGACCTGGGCTTATGCCTCAGGTCCTGCGGCTCACGCCTGACGCTGGCGAATCGTGCCTGAGCTCACCGGATGGAAGCGCGCAGGAAGGCGCTTGCGGTCCTGCAGGACCACGACCCGTTCCATCGCCGAAATCGACATCTTCTTTCCCATCTTTCCGAGATAACACTTCCCGAAGCGGCGACCAATGCTAATTAGAGGCAACGCGCCTGATGTCGTCAGGCCTTTCGCACTGCCCAAGAGGACATGATGAACACGCCAGCCAAGATCCCCTCGCCCGCCGATTTTTCCCATGTGCGCGACTGGGTCTTCGACCTCGACAACACGCTCTACCCGCATCACATCAACCTCTTCGCGCAGATCGACACGAACATGACGGGTTTCGTGGCCGAGCTCCTGCAGATGGAGCCGGCCGAGGCGAAACTGCTGCAGAAGCGCTACTACCATGAACACGGTACGACGCTTGCCGGGCTGATGCTGCATCACAAGGTCGATCCGAACGCCTTTCTCGAGAGGGCGCATGCGATCGATTACTCGGCGCTACTTCCCGACGAAGCTCTGGGAGAAGCGATCAAGCGGCTGCCGGGGCGAAAGTTCATTTTCACCAATGGCACAGTGGCGCATGCTGAGGATGCGGCCCGGGCGCTGGGCATCCTCGACCATTTTGACGACATCTTCGACATCGTCGCTGCAGACTATGTGCCGAAGCCGGCAGGTGCAACTTATGACAAGTTCGCCAGCCTCAACCGGATCGACACGAAACATGCCGCGATGTTCGAGGACCTGCCGCGCAATCTGATGGTGCCGAAGGCACTCGGCATGAAGACGGTGCTGCTCGTGCCCCGCAATCTCGACACCGCCATCCTTGAGACCTGGGAGCGGGTCGAGCATATCGATGCCGATATCGTCGACTACCTCACTGACGATCTCACGACCTTCCTGCAGCGGCTGCTCTCCGATGCAGCGTGAGCTCAAGCTTACGAAAGTTTCATGCAGCTTACCGAGAGTTAAGTAGGGCCTGAGCCTTGCCACCGCTACGGTTATCCCATCGAAGCAGACACTCGAAAGGATAACCGAATGAACGGCAAGACCCTGACGCTGGCCGCCGTGGCAGCCTCCCTCCTCATCGGCACCACCGCCGGCGGCGCCTTTGCGCAGGACCGCGGCGAGCGCCGTGGCGGCCCTGGTCGTGGCGGTCCGGAAGTGATGTTCGTGCAGATGCTGCAGCAGCACGACACCAACAAGGACGGCAAGATCAGCAAGGAAGAGGCAACGGCTGCGGGCACCGCAATGTTCACCGCCATCGATGCCGACAAGGACGGCGTGCTGACCCCTGGAGAGATGCGCCAGCACCGCGAAGCGATGCGCGAAGAGAACAAGGCAACCCGTGAGGCCATGCGCGCCGAGCGCCAGGCGGCACGCGAAGCAGCCAGAGCCGATGCGCCAACCCCGCCCCCAGGTGCCCCAGGTGATGCACCCCAGGAGCAGGCGATGAAGGGTGACGGTCCGCGTGGTGAGGGCAAGGGCCCGCACGGCAAGCGCCACGGCTGGCACAACGAACGTGCCGAGCGTGGCGAAGGGCGCGATCGCGGCATGGGCGGTCCCGGCCGGATGATGCGGGTGGCCGATACCGACGAGAACGGCCAGATCAGCCAGGCGGAAGCAACCGCCATGGCCGACCGGATGTTCACCCGGATGGACCGCAACAAGGACGGCTTCATCAGCGCCGACGACATGCCGAAGCGGCCGGTCATGATGCGCTGATCGGAAGATCAGCAGACTATTGGGAAAAGCGGGCGGCCCTTTACGGGGCCGCTTCGTCGTTCAGGTCGTAGAAATCAGCGATGATCTTCCAGGCATCTTCGGCCGTTTCGGCGAACTGGAAAAGCTTGAGATCGTCCGGTGCGATCGTGCCAAAGGCTGCGAGCGCCTCGAAATTGACGATGTCCTCCCAGAAGGCGCGGGAGAATAGGATCAGCGGGATCGGCGCCATGCGCTTGGTCTGGATCAGCGTGATCGTCTCGAAAAACTCGTCCAACGTGCCGAAGCCGCCTGGAAAGATGGTGATCGCCTTGGCGCGCATCAGGAAATGCATCTTGCGGATGGCGAAATAGTGGAAGTTGAAGCTGAGTTCGGGCGTGACATAGGGGTTCGGCGCCTGCTCGTGCGGCAGGACGATGTTGAGGCCGATCGAGGGCGCGCCGACCTCCTGAGCACCGCGATTGCCAGCTTCCATGACACCGGGTCCGCCGCCGGTCACGACCACATATTCCTGATAACCGCTGTGTTGCGCCTGCTGAGAGCAGAGCTGAGCAAACTTGCGGGCTTCCTCGTAGTAGATCGAGGCGTTCTCGAGGTTCTTCTTCTGGATATCGTTTTTTGCCGCCCAGGCAGCTTCGCCGGGCGCGGGGATGCGCGCGCCGCCGAACATGACGACCGTCGACTTGATGTTTCGTTCGGTGAGGATCATTTCCGTCTTCAGCAATTCGAGCTGCAGACGCACCGGTCGAAGCTCCTCGCGGCAGAGGAATTCGTCATCGACATAGGCCAGGGTGTAGGAAGAAGATGCCGACTGCGGCGTGCGCGGAATAACCTCAGCCGTCTGCTTGTCGGTCGAGCTATCCTTCAGCGGATCCCAGGATCCGTCCTTCCGCCTGTGCTTGCCGTTTTTCAACTGTGCCATGCCTCTTCCTTTCCAAAACGCAGAGCTCCTGCGGCTGTTTTCTTCCAGCCCTTTATGCGCTAGAGCTTTGCGCGAATTTTCGATCAGATCCTGATCGTTTCCATCCCCACCGTAGTCAACGAAGTTTAAGGAATTCAGATGAGCGCCTCCGATCTCACCCAGCTCGAACACGTCATCGAAGCGGCTTTCGACAACCGCGATACGGTTTCGACCACCACCACGGGCGAGATCCGCGATGCCGTCGAAACGGCGCTCAACCTCCTGGACAGCGGCAAGGTGCGCGTCGCAGCCCGCGGCGAAGACGGCAGCTGGACCGTGCATCAGTGGCTGAAGAAGGCCGTGCTCCTCTCCTTCCGCCTGAACGACATGGAAGTCGTCAAGGGCGGCCCAGGCGCCTCGACCTGGTGGGACAAGGTGCCGTCGAAGTTTGAGGGCTGGGGCGAAAACCAGTTCCGCGCCGCCGGCTTCCGCGCCGTACCCAATGCCGTCGTTCGCCGCTCGGCTTATGTTTCCAAGGGTGTCGTGCTGATGCCGTCCTTCGTCAATCTCGGCGCCTATGTCGGTGAAAACTCCATGGTCGACACCTGGGCGACCGTCGGCTCCTGCGCCCAGATCGGCGCCAATGTTCACCTTTCCGGCGGCGTCGGCATCGGCGGCGTGCTTGAGCCGCTGCAGGCGGGCCCGACGATTATCGAGGATAACTGCTTCATCGGCGCTCGCTCTGAGGTCGTCGAAGGCTGCATCATCCGCGAAGGCTCGGTGCTCGGCATGGGTGTTTACATTGGCAAGTCGACCAAGATCGTCGATCGTGCCACCGGCGAAGTGATGTATGGCGAAGTGCCGCCCTATTCCGTCGTCGTTGCCGGCTCGATGCCCTCGGGCAATGCCGTCATGGCCAACGGTCTACCGGCGCCGCATCTCTACTGCGCTGTCATAGTCAAGCGCGTCGACGAGAAGACTCGCTCGAAGACGGGCATCAACGAATTGCTGCGCGACTGAGCCCTGATGACTAAGCCGGGGCGTGAGACGACCGTCGGCTGGGCGCTCTTCCTTTGGGACGGGCGCATCGGCCGGCGTATCTTCATCCTCGGCACGCTGTTCTGGATGATGACAAACGCGGCTGTCATCGCGTTCGTGACGGGGTCGGACGATATTTCACCCGGCTCGTTTTCGCTCTTTCTGACGACTGCGAGCCTCTCGCTTCTGTCCCTTCTGATGCTCGGCACCAAGAGGCTGCACGACATCGGCATGCCGGGAATGGCATCCATCCTGCTGGTGTTGCCGGCGTTTTCGCTGATCCTTTTCTTGGTCCTCTGCGTCTGGCCACCAGCCGAAGACGACAACCGCTACTGCCCGGGAACCGACATGCGTTCGTCGTGAGCGGTGGGTGACAGGCCCCGGCGGATCGGCTAAGTCTGCCTCATCTTCTCAAGGCACCGACGGCCGGGCTGAACCGGACCGCGGTAAATCCCGTAAAAGTGTCCATGACCGCTAGCAATCCCGTCGACGTCCTCCAGGCCCTTATCCGCTGCCCCTCCGTCACGCCCGCCGAAGGCGGCGCGCTCGATGTGCTTGAAGGCCTGCTTTCGCCTCTCGGCTTCAAGGTCGATCGAATGGTCGCCAAGGACGAGGGCACGCCCGATATCGAGAACCTCTATGCCAGGGCCGGATCGGATGGCCCGAATCTGATGTTTGCCGGCCATAGCGATGTCGTGCCCGTCGGTGCGGAAAGCGACTGGAGCGCTGGCCCCTTCTCCGGCGATATCAGAGACGGAATGCTCTATGGTCGTGGCGCGGTCGACATGAAGGGCGGGATCGCCTGCTTCATCGCCGCCTATGCGCGGCTGGTCGAAGCCGGCAAGGCGCCTAAGGGTTCGGTCTCGCTGCTGATCACCGGCGACGAGGAAGGCCCTGCCGTCAACGGCACGGTGAAGTTGCTCGAATGGGCAGCGACACGCGGCGAGCGCTGGGATGCCTGCCTGGTCGGCGAGCCGACCAATCCCGATACACTCGGCGACATGATCAAGATCGGCCGGCGTGGTTCGGTCTCCGGGACCGTGACGGTCAAGGGTGTGCAGGGTCACGCTGCCTATCCGCATCTCGCCGACAATCCGGTGCGCGGCGCGTTGTCGCTGGCGAAAAGCCTGATGTTCCCGGCCTTCGATCAGGGCACGGAGAACTTTCAGCCGTCCAACCTCGAAGTGACCACGGTCGACGTCGGCAATGCGGCAACGAACGTCATTCCGGCTTCGGCGCGCTTCAAGTTCAACATCCGCTTCAACGATGTCTGGACCGCCGACAGCGTCAAGGCCGAGATCATCCGCCGTCTCGATGAGGCCGCTGTTGATCCAGAACTGCGGCCGGGTCGTGCAGCGATCGGCTATGATATCGTCTGGTCGGAGCGGCCAAGCCATGTGTTCCTGACGCGCAACAATGCGCTGATCGCCTCACTGTCGGGTGCGATCGAGACGGTGACGGGCAAGACGCCGAAGCTCTCGACGACCGGCGGCACATCGGATGCGCGGTTCATCAAGGATTATTGCCCGGTGGTCGAATTCGGCCTCGTCGGACAGACCATGCACATGGTCGACGAAAGGGTTGCTGTTTCGGATCTGGAAACGCTCACCGTTATCTACCAGACCTTCATCGAACAGTGGTTCGCCCATGCCGACGCTTAAAGAGGTCGAGTTCTATCTCAGGGGCCTCTGGCTGCTGTTCAAGCAGGATCCGTCAGGCTTTTCCTATCTCGACCTGACCGACCGGGGCGCGATGCGCTCTTTCTGGGCCGTGCTCTGGGCGCTGCCCGCGATCCTGATCTCGTTTGCCTGGTGGCGGCTGCTCTATCTCCAGGGCCTGCCGGAGGGGACGGAGACGGGCGCACTTTTCTTCTTCCGCCTCGCGCTGGTCGAAGCCTCGAACTGGCTCTTTCCGCTGATCCTGCTGGGGGTCCTCTCGTGGATTATCGGAATCGGTGAGAAGTTTGCGTCCATGGTGGTCGTGATCAACTGGCTTGCTCTGCCGGTCTCCTATTCCTACAGTTTGCTGGTCCTGGTGATGATGTTCCTGCCGGGCCTGGCAGGCCTCGTGGCGCTGTTGTGGTTTCTGCTGATGATCACCGTCATCGCGGCGCTCTTCCGCATCATACGCATGATCGTCGGCGACCAGTTGCTGATGGTCTCGACCATCGTTATGATCCTGCTCGTGCCCGCCATGATCATTGCCGAGGTGCTGGAACGCTATCTCGGTGTCTATCCGGGTTGAGCCTTGAGCCTCAGCCGCTGAACGGCTCGTCGCCGGGATAATCCACAGCCATGAAGAACAGTCCTTCCGGTGGCGCGACCGGCCCGCAGGCGGCGCGGTCACGGGCTTCGAGTGCAGCGCGCACATCGGCCGGTGTCATCTTGGCCTCGCCGGCAAGCTTCAGCGTGCCGGCGAAAGACCGGATCTGATTGTGCAGAAAGCTCTGGGCCGTGGCGCGGATCTCGATGAGATTGTCGGAGCGCGTGACATCCAGGCGGTCCAGCGTGCGGACTGGGCTCTTCGCCTGGCAATGGGCCGAGCGGAAGGTGGTGAAGTCGTGGTGACCGACAAGCTGCTGTGCCGCGGCATGCATGGCCTCGTGATCGAGCGGCTTCGGCACCCACCAGGCACGCTTGTCCTCCAGCGCTAAGCGCGCCGGGCGGGTGATGATGCGATAGAGGTAATGCCGGCGAAGTGCCGAGAAGCGGGCGTCGAACTCATCAGGCACGGCCTGCACGTCGATTACGGCGACCTGTTCCGACGCCATGGCCAGATGAGCGTTCAGCGCGTTGCGCAGTTTGTGCGGGACCCAGTCCCGCGTCAGATCGGCATGGATGACCTGGCCCATGGCGTGGACGCCGGAATCGGTGCGGCCCGCGCCACGGATGACAACCGTCTCGCTGGTCAGCGACAGGATCGCCTGTTCGAGAGCGGCCTGGATCGAATGGCCGTTGTCCTGGCGCTGCCAGCCGACATAGGCCGATCCATCATATTCGACAGTCATCCGGAAGCGCGGCATCAGGCGATCACCGTTCCCTTGGGAAGCGGCGTGCCGCGCAGGAAGTCCTCAGCGCCCAACGCCTTGCCGCCGGCCTTTTGCAGGCGGATCAGGCTGACGGCACCCGTACCGCAGGCGATTGTCAGGCGATCGTCGAGCGCTGTGCCGGGGGTCGCGATTGCGCCCTGCCCTTCCGCAAGGCTCGAGGCGAGGAGCTTGACGCGTTCGAGCTTGCCGTTGACCTCGATCTCGGTCCAGGCACCCGGGAAGGGCGAGAGGCCGCGAATATGGTTGTGGACCTCAGTTGCCGAACGGGAGAAGTCGACGCGGGTCTCGGCCTTGTCGATCTTTGCTGCGTAGAGCACACCGTCTTCGGCCTGAACGACCGTTTCCAGAGTGCCCGCTTCGAGCTTCGCCATTGCCTGGACCATGGCTTCGGCACCGGCCAAGCTGAGGGCATCGTGCAGTTCACCGGCGGTCATGTCGGGACCGATCGCGACCTTACGGGTGAGCGCCACAGGGCCTGTGTCGAGGCCCTTGTCCATTTTCATCACCATCATGCCGGTCTCGGCATCGCCGGCCATGATGGCCCGCTGGATGGGGGCAGCACCCCGCCAGCGGGGCAGAAGCGAGGCGTGGCCGTTATAGGCGCCGAGACGCGTGCCGTTCAGGATAGCTTCCGGCAGCAGCAAGCCATAGGCAACGACCACCGCGACGTCGGCCTCAAGAGCGACAAAGGCCTCGCGATCAGCGGGATCACGGAAATTCAGGGGATGACGGACCTCGATGCCGAGGTCTTCAGCGGCTTGATGAACGGGCGACTTCTGCAGATCGAGACCACGACGGCCACCGGGACGCGGCGGCTGCGAGTAGGCCATGACGATCTGGTGGCCCGCCGCATGCAGCGCTTTCAGGGTCGCGACGGAGAAATCCGGCGTGCCCATGAATATGATGCGAAGTGCCATCGTGTCTGCCTCGAGGCGGTTGGTGACGCCCGGGATCAGATCTTCTGACGGGCGGCCTTGGTGAACCTCTTGATGACCATCTCGCGCTTCAGGCGGGAGATATGGTCGATGAAAAGTACACCATTGAGATGGTCGATTTCATGCTGAAGGCAAGTGGCGAGCAGGCCGTCGGCTTCGGTCACTGTTTCCTTGCCGTCTCGACCGATCGACTTCACCGTGATCGAGGCCGGACGTTCAACCTCGGCGTAATAGTCCGGGATCGACAGGCAGCCTTCCTCGTAGACCGAGCGTTCGTCGGAGCTCGTGAGGATCTCCGGATTGATGTAGATGAGCGGCGCCGGCTCTTCGCCTTCCTTGGCGAGATCGATCACCAGCAAACGGCGCGGCACGCCGACCTGGATCGCGGCAAGGCCGATGCCCGGCGCTTCGTACATGGTTTCGAGCATGTCATCGATCAACTGCTCGAGCTCGGCATCGACGCGCTCGATGGGCGCGGATACCTGACGCAGCAGGGGATCGGGCAGGATGATGAGAGGCTTGATGGTCATGGCCTCCCTTAGCGCAACTTCCCCACGGAGGAAACGGAAAAAACGCTTCCGTTTCTCCGATTCTGAGCCGGATCAGGCGACCCGTCGTTCCATGATGCGACGCCCCTGCGGGGCTGCGTCGGCACGGGTGCGGATCTGAGACAACTGCTCGACGAGACCGGCGACCTCGGCCCGCAGGCGGCGCGTCTCGTCCGACGTGCGCTCGACCATGTCGCTGTTCTCGTGGGTGAGTAGGTCCATGTTGCGGGTCGCCTGGTTCACTTCATTGAGGCCGATCGCCTGGTCCTTGGCGGCGGTCGCAATGTCGGAGACGAAGGTGTCGATCGCATCGATGCGCGTGATGATGTCGGTCAGGGCTTCACCGGTGCCGGTGACAAGACCGACACCTTCCTTCACCTGGGCGGAGCTCTGGGAAATCAGCTGCTTGATTTCCTTCGCCGCATCGGCTGAGCGCTGGGCAAGCTGGCGGACTTCCTGGGCGACCACTGCAAAGCCCTTGCCGGCATCGCCCGCACGGGCTGCTTCGACGCCGGCGTTCAGCGCGAGTAGATTGGTCTGGAAGGCAATTTCATCGATCACGCCGATGATCTTGGAAATCTCGGTGGAGGACTTTTCGATCGCATCCATGGCGGAGACCGCTTTCGACACGACAGTGCCTGACGTCTTCGCCTGCTGCTGCGTATCGCGGACCTCCTGCGAGGCGCGCTCGGCATTGGCTGCCGTCTGACTGACGCTGACGGATAGCTGCTGCAAGGCGGTGGAGCTTTCCTGCACGCCGCTGGCCTGGCGGGTGGTGCGGCTTGCCAGTTCGCTGGAGGCGTGAGCGATCGCATCGGTTCCGCTCAGAATGCCTTCCGAGGCGCGGCGGATTGCAGCAAAGGAAACGTTCAGGCGATCGACCGTGTCGTTGTAGTGCCCTGCCATCTCCTTGAAGTTCTCAGGCAGGTCCGTGGTCATGCGAGCTTCGAAATCACCCTGGGCCAGCGATTCCAGGCCACGACGCAGATGCTCCATGGCGATCGCCTGATCGGCCTCGAAACGGGCACGCTCTTCCTCGAGCGCCCGGCGCCGGCTTTCCAGCTCTTCCAGGTAGACGGAAATCGAATAGTCCATGTCGAGCATGGCGGCCTTGACCACGGCGCGCATCTTTTCGGCGAGCGAGGCGGCATGCTGTTTGCCGAACGGGAAAGGCCAGTGCTTGATCAGGATGCCGGCCAGAAGTTCGCCGACCAGCATGGAATAGCCGCCGATATACCAGCGTGGCTCAAGCCCGATACGGGCATGAGCCTTGCCGACCGCCATGACCCCGCGCACGTAGTTTTCATCGAAGTTGCCACTGGCGACCTTGTCCCAATGGCCGATCTGGGCGCTCTTTGCGCCATTCATATGGGCGCCATCGCGGAAATGCGCGGCGGTCTTCCCGGTCTTTGAAACCTTGGCGTAAAACTTGTCGAGTGCTCCGCCCAAGACCTCCTTGATGGTAGGACGAAGCTCGGCGAGCGTGCTGCGCGTCTTCTGATCGATTTCCAGGAATTCAAGACGTTCGGTGAGGTCGTTCTGAGTGTTCGAGGTCATGACGTTATGAAGACTTTCGGTTTGGCTGGTATCTGTCAGAACTGCCACGCTTTGCTGAACAGTTCCTAAACGGTCGCGCGGTTTCCGCGCGACCGTAACGGGCAAAGGCCGACTTAAGAGGCCATGCGGTAGTTGCTGCCTGGGTTCGACGACTGCACGCGGCTTCCGCTTGTCTTGAAACCTTGCAGCGCCTGGACGAGGCGCCCGGCCTCTTCCATCAGCGTCGCAGTCTGGGCCGAGCTTTCCTCGACCATGGCGGCGTTGCGCTGGGTGATCTGGTCCATCGACTGCACTGACGTGTTGACCTCGCGAAGGCCGCCGGACTGGTCGGCTGCAGCAAGCGCGATCTTGCCGACGATGTCGTTGATCTCGCCGATGCGGACGATGATCTTGCCAAGCGCGTCGCCGGCATTGTTGACGAGGCCAACACCGGCTTCGACCTGTGTCGAGCTCTGCGAGATCAGGTTCTTGATCTCGCGGGCGGCGTTGGCGCAACGCTGCGCAAGCTCACGAACTTCCTGAGCAACAACCGCGAAGCCACGCCCGGCCTCACCCGCACGGGCAGCCTCGACGCCGGCGTTCAACGCAAGAAGGTTGGTCTGGAAGGCAATCTCGTCGATGACGCCGATGATCTTGGAGATCTCGTCGGAGGATTTCTCGATGGCCCCCATGGCGGTGACGGCGCGGGAGACAACTTCTTCGGAGACGCGGGCTTCCGTCAATGCTGCACCGACGACCGTGGCAGCCTCTTTCGCGCCATCGGCGGTCAGGGTGACATTCTGGGTCAGTTCGTGCAGCGCGGCGGTGCTTTCCTCGAGACCCGCCGCCTGCTGCTCGGTGCGCTGGGCGAGATCATCGGTGGCATCGGAAATCGCAGTCGTCGATTTGAAGATTTCGTCGGCAGAATGGCGCACGGTCGTGATCGTCGCGCGCAGGGCATCGACCGACGCATTATAGTCTTCGGCCATCTGCGCGAAATTGGCCGGCAGATCGTTCGGCAGGCGGGCTTCAAGATCGCCGGCAGACAGCTTGCCGAGTGCCCCGCGCAGGGCTGCGAGCGCCGTTGCCTGCTCGGCTTCAGCCTTCAGCCGGGCGTCTTCCGCGGCCTGACGCTGCTCGGCCAGGATCGCCAGATAGACGGAGATGGAATAGTCCATGTCGAGCAAGGCAGCCTTGACCACAACGGAGATCTCTTCAGCGAGCTGCTCGGAATTGCGCCGACCGAAACGGCTTGGCCAACGTTCGCGAACGACCGCATGCACGAGCTGTTCGAGAACGAGCGCATAACCGCCGATATACCAGCGTGGCTCGAGGCCAATGCGGGCATGGGCCTTGCCGACTTTGGTGACACCCTCGACATAGCTGTCCGTATAGTCTGCGGTGCCGACGATGCCCCAGTGTTCTTCCTGACGCTTCTTGGCACCCTTGATATGATCTTCGTTGCGGAAGAAAGCGGCGGTCTCTGGAACCTTGCGCACCTTGTCGTAGAAGATTTCGAGCGCACCGCCGATGTTCTTGCGGATCAGCGGTCCAAGCCGCTTCAGGGTTTCGCGCCCCTTGTTGTCAAGTCCCAAAAAGCGAAGGCGATTGTTAAGGTCGGAATTGTCGGATTGGGACATGGCTTACGCGTCTTTCTACAACCAAAATGAATATCAGCATGCACTGATGTATCTCTCTAAGGGAGCGCTAAAATGGTAAATCTTTGGTTGCCGCATACAGGCGGCTTTTCGCCAAACCTTCGGGTTTTCTCCTTACCGGGTCAGATACTTGCGTTTCGTCAAATTTGAGCGTCGGATTTTCTTGCAATTGGCAAATGACAAACCGGCTCGCCATCGCATGTTCTCTCTTTGATCCACATGACCTTGGCGAATCAGCTATGGTCGCCTGATGAACATTCAGGACATTCCGGCGGTGACCATCGGCTCAGTCACCCTTTCACCCGCGTTTCTCGTGGCGCTGGGCGCTGCCTTGTTGCTGCTGCTCGTTCTGACGCTTGTCATCGTCGCGATCCGCGCTTCGGCCGGGCGGGCACGATTGATGGAGGAGACTGCACGGCGGGACGAAGCTGCAGAAGCGCGACTTTCGGAACTGCTGAAGGCCCAGGCAGAGATGCAGGGACGGCTTGCAACCATGGCAGAGGTCTTCGGCAGCCGTCAGGCCGAGCTCAATCAGTCGATCAGCCAACGCCTTGACGGCATGACTCATCGGCTCGGGACGACGATCACCGAGCAGACAAAGTCGACACATGACAATCTGCGCACCCTGCAGGAGCGACTGGCGGTGATCGATGCCGCGCAAAACAACATCCAGTCGCTGGCCAAGGATGTCGTCGGCCTTCAGGCGATCCTGTCCAACAAGCAGACGCGCGGCGCCTTCGGCCAGTCGCGCATGGAGACGATCGTTGCCGACGGACTGCCGATGGGCGCCTATGCGTTCCAGACGACACTCTCCAACGGCTCGCGCCCCGACTGCACCATCCGGATGCCGAACAATTCGCCGCCACTGGTGGTGGATGCGAAGTTCCCGCTCGAAGCCTGGAACGTGATCCGGGAGACGGAAAATCCGGAACAGAAGAAGGCTGCCTCGCAGCAGTTCCGCCGGGATATGGAGGTGCATATCCGCGACATCTCGGAGAAGTACCTGATCCCCGGCGAGACCCAGGATATGGCCTTCCTGTTCGTGCCGTCGGAATCGATCTTCGCCGAGGTCCACGAAAACTTCGAAGGCATCGTGCAGAAGGCGCACCGGCAGAAAGTGGTGATCGTTTCGCCGTCGCTGCTGATGCTCTCGATCCAGGTGATCCAGGCGGTGCTGAAGGACCAGCGCATGCGCGAGCAGGCGCATCTGATCCAGGGCGAAGTCATCCGCCTAATGGAAGATCTTGGACGTCTTGATGATCGGACGCGAAAGCTTCAGAGCCACTTCCTCGCAGCCCAGAAGGATGTCGAGATGATCATCACATCCTCGGACAAGCTGGCAAAACGCGGCGCCAAGATCGAAGCCATGGAATTCGAAACACCCGGCGGACGAGAGGATGGCGACGAGGCGCCCAGTCGCGCCGTCGAGAGCCGCACGGGTCTCCTCAAGCTCAGGGTTGTTGACGAGGACTGAGACCCGGTCCAAAAGAGCGCGACAGCCTAGAGCATTCAGGGAGGCACCGCGCTCATGATCACCGTCTTCGGCTCCATCAACATGGACCTCGTTGCCACCACGCCCAGGCTGCCAAAGCCGGGTGAAACGGTCGCCGGGACGGGATTTGCAACGGCAGCGGGCGGCAAGGGTGCGAACCAGGCGCTGGCAGCCCGGCGCGCCGGGGCCGAGGTGCGCATGGTCGGCGCCGTTGGTCGCGACGAGTTCGCAGGCCCGGCGCTCGATCTTCTCGACAAGGCAGGTGCAAACCTTTCGGCCGTTGCCCGCGTCGACGGCCCGACCGGCACCGCGCTCATCCTGGTGGGTGGCGACGGCGAGAACATGATTGCTGTCGTGCCCGCCGCCAACGGCACCGTCAGCGCTGCGCAGGCCGAGAGCGCTGTAGAGGGTATGCAGAACGGCGATATCCTGATGGTGCAGCAGGAGGTGCCAGCGGGCTCCGTCGAGGCTGCGCTGACGAGCGCAAAAGCCCGGGGCGTCTGCACAGTGCTCAACATCGCCCCCCTCATCCCGGAGACAGAAGACCTGGCGGCGCTTGCCGATATCGTCATCGCCAACGAGACCGAGTTCGAACGACTGGTCGGCCGTGACAACCTGACAGCCGAAGAGCGGGAGCAGATCCTCCTCGACATGCATGGCAAGACCGGGCAGATCCTGATCGTGACCCTCGGTGCCGATGGCGTGATTGCTGCCGAAGGTGGTAATCTGCACCGGACCAAGGGCCTGAAGATCGTGCCGGTCGATACGGTCGGCGCTGGTGACACCTTCTGCGGCTATCTTGCCGCGAGCCTGGACGCAGGTCTTGCTTTCGGCGATGCGCTGCGCCGCGCAGCCGTGGCCGGATCGCTTGCCTGCCTCAAGGCCGGTGCCCAGCCGTCGATCCCCGTGGCCGCCGATGTGACGGCCTCGCTTTGATACTTAATCAGGCCGCTTAAGTCTGATTTATTGCCCGTTAAGCAATGGAACATAGCATCGGTCGTGATCAGGGTGCGCGAAAGCGCGCCCGGCCACGCCATGAGGGTGTGGAATGAATGTCCCTGCGTCCTGATCCTCAGTTTTCGAGGCTTCCATGTTCGCCTTCTTTACCCGTTCGATCGCCGCCAAGCTCCTGGTCGTCACCGGCGTCGCCATCGGACTTGTGCTTTTCCTTTCCAATCTCGTTCTGATTTCGCAGACCCGCGACCGTGTTCACGCGCTGACCATGGAACAGGCGGATGCAGAGGCGAAATCGATCGCCCGTGAAGTTGCCGGCGATATCGGCGAACTGGCGAGTGCGGCCCGCACAATGGCCGGCGTCATCGGCCGCGGCCATGAGGGACAATCCTTCGATCGCCAGGGCATCACGAACATCCTCAAGGCCAATCTCGAACAGAACCCGTTCGCTTTCGGAAGCTGGATGGCGGAAGCGCCCGGCGCCATTGACGGCCGCAAGGACGACGTCAAGGGACAGGCAAACCTGGGAGCCAATGACGACGGGATTTACACCCCCTACTGGTCCAAGGATCGCAATGGCGCGATCCAGTTCTCGACCTTCGCCGCCAAGTATGACGCCGAATGGTATGCGCTTGCGGCCAAGAGCGGCAAAGGCGCGATTACGGCTCCCTATCTGGCCGAAGGCACCGATGTGCCGACCACAATGAGTTCCATCGCCTATCCGGTGTTCTCCGGCGGCAAGATGATCGGCGTCAGCGGTGTCGACATCTCACTTCTGTCCCTGTCCGACAAGCTCAAGGCGCTCAAGCCTTTCGAGACCGGGCGCGTGCTGCTCGTGGCACAGGGCCAGCAATGGCTGGTGGCTCCGACGGACGAACTCTTGATGAAGCCGTATGAGGAAGCCGGCGCAGACGCGCTGAAGACGGCACTCTCAAGCGGTACCGGCAGCCTCGTTCCCAACCTTGCAGACGCCAATGGCGAAGGCTTCGACCGGCTGCTCTATCCCTTTGCCGTGCCGGGCGTGAACACCACATGGGCTGTTATCATCGATATCCCGCATGCGGCGATCAATGCACCGGTCGAGGCGCAGACGCTGATGATGATCGTCGGCGGCCTGATCGTGCTCGGCGCCGTCATGCTGGCGCTGTTTCTTGCAGTGCGCTCGATCGCTCAGCGCCCGTTGCATGGTCTCGTCGGCGACGTCGAGCGCATGACCAAGGGCGACTATGCCAGCGACGTCTCAAACCAGGATCGCCAGGATGAGATCGGTCTTGTCGCCAAGGCGCTCGACGGCTTCCGCCACAAGCTCGCCGAAAGCAACATGCTTGCTGCCGAAGCCGATGCGCAGCGCAAGGCCGCCGAAGGCGAGCGCCGTCGCAACGAAGACGAACGCAATCAATCCGCTTCGGTGCAACAGCATGTCGTGACCGCGCTCGGAAGCGGTCTCGCGCAGCTCTCCCAGGGCAATCTTACCTATCGGATCGCCGACGAATTCCCCGGCGAGTATGCCGCGCTGAAGCGCGACTTCAACGATGCCGTGACAAGCCTTGAACAGGCACTCGCCTCCGTGAACGGCAGCGTGGTCAACATCGCCGCCGGCACTAGCGAGATCTCCGAAAGCGCTGCAGACCTTTCCAAGCGAACCGAGCAGCAGGCGGCGAGCCTCGAAGAAACCGCGGCGGCTCTGAACGAGCTGACCGAACAGGTCAATTCGAGCGCAGACAATGCCGGGACGGCGGCAAACACTGTTTCGGTTGCCGTCAAGGATGCCGAAAAGTCCGGCGAGGTGGTGCAGAAGGCAGTCGCTTCGATGCATGGCATCGAGCAGTCGTCGCGGGAAATCTCCCGCATCATCGGGGTCATCGACGAGATTGCCTTCCAGACCAACCTGCTCGCGCTCAATGCGGGTGTGGAAGCGGCCCGCGCCGGGGAAGCCGGCAAGGGCTTTGCAGTCGTCGCGCAGGAAGTCCGTGAGCTCGCCCAGCGTTCGGCAACGGCCGCCAAGGAGATCAAGGCGCTGATCAATGCCTCGGCCGCCCAGGTCAAGGACGGCGTCGAGCTTGTCGGCGAAGCCGGTCAGACGCTCGAAAAGATCGCCCAGCAGGTCATGCAGATCAACGGGCTCATTCGCCAGATCTCCGCTTCGGCCAGTGAACAGGCCTCCGGCCTCAAGGAGGTGAATGCAGCCGTCAACCAGATGGACCAGGTGACCCAGCAGAACGCTGCGATGGTGGAAGAGACGACGGCGGCCAGCATGGCGCTGCGCAACGAGTCCGATACGCTGCGCGGCCTGGTGGCGAAGTTCCAGGTCACGGGTGCCGCCGCGCCCGTTGCGGCCCTGCGCGCTGCGGCAGAGACGATGCGAAGCCCCGCAACCTCAACGGCTGCAAGCCCCAGGGCACCGGTCTATACGCCGGCTCCTCGCAAGGTGGCCGCAGCAGGCGGCGCCGCTTCAAGCGCCGACAATTGGGAAGAGTTCTGAGGTTCAGAGCCCAAGCCCAAATCCAAATCCAAATCAAAGGGCGCTGCCGAGGCCGCGCCCTTTTTCATTCGCTCAAAGGCGGGCAAAGCGCTCGATCAACAGATCGAAGAAGCCGTCGGCATCGACGCTGCGCATGAAGGTCGCATTCGGGGTGCGGCCGGAGACGCGCCACCAGTCGACAACGGTCATGCCGACCGTCAGCTCGGACTGCAGCTCGATCTCGACGTTGCAGTGGCGACCAGAGAAAAGCTCGGGCTTCAAAAGGTAGGCGACAACGGTCGGATCATGCAGGGGGCCGCCGTCCGAGCCGTATTTCTCCTCGTCGAAGCGCTCGAAGAATTCCAACCACTCGACCATAACCTTAGCCGGCTTTGTCCCGAGCGCGGCCATGCGGGCAACGCGGGCCTTGGTGGTCATCAGCTGGTGGGTGACATCGAGCGGCATGACGGTGACCGGGATGCCTGAACCAAGGACGGCAGCCGCGGCATGCGGATCGACATAGATGTTGAATTCGGCGGCCGGCGTGATGTTGCCCCCCTCGGAGAAGCCACCGCCCATCATCACCAGCTCCTTGACGCGCGAGGCGATGTCCGGCGCCTTCTGAAGCGCAAGGCCGATGTTGGTCAGCGGGCCGAGCGTGCAGAGCGTAACGGTGCCCTCCGGCTCGTTGCGGACCGTCTCGATGATGAAGTCCACGGCGTGCTGGCTCTGCGCCGCCATGGTCGGCTCTGGCAAAACCGCGCCATCGAGACCTGTCTTGCCATGGACGTGTTCGGCTGTGACGAGCGGGCGTACCATGGGTCGATCAGCCCCTTCGAAGACGCGCCGGTCGGTCTCGCCGCAGAGCTCGCAGACGATGCGGGCATTGCGGCTCGTCATCGTGAGGGGCACGTTGCCGGCGACGGTGGTGATGCCGAGCAGGTCGAGTTCATCGGGGCTGGCAAAGGCGAGCATGAGGGCGGCTGCATCGTCCTGACCGGGGTCGGTATCGATGATGATCTTGCGGGGTTCTGTCATGGCGCAATCCTAAAGTCGAAAGGCCGAGGCTTGGAACGCGGGTTCGCTTTTGTCAAGCAAGACAGTGCTTGTCGTGGGCCGTGCGATTTCCCATATTTGGTAGACGACGACAGTCCTTCAGGACTGCACAAGGGAATGGAATGACGCGCAACAGACTGCCATCCGAAGCCTTCATCATCACCTTCGACACCGGGGACGGTAGTGCCTTTCGGCGCCCACGGGGTAGCGATGGCTACCCGCCCTACGACATCGAGCGGCTGGCGCCGCAGAAGGGCGTAGAACGGCTGCGCGTCACGCTCGCCGTGGCTGGTTTTGACGAAAACGAACTCGATGTCAGCGTGGAGGCCAAGCAGCTCGTGATCCGGGGCAAGCAGGCAGAACGCGAGGAGGCGGATTATCTCTTCCGCGGCATTGCTTCACGTCAGTTTCAGCGGGTCTTTGCTATTGAGGACGGTATGGAAGTGACCGGGGCCTCGCTGAGAAACGGCCTTCTGGCAATCGAGATCATCCAGCATGATCCCGTGCATCTGGTAAGGAAAATTAACATCTCCACCGCAGAATGAAGTTCGCGGCAATGTTCTGCCGCCTCTCCCTCATACGCGGAGGATCGGAATGTTACTCAAAGAAGCCTCATCCAGCCTGACGAAATCCGAACTGGCGCATCTCGGCGCCGGCGAAGTGGGCTATATCAGGAAGATGAAATCAGACGAAGTGTCCCGCTGCTTTCCGGAAGCCCCGGAAATCGATCCAACGCTGGATCTCTGGGCTTTGTTTGCCGCAGACGGCACGCCGATCCTGCTCACCGACAACAGGTCGAGCACCTTTTTCAAGGCTGCAGAAGACGACCTGAAGACTGTTTCGCTGCACTAACAGGTGCAGCGACCGTCCGTCTCGCCGAGATGCGAATCAGCGCTTGCGAAATGTGAGATAGGCCGATGACCGGCCTTCACGCCGGGCCTTGGCTTCGTAGCGCGTCCCCGGCCAGCCATCATAGGGCGTGAGCCAGTCGCTCGCATTGCGAGCTGTCCATTCGAACCCACCATGATCGCGGCAGTGCTGCAGCGTCCAGTTGACGTAAGTGTCGATGTCAGAGGCGAAGCAGAAAATGCCTTCCGGCTTCAGGACCTTGTGGAAGCGTTGTAGGTTCACCTGCGAGACGAAGCGACGCTTCCAATGCTTTTTCTTGGGCCAGGGATCGGCATAGAGGAGATCGATCTGATCGATCTGGCCTTCCGGCAGCCAGTCCAGCAATTGCGTGGCATCATCGTCGTAGACGCGAATGTTCTTCAGGCCCTCGGCCTCGACGACCGCGAGCAGTTTCGCCATGGAGTTGACGAAGGGCTCCACGCCGATGAAGCCGGTGGTCGGATTGGTCCGGGCACGGTGAACCAGATGCTCACCGCCCCCGAAGCCGATTTCGAGGCGGATCTTGTCAACAGGAAGAGGGAAGAGCGGCTTGAGGTCGGCCGGCACCTGCGATGCCAAGTCGACCTTCAGTTCCGGCAGGACGGTTTCCATGCGCTCGACCTGTTGCTCGCGCAACGGCTTGCCCTTGCGTCGACCGAAGAAAGCTTCGGTCGACCTCGTCCTGCGTTCCTGTTCCGTCATTCAGATCAAGCCTTGATCGCATCCTTGAGCGGCTTGACCAGATCCAGCTTCTCCCAGGAGAAGGAACCATCGCGGCCAGCCTTGCGGCCGAAATGGCCGTAGGCCGACGTCTTAGCATAGATCGGCTTGTTCAGGTCAAGATGGCGGCGAATGCCCGACGGGGACAAGTCCATGACCTTGCGGATGCCGGCTTCGACCTCGTCCTCGGTCACCGTGCCGGTGCCATGCAGGTCGACATAGATCGACAGCGGCTGGGCAATGCCGATGGCATAGGAGATCTGGATCGTGCAGCGCTCGGCGAGACCGGCAGCGACGACGTTCTTGGCGAGGTAGCGGGCGGCGTAAGCGGCCGAGCGGTCAACCTTGGTCGTGTCCTTGCCGGAGAAAGCGCCGCCGCCATGCGGCGCCGCACCGCCATAGGTGTCGACGATGATCTTGCGGCCGGTGAGGCCGGCGTCACCATCCGGGCCGCCGATGACAAACTTGCCGGTCGGGTTGATGTACCATGCGCAATCGTCGGCAATCTTCAATTCGCCCAGCGCTTCGCGGATGAAGGGCTCGACGACCTCGCGAACCTTCTTGGAGTCCCAGCTATCGTCTAGATGCTGGGTGGAGAGAACGATCGAGGTGGCTTCGGCCGGCTTGCCGTCGACGTAACGGACGGTGACCTGGCTCTTGGCGTCGGGGCCGAGCTTGCCGACATCGCCCTCGCCCTTCTTGCGAGCGGTGGAAAGCGTCTGAAGGATCTTGTGCGAATAGTAGATCGGGGCCGGCATCAGGTCCGGCGTTTCCTTGCAGGCGTAACCGAACATGATGCCCTGGTCGCCAGCGCCTTCGCTGTTGGAACTGTCGGCTGCCTTGTCGACGCCCTGTGCGATGTGCGCGGACTGCGAATGCAGGAGCACATCGATCTTGGCCGTCTTCCAGTGGAAACCGTCCTGCTCGTAGCCGATGTCGCGGATCGCCTTGCGGGCGGCGGATTTGAACTTGGCGGGGTTGATGACCTCGTTGCCATTCTTGTCGGTCTTCATCAGGCTCGGTGGAAGGCGGACTTCACCGGCGATGACGACGCGATTGGTGGTGGCAAGCGTTTCGCATGCGATGCGTACGGTCCAGGGGTCGACGCCAGTTTTGGCGGCTTCACGATAAACAAGGTCGACGATTTCGTCGGAGATTCGGTCACAAACCTTGTCCGGATGACCTTCGGATACGGACTCACTGGTAAAAAGATAATTCGCACGCATCGGGATTCCCCTCAAAGTATGGATGGCGGGCATCGTTACTCAGTTCGAAACCCGATGACAAGGACACAACCACATAAATATATCTTTATGTGAGTAAATTTTTCCTTCTGCGGACATAAAAAAAGCGGCCCTGCGGCCGCTCTCTTTGTCAGGCGTATATTCAGCTCACTCGCTGTCAGCTTCGGCCGCCAGCGCCTTGACCAGATCGACGATCTTGCGACGGACCTTGGCGTCGCCGATCTTCACGAAGGCGCGGTTGAGCTGCAGGCCTTCGGAGGACGACAGGAAGTCGACGACATAATTCGAGCTGGAGGCTTCCGCCATGCCAGAGTTCGACGGCTGATCGCCTGGCGCATCTTCAAAGAAGAAGGATACCGGCACAGTCAGAATGTTGGAAATGTTCTGAAGGCGGCTCGCACCAACGCGGTTGGTGCCCTTTTCATATTTCTGGATCTGCTGAAAGGTGATCCCGAGGCTTTCACCAAGCTTCTCCTGGCTCATGCCCAGCATCGTACGACGAAGGCGAATCCGGCTTCCGACATGGATGTCAATCGGGTTCGGCTTCTTCTTGTTCTCGATCATTAATGTCGTCCTGACAAAATTGTTGGCGTTGCGACCATAACCCCTTGCCCGCCACACCATAACGAGACGTTGTGCTCGCCATCGATGATCTTTCAGCATACTTGCAGATTATCGGTCTGAGCCACTATGCAATTTTAGGGGTTTTTGGTCAATTCGTCCGCCTAATAAAACCCAGACTAGAAATTACAGCCAAAAGGCTCATAGACACCAGCACCAACCAAAAGTTTAAATTGTGGTTGTGGGGACTTTCTTTCGGGACAGATTCTACACCGAAGGTTGCATCCAACGCTCCGACGGCATCAAGAGAAAGTCCCTCAATGACGCGTCCGTAGGGGTCAATCACGGCGGAAATGCCGTTATTGGCCACCCGGATCAACGGCACGCCAGTCTCTACGGCACGCAAGCGGGCCTGGAGAAAATGCTGGTATGGGCCCGGGGTTGCGCCGAACCAGGCGTCATTGGTGACGTTCAGGATGACACTGGCGCCAGCGAGATCAGGCGCAATTTCCGCCGGAAAGATCGCCTCATAGCAGATCAACGGATAGAGCCCGAGGCCTGAAGGAAGTTTCAAAGGCGTGCGGCTGGAGGCTGCGGTGAAGCCGCCGGGCAGGCTGATCAGCTCCTCGATCCCGAATTCCCGCAACAGGCTCTCATAGGGCACGTATTCTCCGAAGGGCGTCAGGTGAACCTTGTCGCTTGCGGCGAGGATCTGACCCTTGTCGTCGATCATGTAGACGGAATTATAGTAGAGCGGCATCTGGCCCGCGCCGCGCTCTTCGGCCCGGACGGCGCCGGTCAGCAGGATCTGTCCTCCCTCGAGCACATCGCCGATGCGCGTCAGAGCGTCGGGGTTTTCCGTCAGGATGAAGGGGACCGAGGTTTCCGGCCAAACGATCACATCCGGCCGGGGCTTGCCTTCCTCCGGTGCTGCAGCCGTCAGCGCCAAGTGCTTTTCGAAGATGCCGATGCGGTCGGTGTTCTCCATCTTTTGCGACTGATCGATCGATGGCTGCACGAGGCGGACAGTGAGCGTATTGTCCGTCGGAAACACCGGCGCGACATAAAGACGGTAGGCGCCATAACCCAGATGCGCGCTGAGAAGGCTCGCGGCCAGCAGCAAGCCGGGCCACGCCCCGCGACGCGTGCCGAGGAGTGCCGGAGTTGCAAAGACAAAGACGGCCAGCGGTGTAATGGCGAGGACGCCGAGCACATGGCTCGACTGCATCATCAAGGGGACGGGCATGGCGGCATAGCCGATCGCATTCCAGGGGAAACCGGTCGCGACGAAGCTGCGGAGCCACTCGGCAAAGCCGAAGGCGGCAGCAAGTGCTGCTATGCGGCCCATCCCATCCGACCAGACGAGACGTGCAAGCATCGTGGCCAGTCCATAGAAGATGGCGAGCACGGCGGGCAGGCCCAGAACCGCAAGCGGGATTGCCCAGGCGAATTCGTCCGCTTCCAGCAGCAGAGCGTTTCCGAGCCACCAGAGGCCACAGACAAAATACCCTAGACCAAAGAGCCAGCCCGTCCAGAAGGAGGACGAAAGCCCTGCCCTGCCCGTATCGGCATTGCCGGTCGCACCGTCCAGCAGCCAGACCAGCAGCGTGAAGGAAATGAACATCGATGCGAAGATGTCGAAGGGCGGCAGGGCGAGCGCCCCGATTGCACCTGCGAGCACCGCGAGCCCTGCCCGCCTGAGACCCCACATGAGCAGGATCCTCGCTGCCAAAGCCTGCATGTCCACCCCTTATGCCCCGAATCAGTCGTGGCCAGTCTCCCAAAAAACGCAGGCCATGTCGCGGTTTTCGGTGCCGAGGGTGGCGACCGTCAGACTGACGGTCGCTCGGCGCTTTCCATCTCGGCCAACGGGGCTTCCGGGGCAGGCTCGACGACGGGTGGTGTTTCGACCTTCGTTCCGCGCGGCTTGGCAGCCGCCCGTGTACGCGACTTCGCTGCAGTCTCACCCGATGGAGCAACGGTGGCCTTCGAGGCGTTTGCCTCGGCAGCCTCGTCCGCACGAGCTTCCACATCACCCTTGGCAGTTGACCGACGGCGTGCGCCGGCCCGCTTGCGGCCGATACGGACGCGCTTGATGCGGCGCGGATCCGCATCCAGGATATGGAATTCGAAGCCGGGCAGAGCCTGGACAACTTCGCCACGCGCCGGGATGCGTCCGAGCGCCGAGAAGATCAGACCACCCAGCGTGTCGACGTCTTCGATCCGGTCGGCAATGTCAAAATCCGGACCGATCGCTTCGGCGATCTCTTCCAGTTCGACGCGTGCGTCGGCGATAATGACATCGTCGGAGACGCGGCTGAACATGACTTCTTCGTCGTCATGTTCGTCGTCAATGTCGCCGATGACCATTTCGACGATGTCCTCGTGGCTGACGAGACCGTCGGTGCCACCATATTCGTCGATCACGAGCGCCATCTGGGTGCGTGCTGCCTGCATGCGGCTCATCAGGTCGGAGGCCAGCATCGAGGGCGGCACGAAAAGGATTGAGCGGATGATACCGGCTTCGGCGACCGTTTTGCTGAGATCGATGCGGGCCAGATCAAAGTCGATCTTCGGCTTGGCAGACTTCTCGACCTTTTCGGTCTTTTCAGCCTTCTCGCCACCGTTCGCTCCGTTGGCGGCCTTGGCCGTTACACGCCTGCGACTGCGGGCCTGCTTGGTGACGTAGGACAGCAGGTCACGGATGTGGACCATGCCGCGCGGATCGTCCAGCGTGTCGGCATAGACGGGCATACGCGAGCGTCCGGATACATCGAAGATGGTCATCAACTCGCCGATGGTCACGCTCTGGTCCACAGCTTCGATATCGACACGTGGGACCATGATGTCTTCAACGCGGACTTCGCGGAAGCGGAGAATGTTGTTGAGCATCGCCCGCTCTTCGGGCGTGAAGGCCTCTCCGAGGCTGGCATCGGCGCTCAGGGCGACCGTCAGGTCTTCGCGCAGGCTCGTGGAGGAGGACGGCTTCAGGATGCGGCCCAGTCGGGCCCAGAAGGAAGGATGTTGTCGGGCCGAGCTTTCCGCTCGCGTAGGACTACTGCCCTCGTCCGAAGACGATCCTTCGTTGCTTTCTTTGGCCTCGGGGGCCGTTCTTGTCGCAAAATCGGTCATTGTTCCAAACTATCAGATCGGGTCTTGTCCCGCATAGGGGTCAGATAGGCCAAGTTTCGCCAGAATGCGAGTCTCCAGCGATTCCATTTTCTCTGCATCATCATTTTCGATGTGGTCATAGCCGAACAGATGCAGAAATCCATGAACCATCAAATGGGTCAAATGATCCTCGAAACTCTTTTCGAGATCGACCGCCTCGCGCTCCACCGTCTCGCGGGCGATGATGATATCGCCGAGCATCGGCCCCGGCATCTTGCCGGGCGTCACCGGGAAGGCGGGGAAGGACAGGACGTTGGTCGGCTTGTCCTTGTCGCGCCATTCGGCGTTGATCTCGCGGATCATATCGTCGTCACCGAATACGAGAGAAACTTCGGTCGGTTGCTTCGGGAAGGGCTGGCTCTCGTTCGCTGCCATATAGCGTTCAGCTTCACCAAGAACGCGAAGGGCCAAAGCCTCCAACGCTGCCTCGTCTGCCCAACCGTCTGCCTCGACGGCGATCTGTATATCCAACTGGCTCATCGTTTTATCGCAGAGCGGGCCCTAGTGCTCGCTCTGCTCGCTCTCGTCCTGTACCTTGTACTTGGCGTCATAGGCCTGCACGATGCGGCCGACAAGCGGGTGACGCACGACATCCGTATCCTTGAAGCGGACGACCGACACGCCCTCCACGCCCTTCAGCACCTGCAAGGCCTCGACGAGCCCTGAGGTCACGCCGCGCGGCAGATCGACCTGGCTCGGGTCGCCGGTGATGATCATGCGGCCGTTCTCGCCGAGGCGGGTGAGGAACATCTTCATCTGCATCGAGGTGGTGTTCTGCGCCTCGTCGAGGATGATCGCGGCATTGGCGAGCGTCCGTCCGCGCATGAAGGCGAGAGGGGCAATTTCGATGACGCCTGCGGTGATGGCACGTTCGACCTTGTCGCCGGGGATCATATCGTAGAGCGCGTCATAGAGCGGGCGAAGATACGGATCGACCTTCTCCTTCATGTCACCGGGCAGAAAGCCCAGACGCTCACCGGCTTCGACGGCCGGGCGGGTCAGCACGATACGATCTACCACACCGCGCTCCAGCAACTGGGCCGCATGGGCAACGGCGAGATAGGTCTTACCCGTACCGGCCGGGCCGACACCGAAGACCATTTCCGACCGTTCGAGCGCGCGCATATAGGCGTCCTGGGTCGGGGTGCGGGCGGCAATCGTCTTTTTGCGCGTGGAGATCTGGGCCATAGAGAGCTTGGCCTTGCGCTCCATTGTCGGCAGAGACAGCTGATCGTCGGCGGCCACCGCCATGCGGATCGCACCTTCGACGTCAGAAGCGTCGACCGATCCGCCGCTCTGCAGGCGGGCGTAGAGGAAATCAAGCGCACGGCGGGCCTGGTTGGTGGCCTGCAACTCGCCCGTAATGGCGACAGAATTGCCACGCGCACGGGCTTCGATCTGAAGGCGCTGCTCGAGAAGTTTCAGATGCTGGTCGAATTGACCGAAGAGCTCGCTCGCAAGCCGGTTGTTCTCGAACGTCAAGATGAAGTGATTGGCGTCGGTCGCAGTTGTGCGGACATTGCGCGAGGGTGAGGAAACCACTTCTGTTGCGTTCAAGCGATCAGGCTCCTGTTGCGATCAGGTTCAGGCCCTCACTCTAACCCTCTGCCACCTCGGCAAACAAGCTGTTTGGGCCGGCTGCGGTGATTCGTACCTGTATAATGTCACCGATTTGCGATGACTTTGCATCAACATTCACAGACTGCAGCCAGGGCGAGCGTCCAATCAGCTGTCCCGGCATACGCCCCGGCTTCTCCAAGAGCAGATCGATGATCTTGCCAATCATCGACTGCATGAAGGCCTGCTGCTGCCCGAGCAACAGCGCCTGGAGCCGAGCCAGGCGTTCCGTCTTCACATCCTCGGCCACATGGTCGGGCAAATCGGCACCCGGTGTTCCTGGCCGTGTTGAATACTTAAACGAGTAAGCCTGCGCGTAGTTCACTTCGCGCACGAGATTCATCGTGTCTTCGAAATCCTCTTCCGTCTCGCCCGGGAAACCGACGATGAAATCGCCAGACAGCGCGATGTCTGGACGGACAGAGCGGATGCGCTCGATCAGCGCAAGGTATTCGGAGGCCTTGTGGCGGCGGTTCATGGCCTTCAGGATCCGGTCGGAGCCGGACTGCACCGGCAGATGCAGGTAAGGCATCAGCATGCGCAGGTCACGATGCGCCTCGATCAGACGGTCATCCATGTCGCGCGGGTGGCTGGTGGTGTAGCGCAAACGGGCGAGACCGGGGATTTCGGCAAGCTTGTAAAGGAGATCGCCGAGGCCGATCGCCCTGCCCTGTTCGTCCTCGGCATGCCAGGCGTTTACATTCTGGCCGAGCAAAGTCAGCTCGCGCACACCACTGTCGACCAGGCGACGGGCTTCCCCCAAAAGCTGGGAGAGCGGGCGGGAGACTTCCGACCCACGAGTGTAAGGCACCACGCAGAAGGTGCAGAACTTGTCGCAGCCTTCCTGCACCGTAAGAAAGGCGGTGACCGAGCGAGGCTTGCCGACAACCTTGGTCGGGTCCGGCAGATGCTCGAACTTGTCTTCCAGCGCATATTCGGTGTCGACCACGCGCTCACCGGCACGGGCCTTGTGCAGCGCCTGCGGCAGACGGTGATAGGTCTGCGGGCCAATCACGACATCAACGGCCGGCTCTCGACGGGAAATCTCCTCGCCTTCGGCCTGGGCCACACAGCCGGCGACGCCGATCATGAATTCCTTGCCTTCCGCCGCACGCACCTTTTTGTGCTCACGCAGGCGGCCGAGCGCCGAATAGACCTTTTCGGCGGCCTTTTCGCGGATGTGACAGGTGTTGAGCAGGACGAGATCGGCCTCTTCCATAACCTCGGTCGGGGCATAGCCATCCGCCGCCAGGGCATCGGCCATGCGGCCGCTGTCATAGACGTTCATCTGGCAGCCATAGGTCTTGATGAAGACCTTGCGCGTATTGGCGCCCGGCGCCGGGGTTTCGGAGAGGGTCGCGGTTTCCTGGGTCATGGCGCGCTATTTAGTGGTTTTCGGGCCGCGATTAAACCGAAAAATTGTCTGTAAGGCTCAGCGACCGTGACGGCCGCGCAGATGGGCGAGCAGCATCGAGCGCAACTGCTCCTCAATGCGGGTGGCAAGTGCCTTGCGGCTGTCGCCCTTTTTGAACTCCACCGTCTCGCCAAAGGTGACATCGACATCGATGGCCCCTGCACGCAGGACGCCGAGCAGATGCTCCACAAGGCCGATATCGCCGGGCCAACCAGCGATCGGACGGTGATAGCGGCCCATGGGCATGCCTTGGACGCGGGTATAGGCAATCGCGACCGGCTGGACATGCACCACCGCGTCGTCTTCGGGTGGCAGGGCGGCCGCGGCCGCCCCAAAGAGCGAGGACTTGATGCCCAGGATACGGTTGCCATCGGACGTCGTGCCTTCCGGGAAGAGCACGACGATTTCGCCATCGGCCATGCGGGCCGCGATCTCGTTGACCTGATCACCGGTTCGGCGCTTTTCTTCCCGCACGACGAAGATGGTTTTCTGCAACCTTGCCAGGAAGCCGAAGACGGGCCAGGAGGCAACCTCGGTCTTTGCGATGAAGGTGACATCGGCGAGTGAGCCGAGGACGAGAATATCTTTCCAGGAAGCGTGATTGGCGGCGATCATCAGGGGGCGGCGGGTGTCGAGCGCGCCGTGGCCATGGACGCGGATGCCGAGGAACCAGAGGGCCAGACGATGCCAGTGGCGCGGCAAACGCCGGCGGAGCGGCCAGTCGAAGCGCAGTGCCAAAAGCTGGACCGGGATCAGCAGGCCAGAGACCACGAGCAGTACGATCAGATAGAGCCCGACCCTCAGCCAGTTGATCACGCGGGCCTCACTGGCATGGCGGGCATCGGCTCACTTCTCGTCTTTCGACAACGGAATGCCGTAAAGCTCAAGGCGATGGCCGACGAGGCGGAAGCCGTGTTCGCGGGCAATGCGCTCCTGGAGCGCTTCGATTTCCGGAGAGTGGAATTCGACAACGGTGCCGGTCTTCAGGTCGATCAGGTGATCGTGGTGTTCTTCCGGCACGGTCTCGTAGCGCGAGCGTCCATCGCGGAAATCGTGCCGCTCGATGATGCCGGCGTCTTCGAAGAGCTTGACGGTGCGGTAGACCGTGGAGATCGAGATCTTGGCATCGACCTTCGACGAGCGGCGGTAAAGCTCCTCGACATCGGGATGATCGTCGGATTCTTCGAGGATGCGAGCAATGACGCGGCGCTGCTCGGTCATGCGCATACCCCGCTCGGCACACAGCGTTTCCAACGATTTCAGGGCGTCATTCATGGTGTCAGCATATCCGCAGAAGGTCGGTTCGTCCAACCGACCGGTTAGCGAAGATCGCGGCGCATGACAAGCGCGGAGGACCGGCGGCCGTTTTCATCGGTGTAATAGGCCGGACGCTCTCCGGCCTTCTCGAAGCCGAGCTTGCGGTAGAGCCCGAGGGCTGCGTGGTTGCCGTCATCGACCTCAAGGAACATGGATTCGCCGCCCCTCGCCTTCGCCTCGCGAAGCGCCGCCTGCATGAGGCGCCAGCCCAGGCCGAAGCGGGCGACCTTGTCGCCGACAGCAATCGTCAGGATTTCCGCTTCGCCGGCCACTTCGCGAGAGAGGACAAAGCCGGCCAACGGCGCCTTGAAGATCAGCGTATTGGTCTGCCAAGCAGCAAAGCCGAAGCTGTTGGGCTGGAGGAGCAGGCTGAGGAACTCGCCGTCGCCCCAGGCGCGGGGAAAGCGCTGGGCATGCAGCTCGGCCACTGCACGGCAGTGTTCGGAGATCATGGGCACGATTTCGAATTCAGGCTGGCGGTAGAACAGGTTGTCGCGCATGTCAGGCTCTCGATACGGCAAACCCGGTCTGCGGTTTCGCATCCGGTCCGCGCAGATAAAGCGGCTTCGGCTTGCCCTGAGCTTTCGCCATTCCTGAAATGCGCGCGACGATCTCGATCGGGTAGTGATCGGGGGCGGTTTCAACCTCACGGTCGGCAACAAGGGCAGCAGCCGAGCCGACAAGTGTTATGCCCGGGACTACGGCGCGGGCGAGATAGTCGTCGAGCTCCAGCAGCAGTGGCTCGCCCTGAGGCGCACTGTGTTCGAAGCTCTGGGCATAGACCTGATCGCGATGGGCGTTGATCGCGGCCAGCACGGGCTTTTCCGGTTCGGATGCGGTCTGCGCCAGCACTTCCAGTGTCGAGACACCAACGCATTCTACGCCGAGCGCAAGAGCCAGGCCACGGGCGGACGCGACACCGACACGGATACCGGTGAAGGAGCCCGGACCGACGGTCACGCCGATACGCTGCAAATCGGCGAGCGTGAGCTTCGCTTCGTCAAGCGCCACATCGATCATCGCCATCAGGCGTTCGGCATGGCCGCGACCGATGGTTTCGCTGACGCGACCGAGGATGGTGCCGGTGTCAGAATCAAAAACGGCGGCTGCGCAGTCCACACCCGCCGTGTCGATCGCAAGAACGATCATGTCGTCTCCAGTCCGGTCTAATCAGACCGCTTCGACTTCCTGCACTTCCGGAACGAAGTGGCGCAGAAGATTCTGGACGCCATGCTTCAGGGTCGCCGTCGAGGACGGGCAGCCGGCGCAGGAGCCCTTCATGTTGAGGAAGACCTTGCCGTCCTTGAAGCCGCGGAAGGTGATGTCACCGCCATCTTGGGCGACAGCAGGACGCACGCGGGTTTCGAGCAGTTCCTTGATGGTCGCGACGATTGTCTCGTCGCCGGCATCGAAGAATTCCTCATCGCTATCGGTCTGTGCTGAAGTCGACGCCGTGCCCATGACCGGGGCACCGCTCATGAAATGCTCCATGATCGTGCCGAGGATCGCCGGCTTCAGGTGATGCCATTCGGGGCCATCCTTGGAGACGGTGACAAAGTCGTAGCCAAAGAAGACGCCGGTAACGCCCGGGATCGCGAAGATGCGCGCAGCAAGCGGCGAGGCGCTGGCGCTGCCTTCGTCGCGGAATTCGGCAGTTCCCATCTCCATGACCACCTTGCCGGGCAAGAATTTCAGGGTCGCCGGGTTCGGCGTGGCTTCGGTCTGGATGAACATGTTGGCCTCCGTGCGGTGAGTGCACCGCTAAAGATTAGAATGCTTCAAAAATAGACCCTGCAGTCTCCATCTTCAAGACGTGATCGGCAGGATGCTCAAATTAGCAAAGCGCGTCGATTTCCTCATTGGTCAGCGTATCCGGCAGCACCGTGACCGGAATCGGGAAAGCAGCAGCTCGACCGGCGATCATCGAGACCAAAGGGCCCGGACCTTCCTTCGTCGACCCTGCGGCCAGAACGAGAATGGCGATGTCGCGGTCTTCCTCGATCAGACCATTGATCTCGGGATAGGCGCTTCCCTCACGGATGATCAGCTCCGGCTCGATACCGATGGTGTCGCGCACGGTCTGGGCAGCCTTTGCCATGATGGCTTCGGCCTCTTCGCGCGCTTCGGCCCGCATGATCTCCTCGACGCCCAGCCATTGCTGGAAGTCGCCTTCCGGGATTACGTAGATCAGCACCAGTCCGCCATTGGAATTCTTGGCGCGGCGGCCGGCATAGTGGACAGCACGCGAGCATTCCGGGGTGTTGTCAATCACCGCCATGAACTTGCGGCGGTGACCTTCAAGACGTGACAGACGCGTTGAAACCATAGAGAATCCCGCCGCCGGACCGATGACATGTGACGCGGGCGGGCTCCGGGCGGACCCGCCAGCGACCGAGACCTTATCGCACGAATCCGATGATGTCGCGGACTTCGTTCATGGTCTTTTCAGCGCGGGTGCGGGCACGCTCGCCGCCGTCCCGGAGGACCGCATCGATGTGACCGGGGTCTTCCATCAGGCGGCGCATCTCGGCATTGATCGGGCCAAGTGCTGCGACCGCCAGATCGATCAGTGCCGGCTTGAAGACGGAGAACTGCTGGCCGCCGAACTCAGAAAGAACATCCGCTTTGGAGCGGTCCGCGAGCGCTGCGAAGATGCCGACGAGGTTGTCGGCTTCCGGGCGACCCTTGAGGCCATCGACTTCGCTCGGCAGCGCGTCCGGATCGGTCTTGGCCTTGCGGATCTTCTTGGAGATCGCGTCCTGGTCGTCCATCAGGTTGATGCGCGAAAGGTCTGATGGATCCGACTTCGACATCTTCTTGGTGCCGTCCTTGAGGCTCATGACGCGGGGCGCCGGGCCATCGATCAACGGCTCTACCATCGGGAAATAGGCATGCACCGGCTCTTCGCCGACCTTGATGTCGATGCCGAGGCCCGTCGGCTTAATCTTGTCGTGGAAGTCCAGGTTGAACTTCATGGCGATGTCGCGGGCGAGCTCCAGATGCTGCTTCTGGTCTTCGCCAACGGGCACATGGGTCGCGCGGTAGACGAGGATGTCTGCGGCCATCAGGCTCGGATAGGCATAGAGGCCGAGCGAGGCCTGCTCGCGATCCTTGCCGGCCTTGTCCTTGAACTGGGTCATCCGGTTCATCCAGCCGATGCGGGCGACGCAGTTGAAGATCCAGGCGAGCTCCGCATGCTGCGGCACCTGGGACTGGTTGAAGACGATGTGCTTCTTCGGGTCGATGCCGGCGGCGAGGAAGGCGGCCGTGATCGAGCGGATCTGGGTCGCCATGTCCTCGTGGACGAGCTGGGCCGTCAGTGCGTGCAGGTCGACGACGCAGTAGATGCAGTCGTTGTTTTCCTGGAGCGCGACGAACTTTCTGATGGCACCGAGATAGTTTCCGAGATGGAGATTGCCGGTCGGCTGAACGCCGGAGAAAACCAGCGGCTTGAACTCAGTCATTGTAATCCTCAACAGGCTGGTGGAGGGCCCGATCATCTGATCGCGTCGGTCAGGGCTTATGCACGCCGGACCGGGCGCAATCAAGCGCTCACTTCGGCGGAGACCGCGGGTTCGGTGGACGCAGGCTCGATCAGGTCCCAGAGATTGCCGTAGATGTCCTGGAAGACTGCGACGGTTCCATAGACCTCATGGCGCGGCGCCTCCTGGAAGACGACACCCGCCTTCATGAAGCGCGCATGGTCGCGGGCGAAATCATCCGTTTTCAGAAAGAAGCCGACGCGGCCACCGGCCTGGTTGCCGATCGCGGCACGCTGGGCATCGTTCGACGCCTCGGCGAGGAGAAGCGAGGCGCCTTCGGAACCGATTGGACGGACCACCAGCCAGCGTTTGCCGTCGGGCATCTGGGTGTCCTCAAGGCACTCGAAGCCGAGAGCATCGCAATAGAAGGCCTTGGCCCGATCATAGGTGTCCACGACCAGACTGACGAGAAAGAGGCTGTTTCCGCTCATGAAATCGCACTTTCGGTTTGATGTGTGACGAAGACACCGTCGATGTCACGCATAGGGAAATTTCCTCCCAGAATCGAGGGGTTTAGGGAATGATTTCGCGACGCAAGGGAACCGTGATTCGCAGCCTCGCGACGCCTCAAAAAGCAGAAACCAGCAAAGTGCACCAAATTTGACACATTTCGGGGAATAAAAACCCGCCGAAAGCGATCTGGATCGCTCAAAAGAACAATTCCATTCCAGAAGGTCACTCATGCGCACTTTGTTTCGCGTCGCGCTCGGCTGCGTTCTTTCGCTCTGCCTCCTCACCCCCGTCGAGGCCGTGGAGAAGAAGAAGCGACACTTTTTCATGAAGCACGATACTGCTGTCGCCTACACGCTGCAGCGGGTCAGCGTCAAAGCCAACTGCTTTCCCGACGAATTGAAGGCGATCCTGGCCCACATCGCCAAGAAGACCGGCAAGAAGCCGGTTGTCACCTCAGGGCATCGCCCGCGCTCCGGCCGTTCCCAGCACAGCCACTGTTTTGCAGCGGACATTCGCGTCCCCGGCGTGCCCGAAAAGAGGATCGTAGCGGCCGCCCGCAGCGCGCCGGGCATCGGCGGCATCGGGCGTTACTGCAACGGCATCGTGCATGTCGATATCGGCCCGAAACGCACCTGGACTTACTGCTGATCCGGATCGGGTGCGGTCGTTGCGGCCTCGTCAGCGGTTTTCTTCCTGCGCTTGAGGCTGCGACGGACCAGGCGCCAATCCGCGCCGCCGATCAGGAAGGCGATGCCGAAGTAGACCGGCATGGCGATCGCGATCAGACCACCCAGCGCCAGCAGCTGGTCGAAGAGCGGGCTCGATGGAGCCAGCCAGGCAGCCCAACGATCGGAGAGGTAAACGAGCAGGCCAGCCATGATGGCGGAGGCGATGATCAGACGCAGGGTGCGCGTGAGCAGTGACCACTCGAAAACGAGGTGCCCCCTCCACAGCAGCACGGAGAACAGCAAAATGGTGTTGGTCCAGCCGGCGGCGGCCTCGGCCATCGCAATGCCGCTCTCCTCGAAGATCGGGAAGAGCGTGATGGCAAGCCCCGTGTTGAGCGCGACCGATACTATGGTGAAACGCATTGGCGTCTTGGTGTCTTCGCGGGCGTAATAACCCGGTTGGAGCGCCTTGATCAGCACGAAGCCAGGCAGTCCGATACCATAGATCGCGAGGATCGAGGCGACGACCGCGGTGTTCTGTTCGGAAAAGGCGCCGCGCTCGTAAAGCACCCGGATGATTTCGTCGGAGAGCACCCAGATTGCGGCAGCGGCCGGCAGCGTCAGGAGCAGCACGAACTCGATCGAGCGGTTCTGCAGCCCCTTCGCCTCGTTCATGTGACCGCCCTTCAACGCACGCGCGAGTTCCGGCAGGAGGACGACGCCGACGGCGACGCCCACCACGCCGAGCGGCAGCTGATAGATGCGGTCGGCATATTGCAGGGCGGAGATTGCCCCCTCTTTCGTCGAGGCAATCGCCTGGCCGATGAGCTGGTTGATCTGAGTGATGCCGCCGGTGATGGCGGCGGGCACGGCGAGCACCAGCAAGCGCTTGACGTTGGGGGTAAAACGCGGACGTTTGAAGCCGATGCGGATGCCGGCATGGCGCACGCCGAGATAGACAACGGCCATCTGCAACAGGCCTGCCCCCAGCACGGACCAGGACAGCGCCCAGGCGGTCGCGGCGGGATCAGCCCCCGTCCACAGCGCCCAGCCGAGCGCACCGATCATCAAGATATTGAGGAAGACCGGAGCGATGGCTGCGGCAAAGAAGTGGTGCAGCGAATTCAGCATGCCGCTCAGCATGGCCGTCAGCGACATGCACATCAGATAGGGGAACATGACGATCGCAAGGCGCACCGTCAGGTCGAACTTTTCCGGGTCGTCAGCAAAGCCCGGCGCGATGATCCACTGGACCAGCAACGGCATGGACAGCTGCATGCCGATGGTCAGGATCAACAGGACCGAAAAGAGAACTCCGAAAACCTCTTCGGAAAAGCGCTTGGCGCCATCAATGCCATTCGCCTCGATCTCCTTGGCGAAAAGCGGCACGAAGGCGGCATTGAAGGCCCCTTCGGCAAACAGACGGCGAAAGAGATTGGGGAAGCGGAAGGCAGCATAGAAGACGTCGGCGACCGGTCCGGTGCCGAGTGCCGCGGCCATCAGGGTTTCGCGCGCGAACCCGAAGATGCGGCTTCCGAGCGTCGCCCCACCGACCGTCATGAATTTCTTGACGAGGCTCATTCCTCAGGCCCGTGCCTTTTTTGGCGCCGGCGCTGCGCGGTGTGGCTGGGCGATGATGCCCGAGGGCATGTTGTCCTTGAGCTCGTCCGGCTGTTCGGTCATCACCGGCTTCAGACGATTGGCAATATTGGCCTGTCTGTTCTCATTGGTCACCTTCTGTCCGACGAGATCGGTGACATAAAAGGTATCGATGACCTTTTCCCCGAAGGTGGTGATCCGTGCCGAATGAATGTCCAGCGACAGGTCCGACAGGACTGCGGTAATTTCAGCGAGAAGACCGATGCGGTCGAGGCATTCCACCTCGATCACGGTGAACTTGTTGGACAGCGCATTGGAGATACGGACATCCGGCTGGACCGGAAAGGTCTTGTTGCGCTTCTTGCCCTTGGTGCGCGTGGCGATGACCTCTGGCAGGCGCTTACGGCCCGAGAGAACGTCCTCGATCATTTTGCCGATGGTGGCCGCGCGGCGGGTTTCGTCCTCGTCGATCGGGAATTCCCGATTGATCAGGATCGTATCGAGCGCGCGGCCATCCGAGGTCGTGAAGATCTGGGCATCGGCGATGTTGGCGCCGGCAGCCGCACAGGCGCCGGCGATGATCGACAGGAGACGTGGATGGTCAGGAGACAGCACCGTGATTTCGGTGATCGCATGGAACTGGTGAGTGCGCACCATTGTCGCCAGCGCCTGGCCTGACTTGTCGGTCTGGCGGATGAAATGGGCGTGACGGATCTGGTCTTCGAGATCGACCGAGAGCAGGTAGGGCTCGTAGTGCAGCTTGGTATAGGTGCGCTGATCCTTCTGGCTCCAACCTTCAAGCGCCTGGGTGAGCTGCTCGGCGGCATGCTTGGCCCGCTCCTTGCGCGAGACCTGGGAGAAGCCACCGGAGAGCAGGAGCTCGGTCTCGTAATAGAGCGTGCGCAGCAGCTGGCCCTTCCAGCCGTTCCAAACACCCGGGCCTACCGCACGGATGTCGCAGATGGTGAGCACCAGCAGCATCTTCAGCCGGTCGAGGGACTGCACCTTTTCAGCGAAGTCGGTGATCGTCTTGCGGTCATGCAGGTCACGCGTCTGGGCCACCATCGACATCAGCAGATGCTGGTCGATCAACCAGGCGACCATTTCGGTCTGCTTGGGCGAGAGACCGAGACGCGGGCAGAGCTTGCGGGCGACCTTGGCGCCGGCGACGGAGTGATCCTCCTGGCGGCCCTTGGCAATATCGTGCAGGAGGATCGCGACATAAAGCGTCTGGCGATCCTCGATTTCAGGCATGATCTTGTTGGCGAGCGGATGGATCTCCTCCGCCTTGCCCTTGTCGATCTCGGAGAGCACCTCGACCGTACGGATCAGATGCTCGTCGACGGTATAGTGATGATACATGTTGAACTGCATCATCGAGACGATCTTGCCGAATTCCGGCATGAAACGACCGAGCACGCCGGCCTCGTTCATGCGCCGAAGAATGAAACCCGGATCCTTGCGTGAGGTCAGGATCGAAAGAAACAGGCGGTTGGCCTCTTCGCTTTCGCGGAAATCATGGGTGATCAGCGACAGCGAGCGGGTGACGGCCTTCAAGGCATCGGGATGGAATTCGAGCCCGTTCAAATCCGCCACATGGAAGAGGCGCATGATCGACATCGGGTCCTTCTTGAAGACGCCGGGATCGGCAAGCGCAATGCGGCCGCGATCGTCGATGAATTCGCTGGCGCCGGGGATCTTGCGCGGGCGGTTTGCAAACCGGCCGATCATGCCACCGATACCGGGGGCGGCCTTGGCCTGCTGGTCCTCAAGTGCTGCTGCAAAGATGCGGGTAAGATCGCCGACGTCCTTTGCGACGAGGAAGTAATGCTTCATGAAGCGCTCGACGGCGGAAAGGCCCGGGCGGGCCTGGTAGCCGAGGCTTTTGGCGATTTCCGGCTGGATGTCGAAATAGAGCCGCTCTTCCGGCTTGCCCGTCAGATAATGCATATGGCAGCGGACGGCCCAGAGGAAATCGTCGGCCTTCTGGAAAAGGCGCCATTCGTGGCGCGACAGCACGCCGAGGCGCACTAGTTCCCCGGTATCGCGGACGTGGTAATTGTATTTGGCGATCCAGAAGAGGGTCTGCAGATCGCGCAAGCCCCCCTTGCCTTCCTTGACATTGGGCTCGACGAGGTAGCGGCTGTCGCCGGCCTTGCGGTGCCGCTCGTCGCGTTCGGCGAGCTTGGCGGCGATGAATTCGGGGGCGGTTCCGGTCGTCACTTCCTGATCGAAACGGCGCTGGAGTTCGCTGACCAGAGCCTCGTCGCCGCAGATATGGCGGGTTTCGAGGATCGCGGTCCGAATGGTCATGTCCGTGGTCGACAGGCGGATGCACTCCTCCACCGTGCGGGTGGCGTGGCCGACCTTGAAGCCGACATCCCACAACAGATAGAGGACGAACTCGACCGCCTTGTGCATGGCGGGACCAGCCTTTGGCGGCAGCAGGAAGAGCAGGTCGATATCGGAACCTGGCGCCAGGGTTCCGCGGCCGTAACCGCCGACGGCCGCAACGGCCAGACCGTTCGCGTCCTTCGGATAGACATGGGTGCGGGCGAAATCGAAGATGACAGAGATCAACTGGTCCTGGATCCAGGAAATCCGGTTGGCGCAGTTCATGCCGCTGCCATCTTCGAAAAGCTTCAGCCGCGCCTGTTCGCGGGCCTCAGCAGAGGCCTTCTTCAGGATCGGCAGGAGCTTCGAGCGGGTCTCCAGCATATTGCCGCAGCCAGCCTCCGCGATGGTCTTGCAGGACGCACGGAGCGCGTCGATGTCGAGGAGATCGTCGAATGCAAGCTCTGCTGTGGCCATGGGTGCGGCATCATCTCTTGGGACCGGGGAATCAACCGGATCTGTGGCGCTATAGCGCTTTTCGGGCGCGATTGACAGGCACTCTACCGGTCAAGGCTTGCCAAGTTGTTTCTTCAGATCATAGAGCGCATCGAGCGCCTGGCGAGGCGTGAGGTCGTCAAGATCGAGTGAGCGGAGAGCTTCCTCGACCTTGGAGGGGCCGGATTTCTGGATCTCCTCACGGCGCACGGCGACCTGGAAAAGCGGCAGGTCATCGATCAGCTGGGCGGCCGGGTTCTTTCGGTCGCTGTCTTCAAGGCGGGTCAGAACTTCCCGGGCGCGGGCAACGACGGCAGCCGGCAGGCCGGCCAGACGGGCGACCTGGATGCCATAGGAGCGATCGGCGGAACCGGGGCCGACCTCATGCAGGAAGATCACGTCGCCGTCCCATTCCTTGACGCGCATCGTGACGTTCGACATACGGGCAAGCTTTTCCGAGAGCGCCGTCAGCTCGTGGAAATGGGTGGCGAAAAGCGAGCGGCAGCGGTTTGCCTCATGCAGGTGCTCGACGGCGGCCCAGGCGATGGAAAGGCCGTCGAAGGTGGCCGTACCACGGCCAATTTCGTCCAAGATGACCAGCGAGCGGTCGGTCGCCTGGTTGAGGATGGCGGCGGTTTCGACCATCTCGACCATGAAGGTGGAGCGGCCGCGCGCCAGATCATCGGAGGCACCAACGCGGGAGAAGAGGCGATCGACGATCCCGATATGGGCGGCACCGGCGGGCACGAAGGAGCCCATCTGGGCGAGGATGGCGATCAGCGCGTTCTGGCGCAGGAAGGTCGATTTACCGCCCATATTGGGGCCGGTCAGCAGCCAGATGGCGCCGGGGCCTTTGGTATCATTGGGCGAGAGATCGCAATCATTGGCGATGAAGGGGCTGGCTGCCTGACGGCGCAGCGCCTGCTCGACGACCGGATGGCGGCCGGCGGTGATGGCAAACATTCTGGAATCATCGACCAGCGGGCGGCAGTAACCCTGCTCTTCGGCAAGCGCGGCAAGTCCGGCGGCGACGTCGATGACCGCAAGCGCGCGGGCAGCGGCCTTGATGGGTTCCGCGGCGGATACCACCTGGCTTACCATCTGATCGAAGGCGGCGAGTTCCAGCGACAGCGCCTGACCGGCGGCGTTGGCAATACGGCTTTCGAGATCGGCAAGCTCGGTCGTGGTGAAGCGCATGGCGTTTGCCATGGTCTGGCGATGGATGAAGCGGGCCTTGGCTTCGTCGCCCTCGGTCATCGGACCGGCATTGCCGGCGGTTACCTCGATAAAATAGCCGAGCACATTGTTGTGCTTGATCTTCAGCGACTTGATGCCGGTTTCCTCGGCATATTGCAGCTGCAGGCCGGCAATGACGCGGCGCGACTGGTCGCGCAGTGCGCGCAACTCGTCGAGTTCCTGGATCGCGCCATCGCGAAGGAAGCCACCATCGCGCTTCAGGAGCGGCAGTTCGTCGCCCAGCATCGAAGCGAGACTCGAGCCAAGATCTGCGGGCAAGGCTGCGAGGTCGGCAACGGCCTCGGACAGTTCCGTCGGCAGGTCGGACGGATCGAGCAGTCGGCCAACCTCGGCAGAGGCTGCGAGACCGGCGACGATGGCGCCGAGGTCACGCGGGCCACCGCGATCAAGCGCCAGACGGGAAAGCGCGCGCGGCATGTCTGGCACGCGCTTCAGGGCATCGCGCAGGCGGTCGACGAGGAGGCCATCGGCCAAAAGATGAGCAATCGAGTCCTGGCGATCGGCGATCGCTTCCGGGTCCGTCAGCGGCGACATCAGGCGCTCCGCCAACAGGCGGGCGCCGCCGCCGGTGACGGTGCGGTCGATGGCCTTGAGGAGCGAGCCGTTGCGCTCGCCAGACAGCGTCTTCACCAATTCGAGATTGGCGCGGGTAGCGGGGTCGATGAAGAGGGTCGAGGCGGCGTTCTGGCGTTCGGGCAGACCGAGCGGCGGTCGCTCGGAGATCTGGGTCTTCTCGACATAGGCGACGGCTGCAGCGGCAGCGGCAATCTCGGCGCGCGAGAATGCGCCAAAGCCATCGAGCGTTCCGACACCGAAGTAACGCGCGATGCGGCCTTCAGCACTTGCACTGTCGAAGAGCACGCCCGGCTGGGGCACGACGACGCGACCGAGCACGTCGAAAGCAGGCTTCAGCTCTTCGTCGTGGAACAGCGTGTCGGGCACGATCAACTCGCGCGGCTCGATGCGCAGGATGTCGGCGAGCAGGCGGGTCTCGGTCGTCTCGGCAAGACGGAATATGCCGGTGGAGATATCGATCCAAGCGAGTGCCAGCTGCGGGGCGGAGCCGCCCCGGATACGCGCGAGCGCCATCAGGTAATTCGATTCGAAGGGCGAGAGAAGCTTGTCCTCGGTGATCGTGCCCGGCGTGACGAGCCGCACGACATCGCGCTTCACGACGGATTTCGAGCCGCGCTTCTTCGCCTCTGCCGGATCCTCGATCTGCTCGCAGACCGCAACGCGGAAGCCGAGCGAAATCAGCTTCTGCAGGTAGTCATCCGCCGCATGAACGGGCACGCCGCACATGGGGATGTCCTGGCCGAGATGCTGGCCGCGCTTGGTGAGCGTGATGCCAAGCGCGCGCGACGCATCGACAGCATCTTCGAAGAAGAGCTCATAGAAATCGCCCATGCGATAGAAGAGCAGACTGCCGGGATTGGCGGCCTTGATCTCGATGAATTGCTCCATCATCGGAGTGGCCGTCGCGCGGCTCTCCTCCGAGGTCAGCTCGGCAACGTTCAGGACATCACTCGGGGTGGCTTGATATAGCGTCACGGGCTCAATGTTTTCTTGAAAAGGAAGTCGTGCAACACTAACGACTTAAGGCGAGGAAAAACAACCAGGATGGGCCGGCGATCGCCCGCTGCCCACAACAAGGTGAGGGGAAGCATGGCAAACGAGAAGACAACCGGCCGGACGAAAGTCTCGGTGACGGAACAGGAAGCGCTGGACTTTCACTCCCAGGGGCGACCAGGCAAGCTTGAGATCACCCCGACCAAGCCGATGGCAACGCAGCGCGACCTGTCGCTGGCCTATTCTCCCGGCGTTGCCGTTCCCGTAAAGGCCATCGCCGCCGATCCGGCCACAGCTTACGATTACACCACACGCGGCAACATGGTGGCCGTTATCTCGAATGGCACCGCGATCCTCGGCTTGGGCAATCTCGGGGCGCTCGCCTCCAAGCCTGTGATGGAAGGCAAGTCCGTTCTCTTCAAGCGTTTTGCCGATGTCGATTCGATCGATCTCGAGGTCGACACCGAGAATGTCGACGAGTTCATCAATTGCGTGCGTTATCTCGGCCCCTCCTTCGGCGGCATTAACCTCGAAGACATCAAGGCGCCCGACTGCTTCATCATCGAAAGCCGGCTGCGCGAGCTGATGGACATTCCGGTCTTTCACGACGACCAGCACGGCACGGCGATCATTGCGGCGGCCGGCCTGATCAATGCGTTGGAACTGACGGGTCGCGACTTCAAGACGACGAAGCTTGTGTGCAATGGCGCGGGGGCTGCTGCGATCGCCTGCATCGAGCTGATCAAGGCCATGGGCTTCAATGGCGAGAACATCATTCTCTGCGACACCAAGGGCGTGATCTATCAAGGCCGCACCGAGGGCATGAACCAGTGGAAGTCGGCGCATGCGGTGAAGACCGACCGGCGGTCGCTGAAGGAAGCCATGGTTGGCGCCGATGTGGTATTCGGCCTATCGCAGAAGGGTGCGCTGTCTTCCGACATGATCGCCTCGATGGCGGACAATCCGATCATCTTTGCCATGGCCAATCCGGACCCGGAAATCACGCCGGAGGAAGTGGCTGCTATCCGCGACGATGCGATCATGGCGACCGGACGTTCGGACTATCCGAACCAGGTGAACAATGTTCTGGGCTTTCCCTACATCTTCCGGGGTGCGCTCGATGTGCGCGCCAGCCAGATCAACGACGCTATGAAGATCGCCGCCGTCCGGGCGCTGGCCGATCTCGCGCGCGAGGATGTGCCTGACGATGTCGCAGCGGCCTATCAGGGCGAGCGTCCGCGCTTCGGGCCGCAATACATCATCCCCGTGCCCTTCGATCCGCGGCTGATCTCGGCCATTCCGGTTGCTGTCGCTCGGGCTGCGATGGAAAGTGGCGTAGCGCGCAAGGAAATCGAGGACCTCGGCGCCTATGCGCACGAGTTATCCGCGCGTCGCGATCCCATCGCGGCGGCCACACAGCGTATCTATGAGCATGTGCGCAGCCATCCCAAGCGCGTCGTCTTTGCCGAGGGCGAAGAGGAGCAGGTGATGCGCGCGGCGATCTCGTTTGCGAACCAGGGGCTCGGCACCGCCATCCTGCTCGGCCGCGACGAGCCACTGAAGGCGACCGCCGAACGGGCCGGTATCGACCTCGACCGCCCCGGTATCGAAGTTGTTAACGCACGCATGTCCACCCGTGTCGAGGCCTATACCGACTATCTCTATGCCCGCCTGCAGCGGAAGGGTTACCTGCACCGCGATGCGCAGCGGTTGATCAACACGGACCGCAATCATTTCGCCGCTTGCATGGTGGCGCTGGGCGATGCGGATGCCATGGTGACCGGCACGACGCGCAATTATTCGACGGCACTCGAGGACGTGCGCCGCTGCATCGACACGGCGCCAGGCCACCGGGTGATCGGGGTGTCGCTGGCGCTGGCGCGTGGGCGGACAATCGTGGTTGCGGATACCGCCGTGCATGACATGCCGACGGCAGACGAACTCGCGGACATCGCCGAAGAAGCAGCAGGCGTTGCGCTTCGGCTGGGGCTGGAGCCACGCGTGGCGCTGCTTGCCTATTCGACCTTCGGCCATCCAACCGGGGAACGCTCGGAGCGGGTGCGGGAGGCTGTGAAGATCCTCGACCGGCGGGGCGTCTCCTTCGAATATGACGGCGAGATGGGGGCGGATATCGCACTCAATAGCCACCGGATGGAGCAGTATCCGTTCTGCCGCCTTTCGGGCACGGCCAATGTGCTGGTCATGCCGGCGATCCATTCGGCGGCGATCTCGACCAAGATGCTGCAGGAACTGGGCGGGCTGACCGTCATGGGGCCGCTGCTCATTGGCCTCGAGAAGTCGGTGCAGATCGCGCAGATGGGCGCCAAGGATAGCGACATCGTCAATATGGCGGCGATCGCGGCCTATAACGCGGCGGTTTGATTAAGGCGCGAAGCCTCAAGCAAAAACCGGAGCGGCTTTTGCGAGCCGCTCCATGTCGTCCTCGATCTCGCGCTTCAGCCAGCGCTTGAACTTCTCCACCTTGTCGGAGCGCCTCGCATTTTCTGATGTCACGAAGTAGTGGCCGAAGCCGGTTTTGACCGCCGGCCCAAAGGGCGCGACGAGCTGACCGTGCTGCAGCTGATGCGACGCGATCGTCTGCCAGGCGAGCATCACCCCCTGCCCCGCTATGGTAGCGTCGAGGCAGAGAGAGGCTTCGCTGAAGGTGTGGCGCGCCTTGATCTCGGCGCCTTCGAGACCGACCGCCGAGAGCCAGACATCCCAGGTGAACATGGCTCGGCCGTCGATGACCTTTGGCAGGTCGAGAATATCGGCGGGTTCGCGCAGTTTTTCGGCCATGGCCGGCGTGCAGAGTGGGGCGACCCGTTGCTCCAGGATGAGTTCAGCCTTGAAGCCCGGCCAGTGACCGCGTCCGACACGAATTCTGAGATCGACATCCGTCTGGCTGGCATCGGTCAGGCGGTCGTTGGCGTCGATGCGCAGGCTGATCTGCGGGAAACGTTCGGAAAAGTCTGCAATTCGATGCACGAGCCAGCGGGCGGCGAAGACCGGGGCGACCGAAATGGTCAGCAGGCTGTCGTCGCTACGTCTGGCGAGGGCCACGGCGCCCGAGAGGTGGCGGAAGCCATCGGAGAGACGTGCCAGAAGATCGGTCGCCGTTTCGACCAGGACCATCCCCCGACTGGTACGCTCGAAGAGCGGGCGGCCGAGCTGCTGCTCGGTCTTGATCACCTGCTGGCTGACCGCCCCGATGGAGACGCCCAGCTCTTCCGCCGCCGCCTGGAGCGAGCCGAGGCGGGCGACGGCTTCGACGGCGCGCAGGCCGTTCAGATGTACCTGATTGAGGTTCTTCATATAGGAAAGCTATAGTCGGTAGGGGCAAAACTCAATTGAATTCTGCCGCCTGAAGGCCGATGCTGCAGCCTGTTTTGAAGGTTCACGCTTTCCTTCCAGTTTATCGAGGCAAAGCCATGTTCAAGTTTCTCTGGAGACGACGAGAATCCGTGACACCCGCTGCGCGGGACTGGCGGTATGATCCCATGGGGCATCCAGCCTTGCGCCAGATGAGCCTTCGGGAGCTTGCCGACCTGCCGATGGTGGCGGAAGTGCCGACGCGGATAGCAAGGTTGGAGGTCACGGATAACTGCCAGCGACGTGTCAGCCGGGTGCAATCAGGCGGATGCGCTATTTCGCGATGATCGGCAAGCACTGAAGACTTTGTGGTTCGGCTTCGCCGCCCCCTCATCCCCGGTTCAACGAGTCACCTAAGCGCTATGCGTCACCTTCTTCCCGATGGGGAGAAGAGGATCAACTGGCGCTGGCGAAGCGGCCGGCGTCGGCACCGTAGTAGTTGACGTAGCGGCCGGAGATGCTGGCGATGGGCAGGATGATCAGGACATCGGTCGTGTTGAAGGCCTGGTCGACCACCGCACCATTGCCGATCATGGCGCCAAGGCGAAGGTAGCCCTTGATCAGCGGCGGCATGGCGAAGAGCGCACGTCGGGCATTGACGGCTTCCGACGGCATCAGATCCATCTCGCGGTAGAGGTGGGGCAGCGCGTCAACCGCCCACTCACCCTTGGCGACGGCGTTCTGGTGCAGGAAGGAGAGCGCCAGCGCATGCTCCTCTGGCTGCGTTCCGGGGAAGGAGCCACAACCGAACATGGCGTCAACGCGGTGGTGGAGAGCGTAGGCCCAGCAGCCCTGCCAGAGCAGTTCAACCGTGCGCTTCGTGCGGTATTGCGGCAACACGCAGGAGCGACCGAGCTCCATGAAACGCTTGTCCGGATGGCGGGCAACGAGCGCGTTAACGCCGAATTCGGAGCCGGAATAGAAGCCGCCATGGGCGATCGCCACTTCATGGCGAAGGATACGATAGGTACCGACAATCTGGTCTTCGGCGTCGCCATCGATCGAACGGTCGAGGACCAGCAGATGATCGCAGAGTGCGTCCCAGCTATCGACTTCCCGGCCGCGGCGGGCATCTTCGATGCAGACCTGCGCCTTCATCTCCTCGACGAAGACGCGGTAGCGCACGGCCTGGGCAGCGTCGATTTCGCGTTCAGTGCGGGCAATGCGGGTTTCGAGATTGCCGATCCGCCCGAGGATGTCACGGGAGGCGAGCTGTCCGAGCGGCGCGGCCGTCGGATTTGCCAGGAGAAGGTCTCGTTCGATCAGTTCCACGCTCATCGGATCTATCCAGCGTTGAAGTCACGGGCCTTTAAACACGAGACTGCTACAGGAAAGTGACAAAACTTCGGAGGCTTCCGCCTCCGTCAAGCCTCCGGCGGCTTCGGCTTGCGATGCTGGATGATCTCGTCGATCACAATACAGATGGCGCCGATGGTGATGAAACTGTCGGCCAGATTGAAGACCGCGAAAGACCAGGTCTGGGTGTAGAAGAGAATGTAATCGACCACATAGCCATAGGTGAAGCGGTCGATGATGTTGCCGAGAGCACCGGCGATGATCATCGCAAAGCCGAGATGGGCGAAATGTTGTTCGGGGCCTGTCTTGCGCCAGAGCCACAAGACAAAACCGACAATGACCAGGCGCAGGCCGATGATGAACCAGCCGTCGAGATGCGACAGCATGGAGAAGGCGACGCCGAGATTATGGGTGCGGTAGAGCGCCCAGAACGGCAGAACCGGGATCAGCTCATGCATCGGCAGATAGATTTCCACCGCATATTTGATGGCCTGATCGAGGATCAGGGCGATGGCGATGAAGGTCAGGACCGGACCGGGCCGGTTGAAGGCGGCAAGCATTGTCACTTGGCTCCGTCGAGGGCGAGCAGATGGCGGCGGATCTCGAAGAGCATGACGCCGGTGGCCACCGCGAGATTGAGGCTGTCGGCCATGCCGACCTGGGGGATGCGGGCGAGCTTGTCGGCAGCGGTCGCGAGCTCATCCGGCAGGCCGGACTGCTCGTTGCCCATCATCAAGATGACCGGCTTCGATTTGTAATCAATGGTGCGGTAATCGACGGCGCCGGCCAGATGCGTGGCGACCAGGCGCGCATCCACGGATTTCTTCCACTTGAGGAAGTCAGCGGGCGTGGTTTTCACCAGCGGAAGGGCAAACATCGAGCCCATGGTGGCACGCACGGTTTCCATCGAGAAGGGATCGGTGCAATCACCGACGAGGATGACGCCCGAGGCACCAGCAGCATCGGCCGTGCGGATGATCGTGCCGAGATTGCCGGGATCGCGGACACGGTCGAGCGCGATCCAGGTTTCGGAACCCTTGGGCTGTATGTCCTTGAGCGGCGTCCAGCGCTGTTCAAAGACGGCGGCGACCATCTGCGGATTATCGCGCCGGGTGATGGAAGACATGACCTTTTCGCTGACTTCCAGCACGAGGCCACCTGCGGCGACAGTGCGGGCGGCGACCTTTTCGACCAGCGGCTTGCCCTTGCCGGCCTTGGCATAGACGAGCGTGCGGATGGTCCAGCCGCGATCAAGCGCGTCGATCACCAGCTTCAGACCTTCAGCAAGGAAAGTGCGGCTTTCGTCGCGGCTCTTTTTCTGGGAAAGCGCCTTGATGTCCTTGATGATGGGATTGGCGAGGCTGGTGACCTCCTTGACCTGGCCGACGCGGCGCGGGCCATCGTGGCGGAAATCATCGCTCATTTCGGCACCCAGCGGCTGAAGAGAGAAGTGGATAGCGCACGCCCCGGCGTCTTGCCGTCCAATCCGGCTTCGCGGATTACCAGTTCACCCGACTCGACCAGGCCGCCCTTGCCGCGCATGGTTTCCCGCATCAGCTCGTGGATCGAGTAGAAGCTGGCACGTATCGAATAGGCCGTCAGCACCAGGCCGACGGATTTGGGCGCGAGCAGTTCGCGGCAGATGTCGAGCATCAGCGGCAGATGGTCGAAGAGCTGCCAGACTTCGCCATTGGGACCACGGCCGAATTTCGGCGGGTCGGTGAGAATGATGTCGTAGCGATGGCCGCGACGCTCCTCGCGCAGGATGAACTTCATCGCGTCCTCGCAGATCCAGCGGATCGGTGCCTTGTCGAGGCGGCTCAGCGACTGGTTCTCACGCGCCCAGCCAATCGCCTTCTTCGAGGCATCGACATGGGTGACTTCGGCGCCGGCAGCGGCTGCCACCAGCGAGGCAACACCGGTATAGCCGAAAAGGTTCAGGACCTTCAGCGGCCGATCGGCAGCCTCGATCTTCTCTTTCATCCAGCTCCAGTGCGCGATCTGCTCGGGGAAGACGCCGACATGGCGGAAGGCGGTGAAACGGCCGTGGAAATCGACGCCGAGCAGGGAGAGCGGCCAGGTTTCGCCGAGCGCCTCGCGCTGGAAGCGCCAGCGGCCCATGCCATCTTCATCCGTATCGCCCGTAAACACGGCGTCGGCCTTGTCCCAGACATGGGTGGGTAAAGCCTTCGGCCACAGCGCCTGGGCTTCGGGGCGAACGATGCGATAGGGGCCATATTGCTCGAGCTTCACCCCATCGCCGCTGTCGATCAGGTGGAAATCACCGGCGCCTGAGGATTCTAGGATCAGCGGCACGCGCTCGGCCGGGCGATCACCGTTGCGGACCGTCAGCACGCGGGCGGGTTCAGCCGTCGTCTCGGGCGCTTGCGGCTGAGACGACGGCTTTCGTGCCTCGCCATCACGGCGCTGCGGGCGGGCCTGGCGCTCGTCCCTGCCCTTCGAAGGGTACGGCTTTGCAGATCCAGGCCGTGTGTCGCCACTGGCTTTCGCCTTCGCTCCCGGAAATGGCTTTGCGCCGGGGCGACGTTCCTTATTCTTCACGTCAATGATCCGTGGGTCGTGTTCGTTTGCGCCAGCCCATAGCATTGCCGGCCCGCTGCGGAAAGGAATTTTGCCGCGAGCACAAATGCCCTGATGTCACTTGGCGCCGAGTTGGGGCAGCGTCGAACCGGCAATCTGTTCGGCCCTTATCTTCTGGCGATCGGCCTCGGCATGCCATTGCTGCGCTTCACGCGACTGGGTGCGCGCCTTCTTGCGGTGTTTGCCCTGGGTGAACCAGGTCACCACAGAGCCAAGGAGCACACCCAGCATGACCGCAAGAATGAGGAAGACGAAGAAAGGCGCAGAAACAGACAGAGCCTGATCTGCCGGATTGAACGGGTTGAGCGCGAGACTGACGACGCCGCGATTTGCCACAGCCAGAACGATCAGCAGCACGCCGAGGGGCAGAAACACCACGAGGCTCACGACTTTCCGGATCATTTGGACAACTCCCTGTTCACTCCGAGGCGACTGCGGTCACCTCTTTGGGCTCAAGTTAAGGACAGGGGCGGAATTTTCAACGCGAACAGCGCTTATTCGTCGTCCTCGTCGCCCATGCCCGGGTTGAGGCGCTCGCGCAGTTCCTTGCCCGTCTTGAAGAACGGAACCCATTTCTCCTCGACAAACACGGTTTCGCCGGTTCGGGGATTGCGTCCCGAGCGCGAGGGACGGTTCTTGACGGAAAAGGCACCAAAGCCACGGAGCTCGACGCGATTGCCGGCGGCCAGCGCATCGGTGATCTCGTCCAGAACCGCATTTACGATATTCTCCACATCGCGATGATAAAGATGCGGATTGCGGGCCGCGACGATCTGCACCAATTCCGACTTTATCACGCGGACCCCCTGAATTTTCCAATGTGACGTTGAGCGGCAATAACGTTGCCAAAGCAAAAAAGCTCAGTCAAGGAACAACTTAACCATAAATTGCCGTCTTTGCGAGAGATATGACGAGCGTCACACGCTAATTCGTGATCGCGAGGGTCACATTTTCACCCTCCGCTTCCGGCATGGCTTGCCTGGCGCTTCTTGTAACGGTTCTGCCATAATCCATATTGGCAATGCCGAATGGACATGCGAAACGACGAGCGAGGCGGTTTGCTGACGGCTACCGCCACGATAAACGGATACTTGAGAATGCTGGAAGCGACACGTGAGGGACTGCCGCCGCTGGAGCGCCGATCCGAAGCCGATGCCTATCGGCGGGCGGCCAGCCATTCGCGTCGCGTCCGGCGCCTGCGCTTCCTTCTCCCTGTCGTTGCACTGGCCATCACGCTGGCATTCGTTGCTGTCTCCTTCGTGCGCAGCCTGATGCCTGACGAATTGCAGATCGAGTCCGCCAAGATCGAAGACGGCAAGGTCGTCATGGAGAAGCCGGCGATCGCTGGCCGCAACGAAGAGGGCGTGCGCTATTCGATGCGCGCCGAGCGAGCGCTGCAGGACATCAAGAATCCCAACATGATCGCGCTCGAGACGATTGCCGCGGCCGTGCCGGTCAACGACAAGATCATCGCCCGCGTCGTCGCCTCAAGCGGCATCTTCGACCGTGGCGCAAACACTCTCAACCTCGACAAGCCGTTCACCCTCAATCTCAGCAGCGGTATCGACGCCCAGTTCAATTCCGCCAATCTTGATATTGCCGGCGGGACGATGAAGACAAATGATCCTGTCGCCATCCAGACCAAAGGCGCGTCGATTGTTGCGAACTCGCTCGAGATGAAGGATAAGGGGCGAACCATGATCTTCGCGGGCAGTGTCAAGTTGAACATCGAGCCGTCCGCCATTCAAAGCAATCGGTCCACGGAAGCCGCCCAGCCATGATTCACAGCACCTTCGCCAAGTTTTCCTTTGCCGGCTTCCTTCTGGTTTCGGCAGGTATACTTGCCGGACCATCGGCGGCCCAGACGACGAACAGCCAGATGAACGGTCTGAAGCTGTCGAACGATCAACCTATTCAGATCGAAAGCGATCAGTTGGAGATCCGCGAGCAGGAAAAGAAGGCCTTCTTCACCGGCAATGTGAAGGTTGTGCAGGGCACGACGACGCTTCAGGCCGGGACCATGGTCGTTCACTATCGCGGCGAGGGCGAGACGGTGACCCAGGGCAATGCCGATATCGAGAAGATCGACGTTGCGGAGAAGGTATTCCTGTCATCCGGCACGCAGCAGGCGACGGCCGATACCGGGTATTTCGACATGGCGCAGCAGGTCTTCGTGCTCGAAGGCGAGCGCGTCGTGCTTTCGGAAGGACAGAACGTCTTTGTCGGCTGCAAGCTCACCGTCCAGATGAATTCCGGCCAGGCCAAGCTCGACAGCTGCGGCCGGCGCGTTCAAATTCAGCTCGACCCCAAGTCCCAGCAGAGCAACTGACGGGTCCGCGTGAACGTGCACATTCCATTTTTCTCCAAGAAGAAGCAGCCCCAGAAGGCCGCGAACCCCACCGGCCTGCCGGGCGACAAGGCGCGCTATGAAGGCACGCTGATCGCTCACGGACTGACGAAAACCTACAATTCGCGCCGCGTCGTCAACGGCGCCTCGCTGGTGGTCCGCCGCGGCGAGGCCGTCGGCCTGCTGGGTCCGAACGGTGCCGGCAAGACGACCTGCTTCTACATGATCACCGGCCTCGTGCCCGTCGATGCCGGCACGATCTCGATCAACGGCAACGATGTCACCTCCATGCCGATGTACCGGCGCGCCCGTCTCGGCGTCGGCTACCTGCCGCAGGAAGCGTCGATCTTTCGTGGCCTGACGGTGGAAGAGAACATTCGCGCGGTGCTTGAGGTCCACGTTTCCGACAAGCGCAAGCGCGAAGAGAAGCTCGACGAATTGCTTGCCGAATTCCACATCGAAAAGCTGCGGAAGTCGCCGGCTGTGGCGCTTTCCGGCGGCGAGCGCCGACGTCTGGAAATTGCCCGCGCGCTTGCGACCGATCCGACCTTCATGCTGCTGGACGAACCGTTTGCCGGCGTCGACCCGATCTCGGTCTCCGACATCCAGAATCTCGTGCGACATCTCACGGCACGCGGAATCGGTGTTCTCATCACCGACCACAATGTGCGTGAAACGCTCGGCCTGATCGACCGCGCCTATATCATCCATGCAGGTGAAGTGCTCACCCATGGCCGGGCCAACGACATCGTCAACAATGCCGATGTGCGTCGTCTCTATCTCGGCGAGCAGTTCAGCCTCTGACGTATCTTTGAAGAAAAGACCGCCTTGCCCCTCCCGTGGCTTGACCAAAACAAAATAAAAAGCAATTTTTGGGCCAAGTGGAATTTCCCGCCATAAATGGCGGGTTTGCGGGGGAATGTAGGGGAGTCGAACGTCCGCCATGGCCTTATCCGCCAATCTATTCCTGCGACAAAGCCAGTCTCTGGTGATGACTCCCCAGCTGATGCAGTCGATTCAGCTGTTGCAGATGACACACCTCGAGCTGATGCAGTTCATCGCGCAGGAAGTGGAGCGGAATCCGCTGCTCGAAATGGCGGCAGATGATGGTGATTTGGGCGGCGACCCGCCTGACAATGCCGACCGCCACACCAACACGGCGCTGGAAAACCAGGCCGCTTCCGACGAGGCCGGCGCTTCTCCATCGCTCGACAGTGATTGGTATGAGAATGGTGCGAGCGAGCGGCTGAACGACCGGCTCGACACGAATTACGATGCGGCCTTTGTGGACGAAGGCTCCGTACAGCGGGCCGATGCGCCAGAGCTGCTCGGACAATGGAAATCCATGCCCGGTCAGTCTGGCGACGGAAGCGAGGGCTACGACCTCGATGATTTCGTTGCCGGCCAGGTCAGCCTCAGGGACCACCTGAACCAGCAAGTCCCCTTCGCACTCTCTTCGGCCTCGGATCAGTTGCTCGCCTCCGTGCTGATCGATCATCTGGATGAAGCGGGCTATCTGCGCGCAGATCTGGAAGAGGTGGCGTCTCGCCTCGGTCTGAGCCATGCGGATGTAGAGGTGGTTCTTGCGACCCTGCAGACGCTGGAGCCTGCCGGGGTCTTTGCGCGAAGCCTCAGCGAATGCCTGGCGATCCAGCTGCGTCAACGTGATCGGTATGACCCGGCGATGGCGGGCCTTGTCAACAATCTCGAACTGCTTGCCAAGCGCGATTTCGCCACGCTGAAGAAGATCTGCGGCGTCGACGAGGAAGACCTCGTCGACATGCTGTCGGAGATCCGCAAGCTCAATCCAAAGCCAGGCAGCAGCTTCGAGCATGCCGTCAGCGAATCCGTGACGCCTGATATCGTCGTGCGTCCTGACGGGCTCGGAGGCTGGCAGGTCGAGCTCAATCCGGATGCGCTTCCGCGCGTGCTCGTGAACCACAGCTACATGGCCGCTGTCGGGCGCCCGAAGGCGCCCAGGGACGCTCCGGACCAGGCTTTCATGTCGGAATGCCTGCAGAACGCCAACTGGCTCACACGCAGCCTCGACCAGCGCGCCCGAACGATCACCAAGGTCGCAGCCGAGATCGTGCGCCAGCAGTCCGCCTTCCTCGACCACGGCGTCGATCACCTGCGGCCACTGAACCTGAAAACGGTCGCCGATGCCATCAAGATGCACGAATCGACCGTGAGCCGCGTGACGACGAACAAATACATGCTCACGCCCCGCGGGCTGTTCGAACTCAAATACTTCTTCAGCGTGTCGATCGCCTCGGCGGAAGGCGGCGACAGCCATTCGGCAGAGGCCGTGCGCCATCGGATCCGCGCCCTGATCGAAAAGGAAAGCCCCGAGACGGTGCTGTCCGACGACGACATCGTCGACCAGCTGAAATCATCAGGCGTCGAGCTCGCACGGCGCACCGTGGCCAAATATCGCGAGTCGATGAACATCCCTTCTTCCGTCCAGAGACGTCGCGAAAAGCGCGCCATGGCCAAGGTTTCAGCCGGCTGACGGCCCCCTTCCCGCCTGAAAGATTAACAGGAGATTGACTCTTTCCCCGTGGGCGGCTAGAAGCGCGCCGCAATCGACAGCGCACACTGTCAACCGAAGGAAGATCCTTCGACGACGCCCGACAAACGAAGGCACAGACTAACCTAACCGTTCGAAAAGCTTGGACGCGGCCGTCGCTTGGCGTAAAATGGATACGCAACCAATCATAAGAAGGGAAACTCCATGAGTGTGCGTGTATCCGGCAAGCAGATGGAAATCGGCGAAACGTTCCGGCAGCGGATCGAAGATCGAATCCAGGATGCGGTTACCAAATACTTCGACGGAGGGTATTCCGGGCAAGTGGTCGTCTCGAAGTCGCAGTCGCGCTTCGCTGCCGATTGCCTGGTGCATCTCGATACCGGCGCAAACCTGCATGCCGCAGGTGAGGCCAATGATCCGCAAGTGGCCTTTGACACCGCCTTCGAGCGCGTCGAGAAGCGCCTGCGTCGCTACAAGCGCAAGCTGAAGGATCATCACGCGGGAGAAGCACAGAACCCGTCGATCGAGGTAGCCTACACGGTTATGGATTCCGGCGACGAGGATCACGAGGAACTTCCCGAGGACTACGCGCCGACGATCGTTGCCGAGAGCACCAAGAAACTTCGGACCATGTCCGTCGCTTCCGCAGTTATGGCTCTCGATATGACTGACGACCCGGTTCTTCTGTTCAGAAACCCGGGAAGTGAACAATTGAATATCGTTTATCGTCGGAATGACGGTAATATCGGGTGGATCGATTCCGCCAACATCAAAGGCTGAAGATCGGCTTGGGCGGCTGCGCAAGGCAGCCGCCCGCTCCTCGATCCGAGGCATGAAGGACATTGATATGGCATTGGCAGATTTGCTGCAGCAGGATGCTGTCGTACCGGCTCTCCGGGTGAACTCCAAGAAGCAACTGCTTCAGGAACTTGCGGCCAAAGCCTCCAAGCTTACCGACATTCCGGAACGGGAAATCTTCGACGTGATCCTGCAGCGCGAGCGCCTCGGCTCGACTGGCGTGGGCAACGGCATCGCCATTCCGCATGGAAAGCTGAACAAGATCAACAAGATCACGGGTGTCTTCGCGAGACTCGAAACGCCGGTCGATTTTGAAGCGCTCGACGATCAACCGGTCGATCTGGTCTTCCTGCTGCTGGCGCCCGAAGGTGCGGGCGCAGATCATCTGAAGGCCCTGTCACGCATTGCGCGCGTGCTGCGCGATCAGGATCTGGTGGCAAAGCTGAGAGCGACCGAATCGGCGTCCGCGATCTACACCTTCCTCAACGAGGAACAGGCGTCAAACGCTGCCTGAACGACTTCCTTCAGGTCCAGACAGCAAAAAAGCGCCCGACTGGGGCGCTTTTTTCCATTCACGCGAGATCACGTCTGCTCACGCCTTGGCGGCATCCTCGGCTGCGGCTTCCGACTTCGGGCCGCCCTTGGCAACGCCGACCATGGCCGGGCGCAGCACACGCTCGCCGATGGCGTAACCGGCCTGAACGACCTGGACGACCGTGTTGTTGGGAACGTTCGGATTGGGCACCTCGAACATCGCCTGATGGAAGTTGGGATCGAACTTCTGGCCTTCCGCCTCGATCCTGCGCACGCCATGGCGCTCGAGCGTGGCCAGCATGCCGCGCTCGGTCATTTCGACGCCTTCGATCAGAGCTGTGAGGGTCGCATCTGCGGCGGCGCGAGCCTCTTCCGGCAGCGTCTCGATCGCGCGGCGCAGATTGTCGGAAACCGACAGCATGTCGCGGGCGAAACCGGTTACCGCATAGGACTTCGCATCCTTGATTTCGCGATCGGTGCGGCGGCGCAGATTGTCCATTTCAGCGGCCAGGCGCAGGAAACGATCGCGCAAATCGGCGTTTTCTGCCTTCAATGCGTCGATCGGATCATTCTCCTGCGCGGACCCGGCCTCGCTTTCGTTCGCAACCTGTCCTTCTTCGGTGGTCGCGGTTGCTTCTGCCTCGGTAGCTGCCGCGTCAGGTCCGTTCTTGTTGGTTTCTTCGGTCATGACGTTCTCCGGATGATGTCTCGTTTTCGAAGCTTAAAGCTTTCGAATGCGTGCCCGATATCAGGGTTTGACGAGAAAAAATCAAGGGTTTGTGGGGAAATTGGCTCATCGCGTGCCGCGCGAGAGCCTTGCCATTAGCTGAGCGGTGTAATCGACCATCGGCACGATGCGCGAATAGTTGAGACGGGTCGGACCGATCACGCCGACGGCGCCGACGATACGGTCTTCGCCATCACGATAGGGCGCGACGATCAACGAAGAACCGGAAAGCGAGAAAAGCTTGTTTTCCGATCCGATGAAGATCCGGACCCCCGGGCCGCTCTCGGCCAGATCGAGGATTTCGATCAGGCTCTCCTTGCGTTCCAGATCATCGAACAGCAGGCGCAGGCGATCGATGTCGTCCGACCCGGCCAGCCCCTCCAGGAGATTGGCCCTGCCCCGCACGATCAGCCGCGCCGGCTGCTTTTCCGCAACCTCGCCGGACCAGACGGCGAGGCCTCGCTCGACCAGATCCTGCGACAGGGTGTGGAGTTCTGTCGCTACCTGGGCCTTCAGGTTTTCCAACTGGCCACGCAGTTCGCGCAGCGTCTGACCGGTCAGGTTGGCGTTCAGAAAATTGGCCGCCTCGGTCAACTGCGAGGCCGTGACGCCTGCCGGCAGTTCGATGATACGGTTCTCGACCTGATTATGTTCTCCGACGAGAACGGCGAGCGCCTTGGTCGGTTCGAGCCGAATGAACTCGACGTGCTTGAGAATGGGATCATTCTTTGCCGAAATGACGAGGCCGGCGCCGCGCGACAGGCCGGACAGCATGCGGCTGGCCTCGGTCAGCATGGCCTCCATCGGCTGATCGGCACTGGAAGGCCTGATCTGACGCTCGATTTCGTCGCGCTCGCCTTCGGAAAGATCGCCGATCTGCATGAAGGCGTCGACGAAAAAGCGCAGGCCGGCCTGCGTGGGCAGGCGTCCGGCGCTGATATGCGGCGCGTAGATGAGACCGAGTTCTTCGAGATCGCTCATGACGTTGCGCACGGAGGCCGGCGACAGCGACATCGGCAACAGGCGCGAAAGATTGCGCGAACCGAGCGGATCGCCGCTGTCGAGATAGGTCTCGACGATACGACGAAAGACCTCCCTGGAGCGGTCGTCCAGAGAGGCGGACACGTCTGCGACGGTCGTCTTCGGTGATGCCATTATCGGAACGAACATGATCTCAAAGGTTTCATGCCATAAATATAATCACTGCTTACGGGATGACCAAGGGGTATTTCGCCGTGCGCAAGGCTCTCTGCGCTGCGGCATGGTTTTTCTTTGCAAATAAGCTGCTCGGTCCTTAGAAGGCAACTAACAACCCAGGAGATTGCAATGCGGCCATCCGGCAGAAAAACCGATCAAATGCGCAAGGTTTCGTTCGAGCGCAACTTTTCCAAGCATGCAGAAGGCTCCTGCCTGGTGAAGTTCGGCGACACGCATGTGCTGTGCACCGCGAGCCTGGAAGAGAAGACCCCGCCGTGGCTGCGCAATTCCGGCAAAGGCTGGGTGACGGCGGAATACGGCATGCTGCCGCGTGCCACCGGCGACCGCATGAAGCGCGAAGCCGCCTCGGGCAAGCAAAGCGGTCGCACCCAGGAAATCCAGCGTCTCATCGGCCGGTCGCTTCGGGCGATTGTCGATCTGGAGGCTCTCGGCGAACGCCAGATCTCGATCGACTGCGACGTTATCCAGGCGGATGGCGGCACGCGCACGGCGGCGATTACCGGCGCTTTCATTGCCCTTCATGACTGCCTGAAGTGGATGGAAGCCCGCAGCATGATCAAGGTCGAGAAGGTCCTCAAGGATCATATTGCGGCCGTTTCGTGCGGCATCTTCGCAAGCCAGCCTGTGATCGACCTCGACTATCTGGAAGACTCGGCTGCCGAAACGGACGCCAACTTCGTGATGACCGGCTCTGGCGGCATCGTCGAGATCCAGGGCACGGCAGAAGGCAAGCCGTTCAGCCAGGACGAGTTCCTGACGCTGCTTGGTCTGGCGCGGAACGGCATCGACGAACTGGTAGCGCTGCAGAAGCAGACAATCGCCTGAGAAGAAGGGCCGCATGATCGAAGGGATACTCGAAACCGCACTCTATGCGGACGATCTGGACAAGGCGGAGGCGTTTTATGACGGCGTCCTCGGTCTTGAAAAGATCCGCCGTGGCGGCAACCGGCATATCTTCTATCGGTGCGGGTCCGGCGTCCTTCTGATCTTCAATCCGGCAGAAACGGAGACACCCATCGCCGAGGACCCCCTCCCTGTCCCGACCCACGGGACGAGGGGCCCTGGCCATGTCTGTTTCATCGTCGGTCACGACGATCTCGATGCCATGCGCAGTCGGCTGAAGGAGGCCGGTATACCGGTCGAGTCCGAACTGACATGGCCGAACGGCGCATGCTCGATCTACTTCCGCGATCCGGCCGGAAACAGCCTGGAATGCGCAACCCGCACCCTTTGGACTTCTTGAACGGACCTATCGCATGCGCAAACTCGACACCCGCACCATCGTCGTTGCCAGCCACAATGCCGGCAAGATTGCCGAAATCGCCGACCTGATCGGCCCCTTCGGCTTTTCTGCCAAATCGGCCAAGGACCTGAATTTCGTCGAGCCAGATGAAACCGGCACGACCTTCGAGGGGAATGCCGCGATCAAGGCGCTCGCCTCTGCCAAGGCTTCCGGGCTGCCTGCGCTCTCCGACGACAGCGGCCTCGTCATCGATGCGCTCGACGGCGCTCCGGGCGTCTATACGGCCAACTGGGCCGAGCGCGAGGATGGCAGCCGCGACTTCCAGATGGCAATGGAGAAGGTCGAGAAGGCTCTCCAGGAGCGCGGCGCGACGGAAGCCACTCAGCGGACCTGCCGCTTCGTCAGCGTGCTCTGCCTCGCCTGGCCTGATGGCCATACCGAATTCTTCCGGGGCGAGGTTGAGGGTGTGGTTGCCTGGCCGCCGCGCGGCACCGCTGGTTTCGGCTATGACCCCGTCTTCCAGCCCGAGGGGCATCAGCGCACCTTCGGCGAGATGACTGCGGACGAGAAGCACGGCTGGAAGCCGGGTGATGCTGACGCTCTGTCGCATCGTGCCCGGGCCTTCAAGCTTTTCGTCGAAACCTGCCTGGAGGCATGACGCCTTGACCGAACGGTCCTTCACGCTCCTGCCCGACACTGGCGAGCCCGGTTTCGGGGTCTACGTGCATTGGCCCTTCTGCGCGGCCAAGTGTCCCTATTGTGACTTCAACAGCCATGTGCGGCACCAGCCGGTCGATCAGCCGCGCTTTGTCGCCGCCTTTCTCGCCGAGCTGAAGGCTGTGCGGGCCATGTCCGGGCCGAAGACCGTCACCAGTGTCTTCATGGGCGGCGGTACGCCATCGCTGATGGATCCGTCGACGGTCGGCGCGATCCTCGACGGTATCGCAGCCAACTGGCATATGCCCGACGGCATCGAGATCACCATGGAGGCCAACCCGTCCAGCGTCGAGGCGACCCGCTTCCACGGCTATCGGGCAGCGGGCGTCAATCGTGTTTCGCTCGGGGTGCAGGCGCTGAACGATCCGGATCTCAGGTTCCTCGGGCGACTGCATGATGTCGCCGATGCACTCAAGGCCATCCGACTGGCGCGCGAAATCTTCCCGCGCATGTCCTTCGACCTGATTTACGCCCGGCCCAACCAGACGGTGGAAGCCTGGGAGCGCGAGCTGAAGGAGGCGATGTCGTATGCCGTCGATCATCTCTCACTCTACCAGCTGACGATCGAAGAAGGCACAGCCTTCTATGGCCTGCACAAGGCGGGCAAGCTGATTGTCCCCGACGACGAGCATGCCGCCACACTCTACGAGGCGACGCAGGAGATCACCGCGCGTGAAGGACTGCCGGCCTATGAGGTTTCCAACCACGCCCGCCCGGGCGCGGAGAGCCGTCATAACCTGACCTACTGGCGCTACGGCGATTACGCCGGCATCGGTCCAGGCGCGCATGGGCGCCTGACCAAGGGGCGCACGAAGATTGCAACGGTCGCCGAGCGGCATCCGGAAACATGGCTTTCGGCCGTCGAGCAGAATGGTCACGGCATTATCGAACGCGAAGAGCTCGATCACGAGGCGCAGGCCGACGAGCTTCTGCTGATGGGCCTTCGGCTCCGCGAAGGCGTCGATCTCGCCCGCTGGCAGCAACTTTCCGGCCGCGACCCGGATCCGGACAAGGAGCAGTTTCTGCTGGAACAGGGCTTCATCGAGCGGCTCGGCAATTCGCGGCTTCGCTGCACGCCGCCGGGCATGCTGATCCTGGACGCCGTCGTCGCGGATCTCGCCTGCTGAGAATTTTCACTTCCTCAATTTAGCCGGCGACATTCAGTTTGATGTAGCCTGGTACAATGACAAAGCCCGCCGATTCATTATCGACGGGCTTTTCTATTTGGTTCGTCGGGAACTTTCTTACTCGTTGATCAGACGGCGCAGAAGCTCGATCTCCTGCGACAGCTTCTGATCATTAGAGATCAGATCCTCGATCTTGCGAACCGCATGCAACACTGTCGTATGGTCACGACCGCCGAAGCGACGGCCGATCTCCGGGAAAGAGCGCGGGGTCAGCGTCTTCGACAGATACATGGCGATCTGGCGCGGCTTGACGATGACGCGGGTGCGGCGGTTCGACACCAGTTCCTGGCGCGAGACGTTGTAGTGGCGGGCCACGACGCGCTGGATGTCCTCGATGCGCACGCGCTTCTGATCGCCGGCGCCGACGAGGTGAGCGAGCAGTTCGTCCACGCGCTCGATCGACAGGTTCGGCTCGAAGGAGCGGCGGAAGAGCAGTTGGTTGAAGGCGCCTTCGAGGTCGCGACCGCTGCTGGTGATGTTGCGGGCCACATGCTCCAGGATTTCGGCGGGGATGTCGATCGACGGATCGTCCTTGCGGGCGACGTCGAGGCGCGACTTCATCATGTCGAGGCGCATGTCGTAATCGGGCGCTTCCATCTCGATGGCAACACCACCCTGGAGGCGCGAGCGGACGCGCGGATCGAGCGATTCCAGTTCCCAAGGCGCACGGTCGGCGGCGACGACGACCTGCTTGGCGCTGTCGAGCAGCATGTTCAAGAGGTGGCAGAACTCGTGCTGGATCATCTTACCCTGCAGGAACTGCATGTCGTCGATGATCAGGAGGTCGATATTGCGCAGCGAGTCCTTCAGCGTCAGGGCATCATTGTCGCGGATCGCGGTTGCGAAGCGCCACATGAAGTATTCGGCCGTGAGATAGACGACACGCGGCTGGCGCGGGCTCTGGATCGCGGCATTGGCGATGGCCTGCAACAGATGCGTCTTGCCGAGGCCGACAGAGGAATGGATGAAGAGCGGGTTGAAGCGCACGGCGCCGGCACCGGCTTCTGCAATCGTCTTGGCAGCTGCGAGCGCCACGCGGTTCGAGGACCCTTCCACGAAACCATCGAAGGTGTAGCGGCTGTCGAGCGGCGAGCCGAACAGCGGGCCTGCCTGTGTGGCGCGTGTGTTCGACGGTGCATGGGTCTGGGCCGAGGCGATCTGGCCTACGGTCTGCGGTCCGGCCTTGCGCGGCGAAGCCGGCTGGCTGACGTCCGATCCGACCGAACGCTCCTCGACGACAGGGCCACGGGTGCTGCGGCTGGCGCTGCGCACCATGATTTCGACCTTCAGGATCGACGGATCTTCAGCCTGGAAGATCGACGTGATCAGGTCGAGGTATCGGTTGTTGATCCAAGACTTCAGAAATGTCGTCGGTACGGTCAGGCGTACCACACTTTTCGATGCGGAATGGAGCTTCAGGCGCCCAAACCAGCTCTGGTATACGTCCACACCGACCTGAGCTTTGAGCCGCTTGCTGAACCGGTCAAACAGAGCATCATGCTTCATCTCGGCATTGTCTCCTGCCCCTTCGGAGCATGCGGCGCCGAGCGCCGAATGTGCATTGTCCCCGTTCGCCAACGCACCGGCCGTCATAGAGTTCATATGCATTTTGCCGCCTTCCAAATTCATTCCAGGTGCCGGGCGTATCCTTGTCGCCCGACAGCCGCTTCATCTCTAATCGATCCCTTTGGGATCGACGGTCCCCGAACACATCGTGCCGACTTCAGCCAAAAGCCGGCTCGACGCGCCATCGCCCCCTCACGACAATGGCAGTGCCCATATGTGCGACATCCTCGTCATGCCGCGCATCCTTGTCCTTGTCGTGGCCACTGGCCACCATCAAGGCGCAAAACCGCCATCACGCGGAAACAGCTAAGTTTCCGATGCAACGTCGATCACTTTATGAGAAAACGGAATGGAAACACTCCGTCCCGGCAAGAGCGACCTGTCACGATGACACTGCTGTCGTCCGGACCGTCGTTTTCGGCCATTGGCTGGCCTCTTGCTGAGAAACATTAAGGCAGGATCAAAAGCCAAGATCAACACCGATTTTTAGGCTATCGGGCGCTTGGACCATTGACTCTTCGTACTTCATTTTCGCGTCACATTCGGGCGAAAAAGAATCGCTTTTGAATCAAGGAGATTCCCAAACAGGCACAAGATAGGGCGCTGGCAACGCGAAAAAATAAAATTTCTCTTGACTCATGAGGGGGCCAATCTGCCCCAGCGTGAAGGCAGCCCGCTCACAAGCACCTCCCAGAACCATATGAAATCATTACGCTTTTCATGTCATCGGACTGACAAGATGCAGTGCAGCAGAAAACTCTAAAACAACAATTTTTGATAACCGAGAGCAACAACGACAAAAAGCCCGGCGCAACGCCAGGCTCTTCGAAAAATGTCAGAAAGGTGTCTAAAATTAGACAGCCAGGGCCTTCACACGAGCGGCCAGACGCGAGATCTTCCGCGATGCGGTGTTGGCGTGAACCACACCCTTGGTGGCAGCGCGCTGAATCTCAGGCTGAGCTGCCTGCAGGGCGTCCTTGGCAACAGCTGCGTCGCCGGAAGCGATGGCTTCTTCGACCTTGCGGATGAAACCACGGACCCGCGAACGACGAGCCTTGTTGACTGCAGTACGGGCAGCGATCTTGCGGGTCGCCTTCTTCGCCGAAGTTGTGTTGGCCATGATGCCTCTCTCGAATTCAAACCAAAGCCCACCATCGCCGCGTCGGGTCGTTGCGACCTGCCATACCAGCACTTGGGGGGCTGTTTCATGGGAAAAGCGCATCGGCTTTCCCAACCGTGGGCGGGCATATAGCGGGAAAGCGCGAATGCGTCAACGCGGATTCTGCAGATAACGCGCCTTCCCTTGCGCTTATCTGTGCTTGAAGGCGGGCTTCCGCTTCTCGACGAAGGCCGCCATGCCCTCCTTCTGGTCCTCGGTCGCAAACAGCGAATGAAACAGCCGGCGTTCGAAGCGCAAGCCTTCGCCCAGTGTCTGCTCAAAGGCGCGGTTCACGGCCTCCTTGGCCATCATCACCGACGGGAGAGAGAAGGAGGCTATCTTGGCTGCCGCTTCCAGCGCCTCGTCCAGCAGCCGCTCGGGCTCGACAACGCGGGCGACGAGGCCGGCGCTTTCCGCTTCCGCAGCATCCATCATGCGGCCGGTCAGACAAAGGTCCATGGCCTTGGCCTTGCCGACGGCGCGGGTCAGGCGCTGCGAGCCGCCCATACCGGGAATGATGCCCAGGGTGATCTCGGGCTGGCCGAACTTTGCTGTCTTCGAGGCGATGATGAAGTCGCACATCATGGCGAGCTCACAGCCGCCGCCGAGTGCAAAACCGGAGACGGCGGCGATGAACGGCTTGCGGAAGCCGGCGATGTGATCCCATCCGCCGATGAAGTCACCGGTATAGGTGTCGACGAAACCAAGCGACTGCATTTCCTTGATGTCAGCACCGGCAGCGAAGGCCTTTTCCGAGCCCGTGAGCACCACGGCACCGACGGTCGCGTCGGCCTGCAGCTCGCCCAGGAGCTGGCTGAGCTCGCGCATGACCGTCGAGTTCAGGGCATTCAGCGCCTGGGGCCGGTTCAGCGTTACCAGCGCAACACGGTCGCGCCGTTCGATCAGCAGGGTTTCAAATGACATGGCTTCCTCCTCCACGACCCGAAGGCCTCATTTCTGGCAGGTGCGACAATAGAATGTCGAGCGGCCGGATTGAACTATCCTTTCGACGGTACCCCTGCAACCATCCGTGAGGCAGGGCTCGCCCTCCCGATCATAGGCGCGGAAGGAATGCTGGAAGTACCCCAAGGTACCATCCGTCTGGATATGGTCGCGCAGCGACGAACCACCTGCCTCGATCGCATCGGCAATGACCTCGCGGATCGACTGGGTGAGCAGTTCAAGTTCCGCCTTCGGTTTGCCCTTCGCTGTGACCAGGGTGGAGACCTTGCGGGTCGGCGACAGGTGCGATCGCCATAGCGCTTCACAGACATAGATGTTGCCGAGGCCGGCAATTACCTTCTGATCGAGCAGGGCGCTCTTCAGCGGCTGGCTGCGGCCTGCAAAACGGGTCGCCAGATAGTCCGGGGAGAGGATATTGCCGACCGGCTCGGGGCCGAGATCGCGGAACGCCGGATAGGTATCGAGTTCAGAACGCGCCATCAGTTCCATGAAGCCGAACCGACGCGGGTCATTATAGACGACGCGGACAGAGCCCTCCGGACGCTGCAGATGAAAGACGACGTGGTCGTGCTTCTCATCCTTTCTGCGCTCGTGGTGGAAGACGCCGGGCAGATTTGCCTCGGCGGCTGCTTCGATACGGAACGAGCCGGACATGCCGAGATGTGCGATGACGGTCAGATCGTCCTCAAGGTCGACGAGCAGGTATTTCGCCCGGCGGGACAGCGCGAGAATACGTCGACCTTCGACCCTTGCGGCAAAGTCGCGCGGGAGAGGAAAGCGCAGATCCGGCCTGCGCAGCTCCAGGCGCTGCAATGTGGCGCCTTCCATGGTCGGCGCCAGGCCGCGACGGACTGTCTCTACCTCTGGTAATTCCGGCATTTCGGCCCATCTTTCTGTTTCAAGCGCCTGTTTTACGGTCTATAGACCAGGCTTGGAGCGGGTGCACTGCGCAGATAGCGCTCGAAAGCCCTTTTCGCTATGGTCCGCCCGACCTGTCCGTACCGTGGAGTGAACCGATGACTGCAAGCCGCATTTCCGCCGATGGCGGCATGGAAACCTCCTACGGCTTCCGCCAGGTCGACGAGCAGGAAAAGCAGGGCCTGGTCAACGATGTCTTCCACAAGGTAGCCAAGCGCTACGACATCATGAACGACGTCATGTCAGCCGGCCTGCACCGCGTCTGGAAGGATGCGCTGGTGGCGGCTCTCAATCCACGCAAGGATCAGAACTACAAGGTGCTCGACGTCGCCGGCGGCACGGGCGACATCGCCTTCCGTATCGTCGAGGCCTCCAACCGGATGGCGCATGCGACCGTGCTCGACATCAACGGTTCCATGCTCGGCGTGGGTGCCGAGCGGGCCGAGAAGAAGGGGCTTTCCCCCAACCTCACCTTCGTCGAGGCCAATGCCGAAAGCCTGCCCTTCGAGGACAATAGCTTCGACGCCTATACGATCGCATTCGGCATCCGCAACGTGCCGCATATCGATGTGGCGCTGTCGGAGGCCTTCCGCGTTCTGAAGCGCGGCGGACGTCTGCTCGTGCTGGAATTTTCCGAAGTCGAACTGCCGCTGCTCGACAAGGTCTATGATGCCTGGTCTTTCAATGCGATCCCGCGCTTCGGCAAGATGATCACCGGCGATGCCGAACCCTACCAGTACCTGGTGGAATCGATCCGCAAGTTCCCGAACCAGCCGGACTTCGCCCGGATGATCGAGCGCGCCGGTTTCTCGAACGTTCGCTTCACCAACTATACCGGTGGCATCGCAGCCCTTCATTCCGGCTGGAAGATCTGATCCGGATGAGCACGATCGGTGCATATTTCCGCCTGGCGCGGGTCGGATGGGTCCTCGTGCGGGAAGGCGTCGTGGCGGCCCTGCCGTCGGAGGGGCTGCCTCCGCTCGTCGGCTTTGCCAAAGCGGCCGTCGCACCGCTTGCCCGCAGCCGGGTAAAATCCGTCGACCGAGCCGACCGGTTGGCCAACGCGGTTGCCCGCCTCGGTCCCTCCTATGTGAAGATCGGCCAGTTCCTTGCCACCCGTCCGGACGTCGTCGGCGCCGATTTCGCCGAGGATCTGGCAGGCCTGCAGGATCGGATGGCCTTCTTCCCCACCGAATCGGCGAGGACCACGATCCGGGACTCGCTCGGCCGCACGATCGAAGACCTCTATGTGCGCTTCGACGAGCCCATTGCTGCTGCGTCAATCGCGCAGGTTCACCCCGCCGAGGTAAACACACCAGAGGGACGCCGCAAGGTGGCCGTCAAGGTGATCCGGCCCGGCGTGCGCAAGCGTTTCGCCGCCGATCTCGAGGCCATGTATCTCGTCTCCCATTTGCAGGAGCGCTTCATCCCCAATTCGCGGCGTTTGCGCCCGGTCGAGGTGACGAAGACGCTCGAGCAGACCACCAAGGTCGAAATGGACCTGAGGCTCGAAGCGGCGGCGCTTTCGGAGATCGCCGAAAACACCAAGTCCGATCCGGGTTTCCGCGTGCCCCAGGTCGACTGGGAGCGCACGGGCCGCGATGTCGTCACCATGGAATGGATCGACGGCGTCAAGATGTCGGATGTCGAGGGTTTGAGGGCTGCCGGCCATGACCTCAATGCGCTCGCCGACACACTGATCCAGTCCTTCCTGCGCCATACGCTGCGCGACGGCTTCTTCCATGCCGACATGCATCCGGGCAATCTCTTTGTCGATCCCGCCGGCATGATCGTTGCCGTCGACATGGGCATTGCCGGGCGCCTTGGAAAGAAGGAACGGCGCTTCCTCGCCGAGATCCTCTACGGTTTCATCACGCGCGATTATATGCGCGTGGCCGAAGTGCATTTCGAAGCCGGCTATGTGCCGTCGCACCACAATGTCGCGAGCTTCGCCCAAGCGATCCGTGCGATCGGAGAGCCGATCCACGGGCAGCCGGCCGAGACCATTTCCATGGGCAAGCTGCTGACTTTGCTGTTCGAAGTCACCGAGATCTTCGACATGCAGACGCGCCCGGAACTGGTGATGCTGCAAAAGACGATGGTCGTCGTCGAGGGCGTCTCGCGCATTCTCAATCCTCGTTTCAACATGTGGAAAGCCGCGGAGCCGGTCGTTTCGCATTGGATCCGCGACAATCTGGGTCCGAAGCGCATTGCGACTGATATCAAGGATGGCGCCAAGGCGGCACTCAGGCTGGCCGAAGCGCTACCGGAAATCGCCACCAAGACCGAGAAGCTTCACGGAGAGATCGTGCGGATGAGCGAGGAAGGTCTGCGCTTCGATGCCGATACCGCCGAGCGCATCGGACGGGCAGAAGCGCGACATACGCGGTCTGGCCGGATCGCGCTCTGGGTGATCGCGGTTGCAGCGGTGGTTATCGCCTTACAGGTTTCCTGAGGTCCAAGAGCGACGAAAATAAACGCAGTTCCTCGATTTCTTGATGGAACAAAGCAGTCGATCATGCGTTTGAACTTGAAAACGCATCGTTTGTTCCGTCTGGAGTTCCATGACCGCCACCCAAACCGGCTTTGTTCGGTCCACGCTGCTCTTCCTCCTGATCGGCACCGCAATCCTCATCGGCATCATCGTCGCGACCTTTGGTCTCGTCGAGCGTACCCAGACGACCTTTGAATACATCCTGCAGGAGCGCAGCATCCGGCGCATGTCCGCCGACCTCATGCAGAAGCTGACCGACGCCGAGACGGGCCAGCGCGGCTTCGTCATCACCCGCAACGAGCTGTTCCTCCAGCCCTACGAGTCCTCCGTCGGCGAAATCCGCGAAGAGGTCGACAGGCTCGCGGCAGCGGTTGCCAATCGCCCGATCAAGGCAGCCCAGATGGAACGGTTGCGTGACCGGATCCGCGGTAAGCTTGCCGAGATGGGACAGGCCATCAATCTCGTGCGCAGCGGTGAGCAGGAACAGGCCGTTGAACTGATCCAGAGCGATGTCGGTCGTGAGCTTATGGACGACATCCGCTCCATGCTTGACCAGTTCAAGGAACTCTCGGACGCCAACGTTGAGCGCGGGACCGAGGCCCAGATCAGCGCGACCGAGCAACTTCAGTGGATTACGGTCGGCGGCGGCATCGCCATCATTGCCGTGATGGGTGGTGCGATCCTGGTCGTTGCCCAGCATGTGCGTGCGCTCGCGGCTTCCAGGCGCGAGGTGGAGGTCTTGAACCAGGGCCTCGAGGCCCGCGTGGCGGAGCGCACAGACGATCTCATGCAAGCAAACCAGGAAATCCAGCGCTTCGCTTACATCGTGACGCATGATCTAAGAGCGCCGCTCGTCAACATCATGGGCTTTACAGCCGAGCTCGATGCCTCTCTGAAATCCTTGCAGGCCTATGTCCTGAACGATGGCAAGCCGGTGTCCGAAGAGGAGATCCGCGAAGCCAGACTGGCTGCCTCGGAGGACCTGCCCGAAGCCATCGGCTTCATCCGCTCATCGACCAAGAAGATGGACGGACTGATCAACGCGATCCTGAAGATCTCGCGAGACGGGCGACGTCAGTTGAAGCCCGAAATCGTCGAACTGCAGCCCATGTTGGAGACCATTACCAACAGCGTCTATCACCAGATCAGCGAAAGCGACGGAAGCATCGATCTCGACATCAAGGCCACCTGCCTGAACACTGATCGATTGTCGGTCGAACAAATTCTCGGTAACCTTTTCGACAATGCTATCAAGTACAAGCATCCCCAACGGCCCCTGACCCTCGCCGTCCGAACCGCGCCCGAAGGGCGTCACATGGTAAGGATCGAGGTTGAGGACAACGGCCGTGGCATTGCAGAACAGGATCACGAACGCATTTTCGAACTCTTCCGCCGCTCCGGTCAGCAGGATCAATCGGGTGAAGGCATCGGCCTTGCCCATGTCCGCTCACTGGCACGGAACCTTGGAGGGGAGATCACCGTTCAATCCCGTTTAGGAGAAGGGTCAACCTTCGTACTGCGACTGCCATCTGATCTGTCACGCTTGGTACGGAGTTGATAATGAAAGCCGTGGGTAAAGAAGTCACCATTGTCATGGTCGAAGACGACGAGGGTCACGCCCGTCTGATCGAAAAGAATGTGCGTCGGGCCGGCGTGAACAACGAGATCGTGCCCTTCACCAACGGCACCGAAGCGCTCGACTACGTGCTGGGCAAGGATCGTAGCGGCAAGATTTCAGAAGACCGCTACCTGTTGATTCTGCTCGACCTCAATCTACCCGACATGTCGGGCACCGATATTCTCGACCAGATTAAATCCAATCCGCACACGCGACGGCTCCCGGTCGTCATCCTCACGACGACGGATGACGAACGCGAAATCCAGCGCTGCTACGATCTCGGGGCCAATGTCTATATTACCAAACCTGTCGATTACGACAATTTCGCCAACGCCATTCGCCAGCTCGGACTGTTCTTCTCCGTCATGCAAATCCCCTGATGGCGGTCAGGCGATGAGCTTCAGCGTTCTTTACATCGATGACGATGCTGCCATTGCCCGGCTGGTCCAGAAGCATATGGGCCGGCTCGGTCATGAGGTGTCGCATGCCGAGAACGCCGAAGACGCGCTCGAACTCCTGAAGACGACCGAGTTCGATGTTGTCGTGCTCGACCATTACCTGCGGCAGACAACCGGCCACGACGTGCTCGGTCGCATGCGCGAGGCCGAGATCGATGTGCCGGTGGTCTATGTCACCGGATCGAACGAGGCGCAGGTGGCGATCGAGGCGATCAAGGCGGGCGCTGCGGACTACGTCATCAAGACGGTCAGCGACGACTTCCTCTCGCTCTTGTCCAGCGCGATAGAGCAGACGATCGCCAACGCCCAGCTGCGTGCGGCGAAGGCCCGCGCCGATGAAGAGATCCGGCTCGGCAAGGAACGTGCCGAGGCCCTGCTGGCCGAGGTCAACCATCGCGTCGCCAACTCGCTGGCGCTGGTCGCCAGCCTGCTCAGACTGCAAATCTCTGCGGCCCGCAGCGACGAAGTGAAGGCGGAACTGGCCGAGACCCAAGCCCGTATCACAGCCATCGCCGGCATGCATCGCAGTCTCTACACCTCCGACGACGTCAGCCGGGTGGAGCTTGATCGTTACCTCAATCGCCTCACCGTCGAGCTCTACAATTCCTTGCACAGCGCCGAAAAGCCGGTGCGCCTGCTGCTCGATGCGGATCCCATCTCCCTCAGCGCCGACAAGGCAGTTTCGGTCGGCATGATCGTCACGGAACTCGTTACCAACGCCTTCAAATATGCCTATGCGCCGGGACAGTCCGGCGATATCCGGGTGTATCTGAAGATGCGGGGCGACGGCGAGGCGCTGCTTCGGGTCGAGGATGACGGCGTCGGAATCGATCCGCAGCGCGCGCCGAAGGGAACCGGTCTCGGGAGCCGCATTGTCAAATCCATGGCCTCCACGCTCGGAGACGGGCTACACTATCTCGAAGGCACGCATGGAACCGTCGCGGAAGTCCCGCTGAAGCTCGACAACGAAGCTTGAGGCACGCCGTTTACCAGTCCCAGTCTCGATGATTTGCCAGCGACCGGATTTGCGCTAGGGTCGCGGCCGCAGAGAAAGGGTTGCACTTCATGAGCTTGGCCGGAAAGCGGATTTTGCTTGTTATCGCGGGTGGCATCGCCGCCTACAAGAGCCTTGACCTCATCAGGAGGCTCAGGGAGCGCGGTGCGAGCGTGCGACCCATCATGACGCGTGGCGCCCAGGAATTCGTGACGCCGCTTGCTGTTGGCGCGCTCTCGGCTTCCCATGTCTATACCGAACTCTTCTCCCGCGAGGACGAGCAGGATGTCGGCCATATCCGGCTTGCGCGTGAATGCGATCTCGTGCTTGTCGCGCCCGCAACCGCCGACCTGATGGCGAAGATGGCCAACGGGCTTGCGGATGATCTGGCCTCCACCGTGCTTCTCGCAACCGACCGCCCGGTGCTCATCGCGCCTGCGATGAACCCGAAGATGTGGGCGCATCCGGCAACCCAGCGGAATTTTGCAGTGCTTCAGCGGGACGGCATCAAGGCCATCGGCCCGATGGAAGGCGAGATGGCCGAAAGCGGCGAGCGTGGACGCGGGCGGATGGCCGAGCCGATCGAGATTGCAGACCGCGTCGAAGACCTGCTCTCCGGGCCGAAACCGCTGGCCGGCATGACAGCCGTCGTGACCTCGGGCCCGACGCATGAGCCGATCGATCCCGTGCGCTACATCGCCAATCGCTCCTCCGGCAAGCAGGGCCACGCGATTGCGGCCGCCCTTGCCCGCCTCGGCGCCGAGGTTACGCTGGTTTCCGGACCCGTGACCATTGCCGATCCCTCCGGCGTTCGCACCCAGCATGTGGAGCGGGCGGAGGAGATGCGTGATGCCGTGCTCTCGGCACTTCCGGCCGACATCGCCGTGATGGTGGCCGCCGTCGCCGACTGGCGTGTTGCGTCCTCGGCCGGTCAGAAGATCAAGAAGCAGCCCGGCGAGGCGCCGCCGCCGCTCGAGCTTGCAGAAAACCCTGATATCCTGAAGACCGTCGGCCACCATGCCCAGCGTCCGCGCCTTGTTGTCGGCTTTGCGGCCGAGACACAGAATGTCGAGGAAAACGGCCGCTCCAAGCTTGAGCGCAAGGGTGCCGACCTGATCGTCGCCAATGATGTCTCGCCCGAGACCGGGATCATGGGGGGCGACCGCAACCGGGTGAAGCTGATCAGCCGCGACGGGGTCGAAGCCTGGCCTGATCTCTCGAAAGACGAAGTGGCCGAACGGCTGGCACTCTGGATCGCGACCCAGATCGGCGGGACAGGCGCATGAGCCTCTTTACGCGCGCCGGCTTCGAGGCCTTTGTCCAAGGGTTTGCCGGCACAACACAGGTCGACCAATGGGACAGCCGTGTTGCCAAGGTAGGCGACAAGGTCTTTTCCCTGCTGACCGATGGTGAACATCGATTAACCTTCAAGGTCAGCGAAGAAAGCTTCGAAATCCTGACGTCGCTCAAAGGCGTGTCGCAGGCGCCCTATTTCGCCAAGCGCAAATGGGTGAGCGTCGAACCGGACAGCGAGCTCGGCGAAGCCGACCTTATGGAATATCTCACCCGTTCCTATCGCACGGTCAGTGCGTCGCTGACCCGCAGGCTGCGCGCCGAACTCGGCATCGTCGAGTAAAGCTGTGATCAGACCGCAGCCATCGCCGGCTGACGGATCTGCTCGACCCGTGTGCGCTCAACCTCAGGCTTGAACTCGGCGGCATCCAGGCCGTTTTCGCTGAGGATCACGGCACTACCAGCGGGAATTTCCACCCAGGTATCCGTCTCATCGTTCAGCGGCTCCGACACGAGACAGAAGCTGCCCTTCGGCCCCATGGGCGCTGCAAACAACGTTGGAGCATATTCGTCCGTCGAGTAGCGCACGGCATAGAGCGTCTTGCCATCGGAAAAGGCAGCCGTCATGCGGATGCGTGCGGTGCCGGTCAGATGCAAGCTGATCTGCTCGACGAAGCCGACGGCCTCGCTCATGGCCGCGATAGGGCGCTCACGCAATCCGAACTGAAGGGCCAGCAGGAAGAGCAGTTCGCTGTCGGTCGTGCCAACACGGGCATGGAAATGCTCATCGTCCAGCATGCCTTCCATCGGCCGGCGGATGCGATCGAAATTGTCGATCTGGCCGTTGTGCATGAAGGACCAGTTCCCCTGGACGAAGGGATGGCAGTTGTCGCGGCGGGTGGCGCCATGGGTGGCAGCGCGGACATGCGCGAGAAACAGCGGCGAGCGGATCTGGCTTGCGAGGCTCTTCAGATTGCAGTCGGACCAGGCCGGCAGAACATCCCGGAAGCGGCCAGGCTCGGGGCGGTCACCATACCAGGCGAGACCGAAGCCATCGCCGTTGGTTGCGGTCTTGGCGCGGGTTGCGCAATGCGACTGCTCGATCAGGGAATGCGCGGGCGAGGTCACCAGCTCCTCAAGGAAGATAGGAACACCACGGTAAGCTGCCCAACGACACATATGAATTCTGCCCCAGGTCCATCGACCGACTGCGAATCCTTGGTAGTCTTCGCCCGATAGACTAATGATTTGCAAACATGGCTTCCTTCATGACAAATTTTTGTCGGGCAGTGCAACATTCTTCCTGCTGTCGACTGGCACAAATGTGAACACTGCGTTCTGCCCGGCGGGCCTGCGTGCCATGGTTCTCTCGCCTATATTGCTGCCCAAGCAACGAGCCCGTTTCCCCGAGGAGGTCCCCGAATGTCTATCCGCCCCGTCAAGCATGAGAGCCGCGCCACGCCGACCATGGAAGGCGCCGGCGTGAAGCTGCACCGTGTCTTCGGCTTCGGCGATCCTTCGATGACCGACCCCTTCCTGATGATGGACGACTTCCGCAACGACGAGCCGATGGACTACGTCCGCGGGTTCCCCTGGCATCCGCATCGCGGCATCGAGACGATCACCTATGTGCTGGCCGGCACCGTCGAGCATGGCGACAGCCTGGGCAATCAGGGCATGCTAGGCGCGGGCGACCTGCAATGGATGACGGCGGGCAGCGGGATCCTGCACCAGGAAATGCCGAAAGGCGATTTTGCCGGGCGCATGCACGGCTTCCAGCTCTGGGCCAACCTGCCCTCGTCGCTGAAGATGACCAAACCGCGCTATCAGGACATCAAATCACCCGAGATCCCCGTTGTCATCGATGATGACGGCACGTCGGTGCGCGTCATCTGTGGCGACTTCTGGGGCAAGAGCGGCCCGGTCGACGGCATCGCCGCCGAACCCGTCTATCTCGACATCTCGGTGCCACCGGGCAAGCGCAAGACATTCCCGGTCGACACCTATCGCTCGGCATTCGCCTATATCTTCGCTGGCTCCGGCTCGTTCCGGGATGCGTCCAAGCCCTTCGGCGTCAAGGTCGAGAAGGAGTATATGGGCGAAGAGCTGAACATCCGCGACCTTTCCGGCAACCGGACGCTTGTCGTTTTCGACACCGGTGACGAGATCACCGTACAGGCCGGCGAACAGGGCATCCGCTTCCTGCTGGTCACCGGCACGCCGATCAAGGAGCCAGTCGCCTGGCACGGTCCAATCGTGATGAACACCCGCGAAGAACTGATGCAGGCGATGAAAGAGTTGCAGAACGGAACCTTTATCAAGGCCGATCATTAACCCCACGCAGTCAAGTTCACTTCAACCCGGCGTCTCCAGCGCCGGGTTTTCTTTTTCCGGAGAGGAACATGCGCGTAACCGGGGCATGCCAATGCGGCGAAGTTCGCTATGAAGCCGAGGTCGATCCACAGGCCGTCGGCATATGCCATTGCACGGATTGCCAGCGGCTGACGGGCTCAGCTTATAGGGTCACAGTTGCTTCTCTTCCAGGTCGATTTCAGCTTCTTACCGGCGAGGCCAAGCGTTACCGGAAGATGGGCGACAGCGGCCGGCCAAGCGACCAATTCTTCTGCGGCAACTGCGGTTCGCCGATGTGGCGCGAAAGCGCCGACGGCGAGATCGGTTTGCGGCTCGGCTGCATCGACCAGCGCCGAGCACTCGCGCCGACACATCAGTCATTCGGCAAATCCGCCCTGCCCTTCGTCTTCGCCCTTCAGGAACGTCCGGAGGACGGGGACGACTAATCCTGCCAGAGCGCGTGGAAGTGATGCACCGGCCCGTGTCCTGAGCCAACCGACAGCTGGCCAGAACTCCTGACGGCCTCCGCCAGCCAGGCTTTGGCAACACGCACAGCCTCTTGTGGCTCAAGCCCCTTTGCCAATTCGGCAGCGAGCGCGCTCGACAGAGAACAGCCAGTGCCATGCGTATTGCGCGTTAGGATCCGTTCCGCCTCGAACCAGGTCACCTGACCATCCGCAACCAGCACATCCGGGCTTTCCGGGCCTGCCAGATGGCCACCCTTGAGCAACACTGCCCGGGGTCCGAGTGCTGTCAGCCTGATGGCCTGGGTTTCCATGATCCGCCGGTCCGAGGCTTCGGGATCACCGAGCAGGGCTGCCGCCTCCGGCAGGTTCGGCGTCAGGAGCGTGGCGGTCGGCAGGAGGTCAGACGTCAAGGCTTCGACGGCATCCGGATCGAGCAGGGAGGCACCGCCCTTGGCGATCATGACGGGATCGAGAACAACAGGAATGCCGCGATGAGGTTTCAATGCTTCGGCGACGGCCGAGGCAATGCCGGCATTGGCGATCATGCCGATCTTCACTGCATCAACCCTGACATCGGCAAAAACCATGCGGATCTGCTCGGCGACAAAACCGGGATCGAGCGGCACGACGGCCGAGACGCCCGTCGTGTTCTGCGCCGTCAGCGCCGTGATAACAGCCATTCCGTAGCAACCGCGGGCCGAAAAGGCCTTGAGATCGGCCTGGATGCCCGCCCCACCGGAAGGATCGGAGCCGGCGATGGTCAGCACGTTGCGGATGGTGGATGATCTCATGTCTGCGTCTCCCAAGGCAGCGGAGACGCAGCGGGCACAGCGCGGATACACCTGGCGCGACACCCGAGCGACTCCCTCCGCCAGCATGATCTGGTTCAGGTTCAAAGGGTGCTTCTCAGCCCGGCTTGCGCCAGACGCCCCTGTCTCTCAGGTGTCAGACTATGCGACAGCATCGTTCCTGTCACCTGGGTCTCTCGTCATTCCCATTCAGCGTTTGCAGCCGAGGACCATAGCCGCTAGGGAGGCCGGGATATCCAAACGACCAGAGGAGATTGCCTTGCATCACGCGCCTGACCGGCTTTTCGACCGTTCCTATGATGGCTTTCTCTTCGACATGGACGGAACGCTGCTCAATTCCATCGCCGCTGCCGAGCGCGTCTGGAGCCGCTGGGCCCTCAAGCATGGCCTCGACCTTGAGACCTTCCTGCCCACCATGCATGGGAAGCGCGGGATCGACACCATCAGCGCGCTGAACCTGCCCGGCATCGATGTGGTGAAGGAGGCGCTCGAGGTGGAGCGCGGCGAGATCGAGGATCTCGACGGCATCGTGCCGATCCCCGGCGCCATCGACTTTCTGAAAAGCCTGCCCGCCGAACGCTGGGCGATCGTGACCTCGGCTCCATCGGCCCTTGCCCGAGCCCGCATCGGGGCCGCCGGCCTGCCGCAGCCGCTGCAGATCGTGACGGCGGAAGACGTGAAGATCGGCAAGCCGGACCCGGCCGGTTACCGACTCGGTGCACAGCGGCTCGGTTTCGCTGCATCGCGCTGCCTGGTGTTCGAGGACGTCTTGGCCGGTGTCCGAGCCGGAGAAGCGGCAGGCGCCGATGTCGCCGTGATCACGGCGACGCACGCGCATCCGCTGGAGACGTCCCATCCGACGATTGCGAGCTATGAGACGCTGAGGGTGGAGTTCGACGCATCCCAGGGACTGCGGATCAAGGCGGCAGAATAAGCCGACCCGGCGGCGACGGCACGACCGTCACCGCCCTCGACCAAACTCACGCCGCCTTGGCGACGTGATACTCCTTGATGGCGACCATCTTGATCGCGGGGTAACGTTCGGACTCGTAGCGCAGCGAGAACTGGTCCTGCGCCATGAAGACTGGGTCGCCGTCGAGATCCCGGCAGATATCGCCACGGCGCTGGGTCATGAACTTTTCCAGATCGTCCTTGTTCTCGGCCGAGATCCAGCGGCAGACGGAGAAGCGCGACATTTCGAAGGACACCGGCAGGCCGTATTCGCCCTGCAGTCGCTCCTTGAGGACGTCGAGCTGCAGCGCACCGACGACGCCGACGATGGCCGGCGAGCCGTCTTCCGGCGAGAAGAGCTGCACCACGCCCTCTTCCGCCATCTGCTGCAGCGCTTCCTTCAGCTTCTTCGCCTTCATCGCATCTTCCAGCCGCACGCGGCGCAGGATTTCCGGCGAGAAGTTCGGCACGCCCTGGAATACGAGATTTTCGCCTTCCGTCAGCGTGTCGCCGATGCGGAGCGTGCCGTGGTTCGGGATACCGACGACATCACCGGCATAGGCCGTATCCGCCAGCTGGCGCTGGGAGGCGAAGAAGAACTGCGGCGCCGTCAGGCCCATCTGCTTGCCGGTGCGGGCGAGGCGCGCCTTCATGCCGCGCTCGAGCTTGCCGGAGCAGATACGGGCAAAGGCGATGCGGTCGCGGTGGTTCGGGTCCATGTTGGCCTGGATCTTGAAGACGAAGGCGGTCATCTTATCTTCGGCGGCATGCACGGTCCGGGTATCGGCCACCTGGTCGCGCGGCGGCGGCGCATAGGCACCCAGCGCATTGATCAGATCGCGGACACCGAAGTTGCGCAGTGCCGAGCCGAAGAAGACAGGCGTCATGTGGCCTTCGAGGAAGCTCTGGCGATCGAAGGGACGGCAGGCTTCGCGGGCAAGTTCGAGCTCGTCGATAAAAGTCTGGCGCTCGTTTTCGGGCAGGTTCTCCGCCACGCTCTGCGGACCGTTGACCTTGAGCGGCTCGACCTGGGCATCGCCGCCCCGATAGGTGTTGTTGGCCAGATTATAGGAGCCGCAAAAGGTCTTGGAACGGCCGACGGGCCAGGTGATCGGTGCCGTGTCCAGCGCCAGCTTCTCTTCGACCTCGTCGAGGATCTCGAAGGGGTCGCGGCTTTCGCGGTCCATCTTGTTGATGAAGGTGATGATCGGAATATCGCGCATGCGGCAGACCTCGAACAGCTTCAAGGTTCGCGGCTCGATGCCCTTGGCGGCGTCGATGACCATGACGGCCGCATCGACTGCCGTCAGCGTGCGATAGGTGTCGTCGGCGAAGTCTTCGTGTCCAGGCGTATCGAGAATGTTGAAGACATGGCCTTCATATTCGAAGGTCATGACCGACGTCACGACCGAAATGCCGCGCTCGCGCTCGATCTTCATCCAGTCCGACCGGGTCTGGATGCGATCCTTCTTCGCCTTGACTTCACCGGCAAGCTGGATGGCGCCACCGAACAGCAGCAGCTTTTCAGTCAGCGTCGTCTTACCCGCATCCGGGTGCGCGATAATAGCAAAGGTGCGGCGGCGGGAGACCGCCTCGGCGAGCGTTTCAGCCATATCTCAGGAGTCCTTCTGGTCGGGCGGTTATCTAGCGTTTCGACGGCCAATATGCAATTGAGCGCGACAAACAAAGGAATCTCGCCATGGCTGCCATCCGCTCCGACATCCTCGGCCCCGTGCTCAACCTCAAGCGCCTGCCGCATGGGCAAGGGCTTGATCTGCCCGCCTATGAAACGGCAGGGGCGGCTGGAATGGATCTGAGGGCAGCGGTGCCCAATGGGGAGCCACTAACGCTTGCGCCGGGCGCGCGAGCGCTGGTGCCGACCGGCTTCATCATGGAGATCCCTGAAGGCTTCGAAGCCCAGATTCGCCCACGCTCGGGTCTCGCCTTCAAGAACGGCGTGACATGTCTCAACACACCCGGCACCATCGACAGCGATTACCGCGGCGAGGTGAAGGTGCTGTTGATCAACCTCGGCCAGGAGAATTTCGTCATCACCCGCGGCATGCGCATGGCCCAGATGGTTATCGCACCGGTGACGCAGGTGCGCGTGACCGAAGTGACCGAGACGAGCGACACGGCGCGCGGTGCCGGCGGGTTCGGATCGACGGGGGTTTAAGAATCCAATGCTGGAAACGCTGACGCTCAGGGAAGGCTACTTCGAAGATCCGAACGCCTTCCGAGCGCTCGCGGACCTGCTGCAGGACGTGTTCGGCATCGATATCGGGCTGCAGGGCCGCTTCGGCGGGCCAGATCCGTCCTCGATGCCCTTTGGCTATTTCGACGGCACTGGCCGTTGCGTTGCCAATTTCTCGGTGTTTTCCATGCCCCTTGTCATCAACGGGCGCGTCGTCAAAGCGGCTGGGTTTCAATCGGGTGCCGTTCGCCCTGCGTTTCGCGGGCAAGGTATCTATCGCGATCTCATGCAGCGCGCCTTTGCCTGGGCCGACAAACAGGGCTTCGAGGCCGGCGTTCTTCTGACCGACAAGCCGGAACTCTATCACGACTATAGTTTTCGAGTTGTGCCGCAATTCAGCGTCTGCGGAGAGGTCACGCAAACAGTTCCTGCGGAGGCCGAGGCGCGGGAAATCGACTTGGAGGATATGGACGATGTTGCGCTTGTCTTGAGCATCCTCGCCGATCGGGAGCCTGTCTCTCGTCAGCTTTCCGTTGTGCGCCAGTCCGAAATGTTCCTGCTCAATGCCGCCCTCGATCCGGAGATCAGGCTGAGTGACTTGCCCGGCTTCGACGCGATCCTTGCCTGGAAGCTCCATGGCGGCACATTGCAGATGCTCGATATCGCCGCCCGCCAGATACCGTCGATGTCGGAGATCCGCAGCGCATTGAGTGTTCAGCACGACCGTATCGAGGTATTCTTCCCGACCGATCGTCTCGAATGGAGCGGGAACGCCAGAGTGTATGACGGATCCTGCGCCCTGATGGTCAGGGGGCTTCAGCCATCCGACATCCCGACGCCCAGCATGTTGTCGCCGATGGCTGATTTCTAGTGCGTTTCACAGGACCGGCGGCAGGCGCCGCTTGAGGGGCGTGGACTTGACCATCGCGGTATTGGTCTGCGCCTTCTCGGTGATCCGGTCGTGGACACGGTCGAGATCGGCCATGTTGCGCACGGCCACGCGGCAGACGAAGCAGTCGTCACCCGTGATCTTGTCACACTCTATGATCTCCGGCGTTTCCAGAACGATTTTCTCAACGATGTGCAGCATGCCCGGCAGCGGACGCACGCGCATGATGGCCTGCAACGGATAGCCGAGCGCTTCCAGAGACACGTCTGCGGCATAGCCCATGAGAACACCACGCTCCTCCAGGCGGCGCAGACGCTCGGAACAGGCGGGCGAGGACAGACCGGCGTGTGCTGCCAGCTCTTTCAGCGACAGCCGAGCGTCATGCGCAAGGGCGTCGACGATTTTGCGGTCAGCCGCATCCAGCACATGAGAAAAATAAGGATTCATCGCGGATATCTCACGCTTAATTCTGCCAAGACGAGACTACACCTAATTTCGGCAAAGGAAATCCCGATGTTGCGGGCATAGACTGCGGCAAACTCGGAGATCGACCATGAACCCTGTCACCAAGCGCGGAATTTTCGACATGACCCTCGCCATGGTCATGTCCGGCACGATCGGCTGGTTCGTGCTGCAATCGGGCCAAAGCCCCTACAACGTCGTCTTTTTCCGCTGCCTGATCGGCGCTCCGGTTCTCGCCTTGCTCTGCCTTCATCTGAAGGTCTTTTCCCGTTCAGGTCTCGATGCGAAGCGGATCCTGATCGCGGCCGGTGGCGGTGTGGCGCTGGTGATGAACTGGCTGCTGCTGTTTTCGGCCTATCCGCTGGCCTCGATCTCTGTGACCACGATCGTCTACAATTTTCAGCCCTTCATGCTCGTCGGCCTTGGAGCGCTGTTCCTCGGAGAGCGCGTGAGCGGCGCCAAACTCGGCTGGATGGGCCTCGCCTTTGCCGGAATGCTGGCGATGACAGTGAGCGGAACATCCCTCAGCGGTCATGCGGGCCAGGGATATCTCACAGGCATCCTGCTCGCGCTTGCGGCCGCCTTCTGCTATGCGGTGGCCGCCTTTGTTACCCGGCGCCTGCGCGGCACGTCACCCTATGTCATCGCCCTCATCCAGGTCCTGACCGGTATCGTCATCCTCGCGCCCTTCGCCGATTTCAATGCCCTGCCGAGCTCCCCGCAGAGCTGGGCGATGGTGGCGACCATCGGGGTTGTGCACACCGGGGTGATGTATGCCTTCCTCTATTCGGCGATCCAGAAGCTCCCGGTCATGCTGACGGGCACGCTCTCCTTCCTCTACCCTGTCGTCGCCATCCTGGTGGATATCCTGGCCTATGGCCATGTGTTGACACCCGGACAGGCGCTGGGCGGCGCGGCGATCCTGCTTGCCGCCGTGGGCACGACCCTCAACCTCACTCCACGACATCTTCTGCCCGGAACCCGAAAGGCCTGACATGATCACCTGCAGCCTGCGTTACGAGATCGATCCCTACAAGCTCAAGGAATTCGAGCATTATGCGGCCCTCTGGATCCCGCTGGTCAATCGGCTGGGCGGCACCCATCACGGCTATTTTCTGCCGCATGAAGGGGCCAACGACATCGCGCTTGCGCTGTTCAGCTTTCCATCGCTCGCGGCCTATGAGGTCTACCGCGCGGCGATGGCGGCAGATGCCGAGTGCCAGGCAGCATTCGCCTATGCCGAGGAGACCCGCTGCATCCTGCGTTATGAGCGCAGCTTCATGCGGCCAGTGTTCTGATCGTCAACGCTGCGCTTCCGTGACCATGCGGATGGCGAGAGCCGCGAGCACCGTGCCCATGAGCCAGCGCTGGACGACCATCCAGAGGGGGCGACCGGCCAGGAAGAGGGCGATGGAGCCGGCAGAGAGCGCGATCAAACCATTGACCGTGACGCTGATCACCACCTGGGTGAAGCCGAGCACCAGGGACTGCATCAACACGCTGCCACCAGCGGGATCGATAAATTGCGGCAGCAGCGAGATATAGAGCACGGCGACTTTCGGGTTCAGCAGGCTGGTGACGAAGCCCATCAGGAAGAGCTTTCGATTGCTATCTGCGGGCAGGTCGCGGACCTGGAAGGGCGAGCGGCCGCCGGGCTTCAGCGCCTGCCAGGCCAGCCAGGCCAGATAGAGAGCACCGGCAAATTTCAGCAGATCATAGGCGAAGGGGACGGCAAACAGCAGGACCGTGATCCCGAGCGCCGTCAGCAGCACATAAACGACGAAGCCGAGGGCCACTCCCGCCAGCGAAACGAGGCCCGCCATCGGCCCCTGGCAGATCGAGCGCGAGACGAGATAGATCATGTTCGGCCCCGGCGTGAGCACCATGCCAAGGCAGATCAGGGCAAAGGCAAGCAGCATGGCGACGCTGGGCACAGGGGCGTTCTCCGAAAGGTGCTACAGGATTATGCGTGTCCGCCAGCGACCGCAAACGAGATCGTGTCATCGAGACAAGTCCGCCGGAAACGCACGATCGCGACGACGGCGGACGTCATGGTACGGCCAAGCCAACGATGTCGCAGGCGACATCCAGCGCCAGGGTTTGTGCCGCGTGTCGCCGTGGATCTTGCGCAACGGCTGTGATCGAGGCGCTTTCCTATCCCTCTCAAATTCAATAGAACGGCTTGTGAGCGGAGGACCTCGATGACACTGACGACCATAATCGCCTATTGCGGCGCGCTGTTCATTGCTGCAGCCATCCCGGGACCCGGCATGACCGCCATCGTCGCGCGGGCGCTGGGGTCCGGATTTCGCCCGACCTTCTTCATGGGGCTCGGGCTCATCCTCGGCGATCTCGTCTATCTGACCGCCGTCATCCTCGGGCTCTCCGTCTTGGCGAAAACCTTCGTGACGCCCTTCCTGATCCTGAAATTCCTGGGTGCCGCCTACCTCGTCTATGTCGCCTGGAACCTATGGACAGCAGGTCTTTTGCCGCAGGACATCAAGGCGGAGCGCGCCATGCGCCCGTCCATGTCCTTCCTCTCAGGCCTTCTGGTGACGCTTGGCAATCCGAAGACCATGCTGTTTTACGTCGCGCTGGTGCCGACGCTGATCCCGCTCGAGGCGATCGGACTTGCCGACTACATCCTGCTCGTCGGCCTGACCTTTGTCGTGCTGATGGCGGTGCTTCTGCCCTATATCCTGCTCGCGGCCCAGGCGCGCGGGCTCATGAAGCGTCCGGAAGCGCTGAAAGTCCTGAACCGAAGTGCTGCCGGCATCCTTGCCGGCACCGCCGCCTATATCACGGCGCGGGCGGCCTGATCGGCACGCGGCATGAAACAAACAGGCGGCAGGCGCTTTTCTCACCAGGAGACGATTGCGACCGGACCCACGGAGCAGATTTTTCCACGGATCACGCTCGCCGCGGCATGGCTATGCTGGCAAGGACCGGTCGGCGGGCGTAAGCTCGCGCGAACCAAATCATAAGGGAGACACCGATGACTGAGCAGAAGAAACCCGGCCGCGGACGCGTCTATGGTTCGATCACCGAGACGATCGGCGACACCCCGATCGTCAGGCTCGACAAGCTGGCCAAGGAAAAGGGCGTGAAGGCGCATCTGCTCGCCAAGCTCGAATTCTTCAACCCGATCGCCTCCGTCAAGGATCGTATCGGCGTGGCCATGATCGAGAGCCTGGAAGCCCAGGGCAAAATCGTGCCCGGCAAGACGGTTCTCATCGAACCGACATCCGGCAATACCGGCATTGCGCTCGCCTTTGCAGCCGCAGCCAAGGGTTATCGCCTGATCCTAACCATGCCCGAGACCATGTCGATCGAACGCCGCAAGATGCTGGCCCTGCTCGGCGCCGAGCTCGTGCTGACCGAGGGCGCAAAGGGCATGAAGGGCGCCATTGCCAAGGCACAGGAACTGGCCGAGACGACGCCGGATGCGATCATCCCGCAGCAGTTCGAGAACCCCGCCAATCCGGAAATCCATCGCAAGACAACAGCCGAGGAAATCTGGAACGACACCGACGGCCAGATCGACTTCCTCGTCTCCGGCATCGGCACAGGCGGCACCATTACCGGCACCGGCCAGGTGCTGAAGAGCCGCAAGCCCGAGATCAAGATCGTCGCCGTCGAGCCGGCCGATAGCCCGGTCCTCTCCGGCGGCAATCCCGGCCCGCACAAGATCCAAGGGATCGGCGCTGGCTTTGCGCCGGCGATCCTGGATACCCATGTCTATGACGAGGTCATCACCGTGACCAATGACGAAGCCTTCGAACATGCGCGTCTCGTTGCCCGCCTTGAAGGCGTGCCGGTCGGCATCTCCTCAGGTGCTGCGCTGACGGCGGCGATCAAGCTTGGCCAGCGTGAAGAAAATGCCGGCAAGACGATTGTCGTCATCATTCCGTCCTTTGCCGAGCGCTATCTGTCGACCGCGCTCTTTGCCGGTCTCGGCGAGTAAGCCACCGAAGGGGCGCCGGGCAACCGCCGGCGCCTCCTCGCCCCTCGATTGCAGCCGTCCCATTCCCCGGCTAGAGTATCTCACGACAGGTCGACTGCAGTCCTCAAGGGGCCCTATGCGCGCATTACTTCATCGCCTGCCTGCGTTTGCCTCCGTTCAAGAGCGACTGTCGACGAGCAGCTTGATCGCGACCTATGTCGCGAGCCTCATCGTGTTCGCCATAGCACTGGCGATCCGCGCCTGGTTCGATCCCGTGCTGCCGGCGGGCTTCCCATTCCTCACCTTCTTTCCCGCCGTTATCATCTGCGGTTTTGTCTTCGGCGTCCGGCAGGGCCTCTTGGTTGCCGCACTCTCCGGTCTAGCTGCCTGGTACTTCTTCATCAGCCCGGGGCGTTTCGACTTTTCGCTCGGCACTCTGCTCGCCATGGGGCTCTACCTGTTCGTGGTCACCACCGACCTGACGCTGATCTACATGATGAAGCAAGCCTATCGTCAGGAGATCAGCACCCGCGAGGAGGTTCAGCGGCTGGCCGAACAGCAGGAGGTCATGGCCCAGGAACTGGACCATCGCCTCAAGAACATCTTCGCCACCATCAATGCGATCATCAGCCTTTCCCTCAAGAATGCCTCAAGCGCCGATGAGCTGGCCGCGCGGCTACGCGATCGGCTGACGGCGCTCGGCCGGTCCAACCTCCTGCTGCGGGGTCTTCGCGAGGGCGAGGACGCGTCGCTGCAAAGCGTCATTTTCCAGGCGCTTGAACCGTTTGCCATCGTCGGCACACCTCGCTTCACGGCACAGGGTCCGCGCGTCCCGATCGGCGGCCAGACCGTCGTCGTGCTCAGCCTGATCCTGCATGAGCTCGGCACCAATGCCGCAAAATACGGCGCCCTCAGCGTCGGCCATGGCCAGGTATCCCTGATCTGGGACATCGAGACCGCCCAAGACGGAACCGAGCAACTCGTCATGCGCTGGAGCGAAAGCGGCGGTCCGCCACCCCTTACGCCACAGCCGGGATCTGGCGGTTTCGGCTCCACCCTGATGAAACGCGTCATCGCTGGCGTGCGCGGCCATACGGAGATCGCCTATCCGGAGACCGGAGCCGAGGTGCGTCTCACGCTTCCTGTCGACATGCTTCGCCCGACGGCCGTGCCGGTCTGATCCACTCTTCCTCTTTCCGCCCGGTTCCTCCTATCCCTTCTTCCGATATGTCGCCGGTCACGCGGCCGCTGCCAGCCGTTCGGAGGCGATGCGGTACGAGATCGCCTCGGCCAGATGGATACGCCCCAGGGTTTCCACCCCATCGAGATCGGCAAGGGTCCGCGCCACCTTCAGCACACGGTGATAACCGCGCGCCGAAAAGCGGAATTTCTCTGCTGCATCACGCAAGAGCTGCAGCCCGGAGGCATCCGGTTCAGCCAGGGTCTCGATCAGCGCCGTCGAGCAACGGGCATTGGTGCTGAACGGCAGGCCCAAGCGCTCGAAACGATCCCGCTGACGGGCGCGGGCCGAGGCCACGCGCTTTGCGACCTCCGCACTGCTTTCTGCCGCGCGGGGCCGGATCAGATCCGAGGCCGAGACGGCGGGCACATCGATGCGGATGTCGATACGGTCCATCAGCGGCCCCGAGATCCGGCCTTGATATTCGGTCTGGCAGCGGATGCCGCGCGCGCAGACATGGCCAGGCTCGCCCGCCATGCCGCAACGGCAGGGGTTCATGGCCGCCACCAGCTGAAAGTCGGAGGGGTAGGAAACCCGGTGGTTGGCGCGGGCGATGATACATTCGCCGGTCTCGAGCGGCTGGCGGAGTGCATCGAGCACGGGCGGCGCGAATTCCGGCAGTTCGTCGAGGAAGAGAATGCCATGATGGGCAAGCGACGCCTCGCCAGGCTTGGCCTTCAACCCGCCGCCGACGAGAGCCGCCATGGTGGCGGAGTGATGCGGCGTGCGGAAGGGCCGGCGATCGGAGAGCTTGCCGCCCGAAAGCTGCCCCGCGATCGAATGGATCATAGAGACTTCGAGCAGTTCTGCCGCAGAGAGCGGCGGCAGGATCGACGGCAGGCGGGCGGCCAGCATTGACTTGCCCGAGCCGGGCGGGCCGACGAAAAGCAGATTATGTCCGCCGGCGGCTGCGACCTCCAGCGCCCGCTTGGCGCTTTCCTGGCCCTTGATGTCGGCAAGATCCGGCAGGTTGGCCACGGGTGCCCGGATCGAAGGTTCCGGCCGGGAAAGCACCTGCGTGCCCCTGAAGTGATTGGCAAGCGCGATCAGGCTGCGCGGGGCGAGGATATCGATCTCGCTGCCGGCCCAGGCGGCCTCGGCGCCGCTGTCAGCCGGGCAGATCAGCCCCTTGTCCATGGCGTTGGCGCTGATCGCGGCCGGCAAAGCCCCTGCGATCGACGCGATCGTGCCGTCAAGATTGAGTTCTCCGATCACCAGAAAGCCCTGCAGCGCATCACCCGGGATGGCGCCGAGCGCCGCCATCAAGCCGAGGGCGATCGGCAAATCAAAGTGAGAGCCCTCTTTCGGCAAATCAGCTGGCGCGAGATTAACCGTCACCCGCTTGGCGGGAAGCGCCAGACCCGAGGCATGCAAGGCCGCCTGCACCCGTTCGCGACTTTCGGCCACCGCCTTATCCGGCAGACCGACGATCTGCATACCCGTCTTGCCGGGCGCCACCATGACCTGAACTTCGACGGGCACGCCTTCGATGCCCTGGAATGCCACCGTACTGATACGCGCTACCATTGCCCGCCCTCGCCGATCGACCTGAGGCCACCAAAGCAACTTCATGTTGCGTGTGACGATGACAACAATCTCGCATAAGGCGCAATTGAACGCAAGAACATTTGAGGAACGAATGCAGCCTTGGGTCGCCATGGCGTTGTAACGGCTGCAGTGCCGGAACTCGATCGAACGTCAGCGCTGTTTTGGCGGGTTAGGCGCGCTTGCGCTCGATCGCGTCCCAGAGGAGTGCAGCGATATCCGCACCGCCGAACTTCTTGACCTCGCGAATGCCGGTCGGCGACGTCACATTGATTTCAGTCATGTAGTCGCCGATGACGTCGATGCCGACGAGCAGGAAGCCGCGCTCGCGCAGGGCCGGACCGATGCGTGCGCAGATTTCCCGCTCGCGCGCGGTCAGTTCGGTCGGTTCCGGTCTGCCACCAGCATGCATGTTGGAGCGGGCATCGTGTTCGGCAGGAACGCGATTGATCGCGCCGACGGGCTCACCATCGACGAGGATGATGCGCTTGTCGCCCTTGCGCACCGCCGGCAGGTAGCCTTGCGCGATGAAGGGTTCGCGGAACATCTGGCCAAACATTTCCATCAGCGAGGAGAAGTTGCGATCGTCGCGGGTCGAGTGGAAGACGCCGGCGCCGCCATTGCCGTAGAGCGGCTTCAGGATGATATCGCCCTGCTCTTCGCGGAACCGCGCGATCTCAGTGGGATCCTTGGTGATCAGGGTGGGCGGCATCAGGTCGGCGAATTCGGTGACGAAGATCTTCTCCGGCGAATTGCGCACCCAGGCCGGGTCGTTGACGACAAGCGTCTTCGGATGGATGCGCTCGAGCAGATGCGTCGAGGTGATGTAGGCCATGTCGAAAGGCGGGTCCTGACGCAGCAGGATGACATCCATGGTCGAGAGATCGACGCGTTCCGGCGCTCCGAGGGTGTAGTGGTTGCCCTTGACGTCGCGCAGCTCCATGGGCTCGACGGTTGCAAAGACCTTACCGTCGCGCATCGAGAGCCGGTCCGGCGTGTAGTGGAAGAGCTTATAGCCACGGTTCTGGGCCTCAATGCTCATGGCGAAGGTGCTATCGCCCGCGATGTTGATCGTGGATACGTGGTCCATCTGGACGGCGACGTTTGTGATATTGGCCATGAGCTATCCCTTGCGATTGCTCAGCAGATTTAGGCGGCGCGCCGCGCGAACGCAACGCCGCCGACCTTGAATTTTGCTGAAGCGACGGTGAGCCCGGAACGCTCAGGCGAAGACCCGCTCGGTCTCCTGCGCGATAGGCTGCTCGTCTTCAACTGTACGGCTCGCATCCAGCCGGCGTCCGCTATCAGCGGAGAAGACATGCAGCTTGGACGGGGAGATGCGCAGCGAAAGACGTTCGCTCAAGTCAACATGCGAGGCGACGACCGCTGTCATCGGCTGACCTGCGACCAGACCATGCACCAGACGCTGGGCGCCGAGTTCCTCGACATAGTCGATTGTCAGCGAAAACTGCGCATCGTTCTCATGGGTCAGAACGAGATCCTCGGCGCGCATTCCAAGGCGGACCGGACCGTCCGACCAAGCGCCGTCCACCGGGAGCGCGACATCCCCGAAGAGCAGCTGCCCACCTTCAATGCGGGCGTCCACGAGGTTCATGGCTGGCGAGCCGATGAAGCTTGCGACGAACGTGGAGGCAGGGCGGTTGTAGACTTCAAGCGGCGTGCCGATCTGCTCGATGCGACCGCCGTTGAGGACAACAAGCCGGTCGGCAAGCGTCATGGCTTCGAGCTGGTCGTGGGTGACGTAGATCGCTGTTGTCTTCAGCCGCTTCTGCAGCTTGCGGATTTCGCCGCGCATGGTGACACGCAGCTTGGCGTCGAGGTTCGACAGCGGCTCGTCAAAGAGGAAGACGGCGGGCTTCCGCACAATCGCGCGGCCCATGGCGACGCGCTGGCGCTGGCCGCCAGAGAGCGCACGCGGCTTGCGATCGAGATATTTTTCGATTTCCAGCATTTTGGCCGCTTCTGCCACGCGGGCGGCGATTTCCGTCTTCGGCGTGCCGCGGTTCTTCAGGCCATAGGCAAGATTGTCGTAGACGGTCATGTGCGGATAGAGCGCATAGTTCTGGAAGACCATGGCGATATCACGATCGGCAGGCTCGACCTCGTTGACCACGCGGTCGCCGATTGAGATCGTCCCTTGCGAGATTTCCTCCAGCCCGGCGACCATGCGCAGGAGCGTGGACTTGCCGCAGCCAGAGGGGCCGACGAGCACGATGAACTCGCCGTCCTCGATCTGGATATCGACGGTATCGACGGCCTTAGCGCCGCCCTTGTCGTAAATCTTGGAGACCTCGTTGATGTCGATGGACGCCATGGTCGGCACTCCCTTTACTTGTCGGTTTCGGTGAGGCCCTTGATGAACCAGCTCTGGAACACCACCACCACGATGACGGGGGGCAGGAGTGCGAGCACGGCCATGGCAAAGGCTTCGTTGTAATCGGGGATCTGCGAGCCGACCCAGACCTGCAGGATCTGCTTGATGCCACGCATCAGGGTGTAGAAGCCTTCATCTGTGGTCATCAGCATGGGCCAGAGATACTGGTTCCAGCCATAGACGAACATGATGATGAAGACGGCGGCGATCATGGTGCGCGACAGCGGCAGCAGGATATCGATGAAGAACTTGAAGGGGCCAGCGCCATCGATGCGGGCGGCCTCGAGCAGTTCGTCGGGCACGGACTTGAAGAACTGGCGGAAGAAGAAGGTGCCGGTCGCCGACGCCAGAAGCGGCAAGATCAGGCCCTGATAGCTGTTTAGGAGCGAGAGTTCGCTCATGACCTTGTAGGTCGGCATGATGCGCACTTCGAGCGGCAGGAGCAGCGTGGTGAAGATCAGCCAGAAGGCGAGGGTCGCAAAACGGAAGCGGAAATAGACGATGGCATAGGCCGCGAGCATCGAAAGCACGATCTTGCCGATGGCAAAACCGAGACCCAGGATCAGCGAGTTCATCGCCATGGTGAGACCGGTTACCTGGCCGGTGAAGCCGCCGGATTTGAACAGGACCTTGTTGTAGGTCTCAGTGAAATCGTCACCCACGGAGAGCATCAGGCCGTTCGTATGGATCTCGGCGGCCGAATGGGTTGAGGTGGTGAAGGCGACGACCAGGGGCCCGAGCATGAAGATGACGCCCGCGATCAGGATCAGATGGTCGAAGAATTTGGTGCGGTACATTGGCGCTCTCCTCAACCGTAATGGACGCGGCGTTCGATGAAGCGGAACTGGATCATGGTCAGCACAAGGACGACCAGCATCAGGATGACCGACTGGGCCGAAGACGAGCCGAGGTCATTTCCGCGGAAGCCATCAAGATAGACCTTGTAGACCAGCGTGATCGGGTTGTTCGCCGCCTTGTCCTTCACGATGACGTCGATGACGCCGAAGGTGTCGAAGAGCGAATAGGTCATGTTGATGACCAATAGGAAGAAGGCGGTCGGGGTGAGCAGCGGCAGGATGACCGTCCAGAAGCGGCGCGTGCCCGACTTGCAGTCGATGGCGGCCGCCTCGCGGATCGAGGCCGGGATGCCCTGGAGGCCTGAGAGGAAGAAGATAAAGTTGTAGGGGATCTGGTTCCAGACCGCGACCGCGACCATGGCGAAGGCCGTGTCGAAGTAATTGAGGCCGACCTTCATATCCCAGCCGAAGAAGGCGGCGAATTTGACGAATGGGCCAATATGCTGGTCGAACAGCATCATACCAATCAGGCCGGCAACCGGCGGGGCAATCGCATAGACGACGATCAGCAGCGTCTTATAGGCCGACTTGCCGCGGATCACCGCATCCGCCTTCAAGGCGAGCAGCATGCCGATCGACAAAGCGAGGAAGGTCACGATCAGGCTGAAGCCGATCGTGAAGCGGGCGATCCGCTGATATTCCGGCGAAGTGAGCGCATCCGTGTAGTTGTCGGCGCCGACGAAGGTCGAACCAAAGCCGAAGGGATCCTCGATATAGAAGGACGAGGTGATCGCCTGCATCGAGGGCCAATAGAAGAAAATGGAGATAATCGCGAACTGCGGCAGCAGGAACAGATATGGCAGATATCGCGAGTTGAACTGGACGCGCTTCATGGAGCCCTCTCAATGCAAGTCCCGGGGGCTTATCGCCCCCGGGTCCCAATCAAGTTTCAGAAATGATCAGCCAGCCGTCTTGGCGAAGCGGGCGAGAAGCTCGTCTGCTTCCTTCTTGATCGTTTCCATGGCGTCCTTTGCGGTCGTTTCACCAGCGAAGAGGCGGTTGTATTCGCGCTCCATCACGGCACGGATCTGCGGGTAGAAACCAAGGCGATAGCCCTTGTTCCACTCGGCGGTCGGCAGCTGCAGCTGCTGGATACCAACTTCGGCGGCCGGCTTTTCGTTGTAATAGCCTTCCGACTTCGACAGTTCGTAAGCGGCGTTGGTGATGGCGACGTAGCCGGTGGCCTGGTGGTAGAACTTCTGGACTTCGGTCGAGGTCAGGAAGTTGAAGAAGGAGGCCGAGCACTTGTTTTCTTCAGCCGACTTGCCAGCCATCGCGAAGAGGGCGGCGCCACCGATGAAGGAGTGGACGCCAGCACCTTCGATCGAGTCCCAGTAAGGCAGGAAGGTTGCCGAGAAGGGCATGGTCGCGGTCTTCTGCAGGCCGCCGAACGAACCCGACGAACCGATCCAGAGAGCAGCCTTGCCTTCTTCGAAGACCTTCTGGTTGTCGTTCCAGGCCGCACCGTAGTAGCCGAACAGGCCCTGATCGTACCAGGCCTTCAGCTTTTCAAACATCATGACGTGGTTTTCGTCGGTGACGTTGATCGTGGTGTCGGCGATGCTGTCATAGCCGTTGTTGTTCGACGCGAACTGGATGTTGTTGCGCGAGAAGAAGTTCTCGGTGAACTGCCAGGTCAGCTGAGCCTGTGCGAGCGGAATGTAGCCGGCTTCCTTCAGCTTCGGCGCGATCGCTTCAAACTCTTCCCAGGTCTTCGGGGCTTCGACGCCAGCCTTCTGCAGGGCTTCGTCGTTGATGTACATGATCGGTGCCGAGGTGTTGAACGGCATGCCGACGAACTTGCCTTCGCTATCGGCGTAGAAGTAGCGCACACCTTCGATAAAGGCTTCGCGGTTGAACTCGAAACCGTTCTCCTTCAGGAGGTCTTCGGCTGCAATGGTCGCGCCCTTGGCGTTGATGATGGTGGCGGCACCGGCATCGAAGACCTGCAGAATGTTCGGCTGCTCGCCCGAACGGAAGGCGGCGATGCCGGCCGACAAGGCCTCTTCATACGAGCCCTTGGAGACGGGCGTCAGAGCGCATTCGCTCTGGGCTTCGTTGAATTTCTGGGCGATCTCGTTGATGACCTCGCCGTTGCGGCCGCCCATGCCGTGCCACCAGGTGATATTGGTCGCGGCAAGCGTCGTCGATGCGGTCATGGTCAAGGCCAGAGCGGCCAGGGAAATCTTCTTGATCATGGGATAGATCCTCTCCACCGGTTGTTGCGGTGAGGGCTCACTTAGGGCCGCTCCATGACAGCGACTTGAAAGTTTTGTGTCAGGGCTGTCACAAAACGAAGGTTTCATTATCGATGGTTCGAAAGTGAAACGAAGCTAAAATGCGCCCTCGAAATGCACAGGCCAGCGCCACGGCTGCACGACTATGATATCATGGCGAAGTGACAGGCGTGTTGCATCGGATTGCCTGCGAAGCCAATGATCTGCGGCATTGGCGATGCGGCGCTCGGCCTCGTGGCCGACCGCATCGACGCCGGCGCGCAGGTCTTTTCGCGCTTTCACTTCGACAAAAATGACGAGATCGCCGCGACGGGCGATGATGTCCACTTCTCCGGCTTTTGTCTTGTAGCGGAGGGCCACGATCCGGTAGCCCTTGAGGAGGAGCGCGAGGGCGGCCCGGTATTCCGACCAGCGGCCCAGCCTCTCGGCGCGGATGCGTTTTCGATCCGCGCCTTTGGGCGTCATGCAGCCCCCTTGAGTTCCAGCAGCCGCTGGTAAAGCTCCTTGCGCGGCAGGCCGGTCAGCTTTGCGGCCTCGGTCGCGGCCTTGGCCGTCGGCATGGTGGTCGACAGCTCAGCGAGCAAGCTGTCGACATCAGCGGCGTCGGGCGCTGCATCGGGTGCCGGCGGGCCGATGACCAGCACGATCTCTCCCTTGACCGTCTTGTCGGCATAGGCCGCGGCCAGATCGCCGAGCGGACCTCGGCGGAATTCCTCGAACGTCTTGGTCAGTTCCCGACAGACAGAGGCCGGGCGCTCATTGCCGAGCTCCTCGGCAGCGGCGACTAGCGTATCGCCGATGCGATGCGGCGACTCGAAGAAGATGAGCGTTGCCGGCACCTTGGCGAGTTCGCGAAGTCGGTCCCGTTTCGCCTTTTCCTTGGTCGGCAGGAAACCGGCAAAAAGGAAAGCATCGTTCGGCAGGCCGGAGCCGACGAGGGCGGCGAGCGGTGCGGAGGCGCCTGGGATCGGTACGACGCGGTGGCCTGCCTCGATCGCCAGCTGACCTAGACGGTAGCCGGGGTCGGAGACGAGCGGCGTGCCGGCATCGGAGACGAGGGCCACGGACTTGCCGGCTTCGAGGGCCGCGAGCAGGCGGGCGCCCGCTTCGTCGGCATTGTATTCGTGATAGGCGTAAGGGCGGTTCTCGATGCCGTAGCGATCGAGCAGTACGCGGGTGACCCGCGTGTCCTCGCAAGCGAGCACGTCTGCACCGGCCAGCGTTTCAAGCGCGCGGATGGTGATGTCGCCAAGATTGCCGATCGGGGTCGCCACGAGATAGAGCGCTGGCTCCAGCGGCCGCGCCGCAATCGGCGTGTCGTTCAGGCGATAGCGCTTGGAAGTCTGCGCCGCGGCGGCATTCTTGTCTTCTGTTGTCATGGCGCCTTTATCCTCCAGCCCCATGCTCCCGGCAAGGGTGCCCGGCCCATAAACCATTCCGATAACCTTGGCGTGGGACGAACGTGGAAAACCTTGGAGCCTCTTGCTTTTCCCGCAGATTTGCTGCCATTTTGCCCGTCCACATCGTCCGGCCCGGGGACTGCCCGGCCCCTATCTTCCGATCCGGAACTCCGGATGACGACACGTCGAAAGCGGTAGCATCCCATGCGTATAACTCTTGAACGGTCCAATCTCCTCAAGTCCCTCAATCACGTGCATCGCGTGGTCGAGCGCCGCAACACGATCCCGATCCTGTCGAATGTGCTGCTGAAGGCCGAAGGTGCCGAACTGGACATGAAGGCGACAGACCTCGACCTCGAGATCACCGAGGGCACACCAGCCATGGTCGAACAGGCCGGCGCCACGACGGTCCCGGCACATCTGCTTTATGAGATAGTCCGCAAGCTGCCCGACGGTTCCGAGGTTCTGCTTGCCACGAACCCGGATGGCGGCACGATGACGGTCGCTTCCGGCCGCTCGAAGTTCTCGCTGCAGTGCCTTCCGCAGTCGGACTTCCCGGATCTCACCGCCGGCACCTTCACCCATTCGTTCAAGATGAAGGCAGCCGATTTCAAGATGCTGATCGATCGCACCCAGTTTGCGATCTCGACCGAAGAGACCCGCTATTACCTGAACGGCATCTTCCTGCACACGATCGAGGCAGGCGGCGCGTTGAAGCTGCGCGCTGTTGCCACCGACGGCCATCGTCTGGCGCGCGCCGATGTCGATGCCCCGTCGGGCTCGGAAGGCATGCCCGGCATCATCATTCCGCGCAAGACGGTCGGCGAACTGCAGAAGCTGATCGACAATCCGGAGCTGATCATCGGCATCGAGATCTCAGATTCCAAGATCCGCCTCTCCATAAGTTCGGTCGTTCTGACGTCCAAGCTGATCGACGGCACCTTCCCGGACTATCAGCGCGTTATCCCGCAGGCGAACGACAAGGAAATGCGCGTCGACTGCCAGACCTTCGCGCGTGCCGTCGACCGCGTCTCGACCATTTCGTCTGAACGCGGCCGCGCCGTGAAGCTGGCGCTCGCCGACGGCCAGCTGATGCTGACCGTCAACAACCCGGATTCGGGAAGTGCGACGGAAGAAGTCGCCGTCGGCTATGAAAGCGACGCGATGGAGATCGGCTTCAACGCCAAATATCTCCTCGACATCACCGCGCAGCTTTCCGGTGACGACGCAATATTCCTGCTCGCGGATGCCGGCTCTCCGACGCTCATTCGCGACACCGCCGGCGCCGACGCGCTCTATGTCCTGATGCCGATGCGCGTGTAACGCGCTGACAGTTCAGACAGGAATTCTGCCCACTTGCGTCATTCTTTCTTGCGTTTGCGACAACTTGGCCCAAAATTGTCGCAATCGGCTCGCAGCAATCGAGCAGCAACAAGAAGAGGGACGATCATGGCCATCCGACTGAAGGAACGGTTCGAGAAGAAATTCGACGAGGAAATCCGTTTCTTCAAGGGCATGATGCAGGGTCCCAAGACTGTCGGCGCGATCGTGCCGACGTCGTCCGTGACGGCAAAGCGCATGGCGAGCGTCATCGATGTGAAGTCGGGCCTTCCTGTCCTCGAGCTCGGCCCCGGCACGGGCGTGATCACCAAGCAGATCCTGGCGCGCGGCGTTCCCGCCGACAAGATCGTTTCCGTTGAGTATTCGGAAGACTTCTACCGCCGCCTGGTCGAGGACTATGCCGACGTCAACTTCATCCACGGCGACGCTTTCGACCTCGAAAACACCCTGGGTCGTTTTTCGGACCAGACCTTCGATTGCGTCATCTGCGCCGTTCCCATGCTGAGCTTCCCCATGGAGGCGCGAATCCGCCTGCTCGAAGACCTGCTGTCGCGCATTCCCGAAGGGCGCCCCGTGGTGCAGATTACCTACGGCCCGGTGTCGCCGATCATCGCCAAGCCCGATCGTTACCACATCCAGCATTTCGACTTCGTCGTGCGCAACATCCCGCCGGCCCAGCTCTGGATCTATCGCAAGGCCTGATACCAAGCGTCGGTTCCTATCATCAACACTTGTATGAGTGACCAGTTTTGCGGAGAACGGGGGATCGTCGATCCCCCTGCCCTTGTCATGCTTGCGATTTGACGCGCGGCATGCGAGTGGACGGATCATGGAGATCTGGCAGGAGTCTTTGTCTTGAGTGCACGTCACCGTCTCATCGTCGGACTGGATGTTCCGACCGTCCAGGATGCGGAGCGCGTCGTCTCGACACTCGGCGACAGCATCTCCTTCTACAAGATCGGCTATCAGCTCGCCTTTGCCGGCGGATTGGAATTTGCCCGCGATCTCGCGAAAGAGGGCAAGCAGGTCTTCCTCGACATGAAGCTGCTGGACATCGACAACACGGTCGCGTCCGCGGTCGAGAATATCGCGCGCATGGGCATGACCATGCTGACCTTGCATGCTTATCCGAAGGCCATGGCGGCTGCCGTCAAGGCCGCCGAAGGTTCAGGCCTCTGCCTGCTCGGCGTGACGGTACTGACGTCCATGGACGAACAGGACCTGACTGATGCCGGCTACGAATATGATCCGCATACGCTCGTACTGAAACGCGCCGAACAGGCCCGCATCGCCGGAATGGGCGGGATCGTCTGCTCGGCGGAAGAGGCATCGGCCGTGCGCCAGATCGTCGGACCGAAACTGGCGATCGTCACCCCCGGCATTCGCCCGGCAGGCGCCGACAAGGGCGACCAGAAGCGCGTGATGACGCCGTCTGATGCGATTGCCGCCGGTTCGAGCCATCTCGTCGTGGCGCGACCGATCGTCAAGGCCGAGGATCCAAAGGCGGCAGCGCTTGCGATCCTTGCCGAGATGGACGAGGCGATGGCCAAGCAGGCATAATCAAAGACAAACCGGGAGGACGTCATGGCCAAGGGATACTGGATCGCACGCGTCGATATCCGCGATGCGGAGCGCTACAAGGATTATGTCGCCGCCGCAAAGCCGGCCTTCGAGACCTACGGCGCCAAATTCCTCGCACGGGGCGGTGCCTATACCCTGCTCGAGGGCGATGGGCGGGCGCGCAACGTGGTGGTCGAATTCCCATCGCACCAGGCCGCGGTGGATTGCTACAATTCGCCGGAGTACCAGATCGCCGCCAAGATCCGCCAGGAAGTGGCGGACGGGGAAATTGTGGTTGTCGAGGGCATCTGAGCCCTTCCTCGCCTGCAGCAGAATGTCCGCGGGGTGCGGCTTCGACGGGCCTTTCCCCGGTCAGACGATTCGGTTAAGAGAGGCCAGACCGCGCATATCGTGTGCGCCCAGATAGTTCAGGGGAGCCGTCCATGACCTTGTCCAACCTTCCGCCGCTCGTCACCGTCTTCGGGGGCTCGGGCTTTGTGGGACGGCATGTGGTGCGCGCTCTTGCCAAGCGCGGCTATCGTATCCGGGTCGCCGTTCGCCGTCCGGATCTCGCAGGCTTCCTGCAGCCGCTCGGCAATGTCGGCCAGATCTCCTTCGTCCAGGCCAACCTGCGCTATCGCTCGTCGGTCGATGCCGCCGTTCAGGGCGCCGATCATGTCGTCAACTGTGTCGGCATCCTGTTCGAAAGCGGCCGCAACGGCTTCGACGCCGTGCAGGAGTTTGGCGCCCGCGCGGTGGCGGAAGCCGCCCGTTCGGCCGGCGCAACGCTGACCCATGTTTCGGCGATCGGTGCCGACGCCAAGTCCGACTCGGTTTATGCCGCCACCAAGGGTCGCGCGGAAGCTGCCGTCCAGTCGATCCTGCCCGACGCCACCATTCTGCGCCCCTCGATCGTCTTTGGCCCGGAAGACGGCTTCTTCAACAAGTTTGCGGCCATGGCCCGCCTGGCGCCGGCGCTGCCGCTCGTCGGCGGAGGCAAGACCAAGTTCCAGCCTGTTTATGTCGGTGACGTCGCCGAAGTCGTGGCGCGTGCCATCGACGGCTCGATCGCCCGGGGCAAGATCTACGAACTCGGCGGCCGCGATGTTGCGACCTTCAAGCAATGTCTCGAGATGATGCTGGAAATCGTCGGCCGCAAGCGTGCGCTGGTGACCCTGCCTTTCGGCATCGCGTCTCTGATCGGCAGCATCGCCTCTGCTGTGCCGCTGATCACGCCGCCGCTCACCAGCGACCAGGTCAAGCTGCTGAAGAAGGACAATGTCGTGTCGGCCGCCGCCAAGGCCGAGGGGCGCACGCTGGAAGGCCTTGGCATCGAGCCGGTGACCATGGCCGCAATCCTGCCGACCTATCTCGTGCAGTACCGCGTGCATGGCCAGTACACAGGGACCGGCAAGGCGGCTTAAAGCCACCTTTTCCTGCGCTTCCGACCGGCTGCAACCTGCACCAGCGTTGCACAAAAGACGCAGCTAAACAAAGACCTGCGTTAACTCAGGATAAAGCAAGTTCGCCTATTGATGGCGGTCGAGGCAATGCGTAAAGACTGGCCCCAGCGGCCGGACGGCAACGATTGCCGGCCCTCATTTTCAGTCAGTCTCAAGAGGCATTTCCATGGGCAAGCCTATCGCACTGTTCTTCGCATGTGCGGCACTGGTCATCATCGCCGGCTCCTTCGTCGCCCCGACCACGGTGGCGGCCCGCAAGGACAATTGCTCGCCTGCCTATGGCATCGACCCCTGCTCGACGGCCTCGATACCGTCGGCCAACTGATTTCTGCAAATAAAAAGGCTGCCCCTCGGACAGCCTTTTTTTCTTGTCTCGGCTCGGCCGGCTTCAGCCGACCATCAAGAGTCCGAGGATACCGAGCGTGCCGATGGCGATCCGCCACCAGGCGAAGGGCGCATAGCCCCGCTTCGAGATAAAGTTCAAAAGCCCCCGGACGACAAAAAGCGCCGATACGAAGGCTGCCACGAAGCCGATGCCGATGATCATGGTGTCATCGACGGTCAGCGCGTTGCGGTTCTTGTAGAGATCGAGCGTGAAGGCGCCGAGCATGGTCGGCATGGCGAGGAAGAAGGAAAATTCCGCCGCCGAACGCTTGTCGGCGCCGAGCAGCAAAGCACCGACGATCGTGGCGCCCGAGCGCGAAGTGCCAGGGATCATCGCCACGCATTGGCAGAACCCGATCTTCAAGGCGAGTGACAGCGGATATTCAGTGACGTCGTGATATCGGGGCTTCAGCGGCATGCGGTCGATCCAGAGCAGGACGAAGCCGCCGAGGATCAGCACCACGCAGATCAGCATCGGCGTCTCGAAGAGCACGGTCTTGATGAAGTCATGTGCGATAACACCGATCACGGCAGCAGGCAGGAAGCCCAGAAGGACCGCGCCGACGAAGCGGCGGCTCTCTGCGCTGGTCGGCAGCGACAGCGCGATCCCGAGCAGCTTGCCGAAGTAGACGCTGAGGATGGCAAGGATCGCACCCAGCTGGATCAACACCGCAAACGTGTTGCCCGGCGATTCGAAACCAAGGAAATGGCCTGCCAGCAACACATGCGCGGTGGAGGACACCGGCACGAATTCGGTCAGGCCTTCGATGACGCCCAACACGAGCGCGCTGATAATGGATTGATCTTCCATGAGGTCTCCTTCTAGGGGAAGGCAAAGTGATTTGCTTGTATTGCCGGGGCCGAAACCCTATAGCTTGGAAGCCGCGCTGATGACCAGCCGCTTCGACAGCCTGCGCTGCGGCCACTGAAAAATCCGAGAATCCGAGTTCCGATGCCGACCCTGTACCATCACACGATGTCCACCGCGTCCCGTTTCATTCGACTGGTGTTGTCCGAATACGGCTTCCAGACGGATCTGGTGGAGGAGCAGACCTGGGAGAAGCGCAAGGAATTCCTCGCCTTCAATCCCGCCGGTACGCTGCCCGTCTATGTCGACGACAACATGCGGGCACTCTGCGGTCCTACCATCATTTCGGAGTTCATCGACGAGACGCACGGCGTGTTGAAGCGCGACCGGCGGCTTTTCGCGGAAGACCCGTTCCAGCGCGCCGAGATCCGCCGCCTCACGGAATGGTTCCTGCAAAAGATGGAGCAGGATGTCACCAAGCCTCTGGTGCGCGAGCGGGTGCACAAGCTGATCATTCCCAATGGCCTCGGTGGCGGCGCTCCCGATTCCAAGGTTCTGCGTACGGCGCGCTCGAACATTCGCCATCACATGAAATACCTGACCTGGCTTTCCGGTTCGCGCCAGTGGCTCGCAGGTGACCGCATCAGCTACGCCGATCTCTCGGCGGCAGCGGCTGTTTCCGTGCTCGACTATCTCGGCGAGATCGACTGGAACGAATTCCCGGTCGCCAAGGAATGGTATCAGCGCATCAAGTCGCGGCCGTCCTTCCGCCCGCTGCTGACAGAGCGCGTTCGTGGTATCACGCCCGTATCGCATTACGCCGACCTCGACTTCTGACGGACGCGGCCATGGACGAGCCGCATCAAGACCCGAAAACCGTCAAGCGGCGCATAGATCTCACGCACTTCCTGCGCCAGGAGGCCGAAGCGCAAGGCTTCGATCTCTGTCGCATCACACTGCCGGATGCCATTCCTGAAGCACCCGCCCGGCTTGAGAGCTTCCTCGATGCCGGCCGCCACGGCACCATGGCCTGGATGGAGGAGACCAAGGATCGCCGCGCCGATCCACGCGTGCTCTGGTCCGAGGTCCGCTCCATCGTCATGTTCGGCATGAATTACGGGCCGGACGAAGATCCTCGGCATTTGCAGTCGCAGACCGACAAGGCGGCGATCTCCGTCTATGCGCGCAATCGTGACTATCACGACGTGATCAAGGGACGCCTCAAGGAAGTGGCGACGCGGTTTGCCGCTCGTGCCGGGGCCGACGTCAAGGTCTTCGTCGATACCGCGCCCGTCATGGAAAAGCCGCTAGCGGCGTCAGCCGGCCTTGGCTGGCAGGGCAAACACACCAATCTCGTCAGCCGCGACTTTGGCTCCTGGCTCTTCCTCGGCAGCCTGTTCACCACGGCTGAGCTTGAGATCGACGCACCCGAGCGTGACCATTGCGGCACCTGCCGGGCCTGTCTCGACGCCTGCCCGACGGATGCCTTCCCGGCCCCCTATCAGATCGATGCGCGGCGCTGCATTTCCTACCTGACGATCGAGCACAAGGGCACGATCGACCGGACGCTCCGCCCGGCCTTCGGAAATCGCATCTATGGCTGCGACGACTGTCTGGCGGCCTGCCCCTGGAACAAGTTTGCGGCCGCCGCCCGCGAGATGAAGCTCACCGCACGCGAAGACCTGAAGGCCCCCGACATCGCCTTCTTCCTGACGCTGGACGATCCGACCTTCCGCACCTATTTCAGCGGCTCGCCGGTCAAGCGGATCGGGCGGGACCGCTTTGTGCGCAATGTGCTGATTGCGGCCGGAAATTCCGGCTCTCTCGATCTGGCGCCGGCCTGTGAGAGGCTGCTGACGGACGGCTCGGCTGATGTGCGTGGCATGGCCGCCTGGGCGCTGTCCAGGCTTCTGCCGGCGGATCGTTTCACCGCTCTTCAGAGCGCGAATTTGATGACGGAAACGGACGAGCATGTCCGACAGGAATGGATGACGGAGAGCTGACGCATGCGCTTGATGATTTTTGGAGCCGGCTATTCGGGTAAGGCAATCGGCAAGTTGCTCGGCAGCGAGGGCGCCTCGGTCGCCGGGACCACACGGAGTGCAGAGAAGGGCACGGCGCTTGAGGACATGGGAATCCGGCCCTTCGTCTTCGACGGCACGAGCCTGTCGGAGCCCCTTCGTGCCGAACTCGCCGAGACCACGCATCTCGTCCAGTCGATCGCGCCTGGCAGCGAGGGCGACCCGTTGATCCGCCTGTGCGGACAGCCGGGCATCAAGGCGCTGATGCCGAAGCTCGAATGGATTGCCTATCTCTCGACGGTCGGTGTCTATGGCGATCACCACGGCGCCTGGGTCAACGAGGAGAGCGAGTTGAAGCCCGTATCGGTGCGCTCGGTCGAGCGCGTGGAGGCCGAACAGGCCTGGCAGGTGGTCGCGGCCCGGGACAACCTGCCGCTCGCGATCCTGCGGCTCTCCGGCATCTATGGTCCTGGCCGCAACACCTTCATGAACCTCACCAATGGCACTGCGCGCCGCCTCGTGAAGAAAGACCAGGTCTTCAACCGCATCCGGGTCGAGGACATCGCATCCGCTACGGCCTTTCTGGCCGGCCCCAAGACGGGCGGGATCTTCAACGTCACCGACGACATGCCCTCCCCGCCGCAGGACGTGGTAACCGAAGCCGCCCGCCTGATGGAGATGGATGCACCGCCCGAGCAGCCTTTCGAGACGGCGGAGCTGACCCCCATGGCGCGCTCCTTCTATGGCGAAAACAAGCGCGTTTCGAATGGCAAGATCAAGTCGCTCGGATTCAACTTTCAGTACCCGAATTACATGATGTCGCTGGACGATCTACTTGCCTCCGGCACATGGAACCAACGGGCCTGAAGGGCGTTTTACGGGGTCAAACTTTCCGCTCTCGGCGCCAGAATGCCCACCCAGGCGGGCGTCTGGCCCCGCCAGCACCACAATTTGGGCAGCGAATATGGCCTGCGAGCAAAATATTTCTTCGCTGATTCCGTGAATGCCTGGACTGGTGGAATCGTGGGTTTTTAATTCCATAAAGACTCCTGGAATCAAACGATTTTTCTTTAGAATTCATATTTCGTTAAGGTAAAGATCCGCCCTCCGATCATCACGAATGTTTCAGTCTGTAATTTTTCGTGATCGATTGTGGGCACGTTTTTGCCATTTTTGACTACGCTTAGCCGTCGGCACGCAACAAATTGCTCGTGTCAACGACTAGGGACGTAGATCTTGATCATCAACCGCCGCTCTGCTTTCGCCGCTGCAACTATTGCTGCACTCTTTGCTTTCGCACCTTCGAGTGCAAACGCAAAGTCGTCCTGCGGTGGCGCATCCTGGTATGCGCTGACATCGAAGACGGCTTCCGGCGAGCGCATGAACCCGACGAGACTGACGGCGGCCCACAAGACCCTGCCGTTCGGCACAAAGGTGAAGGTCACCAATGCACGAAGCGGCAAGAGCGTTGTCGTCCGCATCAACGATCGCGGTCCCTTCATCCGCGGTCGAGTGCTCGACCTCTCCAAGGCCGCGGCCCAGAACATCGGCATGATCCGCTCCGGCCATGCCAAGGTCTGCTACGAGATCATCAGCTAAGACATCCAAGTTCGGGAGCGGCGATTGGTCCGTCGGGTTTTAGGCGCTTGCTCTTGCCCCTGATCGCCGTTACCACGCTCTCTTCTTTCAGAGGAGAATGACCATGCGCTTGGGCGGCCGTCTTGCCGGTGCGATCGAAGTTTTGAGCGATATCGAAACCCGTCGCCGTCCCGTTGCCGATGCCCTCAAGGATTGGGGCCTTTCGCATCGTTTCGCCGGTTCCGGCGATCGGGCGGCGATCGGCAATATCGTCTATGATGCCCTGCGCATGAAGCTCTCCCATGCCTGGCTGATGGATGACGACAGTGCCTCCTCGCTCGGCTGGGCCGTTCTCCTGCGGCAATGGGGCATAAGCCTTGAGACGCTCCAGGCGGAACTCGAAGGCGATAACTTTGCGCCCGCGGCCCTCTCCGAAAGCCAGGTGCAGGCCTTTACCACCCGTGACCTTTCCGACGCCCCGCTGCATGTCCAGGGTGACATTCCCGATTGGGTACAGCCTTCGTTCGAAGAAGCCTTCGGCGACGATTGGCTGGCCGAAGCCAAGGCACTGGCCACCCGGCCGACGCTTGATCTGCGCGTCAACACGCTGAAGTCCAACAGGGACAAGGTGCTGAAGGCCCTCGATCGCTCCGGCGCCAAGGCGTCGCCGATCGCCCGTTTTGGCATGCGCGTGCCGGCCGGCGAAGGCCCGTCACGCCTTCCGAACGTTACGGCCGAACTGAGCTTCCAGAAGGGCTGGTTTGAGGTTCAGGACGAGGGCTCGCAGATCGTCGCCGATCTCGTGACGCCGCGCGAAGGCGACCAGGTTCTCGATTTCTGCGCCGGCGGTGGCGGCAAGACGCTCGCCATGGCGGCGGCCATGAACAACAAGGGTCAGGTCCACGCTTATGACGCTGACCGCAAGCGGCTGGCGCCGATCATCGAGCGGCTGAAGCGCGCCGGCACCCACAACGTCCAGGTCCACGACAGCACCAAGGGGCTGGCGAGCCTCAAAGAACGCTGCGACCAGGTACTGGTCGACGCGCCCTGCACCGGCACTGGCACCTGGCGCCGTCGTCCTGACACCAAGTGGCGGCTCACCGACCGTAACCTGCAAGAGCGTATTGCCCAGCAACAGGAAGCGCTCACCGAGGCTTCGACCTTCGTCAAGCAGAATGGCTCGCTGCTCTATGTCACCTGTTCGGTTCTGCCGGAGGAAAACGACCGACAGGTCCAGGCCTTCTGCGAGGCCAATCCGAGCTTCGAGATCGTCTCCGTGGTCGAAGACTGGACGCGTCTTTTCGGTGCTTCAGCGCCGAAGCCGCGATCGGCGGATGGCAAGACGGTGACGCTCAGCCCCGCCAGCATGGACACCGACGGCTTCTTCTTCTGTCGGATGCGCCGTCGCCCGACGTGACTTGATCATCGTCAATTCCAGCGATCAATTCTTATACTCGACTATTTGACACCAGTTTCTTTTTGCGCGAAGACATGGCCGTCCGTTCAATACGAGGCGTCCATCGGCGCCGAAGGGAGACACCATGATCCGGAAATCCGTCATCGGCGCGTCCGTCGCGCTGCTCGTCACATCGGCTGCGATTTTTGCCGGCCCTGCAGTGGCTGCGCCCGCGCCCAAGGACGTGCTGACGCACTATGCAGAGCTTGCCCATGCCAAGTTCGAGGACTCGCTCTCGACCGCCAAGGCGCTCGATGTGGCCATCGACGCGTTGATCGCGAAGCCCAGCGACGAGACGCTGAAGGCGGCCCGCGCAGCCTGGATTTCCGCCCGCGTGCCCTATCAGCAGACCGAGGTCTATCGCTTCGGCAACCCGATCGTGGACGATTGGGAAGGCAAGGTGAATGCCTGGCCGCTGGATGAAGGCCTGATCGATTACGTCGATGCCGGTTACGGCACCGAGAGTGACGGCAACGCACTTTACGTGGCCAACGTCATCGCCAGCCCGAAGATCAAGATCAATGGCGAAGAGGTCGATGCCTCCAAGATCACGCCGGAGTTTCTCGCCGAGACCCTGCATGAAGCCGGGGAAGTCGAGGCCAATGTCGCAACCGGCTATCACGCCATCGAATTCCTCCTCTGGGGTCAGGACCTGAATGGCACGGGCCCGGGTGCCGGCAACCGCCCCTTCACCGATTATGACACGGCCAATTGCACCAACGGCAATTGCGACCGCCGCGCCGCCTATCTGAAGTCTGCCTCGACGCTGCTGGTGCAGGATCTGGAAGAGATGGTCGTGGCCTGGGCGCCCGAAGGTGAAGCAACGAAGGCCGTTCTCGCCGATGAGCAGAAGGGCATTTCCGCGATCCTCACCGGCATGGGCTCGCTCTCTTACGGTGAACTCGCCGGCGAGCGCATGAAGCTCGGCGTACTCCTGCATGACCCGGAAGAGGAGCATGACTGCTTCTCCGACAACACGCACGCCTCGCATCTGAACGACGCGATCGGCATCGCATCTGCCTATACCGGCGAATACACCCGCGTCGATGGCACGAAGCTCACCGGCCCGTCGCTCTCGGAGCTGGTTGCCGCCAAGGATACCGCGCTCGATGCGGAAATGAAGGGCAAGCTTGAGAAGACGCTCGCTGCCATGAATGCCATGGCCGAGCGGGCAGAGACCAAGGAAGCCTATGACCAGATGATCGGCGAAGGCAATGCCGAGGGCAATGCAACCGTGCAAGCCGCCATTGATGGTTTGATCGACCAGACGCAGTCTATCCAGCGCGTCATTGCGTCGCTGGAGCTCGGCACGATCGAGCTTGAAGGCTCCGACAGCCTTGATAGTCCTGAGGCCGTCTTCCAGTAAGCAGCAAAGGCGGGTCGCCCCTTCCAAGGGAGCGGCCCGATCCCCATCATGAGAACTCGCAAGGCCACCCTCGCCGGCCTCGGCATGCTTTTGACGACGGGCGTCACGATCTCGCCCGTTGCCGCCGGAGAGGCTGCCGGACGAACCGATCTGACGCCGAAGGATATCTCCCGCGTCATCGCCGTCACGCGTCCGACGGAAGACTTCAGCAAGGCCGAGAGTTTTGAACTGATGCAGGGTGGCGCCGGCACATCTCCGCGCGGTGTGAGCGCGGATTCGTTTTCCGATTCCTCCGCCAATATCACCTTTGCCGAAGAGGAAGAGTTCAAGCTCGGCAATGCGCTGTTCCGCAAGCTCTGGGTCTCCTCCCCCTCGTCTACGCAGGCCTCGGACGGCCTCGGCCCTCTCTTCAACGCACGGGCCTGCCAGAGCTGCCATCTGAAGGATGGGCGCGGCCATCCGCCGGAAGGCGACCGCGACCACACCTCGATGTTCTTCCGCCTGGCGCGGCCGGCCGCCACGGCAGAGGAACAGGCAAGACTCGATCGGCTCGACATCGCCTCGCTTCCCGACCCCGTCTATGGCGGGCAGCTGCAGGATCAGGCGGTGCCCGGCATCTCCGCCGAGGGACGCATGGTAATCACCTACACCGAAGAGCCGGTGACGCTATCAGGCGGCGAGACGGTGATGCTGCGCCGCCCCAGCTATTCCGTCACCGACCTCAATTACGGTCCGCTTGATCCGACGACGACCCTTTCCCCGCGCATCGCCAATCCGATGATTGGGCTCGGCCTGATCGAGGCGATCCCCGAGGAAGACATCCGGGCACTCGCCGATCCCGACGACCTTGATGGCGACGGAATTTCCGGACGCGCGGCTCGCGCCCGCGACCACCGGACCGACGAAATAAAGCTCGGTCGTTTCGGCTGGAAGGCTCAGAACGCCTTGGTGCGCGACCAGAGCGCCAGCGCCTTTGTCGGCGATATCGGGATCTCAACGCCCGATGATCCCAGGCATTTCGGCGATTGCACGGACAAGCAGACCGCCTGCCTCGAAGCCGCGACAGGTGTCCAGCCTCGGCTGGGCGATACGGAAGGTCCTGATCCGGTGCTCGATCTCGTGACCTTCTATGCCAAGAACCTGGCCCTGCCGAAGCGGCGCAACGTGGACGATGCCCAGGTGCTGCGTGGCAAGGAGATCTTCTACGAGAGCGGCTGTATCGCCTGCCATCGGCCGAAATTCGTGACGAGCCGAAACGCCGAGAACAAGGCGCAGGCCTTTCAGCTGATCTGGCCCTATTCCGATTTCCTGCTGCATGACATGGGCGAGGGCCTCGCCGACAACCAGCCGGTCGGAGATGCGACGGGACGGGAATGGCGCACGCCGCCGCTCTGGGGTATCGGCCTCACGCAAGAGGTGAGCGGCCACAGTTTCTTCCTGCATGACGGGCGGGCGCGAAACCTCATCGAGGCCATTCTCTGGCATGGCGGCGAGGCTGAGGCCGCCCGTAATGCTTTTGCCGCGGCCAATACCGAGGAACGCAAGGCCTTGATCACGTTTCTGGAGTCTCTCTGATGCGGTTATTCACGCGCCTCGCTCTTCTCTCCACGATGTTGCTGCCACTGCCAGCCCTGGCGCAGGAATCGAACTCGACTGTCGGCGTGCTCGACGCCGCCAAGGTGCCGGGCGTGATGGCGCGGGCCGTCGACGGTTTCATCCGTCCGGGTTATCGCCATTTCACCGATCAGGCCACTGCCATGCAGGGCGCGATGCAGTCGCTGTGCAGTGCTCCGTCACCCCAGACGCCCGACGGCGCACACAAGGCCTTCGGCGACGTGGTCGAAGCTTGGTCGCGCATCGAGATCGTCCGCGTCGGACCAGCCATCGAAGACAACCGCTTCGAACGCATCCTGTTCTTCCCCGACCGCAAGGGTACCGGGTTGAAACAGGTGCAGGCAGCGCTCGCCAAGCTGGACCCGAGCGTCACTTCGGTCGAGACGTTAAAGGGCAAGAGCGTCGCCATGCAGGGGCTCGGCGCGCTGGAATTCGTGCTTTTCGGAACCGGCTCGGAGACGCTCACGACCACCGAAGGCCATTACCGCTGCCAGTATGGCACCGCGATTGCGGCCAATCTGCAGCGGCTTGGCGCGGAACTCTCCGCCGCCTGGGATGCGCCGGATGGTGTTGCGGCGGCCTGGAAGACGCCGGGACCCAATAACCCGCTCTACCGCGACGAGGCGGAGGCCGCCAAGGAACTGCTCGGCGTGCTCGTGCATGCTGCCGAGACGATTCGCGACCAGCGCATTGAGCAATTCTACAAGGGCGATCCGAAAAAGGCCCTGCCCCGCCAGGCGATCTACTGGCGTTCGGGCAATACTTTCCGCTCGATCACGGCCAATATCGAAGGCCTGCGCGACCTGCTCGACACCTCGGGCATGGTAGACCTGCTCGCGGAGGGCAATCGCTCGGTCGTCTCCTCGACAGATTTCGTTGCAAGGTCCCTCTCGCGCGTGTCGGCCGATATCAAGCCAGATGTCGCCGCCGTCATCGAGGATCCGGCCCAGATCGCCAAGCTCGACTTCCTGCTGCTCAACAGTCGCGACCTGATCCTCAGGCTCAACAACGATCTCGGTGGCGGCATCGGACTTGCCGCCGGCTTCTCCTTCTCCGACGGCGACTGAGATGATCGCCACGCCGCTCATTGATCGCCGTGCCTTCCTGCGCTCGGCTGGCCTCGCCTTTATGGCAAGTCTGGCGCCGCGTTCGGCCTTTGCGCTGGAGCGTGCGGATGCCGTCTATGCCAGTGGGCTGAAGCGCGCGGATGGCTCCTTTGCCATCGGCCTCGTCAGCGAGGCGGGCAGCCTGATCGACGAAATCGCGCTGCCCGGCCGTGTCCACGGGCTCTGCCACAGTGCTGCAAATGGGCTTTCGGTTGCCTTTGCCCGGCGGCCAGGGACCTTTGCCGTCATCTTTGATGCCAAGAAATCCGTTGAGCCGCGCATCATCGCGGCAACGGAGGGACGCCACTTTTTTGGCCATGGCGCCTTCTCGCCGGACGGTCGGCACTTCTATGCCAGCGAAAACGACTTCGACGCCAATGCCGGCGTGATCGGGATCTATGACTGCATCTCTGGCTTCGAACGCGTGGGTGAGGTGCCGGCCCATGGCATTGGCACGCATGACATCACCGTCACGGCAGATGGTCTCCTGGTCATCGCCAATGGCGGGATCGAAACGCATCCGGATTTCGGGCGCACCAAGCTCAATCTCGACCACATGGAGCCCTCGCTGGTTCTGACCGATGCCAAGACCGGGGTACTGATCGAGAAGCATGTCTTGCCGCCAGAACTGCGCCAGCTCTCCACCCGGCATCTCGATGTGGCGTCGGATGGCCGGATATGGTTCGCCTGCCAGTATGAGGGCCCACGCACGGATCGGCCGCCGCTGGTCGGGCATTTCGCTAAGGGCGTTCCCGTCTCCTATGTCCGGCTTCCCGACGAGACGACCGACCGGCTCGGCAATTATGTCGGCGCCATCGCCGTCAACCGGGCAGAAGGCCTCGTCGGCATCGCCTCGCCGAAGAACGGGCTCTGGGCGGTGCTGGATGGCAAGGACGGTCGCCTCCTGGCCGAAACGGTATTGACGGATGCGGCGGGCATTGCCCCCTCGCCCACAAGCTTCGCCGTCTCTTCCTATCGTGGCGATTTCCTCGACCGAAACACCGAGATTGCCTGGGACCAGCATATCATCCGCCTCTGAAGGCTGGCAGAACTAGCAGTGGAACACTAGATGACCTCCATGTCCAAGATCCTGAGCTACATCCTCTTCATCGGTTTCGTCGTCGGCGCGGGCCTTCTCGCTGGCCTTACCAATCCGCCGGGCGACTGGTTTCAGTCGCTCGAAAAACCGTTCTTCAACCCGCCCGCCTGGCTCTTCGGCCCGGTCTGGACGACGCTGTACGTGTTGATCGGCGTGGCTGGCGCCCGGATCTGGCAGCGCGCACCGAAATCGGCTGCCATGCAGCTCTGGTTCGCGCAGATGGCCTTCAACCTGATGTGGTCGCCCGCCTTCTTCGGTCTGCAGAACCCGGAACTGGGACTTGTCGTCATCGCCGGCATGCTGGTGACGATCATCGCCTTCATGATCAAGGCGAGGCCCATCGACCGGATCTCAACCCTGCTCTTCGTGCCCTATCTCGCCTGGGTCACGTTCGCCGGCATTCTCAATCTCAGCCTGGCCTGGCTGAACTGAATTTGCCGATCGCCGGCTTGCCTGCCTGGAACGACCGTGCCAATTTCGCCGCCGAAGGGGATAAGGCATGGTGGACTACGATCAGGAAGCCGTCGAGACACGGATCCGACAGAGTTTTGCGCGTCAGGGGGCAATGGAAACGCTTGGGGCGGAGCTTTCGCGCGTCAGCCCCGGCGTCGTCGAGATCGAACTCGAATATGACCGCAAGCTCACCCAGCAACACGGTTTTCTGCATGCAGGCGTGATCTCCGCCGCGCTCGACACCGCCTGCAGCTATGCGGCCTATACGGTGACAACGCCTGAGGTCTCGCTGCTCACCATCGAATTCAAGGTGAATCTGATGTCGCCCGGACGCGGCGAGCGTTTCCTGTTTCGCGGCGAAATCACTAAGCCCGGCTCCAACATCATCGTCGCCGACGGACGCGGTTATGCGCTGACCGATGGTCCGGCCAAGCTGATTGCCTCGATGACAAGCACGATGATGGTCATCCGCGGGCGGGAGGGGATTTCCGGATGACGTATGATATGAAGCCGATCGCCGGAAAGACCGTGCTCTTCGTCATGGCAGCCGATGCCGAATACGGCGTCTTCCTGCGCACCCGCATCTCGCCTTTGATGACCGGTGTCGGACCGGTGGAGGCAGCCGTCGTGCTGACGAAGGAACTCGCCCGCCTGTCGAGCCACGACGACCTGCCGAACCTCGTGGTCTCGCTGGGTTCAGCCGGATCGGCCACACTCGAACAGGCGGAAATCTATCAGGTCTCGGCCGTCTCTTACCGCGACATGGATGCCTCCGCCTTCGGTTTTGAGAAGGGCAAGACGCCGTTCCTCGATCTCCCCGTCTCCGTCGAACTGCCGCTGCGCATTCCCGGCATTCCGACAGCAACACTCTCGACCGGCGCGAATGTCGTCTCTGGTGCCGCCTATCAGTCGATCGACGCAGAGATGGTCGACATGGAGACCTTTGCCATCCTGCGCGCCTGCCAGAGCTTCGGCATTCCGCTGATCGGGCTGCGCGGCATTTCCGACGGCCGCCACGACGTCAACCACATCGACGACTGGACGCAATATCTGCATGTCATCGACAAGAAGCTGGCGCTTGCCGTCGACGGCTTGCAGACGGCGTTGGAAGACGGCGTCTTCTGGTTCTGAGCGGCTGCACAAAAATTCGAGATTCTCTGGGCGATCTGCCATTGAAACAGGGCGCCTTTTTCTTTAAAGGCTCGCCATGACCCAGACAGCACATCCCGACAGTGTTCTCATCGTCGATTTCGGCAGCCAGGTAACGCAGCTGATCGCCCGCCGCGTTCGTGAATCCGGCGTCTATTGCGAAATCGTCCCCTTCCAGTCCGCCGAAGAAGGCTTCCACCGGTTGAAGCCCAAGGCGATCATCCTGTCGGGAAGCCCCGCTTCCACGCTCGATGAGGGAAGCCCCCGCGCGCCGCAGGTGCTGTTCGACAGCGGTCTTCCAATCTTCGGCATCTGCTATGGCCAGCAGACCATGTGCGCCCAGCTCGGCGGCAAGGTCGAAGGCGGCCATCACCGCGAATTCGGCCGCGCTTTCCTCGAGGTCGAACAGGATTGCGACCTGTTCAGCGGCCTCTGGTCGGTCGGTTCCCGCCACCAGGTGTGGATGTCCCATGGCGACCGCGTCACCGCGATCCCGCCGGGCTTCAAGGTGCTCGCCACCTCGTCCAACGCGCCGTTTGCCTTCATCGCCGACGAGGCACGCAAGTATTACGCCGTGCAGTTCCATCCGGAAGTCGTTCACACCCCCGATGGCGCGAAGCTCATCCAGAACTTCGTGCAGAACATCGCCGGCGTGAAGGGCGACTGGACCATGCATGCCTATCGCCAGAAGGCGGTGGAGCAGATCCGCGCCCAGGTCGGCGACAAGCGCGTCATCTGCGCTCTCTCGGGCGGCGTCGACTCGTCCGTCGCAGCGCTGCTGATCCACGAGGCGGTCGGCGATCAGCTGACCTGCATCCTCGTCGACCACGGCCTGATGCGCAAGAACGAGGCAGCCGACGTCGTTGCCATGTTCAAGGAGCACTACAACCTGCACCTCATCCATGTGGATGCCGTCGACAAGTTCGTCGGCGAGCTGGAAGGTGTTTCCGACCCGGAAACCAAGCGCAAGATTATCGGCCGCCTGTTCATCGAGACCTTCGACGAAGAGGCGAAGAAGCTCGGCGGCGCGGATTTCCTCGGCCAGGGCACGCTCTATCCCGACGTGATCGAAAGCGTTTCCTTCACCGGCGGCCCGTCTGTGACGATCAAGAGCCACCACAATGTCGGCGGTCTGCCCGAGCGCATGAAGATGCAGCTCGTCGAACCCTTGCGCGAACTCTTCAAGGACGAAGTGCGCGTGCTCGGCAAGGAGCTCGGCCTGCCGGATAGCTTCATCGGCCGCCACCCCTTCCCGGGTCCGGGCCTTGCCATCCGCTGCCCGGGCGGTGTGACCCGCGAAAAGCTCGACATCCTGCGCGAAGCCGATGCCATCTATCTCGACGAGATCCGCAAGGCCGGGCTCTACGACGCGATCTGGCAGGCCTTTGCCGTGCTCCTGCCGGTCCAGACCGTCGGCGTCATGGGCGATGGCCGCACCTACGAGTTCGTCTGTGCGCTGCGCGCCGTCACCTCGGTCGACGGCATGACCGCCGACTTTTACCACTACGACATGGAATTCCTCGGACGGGCTGCCACCCGCATCATCAACGAGGTCCGCGGCATCAACCGCGTCGTCTACGACGTGACGTCCAAGCCGCCGGGCACGATCGAGTGGGAGTGAGGCAAGCGCCTCATCCCAAGACTCCGTTTTTATTGGCCTAGTCTGGTCCACGCATCATACAGTTTTTCAACAGCGGTAGCGATTTCTACCGCTGTTGAAGACAATGTTCGGAGGCCGCTGAACAGAGTCCCGATCACGGTGGCACTAGGCTGTTTTGCCGAGGCTTGTTGAGCTATTGCGTCAATCACCTCAACGATCTGTCGCTTAGCGTCGTCATCAACTGACGCTTCCTGCAAGACTGCGTCAGTTAAATCCTTCAACCGCGCACCGAACTCTTCCGCGTCAGTGCCTACGGACATCGTAATCGCAGCGTCGATTTTAGCCAAATTGCCTGTGTTGATAACACCGACATTTGAGTTCGTGACATGTATATTGTTATAGGTTCGGAAGCTGGACGTAGCCTTAGCGATATCAGCCACAGGTATTCTCCCTACTGTTCCACCGAGTGGCATGACAGCATCCATGTCATCCATCGCTTGATTGAGCATCGCCGCAGATTTCAGCCAATTTCGAAAACTTATGTCTTCCACGATAGCGTAACAACTGAGGCATAGAGGGATGCCGGGGCTCTGATCCCCAACCGTATAAAGTGCCAAGCGAGAGCAGTTTGAGCATTTCATGGGTTGCATCCTAACCTGGACAATTCAACCGACGCAACGATTGAATTAGACAGAAGCATTTGGTGTCAGTTGGAAGCGATTGCAGCAACTATCCCAGTCATTTATTTGCGACACGGAACACTCGTGCGCAACTGCTTGGAATTCTTAAGGCGACTTGCTATTCGTCGAATAGCGTTTTCAAGGATCTAAGCTATGACCACCATCTACGGCATCAAGAACTGCGACACGATGAAGAAGGCGCGCACCTGGCTCGAGACCCAAGGCGTGGCGCATGACTTCCACGACTACAAGGCCAAGGGCATCGATGCGGCAACCCTCGACGGCTGGATCGGCAAGGTCGGTTGGGAGGTGCTGCTCAACAAGGCCGGCACCACCTTCAAGAAGCTCGATGACGCGCAGAAGGAAGGGCTCAATGCCGCAATGGCCAAGGCGCTGATGCTGGAGCAACCGTCGATGATCAAGCGTCCGGTGCTCGATGTGGATGGCCAGCTTGTCGTCGGCTTCAAGCCCGAGATCTATCAGCAGACCTTCAAGGCCTGATCCCATGGCGAAGACCACGCGCGCCACGCAGTTTCTCGACAAGGCCGGCGTCGCCTATACCACAGCGACGTATGACTACGACCCGAATGCCGAGCGCATCGGGCTGCAGGCGGCAGAGGCGATCGGCGAGCATCCGTCGCGGGTGCTGAAAACGCTGATGGCAGAGCTCGACGGCAAGCCGATCTGCGTCGTCGTGCCCTCCGACAAGGAGGTCTCGATGAAGAAGCTGGCGAGCGCCTTCGGCGGCAAATCTGCGGCGATGATGAAGCCGGCCAATGCCGAGAAGCTCACCGGCTTCGTCGTCGGCGGCATCAGCCCCTTCGGCCAGAAAAAGCAGGTGCCGACAGCCATCGAGATCTCAGCTATGGATGAGGCACTCGTCTACATGAATGGCGGTCAGCGCGGGTTGCAGGTGCGGCTCTCGCCGCAGGATGCGCTTGAGGCGCTTGGCGCGATTGCGGCACCGCTCACCGCCTGACCTGACCCATGGTTTCCGCCCATGGTCTGGACTTCGCCATCTTTCCCCTTAAGTCTGGCCCAACAGTCAAAACAGGAATGCCCCATGACCCTTCCCGATCTCTCCGGTTCCATCGATCCTGTAAAACTCGACAAACTCGCCGAGGTGGCGATCAAGGTCGGGCTGCAGCTGCAGAAGGGCCAGGACCTGGTGCTGACGGCCCCGCTGGTCGCCGTGCCGCTGGTGCGGCTGATCACGGCACATGCTTACCAAGCTGGAGCCTCGACGGTCACCACCTTCTATTCGGACGAGGAGACGACGCTGGCGCGGTATCGCCATGGTCATGACGAAAGCTTCGACCGCGCGCCGAACTGGCTCTTTGACGGCATGGCCAAGGCCTATGAGAACGGGGCCGCGCGCCTGGCGATCGCCGGCGACAATCCGCTGCTGCTGGCGCAGGAGGACCCTGCCAAGGTCGGGCGCGCCAACAAGGCGACCTCGATCGCCTACAAGCCGGCGCTGGAGCATATCTCCAATTTCGACATCAACTGGAATATCTGCTCCTATCCGAACCCGTCCTGGGCGAAGGTCGTCTTCCCTGACATGCCGATCGAAGAGGCCGTACGCAAGCTGGCCGATGCCATCTTCGCCGCGTCCCGCGTCGACCGTGACGATCCGATCTCCGCCTGGGCCGATCACAATGCGGAACTCAAGAAGCGCTCGACCTGGCTAAACGGCGAGCGTTTTGCAGCCCTGCGTTTCACCGGCCCCGGCACCGATCTGACGGTTGGCCTCGCAGACGGCCACGAATGGCATGGCGGCGCGTCAACGGCGAAGAACGGCGTGACCTGCAATCCGAACATTCCGACGGAAGAGGTCTTCACCACGCCGCATGCGTTGAAGGTGGAGGGTCATGTCTCCTCGACGAAGCCGCTCAGCCATCAGGGCACGCTGATTGACGACATCCAGGTGCGTTTCGAAGGCGGACGCATCGTCGAGGCAAAAGCGTCGAAGGGCGAGGCCGTGCTCAACAAGGTGCTCGACACCGACGAGGGTGCGCGGCGCCTCGGCGAAGTGGCGCTCGTGCCGCATTCCTCGCCTATTTCCGCTTCAGGCGTCCTGTTCTACAACACGCTGTTCGATGAGAATGCCTCTTGCCATATCGCGCTCGGCCAGTGCTATTCGAAGTGCTTCCTTGATGGCGCCTCGCTCAGCCAGGACCAGATCAAGGCGCAGGGCGGCAATTCCTCGCTGATCCACATCGACTGGATGATCGGCTCGGGCCAGGTGGATATCGACGGCATTCGCGCCGACGGCTCGAAGGTACCCGTCATGCGTCAAGGCGAATGGGCTTAAGACCTCTGCCTCAGAGGTCGAGATCGACAAAGAGTGCCGCATGATCGGAGGCCGCATCCTGCGGCCTCTTCAGCTCCTCATAGGTGTCCCAGCGCTTCGGCCTCGACCCCGGCCACATGCCGGTGCGGATCACCCCGCCCTTTTCCACCTTTGCGAAAAGCTTCGGCGACAGCAGCATGTAATCGATCTTGTTGCCCGGGTTCGATAGGCCGTAGGTGCCTTCAAATCCTCCGTTATCGAACGCGGGATGATTGAAGGCATCGATCATACCGCCATGCTGCACAAGAGGGCTCAAGGGATCGCTGTCGGGCGTATCATTGAGGTCACCGATCACGGCGGCATGATCCCAACCTTCGGCGAGGCGCTCCTTGACGATCTCGGCGACACGCGAGGCCTGGGCCTTGCGGCGGCGGTCGGACTCGGCTTTGCCGCCGAAACCCTTGCTCTTGAAGTGGTTGACCATCACCAGCAGCCTGTTGCCGCTTGCGGTCGTCACCTCGAATTCCGGGCAGTCGCGGGAGAAGGTGATGCGGTCGCTGCCATCGGGCAGCCGGTCGTCCACATGGCTGCGCATCCGGCCGATCGGGAATAGCGGACCGGACATCAGGCCGACATCGATGCCGCGCTCGTCATTGCCATCGATCAGCATCACATGGCGAAACGGCATGCCCCCGACCGAGGCGAGGATCTCGTCGCTGAAGGCCTTGAGCACGGGCCGGCTTTCCGCCTCGACCACGCCCAGCACGTCCGCCTTCAGGTCGCGGATCACGCGTGCCGTGTTGCGCATCGCATGCTCGTTGATGGGTTCATCGCGCAGTTCAAGAGAGCCGACCCAATCGGCACGACCAGATGCGGTGATCTCGATACCGCCCGTCTTCGGCCGCTTTAGCAGGCCGCCACGATTGCGGCGCAGGATGACGAAGGGTCCGGTGTCGCTCTTTTCCATTCCGAGCTCGACAATCAGATCCGCCATCTTCCCGCGGTCAGCCGGCATGTAGTTGACCTTGCCGAGCAAGGCGTTCAATGCCGCGAATTTCTCGAGAACAGGGCGCCCCTCCTCCCAGGTCTCCAGGTTCATCGCCTTGGCGCGATCGAACAGGTTCTCGACGTTGTAGACTGCAAGGCGCATCACTCCCTCCCAGGCTCTCGATCTGGGAGGGACTCATATCAGACATTTGTGATGCGCGCAGTCTAATGCCACTCATCGATAGTAGACGATCTTGCCGCCATTGAGGGCAGTCTGGACCCACAAGACGTTGTGCGCGGCAATGCCACGGACCTCGAGCGCGGCAGACAGGCTCGGGTCTTCCGTTACGGCCGCCTGGGCAAGCCGCATGCTGTTGCCGGTGGGGTAGGTGACCTGTATCGGATAGGAATGACGGTCGAAACCGCCGCGATCGACGCGGATGGCGGTGACATTGCCATTATACTGCTTGCCGAAGAGGATTTCGCGGGGCGTCCAGCCGCTGGCCTCGACATAGGTCGCGGCACCTGCTGGAAGGGCGGCGAAGGTTGCCGCAGCAAGGGCTGCGGCGACGATAAGTTTCTTCATGGTGATCATTCTCCTTTTCGCCAGATGCTTGGGAGCACATCCGGCTTCGTCTGCGCATGTGGCGATCGAGAGAATGGTTTTCCAGTATAATCACATCAGCTTGATCGGTTGTGCGCAACCGATCGCGGTGACGGAGTGTTCACGTCCGACCGATCCGGGCCACCACAACGCAGCCCGACGACGGATTGTGACGGCAATCAGCCCTGGCGGGCCTTGCGGGCGGCGTAGCGACGGTCGCGCTCGGCCTTGCGGGCGGCTTCGTCTTCGACAACGCGACTGATGCGCGATGCTTCCGCGTGTTCGCGGGCGTCCTTTTCGGCATTTGCCGCAGCGATCGCTGCTTCTTCGCGTTCGCGTGCTTCCTGCTCGGCCCGGACCTTTTCCTCGGCCTTCAGGCGGTCGCGTTCGGCATGGCGCTTGACGCGCTCTTCGGCACGGGCAGCGCGCTCCGCCATACGTGCTTCGCGCTCTGGATCGGCAGCGGCATGAGCGGCCTTGTAAGCCTGAAGCAGTGCTGCCTTGGCGTCGGTTGCGGTGGTGCGGCGCTCGGCGAGGCCATGGTCTCTCGTAAATTTCATTGGGGCTCCGATCTCTTGGAACTGGGATTAGGTACGGGCGCGTTTGGCGACGAGGGCCGCCGTTGCGCTTTCGCGCGCTTCGCGTTCGCGTGTCAGACGGGCTTCGCGCAGACGCAGCGTCTTCTCGTCGCGGGCTGAGGTGATTGCATCCTGCTCGTCGATCGCGCGACCGCGGGCCAGAAACTGAGACTGCGTCTTCGCAAAGGCGAGTTCGGCTGTCTGGCGCGACTTGGTGAGTTGCTCGGTCATGTCATCTCCTTTCAGGAGGCTTGCCCATGTCGGGCAATAAAAAAAGGCCAGGCAAACCGCCTGACCTTCCGTGGGATCGTGCCTTCGACAGTGCCAGTACATCCGTGGTCAAAGGAAAGCGGATCCCGGATCTATCAGGCTGCCTGCAGGTTGCAGGCCGACATCTTGCCCGACTTGTTGTCGCGCTCCATGTCGTAAGCCAGCTTCTGGCCTTCAACGATTTCGCGCATGCCGGAGCGTTCAACTGCCGAGATGTGAACGAATGCGTCAGGGCCGCCGTTGTCAGGCTGAATGAAGCCGAAGCCCTTGGTGGAATTAAACCATTTTACTGTGCCAGTGGTCATGATGAACCCTTTCATAGCGTAGAGAGTGCCCCAGCGCGGATGCGCTGTGGAGGTAACGATTTTTGAAAGGAAGGTTCGACAGGGCGCAAATGATGCGCGGTAACCAAAGCTCAGCAAGCAAATATCGATGACCATTAGATAGACGCGTTTCTAATGAATGTCAACCATCGGTTTCCATTCCATCTCAAATCTCAATCAAAAGTGTAATTTGCGCGAATGCAACCGTATCCCGTTTTCTGGATCAAATGCTCGCGAAAGCGGCCCTGAGTTTCACCAGGAAGCGCTTGCGCTTTTCATCCGTCGCGCGGTCCATGTCGTGCAACGCCAGCATGCGGAAATCGACGGACTTGGCGCAGAAGGCGGCCACGCCACGCTTCATGATCCGCCTGACCGGGTTGCCCATGTAGAGATGCACGACCCACCACGGAGAACCGGTCGAGGTCACGACCCAGAAGCTGCGGATATGGGTCATCAGCGGCACAATGCGTCCGCCGGCCTTGTCATGCTCGAAGGCAACGCCCGGCACGAAGATGCGGTCGATGAAGCCCTTCATGATGGCCGGCAGATTGAACCACCATTGCGGAAAGACGAGCACGAGACCATCGGCTGCCTTCAGTCGCTCGACAATGCCTGAGACGTCTTCCGACGGTTGATAGCCCGGCTCCATGTAGCCGGCACGCTCGGCAGCCGAGAGGCGCGGGTCGAAATCCTCAGCGTAGAGGTCGAGCAGATCGACTGCATGCCCCTGTCCTTCCAGCGTTTCGACCACCGTTCTCGCTGCAGATGCGGCAAAGCTTTGCGGCAGCGGATGAGCGAGCACGACCAGAAAGCGGCGTGACATCAGAACAGGCTCCCCTGCCCGGCCGGAGGCTCGCTCTTGCGCGCCGGCCTGGACACAGCGGCTGCGCGGGCAGGCTGCGGAGCCGACGGCTCCGGCGGGGATACACCTTCGCCGGCGACGGCACCTACGCGGCCATCGGCGAATTCGATCGCGATCGCCTGGCCATGCGACAGTCTGTCGGCGCGCGAAACCGGGCGATCATTCTCGTCGCGGATCACGGCATAACCGCGCGCCAGTACGTTCTTGTAGGAGAGTGACTGCAGCACGCGGTCCTGCGACACCAGTGACTGTCGGGCACGGCGCAGGTCGTTCATCACGGCGCTGTCGGCACGGCGACCGAGACTTTCCAGCCTGTCCTTCGAGCGCTCCGTCATCGCCTTCAGCCGCGCCGGGACTGCCGTCAACGTTGCATCGAAGCGTCCAAGGCGGGCCTTGTTGCGCTCGATCAGCCGCTCGATGACCCGTTCGGCGCGCACGGCATTTTCCGTGAGTTTCTGCTTACGCTCCACCAGTCGGCGCGCCAGCATGTCGGGCGACAGTTTCGCCGCCGCGCGCTCGAAGCTGCGGCGCTTGTTCATTGTGTTTAGTTCGAGGCTTCGCCCGAGACCTGCAGCCGCCTCGTCAAAGCGACGACGCGGCAAGGCCAGCAACTGGTCCAGCGAAGGCAGTGCCCGCACCAGGCTGCGCAGGTTCTGGCGGCGATTGTCCATCTGGCGGTTCATCGCACCGGAGAGCCGGGCAGACAGCGTGGCCACCTGCGCCTCAAGATCCGCCTTCACGGGCACGGCCATTTCCGCCGCGCCCGTTGGGGTCGGTGCGCGGACGTCTGCCGCATAGTCGATCAGCGTCCAGTCGGTCTCGTGGCCGACGGCCGAGATCAGTGGAATGCTGCTCGCAGCCGCCGCGCGGACCACGGCCTCGTCGTTGAAACTCCAGAGGTCCTCGAGGCTGCCGCCGCCGCGCGCCACGATCAGCACGTCCGGTCGCGGCATCGGACCGCCATGCTCCAACGCGTTGAAACCCTGGATCGCGTTTGCCACCTCGTCGCCGGAGCCTTCGCCCTGCACCTTGACCGGCCAGACCAGCACATGCACGGGGAAGCGGTCGGAGATGCGGTGCAGGATATCGCGTATGACAGCACCGGTCGGCGAAGTCACGACGCCTATCACCTTCGGTAGAAAGGGCAGGAGCTGCTTGCGAGCGGGGTCGAACAGGCCCTCGGCCGTAAAGCGGCGCTTACGCTCCTCGATCAGGGCCATCAGGGCGCCTGCACCGGCCGGCTCCATCTGCTCGATGACGATCTGGTATTTCGACGAACCCGGAAAGGTCGTTACCTTGCCGGTGGCGATCACCTCCATCCCCTCTTCAGGGCGATATTTCAGCTTGGAAAAGGAGCCTTTCCAAATCACCGCATCAATGCGCGCCTTGTCGTCCTTCAGGCTGAAATAGGCATGGCCCGAGGAATGCGGTCCGCGATAACCGGAGATTTCGCCGCGTACCCGCACATGGTCGAAGGATGTTTCGATGGTGCGCTTGATCGAGCCCGAAAGCTCCGAAACGGAAAATTCGGTGAGGTTCGTCGGCGAATCGTTGTCGAAGAAATTGCTCATGCCCCTTCCCTAGCGGAAAACGGGGCCAAGATCAGCCAAAAGCACCCGTCATCAAACGCTTTCCGCTCACGGCAGGTCCACCCTGTAAATCTGCATCCCGGAGGCGCCTTCGATGGGCACGGGCCTGAGATAGTCGGGCACCTCCCCCTTCATCATGCCGGCATAGAGCCCGTCGACTTTCGTCGACGCAATGTTTTGTGTAGGCGTGAGGTCGGGGCAGAAGACGAGGATCGTCGCCCCGGCGCCGCGCAGGAAGGCGGCGGCCTCCTCCGGCTCGGCCAGCCCCACATGCAGTTCCGTCAGCATGCCACCCTGATTTCGGTGATAGGGACCGGACAGGACGCGGTGGCGGGTGAAACGCAGGATTTCCGGGCCCATATCCACAGCCGCGACCACCACGCCGTCCGGCAGGCCGTTCAGGGCCGCAAATCCTGCCGGCGCGTCACAGGCCGGCTTGGTCCCGGCCATGGCGGCCGGTGTCTGGGCAAGCCCCTTCATCCGGTTGGTCACACCCGCCGTTCCCTCGACGAAGAGCACGCCGAACAGCGCCCAGGCGCTCGGCACGGACAGGAAGGCGGCGAGCGCAAAAAGCAGGCCCGTGCCAAGCTGCTGCGGCTCCTCGCGCGCCTTGCGCCTCAGTTCGCCGATTAAAAGCGCCAGGGGCGGGATGGCGAGCAAATTGGCGAAAATCGCCCCGCGCACCTGGATCAGCGCGATGACAAAACACACCGCGATCAGACCGAGCATGATCGCGTGAGGGCGTACCCGGTCACCATTGACGAGGCGAAACAGGCAGACGCCGATTGCGAAGAAACCGACGGCGTAGAAGCCCCCGAAGGCGGCAGGGTCCTTGGCGAGCTGATCGAGGAAGGACTGGGCCTCGATGACGCCGGAAAGCCAGAGCGTGTGCAGCAGTGGATCGAGTTCGTTCAGCGGGTTCTGCAGGCATCGCGGCGCGATGGCCAGGGTGCCGGCCAGCACCAGAGCGCCGGTCACGCCGATCGCCGCAATCCGCAATCGACGGTCGCCCATGCCCGGAAGCTGTGTGGCAACGAAGAGGGACGCCGCTCCGATGCCGATCACGGCATAGAAGCCGACCGAAAGGCTGTCGCAGGTCACCACCGCATACTGGACCGATGGCACGGTGGCGAAGAACATGGCAGACAGGCTGACGAGAAGCGTCAGGGAGAAGGCGCGCGCGGCCCTCGCATAAACCTCACCCTCGAGCGCCCATAGGATGCCGACGGTGGCACAGACGGTCGCCACCAAGGGCGTGGTCTCGGCGCCGATGGCGATCGCGAGTGCAGCAGCCAGGCCAGCAAGCGCATGGCCAACGAGCCCACGCGCCGGATCGACCAGCCCCGCAGCCATGGTCGCGACCAGAACCAGCTGGACATTGTGATGGTCGATCGAGCCCGGCAGGAAGCGGTTTCCGGTGACCAGGAAGACCGTCGTCAGCATCAGTGCCAGATGCATGGTCACATCATCGCCCATGCGGCGGGCGGCAACGGCGACCGCCGCCATCAGCGGCAGAATGAGCAGGAAAGGCCAGACGATCAGCGCCAGCGCCTCGGCCTGTTGCATCGGCACCAGTTGGGCGAACAGGCGGATCAGCAGCGCGATCGGCAGATCGATCAGGCGGGACCAATGCATCAGCGTGCCGCCATCAAGCCCCAGACGATACTGCGTCAGGTCGAACCAAGACTGCCCGGCAAGCAGATCACGCACCTGCACGAGACGCAGGACATCGTCGTTGTCGGCTCCGACATAGTCGCTTGCGGCCGGCAGGTTAAGCGCAGCCAGCACCGCCATGGTCACGATGCCGTAAACCAGCGTCCAGAGAAGGAGCGGGCGCGGCGCCCGGGCTCTCGACGCGCCAGGCAGTGTGATGTCGGCCATGCTTCGTCAAACCTCCAAGTCCACCTCCGTCGTTTCCTTGCAAAGAAACGACCGGCAGACCGTATTTCAAAGACTGCTCTTCTCCGAAACCTAGCCTTAACCTTCTCAAGAAATAGTAAAACCAATGGTGGCCGAAGGCTGCCCGAACCCCAGCGCTTTGAGCAGGTCCCGATGAGCCACCCGGCCGCCTCTTCCCTCGACATCGCCGTTCTCCTGCCCTGCTACAACGAGGCGGCAACGATCGGCCAGGTGGTGAGCGATTTCCGCGCGGCCCTGCCCGAGGCGAAGATCTATGTCTATGATAACAACTCGACCGACGGCACAGCTCTGAAGGCGATGCTTGCGGGCGCCACCGTCGTGCGCGAACGCCGACAGGGCAAGGGCCACGTCGTGCGCCGCATGTTTTGCGACATCGATGCCGATATCTACATCATGGCCGATGGCGACGGGACTTATGGCCCTGCCGATGCGGAGGAACTGATCCGCACGCTGATAACCGAACGCGCCGACATGGTGGTCGGCACCCGTCGCGGGGTGCATGACGATGCCGGTCGCAACGGCCATGCCTTCGGCAACCGCCTCTTCAACCAGCTTTATCGCGTGTTGTTCGGCAACGACTTTACCGACATTTTGTCCGGCTACCGCGCCTTTTCGCGCCGCTATGTGAAAAGCTTCCCTGCCGTTTCCGTCGGCTTCGAAATCGAGACGGAGATGTCCGTGCATGCCTCGCGACTGAAGCTTCCGGTCTGCGAGATCGAACTCGATTACGGCCGCCGTCCGGAAGGCTCGCATTCGAAGCTCTCGACCTTCAAGGACGGCTTCAAGATCCTCTGGATGTTCGCCATGCTGATGAAGGAAACGCGGCCTTTCGCCTTTTTCGGTCTCATCGCGGCCGGCCTGATGGGCGTCAGCCTCGCTGCCATGGCGCCCGTTCTCTACGAATTCTTCACCACCGGGCTCGTCTCGCGCATGCCGACCTGGATCGGGGCCACGGCGCTGATGATGATGTCCTTCCTGTCGTTCACGGCAGCGCTCATTCTCGATTCGCTTGCCCGTTCGCGAGCCGAGCAGCTGAGGATCCACTACCTGACGCTGCCGGCGCTTGTCCCTCCGACTTCCGCCAAGGAGCCGGCAACGGAGGTTGGTAAACCGCGGCGTGAACGGTCGTCGAAGGCTTCGACAAAGGACGCATCGCGCGCGGCATGACCAAGTTCTTGCGCTTCGCCATCGTCGGCGCCACCGGCTTCCTTGTGGATGCCGGTGTGCTCTGGCTGCTGCTGAGTTTTACGCCAATCGGCCCTCTCGCGGGCCGGATCGTGGCGATTGCCGTTGCCATGGCCACTACATGGCTCATGAACCGCCACTTCACCTTCGGCGCATCGAAGCGCTCAATGGTCAGCGAAGGCTTTCGCTACGGCTTCATCGGCATCGTCACATCGCTGATCAATTACGGCGTCTACGCCCTGCTCCTGATCAGCGCACCGCTGCTCAGCCCTTATGCCGCGCTGGTCTTTGCCTCCATCGCGGCGATGCTGTTCAGCTTCTTCGGCTATTCGCGCTACGTCTTCCGACGCTGACGGGTAAGCGGTTGATTACACCGCTTCCCAACCGTCCTTTTCCGCTGCGCGATAGATCGCATCGATCAGCTTCTGGTTTGCCTTGGAGCTTTCCAGCGCAACGACCTCGCCCTTGGTGCCGGCAACCGCACGGGCAAAGGCTTCCGCTTCCAGCTTGTATTGGCGGCTGTCGGGGAAGCGGAAGATCTGCGAGACGTTGTGGCTGCGATTGGTGAGTTCGACTTCTTCGGCACCCCAGCGATCGGCGTTGAAAGGTGACTTCACCTCGATGAAACCGTCCGTGCCGTGGAAGACCATCAGCTGGCGGTTGGCCATCTGGGTCGAGACATAGAAGTTCAGTTCGAAATCGGCAAAGTCAGCCTTCACGCTCGCATAGATATCCGTGCCGAAATCCGGATCGCGCTCGATGGTCGACTGGACGCGGACCGGCTCCTTGCCCGTGACGAAACGGGTGGTGATAGCAGGATAGACGCCGATATCCGGGAGCGCGCCACCGCCGAGTTCCGGGATGTTGCGCATGTTGTCAGGGTCGCGATTGAAATAGGTGAACGAGCCTTGGACCATCTTCAGCGTGCCGATGGCACCTTCGGCAAGCAATTCGCGGACCTTCAGCCAGACCGGTGCGTAAGTCACCATATAGGCTTCCGTGATCAGCACCTTGTTGCGCTCGCGGGCTGCGATGATCTCGTCGATTTCCGACGCCTTCAGCGCGATCGGCTTTTCGCAGAGCACATGCTTGCCGGCATCTGCTGCCTTGATCGCCCATTCCACATGCTGCGAGGTCGGCAGGGGAATATAGACGGCGTCGATGAGGTCGGAGGCGAGCATTTCCTCGTAGGAGCCAAAGGCATGCTGCACCGAGAAGCGATCGGCCATCTCGCGCGCCCGGCTCAGATCGCGGCTGGCGATTGCCGTCACCACGGCATTCTCGGCATCCTGGATCGCCGGCACGACAAGCTCGCGACCGATTTTGGCCGTCGACAGAATTCCAAAACGCAGCATCTTTATTCCTCCTCAAAATGTCGCGGCGGACATTAGGCGAAGCTCCGGCAGGGCGCAACGGGTTGTCAGACAATGAGCTTGCGCGGAGAAGAAGATACCTGGCCGAAAATGTCCGCTCTTCGTCCGGCAGGCGTATGGTGACTATGGATCAGGGATCTATGCTAGTCTTCATCGCAAAGACAGGAGACGAATATGTCCGCCCAAGACACTGTGCTCATCGTGGTCGACGTCCAGGAGAGCTTTCGCCAGGCGCCCTATTGGGACGCATCGGAACTCCCCGCTTACCTTTCGCGGCAGCAAGCGCTGATCGATGGCGCAAAGGCTGCCGGCATGCCGATCGTGCAGATCTTCCACGTCGACACCGACGAAGCCTTCCGGCTGGAAAGCGGACTTGTCCGCACGCTCGACGAGATCACAATTACGCCGGACGTGACCTTCCACAAGGGCGTGCATTCGGCCCTGGTCGACACTGGTCTCGAAGCCTGGCTGCGCGAAAAGGGCATCTCCCGCGTCATCGTCTCGGGCATCCGCACCGAGCAGTGCTGCGAGACCACCACGCGCCATGCATCCGATCTCGGCTTCGCGGTCGACTTCGTCACCGAGGCGACGCTTACCTTCCCGATGACGCATGCCTCCGGCCGGGTCTTTACCGCAGACGACATCCGCGTCAGGACGGAGCTGGTGCTCGCCGACCGCTTTGCCCGGATCGTGACCGTCGAGCAGGCGCTTGCGCCGCTCTCCGCCGCCGCCTGAAATTGCCCATCATGGACGTGATCCCGGTCTTCATCCTCGTTCCGCCCGACACGCTGCTGATCGACATCGCCGGTCCGCTGGAGGTGCTACGTTATGCGAACCAGGAACAGGACCGGGTCCGTTTCGACTATCGCTACATCTCGGCCCAATCGCGGCAGCAGACCTCGATCGGGCTCATGCTCGACGGTCTCGAACCCCTGCCCGAGACGCTGCCTGACAATGCGATCCTGATGATTTCCGGCAGCCTCACCGTCGGCACCGAAGAGATCGCCCGCGAGGCCGAACTGAAGACGCTGACGCGCTGGCTCGCCCGCACGGTCAGGAAGGACACGCGGCTCGTCACCATCTGCTCGGGCGCGCTGCTGGCTGCGGCAGCCGGGCTGATGGAGGGCTATCAATGCACCACGCACGCAGAATGCCTCGACGAACTCCGGACACTCGCCCCAACGGCGAGTGTTCTGGAGAACCGGCTCTATGTGGAAGATGGCAACCGCTTTTCGAGCGCCGGCATCTCGACCGGCATTGACCTCATGCTGCATCTCGTCAGCCGCTTCGCCTCGCCGCAGGCAGCACTGTCTGCCGCGCGCAAGATGGTCATCTATCTCCGTCGCAGCGGCCAGGATCCTCAGCTTTCGCCCTGGCTTTCCGGCCGCAACCATATCCATCCCGCCATCCACCGCGCCCAGGATGCGATCATGGCGGATCCGGCGCGCGACTGGTCGCTTCCCGGGCTCGCCGAGATCGCGCATTTGAGCGAACGGCATCTGTCCCGCCTCTTCCGCGAGCATGTCGGTCAGTCGGTCGTCGATTACGTCAACCTGATGCGGGTGACGCTCGCCCAGGAGCTGCTCAAGCAATCGAGGCTCGACATGGAGAATCTTGCTTTGCGCGCCGGGTTTGCCTCCTCGCGCCACATGCGGCGGATCTTCGTCCAGCATCATGGCGTTCCGCCCAGTCACTTTCGCCGGGCTGCCGAATGAGGAGCCCTAGACCGCAAAAGAGAGACTGCGGGACTGGACGGCCGCCGGTTTCGATCCATATCGAGTGCGGTTTCCGGCGTCGGGACAGCGGCACTGCAGGTTCGATCAATGCTTCTGAATGGTCTCTTCGACCGACGCTTGCTAACCTCCCCTTTCCATCGCTCCCTTGACCCTTCCCGAGGCTTTCCATGCAGAAACGTGCTCTTGGCCGCACCGGCCTTTCGATCGCTCCCGTCGTGCTCGGCGGCAATGTCTTCGGCTGGACCGCCGACGAGAAGACGTCGTTTGCCATTCTCGACCGCTTCTTCGAGGCCGGCTTCAACACGATCGATACCGCCGACATGTATTCGCTCTGGGCCGACGGCAATGTCGGTGGCGAGAGCGAGACTATCATCGGCAACTGGCTGAAGCGCGGTGGTGTAAAGCGCGACGATGCCGTTATCGTCACCAAGGTCGGGGCCGATCTCGGGGGCAAGAAGCGAGGCCTCAGCGCCCGCCGCATTGCAGAGGCGGTCGAGGATTCGCTGCGCCGTCTGCAGACCGACTATATCGATCTGTATCTCGCCCATTGGCCGGATGCGGAAACGGATGACGAGGAGAGCCTTGCCGCCTTCGCCAAGCTGAAGGATGCCGGCAAGGTGCGTGCGATCGGCTGCTCCAATCTCGACGCCGAACAGCTTCAGGCGACCTTTGACGCGGCAGCTAAGGCCGGCGTCGGCCGCTACGACGTCATCCAGCCGGAATACAATCTCTACACACGCTCGAAATTCGAGGGTGAACTCGCAGAACTCTGCCAGCGCGAGGAGATCGGTGTCATCACCTATTATGCGCTGGCCTCCGGTTTCCTCACCGGCAAGTATCGCAGAGCTGCCGATACCGAGGGCAAGGCACGCGGCGAGGACATGGAGCCCTATCTCAACGCGCGTGGCTTCGATATATTGGGCGCTCTCGACCAGGTCGCGGCCGAAACCGGCACCAGCCCCGCGACCGTTGCGATCGCCTGGATCGCCGCGCAGCCCGGCATCACCGCGCCGATTGCGTCTGCCACCAGCCTGCGCCAGCTTGAAAGCCTGATCACGGCCGGAAAACTGGAGCTGACGAGCGCGCAGATGAAACAACTCAACCAAGCCGGAGCATGATCATGAAGACCCGCAAACTCGGCACCCTTACCACATCGACCATCGGCCTCGGCTGCATGGGCATGAGCCATGGCTATGGCACCAATATCGACGAGGCGGCGGCGCAACGACTTTTCGACCACGCCGTGGAACGCGGTGTCACCTTCTTCGACACGGCAGAGGTCTATGGACCCTTCACCAACGAGGAACTGGTCGGCAAGGGACTGAAGCGGCATCGCGAGCACGTGGTGATCGCCACCAAATTCGGCTTCACGATCGGCGACGAGGCAAAGGCTGCGCGTCCCTCCGGCCTTGATAGCCGGCCGGAGCATGTTCGCGCCGTCGCCGAGGCGTCGCTGAAGCGGCTCGGCGTCGAGGTCATCGACCTCTTCTACCAGCACCGCGTCGACCCCGATGTCGCGATCGAGGAGACGGTCGGCGCCATGGCAGACCTCGTCAAAGAAGGCAAGGTCAAGGCGCTGGGCTTGTCCGAAGCAAGTGCGGCGACGCTGCGGCGCGCCCACGCTGTGCATCCGATCTCAGCCATTCAGAGCGAGTATTCGCTCTGGACCCGCGACCCCGAAACCAACGGCGTGCTCGACACCTGCCGCGAACTCGGCATCGGCTTCGTGCCGTTTTCGCCGCTCGGTCGCGGCATGCTGACCGGCGCCCTGAAGGATTTGTCCAAACTCGGCGAAAACGACTTCCGCCGTGGCCTGCCACGCTTCGACCAGGAGAATTTCGACGCCAACCTTGCGCTGGTTACCGCGCTCGAAACCATGGCGGCGGACAAGGGCGTGAAGCCCGGCCAGCTGGCGCTTGCCTGGGTACTCGCCCAAGGCGATTTCATCGTGCCGATCCCCGGCACGACCAAGATCGCCAATCTCGACAGCAACATCGATGCGACCGGGATCACGCTCTCGGCCGACGAGCTCGCCACGCTGTCTTCCGTCGTATCGCCGGACAAGGTGGCTGGCGCACGCTATGGCGAGGCCATGGCCAAGATGGCAGGGCGCTAAAAGTCTCCCTCAAGCGAAGCGCCGGCTACCCGCCACGCAGAGCACCACGAGCAGGGCTGTCACCAGCATGGGAAGGCTCACCTTCTCATGCAACAGCCCTGCGGCGAGCACGAAACCGAGAAAGGGTTGCAGCAGCTGCAGCTGCCCGACCGAGGCAATGCCGCCCAGCGCCAGACCGCGATACCAGAAGATGAAGCCGATCATCATGCTGAACAGCGAGACGTAAGCCAGAGCCAGCCAGCCGGATGCCGAGACACGGCCAAGATCTTCCGGGAGGGCCCAGAACGCCAACGGCAGCATCACCGGCAGCGACAGCACCAGCGCCCAGCTGATCACCTGCCAGCCGCCGAGCCGACGCGACAGCCGCGCGCCTTCGGCATAACCGAGGCCGCAAACGATCACCGCCCCGATCATCAGCACTGCGCCTTGCACCGCCATGTCCGCCGTCGCCGAGAGCGCAAAGCCGGCCACGAGCGCCGCTCCCGTGACGGAAAACATCCAGAAAACAGCAGAGGGGCGTTCCCCCGCCCGCAAGACGCCGAACAGCGCCGTGCAGAGCGGCAGCAGGCCTATGAAGACGATCGACTGGGCGGAATTGATGCTTTGCAGCGCGAAAGCCGTCAGCAGCGGGAAGCCGACCACGACGCCAAGCGAGACGATGGCCAGTGGCAACAGATCGCCGCGCAGGGGGCGCTTCTCCCGCATCGCGATCAGCAGGGCCGCTCCCAGAAGTGCGGCGATCACAGCCCGCGCCGAAGTCAGGAACAGCGGGGCGAAATCGGCAAGCCCCACCCGCGTTGCCGGCAGTGAGCCGCTGAAGATCAGCACGCCGATGAAACCACTCGCCCAGGCCTTCCACGAAGTCGTCATTTTCGTCTCCATTCGTCTTGCCTCCCCTATCGCGCGGAGGGGCTGGCGCAGCCAGATATGGATCGATACAATCTAGTCAAACTGTATTGATGACAAAGGCCATACAGATGAACGAGCGCGTTCAACCATTGGAGCCATTAGCGTCACGCACGGCCCATGTCATGGCCGTTATTCGAGGCCGCATCGGTTCGGGTCAGCTCGGACCAAACGACCGTCTGCCCTCGATCCGGCGGCTGGCTGCGGAGCTTTCGGTATCGCCCTCGACCGTGGTCGAAGCCTATGACCGGCTCTCTGCCGAAGGCTTGATCCGTGCTCGCCCCGGCTCCGGCTTCTTCGTCACCGAGGCCGGTCGCACGCCAGCACCCCTTGTCCGGCTTGAGCCGCCAAGGCCCCCTGAGGTCGATCCCTTCTGGGTGGCGCGGCAGGCGCTCGATGCCGATCCCGGGACGTCGAAGCCCGGCTGCGGCTGGCTTCCGCCGGACTGGATGCCGACCGCGCTTTTGCATGCCGGCATGCGAAACGTGCTGCGCCAGGCGACCAGCCTCATGACGGATTACGGACCCTCGCGCGGCAGCGCTGGCCTCCGGCGGTTCGTCGAGACGCGACTGCGTCAGCAGTCGATTCCGCTTTCCGAGGACCAGGTGCTGCTTGCAGGCTCTGCCACCCAGGCGCTCGATCTGGTCTGCCGGCTGCTTTTGCGCCCCGGCGACCGGGTGATCGTCGACGATCCCTGCTACTTCAATTTCCAGACGCTGCTGCGCGCCCACCAGGCCATCGCCATCCCCGTACCCTATACGGAAAACGGTCCCGACATCGCCGCCTTCGAGGCCGCCGTCGCCCGCGAGGCGCCGCGGCTTTATCTCACCAATTCCGGTCTGCACAATCCGACCGGGGCAACGCTCTCGCCGCAGATTGCCTTCCAGCTACTCGGCATCATCGCCCGTTCGGATATGCTGGTCGTTGAAGACGATATCTTCTCCGACTTCGAACCCGAACCTGCGATGACACTTGCGACGCTCGACGGGCTTTCCCGTGTCATCCGCATCGGCAGCTTCTCTAAGACCATCTCTGCTTCGCTGCGCACCGGCTTCATCGCCGCCGATCCCGAGCGCATCCGCTTGCTCACCGACCTGCAGGTCGCGATCCAGTTCGGCGGTCCAAGCCAGGTGGCGACCGAAGCGATCCACGGCGTGCTCGCAAGCGGCGGCTATCGCAAACATCTCGACCAATTGCATCGCCGCCTCGATACGGAACGGCGCGCGGTCGCAACCCGGCTCGGTGAGCTCGACATTCACCCCTTCCTCATGCCGCGCGGCGGGCCCTATCTCTGGTGCCGGATGCCTGAAGGGGTCAGTTCCACCGCGCTCGCCCAGGCGGCCCTGGCCCAGGGCGTGGTGCTGGCACCCGGCAATGTCTTCAGCCCCTCGCTCTCTGCCGACGACTTCATGCGCTTCAACGTCGCGCATATGGGCGATGCGCGCCCGTTTCGGGTTCTGGAACGGGCATTGAAGACGTTGGCAAACCCGTGAAGTCAGGATCTTGACGCTGGCCGCGCAATAACCTGAGTTTTTCTATCTTGTTTGCAAATGTGTTTGGCAGTAGGTGGCTGCCATCGTGTTTTGCAGGATCCTCCCATGACCAAATTCTCTTCCGCCCTTCTTGCCGCCGGCGTCGCCGCTTTCGGTTTTCTGGCGACGTCCGCCTCGGCGGCAACGCAATATCCGCTGACGATCCAGAATTGTGACGTCGACGTCACCTTCGCCAAGGCTCCGGAACGGGCCGTCGGTCTCGGCCAGAACAGCGCGGAAATCCTTCTGCTGCTCGGCCTCGAAGACAAGATGGCCGGCACGGCCTTCTGGCCGAGCAAGGTGCTGCCGGAACTGGCCGAGGCGAATGCCAAGGTAAAACTGCTCACCGTGGAATTCCCGACCTTTGAAGCCATCCTTTCGGAAAACCCGGATTTCGTTGCCGCTGCCCTGCCGAGCCTGATTGGACCGGACAGCAAAGTCGCCAAGCGCGAAGACTTCACCAAGCTCGAGATCCCCACCTATCTTTCGCCGAGCACCTGCCTGGAGAAAAAGGACGATACCGATCTCTATGGCGCCCGCGACAAGCTGTGGAGCATGGACAGCCTCTACCAGGAGATCGACGAACTCTCGCAGATCTTTGACGTTGCCGATCGCGGCCAGGCGTTGATCGCCGATTTCAAGGCCCGCGAGGCGGCTCTTCGCGCCTCCGTGTCGGCCTCGGACCAGAAGCTTTCCTATGTCTTCTGGTTCTCAAGCCAGTCGCCGTCTGCCGATGCCTATCTCGGCGGCAAGAACGGTGCATCCGGCTATATCGCCGACGTGCTTGGCGGCGTGAACGCGATCGACACGGAAGCCGAGTGGCCGGCGCTCGGCTGGGAGAGCATCATCGCCTCCAACCCCTCCGTTATCGTCGTCGCCAGCCTCGACCGCAACCGCTGGGAACTCGACAAGCCGGAAGCCAAGATCGCCTTCCTGACATCTGATCCGGCGACCAGCCAGATGCCGGCCGTCAAGAACAACGCCATCGTCGTCATGGACGGCCAGGCCATGAACCCGACGATCCGCACCATCTACGGCGCCGAACAGGTTGCCGAGCAGCTGAAGGCACGCGGTCTGATCAAGTGAGACAGTCGGCAGGTTCAGCGCAGATGGTTCGCGTATCAGCGCTGGTCGCGCTGGCGCTGACTGCCGTCGTCTTCGTGGTGGCTCTGAGTGTCGGGATCGGTGATCTGCCGATCCCGATCAGCACCACCTTCCTTGCGATCTCCAACAAGCTCGGCTGGACGACAGCCGAGCTCAATCGCATCCATGAAGCCGTGATCTGGGACTACCGGCTGAGCCGGGCGCTCGTCGCTGCCTTCTGCGGTGCGGGGCTTGCGATCTCGGGCGCCATCATGCAGTCGCTGCTGCGCAATCCGCTGGCCGAGCCCTATGTGCTTGGCATCTCGGCGGGCGCCTCCACCGGGGCGGTCGGCATCGTGATCCTCGGCTTCGGCTCGGGTGCCGTGTCGCTCTCAGCCGGCGCTTTCGCCGGCGCCTTCGCCGCCTTCCTCTTCGTCGCGCTCCTCTCCAACGGCACGCGGGGCGGGGCCGACCGCACCATTCTGGCCGGCATTGCTGCATCCCAGCTCTTCAACGCCGCCACCTCCTATATCGTCACCACTGCCGGCAATGCCCAGCAGGCGCGTGATGTGATGTTCTGGCTGCTCGGCAGCTTCGGCGGCGTGCGCTGGCCGGAGTTCATGCTGGTCTCCGTGGTCGTCGGGTTTGGCCTGATCGCCTGCCTCGCCTATTCCCGCATCCTCGACGCCTTCGCCTTCGGCGACGAGGCCGCCGCAGCACTCGGCGTCAATGTCGGCCGCGCCCGGCTCGCGCTCTTCTGTCTCACCGCCATGCTGACGGCGACGATCGTCAGCATGGTCGGCTCGATCGGCTTTGTAGGCCTCGTCATCCCGCATGCTGCGCGCTTCCTCGTTGGGCCGCTCCACATCCGCCTGCTTCCGGCCTGCGCCATCGGCGGAGCCATCTTCATGGTGCTTGCCGATATCGCCTCCCGGATCCTGGTGCCGCAGCAGGTGCTACCGATCGGCGTCGTGACCGCGCTCGTCGGCGTGCCCGTCTTCTCGATCATCCTCTATCGTTTCCAGCGTCCGACATGAGCATCACGGCCGACACCATCACCTGGAAGATCGGGTCGAAGACCATTCTCGACCGGGTGAGCTTTGCCGCACGCCCCGGCGAGACGCTTGGCCTGCTCGGCCCCAACGGCTCCGGCAAGACCTCGCTGCTGCGGCTGCTCGCAGGCTTGAAGCGTCCCCATTCGGGCAGCATCAGCCTCGAGGGACACGATATCCAGTCGATCGCCCGCAAGACGATGGCGCAGCGGGTGGCCTTCGTTGAACAGCATGCGACGACCAATGCCAATCTGAAGGTTGTCGATGTCGTCAAGCTCGGCCGCTTTCCGCATCGCTCGATGTTTTCCGCCTGGACTGCGGAAGACCAGACAGCCGTCGAGCAGGCACTCGATCGCGCCGGCATGGTCGCAAAGCGGGACCATACCTGGCAGAGCCTGTCCGGCGGCGAGCGGCAGCGGGCGCATATTGCGCGTGCCCTGGCACAAGCCCCTAAGGAAATCATCCTCGACGAGCCGACCAACCATCTCGACGTGCAGCATCAGATCGCGCTTCTGTCGCTGATCTCGGATCTGCCGGTCACCAGCGTGATCGCCCTGCACGATCTCAATCACGCTGCGATGTTCTGCGACCGACTCATGGTGTTGAAGGAAGGCCGTGTCGTCGCCTGCGGTACGCCGGAGGAGGTGCTCACCAAGCATCTGCTGCGCGAGGTTTTCTCGATCGATGCCCATGTTGAGCCCTCGGCGCATCATGGCCGGCCGCTGATCCAATTCTCGCGGACGATCCGCTAGGTCGACATGATTGCCGGGCAGTCCCGGCCCGGACGAGCCGCTGATGCGGCTCAGAAATCGATCACCCCGCTCAGCGGCTGACCACCCGGCGATAGGCCGACGGCGTTGTACCGGTGACGGCCTTGAACATCCGCGTCAGATGGCTCTGGCTGCTGAAACCGCAGGCCGAGGCGATCTGGGCGATCGGTTCATTACCGGCCAGCATACGCCTTGCGCGATCGATACGGCGGTTGAGGATGAAGTCATGCGGGGTGACGCCGCAGCTTGCCCGAAACATCCGCTGCAGATGGAATTCGCTCAAATCCGCCAGCTTCGCCAGATCTTTCAGCGTGATCGCCTGGTCGAGGCTCGCCTCGATATGCTCGACGAGGCGCCGCCGCAGGACAGGCGCCAGACCGCCACGCAGTACCGGACGGCGCTCGCCGCCATAACGAGGGTCGGCAAAGAGCTGCCCGACGGCCAAGACTATCGCCTGTTCGGCCATCAGCCTGTTGCCGCCCTGCGTGGCAGCGGCCAGGTGCACCAGGGCCTCCGCCAGTCTTGGCGCCTCGTCGAAGGTCGCTTCCGGCAGAAGCATCAGCCGGGCATCGCGGTCGAAGGTTTCGGAAAAGAGCCGGCGCAGCTCGTCGTCGGCGACATAGAGATGCACGAATTCGAAATTGTCGGTGATCTCCCACTCCGACGATGCCCCCTGCGGCATGATGCAGAGCGCACCCGGCCAGCCGGCGATGCTGCCGGCATCGATCCTTCGCGTGCCGTCGCCGCCGCGCAGGTAACAGCTGAAGGTATGCCCGTCCGTCCGCTCGTAGCGCATGCGATCATGGCTGTTGCGCCAGATCGCACTTGCCCTGCCCTCGCCGAGGTCGAGCGTTTCCCCACGCTCGGCACGGGACGAGGCGGACAGGGAGCCGAAGACGGTGGCGGTGTGCAGCATGGATGGTCCTTGAAAGATCGTCTGCATTCTAGCGCGCTTGATGCGCCGCGCCATCACCAATCAGACCAGCGTGGCCGCCTCAGCGCAGTTCACCGCAAGATCATGCAAGAACATGGGCCATCTGCGGCGCTACCTGCCTTTCGAAAGCGAGGCGCATCCCATGACCAATCTTCTTCTCTTCTCGTCGACCGTGCTGATCTGGGGCACGACCTGGATCGCGATCGCGCTGCAGATCGGGCCAGTGCCCGTGTTGGTGTCGGTCTTCTATCGCTTTGCGCTCGCGGCTCTCGTGCTGGTCAGCGTGCTGGCCCTCACAGGTCGCCTCAAGGTGCCGACGCTGAAGCAGCAGCCCTTCATCCTGGTTCAGGCGCTGTCGCTGTTCTGCTGCAACTTCCTCTGCTTCTATCATGCCGCAAGCTATGTGCCCTCCGGCCTCATCTCCGTCGTCTTCTCGCTTGCCACGGTCTACAACGCCGTCAATGCCCGCATCTTCTTCGGCGATGTGATCAAGCCGCGCACGCTGTTAGCCGCGGGCCTAGGCGCCACCGGGCTTGCGCTGCTCTTTGGCCCCGAGATCTTCATTGCCGTCAATCCGGACAGCTGGAAAGGCATCGGCCTCTCTGCCCTCGGAACGCTCTTCTTTTCCTTCGGCAACATGGCGTCCCGCCGCAACAGCGCTGAAGGTATCGCGCCTGTCACCGCCAATGCCTGGGGCATGAGCTACGGCTCAATCGCGCTTCTCGCCCTGATCGGCATCACCGGAACGCCCATCGTGCTGCCGCCGGACCAGACCTATCTCGCCGCCCTCGTCTATCTCTCCGTCATCGGCTCGGTGGTCGGCTTCACCACCTATCTGATGCTGGTCTCGCGCATCGGCTCGCAAAAGGCGGCCTATGCCACGGTGCTTTTCCCGGTCGTCGCGCTGACGCTGTCGAGCCTTTACGAGGACTATCACTTCACCCCGCTCGCGATGGTGGGGCTCGTGCTGACGCTCGCCGGCAACGCCGTCATGTTCGCCCGGCTGCCGCGACGGCAGGCCGTTACCGGCGGCAAGCCGGCGGATCTCAAGGCCTGATCACGGATCCTGCCGCTGCGACGGATGGCGCGGACGATTTCCCGCGTCAGCGAAGACTTTCTGCGCTATGAGAAGCGTCACCGTCTGATCTCAACGCTGAAAGTGCCCATGGCTTTACGTCTCACCCCGGTGATCCACCCTTGACCGGCCTCAACGATACCGCCGCGCTCGCGCGGCTCGGCTTCAACGCCTTCTTCGCTGAGCAGGTGACGGCTGATGAGGCCGAGCTCCTGGTGCGTCGCATCTCCTCGGTGCATCGCGACCGCCTGGAGGCGATCGATGCGACGGGGCCGGTGGAGATCGAGCTTCCGCCGAACAGCAATACCGCCGATTTTGCCGTGGGCGACTGGGTTCTTGCCGCACCATATACCGGGCTCTTCGTGCGCCGCCTGGATCGCCAGACCGTGCTGCAACGGCGAACCGAAGGCGCCTTCGGCCAGCAGCTCGCCGCCGCCAATGTCGATACGCTGTTCATCGTCACCTCCTGCAATGCCGATTTCAACGCCGCCCGGCTCGAACGTTACCTGGTTATGGCCAATGAAGCGGGCACGCGCCCTGTCATCGTGCTCACCAAGGCCGATACGGTCGACAATGCCTCCGTCTACGCAGACGAGGCACAAGGCCTGCAGCGCGATCTGCCTGTCGTCATCGTCAACGCCCGCTCGTCTGAAGCCATCGATCCCCTGATGCCCTGGTGCGGCCCCGGCCAGACGGTGGCACTCGTCGGCTCTTCCGGCGTCGGCAAGTCGACGCTGGTGAATACGCTCGCCGGCCACGGCGCCGAAACGGCGCAGAAGACCGGCGCGATCCGCGAACATGATGCCAAGGGGCGGCACACGACGACGGCCCGGTCCCTGCATGCGATCGCCAGCGGCGGCTGGGTGATCGATACGCCCGGCATTCGCACGCTCTATGTCAGCGACATCACCGACGGTATCGACACGCTGTTTGCCGAAATCACCGAGCTTGTGCCGCATTGCAAGTTTCGCGATTGCAGCCATTCGCACGAGAAGGGTTGCGCCGTGCAAGCGGCGATCAAGGAGGGCACGCTCGAGCCTGCCCGCCTCGACCGCTGGCGACAATTGCAGGCAGAGAACCGCGACCGCACGCCCGTTTATTCCGGGCCGAAGGGCAACAAGACGCTGCGCAAGAAGAAGTATTGAGCTTTCGATCGCCAATCCCTACATAGGGTTCATAGGCGACGCCCTTCGCACGCGTCGCATCCGCTCGCCATCGACGAGCTTTTCTTCCCCGTTTAGCGCGACATTCCAGGCTCCGGCATCCTGCCGGCGCATTTCCAGAATTGGAGACCAGCATGGCAGACGAAAACACCAAGGGCTATGAGCCCATTCCCTTTGCCAAGAAGCATCGCATCTCGGTCGAAGATGCCAAGGCGATCCTTGCCAAGCACGGCGACGACCGCAAGTCGGCCGACAAGGAAGGCCGTCGCGTCAGCCTCTAAGGCCTGATGACGAAGCCCGACCTTCCTGACGGTCCATGACCATCGGGTACACATCAAAGAGCCCTTTCCCTGACATGCAGGGAAAGGGCTTTTTCTTTGTCTCATCGCAAGCGGACCAGGTCCGCTCGCCAGTAAGATCAGGCGCGCAGCGTTCCGCCCGTCGACTTTTCGACATTGCCGACGATCTTCTTCGTCAGCGCATCGAAATCCTCGTCGGTCAGGGTCTTGTCGGTCGGCTGGATCAGAACCTCGATGGCCACCGACTTCCGGCCCTCGCCGACGGAAGCACCCTCGAAGATATCGAAGACATTGACGCCAGAGATCAGCTTGCGATCGGCGCTTGTCGCCGCCTTGATGATCGCGCCGGCTTCAACCGCCTTTTCGACCACGAAGGCGAAGTCGCGCTTCACCATCTGGAAGGCAGAGAGTTCCAGCGCCGGCTTGGTGCGGGTCGCCTTCTTCTTGGGCTCCGGCAGAGCATCGACATAGATCTCGAAGCCGCAGAGCGTGCCGGACACGTCCAGCGCTTCCAACGTCTTCGGGTGGAATTCACCGAAGGTACCGAGGATAACCTTGGGGCCGGCCTTGATCGTGCCCGAACGGCCGGGGTGATACCATTCTGGGCCACCCTGCTCGATCTGGACATTGCCCGTGGGAATGCCGCAGGCTTCAAGTACGGCCAGCGCATCGGCCTTGGCGTCGAAGACATCAACCGGCTTGCCGCCGCCCTTGGCCTGGTTCGACCACATGCGACCGGAACCTGCAATCGAGGCCGTGCCGCGGCGTACGCCACCGGCGACGCGACGCTGGGTTTCGGGCGCATCGCCCTCATAGGTGCCGGAAACTTCGAAGATCGCCACATCGCCAAAACCACGGTCGGCATTGCGCTGTGCAGCCGTCAGCAGACCCGGCAGCAGCGAGGGGCGCATGTCCGACATGTCGGCGGCGATCGGATTGACCAGCTTCAGCTTGTCGCTGCCGCCGCCGAAGAGTTTGGCGTGTTCGGCCGAAATGAAGGACCAAGTCACGGCTTCCAGCATGCCGCGCGAGGCAAGCGCCCGACGGGCAGACCGCGTGCGGATCTGCAACGTGGTCAGGATCTTGGCATTGACCGAACCGGTCGGCGGCAGAGGCTCCGGTTTGATGTTATCGACGCCATGCATGCGCATGACCTCTTCCACCAGATCCGCCTTGCCATCGACGTCAGGACGCCAGGACGGTAAGGAAACCTTGGCTGAGGTCTCGTCGCCGGACAGGATCTCGAAGCCGAGGGCGGTCAGGATCTGGCGCGACTCGTCGTTGGAGACGGTGAGACCGGTCAGGCGCTTCACTTCCGCATAAGGGAAGTCGACAACCTTCTTCTCATGGCCCTTGTAGCCCTCGACCTTCTTTTCGGCCGCGACACCCCCGCACATTTCGAGCACCAGCTCAGTGGTGCGCTCAAGGCCGGGCACCATGTATTCAGGATCGACGCCACGCTCGAAGCGGTAACGTGCGTCCGTAATGATGCCATGGGCACGGCCGGTCTTGGCAATGTTGATCGGATCCCACAGGGCCGACTCGATCAGCACATTGACGGTGTTCTCATCACAGCCCGAATGCTCGCCACCCATAATGCCGCCGATGGATTCCGGACCGTTGTCATCGGCGATGACAACGTTGTTCGGATTGAGCTTGTAGGTGCGGGTATCGAGCGCGAGGATTTCCTCGCCCTCCTTGGCCCGGCGTACGGTGAGCGCGCCCTTGACCTTGTCAGCGTCGAAGACATGCATCGGACGGCCCTGGTCGAAAGTCATGTAGTTGGTGACGTCGACGAGCGCCGAGATCGGGCGAAGTCCGATCGCGAGCAGGCGCTGCTGCATCCATTTCGGGCTCGGGCCGTTCTTCACGCCGCGCACCAGGCGATAGGCAAAGCCCGGGCAGAGATGATCTTCAAGCTCGAGCTTGACCTCGACCGGCGTCTCACCCTCGACCTTGAAGGCGGGCGCCTTCGGGGCCTTGAGCTTGCCCAAACCGGAGGCTGCGAGATCGCGGGCGATGCCGAAGACCGAGGTGCAGTCCGGACGGTTCGGCGTCAGGTTGATCTCGATGACCGGATCGTCGAGACCGGCATAAGACGCGAAGGAGGTGCCAACCGGCGCATCCTCGGGCAGATCGATGATGCCATTGTGGTCGTCGGAGATATTAAGCTCCTTTTCGGAGCACATCATGCCATGGCTTTCGACGCCACGGATCTTGCCGACGGCGAGCGTCACATCGATGCCCGGCACATAGGTACCCGGACGCGCGAGTGCACCAATCATGCCGGCGCGGGCATTTGGTGCACCACAGACGATCTGCACCGGCTTGCCGTCACCGGCATCGACCGAGAGCACCTTAAGACGATCGGCCTCGGGATGCTTTTCCGCCGTCAGGATCTTGGCGATGACGAAGGGCTTGTAGGCCGCCTTGTCATCGACATCCTCGACCTCAAGCCCGATCGCGGTCAGCCGCTCGCAGATCTCGTCGAGCGAGGCCTCGGTTTCCAGGTGATCCTTCAGCCAGGAGAGTGTGAATTTCATTGTCTCGTTCCCATCTGCATCTTGCCCGAAGCGTCTAGCGGTTGCGCGCCGGACGCCTGTTTGCCGAGGAGCATGCTGACCACCGTCACATCGAGATCGATATCGGGCCAGTGGATGCTCGACGGCATGAATTCCACGTTGTTCCGCTCCACCGGCATCGCCTCCTGAAGGGGCGGGTACCACCAGACCGGGACGCTGACGATACGACCGTCCGTCAGTTCCACATGCAGCAAGTCGTCATCGCACAGCAGATCGACCGGCCGCATGTTATCGAGATGTTCAATCACGTCGCATTGCTTTCATTCACAAGGATGGGGCAGCCTCCAACTGCCCCTCCATCTGGCCGTCGTGGCGGCCGGTTGTTCGCAGATCAGGTGCTCAAGCCGCCAAACAGCGTCGGTACATCCAGCGGGCGGAAGCCGTAATGGCTCATCCAACGGACATCGGCGTTGAAGAAGTCGCGCAGGTCCGGCATGCCGTATTTCAGCATGGCGATGCGGTCGAGGCCCATGCCCCAGGCGAAGCCCTGATACTCGTCGGGATCAAGGCCACCCGCGCGCAGCACGTTCGGGTGAACCATGCCGCAGCCGAGGATTTCCATCCAGTCCTTGCCCTCGCCGAACTTGACGATCGGGCCCGAGGAACGGTCGCACTGAATGTCGACCTCGAAGCTCGGCTCGGTGAAGGGGAAGAAGGACGGGCGGAAGCGCATGGTGACGCTGTCGACCTCGAAGAAAGCCTTGCAGAACTCTTCCAGGATCCAGCGCATGTTCGCGACATTGGCCGTCTTGTCGATGACAAGGCCTTCGACCTGGTGGAACATCGGCGAATGCGTCGCATCCGAGTCCTGGCGATAGGTCTTGCCCGGAATGACGATGCGGATCGGCGGCTTCTGCGCTTCCATGGTGCGGATCTGCACCGGGGAGGTGTGCGTGCGCAGCACCTTGCGCTCACCGTTCTCATCCGGTGAGAGGAAGAAGGTGTCGTGCATCTCGCGGGCCGGGTGACCTTCGGGGAAGTTCAGCGCCGTGAAGTTGTAGTAGTCGGTCTCGATATCGGGACCTTCGGCGATCGAGAAGCCCATGTCGGCGAAGATCGCGGTGATCTCGTCGACGATCTGGCTGATGGGGTGAATCCGACCCCGCTCGGCCGGCGAGGAGCGGACGGGAAGCGAGACATCGAGCGTCTCTGCCTTCAGGCGGGCGTTGATCGCCGCATCCTTCAGCGCTGCCTTGCGGGTGATGATTTCCTCGGTGATCTCGTTCTTCAGGGCGTTAATCGCGGCACCCCGCGTCTGGCGCTCTTCGGGGCTCATCGTGCCCAGCGTCTTCAGGAGCTCCGAAACGGACCCCTTCTTGCCCATGGCCGCCACGCGAATAGCCTCGATCGCCGGTTCGTCCGCGGCGGCGGCGATGTCGGCGAGTAGCTGCGTCTTCAAACTGTCGAGATCGGACATATTTCCGTTTCCTGCCCTTAATGTCGTGCCATGAATACCGTCACAGCCTAACGGTCAAAGAAAAACCCGCGCCAGCCGTACCAGCGCGGGTTTCCCAATACTTGAATTTCAGTCGGGAAGCGCTGGCTTACTTGACCGCGCTTTCAAACTCGTTGGCCGTGCCTGCGTCCTTGAGGTAGGCAAGAGCCTTCTTCGAGGCTTCTACGAGCTTCGCGAAAGCAGCTGGCTCATGGATGGCGAGGTCGGAGAGGACCTTGCGGTCGACTTCGATGCCAGCCTTGTTCAGACCGTCGATGAAGCGGCCGTAGGTCAGGCCGAATTCGCGGACGGCAGCGTTGATACGCTGGATCCACAGAGCGCGGAAGTTGCGCTTGTTGTTCTTGCGGTCGCGGTAAGCAAACTGCTTCGAACGATCAACGGCAGCCTTGGCGGCCCGGATCGTGTTCTTGCGGCGGCCGTAGAAGCCCTTGGCCTGCTTGAATACCTTGTTGTGCTTGGCGCGGGAAGTTACGCCACGTTTTACGCGTGCCATGTCATGATCTCCTTAATTGTCCAACAGCGAGCGGGTCTCAGAGACCGTTCGGCAGGTAGTTCTTGATAACCTTCTTGCCGTCAGGTTCAGCCAGAACCATCGTGCCGCGGGCATCGCGAATGAACTTGTTGGAACGCTTGATCATGCCGTGGCGCTTGCCAGCAGCGGCGGCGAGAACCTTGCCGGTCGCCGTGATCTTGAACCGCTTTTTGGCAGCAGATTTCGTCTTCATCTTGGGCATTTTGCTACTCCATTGTTCTTGTATCGAAACAGGCTGACGAATGCCCGTTTTCAAGCATAAAGAACGGCCACGGCATGCCCTGCCGGACCGTTCGGACGCGCGCTTATAACCGTAGACCTGGAAAAGCGCAACGGGTGGCGGCCGGAATCTTCGTCTACAGGCCTGCCGGTAACAGCAAGCTCACCCTGAGGCCACCCGTTCCACCACGCGAAAAGGCGATCGCACCGCCATAGGCGCTGAGAATATCCGAGGTGATCGCCAACCCGAGCCCCGTGCCCTCGCCCTCGACCAGATGCACGCCACGGGCGGCGATCTCCGGAAGGGCCGCCTCGGCGACACCCGGACCGTCATCCTCAACGTCGAGCCGGATGTATTTGCCGTCGCGCTCGGCGACCACAACGATCTCGGTCCTGGCAAAGTGTGTGGCGTTGTCGAGCACGTTACCGAGAGCCTCTGCCAAGTCGGCCGGATCCATGTCGACGGTCAGCTGATCATCGACACCGACCTTCCAGGCGACATCACGCACGGCCGTGACGGGGGCCAGAACCGAGATGAGCTTTCCGGTGAGCGACGCCAGGCCCGTTTGCGCCATCTGCTCGACGCCGAGCCTTGCAGATTGCAGTTGCCTGTCGGAGCGCTGCCGGATCAGATCGACCTGCTGGCGGATCATGCTGCGCTCTCGATCGGGCAGATTGTCTGCGAGCTGCAAGAGAACCGTGAGCGGCGTCTTGAGGCCATGGGCAAGGTCGCTTGCTCTCGCACGGGCGCGTTCGACGGCCGTTTCCCTCTCCTTCAGGAGACCGTTGAGCTCCGTGACCAGCGGACGAAGTTCGGTAGGCCCGGCATCGGGCAATTGGTCGGTCCGTCCGAAGCGCACGAGGGAGAGCCCCTTCTGCAGCCGCGACAGGGGTGCAAGACCAATGCCGATTTGCAGGAAGGCCGCGGCGAGCAGGACCGCAGCCGTCAACACCAGCATGATTGTCATGGCGCCATGGAATTCAGAGATGGCATCATCGATCATCTTGCGGTCGAAACCGGCAAGCAGCATCAGGGGGCGGTTGCCCTCCGGCGTTTCAAGCTCAACCTCGCGCAGCTGGACCAGAAGCGGCGCGCCATCCGGCCCCTCCCCCTGCTGGAAACCGTATGTGCCGTCGATCAGGGCCTCCGGCAGAAGCTCGACATCCCAGAGCGAGCGCGAACGGAAGACCTGGCCGCTTCCGGCGATCACTTCCCAGTAGAGGCCACTACCCGGCAACTCGAAGCGCGGATCGCTTGGTTCGTCTGTCATGCGCGCGATGCCGCCGGGAAATTCGACGCCGGCCGCCAGCTGATCGATAATCGCCGACATGTCGGCGCGATAGCGGTCGGCGACATAGTTGGAGAAGATCCGGCTCAGACCTGAGGCGACGAGGAGCAGAACGAAGGCAATCGCAAGAACGGCGCCGATGAAGAGACGCAGGCGCAGCGACTGGGTCATGCCTCCTCGCCTGAGAGCGTGTAGCCGAAACCCCGGCGGGTCGCGATCGCAGACGGATGGGTCTTGCGGCGGATGCGCGCGATCATTGCCTCAACGGCATTCTTCGCCTGCTCGTCGTCCCGCCCCTGAACCTGGCGAGCAATCTCGATCGGATCGAAGACCTTGTGCGGCTCGGCGATCAGCATGGAAAGCAGCCGGTATTCGAGCGGCGTAAGCTCAATCGGCCGGCTCTCGAAGGTCACGCGACGGGAGGTATCGTCGAGCACGAAACCTCCGGCTGATGCAGTCGCCTTTGCGCGGCCATGAACCCTTCTCAACAGAGCTTTCAGACGAGCGATGAGTTCCTCGCTACGGAATGGCTTGGGGAGATAGTCGTCAGCGCCAGCATCGAAGCCGTCGACCCGTTCCATCCAGGAGCCGCGTGCGGTCAGGACCAGGATCGGAACCTCGACACCGGCTCCGCGCCATCGCTTGAGGATGGACAGACCATCCATGCCGGGCAGACCAAGATCGAGGATGATCGCCTGATAGTCGCCCGTTTCGCCCTCGGCCCAGACATCGGGTCCATTGTTGAAATGCTCGATGATGAAGCCCTCCGCCTCCAACTTCGAGCGTGTATGGTCCGCAATGGTCTGGTCGTCCTCCGCGAGCAGAATGCGCATGTGTCACCATCCAAAGATATTGAGTTTGCGGCCGGTCGCCGCCTCGAACTTGAGTGTTCTGACACTCGAACCGCTCTGCACCTTCAGTGTGTAGAAGGGCTTTCGCGCCTGCATGTCGAGATCGACGGCGATCACCCGTCCACCGCCCTGCTCGTCGACCCGCTTCAGAATTTCGCGCAGCGGCAGGATTTCTCCACGCTTGACGGCTTCGCGCGCCTCTTTCTGGTCGCGCTCGCGCCTGGAGCTACCGGATCGGTCGTCGTCATCGTCATCGTCATTGTCCTTGTCGTCCTCTTCAGAGCCACGTCCCGAGCCGCTGCGGTCCTCCTGGCCACCCTTGTCGTCGTCCTTATCGTCGTCCTTGCCGCTGTCATCATCATCGTCGTCATCGTCGGAATCGGATCCTCCGCCGCTGCCGCTTCCGCTACTGTCGCCGCCGCGATCACCGCCGCCATCGCTACCACCATCATCCCCTCCGTCCTTTGCCCATGCCGATGACGTCGGGATGGCGCAGGCCAAGCCGATGCTCAGAAGGGCAAAAATGAAAAGACGACGATCCATACAGGCTCTGTTCGGGTTTTCCGGAGAGTAGCGCGGGCCAAGACTTGCGCCAACAGGAGAAAAGCTATCCCCGCCCGGTGGGGGCCGGGCGGGGCGAAACGGTGAGAGGGTGCCCGCGGCGGCTCGGGCTTCACCGCTTCGAACTGATCAGATTGCGGGGACCACGGTCACGCCAGACAGCGTGCCGCGTGGGGCCCGAAGCTTGATTTCCGTGTTGCCATGCTCCTCTTCGACCTCGAAGCGCAAACGCTTGCCATTCTGATCGACGGGTATCATGGAGCCGCTGAGCAGGCCCTGCAGCTGGGTGTTGTTGACGATCAGGCGGATCTCGTCGCGATCGCGATTGCCGCTCCGGCGGCTGCCGTCGTCGGCGCTGTCATCAAAACGATCATCGCTGTCGTCGTAGCCATCATCGTCATCGTCATCGCCGCTACGGTTGCGATCGCGGTCGCGGTCCCGATCACGGTCGCGGCCCGAGCTGTCGTCAGAGCTGTCGTCGTTGTCATCGGAACTGTCGCGGCCACTATCGTCCCTGCCGCTATCACCGCGGCCGCTGTCGTCGCTACCACTGTCATCGCTACCGCCACCGCTGTCATCACTGCCGCCATCATCATCACCGCCACGCGCTTCGGCCTGGCTGACGACGAGGGAGGCGAGGGGCGAGGGCGCGAACGAGGCGATCGCAGGGATCAGGGTGAGTGCGGCCAGTGTGGTCGTCGAGACCAGCAAGGTCCGGCGCAAAAAGCGGGTCATCGGGAATTCCTCCAGGTTTGCAATCGCTTTCGATGGAGGGAGCATGCATCAACTCTCCTGACAGAGCGGCCGCTGTGACGATCAGCGTTCTGTCAGACAAGGAACCGGCAAAAACCACGCATGAAAAAAGCCGCCCCGTAAGGCGGCTTCATCAGGTCCTGCCATGTGGCAGCACTCAACGCGGCGAGAGCACCATCATCATCTGGCGGCCTTCGAGCTTCGGCTCGGCTTCCACCTTGGCGATCGTGGCGGTGTCTTCCTTGACCTGAAGCAAAAGCTTCATGCCAAGTTCCTGGTGGGCCATTTCGCGGCCACGGAATTTCAGGGTCACCTTGACCTTGTCGCCCTCTTCGAAGAAGCGGTTCATCGCCTTCATCTTCACCTCATAGTCGTGGGTGTCGATGTTCGGGCGCATCTTGATTTCTTTGACCTCGACGATCTTCTGCTTCTTGCGCGCTTCGGCCGCCTTCTTCTGGTTGGCGTATTTCAGCTTGCCCAGGTCGAGGATCTTGCAGACCGGAGGCTCGGCATTCGGCGAAATCTCGACCAGATCCAGTCCGGCCTCTTCAGCCATGCGCAACGCCTGATCCGTCGCGATGACTCCGAGGTTCTCGCCCTCTTCGTTGATCAGCTGGACTTTCGGAATGCGGATTTCACGGTTGGAGCGCGGCCCGTCCTTTACGGGGGCATCGGTCTTGAACGGTCTGCGAATGGTCGTATTCTCCTCAAAACATTTCGGAATGTCGCAGCGTAAACCCGCGCGCATCCGCGTCAAAGGGCTATGTGATATCTGCGACGGCAGTGTCAATAGCATGCTTGCGAAAGAAAATCACCTGTTGTCGCGCACTTCCTGGATGTGTTTTACAGCATTCGACAAAAGGAGCACGCGATGACCGACACAGCCAACATCCTCAGACAGACGACACTGACCGTCGGTTCCGGCGATGCAGCCCGCGACATTGCGGTCATCACCCGCATCGGAACCGGCCCGGAACGGCCGGCCCTGGTCTGGCTCGGCGGCTACCGCTCCGATATGGCCGGCACCAAGGCAATCGAGATGGACGCTCTCGCCCGAGATCAGGGGCTCACCGCCATCCGCTTCGACTATTCCGGCCACGGGGTATCCGGCGGCGATTTCCGCTTGGGAACCATTTCGCGCTGGACCGAGGAAGCGCTTGCCGTTCTTGCTTCGTCGGGCGTGAAGAAGGCCGTGCTGATCGGCTCCTCCATGGGCGGATGGATTGCACTTCGCGTCATCCAGGAGGCCAGGCGCCTTGGCCTGCCCTTCTCGATCGACGGCCTCGTGCTGATTGCGCCGGCACCCGACTTCACAGCGGAACTCATCGAGCCCGGCCTGACTGCGGCAGAGCGGCAATCCCTGGCCGAGCGCGGCTATTTTGAAGAACCATCCGAGTATAGTTCGGAGCCCAACATCTTTACCCGCGCCCTGATGGATGACGGAGCCCAGAACCGGGTGCTGATCGGGCTTATCGAGACCGGTTGCCCGGTCCATATCCTGCAGGGTATGAAGGACCCGGATGTGCCATATCAGCACGCCCTGAAGCTGATGGAATTCCTGCCGCTCGACGACGTGGTGCTGACGCTGATTCGCGATGGCGACCATCGGCTTTCCCGCCCAGAAGACATCGCCAAGATGAAATCGGCGATACTTTCAATGATCTGAGTATTTCGATCCCTTTATTTTTTCTCGATCTTGGGAACCGATTCTCATTTCGGCCGTTCGAACTGTCGCATTTTAACCATACCGGATGAATTGCGCGGGAGAGAGCCTCCCGCGCCGTTGACTCACGTCCTTTCGCAATCTTAACCTTTTGTTAAGGATACAGGGGACGTGTTCATGACGAACGGCTCGCGCGCCATCAAGGCGCTGATCATTGCAGTTGCGGTGCTCGCACCTGCCCATGCGGGTCTTTCGGCACCGCAGACATTGCGATCGATGATCACCGGCGCCGTGACATCCCAGCCCATTGGCCATTACGAATTCTGCAAGGCCCTGCCCGATGAATGCAGCATCCGGACCCGCCCTTCGGTGCCACCTAAGGTCACCGATCACGGCTGGAGCGTCATCCGCGACATCAATGCCAGCGTCAATCACGCCATTGTCCCCATGACGGATATGGAGATCTACGGCCGCGAGGAAGTCTGGGCCTATCCGGTCGATCTCGGCGATTGCGAGGATTTCGTGCTGTTGAAGCGCAAGAAGCTGATGGAAGCCGGCTTCAATGCAGCCGATCTCCTGATCACCGTTGTGCGCAAACCGGATGGCGAAGGCCATGCGGTGCTGACGGTTCGCACCCAGTCCGGTGACTTCGTGCTCGACAACCTCAACGACGACGTCAAGCTCTGGACCGAGACCCGCTATGCCTTCCTCAAGCGCCAGTCCTCGACCGACACCGGCCGCTGGGTCACCATCGAGAACGGCACCTCCGACGTTCTGGTCGGCGCGCTGCAGTAAAATCGGTCAGCTTCGTCTCTCGCGCGTCAGCGCGAGGGTCGCGATCACGGCAAGGCAGGCCATGCCGGCCAATGCTGCCAGCGCGACACTGGTGCTCACCGTCTCGTTCAGCCAGATCACCGACACAGGCGCAATCGCCGAAGCGATGATGCGGGCCGATGCCAGTGTGCCCATGGTCCGCCCATAGCCCGCAGCGCCGAAGTAGTGCAGCGGCAGGACGCCGCGGACGATCGAGGTGAGCCCCTGCCCTACCCCGTAGAAGATCGCAAAGGCGATGGCGAAGGCCGCCATCGGCTGGAGCAGTGCGCCCGCAAGGATCGCAAGGCTCAGCGCCATGGCCAATGCCGCAATAATCGCGGTCAGCGGCGGCGAGAAGAGGTTGCGCCTGACATATTCGATCAGTCTGGCAGCCACCTGGCTTGGACCGATCAGACTGCCGGCAAGCGTTGCCATTGCCGTGGCATAGCCGAGGTCGCGCATCAGCACGAGAAGCGTCGCCCCCACCGCCGACATGACGAAACCTCCGGCGGCAAAGGCCGTCGCCATGAGGATCATCCGGCGTTTGCGCTCGCCGTCGAGAACAGGCTCACCGATCGATTGCTCTTCACGGACGGTCGACTCCGGCTCGATCATCCGTGCCCTTGGCAGGGCCAGATGGATCGGCAGCGCGATCAGGAGGTTCATCGCGGCCATCACCAGGTAGATGTCGCGCCAGGTCATGACGGTGAGCAGCCATTGCAGGAGCGGCCAGAAAACGGTGGAGGCAAAGCCCGCGATCAGCGTCACCAGCGTGATATGTGCGCGCGCCTCGCGGCCATGGCTCTGAGCGAGTGCTGCAAAGCCCGCATCGTATTGTACCGCAAGCGCGATGAATTCGGCGACGAGCGTGATCGCCGCAAACTGCCAGGCGTTCTGCATCACCGAAAACAGCGCGAGCGAAAGTGCTGCTGCGACGGAACCGAGACAAAGGATGAGGCGTGCACCGTATCGATCGACCAAGCGCCCGAGCACGGGGGCTGCCACCGCGCCTGCAAGCAATCCGAAAGAGAAGACGCCGAAGACGAAGCTCTGGCCCCAGCCGAATTCGCGCGCGATTTCAGGCGCCAGCACGGAGAAGGAATAATAGAGCGTGCCGTAACCGATGGTCATGGTAACGCCCAGACCAATGGTGGCGGGAGAGGCTTTCATGGGTGCGCCATACTGCGATTCGATGATCGTCAGATGACAGCGCCGGACGAGCCTCCGTCAAGCCTCGCCCTTGCCGCCTACCCCTGACCGATCAGCACCCCGGCCGCCAGCACCAGCGAGCCGCCGAGCACCACCTGCATGGCGGCGCGCCAGAACGGCGTTTCCATGTAGCGGTTCTGGATGAAGGCGATCGCCCAGAGCTCGAAGAAGACGATGACGATGGCGGTGATCGTCGCGGTCCAGAAATGCGGGATGAGATAGGGCAATGCGTGGCCGAGCCCGCCGAGCGTCGTCATGATGCCGGAGGCGAGGCCACGCTTGAGCGGCGAGCCGCGGCCCGAGAGCTTGCCGTCGTCGTGGGCGGCTTCGGTGAAGCCCATCGAAATGCCCGCACCGACCGAGGCAGACAGGCCGATCAGGAAGGTCGACCAGGTGTCGCCGGTCGCAAAGGCGGCCGCAAAGATCGGCGCCAGCGTCGAGACCGAGCCGTCCATCAGGCCTGCGAGGCCGGGCTGTACATAGGTCAGAATGAACTGGCGCTTCTTCGTTTCATCTTCCGTCTCGCGTGCATCCTCCGGCAGATGCCGGTCGCCGAGCATGGTCGCGATTTCTTCATGGCCCTGTTCGGCCATGGCGAGATCGCCGAGCAGCTTCCGGATGCCGGCGTCGGAAGTGTGCTGGGCGGCCTCGTGATAGAAGCGATAGGCCCCCTCTTCCATCTGCATGGCCTCTTCGCGGACCTGGTCCAGCGTCAGGTTCTTCCTGAGCCAGTCCGGTTTACGATCATAGAAGCCGCGCACATGTTCGCGCCGGATCAGCGGGATGCGCTCGCCGAAACGGTCCCGATGCATCTCGATCAGCATGTTGCGGTGGGTATGCTCGACCTCGGCCATGTCCTCGAAAACCTTGGCAGATTGCGGATAGGCCGCTCGCAACTGGTCGGCGTAAGCCAGGTAGATGCGGGCGTCGTCCTCTTCGGAGGAAATGGCAAGCGCTAGGATCTCCTGTTCGGAGAGTGTGTCGAAGGGGCGCTTGCCGCCCCGGAATGAAATGCTGAACATAACGACCACCAACCAAATTAGAATAATTCTAAACTTAGGGCAGATTTCGACTTGTATCAAGATGCCGCATGGACCATTTGCATGACGAGGTGCATCAGCCTCGCGACAGACATCAGCAACGAGAGACACCATGAACACGGATCTCAACGGCCGTGCCGCACACCGCGCCGAGATTACCGCCCGCGCCGAAGCCCAGATGGCGGCGATGGGTGTCGATGCGGCCTTCATCGAGCAACTGGTGGAAACCTTCTACGGCCATATTCGCCAGCATCCGGATCTCGGTCCTGTCTTTGAAGGGCGACTTGCCGGACGCTGGCCGGACCATATGGTCAAGATGAAGGCCTTCTGGAGCTCCGTCGCCTTCAAGACAGGCGCCTATGGCGGCAAGCCGGTGATGGCTCACCAGAATGTCGACGGCATGGCGGAACACCTTTTCCTACAATGGCTGCAGCTCTTCTCCGACACCCTCGTCGAAATCGGTGCCTCGGAAGAAGCCCATGGCTGGTTCATGGCCAGCGCCGAGCGGATCGCCAAGAGCCTGGTGCTGTCCCTCTTCTACAATCCAGCCTTCGACGACCCGCGGATGCGCAACCCGTCCTGACAGTTCCTTGCGCGGAACACTATCCCCACGAAAGAAAACGCAAATTTGGTCGGGTTGCCGGACAATTTCCTGAGCTTTTGATCTTGCACTGACCGTCATGCCCGACTAGACCCACCGCGGGAGCTGGAGGAGTGCGTATTATCAGAGGCAAGAGATCATGAACCGCCGTCAATTTTTCAAGCAGGCCAGTGTCGCCGGCATCGGTGCCGCCGCGCTTGCCGCCCCCGCGATTGCCCAGGAAAATCCGAAGATCACCTGGCGCCTCGCCTCGTCCTTCCCGAAGAGCCTCGACATCATCTTCGGGGCCGCCACCGACATCGCCGAGAGCGTCTCGAAGGCCACCGACGGACAGTTCGAAATCCAGGTCTTCGCTGCCGGCGAGATCGTGCCGCCGCTTCAGGTTGCCGATGCCGTCACCGCCGACACGGTCGAGATGGGCCACACCTGCTGCTACTATTACATCGGCAAGGATCCGGCCTTTGCGCTCGGCACGGCGATCCCCTTCGGTCTCAATGCCCGAATGACCAATTCGTGGTTCACCGCCGGCGGCGGCAACGAGCTGCTCAACGAGTTCCTCGCAAGCCACAAGATCTATGCGCTGCCGGCCGGCAATACCGGCGCCCAGATGGGCGGCTGGTACCGCAAGGAAATCAAGACGATCGACGACCTTAAGGGTCTGAAGATGCGGATCGCGGGCCTTGCCGGCGAGATCATGGCCAAGGTCGGCGTCACGCCGCAGCAGATCGCCGGCTCGGACGTCTATCCGGCGCTCGAAAAGGGCACGATCGACGCCACCGAATTCGTCGGTCCCTATGACGATCTGAAGCTCGGCTTCTACAAGGTCGCGCCTTACTACTACTACCCGGCCTGGTGGGAAGGCGGCCCGACCGTGCATGCCTTCTTCAACCTCGACAAGTTCAATGGACTGCCGGAAAACTACAAGCGCATCCTGACGGACGCCTGCGCTGCGGCCAATGCCCGGATGCTCGCCCGCTACGACGCCTCGAACGCAGCAGCCCTTCGCGAACTCGTCGCCGGCGGCGCACAGCTGCGCGCCTTCTCGTCGGATATCCTCGACACCTGCCACAAGGCGGCGAAGGAAACCTATACGGATCTCTCGGCAAAGAATGAGTGGTTCAAGAAGCTCTTCGACAGCCAGCAGGCCTTCAAGCAGGACGCCTATCTCTGGGCTCAGATCGCCGAATACAGCTTCGATACCTACCAGATGATCCAGCAGCGCCAGGGCACGCTCTGATCAAGGCATCATCGTTCGACAACGACAAACCCGGCTTCCAGGCCGGGTTTGTCTGCTTTTGCCGCAGGGTGGCATCATGCCCTTCAAAAGGCAGGACAAAACGACTAAGCTCGCGGCAGAACGGAACAGGAGCCGCAACGGCTCCAACTGCATGAAGCGGGAGACAGTGCACTGTCGGTCATTGTCAGGGTCTTGATCGGCAAGCTTTCCCTGTCGGGCGTCGTTCTCGCGATCGCCTTCTTCTGTGCATCGCTCACACCCAGCCTCATGCCGCGCGAAGCCCTGGTGCAGGGCTCGCTGTCCGGCATCGCGTCAGCTGTAGGCTATTTCTTCGGCGTTCTCTTGAGCTGTGTCTGGCGGCTTTTCGAGTTGCCCGAACCCCGGCTGCGTCGGGACAAGGCGCTTTTCTGGATAGCGGCATTTGGTGTGTCCGCAATGGCCGTGGCGCTCTGGCGCTCCGCGGTCTGGCAGGAATCAGCGCGCGCGCTCTGGCAGATGGCCCCTCTCGACGTGTCATATCTCGAGGCGGTGCTGGTGGCGGCAGCCCTATTCCTTGGCCTGCTATGGATCGCCCGTCTTTTCATGATGCTGTTCAGGAGGCTGGCGGCACGCATGGCCACCATTTTCCCGGCACGCTTCGCCACCGCGATCGGTTTCGTCATCGCCGCCTTCATCTTCTGGTCGATCGGCGAAAACGTGGTTCTTCGCGGCGCAATCCGGCTTGCCGATTCCTCCTTCCAGCAATTGGACGATCTGATGGAGGACGAATTCGCCGCGCCGACGTCCTCGGCAAAGACCGGCGGACCGGGTTCGCGTCTCGAGTGGCATGGTCTGGGCCGCCAGGGTCGTCATTACATCGCGTCCGGCCCAACGCGCGACGATATCGAGCAATTCTGGGGAGAGCCGGCGCTGGAGCCGATCCGCGTCTATGCGGGCCTCAACAATGGAGAAAACATCGAGACGCGCGTCGCACGCGCGCTCGAGGAACTGATCCGGCAGGGCGGTTTCGAACGCTCGACGCTGGTGATCAAGGCCCCGACCGGCACCGGCTGGATCGACCCTGCGGCGGCAGACACGCTCGATTTTCTGCTCCGCGGCGATGTCGCAAGCGTCGCCCTGCAATACTCCTATCTGACCAGTTGGCTCTCGCTGTTGGTCGAGCCGGAATATGGCTCGGAGTCGGCCAAGGCGTTGTTTCGCGCCGTCTATCGTCACTGGAAGCAGTTGCCGCCCAATGAACGTCCCCGGCTGGTGCTCTATGGCTTGAGCCTCGGAGCGCTCAACTCGCAGAGCTCCGTCGACCTTCTCGAAATCGTCGCCGATCCCTTCTATGGCGCATTGTGGGTCGGGCCGCCGTTTCAGAGCAGGATGTGGAGCGAACTCACCGCGGGACGGGAAGCGGGCTCGCCTGCCTGGCTGCCCCGCTACGGCGACGGCTCGATCGTGCGCTTCACCAATCAGCAGTCCGACCTCAATTCACCCTATGCCGAATGGGGGGCACTGCGGATCGTCTACCTGCAATATGCCAGCGACGCCGTGGTGTTTTTCGACCCCCGTTCGGCCTATCGGTCTCCCGCCTGGCTCTCGGGCACACGGGGGCCGGATGTCTCTCCCGAACTCACCTGGTATCCCGTGCTCACCATGCTGCAACTCCTGTTCGACATGATGATCGCGACGACGAGCCCGGTCGGCTACGGGCATGTCTATGCGCCGCAGCATCATATCGATCCCTGGATCGCCGTGACCGGGATTGAAATCGACCCGGCCGACGTGGCGCGGCTGAAACGCCACTTCACCGAAGTCGCCAAGACCTATTGAGGCGCCTTCAGCCCTCAAGCCCTTTGAGCACATTGGCGACGTTGAGGCCGATTTCCGGCACGCCGTAGCCGCCTTCCATGAGGGTCAGGACGGGCACGCCGCTCGCCGCAATCATCTCGCCCATCTTGATGTAATCAGGGCTCTTCAGCTTGAAGAAGCTGATCGGGTCCTTCTCGAAGGTGTCGACGCCGAGCGAAACGACGATCGCTTCCGCGCCATAGGCCTTGATCTTCTTCAGACTGTCTTCGAGGGCTGCGGACCAGATCTCGAAGGGCGTACCTGATGGCATCGGATAGTTGGCGTTCAGTCCCTCGCCGTCGCCCTCACCGGTTTCGTCGGCATAACCGAGGAAGAAGGGGAAGGCGTCTTCCGGCTCGCCATGCAGCGAGGCAAAGAAGATGTCGCCGCGGCGATAGGTGATGTCCTGCGTACCATTGCCATGGTGGAAGTCGACGTCGAGGATCGCGACTTTCTTGGCGCCGTGGTCGATCAACCGCTGGGCGGCGACCGCAGCGTTGTTGATGAAGCAATAGCCGCCGAAGAGATCGATGCCGGCATGGTGGCCCGGCGGGCGGCAGAGCGAGAAGGCGAAGCGGTTGCCTTCGTTCAGCCAGTCGGCGCCCGACAGGGCCACGTCCATCGAAGCGATGGCCGCCTCATAGGTGCCCTTCGAAATCGAGGTTTCCGCCGAATTCGTATAGTAGCCGACGGCACCATCGATGTTCTTCGGCACGCGACCGGTCTGGCTGCGGCGGCAGGGGAAGGAGGTGGCGATCGCTTCGCCCTCGAAGCCATGCGCCTGCCAGCGGTCCCAGCAGGTGCGCAGGAATTCGAGATAGCCGGCGTCATGTACCTTGAGCGCGGTCTCCAGTCCGTGTTCGGCCGGCGCGCGTACATCGGTGAAGCCCGCCTCCTTGACGCCCGAAAGCACCCATTCAGCACGGAACGGCCCCTCGAAGGGCTTGACCAGCAAGCCGCCATGCAGCTCGGTCTTGGCATCTCGCAGCTTGTGCTTTTCGGAATAGAATACGCGCATGTCGGTTGTTTTCCCTCTGGTGTTTTGGAGAGAAAATTAGCCTCGTCACGGCCTCAGCCACAAGTGCAAAGGGGGCGATTTTCCTGGTCAATCGACCAAAAAAATCGCCCCCGCCCCTCGGCCCCCGCCGATCCGATGTTACTCGGTCAGGTTAATCTGCTCGGTCTCGCCACCGGTGCAGGTATAGCAGCAGTTCTCGCAATTCTCGGCATTGTCAGGACCGACGCCCCAATAGCTCTGCTTGTCGCCCGAAATCCAGGCGCCGTAGCAGATCGTCTCGCCTTCTTCGCAAGAGAGAGGGATCTCCTTGGTCTCGCCGTCATCGAGATAAAAGACCTGGTTGTCGCCAGGCCAGATATGGTCGCGATCCTGGCTGTAGAGTTCGACCTCGACGGCATTCGGATGATCGTTGCGCATGAAGAAGGTCACGTCCGCGGCCAGTGCGGGCGCCGCCACGGCGACAGCCAGCGCCAAACCCATCCCTCTCAAAGTTGCTTTTGCAACCATCTGAAGTCCACCCCCCGGAAATATGGAAACGGATGGACGATAAGCAGATGCGTTGACCGCTGAAAAGGGCGAAGCTCAGACGTTTTTTGGGCTCAATCACAAGAATGTGACGGAGATGCTATCAGGCCACAGTTTTCCAGAAGATCACCGTGTCGCAGTAGCGCCCATCCGGAAACAGCGCGTAGTTCGGAATGATGCCTGAACGCTGCCAGCCGAGCTCTTCATAGAGCGCCTCGGCAAGCTCGCCTGCTGCCGTGTCGAGCACCAGCAACGTGCGTCCAGCATGCGCGGCCCCCTGTTCGGCGGCCGCCATCAGCGCCTTCGACAGGCCAAGACCACGGGCATCGCGATGGACGAGCAGCTTCATCAGGTCCCCGCGGTGCGGCTGGTTGGGCTTCGAGGCAAAGCCGACCTGAACCGTGCCGACCAGACGATCGCCGAGAAAGGCGCCGTAGAGCAGGACTTCGCCGCGCCCGACCGCCTCGGCCACGCCTTGCCAGAAGATTTCACCATCAGCGGGCGCAAACGGCGACATGAAGCCGAGCGAGGCGCCACCTTCGACGCAATCGGAAAGCGTCTCGCAGAGGTCGGGCAAGGCGCCAAGCGTATCGTCTTTGGAAAGCGGGCGGATGTCGGGCGTGGGCATGGGGTCAAGTCCTATCGTCGGATGTGGGAGATGGTCAGGGGCCGAGGGAAATCACCACGGCATAGCGGGCGGGTTTGTCGGTCGGGTTCTTGTAGCCGTGCACGTCGCCGACGTTCATGAACAGGCAGTCGCCCGCCTCCAGACGATGCACTGTGTCGCCAACCAAGAGTTCGATCACGCCCTCAAAGACCCAGACATGCTGGGTCTGGCTGCGGCCTGTCGGGCGCCCGGGAAAGCGCACCTCGGCACCGGCCGGAAACTCGACCTCAACGATATCGGTGCCGCTGCCTGTGCCCTGAGGCGAGACGGCACGGCGCAGATAGCCGCTTTCCGGATCGCGCCAGACCGGCTGATCGACCCGTCGAGCAAGCGGCGACGGCTCGGTTTCAGCGCTGGCAAAGAAGACAGACAGCGAAACACCGAGCGCCGAGCAGAGCCGCGCCAGAAGCGCTGCCGTCGGGCTTGCCTCTGATCGCTCGATGCGCGAGATCATTGCACGGCTGACACCTGAAAGGTCCGCCAACTGGTCGAGTGTCAGCCCCCGCTCGACGCGCAGGCGCTTCAGCCTTTCGGCGACATGTTTCTCGAATTGATCCTCTGATTCCATTATCTGAGAATTTCACGCGCAGATATTGGAGTCAAGCTTTCATGCCCGCCCTCTTCCGTTGCGCCTGCCGGTCGGCGTAAAAGAGGCGGTCGGCACCCGCCGGCGAGACCGCAGGATATCCCGATGCAGCAGCACACTCCCGAGATCGGCCCGGCCATCAAGCGCGAGCGCAAGGCGCGCAAGCTGACGCTCGAACAGCTCGGCACGCTGTCCGGCGTCTCCAAGTCGATGCTGAGCCAGATCGAGCGTGGCGAGGCCAATCCAACCTTCGCCGTGCTCTGGAGCCTCACCCAGGCGATGGAGATCGAGCTCTCCGACCTGATCGGCAACGGCACCTCGGTCGCCGGGCGGGAGGAGATCGAGGTGACCTCGGTCATGCATACGCCCGTCATCCGCAGCGCCGACGGCTCCTGCCGGCTGAAGATCCTGAGCTCGCCCCGGCTCGCCGGCCAGACCGAATGGTACGAGCTCGAAATGGATCCCGGCGGCGCACTTGTCAGCCAGCCACATTCGATCGGCGCCTTCGAACATTTCACCGCCTTCACAGACGGTTTCGAGATTTCGAGCGGCGGCAGCAAGACGCAGATTCGATCAGGCGAAACCGCCCGTTACCGGTCCGATGTTCCGCATGCGATCCGCAATGGCGGAACGGATATCGGCAAGGGCCTGCTGGTCGTGCTACACAGATAGGCGAAAAGGCAATTCCAAAATATCGATTGCCGCAGGGCAAAATTCCGATATGCTGGAATTATTCAGCATCGAGGGATTTCCCATGCAGACCGGCTTTCTCGACCACATCACCGAAACACTTAAGGGCATCGAAGCCGACGGGCTTCTGAAGCGCGAGCGCGAGATCGTCAGCCCGCAATCGGGCCGCATCCAGGTGCGCGACGCCAGGGGCACGCGCGAGATGATCAATCTCTGCGCCAACAATTATCTCGGCCTCGCCAACCATCCCGAGATCGAACAGGCCGCGAAAGCCGCGATCGACAGCCACGGCTTCGGCATGGCCTCGGTGCGCTTCATCTGCGGCGCGCAGGACATTCACCGTCAGCTCGAACAGGCAATCGCGCGTTATCTCGACAAGGATGATGCGATCCTGTTTGCCGCCTGTTTCGACGCCAATGGCGGCATCTTCGAGACCCTGCTCGGCCCCGAAGACGCAATCATATCCGACAGCCTCAACCACGCCTCGATCATCGACGGCGTACGCCTCTCCAAGGCGAAGCGCTACCGCTATGCGAACTCGGACATGGACGGGCTGGAAGACGAGTTGAAGAAGGCGATTGCCGAGGGCACGCGCTTCCGGCTGATCGTCACCGACGGTGTCTTCTCGATGGACGGCTATGTCGCCAAACTTCCGGAGATCTGCGCGCTCGCCGAGAAATACGGCGCCATGGTGATGATCGACGAATGCCATGCCACCGGCCATCTGGGCGCAAAGGGCAAGGGCACGCCGACACTGACCGGTGTGGGCACCCGCGTCGACATCATCACCGGCACCTTCGGCAAGACGCTGGGTGGCGCCATGGGCGGCTTCATCGCCGGCCCAAAAGCCGCGATCGATCTCTTACGCCAGCGTGCGCGGCCCTACCTCTTCTCAAACAGCCTGGCGCCTGCCGTTGCTGCCGGCTCGCTCAAGGCGATCGAGGTCGCTGAAGGTGCAGACGACCTGCGCGCCAAGCTTTCCGGCCATACCAAGCGTTTCCGCCAGGGCCTGACCGAGGCCGGCTTCGAGCTGCTTCCCGGCGAGACGCCGATCATCCCGGTCATGACGCATGACGCGGTGCTGGCCCAGAAGCTCGCCGCCGAGCTCGATGCGCGCGGCGTCTATGTCGCCGGCTTCTTCTTCCCTGTCGTGCCCAAGGGCCAGGCTCGCATCCGCACCCAGATGTCGGCAGCGCTTTCCGAGGCCGATATCGACACCGCCATCGCCGCATTCATCGATGCCGGCAAGACCATCGGGATGATCTGACCATGAAAGCGCTTTCCAAGCAGAAACCCGAGGTCGGCATCTGGATGATCGACGCGCCGGTCCCGGAAATCGGTCCGGACGACGTGCTGGTGAAGATCAACAAGACCGGCATCTGCGGCACGGATGTCCACATCTACAAATGGGACGAGTGGGCGCAGAAGACGATCCCCGTGCCGATGATCACAGGCCATGAATATGCCGGCGAGATCGTCGCCGTCGGCGCCAATGTCCGCAATCTCACAATCGGCCAGCGTGTCTCCGGCGAGGGCCATCTCGTCGGCATGAACAGCCGCGCCTCACGCGCCGGCAAGTATCATCTCGACCCCGAAACCCGAGGCATTGGCGTCAACGTGCAGGGCACCTTTGCCGAATTCGCCAAGATCCCGGCCTTCAACATCATCCCGCTGCCCGACACCATTGACGACGAGATCGGCGCGATCCTCGATCCGCTCGGCAATGCCGTGCACACGGCGCTCGCCTTCGACCTCGTCGGCGAGGACGTGATCATCACCGGCGCCGGCCCGATCGGCATCATGGGGGCAGCCATCGCCCGGCATGTCGGCGCGCGTCATGTCGTCATCACCGACGTCAATCCGGAGCGGCTGGCGCTTGCGGCCGAAGTCGCCGATGTACATCCGGTCAACGTCGCGAACGAAGACCTGCGCGATGTCATGGCGAAGCTGAAGATGAAGGAAGGCTTCGATGTCGGCCTCGAGATGAGCGGCTCGCCGGCCGCCCTCGACCAGATGATCGACCATCTCGTCATGGGCGGCCGCATCGCGCTGCTCGGCGTTCCTGCCCGGCCCTTTCATTTCGACCTCTCCAAGGTCGTCTTCCGCATGGTGACGCTGAAGGGCATCTATGGCCGCGAGATGTTCGACACCTGGCACAAGATGCTCGCCATGCTCGAAAGCGGCCTCGACATCCGCAAGGTCATCACCCACCGGATGAAGGTGGACGACTACGCCGAAGCCTTCGAACTCGCCACCGCCGGCAAGGCAAGCAAGATCGTGCTCGACTGGACCTGACGGCTCCACCGGAAAGCGCGGTCACAGATTTTCTGGAACATAGAGCGACTATCCCGCGTATGGTGATCAGTTGAAACTAGGGGATCACCATGCGCAAAATCGGTCGAGTGCGAGAAGTCTGGCGCTATCCGGTTAGTTCTCTCGGCGGAGAAGCGCTCACCTCGATCACCGTCTCGCCTGAAGGCATCGAGGGTGACCGGCGGTTCGCGTTCTTCGATCCGGAAACAGGCCTTGCCGCCGCGCCCGAGAAGGAAACGCGCTGGCGTCCTGCCCTCTTCATTACCGCCTCGCAACCAGCAACGGGGCTACCTGTCCTGCACTTCGCCGACGGCGCCGAACATGCACTCGATGACGGCGCGTTGCCGGACCGTCTGGCAGAGCATTTCGGCTTCCCGGTCGCCATCGGGCTCGTCGGGTCAGGCGATTACCGCTTCCCCGTCGTCTCCAACCGCTACGCACCGGCGCCGCTTCACCTCGTGACCACGGCCTCGATGCACGCGCTCGCATCGGTCACGGACCTCCCGCCGATCGATGCGAGACGCTTCCGCCCCTCGGTGTTGATCGAGACGGAAGACGATGAAGGCTTCATCGAAAACGACTGGGTGGGCCACATCGTCAGGATCGGCGAAGCGGAGATCCGTGTCACCGAAGCCTCCCGCCGCTGCGGCATGACGCTGGTCGCTCAACCGGGCATGGCGGAAGAGCCCGACGTCCTGCGCGGCATCATGCGCCACAACAAGCGCAATCTCGGCGTCTACGCCAAGCCGGCCGCATCCGTTACGCTGTCCGTCGGCGACCCGGTCTATGCCGAGATCTGAAACACCGGCGTCTCAACCTCCACCATGTCACTCAGGATCGCCCGGCCGACCGTCTCGCCGATATCCCGTGCGCTGGTGATACCCTGCACGAAGGGCTCCTTGTGCAGAAGGAAGGCCACCGCTGCGCAATAGAGCGTGCCTGCCGACATCAAACCGAGGCGCGGGCGATAGAATTCATCGACGTCGATGCCGCCGGTGCGAACCATGTCGGGATCCCGGTCGAGCGATCGGATAGCCTCGACCTTCGGCGTCGCGGCTTCGCGGACGCCACCCTGATCGACAAGCGTCGGAAAGGGCAGATCGGTCGCCGACAGCGTCTCCTGGCCGGTCGCATCGACAAAGGCCCCGAAGGTATGCGTGGTTCCGCCGACGACGATCTCGGCGCCGCGCTCCAGGCCATCCTCGGCCGTGCGGATCTCGTAATCCTCGCCGAGTTTCAGGATCGACAACTTCCCGGCGCGGGCAAGCGCCAGAAGCCGGCGGATCGACATCAGCGGCACCGTTGCATAGTCGTCGATGAAGATGCCCTTGAAGTGGCGATGGAAGCGCTTCAGATCGTTCTGATCGAGATGCGGGATGACCTTTGCCACGATCTCGTGGGTGATCAGGATCGCATAGCGCCACGGCACGGTATAGCGCTTCTGCCTGTTCTCTTCGGCCTCGGCCAGGTTTTTCGCCGCCCAGACGAAAGGATCGCTTTCGCTGCGATCGGCATAATAGGCGGCGGCGAAGGTCTCGACCGTCAGCTGCGACAGCCCGATCCGGGCGGCATAGTCCGGATCACGCGCGACGATTTCGCCGCGAAAGAGCTCGAAGACTTCGTTGAGCAGATCGTGCCGGCCCGTGGCAATCAGGGCATCGATCGCCTCTTCGGTGCAGACCAGGGGCGTGACATAGGGGAGCGGACAATAGAAATCGGCCTCCGGCAGGATGCCCTTGCGCGACATAAGCGTGGCGGAGAACCCTTCGGTATCGGCAGCCGGCTGATATTGCAGGTCGCCAGTGGCATCGGCGTAGAACATGCCGTGTGCCGTCGCGACCGTCATCAGTGCATCGATGCCGCTCAGAGACGTGCCGAGAATGCCGACCGCCTCGTTGCGGATTGATGTCAAAACCGTCGCCGGCCAGGGCGAAACGAAGTAGCCGGGCCGGATCTCCGTACTGTCGGGCCAGTTGTGGCCGGTCGCCATGACGACATGGTCGTAAGCCGCGTCGTTTTCGCCGTCGACATGGCTGACGCGAAGGCGGATCGCATCGGCCTGGATCTCGATGTCGATCACCTTGTGGCGGGCAAGCACGATGATCTCGTGACCACGCTCGGCCGCAATTGCCCGCATCCGCTCGAACTGCGCCTGCATGTAGTCGCCGAGCACGAGACGCGGATAAAACTCCCGCTCATCGACCGCCTCGCGCCGGATGCCGTGGCGCATCAGCGTATCGTCATCCTGTCGCCGTAGCCACTCGACCAGGGTCTCCGTAAACGCCGGAAACTCGATGCTCGGAATGTTGGAGAGCATGGCGGGATCATTCATGTCGGGATGGTAGGGCGTGCCCTTTCCCGGCTCGCCCTCTGCCTCGTAGAGCGTGATGGACAAGGGAACGGTGGAACCGATCAGTTGTTTGAACGTGTAGAGGCCGGTGGGACCGGTGCCGATGATCGCAATTCTCGGAAACATGTATGGACTCGCTGCCGGCGAGGGATCTCGCGCGGGTGTCTGTCAATGCATGTGAGGGACGGATGTTCCCTTGCCTGGCTCTTGTCGTCTGCGGCGAAGCGGCCCGGAACAAATGCCGCCCGTCGCGCCTTTCTCCGGCACCCCAACCCAAGAGGAGCATGACCAATGATTTCTGCAGATCAGATCCGCGAACACATGGAAGTTCTCGCCCAGGACGGCGCCCATGTCGGCACCGTTGACCATATGGATGGCGCAAGCCGCATCAAGCTGACCAAGAACGATTCCGCTGATGGCCAGCATCATTACATCCCGCTCGACTGGGTCGATCATGTCGATCAGCACGTTCATCTGTCGAAGGACGGCGACACCGTGAAGCGTGACTGGTCGGTTAACTGATTCCTATCGGTTCCCCATGAGGAGGCCGCGGCAATGCCGCGGCCTTTTTCGTTTCGGTCAGATGCCAGGATCAATCGTCATCGTCGGACGAGTTGGACGACGAATTCGAGGACGAATTCGAGGACGAGTTCGACGAAGAGTTGGAAGACGAGTTCGAAGACGAATTCGAGCTGGAATTGTTCGACGAGTTGGAGCTGCTGTTCGAGGATGAGTTCGAGCTTGAATTGCTCGAGGAGTTCGACGAGCTGTTGGAATTGCTGTTCGAGTCGCTGTTACTGTTGCTGTTCGAGCTCGAGCCACGTCGATCGTCGTTGCGATTGCCGGAGCGTGCATAGGAGCGGCCCTCACCCGTCGAGCGGTCGAGGAAGCGGGTCAGCGGATCGTCGGCAAGAGCGGGGGCCGGCGCAGTGGTGCCGATGGCGAGCACAGAGCTCAGGATGGCGATGAATTTCTTCATGGTCAGTCTCCTTGGTTTCTTTCATCGCAGCACGTCGGCTGCAGGGGAGAAACGGGCGGCCCTCAGGTTTATTCCAAGAAAAATCGTTTATTTTCAGATATTTATTTCCATTTTCAAGTAGAAACGTAGACGCCACCCGAAACGCCGTTCCGGGTGGTCGAAAGCAGGATGATGCGTGAAGATGTCAGCGCTGGGCGCGGGCGAACTTCCGGTACCAGCCTTCAGAAGCGAGCGTCTTGCGGAAAATCGACTTTCGGGTCACCTGCTCCGATTCAGTCTCGCTGCGGATGTCTCCTTCAAGGTCGGAAGTCTCCCGCCGAAAAGGAATGACCTGAACGATTGGGGTCCCACGTTCCAACACATGCAGGCCATCCGGCCCCGTTGCGAAGAAGGGAAAGTGGATCTCCGACTGATAGGTGTCGGTATCGACGACGCCTGCCACCACCTCGAACACCCCGTTGGGACGGTTGAGCGGCGAGACAAAAAGACAGCTCCAGCCGGGCGGCGTGCGAATGGTCCAGTAGTTGTGAAACTTGCAGGGCGGCATCGGATCACGCGGATTGCCGGCCACCTGGTGGGTAGCATGATTGCTGACAAGCGTGCGGTCGAAATCCCAGCCGCAATTCACCGTGCGGCCTCCATCGGAAATTTCCATGCGCACGGTTGCCGGCAGCCCGATCACCCAGCCCGCCATCATCGCATCGAGAAACGGCATGCAGCGCTTGACCGTCAGGCCGCTGTCTGTCGGAGAAACCTTGGCCTCGGTCACTGCCGGCAGCTTGCGGAACCATTCGGGCAAGACTGTCTTTGCCCGCACCGGCGGGGTGATCACACCTTCGTCCTCGGGCCGGCAGGTGAAGGTGATGCGTGGGGTGGGGCGTTTCAGCAGCGAGAGCTTCATCGGCGTTCTCCAGATCCTGGTCTGCTCTGGAGAACGGATGCGGCGGGAGGTTATTCCCGGTCCGCAGAATTTTTTTGTTTCAGCGGCTGCGCAGAGCCTCGATGTCGGCTGTCTCTTCCTCAGGCGACAATGGCGCACCGGCGCCGATGCCGGAGAGGAAGGCATCCAGCGTGTCCGTGGTAGAGGCCGGTACATAACCTTCGGCCACCGGGTTGGTAAGCGCAAACCGCGTCTGCCAGCCCGCCGATCCATGGCAGGCCACCGCCGTGGTCACAGCATCCGCGGCCTTGCGCTCATATTCGCGGCAGAGATGCCCTTCGGCATCGCGAAAGCTCGCGATCATGTGCAGGCTTTCGGCCTCAGAGAGCGCGCGATCCCCACCGGAGGGCAGGGTTTCCAGCGCATCGTTGAGTGCCAGGTTTGCGCCATCAGGCGCGACGCCGGTGGATTGGCCGAGAAGGAATCCGCCAAGGCCCACCACGACCCCGACGAAGGAGGCGGCAAGGGCCATGCCCCAGGGCGACGAGATCGCGGAGCCGGAGGAGCGAGCGGCAGACGTTGAAGACGCACGCGGCCAGAGCGGCACGACAGTCTCAGTTGTTTGCGGTGTGGCGGCTTGTGGCGCGGCGCCTTGCGTCTGCCGGGCTGTCGCGACCGCAGCCACGAGTGAGGCCTGAAGTGCTGCCGGCACCGCTTCGTCGATCAACGGCTTCATCGTCGTCGCAAGCTCGTCTCTCGTGTCCATGAACACGGCGAGGCGCTCGGCAAGACCCTCGTCTTCGGCGAGAGCCTTCTCGATCTCTTCCTGCTCTTCAGGAGCGAGCTCACCATCGGCAAAGGCCATCAGCATTTCGTCGGGAATCGCGCGTGTCATGGAGTGTCCGCCTTTCTCATGGCGAAGAACGTCTGGCTTCGGGATTTATTCCCGTCAATTCGGAAAGTGCCTTTCGGCCACGGGCGAGCCTGCTCATGACCGTTCCGACAGGCACCTCCAGAATGTCGGCCGCATCGCGGTAGCTCATGTCCTCGATGCAGACCAGGACAAGAACTTCGCGCTGTTCGGGCGGCAATCGCTGCAGGGCGACTTCAACCCTTTCGAGCGCCAGCCTCGCCTCGCTCTGCGCTTCGCCTGACGCCACGGAGAGGTCATGCATCTCGTCGATATCAACGGCGGGGCCCGCTGTCTTTTGCCGGCGCAACTGGTCGAGCCAGAGATTGCGCAGGATCCGAAACACCCAGGCGTCGAAGCGTGTCTGCGGGTCGAAGCTCGCGGCTGCCGCAAGCGCGCGCTCGCAGGTCTGCTGCACCAGATCGTCGGCGACATCGCGTGCACGGCAGAGCGAGATTGCAAAACGCCTGAGGTTCGGCAGGAAGGAGACGAGGCGCTCTCCGACGATATCGACAGGCTCAACCATAAAAACTTTCCGTCTCTCCGGAATAAACCAGCGGCTCGCACGTATAACCTGACATCACACTCGTCGACGGGTCTCGAAGGCCCGAGGCCGGCCAGGGAGAGATGGAACATGGATCGGGTCTTTGCAAGGTTGCTCGGCGGATTGCTGGGTCTCGCGGTACTCCTGCCCCCGCCCGTTTCGCTGCCCTTCGCCCCCACGCACCACCTCGTCACGCTCGCGCATGCCGATGACGACGATGACGGCGGTGGGGACGACGATGATGACGACGGCGGCGGCAGCGGCGGGGGTGGGCGCAGCGACCGTGGCGGCTCCGGTGGATCGGGCGATCGGACGCCATCCCGTCAATCCGGCTTCACGCTCTTCCCATTCCTGCAATCGCCACGTCCGGCACCCGTTCGTCGGGCAGCCCCCACGATTCCCGACCGCGTGCCGAACGAGATCATAGCATCCGGGCTTTCGGAGGCGGACATCACACAGTTGACCGAAGAAGGCTATGCCATCGCCGAGCGCCAGAGCCTCGGCTTGGTGACCACCGGGCAGGCGACCGAGATCGTGCGTCTCGTCGTGCCGCGCGGCACCGGGCTGGAGGCGGCGCGCGAGAGGGTCACATCCCTTGCCCCGGTCGCTCAAGTCGATTTCAATCACTATTACCGGCCCGAGCAGACGGAAACCGCCCCCGATTGCGGCGGCCAGACCTGCGCCCTCGTGCGCGAGATCATCGGCTGGCCCATCGATCCCGCAGGACTCGTGCAGCGCTGCGGAAGCCTGCCGACGATCGGCCTGATCGATACGGCCATCAACCCGGATCACCCGTCCCTCGGCGATGCGCGGCTCGAGGTTATCCGGATCACCGACGATGCCCTGCCGCAATCCGGGCGCCAGCATGGAACAGCAGTCGTGGCTCTCCTCGTCGGTGCTGCTGGCAGCCGGGCACCGGGCCTTCTGCCCTCGTCCGAGGTGATTGCCGTCGATGCTTTCCGTCGACTCAACGGATCGGCCGATGTCGCCTCGACCTTCGACCTGGTTAGGGCGCTCGATGGGCTGGCGCGTCGCAATGTGCGGGTGATCAATCTCAGCCTTGCCGGTCCGGACAATGCGCTGCTGAAGACAACCGTGGAGGCCATGATCGCGCGCGGCGCGATCCTCGTCGCGGCCGTCGGCAATGCCGGTCCACGAGCGAAACCGCTTTATCCCGCCGGCTATGATGGCGTCATCGCCGTTACCGCCGTCGACCGGGGCCGCAATGCCTATCGGCGCGCCAATCGAGGGGAGCATGTCGATATCGCAGCCCCCGGCGTCAATGTCTGGACAGCCGCCTCGGTCAGCGGCGCCCGGCCGAAGAGCGGCACGTCCTTTGCCGCTCCTTTCGTCAGTGCCGCTGCGGCCGTCCTGCTGGCGGCGCGACCGGATCTCACGCCGGCCGAGATGGCCGAGGCCCTGTCGCTTTTGGCGCAGGATATCGGCGCGCCCGGCAAGGATCAGATCTTCGGCTGGGGCCTGCTCGATGCCCGGCGTCTGTGTACGGCCGGGCCCTCACCTCAGCCCTGACTGCGCAGCTGCGGCGACCGTTCAGCCGCCGACCTGGGCGATCCAGTCGGGCAGGCTGTAATAGTTGGAGATCCGGGCGACCTTGCCGTCGCGGATTTCGAAGAAGGCGCCGGCCGGCAGACGGTAGGTCTGGCCATTGGCTTCCGGCAGGCCCTCATCGGTTGAAAGATAGGTGCCGTTGACGATGAATTCGGCCGCACCCCGCGTGCCGTCCTCGTTGACCATCACCACCATGTCGGTGAGCTCTTCCTTGTAGCAGCGGTTCATGTGGTCCATGAACTTCGAGAATGCTTCCTTCCCCGTCTGGCGGGCACCCTGGTTGATGTCGTGTGCGACATCATCGGTCAGGAGTGCCAGAAAACGATCCATGTCGCCGGCATTGAAGGCGTCGTAATAGGCGCGGATGGTGGTGGCGGCGGTCATCGGTCACTCCTCGTCGTGTAATTGCTTTCTCGGGTCGTGGGAGATGGGTATAACCACTCCGCAACGGACTGAAAACACTCTATGACGCTTACGATCCAATCCTTTTCCGGCAGCGACGCGACGCCCTTCTTCGGCGACCTCGCGCGGCTCCGATCCACCGTCTTCCGGGCCTTTCCCTATCTCTACGAGGGAAATCCCGATTACGAGCAGACCTATCTGTCGACCTACGCCAAGTCCGAAGGCTCGGTCTTTGTGCTGGCGATCGATGGGGATCAGGTGGTGGGAGTTGCCACGGGAACGCCGATGGCGGGCGAAACCGAGGAGGTCAAACGCCCTTTCCTTGAGGCCGGTCTTGACCCCGAGCAATTCTTCTATTTCGGCGAAAGCGTGCTTCTGCCTCAGTATCGCGGCCAGGGCATCGGCGTAAAATTCTTCGAGGGCCGCGAGCAGCAAGCGAAAAAGCTCGAGCTGCGTTACGCCACCTTCTGCGCCGTCGAGCGCCCCCTCGACCACCCGCGCCGCCCGGCAGATTACCAGCCGCTCGACGCCTTCTGGGCCAAGCGCGGCTACACCCATCACCCCGAGCTTCGGACTACCTTCACCTGGCGCGACCTCGACGACACCGTCGAGAGCCCGAAGCCGCTTTCCTTCTGGATCCGGGATCTCAAAGCATGACAGCCTTTACCCTTGCCGCCTGCCAGTACAAGATCGAGTTGATCGAGACCTGGGAAGATTACGTCCTCCACCTGACGAGCCTGGTGCATCAGGCCGTCGAGCGTGGCGCGAAACTCGTGCTCCTGCCGGAATATGCCGGCCTGGTGCTCGCCGGCCAGCTTGATCCAGAAACCCGCTCCGACTTGCACGGTTCGATCGCTGGCATCCAGCCGCTGATCCAGGCCTGGGTCGAGCTTTGCGAGGAACTCGCCCGAACCCATCAGATCGTCTTGCAGCCGGGCTCCGCACCTGTGCTCGATCCCGACGGCCAATACCGCAACCGCGCCTTCCTTTTCGGCCCGGAGGGCCTGATCGGTCATCAGGACAAGATCATCATGACCCGTTTCGAGCGCGAGCAATGGGGCATCGCCGCCGGACGCGACGGGCTGACAGCCTTCGAAACCCCGCTCGGCAAGCTCGGCATCCTCATCTGCTACGACAACGAATTCCCGATGCTGGCGCACACCCTCGCCGAACAGGATGTAGACCTCATCCTCGCTCCCTCCTGCACGGACACACTCGCCGGCGCCTATCGGGTGCGCATCGGCGCCCAGGCCCGGGCGCTTGAAAACCAGATCGCCGTCCTCTCGTCACCCACCGCTGGCACCGCCCCCTGGTCTCCCGCGCTCGACGAAAACCGGGGACGCGCCGCGCTTTACGTGCCCTCCGACTACGGCATGCCGCCCAACGGAATCTACGCCGAAAGCGAGGCGGACGAGGTCGAGGAAAGTCACTGGCTGATCACGGAGATCGACCTAGAGGCGGTCCGGCGGCTCAGAACCGAAGGTCAGGTCGCCACCCGCCGGGACTGGCCAGAGCAGTTCGGGGTGTGATCCGACCGAGCGGTGGTTCTGGCGAAGGACCTGCAGATAAGCTATGATCCCCACCTAACCAGTGGAACAGCGCCATGTCTTCCCGCACCACAATGACAATTGAGATCCGCCAGGATGTGAAAGATCAGCTTGATGCGCTGGCATCGGGCGCGGAGCAGAGCAGCCAGCACTTGGCAGAAGCCGCGGTCACGGCCTTTGTCGAGCAGGAACTTGCCTTGCGACAGTCCATCGAAAAAGGCCTCGTCGAGGGTCGGGCCGGTGACCTAGTCCCGCATGCCGAGGTCATTGCTGAAATGCGTGCGATGATCGATGCCGCGCGCCGCAAACGGGCTTCGCGGGGATGACGCGCCCGGTCGTCTGGGCGACCAAAGCCACCCGTGACACGCTCGAGATCCTTCGCCATATTGCGGAAGACCACCCTGATGTCGCGGAGCGGATCGTCGACATCATCGAGGCCGCGGGCCACCGTCTCGGTGACATCCCGACCGGCCGCCCCGGACGCATCGCGGGCACTTTCGAAAGATCCCTGCCTCCCCTTCCGTGGATCCTCTGCTACGCCGTCGACGACATTCCGGGCGTGCAGCGTATTCTGATCCTCAGGGTCATTCACACTGCCCGCGATTGGCCGAAAGGGAACTGGCCACGAGAGGATTGACGCGCGAAACTAGGCGCTAAGCGCCCCCTCAGGACGCCGCCAACACCTCCCGCCGCCGCTCCAGAAACCGCCGCTCCGCCTCCCCGGGCGAGAGGACCAAGGCGCGGTCATAGGCCTGTAGGGCCTCGGCAACCCTCCCCTGCCGCGCCAACAGATCCGCCCGTGCGGCATGAAAGGGCAGAAATTCCGAGAGCGCATCGGCATCCAACCCATCCAGCTCGGCCAGCGCCTCTTCCGCGTCCTTCACTTCCGCCAGCGCCACAGCCCGGTTGATGCGGATGATGGCGTCGTCACGCAGCTCGACAAGAATATCATAAGCTGCCAGCACGGCCTTCCAGGGCGGCGGATCGGCGAGGCTCTTCCTGCCGCACCAGAGCGCGTGGATCATCATCTGTAAAATGCGCGGCCCGGGCCCTGAGATCCCAAGTGCCCGACCGCAGTATCGGCGTGCTTCTTCGATCAGTGGGCGAGACCAAAGGGCTGGGTCCTGCTCGGCAAGCGGCACCATCACGCCCTCCGCATCCAACCTTGCGGGCCGCCTGGCCTCGGCAAAGCGGATCGTCGCAGCAAGTGCAAGAACCTCCGCTTCTTGTGGCAACATCTCAGTCAGCAGCGCCGTCACTTCCAGCATTTCGCTGGCAAAGCCCGCATGACGGCTGGACCCCGCCGCGTCCTCATGCGCCTTGGCATAGGCCACCTCCAGCGTCGACAAGACCGCCGCCAGCCGCTCGGCCCAGTGCTCAGGCCCCGGCACCTCGAAACTCACGCCGGCCTCGGCGATCTTGCGCTTGGCGCGGACCAGCCGCTGCGCGAGTGTCGTTTCGGAAACGAGAAAAGCCCGCGCCACCTCCTCGGTTGAGAGGCCACAGACCATTTTCAGCGTCAGCGCCGCCCGGCTGTCGGCGGCGACGGCCGGATGGCAGCAGACGAAAATCAGCTTTAGCCGCTCGTCGGGAATGACGGCGTCGTCGCTCGTCAGCCGATCCTCGACCGTCGGCTCGGGATCCGGCTCGTCCGGCCGGTTGTCCGCCCGTGTCCGCCTGCGCCTCAGGATATCGAGTGCGGCGCGCTCGGCGACCCGGTAGAGCCAGGCGGCCGGATCGCGCGGCAGGTTTTGTCCCTCCTCACCCCAGACCTTTACCGCCTTGAGACAGCTCTCGGCAAAGGCTTCTTCCGCGAGATCCAGATCGCGGTAACGGGCGGCGAGTGCTGCGCGAATGCGCCCGCCCGCCGCCCGGAAGGTCTCGTCGAGGACCGCTGTCCGCATCGTCTCAACGCTTCGGCGCCAAGCCCGGCGGCATCGGCAAGAGCGGCCGGACCTCGATCGCGCCATCCTTGCCGAGCGGCACCTTTCTGGCGATCGCAATCGCCTGATCGAGGTCCTCGGCTTCCACGAGATAAAAGCCGCCCAGCTGTTCGCGCGTTTCGGCAAAGGGACCGTCATGGATGGTCTGCTTGCCACCCGTGGTGCGCACCGTGGTGGCAGCCTCCGTGCCCTTCAGCCCGGCGCCCGCGTGCATTTTCTCGCCCAGCTCGTGGCTGAAGGCGAAATGGCGCGGACCGAGATCGGCCATGATCGGGCCCATCTTGTCCGGCCCGCCAAAGATTTCTTCGTTTTCGTAGATCAGCAGCAGGTATTGCATCGGTTTTGCCCCTCCTTGGGCCCTTGCGGCATCGTCGATCGATCCCGTCGATGAAGAGACGCGGCTCGGATATCGGATTCGACAACGACCAAAAGATTTTTTTGGGCCCAACCCACTATCGACGACAGGCCCGCCTCTGACAACGGCCGGCATCAGGCGGCAAGCGGCCTGCCTGCGACGTCAAAACCGCCGTGATCGCCTGCAAAACCCGATCTTTCCGCTTTGCGATACAAGGCCTCGCTGCTATATGCGCGAGCCATGAGCACCGATCGCACGCCCCTGAGCCATATCCGCAACTTCTCCATCGTCGCCCATATCGACCATGGCAAATCGACGCTGGCCGACCGCCTGATCCAGTCGACCGGCGGCCTCGCCGATCGCGAGATGTCGGAGCAGGTCCTCGACAACATGGAGATCGAGAAGGAACGCGGGATCACCATCAAGGCCCAGACAGTGCGGTTGCACTACAAGGCCAACAATGGCGAGACCTATGTGCTGAACCTGATCGACACGCCCGGCCACGTCGACTTCGCCTATGAAGTCTCGCGGTCGCTCTCGGCCTGCGAAGGTTCGCTGCTCGTCGTCGACGCGTCCCAGGGCGTCGAAGCCCAGACGTTGGCGAACGTTTATCAGGCGATCGACAACAATCATGAGCTGGTGACGGTCCTCAACAAGGTGGATCTGCCGGCCGCCGAACCCGAGCGCATCAAGGAACAGATCGAGGAGGTCATCGGCATCGATGCGTCCGAGGCCGTCCTGATCTCAGCCAAGACCGGTCTCGGCATCCCAGACGTGCTCGAAGCCATCGTCCACAAGCTGCCGGCGCCGAAGAGCGAAGGCGGCGACAAGGCGCCCTTGAAGGCGCTGCTCGTCGACAGCTGGTACGACACCTATCTCGGCGTCATGGTTCTCGTGCGCGTGCTCGACGGCGTGCTGACCAAGGGCCAGACCATCCGCATGATGGGCACGGACGCGAAATATGCGGTCGAGCGCGTTGGCGTGCTGACCCCGAAGATGGTGGCCGTGGACTCTCTCGGCCCGGGCGAAATCGGCTTCTTTACCGGTTCGATCAAGGAAGTGGCCGACACCCGCGTCGGCGATACCATCACCGAAGACAAGCGCCCGACCGCCAACATGCTGCCGGGCTTCAAGCCGGCCCAGCCTGTCGTGTTCTGCGGTCTCTTCCCGGTCGATGCCGCCGATTTCGAGGATCTCCGCGCCGCCATGGGCAAGCTGCGCCTGAACGACGCCTCCTTCTCCTTCGAAATGGAATCGTCTGCCGCACTCGGCTTCGGCTTCCGCTGCGGCTTCCTCGGCCTCCTGCATCTCGAAATCATCCAGGAGCGCCTTGAGCGCGAATTCGATCTCGACCTGATCGCAACCGCCCCGTCCGTCGTCTACAAGCTGTTCATGACCGACGGCACGGAGCGCGAGCTGCACAACCCGGCCGACATGCCCGACGTGGTCAAGATCTCGGAAATCCACGAGCCGTGGATCAAGGCGACGATCCTGACGCCCGACGACTATCTCGGCGGCATCCTGAAGCTTTGCCAGGACCGTCGCGGCGTGCAGACCGAACTCACCTATGTCGGCAAGCGAGCGATGATCACCTATGAGCTGCCGCTCAACGAAGTGGTCTTCGATTTCTACGACCGCCTGAAGTCGATCTCCAAGGGCTACGCCTCCTTCGACTATCATCTCGACGGCCATCGCGAGGGCAACCTCGTCAAGATGTCGATCCTCGTCAATGGCGAGCCGGTCGATGCCCTCTCGATGATGGTGCACCGCATGGCAGCCGAAAAGCGCGGCCGCGACATGTGCGAAAAGCTCAAGGACCTGATCCCCAAGCACATGTTCAAGATCCCGATCCAGGCCGCCATCGGCGGCAATGTGATCGCGCGTGAAACCATCTCGGCGCTGCGCAAGGACGTGACCGCCAAGTGCTACGGCGGCGACGCTTCGCGCAAGCGCAAGCTCCTCGACAAGCAGAAGGCCGGCAAGAAGCGCATGCGCCAGTTCGGCAAGGTCGAGATCCCGCAGGAAGCGTTTATCGCAGCGCTGAAGATGAGCGACGAGTGAGGTTTGGAGGGAGCCTTTTCCAAGGCTCCCACTCGCCGTTTCCGCTTCATGACCCTGCCGCCCGCGCAGCCTCTGCCGCGATCGGCAAGGTCGGCCGCGGCGCTCCGGCGATCAGGACCGCAAGGTCTGTCGTGCGGGCCTCTAGAAACCCTGCCGCCGCCGTGGAATAGATCGACATCAGCATCGGCGGCTGGAATGGCTTGAGGGGGGCTGCGGCCAGTGACGCCCGTGTTTCTTCGAGGTTCGCTGGACGATAGGGAACGCTAAGTTTTTCCGCCAGATCGGCAACACTCCAGGCTTCTGCTCCCGACAGTTCGTAGATCATGCCCGCATGGGCGCGCGGGTCCTTGAGAACCGTCACGGCCGCATCGGCCAGATCCTGCCTTGCCACAGGCGATAGCGGCGCGGTGCCGAAGGGTGCCCGGATCACGCCATCAAGCGGAGCGGCAAGTGCCCCGATCAACTCGGCATAGAGACCATTGCGCAGGACCGTCCAGGCAAGGCGGCTGTCCTTCAGCCGCTTCTCGGTCCATCGATGGGCAAGCGAGAAAGCAAGATGGTCACCCGTTCCGCTCAGGCTCGTATAGACGACATGGCGGACGCCCGAGCGGATCGCAGCCGCGATCACCGCATCATGGCGGCGGATGACGACATCATCTTCCGCGTAACCGGCAGAGATCATCATCAGCGTTTCGACATCGCTGAAGTCGAGCGTTTCGGGATCGTCGAAATCGATCCGGCGTCGACCTGTATCCGTCTCCTCTGCCAGACGGCTGCCAATGCAGATGTCGAGACCGGCGTCTTTGGTACCTTGCGCGGTAAGCTTGGAGAGTTGGCCGGAGCCTCCAGTGAGCAGTATCATGGGTTGCGTCCTTTTCGTTGCGGGCGCATCTATTTATTGCGCCCTCAGGAACGACGTAAGGAGGCACATCGATGTTCGCCGCAACCCAGCCCGGGATCGAGACGCTCGAACCCTGCGGCACACCGGAACACGAAGATTGCGGTCTTCGCCTCACGCTTGATCGCCTCGGAGAGAAATGGACCGTCATGGCGATTGCCGAGCTCTCGGCCGGTCCGCGCCGCTACCGGGAGATCGAGCGCGCGCTGTCGGGCGTCACCCAGCGCATGCTGACGCTGACACTGCGCCGTCTCGAGCGGGACGGACTGGTCGACCGTCATGTCGAACCCACCAACCCTCCTTCGGTCACTTATTCTCTGACGCCCCGGGGCTTGGGCTTTTCGGCCATCACGGCCGGGCTGGTCGAATGGTCGCGGGAACACAAGGAGGCGATCCTTTCATCGCGGGAAGCCTATGACGGGCGAGGCAAGGGCTGATCGGCCCATTCTCAGCAAGCTGGAGCCGTGCTATTCTCCGTCCAGCGCCGGAGACCATCCCATGTCGATCGAAGCCCGCAAAGCCCATGACCTGACCGTCAGTGAAGCCCTTGTGACCGAGGCTGAAACCCTCGGTCTCGATGTCGCGGGTGCGGCTGAACAGGGCATTGCCCGCGCCATCAAGGCCGAGAAAGAACGGCGCTGGAAAATAGAGAACGCCGAGGCGATCCAGGCGGATAACGACTATGTCGCCAAGCACGGCCTGCCCCTCGCCAAATACCGGCAGTTCTGACCATGGCGCGATTTCGGATCCATCGCCTGAAATCGGAAGAGCAATTGGTCGTGGACCTCCAGTCCGACTTTCTCCATGACCTTCCCACGAGGGTCGTCGCACCATTGCAGCCGGTCGAAACGGTCACCTGGGTGATCGCACGCCTGACGCCTCGCTTCGAGGTCGGCGGCAAAACCTATGTCATGGCGACCCACCGTCTCGCGGCTCTTCCACTCTCTGAGATCGGCCCCTCGATCGACAATCTCTCCACCCGCGCCGACGAGATCAGCGCTGCCACGGATTTCCTCTTCCAGGGCTTTTAAGTGCTTCTTGCCCGCCTGCCGCAGTCGCGCTAGCATTCGAATGCAATCATAAGCCGATGGGCAAAGGGGAGACGGGCATGCACAAGTTCAAGATCGTCAAGACCGAGAAGGGCGAGTTCCGCGTCCAGTTCGTCTATAATGCCGAGATCATGGTCTGGTCGGAAAACTACGCCTCCAAGGCGAGCGCGAAGAACTGCGTCGAGTCGCTGAAGAAGAACGCGCCGGCAGCCCCCGTCGTCGACCTTACCAAGCAGGAAACCGGCAGCGGCTATCGCTTCGAAATCGACGAGGCCAAAAACGGCGAAACCTTCGTCCGTTTCCGCGCCGCCAATGGCGAAATCATGGTGCGCTCGGAAACCTACAAGTCGAAGTCCAGCGCCAAGAACTGCATCGAGTCGATCCAGAAGCGCGTGGCGGAGGCTGCGGTGGAGGAGGCGGAGTGAGGCCTCGGCTCTATCCGTCGAACTGAGGCGCCGGCGGGTTTCTACCTCTCCCCTGTGTGGGAGAGGTTACAAAATCGAAGGCTTAGCCCGATCAGGGCTAAACTTCAGATTTTGTTGGTGGGGGATCGGTGGTGCGGGCACGACATAACCGCCCCCCCTCTCTGGCGATTTCTGATGTTTAGGCGGCTTGCGCTCGCCTAATTCATCGAAATCGCTTTCTCCCCCACCAAGAGGGAGATGGGTGTCGCGCGAGCCCCTCATCCTGAGGTGCCCGACTGCGTCGGGCCTCGAAGGACGAGGCCACAACGGGATCCGGTGCTTGGATCCTTCGAGGCCCTCGCTTTGCGAGGGCACCTCAGGATGAGGGATATCCGTCAAGCCGCGAACTCGCGTCATCTCCCGAAAAAAGGGGGATGACTTTCGCGAATCCCTCAGCAAAATCAACAAAACCAAGATTTTTCATCCCCGCCCATTTCCACGCCCTTACCCTAATCCCGTCCCGCCCTCGGATACACCTGACGATGCGATGTCAGGCGAGGCGGGGCCGGCGCCGGGGTGGCGTGCTCTCGCAGGCACAAATCCCCGGCCCGCTGCAACGGTCTCCCTCCGGACGAGGGGGTGGAAGTGACGGTGGACAGCCGGATGCTGGACGCCTGCAACCCCCGATCGGAAGGACGTGCCTCAGAGGCACACAGACAAGGCGCCAATGCTGTCACGAACATCCAGGCAGCGGGGCGAATAAAACGGCGGGGATGCAGGCCGAGGTCGATGACCAAAGCTTCATCCCCCGGGCGAGGGTCCCGGTCGGAATGGTGCACCATCCGGCGGGAACCTCCCGGGCCACCGGCCAGGCTCTGGCAGACATTCCCTCTGGAGGACTCTGTCAAAGCCGGACCCTACGCCCGGTCATCCTCGACCCTCGGGTCAAGCCCGAGGATGACGAGGACCGTCGCCGCCTTGCCAGAGAGACGCATGCAGCGGGAATAGACGCCGAACGAGGCGCCGGAAGGAGCCACATAAAACTACTTAGACAGGTTGCTTCTGGCGCCTCGTCCGAGACAAGTTTCAGCCTATCCGGAGGGAGCGATCCCGACCGGCGGCGAAGCTTGGGGTTTTTGACAGTTAAGTCCTGAAGGGTGGGAGCGCGGGCCGCAAGCGCAAAGCCCATCTCCCCCTTGGTGGGGGAGACTTCGGAGCGGTGGCCGAAGGCCAGAAATCGATCCAGTGAATCGATTTCAGCGAACGGAGGCCTGAGCGCGACGCCGCGCGAAGGCTGAGAGATGAATTAGACGAGCGCAAGCCGCCTAAACATCAGAAATCGCAAGTGAGGGGGTCCGTTCTCCGTGCCACTATCACTGATCCCCTCACCAACAAAATCTGAGGTTTAGCCCTGATCGGGCTAAGCCCTCGATTTTGTAACCTCTCCCACAAGGGGAGAGGAGAGCTTCACAGCCCCTCGCCCGGCTTCCACAGTCTTGGCCCCGTGCCACGCCCAACGAGGTAAAAACCGTCAGCCGCCACCGTCTGCCAATCCCCAACCTCGCCATCCGGCCAAAGCACGCGGATCTCGGTTTCCGCCAATCCGCCCAACCCAAAATGATGCCAGCCGGTCTTGCCGCTGACATGGCCGCCGCCGATGGTGAGCTCTCGGCGCTGCACGACATCGCCGGTCTTCACCTCGATCCAGGCGCCGACCGCGTCGCGGTTCGGACCGTCCTGGCGCAGCGCCAGTTGCAGGAAGCGGCCAGCGCCTTCCGTCGTATTGCGCCAGATCTCCACCGGAGACCCCTGGTTGACGACCAGGAGATCAACCAATCCATCGAGGTTGAAGTCTGCCAGCGCCCCGCCCCGGCCCTTGGCCATCGAGGCGATACCGGCCTTGTCGCCCATTTCGGTGAACTTGCCGTCCTCGCCCTGGATGAGCAGATTGTTGGGGTCCTTTTCAGCGAAATCGGGCATCTCGGCGACATTGCCCTTGGCGACGAAAAGGTCGGTGCGGCCGTCATTGTTGACGTCCTCGAATTCCGTATGCCAGGCGGTCGAGGGGCGGATCTCGCCGCCGGTATAGGGCCGGTGAGCAGTGGCACCCTTCGCAAACGCAACGTCGTTGTAGGACGGCTTTGGCTTACCATCGGCGGGGATTTCGCCAAGCTTCTGCAGCTTGTTGTCGGCCATGCTGGTCAGGAAATATTCCGGATAGCCGTCGAAATCGATATCGTGGCTGGCGATGCCCATGCCCCAGATGCGCAGGTATTTCCAACCTTCCGCCTGGCTATAAAGCTCCGGCGCCTTGCCCGGCTCCAGCTTCCACATCTGCTCCTGGCCGCCCTTGTAATACTCGCGGTCGTTGGAGACGCGAAGCGAAGGCGTGCCGGAGCGGTTCCAGTCGGTGAAGAGGATCGACAGAGGGCAAAAGGAGGGGGTGAGCGCGAGCGGCGGGGCTAAGCGACGCTCCGTCGTCGATGCCGGGCGATGCAGCCAGTTGTCGGTACATGAGCCCCAGGGCTCGAAGTCCTCGAAGCGGTCGATGTAATTGCCGACGGCGAGCGTTGGCCAGGTATTGCCGCGCTCCCAGGTGGCGGAAAAGGCGGTCGACCAGGCGTCGCCACCGTCAAATCCCCAGGCCTCGTTGGCGCGTTCGAAACGGCACTCGCCCAAGCCGCGCATGACGACATTCTCGCCGGAGCGCAACAGCACGACGTCCTGCAGCCCGTCGCCATCGACATCCAGCGGATAGGCGCCGATCACCTTGTCGAGTTCGAGGCCGGACACCTGTTCGTCGAACTTGAGAGCGCCGCCGGCCTCGCTTCGGTTGAGGTAAAATTTCGCCTTGTCCTCGCCGCCCGCAAGCACGAGATCGGGGAAGCCGTCGGCATTGCAGTCGAAGCTGCCGGCACCGCCGCCAACCATATATTCCCAATCGCCCCGGTAGGTGCTGACGATACCGCTGGAGGCGGTTTCGTCGGTGAAGCGGGGAACGAGGGGAGCGCCATTTGCGAGCGCAGGCGCGGCCTCAGGCAGCGACAGCAGCAGGGCAAGGCCCGCGAGCCGAACCGGAAGGCGGAGGTCCTTGCGACCGGTCATCCGCGCGTCCTCAGGGCAACCGTCTTTTCGCCGATGCAGCGGCCCTGATCGAGGCCGCGATCGATGGCTGCGCGGAAATGGATGCCGCCATAGAGGCGGGAGACGCCAGCTTCTTCCGCGGCATCCCAGAAGCTCTTGAAGCTCCGGTTCGGCAGCTTGTCCTTTTCATGCGTGTTGTCGGTAAAGGCGAAGTTTTCGCCGAAAAAGGCGGTCAATACGGTCGCTGCCGCACCCGACTGGGTGGAATGGCCGGAGGGATATTCCGGGAAGGGCGGCGTGATCAGGATCGGCTCCCATTTGGGATCGATGACCCGCTTGATATAGGTGACCGGGCGGAGCAGGTCGTATTCGAATTTCGAATGCCAGCAGCCGATGAAGGCGTCGGCGAGCGTGATACCAAGGCGGGCGAGCAGGTCTGCATGTTCGGCGGCGCCTGCCTTGCGCTCGTCGAGGATCTTCAGGCCGATGACGATCCAGTGGCCGGGCGGGGTCGGCGAAAGCATCGGATCATCCGACCAGAAGCGTGCGATGGCGCGCTGTTCCGGCGTCAGGTTCTTGACGGTCTCGTAGACTTCGAGCGCTTCCTGATAGAAATCCGAGCCCTTTTCCTCGCTATAGGCGGGCGGTGCTGGCAGGGGGCAACCATTGCCCGTCTGCATCGCGAAGGGCCGGTTCTCGCCCCATTTGGGCAGGAGAGGCAGCTGCTGCTGGTTGATCAGGCTTGTTGGAACCCAGTTCGATGGTCCCTTGTTGAGCGTGAACTCCAGCGGGAAGCCCATGTTCTCAACCTTGGCGCCGCCATCGCCCTCAGACCAGCTCAGGATGTGGGCGGTGACGCTTTCGCCATAGGCCTGGCTTCGGGCGACGAGATCGGGGGCGAGACCGGCCGAGACCTCGTTGGCGAGCTTTTCCGTCATGCGCTTCATGGCGCGCTGGCCGGTCGGGCCGGTATTGCCGAAGAGCTGGCGAGCGGCGGAAGAGAGTGCGGCCTGCATAACGACGGCTTCGTCATAGCTTGCACCCGCTTCACGCTGCGGCACTGGCGTGAGGCCATTCAGCTGGCCGGACAACGAGGTCAGCGTCCGATCCCCGGAGGCGAGCCCCTCGTAGGCGGTGACGCCGAGATAGGCGAAGGCGCGGCTTGCGACGGGTGGCGAATAGGTTGGCGTGTGCCGCACCAGCTCGAGCACGAGGCGGTACCAGTCGCGCATGACCTTGTCGGCTCCGACAGAGCTTGCCTGGGCCGGCTGCACGGCCAGCACCATAATGATGAAGCAGAGCGCCAGGAGGCGCGTCCCCACTGCCTTCATGTCCCCCTCCCACAGGTTTCAGAAGCGATCTCAATCGATTGAATGTCGATTAAGCACGGGGGCGGACGGCTCGCAAGAGGGCGGCGGGTGACGGGCGATCAAATCCAGCCGATGGCGCGGCCGGCCAGGCTGATGGCGAAGACGACGAGGAAGCTTGCGGCGACGCGACCAAAGAGCAGCGGATTGGTGGTGGCGACACGCCGCAGGATGGCGGCCCCGGCGCTCAACCAGCAGGTGGCGACGAGCACTACCATGAGCGCGAAGAGCGCCAGGTAGGGAAGCGGTACGACAAGCGTTTCAGGTGCTGTGAAGGAGGCGGGTGGAATGAGCGCGAGGCCGATGATCAGGGCCTTGGGGTTCAGCACCGTCGTGCCGTAGACGGTCGCGGCGTTCACCGCACCGGGCTCGGTGGCCGAGGGCGGACGGATCCAGAGCCGAGCGGCAAGCAGCAGGACCCAGAGCGTCGAGGCGAGCTTGATGACCAGCGAGGCGGTGGGTTGGTCGGCGAGCAGCGGGGCAGCCAGGAAGACCAGTGGAACGATGGTGGTGAGATAGCCCGCGAGCTCGGCGCCGATCAGCGGCAGGGATGCCCTGAGCCCACGCGCTGCGCCCGAGACCGCCAGCAGGGTATTCGTCGGCCCCGGCGTCAGGAGAAGGAGGAGAACGGCAAGGGCAAAAGCGGACAGGGACATCAGGGCACTCCGTAACTTTCGTGCCGGAGATAACAGGTCGGCCAGGGCCGCTGCTTGATTTCGGTCAACCCCGTCGCCCGAGGCGGAAAGTTGCGGCCGGTCGCTCAGGACGGCCGGATCTGGCGGACCCAGGCACGGGCGAGGGTCAGGCCAGCTTCGTCGGAGAGGTGCCCGTCCGTCGGCTCGATTTCGGGATGGCGGGCAAGCCAGCCGGGCTCCTTGCGCTCGATCACCTCGGGGAAATGCGTCATCCAGTTGCGCACGACGTCTCGATTGGCCTCGAAATGGAACTGGAAGCCGTAGGCGGCGCGGCCGATGCGGAAGGCCTGGTGGCGGGCGGCTTCGTTTTCCGCGAGGTGAGAGGCGCCTTGCGGCAGCGTGAAGGTGTCGTCGTGCCATTGAAAGGACAGGAAACGATCGGGAAGGACCGACAGCACCGGATCCTGTCTGCCGGCTTCGGTGCGGCCGATGCTGCGCCAGCCGAATTCGGGGGCGGCACCAATCAGGTTATCGCCGCCATAGGCGCGGGCGAGGAGCTGGCTGCCAAGGCAGATGCCAAGTACGGCCTTGTCGCTGTCGCCGAAGCAGCGCATCAAGCTTGCAAGCGCCGGCAGATAGGGATGCTTTTCGTCGTCGCGGGCATTTTGCTCACCGCCGAAGACAACGAGGGCGTCATGCGCGTCAAATTCCGGGAGAGGTTCACCCGCAAAGGCGCGGATCGTGACGATCTCTGCTCCGGCTTCGGCCAGGGCGATGCCGACCTGACCGGCTTCGGTGATTTTGGTATTCTCGACGATGGCAACGCGCATGGGGGAATCGGATCTCGTGAGCGGATGCATCAGAGAAAGCATGCGCCTGCGATCACGGCAAGACGGGAGGGCGCCGCTTGAAGCCCCCTCCCCCCGAGCTTCAGAAGGTTTTCTTCAGGCGCGCATCAACCGACTGGCTGTTGCCGCCACGAATGACGAAGAAGAAGGTCATCGCCGCCCAGAGCAGAGACTTTTCAGCACCCGAGAAGCCCTGATCGAGCTGCACCCAATGGAAATAGACGGTGACGAGGAGCACGATGGTCGCAGCGAAGGCGGCTGGTCGCGTCAGAAGACCGATCGCAAGCAGGATGCCGCCGAAGAATTCGGTGATCGCCAGAAGCGGCGACCAGATGACGCCGGGATAGAAGCCGAGGCCTTCGACCATCTGGACGGCGCCGAAGGGATCGACGATCTTGCCGGCGCCATGGATGACCAGGAAACCGCCGGCCACCAGACGCAGCAGGGTTTCGACCCCGTCGTGACCGGAGCGATAGACGGGGGCAAGGGCAGGAACGAAAAGACGGTTCGGTTCAATGGACATGAACAAACTCCAAAATGACAATAACCTGCGCCTCATGGCCGAAGCTTCGCTGCGTGGCAATTGGACGCATTAAGAAAAGTTGATCGGACGGGTTAACTTATCCGTGAAGAAGGACAATGATGATGGCCAAACCCCGGATTTCAATCACCTATTGCACCCAGTGCAACTGGCTTCTGCGCTCCGGCTGGATGGCGCAGGAACTGCTGCATACCTTTGCCGACGATCTGGGCGAAGTGGCACTGATCCCGGGCACGGGCGGGATTTTCGAGATCAAGCTGAACGACGCGCTGATTTGGGAACGCAAGCGTGATGGCGGTTTTCCGGGCTCGAAGGAGCTGAAGCAGAAGGTGCGGGACGCCATCGATCCCGAGCGTGATCTCGGCCATGTCGACCGGGTGAGTGATAACGAAGGGCTCGACAGCTGAGATGGAAAAGGCGGCCGGGGCCGCCTTTATAACTCTGGTCGCTCAGTTGAAGGGTGACCGGCAGACCTTGTAGTAGCCACTCGTTGAGAGGAACTCGTTGGTACGGGGATCGTAGGACCGATAGCGGTTCAGGCACCAGTCGACATGCCGCTCCCAGCCTCGGCCCGGCGGGCGGTAACCCGGATCCTCATAAACCGGCGGGCGCGGACGATAGCCAGGCTCTACATAGACGGGCGGACGTGGGCGCGGACGATAGACCGGCGGCTCGTCATAGACGGACGGCGGATAATATTCCGGTGGCAAGGGACGTGGACGGCGCGGCGGCGGGCGGTCCCAGGTTTCGTAGCAACCGGAGAAGTCGCAGACGAGATCGATCTCTTCGACATCGGAGCCCGGCTGCGAAATCAATGGCATCGGCTTCGTCATCGCAGCCTCCGCCACGGAGGTGAAAAGCTGGGCACCGGCGAGCGCCAAAGCCACAAAAGCGGATCGAATCGTCATGTAGTCATCCCGTCGTTCATCCCGGCGGCGGGTGAACCGCCTCGCCGACCGAGAGATAGAGCGTTTCGATCACGGCTTTTTCACGACAGCGTTATCCGTGGCAGACTGTGCAAAAGGCCTGTGTCCCAACGCATCTGCGAATCCGCTTCCGGCATTCTGGCAGACGCCTTCATCGCCCCGACATGAAAACTTCAAAAAGCCGGTTGACAGGTCGGAGCAGTCCCTTTACACGGCTCCTCGTCGCCCAGATGGCGGAATTGGTAGACGCGCCAGCTTCAGGTGCTGGTACTCGAAAGGGTGTGGAGGTTCGAGTCCTCTTCTGGGCACCAAATTCCGATTTGAGATCAGCAGTTTATGCGATCGTCAAACACTTTAAAAAGCCCGGCTTGCCGGGCTTTTTTCTTGTCTAAAATTGAGTTTCCGGTGCTGTCGCAGTGCCGTTTTTAGCACGATTTCCCAAGCGTTTCCGAGCCCCGCAAGACCGCCACAAGGACAGACCATGGACGAGACCGTCGCCATCGAAAGCCGCAGCGAATTCGCCCTCTGGGCGATCGAACGTGCCAAGGAAATCGTGGCCCAGGAGGGCACGGCGCTGGCGCTTGCGGCACGCGACATGGACGAGGAAGGTTTGCGCGAGGCCGGCCACAAGCTCGGCGGCGCGATCAGCGAAGCGCTGATCGAAGTGTTCGACGGATTGCTCGGCCAGGACGATCACGGCTGATCGCCCCGGAGCGGGATATCAGTCGATAACCCTGGGATTGACGCCGGGATACCACATGCGGCCGGACCGCGGCGGCTCGGTGCCTTCATAGACAATGCCGTTCTTTTCGCAGCGGTAGACCGTGTAGGGCAGGCTGTCGCGCAGATCACGGCGACCGAAGTGATGGCGGTTGGGGACAACCGTCCGCGTTTCACAGCTGACGTTTTCACCGAACTGGTTGACAGGATCCTGCGGCTTGACACCCGGTAGGTCCTTGAAGCTCTCCTGACCGGCTTTGCCCCAGGCGATGCCTTCGGAGGCTGAGGCGGGGGCGATAGCTGCGAAGACGGCCAGCGACGCCAGTACCAGAGCAGTGCTGATTTTCGTGGACGTGTTGTTCTCTTGGCGGGCCAGCAGCATGGGCAATCTTCTCGTCAGCTCTAATGACGCCGATATAAACACTCGACGCGGCGGCACCAAGACCGGGATCATCACGTTTCGGCGACGGGGCGGCGGTAGCCGGTCGGGGTGCCATAGAGCCAGCCGATGCGTTCGATGGCGGCCTTAAGCGTCTCGCGGGCCACGGACATGGTGTTGCCGTTGGCGTGGATCATGGTCGTTTCGTCTTCCATGATCGCCACATGGCCCTTCCAGAAGACGAGGTCGCCGCGCCTGAGCTCGGCACGCTCCACGGGCATGCCGAGGCCCGATGCCTGCATGTCGCTGTCGCGCGGGGCTTTCTGCCCTGCCATGCGCATGGCGAGCTGCACGAGGCCCGAGCAATCAATGCCGAAGCCGGACTTGCCGCCCCAGAGATAGGGGGTTTCGAGGAACAGCGCTGCAACGGCCACGTAATCCGGTGCAGGTGGTTCGGCGATCGGGCGAAGGTGGCGGGAAACAAGGGCTCCGCCATCCGACAGCATGAGATAGCGGGTGCCGCGGGTTTCCGCCTCGCGCACGATCGTTAGCCGGCTTCCCATCGACAAGGCCATTCGCGTCGGGAAGCGCAGATCGGGACCAGAATAGACAAAGGTGCGTGGCACAGTGACGATATGGGTTGTCGCCGCAGCAGTGCCGAGCGCCTCTTCCGGCAGGTAGCCGACATAACCATCGTCCACCGCCTTCACCCAGGCCCAGCCCCCCTGACGCTCGAAAACACGGACTTCTTCACCCATCAGAAGTTCGGTATCGATTCCCATGGAAAGATCGGGTTTCGGGCGAAGCGGCACGACCGGCTGGGTGATCATCGCCGGTTCCGGGGTGACAAACCTGTCCGCTTTGACTTGCCCCTTCAGGGCGATATCGGCGAGATCGGGCCGGAAGGCGTTGAGGCGCCGGTCGAGCATAATCAAGTCTCCGTCAGCCGAGCGAGCGGCCCCGGGCGATGATGTTATCGCCGAATTTTTCGAGAAAAAGCGCACCGCCGACGGTGCGCTTGACGATGACGCTGCGGCGGTCGAACTCGTCCCTGATACGGTCAACGAGGCCCAGCTCCCCGAGCGTATCGAGCGCGCGGGTGATGACGGGCTTGGTGACATTGAGGGTTGCGGCGAGGCCGCGCACCGTATGGGGCGGCGGCACAAGATAAATCTCGAGCAGTACGGCGAGCTGACGCATAGTGAGGTCGTGGCCGTCTTTCTGGACCTGATCCAGGGTCACCCTGTGCCACAAGCAAAGCGCCTGGGTTGCCGTCATTTCGAGGCCCATGGCCCCTCCCCCTCGTTCCGATCCGGGCCAGCAGCCCCTCGCGAGTATCATTCCGGCAAAGGAACGATCTGGCAAGGGGCTGGTGGATTTAGGCTTAGTCGGCGCCGGACTGCAGGTAGCGGTAAAGGGCGCGGATCGCCTGGGCCTCGCCGCCGACAGGCGAATGGGCGCGCTCCGTCGGAGACCAGCCGAAAATGTCGAAATGCGCCCAGCGGCGGCCCGGCGAGACGAAGCGCTTGAGGAAGAGGGCAGCCGTGATGGCACCCGCCATTCCGCCCGAGGGGGCATTCGTCACGTCGGCGATCTGAGCCTTCAACATGCGCTCATACCCCTTGTAAAGCGGCATGCGCCAGAGGGGATCGTCGACCGCGAGGCTGGCATCGGCGATCTGGTCGGCGAGCTCCTCGTCGTCGGTGAAGAAGGGCGGAAGGTCGGGCCCGAGGGCCACGCGTGCGGCGCCGGTGAGGGTCGCCATATCGATCAGCAGATCCGGCTCCTCGGCGTCGGCATAGCTAAGCGCATCCGCGAGGATCAGGCGTCCTTCGGCATCGGTGTTGTCGATCTGGACGGTCAGACCCTTGCGGCTCTTGTAGACGTCACCCGGGCGGAAGGCATTGCCGGCGATGGCGTTCTCGACGGCTGGGATGACGACATGGAGATCAACCTTGAGCTTTGCATCCATGATCATCAGCGCGAGGCCCAGCACATTGGCGGCGCCGCCCATGTCCTTCTTCATCAAGAGCATCGAGGAAGCCGGCTTGATGTCGAGGCCGCCGGTGTCGAAGCTGACGCCCTTGCCGACGAGGGTGACCTTACGATGGCCCTTCTTGCCCCAGCGCATCTCGATCAAGCGCGGGGCGACCGTGGAGGCGCGGCCAACGGCATGGACGAGGGGAAAGTTCTTCTCGACGAGTTCGTCGCCGGTGATGACAGAGACCTCGGCCTTGTAGTGTTCGGCCAGGCGACGGACGGCGGCTTCAATATCGGCCGGGCTCATGTCGTTGGCCGGGGTGTTGATCAAGTCACGGGCGAGATAGACGCCCGCCAACTGGCGCTTGATGTCGGCCGCATCGGCATCCTGCGGGATCAGGAGACGCGGCTCGGTGACCCGCTCGGAGCGATAGCGGTCGAAGCTGTAGGCGCCGAGGCCATAGCCGAGCAGCAGGCGGTTGGCGGTGAGCGGGGCGGTTTCGATGTGCCAGTCGCCGGCCGGCAGCGCGCGGGCGAGCTTGCCGGTCAGATAGGGATTTTCAGAAGGGTTGGCGCCGAGCCCGAACAGCGCGCCGCCCACATGGCCGTCGGCGGTTGGGATCAGTAGCACCGAGCCGGCCTCGGCCTTGAAGCCAGCTTTCTTCGCCCAGTCGAGGGCGAGCGGTTCCAGCGTGCCGGTCTCGACATGGGCCGGGGTGACGGCGAAGACCGGGAGCGTCTTGCCGCCCTTGGTGCTGAAGGGGGACGGTCTTTCGATATACTGGAACGGGGCCATGACGAGACGCTTTCTGGAGATTCGGCTGAAGAATCGGTGGGGCTCGATTAACACTCCGTTAGGGTTAACAGATTATTGCTTGAGTGGAGGTTGCGCCGCCCGGACGAGGCGCGGCGGCGGGGACTAGCTAACTCGGGACGATCACCATGCGCATGCGAATTCCAGGCTCGGCAAACCATCTGCGGATCGTGGCCATGACAGGTCTGGTGATGGCGGCGATGACGCTCACCGGCTGCGGCTCGGCGAAGAAGGAGCTGACGACGGGCTCGATCCCCAAGGCAAGCCAGCAACTCGATTCGCTCAGCGGTCCGCAACTGAGCCGCGCCGTGGAAGGCATCGGCCAGGCCTATGACCGCAACCCGAAGGACCGGAATATCGGTCTCTCCTATGCCAATGGACTGATGATGACGGGCCGCAACACGCAGGCGCTTGCCGTCATGCAGCAGGTGGCGATTGCCCATCCGAACGATCGCGAGGTACTCTCCTCGCTCGGCAAGGCGCAGGCGGCGGCGGGACAACTGGAAAAAGCGCTCGGCACCATTCAGCGGGCGCAGACACCGGACCGACCCGACTGGCGCCTTTATTCGGCGGAAGGGGCCGTGCTCGACCAGCTCGGCCGCTCCAGCGAGGCGCGCTCGCGTTACCGCATGGCGCTGCAGATGCAGCCGAACGATCCAAGCGTATTGTCGAACATGGGCATGTCCTTCGTGCTTTCGGGCGACCTGAAGACGGCCGAGGACTATCTGCGCCAGGCGTCGCAGCAACCCCGTGCCGACAGCCGGGTTCGCCAGAACCTCGCGCTGGTGGTCGGCCTGCAGGGCCGGTTCCAGGAGGCAGAACAGCTGGCGGCCCAGGAACTCGATCCGCAGCAGGCGGCGGCCAATTTGCAATATCTGCGCGGCATGCTCGCCCAGCAGAATTCCTGGAAGCAGCTTTCCAGCCAGGACATGCCGAAAAAGAAGAGCTGAGCCTTCAGTCCGGAAAGACGAGGCTTGACCGGCCGCTGGTGAGATCGCGCACCAGCCGGATCGCCTGCTCCTCATCGCCCTGCCTCAACGTCACCGCGAGATCGACGCCCTCTGCCGTGAAGATTTCGACGAAGGTGAGATGCGGAATTGCGGCGAGCCGCGACTTCACGAGAGCGAGGTCCGAGAAGCTCACCGATGATTCGCCCGTTACCATCGGGATGATCTCCTGCTTGTCGGCGGCTCGGAGCATCTGGGCTGCCGTTCCTCCATAGGCACGCATCAAACCGCCACTGCCGAGCAGGATGCCGCCAAAGAAGCGGGTCACGACCACGACGACACCATCGAGTTCCTGGCCATCGATGGCCTGGAGGATCGGCTTGCCGGCTGTGCCCGAAGGCTCGCCGTCGTCGGAGAAACGATAGGCCTGACCGATGCGCCAGGCCCAGCAATTGTGATTGGCCGCGGGATCTGAGACCGATGCGAGGAAGGCTTTCGCTTCCTCTTCGCTGGCAATCGGTGCTGCCTGGCCGATGAAGCGGCTCTTCTTGATGTCTTGAACGAACTCAACCGGCGCGACAAGGGTGAACGGCATGGCGTGCTGCCTCAGCCGTCTGCTTCGTGGGCGACAAGCCACTCGGCAAGTGCCGCGATCACGGAGAGGCGCAAAGCCGCTTTCATGGCGAGCGCGCGGGTGAGCGAGGCGTCGCGGCTGGAGAAGCCGAGTTCGGCCATGACACCGGAGGGCGAGAGTTTTCGAGCGCGCATGACCGCCTCGACACGCTCGATTGTCGATGGCAGCAGATACCGGCCATTGGCGATGAGGGCTGCGGCATCTTCAGGAATCGGTTCGGCACCGGAGGAGTCGGGGGTGGCCGATGCGCGGGCCCGCAACTCTGCCGAGACCAGATCCAGAAAGGCCTGGCGATCCTCGGGCCCTGCTGATGTCCAAGCCTTCAGGAGCTTCTTCAGGGGACTGGGCTTCTCTTTCTTCGACATGATCGGCTTTCTGTTCGTCCCCGTCCATAGCCCGAGTGGAGACATGGTGCGAGAAAAAAACTTGGGGGCCAGCATCTTCCGGCGAGGGGCGAAATTCGGCTTTGGCAACAGCGGTATCGGGGGCGAAAGGGCCTAGTAAGAACCCTTCGTGCATTAGATATTTCTGCCGGACGGAAAGCGGTCGTTAACCTTTATTTTCTACTCAGATAGCTCAGTTTTCGCGTTCTTGTATCCCGCCAGCGTTCAGGTTTCCGATGCACCCTCCCCGTTCAAATTCCGCGTATCAGGTCAATCAATTAGGGGACAACAAGGGTGAAGGTGCCGATCAGTCGGCCGCCGACCAGATCGAGGGGCGTGAGGAAACGCCGGTCTGGCAGAAGGCCTTCGTTCTGGGCCCCAATGTGCGGTTCACCCGTACGCCCGACCGCGCGCCGGGCAAGGCCGAGCCGACGCCTGCGCCCGCTCCCCAGCCGAGCACGCAGTCTGCACGGACAGCCGCTCCACAGCCGGCAATGCCGCAGGCGCCGACTCGACAGGCCTATCAGCCCGCACGCCAGCCGATGGCCACTGCCCCGGCAAAGCCCGCCTCGTCAGCGACGAGCAGCGTACCCTATGCCGGCCTGCCGCGCACCGGCGCGCCAGCTCCCGCGCCTAAGCCGGAAGTGCCGCGCATGCCTGCTTCCGTGACCTTGCCGCAGCCGCCGGATGCAGTGGGCGCGCGCGCGCTCACCTACAAGCTTCGCCGGGAACTCGCCCGCCAGCAGGCCGAACAGGCCGCCTGGGAAGCATCGATGGCGGATGGCGCATCGCCGCAGGAGATCGGCCCGGCTCCCCAACCTGTGCAGCCAGCCCCCCTGGTACAAGGCATGCGGACCGTTCTCGCAAGCACTCAGGCCGCGACCGTCGGGACAAATGTTCGACCGACGACCGAGGCTCATGTGCCGCCGCACCTGCAGCGGTCGCTCGCCCAACAGTCAGAAGCCCTACGGCTTGCTGCCCAGCAGGCGGCGCCCGCGGCGCGTCCGCCGATGGTGCGCAATGCATTTCTGCGGACACCGCCAGCAGCGGCGGCACCTGTGCCGGTTGCGGCGCCCGTTGTTGCTCCGCCAGCCGTGCAGCCTCTTGTCACGGCTTCGGCCGTCACGGCGTCCGTTACATCAGGCTTTGCCGCGTGGACGCAGATGACCAATCCGTCGCCAACCGTTCCAGCGGTACCGGCTGCCGTTGCGCCGGCGGTGGCGCAAGCCGGGTCGGAGACCGCGCGTCTGCCGATCGCATCGCTGCTCTCGGACCACATCTTCTTCGAAGCGATGATCGCACCGGTGGATGCACCATCGGAGATCGAAATGGCGCGGCCCCCGATTGCGCGACCTGTTTCACAGGCTCGCCAGCCGGCGGCTCCGCAAAGGGCTCAGCATACCGCACCGCAGCCGGTTCGCAGCATTCCTGCGCCAGCACCTCAGGCCGTTTCTCCAGTCCGCGCCGAAATCGTGCGCTATCGCCCAGAAGGGGTTTCCGCCGTACAGCCGGTGACTGTTGCGGCGCGCAAGCCCGTGTTCGACGCAACCCCGGGCTCGGTCGTCGCGCTGTATCGGGAAGTCGCTTATCGGGATGTGTCAGCGCCGTCCTACGCGTTGCAGCAGGCGCAGGCAGCGGCGACCGAGACCGTCGCCCCCCTTGAGGCGGTTGTTCCGGCGCCGCTTCAGGCGAACCATTCGTCGATTGCTCCCATGTCAGCCGCCCTGCCAAGACAACCGCTGTTCAAGGCGCAGGACGCGCTGGGCGAAGGCGAATATGAGCTTCCCTATCTCGACTTCCTGCAGATGCCGCCGGTCCAGACGGGCGTCACAATGACGGCAGAGGCACTGGAGCAGAGCGCCGGGCTGCTGGAAAGCGTGCTGGAAGATTTTGGCATCAAGGGCGAAGTGATCGACGTGCGCCCCGGCCCTGTTGTCACGCTCTACGAATTCGAACCAGCACCGGGGGTGAAGTCCTCGCGTGTCATCGGTCTCTCCGACGATATCGCCCGCTCGATGTCCGCTTTGTCCGCTCGCGTCGCAGTCGTCCCCGGCCGCAACGTCATCGGCATCGAGCTGCCGAACCCGGTGCGCGAAACCGTCTATCTGCGCGAGCTGATCGAAACGCCCGATTATGCCGAGACGCGCTACAAGCTGCCGGTCTGCCTCGGCAAGACCATCGGCGGCGAGCCCGTGATCGCGGAGCTTGCGAAGATGCCGCATCTGCTCGTGGCCGGCACCACCGGTTCGGGTAAGTCGGTTGCGATCAACACGATGATCCTCTCGCTGCTCTATCGGTTCCGGCCGGACGAGTGCCGGTTGATCATGGTCGATCCGAAGATGCTGGAGCTTTCCGTCTATGACGGGATCCCGCATCTCTTGACCCCTGTCGTGACCGATCCGAAGAAGGCCGTGATGGCGCTGAAATGGGCGGTGCGCGAGATGGAAGACCGCTATCGCAAGATGAGCCGCCTCGGCGTGCGCAATATCGACGGCTACAATGCCCGCGCCGCCCAGGCGCGCGAGAAGGGCGAGACGATCACCGTTTCCGTGCAGACCGGTTTTGACCGTCAGAGCGGCGAGATCGTTTATGAGGAGCAGGAACTCGACCTTTCGCCGATGCCGTACATCGTCGTCGTGGTCGACGAGATGGCCGACCTGATGATGGTCGCCGGCAAGGAGATCGAAGGCGCGATCCAGCGGCTGGCGCAGATGGCGCGTGCCGCCGGCATCCACCTGATCATGGCGACGCAGCGCCCCTCGGTCGATGTCATCACCGGCACGATCAAGGCGAACTTCCCGACCCGCGTTTCCTTCCAAGTGACATCCAAGATCGACAGCCGCACCATTCTGGGTGAGCCGGGCGCCGAACATCTGCTCGGCCAGGGCGATATGCTGCACATGGTCGGCGGCGGACGCATCGCCCGCGTGCACGGTCCCTTCGTTTCCGACGAGGAAGTCGAGAAGGTCGTCGCGCATCTGAAGATGCAGGGGCGTCCGGATTATCTGGGCACCGTGACAGAAGATGCCGACGAGGTGGAGGACGAGCCGGAAGAGGACGTGGCCGTCTTCGACAAAAGCGCCATGGCGGAAGAGGACGGCAACGATCTCTACGACAAGGCGGTCAAGGTGGTGCTGCGCGACAAGAAGTGCTCGACCTCCTATATCCAGCGCCGGCTATCCATCGGCTACAACAAGGCGGCTTCGCTTGTGGAGCGGATGGAGCAGGAAGGTATCGTGGGGGCTGCCAATCATGTCGGCAAGCGGGCGATCATCGTCGGTGGACGAGAGGTGAATGCCGAAGGCGACTTCGAAGGCTGACACCATTGGATCTGGTCGGGGTCGATGGAGGCCCCGACCGCGTCAATCAGCGAAGGCGCTGTCGCCCGATGCCTTCCAGCGATCAGATCTGCACGGGTCGGATCGTGTCGATGCCAATCTCGCCATCGATGAGACCACGGGTGAGACCCTGCCTGTCACGCGCGATCTCGATGACCGTGTAGAGTTTCTCCGAGCGGAAGGCACTTGCCATTCCGGTCGTCACGTCCTCGGCAGGTTTGGCGTCGATTTCCATATAGTCCAGCTCCTGCGAGGCCGCGACGAGGCGGGCATCGCCCGTTGAGCGGGCAGCTACCGTCACCACGCCATGGCCGGGGGCATTGTCCCAACGCGGATCGTCCGGCGCGGCTATAGGCTCCAGCCGATAGATGTTGAGCAGTTCATCGCCCCTCGACATGCCATGTTCCGCGGCGGCTGCATCCGACCGGCGCGCGGCCACTTCGAGGGGCTGCGCCAGATGAGGATCGATATGCTCTCGCTGAAGGTTGTTCGGCACTTCGTGGTCGTTGTTGTCGGACATGGTCTTCTCCCAGTGAAACATTCGGGAGCCCAACTGACCTCGGCCGGCGACGGTTCCGCCCGGCTTCTCTCGTCTCGGCAGGGAACATGGCGGCATGTGGACAAGTTTCCCTGACAACAAGGAGCCCGACATGCCGCCAGTGACACCTTCATCCCCGCCCCTCGCCTCCCACAGCCGCGATGAACGAGGGCGAGATGCGCGCAGCCCCAGCGACATTCCGGTGCGTGGCCTGTGGGATGTTTCGCTCAGGGTCCTGTCGCGGCTGACATCCGACCGGGTCACGCTCGCTGCAGCAGGCGTGTCCTTCTACGTGATGCTGTCGCTGTTTCCCGGTCTTGCAGCGCTGGTGTCGCTCTATGGCCTGATTGCCGATCCGACCACGATCGCCGGACGGCTGGATTTCCTCTCAGAACTGCTGCCTGCCGACGGGGTCACGATGATCCTGGGTCAGTTGCAGGCGCTGGCCGACGAAAACAACAGCACCTTGAGCACGGGTTTTCTCGTCGGTCTTGGCGTGTCGCTGTTCAGTGCCCGCAACGGGATGCTGGCGCTCTTCGAGGCCATGAACATTGCCTATGAGGAACAGGAGAAACGCGGCTTCGTCCATACTACGCTTCTGGCCGTCGCATTTACACTTGGCGCCATGGCCGTTCTCGCCGTCGTCATCACGGCACTCGCCATTCTGCCGCTGATCATGTCGGTCATCTTCATTTCGGCGCGGGCCGAGATGATCGTCGGGTTTATCCGCTGGCCGATCCTGATCGGCGTGATCTGGCTGGGGTCCGCGATGATCTATCGTTATGGGCCGAGCCGCGAGAACGCCCAACTGCGATGGCTGACCTGGGGCACTTTGCTGAGTTCGCTCGTCTGGATGATCATGTCGCTCGGCTTCTCCTTCTATCTGGAGAATTTCGCCGACTACAACGCGACCTATGGCGCGCTCGGCACATTTATCGCCTTCATGTTCTGGACCTGGCTGTCGGTGGTGATCCTGATTGTCGGTGCCATGCTGAATGCGGAGCTCGAACATCAGACGGCAGTGGACACGACGACGGGACCGGCAGAGCCGATGGGACGTCGGGGCGCGCATATGGCGGACACGATCGGCGAGTCGCAGTAGCCGCGATGAGAGCCGCAAAGCAGAAGGGCGGCACCGGAATGCCGCCCTTCTTGTTTGGGTCTTATCGATCACGCCTGTCGTCAGGCGTTGCGGCGCTCGCGAGCGCGGCTGCCGGGAAACAAAAGCTGGATGAAGCACTCGGCCGTCGGCTGAGGCTCGTGATTGGCAAGCCCGGGCCGCTCATTGGCTTCAATGAAGACATAGTCCGGCTTGGCAGGATCATGGACCATGAAATCGATACCGACGACCGGGATCTTGATGGCCTTGGCAATCCGGCAGGCCGCATCGACAAGGTCGGGATGGACAGTCGCAGTGACATCATGGATCGTGCCGCCGGTGTGGAGATTGGCGGCCTTGCGCACGGTGATTTCGCGGCCCTCTTCCAACACGCTCTCAAGATCGAGGTCCTGTTCGGCGAGGCAACGCTTCGTCTCGGCATCAACCGGAATGCGGCTTTCGCCACCGGTTGCGGCAGCGCGGCGGCGGGACTGCTGTTCGATCAGCTTGCGGATCGGCGAGCGGCCATCACCGATCACGCGGGGCGGGCGACGGACGGCGGCGGCGACGAGCTTGTAGTCGATGACGACGAGGCGTAGGTCCTCGCCTTCGAAACAGGCTTCGAGAAGCACGCGGTCGCAGACCTGGCGGGCCATACGAATGGCGGCCTGCAGGGCATCCATCGAGGAAATGCCGACCGAAATGCCCCTACCCTGTTCGCCTCGTGCGGGTTTCACGACCAGCTTGCCGTGTTGTTCCAGGAAGGCCTGCTTTTCGGCATCAGGGGCGTCAGCGGAGAGTTGTTCGGGGACGCTGAGACCCGCCGTCTCGGCGAAGCGGCGGGTGACGGCCTTGTCGTCGCAGATCGACATGGCGACCGATGAGGTGAGATCCGAGAGGCTTTCGCGGCAGTGAATGCTGCGGCCGCCATGGCTCAACCGGAAGAAACCGCCCTCAGGATCGGTCACCTCGACATGAATGCCGCGGCGGAGCGCCTCGTCAACGATCAGCCGGGCATAGGGGTTGAGCGCCTCGTAGCCTTCGACCGGCTGGGCGAAGAACTTCTCGTTGATGGCGTTCTTGCGTTTCACGGCAAAGAGCGGCACCCGGCGGAAGCCGAGCTTCTCGTAGAGACCGATCGCCTTATCATTGTCATGCAGGACGGAGAGATCGAGATAGGCGAGGCCACGCGCCTGGAAATGTTCGGCGAGGATACGCACCAAGCCCTCACCGATACCCGGCTGGCGGGCCTGGGGGTGGACGGCGAGGCACCAGAGCGAGGCGCCGCGCTCCGGGTCTTCGAACAGGCGATGATGGTCGATGCCGGTTACCGTTCCGACGATCTCGCCGGTGAGATCGTCCTGCGCGACGAAATAGGTGACGGGGCGGTTGTCTCGCTCGCCGGCGAAGAAGTCCTCGCGCACCTGGACCATGCCGCAGCTGGCATAGACCGCGTTGATGCCCGCCGCATCGCTCTCGGAGGAGAAGCGCCTGATCGTGACGCCCTTTGGGCGGCGGCCGCCGGCGCGATAGGTGGACAGGTCGAGCCGGAAGGTATGGGACGGATCGAGGAAGATCTCCTGCGGTGCCTGGGCAAGCAGGACATGCGGATCGCCGACGTGAAAGGCGATGTCGCGCGTATCGGGGGCTTCCTCGCGGAGCGCATCAAGCAGGTCCTGATAGCGGTCGAAGGTGGGAGTGAAGAGCAATCGCCCCCAGCCGCAATCAAGAGCGATGTTGTGGTTTCGGCCCTCGGTTTCAGAGGGCCGGCTGGTTGTCCCGTGGCTGCCGCTGCCAGGTGTGCGCAGGCGCGTCAACCGATGCGACAGGGCATTGCCGCGACGCGCCTTGCGCAATTGGGGGGCGATCTTCTTTTCCGCCTCGCTCACGTCAGTTCTCCTGAGCCTGCAACCACATTTCGAGAAGGCCGATCTGCCAGAGTTCCGAGCCCTGCAGCGGCGTGATATGCGAGGCGGGATCGGCCACCAGGCGATCGATGTAATCCTGGCGGAAGAGGCCACGTTCGCGGGCAGCCTGGGACGACAGGGCGTCGCGGAGCATGTCGAGATAGGGACCGGCGATGTATTTCAGCTGGGGCACGGGGAAGTAGCCCTTCTTGCGGTCGATGACCTCGGAGGGGATGACCTTGCGGGCGACATCCTTGACGATGCCCTTGCCGCCGTCCCGGAGCTTTTCCTCAGGCGGAATGCGGGCGGCGAGTTCGACCAGTTCGTGGTCGAGGAAGGGCACGCGGGCTTCCAGGCCCCAGGCCATGGTCATGTTGTCGACGCGCTTGACCGGATCGTCGACCAGCATGACGTTGCTGTCGAGGCGGAGCGCCTGATCGACCGGAGTATCGGCGCCGGAGCGCAGGAGATGTTCGCGCAGCAGGTCGCCGCTGACGTCTCGATCGGCAATCCAGCGATCCTGCAACTGGGTCTGCAGGGTTTCATGCGAGCGATCGCGGAAGGCACGGCCGTAGTCGCCGACGACATCGGTGGAGCCGACCAACGGCGGATACCAGTGATAACCGCCGAAGACCTCGTCGGCGCCCTGGCCCGATTGCACGACTTTGATGTGTTTGGAGACTTCCTTCGAGAGCAGGTAGAAGCCGACATTGTCATAGGAGACCATGGGCTCGGACATGGCGGCGATGGTGCCGGGCAGCGCGCCCATCAAATCGGCCGAGGGCACGAAGATCTTGTGGTGATCGGTGCCGAAGCGCTCAGCGATCAGGTCGGAATAGACGAATTCGTCTCCCTTTTCGCCATTGGCCTCTTCGAAGCCGACGGAGAAGCTCATCAGGCCTGTCTGCCCGGCTTCTGCCAGAAGGCCGACGATCAGGCTGGAATCGACGCCGCCGGAGAGGAGCACGCCGACGGGCACATCGGCAATCATCCGGCGCTTGACGGCAAGACGCAACGCATCGAGCAATTGCTCCTGCCAGTCCTCACGGCTCATACGGGCGTCTTCGGCGCGGCGCGTATAGGCTGGATCCCAATAGCGCTTGTCTTCGAAGCTGCCATCGGGCTGGTAGACCCGGATGGTTGCCGGGGGCAGCTTGCGCACGCCCTTGTAGATCGTGCGCGGCGGCGGCACGACGGCGTGGAAGGTCATGTAGTGATGAAGCGCCGTGACATCGATCGCGGTGTCGACGCCACCCGCCTTAACGATGGCGGGAAGCGAGGAGGCGAAACGCAGGCCACCGGAGACTTCCGCCAGATAGAGCGGCTTGATGCCGAAACGGTCGCGCGCCAAGACGACGCGGCCGGTGTCGCGCTCATGGATGACAAAGGCGAACATGCCGTGGAAGCGGGATACGCAGTCCGTGCCCCAGGCATGCCAGGCCTTCAGGATGACTTCGGTGTCGCCATCGGAGAAGAAGCGGTAGCCCTTGGCTTCCAGTTCGCTGCGCAGCTCACGGAAGTTATAGACACAGCCGTTGAAGACGAGCGAAAGGCCGAGATCGGGATCGACCATCGGCTGCTGCGATTTGTCGGAAAGGTCGAGGATGCGCAATCGTCGATGGCCGAGCCCGACATTGCCCCTGACCATCACGCCGGCCGAATCCGGCCCTCGTGGGGCCAAGACGTCCGCCATGATCGAAACTGCTGCTACCGACGGCGATGCGCCATCGAATCTCACTTCTCCACAAATGCCACACATGAACCGGGCTGAAACCTCCGTTGAAAGACCAAACGAAAAGGTGCCGGCAAACCACTCCTGGGTTTACCGGACACACTGTTTTGCAAATGGTCGAGAGGTTCCATTGTTCCATTCTTTTTTCAGAACATGGCTTGAGGCGGGCTCGGCGCCCCGCTTTTGGGAGCGCCGATATTCAATCAGCTCAAGGCCTTTTTCAGCGGCCTGATGTGGCGAAAGACCAGGAGGTCAAGGAGGAGGACAGCCAAGAGGACCGCGCCTGAGAGCGGGAAGAGAAGTGCGGTTCCCAGCATGACCAGTGCTCCGGTCTTCCAGAGGGGGCCGGGCTCGCCAACGGTTGGGGCCATGAGACGACCGGCACCCTTGGGACGGCGCTTCCACCACATGACGAAGCCGCTGACCGAGAGGAAAATGATCGACAGACAGACGAGATTGACCAGCACCAGGTTCCAGAGGCCCATATCGCCCTCGTGGAAGGCGATACCGGCGGCCATGGCCTTGCCGGCTGCGCCGTAGTCGTCGAAGCCGACATCGGCGAGGATGCGGCCGGTATACTGGTCGATGTGAACGGTGCGATCCATCAGCGGATTGGCGCTGTCATTGCTCATGGTGTCGCGGGCGATTGTCCAGACGGCCGTCTCGTCACCCGGGAACGCCAGCTGGAAGCGCTGGTCGAAGCCAAGCGTGCGGGCGAGCGTGACGATGGCGTCCAATGAAACGGGCTGGCCTTCCGGGGTGCCAGTGATACCGGCATCGGAGCCGGAAGCGGGCATCGGAGTCTGCTCCAGTGTCCACGGGACTTCCTTGACGCCGCCATGGTTCATGCTGGCATGGGTCTTGTCCGACAGGGGCACATTGTCCCATTTTTCGGCCGGGAAGGTGCTCCAGGCCTGGGTGAACTTCTCGCCCCAGATCCCGGCCCAGGTCAGGCCCGACAGCAGGAAGACGACGAGGAAGAGCGAGGCATAGAAGCCGATCGTCAGATGCAGCGACTTCCAGAACTGACGCCCCCTGGCGGAAAGCTGCGGAACCAGCACCGAGCCGAAACCGCGGCCATCCCGCGGCCACCAGAGATAAAGGCCGGTGACGACGAGGACGATGCCGAAGCCGGCCGCAATCTCGATCAGACGGTCGCCGAGCGTGCCGATCAGCAGCGTGCCATGGATGTTGTCGGCGAGATCGTAGAGTCCGGTACGCCGATCCCAGTGGCCGAGGACTTCGGCACGGTAGGGATCGACTGCCACCATATAGGAGGCGTCACCCTGGTTGATACGAAAGAGGGCGGCCTGTTCGGGCGTGCGCGGGGCGATGTACTGGATGATCTGGCCGGGGATTTCGAGGGTTGCGGCTCCCGCCTGGTCCGAGACGGAGGAAACCACGGCTTGCGGCTCGACCGTATAGGTCTTCTCGCCATCGCGGCCGAACAGGGTTGCCGTCCACAACATCATCAGGCCAGTGACGGCGAGCATGATCATGAAGGGCGCGACATAGACGCCAGCATAGAAGTGCCAGCGCCAGGCGGTGATGTAAAAGCGGCGCGACAGATCCTTGTCTGTCGCCTGGGCGGGGGTGAGGTCGGAAACGATGGTCATCCTAATTCTCTGTTGGTTATGGGAAAATTCAATTGGCGAGCGCATAAGCGCCGGCAGCGACGCCTGCGAGCTGTTCCGGATCGAGCACGGTGACGAGATCGCCATGCTTGATCTCGATGAGCCCTGCCTTCTTCAGACGTGTGAGGCAGCGGCTTACGGTCTCGATGGTGAGGCCAAGCCAGTCGGCGAGATCGCCGCGTGTCGGGTAAAGATGGAAGGTGATGGACCTCCGCTTCCTGTCACGCGCGGCGCGGCCGAATTGCTCCGCAAGATCGATGAGGGCAGAGGCGACACGCTCCGGTGCGGTCTTGCGACCAAGCAGCATGACGAGGCTTTGCGACCGGGCCAGCATTTCGCTCAGCGCCAGATCACGCTCGCCCTGCGCCATGCTTTCAGACACGGCCTCCAGCCGGGTGAAACCCAGCGTCTCGGCGGAATAGCGGTTCTGATCACCAAAACCGAGGCCGATCAGGCGTCCGGGGCCGATGAGATCGATGATCTGGCGCCGACCATCGACCAATGTCTGGGCGGTGGCGACACAGCCATCGACGACGCGGTATTGCGGGGAGCGGGCCAGACCTTCGAGAAAGACGACGGTGCGCGGCGGCAGAAGCGGACCGGCGAGCGACATCGCCCGTTGTGGGGACAAGGTTGACGAGACAGGCGGGAACGCAGGCGGCGCCCCGCAATCGGCAAACATTTGCAGCATGACAGACATCCGATTTTGACCGGAGCTGCGCGATTGCTAGCTCACCGGCCTGACGACACGGACAGCCGGGCGCAGACATGCGCCGGCCATGGCTTTCGATCAGGCGGTGATAGGGGGCGCGCGGGGATGGCTGTCGGGCGGGAAAAGCTGGCGATAGTGAGCCTCTGCCGGCTGCGGCAAGGTCACTGCTGCCATGAGCGGCATGCGGATGCCGACCGAATCGGCCGGGGCAGGCAACAGGGCTGATGCCGCGATGCGGCAAGCTTCACAATCGGACGAGACGGCGTGGCCCTTGGCCTTGCCGTCCTCTGTCGGCAGGCAGAGCTCAGGCAGGCTGCCATCCGGCAAGGTAAGGGCTGCGATTTCCTGCGATGAAAGCTGCGGTGTGGATGGAACGGCAGGGCGATGCGCGAGGCCGAGCAGCACCATCGCGATGACGCAGATCATGCGTATCGCCCGGTCAAAACTCAACTCAAAGCCCCGTTCGGCCATTCTATCCCCCGACAGATGTCTGCTGGATAGCACTGGCCGAGCCGGCTCACAAGCGGGCGACCCGGGCCTTTGCGTCGCAGGCAACAGACCTAAACAAGGCGGCGCTAAAAGCAGCTGATGCGCGAGCGCCGATCGCGGTCAAACCGTCGGATGACTGCGCATCTGGCCCGGCGTCCTGCCATAGGTGCCCTTGAAGACCCGGGTGAAATGGGAGGTGTTCTGGAAGCCGACCTGAAGGGCGATATCGATCAGCGAAGCGTTGGTCTGGGTGACCAGCATCTTGGCGCGCTCCATGCGCAGCTTGGTGTAGATGCGGGCGGGCGAGACATCGATCTTCTGGGCGAAGAGGCGCTCGAGCTGGCGGCGCGAAAGGCCGACCGAGCGGGCGAGCTGATCGATGGTCAGTTCGTTTTCGAGGCTCTGCTCCATCAGGATCAGAACCGCTTTCACCCGGGGATCGTCGCATTCGATGGTGAGCGGGCGACGGACCTGGATGTCCCTGTTGGTTCGGGCCTTCTCGATCTGCAGGACTTCAAGCGCGTTTCGCTCGGCATCGTGGCCGAGATACTGGCGGACGATAAAGGCGGCGAGGTCGGCGGAGCTGCTGCCACCGGCACAGGAGCCGCGGCGGCGATCGAGATTGAACAGACGGTCGGAGCGGACCTCATGATCTGGAAAACGGTCGCGGAACTGCTGGTAGTGGAGCCAACTGACGCAGGTCTGGTGGTTCTTCATCAGACCCGCGTCCGCGAGGATGAAGGTTCCCGTGCAAAGGCCGATCAGCGGCACCTTCTGGGCATCGGCCCTTTTCAGAAAGGCGATAGTCTGATCGTCCACCGCGGCCTGGCGCCCGAGCAGGCCGCCGACCACAACGATGTAATCAAAGCGGCTCGGATCGACGAAGTCGCTGGTCGGTGCAACCTGCACACCGCAGCTCGAACTGATCAGGTGACGCGTGCTGCCGAGCACCTGCCAATCCGCGAGCACGCGGCCCGACCGATCATATTCGTCGCTGGCAAGTCGGATGGTATCAATGAAGAGCGCGAAGGCGGAGAGCGTGAAGGAACGCGACAGCACGAAGCCGATCTTCAGCCGCGGCCTTTTCGTTGCCTCGTCGCCCGACATTGTCTCACTCTCCGCAGGTTCGGCGCATCCGCCATTCCGAACGCTAGCAGGGGGAAACAACCGCCGCAATCGGATGTCAAGCCATGCGCGAAACTTCGCAACAATCGCGCCTCAAAAGCGGCTTCAACTGTGGCGATCCGCGACGTGGGCGGATGGTTCGACGTGCCAGAATTATGGTTCGTCGGGTTCGTTTGCTCGAAGCACCTGCTCGGCTGGCGCCACCTTCTGTCGGGTGAAGCCGCGCAGACCGGACACCTCTTCGGAATCGCGTTCGATCTGCACCTCGCTCGCGGCGTAATGGACCACCAGCTTGGCGACCGAGATCAGCGCATGGAGATGAATGCGCTCATAGCCGTGCGAGGCATCGACGCCGAAGGCGAGCAGTGCGGTGCGCACATCATGTCCGGCCTCGACCGCCGAGGCGGCATCGGAGCGATAGTAGCGGAAGACATCCTTCTGGACGCGGATGCCATGTTCGCCGCACAGTTCGAAGAGCTTCTTGGACAAATGATAGTCGAAGGGGCCAGTCTGGTCGGCCATGGCGAGCGTCACGCCGAATTCGTCGGAAGCCTGGCCGGGTGCTGTGGTGCCATTGTCGATGGCGACCAGGGAGGCGATCTCCGGCACGAGCGCGGCGGAGGCGCCGACACCAACTTCTTCGCCGATGGTGAACAGCCAATAGGTATCGACCGGTGTCTCGATGTCCTGCCGCTGCATTGCCTCGAGTGCTGCCAGCATGATGGCGACACCGGCCTTGTCGTCGAGATGACGCGAGACGATGAAGCCGTTTTCGAGAAACTCCGGCTGCGGATCGATCGCAACGATGTCACCGATATCGATGCCCAGTTGCACGATGTCCTTGCGGTCGCGCGCCAGAGCGTCGATGCGCATTTCGATATGCCGCCAGCCTGTCGGCTGTGTGTCGACCTCATCGTTGAAGGTATGCCCGGATGCCTTCAAGGGCAGGATGGAGCCGCGGTAAATGCCCTTGGTCGAAAAGATCGAGGCGCGGGCGCCTTCGGCGAAGCGGGCAGACCAATGACCGATGGAGACCAGTTCCAGACGTCCGTTGTCTTTCAGCGCCTTTACCTGGGCGCCTAGGGTGTCGAGGTGGGAGACGATGCCACGGGCAGGCCTGTCGGCGGCTCCCGGTCGACGGGCGCGGATCGCCCCTCTGCGGGTCAGCTTGACCTCAAGTCCAAGACGTTCCAGTTCGCGGGCGGTGTGCCGGACGGCCTCGTCGGTGAAGCCAGTCGGGCTCGGAATGGCGAGCAATGCCTTCAGCCGAGACCTGAGATAATCCGGGTCGATATCGATCGGTGTATGCATTCGAGCCTTGTCGCAGTCCTTGGCCAATGGGTCAACACCGGGGCGCGATTGCCGATTCGGAGGCCGGACCAAGAACGGACCCTCCACCGCCTTGCATCAAGCCTTGTGGAGGGCATCCGGCTTGTGCACAGCGCGCTTGCCGGTCTTTGCGCTTTCGACGATGTATTGCGGATCGGATTTGGACGCCTTGACCGGGTGATCCTTGATCTTCGTCGGGCTCGTCTGCTTCTTCACTACCTTGCCTTCGGTCTTGCCCTGGCTGGTCTTCCATTCGACCTTGTCGCCCTTGTGAAAAGTCTTGGTCATGTCGGTTCTCCCTGGTCCTGTTGGCTTCGGCCTGCGTCCATGTCAGGCGAGCTTGTCCTTCACCCAGTCGCGTCCGGCATCACCGCCCCACAGGAGCCAGGCGATGTAACCCGCAGACGGATTGTCATTGTGGCCGAAATTCTTGGCGCGCTTGTCGACCTTGTGGCGGGCGAAGTAGCTTTTCATACGCTTCAGCGTGTCTTCGCTGAGGTTGCGCCGGTTTTTCAGATCGCGTGCGCGGGCGACGCCGACTGCGGTTCCGCCGCGCTTGAACTTCTCGCGCAGTTCCAGACCACGGGAGGCCTCCTCTGCCATGGCCGTCGTCGGCTTGAAGCTGTCGGTCATGATGTCCTTCCTCGATCTCTGCAGCGCGGCACCAGTGCCATGCCCCCAATCTGAGCAAAGAACGGGATGACGATCCGGGAAGTTCCCACTGCATTGTCACTCTGCGAAAGGCGCAGGGGCGCTGCCTACGGCTCGAGCCCGGCGCAACGCGCGGTGTTGCGGATGTGGGTTTCCATCTCGAGCTTGGCGCGCGCGCCGTCGTTGGAGCGCAGGGCAAGGATGATCCTGCGGTGTTCGGCGATGGATTCCCGCATGCGTTCGGGATCGGTGATCGGGATCGGCTGGCGCTGCGTTTCCGTCACAAGATCGCGGACGGTCTGGTAGAGCGCCTTCAGCATGGCGTTCGAGCAGGCCGAGACGATCAGCCCGTGAAATTCGAGGTCAGCCTCGACATTGGCGAGCAGATCCTGGTTTGCCCAGCACTCTTCCATCGTCCGTGTCGCCTTCTCCATCTTGTCGAGTTGCAACTGGGTCAGTCGGCCCGCCGCCAAGCGGGCGATCTCGCCCTCCAGAAGGATGCGTGTCTGGAAGACGTCAAAGACGGAATAGCTGTCGGAATAGCGCCAGGGCGCCATGTGACCGGCGGCACCCGAACTGGTCACTGAAGGGCTTGCAACGAACGTGCCCCGCCCCGCCTCGGTCTTCAAAAGCCCCAGCGTTTCCAGTGTCAGCAGCGCTTCCCGCAGAGAGGCTCGGCTGATGCCGAACTTCTGGGAGAACTCCCGCTGGGAGGGGATCTTCTCGCCCGGCTTCAGCTGTCCGGACTGGATCATACCCTGGATTTCGCGTGCCACAGACTGCGGAACGAGCGTCTTGTTGAACATGCAGTCCCTTCCCCGGCGGCGTGCTTCAGCTCGCAATCTATTTTTTTCGCCATCCCCTTGCCAAGCACAAAGCAGCATGCTTGTTTGGCCTGACTGGTCTGACCAGTTAGACCAATGTAGATTGAGTCATGTTCAAAAAACAAGGGGAACTCTCATGACACGTTCAACCACATTTACAGCATCCATCTTCGCGGGCCTGCTTGCCGCATTTGGCACGTCCGCCCATGCCGCAGATCTGACCGTCGGCGCCAATATCGGCAACGTACCTTGGGAATTTGAAGACGCCAGCGGCAAGGTCACGGGCTTCGAGGTCGATCTCGTCAATGAGATCGCCAAACGCCTCGGCAAGACGGTCGAATTCGTCAACACCCCGTTCAACGGCCTCTTCCCGGCCGTGCAGTCGGGCCGCATCAACATGGCGATCTCGTCGATCACCATCACCGAGAAGCGTCTGGAATCGGTATCCTTCGCGCAGCCCTATTATGACAGCGACCAGTCGCTGACCGTGACTGCCGCCTCCGGCATCATGGGTCTCAAGGACATGGGCGAGAAGGTCGTCGGTGTCGATACCGGCTCGACCGGCGACATGTGGTCCGAGGCCAACAAGGGCGAATACAAACTCGGCGAAATCCGCCGCTTCGAAGGCCTGCAGCCCGCGATGCTCGATCTCGTTGCCGGTCGCATCGATGGCTATATCTCCGACATCCCGGCACTTCTCTACTACGCCAAGGACAAGCCGGAACTGAAGGTGGTCGAGCGCATCCCGACAGGCGAGAAATACTCGATCATGTTCAACAAGGACGATCCGCTCGCAACGGAAGTCAATGCCGTGATCACCACGCTCAAGCAGGAAGGCTTCATCGCCCAGCTGCACGAGACCTGGTTCGGTGCCAAGGCAGAAGACACGACCTCGACGGTCACCGTACTCGACATGCCTAAAGCCATGTAACGCTCAAAACGCGATCGGCGGGATGCTCTTGTCCCGCCGACTTGCCAAAGGAGCCGATGCGGCATGACACTCCTCAATACCTTCTTCAACCTCAACGTTTTGGCCGACAGTCTTCCTGCGCTGCTCTGGGGGCTGCTGGTCACGCTCCAGATCGGCGTGACGAGCATTCTCGTCGGCCTTGCCGGCGGCCTTTTCCTCGCAGTCGCACGCCTCTACGCACCGGCCTTCTTCAAGGTTCTGATCCGGATCTACATCGACATCTTCCGCTCGATCCCGCTTCTGGTGCTGCTGATCGTCGTCTACTACGCCTTGCCCTTCGTCGGCATTCGCCTCTCGCCTTTCCTGTCGGCGGTGACTGCCCTGTCTCTGGTGTCTGCTGCCTACACCGCCGAGATCTTCCGCGCCGGCATCGAGGCCATCCCGCATGGCCAGTTCGAAGCGTCGGCGGCCCTCGGTCTGTCCAACCGCCACACCATGGTCGACGTGATCCTGCCCCAGGCGATCCGCATCGTCATTCCGCCGCTCACCAACAACTGCATCAACGTCATGAAGGATACGGCACTCGCTTCCGTTGTCGCCATGCCCGACCTCTTGAAGCAGGCGACCCAGGCCCAGGCACTCGCTGCCAATCCCACACCCCTCATCGGCGCAGCGCTGATCTACATCGCGCTCCTTTGGCCTATGGTCGCAATCGTCTCGCGCCTTGAGAAACATTTCAGCCGGGGGAAACGCTGATGACCGGAACCACCGCGCCCCTTATCTCGATCCGTGGGCTGACCAAGGCCTATGGTACTTTCACCGTGTTGCACGATATCGACCTCGACATATCAGAAGGTGAAGTTGTCTGCGTCATCGGCCCCTCTGGCTCGGGCAAGTCGACGCTGATCCGCTGCATCAATCATCTCGAGGCCTTTGCGCCGGAAAGCCGGATCACCGTCGATGGCATTCGCGTCGAGCCTGGCCCGGCGCTTGCCAAGGTGCGCGCCGAAGTCGGCATGGTGTTCCAGTCCTTCAACCTCTTCCCGCACATGACCGTATTGAAGAACGTCATGCTCGCCCCGATGCGGGTGCGCGGCACATCCGTGGCGGAGGCAGAACGTAAGGCGCGCGAACTGCTTGCCCGGGTGGGCATTTCAGAACAGGCGGAGAAATTTCCGGGACAGCTCTCCGGCGGCCAGCAGCAGCGCGTTGCGATTGCTCGGGCGCTGGCCATGGAGCCGCGCGTCCTGCTCTTCGACGAGCCGACATCGGCGCTCGACCCGGAAATGGTGGGCGAAGTGCTTGATGTCATGCGCAAGCTGGCGGGCTCCGGCGTCACCATGATCGTCGTCACCCACGAAATGGGTTTCGCCCGCCAAGTCGCAGACCGGGTGATTTTCATGGATGGCGGGCGGCTGGTTGAAAGCGGAGCGCCGGCAGACATCTTCGACGCCCCACAGCATGAACGGACGCGCGGCTTCCTGCGCGCAGTCCTCAATCACTGAACAAGAAAAAACACTGGAGGACACCCCGCAATGCCAGCCCCTTCCGCCAAGCCGCTCGATCTCGACTATGTGCGCAGCCAGTTCCCGGGCCTCGCCCGCGGCTGGACCTTCTTCGACAATGCGGGCGGCTCGCAGATCCTGAAGGGCGCGGTCGAGCGCATCAACACCTTCCTCTATGAGAAGAACGTGCAGATCGGCGGCTCCTACGAGGTCTCGCAGGCTGCAGCCGCAGCGCTCTATGAGGCGCGCACGGCGGCCATGCATCTGGTCAATGCCGGCCGGCCGGAAGAGATCGTCTTCGGCAATTCCACGACAGCGCTGTTGCAGAACCTCGCACGCGCCATGCATAGTCAGTTGTCGGCGGGTGACGAGATCATCATCACCGTCTCAGACCACGAATCCAATATCGGCCCCTGGGACCGGCTGCAGGAGCGCGGCGTGGTGCTAAAGATCTGGCCGCTGAACAAGGACACGCTGACGCTCGACCTCGCCGATCTCGCACCGTTGATGAGCGAACGCACGAAGCTCGTCTGTGTCACGCATTGCTCGAACATCCTCGGCTCGATCAACCCGATCCGCGAGATCGCCGATTTCGTGCATGCCCGCGGCGCCAAGATCTGCGTCGATGCCGTCGCCTATGCACCGCATCGCGCGGTCGACGTTCAGGCCTTCGACGTCGACTACTATGTCTTCAGTCTCTACAAGACCTATGGTCCGCATTATGCGCTGATGTATGGCAAATACGACCTTCTTCTCGAGCTCGACACGCTCTACCACTATTTCTACGGCCGAGACAAAGTGCCGGGCAAGCTGGAGCCGGGCAACCCCAATTACGAGCTCGCCTATTCCACCTGCGGTATCGTCGATTACCTCGCGAGCCTTGGCGAACAGGCCGGCGAAACCGGCAGCGTGCGCCAGAAGATAGAGGCCGCCTATGAGGCGATCACGGCGCAGGAAGATGCGTTGACCGACCGTCTGCTTACCTATCTGCGCTCCCGCAATGACTGCATGATCGTTGGCCACTCTGCCAATCACGAGAGCCGCCGGGTGCCGACCATCGCCTTCCGTCTCGACGGTCGCGATGCCGGCGAGATGTGCAGGGCGATGGATGCGGAGAAGATCGCGATGCGCTTCGGCGATTTTCACTCGCGCCGGCTCGCCGAATATCTCGGCCTGACGGACCACGGCGGCATGCTGCGCGTCTCGATGGTGCACTACAATACGCTTGAGGAAGTGGACCGCTTTACAGCAGCGCTCGACCGGATTCTGGCCGGACAGGCTGGTTTTGCGAAGGCGAGCTGAACCGCAACTGAGAAGGACGAGCCCCATGCATTTCGACACAGTGATCCGCAACGGAACGGTGGTGACCGCAAGCGATACTTTCGTCAGCGATGTCGGCATCAGGTGCGGGCGGATCGTGGCGCTGGCAACCGATCTGGCGGATGCCGACGAGGTGATCGATGCAACGGGGCTCTTCGTGCTTCCCGGCGGGATCGACAGCCATGTGCATCTCGACCAGCCGTCCGGTGAGGGCATCGTCATGGCCGACGAATTCGACAGCGGCACGCGATCGGCTGCGATCGGCGGCAACAGCAGCGTGCTCGCATTCTGCATGCAGGAAAAGGGTCAGTCACTGCGCGAGGCGCTCAAGATCTATCACGGCAAGGCCGAGGGGAAATGTCATATCGACGTGTCCTTCCACCTCGTCGTGACTGATCCGACGGCGGAAGTTCTCGGCCAGGAACTGCCGGCGCTTGTCGAGGATGGCTACACCTCGCTCAAGGTCTTCATGACCTATGAGGGCTTGAGGCTGCGGGACGACGAGATTCTGGCCACGCTCGATACGGCAAGGCGCACCGGTGCGCTGGTCATGGTCCATTGCGAGAACGAGGATGCGATCCGCTACCTGATCGGCCGGCACGAGGAAGAGGGCAAGTTCGCCCCGAAATACCATGCCACCACCCGACCGGTGGCGGCCGAGCGCGAAGCGACCCACCGGGCCCTTTCGCTCGCCGAAATCGTCGATGTGCCGATCGTCATCGTCCATGTCTCGAACCGCGAGGCGATGGAGGAAATCCGCCGCGCCCGCCAGCGCGGACAGAAGATCGCTGGCGAGACCTGCCCGCAATATCTGATGCTGACGGCTGACGACCTCGACCTCGAAGGTCTGGACGGCGCAAAATTCGTCTGCTCGCCGCCGCCGCGTGACAAGCCGAGCCAGGATGCCTGCTGGGAAGGTCTCGAACAGGGCGTCTTCGACCTCTTCTCGTCCGATCACTGCCCGTTTCGTTTCGATGATCCGGAGGGCAAGCTGAACGAGAAGGGCAAGCGGCATTTCCGCTGGATCCCGAACGGCATACCGGGGGTGGCCACGCGCCTTCCCATTCTGTTTTCCGAAGGGGTGATGAAGGGGCGGATCGATATCAACCGCTTCGTTGCGGTGACGTCGACCAACCACGCCAAGCTCTACGGCATGTATCCGCAGAAGGGCACGATCGCGATCGGCTCAGATGCCGACATTGCGCTGTGGGACCCGACAAGACAGCTCACCCTGACCAATGAGATGCTGCAGCACGGGGCAGATTACACACCCTATGAAGGGCTTGCGGTGACGGGGTGGCCGGTGCGCCTGCTGGTCCGCGGCAAGACCGTGATGGATCAGGGATCCATCGTTCGCGCAGCAGAGGGACGTTACCTCAGCCGCAAACGATCGGCCTTGAGCACCGCACCGGCCTAAGTTGGGCGAAAGCCTTGGCTCAGGCTCTCGCGATTTTCGAGCGGAAGCGGTCTGCACCCGTCACGATGTGATCCAGAACGGTTTCCACGGCCCAGTGGCGTTCCGTGATGTCATGCGGCACGGCGCGGCTGTGAACATTGGCGAATGTGCCGATGCGGCGATGGAAATGCTTGGCGAGCTTCGGATAGCCGTAACTCTCCGACATGGCCGAGAGGACGAGGAAGGTGTCGAGTTCGGCGGCAAGTTCCGGATGGGATTTGCCGTGATCATAGAGCCAGCGATAGAGATCCGGGTGGAAGTTGTTCATGACACCGGAAAAGCCGTGGCCGCCGGCCTCAAGGAAAGGCCAGGCGATCGCTGCATTGGCATTGTTGATCGCAAGCGGCGTGTTCTCGACGAGGGCCAACCGGCGGCGGATGTGGTCGAGGTCGCAGGAAACATCCTTCAGGAAGGCGAAGCGACCGCTCTCGGCGCACCAGCGGACCTCGTCATCGATCAGCAATCTGCGATAGGGTGCGGGGCATTCGTAGAGCCCGAGCTTCATGTCTGCCGGGATCGCGCCGAGCAGGTCCTGCATCCGCGAGCGGAAGACGGTGGCATCTTCGTCGGCAGCCGCGAGGCGGTTGGTCACGAGGACCACGGCGTCAACACCCGTTTCGGCCATGGCCCGAAGCTCTGCCTTCTGGTCGTCCATGCTCTCAGAGATATGTCCGGAAGCGACGACCGGGACGCGGCCCTTGACTTGCCGGACCGTGAAGGAGGCGAGCGCAGTGCGCTCTTCCAGCGTCAGAAACAGCATTTCCGAGGACTGGCACACGGCAAACAGGCCGTGGGAGCCATTGTCGATGTACCATTCGATCAGCTTGGCATAGCCGTCCCAGTCGATTGCGTTATTGTCGTCAAAGGGCGTGATCATCACCGGGACGATCCCGTGGAAGTTATGCGTCATGGAAGCGGTCCTCGAAACAGGGGCATTTGCGATCAGCCGGCATAACCGAGGGCACGCGGCAGCATCAGGGTGATATCGGGAATGAGGATCAGCAGCAGCAGGGCAACCAGAAGGGCCGCCAGGAAGAGCCAGATCTCTCGGATGATTTCAGCGAGCGGTATGCGCGTCACGGCATTGATGACGAAGAGAAGGATGCCGTAGGGCGGGGTGATCAGACCGATCATGCAGTTGACCACGGCCACCACGCCGAAATGCACGAGGTCGATGCCAAGCGCCCGGCATGTCGGAATGAACAGGGGAATGATGACCAGGATGATCGTCGAGGCATCGAGGAAACAGCCGAGCACGAGCAACAGCAGGTTGACGGCGAGCAGGAAGACCAGCGGATGCACATCGAGGTCGACGAGGGCATTGGCGACGACGGTCGGAATGTTCTCCGAGGCGACGATGTAGTTCAGGATCAGCGCACCGCCAATGATCAGGCCGACGGCCGCGGACGAACGGGCACTGGTGACCAGGATCTCGTAGAAATGCTTGAAGCTGAGCGACCTGTAGAAGATCGTCGCCAGGATCAGCGCATAGAAGGCCGCCACGGCTGCTGCCTCGGTCGGCGTCGTGACGCCGCCATAGATGCCGTAGAGCAGGATCGCAGGCATCATCAATGCAGGGCCGGCATTGATCGTCAGGGCCGGGAATTCGCGCAGCGGCACGGGCTCATGCTTGGCAAAGCCGCGTCTGTGCGAAATCCAGGCATTCATGGCCATCAGTAGGGCACCCATCAGCAGGCCGGGGACGATTCCGCCAAGGAAGAGGAAGCCGATGGAGGTGTTGGACACGAGGGCATAGAGCACCATCGGGATCGATGGCGGGATGATCGGGCCGATGGTGGCGGATGCGGCCGTGATCGCGGCGGCATAGCCGCGCGTGTAGTGGCCAGACTTCACCATCATGTCGATGATCATCTTGCCGATGCCGGCCGCATCGGCAATCGCTGAGCCGGACATGCCGGAAAAGACCAGGGACGAGAGGATATTGACATGGCCAAGGCCGCCGCGGAAGCGGCCGACCAGGGCGACACAGAACTGCAGCAGCCGATCGGAGACCGAGCCGGCATTCATGATGTTGGCCGCGATGATGAACAGCGGCACGGCGAGCAGAATGAAGCTCTGGTAAAGGCCATCCAGCAGGATCTTGCCGCTGATGCCGATGCTCTGACCGCTGGCGGCAAGATAGGCAAATGAGGCAACAAGGATCGCATAGGCGATGGGTGTACCCATCACGGCGAGGCCAAGCAGAATGACGATGCAGAGGAGGAAGGCGATGCTCATGCCTGGCCTCCCGTCTGTCCGGTGTCACCAGTGCCGCTGAGGCTCTCGCGCAGTGCCTGCCAGACTTGCCAGATATAGCGGCCGGCGACGGCGACGAGGAAGACGATATAGATCATGTAGACATCTCGCATGCGGATCCAGTCGCCGAAGAGATCGCCGAGGGTGGCTGTCTTTTTCAGGCGGAGAATGGCGAGGCGATCCCAGGTGGGCGCCACCGACAAGAGAAGGGCGATGGCGACGGCAAGGCCGGTGACAACGGTGAAGATCTGCCTGATACGCGGGGATACGGAGACATAGAGCACGTCGAAAGTGACGTGATCCTCGACCCTGACAACGAAGCTGTTGCCCCAGAAGATCAGCCAGACCCAGATGGCGAGACAGAATTCCAGCGTCCAGCCAAAGTTGGTCGGCTGGAGAAAGGGCATGTTCTCGGCGACCCAAGGGAGGCGCGCCGTGTAGCGAACGAGGACCTGCAGAATGAAGGTCGCAAACATGGCGGCCATCAGCGCGGCAGCCACGGCTTCGGCCGAAGTCCGAAACAGTTTGATCAGAGAAGACACACCATCACCTTCGACAGGACATCATGTTCGACGATGGGCCGGAGATCACTCCCCGGCCCGGTTCAGATCAGGTCGCGCTCAGTCAGCGATGGCGTTGATCTTCTCAAGTGCACCTTCCGGCCAGGCCTTGGCGAAGTCGGAGCCGACATACTGTGCCTGAACGTGGGTGCGGAAGGCATTTAGGTCGGGCTCATAGACTTCGAGACCCTGCTCCTTGAGGAAGGCGACGAGTTCGTCTTCCTTCTTCAGCTGGCCTTCGCGACCCGACTGTGCCGCGTCTTCGGCAGCCTTCTGGACCGCGGCCTGCTGCTCGGGCGTCAGCTTGTCCCAGACGGCCTTGGAGAAGGCGATGTAGTTGAGGTCGACGAGGTGGGCGGTCAGGCTCACCTGCTTGGTAACTTCGTAGAACTTCGCGTCGACAACCGTCGGCAGCGGATTGTCCTGACCATCGACCGAGCCGGTCTGGAGGCCGGTGTAGATCTCAGTGAAGGCCACCGGCGTCGGGTTTGCGCCAAGGGCGCGGCCGAGGAACTGCCAGGCGTCGCTGCCGGGCATGCGCAGGTTGACGCCAGCGAGATCTGCCGGGGTCATGATGTTCTTTTCCGATCGCGGGAAGCGCAGGTTCACGTGACGCTTGCCGAGATACATGACGGCGAGGAGCTTCACACCGAGTTCGCTTTCGACCTTCTCCTTGAGCGGATCCATCAGCGGGTCGCTGAAGACGTTAACCTGATGCTGGGCGCTGCGATGAACATAACCTGTGGCGAAGATCGAGAATTCCGGCAGGAAGTTTGCGAGTTCCTGCGCCGAGGTGATCGACATTTCCAGATCGCCGGCTGCAATGGCCTCGAGCTCCGAGCCCTGCGGCACGAGGGAGGCGTTGTAGTGCGGCTGATAGGTGGCGAATTCGCCGATCGCCGGGCCGAAGACGGTTGCGAGCGCCACGGATCGCTGATCGGTCTCGGAGGCCGGCGTGGACATGCGGATCACCGGCTTGTCCTGGGCGATTGCGAGCGAACCGCTCGCTGCGAGTGCCGTGAAGGTGATGGCGGATGCCATCAGGAAGCGGCGGGTCAGTGTGAGTTTCATTGTGTAGTCTCCTCCCGTTTGACTATGGAACTTCTGGTTGTTTTCCGCCCCAGCACGCTTCCGGTCCTCCAAACCTGTGAAAACGCGCTGATGGCAGAGATCCTGCCTTACTGATATCGAACTAACATGTTAGTGTGCTGTTATCAATCCCGAACGCGACAGTGTGAACCCATGAGAGACAAACCGAGCGCCCGGCAGGCAGTTATGTCGACGACAGGCGAAAGCTCCCTCAGGCAGCTCGCCTATAGTCGAATTGAAGAACTTCTGAATTGGGGCCGGCTGAAGCCCGGCCAGGTCATCTCCCAGCGCGCGCTGGTCGAGACGACGGAACTGACACTCAGCGCCATCCGCGAAGCCATTCCGCGGCTCGAGGCCGAAGGCCTTTTGCAGACGCTGCCGCAACGCGGGCTGATGGTGCCCAGCCTCGATGTGACCTTCGTGCGGGAAGCGTATCAGATGCGCCGCATCATCGAACTCAGCGCCATCCCGGACATGATCCAGCGCCTCGACCGTGCCGTGATCGCCAACTGGCTCGACTGGCACATCCAGGCGCGCGAGCGGCTCGGCGGCGACGACATCACCGACCTTCCCGCCTTCCTGCGCGACTTGCAGGTCTATGACTGGCAGATGCATGCCGACATGGTCGACGCCATGGAGAACAGCCTGATCGCCAATGTCTACCGTGTCACGGCGATCAAGATCCGGATGACGGCGCAAACCAGAGTGCGCGTGACCCGGGACAATGCCAAACGGGTGATCTCCGAGCATCTGGCCTTCCTCAACCCGCTGATGGAGGGATCTGCCGAGCAGGCTGCCGCGGCTCTGTCGCGTCACATCGACCAGTCGCTGACGATCGCGCTCGGTGGCACGGTGGCGAACTGAACGGCTGCGGCCGGCTGCGTGGATAATCCGGGCGCTCATTTCGGCATTCCCTTCGGACGCAGATGGCGCTTGAGGGCGGCGATGCGGAAGATCGCGTTCGGCGCTCCGTAGCCACGATAGCCCCGACGCTCGACGATCTCGAAGAAGAAGCCCTCGCCATAGGTTGGGGAGTAAAGCTGGAAATACTCCCCCGCCTCATCCTGATCATAGAGGATATTCGCCGATTTCATCCGCTCGACGAGATCGGGGTCGAGACCGAAGCGGGCCTCGATGTCGTCGTAGTAATTCGGCGAGATCACGAGGGATCGGAAACCTTTCGCGGCAAGCCCCTCGGCGGTGGCGAAGATGTCGTCCGTCTCGAAGGCAATGTGCTGGATGCCCGAGCCGAAGGTTTCGGCGATGAAGCGGCCGGCCAGCGTGTTGCGGTTTTCAGCGCCGTTCAGGGTGATTCGTAGACGCCCGTCCGGGGTCTCGACCACCTGGCTTCTGACGAGGCCGGCCGGATCGATGATGTCGACCATCGGCGTCTTCCGGGCATCGAGCTGTGATGTGTAGAAGAGCAGCCAGGTGAGCATTTCCTCGTAGCGCGTTGTCTGGGCGATGTGGTCGACCCGGGTCAGGCCGATGTCGACGCTGCTCTCCGGCGTTTCATCGATAGGCGTGAACTCGACGTCGAATATCCGCGCGAGTTCACTCTTTTGGTCGAGGAAGTAGACGAGCCCTCCGCCAACGCCGCGGATCGCCGGGACCTGCAGCTCGCCCGGACCGACGGACTGGCGGAAATCCTCGGCACCGAGCTGAAGCGCGCGTCTATGGGCCTCTGCCGCGTCATCGACCATAAGCCCGAAGGCATAGGCATTGGCCCCATGGACGAGATAGGAGGCGTTGGCGAAACCCTTCTCTTCCCTGTTGATGACGATATTGATGTCGCCCTGGCGATAGAGGGTCACGGCCTTGGAACGATGCCAGGCAGTGGGCACGAAGCCGAGCAGCGTGAAAAGGGCTTCAAGCTCGCGCTCCTCGTCCTCGCCGGCGGCGAATTCGATAAAGGCGATGCCGGATACCTTGGCGCGGTCGGGCATGGCCGGCACCGGTATGCTGATCTTCGGTTCGGCCCGGGCCACCTGATCCATGAGGTTGACCAGCGAGCGACGCCCGTCCCGCGAGATTGCGTCAGGTGAGCCGCCACGAAACTGGTCGTTGAAGATTTCGAGCGACAGATAGCCGTTGTAACCGGTGGCTGCGACGGCCTGCATGAAGGCGGTGACGGCCAAATCGCCCTCGCCCGGCATGTTGCGGAAATGGCGCGACCAATAGAGGAGATCCATTTCGATCAGCGGCGCGTCCGCGAGCTGGACGATGAAGATGCGATCGCCGGGGATCGACCGGATCGAGTTCAGCTCGATCTTGCGAGACAAGGTGTGGAAGCTGTCGAGGATCAGGCCGATGCTGGGGTGGTCGGCGCGGCGCACGATCTCCCAGGCGTCGCGGTGGTCGTTGATATGCCGCCCCCAGGCGAGCGCCTCGTAGCCCACACGCAAGCCACGGCGGGCGGCACGCTCGCCGAGCGCATGGAAATCCTCGGCGGCGCGATCGATGCCGCCCAGCGCGACGGGGGAGGCGTTCGAGCAGATTAGCATCAGATCCGTGCCGAGCTCGGCCATCAGATCGAATTTGCGCTCGGCACGGTCGAAATTGCGGGATCGAAAGGGTTCAGGCATGCCTTCGAAGTCGCGAAACGGCTGGAAAAGCGACACGGCAAGACCATGATCACGAACCATCTGTCCGACCTCGGCCGGCGAACGATCAAAGGCGAGAAAGTCGTTCTCGAAGATCTCGACGGCATCGAAGCCGGCGCGCGCGATGGCGGCGAGCTTTTCCTCGAACTCACCGCTGATGGAGACGGTCGCAATCGAGGTCTTCATGCGAACCTCCCCTTATGGACGAGAGCGGTCAGCAGAGCGGATCGTATGCAAGGAATTGGCGTACGGGAGAGCGACACGTGGCGCACAACCTGGGAGTTCAGGATGTCGATGATGCCGGACATGTCTTCCTCCTCCCTGCCCTTTCGGGCCACCAGTTTCAATCCGGACAGGCGGCCAGCGCCTGATGGCCACACTCCAAATGCACTCTCCGCCTCAAGCCGTCTGAGGCTGGCGTGTGACACCACCCTCAGTCAGCGCTTCAAAATGGCGGAGCATGCGACCGACTTCGGGCTCAAGGCCCGTGAACAACGAGAACGCGCCGACGGCCTGGAAGACCGCCATCCCGCCTCCGTTCGCCACGCGACAACCGCGCTGACGGGCGGCCTGCAGCAGCGCCGTCTCCAAGGGGAAATAGACCACCTCGGCAACCCAGAGGCCCGGGTGCAACAGTTCTGCGGGCACGGGCATGCCGGGATGCTTATCCATTCCGATCGGCGTGGCATGAACGAGCCCGGTGGCGGCGCCTATGACAGCCTGCAGATCGGAAGCGACGCTGACCGAGGCTTCGGGGAAATGCCGCGCCATGAGGGACGCCAGTTCCGATGCCTTGTCCGGATCGATGTCGAAGATCGCGAGTGACCGCGCGCCCATTTCGAGCACGGCATAGGCCGTCGCCGCGCCGGCACCGCCAGCACCGATCTGAACCACAGACGACAAGTCCGCGTCAGGCAGTTGGCGGGAAAGCCCTTGCGCGAATCCCCACCAGTCGGTGTTGTGACCGATGCGCTTTCCGTCGCGCAAGATCACCGTATTGACGGCGCCGAGCTTGCGCGCGTCCTCGGAGATGTCGGTCAGCAAGGGCAGGATTCTTTGCTTGCAGGGATAGGTGATGTTGAGGCCGCAGAAGCCCCGTTCCTCGGCCTCAGCGACAAGCGCGTCAAGGTCATCGGGGCCGAGCTTGCGCTCATTGAGGTCGATGAGGTCGTAGCGATAGTCGACGCCCTGGGCCTCGCCTTCGCGCATGTGCATGGCAGGGGTCAGCGAGCGCTGAATGCCGAACCCGATCAGTCCGGCGCTCAAGATATCGCGCTTTTGCGTCATAACTGCCTCCCAATGTCGAAGCCCGGATCTCGTCCACGCTTCCGGCCTCCCAACCTGACCTCAACAATAATGTACTAACTAGTTAGTGTCAATCGTGGCCAGCTTGAAGCGTGGGACCGAGACCATTATGAACGGAAAGCGCGGTGCGTCGGCAATGGCCGCAATCGCGATCGGGGATAGAGATTATGGCGAAAACGGCGAGGGAAACGCGCAGGAACGACCCTGAGCGGACGCGGGAAGACATCTTGGATGTCGCAACGGAGGAGTTCGCCGAGTTCGGACTGTCGGGCGCACGGGTCGATCAAATCGCCGAGAAGACGCGCACCTCCAAGCGGATGATCTATTACTACTACGGCAGCAAGGAGGGGCTGTATCTCGCGGTGCTGGAAAAGGCCTATCGCAAGATCCGATCGCTCGAAGCGGATCTACAGCTGTCGGAACTGGAGCCCGACGAAGCTCTGCGCCGGCTGATCAGCACGACCTTCGACCATGACGAACACAATCCCGATTTCGTGCGGCTCGTCAGCATCGAAAACATTCATCACGCGATGCACATGAAGCGATCGAGTGAAATCGCTGATCTCAACATCTCCGTCATTCGCACGCTGCAGGACATCATCGACCGTGGCCTGAAGAGCGGCCTGTTCCAGCGAAGGGTCGACGCGATCGATCTGCACATGCTGATCAGCGCCTTCTGCTTCTTTCGTGTCTCGAACCGCTACACCTTCGGCACGATCTTCAAGCGTGACCTTTCCGAACCTGAAATCTACGACCGTCATAAGTCGATGATCGCCGACGCCGTGCTCGGATATCTGCGCAGCACCGACCCTTAAGTGTCCAGCATTGAGCCGCAGGCTTCTACAGATCGGACAGCCAAGCGCTGACCGCCTTGCGAAATGGCACGGCCAAAACCGGGATGTGGCCGAGCCGAACTCTCCTTGATGTGCATCAACCGCAGGTCGGCGCTTTGCCGATAGTCTTCCCTTGGGTTCGCTTAAAGCAACCCGTCCTTGGAGGAGGTAGGCATGCATCATGTAACCGCTCATGTAGTCTGGTTTGATGACCTCAAACGCTCGGATGTCGCCAAGGTCGGCGGCAAGAATTCCTCACTTGGGGAAATGATCCAGGAGCTGGGTCTCAAGGGCGTCGATGTTCCACCGGGCTTTGCGACCACCTCTGATGCCTACTGGCATTTTGTCGACGAAAACCAGATCCGTGAATTGATCGGCAAATCGATCGCCGACTGGACAGCCGGCAAGGCAAGCCTTTCCGAGACGGGGGCAGCCATCCGCCAGCTGTTCCTCAGGGCAGACTGGCCGGCCACCACGGCCGCCGCCATCGTCGAGGCCTATCGCGGCATGGCAGACAGAGCCGGTCAACCTGGTGTCAGTGTCGCCGTCCGCTCCAGCGCCACGGCCGAAGACCTTCCGGATGCAAGCTTTGCCGGACAGCAGGAGACATTTCTCAACATCGTCGGGGAGACGGAACTCCTGCAGGCCTGCAAGCGCTGCTTTGCCTCGCTGTTTACCGACCGAGCGATCTTCTATCGTCAGACGAAAGGCTTCGACCACATGAAGGTCGCGCTGTCTGTCGGGATCCAGCAAATGGTGCGTTCCGACATTGGCGGGTCCGGCGTCATGTTCTCGATCGACACGGAAACGGGTTTCGACAAGGTCGTCCTGATCGATGCCGCCTGGGGGCTCGGCGAAAATGTTGTCCAGGGTGCCGTCGACCCGGACGAATATCAGGTCTTCAAGCCGCTCCTCAACGATCCGGCGCTCAGCCCGATCATTTCAAAGAAGTGCGGCGGCAAGACCATCAAGATGATCTATGGCTCTGCCGAGCAGCCGACGCGCAACGTGCCGACATCGAAAGCGGAGCGCGCCGCCTTCGTGCTTTCCGACGCCGAGATCCTGACACTTTCGCGCTGGGCCACGACCATCGAACGCCATTACGGCTGCGCGATGGATATGGAATGGGCCCGGGACGGGCATTCCGGGCGCCTCTACATCGTCCAGGCCCGACCGGAAACGGTCCAGTCGAACCGCGAAGCCGCAGTGTTCAGCTCGTATCAGATCAAGAGCAAGGGCAAGACACTGCTCACGGGCCTGTCGATTGGCGACGCCGTCGTCTCCGGCCAGGTCTGCCTGATCGAGAATGCCCACGATATCGGGCAATTCGTCGACGGATCGATCCTGGTCACGTCCACGACCGACCCTGACTGGGTTCCGATCATGAAGCGGGCGGCTGCCATCGTGACCGACCATGGCGGCCGCACCTCGCATGCTGCCATTGTCAGCCGGGAACTGGGTCTGCCGGCCATTGTCGGGACAGGGACAGCAACCCAGGTCCTGCATTCTGGCCAGGAAATCACCGTGTCCTGCGCCGAGGGAGACGAGGCGTCAATCTATGAGGGCCGCGCCGACTACGAGGTCCAGACGCTCGACATGGAGGATATTCCGGCGACAAAGACCAAGGTGATGCTGAACCTCGCCAATCCGGGTGCCGCATTCCGCTGGTGGCGACTGCCGGCGGACGGCGTTGGCCTGGCGCGCATGGAATTCGTCATTAGCAATGCCATTCGTATCCATCCCATGGCACTGGTGAATTTCGACAGTCTAACCGATCAGAGTGCCAAAGCCGAAATCGCCGAACTGGCAGCGGGCTATGCCGACAAGTCCGCCTACTTCGTCGACAAGCTCGCCGAAGGACTGGCGAGGATCGCAGCAGCCTTCTACCCGAAGCCTGTCATCGTGCGGATGAGCGATTTCAAGACCAATGAATATGCGGGGCTTCTTGGCGGCGCCGCGTTCGAGCCGACCGAGGAAAACCCGATGATCGGTTTTCGCGGCGCCTCGCGATACTATTCGCCGCGATACCGGGACGGATTTGCTCTCGAATGCAGGGCAATTCGAAAGCTGCGCAACGAACTCGGCTTCAAGAATGTCGTGGTGATGATCCCTTTCTGCCGGTCCGTTGCGGAGGCTGAAAAGGTACTTGGCGTGATGGCCGAAAACGGACTGAAGCGCGGGGAGAGCGACCTGCAGGTCTTCGTCATGTGCGAGATCCCCTCGAACGTCATCCTTGCCAAGCAGTTCGCCCAGTATTTCGATGGGTTCTCCATCGGATCAAACGACCTGACCCAGCTGACACTCGGGGTCGACCGCGATTCCGGCGAGCTGGCCGATCTTTTCGACGAGCAGGACGACGCGGTCAAATGGATGATCCGCAGCGTGATCAGCGAAGCCAAGGCTGCAGGGGCCAAGATCGGCATTTGCGGCCAGGCACCGAGCGACCATCCGGAATTTGCCAAGTTCCTCGTCGAGTGCGGCATCGACAGCATCTCGGTCACGCCGGATAGTTTCATCGCGGTCAAGCAAAATGTTTCGGAAGCCGAGAGTGCAAGGGGAGCCGCCAGCACGGTCCGCTAGGGGTGAATGATATCAAGTAGCAGAATGGAGATTGGGAAGAATGGCGGACAGGGTGGGATTCGAACCCACGGTACGCTTTCACGCACACACGCGTTCCAGGCGTGCGCCTTAAACCACTCGGCCACCTGTCCAGGGGGATCGCGGGGAAAAACCACCGCGGTTGGTCGGGCGCGATATATACCGAGGAATTTCGGCGGATCAACCGAAATCTATCAGAATTTTGACATCGGCCGACAATTCCCTATCTATAGGCCCAGTGCGGCAGGCCCTGAAGGCCGCGCCGGGCTTCAGCCGGAGACATTGGTGGTGCGGTTCCTGTTCAGGGTCTTGAGTTTGCTTGCGCTTTGCGTCGGCGTTGTGTTCTGCGTGATCGATGCCATTGCCTCGGTGTCCGCATCGCAGGTCATCATGACCCCGATTTCGGAAGCCTGGATCGAGACCCATCCGGGCTCTCTCATGACACTCGAAGAGCTTGTCGTCGGGCGGCTCGGTGATGGTGCCTGGCTCGCGCTTCGCGATGTTGTTCTGCCGCAGCCGGCATTTGCCGCCATGCTGGTGCTGTCGCTCGCCTTCTGGATGATCGGCTACAAGAAACCGTCGCTGGCCGGACGGTTTGCAGCGTGAACCGGGCCTTCGGCGCGCCAAGGGCTTGATAGTGCCCGGCAGATTGTAAGTTTTGGTGGGTGCTGACGACCAATGATCGAAGACCGAAGCCGGTTGGTACGGCGGGCGGTGATCTGCCGGAGAGGCAGAAGAAAATGCAAAAACAGGCCGAGAAAAGGCCTCAGGAGGTTTCAAGATGTTCCTGATCGACATGTTCAACAAGAAAACCGTGATGCCGACGGCAGAAAACGCCCTGCCCGGCCGGCCAGAGCCGATCCCGACGGCCGCCACGCATTTCGTTTCCGGCCTGCCGCTCAAGGGACCGGCACCCGAGGGCATGAAGACCATCTATCTTGGCATGGGGTGCTTCTGGGGCGCCGAGCGTCTGCTCTGGCAGACGCCGGGGGTGTATCTCACCGTTTCCGGCTACCAGGGCGGCATCACGCCCAATCCGACCTATCAGGAAACCGTCACGGGCCTGACCGGCCACACCGAAGTGGTGAAGGTGGTGTACGACCCTGCGAAAATCTCGCTCGAAGGGCTGCTGAAGATCTTCTTTGAGGCGCATGATCCGACACAGGGGATGCGCCAAGGCAATGATATCGGCACCACCTATCGCTCCGCGATTTATGTCGATGATGACGAAGACATGGCGCTCGCCATCGCCGTTCGCGATCGCTTCCAGGAGGCGCTGGTGAAGGCTGGACGCAACGGCCGGGTGACGACGGAAATTGCCCATGCCGGACCGTTCTACTATGCCGAGGAGTATCACCAGCAATATTTGGCGAAGAATCCGAATGGTTACTGCGGCCTGCGCGGGACGGGCGTCTCCTGCCCGATATCGCCCGCAGCCTGAGGGCAAATGCTCAAACCGGCAGCATAAATCCTATTGATCTGACTGATTTTTCAGCTGCCTGCGCTGAAAAATCAGCAGGCTTGTGAATCTTTACCAGATGAAAAAAATCTGGTGAATTTTCAGGCGAGCCATGCAAGGATGAAAGCCAGCCAGGACCTCCGGAACAGGGGGCGGCGGTTCCGCAGACATGTCTTTCTCACTCGGAAAGGCTTGCGGGAGGACCCAACAAGATCAATAGCAACAACAGGGCTGCACCATGAAGAAAACCCTCCTCAGTCTCTTTGCCTTGGCCGCGATGTCGGCGACCGCGCTTGCGGCCGACGTCAAGCCGGCGCTGGTCTACGGCACGGGCGGCAAGTTCGACAAATCCTTCAACGAAGCTGCTTATGGTGGCGCCGAGAAGTTCAAGGCCGAAACCGGCATCGACTATCGCGACTTCGAGCCGACCAGCGACACTCAGGGTGAACAGGCGATCCGCAACTTCGCTTCGCGCGGCTTCAACCCGGTCGTTGCTGTTTCCTTCGCCTGGACCTCGGCCGTCGAAAAGGTTGCCGCTGAATTCCCGGATACCCAGTTCGTGATCGTCGATTCCGTCGTCGACAAGCCGAATGTCCGTTCGGTTGTCTACAAGGAAGAGGAAGGTTCTTACCTGGTCGGCCTGCTGGCCGGTATGGCTTCCACCACCGGCAAGGTCGGCTTTGTGGGCGGCATGGACATTCCGCTGATCCGCAAGTTCGCCTGCGGTTACGAGCAGGGCGCACGCGCTGCCAAGGCCGACATCCAGGTCTTCCAGAATATGACCGGCACCACGGGTGCTGCATGGAACGACCCGGTTCGCGGCGGTGAACTGACCAAGAACCAGATCGACCAGGGTGCGGATGTCGTTTACGCGGCAGCCGGCGCGACCGGTCTCGGCGTGCTGCAGACGGCTGCCGACAACGGCAAGCTGTCGATCGGCGTCGATTCCAACCAGAACCACCTGCATCCGGGTTCGGTTCTGACCTCGATGGTCAAGCGCGTCGACCTCGCCGTCTACAACGCTTACGCGGACTCTAAGAACGACAAGTTCACGCCCGGTCTGCAGGTTCTCGGCGTTGCACAGGAAGGTGTCGCCTACGCCCTTGATGACAACAATGCCAAGCTGATCACCGAAGAGATGAAGGCTGCTGTCGAGAAGGCCAAGGCCGACATCGCCGCCGGCACCGTGAAGGTCCATGACTACATGTCGGACAATTCCTGCCCGAAGTGATCTAGAATCCGGGCGCAGGACGGCGACATCGTCGTTCTGCGCCCTTTTTGTATGTCTGGGGGACCGGAATGAACGCAACGAACCAGGCACCCGCGATCGAATTGATCGGCATCGACAAGAAATTCGGTGCGGTGCATGCCAATAAGAACATCAACCTGACGGTCGCCAAGGGCTCTATCCACGGCATCATCGGTGAAAACGGCGCCGGCAAGTCGACGCTGATGTCGATCCTCTACGGCTTCTATCAGGCCGATCAGGGTTCCATTCAGATCGACGGCAAGCCGATCACCATCAAGGACAGCCAAGCCGCCATCAGTTCCGGAATCGGAATGGTGCATCAGCATTTTATGCTGGTCGAGAATTTCTCCGTGCTCGAGAACCTGATGCTCGGCGCCGAAGGCGGCGCCCTGCTCGGCAAGGGCACGGATGCCGCACGCGCGGCGCTCAAGAAGCTGGAAGAAGACTACGAGCTGGACGTGGATCCCGACGCTGTTGTCGAGGAACTGCCTGTCGGTCTGCAACAGCGCGTCGAAATCCTGAAAGCGCTCTATCGCGGTGCCGAGATCCTGATCCTCGACGAGCCGACAGGCGTTTTGACACCGGCTGAAGCTGACCACCTGTTCAAGATCCTCGGCGTGCTGCGCGACCAGGGCAAGACGGTCATCCTAATCACCCACAAGCTGCGCGAGATCATGGCGATCACCGATACGGTGTCCGTCATGCGCCGCGGCGAAATGGTTGCGACCCGCAAGACGGCCGAAACCACGGTCGAAGAACTCGCCGAGCTGATGGTCGGCCGCCGGGTGCTGCTGCATGTGGAGAAGAAGCCCGCCAATGCCGGCGAGATCTTCCTCTCGGTGCGCAATCTGACCGTCAAGGACAACAGGGGCGTCGTCATGGTCGACAACGTCTCCTTCGACGTGCGCTCCGGCGAGATCGTCGGCATCGCCGGCGTCGCCGGCAATGGTCAGAGCGAACTGCTTGAAGCAATCACGGGCATTCGCAAACCGACTTCGGGCGAAATCTGGATCAACGGCAATAACGTTGCCGGCCTCGACCCGGCGGAACTCCGGGGCATTGGTGTGGCGCATATCCCGGAAGACCGCCACCATATGGGTCTCGTGCTGCCCTTCGAGGAGAGCCAGAATGCCATTCTCGGCTACCATCGCGACGAGCGATACGGCAAGGGTCCGTTTCTGAACCCCGACCTGATGCGCAAGGCGGCGGTCGAGGAAATCGAGAAATACGATATCCGTCCGCCGAACCCACGGCTGAAGACCGCCAATTTCTCCGGCGGTAACCAGCAGAAGATCGTCGTTGCCCGCGAAATCGAGCGTGATCCAAAGCTATTGATCGTCGGCCAGCCGACGCGCGGCGTCGACATCGGCGCGATCGAATTCATTCACAAGCGGATCGTCGAGACGCGCGACGCCGGCAAGGCCGTGCTGCTCGTCTCCGTCGAGCTCGACGAGATCCGCTCGCTCTCCGACCGCATTCTGGTGATGTTCGCCGGCAAGGTCGTCGGCGAAAAGACGCCTGACACAGGCGAACAGACACTCGGCCTGATGATGGCCGGTATTGCGGCTTGAGGATTTGATGAGCACTGCATCCGTACCCCTTCCGAACTGGATCAATTATGCGCTGCTGCCGCTGATCAACCTCACGCTTGCCTTTCTCGTATCCGGCCTCGTGGTCTGGATCATCGGGGAAAACCCGTGGGAGGCGCTGAAGCTGATGCTGGAAGGCGCACTCGGCAGCGGTGAAGGCATTGGCTTCACGCTGTTTTATGCGACGAACTTCATCTTCACCGGGCTTTCGGTCGCGGTTGCCTATCACGCCGGCTTGTTCAACATTGGCTCGGAAGGCCAGGCCTATCTGGGTGGCTTAGGCGCAGCGCTCGCAGCGCTTGCGCTCGACCACTATGTGCCGTGGTATGTCACCATGCCGTTTGCGATCATGGCCGCCGCCCTTTTCGGCGCCGCCTGGGCCTTCATCCCGGCCTGGCTGCAGGCCAAGCGCGGCAGCCATATCGTTATCACCACGATCATGTTCAACTTCATCGGCGCAGCGCTGATGGTCTATCTGCTCGTCAACGTGCTGATCGTTCCCGGCAAGATGGCACCGGAAACCCGCACCTTCCTCGAAGGTGGTCAGCTGCCGAAGTTGGACTGGCTGATTGCAATGTTCGGCGGCACGCTTGGGCCGGCCCCGTTCAACGTGTCCTTCCTGATCGCGCTCGTCATGTGCGTGCTGGTCTGGATCTTGATCTGGCGCACCAAGCTCGGCTTCGAGATGCGCACGCTTGGCATCAGCCGGTCGGCCGCCGCCTATGCCGGCATTCCCTATGTGAAGATCGTCATGATCACCATGCTGATCTCCGGCGGCCTTGCCGGCATGATGGCGCTCAACCCGGTGCTCGGCGCGTCTGCCCGTCTGCAGGTGGAATTCGTCGCAGGCGCGGGCTTTGTCGGGATCGCGGTGTCGCTGATGGGGCGCAACCATCCGCTCGGCATCGTGCTCGCCGCCATCCTGTTCGGCATTCTCTATCAGGGCGGAGCCTGGCTCTCCTTCGACATGCCGAACATCACCCGCGAGATGATTGTGGTCATCCAGGGTCTTGTGATCCTGTTCGCCGGTGCGCTCGAATTCATGTGCCGCCCGATGATCGTGCGCATCTACCAGACAATGACAAAGGCCTGAGGACGCGACCATGGAATCATTCGACATGCTCATCAGCATCCTCGGCTCGACGATCCGTCTGTCGATCCCGCTGATCCTGGCCGCCCTTGCCGGCCTCTATTCCGAACGGGCCGGCGTTTTCGACATCGGGCTTGAAGGCAAGATGCTGGCAGCGGCCTTTGCCGCGGCCTGTGTCGCCTATCTCACCGGTTCGGCCTGGCTCGGGCTCTTCTCCGGCATCGCCGTCTCGCTGGTGTTCTCGCTGATCCACGGCTTTGCCTCGATCACCAATCGCGGCAATCAGATCGTTTCGGGCGTGGCGCTGAACTTCGTGGCTGCGGGCCTCACCGTGGTGCTCGGCCAGGCCTGGTTCGGCCAGGGCGGCCGAACGCCGCAGGTCTCCGGCGACGGTCGTTTCTCCCCGATCATTCTGCCGGGTGCCGACATGATGCGCGACGTGCCCTTCATCGGTGCGATCTATTCGAACGTGATCTCCGGCAACAACATGCTCACCTATATCGCGTTCCTCGCCGTTCCGATCTCCTGGTGGGTGCTCTATCGCACACGCTTCGGCCTGCGCCTGCGCGCTGTCGGCGAGAACCCGGGTGCGGTCGACACAGCCGGCATTTCGGTCACCTTCCTGCGCTACCGCGCGGTGCTGATGGCCGGTCTGCTCTGCGGCATCGCCGGTACTTATCTCGCAATCGCCCAGTCGGCTGCCTTCATCAAGGACATGTCGGCCGGCAAGGGCTTCATTGCGCTTGCAGCGCTGATCTTCGCCAAGTGGAAGCCGGTGCCCGTGATGTTTGCCTGCCTTCTCTTCGGTTTCCTCGATGCGCTTGCGAACTTCATGCAGGGCAAGGAACTGCCCGTCATCGGCGAAGTGCCGGTGCAGCTCTTCCAGGCCCTGCCCTATATCCTCACCTGCATTCTGCTTGCGGGCTTCATCGGCTCTGCCAACCCGCCGAAGGCCGGTGGCGTCGCATACTCCAAGGAGCGTTGATCATGGCACATGATCTTTTCGAAGCCGCGCGTGACGCGATGAAATTTGCGCATGCGCCCTATTCGAAGTTCCCCGTGGGGGCTGCGATCCGGGCCGATGACGGGCGCATCTATACTGGCGCCAATATCGAGAACCTCTCTTTCCCTCAAGGGTGGTGCGCCGAGCCGACGGCGATCGGCTGCATGATCATGGGCGGGGGCAAGAAGATCATCGAGATGGCGGTGATTGCCGAGAAGCTTGCGCTTTGCCCGCCCTGTGGTGGCTGCCGCCAGAAGATCTCTGAATTCGCATCGGCCACTACCAAGATCTATCTCTGTGACGAAGTGGGTGTGCAGAAGACCATGACCATGGACGAGCTTCTTCCGCTCAGCTTCAAAACGGACATCCTCGGATGAAGGCGGCCGTGGATCTGCTCGTCGAGCGCCTGAACGGCCTCATGCCGCGCTTCGGCATCGTTCTCGGATCGGGCTTGGGATCGCTGGTCAACGAGGTTCGTGATGCCGTCCGCATCCCCTACTCCGATCTGCCGGGTTTTCCCTTGAGCGGTGTGTCGGGTCATGCCGGCGAGATCGTTGCAGGCTATCTCGGGCGCACGCCCGTGATCATGCTGGCGGGCCGCATGCATTATTACGAACACGGCGATGCCAATGCGATGCGCAAGCCGATCGAAGTGCTGATGGGGCTCGGCGTGAAGTCGCTGATCCTCACCAACGCGGCGGGATCGCTGCGGGAAGACATGCCCCCCGGATCGGTCATGCAGATCACCGATCATATCAACTTCTCCGGCAAGAACCCGCTGATCGGCGAGCCGAGCGACGGGCGCTTCGTCGGCATGACCTCGGCCTATGATGCCGAACTGCAGGCCGCGATGCGGGCAGCCGCTGAAGCAGAAGATGTGCCGCTCGCCCAAGGCGTCTACATGTGGTTCTCGGGCCCAAGCTTCGAGACGCCGGCGGAGATCCGCATGGCGCGTATTCTCGGCGCCGATGCCGTGGGCATGTCGACGGTGCCAGAGGTTATTCTCGCCCGTTTCTATGGCCTGAGGGTTGCGGCTGCCTCCGTGATCACCAATTATGGGGCAGGCATGACCGGTGGCGAACTCAGCCACGAAGAAACCAAGGACATGGCGCCGATCGGCGGCAAACGTCTGGCCACCATCCTGAAACGGATGATCGGCGGAGGAAATAACATTGGATAATCAAGAACTGCGCGCTGTCGCATCGCGGGCGCTTTCGCTGCTCGACCTCACCAATCTGAAAGACGACTGCACACCCGACCAGATCGTGACGCTCTGCGAGCGCGCCCAGAGCGCCTTCGGTCCGACGGCTGCAATCTGCATCTTTCCGCGCTTTGTCATGCAGGCGCGTACCCTGCTTGGCCCCGACGGCCCGATCCGCATTGCGACCGTCGTCAACTTCCCCTCCGGCGAGATGAAGACGGAAGACGTGCTGGCGGAGACGCGCGATGCAGTTGCAGACGGGGCCGACGACATTGACCTCGTGATCCCCTACCGGGCGCTGGCGGCCGGTGACGACAAGGCCGTGACCGACATGGTCACTGCGGTGAAGGCCGCCTGTGGCCAGGCAATCCTGAAGACGATCCTGGAAACGGGTGAGCTCAAGGATATCTCGCTCGTCCGCCGTGCCTCGGATCTCTCGATTGCGGCCGGTGCTGATTTCATCAAGACTTCGACCGGCAAGGTCAGCGTCAACGCGACGCTCGAGGCCGCCGACATCATGCTGCAGGCGATCCGCGACAGCCGCAAGAAGGTGGGCTTCAAGCCGGCCGGCGGCATTTCGACGGTGGCGGACGCCGGCCATTATCTAAAGCTCGCCGACACCATCATGGGCGAGGACTGGGTGATGCCGTCGACCTTCCGCTTCGGCGCTTCCGGCCTGCTCGACGATATAAACGCCGTGCTCTCGGGCGAGCGCTCAACGGCTGCGGCATCGGGGTATTGAGCCATGCTTCCCCAGGAGATCATTCGACGCAAGCGTGATGGCGGGACCCTGAGCGCGCAGGAGATTGCCGGCTTTATCGAGGGCCTGTCGAAGGAAACGATCTCCGAGGGGCAGGTAGCGGCCTTTGCGATGGCGGTCTTCTTCAAGGGCATGACGCCGGATGAAATCGTGGCGCTGACGCTTGCCATGCGTGATTCCGGTGACGTTCTCTCTTGGGCAGGCGTCGGCAAGCCGGTTGCGGACAAACATTCGACGGGTGGCGTCGGCGACAATGTCTCGCTGATGCTGGCGCCGATCGTGGCGGCCTGCGGGCTTGCCGTGCCGATGATTTCAGGGCGTGGGCTTGGCCATACCGGAGGCACGCTCGACAAGCTGCAGTCGATCCCCGGTTACGACTTGATACCCGACAATGTCACCTTCCGCCGGACGGTCGATCGTGCGGGCTGCGCGATCATCGGCCAGACGGGTGATCTGGCCCCGGCCGACAAGCGGCTCTATGCGATCCGCGACGTGACGGCGACGGTTGAGTCCATTCCGCTGATCACGGCCTCCATTCTGTCGAAGAAACTCGCGGCGGGGCTGGAGAGCCTGGTTCTCGACGTGAAGGTCGGCAATGGCGCCTTCATGGCGAAGAGCGAAGATGCGGAGGCTTTGGCGCGCTCGCTGGTGCGTGTCGCGAACGGTGCCGGCGTGAAGACCACGGCGCTTTTGACCGACATGAACGAGCCGCTCGCCGACTGTGCAGGAAACGCGATCGAGGTGCAGAACGCGGTGGATTTCCTCACAGGTCAGAAGAGCGGTACGCGGCTCAAAGAGGTGACGCTGGCTCTCGGTGCCGAGATGCTGGTCAATGCCGGCGTGGAAACGGACCAGGCGGCGGCTCTGGCCCGCTGCGCAAAGGTGCTCGCCTCCGGCCAGGCGGCCGAGCTCTTCGGGAAAATGGTCAGCGAGCTCGGCGGGCCCAAGGATTTCATGGAGAAGGCCGAAGGCTATCTGCCGCGCGCCAAGGTCGAAGTGGCCGTTCTTGCCGAACAGGATGGTTATCTCAGCGCCTGCGACACACGCGGACTGGGCCTTGCCGTTGTCACGCTGGGCGGTGGCCGCCAGCGCCCGAGCGACAAGATCGATCACGGCGTGGGTATCTCCGGCTTCAAGCCGCTTGGCACAGAGCTCGAAAAGGGCGAGCCGATCGCCTTCGTTCAGGCGAATGACGAGGCGACTGCCGCTCAAGCCGCCAAGACCGTGGCGGAGTGCTATCGGATTTCAGAGACGAAGCCGACGGCAGCATCGGTCATCGGGCTCAGGATCGGCGCCGAGTAAGGAGCGAAAACCTCACTGGATCATCCGCAGCGTGCGTTTCTCCGCCGTATAGGACCTGAGTTTTGTCATGAAGCTCATGCCGACAAGCGTGGAAGAGAGCGCCTCGTCACCCAGAACGACGGCTTCGACGTTATGCACCCGGATACTGCCGACCTCGACCCGGTCTAGCGTCACGTATGCAGCCTTGGTCAAGCCGTTCGCAGTTCTCACCTGATAACGGAAATCGAGCACTGCCGGGCTGAACCCGAGGCGGCGGGCGGTCGAGACATTGATCGCCACCCTGGAGGCGCCAGTATCGACCATGGCGTCGATCGGCTTGCCATTCATCTTGAACGTCCCCGAGTAGTGCCCGTCGCGACCCATCGAAAGAACCGTCTGGCCGGAGGGAGCCGCTGCGGCAGGCTCGGCAACGACGGCAGCGGGTTCGGCCGTCTCGCGCTCGTCCAGCATGGCCTGAACCGTCTCCGCGATCGTCGGCCATTGGCTGGCGGACAAGGCGAGCATCATGACTGTGAACAGCGTGCGAGCGAACATCTGAAATCCCCGTGGATCGACCGGATGGTAGCAGTGGCTGATCAGAAATTGGATAAGGGACCAGGCAAAACGGCCCTAAACCGGAGTTTCGGGCCGTCAAAGCTTGCGATCTGGTTAAGAAATCACTTCGTTCCGTACATACGGTCGCCGGCATCGCCGAGGCCGGGCATGATGTAGCCCTTTTCGTTCAGGTGGCTGTCGATCGACGCGGTGAAGATCGGCACATCGGGATGGGCGGCGTGGAAGTTCTTGATGCCTTCGGGGGCAGCCAGCAGGCAGAGGAAGCGAATGTTCTTCGCGCCGCGCTCCTTCAGCTTCTCGATCGCCGCGATCGAGGAATTGCCGGTTGCCAGCATCGGATCAACGACGATGATCAGGCGTTCCGACAGGGCATCGGGTGCCTTGAAGTAGTATTCGACGGCCTGCAGCGTCTCGTGGTCGCGGTAGACGCCGACATGGGCGACGCGGGCGGCCGGCACCAGTTCCAGCATGCCTTCCAGGAGGCCGTTGCCGGCGCGTAGGATCGAGGCGAAGACCAGCTTCTTGCCCTCGAGGATCGGCGACTGCATCTCGGTGAGCGGCGTCTCGATCGTCTCCATGGTGAGTTCGAGATCGCGGGTCACTTCGTAGCAGAGGAGCGTCGAGATTTCGCGCAGCAGCCGACGGAAGCTCGAGGTCGACGTTTCCTTGCGGCGCATGATCGTCAGCTTGTGCTGCACGAGGGGGTGATCGATGACTGTTACGCCGTCCATGGTCGAGCCTTCTTTTCTTGTTTTCTGAGGTGCTTCTATTTTCACGTTCTCTTGGACGCCCGCAAGAGCGATGCCGCTTTTTGGCCGGTCTTCAACAGTTGCGGTGTCACAACCGGGCGAGAAGCCGCGCTCGCGTCGCCTCGTCGACGAAAGCGGCCTCGATGGCTGTTCGCGTCATGCCGTCGATCTCGGCATCGGTAAAGCCGAATTCGCTCGATGCCCAGTCGTATTCCTGGGCAAGCGATGTACCGAAGAAGGGCGGATCGTCGGAATTGATACAAACCTTCACACCAGCTTCATGGAATTTCCTGAGAGGATGGCTGGCGAAGTCGGGGAAGACCTTGAGCGCGATGTTGGAGCCCGGGCAGACTTCCAGCACGGTGCCAAGATCGACCAGGCGGCTGACAAGCTCGGGATCCTCGATGGCGCGCACGCCGTGGCCAATGCGAGCGGGTTTGACGAGATCGAGGGCATCGGTGACGCTGAAAGCGCCGCAGACTTCGCCGGCATGGATGGTGAGGCCGAGACCCGCGTCACGGGCGATGTCGAAGGCGCGTGCGTAATCCGCTACGCGGCCCATGCGCTCCTCGCCAGCCATGTTGAAGCCCGTGACCAGCGGATTGTTGCTGCGGGCGGCATATTCGGCAGCGGCAATGACGCTTTCCGGGCCGAAATGGCGTTCGCCGGTGACGATGATGCGGGCCTCGATGCCAGTCGCCGCCTTGGCGGCCTCAATGCCGGCGGTGATGCCGGAGAGATAGGTGTCGGCGCCGAGACCGATGCGGTCGCCATGGTCAGGCGAGACGATGATCTCGCTGTAGATCGTGTCGACGGCCGCAAGCTCGCGCAGATAGGTCTCGGTCAGGAGCGCATAGTCCTCTTCCGTGCGGAAGAGCGCCGCCACACGGTCATAGGCCTTGATGAACTCGGCGAAATCGCTCCAGCCATAGGCGCCGTCGCGCATGAAGGTCGCGGGGTCCACGCCGTATTTCTCGGCCTGGGCGAGTGCCAGTGCCGGCGGCGCCGCACCCTCGATATGACAGTGCAGTTCGGCTTTCTTCAGTCGTTTCGTCACAGGAAGCTCCGTCCGTGGCGGCCAGGCGCTAACCCTAAATGCGCCGCGATGGTTTCGCCGATATCGGCATAGGTGTTGCGCACACCGATGTTGCGCGAGCGCACGCCGGGGCCGAAGCACATGATCGGCACGCGCTCGCGGGTGTGGTCGGTGCCGCGCCAGGTGGGATCGCAGCCGTGATCGGCCGTCATCAAAACCATGTCTCCCGGCTTCAGCTTGCGGTGAACTTCCGGCAGGCGGCGGTCGAAGGCTTCGAGCGCTGCGGCGTAACCCGGCACGTCGCGCCGATGACCGAAGAGCATGTCGAAATCGACGAAATTGGTGAAGACGAGATCGCCGTCTTCGGCCTCGTCCATGACCTTCAGCGTCGCGTCCATCAGCGCCATGTTGCCATTGGCCTTGATGATACGGGAGACACCCTGATGGGCGAAGATATCGCCAATCTTGCCGACGGCATGGACCTTACGGCCGGCGTCTACCAGGCGGTCAAGCAACGTGGGTTCGGGTGGCAGGACGGAATAGTCGCGACGATTGCCGGTGCGTTCGAAGGTCTGGACGGTTTCGCCGATGAAGGGGCGAGCGATAACGCGGCCGATGTTCAAGGGGTCCAGCAGCTTGCGGACGATCTGGCACAGTTCGAGCAGGCGTTCGAGGCCGAAATGGACTTCGTGGGCGGCGATCTGGAAGACGGAATCGCTTGAGGTGTAGCAAATCGGCTTGCCGGTGCGGACATGCTCCTCGCCGAAGCGGGCGATGACCTCGGTGCCGGATGCATGGCAATTGCCGAGGATGCCCGGCAGGTTCGCTTCGCGACAGATCGCTTCCACCAGATCTGCCGGGAAGGCTTCTTCGCCTTCCGGAAAATAGCCCCAGTCGAACATCACGGGCGTGCCGGCGATTTCCCAGTGACCGGAGGGCGTGTCCTTGCCGTGCGAGACTTCGCTTGCCGCACCATGCAGGCCGAAGACCCGCTCGGGGACGGCCATGCCGTCGGGCGCCTTGCCGGTGGCGAGCCTAGCGGCCTCGATGAGGCCGAGTGCCGACATGTTCGGCAGGATCAGCGGTCCATTCCGCAGCCCCTTGCGATTGCCGGCGCCGGCAGCACAGAACTCGGCGATATGGCCGAGCGTATCGGAGCCATGATCACCATAGGCGGGCGCATCGGGGGCGCCGCCGATACCGAAGGAATCGAGAACGAAAAGGAAAGCACGTGCCATGTGAACACCACGGCCGGGTCTGGTCTATTGTTCTGCCGGCCTTCGAGCGCATCCTTAGCGCCTGAACGAAGGCTTGGCAAACGCCTCAGATCAGCAGTCTCTGCATTCGATTTCGGTGTCGAGGCGTTGGCGGAAGTAGTATTCCCGCGCGATGGTGAGGTTCTTGGCTTCCGCGCCCGACAGGCCCGGCAGATACATCATGAGTTCGTGGCTGACGCTGAGTTCGCTGCGGACAAGGTAGGTATTTGCGACACGCATATCGGCCGGCACGGGTGCATCGGCGCCGGCAGCATAGGGGGCGACGCCTGTGGTCGACCAGGACCACAAGACCTTCGCCTCGTTCGAGGAATCTATGTGGATCGCGCTGACATTGATCAGAAGATCCTTGGACGGATAGGGCACATAGATTGCACCGGAGACATCCGCCATACCCGCAAGGAATGCCTTGTCGACTCTATCTTCGCGCGAAACGAGGTCTGCAATCGTACTGCTTGCCATCGACGTCTTCTTGGCAACGCTCAAGCCCATGGTGAGCTCGAATGCCATCAGATAGAGCACGATCAGCATCGGCGCGATGATCGCGAACTCGACCCCACCGACGCCCTGTCTGTCGCCAGTCAGGCGCTTCAAACTGCCGATAAGGCCGAGGCCACCCTGGCGAAGGCTGGTGACGCTTCGTCTCAGCGCGGATTTACCTCTGCCGCTCACGATCATGGATACTTCTCGTTCTGGAAGGCGGTGGTTGCGACGATCAGGAAGTCCGATGGCAGCGATCCATCAGCGGGTCTGATGGTCGTGATGAAGGGGCGGACGAGATCGGTGATCACTTGCCAGCGATAATAAGCGCGCAGCATGTTGACTGTGTCCGGACCTCCCGGCTCAAACTTAAAGCTCGTTGGGTCGATGTCCGCGAAGCTGGCCGTCGAGACACGCGGAATGGTATTCGGGATGTCCGCAAACGCGGGGAAGGTCCGAGCATCGATATAGAGCTTGCTCGGAGTTGCGATTTCCTCCGCCGAGCATTGGATCATGATGTTCACTTCGTCACAGAACGCCTCGCGGAACTTGGTGACATCCATGTCCGTGGCAGGGCGGTTCATCTGATAGGTGATCTGTCCGGTGCGGATCTGCCGGCCCAGCGTGTTGACCGCATTGGTCACCAGCTGCTCTGCAGCGAACGCCACGAAGGTTTCGATGATCGCGAAGATGATGAGGAAATAGGGAACGGCAAGGATCGCGAATTCGATCGCTGCTGCGCCGTCTTTCGAACGCGCAAGCTTGCGCCACAGCCGGAAGCGTGGTCTGCGGCGCTCAATCCGATGATCTCGATCGATATCCTGGCAGGTCATAGCCTTTTTCATCCTCAAAGGTCAGGAGAAGCTACGAGCCAAATATTGATTTTCCGTTTCCCGAATATTTACACTTTGCCACGCCGTCTGAAGGCGAAACTCAAGAGTATTACGGCGTAGAGCCGGTCTTTGCGTGTTCTTCGCAATTCGGCGTGCAGGAGAGAACGGTGCGCGCGGTGGACTTGAACACTCGCACAGTGCTGGCCTCGTCGATCGATACGAGGATGCGTTCGTCGAGGATGGCATTGCCGTCGGCATCCAGCAGGACAAGGTTTGTCGTGCCGTAGGAACGGCCTGTCAGAACGATGGTGCGTGCGTCGGCAACGGTCGCATCGGCAACTTCGGCATTGCCGACGATCACTTTGCTCACCGGGCGATCCAGCTTCAGCACGCGGGCGCTGTTCATATAGACGCGCAGGATACCTTCATCTTGCGCATGCACAACGGTTGCTGACGAGAGCGTGGCCAGGACCATGGTCATGGCGGCGGCGGCAGCAAGAAGACGATCGGACATGAACGTGCCTTTGGATACGCGCGTGAGGATGTTGCCGGAAGCATGCCGGCTTTTGGTGAATGAAGGGTTAAGTGCATTTCTGGAGCCCCAGACAGAGCACCCGTCCGACTCTGTTATCGAAATTTGCCACCGGCTCGAGCGGCGCATTGGTCGAATGTGTGCCATTCGGGGGCAGCATGGCGAGGAGATGCGTTAACATTTGCTCGCAACGAGGAGGGCCTCGCAATGCCGGACCCGGCACAAGAGCGGAGAAGCTCCCGCTTATGGGCTGTTTTGACTGAGATGGGCGGTATCTTATCGTTCGAAGCCAGCATTCATTTACCACACCGGAGGCTTGCGCCGTTTCACGATCCGGTAACCGTTTTTCTTAAGCCGATGGCAATAGGCCGCCGCTTAGGTTGGCGACATCCGAGCAACGGCAAACAGTTGCCGGCAGTGCTGATCAACCTCGCGGAGTAGGAGAAATAACATGACCAAGCTTTTCGCACGTTTCGTCAAGGACGAGTCCGGCGCAACCGCAATCGAATACGGCCTTATCGCCGCCCTCATCTCGGTCGCCCTGATCACCGGCGCGACGACCCTCGGCGGCGCTCTGAACGACACGTTCCAGAACGTCTCTGAACAGATGGAAGGTGCCCGAGACGCCAACTAAGAGTGGCGTAACGAAGAGTTTGAAGGCCGCCTATTCGGGCGGCCTTTTTGCATTTTCAGCACTTTCAAAATTAGCGGGATGTCCGTTTCCGGAATTTCAACACAAATCGGGTATCTCGGCTGACGAGGAGTAGCGGCCATGTATTCAGCGATCGTATTTATCGTGCTTCCAGCCTGCCTGGTTCTGGCAGCCCTCACAGATTTTCTGGAGATGACGATCCCGAACTGGATCTCACTCCTGCTGATCGGTGCCTTCGTCCTGATTGCTCCGTTCAGCGGATTGACCGTGATCGAGCTCGGCTGGCATCTGGCGGCGGGTCTGCTGGTATTCTTGGGATGTTTCGCTCTCTTTGCGCTCAATGTCATGGGCGGCGGCGATGCCAAGCTCTTGACGGCTGCGGCGCTCTGGTTCGGTTTCAACCATTCGCTCTTCGAGTTTATCGTCTATACGGGATATCTCGGCGGTGTGCTGACCATCCTGATCATGCTCTTGCGTGCCAATTGGGACAAGCTCGCGACCGTTGGCGTCCGACTTCCGCAAACTTTGATGGTCGCAAAGAAAATCCCTTACGCGATTGCGATCGGCGGAGCAGGTCTGCTGGCCTATCCAAATTCACCGCTTGTAGTTTCAGCCATTCAGAATGCGCTCTGACGGGGACTGAAGAAACCTTCCGTTAACTACAAATGTAAGCGGGTCATTAACCATAAGTACACCAATTCCTGATCAACCTTGCCGGTAGAACCTATTGCGTCGCCCGAGGATCGATCATGAAACCCGCCCGCCTCATCATACTCGCTGTCGCCGTCGTGGCTGCCGGTATGGCCGGTCTGCTTGCCATGCGGCTCAGCGGCAACCAGACCGTGATCGTGCAGGATGCCGTCGTGGAGAAGGAGCCGACCGTCGAGGTGCTCGTCTCAGCGGCGAACCTTCCGGTCGGTGCGCGCCTCGACGAAAACTCCATGCGCTGGATGGCCTGGCCGGAAGGCAGCGTGGTGGATGGCTTCATCACATCGTCGACGCGGCCGGATGCCATCGCCGAGCTGTCCGGCGTCGTCGTTCGCCTGCCCGTCTTCGAAGGCGAGCCGCTGCGGCGTGAAAAGATTGCCGATTCCTCTTCCCGTATTCTCTCGGCACTCCTGCCCTCCGGCAAGCGGGCCGTCTCGACCGAGATTTCGGTGGCAACCGGCGCCGGTGGTTTCATCCTGCCGAACGACCGCGTCGACGTGATCATGGTCCGCAAGGGTGAGGAAGACAATTTCCTGACGGAGACCATCCTCTCCAATGTTCGCGTCCTGGCGATCGACCAGCAGATTGCGGAAGCGCCAGATGGCTCCAAATCCGTCATTGGCACGACGGCAACCCTCGAACTGACCCCGGACCAGACCAAGGTCATCGCAGTGGCACAACAGATGGCAGACCGCCTGTCGCTCGCCCTGCGTTCGGTCGCCGACGCGCAGGAAGAAGACACGTCGGCTGCCGACCATCTGCTCAGCGGCGGAGACGGTCAGCCGACCATCCAGGTCATCAAGTCTGGCGAGGTGGTCAAGTCGACCTCATCGACCGCCAATTCCATGCAATGAGTGGAGACCCATCGTGGCCAGTCTGACACACAAACTGAAGGTATCGCTGACCGCAAGCATCGCCTTTGCCATGGCGATCACAGGTGCTCCGAGCTCCTTTCTTGACCACGGATCCATGGTGCCTGCAGCGGAAGCGGCCCAGCAGACGGTCCTGCGCATTACCAATTCCGGTCCCGGCGCTCGCCGGGCGGTAAAGCTCGGCCTCAACAAGGCGCTGGTTGTCGACCTACCCGCAGATGCACACGACATCCTGGTCGCAGATCCGGTCATGGCCGATGCTGTGACGCGCTCGTCGCGCCGAATCTATCTGTTCGGCAAGATGGTCGGTCAGACCAATATCTTCATCTTCGGCGCCAATGGCGAGGAGATCGTCAGCCTGGATATCCAGATCGAGCGCGACATCTCGGGTCTTGAAACCAATCTGCGCCGCTTCATTCCAGAATCCGACATCAAGGTCGAAATCGTCTCCGACAACATCGTCCTGACCGGCAGCGTGCGTACCCCGCAGGATGCATCTCGCGCAGCGAGCCTTGCGGAAGCTTTCCTTAAGGGCGGTGAAGCGACCACCCGCAACACGACCGCGACAAGCGAGAGCAGCGGCGACGGCGCCGTCGCGATCTATGCCGAACAGAGACAGACATCACAGATCGTCAACCTCCTGACCATCGAGGGCGAGGATCAGGTGACCCTGAAGGTCACCGTGGCAGAAGTCAGCCGGCAGGTGCTGAAGCAGCTTGGTTTCTCGGGCAGCATCTCCGACGGATCGACCGGCATCAGCTATGCCAATCCGTCGAACCTCGGCAATGCCATCGATCCGACAGGGACGGCTACGATTTCTGCTGGCATCGGCGGCCTCGGGCTCAATACCTACATCAATGCCATGGAGCAGGCCGGCGTCATGCGCACGCTGGCCGAGCCGAGCCTAACCGCAATTTCGGGCGAGCCCGCAAAGTTCTACGTCGGCGGCGAATTCCGGCTTGCCGGACCGCAGGAGGTGTCGAGCGACGAAGAAGGCACTTCCATCGAACGCACGACGCAAAGCATCGACTACGGCATCGAATTGAACTTCCGTCCGGTCGTTCTGGCGCCCGGTCGTATCAGCCTACAGATCGAGACCAATGTCTCCGAGCCGACCTGGGAATCCTCGCAGGTCACGGGCAACGTTCTCAATCAGGTCCCGGGCTCGACCTTCCTTTCGATCCGCAAGCGTGAAGCCTCAACGACGGTCGAACTGCCGTCCGGTGGCTCGATCGTGATTGCCGGTCTCGTTCAGGACAATATTCGCCAGGCGATGTCCGGGCTGCCCGGGCTTTCCAAGGTACCCGTTCTCGGCACGCTGTTCCGTAGCAAGGACTTCCAGCGCAACGAAACGGAACTCGTGATCATCGCGACGCCCTATCTGGTGCGGCCCGTTGCACGCGGTGCCCTGTCGCGACCGGATGACAACTTCAACCCCGAGAACGACGGCGCGACCTTCTTCCTGAACAAGGTGAACAAGGTCTATGGCCGCCGCGAGAACAACCAACCGACCGGCCAATATCATGGCGCTGTCGGCTTCATCTACAAGTGAACGGCGTGAGGATCGTGATGAAACATTCGACGCGTCAAGTTAGGGAAAGTCGGCCAGCCATGGCATCAGTGGGTCATTCATTCCAGCGTATCGTCCTTGCCGGCCTCGTTGTCGGAACAGCCGTCGCGCTTTCCGGCTGCGGCAGCACGAAGGACCGGATGACAACGTCCGCTATCCCCGACGACTACCGTACGCGACATCCGATCATGCTGAGCGAAGTGGAACACACGCTCGACGTTCCGATCGCCTCGGGCGACCGGTCGCTGACGGTTGGCGTGCAGGATTCGATCGCCGGATTTGCCGCAGACTATCTGTCGGCGTCGACGGGCACGATCCAGGTCTTGGTGCCGCATGGCTCACCAAATTCCGGCGCGGCGTCGGCCATGCGCAAGCAGATCCGCCATGTTCTGACCACGCGGGGCGTTGCTGCCAACAAGATCATCGAAACGTCGTATCAGGCAGAAGCCAACAGCAATGCGGCCCCTGTCAGGATCAGCTATGTCGCGATCACCGCGATGACCAATCCCTGCGGCGAATGGCCGGAGGACCTGCAGAACAACACCTTCAGCAACAAGAACTATCACAATTTCGGCTGCGCGACGCAGAGCAACCTCGCCGAACAAATCGCCAATCCGATGGATCTCGTCACCCCCCGCGACATGGCTCCGATCGACGCCACCAGGCGCTCGACCGTGATCGGACTTTATCGCCAGGGCAGCGACACCTCCACGAATTGATGTGACTGCGGTCCAAGAGGACAGGATGAGAGCATGAACGCGATCGACTATGACATCGGCGAATCCAACGAGGGATATCGTAGCGCTTCCGAGAGCGTGATCGCGGGCGACGTCGAAAGCCTGCGTCCGTTGCCGCGCATCTCGATCCATGCCTTCTGCATCAGCGACGGCGTGCATCGGACGATGGAGCAATGCGCCGGCGACCGACGCATGGCGCGTGTCAGCATGCGTATCACGCATGGCAATATCGCCGCAGCAGCGAACATGTTCTCCTCGACGCCGACGCCGAACCTCATCATTCTGGAAACAGACGCGGGACCGCGCGACCTGATGACGGAGCTGGCACCGCTGGCCCAAGTCTGCGATCCGAGCTCGCGGGTGATCCTCGTCGGCCGGCACAACGATATCGCGCTCTACCGCGAACTGATCCGTAACGGCATTTCCGAATACATCGTGGCGCCCTTCACCATGGCCGACATGATGAGTTCCATCGCCTCGATCTTCGTCGATCCGGAGGCCGAGCCGCTCGGCCGCAGCATCGCCTTCATCGGCGCCAAGGGCGGCGTGGGGTCCTCGACCATTGCGCATAACTGCGCCTTCGGCATTTCGTCGCTGTTTTCGACCGAAACGGTGCTTGCCGACCTCGATCTGCCCTTCGGTACCGCGAATATCGACTTCGACCAGGATCCGGCCCAGGGCATGGCGGAAGCCGTGTTTTCGCCTGAGCGTCTCGACGAAGTCTTTCTCGACCGACTGCTGACCAAATGCGGGCAGAACCTTTCGCTGCTCGCAGCCCCGTCGATGCTCGACCGCGGTTACGACTACGAGCGCGGCGCCTTCCAGCCGATCCTCGACGTTTTGCAGCGGAGCGCTCCCGTGACGGTGCTCGACTTGCCGCATACCTGGGCCGACTGGACCCGTGCGGTGCTTTCTGACGTCGACGAGATCGTTATCACCTGCGCGCCGGACCTCGCCAATCTGCGCAACATGAAGAACATGATCGATGCCTTGAAAAAGCTGAGACCGCAGGACAAGGCGCCGCATCTCATCCTCAACCAGGTGGGCATGCCGAAGCGGCCGGAGATCGCGCCAGCAGACTTCTTCGAACCGCTCGAGCTCGATCCGGTCGCAATCATCCCGTTCGACGCCCAGCTTTTCGGCACCGCTGCCAATAGCGGCCGGATGATCAGCGAGATGGATGGCAAATCGCCGACGGCGGAGACGTTCTCGCAGCTCGCACATCTCGTCACGGGCCGTGCCACGATCAAAAAACCCAAGAAGGCGGGTCTCGGCTCGTTCATCGAAAAGCTGCGCAAGAAGTAGACCGCTAACAGGAACAGGTAGAGCTCATGTTTGGCAAACGCGGAAACGACGGTTTCGGCAAGGGCGGGGCGGGCGTCGGCACGATCCCGACACAGCCGTCTGCTGCTGCGCCCGCGGCACGCTCCAGCACGCTCATCGAACCCGGCAGCCCGGAAGTCAGCACACGTCAGCAGGTGACACCGCCTTCGATGCAGACGCCCGGCCGCAAGAAGCCGCCGCGGACAGAGGACTATTACGACACCAAGAGCCAGGTCTTCTCGGCACTGATCGACACGATCGATCTGTCGCAGCTCGCCAAGCTCGATGGCGAAAGCGCGCGCGAAGAAATCCGCGACATCGTCAACGACATCATCACGATCAAGAACTTCGCGATGTCGATCTCGGAGCAGGAAGAGCTGCTCGACGACATCTGCAACGACGTTCTGGGCTACGGTCCGCTCGAACCGCTTCTGGCCCGCGACGACATCGCCGACATCATGGTCAACGGTGCCGGCCAGACCTTCATCGAAGTCGGTGGCAAGACGATCGAGTCCGAGATCCGGTTCCGCGACAATTCGCAGCTCCTCTCGATCTGCCAGCGCATCGTCAGCCAGGTCGGGCGTCGCGTCGATGAGTCGAGCCCGATCTGCGACGCCCGCCTTCCCGACGGATCGCGTGTCAACGTGATTGCACCGCCGCTCGCGATCGACGGTCCGGCGCTCACCATTCGTAAGTTCAAGAAGGACAAGCTGAACCTTGCCCAGCTGGTCAAGTTCGGCGCGATTACGCCCGAAGGTGCAGAAGTGCTGCAGATCATCGGGCGCGTCCGCTGCAACGTAGTCATCTCAGGTGGTACCGGCTCGGGTAAGACGACGCTGCTGAACTGCCTGACGGGCTTCATCGACACTGACGAGCGCATCATCACTTGCGAAGACACGGCCGAACTGCAGCTGCAGCAGCCGCATGTGGTGCGCCTGGAAACCCGTCCGCCGAACATCGAAGGCGAAGGCGAGATCACCATGCGTGACCTCGTCAAGAACTGCCTGCGTATGCGTCCCGAACGCATCATCGTCGGTGAAGTGCGCGGACCCGAAGTCTTCGACCTGTTGCAGGCGATGAACACGGGTCACGACGGATCGATGGGCACCATCCACGCCAACACGCCGCGCGAGTGCCTCAGCCGTATGGAATCGATGATCGCCATGGGCGGCTTTTCGCTGCCGGCCAAGACCGTACGCGAAATCATCTCCGGATCGATCGACGTGATCATTCAGGCGGCGCGCCTGCGCGACGGTTCACGTCGCATCACCCACATCACCGAGGTGATCGGGATGGAAGGGGATGTGATCATCACCCAGGACCTGATGCGCTACGAAATCGACGGCGAAGACGCTGCTGGCAAGATCATCGGCCGGCACATGTCGACCGGGATCGGCAAGCCGCATTTCTGGGATCGCGCTCGCTACTACAACGAAGATCGTCGCCTGGCGGCAGCACTCGACGCCATGGAACAGAAGTCCAAGGGGATCTGATCACCATGTTCGGCATCGATCCCACCATCCTGGCCATCGTCCTCCTCGCCGCCGTTTCGACAGGCGCGATCGCCTATGGGGTGCTCTATTCCCGGATCGAAACGGACAAGAAAACCGCGACCCGTATCAACAGGGTGCGATCGGCGGAAACGGACACGGCGCAGATGAAGGCCGCACGCGATCGCGTGCAGGAGATCTCGAAGCGCCGCAAATCGGTTCAGGATTCGCTCAAGGAACTCGAGAAGAAGCAGCAACAGGAAAAGACCAAGAAGGCCAATGCCGCAAGCATGAAGGCCAAGCTGGTGCAATCCGGCCTTTCGGTTTCACTCACCCAGTTCTACGTCTTGAGCGGCGTTCTTGGCATCGTTGTCCTCGCGATGACTTTCCTCGCCGGGATGCCGATCCTTGTGATCGTCGGCGCCGCCATCGTTGCCGGTCTCGGTTTGCCGCGCTGGATCGTCGGCTTCCTCGTGGGCCGCCGACAGAAGAAGTTTCTGGAGGAATTCCCCAATTCGCTCGACGTGATGGTGCGCTCGATCCGATCGGGTCTGCCGCTCAACGACGCAATCCGGATGATTGCCTCCGATGGCCAGGAACCGGTCAAGACCGAGTTCCGCCGCATCGTCGAATCGCAGCAGCTGGGCCTCAGCGTCGCAGACTCCGTTGCCCGCATGCAGCAGACCATGCCGCTCTCGGAAGTCAGCTTCTTTGCCATCGTCATTGCGATCCAGGGTCAGGCCGGCGGCAACCTGTCCGAAGCGCTCGCCAATCTCTCGCGCGTGTTGCGCGACCGCAAGAAGATGAAAGCCAAGGTCAACGCGCTTTCGATGGAAGCGAAGGCATCGGCCGCGATCATCGGCGCCCTGCCCTTCATCGTGGCGTTTCTCGTCTACATCACGTCCCCCGGCTACATCACGATCCTGTTCACCGATTCGCGCGGCCACCTGATCCTCGGGATTTCTGCGGTCTGGATGAGTATCGGTCTGCTGGTCATGCGCAACATGATCAATTTCGAGATTTGAGGGGCTGGTGGGATGACCGAAGACTGGGCTGCACAAGTGACCGATCCGGCACTGATCATCGCCGTCCTGGTGGCGCTTGCGGTGTTCGGGACGTTCTACACCATTGCCATGCCATATCTGGAGCGGGGCGATCTCAACAAACGCATGCGGGCCGTGTCGACCGAGCGTGACCTCATCCGGGCGCGCGAGCGCGCCAAGCTGAATTCCGACGCCGCACAGGGACGGGCATCGCTGCGCACGACCAACAACAAGTCCGTCCGTGACATCGTCGAACGCTTCAACCTGCGTAAAGCCCTGGTGGATGACACCACGGTGGACAAGCTGAAGGCGGCGGGTCTTCGGTCGCAGAACGCGCTGAACATGTTCCTGCTGGCGCGTTTCCTGTTGCCGTTCGCAACGCTCGCACTTACGGCCTTCTGGATCTTCGTGCTCGGCAATCTGGCCGAAAAGGCGCTGCCGGTTCGTCTGTTCGTCACCATTCTCGGCGGCTATCTCGGCTTTTACCTGCCGAACATTTACATTTCGAACCGCATCACAAAACGTCAGCAGTCAATCAAGCGCGCCTGGCCGGATGCGCTGGATCTGATGCTGATCTGCGTGGAATCGGGTATCTCGCTGGAAGCGGCGATGCGGCGCGTCTCGGACGAAATCGGCGAGCAATCGCCCGAGCTTGCCGAGGAAATGGTGCTGACCACGGCCGAACTTTCGTTTCTTCCCGACCGCCGCCAGGCGCTCGAAAATCTAGGCACACGAACGCAGCTCGACGGTGTCAAGAACGTCGTTCAGGCCCTCATCCAGGCCGACCGATACGGCACGCCTGTCGCGCAAGCTCTGCGCGTGCTTGCACAAGAGGGGCGCGACGAGCGCATGAACGAAGCGGAGAAAAAGGCAGCAGCCCTTCCGCCGAAGCTCACCGTTCCGATGATCCTGTTCTTTCTGCCGGTGCTGATCGCCGTCATTCTGGGGCCCGCCGGGATCCAGGTCTCCGACAGGTTCTGATCGACAGACAGGTCACTATCAGTGGACGGTCGTGAGCTCTTCTTCCAGGAGCTTCAACGCATCCTGCAGCGCTTCAACCAGGATGTCCGTCAGTTCGTCGGATTTGTTCTCGAGAAGCATCAGCTTGATCGCCATATCCTGCTGCTCGAAATACTGATCAGGTCCTTCGTTCATCATCATGTCCCCTTAAGGCCGAATCATCTCGGCTGGTTCCACGATGCCGCCGCTTCCTTGTGCCGGGCTTTCACCCGATCCTGCATCATCCGTCAAGCGTCTGTCTCTACGCCGCCGGTGACTGCGGAATTGAAGTTCGAGAAGAACTCACCTGCAAGCTTCTTGGAGGTCGATTCAATCAGACGGCTACCCAGCTGGGCGATCTTGCCGCCGACCTCGGCCTTTACCGTATAAGTGAGCAAAGTCGCTCCGTCCTCTTCCGGTGTCAGGGTCACATCTGCACCACCCTTGGCAAAACCGGCCAGACCGCCCTTCCCTTCGCCTGATATCGTGTAGGAATACGGCGGATTCAGATTGTGCAGCTCGACGGCCCCTTCGAACTTTGCCTTGATCGGCCCGATCTTCAGAACGACCTTGGCGGCCATCTGACTGTCAGAGGTCTTTTCCAGGCTTTCGCAGCCCGGAATGGACTGCCTGAGGATTTCGGGATCGTTCAGCGCACGCCATACGGTTTCCACCGGCGCTTCAATGCGCTCGCTGCCTTGCATGTCCATCCGGTCGTCCTCCCTTGCGGATTGCGGGCTCCCTCCCGCAGCCCTCAGACTGCATGGCGAAGGCGGCGGATGCAAGACTGCTAAAGCATCAGCGTAACCGAAGGTCAGACAAGAACGGCCTGCTCGACGCGGTCCTGGGAGCCGAAGAAGCGGAGGTAACGCTCGACTTCCTCCGGATCGCCGGTCGCCTTGCGCGGATTGTCGGAAAGCTTGACTGCCGGGCGGCCGTTGGCTTCCGAAACCTTGCAGACGATGGAAATCGGCTTCAGACCGGCAATCTCCACAGGCGCGCAGCCGGCGAAGTCATTGGTGAGATTGGTCCCCCAGCCGAAGGACATGCGAACGCGACCGGCAAAGTGGCGGTAGGTGTCGATGATCGCATCGACGTCCAGACCGTCCGAGAAGATCAGGAGCTTCTTGCGCGGATCCCGGCCCATTTTCTTCCACCATTCGATGATCTTCTCGCCGCCTTCGATCGGCGGCGCACTGTCTGGTCGGAAACCGGTCCAGTCGGCGACCCATTCCGGTGCATGCTGAAGAAAGGACGTGGTGCCGTAAGCATCCGGCAGGACAATCAGCAGATTGCCGCCATAGAGGCGATTCCAGTCTTTCAGAACCTGATAGGGGGCTGCGGCCAGTTGCTCATCGGTCTCTGCCAAGGCTGCGACGACCATCGGCAGTTCATGGGCATTTGTCCCGACGGCTTCGAGATCGGAATCCATCGCGAGCAACACATTGCTCGTGCCGGTGAAGGCCGGGCCGATACCCTCCTTCAGGGCTTCGACGCACCAGCGCTGCCAAAGGAAGCTGTGTCGACGACGGGTGCCGAAATCGGAAATGCGCAGACCTGGCAGTTCGCGGAGGCGCTCGACCTTGGACCACATCTTTGCCTTGGCACGCGCATAGAGCACGTCAAGGGTGAAATAGCCGAGGGAGCGCATGGCAGCCCGTGAGCGCAGCTCGTTGATGATGGCAAGCGCTGGAATTTCCCACAGCGTCGTTTCCATCCAGGAGCCGTGGAAGGTCAATTCGTATTGGCCGTCCCGCTTGGAGAGTTCGTATTCGGGGAGCTGGAGATTGCCGAGCCAGGCGAGGAATTCAGGCTCGAAGATCTGGGCGCGACCGTAAAACGTGTTACCCGCTAGCCAGATCATTTCCTTCTTGGTCAACCGCAGCGAGCGAACATGATCAAGTTGGTCCCGCAGTTCCTGTTCATCGATCTCATCGGCGAGTCTGACCGAGGTCGTGCGATTGATCAGCGTGAAGGTTGCGTTCACCTGGGGATAGAGCTTCCAGATCATCTGGAGCATCAGCAGTTTGTAGAAGTCCGTGTCGATCAGGCTGCGGATGATGGGATCGAGCTTCCAGGCGTGGTTGTAAACCCTGGTCGCGATATCTGTCTTGGTCATGATCGACTGCCTTGCCATCCGCAGGGGGACTACGGGGGACAGCCGAAATGCTTCGGCCGTTTCCGCTGCAGTTATCGGCAATCACCGGGGGAATGTCCAGAGAGCGCCATTATACCGCTCTCCGGGAGATTGAACCGCGTTACTGGCTGGGGGTAGGGCTGGAGTCCGGTACGACCTGACCCTGGCCGTTGTTCTCGCTCGGCGACGGGGCCGTCTGCTCGACCGGCTGGTTGGCCGGTTCGCTCGGCGCAATCGAATTGCCCCACCATTCGGCCGGGATCCAGACGAGCATGGCGAGGATCAGCCCGCCGAGCAGCACGATGAGGACCGGTTTGCCTTTAAAACCCTGACGCGCCTCGGTCGGCGTCATGGGTTCCGGCTGCAGGCCGCGTGTGCGACGGTCTGTCGTGTCGGGAAGATCGGTTCGGCTGCTCATTTGGTTGCTCCCTTGTGTCCTGAGGCGCGCAAGGCGCGAATTCTCATGGGAAACGGGAGCTCAGCCGGGTTTGTTCCCGCAATTCTCGGGCGGCTAGTAGCCAGCGGTACGATCGACAACGAATTCAAGCGGCTTGCCAGCCTCGAGCCGAGCGATCTGCGCCTCAGCGTGGCGGAAGAGCGCACGTACATCGGAGGCGGCAGCGGCATGGGGAGTGACGATCACGTTCGGCATCGACCAAAGCGGGCTGTCACGATCGAGCGGCTCCTTTTCGAACACATCGAGTGACGCTGCCTTCAGGGTGCCGTCCTTGAGGGATTCGACCAGCTCAGCTTCCTTCTGGCTGCCGCCGCGACCGGCATTGAGAAAGATTGGACCGCCCAGGGGGCCGGAGCGACGCAGCCTGGAAAACAGAGCGCGGTCGTAGATGCCGCGCGTGTCGTCCGTCAGCGGCAGAAGGCCGACCAGGATATCGGTGCGACCGAGGAAGGCGTCGAGCCCCTTTGCGTCGAAAGTTTCGACGCCGTCGATCTCTTTCTCGCGACGGGACCAGCCTATGACATCGAAGCCGATGATCTTGAGCTTGTGAACGGCATCAGCCCCCAAGACCCCGAGGCCCATGACGCCGACCGTGACATCGCGAGCTTCCGGTTGATCGGCAATCTCGTGCCAGACGCAATCCTGCTGCTGGCCGGCATAGGCGATACCGTTGCGCAGATGATGGAGACATTGCCAGACGACCCATTCACTCATGCGGTCCGTCAGGCTGCGATCGACGAAACGAACAATGGGCAGGTCCGGCAACTCATAGGCCGAGAGGATGTGATCGACGCCGGCACCGCCGGAGAAGATCGCCTTGAGCCCGGTCGCACAACGAAAGAGGGCCGGATCCGGTTTCCAGACCACGGCGAATTCGGCATCCGAGAGATCGCGGTCTGCATTCGCCGGGTCGCCCATGTCGATAACCGGACGATCGGGGAAGGCTAAGCGAAGCGCTTTGACGACGCTTTCGCGCGCAAAGCGGAGATCGACGACGACGGGGCGTTTTTCGGACATTGCAGACTCACATTATTGGCGGATGCCGCCAGCTTCGACGGCTTCGAGATTGAAGGCGGCGGCCATCAGCGCGCGGGTGTAGTCGGCCTTGGGCGCCGCGAAGACCTCTGCGGCCGGACCTTTCTCCACCACCTTGCCGCCGCGCATGACGATCAGCTCATTGGCCAGCGCCTTCACGACCTTCAGGTCATGACTGATGAAGAGATAGGCGAGGTCGTGTTTGGCCTGAAGATCGCGCAGGAGATCGACCACCTGGGCCTGGACGGTCATGTCGAGGGCCGACGTCGGTTCATCGAGCATGACGAAACGGGGTTTCAGCACCATGGCGCGGGCGATCGCGATGCGTTGGCGTTGGCCGCCGGAGAATTCATGTGGGTAGCGCCAGCGGGTGGCGGGGTCGAGGCCGACTTCCTCCAGTGCCCAGGCGACGCGGCTGTCGCGCTCTTCTGCTGTCAACTGCTTTTCGTGAACCTTCAGACCTTCCGCGATGATCTCGCCCACGGACATGCGCGGGCTGAGCGAACCGAAGGGGTCCTGAAAGACGATCTGCAGCCGATCGCGCAGCGGCCGCATCTCGCTATAGGAAAAGGCATCGATGTCCTTGCCAATGAAGCTGATCCGCCCCTTCGAGGAGATGAGGCGTGAAAGGGCAAGACCGAGCGTCGTCTTGCCTGAGCCGGATTCGCCGACCACGCCGAGCGTCTGGCCGGCACGCAGCGTCAGATCCACGCCATCGACGGCCTTCACGTGATCGACGGTACGGCGTAGGAAGCCGGCCTTGATCGGGAACCAGACACGGATGTCTTCGCCTTGCATCACAATAGGCTTCGTTTCGTCCAGAAGCGGCGGTTCGCCACGCGGCTCCGAGGCGAGCAATTTCTTCGTATAGGCATGCTGGGGTCGCTCGAAGATATCCTCGACTAGACCTGCCTCGACGATCTTGCCCTTGGTCATGACGCAGACGCGATCGGCGAACTTGCGGACGATGCCGAGGTCATGGGTGATGAACAGCATGGACATGCCGTGCTCGGACTTGAGGCGCCCCAAGAGTTCGAGGATCTGGGCCTGGACAGTGACGTCGAGGGCTGTGGTAGGCTCATCGGCGATCAGCAGCTTCGGCCTATTGGCCAGCGCCATGGCGATCATCACGCGCTGGCGCTGGCCGCCCGAGAGTTCATGCGGGAAGGCTGTCAGCCGCTTTTCCGGCTCGCGAATGCCGACCTGGTGCAGAAGTTCGAGCACGCGGGCGCGGGCGGATGCGCCTTGCAACCGCTGGTGAAGTGCGAGGATTTCGCTGATCTGCCGCTCGATCGAGTGAAGCGGATTGAGCGAGGTCATCGGCTCCTGGAAAATCATGGTGATGTCGTTGCCGCGCACCGCGCGGAGCTCGGGCTCGCTTGCGGTCATAAGGTCGCGTCCGTCGAACAGGATCTGACCGGATGGGTGGCTCGCTGACGGATAGGGCAGGAGCTTCAGGACCGACGCGGCGGAGACCGATTTGCCGGAGCCGGATTCGCCAACCAAAGCGACGATTTCGCCGCGCTGGATGTCGAACGAGACACGGTCGACCGCCAGGCTCTCGCGGCCACCCTGGTGGAAGGCGACGGACAGATCGCGCACGGAGAGCAGGGGTTCGGTCATGCGGTGAGGCTTTCGATTAGGGAGGTGAGCGTGGGTTCGTCAGGGCGGAGAACCTTCAACGGCGTCATCGGAAGTTTGCCGCGGACATGATGAATGAGTTCATCAATGTCGGTCAAACCAGTATCGGCAGAAAGAAAGACTGAGCATCCCGCGAAAATCGCACTCGCAAGGTGGATGGCGTCGGGCAGCTTGATTTTGCTTGATTGCGCTCTGACGAGTGAGGCGGTCAACAAGACTGCAGGCGATGGCGGAACCGTCTTCAGCCACAATCCGCCTCCGATCCAGCTTTCATAGGTTTCTATGAGGTCGCGATTGTCGTCGGCAAGCAGTTTGACCAGCAGTTCGCTGTAGGTGAGCGTGCTGGTAAACGGTATATGCCCAAGTCTGCGACAGCGAGCCAGCAAGGCTGCGAGCTGTTCCTGTTCGGGGCTCTGAATCTCTTTGAACAGGATGAGGATATTTGTGTCGAGATAGATGGAGGCAGGACGCGTCATTCCTCATCCCACTCGTCGCGCAATTCGCGGATCCGTTGAACCGCCTCGGCCATGGAACCAGCATGGCTGTAACGCTCCGGGAAGTCCTGACGATGCCTCAGGAGTTTCGTGAGGTTTTCACCCACGTCCGTGTCCGCTCCCTCAAGACCGAAAAACGACGTGAGCGGACTGTCGTCCTCTGGAGTGATTTCGACGGTAACTCGCGCCAAACCGGTCTCGGGTAATCCCTCCCGCATATCTTTCGGCAGTTTAGAAACCGGGTAGTGTTCAAGCACGACCTTAGTCATCCAAACGCCCTCCGGCAAAGGTTGCACTTTAGCCAGTATAGCGGCGCGGCGGGGATAGCGCGACCCATCACCGGAAGGTCTTCCTTGGATCAAACGCATCGCGGACGGCTTCGCCGACGAAGATCAGGAGCGAGAGCATGATCGACATGGTGAAGAAGGCGGTGAGGCCGAGCCAGGGGGCCTGGAGGTTGCGTTTGCCCTGCGCAATCAGTTCGCCGAGCGAAGGAGAGCCCGGCGGCATGCCGAAGCCGAGGAAGTCGAGCGAGGTGAGCGTCGTAATTGAGCCTGAGAGGATGAAGGGTAGGAAGGTCAGGGTCGCGACCATGGCGTTTGGCAGGAGATGGCGGAACATGATCGTCCAATTGCCGACGCCGAGCGCCCGGGCTGCATTCACGTATTCGAAGTTGCGCGCGCGCAGAAATTCGGCGCGCACGATGCCGACGAAGCCGACCCAGGAGAAAAGCAGCATGATGCCGAGCAGGACAAAGAAGCCGGGCGGCAGGATGGCCGCGATGATGAGCAAGATGTAGAGAACCGGCATGGACGACCAAATCTCGATGAAGCGCTGCATCAGAAGGTCGGTCCAGCCGCCGAAATAGCCCTGGACGGCACCGGCCGTGACGCCGATTGCGGCGGAGGCGAGCGTAAGTACCAGGCCAAAGAGGATCGAAATGCGGAAGCCGTAGATCATACGCGCCATGACGTCGCGGGCCTGATCATCCGTGCCTAGCCAATTCATGTTGCCGAGCACGCAGTTCGGATCCTCGGCCTTCAGCGGATAGGCGGCGCAGCGGGTCTCCTTGTCCATCAGCCAGAAAGGCGCTGTCGGTGCCGAATGCGGCACTTCGGAATTGACCGTGCGGTAGGAATAACGGATCGGCGGCCAGACCATCCAGCCATTCGCGTTGATCTCATCCGAGATGAAGGGCGAGCGATAATCGGTGACGGCCAGGAAGCCGCCGAATTTCTCTTCCGGGTAATCGACGATGACGGGGAAGAGGATCTCGCCCTTGTAGGAGGCGATTACCGGCCTGTCGTTGGCGATGAACTCGGCAAACAGGCTGAGCACGAACAAGACCATGAAGATCCAGAAGGACCAGAAGCCTCGGCGGTTCGCCTTGAAGTTCTCGAGCCTTCGGCGGTTCGTCGGGTTCAGCCAGCCCTTCTTCGGCGGGGCAATGATGGTGGTTTCGACGGCGGACATCAGACATCCCTCCGGTCGAAATCGATGCGCGGATCGATCCAGGTGTAGATCAAGTCGGAGATCAGGCCGATCACGAGGCCCATCAGCGAGAAGATGTAGAGCGTGGCAAAGACGATCGGATAGTCGCGGTTGACGATTGCGAGGTAGCCGAGGCGACCGAGGCCATCAAGCGAGAAGATGTTCTCGATCAAAAGCGAGCCTGTGAAGAAGGCCGAGATGAAGGCGCCCGGCAGGCCGGCGATGACGATCAGCATGGCGTTGCGGAAGACATGGCCATAGAGCACCTGGCGCTCGGCGAGACCCTTGGCACAGGCGGTGACGACATATTGCTTCTTGATCTCGTCGATGAAGGAGTTTTTCGTCAGCAGTGTGGTCGTGGCGAAGGCTGAGAGCAGGAGGGCAGTCAGCGGCAGAGCGAGATGCCAGAAGTAGTCGAGGATCTTCTGCCACCAGGAGAGTTGGTCGAAATTGTCGGAGGTGAGGCCGCGGAGCGGGAACCAGTCGAAGAAGGATCCGCCGGCGAATAGGACGATCAGCAGGATGCCGAACAGGAAGCCGGGGACGGCGTAGCCGACGACGATGACACCTGACGTCCAGACATCGAAACGGGAGCCGTCGGAGACCGCCTTGCGGATGCCGAGCGGGATCGAAATCGCGTAGGAGATCAAGAGCACCCAGAGGCCAAGTGAGATGGATACCGGCAGCTTTTCGATGATCAGGTCGATGACGGAAGTGTTGCGGAAGAAGCTCTCGCCGAAATCGAAGCGGATGTAATTCCACATCATCTCGAGAAAGCGCTCGAGCGGCGGCTTGTCGAAGCCGAACTGTTTTTCGAGCTTGGCGATCAGTTCCGGATCGAGGCCCTGGGCGCCGCGATAGCGGGACCCCCCCTCCTCTACACCGGCGGACTGCCCCAGCATGTCCCCGCCGCCTGACAGGCGCGCATCCGCGCCATCAGCCTGGCCGCTGAGCTGGGCGATGACCTGCTCGACGGGGCCGCCAGGGGCGAACTGGATGACGATGAAGGAGATGCCCATGATACCGATCATTGTGGGTATCATCAGCAGCAGACGCCGGAGAATATAGGCGGTCATGCGCGGCGCCCCCGTTCAGGATCACATCTGCCCACGATGTCCAGGCTCGTTTGGTCAGCCAATATCAGCCGCTCCGTTTTCCAGCGATTCGTTCCCTCCATTCCTAGAGTCTCACACAAGAGGCGCAAGCCCCGAGCCGAAATCACGGAGCCTTGGCCCACCAGATCGAGGGGAAGCCGGTGCTGTAGGTCGGGAGTTCGGCGGGGTGCTCGAACTTGTCCCAGAAGGCATAGCGAGCCGTACCGCCGTAGTAGAGCGGAATGACGTAGTCATGGGCCAACAGCACGCGGTCCATGGCCTTGGTTGCGGCGACCTGCTCCTCGCGATCGGCCGGGAAGATGATCTTCTCGATCAGGGCGTCGACGGCCGGATCGGCAATGCCGGCGTAGTTCTGCGAGCCTTCACGATTGACGGATGTCGACCCCCAGTAGTCGCGCTGCTCGTTGCCGGGGTTGAGCGTCTGAGCCCATACGGTCCAGGTCATGTCGTAATCGAAGCTTCGGGTTCGATTGGTATATTGCGAGGGATCGACCGTACGGACCGCCATTTCCACCCCAATCTTGCGCAATTGCTGTTGGTAGGGGACCGCGACCACCTCCAGCTGGGGGTTGGACAACAGGAGCTCGAAGCGGAAGGGCTGGCCGGTCTGCGCGTTGACCATGGCATTGCCACGAAGTTCATAGCCCGCCTGTTTGAAGAGCTCGACAGCCTTGCGCAAATTGTCGCGAGACGCCTGCGGTGAACCGCCGACGGGGTTCGTGTAGGGCGTATCGAAGACCGAAGCGGGAACCTTGTCCTTAAGAGCCGTCAGCAGTTCCAGTTCCTGACCTTGAGGCAGCCCGCTGGAAGCAAGTTCGGTTCCATTGAAAAAACTGCTGACGCGGAAATAGGCATTGTAAAAGACGGTGCGGTTCAATTCCTCGAAGTCGAGCGCGTAGTTGAGCGCCTTGCGGACCCGCTGGTCCTTGAACATCTCGCGCCGCATGTTCGGCACCAGCGCCTGCATCACGCCCGTTGCACGGAAGGGGTTTTCGTATTCCTCCTTCCTGACACGACCGTCCTGCGCGGCCGGAAAATCGAAACCAGTCGCCCAGCGCGCGGCCCGCGTCTCCTGCCAGAAGTCTGTGTTGCCGGAACGGAAGGCCTCGAACTCGACGTCTCGATCGCCGAACATGGTATAGGTGATGTTCTTGAAGTTGTTGTAGCCCAGATTGACGTTGAGATCCTTGCCCCAGTAGTCGTCCCGCAATTCGTAGCGGATGGTCGATCCAGCCGTGAACTCGGCGATCTTGTAGGGCCCCGACCCCATCACCGGCTCCAGCGTGGTCCGCCCAATGTCCCGAGACTGTCCATCAGCCCCGCTTGCCTCCCACCAGTGCTTCGGGACAACCGGGAACTGGCCGAGGATCATCGGCAGTTCGCGGTTGTTCTTCTGGTCGAAGCGGAATGTGACGTCACGATCGCCCGTCTTCTCAGCTGCAACCACGTGGCTGTAATAGCTCATGTAGAGCGGGTTCAATTCCTTGAGCTTCTCAAAGCTGAAGATCACGTCTTCCGGCTTGACGGGCTCACCGTCAGCGAAGCGGGCCTCGGCGCGGAGACGGAAGGTGGCGCTCGATATGTCCTTGGGGAATGAGACGCCTTCTGCGAGCAACCCGTAGCCGGTGGAAATCTCGTCACTCGTGTCTTTCAGAAGCGTGTCGAAGACGTTGATCAGGCCCGGTGCGGCTTCGCCCCTGTCGAGCACCGGGTTGAAGCTGTCGAAGGTTCCGGTCGACGACATGCGCAAGGTGCCGCCCTTCGGCGCTTGCGGATTGACGTAATCGAAATGGGCAAAGCCGGGCGCATATTTGAGCTCGCCCAGAAGCGAGACGCCATGGCGGAAAGACTCTGCGTTTTCCTGCGCCACTGCATGAGATGGCGCAAATGCCAAGACTGCCATGAGGCCCCAGACTGCGAAGCTCGACTTTTTGCGATCCATCCGCCTACTTCCCCGTATCTGCTTTTGTTGCGAAGCAGGATAGGGCAAAACCAGGCAAAAAACAGGGGACTGACAGAGATGTGAGCGCCGGGCCTTCCGCAGATTCACCCCAATTCCGTTTCAGGCTAGACTGACCCGTGATTCACCCGGCCAACCGGCAGGGAGCGAATCCGGACAGACCGGGGACATGCACACGATGAAGAAAACCAGGGGCGCACGCCCGCTCGCCATGGCACTGACGTTTGCCTGCGCATTCGCGACCGTCGTCAGCGATACGGCATCCGCCGAAGGACGTCCCGCCAAGGAGCTTTTCGGCGGCATGGCGCTGCCGGCCAAGGCGGCCCCCTCCCCTTATGGTTCCTATGCCAAGGGCTGCATTGCCGGCGCCGTCGCCATTCCGACGGACGGCCCCACCTGGCAGGCGATGCGCCTGTCGCGCAATCGTCGCTGGGGTCATCCCGAGATGATCACGCTCCTCGAGCGTTTCTCGAAAGACGCAGTGCAACTCGGCTGGGGCTCGGGCATCCTGATCGGCGACATCTCGCAGCCGCGCGGCGGACCGATGCTTTCAGGCCATGCCTCGCATCAGATCGGGCTCGACGCCGATATCTGGTTCACGCCGAAGCCCGCCAATGCGCTTTCCCCGCAGCAGCGCGAGGAAATGCCATTCACCTCCATGCTGGAGAAGGACAAATTCCTGACCGTCGACAGGAGGCTCTGGACCAATACCCATGCACGGCTCGTGGTGCGGGCGGCAAGCTACCCGCAGGTGGAGCGCATCTTCGTCAATCCGGCGATCAAGAAGAAGCTTTGCGATACCTGGACGGGTGACCGCGCGGTCCTCGGCAAGATCCGGCCAATTTACGGACATGACGCGCATTTCCATATCCGCATGCGCTGCCCTGACGGTGCCAGCGGCTGCAAGCCGCAGGCGGCCGTGCCGCCGGGCGATGGCTGCGACCAGTCGCTGGCCTGGTGGTTCACCAAGGAGCCTTGGGCCGCACCGAAGAAAGACCCCAACGCAAAGCCAGCGCCGAAGCCCCGGGCCATGCAGGTCGCCGATCTCCCCAAGGCCTGCGCCATGGTTCTCGACGCGCGCGGACCGTCGAGCGAATACGAAGTGACCTATCAGGCAGCGGGTGGGTCGATGCCCGGCAGCGGTGCGTCGGCGTTCGCAGCACCGCCGGTCGCGACGATGACTGAGCCTTTCGAATTGCCCGCCATCGTTCCGGTTCCCCCCGCTCGGCCGGCCGGTTGGTGAAGACGAGGTTCCGCCGGGTGCTTTTCAAGTGATCCTGGCTGCGCTAGATGGGTCTATCAAATCGATTTAAATCAGCTGGGGTCCCCTCGTGAGCCGCACCCGTTGCATCGCCCTGATCGCGCATGACCAGAAGAAGGACGACATGGCGGATTTCGCCCGGCGTCACCAGGCAAAGCTCATGGGCTGGCGGATCGTGGCGACCGGCACGACGGGCGGGCGGATCAAGGATGCCGTCCCCGAGCTCGATGTGACGCGGCTGAAAAGCGGTCCGCTCGGCGGAGACCAGCAGATCGGCGCATTGATCTCGACGGGTGAAGTGGACATGCTCGTCTTCTTCGTCGACCCCTTGACTCCCATGCCCCATGATGTGGATGTCAAGGCGCTGATGCGGCTGGCGACCGTCTATGACATTCCGATGGCGCTGAACCTCGCAACCGCCGACATCCTGATGCAGACCCTGACTGCCTGAGCAGCAACGCCCAAGACCGGACAGACCATGGCCCAGACACATCGCGACGACACCCTCCCCTTTCCGATTCTGATCGGTGACATCGGCGGCACCAATGCGCGCTTCTGGATCCTGCTTGACGAGAGCGGCGAGAAGATCAGCTTCCCCAATGTGGTGAACAAGGATTTCGCCACGATCGACGACGCCATCCGCTCGAGTGTTCTGGAGACAACAAGCCACAAGCCTCGGTCGCTGATCCTGGCGCTGGCTGGCCCCATCAAGGGCGACGAAGTGCCGCTCACCAACTGCCCCTGGGTGGTGCGCCCCAAGGTGCTGATGGCTGATCTCGGCTTTGCCGAAGTGCTGCTTCTCAATGATTTCGAGGCCCAGGCCCTGGCTGCTGCGACGCTCGGCGTCGACGATCGGCAGCATCTCGGTTCGCTCAGCGAGGCCCCGCTCGGCTCACGCGTCGTGCTGGGTCCGGGCACAGGGCTCGGCGTTGCTGGACTGGTCCGGGCGCGCGACATGTGGTTTCCGGTGCCCGGCGAAGGCGGGCATGTCGATGTCGGCCCGCGCACAAGCCGCGATCACCAGATCTGGCCGCATCTGACCCCGGTCCGCGACCCCAACGCGACGCTCGGCCGGATCTCGGCGGAAGAACTGCTTTCCGGGCGCGGCCTGATGAATATCTACCGTGCGCTGTGCAAGGCGGAGGGGAACCTGACGCCGCGCTACGAGGATCCGGCACAGGTTTCGTCTGCCGGTATTGCCGGGGCAGATGCGCTGGCGGGCGAGGCGCTCAGCCTGTTTGCAACCTATCTCGGTCGGGTTGCCGGCGATCTGGCGCTGATCTTCATGGCCAAGGGCGGCGTGTTCCTCGCCGGCGGCATATCGCCGAAAATCCTGCCGGCACTGCAGAGCGGCGAATTCCGCGCCGCCTTCGAGGACAAGGCGCCGCATCAGGCGCTGCTGCACAGCATTCCGACCTTTGTCGTGACCCATCCGCAGGCGGCCCTGCACGGCCTTGCCGCCTTTGCGACGGCACCTTCGGATTTCGGGCTTGCGACCGAGGGGCGCCACTGGCGCTGAGCGGACCTGCCCCGCTATGGTCAAAGGCGCTGCGACTGGCTATAGAGCGGCGGCGCCTGCCGAGGCGTGACAGGCAATAGGACAGGACACTCTTTTTGGACGCTCACGATAGCCAGACCCGCCAGCCAGACATGGACAGCGTCTCCGCCGTCCTGAAGCGCGTCATCGCCGAGAACGGGCGGCAGCATGTGGGCGGTTATGCCTTTGCCATCGTCTGCCTGCTCACGGTTGCCCTGACGACCGCATTTACCGCCTGGATCATGGAAGCCGTCATCAACGAGGCCTTCGCCAACAGGCGCGCCGATCTCGTCTGGATCATCTGCGGCTCGATCTTTGCGGCTTTTGTGCTTCGCGGCTTTGCCGGATACGGTCAGGCCGTGACGCTCTCGAGGATCGGCAACAACATCGTGGCGCGCTACCAGCTGCGCCTGTTTTCACATCTGATGTCGCTCTCCATCGGCTATTTCAGTGAAGCCCGGTCCGCACGGCTCGCAGCGCAGATCAACGAGAACATCAACGGGATCCGTGACGTTCTCAACATGACGATCACCTCGCTCGCCCGCGACCTCGTGACACTGATCGCGCTGCTGGGCGTGATGTTCTATCAGGACATTGTCCTGTCGTTGATCGTGTTCACCGTAGCGCCGCCGCTATTCCTCGGCCTTCGCTACATTTCCCGTCGCCTGCGCAGCGCGACGAAGGAATCGGTCATTCTGAATTCGCATGTGCTCGGGGCCATTCAGGAGGCGGTGCAGGGGATTGCGATCGTCAAGGCCTTCACGATGGAAAGCCAGCTGGAGAACAAAATCCAGTCGACGATCGATGCCGCAGAAGGACGCGCCAACAGGATCGCCCGCCTCAGCGAACGGAACGGACCGCTGACCGAAAGCCTGGCGGGCCTGTCGATTGCCGGTGTCATGGCCTATGCCGCGTATCAATCGATCTATGGCGGCGTGCTGCCAGGCGCCTTCTTCTCCTTTGTGACTGCCCTGCTGCTCGCTTATGAGCCTGCAAAGCGACTGGCGCGCCTGCAGGTCCACATGGAACGCGCCGCCGTGAATGCGCGGATGATCTACGAAATCCTCGACACGGAGCCGAACCAACGGGACAAGGACGGTGCCAAGCAGATTTCGGTTGGCGCGGCGAAGATCGAATTCCGCGACGTGACCTTTGCCTACGGTTCGAACGAGCCTGTCTTGCGCAAGCTGCGCTTCACTGCCGAGGGCGGCAAGACGACTGCGCTTGTGGGTCCGTCAGGTGCCGGCAAATCCACGGTTATTACCCTTGTTCCGCGCTTCTATGACCCGGCCGAAGGCGAAATCTTGATCGACGGGCAGAACATTGCGGACGTCACGAAGTCGTCGCTGCGCCAGCAGCTCGCCTACGTGTCGCAGCAACCCTACCTCTTCGAAGGCACGATCCGCGACAACATCCGCTACGGACGCCCGGAGGCGACCGACGCCGAGATCGAGGATGCGGCACGGCTTGCAAACGCCCATGACTTCATTCTTGCCCAGGCGCAAGGATACGATACGCCCGTCGGCGAAAACGGCATCACGCTTTCCGGTGGCCAGCGGCAGCGGCTCTCGATCGCGCGTGCGCTGGTGCGCAACGCACCGATCCTGCTCCTCGATGAGGCGACATCCTCGCTCGACACGGAATCGGAAGCAGCCGTGCAGCAAGCGCTCGATGCGGCCATGGCCGGCCGCACTGTGATCGTCATCGCGCACCGTCTCTCGACCGTCGTCAATGCCGACAAGATCATTGTCATGCAGGATGGCGAGGTCGTGGAAGAAGGCACGCATGAGAGCCTTGCACAGCGGCAGGGCGGTCTTTACGCTCGCCTCAACAATCTGCAGGCCGCTCCGAACGGCCAGTTCATCAGCCAGGAATAGACCCGCATGAATACGCCCATGAAGCTCGTCGTCGTCGGTGCCGCCGGTCGCATGGGCAAGACGCTGATCAAGCTGATCAGCGAGACAGAGGGCCTTGCGCTGCATGCGGCGGTCGAACGGGCAGGCTCTGCCGTGCTCGGCCAGGATGCCGGCGAACTGGCAGGCGTGCCGAAGCTCGGCGTTGCCGTGACCGACGATCCGCTGGCGGCCCTCCTGCATGCCGATGGCGTTATCGATTTCACCACACCGGCTTCGACCGTGGAATTTGCAGCACTCGCGGCCCAGGCGCGGATCGTGCATGTGATCGGCACGACCGGCTGCCTGCCGGAGCATGAGGAGAAGATCGATGCGGCGGCACGGCATGCGCGGGTCGTCAAGTCGGGTAATATGAGCCTCGGCGTCAACCTGCTCTCGGTTTTAATCAAGCAGGCGGCGCGCGCGCTCGATGCCGCAGGCTGGGATATTGAGGTGCTTGAGATGCACCACAAGCACAAGGTTGACGCGCCCTCCGGCACGGCGTTGCTGCTCGGTGAAGCGGCGGCTGAAGGCCGGGGCATTTCACTGGCTGATCATTCCACACGCGTGCGCGACGGCCATACCGGACCGCGCGAGGAAGGCTCCATCGGCTTTGCCACTCTGCGCGGCGGCTCGGTGATCGGGGAGCATTCCGTGCTCTTTGCCAGCGAAGGCGAAATGGTGACCCTGTCTCACAGCGCGACCGACCGTTCGCTTTTTGCTCGTGGTGCGCTCAAGGCCGCCATATGGGCCCGGGATCAGAAGCCCGGCCGCTATACCATGCTCGACGTGCTCGGGCTCAACTCCACCCCCTGATCGTCAAGAGAGGAATTGTCGATGACCGGTACACTCGTGCTCGTGCGCCATGGCCAGAGCGACTGGAACCTGAAGAACCTGTTCACCGGCTGGCGTGATCCGGACCTGACTGAACTCGGCGTGACGGAAGCCAATGCCGGCGGCAAGGCGCTCGCCGACTACGGCATCAAGTTCGATATCGCGTTCACGTCTGTCCTCACCCGTGCGCAGAAAACCTGCAACATCATCCTCGAAAACGTCGGCCAGACCGGCCTTGAGACGATCAAGGACGAGGCACTGAACGAGCGCGATTACGGCGACCTCTCCGGCCTAAACAAGGACGATGCGCGCGCCAAGTGGGGCGAGGAGCAGGTGCATATCTGGCGCCGTTCCTACGACATCCCGCCGCCGGGTGGCGAAAGCCTGCGCGACACCGGTGCGCGCGTCTGGCCCTACTACATGACCGAAATCCTGCCACGCGTGCTGCGCGGTGAGAAGGTGCTGGTGGCGGCACACGGCAATTCGCTGCGCTCGCTGGTGATGGTGCTCGACAAGCTGACCAAGGAGCAGATCCTGAGCGTCAATCTCGCGACCGGCGTTCCCATGGTCTACAAGCTGAACGCGGATTCGACGGTGGCTTCCAAGGAAGTGCTGGGCGACATGTCCGCCGCGCATTGAGCATCACCACGCTCCCCGAACTGAAAGAAGCCGCCCATGAGGCGGCTTCTGCATTTCCGGTGACTATTCTCAGTTCGCCTGCTTGCGCATGAAGCCCTGGATCAGCTCGGCGAGCGCTTCCGGCTGTTCGACGGAGGGGATATGGGCGCAGTCATCGATCACCTCGAAACGAGCGTCAGGCACCAGCTGGGAGCCGGCTTCGACGGTGGCGGGCGGTGTCGAGCCATCCTGGTCGCCGACGACGAAGAGTGTGGGCACAGTGATGGTCGGCAGGACGTCGGAGAAATCCGTATCGCGCAGGGCAGCACAGGTCGAGAGATAGCCAGCCTTTGACTGGCGCGTCATCATCAGACGGTAACCGGCCAGCTCATCAGCGCGGTCTTCGTGGAAGGCCGGTGTGAACCACCGCGCCATGGCGCTGTCGGCGGCACTTTCGATCCCGTCTTTCTCGATTCCGGCGATGCGCTCGGCCCAGATTTCGGCAGAACCGATGCGGGGTGCGGTGTCGCAGAGGATGAGCTTGCGGAACAGATCCGGCCGTTCCTGCCAGAGGCCCTGGCAAACGAGACCGCCGACGGAGAGGCCGCAGAAGGTGGCCTTGCGAATGCCGAGTTCATCGCAGAGGGTGGCGAGATCGGAGACGAGATCGGCCATGCCGAAGGGCTTGTCGGCACCGCCGGAGAGGCCGTGGCCGCGGCTATCGTAGAACAGCACCGAGACGTCGTCGCCGAGTTCATCGAAAAGCGGCAGCCAGATGCGGAAGTCGGTGCCAAGCCCGTTGGAGAAGACGATCAGGTTCTTGGCTTTCGCCTCTCCGATTAGCTCGTGATGGACGACATTGCCGTTGATGGTGGTGAAGGCCAAATCTCTTACTCCTGTGGGGCCGTTCTCGGCCCGTCTTTGTGGTTCCGGCCAGGCCGGGAATTCTCAGTGCGCCTCGTCCCAATTGTGGGCGGCGCGGGCGTCGACCTTGAGCGGCACGCGCATGGAGACGGCCGGCATGGCGGCATTTTCCATGATGTCGACGATGACAGGCATGGCGGTATCGACCGCCTCGTCCTCGACTTCGAAGATCAGTTCGTCATGCACCTGCAAGAGCATGCGGCAGCGTTCCGACAGGCCGGCAGCCACGAGTGCGGGTTCGATCTGGATCATGGCGCGGCGGATGACGTCCGCGGCCGAGCCCTGGATCGGGGCATTGATGGCGGCGCGTTCGTTGAAAGCGCGCATCGAGGGGTTGGACGACTTGATCTCCGGGTAATGGGCGCGGCGGCCGAAGATGGTTTCCACATAGCCGTGTTCGCGGGCGAAGGCCTTGGTGCTCTCCATGTAGTCCTTGATGCCTGGGAAGCGTTCGAAATACTTCTTGATGTAATCGCCGGCTTCCGAGCGCTCGATGCTCAGCTGATTGGCGAGGCCGAAGGCGGAGATGCCGTAGATTATGCCGAAGTTGATCGCCTTGGCGCGGCGACGGACTTCCGACGGCATGCCCTCAACCGGCACGCCGAACATTTCCGACGCGGTCATCGCGTGAATGTCGATGCCATCGGCGAAGGCCTGACGCAGTTGCGGGATGTCGGCGACATGGGCGAGTACGCGGAGTTCGATCTGGCTGTAGTCAGCCGAGAGGAGCTTGTGACCCGGGGTCGAGATGAAGGCCGTGCGGATCTTGCGGCCCTCGGCGGTGCGGACCGGGATGTTCTGCAGGTTAGGCTCTGACGATGACAGGCGGCCTGTTGTCGTCGAGGCGAGCGAATAACCGGTGTGGACGCGCTTGGTCTGTGGATGGATATAGCCGGGAAGCGCGTCGGTATAGGTGGACTTCAGCTTGGTGAGCTGGCGCCAGTCGACGATCTTGCGCGGCAGCGGTGCGCCTTCGGCGGCGAGGTCTTCGAGGACCTGGGCGGAGGTCGACCACTGGCCGGTCTTGGTCTTGGACCCGCCGGGCAGGCCCATGCGGCCAAACAGGATATCGCCGAGCTGTTTCGGCGAGCCGATATTGAAACGCTCGCCGGCGAGTTCGTAAACCTCGTCCTCGGTGGCGGCGGCCTTCTGGGCAAGCTCGCCCGACAGGCGAGAGAGGATCTGGCGGTCGACGGTGATGCCGCGCTCTTCCATATGGGCGAGCACGGGGACGAGCGGGCGCTCCAGACGCTCGTAGATGCGGGTGAGGCCTTCGGCTGCCAGGCGGGGTTTCAGCACCAGCCAGAGACGCAGCGTCACATCGGCATCTTCGGCCGCATAGGCGGTGGCGCGATCGATGTCGACGAGATCAAAGGTGACCGAGGATTTGCCGGAACCGGCAACATCCTTGTAAGGGATCGGGGTGTGGCCGAGCCACTTCTCCGACAGGCCGTCCATGCCGTGGTTGCCCTTGCCGGCGTCGAGCACGTAGGACATCAGCATAGTGTCGTCGAAGGACTGGAGCGTAACGCCGTGGCGCTTCATCACCAGGTAGTCGTATTTGAGGTTCTGCGCGACCTTCAGGACCGACGGATCTTCGAGCAGGCTCTTCAATGCGGCAAGCGCATCCTTCATCGGGATCTGGCCTTCGGCATGACCGCCGCCGAGGAGATCGCCGACGCCGGTCTTGTGGGTCAGCGGGATGTAGGCTGCGCGGATATCGGTCGAGCCGGGCGACAGCACGTTGTCCTGGATGGCAAGCGAGACGCCAACGAGTTCGGCCTGCATGGGATCGAGCGAGGTGGTCTCGGTGTCGAAGGCGACAAGGCCGGTTTCACGGGCCGCAGCGATCCAGAGTTCGAGGGTCTCGATATCGCGGATCGTCACGTAAGCGCTTCTGTCGATCGGCTTGCCGGCGAATGCGTTGGCGCGGCTTGCGGCGAGATCGGCGGGTGTCTTGCCGTCGGGGCTGGCTGCCGGAGCTGAAGATGCGGCGGCGGCGGGCGCCGAGGTCGGCGCCGCAGACGATGCGGGAACGTCGCCGGCATCCAGGTCGGGGCCACGGGCGGCGTCACCCCATTCGACGGGAACAATAGCGGCGTCGATGGCACTTGCGTCGCAATCGCAGACTTCGGCGACGCGTCGGGTCAGGGTGGTGAATTCCATCGCCTTGAGGAAGCCGATGAGCTTCGGCCCGTTCTGCGGCTCCAGCACCAACTCCTCGAGCTTCATGTCGATCGGCACGTCGGTGCGCAGTTCGACGAGCTGGCGGGAGAGCCGGGCGAGTTCTGCATTGGCGACGATGTTTTCGCGGCGCTTGACCTGCTTGATCTCGCCGGCGCGGGCGAGCAGCGTTTCGAGATCGCCGAACTCTTCGAGAAGCTGGGCGGCGGTCTTCGGGCCGATGCCGGGTATGCCGGGCACGTTGTCGGTCGAATCGCCGGTCATCGCCTGGAGATCGATCATCTTTTCCGGGGGCACACCCCATTTCTCGATGACATCGGGAATGCCGATCTGCTTGTCCTTCATCGCGTCGTACATATGCACATTCGCCGTCAGGAGCTGCATCAGGTCCTTGTCGGAGGAGACGATCGTGACGTCAGCGCCAGTCGCTTCCGCCTGGCGAGCATAGGTGGCGATGATGTCGTCGGCCTCGAAGCCTTCGGTCTCGATGCAGGGCAGATTGAAGGCGCGCGTCGCGTGACGGATCAGGCCGAATTGCGGGATCAGATCTTCCGGCGGGGCAGAGCGGTTTGCCTTGTAAAGCGGATAGATTTCCTTGCGGAATGTCGTCGAGGAGTAGTCAAAAATGACCGCGAGATGGGTCGGCGTGACCCCGACATCGGTGTTGCGGGCGTCGCGCAGGAGCTTCCACAGCATGTTGCAAAAACCCGAGACCGCGTTGACGGGCAGACCGTCCGACTTGCGGTTGAGGGCCGGGATGGCGTGGAAGGCGCGGAAGATGAAACCCGAGCCGTCGACGAGGAAGAGATGATCGCCTTTTTTCATGTCGGCATGGATAGCGCGGGGCGGCTGAAACGTCCATGACGGTTTGGCCAGAAGGCGCCAAAATCACCCGCCCAAGAGTGAGGACGAAATTGAATCGGATCTGTCGCCAACCATCACGAAAAGCTTACCGATTTGTAATCCCCGCTTCCCTTGAAAAAACACATTCCAAATCACAATTCCTAGTCATCGGCGCCTGATCACGCCGTAGTCTGAAAGAGGCTCGTCCCCCGCCGCTTCAGACTCGGGCAAAGGCCTTATCCCCCTCTCCGGGCCTTTGTCCCCATATTCCGGAGCCGTCGTGGCAGTCCCCCCGCCTCACGCCACGGCGGCTTCCGTTCCCCTCGCATGAAAACCCAAAATTAGTCAGCCTCGGAAATGGATCGCATGCGATCATTCCGGAAAGACGAACCACGACGACGTGTCGAGCGCCATGGCCCATGACCGTACGATCCCCGACCGCTCCGAGTCCGCCACTTGGCTGGCGAGCCAGCTTGCGCGCGGGTTCACACGGGCGCTGCAGGCACGGGCGGCCAAGCTCGGCTTCTCCCCGGGACAATTCCCAATTCTGCTCGAGCTCTGGGAAGAAGAAGGTTTGACGCAGCGGCAGCTGCTCGACCGCGTCGATGTCGAGCAGGCAACGATCGCCAATACGCTTGCCCGGATGGAGCGCGACGGGCTGATCGAGCGACGCGTTCACCCCAAGGACAAGCGCGCGCAGCAGATCTTCCTGACCGACAAGGCGCGTGACATGCGCGAGGAAGCGATGGCTGCCGCCGAAGCGGCGGAGCAGGCCATCTTCCAGGGTTTCCGGCGTTTCGAGAAGGAATTGCTGAAGGAATACATCCGCTGGGCGATCGCAAATGCCCGCAAGCTGTGAGCAGATATTGATGCGCAGTTGAGAAAAATTCGCGGTCAGAACGCCTCGAAACATCAGGAGCTTTGGTCTATCGTCCGCCGCACTTTCAAATTTGCAGGACATGACCATGACCGATCTCTCCCCCATCCTCGCCAAGGCCGACGAGGCCCTGCCGCAGAGCCTCGAACGCCTGTTCGATCTCGTGCGCATTCCCTCGATCTCGACGGATCCGGCCTACAAGGCCGATTGCCGCAAGGCCGGCGAATGGCTGGTTTCTGCCCTTTCCGAGCTCGGCTTCGATGCCTCGCTGCGTGATACGCCCGGCCATCCGATGGTGGTCGCCCATCACGCGGCTGACCTGCCCGACGCGCCGCATGTGCTGTTCTACGGCCATTATGATGTGCAGCCGGTCGATCCGCTAGATCTCTGGGAAGACGATCCCTTTGCGCCCGCGATCAAGGAGAAGGATGGCCGCAAGGTCATCACCGGTCGCGGCACATCCGACGACAAGGGTCAGCTTTTGACGTTTGTTGAAGCCTGCCGCGCCTACAAGGCAGTGAAGGGTTCGCTGCCGGTCAAGATCACCATCCTATTTGAGGGCGAAGAAGAATCCGGCTCGCCGTCGCTCAAGCCCTTCCTCGCTGCGAATGCCGATGAGCTGAAGGCCGATTTTGCGCTGGTCTGCGATACCAGCATGTGGGATCGCGAGACACCGGCGATCGCTGCGGCCCTGCGTGGCCTTGTCGGCGAAGAAGTCACCATCATTGCGGCCGACCGCGACCTTCATTCCGGCCTCTTCGGCGGTGCCGCTGCCAATCCCGTTCATATCCTGACCAAGATCCTCGCCGATCTGCATGATGAAACCGGCAAGGTCACCCTTCCCGGCTTCTATGATGGTGTCGAGGAGACGCCCGCCAACATCAAGGCCTCCTGGGAGAGCCTGGGGCGGACGGCGGAGAGCCTCCTCGGCGAGGTGGGCCTGTCGGTCCCCGCTGGTGAGAAGGGCCGTTCCGTGCTGGAACTCACCTGGGCGCGTCCGACGGCGGAAGTGAACGGCATTATCGGCGGTTATACCGGCGAGGGATTCAAGACCGTGATTGCGGCCAAGGCCTCGGCGAAGATCTCGTTCCGTCTGGTCGGGACGCAGGATCCCGCCAAGGTGCGCGAGAGCTTCCGCGCCTTCGTACAGGCCCGCATTCCCGCTGACTGCAAGGTCGAGTTCCACGAGCATGGCGGCTCGCCGGCCATCCAGCTCTCCTATGATTCGCCGGAACTGACCAAGGCGAAGAACGCGCTGTCGGATGAATGGCCGAAGCCGGCCGTGATCATAGGCATGGGCGGCTCGATCCCGATCGTCGGCGACTTCCAGAAGATGCTGGGCATGGATTCGCTGCTGGTCGGCTTTGGCCTGACCGACGACCGCATCCATTCGCCGAACGAGAAGTATGACCTCAACTCGTTTCACAAGGGCATCCGCTCGTGGATCCGCATCCTCGACGGGCTGGCGAACGGCTGAGGCCAGAAAAGCAAAAAGGCCGGTCAAAAACCGGCCTTTCCTTTACGTTTCTACGCTTGCCTGCCAGTACATCCGTGGTCAGGGTCGGAAACGTGCCATTCGATGTCTCGGATGTTGGCCCACCTTCGTGAACCGCATCCCGGATCTCGATGATCGCTCTGGATGCTTAACAACCGGTTAAGCGTTTCGAAGTTCCTCAAACAGGATCTCTGCAAGCGCTCTATCGTCTGGTAGTACAGAGATGGGGATGCTCAATCCGGCTTTCAAGATGCGTGTGCTTGAAAAGCCTTGAGCGCTCCGGTTAGACTTCTCCCATGAGCCTCGAATCCGTCCAACAGTTCTTCCGGGAAAACGCCCCCGAAATCTCCGTCATCGTCACCGAAGCAAGCTCCGCCACCGTGGCGCTTGCAGCCGAAGCGCATGGCGTCGAGCCTGATCAGATAGCCAAGACGATCTGCCTGAGGATCGGCGAGGACGTCGTGCTCGTGGTCACAGCTGGCACGAAGCGTCTGGACAATCGCAAGTTCAAGGATCGTTTCGGCGTGAAGCCGCGCATGCTCGATGCCGAAGCCGTGGTCGAGGCGACGAGCCATCCTGTCGGCGGAGTATGCCCCTTCGGCCTGCCCTCGCCTCTCAAGGTCTATTGTGATCTGTCGCTCCGGGCCTTCGACGAGGTGGTTCCGGCCGCAGGTGCGACGAATGCTGCGGTGAAGATTGCGCCGGAGCGCATGAGGTCGCTGGTCGATGGCGTCTGGGCAGATCTCTGCCAGTAGCTTCACGCCTCGTTCAGAGCTTGTTTACCGGGCTTTAACCACCCCTTAAATCGCCGCAATTACTGTGCAATTGCGCGATCATCGGCTCGACGAGAGTAGATGATCGTCCGAGATTTCTTGAAGCCATTTCCGCGCATGCTTTCCCCTGGCAGCGCACAACGAGCATCTGGAGCAAGATCACCGCAATGGTGAGCAAAGGCAAATCCCGCGACCGCATTGAACCAAGCTTCGGCGACGAGCGCGAGGACGAGGATTTCCGTCTGGATGCAGATGATCGTGTCATCGGCGGGCGGCCGGCACGCGCCGGTGGCAAGAAGACGGCGGGTTCGGCCAAGCGCGGCAAGTCCGGCAACCAGAAGAGCCGGAAAGCGAAAAGCAGCGGCGGCGGATTCGGGCTTGGAAAGCTGATCTACTGGGGTTTCGTGCTGTCTATCTGGTGTGGAATCGGCGTGGTGGGTCTGGTCGCCTACTATGGCTCGCAGATGCCGAGCGCCAGCAGCTGGTCGATCCCCGAGCGCCCACCGAACATGAAGATCGTGTCCGTCGAGGGCACAGTGATCGCCAATCGCGGCGCGACCGGCGGCGAAGCGTTGCCGCTCGAGGAAATGTCGCCATTTATCCCGCAGGCCGTGATGGCGATCGAGGATCGGCGCTTCTATTCGCATTTCGGCGTTGATCCTCTCGGCCTCGCCCGCGCGATCGTCACGAATGTCACGAACGGGCGGGCGGTGCAGGGTGGCTCGACGCTGACGCAGCAGCTGGCCAAGAACCTCTTCCTGTCTCCGGAGCGCACCATTGAGCGCAAGGTCCAGGAAGTGCTGCTCGCCTTCTGGCTGGAGCAGAAATACACCAAGGACCAGATCATGGCGATGTATCTGAACCGGGTGTTCTTCGGCTCGAACGCCTACGGCGTCGAAGCGGCTTCGCGGCGCTATTTCAACAAGTCGGCCCGCGACGTGAACCTCGGCGAGGCCGCACTTCTGGCAGGGTTGCTCAAGGCCCCGTCCCGGCTTTCGCCAGCGCGCGATCCGGAGGCCGCCGAAGCGCGCGCCCAGGTCGTTCTCCAGGCCATGCTCGAAGAGGGTTACATCACAGCAGACGAGATCAAGACGGCGATGTCGCAACCGCCGACCAAGGCCAAGCGCTACTGGAGCGGTGCTGGCCAGTATGTCGCCGATCTGGTGCGCGACGAGGTGACCTTGCTGATCGGCAAGGTGACCGAAGACATCGTGGTCGAGACAACGATCGACATGACGCTTGAAAAGAAAGCGGAGGCCGCACTGACGGAATCGCTTGAGGCTGAGGGCGGTAAGGTCAATGCGTCGCAGGCGGCCCTCGTTTCCATCGACGGGACCGGGGCCATCCGGGCGCTGGTCGGCGGACGCGACTATGCCGAGAGCCAGTTCAACCGGGCGGTCAAGGCAAAGCGCCAGCCGGGCTCGGCCTTCAAGCCCTTTGTCTATGCAGCCGCTGTGGAGAACGGCTTGCGTCCGACATCGGTGCGAAACGATGCGCCGATACGGATCGGCTCCTGGACACCTGAGAATTACGATCAGAAGTATCGGGGACAAGTGACCGCGACACAGGCGCTCGCCGAATCGCTGAACACGATAGCAGCCCAGTTGGTCATGGAAGTGGGACCCGATCAGGTGATCAAGGTCGCCCACCGGATGGGTATCGAATCAGCATTGCAGAACAATGCCTCGATCGCGCTCGGGACCTCGGAAGTCTCGCTCCTCGAACTGACGGCTGCCTATTCGCCCTTCATGAATGGCGGCTACAAGGCGACGCCGCATATCGTGCGGCGGATATCGAAGGCCGATGGCAGCCTGCTCTACGAGAACAATTATCTCGAGCCGCCGAAGGTACTGAACGACGGCGTCGTCGCTGCGATGAACGCGATGATGCGCGATGTCATCGATCACGGCACTGGCAAGAACGCACGGCTTTCCGGATGGGAAGCGGCGGGCAAGACGGGTACGACGCAATCCTTCCGCGATGCGCTGTTCGTCGGTTATACGAGCAACCTGACCACGGGCATCTGGTTCGGCAATGACGACGGACAGTCGATGAAGAAAGTGACGGGCGGCGGGCTTCCGGCCAAGGCCTGGCACGACTTCATGACGGCGGCGCATCAGGGTCTGGCGCCTGCCCCGCTGCCAGGCGGAGACTACATCGAGCCGGCACCTGCGGAAGATCCCATGACGATCGGGACGATCATCTCGGACGTACTCCAGGGGGGCGGTGAAGAGCGGTATTCGGGCGATCCCGTCTATGCCGAAGACTATCCCGCAGGTGCTGCTCCTTCGCAGGATGTGACTGGTTCGGCAGGTCCCATCCCGCCGGGCGAGGTCGGCGGTGGGCAAGGCACGCGCAGAACCACGCTGCTCGACTTGATCCTGGGACAATAAGGGCCACATGAGGACGGCGAGAGGCCGTCGGCCTGACGCAAGGCCGCGACTCTAGTATAGCCGGTCTGTCAAGGACCGAGGGGTGCGGCAAAGCCCATGAAAACGCTGCACCAATCTGTTCTTTTTTACGGGTTTCCAGCGGGTTTCCAGCCTTGCAGTCGGAAATTTCGCTTCTTATATACGCGACATAACCGCAGCGGCGCTGCAGTGTATCCCAGACCATCCACGTCGAGGGGCTGTCAGGAATGCCTGATTGGGGTTCCGACGGCCTGCTTCAAGGAGAATATGACATGGCAAAAGTAATCGGTATCGACCTTGGAACGACCAATTCCTGCGTCGCCGTCATGGACGGCAAAGATGCAAAGGTCATCGAGAATTCGGAAGGCGCACGCACCACGCCGTCCATGGTGGCGTTTTCGGACGATGGCGAACGCCTCGTCGGCCAGCCGGCCAAGCGCCAGGCGGTCACCAACCCGACCAACACCCTGTTCGCCGTCAAGCGTCTGATCGGTCGTCGCTACGAAGATCCGACGGTCGAGAAGGACAAGGGCCTCGTGCCGTTCCAGATCGTCAAGGGTGACAATGGTGACGCCTGGGTAGAAGCACAGGGCAAGGGTTATTCCCCGTCGCAGATCTCGGCCATGATCCTGCAGAAGATGAAGGAAACGGCTGAAGCCTATCTCGGCGAGAAGGTCGAAAAGGCTGTCATCACCGTTCCGGCATACTTCAACGACGCGCAGCGCCAGGCCACCAAGGATGCCGGCCGCATTGCCGGTCTTGAAGTTCTGCGCATCATCAACGAGCCGACGGCTGCAGCACTTGCCTATGGTCTGGACAAGACGGAAGGCAAGACCATCGCCGTCTACGACCTCGGTGGTGGTACCTTCGATATTTCGGTTCTGGAAATCGGCGACGGCGTCTTCGAAGTGAAGTCGACCAATGGCGACACCTTCCTCGGCGGTGAAGACTTCGACATGCGCCTCGTCGAATATCTCGCAGCCGAGTTCAAGAAGGACCAGGGCATCGACCTGAAGGGCGACAAGCTTGCCCTGCAGCGCCTGAAGGAAGCCGCCGAAAAGGCCAAGATCGAGCTGTCGTCCTCGCAGCAGACCGAAATCAACCTGCCGTTCATCACGGCAGATGCCTCCGGTCCGAAGCACCTGACGATGAAGCTGACCCGCGCCAAGTTCGAAAGCCTGGTCGACGACCTCGTTCAGCGCACGATCGCGCCTTGCAAGGCAGCACTCAAGGATGCCGGCGTTACCGCTGCCGAGATCGACGAAGTCGTTCTCGTTGGCGGCATGAGCCGCATGCCGAAGGTGCAGGAAGTCGTGAAGCAGCTGTTCGGCAAGGAGCCGCACAAGGGCGTCAACCCGGATGAAGTCGTCGCACTCGGTGCAGCGATCCAGGCCGGTGTTCTGCAGGGCGATGTCAAGGACGTGCTGCTGCTCGACGTGACCCCGCTGTCGCTCGGCATCGAAACGCTCGGTGGCGTCTTCACCCGTCTGATCGATCGCAACACGACGATCCCGACGAAGAAGAGCCAGACCTTCTCGACCGCCGAAGACAACCAGCAGGCCGTTACCATCCGCGTATCGCAGGGCGAGCGCGAAATGGCTCAGGACAACAAGCTGCTGGGCCAGTTCGACCTGGTCGGCCTGCCGCCGTCGCCGCGTGGCGTTCCGCAGATCGAAGTCACCTTCGACATCGACGCGAACGGCATCGTCCAGGTTTCGGCCAAGGACAAGGGTACTGGCAAGGAACAGCAGATCCGCATCCAGGCCTCCGGTGGTCTCTCCGACGCCGACATCGAGAAGATGGTGAAGGACGCCGAGGCCAATGCCGAGGCGGACAAGAAGCGCCGCGCCGTGGTCGAAGCCAAGAACCAGGCCGAAAGCCTCGTTCACTCCACCGAAAAGTCGGTCAGCGAGTATGGCGACAAGGTTTCGGAAACGGATCGCAAGGCGATCGAGGATGCGATTGCGGCCCTCAAGGGCGCCATCGAAGCCTCCGAGCCTGATGCCGACGACATCCAGGCCAAGACCCAGACCCTTATGGAAGTTTCCATGAAGCTGGGCCAGGCCATCTACGAGTCCCAGCAGGCCGATGGCGGTGCAGGTGACGCAGATGGTGGCAAGGACGACAACGTCGTTGACGCCGACTACGAAGAAGTGAAGGACGAAGACGCGAAGAAGTCGGCCTGATGCAGGGCCACTTCGGACGCCGTTCCAAGACCTGGCTGGCCTTCGGGCCAGCCGCATTTTCGTTGATTCTGGCGACCGGTGCCATGGCACAGGATAGGGGGCAGGTCAGCGCCGTTCACCGCCAGGTGAGCGCCGCCGAGGCCAGTCTGGCCAAGGCGATTTCCGCGAAGGACAGCAATTCCCTTTCCCGCATTGGCAACGATCTCGGCAAGATCATCGAAGCTGCGCTTCAGAGGCGCGAGAACGGTGGCGAGGTTTCTTCCTGCGACATGGCTGCGCATTCGCTGGCCTTTGCGGCGGTGACGTCCGCAGACGGACTAATCAGCAAAGGCGAAGCGCGCAAGCTTCTGATGCAGGATGCGATCTCGGCTGCGTCCGACTTCCAGAAAGACATGCAGGCCTGTGACAAGCAGGCCGGCAAGGCGACTGGCAGCCACACGAGCGTTGGGAAAGCTTTGAGAGCTTTGTAAAACCATGGCAAAAGCAGATTTCTACGAGACCCTCGGGGTTGGCCGGACGGCGGACGAGAAGGAGCTGAAGAGCGCCTTCCGCAAGCTGGCCATGAAATACCACCCGGACAAGAACCCGGGTGACGATGAGGCCGAGAAGAAGTTCAAGGAACTCAACGAGGCCTATGAAACTCTGAAGGATCCGCAGAAGCGCGCGGCCTATGACCGCTTCGGCCACGCCGCCTTCGAACAGGGCGGCATGGGCGGTGGCGGCTTTGGCGGCGGCGGCGGCGGATTTGCCGGTGGCGGCTTTTCCGACATCTTCGAGGACATCTTCGGCGAGATGATGGGTGGCGGCCGCGGCGGACGTGCCCGCTCGACCGGCGGCCGCGAACGTGGTGCAGACCTGCGCTACAACATGGAAATCAGCCTCGAAGAGGCGTTTACCGGCAAGACGGCGCAGATTCGGGTTCCGACCTCGATCACCTGCGATGTCTGCACGGGTTCGGGCGCCAAGCCCGGAACGCAGCCGAAGACCTGCACGACCTGTCAGGGCTCTGGTCGCGTGCGTGCGGCCCAGGGCTTCTTCTCGATCGAGCGCACCTGCCCGACCTGTCACGGTCGTGGCCAGACGATCTCGGACCCCTGCGGGAAGTGCCATGGCCAGGGCCGTATCACAGAAGAGCGTTCGCTTTCGGTCAGCATTCCCTCTGGTATCGAGGACGGCACGCGCATTCGCCTGCAGGGCGAAGGCGAAGCTGGACTTCGCGGTGGCCCTTCGGGCGATCTCTACATCTTCCTGTCGGTGAAGCCGCACGAGTTCTTCCAGCGCGACGGGGCGGATCTCTATTGCTCCGTGCCGATCTCGATGACGACGGCAGCACTCGGCGGAACCTTCGACGTGGTGACGCTGGATGGGACGAAGTCGCGTGTGACGGTTCCAGAGGGCACCCAGCCTGGCAGGCAGTTCCGCCTCAAGGGCAAGGGCATGCCTGTTCTGCGCTCGACGCAGGTCGGTGATCTCTACATTCAGATCCAGATCGAGACGCCGCAGAAGCTGACCAAGCGTCAACGCGAGTTGCTGCAGGAGTTCGAGCAACTGTCGTCGAAGGAGAACAATCCGGAATCGACGGGCTTCTTTGCCCGGATGAAGGATTTCTTCGATACGCTCAGCGATTGAGCGAGCGATCGTCAGAGACAAGATTGCAAGGGGCGGTCCGCCAGGGGGCCGCCCCTTTTGCATGAGGTCAGGCGAGCAAACGCGGCTGGCGCAGGATGAACCAGGCAAAGTGCCTGTGGATCGCGGGTGCGATGCCATAGACGATGGACAGGACCATGATCGGCGCCAGGAGAGCCGTGCGGGCCCAGATCGGCCAGCCTTCGGTCAGCGGCATGAGGACGTAGAGAATACCGGTGACGAAGGGATAGATGACGAGCAGCATCAGCAGGGCAAGTCGATGCTTAGACGGTGTTGGGCGGGATACAGATGGGTTGGACATGGGAGGCTCCATAAGAACGGTACGTTCCGTTTATATTGAAACGGGCCGTTTCGTTCAATAGATTTTTCTGCTAGGGGAATTGCAGAGGAGAACAGCCTGTGACGATGACTGCACCTGATATCACAAAGCGCACATCCATCGGCGCGCAGCGGAACCCTGCTAGCGAGGACGCTATCCTGACGGCAGCGGCCGCGATCCTGCGCGAGGGCGGGTTATCGGCCTTCTCGATCGAAGCAGTGGCGCGCCGTGCCAAGGCCGGAAAACCGACGATCTATCGCTGGTGGCCGTCCAAAGCAGCGCTGCTTCTCGATGTGTATCACCGGCAGAAGGGCGAGACCTTCTATCCTGATACCGGAAACGCTCGCGGCGACCTGATCGCTTTTCTCGAGACATTGCTCGGCTTCTGGCAGAGGAGTGGCGGAGATGTGTTCCGCTCGATCATCGCCGAGGCACAGAGCGATCCGGCGGCTCTGGAGGCGCTGCGCGACTACGCAGTGACGCGCTGCCGGGCAAGCGGCGTGATCCTGGAGCGCGGCGTGGCGCGCGGCGAAATTCGCGAAGGCCTCGACATTCCGCTCGTCATGGAACTGTTCTCAAGCTTCTGCTGGCAGCGGCTGCTGACCGGTCGGCTCGACCCGTCACGCGATCAGATCGCGCACATCGTCGATGCGGTACTGACCGGCTTTGGGACGATGGGTCGTGACGCTCAGTAATGCGGCGGGCGGGTGACGGCCGGGGCTTCCAGGCCCTGCTCTTCCAGAGACAGGAAGCGTTCCGTGAGCCGATCCAGCTTGGCCCGGGTCTGTTCGACCACCTTCCACTGCTCGGTCAGCTGGTCTGACAGTTCCTCGATGACCCGCGTCTGATGGGCGACGGTCTCTTCCAGACGCGTGATGCGCTCGTCCTGCGTGTCCATGATCTTCTCCATCGTCTCTCAAGCGGCCTAGATGCCGCAAGACGGACGCCCGGTCAAACATGGCGCGGAAGAGATCGGGTCAGCGCTGCTTCTTCTTGCGATACGGCATGGTCATGACGGCAGAGGCGGTCACGGCTGCGGCAAAGATCAGCGCGAGGGGCACGGCCATCATGATCGTCGGAAGCACGGGGTGGCTGGAGCGCGAGAGCGAGGTGCCAAGGCCGCCGAGGTCGAGCCAGACGATGGCAAAGGCGACCAGGAAACCGAGTGCTGCCCCGAGCGATGCGTTGAGGGCAAGAAAGCCCAACATCTCCCAGTGGTCGCGGCGGGCTTCTTCAGGCGTGAGATCATCGGACTGCAGAGACATGGCCCGAGCTCCAGAGCGGCGTCAATAAAGTAAAACTAACGCGTCTGGAAAAGAGTTCCATGTCGCCAAGCGACGCACACCTCGGCAAGTTCCAGAAAGCGCGCTTGCGCCTTGCCTTCACGACACATTCGGCCTAGCTCAAGGCGACAACGAATCCGACCGATGACCCAGAAGACACAGATCCAGCGGCTCAAACTCACAGACTTCCGCAACTATGCGCAGGCAGGCCTTGCGCTGGACGGACGGCACGTGGTGCTGGTCGGCGACAACGGGGCCGGCAAGACCAACTTCATGGAAGCGATCTCCTTCCTCTCGCCCGGGCGGGGCCTGCGCCGTGCGGTGCTCTCCGACATTCCGCGTCTTGGCGCCTCCGGAAGCTTCACCGTCTTTGCCGCCGTTGACGGCATGGCTGGCGAGGCCGATATCGGCACCGGCACAGAGACTACGGAGGAAGGCAACCTGGTCCGGCGTCTGCGGATCAATGGCGGCGCGGCAAAGTCGGTCGACGAACTCACCGACCACCTGCGCATCCTCTGGCTGACGCCAGCCATGGACGGGTTGTTCACCGGTCCTTCTTCCGACAGACGCCGGTTCCTCGATCGGTTGGTCCTCTCCCTCGACCCAGCGCATGGACGACGAGCCAGCGATTTCGAGCGCGCCATGCGCAGCCGCAACAAGCTGCTTTCGGAAGGGCGCTTCGATCCGACCTGGCTTTCCGGCATCGAGCAGCAGATGGCAGCGCTCGGCGTTGCCATGGCAGCGGCCCGGCGCGAGATGCTGGGATTGCTCTCCGGCCTGATCGAGGCGGACAGGGAAACCTCTGCCTTTCCATCGGCCTCGCTCGCCTTGAGCGGCTTCCTGGATGATCTGGCCGACCTGCCGGCCTTCGAATTCGAGGAACGCTATATCGAGATCCTCGCACAATCCCGCCATCGGGATGCGGCAGCCGGCCGGACATTGGATGGACCGCACCGGGCAGATCTCATGGTGCGACACATCGAGAAAGACATGGATGCAGAGCGCTGCTCGACTGGGGAGCAGAAGGCCCTCCTCATCGGGCTGGTGCTTGCACATGCGCGACTGGTTGCGACCATGACGGGCTTTGCGCCGATCCTGCTGCTCGACGAGATCGCCGCACATCTCGACGAGGGCCGGCGGGCCTCGCTCTTTGCCCGCATCGATGCGCTCGGCGGCCAGGCTTTCATGACGGGCACGGACAAGGCGATGTTTTCTGCACTGGGCGACCGGGCGCAGTTCGTGACGGTAACAGATGGCCAGATCGATGCGTGAGTGCGCTTTTCATCTTCATGTTCGGGTGGCAAGGTAGACCCCATGGATCCGCTATCGCCCGACGAGCTCTCCCGCTATCATCGCCATATCCTGCTGCCCGAAGTGGGCGGCCATGGGCAGCAACTGCTCAAAGCCGCACGCGTGCTGGTGATCGGCGCTGGCGGTCTTGGCTCGCCAGTGCTGCAATATCTGGCAGCGGCGGGCGTCGGCACGCTCGGGATCGTCGATGATGACGGGGTGTCGCTCTCTAACCTCCAGCGGCAGGTGATTCACGACACGGGAACGCTGGGTGAAAAGAAGACCGAAAGCGCGGCCCAGGCTATTGCGCGGCTCAACCCCCATTGCCGTGTCGTGAGATACGAGCAGCGGTTCGATGCTGACTTCGCACGCGATTACCTGCCCCGCTTTACGCTGCTGATCGACGGCTCCGACAATTTTTCGACGCGCTATGCGGCAGCGGATGCTGCGGAACTTGCAAAGGTGCCGCTGGTGACAGGCGCTGTCGGTCGCTTCGACGGAACTGTGACCGTGTTGAAACCTTATGAGAGCGGGCCGGACGGGGTGGCGTATCCGCGCTATACCGATCTGTTCCCCGAACCGCCGCCAGAGGGTTTGATCCCAGCCTGCGCAGAAGCCGGTGTCATCGGCGCGCTAACAGGTGTCATCGGCACGTTGATGGCCATGGAGGCGATCAAGGTGATCACCGGGATCGGCGAGCCACTGGTCGGACGGCTGTTGATGTATGATGGGCTTGCGGCCCGTTTCGATACCATCCGCTACAAACGCCGGGCAGGTACATGAGCATCGTCATCCGTCGGATCGATCAGAGCTATTCGCATTACGAGGAACTGCTGGCGCTGATCATGGCGTCCTTCGCCTATATGGACGGCGTCATCGACCCGCCCTCTTCCGCGCATCGCCTGACCATCGCCTCCCTGAAAGACAAGGCCCGAGACGAGATCGCGCTGATCGCAGAAATGGACGAGCGCCTTGTGGGCTGCGCCTTTCTGCGTCCTGAACCGGATTTTCTCTATCTCGGCAAGCTCGCGGTTGCCGCAGAGGCGCAGGGCAAAGGGATCGGTGGCCGACTGCTGGCCGAGGGCGAGGCGATCGCCCAACAGCTCGGGAAACAGGCGCTGCGGCTAGAGACCCGGATCGAACTGACCGGCAACCATGACCGGTTCGGCGCCTGGGGATTCGTCAGAACCGCCGAGAGAAGCCATGCCGGCTATGACCGCCCGACCTATATCGAGATGCAGAAGCGACTGACCTGACGCGGCTCAGTTGCGGTTCGGCAGCACCCTGTTCGGCGGGCGGTGACCGTCGAAATAGGTTCTGATATTGATGATGACCTTGTCGCCCATATCGATGCGGCCTTCGATGGTCGCCGAACCGGTATGCGGCAGGAGCACCACCTTGCCCTCGTTGGCGAGCTTCACCAGCTTAGGGTTGACTGCTGGCTCGTTCTCGAACACGTCGAGACCCGCACCGGCGATCTTGCCGGCACGTAATGCCTGGACCAGGGCATCCTCATCGATGATGTCGCCACGGGCGGTGTTGACGACATAGCTTGTCGGCTGCAGCAGGGCGAGGCGACGGGCCGAGAGCAGGTGGAAGGTTGCCGGCGTCGAAGGGCAGTTGACCGAAACGATGTCGACGCGGGCGAGCATCTGGTCGAGGCTGTCCCAATAGGTCGCCTCCAACTCGTCCTCGGTTGCCGGACTGACCCGCTTGCGGTTGTGATAATGGATCGACAGGCCGAAGGCCTTGGCACGGCGGGCAACGGCCGTGCCGATGCGGCCCATGCCGATGATGCCGATGCGCTTGCCCCAGATTCGGCGTCCGAGCATCCAGGTGGGCGACCAGCCCTCCCATTCGCCAGGCTTGTCCATCAGCACGCGCGCGCCTTGAACGAGACGGCGCGGCACGGCGAGGATCAGCGCCATGGTCATGTCGGCCGTGTCTTCGGTGAGAACATTCGGCGTGTTGGTGACGGTGATGCCCTTTTTCGCGGCGGCATCGATGTCGATATGATCCGTACCGTTCGAGAAGCTGGCGATGAGCTTCAGTTGCGGGCCGGCCTCGGCAATCAGGGCTGCATCGATTCGGTCGGTCACGGTCGGCACAAGCACGTCTGCCGATTTGACGGCGGCGATCAATTCTTCGCGCGTGCGGGGTTTGTCATCGACATTCAATTCCGCATCGAATAGCTCGCGCATGCGCGTTTCCACGGCATCGGGCAGTTTCCGCGTGATATAGACCTGAGGTCTTTTCCTGTTCGTCATGGGCCGCATCGATGCCTTCTTCAGAACTCGTTAACCAAGTCGCGGGATACTTCGCTTCTCAGGAAGGCAATTTCTACCAAACCCGTCGGCGAAGACAAACAAAACTCGTCGGATGACGGCGGATTTGTCCCTGATACGCGCGACGCGTCTCGGGGTGGTCAGAAAGCCCTTCATTTCCACAGCTTAGCCCGGAATGACCATGTTTCATAATCTGTGCCGCGTCAGCATTGTATTCAGCGTTCTTGCGCTGTCTCTCGTGGCCGGCCCGATCGCCGGTCATGCCCAATCCACGACCAAGGGTTCGAGCGGGCTGCCGCTGCCGCGCTTCGTCAGCCTGAAGGCCGAACGGGTGAACCTGCGCATCGGTCCGAGCACCGACTATGCCGTCTCCTGGCGCTACATGAAGTCGGGCCTGCCGGTCGAAATCATCCGCGAATACGAGAACTGGCGGCAGATCCGCGATGCCGACGGGACCGAGGGCTGGGTGAACCAGACCCTGCTTACCGGCGAGCGGACGGCGGTTGCCGCCCCGTGGATGCGCGGCAACGGCGACAGTGTCTACGTCATGATGCGACGCGATTCCAACTCGTCCGCAGCCATCATTGCAAAGCTCGAGCCCGGCGTGGTGCTCAGGCTCAAGGAATGCAACGGCAACTGGTGCCAGGCCGAGGCCGGCGGCGTCAACGGATGGATCTCGCAGAACGAGGTCTGGGGCGCTTATCCGGGCGAGGCCTTCAAATAAGGCCGATCGCCGAAGCGCCCTTCGCAAGCGACATCATCGGCCGGGGTCCGATCTGCTGGATGACGACTCCAGCCGCATAGCAGCCAAGGTGTCCACAATCCTCGAAGCTTCGACCATTGGTGTAGCCATAGAGGAAGCCGGAGGCGAAGAGATCGCCGGCGCCCGTCGTATCGACCACCGTCTCCACCTTGGTTGCGGGCACGCGGATGCGCTGCTCCCCCTTGACGATGACGGCACCCTGATCGCCCATGGTGACGGCGGCCAGCTTGCAATCCTTCGAGATCAGATCAAGCGCGTGGGCAAAATCGTCGGTTTCGTAGAGAGACAGGGCTTCCTGCTCGTTGGCGAAGACGATGTCGACGGTACCGGAGCGCATCAGGTCGAGGAATTCGGCGCGGTAGCGACCGACGCAGAAGCTGTCGGAGAGCGTCATCGACATTTCCCGGCCCGCCTCGTGGGCAATGCGGGCGCAATCGAGGATCGCCTGCTTGGCGCGCGGTGGATCCCAGAGATAACCCTCGAAATAGGTGACCTTGGACTGGGCAACGACGTCCGGTTCGACGTCCTCGGGGCCGAATTCGACACAGGCGCCGAGATAGGTGTTCATCGAGCGCTCGCCGTCTTCGGTGACGAAGATCATGCTGCGGGCCGTCGGCGGCTGGCTGCCCAGCGGACGGGTCTGGAAATGCACGCCCTGGGCACGGATGTCATGGGTGAAGATCTCACCGAGCTGATCCTCTGCCACCTTGCCGAAATAGGCAGCCTTGCCGCCGAAATTGGCGATACCGGCTGCCGTATTGCCGGCGCTGCCGCCGGAGGCTTCCACAGCCGGCCCCATCATGCCGTAGAGCCGTTCGGCACGCTCGGCGTCGATCAGGTTCATTGCGCTTTTGGTAATGGCATTGTCGATCAGAAACTGGTCGTCGCAGCGAGAAATAATGTCGACGATGGCATTGCCGATCGTCAGGACATCGAACTGGCTCATGAGGTCCGGGGCTCCGTTTGCTTGGCCTGACGGTCATAGCCGTTTTTCCGCCGATGGGAAGGGAAAAGCAGACCGACGTCATCTCGTCGTTACATCGGGCCAATATGCAAACAGCGTGGCTGGCCATCTCCCCTGGTCTCTCCACCGGACCATGACGGTTCCGAACGGGAAAGCCGACCACGGATGTACTGGCGGCAGATCCCACCCCGGTGTGATCGGGCGTCGAAGCAGGCTCATCGCCTGCTTTTGTCGTTTGTGATGGATTGGCCGGGCGCGGCAAGAGGCCTAAGAAGGGCTTTCTTGCCATGACGAGTCGATTTTCATGACCACCGTTGCCCAGGACGTTCTCCCCATCTTCATTCTCATTCTCTTTGGCTGGGCGCTCGTCCGGTTGAAGATCCTGACCGCCGAAATCGGTGACGGGTTGGGCGACTTCGTGTTCAAGGTCGCGGTGCCGCTCCTCCTGCTTCGGACGATCGCCAATGCCGACTTCCAAGGCGCCTCGCCGTTCCGGCTTTGGATCGCCTATTTCTCCGGCGTTCTGATCACCTGGATCGTTGGACATCTTCTGGCAACGCGCGTCTTCGGACGCGACCAGAAGGTCGGCGTGCTCGCAGGCGTTTCCGCATCCTTTGCCAACAATGTCTTTATCGGCTTGCCGCTCGTCGAACGCACCGTCGGACCGGAGGGGATCGTCGCCATGTCGATCCTGCTCGCCGTGCACCTGCCGCTGATGATGATCGCCGGCGTTCTGGCCATGGAGCGGGCGGAACAGAGAAGCGGAGGACGCAAGGCCGCAGGTATCCTCGCGGTTTCCAAACAGGTGGGCGGCAATCTGGTGCGCAATCCGCTGATCATTGGCCTCGCCTGCGGGGTCCTGCTGCAGCTTGTCGGCACCCCTGTTCCAGCGCTGATCGACGGCATCGTCGCCCAGGTAGCCGGAATGGCGGCCCCGGCAGCGCTGATCTCACTGGGCATGACGCTGAACAAATACGGGCTGGCGGGAAACATGAAGATTGCTGGCAGCATTTCGCTGCTGAAGCTCGGCTTGATGCCAGCCGTGGTCTGGCTCGCATCCACGCTGCTCGGCCTCTCACCGCAATGGACGGCCGCACTCGTCCTGACGTCTTCCGTTCCGACCGGCATCAATGCCTGGCTGATAGCAAACCGCTTCGGTGTAGGCCAGGGACTGGCAGCCTCGGTTATTACGCTCTCGACTGCGGCCGGCGTCGCGACCGTATCGCTTTGGGCGCTACTGCTGCTCTGACGCTGAAAAACAAACGCCCGACCACAAGAGGCCGGGCGCGTAACCAAAGATTGTCAATGCCAGCAGGCGATGACGATCAGGGTGTTGCAGGCTGTGCCGGGGCAGGCTCAGCCGGAGCTTCCGGAGCGGTCTCAGCTGGAGCTGCAGGTGCTGTGTCTGCCGGGGCGGCTTCCGCAGGCGCTTCAGCCGGGGCCTCTGCAGGTGCGGCAGCGGCATCTGCCGGAGCGGCGTCAGCAGGCGCAGCAGCATCTTCAGCCGGTGCAGCAGCTTCAGGCGCCGGCAAAGGAACCGGGCTGTCGGCCATGGTGTGCAGATACAAGATCACGTTGGCGCGCTCGGCATCCTGCTTCAGGCCTGCGAAACCCATAGACGTGCCAGGGATATGCTGCTTCGGAGCAATGAGGAATTCGTTCAGGTGGTCCCAGGTCCAGAGCTCGCTGCCGCCCTGCGAAAATTCCGTGATGGCAGCAGAATAGCTGAAGCCTTCATGCGAGGCGATCGGACGGTCGACAAGGCCATAGAGGTTCGGGCCAACCTTGTTGGCGCCGCCCTTTTCGACGGTGTGACAGCTCGCGCACTTCTTGAAAGAAGATTCACCCGCGGCTGCATCGGCACTGGCAAGCAGGACTGCGATGGGAGTGGCGGCGACTTCCGGTGCTGCATCAGCCGGAGCGGCTTCTTCGGCCACGATGGCGAAGCCTTCCTGCTCAGGCGCTTCGGCATGGAATATCCCTTCCGAAGCAATTGACACAGACATCAGGACGAAGACGGTGCCGAGAAAGGCACCCACGCCCATGTTGGTATAAGAGTTCATCTGCAAAGCTCCCCGTGCAGCCGGCCGATGAGAAACCGGACGATCTTGAAATCGCGCGGAACGTATGTCTTTTGCATAACACTTGCAACACGATTATGGTCCCGCGGCTGGGACTATTTGACACTTCTGTATGGTGATTTGAAGGGGTTATGGACATGAATGAAGGCGGAACTGCCAAAACCCTGATCCTGATCCCGGCACGCATGGCGTCGACCCGTCTTCCGGACAAGCCGCTGGCCGATATCGCAGGTCTGCCGATGATCGTGCAGGTCGCGAAGCGGGCTCAGGAGGCAGAGGTCGGGCGAATCATCGTCGCCGTCGACGACCAGGGGGTCTTCGATGCCGTCAGGGCAGCAGGGTTCGAAGTGGTCATGACCCGTGGTGATCACCAGTCCGGTTCCGACCGCATTTTTGAGGCGCTGACGAAGGTAGACCCCGATGGCATGGCCGAGATCGTCATCAACGTTCAAGGCGATTTGCCAACGATCGATGCGCAAACCATCCGCGCGGCACTTGAGCCACTGGAAGATCCTGCAGTCGACATCGCAACGCTCACCGTCGAAATCGAGGACGAGCAGGAGAAGACGAACCCGAACGTGGTAAAGGTGATCGGCTCGCCGCTTTCCGAGGACAGGTTGCGGGCACTCTATTTCACGCGTGCCACCGCGCCCTACGGTGCCGGCCCGCTCTACCACCATATCGGGCTCTACGCCTATCGGCGCGCCGCGCTCGAGCGCTTCGTTACTTTGCGTCCATCCACGCTCGAAAGGCGGGAATCGCTCGAACAGCTCAGGGCGCTGGAAGCGGGTATGCGGATCGATGCCCAAATCGTGAAAACCGTGCCGCTCGGCGTCGACACGCCCGCAGACCTCGAAAAAGCACGCCGCATCCTTTCCGCATCCTCCTCAAACGCAGGACACTGATCCCTTGGCACCGACGAACAAGATTTCCTTCCAGGGCGACTACGGCGCCAATTCCGACATGGCCTGCCGCGACATGTTCCCCAACATGGAGCCCCTGCCCTGCCCGACCTTCGAGGACGCCTTCGTGGCGCTGGAGACGGGAGAAGTGGATCTGGCGATGATCCCGATCGAAAATACGCTCGCCGGTCGCGTCGCCGACATCCATTACCTGCTGCCACTGTCGCGCCTGCATATCGTCGGCGAATATTTCATGCCGATCCGCTTCCAGCTGATGGTATTGCCTGGCGTGAAGCTCGACGAGATCCGCACGGTGCACAGCCATATCCATGCGCTCGGCCAATGCCGCAAGATCATTCGCAGCCATGGCTGGAAGGCCGTGGTCGCCGGCGATACGGCCGGGGCTGCCAAACTCGTTTCAGAGAAAGGCGACCGCACGATGGCGGCGCTGGCTCCCCGGCTCGCGGCTCCGCTCTACGGCCTCGACATCATCGCTGAAAATGTCGAGGATTCGGAAAACAACGTGACCCGCTTCGTAGTGCTGGCGCGCGACGAGGACGACCAGAAGCGTTCGTCCGCCGACGAGCAGTTCATCACCACCTTCGTGTTCAACGTGCGCAACATTCCAGCTGCCCTCTACAAGGCCATGGGCGGGTTTGCGACGAACGGGGTGAACATGACCAAGCTGGAAAGCTACCAGATCGGCGGCAAGTTCACGGCGACCCAGTTCTATGCCGATATCGAGGGGCATCCGGACGATGCGCCTGTCCGGCGTGCGCTGGAAGAGCTGCGCTTCTTCTCCGAGAAGGTGCGCATTCTCGGCGTCTACAAGGCGCATGAAATGCGCGGCAAGCTCTGATCAAAAGGGTGGCGGCATAGAGCATTCCGGCGAAAAGGAGCGCTTGAACGCTCTATTTTGTTTTCGCGCAATTCCTTACGCAGAACCGCTCCGCACTTTTGCTGGAATCGCTCAGTGCCGCCACTCGTACCAATCCTCGATCAGACGACGGGCGATCGTGCCTTGGATCGGCAGGGTCCTGCCATCGGCTGAACCCTCTGACAGCATCCGGCCAATCTCGTCGCGGGTGAACCAGCGGCAGTCTTCGAGTTCAGCGGTATCGAAGGTGATGTCGAAATTCGTCGCCTCGCCATAGCAGCCGATCATCAGCTGATGCGGCATCGGCCAAGGCTGCGAGGCGTGGTAGCGGACGCGACCGACGGTGATGCCGGATTCCTCGCGTGTTTCGCGCCGGACGGCGTTTTCGATCGTTTCGCCCGGCTCAACGAAACCGGCAAGCGAGGAATACATGCCTGCCGGAAAGCGTGGGCTGCGGCCCATCAGGCATCGATCCTGCTTTTCATCCACGACCAGCATGATGGCGACCGGATCGGTGCGCGGGAAGATTTCGTGGCTGCAGGCGGTGCATTTGCGCTTGTAGCCGCCGATAAGGGTTTCCATCGTGCGGCCGCAGCGACCGCAGAAGCGGTTGTCGGCATTCCAATGCAACAAGCTAAGCGCCTGGGCGACTTCGCCGAGAAGTTCGTCGCCGATCAATGCGTCGCGGAAGAGTGCACGGGGATCGGCCGGCTTGTAATGGGCGGCGAGCGCTTCCGGCGTGACGCTGACGGGCACAGCGAGGCGCGGCTCGCCAGAGGCCTGGTGGCCGAGCAGGATCGCGTCGTCGAAATTCGGTTCGAGCTCTGCAAGTTCGTAAGGGGCAAAGAGCGGATCGAGAACCTGGCCATCATGCTTCAAGACAAGCTGAGTACCGGAAAAGGCGAGGATGTGCATGCCCTCGACCTTCAGTGCTGTTTCAAGCGAGGTTTCGTCGCGATGTTCACTGTTGCGGTCAAGCCTGTTGCCGGAAAAGGCCGTGAGTTCGCTGGGTTCAAGATGGGGGGCACGGTTGAGGAAAATGGAATTCTTCATTGGAATGCTTCAAGGATCCTGTGCTTCATGGCCTCGAAGGCCTTTTCCTCATACGGGACAGACTGGCCATAACCCCAGATCGGGCCGGGCCAATTTGGGTCATTTTCGTTGCGTGCGACGACATGGACGTGAAGCTGGCGCACGATATTGCCGATGGCGGCGATATTGATCTTCTCGGCACCAGTCACCTTCTTCAGCGCCGTCCCGACCGTCACCTGCTCGAATGTCAGGACCGCCTGATCGAGCGGGGTCAGGTCGAAGATCTCCGAGACTTCAGGACGTTGCGGCACGAGAATCAGCCAGGGCCAGCGGCTGTCCCTTGCCAGCCGCAGGTCGCAGAGGCCGAGCTTCAGGATCGACTCGCTATCCCTCGCGAGGCGATCATCCAGGACGAATGGCTGCAAGGCGTTTTCTCCCTCTTGTTTTCTGCGAGACTAGCAGTTTTTTTTTGGCTTGGCTTGCATTTGGCGACGTTATTGCCGATATGTCTCCTTGGGAGGTTGGTGGTGGACGAGCCACTCGCCAACCGGGTCAGGTCCGGAAGGAAGCAGCCCCAACGAGCACGGCACGGGTCATCGTGCCAGCCTCCCACCTCATCTTCATTTCCGGCCCCTGTTTTCAGCACGGGCCGTGCCATGCCCGGGCGCGGGCAGACGGGGAAGCTGGCAGCGCGATGAGCGATTTAGAGCCCACTGCAGAAGCCAAGACCGCCCCCGGCGGCTACCGCGTTCTCGCCCGCAAATACCGCCCCAAGGATTTCACGGACCTGATGGTCGGCCAGGAGCCGATGGTGCGGACGCTGACTAATGCGTTCGAGACCGGCCGCATCGCCCAGGCCTATATGCTGACCGGCGTGCGCGGCGTGGGCAAGACGACCACGGCCCGCATTCTGGCGCGCGCTCTGAACTACAAGACAGCTGAGATCGACAAGCCGACGATCGACCTGCGCATCCCCGGTGAACATTGCCAGGCAATCATGGAAGGCCGGCATGTCGACGTGATCGAGATGGATGCGGCCTCGCATACCGGTATCGACGACATCAGAGAGATCATCGAGCAGGTGCGCTATCGCCCAGTGTCGGCGCGCTACAAGGTCTACATCATCGACGAAGTGCACATGCTGTCGACGGCGGCCTTCAACGGGCTGTTGAAGACGCTCGAAGAGCCCCCGGAGCATGTGAAGTTCATCTTTGCGACGACCGAAATCCGCAAGGTTCCGATCACTGTTCTCTCCCGCTGCCAGAGGTTCGACCTGCGCCGCATCAGTGCTGGCGATCTGGTCGGCCTGTTCTCGACCATTGCGTCGAAGGAAGGTATCGAGGCGGACGAAGATGCGCTTTCGATGATCGCGCGCGCCGCCGAAGGCTCGGCGCGTGACGGTCTGTCGCTGCTTGATCAGGCGATCGCCCATGGCAGTGGCGTCGTGCATGCCGATGCCGTGCGCGCCATGCTGGGCCTCGCCGACCGGGCCCGTATCGTCGACCTTTTCGACCATATCGTGCGCGGTGACGTAGCGGCAGCCCTTTCCGAATTCGGCAGCCAGTATGAGGCGGGTGCCAACCCGACCGTGGTGCTGACCGATCTTGCTGACTTCACCCATCTGGTGACCCGGCTCAAATACATTCCCTCTGCGTCGCAGGATCCCTCGCTTTCCGAAGTCGAGCGCGTGCGAGGGGCCGAACTTGCTGACAGCGTGGCGGTGACGACGCTGTCGCGCATGTGGCAGATGCTGCTCAAGGGCATTCCCGAAGCTGAGGCCTCGTCGCGACCGGCAGGTGCCGCCGAGATGGTGCTGATACGGCTGGCGCATGCCGCCCATCTGCCCTCGCCCGAAGATGCTGCGCGACGCCTGCTTGAACTCTCCAATGGCGAAGGTGGCGGAGATCGCGCGCCTTCTGCGCCGCGGCCGAATGGCGGCGGCGGTGGGGCCTCAATGGCGATGCGCGTGCAGGCCGTTTCTCAAGCACCGCAGGATAGCGCCCCACGCCCGGCGATGAGCCAGCCCGTTGCCCATCTGCAGAGCGTGCCGGCTGGCGACGCGCTGCCTCAGGGCATGGAGCGCCGCGAAACCAAGGTCGAGGAATCACTGGCTCCAGGCATCCGCGTCGAGACGCTGGACGATATCGCCGATCTCTGCACCAAGAACCGTGCGCCGGTGCTTAGGGCCCAGTTGCGCCAGTTCGTGCATCTCGTGAAGATCGAGCCGGGCCGGCTGGAAATTCGTCTGGAATCGCAATGCCCGCCTGGCATCGTCAACGAGTTGAAGATGAAGCTCAGCGAATGGACCGGCGTCAACTGGTGGGTGACGCTGTCCAACGAGGCGGGCGCACCGACACTGGTCGAAGTCGAGAAGACGACCCGCGAAGCGCGGCTGGTCGATGCCCGGCAGGACCCTGATGTCGCCGCGATCCTCGCACGCTTTCCCGGCGCCAAGGTGACCGACGTCCGGATCAAGGCAGCTGCGATCGAGGACGACGACATCGTGGCTACACCGCCGGCTGTGGCGGAATCGGCTGAAGGCGACATCCTGCCGGGCGACGACATCGAATTCTAGGGCTGACGCCCTTCTCGCAGAACACGACAACAATCCAAGGAGAAGACGATGCGCGACATCATGGGCATGATGGGCAAGGTCAAGGAAATGCAGTCCAAGATGGAAAAGATGCAGGAAGAGATTGCTGCACTCGAAATCGAGGGCAAGTCCGGCGGCGGCATGGTGACCGTTGTCCTCAGCGGCAAGGGCGAGATGCGCAGCATCAAGATCGATCCGTCGCTGTTCAAGGAAGACGATGTCGAGATCCTGGAAGATCTGATCGTTGCCGCCCACAAGGATGCCAAGGACAAGGGCGAAGCCCAGGCGCAGGAAAAGATGACGGCGCTGACCGCCGGCATTCCACTGCCGCCGGGCATGAAGTTCCCGTTCTGATCAAGCAGTTCATTCTGCTCGAGAAGGTGATCGGGTCTGTCAGGGATAGACCCGATCATTCCACGGGTTTTCCCCCTCGTGCAGAAACGCGAGGGTGTGGCGCCAGAAGCCACATTCATGGCGGGCGTGGAAGAGATCGAAGTGACCGATACGGTCAAAACCGAGGTCTTGTGGTGCGAGCAGCACCTTGGCCACCGGCGCGCGGCGATAATAGCGCATGGCACGATCTATTGCTTTCGGCGTCGCGATCTCGTCATCCGACATGGCGACACTGAGGATCGGGCAGGTTGCGGTGGCGAACCGATCGCGCATGACTTCGGCCGCCTCTCGCGACAGGCCCTGTTCCGCTCTGCCCTGCTGCAGCCCCCAGCCATAGGCGACCCCTTTCGGCAGATCCTCCAGCCAACCCAGGCGCTTGCCGGGAAAATGGCCGAGTGCAAGGGTGATGGCGGGCATTGCGACATGCCATTTCAAAAAGAGCGGCAGGCGTCGTGCTGGCAGATAGTCCCCCCAATAGCCGTATTGCCCGCCGACCGAAAGCATGGCCGAGACGCGCCCGACCGCCGGCGAATAGCCCGGCAGGAAGCCGCCGATGCTGTGGCCAACGACAAGAACGCGTCCCGTCTTGTCCTCCTGCAGCGCTTGGCGGAGGGCTACATCGAAATCCTTCTCGCCCCATTGGCGCCAGGTGAAGGTCGATCCTTCAAGGTTTTCCGGTCGAGACAGTCCGATGCCGCGGTAATCATAGGTGAGGACGGAAAAGCCGTTTGCCGCGAGGTAGGCGGCGTATCGGTGGTAATAGCGGGCCAGGACGCCAGTTGCCGGATTGATGATCACGGTTCCGATAGGCGCTCCGTCAGCGGATCGCCACCAGTGACCGATTAGCAGCACGCCATCGGCTGCAGTCAGCTCTATTCTCCTCGGGTCCATCGCTCCTCCATGCGGGCGGCATGATGGCGAGAAGTATGGGGCGGGTAAAGCCGGACGGCTTTACGACCTTTGGCGGAGGCTCACATCTCGCCTGCGCTGATCGCGTCGCGAACCTTGTAGTGGACGGGAGCCGCCATGTAGCGGGCGCGATCGGTCTCGCTCAGCTTGCGGCCAAAGGTCGCCATCATCTCGCGCATGGTGACGCGGTCGCCGACCCAGGGCGTGAATTCGACGGCTTGGCCGGCCTTGACCATGCCGCCTTGCAGCACTCGGGCATAGGCGCCCGGGCGGGCGGCGCGGGTGTAGCGCTTGACGAAGGTGGGCTCGCCCATCTTGGCGGCAAAGGTCGCGCACGGGATGCGGGCAGAGGTGACTTCCAGCAAGACCTCGCCGATCGCAAGCCTGTCACCGGCCGCCAACATGGCGCTTTCCAGCCCCTCGATCACCAGATTCTCGCCGAAGGTGCCATAGGGGAGGTCGCGGCCGAGTTCGGCCTGCCACCAGTCGAGATCGATGGAGCCCTCGATATAGACGGCCTGATCGACGCCGCCGTGGTGCTTGCGGTTGAGGATCGCGTCGCCGACGAGGCCTTCGGCATCGACCATGATCGGACCCTGGATGGCCAGCTTGTTGATGCCGGTCTTGTATTTCTTCCCCGGCAGGATCTCGGGTCGACCCAGGCAGACGGCGAGGATTTTCATCTGGAGCGCTCCTTCGGCGATTCCGTTTGGCGTCTATATGGGCTAGAAACGCCGCCATGGCAAAACGAGTCACCGGCCCCGAAATCGAGAAACTCATCCAACTCCTGGCGAAAGTCCCGGGGCTTGGACCACGCTCGGCACGACGTGCTGCGCTGCACCTGATCAAGAAGAAGGATCAGCTTCTCGGCCCCTTGGGTCACGCCATGGGCGAGGCCTATGACAAGGTGAAGATCTGCTCCTGCTGCGGCAATGTCGACACGATCGACCCCTGCACCGTCTGCACCGACGTGGCTCGCGACCAGTCCGTCATCATCGTCGTCGAGGATGTCTCCGACCTCTGGGCGCTGGAGCGGGCCGGCGCGATGAATGCGGCCTATCATGTGCTGGGCGGCACGCTGTCGCCGCTCGATGGCATCGGGCCTGACGATCTCAACATCAAGGGGCTGATCGACCGGGTGGCGAAAGGCGGGGTCCGCGAGATCATCATAGCAGTTAATGCCACCGTCGAGGGGCAGACCACAGCACACTATATAACCGACCATCTGATAGGGCTCGACGTGAAGATCACGCGGCTTGCCCATGGTGTGCCTGTCGGGGGCGAACTCGATTATCTGGACGAGGGAACACTGTCTGCGGCGATCAGGGCCCGGACCATTATCTGACCGCGAGGAAGAACCGATGGCACGCTCCCGCAAGCCACTTAAGTGGCTGATGACCACCGCTTCACTGGTTCTGGCCGGGAGTTTCGCCTCGTCGGCCGCCGCCGCGTCGCGCAGCGCCGTCGAGGCACAGTTCCGGCAGTGGATCGCCAGCGACCTTTGGCGCGCCGCTCAAGAAGGCGGGATCAGCAAAGAGATCTTCGACCGGACGCTTCAGAACGTCCAGTTAAACTGGGATCTGCCGGATCTCGTGCCTCCGGGCACTGCGCCGCCGAAGGAACGGACCCAGAGCCAGGCGGAGTTCAGTTCTCCGGCATCCTATTTCAACGAGAAGCGTCTGCAGGGACTGGCCGCGACCGGTCGGACCCTGGCAAGTCAGCATGCGGGAACACTGCGCAAGGTCGAGGCGACCTATGGCGTTCCGGGTTCGATCATTGTCGCCATCTGGGGGCGCGAGTCCGGCTATGGTCGTGCGAAGCTGCCGCATCCGGCCATCGATGTGCTGGCGACCAAGGCCTTCATGTCGACGCGCAAACCGATGTTTCAGCAGGAGCTGATTTCGGCGCTGCATATCGTCGAAAGCGGGGATGTGACTGCCAACAGACTTATGGGCTCCTGGGCGGGGGCTTTGGGGCAGCCGCAGTTCATGCCGGGAAGCTACCTGAAATACGCCGTCGATTTCGACGGCGACGGCAAGCGCGACATCTGGAATTCAGTGCCGGATACGCTGGCATCCATAGCCAACTATCTGGTCAAGAGCGGCTGGCAGAAGGGTCGCGACTGGGGCTACGAGATCACCATTCCCGATGGCGTCTCCTGCGCACAGGAGGGTCCTGACAGGGCAAAGGCGGTGTCGGCCTGGGCAAGCGGCGGGCTTACCCGGATTTCCGGCCGGGCATTCCCTTCGTCGGAGGCGTCTCAGCCGGCGATGATGCTGGTGCCGGCCGGGACATATGGTCCGGAATTCCTGGTGACGCCGAATTTCTATGTGCTCAAGGAATACAACAATTCCGATCTATACGCGCTGTTCATCGGCAATCTCGCCGACCGGATCGCGAGCGGTGGCGGCGCGTTCAGGGCGCCGTGGGGCGATGTCGGCAAGATGCTGCGCTCGGATGTGCTCGCCATGCAGCAGGCGCTGGTGGCGCAAGGTTACGATGTCGGCAAGGTGGATGGCCTGCCCGGCTTCAAGACGCGGCGTTCGCTTGGCGAATGGCAGGCCAAGAACGGGATGAAACCCACCTGCTATCCGAGTGCAGACCTCAAGGCCAAGCTGCGCTGATGCCCCCCATCAGTGGTGATCGATGTGCGACTGGTGGAAGACGTCGTCAGCCGGTGGGATTGCCTGACGTTCGATCATCCGGTGGACCTTGGGCGGCCTGTCGCCGCGATGCAGTTCCAGCAAGCGGTCGGTGATCTCGGCATCGGCCTTGGTGCGGCGCTGGTTATGGCGCACATAGTCCACCCATGTTGGCACATGATAGGTTTCCGTCCAGATGTCAGGGTTTTCCAGATCGCGCATCAGCGTCCAGTTGCGTGCGCCGTCGCGCAGGCGAATGCGGCGGCGCTCGACCATGATCCTCAGGAATTCCGGAACGTCCTCGTCGGTGATCTCGAAATCGATATGAATGACGATCGGGCCGCTGCGCGGGCGGATGTCGAGCTTCAGGGACGGCTCGTTGAAGCGGTTGAGCGGATCGAGATCGAGGGTGGCAAAGGCAGGCATCGGCAGGAAGAAGCCGATGAAGACGCCGACCATCATCAAAAGGCTGGATGCCACCAGCGCATGGTCGGACCCGTAGCTTTCAGCGACGCTGCCCCAGAGCCAGCTGCCTGTGGCCATGCCGCCGAAGGTGGCAGTCTGGTAGAGCGAGAGCGCACGTCCCACGACCCAGCGGGGTGCCGAAAGCTGGACGACGGTGTTGAACAGCGAGAGCGCCAGCACCCAGCAGGCGCCGGCGACCATCAGGGCAAGCGCCGTGATCCAGACTGAGGTGCTGATGCCCGTGACGCCGGCGGCGACAGCAAAGCCGGCGAAGGCCGCGCGGACGATATCCTCGCTCGACAAGAGCTCGCGCGCACGCTGGTTGGAAAAGGCACCGAAGATGGCGCCGAGGCCGAAGGCGCCGAGCAAGCCGCCGAAGGTGAGCGGACCGCCGGCCAATTGGTCGCGCGCGACGATCGGCAGCAGCGAGAGAATTGCGGTTGCCGTCAGACCGAAGACGAAGCCGCGGAAGAGCACCTTGCCGAGATTGGGTGACATGGCGACGTAGCGCAGGCCGGCGCCGATTGCCGAGCCCAGATGTTCGCGTGGCAGCGGACTTTTCGGAATGTTCGGCTGCCAGCGGAAGAGGGCATAGGTAATGGCGAAGTAGGACAGCGTGTTGACCGCAAAGGCGGCTGCCGCCCCTGCGGCGGCGACGATGGCACCGCCAATCGCCGGTCCGACGCTGCGGGTGATGTTGAAGCCCATGCTGTTGAGCGATACGGCAGCCGGCAGATCCGCCCTCGGGACGATGTCGCCGACAGAGGCCTGCCAGGACGGGTTGTTGAGCGCCGTTCCGCAGCCGATCAGGAAGGTGAAGGCAAGCAGCGCCCATGGGGTAATCAGATCGAGCAAGGCAAACAGTGTCAGGAGCGCCGAGACCACGATCATGAAGAGCTGCGCGGCAATCATGACCCGGCGGCGATCGAAGCTGTCGGCGATGGCACCGGCGATCAGGGAGAGCAGCATGATCGGGCCGGTGTTCGAAGCCTGGACAAGCGCTACCATATTCTCGGAAGTCGAGATCGACGCCATCATCCAGGCGGCACCAACACCCTGGATCAAGCCACCGAGATTGGACGAGATGCTGGCGAGCCAAATCCGGCGATAGGCTTCATTGCGGAGTGGCAGAAGCGGGGAGCGGCGTTCGTTTGTCGACATGTCTAAACTTTTCTGGCCGCAACCTTCTTCAGGAACAGCTGCGGCGGCGTGAGCTTGCCTTGCGCAACGCATGAATGGCAAGTTTGTTTTCTCCCCCCACCGAAAAGCTTGCAAAAGCCGGGGCGGTCGGCTATATGAGCTTCAAATTCTTGATCGACAGATGAAGGGTGGGCCCGAAAGGACCCGCTCTTTTTTATTGGCGATCACAGCCAATCGGGAGTAAAACGATTGTCCGAAGACATGCCGAAGCCGGAACTCGGCGAAGCACGGATCATCATCGAGACGGGCCTTGACCGTCGTATCGCAGAGATTATCGAGCCCGTGCTCGTCGCGATGGATTTCAAGCTGGTTCGCGTCCGTATGATGAACCAGAACGGAATGACGCTGCAGATCATGGCAGAACGCACCGACGGCACGATGACCGTCGAAGATTGCGAAGCCGTATCGATGGCAGTTTCCCCGGTTCTCGACGTCGAGGATCCTGTCGACAAGGCCTATCATCTGGAAGTGTCGTCGCCGGGCATCGACCGCCCGATGGTTCGCAAGTCGGATTTCAGCCGCTGGCAGGGCCATATCGTGAAGTGCGAGACGTCCATCCTGGTCGACAACCGCAAGCGCTTCCGCGGCAAGATTACCGACGTGAACCAGGACGGCTTTACCCTGGAGCGCGATCAGGTGGCCTATGGTGAAGAGCCGAAGGTGGTGATCCCCTTCAATACGCTCGCCGAGGCAAAGCTGATTCTGACGGACGATCTGATCCGTGACGCGCTCCGAGCCGATAAGCTCGCCAAGGCGCAGGCCGCGAACCAGAACGACGAAGACGACAGCGAAGAATAACGTTTGACCTATAGCCCGAGGCCGATGCCCGGGCGTGAAGACGGAGACCTAAGACAATGGCAGTCAGTGCTAACAGGCTCGAGCTCTTGCAGATCGCAGATGCCGTCGCCCGTGAAAAGGTGATCGACCGCGAAATCGTGCTCGCCGCCATGGCCGACGCGATCCAGAAGGCTGCCCGGTCGCGCTACGGCAGCGAAACCAATATCCGCGCCGACATCAACTCCAAGACCGGCGAGATCCGACTGCAGCGTCTTCTGGAAGTGGTCGAGAAGGTCGAAGACTACGCGACGCAGATCGCGCTCGAACTCGCTCGCGATCGTAATGTCGACGCGAAGCTCGGCGACTTCATCGCCGATCCGCTGCCGCCGATGGACTTCGGCCGTATCGCTGCCCAGTCGGCCAAACAGGTCATCGTGCAGAAGGTTCGCGAAGCCGAGCGTGACCGCCAGTTCGACGAATTCAAGGATCGCGTCGGCGAAATCGTCAACGGCACCGTCAAGCGCGTCGAATACGGCAATGTCATCGTCGATCTCGGACGTGGCGAAGGCATCATCCGTCGTGACGAGATGATCCCGCGCGAAGCTTTCCGCTACGGCGACCGCGTCCGCGCCTACGTCTACGACGTGCGTCGCGAGCAGCGTGGCCCGCAGATCTTCCTGTCGCGTACCCATCCGCAGTTTATGGTGAAGCTGTTCACCATGGAAGTTCCTGAGATCTACGACGGCATCATCCAGATCAAGTCGGTTGCCCGTGACCCCGGTTCGCGCGCCAAGATCGCCGTGATTTCGAACGATAGCTCGATCGATCCGGTCGGCGCCTGCGTCGGTATGCGCGGTTCCCGCGTTCAGGCCGTTGTCGGCGAACTGCAGGGTGAAAAGATCGACATCATCCCGTGGAGCCAGGATCCGGCCTCCTTCATCGTCAACGCCCTGCAGCCGGCGGAAGTCGCCAAGGTCGTTCTCGACGAAGATGCAGAGCGCATCGAAGTCGTGGTTCCGGACGAGCAGCTGTCGCTCGCCATCGGCCGTCGCGGTCAGAACGTGCGGCTGGCCTCGCAGCTGACCGGCTGGGATATCGACATCATGACGGAAGCCGAGGAATCGGAGCGCCGCCAGAAGGAATTCAACGAGCGTACGAACCTGTTCATGGATGCGCTCGACGTTGATGAAATGGTCGGCCAGGTTCTGGCATCGGAAGGTTTTGCTGCGGTTGAAGAAGTCGCCTATGTCGAGCTCGACGAAATTGCGTCGATCGATGGCTTCGACGAAGATACGGCGCAGGAAATCCAGACCCGCGCCCGCGAATATCTCGAGAAGATCGAGGCAGAAATGGATGCCAAGCGTCGCGAACTCGGCGTGGCAGACGAGCTGCGCCAGATCGACGGCATGACCTCGCAGATGATGGTCGCGCTCGGCGAGGACGGCATCAAGACGGTCGAGGATTTTGCCGGCTGCGCTGCCGACGACCTGGTCGGCTGGAGCGAACGCAAGGATGGCGAGACCAAGAAGTTCGAGGGTCTGTTCTCGAAGTTCGAGATTTCGCGCGCCGAGGCTGAAGCCATGATCGTGCAGGCGCGTCTCGCGGCCGGCTGGATCACCGAGGAAGACCTCGCGGCCGAAGCCGAAGTTGAAGCTGAAGGCGTACTCGAAGGCGAAGAAGCCGAGCAGGCAACGTGATGGGCGCGCAGACGCCGGACGCGACAGAGGCAGAAGACGACTTCGACCTCTCCGACGTGAACGGACGCATGTGCATCGTCACCCGCGAAAGCGGATCGCCCGAGACGCTTCTGCGTTTCGTGGCGGCACCCGACGGGACTGTTGTCCCGGATTTGAAGCGGGCGCTTCCGGGCCGGGGCTGCTGGGTCAGCCCCAGCCGCGAGGCCGTCGAGAAGGCCGTGGCGAAGAAGCTTTTCGCCAGGGCGCTGAAACGAGATGTGAAGGCGGATCCGGAACTTGGGTCCTTGGTTGAGCGCCTTTTGGTCGCGCAGCTGATCGGCATGATGAATATGGCGCGCAAAGCCGGCCAGTTCATCACCGGGGCGGCGAAGGTCGAGGCGGCGGTGCGCAGCGGAGAAGCCATCGCGGTTTTCCATTCGCAGGATGCCGCGCCGGATGGTGTGAGAAAGATCGACCAGGCCCGAAAGGCCTGGCACCTTGGAACAGGGGCAGAGGCGGAAGTTCCCGCCTTTCACCTGCTCACCGGGGCGGAATTGGACGAGCAGATGGGCCAGAATGCGTTTATCCATGCTTGCGTGCTTGCAGGGCAGGCAGGTGAAGGTGTAGTGAAGCGCGCAACTCTGCTCGAAACCTACCGCGGCACGCCGCGGGTATCGGGCGCTGGCCCGAAATCACAATGACGCGGTCACCGGCACAGGTCGGCCTCCGTGGTTTAGGACAGTATGTGAACGGCGAGGCCTGATGCTCGGCATCCGGCCCCGCTCGAAGGAACGGGAACGGAATGACCGACAACAAAGACGACAAGACTATCGGCGTGAAGAAGACTCTCACCCTGAAACCCTCGGGGATGAGCCAGGGTACCGTGCGCCAGGACATGGGGCGCGGCCGTACGAAGTCGGTCGTCGTCGAAACGGTGAAGCGCCGCACGACCCGCCCGCTCGACGAAAAGCCGCCGATTACGCCGATCACCCCTGTTCGTGCGGAGCCGGCCGCGGCAGCTCCGACGCCGGCACCGACACAGGCGCCTTCGCCGGTTACGGCACCCGTTGCAGCTGCGCGCCCAGCGCCGGCACAGCAGCATCGCCCGCAGCAGCCGCAGCGCCCCCAGCAACCGCAACGCCAGCAACCTTCGCAGCCGCAGCGCCAGCAGGAACGTCCGCGTGGCGCCGTTCTGCACGACCTGTCGGCCGGCGAGATGGAAGCGCGTCGCCGCGCTCTTGCCGAAGCCCAGATTCGTGAAGTTGAGGAAGCCAAGCAGCGCGTCATCGACGAGGCTCGCCGCAAGGTCGAAGCCGAGGAAGCCGCACGCCTGGCCGCCGAAGAGGCCGCACGCCGCGCCGCCGAGCCACAGCCCGAGCCGCAGCCGGAACCCGAAGTTGTCGCCGAGCCCGAAGTGGCGCCAGTGGCTGCTGCGCCCGCCCCCGTGAACCGTACGGCCATTCCGGCACCCGGCGCACCCGGGTTCGTGCGTGGACGCAAGGCCAATGACGAAGACGAGGGCCGTGCATCTCCGCGGACGATCCCCGGCCGCGGCAAGGTCGCCATGCCTGTGGCTCCCAAGGTCCCTGCTCGTCCGAAGGTCGAGGAAGACCGTCGTCGCGGCAAGCTGACCGTTACCACGGCCAATGTCGAGGATGACGGCACCGCCCGTGGCCGCTCGCTGTCTGCCATGCGCCGCCGCCAGGAAAAATTCCGCCGCAGCCAGATGCAGGAGACCCGTGAAAAGGTCATGCGCGAGGTCATTCTGCCGGAGACCATCACCATTCAGGAACTGTCGCAGCGCATGTCCGAGCGCGCCGTCGACGTCATCAAGTACCTGATGAAGGAAGGCCAGATGATGAAGCCGGGCGACATCATCGATGCCGACCTTGCAGAACTCATCGCGACCGAATTCGGTCATACCGTGAAGCGTGTATCGGAGTCCGACGTCGAAGAAGGTATCTTCAACGTCAAGGACGACGAAGGCGAACTGGTATCGCGTCCGCCCGTGGTCACGATCATGGGTCACGTCGACCACGGCAAGACCTCGCTGCTTGACGCCATCCGCAAGACCTCGGTCGTATCGGGCGAAGCCGGTGGCATTACCCAGCATATCGGTGCTTACCAGGTCGAGCAGAACGGCCAGAAGATCACCTTCATCGACACCCCCGGCCACGCCGCGTTTACCGCGATGCGTGCCCGTGGCGCCCAGGCGACCGACATTGCGATCCTCGTGGTTGCAGCAGACGATAGCGTGATGCCGCAGACGATCGAATCCATCAGCCACGCAAAGGCTGCGGGCGTTCCGATCATCGTGGCGATCAACAAGATCGACAAGCATGAGGCAAACCCGGACAAGGTTCGTCAGCAACTGCTGCAGCACGAAGTCTTCGTGGAATCCATGGGTGGTGAAGTGCTCGACGTCGAAGTCTCGGCGAAGAACAAGCTGAACCTCGACAAGCTGCTCGAAGCTGTGCTGCTGCAGGCCGAAATCCTCGATCTGAAGGCTGACCCGACACGTACTGCCGAAGGTACTGTTATCGAAGCACAACTCGACCGCGGTCGTGGTGCCGTTGCAACGGTTCTGGTCCAGAAGGGCACCCTGAAGCCTGGCCAGATCATCGTTGCCGGCGACCAGTGGGGCCGCGTTCGCGCCCTCGTCAACGACAAGGGTGAGCACGTCAAGGAAGCGGGTCCTGCCATGCCGGTCGAGATCCTCGGCCTGTCGGGCACGCCTGCTGCCGGTGACAAGTTCGCCGTCGTCGAAAACGAGAGCCGCGCTCGCGAGATCTCCGAGTATCGTCAGCGTCTGGCCCGCGACAAGGCTGTCGCCCGCCAGTCGGGTCAGCGCGGTTCGCTGGAACAGATGATGAGCCAGCTGCAGAACACCGGCTTCAAGGAGTTCCCGCTGGTCATCAAGGGCGATGTTCAGGGTTCTGTGGAAGCCATCGTGGCAGCACTCGACAAGCTCGGGACCGACGAAGTGCGTGCCCGTATCGTCCATTCGGGCGCAGGCGCCATCACGGAATCGGATATCTCGCTGGCCGAGGCCTCCAATGCTGCGATCATCGGCTTCAACGTCCGTGCGAACGCCCAGGCTCGTACCGCCTCAGAGCGTGCCGGCATCGAGATCCGCTACTACAACATCATCTACGATCTGGTGGATGACGTGAAGGCAGCGATGTCGGGCCTGCTCTCTCCGGAGCGTCGCGAAACCTTCCTTGGCAATGCCGAGATCCTGGAGGTGTTCAACATCACCAAGACCGGCAAGGTCGCAGGTTGCCGTGTCATCGAGGGCAAGGTCGAGCGTGGTGCGGGCGTCCGCCTGCTGCGCGACAATGTCGTCATCCACGAAGGCAAGCTCAAGACGCTCAAGCGCTTCAAGGACGAAGTTGCCGACGTGCCGATGGGCCAGGAATGCGGTATGGCCTTCGAGAACTACGAAGACATTCGCGCGGGCGACACGATCGAGTGCTTCCGCGTGGAACACATCACGCGTACGCTCTGATCTCAGGCGTATCGAACAACGATCCTTTCGGGCGCCGGATATTCCGGCGCTCGCTGTTTATGGGATCGTGACTTCCGGCCTTGACCGGATGAACCACAATTACGGCATGACGCAGCAGGCAAGCGCCGCTGGATGTCATGCGAAAGGCTTTGAACCATGACAAAACCAACCTCTTCGGCACCTTCGCAGCGCATGCTGCGCGTCGGCGAGCAGGTACGTGCCGCCATCACCCAGGTTCTGCAGCGCGGCGAAGTGAATGACGATGTCATCGAAAAAACGGTGATATCGGTTTCGGAAGTGCGCATGTCGCCCGACCTCAAGATGGCGACCGCCTATGTGGCGCCGCTTGGCGTTTCCGACCACGACACTGTCATCGCTGCCCTGAACAAACATGCGAAATTCATTCGCGGGCGGATCGGCAACCAGCTCCGACAGCTGAAATACATGCCGGAAGTCCGTTTCCGCGACGACACCAGCTTCGACAACTATCAGAAGATCGATGCCCTGCTGCGTTCGCCGGAGGTCCAGCGCGACCTCGGCCCCGCCGAAGATCAAGACTGAGAAAAGACCTAGATGTCCAAACCCCGCAAGCCCAAGGGCCGTCCGATTTCGGGCTGGCTCATTCTCGACAAGCCGGTGGATTTCGGCTCGACCGAGGCCGTCGGCAAGATCAAGTGGCTGTTCAACGCTCAGAAGGCCGGTCATGCCGGCACGCTCGACCCACTCGCATCCGGCATGCTGCCGATTGCTCTCGGCGATGCGACGAAGACCGTCCCTTACGTCATGGACGGGCGGAAAATCTACGAATTCACGGTCACCTGGGGCGAAGAGCGCTCGACGGACGATCTCGAGGGCGAAGTTACACAGAGCTCGGACAAGCGTCCGGCCGAGGAAGACATTCGCGCCCTGCTGCCGAACTATACGGGGACCATCAACCAGATCCCGCCGCAGTTCTCCGCGATTAAGATCGCCGGAGAGCGCGCCTATGACCTGGCGCGTGACGGAGAGACGGTCGAGATCCCATCGCGCGAGGTCGAGATCCACCGCCTGACGCTCCTGAACTGCGAAGGCGACAAGGCACATTTCGAAGTTGAATGCGGCAAAGGCACTTACGTGCGCTCGCTGGCCCGCGACTTCGGTCGCGATCTAGGCTGCTACGGACATATCTCCTCGCTCCGCCGCACCTTCGTGGCCCCGTTTGCCGAAGAGATGATGGTGCCGCTCGCAGAGCTCGTGGCGCTCGAAGCCATCGAGGACCGGGATGAGCGGCTGGCCGCTCTCGACGCCTTCCTCGGTGATACGGCCGAAGCGCTATCCGCCTTGCCGCAACTCAGGATCACCGATGACCAGGCGCATCGGTTGCGCATGGGCAACCCGATCATCCTGCGCGGCCGCGATGCACCCGTTGCAGAGCCTGAGGCGGTTGCGCTTGCCGGCGGCAAGTTGATCGCGATCGGCGAGATCGCAGGCGGCGAGTTTCACCCGCGGCGCGTCTTCGCCTGAAGCCTTCCCGCCGCCTGCTCTTTCCTTTCTTAAGGGAATGGAGTATAGGCGGCGGCAGCTGGCCCTTCGGGTGCCTGCATTCACGGCCAATGCTGGACGACATCCCGGCGTTTGGCGACCTGTTTCTCCTTATTCTAGAAAGGATTCACGATGTCGATCACTGCAGAGCGCAAGGCCGCCCTCATCAAGGAATACGCAATCAAGGAAGGCGACACCGGTTCTCCGGAAGTTCAGGTCGCAATCCTGACCGAGCGTATCACCAACCTGACGGAACACTTCAAGGGTCACAAGAAGGACAACCACTCGCGTCGTGGCCTTCTGACCATGGTTTCGACCCGCCGTTCGCTTCTCGACTATGTCAAGAAGCAGGATGAGGCTCGTTACACGACCCTGATCACGCGCCTCGGCATCCGCCGCTAACAACTTCCCGGCGGACCTTCTTCAAGAAGGTCCGCCGGTTGCCTTTCCGGGTCAGGCTACAAGACCCGCGACCGGTTCCGCGCGAAGACCGCCCGGAACAAACGACAGGCCGGATGGGCCGGATCTGTCGACGACAACCGATGACCTGTCATGGGGCAGGATTGTTGGATGCTTCCGCACCCTGTCGGGTGCTCGAACCGGCCAATGCCGAAACCGAAGCCTCCCACTGTCTTGCCCGTGATTGCGTCAGCACATTGCAGACCGAACGCCCCTGCCCATTCGGCAGGACGAAGGTCCGCATATGAAGGACAAGATATGTTTGATGTTCACAGCGTAGAGATCGAATGGGCAGGCCGCCCGCTGAAGCTTGAGACCGGCAAGATCGCCCGCCAGGCTGACGGTGCCGTTCTCGCCACTTATGGCGAAACTGTCGTCCTCGCCACCGTAGTTTCCGCAAAGTCGGCCAAGCCGGGCCAGGACTTTTTCCCGCTCACCGTAAACTACCAGGAAAAGACCTATGCCGCCGGCAAGATCCCGGGTGGCTACTTCAAGCGCGAAGGTCGCCCGTCGGAGAAGGAAACGCTGGTTTCCCGCCTGATCGACCGTCCGATTCGTCCGCTCTTCCCGGAAGGTTACAAGAACGAAACCCAGGTTGTCGTCACCGTGGTCCAGCATGACCTCGAAAACGATCCGGACGTTCTGGCCATGGTTGCCGCTTCAGCAGCCCTCACGCTCTCCGGCGTACCCTTCATGGGCCCGGTCGGCGGTGCTCGCGTCGGCTACATCAACGGCGAATATGTTCTGAACCCACATCTCGATGAGATGGACGAGTCGACCCTCGATCTCGTCGTTGCCGGCACCCAGGACGCCGTCCTGATGGTCGAGTCGGAAGCCAAGGAACTGAACGAAGACATCATGCTCGGCGCTGTGATGTTCGGCCACAAAAGCTTCCAGCCGGTCATCGACGCGATCATCAAGCTCGCCGAAGTGGCTGCCAAGGAGCCCCGCGAGTTCGAACCGGAAGATCATTCCGCTCTCGAAGCCGAAATGCTGCAGCATTTCGAAGCCGAACTGCGCGCCGCCTACAAGAACACGCAGAAAGCTGAACGTTATGCAGCCGTCGACGCCGTCAAGGCGAAGGTGAAGGCGCATTTCTTCCCGGAAGGCGTTGAGCCGAAGTACCCGAACGAAGTCATCGGTGCCGTCTTCAAGCACCTGCAGGCGAAGATCGTTCGCTGGAACATCCTGGACACCAAGAGCCGCATCGACGGTCGTGACCTCGAAACGGTTCGCGCCATCGTGTCGGAAGTCGGCATCCTGCCACGCACGCATGGTTCGGCCCTCTTTACCCGCGGCGAGACCCAGGCGATCGTTGTCGCCACGCTCGGCACAGGCGAAGACGAGCAGTATGTCGACAGCCTGACCGGCATGTACAAGGAACGCTTCCTTCTGCATTACAACTTCCCGCCCTACTCGGTCGGTGAAACGGGCCGCATGGGTTCGCCAGGCCGCCGCGAAATCGGTCATGGCAAGCTCGCATGGCGCGCTATCCGCCCGATGCTGCCGTCGCCTGAGCAGTTCCCCTACACGCTGCGTGTTGTCTCGGAGATCACCGAGTCGAACGGCTCGTCCTCGATGGCAACCGTCTGCGGCACCTCGCTCGCACTGATGGACGCCGGCGTTCCGCTGGCCAAGCCGGTTGCCGGTATCGCCATGGGTCTGATCCTGGAAGGTGAGCGCTTCGCGGTTCTCTCCGACATCCTCGGTGACGAAGACCACCTCGGCGACATGGACTTCAAGGTTGCCGGTACTGCCGATGGCATCACCTCGCTGCAGATGGACATCAAGATCGCCGGTATCACCGAAGAGATCATGAAGGTCGCACTCGGCCAGGCACAGGGTGGCCGCAAGCACATCCTGAACGAAATGGCGAACGCCATCACCGAAGGTCGCTCGCAGCTCGGCGAATTCGCACCGCGCATCGAAGTGATGAACATTCCGGTCGACAAGATCCGTGAAGTCATCGGTTCGGGCGGCAAGGTCATCCGCGAAATCGTCGAGAAGACCGGCGCCAAGATCAACATCGAAGACGACGGCACCGTGAAGATCGCCTCCGCCTCCGGCAAGGAAATCGAAGCGGCCCGCAAGTGGATCCATTCGATCGTGGCCGAGCCAGAAGTTGGCGTGATCTACGAAGGTACCGTTGTGAAGACCGCCGACTTCGGCGCCTTCGTCAACTTCTTCGGTTCGCGTGACGGCCTCGTGCACATCTCGCAGCTGGCGTCCGAGCGTGTCGCCAAGACCTCCGACGTCGTCAAGGAAGGCGACAAGGTCTGGGTCAAGCTCATGGGCTTCGATGAGCGCGGCAAGGTTCGCCTGTCGATGAAGGTCGTCGATCAGACCACCGGCCAGGAAATCGTGGCCGAGAAGAAGAACGACGGCGAAGCCGCTGAATAAGCGGACGTCGTTCCCGATCCGAGGCGCGGGAGAATTTCCCGCGCCTTTTTTGTTCGCCGAGAAAGAAGACCGAGCCATGAGCCGCGAAACCCTGAAGACCCTGTTCCACCCCTTCGTCACGGAAACCGTCGCCCTTCCCGAAGCCGGAAGCCGTTACCTGTTTCTCGGCGCCGAGGCGGGATTTGCCAAGCCCGAGGGCTTTGCAGCCGAACTGACCGTGGTTCAGGATTTCCGCCCGGAATTCCGGCGCCTCGAAGCCAGCCACCTCCAGCCCGTCCCGACGGTCGATGGTGAGGGCTACGACGGTGCCCTCATCCTCTGCAGCAAGCACAAGGGCGTCAACGAGGACCGCGTCGCCGAAGCGCTGAAGCGGGTCAAGGCCGGCGGCATCATTCTGGTCGCAGGCGCCAAGGAAGACGGCATCCTGCCGCTGCGCAAGCAGCTCGACAGGTTCGGCCTCGCACCGGAATCCATGCCGAAATACCACGGCGTCGTCGTCTGGTTCGCCGCACCCGAGGATCCATCAACAATCGTTTCAACGCTTTCCGCCAAGCCGGTCACGGTCGACGGTCGCTTCGAGACGCGCTCCGGTCTCTTTTCCCACGCCCATGCCGATGAAGGCTCCGAACTGCTCGCAAGCCGCCTGCCGACGGCCTTCGACGGCAATGCAGCCGATTTCGGCGCGGGCTGGGGCTATCTGTCGGTCATGCTTGCGGAGGCTGCGCCCCGCACCAATCGCATCGATCTCTTCGAAGCGAGCCACGAGGCCCTGGAGCATGCCAAGCGCAATCTGGCGCGCAACTGCCCTGATCTGACGACACGGTTCTTCTGGCAGGATCTTGGCAACGAGCCGCCGAAAGAGAAGTACGACCTCGTCATCATGAACCCGCCCTTCCATGAGGGCCACGCCGCCGAGCCTTCTATCGGTGCCGCAATGATCAAGGCAGCCGCAGATTCGCTGCGCGGCGGCGGTGACCTCCTGATGGTGGCAAACCGGGGCCTGCCCTACGAGCCCGTGCTGGCTCAACATTTCAAGCAGTCTGGAGAAGTATGCCGGAATGCCCGCTTCAAGGTCCTCTGGGCAAAGCGCTGACACAAAAGCGATCGTGATCGGGAGGGCGCGGACTTAGACTACGCGCCCCTCGACTCCGGATCGCACCTACCTTAGCATCTGGCGCCATAAGCTTCACTTCTGGCGCCAGCGGTCTCATGCCTTCTCGGAATCTCACCGATGAATTGACCACCGTGGCCGGCCTCGCATCAGCGGTGGTCGAGCATGCCCTGTCCTATGGCATCGACATAAAACCCATTTGCAAGGCGCTGGAGATCGATCCGCAGATTTTCCAGAGCCTGACTGCGCGCATCAGCCTCGATCGCCTCTGCAGGCTCCTGGAGACTTGCGCGCTGCTGTCCGATGATGAGGCATTCGCACTTGCAAGCATCACGCGATATGAGGCCGGCTCGACCGGTCCGTTCGGCTACGGCTTGATGGCGGCGCCGACAGGGCTGGATTTCGTCCAGTTTCTCGACGACCACATCCAGTATGTGACCCATACCAGCTATTCCAAGCTGACGCTCGACGAGCGCGGTGCGCATCTCGCCTGGACCTTCGCTCCCATCATCGTAAAACGCGACCAGTATGTCGACATGTCGGTCGGGCTGGTAATGCAACGGGCCCAGGCGTTTGCCACCAGCGACGGTATCGAAGTTCAACTGGAAAGACCGGCTCCGCGCAATCACAAGCCCTTTCGGCAGTTGCTGTCGCGGCGCGTGAGCTTCGGCGCGCGTGTGAACTGCGTGCATTTCCCGCCCAGCTTCCTTCAGGCGCAAAACCCCACGGGCGACCGCAGGCTTTTTGAACTGATGGATCTGCAATGTAGGAGCCTGAGACCGCCGACGCCTGAGAAGAGCGCTGATTTCCTGGAGCAGGTCCGTCGCTACCTGCTGCTGCACGTATCGGATGACGATTATCCGCTCGCCGAGATCGCACCCTATTTCGGATTGTCGGAGAGAACGTTCCAGCGCCGGCTGGCGGGCCACGGAACGAACCTCAACGAATTGCGGGATCAGATCCGCAAGGAGGTCAGCTTCAATCTGTTGACCGAAAGTGAACTGCCGATCTCGGAAATCTGCTACCGGCTCGGCTACTCCGCGCCGAGCGCCTTCACGCGCTCCGTCACGCGGTGGTTCGGCACCACCCCAACGGAAGTACGCGAGCGGAAGTCTGCCTGACAGCTGCAGAAACTTGACAAGGGCGGCGCGATCGGCCCTAATTGAGCGATCAAAGCGCTTCCAGCGCTGTATTTCCCTTCTTTTAGCGTGTTCGGATAAGCCGTTGGCGCGCGATGTCAACGACGCAAGTCCGGCAGAATGCTATGAGCGCCGCCTGACGACCTGATGGATATCAAGTCGACGTTTCTCCATTGCGGCAACTTAAATCATGAAAACCGATACCAAACAGGCAATCGGACGATCGCCTGCTGTTTCGATCCTCTCGGATCGCGAAATACGCTGCCTGCAGCTCGTAGCCGAAGGCATGCGGTCGGACGAGGCGGCGAATGCGCTCGTGCTGTCACGGGAAGAGGTGAACCAGGCTCTGGTCAGTGCTCAAGAGAAGCTCGAAGCGAGCAATCTGATGCATGCGGTGAGCCTCGCCATGCTGATCGGCGTCATTGACCATACCGATCCTCATCAACCGAAGTAAGCCGTACTCCCACGGCTGGCGGACCACTTCGGATGAACGCCTGGCGCGGCAACGCGCCAGGCTTTTTTGTTCCGGCGTCTGGACGATCAGCCTTGATGACGCTGGAAAACCAGCGTCGCGTTGGTACCGCCGAAGCCGAAGGAATTCGACAGCACGGTATCGATCTTGGCGTTGTCGATGCGCTTGCGGACAACCGGCACACCCTCGAATTCCGGATCGAGCTCGGTGATGTGGGCGCTTTCGCCGATGAAGCCGGCCTGCATCATCAGCAGGCCATAGATCGATTCCTGCACGCCGGCGGCGCCGAGCGAGTGGCCGGTCAGCGACTTGGTCGACTGGATATGCGGGATCTTGTCGCCGAAGACTTCGCGGATCGCACCGATTTCCTTGGAGTCACCCACCGGCGTCGAAGTGCCATGGGTGTTGATGTAATCGACATCACCCTTCACGGTGGACAGGGCCTGACGCATGCAGCGGATCGCGCCTTCGCCCGAGGGAGCGACCATGTCGTAGCCGTCGGAGGTGGCACCATAGCCGACGACCTCGGCATAGATCTTGGCGCCGCGGGCCTTGGCATGCTCGAGCTCTTCGAGGACCAGAACGCCAGCGCCGCCGGCGATGACGAAGCCGTCACGAGAGGCGTCATAGGCGCGGGACGCGGTCGAAGGGGTGTCGTTGTACTTCGACGACATGGCGCCCATAGCATCAAACAGGCTGGACATGGTCCAATCGAGATCTTCGTGGCCGCCAGCAAAGACCATGTCCTGCTTGCCCCACTGGATCATCTCATAGGCGTTGCCGATGCAGTGCGCCGAGGTCGAGCAGGCGGACGAGATCGAGTAGTTGACGCCGTGCAGCTTGAACCAGGTGGCAAGCGTTGCGGATGCCGTCGACGACATGGCCTTCGGAACGGCGAAGGGGCCAATGCGCTTCGGGCTGTTGTTCTGGCGGACGATATCGGCAGCTTCGACGATCTGCTTGGTCGACGGACCGCCGGAGCCCATGATGATGCCAACGCGCTCATTCTGCTGATAATCGGCCTCTTCGAGACCGGCATCAGCGATCGCCTGCTTCATGGCCACATGGTTCCAGGCGCCGCCCTGGGACAGGAAGCGCATGGCACGACGGTCGACCAGATCGGTCGGGTCCAGACCTGGCTTACCCCAGACCTGGCACTTGAAGCCGTGTTCGGCGAAATCGGGAGAAAAGGTGATGCCCGACTTGGCGTCGCGCAGCGATGCCGTGACTTCGGCGGCATCGGCACCGATGGAGGACACGATGCCAAGACCTGTTACTACAACCCGTCTCATCTCTCAGACCTTCTTTATAAACTTCAGGTGCGGACCGGGCCGGTTCAGGCCGCCTTGTCCTTCGACAGACCGACGCGCAGGTCGGATGCCTGGTAGATAGTTTCGCCATCAGCCTTTAACCAGCCATCGGCCGTGCCGAGCACCAGGCGACCGCGCATGACGCGCTTGAAGTCGATGCCGTATTCGAGAAGTTTCGTCTCGGGGCGCACCATGCCCTTGAACTTCACTTCGCCCGTTGACAGGGCCATGCCGCGGCCGGGCTCTCCCAGCCAGCCGAGGAAGAAGCCGGTCAGCTGCCACATGCCGTCGAGGCCAAGGCAGCCTGGCATGATGGGGTTGCCCTGGAAATGGCAGGGGAAATACCAATCATCGGGACGGACATCGTATTCGGCACGAATATAGCCCTTGTCGAAGGCGCCGCCGGTTTCGGAAATATCGGTGATCCGGTGCACCATCAGCATGGGCGGAAGGGGGAGCTGCGCATTGCCCTCGCCAAAGAGTTCACCGCGGCCGCAGGCAAGGATTTCGTCGTAGTTGTAGCTGGACTGTCTCGTAACCATTGTTCTTCTTCTTCCCCCCTCTGCTTCAGATATCCGGGACCCATTAGAGCAAGACGGTGGCAAATTGAAGCCCCGCAGCCGCTACGCCGGTTTCCTTGAGGCCGTGTCGGCCTCATCCTCATATCATCGTCGCATACAGTAAGGAAAAGGGCATCACCAGACCCGAAGCATCAAAAACCGCCCGACAGCAGGCGTCTCACGGCTTCTCGCGAGCGTAACTATTGAAAGAGCCTGATTTTGCAGTTATATCCACACGTGTGGATGTTCATGCATGCCACGCAACGATTGGAGTGCGTCTTTGACGATGGCAACCTGCCAAACGGGTATCGAACTGAAACTGCGCCGCTCGGGCCTGCGCCCGACGAAGCAGCGCATTGCGCTTGCCGGCCTTCTGTTCGCAAAGGGTGACCGCCACCTGACCGTCGAAGAGCTGCACGAAGAGGCTATCTCCGCCGATTTTCCAGTCTCGCTTGCGACCGTCTACAACACGCTGCACCAGTTCACCGAAGCGGGACTGATCCGCGTTCTCGCTGTCGAAAGCTCCAAGACCTATTTTGATACGAACGTGTCCGACCATCACCATTTCTTCGTCGAAGGCGAGAACAAGGTGCTGGATATCCCGGTGAACAACATCAGCATCGACAATCTGCCGCCACCGCCAGAAGGCATGGAAATCGCGCATGTCGACGTTGTGATCCGGCTGCGCCCCAAGCAGGGCTGACCTCGCCCTCGCCTCTCCTCACATGACCTCATCCGGATGCCGGCCCGGCTTGTGCCTGTAGGTCGGGAACGTCCATCCGAAGTAGAGTGCGCCGCCTCTGATCGCAAAGGCTGCCAGCGCTCCGATCGCGGAGGCGGCATAAAGCGGCATTCCGAACTCGTTCGCCGCCGTGAAGACCGCCGCTCCAACCAGGGCCGCGGTGATGTAGATCTCCGGCCGCAAAAGCACCGAGGGCTCATTGGCCAAGAGATCGCGCAACACACCGCCAAGACTCGCCGTCAGCGTGCCCGTGACGATGGCGATTGTCGGGGAGCCGGTCGCGGCTAGACCTTTCGCCGCGCCCATCACGCAATAGGCCGAGAGCCCGATGGCATCGAGCCAGATCAACAGGCGATAGCGCGATTCGACGAGATGGGCTGTGAAGAAAACGACGACGCCGATCGCGCAGCAGATCAGGATGTAATCTGGGTTGAGGACCCAGAACACTGGCACACGACCCAGCACGATGTCCCGAACCGTCCCGCCGCCGAGCCCGGTCACCACCGCGAAGAAAAGAAAGCCGATCATGTCGAGCTGCTTGCGCGACGCGGTGAGGGCGCCCGTGGCAGCGAAAAGGGCGATCCCGGCATAATCGAGATAGGACAGGAACGACATGGCTGGTTTCCTTGCTGGAGCGTTCAGTCGGGGGTCAGATTTGGATCACGCCGTTAAGGGTGAGGCAAGTCGCAGCCGCTAGACTTCTCCCATCGTTCAGCACAGATTGCGCTTCGGAGTCCAGACCGTGACCTTCCTCTCCCGCTTCCTTCTCTTCGTCGTCGCGGTCGGCCTCTTCGCCGGACCTGCCGTCGCGCAGCAGGAATTGCTGACCGATCCCGAGATCTACGAGAAGACCCACTACACCAAGCGTTGCGACGCCGTGCAGTTTGGCGGTCGCTTCCTCGATCGTATCGACATCAACAATGACGGCCTCACGGACGTGGTCACCAACAGCAGCGAAATCGTCTGCGACGGCGTGCGCGGCCCTGATTGCACCGCCGAAGGATGCCCCTTCAACTTCTATCTTCAGGTGAAGGAAGGCGGCTACTTCATGATCGCCACGGCACAGATGTACTCGTACGACTTCATCAAGCGCTTCGGCAACATGGTCTTCGTCTTGAAAATGCACCCGCGCTATTGCGAGCGCGAAGAGGGTCAGGAGCCGTGCGCGATGACGGTGCGCGTGCGTGGCACAAAATTCCTGACGATCTCGAAAAAGTAACGTTTACGGCGCGGGGAAGACGTCGTCGATCCTGCCGAGAATGCGATAGGCGGCGAGCCCCACCCACTCGCGGACGGCGGTCGACATCTGCTGCGCGTTGAGGGTAGGCTGCGTGAAGTCGAGAGCGAAGGACAGATTGCCGGCGGTGCGATAATCGACCGGCCATGGCGCTACATCGACACCTGCTTTTCGAAACAGCCCGACGGAGCGTGGCATGTGGAAGGCAGACGTGATCAGCAGGCATGGCCCCAGATCGCGCCCGGACAGAAGTTCGCGGCTGTTCTGGGCATTTTCATCGGTGTTTCTGGAGGTCGTTTCGGCGATGAGCCGGTCGCCAGGAATGCCGAAGGCCTCAAAGAAGCGGATCGAGGCTGCGGCATCGCCCTCGTAAACACCGCTCAGTGATCCGTCGCCGCCCGACACGAGAATTCTTGCCTCGGGATATCGCATGGCGAGGCGCAGCGCTTCGACGAAGCGATCGGCCGCCTGATTGAGATCCACGCCGCCGCGGGCGGTCGTGACTTCGGTTTCGAAGGCGCCACCCAGCACGATCATGCAGGAGACCTCCGAAGGATCCGCCGCCGGCCGTGGAAATCGCGCTTCCAGGCTTTGTAAAAGGACGGAGCCGAGGGTCGTGTAGAGGGTGAGGAACAGAATCAGAAGCGAGAGCGACAGAGCAGCCACGGCAGAACGAAGCCAGCGGAACCAGATCAGGATCAGGGCAAGCACACCCAGCAGAAACACCAGAGAGAGCGGCTGGATCGCATTCCAGAACAGTTTCGAAACCACAAACACGCTGGACTCTCCCGGTCCGACTAGCCGCCCACGGCTGAAGCCATCAGACCTCAGGGAGGCCAGCTTCGCTCAAGGAGGCGTTACTAAACCCTCGTCCCACTGTCACCCATTTCGATTCTAAATTTTCCGGGAGGAAACCATGCGATTTGCTATCGACACCGTGGACGACTCCGGCAATGACCGTCTTTATATCGGCACACCCGTGCATGTCAGCGACGACAAGCTGCACCTGAAGCTTCGCGACGGCGAGGTGAAGCTCGACATCCGCAAGATCATCGACTGGTTCCAGATCGATCTGTCAGAGACCGGGGAGCGGGTGGAGCTGTTTCGGCGGTGAAGCGCTGAACGCTCACGACGCGAACGACTGCCGTTTAAGCGCTGCGCCTACGCGCCGCATCACTCAAGGAAATCTGTTGGGAAATTTGGTGGAGCTAAGCGGGATCGAACCGCTGACCTCTTGCATGCCATGCAAGCGCTCTCCCAGCTGAGCTATAGCCCCATCAGGGTACCGGGTTTATTCCGGCTCCGGGAACCCGTCTGAAAGCATCGCTTCCGTCGGGGTGGCGGCTTGATACTTCCGGTAGTCGGAGATGGCAAGCCGAAAAATGAAAGCCCGGGCATTTTTTTAAGCCCGGGCTCGAAATCCTTGAAATATCAGACTTCGTCGTCGTCGCCGGTGACGCCGATCAGGCCGGTCATGTCATCATCGTCGTCGTCTTCGTCGGCTTCCAGGAAGGTGTCGTCGTCATCGCCGTCGATCTCAACGTCGTCGTCGCCGATATCAGGGATATCGTCACCCGATGTCTCGTCGGCGTCCTCGAGGGACACGAGCTCGACATCCGTGTTTTCGGTATCGACTTCGGCCACTTCCTCTTCCTCAGCCTTCTCCATGATGGCTGCGACCGAGGTTTCCTCGAAATAGGAAAGCGGCCAGGACTTGTTCGTGTACGGCGACACGATCGGGTCCTTGTTCAGGTCGTAGAATTTCTTGCCTGTGTCGGGGCAAGTCCGTTTCGTTCCAAGTTCTGCCTTCGCCACTGTCAAAGCCTCATGAAGTCGTGAAGATTAAGGGCATGCGCCAAGCGCCCGGCGCGAGGCCGGCCAAACTGTAGTCGGTCCCCTTAATCGCTGATGCCCGTCCTGTCAAAGGCAATCTGCGGGGACATTTTCGCAACCGCCAACTCCCATGCGCCGCTTGGCAATGGCGGCCAAGATTTGTATCAGCGGTGGCATGACCGTTACAGACAACGAGGGCCGGATGATCATCGCCATCGACGGACCGGCCGCAGCCGGCAAGGGAACGCTGTCGCGCAAGATCGCGGAGACCTACGGGTTCCACCATCTCGACACCGGGCTCACCTATCGAGCGACGGCGAAGGCGCTCATCGACGCCGGACTGCCGCTCGACGATGAGGCGGTGGCAGAGCGCATGGCGCTTGCCGTCGAACTTGCCGGCCTCGACCGCGATGTTCTCTCGGCGCATGAAATCGGTGAAGCGGCGTCGAAGATCGCGGTCATGCCGGCCGTGCGTCGTGCCCTGGTCGAGGCACAGCGAGCCTTCTCGAAGCGCGCGCCCGGCACCGTGCTCGACGGTCGCGATATCGGCACCGTCGTCTGCCCGGACGCCCCGGTCAAACTCTATGTGACGGCGTCGCCCGAGGTTCGCGCCAGACGCCGCCATGACGAGATCCTGTCGAAGGGCGGCAGCGCCGATTTCGACGCGATCTTCGCCGACGTGAAGAAACGCGACGAGCGGGACATGGGACGGGCCGACAGCCCTTTGAAACCAGCTGAAGACGCGCACTTGCTAGATACTTCCGAAATGAGTATAGAGGCCGCATTCTTGGCGGCGAAGGGTCTTATCGACGCTGCCCTGACGAAATGAAGTGACCAGGTTCCGGACAAGCCGGAGCCTGAGGGCCGACATCCAGTCCCCGCGCCGGAATTGCTCTTTTGAAAGAGCGGATCGGTTGTTGGCCAAGATCAACACTAGCCCCCGGCGCTCACGCATCCAGTTGGATGCGATCAGGAGATTTCATGTCTGTTTCTACCCCGTCGCGTGAGGACTTCGCAGCCCTCCTCGAAGAATCCTTTGCCAAGACCGATCTGGCAGAAGGCTATGTTGCCAAGGGCATCATCACGGCCATCGAGAAGGACGTCGCCATCGTTGACGTCGGCCTCAAGGTCGAAGGCCGTATCGCACTGAAGGAATTCGGTGCACGCGCCAAGGACGGCACGCTGAAGGTCGGCGACGAAGTCGAAGTTTACGTAGAGCGCATCGAAAACGCTCTCGGCGAAGCTGTTCTGTCGCGCGAGAAGGCTCGTCGCGAAGAAAGCTGGATCAAGCTCGAAGCCAAGTTCGAAGCTGGCGAGCGCGTTGAAGGCGTTATCTTCAACCAGGTCAAGGGCGGCTTCACGGTTGACCTCGACGGCGCCGTTGCCTTCCTTCCTCGTTCGCAGGTCGACATCCGTCCGATCCGCGACGTGACCCCGCTGATGCACAACCCGCAGCCCTTCGAAATCCTCAAGATGGACAAGCGTCGCGGCAACATCGTTGTTTCGCGTCGTACGGTTCTCGAAGAGTCCCGCGCCGAGCAGCGTTCGGAAATCGTGCAGAACCTCGAAGAAGGCCAGGTTGTTGACGGCGTCGTCAAGAACATCACCGATTACGGTGCGTTCGTTGACCTCGGCGGCATCGACGGCCTGCTGCACGTCACCGACATGGCATGGCGCCGCGTCAACCATCCTTCGGAAATCCTGTCCATCGGCCAGTCGGTCAAGGTTCAGATCATCCGCATCAACCAGGAAACCCACCGCATCTCGCTCGGCATGAAGCAGCTCGAGTCGGATCCGTGGGATGGCATTGCTGCCAAGTACCCGGTTGGCAAGAAGATCTCCGGTACCGTCACGAACATCACGGACTACGGTGCATTCGTCGAGCTGGAGCCGGGCATCGAAGGCCTGATCCACATCTCGGAAATGTCCTGGACGAAGAAGAACGTTCATCCCGGCAAGATCCTTTCGACCACGCAGGACGTCGACGTTGTCGTTCTCGAAGTCGATCCGTCCAAGCGCCGTATCTCGCTCGGTCTCAAGCAGACCCTCGAGAACCCGTGGCAGGCATTTGCCTTCAGCCATCCGGCCGGCACTGAAGTCGAAGGCGAAGTCAAGAACAAGACCGAATTCGGCCTGTTCATCGGCCTCGAAGGCGACGTTGACGGCATGGTTCACCTGTCGGATCTCGACTGGAACCGTCCGGGCGAACAGGTCATCGAAGAGTTCAACAAGGGTGACGTGGTCAAGGCCGTTGTTCTCGATGTTGACGTCGAGAAGGAACGCATCTCGCTCGGCATCAAGCAGCTCGGCCGCGACGCTGTCGGCGAAGCCGCAACTTCGGGCGAACTGCGCAAGAACGCTGTCGTTTCGTGCGAAGTCATCGGCATCAATGATGGTGGCGTCGAAGTGAAGCTCGTCAGCCACGAAGACATCACGTCCTTCATCCGCCGCAACGACCTGGCCCGCGATCGTGACGATCAGCGTCCGGAGCGTTTCTCGGTTGGTCAGGTTTTCGACGCCCGCGTCACGAACTTCTCCAAGAAGGACCGCAAGGTCATGCTGTCGATCAAGGCTCTCGAGATCGCAGAAGAGAAGGAAGCCGTTGCTCAGTTCGGTTCGTCCGACTCGGGCGCTTCGCTCGGCGACATCCTGGGTGCAGCCCTGAAGAACCGCAACAACGACTAATCCTCGCTGTTCGCTGAATGCAAAGAACCCGCCGGGAGCGATCCCGGCGGGTTTTTCTTTGGTCTTGAGTATCAGGTGAGACCGGCCATCCGCAGGTAAAGCTCGTGTGCGGGCTCGGGCGGAAGCGGCAAAGCCGTCTCTGAAGGCGCCGGTAGGGCGGACAGCTCCGCCACCATGCTCTCCTGCATATACGTCTCCGCTGGTTCACCGGCCGGGCCTTCGCCTTCGGGCATCACGACGTCTGCAGCATGCTCGTCACCATCGACAGCTTCGTCCCTGTCATCGTCCTCGGCATCCTTCTGCCCATCTCGGTTGCCGGAATCCTCTTCTTCCTTCTCGTCGACGCGTTCGACGTCGAATTCGTCTTCCACTTGGTAAGGAATGAAGGGTATCGGCATGCCTTCCCGCGCAATCGGAAACCTCGCCAGCGCCTGCTCCGACAGCGGGATTGCGCCGGGCGCTGGGCGCTCCTCTGTCGTTTCCGTCAGGGCTGCATCCTGCATGCGTGCTAGCTGCTCGGTTGAATCGCTCGTTTCGTCGGATGAGACCGGCGGCGCGGCAGGTGTCGCCGCCAGTTGCGCTTCCAGGCCGGGAGCGATGCTCGGCCGGGCTGTGGCTTTCGACTCGGTCGAAAGGCTCTTCAGCTGCAGGAGTGCCCGAACGAATTCCGATTCGAGCAGTTCGGCGAGCCAGCCCACCGGCACCGACGGTGTGGGCCTCGCCTGCCCCGGCACGGCGATCACCGGCATGGCTGTGGGAGATGTAGCGGAGGGCGGCGTCTGGCGATCCGGGGCGCCGATGCCACCACCAGGGGCCTGCTCTTCCGGCTGCCCGGCGGCGCCGCTCGCTGGCGCGGGTAGCCTTTGGCCGCTTAGAACTTGCGTGGCCGGGCTGTCTGTGGGCGATGGCGACAGGCCTGCGAACGGTGCCGCTCGGCTCGTCTGCGGTTCAGTCCCGGCCTTCTGCAGCGGCTGGCTTGCGCCTGTCGCCACCGGCAAACTTTCGGGTCGACCGGACGCAATATCGAGGCCCGGCAGGGAGCCGGATGGCGTTGCCGTTGTGGCTCGAGCGGAGCGCGTCGCATCCATGTCTGGACGCTGCGGCGGACCATCATTTGCGGCCCGCGCTTCGGCATTGCCTTTGGCTTCGGCGGCTGGCGTGTTTACAGGTCTGTTTTGCTCGGCTGCCGTCTGTGCAGGGTGCTGGGGGTCGCCCGTCGCACGTCCGGCATCGTTTGCGGCCAAGGGACGGTTGACGCTCGGAGCCGTCGAGCGCGCTTCTCCGGCCGCCTCCCGATAGGATGAGATGACCGAGCGTGTCGCTCCATCCCTGTCCGTCTGACGATAAAGTTCGAGATAAAGTGCCAGTGTTGCGCGTTCCGGGCCTGATGGGGCCGCCATGGCCGCCAGCAGTGTGCGCAATTGCAGTCCTGCAAACGACTGGATCAGGAGCTTCTGCAGCTTCAGGCGATCGGCGGCCGGCAGTGCCGCGATGCCTTCGATCAAGCGGCCCATGTAGTCGCCAGGCGTCTCGTCGGCGCGCCGCTCGATCTTCAAGGCGGCGCCGAGGACGTCTGCCAGAACAGAAAGATTCTGAGACATGCGCTCCGGACCCGACAGGAGCATGATGTTCAACTGGCCCGCGATTGCGGAGGTCTGGTTGATGGCTGTTGGCATTGGCGGTGAGGCAGGCGCTGTGGCGCGAGAGCCGACCGGTTGTTCCGGGCGCGGCTTCATATCGGTCGCAGACGTGTAGGACGCAGGGGACGCAAGGACTGGAGGAAGCATGGCAACCTCTCCGGTTCTGGTGCCTCGGGACAAGTGTTACGGGGGACATCAGAGCCGTGCCACGGCTGCCGATCCCGATCCTTAATCCTTGCCTGATTTGGTTAATGAAACACTAAGGCGCAATCTCGGCGCGCGACACCAGCCTCGCGCATTGATTGGCGTGCATGATGGACGAGGCGGCGTGCTGTCGCCGATTCGATCCAACACGGACGCAGGCATGACACGCAATCTCCTCCTGAACACCGACAGCTACAAGCTTGGCGTCTTTCTGCAGTATCCAAAGGACACGCGGGCCGTCAGCGCCTTCGTTACCACGCGGGGCAACTCCTTCCGCCCCGAGGTGATGTTCTTTGGCCTGCAGATGTTCCTGAAAGACTATCTGTCGAAGCCGATCAGCCGTGCTGACATCGACGAAGCTGAAGAGATTGCACGCGACCACGGCCAGCCTTTCGACCGCAAGGGATGGGAGCACATCCTGAATTCACATGGCGGACTGTTGCCGCTGCGTATCGAGGCACTGCCCGAGGGCGCTGCGATCCGTCGCGGCGTGCCCGTCATGCAGGTGGTCAATACCGATCCTCTCGTGCCGTGGCTCACCTCGTATATGGAGACCGCACTGCTTCGCGCCGTGTGGTATCCGTCAACGGTCGCGACGACCGCCTGGCGCATCCGGATGGCGATACAGCCCTTTCTGGATAGGACCACGGACGATCCGGCCGGGCTGCAACCGAGCCGGATCAGCGATTATGGTTGCCGTAGCACCTCCAGCGTCGAACAGGCTGCGATTGGCGGGGCGGCGCATCTCGTCCATTTCCACAGTTCCGATTCGCTTCCCGCCATTCTGCAGGCGCGTCGCTTCTACAGGGCCTCAATGCCTGCCCATTCGATTCCAGCGGCCGAACATGGAACGATCATTACCTGGGGCCAGGAGCATGAGACGGAAGCCTATTCCAACATGATCGACAATTTCGCGAGTTTCGGCGGCTATTCCGTTGTCTCGGACAGCTTCGACCTCCACAACGCCGTTTCAGAGATCTGGGGCAAGAAGCTGCAGACCAAGGTCCGCGCTGCCGGTGGCGTTCTCGTGGTGCGGCCGGACAGTGGCGATCCGATCGAAACACCGGTCCAGGTCGTGGCCCAACTCGCCTACGCCTTCGGTACACGGCTGAATGGCAAGGGTTTCAAGGTGCTCGACGGCAATGTCCGGGTGATCCAGTCGGACGGCGTGTCGATCCAGGATATTCAGATGATCCTCGGCCGACTCGAAGGCATGGGTTTCTCTACCGAGAACATTTCCTTCGGCATGGGATCGGGCCTGCTGCACAAGATCAACCGGGACACGATGTCCTTCACCATGCGCACCAGCGCCGTCCAGGACGTTGGGGGCCGGTGGCGTACGGTCGTGCGCCGCCCATCCAATCCGCAGGAGAAGGTATCGATGGCCGGCCGTGTGGCTGCGATCGCCGACGGCTATGACATCATGCCGATCCCGCTGGAAGACCTCGGAAACCGCCCCAACCTCTTGCAGCCGGTCTGGCAGGACGGGGAACTCCTGGTGGACTGGAGCCTGGACGAGATACGGGCCAGGGCGACGGCCGCCAGCCTGCCGCGCTAGATCAGTCGATGAGACGCATGAACCGGGGATAGAGGCCGGCCTCGTCCGAGGGGACCGGAACACGCTCGCCAAACGCTTCTTCGGAGCGGCTGCGCTCGTCGACAATGAATGCGTCTAGCCAGTTGGCAGGCGCGTAACGCGGGCCCTGGTCTTCCGTGTCGGCTTGTTCCGCAGGCGCTTCGATCAGATCCAGGTCATAGCTGGATGAATTACGCGATACAGAGTCGAGGAGGATACTGGCTGCTTCCGTCATGGTCGCCTGATCAACGCCTTATGTGCAACGAGCAACTTGAATGGCCCGCCGCGTTACCGATTTCTATGCGGGGATCATGCGAAGTCTCGGTTAATGAAACCTTGGCGAAATGGGCCGAGCTCCCCTCAAATCTCACCCATGAGAAGATCTAGCCATGAGCTTCAAACCTCCAGCCTCTCTGCTTTCTCCCGCGCTTCACTACAGCGTCACGCCCCTCGATCTGGAACTGGCCGGCTAAATGGCCGATGCCTTGGGGCGGGTGGGCCGTAAGACTGAGGAGGCTCTCGAGACGCTTGCTGGCGCGCGTGGCGTGGACGAGGCCCCGATCGAAGACTTGCTCCATGCAGCAGCTGACGCAGTATTCGGGTTGATGGTCCAACGCGAGCTATGTAGCCTGCGAAACCAGGGCGACATGATCCAGCGGTACGCCATCCCTGCCGATGTCATGTCCCGGGTCGGCATTGTCAGGCGCGACTGAGGCCGCCAAAAACTTCAGCTATGCGCGAAGATGTCGGTTTCTTCCCAGCCGAGAAGATCGAGCTTGGAGCGGGTGGGAAGGAATTCGAAGCAAGCCTTTGCATGTTCCATCCGGTCGTCGCGCAAAAGGCGCTGCGTGAGCTTGTCGCGGAGGGCATGCAGATGCAGCACGTCCGAGGCCGCATATTCGAGCTGCGCCTGGCTCAGGGTCTCGGCCGCCCAATCAGACGATTGCTGCGCCTTGGAGATATCGACCTCGAGCATTTCCTTGAGATTGTCCTTGAGACCGTGCCGATCGGTGTAGGTTCGGGTCAAGCGGGAGGCGATCTTGGTGCAGAAGACATTGGTCGTGGTCACACCGAAGGTGTGAAAGAGGACCGCAATGTCGAAGCGACCATAATGGAATATCTTCTGACGCGTCGGATCCGCAAGCATCGCCACGAGGTTGGGCGCATCCTTTTGATTTTTGGCGATCCGGATTACGTCGGCGGTTCCGTTACCGGAAGACAGCTGGACGACGCAGAGACGATCGCGGCGCGTTACGAGGCCGAGGGTCTCCGTATCGATCGCAATGGCGTCGACATAGCGACCGGCGGCATCGGACGAGATGTCCCCCTCGTGATAGCGGATCGTCGTCATCGGTTGCTCCAGAAGTCAGATGTTGTCCCTGCCCGCTATAGACCAAAGCACCCCCGTGCACCATCCCGCGCCTGCCCGGGCCACTCAAGGCGGTCACAGCCTTGTGATAGGTGCATGAGAAACTGCTAAGCAGGGTAGAGATTTGCTCAATTGCTACGCAAACGCGCTTTCGTTTTCAGAGAAACGCGCCGATGCGAAAGATACGAAAGCATGTAGATGCCAAAATCGTAGCAGCGTGTTCCGGCCCGGATATCAAGCCATGCATTTTACGCACTGCTGCGTTGCAACAAGCGCGCTTGGCAGAATCGAGCGCCGTGGGTATAACCAAAACATCGAAGCGGCGCACTCCTCCTCCCAGTGCCGCTCGGTAGGATCGGCAATACTCCTCCTCCTCCCAATTGCCGATCAAGTTTAAGAGCCTGGCGCATCCTCCTCCCGCGCCAGGCTCTTTTCGTTTCTGGATCCCCCTGCAGATTTGGACTTGCCTGACGGTCAAGCGATAGTTCCGCTTGATGCCTTGGGTCACAGGCCCATATAACGCCATCTGTTCGCGAGACCCTCAGGAGGCATGCATGACGGTAAAGTTCGGTACGAGCGGCTTGAGAGGGCTTTCGACAGATCTCGTTGGCTCGGTCTCAGCACTATATTCGACCGCCTTCGCAAGACACATGCTGGAAAGTGGGGCACTGAAGCCTGGGTCGCCTGTCGTGATCGGCCGCGACTTTCGTCCGTCGAGCCCAGAAATCTCATCCACGATCATGGCCGCGATGAAGCGCCTTGGCCTTGTTTCGATCGACTGCGGCACCATCCCGACCCCGGCGCTCGCGCTCTACGGCGCCTCGATCGGGGCAGCCGGCATCATGGTCACCGGCTCCCATATTCCCGCCGACCGCAACGGCATCAAATTCTACCGGCCCGATGGAGAGGTCAACAAGAGCGACGAGGAGGCGATCACCCGCCTCGCAGCCGCATTGAAAGACGATGCAGATGCCAACAAGGTCGAGGCCGGTTCCGGAACGGCTGGCGAGGCAGAGGCAGCGCAGCTCTTCATCGACCGCAATCTCGGCATCCTTGCGCCCGATGCGCTGAAGGGAAAGCGGATCGGCATCTACCAACACAGTTCGGTCGCCCGCGACATGCTGGTCACGGTAGTTGAGCATTGCGGAGCAACCGTGTTTCCGCTGGGGCGCTCGGAGCAGTTCATCCCTGTCGATACCGAAGCGGTATCGGCGGACACGGTCACGCAGCTTGCGCATTGGAGCGACGAACTCGCCCTCGACGCGATCATCTCGACGGATGGCGACGGGGACCGGCCACTGGTGGCCGACGAACATGGCAGGCCGCTGCGCGGCGATCTGCTCGGCCTGATCGTTTCCCGCTTCCTCAAGGCGAAGGTTGTAGCAACGCCCGTTACGTCGAATTCCGGCCTCGAGCAGGACGGCGGCTTTGCCGTGCGCCGCACGCGCGTCGGCTCGCCCTTTGTCATCGCCGCCATGGAAGAGGAGCTATCAGCCGGGGAAACCGGGGTGCTCGGTTTCGAGGCGAATGGCGGCCTGATGCTTGGCTCCGATTTCACCATCGGTGATAAGACGATCGCGGCCCTACCGACCCGGGACAGCTTCCTACCGGCGCTGGCCGTGCTCGGAACCGCGGCAGACCGCGGCCTTTCGCTTTCAGAATTGGTTGATGATTTCAATCTCCCGGTGGCGCTCAGCGACCGCCTGGAGAACTACGCAAGTGAACGCAGCGCCTCGCTCATGCAGCATCTCAGGGCATCGGGAGATCACTTGTCGGCTTTCCTCAGCCCAATCGGTGCCGTCGAAAGCGTCAGCGACATCGATGGATTGCGGGCAACGCTGGCCGATGGCCGGGTCATCCACTTTCGGCCCTCTGGCAATGCGCCGGAGATGCGCTGTTATGTCGAGGCCGCCAACAAGGAAGACGCAGAGGATCTGCTGAAGCAGGGGCTTTCGCTGCTCTCCAGCTGGACGGCCTGAACCGAGCTCGCCCCCGGGGCGTATTGTTCAGGAGATCAAGCAAGAGGATATCATGAACAAGATTGCCTGGATTACGGGTTCCAGCACCGGCATTGGCCGGGCGCTCTCCGAACGCCTGCTTCGAGACGGCTACCGGATAGCCGTCAGCGCCCGCAATGTCGATGCGCTCGCGTCCCTCTCAGCCAGTCATCCCGGCAAGGTCGGCGTCTACCCGCTCGACGTCACCGACCCTACAGCGGTCAAGCAGACTTATGCGGCGATCGAGAGCGAAATGGGCCCGGTCGATCTCGCCGTCTTTGCGGCCGGTTCCTACACCCGCGATTATGCCGATGACTTTGACAGCGCACGGACCCGCCAGATGTTCGAACTCAACGTGCTCGGCACCGCGTCGTGTCTGGAAGCAGTGATGCCGGCAATGATCGCGCGACGCCGCGGACATATCGCAGTCGTTGCCTCCGTATCGGGCTATGTGGGGCTGCCGGGTGCTGCGACCTACGGCGCGACGAAGGCCGCGCTCAATGTGATGTGCGAAGCGCTCTACCCAGAGCTCGAGCGTCATGGCGTGAAGATGACCATCATCAACCCGGGTTTCGTCGACACACCGCTGACCAAGAAGAACGACTTCCCGATGCCCTTCCTGGTCTCCTCGGAAGAGGCTGCCGACACGATCGCCAAGGGGCTGGCCAATGGCAAGTTCGAGATCATCTTCCCCTGGAAGATGGCACTCGCGATCCGTTTCCTGCACGCCCTGCCCCACGCGCTACGCTTTGCGCTGACGCGCAAGATGCTCCGGCCGAAGGGCTCTTGACCCGAGGAAAAACTGCAAATCTGGAAAACCTGACGTTCAGGCTGGCTTGTCCAGCCTGAACTGGACGACGTCGATGCGACCGAAGCGGAAGCCAACCGCGCAATAATGCAGGTAGAGACGCCACATGCGGTAGAAGCGGCGATCGAAGCCGAGGGGCTCGATCTTCTGCCAGTTGGCCGTGAAGGCATGGTCCCAGGCGATGAGCGTGCGATCGTAATCGCGGCCGAAGCGGAAGCGATCGCCGACCTTAAGGCCTGCAGCCTCAGCGTCCCGCTCGAAAACGGTCACCGAGGGCAGCATGCCGCCGGGGAAGATGTAGGTCTGGATAAAATCGGCGCTGCGGCGGTAGTAGTCGAAGCGGCTCTCATCGATGGTGATGGTCTGGATCAGCGCCTGCCCGCCTTCGACCAGCAGGTTCTGCACGGCCTTGAAATAAACAGGCCAGTTTTCTTCACCCACCGCCTCGAACATCTCGATAGAAACAATCTTATCATATTGCCCGCGACAATCGCGGTAGTCCTCGAGCCTAATGTCGACCCTGTCGGCGAAACCGGCCTTATCGAGCCGCTCGCGGGCGAATTTCGCCTGTTCGGTCGATAGCGTCAGCCCGGTGACCCTGCAGCCGGTCTTGCGGATCGCATGTTCGGCAAAGCCGCCCCAACCGCAGCCGATTTCGAGGACATGATCCTCAGGACCGATCTTCAGTTCTTCGACGATGCGGGCGTATTTTGCCTCCTGCGCATCAGCAAGGCTCATGCTGGGTGCGCTGTAGAGCGCGGAGGAATAGGTCATGGTGCGGTCCAGCCACAGGCCGTAGAACGCATTGCCGAGATCGTAATGATAGGCGATATTTCGCCGGCTACCCTTCTTCGAGTTGCGGCGCAGCTTGTGACGCAAGCGGGCGAGCGTCATGAAGATGGATGAGGAGGACAGAACTCGCCCGAGCTGCGCTTCGTTGGCCAGCGCGAGTTCAAGCACCGCGCCAATTTCAGGAGAATCCAGATCTCCGTCCATATAGGCCTGGGCAAAGCCAAGGGTCCCGCTGGTCAAGAGGCGAAAGACAGGGCTCGCATTGCGGACACACAACACGGCGTTCGGGCCCGGGTTTGCACCGATCGCGACATGTTCACCATAGCCTTCGAACTGAAGTGTCAGGCGGCCCACGGCGATCCTGTCGGCCCAGCGGCACATCATGCGCTGCCAGAATGTGAGAGAGCTAACCACAGGGTGCATTTCCTGCTCAGCGTGACTCATGACTTGTTCATCCCATTCTGCACGACGATCGTAGACGCTATTCTGGCTGCTGCTGGCTTATGTCGGTAGATGGGTACACCCTTCCACCAGAGCTTCAGCGCCTCCCAGTGAATGCCCCCCATCACTTTGAGGGTCATCAAAGGGTACTTCAGCAACATGTGCAACAAACCTTTGTCTGACAAAGGACGGCGCCGGCCGGAAAAAGTTGCAAACAAAAGTGGCCCTTCCGGATCGCTCTCGCCGATGTTGATGGCCACATCATCGGTCGGCGGGCTGATACGGAAATTGTATTCGCAGTTCATCGGCATGAATGGCGAGACATACATCTCCTTTGCGCAACGATGGCGCAGGATGCCGTTCTCTTCAGCCTCGATCGGAATCACATAGGTGTGGCGCTCGTTGAAGGTGTTGCAGACCTCGTAGAGGACTGCGGCAAGGTCATCTTCGGCGCGGTAGCAGAAGAACACAGTGATGGGATTGAAGACATAGCCCAGGATCCGCGGATAGCAGAGCATGTGGATCTTGATGCCATCGGCCTCCACGCCGGCCGCGGCCAGGCGTTCTTCGACCCAGGCTCTCAGTTCGCCGGTGCGGCCATTGCCGTGATCCGCGTCATACACCGAATAGAGCGCCGCCCTGTTGTAGCCGAAGAGGCGCAGGCCTTCGTTCAACTGGTCGATCTCATCGAGGTCGACCAGAAGCGAAAACACACTGTAGCGCAGGCTGTGCTTCTTGGGCCGGCTGCGGACATGCAGCACATGCCCGGCATAGATTGCGGACTCCAGCTTCATTCCGCCGCCTCGAGCTGGCGACCGATGACGATGCGACCCGATTCGTTTTCGACCGACCATGGACGACGGACACCGCCGAGCGCTTCGGCGACGGCAAGCCCCGCCTGCAGGCCATCTTCATGGAACCCGCTACCGAAATAGGCACCGCAGAACCATGTGTTGCGGCGGCCCTGAAGCTGCCAGATACGGCGCTGGGCGCGAATTGCTGCCACATCGAAGAGCGGGTGTTCATAGTTGAAAGTCTTGATGATCTTGGACGGATCGATCAGACGGCAGGGGTTGAGCGTGACGAAGAGAGGCGCTGCCGGATCGAGCGACTGCAGCTTGTTCATCCAGTAGGTGACGCAAAGGGTTTCGCTCGAGTCTGCCTGTTTCTCCGCCACATAGTTCCAGCTGGACCAGACTGACTTTCGCTTCGGCATCAAAGTCTCGTCCGAATGCAGCACGGCGAGATTGGGCGTGTACTGGAAGGACTCGAGGATCTCGATCTCTTCGCTGTCGGCGTCCTCCAGGAGATCGATGCTCTGGTTTGCGTGGGTGGCGAGAACGACGTCATCAAAGACCTCCACGCCACCAAGCACATCGGTCACCTGAACGCCGGCAACGCCGCGGCGAACACCTGTCACGGCGGTGCCCAGGCGCACTTCGCCGTTAAAGTCGGCCAGGATACGGGCAACATATTCACGGCTGCCGCCCTTGACCGTGCGCCATTGCGGCCGATCCTTGAGGACCAGCAAACCATGGTTTGAAAAGAAGCGGATGAAGGCATGCAGCGGATAAAGCCGCATCTCCGACGCTGTGGTCGACCAGATCGCAGCGCCCATCGGCAGCAGATGATCCTCGATGAACGAAGGCGAATAATCGGCGGATGCGAGGTAGTCGCCGAGCGACACGCCTTCGAGTTCACGACGCTCAAGAAGGCCGGGGGCTTCCTTGTAGAAGCGAAGAACGTCCTTCACCATGCGCCAGAAGCGCGGGCGCAGAATGTTCGACTTCTGCCCCAAGAGCCCTGAGAGCCCCGAACCCGAATATTCGAAGGCGCCACCGCCGAGAGAGGCGGCAAATGACATATTCGACGGCAGGGTTGGCACATCGAGATGCTCGAAAAGCTTCACGAGATTGGGGTAGTTCCGGTCGTTGTAAACGATGAAGCCAGTGTCGACGGGGATGTCTTTCTGGGCGCCGGGGGCGATCACCGTATTCGAATGGCCACCCGGGCGGCTCTCGGTTTCGTAGAGAACGACATCGGCGCTCTTTGAAAGCAGCCAGGCGGATGAGAGGCCCGAAATCCCCGATCCGATGACCGCGATCCTGCGTTTACCGCCGGATGCGGCCTTCGTCATACCAGTGTCCATTTCCCGCCCTTTGCCACATCTGCAATTCAATCTGTTTGTCGCTGATTACGCAAAGCAAATCTTAATGGATTGATCGCAGCGAATAAATTCACAGGCAGTGATCCGAGCCGAGAACCGCGGCGTAGACCGCTGCATGATGAACGCGATACACATCTCGGCAGATGCGTGCCACAATGACCCCGGGCGAAGTGCACGGCAAAAGGTCGTTGCGTCGCTCAAACGAGGGAAAAAAAGCGTTTCGATGACCGAGTCGGTGGAAGAACTGGACCAGCGTAACTTCTCGCAGCTTTTGGCCGCCGTCGGCCGCGATAGAGACATCGAAGCCTTCGAGACGATTTTCAAATTTTATGGTCCGAAGGTGCGTGCCTACATGGCGAAGCTTGCCCGTGACGGACAGGCTGCTGAAGAGCTGATGCAAGAGACCATGCTTGCAGTCTGGAACAAGGCTGAACAGTTCGACCCCACAAGGGGAAATGTCTCGAGCTGGATCTTCACCATCGCCCGCAACCAACGCATCGACGCATTCCGCCGCGAGAAACGGCCGACCTTTGACCCGTCTGATCCGGCCTTCGTGCCGGACGATGTGCCACCGGCCGATGTCGAATTCGAAGGCAAGCAGGAGGCTGATCGCCTTCGGCGCGCCATGGAAACCCTACCACCCGAACAGCTCGAACTCCTCAAAATGTCATTCTACAGAGAAGCATCCCACAGCACGATCGCAGCCGAACTCGGACTGCCGATGGGAACCGTTAAATCGCGTATCCGCCTCGCCTTCGCGAAGCTGCGCGCAGCATTGGAGGAGCGAGCATGACCCTCCACGTTCAACACCATATCAGCGACGAGCTTCTGCTCGATTATGCGACCGGAAACCTGGCCGAGGGCTGGAGCATTGCCGTTGCAACGCATCTGGCGCTGTGCCCGGCGTGCCGCGACCGGCTGTCGTTCATGGAGCACACCGGCGGTCAATTGCTCGAGGCGACTGAGGTGACCGCCGAGGAGACGCCAGTGTCCGACAGTTGGTCGGCCATGAAGACGAAGCTCAAGTCGCAGGGGACGTCGCGGCTCGCTGCGGCGAAGCCTGTTGCCACGCCTACCGACCTTCCAGTTCTACCGGAGCCGCTGCGCTCCTATCTCGGCGGCGACGTCGACGTGTTGAAATGGAAGGCACTCGGCCGCGGCGCCTATCATATCCCGATCAAAACGGGGGATACAGAGAGCCAGGTTCGCCTCTTGAAGATTCCGGCCGGCAAGCCGGTTCCGGAGCACTCGCATGGCGGACGTGAGCTGACGCTGGTCCTCAAAGGCGCGTTCACCGATGGTGCAACCGTATTCAAGCGCGGGGACATTGAAGAGGCCGACGAGACCTTGACGCACCAGCCGGTGGCGACGCCGGATGAGGATTGCATTTGTCTTGCGGTCACCGATGCGCCGCTGAAGTTCAAGAGTTTGCTTGTTCGACTGGTTCAGCCGGTTCTTGGAATTTGATGAGAGGCCGGGTTGATGCCCGGCCTGAGGGGGAAGACAAATGCCTTACGTGATCGCCTACATCTCCACGGCCGTTGTTTTCTTCGCCATCGACTATCTCTGGCTGACTCGAATTGCGATCGGCTTTTATCGCGAACATATCGGCAGCCTGCTGCTGGCGACGCCCAACTTCGCGGCCGCCGGGATCTTCTATCTCTTCTACGTGGTCGGGCTTGTCTATTTTGCGGTTATGCCGGCCGTGTCTGCCGGAAGCATCGTCACCGCATTGTTCAACGGGGCGCTCCTTGGACTTCTGGCTTACGGTACCTACGACATGACCAATCTCGCCACGCTGAAGGGCTGGTCGCTGCAGGTCAGCCTCGTTGACATGGCCTGGGGTGCGTTTCTCTCGGCAACCGCTTGCGCTGCAGGTTATCTCGCCGTTTCGCGCTTTACGCAGTGAGTGCTGGAAGGGCGTCTTCGGGCGCCCTATGTTCTCGCCATGATCAAGCCGGACCTTCTTCTTCATCCGACACCCGGTGGGCTTTACTGCCCGCTGGGTGATTTTTTTGTCGATCCGGTCCGGCCAGTTGACCGGGCACTGATCACTCATGGACATTCGGATCATGCCCGTTCGGGGCACGCCCATGTGCTCGCCACGCGCCAGACACTCGACATCATGGCGATCCGCTACGGCGAGGACTTTTGCAGCACCTCACAGAGTGCTGCCTTCGGAGAAACCATCTCGGTCAATGGTGTTGCGATCCGCTTTCATCCGGCAGGCCATGTGCTCGGCTCCGCACAAATCGAGATCGAAGCGCAGGGGACACGGATCGTCGTGTCCGGCGACTACAAGCGTGGCGCCGATCCGACGTGCGCCAGCTTCGAGCCGGTGCCCTGCGACGTGTTCATTACCGAAGCAACTTTCGGTCTGCCGGTGTTCCACCACCCCGATCCGCGGCTGGAGATCCAGAAACTGCTGACCTCTCTGCAGCAATTTCCGGAACGCAGCCACTTGATCGGCGCCTATGCGCTGGGAAAGGCACAGCGGGTGATCTCGCTCATTCGGCGGGGTGGCTATGAAAAGCCGATCTACATTCATGGTTCGATGGCGCGGCTCTGCGACTATTACACCGAACAGGGCGTGGAGCTCGGCGAGCTTCGCCCGGCGACGACCGAAGACAAGAAGTCTGGCGCCTTCAAGGGCGCCGTGGTGATCGGCCCGCCCTCGGCCTTCAACGATCGCTGGGCGCGGCGCTTCGAGGATCCCCTCGCGATCTTTGCATCCGGCTGGATGATGGTTCGGCAGAGGGCGAAACAGCGAGGCGTGGAACTGCCGCTCGTCATCTCCGACCACTGCGACTGGCCGGAACTTCTGGACACGATCCGCGAGGTTGGGCCGCAAGAGGTTTGGGTCACGCATGGGCGCGAAGAAGCGCTGGTGCGGTGGTGCGAGCTTGAGGGTATCAAGGCACGGCCGCTGCACCTTGTCGGCTACGAAGACGAGGGAGACTGAGATGAAGGCCTTTGCCCGCCTCCTCGATCGCCTCGTGCTGACCCCCAGCCGCAACGGCAAGCTGACGCTGCTGGTGGACTATTTCCGGCAGACGCCTGATCCGGACCGCGGTTACGCGCTGGCCGCGCTCACCGATGGGCTCGACATCAAGGGCGTGAAGCCTGCCCTGCTGAAGGAACTGGTGCTGGAGCGGATGGATCCGATCCTGTTCCAATATTCCTATGACTACGTGGGAGACCTCGCCGAGACCATTTCGCTCGTCTGGGAGCCACAGGCGCTGGAGGCCGAAGGCGAGGAAGATCTGGAAAGCCTTTCAAGGATCGTCGAGCGCCTGCAGCGGCTTGGGCGCAACGAAACGCGCTCCGTCATGCGCGACCTCTTTAACAGGCTCGACACATCCGAGCGGTTCGCGCTGATCAAGCTCGTCACCGGGGGCCTTCGAATCGGTGTCTCTGCAAGGCTCACCAAGCAGGCGTTGGCGCTTTTCGGTGACAAGGACGTCGTCGACATCGAGAGCCTTTGGCATGGGCTGACACCGCCTTACACGGAGCTCTTCGCCTGGCTGGAGGATCGGTTCGAGAAACCTGTCTTGTCGACGCCGGCAATCTTTCATTCGGTCATGCTCTCCACACCGATCGAAGACAGGGATCTGCCCAATCTTGATCCGAAGGATTTTGCCGCTGAATGGAAGTGGGATGGCATCCGTGTGCAGCTCTCCTGCTCCGGCGGGAAGAGCCGGCTCTATTCGCGCTCCGGCGACGATATCTCCGGGGCCTTTCCTGACATCATCCAGGCAGCAAAGTTCGAGGGCGTGATCGACGGCGAACTGCTCGTCGGCGGGACGTCGCGGACCAATGCGCCGACGCGCACCTTTTCCGATCTGCAGCAGCGGCTCAATCGCAAGACGGTGACGGCCAAGATGCTGGAAGAGTATCCGGTCTTCATCCGCGCTTACGACATCCTGTTCGATGGTGATGCAGACGTTCGGTCCGAGGCTTTCCTCACACGCCGTGAGCGGCTAAGCGCGCTTGTCGAGCGGCAGGAGCCACGGCGGTTCGATCTGTCGCCGCTCGTTTCCTTCTCGACCTGGGAGGAGCTGGAGCAGCTGCGTGCCGCCCCACCCGATCCCGTCATTGAAGGGGTGATGCTGAAGCGGCTGGACAGCAGCTATCAGGCAGGACGCGCCAAGGGGCCATGGTTCAAATGGAAACGGGATCCGATGAATGCCGATGCCGTGCTGATGTATGCCCAGCGCGGGCATGGCAAACGCTCCAGCTACTATTCGGATTTCACCTTCGGGGTCTGGACGGCGATCCCCGGTGAAGGGGATGTGCTGGTGCCGGTCGGCAAGGCTTACTTTGGCTTCACCGACGAGGAGCTCGAGGTGCTCGACCGCTTCGTGCGCAACAATACGGTGGAGCGCTTCGGCCCGGTTCGCAGCCTGAGGGCAGAACCCGAGCACGGCTTTGTCGTCGAGGTGGCCTTCGAGGGGCTGGCGCGGTCGACGCGGCACAAATCTGGTATCGCGATGCGGTTTCCCCGCATCGCGCGGCTGAGGCAGGACAAGCTGCCGAAGGACGCCGACCGCCTGGAGACGCTGGTCGCGATGCTCTGACGGCTAGCGTGTTTCCAGGGTTAGCGCGTGGTCAGGCAGCGGGAGACGCTGTCCTGCCAGCCGGCGATAGCTGCTTCCCGTTCATCCACATCCATACCCGGCTCAAAACGGCGATCCCGCTTCCAGGTCGCGGCAAAACCCTTCTGGTCGGGCCAGAGGCCGGCGCGGGATCCTGCGAGCCAGGCGGCGCCGAGGACCGTGGTTTCGAGAACTACGGGACGATCGACGGGGGCGGCCAGGATGTCGGCCAGCCGCTGCATCGTCCAGTCGGAGGCGACCATGCCGCCATCGACGCGGAGCACCGTCTTCGACGCGCTGCCGTTCCAGTCCTTCTTCATGGCCTCCAGGAGATCATGGGTCTGGTAGGCGACGCTTTCGAGCACCGCACGGGCGAATTCAGCCGGGCCCGTGCCACGGGTCAATCCGAAGATGGCGCCCCGGGCATCCGCATCCCAATGGGGTGCGCCAAGCCCGGTGAAGGCCGGCACGAGATAGACGCGCTGATGCGGGTCGGCCTGGCTGGCCAGCGCATCGGTTTCTGAAGCGACCTTCACGAAGCCCATTTGGTCGCGCAGCCACTGAACCGCCGCACCGGCGATGAAGATCGAGCCTTCGAGGGCGTAAGTTGTCTCGCCATTCAGGCGATAGGCGATGGTGGTCAGCAACCGGTTCGACGAGGCGACGCGATCGCGGCCGGTGTTGAGAAGCGCGAAGCAGCCCGTGCCATAGGTGGACTTCATCATGCCCGGCTCGAAGCAGGCATTGCCGATGACGGCGGCCTGCTGGTCGCCGGCAACGCCGAGGATCGGGATTTCGGCACCGAGCACGGACGCATCGGTGATGCCGAAGTCGTCGGCGCAATCCTTGACCTCCGGCAGCATGGCGCGCGGGATTTCAAGGATCGAAAGGAGTTCGTCGTCAAAGCGGTTTTCGCCGATGTCATAGATCAGTGTGCGCGAGGCATTCGTCGCGTCGGTCGCGTGGACCTTGCCGCCGGTCAGCTTGTAGATGAGCCAGCTATCGACCGTACCGAAGCAGATCTCGCCTTTCTCGGCGCGAGCCTTCAGGCCGTCGGCATTCTTCAAGAGCCAGGAGAGCTTGGTGCCGGAGAAATAGGGATCGAGCAGCAGGCCGGTCTTCTCGGTGAAGAGCGGTTCCAGGCCCTTATGCTTGAGTTCGTCGCAGAAACGGGCCGTGCGGCGGTCCTGCCAGACGATGGCACGGTGGACCGGCTGGCCGGTCTCGCGGTCCCAGACGACGACGGTTTCGCGCTGGTTGGTGATGCCGATCGCGGTGACATCGCCGATCTTGATCTTGGCGGCAGAGAGTGCCTTCTCGATGGTCGCCAGCACACTCTGCCAGATCTCGTCCGCATCATGCTCGACCCATCCGGAATCCGGAAAATGCTGGGTGAACTCCTGCTGGGCGACGCCGACGATATGCATCTCGTGATCGAAAATCATCGAGCGGGTCGAGGTCGTTCCTTGGTCGATGGCCAGAATGTAACCGCTCATCAGGCTGCAACTCCTTATGTGAAGAAGCCGGGGCGTAGTTGGCGCCCCGGCGATTGTCAATTCAGCGGCGATCGCCGGTGGTTACTGCCAGCTCTTGACGAGCTCGTCGTAGTTGACCGTCATCGGCTGCTCTTTTTCGTTCTCGATCTTCAGCTGCGGCGCGATATTACCCTTGGCAACAGCATCGGCGTTCCACTCTTCGAGGGTCTTTTCCTCGGCAAGCTTCGGACCGATATCGCCCTGGACGCCAGCGCGTTCGAGACGCTCAAGCACCTTTTCCTGCTCGGCGCAGAGCGAGTCCATGGCTTCCTGGGCGGTCTTGGCGCCGGAAGAAGCGTCACCGATTGCCTGCCACCAGAGCTGAGCCAGCTTCGGATAGTCAGGAACGTTGGTGCCGGTCGGCGACCACTGCAGGCGAGCCGGCGAGCGGTAGAATTCGACCAGACCGCCGAGCTTCGGAGCGCGCTCGGTGAAGGAGGCGTGATCCAGGGTCGACTGACGGATGAAGGTCAGGCCGACATGGCTCTTCTTTACGTCGATGGTCTTCGAAGTGACGAACTGTGCATAGAGCCAAGCGGCCTTTGCACGATCTTCCGGGGTGGACTTCATCAGCGTCCAGGAACCTGCGTCCTGATAGCCGAGCTTCATGCCGTCCTTCCAGTAGACGCCATGCGGGCTCGGCGCGAAGCGCCATTTCGGCGTGCCGTCCTCGTTAACGACCGGCAGGCCTTCCTTGACGAAGTCGGCCGTGAAGGCGGTGTAGGTGAACATCTGCTGGGCGATTTCACCCTGCGACGGCACCGGACCTGACTCGGAGAAGGTCATGCCCTGAGCGGCTGGCGGCGCGTATTTCGTCATCCATTCGAGATACTTCTCGATGGCGTAAACGGAGGCCGGGCCGTTGGTATCGCCGCCTCGGGCGACGCAGGAGCCGACCGGACGGGAATTCTCGTCGACCTTGATGCCCCATTCGTCGACCGGAAGGCCGTTCGGGATGCCCTTGTCGCCGTTGCCGGCCATGGAGAGCCAGGCATCGGTGAAGCGCCAGCCGAGCGACGGGTCCTTCTTGCCGTAGTCCATGTGGCCGAAGACCTTCTTGCCGTCGATTTCGCGACCGGTGAAGAATTCAGCGATGTCCTCGTAAGCCGACCAGTTGACGGGAACGCCGAGGTCGTAGCCGTACTTTGACTTAAAGTCGGCCTTGTTCTTCTCGTCGTTGAACCAGTCGTAGCGGAAGAAGTAGAGGTTCGCGAACTGCTGGGTCGGAAGCTGGTAGAGCTTGCCGTCAGGGGCAGTCGTGAAGGACTTGCCGATGAAGTCGTCGATGTCGAGCGTCGGGCTGGTAACGTCCTTGCCTTCGTTCGCCATCCAGTCGGTCAGATTGCGAACCTGCTGGTAGCGCCAATGGGTGCCGATCAGGTCAGAGTCGTTGATGTAGGCGTCATAGATGTTTTCACCCGACTGCATCTGCGTCTGCAGCTTTTCGACGACGTCACCTTCGCCGATCAGGTCATGGGTGATCTTGATGCCGGTGATGGCGGTGAAGGCCGGAGCGAGGACCTTCGATTCATATTCATGCGTGGTGATGGTTTCGGAGACGACCTTGATCTCCATGCCAGCGAATGGTTTCGCAGCATCGATGAACCACTGCATCTCGGCTTCCTGGCCGGCACGATCAAGTGCCGACATGTCGCCGACCTCGGCGTCCAGGAACGTCTTCGCCGCTTCCATGTCGGCAAAGGCGACGCCCGTCATTGCCAGAAGCATGGCGGCCGTCGTCGTCAAAAGGTGCTTTCGCATAGTTTCCTCCCTAAGGTTGCGAATGCGTTCAGTTTGCAGTCCCGAGGATGGCGACCTCCCGCCGCCATCCATCTTGTCTTGCCCTAGACGAAGCGGAAGACGCCGATGGCGTAGACCACGGACAGGGCGAGAGCCCACCACAGGTTCGGTCCGATGAGACCGAGCCAAGCGAGATTTATGAAAGCCGACCCGAGCAGCGACACAAACAGTCGGTCACCGCGGGTCGTCTCGAAGCGCAGGATGCCGGTCCGCGGATTGCCGCCTGGGGAGAAATATTCCCAGACCGCCATCGACAGGATCAGGCTAAAGATCACGACGAAAAAAATCGTCGTCGGCATCGTCCAGGCCATCCATGTAAAGTCCATCGGAACCTCCTCAGACGCGGCCCAGGGCAAAGCCCTTGGCGATGTAGTTGCGGACGAAATAGATGACGAGCGCTCCGGGTATGATCGTAAGCACGCCGGCCGCGGCCAGAACGCCCCAGTCCATGCCCGAGGCGGAGACCGTTCGCGTCATGATGGCCGCGATCGGCTTGGCATCGGTGGTTGTCAGGGTCCGGGCAATCAGGAGCTCGACCCAGGAGAACATGAAGCAGAAGAAGGCGGCGACGCCGATGCCCGAGGCGATCAACGGCATGAAGATTTTCACGAAGAAGCGCGGGAAAGAATAGCCGTCGATGTAAGCTGTCTCGTCGATCTCTTTCGGTACGCCCGACATGAAACCTTCCAGGATCCACACGGCGAGCGGCACGTTGAATAGGCAGTGTGCAATGGCGACGGCGATATGCGTGTCGATCAGGCCGAAGGCGGAATAGAGCTGAAAGAAGGGCAGCGCAAAGACGGCCGGTGGCGCCATACGGTTTGTCAGCAGCCAGAAGAACAGATGCTTGTCACCGAGGAACCTGTAGCGCGAGAAAGCATAAGCTGCCGGCAGCGCGACGGCAACCGCGATCACGGTGTTCAGGCACACATAGATAATCGAGTTGATATAGCCCTTATACCACGACGGATCGGTGAAGATCACCGCGTAATTGGCAAGTGTCGGATTGACGGGCCAGAGTGAGAAGGCGCCGGTGATCTCTGCATTCGTCTTGAAGCTCATGTTAACGAGCCAGTAGATCGGCAGCAGCAAGAAGATGATGTAGATCGTCGGTACCAGGAAGCCGAGGCCGGTGCGGTTATCAGTGCTTTTCATCGGTATCTCCCTCAGCCCTTCGCGTCACTGTTGGTCATGACGGTGTAGAAAACCCAGGACAGCGCCAGGATGATCAGGAAGTAGATAATCGACATTGCCGCCGCCGGACCAAGGTCGAACTGGCCGACCGCCATCTTGACGAGGTCGATAGAAAGGAAGGTGGTCGAATTACCCGGGCCACCGCCTGTGAGGACGAAGGGCTCAGTGTAGATCATGAAGCTATCCATGAAGCGCAGCAGCACGGCGATCAGAAGCACGCGTTTCATCTTCGGCAGCTGAATGAAGCGGAAGACGGACCAGCGCGATGCGCCATCGATTTTAGCGGCCTGGTAGTAGGCATCCGGGATCGAGACGAGACCGGCATAGCAGAGAAGCACGACAAGGCTTGTCCAGTGCCAGACATCCATCACGATAATGGTGACCCAGGCGTGGATCGGGTTCTGGGTGTAATTGTAGTCGAAGCCAAGCGCGTTGAGCGAATAGCCGAGAAGACCGATGTCGACGCGACCGAAGACCTGCCAGATCGTGCCCACGACATTCCATGGAATAAGCAGTGGCAGCGCCATCAGGACGAGGCAGACCGGAACCCCCAGGCCCGTTTTCGGCATGTTGAGCGCGATGAAGATGCCAAGCGGCACCTGGATCGCCAGAATGATCATTGAGAAGATCAGGTTGCGTCCAAGCGCATCCCAAAAACGGTCAGACGAGAGGATATCAGCGAACCAGTCGGTGCCGGCCCAGAAGAACTGGTTGTTGCCGAACGTGTCCTGGACGGAATAGTTGACCACTGTCATCAGCGGGATGACGGCCGAGAAGGCCACCAGCACCAGGACCGGGACGACCATGAACCAGGCCTTGTTGTTCCAGGTTTTTTCCATGGGTCAGCCCTCCATGCCTACGCGCCAGGAATCGGCGAAGATGCCGAGCCCTTCGGGGACGAATGTGATGCGGGGATCGGCGGGAATGTCTGCGTCTTCGGGCACGACGATCGACAGAGATTGATCAGCAAAGCGGGCACGCACGATCTTCTGTCGACCGATGTCCTCGACCTTGGCGATGGAAATCGGCATGCCTTCCCGCCCAAGGCGGATGAATTCGGGGCGGACACCGAGCTCGATCTTGCTCTGGCCCGAAAGCTTGGGCGCGCCTGGCAGATTGATCGTCTGGTCACCGACGATAGCGGTTGCGCCGCTGACCTTGGCAGGCATGACATTCATGCCCGGAGAGCCAATGAAATAGCCGACGAAGGTGTGGCTCGGCCGCTCGAAGAGCTCGGCGGGCGTCCCGATCTGCACGATTTGACCGTCATACATGACGACGACCTTGTCGGCGAAGGTGAGCGCTTCGGTCTGGTCATGGGTGACATAGACCATTGTGAAACCGGACTGGCGGTGCAGGCGCTTGAGCTGCGAACGCAGGACCCACTTCATGTGCGGATCGATGACCGTCAGCGGCTCATCGAAAAGGATCGCATTGACGTCGGAGCGGACGAGGCCACGGCCGAGCGAGATCTTCTGCTTCTGGTCCGCCGTCAGGCCTTGCGCCTGCTTGCGGGCCATGGGCTGCAGGTCGATCATGTCGAGGATCTCGTTGACCCGCTTGTTGACCTGATCTTCCGGGACATGGCGATTGCGCAGTGGAAATGCCAGATTGTCGTAAACCGTCATGGTGTCGTAGACGACCGGGAACTGGAAGACCTGGGCGATGTTGCGAGCGGCTGTCGGCAGGTTTGTGACGTCGACACCGTCGAACTCGATGCGGCCGTCGGATGGGTGCAGCAGGCCCGAGATGATATTGAGCAATGTAGTCTTGCCGCAGCCGGAGGGCCCAAGCAGCGCATAGGCGCCGCCATCGTCCCATTCGTGGTGGACTTCCTTCAGAGCATAGTCGCCGGCCGCACGGGCGGCGGGGGAGTAGGCGTGGCGGATGTGGTCTAGATTGATGCGTGCCATGACGTTGCTCCTCACGCGGCCATTTCGGCCGGCGCCCCGAGCGCCTTGCCGTCGGCGCCGAACGCCATCAGGTGACGGGTGTCGATGAAGACATCGATCTCGCGATCGGGATCGATGTCGTGGATGCCATGGGCCAAGCACACCCAGCGGGCGGTGCCGTATTCGACATGGATGAAGCTCTCCGAGCCTGCGATTTCAGAAACCAGCGTCCGCGAGCGCATGGACATGGCGCCGGGCAGCGCGGTGAGCGACAAATGATGGGGGTGGAAGGCAATAGTGACGGGGCCGTCGGCGATCGACGCCAGGTGGCTAGGCACCGCCAGAACGGACTGGCCGTTCAGTTCGAAGCTTGCGCCCCGCTTGACCAGCGCGATGGTGTTGAGCGGCGGATCGGCGAAAGTTTTGGCGGCCAGGAGGTCCAATGGGCGGCGATAGACGTCGATTGTCGGACCGAACTGGGTGATCCGGCCTTCTGACAGGGTCGCGGTGTTGCCGCCGAGCAGCAAAGCTTCAGATGGTTCCGTTGTCGCGTAGACGAAAATCGCACCGGATTCGGCGAAGATCTTCGGCAGCTCTTCGCGCAGCTCCTCGCGCAGCTTGTAGTCGAGGTTGGCGAGCGGCTCGTCCAGCAGGACAAGGGTGGCGTTCTTGACGATAGCGCGGGCGAGCGCCGTGCGCTGCTGCTGTCCACCGGACAGGTTCAGGGGTGTGCGATCGAGATAGGGCGTCAGGCGCAAGAGGTCGGCAGCCTTGCGGACCTCACGATCGATGGTGGCTGCATCCTTGCCGCCAACCCGCATCGGCGAGGCGATGTTTTCGTAGACGGTCAGTGCTGGGTAATTGATGAACTGCTGGTAGACCATCGCGACATTGCGCTTCTGGACCGGCATGCCGGTGACGTCCTGCCCGTCGAAATGAACGGTGCCGGAAGTCGGCTTGTCGAGGCCGGCCATCAAGCGCATCAGGGATGTCTTGCCCGAAAGGGTGGGCCCGAGCAGGACGTTCAGCGTGCCCCGCTGCAGCGTCAGGTCGGTCGGGTGGATGTGATATCCACCTCCCGCCATTTTCGAGACTTTACGCAGTTCCAACATATGTCCTCGGGCCTCCTCCAAACCGTCGGTCTTTATCCGTGAGATGGGCGATCAGGCCGCCGCCAGCATCCCCAGATAGGCATCCAGCCCCTTCGCCTCCTCCGGCGTCAGGAATAGACCCTGTTTCGTTCGGCGCCACAGCACGTCTTCGGCCGTAACCGCCCATTCCATTTCCACCAGCCAGCGAACCTCCGCCTCGTAAAGCGTGCCGCCGAAGTGGCGACCGAGATCAGCCGAAGACCGGGCCTTGCCCAGAATCGATTTCGAATCCGTTCCGTAGCAGCGGATCAAACGCTCGGCGTGCCCTCGCTCCAAGAATGGATAGGCTTTCAGGAGATCGGCGACCGTTGGTTCGAATGCCGTCGCGGCGAAGTCGCCGCCGGGCAGACGACTGCCCGCCGTCCATGGCGTGCCCTTCGGCCCGATCGTCTCACCGATTTTCTCCAGGGCATGTTCGGCCAGACGACGATACGTCGTCAGCTTGCCGCCGAAGACGTTGAGCAGCGGGGGCTCTTCGTTTGCCCCTTCGACCTTCAGCACGTAGTCGCGGGTCGCTTCCTGAGCCTTTGATGCGCCGTCGTCGAAGAGCGGCCGCACGGCGGAATAGCTCCAGACGATATCGTCAGGGCGGATCGGTTCCTGGAAATACTCGCTCGCGGCGCCGCAGAGGTAGTTCACCTCTTCGGGGCTGATGCGAACGTCCTTGGGGTCTTCGGTGAAATCCCGGTCCGTCGTGCCAATCAAGGTGAATTCCCCCTCATAGGGGATGGCAAAAATGATGCGGTTGTCGGGGTTCTGGAAGAAGTATGCGCGTGCGTCGGTGAACTTCTTGCGCACCACGATATGGCTGCCCTGCACAAGGCGTACATTGTGAACATTGTTGCGGCCGAAGGCGCCCGCCAGAACCTGATCGACCCAGGGGCCGGCTGCATTGACTAGCATTCGGGCCTTGTGGGTGACGATGGAGCCGTCGCGCTGCGACTTCGTCGTGACGACCCAGTGGCCGTCTTCGCGGTGGGCCGAGACGACACGGTTGCGGCTCAAGATCGTCGCACCGCGGATCTGTGCATCGCGGGCATTGAGAACGACCATGCGCGCGTCATCGACCCAGCCGTCCGAATATTCGAACGCCTTGGAGAAGACTGGCTTCAACGGCTTGCCAGCTGGATCGCGGCGCAGATCGAGGGTTTTGGTCGGCGGCAAAAGCTTGCGACCACCCAGATTGTCGTACAGGAAAAGGCCGAGGCGAATGAGCCAGGCGGGGCGAATGCCGCCCTTCTGGAAGGGCAAAACGAACCGCAAAGGCCAGATCACATGCGGCGCCATGGCCCAGAGGACTTCGCGCTCCATGAGCGCTTCGCGGACCAGGCGAAACTCGTAGTGCTCGAGATACCGAAGACCACCATGGATGAGCTTCGTTGCGCCCGAGGAGGTGCCGGAGGCGAAATCGTTCATTTCAGCCAAGGCAACGGAGTAACCACGGCCGGCCGCGTCGCGCGCGATCCCAGTCCCGTTGATCCCGCCGCCGATCACAAAGAGATCGTAAATTGGCTGCCCCGACATCGTTCCTCCGCATGTTCGCACCTGCAGCATTTGCTGCTATTGCGAAAGTAGGATTATCTTTTTCGAAATTTAAACGAATGTCAAACGAAAGTTATTCTGCCGCTATATTGCGGTCGACCGGCGCAGTTTCGATGATCCTGACATCGCGCTCGGCGCAGATGTCCCGGATACTGCTGGACGGACAATGATCGGTGATAAAGGTTTGAACTTGCGAAATATGTCCGATGCGGACCGGCGCGGTGCGCTCGAATTTCGATGAGTCGGAGACCAGAATGACATGCCGCGCGTTGGCGATGATGGCCTGGGCGACTTTCACTTCGCGGAAATCGAAATCGAGCAGTGCACCATCTTCGTCGATCGCAGAGACGCCGATCACAGCGAAATCCACCTTGAACTGACGGATGAAATCAACGGCCGCCTCGCCGACGATACCGCCGTCCGATCCACGAACCACACCGCCGGCGATCACCACCTCGATCGAGGGATAGACACGCAAGCGATTGGCGACATTGATATTGTTGGTGATGACCATCAATTCCCTGTGGTCAACAAGCGCTTCACCCACGGCTTCCGTCGTGGTGCCGATGTTGATGAACAGGGAGGAGTTGTCCGGGATCAGGTTGGCGGCGGCACGGCCTATCGCCTGCTTCTCCCCGGCCGCCATCGAACGGCGCGCCTCGTATTTGACGTTTTCGTTTCCACTCGGGAAGACGGCACCGCCGTGAATACGGTTGAGCGCGCGTGCGTCGCACAGGTCGTTCAGATCCTTGCGAATCGTTTGCGGCGTGACCGCGAAGCGCGCAGCGAGCTCGTCCACCAGAACGCGGCCCTGCTCCTTGGCCAAGTTCATGATCTCGGCCTGTCTCGCGGAGAACATCATGCCGCCCCCTCCCCTTATTTCGTTTTTTCTTCAGTCTAGGCAAAAACGAAACAGGAGCAATAGGACTGGTCGAACTATCGGCGCCGCAGCAGAAGAATGAAAGCGAGCCCGCCTGCCAAACCGGTAATCACCCCGATCGGGACATCCTCGGGCGCCATGATCGTGCGCGACACGATATCGGCCAGAATGAGGATAACGGCGCCGGCCAACGCCGAAAGGGGAATGACCCTGATATTGTCGCTGCCCGCGGTCAGGCGGACAAAATGCGGAACCAGAAGGCCCACAAAGCCGATGGCACCCGAAAAGGCGACCATCACGCCTGTCAGAAGCGCAGTGACGACGAAGAGTTCTGCGCGGAATCTGGCGACCGGAATGCCGAGCGTCGCCGCAGTTTCGTCCCCCATGGCCATGGCGTTGATTTCCCGGGCTCGCACGACGAGGAAGACGAGGCAAGCAGAAAGCACCGTCACTGGGTAAAGAAGATGCGACCATTGGGCGAGGCCGAGCCCTCCCAACATCCAGAAGACCACCGTGTGGGCGGCGCGTGGATCTCCGAGGAAGATCGCAAGATTTCCGAGCGAGGTCGCCACAAAAGCGATGGCCACACCGGTCAGCACCAGGCGATCGGCACCTGCCCCGGTGAAGCGGGTCACGGTGACAACCGCGAGCGTCGCAGCCAAGGAACCGCCGAAGGCAAAGAGCGGTACGGTGACCAGGCCGAAGACAAGGCCGGTATGGAGGAGCGCGATAATCGCACCCAGGGCGCCGCCGGACGAGACGCCGAGCAGATGCGGGTCAGCCAGTGGATTACGGGTCACCGCCTGCAGGACGGCTCCGACCGTCGCGAGTCCGGCTCCGACCAGGCCAGCCAGAATTACGCGCGGGAAGCGAACGTCCCAGACGATGCTCTCGCGACCGGGCGACCATGTCACTTCAAATGTACCGGGTGCGAGTTTGTTGGCCACGATCGACCAGACAGTGCTGACCGGAATGGGAGCGGAGCCCAAGGAGACGCCCGCCGTCAGGCAGAGGGCCAGCAGCATCAGAGCCAGACCCACCCAGAGAAACATGCGACCGTGCATCATGCTGCCTTGAAGTTTCACGCCAGGCGGGGCCGGATCACGGCCCCGCCTCAAGGCTTACATGTTGCGCGGATGGAAGGTGTTTGCGAGCCGCTCGATCGCCTGGACATTGCGCGGCCCAGGCGTTGCCTCAACATATTCCAGGACCACAAAGCGATCCTGCTTGACGGCATCGAGATTCTTGAAGGCCGGGTTTTCCTTCATGAACGCGATCTTCTGTTCGGCCGTGACATCGCCATAGTTGACGATGACGACAACTTCCGGATTGCGCTCGATCACCGGCTCCCAGGACACTTCCGTCCAGCTCTTTTCGACGTCTTCCATGATGTTCACGCCGCCTGCGGCTTCGATCATCGCGGTCGGGATGCCGAAGCGACCCGAGGTGAAGGGCTTTTCCGTGCCGGAATCATAGACGAAAACACGCACGGGCTTCTCGATCCCGCCAATCCGCGTGGTGATGTCGTCCAGTTGCGTGCGGTAGCCAGCCACCAGGGCCTCGGCGCGGTCTTCGACGTCAAAGATCTTGCCGAGGTTCAGCAGGTCGATGAACATGTCGTCCATCGTTGGCTTGTTCTTCGCCATGATATGGATGCAGGATTCGGTGAGTTCATAGACCTTGATCTTGAAGGGCTCGAGCGTTTCGGGCGTCACCTCGCCGCCGACCTTCATGCCGTAGTTCCAGCCGGCAAAATAGAAATCGGCATCGGCGTTCAGCAGCACTTCCTTGGTCGGGTATTTCGGCGAAAGCTCCGGCATTTCCTTCACGCCTTCCCGAAGCCCCGCATCCAGCGTCTTCCAGCCGGAGATCCCGGTGTAGCCGACCATGCGGTCCTGCAGCTTCAAAGCCAGCATCATCTCGGTCAGGTTGACGTCGTTGGAGACCGCGCGCGCCGGAGGTGCGTCAAACGTGACCTCGCGATCGCAGCTCTCGACCGTGACAGGATAGGCAAATGCCGATGAGGCGGCGAAGACCGAAGCAAAGAGCGTGGCAGACAATAGAAGACGGGAAGCCATAGTGGCGGATCCTTTCAAAATCAGGTCAAGGCAAGGGAAAAGGAAAAACGATGGGACCGAGCGCCCTCCGCCTGTTGACGGGCGGCGAGGACACCGAAGGTTCCGGACAGGGCCTGTTCGGTCAGAACAGCTTCCGGTGGGCCGAACGCATCCATCCGGCCGCCATGCATCAGGGCAACATGTGTTGCAAACTCGGCGGCGAGGTTGATGTCATGCAGGGTGGTAATAATCGTCAGGTTCAAAGCGCCGAGCAGATCGAGGATCTCGAGCTGGTGGCGGATATCCAGATGGTTGGTCGGCTCGTCGAGTATGAGGATTTCAGGCTTCTGCGCCAGCGCACGCGCCACCAAGACACGCTGCTTCTCACCTCCCGACAAGGTCGAGAACTGCCGGTTCGCCAGCCGCAGCAGATCGAGATGATCGAGGGCATGGTCTGCTTCGGCCCGGTCTTCTTCGCTCCAGCCCGCGAGGCCTTCGCGCCAGGGAACGCGCCCCATCATCACCACGTCGCGGACTGTGAACGGGAAGTCGCCCGGCATTTCCTGCAGAACGACCGCCACCCGGCGGGCAAGTTGGCGGGCACTCATCTGCCAGATATCCTGACCGTCGACCTCGACGCGCCCCTCCAGCGGGCTAACACCGCGATAGAGGCAGCGCAGAAGCGTGGTCTTGCCAGCCCCGTTCGGCCCGACGATTGCCAGCCGGTCGCCTGCATCGAGGGAGAAGGAAACGCCTCGGACCAAAAACTGGGATGACTTCGGCCCCCAACCGATATCGGTGACCCGGATCGGGCAGCCCTTGCTGGAACAGCTCATGGGCGGGCCTCATCGAACGACGAAACGCCGAGCGTTACGCCATGGCCAAGGCCGATCGCCCGTCCCTGCGCATCATGATCTGGAAGGAAATGCATGCCAGTCCTCCGCAGGATTTCTCCGGAGGCAAAATGGCATGTGGTCGGCGCGCCAGACGGCGCAGCGCAAAAGCCAGTTCGTATCCATCGGAACACCCCGTCCGCTTCGTTTTCTTCACTTGACGGCAGGTCTCCTGGCTCGCGGATATGCGCTTTCCATTTGCCTTCCCACGGTGACCCGCAGTGGCCCGGCGCTTTCACGCCGCGAGAATGGACAGCAATCCGCTTACAGTTGCGGGGGCAGCCACGGTCTTGGTCCCTATTGGGTCGTCCTCACCGTGTTCCCTATTAATCCCCTCGGAGTCATCCGGCGGGGAACCGTCACTGCTTGCATAGGACCTGGAGCCCCTGGCGGTCAAGCCTCGATCTTTTTCGTTATGTAATATCGTTACGTCTACAGATCTCGGATCGGGTTGTCCACCTCCAAAGCGCATCCACCCTCAGGTTCTCAACGGAGGCCTTTACTTGTCAGGGTCAACGACGTTTTCGTCAATCAGGCGCGCGCCTCTCTGACGGGTGGTGTAGCGCCAGATCCACTGAACACTGACAAGCAGGCGCTTCTCGAAATTGACCAGCAGATAGACATGGACGATGGCCCAGAGCAGCCAGCCGAGGCGGCCCTTGAGCTGCCAGGTGCCGAAATCGAAGATGGCTGCGTTTCTGCCGATGACCGCCGTATTGCCGCGGTTGCGGAAACGGAAGTCTGGCACGGCCGTTCCTTTCAGGAGGTTGGCCTTGAGCGCTTTGCCGAGAAATGTGCCTTGCTGTTTGGCCACCTGAGCGAGGGCGGGCAATGCTTCGCCATCCTCGTCGAAAGCCAGCGCGGTATCGCCGATGGCGTAGACCCCGTCTAAGCCATCCACCGAAAGGTCCCGCGCCACCGGCAGGCGCCCGCCCGGACCCGGCGCGATGCCCAGCCAGTCAGCGGCCGGTGATGCCTTCACGCCGGCTCCCCAGACGATGCAGCTCGCCGGCAGGAATCCGTCCTTGACCTGAACGCCCTCGGCAGTGACGTCTTCGACGGGCGTGTTCAGCCTGATATCCACGCCGATGTTTCGTAGATAGTCGGCAGCATAATCCGAGAGGTTCTCGGGGAAGGTTGCCAGAATACGCGGACCGGCCTCGACGAGGACGACATGAAGTTGCTCCGGTCGCAGGCTGCGGAAGTCGCGATCAATCATGAATCGACCGAGTTCTGAAATGGCGCCGGCCATCTCGACGCCGGTCGGGCCGCCACCGATGACGACGCTGGTCAACAGGCGGCGCTGCTCTGCCTCGTCCTGGCTTCGCTCGGCCTGTTCGAAGGCGAGCAGGAGGCGGTGACGGATCTGGCGGGCTTCATGGATCGACTTCAGCCCCGGTGCATGTTTCTGCCAGTCCTGATGGCCGAAATAATTGTATTTTGAGCCAGTCGCGATGACGAGGCGATCGTATGAAATCGCGGCGCCATCGGCAAGCGAGACTGCGCGGGCGTCCGTATCGATCGACACCACCTCTCCCATCAAAACGTGGATGTTGTCGGATCGTCCCAATGTGCGGCGGATCGGCTCCGAGATATCCGCAGGCGAAAGTGCCGCCGTCGCGACCTGATAGAGCAATGGCTGGAATAGATTGTGATTGCGCCGGTCGATCACCGTCACGTCGACTTCGGCGTCTGCCAGAGCCTTTGCGCAGGCAAGACCTCCAAAACCTGCGCCGACGATCACGATGCGCGGCCGGCTCCCGACATTGGATTGGTCTTCCATCATCACCTCACTGTCTGCTCGCATTGTTCCGAGACAACCGGAAGGTGCCGGGAAATGTTCCTGAGGAATGGTTCGGAGGCGGGACGGTTGGTCAAGGGCAGTCAGTCGATGGAAGGAACAGTTCGTCTTCCAGTCCATGCGACGCTCAAGCAGAACAGCTCTGATCACGCGAATAGCAGGCAATGTATTTCTTTGTTCCGCGAATGGAACAAAGCGTCGCCGTACCGGTTGAAGAGACAAATCATTGTTCCCTCCCCCGAACCTCCCCCGGCCGCCCCTTGGGCGCCTACCTGAACCCCGCTTCGGCGGGGTTCTTTTTCGTGGCTACCGGCTTACTGCTGCATGCTGTACCGAGGGATACCTTTGCAATTTTCGTTGCTGCTGCGCCAAAGACCCTCACGGATTGGTCTGGGATTGCGCTCTGACCTTGTGCATCCGGACCAGCGGGTAATTGGCAATCGCATAGGTTTTCAGACTTCCAGCCGGTCCATGATCGGCATAGGCGCCCAGCAGCCTGATGGCCTGATCATGCGCCTTCATCTGGGAGGACATATAGGCGGGGTCGAACTGGCTCTGCTCTGCCTGTTCCAGCGCGGTAAGCGTTTGTTTCTGTTCCATCGACAGTTCTAGAACCATCGCAATCGAATCGGCCTTGGCGGCTTCGCTCAACTGGCCTTGTGCACGCTTGTAGTCGTCCAGCATGGTACGAGCGAAGTCCTTCACCTCGTCGTTCTGGCTTCGCTTGAGAGCGAGTTCCGCGGCCAGGATTTCAAACTCGTTGGTAGCGGCGGCCTGTTGCGCGAACTCAGCCGGACCGAGCGCCTTGGTTTCGGCAGAAGCCTCTGGCGTCGGCAACTGCTGGATTGGCGCCGCCTGCTGGGCCATTGCCGTTGAGACGAGGCAAAGTGCTGTTGCGGGTGCGAGCGAAATGGAGCGGATCATGATGGTTCTCCTTCAATAACGGGTTGCTAGCTCAACCCGTCAGCCTTCGAACCGTTCCAACACAGGCACGAGCGCGGAGCCCGGATTTGACAGGAGAGGGCAAAATTGGCAGCAGTGTTCCAGACGGAGAGGAGACCGCATGGCACGGCGTGGCGAGGGGCAGACGAGACTGGATGATGCAGCACGGGCCGGATGGCTCTACTATGTCGCCGGCAAAACCCAGGACGAGATCGCGGCTGCCATGGGGATATCCCGACAAAGCGCCCAGCGCCTCGTATCCCTTTCTATAGCGGAAAAGCTGATCAAGGTCCGGCTCGATCATCCCATCGCGGCATGCCTGGAACTTGCCGAAGCTGTGAAGCACAAGTTCGGCTTGAAGGCGGTGGAAATCGTGCCCACCGATCCCGGATCCGAGTCCGCGACAGTGGGAGTGGCAGAAGCGGGCGCGGCGCAGCTGGAGCGCTGGCTGAAACAGCCCGAACCGCTGGTCATTGCGATGGGAACGGGTCGAACACTCCGCTCAATGATCGATCAGCTGTCTCCGATGGAATGTCCGCAGCACAAGATCGTCTCGCTCACGGGCAATATCAGCCCCGACGGATCGGCTGCCTATTTCAACGTCATCTTCTCCATGGCCGATGCGGTGAAGGCACCGCACTTCCCGATGCCGCTGCCGGTCATCGTCTCCTCTCCCGCCGAGCGGCAGTTGCTGCATGACCAGCCTCTGGTCGCGCCGACAATCGCGCTCGCGCGCCGATCGGACGTCACCTTTGTCGGCATCGGCGAGATGAACATGCGTGCTCCGCTTCTCGTCGATGGCTTCCTGAAGGCCGACGAGATGGAAGATCTCCTGCAGGCCGGCGCGGTTGGAGAGATCTGCGGCTGGATCTTCGGGGACAACGGCGAGTTGCTGACCCATCCGGTCAATGAGCGGGTTGCGAGCTTGCAAATCCCCTCCCGCGAAACCTCGACCGTGATCGGCCTCGCACGGGGTCGCCGCAAGCATCCGGCGATCCTGGCGGCTGTCCTAGGCGGGCATATCAATGGGCTGATCACTGATGAAGACGCTGCGCGCCATCTTCTGGCGAGCTAGGCCTCTACAATATTTCAATTCCAGAACAGTTGGTTAGCTATTTCATGCGGCAGCGCAGCATGAAATGCGGATTGACATTTTTTGCTCTACGATTGAGTAATTGCCCATGAGCAAAGCGAATGCTCATTTTTCTTCTGGGAGGAAGACATGACATTGAAGACGATTTTGCTGGGCGCGTGCTCGGCGCTGGCGCTTGCCGGCATGGCCTCGGCCGAAACCCTCACGATCGCGACCGTCAACAACGGCGACATGATCCGCATGCAGGGCCTGACCTCGGAATTCACCTCGGCGAATCCCGACATTCAGGTTGAGTGGGTCACACTCGAAGAGAACGTTCTGCGCGAACGCGTGACGACGGACATCGCCACCAAGGGCGGCCAGTACGACATCATGACGATCGGCACTTACGAAGTTCCGATCTGGTCCAAGCAGGGCTGGCTGCTGCCGCTCGAAAACCTCGGCGCGGACTATGATGTCGACGATCTGCTGCCGGCGATCCGCTCAGGCCTGACCGGCGATGACGGCAAGCTCTATGCCGCGCCGTTCTATGGCGAGTCCTCCTTCATCATGTACCGCAAGGACCTGATGGAGAAGGCCGGCCTGACCATGCCCGATGCCCCGACCTGGGAATTCGTGGCCGACGCTGCCCGCAAGATGACCGACCGCGCCAACGACATCAACGGCATTTGCCTGCGCGGCAAGGCCGGCTGGGGCGAAAACATGGCCTTCCTGACGGCCACGTCGAATGCCTTTGGTGCTCGCTGGTTCGACGAAAACTGGAAGCCACAGTTCGACCAGCCGGAATGGAAGAACACGCTCGACTTCTACGTCACCCTGATGAACGACGCTGGCCCGCAGGGCGCGTCTTCCAACGGCTTCAACGAGAACCTGGCGCTCTTCCAGCAGGGCAAGTGCGGTATGTGGATAGACGCCACAGTCGCGGCTTCCTTCGTGACCAATCCGACCGATTCGACCGTCGCCGACAAGGTTGGCTTCGCGCTCGCCCCTGACACCGGTCTCGGCAAGCGCGGCAACTGGCTCTGGGCCTGGAACCTCGCGATCCCGGCTGGCTCACAGAAGGCGGAATCGGCCGAGAAGTTCATCTCCTGGGCAACCAGCAAGGCTTATGCCGAACTCGTCGCTTCCAAGGAAGGCTGGGCCAATGTTCCTCCGGGCACGCGGACCTCTCTCTATGAGAACCCGGAATACCAGAAGGCAGCGCCCTTTGCGAAAATGACGATCGACTCGATCAACGCGGCTGACCCGAAGGCTCCAACGGTCAAGCCGGTACCCTATGTCGGCGTGCAGTTCGTGGCGATCCCCGAGTTCCAGAGCCTCGGCACCTCCGTCGGTCAGCTCTTCTCGGCAGCGCTTGCAGGCCAGATGTCGGTTGATGATGCACTGGCCCAGGCTCAGAGCCTGACCGAGCGTGAAATGACCCGCGGCGGCTACATCAAGTAATCCACCCTCCCGAACCACCTGCCCGGATTGCGATCCGGGCAGGACAGGCTTCGACCGTTTGCGGCCAATGCCGGTCGTCGTCACCCAGCCTCCAACGGGCCTGCGGATCTCGTCTCCGACATGGCCATCAGGGCGAGCTCCATCATGGCTACTCAAAACACACGCACCCTGGCCCGTCTGATGATGGCGCCGTCAGTCGGGCTCCTGTTGATCTGGATGATCGTGCCACTGTCGATGACGCTGTGGTTCTCGTTCCAGAACTACAATCTGCTCAATCCTGCCAATGTCAGCTTCGCGGGCCTGTTCAACTACCGCTATTTCTATACGGATCCGGCCTTCTTCCAGTCGATCTGGAACACCATGCTGATCGTCGGCGGCGTGCTGTTCATCACCATCTTCGGCGGCACGCTGCTGGCGCTGCTGCTCGATCAGCCGATCTTTGGCCAGGGGATCGTGCGTATCCTCGTCATCTCGCCCTTCTTCGTCATGCCGCCGGTCGCTGCATTGATCTGGAAAAACATGATCATGCACCCGGGCTATGGCGTGCTGGCCGACATCAACCGGGCGCTCGGCTTGAGCCCCGTCGACTGGTTCGCGCAATATCCGCTGTTGTCGATCGTCATCATCGTTGCCTGGCAATGGCTGCCGTTTGCGACGCTCATCCTGCTCACCGCCCTGCAGTCACTCGATGGCGAGCAGCAGGAAGCGGCCGAGATGGACGGTGCGCGCTTCATCGACAAATTCATCTATCTGACGCTTCCGCATCTCGCCCGCGCAATTACCGTCGTCATCCTGATCCAGACCATCTTCCTGCTCGGGGTCTACGCGGAAATCCTGGTCACCACCAATGGCGGCCCGGGCTATGCGTCGACCAATCTCGTCTTCCTGATCTACCGAACGGCCCTTCTGGGTTACGACGTCGGCGGCGCTTCGGCAGGCGGCATCATCGCAATCATTCTCGCCAATATCGTCGCCATCTTCCTGATGCGCGCCGTCGGCAAGAACCTCGACCGGTAAGGACAAGGCCATGGCTCGCAACGTCACAACCCGGCGCAAGATCATCTTTACGGCGATCGCCTGGACAATCGCCTTCGTGATCTTCTTCCCGATCCTCTACACGCTGATCACCAGTGTGAAGACGGAAAGCGAAGCGATCCAGGGCTTCGACCTGATCCCGACCTTTACCTTCGAAAACTACGTGACGGTTCAGACACAGCGCGACTACATCAAGCCGTTCATGAACTCGGTCATCCTGTCTGTGGGCTCGACGATCCTGGCACTTTTCGTCGGCATCCCGGCCGCCTGGGCGATGGCGTTTTCGCCGACCAAGCGGACCAAGGACATCCTGATGTGGATGCTCTCCACCAAGATGATGCCTGCAGTCGCCGTGCTCGTTCCGATCTACCTGCTGTTCCGCGACTTCGGTCTGCTCGATACCCGGATTGGTCTGACGATCATGCTGACGCTGATCAACCTGCCGATCGTCATCTGGATGCTCTACACCTATTTCCGCGAGATTCCGGGCGAAATCCTCGAAGCCGCGCGAATGGACGGTGCCTCGCTTTACAACGAGATCGTCTATGTGCTCGCACCCATGGCCCTGCCGGGCATTGCCTCGACGCTTCTCCTCAACATCATTCTCGCCTGGAACGAAGCCTTCTGGACGATCCGTCTCACCACCACCAATGCGGCGCCGCTGACCGCCTTCATCGCCTCCTTCTCCAGTCCGCAAGGGTTGTTCTGGGCGAAACTGTCGGCTGCCTCGACGATGGCGATTGCGCCGATCGTGATCCTCGGCTGGTTCAGCCAGAAGCAACTCGTGCGCGGCCTCACTTTCGGCGCCGTCAAGTAAGGAAACCCGACCATGGGCAGCATCAAACTCGAACAGCTCTCCAAGTCCTTCGGCGAGCATGCGGTCATCCCGGGGATCGACCTTGAAATCAATGACGGTGAATTTGTCGTCTTCGTCGGCCCGTCCGGCTGCGGCAAGTCCACGTTGCTGCGCCTGATCGCAGGCCTCGAAGACGCGACCGGCGGGCGCATCGTGATCGACGGCAAGGATCAAACGCATACACCGCCGGCGCAGCGCGGCCTGGCGATGGTGTTTCAGTCCTATGCACTTTATCCGCATATGAGCGTGCGCTCTAACATCGGCTTTCCGCTGAAGATGGCGAAAGTCGATCCGGCAGAAATCAACCGCAAGGTCGAGGAGGCAGCCCGCATCCTGAACCTCACCGATTACCTGGAGCGCCGGCCCGGGCAACTCTCCGGCGGTCAGCGCCAGCGCGTCGCTATCGGCCGTGCCATTGTGCGCAATCCCCGTTGCTTCCTGTTCGACGAGCCGCTCTCCAACCTCGATGCGGCGCTTCGCGTCGCCATGCGTTTGGAGATCACCGAACTGCATCAGAAGCTCAAGGCAACCTCGATCTACGTGACCCACGACCAGGTGGAGGCCATGACCATGGCCGACAAGATCGTGGTTCTCAACAAGGGCCGCATCGAGCAGGTGGGATCGCCGCTCGACCTCTATCGCAGTCCTGCAAACCTTTTCGTCGCCGGCTTCATCGGTTCGCCGAAGATGAACCTGATCTCTGGCCAGGCCGCTTCCGCCCATGGCGCCCACACGATCGGCATCCGGCCGGAGCATGTCACGCTCTCGCTCGACAGCGGCATGTGGCGCGGTCTGGTGACAGTCGCCGAACATCTCGGCTCCGACACGTTCCTGCATGTCGAGGTGGATGGTGTCGGCACGATCACGACGCGCACCGGAGGCGAATTCCCGGTCCGTCACGGCGACACTGTTTATGTGACACCGGATCTCAATCGACTGCACAAATTCAATGACAAGGGACTGGCAGCATGACCGGCAGATTGAGCGGAAAATCGGCAGTGATCACGGGCTCAGCCCGCGGCATCGGCCGGGCCTTTGCGGAGGTCTATATTCGTGAAGGTGCAACGGCAGTTGCGATCGCCGATATCGATTTCGACCGCGCATCGGCAACGGCAGCGGAGATCGGCCCTGCGGCCTATGCCGTCCGGATCGACGTCTCCGATCAGGCATCGATCGACGCAGCGATTGCTGCCTGTGTCGAACGCGCCGGCGGCATCGACATCCTCGTCAACAATGCTGCCATCTTCGATCTCGCTCCGATCGTCGAGATCTCCCGCAAGAGCTATCAACGCGTTTTCGACATCAATGTCGGCGGAACGCTGTTTACGATGCAGGCCGTGGCCAAGCAGATGATCGCGCAAGGGCGTGGTGGCAAGATCATCAACATGGCGAGCCAGGCCGGACGGCGCGGCGAACCGCTGGTCGGCGTCTACTGCGCCTCGAAGGCTGCCGTCATTTCGCTCACCCAATCGGCAGGCCTCGACCTCATCAAGCATGGGATCAACGTCAACGGGATCGCGCCTGGCGTGGTCGGCAGCGAGATGTGGGACGAGGTCGACGCGCTCTTCGCAAAGTACGAAAACCGTCCGCTTGGCGAAAAGAAGAAACTTGTCGGCGAAGCAGTCCCCTTCGGCCGCATGGGTCGGGCAGAGGATCTGACCGGCATGGCAGTCTTCCTCGCCTCGGCGGAAGCCGACTACATCGTCGCCCAGACCTACAATGTCGACGGCGGAAACTGGATGAGCTGACGGCTCGTTCGGCCCCCAGCCAAGGAATGCACCCATGACGATCAAACTCTCGCTTGCAACTCTGGCAGATATCGGTGACCGGGCGGCCCTGCCCTCCTATCGCCGCGAGGACATCCGTCCCGGGATCCTGCATTTCGGCGTCGGCAATTTCCACCGCGCCCATATGGCGATCTACCTGCACGAACTCTTCAACAGCGGTCGCGATCTCGATTGGGGCATTATCGGGGCTGGCGTCATGGCCTCCGACCAGCGGATGCGTTACACGCTGAAAGCCCAGGATTTCCTGACGACCGTGGTCGAGCAGGATATCGACCGGTCGGCAGCGACGATCACGGGGCCGATGCTGGACGTGATCACCGCACCGGATTTCGATCGGATCATCGCGACGCTCGCCTCCCCCGATATCCGGATCGTTTCGATGACGATCACGGAGGGTGGATATTTCATCGATGCGGCCACCGGCAAGTTCGATCCTGATCATCCGGCAATCGTCGCCGACGCGAAGAACCCGACCGAGCCGAAGACCGTCTTCGGACTGATCATCGCCGGCCTCAAGGCGCGCCGCGCTGCGGGCATTCCACCCTTCACCGTCATGTGCTGCGACAATATCCCCGGCAATGGCGAGGTGACGGAAGCCACCGTCTGCGGGTTGGCGCGCCTGTCTGATCCTGATATCGCCGACTGGATCCATCACAACGTCGCCTTTCCAAATTCCATGGTGGACCGCATCACGCCTGCAACCGGACAGCGCGAAATCGACATTACCCGGGAAAGTTACGGGATCGAAGATGGCTGGCCCGTATTCTGCGAGGGCTTCAAGCAGTGGGTGCTTGAAGACAAGTTCCCGCTGGGACGCCCCGCTCTGGAAGATGTGGGCGTAACCTTTGTGCCCGATGTGGCACCCTACGAGCTGATGAAGCTCAGGATCCTGAATGGTGGCCATGCGGCGATCGCTTATCCGGCGGCGCTGATGGACATTCATTTCGTCCATGAATCCATGGAAAACCCGCTGATTCGGGCCTTCCTGGCGAAGCTCGAAAACGACGAGATCATCCCTGTCGTGCCGCCTGTGCCCAACACCAGCTTGCAGGACTATTTCGCACTCATCGAGAACCGATTCGCCAATCCGAAAATCGGCGACACCATTCCGCGCCTGGCGCAGGACGGATCGAACCGTCAGCCCAAGTTCATTCTGCCCTCGACGGCAGATCGTCTGGCCCAGGATCTGGACGTGCAAGGTCTTGCTCTCGTCTCGGCCCTATGGTGCCGCTACTTCGAAGGCACGAGCGATGGCGGAAAGTCGATTGCCTTCAACGATCCAAGCGCGGAGCGGCTGCACGCCGCTGCACTCGCCTCCCGGAATGATCCCATGGCTTTCATCGGGATTACCGACATCTTTGGACCCGTCGGAGCCAATCCGCACTTCCAGAAGCGGTTCGGCGAAGCGATCGCAAGCTTGCGGAGCCATGGCGCCGCCGCTACGATCCAGCGCTATCTCGACGGAACCCTTGCAAGCTGAGTGACCATGGACCCGCAGCCGATCCGCCTGGTGATCTTCGACTGTGACGGGGTTCTCGTCGACAGCGAAGGCATCGCGCTTGAGGTTCTGGTCGAAGCACTGGCCGAGAAGGGCGTTATGCTGACGACCGACGAGGCGGCGGAGCGCTTTCTCGGGCGCAGCCTCGGTTCGCTGACAGAGGTGGTTCGATCCGAATTCGGTGTCGAAATCGATCCTGCTTTTCTAGCCGGCATGCGGGACGGGCTCTACGCTCGGTTTCGTGCGGAATTGGACCCGCTGCCCGGGGTCGCGGCTGCCATCGATTCGCTCAAGGCCATGCAGGTCTCCTGCTGTGTGGCCTCGTCCAGCCAGCGGGAACGGATCGAGCTCTCCCTGTCCGTGACCGGACTTCTTCCCCGTCTCAGCCCACATATCTTCAGCGCGACCATGGTCGAACGCGGCAAACCCGCACCCGATCTCTTCCTGCACGCTGCCGCCAAGATGGGTGTCGCGCCGGCGCAGTGTCTCGTGATCGAAGACAGTCCCGCTGGCATCCGTGCGGCGCAAGCCGCCGGCATGAAGGTCATCGCCTTTACCGGCGGATCCCATACCGGGAATGCCAGCTACCGGGAGGCGCTCACCCATCTGAAGCCGGATGGGCAGTTTGACGCGATGGAGAATTTGCTCCACTTTGTGCGAGGAGCGAGGAGACCGGAAGATCTGACTGATGCGTGAGCACCTCTTGGCCGTGGATGTTGGCACAGGCAGTGCACGGGCCGGGGTGTTTGATCTCAGCGGTCGGCAACTTGCCCGCTGTGTCGTCCCGATCAGCGTTCACCAGCCTCTGCCCAAGCATATGGAGCAGGACAGCGAAGAGATCTGGGCGGCAGTCTGCAGCGCGGTTAAGTCTGCCCTTGCCGAGAGCGGAATCTCTGCTGCCCAAGTCCTTGCCATCGGGTTCGACGCGACGTGCTCGCTCGTCGTGCGTGACCGCGATGGAAGCCCGCTTTCGATCTCAGAAACACGCTCGCCGAACCTCGACACCATCTTGTGGATGGACCATCGAGCGCTCGAGGAAACCGAATACTGCAACGCGATCGCCGATCCGCTTCTCGAACGCTTCGGCGGACGCCTATCGGTCGAGATGCAGATTCCGAAACTGCTCTGGCTAAAGAGGCACAGACCGGATCTCTGGGCCGAAAGCGTACAAATCTTCGATCTCTGCGACTTCCTGACCTGGCGCGCGACCGGCTCCGAAAAACGCAGTCATTCGGCGCTCGCCTCGAAATGGGGCTATACGCCGGAGGCGCCCGGTGCGCCACCGATGGACTATTACCGGAAAGTTGGACTCGGCGACATCATGGAGCGAGCGGGCCTGCCGGCGCTTTCGGAACGGCCGGGTTGGACGATCGGCTGCCTCTCCCGAACCAGCGCCGCGGAACTTGGTCTCGACGAGCATTGCCTTGTCGCCCCGGGGCTGATCGATGCTTACGCGGGAACTGTCGGCCTCTTCGCCGCGGGGGAACGGCCGAACATCCCGCTCGATGCCGAAGCCGTGCTGATCGCGGGCACTTCGAGCTGCATAGTGCGGCTTTCGAGCGAGCCTGTGTCCGGCACCGGCTGCTGGGGCGCCTTTCGGGATGCCGCGATCGCCGGCCTCTGGTTGACCGAGGCCGGGCAGTCTGCCTCGGGTGCCTTCCTGGACCACGTTGTAACGCAACACCCGGCTGGCGGGATTCCGATGAAGGCACGCCACCGGGCAATCCTCGACGGGATCGCCGAGTGTCTGGCAAGCGAGGGACCAGATTTCGGTCTGCCGATCACTGTCCTACCGGACCTGCATGGTACACGCTCACCCGTATCCGATCCGATGCTGACCGGAACAATCGCGGGGCTCGATCTCGACCGCAGTGAGCGCTCCCTTCTCAGGCTCTACTGGAGAAGCTGCGTGGCGCTTGCCTGCAGCATACGCCACATCATCGACCATCAGCCGCGCGGTGCGGGAGTGCCGAGACAGCTTCTGTTGGCCGGCGGCCTGGCCGACCATCCGCTTCTGGCGCAACTCTATGCCGATGCGACCGGCTGCGATGTCTACGTGCCGATCGACTGCGACGCCGTTCTGCTCGGCTGCGCACTGCATGCGGCTGTTGCTGCTGGCGCCTTTTCGACTTCTGCGGAAGCGGGGAGCCAAATGCGGTTTGAGATGAAGCACTTTCCTCCATCGCCGAAGCGGCAACAGGCTCTCGCGCGAGATCACGCGCTGCTCTTGGCCATGATGCGGCATCGCGAAGAACTCGCGACGCTTGCAAGCCCTCAAGGCAGAACGCCGGACGCTGTTTCCCTGGCCAACTGATCCCACGCGGCCTCAAGAGGCGAGGTCTCGGCCACGTGCAGTCAACAGAACACCGGATCTGAACGGCGCACGGGTGCCCTCTTGCGCCGACGCTTGGAACCTGCCATGTTGCCTATACAACTTGCAAAGGTTTCGAGATGAAAGCTTCTCAAAGTCTGTTCTGTGAGCGCGTGCTTATGCCCGAGGGCTGGGCAAGCGATGTGACAATCGGGATCGATCAGAGCGGCTCGATAGCCTCGATCGAACGCGGCACTGTGCATGGGCCAGATTCAACCATGCTGGCCGGACCCGTGGTTCCGGCCTTGCAAAATCTGCATTCCCACGGTTTTCAGCGGGCCATGGCCGGTCTCGCCGAGATCGCCGGCTCGACCGATGACAGCTTCTGGACATGGCGTGACACCATGTATCGGCTGGTCGGGCAGATGTCGCCCGACGATGTCGAGGCTGTTACAACAAAGTTGTATAGTGAACTTCTGAAAGGTGGCTTCGGTCAGGTCGTGGAATTTCACTATTTCCACCATGCCCTTACCGAGGTCGGCACGTCCGACGGGTTCGAGATGTCGAACCGCATCCTGCGTTCGGCCGAGACGGCCGGGATAGGCCTGACGCATCTGCCCGTCTTCTACGCTCATGCAGGCTTCGGAGGGCTCGCGCCCAATGCAGGACAGCGCCCTTTCATTCATAGCGTCGACAGTTTCCTGGCTCTCCTCGATCGACTGGCGCCCGCGTGCACGACCGCCGATGTGCGTCTTGGTCTGGCCATCCATTCGCTGCGGGCGGCAACGCCGGACGAGATGCGCGCGGTGCTGTCGGCGGAGGAGACTGGCGGGCCGATCCATATCCATGTGGCCGAACAGGAACGGGAGGTGGAAGACTGCCTTGCCTGGAGCGGCCGGCGACCGGTCAACTATCTGCTCGACGACTTTGCGGTCGATGAGCGCTGGTGTGCCATCCATGCGACGCACATGACGACAGAGGAGACGGCACGGCTGGCGAAATCCGGAGCGGTCGCGGGACTCTGCCCGGCCACAGAAGCCAATCTCGGCGACGGGATCTATCCTGCGACGGACTTCATGGCTCTGGGCGGGCGTTTCGGGATCGGCACGGACAGCCATGTCGCAACTTCCGTGGCGGAGGAGCTGCGCCTACTGGAATACGGACAGCGGCTGCGCGATCGACGCCGCAACCGGCTTGTGTCCGGTTCTGGCGCCTCGGTCGGCCGCACGCTGATTGAGTCCAGCCTGTCCGGCGGTGCTCAGGCTGCAGGTCTCAAGATGAGCGGCATTCGGGTGGGCGCGCGCGCCGATCTTGTCGTCCTCGACGGCGCTAACCCCTTCATCGCCTCGGCCAAGGACGATCAAATCCTCGACCGCTGGATCTTTGCTCTCGGCAGCGAGGCAGTGCGCGACGTGATGGTTCGCGGAGAATTCGTGGTTCAGGAGGGTCGCCACCGGATGGAAGCCCGCATCAACAGCGACTTTTCCCGTGCGCTGAAGAGGATCCTGCAATGAGTTTTATTAGCCGGCGAATTGTTTCCAGCAGACGGAGCGCCTGATGGGGCAGACGATCACTCTCGATACTGTTCTGGCAGCCGATGCGATCGCTGCCATTGCGTATGGCGCCAGGCTGGCCTTAAGTGAAACAGCACGGCAGCGGATCCTCAAAGCCCGCGCTATCGTTGACGCCCTCGTCGACCAGGGTATCCGCGGTTACGGGATCAATACGGGCGTCGGCGCACTCTGCGACGTGGTCATCGATCGCGAGGAGCAGGCAACGCTTTCCCGCAATCTGCTGTTCAGCCATTCCTGTGGCGTCGGTGAGCCACTCGGGCGGGTGGAAACCCGCGCGATCATGGCAGCCCAGATCGCCAATTTCGCGCATGGTTATTCGGGCATCCGGCTTGAGGTCGTCGAGACGCTGATTGCGCTTCTGAACAACGAGATGCTTCCGGTGATCCCGTCGAGGGGTTCGGTTGGTTACCTGACGCATGGCGCATCCATCGGGTTGGTCCTGATCGGATCCGGCGAATGCCGTCATGACGGCAAGCGATTGTCGGGCGCAGACGCGCTGGCAGCGCTCGGTCTGAAGCCGCTCGTGCTCCGGGCGAAGGAAGGTCTTAGCCTTATCAACGGTACACCCTGCGCCACCGGCCTTGCATCGCTTGCCGTCACCAGGCTGGCGCATCTCGTCGACTGGGCGGATGCGAGCGCCGCGATGAGCTACGAGAACCTCGGCGCGCAGACTGACCCATTTGCGGAAATGCCGCTTTCCCTGCGGAAGTCCGATGGACTGCAGCAGGTCGGGCACAACTTGCGCAGACTGCTGGCCGGGAGTGCGCTTCTGGCGGAATCTGCTGGCAAGCGGACGCAGGATCCGCTCAGCCTGCGGGCCGTACCGCATGTGCATGGCGCGGTGCGCGATGCGCTCGTGGAGGCGTATGCAGTCGTGGATCGGGAGCTTGCGAGCGTCACCGATAATCCGGCCGTCAGCGGCTCGCCTGATGACCCGAAAGTGCATTCGCAGGCGCATGCCGTGGGTGCCGCCCTCGGGCTTGCGATGGATCATCTGGCGACGGCCGCCGCAGAACTCGCCGCAATTTCCGAGCGTCGGATCGACCGGCTGGTCAACCCGCTGGTGAGCGGCCTTCCGGCCTTTCTTGCCTCGGGCAGCGGCGTCGGATCCGGCTTCATGATCATCCAGTATACTGCGGCAGCGCTGGTCGCGGAAAACCGGCGGCTGGCCATGCCGGCAAGCCTCGACGGTGGTATCACCTCCGGTCTGCAGGAAGACATTCTGACCCATGCGACGCCTGCTGCGGCCAAGGCGCTCGCCATCCTCGACAATCTCGAGACGGTGCTAGCCATCGAGCTGACTGCCGCAGCGCAGGCGCATGACCTGCAGTCCTCCAAGGCGAAGAAAGCTGCGATGACGCAAGGGATCTACGAGCGGGTTCGGGATGTGGTGCCCTTCTACCGGGACGATCGACCCCTGAACCGCGACATCCAGCAGATACGGACACTCCTGAAGACGACGGCGGCCTGGTCCGAAAGCGAGGGCGCATGACGACTGTACTCACCAACGTACGACTGGCGACCATGGCGCCCGACCGGCCCGGGCTGGGCGTGGTCGAGAATGGCAGGGTGATGATTGAGGGCGGACGGATTGTCGCTGTCGGCGCGGCGAGCGAGGTCGCGATCCCCGGTAGCGCCGAGGTGATCGACTGCGAGGGTCGCTGGGTGACGCCGGGCCTCGTCGATTGCCATACGCATCTCGTGCATGCCGGCAATCGGGCACGTGAATTCGAGATGCGTCTTGCCGGCGCTTCCTACGAGGAAATCGCACGCGCCGGCGGCGGCATCGTCTCGTCGGTGCGCCAGGTGCGCGAGGCGAGCGAGGCGGAGCTCGTCTCGCAAACGCTTCCCCGGCTCGATGCGCTGATCGCCGAGGGCGTGACAACCGTCGAGGTCAAGTCCGGCTATGGGCTGACCGTCGATGACGAGCTCAAGATGCTGCGTGCCGCACGGCAGCTCGCCGACAAGCGTCCGGTCGCCGTCACCACAACCTATCTCGGAGCGCATGCAACGCCTGCGGACTACAAGGGGCGCAATCGCGACTTCATCGAAGACGTCGTACTGCCGGGGCTTAAGGCTGCACAGGCGCAAGGACTGGTCGATGCGGTGGATGGCTTTTGCGAAGGCATCGCCTTTTCTCCTGAGGAGATGCGGATTGTCTTCGATGCAGCGCGGTCTCTCGGACTGCCGGTCAAACTCCATGCCGACCAGCTGTCGAACCTTCAGGGCGCGGCCCTTGCAGCCCAATACCAAGGCCTTTCGGCCGACCATCTGGAATACACCGATGAGGAAGGTGCTGCTGCGATGAGCCGGGCCGGAACCGTCGCGGTGCTCTTGCCCGGAGCCTACTACTTCATCCGCGAGACGAAGAAGCCGCCGATTGAGCTGTTCCGCAAACATGGAACGGCCATGGCGCTTGCCACGGACTGCAATCCCGGCACCTCGCCGCTGACCTCCCTGCTGCTGACCATGAACATGGCTGCCACGCTGTTTCACATGACGGTCGAGGAATGCCTTCTCGGCATCACCCGCAATGCCGCCCGCGCGCTGGGACGCCTCGACACGGTCGGAACCATCGAGGTCGGCAAGCAGGCCGATCTTGCCATCTGGTCGGTCGAGAGCCCGGCGGAGCTCGTCTACCGCATCGGGTTCAATCCGCTGCATCAGCGGATCTGGAACGGCCACATCACCAAAGGAATTCTGTTGTGACCATTACGCTTCACCCCGGCCGCGTCTCTCTGGCTGAACTAGCTGAGATCTACTGGAACGGCGAAAGCGCCGTGCTCGACCGCGGCTTCGATGCCGGCATCGAGAGGGCCGCCGCGCGCATTGCGGAAATCGCCGCCGGCAACGCGCCGGTCTACGGCATCAATACCGGCTTCGGCAAACTCGCCTCGATCAAGATCGATGCGGCCGACACGGAGACGCTGCAGCGCAATCTGATCCTGTCGCATTGCTGCGGCGTGGGCCAGCCGCTGGCGGACAAGATCGTGCGCCTGATCATGGCGCTGAAGCTGATCTCGCTTGGTCGTGGCGCCTCGGGTGTACGCCTGGACCTGGTGCGTCTCATCGAGGGCATGCTGGACAAGGGCGTCACTCCGCTCATTCCGGAAAAAGGTTCCGTCGGCGCGTCCGGCGATCTTGCACCGCTGGCCCATATGGCTGCAGTGATGATGGGCGAGGCGGAAGCCTTCTTTGAGGGCGAACGGCTTACCGGCGCCGAGGCGTTGAAGCGCGCGGGGCTCACGCCCGTGGTGCTTGCGGCCAAGGAAGGTCTGGCGCTGATCAACGGCACGCAGGCCTCGACGGCGCTGGCGCTGGCCGGCCTCTTCCGCGCCCATCGTGCCGCGCAGGCGGCATTGATCACCGGTGCGCTCTCGACCGACGCCGCGATGGGCTCGTCTGCGCCCTTCACCGCCGACATTCACACGCTGCGTGGCCACAAGGGCCAGATCGATACGGCAGCGGCCCTGCGAGGGTTGCTGGCCGGTTCCGTTATCCGGGAAAGCCATCTGGAAGGCGATGAGCGGGTGCAGGATCCCTATTGCATCCGCTGCCAGCCGCAGGTCGACGGTGCCTGCCTCGATCTCCTGCGCATGACGGGTCGGACGCTTGAAATCGAAGCGAATGCCGTCACCGACAATCCGCTCGTGCTCTCCGACATGAGCGTCGTCTCGGGCGGCAACTTCCATGCAGAGCCCGTCGCTTTCGCCGCCGACCAGATCGCGATCGCTGTCTGCGAAATCGGCGCGATCGCACAACGCCGCATCGCGCTGCTGGTCGATCCGGCCCTGTCCTACGGGCTGCCGGCCTTCCTCGCCAAGAAGCCGGGACTGAATTCCGGTTTGATGATTGCCGAGGTCACGTCGGCTGCCCTGATGAGCGAAAACAAGCAGATGGCGCATCCGGCCTCAGTCGATTCGACGCCGACGTCGGCCAATCAGGAAGACCATGTCTCCATGGCCTGCCATGGCGCGCGGCGCCTGCTGCAGATGACCGACAACCTCTTCTCGATCATCGGCATCGAGGCGCTAACCGCCGCCCAGGGCGTCGAATTCCGCGCGCCCCTCACGACGAGCCCGGAACTGAGACAAGTGATCGCCACCCTGCGTGCCCATGTCGCCACCCTGGAGGAGGACCGCTACATGGCGCCCGATCTCGAGGCTGCCGGTCGCCTGGTTGCGGATGGGACACTGGTTTCGGCGGTTTCCGCCGGGCTGTTGCCGGGTCTGGAGGGTTGAGATGGCGGTCTTCGACGTCAAGCAAGGCACCTCCCCCGTCATTCTCGCCTTTCCGCATACGGGCACGGATGTTCCGCCTGCGATCTGGGATCGCCTCAATGACAACGGCAGACTGCTGGCCGATACCGACTGGCATATCCATGAGCTCTATGCCGGATTGTTGCCGGATGCGACGACGGTCCGGGCGACCTTCCATCGCTACGTCATCGATGCGAACCGCGACCCTCATGGCGTGAGCCTCTATCCAGGGCAGAACACCACTGGCCTCGTTCCGGAAACGGATTTCGACGGTGTTGCCATCTGGAAAAGCGGCGAGGAGCCGACCGAGGATGATATTGGCGATCGGCTGGCAGGCTTCCACGCGCCCTATCATGCGGCGCTGAAAGCCGAGATCGAGCGCGTGAAGGCGATCCATGGCGTGGCGGTGCTCTATGACTGCCACTCGATCCGCTCGCTGATCCCCTTCCTGTTCGAAGGGCCTCTACCGGACTTCAACATCGGCACGGATATGGGCCGCACCTGCGATGCCAGGATCGAGAAAGCCGCCGCCGAAATCGCCGGTCGGGCCGAGGGATACACGTCTGTGGTCAATGGCCGCTTCAAGGGTGGTTGGACGACGCGGCATTACGGGCAGCCGGAGACCGGCGTGCACGCCATCCAGATGGAACTGGCGCAGATCACGCATCTCGCCACCGAAGCACCACCCTTCGCCTATGTCGCCGCGAAGGCCGAGGTGCTGCGACGCCATCTCAAGGACATTCTGACAACCATCGAAGCCATCGCGCTCGATCTGAAACGCTGAGGAGCGAGGACCATGAGCAATCCCAGACACAATATCCGCGACGTCCGCGCCGCCACCGGAACCGAACTCTCGGCCAAGAGCTGGATGACGGAAGCGCCGCTCCGCATGCTGATGAACAATCTCGATCCCGATGTTGCCGAGCGGCCGCATGAGCTCGTCGTCTATGGCGGCATCGGCCGGGCTGCCCGCACCTGGGAGGATTTCGACCGAATCGTCGAAACGCTGAAGACGCTTACAGAGGAAGAGACGCTGATCGTGCAGTCGGGCAAGCCGGTCGGCGTGTTCCGCACCCACAAGGATGCGCCGCGCGTGCTGATCGCCAATTCCAACCTCGTGCCGCATTGGGCGACCTGGGACCACTTCAACGAGCTGGATAAAAAGGGGCTGGCCATGTACGGCCAGATGACTGCCGGCTCGTGGATCTATATCGGCACCCAGGGCATCGTGCAGGGCACCTATGAGACCTTCGTGGAAGCCGGCCGCCAGCATTACGGCGGCAACCTGAAGGGCAAATGGATCCTGACCGGTGGTCTCGGCGGCATGGGTGGCGCCCAGCCGCTCGCCGCTGTCATGGCCGGCGCCTGCTGCCTTGCCGTCGAATGCGACGAGACCCGCATCGATTTCCGCCTGCGCACCCGTTATGTCGACGCCAAGGCGCATACGCTGGACGAGGCGCTTGCCCTGATCGACCAGTGGACCAAGGCGGGTGAGGCCAAATCCGTCGGCCTGGTCGGCAATGCCGCCGACATCTTCCCGGAACTCGTGCGCCGCGGCGTGCGACCCGACATCGTCACCGACCAGACCTCGGCCCATGACCCTGTTCACGGCTATCTGCCCCTCGGCTGGACGGTTGCCGAATGGCGGGCAAAACAGGAAAGCGATCCGAAGGCAGTGGAAGTCGCTGCCCGCGCCTCGATGAAAACCCATGTGCAGGCGATGGTCGACTTCTGGAACAGGGGGGTTCCGACACTCGACTACGGCAACAATATCCGCCAGGTGGCCAAGGAAGAGGGCTTCGAGAATGCCTTCGCCTTCCCCGGCTTCGTGCCGGCCTATATCCGTCCGCTGTTCTGCCGCGGCATAGGCCCCTTCCGATGGGCCGCTCTCTCGGGCGATCCGGAGGATATCTACAAGACCGATGCCAAGGTGAAGGAGCTGCTGCCGGACAACACGCATCTGCACAACTGGCTGGACATGGCGCGCGAGCGCATCGCCTTCCAGGGCCTGCCGGCCCGCATCTGCTGGGTCGGTCTCGGCGATCGCCACAAGCTCGGCCTCGCCTTCAACGAGATGGTGCGGAGCGGCGAGTTGAAGGCGCCTGTTGTCATCGGTCGCGACCATCTCGATTCCGGTTCGGTCGCCTCGCCCAACCGCGAGACGGAAGCGATGAAGGACGGCTCGGACGCCGTGTCCGATTGGCCGCTTCTGAATGCGCTGCTCAACTGCGCCTCGGGTGCGACCTGGGTTTCGCTGCATCACGGCGGCGGTGTCGGCATGGGCTTTTCCCAGCATTCCGGCATGGTGATCTGCGCCGATGGCACTGACGATGCTGCCCGCCGGCTGGAGCGGGTTCTCTGGAACGACCCGGCGACAGGCGTCATGCGGCATGCCGACGCGGGCTATGACATCGCGCTCGATTGCGCCAAGGAAAAGGGCCTTCGTCTGCCCGGCATCCTCGGCAATTGAGGGGATACGACACGCCCATGTCCCTCCGCATCCAGCGCTTTGACGAGCACCGGCAGATGCCCTGGAAAAACGGGCTGGGGATCACCCGCGAGGTGATCTCCCGGCCTGCTTCGGATGGCTCCGGCGGGTTCGACTGGCGAATCAGCCTGGCAACCGTCGGGACCTCCGGTCCGTTCTCGGTCTTTGCCGGGATCGACAGGACGATTGCCGTTCTCCAGGGCGACGGCATGCAGCTAACGGTCGATGGGAGGCAGGAGCCGCCGCTACTCGTAGGCTCGCCTCCCTTCGCCTTTTCCGGCGATGCGGAGGTTCAGGCGGATTGTCTTGGCGGCGAGACGCTCGACCTCAATGTCATGAGCCGTCGTGGGCGTTTCGTCCATCGCATGACGAAGATCGACGTCTCTGCCGCTCAGACGCTTTCGATGTCACGGGACACAGTCGCAATCGTGTTTCGGGGTGATGCCCTTGTTGCGGTCGATAGCATGCGATCGGAAGTAGGGCTCGGCGATATCATGATCTCAGAGCAGGTACCGTTTGAGTTCACCGTCGAGCCTCGCGCGGCTGATTGCACGCTCTACAGCATCGAAGTAACTGCCGCTCTGGATAGGGCTTCTGAACCCGAACCGGTTGCCTAGACAAGGCCTGTGCCGATAAGGGAATGCCCGATGCGCTGCGGCTAGACACCCGCAAGATCGCTTCGCCACCATCAGGATCGACCCACCATGTCCGACGACCAGCCAGGCTTTGCACTCCCCGTGGAACGGCAGGATACGCCGCTCTACGAGCAGATGAAGGCCGAGATCAAGGCGCGGATCGAGCGCGGCGAATGGCCGATCAATTACCGCATTCCCTCCGAGAACGAGCTGGTCGAGATGCTGGGGGTCAGCCGGATGACGGCGCATCGGGCGCTCAGGGAACTGGCCAGCGAAGGCGTCATCGTCCGGGTCCAGGGGCGCGGTTCCTTCGTTGCGCCGAAGAAGCGCCGGGCCAATGTCAGCGACGTGCGCAACATCGCCGAGGAGATTGCCGAGCGCGGCGGCCAGCATTCGGTCGAGATCGTGCTGATGCAGGTGGAAGTCTGCGACCATGATCTGGCGGACAGGCTGGAAGTGGAGGCCGGCACATCAGCCTTTCATTCGGTCATCGTACACAAGGAAGACGATCTCCCAATCCAGCTTGAGGATCGCTTCGTCCATGCGGAACTGGCGCCCGCCTATCTCGATCAGGATTTCCGAACGATCACGCCGAATGCCTATCTGAGCGGTATCGCGCCGATCTCGCGCGCCGAGCAGTTCGTCGAGGCAGTGTTACCCCAGCCGTGGGAATGCCGGCTGCTGGCCATCGCCAGGTCCGAACCCTGTCTTCTGGTGCGGCGTCGAACCTGGTCCGGCGACCGGCTGGTGACATCCGTTCGGCTTCTCTATCCGGGCAGCCGCTACAGTCTCGAAAGTTCTTATTGAGCCGAGAAGAAAACCGGCCGCAAGCTTTGTCGCGGCCGGTCGAAGTTTGCCCAGTCGGTCAGGCTGTGGCCGAGGGCTCCTTGATCCGGAACCAGATCAGATAGAGCGCCGGCAAGAAAAGCAGCGTCAGCACCGTACCGACGACTATGCCGCCCATCATCGCGAAAGCCATTGGCCCCCAGAAGATCTCAGAGGCGATGGGGATGAGCGCGAGACTGGCTGCGGCAGCCGTCAGCATGATTGGCCGCATGCGGTGCTCGGTGGCCTCGCGGACCGCGTCCCAGGCATGCCGGCCGTTGCGTTGCAGCGTATCGATCTCGACCACGAGGATGACCGAGTTTCGGATGAGGATGCCGATCAGGGCCAAGACGCCGAGAATGGCGACGAAGCCGAGAGGCGCCCCGCTGGGCAGGAGGGCTGCGACAACACCGATCAGTCCGAGCGGGGCTACAATCACCACCATGAACAGGCGCTGGAAGCTCTGCAGCTGGAACATGAGGATCGTCGTCATTGTCAGAAGCATCAGCGGCACGACGGCCGCAATCGGTGCCTGGCTTTTTCCGCTGCTTTCGACCGAGCCGCCGACCGCGACATGATAACCCGCAGAGAGATCAGCAGCATAGGTTTCGACCTTGCCCTTCAAGGCCGCATCAATGGTGGCCGGCTGCGTTGCATCGGTAATGGCAGCTTTCAGGGTGATCGTCGGACTGCGATCACGACGCCAGATCACGGGCTGCTCCATGCCGTAGGAGAAGGTGGCGATGGACGCGAGCGGTACGGACTGCCCGTCACCGCCGGGTAGCTGCAGATTGCGAAGTGTTTCGACGGACTGGCGTTCGTCGCCCGGGGCACGGCCAACAACGTTGACTAGATAGATACTGTCGCGCAGCTGGGTCATGGCGGAGCCGCCGGCCATGTTGTTGAGTGCCGTTGCGATATCGCTCGAACTCACGCCGAGAAGACGGGCCTTGTCCTGAAGCACATCGACCTTGACGGTGCGAGCCGGCTCCATCCAGTCGAAGACGATGCGACCGAGACGTGGCTCCGTGCCGATGACGGCTGCCAATCCGGTTGCGTATTCGCGCACCTTTTCCGGATCCGGGCCGCTGACGCGGTACTGGATCGGCCGACCGACCGGCGGTCCGAGCTCCATTTCCTTGACCAGAATGTCCGTGCCCGGATAGCCATCCGCAGCAACTGCCATCAACTTTTCCTTGAGAGCCTCACGGGCTTCGATGCTCTTGGTTACGATGACCATCTGGCCGAAATACGGGGCCGACGGCTGCACGTCGAATGAGAGAACGAAACGTTTGGCGCCCTGCCCGACATAGGACGTCCAGTGGTCGATACTGTCGTCATTGGCGAGGTAGGCGGCCTCGAATTCATCCATGTCGGCCTTGGTCTGGGCCAGCGTGGAGTTCTGGCGCCCGGTCCAGTCGACGATCAGTTCCGGGCGATCCGATGCCGGGAAGAACTGCTGCTGGACGAAGCCCATGCCATAGACGGAGAGGAGGAAGACGCCGAATGTGGCGGCGACCGTCATCTTCGGCCGATGCATGCAAGCCGCCAGAATGCGCGAGAACATCTGGGCGACCCTGCCCTTCTGCTCGTGATGCCGCTCCATCTTTGCCGGAAGGATCAGCACCCCGAGAACCGGCGCGAAGAGAACGGCGACAATCCAGGAAACGATCAGGGCAACGGCAATGACGACGAAGAGCGAGAAGGTGAACTCGCCAGCGGCGCTGTCGTTCAGACCGACGGGAATGAAACTCGCGACGGTGACCAAGGTGCCGGTCAGCATCGGAAATGCCGTCGAGGTCCAAACCGCGATCGCTGCCTTGGACAGGGGTTCGCCCTGTTCAAGCTTGGACACCATCATCTCGATGGCAATCATGGCATCGTCGACAAGAAGACCGAGGGCGATGATCAATGCACCCAGCGAAATGCGCTGGAGGGAAATGCCCAAATACTCCATGGCGACGAAGGTGATGGCGAGAACCAACGGGATCGACAGAGCGACCACGAGCCCGGCTCTGGCACCGAGACTTATGAAGCTGACGACGAGAACGATGGCGATTGCCTCGAAGAGGGCCTTGGTGAAACCGCCGACCGCCTCGTCGACGACAACGGCCTGATCGGCCACATGGTGAACGCCAATGCCGATGGGCAGGCTGGCGGTCACCTTTTCCATCTTCTCGGACAGGGCTTCGCCGAATTCGAGCAGGTTGGAGCCCGGCTTCATGCCGATCGCCAGACCGATCGCCGGCTCGCCATTGACCCGGAACAGCGCCTGCTGCGGGTCGACATAGCCGCGCGTGATGGTCGCGACATCGCTCAGTCGGAAGAAGCGGTCGTTGACGCGAAGGTTGACCTTTCTCAGGTCGTCTTCCGTGGAGAACTGACCTGAGACGCGCATGCTGATGCTCTCGGACGCGGTGCGCAGAGTGCCTGATGCGACGACGGCGTTCTGGTTCTGCAGTGTCTCGACGATCTGTTGCTGGGTGATGCCAAGCGCGGCCATACGCCGGGTGGAGAACTCCAGATAGATCACCTCGTCTTGAGCGCCGATGAGATCGACCTTCCCGACATCGGGAACGGCAAGGATTTCGGTTCTTGCCGCTTCCAGATAGTCCCGGAGCTGTCGCTGTGTCAGTCCGTCCGCCGTGAAGGCATAGATATTGCCATAGACATCCCCGAAGCTGTCGATGAAGAAGGGACCGACCACACCCTGAGGAAGGTTTGGAACGATGTCGTTGATCATGTTCCGGACCTTGACCCAGGTCGGGCTGACGTCCGCCGCCTTTGTATTCTCGAGAAGGTTGACGTAGATCGTCGCCTGTCCCGGGGCATTGATGCTCTTGGTGTAGTCGAGGGATTCGAGTTCCTGCAGTTTCTTCTCGATCCGATCGGTGACCTGACTGGTCATTTCATCGACCGATGCACCCGGCCACTGGGCCTGGATCAGCATCGTCTTGATCGTGAATTCGGGATCTTCTTCCCGTCCGAGATTGAAATAGGCCATGATCCCCGCGACCGTGGAGAGGATCATGAAGTACCAGACGAGCGACTTGTGCCGCAGTGCCCATTCGGAAAGATTGAATTTGCCGTTCATCGGGCGATCTCATCGGTGAAGGAAACGATCTGATTTTCGGTGAGGGAGTTCACGCCGGCGCTGACCACGCGCTCTCCGGCCTGCAATCCCGAAACAATGTCATGGCCGCCGCCATCGGCCTTTTTGGCTTCGACAGGCCGACGCGCCACCGCACCGCTGGCCGGGTCGATGACCCAGACAAATGCGGCGCCTGACTGATCGGCACCCATGGCCGTTTCAGGGAGCCAGATGGCGGTGGCGACGGCTGCGATTGGTCTCGCGAGAACGGTGCTGCCGAGGCGAAACGCCTTGTCCGGGGCAGACAGCGCAAGCTTGGTTCGCCGCGTCCGGGTTGCACCATCAGCCTCGGGCGCGACTTCTCGCACGCGACCTTGCGCCTTGATCTGCGGGTTCGACAGGAGGGTGACCTCGTATTCCGTATCGGGCAGTTGAAGCGCCTTCAGCGTGTCGGGGACATCGATGACAGCATCGAGTGCCTCCAGCCGGGCGATCGTCACGGCCGATTGACCGGCTGCAACGACCTGTCCGACTTCCGCGCTTACGGCCGAAACGACACCATCGGTTTGTGCGACGACAGTGGCATAGGATGTCTGCTCACGCGCTTTCGTCAGATCGGCTTCCATTTGCCGGACCGTCGCCTCGGCGGCTTCCGCTGTCTGCTCGGCTTCTTCCAGTCGCTCACGCGTGGTCGCCTGGGTTCTCAGAAGTGTCGCCTGACGGCTGGCATTGACCTGCGCCAGATCGAGTTTGGCATTTGCGGATGCAAGATCTGCTTCGGCCTGGCGGACGGCGAGCTGAAGGCTCGTCGTGTCGAGCGTCATCAGAACCTCGCCGGCACGAACGACATCGCCGACATCGACCATGCGCGCGGTGACCCGACCGAGCAGACGAAAGCCGATGTCGACATTCAACTTGGCCTCGACGGTCCCGGTGAAGGTCGATCCAGGCTCACTCGCGCGCGGCCCGGCGATGACCGAAAGAGCCGGACGCACCTGCGGCGCGGCCTGTTCTTCGACCTCGCTGCAGGCACTCAGCGCAACGACCGCAAGGCACAGAAATGCGATTGCTTTCACCTGCTTCATTGCGCGTCTCCCTGAACCGTACGAACCTTTTGTGTCGGGTAGAGAAACTGCGTTCCCTCGACGACGAACTGATCACCGGGTTCAAGCCCGTTGGCGACGATGATCCGGTCGGCGTCGTAGCGCAGCACCTCGATTTGACGGGTCTCGACTGTCTCCGTGGACGGATCGACGACGAAGACTGCGGGCTTTCCGTTGGCACTCGTCAAAGACTGGGACGGAATGGATATCCGCCCCACTTCGGAGAGCTTCGCATAGGCCACAATTGCTGAACCCAGCGTGATCTCCGGTGGCGGATCGGTGATCGACAGCTTCAGGCGCACGGTGCCGAGCTTGCGATCCACCGAGGGGCTGATCTCCTGAATTTTGGCAACTGCGCGAATATCCGGCCGATCAACAAGAGCAACTTCCACCGATTCGGGCTGGTCATCCCTGGTCAAGGCGCTTTCATCCACGTTGAAGACCGCATCAAGTTCACCATCATGGGCGAGCTCGAAGGCGGCCGATGATGGCTGCACGACTTCTCCCGGCTCGATGCTCACAGCAGTGATGAGGCCATCAGCATCGGCTTTCAGCTCGGTCTGAGCGAGGCTTTCCTGCACGCTGGCGAGATTCGCTTGTGCTGCATCGAGATCATTGACTGCCGAATCATATTGCTGGATCGCCTCGTCCAACTGCTGCTGTGGCAAAGCCCCCGTCTGTGTCAGGGTGCGGCGGCGGTTGAGATAGGATTCGGCGGTGCGCAAGGTGGCTTGGCGGGCGCGGATGGCCGCTTCTGCCGCCGCCAGATCCGCCTTCTGTTCCGTCGGATCGATCCGAGCAAGCACCTGACCGACTTTCACCCGGTCGCCGACCTCGACATCACGGGCAATGACGCGGCCGCTGACCTTGAAGGACAGGACGCTTTCGACCCTCGGCTTCACCTCCCCGGTACCGGAGACCGTGACGGCATCGGACACGGTGGCTGCGGTTGCGACCCTGACCGTCGGCACATAGCCGGTCTTTTCCGACGCATCTTCGCTGCAGGAGGCGAGAAGGAGGGGCAGAACTGCCGCCAGCAGCCATGGGGATTTTCTTGACGTCGGGGGCAACCGACCCATCTGGCGCGTTACCAACGGGGTGGGCATCGCAGGCTCCTGAAAACGAGGGAGGATTTTATTCATCGTCTGTTGAATATATGCCGGAATGCGGCTAGGCTTGTCAAGCGAACGAATTGAGGGTGGTGTGAAACAGGTTAAGAACGTGCCAGAGCGGAAACGGGGTCGGCCTCGCCGGGGCGCAGAACAGAATGCCGAAGGCCTTCTGGAGGCTGCCATGGAGACCTTTGCGGCAAATGGTTTCGAGCAGACATCACTGCGCGCGATCGCAGCGACCGCAGGTATCGATGTTGCACTGATATCCTACCGCTACGGATCAAAAATGGGCCTTTGGCAAGCGATCGTGACCGAAGTGGCGCGCGAAACCGTGGAATTGCTCGAGGCAGCGATTGCCCGGGCCCAAGACCGCCCACAAGCAGAGCGTGTCGATTTCATCAGTTCCGAAGTCGTGGACGTTATCTGGCGGCGACCGCATTTCTCAAGGATTCTGTTTTCCGAGATCATCCAGAGCCGAGACGAAGAACGAAAGGATTTCATAGAGGAGGCCTTGGCGAAGCCATTTCTCGAAGTCCTCTATCCTTTCGTGCAGTCAAACCTTGAGGCGGCAGGGCAGCAGCGGCCCTTCGACACCAAACTCGGAATGATGGCGTCGATCGCGCTTGCGGGGCTCTTGAGTTCCACGCGCGAGTTCACCGGCCGCTTCGTGGAGGTGGCAAGACAGGACGAGATGTTGCAGCACCAGGTGAAGCAGATCATTAAGAGCATGTGGACCGGCCCCGCTGACAACGCGGTGCCCACCCCTCTTGCAGCTGGATCGAAGAGATCCTGACCAATCCGTCGGCAGCGCTATCAGCGGTGTGATTCGCCAGGCTTCGTCGCGCGGTAAAGCAGATAGGCAAAGACGGCAGCCAGACCGAACCATGTCATGGCATAGCCGAAATGCTTGTTCGGGAAGGAGACGACGGTCAGCCCGCCAATCGGGAATGCGTCGCCGCTTGCGTCAGAATCGATGAAATAGGGCGCTACCTCCCCTAGCCCGAGCGTACCGGCCATCGCAAAGGTGTCGCGCGAGAACCAGCGGCCATTGGCGGGATCATTGTCCCGCAAAAACGCGCCGCCGGGCTGGGTGAGCCGCAAAAGCCCCGTGACCTCGGGCTCGCCAGCAGGTCGCGGACGATCTGCCGGCGACGCACGATCATCAGGTACGAAGCCTCTGTTGACGAAGAGCCGCCATCCTTCGAGCGTTTCGAAAGGCGACATGACCCAGAAGCCGGACCCGCGGGCCGTAACGGCCTTGACGAGAATATCGTCGCCCGGAAGATAGCGGCCTTGTACCTCGACGCGGCGATATTCCGCGGTGTCGAAGGAGACGGCAGCCCAGTCATCAGGACCGGGAGCAGAGACCGGCGGGGCAAGAAGCCCCGCTTCGACCCGTTCTATGAGTGCCGTTTTCCACTGCAGACGCTGAAGCTGCCAGACGCCCAGCCCGAGAAGCAGGGTGATGGCGAGCGTGCCGAGCCCGATGATCCACCATGGTCGGCCCGCTCGCATCATGTCGCCTCGCTGTTTCAGGAGCCGAAGCCCTGGAAGCTCTCGTGATCCATTGAGGGCATCATATTGTTGTTGAGGTTGTACATGACCCAGACGGAGCCAGCGATCATGATCACCACCACGATGACGGTGAAGATCATCGACAGCATTGTCCAGCCTTCGTCCGAACGGGTGTTCATGTGGAGGAAGTAGACCATGTGGACGAGGACCTGGACGACCGCGAAGGCGATCACCGTCACTGCAGTGAGGACCCGGCTTTCGAAGCCGCCGCTCATGACGATGGCAAATGGAATGATCGTCAGGATCGCGGCCAGTACGAAGCCGGTCAGGTATGACCGGTAGCTGCCATGATCATGGCCGGTGCTGTCATGCCCATGGTCATTGTGGCCATGGGGCTGGATGGAAGGTTTGGACATCAGATCATCCCCAGGAGGTAAACGAAGGTGAAGACCCCGATCCAGATGACATCGAGGAAGTGCCAGAACATGCTCAAGCATTCCATGCGTCGGGTGTTGGCAGGGATCAGGCCTTTCTGATTGACCTGGACCATCAGCGTGACGAGCCAAATGCAGCCGAACAGCACGTGCAGGCCGTGGGTGCCGACCAGCGCGAAGAAGGCGGACAGGAAAGCCGAGCGCTGCGGACCAGCGCCGAGCTCGATCAGGTGATGAAACTCGTAGATTTCGAGCGCCAGGAAGGCGAGGCCGAGCAGGAGAGTGATGGCAAGCCAGATCTGCATGCGGGCCTGCCTGCCTTCATACATGGCAAGCATGGCGAAGCCGAAAGTGATCGAGGAGACCAGCAGAAAGCCGGTGTTGATCGCGATCAGGTTCAGCTCGAAGAGCGCCTTGGGGCCGGGACCGGCCGCATAGCTCTGGCCGACCACGGCGAAGACCGCGAAGAGGACTGCAAACATCAGGCAGTCGCTCATCAGGTAGATCCAGAAGCCGAGCCGCGTGGACGCGCCTTCCGGATGATGATGCGGCTCGGTTTCCCAATAGACGGCAGGCGTATCGGTTTGGGTGACGGTGCTCACGATTGTTACGCTCCTACGCTTGCCAGTTCGCGCTCACGCGCCTTTTCGACACGCTCGACCTCGTCGACGGGGACGTAATAGTCCCGGTCGTAGTTGAAGGTATGGGCGATCGACACAGCGATGATCGCGAGGAAGGACACGGCCGCCAGCCACCAGATGTACCAGACCAGCGCGAAGCCGCAGAGCGTGGCAAGCGCGGAGATCATGACGCCTGTGCCGGTGTAACGCGGCATGTGGATCGGCAGATAGGGTGCCTTGGGGCGTGTCTGGCCAACCTGCTTCATGTCATGCCAGGCGTCGAGATCGTGGACGACAGGCGTGAAGGCGAAGTTATAGGCCGGCGGCGGGGAGGACGTCGCCCATTCGAGCGTGCGACCATCCCATGGGTCACCGGTGACGTCCATGTTGTCCTTCCGGTTCCAGATCGAGACAGCGATTTGGATGAAGAAGGCGGCGATACCGATGGCAATCAGGAACGCACCTAGGGCAGCCAGAATGAACCAGATCCTGAGATCCGGATCATCGAAGACGCGCATGCGGCGGGTGACTCCCATCAGGCCCAGCACATAGAGCGGCATGAAGGCGAGCCAGAAGCCGCTGACCCAGCTCCAGAAGGAGACCTTGCCCCAGAAGACGTTGAGCTGGAAGCCGAAGGCCTTGGGCCACCAGTAGGCGATTGCCGCAAAGCAGCCGAACAACACACCGCCGATGATGACGTTGTGGAAGTGCGCCACCAGGAAGAGCGAGTTGTGCAGGACGAAGTCCGCCGGCGGGACGGCAAGGAGAACGCCGGTCATGCCGCCGATGGTGAAGGTCAGCATGAAGGCGACCGTCCACATCATCGGCAGGTCGAAGCGCACCCTACCCTTATACATGGTGAAGAGCCAGTTGAAGATCTTGGCCCCCGTGGGCACCGAGATGATCATCGTGGTGATGCCGAAGAAGGCGTTCACCGAGGCGCCCGAGCCCATGGTGAAGAAGTGGTGCAGCCAGACGACATAGCTCAGGATCGTGATGCAGACGGTGGCATAGACCATCGAGCTGTAACCGAAGAGCCGCTTGCCGGAGAAGGTCGAGGTGATCTCCGAGAAAACGCCGAAGAGCGGCAGGATGAGGATGTAGACTTCCGGGTGACCCCAGATCCAGATGAGGTTGATATACATCATCGGATTGCCGCCGAGATCATTCGTGAAGAAGTTCGTTCCCACGTAGCGATCGAGCGTCAGGAGGATCAGCGTCATCGTCAGCACCGGGAAGGAGGCGACGATGAGGATGTTGGTGCAGAGTGCCGTCCAGGTGAAGACCGGCATGCGCATCAGGGTCATGCCCGGGGCACGCATCTTGACGATGGTGACGAGCAGGTTGATGCCGGATAGCGTCGTTCCGACGCCGGCGATCTGCAAGCCCCAGATATAGTAGTCGACCCCGACCCACGGACTGTAGCCGATGCCCGACAGCGGCGGGAAGGCAAGCCAGCCGGTCTGCGCGAACTCACCGACGAAGAGCGAGGCCATCACAAGCACGGCACCGCCGACGGTCATCCAGAAGGAGAAGTTGTTGAGGAAGGGGAACGAGACGTCTCGCGCGCCGATCTGCAGCGGCACGACATAGTTCATCAGTCCCGTGACGAAAGGCATCGCCACGAAGAAGATCATGATCACGCCGTGGGCGGTGAAGATCTGATCGTAGTGATGGGCGTTGAGATAGCCCTCGGAGCCGTTGAAGGCGAGCACCTGCTGCAGGCGCATCATGATGGCGTCGGCGAAGCCTCGCACCAGCATGACCAAGGCCAGGATTATATACATGATGCCGATCTTCTTGTGATCGACAGAGGTCAGCCATTCCCGCCAGAGGTAACCCCAAAGGCGGTAATAGGTCAGCGCGCCCACCGTTGCAGCGCCCCCGACCGCAACTACAACGAAGGTTGCAAGCACGATCGGGTCCGTCGGGATCGCACTCCAGTTGAGGCGACCGAGAAGAAGCGTGGTGGAATGGTCTATGGTAGCCATGCCAAATTCCTGTCAGAGTTGCGGCGCATTGCCGGATGCCTGCCGGACGAGCGTGAGGAAACGTTCGGCCTCACCGCCGAAAGGCGATACCGGCTGCGGCATGTTGTGTCCCATCAGGGGACCCGAAACGACGGGCTGGTCGTTGTAGGAAGCAGGCTTTGCGGCCAGCATCTGCTCCAGTTCTTCCGCCGAGCAGAAGCCCAGAACCTTGAAGGGTTCCCAGCCGAAGACCGGCTCGCGCGTGCCGCGACGTTCATGCTTGTCGTAGATCAGGGCGCTCATATTGACCGTTCCGGCGAGACCCGTTCCGCCCTGGGCGTCGAGCGCCATCATTTCGGCCATGCAGATCTTGCCGTCTTCGACACACATGTTGACCACCCGCGGAAAGAGCTGCGGATCGATGCTGGCGAATGTGATCGGGGTGACGTTCTCGGTGGGACGTTCGAGCTCGAGATACTTCGCCCGGTCCAGCTTGTCGCTGCCCGCACGCGCTTCCTCGACCCAGGCCTCGAAGGCGGCCGCGTCGGTTGCGGTTGCCTTGAAGCGCATGCCGGAGAAGCCAGCACCCGAATAATGCGATGCCAGACCCTGGAAGGTGCCTTCCTCGTTGAAGACACCGTGCAGCGTCGTCTGCATGCCAGGCATTGCGTAGATCATGCCGGCCATGTGCGGGATGTAAAAGGCGTTCATCACCGAAGAGGAGGTCAGCGAGAACCGGATCGGCCGATCGGTGGGAACCGGAAGCTCATTGACAGCCGCGACGCCGTATTGCGGGTAGATGAAGAGCCATTTCCAGTCGAGTGCCACGACCTGAACCTCGAGCGGCTCCTGCTGCGGATCGAGCGGCTGCTCTTCGGACACGCGCGCCAGGGGCCTGTAGGGGTCGAGAAGATGGGTGCCGACCCAGGTTAGCGCACCGAGGCAGATGATGATCATCAGGGGGATCGCCCAGATGATCAGCTCGAGCTTGGTCGAGTGGGACCAGTTCGGCCTGTAGATGGCTTGACTGTTGGATGCACGGTAGTGCCAGGCGAACCAGCAGGTGAGCGCCATCACCGGAATGATGATGATCAGCATCAGAAGCGTGGAGATGACGAGAAGGTCACGCTGCTGGGCGGCGACGTCGCCGGTGGGAGCAAGGACTTCGGCCTTGCAGGCGGACAGGAAAAGGACCGCCACCACGGCGGCCAATATTTTCGGGAGGCGAAGCTCTTGCATCTCTTACCCTGATACGCTGACGGGTCACAGAGCAGGGGTCCCCCCGAACACCACTCGACGACCATTGACATTCGCCAAGGTAGTTAGTTGGGTTTTGCGGTGCAGCACATACGACAATTTGTCACCTGTCAATTTGGCCGCACCTGCGGCATTTCATTTCAGCATGTTAGACTAAGGCGAAGGCTGTATCCTCCGATGTGCGCCCGCCCAGTACAATCGAGAAAGTGATCCCGCGACATGGCGAGCATGACCGGTTCTGCACCCCCGGCCGCACAGAACGGCCGCACAACTTCAGAAGATGACCATCACGTTTCCCCGTCCGATATCGCTGTCGGCGTCATCATCGGGCGCACGTCGGAGTTCTTCGACTTCTTCGTGTTCGCGATCGCGTCCGTCATCGTCTTTCCGGCGCGCATCTTTCCGTTCCTCGATCCGCTGACCGGGACGCTCTGGTCCTTCGTGCTGGTGGCGCTCGCCTTCGTGGCACGACCGCTCGGCACCGTGATCTTCACAGCCCTCGACCGCAGGCATGGCCGCGTGACCAAGCTGACGGTGGCGCTTTTCCTGCTGGGAACTTCCACCGTCGCCATGGGTCTGGTGCCTTCCTATGAAACTGCCGGATGGTGGGCAATCGCCATGCTGGCGCTCTTGCGCATCGGCCAGGGTCTGGCGCTGGGCGGCACCTGGGATGGCCTGGCGCCGCTACTGGCCATCACCGCGTCGAAGGACAAGCGTGGCTTCTACGCCATGATCCCGCAGCTCGGCGCTGTGGTCGGGCTTGCGGTCGCGGCCGTGCTGTTCGCCTATCTCGTCATGACGCTGTCGGCCGCCGACTTCCTCGATTGGGGCTGGCGCTATCCGTTCTTCGTCGCCTTCGCGATCAATGTCGTGGCACTCTTTGCGCGTCTGCGCATCGTCGACACGCCCGAGTTCAAGGAACTCTTCGAAACGAACGAATTGACCCCGACCGGGTTGCGCTCCACCCTGTCGCAAGACGGACGCACGGTTCTGCTCGGCGTGTTCGTGCCGCTCGCGACCTTTGCCATGTTCCACATGGTCACGGTTTTCCCGCTTTCGTGGATCTTCCTCTACACGGACGAAGCGCCGGGCACCTTCCTCCTGATCGAAGCAGCCGGTGCTGCCGTCGGTATCCTTGCGATGTTGTTCTCCGGCTGGCTTTCGGACCGTATCGGCCGCGACAGGATCCTCGTCTGGGGGGCCTGGGCCATCGGTGCCTTCGCGCTGACGGCGCCTCTGCTGCTGAACGGCGGGCAGGCCGGTGTCGTCGCCTACATGATGGTTGGTTTCGTCATTCTCGGCTTCAATTTCGCCCAGTCCTCCGGAACCATCGCCTCGCTGTTCGACCGTCGAAACCGCTACACGGCCTCGGCCATGGTTTCGGCACTCTCCTGGATGTTCGGAGCAGGATTTGCACCGCTCGCGGCACTGTTGCTATCCACCTGGTTCGGTCTGTTCGCAGCCGGTCTCTACCTTCTGTCGGGGGCCGTCTGCACGCTGATCGCGCTTGCGCTGGCAAGGCAGATATCGCTGCAGCCCAAGGGCCAGGACTGAGCATCAACGAATACCGACGAAGCCCGCGCTTTTCCGACAGCCCCCGGAGTGGACCACTCCGGGGGCTTCGTTTTTTTTCGTCTCGCTGTTCAGCCCTGCGCGCCAATCTGCTCAATAATTAGTTGCCATTGTCGCAAGCTCAAAATTTAGGCCGCAAGCTTGCCAACTTTGCTGCATTGCGTCATCAATCGCACATGAACCATCTCGACCTCACCATCCTTGTGATCGATGAGAACGCTGTTCGCGCAGCGATCATCGAGGACGGTTTACGCGAGGCAGGTCACCGGCACGTCACCGTTGCTCTCGGGGTGCAGGGAATTGCAAAGACGGTAGAGACCCTGGCGCCTGACGTCATCATCATCGACATCGAGAACCCGAACCGTGACATGATGGAGCACCTCTTCCAGCTCACCCGCTCGGTCAGCAGGCCGATCGCCATGTTCGTGGATCGCTCAGATAGCGCCTCCATCGAGGCAGCCGTGGATGCAGGCGTCTCGGCCTATATCGTTGACGGGTTGCGGAAGGAGCGGGTGAAGCCGATCCTTGATATGGCGGTCAGCCGCTTCAACGCGTTCAGCCGTCTGCAACGCGAACTGGCCGAAGCGAAGAACGCGCTTGAGGAGCGCAAGGTCATCGAGCGCGCCAAGGGCATCCTAATGAAGATGCGTGGCATGAGCGAGGAGGAAGCCTTCGCGCTGATGCGTCAAACCGCCATGAACGAGAAAAAGAAACTGGTGGACATCGCCCAGAGCGTGGTGACCGCTGCGGGATTGCTGCTGTGATGACCGGCGCGCGGGGACAGTGAAGTGAGCGATATGATGAGCAGTCAGCGAGACATCGATCCAGGCGCTCCGGCGGTTCACCATTCCGGTCGGGAGCAGCGTATCCTGCGTGCCGGCTTCATTCCGCTCATGGATGCCTCGATCCTGATCGCGGCTGCGGAAATGGGATTTGCCGCCAAGGAAGGACTGACACTCGACCTCGTACGCGATGTGTCCTGGGCGAATGTCAGGGATCGCCTCGCTTTCCGGCAGTTCGACATCGCACATATGCTGTCGCCCATGCCGGTCGCCTCAATGCTGGAGCTCGGCTCCAACCCCTCCCCGACGATTACCCCATTTTCTCTCGGCCGTGGCGGCAATGCGATCACGCTGTCGCTGCGCCTCTTCGAACGGATGAAGGTTCGCGCCGATCTGGCAGAGGATGCGAGCGCGCTGCAACTGGCAAGAGCGCTGGCGAGCGTATTGCATGACATGCGGCAGAACGGCGAGCAGCCCCCTACCCTCGGCATGACCTATCCGTTCTCGTCGCACAATTACGAGTTCCGCTACTGGCTGGCCGCTGGTGGTGTCGATCCGGATCGTGACGTGAAGCTCGTTGTCGTGCCGCCACCCCTCACCTCCGATGCGCTGGCGGCCGGGGCGATCGACGGCTTCTGTGTCGGCGCGCCCTGGAACATGGTTGCATCCGAACGGGGTGTCGGTCGGATCGTCGCGGCCAAGCAGGATATCTGGCCTTCGGCGCCCGAGAAGGTGATCGGCATGCGGCCGGATTGGGCCGAAGCCAATGCCGACACGGTGGGTCGACTGATCGTGGCTCTCGACAAGGCCGCCCGATGGTGCGACCAGCCGGAGAACCATGATCATCTCTCAGAGATGCTGGCATCTCCCCGCTACATTACCGCATCACGGGACATCATTCGCCGCGTCCTAGCCGGAGAGTTCAGCCTGGATGCCCAAGGCAATCGTCGATTGATCCGTGACTACTTCGTGTTTCACCGACAGGCGGCAAACTATCCGCAGGTCAATCAGGCGCTCTGGATCTATAGCCAGATGATCCGCTGGGGGCAGGTCGAGCACAGCGCCGACAATCTCGAGCGGGCGAAGAGCGCCTATCGCGCCGACCTCTATCGCGCAGCACTCGGGCCGGCAGCACAAATACCGGACGATGCATCGCCGCTGCCCGGCAGCTCCGAGGATGACCGTTTCATGGATGGACGGATTTTCGATCCCGGCCAAATGACCGACTATGTCACCAATTTCGAGGTCCGTTCCGGGGCCAAGCGGGCGCCAATCGCTGCGGATGACTGATCGACTGCCCGAAAAGGCGTCCTCATTTGCTAGGCGAGACTGTGCAGTTGCACAAATTTTGAACCCCGGCCATGTTCCTATTCGTCCCGACATGATTTCTGCTTCTTAGCCCTTTCCAATTTCATTTCAGATAGTTGACCCCCTGCAGTAAAATTTGGCACGGGCATTGCATCAGTAAAAAACATCCGGTCAACGGCGACCGGACGAAAGAGCGCCTGAAGCGCGCTCACCAGAGACACCGACGTCGCTTGGTTTGCACACGGGATCCTTCGATCCCGCGGATGCAGTCACCGAGCGGCGTTTTTTTGTTTTTCCGGATCTCCGTCACATCAGAGGGGCACAGACAATGACGAAGACTACAGGAATGAGCACCACCCGCCGCCAGCTTCTGAAGCTCACATCCGCAGCTGCTGTCGTCAGCGCCGCGAAGCTGGCCTTTCCGTTTGGTGCCTTTGCGGCTGGCGCAGGACCGGAGGTGAAGGGGGCGAAGCTCGGCTTCATCGCGCTCACCGACGCCGCACCATTGATCATCGCCAAGGAAAAAGGCCTGTTCGACAAATTCGGCCTGCCGGAAATGGAAATCTTGAAACAGGCATCCTGGGGCGCGACGCGCGACAATCTGGTGCTCGGCGGAGGCTCGAACGGCATCGACGGCGCCCATATCCTGACCCCAATGCCGTACCTGATCTCGGCCGGCAAGGTGACGCAGAATAGTGTGCCCGTGCCGATGTCGATCCTCGCGCGCCTCAACCTCGACAGCCAGGGCATTTCGGTCGCCAAGGAATATGCCGAGACCGGCGTCGGCCTCGACGCATCCAAGCTGCGGGATGTCTTTGCCGCCAAGAAAGCGGCCGGCGGCGAGGTCAAGGTGGCCATGACATTCCCGGGCGGCACACACGATCTCTGGATTCGCTACTGGCTGGCCGCCGGCGGCATCGATCCGGACAAGGACGTATCAACGATCGTCGTTCCGCCACCGCAGATGGTCGCCAATATGAAGGTCGGCAATATGGATGCCTTCTGTGTGGGCGAGCCCTGGAACGAGCAGCTGGTCAACCAGGATATCGGCTTCTCCGCCTGTACGACCGGCGAACTCTGGAAGGGGCATCCGGAAAAGGCGCTCGGCCTCCGGTCCGACTGGGTGGAACAGAACCCCATTGCCGCGAAGGCACTTCTCATGGCCGTCATGGAAGCCCAGATGTGGGCCGACAGCATGGATAACAAGGACGAGATGTCCGACATCCTCGGCAAGCGGCAATGGTTCAACGTTCCACCGAAGGACGTTGCGGGTCGCCTGAGAGGCACGATCAACTACGGCAACGGCCGCGTCGTTGAAAACTCCGGGCTTGAGATGAAGTTCTGGAAGGACAACGCCTCCTATCCGTTCAAGAGCCACGATGCCTGGTTCCTCACCGAGAACGTCCGCTGGGGCAAGTTCGCGCCCGACACCGACATCAAGGCACTCGTCGACAAGGTGAACCGCGAGGACATCTGGCGCGAGGCCGCCAAGGAACTTGGGGTCGCGGCTGCCGACATTCCATCCTCTGCCTCGCGGGGCCCGGAAACCTTCTTCGACGGCAAGGTCTTCGATCCTGACAATCCGCAGGCTTATCTCGACAGTCTCGCCATCAAGGCGAGCGCCTAACGAGAGCTATTTCTGAATGCCCTGCGGTAGCCGCAGGGCATTCGGAGGCACGAACACCTCCCATTCGACACGCGCAGAGGAAAAACCCATGACCGCAACCGCCCGAAAAGCAGAGACGGAGGCGATCGCCGTCTCCCCGGACCGGACCGGAACCGTCATTCACCTGGCCAAGCGCGGTGCGCCGAAAATCGATCTGAAGCGGGCCGGCGCCGATGTCTTGCGCAATGTACTGCCACCGCTCGTGGTCACGCTGGTGCTTCTCGCCATCTGGCAGATCGCCTGTTCGCAGCCCGGCGCGACATTGCCGTCGCCTTCCCAAGTCTGGTCCGACAGTTACGATCTGATCGCCTATCCGTTCTTCGAATACGGCTCGCAGGATATCGGGCTCGCCTGGCGGGTCCTGACATCGTTGGAACGTGTCGCCATAGGCTTTGGCTTTGCCGCCATCGTCGGCGTCTTCCTCGGTGCCGTCGTCGGCCAGTCCATCTGGGCAATGCGTGGTCTTGATCCAATCTTCCAGATCCTGCGGACGGTACCACCGCTCGCCTGGTTGCCGCTCTCGCTTGCGGCCTTTCAGGATAGCAATCCCTCCGCGATTTTCGTCATCTTCATCACCTCGATCTGGCCAGTCATCATCAACACTGCCGTCGGCGTGCGCAACATTCCCGAGGACTATCGCAACATCGCACGCGTCTTGCGGCTCAATCCGCTGGAATTCTTCGTGCGGATCATGGTGCCGGCTGCAGCGCCATACATCTTCACCGGTCTGCGGATCGGCGTCGGTCTCTCCTGGCTGGCGATCGTTGCGGCCGAAATGCTCACCGGCGGCGTCGGTATCGGCTTCTTCATCTGGGATGCGTGGAATTCCTCGCGCCTCTCCGACATCATCGTGGCGCTCGTCTATATCGGTGTTACCGGCTTTGTCCTCGACAAGCTCGTCGCCCTGCTCGGCAGCGTCGTCACCCGTGGCACCACCAAGAACTGAGGGGGACGCCATCATGTCCAGCTATCTCAAGATCGACCATATCGACAAAAGCTTCGAGCGCGGCGGAGTCCGCACCGAGGTTCTCCAAGACATCACGCTCACCATCGACAAGGGCGAGTTCGTCTCGATCATCGGCCATTCCGGCTGCGGAAAGTCGACGCTGCTCAACCTCATTGCCGGGCTCACGCGGGTGAGCGCAGGTGCAGTTCTCCTTGAAAACCTGGAGGTCAACGCGCCGGGGCCAGACCGTGCCGTGGTCTTCCAGAACCATTCACTGCTGCCTTGGCTCACCGTTTACGAGAACGTCAATCTGGCTGTTTCCAAGGTGTTCTCCGGACGCAAGACGAGGGCCGAAAAACATGACTGGGTCATGCACAATCTCGATCTGGTGCAGATGGCACATGCCAAGGACAAGCGGCCGGCCGAAATCTCCGGGGGCATGAAACAGCGTGTCGGCATTGCCCGCGCTCTGTCGATGGAGCCCAAGGTGCTGCTGCTCGACGAGCCCTTCGGTGCGCTCGATGCCCTGACGCGCGCGCATCTGCAGGATGCGGTCATGGAGATCCATGGCCGGCTCGGCAATACGATGATCATGATCACGCATGATGTCGATGAGGCGGTGCTGTTGTCCGACCGGATCGTGATGATGACAAACGGACCGGCCGCGCGCATCGGTGAGATCCTGGACGTGCCGATTGCACGCCCCCGCAACCGGATCGAGCTCGCTTCCGACCGGACCTATCTCAAGTGCCGCGAGGCCGTGTTGAAATTCCTCTACGAGCGCCATCGCTTCGTGGAAGCTGCGGAGTGACGTCAATGGCAGAGAAACTGGTCATCATCGGCAATGGCATGGCGCCTGGCCGCATGCTGGAAGAACTGTTCGAAAGGGCCCCCGGCCTCTACGACGTGACGATCTTCAATGCCGAGCCGCGGGTCAATTACGACCGTATCATGCTCTCGCCGGTGCTCTCGGGCGAAAAGGCTTATGAGGATATCGTCATCCATGACGATGACTGGTATGCGACGCATGGCGTAACGCTGCACAAGGGTGCCACGGTCACCGAGATCGACCGGCAGGCGAAGATGGTGACCTCGGCAAACGGGATCACTGTCTCCTATGACAAACTGGTCATAGCGACGGGATCGCTGCCTTTCATCATCCCGGTCCCCGGCCATCAATTGCCCGGCGTTCTTGCCTATCGCGATCTCGACGATGTCGAGAAGATGCTGGAGATCGCCAAGGGCAAGGGTCGGGCAATCGTCATCGGCGCGGGGCTGCTGGGGCTGGAAGCGGCCTATGGCATGAAGCGTCAAGGCATGGAGGTCACCGTCATCCACCTGATGCCGACGATCATGGAGCGCCAGCTCGATCCGGCTGCCGCCTATCTGCTCGAAAAGGCGCTGACCGAGCGCGGCATCGAGATCATCACCAAGGCGAATACGAAACAGATCCTCGGAATCGACAGGGTAGAAGGGATCGAACTCGAAGACGGCAGGGTGATTTCCGGCGACATGGTGATCATGGCGGTCGGTATCCGTCCGGCGTCCCAGCTCGCCAAGGATGCGGGGCTCGCGGTCAACAGGGGCATCGTCATAGACGACGGCATGATGACCTCGGATGCCTCCATCTATTCGCTAGGGGAATGCGCCGAACATCGCGGCGTCTGCTACGGCCTCGTCGCGCCGCTTTACGAAAGCGCCCGCGTTCTCGCGGATCGCCTGACCGGTGGCAATGCCGAGTATCAGGGCTCGGTGGTCAACACGAAGCTCAAGGTCACGGGCATCAACCTGTTCTCGGCCGGCGACTTCGCCGAGGCGCCCGACCGCGAGGAAATCGTGCTGCGTGATGCCTCCGCCGGCGTCTACAAGCGTCTCGTTCTGAAGGACAACCGGATCATCGGTGCGGTTCTCTACGGCGAAACCTCCGACGGCTCCTGGTTTTTCGATCTCCTGAAGAAGCAGACCGATATCTCCGCCATGCGGGAGACACTGATTTTTGGCCAGTCCTACCAGGGAGGGTCCCCGCTGGACCCTATGGCGGCCGTTGCAGCCTTGCCGGATGATGCGGAAATCTGCGGCTGCAACGGCGTTTGCAAGGGGAAGATCACAGGCGCGATTACGGGGAAGGGTCTGACAACGCTGGACGGCGTCAGGGCGCATACGAAGGCATCCGCCTCCTGCGGCAACTGCACGGGTCTCGTAGAACAACTGATGTCGCTGACCCTTGGGGATGCCTACAACCCCGCCGCCGTGACGCCAATGTGCAGCTGCACCGAGCTTGGACATGACGATGTGCGCCGTCTGATCAAGGCCAAGGGATTGAAAACGATCCCGGCCGTGATGCAGGAACTGGAATGGAAGACCTCCTGCGGCTGCGCCAAATGTCGCCCGGCGCTGAACTACTATCTCGTCTGCGACTGGCCGGATGAATATGCCGACGACTACCAGTCGCGCTTCATCAATGAACGCGTGCACGCCAACATCCAGAAGGACGGCACCTATTCCGTTGTGCCGCGCATGTGGGGCGGCGTGACCAATTCTGCCGAACTGCGCGCGATTGCCGATGTCGTCGACAAGTTCGAGATCCCGATGGTGAAGGTGACCGGCGGCCAGCGCATCGACCTGCTCGGCATCGAGAAAGAGGACCTGCCAGCCGTCTGGGCAGACCTCGGCAAGGCCGGCTTCGTTTCCGGCCAGGCCTATGCCAAGGGGCTCAGAACCGTGAAGACGTGTGTTGGTTCCGACTGGTGCCGCTTCGGCACACAAGATTCGACCGGTCTCGGCATCCGCATCGAGAAATTCATGTGGGGTTCCTGGACGCCCGCCAAACTCAAGCTTGCCGTTTCGGGGTGTCCGCGCAACTGCGCGGAGGCGACCTGCAAGGATATCGGCGTCATCTGTGTCGACTCCGGTTTCGAGATCCACTTCGCAGGCGCTGCTGGGCTCGACATCAAGGGCACCGATATCCTGGGTCAGGTGAAGACCGAGGACGAGACGCTCGAACATATCGTGGCGCTCACCCAGATGTATCGCGAGCAGGGGCGCTATCTCGAGCGGATCTACAAATGGGCCAAGCGCATCGGCCATGACGAGATCCGCCACCAGATCATGGAGGATCACGACAAGCGCCGTGGCTACTACGACCGCTTCGTCTTCTCCCAGAAGTTCGCCCAGGTCGATCCGTGGTCGGAGCGCGTCTCCGGCAAGGACAAACACGAGTTCAAGCCCATGGCAAACGTCGGATTTTCAGCGGCAGCGGAGTGAGAACCTCTGCCTATAGGGGGGAGGTCGTGCGGAACACGCGGGTGGGGGTGATCCATGATTGCGCCTCATCATCCCACCCCGGACCTTTGGTCCGACCCTCCCTCTCAAGGGGATGGTGAATGTGGAACAACAAGGAGCATGCGCCATGAACTGGGTCGCCATCGGCACGATCAATGATATTCCCCTGCGCGGGGCGCGTTGCGTGAAGACACCGCAGGGCAAGATCGGCGTTTTCCGTACTGCTGAGAACGAGGTTTATGCAATCGAGGACCATTGCCCCCACAAGGGTGGTCCCCTGACGCAAGGCATCGTGCACGGCGCTTCCGTGACTTGCCCTTTGCACAACTGGGTCATTTCGCTCGAAACCGGCAAGGCGCTCGGAGCCGACGAAGGCGCGGTTCGTACCATTCCGATCCGCAATGTCGATGGCCAGCTATCGATCGCGCTCGAAAGCTTCCTCCTGGCGGCGGAGTAAGCCCATGGCCTGCGAAACCCGCACCACCTGCCCCTATTGCGGCGTCGGCTGCGGTGTCATCGCAAGGGTCGATGACATGGGGACCGTCAGCGTTCGCGGCGACCCTGAGCATCCGGCCAATTTTGGGCGGCTATGCTCCAAGGGATCCGCGCTGGCCGAGACGCTTGACCTCCAAGGTCGCGTGCTCTTCCCCCAGATCAATGGTCAGCGCTCGAGCTGGGGTGCGGCCTTGGATCTGGTCGCAGAGCGCTTCAGCGACACGATCGCAGAACATGGGCCGGACTCGGTCGCCTTCTACGTCTCCGGCCAGTTGCTGACCGAGGACTATTATGTTGCCAACAAGCTGATGAAGGGTTTCATCGGCTCAGGCAACATAGATACGAATTCCAGACTCTGCATGGCATCCTCGGTCGCGGGACACCGCCGCGCCTTCGGCTCAGATACGGTGCCGGGAACCTACGAGGATCTCGAACTCGCCGACCTGGTGGTACTCGTCGGTTCGAACCTCGCTTGGTGCCACCCGGTGCTTTACCAGCGCATCGCCGCTGCCAAGATGTCCCGGCCGACGATGAAGGTGGTCGTGATCGATCCGCGCCGGACCGCGACTTCAGACATTGCCGATCTCCATCTCGCTGTGCGTCCAGACGGAGATGTTGCCCTGTTCAATGGGCTGCTTGCACATCTTGCCGAGACGAGCCAGATCGACGAAGCCTTTGTCGGGGAACATACTTCAGGGTTCGCCGAGGCGCTGATTGCGGCATCGCCTCTGTCGATGGCTGCGCTTTCGAAGGCAACCGGCCTCTCCGGACTGTTGATCCGGCAGTTCTTCTGGCTGTTCGCGGACACGGAACGTGTCGTCACCTGTTACAGTCAGGGGGTCAATCAATCGGCCTCCGGCACCGACAAGGTGAACGCGATCATCAATTGCCATCTCGCGACGGGTCGTATCGGACGGCCGGGCATGGGGCCCTTCTCCTTAACCGGCCAGCCGAACGCCATGGGCGGCCGCGAAGTCGGCGGCCTCGCCAACATGCTTGCCGCCCATATGGCAATCGAGAATGCGGATCATCGGGATCGGGTGCAGCGCTTCTGGCGATCTCCGCGGATTGCCGATCGTCCAGGGCTCAAGGCCGTGGACATGTTTCACGCGGTGGCAGACGGTCGGATCAAAGCGCTCTGGATCATGTCGACCAATCCCGTGGTTTCCATGCCGGACGCCGACAAGGTGAAGGCTGCCATCGAAGCCTGTCCCTTTGTCGTCGTCTCGGACATGCAGGGAGATACGGATACGGCGCGGCTGGCGCATGTCCTTCTCCCGGCAACGGGATGGGGCGAGAAATCCGGCACGGTGACCAATTCTGAGCGGCGCATTTCCCGGCAGCGAGCGTTTCTCTCCGCACCTGGCGAGGCACGGCCGGACTGGTGGCACTTCACCGAGGTCGCGCGACGGATGGGGTTTGCAAGCGCATTCGACTTTACTTCGGCGGCCGATATCTTCGCAGAGCACGCCGCTCTCTCCGCCTTTGAAAACGATGGATCGAGAGATTTCGACATCGGTGCATTCGCTGCGATCGACAAAGATCAGTATGACGATCTTCGGCCATTCCAGTGGCCCCGACCGGCAACCGGTGAGGCGCCGGAGCGTTTCTTCGGCAAGGGCCGCTTCTACCATGCCGATGGCAAGGCGCGTTTCATCCCGGTGGCAACGGTCCCTGCCCCACAGCAAGCCGGTTTCGTCCTAAACACCGGGCGGGTGCGCGACCATTGGCACACCATGACCCGTACAGGCAAAAGTGCGCGGCTTTCAGCTCACATCGCGGAGCCTTATTGCGAAATTCATCCGCTCGACGCCGCGGACCATGCGGTCGGACATGCCGACCTGGTGCGTGTCGCTGGGCAGGACGGACGGGAGGTCATCGTCAGGTCCTTGCTCAGCGACCGGCAGGCACGCGGATCGCTCTTCCTTCCGATGCACTGGAGCGACGAGACCGCCTCGGCAGCCCGCGTCGATACCCTGGTTCCGCCACTCACGGATCCGATTTCCGGGCAGCCGGCCCTCAAACAGGCGCGTGTTTCGCTTGACCGCTATTCGCCCGGCTTCCACGCATTCCTGGTGACGCGCTACAGGCCGTCCGACCTGCCCTTCGCCTATTGGGCCATGGCCAAGACTGAAGGCGGCTATCGACTGGAGCTCGCCGGAGACGCACCGGATGGCGGCTTTGGGGCGTGGCTTTCGAGAAGCCTCGAACTTGTCGCAGAGGTCGACATGGTCGCCTATGCCGACTCGACGTCGGGTGACAGTCGCATCCTTGCCTTTGACGACACCGATCTGCTGGCCGCCATTTTCGTCTCCCGAGCACCTGTTGCGGTTTCCCGGCAATGGGCTGTCGACCAGCTGAAGGTCGATCACTGCGACCGTCTCGCGCGCTGCAAGCTGGTTGCGGGGCGTCCCGAAACGAACAGACCGGATCGCGGCGCCATCGTCTGTGCCTGTTTCTCGATTGGCGTCAATGACATCCGCCGTGCCATTGATCACGGCTGCCGATCCGTCGAGGCCATCGGAGAGGCGCTTGGTGCCGGCACCAATTGTGGCTCTTGTCGCCCGGAACTCAGGAGCATCCTCAATGCGCAACCGCTTCTCGCCGCAGAGTGATCCCGCCGCTCGGATCGAGCCGCTCGGATCGAGCCGCTGTTCTTTGACCTTCAGGGCAAGAGGGCTCTCGTGGCTGGCGGATCGGACGCTGCGGCCTGGAAGGCGGAGCTTCTGGCTGCCTGCGGAGCAAGGGTCGAGATCTTTGCAGCCGCCGGATCAGTCAGCGACGTGATGGCAGAACTGGCACGCGCGGAGAAGGTCACGATCCATGATACGCCGTGGCATATCGGCATCTTCGCCGGGGCTGCCATGGCGATCGCCGACTGCGACACCGATGACGAGGCGCGTGCCTTTGCCTGTGCCGCGCGCGCAGCCGGCGTGCCTTTCAATGTTGTCGATAAACCCGCCTTTTGCCAGTTTCAGTTCGGGTCGATCGTCAACCGCTCACCGGTGATCCTGTCGATCTCCACGGACGGTGCCGCTCCGATCCTCGCCCAGGCCATTCGCAGACGCGTGGAGACGCTCCTGCCGCCCTCTCTGAAAGGCTGGGCCGCACTGGCACAGGGTCTGCGAGACACGGTCAATTTGCATCTCGCGCCCGGACCGGGGCGTCGGGCGTTCTGGGAGCGCTTCGTGGATCGCTGCTTCTTGTCGACAAGTCCACCCGGTGAGATCGATCGGCAAGCGTTCGTGATGGATATGAAGCACCTCAGTCATATGGCGGAGTCCGGTTCGGTGGCATTGGTCGGTTCAGGACCAGGCGACGCCGAAATGCTGACGCTCAAGGCGGTCCGAACGCTGCAGGCAGCCGACATCATCCTGTTTGACGAAAGCGTCTCGCAGGATGTTCTTGAACTCGCACGTCGAGAAGCGAAGAGGATGCTGGTCCGTAGCGTCGTCGCCTGGGACCCCGCAGGGGTTTCATCATGTCTTCGGGACACGATTGCCAGCATGGCTCGTTCTGGAAAAAGCGTGGTAATTCTGCGGTCGGACTACACAGGGATGTCTGAAGAGGCCGCCAGTGAACTCCGCGACCTGACGCGACGAGGCATCCGGTGTACGGTGGTTCCGGGAATTTCTTGTGTCTCTGGTGACGTTGCCTTTAGAGATCCAGATGATTTGGTTGCGGGAGCCTGATTGCATGGAGACTTGTACGACATGGCACCTCTTGAGCACTTAGTCAGCGCGCATTGCGCAAGACGCAACCACAAGGAAGCGGGACCTCCCCGCACACATCACAGCGTCAACGACGTAGTGTCGCTGGAAATCAACGCCTTCAAAATCCCCTTCTGCGTGTGGTCGCTGTGCTCGACCATCGCCGCTCGCGCAATATCAGGATCGCGAAGACGTAGCACATCGACGATACGTCGATGGTCGGCACTGGTCTCTGGATTGACGTCGCGGCTGACGGCGCCGAGATAGAAGAGACGCGTACACTCGTCGAGATGTGCTGCAACTAAGGCCAGGAGCCGGGGATTGTTCGCTCCCTCGGCGATCGCCAGATGGAAATCGCGGTTGGCCTTGACGAAGGACTGCACGCTCTCGCCCTGTTGCGGATCGTAACGCGCATCCGCCAGGGCTTCGAGCCGATCGAGGTCTGCAGCTGAAAGATTGAGCGCGGCCATGGCGGCGGCCGTGCCTTCGGTCATCGCGCGGATCGCAAAGAGATCATTGATGTCCTTTACCGTCACGGGTGTTACCCTGTAGCCCCGCCTTGGAAAGGCTTCGATCAATCCTTCCGCCACTAGTCGTCCGAGTGCTTCCCGCACCGGCGTCTTGCTCATGGCAAGCTGGTCTGCCAGCTCGAGCTCCGAAAACTCGGCTCCGGGCCTCAAAGAGCCAGAGAGCACCCGCGCACGCAGCGAAAGATAGGCTGTCTCCGTCAGAGATATCTTCTTCTGCCGGGCCGGCGAGGTATCACTTTCAACGCTGAGGCTCTGCAAGACGGCTTCTCTCCAAGCTCGTGGGATCTGTTGGACCCGCTCGTGGATCACAAGGCTTCACGCCCCTTTCTGTCTTCCTCCACTTTTTCTGTCTTCGCAAGACTGCCAGCCTTTGACATGAGATATTTCGTAGTATATCACGATACATATCACAGTTTGACGGCCTGGGAGAGCCGTCTTTGGAGGAACCGTGGCGCAGATCCTGGTGATCAATCCGAACAGCTCGAAGGCCGTCACACGTTCGATGGAAGCATGCCTGAAACCGTTCGAAGGCAATGGCCACGAGATTCGCTGCACTGAGCTTGAGGGCGCGCCTTTTGGTATCGAGACGGATGCCCATGTCGCCGAAGTGGTGCCGCTGCTGATTGAGGCTGTACAGGCGGCAAAGGCGGACGCCATCGTGATTGCTTGCTTTTCGGATCCCGGCATTTCGGCCGTACGAGCCGCCACGAATGTTCCGGTCGTCGGCATTGCCGAAGCAGCCTATCTGGCAGCGCTCGGACTTGGTCAGCGTTTCGGCATCGTCTCGATGGGGCCGTCCTCGATTGAGCGCCACCGGCGCTACCTTGAGGACCTTCAACTCGATGGCAGGCTTGCAGGCGATAGGTCGATCGATATGACCGTTGCTGAACTCATCGCCCAGAACGCGGTCATTCCCGTCACGCGCATCGCCTCCGTGCTTCGCGATGAGGATGGTGCCGAGGCAGTCATCCTCGGCTGCGCCGGCCTCGGGACTTACCGGGAGGCTTTGCAGACGGAACTGGGCTTGCCCGTCATCGACCCGGTTCAGGCCGGCGTCGCCCTTGCCTGCATGCAGGCTGAACTCGGCTATCGCAGGAGGGCGCTTTGAGCATTGATCTCATCATTCGTGGGCGGATCGTTACGCCTCAGATGACCATTCCCAATGGCTGGGTCGCGGTCTCAGGCTCGGTCATCCACGCAATCGGAGAAGGCGAAGCCCCTGCAGCCGCCACCGTGCACGACGCTGGAGACGCTTTCGTCCTGCCGGGGATCGTCGACGGCCAAACCCATGCAGGCAGCTATCTCGGCCTCCCCGGAATAGAGCCGACGACCCGATCCGCCATTGCCGGCGGGGTCACGACCATCGTCGATATGCCCTACGACAACCCGACCCCGCTGAGCGCCAGGGAGCATCTGGACAACAAGGTCGAAGCCGTCGAACGCTTTGCCCATTGCGATGTCGCGCTCTACGGCACGGTCATGCCCGGGCAATCCCTGAACGAAGTACAATCGCTCGCCGATGGTGGCGTCGTCGCCTTCAAGATCTCCGCTTTCGAGAGCAGCCCCACCCGTTTTCCGAGGATCGATGCGGCCCTCGCCCTCGACCTGTTGGAAGCGCTTTCCGCGACCGACCTGCCGCTTGGATTGCACAACGAAGACCAGGAGATCGTGCGCTCACGGGTTTCGCGCGCAAGAGCCGAGGGTCGAAACGGCATCACCGCGCATTCGCCGAGCCGGCCTGAAGTCGCGGAACTGGCATCAACCGTGCACTTCCTCGAACTCGCCGCCAATGCCGGCGGACATGCCCACATCGTCCATATCAGCACGCCGCGCGGCTTCAGGCTGGTGGACAATTATGCGCAAGAGGGCTTCAGGGCGACCGGCGAACTCTGCGTCCACTATCTCTGGTTCGATCCCGAACGCGACGGTGAAGAGCTCGGCGCGCGGATGAAGGTGAACCCACCCATTCGCCCCGGCCAGATTGATCGGCTCTGGCAGGAACTGATCGAGGGCAGGATCGCCTTTGTCAGCTCCGATCATTCCAGCTGGCCGATCGACAACAAGTTCACCGACAGCATCTTCGATGCCGGTGCGGGCGTGCCCGGAATGGAGACCCTGCTGCCTGCCTTCTACACCGTCGCAAAACAGCGCGGCGTCGATGCTGCGCATTACTGCGCCGAATATCTCGCCGAACGCCCTGCCCGCTTCTTCGGCCTCCATCCGCGCAAAGGGGCTCTCGTCCCCGGGGCCGATGCCGACATCACGATCCTCACCGAGGGCGACGATGTCTGGGACGCCAGCCGCGCTCAGGATGGCCTCAAGTGGAGCCCCTATGACGGACGGCGTTTCGCCGCACGAGTAGCTGGGACCTATCATGCAGGCAAGCTCGCCTATGACGGCCAGTCAGTACTCAATACGCCCGGCAGCGGCCGCTATCTGCGCCGCGGCGAAAGCACATGGTTTTCGAAGGATCTCACAACATGACTGAGGCAGCCACCCGGCCCGATGACGGCATCGTCGAGAAGGCCATAACCTTCTTCTACTACGTCGACCTGCCCAAAGCGTTCGACTTCTACACAGAGGTGATGGGCTTCCCACTCGAGATCGATCAGGGCTGGTCGAAGATCCTTAAGATTGCCGAGCATGCCTATGTCGGTCTTGTCGACGAGACCCGCGGCATGCATCGCGCCAATCCAATCAAACCCGTGCAGCTTTGCATCCGCGTGCCGGATGTCGATGCCTGGCATCGCTATCTCGCGAGCCAGAACGCGATCGGGCTGACGGAACCAAAGGACAGCGTCTCCTTGGGAATTCGAGCCTTCGTGCTGGAAGACCCGGAAGGCTACCAGATCGAGGTGCAATCCGTACTTCGGTGAAAACGCGCATGCAAACGTGTCGGCATACCAAAAAGGGGAACTAAAAATGCTGAATCTTCGCATGAAATCCGGACGTATCGCGGCCCTTGCCGCATTCGTCCTTTTGAGCTCGACGGCCCTGGGCGGCCTGGTCCAGGCCAAGGAACTGACCGTCGGCCTGACGTCGGACGCAGTCAATCTCGACCCCCAGGCGGGCGAGGAGCTGTCCAGCAACATCATGTTCTATCACATCTACGATCCCTTGGTCCGCCGCAATGCCGACCTGTCCTTCGGACCCGGCCTTGCAGAGAGCTGGGAGCTCAAGGATGACACGACCTGGGTGTTCAAGCTGCGCCAGGGCGTCAAGTTCCACAATGGCGAAGAGTTCAAGGCGTCGGATGTTGTCTTCACCCTCGACCGTCTGAAGAAGTCGCTGATGGCCAATCTCGGCGCCAACATCGCCTCCTTCACGGCGGTCGATGACTACACGGTCGAGATCAAGACGCCCAAGCCCTACGCAGTCCTGCCGAACGATCTGGCAGCCGTCCTGATCCTCAGCGAAAAGTATGCGAAAGAAGTGGGCGACGAGCAGCTGGACTTGAAGCCTGTCGGCACCGGCCCCTACAAGCTGGTCGAATGGATCAAGGAAGATCACATCACGCTTGCCGCCAATACTGACTACTTCGCTGGCGCGCCGAAAATCGAGGAAGTCACGTTCCGCCCGATCACCAATGGCGCCACCCGCACGGCAGCCCTGCTGACCGGCGAAGTCGATGTCATCCAGGATCTGAATGTTCGCGACGTTGACCGCGTCAAGGCGGATGACCGCTACAAGATCATGACCAAGCCAAGCCTGCTGAACGTCGTGGTATCGATCGACCATCGTGAGAAGAGCCCGACCGTCGCGCTCGACAAGAACCCGATGATGGATCGTCGCGTCCGTGAAGCGATGGTCCGCGCAATCGACGTCAGTGCGATCAACAAGATCATCATGAACGGCCTGTCGACCCCGTCGGAGCAATACATCCCTGCTTCCCATACGGGCTATGTCGACGGCGCAAGCTTCCGTGACATGTATCCCTTCGATCTTGCGAAGGCGGCAGCTCTCATGGCGGAGGCCGGCTATGCCGATGGCTTCACGGTGACCCTCGACACCACCAACAACCGCTATGTCAACGACCAGCAGATCGCTCAGGCGCTTGCGTCGATGCTTGGCAAGATCAAGGTCGATCTCAAGCTCAACCTGATGCCGAAGTCCAACTTCTTCGGCTACATCCGGGTCCCCAGTGAACAGTCGAGCATGATCATGAGCGGCTGGGACGTTCCGTCCGGTGACGGCGGCTCGATGTACAGCGTGATGTTCTACTCGCGCGACAAGAAGGAAGGCTATGGCCAGGTCAACCGCGGATCCTATTCCAATCCGAAGGTAGACGAGCTGATCGACAAGGCCGATGCGACCTCCAAGCTCGAAGAGCGCGACGGATACCTGCAGGAAGTCACCAAGATCCTGATGGAAGACATTCCGATGATCCCGATCCACTACGAGCAGGATCTCTATGCCGCAAAGACCAGTGTCGAGATGACACCGCGTGCGGACAAGTTCCTCTGGGCCTACGAGATCGACGTCAAGGAATAACCCCACCCGAACGAGCGCGGGACTGTCGACCTTGGGGGAGACAGTCCCGAATTTCTCACTTCTTCATGACGGGACACTGCCTTGCTGGGTTATACGATCAAGCGGCTCCTGCAGATGGTGCTGGTACTCTTTTGCGTATCGGTCATCGTCTTCCTGATGATGAGCTTTACCGGCGATCCCGTCTTCATGGTGATCCCGATCGATTCCACCACCGCCGAGATCGAACAGGCCCGCCGTCTGCTGGGTCTCGATCGATCCTTGCTGAGCCAATATTTCATCTTCCTCGGCAACATGCTGCAGGGCGATTTCGGGCGCTCCTATGTGTTCCGCCAGCCCGCCATGGACCTGATCCTGGAGCGTCTGCCGGCAACGATCGAAATGGTGCTGGTGGCAATCATGCTGGCGACCGTGATCGCCGTGCCGCTCGGCGTCTATGCCGGGGCCAATCCGAACAAGCCGGTGTCTCGCGGCATCATGGCGGGCTCACTGCTCGGCATTTCCCTCCCCGGCTTCTGGGTGGGCATGATGCTGATATTCTTCTTCTCCGTCCGCTACCAGTTTCTGCCCTCCTCCGGACGCGGCGATACGGTCGAAATCCTGGGGCTGCGCATATCGATCTTCACGGCGGACGGCTGGTCGCACATCATCCTGCCATCCGTGACACTGGCGCTGGCCACCCTAGCCATCATGCTGCGCATGACCCGTGCGGGCATGATGGAGGTGATGCGGCAGGACTATATGCGGTTCGCCCGTGCCAAAGGCGCATCCCGCCAGAACATCCTGTTCAGGCACGGCCTGAAGAACGCTCTCATTCCGGTCGTAACGATCTTCGGTCTCCAGCTCGGTGACCTCATAGCCTTCGCAACGATCACCGAAACCATCTTCGCATGGCCCGGCACGGGCAAGCTGCTGATCGATTCCATCTACCGCGGCGACCGCCCCGTCATCGTCGTTTACCTGATGCTGACCGCCTTCATCTTCGTTGCCATCAATTTCATCGTCGACATCGTCTACACGCTGATCGACCCCCGCATTACGGTGAAGTGAGGATCGCATGACCGGGTTCTTCTCTTCGGAATTCTTCTTTCACTACCGCCGAAACCTGCCGGCCGTCTTCGGAAGCGCACTGCTTGTCTTCTTCGCCCTGCTTGCGACATTCGGGCCGCTGCTTGTCGCCCAGGACCCCTATGACGTGTCCCAGCTGGAACTAATGGACAGCTTCAAGCCGCCGGTTTGGCTGGAGGGTGGTGATAGCAGGTATCTGCTCGGGACGGATGGTCAAGGCCGCGACGTGCTTGCATCCGTCGTCTACGGCGCGCGGATCTCCGCCTTCATCGGCCTCGCAGCCATGCTCTTCTCTTGCGTGATCGGGACCGCACTCGGGCTGATCTCCGGCTACTACGGCGGCATGGTGGACAGCATCATCATGCGCATCGCAGACATCCAGCTGTCGTTTCCCTCGATGCTGATCGCGCTCTTCCTGATGTCGGCCTTCGGGACAGGCATCGGCATGGTTCTGATCGCGCTCACCGCCGTCGGCTGGGTCGTTTATGCCCGCACCGTTCGCGGATCGACATTGAGCGAGATCCAGAAGGAATACATCCAGGCGGCCAAGGTGGCGGGGCTCGGAAACGGCGAGATCATCCTGCGCCACGTGCTGCCGAACGTGATGACGCCGCTCATCGTGGTTGCGACGATCCAGGTCGGCACCTTCATCCTGATCGAAGCTTCGCTGAGTTTCCTTGGTGTCGGCGTCCCCATCACCGAGCCTTCGCTCGGTCTTCTCGTCAAGGAGGGCTTCGACGTCCTGTTCTCGGGCATCTGGTGGACTTCCGCCTTTCCCGGGCTGTTCATCATGTTCCTCGTCTTCGGCATCAACCTGTTCGGCGACTTCCTGCGGGACGAACTCAATCCGCGCCTGAGATGACGAAGGAGACAGCGACCATGGGCGAAGCACTTCTCGAAGTCCGGGATCTCAAGACACATTTCCATACCTTCGGTGGCGTGGTGAAAGCCGTCGACGGCGTCAGCTTCGACGTCCGCCCGGGTGAGGTGGTCGGCCTTGTCGGCGAGTCAGGCGGCGGCAAATCCGTCATCGGATTTTCCATTCTCGGCCTGATCGACCCACCCGGACGGATCGAGGCAGGCAGCATTGTCTTTGCCGGCGAAGATCTGACGCGCAAGAGCGAGGACCAGATGCGCGCCGTGCGCGGCGGCCAGATCGCCATGGTGTTCCAGGACCCCATGACGTCGCTCAACCCGGTCTATACGGTCGGCCGCCAGATGGACGAAATGCTGCGGCTGCATACTGACCTCGACCAAAGAGCGCGGCGTGCACGCTGCATCGAGATGCTCGAAGATGTCGGCATCTCGGAGGCCGCCAGTCGTCTCGACGCCTATCCTCACCAGTTCTCGGGCGGCATGCGCCAGCGCGTTGTCATCGCCATAGCGCTGTTGGCTGGTTCCCGCCTGATCATCGCGGACGAACCCACCACGGCGCTCGATGTCACCGTCCAGGCCCAGATCTTGAAGCTGATGCGCCGCCAGATCGTCGATCGCGGGGCCGCCATGATCCTCGTGACCCACGATCTCGCGGTTGTCTCCGAGATGGCGGACCGGGTGGTCGTGCTTTATTGCGGCAAGGTCGTCGAGCGGGGACTCACGAGCGAGATCATCCAGTCCCCTGCCCATCCCTATACGCGCGGGCTCCTCGACAGCATTCCGAAGATCACCGATCGCCGGGAACGTCTCAACCAGATACCCGGCACAGTGCCGGACATCCGAACGCTCGGCCAAGGATGCAGCTTCAGGGACCGGTGCTTCCGGGCCCAGGCCATCTGCTCGGCAGAAACGCCGGCTCTTACCCCCGTGCGCGGCTCGCTCGATGCAGCCTGCCACTTCCCGCTGGAGGAGACGGCGTTATGACGACCCCCGTGCTTGAGGTCCGAGGCCTGGTCAAAGCCTTCCCCGTGGGGGGGCTTTTCGATCGGCTACAGTTCGGAAAGGGAAAGCTTCTCGCTCCCCAGAAACAATTGCGGGCGGTCAACGGTGTCGACCTGTCGATTGCACCGGGCGAGGTCATGGCGCTGGTAGGCGAATCCGGCTGCGGCAAGTCGACCGTGGCCAAGACCATTGCCCGGATCTACGAGCCGACCGCAGGCGAAATCCGGATCGACGGGGAAGACATTTCCCGCATGCAGTTTCGCGAAATGCGCCCGATCCGCCGCAAGCTGCAGATGATCTTCCAGGACCCTTACGCCTCTCTCGACCCGCGGCAGCGGGTCAGGGACATCGTGATGGAGCCGAGACGCGCTCAGGCCGGGGGCAAGCTCAGCCGACGAGAACTCCATGACGAAGCCATCGCACTTCTGGCAAAGGTCGGCCTCAATGCCGAACAGGCTGGACGCTACCCGCATCAGTTTTCGGGAGGTCAGCGGCAGCGGATCGGCATCGCACGTGCATTATCGGTCCGGCCAAAGATCATCATCGCCGACGAGCCCGTCTCGGCGCTCGACGTGTCGATCCAAGCGCAGATCCTCAATCTGATGATGGACCTGCGCGACGAGTTCGGCCTCTCCTATCTCTTCGTCTCGCACGACCTCTCGGTGGTTCACCACATCGCCGACCGGATCGGGGTGATGTATCTCGGCTTCATGGTGGAGACGGCGAGCCGTGACCAGTTGTTCAGCCAGCCGAAACATCCCTACACGCAGGTTCTGCTTTCGGCCGCGCCGACCATCGACAAGTCGCTGGCAAAACCGAAGATCGAGATCGTCGGCGAAGTGCCAAGTGCCCTGCGCCTGCCGTCCGGCTGCTGCTTCAGAACGCGCTGCCCCATGGCCTTCGATCGATGCGCGGTCGACCGTCCGGTGTTGACGCCCCAGCCGGATGGCAGCGCCGTTGCATGCCACCTCCACGATCGGAATGATGCCGAAAGGAACAGCCCGTGAGTTCGCCCGCCGTCATTGTTCAACCGCGCCTTGCCCTCGAAGATCCGCATGACTGCACCGATGCGAATGACATGCTGGCCGTCTTCGATACCCTGTTCGACGGGCTTGTGCGTTATGGCAAGGATGGTGGCTACGTGCCAGCACTCGCAAGCTCCTGGGATTTTACACCGGATGCGCGACACTGGACATTCCGGCTGAAGGAAGGCTTGAGATTTCACGATGGCAACCCCTGCGATGCCGCTGCCGTCTGCCAATCGCTGACACGCATGGCCCGTCCTGACAAAGGCTACACCCTCGGGGCGCCCGGGGTCTGGCATCAGTATCTCGGAGACGCGGAGATCGAGGCAGCTGATCCCCTGACGGTAGCGATCCGCCTCTCGAAGTCGATCGCCGATCTCCTCGATATCCTGGTTTACGGCTACGTGGTCGCTCCCTCCGCACTGGACCGCTACGAGGCGGGAGACACATCGCAGCCGGTCGGCACGGGCCCCTATCGTCTGGTTTCCTACGAACCCGGCCAAGCCCTTCACCTCGAACGTTTCGATGGCTGGCATGGCGAACGACCAGCCAATGCTGAACTAACGTTCCGCTTGGAGCCAAACCGGGAAGCGCGGCTGGAGATGCTGATCTCCGGCCAGGCGCAGGTGGCAAACAGCCTCGATTTCGAAGCCTCCAAGGCGCTCGAGGAAACGGCTAAGCATACACGCGTCACATCGCTCGTTCCCGTCGCCATCATCTATCTCTTTAATGCCTTCAAGGGGCCGCTCACCGACAGCCGCGTTCGCCGCGCTCTCAATCTGGCGATTGACCGCCAGGCCCTGATCGATCGGGTTGTCAGAGGTGCAGCAAAGCCACTAACTGGCTTCGTCAGCCCGGTTCATTTCGGCAGCCTGCCGTCAGAGGATCTGCGCGCTGATCAGGATCAGGCGAAAGAACTGCTTGCCGAAGCCGGGTTCAGCGGAGGCCTGACCATCGAGGTCGATTGCCCGACGCGCCTTCCCGATGAGGCCGAGGCGCTGACGGCCGCTCTTGCGGAGCAGCTTGCCCCAATTGGTGTGACGCTGAAGGTTCACCTCCACACAGACCGCGAAGCCTATGCGCATGGTGTCCGCCTGAAGCAGGTGCGCGACATGTGCGTTTTCGATTCCAGCCCCTTGAGCACCTTCCGCATCCTCGCGGAGAAGATCGATCACAGGGCTAAGGGCTCCTGGTGGCTGGGCTTTCACAACGCCGAGGCCGAAGACTTGCTCGATAGGGGCCGGGCAACTGTTGATTTGAATGAACGTGCGGAGATCTTCGAGAAGGCCTTCCGCGCGCTACAAGTGGATCCCCCATGGCTCTATCTCTACAATCCGCTGAGGGTGACAGGCCTCTCCGGGTCCTGGCCAGACTGGCGCATGCGCCAGGATTGCGTGCTCGACGTGACGCGGCTCCCTGACTTCCAGTCCGGGAAGAAAGCATCATGAGGCGCGTCGATCTGATCATCAGCGGCGGCACGGTCCTCACGATGGACGGCAGTCGCCGCGTCCTCGACAAGGGTGCGGTCGCCGTTCTCGACGGTCGCATCGTCGCAGTCGGGCATGCGGACGAGATTGTCAGAGAATACCAGGCCGAGCGCCATATCGACGCCCACGGCAAGGTGATGATGCCGGGCATGATCGACGTCCATGCCCATGCAGGCCACGGCCTGATCAAGACCATGGGCATGGAGCAAGGCAATCACTGGGAAGAGATCTGCAACGCTGCCTATACCGTCGGCTCGACACCGGAATTCTGGTTCGCGGAGGCGCGGCTTGCCGCCCTCGAACGCCTGCGCTTCGGCGTCACCACCGGCGTTTCGCTTCTCGGTGGCGGCGACACGATCATGCGGACGGATGACGTTGCCTATGGAATCGCCCATTGCGAAGGCGTCACGGCAGTCGGCACGCGCTCTGTCGTCGCCGTCGGACCGACCCGCCCTCCGCATCCGCGAACCTATGCATCGTGGCACGATGGCAAGGCGTCAGAACGGCCTGTAACCTTCGAGGATCAGTTTGCTGTCAGCCGGAAACTGCTTGATCTGTGGCACGGGCGCGGACGAATGCAGATCGCCTTGCTCACCCCCGTCATCCGTGACGAACATGAGCGCGACATGTCGGCTGCAGACTATGATGCCGCAGTTACGCAGACCCGGGTCGTGCGGGCACTCTCGCGCGAGGCGGGCGTGGTCTTCACCCAGGATGGCCACTGGAAGGGCTCCGTCTGCCGCGCCGAAAAGCTCGGCATCCTCGGACCCGATGCGCTCCTATCCCACGCCATCGATATCACGCCCGAAGAAATCCGGATCATTGCCGACACAGGCACCCGCATCGCCCATAACCCCAGCGCCATCGCCTCCATCCTTGGCCGGTGCCCGGCGATCGAATTGATCGAGGCGGGTGCTGTGGTGGCCATCGCTTCCGATGCAACCGCGCCGGACCGATCGGCGGACATGTTCCGGCACATGCAGCAATGCATGCACTATCACCGCACCCATTTTCGCGATCCCTCGGTCCTGCCTCCGGGCAAGGCCCTCGAAATGGTGACGATCGATGCCGCGACCGCCTTGGGGCTCGACCTGGAGCTTGGCTCCCTCGAAGTCGGCAAAAAGGCCGACATCGTGGTGGTCGACATGAAGCGCCCCCACCTCGCGCCCTACCAGATGCCGATCTTCCGCCTTGCCTACTTCGCCAACGGCAATGACGTCGACACCGTCGTGATCGACGGGCAGATCCTGCTCGAAGGCGGCCGCCCTCTGCTGACCGACCTCGATGAGGTCGTCGCAGAAGCCGACAAGCAAGCCCGGTTGCTGATCGAGCGCATGGGGCTCGAAAACATGATTGGCCAACCCGAAGGCTTCTTTGGCCATGCACGATATCCGAAACATCAAGGAGACAGCCAATGATGAGGCTGAATGAAGAGGCAAAAGGCGTCTACGTCATAGCCCTCACCCCTTTCACGGAGACGGGTGATCTCGACCTGGACAGCACGGACCGCATGGTCGATTTCTACCTTGAGCGCGGCGCGACGGGACTGACCGTGCTTGGGATGATGGGCGAAGCGCAAAAGTTGACCATCGAGGAATCGCAGACCTATGTCCGCCGTATCCTCCGCAGGGTCGATGGCCGAGTGCCGGTTGTGGCAGGCGTCTCTGCTGCGGGCTTTGCCCAGATGCAGGCTCTGACTTCGATGGTCATGGATGACGGCGCGGCAGGTGTGATGATTGCTCCGCCCTCGTCCCTGCGGAACGATCAGCAGATCGTCATCTACTACAAGCAGGCGGCGGAGTTCATCGGCGATACGCCTTTCGTGCTGCAGGATTTCCCGCTCGTCACGAGCGTCACCATCCCAGTCTCCGTCATCCAGACGATCATCGATCAGATCCCGACCTGCGTCTGCCTCAAACACGAGGACTGGCCCGGTCTTTCCAAGATTACTGCACTACGAACCGCCTCGGAGACGTCCGGCAAGAGGCGCATATCAATCCTGTGCGGCAATGGCGGCGTCTTCCTGCCCGAAGAGATAGCGCGCGGGGCAGACGGTGCTATGACAGGCTTTGCCTATCCCGAAATGATGCGCGACGTCGTCCACTACAGCGAGCAGGGAAATCCGGAGCGCGCGCAGGACATCTTCGACGCTTATCTTCCGCTTGCTCGCTACGAACAGCAACCGGGCCTTGGCCTCTCCATCCGGAAATACATCATGGCGAAACGCGGCGCGATCGCCACGCCGGCCCTGCGCAAACCGGGGGGAGCCCTTGCTGCCACCGATATCAGCGAGATCGAGCGCCTGATTGCGCGCCAGGACAGAAGATTGAAGGAGCTCGGCTGATGGAACTCGGCTTGAAAAACAAAACTGCTCTCGTGCTGGGTGCAAGCCGCGGACTGGGTGCGGCGATTGCCCGAGGGCTGGCGGACGAAGGAGTGACAGTCCATGCCGCCGCCCGCAACACCTCGGCCATCTCGACATGGGTTTCCGAGCTCGCACCAACGGCCGGTCCTGTCATCCCGCTGCAGCTCGACCTCTCGGATATCGACAGCGTGAATAAGGCCGTCCAGTCCCTCATGGCGGCAGGCGGTGTCGACATCCTCGTCAACAATTCCGGCGGTCCGCCACCGGCTGCAGCCGTCGATGCGAAACGGTCGGACTGGATCAACCATTTCGAGACGATGGCCGCAAACATCTTCCACCTGACCACCACCCTCCTGCCCGGCATGCGGGAAAAGCGCTGGGGTCGGATCATATCGATCGCCTCGTCCGGCGTAGAGCAGCCGATCGCACGGCTGGCGCTGTCCAATGGCATTCGCTCGGCCCTGATCGGCTGGTCGAAAACACTCGCTGCGGAAGTGGCCGCAGACGGCGTTACCGTGAACGTGCTTCTTCCGGGGCGCATTCACACACAACGGGTGGACGAACTCGACGCAGCGGCAGCCAGCCGCTCAGCCAAGAGTGTCGAGGAGATCGCGGCCGAATCCGCAGCCGGTATTCCGGCCGGACGCTATGGCCGGCCGGAGGAATTCGCCGCCGTTGCCGTTTTCCTGGCCTCAGAGCCCGCCTCTTACGTAACCGGAAGCAAGATCCGCGTGGATGGCGGTGCCATCAGATCCGTCTGAAACCGACTTAGGCGAAACGGACGTACATCCAATATGTCCGTCCGAAACTCCTTCGCTCAGGCACGACATGCCATCCGATCTGCAGGGCCGCGCCAACTGAAGGGGTCAGGCAGCCAGAAAATCCGCCATCTCCGCGTTGTAGAAGGTTTTCGTCCGCGGGCCGGTGATGATGGGATCAATGCGGCGGACACATTCCTGGTAGTGCGCGGTCTTGCGATGCTCATCAAGCGCCTCTGCAGACTTGAATACCTCATAGATAACGAAGCTGTGGTCATCCTCGGGGCTGCGTAGCACGTCAAAGCGAAGATTTCCCGGCTCGCGGCGCGTGCCTTCATAGTTGATCCGGAAAGCATCGAGAAACTCGTCGACATGGCCTTGCTTGACGTGAATTGCGACCATTTGAATGAGCATGACTTTATCCTGACTTGTTGTTCTATCTTGAAATTCAGAGGCCGGGTGCCTTCCACATGGCCGTAGTAATGCCCTCATCGACAAGCTGGCGCTGCAATGCATAGGCGCGTGCCCATCGGTCGCCCGCGTGATCATAGATGGCCTTGTGCGCGGGATTTGGTTCGAAGTGTTTGTCCCAGCGGACCCAGCTTTCCGCAGCCTCGACAAAATCGCGTCTCAGGCCAATGCCAATCGCAGCGCAAGCAGCACATCCAAGGGCGGTTGCCTCCTTCACGACCGGTGTCACGACAGGCAGCCCCGTGACATCAGACAGGATCTGTGACCAGTGGGCAGATTTCGACGCACCGGCAGCAAAAACGATCCTTTCGGGTGTCTTCCCCGTCAGCCTGAAAATCGCATCGAGATTGCGTGCAGCAACGATGGCTGCATTCTCCTGCAAGGCCCGGAAGATGGCAGCCTTGCCGGACTTGTCCGGATCGATCGACAGATTCAGCAAGGAAGGCGCAGCGTGGTACCAATTGCCGTAATGCATGACGTCGGAGAAAACGGGAATGATCCCGTAGGCGCCAGGCGGAATGGCCGCTGCCTTTTGCTCCAACAGCGTGTAGGCGTCTCCGTCTGGCCCGGCAGCGGCCATTTCTTCCGCACCAAAGCTGTCACGAAACCAGCGCATGACGGCCCCCACGAAGAAGCTGATCGCCTCGGCCTGGTTAAGCCCGGTTACAACATGCGGATTGATCCGCAGGTCCATCGACGGATCGGATACATCGAGACCGACATTGACGACCTGCTGCCAGAATGTGCCGCCAAGCACGGCGCAGTCCCCTTCCCTGACAACGCCGATTGCCGCCGCACCGCTCTGGCAGTCGCCACCACCCATGATGACGGGTGTTCCCGCCTCCAGTCCCGTTTCCAGCGCGGCCTTTTCGGTCACCCGACCGATCATGGTTCCTGGCTCGACGCTCTCTGGAAAGATGTCATCGCGCAGGCCAGCCTTGGCCATGGCGTCTGGCAGCCAGTCGCGCGCCGTCAGACTATATAGGCCGGTCGTTCCGGCATTGGAGGGCTCGCTGGCGATGACACCGGAGAGACGGGCCAGAACCCAATCGGACAACATGCTGATGCGGTGAATGCGGCCATACACATCCGGCAGGTTTCGCTTGAGCCACAAGAGCCTCGGCAGAGCCCCCAGCGCAAAGGTCTGTCCGCTTTTCTCATAGAGCTCTCGCTCCAGTTCAGGGAATTCCCGCTTCAGGTCCCGCACTTCATTGACGGAGCGGCTATCGACATTGGCGCAGGCCCAGATCTCCTGGCCGCTGCGATCATAGGCGACAATCGCCTCGCGCATGCTGGTCGCGCTGACGGCCCTGACATCACCAGCCTTGATGCCGGCTTCGGCGATGGCCCCGCGAATGGCATGCGAAAGAAGAGACCAGTTCCCCTCTACGTCGAAATCCATGGAGCCGGGAAACCGCGGATCAGACTTGTGCCACCATTCCTGTTGCGCACTCGCCACCTGGTTTCCGTTCTCGTCGAAAATGACGGCGCGCCCGCTGCCTGTTCCGGCATCGACAGCGAGCAGATAGGAAGTGGTCATGATGTCAGTCCTTCATTTCAAGGAGGCCCGCAGCCGTCGTCTCGTCGGTAATCAGGATCCCGACGAACTTGCCACGCAATGCGGCATGGATAGCTTGCACCTTGTGCGCACCGCCGGCTGCGGCCACGACCTTCTCGGCGCGAGACAGTGCCGCCAGCTTGACCCCGATGACCCTGTCATGGAGAGGCAGATCGAGCGGCTCGCCGCGTTCATTGTAGAACTGGCACAGGATATCGCCGACAGCACCCTTGCGGCGCAAAGGCTCTACCTCATCCGGGCTCACATAGCCGGAACGCACGACTGTCGAGGCTCCGGAAAGTTCACCAATACCCACCAGCTGGTAGGTCGCGTTGAGAGCCATATCGAGGAGATTGGCAACGGCAGGCTCTGAGGAGAGATTGCGCGCAACATCGGGATCGCGGACGACGAGCGGGGCAGGTACAAGGTGAACGCTGCTTCCCCAGTTGGCCGTGCGCATCCCGTCGACATAGGTACCGACACCCCCGGTCAGGCTGACCAGGCCTATATTGCGCTCGTTTGCCAGGTGTCCAAGGCGTTGGATCGTGTTCGAAACCGTTGCCCCCCAGCCGACGGCGAGAAGATCATCCGTCTGAAGCCTTTGCATGAGGAATTGCGCCGCAGCCTGGCCAAGGCGATCACTCGGATCCTGATCGGGAAGCTGCGGGACGACATAGGCTTCCAGGAGGCCATAACGCTCCTTGATTTGCCGCTCGAGTGTGAGGCAACCCTGGTAGCGCGAGTTGATACGCACCTGGATTATCCCCGATCGCCGCCCGCTTTCCAGGAGCCGGGATACCTTGATCCGCGACATGTTGAGCTTGTCGCCGATCTCATTCTGGGTCAGGCCGTCGTTATAGTAGTACCATGCGATCCGCGTGAGGATTTCCTCATCTGCGTCCGCATAACTCCATTCACCATTTTCCGATGCCATGCGCCAGGGCTCCCTCGGCTTTTATTGATCATTTGCATATCAAATAAACATTTGATCCGTCAACGTCGAGTTTGGCAGAAAAAATTACCCCGCACCTAATCATTTGATTTCCGCTCAAAATTCATCATTTTCAGCGCAACATCGCGACATCAGGAGCGATCCGGTTCTCGTGAACATGTTGACGAACCCAAACCGTTGTGATCACTTGATTGTCACAAGATACATATGAACAGGTGCAGCATGACAGGTAGCCAGACGACCGGGAGGGTCGCGAAGCTCACCGAAATCTGGAAATCCTACGGCGCAATCCCCGTGCTGAAAGGCGTTTCGCTCGATTTGCAAGCCGGAGAGGTTCACGCCCTCCTCGGCGGCAATGGTGCGGGCAAATCCACGCTGATGAAGATCATGTCGGGCGTGATCGCGGCCAATTCGGGCTCGATCGAGATCGATGGACAAGCACTAACACATGCATCACCCGCCCAGGCCCAGGCACTCGGTCTCTATCTCGTGCCGCAGGAAGCGCACATTCTGCCCAACCAGACTGTTCTGGAGAACATCTGCCTTGGCCTCCGGCCCTCGCCACTGACCCTTCGCCCCCGTGTCGAGCAACTCATCGCCGAGCTCTCCGTAACCCTTGATCTCGATGGACAGGCTGCAGCCTTGGAGATCGCGGAACGACAGATCGTCGAGATCTTGCGCGGCCTTGTTCGCGATGCACGCGTCCTCATTCTCGATGAACCCACATCGGCACTGACCCCGTTTGAAACCAGCGCATTGTTTGACCGCGTCCGCAAATTGCAGGCGCAGGGGGTCGGCATTTTCTTCATCTCCCACAAGCTACGCGAGATCCGGGAAATCTGCGGGACGATCAGCGTTTTGCGCGATGGTGTCATCGTACTTTCAGGGTCTCTCGACAGTTATACCGATGCAGCCATCGTCGAAGCGATGAGCCGAGTCCAGATCGGCGCGACACCTTCGAGGATTCGAGAGCAACGCGTCGCAGACAACACTGACGCGCCCCGCCTTTCCGTATCCGGATTGAGTGGCGAAGGATTTCAGGACATCAGTCTTCAGGTCCGCAGTGGCGAGATCCTCGGGCTTGCCGGCGTCGTTGGCGCGGGACGAACAGAGCTTGCCGAGACCCTTTTCGGTCTGAGAGGTCAGTCGACAGGAACAGTCACACTTGATGGACAGGAGCTCAGGAAGAGGTCTCCGCGCATCTGCATCGATCGCGGGCTTGTCTATTTGCCGGAGGATCGCCAGCAGCACGGGCTTTTCCTCGAAGCCCCCCTCTTCTGGAACGTCTCTTCTTATCTTGTCTACCGCCTGCCCTTCTTCCTACGGCCAAGCTCCGAGAAAAAGAGCTTCGAGGCGTTTCGCCAGTCCATGGGCATTAAATGCAGCGGCCCCGGCCAGGAAGCGCGCGGCTTGTCGGGCGGCAACCAACAGAAGGTCCTCATGGCGAAATGCCTTGCAGCACGACCTAAGGTGCTGATCCTCGACGAACCGACACGTGGCGTCGACGTTGCGGCGCGCAACGACATCTACAATCTCATCGAAAAACTCGCCCTCGAAGGGGTGGCGATCATCCTCATCTCCTCCGACTTCGACGAAATCGAGCAATTGGCCGACCGGGTCGAAGTCATGGCCTTCGGACGGCAAGGTGGCGAACTGAAGGACGACATCTCGGTCGATGCGATTGCGCGGCTTGCCTTCGGCGCTTCGGAGGCCCGTCATGCTTGACCTTTTTGCCAAGAACCGCGTCGCAACCCTCCTTGTCGTTCTTGCCCTTGCCTATGCCGCCATCGGCGCTGCGGCACCGGGCTATCTTTCAGGCGCGACACTTTCCTCTGTCTTTTCGAGCAGCCTTGTCCTGATGCTGATCTCGCTCGGCACGATGATCGTCATCCTGACACGCAACATCGACGTCTCAAGTGGCTCGGTCCTCGGTTTGAGCGCAGCCGTTCTCGGTCTCTCGTTAAATGCCGGCATGAGCCTGCCGCTGGCAATCGCTACATGCCTTCTGACAGGCGCCCTCGCCGGCGCATTCAACGGTCTGATGGTGGCCTATCTCGGCATCCCCTCCATCGTGGCGACACTTGGAACACTTGGCCTCTACCGTGGAATCATGCTGGTCATGACGGGCGGTCGGTGGATCGAAGACCTTCCGCAAGGCCTGAAGGCACTGGCCGCCAATCTCGGGTTTGGCTTTTCCTCTCTTACGGTCGTCGTCCTCGCGCTCGTTGTTCTGACCTGGATTGGCCTTCGCAAGACACGGTTCGGTCGCTTCTTCTACGCTGTCGGCGACAACAAGGCGGCCGCTCACCATCTGGGTGTGCCGGTGCACCGTGTTCAGTTCACCGCCTTTGTGGCGACAGGCATCTGCTCGGCTCTTGCCGGCCTCATCTTTGCAGCCCAGATCGGATTCATCCCGAACCAGGCTGGCAACGGGATCGAGTTGAAGGCTATTGCCGTCAACGTACTCGGCGGCGTCAGCCTGCTTGGTGGCACGGGCTCGGTCGCTGGCGTCTTTGCCGCGGTGATCTTCATCACCTCGATCGACAGTGCACTCGTCTTCCTGAAAATTCCCGCCTACTGGAACGACTTCATCGCCGGCGCTCTGCTATTGAGCGTGTTGCTGCTCGATGGACGGATCCGGCAGCTCATTGATCGGCGCATCCGTGCCCGCCGCTATGCGGTCCATGAACGTTCGCCATCTCCCGAACAGACAATTGTAAGCACAGCGGAGGCTGCCCGATGAAGAATCTCTTCTTCCGATGGGAGACCGCTCTCCTTGCCATGCTCGTTGTCGAACTCGCGGTCTTCGGGCTGATCAATCCCAGGTTCCTGAACGTCGCCAACCTCGTCTATGGCACGTCCGACTTCATCCAGATCGGGATGGTCGCCCTGCCGCTTACGCTCGTCATCATTGCCGGTGGCATTGACGTTTCCTTCGCTTCGGTGATCGGGCTGGCTGCCATCATCTTCGGCGTTGCTACATTCTACGGCGTCCCTCTACCGCTGGCGATCGCTTTGGCACTCGCGACGGGCGGCCTGTGTGGCCTGTTCAATGCGACGCTCATTCACCTGTCGAAGATCCAGCCCCTCGTTGTCACACTGGGAAGCCTTTATCTGTTCCAGGGCACGGCCACAGTTGCATCCGGCCTTGTCGGTGCTGGCGGCTACGAGGGCATTGGCAACTTCCCTGAGGCTTTCAACGCCTTTGGATATGCCGAGTTTCTCGGGCTGCCGGCGTCGCTCGCCCTCTTCCTGGCGCTCGCCTTTGTTCTTGTTGTCCTGCTGCATTTCACCCGTTTCGGTCGCACTGTCTTCCTCGCGGGTCAGTCCGAGGACGCAGCACGCTTCGCCGGTATTCCCGTCAGGCGCGTTCAGACAATCACCTATGTGATCACAGGCCTTTCTGCGGCACTCGCCGGCCTCGTGATGTCGGCCTATTTCGGCTCGGCCCGCGTCGATCTCGGTTCCGCGACGCTGCTGCCGGCAGTCACTGCGGCAGTACTCGGTGGCGCATCGATCTATGGCGGCCAAGGCTCCATCCTCGGCACGCTCCTCGCAACATTCGTAATCGGCTATCTGCAGCAGGGTCTGCAGGCAGCCGGGGTTCCCAGCCAGATTTCCAGCGCACTTTCGGGAGGGTTGCTGGTTGTCGCGGTCGCATTGCGCCATGGGAGCGCAATGCTGGCCGATTTCATCGCCGTTGCCCGGCAACAGAAAAAGCCTACGGCAACGGTCACTTCAGGAGGAGAAAGTAAATGATCAAGATCATGTTGAAATCGGGCGCTCTGGCGAGCGTTCTTGCAGCCGGAACCATGCTGGGCGCAGGCTCGGCCAATGCCGAAAACCAGATTGCCTTCATCCCCAAGCTGGTCGGTGTCGGCTTCTTCACCTCGGGTGGCGCAGGTGCCGTCAAAGCCGGCGAAGAGCTCGGCGCCAAGGTGACCTATGACGGACCGACCGAGCCGAGTGTTTCGGGCCAGGTGCAGTTCATCAACAACTACGTCAACCAGGGCTACAATGCCCTGATCGTGTCATCGGTTTCGCCTGACGGCCTGTGCCCTGCCCTCAAGCGCGCCATGGAACGCGATGTTCTGGTCATGACCTGGGACAGCGACGTCAACCCGGATTGCCGCAGCTACTACATTAACCAGGGAACGCCGGAGCAGCTGGGTAGCCTGCTGGTCGAGATGGCAGCCGAGGGCGTGACGAAGGAAAAGGCAAAGGTCGCCTTTTTCTACTCAAGCCCAACCGTCACCGACCAGAATGCATGGGCGGAAGCCGCAAAGCAGAAGATTGCCAAGGAGCACCCGGGTTGGGAGATCGTCACCACCCAATACGGCTACAATGATGCGCAGAAGTCCCTGCAGACGGCCGAGAGCATTCTGCAGACCTATCCCGACCTCGATGCGATCATCGCGCCTGACGCCAATGCACTTCCTGCTGCAGCGCAGGCCGCCGAAAACCTCAAGCGTGCCGAAGGTGTGACGATTGTCGGCTTCTCCACGCCGAATGTCATGCGCCCCTATATCGAGCGCGGCACGATCCAGCGCTTCGGCCTTTGGGACGTGACGCAGCAGGGCAAGATCTCCGTCTACGTCGCCGATCATGTCCTGAAGAACGGACCGATGAAGGTTGGCGACAAGCTGGATATCCCCGGCGTCGGCACCGTCGAAGTCTCGGCGAACAGCGTCCAGGGTTACGACTACGAGGCGGATGGCAATGGCATCATCCTGCTTCCGGAGCGGACCGTCTTTACCAAGGACAACATCGGCAACTTCGACTTCTAACAAACTGACGAACTTACGGCGGGCGGCTTCGGCTGCCCGCCGACTTCATTCAAGAGACAGGATATGCCGATGCAAAGCCGCTGGAACGACGAAGACGCAAATCGCTATGCAGAAGCCGCACGCGCTGCCAGCCAAAGTGATGCTCTCGGCCTTCGGATCTACTCCTCCCGCATCATCGGTGGCGATCCGGACCTCGTCCTGCACGGAGGCGGCAACACATCGGTGAAAGTCGTTGCCGATAATGGCTCGAAACTGATGCACATCAAAGGAAGCGGATGGGATCTCGACACGATCGAAGCACCAGGGCTCCCTGCCTTGCACCTCGCTCCCCTGCTTGAAGTGCGCGATGGACCAAAGCTCTCCGATCTCGACATGGTCGCGCTGCTTCGCCGGAACCTGATCGCAGCGGATGCACCGAACCCATCAGTTGAGGCGTTGTTGCACGCCTTCCTGCCCTTCACATTTGTCGATCACACACACGCGACGGCAATTCTAGCCCTGGCCGACCAGCCGGACATGCGCGAAACCGTAAAGCGCATCTACGGCAGCCGCGTCGCCTATGTCCCTTACGTCATGCCGGGCTTTGACCTCTCAATTGCAGGCGACCTCGTCTATCGGGAAAATCCGGGCTGCGAGGGGCTATGGCTTGAAAACCACGGGCTTTTCACCTTCGCGAACGACGCTCGTAAGTCCTATGAGCTGATGATTGAATTCGTGACGATGGCAGAGCAAGAACTCGACCGTGCAGGTGTCACGCTGACCGGGCCGCAGAGCAATGATGGCCAGGAGGACCAAGACCTCAAACTTCGGTTGGAACGCGCCTTATCTCAGTCGAACTCACCATTCGAGAAGGCTGTCTTTCTGGACTATCGCTCTACATCTGCCATCAGGGACTATGTCGCCAACGAGCGACTTGAGGACATCGCGCGGCGAGGGACCGTTACACCGGACCACGTCATCCGGATCAAGCCCTGGCCGATGATCATAGAGGCAGACGCAAGCGAAGCGGCGATCTTAGAGGCACTCGAGGCTTATGCGGCACGCTACAGATCGTATTTCGAGCGCAATGCCGCACGGCAGAGCGAGCCGAAGCAGATGCTCGACGCCTATCCGCGCGTGATCATTGTTCGGCACAAGGGTATGTATGCGCTTGGAAGCACGGAAAAAGCGGCAAGGATCGCCGGAGACCTCTGCGAGCAAGCGACACGTGCAATCAACGCAGCCGAGGCCTACGGCAAGTTCACGCCGATTGGGGAGGCCGACCTTTTCGATATGGAGTACTGGTCACTCGAGCAGGCCAAATTGAAGGTGGCGGCACACTGAAAGGTGCTTTAGTGACGTCGTGTGCGCCCGATCTGCAATTTGGTAGGCTGCGACGTGTGATGTTGCGCAACCGATCAGTCCGAATTTTTCAATCATAAGCGTCAATATAGGCGGATAAGTCCTAAATTCGCATTCAGTTGGTCCTTTGTGGGGTAAGCATAATTATGGAACAAAATCCCGTAGTCATTTTAAATCCGCAATGGGGCGCAGACCTCGTCAAGCTATGCCTTCAAGGCCATGTCGCTGCGCTTGGCGCTCCTTAAGTGATTTCCCCGAAGCTCTTCGACCAGAACGAGCCAGCTCTATCTAAGAAATTCGTGTTGGCTGGCAATTCACCGGCGCGCCCTGCCGAAGACAGACCAGTCGGTCTTGGAGCTGATCAACTCCAGCCCCAGTGTGCCGAGCCAACTGTTGCCCATTGAGTCGAGTGCTGGCGACCACACGGCGATTGAGGCGCAGTGGGGGGCAACGGCAAGAATTCCCCCGCCGACGCCCGATTTGGCTGGCAATCCAACCCGATAGGCGAAGTCACCTGAGCCATCATATTGGCCACACAGCATCATCACCGAAAGGATCCGCCTAGCGCGCCGCGCCGCTGCCAGGGTTGCATCGTTCTCTTGTTCGGGGTCGTCAAGGATGAGAAAGCGGCCTGCCTTGGCAAGTCCACGACAATCCAGCGTGATGGCGCATTGGTGGATATAGGCTTCCATAACCTTGTCTACCGGATGATCCAGATTGCCGTGGTGTCTCGCCATGAACATCAGTGATCGGTTGAGGTCGCCGCCGGTACGGTCGCTGGCCATAACATCCTTGTCGAGCGTCATCGCCTCACCGTCGAGCATTCTTTCAACAAAGCGAACCACATGACGATTTGGATCTGCGCTTCCTCCGAGACCGGCGAGAACATCGCATACGACCAATGCACCAGCATTGATGAACGGGTTTCGGGGTATACCCTTAGCGCGCTCAAGATCGATAATGGAATTGAAGGGGTCGCCCGATGGATCACGGCCGATCCGTTTCCACAAAGCCTCGCCGAGCGCCTCTAGCGCAAGCTCAAGGGCGAAGACCTTGGATATGGATTGGATCGGAAAGCCGATGCTGGCATTGCCGGCGGCGGCTAGCTGGCCGGTCCTGGTAAATACTGCGATGCCGAACTTTTTAAAGTCTGCCTTGCGCGGGGTTGGCTTATCCTTCTCCTTAGCTTCCGCGACAGCCTCGTCGTAAATTCCAGGCGCACGTGTTCTAATTTGAGAGACAACATCGCTGAGAATTGCCTTCAACTCTGTCCCATCCTCAACAGGATCTGCCATGTCATACGTCCCAATCTGATTGAATGTGCTGCTTGTCGTTACTGTATAGCGATGAAGCGCTGGACATCATCAGCGAACAGACGATCAACCTGCTGTTCACCGCCATCCAAAAGCCCGGCAAGCATTCTGGAGTCGATGTTGCTCAAGTGGTCGCCGATCCCTTGCCCAAAGCAGGCATCACCATTGCGTCTGGCAAACTCGCGACGGCCGAAATCGATCTACCTGCGTAGCCCAATTCTTCCCTAAACCCTACGATCTTTCGGTAGTTCTCGTACGCAAGGAAGAACGAGATCGCCCTTCACTCCGTTGGTGATGTCAAACGTAGGAATGGCAAAAACTCGAAAAATTGTTGGACATCCGCAGGTCCAGATAGCGTCAAAGTCGAAGCGACTTATGCCTTTACGCGGCGTGCCATGTCTTCTTGATGCAGGATGTGCGAAATTTCTCCGAGTATCTCTTTCCGACGCAACGCCTTTTCAGCAGAGTGTCGGGCGATCTGTTCGTCTGTCGCGTCAGTGGCGATATGACCCGGTGTCTCGTTTTCGGCGATATCGCGGAGAATGTTCATGAGCACGAGGTTCCTCTCGTGCATCTGCATCACCATTTCCTTCACTTTCAAACGTTGAGACATACCATCACCCTGTAGAAAATTGGCTTTAGGCAAATAACTGAGCAAAGGCGGAAAGGTGCCAACGGGCGGTTTGGATTCGTATTTTGGGTCAGTTCGGCGCAAGCCTCGAGCCCGGCTGTAGCTGAAAGCGCGCCGTCCTGTTCGTAGTCGAGCCGACCGAGACGAGACCAGCGTCGTTATGACCGTTGGCGGCGGCTGATCAGAACATCCTGTACCCCCGGCCGAAACCGAGGCACTTAGCCAAGGCCGGCTGCCGATAAGCCAGCAAGTCGTGGACGATTAGCCAAATCGCCGGATGCCGAGCAAGCCGGACACGGCGCCCGCTGTACAGAAAATCAGGAATATCCAGCCCGAGACGGCCCCTGCTTGAATTCCCGAGAGCAGAACACCGACGGTGCAGCCGAGACCGATCATTGCCCCCCACCCCATCAGCACGCCCACAGTGAAGCGTGCCAGCAGTCCGCGTGCGTTTGGCCATGAGGGTTCAAAGCGGCCGGAGAGAAGGGCTGAAGCGAAGCGCGCCACGACGAGGCCGATGACGAAGAGGCCGTTGGGAGAGAGCAAGGCAGTCTTGACCGCGCTGATACAGCCCCGGGCGGTATCGAGCCCGACGAGCGTTTCCGGCACGATACCGGCGGAAAGACCTGCGGTCCGCACCAGACTTCCGAGCTCGGCGGTCACGCCGAGCGGGTCAACGCGAAGATAGGCGGCACCACCGATCGCTGCAACGATAAGGCCAGTGACCCAGGCGGCCATCTGCTCAGAAGATAGCGTCAAAGGGCGAGCTTGCTGGTCTAAGACGAGCATGGCGACCGCATTCCAGGCCTTCGCCAGATCGATGAGGAACAAGCTGAGATCATCCGCTGGATTTTTCAGCAGTACGTTCTTGGCCGCTCTCCGAAGGAAATGGCGATCGAGCTAAATAACCGCGTCCCACCGGTACCTGGTCCTCGGGGACTGAAGTGGCAAGACACCGCAATTCACGGCAGCAGGGAGCGCCGCACCGGTATTCTGAACAATGAGACCTATGTGGGCCGTCTCATCTTCAACCGTCGAAAGTTCAGCAAGAACCCGGAAAAGGAGCAGCGCGAAGCTCGCATGAATGACGAACGCGACTGGGTCGTTTCCGAAGTTGCCGAACTCCGCACATCTGATGAACTCTGGGCAAAGGTAAAGCAGAAGCAGAAGCAGAAGCAGAAGCAGAAGCAGAAGCAGATCGAGGTTGAAGCGCAGTTCAAATCACACAACGACAAATCGCCTCAACCGGACGCATCGTCACTCCTACCTTCTCAGCGGTTTGCTCGAATGTGCGCACTGCGCGGGGTCGTATGCCATCATGTCCAAAGATCGCTACGGCTGCACCAATGGACAGAAGGACCTGCGGATCGCCCACCTCGATGATGGTGTTTGCGCCAACTCCAAGACCATCAGTCGGTCAGAACTGGAGACACGTGTTCTCGACGCGATCCCGGCCCGCCTTTTGTCAGTCGGCAGCACAACATCGCTGCAGGATGAGATCAACAAGCAATTGACCGCCACAACAAAGACCGGCGAACGCGATCAAGAGAAGCTGAAGAGCCACCTCAGCGAGGTGTCGCGAAAGTAAGAGGCCATTGCTGCTCAGATCACTGATCGTATCCTCAATGGCCAGCCGCAAATCGAAGCGTTCAACAAATTGCTTGATGACCTGCAGAGCCAGCATGACGAGAATGAAGCGTCGCTTCGTATCCAGCAGACGAAGCGTCGCGGTCCGCCGAAGACCTTTACGGTTAATCCATCGATGTTTACGTCCGCGATCGGTGCGTTGACGGCGGTGGCGCGCGCCGGTGCGAGCGAACATGACGACGTGCAACGTCATTTCAACTTCTTGAGAGAGCTGGTCCAGAAGGTCGTGATAGCGCCGTCTGCCGATGGCAAGTCAGCGGAGCTGACCATCCATGGCCGCCTTGCTGGTGTACTGGCTTCAATGCAGGCGTTCCAAGATTATACGGCCGGGCTGCGCGAACAGCACGCAAACGAGTTCGCCCGCCGTGTGAGGGCGGGTGAGTTCAAGGACAGGGCAGAGAGGCTGGGGTATTTGAACGGTTTTCATGCCGTTGTGGCTGAACGGGATGCTTGATTGCGTCGGTCAGGATTATGTTGGTTGCGGGGGCAGGATTTGAACCTGCGGCCTTCAGGTTATGAGCCTGACGAGCTACCGGGCTGCTCCACCCCGCGCCAAGAGCGCAACTTTGA
>NZ_FTMQ01000006.1 GCF_900156055.1 Rhizobium sp. RU33A | reverse complement strand
GGTTAGTCTGGAAATACACCGTCATTTAACTATGACATACAACGATTATTTTTTGTCATCATCACCCTTTTGTGACAGTTTTGTGGGGTGAAAGGTGAGGGAGTGATGCTCAAAACAAGATCTCCTTCCCCAGGCATCTGCATTCTTTTTTCGCAAATTCATTCTTGACCTGCGCACTCCCTCAGGACATAAAGCCTGCGAACCGTACCGTACGGTACCAGGAGGCGCCTATGTCCATCGACAATCAGACATCGGAATTCACGCCGCGTCAGAACGCCGTTCTGGCGGAGGCGCTGCGTCTTCTCGTCGAGGGCGGCGACAAGGCGGTCACCACGGCCGGTCTGGCGCGGGCTGCCAACTGTTCGAAGGAAAGCCTCTACAAGTGGTTCGGCGACCGTGACGGTCTTCTGTCGGCGATGATTTCTTATCAGGCGAGCAAGGTTCGCACATTTGAGCGACCGGGCGAGCGCCTGACGGTCGCGACCCTGACCGATCATCTCGAGGTCTTTGCTCGCGATCTGCTCGAGGTTCTCGCCGGCGATGTTTCCCTCGCCCTCAACCGGCTCGCCATCGGCCAGTCGAGCCGTGACGGTTCGAAGCTCGGTACGTTGCTTCTGGAGCGTGGTCGGCGCCAGATCGATCGCCGGGCACGGGCGCTGCTCGATGCCGGCCAGCGCGACGGCCTGTTGCGTTTCGGCGATGGTGAGGACGCGTACCGTACCCTTTACGGCCTGATCGTCAGCGATCTGCATGTACGCATGCTGCTCGGCGAAGCACCGCAGACCCACAAATTTGGCGCCCGGGCGACGAAGGCGGTTGCCGCCTTTCTCGCTCTCTACGGCACCGACCGCGTACTGGCGGGCCTGGATGGGGCATCCCGTTCCGGCTCGCCGATTAACAACATCCACCACAACTGAAAAGCATAGGGAAGGACACTACAATGCGCGTCTATTACGATCGTGATGCCGACTTGAACCTGATCAAGTCGAAGAAGGTTGCCATCATCGGCTACGGTTCGCAGGGCCGCGCCCATGCGCTGAACCTGAAGGATTCCGGCGCCCAGAACCTGGTTGTTGCCCTGAAGGCCGGTTCTCCGACCATCAAGAAGGCAGAGGCCGATGGCCTGAAGGTCATGACGGTTGCCGAAGCTGCCGCCTGGGCCGATCTGATGATGATGGCGACCCCGGACGAACTCCAGGCCGACATCTACAAGGCCGACATCGCACCGAACATCCGTGACGGCGCTGCGATCGCATTCGCCCACGGCCTGAACGTGCATTTCGGCCTGATCGAGCCGAAGTCGACCGTTGACGTCGTCATGATCGCTCCGAAGGGCCCCGGCCACACGGTTCGTGGCGAATATCAGAAGGGCGGCGGCGTTCCCTGCCTCGTTGCCATCCACCACAACGGTTCTGGCAACGCCCTTGAACTCGCTCTCTCCTACGCCTGTGGCGTTGGTGGCGGCCGTTCGGGCATCATTGAAACCTCGTTCAAGGAAGAGTGCGAAACCGACCTCTTCGGCGAACAGGTCGTTCTCTGCGGCGGTCTGGTCGAACTGATCCGCGCCGGCTTCGAGACGCTAGTCGAAGGCGGCTATGCGCCTGAAATGGCCTATTTCGAGTGCCTGCACGAAGTGAAGCTGATCGTCGACCTGATCTATGAAGGCGGCATCGCCAACATGAACTACTCGATCTCGAACACGGCCGAGTGGGGCGAATACGTCACGGGCCCGCGCATCATCACCGCTGAAACCAAGGCTGAAATGAAGCGCGTCCTGCACGACATCCAGACCGGCAAGTTCACCTCGGACTGGATGCAGGAATACCGTGCCGGTGCTGCCCGCTTCAAGGGCATCCGCCGCATGAACGACAGCCACCAGATCGAAGAAGTCGGCGCGAAGCTGCGTGGCATGATGCCGTGGATCGCCAAGAACCAGCTGGTCGACAAGGCCCGCAACTGATCTTCATCTCCAGGGATGAACAACAGGCCGGAGAGGGAAACTTCTCCGGCTTTTTCTTGTCCGTGTGGCGCTGGGGTCAGGCGGAACTGACCAGCCGTTTCGCGTGATCGGTGTCGCAGACCCGGTCTCGCCCGAGGCCCTTGGCAGCGTAGAGCCTGCGATCGGCAAGGGCGATCAGGCTGCGCTCATCGTCTTCAGGGCCCGCTTTTGCCACGCCGATGCTGACAGTCAGGTTTGCCGATCCACCATCGGCCGTCGGCAGGAACACGGAAGCGACGCGTTTGCGTAGATCCTCCGCGAAGACAGCCGGCTGCAGGGCACGATTGCCCTGCAGAACCATGGCGAATTCTTCGCCGCCATAGCGTGCAGCCGTGCCATCAACGTCCCGCATGCATGCAGCGATCACTTCCGCCACCACCTGGAGCGCTGCATCCCCGGCCTGGTGGCCATGGGTGTCGTTGAAGAGCTTGAAGTGGTCGATGTCGATCAGGAGCAGCGCCAGAGGTTCGCGGTCATTGCGGTATCGACCGAGACGATGGCTTAACTGCGCGTCAAAGCCACGCCTGTTGCCAAGGCCCGTCAGCGCGTCGGTCTCGGCATGACGGCGCAATTGCTCGTTGGCATCAGTGAGTTTCTCGTTGCTTTCGGCCAGGGCGGCCACCAGCGTTCGGGTCTTCGTCTCTGCCGCCAGGCGTCTCTCGTCCATGGCGATCAGCCGGATCATGTAGCTGGCGAGAAAGCCGACATAGGCGAGGCAGATCGGAACCATGATCCAGTTGCCCTCACGCACCGCGACTAGGTTGACCGAGGCCGTCATCACGACGATGACCAGGAGGGTGGAGCGAGGCGCCATATAGGCGCGTGCCGCACTCGACTGGAGGATGCCGCAGCCAACAGCGAGGATCACCACCTGCGCGTCAGGGCTGCCGCCGCTGTAGAGGATGGCAAGCGACGCACCCCAAGCGACCCCTGAGAGGACAGATACGAGCGTGAAGCGCTTCAGCCATTGCTGTGCCGTGTCAGTTGCCCCCCGCCGACGGAAACGGAAGTCCGCGACACCGCGCATGATCACCTGCAGCGACAGGATCGCCATCACGATCAGTACCTCAACCGTCCGCCCCTCCATATAGGGAAGGATGGCGGCGGACAGGATCGCGATGGCTGCGACGATGTGGGGGAAGATGTGGAAGAGAGTGCTCAGATGCTCCCAGGGCGGATCCGCTTCATTGTCGACGCCGACCATCGGCAGGGTGAGCTTTCGCATCGGCAAGTGGCGGGTCCTTTCACTGTTACCGAGACTATAGAGCGAATCGTCTTGCGTTTTAGGTTTGCCTGAACAAACAGCGACAACATGGTTGCCAAACGGTAAAACGCACAAGTTCGCCTCGATAGGTCAGTATTGTTGACCTATCGAGATTTTCATGGTCTGCTGCCTAAGATAACAACAAGACTTGAGGAAACGCCGATGCTGAACTGGGATCATGTCTTTGCCACGCGGTCGTCGCGCATGCGCGCGTCTGAAATTCGGGAGCTCCTGAAGCTCCTCGACAAGCCTGACATCATCTCGTTTGCGGGCGGTATTCCCGATTCGGCGCTGTTTCCCGAAAAGGAGTTTGCCGAGGCTTACGCCGGCCTGTTTGCCGATGGGAAAGCTGGCGGCGCGCTGCAGTATTCGGTCTCGGAGGGGTATCTGCCGCTGCGTGCCTGGTTGAAGGAGGAAATGGGGCGGCTCGGCATTGCCTGCGAGCTCGACAACATCTTCATCACGTCAGGCTCGCAACAGGCGCTCGACTATCTAGGCAAGCTCTTTCTGTCGCCCGGCGACACGGCGCTTGTGACCTGGCCGACCTATCTCGGCGCGTTGCAGGCCTTCAATGCCTATGAGCCTGCCTATGATCAGCTGTCGATCGGAAACCGGACGCCCGAGAGCTACAGGGCGGAGGTAGCGACGCAGGGGCGTGCCGTGAAGTTTGCCTATCTCTCAACCGATTTCGCCAATCCGACGGGTCAGACCGTGAGCCTTGAGGAACGGCACCAGATCCTGGCATTGGCCGACGAGCTCGACATTCCGGTGATCGAAGACGCGGCCTATCAGCATCTGCGCTATGACGGCGAGGCCATTGCGCCGATCCTTTCGCTCGACATTGCCCGCAGTGGCGGCATCGACGCCTGCCGGACTATCTATTGCGGCAGCTTTTCCAAGACGCTGGCACCCGGTCTGCGCGTCGGCTATGTCGTGGCGGCCAAGCCGGTCATCCGCAAGCTCGTGTTGATGAAACAGGCCGCAGATCTGCATTCCTCGACGATCAACCAGATGGTCGTGGCCGAGGTGGCCGCACAGCATTTTCCGGCACAGATTGCCAAGATCCGGGCAGCCTATGCGGCGCGGCGCGATGCCATGCTGGCGGCGCTGGAAAGATACATGCCTGATGGAACCGAATGGACACGTCCGGAGGGCGGGATGTTTGTCTGGGTCACGCTACCGGAGGGTATGGACGGCGCGGAGTTGCTGGCGCGATCCGTCGAGACGGAAAAGGTGGCTTTCGTGCCGGGCCAAGCCTTCTTTGCCGATCGTTCCGGTGCCAATACGATCCGGCTTTCCTATTCCTGCGCCAACGAGGCGATGATTGAGGAAGGCATCCGTCGCCTCGGCAGGCTCGTCGGGCATGCGCTGGCCCAGGCGGCCTGACAGCTTTAGGCACGCCTGCTTTGGGTTGCGGATACGGAAGGGGCGTGGTTGAGTGCAGTCGATCCGCCGCCTTCGCAACCGATCCCCCGTCAGGTGTTCATGTCCATTCGCATCGCGACCTTCAACATCGAAAACCTGATCGCGCGCTTCGATTTCACCGGTTATCGCAACCAGCTGAAATCCGACCGGGTGTTGAAGCTGTTCGACATCAAGTCGGAAGCCGACTACGAGCGGCTCGAGGCGGCGCGGGTCGTATCTTCCACCGACGACACCCGACAGCTCTCGGGGCTGGCGATTGCCGACACCAATGCCGATATCCTGTGCCTGCAGGAGGTCGACAACATGGAGGCGCTCAAGGCATTCGAATACGGCTATCTCTTCCGCATGATCGGCTCGGGCTATCGGCAGAAATATCTGGTCGAGGGTAATGACAGCCGCGGCATCGACGTTGCCGTGCTGATGCGAGAGAAGACCCGCGACGGTCAGCCGATCGAGCTGCGCGACGTCACCAGCCATGCAGCGCTCACCTATCACGATCTTGGCCTCTATCATCCGGGGCTCGGGGAGCGGATCCGGCCGGATGACCGGATCTTCAAACGCGACTGCCTGGAACTCGACCTGCGCGTCGGAGGTCGGCCACTGACGGTCTACGTGGTGCATTTCAAGTCGATGACCAATGGCCGTGATGGAATGGACGGGCGTACCTCGACCATGCCGATCCGCGAGGCCGAGGCAAAGGCGGTACGGCACATCATCGAGAATCGTTTCGGGCCAGAGAATGCTTCGCGGCGCAACTTCGTGATCTGCGGCGACATGAACGACTATCAGGAGCGCATCGACGTGATCGGCGATCGGCGCTCGGGCTATGACTACGTCCACCGGCCGGATCTGCCGAGTGCCCTTGATGCGTTCTCACATGACGGTTTTGCCGAAAACCCCATGCTTAGGCGAGACCCGCTCGATCGCTGGACGCTCTATCATGCGCGCGGTCCCGAAGAACAGCATTTGTGTCAGCTCGACTATATCTGGCTTTCCAAAGGGCTCGCACAGGCCAATCCTCAGACGTTACCAGAGGTCATCCGCAACGGTCAGCCATTCCGCACCCCCTTTCCGCCGGGGCAGGAGGTCGAGCGCTATCCGCGTACCGGATGGGACCGGCCCAAGGCATCGGACCACTGCCCGATTGCCATCACCTTGCATCTGCCATGAGCGATCTCTTGACTGACGAGGTTGGCCTGCCGACCGATGGTAGCCTGCATCCGGTTCGCTCGCTAGCGCTGAGGGTGGCAGCCGATCCGCATCCGCTGGACCTTGCTCAGAGCACTGCCATCTCTGCCAACTGGGAGCGTGAGGTGACGGCGAACCCGGCCCTCTTCAACGGCCGGATGATCCTGCAGCGTCAGATCCGCTATCGCGATGGGCATCTTGAGGCACTCGGCCATGTGTCGAACTTTGCCACCTTCCTCTGGTGGCGGCGCCAGCCGGAGCTTGCCGGTGCCTGTCACCTGTTCGGCTATCCCGTCATCGTCTCATCCGACGGGGCGCTGGTCGCGGTCGAGATGGCGCCGCACACCGCCAATCCAGGACAGGTCTATTTTGCGGCGGGTTCGCTCGACTTGTCCGACGTCGTGGATGGGGCTTGTGACATTGAGGGCAACATGCGGCGCGAGGTGATGGAGGAGACAGGGCTTGATCTCAACCTGGCGCATGCCGATCCTGTGCTTTACGCCAGCTATCGCTCGCGACGTCTGACCTTGGCACGAATCTTCACCTTCTCGGAGACGGCGGAGGCTCTTGCCGCTCGGATCGACGCCTTTGCCCGCGATTGTCTGGAGCCGGAAATCTCCAGGGCGGTCGTGATCCGCTCTGGGGATCCGGCAGCGCAGCGTTACGGGGCCGCGATGCTGCCGATTCTCGGCTGGTATTTTCAGGGTCGATGATGATCGGGGCTCGGCTTGCCTTGCCGTTTCGCCTCGGGCAGTGTGTGCCGCGAGCGTGACCTTCAACGGAGATAGGCCCGTGGCGAGACAGTATGCCATCTATGACGTGTTCACCGACCGCAAACTGGCGGGCAATCCGCTCGCTGTCATCTTCGACGGCGCCGGCCTGTCCGACGCGATGATGCAAACGATTGCCGGAGAGATGAACCTCTCGGAGACCGTTTTCGTCCAGCCCGCCGATCACGCATCGCACACCGCCCGGATCCGGATCTTTACCCCTGGCCGAGAACTGCCCTTTGCCGGGCACCCGACGGTGGGTACTGCGGTTGCGCTGGCAGAGCGCGCCTACAGTGGAGAGACCGCCAACATGGATCTCGTTTCCGTGCTGGAGGAGACGATTGGTCCGGTGCGCTGTGCCGTCCGGGTCAGGCCGGGGGAGGCGAGCTTCGCCGAATTCGACCTGCCGCGGCTGTCGAGCCGCCATGAGTTGCAACTGGATCGCCAAGGGCTTGCCGATGCACTGTCCGTCAAGGCCAGCGCCATAGGGTTTGAAAACCATATGCCGACGGTGTGGAGTGCCGGCGTCCCGTTTCTTCTCGTGCCTCTGCACGATGTGGCGACGATCGAGAGCGTCGAATTCGAGCCACAACTGTGGGAACGCGTGGCGCCGATGAGCGAAGGACGGCTGACGTCGGCTTACCTCTATTGTCGCGGCGGTGTTCATCATGCCGCAAAGTTCCATGCGCGGATGTTTTCGCCCGATATGGGCATTCACGAGGATCCCGCGACTGGGTCTGCGGTGGCAGCGCTTTCAGGCGCCATCCATCATTTCGACGCGCTGCCGGACGGTCATCACCCGATGATGATCGAGCAGGGGGTTGAGATGGGCCGCCCTTCCTACATTCACCTGCATGTCGATGTGAAAGACGGCGCCGTCTCGCGTGCGCGGATCGGCGGTCAGGCCGTCCGCCTGGCCACGGGAATGCTGGATCTCTGAAAACATTGGGCATTTCCAGGTTTTTGAAATTTTTTTGACCAAACGGCCAAGAATTTTTGCAGCGGCGCTAGACAAGGTCGCAGATCCTGTTTATACGCCCGGTCACGCCACCAGAAACGGGGCGGACGAGACCGGAAACGGTGTCAGGCGGGTGATTAGCTCAGTTGGTAGAGCAGCTGACTCTTAATCAGCGGGTCGTAGGTTCGAGCCCTACATCACCCACCATTTTCTTATTCAAAACAATATGGTGGCTTTTGGCGCAGTGCTGCGCACCTTGGGTTGGTCGGTGTGTTCAGGTCGTACCTGGATGGCGATAATCGACCCCATTGGTCGTTCGGCAAGCCCTTCCTGACCGAGGCACAAATCGGCTTAGCCGGCTATCAAAATGTCGCTGGAAGAAGTGGGCGGATATCTGTCGCTCTGGTCGCCGATGTTCGCTAGGCGTTCTCAAGTCTGGTCGCGTGTGTTCCTGGTTCGTTGCGGATTTTTGTGCGCGTTCGTTGGTTTTGCCCTGTGGATAACTGTGGACAACTGAGGTAGCCGGCTCAGCGTGTTGCGCTGAACCGGGCCTGGGGCAAGACATAGGGTATCGCCGCGCTCGGCAGCCGTCCGACACTGCCAGCAATGCCGTAGACATGCGCAATGGTCCCATCGTCGATGGTTTCCTTTGGATGCCCTTCACGGATCAGTTTGCCGTGGTGAAGGACGGCCAAATGATCTGCAAACTCGGCGGCGAGGTTAAGGTCGTGCAAGATGGCCAGGACGACACCGCCGCGTCGGGCAAAGTCACGGGCGAGCTCAAGAACCGAGATCTGGTGACCGATATCGAGGCTTGCCGTCGGCTCGTCGAGGAAGATCGCGCGGGGACGACCGTCAAGAACAGGCTCGGGCATCTGTGCCAGAACACGGGCTAGCTGCACGCGCTGTTGCTCGCCGCCTGATAGCGCGTTGTAGCTGCGCCCCTCAAAGCCACTCAGCCCCACACGGACGAGCGCCTGGCGGCCCGCAAGATTCGGATCGCGGCTGCCATGCGCAACGGCGCCCATGCGCACCACCTCAAGCGCCGTGAAGGGGAAGGAGAGTGCTGTGGATTGTGGCAGCACTGCCCGCTCTTGGGCGAGTTCTACGGGGCTCAGCGAGGCGATACGCCGGTCCTGGTAAAGGACGTCGCCGTGGTCGGGGCGCATCTCGCCCGAAAGGGTCTTCAAGAGGGTGGACTTGCCCGCCCCGTTGGGGCCGATGATCACGGTGACCTTGCCCGCTTCCAGATGGAGGCTGACCTTGTCGACGAGAACGCGTCCACCGCGGCTGATCGTGATGTCGTGTGCGCGGATCATTACAGGCCCTCCATGGCCTGGCGGCCCTGTTTGCCGAGTAGAAGCATCAGGAAGACGGGCGCGCCGAGGATCGCGGTGATGATGCCGATCGGCAGTTCTGCCGGTGCGGCGATGGTGCGGGCGACCGTATCAGCGAGAAGCAGCAAGGCTGCCCCGCCGAGCGCTGAAGCCGGCAGCAGGAAGCGATGTGACGGACCGATCGCGAGACGCAGCAGATGGGGCACGACGATGCCGATGAAGCCAATCGAGCCGGCAGCCGCAACCGTGGCACCACAGGCGGCTGCCACGGCGAGGATCGTCATGCGCTTCAGCCGCTGCACGGGTACGCCCATATGAAAGGCTGCGGCGTCACCGAGGATCAGTGCGTCCAAGCCGCGTGCGACGAAGGGGATGATCGCCAGCACAAAGACAACGAAGGGCAGGATGGCGATGATCTTGTCCGTCGTCGCGCCGCTCAATGAGCCGAGAGACCAGAAAGTGATGTCGCGCAGCGCCCGGTCATCGGCGATGAAGATCAGGAGGCCGGTGGCAGCGCCGGTCATGGCGGCAATCGCAATCCCCGAGAGGATCAGGGCTGTCGTCGATGTCTGGCCGTTGCGGGTGGCGATGACGTAGAGCAGGAAAGTGTTGCCGAGGCCACCGAGGAAGGCCATCAGCGGCAGAAACTGTTCGCCGAATACGAACTGCAACGGAAAGAGCAGTGTGGGCCCAAGCACGATGGCGATGACGGCGGCAAGTGCTGCCCCGGAGGTGACCCCGACGATGCCGGGGTCGGCCAGCGGGTTGCGGAAGAGGCCCTGCATCATCGCGCCGGAGACACCCAATGCTGCACCGATCAGAAGGCCCATGCCGGTGCGTGGCAGACGCACGGCTTCCAGGATGATCAGGTTCTGCTGGTCCATGCTCGCATGATCGCCGGTCAGATAGGCGATCAGATGCGGCAGGCCGACGCCGGTTGGACCGATCACGATCGAAATGAAGACCGCGATCGCCAGCAACACAGCGAGCAGGGCAAGAACGATAAACCCGAGAGCGGCGCGATCTCCGTCACGCCTGCCGAGGGTCGACATCAGGGCCAGCGTGTTCACGGTTACTGCCCTTCCGGATAGAGCATGGCGTTCAGGTCACGGGCGGCGTCGGCAGCACGCGGTCCAAGACCGAGGAGATAGAGGCCGTCCATGGTGAGGAAGGCCTTGTTCGCGCCGGCCGGGGTTGCTGCAAGGGCGGGGAGCTCAAATGCCTTTTCTGCCGTCAGATGCTGGGCGCCGCCGCTCATCACCAGGATGACGTCGGGAGCAGAAGCGATTACCGCTTCATCGGTCAGTGGCTTGTAGCCGGAGATCGTCGATACGGCGTTTTCGCCACCGGCGAGGCGGATCATCGCATCGGCAGAGCTGTCGCTACCGGCGGCCATGACGCGTCCATTGGCAAGAGAGAGAGCGAACAGCACCTTCTTTTTCGGGCCTGTTGCGGCCTTCACCTTGTCTTCAACGGCTTTCAGGCTTGCCTCGACTGTTTTCGCCAGTTCTTCTGCCTTTTCCGCCCGTCCGATCGCTTGGCCGACAGCGCGGATCTTTTCCGGAATTGCCGATGTGTCGGGCGGCGAGGGGATGCTGGCGAAGCTGAGGCCGCTGGCCTTCAGGATGTTGATGGAGTCGACCGGTCCTGCACCGGCTTCCGCGATAATCAGATCGGGTCTCTGCGAGAGAACGCCTTCTGCGGAGATCTGGCGGACATAGCCGATATCAGGCTTGGAGCTTGCCTCCGGCGGATATAGGCTCGTCGTGTCGACAGCGACCACCCTGTCACCCTCGCCGAGCGCATAGATGATCTCCGTCACGGTGCCGCCGATCGCCACGATCCGCTCGGCATCCTTTGCCCCTGCCGTCTGAGGCAGAACGAGCGGCAAGGAAAGGGCGAAGGCGAGAGTGGAGAGGAGCTTGCGGCGGGATGGGCGAAGGGACAACATTGATGTGCTCGAACCTATGATCCGGGCGTCCGGATGTAGGCACAAAGCCGTCTCCGGATCGCCGATAAATGAGAATGTGCATGTGCGGGAAGCCCCCGACATTTAACTTGACTGTGCTACACAAGTTTAAATAGGAAGGCAACAGAGCGCGGTCGTTCCAGAACGCAGGTTTTCGAGGTAAACTCGCCAGCCGAGCGCATGCCCAACCGCGACGATCAGATCTTGTCTTGCAAAGAGGGAAGCAGACCCATGTACATCGCCATGAACCGTTTTCGCGTCGTCCCGGGCTTCGAGGAAGCCTTCGAGAACCAGTGGAAGGCCCGCGAAGGCCGACTGGCCGAAATGCCGGGTTACATCGAATTCCACATGCTGAAGGGTCCGAAGGCGGAAGACCACACGCTGTATGCCTCGCACACGGTGTGGGAGACCCATGGCCATTTCGTCGCCTGGACCAAGTCTGAGCAGTTCCGCGCCGCCCATGCACGCGCCGGCGAAAGCAAGGTTCAGTATCTCTCGGGCCCGCATTTCGAGGGCTTCGACGTCATCATCCACGAAGACCGCTCGGGCAAGCGCTCGGCTTCGGAAGCCGCGTGAGGCTTAGATGGACACGTTGACGCAAAGCCACGGCGAAAGACGCGAGCGGGCGCTGGCGGCGCTCGCCGAAAAGCCTGACGGTGTGATCGAACAGATCGCCGCCAAGGCCGAAGTCACGCCTGCCGACGTGCTGGCCATCCTCCCGGAAGGGGCCGCTGTGTTGGTGCCCTCCGAGAAGTGGGAGCCGATCTGGAAGGACCTTACATCCTGGGGCGAGATCCTGATGATCGTCCACACCGAAGACATCGTGCTCGAAGTCGAGGGCAGTCTGCCCGAAGGCAGCGAGGGGCATGGCTGGTTCAACATCCATGGCGATAGTCCGATCGGCGGTCACATCCGGAAGGAACGTTGTGTCTCGATCGCTTTCGTCGATCGCGGCTTCCATGGGCGCCGGTCTTGTTCCGTCTGGTTCATGAATGCCGACGGAAAGGCCATGTTCAAGGTCTTCGTCCGTCGCGACAAGGAGCGCAATCTCCTGGAAGATCAGGTCGCGCGCTTCGAAGCTTTGCGACAGGCCGCCGTCTGACGCATGAATTTTGCCCGCCGGTCCATCAGGGGCGGCGGGTTCTTCCATTAAGCCCTTCTTTCTTTTGCCTTTAACTGGATCTATTGTCCTGCGGCTTTCATCCACGCACTGGACCACGTTTTGATCCGATTCCGTTCGATTTCTTTCGCCCTCGCGCTCAGCCTGCTGGCGGCGGGTTTTTCTTTCCTGCTTACGCCAAGCGTTAGCCTGGCACAGGACACCGATGCCACCCCGGCGGTGACTGAGCCGGCCCCGTCCGAAGCGCCCGAGGGGCCGCAGCTGCAACCGGAGACAGTGGCCCCGGCTGGGGCCCCGGTCGCGCCGCCGCCGCAACGTGACGAGCAGATCGTCGCCGCCGAGAAGCGCGTCGAGGAAGCGCGCACGCGCCTGACCGGGCTGCGCGATCAGGTCGAGCAAAACCTCCAGGAAGACGGCGTTCTTGCTGACCTCAAGGTGCAGTCCGATGCTCTCGGGCGGGAAGCACTGGCGATTACCGTCGATTTGCGTCCGCGAATCGATGCCATTCAGGGACGGTTGACGGAACTGGGCGAGCCGCCCGCCGAGGGACTGCCGCCCGAAAGCGCGAGCGTCGCTGAGGAGAGGTCGCGGCTCAATGCCGCGCGGGCGGAAGTCAATGCGCTGACCGGCCAAGCTGAGGATCTGTCGATTGAGGCGAAGACGCTGTCCGATCGGATCTCCGACACGCGTCGATCATTGTTTACCAGCCGGTTGCTCGAGCATACCGATATCAATGGAAGTGTCCTCGAGGAGGCGCTCCAGTCTTTCTCTGCCGATGCGGCGAGGGTTCAGCGCAGCATCACGAGCTGGTTGAGCTTCGTTTTCAAGTTCAAGGCCTTGCAGTTGGCCATTGCAGTGTTCCTGTCGATGGCCCTCGCGTCGCTGATCCTTTTTCTGGAGTACCGTCTCTTCGGACGGATCAACAGGCGCGATCTGACGATCGAAGCCCCCTCCTATCTCAGCCGCTTCTCGGTCGCCTTCTTCTCCACGATCCTGCCATCTCTGGCGCTCAGCTTCTTTCTGGCCTCCACGTATTTCCTGCTCGCCACGTTCAATGTGCTGAGAACCGACATTGCTCCGATCGTTGCGTCGGTCTTCACATTGATCGGTCTCGTCTTCTTCGTCATGGCGATTTCGAGAGCGGTGCTTGCGCCCGCGGCGCCCCATTGGCGATTGGTCAAACTTTCTAACAAGGGAGCGCGAGACCTCAGCATCGCGATCTTCCTGATGGCGCTCGTCAACGGCCTCGACTACGTCGTTTCGGTCATGAATGAGACTTACAGCTCGCCTGTGGTGCTGACCGTGATGCGTAGCTTTGCCTCCTCGGTTGTCATCGGCCTGTTGCTCTTCCTCATGTCTTTCCTGCGCCCGGTGCTCGCCGAGTCGGGCGATCCTTCGGTGCGTGGCCGCCCCTGGCCACGGGCGGTATCGATCACGCTTCGGATCGTCGGTGCCGTCCTGATCCTCGCTGCGGCCATCGGCTATGTCGGGCTCGCCCGCTTCCTCGCGACCCAGATCGTTCTCACGGGCGCGGTTCTGGCGACGATGTATATCGGCATCCTGACCGGCAAGGCGATTTCCGCTCCCAATCAGTTCGGGGAAACCAGGGTCGGTCGGTTCATCGGCCGCCGTTTCCGTCTCTCGGCTGTTGGCCTCGACCAGAGCGGCATCGGCGCCGGTCTGGTCATTTACGCCTTCGCGCTGGTGACCGGCATTCCGCTCATCCTGATGTCCTGGGGGTTCCAGCCGCGCGATCTGCAGCTCTGGCTCTTCAACCTCTTTACCGAGATCAATGTCGGCACGATCCGCATCTCGATCTTCGGCATTCTCGGCGGTATCCTTCTGTTCGCTGCCGGCCTTTTCGTGACGCGCTGGTTCCAGAAGTGGCTGGACGGCAATGTCATGGCGCGCAGCCATATCGACGGTGGCGTGCGCAATTCGGTGAAGACCGGTGTCGGTTATCTCGGCACCGGCATTGCCGGCATCATCGGCATTTCCGCAGCCGGTATCGATCTCTCGAGCCTGGCGCTCGTGGCCGGTGCGCTCTCTCTCGGTATCGGCTTTGGCCTGCAGAACATCGTTTCAAACTTCGTTTCCGGGTTGATCCTGCTGGTCGAACGGCCCTTCAAGGTCGGCGACCACGTGATCACCGGGGTCAATGAAGGCATCGTCAAGCGGATCTCGGTCCGCGCGACCGAGATCGAAACCTTCCGGCGCCAGTCGATCATCGTGCCGAATTCCGAGCTTATCAATGCGCCGCTCGGCAACTGGACCCATCGAAACCGCATGCAGCGCTCCGAGGTGCCGGTCAGCGTGGCCTATGATGCCGATCCGCAGGAGGTGATCGATGTGCTCCTGGCTGTGGTGAACGAGCGGTCCGACGTCCTGCGCAATCCTGAGCCGCATGTGGAATTCCTCCGTTTCGGTGCATCCTCGCTCGATTTCGAACTTCGCTTTCATCTCGCTGATATTGCTGACGGTCTGCGGGTGCGCAATGAAGTCCGTATCGAGATCCTCAGGCGTTTCCGTGCCCGCGACATCGTCATGCCTTACCCGCATCAGGACGTCATGCTGCACCTTCAGGAGCATGACCGGCAAGCTCTCATACGGCGCAAGGCACGAGCGGATGATCGTTCACACATCCCGGAGGAATTGTCTCCGGACCCGGATGATGACAAACTCCTGCCATGAACGCCGCATTCAGCCGCCATTCAGGCGAAATGGGGCACAAGAGGGGCAGGAGCGGTCGGGAGTGTACCGAGCGCGGTTGAGAGGACGGAGCCTTTGGCTCCGCTATCGGCATGAAGCAGTTCTATGCGCAGCTGGTTGTCTTGGTGGTTAGCAGCCTGTTGGCGGGGCCGACCTTGGCCGCCTCGGTGCTGAATACCGGCAGCTCCGTCGAGGTTATCGTCGTGGTCGAGGAAGGCACTCGAACCGAAATTTCGCTGGATGTCGGGGGCTCCGACACGATCTGTGCATCCGGTTGTTTTCTGACCTTGCCCAACGGGGACCGCATCGGGCTTGCCGGCGATGAAACCGTCGAAATCAAGGATGGTGTCGCCACCATCAAGTGAGCGGTTCTGACATCGCTCGCCAGGATACCTGGATATTCTTTAATGCTTAACTATGCGGAATTGTTGATGCCGGCCAGGGGCCTGAGTTAACGCTTCCGCAAAGGGCCTTTGTTAGATGTCTTACAAATAAACAAGACAGTGAAGGCTGGTCATGGCAGTTCTCGGTATTTCTGGAATGCAGTATTCGGGAGAAAACTTTCCCGATGTTCGGATCGTTCTCGGAGAGGACTCCAATGTCTTCACCCAGATGATCAGTCAGCGCCTCAAGGAGCTGATGGGCGTCGACATCGAGATCTGCCGAACCTTCGAAGATCTGCAAATGGCCAATGAGCTGTCGGATGAACCGGTGAAGCTCGCGATCTCGAACATCAACCTGCCCGGTGCCGAAAACGGCGAAGCGCTCGAATATCTGATCGACTGCAACATCCCGACCGTGGTCTTCACGGGGACCTTCCAGGACGAGATGCGCGAGAAGCTTCTCGCCAAGGACATCGTCGACTATATCCTCAAGGACAATGTCTTTGCCGTCGAAATGCTGGCGGAATCGGTCTACCGCTTCCTGACCAACCACCGTCATCACGTTCTGATCGTCGACGACAGCCCGACCGCACGCGCCCTTCTGTCGAGCCGCCTGCGCCGCTACAATTTCCGCGTCAGCCTCGCGGAGAGTGGCGCAAAGGCGATCGAGATCCTGAAGGCCAATTCCGATATCGGCCTCGTGGTCACCGACTACAACATGCCCGATATCGATGGTTTCGAGCTGACGCGACGCATCCGTTCGGTGCGCGGGTCGCATGAACTGCGAATCATCGGCGTCTCGTCGTCGACCAACCGACTGCTGTCGGCGCGCTTCCTGAAGGTTGGCGGAAACGACTTCATGCTGCGTCCGTTCATCGACGAAGAGTTCTACTGCCGCGTGAATCAGAACCTCGACACGCTCGTTCAGATTAAAGCTGCGCAAGCCCGCAAAAAATAGGTGCGACTTATAATTAAGGTCGCTAGTGTTCTGCCGAGGGAGGAGGTCGCTTTTTGAGCGACTTCGGGAATGCGGCGGATATTTTATGTATTTTTCTGATCAGATTGACACCAAGCAGACTGTCGTGGGTTCAAAACGCGCGGAGCAGGGCCGAGTCCTGATCATCGAGGATTCCCGCGCGGTCTCCCAGGTGATGCGTCACCGATTGGAAAACGACTTCTTCTGCCAGGTGACCCAATGCGCCTCGGCAGACGTCTTCCGTAACGTGATGCGCGGCGGCGATACGTTCGACGTCGCGGTTGTCGATCTCAATCTGCCCGGCGCATCGGATGGCGAAATCCTTGATGCCGTGATCGCTCAAGGAATTCCGGCGGTCGTGTTCACTGCCGACTTCAATCGTGACCTGCGCGAGCGCCTGCTGCAAAAGGGCGTGGCCGATTACCACGTCAAGAACAATGAAGGCGCGATCGACCTCGTCGTATCGTCTGTCCTGCGCCTCCTTGGCAATCGACAGGTCGGCGTGCTCGTCGTCGATGACCTGCCTTCGGCCCGGGCCATGCTGGCCGATCTCCTGCGAGTGCAGAAATTCCAGGTCTACGAGGCGGCGACCGGATATCAGGCCATGGATATCCTGACGCGCCAGCCGCATATCGAGCTCGTGATCACCGATTACAACATGCCCGACATGGATGGCTACGAACTGACGCGACGAATCCGTCGCGATCACAACAGCGACCGTCTCCGGATCATCGGCATTTCCTCGTCCGCCGACCGCCTTCTGTCGGCAAGCTTCCTCAAGGCAGGTGCGAACGACTTCGTCTATCGACCTTATGTGATCGAGGAGCTGCAGTGCCGTATCCAGCACAATATCGAAACGCTTGCGCAACTCCGGCAGCTCCGCGTGGCCGCGTTCAGCGATTATCTGACAGGTCTTCCCAATCGTCGCTACTTTTTCGACGAGGGGCCGGCGCAAGTGGCAGGACGTCTTGAGCGGGACGAGCCATGCTGCATCGCCATGCTCGACATTGACCATTTTAAGAAGCTCAACGACACCTATGGCCATGAAATCGGCGATCGGGTTCTGCAGGCGGTCGGTGCCAAGCTCGCACGTCGGCTCGACGGCAGCGGCCACCTTCTGGCCCGGCTCGGCGGCGAGGAATTCAGCGTCTTAATGCTGGGTCTCGATGTCGAAAAGGGATCAGCGCTCTGCGAGACATTGCGGCGCGAGATCGAGAGCCTGCGGGTGGCACTCGACGACCAGGATATCAACGTAACCATCTCGATCGGGCTTGCGGAAATCGCCGGACGGGAGAGTTTCAGCAATTATCTCGCAGCGGCCGACCAGTTGCTTTACCTCGCGAAGAGCTACGGCCGGAACCGTGTCTATTCCGAGACCATGCTTTCCTGACCTGAATTCCTTTGCGCTCTGGTCGTGCCGGCGGCGCGGGCCTATATGTGTGCGACCTTCCGCAGCCCGGAGTGTCAAATGGCTCCCATTATTTCCATCAATTCTCTCTCCAAGACCTATTCCAACGGTTTCAAGGCGCTCGACAGCGTCAGTTTCGACATCGAAGAAGGCGAGATCCTCGCGCTTCTCGGTCCCAATGGCGCCGGCAAGACGACGCTGATCTCGATCATCTGCGGCATGACCAATCCCAGCGGCGGGCAGGTGACCGTGTCGGGGCATGACGTGGTGAAGGACTTTCGCAAGACCCGGGCCGAGATCGGGCTGGTGCCGCAGGAACTGACGACCGACATGTTCGAGACGGTGTTCAACACCGTCAGTTTTTCGCGGGGCCTGCACGGCAAGAAGCCCGATCCCGCCTATATCGACCAGATCCTTAGGGATCTCAGCCTCTACGATAAACGCAACAATGCGCTTCGCGAATTGTCGGGTGGCATGAAGCGGCGGGTGTTGATCGCCAAGGCGCTGTCGCATCAGCCGCGCATCCTCTTCCTCGACGAGCCCACTGCCGGCGTGGACGTGGCGCTGCGCAAGGACATGTGGCAGCTCGTCGAACGCCTTCGCAAGACGGGCGTGACCATCATCCTCACCACTCACTACATCGAGGAGGCGCAGGGCATTGCCGACCGAGTGGGCGTCATCAACCGTGGCAAGCTGCTGCTGGTCGAGGAGAAGACTGCGCTTATGCGTAAGCTTGGGCGCAAGCAACTGACGATCGTGCTCACCGAGCCAATCCAGGCGATACCGGCAGCGCTTGCCGGCTATTCTCTGGCACTCGGAGAAGACGGCCGCGAACTTGTCTATGATTACGAACTTGGTAGCGAAGACGGTGAAATTGCCCGGCTTCTGGCTGCGATTGATGCCGCCGGCCTGAAATTTAGCGATGTCTCCACACGCCAGACGTCTCTGGAAGACATTTTTGTCTCGTTGATCGGAGAGGCTGCATGAACATCGAAGCGATCAAGTCCATCTATGTCTACGAGATGGCACGGATGCGCCGCACACTGCTGCAGAGCGTGATCTCGCCCGTCCTGTCCACAGCGCTTTACTTCATCGTCTTCGGAGCAGCGGTTGGCTCGCGCATGGAAGAGATCGGCGGCGTCTCCTATGGCGCTTTCATCACGCCTGGCCTGATCATGCTGGCGCTGATCACCCAATGCGTGTCGAACGGTTCGGCGGGCATCTATTTCCCGAAATTCACCGGGACGATCTATGAAATCCTGTCGGCGCCGGTGGCGATGACGGAAATCCTGATCGGCTATGTCGGGGCTGCCGCCACGAAGGGCATGATGATCGGCCTCATCATCCTGGCGACGGCGATGTTCTTCGTCGATCTCGAAATCGCCCATCCAGCGCTCATGCTGTTTTTCATGGTACTGACATCGATCACATTCAGCCTCGCCGGCTTCATCATCGGTATTCTGGCGAAGAATTTCGAGCAGTTGAGCCTCGTGCCGTCGCTGGTCGTGCCGCCTCTCACCTTCCTGGGCGGAACCTTCTACTCGATCGACATGCTGCCGCCCTTCTGGCAGGCCGTCAGCCATCTCAATCCGGTGCTCTATCTGGTGAGCGGCTTCCGCTGGAGCTTCTTCGAGGTGTCGGATGTGCATCCGCTCATCAGCCTGGGCATGATCGGCATCTTCCTCGCCGCCTGCCTCGGTTTCCTCGCCTACATCTTCAAGACGGGCTACAAGCTCCGGCCCTGATCGGCTTCCGTCAGTCGCGCAGCCTGAGTTCGTCGGTTTGCATCTGCATCGAACTCAGCGTCGAGAGGAAACTCATGCCGAGAAGGCTCTGGTCGAGCAGGCCTTCTTCGAGCACGACGGCATCGACGTTTGTTCGGACGATGGGGCCTAGTCGCATTTCGGGAATGCGCAAGGCGGCTGCGGAGGCGCGACCGTTGGCGGTAAGCACTGTGCGGGTGAAGCTGAGCTCGCCAGGATCAATGCCCATCAACATGGCGTCTTCGTAGCGCAGGGCGACGGAACTCGCTCCGGTGTCGATCAGCACGGGCACGGCGACGGCACCAATCTCGACCGTGGTCTCGAAATGCCCACCGAGCGCCTTATGCACGATCACTTCGGCGGAACCATCGGGTGTCGTGACCGTAATGGCCCGACCCGGGATCAGGCCTGCGAGAACACGCTCGCCAACGCTCTGAAAATCGCCGCGATAGAGATAGCCGGTGACGAGGACGAGAGCGATCAGCACCCAGATCGCCATCTGGCGCAGGCTCTGGCCCATATTGCGCCGGCCGACCAGAATGCCGGCCGAGATCATCAGCAGGATTGGTAACGCCACGACCAGACGGCCGAAGGCTTCGTTGTCCAAGCCAAAGCTCTGGCCGCTGTCATGGTTCATCACGAGAATGACGAGGCCGATCGCGAGAATGGCGATGCCGACAACAAACCGCATCAGCCGCCCTCGCGTTCACGTACCAGGCGCGTGCGGCGTGTCTCGCGGCGGGGCTTGCGCTCGACGTTTTCGAGGCGCGTCGGCAGTTCAGCCATGATCGATCGCCGCTCGAGGCTGGTATAGCTCGTCCACGAGCCGATCTCGTCGCGTGTACGACCGCAGCCGAAGCAGTAGCCGGTCTTGTCATCGATCGAACAGATGAGAATGCAGGGAGATTCCATCGCGAGCCCTTTGGTTTCGCTCCTATATCGGTCGCTCAGAGAATGATGGCAAGGGTCACGAGGAAGCCGATCTCGCAGAGTTGTTGACTGGCGCCGATCGTGTCGCCGGTGTGTCCGTCGATGCGCTTGCGGCAGTGGCGCGTGAAGGTCGCCACGATACCAGCCGCAACCAGGCCGGCGGCAAACCACGCGTGGAACGGCAGAGTAAGAAGGCCGATGCCTGCTGTCAGCACGCTGCCGAGAACCAGGGCCATACGCGTCGCCTCCGGATTCGGGGCGCCGGCCGATCCAGCCACGCCGTCAGGCCTCGCCGAGGGTAGGGCGGACCAGTGCCAAACCATCAGGCTTCGGCTGAGGTTTGCTGCAGCCAGCCAGGCAAGGGCCATGGCAAGCGGTGGTAGGGTTTCGATCAGGATCGCGAGCGCCGCGACACGGAGCGCGATCGACAGGATGAGCGCCAGCGCACCATAGGTGCCAATGCGGCTATCCTTCATGATCGCCAGCGCCTTCTCGCGGCTGCGACCACCTCCCAGCCCGTCCGCCGTGTCTGACAGGCCGTCCTCGTGCAGGGCGCCGGTCAGCACGACCTGCAGCCCGATACCCATCAGAGCCACAAGCACCGGGTCGACACCGGAGGCCGACAGGAGTGCCATGATCAAGGCTGCGGGCAGGGCGATGATCAGGCCAGCCAGCGGGAATCCGGCGACCGTCCGGCTGAGGCTTCCGTCATGCCCTGCAAAGAAGCGATCCGGTACCGGCAGGCGGCTCAGGAAGGAAATGGCACGCGCCGTTTCCGTGACGAGGTTCTCGACGACCTGCATGGTTCCTTTCCGTTTTGTCCTCGACCGACTGCGTCGCTTTTTTGAGTTGAGCAGCGCGGGTCCGGTCTCTATGAGAGAGGCCACAAAGCCTGATTTGCTGGAAGAATACAAGGAAGCCAGACCCATGAGCGTTACCGGCCTGCCATTCGACGATTTCCGCACGCTCTTGCGTGACCTGCCGGGACCCAGCACTGCGGCGCTCGTGGCGGCGCGCGAACGCGACAAGCAGCTAACCAAGCCGCCGGGCGCGCTCGGACGGCTCGAAGAGATTGCCATGTGGCTTGCCGCCTGGAGCGGTCGCGCGCCCGCGGTAAACCGTCCACTGGTCGCGATCTTTGCCGGCAATCATGGTGTCACCAAGCATGGCATCACGCCGTTCCCGCCGTCAGTTACCCAGCAGATGGTCGAGAATTTTGCAGCCGGTGGCGCTGCCATCAACCAGATCTGCGTGACGCATGATCTTGGCCTGAAGATCTTTGACCTCGCGCTCGACTATCCGACGGGTGATATCACCTGCGAAGCGGCACTGTCGGAGCGCGACTGCGCCGCAACGATGGCCTTCGGCATGGAGGCGATTGCCGGCGGAACCGATCTTCTTTGCATCGGTGAGATGGGTATCGGCAACACGACGATCGCGGCCGCGATCAACCTGGCGCTCTATGGCGGCGAGGCAGAGGACTGGGTCGGTCCGGGCACTGGCTCGGAGGGCGACGTGCTGGCGCGCAAGGTGGCGGCCGTCAAGCAGGCGGTCGAATTCCACCGCGAACATCTGTCCGATCCGCTCGAAGTGCTGCGGCGTCTCGGCGGTCGCGAAATCGCGGCAATGGCCGGTGCGATCCTCGCAGCTCGTATGGAGAAGATCCCGGTCCTGATCGACGGCTATGTGGCAACCGCCGCTGCTTCGATCCTGAAGGCGGCCAATCCTTCCGCGCTCGATCACTGCCTGATCGGCCACGTCTCGGGCGAGCCTGGGCATCTGCGCGCAATCGAACGCCTCGGCAAGACGCCGCTTCTGGCGCTTGGTATGCGACTGGGTGAGGGCACCGGTGCGGCACTCGCTGCCGGTATCGTGAAGGCAGCGGCGGCCTGCCATTCCGGCATGGCAACCTTCGAACAGGCTGGGGTATCCAACAAGTCGCATGAGTGATCGCACATCAAAGTCCGGCGATGCGGAGCCGCTCGCCTCTCAGGTCATCAAGAAGAAGACCGGTATCGCGCATCTCTTTGCCGCCGGTCAGTATTCGGCTCAGGGATTTCGACGTCTGATCCAGGAAGCGGCCTTCCGGCACGAGCTTCTGGCGTTCGTCGGCGGTCTGGTCGTGTTCGGTCTCGTCGGTGCGAGCCTCTTTGAATTCCTTGGCTTCGTCGTTCTGATGATGCTGATGTTTTCGGTGGAGGCGCTCAACACCGCGATCGAGGAACTGGTCGACCGCATCTCGCCGGAGATCTCGACAGTCGGCCGCAATGCCAAGGATCTCGGATCCTTTGCCGTCTTCTGCCTGATCATGGCCAACGGTGCCTTTGCTGCTTACGTCGTCATCAGCCGGCTGTTTCTCGTCTGATCAGGCGAACTGCCGGCGGCGCGGTTCGATGGCTTTGACTTCCGAGACTGCCGGCAGGCTTTCGAGCACCCGGCTCGATGGCAGGATGGCTATGACTTCCGTGCCTTCCCGGAGCTTCGACTTCAGCTTGAATTCGCCACCATGCTTGGCGAGGATCGCCTGGACGATCGGCAGGCCGAGCCCCGTGCCCTGTTCGGCGCTCTTGATCGCGATCGAGCCCTGACCGAAGGCGGAGAGGACGACGGGGATTTCGTTTTCCGGAATGCCCGGGCCATTGTCCTTGATCGAGATGTATTGTCCGCCGCCGGCAGTCCAGCCGGCCTTGACCATGATCTCGCCGCCCTGAGGCGTGAATTTAACCGCATTGGACAAGAGGTTCAGGATCACCTGGCGCAGAGCCTTTTCGTCAGCCCAGAGTGACGGCAGTGCCTTTTCGAACTGCTGGTCGATGCGGATGTTCTTCGACTTGGCGCGCAGCTGGATCATGCCGATGCAGTCTTCGGCGACCTCCAGGAGAGACACGCTTTCCTCGCTCAGTTCATACTTGCCGGCCTCGATCCGCGACAGGTCGAGGATCTCGTTGATCAGTTCGAGCAGATGGCTTCCCGAGCGGTGGATGTCGCCAGCATATTCCTTGTAGAGCGGGTTGTTCAGCGGCCCGAGCACTTCCGTTGCCATGACTTCGGAAAAGCCGAGGATGGCGTTGAGCGGGGTGCGCAGTTCGTGGGACATGGAGGCGAGGAAGCGCGACTTTGCCATATTGGCCTCTTCGGCCCGACGCCTTGCCTCATCGGACAGGGACTTGGCGACTTCCAGTTCGGCGATCAGGTCGTCCTTTTCCGTCTGGAAGGACAGAAGTTTGAGATTGGCCTGATGCAGTCGGTTGGTGATGTAGATGAAGAAGATCAGCGCTGTGGTGAAAACCGCCGTCAAGCCGATGTCGAGGATATTCCGGCCGGTGATCGACACGAAGGTCAGCGCAACCACCGTGGGCAGGAAGCCGAACAGCACGGCCTGACGCAAAAGCATGCTGGCCATGGCCGTAATGGAAAGGGCCACCAGCAGCACGGCACCCTTGTAGAAAGTGAAGGCGGTCGGATTGCAGGTCGCGCAGTCCTGCAGGACGAAGATCGCCCAGGACAGTCCCATGGCAGCCTGCGCGGCCAGCAGGATGCGACGCCATCTGATCTGGTTTTCCGGCGAGATTTCGGTCTTGGATGCGCGCCTGACGATCAGGATGCCGATCGCATGCATCGTGAGCGCAAAGAGGCCCCAGATGAGAAAATGCGGCTGCGTCGTGAAATAGGCGCCGGAGGCGGCGATCATCAGGATCGTGACCGGGATGACGGCCGCGCCCTGCAGGCAGGCGCCGACATGCATTGCGAGGATCTCTGCATCGAAGGCGGGGGAGGTGCCCGGACCCGTCTGGAGACGTTCGCGGGTGGTTCGGACGGCGCGAGTCGTTGCCCTGTTGCGATTGTGTCGCGTCAGGTCGAGAACGTTTTTGTCCGCCGATGTGTCTACGCCGTTACTCATTGCGTTGCAGTCTTCCGCGCCTTGGTAAACCCTAGCGGCGAAATCTTAAGAAGATCCTGTCTTGGAAGGTTTTGTTTGCCATGTGTAAAAACGATCTGTTGTTGAAGTGGGTGGAAATGTGATGAGACACGTTCGGCGCCTGCGTGACCTGGTTCTAGGGCTCGCCATCCTGGCGCTCGCATTGCTTGTTATCGCCAAGCTCGAGAACGAACAGGCGCTGCGCTTTTCCGGCTCGTTCTCGGTGATCGATGGCGACACGCTCAGCGCAGACGGCGAACGGCTGCGGATCGAGGGGATCGACGCACCCGAACTTTCTCAGATTTGCAAGGCGGCGGATGGGTCACCCTATGCCTGCGGCGAGGACGCCCGCCGTGCCCTGACTGCGCTCGTGTCCGGGCGAGGCTTCGAGTGCAGCGGCACGCGCCGTGATCGTTACGGCCGGTTGCTCGTGGTCTGCAAGCGGGGCCTCGACGATCTCGGCGATCTGCTGGTGAGGGCCGGGTCTGTCGTTGCCGATGGACGTTACCTTGCGAGTGAGACTGAGGCCCGACGGGCAGGCGAGGGGATCTGGCGGGGGGAATTCGAGCGCCCGGCGGACTGGCGGCGGCAACGACAGATCGAGGAAGCGGAACTCACGGGTTGGGTCGAGGCGTTACTGTCACGATGGCTGACGCATTGGTTTTGAGGACGAAAGAGAGAATGGCCGCTGACATTCCTTCGCCGCCGGGCATGCCCCGCAGTGACTTGCCACCGACGATCGAGGCCTTGTCGAGCGCAATCGCCCGCTGTCGCATTTGTCGTGATTGTCCGGCCGGTGGCCCCGAGCGGCGTATGCCGCATGAACCGAGACCTGTCGCCTGGCTTTCGGCGACGGCACGGGTGCTGATTGCCGGGCAGGCGCCGGGGCTTCGGGTGCATGAGACGGGTATTCCGTTCAACGACGCGTCGGGTGACCGGCTCCGGCAATGGCTAGGCGTTGATCGCGACACCTTCTACGATCGCAGCAAACTGGCGATCGCGCCGATGGGCTTCTGTTTTCCCGGCTACGACGAGAACGGACACGATCTGCCGCCGCGCCGGGAATGTGCGCCGCATTGGCGGCAGACGGTGATGGATGCCATGCCGCAGGTCGAGCTCATCCTCGCCATTGGGCAATATGCGCAGGCCTGGCATCTGGGACGGCTGCGCCGCAAGACGATGACCGAGACGGTGACCCATTGGCGGGACTTCCTTCTCGCCAATCGCGATGGGCCACGCGTCTTGCCCCTTCCCCATCCCAGTTGGCGGAATACGGCCTGGCTGAAACGTCACCCCTGGTTCGAGGCCGAGGTGCTGCCGGTGCTGCGACGAGAGGTTTCCTTGTTGATAGCTTGAAATGATTTTCCATAATTTTTATTAAATCGGCTATATCAAGAAAAATCAGTTTTTATAGGGTTTGCCATGGACCGCCTCGATCGCAAAATTCTCCGTATTCTTCAGGAAGATTCGACGCTGGCCGTTGCCGATCTCGCCAAAAAGGTCGGGTTGTCCACGACGCCTTGCTGGCGCCGCATCCAGAAGATGGAAGAGGACGGTGTCATCCGTCGGCGCGTGGCATTGCTTGATCCGGCCAAGGTCAACACTAAGGTGACGGTGTTCGTCTCGATCCGCACGTCCAGTCACTCGATCGAATGGCTGAAGCGGTTCTCCGAGGTCGTGTCCGAGTTCCCGGAAGTGGTCGAGTTCTACCGCATGAGCGGCGATGTCGATTATCTGCTGCGCGTCGTCGTGCCGGATATCGCGGCCTATGATGCCTTCTACAAGCGGATGATCGCCAAGATCGAGATCCGTGACGTGTCTTCGGCCTTTGCCATGGAGCGGATCAAATACACGACCGAGCTGCCGCTCGACTACATGGTTCTCGACAATAACAAAGCCGGCGAAGAATAGACCGCGCTCGCGATTACCTGAGCTTCGCGATCCGCTTGGGATCGCGCAGTTCCCGCAAGGCATCCTTGCCGATCCAGCGGGCTGTGGCATCGCTCATTCCCGCCAGTTTTTCAGCTAGAAGGACCGCGCCCGTGTGGCAGGCGCGGCTGCGCTTGCCCGTGTTGCGCAAGGCCCAGTTCACCGCCTTCTTGACGAAGTTGCGAGGATCGGTGGCGTGCCTCTCAATCAATGGCATCCATTCGAAGAACGTCGCATCCGGCTCATTCCGGTTGTGAACAGTCGCGCCTGCGATCATGGCGAAGGCGCTTCTGCGGATGAACTCCCGGTCGTCGGCGGCGAAGTCTTCAACCAGTTTGCGCCAGCCGGGCGTCTCGGTTAGCAGGTCGGCCGCCGCGTCGACGATTTCCCAGGAGTTGAAATCGTCGGCAAGCCGCCAGATGTCTTCCGGTGAGAGCAGCTTCGGAACGAAAGTCCAGATCGCCAACAGGCGGGCTTCCCGTATGCCGGATCCCCAGAGGTCTTTCGCCCGCGCCTGGTCCGGGCCGATCACCTTGGCGATCTGCCGGATAGTGGGATTGCCGATGCCAAGGGCATCCTCGGTAACAATCCCGTAGCGCGCCATGCCGGCTATGTTCTCCTCCGACCGCATTGAACGCAGATATGCGATGATCTCGGCTGCGGTGGAGGAGGGGCCGATCATTTTGTTTCGAGCCGGGCCAGCAGGGACGAGGTGTCCCAGCGGTTGCCGCCGAGTTTCTGCACCTCACCGTAGAACTGATCGACCAACGCCGTGACCGGCAGGTTCGCACCGTTGCGGCGCGCTTCCGAGAGTACGATGTCGAGGTCCTTGCGCATCCAGTCGACGGCAAAACCGAAGTCGTATTTGCTTTGGTTCATGGTCTTGTGGCGGTTTTCCATCTGCCAGGAGCCGGCAGCCCCCTTCGAGATGACCTCGATCACCTTTTCGATGTCGAGGCCGGCCTTCTTGCCAAAATGCACGCCCTCGGCCAGGCCCTGGACGAGGCCTGCAATGCAGATCTGGTTGACCATCTTGGTCAACTGGCCAGCGCCGGCGGGGCCCATCAGACCGACCATGCGGGCAAAGGAGTCAATCACGGGTTTTGCGCGTTCGAAGGTTTCCGGTTCGCCGCCGCACATCACGGTGAGCACACCGTTTTCAGCACCTGCCTGGCCGCCCGAGACCGGAGCGTCGATAAAGCTGCTGCCTTTGGCCGCCGTGGCTTCGGCGAGTTCGCGTGCGACCTCGGCGGAAGCGGTCGTGTTGTCGATCAGGATCGCGCCCGGTTTCATGGCGGCGATCACGCCGTTTTCGCCCGTGGTGACCGAACGCAGGTCGTCGTCATTGCCAACGCAGGTGAAGACGAAATCTGCGCCCTCTGCGGCCTCAGCCGGGGTCAAGCCATGGCTGCCGCCGAACTTCGCCACCCAGGCCTCGGCCTTGGCCGTCGTGCGGTTATAGACCTTCACCTCGTGGCCACCCTTGACCTTGAGGTGTCCTGCCATGGGAAAACCCATCACGCCCAAACCGATGAATGCGACCTTTGCCATTTCGTCTCTCCTGCCTTGCGGTATGAGACATGCATAGTCGAAGCTCCCCGGGCTTGAAAGGCCTGCGATTGTTATTCGGCAGGGTCGGGGGCAGCCGTTTTCCTGCCGATTTCATTATCCGGGGTGAGTTCCAGGCTCATCTGTCCCAGACGGCTCGAAATCTCGTTCCACAACCGCCGCAGACGGCGAACATGGAGGTCGTCGCCGATCCAGTCCATCAGATGCTCGATAGCGCGCGAGGACATCTCCGGCGTTTCACTGATGGTTGTCAGTGCCCAGATGCTGAATTCCCGCGCATCGACTTCCTTGATCTGTCCGTCTGCACCCGGGATGAGAAATTTCGCCGTACTCTTTTCCTGGACGTGCTTCATCGGTCCGGTCGGAGCGAGCAGGACGGCGGCATAGATCCGGTCAAAGGCGTCGATGGCTTTGTCGTCCGTTGTGGTGTCGGTGTCACGGTTCTGTTTCAGGGCCCGTTCCAGATCGAAGATCGTGCGGACGTTGAACTGGCGCAACAGCAGAAAACGATCGAGACCGACGACGCAGCACAGTTGGGCTTGGGCGATCCAGTCGACCGTCTGGTAGATGCCGAAGGGTGTTTCGATGTGCAGCATGATCGGATTGTAGGTGGCGAGTGATTGCACATCTGAGATGCCGCATTCTTCCAACCGGAAGCGCGTGAGGAAATCGATGCCGTCGATCGCATCGAGCGGCACGACCCGTGTCCACTCGATGAAGCGGTTGTCGGATTGCTTGATCCAGTTGATCTGGCTTCCCACCTTGACGAGGATGAACTGGAGCACGCTGCCGGGCAGCAGGCCGAAGGCCAAGGCGAGGAGGATCCAGAGGGATGACAGCTCGGCGACGGGCGCGGTTCTCTCGATGCTGATCACCTCCTGGACCGCGCTGAGGTCCGGCAAGGCGCGATAGAGTGCCGCTGAGGCCAGAACCGAAATGACGATCATCGCCGCTTGTCGGATCATCGTGTAGCCGTTCAGATCGAAGACCGCGAGCGCCTGGACGAGATAGCGCAGAGACGACAGGTAGGCGCCGACGAATGTGATCGCTGCGACGGTCAGGACGTTTTCTGCTAGTTGCCTGAGGTCGGTTGCGGCGGTATCGGCCGCAAATTTCATTCCTCCAACGGTCAGCAGGTTGAAGGTCGGCATGCTTGGGCAGTCCCCGGTCGGTGCAAGACATCCAAAGCCTGAAAGGGTTAGTGTGAACCCAGCGAACACTATCAGCGAATAGGGAAGAGCCGCGACGAGCAATCTCATGTCACCGCGATTGAGGAAAAACCGCGTCTGGGAGATCGTCTCATTGATCTCGGTGATGATGTCTTCCGGAGATCGTCCCGTCTGATCCGGGCTCGCGTGATCCTGCTCGCCTTTGCCTCTCACATCGGCGGCATATTTGGTTCGGACAAACTCAAAGGACGGACTTGTCGCTTCGTCTGTCTGATCGACGACCGGAAAGGTCTTTACGTAGTCCCTGATGAGGCGCAGGCGCCGGAGCCTGATCTCGTAGCGTCCGAATATCAAGGCAAAGACAGTGATCAGAGATATGGAGAACGCGCCAACGAGCGTCCAGGTGAAGAATGGCGCTCCGACAAGCGCTGTGGCAACTTCTGTTTGCATGGCTTCCCCCTTTTGTCAGGGGAAGCCTAGAGGTCGGGCGCTTCTTGGCTACTAATCTGATGCAGCCCTGGGTAGAAAATGCACCCTCAGGTTTAGTCTTTGGCTTTTTTCGCCACGACGAGATGCCCGGGCGACGGGTTTCCGTCCTGCATGCGCACGTTGATGTCGGTGATCTCGACCACTTCGAAGCCTGTCGCGGCCAGCCTTTCGCGCACATATGTCTCAGCATGGACGAAGCGCTGGTGCGGGCCGACGATGAAGGACCGACCCGCCATGACGTCTTCCGACATCGTTTCGGACGAGAAGACGAAGATCCCGCCGTCGCTCATGTTCTCGGCGGCACCAAAGAACAGTGGTTCGAGGGCGCCGAGATAGGGCAGCACGTCGGTTGCGGTCACGAGGTCGAAGGGTTCGTCGTCATTGTCCTCGAGGAAATCCTCGAGTTCGGCCACATAGAGGGTCTCGTAGAGATCCTTTTCATGGGCGATCTCGACCATCTTTTCGGAGATATCGATACCGGTCATGTCGTCCACCACGTCGCGCAGCGCACCGCCGGTGAGGCCGGTGCCGCAGCCAAGGTCGAGCAGACGCTTGAACGGGCCGAGACCGAGCGACTGCAGGCGCTGGCGGACCATCATCGGCACGGTGTAGCCGAGCTGTTCGACGAGGATATCCTCGAAGGCTTCGGCGTGCTGGTCGAAGAGCGTTTCGACATAGGCGTCGGGCGCTTTCGGCGGAGCCTCGCCGCGGCCAAGTGCTGCAATACGGACCGATGCGCCGCCGTGGTCATCGGGGTCGATCGCCAGCACTTCCTCATAAGCCTTGACGGCAGCGTCGATATCGCCTGCCTTTTCGAGGGTGAGTGCGCGGTTATAGGCTTCTGCCAGGGCTTCTTCGTCGATCTTGGCCATTTGAGGCTCCTGTTCTGTCGGCCGCTCATCAGGCCTTTGCCGGTCGTCTAGCGGGTCGGGCCGGGCTTGGCAATGAAAAGGGAACCGGTCGGCGGTTCCTGGTGTTTTCGTGATATGGAGCCAAGCATGGAACAAACCGCACAAGACAAAGCCGGCATACTGCCGCTAGAGAGCGCAGAGCCCGCGCGCCTCGCACCGGCCCTGCCGGCGAGTTCGGCCGAGAAGGCCAACATGATCATCCACTATTATCGCGGTGAGATCGGTCGGATGACGAGCTGGCGCGACCGGATAGACCGGACCACAAACTGGTCAATGACGGTGGTGGCGGGCCTGTTGTCCGTTTCGCTGTCGACGCCGTCGTCTCATCATGGCGTGGTGCTGTTCGCCATGCTTCTGGTGTCGGTCTTCCTTGTCATCGAGGCACGGCGCTACCGCTTCTTCGATGTCTACCGGGCACGGGTGCGCCAGCTTGAGCGGCACTATTTCTCCCAGGCGCTCTGCCCGCAGGCAGAATTGAAGCCCGATTGGGCGGAAGCGATCGCGGCCAGCCTTCGACGGCCCGTCTTCCTGATGGCCTATCGCGAAGCGCTCTTTCGTCGTATCCGGCGCAACTACATCTGGATGTATCTTATCCTGCTTCTCGCCTGGGCGCTGAAAATCTCCAGCCCGAAGCTGCAGCAGAACGAGGCGCCCGCCGAATTTGTCAGCAGCCTCTCCCAGATCGTCCAGAACGCCCATCTTGGACCGCTGCATGGCGGCATCGTGCTGGCGCTGGTTGGCGCCTTCTATATCGCGCTGCTCTTCTCCATCCTATATCGGGAGCCGAAGGATGGGGAAATTGCCCATGGCGAGGTGCATGTCTGACCTCAGTGCAGAATGAACTCGCCCTTCAGTGAACGCCATTCGCTGGCCGCGATCATTTTCTTGTGGACATAAGTCACCGAATGGAGCGGGCCTTCGATCTTATCCTGCCAGAAGCGCAGGAAGCCGCGCATTTCCGGAAAGTCAGGAGCCAGATCGTAATGCTGCCAGATATAGGTCTGCAGCAGGGAAGGATGATCAGGCAGGCGGTAGAGGATCTGGGCGGTTGTCAGCCCGTAACCCTTCAGCATCAGTTCCATTTCGCTGTTCATGTGCCGACGTTCCCCCTGTTCTCGTGGAAGACGGATCGACGCGGGCGGTGTCATCGCTTCCGCGACCGACCGGGGCCGCGACCGACGCGGGCCCTGACGTGATGGAAACACCTGTTGGTAAAGGAACTGCTAATCAAGACGGACGGCGACCCAAAACGGGTCGCCAACCCATGGTCAGCGTTTCAAGTGACGGGTCAGCCGTGCCTCGATCGCACCCCATGTGTGGCGCAGCGCCTCGACGATGGCGAGATAGAAGATCGCCGCCCAGAGATAGGTCTGGTAGTCGAATGTGCGCGAGAAGGCATAACGCGTCTGGCCCATCAGATCGAGGACGGTGACGACCGCGACGACGGCCGAGCCCTTGATCATAAATATGATCTCGTTGCCATAGGGACGAAGAGCGACGATCAGAGCCTGCGGCAGGATGATCTTCCATAAGGTAATCGACCTGGGCAGGCCGAGGGATTTAGCGCCTTCCGTCTGGCCACGCGGGACACTTTTGATCGCACCGCGCAGGATCTCCGCCTGATAGGCTGCCGTGTTCAGTGTCATGGCAAACAGCGCGCAATACCAAGCCTCGCGGAAGAACCACCAGAGGCCGATCGCTTCGATCTGCGGACGGAAAGAGCCGAGGCCATAATAGATCAGGAAGATCTGCAACAGCATCGGCGTGCTGCGGAAGACATAGACATAGGCATAGGCGACCGTGTTCAGGATCGGGTTCGGTGCCATGCGGGCGAAGGTGACGGGGACGGAAAGGAGCGCGCCGAGCGTGATCGACCCGAAGGTCAGCATCAGGGTGGTGGCGAGGCCGTCCAGGTACCGCCAGCCATAGCGTTCGATCTTTGCCGGATCCCAGCTCGATGCGAGGTACCAGACGAGTGCGAGCCCGAGAAGAACCCAGAGAGTGAGGATGCCATAGCCAGCGACGCGGGCCAGGTTGATTCGGCTTGCCTTTACCGGTGGCGCGGGGCGGGCGGGTATCATTTCCAATGCGTGGGTCATCGGCTCGCCTCCGCGCGGTTGGCCCAGCGTGCGATGGCGTTCAGGCCGATCGAGGAGACGGTGGCGAGCACCAGATAGAGAAGGCAGGCAATCCCGTAGAACATGAAGGCCTCCTTGGTGACGCGCGCCGCCACGCCGGTCTGCCGCACGATGTCGGCAAGACCGATGACCGAGACGAGGGCCGTGTCCTTGAGGAGCACCAGCCAGAGATTGCTAAGGCCCGGCAGGGCGATGCGGATCAACTGGGGCACGATGATCAGCCACATGGTCTTGCGCTTCGACAGACCGACGGCGCTACCGGCCTCGTACTGACCGCGCGGGATGGCCTGGAACGCCGACAGCAGAACTTCCGAGGCATAGGACGAAAAGACGACGGAGAGTGCGATCATGCCGGCCACGAAGGCATTGATCTCGACGCGTTGGTCGATGCCGAGCCAGGACAGGACGGACTGGACGAGTATCTGGAAGCCGAAATAGACGATAAAGAGCGTCAGGAGTTCGGGCAGCCCGCGAAAGATGGTCGTGTAGACGCCGGTCGCTGCCCGCAGGCTCCATTCACCCGACTGGCGCGCCAGCGCAATCAGGAAGCCGAGGGCAAGGCCCACGGGCAGTGTCGCAAGTGCCAGCGAGATCGTCACCTTGACGCCGAAAGCGATCTCGTCGCCCCAGCCGGTGTCGCCGCAGCTCACAAGCGTATCGGTCGCCAACAGCCGGAAGAGCCCGACGGGACCACAGAGCGGATCAAACGTGTAACTGATCCAGTCCCAGATCGAGCCGAGCGCGGAAGACAATCCGCCCATGCCATTCCCCCTTGGCGGTTTTTCCCGCCTTTTTGATGTCGTTGCCGTTCAAATGCAAAATGGCGGAAGTGTTCGACTTCCGCCACTTGGTTTTATCGGTCTATCCCAGGATCACTCGCCGTAAACGTCGAAATCGAAATACTTCTTGTTGATTTCTTCGTACTTGCCGTTGGCACGGATGCCGGCGATCGCTGCGGTGAACTTGTCAGCAAGCTCGGTTTCGCCCTTACGGACGGCAATACCTGCACCATCACCGTTGATTTCGACATCGACCGGGAGCGGCGTCAGGATCTTGCAGCAGGCGCCGGCATCCGACTTCAGCCATTCCGAGAGAACGACGATATCGTCGACGACGGCGTCAACGCGGCCGCCTTCGAGGTCGAGCTTGTATTCGTCAGCGGTCGGGTAAAGCTTCAGCTCGCTGTCCGCCATATGCTTTTCCGCATAGTTGGCATGCGTAGTCGAAGACTGGGCGCCGATCGTCTTGCCTGCGAGGCCAGCCACGTCGGTGATCGCCGAATCCTTCGGCACGGCAACGGCCGGCGGCGTGTTGTAGTACTTCTTGGAGAAGTCGACCTTCTCCAGGCGTTCCGGGGTGATCGACATGGATGCGATGATGGCGTCGAACTTCTTGGCCTGAAGGGCCGGAATGATGCCGTCCCAATCCTGGGTGACGAATTCGCAGGTGACCTTCATCTCCTCGCAAAGCGCCTTGGCGATGTCGATGTCGAAACCAGACAGCGAGCCGTCGGCTTCAAGGTTGTTGAAGGGCGGATAGGCGCCTTCGGTGCCGATGATCAGCTTTTCCTGCGCCATGGCCGAACCGGCAAAGAGCGAAAGGGCAGCGATCGATGCTGCGGCCAGAAAACGTGTCGGAATACGCATGAGATCCTCTCTGTTGGGTGGACGCCGTTTGTTCTTTTGAGGCGGCTGTCCGTGATCGTGTGGTATGGTCGACCACACTTGGGCCCAATATTCGTCTGGTTTCCCAGCCGAAATCAACAACAAACCGCGTGATCGACAAAATTTGCCCCCTTAAATCCGCCAGGGGCCACTGAAGACATTTTTTTGTTCCATCCGGTGTTGTCTGTTGGAGCAAAAGCCGCTCCAACTCGTTCAGCCACGGTTAATTATGAGAAATCTAGTTTGGCCACAGCTTCGGTTCGCGCAATCGAGCACGCATTCAACAGCACGGACCCGGACGACACTGTCGCCGGCCTGTGCGTAGGGAAGGAAACGCAAGGTATGTTCAACAAGAGATTGCTCAACACGGTGGCAATCCCGGTCCTGTCTGTCGCGGTACTGGCAAAACCGGTCGCGGCGGCTGTTACCGGACATCCAGAACGCCAGACGCAGACGCGCCAGGCAGAAGAACAGCTGATCCAGCTGGCCCAGGCCGTCACCTGCACCGATGGCTCGGAAGCGCCTGATGCCGAGACGTGCGCTGCTCGAGACGCCCAGGCGGCCGCCGAGGAAGAAGCGCGCCGTCAGGCCGAAGCCGAAGCTCAGGCTGCCGCCGAGGCAGAAGCTCAGGCCGCTGCCGAGGCAGAGGCGCAGCGTCAGGCTGAAGCAGAGGCTCAGGCCGCCGCCGAAGCTGAAGCTCAGCGTCAGGCTGAAGCTGAAGCCCAGGCTGCCGCCGAGGCAGAGGCCCAGCGTCAGGCCGAAGCAGAAGCTCAGGCTGCCGCTGAAGCAGAGGCACAGGCCGCCGCCGAAGCTGAAGCTCAGGCCGCTGCCGAAGCAGAGGCCCAGCGTCAGGCTGAGGCAGAAGCTCAGGCCGCTGCCGAGGCAGAGGCACAGGCAGCCGCTGAAGCGGAAGCACAGGCCGCTGCAGAAGCGGAAGCTCAGCGTCAGGCGGAAGCCGAAGCTCAGGCCGCCGCAGAGGCCGAAGCCCAGCAGCAGGCTGAAGAAGCGCAACCTGTTGAGGAACCGCAGGCCGTGACCTGTGCCGATGGTTCGCAGGCAGCCTCCGAAGCTGAATGCCCGGCTCCGGCAACTGAGCCGACCGAGGAGCAGCAGCCAGCCGAAGAGCAGCCTGGTGAAGAGCAGCCAGCTGAAGAACAGCCGGCCCAAGAGCAGCCGCCGACCGAGGACGAAGCGGCTCCCCAGCAGGCCGACGACCAGGCTCCTGCTGCCGAAGAAGAGCTGCGTCCCGGTCAGGACGCTGCCGGCGAACAGCCCACGACCGAAGGCGAAGTGCCTGCCGATCAGGCTGAACAGCCGGCCGACCAGCAGCCCGTGGAAGAGCAGGCGACCGGTGAAGAAGCGCCCGCTGAAGCCCAGCCGGAAGGTGAGCAGGTTCTCGTTCCCGCCGTAGAGCCGCCGGCCGATCAGCCGGTGCAGGAGATCACCGACACCCGCACGACCGAAGAGAAGGAAGCCATCGCCGAGGATCCGTCCCAGACGTCCGAGACGGTCGTTCTGCCGGTCGAAAACGGTGCAGCCGTCCTAGACAGCGACAAGGATGCCGACAACACGGGTGGCGAGGGCGTGCGTGAGCAGCGCAACGAATTGCGTGCCCAGGAAGATGTCGCCCCCCCGCCGGAAACCGATGCTGAAGCTCAAGTCGAAACGACGGCTGCCGACCAGCAGACGATGCAGGCGACGATTGCTGAGCAGGGCACGACGCTTGATGCTGCGCCGACCTTCGAAGTGCCGACGTCCGTCACCAACAACGTGTCGAACAGCACGGTGACCAACAATGTCACGAACAATGTGACCAATAACGTCACCAACAACACGATCGTGCAGAACAACGTGGTCAATCAGGTCACGGAAATCCGTGTCGTCGAGCAGATCGACAACCGCACGGTCATCAATGTCGGCAACCAGATCGTTGTCCGCGGCGATGACCGTCAGCGTCTGCGCTACGATGCGGAACAGACCTATTACGAGCAGCTGCCGCGTGGCCGCACGCGTGAGACGATCGAACGTGCAGATGGCAGCAAGCTGGTGACGGTCTACAACCGTTATGGCGACATCATCATCCGTTCGCGCATTTCTCCGCGCGGTCGTGAATATGTCCTGATGTATTCGCCGGAAGCTGACGGCGAACGTCCGACCATGTATGTCGACGTCGGTCTGTCTCTGCCGCCGATGCGTCTGACCATTCCGGTCGACGACTACATCGTCAGCACGACGCGGTCGCCGGATCGTGACTACTACGACTTCCTCGCACGCCCGCCGGTCGAGCGTGTAGAGCGCGTCTATTCGATCGACGAAGTTAAGTCGTCGGCCCGTATCCGCGACAAGGTCCGTCGTATCGACCTCGATACGATCACCTTCCCGTCGGGTTCTGCCGAGGTGCCGCTGGAGCAGGCTCGTACCCTGCGCAAGGTTGCCCAGGCGATGGAGCAGCTGCTCGAAAATGATCCGGGCGAAGTCTTCCTGATCGAAGGCCATACGGATGCCGTTGGTTCGGATCGTTCGAACCTCGTCCTTTCCGACCAGCGTGCAGAAACCGTCGCCAACCTGCTCACCGAAGTCTACGGCATCCCGCCGGAAAACATGTCGGTCCAGGGTTACGGCGAGCGCTTCCTGAAGATCCGCACGGAAGCCGCCGAACAGCAGAACCGCCGCGTCGCGATCCGCCGCGTGACCACGCTGGTCCGCCCGGCCGGTGTGTCGAGCAACGATTGATCGACCAACTGACGAAATGAAGAAGTCCGCCGGAGCGATCCGGCGGCCTTTTCTTTTGGCGGAGTATCAGGACCGGTCTGGCAGACCGGTGACCGAGCCGATGAAGTCGGCAATCGCCATGGTGTCGTCGAGGTCGAAGACCGGCAGATCGGTGTCCTCGACGCGGTGATCGGCCGCGATCGCGCGGATGTGCGGATCCGTTGGTGCCAGAGGTTCGCGGTTGGCGGATGCCTCCCGACGCGCTTCGATCTTCGGCACGGGCTCACGCTTGTAGCCTTCGATCAGCACGAGATCGCAGGGGCCGATGCGGGCGAGGATTTCCTCGAAACTCGGTTCGGGAGCGCCACGCAGTTCATGCATGATCGCATAACGGGTTCCGGACACGATGACGACCTCATGGGCGCCGGCCTCACGGTGCCGGTAGCTGTCGGCACCGACCTTGTCGATGTCGAAGTCATGATGGGCGTGTTTGATGGTCGAAATCCTGAAGCCGCGCCGGGTGAATTCCTCGACGAGACGCACGGCAAGACCGGTTTTTCCCGAATTCTTCCAACCGGCAATGCCGAAGATGCGCGGGGCATTGGTCATCTTCATCTTGAACCCTGATCGATAATGGCCTCGGCGATTGCGAGGTCGTCGGGCGTATTGATGTTGAAGAAGGGGTCGACTGGACCAAAGGGCCCTTCGAAAGGGGTGAAGTCCACGATCTCCACCGGGTGGCGGGCGACGAAGTCGAAGACGCGACGATGATTCGGGTCATCAAGCCAATGTTCCAGATCCTCTGCCAAAGTGACCGGCCAGAGTGCCGTGATCGGATGGCTTCGGCCGTTGCTGGCTGCCAGCACGATCGCTTCGCTTCTCGCGAGTTCTCCCAGGCGCATCACCAGATCGCGGGGCAGGAAGGGTGTGTCACAGGGGGTGGTCAGGACATGCGTCGGCGCGTCAGGTAATTCGGTAAATCGCTTCAAGCCTGCCAGCACTCCAGCGAGAGGACCGGGCCGGTCGGGACGCGTGTCCGGTATCAGCGGGAGATGCGCTGCGAGCGGGTGTCCTTCCGAAGCGTTGAGGTAGACTGCAGACACCTGCGGCTGCAACCGTTCGGCAACCCTGAGGGCGAGCGGTGTCGCGCGCAGTTTCAGTTCCGCCTTGTCTGCGCCCATTCGGCGCGACAGGCCGCCAGCGAGAATGACGGCGGGCGGTCGGAACTCGTGCGTCATGGGCTCACCGCTCTTCCCCTGGCGCAAAGCGCAGGAAAACGACTGCGACGAGGGCAAGGATGCAGCAGGCGAGCATGACGAGCAGCAAGGGCATTGCGCCGGTTTCGACCGACAGTATGCGGGATGCAAGCCAGGAGACGAAGGCGCCGCCGCCCATGGTGATCGCGCCACCGAGCCCGGAAGCCGAGCCCGCGAGTTCCGGCCGGACGCTGACGATGCCGGCATTGGTGCTCGGCAGGGAGAGGCCATTGCCGAAGCCGACGACGACCTGCGGGGCGAAGAAGGCCAGATAGGAGACATATCCCTGGGCAAGCAGGATGATCGGAATGGCGGCGCCGACCAGCGCGACCACGCCACCGACCAGCATCATTATGTCGATGCCTGCGCGGCGAGCGAAACGACCGGACAGATAGTTGCCGGCAATATAGCCGGCTGCGATGAACATGAACTGCAGGCCGAGCATGCTGGGCGTCAGGCCCATCAGTGTGCCGCCGACGAAGGGTGCACCGCCGAGAAAGGCGAAGAAGGCGCCAGACGTGAAGGTGCCGGCCATGGTGTAGCCCCAGAAGCGGGGGGATGCGAGAAGCCGCGGCCAGGCCCGGAACTGTTCGGAAAAACTGCCACTCTTCTGGCGGTTGGTCTCGCCGAGATCGCGGTAGACAAGCAGCAGGACGGCAAGTGCTGCAATCAGGATGGCTGCGAAATTCGAGCGCCAGCCGAAATTGTCGCTGAGCACGCCGCCGAGCGTCGGGCCGATCATCGGGATGAGCGTCATGCCCATGGTCACATAACCGATCATCGAGGCCGCTTCGTCCATGGGGACCATGTCGCGGATGATGGCGCGGGATAGAACGAGACCCGCGACCACAGCCGTCTGGATCATCCGGGCGAATGTCAGGACCTCGATCGAGCTTGCCAGCAGGCAGACCAGTGAGGAGACGATCAGGATCAGCAGTGCGCCGATCATCACCGGTCGCCGGCCGTAGCGATCCGACAGAGGGCCGATGACCAGCTGCACCAGGGCGGTCATCGCAATATAGCCGGAGACCAGGACCTGCACCCGGTCGTAGTCGACGCGCAAATCCAGCGCCATGGCCGGCAGCGCCGGCAGAAAAATGTTCATCGTCAGGGCCGACAATCCGGCAATCGCCACGAGACTGACGATATGCGGGGCCGTGGCCCTGTCGAGAAAGCGAGACTGCTGCTGCACGCTCAAATGTCCTTGCACTGCAATCGAGATCAGCCCGGGGAGGCCGGATCGGCGCGGCGGGCGAGGGCCGCCTTTCGCTTGCTCTCGCGATAGAATGTGTAGAGGCCGGAGCCGATGACAATGGTAGCGCCGACGATCATCCAGACATCCGGCACTTCACCGAAGAAGAGCATGCCGAGCAGAACCGCCCAGAGCAGGCTTGTGTAGCGGAAGGGCGCGATGAAGGAGATCTCGCCGGTACGCATGGCCATGATGATCGCCTGATAGCCGGCAAACAGGAAGATCGAGGCAAAGGCGAGCTTGCCGAGCGCGCTGCCGGACATCGGTTGCCAGCCGCCGAAGACGGGAATGAGCAGCAGGCCGGCAAAGGAGATGGAGGCTGCGGTGAAAAGGGTGACCGAGAGCGACGAGATGCTTGGATCTATCCGGCGCGTGACGAGATCACGGCCGGCTGCGGTGATCACGCAGAAGACGATGTAGAGCGAGGCGAGCGTAAAGCCCTCCGGGCCTGGCTGGATGATGACGAGCACGCCGATGAAGCCGAGACCGATCGCCGTCCATCGACGCCAGCCCACGGGCTCCTTGTAGAACAAGGCGGCGCCAAGGGTCACGGCCAAAGGCAGAGACTGCAGGATTGCCGAGGCATTGGCGAGCGGCACCTGGCCGAGCGCTGCGAGGAAGGCGACGGCTGCGACCGTCTCGAAGGCGATGCGCAGCAGGATCAGGGGCTGCAGGATGTTCTTGATGTGGTCGAGCGCACCCATGCGGCGCGCTACGATATAGACCAGCACGGCGGTGAAGGCGCCGCGCACGAACATGATCTGCGCCACGGTCAGTTCCGAGGTAACCGATTTCGTCAGAGCGTCGTTGAAGGTGAAGCCCGCCATCGAGATCGCCATCAGAAGGGCGCCTCGGGTGTTCTCGGATAATGCCATGCTCGATTCCCGTGCGTACCCGCTGGTTCTAGACCAAGGAGCACGCGCGAGAAACCTTATTCCCGCTGTTGTGGCCCTGAAACGATGCTGCAGTGCCAAAAACGCGGTGGCCGGTTAACCTTTGCTCAAACTCCCAAGGACAAGCTCGCCGATGGAACTGCATGAGGCGGCTCCTTTCCTTCGATCCTGCGCGATGAGCTCGCGGGATTTCGGCCTTTCCGAGGGTCTCATGAGTTTTATTGATCGCCTCCTGCAAAGTCGCAGGATCGTCACCAAGGTTTTGCTTTTTGTTGTTCCTCTCGTTCTGCTCATGGCCGGTGTCGGCCTCCTGGGCTATTGGACTGCCACCACCCTCAACGGGCATATGACCGTCACGCGTGCCACAATCGGCAATATCAGCGATCTGGAGAAGCTGCAGCAGGGCCTGCAGGAGTTCAGCCTCGATCCGACAGAGGAGAGCAGGGCAGCTCTTCTTTCGGCCATCGACAGTCAGGACAGGGGGCTCGGTGTGCTGAACGGCGTGCTCGCCAAGCAGGCTCAGACCGTCGACCTGTCGGCACTGACGCAGTTGCCGGCGCAGATGCGAGTTCAGACTTCGACCCTGTGGGACAACAAGACCGCGCGCGAGGAACTGGATTCCGGCCTGAACGCGGCCGTTGCCGCCTTGCAGGCGGAGGGCCAGCAGATCGTCAAGCAAGTCGATTTCGTCCGCGACGATCTTGCCGGCAAGGAGCGCTTCGCCAAGGAACTGCTGTTCGACGCCTCCGCCTTCAAGACGCTGCTCGACCGTCTCGGCAAATTGCGTGTCGGCGTGCAGATGGCCTTCACTCCGGAAGAACAGCTCGACGAAGCCAAACTCTATCTCGCTCCGATGCAGAAGGATCTGGCCAAGGCAAACGAGATCGCGTCCGAAAAGGGCAAGGTTCTCGTTGGTGAAGTTGGTGCCGCAATCGCCAAGATTGAGACGATCCTTGGCCAATCTGGCCCGGTCGAGGACAGTGCGCGGGAACTCGGCCTTGTGCTGTCCGAACTCGTCGAGATCGAGCAGAAGATCACATTGCAGGCCGCCAAGAACGGCGATGTCGCCGCCGATCGCTTCGTCAGCCTCGACAGACTCGTTGCCGAGCAGAAGGAGCTGATGGCCCTGGTCGATACAGCAGCACTTGGTGTTGCAACCATCGAATTGCGGGTGCAGCAGATGCTGGGTTCGCTGGACGACGAGCGCCGCGTCGTTGTCATCCGCGAAATGGAAGCGCTTCAGTCTGTCGCCGGGCGCATCTCCGAGCTCGGTGCCAAGAACAGTGCGCTTCGCGACTTCCCGCAGAAGATTGCGCCGCATCTGCTCGCGATCACCGAAAAGTCGCAAGCGATGCTGGACGCAGGGCGCAATTGGCAGAACGAACGGCTGGCCGCCAATGCGGCGGTTTCTGCTGCGATGGAATCGCTGCGCAATTTCGTCGCCCAAGCCCAGGAAATCGGCCGCGAGGACAGCGAACGGTCAGCGACGATTTCCGTCATCACCATGGTCGTCGGCACCCTGCTTGCGATCATCGGCGGTCTGATGCTGGTCGAGACACTGCGTGCGCCGCTCAAGCGGATCACCGGCGTGATGTCGCGACTGGCGAGCGGCGACCTGTCCGTCGCGATCGAGGGCCGCAATCGCGGCGACGAAATCGGCGATATGGTACGTTCGGTCACCGTTTTCCGTGATGCGGCGCTCGAAAACAGACGCCTGGAAGAAGAAGCTGAAGCTGCGCGCACCCGCTCGGAGCGGGAAAGCGCGCAGCGTGCCCAGGACCGCGCCCGTGTCGAGGCCGACCAGCGGTCTGCGCTCGAAGCCCTGTCCTCGGTGCTTGAGGCACTTGCCAACGGCCAGCTCAACGTCTCCATGCGTGACGACCTGCCGGCCGATTTCGTCGCCATGGCCTCGACATACAATCAGGCGGTGGAAGCCCTGCGTGCGACGCTCGAAGAGGTTCGTGCGGCCAGCGTCGACATCAATGCCGGCACCGAGAACCTTGCTGTCTCTGCCGATGATCTTGCACGCCGGACCGAGCAGCAGGCCGCGGCGCTTGAGGAAAGCGTAAGGGCGCTCTCGCATCTGAGCGATGTCGTACGCTCGACGGCCGACGGGGCAGGGCGCACCGCCCAGTCCGTCCAGTCGGCCCGCGATCACGCTCGCCAGTCCGGCGTGGTGGTCAAGAAGGCGGTTGAGGCGATGGCTGAAATCAGCCGTTCCTCTGAGAAGATCTCGACCATCATCGGCGTTATCGACGAGATCGCCTTCCAGACGAATCTGCTGGCACTGAACGCGGGTGTCGAAGCGGCTCGAGCCGGCGAGGCGGGCCGTGGCTTTGCTGTCGTCGCACAGGAAGTGCGTGACCTTGCACAGCGCTGCGCCAATGCAGCTAAGGAGATCAAGACGCTGATCTCCGTCAGCGGTAATCAGGTCAAGTCGGGTGTCGAACTGGTCGAGAATACCGGTGTCGCGCTGCAGTCGATCATCGATCAGGTCGAAGAGGTGCAGTCGCTGGTGGAACGCATTTCGGCTGCGACCCGCGAGCAGTCGACCGGCATCAGCGAGGTGACGTCTGCCGTGCGAGATGTCGAGCTGATTACCCAGCAGAACGCCGCCATGGTCGAGGAGAACAATGCTGAGATCCAGGGCCTGCGCCAGCGCGTCGATATCCTGATGCACAAGATCTCGCGCTTCCGCACCGATACTGAGCGCGGTGCGCCACAGGCCTATCGCCGGTCGGCGTAACTGTGAAGACCAAGCCGGCGGCGCTCAGCCGCCGGTGACGCTCATGTGGCGGGCCACCGCTGGTTTGCGGTGGTTGCGATCAATGATGAAGTCGTGGCCCTTGGGCTTGCGCGAAATCGCTTCGTCGATCGCGGCAGAAAGATAGGCATCGTCGTCGGAGGCGCGCAGTGCGGTACGCAGGTCAGCGGCATCATCCTGACCGAGACACATGTAGAGCGTGCCTGTGCAGGTCAGGCGGACACGGTTGCAGCTTTCGCAGAAATTGTGGGTGAGCGGCGTGATGAAGCCGAGACGCCCGCCGGTTTCCTTCACCTCGACATAACGGGCGGGGCCGCCGGTGCGGTAGGGAATTTCGTCGAGGGTAAACTGTTCTTCGAGCCTCTTACGCACGAGGGAAAGCGGCAGATACTGGTCTGTCCGATCCTCGCTGGTCTCGCCCATGGGCATGGTCTCGATCAGCGTCAGATCCATGCCTTCGCCATGGGCAAAGCGCAAAAGCTCCGGGATCTCGTGTTCATTGAAATCCTTCAAAGCGACAGCGTTGAGCTTGATGCCGATGCCGGCGGCCTGGGCCGCGCGGATGCCTTCAAGCACCTTGTCGAGTTCACCCCAGCGGGTGATTTCCTTGAATTTTGCAGGATCGAGCGTGTCGATGGATACGTTGATGCGGCGCACGCCGCAATCGGCAAGCTCTGCGGCATGGCGGGCGAGCTGCGAGCCGTTGGTTGTGAGGGTGAGTTCGTCCAGACCGCTGCCGAGATGGCGAGAGAGGCCGCGTACGAGATGCATGATGTTCTTGCGCACCAGCGGTTCGCCGCCGGTGAGGCGCAGCTTACGCACGCCCTTGGCGATGAAGGCGGAACAGAGCCGGTCGAGCTCTTCCAGTGTCAGGAGATCCTTCTTCGGCAGGAAGGTCATGTTTTCCGCCATGCAATAGGTGCAGCGGAAATCGCATCGATCCGTGACGGAGACGCGCAGGTAAGTAACCGACCGGCCAAAGGGGTCAATCATCGGGCTTGCTCGGTCAACGAGCGGTTCTGCATGGCGCCAATAGGCGGGGCTATGATCCAAAAAACTCTCCCGGGTGTTTGACGCAATGTGGTGCCAAGCCTTGCAGGCGTCAAGTTGACACCGGCCCGTTGCATCAATTCGGATTGCAAACGGCGCGGGATCGACCTAGGTCTGCGCCAACTGCCTGAAGCACAGCGAGAACTGCATGACCGAGATCTGGCCGACCGAACTGAAGGTGTCCAAGGACAGGCGCCTGCTGACCGTGAGCTTCAATGACGGCGTCGCAGCCGTGCTTCCTGCCGAGATGTTACGAGTGCTGTCGCCCTCGGCAGAAGTCCAGGGCCATGGTCCAGGCCAGAAAGTCACCGTGCCGGGCAAGCGCAATGTTGGGATCCGGCAGATGGTGCCGACCGGCAATTATGCCGTCCGCATCGCCTTTGACGACGGCCACGATACCGGCATCTTCACCTGGAACTATCTGCGCGAACTCGGTGAGAGCGGCGGCGAAAAATTCGCTGCCTACGAACAGGAATTGGCGGAGAAGAAACTCAGCCGCGATCCTCGCTGAGGTCAGGATCGACCAGTCCGTCGGCCGAAAGCATGCGCTGGATCAGGAGGTCCATCGTCTCGGCGAGGCGTTGGCAGTCGTCGAGCGGCGTTGCAGACAGTGTCCGCTCGATGAGCTCCGTCTGGATCTGCATCGCCTTCTCGCTCAGGCTCCGGCCCTCTTCCGTCAGGAAAAGTCTCAGTACCCGCTTGTCCCGCTGGTCGGCCCTGCGCTCGAGAAGCCCGCGCTTTTCCATCTGCGGCAACAGCATACTCATATTGGAGCGACCAACCAGCAGCTTGCGGGCGAGTTCCTGCTGGGAAATCCCTTCGAACCGGTAGAGATTGACCAGGATGTCGAGGTGCGGTGGCTTGATGTCGAGCGGAGCGAGCGCGCGTGCGAGTGCCTGCTGCATCAGCTGACAGGCGCGCGCTACCGATATCCAACTGCGAAAACGAGGATGGTCCCAGGGGAAGGCTTGCTTTTCGTTCATTCTTGTACTTTATTGTTCAGCATTGAACATTATGATGGGATTCCGACTATGCCATCCTTTCCTCTCAAGGTCACCCGCCTGGCTTTCGCGCAGCTGGAGAAGGTTTCACCCAGCGTTGCAGGCCGGATTGCCTTCGAGCTTTTCTGTCGAACCCCGAGCCGTCGGCCGAAAGGCGAAAAGGCACGGCAGGTCTTCATCGCCGGACGCAGTCGGCTGCGCCAGGCCTCGACCGTTCGTCTGGCGCTGACGCGCGGCATGGCCGCCGCTCATCACCTCAGCTCCGGACCGGAAGGCCGCAACGGGGCTCGGTTTCTCGTCGTTCACGGTTGGGGCTCGCGTGCGGAATATCTCTCTGACATGGCGCTGGGATTGCGTGAAACGGGTGCCGAAGTGGTGGCCCTTGACCTGCCGGGGCATGGTGCGTCCAGCGGCCGCCGACTTGACCTCAAGATTGCGGCCGAAGCCATCGTTGCCGCCGAGCGCCATTTCGGGCGGTTCGATGGCGTCGTCGGCCACTCTTTCGGTGGTGCCGCCGTCATGATGGCGGCAGGGCGCGTCTTTCCGGAACTGCAGCCGCTGAATGCGCCGAGAATCGCGCTGATCGGCTCACCTTCCAGCATGGGCGAGGTATTCAACGGCTTTGCTTCCATGGTGGGGCTCGGGCGTGGAAGCGTCGGCGCGATGCGCAATCGGGCCGTGGATCTCGTCGGCGCGCAGGTCGAAGACCTGGATGGTGTCGCGGTGGCGCGGCGTATCGACCGGCCGCTGCTTGTGGTGCATGCCGAGGACGACAAAGAGGTCAATGTCGGCCATGCGCAGCGCTATATCGGCGTGTCCCCGCATGTCCGCCATCTCTGGGCCAATGGCCACGGACATCGCCGAATCGTCAGCGCGCCGGAGGTGATCACTGCCGTGGCATCCTTCTTGGCCGGCGCGGAGGGCGTGTCGAGGGCCGGGGACCGCAAGGTGTCATAGAACCGTCATTGCTCTTGCCTAACCCGGGGCTGCCGCTAGGCTCGGCGGTCGGAGTGAGGAGTTCGGCATGACAGTGATAACGACGGTTGAGGATTTGAAGGCGATCTATGGTGAGGCAAGTGAGGCCTCGACCGCAAAGGTGACGGCCTCGTTGACCCCGGCTTACAGGACGATGATCGAGCACTCGCCCTTCGTGTCGCTCGCGACGGTCGGTCCGGAGGGCCTTGATTGCTCGCCCCGCGGTGATCGCGGCGCGGTGGTGCGGATCGAAGACGACCGGACGCTCGCGCTGCCGGACTGGCGCGGCAATAATCGCGTGGATTCGCTTCTGAACATCGTGCGGGACCCTCGCGTTGCACTGATGTTTCTCATTCCCGGCTCGAACAGTGTCATGCGGATCAACGGCCGGGCGGTGGTTTCGGTCGCGCCCGAACTTCTCGAAAGCTTCGAGATGGATGGACGCCATCCGCGAAGCGTCGTCGTGGTGACGATCGAGGAGGCATACTTCCAGTGTGCGCGGGCCGTGATGCGGGCGGAATTGTGGAATGTCGAAAGGCAGGTCGCGGCGAACGACCTGCCGACGCCTGGTGACATGCTGAAGGCTGCAAAGCAGGACTTCGATCGGGAAACCTATGATCGCGAATGGCCTGAGCGGGCTGCCAAGACCATGTGGTGACTTCCGGAGAGGGTCACCGCTTGTAGAGCAGCCAGCTCTTGGTGAAGTCCTTCTTCATCCCGTCTTCATAAGGCTTCGTCCGGTTCCTGCCGGCATTCTTGGCGCAATAGAGGGCGATGTCGGACTTCGCGTAGAGTTCGCCGGCATCTTCCGCATCGGCAGCCATGGCGAACCCGAGCGATATGGTGATCGGGCCGTAATTGACGCCGGTCTTGGAGTTCTTGAACGGCGTCGTTTCAAGCGCAATGCGGACTCGTTCGCAGGTCTGGAAGATTTCCTCTGCGGTGTTCCCCTCGATGATGATCGCGAATTCTTCGCCACCCGTGCGGGCGACGAAGCAGTCCTTGCGGACGTTGCTGCGGATTACGGTGGCAACTGTTGCGAGGATCTTGTCGCCGACCGGATGGCCGTAGGCGTCGTTGACCTTCTTGAAGTTATCGATATCGGCGAGCACGAGAGCCGCCAGCGGTCTGGCATCGCTCGTGTAGACGGCGGCCAGCTTTTCGTCGAAGGCGCGACGATTGGCAATGCGCGTCAGGGAATCGGTGTTGGCAATCCGCTTGTATTCATCGAGTTCACGACGGACTTCGTCCATCTCCTTCGACCGTTCGGACATCTGCACGACGGTTTGTTCGCCATGCGCCATGGTCGAGCCCGTGGCTTCCGTCAAGATACTGATGGCGCTGCGCAGGATGTCGGCGCTGTTCGTGCTCTTAGAGTTGATCCGGTGATAGGTCTCGCCGAGGAGCCGATTATAGCTTTGCAGTGAGGTCTGTTCTTGCTGCAAAAGGCGCAGCAATCCATCCAGTTCGCCGATCAGCTTGGAATGGGCGTTCTCGATGGTGCGGCCCTGATGGTTGGCGAAATACTGCTCTCCGAGCGCGTCGAGTTCGTCCTGCGTGGCACGGCTACCGAGTGCTGCCAGCTCGCGGGTGAGAGACGGATTGGAGCCGATATAGGCTTCGTAAAACAGCTCGTAATTGCGCGGGATCGGGGCTACCCCCATCGAGCGCATTGCGTATGTGATCTGTGCCGCAACGTCAGGTATCTGCGTCTTTGGCGGTGTTGCCGTGCTCATTCGGCCAACTCCAATGGTGGTCACTCGAGACATTCAAGGGTCCAAAGATTCAATTAGCGGCAAATGATTGGAAAATGTTTAATCTTGTCGCCACGAGAAGTGACGGGCGCAAAATGAGCATTCAGCGCTCACTTGCGCAACCTCTTGTAAAACAAGCGGTAATTTGCCGTTGCGGAGGTTTCCCTCCGCAACGTGCAAGCATTATTTTCGACGAGTTTCAGCCGAGATTGAATTCCTGGAAGAAATCATTGCCCTTGTCGTCGGTGACGATGAAGGCCGGGAAGTCTTCGACTTCGATCTTCCAGACGGCTTCCATGCCGAGTTCAGGATACTCCAGAACCTCGACCTTCTTGATGCAGTCCTGCGCGAGGCGTGCTGCCGGGCCGCCGATCGAACCGAGATAGAAGCCGCCATGGGTCTTGCAGGCCTCGCGCACGGCGCGCGAGCGGTTGCCCTTGGCCAGCATGACCATCGAGCCGCCGAAAGACTGGAACTGGTCGACATAACTGTCCATACGGCCGGCGGTGGTCGGTCCGAAGGAGCCTGAGGCATAACCCGTTGGTGTCTTGGCCGGACCGGCGTAGTAGACCGGATGGTTCTTCATGTAATCCGGCATGCCTTCGCCCTTTTCCAGGCGGTCGCGGATCTTCGAATGGGCGAGGTCACGGGCAACGATGATCGTGCCGGTCAGCGACAGGCGGGTCTTGACCGGATGTTTGGTGAGCTCGGCCAGAATGCCGCTCATCGGCTGGTTGAGGTCGATCTTGACGACCGAGGAGGAGAGCGCGGTGTCGTCGATCTCGGGCATGTATTTCGACGGATCGGTCTCAAGCTGCTCGATGTAGATGCCGTCGCGGGTGATCTTGCCCTTGGCCTGGCGGTCGGCGGAACAGCTGACACCGAGGCCGATCGGCAGCGATGCGCCGTGGCGCGGCAGGCGGATGACACGAACGTCATGACAGAAATACTTGCCGCCGAACTGCGCGCCCACGCCCAGAGATTGGGTGAGCTTGTGGATTTCCTTTTCCATCTCCAGATCGCGGAAGGCGTGGCCGCTCTCCGAGCCTTCGGTCGGCAGGTCGTCGAGATAGCGCGCCGAGGCGAGTTTGACGGTCTTCAGCGTCATCTCAGCGGAGAGGCCGCCGATGACGATCGCCAGATGGTAGGGGGGACAGGCTGCCGTACCCAGCGTCAGGATCTTCTCCTTAAGGAAGTCGATCATCCGATCATGGGTCAGAAGCGACGGTGTTCCCTGATACAGGAAGGTCTTGTTGGCCGAGCCGCCGCCCTTCGCCATAAATAAGAACTTGTAGGCATCCTCGCCCTCTTCATAAAGGTCGATCTGGGCGGGAAGGTTGGTCTTGGTGTTCTTTTCCTCGAACATCTTGATCGGTGCGAGCTGCGAGTAACGCAGATTGCGGCGCTCATAGGCGTCGCGCACGCCTTCTGCCAGTGCGGCATAGTCCTGCCCGTCCGTCCAGACGCGGCGGCCCTTCTTTCCCATGACGATCGCGGTCCCTGTATCCTGGCACATCGGCAGGATACCGCCTGCGGCAATGTTGGCGTTCTTCAGGAGGTCGAATGCGACAAAGCGATCATTGTCGGTCGCCTCGGGGTCTTCGAGGATCGAGGCGAGCTGTTTCAGGTGGCCGGGACGCAGCAGGTGGTTGATGTCCGAAAGCGCCGTCTCCGCGAGCAGGCGCAGACCCTCTGGCTCGACGGTCAGGATTTCCTGACCCTTGAAGGTTTCGACCGACACGAAGTCGGACGTGATCTTGCGGTAGGGGGTTATGTCTTCGCCAATTGGGAACAGATCGTCTGCCATCACAGGGCCTTTCGTGGCATCAGCTTGGAGTTTGCCGTGGTTTAAGCGTTAGCCCTTAAGATTTCAATGCGGCGAAAGCCGAAGGCTCAAGCGTTGACAGGGCGGCCGCGTATCTGAAAAACCCCGGCCCGGACACGCGTTGCGTGCGATGGATTCGGAGGTGCATGATGAGCTTGAGTGTGGCGAAGGGAACGAACTGGCGCCGATCGATCGTCGTCAAGATTTTTTTGGTCTGCTTCGTCTGCATCCATATCCCGCTGATCGCCTTGCTGCTGAACTTCGGTACGGGAGCCAGTTCGAACCCGCTGTCCGTCGGTCTTGTCGTTCTGGTGGCAACGCTGATCGGTACGGTAGCCTGTCTTGCGACGATGTGGTGGCTGACGCTCCCCTTGCGCAACCTCGCAAAGGCCATCAGCCAGTACCGTGCCGGGGGCGCCTTCAGCGAGGACCAATTGAGCAAATACGGCGAAGACGAAATTGCGGTGGTTACGCGCGCCGTCTGCGGGATGGTCGGGGAGATTTCGGCGCTTGCGGAACGGGTGAACGAAGAGCCAGGACTTGATCCGCTCACCGGTCTCATGAACGCCAGTGCCGTCTATGGCGTGCCGTTGCCGCGGCTTCCCGCACAAGTCGAGGGCGGCATCGACATCATCGTTGCCATCTTCGAGCTGGAAGCTATCGAGGCCGTGAGTGCCAAGCATGGACGCGAGGTGGCCGATCTGGCGCTCGTCGCCGTCGGTGATCTGGTGCGCTTACACTTCGCGCCCCGGCAGATTGCAGCACGCATGTCCGCAACGACCTTCATGCTGCTTTTCGCCGATGACGCGCCTCACGTCGTCCATGACTGCTGCGAGGCCATTCGGCGAAATGTAGAGCAGCTCGAAGTCGGCCCTCTCGTTCAGGGAAGCCTTCGGCTGACCTTCGGGCTCGCACCGCGCCGGGGTGATGAAGCGATGGCCGACCTCCTGCACAGGGCCGACATGGCGCTTTTCAGGGCCAAGGATACGCTTCGCACCGGGTTGGAGATGTTGAAGCCATGACGCGAGGGGGGGCTCGCACCCCTTGCGTCATGCAGAGCGGATAACAGACGTCACTGCGGTCCGATCATCAGTTCCGGCCGGACATACTGGTCGAATTCCTCGTTGGTGAGATAGCCGCCGCCGACGGCTTCCTCGCGCAGAGTGGTACCGTTCTTGTGGGCGGTCTTGGCGATCTTGGCGCAGAGGTCGTAACCGAGCTTGCCGTTGAGCGCTGTCACCAGCATCAGCGAATTCTCGACGCCCTTGCGGATGTTGTCTTCGCGGGCCTCGATACCGACGACGCAATTGTCGGTGAAGGAGACGGCGGCATCGCCCAGAAGCTGGACTGACTGCAGGAAATTATAGGCCATCATCGGATTGTAGACATTGAGCTCGAAATGGCCCTGACTGCCGGCGAAGGTGATGGCCGCCTGGTTGCCGAAGATATGCGCGCAGACCTGGGTCAGTGCCTCCGATTGGGTCGGGTTGACCTTGCCCGGCATAATCGACGAGCCTGGCTCGTTTTCCGGCAGTGCCAGTTCACCAAGGCCGGCCCGCGGGCCCGAACCGAGGAAGCGGATGTCATTGGCGATCTTGAAGAGAGCGGCTGCTGCCGCATTGATGGCGCCGTGGGCAAAGACCATGGCGTCATGGGCGGCGAGCGCCTCGAACTTGTTCGGCGCGGTGACAAAGGGCAGGCCGGTGATCTCGGCGATTTCCTCGGCCACCTTCTCGGCAAAGCCGACAGGGGCATTGAGTCCGGTGCCTACGGCCGTACCGCCCTGGGCGAGTTCGTAGAGGCCGGGCAGGGTGAGTTCGATGCGTTTGATCGATGAGGCGACCTGGGCGGCATAACCGCCGAACTCCTGACCGAGTGTCAGCGGCGTCGCATCCTGCGTGTGCGTGCGGCCGATCTTGATGATGTGCGCAAAGGCTTTCGCCTTGGCATCCAGCGCGGAATGCAGATGCTTCAATGCGGGTAGCAGATGATGGACGACATGCTCTGACGCCGCGATGTGCATGGCCGTCGGGTAGGTGTCGTTCGACGACTGGCTCATGTTGACGTGGTCGTTGGGATGGACGGGCTTTTTCGAGCCCATCTCGCCGCCCAGCATCTCGATGGCGCGGTTCGAGATGACCTCATTGGCATTCATGTTCGATTGCGTGCCGGAGCCCGTCTGCCAGACCACGAGGGGAAAGTGGTCGTTGAGCTTGCCGTCGATCACCTCCTGGGCCGCCTTGATGATCGCGTCGCCGAGTGCCGGGTCGAGCTTGCCGAGCGCCATATTGGCGCGTGCGGCCGCCTGCTTGACGATCCCCAGCGCTCGCACCACCGGCAGCGGCTGCTTTTCCCAGCCGATCTTGAAGTTGCCGAGCGAACGCTCAGCCTGTGCGCCCCAATAGCGGTCGGAGGCGACCTCGATCGGGCCGAAAGTGTCGGTTTCTGTGCGATGGGCCATGGTTTTTCCTACCTGTGCAATGGTGGGTCTGGCTGGTAACGGAGCGGTGCTTTGCATTTAGGGAGCAACGCATGCGATGCAAGCCGATGAACATAAGTCGATGAAATTTGTCAAGTATTCTGTGCCGCCGTTGACGCCCGCCTTGTGTCGGGAGCCTGTGTCCTTTCCGGCACGTCTCACGACTAATTGTCCGCCAGTTGAAAGGGTTCATCCGTCGACCCTGTGTAGGATTTGTTAACGTCAATCAAAATTTAACGAATATTTCCATTTAGTTTGCGCGGAGGCGATGGCGGAAATCGCTGGTCGGGTCACGCAAAGTTGAGGCCGACGGGTGAGCCCGCGTGACATTGTCCAACTTTTCAATGAAATGCCGATCCGCTAGTGATCCGCGCATGACCAAACGTGCTTCGAGTCCGTTTGTGACTCGGACCGGGAAATGGAACAAAGAATGACGAGAAACAGGAAATTCGTAGTCACCGCGCTCCTCGCTGCGACGACTGCGGTCGGAACTCTTCCGGGCGATGCTGCCGCCACGACGCTTCTCGATCTTCTCCGAGGTGGACCAGGACGCCAGGCAAAACAGCAGGCAGCTCCCGCCTCGCTGGAAAGCCAGGCCCAGGGCGGCCTCGAAATGGGCGATCCCGAGCCGCTGCCGAAAATCGCCGGCCCGCGTTACTATACCTACAAGCCCGAGGCGCAGCGCGCGATCAAGATCAAGCTGCCGGTGACGGAAGCCGTAGCCGGATCGACTGAAGCACCTTCCGCAGAAGTGCTTGGCGCCCGCCGTTTTCTGTCCGATGTCTCCGTCCGTGCTACGGATGAGGTCGCCAAGACCGTTGAGGCCTATTACGGCAACCCCAACAAGCCGCTGATCTGGACAGGCGAAGACGGCATTTCCGAGCGCGGTCGCGCCATGATGTCCGCGCTTGCAAGAGCCGACACGGTCGGTCTGTCGCCGGACGATTACCTTGTGGCGATGCCGGCTGAGACCGCTGACCCGACGGACCCGGAAAAACGCCAGCGCGAACTGATGGCCTTCGAGGTTGCTCTGTCCGCCAAGGTCCTCACTTACGTTCAGGACACGGCGCGTGGCCGCATCGATCCGAACAAGATCTCCGGCTACTACGATTTCAAGCGCAAGGGCGTGAACGTTTCGCCCGTGCTCGACATGCTGCGCATGAGCCCTGATGTTGCGGCCTATCTGCGTAACCGCGATCCGAAGAGCCCGCAATTCGTGGCACTGCGCGACGAGCTCGCACGGCTGAAGGCTGAGGATGCCGAGGCCGAAACGCAGACCATCACCATTGCGCCCGGCACGCTTTTGAAGCCCGGCCAGAGCAAGCAGGAGACGGCGCATGTCATCGGCGCGCTGAAGCAAGTCGCATCGGACGCGGTTCTCACGCAGCATGCCGCGACGCTGACAGCCTATACCGGCACGCCGGAATACACCCCTGAACTCGTTGCCCTGGTCGAACAATTCCAAGAAGAGAAGGGCTTGAAGCCGGACGGCGTCGTTGGTCCTGCAACGATCCGGGCAATGACCGGTCACACCAATGCGGAGAAGATCGCCAAGCTGCAGGTCGCCATGGAGGCGATCCGTTGGCTGCCGGCCGATCTCGGTTCGCGTCACGTCTTCATCAACGCACCGGCCTTCGAGGCGACCTATGTCAACGAGGGCAAGGAGCAGCTGTCGATGCGGGTGGTCGTCGGTTCGAAGGCGAACCAGACCTATTTCTTCCAGGACCAGATCCAGACTGTCGAATTCAACCCCTATTGGGGCGTGCCGAAGTCGATCATCGTCAACGAGATGCTGCCGAAGCTCCGGGCCGATCCGTCCTATCTCGATCGTCTCGGCTATGAGGTTTCCTATGGTGGCCGGAAGGTGGCCTCAAGCCAGGTCGATTGGAACACCACCCATGCCGTCGACGTGCGCCAGCCGCCGGGTGGTGACAATGCGCTGGGCGAACTCAAGATCCTCTTCCCGAACAAACATGCCATCTACATGCATGACACGCCGTCGAAGAGCTACTTCAACAGGGACATGCGCGCGCTGAGCCATGGTTGTGTGCGTCTCTCGGAGCCGCGAGTGATGGCAGCAGCGGTCATGGGCACGACCGTCGAGGAGATTGGCAAGCAGATCGCATCGGGTCAGAACCGCGCCGTGCAGGTGCCGGAGAAGATCCCGGTCTACGTCTCATACTTCACGGCCTGGCCGAACAAGGATGGCGTGATCGAATACTTCGATGACGTCTATAGCCGCGACGACCATACGGCCAAGGCATTCAAGGCGACGACCGACGCGCGTGCGCCGCGCGTCTGAGTTTGCGATCGGATTTGTGGCATGACGGATGGCGGACCCTCGGTCCGCCATTTGCATTTTGGCCGTGTCAGCCAACCAGCTGTTCGACGAGTTCAACCGTCAGTTCGTCGAAATGGCCGATGATGCGCGAGGCGCCGAGTTCTTCCACCGGCACGTCTGAATACCCGAAGGGCACCGCGATCGAGGGGATGTTGCCATTGCGGGCGGCCATGATGTCGTTGATGCTGTCACCGATCATCAGAACCTTGTCTGCCTTGCCACCGGCACGCTCGACGGTCGCGAGGATATGCGCCGGATCCGGCTTGCGAAAGGCGAAGGTATCACCGCCGGTGATCGTGGCGAAATAGCCGGTCAATTGCAGGCGTTCGAGCAGCGGGAGCGCCAACCGCTCCATCTTGTTGGTGCAAACAGCAAGAATGTATCCAGCAGCCTTCAGCCGCTCGAGCGCTTCGATCAGCCCGGGATAGGGATGGCTCTTGCCCGGCATGCCGGCTTCATAGTGGGTGATGAAGCGGTCGAGCAGGGCAGGGACATCCTCTTCCGCAAGCGGTGCGCCGCGCAAGGCAAAGGCGCGCTGGATCATGACACGCGCGCCCTGGCCGACCAGATGCGTCAGGTCTTCGTAGCTCACGGGTGCGAGATCGCGGGCTGCGATCGTGTGGTTCAGGCTTTCGACGAGATCGGGTGCGGTGGCGATCAGGGTGCCGTCGAGGTCGAAAACGATGGTCGTGGTGGTCAAGCCGGCTCTCCCGAGACAATTCCAATGTGCTGGCGGGTTATGGGAAATCCTCTGAAAAGGCAATGTCGCATGGCGATGCAGGGCTTTCACTCGGTCGAGGAGGCGTGTAAACAGCTTCCAACGAAACGGACGGGAGCTTTCGGCGCATGGACGCCCGCGAAATGAAGATCAAGGCCGCAGCCGCGGCGCTGGAGCATGTTGAAGACGGCATGCGTCTTGGGATCGGAACCGGTTCAACGGCCGAAGAATTCGTCCGGCTGCTGGCCGAGAAGGTTGCCGGCGGACTGAAGGTGCAGGGCGTGCCCACCTCTGAGCGTACGGCGCGTCTCTGCGTCGAACTCGGCGTTCCCCTGAAGTCGCTGGACGAATTGCCCGAGCTCGATCTGACCATCGATGGCGCTGATGAAATCGATCCGCAGTTCCGTCTGATCAAGGGTGGCGGCGGTGCGCTGCTGCGCGAGAAGATCGTCGCTGCGGCCTCGACGCGGATGATCGTGATTGCCGACGAAACCAAGCTGGTCGATATGCTTGGGTCTTTTCCGCTGCCGATCGAGATCAACCCGTTCGGCCAGGCGTCGACCGTGTTGGCCATCGAACGTCTGGCATCCGAACTGGGCCTCTCCGGACCGATGAAGCTCAGGACCCGGTCGGATGAAAGCCTGTATATGACGGATGGCGGTCACCTTATTCTCGACGCATCTTTTGGCCGCATTCCTGATGCAGACGCTCTGGCAAGCCGGCTCAATCAAATCCCCGGCGTGGTGGAACACGGCCTTTTCATAAACCTGGCATCGCTTGCAATCATCGCCGGACCGGCAGGTGCGCGAGTGCTGGAGCCGAAGAACTAACAGGAGCATAGAATTTCATGATCAGCTTTACGCGTATGGGCCGCTTCGCCTCGATCGCCGTCATTGCCGGTAGCGTCATGCTGGGTGCGGTCTCCGCCAAGGCCCAGGACGTGCCGGCAGAGCATCTGCAGGCAGCGCGCGAGGCGATTTCCGCGCTCGGCGTGACCGATCGCTTCGACGCCATCCTGCCGAATATCGTCGACCGCCTTGCCGCCCAGCTCATCCAGGCCTATCCGAACCTGCAGGACGTCATCTCGGCCAAGGTCGAAGAGGAAGCCCTCAAGCTCGCCGCGCGCCGTGCCGATCTGGAACGCGAAGCCGCCGTCGTTTATGCGAATGCCTTCACAGCTGCGGAACTGAACGAGATCTCCGCCTTTTACGGCAGCGAAACGGGCAAGAAGCTTCTCAAGGACGGTCCGATTGCCACCCGCGAACTGCTGAAGGCTGCGGATATCTGGACCGCCGGTATTGCACGGGATCTGGAACAGCAGGCGAACGCTTCGCTGCTTGCCGTGGTTCAGCCAGAACAGCCGGCCGCCGAAGCAGCACAGCCTTAAGTCGATCAGCGTTGGTTTTTTAAGCCCGGGCAAAGTCCCGGGCTTTTCTTTTTGTGCTCTCGCCTCCTATATCAGGCGCAGTTGCAGCAAGAGCCCGAACGGGCAGGAGATCCCCTATGAGCCAATTCGACTATGACCTGTTCGTCATCGGTGGCGGCTCTGGCGGGGTCCGCAGTGCGCGGGTCGCGGCATCGCTCGGCAAAAAGGTTGCTATCGCCGAAGAGTACCGGTTTGGCGGCACCTGCGTCATCCGGGGCTGCGTGCCGAAGAAGCTGTTCGTCTATGCGTCGCAGTTCCACGAACATTTCGAAGATGCCGCCGGCTACGGCTGGACAGTTGGGGAAAGCCGGTTCGACTGGCCGTCGCTGATTGCGGCCAAGGACAAGGAGATTGCGCGCCTCGAAGGCCTTTATCGCAAGGGGCTGGAGAATGCTGGCGTCGAAATCCTGGAGACACGCGCCGAATTGACCGGACCGAACAGCGTTCGCCTGGTGAAGTCAGGCAAGGAGGTCACGGCCGAGCGCATTGTCGTGGCCGTTGGCGGTGCCGCCAATCCGCATGCCGCACTTCCCGGCCACGAGCTCTGCATTTCCTCCAACGAGGCCTTCCATCTCGAAGCGCTGCCGCGTTCGATCCTGATTGCCGGGGGCGGCTATATCGCGGTGGAGTTTGCCAACATCTTCCACGGGCTCGGCGTCGAGACGACGCTGATCTATCGCGGGGCGGAAATCCTCAGCCGCTTCGACCTGGACATGCGGCGCGGCTTGCATGAGGCGATGGTCGCCAAGGGGATCCGCATCGTCTGCCAGGACCATATCCAGAAGGTGTCGAAGTCAGCCGCTGGCAATCTCGAGGTCGAAACGATCAACAACGGCCGTCTTGTCGTGGAGCAGGTGATGCTGGCGCTCGGCCGCGATCCGAACACGACGGGCCTTGGGCTCGAAGCTGCGGGTGTGGAGACCAACGAGCGCGGCGCGATTGTGGTCGACAGCTATTCCCGCACAAATGTGCCGAGCGTCTTCGCGCTCGGCGACGTCACGGATCGTGTCCAGTTGACCCCCGTCGCCATTCACGAAGCGATGTGTTTCATCGAGACGGAGTACAAGAACAATCCGACGTCGCCTGACCACGAGCTGATTGCCACCGCCGTCTTCTCGCAGCCGGAAATCGGAACGGTTGGCCTCTCCGAAGAGGCCGCCGCCAAGAAGTTCGAGGAGATCGAGGTGTATCGTGCGCAATTCCGCCCGATGAAGGCGACGCTGTCAGGCCGTGCGGAGAAGATGATCATGAAGCTGATCGTCAATGCTGCCGATCGCATGGTGGTCGGCGCGCACATTCTCGGACACGACGCCGGGGAAATGGCCCAGCTACTCGGCATCACGCTAAAGGCCGGCTGCACCAAGGACGATTTCGACCGGACCATGGCGGTTCATCCGACGGCAGCGGAAGAACTTGTGACGATGTATACGCCGAGCTACCGCATCAGGAACGGCGAACGGGTCTGATCCTTCGCCGCTCTCACGCTGGGCAGTCATTGCGGGCCTCGAAAAGGCCCGCCTTCGCTACTCAAAATTTCGAGATGAGATCCAGGCCTAAAACGGGTGCCGACAGGGCGGCGAGGCTCAGGAGAGAGAGCAGGATGATCCGCAGTCTGCGGCTCTTTCGGGTTTGTATGCCAGTCCAATCATACGCCATCACACGATCCTCATGATCAACGCGGGAAGCCTAAACTTCCCGAACACCACGCTACGCCCCCGGGTGGCCGAGGTAGAGGTCGAGGCTTGCGTGAAGCTTGCCTCCGACCGGATCCATGAACGACTGCTTAACTCACAGTCCCTTCAGATATTACATGCTGGCATCAATGATTTGCTTTGCAAGGAAATGCTGATGCGGCGACAGGATTGCCCCTGTGAATCATGTGGGTAACGATGGTGCATCGCAGCAGTTGCTCAACCTTTCAACCAGTCGATTGCCGGCTGCCAAAGGGTATCCTTGAAGGCTGAACGGAAAAAGCCAAGATGTCCGACGCTGCCGCCGGCTTCTTCCGGCGATATCCAGCGGATCTCCGTCGGCGCGCGGTTGTAGTATTTGAGCAGCGCCTGCTGCGCTTTCGGCGTGCCCCAGGGATCGTCGGTCAGGCCGATCGCCAAGATCGGGGTCTCGACTTCCGCAAAGCGGCGGGCCGCTTCCATCGTCGGGTCGGCGAAGAAGTACTCGGGATGTCGGCCCCAGCGCGCCCATTCCCGGAAGATGGTGCCGGGCAGGGTCTGGCCAAGGCCGATCTGGCCTGGGACCTTGCCGAGCAGCGTTGCCAGGGGAACGCCGACGAGGTTCATCTGGCTGAAGACACGAAAGCGCGGTTTGGTGTTGCCCCAGTATCCCGTCATTGTCGCCACCATCAGATAGCGGGAGAAGCGCTCGGAACGTCCGCCCAGGGCGAGCACCTGTCCGCCGAAGGATTGGCCGATGCCGACAAGCCGGTGGTCAGGCGCTTCCTGTTCAAGCCGATGCAGGGCGGCGGGCATGTCGAAATGCGCCCAGTCGCGCATCAGCATCGGACGCTTCCAGTGGCGCGGAGCCTGCGAGGCCGCGACCCCGCGATAGTCATAGGTCAGTGCCGCTCTGAAACCGTGATGGCTGACGAGATGTTCGGCGAAGCGGGCGTAAAATCCGCGGGGTACGGCAGCAGCGGATGATATGAGAGCCAGCGGACCATTGCCGCTGCCGCGCATCAATGTGCCGTTCAGTGGAAAATGATCCGTCGTTTCGAACTGGATTTCGGATTTTTCCAGGGCGTGCTGCGTCATGCCGAACCTCCCGTTCCGGATGCCAAGTTGGATCTTACGTTTACGTTCATGTCAGATCAAGCGCCGCGCGAGGTTGGTTCGGGTGAGGCGACTTTCCCCATGTGGATGGTGTCCGTTCCCGGCGTCCCACCCTTCGAAAGTCCCTAAACTACGGCTTTGCAAGCGGAGATTAACCGTTTATAAGCCCCCATCCGATGCGGCCGGGAGGTTGTCGCAGTTAGTTTCAGACAGGTGAAGACCATGGCGCAGAATTGGACCCCGAGCAGCTGGAGACAGAAGCCCATCAAGCAGGTACCGGCTTATCCGGACCTTGATGCAGTGAAAGCTGCCGAGCAGCAGCTGTCGACCTATCCGCCGCTGGTCTTTGCGGGTGAAGCCCGTCGCCTGAAGAAGTCGCTCGCCCAGGTCGCCGAAGGCGAAGCATTCCTGCTGCAGGGCGGCGACTGCGCCGAGAGCTTCGCCGAGCATGGCGCCGACAATATCCGCGACTTCTTCCGCGCCTTCCTGCAGATGGCCGTTGTCCTGACCTTCGGTGCGCAGTTGCCGGTGGTCAAGGTCGGCCGTATTGCTGGCCAGTTTGCCAAGCCGCGCTCGTCAGACATGGAAAAGATTGGCGACATCGAGCTTCCGAGCTACCGTGGCGACATCATCAACGGCATCGAGTTCACCGAGGACGCTCGCATTCCGAGCCCGGAACGCCAGCTGATGGCCTATCGTCAGTCGGCCGCCACGCTCAACCTGCTGCGCGCTTTCGCCATGGGTGGCTATGCCAACCTCGAAAACGTGCATCAGTGGATGCTCGGCTTCATCAAGGACAGCCCGCAGGCCGAGCGTTACCGCAAGCTCGCCGATCGCATCTCTGAAACGATGGATTTCATGAAGGCCGTCGGCATCACCTCGGAAAACAATCCGAGCCTGCGCGAGACGGATTTCTTCACCAGCCACGAAGCGCTGCTTCTCGGCTACGAGGAAGCACTGACGCGCGTCGATTCCACCTCGGGCGACTGGTATGCCACATCCGGCCACATGATCTGGATCGGCGACCGCACCCGGCAGGCCGACCATGCGCATCTGGAATACTGCCGCGGCATCAAGAACCCGATCGGTTTGAAATGCGGCCCATCGCTGCAGGCGGACGATCTCTTGAACCTGATCGACATCCTGAACCCGCAGAACGAGGCCGGTCGCCTGACGCTGATCTGCCGTTTCGGTCACGACAAGGTTGCCGAGCACCTGCCGCGTCTTATCCGTGCTGTCGAGCGCGAAGGCCGCAAGGTCGTGTGGTCCTGCGATCCGATGCATGGCAACACGATCACGCTCAACAACTACAAGACCCGCCCGTTCGAGCGGATCCTGTCGGAAGTCGAAAGCTTCTTCCAGATCCACCGTGCGGAAGGCTCGCATCCGGGCGGCATCCATATCGAGATGACCGGCAAGGACGTGACCGAATGCACCGGCGGTGCGCGTGCGGTGACCGGCAACGATCTGGCAGATCGTTACCACACCCATTGCGACCCGCGCCTCAATGCCGACCAGGCGCTGGAACTGGCCTTCCTGCTCGCCGAGCGGATGAAGAGCGGCCGCGACGAAAAGCGGATGATGGTTGCAAACGGCTGAAGCATAGGTTCAGCTTTCCGAGTTTGACGACCGGGCGGGCTTCCATGAAGCTCGCCCGGTTCTCGTTTCGGAGGTGGATAACATGCAAGACAAGACGGGGCGTTGCCTGTGCGGCGCAGTGACCATTGCGGTTGGCGGAAAACTTGGTCCGGTCAGCTATTGTCACTGCTCGCAGTGCCGGAGACAGACCGGGCTCTATTACGCCACGACCGATGCTTTGATCACAGAGGTCGAGATCTCGGGGCGCGATAGCATCGGGACCTTTCGTGCAAGCGCGGACGCGGAGCGGGCCTTTTGTCGCCAGTGCGGCTCGGCGCTCTACTGGAAGGGTGATGGAGAGGGCAGGATTTCGCTGATGGCCGGCCTTTTTCCGAACCCGACGGAGTTCGAAGGCGGCTACCACATCTTCTGCGCCGACAAGGGCGACTTCTACGAGATCAATGACGGACTGCCGCAATATGCGGCCACCCGCAGTTGACGATGTCAGGCTGCAGCGGAGTCGGCGTCTGCTGTCTTGATCCCGAGTTCCGCCAGGGCCTTGTGGTAGGAGAGATCGACGGCGGCGAATTTAGCAGACTGCCAGCCGAAATAGTCGTCAACGAAGCGGCTGCTGAGCATCAGATCACCGCGGCGTCGCGGCTGCTCCCAGTGCAGCAGGTTCTCGGTCTCGGCCTTCTTGAACATGCGTTTCAGGTTGGTGGTCGAAACCTGATAGGTCTCGCTGAGATCCGTCAGGCTGACAGGGCCGCAGGAATGCATGGCCGCCGAGCGGTCCACGTCGTCCAGCCGAGAAATCAGATCGTGCAGGATGATGCCGCCGAGATCCGACCACAGGAAATGGCCGATCGTATCCGGCGGATCGCGCCAAATCGGATCGCCCACCATAAGGTCAGCGCCGATCGGCTGGGCGATCAGGAAAATCCGCTCTTCCGCATGCGATGTCATTTCCCGGTTTCCGCCATCGAGGCGGTCTAGGCAGGCGAGGTGCCCGTTGAACCAGCTTCTCAGGCCATTCAGGCTGAGTTCCGTCGGTTCGAGGACGCGCACACGTTTGTCTGGCACTTCGGGAACGTCCCGCAAGAACTTGTAGGCGACCAGCTCGGCAAGGTAGCCAGTTGCCGTGTTGCGGCTGGCTGCGCCAAGGCGCATGACCGTTTCGACGAAGCGGGTAGCCGTCAGACCAGACAGCGGATCATCAGGCGTGCGCCGCAGGGCCAGCGCAAAGACCGACTGCGTCATCAGCCACTTGCGATGCGATGCCTTGAGACGCGACATGCGCGGTGTGCGCATGTGGATCGCAATCAGGTGCTGGGCAATCTGTTTTTCGATGGCCGGGTAAAGCGGATGTGCAAATATTTCGGCGCGCGTCAAAAACGGCATGGCAATGGCTCGTCTCTAAACTATGAGTGCCAACAAAGGATCCGGCTGCACACGCAATCCGGACACAACAGTATTCGCAATACTGTCAAGAACTCTGATTTGTCGAACAAAAAAAGTCTATGGCCGAAATCGGGGGGCTCTGCAATAGCAGTGCCCCGTCAAACTCTCTTTATGGATAATTGTGATCTTAAGTAATGGCCGGTTTAGCTGCTTGGCTGAAGTCTACCCGACTGTTCCGGGAAGAAACGATCCATACCGTAGCCTTCGCCGAACATCACGTCATGCTGAAGCAGGCGATAGTCGCGGATCAGCGGATCAATCCGGCCCGACAGCGCCCAATCGGCCTGAGCTTTGTTGTTACGGCCAATCAGCTGATGGCGGTCGATGACGGCGTAACGTTCGGCCACACGACCCAGCATGCCGGTGTAATAGGGATGACGGTAACCGGCCATGTGGACGATATAGTAGGGCAGCTGCGATGGGCTGACGGAGCCGATGTCCTTCTGGACGCCACGCTTTGACGACCAAACGACCAGCGGCGTCTCATGCTCGCGCTTCATCGTCTCGACCGAGGCCTTGCGGGTCGCCACCACATTCGCCATGTAGCCGCTTTCTGTATAGACCTCGTTCAGCGGCGGAAGATGGTCGCCGAACAGCACGATGATCGTTTCGCGGCGCCGCTTCTTGGCCCAGTCCATCAGATCCTTGAGGCTCTGGTCGGCTTCCTTCACGCCCTGCGTATAGGTCTCCAGCGCGCTGACATTGTGATCTGACAAGGTGGGGGCATCGACGCCGATGGTGTTCTTCACATAACGGTTGCGCTCGTACGGACCGTGGCCCTGCAGGGTGACGGCAAAGAAGAAGAAGGGCTCGTCCGTGTTGTCGGCTTCCTTGATGATGTAGCGGGTCAGCGCGTCGTCGGACGCGAAGATGCCCCGCTTGTCCATGGCCGGCATGGTCTCTTCCGAATGGAACTGGCGGAAACCGAGCGACTGGTAAACGTTGTTGCGATTCCAGAACCAGCCCTGGAAGGGATGGAAGGCCTTCGTCACATAGCCCTTGGATTCGAAGAATGTCGCAAGCGAGGGTACCGGGCGGCGGATATACTGCTGATAGGGGATACTGCCATAGGGCAGGAAAGCGTTCGAGAAACCGGTCAGGGCCTCGAATTCGACATTGGCGGTCATGCCGCCGAATTCGGGCGAGAAGACGTGGCCGGACTGGCTCGCTCTGATGGTCGGCATCGGATCCGCCGAATAGCGGACGCTGCTCATGCGGGTCGGATCCCAGAGGGACTCGCTCATGACCACGATGACATCAGCCTGACGGCCAGAGAAGAAGGAGGCCGGCAGCAGATCGGTCTGCATGTCGGTGATCGCAACTTTGCTGTAGCCGTCGGGTGCTGCAACGTTGGCCATCGGTACATTGAAGGCGAAGGCCAGCAGGAAGCCGTTGTGGCGATAGTTCTCTTTCTGGTCCCACATCATGGGCACGATGTTCAGCCGATCCCGGACAGCTGAAAACGCCATCGGATCCATCAGTGAAGCAAAGCCGGCAAGCAGCGGAATGGCAAGAGCGGCCCGAACGCCGCGGCCTGTCAGATTGAGGCGCGGGAAGACCTTCCGGCTCGTCCAGATCAGCGCGACAAAGGCTGCAACGACCACAAGGCCGCCAATTGCGAGAGCAACGGCTTTCACCGGTTCTGCGGCAACCATGGCCGGCATAAGCTGCAGGATCTGGCGGCCGAAGAGAAGGTCGCTGGGAAAAAGCGGATCCGACAGGAAAAGCTGCTTCTGGCCGGAGAAAAAGGCGGGCAGGAGTGAAAGCGGGGCGACGAGAAGTGTCGACTGATAAGCCTTGCCAATGATGGCATCGGAAAAGGCGAGCATCAGGAATACGATACCGACAGCCACGAGACCCGGGCGGCTCGACGACGTGATGTAGTCAACCACATCGACCATGGTGCCACGCGCCAGGATCTCGCTCAGCAAGACAATGGCGACGGCGATCATTGCGGTGTTGATCAGCTGGATTGCGAGCTGGACGATTGCGGAGCTGCCGTATTCGCGTTCGCGCACCGCGCCAAAGGCGCTGACAACTGTTGCGACTCGCGATTTCGAGCTCGTTTGGACCACGTCTAACTCCAGATCATGGGAGGGTGTCATCAAAGGTTCGCATAGGTGTCACATAAGCGTCATGAATGCTACATGAACCACGCCATATGAGCTTAAGTTCCCGTTGTTTTCCGCGGTTTGGTTAGTGTCGGGCTCGCCTGCAGTCTGCCTTCGAAAGAAGCGGCGTTGCGATCCGTGCGACGAGCCGCTAAATCGGTGTCATGAGCGAAACAAAGAAGATCTCCGACGTCCTGCGCATAGCGGTGGCACAGTTCAATCCTGTCGTCGGCGATGTCGTCGGCAATCTGGCCAAGGCGCGTGCGGCGCGGGCGGATGCGGCCGGGCAGGGGGCTGACCTCGTCTTGCTGACGGAACTCTTCATATCCGGCTACCCGCCCGAAGATCTCGTCCTGAAGCCCTCCTTCCTGAAAGCCTGCCAGCAGGCTGTCGAAGCGCTCGCGGCTGATACCGCCGATGGCGGGCCGGGCGTCATTGTCGGCTTTCCGCGTCAGGGGGAGAGGGGGCGGCACAATTCCGTCGCGATCCTCGATGGCGGCAAGATCCTCGCCTTCCGCGACAAGATCGATCTGCCGAACTATGGCGAATTCGACGAGAAGAGGGTCTTTACCGAAGGCGAGATGCCGGGACCGGTCAATTTCCGCGGTGTGCGGATCGGCGTGCCGATCTGCGAAGAGATCTGGAACGATCTCGGCGTCTGCGAGACGCTGGCCGAGACGGGTGCCGAAATCCTGCTCGTGCCGAATGGCTCGCCCTATTATCGCGGCAAGGTCGATATCCGTCATCAGGTGGCGCTGCGCCAGGTGATCGAAACCGGCCTGCCGCTGATCTTCGCCAACCAGCTCGGTGGTCAGGACGAACTGGTCTTCGACGGTGCAAGCTTCGCCTTCAACGGTGATAAGTCGCTCGCCTTCCAGATGAGCCAGTTCGAGGAGACGCTGTCGGTCACCACCTGGAAGCGGACCGCGGCTGGCTGGCGTTGCGATCAGGGGCCGATGTCGCGCGTTCCGGAGAAGGAAGAGGCGGATTACCGTGCCTGTGTTCTCGGCTTCCGGGATTATGTGAACAAAAACGGCTTCAAGAGCGTCGTGCTCGGGCTCTCGGGTGGCATCGATTCTGCCATCTGTGCGGCAATCGCCGTGGATGCGCTCGGCGAGGAGCGGGTGCGTACGATTATGCTGCCTTACCGCTACACATCCGAAGAGAGTTTTGCTGATGCCGAAGCCTGCGCCAAGGCGCTCGGCTGCCACTACGACATCGTGCCTATCCAGGAACCGGTCGAAGGTTTCCTCTCGTCGCTTTCCGACATGTTCGAGGGGACCGAGAGCGGCATTACCGAAGAGAACCTGCAGAGCCGGACGCGCGGCACGATCCTGATGGCGATCTCCAACAAGTTCGGCTCGATGGTCGTGACGACCGGCAACAAGTCCGAGATGTCGGTGGGGTATGCCACGCTCTACGGCGACATGAACGGCGGTTTCAATCCAATCAAGGACCTCTACAAGATGCAGGTCTATGCGCTCTCAGCCTGGCGCAACGAAAACGTGCCGCCGGGTGCGCTTGGTCCGTCCGGCGAGGTGATCCCGGCCAATATCCTGTCGAAGGCGCCGTCTGCGGAACTTCGCCCGAACCAGACTGACCAGGATTCCCTGCCGCCCTATCCGGTGCTCGACGACATTCTCGAATGCCTCGTCGAAAAAGAGATGGGCGTCGACGAGATCGTCGCGCGCGGCCACGACATTGCGACCGTTCACCGGGTCGAGCATCTGCTCTATCTCGCCGAATACAAGCGTCGCCAGTCGGCGCCGGGCGTGAAGATCACCAAGAAGAACTTCGGACGTGATCGCCGCTATCCGATCACGAACCGTTTCCGGGATCGCTGAGCGTGTTGACAGAGGACCGCGATGCCCGGGCTGCTTTGCCTGATTTCACAGCGGAAGAGCGCAGCTATATCTTTGCTGTCGGAGCGCATGACAATCAGGATAGCGGGCTGTACCGGACGCTCTCAAGCGCCGCCTACTTCCTGCCCTCGATTGCGATTGGCTGCTACGGTCTGTGGGATGGGAGCTTCAAGATGCTCGGCATCGGGTTCCTCACGCTGATCGTCAGCCTGATCTGGGGTTTCTACACCGAATGGCGCAGTGCTCATGTCGAGCAGACGGGCCGGGCGATTTTCGCCAAACTGCGCCGGGCGATGGAAAATCGCTCAAGCGCAGACTGATTTTTCCGAGGAGACCACGATGCGCAGTTCGGTCGAGATCTACGATATGACGACCCGTGAATGCGAGGTCGTCTGGCAGACGGATGACCTCGTCGAGGCGCCCAACTGGTCGCGCGATGGCGAGTTTCTGGTCATCAACGGCGATGGTCTTCTTTATGCGTTGCCGCTCGATGAAGACGATCCCGAGCCGGAACTGATCGACACGAGTTTTGCCGTGCGGCTCAACAACGATCACGGGATCTCGCCCGATGGTGCCTCGATCGCCTTTTCCGACCATACGCTTTTCGGCAAGTCCTGCATCTACCTGTTGGGTGATGGTGACGACGAGCCGCGCCAGGTCACCGATAAGATGCCATCCTACTGGCACGGCTGGTCGCCGGACGGTAAGGAGCTTGCCTATTGCGGCGAGCGCAACGGCGCCTTCGATATCTATACCATCTCGACCAAGGGCGGGGTCGAGCGGCGGCTGACGAACGGCGAAGGGCACAATGATGGCCCTGATTACTCGTCTGATGGTCAGTGGATCTATTTCAACTCCAGCCGTACCGGGACCATGCAGATCTGGCGGATGCGCATCGATGGCAGCGACCTGCAGCAGCTGACCTCAGACGGTTATGGTGACTGGTTCCCGCATCCTTCGCCGGATGGGAAGAAGATACTCTTCCTCTCCTACGATGCCGATGTCGAAGGTCATCCGCGCGACAAGCAGGTCCGGCTGCGGCTGATGGACGCCGATGGTGGCAATGTCGAAACGCTGATCGAGTTCTTCGGCGGTCAGGGTTCGATCAATGTGCCGAACTGGGCGCCCGACGGATCGGCTTTCGCCTTTGTTCGCTACTTCCCGGTCGAGGCTTGAGCCTGTCGCATTCCACTCTGTTCTGCGGCTGGTTCTTGCGGTATTGATCTAGCGTCAGGTGCTTGCCGTTAGGTGAGAGAATCGGGAAGCCGGTGAAAATCCGGCACGTGCCCAACGCTGTGAGGCGGACATGATGCGCGAGGGGAAACCCGGCCACTGGAGCAATCCGGGAAGGCGCGTATCTTGTATGATGCCCAGTCAGAAGACCGGCCTGGCAAGATAGACCTTTCCCGCGTGGACGGTGGGTGGTTGCGCATTGTGGGGATTACGATGCACGACAGACCGAACGAGTTCCTCGTCCGGACGGCGCCCTTTGCCGATCAGGACAAACAGGCCGTCTACCGGGCCATTCACACGCGTCGCGACGTTCGCGACCAGTTCCTTTCCGATCCGATGCCGGACGACCTGGTACGACGGCTGCTTGAGGCGGCGCATGCCGCACCCTCCGTCGGCTTCATGCAGCCCTGGAGTTTCCTGCTGATCCGCTCTGCTCGAAAGCGCGAGGCCATCTGGCAGGCGTTTCTGCGGGCGAACGAGGAGGCCGAGGCGATGTTTCCGGCTGACCGGCGTGACGCCTATCGATCCCTGAAACTGGAAGGCATACGCAAGGCGCCGCTCAACATCTGCGTCACCTGCGATCCGGACCGTGCGGGACCCGTCGTGCTCGGACGCACCCATGATGTCAGGATGGACGCCTTCTCCACGGTCTGCGCCATCCAAAACCTCTGGCTTGCCGCCCGTGCGGAAGGGGTCGGGCTAGGCTGGGTCAGTATTTTTCACGAGGCCGAACTGAAGTCGCTTCTCGGCATCCCGGACCGTGTCCAGATCATCGGTTATCTTTGCCTCGGCTATGTCGAGGAACTCTATTCGACCCCTGAGCTCGAGTTAAAAGGGTGGCGCCAACGATTGCCGCTCGACGATTTGATCTTCGAGGAAAGCTGGGAGCAGTTCGCCGAACGGCCCATTACTCCTGCAGCGGCTGAGGACCTGGCGTCGCCGGGTTCCTGAGGTCGATCGTGCCCTTGTCGGAGGGGAGGAAGGCCGGGCCGACGCGGCGTACGTTGAGGCTGGCCTCATCCAGCACGCGTTCCGTGGCAGGCAGCGTCGCTGACGCAGCTTCTCGTTTTCTCGGTGCAATTTCGATGACGGACGACTGGTAGTCCGGCACGGCCGCACGCGGCGTCATGCGCTGGTGGTATTGCTGCAGGTTGCAGGCACAGGCGGGTTCCGCATCGCTCGCTCTGTTGCGATAGAGGAAAGCGTTGGGCAGATCGCGGTAGGGTTGGCCCGTGACAGCCGAGATCATGTCCACGGTCTCGCTGCGTTCCGGTGCGTGGAAAAACAGCTCTGTCTCGGTGCCCGGGCACATCTGCTGGCATTGCGCCGCATCGCGGGCGAAGTTCATTGCCGAGGTCTGTGACGAGATCGGGAAGAAACCGCCGTCGCAGGTGCGAACACACAGCGTGCGCACATTGCCGCTGGGCATCATGCTCATCGGCGGTTGCGGTGCGGAATAGGCGGCTTCGGCTGCCCGGTCCGGACGATAGGGTTCTGTCAGCGTGTCGAGGTAAGGGATACGCTCTGCTTCTTCCGGATAGGCCTCTTGATCCGGACCACAGCCATTCGCCTCAAGCGCCGTAACCAGAGCTGCGCGTGCATCTTCTGCGCGGCTTTCGCGCAGATCCGAAAGTCTTGCTGCCAGGATGTCGCGATTGGCCTCCATGCGGGAGATTGCCGATGCCAGATCGCTGCAGTCATTGCCGCCATCGGGGCGGATCTGGACGATGGACGAGGTCAGGCATCGCAGCCGCCGCTGATCCTGGCGCGCCTTGCGCAGTTCGAGGTTCTGCTGGGCTATGGCGCTGGCATAGCTGTTGATTTCAGGCGACTGTCCGCCCTGTTCAACCAAAACCAGCCTGTCACGCAGCCGCTCGCAGAGCGCCGAGGCCTCAGCACCGTTCGGCAGCGCGCTGCCGAAGGCGATCAGCAAGGCGATGGAACTGACTATCCTGCTCGGCACATCCGGATCCCAGTTGTCGTTTGCAGGGCGGAGGACGACCCTTGCGACCTCAGGATAGCCCAGTGTCGGCCAAATGAAAATGTCGGATGACGTGGCGGATGCGTGAGCGGCCATCCGCCACGTGTTGCATCAGGCGGCCTGCGCTGCCGTCAGGGTCATCGGCGCTTCAAGCACGCTGCGGTCGATTGCCGCCACCGCCTTCATCCGGTCGAGCAGATCCTGCGACACCTCCCAGGAGACCGCGACCGCCTGGACCACGCCGATCCGCTGCGGTTCACCGATCCGGATTCCTGGGCAGCCCATACGTTTGAACATGCGCTCCAGGAAGACGTCGGTGACGGTAACGATGTGGCTGAGACCGGATGCAAGGCCCAGCTCGCCCACGCCGCACATCAGTTCGGCCGCCGCGATCGTCACCTGGTTGCTCGCCCGGTCTTGGGAAATCTCCGGATCGATGCAGAAGCGGCTCGATTCCCAGACTGCTGCGCTGCGGATTTGCGGTCCATCACCGAGGAGGATGGGAAAGGTGTCGTCCAGCATGTTGGGGCCGAGCGTCGGCAGCAGGCGCAATGACCCACGCAGTTTTCCCTCGTCGCCATAGGAGAGGACATAGAGAGGATTGGCGCGATCATAGTCGTCGATTTCCCAGGCGTCGCGCACCTGGACGTCCCAGCCCAACAGGTCATGGAAGACCCGCTTTCTCAACCTGTGCATGGCGTCGATATCGGCGGGAAACTGATTGCGACGGGTGCCGTTGATGATCCTGATCATGCTTTGCTCCTTCTTGCAGAACGGAACAGGCAGCATGCGTTTCCAAGGAAAACTCTAAAACTGGCGGTGGCGCCAGCTTTCAGAAATACAATCTATGATATTGTGAGGGGATTTGTCCTTGTCATGGGACTTCTGCCTCGACGAGCCGCGGGATCAGACCGCGCCATACGGCTTCCGCGACGGCCTGGGCATTGTTGACAACGTCGAGTTTCTGGCGCGCATTGGCCATGAAATGCCGGATGGTGCGTTCGGAAATGCCGAGGATGACGGCCGTCTCCCAATAGCTCTTGCCGGCCGCAATCCAGGCCAGCGTCTCCCGCTCGCGGCGGGTCAGAGGGCGTGCGCGGGCTCTCTCCTGATGCGGGTCGCTTAACGCTCTGGCCAGGCGTGCAGTCAACAGGGTGCCAAGGCTCAGCATGTCGCGGTCATGGGTGCGGCGCCAGGCTGACAGATACTCCGCGGTGGCGGTCAACTCAACGAGCAGGCAACTCTGCCTTCCCGGCAGGGGGTAACCGACAATCCTTAGATTGCTGTTTGCGGTTCGCTGCCAGGAGAGAAGCTCGATGGGCTCGAGGGCGGACAAGAGGCCGGAGATCTGCTCAAAAGCCGCCTTGCGGTTGAGGGAGCGGGCGAGATGATGCGGGCTATGCCGCTGGCTTCCCCAAGTGTTGTGGGGGCGCACGCGTGCGCTTGGGACCATTCCACTGAGATAGGTGATGCGGCCTGTCCGGTAAGCGCTTTGAAGCCTTGACAGGAAGTCTCCGGGATCAAGCGTCTCCTGCCGGTCCAGCCACTCCAAGAGATCGAAATACGCGCCTGACAGGCCCATCAACTATACCCGAGATTTCCAGGGGCGCAGTGTCGGGGCTACAGCTTTCGCTTGTCTAGATAGCAAATTTCGCGAGAGCGAGCGGCAAAACTGTTCGCCGCTCGCAATTGCTTTGTTAGACCGCTGGCTGCGATGCTTCGACGACGGCTAGCGCCGCCATGTTGACGACGCCGCGCGAGGTGACCGAGGTCGACAGCACGTGGGCGGGCAGGGCTGCACCGAGCAGGATCGGGCCGACATGCAGCGCGTCCATCATCATACGGACGATGCCGAGCGAAATGTTGGCAGCGTCGAGGTTTGGGAAGACGAGCAGGTTTGCTTCACCGGTCAGCGTGCTATCCGGCATGGCGCGCTTGCGCAGAACTTCCGACAGCGCCGAACCGCCCTGCATTTCGCCGTCGACTTCGAGATCCGGGGCGCCAGCGCGGATGATTTCCAGCGCCCGGCGCATCTTCGAGGCGCTGGCGGACGGCCGCGAGCCGAAGTTGGAATGCGACAGCAGCGCTGCCTTGGGTGCAATGCCGAAGCGACGGATTTCCTGGGCCGCCAGCATCGTCATTTCGGCGATCTCTTCCGCACTCGGATCGTCGGTGACGAAGGTGTCGGTGAAAAAGATCGCGCCGCGCTGCGAGATCAGAAGGCTCAAGCCCGAATAGTCGCGCACGCCTGCGCGCTTCCCGATGATCTGGCGAACGTCGCGCACGTGGCGGTCGAAACGGCCTTCGACGCCGCAGATCAGCGCATCGGCGTCTCCGCGTTTCACGGCCAGCGCACCGATCACGGTGGTGTTTGTGCGCACGATCGTGCGAGCCGCTTCCGGGTTGATGCCGGCGCGGCCGACGAGGGCGAAGTAATCGTCGACATAGTCGCGGTAGCGCGGATCGTCTTCCGGGTTGACCAGCTGGAAATCGATGCCCGGTCGGATACGCAGGCCATAGCGCTTCAGGCGGGTCTCGATGATCTGCGGGCGGCCGATCAGGATCGGTTCGCCGATGCCGTCCTCGAGCAGGACCTGGGCGGCACGCAGTACGCGCTCGTCTTCACCTTCCGAGAAGATCACACGCTTTTTGGACGCAGTCTTTGCTGCCGCGAAGATCGGCTTCATCACGAAGCCGGAGCGGAAGACGAAGCGGTTCAACTGGTCGAGATAGGTGTCGAAGTCGGCGATAGGGCGGCGCGCGACGCCGCTGTCGGCTGCGGCCTTGGCGACAGCTGGGGCGATGCGCAAGATGAGGCGCGGATCGAACGGCGAGGGGATGAGATAATCCGGGCCGAAGGTCGGCGTTTCGCCCGTATAGGCCTTGGCCGCGACTTCCGAGACTTCTTCGCGGGCAAGGGCTGCAATCGCACGCACCGCCGCCATCTTCATTTCTTCGTTGATGGTGGTTGCGCCGCAGTCGAGCGCGCCGCGGAAGATATAAGGGAAGCAGAGGACGTTGTTAACCTGGTTCGGGAAGTCCGAGCGGCCAGTGCAGATCATCGCATCCGGACGGGCGGCGCGCGCCTCTTCCGGCATGATCTCGGGCTTCGGATTGGCAAGCGCCATGATAAGCGGCTTTGGCGCCATGCGGGCCAGCAGTTCCGGCTTCAGGACGCCGGCGGCCGACAGGCCGAGGAAGACGTCGGCATCGTCGATGCTTTCGGCCAGCGCACGCTTGTCGGTTTGCTGGGCGTAGACTTCCTTCCAGGGATCCATCAGCTCGTTGCGGCCCTTGTAGACGAGGCCTTCGATGTCGTGCACCCAGATGTTCTCGCGCTTGGCACCGAGAATGACGAGCAGATTGAGGCAGGCAAGGGCGGCAGCACCGGCACCGGAGGCGACGATCTTGACGTCTTCGATCTGCTTGCCGGCCAGTTCAAGGCCGTTCAGGATGGCGGCTGCAACGATGATCGCCGTGCCGTGCTGGTCGTCGTGGAAGACCGGGATGTTCATCTTCTCGCGAAGCTGATCCTCGACCTGGAAACATTCCGGTGCCTTGATGTCCTCAAGGTTGATGCCGCCGAAGGTCGGCTCCAGCGCGGAGATGGTCGAGACCATCTGGTCGACACCGGGGGCATCAATCTCGATGTCGAAAACGTCGATACCGGCAAACTTCTTGAAGAGAACGGCCTTTCCTTCCATGACGGGCTTGGAGGCCAGCGGTCCGATATTGCCGAGACCAAGGACGGCCGTGCCGTTGGAGATGACGGCAACCAGGTTGGAGCGTGCCGTGTAGTCATCGGCGGCTGCCGGATCGTCCTTGATGGCGAGACAGGGGGCGGCGACGCCGGGCGAATAGGCAAGCGCCAGATCGCGCTGATTGCCAAGCGGCTTGGTGGCTTGGATCTCCAGTTTCCCGGGACGAGGATAGCGGTGATAGAAAAGCGCCTGTTCGTCGAGATCAGCGGTCGGGTTTGCAACTTGCGGCTTGTTCTTGTCCTGGGAATTCATCAGCTCACCGGCAGTTTTTGTCTTCAGTTACTCCTTGTCGTCATACACGAATTGGCTGCGAGTGGTAGACTTTAGTTCCGCGATCCCCTGTCTGCGGAACGCGTGACGGAACCGGCGATCCGCCGCGAATCTCCCGATGTCATCTTCTTGAAACACGAGTCTGATTTAGCGGTCATCAGACAGCGAAGAGGACCGTGCCGTGGAAGACGTCAGCGAAACACGCCATTTCAGGACCCTGTTTATCTCGGACGTCCACCTCGGATCGAAAGCCGCCAAGACCGACTTTCTCCTCGATTTTCTGCGCACGCACGAGGCCGACACCATCGTCCTGGTCGGAGATATCGTCGATGGCTGGCGGCTGAAGCGCAGCTGGTACTGGCCGCAGTCCTGCAATGACGTGGTGCAGAAACTGCTGCGCAAGGCCCGCAAGGGTACGCGGATCGTTTACATTCCCGGCAATCACGATGAATTCATGCGCGACTTCCCGGGCATCCACTTCGGCGGCATCGAAGTCGCGCAGCGCATCGTGCACGAGATGGCCGACGGCAAGAAGTATCTGGTTCTGCACGGCGACGAGTTCGACGTGGTGGTTCGCAACGCCCGCCTGCTCGCCTATCTCGGGGACTGGGCCTATGACACGGCGATTGCCATCAACGTCATGCTGGCGGCCGTCCGCCGTCGTCTCGGTATGCCCTACTGGTCCTTCTCGGCTTGGGCCAAGCTGCAGGTCAAGCATGCGGTGAACTTCATCGGGGAATTCCAGCGGGTGGTGGCCGACGAGGCCCGCCGCGCGGAGGTGGATGGCGTCATCTGCGGCCACATCCATCATGCCGTCATGGAAGACATCGACGGCATCCACTATGTCAACACCGGCGACTGGGTGGAAAGCTGCACGGCGATTGCCGAGCACCCGGATGGCCGTCTGGAGCTGATTTCCTGGGGTTACAAAATCAGCGAAGCGCCAGCGACCAGCAAGCGTGCAAATAAACTCGTCCCCATCCTGCTGCCAAAGCCGATTGCCGAGTCGGCCCAGGACGACGGGATTCGCGCGGCCTGAGCTACCGCTCTGTTGCAAAGCGGTCATGATCGCCCGCAATCGGGTTGGAAAACGCAATTAACGGTTTGCAAAGGATTTATTCGCAGGCGGCGATGGTTATAGTGTGCAGCTATCTGTCACGTGATTTGCGAACCCGGATCCACCGGCGCGAATTTGGAAGTTGTCGCCACCTTGAGTTCGGTTGAGCAAGAAGACGCCCGTATTGAGATCGATGAGCAGCCGGACGGAAACGCCCGGCTGATCCGGCTTGCTGGTCGCTGGAAGAACAACAGCCTCAGTGCGATGATCAAATCCGCTGGCCCGCTGGTTGATTCTCCGGTCGTGCAGCAAGAGACGATCGATCTTAGCGCCGTAAGCGACATGGATACGGCCGGCGCATGGCTGGTTCGACGCTTCATAACCGAACGGCGCGAGCGCGGCGGTTCGATCGAGATCGTTGGCGGGTCCCCCGGGATGCGCGAGTTGATCGAAGCGCTTCCCGAGCACGTCACTGCTCCGGAGAAGCCGGTCGATCACCGCACTCGCTTCGAGCGGATCTTCGAACCTGTCGGGAAAGTCACGATCAGCCTCTGGGGGGATCTGATCGCGATGATGTTCGTGCTCGGATCTGCCGTCCGCGGCGCGCAGACCAAGTCTGGGCGTGGTTCCGGGGTTTCCCCGGCATCCGTTGTCAATCAGCTGGACCACATGGGTGTGCGGGCCGTTCCGATCATCACTTTGATGTCTTTCCTAATCGGCGCGATCATTGCCCAGCAGGGCGCGTTTCAGTTGCGCTATTTCGGCGCGGAAGTTTTCGTCGTCGATCTCGTCGGCATCCTGCAGCTGCGCGAAATCGGCGTGCTGCTCACCGCGATCATGATCGCGGGTCGTTCCGGCAGCGCCATCACGGCTGAAATCGGTTCGATGAAAATGCGTGAGGAAATCGATGCCCTGAAGGTCATCGGCCTCAACCCGATCGGGGTGCTGGTCTTTCCGCGACTTGTTGCGCTGACGATTGCACTGCCCCTGCTGACAATCGTCGCCAACTTCGCGGCGCTCTATGGCGCAGCGGTCGTGGTCTGGGCCTATTCCGGCATTACATTCGATGTCTTCATCACCCGCCTGCACGAGGCGGTCGATTATTCGACGCTTGCGACCGGCATGATCAAGGCGCCGTTCATGGCGCTGATCATCGGCATCATCGCGGCTGTCGAAGGCATGAAGGTGGGCGGCAGCGCCGAATCTCTCGGACGCCATGTGACAGCATCCGTGGTCAAATCGATCTTCGTTGTCATTCTCGTGGACGGGCTGTTTGCCATGTTCTACGCCGCGATCGATTTTTGAGGAGGGCCCGATGAACACCAAACCCTCCCAAGATCGCGAAGTCATCCTGTCGGTGAAAGATCTGACCGTCGGCTTTGGCGAGAAGATCGTTCTGGACAAGCTGAACCTCGATATCTACCGCGGCGAGATCCTTGGCTTCGTCGGGGCATCCGGCGCGGGCAAGTCCGTACTCATGCGCACAGTGTTGCGCCTCCTGCCGCGTCGTTCCGGCAAGATCGAGATCCTCGGCGCGGATTACGATGCGGTCGATGACCTGCAGCGCATGACACTCGACACACGCCTGGGGGTTCTCTTCCAGCACGGCGCCCTATTTTCCTCACTGACTGTGAAGGAAAATATCCAGTTGCCGATGCGTGAATATCTGGATCTGCCGCAATGGCTGATGGATGAGCTTGCCTATCTCAAGATCGAGCTGGTCGGCCTCCACCCCGATGCTGCGGACAAATATCCATCCGAACTCTCGGGCGGCATGATCAAGCGCGCGGCGCTTGCGCGTGCACTGGCGCTCGATCCGGATCTTGTCTTCCTCGACGAACCAACCTCCGGCCTCGATCCGATCGGGGCTGCCGAATTCGATGAATTGATCGCACAGTTGCGCGATACGCTGGGATTGACCGTCTATATGGTGACCCATGATCTCGACAGCTTGTTTTCCGTCTGCGACCGTATTGCGGTCCTCGGGCAGAAGAAGGTTCTGGTCGAGGGGACGCTGGACGACATGCTCGCCTTCGAGGACGAGTGGGTGCAATCTTATTTCAAGGGCAAGCGTGCCCGTTCCATTCCCCGGGCGGAGCTTTCCGCCGGACATCCGGTAGAGTGAGCTATGGAAACCAAAGCCAATTACGCGATCGTCGGTTTTTTCACGATGCTGGTCATCGGGGCCGCCTTCGGGTTTGTCTATTGGATGGCGGAATATGGACGGGGCGGGGAAATGGCGCCGCTTGCGATCCGCATCCCGGGCTCCGCCAACGGTCTAAGCATCGGTTCGCCCGTGCGCTTCAATGGCATCTCCGTCGGCTCGGTCCGCAATCTCTACATCGACAATGAAGACCCGAACTTCTCCGTTGCTTTCACAGAGGTCCGCGCTGATGCACCCGTGACGTCGGGCACGAAGGCCGTTCTGGAAATCCAGGGTTTGACAGGGGCTGCCTATGTCGAGCTTTCCGGCGGAGGTCCAGGTTCGGGTGACGAGATCCTGAAGAGGGCGCTCGATACCGGGGAGCCAGCCATTCTGATCGCCGACCAGTCGAGCGTGACCAATCTGCTTTCGACGGCAGACCGCATCTTGCAGCGCGCGGACGGCGCTGTTGCTGAGTTGCAGGGGTTCATCGAGGATGCACGGGGACCGCTGACGAACACGGTGCGCAACGCTGAGACCTTCTCCAAGTCACTGGCTGACAACGCGCAGGGCATCGATCAATTCCTGCAGAGTGTCAGTGCCCTTTCCGATTCCGTTTCGGGCCTGTCCGGCCGCCTGGACTCGACACTCTCCGCCGCTGAGGATCTGTTCAGGGCGCTTAACTCCGACAAGATCGATCAGATCCTGACCAATACCGAGGAGGCGACCGCCAGCTTCGCGGAGGCTTCTAGGAGTATCGGGCCTGCGATCGACAGTTTCCGCGAAACGGCCACCACCTTCCAGCGCTTTGGCAACAATGCCGATCAGACGCTTGAGAAGGTCTCCAGGCTGATCGATGCAGTCGACAGCCAGAAAATTGGCCGCGTGGTCGACGACGTCTCTGTCGCGACTGCCGATGCGCGTCAGGCCATTGCCGGCTTCCGGGACCTGTCGAACAGCATTACCGGCCGCAAGGACGATATCGACCGGGCGATCGATGACTTCACGCAGCTTGCGAACCGTCTGAATACCTCGTCCCAGCAGGTCGACGGGATCCTTAGGAAGGTTGATGCGTTCCTTGGCTCGGGTGATGCAAATTCGCTCAGCGTGGAAGCCCGCAAGACGCTCGAGGCCATCCGCATGACGGCCGAGAACCTCAACGCCCAGATTGGACCGATTGCGGCCAACCTGCAGCGCTTCTCGGCGACAGGTCTGCGCGATATCCAGACGCTGGTGAACGATACCCGCAACACCGTTCGCGGCCTGAACGACGCGATCACCAATTTCGACCAGGATCCGCAGCGCCTGCTCTTCGGCGGCGACACGGTGAAGGAATTCGACGGACGGACACGCCGATGACGAGCAGCACCGAAAAGGACGACAGCATGGACGGGATCGGCGTGAAGGGGTTGGCGGGCATGGCTCGGTTCCGGCGGTTGCTTCTGGCCTCGGTGCTCGTGCCGGGCCTCGGGCTCGGCCTTGCGGCCTGTGGCTCGAAAGCGAACAACGACACCTTCGATCTGACCGCTTCCGTGAGTGAGGTGGCGACATCTGCCAGCGCCCGCAACCGCCAGCTTCTGGTGGCCGATCCGTCGGCGCTCAAGGCCCTCGACAGCGAGCAGATCCTGGTGCGCGTATCCGGCGCCGAGATCCGCTATCTGTCACAGTCGCAGTGGAGCGATCGGCTCACGCGGGTCGTTCAGTCGAAACTCGTGGTCGCCTTCGAAAACTCCGGGCGCCTCGGTGGCGTTGGACGGCCGGGGCAGGGACTGGCGATTGACTTCCAGTTGATCACAGATGTCCGTGCTTTCGAAATTTCAGCCGAGGGAACAGATCGCGGCATCGTCGAGATATCGGCCAAGCTGCTCAACGATCGAAACGGCACCGTCAAGGCGCAGCGGGTGTTCCGCGCCGAAGTGCCGTCTTCCGGCTCGGACAACGCAGCTTACGTGGCGGCGCTGGACCGCGCCTTTGCCCGCGTGACCGGCGATATTGTCGCCTGGACGCTGCAATCGATCTGACCGACGACACTTCTCCATTCCAGCCTACCAAAAGAAAACCCCGGATCAGTAAGCTGATCCGGGGTTTTTCCTGTCTGTCAGGTCGGAGCCGGATGACCGGCTCCTGCATTGATTAGCTATCAGCTGAAACGGCCTGCCGCATGGGCGAGCATGGTGTAGACCTTGCCGGTGTCCGAGGTCAGGTACGACTGGGTGATCGACTTGTCGCGGTCGGTGCGGGCCACGTCCGAAAGCAGTTTTTCGAAATCGGCGATGTAGCGATCCACGGCGACCCGGAATTCCGGCTCGCGGTCGTACTTGCGCTTGATCTCGTCAAAGGTCTGCTGGCCCTTCAGCGTGTAGAGGCGACGGGTGAAGATGTCACGCTCGCCGCGCTGGTAGCGGCGCCAGAGGTCGACCGAGGCATCGTGGTCGATGGCGCGGGCGATATCGACCGAGAGCGAGTTCAGCGATTCGACCATGTGACGCGGATTGCGGGTGTCACCCTGGCGGGCCGGCTGGCCTTCGGTGACCGGGCGCTGCGGAGCAGGGGCCGGGGCCGGGCGGCTCGCCGCGGCTTCCTGTGGCTCCTCACGCGAGGCGCCTCGCAGCAGATCGCTGATCCAGCCGCCGCCTTCGGCGCGCGTCGTGGCCGTGCTCTGCTGGCCGTAGGCTTCAGTTGCGCCGAGGCTGCCGCGAAGCCCGAGGGCTTCGGTCTGGCGCGCCGGCGGCTGCGGCTGCGGCTGCGTTGCTGCGGGTGCGGCAGCCGGCTGGCGGCGTACCGGTTCAGGCTGGGCTTCGGCCAGGCGGCGTGCAACCGGCTCGGAGATCTCCAGCGTCTGGCTGGTCCGGCCGACGAGCTGGGAGATGTCCTGCAGGGCCTTGATCTGCTCGGCCACGGCGCGGCGCATCTGGGCGGCACTTTCCTTGGCTTCCTCGGGCAGGTCGAAGGCACCGCGCTTCAGCTCGTTGCGGGTCAGGTCGAGTTCCTTGCGGATATCGACTGCCGAGCGACGGATCTCGTCAGTGGCACCGGTGAAGCGTGCAACGGCTTCGGTGACAGCTTCCTGCATGGCCTGTCGCAGGGCTGCAGCAGCCCCTTCAGACTTGCGGCCGGCTTCGCCGAGCAGGTGGTCGATGTCGTTGAGCGAGACTGCCAGTCCACCGCGCAGGCGGTTTGCCAGTTCGCCGGACCGCTTCTCGGCCTCGGTCAGCGTCTTGTCGATGGAAACTTGCGCTTCCTGTTCGGCAGACAGCAGGGCATTGCGCATGTTGGCGGCGGTGATCTGCGCCTTCTTCTCGGTCTCGCCGAGCATCTGTCCGACGTCTGAGAACGAGGCCTGAACGCTGTCACGCATGGTGGCAGCCGTCGACTGGGCGCGCTTTTCGGTCTCGCCGAGGATCTGGCCGATATCGGAGAAGGAGGCCTGGACGCGCTGGCGCAGGTTGCCGGCCATCTGGCCGGAGCGCTGTTCGGCGCGATCGAAGGCGGTCTCGACCATCGTGCCGAGGGTCTGCATCGTCGTTTCGATCTCTTCCGAGCGCTTGACAAGGCCGATAGAGAGATCGCGGAGAGCCTGCTGGCGTTCTTCAAGCGTGCCCACGAGGTTAGACTGGGCGGCCGACAGAAGCTCGGAGGCCTTGCCCAGCACCTGGGTATGATCACCGAAGCGGCTGACGATCGACGATACCTGCTGCAGCGTCTCGCCGGAGACGGCGGTGAGGCGGCCGAGCTTGTCGTCGAGCAGGCGGTTCGAGGTCGACAGCATATCGGTCGCCTGGTTCGCCGTTTCGCTGAAGCGGTTTGCCGTTGCGCCGAGGCGGCTGTCGAGCGAGCCGATACTCTGGACCGCCTGATCGATCATCGTGGACAGGCCGGCATTGCTATCGCCAAGGCGCTCGATGAGCTGCGAGGCACTGGCAACCAGGTTCTGTTCGGCGGTGCCGAGGGTTGCAACAGCGCGGTCAGTACGCTGGCTGATCGCGTCGACGAGGGCTGCGTTTTCGGCGCGCAGGCGCTCTGCGCTCTGTTCGGCTGCGGCGGCAATCTGCTCGGCGGCTACACGGCCAGTCTCGGCATAGGAGGCGACCACGGGGGCTGCCTTCTCGTCGATGAGGCGCGACAGTTCGGCCGAGCGCGTCGAAAGCATGGAGTTCAGTTCGCGGGTCCGGTCGTCGAGCACCGAGCGGATCGAATTGCCGCGGGCTTCCAGCGCCTTCTCCACCGCGTTCATGGTGGTTGCCAGTTCCTGCGTATTGCCCGAAATCGCGTCGCGGATGGAGTTGCCGCGAGCCTCGAGTGCCTTCTCCGCATCGTTCATGGCGGCGGCGAGTTCCTGCGTGTTGCCGGAAATCGCGTCACGGATTGCGGCGGCGCGCTGTTCCAGCGTGGTGCTCACTTCGCCAAGCGTGCCAGAAAGGTTGGCCACCTGGGCGCTGACCAGGGCTTCTGCCTGGTTCACCTTGTTGCTGATGACATCGCCGGCCTGCGAGAAGGTTTCGGCGATTGTCGCAGCCTGTCCGGCAAGGCGGTTCTGGGTGTCGGTGATGCGCCGCGCCAGGTCCTCCGAGCGCTCCTCGACCGTGCGGTTGAGTTCGGCGCTGCGTTCACCGATCTGCTCGGCAAACTGCGAGGTGGTTGCCGCCAAGCGATCGACCGAGCGCTGAGCCTCGGCATCGAGGTCACGGGCAGCGTCGGTGACGGCGCTGCGCAGTGCGGTTGCAAGACCGGCTGCCTTGCCTTCGATGGTGCGATTGACGTTTTCGAGCCCGATATTGAGGGCACGGTCCATGGTCGCCAGGCGCTCTTCGATGACCGGCGTGCGGGTGTCGAAGGTTTCGGCGACACGGGTGGTGCCTTCATCGAGAACCTGGGCGACGCGCATGCTGGCTTCGGCGCCAACACGTTCGATCGTCGCGACCTTGTCGTCGAGGCGTGCAGCGAACTTCTCGCCGGCATCGTTGACGCGAGCGTCGACGCCATCGAGGCCGTTGCGCAGACGGTCTTCCAGCGTGCCGAGGCTCTGTTCGATGCGGGTGCTGGTTTCATCGAGGCGGCTGGTCATGCCTGATACGGACTGTTCGACCGTGCCCGAGAAGCCCTGCGCCGAGCGGGTGATGTCGTCGGCGGCGTCGCGGATCTGATCGGTCAAGGCGCCGGCGGTGCCACGCAGGCGCTCGTCCAGCGCACGGCTCGACTCGTCGATCGCCTTGCGCAGGCTTTCCTCGTGATCCTCAAGGCTCATTTCGAGCATGCCAGCGCTTGCGGCGACGGAGGCACCGATCGAGGTCGCATGCTCGCCGAGGCTCGAATCGAGCGCATCGCGCGCGTCGCCGATGGCCGCCGTGATCGCCTGTGTCCGGTCGTCGAGCGTCGCGCGGATCCGATCATGCGTGTTTACGAGACGGTCGTCGATCGCGTTGACGCCCTGGTCGATCGTCTGTGCGATCCGGTCGGTATTCTCGCCGAGCGTTGTTGCCAGTGCGCCGGTCGCGGCATCCAGGCTGGAGCGCAGATAGGCGCCGGTCTCGGCAATGCGGCCGTCGATGTCGTTGACGCCGGACTTCAGCGTTTCGGCGATCTGGCTCGCATTGTCGGCAACGGTATTCGAAATTGTGCTCGAGGCGGTCGTGAGCAGGGTATCCAGCTGCTGCTGGCTCGCACCCAGTCGGGTTTCGAGCTCGGAGATGCCGTTGGTGACGGTTTCCGCGATACGGCCCGAGGCTTGGCCAAGGCTACGCTCGATGTCGCCTGTGGCGTCTTCGAGCGTGGAGGTGAGGTAGGAGGTATGGCTGGCAAGCGAAAGTTCCAGCCGCTCCTGGTTTTCGCCATAGGCGTTGCGAATCGTCTCTGCCTTTTCGCTGAAGGCAGCGTCGATGCGACGGTCGGCATCGGCGACCGTATCGATGATCGCGGAGGCGCGCTGGGTCAGTGTCTCGTCGATCCGGCGCTGGCTGTCGTTCAGTGTCTCGGAGAGATCCTGGGTGCGGGCGGTCAGCGTCAGGTCGAGTTCGAGGCTCTTGGTGTTGAGAGCATCGATCAACTGCTCGCTCTGACCTTCGACGAGGCTCGCGATGCCGCGCGCCTTGGTGTCGAGGGTTTCGGCGAAGCGGTCCTGGTTGGTTTCAAGCGCGTTGACGATGTGCTCGGCGCGGGTCGAGAGGGTCTGCTCGAAGCGCGACTGGTTGTCGGTCAGCGCATTGTAGAGGGAGCCACTGCGCTCTTCCATGACCTGGTCGATCCGCTTCTGGGCGTTTTCCAGGCTTTCGGTCAGTGCCGCTGCGCGTGCCGACATCGCTTCCGCGATTTCCTGGGCGCGGTCGGACATGGAGCTATCAAGCATTTCCTGGCTGGTGCTCAGGGTCATCGCAAGCGCCAGCGACTGATCGGTCAGCGTTCCGCCGAGACGCTCGATGCTCGAGCTCAGGATGCCACTAATCGCATCCGTTCCGCCGTTCACCGTCTCGTTGATGCGGGCGAGGCTTTCCGTCAGCTTGGAATCGAGCGAGCCAGAGCGCTGGTCGAAGGCGCTGGCGAACTCGGCAACCCGCTGGTCGAAGGTCGCGTTGATCTGGCCAATGGTGGTCTGGAAGCGATCCTCGAACAGGCCCGAACGCAGGTCGAGATCGACGATGGCATCGTCGGCGCTGGCCTGGAGGCTCTGGCGGAAGCTGCGGCCACGGTCGTCGAGCGAGCTGTTGAGACGCGAAAGCACATCGTCGAGCGACGATGTGATCGAATTTTCGCTGCCCTTCAGGGTTTCCGCGATGTCGCGTGTGCGCTCGACCAGCGTTTCGTTCAGCTGGCGGGCGCGCTCGTTCAGGGCTGCATTCAGTTTCTCAGTGTTGGCATCGAGTGTCGATGCGCGGGTCTCGAATTCGCCGAGCAGTTCGCGCCCGCGCTGGCTGAGCGTCGAGGTCAGCGACTGCAACTGGGTGTCGAATTGGCTGGACAGCGACATCCCGGATTCGGCAAGCGTCTGGACCATGTTGTCGGTCTTGTGCGCCAGGAGCGAGCCGAGTGCGGTCACGGCCGCGTCGGACTTCTCCATGATCGTCGCCGCGCGCATATCGATCATAGACGCGAAAGCTTCGCCCGATGTCTGCAGGCGTACCGAGATTTCTTCGGTTGCGAGCGACAGCTCTTCCTTGAGCTGCTCGTGGGCGCCGACGATCGAGGAACGGATGCGCTCGGCGTGATTGACGATCGCGTCGCGCTCGGCGCCGAGTTCGTGAACCAGACCACGGACGCGCAGTTCGTTGTCGGTGTAGCTGCGTTCTAGCGCCGTCACCTCGGAATGAACGAGTGTTTCAAGCTCGGTGGCGCGCGCAATCGTCCGCTCGATGCCTTCGTTCATCGCGGACACTTCGCGGCGGACTGCCTGGCCGACGGTCATGATGCGTTCGGAGGCGATTGTTTCGGGTTCGGCCAGACGAAGCGCCACTTCCGCCATCGAGCGGGCCGCATTGCGCAGGTCATGGGCGCGGGCCATCATGATGGCGAAGGCAAAGAACAGCATGATCGGCAGGAAGGTGCCAACAACGATGGCAACCACGCCCGGCATGGCGACGATGTCGGCGATCGATCCGGCTTGCCAGATCGTAGCGCCGTAAAGGAGTTGGGTGAGGCCGAGGGCGCCGAGAACCCAGAGTGCCGAAACGACGGCAGCATTGCGCAGAGCAGAGGTGAGCGAAGCGCCGTCCAGCGACTTCAAAATGGCAGAGGGTGTGCGACGAGAGCCGTCATTGGCCGGTGCGAAGGCGGGCGCCTTGGGGGCCGGTTCAGGATTGAGTTCGCCGGCGCGGGCTGATCGCCGCTCGATCGTCTTCTTTGCGGCGGAACGCGGGATACTATCGGACACAGTTGCCTCCGGGGCGCGTGCTTGAGACCGTGCCTTGGGTGGCGCGGCGGCTTCCTCACCGTCGAAATCGATGCTCAGGGCCGCCTCGAGTGCCTGGAACGCGTTCTCGTCAATCGAGTCGGTCTTCTTGTTCGCCATAGGGTTACGCCTCGTTACCGCTTACTCTCGGGAGGACGGACTGAAGCGGCGATGCCGCTCATCGCCTTGCCGTATCCGGACCTCACCGTTTACCTGAAACCCCGCCTGCCGCCACGCCAGACGAAATTCCTTCTTTTCACAGTGCGGCCGCTGACAGCCGGCGTTCCCGCCGGAAGTTCTAGCACCGACTGGCTTGCGGGCAAAGTTCACGCACTTTTGCCCAATCAACCGTATCGTACTGACACATTTGGTCATCCGATACAATTAATGCGCTTTCGCGGTGCGGGGTCCTGTGGCTCTTGTTAACAGTATTTCAATCAAGGTTGCGGCTGAAAAGCCAATCTCCGCCGGGGTTTAATTTCCGTTAACCATACCTCAAGCTTTTTGCCGCCATCCCCGGCATTTTTAACGCGATGCCCATAGGGCGGCCGCAAACTGGCGGCAGCAAAGAGCAAGAAATCAGGATCAAGGGCATGGCAGCAGCAATCAATATCGCATTCGAGGCTCCGGACAACCTGCATGGTCTCACTCCCGCGCAACAGCGGCCGATCGATCTCGTGCATCTGGCGACCCAGACGAAGGGCGACAAGGCCGTCGAGAGCGAGATCCTGCAGATCTTCGCGCGTCAGGCCCGCGGCTGTCTGGTCGCGATGACCAGCGGTCGTAGCAAGGTGGACGTGAAGGCGGCCGCCAATCGGCTGCGCAATGCCGCCATGGCCGTCGGTGCGCTGCGTGTCGCTGCTGCGGCCGATCTCGTCGAGACCAAGGGAGCCAATGACGATGCACTCGCATCCGTTGCGGCTGCCGTGCTCGAAGCCGAACACTTCATTCTGAAGCTCGCCCGCTGAGTGGCGATCTGCTTCCAGGCGGGGCGATCAGATGATCGCCTTGCCGTGAGTTGACTGACTTTCCGATTTGGGAGATGACTTCGCCGGTTTTCACAAGGCGAAGTCTGGACAGGAACTCATGGCAAACATCAGCATCATCGCATTCGACGGCACACGTTTCGACATCGCGGCAGCCGACGGCTCCACGGTGATGGAAAACGCCGTCCGCAACTCGGTCCCCGGGATCGACGCCGAATGTGGCGGTGCCTGCGCCTGTGCCACCTGTCATGTCTATGTCGACGAGGCCTGGTCCGAGAAGGTCGGCCAGCCATCGGCCATGGAAGAAGACATGTTGGATTTCGCCGTCGACGTCCGACCGACCTCCCGGCTTTCCTGTCAAATCAAGGTGACGGCGGCCCTGGAGGGGTTGGTCGTTCATGTGCCCGAGCGCCAGGGCTAAACACCTGTCAGCGCTACCTCGCGCAAAAAAGCCCCGCTTTCGTTTTCACGAAAGCGGGGCAAGCGGGCGCATCGCCAACCAGGCGAGGGAGGAAGCACCTGTGGCACCAGGACGCGCCGGGAGAACGGGGAAATCGGTTACGCTCATGCAACGTATTCGATGACACTTATATTTCGGATTTGTATCAAGGGCCACGCCGAGAAATAGCCGGTTATTCACAGGCCATGTCGCAAGCTTCGTGCAAGCCGAAGCCTTGCAGCAACACTTCCCCTTTGAAGTCAGGGGTGATTTCTACTGGTTTTCTTGGCTTTCGCGACGGTAGCGCAGGATCCGCTGCATGCGATCCTGGAAATTCTTTGCCTCTATAAGATCGAATCGCATCTGCGCTTCGTCATGGGCTGCGGTCACGTCATCGGTGACGACAGCGACCCGATCCTGCAGAATCTCGCAATTGCGTTCGGGCGGCAGCTTCATCAGTCTCTGTTCGAGCAGCTTTGCGTGCTGGCGCGCGATCTCGGCATGGCGCTCTTCATGCCGCTTGATGTCGGCCGACAGGGAGTCCCACAACAGCGCCATCTCGTTCGATGCGCGTTTGCGGTTCTTCCAGCGTGGCAGGATGAGCTTTGTTTCAACGGTAACGCGCACGTCGTCGATCGCGCAACGGGTCCCTCGTCGTGTGTAGGTGAGGTCCCCGCCGAAGCGTATCTGAGTGGCGCCGGGGTGACGACTGCCGCTGGACTGGGTGAAGGGCCCCTTGCGCGACAGTTCCGCATCGAGTTCGGCTGCCGTGCGTCCGCCGATCTGAAAGTAGGTGATGGACTTCTGGACGACGACGTCCGCGCTGGCCGAAAGAGGCAGGGATAGGCCGGTCAGGACTGCCATGATCACGGCGGCCCGAAGACGGCGGGAGTGCTTCATTCTTTTTTCCGCAATGTTGTATTCGCCGCGCCCTTGGGGCATAGCCAACCCGGTCTGCACTATCGCAGCTTCATGCTTTTCCGTCGAGGGGTTCGAAGGTCGAGTGGCCATTGTTGAGCATACAATTTGGCGTGTAGGACAGGGTCGTACGCTCGACCTTGCCGAGCGAGGCGTGATCATGGCCATCGTCAATGTGACGCCTGATTCCTTCTCCGACGGTGGTCTGCACAATACCGTCGATGCGGCCGTCCGGCACGCGCTGGCGTGTATCGATCAGGGTGCCGAGATCCTCGACATCGGAGGTGAATCGACGCGCCCGGGCGCGGCCGAAGTCAGCGTCGAAGAAGAGATCGCCCGGGTCGTCCCGGTGATCGCAGCGCTCCGTGAGCAAACCGACGCGCTTATTTCCATCGATACCTATCGAGCGGCCACCGCCACAGCGGCCGTCGAAGCCGGTGCGCATATCATCAACGACGTGCATGGCCTGCAGCGGGAGCCCGAGATTGCCAAGGTCGCGGCAGAGCACGGCTCCGGGCTTTGCATCATGCATACCGGTCGTGGCCGCGAGAAACTCTCCGATCCGATTGCCGACCAGCGCCATTTCCTGGAGCAGTCGCTTGCAATTGCCGGCCGGGCGGGCGTGGTGCGCGAAACAATCGTGCTCGATCCGGGTTTCGGTTTCGCCAAGGAAAGCCCGGAAGAGAATATGGAGCTCATCGCGCGCTTCGAGGAACTGCACGACTTCGGTCTGCCGCTGTTGGCGGGGACGTCGCGTAAGCGCTTTCTCGGTGCGCTGACCGGCCGGGATGCCGCCGACCGGGATGTGGCAACTGCGGCGACGACTGTTGCGCTTCGTATGAAGGCTGCCTCCGTTTTCCGGGTGCACAATGTCGCGATCAACCGGGATGCCCTGATCATGGCTGATGCTATGCTCGAAACCGGGCGGCGGATTGCTGCGAGGAAGGATAAGACTGCATGAGCGGTGTTTTCACCATCACCCTGAAGAATTGTGCCTTCTTCGCCCATCATGGCGTTTTCCCGGAGGAGGGGGTGCTTGGACAGCGCTTCTTCGTCGATGCGGAGTTCGACGTGGACGCGATTGCTGCCGCAGAGACCGATACGCTTGAGGGAACCGTGCATTACGGCATCGCCTTTGAGGTGATCCGCGACATCGTCACCGGCAGCCGCCGGCAGCTGATCGAGGCGCTGGCGCTGGCCATTGCGCGCGGACTTCTCGACCGTTTTCCCGAAATGCTGCGCTGCCGGATCACGGTGCGCAAGCCGAGCGCGCCGATCGCCGGGATCCTCGACCATGTGCAGGTGAGCATTGAGCAATTCAGAAACTAAGCGCTGGCAGGCCGCCACACTGGGGCTCGGTGGCAATGTCGGCGATCCCGTTGCGGCGATGGCCGAAGCGCTGCGCCGTCTCGACCAGCGATCCGATTGCCGCGTGACCTCCGTGTCGAGGCTCTATCGCACGCCGCCCTGGGGCAAGACGGATCAGGCCGATTTCTATAATGCCTGTGCGGCGGTCGAGACGCTTCTCGAACCGCAGGAACTGCTGGCTGCCTGTCTCGAAATCGAGCGGACGATGAAACGGGTTCGCGTCGAGCGCTGGGGTCCGCGAACCATTGACATTGACATCCTGACCTTCGGTGACCGGGTCATTGACGCCGAGCATTTGAAAGTGCCACACCCTCGCATGACCGAGCGCGCCTTTGTACTGATGCCGCTTGCGGATCTCTATCCGCAGCTTTCCGTAAAGGGGCGGAGTGTGGCCGACTGGCTGGATGCCGTCGATCGGACGGGTATTGCCGTTGCAAACGAAAACCGCGCCTGGTGGCGCGGTTGAATTCGATCGCTCTCTGAGAACGAAAGTTTAGTCGTTTTCGGCCATGGCGGTTGCCTGGCGGTTGAGCTTGAGGCCAATGACCGGGATCATCCGGTCTTCGACCTTTACCGAAATGGTGATGTTCATTGCATCGCCCTCTTCGAGGCGCGCAACCATGGCACCGTTCAGCTTGGCGCGATTGATGCCCATGACCGCACGGTTGCCGGTGACCTGACCCGATACGATGTCGAGGCCCTTGCCGTCTGCGCCATCCAGGAACTGGCCCTTGTAGCTGCCGCCGGCTTGAGAAATGACGGCCGACATCGGCTGGCTGAACATGCCAACGCGGCAGGTGCCGTCCAACTTCAGCCCGGTTTCCTTGCCCTCGGCCGGCAGGCCGATGAGATTGCAGGTGAACTTGGTGCCCTTGTATTTGCCGGCAACGATCTCGCCCGGGCCCTTCCAGGATCCCGCGACGGATTCGAAGAAGCGCTTGTCGCGCGAAGCAGCATCAGCGACCGTGACCGGCATGAGTGCGGCAACGGCAAGAATCGCGGCGCAACGGCCGAATGTCGAGGAGCGAGAGAACATCGATTTGCCTTGGTACGAGAAACCAGAAACCCCGCAAAGACCCTAGCGGAAAAATGGTTAATGCATCCTTGCCAATACCCTCAAATCGGGTGATCGGCAATCGGCAAAACACACTGGTTTCCCGGGTGTGGCCCGTCTGCCTCACCCGGTCCTGGTTCCATCCTTGCCCGTCATCGACGGCGTCAGGTCACCGATGAAGTCGCCGATGCCGGGGCGTTTGGCGGCGCGGAACGGCAGCGGCCGGCAGAGATCCATGGCCGCGATGCCGATCCTTGCCGTCATCAGGCCGTTGATTACCCCTTCACCCAGGCGGGTCGACAGGCGCGCCGCGAGGCCATGACCGAGCACCTGCTGGGCGAGGCCGTCGCCGATGGCGATGGAGCCGGTGACCGCGAGATGGGCAAAGACGTCGCGGAGCAGCCGCAGCATGCCGAGCGAGCCGGGGCGTCCGCCATAGAGATCCGCCATGCTGCGGACGAGGCGAACCACTTCGAAGAGAACATAGGCGAGGTCGACCACCGCGCGAGGGCTGACGGCAGTAACGACCGAAACCCGCTTGGCCGAATTCAGGATGAGAGCCCGCGCCTTGACATCGAGGGGTGACAGCAATTCTCGTTCGGCAAGTTCGATCAGCTGCGGTGCATCGATGATATCGTCCTCGACGGCGGCGAGCGTCTTCTGACCGCGTGCGGTCTCCGCACGATGCGCGACGAGCGCGGTCAGCTTTTTCACCACCGTCGCTGCCTGTTTGCGTTTGCCACTCTCGGCCGCCGCTTCCGCCTCAACCTTGAGGTCCTGTACGGTATCGAGGCGCCAGAGCCCGACCAACTCGCGTCCGACGGCGACAATCAAGGCCAGAAGCCCGATGGCCAGTGCGCCTATCGCGAGGTAGCCGAGCCAGTCGGCCCGGGCGAAGAGATCCGAGATCAGACGGTCGACCCAAAGGCCGAAGGCCAGCGAGAGGAGGAGCCCGAAGGCTCCGGTCGCAAGCTTGGCGAAGGAGAAACGTCTGCGGCGCGGTTCAGCGACGGGCGCTTCGGGCAGGGCCTCGGTTGCGGCGATAAAGGGGTCCTGGTCGTCAGGGACGATGACAACGTCGCCGGCAAAGCTGCGGGGCGCGCGGTTTTCGGCAGTGCGGGTACGCGGCGCCTCTGCCTCCACGGTAAAAGCTGCTGGCCGCCTCTGGGGATCGGAGGAGGATGTCAGTGGCGTGCCAGTTGGAGGTACGGTCGGTTTCATCATGCGAGACGGTCTCCGAGCAGGAATTGCAGCGCCCGGTCGAGGCGGATATGCGGCACGGACAAGGTGATGCCCTGCTTTTCGTCGAGTTCGGGCGGCCTGAAACGCACGATGCTGAGATCCGGCAGGGCGGCGGAGGCGTCGTTTTCATCGACCGAGCGGAAATAGGCTTCCGGATCGCGCGGCAGATCGCCCGGAAACACTGCCGTCTTGCGTTTGCCGTCGAAGAGTTCGTCGCCGATGCGCTCGCCGGCCATCGGGGTTCCGACGATAACCGGCAGATCGTGGCCGTCCTGCTTCACATTCGCTTCACGGGTCGCGCGCACGGAGGCCAGCGCCATGACTTCGATGCCGGCACCGCTCATGCCGATCGTCTTGATGGCGCGATTGACAAGGCGTCTCGTCAAAACCTCGAGACGGTCATGGCTTTCATGGTGCAGATGGTCCGCCTTGGTGGCGGCAACCAGCACCCGGTCGATCCGGCGGCGCACGAGGGCCGTCAAGATATTGTTCGATCCGGCCCGGAAGCAGGCAAGCACGTCGCCGAGCGCACGTTCGAGATCCTGGACGGCTTCCGGACCGCGGTTGATCGCCTGCAGGGCATCGACGAGCACGATCTGCCGGTCTAGGCGGGCAAAGTGTTCGCGGAAAAAGGGTTTGACCACGACGGACTTGTAGGCCTCGAAGCGGCGCTCCATCATCGCCCGCAGCGAACCCTTGGGCGCCCGGCCTTCCGGCAAAACGGGGAGCGGGGCAAAGGTCAGGGCCGGCGAGCCGTCGAGGTCGCCCGGCATCAGGAAGCGTCCCGGCGGTAGCGTCGACAGGGAGCGCTCATCCGATTTGCAGAGCTTCAGATAGGTGGTGAAGGCTTCGGCCAGGCGTTTTGCCACCATCTCGTCTGCCGGCCCATCGGGATCCACTGCAGCTGCGAGTGCCAGCCATTCACGCGCCAGTTCTGCGCGAATGCCCGAGGCAGCGAGACTGACCGTGTTTTCGGAGAAAGTCCGATAGTCCTGCCCCAGCAAGGGCAGGTCGAGAAGCCATTCACCAGGATAGTCGACGATGTCGATCGACAGCTTTCCCGAAGACAGCATCCGGTTCCAGGTGCTGGCGCTCTTGTATTCGATCGTCAGGCGCAATTCCGAGATCGCACGGGTCGAGTCCGGCCACACCCGCTCCTCCACCAGTGCGCGGATGTGATCCTCGTACTGGAAGCGCGGCACAGCGTCATCGGGTTGCTCCTGCAGAGCTGCACCGACCATACGCCCGGAACGGAGCGGCTCGAACAGCGGCAAGCGACCGCCATGCAGGAGATTGTGCACCAGCGACGAGATGAAGACCGTCTTGCCCGCCCGCGACAATCCGGTCACGCCGAGCCGGATGGTCGGATTGACCAGGTGGGCAGCGCGGTCGGCGAGATTGTCGAATGCGATCGCGGCTTCGTCGGTCAGGCTGGTGAGGGAAGGGGGCAAGGCATCGTCCTGCAGAGACTGTGGCGGGTATGGCTTGTCGGCGGCACGCGGCCGTCAACGCCATTTCACTACATATAGGCGGGGCGTGCAGCGCAAAAAAGAGGCGACCTACGCGTCGCGGCTGATCTGGTCAGCCGACGAGAAAGTCCCGAAGCGCATAGGCTTCCTCGCTGATGGCGTCGATCACCGCGAGGCCAGAGGTCGGATAGCCCTCTGGCACGGTGCGGGCCATGACGTCGTTTCCGCACAGACGTGCAAAGACTTCCTCAATGGCCGGGTTGTGGCCGACGAGCATCAGGGCCTCGACGCCACGGATCGAGCTGACGATTTCGAGATAGGCCTCGGCCGGTGCATTGTAGAGCGCGTCGACATGGCGAAACTCGACGAGGCCGGAGAAGACGCGGTTGATCGCCTCTGCCGTCTGTCGGCAACGCTTGGCGGTCGAGCATATCACCAGATCTGGGCGATAGCCCCTGTCGGCTGCTGTTTCTGCCAGGATCTCCGCTTCGGCGAAGCCGGCATCCGAAAGGCTGCGGTCGAAATCGCGACCGCCGGGCTCGGCCCAGCCGGATTTCGCGTGACGCAGCAGATAGATGCGCTGGGGAAGCTGAATGGAGGGCGTCATCCTTGAGGTATCCACATGCGATGGAGCTTGAGAATTGACCTACCGGTTCTTAGGCCTTGCCGTCAACCATGCCGCATTGAAGCCCGCATCAGCCTATCGTGGCGGAATGGTATGTATCGGCCGTCTGGATGCAAGCAATTTATGCTTAAAAAATAGAAGTTTAGATGAAAAATGTAACAGATTTAAAAATGGCGTTGAAACAGTCAGAAGGCTTGAACCGGTTGCCTTGAAAGGATATACACCCGCCCATTGAGATGTTCTTCAGGAGAATCGCGTTGAGTGAGAAGATCAATCTTAGCAATTATGTGCTCTCGGAGGACGAAGAGTTCATGAACGCCAATCAGCGGGCCTATTTCAGGGCAAAGCTGATCGCCTGGAAAAACGACATCCTGCGCGAAGCGCGTGAGACGCTCGACCACCTGGCTGAAGAGAGCGCCAATCATCCTGATCTTGCAGACCGGGCTTCCTCAGAAACCGACAGAGCCATCGAGCTTCGAGCCCGTGATCGGCAGCGCAAGCTGATTTCCAAGATCGACGCGGCACTGCAGCGGATCGATGACGGGACTTACGGCTACTGCGAAGAGACCGGTGAACCGATCGGTCTGAAGCGTCTGGATGCCCGCCCGATTGCGACGCTGTCGATCGAGGCACAGGAACGGCACGAGCGCCGCGAAAAAGTCTATCGCGACGAGTGAGGTCGAAACCTCAGGCAAATCTTCCGAACGAATTCAGACCCGCCATTGGCGGGTCTTTTCGATTTTGCGGCATGCTTTGATGCCAGAGCCGTAACCCGTCACGGATTTCGGCTGGCCGACATCTCGCCGAAGATCCGGGCGATCTCGTTCTGCAGATTGGGTTCGGGAGCCGGCTGTGCGGCGTTGGCTGTTGCTGCCGTTGCGCGATTTGCTTCCGGCAAGATGGCGGCAATCGGCGGGCGCGGGCGGTCGGCGCGTGTTTCGGGCAGGATCTGCGGCGTCTGAGGCGCAGGCTGCGGCGCCGGGTCCGTGGCCAGATGCAGAGCCATCTCTTCTTCGAGGACGCGCTCGAAATCGCTCATGTCGCGCGCTTCGGGTTCGGCCGGTACGCTAGAAGCCTCGCTTTCGACCTGCGGTTCAAAACGTTCCGGTTCCACGAGACGGGAGGTTGCGGGCGCTTGAGCGGGCACAAGAACCCGTTGGCGTGCCGCTTCCAGCAGATCTGCTGCGGCGGGCGCATCGATGACGGTGGGCGTTGCCGCTTGCTGTTCGACCTTGACGTCCTCGACCTTCGGGGCATCAAGCTCGTTCCTCATGATCGGCTCGACCGGCTCAACCCTGAAAGCTTCAATCGGAGGCGTGCCGCTCGTCTTGGCCTCCGAGGGGCCGTCACCCCTGTCGATTATCGGCTCATTGCGGCGCATGACCGGTTCGACGTTTGCCGGAGCGGTTGCGGCGGGTGCCGATGCCACCAGAACAGGCTCAAGGGTTGCGGTCAGCTGGGTTGCTGACGGCTCGACAGGCGGTTCAGGACGCGCGATCGGTTCCATTGCGGGCGACTGGACCCGAACGGGAGGCGCCATCTCCGGGCGTGTGGCGGTGGTCACGGCCGCAGCCGCTATGGGGGCCGCTGCAACGGTCGCCACGGTTGCCACCGGCGAAGGCGTTACAAGGTTTTCGATGGCCGGTTCGGGGCCGCGCATAGGTGCCGCCTGCTGACGACGCTGCTCTGCCGCAGGCGTGGCAGCTGGTTGAGGATCTGCCGCAGGTGAAACGGCTGCTGGCCGAAGCGTTTCCGCGGCCATCGGGCGTCTGGCTGGTGCTTCTGCTGCGGCATTGGATATAGCAGCAGGGGAGGCGATTGCGGGAGATGCGATGGCCGGTGCGGCCGGTTCGGTCGCGACGAGCGCCGGTTGAGCGGCGGGTTTGGGTAAATCCTGCTGCTCGGCCAAAGTCTGGGGCTGGATTGGTCTTGCGCTGAGATAGGGACGCTCGTCGCCGATGCCGCTTTCGATCACGATGTCGGTCGGGCCGCCGATCATCACGAGATGCTCGACATTGTCGCGGCGGACCAGCACGATGCGGCGGCGGGTGTCGACGGCTGCGGCATCGAGAACCTGCAGCCGGGGCTGGCGGTTGCGACCGCCACGCACAAAGGGCGAGGGAGCCCGGTTACGCAGAATCCAGAGCACGATGAACAGGCAGAGCAGGGCGAGGCTGACGCCGAGTGCCGCCACGAGAAAACGATTGCCATAGGCCGAGATCAGGTCATCCAGCATGTGCGTGCTCCTTTTGACTGGCTTTCTGGCAGAAGACGGCCCCTTCCGCAATCTTGCGTGCGACCGCGCCCTCTCGCCGGGGGCGGAAGGTCGGGCAAGATCGGCCAGGATTGCGGCATTCCTGTGGGGGAGCGGCCGGGCGGAGCCGTATGGCCCTTTCTTTGCTTTTTGCAGCTACGGCATATTGATAAACAGGTGGGAGCGCCGATTCTCGCTAGGTCGGATCTTCCGTGCGCTTAGGCAAGAGGCATCAATGACACGAAAGCAGTATGATCGAGATGGAGACGGCCCGCTGGTCGATCGCCGTAATGGCGTCGGCATGGCGTTGCGCATCCTGCTGCTGGCCCTTGCCCTGATCGCGGCCTCTGCCGCCTTCATCTTCTTCCGCGACCAGCTCGACAACCAGGTGGTGCTCGGGGTTCTCGGCATTCTTGCGATGATGGGGATATTCTTCATCGTGTCCGCGGTGATCGGCTTCATCGAGGTCATGCCGCAGTCGAACAGCGACACGCTTGCGCGCCGTTTCCTCGCAAGCCAGCCGGATGGCACGCTGATTACCGACAGCGAAGGCCGCATCGTCTTCGCCAACGTCGCCTATGGCACGATGACCGGCGCGCGCAAGCCGACGGAGGTGCAGACACTCGAAGCGCTGCTATCGCGCTATCGGGAATCGAGCGAGGCGCTTTACCGCCTGACCAATGGTCTTCGCGAGGGGCGCGACAGCTACGAGGAATTCCGGCTGCTGAAGCCGCTCGGCAATCAGACGGTCAACGGCTCGGGGGCCCATTGGTACCGGCTGAAGGCGCGGTTGTTGTCGGGCGAAGGACGTGGAAAGCCGCTGCATGTCTGGCAGATTTCGGACATCACCGCTGAACGTGACGATCAGGAGCGCTTCTTCAAGGAATTGCAGCACGCGATCGACTATCTCGACCATGCCCCCGCCGGTTTCTTTTCCGCCGGCCGCAAGGGCGAGATCTATTATCTCAACGCGACGCTTGCCGAATGGCTCGGTGTCGATCTCACCCAGTTCAATCCGGGCTCGATGACGATCTCGGATCTCGTGGCCGGGGAAGGCATGGCGCTGATCGATTCGGTGCAGGCCGAACCGGGCCAGGCACGCACGGAAACCCTCGACCTCGATCTCAGACGCGTGAACGGCCAGAGCCTGCCCGTGCGCCTCGTGCACCGCGTCCGCGCCGCCCGCGACGGGGCGCCGGGCGAGAGCCGTTCGATCGTGCTTGCACGGAGCCAGAGCGAGAACGGCGACCAATCCGATTCGGTCGCCTCGATGCGCTTCACCCGCTTCTTCAACAATACGCCGATGGCGATCGCCTCTGTCGACGGCGAGGGCCGGATCCTGAGGACCAACGCCCCGTTCATGAAACTCTTTGCCGATATCATCTCGCGCGACGAGATCGAACGGCACGGGCTGATCGAGGTGGTTCTGCACGAGAGCGAACGCGAAGGCTTCCGGGGGGCGCTCGCCGCCGCCATGGACCGCCAGGTGGACATTTCGCCGATCGACAGCCGCCATCCGACGAATGACAGCAGGCATTTCCGCTTCTACGTGAATGCTGTGATCGACCAGAGCGACGAGGCGCCGGAAGAGGCGGCCATCGTTTATGCCGTCGATGTGACCGACCAGAAAGCGCTCGAGGCGCAGATGGCACAGACGCAGAAGATGAATGCGGTGGGAACACTCGCCGGTGGCATCGCGCACGACTTCAACAACGTGCTGACGGCCATTCTTCTGTCCTCCGACCACCTGCTTCTACAGGCGCGGCCGTCGGATGCAAGCTTCGCCGATCTCATGGAGATCAAGCGCAACGCCAATCGTGCGGCGGTGCTGGTGCGGCAGTTGCTCGCCTTCTCGCGCAAGCAGACGATGCGGCCGAGTGTCTTGAACCTCACCGACGTGATCGGCGACCTCAGAATGCTGGTCGATCGATTGATCTCGGGCACGAACGTCAAGCTTAAGGTCGAATACGGTCGCGATCTTTGGCCGGTAAAAACAGACCTGTCGCAGTTCGAGCAGGTTCTCATCAACCTCTGCGTCAATGCGCGCGATGCGATGCCCGATGGTGGTGCGATCACCGTTTCGACACACAACATCACTGCCGAGCAGGCCGAAGGCTTCGCCTATCGCGGCCTGCCGTCGGAAGACATGGTGCTGGTCGAGGTTGCGGACAATGGCACCGGCATTGCGCCCGAGATCATGGACAAGATCTTCGAGCCCTTCTTCACCACCAAGGAAGTGGGCAAGGGCACGGGTCTCGGGCTTGCAATGGTCTACGGCATCGTCAAGCAGTCCGGCGGCTACATCTATCCCGAGTCCGAGGTCGGCAAGGGGACGACTTTCCGCATCTTCCTGCCGCGCCACGTGCCCGAGGTTCAGCCGGTTGTCGAAGGGCAGGTCCTGGCCTCCGTCAGCGGTGACACGATCACGGTTGCGACGGCCAGTGCCAAGGCTGAGGCGCAGGATTCTCCTGATCTCACCGGCAAGTCGGCCGTCGTTCTTCTCGTCGAGGATGAGGAGGCCGTTCGGCGCGGCGGTAAACGCATGCTCGAGACGCGCGGCTATACCGTTCATGAGGCCGGTTCCGGTGTCGAGGCGCTCGACATCATGGAAGAGCTCGACGGGGCGGTAGACATCGTCGTCTCCGACGTCGTCATGCCCGAGATGGACGGCCCCACCTTGCTCACCGAGCTGCGCAAGAAATATCCGGATCTGAAGTTCATCTTCGTGTCGGGTTATGCCGAGGACGCCTTTGCCCGCAATCTGCCGGCCGATGCCAAGTTCGGCTTCCTGCCAAAGCCTTTCTCGCTCAAGCAGCTGGCCGTCGCCGTGCGTGAAATGCTGGATGGCGAAGGCTGAGGGCACTCGCAGAGTTGTAGAATGTGCTTGAATCAAAGAACCCGCCGGATCGCTCCGGCGGGTTCTTTTCTTGTCACGTGACGTGTGGCTGTCAGCCGTTCATGGCGACGGCAATCTCGGCTGCCAGGCGGGCATTGTTCTCGACCAGCGCAATATTGGTCTTCAGCGAGCGACCGCCGGTCAGGTGGAAGATGTTGTCCAGCAGGTATGGTGTCACTGCCTTGCCGCCGATCTCGTCGCGTTCGGCATTGGCAAGCGCCCGGCTGATGTAGATTTCCATCTCCTCGCGCGGGATCTCGTCGGCTTCCGGAACCGGATTGGCAATTAGCATGCCGCCATCGATGCCGAGCTGGTCGCGCATCTTCTGGAAATTGGCGATCGCTGCCGGGCTCTGCAGGTTGAGCAGGCTCTTCAGGCCCGAGCTGCGCGACCAGAAGGCGGGGAAATCTTCGCTGTCGTAGGTGACGACCGGAACGCCGCGCGTTTCCAGAACTTCCAAGGTCTTCGGAATGTCGAGAATCGCCTTCGGCCCGGCTGAAACGACGATCACCGCCGTGCGCGCCAGTTCTTCGAGGTCGGCGGAGATGTCGAAGCTTTCTTCGGCGCCACGGTGCACGCCGCCAATGCCGCCGGTCGCAAAGACATGGATCCCGGCGCGATAGGCGGCGATCATCGTTGCCGCAACGGTCGTCGCACCATTGCGCCGCTCGGCGATCGCGAAGGCGAGATCGGCGCGCGAGAGCTTCATCACATGCTCCATCTGCGCCAGCGCCTCGAGCTCTGCCGGTTCCAGACCGATATGGAGCACGCCCTTGATGACGGCGATGGTCGCGGGCACGGCGCCCTGCTGGCGAACGATGTCTTCGACGCTGCGGGCCATCTGCAGATTGCCCGGATAGGGCATGCCATGGGTGATGATCGTCGATTCAAGGGCGACAATCGGTGCGCCGCGCTGCTTGGCGGCGCTGACTTCGCTCGAATAGGTGATGGGCAGAAGGGGCGAGATGGAACGGGTCATGGGGGATCTTCCGTTAGAAATTCAGGGTCTCATGACAGGAAACGGGCCGGCGCGACAAGAGCCATCTGACGTGCAAGCTTTTCCGGGGAGAGATTTTCATCGGTCGCATTGGGACAGGCGAGCGTGATCGCGGCATTTGCCGTGCCATGGCGGAGCGCTTCGTCCAGTTTCGCGCCGGACAGGCGGGCATGCAGGAAACCGGCCGCGAAGGCATCGCCGGCCCCGGTGACGTCGGCGATCTGCTCGAGTGGCTTCGGCTCGATCACGGCGACGCTGCTCTCATCGAAGACGACGGTAGGGCCGCTGCCGCTTGTGACGCTGCCGCCGCGCAAGCCCTTGGCGCGCAACAGGTCGGGCCAGCCTTCCGGCTGTTCGGGGCGCTGGCCGGCAATCGCTTCGGCCTCCGCACCATTCATGAAAAGATGGGTGAGAAAGGGCAGGGCGCGCGCGAACTTCACCACCTTGGCCGGCGAAATCGCGATGGCTGACAGGCCCTTGCCGGCCGCATGGCAGGTCGCTGCCAGAACGGTCAATGTGTCTGCCGGCAGGTTGGCGTCGGCCAGCACATGATACGTCTCGGTCAGGCTATCGCGCAGCGACCGCGCCCGCATCCGCCGCGCCGAAAAGGCGTCGTAAAGGGCCATGTCGGCAAGGGCGATGACCAGATTGCCGTCGCGCTCCAGGATGGCCGTGTAGCTCGGGGTCGCGCGATCGAGGAACATCACGGGCCGGTCGTCGAGACCGGCGCGTTCGGCTGCATCCGCCACCATCTGGCCTGCCGCATCGCCGCCGCGCGGCGCAATCAGGCGAACCGAGCGGCCCAAGCGGGAGAGATTGCAGGCCGCGTTGAAGACGCCGCCGCCCACCTCCTCGAACCATTGGCCGGGATTGCTGGAACCTGGCTTCGTGTCCCCAAAAATGCGGCCGCGCCGGTCGATATGAGCGCCGCCGATCGCCAGGATCTCGGTCGTCATGGGCATGCCTCCAGCATCGGCGAAACACGAATCGGACCGCCACCCGGCAGCGTGGACCTCGCAGCCACGAGCCGCACGAGCGGACGCGTGCAGGCGCGCGGAACATCATTCGAACACGCTCTCGAAAACGATTGAGATTCAACCGCTTGGCTTGCTCTTGCAAAAAGAGAACAAAAAGAGTACATATTCCCCATCGGCGGCTTCATTGCCTATGCGGCCTCAATAACCTAAAGGTGGATCAAATGGCACAGAATTCTTTGCGGCTGGTAGAGGACAAATCGGTGGATAAAAGCAAGGCATTGGAAGCGGCGCTCTCGCAGATCGAACGGTCGTTCGGCAAGGGCTCGATCATGAAGCTCGGCGCGAACGAGAGCGTGGTCGAAGTCGAGACGGTCTCGACGGGGTCGCTCAGCCTCGATATCGCGCTCGGCATTGGCGGCCTGCCGAAGGGGCGCATCATTGAAATTTACGGGCCTGAAAGCTCGGGTAAGACGACGCTTGCGCTGCAGACCATTGCCGAAGCGCAGAAGAAGGGCGGCATCTGCGCCTTCGTCGACGCCGAACACGCGCTTGATCCTATCTATGCCCGCAAGCTCGGCGTCGATCTGCAGAACCTCCTGATTTCGCAGCCGGACACCGGTGAACAGGCGCTCGAAATCACCGATACGCTGGTGCGCTCAGGCGCGATCGACGTTCTCGTGGTCGACTCGGTTGCAGCGCTCACCCCGCGCGCGGAAATCGAAGGCGAAATGGGCGACAGCCTGCCGGGCATGCAGGCTCGCCTGATGAGCCAGGCGCTGCGCAAGCTGACGGCCTCGATCTCCAAGTCGAAGACGATGGTCATCTTCATCAACCAGATCCGCATGAAGATCGGCGTCATGTTCGGCTCGCCGGAAACCACGACCGGCGGTAACGCGCTGAAGTTCTACGCCTCCGTGCGTCTCGACATTCGCCGTATCGGTGCTGTCAAGGATCGCGAAGAGGTCGTGGGCAACCAGACCCGCGTGAAGGTCGTCAAGAACAAGATGGCGCCTCCGTTCAAGCAGGTCGAATTCGACATCATGTATGGCGAAGGCGTCTCGAAGACCGGTGAGCTCGTCGACCTCGGCGTCAAGGCCGGCATTGTCGAGAAGTCTGGCGCCTGGTTCTCCTATAATAGCCAGCGCCTCGGCCAGGGGCGTGAGAACGCCAAACTCTTCCTGCGCGACAATCCTGCGGTGTCCCAGGAAATCGAGATGGCGCTGCGCCAGAATGCCGGACTGATCGCGGAGAAATTCCTTCAGAACGGCGGGCCTGACGCCAACGACGGTGATGGTGCAGACGACGCATAAACTGCCGCCCATCTTCGACTATCGTGTCGGCCGCGTTTCCTTCGAGACGCGGCCGCTTTTCGTTTCGGCTGCTGGACAGGGATGAAGCCGGGCGATAAAAGCCATTGATTTTGCAAATTGGCCGGCTTCCCGGTCTGAATGAAGGGCGTGACATGAGCGGTGTAAACGACATCCGGTCGACTTTTCTCGATTACTTCAAGACGAACGGTCACGAGGTCGTTTCCTCCAGCCCGCTGGTGCCGCGTAACGACCCGACGCTGATGTTCACCAATGCCGGCATGGTGCAGTTCAAGAACGTCTTCACGGGTCTTGAGCAGCGCCCCTACTCGACGGCTGCGACCGCGCAGAAATGTGTGCGTGCCGGCGGCAAGCACAACGACCTGGACAATGTCGGCTACACCGCGCGCCACCACACCTTCTTCGAAATGCTCGGCAATTTCTCCTTTGGCGACTACTTCAAGGAACGTGCCATCGAGCTTGCCTGGAACCTGATCACCAAGGAATTCGGCATTGACCGCAATCGCCTGCTGGTCACCGTCTACCATACGGATGACGAGGCCCATGGCCTCTGGAAGAAGATTGCCGGCCTCTCGGACGACAAGATCATCCGCATCCCGACAAGCGACAATTTCTGGGCGATGGGTGATACCGGCCCCTGCGGTCCATGCTCGGAAATCTTCTATGACCATGGCGACCACATCTGGGGCGGCCCTCCGGGCTCGCCTGAGGAAGACGGTGACCGGTTCATCGAAATCTGGAACCTCGTCTTCATGCAGTACGAGCAGGTGACGAAGGAAGAGCGTATCGACCTGCCTCGGCCGTCGATCGACACCGGCATGGGTCTCGAGCGCGTTGCGGCCCTCCTGCAGGGCAAACACGACAATTACGACATCGACCTGTTCCGCGCGCTGATTGACGCCTCCGTCGATCTCACCGGTGTAAAGGCTGAAGGCGAGCGTCGCGCGAGCCACCGCGTCATCGCCGACCACCTTCGCTCATCTGCCTTCCTGATCGCCGACGGTGTGCTTCCTTCAAATGAAGGACGAGGCTACGTGCTTCGCCGCATCATGCGCCGTGCCATGCGTCACGCGCAGCTGCTCGGCGCGAAAGATCCGGTCATCTACAAGCTGCTGCCGGTCCTCGTGCAGCAGATGGGTCGCGCCTATCCGGAACTCGTCCGGGCTGAATCCCTGATCTCCGAGACGCTCAAGCTCGAGGAAACCCGCTTCCGCAAGACCCTGGAGCGGGGCCTGACGCTGCTCTCCGATGCGACGGCTACCCTCGACAAGGGCGACAGCCTCGACGGTGAGACCGCCTTTAAGCTCTATGACACCTATGGCTTCCCGCTCGACCTGACCCAGGACGCTCTGCGCGGCCGCGGTATCGGCGTTGACCTCACCGGCTTCAACGATGCCATGCAGCGCCAGAAGGCCGAAGCCCGTGCCAGCTGGGCGGGCTCCGGTGACAAGGCGCAGGAGACCGTCTGGTTCGAGCTCAAGGAAAAGTTCGGCGCAACCGAATTCTTGGGTTACAGCTCGGAGACCGCCGAAGGCCAGGTTCTGGCCGTCGTCAAGGATGGCAAGGTCATCGAGCAGGCGAGTGCCGGCGAAGAGGTTCAGATCGTTGTCAATCAGACGCCGTTCTACGGGGAGTCCGGCGGCCAGATGGGCGATACCGGCGAGATCGTCGGCGAAGGCTTCTCGCTTGCCGTGAACGACACCCAGAAGAAGGGTGAGGGCGTCTTCGTGCATGTCGCGACCGTCCAGAACGGCGTGGTCAAGGCCGGCGGCGCGGTACAGCTGAACGTTGATCATACCCGTCGCTCGCGGTTGCGCTCGAACCATTCCGCTACCCACCTTCTGCATGAGGCACTGCGCGAAGTGCTCGGCACGCATGTCGCCCAGAAGGGTTCGCTCGTTGCACCCGAGCGCCTGCGTTTCGACATCTCGCATCCGAAGCCGATCTCGGCCGACGAGCTGAAGGTGGTCGAGGAGATGGCAAACGAGATCATCATCCAGAATGCACCGGTCACCACTCGCCTGATGGCGGTTGACGATGCGATTGCCGAGGGCGCCATGGCGCTGTTCGGTGAGAAGTACGGTGACGAGGTTCGTGTCGTATCGATGGGTACGGCGCTGCGGGGGGAAAAAGCCGGCAAGTCCTATTCGACCGAGCTTTGCGGCGGCACGCATGTGTCGGCGACGGGTGATATCGGGCTTGTTCGTCTGGTCGGCGAAAGCGCCGTCGGTGCCGGTGTGCGTCGTATCGAGGCGCTGACGGGTGAGGCGGCGCGCGCCTATCTCGCCGAGCAGGACGAGCGCGTGAAGACGCTCGCTTCGACGCTCAAGGTTCAGCCGACTGACGTCGTCGCCCGTGTGGAGGCCCTCGTCGACGAGCGCCGCAAGCTCGAGAAGGAGCTCGCGGATGCCAAGCGCAAGCTCGCCATGGGTGGCGGCGCATCGGGCGGTGCCGAGGCGCCGAAGCAGGTGAACGGCATCAATTTCATCGGCCGCATCCTGTCTGGTATCGATGCCAAGGATCTGAAGGGTATGGCCGACGAGGCGAAGGCCGATCTCGCGACCGCTGTCGTCGTCCTGATCGCGGTTGCCGAAGATGGCAAGGCGAGCGCAGTGGTCTCCGTCACGCCTGACCTGACGGACCGCTTCAGCGCTGTCGATCTGGTGCGCGTGGCCTCTGCCGCGCTCGGCGGCAAGGGCGGCGGTGGACGTCCCGATATGGCCCAGGCCGGTGGTCCGGATGGTGCGGAGGCCGAGGCAGCGATTGTTGCCGTCGAGGCGGCACTCGCCTGATCTGATTGCATTTACGGGTGATCGAGGCCGGGCTTTGCCCGGCCTTTTTCGTTTGAGATTATCGGCATTTACCAATTACTTTTCAATTTCCTTCAGCCTTGCGTGCTAAGTCACAGTCCTCTTTGAGGTTCGCGACTTGGCCCAAGTTTTCCACATTCCGACGCTTACCGTTTGCCTGGCGGGAACGCTGATCATGGTGTCGGGCTTTCTGACCCTGCTCTGGACCCATGAGCGGGACAACCGAGCCCTGGGATTCTGGGCGCTGGGTTTCTCCGCCGGTGCGCTCGGCATGGTTCTGGTCAGCCTTCGCGACCTGGCCCCGCCGTTTGTCGCGCTCGGTCTCGGCAATGGGTTTGGGATTTTCAGTCTTGGCCTGATCTGGCTCGGCTGCCTTGCCTTCGAGGGCGAAACCAGAAAGGGAGCTGGCTTGGTTGCGGCGGCGGGCGGTATCGTCTGGCTGTCGCTTTTTGCCGTGCCAACATTTGTCGCAGACTTGGGCGTCCGCATTTTCGTCGCCTCCGTCCTCTATTCGGGCTATTCGTTCCTGATCATGCCGGTCCTGTTTCGGGGGCAGCGTTGCGAACCTCTTCCCGCGCGCATGCTCGCGCTCATCGCCTTTGGAACGCATGGGGCCGCCTATCTCATCCGCATCCCGATGCAATTTGTCGAGCCAGTGCAGCTCGTGGCCGGGCACGCGCCATTCTGGTATGGGGCGATGACATTCGGCTTCTTCCTCCAGGGGCTGGTTGCCGCATTGGCGATCTTTGCCATGGTCCATGAACGGGCCACGCGTCGATACAAGATCGCCTCCGAAACCGATGCCCTGACCCTGTTGCGCAACAGGCGGGCGTTCATCGACGCCATCACCCAGGCGCGTGCCGATATCGGCGGTTCAGCGCCAGGTGCGGTGCTCGCGCTTATTGATGCGGATCATTTCAAGCAGGTCAACGATACCTACGGCCATGGCGCGGGCGACACCGTTCTGGTGGAGCTCGGCCGCCTATTGACCCGAGAGGTTCCCGAAGCGGCCATCGTGGGGCGCCTTGGCGGCGAAGAGTTCGGCGTCTATCTGCCGGCGAGTGTCGTGCTGCGCCAGCCGGATCTGCTGGATGATCTGCGTATCAGGGTCAGTAACATGATCGTCAATCACGAGGATCACCTGCCGACGATGACCGTCAGTATCGGTGCGGCTTCGCTGCCCTCCGGACCGCTCGATTTCCCCCGTGCCCTGGCGCGCGCCGACAAGGCGCTCTACGTTTCGAAGAAGGCCGGGCGCAATCGGGTGACCTGGGGCGGCTTGGAGTGTCCGGCGGAGAGCCAGCACCATCTCCATGTGACGGGAACGCCCCCCGAAGTGGCTTCCGTCGAATCAAGGTCCGCAGCCTGATCCGTTCAATCGTGACCTTGCGCCGGGCCATGGGCGAGGGTTTCGCGTGCTTCTGCGAGTGTTTTCACGAAGTGGACGCCCGTTTCCGGGATTTCCTGATGATGCAGCATCGTCTTCAACTCGCTGCGCTCCGTGACAACATAAACCTCGACGCCGTGGCGGACGGCCTTGCGGATCACGCTCGCCAGTAGATTGACACCTGAGGTGTCGACGAAGCGGATCCCGGTGCAGTCGAGGACAAGGTTGCGATGGTCGTCGCCGATGCGGTCGAGGACCGCACCAGCTGCCGCTACGGCGCCGAAGAAGAACGCGCCGTCCAGGCGATAGGTGACCGTCGCCGTGTCCGTTGCATCCAGCGGCTTTTCAGGCCCCTCGGCTGTTACGCGAATGTTCTTCGACATGTGGTGGATGAACTGCAGCGCGGCCAGCGAAAAGCCGACCACGATGCCTTCGGTCAGGTCGCGGAAGACGACGAGCAGGAAGGTGACGGCGAGGATGAGTGCTTCGCCGCGCGAGGAGCGGACGAGGGCGGCAATCGCCGATTTCTCCACCATGTTCCAGGATACGACCGCGAGCACGCCTGCGAGCGCTGCCAGCGGGATATAGGCGGCAAGCGGGGCGGCGACTAGCATGAAGGCAAGCAGGAAGGCCGCATGCAGCATGCCGGAGACGGGGCTTGTGGCGCCCGCCCGTACATTGGTCGCGGTGCGCGCGATCGTGCCCGTTACGCAGATGCCGCCGAAAAGGGCTGAGCCTATATTGGCAACGCCCTGTGCGAGCAGTTCCGTGTTCGATCGATGGCGCCGTCCGGTCATGCCGTCCGCAACGACGGCGGAGAGGAGCGATTCGATGGCGCCAAGGAGCGCGAAGGCGATGGCATCCGGGAGAACGGCGATCGCCAGTTCGGGCGTGATGGTCGGGAGGGAAGGCAAAGGCAGACTGGAGGGAATGCCGCCGAATTTCGAGCCGATCGTGGCGACCGGCAGCTGCAACAGTACAGCGGCAAGTGAGGCGACGATGACCGCAATCAGCAAGCCGGGCCAGGTCGGCCGCGCCCGGCGCAGGACAAGGATGATGGCGATGGTAAGCGCTGCGATCGCAGCGGCAGACGGTGAGAATGCCGGCAGCGCGGCGAGGATCGCCCCCAGTTTGTCGGCTAGCGGGCCGGGTTCGCCGTTTGGAAATGTCAGGCCCAGCAGTTCGCCGATCTGGCTTGCGAAGATGATCACGGCAATGCCGGCCGTGAAGCCGACGGTCACCGGATAGGGGATGAACTTGATGTAGTCGCCGAGCCTCAGCAGGCCGCAGGCGATCAGCATCAACCCTGCCATGGCGGTTGCGAGCAGCAGGCCGTCAATACCATGTGTGGCAACGGTCATGCTGACCAGAACGATGAAGGCGCCGGCCGGTCCGCCGATCTGGTGGCGGCTGCCGCCCAGAAGCGAGACGAGGAAACCACCGATGATCGCAGTATAAAGCCCACGGTCCGGCGTCACGCCCGAGGCGATCGCAATGGCCATGGAAAGCGGCAGGGCAACGATGGCCACGGTCAATCCTGCCAGTGCATCCGCCTTGAGGTGGCCAAGGCCGTAGCCTTCGCGAAATACGCTGACGGTTTTGGGCAGGATGACGTCGGTCATGGTGATCGCGCTTGCCGGATGGGAGCGTGGCCGGCCCCTCCCGCCACACTGTCATGCCATTGGACCCTAAGTCCCGACTTTTGACAACATGGCCAAAGGGATAGTGTCGGGGCGCTGCGCCAGCGGCGCCCAGCTGACGCTTACCGACAGTTGCTGCCAAACCGGTTCTGTTCGCCGTCGCGAATCTTGCCTATGGTGATCGTTGATGAAGACCGAGACAACATATCCCACCCTGATCGTCTATCCGCGCCGGGGCTTTGCCGTCCTCTGGGCGGCGACATCCACAATCGTCATGTCCGTGGCCTTCGGCGGGTTGCTGGCCAGCCTGCTCGGGAGTGGCTGGGCCAGTCCCATGGTGCTGGTCTATCTCGCGCTCCTGGCGCTTGCACTCTTCGGTCTTCGAAGAGGCTGGAAAGGGATTGCGGGGGCGATGCGGCCCCTGGTCGAGCTCAACAACGAAGAGCTGATCGACTATCGCACAGATCGGCGGATCGCCTGGGCATCCATGGTCGAACTGGCGCAGCGTCGCGTCGAAGGGCGCTGGCTGATCGATATCGACCATCTTGACGAGGATGAACCCGAGCGGCTGGAGACCTATGCGCTCCCGCTTTCCGGCTATCACATGACCGGCCGCAGGCTCGGTGCGGAAATCCGCAAGCGTTTCGAAGAGGTCGATCAGGGCGAGGATATTGCTGATCCAGAATTGGAAAACCCGGCCACGTTGCCGTGACCGGGTTCTGAATGTTCGAACCTTGGCTGCCGATCAGGCGGCCATGGCCTTCTTCAGGTTCTCGTCAACCTTGTCGAGGAAGGCGGTCGTGGAGAGCCACGGCTGGTCCGGGCCGATGAGCAGCGCCAGGTCCTTGGTCATGAAGCCTGCCTCAACCGTGTCGATGCAGACTTTTTCCAGCGTCGTTGCGAAGTTGGCCAGCTCGGTGTTGTCGTCCAGCTTGGCGCGGTGGGCGAGGCCACGGGTCCAGGCGAAGATCGAGGCGATCGAGTTGGTCGAGGTTTCCTGACCCTTCTGGTGCTGGCGGTAGTGGCGAGTAACCGTACCGTGCGCAGCTTCGGCTTCGACCGTGCGGCCATCGGGCGACAGCAGAACCGAGGTCATCAGGCCGAGCGAGCCGAAGCCCTGTGCAACCGTGTCCGACTGCACGTCACCGTCGTAGTTCTTGCAGGCCCAGACATAACCGCCGGACCACTTGAGAGCCGAGGCGACCATGTCGTCGATCAGGCGATGTTCGTAAACAATGCCGACTTCTTCGAACTTGGCCTTGAATTCGGCCTGATAGACTTCCTCGAAGATATCCTTGAAGCGACCGTCATAGGCCTTGAGGATGGTGTTCTTGGTCGACAGGTACACAGGCCACTTGCGCATCAGGCCGTACATCATCGAGGCGCGAGCGAATTCGCGGATCGATTCGTCGAGGTTGTACATCGCCATGGCGACGCCGGCGCCCGGTGCGTTGTAGACTTCCTTCTCGATCACTTCGCCGTCTTCACCGACAAACTTGATGGTCAGCTTGCCCTTGCCCGGGAACTTGAAGTCGGTTGCCTTGTACTGGTCACCGAAGGCGTGACGGCCAACGACGATCGGCTTGGTCCAGCCGGGAACGAGGCGGGGCACGTTCTTGCAGATGATCGGCTCGCGGAAGATGACGCCGCCCAAGATGTTGCGGATGGTGCCGTTCGGGCTCTTCCACATTTCCTTGAGGTTGAATTCCTTGACGCGCTGCTCATCCGGGGTGATCGTTGCGCACTTGATGCCGACGCCGTGCTTCTTGATGGCGTGAGCGGCGTCGATGGTCACCTGGTCGTTGGTGGCGTCGCGGTTCTCGACGGACAGGTCATAATATTCGATGTCGAGATCCAGGTAGGGAAGGATCAGCTTGTCCTTGATGAACTGCCAGATGATGCGGGTCATCTCATCGCCGTCGAGATCGACGACCGGGTTGGCTACCTTGATCTTGGTCATGAATATCCTCACGAGTTTTTGCCTGACGCGCAGGCGCGGGGAGGGCGCTCTGCCGATGGCTGCCTATAACATTCTCTCGTTACAAGGCAAACAGCAGAGGGCGCCTTCAGGGAAAATCTCGCTCAGACTTTCGGCGTGCGCTTTCGTCCCAAACTTGGTCCTGATAGCGGGCACGCTTTCAGCTAGAACGGCGGCAGAAAGAGCCTCGGGAGAGTTTTCATGAAGAGCACCTGGATCGTATTGCTGCTGACGCTGTTGTCGGGCACTGCCATGGCAGCGGATGTCACCGCGCCTGTTCGCGAAGTGGTGGAGGCGACCGCCCGGAATTGGGCCGAGGGCACCACCGGCCAGGAAGAGGAGGTCTTCTCGAAGGACCGGCTGTCTCGCCTGTTCAGCAATGACTTCGCATCGGCCTTCGAGGCGGCTTCGAAGAACCCGCCCTATGACATTCCCGAAGGAGAGACCACAGGCTTCCCCTTCGACTATGACCCGATTGCGCAGGGACAGGATGGATGTCCTTTCGAAGACATCAGGATCGAGGATGACGGCGACGGGCAGGTAACTGCCCTGTTCGACAACCGCTCCTGTTTTGGTGGCAGCGATGCGCCGGATACCGTCCTGATCTTCCACGTCGTCGAGGAGGGTGGTCGCCCTGTCATCGACGACATCTATCCCGTCGAGGACGGACAGTCCGGCAGTTCGATCAAGCAGGACCTGAAACGGCAGGGTGGCCTGTGAGCCGCCTTCGCTCCATCGGCATCACGGCCGTTGCCGCAATGGTCGGATTCATCCCGGCAAAGACCCTCTTGGCAGCCGATCTGCTTGAACCGGTAAAGATCGTGATGAGCGCTGCCGGATGGAAAGACAAGGATGCGCCCAAGGTGGAGGCTTCCGGCTATTTCGATGATCGCCTGCTTGCGACGATCTACAGCGCTAGCTTCGTCGACATCTATCGTCTCGCCGAGAAGAAGGACGCGCTGCAGGATAGCAGCGGCTACATGCTCGGCTATGACGTGGTCATCGGCGGCCAGGACAGTTGCGAATTGAAGGATGTCCGCATCGAGGCCCGGCCGGCGCGGGATGGGGTTACCCCCGTCAACGTCTATTTCGATGCCGTCTCCTGTTTCGGCCATGCGCCTGATCTCTCTCGGCCACAGACGGTCTTCCATGTCGTCGAGGAAGACGGTCGCTATGTGATCGACAACCTGTGGAACGATAGTGACCGCGAGGGTGCGCTCGAAAGCTCGGTCAAGGCGCAGTTCGCCGCCATGATCAAGGCCTATCTCGATTTCCGGCTGACGGGATCCTGGCCCAAAGACTAAGCCCTCCTCTTTGCCTGCGGGGCATTTTGTGCCAAGGGGTGCGCGAAATAGCTTTGAGGGAAACGTAATGGCAGGGACGAACAGCGAGCGCGTTCTGCTGGCCGAGGGGCCGGCAATCATTCTGGTGGAGCCGCAACTCGGCGAAAACATCGGCATGGTGGCGCGCGCCATGGCCAATTTTGGCCTGGTTGAACTGCGTCTCGTCAATCCGCGTGACGGCTGGCCGTCCGACAAGGCCCGTGCTGCGGCCTCCAAGGCCGATCATGTCATCGACGGCACCGTCGTTTATGACACGCTTGAGGAGGCTATCGCAGACCTCAACTTCGTCTATGCGACGACTGCGCGCTACCGCGACGGGTTCAAGCCTGTCCGCTCGCCGGTGACGGCGGCCGAGACGCTCCGAGCCAAGTTTCGCACCGGTGAAAAGACCGGCATCCTCTTCGGCCGGGAAAAGTCCGGCCTTTCGAACGAGGAAGTGGCGCTTGCCGACGAGATCGTCACCTTTCCTGTCAATCCTGCGTTCGCCTCGCTGAACATCGCCCAGGCCGTTCTGCTCATGTCCTACGAGTGGATGAAATCTGGCATGGAGGATGTGCATGGGGTGCCCTTTGACGCGCCGGACCAGCCGCCAGCGACCAAGGAGCAGGTGATCGGCCTGTTCGAACATCTGGAAGAAGCGCTCGATGCCCGCAACTACTTCCATCCGGTCCATAAAAAGGCCAGGATGATCGAAAACCTGCGAGCCGTGTTTAGCAGACGTGCTTTCACCGGTCCGGAGATCCACGTGGTCCGCGGTGTGATCAGCTCGCTCGACCGTTTTGCACGACCGGGCCAGAGGCCGCCTGCGGGAAAGAGCGAGAGCGAGGCTGAGGCTCAGCATGACGACAACCGGGACGCCTGACCTTAAGCCGATCCTGGTCTTCGATTCCGGGATCGGCGGTCTCACCGTCTTGCGCGAAGCGCGGCTGCTGATGCCGGAACGTGGCTTCATCTATGTTGCCGACGACGCTGGCTTTCCCTATGGGGGCTGGGAGGAAGAGCCTCTCAAGGCCCGAATTGCTCATCTCTTCGGAGAGCTGTTCGACCGCTACGATCCGGAAGCCGTGATCGTCGCCTGCAATACTGCCTTTACGCTCGCCGGCGCCGATCTCAGGCATCGCTTCCCCGATATGCGCTTCATCGGTACGGTCCCGGCGATCAAGCCGGCTGCTGAACGCACGCGATCCGGGCTCGTCTCGGTTCTCGCGACGCCAGGTACTGTCAAGCGGGCCTATACGCGCGATCTGATCCAGTCGTTTGCCTCGCAATGCCATGTGCGCCTTGTCGGATCAGAGAACCTCGCTCGCATGGCGGAGGCGTATATCCGCGGCGAAACCCTGGATGATGCGGCTGTTCTTTCGGAAATCGCGCCGTGTTTCGTCGACAAGGACGGCTTGCGGACAGACATTGTGGTGCTTGCCTGCACCCATTATCCCTTTTTGGCCAATGTCTTTCGCAGGCTTGCGCCCTGGCCGGTGGACTGGCTCGATCCGGCGGAAGCGATCGCGCGTCAGGCGCGGCGGCTTGTCCCGCTGGTCGAGGGGGCCGAGCATCCCGATAATTTCGACTTTGCGGTCTTTACCTCCGGCAGCCAGGATTTCTCCACCCGGCGCCTGATGCAGGGCATGGGATTGTCGGTCCAACCCGTAGGCACGCCGTTTTTACGCTGATCTCCCTTTTGGAAAAGGGGGGCGCCGTGGTACATGTGACGCGTTGCCGGACGCTCAGCCGGTGTAGAGGAGCCTAGCCCCTTACTTGTTTACCGAAATTGCGATTGTTCTTTTCCTAACCGTGCTCAACGGCGTTCTTGCTATGTCCGAGCTAGCGGTTGTTTCCGCCCGTCCTGCGCGCCTCAAGGTGCTTGCAGAACAGGGCAGCCGGGGAGCCGAAACGGCGCTCAAGCTTCAGAGTGACCCCGGTCGTTTTCTGTCCACTGTCCAGATCGGCATCACGCTCGTCGGCGTCCTGTCCGGCGCTTTCTCGGGCGCCACGCTCGGTGCGCGACTTTCCGGCTGGCTGCAGTTGCAGGGATTTTCCATTACCGTCTCCGATGCGCTCGGCGTCGGTACGGTTGTCGTTCTCATCACCTATCTGTCGCTGATCGTCGGCGAGCTGGTCCCGAAACAGGTCGCACTGCGCAACGCCGAAGGTGTCGCTGCACGTGTTGCCATCGCGATGTCCGTCCTGTCGAGGGTTGCCGCGCCGCTCGTCTGGCTGCTCGATGGGTCGGGAAAGCTGGTGCTTTCCCTTCTCGGCCAGAGCGGTGCTGGAGGTGGCAAGGTGACGGATGAGGAAATCCGCACAGTGTTGGCCGAAGCCCACAGCGCCGGTGTTATCGAAAGCAGCGAATCCGCCATGCTCTCTGGCGTCATGCGGCTTGCCGACCGGCAGGCGCGTGGCTTGATGACGCCGCGTCGCGACGTGCAGATCCTCGATATCGGCGACACGGTGGAGGAAGTCCGCCTGAAGCTACGCGAGATCCCCCATTCGCGCATCCCTGTGCGCAGTGGCGATTCCGACGAAATCGTCGGCGTGCTCTTCACCAAGAAACTGTACGAGCAGATTGCCGAAGGCGGCGCGCTCAATCTTCCGGACCTCATCAGCGAAGTGCCTGTGGTCTCCGATCTCGCCAAGGCAACGGACATCATCGAATCCCTGCGCCGCACTGCCCTGCATATGGTGCTCGTCTACGACGAATACGGCCATTTCGAAGGCATCATCACCTCCGGCGACATTCTCGAGGCGATCACCGGTGCCTTCAGTCAGGACGAGACGGAAGAGCAGGCGATGGTGCAGCGCGAGGACGGCTCCTATCTGGTGGCCGGCTGGACGCCCATCGACGAGTTCATCGACATCATCCGTGTGCCGATCGATCTGGATCCGGACTACACGACCGTTGCCGGCTTCGTGCTGGACGAATTGAAGCGGATCCCCGAACTCGGAGAGAGTTTCGTCAAGGGCGACTGGCGTTTCGAGGTGGTGGATCTGGATGGCCGCCGGATCGACAAGCTTATCGTTTCCCGCGCCGTCGAGACCTGAGGCCAACAGTACCCCCTGCGACAATTTGTTGCATAAGTGCAACGGCGCGCCGCAAGTTATGCAATCTCGAATTGCGTGCTTGCGGCGCTTCTTTTCGCGTGGCATGTTCCCATCATCCGCAACACGAACAACAGGAGGCGTCAGATGACTCATTTTTTCATGCACATGCGCCTCTCTGGCGGATCGGCGTATTCGACCTGCGTGGAGTTTTCCACCACCGGCCGTTTCCCGCGATGACTGTCTGATCGGTCATTTTTTCCTGCCTTTTTCGGCGTTTTTCCACCATCTGACGTGACTTGCCGCCTGCGCGTGTGAATGCGTTCGCGTGCCTGAATCACGTCGCTTTTCCTCATCGAAAGGACCTGGGCGCATTCGCGTTTCCGGGACGGACAAGTCATGCACAAAAATCAATCCATAGTTGAATTGCCGCTGGCCGAGCGGATGGATGAGCTTCTCGCGCGTTTCGGTTCCTGGCGGCTGTTGGCCGCTCTGGTCGGGGCAAGCTGGAGGCGGCGGCAGATCCGCAATCTGGCGTCTCATTTGTCGCCCCAGCTGCGGCGCGACATCGGACTCCCGGAAGAGGAGGTCATCTATCCTCGTCGCCTAACGGCGCTGGATATGTCCCTGTGGCACATCCGGAAGTGACCGTGGACGGGGCACTCGGACAATGTGCCGTCGCGCGGATATTTCGACAGGAAGCAGACCACTCGAAGCGGTGGCTGCTTCCCATCTCGCGCTGGCTGGGGGACATTTGCAATCCTCTTGATTCCGTCCTTGTCTCTCCCGGATCTTTCATGTCTCCCAAGCACATCATCATGGCAGCCTTTTTTCTGCAGCCGATCGCTTTCGGTAGCTGGCTTCCGCAGATCCCAGGCGTTCAAGAGCGGTTGTCGCTCGGTCCTGCCGAACTCGCCATGGCATTGCTCGGTTTGCCCACGGGCATCCTGCTGATCCTGCCCTTTGCCGGACAGCTTGTCGCTCGGATCGGCAGTCGTAATACGCTGATCTTCGGGTTTCCGGTGTTTCTGGCGCTCGTGCCGCTGCCTGTGGCTGCCCCCGGTCTCGCCTCTCTCTTCTTCTTGCTCGTGCTTCTTGGGATGGGCCTCTCGACGATCGAGCTCGGGCTCAATGTCGAGGCGGATGTCATCGAAAAGCGAGGCACGGCGTCGATCATGAACCGTTGTCACGGTTTTTGGAGCATCGGGATCATGACCGGCAGCCTTATCGGTGCTGGTTTCCTTGCGCTCCACACATCGCCCTTCGTGGCGATCGGTCTGCTTTCGCTCGTTCTGGTCCCGATTTCAGTGATGGTTTGTCGCGCACTGCCCGTCCACGAGGCTCCGGTGACCGAAGCGCAGCCTCGCTCGTCGTGGCGGCGCCCAAGCCCCGGTATTCTCGGCATCAGCCTCTTCGTCTTCGGGATCACGATGACGGAAGGAGCGGTCGCCGACTGGTCCGCTGTCTACCTCAAGGATGTGTTCGCGACGTCCGGTATGGCAACCGGCATGGGTTATGTCGTCTTCGCCCTGATGGTCTCGGTCGGACGATTTGTCGGTGATGGTGCAAAGGAGCGGTTCGGAGCCGTCATGCTTGCGCGGGTCTGCCTCGTCTTTGCGCTTTCCGGCATGATCGTGGTCGTCATGGCGCCGGTTACGCCGCTGGTCTATCTGGGGCTCGCATGCGTCGGGCTCGGCGTGTCAGGCGGTTTCCCGCTCGCGGTCACAGCGGCCGCCGATCTCGGCGACCGTCCGGCGGCGGAGAATGTTGCGATCTTGTGCTTTATTGCGCTTCTCGGCTTCCTGGTTGGGCCGCCGATGATCGGTTTCGTCGCGGAGGTGCTCGATCTGCGTAGCGGGCTTGCCACGCTGCTGCCAGCACTGCTACTCAGCATCCTGCTTGCCGGACTGTTGCGTCCGCGCCGGGGCGCGTGAGAATGCGCAGTTCTCTGTGGGTTTCGCGGATGCGCCCCACACGTAAGCGTCCAAGTCTGTTAGGGACTTGAGATCAACACATGATTTGAGGATGCCGTCATTGAAGGTCGGAATCGATATGGGAACGGTGCAGGGGGGACAGCCTGCCAAGCTCGATATCGAGGAGCTTCTCGCCACGCGCCTTCTGGTGCAGGGTAATTCGGGCTCGGGCAAGTCGCATCTGCTGCGCCGCCTGCTGGAGCAGTCTGCCCAGTGGGTACAGCAGGTGATCATCGACCCCGAGGGTGATTTCGTCACGCTTTCCGATAAGTATGGCCATGTGGTCGTCGACGGCGAGCGCACTGAAGCCGAGCTTGCCGGCATTGCCGACCGCATCCGCCGCCACCGTGTTTCCTGCGTGCTGACGCTGGAAGGTCTCGATGTCGAGCAGCAGATGCGCGCCGCCGGCGCCTTCCTGAACGGTCTCTTCGATGCGGACCGCGAATTCTGGTATCCGGTGCTGGTCGTCGTCGACGAAGCGCAGATGTTTGCGCCGGCCGTCGGCGGTGATGTCTCGGAAGACGCGCGCAAGATGTCGCTTGGCGCCATGACCAACCTGATGTGCCGCGGCCGTAAGCGCGGCCTTGCCGGCGTCATCGCGACGCAGCGTCTGGCAAAGCTTGCGAAGAACGTCGCGGCCGAAGCCTCCAACTTCCTGATGGGCCGCACCTTCCTCGATATCGACATGGCGCGTGCAGCCGACCTGCTCGGCATGGATCGACGCCAGGCGGAGATGTTCCGCGATCTGCAGCGCGGCAATTTCGTGGCGCTTGGTCCTGCCATGTCGCGTCGTCCGCTGCCGATCGTCATTGGGGCGGTCGAAACTTCGGCGCGTTCGTCATCGCCCATGCTGATGCCGCTGCCGGATGCGCCACAGGATGTCGAAGACCTGATCTTTACGCCGGACCCGGAAGAGTTCACACGACCGATCGTGCGGCGTGCGCCACCGGCGCCGCGTCCGACGACGGATATTCTGGCCGAACTCTCGCGCTCTTCTCCCGCCTCGATGACCCCCGTTGCCAGCGATTCGCCCGTGCGGGGCGCTGAAATGTCGGCGGAAGAACGCGAGGATCGCCTGACGGCCGTGCTTTCCGAAATCCTCGGTGATCCGCAGGCCGCCTACCGCACCGACAGCGTGCTCTATCAGGAGTTCCTCGTGCGCGCTCGCATGCGCCGCGTCGCCGGTCCGCCGATGCCGATGGGCGAGTTCCGCCGCCGTGTTGCCATAACGCGCGCCGGTGTCGATGAAGAGACAGCTGCGAGCGAGGGCTGGCAGACGGCGCTGTCGCTGTCCGTGCGCGTCTCCGATGATCTGCAGGGCGTGTTCCTGCTGCTCGCCAAGGCGGCGCTTCGTAATGAGGAGTGCCCCTCGGACCAACGCATTGCGAGAGCCTACGGCACCCATTCGGCGCGTCGTGCCCGGCGTCTTCTCGGCTATTTCGAGGAGCAGGGGCTGGTCGTCGTGCACACCGACTTTTCCGGCAAGCGCATCGTTGCCTTCCCGGATCTCGAAGCCGAGACGCAGCCCGGCGATCCGAACCAGGTGGATGCCGAGGAGCGGACGCCATCGGCTGCCGAGTGAGAGCCTAGCGGCTTTTACAGGCGGCTTACGCCGCCCGCTCTTCCCAGACGCGGACGAGAGCGACGATCGTCTCCACGGCCTTTTCCATGTCCTGGACGCTCACCCATTCGAGCGGCGAGTGATAGGCGTGGCCGCCGGTGTAGATGTTGGGGCAGGGCAGGCCCATAAAGGAGAGGCGCGAGCCGTCGGTGCCGCCGCGAATGCTGTGGCGGACGGGTTCCAGTCCGACGCGGCGGACAGCTTCTTCGAGATTGTCCATGATCTCCGGGTGGCGATCGAGGACTTGCCGCATGTTGCGATACTGGTGCTTGACCGTGAAGCTGTGGGTCGATCCCGGATAGGTCCCCATGACCTCCCGGGTGATCTTCTCCAGCAGCTCTTCCTTCTCTTTCAGGCCCGCTTCGGTGAAATCTCTGACAATCAACTGCAGCTTGGCACTTTCCATGCTGCCCGAGATATCGACCGGGTGGATGAAACCCTCGCGTCCCTCGGTGCTCTCCGGTGCGATGTCACGCGGAAGGCGGGCAACGATGTCGCTTGCAGCCTTGATCGCGTTCTCCATCTTGCCTTTGGCGTAGCCTGGATGCATGGCGACGCCGGTGATTTCGATCACGACACCATCGGCGGAGAAGGTTTCGTTTTCGATCTCGCCGACAGTCGAGCCATCGAGCGTATAGGCGAAGCGGGCGCCGAGCTTCTCAAGATCCACCTTGTCGGCGCCACGGCCGATTTCCTCGTCTGTCGTGAAGAGGATCTTGATCGTGCCGTGTTTGATGTCGGGGTTCGCCATCAGGTGGGCCGCGGCCGTCATGATCTCGGCCACACCTGCCTTGTCGTCAGCGCCGAGCAGCGTCGTGCCGTCGGTCGTGACGATGTCGTTGCCGATCTGGTTCTTCAGCTGCGGATGGGATGCGACGCGGATCACCTGGCTGGTGTCGCCCGTCAGCGTGATGTCGCCACCCTTATAGTTGCGCACCAGCTGCGGCTTTACGTTCGTGCCGGTGAAGTCGGGTGCGGTGTCCATATGAGAACATAAGCAGATGACCGGAACGTCTTTGGCGGTATTGGCCGGGATCGTCGCATAGATATTGCCGTGTTCGTCCATATGCGCGTCGGTAATGCCGATCGCCAGGAGTTCTGCCACCAGCACGCGTCCGAGATCCTTCTGCTTCTCCGTCGAGGGCTGGGTGTTGGAGGCCGGATCGGACTGGGTGTCGATGACGACGTAGCGGAGGAAGCGGTCGAGAACGGTGTCGGTCATGGCAATGGCTTTCTCGGGGGGCTTTCTTGGGCTTCCTGCCGTCACTGGCTGACTTTGGTGCCAAAATGACGGTCGAACAGCGTGATCATTTCCTGCGTGCGGGCATTGGCGCTGTCAGCACCCAGAACCACGCCGATCAGGCGGCGGTCACCCTGGCTTGCCGATGTCACGATGTTGTAGCCCGAGGCATTGGTGAAGCCGGTCTTGATCCCTTCGGCGCCCGGATACTGCACCAGGAAAGCGTTGTGACCGCGAAATTTCATGCTGCGGAAGGTCATGCCGCGCGAGGCGAACAGCTTGTACTCTTCGGGGAAGTCCCGCAGCAGCGCCAGACCAAGACGCGCCATGTCTGTTGCGGTCGTCACCTGGCGCGGATCGGGGAGGCCTGAGGGGTTGGTAAAGACCGTGCTGGTCATGCCGAGCTCGCGGGCTTTCGACGTCATCATCTGGCCAAAGGCTTCCTCGGAGCCTGCCAGCGATTCGGCTACCGCGGTTGCTGCGTCATTCGTCGAAAGCACGACCATGCCCATGACCGCTTCCTGCACGCTGATCGTGTTGCCGGCTCCGACTGCGAACTTGTAGGGCTCCTTGCCGTTCGCATTCTCGGACATGACGAGGCGCTGGGCCCACTTGAATTGTCCGGAATGCAGAGCCTCGAAGGTGAGATAGAGCGTCATCATCTTCGTCAGCGATGCCGGATAGAGAACCATGTCGGCATTCTCAGCCTCGAGGATCGCACCGGTGCCAGCGTCGACCAGGATATGGGCATGGCCGGGTTTCTGGACTTCGGCCGCTGCCGGCGCAAACATCGAGAGCGTTACAGCGAGGGCGAGCAGGATACGGCGGGACAGGTCTGTCATCATCGAGGAAGAGACTTCTTTCATGGAGGATGGTATGGGGGATAGCGAACTTCTGTGCCTCTGTCAGCCTTTGCAGGCGCTATCGCCCGGTTTTCCGCCAGAGAATGGGCCACTGCTGCAGTCACTCTTTCGTCACACACGCTCCTGATAACGTGTTGACATTTCTCACGCACCCCACTAATGACGCCCCAACGCCGGGCCGAAACGCCCGGTGTTTGTTTTGACATGTCCCGTGGTTTTCTCCGTTCGCTGACGTGAGAATCCTGTCGGAGCCTCGGAAACGGAGGCTCAGAGGAGGGCGTGTTTCCTTAAGCGGCTTGGTAACAAACCGCTGTAACCTGTTGAGAGGAAATACGGATGAGCAAGCGCGCATCTTCCAAGTACAAAATTGACCGCCGTATGGGCGAAAACATCTGGGGCCGTCCGAAGTCCCCGGTGAACCGCCGCGAATACGGCCCCGGCCAGCACGGCCAGCGCCGCAAGGGCAAGCTTTCCGACTTCGGCGTGCAGCTGCGCGCCAAGCAGAAGCTGAAGGGCTACTACGGCGATATCCGCGAGAAGCAGTTCCGCGCCACCTACGACGAAGCCAACCGTCGCAAGGGTGACACCGGCGAAAACCTGATCGGCCTGCTTGAGTCGCGTCTGGACGCCATCGTCTACCGCGCCAAGTTCGTACCGACGGTCTTTGCTGCCCGCCAGTTCGTCAACCACGGCCACGTCACCGTCAACGGCGTTCGCGTCAACATCGGTTCGTACCGCTGCAAGGCTGGCGACGTCATCGAAGTTCGCCAGAAGTCGAAGCAGATGGTCACCGTTCTGGAATCCGTATCGCTCGCAGAGCGTGACGTTCCGGACTACATCGAAGTCGATCACAACAAGATGGTTGCAACCTTCGTTCGCGTCCCGACGCTGGCTGACGTTCCTTACGCAGTCATCATGGAACCGAACCTGGTCGTCGAATTCTACTCGCGCTAATTGCTTGCGAGACGGATTTGTGGAAAGCCGCCCTTCGGGGCGGCTTTTTCTGTTTGCAGTGCAGCGTTCACCGGGAAAGATGACCGGGTACGAATGCGGGTAAGGGGAACGACATGGATCTGCAGCTGATCGCCGACGAGATCGTCAGCGCGCTCGAACCGCGCCTCGGCGAGGGCAAGGTGGCCGACTACATTCCGGAGCTGGCCCGGGTCGATCCGAAGCAGTTCGGCATGGCGATCACCACCGTCGACGGCCAGACCTACAAGGCCGGCCATGCCGATACGGCCTTTTCGATCCAGAGCATTTCCAAGGTCTTCATGCTGACGCTTGCGCTCGGCAAGGCCGGCGAATCGATCTGGAAGCGAGTGGGGCGCGAGCCGTCCGGCTCCTCTTTCAATTCCATCGTCCAGCTCGAGCACGAGCACGGCATCCCGAGAAATCCCTTCATCAATGCCGGTGCGATCGTCGTCACCGATATGGTGCTTGCGGGCCATGCACCGCGCGAGGCCATCGGCGAATATCTTCGCTTCATGCGCTATCTCGCCGATGATGAGACACTGTCGATCGACGAGAAGGTGGCGCAGTCGGAGCAGCGCACCGGCTATCGCAACTTTGCGCTCGCCAATTTCATGCGTGGCTTCGGCAATCTGCAGCATCCGGTCGAGCACACGCTCGGCGTTTATTTCCACCAATGCGCGCTGGCGCTCTCCTGTGTCCAGCTTTCCCATGCCGGCCTGTTTCTCGCCAACAGGGGCACCAATCCGCTGAGTGGCTTTTCTGTCGTGTCGCCTAAGCGGGCGCGCCGCATCAACGCGCTGATGCTGATGTGCGGCCATTACGATGGCTCGGGCGATTTCGCCTATCATGTCGGTTTGCCGGGCAAGTCGGGCGTCGGCGGCGGCATTCTCGCGGTTGCGCCTGGCAAGGCGTCGATTGCCGTCTGGTCGCCCGGGCTGAACAAGGTCGGCAATTCCGCGCTCGGCTCGGCAGCGCTTGAAATGCTCGCCACCCGCACGGGCTGGTCGGTCTTCGGGACTTGATCTTGCCGGTCGCAAAGGGCATTGGAGAGCCGAACAGCCGCCTTGGCCGGAGCCGAAGATGAACCTCGTCAATACGATCGACAGCCAGAATGCCGCCTTGCTCGAGGGCGAAGGCGAGGATGAGCTCGACCTGTCGACCGTTCATCCCGTCTTCACTAGCGCACCGCGCTCGGTCTCGTTCAACAAGCTGCGCAAGCGGCTGATCCGCCAGGTGCGCCAGGCAATGTCTGACTTCGACATGCTCAAAGGTCAGAAGCGGTGGCTGGTCGGTCTGTCGGGGGGCAAGGACAGCTACGGCCTGCTCGCCATCCTCCTCGATCTTCAGTGGCGCGGACTGTTGCCGGTCGAACTGGTCGCCTGCAATCTCGACCAGGGGCAGCCGAATTTTCCGAAACATGTCCTGCCTGAATATCTCGCCTCAATCGGTGTGAAACATCGCATCGAGTATCGCGATACCTATTCGATTGTGAAGGAGAAGGTCCCCAGCGGTGGGACCTATTGCTCGCTCTGTTCTCGGTTGAGACGCGGCAATCTCTACCGCATTGCCCGCGAAGAGGGCTGTGATGCGCTGGTGCTTGGCCATCACCGTGAGGACATTCTTGAAACCTTCTTCATGAACTTCTTCCATGGCGGCCGCCTCTCGGCCATGCCGGCCAAGCTTCTGAACGACGAGAAGGATCTCTTCGTCCTGCGTCCGTTGGCTTACGCGGCTGAAGAGGACATGGCCCGCTTTGCGCAGGCGATGGAGTTTCCGATCATCCCTTGCGACCTCTGCGGTTCGCAGGACGGTTTGCAGCGCAATGCGATGAAGGAGATGCTGGCCGGCATCGAGGCAAAGATGCCCGGTCGGAAGGATGCCATGCTTAGGGCACTTGCCCATGTCGATCCCTCGCATCTGCTCGACCCGAAGCTCTTCGATTTTGCCGGGCTGATGGCGACCAAAGCCGAATAAAGCCCGGTCTGCCCGGTTTTCCGCAGGCTTGCTTGTAAAGACACAGGAAAATTGCTGCATTGCGCCAAGATCGGGCCGCAAGGCTGGACTGTGCGATCGGCTTCTTGCACATTGCGCTCGGATAAGGGGTCCTGCATGTCGATTTGCCGGGCCCCGTGAATTGTGTGGGAGTAGGAATGTCTGAGGTCGCTCAGCCTTCGGTGTCGAGACGTGCCGTCTTTCTCGTCGGAGGATATGAACGCAACGATGCTGCCGGCTTTTTTCGGCGTATCGGCCGCGAAATGGAGCGCTTCTGCAAGTGCTGGTCGGTCGAAGCCAAGCTCGGCGAACCGGTCGAGGCTAACAGCACCATGGCGATGACTGGGGTGGCCGATTATCGGAGCCCCGACGGTGTGTGTCGATCCGACATCACTTTTTTGAGTTTCGACGACATCGTCAAGCATGATGGGGCACGGCCCTTTGTCGTTCGCCTTGCGGCCTATCTGCTTGCCTTCTTCGACTATGTTGTCTCCGGCACGATGTTCCGCTTCTTTGCCACCAATTGGCGCTTCGCACTCTATTTTCTCTATCCCCTCGTCATGCTGGGGCTGTTCGCCTGGTCCGGTACGATCGCCTATCGTCTCGTGCACTGGATTGGGCTTCCCGGTGGCCCGCTTCTGCCGGCACTTGCCGGCCTTGCTGTCATCTATGCTCTCGGTCGCTCTGTTGGCCAACGCTATTTCGTCTACCATCTTATGGATCTCTGGTCGTTCAGCCGCGAGCACCTCCATTGCCGGCGCCCCAGCATGGATCAGCGGATCGACGCCTGGGCCGCGTTGATTTCGCAGCGCATAGCGCAATCGGCCTATGACGAAGTCCTGCTTGTCGGGCACTCCACAGGTGGTGCTCTTATCCTCGACGTCGCTCACCAACTGGCCGAGAGGCTGGTGGCTGAGGGCAGGCCCATCGACTTCCAGCTGGTCACTGTCGGCTCGACATCGCTCAAGGTTGCGCTGCATCCGGCGGCCGCGCGCGCACGATCGCGACTGGAGGCGCTTTCCCGTCATCCCGGCATTCGCTGGACCGAGTTCCAGGCGCTGACCGACATCATCAACTTCTACAAATGCGATCCTTATGCCCGGGCTGGTCTCAAACATCAGCGGGCTGATCAGTTCCCGCGACAGTTCCAGGTGCGCATTCGCGACATGCTGGAGCGGGAGACCTATCGGCGCGTGAAGAAGAACTTCTTCCGCGTTCACTATCAGTTTATTTCGGCCAATAGCCGCCCGTATTTCTACGATTTCTTCATGATCTGCTGTGGCACCCGGCCTATCGAAGCCGTAAGAGGCGACAGGCTGCCGCTATCGGCAGAGGCACGCGAGACTACAGAGGCGACTTCATGATCCGCATTTCCTTCATCCTCTGGGCCCTGATGCTGGTGACCTGGTGCGGCATGCGTTATCCGGCCATGCGCCGGGCGCGGCGTCAGAAGACGGCGATCGACAAGCGCACGCCGCTCGACATTTCACTGCTCGTCTTCTGCACGTTCGGTCTGGTTGTGATGCCGGTTCTCTGGCGGCTGGAGGTCCTTGGAGGACTGGCTGATCGCGGGCAGGGGGTTGTGACCATTGTCCTCGGGACGCTCTCCGGGATGGCCTTTCTCTGGCTCTTCCGCCGCAGCCACAAGGATCTCGGCAAGAACTGGTCGGTGACGCTTGAGGTGCGCGAGGGACATCAGCTGGTCACCGGCGGTGTCTACGCTTATGTGCGTCACCCGATGTATGCGTCCTTCCTGCTCTGGGGCGTGACCCAGGCGCTGCTCATCCCCAACTGGATTGCAGGCTTTGCCGGACTGGTCGCTGTCTTTGCCCTCTATGCCGTGCGTCAGTCACGGGAAGAGGCAATGATGCGCGAGACCTTCGGCGCCGAATACGACGCCTATTGCGCCCGCACCAAGCGGCTGGTTCCCGGCATGTTCTGAGCGTCTCAGCGACGACGAAGAGCCTGCTTGATTTCCTTGATCGACCGCTCGTGCAGCTTCGGGTTCTTGTCGATGTTGAAATGGCCGATGCCGCTGATCGCCGTTTCGCCCTGACGCAGGTTGATGTTGGCGAGTTCGCCTTTGAAGCCGGGCGCGGGCAGGACGGGTGACCACAGGTTTTCGCCACCGGTGTAGAAGTTCAGCGTCTTCCTGACGTTGGCCGGCACCGGCCCTTTGCCGGTCGGATCGAAGCTCAAGATCAGAGCGACCGGAATCTTCATTGGCTGCAAGGCGCGTGCCACCGAAAAGGTCATGTCGGCGCCGAGCGAATGCCCGACCAGCACGATCGGGCGGGCATCCTTCGAGGCGCGGTAGCGCTCGGCAATCCTGCGGGCAAAGGTCTGAGCATTCGGGAGAGACATCACCTGCGCGTTGACGCCATCCGCCTTCAGCTGCTGCCCCAGGGTATTCAGGCCCGTCGAGAAAATATCGGCAAATCCGCGAAATAGATAGACCTGGCCGTTCGGGGGCTTCGGCCTTCGGGGCTTTGCCGCCTCGGCGGGCAGGATGGAGGCTGCAAGAAAAAGGGATGCCTGGGAGAGGAGGGCGCGCCTGGAAATCATGTCGGAAGGACATCCTCGAAAATGGAGTGCTTTCGGATTCATGCATGATTTGACGAGCCTGACAACCGACATGCCGGGCCATCGGCCCTGTACTTCGCCATTGTCGACAGGCTAGAACGGGCGCATCCCGGACGGCGCCAGATTTCGCGCCTCTCTTTCACGGATCAGAAAGGCCACTCATGACCGCGACCATCGATATTGCCGCCCTTGCCAATCTTTTGCAGCAGGCTGCCGTCGAAGAGATCCTGCCGCGCTTCCGCAATCTCGGCGACGGTGATGTCAGGATGAAGACCGAAGCGATCGACCTTGTGACGGAAGCAGACGAGGCCGCCGAGCGTGTCATTCGGAAGGGGATCGAGGCCATCATGCCCGATGCTCTGTTCGTCGGCGAGGAATCGGTCGCGGCCGATCCGGCGCTTCTCGATCGTCTGAAGGGTGCTGAACTAGCCGTCGTGGTCGATCCGATCGACGGGACCTTCAACTTCGCATCGGGGCTCACGCTGTTTGGCATGATCCTCGCCGTGGTGTCCAAGGGCGAAACCATTGGTGGCGTCATCTACGACCCGATCGGTAACGACTGGGCGCTGGTGGAGAAGGGCTCGGGTGCCTGGATCTATCGGCCGGATGGCAGCCAGGAGCAGATGCAGGTGCGGCCCAGCGGCCCGCTCGAACAGATGATCGGGATCGCCAATACCGGTTTCTTCGACATCGAGACCCGGCGAAAGATCCTCTCCAATCTCGCCGAGGTCCGGCTGTTCACCAGCTATCGCTGTGCCGCCCATGAATACCGGCTGCTCGGCCAGGGGCACATGGATTTTGCGATGTACAACAAGCTGATGCCCTGGGACCACCTGGCAGGCGCGCTGATGATGCAGGAAGCGGGCGCACACGTCGCGCGCTCCGATGGTTCGCCTTATCTGCCGCATCATACGTCGGGCGGACTGCTCGTGGCCTCCGATGCCGACGCCTGGCAGGAGTTGCGCGAACGCATCTTCACCGTCGACTGATCAGGAAAAAGGCCCGGCGATGACCGGGCCTTTCGCATTTTAAGCGAGTGTGTCGGATCAGACCTGCTTGTTCTGGGCCTGGAACAGGCGGCCCTTCTCGCCGATCAGCACGAAGATCAGGCCGATGACCGAAACGACAAAGAAGCCAGCCACCATCGGTAGTGCGGTGCCATCGAAAGCCTGGCCGATGGCCGCGCCGATGACCGAACCGCCGATCGTGCCCATGAAGCCGAGAACCGAAGACGCTGTGCCTGCGACATGGCCCAAGGGTTCCATGGCCAGCGAGTTGAAGTTCGAACCGATCCAGCCGAACTGGAACATCGCCAGCGAGAAGAAGGTGATGAACAGGAAGAACGGCATCGGCTGGGGCCCGAGAACCTGCACCACCAGCCAGATCAGGTTGATCGCGATGAAGCCGAGCAACGAGCCATGCGAGAGCTTGCGCATTCCGAAGCGGCCGACCAGCTTGGCATTGACGAAGGACGACAGCGCCATGAACAGGGCCACTGCCGCGAAGGCGACCGGGAACCAGACGCCGAGCTCGTAGATGCCGACATAGATCTGCTGAGCGGAATTGATGAAGCCGAACAGCGCGCCGAATATGAAGGTGCTGGCGATGGTGTAACATAGCGCCACACGGTCGGTAAGGACGATGCGGAAGCCGTCGTAGATCACCTTCACGGTGAAGGGACGGACATCTGCGGGTGCAAGCGTCTCCGGCAGGCGGACATACATCCACACGCCGACGATCACCGCAATCACCGCCATGAAGACGAAGATCCAGTGCCAGTCGCCGAAGAGCATGATCACCTGGCCAGTGCCGGGGGCTACGACCGGAATGACCATGAAGACCATCATGATCAGCGACATGACTTCTGCCATCTGGCGGCCACCGAAGACGTCACGGACAATCGAGACCGTGATGACGCGGGTTGCGGCCGAGCCGATGCCCTGGATGAAGCGCAGGATCAGCAATGATTCGAAGGAGGGCACAAAGACGACGGCGAGCGACGATACGACGTAGATCGCCAGGCCAATGATCATTGGAATGCGCCGCCCAAAGCGGTCGGCGATCGGGCCATAGAAGAGCTGGGCGAAGCCGAAGCCGATCAGATAGGCGGAAACGACATACTGGCGATGGTTTTCGTTTTCGACATTCAGAGCGGCGCCAATTTCCTGGAGACCCGGCAGCATGATGTCGATGGCAAGCGCGTTGAGCGCCATAAGGAATGCCATCAGCGCGATGAATTCGGCACGTCCCATTCCCCCAAGTGTCTTGGGAGGGGACTGTAATGAATCTGACATGAATAATGACCTTAGAACGGCATGAAGGCGTTGCTTGGGACAACGCCTTCATCGCCTGGAGATTTTTTGAAGCCTTGCGGCTGATGTTGTCAGGCAGCGCCGCGGACGGCGATGCCCTGATCTTCGAAATGCTTCTGGAGTTCGCCCGCCTGGAACATCTCGCGGACGATGTCGCAGCCGCCGACGAATTCGCCCTTGATGTAGAGCTGCGGAATGGTCGGCCAGTTGGAATAGGCCTTGATGCCTTCACGGATTTCCATATCGGCGAGCACGTTCACGCCCTTATAGTCGACGCCGAGGTAATCGAGCATCTGCACGACTTGGCCTGAGAAGCCACACTGCGGGAACTGCGGGCTGCCCTTCATGAACAGGACCACGTCGTTGGTCTTGACTTCGTTCTCGATGAATTCGTGGGCGCTCATGGCATTCTTCCTTTTCACATGCCGTTCAAGGCGGCAGCTTCGATCTGTCATAGAAATAGCAATACGGTTTTACTTTTGCCAGTGGCGACTTTGCGACAGCGCCGGAATTAACGGCTGCGCTGGCGGCTGCGCTTGGCCGCCGTGCGGCGACGGCTGACTTGTTTCCGGGCAGGGGCTTTGACACGTTTCGTCGTCTTGCGGACATAACGGCCCGTGGTCGCGGAGCGCGCCTGGCGCTTGCGCCGACGGGTGGTGCCCTTGCGGGTCGACTTCTTGAGTATCTCCTTCAGCACGCCCTCTACGACGTCCTTGATGATGTTGCCGATCAGATCCGCCATCTTTACTCCCCCACGCCCTCGAATTCAGCGGGTTTTTGTTCTCTCCACTCTTTAAATCAGCGCAATTCTCGTCTAGCAAGCGCCACCTGCGGCGGCCTGCCGTCTATGAAGTGACCGTCTCAATGATCCAAAGCCGCATCGTGCTGCATTTCCCGGGCTTCGAACCCCTCGACGCCGAAGCCCATCGACAGCGATACAAGCGTTCGGCAGCGCAAGCCTCGGCCGTCTGGCAGGCGCAGTTCAAAGTCGATGACCTCCTGCACGATGCGCAGGGCGCACATTTTTCGGTGGATGCGTATGGCGAGGGCTGGGCGACGCGATCACAGATCCATGTCTTCGACCACAATGACTTGATTGCGGCCATGCGGGCAGAGCCGCTCTGGATGCAGATTGCGAAAGGCTTCAAGGCGGGCTTCGACGTGGTCAGGCAGGGCGGTGCCTGGCGCTATTTCCGTAATGCCTGGCGCTTTGGTCTGTTCTTTCTTTTCCCCTTCCTGTTCGTCGCCGCAGGCCTCGCGCTTGCGGTGAACATCGCGGCCATTCCCTCCACCTTCGAACTCTCCTCCTTGTGGTTCCTGCTGGCACTGCCTGCCGGCTACCTCGTCTTCCGCCATGGGGTCATTCCGTTCTCGGACCGGTACCACGTCCTGCATCTGCTTGCCGATTGGCGCCTCGCCGTCGCCGTCGCCGAAAATCGGCGAGAGGTGGATGCCTTCATAGAGCGGGCAGCAGGCGAGGTGGGGTCGGCCTTGGAAGGTTCTGCCGACGAGATTCTGGTCACTTCGCACAGCATGGGTGCGAACTTCGCGATCTCCGTTGTTGGCCGGCTTCTCGAGACATCACCGGACGCGCTCAAGGGACGACGGCTCGTCTTCGTCACCCTAGGCGGTGCCGCCTTGCAGTGCAGCCTGTTGTCGTCTGCATCCCTGCTCAGGCAGCGGATCGGTGCGCTCGCGCGTCATCCATCCGTCGACTGGTTCGATATCCAGTGTCTCACCGATCCGATCCATCTCTACAAATGCCACACCGTGGCGCTGTCGGGACATGCGGACGCGCCGCAGCCCAAGCTCGTCTTTGTCCGCTTCAAACATGCGCTGTCTGCGGAGCGCTATCAGAAGAACCGCCGCGACTTCTTGAGAATGCACCGGCAATATGTGCTCGGACCCGATCAGCCGAGCGGTTTCGACTTCACGCTGATGACGGCGGGGCCGTTGCCGGCGCGTTCGTTCGAAGCGCTGGAATCGGCGACGGCACCGAAGCTTCAGGCCACACAAAGATAAAGGCCCGCCACTGGTGTGGCAGGCCTTCGACAGTCTAGCGATCTGGTCTGCTCAATCAGTCAGGGATGCTCGTCTGCAATGCCAGCGCATGCAACACTCCGCCCATATTGCCCTTCAAGGCGTCGTAGACCATCTGGTGCTGCTGGACGCGGCTCTTGCCCCGGAAGGCTTCGGCGACGACCTCGGCGGCATAGTGATCTCCGTCCCCGGCGAGGTCGCGGATAACGACCTTCGCTCCCGGAATGCCGGCCTTGATCATGTCTTCGATGTCGCCTGGTTTCATCGGCATGTAATGGATCCCTCATGCAAATCAGCTATGCGAGAACTATCGTGCATTCGCAGAAGCGATTCAATGGGGCAGGCAGCGCCTACCCCATGCTCCACAGGCATGTGATCGAACGCCTCAGGGGAGTTCGCCGTCCATGAGGGCGGGGAACCACGCCTCGTGAGCCGTCTTGAGGTCTTCAACCGCAACCGGGCGGGCTTCGCCCAGAACCACGTTCGAACCACCGGTGCGGCCGATCCACGGGCAGAAGACGCCTGCGGCTTCGGCGCGGACCTGGACCTGATCGACATTGTCTTCGGTGACGGTCAGGACGTAGCGGCCCTGGTCTTCGCCATAGAAAACGGCGATCGGGTTCGCATCGTTCAGGGCGTTGACATGCGCGCCGATGCCGGAGGCCATGGCCATTTCAGCAACGGCAAGCGCCAGGCCGCCCGACGAGCAATCGTGCACGGCGGTCGCGAGCCCATCCTGGATCAGGCCGCGAACGAAGTCGCCGACCTTCTTTTCATGCGCGAGATCGACATGCGGGGCCGGACCATCGGTGCGGCCATGGATGTCGCGCAGATACACCGACTGGCCAAGATGCGTGCCCCAGCCGGACGGCGCGCCGGCCAGCAGGATGGCTTCGCCCTGAGCCGCAAAGCGGATGCGGGCCATCTTCTTCCAGTCCTTCATCAGGCCAACGCCGGCAATGGTCGGGGTCGGCAGGATGCCCTGTCCATTTGTTTCGTTGTAGAGCGAGACATTGCCCGAGACGATCGGGAAGTAGAGTGCCTTGCAGGCTTCGCCGATGCCCTTGATGGCGAATACGAGCTGACCCATGATCTCGGGGCGCTCGGGATTGCCGAAGTTCAGGTTGTCGGTCGCGGCGAGCGGAAGCGCACCGGTCGCAGTGATGTTGCGCCAGCATTCGGCCACCGCCTGCTTGCCGCCTTCAAACGGGTCGGCCTCTACGTAACGCGGGGTGACGTCAGAGGAGAAGGCGAGCGCCTTGGAGGCATGGCCTTCGACGCGGATGACGCCGGCATCGCCGCCCGGAAGCTGCAGCGAATTGCCCTGGATCAGCGTGTCATACTGCTCATAGACCCAGCGGCGCGAGGAGTTGTTGGCCGAGCCAACCAGCTTCAGCAGCGCGTCTGCGACGTCACCAGCCGGGATGTCGTTTTCGGCAAGAGGCGCAGGGGTCTTGGGCTCGATCCAGGGACGGTCGTATTCCGGGGCTTCGTCGCCGAGCTGCTTGATCGGGAGGTTGGCGACTTCTTCGCCCTGATGGATGACGCGGAAACGCAGGTCGTCTGTGGTGTAGCCGACGATCGCGAAGTCGAGGCCCCATTTGACGAAGATCGCCTTGGCGACCTCTTCCTTGGAGGGCTCGAGCACCATGAGCATACGCTCCTGGCTTTCCGACAGCATCATTTCGTAAGCCGTCATGCGCTCTTCGCGCACCGGCACCTTGTCGAGATGCAGCTCGATGCCGAGGTCGCCCTTGGCGCCCATTTCAACGGCCGAACAGGTTAGGCCGGCGGCACCCATGTCCTGGATGGCGATGACCGCGCCGGTCTTCATCAGCTCAAGGCAGGCCTCGAGCAGGCATTTTTCGGTGAAGGGGTCGCCCACCTGAACGGTCGGGCGCTTTTCCTCGATCGACTCGTCGAATTCGGCCGATGCCATGGTCGCACCACCGACGCCATCGCGACCGGTCTTGGCACCCAGATAGACAACGGGAAGGCCGACGCCCTTGGCTTCCGACAGGAAAATGCCGTCGGCCTTGGCGAGGCCGGCTGCAAAGGCATTGACCAGAATATTGCCGTTGTAGCGTGCGTCGAATTCGACTTCGCCGCCAACGGTCGGCACGCCGAAGGAGTTGCCGTAACCGCCGACACCGGCGACAACGCCGGCGACCAGATGCTTGGTCTTGGGGTGATCGGGCGCGCCGAAGCGCAGCGCGTTCATGGCGGCGACCGGACGGGCGCCCATGGTGAAGACGTCGCGAAGGATGCCGCCAACGCCGGTTGCCGCGCCCTGATAGGGTTCGATGTAAGACGGATGGTTATGGCTCTCCATCTTGAATACGACCACGTCGCCGTCATCGATATCGACGACACCGGCATTTTCGCCCGGCCCCTGGATGACACGCGCACCCTTGGTCGGCAGCGTCTTCAGCCACTTCTTTGAAGACTTGTAGGAGCAGTGCTCGTTCCACATTGCCGAGAAGATCCCGAGCTCGGTGAAGGTCGGCTCGCGTCCGATCAGGTTCAGGATGCGATCGTATTCGTCCGGCTTCAGGCCGTGGCTTGCGATCAATTCTGCGGTGATGGGACGGGAGTTGGAAACGGTCATCTGGCTCTCAGGGCAATGGAGATCGGTGGGAGATCGGTTTCGAGGCAGGCTATAACCCAAGCCCGCGCCCGGCGCACTTGAAAAATGCGCGCAATCAGGCCTTTCCTGCGGCTTTCCAGCACAAGAAGCCTTGGCTTTTCCCGATGGTCAGACGATGGCGCTGGTGCCGAGCGGCGACTGGTCTAGGATGCGGCGGACCGTCTTCAGCCCCTCTATGGAAATCGAACGGTCGCGACCTTCGCTGAAGCCGACGCGAACATGATGATAGACCCGCGACGAACGGGCTGGCTTGAACTCGTCCTCGTCGTCGATCAGGACGTCGGCATCGAGTACCGCCTGCTTGAAGGTGCCTGACATCCAGGGTTCGGGAAGCTTCAGCCAGAAGAAGGGCAGGCGCGGATGGGAGCGGAAGTCCTTGCCAGAGAAAAGCTCGCGGACGACTGCTTCGCGCGCGCCGATTTCTGTCAGAACCTTGCTCCTGATTTCGACGGCAGCACCCGACAGCACCAGTCGGGCGGAGAGTTCCGCGAGAAGAAAGGGCAGGCCGCCGGTCACCATCTTCTGGGTAACGCGCACGCGCTGGCTCATGTGGGGCGGGCAGGCGACCCAGCCGCCGCGCACACCGGCTGCGACACATTTCGACAAGCCGTTTAACAGAAATGTCCGGTCAGGCGCCAGTTCCGCCAGGAGCGGGATCTCGTCTGCGATCATGCCGCCATACAGATAATCCTCGATCAGCCAGACGTTGTATTTGCGGGCGATGTCAACGATGTCTTTACGGCGGGAGAGCGGCAGGCAGGCAAGCGTCGGGTTCTGGCCCGAGGACATGATGAAGGCTGCCTTGGGGTGTTCGCGGGCGCAGACGCGTTCGAAATCCTCGGGAAGAATGCCGTCCTGATCCGAATCGACCAGCGCGATCTGGCGGCCCATGAGGTTGGCGCTGCGCGACACCTGCGAATAGGTGAGGTGCTCGCAGACGATCCGGTCGCCGGCGCCGCTGACTGCGGCGACAACGGCGTTGATGCCGGCATGCACGCCAAGCTGCGGCAGGACCTGCTCGGCCTCCGGCTGCCAGCTCCCCGAGGCGAGCCAGAGCCGACCTGCCTCCAGCCAATCGGGAGAGAGTGTGCGGGTATAGCTCGAAATCTCGCCCGGATGGGCCGTCGCGATCTCCGCCATGATCCGTCCGACCGTCTCGGCCTGACCGACGTCGATCGCAGCTGTCGTATCGAACCGCAGTTTGCCTGGCGGCGGGACCATTGCCCGGGTGCCCCCATAATTGATCGTCACGGGATCGCGGGCCGGGAGTTCGTTGCCGTCGCTGCTCGCCTGGACATAGGTGCCGCGGCCAACCTCGCCGGTCACCAGTCCGCGCTCTCGAAGCAAAGCGTAGGCGCGCGAGATTGTCCCTATTGTCACCCCAACATCATAGGCGAGATCGCGCTGCGGCGGCAGCTTTGCTCCATGGGGAAGCGCGCCTGATTTGATGGCACTTTCGGCATCATCCGCGATGCGGATGTAAAGCGGGCCGGTTCCAGTATCGAGTGAAGGGAGCCAATTTGTCATGATGACAATTTTATAGATTGTCACCCTTGTTGAGTCAATTCATAGAGAGATCATGGAGACAAAAACGCTAGGAATTGCTGCCATGGTGACAATAGATACAATCGCGCCGAGGCCCACCCGTCAGAAGGTTGCGTTGCCAGTCCGCAAGGGGGCATTGTTGCCATTCCGTGGTCTTGCGCGCGCGCTCAAGCTGTGGTGGCGGGCGCGAAGCACGCGCGTGCAGCTTTCGCAATTGACGGAAGAGCAATTGCGCGACGTCGGGCTATCGGCTGAAATGGCGGCGCGGGAGATCAGGAAGTCCCGGCTGTTGCTGCTCGATCCGCCTGTTCAGCCGCCGATGTGATCAGCAGTCGTTTCTGCCGTTGGCCCAGCGAACAACGTCCTGGCGAATCCGTGGCGCGACATCCTCGTTCAGGAGTGGGCCGAAAGCGTCAAGGCGAGGAGGCTTTCCTTCTGCCTGAACCACCAGCACGGGGCGGTCGTCGCGTGATCCCTTGCGCACCAGGAGGATGCGTGGACGGCCGGAAAAGGAGCTGAGTTCAGGGGAAAGCTGGTAGGTTCTGAACGCGGCGTCGCCCGACTTGAACCAGCAGCGGTTCGCAGCGACGGCGACTTTTTCCATGATGTCGAGTGCCGACTGACCGGCTGCCGACGGGCGCGGTGCCTCCGGCTTGCAGGCCACAAGACCGGCTGCGGCAAGGAGAACGACGGAGAAGGCGATGCGGCGCATGGGCGATCTTTCGGCTGACTGCCGCCTTCCCTTAAAGGTCCGTGGTTAAGCGAAGCTTACCTCAGGCCGCGATGACGTCCAGCGCCGAGGCGAAGATGCCGCGGCCGTCGTTGCCGCCGTGGGCGGCTTCGATCAGGTTTTCCGGATGCGGCATCATGCCGAGCACGTTGCCCTGTGCGTTGATCACGCCGGCAATGTCGTTCATAGAGCCGTTCGGATTGGTGCCGTCGGCATAGCGGAAGACGACCTGGCCATTGCCCTCGATTGTCTTCAGCGTCTCGGCATCAGCGAAATAGTTACCGTCGTGGTGAGCGACCGGGCAGCGAATGATTTGGCCCTTTGCATAGGCGCGGGTAAAGTCGGTATCGGCGTTGACGACCTCGAGCTTGATTTCCTTGCAGACGAACTTCAGCGAGGTATTGCGCATCAGTGCGCCCGGCAGCATGCCGGCTTCGACCAGGATCTGGAAGCCGTTGCAGACGCCGATGACCTTGACGCCCTGCTCGGCCTTTTCCTTGATCGCCTGCATGACCGGCATGCGGGCTGCGATCGCGCCGCAGCGCAGATAGTCGCCGTAGGAGAAGCCGCCGGGGATGACGATCAGGTCGACATCCGGGATCTCGGTCTCGGTCTGCCAGATCGTCACTGGCGCATGGCCGGAGATCTTGGTGAGCGCCGCGATCATGTCGCGGTCACGGTTGAGGCCTGGGAGCTGGACGACGGCTGATTTCATGGCTTTGGCTCAAACCTTATCTGGGCTTTCTGGAACTCGCGCAGTTCCAGACGATTGTCGATCCGGTCTAACCGGCTTTCGAAGTGGCCGACTGTTGCGCGCAGGTTGTTTACGTCACCCTGCAGCGCATGCAGTTGCGCGCGCATTGTCTGATTATCCGCGCGCAACTCGCTGATGGCAAAGTCCACCTTGTCAAATCTCTGATGGAGCTTCTTCAGAAGCTCGAACATCAATTCGCTGGTGACTTCAGCCATCGCGCATCTCCTACAACCCTCAGGCGATGGAGATAGTATAGTTCTCGATGACCGTGTTGGCGAGGAGCTTCTCGCACATCGCCTTAAGGTCGGCTTCCGCCTTGGCCTTGTCTTCGCCTGCAAGCTCGAGATCGAAGACCTTGCCCTGGCGGATCTGGCCAACGCCATCGAAGCCGAGCGCGCCGAGCGCGCCTTCGATGGCCTTGCCCTGAGGGTCAAGTACGCCGTTTTTCAGGGTTACGGTGACGCGTGCCTTGATCACTGATCTCTTCTCCAAAGCTTACTTGACGAGAACCGGGCCAGTGCCGCGCACCGGTTCGTTTTCATTCATGATGCCGAGACGGCGGGCGACTTCCTGGTAGGCTTCGAGCAGTCCGCCCAGATCCTGCCGGAAGCGGTCCTTGTCGAGCTTTTCGCGCGTCTCGATATCCCAGAGGCGGCAGCTGTCCGGCGAGATTTCATCGGCCAGGATGATGCGCATCATGTCGCCTTCATAAAGGCGGCCGCATTCGATCTTGAAGTCGACGAGCTGGATGCCGATGCCGAGGAAGAGGCCGGAGAGGAAGTCGTTGACTCGGATGGCGAGCGCCATGATGTCATCGAGTTCGGCGGGGTTCGCCCAGCCGAAGGCCGTGATGTGCTCTTCGGAGACCATGGGGTCGCCGAGCGCGTCGGACTTGTAGTAGAATTCAATGATCGAGCGCGGCAGCACGACGCCTTCCTCGATGCCGAGGCGTGTCGAGAGCGAGCCGGCGGCGACATTGCGCACGACGATCTCGAGCGGAATGATCTCGACTTCTTTGATCAGCTGTTCGCGCATGTTCATGCGGCGAATGAAATGGGTCGGAATGCCGATCTTGTTCAGATGCGTGAAAACATATTCTGAGATGCGGTTGTTCAGAACGCCTTTCCCGTCGATGACTTCATGCTTCTTCTTGTTGAATGCCGTTGCATCGTCCTTGAAGAACTGGATCAGCGTGCCGGGCTCTGGACCTTCATAGAGGATCTTTGCCTTGCCCTCGTAAACGCGGCGGCGACGGTTCATGAGTGGTTTTCTCTATTGTTGGCATCCCGGCGCGCCTTGCGCGGATGCAGTGGATCGGTCTTTGAAGCGGTCCCATATCGGAAAACCTTCGTTTTCACAATGCGCAGATCACCCCTTCCTGCCAAAACGTCGCGCTGCAAACGACTCACCCGGACTCGCGGAAGTTTGCATTGCACTTTGTACTCCCTTTTGATTAATGGGGAAACGAAACCGCACGATGGCGGCACAAAATGGGAGATCGATATGAGCGGCATCAGTGATCGCGAAAAGGCCTTCGAAAACAAGTTCGCACACGACCAGGAGCTTCGTTTCAAGGCGGAAGCCCGCCGCAACAAGCTGGTGGGTCTGTGGGCCGCCGGCCTGCTCGGCAAGGCCGACCCGGACGCCTATGCGAAGGAAGTCATCGCTGCCGATTTCGAAGAGGCTGGCGACGAGGATGTGATCCGCAAGGTCATGGGTGATCTGACGGCCGGTGGCGTGTCGATCACCGAAGAAGAACTGCGTTCGAAGATGATCGACTTCCTCGGTCAGGCCATCGAGCAGATCCAGAACAGCTGATCCAGCGATCGACCTTCTGAAGCGACAATCCGCCCGGGCTCAGCCTTGGGCGGATTTTTTGTTTCTGAGATGTTCGGAGACGTCACTGAAGTCGGCCGGCCGGGCAAGGCCGTAACCTTGCAAGACGTCGCAACCGAGCCGGGCGAGAATGCGGGCGTGCTCTTCCGTTTCCACGCCCTCCGCCGTCACCCTGATCCCGAGCGAGCGCGCGATCTGGATGATCGATTTCACAAGAATCCGTTGCTCCTGGCTGTCGGGCACGTCTTCGATCAGTTGCCGATCGATCTTCAGGGTGGTCGGCTTGAGGTTCAAAAGCCCCACGATCGATGCATGGCCGGTGCCGAAGTCATCGATCTCGATGTCGATCGCCAGGCGTCTCAGCATGTCGAGATTGCTCAAGACGGCAGCGTCCTGGCGGTCGAGAAAGACGCTCTCCAGAAGTTCGAATGACACTGTACCCGGCTTAATGTCGAGATCAGCGAGGCCTCGGGCGAGGTCGGGGTCTGTCAGGCGACGGGCGGAGACGTTCACGGATATCTTCGGCGGGGCGATGCCCTCCTGGCGCCAGGCGTCCAGGTCGCGAAGCGCCTTTTCGAGAATCAGGCCGTCGATCTGGGCGAGGACACCATACTCTTCCGCAATCGGAAGGAACTTGTCGGGGCCAAGGATGCCGCGCGTCGGGTGGCGCCAGCGCGCGAGGCATTCCGCGCCTGCGACTGCCCGCGTTCGCGCGTCGAACTGCAACTGGTAGTGCGGGAAGATCTCGTCGTTCTCCAGCGCCCGAAGTAGTTCGCTGGAGAGACGGTTGGTATCGGCAATCAAGGTGCGGCTTGCCTGGACATAGAATTCGTAGCGGTTGCGACCAAGATTCTTCGCCTTGTAGAGCGCAATATCGGCATTTTGCAGCAGCTGCTTCGGGTCGATGTTGCGGGTCAGCGTATGCGCGATACCGATGCTGGCGCCAAACCGGCATTCCTGGCCATTGTACCAGGCTGGTTGCCGCATCTGGGCGATGATGCGGTTGGCGATGGCGATGAGAGTGGGTGTTGCGCCGTCGTGGTCGAGGAGGACGACGAACTCGTCTCCCCCGATTCGCGCGGCAAAGTCCGTAGCACGGATGTTGTCGCGCAGGATGCGGGCCGCCAGCATCAGCATGGCGTCGCCGGCGCCGTGACCGAGCGTATCGTTGATCTGCTTGAAGCGATCGAGGTCGATGTGCAGGATCGCGATGCCGGATCCGAGCGTGCCCTTGCCGGCGCGCCATTCTTCGAGTTTTTCCTCCAGGTAGCGCCGGTTCGGCAGGCCCGTCAGGTAGTCGTGCAGGGCCGACTGCTCGGCCTCCAGTCTTGTCCGCTCGAGCTCCGCATTGCGCGCTTCGGCCAACATCTTCTGCTGCTCGAGTTCCTGTCTGAGGCGCTGATCCTCGGTCACGTCCCAGTTCACGCCGATCAACTTGAGCCGGCCGTCGTGGTCCATGAAGGGGAGACTGTTGGAGCGGATGTAACGCGTGCTGCCGTCCCGGGCGATGATCCGGTAGTTGTCGGTGAATGGTTTCAGTTCAGCGATTTTGCTCGCGACATAAGCCAGCGTCCGGGCACGGTCTTCCGGATGAAGCTTGCTCTCCCAAAAGCCGCCGATCTGCACGTCGCCATTGTTCTCGACCTCGAAGATGCGGCGCATCCCTTCATCCCATTCGCTGGTGCCGGCCTCGAAATCCGTTTCGAAAATGCCGATACCTGAGATGTCGATTGCAAGCTTCAGACGACGGGAGAGACCCTCCAGCCATTCCTCCTGCTGTTTGCGGGCGCTGATATCAGTGTCGGTGCCGATGATGCGGCTAGGCTTGCCGTTTTCGTCACGCTCCACGCAGGCGCCTCGGCACTCGATCCAGACATAGTGACCGTCCCGGTGGAGTTCCCGGTACTGAAAGACGCTGTAATCCGGGTCGCCCGCGTTCTGCCGTTCGATGCAATGCACGACGCGCTCGCGATCCTGAGGATGCACGAGTTCCAGCCAGTCCTCCATGGTGGGTGGGTACGGGTCATCCGGGCCCAGTCCCCGGATCTGCCGCCAGATGCTGGAATAGTAAAAATCCCCAGAGCTGCGTTGATCCCAAACGCCAGAGGTCGAGCCGACAAGCGCGTGGTTCCAGCGGCTTTCGCGCTCCTGCACCTCTTGCAACTGCCGGCGGAGTTCCGTGACCTCGGTCATCTGGATCAGCACTGAACCATGCCTCGGGTCTGCGGTGGCTTGGCCGGCCAATGTGACGATGAAATGCCGGGGATTGCCGCCCTGCGTCGAAATTTCCAGTGTCGACGGATCCCCGTCCATCCGCCGGCCAAGAGCAAGCAGCAATTTGGCCGCATCGGCAGCCTGCAGGTGTCTGGCGAGATTGTTGCCGGGCGCAACCGCCTCCCCGAGGGCCGCGCCCAAAGCCTTGTTCATCGTCCGGATAATGCCGTCGGGATCGAGCCAGGCCGCAGGCCAAGGAAGGCGGGCGATGTCGATACCAGCCGCGCCGGGAGTAGATGGAGAGGCCGCGTGTGGGCGCAAAATCAGGCTCCTCGCTTCGCATGATCGCGAGGATTCTATGAGGGGCCGCTTAAGAAGGACTTAAATTGGCCTTCGCAATGCTCCGATTAACGCGAGGTTTGCATCTCATCCGCAATGGACGGTTGCTTCCGGATTAGGCCTGCAGGCGCCCTATAAACTGCGCAAAGACCATCGTGCCTTCCGGCCAGGGTCCGTGTCCGGATTCGGCGTTGATGTGACCCGATTCGCCGGCGTCGATCAGGAACGAGCCCCAGGCATTGGCGATGTCCTCTGCATGGGCATATTCGCCGAAGGGATCATTCCGGCTCGCGATCAGGAGCGATGGGAAGGGCAGGGTCAGGCGCGGATAGGGCCCGAAAGTCATCAGGTGTTTGGGCCGGATCTCGGGATTGGAGACGTCAGGCGGTGCGACGAGAAAGGCGCCGGCGACCTTGTTCTTCATCTCCGGGATCGCATGCACGATCGCGGGGACGCCAAGCGAATGCCCGACGAGTACGACCGGCTTGGTTGCCGCGTTGACCTCTTCGGCAACGCGGGCGACCCAGTCTTCGCGCACGGGCTTTGACCATTCCGCCTGTTCCACGCGCCGCGCCGTCGACAGTTTGCCCTCCCACCGGGTTTGCCAGTGGTCGGGGCCGGAATTGGTGTAGCCGGGAACGATCAGGATTTCTGCATCTGAAACTTTCATGGCCTCTATCTGCTGTCCCACATGGTCGTCGTCAAGATTGTGCCGCCTCGAAGGTTCGATAAAAATAATATGTAACACATACTAGTTCGATCTTGTGGGCGGTGTTACGATCACATCGTGCCCGGATCGGGAGGAGATCGGTCAGGGCTGTTACCGGGAGGAATTTCATGAAGCACGTCCATTTGACGGCGGCGGCACTGCTGCTGCTCGGCCTTGATCCGTCTGCGGCGAAGGCGGCCATCGCCTGCGCCGATCTTGCCAAAACAGAGAACCAACCATCCGATGTGACGATCACCGAGGCTGTTGTGACGCCTCCGGGTGAGGAGGTTTCCGTCGCCCATTGCCTGGTCAGGGGCAAGACGCCCGACAGGCAGGGGATCGATGGCAAGACCTATGCGATCCGCTTCGAGTTGCGGCTGCCCGTCGAATGGAACGAGCGTTTCGTCCACCAGTTCAATGGCGGGAATGATGGTGCGGTCGTGCCGGCGATCGGTCCACTTCTCGGAGGCCGCAAGAGTGATACGGCGCTGGGACGCGGCTACGCCGTTGTTTCGAGCGATGCCGGCCACGACGGCAATGCCAATCCGGACCGAGGGCTGGCTGGTGGTGCGGCCTTCGGCTTTGATCCGCAGGCGCGCCGTGACTATGGCTACGGCGCTGTCGCAACGCTGCAGCCGATCGCCGAGCAGATCGTCGAGAAGCACTACGGCAAGCCGATCGCCTATCGCTATGGCATCGGCAGCTCCAATGGCGGCCGGCACGGCATGATGGCGGCGGAGCGTATGCCCGAGGTCTTCGACGGATTGCTGGTCGGTTATCCCGGTTTCAATCTGCCGAAAGCGGCGATCCAGCACGCGCTAGACATCCAGGCCTGGTCGACCGTCGATCCCGATATTGCGAAGGCGTTCAGTCGCGATGACTTGAAGGCTGTGGCGGATGGCGTGCTGGCCGCCTGCGACAGTCTCGACGGTGTCTCGGACGGCATCGTTGCGGATGCCGACGCTTGCGAAACGACTTTCAAGCTCGAGACCCTTGCCTGCGCGAGCGGGGCCATCACTGGCTGCCTTCGACCGGAGCAGATCGAGGCGCTGAAGACATCCATTGCCGGGCCCAAGGATGCGGAGGGCAGGGCGCTCTACACCCATTGGATCCTCGACACCGGCATCGCCTCTGGTAACTGGCGTACATGGAAGCTCGAGAGCTCGATCGAACCCTGGGCCAAAAGGCCGATCATCGGCGTCATGGGGGCAGCCTCCCTGGCGCAGGTCTTTACGACGCCGCCAACGGACGTGGGCGGCACTCCGGACGAGCTGATCGCTTTCCTGCGGGATTTCGACGTTGCGCGCGACGGCGCCAGGATCGCAGCCACCGACGAGACCTTTACCGAGTCGGCCATGGACTTCATGGTGCCGCCCGGTGCCGATAATCCCCGGCTCGACGCCTTCCGGGAGGCGGGACACAAGATGCTCGTCTTCCACGGCAATTCCGACCCGGTTTTTTCGGTCGTCGATATGGTCGACTGGTACAAGAAGCTCGACGCCAACCATGATGGCAAGGCGTCGGATTTCGTGAAGCTCTACCGCATCCCGGGAATGCCGCACGGGGCCAGTGGTTCGAGCTTCAACGACTTCGATTTCTTCACGCCGCTCGTCGCCTGGGTGGAGCAGGGCAAGGCGCCTTCCGGCGTTGCGGCAGGGATCACGGAAGACAATGCGGAAGCAGCCTCGCTCGAGGGCACGCGCTTCCTCTATTGCCCCTATCCCGCCGTGACGCGTGCGGGCGCCGATCCGGCCGCCGAAGGCGAGGGCCGCTATACCTGCCGTTGACGATCAGGCCCCGGCAGCGGCGCTGCCGAGCCGCCGGGGCTGTAACGGCTTCGTGCGCAAGTTGCGCAGGACATGGCAATTGTTAGCTGATACACTAATTAGCTCAGGACAAAGTGCGTCGCATGTTTCTTGAAGCATGCGATGTCCCTGTTTACGGCGCGCTGTCGCGACCGCTCCGGCCCCGACGCCGCCCACGCATTTCACTTTGCAGCTTACAGACCCTGTTGCTCGAGGAGGAAGTGAGAATGTCGACATTTCATGTGATGACCGGTGCGACCGGCACGATAGTCAGGCCTGAGGTACGGCGCATCGCCGTGTCCGAAGTCTTTGCAGCACTGCGCGAAGGTTATGAGGATTTTCGCGAAAAGCCTTCCCACTATGCCTTCGTGGCACTGATTTATCCGATTGCCGGCGCAATCATGATCGGTTGGAGTTCAGGCGTCGAACTGCTGCCGATGGTTTATCCGCTGCTGGCCGGCTTTGCGCTTGTCGGCCCGCTTCTGGCGCTCGGGCTCATGGAAATCAGCCGTCGCCGCGAACTCGGCCAGCCTGCCAACTGGTCCGACGTGCTCAGCCTCTTCAAGTCGCCATCCTTGCCTGCGCTTCTGATGATGAGCCTCTATCTGCTGACGCTCTTCATGGTCTGGCTGGTGGTGGCGCGCGGGCTCTATCTCTCGCTGATCGGTGACTATCCGTCGCCGGGCCTCTTTGCCTTCGCGGGCGGGGTTCTCGACCATCCGAATGCCCTGGCCTTCCTGTTCTGGAGCAATGGCTTCGGCTTCGTTCTTGCGCTGATCGCACTTGTGATCAGTATCGTCGCCTTTCCGATGTTGCTGGACCGCGATTGCGGCGCTGCCTCGGCGGTTTCCACCTCGGTCAGGGCAAGCCTTGCCAATCCTGTGCCGGTCGCCGTTTGGGGCCTGATGGTCGCCGGACTGCTGGCGATCGGGATGGCGACGCTGATGGTCGGGCTGGTGATCATCGTGCCGGTGCTTGGCCATGCGACCTGGCACTTCTATCGCCGGCTGGTGGTCTAGTTCTCGCCCCCTATGCGCCGCTGACGGCATAGGCGGCGAGTGCCGCCAACGACAAGACGAGAGGCAGCAGGCGCTCGCCTCTCGTTCGCGCCTTGGTGACCAAGGCCATTAGTGCCGATGCAGCCAGAGCGGCCGCAAGTAGTACCGTGCGAACCAGCGCGCGGCTGCCATCAGTCTCGATCCCCGAGGGGTCGATGGTCGGATCAAGCCCCGGCATCCAGTCGTATCGGTCGCCGCTCAGCAGCAGAATGCCCGAGATGGCAAGGATAGAGGTTGTCGAAAGAAAGAGGCGTGACAGGCGCGCCATGCTTCACTCCTCCCCATTCAAAACGGGCGCGAATATCTCCGCGCCCGTCTCATTGTGTCCCATGTCCGTTCGCCGGGTATCAGCCGAAGACGCGGGCAAAGATCGTGTCGACATGCTTGGTATGGTAACCGAGGTCGAACTTTTCGCGAATGTCTTCTTCCGAAAGCGCTGCGCGCACCTCTTCATCACCCAGAAGCTCCTCGAGGAAGTCGGCGCCTTTTTCCCAGACCTTCATCGCGTTGCGCTGGACGAGGCGGTAGCTGTCCTCGCGCGAAACGCCGGCTTGCGTGAGCGCGAGAAGAACGCGCTGGCTCATCACCAGGCCCTTGAACTTGTTCATGTTCTTCAACATGTTCTCGGGGTAGATGACGAGCTTTTCGATCACACCCGCCAGACGGTTAAGGGCAAAGTCGAGGGTGATAGTCGTGTCCGGGCCAATTGCGCGCTCGACGCTCGAATGGCTGATGTCACGCTCGTGCCAGAGGGCGACGTTCTCCATCGCCGGAACGACCGACATGCGCACCAGGCGGGCAAGGCCCGTCAGGTTCTCGGTCAGAACCGGGTTGCGCTTGTGCGGCATGGCCGACGAGCCCTTCTGGCCCGGCGAGAAGAACTCTTCGGCTTCCAGCACTTCCGTGCGCTGCATGTGGCGGATTTCGATCGCGACGTTTTCGATCGAAGACGCAATGACGCCGAGCGTGGCGAAGAACATCGCGTGACGGTCGCGCGGAATGACCTGGGTCGAGATCGGCTCGGGCACGAGGCCGAGCTTTTCGCAGACATGCTCTTCGACGCGCGGGTCGATATTGGCGAAGGTGCCGACGGCGCCGGAGATCGCGCCGGTCGCGACTTCCGCGCGGGCATTGACCAGGCGGTCGCGGTTGCGAGCCATTTCGGCGTAGAAGCGGGCGAAGGTCAGGCCCATCGTTGTCGGCTCGGCATGGATGCCGTGGCTGCGGCCGATGCGAACCGTATCCTTGTGTTCGAAGGCGCGGGCCTTCAGCGCTGCCAGAACCCGATCCATGTCGGCGATCAGAATGTCGGCAGCGCGGACCAGCTGGATGTTGAGGGTCGTGTCGAGCACGTCGGATGAGGTCATGCCCTGGTGGACGAAGCGCGAGTCCGGGCCAATGAACTCGGCAAGATGCGTCAGGAAGGCGATGACGTCGTGCTTGGTGACAGCTTCGATCTCGTCGATGCGGGCGACGTCGAATTCGGCCGGGCCACCCTTTTCCCAGATGGTGCGGGCGGATTCCTTCGGGATCACGCCGAGGTCAGCGAGCGCGTCGCAGGCATGGGCCTCGATCTCGAACCAGATGCGGAACTTGGTTTCGGGGGACCAGATGGCGACCATTTCCGGCCGGGAGTAACGCGGGATCATCGGGCTCGTCTTTCGTTGGACATGGGAAAATGCTGGCCCCCCTTAGCAAAGTGAGGCGGCAAGCTCAACGGCTGCGGCGGGCCATCACCATGCTCAGCACCAGAAGCATGGCCAATCCGGCCGGCAGCAGGTGGCGCAGCCCGAGCACGGCGAACTGGTAGAGGGCGGATGCCGTTGTGAAAATCTGCTGATAAACCCAGATGCGCGAGAGGAATGGCGCGTGCCAGTGGGCATAGAAGGTTCGATATTGCAGGGCATAGATCCCTGCGATCGCACCAACGGTGACGACGCCGAGAAGCAACAGCCAGGCTGCCAGAACGGTCTGCGGTCCTCCGCGTTTCCGGACCCAGTAGATCAAGGGCAGGGCGACGAGCCAGCCGATCATACCGCCGGCGGCGTAGATCAGGGTCAATGCCAAGTCATGGCTGCTTGTGGCGCGTCCGAAGAGGTGGACGGAAAGCTGAAAGCTTGCCGCCATGGCCAGCGCCCAGGCAAGCGAACCGCCCACCCATAACAGGATCGACGGCAGCAGGCGGCGCGGCATCAGGGCTTCACCGGAACGGCGAGCCAACGCAGATTGTTGCCCTCGAAACCGAGGGATGCCACCTGAACCATGATGATGTGCGGTCCGTTTGAGCGATAGCCCGGGGTCACGACACCGCCGACTGCGTAAGCGCTTGGGCAATTGCGGCTCTTAGGTATGGATTTGTCGCGGTAGACCTCGCGCCGCACCTCGGGTTTCGCATCATCGGCGACCGAGAGCGCAAAGCCGTGCACGTTGACGTTCATGCTGGCGCAGAGATCCTCACCCTTTGCCTCGAATTGTTCGAGGCTCACGCGGTACACCCCTTCCGACACGTAGAAGCTCGGAACAGCCTGATAGCGTAGTTCATCGACCTTGCCTGCGAGCTCGCCGATAGGTGCCAGTGCCACGAGATATCCGGGATCGTCACCGATCTTCCGCTCATCGAGGATGGCCTTCGCCTGCTTCAGGCTCTCCCGCCGCGCTTCGCCGATGGACGCTTCTTCCCGCCGGATCAGAACGCTGACCGGTGTGCCCGGAACATACTGGTCCGTTTCGGTGTCGATCACCTGGATTTCGGCATAGGCGAAGCCGGAGCCATCCTGTTCGCCGAACTGCTCGAAGGCGAAGAACTTGCCGTCAGGCGAGAAACCCAGGGGGCGCATCTCCGCCACGTCTCCGGCTGAGGCCCCAAAGGCCGTCAGAAGGACGAGCGCGATAGCCGTTAGCTGCAGTTTCAAGCCCGACCTCCCTCGGCTGCCTTGCGCAGAGTGTCGACCGTCTTGCGGTAGTCGTCAACGCCCTTGCCCTTGAAGATCGCCGAGCCCGCGACCAGTGCATTGGCGCCGGCCTTGGCGATTTCAGCGGCATTGTCGGCGGTGACGCCGCCATCGACCTCGAGGTCGATCGGGCGGTTGCCGATCAGGGCCTTCGCCTTGGCGATCTTGTCCGTCATCGCGGGGATATACTTCTGGCCGCCGAAGCCCGGGTTGACGCTCATGATCAGGATCAGGTCGAGATCATCCATCACATGCTCGAGGACCGAAAGCGGCGTTGCCGGATTGAGCGAAACGCCGGCCTTCTTGCCGAGCGCCCGGATGGTCTGCAGCGAGCGATGCAAATGCGGACCGGCTTCCGCATGCACCGTGATGATGTCGCAGCCGGCATCGGCGAAGGCGGCGAGGTAGGGATCGGCAGGCGCGATCATCAGGTGGCAATCAAATACTGCCTTGGTCCAGGGGCGCAGCGCCTTGATGATGGCGGGGCCGAAGGAGATGTTCGGGACGAAATGGCCGTCCATCACATCGAGATGCACCCATTCTGCGCCGGCGTCGACGACGTCGCGCACTTCTTCGCCGAGGCGGGAGAAGTCGGCAGCCAGAATGGAAGGCGAGATCAGGAGAGGGCGGGTCATCGGAAGCTCCTCGCGGGCCAGGGATCGATCGATGCCGTCGCGGACGAGAGGCGCGGGCACCAGCTGTTGATGGCGGTCCGCATAGCATCGGCGCCCTTGAGCGGCAACCATGCCTTCGGATGAGACGCCTGTCATCGACATGCCTGACCTTGACGATTGTCGCCCGGCGCTGCATCCCTCGGCAAAAGCATAGCCATCCGGGAGGACGTCATGGCCAAATTCGCAATCATCACCGGCGGAAGCTCCGGCATCGGCCGTCATCTGGTATCGGCCTTTGTCCGCGAAGGATATGACGTCGCCTTTACCCATCTCGGACAGCCGGATGCCGCAGCGGAGGTCGAGAAGGAAGTGGCTGCGCTTGGTGGTCGCGCGATCGGCCGGGAATGCGAGGTGGCCAACAGCGCTGACATCGAAGCATTCCTGGACGAGGTCATCGCCTGGGCGGGACAGGTGCCGGACGTGCTCGTCAACAATGCCGGCATCCAGACCTGGGCCTCGATGCTTGAGCTTTCCGAAGAGCGCTGGGACGCCGTGATCAGCACCAATCTCAAGGGCACCTTCCTCAACAGCCAGCGTGTGGCGCGCCGCATGGTCGAGGCTGGCAAGGGCGGCTCGATTATCAATCTCGGCTCCGGCTGCAACAAGCACGCCTTCCCGAAGCTGGTTGATTACACCGCATCCAAGGGCGGTATCGAACAGCTGACCAAGGTTTCGGCCGTCGAGCTCGGGCCGCATCAGATCCGCGTCAATTGCGTGGCACCCGGTGCGATCGAAACGGCACGCACCCAGGCCGAGGCTCCCGATTATGCCAAGACATGGGGCGATGTGACGCCTCTGCGTCGTGTCGGCACGCCGGAAGATATCGCAGGACCGATCCTCTTCCTCGCCGGTCCGCAATCGGCTTTCGTGACCGGCCAGACGATCTGGGTGGATGGCGGTGTGTTCAGCCAGGCCTTCTGGCCCTACCGCGACTGAGCGCGGTTACTGTGATGGTTCGGACACGGGCACGAATGCGTTGTCCTGCCATTGCATCAAGCGATAGGGGTTCTCGGTCAGCTCGTGATCCTCACCGAAGGTGATCGGGCCAATCGCCGTCTCAAAGGTCGTGCCGATCAGTGCATCTGTGACGGGTGTGCCCATGGCAGACGAGATGCCCCAGGAATCCGCGAGCATGGTGACGGCCGCATGGGCCGGCAGAACATAGCCCTCCGGAACGATCCCTGCGGCCTCGAACTCGCCCATCAGCGCCGGAGCCGATGGCCCCTGCGGTGTCTCGACGAGGCCGACGGCGAGCACGCCATCTTCCAGTGGAACCGGTTCGTCTGCCGCCCGCATGGCTTCGCCGCCGAGAAGCGTCAGCGACAGGCCCTCAGCCTTGGCGTCACGGGCGATGATCGAGACATCGTTGCGATCGCCGCCGACAAAGACATGGCTGATGCCGGCCGTCTTGAGCCGACGGACCAGTGTCAGCTGCTGCTCCTGACCCGGTCGGAAGGTGTCAATAAAGGCGGGTTTCAGCCCGCGCTCTTCGAGCGTGATCCGGATCGCCTCGGTCAGTTCACGGCCACGGATCGTGCCGTCTTCCAGCAGAGCAACCGGTTCGCCTGGCCAATCACGCAGGATGACTTCTGAGAGCTTGGCGGATTCCTGATCGCCGTTGGGGGCGAGACGGAAAAGCGGCCAGCCCGCCTTTACCGCATCCTCCATCAGCCCTTTCCAGCGGACCGACAGTGTCAGTGCGGGAAGGTTGGCATCTACCAGAACGGGCAGGCCCTCCTTCAAGGTTTCGCTGCAGAGAAAGCCGACCGCTGCCGTCGCCCCGGCCGCCGTGATCGCTTCGACCACCGCCTGGCCGCTGCCTTCCGTGCAGGGCTCGTCGATCTCGACAAGGCTGATCGATAGTCCTTCCGCGGCCAGCGCCGCGCCTTGACGCACCTGGTCGCCGAGCACGGCGAAGCTACCGGCCGTCGGGGCTACCACGGCTAGTTTTAGCTCCGCAGCCGACGATGCGGGCACGTTGAGCACGAGCAAAGCGGTGAGCGAAAGCCAGGTTGTGAGAGGGCGTGCGTGGGGCATGGCACGATCCTAGCCGAACGCGCAGGCAATTGGAAATGCTGGCTTCACCCCGGTCAATGCAGGGCATCACCGAAATCGTGATGGTGTTGTGGAAAAGATAAGGGCTGCGGCCCATATTGCGGTGTCTTGAGGGCAAGCTTCCAAGGGGGAAATGTGAGTTTGAGCATGCAAGTTCTGGATCCAGTCGTCTATCGCGAGGCCATGAGCCGTTATGCGGGGCATGTGCAAATCGTGACGACGGAGCATCAAGGCCTCCGGCGCGGCGTCACCATTACCGCCGCCTGCTCGGTTTCCGACAGCCCGCCCATGGTGCTTGCCTGCCTCAACAACAGCAATGCGAGCAATGCCGTGCTTTTCGAGAGTGGGCATTTCGCCTTGAACACGCTGGGCGCCCATCACCAGGATCTGGCGAATGCCTTTGCAGGCTTCGGCAAACTCTCGGCAGAAGACCGTTTCGCCCAAGCTGAATGGCAGGTGGTGGAGACCGGGTCGCCGGTGCTCTCCGATGCGATCGTCGCCTTCGACTGTGTCGTGACCGACCGCAAGGTGACGAATACCCATACGATCCTTTTCGGCGAGGTGAAGGCGGTACATTTCGGTGAGCGTGAGCCGTCGCTCATCTATCTGGACCGGGGCTATCACACGCTATAGACTTCCCCTCTAACATGGGAGGAGACATGGCAGAGACCTCGGGAAAGGTGCTGCCGGAGACGATCGATGGTATCATCGATATGCTTTCGGCTGAGGATTATCTGGCCGGCAGGCCGCTGGCGACGGTGCTGTTTCTCGCGCTCAGGATGAAACGGCCACTTTTCCTCGAAGGGGAAGCCGGTGTCGGCAAAACCGAAGTCGCCAAGGTTCTGGCCAAGGCGCTCGACCGCCCGCTGATCCGCCTGCAGTGCTACGAAGGCCTGGATGTCGCCTCCGCCGTCTACGAGTGGAACTACCCGGCGCAGATGCTAGAAATCCGCATGGCCGAGGCGTCGGGTGTAGCGGATCGCACGCGGCTGGAAGGTGACATCTTCTCCGAACGCTATCTGATCCGCCGTCCGGTCCTTCAGGCGCTGCAAGGCGAACCGGGACGCGCGCCGGTCTTCCTGATCGACGAACTCGACCGCACAGACGAGGCCTTCGAGGCTTTCCTGCTGGAAGTCCTCTCGGATTTCCAGGTGACCATCCCCGAATTCGGCACGGTGAAGGCCGCCGAGCCGCCCATCGTCATCGTCACGTCGAACCGGACCCGCGAGGTGCATGACGCCTTGAAGCGGCGTTGCCTCTATCACTGGGTTGACTATCCGGCCGCTGCCGACGAGCTGGCGATCATCCGCCGCAAGGTGAAGGGCGGCAACGAGCAGCTTTCTCGGCAGATCGTCACCTATGTGCAGAAGCTCCGGACCATTGACCTGTTCAAGAACCCGGGCATCGCCGAGACCATAGACTGGGCGACCGCGCTCACCGAGCTGGATCGCTTGGCGCTCGATCCGGAGACGATCGCCGATACGCTGGGCACGCTTTTGAAGTACCAGGAAGACATCGCCCGCATCCAGGGCAGCGAAGGTGAGAAGCTGCTCTCGGAGGTCAAGGCCGAGCTCCTGGCAAAGGCCGGCTGAGATGGAAAGCTTTGGGCCACATCCCGCGAGCGGACGTGACGGCATCGTCGTGCCGCCACCGGTCAAGGGCGACGGGCGGCTCGCCGACAATATCGTTCATTTTGCGCGTGTCTTGCGAAAGGCTGGCCTGAAGCCCGGCCCCGGTGCCGTGATCGACGCCATCGAGGCCATCGACGCGATCGGCATCGGTTCGCGCGTCGAATTTCATGCCGCTCTCTCGGCGATCTTCGTCAAACGCCACGAGGATCAGCCGGTTTTCGATGAGGCCTTTTCGATCTTCTGGCGCTCGCGGGATCTCGTCGGCAAGATGATCGCGTTGATGTCGCCGGTGGCGGCGATCGGAGAGCGGCAGAAGCCGAAGGCAGGCAGTGCAAGGGTCAGCGATGCGCTGTTCGCCGACAGGAGCCGCGAGCCGAAGCCACGCGACGAGCCGGATGTCGAGGTCGATGCCCGGCTCACGGTCTCCGGCCAGGAGGTCTTTCGTCGGCTCGATTTCGGGCAAATGACGGCGAGTGAACTAAAGGAGGCGCGTCGCGCCATCGAACGTCTCGCCATGCCGCTCGATCTTGTCCAGACCCGGCGCTATCGGCTGTCACCCCGCGGGCGGATCGTCGATCCGCGGGCGACGATGCGTCAGTCGCTGCGCACCGGTGGCGACCTGATGCTGCCGAAGTTTCGCGAGCGCCGGCAACGGCCGCCGCCGCTCGTCATCCTCGCGGACATTTCCGGTTCGATGAGCCAGTATACCCGCATCTTCTTGCATTTTCTGCATGTTCTGACCGAACGCCGCCGCCGGGTGCATACCTTCCTCTTCGGTACGCGGCTCACCAATGTGACGCGGCAACTGCGTCACCGCGATCCGGACGAGGCGATCGCGCAATGCACGGACGCCGTCGCGGACTGGTCGGGCGGCACGCGGATCGGCGAGACGCTCAAACTCTTCAACCGCCATTGGGGACGGCGCGTACTGGGGCAGGGTGCCGTCGTGCTGCTGATTACCGACGGGTTGGAGCGGGACGAGGTCGATATGCTTGCCCGTGAGACCGACCGGCTGCATCGCTCGTGCCGACGCCTCGTCTGGCTCAATCCATTGCTGCGCTTTTCCGGTTTCGAGGCGCGCGCGCGAGGCGTACGGTCCATGCTGCCGCATGTTGATGAACTCAGGTCCGTTCACAATCTGGAAGCGCTGTCGGATCTCGTGCAATCTTTATCCGGTGCGCCGGATCGGAACTGCGATCCCCGGCGTTATCTCGCTTCAGACAGGAGCCAGCCATGATGACCACCGACGCCGTTCTGCGCGATCCGCTCTACATTGCCGAAAGCTGGTTCGCTGAGGGCCGATCCGTCGCGATCGCGACCGTGATCGAAACCTGGGGATCGGCGCCGCGCCCGGTCGGTAGCCATCTTGTCATCGATGGCGAGGGCAATTTCGAAGGCTCGGTCTCCGGTGGCTGCGTCGAAGGTGCCGTCATCTCCGAGGCGCTCGATGTGATCGAGAACGGGACGCCGAAGATGCTCGAATTCGGCGTGGCCGACGAGACCGCCTGGCGAGTGGGCCTCTCCTGCGGCGGCCGCATCCGCGTGCAGGTGGAGAGGCTGGGCTGATGGAAATTTCGACACTTGCGGCTGTGAATGCCGCAAAACGCGACCGTCTCGGTGCCGTGCTGGTGAGCGACCTGGCTGCCGGCACTTCGCATCTGGTGACGGAGGATCAGGTTGCTGCGGATCCACTCGGCGACGAAATACGCGCGCGGCTTCTGTCTGGCAAATCGGGCATCGTTGATATCGACGGCAAAAGCCTCTTCCTCAACATCCATCTACCGCCGCCGCGGATCGTCGTGATCGGCGCTGTCCACATCAGCCAGGCACTGGTGCCGATGGCGGCGCTATCAGGCTTTGCCGTCACCATCATCGATCCGCGCACGGCCTTCGCTACACCGGAGCGTTTCGCCGGCATCGATCTACGGGCTGACTGGCCGGACGAGGTCTTCGCCGGGATGCCGCTCGACCGTTACAGCGCCATGGTGGCCGTCACCCATGATCCGAAGATCGACGATCCAGGCCTGATCGCCGCGTTGAAATCAGGCTGCTTCTATGTGGGAGCACTTGGTTCGCGAAAGACGCATGCGAAGCGCGTCGAGCGATTGACGGCGGGCGGCCTGGATGCCGCGACGATCTCGCGCATTCACGCCCCGATCGGCCTCGATATCGGTGCTGCCACACCGGCCGAAATCGCGGTCGCGATCCTCGCCGATATCATCCAGTCGCTGCGCCGGCGCAGTCTTGGGGCTGCCTCCGGCGCCCAAGAGGCCTCGCCGTGAGGTTTGGGCCAATCCCGACATCTGAAGCTGGTGGCGCGATCCTTGCGCATTCGCAGCCTCTGGCCTCCGGCAAGCTGCCCAAGGGACACCGACTCCAGGCAGACGATCTCGCCCGCCTGCAGGCAGAGGGGGTGATGACTGTCATTGCATGCCGGCTGGAACCCGGCGACCTGATGGAAGACGAAGCGGCCGACCGTTTGAGCGCTGCAATAGAGCCCAGAGGTCTGATCCGCAGTCCAGCCTCGACAGGGCGGGTAAATTTCTATGCCTCGGCAAACGGTCTCTTTCGCGCGAACAAGACGTTGGTCGACTGCTTCAACGCCGTCGATCCGGCGATCACGCTCGCCTGTCTTGCCGATCGTCGAGACGTGCGGGCCGGTGATCTCGTCGCGACCGTGAAGATCATCCCGCTGGCCGTGGCCGGTGCACATGTTGCAGAAGCTGCTGCCATCCTGCAGGACAGTATCGCCTTTCAGGTCGCGCCCTATCGTCGCCACTGGGTGCATCTCGTCGCGACCCAGCTGCCGTCCCTGAAACCGTCCGTCATGGACAAGACGGCCCGCGTGCTCGAAGCCCGACTTCTGCCCTCGCAGAGCCGGCTTGCATCCGAACACCGGGTCCCGCATCGGGCAGAGGCCGTGGCCGACGCTATCCGCGCCTCGCTTAACGACAGAGCTGCCGCGGAAGACGGTCCGCCGCTCATCGTGATCTTCGGTGCCTCGGCCGTGGCCGATGCCGATGACGTCATACCCTCGGCCATCCGGCTTGCGGGCGGCGTGGTCGATCAGGTCGGGCTGCCCGTTGATCCCGGCAATCTGCTGGTTCTCGGTCATGTAGGCGATGTCCCCGTCATCGGTGCGCCCGGTTGTGCACGCTCGCAGAAGGAAAATGGTTTCGACTGGGTCTTGAATGGCATTCTCGCCGGTCAACCGCCCGATCGCATGGAAATGGCTGGTTGGGGCGTCGGTGGTCTGCTGATGGAAATTCCGAGCCGTCCGCTGCCGCGTCAGAGCGCCACGAAGAATGTCGATCCTGCGGCCCTCGGCCTCGTGGTGCTTGCCGCCGGTCGGGCGAGCCGGATGGGCGAGGGTGGTCGCCATAAGCTGCTCGCCGAGTTCGAGGGCGAGCCGCTCGTTCGACGCTCCGTGCGGCAGGCGATCGAGGCCGGCGTCGGTGCTGTTACGGTCATCACCGGTCATCGCAGTGGTGAGGTTGCCGATGTGCTTACAGGACTCGATGTCGAAGTGCTGGAAAATCCGGACTTTTTGACAGGCATGGCCAGCTCGCTGAAGGCTGGCCTTGCAGCCGTCGAGGCCAAGGGCCTGCCTGGCATGATGGTACTGCTCGCCGATATGCCGAACGTCTCCGGTGCTGATATTGCAGCACTTGCCCGTGCCTATGTAAAGTCCGGCGGCAAGGCGATCGTGCGCGCCGTGTCCGATGGCCAGCGCGGCAACCCCGTCATTTTGCCCGCGGCGACCTTCGAGGCCTTGAAGGCGCTGGAAGGCGATATCGGCGCCCGGCCTGTGATCGAAAGCTCGGGGCTTGCCGTCATCGATGTCGAAATCGGCGCGGCTGCTCGTCTTGATGTCGATACGCCCGAGGCTATTCTGGCGGCCGGCGGGATCCTGAAGGATTGACCATGGACAATGCGGCGATCGAGGAGATGTTCGAGGCGGTCGGACCGGTGACCATCCGTCGGATGTTTGGCGGCAAGGGCATCTACGCGCGCGGCATCATCTTTGCGCTCGAACTGCGCGGCGAACTGATGCTGAAGGGCGATGAGGAGAGTGCACCGCTCCTGGAAGAAGCCGGCGCGAAGCGCTGGTGCTATGAGGGTCGAAGCGGCAAGCCCGTCGCCATGCCCTATTGGACAATCCCCGATGAGGCGCTCGACGACCCCGATATCATGGGGAAATGGGCGCGGATCGCGCTTGATGCCGCGATGCGGGTCACCGAGCGTGAGGCCGCTCAGCGCAGGTAGGTCAGAACCGTCTGGGTGAAGACGGAAAGCGGCTGCGGCAGGTCATCCAGATCAAACCAGCCGATTTCCGAAAGCTTGTCCGGTTCGGTCAGTTGCGGATCGCCGGACGTGTCTTCGGTGACGTAGAGCAGCGAAATCCAGTGCTGGCGGTCCGCCTCGATCAATTGCTCGGTGATGCCGAGATAGCAAATCGGACCGATCGAGAGCCCCGTTTCTTCCTCGGCCTCCCGGCGCGCGGCAAGTTCTGCCGGTTCCATATGGTCGACCTTGCCGCCGACGATGTTCCAGTGGCCGGCTTCCGGCGCCTTCATGCGCTTGCACAAAAGCAGTTTGCCATCCCGAAGGATGGCAAGACCAACCCCGAGACCGGGGAAATCGATACCGGGCTGACCCACAGGGATCAGGCCTTGGCGGCAGCGACGATCAGCATGAAGGCCGGGATGTCATCGCCGAAGCCGACAGGCGTCGGGCCGTCGTCATGGTCGTGGTGACGGTTGCGACGGCGATCACGGTTGTCATCGTTTGCCGGATAAGGATTGTTGCGGTTGTTGCGCGGATTCTGATCGCGGCGCTTGTCCGTTTTGCGTTCTGTCGCCACCGGCTCCACCTTGATCGCTTCCATCACCTGAACTTCCTCTGCCGCTTTGACTGGTTCGACGCTTGCCTCGACGGGCTTCACATACTCGCTGCGCGTATCGGATTTATGACCGCCGCGCCGCTCGCGACCCTTGTCGCGACCGCGTTTTCCACGGCTTTCGTCGTGGCTCTCAGCCGGCGCCGGAAGTGCGGAGATATCCCCTTCATGCCATTCTATCGTCTGACCGATCAGCTTTTCGATGGCGTCGAGGAACTTCGTGTCGCTGCGCGTTACCAGGGTGAAGGCTGCGCCCGAGCGGCCGGCTCGACCGGTGCGGCCGATGCGGTGGACATAATCTTCCGCGTGAATAGGTACGTCGAAATTGAAGACGTGGCTGACATCCGGGATGTCGAGGCCGCGGGCGGCAACGTCCGAGGCGACCAGAAGCGTGATCTGGTTGTCCTTGAAGCCGGCCAGCATGTTCGTGCGCGAGCGCTGGTCCATGTCGCCATGCAGGGCGCCGACGGAGAAGCCATGACGCTCCAGCGAACGGAACAAGTCGGCGACGTCCTTCTTGCGGTTGCAGAAGATGATGCCGTTCTTCAATTCGCTCTGGGTACCGATCAGTTCGCGCAGCTTGGCACGCTTCTCGTAGTCCTTGTTGTGGCAGGCAACGAGACGCTGCGTCACCGTGAGTGCGGTCGAGGAGGGCTTGGCAACCTCGATGCGTTCCGGGTTCTGCAGAAAACGGTCGGCCAGCTTCTGGATTTCCGGCGGCATGGTGGCCGAGAAGAACAGCGTCTGGCGCGTGAATGGGATCATCTTTGCAATGCGCTCGATGTCCGGGATGAAGCCCATGTCGAGCATGCGGTCGGCTTCGTCGATCACGAGGATCTCGACGCCAGTCATCAACAGCTTGCCGCGCTCACAATGGTCGAGCAGGCGGCCTGGCGTGCAGATCAGGACGTCGGCACCACGTTCGAGCTTGCGGTCCTGCTCATCGAAGGACACGCCACCAATCAGCAGCGCCACGTTCAGCTTGTGATTCCGTCCGTACTTCTCGAAGTTCTCGGCGACCTGGGCTGCCAATTCGCGCGTCGGCTCGAGAATGAGCGTGCGTGGCATGCGAGCACGGGCACGGCCCTTTTCGAGCAGCGTCAACATCGGGAGGACAAAGCTAGCCGTCTTGCCGGTGCCTGTTTGCGCAATGCCGAGAATGTCCCGCCGCTGCAGGGCAGGCGGAATTGCGCCTGCCTGGATCGGGGTCGGAATGGTGTAGCCGGCATCGGTGACGGCAGAAAGGACTTTTTGGCTCAGGCCAAGGTCAGCAAAAGTGGTCAAAGGGAAGTAGTTTCCGTTCCTGTTCTCGCGAACATCGCTCAATAGCCCGTCTGATCGGGCGCCAATGGTTGCGGCGAATAGAAGGAAACTGCCGGAAAGTCAAGGAAACGGGCGGATTTACCCCTACAAAGGCTTAATGATCACGATTAATTGGCTTGCAACGTCAAGGTCATCAACAAACCGGAGCCCTGTCGCCGTAAAACCTGCTGCGAATCGTCGCCTCGCCGTCAATTGATCAAAGGCGTCAGCTTCATTCCGGCGTTGAGAAAGCGCATGGGATCGACAGGGGCGCCGTTGCGCCGGATCTCGTAGTGCAGGTGAGGCCCGGTCGAGCGTCCCGTTGAACCTGCCAGGCCGAGAATTTGCCCGGTTTCAACCGTGTCGCCCTCGCTCACCAGAATGCGGGACATATGCCCGTAGCGAGTGGAAAGGCCTAGGCCGTGATCGATTTCGACCATGTTGCCATAGCCGCCCGAAAAGCTTGCCGTCACGACCTTGCCAACACCGGTGGAGCGGATTTCCGTACCCGTCGGCGCACGGAAATCGATGCCGGCATGCATGGCAAGTCCGCCAAAAAAGGGATCCGGGCGGTTGCCGAATCGGCTGGTTATTTCCCGGCCAGGGGCGGGATTGGCGAAGGGCAGGCGCTTGGCGGTGTCGCGAACCGTCTCCAGTCGGGTGAGCGCGACATCCAGCGCATTCAGCGAGGCGTTGAAGTCCCGATCCGACTGCGGTGCGAGATATGGACCACCCACGGCATCGATCGTTGTCAGTGCTGCCTGCTCGTCGATCGGCACGCCCTGACGCCTGAGGATCGCGGCAATCTCGTCGGCAGTCTGCGAGGCGCCGCTTGCCAGTTCCTCGATGCGTTGAAGCTGTTCGGCCTCGATCTCCTTCAGCGACAACGTCATGTTCGAAAAGAGACGGTCCGCGCGGTCTGCGACATTTTCGCCGGTCATCGGCACGTAACCGAGCGCGAGCGCCGGCCGATGCGGGGCCGCGGGTTTAGGCTCTGGTGCGGTCTCCCCGAGCAAGGTGGCGAAGGCTTGCGTGCCCGTCGAGAGGGAAGCGTGATCCATGCCATCGACCAAAGGCTTTTCGGCTGGTAGTGGGCCATCGGTGGGTAAGGCGTCCGGCGCACTATCCGTCTGCAGAAGCGCGTCGATCCGGCCGTGGCGCGAGGTCAACGCCATCTGCTGCTCGAGGAGTTTCTCGACCTTTTCCTCGACCACCTGCTGGTCGAGCAATTGGCGCGAGGTGACGCGGTCCACCTGGGCGCGGAGCGCTGCGATCCGGTCTTCATATTCATGCTGCATGCGCGCCTGGCGCGCCATGGTGGCGCCAATCAGGTTGTCGCGCAGAACGAGATAGGTTGTGGCGCCGAGATAGCCGATCGCCATCGTGCCAAGGAAGCAGACGGTGAGGGCCACCATCCAGGGACGGATTGTCATGTGCCGAATGCGGTCGCCGCTCGCCAGGATGACAATATGCTGCTCCCGGCGTTTTCCGAAGACCTGGTTGTTCGAAGCCGTCGTCACGCTGACCCCCAATAAAGTCGGGCGCGCCTTGTGCAGCGTCATGCCCGATATCGGCGAGTCACCTGTTCGATCCGCCGTTAGCAGTTACGCATAATTAGGGTTAATGAAGCGTTAGGCGCTTGGAATTGCGTGTCAAACCGACGAGTTGTTCTTGGCGGTAAGCGACCGGTAGAAGGATGGTGTCAGGCCCGCCTCGGCCCGCGCTACATCGTTGAAAGGCGCCTTCAGTTGGCCGCGGAAATTGGCGCTGACCAGGTCCTGAAACGCCCGTGCGGGGTCACGCTTTTCGCGGGCGCAGAGGAAGCGGAACCATTTCGCGCCGACGGCCACATGGCCTTTTTCGTCTTCGTAGATGACCTTCAGCACGTCGGCGCTTTCGAGATCGCCCGTTTCCCGCATCTTGTCCTGCAGCGACGGCGTCACGTCGAGCCCGCGGGCCTCGAGAATGAGCGGCACCACCGCAAGGCGGGCCGTCAAGTCGTTCTTCGTCGAATGGGCTGCCTGCCAAAGCCCGTCATGCGCCGGCATGTCGCCGTAGTCGGCGCCGAGAGCCCGCATGCGGTCGCGCACCAGCCGGAAATGCTTGGCCTCCTCGTAGGCCACCTTCATCCAGCCGTCGAAGAAGGAATGCGGCACAGGTTCGGTGGCAAAGCGGGCGACGATGTCGAGGGCGAGATCGACGGCATTGAGTTCGATATGGGCCAGCGCATGCAGGAGGGCGATGCGGCCGGGCAGGGTGTGCAGCGAGCGCTTCCCGACTGCCTTTGGCGGCACGAGCTCGGGTTTTGCCGGGCGGCCCGGTCGATCGGGAAGCGGCGGATCGAGCGGCGAGCGCAACGACAGGCGCCGCTCATGCCAGCGCATCGCTGCCGTCTGAGCGAGCGCCGTCTTCTCGTCGAGGTCGGCGCTCAGGATTGCGAGGGTAGCAGCGCCGCGAAGGGAGTGAAAAGCCGTCTCGGGCTGCCGTGTCTCCAGCATGTCAGAGAGCCTGCGTCGCCTTCAGCACGGCCTCGGCATGGCCGGGAACCTTCACCTTGCGCCAGACCTCGGCAATCTTGCCGGACTTGTCGATCAGAAAGGTGGAGCGTTCGACACCCATATAGGTCTTGCCGTACATGCTCTTCTCCTTCCAGACGCCATAGGCTTCTAGCGCCTTGTGCTCCTCGTCAGCGGCCAGCACCACAGAGAGGTTATGCTTGGCGGCAAACTTGTCGTGGCTCTTCACCGAATCAGGGGACACGCCGATGACGGTTGCGCCGAGCTTCGCGAATTCATCTGTCAGACCCGAGAAGTCGACGGCTTCGGTCGTGCAGCCGCTGGTGTCGTCCTTGGGGTAGAAATAGAGAATCACCGCCTTTCCGGCGAATTCGGAAAGCGAAACGGTGCCGCCGCCATTGCGGGGCAGAGAGAAATCGGGGGCCATGTCCCCGGTTGTCAAATCCGTCATGGGATAACCTTTCTTTTGCCCGTTTTGTGAGTGATCGTGGGCGACTTCGATATATAGTCCGCTCCGCAGTCGTCCAGAGCGACTTGTTAGCGGCATCGATCGACGGAGACAATCACCAGGACATGTCGGAGATCCGGGGCGAAAAGCTACGGTTTCGCAAGCGGGACATTGTGCCGCTGCATGATCTTCCGTCTGCCCAGGCCGAGGATCCCCTCATCGTGCGTTGTCCGCCGCCGAAGCGATCGCTGTTCCGGCGCCTGTCGCGGGTGTTGGCCGGCTTCGCCGGGCTCTGGGCCGTCGTGATTTTTGCGGTCTATGCCGTGGTCGAAAGCGGCACTCTGGATGCCGCCCTTGCGCAACGAGCGCAGGCCGTCCTCAACAATGCGCTCGGACCGCAGTTCACCGCCAAAATCGGCGGCACCGAAGTGCGCTTCTCCAATGGGATGGAATTGTCGGTCGAGGCGCGGGACGTCACGTTGCACGAACAGGCGGGCGGCGAGAGGGTTGCCCTCACGAATTCGGTGCGCTTCATCCTTGAGCCATTGGCGCTTCTCGGCGGTCGGTTCTCCATCCGCGAGATCGTCAGCGAGGGCATCAATCTCGATGCGACGGTACTGCCAAAGGGGAAGCCAGTCGATTTGTCCGGATGGCGGATCGACCATATTCCGGACCGGCTGGCAGATGCCTTTGCCGAGCTCGACCGGCTGCAGGGTTTCATCACTCGGGGTGGCCTTGACCGCATGCGCCTTGCCGGGTTGGAGATCGCTTCCACCAGTGCGAGCGGCCGACCGATGACGCTTGCGATCGACGACATCGTGCTGGAGCGTGGCGACGACGGTTCGCTTTCGATATTCGGTGCCGTCGCGGTTAACGGACAGCAAACGGAACTGACGGCGCTGACGACGAATGTCGATGGTCGGGCCGAATCGCTGACGATGCGGGTTGCCGATATCCGGGTGACCCCGTTCCTGCTGCGACGTTCCAGTACGGGCGAGGCGCGCCAGGGGATCGACGGCTCGGCCGAATTGCTGCTGAATGCTCGGCGCGAGGCACCCGGCCAGGACGCCAGCGTCTCGCTCGGCATCAATATGCAGAAAGCCGGCTTCTACTCTGACGGCCAGCGCCAGGAGATCACCGATGCCCGTCTCAAGCTTTCCTACGACTTCGCCAAGGACACGATCGAGCTTGCCGATTCGATCGCCCGATTCGACCAAACCATCTTTCCACTGTCCGGCGGCCTGATCGATCTCGACCGGTTGCCGGAAGGCAGCAGTTTCGGCAAGGGTTTCGGCATCGATCTCGTGGTCACCAATGGCAAAGCGAATGTTCCGAGCGCTGGCGAAGCACCGTTTCCGTTCTTCCTGAAGGGCTATGGTCGCTACCTCGTCGAGGAAAATCGCCTGCAACTCGACACTCTCGACGTTTCCACGCCAGAGGGCAACATGCGCGGGAAGCTGCAGGTTGGCTTTGGCGGAACGGGGCCGGAGATCCGGTTCAATGCGGTGGTCGAGAACATGCGCACCACCGTTGTGAAGCAATTGTGGCCCTACTGGATTGCCTCCAAGCCGCGCGCCTGGGTTCTCGAAAACCTCTATGGCGGCGTGATCCCCAAGGGAACGGTCGACGTCTTCATTCCGCAGAACCGCCTGTCGATCGACCCGAAGCCAGTGCGGCTCGATGCCGACGAACTGAAGATCGGTTTCGATCTGGAAGATGCACGCGTTAACCTGACAGGTGAACTGCCGCCGCTCCGTGACGTCTATGGCCGCTTCGACATGGTCGGCGAGCGCGTCGACGTCGCCATCCGCTCGGCTGGCTCGTTCTTTCCGTCGGGGCGCATGGTCCAGCTTGAGAGCGGCCGTCTGGTGCTGCGGGACGCCTATGAGAAGCCTCTGATGGCGGATATCGACCTCGATATCGCAGGCGCGGCGGATGCTGTGGCCGAACTCGTTTCCTTCAAGCCGATCGAAGCGCTGAAGGTTGTCGATTTCCAGCCTTCGGACTTTTCGGGCAAGGTTCGCGGGCAGGTGAAGATCCGTCTCGGCCTGGTTCCGGACCAGTCGCCGCCCGAGCCGAGCTGGACGGCGGAAGTCGCGCTCGACGATGTGGATGTGGCCAAACCCTTCGACGGTCGTGTGATCGCCGATGTCACCGGATCCCTATCGGTCGATCGCGACAAGGCCAAGCTCGATGCATCCGCGAAAATCGACGATGTCCCGATGGAGGTGAACCTCACTGAGCCGGTGCGTCGCGGTGACGGTGCTGTTCCCCGCGAACGGGTTGTCACGGCAACGCTTGACAATGCGGCCCGCGAAAAGCTCGCGCCTGGCCTCGGCGAGATCCTCAATGGGGCAATCAAGCTGGAACTGAGCCGGATCGACGAAACGACGCAGGCCGTGTCCGTCGATCTCCGCTCGGCGACGCTGAACATTCCCTGGGTAGGTTGGTCGAAGGGGCAAGGAATTGGCGCGACCGCAAAGTTCGAGTTGGCCAAAGACGGCAAGCTGTCGCTGATACGCAAATTCACTCTGGATGGTGAGGGCTTTGGCGCCTCCGGCGACATGACAGCGGATGATACCGGTCTTGTCGCCGCCAACCTGTCGCGCGTCCGCCTGTCGCCGGAAGACGAGGTGGCGCTGACTGTTCGTCTCAGCCGGGGCGTCTATTCGGTCGTTGCCAATGGCCGCGCCTTCGACGCTCGCTCGCTGATCTCCACCCTGCAGCGGCCGTCCGGTGATGGCGGCGATACAAAGGCCTCGCGGACTTCGCTCAAGATCGAAGGGCGCTTCGACCGCGTGGTCGGGTTCAGCGGCGAGCAGTTGTCGGGTGTTTCGATCATCTATGGGGCGAGCAAAGGCCAGATCAGTGCCGTCGATTTCTCCGGCGTTACAAGCAGCGGTCAGGCATTGGTCGCCAAACTGCGTCAGCCCGAAGGCTTGAGAGAACTCTCCGTCACCACCAGCGACGCCGGTGCCGTCCTGCGCTTTCTCGACACCTACAAACGCCTCGGCGGTGGTCTTGCCAATCTGCGCCTGACAGAAACGCGCGACGGTGCCTGGAGCGGCAATCTTGATCTGCGCAACTTCCAGGTCGAGAACGAAGAGCGGCTTCAGACGATCGTCTCCGCGCCGACCGGTGCCGACGGACGCAGTCTCAACAGTGCCGTTCGTAGCGATGTCGACGTAAGCTCCGCCCGCTTCCAGCGCGCCTTTGCCCGTCTGTCCCTGGTCGGCGGCACGCTCAGCGTCGAAAACGGTATCGTTCGCGGGGAGCAGGTGGGTGCGACCTTTCAGGGGATCGTCCGCGATCAGTCCGGAAGCATCGACCTGACCGGCACCTTCATGCCTGCCTATGGGCTGAACCGATTGTTCGGCGAACTGCCGGTGATCGGCGCCATTCTCGGCAATGGGCGCGACCGCGGCCTGCTCGGTATCACCTTCAAGCTGACCGGGCCGACGATGAAGCCGAATCTGGTGATCAACCCGTTGTCGATCATCGCGCCGGGTGTGTTTCGCCAGATCTTCGAGTTCCGCTGAGCGGGCAGAACCTTAGTCGCGTTCGAGCATCACCACCGGCAGGGCAAGACGTCGCGCCGCGATGATCTTGGCATAGCCCGCTGGCCCCCCCGAATTGCGGCAGACGAGATGCGTGACGCCATGTGCCGTGAAGAGGTCCGCCTCGCGGTCGGGATCGCTTGCCGGTTTGCCAAGGAGGAGGCTGTAATCCGCGAAGGCGAGCGGCATCTCTGGCGCATCGACCATGCGGATCACGAATCGGCAGTCATCGCGCCCGACGAAAGCATCGAGATATTGCCGGCCAAGGGCCAGAAAGACCGTCGCGCCCGATGGCAAGGCTTCGGCCGCCGCCTCAAGCGTCGCCACGCTCCTCCAGCGGTCACCCGGCTGTTTCTGCCAGCGCGGGCGCAGCCGCTGTTCGAGCGACACGCCTGAGATCGCCGCGGCCTTGATCGCATTCTCGCTGATCCGCCGCGCGAAGGGATGGGTGGCGTCGATCATCCGGTCGAAGCTCTCCGTCTTCAAATAGACCGCCAGACCTTCCGCCCCTCCGAAGCCTCCGATCCGAACTGCGCCGGCAGGCAGAATCGGATCAACCGTTCGCCCCGCCAGCGAGGTGGTGACATCATGGCCTTGGGCCAGGAGCTCTTCCGCCAGAATTCGGGCGTCGGCTGTGCCGCCGAGGATCAGGATTTTCTGTGGTGCATCCTCTGGTTCAGGTCGCATGGGCGATGATCGTTCCCTTGCGATCGGTGACGATGATGTCCACCACCACGCCACTGTCGCGCAGCACACCCTCGGCCGTGCGTTTTGCCGCCTCGGCAACGGCTGGGGCGATGGCGATCCCTTCTTGTGTCATGATCTCAAGCACTTCCATTGCGGTATTCGCGTGCTCGACGGCGCTGCGCGCAGTATCTTTGAGGATATGACTACAAGGCATTGAAAGAAAGAAAAGATTGTCGATCTGGCTGCGTGAGGAATGCAGGTCGAGGGCGCCCTGGGCGAGTTTCGTCATCTTGGCGAAACCGCCGGCAATCGTCAGCTTGGGGACTGGGTGGGCACGCAGGTATTTGAGCAATCCGCCGGCGAAGTCGCCCATGTCGATCAGCGCGCCATCCGGCAGGTCATGAAAGATCTGGGCGGCTTTTTCCGATGTCGAACCGGTCGCGCCGAGCAAATGGGTCAGGCCTTCGGCGCGGGCGACGTCGATGCCCCGGTGGATCGAATGAATCCAGGCAGCGCACGAGAAGGGATGCACGATCCCCGTCGTTCCGAGAATGGAGATCCCGCCGAGAATGCCGAGCCTCGGGTTCCAGGTGCTTTCTGCGATCTGTGCGCCGCCGGGAACGGAGATCTTCACCTCGAGATCCGGCGTCACCTGATGTGCGGCAGCAATCGCTCCGATTTCCGCCGTCATCATGGCGCGGGGCACTGGATTGATCGCCGGCTCTCCGACGGCAATCGGCAGGCCCGCTTTGGTGACGGTGCCGACCCCGTCGCCAGCCACAAAGCGGATGCCGCTTCCGGGGGGTAGGCGGGTCACTGTCGCGATTACGGTGGCGCCATGGGTTACATCCGGATCATCACCGGCATCCTTGACGATGCCCGCATAGGCGCTCTCGCCGTCGAAACCCTCGCGGGCGAGCGCGAAGCAAGGCGTTTCGCCTTTCGGCAGTGTGATATAGACCGGGTCTGGAAAGCTGCGCGTCAGAAGAGCCGTGAAGGCCGCCTTGGTGGCTGCCGTCGCACAGGCCCCCGTCGTCCAACCATTGCGCAAGGGGGTGCCTTCCGGCTTTTCAAGCCGGTGGCCCTCGGCCCCATTTCCTCCAGCCTGTCTCTCGGCGTCACTCATGGCTCGCTTATAGGCGAGCCGGCGGTCTTGAGGAAGGCATATGGGCGAAGGTTTGGGGCGGAAAGAACCATGGCGGAATTGCAATTTTGCCGCACGAGGCCTAGACCATGACCATGAGTGACACGATGCGTCTAGCCCTGCCCATGAGCCTGCCGGCCCTCCAGCCCGGCCATGTGTGGCTTGCCGGCGCGGGCCCCGGCGATCCGGGCCTCTTGACGCTGCTGGCGGCCAAGGCGCTGTCTGAAGCCGATGTTATCGTTCACGACGCTCTGGTGAATGACGACTGCCTGAAACTCGCGCGCAGTGGCGCCATTCTCGAATATGCAGGCAAACGCGGCGGGAAGCCGTCGGCCAAGCAGCGCGATATCTCGTTGCGCCTTGTCGAACTCGCAAAGGCCGGTCACCGCGTCCTCAGACTGAAAGGCGGCGATCCCTTCGTTTTCGGGCGGGGCGGCGAAGAGGCGCTGACGCTCATCGAATATGGTGTGCCCTTCCGCATCGTTCCGGGCATCACGGCGGGGATCGGCGGGCTTGCCTATGCCGGGATCCCGGTCACCCACCGCGAAGTCAACCATGCCGTGACATTCCTGACCGGCCATGATTCCTCCGGAGTCGTTCCCGATCGAATCGACTGGGCCGCCATCGGTCGTGGTTCACCCGTCATCGTCATGTATATGGCGATGAAACACATGGGCCAGATCGCCGCTAATCTGATGGCCGCCGGACGCCGGGCAGACGAGGCCGTGGCCTTCGTCTGCAATGCGGCGACCCCGGAACAGACCGTGCTCGAAACCACGCTCGGACGCGCCGAAGCGGACATGCTTGCCGCAGGGATCGAGCCGCCGGCGATCGTGGTTATCGGTGAGGTCGTGCGTCTGAGGCCTTCGCTCGACTGGCTGGGCGCCCTTTCGGGCCGCACGCTTCTGCCCGACCCCTTCGCCGTGGAGCGGAAAGACACGGCATGAGCGGATTGCTGATCGCCGCGCCGGCTTCCGGTTCGGGCAAGACAGTGGTGACGCTCGGCTTGATGCGGGCGTTGAAGCGTCGCGGTCTAGTGGTCGCGCCCGGCAAGGCCGGTCCGGACTATATTGATCCCGCCTTTCACACGGCTGCGAGTGGTACACCCTGCTTCAACTTCGATCCCTGGGCCATGCGCCCGTCGTTTCTCCACGCACAGGCCGCTCAGACATCACCTGATGCCTTGCTGGTCATCGAGGCGATGATGGGGCTCTTCGATGGCGCGGCCGATGGAATGGGAAGTGCCGGAGATCTCGCGAGCCTTCTGTCCCTGCCTGTCGTGCTGGTTGTCGATTGTGCTCGTACATCGCAATCCGTCGCGGCTGTTGCAACGGGCTTTGCGCGATTTCGCGCTGACGTGCGGGTCGCCGGCGTCATCCTCAACCGTGTCGGCAGCGACCGCCATGAAGCCATGTTGCGTGGCGCTATGGCAAAGACCGAGGTGCCGGTGCTCGGCTGCCTCAGGAGTGACCCGCAGCTTTCCCTCCCGGAGCGGCATCTCGGCCTGGTGCAGGCCGGAGAACATGCGGCGCTCGAAAGCTTCATCGAGCGAGCGGCCGATGCGATAGATGCGGGGATTGATATTGGCACACTGCTTCCAATGGTCCAGGCAGCTCCTCCCAAAGAATGCGCGCCGGTGCGTGGCATTGCCCCGCTCGGTCAGCACATCGCCGTCGCTCGCGATCTCGCCTTCGCTTTTTCCTATCCGCATCTCCTGGAGGGCTGGCGGGCGCAAGGCGCGACGCTTTCATTCTTTTCGCCGCTCGCCGACGAGGGTCCGTCGTCAGATGCCGATGCGATCTACCTGCCGGGCGGATATCCCGAATTGCATGCCGGGAGATTGGCCTCTGCTGTCTGCTTCCGCTCGTCAATGATGGGAGCGGCGGACCGGGGGGCGCGGATCTATGGGGAATGCGGCGGCTATATGGTTCTGGGCGATGGGCTCGTTGACGCTGACGGCCATCGCCACACCATGCTCGGGCTCTTGCCATTGGTGACGAGCTATGCGGACCGCAAACGGCATCTGGGTTATCGGCGGCTGAAATCGCTCGCTCCCGATCTGTTCGTTGGAAATTACACCGGCCACGAATTCCATTATTCTACGGTTGTTTCGGAAGGGGCGGCAGACCGCTTGTTCGAGGCGGAGGACGCTCTCGGCGAAGCGCTCGGTGCCGTCGGGCTAAGGCGCGGGTCCGTTGCCGGGTCCTACATGCACCTCATCGACATGGCAGGAGAGGGCGCATGAGCGGGCCGATCCTGCATGGTGGCGGTCTCGCCGCTGCTTCTGCCCTCTATGGCGGGCGCATTGAAGACTGGCTCGACCTGTCGACCGGGATCAACCCCTGTCCGCCTGATCTGCCCGAGATCCCGATGCGGGCCTGGCATCGCTTGCCCGACCGGGAACGCGAGATGGCGGCGAGAGTGGCGGCGCAGCGCTGCTATCGCTCGGGCCATCGTTTGCCACTTCCGGTGCCGGGCACGCAGTCCGTCATCCAGTTGTTGCCGCGCCTGGTGCCATCAAGTGCGCGGGTTGCCGTGGTCTCGCCGACCTATGGCGAATATGCGCGCGCCTTCACGGCTACCGGGCTTGCCGTGGATGCTATCAGTGATCTCAACGAGATCAGCACGGCGCATGGTCTCGTCGTGGTGGTCAATCCGAACAATCCGGACGGACGGCTCCACACACCGAGCGAGCTTCGAGCGCTGGCCGGTGATCTCGCAGATCGGGGCGGCATGCTGGTGGTCGACGAGGCCTTCGGCGACATGCTGCTCGACCAGAGTCTTGCGGGCGATGACAGTGCGAACCTGATCGTCTTCCGCTCCTTCGGAAAATACTTCGGCCTTGCCGGCATTCGCCTCGGCTTCGTCATCGCTGCTGATGAAGTCGCGGCGCAGTTTTCCGAATGGCTTGGCCCTTGGGCCGTGTCCGGCCCGGCGCTGGTGCTTGCCGAGCATTTGATGTCGTCCGATACCAGACTCATCGCTCAGCAGATCCGAAGCCGCGCGCTTGTACTTCAAGAGGTTCTGTCCGAATCCGGGCTTACAGTCTGGGGTGGCACCGATCTCTTCCAACTGGTCGAAGATGCAAGAGCCGGCGAATTGCACCGGCATCTCTGCAGCCGCCAGATCCTGACGCGCAAGTTCGACTACCGACCAGACTGGCTGCGTTTCGGCCTTGCGCCGGACGAGGCGGGCGATGCGCGTCTCCGCGAGGCGCTCAGAACATTCCGGAGTGTTTGCGCATGAACCATCTGCTGCTCCTTCTTGCAGCCATCGTTCTCGACCGGGTCGTCGGCGATCCGCCATGGCTCTGGCAACGTGTGCCGCATCCGGTGGTGATCTTCGGCAAAGCGATCGATCTCTTCGAAAAGCGCCTGAACAGGACAAGTTTCACAGCCGAAGGTCGACGCTTGAATGGCGTCTTCACGATCGTGGCGTTACTCGCCGGCTCAGTGGTTGTCGGCATGCTGCTTTCTGCCCTGTTCGGCCATCTCGGCCTTGTCGGCATCATCCTCGAACTGATCATCGTTGCCGTCTTTCTTGCCCAGAAGAGCCTTGGCGATCATGTCCAGGCGGTGGCCGACGGTCTCTTGCGTGATGGTCTCGAGGGAGGTCGGCAAGCGGTTGCGATGATCGTCGGGCGCGATCCGAAGACTCTCGACGAGGCCGGTGTTTCGCGCGCGGCGATCGAAAGCCTATCCGAAAACTTTGCCGATGGTGTCGTTGCACCGGCTTTCTGGTACGCGATTGCCGGCCTTCCCGGCATCCTCGCCTACAAGATGCTGAACACGGCTGACTCGATGATCGGCCACAAGAATGAGCGCTTCCTGCAATTCGGCTGGGCCTCCGCGAAGCTCGATGATCTCGCGAACTGGCCGGCCGCGCGGTTGTCCGCCGTTTTCATCGCCCTGGCCACGGTCTTGAAACTCGGGGCAGGGGCCGGCCGTCGCTCGTTGTCTGCGGCGTTGCGCGATAGCGGATTGCATCGCTCGCCGAATTCCGGCTGGCCGGAAGCCGCGATGGCGGGAGCACTGGATCTGCAACTTGCCGGTCCCCGCGTCTATGGCGGCACAAGGGTGAGCGAACCGATGATGCATGCATCCGGCCGCAGCGATGCCGGACCTGCAGATATCCTTACAGGAATAGGCGTTTTCTACGCAGCCTGTGGCGTCATGGCGGCGTTGATCCCCTTCGTCTGGGTGGTCACGAAGATCATCTGATATTCAGACAGAGAACCAGGACACGGTCCGTGTCAGCAGGTCCTCGGACAAGAGAACGGGCGATTGATCAGTCGATACCGGCTGCGTCGCGCAGGCGATCGAGCTTCGGCAGGATGACGTGGCGGTTGTTCTCGATGACGATGATGCCATCCTTGCGCAGTTTGGTCATCTGGCGGCTGACGGTTTCGATGGTCAGCCCCAGGAAGTCGGCGATGTCGGCACGCGACAGCGGCAGATCGAAGGTCTGGATACCCTCGCTTTCCGGGTCGATGTGGGTCGCGATCAGGTAGAGGAAGCTTGCGACCTTTTCCTGGGCCGTCTTGCGGCCCAGCGTCAACATCCAGTCGCGGGCCTCGTCCAGCTCCTTCAACGACTGGGAATGCAGCTTGCGCTCCATGTCCGGCACTTCGCCGACCATACGGTCGACGATGTTGCGCGGGAAGGTGCATATATCCGTATCGGTCGCCGCTTCTGCGGTGATCGTGCTTTCGCCAAGGAACGGGCGACCAAGGAAGTCGGGCGCAAACTGCAGGCCGACGATCTGCTGCCGGCCGTCGGCCATCATCTTCGACAGCTTGATCACGCCCTTCAGGATATTGCTGTAGCTTCCGACTTGTTCGCCCTGGCCGATAACCTCGTTACCGGCGTCGACCCGACGGCGGATCGAATGCTTGTTCAGTTCGGTCAGTTGAGCGGAGGTCAGGACTGAGCAGAGGCCGCCATGGCGCGCGTCGCAGGATCGACAGACGGCAGGAGCCTCACATTCCGGAAAATGTTTTCTGAAAGTATCCATGGTCGTGCCATCCAATCAGACCGGCTTCGGACGCCATGCGCCCCTCGGTCAGTGCCCAATTCGGGCTTCTGAGTTTCGATAAACTCTACGTGAGAAATGTATCAGTAAATTGATCGATGTCAAAGGCCGGGACGAGAGACGGCGCTATCTTTGGTCGCAGCTCGACACGTCTCAAGGCAGCGCAAAACCATGCAAAATTCTCTTCTGGCAAAGTATTCCGGCGCTGTCCCTCGTTACACCAGCTATCCCACGGCGCCACATTTTCACGAAGGCATCGACTGCGGCAAATATGCGCAGTGGCTGAAGGCAATCACTGGACAGGAGCGCATCTCGCTCTACATTCACGTCCCCTATTGTGACCGCCTCTGTTGGTTCTGTGCCTGCCACACGAAACATACGCTGAAATACGAGCCGATTGCGATCTATCTGGAATCGTTGAAGAAGGAGATTGCGGCGGTCGGCGCGCTGGTCAGTCGCGACGCTGCCGTGACCGCGGTTCATTTCGGTGGGGGGTCTCCCACGATGGTCCGGCCCGACGACATGATCGACCTGATGGCGGCACTTCGCTCGGCCTTCACCTTCGCCGAGGATGTCGAGATCAGCGTCGAGATGGATCCGAACGACCTCGACGAGCCGCGTTACGATGCGCTTGCCGCCATCGGCATGACGCGCGCCAGTCTCGGGGTTCAGGACTTCCACCCTGAGGTGCAGAAGGCGATCAACCGTATTCAGACCTTTGAACACACGAAGTCGGTGGTCGAAGCTGTCCGGGCGCGCGGCGTGAATTCTGTCAATTGCGACATCCTCTACGGACTTCCGCACCAGACGGAGGCGACGGTGGCTGAAACGGTGAAGGACATCCTGTCCCTTGCCCCCGATCGCATCGCGCTTTTCGGCTATGCGCATGTGCCGTGGATGAAGAAGCACCAGACGATGATCAAGGACGAAATTCTGCCTGGGTTGGAAGAGCGTTTCGCGCAGATGAACCTTGCCGCCTCGATGCTGGTTGCTGCCGGTTACGAGTCAATTGGCATCGATCACTTCGCGCTGCCCGACGACCGGATGGCGATCGCGGCGCGGGAAGGGCGGCTGCGCCGGAATTTCCAGGGCTATACCGACGATGCCGCCGAAGCGCTGATCGGGCTCGGTGCCTCCTCGATCGGTCAGTTGCCACAGGGCTATGTCCAGAACATGCCGGCGACTGGCGAGTATCAGCGCATGGCCGACGCCGGCGGACTGGCAGCCGTGCGCGGCATCAAGGTCAGCGAAGACGACAGGCTGCGGCGCCGGGTGATCGAGGAAATCATGTGCCGCTTCGCCATGTCCTTTTCGGAACTGCGGCAGGAGTTCGGTGATGCAGTCGATGCGATCGTTGCGGAAGCGCGAGCTTTTGCTCAGTCCAATCAAGACCGCATCTGTCTGATCGAAGACGACCACTTCTTCATCACCGAGGCCGGTCGTCCGTTCGCGCGCACCATTGCCGCCGTGTTCGACAGCTATCTCGCCAATGGCAAGGGACGCCATTCGATTGCTGTTTAAGCAACACTTCGGCTCCAAATTTCGCTGCCGCACAAAACCACCATTGGCATTTGACCGTGTTTTCCTTATGTGGAACCCAGAATTTAAGACACATGAGGTACTGGCGTGACCGCTACATTCGACAAAGTTGCCGACATCATTGCTGAGACCAGCGAAATCGACCGCGAAACGATTACGCCGGAAAGCCACACCATCGATGACCTCGGCATCGACAGCCTCGACTTCCTCGACATCGTCTTTGCGATCGATAAGGAATTCGGCATCAAGATCCCGCTCGAGCAGTGGACGCAGGAAGTCAACGAAGGCAAGGTTTCGACCGAAGAGTACTTCGTGCTGAAGAACCTCTGCGCCAAGATCGACGAACTTCGCGCCGCCAAGGGGTGACCCGCCCCCAAAGGAGCGGACATCGTCATGCTGCTTGAATATTTCCAGATGATTGACAAGGTCGAGAGCGTGGATCTCGGCCTTGGTCGTTTGAAGGCAACCTCTGTGGTGCCGATGGAAAGCCCTGTCTTCGAAGGGCATTTCCCCGGTATGCCACTGGTTCCCGGCGTTCTCCTGATCGAGACCATGGCGCAGGCCTCCGGCATGCTTTTGCTTGCCGTCAAGGACTTCGAAGCCATGCCTTTCCTGATGTCCGTCGATGGCGCGAAGATGCGCACCTTCGTCGAGCCCGGCGCCGTCCTCGATATCGAGGCGGACCTTGAGCATGACGGTTCGGGCTTTGCCGTCACCAAGGCGAAGATCACGAGCGGCGGCAAGAAGGTCTGCGACGCCCAGCTGAAGCTTCGCACCATGCCGTTCTCCGAGGTGCCGCTCGCGTCGATCGTGCGCAAACGCGCCGAAGAGGTTGGCCTGATGGCCGCGATGGCGGCCCAAGGCTGACACGCTTTCGGCCGCAAGGGCACAATTCCTATTGACCTTGCGGCCTTATTCGGGAAAACCCGCATTTTACGCCGGTGAGCCTGCCGGCGAGAGGATTGCATATGGTCAAACAACCGAATGATGTGGTGATCACCGGCGTCGGGATCGTCACCTGCCACGGCACCGGCAAGGACGCGCATCTCGCGTTGCTCTCCGCAAAGACCGCACCTGAACCGGTGCTTGAGACCGAAAAGTTCGCGCCTTACGTCGTGCACAAGCTGCCCGAGATCGACTGGTCGCAGCAGATCGCCAAGCGTGGCGACCAGCGCCAGATGGAAAACTGGCAGCGGCTCGGTGTCTTTGCCGCTGGATTGGCGCTTGACGATGCTGGCATGAAGGATGATGCGGACGCTTGTGGCACCATGGACCTGATCGTGGCCGCTGGCGGTGGTGAACGTGACATTGCCGTAGACAGCCTGATCGTCGATGAGGCGCTGAAGCGCAACGACCGCGAGAAATTCCTGATCGAGAAGCTGAAGACCGAGCTTCGCCCGACCTTGTTCCTGGCGCAGCTCTCCAACCTGCTCGCCGGCAATATCTCGATCGTCCACAAGGTCACCGGTTCCTCGCGCACCTTCATGGGTGAAGAAGCGGCCGGCATCTCGGCGATCGCAACCGCATTTGCCCGCATCAAGGCCGGCCAGTCGACCCACACGCTTGTCGGTGGCGCCTTTGTTTCCGAGCGTCCCGACATCTTGCTTCTGGTCGAAGGCATCCGCGCCCATCAGACCGGACCTTGGCAGCCGCTCTGGTCGCGCGATGGTTCTTCGGGCGGTGGCATGATCCTCGGCACGGTCGGCGCCTTCCTGGTGCTGGAATCGCGCGAACATGCCGAAGCCCGTGGCGCGCATATCTATGCCGTGCTCGACGCTGTCGAAGGTGATCGCGGCAATCGCGACGAGGGCAAGCTCGAAGCCCGCCTCGGCGACATGGTGCCGGAGGCGGCTGCTTTGTCGGCCGCGGACACTATCGTGTTTTCCGGCGCGTCCGGTCTCGCCGACCTTACGCAACGGGAGAAGGCTCACCTTGCGGAACGTTTCGCCGGCATGCCGGTGCGGGGCTATGCCGGTTCAATCGGCCATTCCGTCGAGGCGCAGTTCCCGGCAGGCCTCGCGCTCGCAGCGCTTGCCATCGACGCCGGCGCCACGGTGCCTGCCTTTGACGCTGCGAACGAAGCGGCCCAGGCCGGTCCTGCGAAACATGCCATCATCTCCACCGTCGGCTATGTGCGGGGCGAAGGCCTCGCCGTGCTGTCGGCGAATGCGTGAGGAACTAGATCCATGACCGACAGCCGTTTCAAGGATCATCTCGGCCGCCCGATCATCGCCGTCACCGGCATGGGCGTCATCACCTCGCTCGGCCAGGGTCTCTCTGACAACTGGTCGAAGCTGACGTCGGGACTATCCGGCATCCACTACATCAAGCGCTTCGACACCGAGGGCATGTCTACGCGTATCGGCGGAACCGTCGATTTCATCGCCGTGCCCGCCAACAATGCCGTCGAGCGCTCCTATGCGCTGGCCCGTGAGACGACCATCGAGGCACTGGCCCAGGCCGGCATCAATGGCGATTTCAACGGCCCGCTCTTCCTGGCAGCCCCACCGGTCGAGCCGGAATGGCATGACCGTTTTGCGCTGGCCGAGCGCGCACCTGCCTCGACCCAGCCGGGCGATGCCTATGACCGCTTTCTTGCTGCCATGCGCGAACAGCCGGATCCGGTCTTCCTCGAAGCCGTGCAGTTTGGTTCTATTTCCGAGCGTCTGTCCGACAAGTTCGGCACGCGCGGCCTGCCGGTGACGCTGTCTACCGCCTGCGCCTCGGGTGCCACCGCGATCCAGCTCGGCGTCGAGGCGATCCGCCAGGGGCGCACGGAGCGGGCGCTGACAGTTGCGACCGACGGCTCGATCAGCCCGGAAGCGGTTATCCGCTTCTCGCTGCTCTCGGCGCTATCCACCCAGAACGACCCACCGGAAAAGGCATCGAAGCCCTTCAGCAAGGAACGCGATGGCTTCGTCATCGCCGAGGGTGCGGCAACGCTCGTGCTGGAATCGCTGGAATCGGCCATTGCCCGCGGCGCCAAGGTGCTCGGCATCATCAAGGGCTGTGGCGAAAAGGCCGATCATTTCCACCGCACGCGCTCGTCGCCGGACGGCGGTCCTGCGATCGCGACGATCAAGGCAGCGCTCGTCGATGCTGGCCTGTCCGAGGACGCGATCGGCTACATCAACGCTCATGGCACATCGACGCCTGAGAACGACAAGATGGAATATGGCGCCATGCTCTCGGTCTTCGGGGACCGGTTGAAGGACGCCATTCCGGCTTCGTCGAACAAGTCGATGATCGGCCACACGCTGACGGCCGCCGGCGCGGTCGAGGCAGTGTTCTCGATCCAGACCATGCTGACCAGCACGGTGCCGCCAACCATCAACTACACGAACCCCGATCCCTCGATCGTGCTCGACGTGGTGCCGAACGTGAAGCGGGAGGCCTCGGTTTCGGCTGTGCTCTCGAATTCCTTCGGCTTTGGTGGTCAGAACGCCAGCCTTGTCATGACGCGGGAACCGGTCTAAGGCCTGCGCCAACAATTCGGGACGTCATCCTTGGCCTTCGAGCCGAGGATCCACACGTACCTCGCAAGAACAACGAAGGTCGGCAGATGCCGGGGGCAGCCCTGGTTTGACGATGAGAGCGTGACGACGCCTCATCCGCATCCGCCCCATAGGCCCTGAAGGAACATGTCATGCGCGCATTGCAACTCGTCGAAGACCGCAAGCTAGAAATCGTTGACCTGCCGGAGCCGGATGCTCCGGGGCCGGGTGAGGTTACGCTGCGCGTCAAGGCTGTCGCGCTGAACCATATCGACGTTTGGGGCTGGCGCGGGATGGCGTTCGCCAAGCGCAAGATGCCGCTTGTCATCGGTGCGGAAGCTTCCGGTGTCGTCGAGGCGATCGGTCCTGGCGTCGGCAATATCCTGCCGGGCCAACTCGCCGCCGTTTACGGCGCGCGCACCTGCGGTCTCTGCAAACCCTGCCGCGAAGGCCGTGACAATCTTTGCGAAAACGTCTCGGGCGTGCATGGCTTCCATCTCGACGGCTTTGCCCAGGAAAAGATCAATCTGCCGGCCCGCCTGCTCGTTCCGGCCCCTCCGGGCGTAGATGCGGTTGCCGCAGCTCTTGCCCCCGTCACCTTCGGCACGGTCGAGCACATGCTCTTCGACAATGCCAAGCTCCAGCCGGGTGAAACCATCCTCATCCATGCCGGCGGTTCCGGCATCGGCACGGCGGCGATCCAGCTTGCCAAGAAGATCGGCTGCACTGTGATCACCACCGTCGGCTCCGACGACAAGATCGAGCCGGCCAAGGCACTGGGTGCCGATCACGTCATCAACTATCGCACCGACCGCTTCGAAGGCGTGGTCCGCAAGATCACCAAGAAGAAGGGCGTCGACGTCGTTTTCGAACATGTCGGCAAGGATACGTTTGCGGCATCGATGTTCTGCCTGAAGCGCGGCGGCCGTCTCGTGACCTGCGGCTCGACCTCGGGTGTGTCGACCGAAGTGAACCTGATGATGCTCTTCCAGCAGCAACTCAAGCTCTTTGGCTCCTTCGGCTGCCGCATGGAAAACATGGCGGATGCCATGCAGAAGATAGCGCGCGGCCTCGTGCACCCCGTCATCGACACGCAGGTATCTTTCGACGATATCGACAAGGCCCTTGCCCGCATGGAAGGCCGCCAGGTCTTTGGCAAGATTATCCTGAAGATGGACTGACCGCGTGCGGATGCTCGTCACCCGCATCGTTCTGGCGCTGCGCAAGTTCTATCAGTGGTCCGTCGCCCAGGCGGCCTTCGGCTTCCTGACGGCATTGAAGATCCTGCCGGCGGATGCCGCGATCAACTTTGCCGACCGGCTGATGCGCTGGGTCGGGCCGAAGACGAAGCGCCACCGGCTCATGCAGGTGAATCTGCGCAACGCGTTTCCCGACAAGTCGGATGCCGAACGGGAGGAGATCGCGCTGGCGAGCTGGGGCCATATGGGCCGGCTTGCCGCCGAATATGTTTTCCTCGACCGTTTGTTCGACTTCGATCCGGAAAAGCCAGGCGAGGGCAGGGTAGAGGTGTCGGGCGTCGAGCAGTTTCTCGACCTGCGGGACAATCCGCGTCCCTTCATCGTCTTTACCGGCCATACCGCCAATTTCGAGCTGTTGCCGGTCGCGGGTGCTGCATTCGGGCTTTACGTCACCGTTCTCTTCCGGCCGCCGAACAACCCCTATATCGCCGAGAAGGTCTTCGACTTCCGCCGCAAGCGCATGGGCAAGCTTGTGCCATCGCATGCTGGGTCCTCGTTCGCACTGGCCCGGCAGCTGGAGCAGGGCGGCGGCGTCGGCGTGCTCGTCGATCAGAAATTCTGGAAGGGCGTCGAGACCCAGTTCTTCGGCCAGCCGGTCAAGACCAATCCGCTGCTCGCCAAGTTGACGCGTCAGTTCGAATGCGAAGTCTATCCGGCGCGCTGCATCCGCCTGCCCGGCAATCGTTTCCGTCTGGAGATCGAGCCCCGCATCTCTGTGCCGCGCAATGAGCGTGGCCAGGTGGACGTGAACGCCACCGCCCAGCTGTTGAACGACAAGGTCGAGGCCTGGGTTCGGGAATATCCGGAGCAGTGGCTCTGGTATCACGATCGCTGGGCGATCAAGGACAAGATCTGACGGTCTCTGCTTCAGGCTCGTCTGAAGGATAAATCGCAATGTGCGTCAAGCGTCGGCGCCGGTCGCCATGCGCATTTATCGCCTATTCGTTTCATCTGATATTGCAGATATTTTTTGGGCTGCGATGCGCGTGAGTGCCCGTAGCGATTGAAGGTGACGCAACCTCATGTTACGGACGCCAAAAGTTGTGTGACGTAATCATTTCTTTTGTCACACCTGTGGGATGAGGTTGCTGATGTCTTCTGGCGAATTCCGTGATTCGAATCTGCGCGCGATGTTCGAAGCGGTTTCATTGAAGAACCTTCAGTTGCAGCAGGCCATCCGCAATGGTGACGACCATCTCGTGCGCATGCTGGATCGCGAGATCGATCCGATGATCGCAGCCCTCATCAGCTACCGCGCCGCAGATCTCGACGATGTCTATCTGCAGATGCGGCTTCTGATGAAGCTGCTGCGGGAGGATGCCGATGATGGGGCCTGCGTGCTGCGCCACGCCTCGATGCTGTCCTTGCTGATCGAACGCTATTTCGGTCCAAAGCGCAGTGACCAGAGCCCCGCACCACGGGCTTTCGACGCGTGCCAGCCGCGTGACGGTGACGATGAGCAGCTGAACGAGGCGATCCTTAACAATCTGCCGGAACGTGTGGCCGTGGTCACCCGCGACTGTCGCTATCTCTTCGCCAACACGGCCATGGCCAGCATGCTTGGCACGCGGCAGATCGAGTTGATTGGACGCAGCGTCTTTGATCTCGGCCTAGCTGCCGGCGGTCATGGCTGGCTTCAGGATGCGCTCGATTCAGCCTTTGCTGGCCGTTCGGGATCCTTCGTTGCGCGGATGTCTGCCGTAACCGTCACCGGCGACTTACCCGCTCGCTTCAGCCCGCTTCGTGCTGCAGACGGCACCATCAGCGGCGCCATCCTGACACTTGGCGAATGTGAACCGGTCTATGGTGGCGTCGCCGCCTGATTTCTGCCTAGGCAAATGGTGCCGGTCTGACGGGAGGCTCGTGCCGCCCCATTTCTATCAATACGTGACGCCCTGAAGCAGATGCTCGCGCTCGAAGGCGATATGGCGTCTGATACCCTCGAAGAAGCCGCGCAACATGTAGCCGACGGCCTCCATGTTCACCTGATCTCCGGATCCCAGCTTCAGCAGCGCATCCGTCAGTTCCTCGGCGAAGCACTCGTCCTCGCAATGCTCGAATTTTAGCCTCTCCAGCGTCGGTCCCAAGGCGTCCGTAGCGTCGGGGCTCGACTGTAGCTGCGGAAACAGCACGGTCTCCTCATAGTGATGGATGCCCTTGATAAGCGGGCCGAGCGCCTTTGCCGCATAGATGCATTTCTGCCGGTTGATGCTGGCCGGCAGTGAGTCGGCGATCTCTTCCAGTTCCCGGCAGAGGGCGAGCTGTTCGGTGTGAGCGCGGTAGAGCCAGGCGAGGTCGCGTTTGCCTGCATCGAGCAGGCGGTTGCCCGTCCACGTGTCGCTCGCACTCCGCTTGCTGTTTTCGATATTCGTCAGCATGTCCGTTTTCTCCAACGGGGCTTTTCGCCGCGCGTAACCCCAGTGCTCCAAGACACGCACGAGCGGGCCGTGGCCCAAGCGATGTGCCGGCCTTGGTGTCCGAAGGTCGCAAACCCGATTGCAGCTTCGAGCCTCGCGAATTTTACAGAGACCTGCATTGACTTGGATCAAGGTGGCTGGGCGGCCCCAATGCGATTGGTGCATTCGACGCGGGAGGCATTTCCCCAGGGCGACGCCCCCGCGATGAGATCAGCAAGCCGTTGGGGGATACCAACAATGAACTATACGTTAGAGACACTGGTGATGGCGGTACTCGCCTTCGCCGCGCTGCTCGGGGTGGCTTTCGCCCATGACAGCCTCTTCGCGGCCCATATGTGGGTCGCCTTCTTCGTGCTCGCGGGGGGCACGATCATCATGCTGCGCCGGATGCAGTTTGCACCGGCCACGGCATCCTCCTCCTCTTCCGGCCAGTCCAAGGCAAGCCAGTCGGAGTATTTCGACGACGTGGTGCGTTACGGCGTCATCGCCACGGTCTTCTGGGGCGTCGTCGGCTTTCTGGTCGGCGTGGTGGTCGCGCTGCAGATGGCCTATCCCCAGCTCTATATCGAGCCTTGGTTCACCTTCGGCCGCTTGCGTCCCCTGCACACCTCCGCCGTTATCTTTGCCTTCGGTGGCAATGCGCTGATCGCGACATCCTTCTATGTGGTGCAGCGGACATCGCGTGCCCGCCTGTTCGGCGGCAATCTCGGCTGGTTCGTTTTCTGGGGATACCAGTTCTTCATCGTCATGGCGGCGACCGGCTATCTGCTGGGTATCACCCAGGGCCGCGAATATGCCGAGCCGGAATGGTATGTGGATATCTGGCTGACCTTGGTCTGGGTCGCCTATCTGATCACTTTCTTGGGCACGATCCTGAACCGCAAGGAGCCGCATATCTATGTGGCGAACTGGTTCTACCTATCCTTCATCGTCACCATTGCGATGCTGCATATCGTCAACAACCTGGCGATGCCGGTATCCTTCCTTGGCGTGAAGAGCTACTCGGCCTTCTCGGGCGTGCAGGATGCGCTGACCCAGTGGTGGTATGGCCATAACGCCGTCGGCTTCTTCCTGACGGCCGGCTTCCTCGGCATGATGTACTACTTCGTGCCCAAGCAGGCTGGTCGCCCTGTCTATTCCTACCGCCTGTCGATCATCCACTTCTGGGCCCTGATCTTCATGTATATCTGGGCAGGTCCTCACCACCTGCACTACACGGCTCTGCCTGACTGGGCGCAGACGCTCGGCATGGTGTTCTCGATCATGCTCTGGATGCCGTCCTGGGGTGGTATGATCAACGGTCTCATGACGCTGTCCGGCGCCTGGGACAAGATCCGCACCGATCCGATCATTCGCATGATGGTCATCGCCATCGCCTTCTACGGCATGTCGACCTTCGAAGGTCCGATGATGTCGATCAAGGCGGTCAACTCGCTCAGCCACTACACAGAGTGGACCATCGGCCACGTACACTCAGGCGCGCTCGGCTGGGTCGGCATGATCACCTTCGGCGCCATCTATTACCTGACGCCCAAGCTGTGGAATCGCGATCGCCTCTACTCGATGCGCATGGTCAACTGGCACTTCTGGCTCGCAACGCTCGGCATCGTGGTCTACGCCGCCGTGCTCTGGGTCGCCGGTATCCAGCAGGGCCTGATGTGGCGCGAATACGACGATCAGGGCTTCCTGGTCTACTCCTTCGCCGAGTCGGTCGCTGCCATGCATCCCTACTACGTGCTGCGCACAATCGGCGGTGTCATGTATCTCCTGGGCGGCATCATCATGGCCTACAACGTCGCCATGACCATTCTCGGCTACGAGCGTCAGGAAGCACCGATTGCCGGAGCGATCGCGCCTGCTGCCGCGCAGCCTGCTGAATAAGAAGGAAGGCTCACATGTCCATTCTTGATAAACACGCAATCCTCGAGAAGAACGCGAGCCTTCTCTTCCTCGGTTCGCTGGTGGTCGTGACCATCGGCGGTATCGTTGAAATCGCTCCGCTCTTCTATCTCGAGAACACCATCGAAAAGGTGGAGGGCATGCGGCCCTACTCGCCGCTCGAACTTGCCGGTCGCAACATCTACATCCGTGAAGGCTGCTATGTCTGTCACAGCCAGATGATCCGGCCGTTCAAGGACGAGGTCGAGCGCTACGGGCACTACAGCCTCGCAGCGGAATCGATGTACGACCATCCGTTCCAATGGGGATCGAAGCGAACCGGGCCTGACCTCGCGCGCGTCGGCGACCGCTATTCCAACGAGTGGCACGTCCAGCATCTCACCAATCCACGCGACGTGGTGCCGGAATCGATCATGCCGGGCTATGCCTTCCTGAAGGAAACGCCGCTCAAGATCACTGATATCGGCATGATGCTCCAGGCCAACCGCACCGTCACCGTCCCCTATACGGACGAGATGATTGCAGAGGCCGAAGCCGATCTCACGGCACAGGCTGATCCGAACGCCGATACGACAGGCCTCATGGAACGCTATCCGAAGGCCAAGGTCGGTGATTTCGACGGCGATCCTGCCAAGCTGACAGAGATGGACGCGCTCGTCGCCTATCTGCAGATGCTCGGCACGCTGGTCGACTTCTCCACCTATGACGACGCAAGCGGTTACCGCTGAGGAGGACATCATGGAAACCTATACCGCCATGCGCCAATTCGCCGACAGCTGGGCTCTGCTTGCCATGACTCTGTTCTTCGTCGGCGTCGTCCTCTTCACATTCCGCCCGGGCGGCAAGAAATCTGCCGACGACGCGGCCAGCATCCCTCTCAAGGAGGATTGAACAATGGCAGACAAGAAACATATCGACGAGATCAGCGGCGTCGAGACCACCGGCCATGAGTGGGATGGGATTCGCGAGCTGAACAACCCGATGCCGCGCTGGTGGGTCTATACCTTCTACGCGACCATCGTCTGGGCGATCGGCTACACGATCATGTATCCGGCCTGGCCGCTTCTGACCGACAACACCAAGGGTCTGCTCGGCTATTCGAGCCGTGCAGAAGTCGCTCAGGAACTGGCGGCGGCGAAGTCTTCGCAGGCGGTCTATCTCGACAAGATCGCGACCCTGCCGCTCGAAGAGATCATCGCCGACAAGGAACTGACCCAGTTTGCCGTTGCCGGCGGTGCCGCCGCCTTCAAGGTCAACTGCTCGCCTTGCCATGGTTCGGGGGCTGCCGGTGGCGCCGGTTATCCGAACCTCAACGACGACGACTGGCTTTGGGGCGGTGATCTCGAAGCGATCCACACCTCGATCGCCCACGGCATTCGCTACGACCAGGATCCGGATACCCGGTTCTCCGAAATGCCGGCCTATGGCGACATTCTCGACGCTGATCAGATCAAGCAGGTGGCGGCTTACGTCGTCAGCCTGACCGGTACGCCCCTTGATGTCTCGATGGTGGAACCGGGCCAGCAGATCTTTGCCGAGAACTGCGCATCCTGCCATGGCGAAGATGCAAAGGGTGGGCGTGATTTTGGTGCGCCGAACCTCGCTGACGCCATCTGGCTGAAGGTCGATGGGGAAGCGCAGATCGCAGCCCAGATACGCCAGCCGCGCCATGGTGCTATGCCCGCTTGGAGCCAGCGCCTGGGCGACACCACTGTCAAGCAGCTGACCGTCTACGTGCATCAGCTCGGCGGCGGCGAATAATCGACCTGTCCTCCGAAAGCTTGGGCCGCATCCGATGATGCGGCCCTTTTCTGTTTTTATATTATGAAAACCATATGTATTGCGACGCTTCGCCGCTGCTTGACTTAAGTCAAGGCGAGCTGGTCTGCGAGATGGGACAAGGCGAGCATCAGAAGAAGGTTCTCGTCCCATGAACATACTTTCCGAGCCACACCGAGCACCGGACGCGCCCGAGGTCGAAAGACTCGACGCCGAGGCCGTGATGTCGGCCAAGAGCCGGGGTCCGCTCTATGAAGCTCGCAAGAAAATCTTTCCCAAGCGTGCCGAAGGTGCATTCCGCCGATTCAAGTGGATCATCATGGCGATCACGCTCGGCATTTATTACCTCACGCCTTGGCTCCGCTGGGATCGTGGCGAATTCGCACCCGACCAGGCCGTGCTGATCGATATTGCCCACCGCCGCTTCTACTTCTTTTTCATCGAGATCTGGCCGCAGGAGTTCTTCTTCGTCGCAGGCCTGCTCGTCATGGCGGGCTTTGGCCTGTTTCTCGTCACCTCGGCCGTCGGCCGTGCCTGGTGCGGCTATACCTGTCCGCAGACGGTCTGGGTCGATCTCTTTCTGGTGGTCGAGCGTTTCATCGAGGGCGACCGCAACGCCCGCATCAAGCTTGAATCGGCGCCCTGGACCTTCGACAAGATCTGGAAGCGTGTCAGTAAACACGCGACCTGGATCCTGATCGGCGTCCTGACAGGTGGTGCCTGGATCTTCTATTTCGCCGATGCGCCTTCGCTTGCCATGGATTTTCTCACCGGCAACGCTGCTCCGGTTGCCTATATCACCGTCGCCATCCTGACCGCCACAACTTACGTGTTCGGTGGCCTGATGCGCGAACAGGTCTGCATCTACATGTGCCCGTGGCCGCGCATTCAGGCCGCCATGCTCGACGAGAACTCACTGGTCGTGACCTATAATGATTGGCGCGGTGAGCCGCGGACGCGCCATGCCAAGAAGGCGGTCGCCGCTGGCGAATCGGTCGGCGACTGCGTCGACTGCAATGCCTGCGTCGCCGTCTGTCCCATGGGCATCGATATCAGGGATGGCCAGCAGCTCGAATGCATCACCTGTGCGCTGTGCATCGATGCCTGTGATGGTGTCATGGACAAGATCGGCAAGCCGCGCGGACTGATCGCCTACGCCACCCTCGACGAGTACCAGTCGAATATGGCGCTCGCCACCAATGGCGGCACGTGTTCCATCGATCCGACCAAGGTGCGCAATGCCGATGGCAGCTTCTCCGACAAGATCCGCCATTTCGACTGGCGCGTGATCTTCCGTGCCCGCACGCTCCTCTACATGGCAGTCTGGACTGCCGTCGGTGTCGGCATGCTGATTGCGCTTCTTGGTCGCGACCGGCTGGAGGTCAACGTCCTGCATGATCGCAATCCGCAATTCGTGCTGGAATCCGATGGTTCGATCCGCAACGGCTATACAGTGCGCATTCTGAACATGATCGCCGTCCCCCGCGACATTGAGGTGTCGATCGAGGGATTGCCGGATGCCTCGATGAAGATCAACGGCATCAACCAGCCGCCGTCGCGTGCCTTCACGGTCTCGGTCGAGCCGGATGAAGCCACGACACTCAAGGTCTTCGTTACACTTGCCGGTGACAAGGTCACCGATGCCAACCAGAATTTCCAGTTCATTGCCCAGGACGCCGACGGCGACGAGCGGGACATCTATGATGCAGTCTTCATGGGGCCGGGAGCCAGGAAATGAGCACTTACGCCAAGAAACCCTTCACCTTTACTGGCTGGCACATGCTGGCGATCATGCTGGCCTTCTTCGGCACGATCATTACGGTCAACTTCACCATGGCCTATCTCGCCACATCGACGTGGAGCGGTCTGGTGGTGAAGAACACCTATGTCGCCAGCCAGCAGTTCAACGGCAAGACTGCCGCCATCCGCGAGATGCTGGCAACCGGCATTGCGGGTGACCTCTCTGTCGATGCCAAGGGCATGCGCTACCGCCTGACATTGCCTGAAAACACTCCTGTCGTTGCCGATTCGGTCGCCGCCCATTTCAAGCGCCCGGTCGGCACTGCCCAGGATTTCGAATTGCAACTGACGCCAGCTGGCGACGGCCTCTACCTCGCCGAGCTGGACGTGCTTGCCGGCAGCTGGATCGTCGAGATTCAGGCGATCAAAGACGGCAAGATGATCATGCATGAGGCGAAGCGGATCACCGTTTCGGGAGAATGACGATGAGTTGCTGCGCGGCAGGGACCGAAGGGGCACTGGACATGGAGCGGGCAGGGGTCTCCCTGCCGTCGCCTGAAGAGCTGAAGCTCTGCAGCCGTGCGGTCGGGCCCGGCCTCTGGCAGGTTGACATGAGCGTGCCCGCGGTCCATTGCGGCACCTGCATCTCGACAGTGGAGGGTGTGCTCAAAGCCTTGCCGGAAGTCGAGCGGGCCCGCGTCAACCTCTCGACCAAGCGCGTTTCCGTCGTCTGGAAAGAGGCGGTCGACGGGGTCGAGACCGATCCGGTGAACCTCGCGCGCGCTATCGCCACAACAGGCTATTCCGCGCATCTCTTCACAGCCGCAGAAGAAGCCTCTGACGCCTTGCGCAATCAGCTGGTCCGTGCGGTTGCCGTGTCGGGCTTCGCTGCTACGAACATCATGCTTCTGTCCGTGTCGGTCTGGTCGGGTGCAGATGCCTCGACACGCGATCTCTTCCACTGGATCTCGGCGATGATCGCGGCCCCTGCGCTGATCTATGCCGGCCGCTTCTTCTACGAATCGGCTTGGAATGCGCTGAAGCATGGGCGCACCAACATGGATGTGCCGATCGCCATCGGCATCACGCTCTCCTATTTCGCTTCGTTGTGGGAGACCATCCATCACGGCGAACACGCCTATTTCGATGCGACGGCCTCACTGCTCTTCTTCCTTTTGATCGGCCGCACGCTGGATCACATCATGCGTGACCGGGCGCGCTCCGCAATCAGCGGGCTTGCCCGCCTCAATCCGCGTGGTGCCATGGTGCTTTCCGACGATGGCTCGCGGGAGTATCGCGCGGTCGATGAAATCCGCATCGGCGATCAGGTGTCCATTGCTGCCGGCGATCGGATCCCGGTCGACGGTGTCGTCATCTCCGGTGAGAGCGATCTCGACATGTCGATCGTCAATGGCGAAAGCGCACCTGTTTCGGTCCGCCCGGGCTCCGACGTCCAGGCGGGTACACTCAGCCTGACCGGCTCGCTGACGGTCAAGGCGACAGCTACGGCGCAGGACTCGTTCCTTTCCGAGATCATTCACCTGATGGAGGCAGCTGAAGGGGGCAGGGCACGCTATCGGCGGATCGCTGACCGCGCAGCTCAGTATTATTCGCCGGTCGTGCACCTGCTCGCCATCATCGCCTTCATGGGCTGGGGGCTCTATGACGGCGACTGGAAACACGCGATGATGGTCGCGATTGCTGTCCTCATCATCACCTGCCCCTGTGCGCTCGGCCTTGCCGTGCCGGTGGTCCAGGTTGTTGCCGCCGGTCGCCTGTTCAAGGCAGGCGTCATGGTCAAGGATGGATCGGCCATGGAGCGGCTTGCCGAGATCGAGGCCGTCGCCTTTGACAAGACCGGAACGCTAACACTGGGGCGCCCGAAGTTAGTGGACGTTGCCAAAGTCGAGCCGATTGGCTTCGCTGTTGCCGCCGGTCTTGCCGCCCATTCCCGCCATCCGCTGTCGCGGGCGCTGTGGTCCGCCTATGGTGGCCAGCCGCGCGGCTTCGACACCGTTCGCGAAGTGCCGGGCGCTGGCGTTGAGGCGGAGGCTGTGGAGGGCGTTTGGCGTCTCGGCAATCGCCGCTTTGCCTGTGCGACCGAGGCGATCGATGTCAGCGACAAGCCCTATTCCGAAGTCGTCCTCTCTCTCGACGGTATCGAACGCGCCACCTTCCTGTTCGAAGATACGCTCCGGCCACGGGCCCGTGCCTCGATCGAGACGCTGAAGAATGGTGGCCTCGAACTCGGCATCCTCTCGGGCGATCGTGCGCCTGTGGTGGCCAAGCTTGCCGCCGATCTGGGGATCACCAACTGGCGCGCTAGCCTCACGCCACGGAACAAGGCCGAAGCCTGCGCCGAGGCGTCGGCCCGGGGCCGGCTGGTGCTGATGGTCGGCGATGGCATCAACGATGCCCCGGCGCTCTCGTCAGCGCATGTCTCGATGGCTCCGGCCACGGCTGCCGATGTCGGCCGACAGGCCGCTGACTTCGTCTTTATGCGCGACGGGCTCGAAGCCGTGCCCTTCGCCATCGAGGCCTCGCGCCGGGCGGGCCGACTCATTCGCGAGAACTTTGCCCTCGCCATCGGCTACAACGTCATTGCCGTGCCAATCGCGCTGCTCGGTTATGCCACGCCCCTGATCGCGGCCGTCGCAATGTCGACCTCCTCGATCATCGTCGTTGCCAATGCCTTGCGGTTGAACCGCCTCTCGCTGGACGAGAAGACGCTGGCAGACCCCGCCATCTTCACCGCCGCGACTGGAACCCCTGATGGTGCGAGGATCGCCGCATGAACATGCTGATCTACTTGATACCGATCGCACTTTTCCTCGGCGGTCTCGGCCTCTTTGCCTTCCTCTGGTCGCTGAAGAGCGGCCAGTATGAGGATCTCGATGGCGCCGCATGGCGTGTCCTCTCGGACAAGGACGACAAGCCGGACGCTTGATAGTGCGTTTACCGAACGGTCAATTTTGACTCTTGCCGCATGCCTTCGCGGATGCGAGAAAGCCGCATCCATGAAATTGCATGCGGAGGCTACATCGTGCAGCAAGCGGAAATCGGACTGATCGGTCTCGGAGTGATGGGCTCCAATCTGGCGCTCAACATTGCCGAAAAGGGCAATCGGATCGCGGTCTTCAACCGCACATCTGCAAGAACGGACGAGTTCCTGGCCGAGGCCGGCGACCTGGCCGGCCAGATTATCGGTTGCCATACGATCGAAGAGTTCGTTGCCGCCATTCGCCCGCCGCGCCCGATCATCATCATGATCAAGGCTGGCGAGGCCGTCGACCAGCAGATGGCGGCGCTGCTGCCGCATCTCGCCAAGAACGACATCATGATCGATGCCGGCAATGCCAATTTCCGCGATACGGTTGCACGCTTCGAAAAGCTCGCCGGAACCGACGTGACCTTTATCGGCATGGGTGTGTCCGGTGGTGAGGAAGGCGCCCGCCACGGCCCTTCGATCATGGTCGGCGGCACGGAAGAGAGCTGGAAGCGCGTCGAGCCGGTGCTGACCTCGATTGCCGCCAAGTTCAACGATGACCCCTGCGTCGCCTGGCTCGGCACCGATGGCGCCGGCCATTTCGTCAAGACGATCCACAACGGCATCGAATATGCCGACATGCAGATGATTGCCGAGGTCTACGGTATCCTGCGGGACGGCCTGAGCCTGTCGGCGCCCGAGATTGGCGAGATCTTCGGAGAGTGGAACAAGGGTCGCCTTAACTCCTACCTGATCGAAATCACAGAGAAGGTGCTGAAGGCGACCGATCCGGAAACCGGCAAGCCGATGGTCGACGTGATCGTCGATTCCGCCGGCCAGAAGGGCACTGGCAAGTGGTCGGCCATCGAAGCACAGAACCTTGCGGTTACCGCCTCCGGTATCGAGGCCGCCGTTGCTGGCCGTGTCCTCTCTTCACTGCGTGAAGAACGCATGGCTGCCGAAAAGCTGTTCGGACTGCCGGCACTTGCCGCAGCACCAGCAGACAAGGCCGCCTTCATCGCCGATCTCGAAAACGCGCTGCTCGCCGCCAAGATCGCGGCCTATGCGCAAGGGTTCGCCGTGATGTCTTCGGCGTCGGAAGAGTTCAACTGGTCGCTGCCGATGCCGACGATCGCTCGTATCTGGCGCGCCGGCTGCATCATCCGTTCGCAGTTCCTCGACGAGATCACCTCGGCCTTCACCAAGGACCCGAACGTGCCGAACCTCGTGGTGACGCCGGCCTTTGCCCAGATGGTCAAGGAAACCGATGGGGCGCTGCGCCGCGTCGTTGCCCATGCCGCACTCTCGGGCCTTCCGGTTCCAGCGATCGCCTCGGCGCTTTCCTACTTCGACACCTATCGTCGCGGTCGTGGCACGGCGAACCTCATCCAGGCGCAGCGCGATTTCTTCGGCGCGCATGGCTTCGACCGTCTCGACGGCAAGGACATCCATCACGGCCCCTGGGCCGGCCAGTTCTGAGCGATCCTGTAACGTCTTGCAGTTCGAGGCCCGATATCCCGCGATGTCGGGCCTCTTTTTCATTGGGGGCAGATCATGACAGACAGGCTTACGCTTCTCGGCACCAAAGGCGGCCCCGCCATCCGTCCGGGTGGCCCCAATCCGACATCGATGCTGCTTGACCTGTCCGGGCGCCGGATCGTCATCGATTGTGGGCTTGGCGTATCGAGAGGCCTGGTCGAGACGGGCATGTCGCTGAAGGAACTCGACCTCGTCTTCATCACCCATCTGCATTCCGACCATGTGCTGGAGCTCGGGCCGCTCCTCCACACCGCCTGGACGACTGGGTTAGACCATTCCGTCACAGTCTATGGTCCCAAGGGTACGCGAAACGTCTGGACGGGATTCCTCGCCTCGCTCGCCTACGACATCGAAATACGGATCGCCGACGAGGGGCGCCCCGATCTCGCGGGCCTCGTCGAAATTGTCGAATATGGTCCGGGTGAAATCTTCCGGTCGGGGGATCTGGTTGTTGAGGCACTGCGCGTCGACCATCCGCCAGTGACGGAGTGTTTTGCGCTGAAGATCTGCCATCCAGATAAGACACTCGTCTTTTCCGCCGATACCGCGCCGTTCCCGCCGCTTGTCGACTTTGCCCGCGGGGCCGACATCCTCGTGCATGAGGCCATGTTGCCGGAGGGGCTGGACAGTATTGTCAGGCGAACCGGAAACGGTGCTCGTCTGCGCGAGCATCTCGTCGCCTCGCACAGTTTCGCTGCGGATGCAGCTCAGATTGCAACGAAGGCTAGCGTCGGCATGCTCGTGCTCAACCATCTCATTCCGGCCGATGATCCCGCCTTTACCGAGGACGACTGGCGAGCGGCCACCGCGCCGCATTGGACCGGAGCGCTCGTCATCGGTCGCGATGGCCTCGCAATTGCCTTGTGAATGACGGCGACCGCCCGCCGATTTTGCTAAAATCCTATGCTTTCGTTTACCTTGTAGTTAACGCCTGTCGCCTAGCGTGCCGGAGCGGTTAACGATTCCGCGCGTATTTCAGGCGATTCATGATGGTATCCGTTAATTTATCTACACTGGCGCTCGGCGCATTTGCAGTTCTGGCGGTCTTTGCTGCGCTTTATGCGCGACATTGGCGGGAGGAGCCGAATCGAAACGAATTCTTGCTATTTTCCGCGGCATCCGGGCTTGCGGCGCTCGGTGCATTGCTCTCGGCCTTCTCGGATGGCGGCCACGGACTGATCACGGTTGTCCTCGCTCAGACGCTCATCCTGTCGGGCGCGGCACTTGCCTGGCAGGGCATGCGGGCCTTCGATCACCGGGCGCTTGATCTGAAGCTCGCCGCCGTGGGGCCGCTTGCCTTTTTCCTGCTGGCGGCGTCTGCGCCCCTTTTGCAGGACGACGTGACGGCCCGTTTCCTGGTCGCCGCCGTTGTCGGCGCGATCTATACCGGATTGGCTGCCTGGGAGCTGAAGTCGTCCGAAGTCGAAGAGCGACTTTCCAACCGTCCCTTTGCTTATCTCTGGTTTGCGGCCCTGGCTGTGGTTCTGCTCATCGCGGCTCTTGTGGCCTATGTCTGGCCGTTTAACGCCTCCGATGTCGTCGGCTCCGGGCCTCTCTGGCTGACCCTCGTGGTGTTCGCGATCTTCGTGCATGCCGTGATCGCGCCGCTCTCGATCTTCCTTCTGGTGCGCGACCGCCTGCTGGTGGAACATCACTGGTCGGCCGCGACGGACACGCTGACCGGCCTTGCCAATCGCTTCACCTTTCTCGATATGCTGCAAACGCTCTCGACCAAGGTGCGCGGCGAGGGGGCCTTCCTCTATGTCGACGTCGACCATGTGAAGCGGATCAACGACCAATACGGCCATTCCGGCGGTGACGAGGTGTTGAAGACCTGCGCTGAGTTGATCCTGCGCGAACTGCCCGAGCACGCCTTGCTCGGCCGTCTGGCGGGTGCAGAGTTTGCCGCCTATGTACCCTTCTGCAAGATCGAGGAGGCCGAGAAGCTCGGCCATATCATCCATGACAGTGTAGAGCAGCAGATGTTCTTCCTCGGTGGCGAACTCGTGCCGGTGACGGTCAGCGTCGGCGTCGCCCATGGGGCATTGCAGGTGACGGCGGACGAATTGCTGAAGCGGGCGGACGCGGCTCTGCATGCCGCCAAGGTCAACGGCCGCAATTCGGTCGTGGTCTGGGACGATGGCCAGCGCCCATCCTACGCCTGATTATCCCAAGCGTGCGGCCGGGTGATCGGCGCCTGCAGACGTCATGACTGTTCCCAGCGCGGCTCGGTGATGCTCTGCAGCAGCCCAGGGTCGACGCCGTCGATCCTGGCGATCACCGCCTTGGCGAGTTCTCGGCCCGATTGGCGTACATCCTCGTAGACGGCGATGATGTCGGGGCGAATCCAGTTCAGGATCGGCGTCCCTTGTTTTGCCACCAGGTCGATCTCGACGCCAACCCGCTTGCCGGCCGCTTCGATGCCGGCATTGGCGGCAATCGCGCTGCTGCCGGAAGAGGAGATCAAGCCGTCCGGCGCATCCGGTCCTCGCATCAGATCCTCGACTGCCGTGCGGATCTGTCCAAGCGACGCGTCGATGTTGATGTGAAGCGGTACTTCCTCCGCACCGAAGGCCTTGAGGCCGCGCATGAAGCCGTCGAAGGTATGCTTGTAATAGGTGAGCTTGCTCGGCGGCGGCAGAAGCGCGATGCGCTTGCGGCCGCGCTTCACCAGCCGTTCGACCGCCTGGTAAGCGAAGGTCTCGTTGTCGAAGTCGTGATAGGGATGCTCGATGCCCATGGCTGTGCGTCCATGGGTGACGAAGGGCATGTTTTGCTCGGTGAGCAGCCGCACCCGCGCGTCATCCGGCTCGGTGCGTGAAATGATCACGCCATCGGCAGAACCGGTCTCGAGGATGTACCGCACGGGCAGCATCGGATCCTTGGTATGCGCATGCGGCGTCACGACGATATGGTAGGGCGTGCCGGCAAGCACCTCCGATATGCCGACAACCATCTGGTTGGAAAAACCGAGGATTTCCTCGTCGATACCAAGCACCAGTGCGATCACGTTGGTCTTGCCGGTTCTGAGGCGGACGCCCGCGCGGTTCGGCTGATAGCCGAGCTGACGTGCGACCATGCGCACGCGTTCCTTGGTCTCGGCGCCGATGTCGGGCGCATCTTTCAGGGCGCGTGACACCGTGGTGATGCCGAGCCCGGTCATGAAGGCGATCGTCTTGAGCGTCGGCCGCTCTTTCGTCGCCACTGGGCGGTCCATCAGGCCGCTCCCCTGCTGATCTGTCATGTCGTCCCCGTCACTCGCACAAGTCACGCTTATAGTTGGCTTTTTCCTGCCTGCAAACCTGGAGACCGGCACCTCCTCCCGGTGCGGTGAAGGAAAAATCTGAAACGATACAGTCGATTTGTCGAGCCCTTTTCCATGCTGCGCTGCGAAGGAATACAACCAAGGCGGGAGGCGGCATTTTATCCTGTGGTCCTCAACGGATCTGGGCGCCCTTGGACGCCCATGCAGCAAATTATTCTTAAATGTTCGACAATTCATTGGACCTGAAACGATCGTTTTCATGCTGCTGCGCAATATCCATCTCACCCAAAGCGTTTTGAACGACGCGCCTGAGGCACACGCCTGCGCTGAAATTTGGCTGTAATGGAAAATTTACAATCCGACAGGTTGCGCTCCAAAATTCTTTGACATAAGTTTTTCCGGCAACGTTTCAGTGAGGGAGGAGACTCATGAATTTTCGTAGCTTTGCGGCAGCTTTGGCCGCTACTGTTGTCATGCCGTTTGCGGCAGCACAGGCCACCGATCTCGAGGTAACCCATTGGTGGACGTCGGGCGGTGAAGCCGCTGCTGTCGCCGAGCTCGCCAAGGCATTCGACGCCACCGGCAATAAATGGGTCGACGGCGCTATCGCCGGTTCCGGCGGTACCGCCCGCCCGATCATGATCAGCCGCATCACCGGTGGTGATCCGATGGCTGCAACCCAGTTCAACCACGGCCGCCAGGCCGAGGAACTGGCCGAAGCCGGGCTGATGAAGGACCTGACTGCCGTCGCCGAAAAGGAAGGCTGGAAGGATATCATCAAGCCTGCAAGCCTGCTTGAAAGCTGCACGATCGACGGCAAGGTTTACTGCGCCCCGGTCAACATCCACTCCTGGCAGTGGTTGTGGCTTTCCAACGCCGCCTTCGAACAGGCCGGCGTTGCCGTGCCGAAGAACTGGGACGAATTCGTCGCGGCAGCCCCCGCGCTTGAAGCCAAGGGCATCATTCCGCTCGCCGTCGGTGGTCAGCCGTGGCAGTCGGCTGGGGCCTTCGACGTTCTGATGGTCGCCATCGCCGGCAAGGAAACCTTCGAAAAGGTGTTCAAGGACAAGGATGCGGACGTCGCAGCCGGTCCTGAGATCGCCAAGGTGTTCGCAGCTGCCGACGATGCGCGCAAAATGTCCAAGGGCTCCAATGTTCAGGATTGGAACCAGGCCACCAATCTGGTCATCACCGGCAAGGCCGGCGGCCAGATCATGGGTGACTGGGCACAGGGCGAATTCGCACTCGCCGGTCAGGTTGCGGGTACGGACTACACCTGCCTACCGGGCCTCGGCGTGAACGAGATCATCTCGACCGGCGGTGACGCATTCTACTTCCCCGTTCTCGATGACGAAGAAAAGTCTGCTGCACAGGACGTTCTTGCCGCCACCCTGGTTGCGCCTGCAACACAGGTTGCGTTCAACCTGAAGAAGGGTTCATTGCCGGTTCGCGGTGACGTCGATCTCGCCGCTGCCAACGACTGCATGAAGAAGGGCCTCGACATTCTCGCCAAGGGCAATGTCATCCAGGGCACCGACCAACTGCTTTCTGCCGATAGTCAGAAGCAGAAGGAAGACCTCTTCTCCGAGTTCTTCGCCAATCCGTCCATGACCGTCGAAGATGCGCAGAAGCGCTTCGCCGACATCATCGCTTCCGCTGATTAATCGCGGGTGACCTGTCCAGCCAGGGGCTGCCCTGGCTGGACGCAGGCCATTTTCGACCGGGGTAGGGCGTCCGCGCCCGTGTGCCGGCTGCGTGCGGGAAGCGTGTGTTTTCAGCGTGATGGCCTTGGTACGAGCACCCGTGTCCAGGACGAGGAGGACTGACCCATGGCGAGCCCGTCGCATGCTGGTCGACCCAACAAGCTGTTTCGCAATCTGAACGCCAAGATCGCGTCCATTCCAATGGTGCTGACCGCAATGGTCATCTTCCTTGGGGGGACTATCTGGACGGTCGTCTATTCCTTCACCAATTCCAGGCTTCTGCCGCGCGCCAATTTCGTCGGCTTCGAGCAGTATGAACGCCTGTGGGATGCGCCGCGATGGATCATTTCGATCCAGAACCTGGCGATCTACGGCATTCTCTCGCTGATCTTCTCGATCGTGATCGGGTTCTTGCTGGCAGCGCTGATGGATCAGAAGATCCGCTTCGAGAACGCCTTCCGCACGATCTTTCTCTATCCCTTCGCGCTGTCCTTCATCGTTACCGGTCTCGTCTGGCAATGGATCCTCAACCCGGATTTCGGGGTGCAGTCGATCGTGCGGTCGTTGGGCTGGGAGACCTTCACCTTCAACCCGCTCTACAATTCGGAGATCGTCATCTACGGCATCCTGATCGCCGGCCTCTGGCAGGGAACGGGGTTGGTGATGTGCCTGTTGCTCGCGGGTCTGCGTGGCATCGACGAAGACATCTGGAAGGCCTCGCGCGTCGACGGCATTCCCATGTGGAAGACCTACCTCTTCATCATCATTCCGATGATGCGCCCGGTCTTCATCACCACGCTGGTCATCATCACATCCGGCATCGTCCGCCTCTACGACCTCGTCGTCGCCCAGACCAGCGGCGGCCCCGGTATCGCCTCCGAAGTCCCTGCAAAATACGTCTACGACTACATGTTCCAGGCGCAGAATCTCGGTCAGGGCTTTGCCGCATCGACCATGATGCTGCTGACGGTCGCGATCATCATCATCCCCTGGGCCTATCTCGAATTCGGAGGAAAGAAGCGTGGCTAATCCCGGTTCCCTCAACACCACTGCTGCCGGTTTCGATGCGGTCTCACATCAGGTTGGCTCCGATCATGTCGGGTCGGGCCCACGCGGGGCCAAGCCTAAGCGCACCTTCTCGGGTCGCAACATTATGCTCTATGGGTCGCTGATCTTCTTTGCGATCTACTATCTGATCCCGCTCTACGTGATGATCGTCACATCGCTGAAGGGCATGCCGGAGATCCGTCTCGGCAATATCTTCTCGCCGCCGATGGAGATCACCTTCGAGCCCTGGGTCAAGGCCTGGGCGACCGCCTGCACCGGTCTCAACTGTGATGGTCTTTCGCGCGGCTTCTGGAATTCCGTGCGCATCACCGTGCCGTCGACGCTGATCTCCATCCTGATCGCCTCGGTCAATGGCTACGCGCTCGCCAACTGGCGCTTCAAGGGTGCGGAACTGTTCTTCACGATCCTGATCATCGGCGCCTTCATTCCCTATCAGGTGATGATCTACCCGATCGTCATCGTGCTCAGGGAAATGGGCATCTACGGCACGCTCACGGGTCTCGTGCTCGTGCACACCATCTTCGGCATGCCGATCCTCACGCTGCTCTTCCGCAACTACTTCACCTCGCTGCCGGAAGAGCTGTTCAAGGCCGCCCGTATCGATGGGGCAGGGTTCTGGCAGATCTATCTCAGGATCATGCTGCCCATGTCGCTGCCGATCTTCGTGGTCGCCATGATCCTGCAGATCACCGGCATCTGGAACGACTTCCTGTTCGGCGTCGTGTTCACCCGACCGGAATATTACCCGATGACGGTACAGCTCAACAACATCGTCAACTCGGTCCAGGGCGTGAAGGAATACAACGTCAACATGGCCGCAACATTGCTCACCGGCGCTGTGCCGCTCATCGTCTACTTCATTTCCGGACGCCTGTTCGTCCGGGGCATCGCCGCCGGCGCAGTCAAGGGTTAAGCTCATGTCGCATAGTGTATCGATCAAGGACCTCTCTTTGAGCTTCGGCGCTGTCAAGGTGCTGGAAAACCTCAATCTCGACATTGTCGACGGTGAGTTCATCGTTCTCCTGGGCTCATCCGGCTGCGGCAAGTCCACTTTGCTCAACTGCATCGCCGGCCTTCTGGAGCCGACCGACGGGCAGATCTTCATCAAGGGCAAGAACGTCACCTGGGAAGAGCCCAAGGACCGCGGCATCGGCATGGTGTTCCAGTCCTATGCGCTTTATCCGCAGATGTCGGTGAAGAAGAACCTCTCCTTCGGCCTGCAGGTCGCCAAGATGCCGAAGGACGAAATCGAAAAGCGCGTCCAGCGCGCCGCCGACATCCTGCAGATCGGACCGCTGCTCGATCGCAAGCCGTCGGCACTGTCTGGTGGTCAGCGTCAGCGCGTAGCGATCGGGCGTGCTCTGGTGCGTGACGTCGACGTCTTCCTGTTCGACGAGCCGCTGTCCAACCTCGATGCCAAGCTGCGCTCGGAGCTTCGCGTCGAGATCAAGCGCCTGCACCACAGCCTCAAGAACACGATGATCTACGTCACCCATGACCAGATCGAGGCCCTGACGCTCGCCGATCGCATCGCGATCATGAAGAGCGGCGAGATCCAGCAGCTCGCCGATCCGAACACGATCTACAACCAGCCGAGAAACCTTTTCGTCGCCGGCTTCATCGGCTCGCCGTCGATGAACTTCTTGCATGGCGACCTCGTCAACGAAGGCGGCGAGATCTTCTTCCGCACCCACGACGTCCTGTTCTCGATGAAGGGATATCGCTCGGAAGAGCCGCTGACGGGTGGCCGCAAGGTTATCCTCGGCGTGCGTCCGGAGCATATCAAGGTCGATGAAGAGGCTGGTATCGGCGAGCTGCACGAGGCCGTCGTCGACATCGAGGAGCCAATGGGCGCCGACAACCTGCTCTGGCTCAAACATGCCGGCCACACCATGTCGGTCCGCATCGGTGGCACCCGCCGTTATGCGCCGGGCGCCAAGGTCCGCCTCGGCTTCGACATGGAAGTTGCCTCCCTTTTCGATGCGCAGACCGAAGAGCGCATCTGACACGTTCCCCCCTGCGTCCCGGCCTGTGACCGGGGCGCCTTTTTCTTCTGCAGGACTGTCGTCATGACCCAGAATGCCCACAACGGCGCCATCGATCTTCACGGCGAATGGCGTCTTTCGTCCGCCGACGGCGACCATCAAGCGGCGATCACGCTGCCGGGCGATGTGCATTCGGCGCTGCATGCCGCAGGCCTGATCCCCGATCCCTATTTCGGTCGCAACGAAGAAGTCGTGCAATGGGTTGCCGAGCGCGACTGGGTCATCGAACGTCAGGTCGTCGTGCCCGATATCTCCGGCAGCTGGTATCTCGACATCGACTATCTCGACACGGTCGCCGTCGTCTTCATCAACGATGTGCCGGTGCTGTCAGCCGACAACTGTTTCCGCCGCTATCGCCCCGATGTCAGTCATGCGCTTCAGCCGGGTGAAAACACCATCCGCATCGTCTTCCATTCCAGCATCTCTGCCGGGGCCGAACGCCAGGCCCGCCAGCCCTTCTACATTCCCTATTCGACTGCCAATTCGCCGATCCCCAACGGCAACATGCTGCGCAAGCCGCAATGCCATTTCGGTTGGGACTGGAACATCGCGATTGCGCCCCTCGGCATCTACGGCACGCTGTCGCTGAAAAAGCTCGACCCCGCCCGCATCGAGCATGTGGAGACCGAGCAGGTCCATCACGCCGATGGTCGCGTCGAGCTCAAGGTTACCGCTACCATTCATTCTGTCGAGCCTGCGGTCGTGCCGATGCACTTCACGCTCGATGGAGAACGCGTGCGGCTTGATGTCGGCATTTCTGCTGGCGAAACCAAGATTGTCCATGTCTTCGAAGTGGAAAACCCGCGCCTCTGGTGGCCTGCAGGCTCAGGCGAGCAGGAGCTCTATACGCTGACCGTCGACCTGCCGACGGAGACGATTACCCGTCAGATCGGTCTGCGCACCGTCGAGCTGATCACCGATCCGGATGAAGCCGGCAGCCGCTTCGCGCTCAAGGTCAACGGCCGCGAGATTTTCTGCCGCGGCGCCAACTGGATCCCGGCGGATGCGCTGTTTTCCCGCTCGTCGGAGGAGAAGACGACCGATCTGCTGAACTCGGCCGTCGCCGCGCATATGAACATGATCCGCATCTGGGGCGGTGGCTTCTACGAGGCCGACTGGTTCTACGATCTCTGCGACCGGCTCGGCCTGATGGTTTGGCAGGACTTCATGTTCGCCTGCAATCTCTACCCTTGCACCGAGGACTTCCTCGACAACGTCGCCCACGAGGTCGAATATCAGGTGAAGCGCCTGTCGAGCCACGCCTCCATCGTCATCTGGTGCGGCGACAACGAGCTCGTCGGTGCGCTCACCTGGTTCCCGGAATCCCGCAACAACAGAGACCGTTACCTCGTCGCCTATGACCGCCTCAACCGCGTCATCGAGCAGGGCGTCAAGAAGAGCTTCCCGCAAGGCATCTGGTGGCCGTCGAGCCCGGCCTCCGGCTATCTCGACTATGGCGATGCCTGGCATGCCGACGGCTCCGGCGACATGCATTACTGGTCGGTCTGGCACGAGAACAAGAGCTTCGATAATTACCGAACTGTCAAACCGCGCTTCTGCTCGGAATTCGGCTTCCAGTCCTATACCTCGCTGCCGGTCATCGAGAGCTTTGCCGACAAGGCCGACATGAACATCGCCTCGCCGGTGATCGAGCTGCACCAGAAGAATGCCGGCGGCAATGAGCGGATCGCGGGCACCATGTTCCGCTATTTCCGTTTTCCGAAGGATTTCGCCAATTTCGTCTATCTGAGCCAGATCCAGCAGGGCCTCGCCATCAAGACCGCCGTCGAATACTGGCGCTCGCTGAAACCCCATTGCATGGGCACGGTCTATTGGCAGCTCAACGACACCTGGCCGGTCGCCTCCTGGTCCAGCCTCGATTACGGCGGCAGCTGGAAGGCGATGCATTACATGGTGCGCCGCTTCTTCCAGCCGGTCGCGGTCGCCGCCATTCCGTCCGAAGACGGCACCAGCATCGCGCTTTCGATGGTCAACGACACACTGGATACCGTGACCATCGACGCCAATCTCTTCGTCTTGACGCTCTCCGGCGAGCGCATTCCGCTTAAGTGCGTGCAGTGCGATTGCGGCCCGGATGCCGCCGACATCTTGGTCACGCTCGATTCCAGCGAGATCCCGGCCGACGGCCTTCTCGCCTGGAGCTTCAGTGCTTCCAACGGCATGACCGGGGAGGGGCATTTTATCAACGGCACCTACAAGGCGCTCGATCTAGAGCCGGCACGCCTCAAAGTCTCGGTGTCCCCGACCGGCGACGGTAGCTTCGAGGTCTCCGTCACGTCCCAAGGCCTCGCACTTTTCGTCATGCTCGAAAGCGCAACCCCCGGCCGCTATTCGGACAACGCCTTCGACCTTTCGGCCGGCGAGAGCAGCCGCGTCATCTTCAAACCGGACACACCGCTTGCCGCAGGCACCCTGCCGGCATTCCGCATCTACGATCTCTATAGCTGCCAGTCTGTTGACTGACAGGCGCACAGATAAGGCCCTGGGCGCCCGATCCAGGGAAAAACGAGGAGGAGACTACCCCCATGACCAAACTCGGCTTTCAGCTTTACAGCGCCCGCAACTTCCAGCCCTTCAGCGGCATCTATCCAAAGCTCCAGGCCGCCGGCTACAGTGAAGTCGAGGGGTATGGCGCCCTCTACGCGTCGCTTGCCGATGGCGAACTCGACGCTTTCCGCAAGGAACTCGATGACAATGCCTTGACCATGCCGACCGCCCATTTCGGCCTCGACATGATCGAGAACGATCCGACCCGCGTGATCAAGATCGCCAAGACACTAGGTATCGAAGCGGTCTATTGCCCTTATCTGATGCCCGACCAGCGCCCGACGGATGCGGCGGGCTGGTTCGCCTTCGGCCAGCGCCTGCAGGCCGCCGGCAAGCCGCTGCGCGATGCCGGTCTCGTTTTCGGCTGGCACAATCACGACTTCGAATTCGTAAGCTTACCGGACGGATCGACCCCGCAGGAACAGATCTTCGCCGGCGGACCCGAGCTCGACTGGGAAGCCGATATCGCCTGGGTCATCCGAGGCCATGCCGACCCGTTCGCCTGGATCGAAAGCTACGGCAAGCGCATCAGCGCCGTCCACGTCAAGGACATCGCGCCGGCTGGCGAGAATACGGACGAAGACGGCTGGGCCGATGTTGGCCATGGCGCCGTCGACTGGAAGGGCCTGATCGCGGCGCTGAAGAGCACCCGCGTCAAGCATTTCGTCGTCGAACACGACAATCCCAAGGATATCGACCGACTGATCACCCGCTCGATCGCATCCTTCAAGACCTATTGAACCACTCGCAGCAAGCAGGACATTTCCCATGGCACGCGAACTCGGCGTCGGCATCATTGGATGCGGCAATATCTCCATCACCTACTTTACGCTGGCGCCGCTGTTTCGCGGCCTGAAGGTCGTCGCTTGCGCCGACATCAACATGAGTGCGGCGCAGCTGCGCGCCGAAGAATACGGCGTCAAGGCGCAGACCATTGACGAGCTTCTCGCCAATCCCGAGGTCGATATCGTCGTCAACCTGACGATCCCGGATGCACATTACCCGGTCTCCAAGCGCATCCTCGAAGCCGGCAAACACGTCTATTCGGAAAAGCCGCTGGTACTGTCGCTCGAACAGGGCGAAGACCTGCGTGCCATCGCCAAGGCCAATGGCCTGTCGGTTGGCTGCGCGCCCGATACCTTCCTCGGCGGTGCGCATCAGCTGGCGCGTGCCTATATCGACAAGGGCGGCATCGGCCGCGTCACCTCCGGCACCTGCCATGTCATGAGCCCGGGCATGGAAATGTGGCATCCGAACCCGGACTTCTTCTTTCTGCCGGGCGGCGGACCGATTCTCGACCTCGGCCCTTACTACATCGCCAACCTGATCAACCTGATCGGCCCGGTGAAGCGTGTGGCGGCCCTGACTTCGATGGCCAATGAGACCCGCACCATCACCAGCCAGCCGCGCAATGGCGAGACGATCCCGGTGAAGACCCCCACCAACATCCATGCGCTCTTGGAATTCCAGAATGGTGCCACGATCACCCTGTCCGCCAGCTGGGATGTCTGGAGCCACCGCCACGCCAATACCGAACTCTACGGTACCGAGGGCTCGCTCTATGTGCCGGACCCGAACTTCTTCGGTGGTGTGGTCGAAGCCTCCGGCCGCAACAAGGATATCCAGCCGCTCGAAGCCTGGGATCATCCCTTCGGTCGCAACAACCAGGAAAGCCCGCAAGGTCCGCGCGCCAACTACCGCACGGCCGGTCTTGCCGACATGGCAGTCGCCATCCTCGAAGGCCGCGATGCCCGCTGCTCGCTCGACCGCACCCTGCACGGCGTCGACGTCATGGTGTCGATCCTGAAGTCGGGTGAGACGGGTGAGTTCGTCACCCTGTCGACAACCTGCACCCAACCGGCAGCTCTGGGTATCGAAGAAGCGCAGGCTCTGCTTCGCTAGAACGCCTCCCTAACTCTTCCCCACAAGGGGGAGGGGCTTTTCCGCGCCTGCCTCTGGGATTCTTCTCCGTCTCCGCTAAGTTGCGGCTGGCGGAGAGCAGGAGGCGTCCCCGATCAGTCTCCCCCCCTTGTGGGGGAGATGGCCGGCAGGCCAGAAGGGGTCTTCGCATCCGCCGAGCACATGCATCCGGGAGAGAACCATCCATGACCTACACCCCCGCCGAAAACCGCTATGAGCGGATGACCTATAATCGCTGCGGCAAGAGCGGGCTGAAGCTGCCGGCGATTTCGCTCGGCCTCTGGCACAATTTCGGCAACGACACGCCGCATTCCACCAAGCAGGCGATCTGCCGCAAGGCTTTCGACCTCGGCATCACCCATTTCGACCTCGCCAACAATTACGGCCCGCCGGCAGGCTCCGCGGAAGAAGCTTTCGGCGAAATCCTCAAGACCGATTTTCGCGGATACCGCGACGAGCTGATCATCTCGTCCAAGGCCGGCTACAACATGTGGCCGGGTCCCTACGGCGAGTGGGGCAGCCGCAAATATCTCATCGCTTCCTGCGACCAGAGCCTGAAGCGCATGGGCCTCGACTATGTCGACATCTTCTATTCGCATCGCTTCGATCCCGATACGCCGCTTGAGGAAACATGCGGCGCGCTCGATCACATCGTCCGCTCGGGCAGGGCGCAATATGTCGGCATTTCCTCCTACAATTCGAAGCGCACCCGCGAAGCCCATGACATCCTCAAAAGCTTGGGCACACCGCTTCTCATCCACCAGCCCAGCTACTCGATGATCAACCGTTGGATCGAGGAAGACGGCCTGATCGACACGCTGGAAGATCTTGGCGTCGGCTCGATCGTCTTCTCGCCGCTTGCGCAGGGCATGCTGACCTCGAAATACCTTGATGGTATTCCGGAGGGCACCCGCGCGACGCAGGACAAGTCGCTCGACCCGGGCTTCCTCAACGAGCGCAATCTCGAAAACATCCGGGGCCTCAACAAGATCGCGGAAAAGCGCGGCCAGACGCTGGCGCAGATGGCGCTTTCCTGGGTGCTGCGCGGCGGCCATATCACCACCGCCCTGATCGGCGCGTCGAAGCCTTCTCAGGTGGAGGATTGCGTTAAGGCAATCGAAACGCCCGATTTCACGGCAGAAGAGCTCGCCGAAATCGACGTCTTCGCCAAGGACGCCGACATCAACATTTGGGCAGCGTCTGCCGAACGCAAGGGCCCGCCACGGAAGAAGAAGTAAGTTGGGATAGACACCCTCCCCTTGAGGGGGAGGGTCGGAGCGAAGCTTCGGGGTGGGTTGACGTGCAGGAGTTCGGCTTCACATGAAGGTGTAGAACTCGCGAACATCACCCCCACCCGCCGCTTCGCGGCGACCTCCCCCCTCAAGGCGGAGGTGGGTATCGCGGCTGGCGACTAATCTCCCCCCTGGCGGGGGAGAACGGGATTTCAGCAGCTTAGCGTGAGCTAAGTGCTAGAAATCCCAAGAGAGGGGCTTGTCAGTGAGGCAGCCCCTCTCCTGAAAAATCTAGGGCTTGAGCCTTTGGCTAAGACCCTGATTTTTCTTCCTCTCCCGCAGGGGGAGAGGTAATTGCGGAGGAGAAACCACACGCCATGATCATCAACCCCATCCTGCCCGGCTTCAATCCGGATCCGTCGATCTGCCGCGTGGGCGACGACTACTACATCGCCACCTCCACCTTCGAATGGTTTCCGGGCGTCCAGATCCACCATTCGCGCGATCTCGCGAACTGGGAGCTCGTGACCCGTCCGCTCACCCGCGCCAGCCAGCTCGACATGCGTGGCAATCCTGACAGCTGCGGCGTCTGGGCGCCGTGCCTGTCCTACGCCGATGGCTTGTTCTGGCTCGTCTACACCGACGTGAAGCGCTTCGAGGGCTCCTTCAAGGACGCGCATAATTACATCGTCACGTCCCCCTCCATCGAAGGCCCGTGGTCGGACCCGATCTACGTCAATTCCTCCGGCTTCGACCCGTCACTTTTTCACGATGACGACGGGCGCAAGTGGTTCCTCAACATGCAGTGGAATCACCGCCCCGAGGCGCGCAACACGATCGGCCACGCCAAGTTCGACGGCATCCTTCTCCAGGAATGGGACCCGAAGACGAAGCGGCTCACCGGCCCGATCAAGAACATCTTCGAGGGCAGCAGACAGGGTCTGGTCGAAGGCCCGCATGTCTTCAAGCGCAATGGCTGGTATTACCTGACGACCGCCGAGGGCGGCACTGGCTACGACCATGTCGTGACCATGGCCCGCGCGCGCGCGATCGATGGTCCCTACGAAATGCATCCGAACACGCATCTCATCACCTCGAAAGATGCCCCTGACGCTGTCCTGCAACGCGCCGGTCACGGCCAATATGTCGAAACATCGGATGGTCTGTGCTATCACACCCATCTCTGCGGGCGTCCCATGCCGCCCAAGCGTCGCTGCACGCTCGGCCGCGAAACGGGCCTGCAGAAATGCGTCTGGAAGGAAGACGGTTGGCTCTATCTCGAACAGGGCGGCGTCGTACCATCCGTCGAGGTTCCGGCGCCCAGTGGTGCGGTGAAGCGCAAGGAGCCGGTCGAGATCGTCAGCGCCTTCGACAGCCCGGACTTACCTAGGGAATTCCAGTGGCTGCGCACGCCGCAGCCGGAGCGTCTCTTCAGCCTGACTGAACGGGCAGGGCGTTTGCGCCTCTATGGCCGCGAAAGCATCGGCTCCTGGTTCGAACAGTCGCTCATCGCCCGCCGCCAGGAGCATCACCGCTTCCGCGTCGAAACGCGGCTGGAGTTCTCGCCCGAAACCTATCAGCAGGTCGCGGGTCTGACCCACTACTACAATCGCACCAAGTTCCATGCGCTCGGGGTCTCTACGGACGAGAAGCTCGGCCGCTCGCTGATCATCCTGTCGTGCCCCGGCGATTATCCCTCCGGCAATCTCACTTTCCCCATCGGCATGGGCCAGTCGATCCCCGATGGCGCGATCGATCTTGCCATGGACGTCACCGACAGCGATCTGCAATTCTTCTGGCGCCCGGCGGGCGAGGGTACATGGCAGTCCATTGGCCCAGTGCTCGATGCCGGCGTCGTCTCCGACGAAGGCGGCTTCGGCGAACACGGCTCCTTCACCGGCGCCTTCGCCGGCATGTTCTGCTTCGACATCACGGGCCAGGGCCGACCGGCGGACTTCGAGCGGTTCGTCTATCGTCGGGGGTGAGGGCGCGCGCGCTGGCATAGCCGGTCGTCATCCTCGGCCTTGTGCCGAGGATCTGCTCACGTCTCCATCAATCAGACGGCAGCGGATGCTCGGGACAGACCCGAGCACGACCGCATCTGGTCGGGCGTTTAGTTGTCACCGGCTCAGGACGATGGCCACCATCAACAGAGAGAGCGGACTGGTAACGCCGAAGAGAATGAACCCAGCCACCGTGACCAATCCCCATGTGAGCCAGAATGGGCGATAACGTCCATTGCGGAAGCCGCAATAACTCACGAACAGATTTGCAACCCACAGAGCGAGCGCCACACCGTTCGAGGCTATGCCAAGTCTCGGCAATAGGAAGGCTATCGCGGCCAGGCCTGCTGCCGTCAGAAGCAAATGTCTGTTCTGCATCATGCCTGTTGCGCTATTCTCCGAGGTTAGACCACAGGTTCTGCTCACCCCAACCTTTCCGCATGCCACTTCAAATGATCCTCCATGAAGGTCGAGATGAAGTAGTAGGAGTGGTCATAGCGCTCATGCATCCTGAGCGTCAGGCCGATATCCGTGCCCTTGACGGCCTCCTCGAACTTCCAGGGCGCAAGGCCCGTCTCGAGAAAACTGTCGGCCTTGCCCTGATCGATGAGAAATTCCGGGAAGTGGGCGCCGTCTTCAACCAATGCGCAGGCGTCGTATTCCCGCCACTTCGCCTTGTCAGTGCCGAGATATTTCTCGAAGGCATCCTGGGTCCAGTCGGCGGTCAGCGGATTGACGATCGGGGCGAAGGCCGAGCAGCTTTTGAAGCGCTCCGGGTTCTTCAGCGCAATCGTCATCGCGCCATGGCCGCCCATAGAATGGCCAAAAATGCCCTGGCGGTCCATGTTGGCGCGGAACTGTTCGGCGATCAGCGCCGGCAGTTCCTCCGTGATGTAGGTGTACATCTGGAAGTGCTCGGCCCAGGGCGTTTCGGTGGCATTCAGATACATGCCCGCACCCTTGCCCATCTTCCAATTGGTGAGTTCGTCGGGCACGTCGTTGCCGCGCGGGCTGGTGTCCGGGCAGACGATGATGAGGCCAAGCTCGGCTGCCATGCGCCGGTATTCACCTTTTTCCATGACGTTGGCGTGGCTGCAGGTCAGCCCTGAGAGGTACCAGAGAACGGGCCGCCTTTCGGCGATCGCCTGGGGCGGGACGAAAACGGCAAAGGTCATTTCCGTGCCGGTCACGTCCGACTGATGCGAGAAAACGCCCTGCATGCCGCCGAAAGCGGTGTTCTGGGAGAGGATGTTCATGGGGATCTGTCCTTATTCAGGGCCCTTTCGGGGCTCATTTCTTCACCCGACGGCAAAGCCGGTCGAGCGTTTCGAGGAAGGCGGATCGGTCGCGGGGCGAAAAGGCGGCGTTGTAGCCCTTGCTCTCACCGGTTTCGCGCAAATGGGCGCCAAGGTCGCGCATCGCCGTCGCCATGCCGATATTGGCCGTGTCGAAGATCCGTCCTGTCGGTCCGGTCACCAGCGCACCTGCGGCCACACAGCGACCGGCCAGCGGCACGTCGGCTGTCACAACGATGTCACCTTCGCCGCAACGCTCGGCAATCCAGTCGTCGGCCGCATCGAAGGCGCCGGACACGATGACATTCTTGACCATTGGATCGCGCGAGGGGCGCAAGCCCGAATTCGCAACAAAGGTGACGGGCAGATCATGCCGCTCGGCGACCTTCAGGATCTCCGGCTTCACCGGACAGGCATCGGCATCGACATAGATTTCGGGCATCGGCTATCCTTTCCGCAGCATATCCACATGCGGGATGCCATCCTCCAGATACTCCTCCGAGATCACCTCAAATCCCAGCGATCCGTAAAACTTCTGCAAATGGCTCTGCGCGGAGATCTCGATCGGCTCACCAGGATGGCGTTTTTCGACCTCTGAAATCGCCTCGCGCATCAGCGCTTCGCCCAGCCGCTTGCCGCGATGATCAGGAGAGACCGCGACGCGGCCGATGCGCGGATGGTGCTCCGCCGAGGGCCGCCAAAGCCGCGCGCAGGCGAGCAGCTCTTCGCCATCGAGCAGCCGCAGATGCAGGCAGTCCTTGTCGTTGCCGTCAAGCTCTGGATAAGAGCAGTGCTGCTCGACGACGAAAACGTCGACGCGCAGCTTCAGCATGTCGTAGAGATCGGCGGCGGAGAACTCGTCGAGCCTCCGCACGTCGACAGTGTAAGCCACAGACATCAATAGACCACGACGCCGCGGATCGATTCGCCCTTGTGCATCAGCTCAAAGCCCTTGTTGATGTCTTCGAGCGGCATGGTGTGGGTGATCATCGGGTCGATCTGGATCTTGCCTTCCATGTACCAGTCGACGATCTTCGGCACGTCGGTGCGGCCGCGCGCGCCGCCAAAGGCGGTGCCCATCCAGTTGCGACCGGTGACCAGCTGGAAGGGACGCGTCGAGATTTCCTGGCCGGCGCCGGCGACGCCGATGATGACGGATTTGCCCCAGCCGCGATGCGAGCTTTCGAGCGCCTGGCGCATCACCTTGGTGTTGCCGGTGCAGTCGAAGGTGTAGTCGGCGCCGCCGATCAGATCGTTGCCGCGCTTGGTCATGTTGACGAGATAGGGCACGATATCGTCGCCGACTTCCTTCGGATTGACGAAATGCGTCATGCCGAATTTTTCGCCCCATTCCTTACGGTCCGGGTTGATGTCGACGCCGATGATCATGTCTGCACCGGCAAGGCGCAGGCCCTGCAGCACGTTCAAACCAATGCCGCCGAGACCGAAGACGATCGCAGTCGAGCCGATTTCGACCTTGGCGGTGTTGATGACGGCGCCGATGCCGGTCGTGACACCGCAGCCGATGTAGCAGATCTTGTCGAAGGGGGCGTCCGGGTTGACCTTGGCGACCGCAATCTCCGGCAGAACCGTGAAGTTCGAGAAGGTCGAGCAGCCCATGTAGTGATGGATCTTGTCCTTGCCGATCGAGAAGCGGCTCGTGCCGTCAGGCATCACGCCCTGGCCCTGAGTGGCGCGGATCGAGGTGCAGAGATTGGTCTTGCGCGAGGTGCAGGAATAGCATTCGCGGCATTCCGGCGTGTAGAGCGGAATGACATGGTCACCCTTCTTCACCGAGGTCACGCCCGGGCCGACATCAACCACGATGCCTGCACCTTCATGGCCGAGAATGGCCGGGAAGAGACCTTCCGGATCGGCGCCAGAGAGCGTGAAATCGTCGGTGTGACAGATCCCGGTGGCCTTGACTTCGATCAGCACTTCGCCGGCGCGCGGGCCTTCGAGTTGAACGGTCATGACCTCAAGCGGCTTTCCAGCCTGCACGGCGACGGCGGCGCGAACATCCATGGTTTTTCTCCTGACAAATCGTTGGTGGCGACTTTGGCATGCCTTCGCCATCCGGCTCAAGGGCTGAGCCGGATTTTCTCAAAAGTCTGATTCTTATCGTCTATTCGGCGGTGAGCACGGGGAAATGCGGGGCTGCATCTGGCCGCAGTTTACCCGTCTGTCTGGGATCTTCAAAAATCTCGACCATACGTTTGTAAGGCTTGAAGCCGGAGCGTTGGTAAAAGGCGAGTGCGGCCGGATGGTCGAGATGGCAGGTGTGAACCCAGAAGCGTGAAATCGGCTTTTCCCAGGCCGTGTCGATCGCGACATTCATCAGGATACGCCCGGCGCCGGATCCAAACAGGCTCTGGTCGAGACCGAAAAAGGCGAGTTCGCATTGCCCGCCTTCGCGGAAGTCGAGTTCCAGCAGTCCGAGCTTTTCGCCGTTCCGCATCAGCGCATAGATTTCAACAGCCGGATCTTCGATGATGACCCTCAGCTTCTCGTCATCCATCACGGCGCGCGAGACCCAAAGCCAGTCCTCTCCGACGCGTCGGTAGAGCGCGCGGTAATCCGCAAGCGCTGGCGCGTTCCAGCGCTCGACCGTTAGCCCATCGGACGGCGGATTGGGTCGAGGTGCCGGTCTTGTCGTCATTTCCAGGCAGGTGACGATCGTCGCGAGCATGTTCGGCGCGACATTGTGATAGCCGGCGGGGAGGGGCTTTTGTTCGGTATCCATGCGGTCTCTTGGAGCCCGAGGCTCGTTGCATGTCAAGCGGTTGGGCGACGTCCTGTTCAGGCAAACAGCCTGTCGCAGGCATAGATCACCGCGTATACGTGGATGGCGAGCGCGGCATAGTAGCCGAAGCCGGTCATCAGACGTTCCGGACCGTTCATCGGCACCAGGGCCTCGCGCGGCTTGGCCGATTTGGTCCTGATCATGCCGAGCAGGGTGAAAAGTGCCACGCCGATCGTCAGTGCTGGTGCTGAAAGGCCGATTCTCCAGCCAGTCCAGGCGACTACGCCGGTGACCAGAAAACTGGTGAGCGCGAGGACGCGTGGCGCTTGAAACACCTGTCGCAGCACCTGGCCGCCGTCGAAGCGGTAGGTCGGAAGAAGGTTGAGAAGATTGAAGGCGCCGAGAATCACCAGAAAGACCAGGATCGGGCCATCCATCGTCATCGAATGGGAAATGTCCCCCGCCGATTGATGGGCAGCGACAAGGATCGGGACAAGCAGCGCCGAGAAGCCGGCCCCCATCAGGGCGCAGGTTGCGACCTCGAAATGGGTATTGTAGGGCCGGCCGCCGATCGCTACGCCGCCCAGCAGCGGCACGAACAGCATGCGTGTCGTCGTGTGCCCGAAGGCACGATAGGCCACCATGTGGCCGAGTTCATGCAGCAGGATGACGAGGGTCAGGAACACCGAGATCATCAGGCCCTGTGCGGTCAGGCCAAAAAATGGCCAGAGCAGAACGGTCGAGAGCAGCACGAGCACGGTTTGCCAGAGCGGGTGTTCGAAATGCAGAAGGCTCGACGCCGGACTCTCCTCCACATGGTTTTGCAGCGCGGAGAGTTCGCGGGCGAGGGCTATGCGCCGGAACAGATAAAACGCAAGTCCGCGATAATTGTCCGTCTGCTCGAATGTCACCCGGCTGCCCAGCGGTGCCCGTTCGACCTTGCGGCTTTCGCGATAGCCTTCCCAGAAGGTGTGATCGAGCGTTGAGTCATTGACCACCCTCAGTTCGCAGGAGAAGCAGCCGGCAGCCGTCATCGCGGTGCGATCGACGATCATGGTTCGTCTGCTGGGATGGCCATGGCGATCGCTTTGCCGATAGGCGAATTCCACCAGGTCGGGTTTGCCATCGACCGGTTCGACGGCAATGACGTTGGGATGCCAGGAGGTTTGATCGCCCGCGGGGCGGGTGATGTTCCACAGCTCTTCGGGGCGCTCGCGGATGATCCGGCTCACCCGGATTGTCCGCCGCCCAAGCGGTGCGGCCATCAGGAGCCAGAGCAGGCCGAGATTGAAGGCGGCCAGAAACACTGCGGCCTGATACGTCGCCAAGAAGCTCTCCCGATACTGCGGATGGATGCTCCAAGCCTAGGCGAGAACCCTTAGAATCTCGTGAGTGAATTCGTTAAAATGCTTCCCAGATGCGGGTCTTTCAGGTGGCGTCCGAGACGATCCGTGCCGGCGTGACCCGTCTCTGTTCGCGCCAGAGAATGAAGAGACCCGATCCGACGATGATCAGGATGCCGAGCCATTTGGACGGTGTCGGGAACTCGTCAAACAGCAGGTAACCCAGGGCAACGGCGGCGATGATCTCGAAATACTGGAAGGGCGCGAGCACGGATAGCGTCGCCATACGAAAGGCGCTGACCACGAGGAGATGGATGTAGCCGGATATCGCGCCGAGCAGGACGAGCAGGACGAGGCCAAGCCATGAGGTCGGCAGCGACATCTCGAAGTCGACGCCTTCGGCAGCGGTGCCGAGCAACAGGGCGCCCCCCATGAAAATCGTGCCACCGATCCCGGCCATGGTCTGCATGCTCATCGGCGTATCGGCCTCGCCGATCGCCCGGTTCAGGAACATGTAGAGCGCATAGAGAAACGCGCATGCGACCGGCAACAGGGCCGTCATGCCAAAAACTTCGTAGCTCGGCTGGATGACGATCATCGCACCGCCAAAGCCGACCGCGATCGCCAGCCAGCGGCGCCAGCCGACCTTCTCCTTGAGGAAGATGGCCGACATGGCCGTCAGAATGAAGGGCTCGACGAAGTAGATGGCAAAGACATCGGCGAGCGGCATGTATTTGACCGCCATGAAGAACATCAGGCTCGCGGCGCCATGGATCGCGCCGCGCAGCAGGTTCATCCACGGGCGTTTCGCCGAAAAGGCTGCCAGACCGTTGAGGGCGATCAGAACCGGCAGGACGGAGGCCAGCTGGAAGAAAAAGCGGTAGAAGGTTACCTGCCCTGGTGACATGCCTTCGACCGTCGCCATGTATTTGGCAATTGCATCCATCACCGGCAGCACGAGCATGCAGCCCGCCATGAGGACCATGCCGCGAAAGGGACTGGAAGGCGTGGCGCTCATTGTCGGGACTCACCGGAGGAATTCTTGGCTGAGAGAACAAGCATGAGGCGTGCTCCATGATCAAGCAAAGAAAGTGCGGAACAAAAACGCGCTTGCTGCGTTTATGAGGCGTTTGTACGCATCCCCAGGATGTCGCCACGTGACGGGTTTTCACCTGTTGGTGGCGCCTGCGGAAAGATGCAGGATCATCATGTCGTCTAATGTAGCGATGTGAGATCGAGGTAGAAAGGACCGTCGCCCTCCGGGTCGACGTATCCTCACGGTCAGGAGAAGTCGCATGCCCGCACGTAAGGTCTATCCCCGGATGACGGATTCGAGCGACGATACGCTTGGGGGACGCCTGTCGGCTGCACGCGACGCTTCTGGCCTGTCACTTGCCGATGTCGCAAACCGCATAGGGGTGAAACGCGACAGTCTCTTGGCCTGGGAAGCGGATCGTGCCGAGCCGAGACCGTCAAACCTGATCGATCTCGCCGGCATTCTCGGTGTTTCGCCGATGTGGCTGATGACCGGCGTCGGCTCAGGCCCCATTCAGGAGACCGGCGATCTGCCGCTCGAAGCGCTCAAGCTCGATCTTCAGCGCCTGACCGAGGCGCATCTCGAATGTGGCCGGCTGATCGAGAAGATTGCCCGACAGATCGAGACCTACGAGGAACGGCACGAAAGTCGCCGCGATTCCGGCGATCTAGACGGCCCGGTGATGGGACGCGCCTGAGGTCTCAGCCTTCGTTTACCGTAGGCCCGAAGACGTCTTCGAATGCTTCGCGCAGGCGCATGTCGACGTCTGCCATCATCACCGGCAGCCCGAGATCGACGAGGCTCGTCACACCATAGGCGGAGATGCCGCAGGGCACGATCCCGGTGAAATGTGAGAGATCGGGATCGACATTGATCGACAGGCCGTGAAAACTCACCCAGCGGCGCAGGCGGATGCCGAGCGCTGCGATCTTGTCCTCGCTCATCGTACCATCGGGCAGAACAGGCTTTTCCGGCCGACGCACCCAGACGCCGACGCGGTCCTCGCGGCGCTCGCCTTTGACGTTCATGCTGTCGAGCGTACGGATCACCACTTCTTCGAGGGCCGCCACATAGGCGCGGACATCCTGGCGCCGGCGCTTCAGGTCGAGCATCACATAGGCCACCCGCTGGCCCGGACCGTGATAGGTGTATTCGCCGCCGCGACCGGTCGCGAAAACCGGGAATCGTTCGGGCTCGATCAGGTCCTTCGAATCAGCACTGGTGCCGGCCGTATAAAGGGGAGGGTGCTCCACCAGCCATACCAGCTCGTCGGCCTTTCCTTCGGCAATCAGAGCGACCTGATGCTCCATTTCGGCAACCGCTTCCTCATAACCGACGAGCCCGTCCGAGACTCGCCAACGCACGGCAGGTGAGCCTTCACGAGGGTGCATGGCATGGTCGAGATCTGTGCGAAGCATGAAAATTGCCTTGGGCTGTGGATTGGCGAAAAGCCTTGTTTTCCCTGTATTTGGCAAGAAAAGCCCCGGAGTTCAAGGGCGCCGGCCTCCCCCATGCAGGGGGCTTATCCACCGGCCGTGACGAATTTTCAAAAATCTGTCACGGCGGGCTTGTGGACCCCCAAGGCTTTTGCTACATGCAGCCCCGCCGGAGCAATTCGGCGCCTACCACGATGCGGTCGTGGCGGAATTGGTAGACGCGCAGCGTTGAGGTCGCTGTGGGGCAACCCGTGGAAGTTCGAGTCTTCTCGACCGCACCAAAAAAGAACCCGGCCTTCGAGCCGGGTTTTTTGTTGCAGATTTTTCAATGACTTCTCAGTCGGCATCACTTGGAATGTGGCTGTCGACGCCGAGCGTGGTGATGAAGTTCTTCACGTCGCTCACGCCCTTCACGCCCAGTACCTTCAACTCGACCATCCGGCGCTCCTCCGCCGTATCGACCGACCCGCGCAGCGTCACGACATGGCCGTCCACGTGGATGTCGAGACCGGCCAAAATGGTGTCATCAAGACCTTCAAGCGCGGTCGTGATATCGGATTCGAGCTGGTCATCGTCTTCCCGGCCATCCGTGGTCGGCAGTACCGGTGTGGCGACTTCGGGCTCGAAGCCATCGGCGTTGACCGCGTCGATCCGAAAACCTTCGTTGCGGTCACGGTCGAAGTTTGCGCCGGTTTCGCCATAGCCGCGATTCTCGACCGGTGTCGCCGTCGCGCCCGCGCCATCGGCATAGGGCCAGCCTTCGCCGATATTGCGCTGGTCGTAATCGCGATAATCGTCTTCGCGGGAAAATTCGGTCTTGCGGTCGTCCTTGGCCATGGGAGGGCTCCTTGTTCATCTCGTCTGACGGAGATAACGCCCGGCCGGTGGCTTTGTTCGATGGCGTCAGCGCGTCGCCTTTTCCCATTTCTTCAACAGCCGCTCGCGCTTCAGTCGCGAGAGCTTCATGATCCAGAAGATGCCATCCAGCTGGTCGATCTCGTGCTGCATGCAGATCGCGGCAAAACCCTGCATCTCCTCCTCGACCACGGTCCCGTCCAGGGTCTGGTAGCGGATCCTGACGGCCTTGGGTCGCGTGACCTCGTCGGTCATGCCCGGCATGGAGACACTGCCTTCGGTATGGGTCATCATCTCATCGGAGGCCCAGAGGATTTCCGGGTTCACATAGTCGCGCCGTCCGCCGATTTCCGGGATGTCGATCACCGTCAGTCTAAGGAGAACGCCGCAATGGGGTGCGGTTATGCCAACACCGGGGGCTGCCTTCATCGTCTCGTAGAGGTCGTCGGCGAGTGTGGCGAGGTCAGCTCCGAAGTCGTTGACGGGCTCGGCGGTCGCCTTCAGGGCGGGGTCGGGATAGCGGCGGATGGTCAGGCGGGTCACGAAAAGCTCATGTCTTCAGTTATGATGTGATCGTCGGCTGTGGCGATCCGGCCACGCTAGCAGGCTCACCGCCGCTTTGCACTGACAACAGGAGATTTCCGCTATCTGCTTGTTGACTTGAGGGTTTTTGCGGCCATTCTCCGGGGCGTCGAGGCATGGTGTCGCGTATGAGAGGTTGGGATGACAGAGAACGAAGACGAATTTGTCAACCGTCCCGCGGCCGAAGAAAGCCACGACGACATCTATGACGACGAGGGATCTGTCCGTCACGACTTCTTGACCTTGGTCGGCGCGGCGATCGCCGAGCGTGACGTGCTGTTTCTCCGGCAAAATGTCGCGCGATTGCACGAATCGGAACTCGGCGACCTGATCGAGGCGATCCAGCCCGACCAGCGTCTGGCCATGATCCACCTGCTCGGCGACGACTTCGACATGACGGCGCTGACCGAGGTCGATGAAACGATCCGCATGCAGATCGTCGACCAGATGCCGAACGAGCAGATTGCCGCGGCGATCGGCGATCTCGATTCGGACGACGCCGTCTATATTCTCGAAGATCTTGACGACGAGGACCGCGAGGAGATCCTTGCCCAGCTGCCGTTTACGGAACGGGTGCGGCTGCGTCGCGCGCTTGACTATCCCGAAAGCTCGGCCGGCCGGCGCATGCAGACCGAATTCGTCGCCGTCCCGCCCTTCTGGACGGTGGGCCAGACGATCGACTACATGCGCGACGAGGAGGACCTGCCCGAAAGCTTCACGCAGATCTTCGTCATCGATCCGACCTTCAAGCTGCTCGGTGCGGTCAATCTCGATGCGATCCTGCGCACCAAGCGCGGTGTGAAGATCGAGACCATCATGCATGCCACCAACCACCCGATCCCGGCCGAGATGGACCAGGAAGAGGCGGCCCAACTCTTCGAACAATACGACCTTTTATCTGCCGCCGTCGTCGACGAGAACGAGCGTCTGGTCGGCGTGCTCACGATCGACGACGTGGTCGACGTCATCCAGGAAGAGGCGGAAGAGGATCTGCTGCGCCTCGGCGGCGTTGGCGACGAAGAGTTGTCCGACAGCATTGCCGAAACGTCTCGCTCGCGCGTGCCTTGGCTTGCGGTCAATCTGGTGACCGCCTTCATGGCGGCCTCGGTCATCTCCCTGTTCGAGGCGACCATCCAGGAAATCGTCGCACTCGCCGTCCTCATGCCGATCGTCGCCGGCATGGGCGGCAATGCCGGCTCGCAGACGATGACGGTGACGGTGCGGGCGCTTGCGACCCGCAATCTCGATATCCACAACGCCTTCCGCGTCGTGCGCCGCGAGGCCGGCGTCGGGCTTTTGAACGGTCTGATCTTCGGCGTTTCGATCGGTGCGGTGGCGGGTTTCTGGTTTCAGGACCCCAATATCGGCGTCATCATTGCCACGGCGATGCTCATCAACATGATGGCGGCCGCCATCGCCGGGATCCTCATTCCTATGTCGCTTGATCGGTTTGGTGCGGATCCGGCAGTCGCCTCAGCAGTCTTTGTCACAACCGTGACCGACATTACCGGCTTCTTCGCCTTTCTGGGGCTCGCGAGCTGGTGGTTCATGTGACCGGCGACACAGGCAAGACCGCATAATCGCGCGAGAGGCGGTCAGGGCAATGCCGAAAAATTGACTTGTACGTAAAAGTCAATATCATGGTCATCCCTACAGGATCGGATGACCGTGAAGAAATACTATAGCATAACAGAGCTCACGCGAGAATTCGGTGTGTCAACGCGCACCCTGCGTTTCTACGAGGACGAGGGCCTGCTGCATCCGGAACGTCGGGGCCGGACGCGCCTCTACCGTGCCGCTGACCGTCGTTTCCTGCAGGAGATCCTGCGCGGTCGCCGTATCGGCTTCACGATCGCCGAAATCCGCGAAATCGTTCACGTCTACAAGGAGCCGCCGGGCGAAATCGGGCAGCTCAAGCTGATGATGAAGAAGATCGACGAGAAGCGCGACGAACTTCGGCAGAAGCGCCGCGATATCGACGAGACGCTTTCGGAACTCGATCAGGCCGAAGAAGCCTGTCTCACCCGCCTGGTGGAAATCGGCGTCGGGACCTGATCCCGGGCCGGCAATCGCCCCGAATCAGATCCAGCGCCGCGTGCGCTTGCGGTAGCTTTCGTAATCATAGCCGAAACGGGCTTCGAGATGGCGTTCCTCGCTGGGGATCGCCAGGATCCGTGTCGCCAAAAGCGCCAAGAATGCCGCGATGAAGAACCAGGCATTGCCGGTGATGAAGCCGAGCGCCACCGTAAACAGCGTATAGGCGAGATAGATCGGATTGCGGCTGAACCGAAACGGACCGCAGGTCACGAGATGGCGCGCACAGCCGGTATCGAATGCGGGTGTCTGTCGCTCCATCAGGGTGCGCACCGCCCAGATGTCGAGGGTGACGGCGAAGAGGCCGATGCTGAAGCCGATCGACGGCAGAAGGTAGGGAAGCGGCGAGGGGACCGGCGCCAGGGCTGTGAACCTGCCGGCCATGATCGCGCCGATGATGGCCGCCAGATAAAGCACTGGTGGCCATGGATATCGCAGAGGCTTCGCGCGGTAGGCATTCATTGGAGAATTCCCCCTTACGGCGCTGGCTGACTCCTGATGGTGCATTCCTCGGCCAGCGTCTGGATGCGTGCAGTCTGCTCGTACAAGTTTGCGCCAGACTGGAGAGGATCGAGGAGGTTCTCCGCCTGCAGGCGTTCCAGCGTGCAACTGCAGAAGCGCTCGCAGAGGCCCGCATCGTTGCCCTGCTGTGCACAACTCGCCTCGCAGCTCTGAGTATAGGAGGCGACCGGATCCAGTGCGGGCGCCGGTATGACGAAGCTCGCCAGATAGAGCCCGGCGATCAGCACCGGTTGGTGCAGCAGATAGACGGTCAGCGAGTGGCGTCCGCCCCAGCGCAGCCATCTCGGACCCGCTGGCAGTCGGTCGATCCAGCCGAGACGATTGCGATCGACCAGAAACCGTGCCGTGGCGATGCCGGTCAGCAGTGCTCCGATCCACGGCAGGAGCGGCACATAGTCATTGGAGCGGGGCAGGGTCTCCGAGATCCCGAGGAACCAGAACCAGGGCGAATCGAAGGCCGAAGAGCGCAGCAATTCTGGCAGGGCGAATGCCACCGCGGCAGCAAGCAGTGTCAAAATCGGCGGCACCCGGAGGAACAGAAGGCCGATCAGGCTCGAAAGCGCGATGGCATGCAGAATGCCGAAGAAGATCCAGCTGTCGGGCGTGAACCAGTAGGTGGCAATGGAAATGGCGGCCGCTGCGACGACGATCACGCCGAGACGCCGCAGGAAGGGTTGAAGTCTGAGCTTTGGATAATGCGCCAGCACGAGGCTGAAGCCCGCCAGGAATAGAAAGCTCGACGCGATCATGCGGGCGTAGAGACGCAGGAACCCTTGAGTGGATGTCCCGGGCGCGAGGTAACCGAAGAATTCCAGGTCCCAGCTGAAGTGATAGGTCGCCATGGCGATCAGGGCGAGCCCGCGCGCCGCATCGAGCGCCAAAAGGCGCGGTCGGGTCGCAACGGTTCGGGGCACGGTCGGATCTGCCACTTGCTCTTCCTTAAGCTCTTCGACGGCGGACCTCGCCATCGTCACCATGGTTCGGCGGGGTCGGCACCAAAGACGGCGAATTCAAGGCCTCGACCGCCGATGCCTGCCGTCACCTATCGCTCGTATTGAGGAGGCAAGGCGCGCCTCGGAGAAAAACTGGCGGCGCAGCAGCACGATGAAGACGAGTACCGTGGCGATCATGAAGACCCAGGGGCTGACGAACCAGCCGAGATAGCCGATCGAATAGAAGATCGCTCTCAGGCCCATGTTGAAATGGCTGGCAGCGATGATGTTCATGCGAATCGTTCGCTCGGCGGTTTGCATCGCCCGCTCAGGATCCTTCGCCGCTTCGTCCGCCATCGGGATCGCACCGAAGAGGATGGTGCAGTAGTTGAACAGGCGATAGGACCAGCCAAACTTGAAGAAGGAATAGGCAAACAGGGCGATCAGGCCGCAGACCTTCAGCTCGAAGATCGCGCGCCCGCCCTGCACGATGTAGGGGATGTCCTTCAATATGGCATCGACCTGCTCCGTCGCGCCGAGAAGCGCGAAGCAGCCACCGATCGCGAAGATCGTCGTGGAGGCAAAGAAGGCTGTGCCGTTCTGCAATCCGCCCATGATCTGCGTGTCGATCATCTTCAGATCACGCTTCATCGAGTTCAGGATCCATTCGCGTCGGCGCTCGGCCATGGCTTTGGTGAGGCTCGTTCTCGACAGGATCTGCTGGTCGCCGGTGATGCGGGCATAAGCGAGCCAGAGCAGCAGAAAGAGCGTCATGGCGCAGTAGTCGACAACGGTCATATCGAGCGAATCCCAAGGGCAAGTTCGGTTGGCGCATTATCCCGCCGATCGGTTCATCCACAACGGAAATTAACCACGCGAAAGATATTGGCCCGAATTGGGGCAGGGCGGTCGTGGTTTTGAAACACGCTTCAAGCAGCTATCTCATTGAAATTTCGACAATCCATGCAGGCCACGCATGCCTGCTTCCCATCTGGAGCCTTCCTTTTGCCATTTTTGCAGTTGCGAACCCGCTCCGATTTTAATAGATCAGGCGTCAGAAAGCGGTCGGGGGACGGCTTTCCCTGTGAATGTGATCTCACTCGGAGTTTTCATGGAAGGTAGTTTCCATAAGTCGTGCTGGGGTGTTACATTTCGTGCCTTGATGGGTTTCGCCGGCTTCATGTGCCTGGCTTACCTTTTTGGGTCGATCTGACACCCGCCACAGACGATTGATCAAACAGCGCGGTCCTCACGGCCGCGCTGTTTGCGTTTCTGCAGCTCCGATCCCATATCTCGTCATGTCGCGGCGGTGAAAGCCGATGTCGATTGCAAGGAGCATTCGTGCTACGCGATGCTCTAGCCTTTGTGCTTTGTTATCCCGCATGCGAGGAGCCTCATGTTTCTTTCGGTTTTCGACGTGTTCAAGATCGGCGTCGGCCCCTCGAGTTCCCACACCATGGGTCCGATGACGGCGGCCAACCGGTTCCTCGACCTCATTCTCTCCGACAAATGGCCGCGTCCGGCCGGCGCGCATGTTGCAGCGCTCAAGGCCAGCCTGCATGGCTCGCTCGCCTACACCGGCATCGGCCATGGTACCGGCAACGCGGTCATCATCGGCCTGATGGGGGAAGCGCCTGACAGCATTGATCCGGATCGGATGGAGGCGATTATCGCAGAAGTCGAGCGTACGGGACGGGTCACCCCTCCCGGTCACCCCGGCTATGTGTTCCAGCCGAAGGATGACCTCGTCTACGACAAGAAGACTCCGCTCTCGGGCCATGCCAACGGCATGCGGCTTTCTGCCCTCGACAAGGACGGCCGGGTGTTGCTCACCCAGATCTACTACTCGATCGGCGGCGGTTTTGTCGTCACCGATACCGAGCTGCTCGCCATGCAGAAGCAGAAGAAGCAGGCCTCCAGCCAGAAGGTGCCCTATCCCTTTGCGTCAGCGAAGGAGATGCTGGCCATGGCCGCTTCATCCGGCCTCTCGATTGCCCAGATGAAGCGGGCAAATGAGGAAGCGGTCCGCTCGCGCGAGGATCTGGATGCCGGGCTCGATAAGCTCTGGGACGCGATGTCGAGCTGTATCGATCGTGGCCTGCGCCAAGAAGGCCAGCTACCGGGTGGTCTCAAGGTTCGCCGCCGGGCCAAATCGATCCACGACAAGCTGCAGGAGGAGTGGCGCTCCAACCGTCTCAATCCCGTTCTCGCCAACGACTGGCTCTCGGTCTATGCGATGGCGGTGAACGAGGAAAACGCCGCTGGTGGCCGCGTCGTGACCTCGCCGACCAATGGGGCGGCCGGTGTGGTGCCGGCGACTGTCCGCTATTACCTTCATTTCCATCCCGATGCCGATCAGGAGGGCATTCGCGACTATCTGCTGACGGCGGCTGCGATCGGCGGGATCATCAAGCACAATGCATCGATCTCGGGTGCCGAGGTCGGTTGTCAGGGCGAAGTCGGCTCTGCCTCGGCCATGGCCGCCGCCGGCCTTGCCGCCGTTATGGGCGGCACGCCTGAGCAGATTGAAAACGCTGCCGAAATTGCGCTCGAACACCATCTCGGCATGACCTGCGACCCCGTCGCCGGCCTGGTCCAGGTGCCCTGCATCGAACGCAACGCGCTTGGTGCCGTCAAGGCGGTTACCGCCGCCTCGCTCGCGCTCAAAGGCGACGGTGTGCATTTCGTGCCGCTCGATGCCTGCATCGAAACCATGCGCCAGACCGGCAACGACATGAGCGAGAAATACAAGGAAACCTCGCTCGGTGGTCTCGCCGTCAATGTCGTGGAGTGTTGAGGCGGGCAGGGGGCGTGCCTTGTCCTGAAACCCCTCCGTCGTCATCCTCGGGCTTGTCCCGAGGATCCGCTGCGCGAGCGCCGGCTCCGACGTCTGACGTCGCTTGCCTAGCCATCGTCCTGCGAATGGCCCCCCTCAATAGATCCTCGGGACAAGCCCGAGGATGACGATCCTGAACCCCATCCATACCGAAACTGTTGAGCACATCACCCCTGCGACACCCCAGCCCTTGACCCGCCAGTGGGACCGTCTATCTCGGATGTCATGGCACTGCATCTCCTCAAGCTCTGCGTTGGAGCCGACTCCATCGACGATCTGCGCGACTGGGTCGCCGAACGCTGTCTCGTTGCGGTGGCGGCCGGCCTTGAGCCGCATTCGTCGCATGTCACCCGGATGGTGCCGAAGCGCGTCGAGGAACTGCTCGATGGCGGCTCGCTCTACTGGATCATCAAGGGGCAGTTGTCTGCGCGGCAGAAGCTTCTTGATATCAAGACCTTCACCGGCGGCGACGGGATTACGCGCTGCGAGCTGATCCTCGGCCCCGAGGTCATTGAGGTGGCACCGGCGCCGCGCCGTCCGTTCCAGGGCTGGCGCTATCTGGATGCGGATGTCGCCCCGCGCGACCTTGCTGCCTCCGGCGCCGATATCGAGGACATGCCGGACGATCTGAAGCGGGAGCTCGCGGAACTTGGGCTGCTCTGAGCACCCTGTTTTGATCGCGCTTGCGGGGCGCTTCCGGCTTGTGACCCTCGTTATATAAAGATAGCTTGATTTTCGGGTGGATTGCGCTGTTATCGGGGCAGGAGCTGTCCTTGATCCGGGGGAATCATGCCGTCTGTGAAACTGCCTCTTCTCGCCTTGGCGTTGGCCATGACCGCGTCGCATCCTGTCGTCGCGGATGATCCGGCGATCGATCTGAAACTTTTCGGCAAACACGAGATCGAAGGGGGCCTCAGCACCTGCCATCTCGCCTTCTGGCAGAGCAACAAGAATCCCGAGGCCGACAAATATGCCTATCTGATCTATATGCCCTTTGATCAGGACGGCGTGCCGTTGCCGGCGGTTGTCGAGATCGGCACGGAGAAGATTGCGCTGACGGAGAGTGCGCGCGGCGATTTCGATCCGCCGTCGCGGCTCGGTTACCGGCTCTATTCCAGCACCGACCACGAGACGCATATGCTGGTTCGGATCGAAGAGGCAGTCGTCACCGGCTCGCTACAGACGGTCGGCAAGGCAACCGTCACCGTGGTGCGACCGGATCTCCCGCCCTTCGTTGCTGGCGCCAAGGGTGTCATTGGCTGCCCTGGCGCATCGGCGCCCGAGACGGCTGCTGCCGTGCCTTCCGAACCCGTCTCCGACGAAGGCGCCGCCGCAGGCGGGCCGTCGCCCTATACCGGCCCCGTTGGGTTGCCACTTGCCCCGCCTGTCCTTCTGGCATCCATAAGCGATGTGCCGGATGCAGTTCGCCGCGAGATTGCGACCTATGCGCCGGATCAATGCAGCGAACCGGAAACGCTTGCCTATCCCGGCCAGCGTTATGTCGTGAACGACAACTTCATTCTCTGGGAAGTGCCATGTTTCCTCGGCGCCTACCAGGGCACGAGCATCTTTGCGCTCACCCAGAACCCGCCTGCGGACTGGGCGACGATTCTGAGCCTGCCCAATCCGCCAGCGCTTGAGGGCGAGAACAATGCCCAGATGATGAACCCGGAGGTCTTTGCCGAGAAGGGTGTGTTCATCTCGACATCGCTCGGGCGCGGCGAGGGGGATTGCGGCACCTACCAGGTCTTCCGCCTGATGGATGCGCCGGGCGAGACCCTCGAATTCCAGCTGATGGAGTATCGCGAGAAGGTCAATTGCGACGGTGTGCAGAGCGAGCCATCCGAATGGCCGCTGCAATTCCAGCCCGGCGAATGAATGGCGCGGGTGCCTTACTGAGCTTTAGCTGAATTGGGCTGCTGGGCTGCGCTGAGGCATGCGGGTCGATGGTGTCCTTTCGTCCCAAAGCATGCTATGGGCGCGGCCATGATGACCGAACCTGACTTTTTGACCCGCGCCATTCCCGGTCCCGCCCCCTATGGGCGGTCGGTGTTTGCCGTCGCGCCTATGATCGACTGGACGGATCGGCATTGCCGGTTCTTTCACCGACAGCTTTCGGCCAAGGCACTGCTCTATACCGAGATGGTGGTGGCGGACGCGATCATCCATGGGCCGAGGGAGAAGCTCCTGTCGTTCAATGACGCCGAGCATCCGTTGGCGCTGCAGCTCGGTGGTTCGGATCCGCAAAAGCTGGTCGAGGCGGTGAAGATTGCCTCGGATTTCGGCTACGACGAGATCAACCTGAATGTCGGATGCCCGTCGGACCGGGTGCAGTCGGGGACGTTCGGGGCTTGTCTGATGCAGACGCCCGACGTTGTCGAGGCCTGCGTCCTGGCCATGAAAAAGGCGGCGACGGTGCCGGTGACCGTCAAGTGCCGGATCGGGGTGGACGAGCAGGAGCCGGCTGAGGTGCTTCCCGATTTTCTTGCCCGGATGATCGGGGCGGGGGCAGATGCAGTCTGGATCCATGCCCGGAAGGCCTGGCTGAAGGGGCTTTCTCCAAAGGAAAACCGAGAGATCCCGCCGCTGGATTACGAGCTGGTCTACCGGATGAAGCGGGAGAACCCGGATATCTTCGTCGGCATCAATGGCGGGATCACCGATCTCGACCAGGCCGTTCAGCATCTCGCGGTCATGGACGGCGTCATGCTCGGGCGGGCGAGCTATCACAATGCGACGCTTCTGACCGAGGCCGATCAGCGCATCTATGGCGAAGCGGCGAAGCCGGTCGACTGGGATGCGGTGCGCGATGTCATGATCGGCTATGCCGAGCGGGTGATCGCATCCGGCGGGCGGCTCAACCATGTCACGCGGCATATGGTCGGGCTGTTCCAGGGCTATGCGGGGGCCCGGCGTTACCGGCAGATCCTGTCGTCGGAAGCGACGAAGCCGGGTGTTTCGCCAGAACTGATCGCCGAGGCCTTTGCGGCGGTCGACATCGCAGGCGGGCCGAAGACACAGGGCGCGTCGGGCACCTCTGCCGCTGCGGAATAATCTCTAGCGCGGCTTTTCGGCAAATCTTGGTCTGAAATCGAAAATGGCGTCCCGTGGGACGCCATTCGAAAGTCAGATCAGGCAGCCTGGATGTTGACGGCCTTGGGGCCCTTGCCCATGCGGTCCGGCTCGGTGTCGAAGGTGACCTGCTGGCCGTCCTGCAGGGTCTGGAGACCCGAGGCCTGGAGCGCGGAGATGTGGACGAATACGTCCTTCGCGCCGCCTTCCGGGGTGATGAAGCCGAAGCCCTTGTCCTGGTTGAAGAATTTTACAGTGCCCTTGGTGGCCATGGGGATAGTCCTTATTCCCGTGTTGTCGTCTGCGCCGCGGCCGGCTGACCGGAAGCGGCTGGTTGAAGTTCCGCCGAAACGGAACCGTCGAGGGATCGCGATAACGGGGAAAGAACGTCTACCGGCGGGAGAAGGCCCCCAATGACCGCGCGGGCGGTCGATACAAGTCAGTCCAGTCTCCGGGATCATTTGTGCCCGAACCTACAAAGAGGTAGGGACATTTCGGAATCTTGGCAAGTATGAAAAGTCACAGTCGGGCCGACAAAATCGCGGCAACGGGCTGAAATCCTTGAGATTTAAAGGGTGGTACCGTTTCCATGCGCCCGTCCTGCACCCGATCCCCTTGGGCGGGCCGTGCGGATCGTGCGGATCGTGACCGGGGACAGAGGCTTGTTCCGTCTTGAAGCAGCCGCCATCCGGGTTTAGGGGAGAGGTGGCTGGGCACGGGAGTGGATGAGTATGGCAAAGACGGGTGCCGCAGTGATCGACCCTTACGAGCTCCTGGGCGTGGCCCGCGATGCCGACGAGGCCGCCATCAAGGCCGCCTATCGCAAGGTGGTGAAAACAGCCCATCCGGATGCCGGCGGCGATACGGAAGCGTTTGCCAAGATCTCCGCCTGCTACGAATTGCTGAAGGATCCCGTGCGCCGTCGCGTCTTCGACGATACCGGCTATGATCCGCAGCTGGCCGAGCCCGCCGACCTCAAGGGGCTGATGGTGCTGGAGACGCTGATCAACGACATGATCCTCGACGAGCGGGAGCCTGGCTCGTTCGATCCGGTCGCGGGGCTGCGCCGCAAGCTGACCGACGACATCCTGAAAGCCCGCTTTCACATTCTCGAGCTCGAGCGCCACCGGGCGCGGGTGCGCAAACATCTCGACCGGCTCGGCCGCCGCCCTGAGACCGATGTGCTCGGCTCGATGCTGCGGGCCCGGGCGCAATCGATCACCGATGCCATCAAGGCCTCCGAGGTGCAGATCGCCGCGATCGAGCGTGCCTATTCCATGCTCGAGGGCTATTCCTACGAAATGGAACCTTTGCCCGTCGAGGCCGAGGTCGAGGAGCTGCCGAAGGCGGCGGAGTAGGGCCGGGACGTAAGCTCCGGCTGACAGTTCGTCTCGGGAAACCTGACAAAACACAAATCTCGTGGAGAACCTGTCAACACCTGTTGACAGTGAGATATCGTTTTTTAGTATTGCAGCATACTCCGGTGAACTGGCCATTGTCGACGACGGTATCGGCACTGTCACCCCAGTAGGACTGGCATGGCATGGCATAGCATGGCATGGATCAGGTCCGCCGGGCGCTGCGCGCGTTTGCGCTGCCTCCTCATCCTGATCCGTGAGCCCCTGGGAGGGGTCCCCAGATACCAACAACTGGAGAAGGCACAGATGCACAGCGACGGCTTCGTTTCGCAGGCGCGCGAGACGATCATACACTTCCCCCTTGCGCACCGCCGACAACTCGTTCGCTCCGCCGCCTGTCGGCTGGATCAGCTGAACGGAGAGGCGGCGACCGATTTCTGGAAAACGCTCTGCAGCCGGTTGAAAACCGAGCTGTTCGATACCGGCCAAACCTATGAGGATGTGCGCCGGGAGATCCTCGCCTTTCAGGCCGAGGTCCACAGGGAGCTTCTCCTGCTCTACGAGCCCATCGGCGGCGAGCGCAGTCTCGCGGCGACCTAGCGTCGCTTCCTCCCCCTTGCGATAGAAATGGCCTTGCGGCCTGTCCGCCGTGACGACGGCTGGCCGCGTCATTGCGTGTCGCAGGATGGGGGCCTGCCTCATGACGGCGCGGAGCCCGGATTTGCGCGTGGCTTTGTCTCCCCCTTGGTGTGGCGCCAGATTCGGCGGCAGACGGCGGATAGTTGCGGGTTTGGGTCGCTGGCGGCCCAGGCGGCGATGGCGGCCCGCTCGTGTTCGGGGTGCGGGCCGGGGCGGGTGTGGATGCGGTGGATTATGGCCAGGGTGGTCCGAAGCCGGTCGGCTGCTTCGTGGTCATCGGGCCATTGGCGGGGCTCGGGACTGCGGTCGACAGGCGGGCGCAGCCCGTCCGCCATGGTCTGCAACTGCCGGCGCGCTTCGGCTTTGGCCTTTGCCACGCAGGGCGGTAGCGCTTCGCCTGGTGTCAGTGGCTGATCCGCGCGTTGCGCCTCGCCGCTGCAGTGCCGGTTGCGCCGGCATTGGCGCCGCCAGCAGTCGAGGGGGATGCCGTGTTCGTCGAGGACGTCGCGCAGCAGGCGCAGGTCCAGCGGTTCGGTCTTGGGGTCGTCTGTGGTTTTCGAGTCTGGCATGTCGGTCTCCTTGTCGTGAGGTGTTTCGGGAATTGGCGAAATAGGGAAATTCGTGGGGGCGTGGGGCGCGACGCCCTCATGCTGAGGTGCCCGCGAGAAGCGCGGGCCTCGAAGCATCCTGCGCTGGTGGCCTCGCCCTTCGAGGCCCGATGAGGTCGGGCCCTCAGGATGAGGGGGAATCATTTGTCCAAGCTTCGCCGCCGGTCGGGATCGCTCCCTCCGGGTGGGCTGAAATTTGTCTCGGACGAGGCGCCAGAAGCAACCTGTCTAAGTAGTTTTATGTGGCTCCTTCCGGCGCCTCGTTCGGCGTTTTTGTCCCGCTGCATGCGTCTCTCTGGCAAGGCGGCGACGGGCGTCGTGACCGGAGTCCGACGTTCGACCGGGCGCGGGTCCGGCTGCGGCAGTCTGCTCCGAAGAGTGTTCTGCCAGAGCCTGGCCGGTGGCCCGGGAGGTTCCCGCCGGATGGTGCACCAATCCGACCGGGACCCTCGCCCGGGGGATGTTGGTCTGGTCATTTGCGACCGGCCATCATCCCCGCCGTTTAATTCGCCCCGCCGTCTGGATGTTCGCGACGGCGTTGGCGCCTTGTCTGTGTGCCTCTGAGGCACGTCCTTCCGATCGGGGTATCCAGTGACAAGGGCATCCGACCCCGTCACCTTCGTACCAGCCCCTCGTCCGGAGGGAGACCGTTGCAGCGGGCCGGGGATTTGCACCTGCGAGAGTGCTCGCCCCCGGCGCCGGCCCCGCCTCGCCTGACATCGCATCGTCAGGTGTATCCGAGGGCGGGACGGGGGTGAGTCTACGAGGGTGGAAATGGTGGGGGATGAAAAAACATGTCGGGGTTTGATTTTGTTGGGGAATCGCGTCGGCGCGTCCCCCTTTTTCGGGAATTGAGGGGGATGAAGGTGGACCAAGGAGTGCACCGCAGCCGCGCGCCAATCGCATCACTGATACACAATGGCTGGGTTTGGTGATGATCATCAACACATGCAGAACTGCAGCCTGCCTAAGCGCATCTGTATGGGTTTCTCCGACAGTACGGTTGGGGATCACGACGTGATAAAAACCGGTGCCGGCGCCACCGTAGGGCACTGCTAACTGACAAGTGCCGTGCAACTGCGCGGCACCAACAGCGCAAAAAATGCGCCTCACCGCTTACTGGCCTAGCGGGCGGTTTTCATGTCCGCAGTGAGCCCTCGGATTCTATACCCGATAATGTCGTTGGAATTGTATTCCAGTCGTAAATCAGCTCAGCGTAAGTGTGTGGCAAAATACTTTTTGCTCAGATGCTCTATAACTTCGTCAGACACTTCATACGGACCGCGGCGCTCAATCGGTCGCTTCGCTAGATTGTTTACCGCTGCAGAAAGTTGTTCTTCCAGCCAATGATCGTCGTTTGCGAGACTGTTCGCATCCTTCACGACTACGCAATCTCTTGCCATTGTCGCCTCCACTAAAGGTTGCTATACAAACCTTATTAAACTCCGATTCTGCCCATTTGTATAACTCTTTATTTGAGGACCTGTTCACGATTTTTCAACCGCGTTTGGGAGGGGTGGCATGGATGATTCGGCAAGGCCAGAGCTTGTTATCGGGCTTGTTGGACCGATAGGCGTAGATCTTGATTACGTGCAGGAAGTCATCTCCCAGGAGCTTTCAAAACTAAAGTACAAATCAGTTCCACTGCGCATTACAGATTTAATGCGGTCGATAACTGTAGGGATTGACATAGATGAGACCTCATTCAGCAAGAAATATCACTCGCTGATCGCTTACGCCGACAAAGTTTGCGAAGAAGCGAGGAGTTCAGCTGCCTTGGCTGCATTGGCGGTGGCGAGAATACGTGCAGAAAGGACCAGAATTACTTCCAGTCCAGAGAAGCCGGCTCTCGGTCATGCTTACATCGTGAGACAATTCAAACGGCCGCAAGAAATCGATCTGATGCGGAAGACATATGGTCGGAAGTTTGTTCAAATTTCAGTCTCTGCTTCAGAGAAAGACCGTCGCAGCGAACTCTCCCGAAAGATAAAAGAATTCGATGAGTCATCAAAAGACAAAGATGAATGTGAAAAAGAGGCGATAGATTTAATAAAGAAGGATTTCGATGAAGGTGTAGGAAGTTTCGGCCAGAAAATATCAAATATATTTCATTTGGGAGACATATTTGTCTACGGAATGAATAAGAAGAATATTGATGATACGCTAAAGCGGTTTCTCGAGGCATTCTTTGGGCATAACGGTAGATCACCAACCAAAATGGAGTACGGGATGTACACCGCTGCGGCGGCGTCTTTACGTTCTATCGATCTATCGCGCCAAGTTGGAGCGTCAATTTTCACTAAAGCGGGTGAAATTCTCGCGATGGGTTGCAATGAGGTTCCTAAGCCCTTTGGCGGTACGTATTGGGCCGAGGATGGGGAGAATGCTCACAGGGATTTCGAACGAGGCCGTGATGCCAATCATTCGAGAAAGCTCGAAATTTTGCATGATTTGCTTGAACGGATGAATAAGGCTGGATTCTTGTCTCAGGAACTTTCGGCGAAAAGCAATGCTATAGAACAACTGCGTGAGATTATCGGCCATGCAGATATAAAAGATTCTCAGGTTATGGATCTCATTGAGTTTGGTCGGATGATTCATGCCGAGATGTCGGCGATAACAGATGCTGCAAGAACTGGAGTGAGTGTTCGTAACTCTATAATGTATTGCACAACGTTCCCATGTCACATGTGTGCAAAACACATCGTCTCATCCGGAATAGGCTCACTTGTGTATCTTGAACCCTATCCAAAGAGTTTTGCAGTGGAGCTTAACTCAGACTCAATCACGTTTGACGATGATCTCGCAGAAAAAAAGGTTCTTTTTCGTCCGTTCGTAGGTATTTCGCCCAGGCGATACAGAGATATATTTGAGAAGCGTTCTCGCAAAGGTGACGATGGTAGACGGCGTGATTGGTATTACGGCAGTCCTCTACCGATGATCGAGGACAAGAGTGCAGCATATATAGAAAATGAGGACTCAAGTATCCTTTCAAATCTGGGCGAAGATATTGCCTCGAAATTGATGGAAAACTCACGATAGAGGCTTTGTGATTTTTCACACCTCAATATGGGCAAAAAGAAATTTTTCTTATCCAATATATTCGAGCTTTGTCCGCTTACGTCAGAGAAACAAATCACCGCCCCGGTCGCCCCGTTTTGCCCTTTGTCCTTGCCTTGCGCTTGCCGTCGCCCGGATCCTCGTAGGAGCCGGCGCCGGCGCGGGCGCGGATGATGGGGCGGGGGTCGTCGGGTTGTCCCTCATCCGCCCTTCGGGCATCTTCTCCCCGTGAACGGGGAGAAGGAGGGGCCTCCGGCTTTTCCGGCAGCTTGCCGGTCACCGGCTTTTCGGTGCGGCCGACGGTCATTTCGTCGAGAGTGTTCTTGCGGAAATAGGAGCTTTCCGGGCCGGATTTCGGCATAGGCACGGCGCCTTCGGTGCCGGGGCCCATGTCGTCGAGGCTGGGTTTGGAGAAATAGCTGCCCTTGCCCTCGGGGGTGCCCGACTTGTTACGGCCGGAGGGGGAGATGCGGGGTTGGTCAACAGACCCCTCCCCAACCCTCCCCACAGGGGGGAGGGAGTTGGTTGTGCTTGCGGCGGCCTTGCGGCTTCCTCCACCGCTCTCCACTGCCTTCGCCTCTTGCTTGGCGATCGGGTCGTCCATGGCGGCGAGTTCGACGGCCTTGAGGCGTTTGATTTCGTCGCGCAGGCGGGCGGCCTTTTCGAAGTCGAGGTCGGCGGCGGCGTTGCGCATGTCTTTTTCGAGCGCGTTGAGATGGGCCTGGAGGTTGTTGCCGACGAGGTGGCCGCCATCGGCGAAGCCCTTGCCGGAGACGCCGGAGATATCGGCGCGGACGTGGTCGCGCTCGTAGACGCTGTCGAGGATGTCGGAGATGCGGGCCTTGACGGACTCCGGCGTGATGCCGTGTTCGGTGTTGTAGGCCATCTGCTTTTCGCGGCGGCGGGACGTCTCGTCCATGGCGCGCTGCATCGAGCCGGTGATCTGGTCGGCATAGAGGATGACCTTGCCGTCGACGTTTCTGGCTGCACGACCAATCGTCTGAACAAGGGACGTTTCCGAGCGCAAAAAGCCTTCCTTGTCGGCATCGAGGATGGCGACGAAGCCGCATTCGGGGATGTCGAGGCCTTCGCGAAGCAGGTTGATGCCGACGAGCACGTCGAAGGCGCCGAGGCGAAGATCGCGGATGATCTCGATGCGCTCCAGCGTGTCGATGTCCGAGTGCATGTAGCGGACGCGCACGCCCTGTTCATGCAGATATTCGGTGAGGTCTTCGGCCATGCGCTTGGTGAGCACGGTGACGAGGGTGCGGTAGCCCTTGAGCGCCGTTTCCCTGATTTCGCCGAGCACGTCGTCGACCTGGGACTTGGCCGGGCGGATTTCGACCGGCGGGTCGATCAGGCCTGTGGGTCGGATGACCTGTTCGGCGAAGACGCCGCCCGCCTGTTCCATTTCCCAGTTGCCGGGGGTGGCGGAGACGGCGACGGTCTGGGGGCGCATGGCGTCCCATTCCTCGAAGCGCAAGGGACGGTTGTCCATGCAGGAGGGCAGGCGGAAGCCGTATTCGGCCAGCGTCGCCTTGCGGCGGAAGTCGCCTCTGTACATGCCGCCGATCTGGGAGACGGAGACGTGGCTTTCGTCGATGAACAGAAGGGCGTTGTCGGGGATGTATTCGAACAGCGTCGGTGGCGGCTCGCCGGGCTTGCGGCCGGTGAGGTAACGCGAATAGTTCTCGATGCCAGCGCAGGAGCCGGTCGCCTCGAGCATTTCGATATCGTATTTCGTCCGCTGTTCCAGGCGCTGGGCCTCCAGCAGGCGGCCGCCCTTTTCGAGCTCGGCGAGGCGCATTTTCAGCTCCTCCTTGATCGACTTGATCGCGCCATTCAGGGCAGGCCTAGGCGTCACATAGTGGCTGTTGGCGTAGATCTTCACCGTCTTCATGTCGCCGGTCTTCTTGCCGGTGAGCGGGTCGAATTCGGTGATGCTCTCGATCTCGTCGCCGAAGAGGGTGATGCGCCAGGCGGCATCTTCCAGGTGGGCGGGGAAGAGTTCGATGGTGTCGCCACGGACGCGGAAGGAGCCGCGGACGAAATTGATGTCCTGGCGCTTGTATTGCTGGGCGACGAGGTCGGCGAGCAGCTGGCGCTGGTCGATGCGGTCGCCGACCGACATCTGGAAGGTCATGGCGGTGTAGGTTTCGACCGAGCCGATACCATAGATGCAGGAGACGGAGGCGACGATGATGCAGTCGTCGCGCTCGAGGATGGCGCGGGTGGCGGCGTGGCGCATGCGGTCGATCTGTTCGTTGATCGACGATTCCTTCTCGATGAAGGTATCCGAGCGCGGCACATAGGCTTCCGGCTGGTAGTAATCGTAGTAGGAGACGAAATATTCGACCGCATTGTCGGGGAAGAAGTTCTTGAACTCGGAATAGAGCTGGGCGGCCAGCGTCTTGTTCGGCGCGAGGATGACGGCGGGGCGCTGGGTGGCCTCGATGACCTTGGCCATGGTGAAGGTCTTGCCGGAGCCGGTGACGCCGAGCAGGACCTGGGTGCGGTCGTCATTGGAGAGGCCCTCGACAAGGTCGCGGATGGCGGTCGGTTGGTCGCCGGCGGGCTCGAAATCGGAGGCCATGCGGATCGGCACGCCGCCTTCGGACTTTTGCGGGCGGGCCGGCCGGTGCGGCATCCACAGCTCGCCGTTCTTGAACAGCGGATTGCCGCTTTCGATCAGGGCGGTGAGGGCCTCGACGGTGGCAGTGACGGCACCGGTGGCCAGCGATTCGGCCTCTTCGAGCGAGACGTCCATGCCGGCGATCGGATTGAGGCCGGCGGCGGCGCGGGTCTTCGGGTCATTGGAGGCACCGATCGATACGCCGCGGGAGGTCTTTGTCGAGGTCGTGTTTTTCGCGGTTGTTGGCTTGGCTTTCTCCAGCGCCACCTTTTCCGCGTGGCGGCGGGCTTCGATCTCGATCTTCTTGCGGTGCTTGCCCGCTTTCGACGCCAGTTCCCGCTGGCTCTCGACGGTCGAGGCCTCGGCTTCCGCCTCCAATTGCTTGACCCAATCCGAAACCGAGCCGGACAGCGGCGCGCCTTCGAACGGGGCTTGCGGGGCTTCCTCGAAACTATCAGAGGGGGCGGAGGATTTGGGAGACTTGGCCATGCCCGGAATATGGAGAACCGCGCCGGCAAAGGGAAGGGGCGGTGCCAGGATAATCAGAACAAAAACGCAACAGGTGTCACGAGTTGTGGCCAGCGTTGTGGCAGGAGGATGCTCGCGCCTTTCCCTGGCTGTTGCCGTGGCATGTGCGCACATCCGTGATCATTTCAGAGCATGCTATTCCGGGCCAGATGCCGCACTATCACGCCACCGACAGATGTTTTGACCGGGTCTTGCGCTTGAGCGCGGTCGGCTGGTGGTCGGCGATCCAGGTGTCGAGGGCACTTGCGGGCATGGGGCGGGCGAAGAGGTAGCCCTGGGCGATGCTGCAGCCGAGGCGGGCGAGGATTGCGGCGTCTTCGGGTGTCTCGACGCCTTCGACGACGATGTCGAGGGAGAGGGACTGGCCGAGGCTGATCATGGCCGAGATCAGTTTCTGGTTGGTCTCGCTGCGGGCGACGTCCTTGACGAAGCTGCGGTCGATTTTCAGGCGGTCGACCTTCAGGCCGATCAGATAGGCGAGAGACGAGTGGCCCATGCCGAAATCATCGACGGCGAGCTTGTAACCGTCCTGTTCGAGCTGCTTCAGCTGCTCGTCGGCGAGTGCGGGATCGAGGATGGCCTCCTCGGTGATCTCGATCTCAAGTGCCGAAGGCGCCACGCCATGGGCGCTGGTGACACGTTGCAGCATGCAGGGCACGGAATACAGCGCGAACTCGCGCGGCGAAACGTTGAGCGCCACCGTCACGTCGCCGAGGCCGAAATCAGGCAGGCGGCGGGCGAGCAGGCAGGCATCGCGGGCGATGCTTGCCGTGAGCTGTTCCGAGAGATGCACAGTGCGTGCGGCGTTGACGATTTCCGGTGGTGACACGAAGCCGAGCTGCGGATGCTGCCAGCGGACCAGCGCCTCGAAGCCGGTGATGCGGCGTGTCGTCAGGTCGACCTGGGGCTGGAACCAGGCGCCGATGGCGCCGGACTGGATGGCGCGGTCGAGGTCCTGCTCGATGATGCGTTTGCGCTCTGCATTGCGGCGCAGGTCCGGGTCGAACTCCCGCAGCTGGCGGCGATCGGTGCGCTTTGCGTCGTAGAGTGCCATGTCTGCGCAGGCGAGCAATTCTTCGGCATTGTCTGCGTGATCGGGATAGGCGGCGAGGCCGACGCTCAGGCCGATGACGGACTGGCGCTGGTGCCAGTGAATCGGCCGGCGGCTGGCTTCGAGCACGGCGGCCGCATGGGTGCGGGCGCGATCCAGGGCATCCGGACCGCTGACGACCACAGCGAATTCATCGCCCCCGAGACGGGCGATCAGGCTGCCATCCTCGACGATCGATAGAATGCGGGCGGCGATCTCACGCAGCAGAGCATCGCCGGCGCTGTGGCCGAGCGTATCGTTGATCGACTGGAAGCGCTCGACGTCGAAGATCAACAGGGCAACCTGCTGCTTGACGACAGCAGCCCGGGCGATGTCGCCCGCGAGGCGCCCGTGAAAGAACATGCGGTTGGCGAGGCCGGTCAGCGTGTCGCGGTTCGCGAGGGCCTCGAGGCGCGAGTTCTGGCGCAATATGTCGCTGTTGGCACGGGTCAGACTGTCAGCAAGTGCGGTCGCCTCATGGCGCGCGACCTGGCTGCTGACGAACATGCGCTCCGCCCAGAGGCTGCGGCGGATGAAAACGAAGATCATCAGGCTGAGGCAGAGACCGACCAGCACGTCATTGAGGCGCCAGTTGCCGATCAGATTGACCATCAGGGACAGCAGGATCGGGATGGCGTAGTTCAAGGCGAGCGGCGTATAGCCGATCTGCTTGACGACCGATCCGGCGGCCATGCCGCCCATCATCAGAAAGAGCGGGGCATGTCGTCCGAGCGGTTCGAAGTCGTCGATGGTCCAGGGCAGAGCGGCCCAGACCACGCCTGAGGCGAGCGCGCCGAGCGAGAGAATGGTCAGGGTGCTCTGCGGCGCCGACAACAGCTTGCCGCGCCGATTGAGCGCATTCATGGCATAGGCCCTGAAGGCGACAACGACGATTGCCACCACATACCAGGCGAAGTTTGTCCATCCTGCCTCATTCTGGATGTGGAGGATGAACAGGCAGACGGTGAGTGTAATCAGGTTCAGGACGAGTGTGGAGCGATATCCGTCGGCGATGTCCGCCACCTGCGCTTGCAGCACTGTCGGCGCTGTTCCGCCGCTTCGGCTCTCGTTCAACCACATAAGACAAAACCCATACCAATCGCAATAAAACATCAATAACAAGAGCGACTTAACGGGGTGTTATCGCGGCTCCGCGCAATTTAACTAGAAATCATCGGCAACTTTTTGGTGGTGCTGAAATGTGAGTTCGCGTCGCTTTTGTGCGCATTGGCCCCGATCTTTCTCGTCGGAATTCCGTCCTCAGGTTGTGAGCGTGCGCGCACGAAGGTTTCCGGTCGCGGATGAGAATGCGCCGCCCCATATTCGAGCCGATTTGATATGTAGGTATGTGTAGGCGACTCAGGCGTCGCCATCTCCCCCTCCATCTCACGAGTTCTCCATGCCGAGCCTCTCTCCCGCCGCTCTCTGGCCGATCCTGCTTCTGTCGCTCTCGAATGTCTTCATGACATTCGCCTGGTACGGGCACCTTAAATACAAAACATCCGCCCTCTGGATCGCGATCGTCGCGAGCTGGGGCATCGCCTTCTTCGAATATTGCCTCGCCGTTCCGGCTAACCGGATGGGCTCCGAGGTCTATTCGGCCGCGCAGTTGAAGACCATTCAGGAGGTCATCACGCTGATCGTGTTTTCCGGATTCTCGGTCTTCTTTCTGAAGGAGAGCCTGACCATCAACCATGCGATCGGCTTCGCCCTGATCGCCGCGGGCGCTGCCTTCGTCTTTCGAGGATGAAAACAGGCGCGGCCTATCTCGGGCCGCGCCTTATCCTGCCCGGTTTTCGGTCTTTCGAACGTCTAGCCTGCCGTTGCGACCTCACCTGTGCCGAGACGCCAGGCGGGAAGAACGATGGCAGCCAGGAGGATGGTGTTGAGCAGGACGTTGACCCCAGCGCCAGACACGAAGGAGCCGGTGCTGTCGACGAGATACCAGGCAAACGTCGCCTCGATCATCAATAGGCGGGTAAGCTTTGGGTCGGCTGGCAGCAGGCGGTCGAGGATCAGCCACATCATGACACCCCAGCCGACCATGACGCCGCCGCCGATGGCGGCGAGCACGTGGGCCGCCTGGGTATCTATAAGCTGGGCGCCGTCAAGGGGCCAAAACACCGCGTCGGCGAGAAGGGTTGCCGGCAGCGAGACGGCCGGATGGGCGCCGAGGGCGACGAGCAGCCCCAGTAAAATGATGAAGAGACTGGTGAGTTTCAGCCAGGTGGCGGCAAAGTCAAGGGGCATGTTCAGTTTTCCTTTTCGGTTGCGATGACATGACCATGGCCGCCGACCGATAGCCCCCGCAATTACCCCGGACGTAAGTGACGGCGCGCGCTCTCTGTGCCAGAAATTCCGGAGTGCCCGCAGCGGCACGGCGACAAGGAGACTGTCATGACCAGTGATTTTGGTGGTCAGCTGCGCATCTGGCGCGGCAAGCGGCGAATGAGCCAGTTGCAGCTGGCGCTGGTTGCTGATGTCTCTGCGCGGCATATCGCCTTTCTTGAAACGGGGCGGGCGAAGCCGAGCCGTCATATGGTTCTGCGGCTCGGTGAGGCGCTGGAAGTGCCGCGGGCCGAGCGCAACCTGATGCTGGATGCGGCGGGCTACCGCGCGGTCTATGCCCGCCGGCCGCTGGACAGCGCGACCATGGAGCCGATCCGCAAGGCGATCACCCACATGATTGCCGGGCATATGCCCTATCCGGCCTTTGTCTTCGATCGCCGCTGGACCGTGATGGATGCCAATGCGAGCGGTCATGCCATGTTGTCTGGCTTCGGCCTGACTGACGGGGACAGCTTTATCGACTTTCTGCTGGAGCCCGGACGGGGCACCGAACTGGTGGAGAACTGGCACGAGGTTGCCGCGCACCTCGCGGCCCGTTTCAGACTGGAAAGCGCTCATCTTGGCGGCGATGCTGTGCTGGAGCAGGCAGCCGAGGCGCTGGCTTGCGAGGCGGGAGAGGTCGACCACGGCGGACGTGGCGACCTGCCGCCGGTGCTTGCAGTGCGCTTTCGCTTCGGCGGAAAGGTCTATCCGATGTTCTCGACGATCACGCAGTTCGGCACGGCTGATGACATCGCGCTGGCCGATATCAAGATCGAGATGTTCTTTCCGTCGGACGAAGCCTGCGAAGTTTTCTTCCGCAACATGGCCGGCTGAGGCCGGTCAGGCCTGGGGTACCGGGGTCGGCTTGCCGTCAGCATCGAGCGCGACCATGACGAAGGTCGCTTCGGTGACCTTTTCCATGACATGGGTCAGATAGCGCTGGGCCCAGGTCTCGACCTTGAGCGTCATGGACGTGCGGCCGACGCGAGCAATCTCCGTGTAAACGCAGAGCGTGTCGCCGATCTTGACCGGCATGGCAAAGGCCATCTCCTGGACAGCCGCCGTGACGACGCGACCGCGGGCGCGCTCGGCTGCCCGGATGCCGCAGGCAAGGTCCATCTGGGCCATGACCCAGCCGCCGAAGATATCGCCCGCCGCATTGGCGTCTGCCGGCATGGCCAGCGTTCTCAGCGTCAGTTCTCCAGTGGGTGTTTGCGTGCTGCCGATCATGATTCTGCTGTGACTCCTCTGTGTGCAACACAGGAAAGATCCCGAAGTCGTCACGGCGCCACTACTAATTTTCACGGGTCAAAATGAACCTGTCATATTTGATAGGTCCGCATTTACGGAGTTTAGAACTGATAAATATCAAAATTTAGCATTCCAATCATAATGGGGGTGGAGAATATGAAATCGGTGTCTCTGTCAGTGCGGCTTTATGCACTGGTCGCACTGGCTCTGGCGGTTCTGGTGGGCGCGCTGACTTACAGCCTGTTCCAATCGTATGACACGCTGGTCCAGGAGCGCCGCATGGGGCTGGCGCAGATCAACGATAATTCTGTCGCGATCCTGAACAAGTATCACAAGATGGAGCAGGAAGGCACGTTGACGCGCGAGGAAGCGCAGGAGCGGGCCAAAGACGTCATCGGCGCGATGCGTTACGAGCCCGACGGCTACATGTGGATCAACGACATGCAGCCGGCCATGGTGATGCATCCGATCAAGCCGGAACTGAATGGCAAGGATCTGAGCCAGAACAAGGATCCGAACGGCAAGTTCCTGTTCGTCGAATTCGTCAATACCGTGAAGGCCGGCCAGGAAGGTTTCGTCGACTATTACTGGCCGAAGCCGGGCTTCGAAGAGCCGGTCGAGAAGCTGTCGCATGTCATCGGCTTCCAGCCCTGGGGCTGGGTCGTCGGCACTGGCGTCTATTCGGACGACCTGGCAGCGCTCTTCCGCCAGACGGCCATCCAGTATGGCATGCTGATCGCGCTTGCGCTGATCGGCAAGCTGATCTGCGCCTATCTCGTGGTTCGCAGCGTCGTGAAGCCGATCAACCGCCTGAAGGACTCGATGCAGGGTATCGCCGAGGAAAAGGTGGACATGGAGATCGCCGACACGGAGCGCCGCGACGAAATCGGCGGCATGGCGCAAACGCTTGTCGTGCTGCGCGACAGTGTGCGCGAACGCATCGAGCTGCGTGACCGCGAAGCGCAGCAGCAGGCGAGCCTGAACGGCGAGCGCGAACGCAACGAGCTCAATCTGCGCAGCTCGTCCGAGCGGCAGAACCATGCGATCAATGCGCTGGGTTCGGCGCTGGAGCGTCTGGCCGAAGGTGATCTCACCGTGCAGATCGGCGTGATCGGTTCCGAATACGAAAAGCTGCGCGACGACTTCAACCGTGCGGTCGAATCGCTCGGCGGTGTCATTGCCTCAATCAACCAGACGAGCGATGTCGTGACCTCCTCCGCCGGCAACATCAGCGAGGCGACAAACAATCTCTCCAAGCGCACGGAGCAGCAGGCGGCGGCCCTCGAAGAGACGGCGGCAGCCCTCGACGAGATCACCGCAACGGTTCGCACGGCGGCCGAACGTGCCAATGAAGCACGTCAGATGGTGGCGGAGACCAAGACCAGCGCCAACCGCTCGGGCGAAATTGTCCGCAGCGCTGTCGATGCCATGGGCCGGATCGAGGGATCGTCGCAGAAGATCAGCCAGATCATCTCCGTGATCGACGAGATCGCCTTCCAGACCAACCTACTGGCTTTGAACGCGGGCGTCGAGGCGGCACGTGCCGGCGAAGCGGGTCGTGGCTTTGCGGTCGTGGCGCAGGAAGTGCGGGAACTGGCGCAGCGGTCTGCCAATGCGGCGAAGGAGATCAAGACGCTGATCAGCGCATCGGCTGCCGAAGTCGACACCGGCGTTGGCCTAGTGCGCTCCACCGGCGAGGCGCTTCTCGAGATCGAGGCCCTGGTCAACCGCGTCAACGAGAGCGTCAACACGATCGCCACCGCTGCCAAGGAACAGGCGACGGGGCTTGCCGAGATCAATACCTCGGTCAACCACATGGACCAGATGACGCAGCAGAATGCGGCCATGGTCGAGGAAACCTCGGCCGCCGGTCAGGCGCTGGCGGAAGAGAGCTACAATCTGCGTCAGCTGCTCTCGCGCCTCAAGGTGAACGCTGCGCAGGCGGCAGCGGGTCATCGCTGGGCGGCGTAAGCGTCAGGCTTGACGCACGGATAGACAATAGACCGGGGCCGGCAGAGCGATCTGCCGGCCCCTAATTTTTGCCCCGGATTCCTGGCGGTTTTCGTTCATGGCGCATTAAGCCGGGATCACCTATGCTGCCTTTAGTTGTCCCATAAAGGGATATCGAGGGTGGAATGAGTGTTGCGTTTTCGTCCCTTGGCAGCCGGTGGACGGTTGCCGTCTTTTCGGTGCTTTTCGTCGCCGGCTGTTCCGGCAGCGACCGGATTCCCTTCGCTGACGTTGGAGGGCCACGCGCCGGCGACCAGCTGATCGGCAAGGTGGATCGCAGCAAAGATGGGCCGGTGCTTGTCGGTCGAGTCGGCGATCCACGAGCAGAAGCGGCCGCCTATGCGGCGCCGGCTGCCCGGAATGGTGGCGCCCAGGGGCTCGACTATCTCGACACGCCAAACCTTGCTGGCAGCGATGCGCCGCAGGCCGCACCTGCCTTGGCGGCGGCGGAACCTCAGTTTGGCAACGGCGGTGAAGGCCGGACGATGAGCGCCATGGCCATTCCGGAAGGCGGCGTCAATATCGATGGCGCACTCGGGATCGGGGCCGAGCCCGGAATTTCCGATGTCAGTTACGCAGATGTGACGAGCCCGGTCGGGGTGCAGCCGCAGCTGGTGACGGAGGCCGGCGCCATGGCGATCGCCGAGGGCAATACCAGCCAGCCGGTGGTCGACGGGATCGGCTTCGACGAGCCGACGCAGATCGTGACGGGGCCGAGCGGGGTTCAGCAGCCGGTCATGGCGGAAACCCAGGTGGCCGAGATGCCGGAGGAGGGCGGGATCCTGCCGCTTTCGGTGGATAGCGGCAATTCGGGCTTTGATGATCCGGCGCCGGTGTCGAGCCAGCGGGCGGCGGCGGCTTCGAAAGCGGGGGCGCCTGCGGGCAAGGACTGTTCGCTCTATCTCGACAAGCGCAACTGCCGCTAAGGATTTGCAACGGCGTAAGTTCGTAATTCGCAAAATGCCTAATGGTGTGGGGCCGGTGGCTCGTGCCGCCTGATGTTCCAAGCGCTGGCCTTGCTCTGGAGTGACATCAAGGCCCCTTCCAACCCTCCTCGCAAGGCTCAACCCGGCGGCGCCGTTGAGCGATGCTGCGCAGCGTGGCAATTCTGCAGTCCTCTCATGCGCCTGCAATTGATGGGTTGAGTGGGAAGAGCCGTACCGGAGCGGGCGAGGGCGGGCTTGCGGGCAGGACAGGGAGGGCCTAGAGGCTGGGCGAGGGGGTGGGGCCATGCGCGACAGCCGCAGTCGCGCGGGGCCGTGCCCGATCCTGCCGCTTTCCTCGCCGCCCGGCCGGGCGGTCCTATCTCCGGAGTGAGCCTATGCCGCCGATTGCCGATATCCTGTTTTTCGTCGCTCTTCTGGTGGCGGCCGGCGCCGTGGCGGGGCTTCTGGCCGGCGTGTTCGGGATTGGCGGGGGTGCTGTGCTGGTGCCGGTCTTCTACCAGGTCTTCGGCTATGCCGGGATCCCGGAGGAGGTGATCATGCATCTGGCCGTCGGCACCTCGACGGCGCTGATCGTGCCGACCTCAATCCGCTCGTTCCAGGCGCATCGCAAGCGCGGGGCTGTTGATATGGACCTCCTCAAGGGCTGGATGATTGCGGTGCCGCTTGGGGCGCTTCTCGCCACCGTCGTTGCGGCCTATGTCTCCAGCGCGGGTCTCAGGCTGTTTTTCGCCGTCATGGGCCTGGTGCTTGCCGCCCGCATGCTCTTCCTCTCCAACCGGATGCATCTGGGCACGGAACTGCCGGGCCAGCCCTTCCGGTTCCTCACTGGTTCGGCGATCGGGCTCTTTTCCGGCCTGATGGGGGTCGGCGGTGGGGTGTTCAACAACACCTTCATGACGCTCTACGGTCGGCCGATCCACCAGGCGGTGGCGACCTCCTCGGGCGTCGGCGTGCTGATCTCGATCCCGGCCTTTTTCGGCTTCATCTATGCCGGCTGGGGCGAGGCGGGCCTGCCACCCTTCTCCACCGGTTATGTCAACTGGATCGCCTTTGCCGTTATCTTCCCGATTGCCATGCTGGTCACGCCCTATGGCGCGCAGCTGGCGCATCGGCTGAACAAGCGGCAGCTGGAGCTGGGCTTTGCGGTGTTCCTGCTGTTTGTCTCGGCGCGGTTCTTCTGGAGCCTGTACGGGTGAGGGGCATGCATCAAGAGATGATTCTCAGGCTGTTTTCCTTTCTAGGTGCTACTTAGAGCACATGTCTTCAAGTCGCGTGACATCGCTAATCGGTGCAATCACTCGTCCAGCACTTACCTGTTCCCGGAATATCTCCATCACAGACACTACGTCTCCGGCGCTCAAGAGACCCTTTGACCTCAGGTGACTAATGTTTTTCGAGACTTTTTCGACAATCAGTTTCGATCTAACATTCGCAACGCGCTCAATTAAGAAAAACGTCTGAGCACTGCTTATGTCGTTTAGCTTTTGGCCAGGAAAGAAGTGGCTCAGTGCTTCAGCAATTCCCATCACGTTGTGCTCATATCTCACGGCACAGATGTAAATGTCCGCAATGTCGGCTTTAGGGAACTGCTTATCGAACCAGAGTGCAAGAAAGATCTCTACCAACTTCCGTCGGAGAGCGCTGTGCAACCTTTTGATGAACAGGGTTCTGGCGATCTGTTGAGTGATCGTAGAACCGCCGCTGCGTTTCCGTCTGCTTACGTAGCGATAAGCGGCGGCTATTATCGCTCTCAAGCTAACGCCAGAATGCTGATAGAAGCCTCGATCCTCTAATTCGATGAGAACAGGTCTCATTTTCTCTAAAGGAGTGCCGAGCCTCTTTGCTTCTATGACCGAAAGTCTTGCACGGTAGATTGTATACTCAATATCTTTGACCAGCGGCTGCCGTAAGACCTTGGCCACTAGGCCTGCAAATAGTCGACCAACTGTTTCGTACTGATCAAGGAGATGTAGCCTGTAGAAAAACGCTACGAAGGCGCTCCAAGCCAGCGCCAAAATCAAGGGGGTCGGCTCAAAATTGACGCCGTAGTCATTGAGTAAATTTCGCGGTGTGAACAACCAAACGAAAACTCCGGATGCTATCGAAATACAGAATATTGGCACCGCCTTCGGAGACAGCCACCCGTGGAACATAGGCAAATGATATGGTTCGTTAGCGCCTTCGATTCGGCGACTAGGCAATACGAGCTCAATTTTACCGTAACTCAGCCCCAACATCCGTCGCAGGATCACGATTTTTCTACTCGCTAAAACTGCGGTCTTTCTCGTGTCCGCAAAGTACGTCGCAGCAGACAGCGTGATTAACGAAAACAATATCGCGCTCGCCGTAAATCCAGATAGGTTTGATATTCCGTTTTGGAACGCTTCGTCGACAAGCTTTGTATTGTCTTTATAAAACGCTGCGCCTATTCCTATGATACCGACGAGCAAAGATGTCGAAAAGCTCAGAACCTTTTCATCTGCTGCCAACGTTGAGGCTGCGAGTTCATATTCCTTCAGTGCAACGTCGGCGGCTTCAGGCGAAAGATTGTATGTTGGGAAATATTGCTGGTCTTCCTCTTTGATTTTTCCCATCAATTTCCCCTTGTGTAAATTTATGAAGCTTGCATGATTTGGTAATGTGCCTGAATTCTCCGGGAAAAACAGACTGTTTATTGCCGTGTAGCCGTTGCTCAAAAATATTTATTGCCTGAAGCATACGAAGTAAAACCTGTCGCGATGGCGAGGTGAGCGTGGGTGGCCAGGCACAGGTGTCTGAAGCTACTTACCCTTCACCGCAATGGGGCTGCTCCTTTCCAGTTTATCATGGTAGCGCGTAATGGCCGATCGGGCGCCGAGGACTAGCCCTCATCCTGAGGTGGGAGCGCAAGCGACCCTCGAAGGACGAAGGCGGGTGGTATCGTGGGGCTGGGCCTCGGTCCTTCGAGGTCCGCTTGCGCGGGCACCTCAGGATGAGGGGAAACGTGGTCTGCGGGGGTTCTCTGTCAATCGGCGAGAGTGGGTGCTCGGTGAAGAACCCCTCCCAAACCCTCCCCACAAGGGGGAGGGCTTAAACTCGGGGCGGCCCTTGTGGTCGTGGCTTACACCACAACCCCCGTCCGGTTGCTCGACATCGTCAGCTTCCGCTCCGCGCGCTCCTGCTGGGGGGAGCGGTTGTAGAGTTCGCGGTAACACTTGGAGAAGTGGGAGGCGGAGACGAAGCCGCAGGCGACGGCGACTTCGACGACGGGCATGGAGGACTGCACCAGCAGGTGGCGGGCGCGGTCGAGGCGGATTTCGAGATAGTAGCGGGCGGGGGAGCGGCCCATTTCCTGGCGGAAGAGGCGCTCGATCTGGCGGCGCGAGAGGCCGGCGTCATCGGCGATTTCCAGAAGCGACAGGGGTTCTGCGAGATTGGCTTCCATTAGCTCGATGATCTGCAGCACCTTGGAATTCTGCACGCCGAGGCGAGCGCGCAGCGGCAGGCGCTGGCGGTCGTTGGCGGAGCGGACGCGGTCGGTCAGGTGCTGTTCGCAGACGCGGTTGACGAGGCCTTCGCCAAAATCCTGGCCGATCAGGTTCAGCATCATGTCGAGTGAGGCCGTGCCGCCGGCGCAGGTGTAGAGATTGCCGTCGACTTCGTAGAGGTCGGCATAGACTTCGGCCTGGGGGAAGGTTTCGGAGAAGCCGGGCAGGTTTTCCCAGTGGATGGCGCAGCGCTTGCCGTTCAAGAGGCCGGCCTGGGCCAGCACATGAGCACCGGTGCAGAGCGAGCCGACGGCGACATTGCGGTTATAGGCTTCGCGCAGCCAGGCATTGACCGACTTGTTGTTGAACTCCTCGACATAGATGCCGGAACAGACAATCGCCATGTTCGGGCGGTTTTCGCCGCCGAGGAAGCGGCGCTCGTCGGCGAGTGAGGAATTCACCTCGATGCCGATGCCGGACGAGGAATAGACCTTCTGGCCATCGACCGAGGCGAGGCGCCACTCATAGGCGGCGTAACCCAGCATACGGTTGGCGATGCGCAGCGTCTCGATGGCGCCGGCAAAGGGCAGAAGGGTGAAATGCGGGACGAGGAAGAAGACGATTGTTCGCTTCTTGGTTTGCGGCTGTATCTTGCTCATGATGATGCCCAGTTGTCCTTGCTGCCGTTCCCTTGTTTTGTCAGCATGCTCCGCCTGATTTGATCGGCGCGATGGTCGTTTTACGACATTGTCATCCTATCGCGCGCCGCGTCCGCATCGGCAATTGCTAAAGAACGACATTTTCCGACTTTTTTCAGGCTGCGACGCCGTGAGCCAGGCGCCTGACGCGGCTCGGCGGCAGGTAATTGAAAAACCTTGATTTCGCGGACCGGGGTGGTTTGGGCTGGGAGACGGGCACTGCCCCGTTTGCGACGCGGTGGGGCGGCTCCGTCGCAAACGGGGTGTCGGATCGGCGCGAGGCGCCGCCGGGGGCGGTGGCGAGTGTCAGGGCGCGGTGTCGCCAGAAGGCCAGCCGAGGTCCTTGCGCAGGTCGAAGGGCAGGGCTTCAAGCGCGGCCGCGTCAAGACGCCGGCGGCGGTGATCGGCGAGCGCGCGGGACAGCGTGCGGATGAGGGTCGCGAGGCGATCGGCGGCATGGCTTGCGCGCTCGTCGAGCGTTCGGGCGGCGGCGGTCAGGCCGACGCTATCAGTGCGCGCATTCAGCCGCGCGATCGTCCGGGTGACTGGCCGAGGCAAAGGGGTGTCGCAGCAAACCATGGTCATGGTCGTTATCTTTCTGGCGGTGGCGGCCCCGTCTTTCGCTGTGTTGGCCGGGCCTGGCTCTGTTGAAATCGCCTTTGTTCCATCAATCAAACGAATGTTTCTGATGTTTGTCATTCTGAAAACTGATCAGTTGACGATGGCGGGTGAGGCCGAGATCGTCGCGCAGGGCGGGGCCGAGGTTGGCGAGCGCCGCGCGGGTCTGCTCGCGCACGGCATGGCGGCGGGTGTTGCTGAACAGCGTCTCAAGCTTCCGCTGGACGGTCTGGAAACCCTGCTGTGTCATGCGGCAATCCTCCTCTTTGCGGTCTGTGAGGAGAAGGATGCGCCCGGATTGACATTCAATCAAACGCAATAGTATCGTTCTCAAGTTCAATTTTGTTGAAGGTCAATCCTCATGACTCTCATGCTGCGCCAGCCGCTTCCGCTGCTCGACAACGATGTTCTCCGGACCTTCGTGGCGATCGCCGAGACCGGCAGTTTCACCACCGCCGCCGACCGGGTCTATCGCACGCCGTCGGCCGTCTCAATGCAGATCAAGAAGCTGGAGGAGCAGCTGAATGTGACGCTGTTCTTACGCGATGCGCGCTCGGTGACGCTGACGGAAAGCGGCGAGGTGCTGTTGCCCTATGCGCGGCGGATGCTGGCGCTGTCGAACGAGGCGGTGGGGCGCTTCCGCATGCCGGAAATGAAGGGGGTTGTCCGGCTCGGCGCGCCCGATGATATCGGCGAGCGCTTCATGCCGACGATCCTGCGTCGCTTTGCCGAGCTCTATCCGCTGATCATGGTGGACCTGACGGTCGACACATCGGGTGCGCTTCGGCGCCGGCTTGCCGAGCAGCGGCTGGATCTGACACTGGTCAATTGCGCGCCGGGCCAGGTGGTGCATGAGGGCGAAGTGATCCACCAGGAGCAGCTGGTCTGGGCGGGTGCCAAGTGCGGCACGGCGCATATGCGTGATCCGCTGCCCGTGTCGATCTGGGAGGACGGCTGCTGCTGGCGGGCGGATGCGCTGGCGCGACTCGACAAGGACAAGCGGCCGTATCGGATCGCCTATCTCTCGGCGCATACGATGGCGCAGCGGGCGGCCGTGATCGCCGATCTCGCGGTGGCGCCGCTTCCGCGCAGCTATCTCACCGACGACATGACGGCGCTGGGTTCCAAGCACGGGCTGCCGGAGTTGGGCTCGTTCGAGGTGCGGTTGCTCACCGGTAAGGAGACGTCGGAAACGATCCAGGCGGTGGCCGACAGCGTGCGTTATGCGTTTTCCGAGATGATCGGGATGGCGGCGTAAGCCTGCGCGATCGGTAAGCGGTTGGCGATTTCTGAAATTAGGGAAATGCCGAATTGTGTTTGGGGCAATAGGCAGTAGGATTTTAGTGCGGATGAATGATGAGACGAAGGGGCTGAGGCTCGAGGATTTTGTCGGGCAGGCTTACGACAAGCTGCGCTATGGCGACACGGACCGGCAGGGGCATGTCAACAATGCCGTCTTTGCGACCTTCATGGAAACGGGCCGTGTGGAGTTGATCTACAACCCGGATGATCCGCTGCTCGAAGACGGGTTTTCCTTCGTGCTGGCCAAGCTCGACATCAACTATATCGCTGAGGTGCTGTGGCCTGGAAAGGTCGAGATCGGTACGCGGGTAACGCGTGTCGGGCGGTCGTCGGTCTCCATGCAACAGGCGGTGTTCCAGGCGGGTAGGATCTGTGCCTCGGCCGAGACGGTGGTGGTGCATTTCGACCAGACGACGCGGAAGTCGCATCCGTTTTCGGACGAGCAGCGGGCGAAGCTCGAGGGGTGGATTTCGGCGGCGTGAGCCGTCAGGCGATTCCGGCGAGGTGGCTGTTGTCGCCAAGCTTGATCACTCCGCGGCTCTTCCACTGGGTGTTTTCCGCGAGATGGGTGATGCTGCCGGAGAAGACGGGGAAATTGATCCGGCCGAGGCATTCGATTGGCATGCCGATCCACCAGGCGATGACGAAGGTCAGTGCGAAGCCGTGGGTGACGATGACAAGGGTGTCGGCCGGATCGGCCATCAGCGCATCCATGGCGCCGTAGATGCGGGTGCCGGTCTGGCGGCGGGTTTCGGCGCCCTCTATGCCGCCGGTGTCGTCGAGGCTGCCATCATCGGGCACCGGCAGGCGGCGACTGTCGAGCCAGGCCTGTGGCTTTCCTTCCGCGACACCGTAGCTCATCTCGCGCAGGCCGGGCGTCAGGCGGGGCGTGAGGGAGAGGTGTCTGCCGATGATTTCGGCGGTCTCGCTGCAGCGCAAGAGGTCGGAGGAGACGAGGGCCGGGGTGTCTTCGGCGCAGAGTTCGGTGATGCGGGCGGCGATCGCGTTCGCCTGGCGGCGGCCGAAATCGGTGAGATCAGTGTCATACCAGCCGCCGACCCGGCCTTCGACATGATGGACCGATTGCGGATGGGTGACGACGTAGAGGGTCTTCATGCGGGGCCTCGCTTTCGCTGCGCGCCCCGCAAGAAGTGGGACGTTCAACCCTGCTTCTCATAGAGTGCCTGGCTCTCCGTCAAGACCTCGTCCAACCGGCGGCCTTCGGCAAAATGCGCGAGGTGGTGGGGATAGGCCACACCTTCCGGCACTTTGGGGCAGATTTCGGGGGCGCGGAGACGGGTTTCGACCGGGATGACGCCGGCCCAGACGCGGGCGTCGACATCGGCGGGATCGTCGGAGACGCCGCCTGCGCGGATCTTGGCCGAGGCCTCCTCAATGCGCATGCCGATGACCATAGTGCCCTTGGCTTCCTGCGGATCGTTTTCGCGCAAGACATCCGTGCGACCGGGATAGAAGCGGTCGACCACGGCTTTCAGCGCGTCTGCCTTTTCCTCCGGGTCGTCGATGATATGGGCTGTTCCGAAGCACATGGCGGAGCGGTAGTTGGCGGAGTGGTGGAAGCCGGAGCGGGCGAGCACCAGGCCGTCGAGATGGGCAACGGTGAGGCAGACGGCGATGCCGGTCTTCTGGCTCTTCAGCATTCGGCTGGCGGATGAGCCGTGCCAGAACAGCCAGTCGCCGTCGCGCCAGTGGATGGTCGGCGTGCAATAGGGCTGGCCGTCGATGACATAGGCGACGTGACAGAGGAGGGCCGCATCGAGCACGGAATAGACGGCGTCGCGGTCGTAAGCCGCGCGCTCATGCAGGCGCTTTGCCCGGTTGCGCGGGGTGACGGGGAAGGATTGCGGATCGGGTCTGTCGTTCATGCTTGCCTCCTGACGGCTGATGCGGCAGGGATAGTCTGATAGATTGGTCCAAAGAAGATCCATGATGGTCAAAAATATCCGAACCAATTCCGACTGGTCGGCGAGCACGCCGATGCTACCGGCCAAGGGGCCGCGGCGGCTGGCGCTTTATCGTTCGCTGCGCGGGCTGATCGAAAGCGGGCAGATGAAGCCCGGTGACAAGTTGCCGACGACGCGGGATATCGCCAAGCGGTTTGGCGTGTCGCGCGGGGCAGCCGTTGCGGCCTATGAGATGCTGGTGGCGGATGGCTTTGCCGAAGCGCGGGTGGGGGCGGGGACCTATGTGGCCGACGCCGTGCCGCTGTTGCAGGCGGCGCCCGAGCCGCGGGTGATCGAGGTTCAAGAGGTGTCTGCGCCGCTCCCCGGCACGCTTGGATGCTCGACGGCGGACGATACGACGCTTCGCATCTTTCGCATGCTGATGAACCGGCATCTCACGCAGCCCTCGGCGCGGCATTTCCACTACAACGATCCGGCGGGGAGTTATGCGCTGCGGGTGGAAATCGCGGCTTATCTCAAGGCGGCGCGCGGGGTGGTGTGCGAGCCGGACCAGGTGATCATGACGGCGGGCACGCAGCAGGGGCTGGATCTGGCGGTCCGGACGCTGCTCAAACCCGGCGATCCGGTCTGGATCGAGGACCCCTGTTATGCGGCGGCGCGCGAATTGTTTGACGGCACAGGACTTGCCGTGACGCCGGTGCCCGTTAATGGCGAGGGGATCGACGTTCCGGCCGGGATTGCGGCGCGGGCGGATGCAAAGGCGGTCTATGTGACGCCGTCGCATCAGTATCCGCTGGGTGTGACGCTTTCGATGGCGCAGCGGCTTGCCCTGATCGACTGGGCGCGGGAGGCGGGCGCCTATATCATCGAGGATGATTACGACAGCGAGTTCCGCTTTGCCGGCCCGCCCTTGAGCGCGCTTCAGGGCATCGATGGCGAGGGCCGGGTGATCTATTTGGGCACGTTTTCGAAGACGCTGCTGCCCGGTTTTCGCTTCGGTTATCTCGTGGTGCCCCGGCATTTGCGTGAGCGGGTGCTGAGCATTCGCCGGCTAACCGATCGATTTCCCTCGACGCTGGCGGAGGATGCTCTGACCGAATTCCTCCGCGACGGGCATTTTTCGGCGCATATCAAGCGGGCGCGCAAGCGGGTGAAGGCGGCGCGGGATGCGCTCATCGAGGCGCTCCGCTCCGATCGGCTCGCGGTGACCGTGCCGGAACAGGGCTTGCATCTGGTGGCCGAGCTCGACGGGGCGGAAGACGATGTGGCGCTGGCGGCTGAGGCGCGGGCCGTCGGTTTCGGGGTCAAGGCGTTGTCGCCGCTTTATCATGGCGAGACGAAACGGCGCGGGCTTGTCATCGGCTTTTCGGGTTTTGCGCCTGACGTTTTGGCGCAGGCGGCCCGGCGTTTCGTGTCAGGCCTTCAGGGTTTGCCTTTGCGCAACGCCGTCGACCCAGATCGTCAGCATCTGGGCTAACAGCTGCTGCGGTGGTGCCGGGTTCGGCCGCGACTGCTTTAGCCCTTCCGACATCTCGTAGACGATGACCTCATGGAACAGCGCTTGGACACCCCGGGCGTAAAGGCGCGCTTCGCCTGATGGGAGAGCCGGATAGACGCGGGTGAAGAGAGCCGCAACCTGATCTTCCACCTCGAAGCAGAGGCGCATGAAGGTCTCGGTATAAGGGCCGGTGACGATGGCCGCCTGGCTGAGATAGAGCTCGGCAAAGGCCGGCTCGCGGGAGAAATAGGTGAGCCAGGGGCTGAGCAAAGCGCCAATCTGGGTGTCGAGCATTGATTCTGGATCGATGCCGACGCCCTTGCGGCCGGCTTCGGCCAGCTGCTCGATTTCGGTCAGGCCGAGGGCCGCCAGGAGATTGGTCTTGTCGCCGAAATGGGCAAAGACGCTGGATTTCGCGACTTTCGCGGCCGTGGCGATCTGGTCGATGCTGGTCTGCTCGTAACCCTGACGGGAAAAGAGGTCTCGCGCGGCGGCCAGAATATGATCCCTGGTCTGTCGGCTGCGGGTCTGACGAAGCTTCATGCGCGAATCCTTTTGGTCGAGCCTACGCCAAATATATGTTGACCACGGTCAATTTCATCTCCATAAAATGACCACGGTCAAAAACGCGAGTGCTCCTCATGTCATTTCTGTCGCGCGATGCTCAGCCCTCCCGGCTTCTTGTTCTCAACGGCAATCCGGCCAGGGATGCCCTGTGCGGTGCCATGGCGGAAAAAATCGCCGACGAGGCGCGCAGGCGGGGCCAGACGGTTCGGCTGGTGCATCTCGAGGATCTCGATTTCGACGCCAATCTGTGCCAGGGCTATCGCGCGCGCATGGAATGGGAACCGCATCTCAAGGCCTTTGCCGAGAACCTGACCTGGTGCGACCGGCTGGTTATCGTGCATCCACTCTGGTGGGGATCGGCGCCGGCGCAACTCAAGGGCCTGCTCGATCGTGTGCTGATGCCCGGTTTCGGCTTTCAGTATATCGAGGGCAAGGCCTTCCCGAAGCCGCTGCTCGCAGGTCGCAAGGCCCGTATCGTCATCACCTCGGATACGCCGACCTTCTTTCTCAAATGGTTTTACGGCAATGGCTGGGTCAAGGTGCTCAGACGTCAGATCCTCGGCTTCTGTGGCTTCAAGGATTTGAAGGTGAAGTATTTCAGCCCGGTGCGTGGGGCAAAGCCCGAGGCGCTGGCGAAGATGGTGGAGGATGCGGCTGGGATTCTCGGGTGAGGGGGAGAGGGGCGCGTTGGGGCCGGAAGGGGATTGTCAGCTTTCAGTGCCTATAGCGAGAAGGTGGTGGCGCTGCTAAGAATACATCCCACCTTCAATTCGCTTATGTAGTGGCCGTCAAAAATCCATATTGGCGCTACGGTCAATTTCTTCGGCCAGATGGGCGGCAAACTGCTTCATTCGTTCCTCCGACTCCATAGCCGAGGCATATTCTCCGCTGCTAGCCATGGTGAGAACCAATGGAAGACCCCACTCCTGTATATAGATTTTTGCCGGTGCGCGGGGACCCGACCATAGATGGTCAATGAATTCGCTCAGGAGTTCAATGGCATCATGGTCAACAAAGGTAATGCCGTGGCCAAACTTGAAGCGAGCGCGCCGATCGTATGGCAATAGCAGTGGGACGGCGCCCACATCACTGTGAAACTGCATCGCCTCACCGTTCTTGCCAAACGCTCCATGCGCTACAACGTTTCGGAGCTGAGCGCGAACCAATTTCAAGTCGTCGTAATAGCGTTTAGTCGCAGTTTCTGTAATGTTGAAGATAGATCTGAATTTTGCATCCCATTCGGCTGCTGCCAGCCGGGCGACGTCTTCGCCTGTTATGATCTTCCCCTGAAGAATGGCCACAAGAATGAAGACGTGTTCAGTCCAGCTGAAAAAGCTTTCGATGGTGGCGAGAGCGTACCATTTTGCCTTGTTGCGCAATTGAACGGATGGGTAGTGAATCGTCCATGATGTTGGACTGACTTCAGTCTTGATACTCTCGTCCCTACGGCGTTCGGCTTCTTCGCGCTTTTGTTCATACATTCCCGCAAAGAATTCATATCGTTCAAGCAGCGAGTTGGAATGATTGAGAACATTGAGGTGCGATTGCTTAGCCGCTTCGTGTGCACGCCAGTCGAAATAGGGTTCCGCAATACGGACCGCCTTCTTCAGCCTGCGTGCGATATCGGCTGCGGCGGCTTTGTCTTCCTCGCTGCCTGAAGTGAATATGCCCAGCCCGAACTTGCGGTGCTCGACCAGTATCGCGCGGCCTTCGTAGTCTAGCGGGATAGACCACGAAACCTTCTCAAACATGCCCAGATTCCTGAAACCAAGGAGATCGGCAAGCAGGAAATAGACAAGGTAGTAGGGCGGAAGCTCGCTGCTTGAGACTGTCCTTTGTTCGCTAAATAAAAAGTCCCTGTGGGCTTTTGTTTCAGGACCAGCCGGTTTGATAGGTCCAAGCGCCCTTAAGGCCTGGTGCTTAATGTTCTCTACGTCCATGATGCGACGCTATCGCGGCCCAGCCGTGAAAGTCCAATCCAAACTGCCACCTGCGCGCATAATAGTCTGCCCGAGGGGACGCCATCATTTGCTCTCCCCCTTGGCGCCTCCCCTGGCACTCCGCCGGTAAGGCGAGCGGCCTTGGGACTAAACCGCTGCGAAGCAGCCATGCAGCCTTTCCGAATTGCCCATATTGAACCGCGTGCTCGCGGGCGAAATCCAAAAGGCGAGGCTGGCGAGTAGCCGCAGTTCGGTTGAGGCGGCTATTGGGATGCATAAGAGCCGACCTCTACGACCGAAACGAAGGCGCGAAGCTGAAGCCGCTTACCAGCCCAGCCCCCACCTACTCCCTCGACCGCCGCCGCCTGCGCCCACCGCCTTCACCATCGCCCTCCGCCAGCACCTTCCGCGCCGGCAGCGTCACGACGCTCGCGAGTTTCGGAAACGGATCAACCTTGTTCGGCAGAGCCATGGCGTCGATGAAGAGCTGCTGGAAATGCGGCTCGAGCGCGGTTTCGATCTTTTCGATGCGGGTGACGGTTTCCTCGATTTCGCGGCGGTAGTCGCGGTTGAGGAGGGCCATGAGCGCGCCTGTGCCGGCGGCGTTGCCGACGGCCTTGACTTCATCGAGCTCGCAATCGGGGATGAGGCCCAAGACCATCGCGTATTTCGGATCGATGAAGGAGCCGAAGGCGCCGGCGAAGCGGATGGTGTCGACGGTTTCGACCTCCAGCTTTTCCATCAGGAGCTTGATGCCGGCATAAAGGGCGGCCTTGGCGAGCTGGATTGCGCGGACGTCGTTCTGGGTGACGGTGATCTTCTGGGCGCCGTCATGCAGGAGGTAGGAGAAGGTGCGGCCGTTTTCGAGGATGCGGTGGCTTTTGGCGGCCATGCCGCCATCGACGACGCCGTCGGTGGAGATGACGCCGGAGAGATACATTTCGGCGACGACTTCGATGATCGCCGAGCCGCAAATGCCTGTTATGCCGGTCTTTTCGGCGGCTTCTGCAAAACCTTCCTCATCGGACCACTGCTCGACGCCGATGACCTTGAAGCGGGGTTCGAGCGTTTCAGGATCGATGCGGACGCGTTCGATGGCGCCGGGGGCGGCACGCTGGCCGCAGGAGATTTCAGCACCTTCGAAGGCGGGACCGGTGGGCGAGGAGGCAGCAACGGTGCGTTCTCGGTTACCAAGTACGATCTCAGCGTTTGTGCCGACATCGACGAGCAGCATCATCTTGTCCTGACGGTGCGGGCCTTCCGAGAGCGTAGCGCCGGCGGCATCCGCGCCGACATGGCCGGCGATGCAGGGCAGGCAGTAGATGCGTGCGCCGTGGTTGATGGCCAGATCGATCTCGCGCGACCAGGTATGGATCGCGCCTGAGACGGCGAGCGCGAAAGGCGCCTGGCCGAGTTCTGTCGGGTCGATGCCGAGGAAGAGGTGGTGCATGATCGGATTGGCGACGAAGACGGCGTCGAGAATGTCGTTCGGGTCAACGCCGGCCTCGGCGCAGACCTTCACCGTCAGCTCGTTGATCGCCTGGCGCACGGCCTTGGTCATGGCCTCGCGTCCGTCAGGGTTCATCATGACATAGGAGACGCGGCTCATCAGATCTTCGCCGAAGCGGATCTGCGGGTTGGACAGGCCGGAGGAGGCGATGACGCGGCCTGACAGCAGCGAGACGAGATGCATGGCGATCGTCGTCGAGCCGATGTCGCAGGCGATGCCATAGGCCTCGTTGTGCAGACCCGGCCAGAGCGCGATCATGTTCGGGCGTGAGGTTTCGAGATCGCGGTGGATGGCGGCGGTGACGCCCCAATTGCCCTTGCGGAGCGTCTTCTGGACCTCTGGCAGCAGATGCTGGGCGACCAGGATGTTCTGCATGCCCCAGTCCTTCTCCAGCATCACGTTCAGGCGGTCGAGATCGCCGAGCGGCTTGTGCATGTCGGGTTCGTCGACTTCGACGTAACACAGCTGGATGGCGGGATTGCGCGGGAAGGTGCGGTCGGTCGCGGCCTTGCGGATAACCTGGGCGTTGACGACAGTATCCGGCGGCACATCGACGACGAGATCGCCGAGGATCTGGGCCGAGCAGGACAGGCGGCGGCCCTCCGGGATGGTGCGCACCTCGGCGTAACGCTTTTCCTTCGGCCCGACGGGTGAAATGTGGTCGTTGGACGAGGTGATGCCGTGTTTGGCGAACTGGCCTTCCTGGACCTCGATCTGGCAACGCCCGCAGGTGGCGCGCCCGCCGCAGACGCTCTCGACATAGACGCCGAGCGTGCGCGCGGCCTCCAGCACGGAGGTGCCGACGGGGAAACGGCCACGCTTGCCGGAGGGCATGAAGAGGACGAGGGGATCAGCGGCGTCTGTCATTCTGGTCTTTCGAAATCTGGGGCATTCCCCGGGACATGACTGTCTGCTTCGGCCTTACTTGGCCACCGTCTTTTCGAGTGCTTCGCGGATCAGGCGGGTGTAGGGAATACCCCTTTCCTGAGCCTTTGCCTTGATCGCCGAAAGCAGGGCTTCCGGCAGTCTCATGTTCAGTTGCGCGGACTTCTTTTCGAACTCGAACTGGACGGGTTTGAAGCCGGACAGGTCGTATTCGGAAAGGTCTGCTTTCTCGACGAAGGCTTCGGCCTCCTCGTCGGAATGCAGAACCGGCATCTGCTTACCCTTACCGTTGCTCATAGCGCCTGATCTCCCGTTCGTGCATGTAAAGTGCGCTAATCGGTCGGATAAGAATTCCGAGCTCGCGTTCGCGCAAGGTGAAGACGATGAAGACGTACCGGCCTTCCGCCGTTGTTCCGATGGCGCGCTTCCGGTCTTCTCCGACAGTCGGGTCGGGGTAGACGGAAGGCGTTCTCATGAACACCTGCTCGATTTCCGGTTTCGTCAGGCCATGCCTGGCACATTTCGGCCAATTGCCGCTGTCCCAATCAAAGCCGGAAATCGATCGCTTCATCTCTCCATACTACACGTTTGTATAGGCAAATGTAAAACGGCAGAGGGTTGAAGTATCACTCCGTCGCTGCACCGCCACCCACACGCGCGGCACGGCCGCCGCGGCGGCCGCCGCCGGTTGCGGCAGAGGCGGGGGAAGCGGCCGGGGCTGCGTGGGCGCCGCCTTCGGCGGGCTTGTAGTCGCGATAGGTCTTGATCCAGTTGTAGCAGTTCTCGTCGGTTCCATTGAGCACGTTGGCGGCGCGGACGGCCTCCATTTCCTGCGGGCGGCAGGGGTTCATGATGGCGGACGTCATGCCCGCACCAATGACCATCGGGATGAAGCCGGCATTGATGCCGTGGCGGTGCGGCAGGCCGAAGGAGATGTTGGAGAGGCCGCAGGTCGTGTTGACCTTCAGCTCTTCGCGCAGACGGCGGATGAGGGCGAAGACCTGCAGGCCGGCCGAGCCGATGGCGCCGATCGGCATGACCAGGGGGTCGACGACGATGTCATGCGGCTTGATGCCGTAATCCATGGCGCGCTCGACGATCTTCTTGGCGACAGCAAAGCGCACGTCCGGATCCTGGGAGATGCCGGTTTCGTCGTTGGAGATGGCGACAACGGGCACATTGTATTTGGCGCAGAGCGGCAGGATGGCTTCGAGCTTTTCTTCCTCGCCGGTGACCGAATTGACCAGCGGGCGACCCTTGGCGACCTTGAGTGCTGCCTCGATGGCGGCGGTGACGGAGCTATCGATCGCCAGCGGCACGTCGACAAGGCCCTGGACGATTTCCATGGTCTTGACCAGCAGGCCGGGCTCGGTCTCGTTCGGATTGACAGAGGTGACGCCGGCATTGACGTCGAGCATGGTGGCGCCGGCGGCGACCTGTTCCAGCGCATCCTTGATCACCGTGTCGAAGTTGCCGGCCTGCATTTCGGCTGCGAGCTTCTTGCGACCCGTCGGGTTGATGCGCTCGCCAATGACGCAGAAGGGCTGATCGAAACCGATGATGATTTCTTTGGTGGCGGATGCGACGATGGTGCAGGTCATTTCAGTCCTCCGGTCGGTGCCGGCTCTCGCACGGCGGGAATGGGATGTGCCGGCAGCTGCCGGGGAAAATCAATGGGGCTGGGTGTTGGCGGCAAGGCCTGCGAGCGTCTGCTGGTCTTGGACGGGATCGGCACCGATCTCGCGCATGCGCTGCGCAGCGATGTCGTCGGCGCGGGCATGTTCGCGCTTCCATGGGCGGCGGCCCTTCAGGATGCCCGACTCATGGACGATTTCGGCGACATATTCCTCCTGGCGATAGGCCATGACATGCACGCCGGACACGCCCTCGATCTCCTTCACCTCGTTGATGATGTCGATGCAGAGCTGCTTGCCTTCCTTCTTCTGGTCCTGTGCGCCTTCGAGGCGGGCAATGACGGAGTCGGGAATGTGGATGCCGGGCACGTTGGAACGGATCCACTTTGCGGTCTTGGCCGAGGCGAGCGGACCGACGCCGACAAGGATGTAGCATTTCTCGTGGAAGCCGAGATCGCGGACCTTCGCCATGTAGTCGCGGAACATCGGCACGTCGAAGCAATACTGGCTCTGGACGAATTGCGCGCCTGCCTCGATCTTCTTGCCGAGCCGGTAGGGGCGGAAGTCGTATGGGGGCGCGAAGGGATTGATCGCGGCACCGAGGAAGACCTTGGGCGGGCTCGACAGCTTGCGGCCTGAGAGGAACTTCGATTCGTCGCGCATGGTGCGGACGGTTTCGAGCAGCGACATGCAGTCGAGATCGAAGACCGGCTTCGCACCCGGCTGGTCGCCGGCCTGAACGCCATCACCCGTCAGGCACATGATGTTGGCGACTCCCATGGCGGCGGCCCCCAGCACGTCACCCTGGATGGCGATGCGGTTCTTGTCGCGGCAGGCGATTTGCATGATCGGCGCGTAACCCATGCGGGTCAGAAGCGCGCAGATGCCGACCGAGGACATGTGGCAATTGGCGCCGGATGCGTCGACAGCGTTGATGCCGTCGACCCAGCCATCGAAGATCTTGGCGCGCTCATAGACGTCTTCCGGGTCGGCACTATCAGGCGGGTTGAGTTCGGCGGTGACGGCGAATTCGCCACGGCGGAGCACGCGCTCCAGGCGACCGAGCGAGGAATGACCGGGCAAGGGATCGAGTGGCAGATGCGGACCCAGCGGATTTTCATCGATATGGGCCATGCTCAGGCTTCCTTTGCCGTGTTCTTTTCGCGCTCTGCCGCGGCTTCTGCGGTCACGCGCAGCCAGGAGGACGTCTCGCGCAGCGACTGGTTGACCGGCTTTTGCACCTTCAGGATCGCATCGCCGGCAACCATGTTGCGCGAGCCGTTCCAGGCCTGGACCCAGACGCAGGGCATGTCCGGTTCGACCTCGCAATTGCCATTGGCGCGCACACCGCCGCAGGGGCCGTTGCGCAGCTGCTTGGGACAGTTCATCGGGCAGGACATGCCGGTCGAGGACAAGACGCACTGGCCGCACATACGACAGTCGAAGAGCAGGCCCTTCACATTACGTTCGACGAAAGTGACCGGCGTTTCGACCCTGCTATAGCCAAGCTTCTTCCAGACCGGATGGAGAAAGAGGAAGGCGCTGGCGAAGTTGCGGTAGAACCATTCGAGGAAACGGGAATTGCGCACGGCCCAAAGGCGGATCGTATAGGAGCGGCGGGCGCGGCGGTTGGGCGAGACGCCCGCTGGTGTGAACGCGCCAGTCTTTGCCTTGGCGGCTGGCGCCGCGTTGCCCTTTTTCGGCGGGCCTGGGTCTACAAGAAGAGGTTCACCCATTGTCGCGGCCTCCGGCATGAACGAGTGCCACCAGGCGTGCCTTGTCGTAGGCGGCTTCTATTTCGGCGGCAGCGGTTTCGGCCTCTGCTTCGAGATCGTCACCGACCGGAACCGGATCGGCCTTGCGCCAGTCGGCGAGATAGGCGTCGGTTTCGGCAGCGCCCGAGCGCATGGCGGCCATGTCGATGGCTTCGGTGAAGCGCAAGGAGAGCTCACGCTTGGCCGATTTGCGACCCTGCTTAACGATCACCTGAGCCGGAATATCCCGCCAGTAAACGACGATCTTGTCTGCCATGCCACTCTCTCCCTTTGGTGCCAGAATGCACGGGGGGCATTCGCCGGACTGCGCTCTTCACGACGTCGCTTGTCGCCAAAAACGACGCTGCCATGAGTCCGACTGCTTTTACCAGATTCGGCGTGTCACGCCGCACCAGATCCACGACCAGAGCGTCGGCGGGAAGCGCAGCGCGGAGGGACCTTGCGGCTTGATGGGGGCGAGGCGGCCGTTGAGCGCGTCGTCGATCGATTGGCGGGTGATGTCCAGAGCGGCAAGGGTCAGCAGAAGCGGATAGGTGGAGATGAAGTCTGATGATGCGGGTTTCGTGCGGACCTCGTAGAGCGTGCCGCCGGTATCCGTTCCTGCGTCGACGAGATGGAGTGTGGCGCCGAAATTTTGCGGGTCGTTTTCGCGCAGCGACCAGTAGCCGCCCATCTGGCCGCGATAGTTCGGATTGATGCCGGCATGCAGGTTGATGACCGGGCAGGGCATGGCGGAAAGCTGACGCGCCGACATCAGGCGGGTCGAGACGACCAGGATCGCGCCGGGCTTCAACTGCTCGACGAGGGCTGCCGTCTCCGGGGCGTTGATCGAAGTGACCGGATGGATCGGGACAGTGTCGGGCAGTGTGCGGTCGAGATCATGTTCGGCCAGCAGTTCCGAGACGCGGCGGTCCGCAAGGCGGCGAAGAAGGCGGGCGGCGATCATCGTGCCAAGCTGGCCGAGCGCTGCAATCCAGCCCAGTCTCCTTGCGCGACGACGGGTGATCTCGCCCTTGCCCTCCGGGTTTTCGAGGACAACGTGGACGTCCATGCCGGCCTTGGCGAGATGCTGGACGACGATGGTGGGATTGAGCCCGCCGGCCGTCATGACGACGACGCGGCGGTCTGGTTGTTCGGTTGCGTTGATCATCAGATCACGAGCGAGACGACGGCCACGGCGGTATAGACGACAAAGCCGGCAACCGCGAGAGAGAGTACGCCGATCAGACAGCCGGCGACGACACCGAGACCGTCACGCTGGGAATGGGCAAAACCGAGGACTGCCAGCGCAAAGGCCGGAGGCCAGTTGCCGAGCGGGATCGGCAGGAAGACGACGATGGCGAGGATCAGCGCGAATACGCCGATCAGCCGTTCGGCAAAGCGGCTCTCGAACAGCCAGAAGCGTGGGACGACCAGCTTTTCGGCCCAGCGCATCCAGGGAACCAGACGCCTGACGATGGCCTCGAAGGTCTGCGGCTCGACGCCGTAATCGCTCACGACACGTGGAAAGAACACACGCCCACCCGGAGAGGCCATCATCTGCCAGGCGACGAAAATCAAGGGTAGCCCCAGGATGAAGGTGGCGCCCGGTGGCATTGGCACGAGATTGGGAAGCGCGAAGACCAGAAGGAAGGCGCCGAAGGAGCGGTCCTGCAGCGCGATCGCGATGTCGCGGATCGTCACCTTGCGGTCCGTCGTGCGGGCCAGGCGGACCAAAAGGTCCGAGAGGTTTTCGGGAGCATTATGTTCACGCGCGGTGGCAAGACCCGCCACCCATGTTTCCGCCCTGTCGGTCATTCGTGTTCTCTTGGTTGTTTGTTGACCTGTCTGGCAGTGTCGCAAGGGGAGATTACAGGGAAATTAAAGCGGATCGGTGACACGGTCACGCTTTTGCGAATGGTGAAGGGAGGGTGAAGAATGGGTGGACCAATATACCAGATGTGATATGATTTCATTATGTGGTCGGTCGAAACGCTGGGTAAAATCGTCGACGATGAAATCGCGCGCTGGCCGCCAGATCTGCGCGCCCGATTGGTGCGGGTTTCAGCCTTGATCGAGGAAGTGGGTCCAGAACAATTGCCGGGCGGAACGATCAAGCATGTCGAGGGCAGGCTGTGGGAGCTGAGGTTTTCCGCCAAGAGCGGGATATCCCGAGCCATCTATGTCACGGCATCGGGTAAGCGCGTCGTCATTGTGCATGCCTATGTGAAGAAGACCGAGAAGATGCCAAAGAGGCATTTGCAATTGGCCCGGCAACGGGCGAGGGATGTGATATGACGAAGATCAGAGACCTGCACGAGGCCTGGCTTGAAAAGCCAGATTATCGCGATGCCTACGATGCTCTTGAAGACGAGTTTTCGCTCATTCGTGCCGTAGTCGAGGCGCGCCTTCAGGCCGGACTGACCCAGGCCGAACTCGCTGAACGCATGCAAACCTCGCAGAGTGCTGTGGCTCGTCTCGAAAGCGGACGTGTAAAACCCTCCGCCACGACATTGGAGAAACTGGCCAGGGCGACAGGTACGCGCCTGAAGATCTCGTTTGAGCCGGTGCTTGATACCATCTCATCGTCCTAAGCCTCTGCCTTGATTTTTCCGCAAGCGCTTGTCACCCAGGTCGTCTTGTTTCGATCAGAGGGAGAATCAGGATGACTGTCGTTTTTCAACGCTCCACAGCTGTCGTCGCCGTGCTGGTCGCGCTAGCGGTCGGTCTATCCTCGTGCGGCAATACGATCCGCGGGATCGGCAATGATCTCGGTAATGCGGTCGATGCAACACAGGATGCGGGGCGCAGCGTCGCAAACTCGGTGCGCTAAGGCGGCTCCCTTCCCGAGTGCGAGAGATCAGGCGGTCGGTTCAGGCGCGCGTGCAGCGGCCGCGACCATTTCCGGCTGCAGATCGCCATAGCCGGTGAAGCGGTATTCGTAGTCCAGCTTCAGATAGTCTGCCGCCCATTTTGCCTTCGCCTGGAGTTCGACGTCGTCCGTCTGGGCAAGGTAGACGATCTTCGTGTAATTGCCGAAGACCATGTCGCGCAGTTCGGGGTGGCGGTCGAGCTTTAGGGGTTCGATGACGAAGGCCTCGAATTGGCGGGTGATCAGGTCGGTGAGGTAGAAGGCCGTGAATTCGGTCTCGCATTCGGCGAGGAATTTCTCGGTGCCGGTGAAGAATGCATAACAGTGTGGCCCTGACAGGCGCTCGATGCCTTCCTCGCGACAGATCCTGTCGATTTCGCCTTGGGTGCCGCATTCGGCATAGCCAAGGAAGATGTTTTCGTGCCCTGCGGCACGGGCTTCTCTGATCTTTTCGCGCAGCGCTGGCGCGATCTTCTCCGGCCAGACGTGCCAGATAGCGGGCAGGCATTCGAGCGTCAGATGATCGAGCCCGTTCAGCGATTTGACCGCCAGAATTTCACGCGCGATTGCTCCGCACGCAATCACGTGAACCTTTTTCGATTTCGCGCGTTGTTCCATCGCATTCCACTCGTCACCCACACAAAAGGTACATCAAAATGATGGCGAAAAAACTGACAGCCGGCGCAGTCCTCGTTCTCACCGTCTTCGCACTGTCGTCCTGCGGCAATACGATCCGTGGCGTTGGACAGGACGCTGCCAACACCGTCGACGCGACGCAGAGCGCTGCAAACAACGTCGACGCTGCGGCTTCGCGCTAACCACCGAGGCGAGGCAAGGCCCTGAGCGGCGCTGTAACAGGAGAGGGAGCATGACGCTCACGACGATTGCAAAGGCCAGTGCCATCTACATGATGGCGGCCATCCTGTATGCCGGCGGGCATGTCGCCTGGCAGTCCATGGCTAATGTCCCTCAGGACGATGTCTACGCAGAAGCCGGCCTCTAAGGCCGGCTTCGCCGTTTTTACACCTCAGGCACGAGCGCCCATGCTGTTGTGCTTGCGGGCGATGAAATCCTTGGCTGTCTCGACGGCAACAGCTGCATCGCGGCAATAGGCATCAGCGCCGACAGCCTTGCCGAATTCCTCGTTGAGCGGTGCGCCGCCAACCAGAACGACGTAATCGTCGCGAATGCCCTTTTCCTTCATCGTGTCGATCACGACCTTCATGTAGGGCATGGTGGTGGTGAGCAATGCCGACATGCCGAGGATATCGGGCTTTTCGCGCTCCAGAGCTTCCAGATAGTTTTCGACCGGGTTGTTGATGCCGAGGTCGATGACGTCGAAGCCGGCGCCTTCCATCATCATGCCGACCAAGTTCTTGCCGATGTCATGGATGTCGCCCTTGACGGTGCCGATGACCATCTTGCCCTGCTTCGGGGCGCCGGTCGCGGCGAGCAGCGGACGCAGGATCGTCATGCCGGACTTCATGGCGTTGGCGGACAAGAGAACTTCGGGCACGAAGAGGATGCCGTCGCGGAAATCGATGCCGACGATGCGCATGCCTTCGACGAGTGCCTGGGTGAGGATGTCGTAGGGCGCCCAGCCGCGTTCGAGCAGAATGTTCGTCGCTTCTTCAATCTCTTCCTTGAGGCCATCATAAAGGTCGTCATGCATCTGCTGCACGAGCTCTTCATCGGAGAGTTCGGAAAGAATGATGTCGTCTTCGGCCATGGTGGTGCTTCCCGCTTCTTTTCAAACGCGATTCAGGTCGCGCCGGGCATGAGACTGCCCGATCGAAAGTTAAACCTCAAGTTCGTGAAAAACTCTTTTCGATTACGACGTGGCTACCCTGAAAAGCGACGGTCCGGGACTAGTATGCCCAAAAGGCGATGTCTGTGAGACGCAAGCGGTTGGCGCATAAAGGATGGTTTCACATGCGGATTGGAATAGCATAATGGAGGAGAGAAGCAGCGCGGACGAGCGCTCGAGCGAGGAAACAGACATGGACGAGATCACGGCAGAACCGGGCGCAGGCCGCCGCCAACGCGGCGAAGGACGAGGGGCTGCGGCCCGCAGGGCATCGCGCAGCGGCGGCGGTGCCGGTCCGTCCATGCCCTACATCACCCGCAAGATCAAAACTTACGAGGTCCTCGACGAGGAAGGCCTGGAGCTGATCGAGCGCAATGCCGACACCGTTCTCGAAGAGATCGGCATCGAATTCCGTGAAGACGCAGAAGCGCTGGAGCTGTGGAGACAGGCCGGCGCCGACGTGAAGGGCGAGCGCGTGCATTTTCCGAAAGGTTTGTGCCGCGAACTCTTGAAGACGGCCCCGTCGGAATTCACCTGGCATGCGCGTAATCCCGAGCGCAGCGTGCAGATCGGTGGCAATGCCACGGTATTTGCGCCGGTCTATGGCTCGCCTTTCGTGCGCGATCTCGAAGGCGTTCGCCGCTATGCGACGCTCGAGGATTTCCGCAACTTCGTGAAGCTTGCCTATATGGCGCCGTCGATGCATTCGTCCGGCGGCACGGTTTGCGAACCGGTCGACATTCCGGTGAACAAGCGTCACCTCGACATGGTCTACAGCCACATCAAATATTCCGACAAGCCGTTCATGGGCTCGGTCACGGCACCGGAGCGGGCGGAAGATTCGGTTGCGATGGCCAAGCTCGTCTTCGGTGACGAGTTCGTCGAAAACAACTGCGTCATGCTGAACCTGATCAACGCCAACTCGCCGATGGTCTTCGACGAGACCATGCTCGGCGCGGCGAAGGTCTATGCCCGTCACGGTCAGGCTTCGGTCATCTCGCCCTTCATCCTGTCCGGCGCAATGAGCCCGGTCACTGTCGCAGGCACGCTGACGCAGATCCTTGCGGAAGTTCTGGCGGGTGCCTCGTTCACCCAGCTCATCCGTCCGGGTGCGCCGGTGCTGTTCGGCACGTTTGCCGCTTCGATCTCGATGCAGTCGGGTGCGCCGACCTTCGGTACGCCGGAGCCAGCTCTGGTGTCCTATGGAGCCGCCCAGCTCGCGCGACGCATGGGTCTGCCCTTCCGTACGGGCGGCTCGCTCTGTGCGTCGAAGGTTCCGGATGCGCAAGCAGCCCATGAGAGCGCCAACACGCTCAACATGACGTTGCTTGCCGGGGCCAATTTCGTCCTGCACGCGGCCGGCTGGCTCGAGGGCGGCCTTGCTGCCTGCTACGAGAAGTTCATGATCGACCAGGACCAGCTCGGCATGATGCAGAAGATGGCACAGGGCGTCGATCTGACCGAGGACGGTCAGGCGATGGACGCCATCCGCGAAGTGGGTCCGGGTGCCCATTATCTCGGCTGCGCTCATACACAGGCGAACTTCCAGACGGCGTTCTATCGCTCTGCACTTGCCGACAACAATTCCTTCGAGCAGTGGGAAATCGAAGGCCGCAAGCGGATCGAAGACCGTGCCAATGCGCTCTGCCGTTCGTGGCTCGACGCCTACGAGGCGCCGGCGCTCGATCCTGCCATCGACGAGGCCTTGCTGGCGTTCATCGCCGACCGCAAGAACTCGATGCCCGACGCCTTCACCTGAAAGGGTCCCGTTGCCAGGGAGCAAGGCGGAGCACACCGGGTGGCCGACATGATCCAAGAGGAGGTCTGGCGCCCGCATTACAAATTCGAGGGGCCGCGATGAGCGGCCCTTCGGGCGTTTTGGCGACACTCGATGCGCGGCTCGCCGAGCATGGGCTTGCGCCGCGCGGGCTTCTTCGCTTCGGACAGGAAGACCAGGCGCCGCTGCTTGCCGACAGTGCCCCGGCTGAGGCCGTTCTCCTGATCGGGGTCGTCGGTGGCGCCACGTGGCCGCATTTCGAGCGCTGGCGGACGGCGCAAGCCGATCACGGTGGTGCTGATCCGCTCGATCGCTGGTCAAAGACGGTGATCGATCAGGTCGCCGAGGAGATCGGGGCGCAAGCCTGCTATCCGTCAGAGGCGCCTTACCAACCCTTCCAGCGCTGGGCGATGTGGGCCGAAGGGCTGCAAGCGTCGCCGCTCGGGATCCTGATCCATCCGCGCTTCGGTCTCTGGCACAGCTATCGCGGCGCACTTCTGTTTCGCAACTGGGACGAAGCACAAGAGGGGCCGGCTATGACCGGGCCTCATCCTTGCGAGGCCTGTCACGACAAACCCTGTCTGACGGCGTGCCCTGTTGGCGCAATCTCGCTGGACGGGTTCGATGTGGCGGCGTGCCGCGCGCATCTGGCGAGCCCTGAAGGGCAGGGTGGCTGCATGGTGTCAGGCTGTCTCGCCCGCAATGCCTGTCCGGTCGGAGCCGACTATCGCTATCCGAATTCGCAGCTGCGCTTTCACATGCAGGCGCTGAAGTTGCCGGGATAACTTTCAGAATGCGGCCAGGTACCGGCTAGCGCGCTTTCGAGCAGTACCAATCGGGCGCAATACGAGAAGACGACTACACTCGATTTTGGTGGGGCGATGTTCACTGGCGCAACTGAAGATATTCTCGCGAAAGGATGCCCATCATCAGGTCGTCATGCCAGATTCCGTCGACGAACGCGGTCTCTCGCTCTCGTCCTTCAACCACAAACCCACACTTCTGGTAGGCTTTTATGGCTCGCTCATTATAGGCAAGAACACGCACTGCAATCCGGTGGAGTTTCAGTTGCGTGAAGGCGTGGTGCAAAAGCAGGTGGATTGCCTCACTTCCAAAGCCCTTGCCGAGCAACTGGCTATCGTAGATCGCGATCGCCATGAAGGCCCGGCGATCAACAGTGTTTATAGTGTGGAGTTTAATTTCGCCGATTAACTGTCCACCGACTTCAATAATCCAGGCGTAAGGGTCATTCGATTGGCCGAGAGCCCAGGCTTCCGCGGCTTCCCTGGTCATAGCTTTATGATCTGCTTGGCTCACGCCGAACATCCGAACGATGTCAGGGCTGTGCCCCAACGAAAAGCGGGCTTCAGCATCATCTGCGGTCGCAGCGCGCAGGCGGAGACGTTGGCCTTCTAGGCAGCTCATGATCACCTCGATCTATAAGTCCGGTGCATGTGTTCTAAGTGGAATAGTTGCTTGGAAAAGATTGTATTTGTGAATTTTGTAATTTTCGGTTGTCCAAGATGAAATGCAAAAAGAAAGCCTTCACAAAGCCCGGAATCACCGCCATGAGGTTCGCTCCACCGAGGTTCCCGCGTGCGTTACTGTCTGAAATCCATCGTTCTGATTGCATGTATGTTCCTGCCTGCGCTGGCGCAGGCGGCCTGCGAGGACCTCATCGACGGGGATGGCCGCTATCTCGCCTGCCGGTTCGATCCTGCCCGCGATGAAATAAGGCTGCATCTGGCCTCGCCCGAGGGGCAGGTCTATGGCGGGTTTGCCAGCTTGAGACGCCAGCTCTGGGCCGAACGGCGCGTGCTGACATTTGCGATGAATGCTGGCATGTATCACGACGACCTGTCGCCGGTTGGCTATTTTGCCGAATACGGAAAGGTGCTGAAACCCGCAATTACGGGCGGTGGATGGGGGAATTTTCACCTGCTGCCGAACGGTGTCTTCTTGATGAAGGACGGCAAGGCGTCGGTGATCGAGACCAAGGCCTTCGTCGCCAGCGGATTGACGCCCGACTTCGGCACGCAGTCCGGCCCGATGCTGGTCATCGATGGTAGACTGCATCCGCGATTTCTGGCCGATAGCGACAGCTTCAAGATCCGCAACGGCATCGGTGTCGATGCCGAGGGGCAAGTGCACATGGTGGTGTCGCGGGTACCGGTCCGGTTCTACGATTTCGCGGCCTTTTTCCGCGACCAGTTAGGCTGTGACAATGCGCTTTATCTTGATGGCACGATTTCAAGCGTATTCATCGCCGAGGATAAGCGGATGGACCGGCTCTTTCCGATGGGGCCGATCCTCTCGGTCAGCATGCCGATCCCGCAGTGAGACTGTCGTCAAACGGCGGCCTTGGGATAGGCGCGCTCGAGGCCTCCGGAACGATTGAGACCGGTGCGGAAGGCGGCGAAAGCCGGGTGCTGGCTGGAGCGGGCGGCTTCCATCAGGCGGATCTGCAGGCGAGACGGGGCATTGGCGCCGATCCACTCGCCATTGCGCTCAAGCTTCAGCGAGTTCAGAAACCGGGATTCCGAGGCGATCTCGAGATAGACGTAGAGACCTTCAAGCAATGCATCGTCCTGAGCCGGGTTTTCGAAGATGAGCTTCAGAAAAGCCTGGTCGGGCTCCTGCATCGAGGCGATCTTGGCGGCGACGGTGTCGCGGTCCGGAAAGGCTGCCATGGGCTTACTCCCTCTGCTGGTCAAAATACTCATGCACGCATAGCCGGGCTAAGCGTCCATTAGGTCAAGCTACAGCATGCCAAGTTTGCCCCAAGCTGGTCCCGCAGTTCCGCGACCGGCCGTCACTCGTGGCGGAGTGCGTCGATCGGGTTCATCTGCGCGGCGCGGCGGGCGGGGAAATAGCCGAAGACCATGCCGATCGCTGCCGAAAAGGCGAAGGCGAGCAGGATGATCGAGGGGCTCGCGACAAAGGGGACCGACATCAGCGTGACGGCCGTATAGGCTATGCCAAGGCCGAGGGCGATGCCGACCACCCCGCCGAAGACGGACAGCGTGACCGCTTCGACGAGGAATTGCATCAGCACCTGGCGCTCGACTGCGCCGATCGCCAGCCTGATGCCGATCTCTCGCGTTCGCTCGGTGACGGAGACGAGCATGATGTTCATGATGCCGATGCCGCCGACGAGCAGCGAGACGGCGGCGACCGCGCCGAGCAGGCCCGTCATCAGGGTCGTGGTGCCGGTCAGCGTCGCTGCCATCTGGGTCATGTCGTTGACGGTGAAATCATCGTCGCGACCCGCAATAATCTTGCGGCGCTCGCGCAGCAGGCGTTCGACATCGGCCTGTACCTTTGCCGTGGATACGCCGTCTTCGGCCGAGAGCATGACGCTGGAGATGTCCGTCGAGCCGCCGATGCGGCGCTGGAAGACCTTGAGCGGCATCATCACGACATCGTCCTGGTCGCTGCCCATGCCGCTTTGCCCCTTCTTGTCGAGAAGGCCAATGACCTGGCAGGCCACATTGCCGACGCGGATGGTCTGGTCGACGGCAGGGGTCGAGCCGAACAGCCTGGAACGCACCGTCTCACCGATAAGGCAGACGGCCTGTCCGCCGCGCTCTTCGGACGGCAGGAAGTTGCGGCCGGAGGCGAGTTCCCAGTTCTGGGCCACGAGATAATCGTTGCCCGAGCCGATGATCGTCGTTTGCCGGCTCTGGCCGCTGAAGACCACCGTCTGGCTGGACTGGTTGATGGCGGCCACGGCGCGCAGGCCCGGGATCTGCTCGCGGATTGCGTCGAGGTCGCGGATGGTGAACTTCTTGGCATCGGCTGCGGCGCGGCCAGGTCCGAACTGGCCTGGGCGGACAAACAGGAGATTGGTCCCGAGCTTTGAGATTTCCGCCGTCACCTGAGCCGTGGTGCCGTTGCCGATCGTCACCATCGCGATGACGGCGGCGACGCCGATGACGACGCCGAGCACAGTGAGGAAGGAGCGCAACAGATTGCGGCGGATGGCGCGGAGTGCGAGTTTTAGGGTCTCAAAGAACATCGGCGACCTCCGCTCCGGCATGGGTGTCGGACTGGATCTGGCCATCGACGAACCGCAGCGTGCGCTTGGCATGGGCTGCAATATCGTCTTCGTGGGTGACCATGATGACCGTTATTCCGTGGTCACGGTTGAGGCCGGTGATCAGTTCCATGATCTCGCGGCTGGTCTTCGTGTCGAGATTGCCGGTCGGCTCGTCGGCCAAGAGTACGGAAGGGCTTGTGACGATTGCGCGCGCAATGGCGACGCGTTGCTGCTGGCCGCCCGACAGCTCTTGGGTCGTGTGGTTCTCGCGGCCGGCCAGACCGACCTGCGACAGCGCGGTCAAGGCGCGGGCGCGTCGCTCGCGCGCATCCATGCCACGATAGACCAGGGGCAGTTCGACATTCTCGACGGCCGAGGTGCGGGCAAGCAGGTTGAAACCCTGGAAGACAAAGCCCAGCATGTGGCGGCGCAGCAACGTGTATTGGGCACGGTCGAAGCCCGTCGTGTCGATGCCCTGAAAGAGGTATTGGCCGGAGGTCGGCACATCCAGGCAGCCGAGGATGTTCATGGCAGTCGATTTCCCCGAGCCGGACGGGCCCATGATCGCAACGAATTCATGCCGTTCGATCGTCAGGTCGACTCGGTCCAGCGCGCGGATGGTTGCTTCTCCGCGGCCATAGATGCGGGAGATCTGGCGAAACTCGATGAGTGGGGCCACTGCCATCCTGTGCCTCAACCGTTGCGAACCGTCTGATCCGTAATGACCCGGTCGCCTTCCTTCACGTCGCCCTTAACGATCACCGTATTCTGCCCGTCGGAGGAACCGATCTCGATGTTGACGGCGACCGGCTGACCCTCACGCAACAACCAGATGGTGCGTTCGCTGCCCGTCGGCTCAGGCGCGCTCGCGGGTGCCTGGCGTGGCGGGCGAAACAGGCTAAAGACGCCGCTGCCGCCTTCGGCGGTCACGGTCTGCGTGGCGGGGGGCGAGTAGCGCAAGGCGGCATTGGGAATGAGCAGGCCGTCTTCGACCGACTGGACGACGATGTCGGCGGTTGCCGTCATGCCCTGGCGCAGCAGCAAATCGTCATTGGCGACGGACAGGATGCCCTTGTAGGTCACGACATCGTTCACCGTTTCGGACGCATAGCGGATTGAGGTGATTTCGGCGGGGAAACGCTGATCGGGAAAGGCATCGACCGTGAATGTGGCGGTCTGACCCACAGCGACCTGGCCGACATCGGCCTCGTCGATGGAGACCTGCAGCTCCATAAGTCTCAGGTCACCAGCGATGGTGAAGAGTGTCGGCGCTTCCAGCGAGGCTGCTACCGTGGCGCCGGGATCGACATTGCGCGACAGAACGATGCCATCGATCGGCGACGCGATGGTCGCCTTGGAGAGCGACAGATTTGCCTGTTCGAGAGCAGCTTGTGCCGAGAAGACATCGGCCTCTGCGCTCTCGCGCGCGGCGGATGCGGCCTGGAAGGTGTATTCGGCGGTGTCGAGATCCTGCTGGGTCGAGACACGGCTCGAGACCAGCGTGGTTAGCCGGTCGAGCTTGGCCTTGGCGGATTGCTCGTCGGCTTCAGCCTTGGAAACGGTGGCACGGGCAGATGCAAGCGCAGCTTCTTTGGCCTTTAAGTCGGCGCCCAGCTTGTCGGTATCGAGGCGCGCCAGGACGTCGCCCTTCTTCACCTCGCTGTTGTAGTCGACCAGTACCTCCCGCACCGTGCCCGATTGTTCGGAGGAAACGTCGACCTGAACGGTGGGCTCGACCGACCCGGTCGCGGTGACGATCACCGTCAGATCGCCAGGTTTCAGCTCCGATGTACTGTAGCTGACCGTCGTTCCGCCGGCCGACCAAAGATAAGTGCCGTAGCCTAGGCCAGCGAGCGCGACGAGCACGAGGAAGCGCAGACCCCAGCGTCGCTTTGGTCGTGCAGCATTGGCCAGGAGCGCTTTCAGCTCCTCGGCTTCGGAGGAATTCTCCGGTTTTACGTCGTCGCTCACGTCTGCTCCGTCATGTTGCATTCTTTGCCATGCCCGGACCATGGCCCAAGCCCGGGCCGTTGCCGTTGATCGGGGTCAAGTGGCAAGCGGTTCCCTCATGATGCAGATAGACCTTCGCGGCGGAAAGGACAGTGAAACATTGGTAAGGTTGGGTCCGCTCGACGCTGATCGTGCGCAACTACCCGGTGCTGGCACGAACGAAAAGTCGCATGGGTGACTTTCGACGCTCGCAAGTCGCACACCTACATTGTGAGCAATTCGCCGGAAATCTCTGAAAACATTGGGGGTCTGTGGTGAGAGCGCAGGGGTTCGAACCCTGGACCTACTGATTAAAAGTCAGTTGCTCTACCGGCTGAGCTACGCTCTCCCGTGCGGTTTTGCGCCGCCTCAAGAAGTGCGCGGAACATAGGCAGGTGACCCCGGCCGGTCAACCGCAAAAATGCAGTTTCGGCAGCAAAATTCAGTCCTGTTGTCGCAGGCTACGCAATGGTGATTGGCAAGCACGGGGTTGCGGGATTAGGAAGGGCCGGTTCGGGTTCCGGAGTTCACAGTGTCGATTGCCGATATTTCCTTTTTCAGCGCGCTTCTGGCCGGAGCCCTGTCGTTCCTTTCGCCCTGCGTGCTGCCGCTGGTACCTCCCTATCTCTGCTATATGGCGGGGATTTCGGTCGATCAGTTCCGCGAGGGGGCGCAGGCGGAAAACGCGGCCGCCCGCCGGACGGTGATGTTGACGGCGCTCGTCTTCACGCTCGGCTTTGCGACCGTCTTCGTCGCGCTCGGCGCAGGTGCCTCGACCATTGGCGGGCTGTTGCGCCAGCACATGGATCTCCTCTCCAAGATCGGCGGCGTGATCATCATCATCATGGGGCTGAATTTCCTAGGCGTCTTCCGCCTCGGACTTCTTTCCTCGGAATATCGATTCGCAGGCGGCGGAAAGCCCGCAACGCTTTCGGGCGCCTATGTCATGGGTCTCGCTTTCGCCTTCGGTTGGACGCCCTGCATCGGCCCGGTCTTGGGCGCCATCCTCGGGGTTGCGGCCTCGAAGGAGACCGTCGGGGATGGTGCGCTGCTACTGGCGATCTATTCGCTCGGGCTTGCCGTGCCCTTCTGGATCGCGGCCGGCTTCTCGGGCGCCTTCATGCGGTTTCTCACGCGCTTCCGCCGGCATCTCGGCGTGGTGGAGAAGGCCATGGGTGGGCTGCTGGTGCTGACCGGGCTCGCCTTCATCTTCGGTTATGTCTCCGACATGGCGATCTGGTTCCAGCAGACCTTTCCAATCCTGTCGCAAATCGGCTAAGTCCCGTTTGAGCGCATATTCGCGTTCAGGGGGAGTGAGCCATGGCGGATATCATCGCGCTGGTCTTGCCGTTTTTCGGCCTGATCCTGATCGGTTACGTGTCGGGGAAGCTCGGCGACCATTCCGCTCAGGCGCTCGGCTGGCTGAACTTCTTCGTCATCTATGTCACGCTGCCAGCACTGTTCTTCAAGCTCGTTTCGCGCACGCCGATCGAACAGCTGACGCGCATCGACTTCATTGCGGCCTGCCTTGCGGCCACCTATTCGATCTTTGTCGTGGTCTTCGTGATCGGCCGTTATGTTCGCGGTAACAACATCGCCGAATCGACCGTCCAGGCGCTTGCTGGCGCTTATGGCAACATCGGCTACATGGGCCCGGGCCTGTCGCTGCTCGCCTTCGGTGAAAAGGCGGCCGTTCCGGTCGCGCTGGTGTTCTGCTTCGAGAACGCTGTCCATTTCATGGTTGCCCCCGCCATGATGGCCTTTGCCGGTGGCGACAAACGGCCGCCGGGCCAACTGGCGCTCGATGTTGCCAGGAAAATCCTGACCCATCCGTTCATCATCGCGACACTCGTTGGTTTCGTCGCTGCCGCCTTTGCCTTCGAGCCGCCACTCGCGCTGCAACGGCTGATCGACTATCTCGCCCAGGCAGCGGCTCCTTGCGCGCTGTTTGCCATGGGCGTGACGCTTGCGCTGCGGCCGCTCAAGCGCATTCCCGCCGAGATCGGCTACATCGTGCCGATCAAGCTCGTGCTGCATCCGATCCTGGTCTATGTCGTCTTGAGTTTCGTCGGAAACTTCGACCCGCTCTGGGTCTATACCGCCGTCCTGCTCGCCTCACTGCCGACGGCGACCAATGTCTTCGTCATCGGCCAACAATATGGCGTCTGGCAGGAAAGGGCGTCCGCCACAATCCTGATCACCACGGTCATTTCGGTGTTCTCTGTGTCGGCGCTTTTGTTTGCCATCACCCAGGGTTACTTACCGGCGGACCTTTTCCCGTAGCAGTGACGGCAGGTTCTTCAGTGCGCGCCCCGGCGCCACACCTTCCTGCATGACGAGATTGCGCAGTGGTGCCACGCTCGCCAGTACCTGGAGGCCGGCAGCCCGCATCATTTGAACGGGCAGCAGGCCCGACAGCAGCGATCGGTTGAGAAGATCGACGCTTGCCGTGCGGCTGGCAATATCGAGGCGGCGCTTGCGGTCGAAGCGGTCGCCCGAATCTCCAGCAATCAGTGCCGAACTGTCATCGAGCAGAATGTCTTCCAGCGCTGCGATGTCGCGCAGACTGAGGTTCAGGCCCTGCGCACCGATCGGCGGGAAGGCATGACCGGCCTCGCCGATGAAGGCGGAGCGGCCCTTGCCATACTGACGCGCCGTCATGCCCGAGAGCGGCCAGGCCTGGACGCCGTCTGCGACCTGAACCTTGCCCAGCATGGATTGCATGCGGGCTTCGACTTCGGCCGAGAGTTGATCCGGTGAGAGCGCGATCAGCCGATCCGCTTCCTGCGGCGCGACGACCCAGACGAGGCTGGAGCGCAGGCCAGGCAGGGGGACCTGGGTGAAGGGGCCCGATTCGGTGTGGAATTCCGTCGAAACGTTCTGGTGTGGCAAGCTGTGGATGAAATTCATCACCACTGCTGTCTGCGGGTAGGACCAGGTCTTGACGCCGACGCCGGCGCTTTCGCGGGTTTTTGAGCGGCGGCCATCGGCGCCGATCGCAAAGCCCGCAGTGATTGCGTCTTCACCCTCCAAGCCGATGGTGACCGCATCCGCGCCGATATCAATGGTCTCGGCCGCAAAGGCTCGGCGGGTGATCAGCGGTTCGGCCGCCACCGCCTTTGCCAGCTTTTCGAGAAGTGCGGCATTGGGAATGTTGTAACCGAAGGCGTCTAGCCCGATTTCCGCACTCCGGAATGCGACCGTCGGTGCCCGCAGAAGCCGGCGGGTGCCGTCGATGATCTGCATGACGGTGAGGGCGGCGGCCGTCTCCTTCAATTCCTGCCAGAGACCGAGGCGCTCGAGCATCGCCAGCGACGGGTCCATCAACGCCGTGGTGCGCCGGTCCGATCCGTCGGGTTCAGGGCCGACCAGCACGACGCGGCGACCGCCGCGGGCCATGGCGAGGGCTGCGATTTGTCCAGCGGGCCCGGCGCCCATGACGGCAATGTCGAATTCGTAGCTCATGATGAAGGTCCCGATTGGCATCTTGTGACGATATCTAGAGCCGCCGCACGGTAAAATCCATGGGCCGAATTGGCGCATCCACGAAGTGGGCCCGAGGTGAAATCCGGGCATAGACTGCCGCTTGTGTTGCAATGCGCTTGATTTCGTCCGATACCGTTTCCTCCGAAGTGCCGCCGACTGGAGCAGGGATGAAGATCTTCAATTACAAGCGCGTGCCCTATGCCGAAATCCGTGCCTTTTCGGTTCATATGCTCACCGCTTCCGGATCCTTCCTTGCCTTTCTCGGTGTCGTCGCAGCAGCAGAACACCGCTTTGTCGACATGTTCTGGTGGCTGGGCCTGGCGCTGCTCGTCGATGGCATAGACGGACCGATTGCGCGCAAGGTGCGCGTCAAGGAAGTCCTGCCGAACTGGTCGGGCGATACGCTCGACAACATCATCGACTACGTCACCTATGTGCTTCTGCCAGCCTTTGCGCTCTATCAGAGCGGCATGATCGGAGAGCCATGGTCCTTCGTCGCCGCTGGATTGATCGTGGTGTCGAGCGCCATTTATTACGCCGACATGGGTATGAAGACCGATGAGTATTTCTTTTCCGGCTTCCCCGTCGTCTGGAACATGGTGATTTTCACGCTGTTCGTCATCGATGCGAGTGCGATCACGGCGCTCACTGTGGTGCTGCTCTCGGTCTTCCTGACTTTCCTGCCGATCCACTTCCTGCATCCTGTCCGGGTCAAGAGACTGCGCCCATTGAACCTGACGGTGTTCTTTCTCTGGTGTGGGTTTGCGGGTTACGCCCTGCTGCAAAGCTCCGATGCGCCCGGGCAGCCGTTCAATGCGCCAACGTGGGTGGTCTGGGGAACTATTCTGAGCGGTATCTACCTGTATGTGATCGGGGCCGTGATGCAGCTATTCCCCGGCCTTGGTCGCCGCGACTGACCGCTCTGGCACGAGGCTGGGCAAAACCAAAAAAAACTTTTGCCTATATATTGTGCGCTGCCGCAAACAGGTTATGAATTGAGCGGTGGACCGGGCGAAAGACCCGGCCGACGCGCATGAGAGTGCAAGGGGGACCTGTGCCGCATCAACCGCCCGAGGGCGAAAAGCCGCTTCTGACCGTGCGGGGGCTGACGAAGCTGTTCGGCAGCTTTAAAGCCTGCGACGACATCGACCTCGACATCGGCCATGGCGAGATCCATGCTCTTCTCGGCGAGAACGGTGCTGGCAAATCGACTCTTGTGAAGATGCTGTTCGGTATTCTCGCGCCTTCCGCCGGCACGATCGGATGGGAGGGCCTGGATCGTCTGATCGCCAATCCTGCCGCAGCCCGGCGTCTCGGCATCGGCATGGTCTTCCAGCATTTTTCGCTTTTCGAGGCGCTGACGGTCGCCGAAAACATCGCGCTGTCGCTCGACGAGAAGATCTCGATCTCCGAGCTGTCCAAGAAGGCGGCCGAGCTTTCCGTCGCCTATGGATTGCCGCTCGATCCCAATGCCCATGTCGCCGATCTCTCGGTCGGTGAACGCCAGCGCATCGAGATCGTGCGCGCGCTCTTGCAGAACCCCAAACTCATCATCCTTGACGAGCCGACCTCGGTGCTGACGCCGCAGGAAGCCGACAAGCTGTTCGAGACCCTGTTCAAGCTGAAGGCGGAAGGTCGCTCCGTTCTCTATATCAGCCACCGGCTCGAGGAAGTGCAGCGCATCTGCGATCGCGCGACCGTGCTTCGTCACGGCAAGGTCACGGGCGCCTGCGACCCGCGGCAGGAAACGCCGGCTTCGCTTGCCCGCATGATGGTGGGTGCCGATGTTGCCGGTGTCGAGAAGGTCGAGCCGCCCACGGATGGCGTCGTCCAACTCCAGGTCACAGACCTCTCGGTGAGCCCGCGGACACCTTTTGCCATGCCGCTGAAGAGTGTTTCGATGACCGTGAAGGCGGGTGAGATCCTCGCCATTGCCGGGGTCGCCGGCAACGGCCAGAGCGAGCTCTTCGATGCGCTTTCCGGCGAGTATGTTGTGCCCAATCCCGATGCAATCCGCCTGCGCGGCAAGTCCGTCGGTCGCCTCGGGATCAACGAACGCCGGCTGCTCGGCGCCGGCTTCGTGCCGGAAGAGCGCCACGGCCATGCGGCGATCCCGGCGATGAGCCTGTCGGAAAACCTGTTTCTCTCGCGCAATGCGTCCGACCGTTCAGCCTATCTCGCAGGCGGCAAAATCGGTCTCATACGCCATGGGCTGGTGCAGCAGGCATCGCGCCGCATCTCCGAGATGATGGATGTGCGCAAGAGCGGTGATGATCCCTCCGCCGGTTCACTCTCCGGCGGCAATCTGCAGAAATTCATCGTCGGCCGCGAACTCGACCGCCAGCCTTCTGTTCTGGTCGTCAACCAGCCGACCTGGGGCGTCGATGCAGGCGCTGCAAGCCGTATCCGCCAGGCGCTGGTCGATCTCGCCAAGTCCGGCTCCGCTGTCGTCGTCATCAGTCAGGATCTCGACGAGATCTTTGAGGTCGCAACCTCGATTGCGGCCATCTCCGAAGGCACGCTGTCCGACGCCTATCCCGCCTCGACCATGACCCGCGAACGCATCGGCATCCTGATGGGCGGCGTCCATGGCCTGACCACTGCCCCGGAGGCGGCCCATGCGCATTGAACTCGAACGTCGTTCCCGGCAGTCCAGCCTGTTTGCCATCGTATCGCCTCTTCTGGCGCTGGCGCTCACCGTGTTCTTCGGCGGCATCATGTTTGCGCTGCTCGGCAAGGACCCGGTCTCGGCACTCTTCAGCTTCTTCATCGAGCCGCTGCTCGAGGTCTGGTCGCTGCATGAGCTTGCGGTGAAGGCCGCACCGCTGATCCTGATCGGTGTCGGCCTGTCGGTCTGTTATAGCTCGAACAACTGGAATATCGGTGCCGAAGGCCAGTTCATCGTCGGGGCAATCGTCGGCTCGATCCTGCCGATCACTTTCTATGAATGGAACTCGCCGCTGCTCTTGCCGATGATGATCGTCATGGGTGCGCTCGGCGGGGCTGCCTATGGTGCCATTCCGGCGCTCTTGAAGACCCGGTTCAACACCAATGAAATCCTAACCAGCCTGATGCTCGTCTATATCGCCCAGCTTTTCCTGGATTGGCTGACGCGCGGCATCTGGAAGGATCCGGCCGGCTACAATTTTCCGCAGTCGCGCTCCTTTGTCTCGGAAGCCGTGCTGCCGGAAATCCTGTCCTCCGGCCGCGCCCATCTCGGCATCATCTTTGCGCTGGTTGCAGCCGTCGCCGTCTGGTTCATGATGCGCTACACGCTGAAGGGCTTTCAGGTCGTGGTGCTCGGGCAGTCGGAACGGGCAGGGCGCTTTGCCGGTTTCTCCTCGCGCAAGATGGTCTGGTTCTCGATGATGTTCTCCGGCGCGCTGGCGGGGCTGGCCGGCATTTCGGAAGTGTCGGGCTCGATCGGTCACCTGCAGCCGACCATTTCACCGGGCTACGGCTTTACCGCCATCATCGTTGCCTTCCTCGGGCGTCTTAATCCGCTCGGTATCATCGCCTCCGGCTTCGTGCTGGCCCTGACCTATCTCGGCGGTGAGGGCGCGCAGCTGTCGATCGGCGTCTCCGACAAGGTTACCCGCGTCTTTCAGGGGCTTCTGCTGTTCTTCGTGCTCTCCTGTGACACGCTCATTCTCTACAAGGTGCGGATCGTCTTCGACCGTGCCCGCAATGCCGCGACGAAGGGTGCCTGATCATGTTCGAGGCCATCCTTCTCACTGTTATCACCGCCTCGACACCGCTGGTGATCGCCGCCATGGGCGAACTCGTGGCCGAGCGTTCAGGCGTGCTGAACCTCGGCGTCGAAGGCATGATGATCATCGGTGCGGTCTGCGCCTTCATCGCCACCAATATGACCGGCTCGCCCTATGTCGGCGTTCTCGCAGGGCTCGCGACCGGTGCGGCCTTTTCGCTGCTCTTCGGTTTCCTGACGCTCACCCTTGTCGCGAACCAGGTGGCGACCGGTCTGGCCCTCACCATCCTCGGCCTTGGCGTCTCCGGCATGATCGGCGAAAGCGTGGTCGGTGTGCCCGGTGTGAAAATGCAGCCGATCGTCATCCCGCTTCTGTCGGACATTCCTGTTATCGGCCCCATCCTCTTCGCCCAGGACCTGTTCTTCTACCTCTCCATTCTGCTGGTCGCCGGCGTGAACTGGTATCTGTTCAAGAGCCGCTCGGGTCTCAAGCTGCGCGCGATCGGCGACAGCCACGGTTCGGCGCATACGCTCGGGCTACCCGTCATCCGGACGCGCTATCTGGCTGTGATGTTCGGCGGCGCTTGTGCCGGTCTTGCCGGTGCGCAGCTGTCGCTCGTCTATACGCCGCAATGGGTGGAGAACATGTCCGCCGGCCGCGGCTGGATTGCGCTGGCGCTCGTCGTCTTTGCCGCCTGGCGTCCCTGGCGGGTTCTCGCCGGCGGCTATCTCTTCGGCGCCGTGACCATCGGGCAGCTACATGCGCAGGCGCTCGGCATCGGTCTGCCGTCGCAATTTCTCTCCGCGCTGCCCTATGCAGCGACCATTGTCGTGCTGATCATAATCTCCCATAATCGGCGCACGACACTGATCAATACGCCGGCTTGCCTCGGCAAGCCGTTCGTGCCGGATAGATAATCAAAACAAAAGCTTCAACCTAACCAGACAGGGGTACATCATGAAGAACATCCTCCTCGCGCTTGCCGCATCGGCAGCCGCAATCGTCGCCGTCGCGGCACCCGCCGCCGCTCAGGACAAGACGAAGATCTGCTTCGTCCACGTCGGCTCGAAGACCGATGGTGGTTGGACCCAGGCGCACGACATCGGCCGCCAGGAGCTTCAGGCGCATTTCGGCGACAAGATTGAAACGCCTTACCTCGAAAACGTGCCGGAAGGTCCGGATGCCGAGCGCGCAATCGAGCGCATGGCCCGCTCCGGCTGCGCCCTGGTCTACACGACCTCCTTCGGCTTCATGGATGCAACCCTGAAGGTCGCCGAGAAGTTTCCGGACGTGAAATTCGAACACGCGACCGGCTACAAGACCGCGGCGAATGTCGCGACCTACAATTCGCGCTTCTATGAAGGCCGCTTCATCAACGGCCAGATTGCCGGCAAGATGTCGAAGACCGGCGTTGCCGGCTACATCGCCTCCTTCCCGATCCCGGAAGTGGTCGCCGGCATCAACGCCTTCCTGCACGGCGCCCGCACGGTAAACCCGGAATTCAAGCTGAAGGTCATCTGGGTCAACACCTGGTTCGACCCCGGCAAGGAAGCCGATGCCGCCAAGGCTCTGTTCGACCAGGGCGTCGACGTTCTGACCCAGCACACCGACACCACGGCTCCGATGCAGGTTGCCGAAGAGCGTGGCCTGAAGGCATTCGGCCAAGCCTCCGACATGATCGCCGCCGGTCCGACGGCCCAGCTCAGCGCCATCGTCGACACCTGGGCGCCCTACTACATCAAGCGCACCCAGGCCGTTCTCGACGGCACCTGGTCCTCCGCCCAGACCTTCGACGGTCTCAAGGACGGTATCCTGTCGATGGCGCCCTACACCAACATGCCCGATGACGTGAAGGCGATGGCCATGGACACCGAAGCCAAGATCAAGTCCGGCGAACTGAAGCCCTTCACCGGTCCGCTCAAGAAGCAGGACGGTTCGGCTTGGTTGGCGGAAGGTGAGTCGGCTGATGACGGCACCATCCTCGGCATGAACTTCTACATCGAAGGTGTGGACGACAAGCTGCCGCAGTAAACTGCAAAGAACGCAAATGGAGAGAGCGCCTCAGGGCGCTCTCTCTTGTTTAGAGTTCCGAAAATTGCAGGAATACTCAGATAATGCCTTCACCCGCATAGGCCTTTCGTATAACAAATCCAGCAACTCAGGCGGGGTGTGAGGCAGGATGCGGAAGGAAGATGTTCGGGAACTGAAAGTCGTTTCCAATCTTCGGACGAGCCATGCAAAAGTGGTCGAGCAACTCGGCCTTGCGATTGTCGGAGGGCGATTTGCCATCGGCGAGCCCTTGCCTGGGGATGCCGAACTGGAGGCCCAGTTCGATGTGTCACGGTCCGTCCTGCGCGAGGCGATGAAGACGCTGACCGCCAAGGGTCTGGTGGTTGCCAAATCGCGTGTCGGGACACGGGTGACTGATCGCTGTCACTGGAACCTTGTCGATGAAGACGTGCTGCGTTGGCATTTCCGAACCGGTGTCACACACGAGTTCATCGATCATCTCTATGATGTACGTCTGGTCCTGGAGCCGGCATCGGCTGCCTTTGCGGCGTTGCGCGCTTCGCCCGAGGACTGTGCCGAACTGCGTCACTACGCCATGCTCCTGGGTTCCAACGAACTCGACTGGCAGGGCCAGGTGGAGGCAGACTTACGATTCCACGTGCTTCTGACCATCGTCGGGGCCAACCCGTTTCTCGAAAGCATGGTCGGTTTCATCAAGGCTTCGCTCGACGGCGCCTTCACCATGGCCTTCGATCCGGAACTTGCCGGCCGGGGCGAAGCGATCACCGAGCTTCATCTGGCGATCGTCGATGCGATCGAACAGCGCGATCCTGAGGCTGCCCGGGCTGCCACCGAACGGGCGATCGAGCAGGGGCGTGCGGCAGCCTTAAAGGCGGTCGACAGTTCCATGAAGCGCGGCTAGTCCTCCGGACACTTGCGGGCAGCACTCGCTGGTATTAGTGAGGAGCGCCATTCTCAGCTCGGAGCCATCCATGAATCGTACCTGTCTCGCCGTCGTTCTCGCTGCTGGTGATAGCACCCGCATGAAGTCGTCGATGTCGAAGGTGCTGCATCCGGTGGGTGGGCGTCCGATGATCGCGCATGTCATGGCATCGATTGCCGCGTCCGGCGTGTCGGATGTCGCGCTGGTTCTCGGTCGCGATGCCGACAAGGTTGAAAAGGCAGTCTCGATTGATGGGCTCGCGGTCGAAGGCGTCCTGCAGACAGAACGCCTCGGCACAGGGCACGCCGTTCTGATGGCCAAGGAGGCAATCGCCCGCGGTTATGACGAGATCCTCGTTGCCTATGGCGATGTGCCGCTGATCACTGCCGCGCCGCTGAAAGCTGCCCGCGAAGCGCTTGCCGGCGGTGCCGATGTCGCTGTCATCGGTTTTCATGCGGCCAATCCGACCGGCTACGGACGCTTGCTGGTCGAAAATGGCGAGCTGGTCGCCATCCGCGAGGAAAAGGATGCGACCGAGGCCGAGCGGACCGTTACCTGGTGCAACAGTGGATTGATGGCGATCGACGGCAAGAAGGCCCTCGACCTCCTCTCCCGGATCGGCAACCAGAATGCCAAGGGTGAGTATTATCTGACCGATCTCGTCGAGATTGCCCGGTCCTTGGGTGGCAAGGCTGTCGCCGTCGATGCGCCCGAAAGCGAACTGACCGGCTGCAACAATCGCGCTGAGCTCGCCGTCATCGAGCGCCTCTGGCAGGAGCGCCGTCGGCACGAGCTGATGGTCTCGGGCGTGACGATGATCGCACCGGAGACGGTCTTCCTGAGCCACGACACGGTCATCGGACAGGATGCGTTGATTGAGCCGAATGTCGTCTTCGGTCCGGGAGTCACTGTTGAGGGCGGCGCTGTCATCCATGCCTTCTCGCATCTCGAAGGCGCCCATGTGTCAGCCGGCGCGACCGTCGGGCCATTTGCTCGCCTGCGTCCGGGTGCCAATCTTGCAGAAGGCTCGAAGGTCGGCAATTTCTGCGAAGTGAAAAAGGCCGAGATCGGCCGCGGCGCCAAGGTCAATCATCTGACTTATATCGGAGATGCCGTCGTCGGCGCGGAGACCAATATCGGCGCTGGTACGATCACCTGCAATTATGACGGCGTGAACAAGCACGAGACGCATATCGGGGCAGGGGCCTTCATCGGCTCGAATTCGTCCCTCGTCGCCCCGGTGAAGATCGGCGATGGCGCGCTCATCGCGTCCGGCAGCGTCATCACCGAGGACGTGCCCGCCGATGCGCTCGCCTTCGGCCGTGCTCGCCAGGAGATCAAGCCGGGCCGCGCCGCTGTGATCCGCGAGCGCAATCTGGCAATCAAGGCCGCCAAAAAAGCAGGCAAGTAACGGCCAATTCAAACTTCACCACTTGTTATGCTGCGTTGCATTACGAGACGAAATGCAATTTGACCTGACGCGTGATTGCCTATTGCGGTGGAACCGCTAGGAAAAGCCGCGTGGTTGATACGAAACGGAGAATTTCATGTGCGGCATCGTTGGCATCGTCGGTAACAAGCCCGTGGCGGAGCGT
>NZ_FTMQ01000014.1 GCF_900156055.1 Rhizobium sp. RU33A | reverse complement strand
CCGCCTCGCCACAGGGCATGACATTGTCGCTCGGATCGGCGGCGATGAGTTTGTTCTTGTGTTGCACGAAAACAATGAGAGCTTTGACGAACGACATCAGCGCATCAAAGCGGCAGTCGCGCAACCGTTGATGATACAAGGCATGGATTTCACGGTCAGTTGTAGCATTGGCGTCGCCTACTACCCCTGGCACGGCCTTGTTGCGTCCGACCTCTTCAAGGCCGCCGATCTTGCGATGTATAAAGCCAAAGAAAATGGTCGAAACGCCGTTGAAACCTTTTCGCAGGAACTCCTCGATAGCGCACGGCAGAAGTTTCTCCGCGCCGAAGAACTGCGCAAGGCGATCCAAAACGATGAATTTGTGCTTCATTTTCAGCCACAAATAGAACTGAAAACTGGCCTTGTCTCAGGCGTCGAAGCGCTCGTCAGATGGAATCATCCGTTGGAAGGTATGTTGCCTCCATCCGAGTTCATCTCTCTTGCGGAAGAAACCGGCGTGATCGTCGAGCTGGGTGAAGCAGTCCTCAGGAAAGCCTGTCACAAAGCCAAAAAATGGAGCACGAATGGTCACCCTCGCATCCCGGTGAGTGTCAACATGTCGCCGAAGCAGTTTCAGAACGCAGGTGTGATCAATCATGTCAAAACTGCACTCAGGGAGAGTGGTTTGGACCCGTCGCTCCTTGAAATCGAGATTACCGAAAGTTCGGTCATGCGTGATATCGGTTCGGCCGCGGGCGTGATGAAAGAGCTGACCGACATGGGAGTCACTTTCGCAATTGACGATTTCGGGACCGATTACTCTTGCTTGAATATGCTGAAAAAGCTCCCGTTCTCCCGTCTGAAAATCGATAGATCGTTTATCACGAACACGCCAGACGGCGAACAAGACTGTGCCATTGTCACGGCCATCTTGAACCTGGCGAGAAGTTTCAAGCTTCAGGTCGTGGCGGAGGGCGTTGAGACGATCGAGCAGGCGCGCTTCTTGCGTCTGGCGGGATGCGAACACGGGCAGGGCTATTTCTACAGCCGTCCCGTCTGTGACCGCACAATTGATGCGCTTCTGGACAAGCAATATTAAGCCAATTCTGGCTGGGTAGTTTATTCCAAGCCATCGTGCAAAGGCGTGCCGCAAACGTGGGCCTGGTCAATTCTGTAATTCAGTCCGAAAACAAACATACGTCAGGAGCGTAGGGGAAACCCTCGCATCCCAAGGGTTCACTATGGCGGGAGGGTGGGATTCGAACCCATGATACCCTTGCGAGTATGCCGCATTTCGAGTGCGGTGCTTTCGACCACTCAGCCACCTCTCCGGTCACATTGGTCGACGCTTTATGGCGCGGGCTGTCTCATGGCTTCACCAGAGCGGCGTGTAGCTCTGGACGATTGGCCAGACTGCTTCTCCGCCAAAAGATAAGCCACGATTAAAATACCTCCTACGCCTTTACACTTGGATTCATTGCCCGTCGATAAGCTCCGTCGACATCGAGTGGCGCTGAAAGGTGGAAGCAGCATGCCCCGCGTAAAACAGAGGTATGTTCGAAGTATCGCGGAGAAGCGCTTCGAGCACGTTTATCGCAGGATCGAAGGCGAGCGGTGTATATACTGCGGGATCGCCAACGATGGGAAGCTTGACCACCGACCGCCGGTATATGTGCTTCATCGGTTCGCAGACGGTGGTTTAGTCACCAAGAGGAAGATCCGACAGCAATTTGGCGAATGCAAGCTCGTCCCCTGCTGCACCATCTGTAACATGGGCCTCGGCGCTTATCACGGCACCGATGATGATGATTGTCGCAGAGAAATCCTGAACTGGTTTTCAGCTGACGAGCGTTATCCAGAGGATCAGCTGATATTGGAAATCGGACGTGGGCTCATCAGGAGACGCCTCGAAGGCTTGAGCAACCACGACATCTACGAGTTCCCAGGCGTAGGCCGCGTTATCTACATGAACGCGTTGATCGCTTCTTCGGCAAGCTCTGGAGCTGAGGGCTCGCCTTCTTGGCTGCAGCAGGTGCAACTAGAGTTGGCAGACTGGCTGCGTGGGGCTCCCCAAAAAAAGAGCGCCTACTTCTTAGCGATGGCGAACCTCGAGAGCTATGAATTGCTTCCACATGCGCGAGACGATCCTCGCGGCCAACTCTTCGAAAGCGAGCCCGCCCAGCAGTCTCCGGACCCTCGGCAACCCGCTCTCGATTACGGATGCTGACAGGAAGCAACGGTCATTAGGTAGGAGTAAACCGTGTTTCAGCACAAGTGCATAGTTAAACCTCGTTGCAAGATTTGGCGCCCCAAACGCACTTGCCTTCTAGCAATGGGATGATTGCCGATGCACGTCTATAAGGAAAAGAGCCTGCAACAGGCAGCGACCACCTGGATGAAGCGTCATTGGGACTATCGTGAACTCACCTCTGATGAAGAGGCGATCGGCGACCGTATGGATAGCATCGGATGGCTCAAAGACGAACTGATCGCCATTGAGGTAAAGCCGGTCGTTCACGGTGGCATGGTGTATCACCGCGAAGACCGTGGAAGCTCCTTGGAAGCCAAAGTAGCTTGCACGTTAGCTGATCTCTACACAGGTGTTCGCGGGCGGCAACTTGACGTAATTCGAGAGCATTGGTCGCAATTGGCGCCCCTTTCGATTGGCATCTTGGCGGGCAGCTATAGCGCACAGGGTCTCGAATCACTTAAATCGATGCTGACTTCCAGAGCCGAGGAGTGGCATTTCAATTACCGGATCATAGAATGGACCGGTTCGGAAGCAATCGAACGAGCTACCTACGATCAAGCCAGACCTCCTGCGGACCTTGCTTGGAATGATGTTGCTGTTCCAAAACTGGTAGGCCGCTCGAAGCGCAGCACGAAAACTCTGGAACAAGTGCACGCCGAAGCGTTCAAGCTGGGTGTCAACGAGCTGTTCGACGCGTGCATCGGCGAAGCCGAAAGTGCTGGCTTCAAGGTTCAGCCGCGTCCGACAGGTCTGAAGATGACAAAAGCGCGACCAGACGGAACCCGCGGACTTCTGGCGCTCTTCCTTGATCGATCAGACCCACAGAACGGCATAAACCTCGGTATCGACGCCGCTGGGTTCGCTCTGGCGCCTGGCGAGCTTCCTGAGCGCCAAGCGCCTAGAGCCGGATTTCTCAACTCCAATAGATACCTCCGAACGTCGAGCGAAATAGCCGAGCTGTTCGAGGCACTAGCACGTTAGATGGTAGAGGATGAGAACTGGACCTCCGAATGGCGCCAAGAGCAAACCGTGCCTGCATATCGATCGCACTCATAAGGTCGACTGGAGCGGTAGAATTTTTCGGAAGTGACCCTTTAGGTGCCGGGAACGTGACCCTGTAACACAAACCCACTGACGCGAAAGCCGATCAGATCTCAGTCTTTTTGCTGAAACCCCTTCCACCCCAAAGGTTGTTTATGGCGGAGAGGGTGGGATTCGAACCCACGATACGGTTGCCCGTATGCCGCATTTCGAGTGCGGTGCTTTCGACCACTCAGCCACCTCTCCGGTCACATTGGTCGGCGCTCGATGGCGCGGGCTGTCTCATAGCGGCAACTCCCCCCCCATGCAAGAGCGAATGTGACGCTTTCTCCATTTGCTTCCCAAAACAACAAACTGTCAGTGCGCGTCCTGAAAAGTCTGCGGCACTTGGCCACCTCGTACCCGTCGAACAGGCTATGGCGTTCAGCTCTGGCCGATCCTGCAAGACATGCGTCAGCTGCGTGAGACCTACGGGCAGCGGTCTGGCACCTTCCTCTCCAATGCCAGCACACTTCAGGTGTTCGGCGTCAATGCCATCGAGACGGCAAGCCTGATTGCAAGAACGATCGGCCGCATGGACGAACGGCACGTCACGCAATCCTGGAGCAGTCCAAACCTACCCTGGAAGCCACCCAGCATCACATCCAGCGAGCATATCGTGGCCCGTGACCTGATGGCCCCGGACGAGATCATGCGGCTCCCTGACGAGGCAATGATTCTGCTCAACAGGGGCCAGAGGCCGGCACTGGCGCAAAAGATTCGCGACGACACAGACCCGGAGTTCCGCACTCTATTCGACCCGTCCTGAGCCGCCAACCATGCACCAGCGCACACAGCGCAAACCACGCCCGAGCCCCAAGACCAACCCGGATCAAAGCCGCGCTTGCGCGAGATCCGGGTCAGACAGTGAAGAACATCGGAGCGTTCAGCATCGCGGCAACCGCAGGGCGCGAACGCGGGAATTCTCGTCACGTCAGGGCCGCACAAAGGGAAGCCGCAGGAGCCTGAGCATAGCGACCTGTTAGGGTCAGGCGGGACCGACTTCACCCGGCCATGGCGTTCCGCACGAACGGGCAGTGAGCTTTATCGGTCCAGTCGCTGATATCGCCGCCCTTACCTGCCAGGCCGTCCCAGCGTCCTTGCGATATCGATGATGTCATCGCGGGCTGCCGTCGGATCATCCTTGCTCCAGGCGACACCAAGACCGATTTTCAGGTCGACACCCGTCACCTTTTTCAGCACGACGTCCCTGCCCGGCAGATCCCCCGTCCATTCAGGTGCGAAGCCGACACCGAGACCCGAGGAGACAAGCGAGATCAGCGAGAAGGTGTCGTCACAGGTATAGGCGACATTGTCATTCAGCCCGTGCTCTTCGAAGGTCTCTGCAAAATAGCGCTCGGTGAAGGACAGGTTCTGCCGCTTGAAGGCGATGATCTTCTCGGCCCTCAGATCGTCGATCGTCACCTCGTGCTTCGAGGCCAGTGGGTTTCCTATTGGCACAGCCAGCAGGTACCGCTCATGGGCGATCGAGAAGAAGCGCAGCGAGCCGATGTTCTCGACAGGGCGGATAAAGCCGAGGTTCAGCTTGCCGCATTCCAGCTGGCGGATGATCTCCGATGTCGAGCCGTTCGAGACATGCAGGCGGATGTCGGGAAACTTCCGACCAATCCGGGCGAGGAATGCGGGGAGCACCCCTGTCGTTGCGGGATAGATCGTGCCGATCCTGATCTCCCGCATGGTCCTGCCCCCCGCTGCACGCGCCATCTCTGCTGAGAGATCCAGCTCCCCCAGCATCCTAACACAGCGATCGTAGAACACCTCCCCTGCCCGCGTCAGCTCTACCTTGCGGGTCGAGCGCGTCAGCAACTGCACGCCAAGCCCCTTCTCCAGCGCCTGGACCTGCGTGCTCAGCGCCGGCTGGGCAATGTTCACCCGCATGGCGGCACGGCCAAAGTGCAGCTCCTCGGCGACGGCTACGAAGTAAGAGAGTTGGCGGATTTCCATTGGCAGCTCCCGCATACATGTGATTGAGCTGAAGCGATCGCAGCTCAGTGAGCTTTTGTAGAGTATACTCTGTAGCTGTATACTCTACAAATGATTTCCATACCTCATGGAAATTCGTGAGCTTTTTGCCAGAAATTTACGGAAGATGCGGCAGGCGAAAGGCCTGTCGCAGGAAGAGCTTGCGCACCGGGCGAACGTAGACCGAACCTATGTAAGCTCCTTGGAGCGTGCTGTTTACAGCCCCACCATCGAAGTTCTGGAAAAGCTAGCCCGTGCGCTAGGCTCTCGACCTGAAGATCTCATCAAATCAGCGGAGGTAGACGAGCGTCATCAAGGAGATTGAGCCCTTAAGGCACAATCGAAGCAGACTTCCTCAGCAGGCACCCTTCAGCCATGCCGCGGTTTTCTTAGCTTGAGTTCTCGTCGACTCAGCAGATCAACAAGCAGCAAAGCTTGCCCTGGTGCCATCCGTGAAAGACCTCCTTTGGCAAAGCCGAGGCATCCCTTAACCCGACTCTGCACAACGAAAATTTGGCATTCTGTACGGCTGACAACGGCCTGCATTGATAGGTATGGAAGCCTATTATCATTTCACTGCAGACCACTGCTCTGGAGCAGTCTTAGAAGTCGCCTACGTAAAGCCCCCGGCGAACACGCCATCATACTGCCGATAGCATTCCCCACTACAGGATGGGGGCACATCCGAGACAGGCCTGCTCTACGGCTCGCATCCCGGGCTTAGCCGCTGCACGCCTCTGTCACGACGTCGATAAACCAGTGCTCCCTTCCCTACACGCCGCTTGAAGCGATACCCAAATCTGATATGTTCTTCCTTTGTTCGGAATCCGCCCAATTTTGGACGATAAGGCTTAAGTGTAGATCCCATGCTTCAAAGATCAGACGAGACCGCATGACCGCCCATCTCGAAAGCCTCAACGAACAACAGCGGGACGCGGTCATACATGGCACCGGCCCGGGCGAGCCGTCAAAAGCAGGTCCGCTTCTCATCATTGCAGGTGCGGGTTCCGGCAAGACAAACACGCTTGCCCATCGTGTCGCCCATCTGATCCTCAACGGGGCCGATCCACGCCGGATCCTGCTGATGACCTTCTCACGTCGCGCCGCCTCCGAAATGGCGCGCCGCGTTGATCGTATCTGCCGACAGGTGCTCGGCGACAAGGCACTTGCTGACGGTCTTCTATGGTCGGGCACCTTCCATGGGATCGGGGCCAGACTGCTCCGGCTTTATGCCGAACAGATTGGGCTTAGCGTCGATTTCACGATCCATGACCGCGAAGACAGCGCCGACCTGATGAACCTTGCGCGCCACGAGCTGGGCTTGTCAAAGACCGAGACCCGCTTTCCCACCAAGGGAACATGCCTTGCGATCTATTCGCGCGTCGTCAATGCCGAGAGCTCGATCGCAGAGGTGCTGAAATCCGCCTATCCCTGGGCGATCAACTGGGAAGAGGAATTAAAGGCGCTGTTTGCCGCCTATGTCTCGGCCAAACAGGCGCAGGGCGTCCTCGACTATGACGACCTCCTTCTCTACTGGGCACAGATGGTTTCGCATGCGGAACTGGCCGACGATATCGGCAACCGCTTCGACCATGTGCTGGTCGACGAATATCAGGACACCAACCGGCTGCAGGCGCAGATCCTGATGTCGCTCAAACCGGGTGGGCGGGGTTTAACCGTTGTTGGCGATGATGCCCAATCGATCTATTCCTTTCGGGCAGCAACCATCCGAAACATCCTCGACTTTCCAAATGAGTTTTCACCAAAGCCGGCTGATGTCATCACGCTTGACCGCAATTATCGCTCGACGCAGCCGATCCTCGCTGCTGCCAATGGCGTGATTGGATTGGCACGCGAGCGCTACACCAAGAACCTCTGGACCGACAGGCAATCAGAACAAAAGCCCCGTCTGGTGACAGTCAAGGACGAGAACGACCAGGCAGGCTTTATCGTCGAAGAGGTCCTGGCAAACCGCGAGATCGGCATTGCGCTCAAGCAACAGGCGGTTCTTTTCAGGGCGTCGAGCCATAGCGGTACGCTCGAAGTCGAACTGACTAGGCGAAATATCCCCTTCGTCAAGTTCGGTGGCCTCAAGTTTCTCGACAGTGCTCATGTCAAGGATCTCCTGGCCATCATCCGCTTTGCCCAGAACCCGCGTGATCGCGTGGCCGGTTTTCGGGTGCTGCAGATGCTGCCTGGTATCGGGCCGCAAAGGGCTGCCACAATCCTCGACACGATTGCCGGGGATCCTGAGCCCCTGGCGTCGCTTGCCGAGATCCCACCGCCGCCGAAAACCGGCGATGACTGGGCACCGTTGGTCACCTTGCTTTGCGCCCTTCGCAGAGATGAACATGGCTGGCCGGGCGACATCGAACAGGCAAGGCTCTGGTATGAGCCGCATCTCGAACGGATCCATGAGGATCCAGACACCCGCAAGGCTGACCTCGTACAGCTCGAGCAGATCGCATACGGCTATGCAAGCCGCGAGCGCTTCTTGACTGAACTGACACTCGATCCACCGGATGCAACAAGCGATCAGGCGGGCATTCCCCTGCTTGACGAGGATTACCTGATCCTCTCGACGGTCCATTCCGCCAAGGGCCAGGAATGGCGTGCGGTCTTCATGCTCAATGTCGTTGACGGCTGCATGCCCTCTGACCTTGGAGCGGGAACGACAGATGAGCTCGAGGAAGAGCGCCGGCTACTTTATGTCGGCATGACCAGGGCTAGAGACAGCCTCAGCCTGATCACGCCACAGCGGTTTTACACCCATGGGCAAAATAGCCGCGGCGATCGGCATGTCTATGCGTCCCGCACGCGATTCATCCCGGCCATGCTGTTGCAGTTTTTTGAGCAGACAAGCTGGCCGAAGGTTTCCCAGTCCACGCCAAAGCGCAGTGCAAGCCAAATCCGTATTGATGTCGCGGCACATATGCGCGGCATGTGGAAATAGAACACATTTAACAAAGAAGATTCGACGGGCGGGAAACCGCAGTCCCGTTTCGCATCGAAATGACTGCTGCGGCAGGTGCACTCCCTGAACGCCGGAGTGACAGCCAGCCAAAAGACATCGACAGGTTCGTGACCCTGCTTGCCGTTTTCCCAAGATGGCGCCTGATGAACTGCTCCCAGTTACCCGGAAAGGCGTTGGCACCGCAGCCCCTCAGCAAGCGGGGACAACACCTTTCCGGTTCCGTGCTTGGCCGTCATCGCTCTTGACCTCGACCCATTTGAGAACATAGTAGGAACATATTCCGTTCTCTCGCCATCAAAGGCAGGCGCTGTCATGCAAGATCACCCTCGAGAGCGCCTTCGGCTCAATGTCGCCATTGCGCTTGGCTGCCTACGCCGCACGACAATTCGCGGCTTTGCTGGATGTGGCCCAAGCCGTCGCCGTGACTGGCATCTGGCCCCGGTCATGGCAGATGCGATTGTCCGTGCCGTGACGGCATCGCTCTGTTTCTATAAGAATGACCGGATCGTGATCCTCAGCCGTGTTGCCCACCATATCGAAAAGGTCCTGAAAGATGTGGCCGACAGCGAGGCGCGAGCCCTGGCTGGGATAGACGCCAGGGAGCGCGATCGGGCAAGGCAGGCGATCGCTGACCGCATCACAGAGCGGCTTTGTCAACGCTACATGATCCGCTTAACCCCTCGACCCATCATGGTCCCAGCCACCGGCGTCTGGTGCGGGCTGGATCGCGATCAAGGTGACGAACAAGACGGTTGGGGCAAAAGCTGATAAGGGAGAAGAAAGGGAGAGGCAACGACAGGCGATAGCCAAATCATCTGTGCCCCCCATTGCTCTTACCGAGCAGCATAAATGGCCAGTGCGCGACAGCTCACCCCAAGAAGACAGCTTGAGCGACGCTTTATGTATAACAAGTCCAATCAGCCATTCTGGCTCCCTGTCCTGGAACAGGTCAAGAGCACCGATCACTAAGCGTCGCTAGCCACGTCCATTTCAGTCATCAGCTGCGAAACGACGCTGACACGCGCGCGGTGACACTTGTGGCTCAGAGGCCGCCTAATTTTCGCAACCGGAGAACGTGCCGGCAAAACGGAATAAAGATGGCCTACGAAGATGTCACAGACACGCTGCGGTTTTGTTTTCTGTCAAAATCCTCAGGGGTTGAAAGAAAGAATTTGCAGGCTTTGGTTGTCCCCTGTAAGCACCATTGTTCAATAAACTCTTTTGTTGCAAGTGCTTATGGATTCGTTCAATTTACTGTCCCGCGCCCTGATAGACACGTGGCTGACGTCCTCCGGCACAACCTCTACCGCAGAGATCTATGCAGACGTCGCCAACAGGCTCAATGCCAAGATGGCGCTCTTCGTCATGAAGACAGAAGCGGATGATCCCTATGATTGGCAATTGCGCCGGATCCGTAATTTCAGCTTCCGCAGTTCGCTTCTTGCACAGCTCGCTCCAGCTTTTGCCGACACGACATTGCGTGAGCTTGACCGGGGCTTTGTCAATCAATCAATGATCCCTGCCTACACACGGGCCTTGATGCTGAGACGCCCAACAAAAGAGATGGTCAGGTCACAGATCGGTGCAATCCAGGTGGGATATGAACGTCTCATCCTGCCCCAAAAGGCCACGGAAAGACCAAACTGGTGCATCAGTCTGGTGGTTACACGCTATCTGCTTCCAAAAATGCTCGAGGCGAAGACGGATGCCATCGATGAAAATGTTATACAGCTTCTGATCGAAGGCCACACGACAAAAGAAATCGCCGACTGGCTTAACTTATCACCGCGGACGATCGAGCATCGCCTTAGTCGGTTGAAGGATCGCTTCGAGGCTGAGAATCTCGTTCATCTCGTCGCAAAGATCGTCGCCGCACAAGTCAGCGAAAACACTTTCTAAATAAGGGGACAAGGTCAGAAGTCACCAGCAGCCACTTCAACGGACTAGAACTAGCGGAAGAGGGACAGAATGATCTCGGGCTGGGTATTGGCAATCTGAAGGCTTTGCAAAGCAAGCTGCTCCTGGGTTTGAAGCGCCTTCAACCTAGTCGATACCGCATTGAGATCGGCGTCGACGAGACGACCAACACCCTTGTCGATCGTTGCCATCATCTCTTCGGTAAACCCGGCCTGGAGATCAATTCTCGACTGCAAAGCACCAAGGGTAGACGCACCAGAGACAACAGCTTGTGACATAACGTCGAGAGCGGAAATTAGGTCATCGATATCGGCACCTGGATCAGTGATATCGATGGATAGGAAATCAAACCCGCTCAGTGTCACATAGGTCGAGTTCGTCTCGACTGTGAGTATGTCCGTCACACTGGTATTCGAGATGTTGAAGACGGCATATCGCCCGACATGCGGTCCGGAGGTATCCGGGGTAATCCAAAGATTGCCGCTATAAGACGAGAAGTTCAGTTCACTCACAACTGAATTCAGCACTGTCGCGAAATCACCGAGACTTCCGACAATGCCATCGCTTGTGCCAAGAGCTGCATCGACATCGGCCTTGGTCACCGTGTAGCTCTGGCTCGTCCCGGCTGACGGAAAATTCACGTCAAACGAGAACTGCGAAGACGCCGTCAGCTGGAACTGGAAGCCTGCGGTGAACGGGATGTAGGCGGCGGGCGGAATATTGACGTGCTGGTAGGCCTGCGACAGGCCAAAACTGTAATTACTGGCAAGCGACGAACTGACCGAGCCAATTGCGATGCTTGAGCCCTGCCCGGGAGCGGTCGTTTCCAGCGAAAAGACATCGATCAGACTGCCGCTGCCAGAAGTCGGTGAGAAGTGGAAATCATGCGAGATGTCTGCGGGCACGCCAGCGGCAGTCAATGCAGCCCTCATCACGGTGACCATCTCGGCGGTACTCGTGATAGATCCGTCTGACTTTCCAAGCGCGGAATTCACCAGCGCCTGATCGATCGTGACCGGGTAATTGCTGCCGGCGGAATAGGGCGCGTTGGCGTCGACCATCACATTGAAGGAGATCTGATCTGTGGGTCCGAGACTGCGGGCACCGGCGAACGTAAACCATGAATGGCCATAATGCGGCGTGTCAGAGACTGCCCCATTCTGCAGGCCGCCGATATCGGAAGGAAGGCCACCTGGGGTACTGACCTGCTTCGTGATCTTGGCCGACTGGAGCAGGCCCCCACCGGTTCTGTTGAAAAGCGAGATTTCGTCGAGTGCGACGTCTGTCGTGTCCACCGACACGCCAGCCCCGGCCGACCGGATGAAAGAAGAGACGACAGAGACCCTGTTTTGTGTGGGATCATCAAGTTCGGCGATATCAGTATTCAACCAGTTTTGTCCGCCAAAGCTCGACGCCTCTGCGATGCTAACCACTTGTTGCTTGAATTGCTCGAGTTCGGCTTGGATCTTTTCCTTATCGACGCCAGCTTCCTTGGATGCAACCAGCTTTGCCTTGAACTCTGCAAGGACGTCAACGACCGCTTCCATTCCGGCATAGGCCGTATCGACCTTGGCAGCACCAAGGCCAAGAGCGTCCGAGATCGCAGAGACAGCGCGCCTGTCGGAACTCATCGTCGTGGAAATTGACCAGTAGGCGGCATTATCCGACGCGGACGCGACCCTGAGCCCCGATGATGCCTGACTTTGTGTCGTCTGCAGCGATGCAGATAGGCTTCGCAAAGTTTGCAAAGCGGCCATGGATGCGGTGTTTGAAAGGATGCTTGTCATGAAACGTCGCTGAAAATGGATTTCGATAAGCGGGCGTCATCATGAGCCAAGAAGCGGTAACTCCGACCGACAACATGCTGAACAATGTCTTAACAATGGCGCCAATATGCAACGGGGATTTCCCCCTCATTTCAAAAGAGGGAAGACAGATTGATGCTCGATCAGGCGCTCGACGAGCATGCCAACGCCATGCTTTTGGATGGCGCTCGATCCCAAATGAAGAAATGGCCTCCATATTTCATGGAAGGAAAGGTGGCCGCTCGGGCGAACCCAGAGCCATGGCCGCAAGAGCTTAGGTGAGAGAAGCCCCCCATCCTGTCCATGTCCGGAAAATGACTTCTCGAACCAAGTTATTCACTTGCTCGATTGTCAGGCTCCATCTTTGATCATTCGCCCGATCGACAAGAAAAGGGATGTCACTTGACCGCCTAGATGCAGTGAGCTGCATCTGGGATTGCCGTGACGCGTGTCGCCATATATCTGGGCACCCACTGTAGATACCGCCCCAATGTCTCCACCTCATCAGCGCGTTTGAACCGACCCAAGTTGATGGAGGTATCCCTCTGAAAGACGACTTGCCGTCTACAACCTCAACCGCTATGCGAATTGTGCAAGAATGCATCTAGGAGAGTATCATTATGGCCACCGGCATCGTCAAATTCTTCGCCCAGGACAAGGGCTTTGGCTTCATCACCCCAGACGCGGGCGGACCCGACGTCTTTGTCCACATTTCTGCGATTGGCACGGGCAGCCCTCTGCAGGACGGCCAGAAGGTGAGCTACGATGTCGGCCAGGATCGCAAGACCGGCAAATCCAAGGCAGAAAACGTCGCTGTTCTGCGCTGATATCCTTAAAGCCCAATTGTGACGCGTGCGGCTGGCTATATCACAGCCAAAGCGCGCGTCGTCTATAACCTGGAAGGATGGGATTTCCATGCCTTACGCAGGGCACCGCCATTTCGCGGCCAGTACGGGCCTTTCAGGCGGCCACTCCAGACAATGGCATTCAGCAGCAGAGCGCGAATTGCCCTACAAAGGTGGATACTGCAGATTGCGCAAGCTTCTCTGTCAAGCCAGGCGACATCACATCGCTTACAGTTTCGTAGCATTGACGGCGTTCAGTTGAACGTCTTCATCTATTAAGTGAAAAATCTACCCCATCTACATGAATAAATGAAAACAAATCTGGGAAAGCCTGCGATTGACGCTTGTTGGAGAAGCCCGCTCAATGTTCCTCGGAGATCTGCAAACCACGCGCAGCATGGGCAGCGTTGAGGATCGCAGCACCTGAGGTCAGCCTGCAAGACGTGACAAAAACTACCGCCATAACGCCTGCTATAGAAAGGCTCAGCGCCAAATCAGGCTGGACACGCTCAAGAAGGGTGGAAAGATAGTGCAACGCGAGGCAACCACAACCAGCATGTTGATGATGCAGCGCATGGCCGCCGACCAGATGAGATAACCTAAGTTCAGCTAGCCGAAGATCGCACCTTGATGACGAACGAGCATTCGACCCGATCCCGTCCCTGACGCTTGACGAGACAAAGCGCTTCAACTGTGCAGTCGATTGCTGTGACGACAACGGATTTCATATCTGCGACTTCGCTCACACCCCATTCGCTATTAAGAAGTTGCCCGTGCAGTCTGGCGACTGACATATCCGTCTTGCCTTTGACCGTATTTTGGGCCTTTCAATATTTTCCCTGCTAGGCCGCGATCGGTCTCGGGATCCAAATCAACGAGGCGCCGCATTCTGAGCCGATCCATCCAGCCATGGAAGCTTGAGCGACCTGATGGATATCTCGGCGGAAGCAGTTTGACAAATTTCCGGATCTGGGCAAGCAGGCTTGGTGGATGGCACACTGTAAACCGCCTGCGGTCGCTCAACTCCGTCGATAGCAGGGCGTGTCTGCGTCTTGGCGATGCCGCCTTAACCGGCGTAATCAGGGCCGGCGTTAACATCAACCCCAACGGGCTGGCGGTTCATTTGAACGACATGGAACCGATCGTGTCGGCGCACTTTAACGAATCACAGGGTATTGCTGATGAATATCCTTGAACTGCAAATTCGGCTCAAGAGGCTAGGCTATGCGGCTTCATTGGCTAGGGCTGCGCATATCGTTCATCATCGAGTGCGTTAAGGCTCTCGCGATCTCCTGCTCTAGATCGTAAGGGGTATCGCTGGGCGCGCTGGTATATTCAAGGCCGGATACTATTGCAGCCTGCACGAAACTGGCAAAGGCAGCCTCGTCATTTGCTTCGCCCTTAAGCGCTTTCGTACATGATACGATCGCCTGCTTGTACGCATGGTCCCGGGAGCCGGGCCACTGATCAAGAAGATAATATGCAGCCCCGCGCGTTGTCGAAATGCGCGCGTAGGTCTTGCTTTTACCGCCCAGTTCGATGGTGACGGTTTTGTCCCAAGATCCAGACTTCATTTCTGCTCTCCGTTTCTCACGGCGAGCATTAATGCCTCACGCTTGCGTGTGCCTTGTTTGTTCGCCGATGTCGGCAGCGCACCAGAAGGAAAAGATCCGACCAGCTTGAGGACTTGTACGCGGGTCTTTGGCAGGCCGGCATCGCTGCCGCGATAGGGCCTACCTCATCTCAGCACAGGCTTCGCGGTCCATCCACAGAGCCTAATCGAAGTCTAGCATCAGGACATCATCATGCTTACCGCGACATCACCAAGTGGGCGCGGGGGCGCGCGCTTCTGCGTGCTCAGGAGAGCACTGTGTAACCTGTTGTTTCTACCCCGTTGGCGTCTCTACAACCGAGACAGGCCTCACTTTGCGGAGCCATGTTCTCAAGGCCGAGCTTGCCAAGATTGGGATCAAGCAGCTGACGTCGAGAAAAACCAAGCTCACCCGCGTGTAGAATGATGTCATCCTCGAAGCCGTTCTGTGTGACGAGCTCGAGCCCGCTGTCGTCATGGGATTCCGCCGATCGCCAGCAGCATGAAATGGATGCGCCCAACAACGATGTCTTCAACCTCAGCACTGGCGCCATCGCTGCAAGGGAAGGCCGACAGTCATTCGGTCAATCACCAAATTGGCCGGGCATAGGAGGTAAAGATCATTTTTCTCGAGTTTACATCTTTTGATGAACGATTATCCCGCGAGGACTGCGACCACGACGCCGACCTTGAGATCGTGCAACGACACGACGCGCGGCCGCCCCGCGCCGATCGCACTTGAAACCCAGTGATCCTGACGCTAAATTCCGTCAGGATAATCGGCAATCTACTATGGACACGATCACCATGAGCCTTACTCAATATGCCGATGACGGAATGTTCTCCCCTCGCAAGTTTGCGGAGACTTTGCTGACGACCAGCGAGGACATTGCCCGGACGACGGGCCTTGGCAAGGATGCAGTTCAACGGAAGGATAGGATCCGTTCAGACAAGACGCAGCGGCGTTTGCGCGAAGTGGCGGAGATCATCAATAAGGTCGAGCCTCGTTTCGGCTCAGCGCTCATGGCCTATGCCTGGTATCGATCACAACCCCTTCCCGGTTTCTCAGGCCTGACAGCGATGCAGCTTGTCCGAGACGGACGTGCCGACGATGTGCTCGATTACATAGACGCCGTCGATGCCGGCATCCACGCCTAGTCTAGCCTTGCACGATGTTCAAGGGCGAGTTGTATAGGGCAATTAACCCGATCTACGCCCGGGAACCGCTGTCAGGCTACGGGGCGCAACGGCATGGCGGGCGTTTCCACAAGAAGGGTGTGCCGGCACTTTACACCTCCCTTTCGATCATGACCGTTATCCGCGAGAGCAATCAGGTCGGAAGCTTGCAACCGACGACGATCGTATCTTACAGAGCAGATATCGAGCACGTCTTCGACAGTCGCAACGAAGCCGCTCTGGCGGCCTACGGAATGGATGCTGCAGCACTCGCAGACATCTCCTGGCGCGACCAGATGAGATCAAGCGGAGAGGCAAGAACCCAGGTCTTTGCTCGGCAGCTGATCGAGGATGGCTATCACGCACTGCTCGTTCAAAGCTATGCGCATGGTTCATCGTCAAGCGATCTTAATCTCGTACTTTGGCACTGGGGCGACACAGCGCCATCTCGCCTGGTTGTGACTGATGACGAGAACCGTCTCGCTTGAGGACGGCGTCTACAGACGCAAGAAGACTTAACCGAACAGTTATAATTCTGATGGCCGCATGCCTTTATAACCGTTCAGTAATAATCCAACATCCAACAGAATTCTATAATGGATCGGCTATAAAATACTCGTCCTGACTGTCGATGATCTGCATGAACGGCTGAAAAAAGAACGGAAACGGCGACGGCTGACCCAGTCTGGCGCGCCAGGCTTGGTCGGCTACTCGCAAAAGAGGCTTTCGGACTTCGAGCGTGGCAGGGTCAACCCGCTTGAGCAAGAGAAAGCGCAAGGCAAGTCGGGACAGATCGCCAATCGGCTCGTTCAACCCGATCTCGTCATTCTCGACTAGCTGGGATACCTGCCATTCAGCGCTTCAGGCGGGGCGCTACTCTTCCATCTGCTCAGCAGACTTTATGAGCGCACCAGCGTCATCATCACCACCAACCTCAGCTTCAGTGAATGCGCAAGCGTCTTCGGCGACGCAAAGATGACCACCGCGCTGCTCGACAGGCTCACCCACCACTGCCACATCCTCGAAACCGGAAACGACAGCTTCCGCTTCAAGAACAGCTCGGCTCAGCATCCCAAAACAGCAGAGGAGAAACGCAGGAACTTGACCCCGACCAACAACACGAACGATACCTAAAGGCGGGTCAATTCTCGGTGGAAACGCCGGGTCAGCGCTCAGTGGAAACGTATGGCCCGCCCTGCTTGCAAGTGGTTTTTTTGATCCCTGTACAGTCTGCTTCAACGTATTCGGTCTCACGGCATGCCGTGG
>NZ_FTMQ01000005.1 GCF_900156055.1 Rhizobium sp. RU33A | reverse complement strand
ACGCTCCGCCACGGGCTTGTTACCGACGATGCCAACGATGCCGCACATGAAATTCTCCGTTTCGTATCAACCACGCGGCTTTTCCTAGCGGTTCCGCCGCAATAGGCAATCGCGCGCCAGGTCAAATTGCGTTTCGTCTCGTAAGGTAGTCCTGGCTTTTCAGTGGGTCGTGAAGCGCTGCCGATGTGATGTGACTTGATGCGGCAGTTCGGCCCAGCGACAAGCGCAATTAGTCTTTAGCGCGGGGTACAGGACCAAGGATTCCCAGTGCTTCACGGGCGACAATGTGCCAGGTTCTCAAACTTGATTTTGCTTCGCTGATGCGTTGCCGAATGCGCCGCTGAAACTCAACCTTCTCCTCCAGATCATTTATGATCATAGCCAGTTCAACTGCATCGTCGGGTTCGAAGTAGAGTGCCAGATCCCCGCAAACTTCTCGCAGCGCTTCAGCCGTCGAACAGACCGCCGGAGTGCCGCACCAGAGCGCTTCGCCGGCTGGCAGGCCCCAGCCTTCAAGCTTGCTTGGCATCACCAAGGCAAGTGCGCCTTTGTAGAGCTTTACGAGGTCGGTCTGGTTAGGGTTGTCGATGAAGACGAGACGATCTTGGATGTCGTTGAATTCAGGTCTTGATGCGTATCGACGCAAACGCTTTCTGTGGGAGCCGGCGATTACAAGCTGCGGCACCGGCTTTCCACTCGCATGCAGTTGGCGCAAGGCCTCCAGAACGACCTCGATGTTCTTTCGGCCGAGATTAAGCGCCACCGTCAGGATATAGGCTTCTGTCGGTAAGGAGATCTCTGATGCTTCGGTGCCGTCAGGACAGTGATGAACGAGTTGCACAACTCTCACGCGGCCACTCGGTTTTGGAAGCATTCCCTTGTCGACAAAGCTTTGGAGCTCCTTCGCCGTGAAGTTCGAGTTCGTCAGGATCTGGCTGGCTTGCTCAATCAGGAACCGGTTGTCCGCTAGGAAGTTGCGGTCGAGCTTGCGAAAGCGTTTTGTTGCTCCGTCATGCAGCGGCATAAAGTCGTGCAGCAATGGTACGATATTTGCCGTCGATCCTCGTTCTCGAAGCGCCCTGACCATGTCCACGATCAGTTTTGGTCGCGCCGCTGAAAAGAAAGTGCCGCTTTCGATCCTGATAGGCTCCAGAAGTCCGGCATGCTTCAGCCAATTGTCCTTGTTTCTCTTGATCGTCGCTCGGTTCAAAATACGGAAAATGAGCGGCAGGATCGGGTTTCCGCCGAAGTAAGACCTCACCCATTTCTGGCCAATATCCTTCGGGAGATTAAATTCGACACTTCCGTCTTCTCGCTTGTGCCAAATCACTTCGTAGAACTGCTCTGTGCCAAAGGAAAAGACGACGAAGCGGATGTCATCTTGGAGAAGGGCTGTTTCTCGGCCGATCTCGTGCACGGTGCGGGAAATGCCGTAATACTGCGTGCGCTTGCCGGAGGTCGAGATCAGCGCCTCAGTGAGATCGAAATAGTAGGGACCGCTCATCTTGTTCCCTCGTCCTGCATGCTGTTGGACAGGGCATAGAGTAGGCCTGAGAGGAGACAGAGGTAATGTGTGTAGAATTTGAGGTTGAGGAATGCGTCGAACATCATTGCTCCCCCCCAGAATAGCGATACTCCTACTGTCAGCATGATCCTATCGGCCGCCGTTAGGCCCTTGGAAACGAACCAAGGGATCGCCAGGAAAATCAGGCCAAGTGTGAGCTGGATCACTCCGCCTGTGACCAGCCAGGTCAGGTATTGGTTGTGATTGTGCTCATAGCCATAGGTCGCATGGATTAGCTTTTGAAGATAAAGTGAGCCATGTCCGAAAATGGGGCTGTCCTTGATGGCGGTGATCGAAGTCTCCCACATGGCGAGGCGATGGCTGATGGCCTCATCCTTCGTGACTGCGACTGAAGGATTGCTCTCTGCAAGCGTTTCAGGTGCCGGCGAGGTGGCTGCAAAAGGCTCCCCAGTCTCAGGCGCTGGATCGACGTTGACGGCAGTTTGGTCCTCAGTCTCCGTCAGCTGCGTAGCCATCGACTGAAGGGTTTCGAATGTCGATGAAAATCGGCTTGCGGGGCCGCAGTCGGTAACCACGCCGATGAAGAAAGAGACCATCAGACCGGCGCTCGCAGCTAAGCCCAGATGATACCAGCTTGGGATCTTGCCTTTTAACGAAGGCAGAAAACCAAGGATCAGGAAAACGCCGAAGACCCCCACTTGTGCCAAAGCCACGCCCCGGGATCCAGTGTAGGTGGTCGAGATGACGATGCTGAATGCCATGAGGGCGACGCGGAGCCAACGTTCAGCCCCGGTCAGTTTTTCCCAGCTGACCAGACAAATGAATGTCAGCGTCGAAAACAACAGGGCAGGGATGAACGGCCAAGGCGCAAGGCCCCTGACCCGACAGGCATCGCGGATGCCGGCAAACATCATATAGGACAGGACAATGAAGCAGGCGACCAGAAGCCAGGGCATGACCCTTCGAAAGAGCAATGCAAGGTTTCTGATCTGCAAGCCGCGAATCAGTCCCACTGCCAACATGGCAATGGCAATCGCATAGGATTCAAGGCTTGGATTGACGGGCCTTGGATCTGAGGCCTCAAGGCCGGTGAAAAAGAAGAGTGTTAAAAGACAGTAACCAAAATAAAGGCTGAAGGGGACCAAAAGCCTCCAGATCGATACGTGGTAGTGCCTGTTCTTGAGGGCATTGAGGAGAAATGGAATCGGCAATAAGCCGGCGACAAGAAGAAGCGGCGTGACCTTGCTGCCGAGAAACAATGCAATGGCAAGTCCGATGAGGAACAGCAGGTCGGCTAAGCGCCATAATTGGTAGAGGTAAATGTTCATGAAGCCGCTTCGGATCGTCTATTGCCTGTTGCTTGCGTTTTGGTCGCTAACTGAGATTGACCGGTGTCCATGGTCATAGCTTACGCACGCAGTGCATATCGAAGCCTCACGACATCGTCGCGCAGCCTCCTGATATAGGTGCCGAGCCGTTTCCATTTGGGAAACTTTACAGATCGGTAGATGTCTCGTGTTGCAATTGTGGTCCCCCCTTGCGCAATCGTCGCGATGTTGTAGCGCGATGTATAGACTTTTGCTCCATGTTCCCAGCCTCTCTCGAGAGCAGCATCCCAAGGATAGCGCATGATGGTCAAGTGTTTGATCAGCTGCAAGGCACCCCGTCTGGTCACGCCGTAGCATGCCGACGATCCCAGAGGACCGTGGATGGCTCGACCGAACTGATCTCCAAGAGGCGAGGTTGCGCTTCGTTTGAAACCGACCACCCGATGGTTGAAAAACTTGATCACGTCGGCCTTTGGCATGGCAGTAAAGGCTGCCATTGCCCGGTCTTGGAGGCGAGGTTGCAACTCGATATCATCTTCGATGATCAATCCGACATCGACGCCGCTATCGAGGAAGACATGCAGCGCCCTGATATGGCTTCTGTAACAACCATATTCACCAGCGAGCATGAGGCGCCCAGTATTGCGGCGAAAGGCGAGATCATCAGTAGCTTCGCGCTGGTTTTCCCCTGTCGATTTGCCATCGACTGCTGAGACCCTTGTCACGCCTAGGCCAAGTTCGTTTGCCCGGCTCGATAATTTCTGCCAGCGATCGGTAGATCGATCGAGATTGATGGCGAATAGTCGAATGCTCATGAAGGTGTTCCTGCTAGTCCCCTCATGACTGACGCTTCATGAGTGTGTAAGGTTTGATATTCGTCTGCATTTGTCGATATCCGGGCAGATCACCGCAGCTCGTTTCGGCGACAATGTAATCGGCATCTACATCCGCCTGCTTGGCAATGCTGATCTTGTAGAAGCGTTGCATGTATGTGTGCAATGCCCAGTCCTGCCAGGCATTTTCGCAAGCGCTGATCGACGCTTTGCAGGTGCTCTGACCTGCACAAACAGTCCTTTCGATCACCATCGCCTGCTCGATCGTCTGTGCATCTGTGCCGGGGCGCCCCATATTTGCAATCACAATCACAACAGAGGCCACCAAAATTGCCAGTGCGGCCATGCTAAAAATCTTTGTCCACTCGTCTCTCAGTCGTGACAGAGCTTCCATGATCGTTGGCGAAATGAGGATTGCAAAACCTGCTGAATAGAAAAACAGCGACGTGTTGAAATAGAAGTTGGCAATACGCGGGCTGAGCATGATTGGCAAAGAAGCAGATATACCAATCAGGATCAGGAATGCGGCCCGTTTGACGCGTGGGTCTCGGTAGAGGCCAATACTTCGGCCAAGTCCAAAACGCCAGCGTGCGAGGACTGAAAGCGCAAGGATCGTGAGAGAATATCCGTTGACCGCGAGGATCGAGCGCAAGACATGGACAGACTTGTCAAACTGACTGTCGGCTCCAGTCAAGCTTGACGCCCGCTGTGCGATAATAAAGCGATCCATGGCATCGCGTGACGCCTCGAATGCATATAGCGTCGCAAAAAAGAGCAGGATCACAGCTAGGATGATCAATGTATCCAGCACCATGACCAGGAATGTCGGCCGGCGAAACACGAGCCAAGAAATGATAGGCGCTGCAAGTGGGAAGAGCCCGATCGGTCCTTTGGTCATCAGCGAAAAGCAAATGGCAACCCCAGTCAAGATGACGGGTGCTAAGCGCTTGGTGGAAAACATGGGACTTGGTCGATCGTAAGCGACGACCACAAGTAGGACTGCCGTCAGTGAGAAGACAGCCAGCAAATTGTCGATAATGCCATTGGCAAAGCCCCAATTGACCCGCCCGGCAATCAGCGTCATGACAAGGGCAAGAGGGAATGCTTTCTGAACGACGATGTCGTCGATGTTGACCCGCATCCAGATTTTGAACAGCAAAACGGCCGACAAGACGAATGTGATGAGCGAAAAGGCTTTTTCGACCACGATTGTGTCGCCGAAGAGAGAAAAGCCGATTGCCAGCAGCCAGAATATCAGCGGCGGATGTCCCACAAAGGTTGGAAAGAGCGTTTCTGAGAAATGTGGCGCCCAAATCGTTCCGCGCCCCTCTGAGAGGTTCCGGGCAACGCTTGCAACAATGCCGCCGTCGAAAAACATTGAAACATGGACGAGTTTAAGCAGGATCTGCAGGCAGACTGCAGCGCATAACAATATCCATACGGCGTTGATTACCGTTTGAGAGGGCAGGGAGCTTCGAGCTGATTTAGTGCTCATTCCCAGATGGACCTATTGGCGTCTAGGATTTTCCAGTCTACATCGATGGCAATGCCTGCAAGTGCTGCAATGAAGACCGCATGAATGAGGTTTTCATGGTCACGCATCGAGGCAGAGAGGTTGGCGAGGCTGGCGACCAATGAGAGCGCGAGGAAGTTAAGAGCGCCTGTAAGTGCGAGCTTGGCAAAACAAAGCTCGAAGGTCAATGAGTAAGCCTTGGCGCTGAGGCCTGGCTCATGCCATGCCACCCTATCGGCTTGACTACGCATGGTCATTCTCCGCCCACCCCGCCTTAGATTTGCAGACGTCATCCCTCGTTCTACCCGTGGCTGGGTAACATCTGGGCGCTTTTGCAGCAACAGGCGGCACAAATCTCACCATATTAGGACGTTTGTCTGCCGCGGGCCGTCCCAAGGGTGGTGAAAGGGGGGCAGCCGGATATACCGCGGCACCTCTTGCAGGCCGGTGCGTGTATCTCGTGCTCTGAACGACACGGGTTTGCTTGGTCCTGTATGGTCGATGTCGCAGTCGATAGAAACTCTGGGCTTTCTTCATTTCTCGTAGTCCTCCGCGATCAAACGGGCACTTGACCAGAGGACGGGTGACGAGGTTCTTGATCGCTTGCCCCCTATGACCTCAAAGGCCACAGTCTCATGCGGAACCCGACTAAGGTCGCCAATCAAGCCTACTCGCAGAGCTCGCAGTCACGCTGTGTTGCAGCTATTCATTGCTTTCATCGCGGGTATCAAGCGTCAATGCCTATATCCCTCATGCCCCGAGAATAACCGGTCCCATGGATACACAGTGCTTGCGTTGGAAGCTGCTAACTGTTCAGCGGCATTCGAGCGACTCAATACCCCTGGGTTACGGTCGGTCCACCTGGAGCGCTTCGAAAAGCGTCGACCTCACGCTGAACGGAGTATAGCGCAAGCTCTGCATCACTCTGATCAAGCCGAGACATGCGAATATCACGATCAAGACGATCGATTTCATTGCGGATGTTCCTGCGCGCTTGCTCGTCTTGGGTTTCGCTCATCTGCTGATAAAGATTGTTTATGGACGTATATTTAGACGAGATCCCGTCTCGGAGCGAACTCACGCGCGACCGGGCGCTATAGGCTTTTTGTCCGATACCGTAACCGCGAAGAAAATCCCCAGCAAGTTCGCTTGGGCAAACATTATAGTAAGCATCGCCCGCTTCACCACGGCTTAGTCCGTTGAGCGGCGTACAATAGCGCCTTACCCCGACTTGATAGCCTTGGTACCATCTCGTTTGGTCCGGCACGATCTTGATGCGGGCGCAAGATTTGACATGAGCGGCGAAGCGCTCTTGGGGATTTTGACCGGATGCCCCATCGGTTTCTCCAATGATGGCCCAGTCTGCGGCCGCGCACTCTTCTTTCGACATGGAATTACATGAACTCAGCGCAACAACTGAAACTACAAGAGCGCCCCATAATGCTACACGCATGATCACCCCTCAATAATACGCAAGCCGACTAGACGTTAACCGGTTTTTAACGCGCGTCAATTTCCATTAATCGTAAACTTTTGAGACGAGGCAACAATATTGCCACCCGCTAGCCCAACCCTCTGATTTCTTTTGCCCGTCAAGCAACCTTCGCAGACAGCCGATCACCCTAATCGCCTGCGAACTTGACAGGCGGCGAGCGATCGCGTCCGCGAAGCTGGTGTGATTTCGGGGGCGATTTGAGTGGAGTAAGCGGCGGAGATTGTGCTTTCGCTTTCCACGAGACGTCAGGTGGCCACCGGGCCCGTCGCAGAAGGTGGAGTTGCGAGACTTCAAGCTGATCGAATGGAGGACCCGATGAGCGACGACAGATTGCCTCTTGAGAAGCTTGCCGCAAAGAGTGGAAATCCGGATTTTCTCCAAATGACTGCCGAAAGCGTGCTGCAAATGATCATGTTGTTGGCGCCCACCGCTTTGAGAACCGGTGATCGGATGGCACCGGACAGGTTATCGGTCTCGGTGGTTTTTGAAAGGCAGTGCGCATCAGCAGGGCTTGCTTCGCGCCGGCGTCGGTGTCTGGCGCTTGATCGACACTTTCTGTGACAGGCAACGCGACAACCAAAGGCGAGACGTCCATCGTCTTGGCTGGAAGCAAATTGGAGGCTTGCCTTCTGAGCTGTAGAAACGCCTGGTCGTCTCTCTCATTCTGATGGGCTCGAACTGTTCATTGAGCCTATCGGCTTGAAGATCCGTGGCCAAAGCGGGGCGAGCACGTCCGGCTGCAAGCTTGACGAAGCCGAGGCTTAGATGATTGCCTTCTGTGACCACAAGCGCCAAGATGAAGCTGAAACACCGTTGTTGCAGATTTGGGGATGCAACAGAACGGCAGCTTGTCTCAGAAGCAGGTTACTAACGTGTCACAAGATTGTGCTCTGTATGCGAGAATTTCCGATCTCGGTCACTTGCCGGACATCCAGGAGAGAGCTCTCCAATACGGTTTGAGGATTCGGCGTTTGAGCGATCATTCTGAGCTTCTTAAGATTTATGGTTCGCTTGACGAAATTCGTACCTTTCTCATCGCCTCGGGATATCCGCGGAAACTGCCATGAGCAGAATACATCCCGGATAAGCCATTGTTACGGCCCTCTAGCCTAAGCAGTCTCTGAAGTTTTACATTGATCTATCGAGGACATTGTCCAATCCGTTGGCTGGGTTCATGATCGCAGTAGTTTTTCTACGACTATCCCTGTTGCAATGTTGCGTGACGGTGGCCCTGTCTTCACAAGCCTGTGCTGCATCAGCGCGCCTAATCGACGGCACCTCTATTGAAGTGGACGGTGAGACAATACGCATCAGCAACATTGAAACGCCTGGTATCCGCAACGCTCAGTGCGAAGCAGAGCGTCGTCTAGGCATGCGCGCGCGCAAGAGAATTAGAGAGCTATCCAGAACCGGCTCGATCGCTATACATGAAAGCGAGCTCGGCCGTCATGACGATGAGCCCGGCCGCCTCGAGGCAACGATTTCGATCGACGGGACGGACTTCGGAGAGAGACTGATCGAGGAAGGGTTTGCGCGGCCACGCACCGGTGAAGGCCGCGGCTGGTGTCGCTAGTGCAAGATTGCTGCCTGTCAAATTCTGCCGGTCCTAATTCTGTCCATTCGAGCCGGGACTATTCGCTGCAAATCAGTTGGTACACGGCTTACTGCTCAGCTAATGCTCGATCATGAGTTTTACCTCGCCATGATGCGTCTGAAGCAGGTGAATGATGATCGAGACCTTGACCAATGTTGCTGGTTTTTGCGTGGTCTGAAAGGGTAATCCAGAAACGTGAGAACATCCGGAAAGACGAGCGTGTCAATGAAGTGGGACATGTTTTTACTCGTTTTGATATGCCTTATGATCGCCGCGACGATTGTCTCTGGCGTGGTTCGGGTTTGGCACCAGTTGTGACCTGGTAAATCTGCCTCTCAATCGAGAGGCGGTCGCCGACAGGTTGCGTTTTCTATCGTTTACTCGGTCGAAATTCGGTCGGCTTTTGATTAGGACCATCTACGCCCTCGACCGCCGAAAGAGTTGAGGATGGGGGTAAACTTGGCACTGTGTTCAATCTCTTTCAGATCGAAAGCGAAGCCGCCATGTTAGGGGAAACGTGGATGTGAATCCTGTCGCGGCGACTTGAGAGACCCATGTCGCTTCGTCAATCATCGATATCATCGACGGATAGGAGCCGTGTCAGTTCCTTGCGCCACTCTTGGTCCTCGCTGAGGCTGGCCTTTTCGAAAATCATTTCGAGAACGCGCTCAGCTAGGATGATCTTCAGCTTGGTGTTTTCGGCTTTCAGCGCGACCATGCGATCTTTCTGGGCCGATCCGGTGGCTGTTGTCTTCGACAGCCAGTAGTAGAAGGTTGATCGTGCTATTCCGAACTTGCGGCACAGCTGGGCGGCGGGCATGCCGTCTTCATAGGCCTGAAGCGCCTTTTCCATGAGCTCAACATCGATTTGATCTTTTTTTGTCATGCCGAATACACTGCCGCTCGGAAATAAGCTAACGCCCTTAGGTCGGACCAGACGTGATATGGGCTGGTGGAAGGGCCAAGGTCAAGTCGAACAGCGCTTTAGTGCCAGATCCAGAGGATGAGGATTTCTACTTTTTTGCAGGCATCGGTTGCTATTGGGAAGTTGGTTTATTGAGCTTTCGATTGCACAGTGCCGCGATTCGCGCGATCATTGGACCCTGTATTTTAGGAGTAGAGCTATGCGTAAAGCCCCTGATGCTATCGACCGGCATGTTGGTGCGCGCATTCGACTGCGCCGCAACATGCTTGGGGTAAGCCAGGAGAAACTGGCTGAAGGATTGGGACTGACGTTCCAACAGGTGCAGAAATATGAAAAAGGCACCAATCGCGTTGGTGCAAGCCGTCTGCAGCATATCGCTTCGATCCTGAATACCCCCATCAGCTATTTCTTCGAAGAAGGGCCGAACCCTGCGACCTGTGCAATTGAGCATCAGGGCGACACATCGACCCTGCTTTTGACCTCAAAGGACTGCCTGGCGCTGGCGCGGGCATTTGTTTCGATTAAAGATGAGAAGGTTCAGCAAAAAGTACTCTCGCTCGTGCGCGCGCTTGGTTCCGGCAACGCTGCTCCCGGTGAGCTTGAGGATTGCTTACATTCTGGGCCTTGAACCTCGTTCCAACCCCCGCTTGGCGTTCGTTCGTTCGCCCTGAAGGCCACTCACTTAGACCGGCATGCGGTCCGCGATTCCACAGGACACTTTTGTGACGGCTGAGGAGTTCGATTCGTGTGACACGCGATAAGTCGCCCGTTCCAAAAGACCAGGACGAAGAATGTGTTTGGCAACTGCTGAGCGCAAATGAGCGGCGATTAATCGAAGGTCTTTCTCAATCCGGCATCTTCTGTTCCACAAGCGGCAAAATGGTGATTTCTTTTACACATCTCCTGTAAAACGGACTGGCCCGGAGTACACCGAACCATACAAGCTCAAGCGGGATGAGATGAACGGCGCTGCATTTTTTCTGGTCGTCAACTTTGTTGTCGCACTGTCGTTCAGTGTGGTTTTTGTCGTTGTCGCCATGCGCAGCCATTCACGCACGGCCGCAATTTGGCTGGGAGTTGGTTTTGGTGTCGCATCGCTATCAGCGATCTGCGAGCTATTTGTTGCCTATGCCGGTCCGACCCGGTTTTGGGCACTCTGCGCCTTTGCCACGGTGCTGTGCGGCATGGCCATGCTGACGATCGGGATCGCTCAAATGTACGGGCGCTCTATCCCGTTACCGATTGCTTCACTTTATGTTCTCGCCAGTGTGATGCTGGCCTACCTGATCTATGAGCTGCCGCGTGGCACCCCAATGCAAGCCTTGCTTTATCAAGGCCCGTTCGCGCTGGTTGTTCTCGTCGGCGCGATGACGGTGATGCTTGCGCGGCAACGTACCACCCTAGACCTCTTCCTCGGCATCCTCTTGACGATCACGAGCGCGCATTTTGTCGGCAAGGCTGGCCTTGCAGTCTGGGTTGGCTCGGGAGCGACGGCCAAAGATTATGTTTACACCGACTATGCCCTGATTTCGCAAAGCCTTACAGCTGTGCTGATCGTGACCGTCGGTTTGACGCTTCTGGCAAAGCTTGTGCTTGAGATACTGGCCGTGCACAGGACGGAATCAGAAGTTGACAGCCTATCAGGGCTCGCTAACAGGCGCGGTTTCGAGCGCCAGATCCATGAAGCGCTTCGGCAGTGTCGGCGAGGGCAGCATGCCATCATCATCACTGACCTGGATCACTTCAAGCGTATCAACGATACCTACGGTCACCATACCGGTGATCAGGTCATCAGGATCTTCGCCGAAGCTTTGCGCTCAAAGGCCCCGCAAGGCTCTGTGGTCGGACGGCTGGGAGGGGAGGAGTTCGCGGTCTTTCTTCCACAGACGTCTGTCCAAGAGGCAAGACGATTGGCTCAGACGTTTAGGCTTGCGACTATGTCTCTGCAAGGTCTGCCGCCAGCACTATGTGTAACTGCCAGTTTCGGGGTAGCAGCCGTCTCGTCTGCGGATGATTTGGATATGGCCTATCGTCAAGCTGATGTTGCGCTTTACCGGGCCAAGGGTGCTGGGCGCAACAGGGTCGAATTGGCGACCAGTGTGGGCCAATCAGTCGCTGCACCTTGTTGATCGTTTCGAGTGAGCCGTGTCTGAGGAAAATGTGGCATCAATCTGCTTCACTCTGGTGGCAATAGTTCCATAAGATACCTTATGCGATCTTTGTTTGTAGCCGCAAAGTTAGAATGTCCTGTTTCTGCAAAGTTGGAATGTCACACTTCCCGGCTCTGAAGGATGCCTGGGAGATTGCAGATGGGATTGATAGCGATGAGCGAGCGCGATCTGCAGCGGATCGAGGTTCTGTCGAAAGTGGTTGCCGGGCGGATGACCACGGTGTCAGCGGCACATGTGCTTGACCTGAGCGAGCGTCAGGTACGCCGGCTGCTGGAGCGTATTCGGACTGGCGGCGCAACACGTTCCATGATCGTGAACTGCCGGACTATGATGGCTACTACAGCACGCTTGCCAATGATCTGGCTCGGGAACGGCGATGCAGGCTGAGGAAGCTCAGACGTCATCCCGATTTGCGCGAGGAAATCATCAGTCATTTGAAGGCGCGCTGGTCACCGGAACAGATTGCCGGACGCCTGGTTTCGGACGGCGTATGCATGGTTCGTGTCTGCAAGGAAACGATCTATCGCTTCATCTACGACAAGGAGGATTACGGCTTAGGTCTCTATGAATACCTGCCGGAAGCGCGCCGCAAACGTCGTCCATTGCGCTCGAGGAAACCACGCGACGGTGCGTTTCCATCGACGCAACGGATCTCGGAAAGGCCTGATATCGTTGGGCAAAGACTGCAATTCGGTCATTGGGAGGGTGACCTGCTGATCTTCGAGCGTCCATTCGGCCAGGCAAACATCACCTCGCTTGTCGAGCGCAAGAGTCGCTACCTCGTGCTGATCAAGAAACCAAGCCGGCACTCCGGTCCGATCATGGACAAGATCATCAGATCATTCTCACCCTTACCGGCATTCGCACGTCGAAGCTTCACCTTTGACCGCGGTACCGAGTTCGCTGGATTCAGGGCTTTGGAGGATGGGATGGGCGCATCCAGCTGGTTCTGCGATCCCAGTGCACCCTGGCAGAAAGGCACGGTCGAGAACACCAACAAACGTCTTCGTCGCTTTCTACCCGGCAACACCGATCTGGTGTCGGTGTCACAACGCGACCTGACCACGCTTGCAAGGCATCTCAACAATCAGCCGCGCAAATGCCTTGGATACAAGACGCCGGCCGAGGTGTTCATGGCCAATTTGCACGGAAGCTCGTGATCCCCTACCCTTCGGACAGGCATGATGCACTTGGGTTGGCTCCTCCAAAAACAACATCGCGGGCGATCTCTGTGATGAGGACGAAGCGCACTAAAGTCCTATGAGGCTTGTAAAAGTATACAAGCCCAAAAATATCATTGCCCACATAGAAATTGTCAATGCAAGCAATAGGAAAATGCTCTGTCCTATAGGAATTCTTCTTTCCTTTTGCATGTTCAGCGATCCAATCGAGAGCAGATATTGTATTTAAAAAAAGTGTCGTCGGAATTGATTTTGTCTCTTGGTGTTTGTCGACTTTAATTTGTGTTCAATATGAGTGTGAACAATATCTTTGCGAATAACATAAAAATTTACATAGAAAATCCCCCGAATGGGGGATGGAAATCGGTTTTATGGAAAGACCGAACCAGCGTAACTCTCTTTCAAGATAAAGAACTCAGGCCCCATGGCAGCATTGGTTCATCGCGTTACGTGTTCTCCGACCGACCGCAGGCCGACCAAAAGACGTACCAACTGAACTTGGCGCTTCGCGCCTGTCTTGTGAAATACGGACTTTAAGTGAGAGCGCACCGTTTCGCGAGATATACGCATAACAATCGCGACTTCCTCGATGGAGAGCCCTGAGGCGATTTTCTGCGCTACAATTGCTTCCGTTTTGGTCAAATCGAATAGGCCGCAGATAACGCGCATATCGGTCGAGCCTGTCTCTCCAACTGGAGTGATAACAGCCAGAGCGCATGATCTTTGGAAGACATCTCTTGCCGCCCGGCGGATGGGCATCAAGTGCACGATGAGGCGCTTAAGATCATCTCGTGAAACTACTGGAATAGATTGCACCGGTGCTGCAAAACCAATTTTGATCTGCGCTAGCGCTGAGGCATAAAGTGCCTGGGCATTTGGGTTGTTGATTATCAGGCGATCGTTTGCGCCTGTGCTGACCTGCGGTGCAAGCGCCTCGAATTCTTCGTTGGTCGCAACGACAGAACCATCGTCGCCGATGACAGCGCTTGCGAGGCCGACCAGGCTTAAGCTCTGGGCGATCGATTGTGCTTCTCTCAAGCCGAGACGAGTGGCCAGAAATGCAGCCCGTGCCAGGTCCGGCTTTAGCTGGTTCATGCGGGCCACAGCCTTTTCAGAGAAGGGACCACACTCTGTTTTCATGAGTTGGCTGAAGATAAACAGGGATCCCGAGGGCTCCATGAATGCAGCGCCCATCTCCCAAGCAAGTCCTATTGGTTCGAGCAGCTCTCGGCGCACCAGCTCGGTCGTCAACTCTTTTGTCGTAAAAAGGTCAACATCGCGCAGGAAAAAATTTGGTGCCTTTTCTAAGCCTCTTTTGGGGCGCTCCGATCTGTCTGCAAGGCCGCTTTTCTCGTATGTCTCCATGTGTTCGGCGATGCACGCACTGGAAGTCCAGCGAAGCGGCGCGCCTGGTGCCAGTGTGATCACAGCCGTCGAGTAGGCGCCAATCTCTCGGCTAATCCGGTCGCAAACTTCCGGCCAAAGCTCCGGGATCGCAGCAGCTTCATAGACGCGGTCTGAAATATCGGAATCATTGTTTTTTTGCATCGGATATCTAACCCCTTGTGAAGCGATACCAGTAACCTTGAGTGAGGAAATCTTTATGCAGATTATTGCAGATTGTCCTTAGTATTGCGAAATAAAAGAAAGTTAAGAATGAATCTTTACGTTGCCAGCTCGGTCATGAAATTTGATCGGTTTGGCTTGGCGACCTCAGATTAACTCATTATCAATGTCGTTCGCGCCCGCCAGTTGGTGCAGCAATGCGACCTAAGCACACTCGTAATACAGCACAACAATTACCGGCTCAAATACCTTCATTACTGACGCCGGCGGATCTATACATGGCTAACTTGCACAGAAGCTCGTGATCCCTACGATGTAAAGCCGGCATGATGCAGTTGGATAAGCTGAGGGTAATGATGATCTGCCGCCCGCTGCACAAGGCATGCTGCGTTCGTTGTGGCGGCATCTCTCATCGTGAAGCGCAGCTAGTAGAGTTCGACAAGGAAATCCAAAAGCGGGTGCGTGACGATCTTGATGCGCGTCGGTTGACTTCAGTGCCCAAGATTGGCCCGGTGACAAAGGCAGCAATCGCGGCCCGTGCTCCAGATCCGGCGACCTTCCGCGAGAAACATGACTTCTCGGCATGGGTTGGCTTGACCCCGCTTGAGCGATCCACCGGAGGAAAACAGCACTTCGGAAGAATATCCAAAATGGGCGAACGGACGCTCAGGCGTCTGCTGATCATGGTTGTCAGGGCCGTCGTATCCTGGGGGCGGTGTGGGAAAATGCATCCAAGCGCCTGAGGGCCAGCATTCTGCACAGAAAGCCATCGATGCTGGCGATGTTAGCGTTAACGAACAAGATGGCTCGCATCGCCTGGGCAATTCTAAAGAACGGAAGGTCCTACTTGCCGCCAGCCTCATGAAGACCCGTGTAGCAATGAAGGTCTTAGGATCGCATGGCCGAGGAATTTGAACGAGGCTCGGAGAACGAGATTGAAGATAAGTGCTGGCAGCACCTAAGCCTGAAGTGGATCGAGCTCGCGTAATCCATACTGGCTGGCGAAGATGGCATCGTCAAAGCAAGCTTGGTCCACGATGCCAGCGCAATCCATGCAGGAAGGTATGGCCGAGGAGGCCAATCAATTGCTGTGCCGCATACTTCGGTGCGCGTGAAACTTGCGTCGGAGTCGGAAGCGCCAAATCCCAGATTTTAGTCGAGGATCTCGGAAGTTTCTTCGCTTGCATGGTCTATGCTGTAGAGATAAGCGGCGATCTCAAGCTGAAGATGACTTCGGTTGCCATATCGTTCGCAGATCGCGTTGACCTCATTACTGACGCTTTCGCTCAATTCCTCAGGGACCGCGAATTCTGCGATTACGTAGATTGAACGGTTAACTGCATATATCGGACAACCGGTTGCCAAGATTTCGGCTACAAATTGGGGGATCTGATCCGACGTCATCTATCTCTCGTTAGGCTTAAGCACGTTAACAAACACTTCTTCCATCATGCCAATACCCTTCAACACATGGTGCCGGAGGTAGCACGGACTCTGGGCCGTCTCATTGAATGACCCCAGCAGCCAAAAATGCTGTCTCTGACGTCAAATATCTAGTTATCGTTGAAGGGTGGTTGAACCCATGATGACCATTCTATTTCCGTTGACCAACTAGCTGTTCCTGTCGCGCTTGGGACGGCCCCGCTTAATGTACATCGCCGACGGAGGCGCCCATTCCCATGATCCATGAATCCAGTCTCACTCATTTGCTCCAACATCACTCCGGGTAAATTTAGTAAAGTAAAAAAGTCAAATGGCGAAGGCCTCACTGCTTCACTGATCGTTTGGATCCGGTGGGTTCATGGCGCCCCTTGAGCGCTTTGTATCTTTAAACGGGAGAATAAGCTCTGAGCCATCAGGCATTTTTCGCAGGGCCAACAGTTTGGTTTTCCGGCAGCTTGTGAACGGATAGAAGCAGCTGCCTCTCGCATCAGAGCCATTGGTCGGCCATATGAATAGCTAATCCAGATCTATGGCGTCCTGGACAAGAATACTCTTCCCTCATCAGTCCGCCGCGACTTTTGTCGAGGTCTGAGACCTGTGTGGCCCCGATATCATATGCTTTTGAGCAGCTGCGCTACAGGCCATGTCGTTTCCAACTGGCGCCGAGTGCTACATATCGGCGACATTATCGCCCCCGGTCATCGCCCAACCCGCCACAAGGTCCGTCCGTTTCAACGAGGTGGAGTTGGCGAAAGCCTTTCAAGCGGGCAGTCAGGACTTGTCGTCATCGACATGTGCGGCCACCTGATTTCCGTCACGCTCGTCTTTGATACCTCTTGAGATATCGGCGTCCAGCCGTCCCCAAATTGAAGATTTTTGTGCGTCGGGTTTTGGTTTGCGGGATGGTTTGCGCTCAATGATAAACGGTTTTGTCTGACGCATTGGTCCTCCAAGCAGCGATTCGCGATCTCAACGTTATTGCAAGGCGTGTCTGGGGCAAGTGGGCAATGTTCTGCTACAGGTTCGTTTCCCCAGCCGTTACAAGTTTCAGCCGCGGTGCAAGTGCGATTGACCAAGTATATCGCCTACGCTTTGCGGGAACGGAAGGCCAAATGGCGCTGTCGTCATCCCTTTCATTTGATGGTTTCCGACCGCCCATTGCGGCTCGATGAGGCATGTCTGAGCGGAGATCGGCTGCGCCTCGATCGCCTTACCGCAACGGCAGTCGCAGATTTCTTGCCCCGGAGCCAAAGCTTACCCACTCGCTTGGGCGAGCGGGTAAGCTTGAAGGTCCTCCTCGCCCTCCAACAAATCTGCACCTTGCCGCCCTCCATTGTATTGCGGCCTTAATCAGGTGCGGTCCGATCGTCTCCGTTCTTTGTGACAGCCATCGAGGCCGCGATGGGCGTGGCCCGAATACGAAAAGAAGGAATGAGTACAATGGCAACCATCGGCACTTTCACTGCAAACGAGAACGGCTTTACTGGCTCGATCCGCACACTCGCCCTCAACGTCAAGGCGCGCTTCGCCCGGGTCGAAAACCCCTCCGACAAGGGCCCGCAGTACCGCGTCTATGCTGGAAGCGTTGAGCTCGGCGCGGCATGGCAGAAGCGCTCCACCGAGACGGACCGCGACTACCTCTCGGTCAAGCTGGACGATCCAAGCTTCCCTGCCCCGATCTATGCCACGCTGACTGAGGTCGACGGCGAGGAAGGCTACCAGCTCATCTGGTCACGAGCGGCCAGGGACTGACGCGGATCCCGAGGCTCCGCAATCGGCGGAGCCTCTTTCCAGCCAAACGATCGTCAAGTCATTGCAGTAAAACACCTGGCTGGACACCTTGCTGTGAATTCAGGCAGGCCGACCACAACGGCGTCTTGTGGTAGACGCCGTCCTGGATGGAATCGCGGTCTTCACGCTGTTCATACAGCAGCCCGAGCCAGCACAAGCGTCGCAGGTAGCCGTATTTCAGGTCCATCTTCAAAGACCAGGCTTTCAGAAAGATCTCGACGTCTGACATGTGAGCGAGATCGGGATTGAGAGCTCGCAGGAGTTCGTTTGGTGAACAACCATGATCTGCCTCGATTTCAAGCCGTTCCAGAAGTGGTTTCCACAAAGGCATCCGCTCTTGCACCTCCCTCGCCTCTTCGCCCTCGTCCACGTGAAAATAGAGATACTGCGCAGCGATAAAATTGAAGTACGGCCGAGGATTAGCCAGAAACTCAAGGCCGCGTTTGCTTGCTAGAAGACGTTTCTTGTCCCGGAGAAGAAATTTCAGGCGTTGCAACAGGTCGCGTACTGGCCACAGAGGCGGCATGTCACTTTGGTCCAAAACCTTGTTCACGCTGTAGAGGTCTGCATCGCCAAAGCCTGGCCACTGGAAACTGACTGCGGCCCAATGCACAAACTTGCGGTTCATGGCGCCCGCTGGTGTCAAGCCAATGCCGTCATGGGTCTCTGCATAGGACAAAGCGAGCAGCATTCCCCTGAAGAGTGGGGAGAGAGCTGCCACATCAAGGTTACCATCGAGCCTGATTTCTGGAAGCATTTATGCCCCGTTTCCCACGTGTTTGGTCAAAGTTACACACGGGAAATAACAAGAAGATCTCTTGGTGGAAATGTAAGTGTTGCCGTGTTTCCATCTGCCTTGTGGCATTTGGTCTGGCCACGTTTGATCGAGTGCGCTGTTGCCATTTAGGGAAGGCTGGACTGAGCTCAGTTCATTCTCTCCGAAGTCGGGCCATCGTTCCGATCAGCACGCTAGAAATCGCGCGTCAACGCTTGAGGTTGACCAGCACTTCCATCAGCTCGGAGCCGGTCTGAAAGACCTTCGAATTCGCCGTGTAGTTTCGTTGCGCCTCAATCATTGCCGTGAGCTCTTCAGCGACGTCGACATTGGAATCCTCCAGCGCACCTGACAGGACATTTCCATTGCCGCTGCTGCCGGCGTAGCCCATGACGATAACCCCTGATGAGTTGCTCTGCGAATATGCGTTTCCGGAGACGGGGTTCAGGTTGTCTGGGCTTTGAACATCTGCAATCGCCAGTCGGTATCTGGGCTCTAAATCGCCGTTTGAATATTGCAGGAAGACAATCCCCTTTTCGTTGATCTCGTAACCGACCACCTGGCTGGAGGGGTTGCCGTCAACGCGTCCATTGGTGACTGCGAAGTCTGACGCTAGCTGGGTCGAGCCACTGATGTCGAGGGTAAGGCCGTTCAAAACGGCCCCTGCGACAGTCACGGCCTCTGTTTCTATTTCCGATGGACTGGTCAGCTGACCATTGCTGTCGAATGTCAATTCAATTGGAGACCCCGCAGTGGCCACATTTCCATTAATGGCGGCAGTCAAGGAGAAGGGGGCAGCGACTGATGTCAGGCCTGAGAAATACATGTTGATCGTGCCGGTCGACCAAGTTTCGATGTTTATCGGGGGTATGACTTCCGGAAGGGGGTCGATGTAGTTGCCTGCACCATCGAACTCACTATCATCAATATAATCAGTGGCGAATATGCTGCCCGCATGATCGAATTCCAGGTCCCAGCCGGACGCGGCGCGGGTGTAGATCACGCTGAACGGTCGGACAACGCCGTCGGTATCCACGAGAGAATAGCTCCCTGTCACCGTAGAGCCCACCGCCGCAGACATATCGAGGTTACCGGCGATATCGATGACAGAGGTTGGAGCAAAAGAAGGGCTGGTGATCGAGACGCCATTGAACTGGACGTCTAGTTCCCAGGTGTTCTCTGCGGTCTTCACATAGACATAATCGAGAAGCCGCGGTGCACCTTGGCTGTCATAGGCAGCGAGGGATGTCGTTTTGCTGTATCCAATTTCCGCCGACGCCGGCAAGTTTACATCCAGGTCGCCGGTTAACGAAGGCGCGGCACTTATAGAAGTTGAGGAGAGATTGATCTGGGTCAGGCCATCAAAGCCGTTTACGACGATCGTTGGATCGGCGGTCGAGGAATACTCATAGCCCATGAGCGTAAAGCCTGCGGCATTTTTGAGTGTCCCGTCGTCTAACGGGACGAAGCTCCCGGCACGGGTTAGATATTCGGTGCCATCTGAGCCCTCGACAACGAAAAAGCCCCGGCCGTTGATCGCCAGATCGGTTGACGACGTGGTGTAGCTAAAGGTCCCCTGGCTTGAAATCGCGTAGCGAACGTTTGTCTGAACGCCGCCAGAATTATAGGAGCCATTGGTGGTTGGCAGGATCATGGAGGAAAACTGAACCGAGGCCTTCTTGTAGCCCGTCGTGGATGCATTGGCGATGTTTTCACCGACTGTGCTGAGCCTGTTGGCCTGAGCAGACATGCCCGAAACACCAGTCCTCATGGTACCATAAAGGCTCATCTAAATTCCACCCCGCACAAACCAAGGTTGTTTTGATTGCTTAAGCCTGCGCGAGGCTTGCCAACCCTGCTTGGACTGTAGGGCGAAAACCTATAGGGCCGGATCGTCACAGGTGAGTCTACCTCCCTCAATGCCATTAATGCCGTCGACCGTTCGACTGCCATAATCGAGCTCGAATCCTGCCTCAGGCATGATGCTTTGCCGCTGCAGTCACTGCAGAAAGTGTGCTTGGGGTTTTCGCGATCGATAGGCTTGGATTTCTTGACCACGTGCATCTCGATCTCTGCCCCGCGGCCATCTATGCAGCGCCTCATTCAGCGGACTGGGTGGCGAGATCTGACGTTCTAGCGGCCTGCAACAAGAAGTGTGGCCGCTCCATTGGAGTCTGATCGAGGCCAATGGGGCGGGCGACCGCATCTTTTGGACACGGCAGCGCCTTGGGGTGCGCTCGGTCGGGGTCGGACCGCGCCCACTGTATATTTTAATGGCAATAATTCAGAAATAGCGACTGTTTTTCGCAGATAGTGAGTGCTTTCCGTTCAAGTGCTGAAAATACTATGTATGCGGATTATCCATGGGCTTTTAACAGCACGCCAGTTTACACAAACGCCTTGTAGCGCAGCACGCCGGATGAGAGACGAAATATGCGTTCTACTTGTTATGGCCGCGCTGGATGATGGAACAGAATATACGGTTTTACGACGGCATCGTACCGAAGGTCTAAAGGTGCTGATCCAGTGGAACCGAATTAAGGATCAAAAGCGGTATCAGCCCATCCAATCGTCGCGACGGTCACTTTAAGCCCAAGGAGTGTTCGTCAACTTGGTCGTGAGCTACCACCGACGGCCATCCAACCTTCAAAAACGGGGCCATGGGTTTGCCACGTCGATCGCTTTTAGTCCGCGCTGTGGGCTTCGATATCCCCTCGCCTTCTTCTGTCTCAGAAGCTCCAGAAACAGGCTCACGGCCTCTTCCTCCCGTTGGAAGGAGTGGATCCGCCTTTGTCCGCCCTTGCCAATTCGGCCCCATGCCCTGGTCAGGCAGATATCACCGAACAGGCTTGCCGAAATCTCCATGGCATAATAGCGCGCCATCTTCTTAGAGGCGTCCGTGCGTTCAACATAGAGCTGGTATGGCTGTGTGATCATGCTTCCAGCATCGAGAATTTTGAAAGACGCGTCCAACGAGAGTTATGAATCGGTTCGAGGGGACGGATTCATATCGTTGATCTATCGCTGTCTCATCTGAGGGCTCGTCGAGGACGCCAGAATGAAACAGGAAGGCATGAGGAAGGAAAAGCCGATACTCTCAAGACGCTATCGTTCGGGCCAGAAAGCGGCGCCAAGCCGGCTGCTTTCTAAAGCACGTCTATTGAAAATCCGTCCGCAGTTTTGCGTCCCTGCGGCGTTGAACTAGGGAGAGGGAGCGTGTTCAAGGATACGGTATTCACCGGATACTTTTGGATTTCCGTTTCTGGCCGAAGCGGCTTTCATTCAGGCAAATGCGCAATTCCGAGCGGCGAAACCACAAAGCCCGACCGCAGCGCAAAGGTGGATTGCCGCTGGTAAAGACGATCTGCTCGTCAGCCCGCATCTGTAGGACTTCATGCGGTAGGATCAACGGCCGGCTAGCCACTTGCGTCGAACGAGTTCTTGACGTGCCTTTCGCTTGAAAACTGCGGCTGATCTTGTCGATCTCGACGGTCGTCATGCCGCAACGCCTCGAAATATAGTCGGCCGTTTCCGGATCATTGATGGCTGAAAAACTGATCCAGCTTGCGCTCTCAAACCACTTACTGGCCGCATCCCGGCCACCGAAGCTCTCGCGCATCTGTCCGATGGATTGGTAAAGCAAGATGAGGCTGATGCCGTATTTGCGGCCAGCATCACGCGCGGTTTCAAGGATACGCATGAAGCCCAGGCGTGCGACCTCATCGAGGAGAAACAGAGCGCGTCCCGGCATTGCCCCGTCCCGACCATAGATCGCATTCAAGAACGTACCGATCATGACCCTGGCCAGCCCCGCATGCATTTCCAGGGTTTTGAGATCAAGAGCGATGAAGATATCAGTCTTTCCATTTGCCAGGTCGTCAGTGGCAAAGGTCGATCCGGAAACGAGTGCGGCGTAGTTGGGATAGCTCAGCCAATGGGTTTCCTTGATCGCATTGGCATAGACGCCGGAAAAGGTCTCAGGTGTCATATTGACGAATGTGGCGACATTCTCCTTGACGAAGTCAGACTGCGAAGTCTCGTGGATACGCTCGAGCCTTGCTCTCAATTTGGGCTCGGGCTCTGACAGGTTTGCCCTGACGGTGCGTAAGTTTTGGTTTCTTTTGTCCGTATGACCAGACAGGCAGACATCTGCAATTACGGCCGTTAGCAATTGTAAGGCCGATGCACGGAAGAAGTCGTCGCGGTGGCCGCTTGCACGACCGCTTTCACTCATGATCCAGGAGGCAACAGCTGCAATATCTTCCTCTTTGCTGGCGCCGTGACGACCGATCCAGTCGAGTGCATTGAAGCCGATAGTCGGATCCTTGGGATTGAGAATAAAGACATCTCGACCGTATGTCTTGCGATGCTCTTCGACCATAGGGGCCACCTCGTTTGATGGGTCGAGGACGACGAGCGTGCCGTCCCATTTGAGGGCCGTCGGTATCGTCACCGACGTCGTCTTGAAACCGCCAGACCCGGCAAAGGCGATCCCATGCGTTGATCCAAAGGAGGCATCGAAACACAAGAGCTTTGACTTGCCCCCTGCCCCCCAGGTCGTCTCATTATCCGCGCGAAACGCAACGCTTGCTGCGCTGTCATGGTCGACCCGGTAGCACTCACCGATCACGATGCCACCGCCCTCACCAAAGAGCTTGGAAGCCTTGGCCAAGCTCATCCAGTCGGCATTACCATGAAGAGCCCGTCTGCCGCGGATACGTTTGGGCTCACGTCGCTGAAATGCAGCATTGCCCAGGACTGCCACACGCAGAGCAAAGCCTCCACATAAGGCCAGGAGAACGGGACCGATCGCTGGTGCTACATCAAGCCGGGAGAAGCCCGAGGCGTCGATTGCATCGCCTCCACTCGACAAGAAATGACGAGAGATCTTAGCCGCCACGTCAAAGAGGAGCACCAGGATCGCACCTGCCGCGACGCCCCAGCCTGTCGCCTTGATACTGAGCGTCCCCCTTGTTGCGAAAAGCAGGACAAGGCCAGACGCAGCCGCTACCGCATGGGGCAGGATTGCGCTTAAGTGATCCAGCATAATGCGTGTTCTGTCGCTTCCGCCGAATGAGAGATGCCATGGAGAGATGACCAAAGGCAGGACAAGCGCGCAAAGACCCATCATTGCCGCGGCAGCTGTCGCGATGAGAATTCTAGTCGGGGTCATGACCAAAGGCCTTGACCCCGATCGCCAGTAGCCGGGCTTTCTCGTCGACACTCGCTTCGATCCTGCTTGCCCCGTCGATCAACAGGCCAAGCAGCAATGCGCGTTTTTCATAACGCAGCCCGGCTTTGACGATCAGGCCGCCGAGTTCGATCTTGTCGCGGGTATCGCGCTTTCTCGCTTCAACTGTCTTCAATCTTTGCATCCGCTCAGTCCTCGATATCTGGGCTTTGAGCCGTGAAAGCACCGTGTGGTTGGGTGTCCTTGGCTTCGGGGTCTCCTCCTCTTGCCTTGTTCTGGGCCCCTGGCCCTTGCCGGGACCATCCCAATTGTTGGGGCGCCTGGCATGCGCTCCGAAAGCAGTCTGCCAGTTCTTCGAAGGCTGATTGCAATTGGCTATCGTCAACGACGATCTCGCCGAGCCCTGCCTTCAAGGCGATGCGTCCGATCCGCTCGGCGTCTCGTGATTCTGCCTGTCTCAACTGCTCCTGCAAACGTGCCAGGTCTTCTTTGATTTTGGCCGTCGTCTTCTTCATCGGATGTCTTCTCCTCGTGGTGTCGATGATCACGCAAAGACAGGTTCACGGAATTTCTCGCATTGGGCGAGGTACAAATTTGTACCTCGCCCAAGACCGGCATCTGGCCAATGATCCCACCGCTCGACGAGAGCGGATCCGAAGGGCGCAATTATACGTCGCTGGCGCGACGTTGATCCTCAATACCCCAGGCCTCGGTTTCCTTTTCGGCGAAGCTATTGATTTCTATGGAAGAGGAAGGGGTCTCCGATGGCCGTTCCACATTTTTCCGTCAGCATTGTCGCGCGTGGTTCTGGCCGCAGTGCTGTCATGTCGGCAGCCTATCGGCATTGCGCCCGGATGGACTTCGAGCGGGAAGCCCGACGGATCGACTACACCCGAAAGCAGGGCCTCAGGCACGAGGAATTCGTAATCCCTGCCGATGCGCCGGACTGGCTTTGCAAAATGATCGGCGATCGCTCCGTTGCCGGGGCATCGGAGGCTTTTTGGAACCATGTCGAGATCTTTGAAAAGCGCGTCGATGCACAGCTTGCCAAGGATATGACAATTGCGCTCCCGGTCGAGCTATCGACTGCTGAGAACATTCAGCTGATGCGGGAATTCGTCGAAGTGTTTATCACCTCGAAGGGCATGGTCGCCGATTGGGTCTATCACGATGTGCCGGGCAATCCGCATGTGCATCTGATGACCACTTTGCGTCCTTTGACCGAGGATAGTTTCGGTGCGAAGAAACGGACTGTTTTGCTGCCGGACGGCCGACCGCTCAGGAACGATGCCGGCAAAATTGTCTATGAGGTATGGGCTGGAGGCACCGAGGACTTCAATGCCCTGCGCGATGGTTGGTTTTCGTGTTTGAACCGGCATTTGACGCTGGCCGGGCTCGACCTCTATGTCGATGGTCGCTCCTTCAAGAAGCAAGGCATCGAGCTTCAGCCGACAGTTCACATCGGGGTTGGCGCAACGGCCGTCGACCGGAAGTCGAAGGAAGTTCAGGCGCGAGATACGGTCGCTCTATCCGCTGGTTTGCTCGTGCCCGGGGCAGCGTCTGCGCCGCCCAGTGCTCCAAACAAAGCCTCTGGCTCTTCAGCTGACCGATGGGAGCTTGAACGCATCGCCTTGCAAGAGCAGGTCCGAGCACACAATCTGCGCAGGATCGAGGAGAATCCTCGTATTGTTCTTGACCTCGTCACCCATGAAAAGAGCGTCTTTGACGAACGGGACATCGCCAAGGTCCTTCATCGCTATGTTGATGACGCCGGACGATTTCAGGGGCTGATGACACGGATCATGCAGCATCCCGACATTCTGCGGCTCGACCAGGAGCGGATCGATTTTTCTTCTGGCATGAGACAGCCGGCTCGCTTGACCACACGCCAAATGATCCGGCTCGAAGCCCGGATGGCCAACCAGGCGATCTGGTTGTCAGAGAAGTCCGCGTTTGATGTCAGCCGAGCCCGTCTTGAGAGAGCCTTCTTGAACTTTCCCCATTTGTCGGATGAGCAGAAGGCCGCGATTAGTCATGTTGCGGCAGCGTCCCGCATTGCCCTTGTGATCGGGCGTGCTGGCGCTGGCAAGACAACGATGATGAAGGCAGCCCGTGAGGTCTGGGAGGCAGCGGGCTATCAGGTCGTGGGAGCGGCACTGGCGGGCAAGGCGGCCGAAGGTCTTGAGAAGGAGGCGGGTATCGTCTCGCGGACCTTGTCGTCGTGGGAATTGCGCTGGGATGGGGGCAAAAACCATCTCGATGAAAAGACGATCATGGTCCTGGATGAAGCTGGAATGGTGTCTTCCAGGCAGATGGCGCGGCTGGTGAAGGAAGCGACACTGCGCGGGGCAAAGCTCGTCCTGATCGGTGACCCTGAGCAACTGCAGCCGATCGAGGCGGGTGCCGCGTTTCGCGCAATCGCTGACCGGATCGGTTATGCTGAACTTGAAACCATCTACCGCCAGTATCAACCCTGGATGCGAGAGGCGTCACTCGATCTCGCCCATGGCCATGTTGAAAAAGCTGTGGCATCCTATGCAAAACACGATCGCATCCTGGGATCTGAGACCAAGATAGAGGCCGTCAGATGCCTGATTGCCGATTGGGACCGGGACTATGATCCGGGCTGTTCGTCTCTGATCCTTGCTCATCTTCGTCGTGACGTCAGACTGCTCAACCAGCTTGCCCGGGAAAGGCTGGTCGAGCGCGGTATCGTTGAGCCGGGTCACCACTTCAAGACAGAAGAGGGCATTCGTCTTTTTGCCGCTGGCGACCAGATCGTCTTTTTGAAGAATGATGCTTTGCTCGGCGTCAAGAACGGCCTGCTGGCCAAGGTCATTGCTGCCGGACCTGGTTTCGTCACGGCAGAGATTGGCGCTGGTGATGATCGTCGGCTCGTCAGGATTGATGAGCGTCTCTACGGCAATCTCGATCATGGCTATGCGACCACGATCCACAAGAGCCAAGGGGCAACGGTTGAGCAGGTCAAGGTGCTTGCCTCACTCTCGCTTGACCGCCATCTGACCTATGTGGCGATGACCCGCCACAGACAAGAACTCAGTGTCTATTACGGGAGACGATCCTTCAAAAAGGCAGGTGGGCTTGGGCGCGTGTTGTCGCGCAAGAACGCCAAGGAAACGACACTCGACTACGAGGAAAACAACTTCTACCGCGCAGCGCTTCGGTTTGCTGAAGCGCGTGGCCTGCATCTTCTCAATGTTGCCCGCATGCTTGTTCGCGATCGCCTGGAATGGACGTGCAGGCAAAAAGAGAGGCTGACGGAGCTTGGCTCACGCCTGATCGCAATTGCCGGCAGGCTTCGCCAAAAGCAGTCGGTCATGGCAACAGTCCAGACACCGTCTGATCCAGTCAAACCGATGATCTCAGGCATGACGGCATTTGCAAAATCGATCAGCGAGGCTGTCGAAGAAAAGCTCGCGGTCGATCCCGGGCTGAAACGGCAATGGCAGGAAGTTCTGGCGCGGTTCAACAAAGTCTACCGTGATCCTGAAATTGCATTCAGGGCGCTGCAAATCGACGCCATGATGAAAGATCCGGAGGCCGCGCCTCTGAAGCTTGATAGGGTTGCCAAGGCGCCGGAGAGTTTTGGAGAGCTCAATGGTAAGCCGGGGCTCTTTGCCAGCGCCCGTCAAAAGCGGGCCCGTGACGTGGCGCTCACCAATGCACCGGCGCTTGCCAGACACCTCGAACGCTATCTGAAAGCCCGCGCAGAGGCAGAATTGCGCTTCAAGCAGGATGAGCATGCGATACGACAGCGTGCATCGCTTGAGATTCCCGGCCTTTCTCCGGCTGCCATGGAGACCCTGTCACGCTTAGAAGCTCGACTGGATCGACAACAATCTCCCGGAGGCCTCGACACCCCCGAAATTGACGGCAAGGTCCGCGCTGAACTTCAACGCTTTGCCGAGGCCGTAGCCACACGCTTTGGTGAGCGGACATTGTTGTCACTGGCAGCCAAAAACGCTGATGGGGAGGTGTTTCAAAAGCTGACTGCCGGCATGACCCCGGCGCAGAAAAGCGAAGTGCAAGCTGCATGGATGGCCATGCGCACTAGCCAGCAGCTTTCAGTCTCTGAGCACCTGACAAAGGTGCGGCAGCATGTGGAGGGGCTGCGCCAGACACAAAGCAAGGGGCTTTCCCTGAAATGAGCGCGAATGCGGAACGTGATAGGATCGTCCGACAACGATGTTTTGTGGGCCAGGCTCTGTCGGCTGCTTTGGTTGCCGGTGCCATGATTGCGTTTCTGGGTCTGGTCGGTGGGTTGAGACTTAATCTGACCCCGAGTGCAGCCCTTGGGCTCTGGAGGATTGCACCGCTTGAACTCCCTGTCACGATCGGCCAGAGCGTCTTTGTTTGCTTGCCCAATGGGCCCGCCATGCAAGTGGCGCGTGAGCGTGGTTACCTTCGGGCTGGCTTGTGTTCCGGGGGCCATGCACCGCTCATCAAAAGGGTTGTGGCGATTTCCGGGCAGCGCGTGGTGATTTCGGATCATCTTTGGGTGGATGGTGTCAGAATCCAGGCCTTGCATCTTCTCAACCATGACGCCAAGGGGCGTCCGCTTCTCCATGACACCGGCGGCATCGTTCCCGCCGGTATGGTCTACCTGTTTTCACCTTATCCAGGATCGTGGGATTCGCGCTATTTCGGGCCGGTGCCGGCGTCCGGTATCCTGGGGCTTGCGCAGGAGATCTGGACCTATGCGCCATGAAAGCTGGAATTCCGTTAGCCATGCTTTCGGCCTCAGCAGCCTTTCGGGAGCAATTGCAGTCTTCGCCTGGACTGGGGATGCTACATCACTGCCACTTGCCCTTGTCTTTCCGCTCATCTGGTCGCGGGCAAAAACCCGGTTGGCGGCAGCGCTGATCTCTGCCTCTTACATCTTGGTCGCGTCCCGTGATTTGCCGCTGAGCGTTGCCGAGTTTTTTAAAGCCGATATCCTCTTGGGCCTTGGCGTCTGGATTGCCGCCGCCTTTTCCTTTGTCCTTGTGCATATCCTGCTTTGGAGTGAGGCAGCCGATTGGCGACGCGCCTTGCGTTATGCCCTGATCATGGCTCTCACTGGCTTTCCTCCGCTCGGGATCACGGGCTTTGCCCATCCTTTGACGGCAGCGGGGATTGTTTTTCCCGGATGGGGCTGGTTTGGGCTTTGTGCGACTGTGATACTCGCCTGTTGTCTGGTCACCAGGCACTGGTGGATGGCGGCACTTGCGCTGGGGGTACTGTGGCTGTGGTCGAGTGCCCCGGATTTTTCTAGCAAGATCGAAATGGTTTCGCCCAATGCCTCGCCCGAAAATTTGTCCCCCGCTTCGCCTGAAGCGAAGCCCCTCGCCTTGCTGGCGGCCGGGCCCACAGCCGAGCGGATAGCGTGGCCCAGGGCCTGGAAAGCCGTCGAGCTTCGCATGGGCAAGAGCCTTGGCCGTGATCCGTCGCTTCGTCATCAGCGTGAGCTCATGACGAAAGTTCTAGAGGCCGCTGGTCGCGATGAATCGCTCATTCTACTGCCAGAAAGTGCGCTGGGGCTTTGGACGTCTCCGCGAGAGCGATTTTGGAGGAAATCGCTCGAGGCTCGGGCGATAACGGTGATCGCGGGTGCAACCGTGATAAATGCCGATGGTTATGACAATGTTATTCTGGCGCTCGACAAGTATGGGAGCCGGGTTATCTATCGCCAACGCATGCCTGTACCCGTTTCCATGTGGCGACCCTGGCATGCATGGACCGGTCAATCAGGCGGCACGCGGGCACGGTTTTTTGACAACCCTGTCGCCGAGTTTGATGGGATGAGGGTCGCGCCACTGATCTGCTATGAGCAGCTGCTGCTTTGGCCCATCCTGCATTCGATGGCTTACGACCCCGATCTTCTTGTTGTGATCGGAAACGGATGGTGGACGGCAGGAGCTAAGATTGTTGCGGTTCAAAGAGCCAGTGCGACTGCCTGGACGAGGCTCTTTTCCTTGCCGCTCGTCATGGCCTTTAATCTCTGATGGTATGGCAATTCAGATGCCAGTTCGAAGGCGAGCTCGGCTCGTGGCAAGGCCAGGCATGATTAACAAACAGTTAATATATATGGTACAATACTCCATTGTCTGTTAATCAGTCTGATTACAAAAAATTCAGAAGCATGTATTTGGAAAATCGGTGGGGATAACGTGACCAAGCGTTACAACTTCAAGACATCGAAATCTGAGGCTGGCCGTCCGTCTGATGAAGCTCTTTTGAGCCTTCTTAAGATGAATATGCAACGATTGCCTCTTAATGACAACATATCCCCGACCGCTTCGGCAAAGCCTTTGGGCCTGTTTGCTTCAATTGGCTCCTCTGTAGCTTCTGGGGTTATTCTTTTGATAGGTGCTTTTATTTTGTTCATATTTGCACTGGTGCCCGCATCGAAAGACAGCGAACACTGAGGTTTTTGTTCGGAGAAGTTAAGCGTTACTGAAAGATAAACATCCGCTTACTGAACGCAGTAAAGCTCGTCGTCCTGAGACCATCCAGTCCACATGGACACTAACGTTTCAATGTTGCCAGCAGGGCGTGTTGTATGGCCCGCTAAGCCCCCCGGTGAATGCCGAAGCGCATCAAGGCTTGTCATGTGCGTGTTAACCATCAGCATCATTAGCTCTACAAGCTGAAGCAACGACGATTGACCTGTTGTTTATATTTTAGGAATGTTTGGTATTCGCGTTGAGGGCTGCATGATGGAGAGTTCCAGTACAGATGCGGGGTTCTTGGATCTGACCTTAGATCTGCAAGAGCGTGGGGGGCATGCGCGGATATTGGGTCTAAACCTGGACGAATTCGCCGAACGTGTCTCGTCATCAAACCGTTTTCGCGATGTCGATATCGTCTGGGAAGATTTCTACCGTTTCGGCTGGGCGATTGAAGATGCCTTCAGAACAGCCGGCCTTGATCACTGCGTTGTCTCAGGCGGTGGCTTGCTTGTGGTCAGAGAGGAAAAACTGGCCCTTACTCGTTAGTCTGTGGATCTGGGCTTCAAGGGCAGCCGCGGTAAGGTTGACCGGCCTTGCCTGGAAAAAACTGATGGACCGCGCCCGTGGCAGGATCGGTGGTAACTCCAGCCACCGCGGCGAGGCATTTGAGTGCTAAGATTGCCCAGATCAGCGCATGACGTCTCGGGGGGGCTGGAGCGTTCCCTACGTTGTTTGGCTCGCACTTCGCGACTGGGTTTCCTTGATCACCGAGAGGCTGAACTCTTCACAAATAAGTTTTAGCAGATCACAAACACATAACCTAACAACAACAAGATAATGCGTTAGTCCGCGTTTGATGGCTTGCGCTGCAGCTATGGATTATTTCTCGTTCTTGAGCCGTCAGCCAGTTATGACCCTGGGTATAGAAGCGAAACACCTCATCGTTGACGTTCTGAACCGTCGTGCTGACATGCCGGGCGGCATCGGCGCGCCAGGCGACATCACGGATCGATGCGAGTGCCAGAGGCCGTCGTGCCTGTTCGGCATCGGTCTCTGACGAGCTCGCCGCCGCAACACTCACACGTTCAGAGCAAATTCATTCATTGCGGGTTGCACCCCGGACCTGACGTGGTTGTAGGGTTTGATAGTTCGTTGTTTGATTAGCTATCGCGATGAATCCGGTGCAGTCACTATTAGACCGCTTGCACCCATGACGGCACCTTCTTTCTGGGAACAACCAGAAGAAAGTGAGAGCTGCCATGGGTATGCGTATGCGACGTGTGATCGTCGGTCTTTTTCCCTTGCTTGGTTTTGTCGGTGATGCCGGTTCGGTGGCTGCAGAGCAGCTTGTGCTGAACAGCTATGGCGGGCCTTACGAGGAACTCATCCGCTCAAGGATCATCGAACCGTTCGAGGCTGAGACCGGGATTGAGGTGGTTTATGATGCGGTCGGATCATCGTCGCAGGATTATGCGAAGATCAAGGCAACCGGTGGTCGCCCCGGTTTCGATGTCGTCGTCATGACGGCGGCCCAAGCCTTGCAAGGGTGTCAGGAAGGTCTGCTGGAAGAGCTGCCGGTTGATGTGATTGGTGAGCTTTCTCATCTGTCGCCGCGTCTATCTGATGCTGCCGGTCCCTGTGGGGCGGTGCATGAAGTGCAATACATGTCGCTGCTTTATCGCACCGATCATGTCGAGGGCGTGCCGTCCTCCTGGAACCTGTTGCTGGATCCGGCTCTTTCCGGTCGGGTGATCCTGCCGACCTTTCAGAATGTCATGGCAGTCAACCTGCTGCAGGTCATGTCGGTCATGAATGGCGGCGGACTGGTCGATGATCTTGACCCGGGTTTTGCTGCCATGGCCTCTGTGGCGCGTCAGTCGATTGGCTTTGAACAGTCGTCTGCCCTTCTTGAAAGTTATATCAGGGACGGTTCCGTCTGGGCCATGCCGTTCTGGAACGGACGGGCGCAGCTGCTTGTCGATTCCGGTGCGCCTGTCGATTATGTTCGTCCCGCGGAGGGCACGATCCCGCTGATTGCGACTCTGAGCGTGCCGGTCGGTGCTGAAAACAAGGAAGCCGCCTATCGCTTCATCGACTTCTTCCTGAGGAAGTCCAGCCAGGAAGCCTGGGTCGAAGGCTACCGTGTCAGCAGTGCGCGCAGTGATATTACTGTGCCGGAGGAGCTTCTGTCCCGTCAGATCAGCGCGGAAGAGCTTGATCAGCTTCTCCTGCCTGATCTCACAGTAATGGCGACACGCATGTCCGAATGGTCCGAGCGTTGGGACCGTGACGTCGTGTCGGCGGCGCGGTGAGGATCAGTCATGAGCAGTCTCTCTCTTGTCCTGCCCGCGGCGCTGCCGCGGGCAAAGGGACCGGCGCATCTGTATCTTGCGCTTTCTCCCTCCGTTCTGATGCTCCTGATCTTCTTTGCCCTGCCGATGGGTATGATGATGGGGCTCAGCTTTACCGATCCCGCATCAGGCCTGCCGTCGCTTGCAAGCTACCAACGCTTCTTGACAGATGGTCTGTCACTGCCGGGTATTCTTCGCACGGTTGTGATGTCGCTTTGCGTGGCGGTCTGCGTCACGGTGCTTGGCTATCCCGTCGCCTATTATCTGGCGCGGGCACGGGGACGGACTCGGGCTCTGGTCTTTGCTCTGGCGCTGGCGCCTGAGCTCGCCGGCGTTGTTCTTCGCACCTATGGCTGGCTGATCATTCTCGAGGACCGCGGCTTCATCAATGATGCGCTTTTGCATCTCGGTCTGATTGCCTCTCCCCTGCCCTTGTCGAAGAACATGTTTGCCGTTGTTGTCGGGCTGACCCATGTGGTGCTGCCCTTCGGCATTCTCTCTTTGATGACCAGTATTCAAGGCATCGATCCCAATCTGGAACGGGCAGCCCAGGTGCTGGGAGCGTCACGGATCAGCGTCATGCGCCATGTCGTTCTGCCGCTTTCCGTGCCCGGTATCATCAGCTCCCTTCTCATCTCCTTCACCATGGCGGCGAGTGCCTATGCCACCCCTGCCCTGCTGGGTGGCGCGGGGTTCAAAGTGCTGGCGACCATGATCGCCGAACAGGTGCTGTTTTATGTCAACTGGCCGTTTGCGGCCGTGATGGCCAATGCCCTCTTTCTCATGATGCTCGGGGTCTCCTTTCTCGGGATCCGCTTCGAGGCACGTCGTCGTATGAGGCTGAGTGGCCGAGGAGGTGTTGCATGATGAACCGTGTATCCAGTCTTCTGTTCTGGGTATCGCTTTTTGCGGTCCTCGTTTTCATCACCATGCCGATCATCGTGGTTCTCGCTGCATCCTTCAGCCCGACCTCCGAGGTGACGCTCAATCCCCTCAACTGGACACTTCGCTGGTATGGGGATCTCGTCGATCCACGTTGGCTCGAACCTTTCTGGCTCAGCGTCAAGATTGCCGTGATCGTCAGTGTCATCAGTGGATTGGCAGGACTGATGGCGGCCTATGCCATTGTCTTTGAGCGCTTTCCGAAAAGCGATGTCGTCATGTCCTTCCTGCTATCACCGCTTTCGGTGCCGCAGATCGTTAAGGGTGTTGCGGTCGTTCTGTTCATCTCGCAACTGGGCCTGCAGCAGTTACTTGGGACGGAAGCCCTGATTGCCGCCCATGTCGTGCTGACCCTGCCATTTGTGACGCGCATGGTGGCCGGTTCGATCGCGAATTTTGATCGGGGGCTCGACCAGGCGGCCCAGATCCTGGGGGCCGGCCGCTTTGATCGATTGCGCTACATCCTGCTGCCGCTGATCAAGCCGGGCCTTTTGTCCGGTGTCACCTTCGCCTTCATCATCTCCTTCAACAACATCCCGCTCTCGGTCTTCCTCGTTCGACCGGGTGATACCACGCTGCCGATCAAGGTGATCAATCACCTCGAATACAGCCTCGACCCGGTCATGGCGGCCGTCAATGTCGCCTCGATGATCTTCATTCTGGCGGCAATCTTCATCTTTGAAAAAATCGGCGGTTTTTCCGCTCAACTCCATGGTGGAAGCAAATGACCCCACTCGATATCGAACTCCAGTCGGTGAGCAAGTCCTATGGCGCAGTGCCCGTTGTGCGCGATCTCAGTCTGTCCGTGCCGCGCGGTGAATTTGTCAGCATCCTCGGGCCCTCCGGTTGCGGCAAGACAACGACACTCAACATGATTGCCGGCTTTGCCACACCGTCGTCCGGTGACATCAGGATACGCGGCAAGAGCCAGGTGCGTGTCTCGCCCGAACACCGCAATATCGGCCTCGTCTTCCAGAATTATGCGCTCTTCCCCCATATGACGGTCTCGGAGAATGTTGGCTTCGGGCTCAAGATGCGCAAGGTGCCCAAAGAGGAGATCGCGGGCCGGATCACCGATGCGCTTGAGAGCGTCCATCTATCGGGATTTGCCGAGCGTTATCCGCGCGAGCTCTCTGGTGGCCAGCAACAACGGGTGGCGCTGGCCCGGGCAATTGCACCACGTCCCTCCGTCCTCCTCCTCGATGAGCCGCTTTCCAACCTGGACTTGAAGCTTCGCGAGGCCATGCGCATCGAGCTGAAGGAAATTCAGGCAGAGCTTGGCATGACCTTTGTCTATGTCACCCATGACCAGGAAGAGGCCATGGCCATGTCCGACCGCATCATCGTCATGTGGGGTGGCGAGATTGCCCAGGAAGGACGGCCGGGCGAGATCTATCGCAATCCGAAGTCCCGCTTTGTTGCGGATTTTATCGGGCGATCGAACCTTATTCCCTATTCCGCCTGGAAGACGACCGGGCGAGGCACGGAGGTGATGCTGGCCGATAGCGGCATCTCGCTGGTCTCTGCCGCCAAAAAGGTGACACCGGAAACAGGCTTTGTCTGCATTCGCCCCGAACATCTGCATCTTTCGACTGCGGCAGAGGTCGGGCCGAACAGGCTTGCCGGACGCCTGAGGCGGGTCGTCGATCTCGGGGCTCAGTTGGAGCTTTCTGTCGAACTCGCTGCCGATCTGCTGATCACCCTTGTCTGCAGCGCCTCTCAAGGTCTCGCACTGCCGGCACCGGGCGGTGAGCTCTGGCTATCGGTGGCGCCGGAGGATGTCAGGCTGCTTTCATCCTGAAGGCGTGAGCGATCGGCCGCGCCTATCAATGGCGGCCGATCGCTATTGGAGCGCCGGGCAAGGACCGGCCTAGGGTTTGACAACGGCTGGGTGCCGTATCGGTTGAGGACTTCCTCGCCGCATTTCAAGGAGACAGGACTATGATGCTCAAGGAAAAGATCCACGCGACGCAGAACTCCACCAATGTCTGCGCCGAAGTCGAGGGATTTGATTTTCATGACTATGACGACCGCGATATCGCCGAGCTACGCCGGCTGTGGCTCGAATATGGCGTGCTGCGCTTCAAGCGCACTCAAATCTCCGACGCCGATCAGGTGCGCTTCTCGCGGTATTTCGGGGAGTTTGTCATTCACCCTAAGCAATTGCAGGAAGGTGGCCACCTGACCCACCCGGAAATCCTGGTGATTTCCAACCAGATGAAGGACGGCAAGCCGAGCGGCGCGCTCGGCAATAGCGAGGCGACCTGGCACACCGACACCTGGTTCTACGAGCGTCCGCCGGCCGGTGCGATCCTGCGCGCAATCCAGGTCCCGCCGTCGGGTGGTGACACCTATTTCCTCTCCACCTATCTCGCTTACGAGAGCTTGCCCGAGGCACTGAAAAAGGCTGTGACCGGCCGACAGATCTTCTTCCAGAATGTCTATGACAAGACCGGCAAGCTTCGGCTGAACAAGCAGGAGCCGAAAAGCAAGGACTTCCGGGAATGGGACGGGGTCGTTCATCCGCTTGTCCGCACCCATGGCGAAACGGGTCGCAAGGCACTTTATCTCGGTGGCACGATCGAAGGCGCTTGGATCGTCGGTATGCCACAGGACGAGAGCTTCGGCCTCTTGCAAGAGCTTTGGGCGCACACGACAGGCCAGAGCGACATCTTCGTACAGTCTTGGGAGGAAGGCGACATCATGATGTGGGACAATCGCTGCACCATGCATCGCCGTGATGGCTTCGATCCCAATACCATCCGCATCATGCATCGTACGACCACGTCGGGCGAACGTCCGGTCTGAGTGGCCAAGTCTAAGTGGGGCGGGAATGCGAGAGCAGGAGAAGACGATGCGAACAGACTATCAGGTCGAGCCCAACCAGCCTCCTCTGTCGAAGGCGCTCGTCGACCTGCTCTCGCAGACCGAAGCTGCCACGATCGGCCATGTGGAACATCTAGGTTTTGTCGGCGATGGCATATTGCCGATCACGCCGGCACGGGTTTCGGGTCAGGCTTTGACGGTCGCGGCACCGGGTCGTGACGGTGCGGTGATCTACAAGGCCATTGATCTCATTCAGCCCGGCGACATCTTGGTGATTTCGCGGGTCGATCGCGATGATATCGCCTGTGTCGGCGGTGGTGTTGCGCTTGCTGCTCGGGCGCGGGGAGCTGCAGCCATCATCATCGACGGGCCGGCGACCGATTTCGAGGAGATTATCGCGGTCGGCTTGCCTGTCTGGTGTCGTGGTCGTTCAGCGCGCACCACAAACCGCAAGATTGCAGTCGGCGGCTCAATTAATGTGCCGATTGCCTGTGGCGCTACCGCCGTTCTGCCAGGCTATGCCGTACTCGCCGATCACGAAGGGGTTTTTGTGGCTGAGCGGCAGCGCATGGAGGCGCTCGCCCATTTCGCCATCGAGCGGCAGAAACGTTCGGCACGTCTGCGCGCGCACTTGGCCAAGGGCCTTTCCATTTTTGATTTTGAAAGCGATCAGCAATCATGAAGATCTCTCTTATTCAGATGAATTCGCAGCCGGATCGCAAAGGCAACATCGCCCAAGCTCTGCGTTTGATGCGCGACGCCTGGGCTGTAGCAAAGCCCGATCTCCTTGTCTTGCCGGAGCATTTCGACTGGACGGGTGGAACGCCGGAGGACAAGCGCCAGGCGGCCGATCTTGTACCCGGTGGTGAAGCCTATGAAATGGTTCAGGCCTTTGCCCGTGAGGCAGGCGTCGCTGTCCACGCCGGTAGCCTGCTGGAGCGACGCCTTGATGATCCGAGTATCTTCAACACGACTGTCGTCTTCGGTCCAAAAGGCGAGGAAATCGGCTGCTACAGGAAGATCCATCTCTTCGACATCACGGCGCCTGACGGCAAGCGCTATGCTGAATCGGCAGTAGTGGCACCGGGGGATGGGTTGCTTGTCTATGAGATCGGCGGGTTCAGGATCGGCTGTGCCATCTGCTATGATCTGCGTTTCTCGCGCCTCTTTGATCGGCTGGCGAGCCTCGAGGTTGATCTGGTGATCTTGCCAGCCGCTTTCACTGAGCAGACGGGCCGGGACCATTGGGAGGTTCTCTGCCGGGCCCGTGCTATAGAGTTTCAATGCTATTTCGCAGCCTGTGGCCAATGCGGCAGCTACCGAGCTCCGGACGGCGAAGACCGCGCAATGTTTGGGCATTCCATGATGGTCGATCCTTGGGGTCGGATCATTGCAAGGGCGGGGCAGGACATCGGCATCGTCAACGTCGAGATTGACCGAGCAACCGTCGACAAAGTGCGCCAGATGATCCCTATGGCCGAGCATCGACGCGATCTGAGTCAGATGCCGGTCGCGTGTGCCTCGGTTGATCGCGGCCGGCAGGCCATGGGTTGAGAAGGGCAAGGCGCAATTTCACTCGGAGAAATTGAGATGGTCGTTGTGTCTCGGGTCGTACCGGGTCGAAGGGCGCATGGCTGCCCTGCATTGGCGGATATTGATCAGCGCTGGTGGAGCTGCGATATCGCAAGCCTGCCAAGATTATAGCTCTTGCGGCTCGGTTGGCATTCGTCGCTGGCGGCTTTCTTGCCTTGCCGCTGGTAGGCGTATTTTTTTCATGGATTGCCGACCATTCGCAGTTTCGTCCGCTTTGCCGCCTGGACAGGGTTGGCCGTCATCATCTTTGTCACGGTCGCACCGATTGGGGTGAGACCCGCGACGATAACCTCGGCAGATCTTGATCGAGCGATTGCTTTCGTCGTGATGTCGGCGCTGTTCGTGATCGCCTATCCGCGCCGGATACTTCCAATTGCCCTCGCGTTGTTGCTGGCTGTGTTCTTGATCGAGCTGGGTCAGTATTTTTCCGTAACGCGGCACCCCCAGTTTCATGATGCTCTGGTCAAGGCATTCGGCGTGCTGATTGGTGTCAGTACAGGCGGGTTGATGAACCGCGTGTCACGCAGAGGGGAAAAACTGCTTTAGGCCCATCCGGCTGGACGACGGACACCATCTACCGGCTTTAATCGAGCACCAGTATCTTGCTTACGGTAAGCCGGCCAAGCGCTTCACTATATCTCTTGCGGCTGCGAGTGACCCGCCTGCCGAATTCTCTGTAGAATTCGCAATCAATTGAGGTGCGGCGTAAACTGAGTGAACACCCATCAACTATTTCCCCTTTTGCCTTCAGTTTGGCGGTTTGGAGATACGCGAGTTCTTCGCATCGTTCTCCAACAGTGCCGGCGGCCGAGGCGGCTGTTAAACGCTACGGGTCATGCCGCGCAAATCGCAGAAGTAAGTCGCCTCGGTGTTCAAGGGTCGAGACGTCAGGCTTCGTTTTCAAGAACTGTCTTACCAGATTGCTCAATTGGCTGGATTTCTTGCTCCATGCTCTCATATGGAGAAGTTGTTGGACTGAACAACTTAAAGCTACACCCAGATTATGCCGATAGGCAGTCGAAGGAATGTCTTGCCTTCAACGCCGTGATCACAGTTTAAGTTACACAAACTTAACCGGATCTCGAAGCAACTCGGCCGCGCCCCGCTCCGCTGAGCAGATCTTCTTGCGCCCTATTGCATGCCAGGAGACATAATGTCTGCTAACTCCCTTCATGCCTTGATGCTGAGTGCCTTGCTCGTCTCCACTGCTCTTTCTCCGTCACTTGCTCGGGCCGAGGAGGCCTTCAAGGTCAGCGTTGAGGCTGGCTCTCAACAGCTTGTCGATGCGTTAAACCTCGCTCACGCCCATGGACAGTCCTCGCTCCTGGCGTCCGTTTATGAAAACACCCGCATCACGCCCTTTCGAGCGGTCGCCATCCAAAGCCAGGCCTTGGCTATTGCACCCGAGCTTGCAGATGCAATCCGGCTGGCAACGGCGGTCGGTGCCAGTCACCGGCGCACTCAGATCAACGCTTCCAGTTATTCATTTAGCGCCGCAGAAAGCATTCAGAATCGTGCTCGTCCGCCAGGTGCCGACAATTCCGTCAATCTCGCAAACATTCCGGAATTCGACCGAAACTATGGTCTTGGGCTCATCGGAGCACAAAAAGCGCTCGATCTTGGATTGACCGGCAGGGGCGTTGTTGTTGGCGTCATCGACAGTGGAATAGATAGGACGACCGATGGCGGCTCGCATCATGAATTCGCCGGGCGGATCGATCCACGTTCTACCTCTGTCTTCCACTGGTTTGATCCCAATGCTGCGGTCGCTGCCGGAGACGTTTCTGCCGGTTTTGTCAGACCGGCTGATGCGTCCGAAGATGGAAATGGACATGGGACCCATGTGTCGGGGATTATCGGTGCGGGCCAAAACGGGGTCGGCATGCAGGGTGTCGCACCAGGCGCAAACATCCTGTCGATTCAGGCGCTGCTTTCATTGCCCGCATCACAATGGCTGGACAGTCGTAACAATTTTACGATCGGTGACACGACGTATAACGCCCATTTTCTCGCGCTATGCGGGAGCGATGCCTATCTCACCGACGAGGATCAGTGCGTTCAGGCCAACCCGCTTGGGATTGGTACGGCCGGTGCGATCAGCTATCTGGCGACGCAGTCTGATGTCAGGGTCATCAATGGGTCATTCGGCCCCATCATCCCGGATGGATCGGTGACCTGGAACACCGGTGATCTTACAGATGAGGCAAATGCGGTGCGTGCCGCCTTAAGAGCCGGCCAGATTCTGACAATCGCTGCAGGCAATGACGGTGCTTCCGCACCGATATCGGCTGAGAACCCTTCTGGCATCGGCCTCTTTCCGTTTATCCGGCCCGGAAATGCCTCTGTCACCAATTCTGCGGGCCATCGGATCTATACCGGATCCGAAACGGCAGATTTCTCCGATATGACTGACACAGCCCTGGCTGCGGCAGAGGCCGCGGACGGTATCAAGCGGGGCCGCATCATCGTCGTGGTCGCTACCGATTCTCAAAAAGTGCTTGCCGAATACTCCAACAAGTGTGGTGTGGCGGCCAACTGGTGTCTTGCCGCGCCTGGAGGCACGTATGATGACAGGGTCGAACGGCCAATTGTTTCCACCTTTACCAACGGTACCTACCGCGCCCTTCAGGGGACCTCGATGGCGGCACCTCATGTTGCTGGCGCAATCGCTATCCTTGTTGAAGCGTTCCCAACATATACGCCGGCACAGATCACCAATATCCTATTTGAAACAGCTGAGGATCTGGGGGCGCCCGGTGCTGATTCTGTCTATGGTCGGGGCTTCCTGCGGCTTGATCGGGCGCTGGAATCGGGGCCGGCAGGTCTCGATGGCAATAGCACTGGCAGATTCGTTGCCACCGCAGGAAGTCAAAAGGGTGACCGACAGGTCTGGACAACGCCAATTACCAGCAGCGGTTCTTTGACCAAAACGGGACAAGGTACCCTGGTTCTGCTGGGAAACGCCACTTTCCAGCGGGGTGTCTCTGTCAATCAGGGGGAATTGCGCGTCGATGGTACGCTTACCGGATCCTCTATCGAGATCGGTCAAAACGGAAATCTCTCAGGAAATGGCACGATCGTCTCCAATCTCTTTTTACGAGGTCAGCTTTCTCCGGGACAATCGCCAGGCCTGCTGACGATCAATGGTGACTTCACGCTTGCTGCCGGTAGTCAGACGAATATTGAAATAGACGGTCTTATCGCCCAGGATGGCATAGGCGGGTTTGACCGGATTTCCGTTATCGGCGTCAACCGCGCCGTCGCAGTCGGGGGCACTCTGGCGCCTGTTCTTCGGGGTATCACCGGTGCGGCAAACAACAATTTCACGCCAAAGCTTGGTGATAGCGTCCGCTTTCTCGATGTTGCAAACGGTACGATCACTGGTTCTTTTACGGGGCTGGCACAGCCAGGAAGTGGGCTTGCAGCTGGGACCCGCTTCGATGTGGTCTATGGAACAGGAAGCCTTCTGCTTGCTGCGACACCGCTATCCTATGCCGACCTTTCGGGTCATGGTATCCGCCAGAGTGCAGCTGCCGTCTCTATTGGTCGAGCGATCGATGCCTCGCGACCTTTGGCCGGCATTCGACCAAGTGATGCCCTTCAGCCACTTTACTCCAGTCTGTATTTGGCAAATGCCGAGGGGTTGGCGCATGGTCTCGAGCAGGCATCGGGGGTGATCTACATCGATAGTGGGCAGGCCACCGTGATGTCTCTTGGGCGATTCGCAGATGAGATCTGGTCGCACCAGGGTGAACTCGCAAGAACTGACCTTTCGAGCATGGATGCTGCTCGCTTCTGGTCGAAAGGCGGCCGTTGGGATGGCGATCATCGGAGTTTTGCCGCCGAAAGCGCAGGCGTCACCTTCGGCCTTGATGTACCACTGGACCTGGGCTGGTTGGGAGGGGCCTTTCGTTACGAAGGAACAGATGTTCATGGCGGACGACATGGTCAAGCCGATTTGGCGACCTACCAGGCCGCTGTCTTCGGACAAACGGCGTGGTCAGGTTTCGACGTTGCTGCACGAGCAGGTCTTTCGCATGGTCGACTTGATGTGGCCCGTAGCATCAGCTTTGCGAAGGGATCGCAGACATTCCTGAACAGCAAGGATCACGGCTGGGGTGGGTTCGCGGAAGCGTCGATCTTTCAGACAATGGAACTCGGCGACACACGTATCATGCCCTCGCTTTCAGCGGGCTATAGAGGCTTCAGTTTTGGTGGAGCGCAGGAGGCCGGCACTGTCCTGCCCCTTTCGACACCCAACGATCTCTATGAGCAGGCCCATATCACCGCAGCCGTTAACCTGTCTCGAGAGTTTGCACTTGAAAGTGGTGTCAGCCTGATCCCGTCACTGACCATGGGCTATCGCCATGACATTATCGAAATGACGCATCAGGCAGGCGCTGAGGTACTAGGCACTGGATTTACTGTGAGCGGCGCGGAGATTGGTCGCGACGCCCTGATTGGCGGATTGAAATTGGCAGCTGTCAGCAATTCTGGGCTGTCTGTTTCTGCTGCCTATGATTTTGACATTCGTGAGGGTTCCAACCAGCACAAACTGACAGGCTCTTTGGATTTTAGGTGGTGAAAGACGACGTCTGGTGCCGGGCCGATGGAAAGCCCCGGCTTTCCCTTGGGCTGCGCTTTTGGTTAAAGCTGTCGGTCTACAAATGGCGCTGCAAAAATACCAAAGGCCTGTCAGACATTTCGGCCCTGCTTTCAGTTGTGCGGATTGCACCGCGCCGATCAATGAGGCCAAGTGTCTTTGAATGACCAGAATATCGACAGAGGCAAAGCAAATAGGTTTTCGCCGAAAGTGAGGACGCGCTCTCCCATATAGATGACGATGCCGACCACGGGACGGCCCGCACCTGGGCCTTCCTCTCGAAACCATCGCAGATGTTTAAAGTCCTTAGCTTCGACCGTAGTCGATGCCTTCACCTCAAAGCCGATAATCATCCTGTCCGATTCGGCTAGGATGTCGATCTCGCGTCCGCGTTGATGCCGCCAGTGATATAGTCGCCATTGACGCATCTGATAGGGCAGAGATTTCCAGATTTCATTGAAAACGAAATTCTCCAACACGCCGCCAAGTGCTGTGGGGTTCGCCCCGATACTGAAGCTCTGGGTGTTCATACTCCTCAGAGCTGCGACGATTCCGGTATCCACGAGATGAATTTTCGCTTGGCGTATGTCGCGTCCCGACTCTCCAGAAGTCCATGCTGGCAAACGACGCAATAGAGAGAGCTTGGTTAGAATATCGAGATAGGTTTCAGTCGTATTCCGTTGTAGACTGATAGTTGAGCTAAGCTCGTCTATGTTGAGTTCGTTCCCGACGCGCGTAGCCAGTTGATCGATCATCCTCCTCATCGCGTCTGATTTTCTTATTTTTAAGATGTACGCAACATCGCGTTCGACGACACTATCGACGTAATCCCTATATCGATTTTGTCTCCAGCGGTCTTCCAGAGTTCGTATCTCTGGAAATCCGCCTGCAACCATCAGGTCGATATACTGTGTCCTGGACAGTGTTTCTCCTATCGGAAGATTTAGCGGATCGGGACGCTCACTTGCCGACGCCCAATCGAGAATCTTCGCGGGCCCCACGCATTGTGTTTCGGCGACACTCATCGGAAGCATGGTGATCGTGTAGACCCGACCTGCCAACGAGTCAGCGACATGCGCGGAAGTGAAAACGTTGGATGAGCCTGTCAGGATGAACTGACCCATCGCGCGGTTCTCGTCCACGATCCTTTTCAACGCCAACGCTAGTTTGGTGGATCGTTGGGCTTCGTCGATAATCAGAGGGCCTGCCTTATTCTCAGCCAGCAGAGTATCCAGCTGTCCTTTTGGATCGGCCTCTATAGCTGCAAGCATACTCTCGTCATCCAAGGTGATGAATTTTCCAACGCTCATTAGGTCCCGTACAAGCGTCGTCTTGCCGACTTGGCGCGGCCCGATGAGGTTAACGATGCGCGCAGATGCGAGTGCAGCTTTTAGCTCTGGCTGCAAATGACGCGGGAGAAGACCTTCTTCCATTACAACCACTAAATTTCCCATCCTGGCAGCATGGGAGAAATGTTAATAGCAATGCGGGCGAAGTGTCAATAAAGATGCGGGGAAAGTGTCATTAGGAGAGTCGTGAAGGTGCCATCAAGTGCCAAAAATTTGTCGGCTCTCGTTGACAGATCAATAACGGAGACTTTGGCAAACACCGCCAACCGCAGGATTTCAGCTGATGGACATCGAGGATGTCCTGCGCCTCAAGTCCCGCTGGCGACTTAAAGGGCAATCGCCTGTTTTCAGCCGGATAGGTTTTCACAGGCCAGTCGATTCTCGTGCGTGCACAGGCGATGCAGTCAGGCGGCCAGTCAACCGAACTGCGGCTGCACTATTGCTACTTCGCATGCTGTTCACAAAAATGGGCGCAAGGTCATTTAAAGTTCATTATTATGAACGTAGTTTGACAGTGTGCTGAGCTCATGTCACGATGTTCGCGATGACGATGACCAAGAGCCTCTGCCTCAGCAAAGTGAACAAGGCGCCACCCCAATGCCGCGCAACAGAAGCTATTCCAGGGTCACGCGAGAAGCCCTCCTCGTCCTAGGCAAACTGATCCGCGTCAACCGAACAGAACGCGGACTGACGGCGCAAGAGCTTGCTGACCGTGCAGGCATTAGCCGGACAACCTTGTTCAACATCGAGAAGGGTTCGCCAGGCCCAGAGATCGGCATTGTCTTCGAAGTCGCGTCGATCGTCGGAATTCGTCTGTTCGACCATGATGAGCGTAACACGCTCAAGGCGCGCATGACCTATCTCGATGAAAAACTGACCTTGCTGCCCAAGAGTGTTCGTCACAGCGTGAAGGATGTTGACGATGACTTCTAAGGCAGAGGCAAAAGAGGCATTTGTCTGGATATGGCTGCCGGGAGCCACTGAGCCAGTCGTGGCCGGCCGTCTCGATCAGGATGGCGACCAGTTGCTCTTCATCTATGGTGCAAGTTACAGGCGGCGTAACAATGCGATCTCCATCTACCATCCGGAGCTCCCCCTGCAGGAGGGCGTTATCGAGCCTGCCAATGGGCTGAACATGCCAAGCGCAATCCGTGATGGATCGCCTGACGCCTGGGGACGCCGCGTGATCATGAACAGGCTGACGGCACAAGCGCCCGTCGGAGCGGGTGTGTCGGACCTCAGCGAACTGACATTTTTGCTGCAGTCCGGATCTGACCGGATCGGCGCGCTCGATTTCCAGCAGTCCGCAAGCGAGTACGTTCCTCGCGTGGCCGCGCGGGCATCGCTTGACGAGTTGATGGAAGCTGCGACGCGCATTGAGAGAGGACTGCAGCTGACGCCTGCTCTGGATCAGGCTCTCAACCATGGCACATCGATTGGCGGTGCCCGGCCCAAGGCGCTCATCGACGACAAAGACAAGAAATTCATCGCAAAATTCTCCGCCAGCAACGACACCTATAGCGTTGTCAAAGCGGAGTTCATCGCAATGCGGCTGGCATCAGCCTGCGGCCTTGATACCGCACCTGTGTCGATAACCCAAGCCGCCCACAAGGATGTGCTGTTGATTGAACGCTTTGATCGGCGACGCTCGGCAACGGGCTGGACACGACGTTCCATGGTGTCGGCACTGACGATGCTCGGGCTCGATGAGATGATGGCGCGCTATGCCTCTTATGAAGATCTGGCAGAGCTCATTCGACACCGCTTCAGCGATCCGAAGGAAACGCTTAAAGAACTCTATGGCCGCATCTGCTTCAATGTGCTTTGCGGCAATACTGACGACCACGCCCGCAATCATGCCGCCTTCTGGGACGGCAGACAGCTGACGCTAACGCCTGCATATGACATATGCCCGCAAGGTCGCACCGGCAGCGAGGCCACTCAGGCCATGCTGATCAAGGGCAACCTTCGTGCAAGCACGCTTTCCGCATGCCTCGCAGCGGCGCCCGATTACCATTTGACGCATGCACAAGCGTCTAAGCTTATCGAACATCAGCTCACAACCATTGCGCAAAACTGGCGCTCGATTTGCGATGAAGCCGAGCTGACCGAGGTGGACCGCAAGCTGTTTTCCAAACGCCAGTTCCTCAACAGCTACGCTCTTGAAGGACTTGATGTGCATGGCTCCTTGCGGGATTCCTATGAAAGTGCACAGGATACGCTGCTTGCCCGCGGAGCGACTTGAATGAGACGCATGAACGCGGGCAACCGGCGTCGTTAAGCCGGCGTGGTTTGATCGGCAGGTGCATCAGCTCCAGGAGAAACCCTGACGGGGCGCCGACCTCGCAACCGATTGCGGCGCCTGCCCGACGCAAGGCGCTCAATGCATGCCATGCCGCGTCTGGAGGTTTCCCTTGAGCAGGGTTTGGATGCGGATCTTTTCCTGGGCAGCAAGCGGTTGGCGAGCATCCGAACGGGCATGCGTGATGCGCATTGCGCTGCGCACGGCATGCCCCGGGTCCTTCGCGATGACTGTATCGATCCGGTCGTCGCGAAGCGCTTGTTCGCCGAAGGGCGTTCGTTCGTGCACAGCCACGGCAATCTTATCCAACTCGGCGTTCCCGGCAGCGGCGAGGATCGGCACCTGGGCCTCTGCGCTCAACACATACCCGCACGCATCACTCAATCTTTGGGCAGCGGTGTCGTCGGCGGCATGGACCAGAGGATCAGTGGAGTTCTGGCCGCCAGATACAATCGAGTACTTTCCCCGATGAAAACAATCTGGGCTTCAGGAAACTTCGAACTGGCTGGCGAGGCAGTTTGTCAATTGTGACGCAAAGCGTGCAGCAGCCACTGGCAAGGTGCGGCCCTTCAACTGACCGAGATAGAGGATGCCGGCGGGCACATCGCGTCCATCAAGCGGGCATGAGACCATCCGGCCCGTTGAGGTCTGGTCCGAGAGACCGATTGGTATCTGGAAGGTGAGGATGTTCTCCATCACCGCGTGGTTTCGCAGGAATTCAAAATTGTCGGACTGGATAACCGGATCGAGGCGCACGCCGGCGATGCGCATGGCAATGTCGAGCAGATGGCGCACACCATAGGCCGTCGTCGGCAGCGCGATCGGGTAATCGACACAATCAGATAGCCTCACCGTCGACCTCGCCGCCAGCGGATGATCGGGGGACATGACGACATGCACCGGTTGGCGCACGCGGATGAGCGTCATGAAATCCGTGAGACGCACAGGCTCAAAGACGATAGCAAGATCGGCGCTGTGATCGACGAGCGCGTGCTCGGCCGCCTCGCGATCCCGCAGATGGACGCCGAAGGTGACGTTCGGGTGTTCCTTGCGATAGAGCGCGATCTGGCTCGGCAAGAAGTAAGGCAAGAGCGCTTGGCTACAGGCAATCGACACATGGCCGCGCCGCACTCCAGAGAGATCGGCGATCTGCGAACGCACCCGCTCCATATCCGAAAGTTGGTTGCGAATGTGGTGAATATAGATCTCGCCGGCGGCCGATAGGCGCACACCATGGGCCAAGCGTTCGAAGATCGGCACGCCGAGCTCCTCCTCCATGGCGAGAATGCGCCGATTGAGCGCCGTCGAAGTGATCGCGAGCGTATCGGCGGCGGCCCGGATCGAGCCCGCCTTCACCACGGCATCGATGTATCGAATGGAAGCGAGGTAGCGCATGAAAGGCCCTGTTTAGGCTGCTGCATTTTTTGCAGCAGGCCGGCCAAAACATAGCACAAGACAGAAGCGCGTCCATCTGGATTACTGGCGTCGAAAGCCAGACGCTGAGCCCTCAAGATCGGGCCACGCCGGCAAAACAAGCAAAAACGGGGAACGTCCACATGTCGAAGATCCTGATGCCCAATCGTCGCCAGTTTCTGATGAACTCAGCCGGTCTCGCCGGCGCAGCTGCCCTTTCGGGTCTGCTGCCGGGTGGAATGGCACATGCGGCGGGCCTCACGGTCGGCTTCATCTATGTCGGACCGAAGGATGATTTCGGCTACAACCAGTCGCATGCCGAGGGCGCAGCCGCGGTCAAGGCTATGGAAGGCGTCACGGTAGTCGAAGAGGAGCAGGTTCCCGAAACGGTCGACGTGCAAAAGACCATGGAGAGCATGATCAGCTTTGATGGTGCAACACTCCTTTTCCCGACCTCCTTCGGCTATTTCGATCCCCACATCCTGGCTCTGGCACCGAAGAACCCGGAGGTGCGCTTCCAGCATTGCGGCGGCCTCTGGACGCCGGACAATCCGGCAAATGTCGGCTCTTATTTCGGCTATATCGGCATGGGCCAGTATCTGAACGGCATTGCGGCCGGCTATGCCACGAAGTCGAAAAAGATAGGTTTCGTGGCCGCGAAGCCCATTCCGCAGGTGCTGTTGAACATCAATTCCTTCCTGCTCGGCGCGCGTGCCGTCGATCCCTCGATCACCTGCCAGGTCATTTTCACCGGCGAATGGTCGCTGGCGGTCAAGGAGGCGGAGGCCACCAATGCGCTGGCCGATCAGGGCATCGACGTCATCACCTGCCATGTGGACGGCCCGAAAGTGGTGATGGAGACCGCGGCTGGTCGCGGGATGTATCTGTGTGGCTATCATGCCAACCAGAGCGCGCTCGCGCCGGACAAGTATCTGACCGGAGCGGAGTGGAACTGGGCCAAGGTCTACACCGACATGGTCAAGACCACGCTTGCGGGCGGCACGATCGACAACTTTGTCCGCGGAGGACTGGCAGACGGCTTCATCAAGATGAGCCCGCTCGGACCGGCCGTCAGTGAGGAGGCGCGCACCCGCTTCGAGGCAGTCCAGGGCGAGATCATGAAGGGCGGCTTCGCGGCGATCACCGGGCCCCTCAAGGACAACAAGGGCAATGTGGTGGCAACCGCCGGGCAGGCTCTGGTTGAGACCGATGTTGCGCTTGAGAGCATGAACTACCTCGTGGAAGGCGTCGTCGGCTCCACCTCCTGACAGAACAGCGCGAACAGGGGGCCAGTTCATGAGCCTGCAGGTCGATCAGATGGCGCCACTTAACCGATGGACCCGATTCCTGAACGAGGCCGGTGCCCGCCGTATCGAAGCGGTCCTTCTGCCCATGGCAGCCCTGTTTGCGGGAATGCTGGTCTTCGCAATCTTCCTTATTCTGCTAGGCAAGTCACCGGTCGAATTCTATGGGCTTGTCTTGAAGGCGGGCTTCGGCACCGCCTTCTCCTGGACGAACACCCTGACACGTGCAGCACCGCTGCTTCTGGCAGCGCTCTGCGTTGCACTGCCGGCCCGCCTCGGGCTCGTTATCATCGGTGGCGAGGGCGCGATCGTGCTTGGGGGCGTCGCGGCAGGCGCCGTCGCCATGCTGATGCCGGGCCTTCCGGCTGTCATCGGCATCACCCTCATGGCTATTGCCGGCATGGCGGTCGGCGGCTTCTGGATTGGCACGGTCGGTGCACTTCGCCACCTGCGCGGTGTGAATGAGACGATCTCAAGCCTGCTGATGGCCTATATCGCAATTGCCCTGATGAACCACCTGATCGAGGGCCCCTTTCGTGATCCAGCAAGCCTCAACAAGCCCTCCACTGCACCGCTGCCCGAAACCTGGCAGATCGGCGAGATGCCCGGCATCGGCGTTCACTGGGGGCTTGTCCTGGGCATTCTCGCCTGCATCCTCGCCTGGATACTGATTGAGCGGACCACCATCGGGTTTGCGGCACGCATCGTTGGAGGCAACGTCCGCGCGGCGGAAATCCAGGGACTTCCAGCGGGTACCCTCGCCATCGGTTTCACGGCGCTTGGCGGCGCCTTCGCAGGGCTGGCCGGCATGGTCGAGGTCGCAGCGATCCACGGCTCGGCCAACGCCTCGCTTGCGGCGGGCTACGGCTATACCGGCATCCTCATTGCCTTTCTCGCCCGCCACAACGCGCTCGCCATCATCCCGGCCGCCATTTTATTTGCCGGCATCGAGGCGTCGAGCGGGCTCATACAGAGGCGCATGGACCTGCCCGATGCGACTGTGCTCGTTCTGGAGGGCATGGTCTTTATCGCCATCCTATTGACTGACACGCTGCAGGGTCGCGTCCGCTTCCTCACTTTCCTTGAAAGGAGGCAGACATGACTGAAGATATCGGCCTGTGGGGTGTGCCTCTTGCAATCCTTGGCGGCGCGATCCGTGTCTCCACGCCGTTCATATTCGTCTCCATCGGCGAGTGCCTGACGGAACGATCGGGGCGTATCAATCTTGGACTCGAGGGCACTCTGGTCTTCGGCGCCATGAGTGGATATGCGGTCGCCTATCACACGGGATCGCCCTGGCTCGGCACCTTGGCCGCCGCCTTCTCCGGCCTGATCTTCGGCCTTCTGCATGGCTGGCTTTGCCGCCTGCCGCGCGTCAACGACATCGCCATCGGCATCGCGCTGATGATCTTCGGCACGGGCCTCGCCTTCTTGTTCGGCAAGCCTTACGTGCAGCCCGTCGCACCGGATCTGCCGGCCATCCCACTCGGTTTCTGGTCAAGCCTGCCGCAGGTGCAGGCCGCATTGAATGTCAATGTGCTGTTCCTTGTGGGCATCGTACTCGCATTCGCCACGGCCTGGATGTTGAAGAACACCCGCGTCGGGCTGACGATCCGAGTGACCGGCGACAGCGCCGATGCGGCGCGTGCCCTTGGGATCGACGTCAACCGGGTGCGGCTCTGGAGCACAGCGGCCGGCGGTGCTCTTGCCGGTGTCGGTGGCGCCTATCTCTCGCTCTACTATCCCGGAAGCTGGAACGAAGGCATCTCCTCCGGCCAAGGGCTGATGGCGGTGGCACTGGTGATCTTTGCCCGCTGGAATCCGGTCAACTGCCTCTATGCCTCACTGCTGTTTGGCGGCGCCGGCGCGCTCGGTCCGGCGTTGCAGTCCGTCGGCATCACCAGCGGCTACTATCTCTTTTATGCCGCTCCTTACGTGCTCACCCTGGGACTACTGGTCGCGACCAGCTCACGCACCCGCGCCATGCCATCGGCACCCGGCGAACTCAGCATAGTCAAGTAAACAGTGCCGCAGCCGCGGCAAGCGAATGGAGACCGTGATGACCACCATTCAGGCCGATCCCTATCTCTGGCCCTATAATGGAGATCTGAGACCGGACAATACGGTCCTGATCATCATCGACATGCAGACGGATTTCTGCGGGCCGGGCGGCTATGTCGACAAAATGGGCTATGATATCGCGCTCACCAGAGCGCCGATCGAGCCGATCAAGGCCGTGCTTCAAGCCATGCGTGACAAGGGCTACCACGTCATACACACCCGCGAGGGTCACCGGCCGGACCTTTCCGACCTGCCTGCGAACAAGCGCTGGCGCTCACAACAAATCGGCGCCGGCATTGGCGATGCTGGTCCCTGCGGGCGCATCCTGGTGCGCGGCGAGCCAGGCTGGGAGATCATCGACGAACTGAAGCCCATGGACGGTGAGCCTGTCATAGACAAACCGGGCAAAGGCTCCTTCTGCGCCACCGACCTCGAGCTACTCCTGCGCACCCGCGGTATCGAAAACATAGTGCTCTCGGGGATCACCACTGATGTCTGCGTGCATACCACCATGCGCGAGGCGAACGATCGCGGCTTTGAATGCCTGCTCCTCGAAGACTGTTGCGCTGCCACCGACCCCGGCAACCATGCGGCTGCGATCAAGATGGTGAAGATGCAGGGCGGCGTCTTCGGCGCGGTTTCCGACAGTGGCAAGTTTGTCGAGGCACTGCCATGAGCACCAAAGCTCAGCAAGCCAAGGCACTGACGCGCGCCATCGGTGTGGAAACGGTCGGCATGACGATGCGGTTTGGAACGTTCACCGCGCTGAACGACGTCTCGCTGAAGGTCAAAGCGGGCTCCTTCCATGTCCTGCTCGGCGAAAACGGTGCGGGCAAGTCGACCCTCGTCAAATGCATGATGGGCTTTTATCGTCCGACGTCCGGCCAGATGATGGTCGCTGACCGCGAGGTGCAGGTCCGAGACCCGCGCGACGCCCACGATCTGGGCCTCGGCATGGTCTACCAGCATTTCACGCTCGTGCCCTCGCTGACGGCAGCAGAGAACCTGGTGATCAGCCGCGCGGATGTGCCGGCCCGTATCGACTGGGGCAAGGAGCGCACTGACCTTGCCGCTTTCATGGAAAGAATGCCCTTCACCGTACCGTTGGACGTCCCCGTTGGACGGCTCGCGGCGGGCGAGAAGCAGAAGCTGGAGCTCCTAAAGCAACTTTATCTCGGGCGCAGATTTCTCATTCTGGACGAGCCGACTTCGGTGTTGACACCCTCGGAAGCCGACGAGTTACTCGGCATGGTGCGCGGCCTGACCACGGCTGGCGAGCTCACCTGCCTGATGATTTCGCACAAGTTCCGCGAGGTGACGGCCTTTGCTGACGCAGTCTCGGTATTGCGCCGCGGCGAGCATGTCGGCGGTGGCAAGGTGGCTGACCTTTCGACCGCAGAGATGGCAGCGATGATGATCGGCGAAAAGGAACTGATGCGTCCTGCTGCCCGCGTCCCGATGAACGGCGCGCCGGTGTTGACCGTCTCCAGCGCCAAGGCGCCGGATCGATCGGGCCTCAAGACGATCACCATTGATGATCTTACGGTACGTGCTGGAGAAATCGTCGGCATCGCCGGCATTTCTGGAAACGGACAGATGGAACTGATGGAGATCCTGTCGGGGCAGCGACCGCTGTCTGCGGGAAGTGTCAAGGTCTGTGGCACGCCGTTTCGGGCCAGCCGTAGCGAGATGCGGACTTTGAATGTCCGCACGCTGCCGGAAGAGCCCTTGCGCAACGCCTGCGCTCCAAAGATGAGCGTAGCCGAAAACATCTTCTTTCGCGATTTCGATTTCTTGGCAGAAAAGCGCAAATTCTGGCTGGATCGGCGCCGCATGTCCGCGCTGGCAGCCCGGCTGATTGGCGATTACAAGGTCAAGACTGCGTCGCTGGACACGCCAATAGCGTCCCTTTCCGGCGGCAATGTTCAGCGTGCCGTGCTGGCCCGCGAGCTGAGTGGAACCCTTGACCTGCTGTTGATCGCCAATCCCTGCTTCGGCCTTGATTTCTCGGCCGTGGCGGAAATCCGCGCGCGCGTCATGGCGGCGCGCAATGGAGGTGCTGCCGTCTTGCTGATCAGCGAGGATCTCGACGAGATCCTCGAACTCTCCGACCGCATCCTTGTCATGTCGGAAGGCGCAATCGTATTTGAGACGCAAGCTGACGGAGCCGATATCGGGGAAATTGGAAGACATATGGCAGGACATCACTGATGGCAGTTATCAAGGCACGCCCCTTCGACATCACGATCACCCCGCAAAAGACCGCTTTGGTCGTCATCGACATGCAGCGCGACTTCATTGAACCGGGCGGCTTCGGCGCCACGCTCGGCAATGACGTCACCCTTCTTCAGGCGATCATCCCTGCCACCGCGCGTCTGATTGATGGTTTTCGCCGTGCCGGCCTGCCGGTGATCCACACGCGCGAATGCCATGCGCCAGACCTTTCGGACTGCCCGCCTGCCAAGCGGGCGCGTGGAAAGCCATCCCTGCGCATCGGTGATCCCGGTCCAATGGGCCGCATCCTCATTGCAGGCGAAGACGGAGCCGATATCGTCGCCGCCCTTGCACCGCTGCTTGGCGAAACGGTCATTGACAAGCCCGGCAAGGGCGCGTTCTACGCGACCCCTCTTGACGAAATCCTTCAGGAGAAGGGCATTTCGCAACTCGTCTTTGCCGGCGTGACCACGGAGGTCTGCGTGCAGACCACCATGCGCGAGGCAAACGACCGGGGCTATGAGTGCCTGCTCGCGACCGATGCAACCGAAAGCTATTTCCCAGAATTCAAGAAGGCCGCCATCGCCATGATGACCGCACAAGGCGCGATCGTTGGCTGGGCGGCGACGGTGGACCAGATTGTCGAGGCCCTCGATGCGTGAGACCCTGCATATGGCACAGTTCCTGGCGAGCCGCTGGAAGGAAGCCCCCTTCGAACATTTTCGCGATGGCGTGGAGATCTGCCGTCTCATCCAGGGTGAACCGGAACTGGCGCTCTTGCGCTATGCGCCGGGCGCCAGCGTGCCGCAGCACAGGCATACGGGGCTGGAAACCATTCTGATACTGGAGGGCTCACAAAGCGACGAAAACGGCCACTATGGGCCAGGTTCGCTTGTCGCCAACCCCGAAGGCACCGTGCATTCCGTCTCCTCGGCAGAAGGCTGCGTCGTCCTCATCCAGTGGACGAAGCCGGTCGAAATCCTCTGACATCTGAAAGTGCCGTCATGAACATGATGACCATGCCCTTCACCTTTAAGCAGTTGCACACCGCCTATGCCGCAGGCCTCAGCCCGATGACTGTGATCGAGGAGGTCTATCGGCGCATTGAAGAGGCTGACGATCCTGGTATCTTCATCCACTTGGCACCGAAAGAGGCAATGATGGCGGCCGCTGCAGCCCTTGGCCCCTACGATCAGGCACGCCCGCTCTATGGCATTCCCTTCGCAGTAAAGGACAACATAGATGTCGCGGGCATGCCGACCACCTGCGCCTGCCCGGCCTTCGAGTATGCCGCAACGGCTGACGCCTTTGTGGTTGCAAAACTGAAAGCTGCCGGTGCACTTCCGATCGGCAAGACCAATCTCGACCAGTTCGCCACCGGCCTTGTTGGTGTGCGTTCCCCCTATCCGATCCCCAAAAACGCTATTGATCCTTCCATCGTGCCGGGCGGTTCCAGCAGCGGCTCGGCCGTGGCTGTGGCGCGTGGCATTGTGCCCTTTGCTCTTGGAACGGATACAGCCGGCTCCGGCCGCGTGCCAGCCGCGCTCAACAATATTGTCGGGCTGAAGCCGACGCTCGGCACACTGTCTGCCACCGGCATGGTGCCGGCCTGCCGCACGCTCGACACCATCTCGATCTTCGCCTTGACTGTCCCCGATGCATTCGCGGTCTACATGGCAGCCGCCGGCCATGACGAGGCCGACGCCTATTCCCGCGATCTTGCAGCCCCCTTCCTGGAAGTCCCGGGCGCGGGCTTCAGCATCGGCGTTCCCGATATAGCCTCGCGCCGCTTCTTTGGCGATGTCGTCCAGCAAGCATCCTTCGAGGCGGTGATTGCTGTTTTGGCGGGTATGGGACACCGCATCGTGCCTCTCGATTTCACACCGCTTTATCGCATCGCCGAATTGCTCTACGAAGGCGCATGGGTGGCGGAGCGTTATGCGGCCATAGAACAAATGATCCGCACCATGCCCGATTCGCTCTTTCCGGTGACCCGCGGGATCATCGGAAGGGCTGAAAGCTTAACCGCGTCAGATGCCTTCCGTGACATCTACCGACTTGCCGATCTCAAGCGCAAGGTAGCCCCATTGATCGCCACGGCGGACCTCCTTTGTGTCCCCACCATTCCGTGCTTCTTCAGCGTCACGGATCTGACACAGGATCCTGTCGGGCCGAATTCGAAGCTCGGCACATACACAAACTTTGTCAACCTGCTGGATCTATGTGGGATCGCCGTGCCGGTCGCGACGCGTGACGATGGAAGACCCGGAAGCGTGACCCTGCTGGCTGCTGCCGGGCTGGATGGCCGCATCGCCGGCATAGCGGCCAGCCTGCAGGTTGAAGCCTCCCCGCCACTTGGTGCCACAGGCTGGGAGCTCGAGCCGATCGCTACCCTTCCACCGGCAGCCGGCCCAGCCGAGATCCCTATCGCACTGGTCGGCGCCCATATGCGCGGCCTGCCGCTCAACGGCGAGATCACCCGTCTTGGTGGCCGCTTTCTTGCGCAGCGCCAAACCGCACCCGAATACCGCTTGCACGCACTTGCTGGCGGACCGCCTCAGCGGCCGGGGCTCGTCCGGTTGAACGAGGGGGGACAGGCGATTGCGCTTGAGGTCTGGGCGCTCCCCCTCGACCAGTTCGGTACCTTCATGACAACTGTTCCTTCGCCGCTCTCGATCGGGACCGTAAAGCTTGATGACGGATCTGCCGTCAAGGGCTTCCTTTGTGAACCGGCCGGCCTCCCTGGGGCCGAGGATATTACAGACCTCGGCGGCTGGCGCGCTTTCCTGGCAGCAGCGTCCAGATAGGGTGATGATCACAAGCCTCAACCGGTGCGATCTTGCTGGAACAATAGTCGCCCGACATCCTGTCACCTCAGGTAAGGCTGTGGGGTAAATGGGAAGGCCAACAACTCATGAGCCTCTGTTGGCCTCCCTTCCAATCCATAGCCATCTGAACGGCCTATCCGCTTGATGTAACAGGCTGAAGGATCGACAAGACAAGGCGGCACCTTGTTCTGCATGCGCAGCCTGGCGAAATCGAACGTCGTTCAGAATAGGTTCGAGAAAGCCGGACCGATCACGAAACGCCCTGAGAAGGCAAAGTGACAGCGGCTCGTGCCCTCGAAAGCTCAGAGTCTTGACCACAAGGAGCCACCACATATGGCGCTTTCTGCCCGGCTTTTGGTCGGGGTGTGGGAGGCGCAAGTCGTTCAAACGTCTCCCAGCGAAGTGCCCATTAAACCAGTTCAAATCGGATTGGCTGCGCCCCGTCCCACAGTGTCTTGTTGCCAAGCTCCGAAAGCTTGTCGAGGTTGGATGTCAGGGTGATGAAATGATTGCCAGCGAGCTGGCCCATTTTCGATGAGAAATCGACACCGCCATAGGCAAGCAGGATCTCGGTTTCGCTGATGCCGCCTGGATAGAGAATGATATGGCCTGGAGCAGGATGGCTTGTATGGTTCTCGTAGCCGACACCAAAGTTGTAATCGCCAAGCGGAATCCAGACACCTTCACCCGACCAGCGAACGTGGACGATCTGTCCGTCAAATGGCAAGCGCTCCATGAAGGCCTTGCACGTCTCAGGCGCCTTCTGGGTTTCAAGCACTGCGTCAAAGACGAAGGGGCCGGCGGTGACTTTCAGCTTCATGATCAGATCTCCTTCATGTTCATGCTGTCGATTGGTGGGCGGGTCTTGGCCGAACGGTATGTTCCGGCACCTTTCTCACCGACGAGAACCCCGTCTTCGACCATCACCTGGCCGGATAGAATGACGGTGGTTGGCCAACCGGTGACCTCAAGGCTCTCGTAGGGCGAATAGTCGGCTGCGTCGTGAAGATCGGCATGCCGTATATGCCGTCGCTGCTCCGGGTCCCAAATTGCTAGATCCGCATCGGCTCCGATCGCAATCGTGCCCTTTTGAGGGTAAAGGCCATATGTTTTTGCGTGATTGGTGGCCGACAGGGCCACAAAACGGGGAAGATCAATCCGGCCCTTCATCACACCTTCCGAAAACAAGATTGGAAGCCGGGTTTCAACCCCGGGGATGCCGTTTGGAATATGGCGAAAGCTCTTCAATCCCTTCGGATTGCGCTTGCCTTGCGCATCATCATAGCGGAAGGGACAATGATCGGAGGAAAACAGGTCGAAGGCACCGGTTTCTATGCCGAGCCAGCAAGCTTCTTGTGCCGCCTTGTCACGAGGAGGCGGCGAGCAGACGAACTTGGCACCTTCCCAATCCATTCCGTCAAGATCGTCAGCGGTCAGCATCAGATACTGCGGACATGTTTCTCCGATGACTTTGACACCCCGGGCGCGGGCCCGAGCAATTTCGTCCATAGCCTCACCGTTAGAGACATGAACGATGACAATCGGGACATCGACAATTTCGGCAAGCGTCAGCGCCCGATGGGTGGCTTCACGCTCGACAGCCGCCGGCCTGGTGGAGGCATGGGCGCGAGGAGAAACCATGCCCGCCTGCTCATGACGATCGATCAGAAAGCGGATCGCATCCTCGTTTTCGCAGTGGACCATGACAGTCGCACCGGTTTCTCTGGCAACATCAAGGGTCTTGAGAATGTCAGCATCGCTCAGGCGCAGATCCTGGTAGGTCATGAACACCTTGAAGGACGCATATCCATCGGCAGCAAGGGCTCGAAGCTCTTGCCCGATCAGACTTTCGGTCGCATCGCTGACGATCAGGTGAAAGCTCACATCCGTATAGCAATTCCCTTCTGCGAGCTTGTGATAGTCATTCAGAGCCTCGCGCAGAGGGCGCCCTTTTTCTTGAAGGCAGAAGGGCATAACGGTGGTGTTTCCGCCAAACAGCGCCGACAGCGTTCCGCTCTCGAAACCATCAGCCATGACGATCCCTTCGCCTGAGGGTTGCGCCAGATGGACGTGGCTATCGATGCCACCGGGCAGGACATATTTGCCATCGGCATCTATAGTCTTCCGCGCTCCGGCAAGGCCTTCGCCAATCTGGACAATGCGTCCATCCCGAACACCAATGTCAGCCTTAAAGACATCCGACGCCGTTGCAATCGTGCCACTGCGAACGATTAGGTCAAAGTCACTCATCGCCTGGCCTCAATGATGCAGGATCTTGCTGAGGAAGGCCTCAGTGCGCGGATTTGTGTGGTTGTCGAAAAACTCGTCCGTCGGCAGATCTTCGACGATCTCGCCCTGATCGATGAAAACCACACGGTTTGCGACCTTGCGCGCAAAACCCATTTCATGAGTCACGACCATCATTGTCATGCCTTCACGCGCAAGGCCCGTCATCACATCGAGAACCTCCGAGATCATTTCCGGGTCAAGCGCGGAGGTCGGCTCATCAAAAAGCATGGCTTTCGGATTCATCGCCAGCGCCCGGGCAATCGCCACGCGCTGCTGCTGGCCGCCCGATAGCTGACCAGGATACTTGTGGGCGTGTCCTGACATGCCGACCCGGTCCAGGAGATCCATTGCGCATTTGCGCGCCTCGGTCTCCGAGCGGTGCAGGACAATGCGCTGGGCCAGCATGATATTGTTTTCGATCGTCAGGTGCGGAAAGAGTTCGAAGTTCTGAAAAACCATACCGATGCGGGAGCGCAGATCAGGCAGGTCGGTTGAAGGATCGTTCACCTCGATCCCATCGACGCGGATGGATCCTTTTTGAATTGGCTCCAGCGCATTGACGCACTTGATCAGCGTCGATTTTCCCGACCCTGATGGTCCGCAGACCACGACCACTTCACCTTTAGAGACTCTGGTCGAGCAATTCTTCAGAACGGGGTGGTGGCCATAGTATTTGAAGATGCCGTTGATCTCGATCATGGCTGCCCTCCTTTGAAGCGAGAAATCGAAAATGCAGAAAGGTCTCGGCCTGGATCGCGACGGCATACCAGGTCTGCAGTGATCTGACCGACGATCGGGCCGAGCGTGTAGCCGTTGGACGTAACGGCATTGAAAAAGCCTGGCATGTCTGGATGCTCCCCGAGGATCGGCGCCCCATCGATATTGATGTTCATCGCAGCCCAGCTTCTGATGACATGCAGTTTGCGCAGTCCAGGCACGACATGCTGAGCGACCCACAGATTGCCCTCGATACTGGAAAAGATCGGCCGAGGATGGCTGTGGACGGGGTCGAGACCGGCAGTCCATCCACCTCCGATAATGAAGTTGCCATTGGCGGCCTGCTTCAACGTCAAATGACGGTCGGCATGAGCCACAAGATGGGAAATCGCAGGTGCTGCAGCCTCCGTGACGACCATTTGAAGCGGCGCGCCAAAGACAGGCACCTTCAGGTCAAGCATGGCACCAATTCGGGACGCAAAGGCGCCAGCAGCATTGACAATCCGGCCGGCCCTTATCGTGCCGCGCGACGTCTGGATCTCAAATCCTGCGTCAAGCCGAACAATTGCCTGTACCTCCGTCCGGTCGAAGATCTGCGCGCCAGCGGCGACGGCCGCGTCCTCAACATGACGCGTAGCGACCAGCGGATTGATTTTGCCCTCCTGAGGACAATAGGCGGCACCGATCAACTCAGGCGATAGCAGAGGTTCCAGCGCCTTAAGGTCGGCACGCCCTATCACATGGCATTCAATGCCTTGCTGTCTTTCAAGCCTGGTTTTCTCTTCCAGGAAGCGCATTTGCGCTTCCGTCTCGGCAACCATCAAGCCTCCGGTGATCTTCATTTCGAAGTCGACACCAAGCTCATCCTGAAACCGTTGCCAAAGCGCGATAGAATCCTTTTGGAGGGACAGGCTTCGCGCAGCGGGCCCGCCGCCGGCTTCAGCCCGAGCGCCGTGATCAAAGGAGAGAAGTTGCGCGTGGAGGCTTCCCGCATTGCCGCCGGAGGCGAGACCCCCAGGGAATCCACGTTCCAGCACGATCACGTCTTCGCCGGCCTGGGCGAGGAACATCGCTGTCGATAGACCTGCAATTCCCCCGCCGATCACCACCGTCGCTGCTTCCTTCAAGGGCAAAGCAGCGCCATGTGGGACGGGCGGGCGATCCGGCAAAAGCGCACGCTTGTGGCCACCCCATTCGGGCTTTTCGACCGCCAATGCTGCAAGCGGCAGCGGCCTGAGCGGCATTTGTGGGGCGAGCACACCCACCGTTTCATTGATGGGGTGTGCCGTAAGCGCAGTCAGTGTTGGAGAGCAGTACCGCCCCTGACAACGGCCCATGCCCGCACGTGTCAATCGCTTGAGCGTTGCAATATCGGGAGGGCCTTGTCTGGCAGCTGTCTTGAGGGTTCTCATCTGCACGCTTTCGCAGCGGCATACCAGGACATCGTCGGGAACCGTCAGTGTAGGTGTTTGAGACGCAAAGAGATGCCAGAGGGATTGTTGAAATGACTTCGCGCGGGTGAGCTTGCGCTCATGCGATGTCGCCGAGAGGACGGTGAGGCCGAGCTTTCTGGCAATGGCGCGTCCGGCCAATCTACCCTCGGCCAGAGCAACCTGCGCTCCTGCGAACCGTCGTGCCTCCCCGATGATGTAAACATCGGGCCGTGAACTCATGCCTTCGCCGTCGCATTCAGCGCGCAGTTGTCCGTCGGCCCCGACGCGATGAGCACAACCGAGCAGTCGGGGCAATTCGCTGGATGACGCAAAATTACCGCCAAGCAATACCGTATCGATCTCGAACGTGGTGTCGCCCTTTGGCCCACGCACGACAGCCGTTTTGACCTTGCCAGGTCCTTCGATCGACAAAACTTGTGATTGCCAGGCGACATCAACCCCGGCACGCTCAAGCCGTGCCAGTTCGCGCATTCCCTTGATCGCCAATGCTGGATCAAGCTTTAGAAGTGCGAGTGCATCGATTGGTTTAGACCAAGGAGCAGAGGCTCTCTCCACCAAAGCAACGACGTCAGCACCTGCCTTGACGAGCTCGGCTGCAACCTGAATGTTGAGCGGCCCATTGCCGGCGATCAGGATGCGTTTTCCGGGTACCGTGCCATAACTGCGCAAAAGCGTTTGCGCTGCGCCGGCTGTCATCACGCCCGGCAAGGTCCATCCAGGTACAGGATTGGGACGCTCATAGGCGCCTGTAGCGATGACCAGCATACGCGGACGGCAATAAAAGGCGCCATCGGGCCCAAGACACGAAATGACTGTTGCACTCCCGTCGCGACCAGCACCCCATACAGTGACACCTGGCAAGACTGTTACGCCGAGTGCACGGGCTTGACCGATCAGAGCACGACCATCAGCAGCCTGGCGATCATCGCTAAGAGAGCTAAGCGCAGTTGGCGTGTTTGGCTGCTTGTAGAACTGTCCCCCGAGCGTGTGCCGTTCGTCAACGAGAGTGACCCGGGCGCCAGCTTCGGCTGCAGAGATGGCCGCTCCGAGACCGCCTGGGCCTGCACCAACGATCATCACGTCCACGTCAAAGTCAGGGATGTTCTCAGGAACGGGTTTCAAGTCCTGGAGCGTCGGATCTGCGATATCGGGCTTTGACGCCTGCCAGTCGATCCGCATGCCATCTTCAACCTGTGTCATGCAGGATCGCTGGCTGGTTTTTCCGTCGATGGTAACCAGACACTCGTTGCAAACGCCCATACCGCAGAACAGCCCGCGGTTTGCACCTGCTGCGTCAATCGAAAAATCAGCGCAGCCGATGCTAGTCAGCGCAGCGGCAACAGAGAGGCCCGTCTCGACACGGTGTGCCACACCGTTGATCAAGAGGGTCTTGTGGTCGTCCTTCAAGGTTTCGGCTGCCACCGCGGAACTCCAATTTCGCCTTTAAGAGAAGGCCATGCCGAAACGCTCGACCAATGCCTTCATCTCGGCATCCTGCTGTGTTGGCAACGGGAGGCGCGGAGGAAGCGGAGCTCCCGCGGCAAAGCCCATATGGTTCAGAAGAGCCTTCGAGCCCGCAACATAGGCTTGACCGCCGACGGCCTGAATGATTGGCAACCACTTCAGATAGAGCTCACGCGCTTCATCATACTTTTTCTCATCAGCCACGAGCGTGAAAATTCGTGCCATGACCGATGGCGCCACATTGGATGCGACGGCAACCCAGCCTTCGGCGCCCATGACGAAAGACTCAAAGCCCAAAATCCCGCCAAATGGCGTCATCTTGCCCTTGGCCAGCCGGACGATATCGCGGATACGCGTCACCTCGAGCGTCGATTCCTTGACATAGTCGCAGCCGTCAATATCTGCGATGCGCGCCAGAAGCTCGGGCCTCATGTCGACGTTGGAGGTCGCAGGATTGTTGTAGACCATGATCGGAATGGTGATAGATGCGGCGATCGTCTGGTAATGCTTGACGATCTCATCCTCGGTTGGCGTCGAATAGAAGGGCGGGATAATCATCACGCCATCGGCGCCGAGTTCTTCTGCTTTCCGGCTCAGGCGAACAGACTCTCGCGTATCTTCGGCACCGGTCCCGATCAGGACAGGCACGCGCCCGGCAGCGGTCTCAATGACTGTTCGGGCGACAGCCTCCCAGTCCTCGTCAGACAGCGACAAAAACTCACCTGTGGAGCCGAGCGGAATGAGCCCGTGAATCCCTTCCCTGATCTGCCAGTCAGTGAATGCAGCAAGCGCTTTCAGGTTGACCCGGCCTTCGGGATCGACAGGCGTAATCATCACGGTGAAGACACCGCGAAACGTCTTGGACATGAAATCTATTCCTTGTTTTGTAGATATCAGCGCTGTTCTGCGAGCTGGACCGGTGCTGTCGATTGCCCGAAGCGTCTTTCGATCCGTCGCTGGATGAAGTCCCAAACAGTCGTGAGAAGCAGATAATAGAGGGCCGCAACGGCGAAGAGTTCGAGCACCATGAACTTCTCCTGGATGAGCACTTGAGTGCGGCGAAGCAGCTCTTCCATAGAGATGACAGAGGTAACGGATGTCGTCTTCAATAGCCCGTTGACGGAATTCCCGAGCGGCGGAATGATCACCTTGAAGGCTTGTGGCATCACGATATAGCGCATGATCTTTCGCTCAGTCATGCCAAGCGCTCTTGCAGCACGCGATTGCCCTTCGGGGACGGCCTCGATCCCGGCTCTGATGATTTCGGCAAGATAAGCCGCCTCGTTGAGCGCAAGACCGATAAGGGCTGCCTCCACCACGGAAAAACGCAGGCCCAGTTGCGGCAGGGCGGTATAGATGACGATAAGCTGGACCAGGAGCGGCGTGCCTCTGAATATCCAGATGTAGACCCAACCGATGCTTCGGAGCAGGCGGAGCTTTGAGCGACGCAACAAGGCGACGACAAAGCCGAGGACAAGCCCTGCGATCAGCGATACGCAGGTCAACCATATGGTCGTGACCACTCCACCCAGAATGAATGGGTTGACGAGATAGTCGAAGAAACCGGACCAACTCCAAAATGACATGCCCGAGGCCTTTCTGAGTTCATGAGGGTGCCGGCATTCACCGACACCCGGGATCAAACTGAACCGCTCTCGATTAGCGGTTCGGCCCCTTCACCGTATAATCGCCAGCGACCATAGGCATTCCGTAGGCATCGAAGAGCTTGGCAAGTGAACCGTCAGCCTTCATCTCCTGCAGGACCGCCGAGACCGCATCCGAAAGCGCAACACTCTTGAAGGCAACAGCCACGGGAGCCGGATAGAGCCCGCTTACCGCGCGCCGAAAATCACCGCGGGTATCGTATTCTTTTGCAACACCGTCGATCGACACCACGCCCTGCACCTGGCCTGCACGCAGCGCCTGATAGGCCAGCGCAAAATTGTCGAAAGTCTGGATTGCCAAACCTTCCTTGCCAGCCGCCTTCAGCTCCTCGTCGAGGAGCCTTGTCTTGGTTTCCTCAAAGCCTCCGATCTCGACCCCGATGCGCATGCCAGCGAGATCTTCCTTGGTCTTGACCGTCTCGTTGTCGGTGGCGACCGAGATGCTGATTGCCTGATCTTCATAGGGGATCATCTGCATCATGGCGGCGCGTTCGGGTGTGAAAAAGATGCCGGTATTGATCATGTCCCAGCGACCGGCCTGAAGTCCCGGGATCATCGCAGAGAATTCGATACGAACATATTCAGGTGTCAGGCAGAGCCGCTTGGCGATCTCTGTGCCAAGCTCGATGCGCATGCCCTTCAATTCGCCCGAGGAGTCAACGAACTGCAATGGCGGGAGCGTGGGGTTTGTCGACATGATGAGCGTGCCAGGCTTGACGAGCTCGCTGTCCGCGATCCTGGGGGTGCAATCTTGTGCATATGCTGAAACGGCAGTCGTGAGCAGCAGTCCGGCTGCAACGGAAATGGTGCGAAAAGACATGAGAACCTCTGGTGATTTTTTGATCTTCTGGTGGACCAACCCTCGAATGCTGAAGCTTCGCATTCAATTGGTATACCAAAGTCATACACAAAAATATTCGGCCCGCAAGCGGTTGATCGAGTGGCCGCACAATTTTGATAGAGTTAATGAGAGGAAGGGGGCAAAGCGCCGCTCAGTATGTCGACAGCACGTTGCGGCGGATATGCTCGAGATGCTCGGTCATGGCGTTTCGGGCCGCTTCAGCATCCCGGGCAGTCAGTGCGTCCAAGATCGCTTGATGGTCAGCAAGTCCAGGTTTACGTTGGGCAAGCTTGCGCTGGCGCTCGAATATTGTGGTGTACCGTCGCATCTGGCCAATGATGTCGGCGAGAAACCGGTTGCCGCTTGCAGCAGCAATACCATTGTGAAGGGCATCATCGAAGGCCCAGACAAACGCAGGTGCCGGGTCTGGATCAGCCTCGATCTTTTCCAGCATCTCTCTCAACGCCCCAAGCACCTCACCCGAAATCATGTTGCAGGCAAGCGCTGCCGCACTCGGCTCGAGCATCAGCCGGACTGCGATACTGTTGAGGTAATCTGCAAGCGTGATCACCTTGACGGTCAAAACGCCCTTGGCATTGCGCACCAGAAGCCCCTGCCCTTCGAGGCGCCCCAACGCGTCGCGCATGGGCGAACGCGACACCCCAAGGCGCAAAGCGAGCCGCCGTTCCTGGATGACCGCACCGCCGCTCAACTGCGCCGAGAGAATTTCGTCGAGGAGGCTGCTGTAGGTTTCGTCCGCAAGGCTCCTGTCAGTCGCAGCGGCTTCGTCCATGTCCCGTCACTCCAAGCCATTTGACATCTACGCCCCGTATGGACCATGGCTTGTCGCAAGAAAACCCTTTAGGCAGATTTCAATGGATCAAAGCACCGTGGAGGCCGGGAGGCCAGATGCATCGTGACGAATATTGATTCGCATCGTGAAATCGACAGAACTGCAAAAGAAGGCGGCCACAAGCTCGCAGCGCTCGCCTATAATGCAGTCTCCGATATGATCCGGCATCGTCGTCTGGGCGGCGGCCATGTCATCGTCGAAGCGCGTCTTGCTGAAACCCTGGGGGTGTCACGAACCCCTTTGCGAGAAGCACTGCAGAGGCTTGAGGGCGAAGGCCTGGTTCACAAGGGAGACGGTCGAAACTATGTGGTACGGCACGTCGATATTGGCGAATACATCCAGAGCCTGAAGCTTCGCTTGCTGATAGAGCCACAGGCAGCTGTTGAGGCGATGGACAACATCCCTGGGCGCAAGCTCATCGAGGTTCACCGCGAAATCGACGAGCTTATGGGAGCAACGGCCTACCATACCGACGCACACTGGTTCTCAGACGATCACCTGCACAACCTCATTATCGACTATTGCGGCAACGAAGTCATGGCTGGCGTACTTCGGAGCCTGAGAGCCACCACCCGCCTCTTCGAAATCGGACAATTGAAGGACCGGCTGAAGCCTGATTCAACCGAACACCTCCTGATCATCGATGCCTTGCAGCGAAAGGATTCGGTGGCCGCCCACAAGGCTGTCGCGGCGCATGTCGAGAGCCTTATCGCATTCGCCCGGATGCATATCGTGGTCAACGAATAGTTGCAGATGGCGCTCATGCGCGGCCTAGGCCCGCGACAACAGACGTGCCGGGGTCTCGACAAGCATGCGATTGATCTCTTCCGTACCGAAACCACGATCGCGCATCAGGGGGATCACATTCGAAATCATGTGGCCATACCCATGACCGCCGTAAGATTGAAGGCGTGAACGGGTGCAAATATCCTGCGAGATGACGACATTTGCTCCCAAGCCAGCATCGAACAGCCGCCTGATATCGTAGATGCGCATCCAATCAGTGGGCAGATCAGCGATACCGAGCCAGTATTGCGATTGCTCGATACCAAAGAAATCGTATTCCACGACACAGCCTCGGCGGGCTAATGCCAGGACGTTTTCTGGGTCTGTAAACGTGCGCTCCATATGATCGATGATTGTTCGGCTTACGTCGGCGCCTGCGTTCTCGAGGATGTCGAGGATCTGGTTGGGGGCGTCCGGATGGCGTCCGGGATGGACCGTAATCGCGGCACCGGTTTTGTCCTGGGCCTTGGCAGCGGCTCGCAGAGAGCGCTCTTCAAACGGGGTCAACGGCCATGAGCAGCCAATCTCACCAATAATCCCACAGCGCACATCCGTGCCCCAGGCGCCTTCAGTCAATTGTTGGATGATAGTTTCCGCCATCTCATCTGTGTCGAGTGAGAGGGTTTCCTCGTCCTGGTAGGGTTCCGTATAAAAGCCCGCGCCCAAAACGATGTTGACCCCTGTCTTGGCACTGATCAGCTGCAGGCTCAGTGGATCAGGCTGCAGCCCCCCGGTCGTCATCTCGACGATCGTACCACCACCCAGTGCACCAAATCGTGCCACCTCCTTGAGAGCAATCCCAACGTCTTGAAGCCTGTGGTTACCTGGATAATCGTTAGGGCGGTATGTGACGTCAAAGACGTTCTCCAGCGTGATAATCACCTCCTCTTGTGGGTCAACACGGCGCGCCCGCGGTGTGAGTTCGCACAAGACATGCTCATGCATCAGCGTCATGCCCAACTGCTCGGCATCAACACTGCCATTTACCGTCTGAACCATGCCGTCCTCCATTGTGATCCTCCAAGGTCGCTGCACCACTTGTTCGCAGCATAATATTGGTATACCAAACGAATACAAGCGAGCTTAAGGGATCGTTTCGACAGGCGGGGTGGGAGGATAGTTTGAACGGAAAACGACAGGTGGTTTATTCACCTCGCAAAATAGCTAGATGCCATGCGTTGTAATCCGGCACTTGAGCGCTTGGGCATTATTGGTTTCGGAGCAATCGGCTCGCGTCTTGCCAGATTTTTCGCTAGCGGCGAACACGGTCCGAAAACGAGTGCAATCCTGGTGCGAGACCATCAGCTGTCCAGCGCCCGTGCAGTGGTACCCGAAGCAACGGTCTGCACAAATTTCGAAGAATTTCTCGAGGCGTCACCGTCAGTCGTTGCGGAATGTGCATCCGCAAATACCCTGGCAACCCTTGGTCCCCTTCTGTTGGAAGCGGGCTGTGATGTCGTTCCACTGTCTTTGGGCGCCTTCGCCGATGAGCGTCAGCAGCTTCGGTTTTACGGTGCAGCAGCGTCAGGGCCCGGCCGTCTGGAGATTCCTGCCGGCGCACTCGGGTCAATCGGTTTTCTAGCAGGGGCACGCGAGCACGAACTTGAAAAGGTCACCGTCACCGTTGCGTATCCCACCAAACGTTGGAAATCGATGGGGGCGCTGCAGTTCGTTGATCTTGACCAGGTGCTCGTGCCGAAAGCATTTCTGGAAGCCAGCGCCCGTGAAGTAGCAAGGCTGTTTCCGGGCCATCTTAATGTCGTCACCGGGGCAGGCCTTGCAGGGCTAGGCCTCGATCGCACACAAGTCGTTCTGGTGGCAGATCCAACGATCACACAAGCCTGGTTCCAGATTGAGGCAATTTCGGGCTCTGGACCGATCACGATCAGGGTCGATGGCCGCAACGCTGCTGTCGATGAAGATCCTATCGATCATACAGCTTTTTCGGTCATTCGCCTCTTGAAGAGGCGATGCGCCTCTGTGGCCATCTAGGAGTACCCGCATGCAAGATATCCTCACGCAGATCTGGGACAGAGCACAGGAACACCGCGGCGAGATTATCTCGGGCCTGAGACAATACATCGCTGCTCAAGAGGACGGAGAACCGAAGGTTCAGGCCCTGTTTCGCCGAAATGCCGAAGCACTTGGATGTGATGTAGAAGCCAGCACCTACAACCCGGCCGACGTCGCCCTCGTGGAAGAATTTGCAAATGGCGCGACAATCAGTCCCCAGCCGCGCACCTGCATTGTTGCACATTTAAAGGGAGTGGGCAGCGGACGCAGCCTGATCCTGTTCGCCCACCCCGATTGCGAAGCATTCCGTGCAGACAATGGCTGGAAGCATGATCCTTTCAAAGGCGAAATGATCGATGGCAAGCTCTATGGCTGGGGCGTTGCTGATGACCTCTCGGGTATTGCTGCGGGATTGCAGGCGATCGCATTGCTTAACTCTCTCGGCTTTTGTCCTCTGGCAGACGTTCATGTTGCAAGCACCCCAAGCAAGCAGCACGCCAGGGGTGTTTCTCATGCCTTGCAACGCGGCATGAGCGCCGACGCTGTCGTTTACCTCCATCCCGCGGAGTCTGGTGTCGGCATGAAGGAGATCAAAGCTTTCACATCCGGCCAGATCGAATTTCGGATCGAGATCGAGGGCCAGGCACCACCGACGACAGAGCCTCACCAGACAGCTTTTGCGCACAGAGGCGTCAATGCGATTGAAAAGGCAATTCTTCTTGTTCAGGCTTTGAGGGCTTTGGATGACGAGCGGGCAGCAGCTGTTCACCATCCGGCGCTTGAAGGAGAGATAGGACGCTCGACCAACCTCATGGTGTCGTATATTAAAGCAGGCGATGAAGACCGGCTGTCTCGCGGTGCAGACCGCTGTATTCTCGGCGCTGCGATTGCCTTTCCTCCTTTCGAGAAGCTTGAGACCGTGCGTGCCGCGATCGAGGCGGCGATTGAACGTGTCACCGCCAACGATCCTTGGTTGGCAAATCACCCTCCGAAGATCCTGTGGGACGCTGGCGTTGCCGGTGCAGAAGTTCCCGTCGACCACGAATTGGTCAAGGCTGCGGCCTCATCAATTGAGACGATCTGCAGCTTCAAACCCTTTATCAATCCGATGCATACCGGCTCCGACATTCGAAATCCGATGGTGCAGAAGAACATCCCGACGATAGGTCTTGGGCCGCTTTGCGGTAACCTGACGCAGAACGGCGCAACTGATGAATGGGTCGACAGCGAAGATCATGTGAGATTTGTCGCAACGACGGCCATGATCATTGCCAAGTGGTGTGGCCTGGCCCGCTCAGCGACTGTTTCGACCTAGCAATAAATATAAGTGCCATGAACTGACGGCGATGACTGTTCGAGGTGCTCCAAATCGATCAACCTGCCAACCTATTTCCAGAGCCTGAACCAAGGAGACCCAAATGCTGACCATCAAACGCTTGAGCCTCACCGATGCCCGCATGCTGATCGAAGGCGCGCGCAACAAGGCCGAAGAGATCGGCGTACCAATGTGCATCGCGGTGACCGATGAATCGGGTCAGTTGATCGCCTTTGAACGCATGGACGGCGGAAAGATCACCAGCACGATTATCGCACAAGACAAGGCATATACTGCCGCAGGCGCAAAGCGCACCACAGAAAGCTACGGCGCCGCGAGCCAGCCAGGTAGTCCCGCATACGGCATCAACTCGGCCATTGGAGGCCGATTGATGGTCGTTGCGGGAGGCCTGCCCGTGATCATAGATGGTGAGGTCGTCGGCGCAATTGGTCTGAGCTCAGGCACTCCGGCACAGGATAGCGAATGTGCTCAAGCGGGTATAACGCACCTGATGTCAACACTCTGATGGTCCGGGGGAAAGGCTGAGAAGTCTCAAGCATTTTATGCGGGGAAGAAGCAAGCTACGCTTCTCCCGCACTGATGGCATTGCGTGCCAGCTGAACCATTACGGCTGGTGGCCTAAAGCGGCACCCGAAAAGGCTTTCGGAGCCTCCAAACTGGAGCGGGAGCGCGAGTTCTGCCTCAGCATTGGCCTGGAGCGGACGCGGCAGCTCCCCTCACCTGTATCGGCCGGCCATAGCGAAAAGTTTCAACCGCCGAAACCGAATTAACTGGCATGCCTGAAGCAAAATGCCGAAAGCCTCCAGACTGTTGAGCCCGACCGGCCAGACACTGAAGCGTTACTCTTAGTGCCCTATTCTCGATCCCCTGAACGACCTTGATCGGAGTCAGTCGCCGCCGCACAGAACGCAGGATGGTTAAGCCACCAGCATGAGTTGGAAAGCACCAGACAAGCGCATTTCTGCTGAGCGAAGCAACACACTGCTCTGCTGTGAGAACGGCGATCTTAGCCTAGGCGGTGGCCTGTCTTCGGATCGAAGAGATGAAGGTCATCAGTCGCGACATCGAAACCGAGTACCTCGCCTTGCCTGACGCGTAGCGACGCCGGCACTGATACAGAGAGTTCGTTTGAACCTATGCTGAGCGTCAAGAGCCGCGTCTCACCATGAAACTCATTGCGCTCGACCCGTCCTCTGATTGAACCCTGATCGCCGCTCAGACGGAGTGCTCCGGGCCTGATCCCGACGGTGACCGGGCCCGGCTTGACCGGGAAAGGTGTTGGCAGAGTTATATGGGTGTCCACGAGATCCTCGCCCGTCTTGTCGAGCGTCAGGAAGTTCATATTCGGTGTGCCAATGAAACCGGCCGCAAAGACGGTTGCCGGCTTCTGGTAGATCTCTTCCGGCGTTCCCATCTGCTCGATCCGGCCGTCTTTCATCAGGACAATCCGATCGGCAAGCGTCATCGCCTCGAGTTGGTCATGGGTGACGTAAATGCTTGTCGTCTTCAGATCGCGGTGCAGCTTGGCGATCTCGACGCGCAGGCTGCCGCGCAGCTTGGCATCGAGATTGGAGAGAGGCTCGTCAAACAGAAAGACTTCGGGCGTCTTGATCATGGCGCGCGCGATCGCCACGCGCTGTTGCTGGCCGCCTGACAGTTCCGTCGGCTTGCGGGCGAGATAGACGCCGAGCCCCAGCGCCTCGACGACGGGTGAGAGGCGCTGGTCGATTAGACCTTTCTGGATGCCTGCCCGCTCCAGCCCGAAGGTGATGTTCTCGCGCACGCTCATATGCGGATAAAGGGCATAGTTCTGGAAGACCATGGCGATGCCGCGATCGCCTGGATCGCGCTCATTCATCCGATTGCCACCAATGAAGAGATCGCCGCCGGAAATCTCTTCAAGCCCGGCGATCATGCGCAGCATGGTGGACTTCCCGCAGCCGGATGGGCCGAGGAAGACCACGAATTCATGATCATCGATCTTGAGATCGAAGTCGCGCATGACTTCCAGCGCGCCATAGACTTTGCGGATGCCGCGGCATTCGACAGTGGCCATCAGTTCCCCTCCCCGTCCACGATGATCTGCAGCTTCACATCTTCCGGCCGGCCTTCGGCTGCACGCTCAAAGGCAGCTATTGATTGCTCAAAAGCATAGGTGCCCGAGACCAAGGGTTTCAGATTGACCTTGCCGGCGGCAATTAGGGCCAGCGCCCGGTCAAAGACATTGGCGTAGCGGAAGACGGTCTCAATCCGGCATTCGCGAAAGCAGGCGGCTGCAAGGTCGACGGCGACCGGTTCCGGTGGCAGGCCGACGAGCACGATCGTGCCACCAGGGCGGACAAGCTTGAACAGATCCTTGATGGCCGCGCCCGCGCCCGAGCATTCAAAGACGATATCCGCACCCCAGCCGTCTGTTGCCGCGTTGACCGTTTCGACGAGATCCATCTGCTTGAGATTGACCCCGGTGATGCCGCCATAGCTTTCGGCAAGCTTGAGCTTAGTTTCGGAGAGATCCGAGATCAGCACGCGCGAGCAGCCACCGGCAAGAGCTGCAAGCGCCACCATGATGCCGATCGTGCCGCAGCCGGTCACCACGGCTGTGTCGCCTGGAGTGATCCTGGCTCTGGCAGCTGCCTGCATGCCGACAGCGAAGGGCTCGACCATCGCACCTTCCGCAAAGGTGACATTGTCCGGCAGCTTGTAGGTGAAGCTTGCCGGATGCACCGTCTCAGAGGTGAGCACGCCGTGGACCGGCGGAGTTGCCCAGAAGGCGACGGCCGGATCGACATTATAAAGGCCAAGCCGCGAGGCGCGTGATTTCGGGTCGGGAATGCCGGGCTCCATGCAGACCCGGTCACCGGGCTTCAGATGGGTGACATTGGCCCCGACTTCGGTCACCGTTCCTGCCGCCTCATGACCGAGCACCATGGGTTCATTGACGATGAAATCACCGATCCGGCCATGGGTATAGTAATGCACGTCGCTGCCACAGACACCGACGGTGTGGATGCGGATGCGGACGTCGTCCGGGCCCATCTCTTGGCTGAGATCGATGTCGCGCAAAGAGAGTTCACCGACACGCTCGAGGACAAGTGCTTTCATGGAATTATCAACCTTGATCGGATTTCTTGGAAAATGCGGCATTGAGGCCACCGGCCAGGACCCCGAGCAGGATCAGCGGCGGCAGAGACAGAAGGACGACGGCGGCGTTGAGGATGCCCCAGGGCACATTCATGCCGAGCTGCGACATCTCCGACGCGATGATCGGCAGGGTTTTCGCGCTTGAGGTGGTTAGCATCATGGCAAGCAGGAACTCGTTCCAGACCAGTACGAAGGAAAAGGCGATGGCACCGAAAACCTGGAACCGCGCGATCGGCAAAGCGATGCGGAAGAAGGTGGCGTAGGGACCCAAGCCATCGACGCGCGCAGCCTCTTCCACTTGCAGGCTGACACGCTCGAAAGCCGGCACCGACAGCCAGATGGTGATCGAGGCTGTGACAATCAGATAGGTCACGATCAGCGAGAGGCGGGTGTCATAGAGATCAAGTCCGAGCCAGATGACCAGCATGGGAATGGCGATTGCCACCGGTGGCAGGAAGCGCAGGGACAGGACGAAGAACTGGGCTTCTGCAGTCAGCCGGTTCTTGAAGCGGGCAATCACATAGGCCGCGGGCACCCCGAGCACGGCGCCGAGTGCTACGGCACTTGTGCAGATGATCAGCGAATTGGTCAGCGCGCGAGCCACCGAACGGCGGTTGAGCACATAGCTCATATTGTCGAGCACCGGCTGGAAGAAGAGTTTCGGTGTCGAGACCAGAAGGTCGGCATTGGTCTTGAAGGCGTTGAGCAAGGTCCATAGCAGCGGCAGCACGACAAGCGTTGCGGCAACGACCAGAATAAGCTTGAGCAGAAGGGTCGAGAGCTTCATCGGTTCAGCCTCTTCCAGGTAAAGGTGAAGGTGACGATGGTCAGCACCATCATGATGACGGCCATGGAGGAGGCGTAGGAGATCTTGCCGGCTTCGATGAAGCCTTGCGAATAGGCATACATGTCGAGCGTCTCGGTGGAGATGCCGGGGCCGCCACGGGTCATGACATAGACGAGGTCGAAGGAGCGCAGGCTCTCGATCGCCTTGACCAGAAGCAGACTGATCAGTGGTGCTTTCAGCATCGGCAGCGTGACGAAACGATGGATCTCGAAACGGGTGGCGCGGTCGATGCGGGCAGCTTCCAGCGGCTGTGGCGGCAGGGATTCCAGGAGCTTCAGGATGATGACGGCAAAAAACAGGCCCCATTGCCAGACATCGACAAAGGCAACGGCGAGAAGCGCGCCAAGCGGGGTTGAGAGAATGTCTGGTGTGATGCCAGTCAGTTCGCGAACCGGCCATGTCAAGGCGCCATAGAGCGGGTGAAATGCAAACTTCCAGACAAAGGCGGCGCAGACCCGCGGCAGGAGAACGGGGATGATGAAGAGTATGCAGAGCAGGTTGCGCGCCTTGGGGCTTGCGGCTTCGAACATGGCGATGCCCAGCACCACCCCTGTCACCATGGTGGCAGTAACGCTGATGATCTCCCACTTGAAGGAGACCCAGAGCGCGTTAAGGAAGCGGGCGTCCGAAAACAGCGCGAGATAATTGGCGAACCAGACATAGTCGGCATCGGGCGCCGACAGAGTGCGGTTCTGCAGCGAGATGTTCACTGCGTAGAGCGTTGGCACCAGGGCCAGGATGATCAGGATGCCCAGGGTCGGGCCCAGGAAAACATAAGGCAGCGAGCGGCCGCGGCGCATGGCGGATCCTTTGATGAAGAAAAAGGGGCGCGCCGGGGGACGCGCCCGAGTTGGCTGCTTGGGGGGCCTTAAAGCTTGGCGGCGAAGGCTTCGAGTTCGCCAAGCGTCGCCTTGATGTCGGTGCGGCTGCCGGTGATCAGCTCTTCCAGCATGATGCCCCACTGATTGCCCAGTTCCTGCCAGCGCGGATCCTGCCAAAAAGTGACCGTGGTCTTCTCACCGGTGGCTGCCATGGCGTCCGCCAGGTTCTGGCCGAAGGTCTTTGCATATTCTGGGCTCTGATAGGTGCTGGTGCGTGTCAGCTCGCCGGGCTGGCCAGCGGCGAGGCGACGGGCCTCCTGCTCCTTGGATGTTGCCCAGGCAACGAAAAGACCGGCGCAGGACTTTTCCTCATCTGTCGCATTGGCCTTGGAGGCGATGGCAAAACCATGGGCATAACCGCCACCGGGCAGCGGCGACGGCGGAACCGAGAAAGCGACCTTGTCGGCGACCTGGCTCTGCGCCTTGTCGACGGACATGCCGCCAAGCGGCGCGGATTCGATGATGATCGCCACTTTGCCCGAGCGGAAGGCGCCGGTCGATTCATCCCAGGAGCCGGTCTGCGTGCCCGGAGCCGAATACTTGAAGAGTTCGAGATAGGTCTCGGTTGCCTTCACGGCAGCTTCCGAGTTGAAGGCCGGTTTGCCGTCCTTGAACCATTCGCCGCCATTGGCCTTGAAGAAGGGCATCCAGCGCCAGACATTGGCGCCCGAACCACGTTGGCCGCGCAAGGCGGTACCGTAGACGCCATTTGCCGGATCGTGCAGCTTCTGGACGGCTGCGAAATACTCATCCCAGGACTTGGGCGGCGCAATGCCGGCCTTTTCGAGAAGATCGGTGCGATAGACCATCAGGTCGCCGCCGCCCTGGACGGGGGCAAACCACTGCCTGCCGTCATAGGTTGCAGCAGCCCGCATGCCAGCGTCGAAGTCGTTGTAATCATATTCGGACGGATAAAAACCATCCAGCGGCACGATCCAGCCGGAGGAGGCAAACAGCGCCAGATTGGCTTCGTCGACATAGTAGACATCGAAGCTGCCAACGGTCGAGGCGTCGGCCTGTGACTTGGCGCGGCGATCGTTTTCGTTGAGATAGCTGATCTCGAAGCCGGCACCGGAGAGGGCCTCGAACTCGTCGACATAGTCTTCGAGAAGGGTCAGACCGTCGCGCGGCTGCGCCAGGATGCGAACGTCATCCGTGCATTGTGCGGCAGCCAGAGCGTTCGAGCTGGCAAGGATAGCGATGACCGCGCAGCCTGCGCGGAGAGCATTTAATGTCATGATTTCCTCCCTTGATGGCAACTCCCTTGCCATCGACGGGGGCACTTTTGCCGAAGAGATCAGCGCGAACTAGTTGGACTTCGTCGCAGAAATAATACTATTTTGACATCTGTGTATCGTCACATGAGTCATCGCATGCCTATTGCACCAGATTTTCCGCAGTCTCCCTCCGAGACCTTTACCGCCACCCGTGAACAGATCGTCCTGCCCGGAGGCGCCTCCTATCTGATCCGCCGCGACGACTATCCCAATCCGATCTGTATCTGGAACTACCACCCCGAATGGGAGATCCACTTCATCCCGGACGCGAGTGGCTTTGCCTATGTCGGAGACTATATCGGCCCGTTTCGCCCCGGCCATCTGATGCTGACGGGAACCAATCTGCCGCATAACTGGATCACGCCCGGCGCTCCACCGCTTCCCGGCCGGGACATGGTCTTGCAGTTTGATGCCGATGCTCTGATCGGCGTCCGGGCGGTCTGCCCTGAATTCGATGTGCTGCACCGGCTCAAACCCCTGGCGCAACGTGGGGTCGAGATCCTGGGGCCGGAAGCTCAAAGGATTGGTGAAAAGATCCTCGAGCTCCATGCGATCGGCCATCGGGGTAGCCATCGGGGTGGCCATGGGGGTGGATTGGGGCTCTTCCTGGAGATCCTCGAGGCGATCGATGCAGCACCTGAAAAGCGTTTGCTTGCCAGTGAACATTTCATCTCGATCTACAATCAGGTGTCGGATCGCAGACACCGGCGTATCGACCAGGCCATCCAGATCCTGCAATCGGATCCCGGCGCGCAAATGCATGAGGTGGCGCAAGAGGTCGGTTTCGAGCCCTCCGCTTTCTCGCGTGCCTTTCGCCGCCTGACCGGCATGAATTTCTCCGACTACAGCCGTTCCGTTCGGGTCTGGCGCGCACGAACCCTGCTCAGCGAGACCCAGACGTCGATTACCGATATCTGCTTCGAGGCCGGCTTCAACAATCTGTCGAACTTCAATCGCACCTTCCGTTTTGAGACGGGTCTCACGCCACGGGCTTATCGAAAGGCGGCAAGGATCAGGGCTAAGTCGCTCGTCTGACCCTCGATCGGACCGGTGGATTGAATTTTTGAGCGATATCAGACGGTGCTCAAGCTTGGTCGGAGCTGCCTCCCCCGGGTCCTCGTCCCCCGCTTTGTCCAAGTCTTTGCCAAGACTTCGCCTCTGAAACCTTACCCCTCGGCTATCATCTTCTTTTGTCGCGTGAGCGAGGCTAAGGGAGGATCAGGTCACATGGAAGGCGATCAGACTGATACAAGACTGGCTTCAACCTTGCGGTTCACACCGCATCGGGCAGAGCCGGTCGTGCTTGGCGAAAAGGAGATCGCCGCCAGTGGCTCTGCGCTATCGGTGAGGGAAGTGCATGACGTGCTCGATCAGGCCTGGCACGATATCCGCAACGGTCGGGCACTGGGGCATAAGTCCGTGCTGTCGCTTCCCGAGGAGGCGTTCTGGCAAGAGGCGGGTTATCAAGGCCGACCAGTCGAGTTTGCCGGTGAGAGGCTCGGCTGGAAGCTCTCCTGTCTCTATGGTGCAAATCCCGAATTTGCCGGGGTCAAGGTCATCGGTGCCAATGCCTTCAACCGGCATTTCGGCCTTCGACGCTCCAGGTCGACCTATATTCTCATGGAGAAATTCTCCATGCAGCCGATCGCGATCATCGACGCGACCGCGCTTTCGGCCGCCCGCACAGGCGCGTACGCGTCGCAAGTGCTTGGTCTTTGTCCGATCGAAAAAGATCAGATTACGGTGTTTCTGTTCGGTGCCGGGCCAGTTGCCAAGGCGATCCTCGCCTCGCTGGCGGATCGCGCAGCCTTTCGCATCGGCCGCGTCTATCTCAAGGCAAGGAGGGTTGAACGCGCAAAGGCGCTGCAGGCTTCTCTATCCATGACACTGCCCTTCGATATCGTGGCTGTCGAAGACAGTGGTTTTCTGGCGGAAGCTGATTTCGTCATCACAGCCACAAATTCCGACCGACCGGTTTTCGGTGATCACGAGCTCAGACGCGATGCCTGTCTTCTTCATCTGGGGGGCGACGAAGTGCCAGCCGAGACCTTGCGCCGGATCCTGAGGCAGGGCCAGGTCGGCTGCGATGATTTGGCGACCGTCTCCAGGCGAAATTCGCAGAGCCTTGCCTTGCAGTTCTCAAGGGCTGGCAGCTCGCTTGAAGCACTCGGCCCCCATCTTGGCATTCTGGAACTATCGAAGACAAAAGACTGGCGTGTTCAGCCAGGTGCGCCGCTCTCTGTCACCTGTGTCGGTCTGCCAGTGCTTGACCTCTATGTGGTGGCGGCACTGTTTCAGAAGTATCGGGCAAGTCGCGAGACTTAAGGCATGGGTATTGGCGCATTCCGCCCTGACCTGAGAGGGAGGCCATCATGTCATCCATGACAGAACGCCTCGCACGACATGCGCTTCAAACCGATGTCGAGGCAGGCGAGCCTAAGCTGAAAGAGATCGCGCTTTGCTGCGTGCTTGATCTTCTGACGGCCGCAATTGCGGGAGCGGGGACAGCAGCACCGCATGCAGCACTCGGTATCACTGACATGCATGGCGAGGGAGATGCGCCCGTCTGGTTTGAGGCTCGGCAATCTTCCCTGGCGCTTGCCTTGCTGCATAATGGTCTTTGCGCCTCCGGCCTCGACTTGGATGACGGCAATCGGGCAGCCCGCGGCCATCCTGGTGCCAGCGTCATCCCAACTGTCCTGACACTTGGCGCAAGTCTGCCAGAGGTCACGGGTTCGGAGATCTTGTCGGCGATCATCGCCGGCTATGATGTCGGTGTCCGGATTGCGGCCTCGCAAAGGCTGGACGCCATTGCGACGCGTCAGACCGGGCGGTGGGCGGCCTTTGCATCCTGTGCGGCTGCCGGGCGTCTTCTTGGGGTCTCGCACGAAGTGCTGTCTGAGGGGCTCTCGATCGCCGGCGTTCTGGCGCCAAACCAGCGGGCCAATGGCAGTTCCGGTTATTCCAGGGCGACCGGCAATCTGGTCAAGGAGGGGATCGCGTTCAGCGCAAGGACTGGGCTTGAAGCGCTTTTCTTGGCGCAGCGCGGCTTTACTGGTCCCATCGATCTCCTTGATCATGACCGTTTTTATGATCAGGCCCGCCTTACAGCTGAGCTCGGTGATCGGTTCGAGATCCTTGACACCTATTTCAAGCCCTATGCCTGTTGTCGCTATATTCATCCAGCCCTTGATGCGCTGAGCCAACTGATGCACGGCCATGACCTGGTCGCCGATGACATCGAACGGATTGACGTGCACACCTTCGCGCAGGCGCTGCGGCTGGCCAACAGTTGCGCCCCGCAGACACTTGTCGGCCTGCAATACAGCCTTCCATTCTGTCTGGCAGTTCTGGCCATCGAAGGCGAAGAGGCGCTCCTTGCTGTTTCGCAAAGGCTTCTTGATCGCAAGGATCTTGTGCTTTTTGCCGAAAGGATCACCCTTTGCACCGACGAGGAGGCGGAGGCACGGTTCCCGCGCGAGACCCTGGCCAGACTTCAGCTCACCCTGAAATCAGGCAGGATAGTTTCCAGCGCATTGGTGACGCCTCGCGGCGATCCTAGCCAGCCCATGGACCGCGCGGATCTGGCCTTGAAGCTCCAGCGTGTGATGAGCAATCGCGGCATCACAGATGTTTATGAGCATGTTGTTGGTGCCGTCGACTGCTTTGACGGGGGCGATCCAAGGCCCTTGCTGAACGTGCTGGAAACAAGGCTCCAGCGGTCCTGACCAGGCTCGGAGACGGAAACAATGAGATCCCGGATATGATTGTCAGCAAAGGCAGGGCGTCTTAATCTTGTAATCGCAGCATGCTCGACATCAGGTGCAAGCCACCGGGCTCTTGGGGATGGATATGGCCGATCGCGCTGAAAAGACCGATGAGGAGAAAGGCGATGAGGTGCTTCGGCGCCTGCTCAAGACCCTGCCCGACCCAAAGCCCGGCAAACAGCCCGTGCCCGTGCCTCAAGGCTTGAGGCACGATGGGAAAATGCTTGAGAACTGAGCGCATATAAGTTCGTCTTGACCGGGTACTCTCCAGGCCAGCGGACTATGTCAGGACATTGTCGATACGCTCTGTCATCTGGCAGGCGGATTTGTAGCTAACGTTAAGCATGCGGTGAAGCTGATTGGCGTTCATGCGGTAGCGGTAGGCGCCCATGAGATGGGCAGCCAGGACCCATTTGTGCAAAGGGATGTTGGAGCCCTCCAGCACGGTTCCTATGGTGACCGAAAAAGGCTTGCGGCATTCCTTGCACTTGTAGAGGCCGGGCCGGGTCGATTTGCCGGCAAACTTCATGATCCGGAACTTGTCGCCATTGCCGCAATGCGGACAGATCGGGCCTTTTGGCCAACGCAGCTTTTCCAGGTGTTGGCGTGCCGTCTCTGGATCGTTGTAGAGATCAATCGTAAGGTCAAACATCCGTCTTGGTCCGGCCCTTGAGATATAAGCGCGCTGGTCAGGTGGTTGCGCCAGCATTGCCGCAGCAGATTTTCGTCATCGACCGTCCCCGAAGGTCGGCAGAAAATCAAGATCATCGTCGGATATGGTGAGCGCAGCCTGTGCCGTCCTGAGATCGCCGACCTCAATGCCGACAGTGCGTGCGACGACCAGAGACTTTTCAAGCTGGCAGCTCGGCTTGCCGGACTCAAGCTCGACAATGAACCGCTCACCCGTACCAGACCGTCTGGCCAACTCAGCCTTTGTCCAGCCCAGGAACTTCCGCCTTTGCCTGATGGCAGCACAGAAATTTCCTGCGGATCTGAACATGGATCAACTCCTGATTTGGCTGACCGTAGAGGAGGATTTTCTGAGAGACCATGCGGTCCTTACCGATCGGGAAGTATTGACGCAAAATAGCAAAGATCGACCCGATCGGGAAGTTTTCGGCTACCGCTGCCATTGAAGAACGGGTCTTGATTTCGGTATCGAGCGTGTTTGTCCCGCCCGGTATCATGGGCCTGACGGGTGAGGAACGTATTGTCTCTGGCGACTTCCCCTGCCCTGCCCTGCCCTCCTCTCCTCCCCCTCCTCTGCCCTGGCACGTCCTCAACGAGTGATCTCCAGAGATTGCCTTGCGTCACCCTGTGGTGAACCGATGCGCCTTTATTGCCCGGCATAAGGCTGCCTGAGGCGATTTGTCCCCGGATGACAAAACTTCGGGCCTCCCCCTTTATTGCAGGTGCGAAACCTGTATCTCCATAGCATGATGTTCCGGAGGTATTTATGGGGCCTGGTTTTATTCTGGTGGTGGTACAGATTCTGGCCGGCGGGACAGAGCTCGAGCATGTCTCGGCTTTCGAGAGCCGCAAGGAATGCGTGAGCGTTGGCGAGCAATGGGTCGATGACGCTTTCGGACGCCCGGGGTGACGAAACCAGTGCCGTCTTGTCCGCCTGGTACTATTGCCAGGAGGTCCGTGGTGCAAAGCGCTAGACGTCCTCAAGCGCTGAGAGGGTCAGGCCTGCCACGATCCGCCTCGTCGAGCTGGTTTTCATTTCTGCAATCCATAGGCCACGCCGGGAAACAGCACCCCATCTGATACAACCAGACGGCCGTCTTTGTAGACATGGCGGATCTTCGAGATGTTATACGGCTCTGCGATGACGATATCGGCTTTTCTGCCAGCTTTGAGCAGTCCTCGGTCGGCGAAAAGCTCGGGAAAGACATGCGCAACGTTGCCAGTTGCAAGTGCGACAGCACGTGGCAGGCTCCAGCCGTTCTTTCTCGTTATCCGGTGAAGAGCAGAACCAATGCTATCCCAGTCGCCGCCGGCATAATCCGTGGACAAGGTATCGATGAGACCCGCATCGACAAGCGCATCGAGATTGTTGGGGTGGTTTCGAAACCTCGTTTCGATCATGTCGAGGGTTGAAACGTCAATTGTAACACCGAGCGCTTTGAGCTCTCGCGCGTAAGCGCACGCCTCTTCAGGCCGGAACGATGGATGATTGGCATGGGCTGCCACCATCCGCGCACCCGGATACTGCTTGGCGAGCGCGATGAGCGTCGTGGCGGTTGGCAAGGCATGATGAAAAATGGCCGGCAGCTTCAGTCGCGCTGACGCTTCGGCAATTTCTTCAAGGCCAAGCCGCGCGCAATGAACCGGGGCAAGCACTTTTGTGCGTAGCAGTTCGGCAAGCGTGCGGGCGGTGAGATCGATCGCGTGCTCATCGAGCAGGTCCTGAAGCCCAGCCTCGCTGACCCTCATCTTGCCATTGAGGTCTCGGCCCAGCACCGCTTCCTTCAGCTGGCGTGCCAGATGTGCCGAGATCCTGACGCCCGTCTTTTCTTCGATGGCATCGGGGATAAAGCGATAGTCCTGGGCACCGCCACCGAGCGTCTGTCCCCCACCGGCTTCGCCAAGCACCCGGCACCCCCGTGAAACGAGATCCTCGATCCTGGCTGATCGATGACGCGATGTGAGCCCCTGGCCATCGATCTGGTCGGCTGCAGCAATGCTATGCGGTGTATGGCCACTCGTCATGTGGATGTCGAGCGCATGGGGCTCGAGCGCTCCGTCTCGTTCTTCGGGCAAAGCGAGCCCACAGACATTGATGAGTGATGTCGTTCCCGACAGGAGATGCCGATTACGTTGATATCTGACGTCATCGAGTGACAGCGGGGTAGAACCGCTCGGCATGGACGGGCCTGCGATCGTGGCATGGGCATGACCATTGATGAAGCCTGGCAGCATCAGATGCCCCTTGGTCGAAACAACGCTCTCGCCATCGCTCGCTTCGATCAGCCCCTCAGTGATGTCGACGATCACGCCGTCTCGGATCCGGATCGATGCGCTCTCAAGATGCGTCTTGCCGTCGCCGGTAATCAGACTGCCGCCTTCAAGGACAAGCTGAGTTCCGTGGTTGTTGCTTCTGCCTGTCATAGGGGGGCCTGTCATGGGGTGCTCCTCTCAAGGTCGAGATCTGTTCGATCAAGCGCATAGCCGTAGCCGCGCACTGTGCGGATGAGGTCCGGCCCACCTTGGGCGTTCAGTCGACGTCTGAGATGGCCGATATGGATATTGACCGTGCGGGCTTCGACAAAGACACCACGGGGCCAGGCTCGAGCAATCAGGCTCTCGCGGGAAAACACCCGGCCGGGTTCCCGCATGAGAGCCGACAGCAGTTCGAATTCAATGCCCGTCAGTCGGATTTCTCGGCGCCGCCGCCAGACTTTCCGAGCGGCGAGGTCGAGCTTGATATCGGCAAAGACCAGCCGGTTGCGATCGTTGACGCGGATCTGACCCGCAAGGCGCTGGATTGTCTCGATGAGACCGGCAGGGTCGAGCGGGCGGGGAAAGCTGTGAACTTTGCCCATGTATCTGTACCCCAACGGGTCGTCCGTCCCGTGATGAGCGCCAAGAGCCAGAATGGTCAGGCTTTCCTCTGGCATGACATCTGAAAGCGCTCGAAGGAGCCATGGCGCTTCTGGAAGCTGGCAGTCGATCAGGGCCATCACCGGTTCCTGGCTGACGATCTGGTCAAAGCCTTCTTTCGCCGATGTGGTAAAGATCGCGGCGATGTCTTCGCATTCGAGACTATGTCTCAGAAAGAGCGAAAGCTCCGTTGCTGCCGTGCAGACAACAACCAGCGGTGCGCTGTCCTGCGCATCTGGATCCAGGTTTTGCATGAGCAGGCCTCGTACTTGGGTTCTTTGCCCGCATGACGAAGATGCCACGACCCGTGAGAAGGTTCAAACGGCAAGTGTCGGATCTAGATGAAGAATTGTTGCGGGGGCAAGGCGGGTCACTCTAGCAGATTTGTCACTTGGCAAGCCGGATGGAATGGATGTCAATGATGAGCCTGCCCGCTCCGGTTGAGATCTTCATATGATCCCAAGGGCGCTGTGAAGTCTCGCGACAGTGGCGAGACAAACATGGAGTGCCTAGCGCATGCCGACATCGTCAATGTCTTCATTCCCGGCAAGGCCGGATCCGCGCCGCAAAGCCGAAGTCTTGCTGCTGAGCCTTGCCGATCGAGGCGGGCGGCGCATTTTGAAGGCCCTTCAAGCAGAACACCAGATCCGCTCTGTCGAGACGATCGAGCAATTGCGTCAAACGCTTCTCATAAAGGGGGTCGATCTCCTTATCCTCGATCGCTCGGCGAACCCCGCAGACGACGTCATCCAGTTGTGTCGGGACATCCGCCTGACCAGTTCGGTCGCCATCATCTTCATGGTCGGATCAGACGATCCCACTCTTCGCATCGAAGCGCTTGAGGCGGGCGCAGACGATTGCTTCTGGCGCAGGCTGGGCTTGCCAGAGATCAAGGCACGCGTCGTTAGTCTCTTGCGCCGGGCAGCATTTGGCGCGGCCGCGTTCTCGACAAATCGTGTGCTGTTTTTCGAAGGGTGGTCCATTGATCCCCATAGGCGGATCTTGACCGATCCGGCCGGTCGCCTGGTCGATTTGACGGCAGCCGAGTTCGATCTGTTATGGGCCTTTTGCCGCAATAGCGGCAAGACCCTGTCACGCCAGACGCTTCTGACCTTGACCAGAGTGGGCGCTGCGCGTCCCGTCGATCGCAGCATCGATGTCCATATCAACCGGCTTCGCAGCAAGATTGAAGTCGACCCTCACCGGCCGGTGTTTTTGCGCACAGTTCGGCTTGGCGGCTACATCTTCACGCCGGCAGTCGAGGTCGATCTCCTCCCCGAAAGGAACAGGGCGCGAAAAACCAGGACATGACCGAATTCCAGAATTGCTGATCAGGTGGTGTTTCTGGAGCGGGCTGGGCAAAACTGATCCCGGAAGATCCGACAGCTTGCAGCATGCGGCATGCCGTCATGTCAGAGTGGGTGCGAGCATTGTTAAATTTTGTTTCTTTTGTCTGTCAAAGTTGCGCGCGGCACATGTGCAGCTATAACTTGTCCGCATAACAATTGCAGATGACACTATTTTGTACCTGCCAGCGTCCCCTTAGGGACTGGCTCTTCTTTAGAGTTCAATCGATGCGCACGGAACCGGTCACCTGCAGTGGCCGGTCCTCGACCCTCACTGCCGAAAAGGATCTCTCCATGGGCAAGAAGCATCCATTTGACAGCCTCATCGAAGCCATCTCGACAGCCAGTGATCCCGATGCATTGACAGCTGCCCTGTCAGAGTTCGGAGAAAGACATGGCTTTCCCTTCTTTGCTTATCTCCGGCTGGACGGTTCGCGTTGGCGAGCGGTTTCCAACTATCCCTCTGAATGGCAAGATCGCTATTATCGCAACAATTACGGCCGTATCGATCCCATCGTCCGTGCTGTGAAACGCGGTGTCCATCCCTTCTGCTGGTCACTCGACGATCCCGTCTTTGAGACCGAACGGGCCGAGGTCGTCGCCTTTCGTGACGAAGCTATTGCCCATGGTATCAGGGCAGGATTTTCGATTCCAATCCGGGTCGGCTTCAGTCATCAGGCGGTTTTGACCTTTGCCTCATCCGACACGCATTGTTTGAACCTCGCCGCCATGCTCGACATTGTCGAGGCTGCGGCGGCCGCTGCAATGCTGCATGTTGCTTTTTCCCTTCCCCGCATGCGTTGGCATCAAGCTGTCCCCAGCGATCTCACCTCGTTTGAGAGGATGTGCCTGCGCTGGGTTGCGGAGGGCAAGACCATGCAGGACGTGGCCGATCTCCTCGATGCCAAGTATTCGACGGTGCGGATCTCGATCGACAAGGCGCGGGACAAACTGGATGCCGTGACGATACAACATGCGACGGCTGTCGCTATTCGCCTGTCCCTGATTTGAGCGCTCTTGTCGCTTGGATGACATTGAGAGGTTTAACGGAAAGCTATTGTGTCTTGCCCGTTGGTCAGACGAAACTGCGGCCCACTTCGAATGGTCAGGACCGATCATCCAAACACCAGGTCCTGATCAACCAGGATGTTGAATCGGTAGCCTGGTCTGATCGTCAATGTCGGCTGCGTGTCGAGGCCTTTTGAAACCGAGCCTTCGGCAAGCCGTCCGAAGGTTTCTGCAAAGCTGCGTCTGGCGGCGTCGGATGGGTCTGAGACCCCAAAAGCATTTCGCGACTGCGGAAGAGAAAGGTCGATGCCGGTGCCAATCAGCGCCACCAGCGCTGCAGTCCCGAAGTTTCGCATGAAATGGCGGTTGACCTTGTCCTTGAAGCCCGCCTCCCCTGCTTGGTCAATGCCGGCCATCGCGCCGAGGTCAAGACGCTGACCGTCCGGCAGGACGATATCGGTCCACACGACCAGCACCCGGGACTGACCGTAAGAGACCTTGGAGTCATACTGGCCGAGCAGTCGTGAGCCTTGCGGGATGAGAAGGTGTCGTCCCGTGGCGCTGTCATAGACGTTCTGGCTGACCTGGGCGAGAAGGCGACCGGGAAGATCAGCGTTGAGACCGCTCAACAGCAAAGCTGGAATGACGGAACCGCGCAACAATGTTCTAGAGCCCAAAGGCTCAAGGCGGGCCCCAGGGTTTCTCGCAGCTCTCGCTTTGTCGAGGAAGGCCTGCTTTTGACCCTGCCCGTTGGGATCGCCCATGCCCTCCCCCGCCATGCCAATGCTCTCGGCGGCCGCCATCAGCCGCTGTGTCAGGCGATCGCTTGAGCCAAGGTCTCTTCCGGAAGCTGCAGCCCCCTCCCCTTCAGGCTTTGTCGACAGTCTTTCAGATAACACGCTCGTATCGATCCTGAGCGGCGAAGCCTTTGCGCCCTCCGCCCTTTGCAGGCTTGCCATGACCTGGCGCTGGCGCTCATTGAGGATCTGTTCCTGGTGTTCGCGCTCCAGTCGCTTGCGCCAGAGATCATCCTCGTCGAGCTCAAGAGGAGCCGGCGAAACCGTCTGGTCTCTTCCCGGTCTGGTTTGCGTCACAAGCTTGGGCGCTTGGATCACTTCTGGCGGGTCCGCGATGCTTGAAGGAGGCTGGACTACGGGCGGTGACGGATTTTCCCCGATGATCCCGTCGCCGATCCCCTGTTTCAATGTGTCGGCAAAGCTGGTCGCTGGCCTGCGATCCAACCCATCTTCTGACCCTTGTCCACTGCGCCACAAACCGCGTGAAGACAGTCCAAAGACGATTGTTGCGATAACGAGAATGGCGCCTGCCAGAACGAGGATGACTGGCAGACGGTTGAGCCGCTGCATCCCCTGCTCAACCCCATTGCGGGATCTGGCTGTCAAGACCTGGGGCGCACCGGAAAGCTGCAATGCTTCGCTCATGGACCGTTCGCTCCGCCGATGGTTTCGAGGACCGGCGGTCCTGCAACATGAATGGCGCGCATTGTCGAGGCGCCGCCAGCATCATCAGCGACATCGCCAATTTGGGCGCTACCTGCCGCCTTCATGCGATACACTTTCGACAGCCTGATCGCCGGCGTCGTCACCCGCAGGAGGAGATCCTCTCCCACCTCGAAAACTTTGAGCTTGAGGAGGATGTCCTTGCCTTGCCTGTCATCTGCGCTACCGACACGATAGCCCTTGGTTGACAGGGTTTGTCTGAGGGCAGCACGCATGACCGGCGGCATATCCTGATCGAAGACAAGCTTTGCGGTTTTCGGGATGAGGCCTGCAAGATCCTCTGTGAGATCCGTTGCAATTGGCTGAGCGACGGCCGGGTTCTCAAGCGTCGACAATACCGCGTTTTGGCCGGTTAACATCGGCTCGCCGCTTTGCAGCTGGCAGGAGGCGAGCGAGAAGCCGATAACGAGCAGGCTCGGGACCAAGGCTGGGAGCGAGGTGGGGATCAGGGCTTGGGTGTTTTTCATCTCAACGCCCCCGCCTGATGGTGATTTTCTTCTGTCGCCAGCCCGTTCCTGCCAGAAGCACGGCTGCGTCCACCTGATGGTCGACGATCATCAGGTCCTTGTTGACCCGGTAGTTGACGATTTGCCGCGCCCCATCGGACATCAGGAAGAGAAGGGGCATCTCGCCATTGGCAATCCCGGCTGGAAACTGGATGTAGGTCTTATCGCCATCAAAATAGACACGTTTGGGCCGCCACTTTGCCTGCCCCTCGATCCTGTAGGCAAAATCAAGCCGGCCGGTCGATGGTGCATCGCCCCTAGCCGCAAGCCTCGCATTGACGATCGCGATCTGGCTTGACGCCGTTTGGGGGTAGGAAAAGCCGATACGCGCCATATAGCGGCTCTCATGCGATCTCAGTCGGATGTGATAGGTGCGCATCGATGTCGTGACGATCATCGAGGTTGCCAGATTGGCCTCTGTCGGGCGCACGATCAGATGAATTGTCTGTTGCGCGCCCTCGCCGGAGCTTGCAGCCTCCACGCTCCAGCGCACGCTGTCGCCGACCAGAACGTCTTTAACGGTCTCCTGTGCTTGAAGCTCGATAGCGCAGACCTGCAGCGGCGCACAGATGATCGAAGCCTGCCCGTCTCCGAAGACGAAGAGCACCTTGCCATCGGGGCCGTGTGTAACGCCACCCCGCCCGCCTTGCCAGGCACTGGAATGGCTGAGCGCCTTGACTTCGGCAGGTGTCATTTCCTGTGACAGGGCCTGCCGGCCTGCGTTTGAAAAGGCCAATATGCTGATCAGAATGCCCGTTACATGCTGTTGGAACCTGTATGTCACGACGATCTCCATTGCTGTCTGAAAAGCCGCCTGTCGGGTCGCTTGTCGGATCCCGTTGCTAGAGCTGTGCGGTCCAGTCGAAGTCATGCACGTAAAGCCCGATCGGATTGAGCCGGATCACGGCCTCATCCTGGGGTTCGGTCAGCGTTACCGACGCAATGGCGCGAAATCGTCGGCTTGCTGTTTCCCGCCCTCTGCGGTCTCTTTCAAACTCGCTCCAATCGATCTGATAGGTTCGTTCCGACAAAGCGACGATGCTCGAGACTTCGACTGAAACCGTGACCCGTTTGGCGGCCTCAAAGGGCGAATTGCTCCGAAACCAGGCATTGATTTTCTCGGTCGACGGATCGGATGCCCTCAAAAGCGCGTAGGTGCGGTCGATATACTGCTTTTGAACCACCGCATCGGGGGTGACAGAGCGAAAGCTCGATATGAAATTGCCAAGGATTGCCCTCACGACGCGCTGGTCGGCATATTCGATCTGTTCGGGTACCCCTGCTGCGACCGGACTACCCAAGCGGTCGATCTCGACGATGTAGGGAACCAGTCTGGTTGTCTGACTGAGGAAGAGAGCGTAGCCAAAGCCGATGGTCGCGAGAGCAAGACTTAAGACGGCAACCGCCCTCCAGGCCCTGGCCTCCCGCACGAAACCGCCATAGCGCTCATTCCATTCGAGCCGGGCCGACAGATAGGGGTTCTCTGGCACTGCATTGCTCTTCGTCATCACCGCCTCTCCCCAGTTCTTGGAGCTTCAGGGGATACCCCTGAAGTCGATGCTGTCTTGTTGGTGACTGATGATGCAGCCGCTTCGAGTTTGGCGTTGGCAAGGCCAAGCAACGAAGCGTGCTGGGCACCGGGTGCTGCAATCATCTTGTCGCGAGCCGCAGCGCCCAGCGCACGCGCCGCCTGCCCGGCGCCAGCTGAAAGCCCGATCATGGCGGCGCCACCGCGAGAGGCACCCCCAGCCCGTGCCGCATCGGCTGCACCAAATCCGATCTTTCCAGCGGTGGCGGCCAGGAAGGCGCCGCCTGCAGCCATGGTGCCCGCCTGCGTGCCATGGCGGATCACTTCAAGGCCCTGTGTGACCGAAACACCCTGAACGACACCCTGGACGATGGTCGGGACATAGAGCGAGATGAGGAACACCACCACAGACAGGCCGGCCATCGAGAAGGTCGAAAGCAGTGGATCACTGTCATTGACGGGGGCGGCGGCAAGACCAAGCAGAACGTCAGATCCGATCCGGGCGATCATCACCAGTGCCATCAGCTTCATACCTACCGAAAAGGCATAGACCAGATAGCGTAGCGAGAAATCCTTGGTGAAAGACGAGCCGCCAAGCCCCAGCATGATCATTCCGGCCAGAAGCCCGACATACATTTCCACCATGACAGCGACGAAGATGGCCGCGACGAGCGAAAAGCAGATGACCACGACACCCATGGCTATCACCGAGGCAATGGCCAGTGCATTGTCCTCGAAGACCCCGAAACGGGCCTGCTGCGAAAGACCGGAGGCCACCTTTATGCCCGCGTCAAAAATCTCGGCAGGCGAGGCGGAACCCTGCCCTGCCCCGATCGCAAACAGACTGTCGACCACTGACTTTGCAAAACCTGGCCCCTGTTCGAGAAGAAAGGCAAAGAAACCGATAAACAGGATCCGGCGCACCAGTTCGGCAAACCAGCCGTCAAGGGAAGCCGCTGACAAGGCAAGCCATATGGCCGCAATCCCGATTTCGATCGCGGCCAGGATCCAGAACAGGGATCGTGCGGCTTCCATGATGGTGGACTGCCAGTCGTGAGTTGCTGCAACCACCTGGTTTTCCAGCTCGGTGAGCATGGCGCCTTGCTGTGCAAGCACTGGTGTCGACAGGCAAACCAGGCTGATGGCTGCAAGCCAGATACTGGCTGACGCAGGCCAGGATAGGCAGCACAAAATGCACTGTTGTCGTCTTGATCTTCTCACCAGCGTGGCTCCATTTTCTGACCTTCCGGGATTTCCTCAATCGCATCGCCGAAGAAGGCCTCGCGCCGGGCCTGGGCCAGATCTCTCAAGCTCTGCTCGGATTGCAGCCATGCGGCAGACAGGGTCATCTGCTGGGCAAAAAGACCCCGCAGTTTCTGCAGTTGGGCGATCTGTTCGACGGCAATGTCATGGCCGACCTGCAAGGCCTTCATCTGCCCGTCGGATGTCTCGGACAGACGTTTGAGCGCCCGCGTGGTGGTGGCCTCGTTTTCAAATTGCTCTGTCGTCAGGCCGGCGACGCGCAAACTCGCTGCAATCGTCTCCTGATTGCTCTTCGACCAGGTTTGATAGGTCTCTGCGAAGCTTTCTCCGCCCGGACGCGCTTGCCGGAAGTCGGCATAGCTACCAAATCGCTGCGAAAGGATCTCGTCGGCATTGCCCATCGTAAAGGCGATGCCCTCGCCTTGCGCGGCAATGTCTTTGAGCTTCAGGAGATCGGCTTCGACATCGCCCCAGACATGCGCAGGCAAGGCTGCCGTGTTCTGCAGCAGGGTGGAATAGATCTGCAGCTGGTTCTGGATCTGCTGGGCAAGCTGGCTGATCTGTGTCAGTTGATGATTGACTTGCGTGCCTGAGCTTTCCAGAAGCGCGACGAGTTCGGCATTGTTGGCGAGCTGCGTCCATTCGGTCGCCGCCCCGGTGACGGAGCCAGCGAGCGCAGAGGAGATATGGCCAAGAACCATGGCCGAGGACAAGAACGCCAGCCATGGCCGCTTTTGGTGGGTGCTGTTATTGATCAAGCAGCGATAAGGCATCTGTCTCTCCTTTCAAGCTCAGCCAGTGCCTCGACCAGTCCGGGCCATGGTTTTGACAAAGTGTCTTGATCGTCCTGATCTGTTCAGCGTCCGACACGCCGGTGAAGGCGAGTGTCAAAGGACCAAGCGCCATCTCGAAAAGTCTGCGTCCTTTAGGCGTCACACAGTAATAGTCCCGCTTCGGGCGAGCCGTGGCGATGATCTCGATCTGCCGCTGGTTGAAACCGAGCCGCTCGTAAAAGGATGCCATTGACGTGGTCTGGGCTGCCGGATTGGCAAGGCAGATCTTGGTGGGGCAGCTTTCAATGAGAACATCGACGATCCCGGACCGTTCGGCATCGGAGATCGACTGGGTTGCAAGAATAACGGCGCAGTTTGCCTTGCGCAGCACCTTCAGCCATTCGCGGATCTTCTCACGGAAGACCTGGTGGCCCAGCATCAACCAGGCCTCATCGAGAATGATCAGGCTTGGTGCTCCGGTCAGCCGCTTTTCAATGCGCCTGAAGAGATGCACAAGAACCGGAACGAGGTTGCGCTCACCCATGGACATCAAGGCTTCGAGCTCGATGCACTGGAAGGACTGGAAGGCGAGCGTATCCATCTCTGCATCCATCAGATGGCCCATCGGCCCATCGATGGTATAGTGCTTCAAGCCATCCTTGATGTCCCGCAATTGAACGCCGCTGACGAAGTCCGACAGGGACCGACCGGAGGATGCCGCCATCAGAGTGATCTGGTGGGCAATTGCGTTGCGGTGCAAAGGTGTCACCGTGACGCCCTGGAAGACCAGAAGCATCTCGATGAATTCCGTGGCAAAAGCCTGGTCGGCATCGCTTTCGAGGTCGGCAAGCGGGCAGAATGACAGGCTTGCCCGTCCATCCTCTTCTGCGCCGATCTCATGATGGTCACCACCGACTGCGCGTGTCAGCGGCATCAGCGACATGCCTTTGTCAAACGCAAAGACCTGCGCATTTTGGTAGCGACGAAACTGTGCGGCAATCAGCGCAAGCAGGGTCGATTTTCCAGACCCGGTCGGACCGAAGATCAGCGTGTGGCCGACGTCTTCATGATGGAGATTGAAATGAAACGGTGTCGACCCTGACGCCACCTGGATCAAAGCTGGCGCATCGGACGGATAAAATGGGCATGGGGCAGTCGTTTCGCCGGTCCAGACCGAGTTGACCGGGAGAAGATCTGAGAGATTGCTCGTGTTGATCAAAGGGTCGCGGACATTGGCGTACCAGTTTCCAGGCAAGCTGCCGAGATAGGCTTCCGTTGCGTTCAGTGTTTCGATCCGGGCGCCGAAGCCTTCGGCCTGGATCATGCGTCGGACCAGTTCGGCGTTTTCAAGCAACCGATCAGGGTCATCGTCAAAGAGGATGATCACTGAGGTGTAGTAGCCAAAGGCGACGAGGCCCGAATTGGCCTGGGCGATGGCGGTTTCTGTCTCGGCCACCATGGCTGCAGCATCCTGGTCGAGAGAGCGCCCCTGCGTCTGAAACAGCTGATCGAGAAACGGCCTCACCTTTTGCTGCCATCGCCGCCGTTTCTGTTCGAGCCTTCGTCTGGCATCGTGAGCGTCAAGGAAGATGAAGCGCGAAGACCAGCGATAGGATAAGGGCATCTGGTCGAGTGAATTCAGGATGCCCGGCCAGCTTTGTGACGGAAAGCCATCGATCGCAACCACGCCAATATGCCGGTCGTCGAGCTTCGGCGTCGTGCCGTGCTCCATCTGGGCGGTTAAGATGCAATCGAGATACATGCCGACATCAGGAAGCCTGACCGGCATGTTTTCGCCGCTGATACAAAACCTGACGAACTGAAGCAGGCTGTCGAAGCGTGCCTCGCGAAGACCAAAGGCTTCGTTCAGGCGATGAGCCTGCATCCTTTGCAGCGAAATCGTTGCCGACAGATATTGCTCGATTTCCCTGATCGCGTTGGAAAAGGCGGCGAGCGCTCTATCGGCCGGACCAGCCTTTGCAGCGCCATCACTCGAGAAGACGAACTGCGATAACCCCTCCCCCGCCTGATGACCGGGCTTATAGGTCAAGACAAGGCTCTGCCGACTTTCGAAATGGCGATCCTGGACCGCAAAGTGACGTCGCCGCTCCTCGTCGATCGCTCGAGATACGGGGTCTGGAAAATGCGAGCGGTCCCGGTCGTGATACCCCGCGCTGGGGACCCGTAGACTGTCGACCTGCAACATCCAGCCAGAGCCAAGTTTTGATATTATGCTATTGATTTCATGTGATATTCTGTTCCTTTCATAGGCTGTCGCGCTCTCTGTGTCCGGCCCGAAGAAATACCAGCCGGCAAGCAGGCTGCCGTCCTTCAACAGCAGTGTTCCATCCTCGATCAGGGCGGCATAGGGCATGAGATCTGCAAAGGATGGGCCACGGTGTCGAAACCTTGAAAGGCCAACCATCTTTCTTCTCCTCTTCACCTGGCAAAGGGGGTGGATGTGGCGCGGTAGACGGGGCGGTAGCGGGTATGGCGCAGATAGATGCGGCGCATCATCGGATCCTTGCGTGCCATCAGACGCAGAACCGAAAGCACGATGACCCATGCCAGGGCGCCGAGAATGGCAGCGGTGATGGTAATCACCACAAACACCAGAATGACGCAGACAAGCCCGGTCAACAGGACGAGTTCGCGATCAGCGCCCATCAGAAGATTGGGACGCGACAAGGCGCGATGAATGGGATGAGTGATGAGAGCATTCTCAGCCACGGGCATCATAGCAAGCGCCCTCTGGCCTGTTCAAGGATGCGATTGGATAGCTCGAAGCTCTGAACGGCAGGTCTCGTGTTTGTTGCAAGTGTTGCGCCCGTGGCGCCAAACAGGCCGACGATCTGGCTTGCCCCAAGCAGAATGCCGGCTACGAGCACGACATACATCAGCCTTCGGGCAAAATCGTTCAACTCGCCGCCGAAGATCAGCATGCCGCCGGCGACAGCGACGGCCGCAAGGGCAATGAAGCCTGCGACAGGCCCCGTGATCGATTGCTGGATCTGTTCCAGCGGCGCTTCCCAGGGAAGTCCACCGCCAGAGCTTGCATGTGCGGTACGTGTCTCAATGAAGGTTGCAACCGCAGTTGATGCCACGTTCATCGTTTGAACAGCTTTCATCTTCAGCTCCTTTTTGATCAAACAAGCAGGTATCGTCCCGCGTCGAAGCCCTCGACGCTGACGACTTCGTCAATCCGGCGCTTGCCGTCTGAGCGCTTGATCGACACGATGAGATCGATCGCGTCTGCGATGACATGCTGCATGGGCATGTGGCTCACTTCGCAGACCAGTTGCTCCAGCCGCCGCAACGCGCCTGGGGCATCATTTGCATGCAATGTCGTGAAGCCACCGGGGTGGCCGGTATTCCAGGCCTTCAGAAGTGTGAGGGCCGCGCCGTCCCTCACCTCCCCGACCATGATGCGGTCCGGGCGCAGGCGAAGCGTGCTTTTCAACAGCCTGTCGATGGCAAGGCTGTCACTGCTTCTGAGCGTGACGGCGTTCTTGGCTGGGCAATCGATCTCGAGCGTGTCTTCGATGAGGACGATGCGATCGTCCGGGAAGCACTTGTGGATCTCCTGCAGCACGGCATTGGCAAGTGTCGTCTTGCCGGACCCTGTGCCACCACAGACGAGGATGTTGTGCCGCGCCTCGATCGCCCGCAGCAGACGATCATATTGCGGAGCGCTCATCGTTTCCTGCTTGACATAGTCCTCAAGGGCGATGCGGTTGACGGCACGTCGCCTGATCGAAAAGGTCGGAGCACTGACAGCCGGCGGCAGCAAACCTTCGAAACGATGCCGGCCAAGCGGGATTTCGCCAGAGACGATCGGCATCTTGTCGTTGACCTCTTGGTCAAGCGCATGGGCGACAAGTCCAATCAGAATTTCCGCCTGTTCAGGCTCAAGTGAGCCGGTACACTCCATTCCGCCGCGCAGTCTCTCGATAAACAGTTTGCCGTCGGGATTGAGCATGATCTCGATGACCTCGGGGTCCGCCAGGCTGAGGCAAAGATCAGTGCCGAGCGCCTGCTCCAGTTTGCGGTTCAGGCGGGTGCGGCTTTCAATCCTGTTCATCATGAAGCCCTTTGCTGGGTGGTCAGCGCGAGGAACGGCCGATAGCCCTCAGGCCGTAGCCTCTCGAACACCGCTTTCGAGATCTCAAGCGAACCGGCAACACTTTCCGTCTCGTTGATGACAGTGACGGGTCCGAGCCGCTTCATTGGCCAGCCGGCCATACGCAGGATACGCTCGAACCGGACATCTGTGGCCGTCACCAGTTCCAGGTACTCGTTCGACAGGCACCAATCGATGATGCCGGCCAGAAGCATTCTCGTTCTCAAACTGGAAAACGAAGGCTGGGCGATTGCGGCGGTGCGCTTCAGACGCTTATAGCCCGGTGACGGCGAAGGCTTATGCTTGTCGACGCAAAAGCGCGAGCTCTCGATCATCCTCGGATGCACATGAAGCTTTCCGCCCTCAAGCAGCATGGGAAAGACTTGCCTGAGCATGCTGCAGCGCGCTGCAGGGTGCAGCCTGACGCTGCCGACGACCTGATGGCTCCCTTCCACAAGCAGGATGTAGACCGGCGCTTGATCGTCAAATTGATCGCGCTCTTGGCCGTCCACGTTTTCGACATCCCAGTGGAGACGGTCGGCAAACACCTTCGACCTCAACTGCAGCTTGGCTTGCATGAGTGACGCGGAGTGTGGCTGCTGGGCATCTTCGATAACGACCAATTGCATGACGGTTCCCTCGTTTGTCCTCTCATGAGAGTGAAACGAGGCGAGGCGGTCCAGATACAAATCTGTTGAACGGCTGAGCTTCTGCCGGATGGGACGTGAGTCGGGACTTGTGTCGCTGAGAGAATCGGTTTTGCTCGATATCGTCGGTCAAAACCGCCGAGCATCCGTCCGTTCTACGAGGCTTTCCACGACAAATCTGTCGTGCGCTCCAGCGGATCTGCCTTGGGGAGAAGTGTCCAAGCCTCTGCTTTTTCAGGATCATTCCATCAAGGCGCAGTTTTCAAGCGCGCTGGCATTGTCCAAACTTGGGCATCGTTTGGGGGCTTCTTGCTTGCCAAGCGGGGGGAATCGGATAACAGTCCCGATAATTTCCGGATTTACACGAAAATATCGTGACTAGAGGCTTCCTGGCAAATGAATGTGAGACGGGCAATGCAGGATACGGTGACGAGCTTTGCCGATATCATCCTCGAGCAGGGCGGAGAGATCTCGGCCAAGCTCGACATGCTGCGCATGGAGAAGTTTCCGCCCAATGCGCAAAAGACACTTCGGCTGTTTCCATTGGCGGAAGTTGCGCAGTTCGTTGGTGTATCAGCAAGCTATTTGAAGAAGCTCCATTTGCAGGGCAAGGGCGTCGAGCCGTCGGTCACCTCGACAGGACGGCGATACTACACGGCGTCACAGATGGATGAACTGCGCGCCCTTCTCGACCGTGTCCCGCATCGGCGCAATGGCGAAAAGCTCCAGGTCCTGGCCGTTGTCAACTTCAAGGGCGGCTCCGGCAAAACCACGACGTCTGCCCATCTTGCCCAGTTCCTGGCTCTGAGCGGCTACCGCGTCCTTGCCGTCGATCTCGATCCGCAGGCGTCGCTGACGGCACTTTATGGCATCCAGCCCGAACTGGACGAGAAACCGTCCTTCTACGAAGCGATCCGGTATGATGACACCCGTCGCTCTATTACAGAAATCATTCAACCGACAAATTTCCCGAACCTGCACATCGTTCCAGCGAATCTCGAACTGCAGGAATATGAATACGAGACCCCGCTTGCGATGCAGCGGAAGGACTCGATGGAAGGTAAGCTGTTTTATACGCGGATCGGCAAGGCGCTTGCCGAGGTCGATGATCAGTATGATGTGGTCGTCATCGACTGCCCGCCACAGCTCGGCTATCTGACGCTGACTGCACTCACGGCTGCGACCTCCGTCTTGATCACAGTCCATCCTCAGATGCTCGACATCATGTCGATGTCGCAGTTCCTGCTGATGCTCGGCGATATCTTGAAAAGTGTCGAAGGAGCGGGCGTGAATGTCAGCCTCGACTGGTTTCGTTATCTGATCACGCGTTTCGAGCCCATGGATGTGCCACAGCAGCAGATGGTGGGCTTCATGCAGTCGATGTTTGCTCAGCAGATGATGAAGAACCACATGGTCAAGACCACAGCTGTTTCCGATGCGGGCCTGACCAAGCAGACACTCTACGAGGTCGAGCGTTCGCAGTTTACATCAGCGACATATGACCGTGCGCGCGAAGCCATGGATCTGGTCAATGGCGAAGTGGTCGACCTTCTGGAGCTTTCCTGGGGGCGTCGTCGTGGGTGAGCCGTTGTCAGCCGTACAGATTGATGTTTTGTCCAAGTTTTTCAGGATCTTGGGGCGCAAAAAGGACGAGTATCATGGCGCGTAAGGACATCTTTGCCAATATCACCTCGACGGAAGGGCCGCGACTTGAGCGTCGGGCAACGCCGGGCTACGCCAACAAGGGCGCCTCGCGGTCGATGATCAGCTCGCTCAGCGAGTTGGCAGAAAAGGCCGCGATGGCGGATCAGACACTGTCTGGTGAAGCTGTTCTCGAACTAGACCCTGTGCTGATTGATGATTCTTTCGTCTCGGATCGCATGGGAGAGGACGAAGAGGCATTTCAGGAGCTGGTTGAAGCCATCCGGGAGCGCGGTCAAGATACGCCGGTTCTGGTTCGCCCTCACCCGGATGCGAAGGATCGATATCAAATCGTCTTCGGTCACCGGCGCGTGCGCGCTGCACGGCTACTGAAGCGTCCGGTCAAGGCCGTGGTCAAGACGGTGTCAGACACCGATCATGTGATTGCCCAGGGACAGGAAAACTCTGCACGAGAGAACCTGTCCTTTATCGAGCGGGCAAGTTTTGCCCACCACCTGCAAGAGATCGGTCATGATCGACGCGTAATCCAACTTGCTCTGTCGGTTGATGGCGCGCTTCTGACCCGTATGTTGTCCGTCACAAGCAGGGTGCCCGCCAACGTGATCAAGGCGATCGGTTCGGCCAAGAGCATCGGTCGCGATCGTTGGCTCGATCTTGCCCAGACTGTTGAACATCCGGATCTTCGCCTTGTGGCGGAGGCCTCGATTGCCAGGGATGATTTTGCAGATCTGCCATCTGAAGCGCGATTCGAGCGTCTTGTTCAGGATTTGCGAAATGCACGCAAGCCAGCCAGGAAAACGCGCCCTGCAGGCAACTGGCAGTCGGGAGATGCCGCAGTCAGCGCCGAGTTCAAAGGTGCTGGCAAAAGCTACTCGATTTCCCTGAAGTCCCGGGAAGCCGTGAGTTTTGGTCGCTTTATTACCGAAAACCTGGAACGGCTCCATGCCGAATTCAGAGCCCAGTCAAAGTCGTAAGGAGACGAAACGCAAAAGAAAAAGGCCCCCCAAGCGTCGCCGCCCTGGAAGCCTTCCTCATATCCTAGCAGAATGAGAATCGCATCTCCGGGGATTTCAGTCAAGAGTCTTTGGCACCGTTTTTGGTGAGCAGTTTTCGTTTGCCTTCAAGAAGGTGAAGAAAAATGCAGAGGCATTCCATAACCACGCCCTTTGGGCGGGGATCGATCAAACTCGCCCATGTCAGCCGTCAATTCGAGGCGGCTAGGACTAAAGATGGCAGGACTGCCGACAAGTGGAAGGTGTTTCGTGATGTTTGCGAGGCACGCCTTTTGATTGGGATTCCGGATCGGGCCTTGACGGTTCTCGACGCCCTTTTGAGCTTTTATCCGCAAAGCGATTTGTCGGAAGAAGCTGGTCTGATCGTCTTCCCGTCCAATGCGCAACTTTGCCTTCGCGCGCATGGTATGGCTGATGCCACGCTCAGGCGTCACCTGGCACTCCTTATCGATGCGGGGCTGATTTCGCGCAAGGACAGCCCGAATGGCAAACGTTACGCCCACAAGGCACGTGACGGGCGGGTCGAAGATGCGTTTGGCTTTTCGTTGGCGCCGCTTCTTGCTCGCAGAGACGAGCTTGCGCAATTGGCCCAACAAGTGGTGGAGGATCGCCGGCGTTTGCAGCTGGCGAAAGAGGCACTCACGATATCAAGACGTGATCTGCGTAAGCTGATCACCGCTGCGATCGAAGAAGGTGCTGCTGGCGATTGGCATGCGCTTGAAGAGGTATATATCGACATTGTGTCCCGACTGCCACGAAGCCTGACGATCCAGCTTGCCGAGGATTGCCTGCAGAAGCTCACCGCCTTGCACCTGGAGGTTTCTAGCCTCTTGGAAAAGCAGCTTATTTCTCAAGATATGAGCGGCAATGGCGCTGAAAATGAGCGTCATATACAGAATTCAAATACCGAATCCTTCAATGAACTTGAACCTAGCTCTAGAAGAGAGCAGGGCGAAAGCCCGAGCCTGGAGCTGAAAGCGAAGCGGGAGCCGATAAAGGCATTCCCTCTTGCTATGGTGTTGAAGGCCTGCCCACAGATTATCGACTATGGTCCGGGGGGCGCGATTGGGAACTGGCGCGAGCTGATGCAGGCCGCGGTCGTCGTTCGGTCGATGTTGGGGATCAGTCCGTCAGCCTATCAGGACGCCTGCGAAACCATGGGGCCGGAAAATACGGCAGCAGCGGTTGCGGCGATCCTCGAACGGGCAGGGCATATCAATTCGGCTGGTGGTTACTTGAGGGATCTGACGCGGCGGGCGGAGCGTGGCGAGTTTTCGCTCGGTCCGATGCTAATGGCCTTGATGCGTTACAATCTGGAAGAAAAGAAGCGCTCGGCTTGACTGTAACTTGTCATATTTGGCACGGTTTCGGCGGTAATGGCGCAAATAGCAGGCAGGGCAGGGCGGGCGCGATTGTTCGTTTGATGCATGTAGAGGAAGACGAAGCACGTCATGGCCCATCAACTATGAGAAGGTCAGGTGATCGTGGGATGCTTTCGTCGGGTCTACTATCAGTAAAGCGCCGATCGATAGCGTACCGGGATTGGGGAAGTCTGAACTTCGAAGCATCACAACTCACTCACACGATGGTGGTCACCTCGCCACACCGCTTGGCGGCTACGAGTCTTCGGTTTTTCTGCGAACAACGAGAAGCATATGACCGCACGCTTTTGTGCGGCAGCTTTAGCCCGGGAAAGCACCCCGCAGCGACGTTGCTAACTCTCGGGCGTACGGATCTCGCGGTCTCACAAATGAGAGGATCCGACAGTGTTGCGTTGTTTGAAATCATGGTGAGCTTCGACCTCTGCAAGGCCGGTTATCAGTATTCGTCAGAGTTATCGTTCTAGACGCATATTTTAAATTAAAATTAGATTTTAGAGCGCTAGTTTAACGGGAATCGGTTTTTGATCACGACGCGTGTCCAATTCCACCAAGATTACGCTTCTGGTGGCGTTGCTGATGTCATCGTCGAGGTCTAATCAGTGCATCAAGGGCGTCCTCGACGCAGGTCCCCGCATTCAAACCTTGGCTTCTATGTGTTCTGAGAGTTTCTGAAGGCATCTTTGCAATGGACGAACGGCGATACGACAATGCGGTTGCAGCCGAACTCAGAGCGCTCAATCAGCTCTTTGCGACTGTCCGCTATGATCGCAGGGGACGCATCAAATCGGCAAATTATCGTTTCGTCCGCTTGCTCGGACATGAACTCGAAGACATTGTTGGCTTGAGTGCCGAGGTCTTTGAACGTTCAGGTGCTACGCCACTATTGCAGACGAGCGCCTGGGACCTAATCCTGGATGGAGAGACCCATCGTGAAGGGCGGTTCTGGTTGACGAAGACGGGCCAAGAGCTTTGGCTCGACATGACGCTTGTGCCGATCGGTACACCTTCTGACGACGATTTCGAGGTTGTGCAGATCATCTCGGATCTGACTGACCAGCAAGAGAAGATCGCAGACGAGATTGGCCAGATTGAAGCGATCGGAAATTCTCAAGCCGTGATCCAGTTTTCTGTCGATGGCCACGTGCTGGATGCCAATACGCTCTTCTTAGAGGCTATGGGTTACGAGCTGTCTGAGGTTTTGGGGCGGCACCATTCGATTTTTGTCGATCCCGACTTCTCCAGTCACCAGGAATACCGTGATTTCTGGGCTTCGCTGGGGCGAGGGGAGCATCAGTCGGGTGAGTATCGCAGGCGCCACAAGTCTGGCCGGGATGTCTGGTTGCAAGCCGTCTATAGCCCCGTCCTTGATTTCGCCGGTCGTCCCATCAAGATCGTGAAAATTGCCACAGATCGGACGGCTGAGAAACTGCGACAAGCGGATTATGAATGGCAGATCAATGCCATCCACAAGTCCAATTGTGTGGTAACGCTTGGAATGAACGGCACGATCCTTGATGCCAACGACAAGTTCCTCGACGCGGTCGGCTTCAGCCTTGAGGAAATCGCAGGCCGGCACCACCGTATTCTGGTGGATGGCGCTGAGGCCCATGGTTTGGCCTATAGTCAGTTCTGGCATGCATTGAGACGTGGGCAGCATCAATCAGGTCTGTACAAGCGCGTTGGCAAGGATGGTCGCCAAATCTGGCTTCAGGCAACCTATAATCCCATCTTTGACGCCAACGGAATGCCTTCCAAGGTGGTAAAGTTCGCTTCGGTTGTAACGGAAGAACGTCTTCTGCAGGCCGAATATCAGGGACAGATTGCGGCAATCAACCAGGCGCAATGTGTGATCTCGTTTGCACTTGATGGGACTGTCATCGATGCGAATGATAATTTTTTGGAACTCACCGGCTACAGATTTGGCGAGGTCTACGGACAACATCACAGCATGTTTGTCTCAGCCGATGCGGCGGCCTCTGACGAATATCGCAGTTTCTGGCGTGATCTTGGCTTGGGTCGACATAAAGCGGGTGAATATAAGCGCATTGGCAAGGATGGTCGCCAGGTCTGGCTGCAGGCAACTTACAATCCGATCCTCGATATGGAGGGAAGGCCATTCAAAATCGTCAAATACGCAGTCGATGTGACCGCCGAACGGCTGAGACAAGCCGATTATGAGGGGCAGATCGAGGCCATCAACAAGTCGCAAGGGGTCGTACAGCTTGCGCTTGATGGCACCATCTTGGAGGCCAACGACAACTTTCTCGCAGCCCTTGGCTTTGCACGTGGAGACCTGATCGGCAAGCATCACTCTGAGCTGGTCGAGAAGTCTTACGCCAAGAGCGTCGAGTATTCCATGTTCTGGGACAGTCTCCGCAGCGGACAGTATCACGCAGGCCTTTACAAAAGGCTCGGCAAAGACGGCAAGGAGATCTGGATACAGGCTTCATACAATCCAATCCTCGACCTGAACGGTTGCCCACGCAAAGTGATCAAATACGCGACGGACGTGACATCAAACGTCGCACTTGCTGAGGCTTTCGAGGATGCAAAACGGCAAGCGCATCTCGATGCAGGGACCTCTCTACCGAACCGGACCAAGCTTACCACATTCATGGAAACGGCGCTGGTAAGCGCCGCGTCGAGCATGACTGTATTCTACATTGATCTGGACCGCTTCAAACCAATCAATGACACACATGGTCATCACGTCGGCGATCTGGTCTTGGGAACAGTTGCCGATCGCTTGCGGCGTGCCATTCGTCCTGATCAGATGGTCGCTCGCGTTGGTGGCGATGAATTTGTGATCGCAGCCCCTGCGATGCCTGCCGAAACGGTCGAGCGATTTTGCACGAAACTTATCGAGACGATCGCCACCCCTATTCGCCATGAGAGCGGCGAATTGACTGTCGGCATGTCGATTGGTGTGGCGATTGCGCCGATGGACGGCACAACGCCAGACGAGCTCCTGCGTGCCGCCGATACGGCTCTCTATCGCTCCAAGCAATCGGGACGCGGCCAGTTCAGTTACTTTGCCGCTGAGATGAACGAAAAGATCATGTTGCAGCGGAAGATGACGGATGACATGCGCCACAGCCTGACCGCTGGTCAGTTTTTCCTCGAGTATCAGCCGCGATTTGATACGCGTGCCCGTCAAATGCGGAGTGTCGAGGCCTTGGTCCGTTGGGCGCATCCGGAGCGTGGTCGTATCCCGCCTTGTGACTTTATACCGTTGGCTGAACAAAATGGTTTGATCGTGCCGCTCGGCGATTGGGTCCTCGACACGGCATGTGAAGCTGCCGCGAATTGGTCTGGGATCGGCGTTTCGGTCAACGTCTCGCCAGTGCAGTTTCGTGATTCAAGATTTGTCGACAAGGTCAGGGATTGTCTTCAGCGCTCTGGTCTAAACGGTGAGCTTTTGGAACTGGAGATTACCGAGGGCGTCTTGCTCGAAGATGCCGAACGGGCGATTGAAGTACTCAACGAGTTGAAGGCTATGGGCGTGAAACTTGCCATGGACGATTTTGGTACCGGTTACTCTTCCCTGAGCTATTTGAGGAATTTTCCCTTCGACGTCATCAAGATCGATCGGAGTTTCATCAGCGATCTGGATACGCGAGAGAGTGCGCGGCCCATCGTTCAAGCAATTCTCGGCCTTGGCCGGGCACTCGGTTTGAGTGTCACGGCTGAAGGTGTCGAAACAAACGAACAACTCGCCCTGCTGACGGCCGACCACTGCTCTGAGATCCAGGGCTTCCTGATGTCGAGACCACTTTCGCAAGCCAAGATCTCCGAGCTGATCGAGAAAGTGCCGGAAATCACCAGGGAAGCGTTGCTGCAAACTGCGTGAACACCGAGACGACTGATCGGTAAGCACTAAAATGTAGCGTCACTATACGAAGAAAGGCGCTGAGTTCGCCGTCAGCGGGAATTCGTCGGTACCTAGAAGCGGTTTAAGATGCGAATGATATTTGACTACCACGACGCTCTCAAAGCACTCGCGCATCCGGCTAGATTACAATTCCTGACTTGGTTGAAGACGCCAGAGCAGTATTTTGATCCATCTGCATTAACGCGCGACGGTGGGGCAACTGCCGGTAGCTTTCAGCGGACTGGCCTTTCCCAGTCTGCCGTTTCGTCCCATCTTGGCATTCTTCACCGTGCGGGCTTGGTGACATCGCAGAAATCCGGCGCGAGCGTCTACTACCGCCGGAACGAGTTTAATATTACTCTCCTTAAGAGTTGGCTGAATCGCCAGATCTGACAAGTCGATGGGAAAACCCCTTGGCGACGATTGCTGCCTCGCTTTCGCAGGCGGCAATCGTCGCGTAACGCATTGGAATTCATAAATCTCATGGACGACCACGCCCACGTTTTTCCTGCAATCGACCGGGCTCTTGAGTCGATAACGAGTTACCAGGAAGTCTGCCGCGCGTTGGAGGCAGATTTCCTCAGCCCGACCGGGAAGGTTGCAGTAGTTGTGGACGTTTATATCGAGGCGGTTATGGCAAACAGCTCCGCGTCGGACGAAACAGCGCAAGCTGCTTACGATGTCCGCCGAGCGCTGCGCGAATATCAGAATGCGCGCAAATCGACCGTTTTCGGTTTGGGCGTGAGTGACCGCACTAAAGCCGCGAAGGAGGGTCTCTCAGAGAGCCTGAGCCGCCTGCAGGCGCTCAGTTCTATATGTGCATCGGATGGTTAGTGAGTAGTGCAGCCCCAATCTCGTCCATAGATGTAGACACCCGTCATCTGCATGGCGGCTAGCCTGAGTAGATGTAAGCAAAAAGTATTCGCCAGAAGTGGGCCTCGAAACGGAGGCGGGTTTAGTTCGAAGACGCTCTGACTTTGAATGTTCAAAGATGATCGACGTTTGCGCCGGCGCCTATTGTAAGCATGCAGTTTTGGGCCTTCGTTGACCAGATGGCGGGATGTGTCGCCATCCTGGTCTTGGCCTTGCGTCTATTCGGCGACAGGTGGTGCAAGGCGAGGCATGGCAGGAGGCATGGGAACAGGACGAGGGGTAGCGAGAGCCACTGACAGCGGGCAGGGCGATGAGGCCAGACCGCAAGTGCCACGCTCATTGCGGGGCTGAAGAAGTGGAGAAGTCCAAGCAAGGTATTCGCCTTGCACGACGGAAATCGACTTGCCACAGTAATGTTCTTTTTATTCAGTAGAAGCTAGGACGGTCGCGACTTGCATGCCTTGGCTCCGCGGAGACAAGATGCTGCGTTTGCTGTGACCGCTGTTTTTGATAGCTTCTCGGCTCCATCGGGAAGGCAACGAGGCTGGCGAAGCTATTCAACACAGCGGACACCATAAATTGCTCCTGTAAGTTGGCAAAGCCTTCTCGAGAAGCCGTTGCTCAGATTCCTTTTGGTGTAGTTTTTTACTCTTCCAAAACCTTTTGCATTGATGCTTTAGCCTGTTTTGCAACCCGTTAGTCACTGATAACACATCAGTAACATTGATTGCGACGCACTTTGTGCGTTTCGCTAATCCGAATAATCAAAACATCCACATACAAAGGTTGCAGGGGGCACTGATGGCCAATTTCGAAGCGATCTATAACACCGATCTTATTTATCAATCAGACTGTTGGAAACTTTGCGGCGACGCACATTGCTGTACGTTCGGTCGGCACAAGGCACGATTCAAGCTGATCGGCAGGATGTCTGCCCAAGAGTTACCGCTTCTTCCGGGAGAGCATGAGTTCCTCATTGAAAGCGGTCTGATTGATAGCTTCGCCGAACACAGTCATCGTTGCGTTGAATTCAGATTTGGCGACCATCGGCTTATGATCGAAAGCCTTGTTATCAAAGAGGCTATTTGCGCGTGTCGGCACGATGCTAGAACAACTGTTTGCAGGCTTTATCCGGTACTTCCTGTCTTTGACATCGGCGGGCGCATGATCGGGATCGACAAGCTTGGCATTTATGATCAATTGGAGGCAATGGACGGTGCTGCATCGATCTGCCAGATCAAATCGGTTCCCTTGACCGAACTGCCAAAGCTGCTTGCAATCGGACAAGCAATTGCGAGCGACCCACGCAGTCTGTTTTATGTGACAGCTTATCACTTGGCGCAAAGCCACGTGATACGGCAGGTTGAAATGTTTCTGCAGACCGTTGAGAGCGGTGGGCGGCCGGATCCCTTTCGTGCTTTTGAGACGCTGCTGCTCAGGCAAAAAGCCATCAACACTGGTGAGTTTGAAACGGAACTCATCAATCTCGCAGAGCGCTTCACCGCGCGCTATGGAGACGCGTTTAGGCTTTGACAGGCTTGTCGAGAGCGGTTGGACGGGCAATGTTGCATCGCCTTATGCCCCATTAGCCTTTTGAAGTTTCGATAGGCGCGCGCTTATCGTTATAAGCGTTAGAAGTGCAGTCTCCGATCAAGCCGAATCTTGATCCTGCCAAAGGGACTGGACCATCTTTTGATGCTCTTGTCCTCACAAGCGCGCTGAACAAATCGATACCCTATGAGACGTGGCGTCAGTATAGACGCAAGGGTGCCGACAGGCCCTTGACGATTGTAATGAAAGTATCCTCGATCTCCTTAGGAGTCGTCGCCTTCATGACATGCGTGGGATCGGCGGCACAGTCCTGGAAGCGTTTGGGGATGATCGGAAACAGACTATCTGTAACGAAGCCAAAACGCTTCTTGTCGTGATCGCTAATCTTGCCGAACTTCGGTTCGAGATATTCCATGTAGATGAAGTATATGTCTATTTCCTTGTTCTTCAGTGACTGGCAGGCCTTGGTGTTGAGGGCGTAGTTCACCTCATGCTTCGCATAGGCCTGTTGCGGCGTGTTGACCTGTGTCGACTGATGTAGGAACCAGTTCATTGCGGCAGTCCACGCTTGCCCGCTTTCTACCCCGTCAGTTAGCACGATCACATATTGCCGACGATCGTCGGGTCGCAGACCAGACCCGCTTTCTGGTAGAGTATCGCTGAGTTGCTTGAGCGCATTTTCGATGTTCGTCCCGCCCAAGGTTATTGCCATTTGGACCTCGTCTCGCAATTTCGACTTGAGGTACGAGCCATTTGATCCACGTTGATCGCCCTGCGGCACGACGGTGTTTATTTCGTTGCTGAACGTGTAAATGCCGAAGGTGACTTGATCGTTGAATTGTGACGTGCTGGTACTCGTATCGATGGCGGACATTGCTGCGGACCGGACAACATCGATCCGCATATCTGCGCCTGCAGCCCGAGCTTTATCATAGGAGGAACTACCCCTTGATTGGCCGATATGGCACGAAAAGGCACAGTTGAGCACTGAAGCAACCTTTTCTTGATCGGCATCCGTGGCACCGATGCCCATTGAGGCGGAAACGTCGATTAGGAAATTGATGTTGACATAGGAGCGCAGGTTGACGATGGCTCTGCCACGATTGCCGATCGGGATGGTCTTGTGTCCAAAAACGCTCAGTAGCTTCGTCGGATAGGTCGCCGTATAGTTGATTGTGGCGCTCAATTCGCTTTTATTGATCTTGGGCTCGACCTCAACACTGTCGAGCTCTGCAAACAGGGTGTTTCCGACATTTGCGCGGAAAAATGCCTCGCCTGAAGACTTGATGAGTTCCTTGAGGTCAACTTTCTCCTGCTGAACGAAAGCCTCTTGTGCTTCGGCGACGGCCGCTAGTGCTGCTGCGTCGGCCGCAGCTTTGAGCCGCTGGTGTGAATCCACCGCTAATCCGTAGTCCACGCCAAGGCCTGCGACAAAAATCAGCGCTGGCATGACGATGGCGGAAAGAATAGCAAAATTCCCGCTTCTGTCACTAAGGAGACGCTTCATCATGCCGGACACCTCGTCACAAAATCATCGCTCGCATGTTCCAGTACCGTTCCGCTTCTTGTGCGCCTTGAAGCGCTGACATGGAGCTCCACGCTTGGTAGGAGCCAGCCTTCGAGCAGTGGTCGATAGGGATAAGTGAAATCCGCAATGACGATTGGTACCCGTCCTGTTGCGCCTTGGCGGATCACGCCTCCGTTCAGTTTGGTTTCATTGGATACGACCGCAACATCGCACTGCATGTAGACCGGCGATTTGACGTTATCCTGGTAGAGAAAACTCCAAACCACTTTCGGCTCATAGGGACAGTCGCTCGAGCAGCCGGGCTTTTTTTCGAAACGCACCGACGATAGTGCCCGACTGTAGCCGTTCGCCCAGTTTCCGGGTTTGACCTGGGTTGCTGCTTGCGCCGTCGGGTTCATAATCATCCAGATGTCTTCGACGATATGTCTCTCGGACACTTGCATGACGCCATCGCCATCACGGCTGATGTATTCGGCCGCGAAGTTTGCAGCCATGGCTGCTCGCCTTGACTGCATGTTGTAGTTGACGAGTTCGATCGTTCCAAACAACAGGACGAGAAACAGCGGGAAGATGATGGCAAACTCAATCGCCGCTACGCCCTTATTATCGGACCATAGCTTGAGCAGCGGTTTCAGCATTCGGAGCCTCCTGCAAACATCGGCTCTCGACGAATGACTGCTCGGCTGCGGTAGTATTCGCCTCCGTTGTCGTTCACGACGTCAGCTATGACGATCGGGCTAACCAGTTCGGTGTAGGGATAAGTCAGCTCTATGATGACCGTGTCGCCTGCACAGCCGAGTGACCAAACTGATGACCCGATTATCATGTTTCGAAAGTCGACCATCCGCCCTTCAACTTCCGTCGCGCCAAGCCGAAGCTTCGTGCAGTCCAGCACTGACCCGACATAGTCCTTGCATGGACCTTTCGCTAAGTAGTCTGAAGACGTCGGTTCGGCATGCGCGAAGGAGGAGATATGCTGGGCGATTGTTGTCGTCGCTCTGTCTAGTTCCGACTGGATCAGCGCGTGATAGCCGACTTCAATGATCGCAAAGATCATCGCGAAAAACGGAATGGCCAAGATCGAAAACTCGATTGCCACTCCCCCATGCTTGTCCCTAAACCAAGCGCCAATCATCAGCTTACCCCACGAAAACAGCCCACAAAATTAGGAAGGTATCATGAAAATATGATTAAAGAGCTGGCTCGGGAAATCTGCACAGATCGGATGAGTGGAATTTCTGCCTGACTTCGGCTTAGATGCCGGGAACTGGCCTGCTGCCGGTTTCATGGACACCGAGTTAAGGTGTTCCTCCTGAAACCGGAGAGCATGAATGCAACGAAGAAAGTTCAGCCGCGAGTACAAGCTTGAGGCGGTAAAGTTGGTCAAGGAGCGTGGGGTCGCTGTTGCCCAGGCGGCCCGTGACCTTGATGTCCACGAGAATGTGTTGCGCAAATGGGTTCGCGAATACGGCGACGATCCCAGCCAGTCCTTTCCTGGAAAAGGCCAGATGAAGCCAGAGCAGCTTGAGATTGATCGGCTCTGTCGTGAAGTCGCCAAGTTGAAGGCGGAGCGCGACATCCTAAAAAACGATCACGGGCTTCGGTCCGCCTGTGCGCGGTAGAAACAGGCTGTGTTACGCTGCCCACCGGAGGGGAGTTGCCGACTGCTTATTGGAGGTGATCGACCCCGTTAAAAAACGTGGCACATGGGCTGTTGCGGACTTGAGAGTGGTGACGCTGTTTCGGCGGCGATCCCGGTTAGGAAAATGACGAACTTGCTCGGCCCAGCCCCTCCCGATCCAAAGGAGGAGAAGCCATGCCAAAGACAAGTTCATCCATGCCGCAGAACCTGACCCGCATGAACCCTGGAGCGGCGGCCATCGACATCGGGTCCACGATGCATATGGCCGCGGTCAATCCAGATTGTGCCGAGATGCCAATCCGCTCATTCGGGACCTTCACCCACGATTTGCATGATCTTGCCGCCTGGTTCAGATCCTGCGGTGTCACCAGCGTGGCGATGGAGTCGACCGGCGTCTACTGGATACCGGCTTACGAAATTCTGGAGCAGCACGGCTTCGAGGTGATCCTGGTCAATGCGCGTTATGCGAAGAACGTCCCTGGCAGGAAGACCGACGTCAGCGACGCGGCATGGCTTCGCCAGTTGCATTCCTATGGCTTGCTGCGCGGGAGCTTTCGGCCGAACGCACAGGTCGCAACGCTGCGTGCTTACCTGCGCCAGCGAGAACGGCTGGTCGAGTATGCGGCGGCTCACATCCAGCACATGCAGAAGGCTTTGATGGAGATGAACTTACAGCTCCACCATGTTGTCTCCGACATCACAGGCGTGACGGGCATGAAGATCATCCGTGCTATCGTCTCCGGCGAGCGCGATCCCGACGTTCTGGCATCGTTGCGTGATGTTCGCTGCCACTCGTCGGTCGAAACAATCAGAGCATCCCTGATCGGCAACGATCGTGATGAGCACGTGTTTGCCCTTTCCCAGTCACTGGAGCTTTACGACTTTTACCAGGCGAAGATGCTCGAATGCGACCGCAAGCTTGAGGCAACAATTGCGTCCATGACCGTGGACCCTGAAGCCGCTCCCGCGACTACCACAGGTCCGGACGAAGACCAAACAGACGAATGCACCGTCCTTCGATGTGCGAGCTGCACTCTACGGTCTCACCCGGACAGATTTGACCCAGATTCACGGCCTGGGCTCCTCGCTTGCGCTAAAGCTCATCGGCGAATGCGGAACGGACCTGAGGGCATGGCCCTCCGCCAAGCACTTCACATCGTGGCTCTGCCTCGCACCCGGCAACAAGATCTCCGGCGGCAAAGTGCTGTCATCCCGAACCCGTCGCTCGTCCAGTCGAGCGGCAGCATTGTTGCGGTTGGCTGCTACCACGATCGGGCGAAGTGGCACCGCCCTCGGCGCGTTTTATCGACGGCTGGCCGGGCGCATCGGTAAGCAGAAGGCAGTGACGGCGACGGCGCGGAAGATTGCAGTCCTGTTCTACAATACCTTGCGAGTTGGGATGGCCTATCGCGATCCAGGCGCTGCGGCCTACGATGAACGGCATCGTAGCCGCGTCATGGCCAACCTACAGCGGCGGGCCCGGTCCATGGGCTATGAGCTGGCATCCATGACTGCTGGAGATTGTGTTTCTTAAGGCCGCAGCCTACTTTGCCAGGGACGTGATATGAGGTTCGCGTTCATTGCAAAGCACCGTTCGATCTGGCCGGTGGCATGGCTCTGCGAAGCGCTAGGGGTTTCTCGTTCAGGTTTCCATGCCTGGCTCAATCGTTCTGCGAGTGAACGCGCTCGCTATGATGAGGTTCTGCTGGACAAGATCAGGCAGAGCTTCAAATCGAGCGACCGCACTTATGGTGCTCGCCGCGTATGGCATGACGTGCTGGAACAAGGATTATCCTGTGGCCTCCATTGTATCGAGCGGCTGATGCGCTTGAATGCGCTCAGGGCCAGGCCGCGACGGCGTGGCTTGCCGAAAGATGCCGGTGACCCTGCCGTAATCATGCCGAACGTGCTGGACCGTCAGTTCATGGCAGAGCGACCGAACCAGAAATGGGTGGCCGACTTCACCTATATCTGGACAGCAGAAGGCTGGCTGTATGTCGCGGCCGTCATTGACCTGTTCTCACGCCGTGTTGTCGGCTGGTCGATGAATGCCAACATGAGGGCCCAACTCGTCACAGATGCGCTGATCATGGCAATCTGGCGTCGAGGAAAACCAGACGCGCTACTGCATCATTCCGATCAGGGAAGCCAGGGCAGATTCAACCGGTCGCCGCAACACCCCAAACTTGGAGGTGTTTATGGTGACGGGAAGACGGAAGTCGGAGCGATCAACGCGGCGCAAATTGTCCTCGCCAGGTCGACCACCGGTGTGGCAGCGTCAAAACCTGTGCCGGTTCTGGCAAGGAGTGTCGGCAGGTCTGTCGAGTGAAGAAGCAGCCGTCGAAGACGGCGTTTCCGGCCCTGTTGGTATCCGGTGGTTTCGGAGTTCAGGTGGCATGCCTCCCACACATCTTTCGCCTGCAGCGGCGCCACTCACGGGCCGCAACCTGACTTTCCGGGAACGTGAGGAAATTGCTTTGGAATGCGCTCGGGGCAGTGGCATTCGTGCCATCGCACGGAAGCTGGGACGGTCGCGAATTAATCTCTTTCAAACCCTCCTTCGATACCCTCTACGCTCGATTGCGAAAAAGCCACATCCTGGCGCGGGAAACTTCAATTTAATGGCATCACGATGACAACATCCCAAAACGCTCTTAAGCGTCATGCCGTGTCCATTGAAGGTACCGGTGATGATCTTGTGGTTTTCGCCCACGGATATGGATGCGACCAAAACGTCTGGCAAAAGGTACGGCCGGCCGTCTCGGCGATGACCAAAACCGTCGCATTTGATACCACGGGAGCGGGACACTCGGATTTGTCTCACTTTCAGCCGTCCCGCCGACATGCTGGTTTAGAGGGATATGCATGCGACCTGATTGATGTCTGCGAAGAGCTGGACGCGCGCTCGATCACCTTCGTCGGACACTCGGTGAGCGCGATGATTGGAGTGATAGCAGCTGTCAAGAAACCGGACCTGTTTGACAGCATGGTGCTGATTACACCTTCTGCCTGTTATTGGAATGACGGAGCGTACCGCGGCGGTTTTGACCGACAACAGCTGGACGGGCTACTGGAGTTGATGGGAAGCAACTTCTCCAACTGGGCCGACGTCGTTGCTCCAATCATCATGAGCAATCCTTATCGACCCGGACTGGCGAGCGAGTTGTCACAGAGCTTTTGCCGATGGAATGAGCCGGCGGCAAAGCATTTCGGGTATCTCACGTTCATGTCGGATTGCCGCAGCTTCCTGTCCTCAGTCAGGCCGGATTGCTTGCTCCTCGAGTGTACTGACGACACGATCGCACCTCGGTCGGCCGTTGCTCATCTCCACGAAGCACTGCCCAGCTCCGGCTTGGTGAAGCTTCAGGCCCAAGGGCACTGTCCTCATGTCAGTGCGCCGGAAGAGACCGTTCATGCAATAACGCGCTACCTTCGCTCGCGAGGAAGGCTAAAGCTCAATGCGGCTTGACACCATGTCCCAAGTATCGATCGAAGACACCGCACCAGTAGGATTGGTCGAAACCGACCTCTTGGGCGGAATTACTCGTGCCAACCAGTTCTTGTGCAATATGCTCGGCATTTCCGGACTGGACGAGCTGGCCGGACAGCCCATTCAGGCGCTGCTCAGCCCGATCTCGAGAACGTTTTTTGAGACCCAACTCCGACATCTTCTGCATCTGAACGGCGAGTTCGCAGAAGTAGCGCTGCAACTGGCAGGTACTGCCTGCTTAGATGTTCTGGTCAGTGCAAAGCGGCATGGATCAAGAATGACCTTTGTCATCTATCCTGCTTCCGCCAGGCGCAATCGCGAGCGTGAGCTTGCTGCAGCAAGGGCGTTGACTGAAACCAAGAACAAGCTGCTGTCGCAGATCGAGACCATGGCCTCTATCGGTGGGTGGACGATTGAGCTGCCCTCGATGCAAGCGACTTGGTCGGATGCCGTGTTCGAGATCTATAATCTTCCCCAGGGGGAGCCGCTGGATCTGGGTCGCGCATTAGATGCCTATCCGGGGCAGGCGCGCCATGAAATACTCTCGCGCATCGAGCGAACTCTGTCCACCGGCGAGCCTTTCGACTACAATTGCGAATTTATCGCGGCAGGCGGGAAGAAGCTATGGGTTCGAACTCTGGCTGAGATCGAGTACTTCGCTGGCAAACCAGCGCGTCTGATCGGAGTTATTCAGGATGTGACGGCGCAACGAGCGTTACAGTCGGAACTGGCGGCAACCCAAGCCCTGCTCCAGACTGCTATGAACGAGATGGCCGATGGTCTAGCGATGTTCGATCAGGTTGGCCGGCTTACCGTCTGGAACAAGCGGTATACATCGCTTTTTCCATATGTGGACGCACAGAGCTGCTACGGTCAAACACTGGCCGAGATCCTGAGCGCCGGTATCCTGAAAGGGGAGATCGCGATCCCTCAGGATGTTACACCGGCGGATTGGGTCGAAGATGAGGTCCAGCGCAGTGCCTCGGCCGAGGCATCAGAATTGTTGTTGAGCAGTGGGCGGTGGGTGTCGAAGACAACCAGCGCTCTACCGGATGGAGGTTGGGTCACACTCTATGCCGACATTACGGAGAAGAAGGCGGCGATTGAGCAGCTGGAGGGGCTAGCTAACAAGGACGGACTGACGGGGCTGGCCAATCGGCGATGCTTCAATGAGCGGCTAGACGCCGCAGTCGAAACAGCCGAGCGCTCACACGAGCCGCTCTCGCTTCTAATGATCGATGTCGACCATTTCAAAGCTTACAACGACACCTATGGGCATCCCGCAGGTGATGACGTTCTGAGAGCTTTGGCCACAGCCCTTCAGGCGTCTTGTCGGGGTGGTGTCGACCTGGTTGCGCGCTACGGCGGGGAAGAGTTCGCGGTCATCATACCAGGAGCCGCGGAAACAGTGGGGCGCAAGACCGCAGACAGGATCGTCCAATCTGTTCGGGAGCTGGATATCCCGCATCTGTCTTCTGACAAAGGACGAATAACGGTCTCGATCGGGGTTTCGACACTGGAACGAGGGTCGATCGGTGACCCCTCAGGCTTGCTGGAAATCGGAGATCAGGCGCTTTACGCCGCCAAGTGCGCCGGACGTGATACCGTGAGAACTGCTGCCTATGGCAGCTTGATGACGCTGGCCGACTCGGCTCCAGCTTCTCAAATGATGATTTGGTGACTCGCATGCATAAGATCTGTTAGTCGAGAATTCGACTCGCACGACCGCTGCGTCTCTGAGCATTGTTGTAGTAGCTAGAGGCCTGCTGGACAGATCGGTGACGGGACTGCTCCATAGCCTCAGATAACGGTATCCCGCGGTTGGCAGCCTCAGTGAGGTAGCCCGAGCGGAGGCCATGGGCTGAAAACTCCTCCGGATTGAGCCCGGCCAGTTTCGCCCGCTGCTTGACGATATCATTGATGGCCTTGGGGTCGAGCGGACGGCGCGAAACATTCCCCCACCGATCAATCGCCCGGAAGATACTGCCCTTGTCGATATTCGACGCCGCAAGCCAGGTGTTTAGTGCATCAACCGGTCGACCGCTGAGATAGACCACTTCATCATTGTCGGCGCCGCTGGTCTTGGTGCGACCGAGATGAATGGAAAGAGAGAGCAGGGGAGGGCTCCCGTCGGGCTGGATCGCCTCTTCCGGCTGCAGCTGCTCGACCCTGAGGCTGGCGATTTCGCTGCGGCGGCGGCCGCCCGAGGCAAAGGTCACCATCAGGATAGCCCGGTCTCTGATATCACTTAGGTTTCCCGTCATGCAGGTAGCGAGCAGCCTCGACAGAATATCCCCTGTGACGGCCTTGGCGCTTTTCCGCTTCCTTGGCCGCGGTGTCGCACGCACGGCTAGACGGATTGCGGACTGGAGGGCAGGAGAACTGAAAAAGCCGTCCAGCCCACGCCATTTCGTCAGCGTCGACCAGGTGGCAAGACGCCGACGCACGGTGTCAGGCGCATGCGGGCCGGGCGATCGAAGCAGTCCTTGAATGCGGAGCTTTTGCTCGACGTCAGCTGGCATGCCGTGATCCAGATCCATTAGGCGCTTTTCGGCATCCCAGAGATGGTGCGCGACGAACTTGAGAAGCAGTGCTTCCGGCGCTGGCCAAGGGAGCGATCGGCCGGTGGCAGCAAGCGACCAAGCCTGTAGATAGGCAAGATCAGACGTCAGGGCTCGCAGGGTGTTTTCGCCCATGCCCTGGTTGACCAGATGGCGCAGCGTCTCGACATCCTGGTCGGTTAGAAGTTCCGCCAGTTCGTCGCGCCGCTCCATCGGCAGCACTGCGGCGATAGTATCGAGGTTCTGGATCCGGCGATCAACCGCACTCATTTGGGCAAGCCGTGTTCATCGTAAAAATCGGAATGGTCGGAGGTTGTGCCAGACGGCACGTTTTTACGGCCCTCCTCTGCCAGAGCAAGGAACTCGTGAAAAGGATCGATATTCCGCGCAATCGGTGTGAGCATTGCGACCGGTCTCTCGTCTCGGCAGATTACGATCTCATCGCCACGCAGTGACAGTTCAATCAATTCCTCAAGCCGCGTTGCCGCTTCCGTTACGTTAACGAGTATTTTCACAGCTTTCTCCTTACCAGACCCTGTCTTGCAGCACGGCATCGAACACCACGTCCGTCGAGATGAGTGCGCAATGCTCTAGCCGTGTCTGCGCGGCAAGGATCCGGTCCCAGGGATCCCGGTGTTCCCAGTCGAAAGCCGCCGCAAGTTCTGCATGCAAGTCACTGATGGCCAGTGTCTGGAAGCCGCTGGAGCTGATAGCGGCGCGCAACTCTTGCGGTTTGAGATCAAGCTTCTTCAGCCGCATCTTGTTGTCCAGTTCATAAAATGAGACGGCGCTGACGAGAACCGTGTTGCTCTTGTCCTCGATTAGGTAGCGTGCATTTGGTGAAAGTCGCGCACTACCGATCGTCCACCAATAGACCGCATGGCTATCAAGAAGAAGCTTCACGAGCGCTTGTCACCGTTGACCGCTTCACCTTGGAAGATTCCGACGTCGTCGTTCCAGTCGCCGGCGTCGATTTCGGTCTGTTCAGGATCATGCTCGTCAAACAGGTCGTCCGGCAGACCCCGCCGCGCCAGCAGTCCGAAAGGTCTCTTGCCGGCGGGATCAGCCGGACCAATACGGGCATAGATCTCATTGCCGCGCATGATGATGATCTCTTCGCCCTGATTGGCGCGGTCGAGAACCTCGGCGAAGTTCTTGCGCGCCTCGCTGATCTTGTAGTGCGTCTGGGGCAACACGGTCTCCTGTCTTCGCTTCGACGGCAAATTACCACTGAAGGTAAACGCGTACAACCGGTTTGTACGTCTGACCTCCGATAAGGGTTACTTATCGGAGGTCAGGGACCCCAGCCTCATTTATGCAATGTACAGAACCGTAATACCCATATAGCTTTCGCTTAACGAATCATTTACCATAAATTCAATGTCTTACGATCTCGCCAGATTGCCCATCCAGAGCCTGCTGCGGCCGATCTCCGAGGCAGCGGTCACTCTTGCCCGTCTTGACGAGCGCATTGGCCGCTCTCCCGTCGGCGAGGGCTTTCTCGAGCGCTCGCATTTCCTCGATGCACATGCCTCGCTCTGGGTCGACGGTGAACTTGTCCATCTCGAGGACCTCGTCCTGCATGACGCGCTTCGAGATATCCGTGCACCCACCCACGAACTCACCATCGCCCGCGACATCCTGAAAACCCGCCGTCGCATCGCCGCCCATCCATCCAGTTGGGCTCTCTCTGCTCAGGGCCTCGCCTCGCTCCGGGGGCAGGCGTGGCCTGCAGCATCATCGGGTGGAGACGGGGAGGGGGTGCCGCATGGCAATGTTGAGGTGAGCGACACTCGGGCTGGGGTAGGGGAGGCCGAAGATCCTGATACCGACGGTCTGAGTGATGCGTTTGCCGCAATCGACGCGGTACTCGCCCGATCCGGTGCTGCGATCGAAGAGGCCAAGAAGCCGGTGCGCGCCAAAAACGCTCCGGAGAGGGATCCCTTCGTCTACGATCTCGATTGGGATGAGGACGAACGGCTTGAGGAGTGGCGGGCCGTCTTGACGCGTGCCCAGGATTTGCCGCCGGTTCTGCTGGCCATCGTGGCGCTCGACGCCTGGAATGAAATCGCCGTACTCCAGCACGCGCCCTGGCTCGGCCGGCTGCTGGCCGCCTCGATCCTGCGCGAAGGCTGTGTGACCACCGGCACTCATCTCGTGGCGATCAATCTCGGGCTGAAGGCCATTCCCGTCGATCGGCGCCGGCATCCTGATCGCGAGACGCGGTTGCTGGCGATTTCAAGGGCGTTGGTGATTGCCGCGGAGACGGGGCTGAAGGAGCATGATCGCCTGGTGCTGGCGCGGCAGATGATTATGCGCAAACTTGAGGGACGCCGGACGTCATCGAGGCTGCCGGAGCTCGTGGAGCTCGCTATGGCCCGACCGCTGATCTCCGCCGGCATGGTGGCGAAGACGCTCAAGGTGACGCCGCAAGGAGCGCGGCGCATCGTGCAGGAGCTTGGTCTTCGCGAGATGACGGGGAGGGGGAGGTTTCGTGCGTGGGGGATTATCTAAGTGATCTACTCTTCGCTTCGGTCGCCCCGAAGCTGTTTTTGAGTTATAGAAAGGCTGGCTATAACTCAAAAAATGCAACTGGCAGAAAAGCCGATTGGGTAAATTTCCGGCATGACGCCGCAAGCCTACTGAAAAGCAGCTCGCAGTTTCGTCCCTTCGTGGGGGAGAAGGTCGGCTCTGGTTTCTCTTCCTGCTTCCCCGCGAGTCACTTGAAAGACGATATCATGTGAACTAAAATGATATCATTATTGTTGGCTTAATGAGGTCATAAAGATGCCGGCGGTTACCATTCGCAATCTTTCTGATGAAACCCACCGTGCGTTGCGTGTGAGAGCAACTCATCATGGCCGGAGCACTGAGGCGGAAATTCGGGCCATCCTCGAGGCTGCTGTTCGGCCCTCTCAGCGCGTAAAGCTTGGGACATTGCTTGTGGATATCGGGCGACAGGCCGACTTGTCCGAGAGCGATGTTGAATCGCTGCAACAGCGCGAAAAGGTGCCAGCTGAACCAATGACTTTCGAATGATCTTGATAGACACTAACGTGATATCAGAGCCTTGGAAGCCGGCTCCGGCTGCACAGGTAGTAGCTTGGTTGGATGCACAGGCAATCGAAACGCTCTTTATCTCGGCGATATCAGTTGCGGAGCTTAGGTTTGGGATCGCATCAATGCCTGCCGGGCGGCGTCAAGCCATCCTACACACCCGTCTTGAGGATGAAGTCCTACCGCATTTCGTTGAGCGTATTCTGCCCTTCACCGTAGGCGCATCGCGGTTTTATTCTGAACTAATGGCAGGCGCGCGAGTATCTGGTAAAGCCATCGGTATGGCCGATGGATTGATTGCGGCTACAGCTGCAGAGAAGGGTCTCGTGGTGGCGACGAGGGACACAAGCCCGTTCAAGGCAGCTGGATTGAAAGTTATCAATCCTTGGGACGGTCAGGACTTCGATTAAGGGTCATTGGTTCGAATCTGTTCAAGGCGGAGGCGCGGGGAAAATTCTTAGGTCGACACATCGCGAACACCCCCACTTTGAGCGATCCATGCGATCTGTTTCATGATTGCCATGGAGGCGAGAGGGCCATTGTAGCGGCTTAAGTTCGCACCAATGCACTTCAAGCCCAGTGAAAGCCGCGACCCTTGCTACTGCCTCACGACATAATCAATCCGCCGTCCACGTTGATTGTCTGTCCCGTAATGTATACCGCATCGGCTGATGCCAGGAACGCGACGAGAGCGCCGACTTCGGCGGGTGTTCCAGCACGGCCCATCGGAATGCCTTCGACCCATTCGGCCATCAGTTCGCCCGGGCCGTAATCGCCCAGCATCTTGCCCCATACACGATCATTGTAGTCCCACATCTCGGTGTGGATGATGCCAGGGCATATCGCATTGACGGTGATGCCTTCTCTGGCGAGTTCCTTGGCAAGGCTCTGGGTCAGTCCCACTACGCCGAACTTCGAGGCGGCATAGTGAGGGGTGTAGATGAAGCCTTGGCGTGCCTGCCCGGAGGCAGTGTTGATCAGGCGCCCCTTCGTACCGCTGGCGCGGAAACGGGCCACGGCTTCCTGACAGCAGAGGAAAACGCCCTTGGTGTTGACGTCGAGGTTGAGGTCCCACTCGCGCTCGCTGAGATCCTCGACTTTGGCGATTGTGATGACGCCGGCATTCTGGACCGAGATGCTCAGGGGCCCGAGACGCCCCTCTGCTTCGGCATAGGCCGCGCGCACGGCGGAAGCATTGGTGACGTCGAGTTGCAGGCCAAGCGTTTCGGCGCCCGTCTCTTCTGCAAGCCGCAAGGCGACGTCTCTTGTGTCAGGCTCAATCGCTGCGATTGCGACCTTGGCGCCCTCTTCGGCAAAGCGGCGGGCAATGCCCAGTCCAATACCCTTGTTGCCACCGGTCACGAAGACGGTTTGGCCGGAAAAACGCTGCATAGTCCTACTCCTCCTATATGCAGCCAATCCGACAGTCCGCCCAGCAGCGGGCGTCAGGCCGTCAGACGAGCCGCTGTGAACTTGTCCGTCACGAGGACGTCGATGATTCCCATTCTGAGGGCACCGGCGATCGCTTCGGTTTTCGATTCTCCGCCAGCAAGCGCCATCACCCTGTCGGCCTTGCGAAGGTCTTCTAGCGAGATCCCAATGACCCGCTCGTTGAGCGGTGTTTCGACCGGCTTACCGTCACGGTCATAAAAGCGGAACGAGATTTCACCGACTGCTCCCGCGTCGTGCAACATTGCCATTTCCTGGCGCGAGAAGACGTTGCCGGAGCGAGCCAACAGTTCAGACGGCTCAACGGCGCCAATACCGATGATGGCAAGCGTCAGACGGCCAAATAGATCCATCGTGCCCCTCACAACCGGGTCAGCCAGCATGACGAGCTTTGCCTCCCGCGACGAGGTGATGCCCTGGACAAGCAGCAGGCGCGGCTCACCGCCGGTAAGCTTTGCAAGCCTTGCAGTGAGCTGGGTGGCATGGGTCTGAACCGTGGCCTCGCCCATGCCGCCTAAGATCTGGACGATGTATTTGGCTCTCCCCGTCTTTAGCGGATGAATGTTGTCGACCATGCGTAGAATGGTCTGGCTCCAACTGGACACCCCGATGATTTCATCCTGCTGCAGGGTGACTTCGACGAAGTGCGCAGCCGCCTCGCCTATGCGGGCCATGATCGCGCCATCGCGGTCTTCCGAACAGTCGATAACGATCGCCTCTGTGAGGCCGTAACGATCACGCAGCGCCATTTCCAGGTCGGCAAAGGTGCCGGGCGGGGGAATAATCGTCGTTCTGACAATCCCCTCCATCTCTGCTCGCTTCAGCATGCGGGAAACGGTCGCCTGAGACATATGCATGATCTCGGCGATCTCGGCCTGCCGCTTGCCCTCGGCGTGATACATCTGCGCGACCCGGGCGATAAGTCGAAGCTCGTTGAGACGTCCCATAAACCCCTCCGGTGGGTGAATTTTTATTCACCCATAGATGAAGTCGGTGAAACGGTCGAGCGGAAGATTGCATCCTGCCAGGTCATCAGACGCCTGCTGACGTCGCTCTCTTTTGCATCGAGTGTCGCCGTCTTACGCGGCAGGGCCTTGATCGCGTCAGGACTGTCCCAAAGGCCGAGGGTTAGGCCCGCGAGATAGGCGGCGCCGAGTGCCGAGGCTTCGGCGGCATCGCATTGGATGACCGGATGGGCGAGAGCATCGGCCACGCACTGCATCAGGAAGCTGTTCTTACTCGGCCCACCGTCAACGAAAAGGCGGCCCAGCGGCGCCGGGGACTGTGCGGCCATGGCCTTGAAGACATCATGGACCTGGAAAGCGATGGAGTCGGTGACGGCCCGCGCCATCTGCGCCCGTGTCGTGTTGAACGTGATCCCGGAAAACAGGGCGCGTGCATCGGCATGCCAATGGGGGGCGCCGAGACCGACAAAGGCCGGCACGAAGCCCGGCCCCTCCGGCTCCGCTGTGCTCGCAAGGTCAACCAGCGCTTGAACATCTGGCAGACCGAGGATCTCCACCATCCATGGCAACGATGCGGCAGAGACAAGGATATTGCCCTCGAAGGCATAGGTCGGAGTGCCGCCGAGCGACCATGCAACTGTCGTGGTGATGCCGTTTTGCGGCGCGATGAAATGCGGCAGTGTCGTCATGATCGACGAACCGGTCCCGAAGGTGACCTTTCCATCGCCGGGCCCGAAGGCGCCATGACCGAAGAGGGCTGCGTGGCTGTCGCCGATTGCCGCGGCAATCGGTATCCCATCCGGCAGACCGGGGACACCAAGGGTCTCACCGAACCGCGAAGCGCTATCGCGAACCTCCGGAAGAAAGGCCTTTGGCACACCGAAAAGGACTGAAAGCTCGTCGCTCCACTCCATCCTGTTGAGATCGAGCAGCTGGCTGCGGGCCGCATTCGACGCATCGCAGGCATGAACCCGACCGCCGCTCAGGCGGTGGATCAGCCAGGCGTCAATCGTACCAAGGCGGATCGGCCTTCCCACAGGTGCGCGGTCGAGGAGCCATTTCATCTTGGGTCCGGGAAACATCGGATCGATCGGAAGGCCGGTCAAAGCCTCGACCCGGGCGGAATGCCCGGCCGCATTCAGCTCGGCGCAGACCGGCGCGCTGCGGCGGCACTGCCAGCTCACAACAGGGCCGAGCGGCTCACCGGTTTCGCCGTCCCAGATGGTCACGGACTCGCGCTGGTTGGAAATGGCAATCCCGGCGATGGACACCGGCGGTGCATTGACCAGGCAGGCGGCAATCGCTTCCAGCACCGATGTCCAGACGCGGTCAGCGCTTTGCTCCACCCAGCCGGGCTGCGGATGCGCGATGCCGACAGGCGATGCCCCGCGCGCCATGATGATACCATCGCTCGAGACAATTACGGCCTTGGAGTTGGTGGTCCCCTGGTCGATGGCAAGAATGGCGGTGATCATGTAGGGCTCCGAAAGCGGTCAGATGCCGCCGTGCTGCGTGCGGCGACATCCTGGAGAGTATTAGCCGTTAGCTGCGCCCGCGTTTGCGCGCCAGCAGTTCTTCGGCAGCGTTTGCCATGGCCTCCGGTGCCATGCCGAATTCGTCGAGCAGGAATTCCGCTGATCCGGTAGGCGCAAAGATACCGGGAACGCCGAGGATTTTCATCGGAACCGGCGCTTCTGCGACGATGACCTCGGCGATCGCGGAGCCGAGCCCACCATAGACCGAATGTTCTTCGGCCGTGAGAATGGCGCCGGTGTCACGGGCTGCAGCTATAACGCTGTCGACATCGATTGGGCGAACGGTCGCCATGTTGAGCACGCGTGCCTCGATGCCACGGGTGGCGAGGATCGCGGCGGCCTTCATGGCGCGGTGGGTCAGGGTGCCGTTGGCGATTAGGGTGACGGCATCGCCGTCGCGCAAAAGATTGGCCTTGCCGGGCTCGAAGACATGGCCCTGAGGCAACAGGTCAGGCACCCCCACGCGCGAGAGGCGCAGGAACACCGGCCCTTCGTAGCAGGCAGCCCATTCAACAGCCGCTGCTGTTTCGATGGAGTCGCAGGGTGCGATGACGGGCAGATTAGGCAGCACCCGCATCCAGGCAAAATCCTCGATCGAATGATGCGTCGGACCCAGTTCACCATAGGCCATGCCAGAGGAGATGCCGACAAGCTTCACATTGGCATTCGAATAGGCGATGTCGGCCTTGACCTGCTCAAGCGAGCGACCGGTCAGGAAGCAGGACGCACCACAGACGAAAGGCAATAGGCCGCCATTGGCGAGGCCAGCACCGACGCCGACCATGTTCTGTTCGGCAATGCCAACATTCACCAACCGGTCCGGCCATTTTGACTTGAACCCGCCGAGCTTCGAGGAGCCGACGGAGTCATTGCAGACAGCAACGACCTTTGAGTTCTCAGCGCCAAGGCGCTCAAGCACTGAGACGAACGCATCCCGGCAGTCATGCAGTTTTTCGGTCATAGTTACGGCGTTCATCACAGCACCTCCGAGAGTTCGGCCAGAGCAATTTTGTATTGTTCGGCGTTCGGCACCTTGTGATGCCAATCGACGCGGTCCTGCATGAACGAAATGCCGTGGCCCTTGTTCGTATGGGCGACGATGCAGTGAGGCTGATTGGAGCGGTGCTGCAGCGCCGGCACGATTTCCGCCATGGCGTTCCCGTTGATTTCAGTGACGTCCCAGCCGAAGGCCTGGAGCTTGGAGCCAAAGGGCGCCATGTTATTGGTGTCGCTTAAGGCGGCACCTTGCTGGAAACGATTGTGGTCGATGATCAGGGTCAGGTTGTCTAGACCGAACTGGGCGGCCGAGGAAATGGCTTCCCAGTTGGAGCCTTCCTGCATTTCGCCGTCGCCGGTCAAAACGTAAGTGCGGTAGGCAGCGCCAGTCAACTTGGCTGCCTTTGCCATGCCAACCGCCACAGGCAGGCCATGACCGAGAGGCCCGGTATTGGTTTCAACCCCTGGCACCTTGTTGCAGTTGGGATGCCCATTGAGACGCGAATGTGGCTTGAGGAATGTTGAAATCTCCTCTTCGGGGAAGAAGCCACGCTTCGCCAGCGTCACGTAAAATGCCAGTGCGACATGCCCCTTCGACAGCACGAAACGATCGCGCTCCGGATGCTTTGGCTGTTCCGGCCAGATCGTGAGGACCTGAAAATACAGTGCCGTCAGGATGTCGATCGCTGACATCTCGCCACCGATATGGCCAGCTCCCGCTTCGTACACCGCCTGAAGATCGCGGAGGCGGATCTGCCTTGCGATGCGGTCGAGATCATTCGGCTGCATGGAAACCTCTTAGTGAATAAATATACCGTAGCTCATATAATTGCATGAGGCGTTTGTCTGTCAAGCAGGAATGGCGAAATTAATTCTGATCGACCGGATGCGTGGGGCAGTTGACAGCCCCCGGAAGCCTGCGCTACGAATTTACAGACAGCAATGAATAATTATACCAGCACCGTTGCTGGAGCAGAATGGGAGGCATGGATGTCGATATCAACGACAGACCAGGAGCGCGGCGCTGGAGCGAGTGCTCTGGCAGCACTGAGGGGGACGACCGGTCCATTGATCGGGCTGATCCTGCTTTGCGTCTTCCTCTCGTTTGCCACCGACAAGTTCATGTCGGCGCGCAACCTGCTGAACATCCTCGACCAGGTGACTGTGCTCGGCATCATGGCGGTCGGCATGACGATGGTCATCATGATCGGCGGCATAGATCTGGCCGTCGGGTCTGTCCTGGCGCTAACGATGATGGTGATGGGCTATCTTGCCAACCAGGTTGGACTTCCCCTGCCTGTAGGGATCCTTCTTGCCCTTGGCGTCGCGGCTGCTACAGGAGCGGTCTCCGGCATATTGATCACTGCGCTCGGGGTGCCTGCCTTCATCGCCACGCTGGCGATGATGTCGGTGGCACGCGGCGTGGCCAATATGATCACTGACGGTCAGCAGATTGTCGGCTTCCCTTCCTGGTTCAGTCTGCTCGCCTACACCCGCTACGGCGGCTTCCTGACCCTTACCGTTGCTGTGATGCTGGTCGTCTTCGTGCTCGGCTGGATCTATCTGCGCTACACATCCGGCGGACGTTCGCTCTACGCGATCGGTGGCAATCAGGAAGTCGCCCGCCTCGCCGGCATCAATGTCAACCTCTACACGATCGGCGTCTATGTCGTGTCCGGCCTGCTTGCTGGTCTGGCAGGCGTGGTGCTTGCGATGCGTCTGGACTCGGTCCAGCCAACTGCAGGCGTTTCCTACGAGCTCGACACGATCGCCGCCGTCGTGATTGGCGGAACGAGCCTGAGCGGCGGCAAGGGTGGTATTCTGGGAACCATCATCGGCGTCCTGATTATCGGCGTGCTTCGGAATGGCCTGAACCTTCTCGGTGTCTCGCCCTTCACGCAGGCCGTCGTCATCGGCGTCGTCATTGCGCTCGCAGTCGCAGCCGAAGCCATCAAGAGGAAGTGACGCTTCGGATCAGTTTGACGGCTTAGCCGTCAGTTCACCGCCAGGCGTGTGCCAGGCAAAACTTCGGTCCTGCGATGGTAGCGGGGGTGCCGAAACAACGGAGGAGATCTACCATGAAACTTAAGACCATGCTTCTGGCCGCCGCAGCACTGGCGACGACTGCTCTTAACCCGCTCGGCGCTTCCGCCGCAGAGGTCAAGAAGATCGGGCTCGCAGTGTCCAACCTGCAGGCCGACTACTTCAACCAGATCAAGATCGGCGTCGAAGCCTATGCCAAGGAGAAGGGCATCGAGGTCATCACTGTTGACGCCAAGAATGACAGCGCGACGCAGGTCAGCCAGGTGCAGGACCTGCTGACACAGGATATCGACGCCTTCATCTATATTCCGGCAGGCGCTGCTGCTGCTGCCGTTCCGACCCGTCTTGCCAAGGAAGCCGGCATCCCTGTCGTCAACGTCGACCGCAATGCCGACGGCGCCCCAGGTGACACTTTCATCGCTACCGACAACGCAACCTCGGCTTACGAAGTCTGCAAGCACATTATTGGCCTTGCCGGTGGCAAAGGCAAAATGCTGATGATCCATGGACAGAAGGGTACGACGCCAGAAGTCGAGCGCACAAAGGGCTGCATGAAGGCGATCGAGGAGAATTCGGGCGTCGAACTGGTGGCTCAGCAGTGGAGCGAACAGTGGTCGCAGGCCGAAGGCCTTAACATCGGCCAGAACCTGCTTCAGGCTCACCCGGATGTATCGCTGATCTTTGCCCAGGCTGACGGCCTGGCTCTCGGTGCCGCACAGGCAGTCAAGGTCTCCGGCGTGTCGCAGCGCGTTTACGTTGGCGGTTTCGATGGCGACACCACGGCTCTGCCAATCCTTGCTGAAGGCGGCTTCGACGCCACCGCAACGCAGCAGGTTCGCGGCATTGGGCGTCTCGCGGTCGACAGCGCCATCAAGCTTGCTGCAGGCGAAACTCTGCCGGCCGAACAGCTGCTTCCAGGCTTCCTGACGACGCCGGAAAACGCTGCGAAGTTCGTTGCCGAGCATCCCTGATTACGACCGGAAGACAGCGCCATGACTGCCAATGACCTCCCTCCCATCCTCTCGCTCCGGCAGATCCGCAAGGTCTACGGATCGCTCGAGGTCCTGCACGGCATCGACCTCGATGTGAGGGCGGGTGAAGTCGTGGCACTGCTCGGTGAAAACGGCGCCGGAAAATCTACTCTTTCGAAGATTATCTCCGGCGCCGTTCAGCCAACTGCCGGGTCGATGACCTGGTTCGGCGCGCCTTATGCGCCAGCCACACCACGCGCCGCCATGGATGCCGGTGTCGGCATGATCCACCAGGAGCTGAAACTCCTGCCACAGTTGTCGATCGCCGAAAATGTCTTCGTCGGCCGCTACCTTACCAAGAGCGGACGCATTGACCGCCAGGCGATGGAAGAGCGTGCCCATGCCGGCCTCCAGAGGCTCGGTCTTGATGTATCTCCCCGACGCCTGGTGGAAGGCCTGTCCACGGCCAAGCAGCAGTTGATCGAAATCGCCAAGGCGATGACACTGAACGCTCGCCTTCTCATCCTCGACGAGCCTACGGCAGCGCTCGGAGGCGAGGAAACGCAGCTCCTGTTCCGTCAGATCGAGCGCCTGAAGGCCGACGGCGTCGGCATCATCTACATTTCACACAGACTTGAGGAAATTCGCCAAATCGCTGATCGGATCGTCGTTATGCGCGACGGTGCCAAGGTGCAGGAGTTTGAAAGTGGCGACGTTCCGGTGCGCACCATTGTCGAGGCCATGGTTGGCCGCTCGTTGGACCGCATGTTCCCCGCCGTGCCTGTTCCGTCCGACGACGTCATGCTCGAAGTGCGCGGCCTGTCCTCTCCATCGGGCACGTTCGGCAACATAAACTTTACGGTGAAGCGCGGCGAAGTCTTCGGCATTGCGGGTCTGGTGGGTGCGGGCCGGACCGAACTCGTTCGCGCGATCACGGGGGCGGACCCGATCGCGACCGGCGACGTGGTGCTCGACGGTGCGGTAATCACTCCGCGATCGCCCAGCGACGCGATCCGCAATGGTGTCGTCCTCGTTCCAGAAGACCGGAAGCTCCAGGGTCTCGTTCTCGAACACTCGATTACCGAAAACATCGGCTACGCCAATTTCGACGCGGTCTCTAAGTCCGGCTGGATAACCTCAAAGCGGCTAAGCCAATTCGCCAACGGCTACATCAAGAAGTTCGGCGTCAAGGGTCGCGGCGAGCAGAATGCAGGCGAGCTTTCGGGCGGCAACCAGCAGAAGGTGGTTCTCGCCAAGTGGCTGGCTAGAAATCCCAGGGTTGTTGTCCTTGATGAGCCGACGCGAGGCATTGACGTCGGCGCTCGCTCATCGATCTACGACACCATCATGGAACTCGCTCGTCAGGGCATAGCCGTCATCGTGGTCAGCTCGGATCTGGAAGAGGTTCTCGGCGTCTCCAACCGGATCATGGTAATGGCTCAGGGAAAACAGGCGGGCATTCTCGACCGCGCGGAAGCCAATGACGTGTCGGTGATGGAACTGGCCACGATCTGAATTGCAGGAGAAATACCCATGTTGGATATGACTTTGAACGCCCCGAAACTCTTCGATCTCTCGGGCAATGTCGCTTTGGTGACGGGGGCCGGCAGCGGCATCGGCCAGCGGATTGCGATCGGCCTTGCACAATGCGGTGCGGATGTCGCGCTTCTCGATCGCCGCACCGATGACGGACTGGCAACGACCGCGCGTCACGTGAAAGCCGCAGGCCGCCGCAGTATCGAAATCGCAGCGGACGTAACACAATCCGCCTCCCTGAACGAGGCCGTTTCCCGGACGGAGGCCGAACTCGGCCCGTTGACGCTCGCTGTCAATGCTGCAGGAATTGCCAATGCCAACCCGGCGGAGGAGATGGAAGAAGCCCAGTTCCAGACGATGATGGACATCAACCTCAAAGGCGTCTTTCTCTCGTGCCAGGCGGAAGCCCGCGCGATGCTGAAAAACGGCCGAGGATCGATCGTCAATATCGCCTCCATGTCAGGCGTGATCGTCAACCGCGGCCTCAACCAGTGCCACTACAATGCATCGAAGGCGGGGGTGATCCACATGTCCAAATCGATGGCTATGGAATGGGTAGGTCGTGGCATCCGCGTCAACACCATCAGCCCCGGCTACACGGCAACCCCTATGAACACCCGTCCCGAGATGGTGCACCAGACCAAGCTCTTTGAGGAGCAGACACCGATGCAGCGGATGGCGACGGTCGATGAAATGGTCGGACCGGCGGTCTTCCTACTTTCCGGTGGCGCAAGCTTTGTCACTGGTGTCGATCTTCTGGTGGATGGCGGTTTCTGCTGCTGGTAGTCGCGACACAATACAAACGTCTCCCAAGCCTGCACGGTGCTATCTGCACCGTGCTTTTTTCGTTTCGCGACCTTCACATACTGACTTGCGACACTCACGCCGGTAATTGCTGTATTTGCTCAGTTTCCTCTTGAAAAACCTATGTCTTCTCCCCTACCTTACTGATGTTCTCAGGGCGGGGTGAAACTCCCCACCGGCGGTATCCGGCTTTGCCGGGAGCCCGCGAGCGCTTTCATCTCGGTGAAAGGCAGCAGATCCGGTGCAATGCCGGAGCCGACGGTTAAAGTCCGGATGAAAGAGAGCATCGGCTATTGCGGCTCCCTGCACAGGGAGGCGCGTATGCTGTGTTCGCCCAAGGGATGGAATTGCGACCGTCAGGTCGTGTTTTGACCGCTCACGCGGTAACCCTTGAAAGGCACTGAAATGACACTGTCGAAAATTGAAGATGCATTGGAGACCCTCGCACGCGGGGGCATGGTCGTGGTCGTTGACGACGAGGATCGCGAAAACGAAGGCGACATCATCGTCGCTTCCGATTACGTGACGCCGGAGACCATCGCTTTCATGATGAAACATGCCCGTGGGCTTGTATGCGTCGCCATGGAAGGCGAAAGGCTGGATGCGCTCGACATCCCCCTGATGGTCCCGAACAACACCGAGTACCTCAAGACGGCCTTCACCGTGTCGGTGGACTATATCCACGGGACAACCACCGGGATCTCCGCGGCAGATCGAGCCGCGACAGTCCGGGCGCTTATGGATGAAGCAACCAGGCCCGACGACTTCGCGCGACCGGGACATATCTTCCCACTGCGTGCCCATCCGGAAGGTGTGCTAGGTCGCCCAGGGCATACTGAGGCAGCCGTCGATCTCGCGCGGCTCATCGGCGCCAGACCGTCCGGCGTGATCTGTGAGGTTGCCAACGATGACGGGACCATGGCGCGGCTGCCCGAACTTATCGAATTCTGCGACCAGCATGGTTTGCCGCTGATTTCGATCGAGGACCTGATCCGCTACAGGGTTGACAGCAGTGATGAATCTCCTGCCGCCGTCGCTGCCTAACGACAACTAGCGTGCCGTATCATGTAACGAGGGACTTTGTTCCTCGCTACATGAGCGTGCTTTTGTGCTTCAGGACCTGGTGAAGCTCCTGAGCGACGGGAGTGCCCTGCGCGAATTGGCATTGGCGGGATGAGCGGCGAAATTGAAATAGTGTGCCACCTTGCCGTTATTTAATCCGAAATGCAGACATTCGCGATTGACGGTTTCCCGTCTCATTGCAGGTCATCGGATAGACATCGACCCACATGCCGCCTCCAGCGGACTGTGCGCTCTATCTTGAGGCCGCGTTCAAAACCGATGACATAACGTCCTGTTCGCTGGAAATCGGCTGCAGCAGCTCATAGCACTCGATAACCTTCAATTCGTTGGATCCGTGATCCGGTGCGGGAATGAATTGGCGATAAGTCGTGTCAGTTAGTCCAAATAGACCAGATGTGTGATCTGTCGGATTTCTTTGGCGTCTCGCATCCGAAGTAATGTCGGGTCTCCGGTTCGTGTCCGTTCAAGGCGGAGGCCAAACCAAGTGCGTGCATTCTACAAGTGAGGTCTAGCGAACCCGGAAAGGCGCGGAAATACAACTCAGTGTAATTGCTCCCGATTGTGGCGAACATTTTGTTGACAAGCGCTTGGGAGTATTGGGCCAGGGCCTACCCGGCCTCTCAACTCTCCGGCGCTTGCACAACACAGCATGGTCTGCGAGCCTCAATTATTACCGAGGGACGCCGCCGAGCGCCAGCGCTGAAACTTCGGCATGAGAAGCGGCACGAGAAAGACTGCGGCTGCCATGGTCCAGAGCACGATCGAGATCGGGCTCGACCAAAGTATGCTGATTTCCCCAGCCGAAAGAGAGAGCGCCCTGCGGAGGCTCTGCTCCAGGATCTTGCCGAGCACCAATCCTAGGATCAGGGGCGCCATGGGTACCCCTAGACGTCTGAGCAGGTAGGCGCCAATTCCAAGAGCCACCATCAGGACCAGCTCGAACGTGGTCGACTTGCCCGAGTAGACACCGATTGTGCTCACGACCACGATGAACGGCACCAGGACCCAGGCTGGAACGGATAGCATACGGGCGAAGACACCAACGAGTGGGATGTTGATGGCGAGCAGGATGAAGTTGCCGATGAACAGCGAGGCAATCAATCCCCAGACGAGATCCGGCTGTGATCTAAACAGCGCAGGGCCCGGGGTCAGATTATAGAGCGTCAGGACGCCCAGCATGATCGCCGTCGTTCCAGAACTTGGGATCCCGAGTGTGAGCATGGGGATGAAATTGCTGTTGGAAGCGCTGTTGTTGGCGGCTTCTACGGAGGCCAGCCCACGCATGTCGCCCCTGCCGAACTGGCTGCCTTCAGGGTCGATCTTTTCAACTATGCGTTTTTCGGTCGTGTAGGCGAGCGCAGAGGCGACGGTTCCGCCCGCCCCCGGGAGAATGCCGACAAAGAAGCCGATGACGGACCCCCGGAGGGTGGCCATTCGGGTGAAGGCCATTTCGCTCCGATTGAAGAGGGAGCGGCCCATCTGCTTGATCCGGACAGCAGTACCGCCATGCATGGTCTCCAGCATGATCAGCAATTCGCTGATGGCAAAGAGGCCAATGACGACCGTGGCGAACTGAACGCCATCAACGAGGTTTGGCGTGCCGAATGTGTAGCGGTAGACTCCCGAATTCGCATCGATGCCGATCGTAGAAATCGCCAGTCCCAATGCGATAGCCAGCATGGCCTTCACCGGTTGGTCGGTCAGAAGTCCGGTCAGACAGGCAAAGGCGAACACCATCAGCGCCACGTATTCGACCGGGCCAAAGGCAAGCGCCCAACCAGCCAGGACAGGAGCGGCCAGAACTATGCCGATAGTCGCCACCGCCGAGCCCACGAAGGACGTCCAGGCCGAGAGCGACAGCGCGATGCCAGCCTTTCCTTGTTTCGCCAAGGGATAGCCCTCAAGAGCGGTCATGACCGCTGAGGCTTCGCCTGGAACATTGAGCAGAATGGCACTGATGCGGCCGCCATATTCCGAGCCAATATAGATGGCGGCCATCAGGATGAGAGAACTTTCCGGCGGCAGTCCGAGCGCGAAGACAACTGGGACTAGCATCGCGACGGCATTGATAGGCCCGAGGCCCGGCAGCACGCCAACCATGGTGCCGACGATCGCACCCAATGATGCAAGCAGAAGGTTGGTCGGCGTCAAGGCAACGCTGAAACCATGGATGAGATAACCGAGGGTTTCCATCAGATAAGACCTCCCAAAGGGCCGACGGGAAGAACCACATCCAGCACGCGATCGAAAAGCATGAAGGACGAGACGGCAAGAACGACGCCGGTCAAAGCGCCCTGCCACCACTTGGCTCCAAAAATCATCGCGATCGGCACCATGAGCGTGGCAGTCGAGATGACGAAACCGAGCGGCTGAAACAGGATGGCATAGGCGAGGAGTGAGCCCGACAGTGCGAGAACCGCTCTGCCGGGCATCGGAGTTTCAGAACCACCCGCAGCCCCCGATTTCAAGAGCAGGATCACGCCGCAAACGGCGATGATCGATGCGGCGATCAGCGGGAATGCCCGGGGGCCGACCGGTTCGTAGGCAAATGGTGCCTCGAGCCCGTACCCATAGGCGATCAGGATCGCTGCGACCGCGATTGCGGCCGCCCCGAGAATGCGGTCGGTATACATTGTTCTGAAACCTTACTTGGTCGCCAGACCGAAATCGGCCGCGAGGGTCTTGTAAGCGGCGACCCGTTCCTCGATGAATGCGGTGGTCTCAGGACCTGTCATGGAAAGAGGGAAGAGATTGCGCTCTTGCAGCGCAGTCGCGTAATCAGGCGACTTCATGGTTGCTTCGAACGCGTCCGACCACCACTTGTAATCCTCGTCGGAAACGTCGGGACCGACATAGAATCCACGCACGATCGGCCAGAGGATATCGAAGCCCTGTTCCTTGGCTGTTTGCACTTCGGCGAGCTTGCCGGGCAGCCGCTCCTCGGAGAAGATTGCCAGCAGCTTCAGCGGCGCACCGCCGTCGATGGCGGCCTGACTGTCTCCGACATCGTTCATGCAGACATCGACATGGCCGCCCTGGAGCGCGGTTGCGCAATCGCCGCCGCCTTCAAAGGCGACAAAGCGCATCGCCTTGTAGTCTATGCCGGCCGCGCGCGCCGCCATGGCGGCTTTCATCCAGTCCTGGCTGCCGATCGTTCCTCCCGCACCGATGATCACGGATGTCGGATCTTTCTTGATGGCACCCATCAATTCAATGAGGTTCTTGTAGGGGCTGTCAGCCTGGACCACGACCGCGCCATAGTCCGTGCCGATGCTGGCCACCCAGCGGACATCTTTCTCGGAGTAGGCGCCGAACTTGCCCTGAGCGATGTTGAGAAGCGAGCCTGCCGAAAAGGCGACGATCGTACCAGGCTCTGCCCGGCGCTGGCCGACGATGGCGTTGTAGGCCACCGCGCCGATGCCGCCCGGCATATAGGATACGCGAAGCTGCGACTGCAATGCACCAGACTGCTGAAGCGCTGACTGAGCAAGCTTGCAGGTGATGTCGAAGCCGCCGCCAGGCTGGGCCGGCGCGATACATTCGGGGTTGGCGGGCTCTGCAAGTGTGATGGTTGGGGCGGCGATTGAAAAAGCCGAAGCGGTCGCCGCCAAAAAGGCAGCGCGAATAGAAAGTGACATTGATTTCTCCTCCAAAAACTGATGCAGACCTCCAATCTGCACACATTGGATATATCGCAGCGAAGCTTTCATTCGGCTTTCAACGACTGACAGGTAAGGAAATCTTTACCAACAGACCGGTCCGGTCTTGCCGGTTTTGCAACGCCATCGTCCCACCATTTGCTCGGGCCACCGTGAGGGCGATTGCCAGCCCAAGGCCGCTTCCAGAGCTCGTTCCGCTTCTGAAGCGTGTACCGGCAAGTCGAATATCTTCCTCGCTCATGCCCTTGCCCTCGTCCATGATCTCGATCTCGGCGCGGCCGGTAGCAGTAGCAAGGGATACGGTGATCAGTGACCCTTCCGGGGCGTAATGAACGGCGTTGTCAATGATATTGGTGAGCGCCTCGCGCAGAAGGCCCTCGTTGACCCGCACGATCACTGCGTGTTCCGAGGCGTCGAATACGCAGTTCATTTTCCGGGATCGGATTCGCGGCCAGAGCATGCGGATCGTGTCGGCGATCGTCTCGGAGAGATCGAGCCTTTCCTGCGGATAGATTTCAGTCCCTTGAGCGGTGCGCGCCTTTGCCAGGGCAAGGAGTTGGTTGGTCGTTCTGATCGATCGCTCCAATACCTCACGCGAAGATACGAGCGTCGCCTTGACATCCGGGAGCGAGGACTGGTGCAGCGCATACTCGATCTGGGTTCGCAGGATGGTCATCGGCGTACGGAGCTGATGCGATGCGTCATCGAGGAACCGGCGTTGCTGGCTTGCCTCTTCGGCAGTCCTTTGCATGATCCCGTTCATCGCCTGCACGAGAGGTTGGACTTCGAGCGGCAGGGAGGCGACGGCAACCGGCTTCAGATCGTCGGGCTCGCGCGCATCGATTGTGTCCTTCAGACGGTTCAGGGGCTGGAGCGCCTTGAAGACGCCGAGACCAATCAGAAGACCAAGGATGAGCACGACGAGCACATCCCGAAGGATCGCCCGCTTGATTAGCGCATTCTGGAATGTCCCACGCGATACTTTGGTCTCTGCCACCTGGATGGTGATCTGGACCCCTTCGGGACTTGCCGGGTCGAGCGGACGTTTGAGGGCACCAACTCTGATATCCTGACCGAAATAATTGCCGTCATGAAACCGAATTTCGCCGCTTTCGAGTCCAGGCGTTTTCGGTAAAAGAACGTCACCGATTTGAACCAGATTGTCGCTGGTCGAGACATTGAAGTAGACCGTGCCCTGGGCAGTCAATTGAAAGAAGGCGAAGAGATTATAAGGAAGCTCGACGCCCACGCCGCCGCTTTCGCTAGAGATATTGGCATCGATCGCGCGGATGGCACCCGCAAGTGATCGGTCATAGGCACTGTCTGCAAGTTCTCGGATTGTCGTCGTGCTGAACCACAATGTCGAGGCCATCGCAACGATGATGGCTGGTAGGATCCAGTAGCCGATCGTGATCGCCAGGCGGCGTCCGCTGCGTTCCGGTTGATGTGTCATGGCAGGTTCGCTTCAAGAACATAGCCGATGCCCCGCAGCGTCGTAATCTGAACTGACCCCGATAGCTTCTTCCTCAGGCGATGCGCGATGACCTCGATTGCTTCGAGTTGGATATCGGCATCGTAGGAGAACATCCGGTCCATGATCTTTTGCTTCGACATTGGTTCGCCTGCATGTTGGATCAGGACACGCAGCATGGAGTGCTCACGCGGAGTGAGTTCAAGCGGCGCGTCATCAAACGTGAACCGCTGCTCCGCTGGAGAGTAGGTCAGGCCGCCGCAGGAAAACGTGCCCGTATTTCGGCCATGCGATCGTCTGACAAGCGCCACCAGTCTCGCCTCGAGTTCTTCGATCGCGAAGGGCTTTGCCAGGAAATCATCAGCCCCTTCGTGAAGGGTACCGATCCGCTCGGTGAGTGTGTCCCTGGCAGTGAGGATCAGGGTCGGTGTGTTGTCACCCCGGTTTCTCATCGCGGCAAGCAGCGACCTTCCATCGATCACGGGAAGTCCGAGGTCGAGGATCACGACGTCGAACTCTTCCGTCCGCAAACGGTTGTCCGCCACGGCGCCGTCCTCAGCCCAGTCGATGATGAAGTCGTATCGCTGCTTGAGCGCCTTGATCATCCAACGAGCCAGCTCGGGATCGTCTTCCACGAACAGGATCTTCAATTAGTCCTCCCAAACAGGACACGTACGAACGGTTCACATACGCTTATGCGCTGGTCCTCGTTGTTATCTCTAGTCGAATTGTGGGCAGGAGGGGTAGGGCCGAACGAATCAGATCACATACAGTATCTGGATGCGGGGTGACCTTCGACTCTGCTGAGTTCGTTTCTGGAGCACGCAAGCCGTCGGAGGCACGACTACAATGCTCGCGTTGGATCCCCAGCCGATTTCGCGAAGCTCCCAGAAGGACGACGGGTGGCCTGAAGAACTGCGCAACTGTTGCTCAAGTTGTTGAGAAGGCGTCGCTTTTTCTCTGAGAGATAGTCGCTGTTTTTCAGCGGAAAACCGACCTAAAATGGCCTGCCTGGAGAGGCTGGATTCTCACATGATTTCAATGGCTTAGAAAAATAGCCTTTGATTTTCCTCTGTTTTCCTGCCGCGAGCGACCGTGGATGCCATCTTTGTGCCCTGGCGTTGGGCCGACGTCAACATGGCGGACGAGCGGAATTATTTCCGTTTTTGGTTATCCAGGTTTCTGTCATGCTCGGCCGAATGGTGAGGGCTAAAGCCCTTCAATGGTGAGCTTGGACCCGCTCGTGTTCAGCCTGCCACGGCGTTGCATCCGACTGCGACGGAAGGAAACAAAGCTCTACGCGTGTGCCTTCCCACAAGCGAGAGGTGATTCTGACTTCACCACCAGACTGGCGGACGAACCCGTAGACCATGGCGAGCCCGAGGCCAGACCCTCCGGTTTTCGACCTCGTGGTGAAGTAGGGTTCCATCGCTTGGTCGAGGACTTCGGGTGACATACCGACACCTTCGTCGATGACTGCGATGGTGACCGTGTTTGCCTCCCCGCGCGCTTCAATTCGGACTGTTCCGCCATCTGGCATTGCGGCCGACGCGTTCAGGCAAAGGTTCAGAATGGATTGCTCGAGCAGCGCAGGATCGAGACTGACGGTTGGCAGATTGGCTGCGAGATCCAGCTCCAAACGATTGCGGGCGCCAATTGCCATTTCCAGTACATCCGCCATCCCTTGAAGGATCGTGGCGATGTCTATCGAGGCTGGCCGTATCTGCTGCTGGCTACCGACGGATAACATGCTGGAGGCGAGTGCGCGCCCTCGTTCAGCGGCCTTTCTTATGCGCCCGAGGTGCCGCTTCTGCCGTTCGGTGAACTCTGGTTCGCGCTCCAGTAGGCCAAGACTGCCGGTGATGATGCCGATCATATTGCCAACCTCGTGGCTTACCTGATGCGTCATTCGCATGACCACATCCAGGCGCTGGGCGCGGGCCGCCTCGATCTCCTGGCGATCCATGGCCGTCACGTCGCGGGCGAGCAGGACCACGCCGCCGTCAGGTTGCCTTGAAGCAGAAATCTCCACCACCTGGTCGTCAACAAACCGGTGCCGCAGCATCTGACGCTCCACAAGCGAGCCGCTCTCGTTTTCGGTGGGCATAAGAAGGGGATCGATCTCCGGGACCGTTCCAACGAACCGGCGCAGCGACATTTTTCGCGACGATCCCGTTTGGCGCATCAGTTCGATGATGCGACGGTTCATCGTGATCGGTCGGCCAGTCGGATCGAAGAGGGCAATGCCCTCATTCATCGACCGAAAAGTGGATCGGATCGTCCGAGCAGCCGCTTCTGCCGTGCGTCTCAGACGGGACACGCGATCGACGCTCTCCTTGAAAGCGCGAAAGGCGTCAAGCAAGCGGATCAGCTCCGTTTCAGTCCCGGCATAAACGGGCGGCCCGACATTTTCCTCTCCGCGAGCCAGCGCATTCATGCCGCGCGAGAGGTCACCTATTCCGTGTGAAACGCGCATAACTGAGCGAATTGAGAGAATAGCGAGGATAACGACCGCGAAGGATGCAAGCACGATCATGAAAAGCAGTTGGCGCAATGCGCTTGAGGTGGCTTCGAGATTCTTGTTCAGCGCGCTGGCAACGAATGCGCTCTGGGTTTCGGTTGCATGCGAGAGGTCGCGCGAGACTGTGTGCAGCCGTGAGACCGATGCGCGGATGGTGAACATCTCCAGGAGGTAACGGGTCTGTGCCTCAAAGATCCGACGGTAGGGTTCCAGTTGCTCAGGCGAGACCCTTAGATTGGGGCCTGGTACCAGCATTCGGACGGTCGTCTCGGCCACGAAGCGTCGTTGAAGTTCGCCAAGCTGGAAGAGACTGTCCGACGTGGAGGCTGATTGTGCGATGTCGTTCAGGCGCTGCCGTAGCTCCTGATCCTGAATGGCGCGAGCGGTAGCTATCTCTCCGAGTGCGACGGCCGCTTCTGCCTTGTGTAACTGTGCGGCATCTGCATTTGCCGCAAGTGCCAGTGTCTGGGCCTCGATCCTCTCAAGCAGTTCGATGATCCGGTGCGCGCCGGTGCCTGGCATGCCAGCGCCCGGCTTATCCGGTGCCATGGTTTGCAGAAGGGTGCCCACCTGGGCAACCACGGCACGGCTTTCACTCGAGACACGGTAGGGGGACGTTGCATTCATCAGGAAAGGTGCGCTCGAAACGAGGTCGGAAACCTGCCTTGAGACGAGCGAGGCCTTGGCGAGACTTGAGAAGGCCTGCACACTGTAGGCCGACATTTCGCTGCGCGCCCTCTGCAGACCATAGATGGCGACGGTCGACAGGAGGAGAACCGAGACGCAGATGAATGCAATTGCGAAGGGCAATCGAAAGGCGATGGACGAGAGGAATGCACGGTTAATCAAGGCAGGGATCCAGCATCGTCAGTGTGCAAGACATAGCCCTTGCCGCGCCGGGTCTGGATATGGCGTGGGAGGTCTGGGTTCCGCTCGATCTTACGCCTGAGACGTAGCACCAGGACATCGACGTTGCGATCAACGAAACGATCGGAGTCAGCGCCCATACGGTCGAGAATCTGGGCGCGGCTCACGGGCGCGTTCGGCGTCTCGGCGAGGATCTCAAGCAGGGCGAACTCTGCTGCCGTTAGCGCCTTGGTTGGATCGGTCAGGCAAACGGCGCGGCGCTGAGCCAAATCGACAGCCCATTCGCCGAGCCTGAGCGCCGTCGACGGCTGTTCGCGCTCAATCTCCCTGTCGTGGCGCAGTTGTGGATGGGTACGACGGAGAACAGCCTTGATCCGTGCGGTCAGTTCGTTCGGTTCGAAGGGTTTGACCACATAGTCATCCGCCGCAGTTTCGAGCCCCAGCACCCGATCGGTCGCACTTCCTGCTGCTGTCACCATGACGATGCCGACATCGGTCTGCGCCCTCAAACGCTGCGCGAAGGCTCGGCCCGAAAGGCCCGGCAGATTGTGGTCGACCAGAACCAGTTGAACCGTCTCATGTTGCAATCGTTCTTGTGCAACCTCGGCTGAGGGGGCGGTAACTGGTATCCATCCCTCTGCCTCCACCAGGTCACAGATAAGCTCCGCCATATCCGGATCGTCTTCGACGATCAGAATTTTCACCTTTTGGTTCAACACGTTGCAGTCCTCCCATCGGCATCATAACCGGGCAGGGAGAAAACGCCAAAGATTTGCTGGTTATCGCTGGACGTCACAATTGTAATATTTGAAATCCCTGAAACGCATGGAAGCGGCCCTGTTGAAAGATCGGTAACCATTCTCCGGGTTGCCAGCCGGAACCGATATGGACATGATTCAGTCATTGGAACGGGGAGGTTCCAAGGGAGGGCGACGTGAAGTTATTGACCGCCATCGGCGCAGGGGTGCTTGTAACCTTTGCCACGGCTACGAGTTCGCGGGCAGCCGACGCGCTCAACATTCTGTGCGGTGTCGACGAGGTCTGGTGCGCCGTCATGGAAAAGACCTACGAGGCGAAGACCGGGCTTGCCATCAACATGCCGCGGATGAGCACCGGAGAAATACTCGACCGTGTGCGGGCTGAGAAAGACGCGTCGACGGTCGATGTCTGGTGGGGCGGGACCGGGGTCACGCATCTGCAGGCAGCCTATGAAGGATTGCTTGAACCCTATCGTCCCCAGCAAGAAGCAGACCTTCTGCCCTGGGCTCGGAACTTCTTTTCCCTGTCCGGCGGCACGTCCGTCGGCCTTTATGCCGGGGCACTCGGATTTGCTTATAACGGTGAGCTTCTGGCGGCTGCAGGATTGCCGGCGCCCAACTGCTGGAAGGATCTCGCCAAGCCGATCTATCGCGGCCACATCCTGTCTGGAAACCCGCATTCGTCAGGCACCGCCTTCACAACGCTGGTGACGCTCGTGCAGTTGCTTGGCGAAGACGAGGCTTTTGGCTATATGCGCGAACTCGGCCAGAACATCACCGAATATACCAAGGCCGGTGCAGAGCCGGTCAAGGCGGCGGGCAGGGGAGAGATCACGATCGGCATCTCCTTCATGCATGATGCCGTCACGCAAAAAGAGGCGGGCGCTCCCCTCGTGATCGTCGCGCCCTGCGAGGGCACCGGCTACGAAATCGGAGCGGTCAGCATCGTCAAGGGCAGTCGCAATCTGGAAGAGGCGCGGCGATTCGTCGATTTTGCGCTGAGCCCCGAAGGGCAGGCGACCGGTGCTGCCGCGGGCCAGAACCAGGTGCCATCCAATGCCCGGGCCGTGCTGCCGCCCGCCGCTCCCGATATCTCGATGATCAAGATGGTGGACTATGATTTTGCCACTTTCGGATCACCCGAACAGCGAAGTCGGCTCCTGAGCCGCTTCGATAGCGAGATCAACCCGACGAACTGATTTTTCCACGACCGGACGATCTCAGACACGGTGCCTTCCAGGCACCGCCGCCGAAGGCTTGTCCGTTTTCTTCGACTTCCATCAGACGCAAGCAACAGGAGGATACCCATGCGACTGACAATACTCTCGACTCTACTCTTCGCCGGCACGAGCTTGTCTGCCGGTTCGGCTCTGGCTGCCGGTGAGCTCAACCTTATCTGCGCCGCCGACGTCGTGATCTGCGAACAGATGCAGGGCGATTTCGAAAAGGCACACGACATCAAGGTCAACATGGTCCGCATGTCCTCCGGTGAGGCCTATGCCAAGATCCGCGCCGAAGCCCGCAATCCGAAGACCGACCTCTGGTGGGCCGGCACCGGCGACCCTCATCTCCAGGCCGCTTCCGAAGGGCTGACGGAAGAATACAAGTCGCCGATGTTGGACCAGTTGCAGGATTGGGCAAAGAACCAGGCCGAAAGCTCGGGCTTCAAGACCGTCGGCGTCTATGCCGGCGCGCTCGGCTGGGGTTACAACACCGAGATCTTCAAGCAGAAGGGCTATAAGGAACCGGTTTGCTGGGCCGACCTACTGGCTCCGGAACTAAAGGGCGAGATCCAGATCGCTAACCCGAACTCGTCCGGAACCGCCTATACCGCGCTCGCCTCGCTCGTACAGATCATGGGCGAAGACAAGGCCTTCGAATATCTGAAGTCCCTCAACGCCAACATCTCGCAATACACCAAGTCCGGCTCCGCGCCGGTGAAGGCTGCTGCCCGCGGCGAGACCGGCCTCGGTATCGTCTTCATGCATGATGCGGTGGCCCAGACGGCCGAGGGCTTCCCGGTCAAGTCGATCGCACCTTGCGAAGGCACCGGCTACGAGATCGGCTCCATGTCGATCGTCAAGGGCGCTCGCAACATGGAGAATGCCAAGACCTGGTACGACTGGTCGCTGAAGCCTGAAGTGCAGTCGCGCATGAAGGACGCCAAGTCCTTCCAGCTTCCCTCGAACAAGACGGCGGAGATCCCCAAGGAAGCGCCGCGCTTCGAGGACATCAAGCTGATTGATTACGATTTCAAGACTTATGGCGATCCGGAAAAGCGCAAGGCGCTGCTTGAGCGCTGGGACCGTGAGATCGGCGCTGTCGCCAACTGACGCCTTACCCTATCAGCCGGCGGTCTCTGGACCGCCGGCCCATTTCTCTTCCCGCGAATCTATTGATGAGGTCGACCATGAGACATGGCAACCGCAGACTGGACCTGTTGCTGGCCTTTGGAGCCGCGTCCTTCATTCTACTTCCCTGGTACAGGCTGGAATCCGGCTTCTTCGGCCTTGATTGGCTCGGCGACTTTCCCTTCACGGAGAGCACTGCGCCAGGCGTTCTGCAGTTGGTGGGTCACGGGCGCCTTTGGCTTCTCGGTGTCGTGCTCTTCTTCGGTCTCGGTTTCGCAGCACGTTTCATTGCCGACCCGATGCGCCGTGGTGCGTTTTTTGCGGCAGCAGGTGGAGCTGGTCTCGTCTATCTCTGCCTGCAGGGATTGGCGGTCGGCTTCTCCGGCTGGACCTGGGGGATCAGCGAAACGCTTTTCGGAGCACTGTCCGACGGACAACCCTCGATGGGTGCCGGTGCCGTCACTATGGCAATCGTTTTCGTCCTGATGTTCGCCTTCGGTCTGGTCGAACGCGGCGTGATGAAGGGCGATGCCTTCGTCGTCGGGTCGATCTCGCTCCTTGTCTTCCTCGTCTTCGTCTTCGTCTTCTATCCAATCGGCAGCATGCTGGTGGCGGCCGTCCAGGATTTCGACGGTTCCTTCAAGCCGGATGGCTTCATCCGCAACCTGCAGGATCCGGGCATCTGGAGCCTGAGCTGCCTAGTGGGTGAGGGCCGCTGCGGCGTCGCCTGGCGCACCTTCACGCTCGCAATCATGACGGCGTCCGCCTCCACATTACTGGGCCTTGCCTTCGCACTCGTGGCGACCCGCACCCGCTTCCCGTTCAAGAAGGGCCTGCGCCTTCTCACGGTCCTGCCGATCATCACGCCACCCTTCGTCATCGGCCTTGCACTCGTTCTGCTATTCGGTCGCGCCGGCGTGGTCACGGAAACCCTGTCCAGCATGTTCGGTATCGAGCCGGGGCGCTGGCTTTACGGCCTGACCGGCATCTGGATCGCTCAGGTCCTGTCCTTCACCCCGATTTCTTTCCTCGTCCTGATCGGTGTCGTCGAGGGCGTCAGCCCGTCGATGGAAGAGGCTTCGCAGACGCTGAGAGCCGATCGCTGGCGCACCTTCTGGCGCGTTTCGCTGCCTCTCATGAAGCCGGGCCTCGCCAATGCCTTCCTGATCGGCTTCATCGAAAGCATGGCCGATTTCGGCAATCCGCTGGTGCTCGGCGGCAGCAATGGTGTGCTCTCGACCGAAATCTTCTTCGCCGTTGTCGGCTCGCAGAACGATCCGTCGCGCGCCGCGGTGCTGGCGCTGGTCCTCCTCTTCTTCACGCTGTCGGCCTTTCTTGCCCAGCGTCTTTGGCTGTCGGGGAAGAACTTCGCAACCGTCACCGGCAAGGGCGACAGCGGCGCCCATATTGCCCTGCCGCGCGGTATCTCGATCGGCGTACATGCTCTCGTCATCCCGTGGATGATCTTCACGGTCGTCATCTACGGCATGATCCTCGTGGGCGGCTTCGTCACCACCTGGGGCCTCGACAACACGCTGACCCTCGAACACTACGCCCGCGCGTTTTCGGTCAGCATCCAGAACGGCTCGATCGCCTGGACGGGTGTTGCCTGGAATTCCTTCTGGACGACCATGGAGATTTCGCTGATCTCCGCGCCGTTGACCGCAGCCGTCGGACTTCTGACCGCCTACATCATCGTCCGGCAGAAGTTCGCCGGTCGGAACATCTTCGAGTTTGCCCTGATGATGAGCTTTGCCATCCCCGGCACGGTCATCGGCGTCAGCTACATAATGGCCTTCAACCTGCCACCGCTCGAAATGACCGGCTCTGCCCTGATCCTCATCGCCTGCTTTGTCTTCCGCAACATGCCGGTTGGTGTCCGCGGCGGGATCGCGGCGATGAGCCAGCTCGACAAGAGCCTGGATGAAGCCTCTCTCACGCTTCGAGCCGACAGCTTCCGCACGGTGCGAAAGATTATCCTGCCGCTTTTGCGTCCAGCGATCACCGCCGCACTCGTCTACTCCTTCGTGCGAGCCATCACCTCGATCAGTGCTGTCATCTTCCTTGTCAGCGCCGAGCACAACATGGCGACCTCCTACATCGTCGGCCTAGTCGAAAATGGCGAGTACGGCGTGGCGATCGCCTATTCCTCCATGCTGATCATTGTGATGATCACGATCATCGGTGGTTTCCAGCTCCTCGTCGGCGAACGCAAGCTGCGTCGCGAAAACCGTATCGCCGGTCTCGGCAACAACAGTCCCGTTCCTCTCGGTCAGGAGAAAACCGCATGATCACTGTCAAAGCCGGATCCGTCACCTTCCAGAATGTCCGCAAGTCCTTTGGCGCCTTCACCGCCATCCATGATCTTTCACTCACCATCGAGCCCGGTACTTTGGTGACCCTGCTTGGCCCCTCCGGCTGCGGCAAGACGACAACTTTGCGCATGCTGGCGGGTCTGGAGCACCCGACGTCCGGAAAGATCCTGATCGGTGGCAAGGATGTGACCATGCTGCCGGCCAACGAACGCGACGTGTCCATGGTCTTCCAGTCCTATGCGCTCTTTCCGCATATGACATCGCTGGAAAACGTCGCCTACGGCCTTCAGTCATCAGGATCGGGCAAGAAGGAGGCGCGTGAGAAGGCCGAGGAAGGCCTCAAACTCGTTGGCCTCGCGGGCATGGGGCATCGCCTTCCGGCAGAACTGTCGGGAGGGCAGCAGCAGCGCGTGGCTGTGGCGCGAGCCCTAGTCCTAGAGCCGCAGGTGCTTCTGCTCGACGAGCCGCTCTCCAACCTCGATGCACGCTTGAGGCGCCGCGTCCGCACTGAGATCCGCGATCTCCAGCAACGCCTTGGCTTCACAGCCGTCTATGTCACTCATGACCAGGACGAGGCGCTTGCCGTCTCCGACCGGATTATCGTGATGAAGGATGGCGAGATCGCCCAGTCGGGGGCACCGCGCGAACTCTACGAAGCGCCGGCCTCGCCCTTCATTGCCGACTTCATGGGGGAGGCGAATGTGCTGCCCTGTGAGGTGGTCCAATCGGAGGGCGGCCAAGTATTGGTGCGTGTCAGCAATCTCGAGCATCGCCTGCAGTCCAAGGCGGGCCGAGGCCCTGCCAAACTCGCCGTGCGGCCCGGTGCCATCCGGATCGACTCTGCCGGCGCAGAGGGCCTGAGGGGCCGCGTCCTGCACTCCGCCTATCTCGGCGGTCATGTCGAATATGAGGTCGAGACCGATGTCGGCACGCTCTTCGTCATCGATCACGACGTGGACCATGCCCATGCTGCTACGAGCGACGTCACATTGGCGTTCAAGAACCGTGGCATTGCCGTCATCAGCGGCTGAAGATTTTTTAAAAGAAGACCAAGGAAGAAGAGAATGACAATGAATGATACGGCACTCGCAGCGCGCTTTGCCCTCGCCAAGACGCTGGCAGCGGAAGCGGGCGCCATGGCGCTCGACTATTTCAACCGGCGCGACACGCTGGTGATCGAAACGAAGCGCGACCTACAGGATGTGGTTTCCATCGCCGACCGCAACGTCGAGACCTTCCTCAAGGAACGCGTCGCCGAAATCTATGCGGATGACGGGTTCTTAGGCGAGGAGTTCGGCCATGACGAAGGCTCCTCCGGCTTCACCTGGGTTGTCGACCCGATCGACGGCACCGCTCCCTTCGTCAACGGGATGCCGACCTGGTGTGTTTCCGTCGCGATCGTCCGGGATGGGGAGCCGGTCGTGGGTGTGATCCATGTGCCCTGCTCGGATGAGCTTTACGCCTCGGCGCTCGGTTTCGGTGCGACGCTGAATGGGAAGTCCCTGCGCCTCGACCCCACCCGCAATCTGCAGAATGCAATGACGGGGATAGGCTGCAACAACTACGTCACCCCCGAACGCGTCGGTGCGATCATCGCAGGCCTCATGGAGGAGGGCGGTAATTTCATCCGCAACGGGTCCGGTGCGTTGATGCTAGCCTATGTCGCAGCAGGCCGCTTGGTTGGGTATTACGAACCGCATATGCGAGCGTGGGACTGCATGGCCGGTTTCTGCCTCGTCCGCGAAGCCGGCGGAAAGAGCCTTGCCTTTCCCGCAAGCGGTCCCGAGTTCCTGAATGGGCATCCGGTTCTTGCCGCAAACCAGTCCTGCTTTGATGAACTGATGCAGCTTCACCTCAACAATCTTTAAAGCCTAAGGGGTCCCGGTGACGATTTGCGGACAACTACGCCGACGTTGACCGTGGCGTTGTAGAGCTAGGGCCAAGGCCTCCGAAATGATGTCGGGCTCTTCTGGCTAAACGCGGACTCAGTCAAAATTGATGATCTGGCAGCTAAATACCACTTATTGTCTGCTTCCACCGTTCTAGCGGAAGCCGACCGTCCCCACTCGGCCCCCTTCGGGACATTCCAAATGAACCGGATGCATGATCTTGCTCGCTTTCCTGCGGGCTTGGATCCGAAGTTATGGCGGGTCGTCGGTTCATGTCCCTTCAAGGCGGAGGCTATCGGTGCTTGGCGCCGTTCAGCGCCAACTCTTGAGGCTTCACCTGCGGGGGAGCGCTTGCCCCTTTGACAGGGGCTGACCCGGCAAGGCCCGCGTCTCGTAACATACAGCAACACGATGAAACCCCATTGGCCGACCTAATCTCTAGTGTCCGAACTTCGAGATCGTCTGCGGCTCATAACTTTCCGCAGCCAACGAAGAGGTGGTTTCATGGACGGGAAAGCATGGCCGGGCCGGCCTGTACTTTGGCGTAATATCAGTTTCGCTTTTGCGGGCTGTGTTGGTCTTACGATTAGCGGTATGCCAGCCGGAGCGGCGGATCAGATGCCGGTGACAGTCGTCGTTGCCCGCCAGGGGCTTGTTACGGAGCAGATCACCGTGGTCGGCACGCTGGCCGCCCGTGAAGTGATCCAGGTTCATCCGTCCATTGAGGGACGAGAGATTACCGAAATCCTGATCGAGGTTGGCGAACGGGTAGAGGCTGGAGAACCGTTGGCGCTTTTGGACTCCAAGGAGACCCGGTTAGCGCTGGACAAGAATACGGTAAGCATACAGCGCGCGAAAGTCGCAATCGCTGCAGAGAGGAGCAAGGTCGATATCGCTCTGGTGAGCGAACGTGAGGCCTTGAAGAGGCTCGAGCGAAGCCGTTCCCTTCGGCCCAAGGGAGCCGTTTCGGATCAAACGCTGGAAGAGCATCAGAACGCCTATGATCGCGCAATAGCGGAATTGGAACTGGCGCGGTCGTCGTTGGCTTTGGCCGAAGCGGACGAGCAGCTGATTGCGAGCGAACGCCGCGAGATCGAATTGACGCTGGAGCGATGCACAGTGCGGGCGCCGAGCGCCGGCATTGTTCTCGAACGTAGCGCCAATGTCGGAGCCCTGACCTCCAGCTCAGCCGATCCACTATTCACAATCGCGCGCGATGGGGCAATCGAGTTTGTCGCCGAGGTCACCGATGCCAGCTTCGTTCGCCTGAAGGAAGGCATGATGGCTAGGATCGCGGTGCCTGGCGTTGAAACACCTGTGGCTGGAACTGTGCGATTGAGCGCTGCACGGCTGGATCCGAAGACGAGGAGCGGCTCTATCCGGATCGAACTTGACGGCGATGCCCCGCTCATACCGGGCGCCTATGCCCGCGGCGAGGTCGATACCGCCGAACGGTCCAATATTCTGTTACCGGGAACGGCGGTCAAAAGCGCGGAAGGCGTCAATAGCGTCTACGTCGTCAACAATGATCTTGTTTCGGTGAGAAATGTCAAAGTGGGCGCACAGCGCGACAACCTGGTGGAAATCCTCGAGGGTGTTGGAGATGGCGAGATGGTCGTCTTGAAGGCAGGCGGTTTTCTCAGGGATCGGGACCGCGTCATCCCTATCCCCGACCTTGCTTCTGCTGAGGTCACTACGCAGCGCGAGCTATCTGAGGCTCTGCTGCCGGCCGATGCTGGTGAGGGATTTCGTCGATGAACGCCAACTTATCGGCCTGGGCAATCCGTAAGCCATTGGCATCAATCCTCTTGTTTTTCATCCTGACGATCGTGGGGCTCTACAGCTTCTCGCGCCTGCCGGTCACCTATTTCCCGACCATCATTACTCCCCTCGTCAAGGTCACCATAGAACAGTCTGGAGCGACGCCGACTGAATTGGAAACCGAAGTTACCCGGCTGGTCGAGGATGCGGTTGCGTCCCTGCCAGAACTGAAAGAACTCAAGTCCACGATCAGCCAAGGTCGCTCGGTGACGTCAGTCGAGTTCGAAGTCGGCAAGGTGACGCCAGACAGGGCGATGGTCGATGTGCGCGATGCTCTAGCCAAGATACGTTCCGACCTGCCGCCGTCAATCGACGAACCCGTCATCGAACGGGTCGAGGAGGAGGGGCAGTCTGTGGTGACCTATGCAGTCGTCAGCCATGATATGACAGTCGCCGAACTCTCCTGGTTCGTCGATGACATCGTCGCAAGACAGCTTCAGGGATTGCCCGGGGTCGGGCGCATCGAGCGTGTCGGCGGCGCCGATCGCGAGATCCGCATTGAACTCGATGCCGACAGGCTTCACGCCTTTTCCCTGTCCGCAAACACCGTCAACGACGCACTTGTCAGAACGCAGGTGGATGCTTCAGGTGGTCGAAGCGATGTTAGCGGGCGCGAGCAGGCCCTCACCACGATGGCTGCGGCCAGGACCGTTGAGGGCTTGGCAGATCAGCGCATTGCTCTGTCCTCTGACGCCTCGGTCCGCCTCATCGACTTGGGCCGGGTTCAGGACACCATTGCAGAGCCCAGATCCTTTGCAACGCTGAATGGCAAGGACGTCGTCGGTTTTTCCGTTTATCGCACTCAAGGCGCCAGTGATGTCTCCGTCGCGGCAACCGTAGCGGATGCCGTGCTCGAGCTGGGCGCCAGTCACGAGAATGTCGGCTTCCGTCTCGTAAGCGACAATGTCGCTTATACTGCCGGCAACTACAGCTCTGCGATGCATACCCTGGTGGAAGGGGCGATCCTTTCCATCATCGTCGTTTTCCTATTCTTGCGGGACTGGCGCGCGACGGTAGTGGCTGCGGTTGCGCTACCACTTTCCATCATACCCACATTCTTCGCTCTGGAGTTCCTCGGGTTTTCTCTCAACATCCTGAGCCTACTCGCCATCACGTTGGTGACCGGCATTCTGGTCGATGACGCCATCGTCGAGATCGAAAACGTCGTTCGTCACCGCAACATGGGAAAGTCAGCCTATCGAGCTGCTCTGGACGCATCAGACGAGATCGGGCTAGCCGTCATCGCGATCTCGGCCACGATCATCGCCGTTTTCGCGCCGGTCGGAATGATGAGCGGCGTCGTTGGTCTGTATTTCCGTGAGTTCGGCCTGACCGTCGCCATTGCCGTCTTCTTCTCTCTGATCGTGGCACGCCTGATTACGCCTATCCTGGCGGCCTATTTCATGACAGGCAGCCCTCCGGTAGAGGCACCCAAAGGACGTTTTATCACCGCCTACGAACGCCTGCTGCGGTTCAGCCTGCGTTGGCGATGGGTGACCGTCGGAGTGGCAATGGCATCCTTTGTGTTTGCCATGATGGCCCTGCTCTCTGTTCCAACTGCCTTCCTGCCGGAAGAGGATACGGGCCAGCTGACTTTGACGATCGAGCTGCCTCCGGGTTCAGCCCTTAAAGAAACTCGCGAAGTTGCCGATGAAGCTTCTCGGCGGATAGGCAAATTTGAGGAGGTCGAAGGCGTATTCGTCCAGGCCGGTTCCAGCATGTCGGGTCAGCAGGATGTTCGCTTTGCCACTCTGCTGATTGATCTGTCGCACAAATCTGCGCGTTCACGGTCATCTTTCGAGATCGAAGCCGATATTGAAAACAATCTTGCCTCGATCGCGGATACCAAACTTCGTTTTCTCAACAGCCGCGGCGGGCGCGACATGTCCTTTGCCGTACTCGGGACCGACGGTAGCAAGGTACAGGAGGCAGCGAACCGCATCGTCAACGAAATGGCAACTGATCCATCCTTCATTGCCCCCGCAGCGGAGAATGCAGCGATGCGACCCGAACTCCGGTTCAAGGTCCAGACCGACAAGGCGACCATGCTCGGGCTGTCGCCTGCAGACATTGCCGATCTGATCAGAGTGTCGACCGTCGGTGATAGCGACAGCCGTTTGCCGAGCATGCTCGACGGATCTCGGCAGATCCCCATCCGCACTGTACTTGACGCCAAATCTCGTGATGATCTCCGTAGATTGGAACTGCTGACGGTCGCTCGTTCCGATGGAACGCGCATACCGCTGACAGCGGTCGTGGACGTCAGTTTCGACGAGACGGTTTCTGCCATCGAACGTTCAGATCGAAGCCGCCTCGTGGAGCTCGGCGCGGATATGGCCCCCGGAATGACCTCAGGGCAGGGGATGGAGCGGCTGCTGAAACTTCGAAGCGTGACGGATCTCCCGGATGGCGTGCGCATCCAGGCAACTGGGGATTCTGACACAGAAGGCAGTGTCTTCGAGAGCTTTGCTGTCGCCATGGGCTCGGGGATCATGCTCGTCTTGGTGGTCCTGATCCTGTTGTTTGGCAGCTTGCTGGCGCCTTGGACCATCCTTGCATCACTACCGCTTTCAATTGGTGGCGTGGCTGGGGGACTGCTCGTCAGCGGCAATGCCATGTCCTTGCCCGTTGTCATTGGCATCCTGATGCTGATGGGGATCGTGACAAAAAATGCCATCATGCTCCTGGATTTTGCCATTGAGCGTGAAGCGCACGGGCTGCCTCGGTTCGAGGCTATCATCGAAGCTTGCAGTGAGAGAGTGAGACCTATCATCATGACGACGCTTGCCATGGCGGGCGGCATGGTACCTTCGGCTTTCGGCGTGGGCGATGGCGGAGAGTTCCGCTCTCCGATGGCGATCGCGGTGATTGGCGGCTTGCTCGTATCCACACTGTTGTCGCTGATTGTCATTCCCTCCCTCCATCTCATCGTCTCAAATTTTGGCGATCGCATTGCCCGCAGCTGCAGACCGTTCCTCCATTCGGCCGAAGCTTAAGGGTACAGAGGCGTCGCCGATGTCAGGCGGCGCAAACTGAAAGGGGGCGGGCCTGCGTGGTCCGACCTTCTTCATTGGCATGGTTCGCAACAAAATGTAACAAATCGAAATATGAGGGACGCGCCCCGAATGCATGCTCTAGGCAAGGGCAAGAGGGACTAAACATGCAGCCATCAGCGGCAAATGTTCAGGTATTGATCGTGGAAGACGATCCCGACATCGGCAAACTCCTGGCAATGACGATGCGGGAGAATGGCATGACCCCGACGATCGCGGAGGACGGTCATGTCATGCAGTCGCTTCTACGAAACAATACATTTGACCTCATCATTCTTGACGTGATGTTACCCGGCGAGGATGGGCTGACGCTCTGCCGAAAAATCCGTGCCGAGAAGACGATACCGATCATTCTAGTGACTGCGTTGGGCGAAGAGGTCGACAGGATTGTCGGGCTCGAAGTGGGCGCCGACGACTATGTCACCAAACCATTCAGTCCAAGAGAAGTCGTCGCACGGGTGCGCAGCCTTCTCAGACGCGTCTCCTATGGTCTCGTGTCGACAACCGGACAGCGCAGGTTGCGCTTTGATGGCTGGCAGATCGATCCAATGCGTCGCCAACTCCATGATCCCACAAATGCCCGCGTCGCACTAACGACCACGGAGTTTGATTTGCTTCTGGCTTTCTGCCGGAATCCGGGTCGAGTGATCACCCGCGAGGAGTTGTTGTCCTTGACCCATGCTGGTCTTGCCGGACCGATCGAGCGCAGCATCGATGTCCATATCAGCCGTCTGCGCCAGAAGATCGAGGTCGACCCCCGCGAGCCATTGTTGTTGCAGACCGTTCGGTTGGTAGGCTACACGTTCACGGCCTCGGTCGAAGAACTATGAGCCGCGGAAAAGGAAATAGCGGTGTCTTGGGTCCGGCGCGACGTCAACGCGCGATGGAGGCCTCATGAAGCTGCCTTTCTTGGTCACGCCGAAGACGATCTTTGCGCAGATTGTTGTAATCGTGGTGCTGGCACTGCTGATCGTTGTGACCGCCGGGCCGATTGTTGAACGCTGGCTTCGGAACGATTACGAAACACCAGATATCGAGCAGCTCGCGGATCGGCTGCATTCCTTCGCTATTGTCTTGAGAAGCGCCACGCCAGACGAGCGCGAGACTATCATCGCCGCTACTCGGCGTTCAGGCTGGGATGTCACAATCGAGCCGCTCTCTCTGAGGGCCCAATTTGCGTTTTCCTCGCCCAAGGAGCACCTTTCCGACAGGATCATCGAATGGCTTTTCCCTCCCGACGATTGGATTGTTCCTCTTGACGGTTGGCGCACCTTTCTCGGAGACAGGCGGATCGTCGCCACGCAGATCGATGATGCCACGATGCTGGTCTCGACCGTTGCGACAAACGACATTTTGTTTATCAGCGATTTTATCGGTCAGGGAACTTACTATGTCGTGGCAATTCTGACGCTGGTCTTCCTCTTCTGCTCGTTCGCCATCTGGTCCATCATGCTACCGCTTCGGCGTATCTCTCATGCCGCAATAAACGCCGACCTCAACAACGAGGCCCCCATTTTCGAGGAGCGTGGTAGCCGCGAGATCGTCGTAGTGGCGAGAGCTCTGAACAGCATGCGCAACCGCATTTCCATGATGATTGAATCGCGCACCAGAATGCTGCGGGGCATCAGCCATGATCTGCGAACCCCTCTCACGCGCATTCGGATGCGGGCTGAAAGGCTTGGCGATGGAAGTGCCCGCGATGCGATGCTGTCGGACATCAGCCGTCTCGATCGGCTGCTGACAGAAAGTCTCGACTATCTGCGTGACAGTCATCGCAGGGAGGCGATCGAGCGCACGGATTTGGGTAGTTTGGTGCAGACAGTGTGCACAGAATTCGCCGATGTCGGCTTCAATGTCGAATATCGAGGGCCGAACCGGCTGATTGTCCATTGCCCCCCACTTGCCATGGCACGAGCAATCACAAACCTTTGTGACAACGCCACCAAATTTGGCCAGTCGGTTCTGGTCGAACTGCGCCAAAGTAGCAATGGCGTGACGATCGACTTATCGGACGACGGTCCGGGCGTTTCGGCGGCAGACAAGCAAAGGATACTGGAGCCCTTCTTCAAGGCCGATGCGGCTAGAACTGGACCCAATGACGGTTTTGGGCTTGGTTTGTCGATCGTGGCCGAGATCGTTCAGGCCTATGGAGGTCGACTTCATCTCATTGATCGCATGCCCCACGGCCTCTGCGTCCGTCTCGAGCTGCCGTTCACGTGAGAGGCGCGGGGGCGTGGCACATTGTCTTCGCTTTAGCCGATACTCTTTTCCATGATGTCGCCCAACCCTAAGGCTTAGGATCTCGCTGCTCCATCGTTCACGCAAACTCTGTCGCGTTCGTTTCGAAGACCAGCGAGTGGTGGATCGCCATCGCCGCTGTCATGCCGTCTGCGCAGGCCAGGGTCATGTTTGCTGTTTTTCTGCAGATGTCTCCCGCAGCATAGACATGGCGAATGCTAGTCATGTGCTGACCGTTGACTGCGATGGTCTGCCCGAGCGGGCCGGTTTCGATCGCACATCCCAGTTCTTCAGCAATCGAGCTGTTGAGTTGATGGCACGCGGTAAGAAACAGCGTGTCGAGTGGTTGAACCTGGTTGTCTGCAAGATAGATCCGCGCCAGATTGCATCCATCACCGGCTAGGCGTCTGACCGGCGCCGCCTCAATACGGATCTTGCGTCGCTCAAGGGCCTCTCTCATCGACGCGTCGCATCCGCTGCCATCGAGATAGAGGGTCGTCGGGCACCATTCCGACAAGAGCATCGCTTGTTCAGGGGACCGTGGAGAGGCGTTCAAGACGCCAACTGGTTTCCGATCGTAATTGAAGCCATGAAAATCTGGGCATGGAAGGACTGATACACCCCACCGTTCTGCGAGACCCGGTATGTCTGGTAAGTTGTCGGAGACGCCGAATGCGAGAAGCAACCGTCTTCCGGCAATATGCTCGCCAGACCAATTCGTGACAACAAAATCCTCCTGCTGGGCCTGGACCTTGACGGCTGCTTCGGCAAGAAGCGTGACCGTCGGGTAAGTCGCGACCTCGTCCCACAGGGATTGCAGGACACTGTGTGGATTGTCATCGTCCCGCCTCCACATACCTGTCGGCTGGGCTGAAAAGCGATGGCGGGGATCGCCGAGATCCAGGACGCATACATGTCTGCGCGCCCGAGCCAGATATCGGGCTGCCGTCAGTCCGGCGAAACTGCCGCCGACGATTATCGTGTCATACTGCATGGAGAGCTCCATCGCTCGAGATCAATCGGAGTGTCATCCACCTCGCGGAGGGCAAGCGCTCCCGCTGCCTGTGAGGAGAAGAGCTTGAACGGTTGTTGGTGGCCATCTGTCGCGGGCTTTTTGCCCTGTGGTAGAGGACTTGTTATGCGGCTGGATCAGTCCCAGGCACCCGCGCCTCTGGTCCTGGAAGATAGATGATCGCGTTGTTTCCGCAGATTGCGCGATTGCGCCGATCGGCACCCCATCGGCGCTTGTAGGCTTCTTGCGAGCCTCCGGCTTCCAGAGCCTTCAGGATCACATCTGCCAGAGCGAAATAACTGACGATCCAGGCTACTGGGCCTTTGCCGAAACGCCGTTTCGTTCCCCACCGCTCCCCAGGTTCGACAAGCGTTTCCCATGGCCGAGGCTTTCCATGGAAGACAACAATCTTGGCCAGCTGCGGCCTCCGGACCTTTGGGAGCAGGAGGTTGAGCGGAAAGAGCCTGACGCAGCTTCTCTTGAAACTGACACAGAAACCAGCCGGCCAATAACTCCGATCGCTGACCTTTTCAGTCAGGTACGTCTGGTCGTTTCTGAATCTGCTCGACATGGTCTCGGCATTCGCCTGAACCTGTTCATAGATCGGGCCAACCTTGGATGGACAAAAGCCAAAGACGGAGGATTGGCCGCCCCGATCGGGCCGGAGCCATTGCGGGAGAAGGCTCCAAAGCATGGGATTCCACTCTCTTTGCAAAACAAGGTGCTGACGCGCACGGACCACGGCAATGAATGGCGCAAGGGGGCGCAGAACCATGATGTCGAGATCAAGAAACAGGACGACATCCTCACGTGGAAAAAGGTGAGGACCAAAAACTGCGAGCTTGGGAAAACACCCCCGGCGCCAGGCTTCTTCGGGAAGCCCGAGATCCGGGATGGACAATGCCAAGATGCCTTTTGCAAGGTCGCGGTCATCATCCGTCAGGCAGACAAACGTGAAGGGTTCCTCCATGTTTCGCAGCACGCTGGCGTATAGCGTGTTGACGTGGTGGGCGGTGAATTCTTTTCCCCATTTCATGCAAATGATCGCGACCATGATACGGCTCCTTTTGAACTGTTTCAGTTCATAGGCTCGGCAGGGCTGCGACGGCGTTGTGACTTGTGACGAAGTGTTGCGGCTTGTTGCTAAGGCTTCAGTCGGCCGGCCCTCGGTAACCGAAGTCCGCATGCGACTTCATCTGTCAGGACTTCTTCAACGGGCCGGCGCGAAGGCGCTTGAGGTTGGGGACACGGCTCGTGCACTGTGTCAGGTTGATAGTGTCCGCTCCGGTTGGCCAGCGCATTTTCCGATCACGTCACCTAGGAGCGGAACACGTCTGCTCAACCCCGCGCAGCCGCAATGTCGCTCAGCACGGTAAGCCGGTCATCTTTCTCAGCATGACGTAACATGAGGCAACATATCGTCACGCCCAACCGCCGATGGACATGAGAGGTGAGCATTCCCTTACCATTCTCTAGGTCTCGCCATGAACGATGTCCAACCTCCCTTCCTTCAGCACTATCGCATCAATGCTCTCCGGGTCGCAGCCGCCATGGGGTTCGGTGCCATGGCAGTTACCGCAGCGCCTCCGCCCTTGCCGGTCTTGAGCCCATTCTTCGAGATGTGGGGCATTACCGCCATCTTCGTCGCGATAGCGGGCAGGGCCTGGGTGCTGCTTTACATCGGAGGGCGGAAGAATTCAGAGCTTGTCACCTATGGTCCGTACTCGATTACCCGCAATCCCCTTTACGTCTTCAGTCTGACAGGTATCACCGGCGTTGGCCTCCTAACCGGCAGCCTGATCTCGATGTCAGCCTTCGTCCTTTGCGCCTATCTCGCCTTTGAGATGGCAATACGCGGCGAAGAAACTTATCTCTCCAGCCGTTACGGTCACCGCTTCCATGCATACAGACAGGCCGTCCCGCGATTTTGGCCAGATTTTTCTCTTTGGCGTGAGAGCGATACTCTGCCGCTAAGCTCTGGACCGGCATTGGCAAGCTTGAGAGATGGGGTCGTCTTCATCCTGGCTTGGATCGGGATCGAATTGCTGAAGGTTGGGCAGGAAACCGGTCTTTTGCCGGTGGTCGTAACCTTGCCGTTTTGAGGGCACGCGCTCTTGCACCAAAATGCCGTGCGCAACTGGTTTTACGGCTGGCCGTGGGGCATTGAAGAAGTTTGGCCTTTGAATTGACCGGATTGTGCGGCACATGACGCTCGTCCTGCGGCGAGTGTGAAGGCGTGTCCCTCGGTCATTCCTCAGTCCCGGGACGTCATCCATACGCCAACCAATGTCACTGCCAGCCCGGCGACCATCGTCAAGGTCAAAGGCTCGGAAAAGAGCATCCAGGCCCATAGCATGGTGACAGGCGGGCTGAGGTAGATCGCGGCACTGACCTTGGCGGCGGGAAAGAGCCGCAGACTGGTATAGTAGACCGCATAGGCGAGGTAGGTCGCGATCAACACCAACCAGGCCATTCCGATGGCGAATTCTGAGCTGATCGGAGGGACAAGACTGCCTTGTGTCCAAGCGCAAAGGCCAAAGAGCACGGAACCCGTCAGCATGTGTATGCAAAGGCTCTGGTGGACGGGCATATGCGGTGTCTTGCGTCTTCTGTAGAGAACGGAGGCGCCTGCGAAGATGATCATGGACGCGATCGTCAGCCCATAAGCCCAAGCCGGGGCGGTTCCGAAGCTCAGACTGTCCAAGGACACGATCAACACGCCGGTAACTGCAATCGCCGTGCCCTGCCATTGCCGCGCGGTCAGCCGTTCGCCGAGTACCGGGTGTGAAAGGGCGGCAATGGCGAGCGGAAGAAGGTCGGCAATAAGGGCCACCAACCCGGTTGACACCTTCTGCTCGATGGCAAGCGCGAAGCCTCCAAGGTAAAGGAAGACCGACATGATGCCGAAAAGCGCCTGACCTTTCAGCGCATTGCGTGAGATCCTCGGCCCGATAGCCAGGGCGAAAGGCAGAAGGATCATTCCTGAAATCAATGTGCGCCAGAAGAGCAGTAGAATGACGCTCGCCTCCTGACTGGCATAGCGGATGCCGACAAATCCAGAGCTCCATCCGATGATCAAAAGCGTGGCAAGCACTGGCCATAACATTGGGTGGTGTCGCGCGGTCGTGTCGCTTTTGGCGGGATTTGTCATGGTGCCTCGATCAGGTGAACTGCCATCATCGCTAGAGGCAAGGCGGCATGGAAGCTCATGACAAATATCGATGGCTGCATGACAATCTCCTGACTGATGTCATGATCCCTATCGCCTGTGTTATTGAGACGGGGCAGCCAGATGGATGGGACAATGATCGAGTTGAACAGTCGCCGCCTCGAAATCGATGCACTGAGGGCCTTGTGCGCAATCAAGCACCATGGAGGTGTCACCAAGGCAGCGTCTGTCTTGGGGCTTTCGCAATCCGCGGTCAGCCATAAGATCCGGCGCCTGGAGCTGAGCCTTGACTGTGAGTTGCTGGGCCGCAAGGCGGGCGCTTCCATGTTCACCCCCGCTGGCCAGGAACTCCTGGACTATGCTGGCCGAATCCTTGCACTTCACGATGAGGCGTTGCTGAGCCTGTCAAAGACGCCGCTCGCCGGAAGACTTCTGCTCGGTCTGACCGAAGACACGGCCTGTAGCGACCTTGCGCGCATCCTTGGCCGTTTCGGGCGCCTCCACCCGAACGTCTCCGTCCGGACAAAGGTGCATATGAGTATGAACCTCCGCGGCATGCTGGAACGCGGTGAGTTGGACGCCGCCATGGTGCAGATCTTCGACCATGAAGTTCGACCATCAGACGTCATCCTTTACAAGGAGACCCTTCACTGGGTGAAACATCCGGAGCTGACGATCCAGTCGGATGCACCGGTTCCCTTTCTCTCGTTCCATGGCGAGTGCTTCTACCGACAATGGGCATTGGACATCGGCCGCGATGAGGCGCTTCTCGAAACGGTATTCGAATGTTCAAGCGCTGCAGGCATCGTGTCCGCCGTCAACGCTGGATTGGGGGTGGCATTGCTGAGCGCCCGTCATGTCCATGGCAACATGCAGCTTGTGACCGATCGGCTACCTGCGCCGCCATCGCTGGCCTATGTTATTCGCCGGGCACGCAGGTCGCGAAATTCGGCTCTCGACGGACTCATTGTCGAGATCAGGAGGGAAATCGATCGGCAGGGTGGCTTGGCCCTGACTGGCTGACCTGAGCAGGCTTCGAAGGTGGAGCCGTGCCGCCTGCGACCTTAGCCCGTGCCGCGAGACGCGCCGTTCGGTCCGGCCATCGGGTAAATAGATGCCGACCTCAGTATCGGTTCGCCGCAGACGGCCGTCCCCCAATGAAGGGCGATGGCTGTCGCAAGGAATTGAAGCCGGGCAGGCAACCCGGCTCCTGTTTAGAGTTGGGCGGACTTAGAACTTGTAGCCCACAAAGAGCGACACCGATGGCTGCACCTTTTCCTCAACGATTGGACTATCAGCTGCGTCACCTGTCAGAAATCCGACGCCGGCTTCCCCTTTCACCAGCCAATTCTCGGTCAAGAGATACGTCGCGGAGGCCGATACATCGACACGCTTAAGACCGGCTTTCGCTTCATACTCCGCAAGTCCCGATTTCGCTGACTGATCCGCGTTGACGCCGAAATAGGCTGCCATGTGCTTGTCGTTTGCGATAACCGCCTCGACGCCGGCACCGAGGATCAGACGTTCGGTGACAGGAGCCTTGTATTCGGCGCCGATCGTGCCGATCAGGCTTTCGCTTCCGTCTATCGTCTGGTCGATGGTTCCATAGAGTTCGAGGCCGTTCCACGAATATGACGCCTTGCCTCCGACGGTTGCGGCGAAGTCGATTTCTCCCAGTCCGCGGAGACGGTCGCCATCATCCTCGTCGCGGCCGCTTTCGTAGCCGACCCGTCCGGCAAGCTCGAACCCTTCGTGTTCGAATGCGGTGATGGTAACCCCTGTGGGGTCGATCTCAAGCCACTCGCCATAGGTGAACAAGAATACTGGCAAAGGGCTCGGCTTGAAATCCTTGCCTCCCTCGTATTCCGGTTCAAAGCTGCCTCCGGCGCCGATGATCAGGCTCCAGTTTCTGTCCGTCCCACCGTCGAAACGCTCCGCATCGAAGGGTGGTTCTGGGGCCGCTTCTGCTGAGACATCGTCTGCGGCACGCGTGATCGAGCCAGTGCCGACAACGGCTAGAATGACCCCCAGCATGCCTGGAACGAGGACGTTTGAACGAGAACGTCGATTGATTTTTTTCAGATAAGACATGAGTGCTCCGGTGGATTGGCACGGGGGGTCGCCGGCAGTCGCCTTTGGACCGTGCATACACCGACTCCATCCCACGAACGGCTCGTGGCGGGCATGTCGTTATGTTACGGTTTGTTTCGGTGGAACCTCCTCACAGTCGATCCCTCTGGTTCGACGCATTTACATTTAGGTACTCTACAATGTGAGGAATAAGGGCCACTTTAGTGTGGCCCTTATTCTCTCTTGCTCAGTTGGGCACGAAAACAACGACGGTGTTCTCGTCGTAGCTGACCTGGGCAATTTGCCCATCAAGTGTGACCGAGTCGAACTTCCCAGCAATTGCGCCGGCCCGGATAACGGTGATGGCTGAACCCTTTGCCGATGTGGCCGCCGAATCCAGAGCAACCTCAAGTCGCCCGCCAGCGAGCGAAATCGCCCCCGTGGCGTCGAGGCCACTGCTTTCAGCGTTGCTCCATGTGACGGCCAGCGTCCCACCGCTTTCCTGACTGAACCTGGCGCCGAGTTTGAGGCCTTCGGGTCCGACCGCGAGCACGCCGTCAGCCAGATAAACGTCACCGGTACCCAGAGCGGATGACGAGGCGGCAACCAAGGTTCCGACCTCGATGATCGTGCCGCCTGAAAACGTGTTCTTTCCGGCAAGGGCGAGCGTTCCCGTACCGGCCTTCGTCAACCGGCCTTCACCGGAGATGTCGTTACGCCATGTGTCCAGTTCGTGGAAACCACCCTGGCTGTGGTCCATGGTCACGGTGACATCGCCGTCGAATGCACCGAACCCATCGGCAGCTCGGAAGTAGTCCAGTCGTCCATAACCTTCTGCGTCGTTCATGACGGGATAGCCCGAAGGGAGTGCGGTCGTCTTGAGGACGACACGCCTTTGTTCGGCCGACAGATATGGCAATCTCGTTTCAAGGACCACCTCGGCCCCTTTCGGAACGACAGCGGGCTTGTCGGTCATACCGACCCGATTGAAGCCGTAGGTAAGGCGCGGAGTTATGTAGGCGGCATTGGACAACCAGTCGGCGAAGCGGTCCTCCTCGGCAGAGCTCGCATGGCCCAGGCGAACCAAATCGAGCGGGTTCTCCGCCCCGGTCTTGCTCATGAGCCAGGAGCGTGACTGATCGCGGGCGGTCTGCTTCAACTCGGCATTTTCAGGTCGGTTAAGGTTGTAGACCACGGCTGCCGTGCCGAGCATCCGGCCACTAATGACGTCGAGGGGCGAATGCATGCCCGCAATTATGCGACTGTCACCGAGTTCGACTGCGCGCGTGACCATTTCCTGAAAACGTTCCGGGACCAGATAAGCCATCGTCAGCCCATCTCGCCACGCCTCGGCAGTGTGGCCACTGGGATATCCACCATCCTTGGCAGGGGTGTCACTCTTTGCAGGCTCCAGTGTCGGCAGGACCGCTACATCGGTGCTCCAGCGCCAGGGGCGGGCGTATTTGAAGTAGCGTTTGGCCGGTTCCGTCGATGCATCAACCCCGACTGCGTCGAGGAGATCGACCGCCAGGCCGAGATCGGGATTGGCAGGCGTGCCCTTGTCAGCGTCCGCCTTGCTTCCGACACCACGATTGTTGCCCTCATCTTCATATTTTACGCTCGTGGCATCAGGGGCGACCTCCGTGATCGTGGTCACCTGTTTGGCGCCTTCGCGCCAAATGTCCGCAAATGGACCAAGGCCATCGACGAGCGAGGCGTTCTTGCCACGCCGATCGTCCAGATAGGCCTGAACCGCCTGCTCGGTCGTGCGTGCGCGCGTGGCTTCAACCACATAGGCGATGTTGTGGGCATGGACTGTCTGTTCGATGACTTTGCCATCAGTTGTACTGCCTGGAATGCCGTCCCACGGCGCCTTTGCGATCGCGGGGCAATTGCCTTCGGCGGGAGCTTCGACATCGGCATCAACGAAGGGGGTAACTGGGGTCCAGATATCAAGAAAACCGGAGAGGAGCCGAACCGCGGCATTCGTCTCCAGCGTCGCCATGCATGCCTTGCCACGCTGGTTCGTTGCTCCCGTATCGGCATAGGCGGGGACAGCGTTCAAAGCCGGTGCGGTATCGGTCCGGCCCAATCCGGAAGGCGGGGCCGGCAGATCGGCCGCACTTGCATGTGTCGTGAGGGCGCCCAGCAGGGCGGTCGACAGTATGAGTGTCTTAAATAAGGTCACGTCAATCTTTCCTAAGCTGACTGGAATGCGGGCCCGACTTACGGATGCTCTGTGACGCCTGTGTTACGACCGGGTCACATCGTCGGAGGTTTCAAGGTGCCGCCTGGCAGTCGAGTGCTACAGCTTCCCCGGCTCCGTCATCGGCATCCCGACGACAGAATTGTCTCCGTCCCGATCAATCGGCCGAGCGCAAATGTCACGCATTTGGGCGAGAGGACGCCGTGTTACGAACACTAAGCCAAGTCAGTGCAAGGCCGCAGAGAGACGTCAGCCCCTCTGCGGTCAAACAGGTGAGGGCGCGTGCCCGAGCTGTTTGCGTCGTCAGGCTCTTACCTGACCATCCCAGCTTCACCATCGGAATAGTTCACCGGCATCCAGTCGAAGTGTTCGCCTTCTTTGAGGACATTGCCGATCCCCGGAAAGGCGATGTGCGCGCCGGCGACGAGATAGCCATCCGCGATGGCTTCGGCGAAGGCTTCGCGCCGGGATCGCACCGCCCCCGAACGATCCACGTCGAACTCGATGGTCACCTCAGGCTGCTCGAACTGAACGATATCGCCATGGGTGATATCGCCCCAGAACACCAGTTTCTTGCCGCCGCTTTCAACCACGATCGAACTGTGGCCCGGAGTATGGCCAGGGCGTAGGATCGATTGGAAACCCGAAATCACCTCATCATCATCCTGGAACACTTCAACTCGACCCCGCTCTAGATACGGCCGAAGGCACTCCTCTGCCTCCTGGAACAGCTGCTGGTTCAAGCCTTCCGGTCGCGCCTCGGCCGGGGTCTTCAGCCAAAATTCAAGTTCACGCGCGGGAACATGCAGGGTCGCGTTCTCAAAGACGAGCTTCCCGTCCCGAACCAGACCACCGGAATGATCCGTGTGGACATGGGTCAGAATAACATGATCGATCTGAGAGGCCTTGTAGCCCGACGCTTCCAGGTTGGCGAACAGATGCCCGGCTTCCGCGCCTAAGTAGCTCCCACTTCCAGCATCAATGAGGATGAGACGCTCGCCGTCATTGACGAGGAAGGCGTTGACCGATGTGTCAGTCGGAATGTCACGGTAAGCTGCGCGCAGCAGTTGAGCGGCTTGCTCTGCGGTCACGTCACGATACATTTCCGGAAGAGGGAGCGGCAGTGTGCCATCCGAGAGAGCCGTGATTTCCAGATCGCCCAGAGCCATTCTGTAGAAACCGGGCGACTGAAAGTGTTGCTTGGGGGCAGCCGCGAAAGTGAGGGAAGGGGCTCCCGAAATGGCCGCGACTGTGGCCAGCATGGACGCCCCCTTGAGGACGTTTCGTCGTGTTACGCTATTCATGATAAATCCTTCATCCATTGTCACCGAGCAGCGCCAGTTCGATGCGCGCGGCGATTACGGGATGAAAGTAAGTGGTGGTCGTTCGAGCGATTAGGCGCCGAACCCTGATCGCGCTGTCAGCGATTCGATTACAATGAGGAAGGGTGCAGAGACGCCGCTCAGCTAAGCCGCAGCACGTTTTCGAGGTTCTCGCTCAGGTAGTCGATGAAGGATCTCACCTTGAGAGGCTGGACGCGTCCACCGGCCCTGACGGCATACAATGTGGCGCTGGGTCCGGACCATTCAGGGAGAATTCGGACGACGTCGCCGGCCTCCGCAGCGTTGTGGACGAGGTGCGGATTGGTCAGCTGAATGCCCTGTCCCCGGATCAGAAATTCGAACAGGGCCTCCGGGTCTGTTGCGACAACCGCCGGGTTGATCGGGAAATCCATGACCTCGCTCTGTCTTGTCAGAGGCCATGAGTGCTGAGGCCTGCCATAAAACAACTGCGTCACCAGACAGGCATGGTCTTTCAGCTGCGACGGATGTTCAGGGACTCCGTGCTGTTGAAGGTATTGCCTCGAAGCGTAAAGGCCCGTCTGAATGTCGGCCAGGCGACGGGCGGCGAGGTTGGAATCGGGCATGGGGCCGTTCCACAGGCGGCAGGCGACATCGATATCCTCGTGCACGATATTCTTGACGTCATGGTCGAGCAACAGTTGCAGCTTGACCTCCGGATAGGCCTCTCGAAACCCGACCATAAGCGGGGCGAGAGCCTTGGTGACCAGCCAATGCGGCGCCGTCACCCTCAACCACCCAGAGGGTTTGCCATGCACCTGCTCGACCGCACTCTCCGCGTCACCGATAAGGCGAGCAAGATCACGACATCGCTCGAAATAGATCGATCCCGCCTCCGTCAACCGTATGTTCCGCGTGGTCCGGTGGAGCAGCTTCACGCCCAGTCGCTCCTCCAGATCCTGGACCTTCTTGCTGATCCGCGCCTTGGATGTTCTCAGGCTCTCTGCCGCGGCGGTGAAGCTACCCCGCTCCACAACCTCGACAAAGGCTAACGTGTCGCTCATGTCTCGCAGCATTGGCAGGCTCCCTCAAGCGGCTTGGGTGGGCGGAAACACCTCACCGCCTGCCATGGCGAGATAGGCGAGACACATGCGCCTCAACTCATCACGAATGGCATTTTGTTCCGATGGAGGCAGGTTGCGTTCGAAGACGTTTCTGACGGTTCCGAAGATGACGGAAAGAAGCGTGACATTGACGAGACTGATATCGTTGTAGCGAGCATTTGGGGCGCTTAACAGCATCGCCTTGGTCGCGGCATCCATGCGCTTGGCGAAAGCATCAATCAACGCCTCATTGTCCAATTCGACCGCAGAGCTATAGAGCGCGCGCGTGACATCGCTGCGCTCCGTCTTTGCTTCCCAGTAGGCGGTGATGAGCGCCTCGACCATCTCGCCGGTTGGTCGGCCATGTTGTGTGCAGCAAGTCATTTCCACGCGTTCCGCCAATCTGTCCAGATAGCGTTCGTTGAGTGCGTATAGCAGGGACTGCTTGTGTGGAAAGTATTGGTACATTGTGCCGACCGAGACCCCTGCACGCTCTGCCACACGCGTGGTGGTCAGCCGATGCGTTCCCTCGGCGATCAAAACCTGAATAGTCGCTTCGAAAATGGCATCGATCGTAGAGGTCGAGCGGGCCTGACGCGGCTGTTTGCGGGCTTTCAGGTGGCGAGGGGGTGACACATCCATATGCGAATCCAAAAGCCGAACTATCCTTCATATATTTAGCCTCGCATGTTTTCCAAATGCAAAGGTGAATTGATGACTGACACAAAGAAAATCGCGCTCGTTACAGGAGCAAACAAAGGCATCGGACTGGAGATTACAAGACAGCTGGCGGAGGCGGGCGTCACGGTGCTGATGGGCGCCCGCGACGTCGCACGCGGTGAGGCGGCAGCGCGTGAACTGTCTGAGGCCGGATTGGCTGTAGAGGCCATTGAGGTCGATCTCAACAGAGAAGAGACGATCCCAGCTGCTGCCAAAGCGATCTTGGCCCGGTATGGCAGGCTCGACATCCTTGTCAACAATGCCGGCATTGTCGACGCTGAGGACGGGCCGCCGTCTGTAGCAACGGTTGATGCGGCAAGACGGCTGATGGAGACCAATTTTCTCGGCACCCTGGCGGTTACCCAGGCGATGTTGCCGCTCTTGATCAAGTCGAGTGCCGGTCGCATTGTCAATTTGGCGACAACCTTGGGCTCGCTCAGCGTCAATGGTGATCCGTCCTCGCCGTATTATGAGGCACGGCTGATTGGCTATAACGCCTCAAAGGCAGCGTTGAACATGTTGACGGTGCAGCTGGCCGCCGAACTCAAAGGCACCTCAATCGTCGTGAATTCGGTGGCGCCGGGCTATGTCAAGACGGACCTGACGGGAGGCAACGGCTACATGACGCCCGCAGAGGGCGCACGTCTTCCCGTCCAATATGCGTTGCTCGGCGACGATGCGGTGTCCGGCCAGTTTGTCGCCCCCGAAGGCCCCGTCGCCTGGTAGGGAGGCGTCATTTGGGGCCGGCGAATGCCGGCCCTGTTCACCGTCACTGTGACGAGACCGGGAAACAACGCCGTCCATCACGCATTAAAGACGGGCACAATCGTCATCAGAAAGAGCAACCAGACCGGCAAGAGGGCCATGATCGACTTAAGTGCACCAGTTGTTTATCCGGCCCCCCGGCCGACTTCGCGGGGGGTTGATAAGAGTGGGTTGTCGGGCGACCATAAGCCGCTGGATGCTATGATCCCTGATCGCACATCATCGCGTGGGCTGGAACGTTTCATAGCGGGGCGAACCTTGTTGAGCGGAGACAGCCTGGCCTGGAGCGACCTCTTTGTTCAGGTCTACTCGCGCCACCAGAACCAGGAGCCGTTCTTGGTCCCGGTCGTCGCCGAACCTCTTGTGGTTTGGGTCATGTCGGGAGAGGCCATAGTCGAAGAGCGAGATCTCGGTGGGGAATGGCAGACAGCCCATGTGAAAGTCGGCGACTTCTTTTTGACCCGGACAGACCGACCCTACGAGATGCGGTGGCGCGCTCTTGGATCTGATCCGTTTCAGGTGATGCATCTTTACATTTCGATGCCACTCTTCGAACGGGTAGCAGTCGACATTCTTGGCAGCGCTTCTCCTCCGCGGCTGCGAGACGTCTCAGGAGGACAAGATCCGCGACTTGCTCACTTTCTGGCTTTGATCCACGAGGAGCTCAACGTACAGGACGGGGGGAGTCGCTTATATGTCGAAGGGCTTGCCCAAAGTCTCGCGGTTCACCTGATCCGGACCTATGCTTCGAATGACGACGAAGGAGACCGACAGACAGCTTTACCCGGATTCAAGCTGCGGCGAGCCCTGGCGCATCTCGAGGAACATCTGGCAGAGCCCTTCAACCTGGCTGAGCTGGCAGAGAAGGCCGGCATGAGTGCGTTTCATTTCAGTCGCCTGTTCAAGAAGGCAACGGGAATGTCACCGTCTCGCCATTTCATCCGTCAACGGATGGTCCGTGCGCAGCAGCTCTTGCAGGAAACGGATCTTAGCATCATCCGGGTTGGAATTGCTGTCGGATATTCAAGCCCGAGCCATTTCGCCCGGGTCTTCAGGCGTGAGACCGGGGTCTTGCCGAGCCGCTATCGCAGAACCTGAGGCGACGCCTGTTGGAGGTGGGGCATTGTGCAGCCTGTCGACCTCAGCATTCGGGCGGGATCAGAGCACTGATTTTCCGGTCCCATCGCCAGGCGGTATGGCCTTCCAAGCGGGTTCCACCCCACCATCGATTAATGCCGCGGGCCTTAACGAAGTCGAGTTCGCCAGAATTAATTTTGTGGCCGTCATCAGTCAATCGAAGCTGGCTCCCAACATACGCTTCCCAGCTATCGGCATCAGCATGGAAGTCGTCCGCTCCCAAGCGCCCCTTCAGACCCTCAATGATTGGCGAATCGCCAGTCGAAAGAGCAGTCATCAGGTCGATAATCTGCGGGAGATCGATGAGATGGCAGGGGTCTTTGGCAAAAGCGCGTGCAACCTCGGCAACGGTAGATCCCCCCGTGGCGACGGTCTCAAAAATCAGTCGCTCGCAGGTACCAAGTCCCGTATCGGCACTTGGCAGATCCTCGAGAAGCACATCCCTCGTCTGGTTCATGAGAGGAAAGAGAGCGAGATCCTGATGGCCGAGACGCAGCCAAGCCTGCGGTGTCGCGGCTGTGTAGGCCGCCCAGATAGCGGCAGCTGCGATCAGATGCCGCTCTTCGACTTGGATTGACGACGCAATGGCGTCGATTGATGTGTGGGCGTCCTGCTGACCCCATGGCGCAATAGACTGAAATACCAACAGATTTGAGGCATTGATGCCAGCGCGAAAGGCCTGGCTCAGTAGATAGATCATCAGGAGTTGGCTATTGGGGTCGGGGTCAATGTAAAGCTCCACACAATCAGCGCTTCTAAAACGTTCCAGCAGCCGATCCATCATCGGCTTGATGGACGGCAGCACCTCCTGGTCGTTGCAGTGGCTGTTGTTCGGGCGGGTGACCGGGGACCTGATGAAGCGCCCAGACACGGGGACTATTTCAGCGCTGATTGAGGCAATGGCCTGGTTCGCCTTCAGGTAACCGGCGGCAGCTTCGTTGCAGGTCAGGCGCAATCGATTTTGCATGTCTAAAGCTCAACCTTTGTCATGAGGTAGGGATCAGCTGACGATGTAAGCTGCATGACCTGGAGTGCAACTGTAAAAAATGGGGGCGCGCAATCGCGGGTCCCGTACTTGCCGCGCTCGGAAAGATATGGACTTCACCAAATTCATCAGGAGAGGCGGATGAAAAATGATTTGATCAACCAACATGTTCTTGTGAACAGCTATCGCATTGCAGCCGGCACACATGGCAGCGGTGAACCCGTGGTCATGCTGCACGGAACGCCGTCCTCATCGCTCATCTGGCGGAACGTTACGCCACATCTTCTGAAACACGGTTGCAGGATCCACGTGTTCGACCTTCTTGGCTTCGGTCTCTCCGAGCGCCCGCAGGCGGAAGGTGTGGACACGTCGATGTCTGGGCAAGTGGCGGTTCTTGAAGCGATGCTGGAGCACTGGAGTCTCGATCGTTTCCATCTGGTGGCCCACGACATCGGAGGCGGGATAGCGCAGAGGTTCGGTGTCTTCAATCCGGGTCGATTGAAGTCGCTGACGATGATCGATGTGGTCAGCTTCGACAGTTATCCTTCTCAAAGGACAAGACAGCAGATGGAGCAGGGCCTGGAAGCCTTGATCAAGGCGCCGGATACCGTCCATCGTGGCCATTTCCGCGACTGGTTGCTGAGCGCCGTCCACCAAAAACAACGCTTTGAAGACGGTCCGCTCGAGACCTATCTCGACTACATCTCAGGTCCCATCGGGCAGGCGAGCCTCTTTGAGCATCAGGTCAGGCACTACGATCCTGTCCATACCCTGGAAATTGCCGACAGGCTTCACGAACTGGGCCAGGTTCCGGTGCAATTGATCTGGGGTGCCAATGATGCCTGGCAGGTGCCGGATTGGGCGCGCAGATTGAAGGAAGCCATCCCTAGCTCAACGCTGACCATCCTGGACAACTGTGGGCATTTTGCACCGGAGGATCAGCCCGAAAAGATCGCGGCGCTTCTCGTGCAGTTCATGGGGCAGGCTTGAAATTTTTTCCAAGGTGTGGCGAATCGCAGCCTTTGCGGTTGCGGGCCTGCACGCCCTTATTGCCCTTTCCTCAGGCTGACATGCCGGACCCATCCTGACGCTCGCGAACTTTAGCGCAAGATCCCAACAGGTGGAGCAAAAGCCCGAGAGATTGCTGCCGCCATCCGCCCCATCTTCCTCCCTGTCAGCACACAACTGCCGCCCAATCGGTGGCCAAGACAAGGAGTGAAGATGATGACTAACCTCAATGGAAAGATTGCACTCGTCACCGGCGCGTCGAGCGGTATCGGTGCCGCCACCGCAGCCAAGTTCGCGGAGGCCGGAGCCAAGGTCGGCATCGCCGCCCGCCGCACCGAAAAGCTTGAGGATCTCAAGCAGCAGATCGAAGCCAATGGCGGTGAGGCCCTTGTCCTGCAGATGGACGTAGTCGACCCGGTTTCGGTTGAAGCCTGCGTCAAGACGCTTGTCGAGAGCCACGGTGCGATCGACATCCTCGTCAACAATGCCGGCCTGATGCCGCTCTCCGATATCGACCAGTTCAAGGTCGATGAGTGGCACCGGATGGTGGATGTGAACGTGAAGGGCCTCTTCAACACGACGGCCGCCGTCCTGCCGCAGATGATAAAGCAGCATTCGGGCCATGTCTTCAACATGTCCTCGATTGCCGGGCGCAAGGTCTTCAAGGGTCTGTCGGTCTATTGCGCCACCAAACATGCCGTCGCCGCCTTTTCGGACGGCCTGCGCATGGAGGTGGGGCCGAAGCACAATATCCGGGTCACCTGCATCCAGCCGGGTGCTGTCGCCACCGAGCTTTACGATCACATCACCGATCCCGGCTACCGCCAGCAGATGGACGACCTCGCCGGCCAGATGACTTTTCTCCAGGGTGAGGACATTGGCGACACGATCGTCTTTGCCGCACAGGCGCCGGCGCATGTCGATGTGGCGGAGCTCTTCGTCCTGCCCGTTGAGCAGGGCTGGTGAGGCACCGTCCTTTTGGCCCCTGCCGTTGCGCAGGGGGCCTTTAGGAGATCCAGATGAAGGAACTACCCGCATCGCAGGCCTATCGCCTGCTCGAACCCGGCCCGATCGTGATGGTGTCGACTCGCGACAACGGCAAGTCGAACGTCATGACTATGGGCTTTCACATGATGATCCAGCACGATCCGCCGCTCATAGGCTGTGTGATCGGCCCTTGGGATCACAGCTATCAAGCGCTCCGCAGGACCGGTGAATGCGTGATCGCCGTGCCCGGACTGGATCTGGCCGAAACCGTTGTCGATGTCGGAAACTGCTCCGGCGCTGATGTCGACAAGTTCGAAAGGTTTGACCTGAAGACCAGGCCCGCGGAGAAGGTCTCCGCTCCGCTTCTCGAGGATTGCCTGGCCAACATCGAATGCCTCGTCGTCGATGACAGGCTCCGCGAGCCCTGCAACCTCTTCATCCTCGAAGCGAAGAGGATCTGGCTCAACGAAAGCCGGACGGAACGGCGAACCCTGCACCATCGCGGGGACGGAACCTTCGCCGTCGACAACGGCACGCTCGACCTTAAACACCGCATGATCAAGTGGCGTCACCTGCCGTGAGCAACGTGCGGAATGTGTTGCCCCATTTGACCACCATGGAAGGAAAACCCGATGACGAACATCGAAAACAAGATCGTCCTGATTACCGGAGCCAGCAGCGGGATCGGCGAAGCGACCTCGCGCGCCCTCGCCGATGCCGGGGCTGCCGTTGTGCTCGGGGCAAGACGAACGGATCGCCTCAATGCGCTTGCCCAGGAAATTTTAGCTGCCGGGGGCAGGGCGGTCTACAGAAGCCTCGATGTCACCTCCCGCGAAAGCCTCCAGTCATTCGCGGATGCGGCCGTCAAGGAATTCGGCCGGATTGACGTGATCATCAACAATGCCGGCATCATGCCACTGTCGCCCATGGCCTCGTTGAAGGTGGACGAGTGGGGCCGAATGATTGACGTCAACATCAAGGGCGTCCTCCATGGCATTGCAGCCGTGCTGCCCGTGATGACCAGGCAGAGATCCGGCCAGATCATCAATATCTCCTCGATCGGCGGCCTTGCCGTCTCGCCGACGGCGGCGGTGTATTGCGCAACAAAGTATGCGGTTCGGGCGATCTCGGACGGACTGGGCCAGGAGAACGATAAGCTGCGTGTCACCTGCATTTACCTGGGCGTGGTGGAATCCGAACTGGCCAACACGATCACCGACCCAGTGGCGGCGCAGGTCATGGAAAGTTATCGGCAGATCGCCTTGAATCCCGAGGCGATTGCCGCGGCCATCATGCATGTGATCGGCCAGCCTGATGGGGTGGACACGAGCGACATCGTCGTTCGACCGACAGCCAGTGCGTGACATCCTTGCACCTCAGCCCCGCTTGCCGCGCATTAGCGGCAGGCCCGTGGTGGACGCAAACGAGCTGTGCTCACTCAGCCCCCCGTTCGGCGCGGCGCCGCGGGCAAGGCGCTTCCGCAAGTCTGCGATAACGCTTTTGTCTGCGACGGCATCAATTGATCGAGCGTCACTTGGCTAAACCGCTCCAGCAGCAGGCTTTCCGCCTGCTGCATCGTCTCCGCCAGCGCTGAATTAACGGACTCTTCGATCTTGCATTCCGGATGCCTGCCACGCGAGCCGACGGCAAACAGCGTCGGCCGCTCCAGCGCTTCATAAATGGCTAAGAGCGTGACGTCCTTAAGGGGCCGAGCGAGTTGCCAGCCCCCGCCATGCCCCTTGCCCGAGATGACGTGGCCCGCGCGACGCAAGCCTGCCATCGTCCTGCGGAACACGGCCGGGTTGGTGCCCATGCTTCGCGCCAGAACCTCCGATGTCAGAGGCTCCTTCACCTGCGCCATGTGCAGCAGCACATGAAGCACGTCAGACAGTCTCGTATCCTTGTTCATTGCCTGCCCCGGTTCATGCGGCTTTATGCCCTCACCAATCATGTAGCATCACTTGATACAAGAAGCCAAACCATGTTACGCACCTTCAACTGATACAAAAGAAGGTTGGTCATGAGCGGCAATCGTAGTCCCTTCTCAGATCCGGCGGCCGTGAGCGCCTATGTCCGCGAAACTCCGCGCAAGGTGCCAGGGCTCGCAGACCTTCACAAAATGGCGGCGCTGCTTCTTGCCGAACAGGCGCCGGGCGCTGCGGATGTGCTGGTCGTGGGTGCAGGCGGCGGCCTGGAGATCAGGGCCATGGCGGAGACGCGGCCCCACTGGAGATTTACCGGCGTCGATCCCTCGCCCGCCATGCTCGACATCGCCCGCCAAACGACATCACCTTGCGCCGAGCGAACAGATCTTATTCACGGGACAGTGGTGGATGCACCTGCTGGTCCTTTCGACGGGGCAGTGTGCCTGCTGACACTGCACTTCCTCGACTGGGACGAGCGGCTGGAGACGCTGCGGGAAATCCACAGGCGTCTAAAGCCGGACGGTGTTTTCGTTGCCGCCCATCACACTGAGATCGGTGGACAAGCGCATCTCTGGTTGGGGCGATCTGCGACATTTGCCGCAGGCGCGAATTCGGAGCCTGGTCAGGCCGCAGCGTCGGCGAAGGCTATGGCCGAGCGTCTGCCACTGCTTTCGCCACATCAGGAAGAAGCGTGCTTTCAAGACGCGGGCTTTAAGCAACCAAACCTGTTCTACGCCGCTCTTTCGTTTCGCGGCTGGGTCATGACCGCCTGATGCTCCGCAGAACGCCCTGTCGATCAGAAGGGATCAGCCGTGATCGAAATCTTCAATTTCGCCTTCGGGCCCTATCCGCAAAGGGTGAATATCTACCTGGCCGAAAAGCAGCCTGAGGGTGTCGCCGTGACATTTTATGCGGAGCCGGACAGGCGTGCGAACACACCGCCGCCTGAAATCAGGGCTCTCACCCCCATGGGATCTCTCCCCATCCTAAGGGATGCCGATGGTACCGTGGTGGGGCAGTCGCTTGCGATCCTCGAATTTATTGAGGACCGGATCCGTTTTCCGGACATGCGAGGAAGCACACCAGCGGAACGGGCCAAGGTTCGCCAATTCGTTCACATTTTCGATGAGGCCCTTACCTTCTTCGGCCTTTGGGCGCGCCACGGCAGTGCGCTCGCAAAAGGCGTGGCGCGATCGAGCCAGGAGGTCGCAGAGATCTGCGCTGCCCGGTATTTTGCGCAACTGCGGATCATCGAGAACTTGATGAGCGAAGAGGGGTTTCTTGCCAGTGGGTCCGTCACGCTGGCCGACTGCGTGGCGATGGCGACTCTGCAGTATGCGAGAGATTTCTACTCCGTACCCATCCCTTCCGAATGCGCTAGACTTTATGCATGGTTCTATCGCTTCAGTGAGCGTCCCAGCGCCAAGCGGCCGCCGTATCCTGAGGAGCAGCGGGTCACGGCAAACGGCTTGATGGACCAGACGGGTGTCCGCTTTTGAAGTGTACCCCGTCCTTCCCATGTGCTCAGGTGGCTGAAACACATTGCAAGTGGCCATTAGCGTGGCTGAACGCTGGTTCGATTCCTGTCAAGAGCCTTTACCGAGTAACCGCTTCGCCGTCGTCGATACTTAGCGGATACACTGCGTGTTGATCAGGACTGAAGTCCGACGCGGGAGGTTGATTTACGTGGGATAAGGGTCGGAGCTGACAAGCGAATTCTGTCCTCCGCAGAGGCGGCTCCATTTGTCAGCAAGTCGAGCGCATTAGAGGCGATTTGTTCGAAAGGTACACGCACGGTTGTCAGCGGGGTCGGCAGATGGCTGACGATTGGTATGTCGTTATAGCCGACCACCGACACATCATCCGGAACTGAAAGACCCAGGCGCGATAAGCTTGATAGGGCTCCGATCGCCGTATTGTCGTTGACGGCGAATATTGCCGATGGCCTATCCATCAGTTGCATCAACTTTTCGGCAGCGTCGGCTCCTGCATCTAAGCCGAAGGTTGAAGGTACTATCCAATCCGGGTGGACTGCGAGACCGGCCTCGTCGAATGCGTGGCGATAACCTTCGATGCGCCGGCGGGCACTGGAGGCATAGGACGGGCCTGCAATCACGCCGATCTTGCGATGTCCAAGATCGAGCAAATGCCGTGTTGCCAGATAGCCGCCCAGCCGGTCGTCGCCGATGGCCGAAAGATTCCTGCCATCGGTCCGCAGGGCCAAGACGAAGGGAATGCCCCGCTCCACCAACGTATCGGCAAAATGGTCGCCTTCTCGGGCCGTCGAAAGGATCAGTCCGTCTACGCCCCGCTTCAGAAGCGATTCGGCTGCCAGACGATCTGCATTGGGTTGATCGTCTGTCGTCGCCACGATGGCAAACCGGCCGTTGCGGCTACATGCTTTCGCCAGCGCTTCGTAAAGCATGGCCATGACGGTATCCGTCAGCCGAGGCACGATGACTCCGATTGTCTGTGTGCTACCACGCCGCAGACTTGCGGCGGACACATCGCGTACATAGCCCATGTCTTCGGCAATTTTTCGCACCCGGCGCGCTGTCTCGTTGTCCGAGCGCGGCAGCCGTTCGTCGAGTATGCGCGATACTGTTGACTTCGATACCCCTGCAGCCAAAGCGACGTCGATTATCGTCACCCGCGTCTGGCGGCTCGCCTCGTCCGTGTTCGTTTCCATTTCGCTCATCACCGGCACCGATCAATATTCTGAACCCTGACCATGCACCAAAAAGGGGATTGACTCCAACACATTTGAAAACGATAGTGGGAACGTTCCCGCTAACGATCCCTACGCTGTTTCGGTAGAGGCAGCGAGCACGACAGGAGGAGATGTTCGATGCAAGCAATGGATTTAAGAGGTCTGAGCCCCGCTCCGGTAACCGTTTTCACCCGCGACGGTGAGGTCGACTACGCGGCCAATGCCCGTTTGGCCAAGTGGTTGGTCAGCATGAATGGCGTGAAGAGTTTGGTCATTCTTGGTCACGCTGGGGAGGGCACCTTCCTGACCGAGGAAGAGCGCCTGAAGCTCGTCAGAACTTACGTCGAAGCGGTCGATGGTGCGGTTCCGATCATTGCCGGCATCACCGGCGAAGGCACCAAGGTCGCAGCCGAAGAAGCGAAGAAGTGCAAGGCTGCCGGTGCAACCGGAGCGCTGGTCTATCCCAATCACGGCTGGCTGCGCTTCGGCTTTCAGAAGGGCGCACCTCAGGATCGCTACAAGGCGATCTGGCAGGAATCCGGGCTTCAGTGCATTCTATTCCAGTATCCAGACGCTACCAAAGCAAGCTACGACCTGGATACTCAGCTTGCGATCGCTACGCAGGATGGCGTTGTCGCGACCAAGAACGGCGTGCGCAATATGAAACGGTGGTACGTCGAGATTCCTGAGCTCAAGAAGGCAAATCCGAACCTTCAGATCCTCAGCTGCCATGACGAGTGGCTTCTCCCCACCATGTTCGATGTCGACGGTCTGCTTGTTGGATATGGCAACATCGCTCCAGAGCTTCTCATCGACCTGATTGTAGCCGGCAAGGCACAAGATTATCCCCGTGCTCGCGAAATCTTCGAGCGTCTGTTGCCAATCACGCGTGCCGTCTACCACCGCGGTTCGCATATGGAAGGCACCGTTGCGCTCAAACTCGGCCTCGTGCATCGCGGCGTGCTCGACCATGCAACGATCCGGGAGCCGCTGAAGAACCTCGGCGAAAAAGCGGAAGCTGAGATCTTCGCCGCCTTTGAAGCTGCCGGGATCGGTCGAGCCAAGGACTTGATCGCCGCCGAATAAGAACGCGGCCCCGTGTTCCTGGCGACGCGGGGCCAGTTCGACCGCATTTGATGCAGGATCGACGCACAGCGTGAAGAAACTGTATCAAGTTGGATGTCACGCCGCCGCACATTTCGGGAGGACGAAGTGTGTATGTGGCTCGAGGAGGAGGACACGCCTGTGCGTGAGCAAAATGATTCCGTGCTGCCGGCCATGCGCGCCGTAACTGTCGAGAATTCGAAACCGTCTGCCTTGACCTGGAGCGAGCGCCTGGCCCTTATAGGTCCGGCCTTCGTTGCTGGCGCCTGGCAGTTTGGTCCCGGCAATCTGACTTCAGCGGTGGAAGCTGGCAGCGCCTATGGCTATTCACTGATCTGGGTAATTGTCTTGTCGACGATCTTGATGATCGCCTTCACTGACATGAGCGTGCGTATCGGCATCATCGCCCGCGGCTCTATGATTCAGACGATCAAGGACACGTTGGGCAAGCCCGTCGGAGTGCTGGCCGGTATCAGCGTCTTTTTCATTACTCTTTGCTTTTCCGTCGGAAATGCCGCGGGTTCAGGCCTGGCCCTCTCCATGCTTTTTGGGGGCTCTTCGATCGTGTGGACACTCGTTTGCAGCGTCGCCGTCGGGTTTATTCTGCTGATGCGCAACGTCTACGGAGTTGTGGAGCGCATACTGCTTGCTCTTGTCGCGATGATGGCGATCGGCTTTGTCTGTAGTGCCATCCTTGCACGTCCCGATTGGATCGCCAGCGCGGCCGGTGTCATTCCAACCTTTCCCCCAAGCGCGCAGCTCCTGATCATTGCCCTTGTTGGGACAAACTTCTCCATCAATGCGGCGTTCTTCACAAGCTACGCTACGCGCGCCAAGGGGACACGCGCCGACCAGTACCGGGACTCGACTATCACCGACACGCTCCCGGGCATCATTGCGCCAGGTATCATGACCTGCCTCGTGATCATGGTTGCGGCCGCTGTGCTCGGTCATACGGGGGAGCGTGTGCAGACGCTGGTGCAGCTTGCCAATGTGTTTCAACCGTTGGCAGGGTCCGTGGGCAGCACACTCTTTGTCCTTGGCTTCTTCGCTGCCGCCTTCTCGTCCATGCTCGCCAATGCAACCGCGGGCGGGACGCTGCTGTCTGATGGCGTAGGCTGGGGCGGTTCGTTCGATGCCTTGCGGACAAAAATTCTGGTTGCGTGCGTACTCGCCTTTGGCGCTCTGGTGGTCGCGCTTGCACCCGGGTCTCGAGTCCAGCTGATTATCTTTGCCCAAGCTATGACGGTCTTGGTGGCGCCGTTCCTGGCGGGCCTGCTGATGATCATTTCCAATGGTCAGGAGATGGGTGCAATGCGCAACACAGTGACTCAGAACGTGCTCGGCGCTTGTGGCTTTCTGTCGATCTTGGCTGCCAGCGGCCTCCTAGTCTATAAGCTGTCGGCTATGCTTGGGAGTTGAAGGCGTCAACTGGCTCATTTCATGCACGGGGTTGAGCCCCGTGCATGTTCACGCTCATCAGCCTCTGGCTTACGCGCCGCACTATGGGCGTTGGATCTCATCCGCTTGTTCTGCCGCGTCTAAGGTCGTCCAGCATCATGCGGAGTAGGTTACGTTTCCCCCGCATATCGTCACTAGCGGTTTTACTTCTGCCATCTCATCCGCTTCAATATCTTCCAGATTGCGGTCCCAGAGAACGAGGTCTGCCACGTAGCCCGGCTTCAACATGCCCTTCCAGCTTTCTGCAAACTCTGCATAGGCACCGCGCACGGTGTAGGCGTCGAGCACCTCCATCAGCGTCTGGCGATTGTCCGGTAGATCATCGGACCATGGCTTCATCGTCATGGCCGAATGCGCTGAAAGCATAGGGGAAACCGGTGACACCGGCCAGTCGGTAGAGAAGATCAGGTCGATGCCGGCATCGCGGACCGCCCGCCACGCATAGGAGCGGGCCCAGTTCTTCCGCCCTATGCGCGAGAGTGTCGGTTCCAACGGCAGTCCCATCTGCCCCGGTGGGACGGTCGGCTGCATGGACGCGACTAGCTTCATCTCGGCCATCCGCGTGAGATCATATTGCCTTACGACCTCGAGGTGCTCGATGCGGTGGCGGCTGTCGCGCCTGCCATTGGTAGCTGCCGCGGCGGCATAGCCGTCGATGGTATTCGCGACAGCGCCGTCGCCGATTGCGTGGACGGCGATCTGAAGGCCTCGCTTGTCCGCTTCGATGCAGATGTGGTCGAAGGTTGCCTGATCGAAGCGAGGCTCTCCCTTCCAGCCGGGACGGTCGGCATAATCTTCGCACATCACGGCCGTATGGGAATCAAGCACACCATCCATGAACATCTTCACCGTTCCTGAGTTCAGCCATTCGCCCTGGAAGTCGGACCGCATCTGTGCTGCCTTGTCCATCTGCGTGGTAATATCGCCACCCGTATAGTGAAGCGGGATCCGTCCGCGGCACAGGAGGGCGCCTTCTGCCTCGATCTCGCGCAATAGTTCGAGCTGATAGCGGTTTCCGTCCATATTTTGGAAGCTGGTGATGCCGTGTGCGGCAAGATGCTGGAGCCCCCGTTTCAAGAGTTCCCGGTCATGGGCACGCTCTTCCGGGCTTGGCGTCGGATCCGGCTCCCCGCCGGTACTGAGGCCGAGCAGGTCTCGCCCACCATTGGCGCCGAGGGCGACTACGTCATCGAACGCATAGTGCTCGCGCAGTTCTCCCGTGGCGAGCCCATCATCGCCCATCACGATCTCGTTGCCCGGCGGAAGGCTCCGGCCATGGAGAATGCCGGCCTTTGTGAGTGCCATGGTGTTCGCCCAAATCGTGTGGTGGTCAGGGGACATTACCGCGAGGGGCCTATCAGGAAGGATCGCATCCAGGACATGTCGGTCGACATTCATGTGTTCGCTCAGTATCGTATAATCGCACCCGTTTGCGAGCAGCAGCGGTTCGTTCGGCCGGGACGCCGCGTAACTCCGGACGGCTGCCTTGAAAGCCTCGAAGCCTTTTATATTGAACAAAGAAAGCTGGTCCAACTCGCTGGAGCCACCGAAGATGTGAATGTGGCTTTCATTGATGCCGGGCGTGACAGACATGCCGCCCGCATCGAGCACCTGGGTGGCGGCACCCCGATAGGCCGTAATCTCATTTGCGCTCCCGACCGCCAGGATGCGCCCGCCGGAAATCGCAATGGCTTCCGCGTGCGGTTGCTCCGGGTTCATCGACAGGATGCGTGCGTTGGTGACGATCATTTCTGCTGCAATGTGCATGTTTGGTCCTTTGCGATTGGTGTTCGCCTGGATGTAGCTGGCTTGCTTATGCGGCGCGGGTCATGTGCTTGACGCCTAGATAGGCGGCCAAGCCCCAAGGCCCGAGTTCGCGTCCGATGCCACTCGCCTTGAAGCCGCCCCAGGCTGTATTGGGGAAAATCAGCTGTGGCGTGTTCACCCAGACGTGGCCCGCATCGATGCGTCGCGCGACCGCCTCGGCTGTATCCTTGTCACCGCCGACGACGGTGGCGGCGAGTCCGAAATCCGTACCATTTGCCAGCACAACAGCCTCGTCGACAGTTCTGAAGCTGCGGATCGCAAGGACTGGGCCGAAGATCTCATTTCGCCAGACCGGGTGATCGGCCGGGACGTCGCGATAGATCGTCGGCTGAATGAAGAAACCACCCAGGGCGGCGTCGGCTGCGCCGCCCGCGATGCAGTTAAGGCCGTCGGTTCGGGCCTGGTTCAGAACGGACGTCACCTTGTCAAACTGTTCCCGAGTGGTCAGGGGTCCCATTTGCGCATCCGGATTGTCGGGGCCTCCGACCACGATCAGCTTGGCCTTGGCGACCAGCGCCGCGGCAAATTCATCCGCAATCGAGGCCGCCACGATGAGCCTTGACGTCGCCGAGCACATCTGGCCGCAATTGAAGAAGATCCCGGCGCTTGCGATCTCGACCGCCTGATCGATATCGGCATCTTCGAGAATGATGATCGGTGATTTGCCGCCAAGTTCGAGCGAAACTGGAACGATGCGGTTGGCAGCGGCAGCCATCACGCGGCTTCCCGTGGCATTCGATCCTGTAAACGAGACTTTCCTGATACGACGGTCCGTACACAGCGCGGCTCCGACATCTGCGCCACCCGGCACGATGTTTAGCACACCGGGTGGCAGACCGATTTCGCTGGCGATATCGCCATAGATCAGTTCGGCGAGCGTCGTGAATTCCGAGGGTTTGAGGACCGCCGTGCAACCGGCAGCCAACGCCGGCGCCACCTTCCAGGCGGTGGTGACCATCGGGAAATTCCAGGCGACGATCAGACCGACTGGCCCCAACGGTTCGAAGTAGGTGCTTCCTGCGAGCGCCGTATCGCCGAGATCGACCGTTTGCCCCTGCTGTCCGTCAATCCCCTCTGCAAGATCGGCATAATATTCGAATGTAGCAATCGCATCATCAATATCGATTTCTGCCTCGAAACGCGGCTTGCCGTTGTTGAGCATCTGGAGCGCAACGAGGTCCGGCTTCCGCTTGGTGAGGCCGGAGGCGATGGCGCGCAGATTGCGCGCGCGCTCGGCGCCGGTCGTTGCTCTCCATGCACCAAAGGCGCGCGCGGCTGCCTCGGCTGCCAGTGCCACCTGTTCGACCGAACCAGGAATGAGGGTGGCGAAGGTTGTCGCCTTCGAGGGATCTACGAAGGCCAGATGCGAGGGACCGCCGCCGCCGACATGCCAGCTGCCGTTGATGTAAACCGCCTTGTCGCGCTGCAGGAGATTGGCGGGGACGGGTGTCGGCTGATTGGAATGCGTGGTCACGACTTGGTTCCTCCATTTCGAAATTCTATTGCGACAGGGACGTCGACTGCTTCTGCTATCGAGCCTTTACCGACGATGGGCGCCGAGGAGCTTTGGAAGGTCGCCGAAACGGGCGACCAGCGAGAAGATCACCATCGTGAGGAAAACGAACAGGACCGAAGCCGCTGCCATCACCGGCGTGTATCCGTAGCGCAGGGAGTTGAAAATGCGCATCGGCAGCGTTTCGAGAACGGCGCCCACGGTCATGTAGGCGATGAGATATTCGTTTAGCGACACGACGAACGCGAAGGCGAAGCCGGAGATCACATAGGGGCGAACGAGGGGTAAGATGATCCTCGCCAGCACCTGTCGGTCATCCGCGCCAAGCATGGCCGCCGCCTCCGGGAGGCTCCTGTCGAGCGCGCTGAAGCCGAGGGTCAGCGACACCAGCGGAAGCGAAACCAGGAAGATCCCGTGGCTGACAACGACGGTCCAGTATTGCCCGTAAAACCCGGACTGTGTCCAGAAGGACAGGAAGCCGAGCGCCGTGATGACGGGGGGAAGGAGGAAGGGCGCGAGGCCTACCGCAATCACGATCCTGACCCAGCTCAGGCGGTAACGCCAGCTGAACCAGGCGATCGGGAACGCGATGGCGACGGCGAGTGTGGCCGAGAGAAGGGCTGTGGTCGCGCTGTTCGCGATCGAGGTCGACCAGTCACCTGCACGGAAGAGATCCATATACCAGCGCAGATTGAACCCTTGTGGCGGGAAGGTCAGCGACTTCTTTTCGTTCACGGACACGCCGAGAACCACGAGCAGTGGCGCTGCCATGATGATGCCAAGGACCGTGAAGAACAGTCGTCTCACAGAGGTTTGCGTCATGCTGTCTGCTCCTTGCGCCCGAACTGGATAACCGTGAGGACGATCAGAAGCGTGACGACGACGAGGAACACGGAGAGTGCCGCAGCGAAAGGGACATTGGACTGCACCAGCGCCTGATCGCTGATCGCAACGGACAAGGTCCAGTGTTGCGGCCGCCCCAGGATCTGCGGCATGAGATAGCTGCCGAGCGTGAAGACCAGCAGCATCAGAAATGTGGTCACGATCGCATTGCGATGCATCGGCAGTGCCACGCGCAAGAAGGTCCTCAGCGGCGAGAGCCCAAGCGTCCGTGCCGCCTCTTCGATGTGCGGATCGACCCTGGAGAGAATGGGGTAAAGGACCAGAACGGCGTAGGGGATTGCCGTATACACCACACCTGTCAGAAGCGCCCCAATTCCGGGTGCATAGGAGGCAGGCCGGTCAATAAGGCCGATCAGCACGAAGAGATTGCTGATCCCCGCAGTCCTTGACAGCAATGTGGACCAGGCGAACCCTATGATCGATTCCGACAGGGAGAGAATGGACAGCAAGAAAATGAGCCAGCCGACCTGCGTGGAACGCGGGGCGTTGACGAGCAGATAGGAGAAGGGGAACGCGATCAGAATGGAAATCGCGGCAACGCCGAACGCAAGGCCGAAGGAGGCGGTTACCAGCCCGAGAAAGAAGGGGCTGAGCAGGCGCTGGTAGTTGGCGAGCGTGAAAGCGGTCTCCGCCGCCCCGATGCTCCTGTTTTCATAGAACGAGGTCATGACCATTGTCCCGAATGGCAGGACGAAGAAGACTGTCAGGAGAAGGGCCGGAACCAGGATTGGCAGATAGGCTATCAGGGATTTGGGCTGCCGGGTGCTCATCATTCACCTCAGGACGACGCAGGTCGCGCCGTTCACATGGACATGCACCGGGCGGCCGATTGAAAGGCTGCTCTCTTCTCTCGCGGGCACGGCGACCACCAGGTCCTTATCCATGCCGTCCACCGCGACGTTCACCTCGATGCTCGCACCGAGGTGCCGGGTGAAGGCGATCCGGCCCGCAAGGCTACTGCTGCTCTCATTGTCCTGCAGGTGTAGGTCCTCCGGCCGCACCGAGAAGGTAAACGGTCCTGGAGGCGGAGCCTGTTCGATTCCAACCGTGCCACCGGCAACCTCGACCCGGCCTCCGCCGAGCGATCTCGCACCAATCAGGTTCGTCGCGCCGATGAATTGGGCCACGAAGGCGTTGGCCGGTTTTCGATACATCTCAAGCGGTGGAGCGACTTGCTGGATCACGCCGCCGGACATCAACACGACGAGGTCGGCGGTCGTCATCGCCTCCTTCTGGTCATGGGTCACAAGCAGGGTGGTGATGCCGAGTTCCTGTTGCAGACGCTTGAGCTCGACCTGCATCGCCTCACGCAACTTCGCGTCGAGGGCAGACATCGGTTCATCGAGGAGAAACAGCTTCGGCTTAAGTGCGAGCGCTCGGGCAATCGCCACGCGCTGGCGCTGCCCACCCGAAAGCTGCAGGATCGAACGCTCGGCAATGCCGGGCAGATGCATAAGCTCCAGCAGCCTTTCCACCTCGCGCTTTTGAACCTCGCGGGACGCACCACGTATGCTCAACGCAAAGGCGATGTTCTCCCCGACTGACAAGTGGGGAAACAGCGCAAGGGACTGGAAGACCATGCCGAAATTACGCTGATGTGTCGGCACCTTCGTGATGTCACGGCCATCGAGAAGGATCTGTCCTTTCGACGCATCATCCAGCCCCGCGATTATCCTCAGGAGCGTGGACTTGCCGCAACCCGACGGCCCGAGCAGGCAGAGGAATTTGCCGTTCTCCACATCGAGCGAGATATTGCTCAACGCGGGCACCGGGCCGTAGGTCTTGTGGATCTCGCGGATGACTAGTCCAGACATGGTATCACTCCGGCAGACGCGCAGTGCGTCCCCTGCGTCAGGTTTCACTTTGTTCGGAGGAAGCAGAGCGTTTAGCCCTGCTGCATCTCCGTCCAGACCTGGTTGATGAAGTCGGTCTTCAGCGCCTGCATCTCGTAATGCGGGCGCACCGGATCAATTTCCGAAGACACCGAGTTAAACTCTTCGTCGGTGAGATCCATGGTCGAGCGTTCGACAACCGGAGCGCTGCCAAGTTTGCGCGCAAGTGTCGCCTGTGTTGAAGGCTGGGACATGTAGTCCATGTAGACATAGGCAAGATCGAGAGAGGCGGCCGCAGCTTTTGTTACCGCCCATGTGCCATAGTCGTAGATCCCGCCTTCGATGGGCATGGTGGAACGTACCGGAAAGCCGTCTTGGACAGCAAGCCTGGTGACGTCGTGGAAGTATTGTCCCATCGGGATTTCGCCTGACTTCAGAGCCTGTTCGAACTGGGCTTCGTCGCGGTACCAGAGGCGGACGTTCGGCTTCAGTTCGCCGACTTTGGCGCAGGCTTCTCGAATGCCGTCATCCGTATCGAGATGATTGATGCCGCCGAAATAGACCTTGGCGGCGACCTCCAGCAGATATGAGTTGCCGACATTGGCAAGCAGGCCCAGGCTGTCTTTGTATTTGGGGTCCCAGATGTCTTTCCATGAGGTCGGCGCTTCCGGATAGACGTCCGTGTTGGAGACCAGGGTCACATACCAACTCGTTGCACCGATCGCTACAACCTCTCCCTTAGCGTTCTGGCGTACAAGGTCGGGCTTGATGTATTTCATATTGGGAATTTTGTTTGGGTCGAGCGGCGCCCACAACCCGCTGTTTGCGCCGCGGATGACTGGCACACCAGCCATCATCGATACATCGACCGGCGAGGTGCCCGCCCTGGCGGCCTGTTCGAGCTGGATCAGCCAGACTTCACCGGTCGGCTCGCCAACGCTCTCGATCTCGATGCCTGTGGCGGCCGTGAAGTCGGGAAAGATCTCGGCGTCGAACGTGTCCTTGAAGTAGCCTCCGTAGAGACCGACGCGGAGTTTCTTCTCTTGGGCCCGGACGATGTTCGGAAAGCCGGTGATCAAGGGTGCGATCGCAAGACCTGATAGGCCCTTCAGCAAGCCTCGTCGTCCGATGGACGTATTCGCAACGTTCTTGATTGGCATGACATTCCCCTTTTTTTGAGTGTTTGATTGTCGAGGATGCTGACCGATCGCGCGGGTCGGTTACATATAAATATGAGTCCGATTACTTCGGAAAATCGCGAACCACTTCCAGATTTTGCGTCGGTACGGTCTTGTCCATCAATTGGGAGAGCTACGTCTATGATTGACAAGACACATCTCGATGCGCTGCGGGAAAGATACGCCAATGCCTCCGGCGGAGACATTTTCGATCCGGATTTCAAAGCGGTTGCGCAGTCGCAATTCAAGGGCGGCGACAAGCGGAAATGGCCTTTCGCCGGTATTCCGACGCTTCTTGATGCTCGCAGTTTCCCCGAGGCGCAGGACGCTGACAACTTCGGCGGGTTGGACATTGCGCTTGTCGGTGTTCCCATGGACCTTGGTGTGACCAACCGCAATGGTACCCGCTTTGGCCCCCGCGCGCTCAGAACAATCGAACGTATCGGGCCCTATGACCACGTGCTGCGCACATCTCCGCTGACGATGGCCGATGTTGCCGATATCGGCGACGTTCCCCTCACGAGCCGCTTTGATCTCGCGCAGTGCCATGCCGATATCGAAGCATTTTATCGCCGCATGGTAGCGGCCGGTGTCAAACCCTTGAGCGTCGGTGGCGACCATTCCATCACGTCGTCTATCCTGAAGGCGATAGGTGAAAAAGAGCCAATCGGTCTGATCCACATCGACGCCCATTGCGATACGGCCGGCCCCTACGAGGGTACAAAGTTCCAGCACGGCGGCCCGTTCCGCCTGGCCGTTCTTGACGGAGTTCTGGATCCTCGACGGACGATCCAGATCGGTATCCGCGGCCCTGCCGAATATCTCTGGGAATTTTCCTATGAAAGCGGAATGACCGTGGTCCACGCCGAGGAAGTCGGCGAAGCCAGCCTCCCCGCGATCATCGAGAAAGCGCGCCGGATCGTCGGCGACAGACCCACTTACGTTTCGTTTGATATCGACAGCGTCGATCCTGGCTTTGCGCCGGGAACGGGCACGCCCGAAGTCGGCGGTCTCCTGCCACGGGAAGTGCTACAGATCCTGCGGGGCCTTGATGGCCTCAACATCATCGGTGGAGACGTAGTCGAGGTTGCGCCACAGTATGATTCCACGACGAACACGGCGCAGATCGCGGCCCAGGTGCTTCACACGATCCTCTGCCTGATGCTGAACGCGCCCGGCGCAAGGAGCTGATCGCGTTCTCCCAAGCCGATCAGCAGTCGGCCAGGCGTCATCGGGGATGTCTGGTCGACCCCATTGTCCGGCGACACGTGGAGACGGAGAGTTGGCCATCCCGTACCTTTGGTGCATTCTATGTCCATGAAGATTTCGGGATCAGACATTCATCTGCTGCGGGTATTCGAATGCGTCGTCCGCAATGGCGGCATATCGGCCGCGCAGATGGAGCTGTCGCTCAGCCAGCCGACCATTTCCAACCACCTGACAGCCCTTGAGCAACGCATCGGGGTCAAGTTGTGCGAGCGCGGACGCCGAGGCTTTTCGCTTACGCATGAAGGCCGGCGAGTTTACGACATCAGCGTTGAAATGACGGGACTGCTGGATGCCGGCTCCGCAAGGCTGTCCTGTCTCAGAAGCGAGCTGGCCGGGAAGGTCAGCGTCGGCGTCGTAGATTGTCTGGCGACGGATCCGGCATTGAAGCTGGGAGACGCAGTGGCCGTCATTTCGCGCAAGGCGCCCGAAATCGAGCTCAACCTCAAGATCATGCGCCCCAACGACATCACGAAGGCTGTCGCCTCGAACGAGCTTGATGTCGGGATTGGTGGCTCCGACATCAAGGTCGCCAGTCTTGGCTACCGGACTCTTTATCGCGAGGAGCATGCTGTGTATTGTGGCTCGGGCCACCCACTGTTCACCGTCCCGGACGAGCAGATCTCGGGGTCTGATTGCTACGATTATCCTTGGGTACACCGCGGCTACTGGAACAGGGTCAGGGGGCAGCGCTTCGACGATCCTATCAAGCATCGTGTGGCATTTGATATCGAAGCCGAAACATTCTTGGTGCTGTCTGGTGCTTATCTCGGCGTTCTGCCGGTCCATTATGCGGAGACCTTTTCGCGGCAGCAAAGGTTGCGGCGTCTGCCTCTGAAGGATGAAACCTATTTCGCCGCCATCGATCTCGCCACCCGCACGGGCGAGCAGGCCGCCAACGTGAATTATGTCGCCCGAGCTATCCTGCAGGCGCATGCATTACATTTGTAAAATTCAATATACCCGTTTTTTGTTTGATATTCTCCAAACCGATCCGCTCTGTAATCCTCACCCTCGACAAGTGCGGGACCGATTTTGAGCCAGAGACAACGCTCGCTTCCCGCTACTGAGGTCCTCGCTGTCTGGCCAGGCCAGCCCGCGATTTCGGACAGGCGCTCGGTTGAGAGGGGAACGACATATGCAGAAGTGCGAAGGGAAGCTGCGCAATCTGATTTCGGTCGACAACGCCGATATCAGGCTCATCAAGATTTTCATCCGCGTGGTCGAGGCGGGCGGTCTGTCCGCCGCCCAGGCCGACTTGAACCTATCTCTGTCCACCATCTCCGGAAAGATATCCGCACTCGAAGAGCGGCTGGGCGTGACGCTTTGCAGGCGTGGCCGAAGCGGGTTCGAACTGACAGAAAATGGGCGATTAATCTTTGATGAATGCCAGCGGCTGACGGGATCGCTTGATCAATTCAGTCGAAAAGTCTCAGGCCTCAAATCGAACCTCAGCGGCACTCTCACCGTCGGGCTTGTCGACAATACGATCACAGATCCCCTGTCGCCACTCGCCAGAACGATTGCCAAGCTCGCCGAAATCGCACCCGCTCTCCACTTGTCGATCGATACCAAATCTCCGGGTGAGTTGCTGCGCGATGTGGTGTCGAGAAAGCTCGACCTCGTTGTCGGCAGCTTTCCCCGGATGACACTCGGGCTGGCCTATATCGATCTCTACGAGGAAACGCAGAATTTCTACTGCGGTGCGGGCCATCCGCTGTTCTCTGTGCCGGATGAAAACATCGGTGTCGAGGAAGCAAGGGTACACCGGATCATCGGTCGTAATTACTGGGCTGCACGTGACATCAAGATTTTTGCCATCAGCAACCCGCATGCGACTGTCTCCAACATGGAGGCAGAGGCGTTCCTCATCCTCTCGGGAGCTTATCTCGGCTATCTGCCGGATCATTATGCCGCCCAATTTGTCCGTTCCGGCCGCATGCGTCTCATTCGCCCGAACCTCTTTTCTTACAAGGCGAAGTTCCAGGTTGCGACGGTCGAGGATTGGAAGAGCAGACCGGCTGTCCGCGCCTTCGTCGATGCCATCACGAGCAACATCCCGAAGGCTCTGGTCCGGGTCGCCTGATAAGGACCTCATGTCATCGAAAAAGGCTCGGAGTGGGCATCCCATCCAACATGGAGGATGTCGTCGAATTCACTTCGGCAAATCACGAAGGATCAGCCCGTTCTGCCGGGTTAGATATGTCTTGCAGGACGTCACAAAAACATAATCTCCGCAATCGGAGCTGAGGGGAAGCGTAGCAATGGCCAAGACAAACATCTTTAATTCGGGCATGGCACTGCTGTTTACCGCCTGCCTCGTGGCGCCGGCCGTAGATGCCCATGCCGATCAGCTGTTCATCTACAATTTCTCCGACTACTTCGCGCCGGACACGATCTCGAAATTCATCGAGAAGACCTCCATCGATGCGCGCGTCGACTTCTTCGATTCGCTGGAGATCCTGGAAACCCGGCTTCTTGCGGGTGGCAGCGGGTTCGACGTCGTATTCCCCAGCGCCACGGCCGGCGAGCGACTGATCGCTTCGGGCGCCCTGCAGCCAGTCGATAAGAGCAAGCTGAAGAACTACGGCAATCTCAACCCTGAACTTGTCAAGCTGCTCGGCGCGCACGACAGCGGCAACACCTATCTGGTGCCCTATATGTGGCTGACGACAGGTATCGCCTACAACAAAGGGATGATCGAGCAGCGTCTTCCCAATGCGCCGGTCAATAGCCTCGCCATGGTGTTCGATCCAAAGATCGCTGCGAATTTTGCAGATTGCGGCATAGGCATCGTCGATGCGCCGAGCGAGATCGTCCCGATCGCGCTGAACTACCTCGGTCTTGATCCCTATTCCGCCAATCCGGACGATCTGAAAAAGGCGGAGGATCTGCTGATGGCCCTGCGCCCGAACATCCGGCACATGCAGAGCGGCAAGCTGGTTGCCGATATGGCGTCGGGACAGCTCTGCCTCGCCATCATGTGGAGTGGTGACACTGGCATTGCCGCCGCACGCGCCGAAGAGGCGAAAACCGGCCAGGAAATCCACTATTCGCTGCCCAAGGAAGGCACGATCGTTTCCTTCGACACGATGGCCATCCCGGCGGATGCGGCCAACGTGGATCATGCGCTGCAATTCATCGACTACATCTTGGAACCCAAGGTCGCCGCCGACATCAGCAACGCCGTCTTCTTGGCAAATGCCAATGCCGCAGCGACCCCGCTGGTGGATGAAGCCATCACCAAGGATCCGAACATCTATCCGCCGGCAGAAGTGCAAGCGAAGCTCTTCAGCGACAAGTCCCTGCCGCCGCGACAGAACAGGGAACGCACCCGGATCTGGACGACCTTCCGCGCCGGCCAATAAAAAACAAGAGAATGAGGCGCGCCATGCAGAAGCCATTTCTGACGGTCGATGGGTTGAGCAAGACCTACGGAAACTTCATCGCTGTGAGCGGCATATCGCTCGATATCGGCAGGGGGGAGTTCTTCTCCCTGCTGGGACCGTCCGGTTGTGGCAAGTCCACGCTTCTTCGAATGATCGCCGGGTTTGAGACGCCGACCGCCGGCAGCGTCCTCTTGGATGGAGCCGATGTTACTGCGCTTCCTCCGGAGAGGCGGCCCACCAACATGATGTTCCAGTCTTACGCTCTCTTCCCGCATCTCAGTGTTGCGAAAAACGTTGTCTTCGGCCTTGTACAGGACCGCCTGCCGAAGGTTGAGATCGCGGCCCGGCTGGCCGAGGTCGCCGGGAAACTGCAACTTGGTGCCCTGCTTGAAAGAAAACCGTCACAGCTTTCCGGTGGCCAGCGTCAGCGCGTGGCACTTGCCCGTGCCCTCGTGAAACGTCCCAAGGTTCTCTTGCTCGACGAGCCGCTCGGCGCGCTCGACAAGAACCTGCGTACCGAAACCCAGGATGAACTGGTGAGGCTGCAGAAGGAGCTCGGGCTCACATTCATCATTGTGACCCATGATCAGCACGAAGCGATGACGGTCTCGTCCCGTATCGCGATCATGCAGTCGGGCCGCGTCCTTCAGGTGGGGTCTCCTGAGGCGGTCTACGAGGCGCCGATTTCCCGGTATGTGGCAAAGTTCCTCGGCGAAGCGAACATCTTCGAAGTCGCCAGCGCAAGTTCGGATCAAGGACTGGCGAGCGTCGTTCTCTCCGGCATCGAGGGAACATTCCGCGTGCGCCTGCCGTCCGGCATGTCGACCGACGGTCCGCTGTGGCTATCCGTCCGGCCAGAGAGGGTTGAACTCGTGCGCAGCGGCGAAGGTGTTCCCGGTGTCGTCGAGGATATCACCTATACCGGTGCGCAACGGCGATATCGCGTTCGGCTCGCAACGGGCGCCACGCTTGACGCGATGAAAGTCAACAGCGGCGATGACGGCGTCCAGACCGGTGACGCCGTCATCGCCCGGTGGGCTGATGAGGCTGCCCACCTTCTCGCGGAGTGATGCCGTGGTCACCTTGAGATCCCTGCGACAGAGCCAGAGACTGCTGATCGTTCCGCCTTTCCTCTGGCTTGGCGTGATGTTTCTTCTGCCGACTCTGCTCGTGCTCGCCATCGCGCTGTCCTCCACACGTGTCGGAATGCCGCCCTACGAGCCGCTGCTCACCTGGGACGGCGCGATGCTGTCCATCAGCCTAAATTTTGAAAATCTTCAGTTCGTTCTCCGCGACGGGCTCTATGCCCACGCCTATCTGACGAGCCTGAAGGTGGCGATGATCTCGACACTGTTGACGTTGCTCATTGCCTATCCGCTTGCCTATGGCATCTCCTCTTGCAGGCGCCCCTGGCGTTCGGTCCTGGTGTTCCTCGTCATCGTGCCGTTCTGGAGCTCGCTGCTGATCCGCGTCTATGCCTGGATGGCCATTCTCAGCAATGATGGCCTGCTCAACAGTCTGCTTTTAGCAATGGGGGTAATCGATCAGCCCTTGCAGATCCTAAACACGCAGACGGCGGTCTATATCGGCATCGTCTATACCTATCTTCCGTTCATGGTCCTGCCGATCTATTCGAACCTCGCAGACCGCGATCGCAGCCTGCTCGAGGCAGCGCGGGATCTGGGATGCAGCCGGTTCTCTTCGTTCTGGCGCGTGACCTTTCCGCTCAGTCTGTCAGGCGTCGTCGCCGGCTGTGCGCTCGTCTTCATCCCCGTGGTCGGGGAATTCGTTGTGCCCGATCTTCTCGGTGGTGCCGATACGCAGATGATCGGGCGGACGATCTGGGTGGAATTCTTCAACAACAGGGACTGGCCGGTCGCAGCCTCTGTGACGGTACTCCTGGTCCTGCTCCTCGTCATCCCGATCACCTTGCTGCAATCCCGCCTTTCCAAGATGAGGGTCTGATCATGAGCCAGTCGTCGCAGGGGCCAAGCTGGTTCAACCAGCTGTCGATCTTCCTTGTAATGTCGTTTTTGTACTTACCGATCGCCATCCTAATCGTCTTCAGCTTCAACAAATCAAAGCTCGTGACGGTGTGGGGTGGATTCTCGACGCAGTGGTACGGCGCGGCGTTGTCCAATGCCGCCCTTCTTGACGGTGCGCGGGTGAGCTTCATGGTCGCGGCGATCTCGGCCACCCTTGCCACTGCGCTCGGGCTCCTGGCCGCCGTCGTCATGGTCCGTATCCGCCGCTTTCGCGGGCGGCAGCTGTTCATGGGCCTTCTCGCTGCCCCGATGGTCATGCCCGAAGTCGTGCTGGGGGTTTCCATGCTCTTGATGTTCGTCGCGCTCGGCATCGACAGGGGACCTGTGACGATCACGCTGGCGCATGCCACCTTCACCATGTGCTTTGCAGCCGTCGTGCTTCAGTCGCGGCTTGCCGAACTTGACCCTTCACTCGAAGAGGCGGCGAGGGACCTCGGCTGCCCGCCGGCGACCGCTTTTCTCAAGGTCGCGCTCCCGAACATCCTTCCGGCGCTGGCATCGGCCTGGCTGCTGTCCTTCACCCTGTCGCTCGATGATCTCGTCATCTCCAGCTTCACGACGGGTCCCGGTGCCTCGACGCTGCCGATGAAGATCTACTCCCAGATCAAGTTCGGCGTGACGCCCGAGATCAACGCCGTATCCACGATGATCCTCGGCGTGGTCGCCCTTGGGCTGCTCGTTGCAGCCGTGGCGACCAGAGGATCAGACAGCGCATTGCGGGGTCATTGACGATGGCCTTGTTGACTTCATCAGCCGGACAACATTGCGAGACTTCGCAAGGGAAGGTCCGCGTTTCTCATGAGCCGCCCATTCGTCTCATGAGAGCATTCCGCCGGTGAGGGCGATGACCCGTCTTTTACCCACAGGCCAGATCAAATTCCGCCCATCGCAACCCTATTTGTCCAGTCCATGAGGTATTCCGGTGAAAAGCAAGATACAACAGAACGGGATAGATGTCCTTCTTGCCAGCATTGGCGCGCCGGAGCTGGGCGAAGAAGACGTCGCGGCCCGGGTCCGGGCCCTCTATGGACTGGTGGGCACCCTTGGCCGGCTTGGAGGCGAGCGCGAGCAGAACTTCAGGCTGACCGCCGCGGATGGCCGCCAGTTCGTCGTCAAGGTCGCGTCGGTAGACGAGCCCACCGAAAGCCTTGAGTTCCAGTTGGGGGCGCTTGACCATGTGGCTGCCGTTGACCCTGGCTTTCCGGTGCCGAGGGTCATGCGCACCCTTTCCGGTGCACCGATGGCTTCGATCACCAACGAGCGGGGAGAGGCGCATGTCCTGCGGGTTTTGACCTTCCTGCCCGGAAAGACCCTGCTCGATGGTATCAACGCAGAGGGGAAGAGACTTAGCGCAGACGAACTTGTGGCATTGGGGGCAATGAGCGGACGCCTGGCCCGAGCATTGCAGGGCTTTTACAGTCGCGGTGCCCCGAAGACCATGCCGTGGGATCTGAAGAACGCCCCACTGCTCCTTGCCGGACTGCTGCATTACATGCCGGAGCGCGTAAGCTCCATCATCGCCGATCTTCTGCCGGCGCTTTCCGAGACCCTCACCGAATCCCTGCCGAAACTGCGTGCCCAGATCATCTACAACGACTTCCACGAGTCCAACGTCATTACGGCTTTCGATCCGTCGTTCAGCATCGCGGGCGTGATCGACTTCGGCGACATGGTCTTTGGGCCTCTGGTTCAGGACCTCGCCGTAACCATCGCTTCGCTTATACACTGGAGCTCTGATCCTGTGTTTGCCGCAGGCTGCCTGGTACGGGGATATCAGCGCTTCATGCCGCTGGAGGCGGCCGATCTCGCCGTGCTGCGCGATCTGGTGCTCGCGCGACTGATGCTTCAGGTGGGCATCGTTGCCTACCGCACCGCTGGCGATGACGCGACCCCGCTCGATGATCTTCAGGGCTTCTACATGACGGCGATCGAACGGATCGCATCGGTCTGCAGTGCGGACTTCGTGTCTTCTATGATGCCCTCGGTGGTTCCCGTCGCCAATGCCGCCCCTGTCGTTGCAACCGTTGCCATGCCATCTCTCCTGAAACAGCGCGAGGCAGTGCTCGGCAAGACCTACACCTTCTACAATGAGCCGCTTGAGCTCGTGCGCGGTCGTGGGTCCAAGGTGTGGGATGCGGCAGGCAAAGAATATCTCGACTGCTACAACAATGTCGCCAACCTTGGCCATTGCCATCCTTATGTCGTAGATGCGCTTGCGCGTCAGGCGAGCACGCTCAACACCAATTCTCGCTATCTGCACCGCGAGATCGTCAGGCTGGGAGAGCGTCTTTCGGCAACCCTTCCAGCTCACCTCGATACCTGGATCTTCGTCTGCACCGGCTCCGAGGCGAATGATCTTGCGGTCCGCATGGCGCGCGCGGTGAGTGGTAACGAGGGCATCGTCGTCACCGAAAACAGCTATCACGGCAACACCTCTGTCGGCGCGCCTCTGTCGCTGATTGATTATGACGCGTCGCAAAGGCCGACCTGGGTCGAAACCCTGCCGCCGCCCAACCTCTACCGGGGTCTTTATCGTCAGGGCGACAACGATGCCGGGACCAAATATGCCGGGCATCTGGATGAAGCGGCGGACCGGCTCGAGCAACACGGCAAGGGCCTTGCAGGCGTGATGATCGACTCCATCTTCGACGCCAACGGCGCCCTCGTGCCGCCACCTGACTATCTTTCGAAGGTCTACGCGTCGGTGAAGCGCTATGGCGGCCTCACCATTGCGGACGAAGTGCAGATGGGCTTTGCCCGCTCCGGCACGCATATGTGGGGCTTCCAGGCCTTCGACGTGGAGCCCGACATCGTCACCATGGGCAAGCCCATGGGCAACGGCCACCCGATCGCTGCCGTGGTGACGCGGCGCGAGATTGCCGCGCAACTTCAGACGAAGGGTGGCTATTTCAATACCTTTGGCGGCAATACGGTCTCCGCCGTGGTCGGCAACGCATGTCTCGATGTGCTCTTTGGCGAGGACCTTCAGGGGAACGCACGACGCAGCAGCGAGGCGCTCAAGGCCGGGCTTGAAAAACTGCAGATGCGTCATGAGATCATTGGCCATATCCAAGGCCGTGGCCTTTTCCTCGGCGTCGAACTGGTATTGGACCGCGATACGAAAGCGCCAGCCAAGCTCGCTGCCCGCTGGTTGCGCGAACACATGAAGGCGGCCGGCGTTCTCGTGTCCTCGACAGGCCCGTTCGGGAACATCATCAAGATCAGACCGCCGCTCGCCTTCAGTCTCGCAGATGCCGAGAGATGCTTGGAAGCCCTGGACGGCGCTCTCGGCCAGGTCCCCGGCGAACTGCTGACCGGCGCTTGACCGGACCGGTCACTTGGCCCCTTCTGTTTACGCACTCAATGGTCACGGAGCCCATCATGCCGATTTCTGATCTCGTTCATCCCGACCTTGGGGCCTATCGCAGCATGGTCGCCATGCCCGAGGACTTCGATGCCTTCTGGAGCTCGACAATTGCGGAGGCTCGCGCGGCGGGTGGCAAGGTCGAGATCGTCAAGGCAGAGACATCGCTCAAGGTGCTCGAGACCTACGATGTGACGTTTCCCGGCTTCGGCGGACATCCGGTCAAGGGATGGCTGATCATGCCTGTGGATCGAAAGGGGCCTTTGCCGCTGGTGGTGCAGTATATCGGCTATGGCGGCGGTCGTGGCCAGCCGCATGATCAACTGCACTGGGCTGCCTCTGGCTATGCCTATTTTCGGATGGATACACGCGGGCAGGGCAGTGTTTGGAGCGTCGGCGGTACGCCCGACCCCGTGGGATCCACGGCCTCTTTCCCCGGCTTCATGACGCGAGGGATCCTTGATCGGAAGGATTATTACTACCGCCGACTGCTGACTGATTGCGTGCGTGCGATCGATGGCTTGGTCGACCTGCCCTTTGTCGATGCGACCAGGATCGCCGTATGTGGGGACAGCCAGGGCGGGGGCATGTCCATTGCCGCTGCCGGTTTGGATCCACGGATCAAGGCGGCCATGCCGGACGTACCGTTCTTGAGCGATTTTCCGCGTGCGGTGAGAGTGGCCTTACGCGAGCCCTATACAGAGATCGCCCAGTTTCTCGCCCAACAGCGAGACAAGAAGGACAAGGTTTTCGAAACGCTCGCCTATTTCGATTGCGTGAACTTCGGGCAAAGGGCCGAAGCGAAGGCGCTTTTTTCCGTCGGCCTGATGGATGACATCTGCCCGCCTTCAACCGTCTACGCGGCCTACAATGCCTATGCCGGGGAAAAAGAGATCGTTGAGTACGACTTCAACAATCATGAGGGTGGACAGGCGTTTCAGGAGCGGAAGCAGATGAAATGGCTCGGTAGCATTTTTGACATTGGCTGACCGGTCATTGACATCAGAAAGAAGGCCGAGTCGGTGCTAAGCCGACGCGGCCTTTTTGTTTCGTCATTCTTTGCTCTGGTCGTTCAATACCCCAGGGCCATTCCATCCTTGCGCGATTCAGATGCTCCCATCAGGGTGCCGTTCTCCCAGTCGATCCGCACGACCTGTGCACCGCCGATTGGATCTTCGGCGGGGACGATTTCGAAGCCCCGGCTGGTTAGTTCGGCCACGGTCTCCGCTGAGACAGTGTGCTCGGCTTCAACGCGCGGGACCTTGCCGCCGACGGGGATAAGACGCGGCAGGTCGATCGCATCCTGCATGTCCATGTCGTAGTCGACCACCTTCGAAATCAGATGGGCATGGCCCATGGCCTGGTAGTAGCCGCCCATGACGCCGAAGGACATCTCCGTGCGGCCGTCGCGGGTGACCATGCCGGGAATGATGGTGTGCAGCGGACGCTTTTCCGGCGCGATCATGTTGGGATGACCGCGCTTGAGCGAGAAGCTTTGACCTCGGTTGTGGAGGATGACGCCCGAACCCGGGGCGACGAGGCCGGTGCCGAAGCTGTCGAAGATCGAATTGATGAAGCTGACCGCGTTGCGGTCTTCATCGACGATCGAGATGTAGACGGTGTCGCGATGCAGCGGCATCTCGAAATCCGGCAATTCGGTCATTGCGCGGGTCAGGTCAATCTTCTTAGCCAGTCCCTGCGCGAAGTCGGCCGAAAGGAGTTCATCGATCGGCACGTTTGCCTTGTCCGGATCGGCAATCCAGGCGTCGCGCGCGGCATAGGCGAGGCGAGTGGCCTCGATTTCCAGATGCAGTCGATCGGCGGAGTGCGGTTCCAGCGTGCTGTCGAAGCAGGAGAGGATGTTGAGGATCAGCAGCGCAATGATGCCCTGGCCGTTCGGCGGGCACTCGTGGACGGCGTAGCCGCGGAAATCGGTGGTCACCGGGGTCACGTATTCGCCCTCTGCCGTCGCAAAATCCTCCAGTGTGTGGAGGCCGCCATGGGCGTTCAGATGGGCCACCATGTCTTCGGCGACGGAGCCCTTGTAGAAGCCGTCGCGGCCTTCGGCGGCAATCCTGCGGAGTGTTGCGGCAAGCTTCGGCTGGCGGTGCGTTTCTCCGATGCGCGGTGCGCGGCCGCCGGGTAAGAAGATCTCGGCTGCTGCCTTGTCTGCGGCGAGAAGCTCCTCTTCTTTCTTCCAGTCGCGATGGACGCGCGGCGAAATGGCATAGCCCTCTTCGGCATAGCGAATGGCGGGTGCAAGAACCTCGGCGAAGGATAAGCGACCGTGGTCGGAATGCAGTCGGGTCCAGGCGTCAATGGCGCCGGGGATGGTGACGGCGGATGGGGACTGGCGCGGGACTTCGGTCAAGCCGCGCTCTTCGAACCATTCGATCGTCAGCGCCTTGGGCGTGCGGCCTGAACCATTGTAGGCGATGACCTCTGCGCCGCCTTTCGGAGCGTATAACGCAAAACAATCGCCACCGATGCCGGTGGAGCCGGGTTCGACCACGCATTGCACGGCGCAGGCGGCAATCGCTGCATCCATGGCATTGCCACCGGCCTGCAGGATGTTGATGGCCGTCAGTGTGGCATAGGGGTGGGAGGTCGCGGCCATGGCCTTGGCCGACACGGCCACCGATCGCGTCGGCTTCTCGAAATTGCGCATTCTTGTCAGTCTCCTCGTATTCTCTTGTGCCACGGTTTCAGCCGCGGGAACGGTATGGTGTCATCCGGCTCTCCAGGATGGCGATTGCCCGGACGATCAGGAAATTCAGGAGCAGGTAAATCGCGCCCGCGGCCATGAAAACTTCGATCGCGCGGTAGCTCTCGGATATCAAGTTGCGGGCGATGCCGGTCACTTCCAGGAGAGTAATGATCGAGGCAAGCGAGGTGCCTTTGACCATCAGGATGATTTCGTTGCCGTAGGCTGGGATCGCCTGGCGGAACGCGATTGGCAGAACGACCAGTCGAAGTGTGAGAAAGCGAGACATGCCGAGCGCCTGTGCTGCTTCGCCGAGTCCGCGCGGAACGTTCTTAATCGCTCCGCGCAGGATCTCGCTGCCATAGGCGGCGGTGTTCAGTGTGAGCGCAAGGATGGCGCACCAATAGGGTTCGCGAAACAGACCCCAGAGGCCGAGGGCCTGAAGGGAGGGGCGGAACTGGCCCAGGCCATAGTAGATCAGGAAGATCTGGACCAGGAGCGGCGTGCCGCGAAAGACGGCGACGAAGGTGCGGATCGGCCAGGTGGCGAGCCGGTGCTGGCCCTGTTGGGCAAGTGCCAGGACGAGCGCCAGCACAAAGCCGAAAAGGAGGGATGTGCCTGCGAGCTTCAGCGTCAGTGGTAAGCCGGCCAGGAGTTGCGGGATGATCTCTATAAAGAAGGTGACGTCGATCATCAGCGAGCAAGCCCCCGGGATGCGCGATCCTCCGCGACGCGGAAGGCTTGACCCGTGATCGCCGCGATCACGAAGTAGAGGCCGGCGGCAGTGACATAGAACAGGAAGGGTTCCCGGGTGGAACCTGCGGCGACCTGAGCCTGGCGCATCAGTTCGACGAGACCGATGACGGAAATTAGCGCGGAGTCCTTGAGCACGAGCTGCCAGACATTGCTGAGTCCAGGGACCGCATGGCGCAGCAGTTGCGGGACGACGACGAAGCGGAGCATCTGCATTCGCGTCAAGGCCAAGGCCTTGGCGGCGTCGAATTGTCCAGGTTCGACGGCGAGATAGGCGCCGCGATAGACTTCGGCCTGGTAGGCGCCGGAAATGATCCCCATGGCGAGAATGCCAGTTGCGAACGAGGGCAATCCGACAAATCCGTCGGATCCGAAGCTACGGGCGATTGCGGTCAGGGCAACGCTGCCGCCGTAATAGAAGAGGTAGATCGTGAGGAGGTCCGGGACGCCGCGAAAGACTGTGCCGTATGCGGATGCAAGTGCCCGAGGAATTCGCTTTGCAGACAAGGCACCGGCAGCTCCGAGAGCCCCGAACACAGCGCCGAGTACGAAGCCCAGCAGCGAAAGAACCAGCGTCACGCCGGCGGCACCTAAGAGGGCGGCGGCCCAGCCTCCTTCGGAGAAGCCGAGCAGATACAGTTTTTCGAACATACTGGCGATCCCTTTCATGCAATCGAAGCAGCCGGAGCCATCGACCCCAGCTGCTTGTGGTCCGCCTTCGTTACTTGAGCGGAGTGACGTCGGTGCCGACCCACTTCTCGGAGATGCGCTTGATCGTGCCATCCGCGATGGCGGAGTCGATGGCTGCGTTCAGCATGTCCTTGAGCTTGGTGTCCTCCTTGCGCAGGCCAGCGCCGGTGCCCATGCCGAAAAGACCGCCGACGAAGCCGGGGCCAGCGACCGTGTAATCGGCGAATTCCGGCTTGGCGAGGGTGGCGGCGAGCGCCGTTTGTTGGGCGAAAATGGCATCGATACGACCGGCGGCCAAGTCGAGGTCGTGCTGCTCGGTCGTCTTGTATTCGCGTATCTCGACGATATCGCTGAAGTACTTCTTGATGAAGTCCAGCATGGTGGTCGCAGCCTGGACACCGACGATCTTGCCTTCGAGGAGTGGCTTCAACTTTTCGATGGCTGCGGTCGCTTCGGCCTCATTGCCCATGTCGAAACGCTCTGTCGAGGTGCCAAGCTTTCCAAGCTCGCTGTCTTTGGCGACCGCGAAGCCACCAGGATCGACGGCGTATGGCTGCGTGAAATCGATCGTCTCCAGACGCTTCGGTGTAATGAACATGCCTGCCATGATCACGTCGAACTTTCCGACGGTCAGCGACGGGATGAGGCCATCCCAATCCTGCGCGACAATGGCGCATTTGATCTTCATACGGGCGCAGAGCTCGTTGGCGAGCTCGATCTCAAGACCGTCCAGTTCTCCGTTGGCATTGGTGAAATTCCACGGCGCGTAAGCGCCTTCGGTCGCGATCTTGATTTCGGTTGGTGCGCTTTGGGCAAATGCGACCGTTCCGAATGCGAGTGTCGTGAAAGCAGCCGCCAGCGCGGCCATGCGACGGATCGTCATGACTTTTCCTCTTCGTTGTTGAGCCGTGGATTACGGCGGTTCCCCGCCCGCGCCGGGTGTTCCCCCCAGCTACGGACAATTTCTCAATCCATGCTCACCGTCCGGGGCTGGCGTATTCGGCCAGGAGGCTCGGTGTCGCGATGATGTGCTCACGCATCACGGCCTCAGCATGGTCCGGATCGCCGGACCGCACGGCGTCGATCAAGGTCTGATGCTCTTCGCGAGCCGACAGGGGCTTGCTCACGTAGTCGAACCAGATACGCATATAGGGTTCGATCATCACATGCAGTGCGGTGATCTGGCGGATCAGCTTCGGCCGTTCGCTGAGATTGAAGATAAGACCATGGAATTGCTGGTGTCGGGAAACCCAGTCGCCGCTGCCTGACTGCCCGTCGCGCTCCATGCGGTCGAGAAGCCGTTCCAGTTCCTCGAAGACTTCGGCCGTCATCTTCGGTGTCGCAAGCCTGACTGCAAGTCCCTCCAGAACCGAACGGATCTCGAAGGTTTCATGAATTTCGTCGAGTGTCAGTCCGGCGACGACGCAGCCGCGATTGGGGCGAAGCGTCACCAGTCCGTCTGCCGCGAGCCTGCGAAAGGCTTCTCGGACCGGCATGCGGCTCATGCCGATCTCAGCGGCGATCTCTTCTGGGATCAACCGCTCGCCCGGCTTGTAGCGACCGGTTCGCAAGGCGCGCTGCAGATGGAGATAGGCCTCCTGCTCAGCCGTGGAGGCAAGATGCGCCGTAGTGCCGGTCGATATTGACATTGTTGGCTCTCTGGATTTTTGTATCCACTCATCCAAGCATCACGTGAGAGAGCCGTCAAGGGCTTTTTGATCAAGCGTTGCCGTCGATGTTAGCGAGCAGCAGGAAGACCGTGTGCCACCCTTTCCCGGACGAGACGGGTAAAGGCTGCGATCGTATTGCGGTCCGCGCCGGGCGACGCCACGAGGATGAATTCGACGTCCTCGATCGCTGGCAGGGCGGAAGGGGGCAGTTCCCGCAACCCGGATGGCGCTAGGTTGCGCGGCTGGACAAGGACGCCCATGCCGGCTCGCGCTGCTGCCGTCAGGCCGCTCAGGCTCTGGCAGGAACAGACGATGCGCCAGGGTTGCCCGGTGCGTTCCAGCGCCTCCATCAGCAGTGTTCTCGTCAGGCTCGGTGGTGGAAAAACGATCAGCGGCAGGATGGGTTTGGCCAGGACGGCTTCCGGATCGGCTGCCAGCCAGACCAGCGGTTCGCGCAGGATCGGCTCACCACGGCGATCGCCCAATCGGCGCTTTGCAAAGACCAGGTCGAGTTCGCCCTTGTCCTGCATGTCGGCGAGATCCCTGGAAAGCGCCACCGTCAGATGCAGCTCGACGGCAGGATAATCGGCGATGAAGTCCTGCAGAAGAACGGGAAGTTGGCCGGAGACCAGATCTTCGGAAATGCCGAGCCGCAATCTGCCACGTGGCTGGGCGGTCTCGAAGAGGGACGCCGTCTGCCGCTCGAATGACAGCAGTTGCCGGGCATGCGGAAGAAGGGCTTCGCCGTCAGCCGTCAAACGCACGCCATGGGTGTCGCGGTCCAGCAGCCGACGGCCGAGCACCTCTTCGAGGCGCTGCAGATGCTGGCTGACGGTCGATTGTCGCAGGCCCAGTTTCTGGCTGGCGAGGGTGAAGCTGGCGAGCTGGGCAATGGATACGAAACTGCGCAAGTGAACGAGGTCGAGCATATCACGTTTTCCGATGACTGTTATTTCTTGCATCGGTTTTGACGATAACTAGTCTCAGCCATCTGTCCAGATCGGCCGGAGCCTCAGATGAAACGCTTCCTCCCAGATACTTTCACGCTGCTGCTCGTCGCCATGGTCGTGCTGGCAAGCCTTCTGCCGATCTCCGGAGAGCCTGCGGAATGGTTCGGCCTTGCGACCAATCTAGCGGTTGCGCTCTTGTTTTTCCTGCATGGCGCGCGCCTTTCGACTGACGTGGTTATCGCGGGCTTCCTGCACTGGCGCCTTCAGAGCTTCATCCTCGCGGTGACCTTCGTGGTCTTTCCGCTGCTCGGTCTGCTGATGGGCTTTCTGTCGCCGTGGCTCATCCCGCCGGCGCTCTATCTCGGCCTTCTCTATGTCTGCGTCTTGCCATCAACGGTGCAGTCGTCGATTGCGTTCACCTCGATTGCCGGTGGAAATGTTCCGGCCGCCATCTGTGCTGCTTCCGCGTCGAACATTCTCGGCATGTTCCTGACCCCGGCGCTTGTTGCGGTCCTCTTCTCGGCCGGCGGTCATGTCGGGGTGTCGCTGGACATGATCTGGAAGATCCTGCTGCAGCTTTTCTTGCCCTTTGTCCTTGGCCAGGTGTTGCAGCCTTTCATCGGCAACTGGATCCGGGCCCGCAAGTCGCTGCTTGCGCCCGTCGATCGCGGTTCGATCCTGATGGTCGTCTACCTCGCCTTTTCGAACGCTGTGATCGAGGGCATCTGGTCCAAGTTTTCGACTGCCGACCTCGCTTTGGTGATCGGCCTCGATATCGTCCTGCTTCTCGTCGTCCTGGGAATTACGGCCTTCGGCTCGAAGCTTTTCGGCTTCAGCCGGGAGGACCGAATTGCCGCGATCTTCTGTGGCTCGAAGAAGAGCCTGGCGAGTGGTGTGCCGATGGCCGGCGTCATCTTTGCCGGCCAGTCGGTCGGTGCAATCGTCCTGCCGCTGATGCTTTTCCACCAGATCCAGCTGATGTTCTGTGCGTCGCTTGCGCGGCGATTGATTGCGCGAACGGCTACGACTGGCAGGTCACGAGTTGTAACCTAAGCGTTTCATAAGCGAAATACTGGCAGTCAGGACGCTAACTTGCTGAAGTCAGGCAGTTTTGAGGGGCGATGAATGAGGTCGCAGGACCTGATCTGTTCAAGGCGGAGACAACAGGCAGTGTCGTAGACGGGCGTTGATACTTTGCGCATCTGCCTCCAATCGGCTGAGCGACGCATCCGCCACTCTACGCTGCCTCCCATACCTGGTTGAGGATCCGCGCCGCCAATGCTGCTTTGTCCTGCGGCAGAAAGCGCCCATAGTGCTGCTGCACGACGTCAGGCGTGTCCTGGATGGCATAGCTTGCCTGCTCATAGGATCCTGTCTGCTTTAGGATATGTGTCGCGAGCACGTCTCGGACGTTGTGGGGGCCATGCGGTAGCAGACCCTTTATCGCGCCGCGGCCGGTATATGGATTGTAGATGCCGTAGCGTTGAATCGCCAACCGCCAAGCCTCGTAGAATGTTGTCTGATTATACGCCGCATCGATGCTGGTCGTTTTGACGGTTTTGACGAAAAGCGTCCCCGGATCATGCGCGCGACCCAGGAGCACCTTCCGATGCCGCTCGATATAGGCATTGAGATAGGTGTAGAGATCAAGAAGATCCGGCAGCACCAGACGAAACGGCTTCTGCCCAAAAAAAGATGAGCCCGAGTTCTTGAACGCGTTGGACGGGATGAAGACCTCCCACCCACGCTCCCGTTCGTTCCAACGCAGTTCGCCGCGCTTCATGTCTTCGAGCCGGCGTTCTGCCGTCGGGAATTGTCCGCGCGGGCAGACCAGCAATTGCCGAAGGTTTTTCTGCCTCAGGCCGAGATGTAAGCCAAGCCTTAGCATCAGGAACGAACGGACGGCCTCAGCGGCTGCTCTCGGGTAACGGTGCTCATCGGGCATTCGCTTTAAGATCTCCTCGGTGATCTTGCGATATTCAGCGAGCGGGCTATCTGCCTCGAGCACGCACATGATAGGCTCGAACGGATCGCGGTGGACCCGCATCACCCGCTGGATTTCTTTTGATCGGTTGGCTGCATGGCGATGGAAATCCTCGCATGCACCGTGCCAATCTCGACGAGCAGCATCAATCTCGTCTGTCGTGATCAGTCCTTCGATCGGCTTCACGTTGCGCAACAGTTCGGGATGTTGGCGGATCCAGCCGACTTCAGCGCGGGTGAGGGCCATGGCCACCATCAGCATGTCTTCCTCCCATTTGGTGAAGAAGCCGCGACGGCGCTCCCGCCATTGCAAATACCAGTCCCACACGCCAGGGAAGATCAGGAGACCGAAGGTGAGTTGGCTGAGCGGCACGCCTCGACCTTTGACAACCCCGTTCGGGGATGCCGCAAGTGCCCCAAACATCAGGCCTAGATGTTCGATCTTCTGGCTGGCTGTCTCCTCATTCCAGACGCCATTCCTGCGGTAGCCTATCTCTGTCAGTGTCGACGTCTTGAAGCGGATCAGGTCTGCCATCTCCATCGCAAGCCGAGGGGGTGCATCGACGACACCGGAGAGCAGATCGGGATCCTCCAGTGCCTCGGTCGTAGGTCCTTTTTCGTCCTCATCTCGCAGCCAGCTAAAGGCCGCCAGTCGAGGAGTGAGTGCACTCCCGCCATATGTGACACCAGGGAACCGGATCGCGTAGCGCTGCTTCGTCGCTGCTGCCTGGAAACGTCTGTAATCCGTCGACCCCGAGATGATGACTCGCCGGACCCATTCCAGGATCTCTTCGCGCTTCGAAAATGGCAGGCTGCCGAAGTCGTCGGGAAGATGCCAGGCAAGCCGGCGCCGCTCCGCCGGACTGATGTCCTCCAGATCGTGGCCATATAGCGATCTGGATTGATGGGGCAGTTTCGCTTTGAAGTAGCCGTTCGGCAGGCCGTATCTGCGCTCGATACGGCCAAGTATGTCGTAGCTGGCCACCGAGCGAGGCACACGCTGGCCCTCAATCCACGACAGCAAGGTCTTCGCATCAAAGGTTTCGTCTATGCGAACGACCGCCCGGTGAAGTTGCCAGTAACTCTCGCCAAAGCGGCGCATTTGATAGGCGAGTGCATCGGCGAATGAACTCGGGTCTTCGTTCGCCTCGAACAGTGGTTCTGGTTTGTCAGACACTGGTCTCGGCTTGGGGCCGGGGCGGTTAGGGGGTGGCGGGCTCTCGACCTCTGCGACCTCTCGATGATGGCTCGTCGAGGAAGGTGTGATCCTTTTCCTAGTGCCGGCTTTCAGCATTGCATGCGGTCTTTTGCCTCTTGGAGCGTCGTCTTCCACAGGCGGCTCCTTCAGCCAGCGCATAATCGCATCCAACGCTGGTCGCAGTTGCTTCTTCAGAGTTGTCGTCAGGGCTTCATCGATTCCGCAATCATGTGCAATGTGCCGCCAGTCATAGCGATTGTTCGCTAGAGCGGGTGTCTTTCGACAAGTGATCAAACCGATAAGGTACGGCCTTATGTTCTGTACGACCCAATCCGGCGCCACGGGTGCAATACGGACATCGCAGTAGGTCAAAATCTTCTTCTGAAAATGGTGATTGGAAAGATCTTCGTTTGGCATATGTCATTCCGCAGTTTCTCGGTGCCTCAGGCCGAGGGCGTGCGGAATTAGGGGCAGACAGTTAAAAGTTCGTAAAGCTGGCGAGGGCGACACGGTAACCCACGGAAGTCGTGGGGCGCTCTCGGCAGTTCAAGGGTCCTGCTCACTTCAATCCGGCTATGTTCCGGCGAAGCATCCCTGAAAACTTCTTCAACCCGCCTTGTTCAAGCGCGTCGACGAACGCCTCAACCGATGGGACTGTCTTACGCAGATTATGCCTCGCACTTCTGACGCTGGAGATTAGCGCTTCCGGAAACGCCGTATGGAGATCGGCAAGAAAATCATCTGGCGACTTGCTGGTCACACCATGTGCGAGAAGGTTTCTTGCGGGAAAGTCCTTAAGGTTCCAGGTAACGATGACGGAGGCTTTGCCGGCGATGGCTGCTGCGAGGACATGTCGATCGTCGGGATCCGGTAGCGTGAGATCCGCAATAAACGGGCGATGGTCTTCCACGACTGCCTCTGGGAGGACAGCGTTCATCCGGTCGCGCGTGGCTTCCAGGCGTTCGATGGACAAGCCTGGTGTGTTGGCGGCGAGATTGCGCATCCACTCGTCATGTATATCATCGGTCCAGCGCGCCTCGACGAGGCCATCGAAAGCGCACTGGATCAGAATGTTGCGCAGGTGGAAGGGGTAGAGGACGCAGGCATCGTAGACCGCGACTGGCGGATTAGAGGCCATAGGTCTCGATCAGGTCCTCTGTGTCCTCGGCTAGCGCTTCCATCGCCGTTTGTCGTTTGTCAAGCTTCGACTTCAACGCGAGCACGTCCTTAAGGAGAGCGCGGCGGTGTTTACCGACGTAGCGGAATGGCAACTCGCCCCGGTCCATACGTAAGACGACGAGCGGGCGGGAGATACCGAGGATGGCTGAAGCTTCGCTCGGGCTTAGTTCCTGGTCCTCGGCCAGCACGGCAACACGCTCTCCGCGCAGCATGTGCGCCAGAAGGGCTTCAACAGCTGCGGCGGCTGATGGCGGGATCGGGAGCGTCCGCTCCTTGCCACCTGCGCCACGAACGTGGAGTTCCAGCCTGTCGCCGGCAACAAACTTTGGTAGGGGCGCTGCCGTCTTTCGGTCGTGATCTGACAGTCTGGCGAAATGAACAATTTGGCTGGCCATGACGATATCTCCTTATCCGCCAATATAGCGAACAAGGCCTCTAACTGCAATAACTGAAAGCTCGAGTTGGTTGCAATGGTGGTGATGGGGGGAGGTTCTTCGGAACGCTGGTTCGATTCACATCAAGGCGAAGACAGCTAAAGCCTATTAGCGCAGCTGTAGATGAAGTCAGCGAAATCACCTCGCTCATGTCGCTAGAAATTCAGCCAGTGCAGCATTGAACAGACCGGCGGCTTCAAAATTGACGATATGACGTCCCGGCAGCGCCAGATGGCGACCACGCGAGACAGAAACGGCAATCAGTTCGAGATCGCTTGCGACGCAGACCGGATCATCTTTCCCGGAAATGGCGAGAACCGGGTGGTAGATGCGAGGGAGATCGGAACGGAGATCGGCATCTCGCAAAGCTGCGCAGCAGCCAAGATATCCATCGACAGTGGTCTGCTCGAATGTCGCCATGAATTTACGGACGCCCTCTGGCGCAGCCGACCGGAATTTTGGCGTGAACCATCTCTCGGCCGTTCCGGCGACGAGGAAGGAGAGCCCGTTGTAGTTTACGGCGTCGATCCGTTCCTGCCAGGATTCCCGATTGCCTAACCTTGCCGCCGTTGCGCAGAAGACGAATTTGTCGAAGCGGTGGCCGGCGTGGATCGCTAGCCATTGTCCAACGAGACCACCGATCGACAGTCCGCAGAAATGTGCCTTCTCGATCGCCAGATGATCCATTAACGCGATGACATCCTCCGCAAGCTCGGAGAGTTTGAACGGGGAGGGAGGTGCCGATGACAGGCCGTGCCCGCGGCAGTCGTAGCGCAGGATCCGTAAATCGTCGGCCAAAGCCTCGATCTGACCATCCCACATATGAAGATCGGTCCCAAGCGAGTTGCAAAAAATCAGCCAGGGTTTGTCGGCGCCTACCCCGTCGAGGCGACAGCTCAGCCTATGCTGATCGAGATCGAGAAAAGGCATGGATTGTTCCTTGGATGTGAAGGCCCGCGACGCGGGCCTTCTTTAGAGGTTTGGCTCAGGCCGCGACTGGTGTCCGCAAGACCTGCCGCGCATTGAGCGAGGCATAGCCGAGCATGGCAAAGACAGAAATGACTGCAGGGACGGCGAACAGCATGAAGTTCTGCTGCAATGGCAATTCCTGGGCGAGCAGGTAGCCCCCGAAGGTTGGCCCGACGATGGCGCCGATCCGGCCGACCCCGGATGCCCAGCCGAGACCCGTCGAGCGGATCGACAGATTGTAGAGTTGGGCGACGCTCGCATAGAGCAGGATCTGTGTCCCGATCGTCGTTGCGCCGGCGATGAAGACGCTGATGAACAGCAACACCGTCGGCAGCCCCGTGCCGATGAGGGCGATCGAAACAGCGGCTGCCGCAAAGAAGGCGACAACGACCTTGGGAAGTCCGAAGCGATCTCCCAGACGACCGCCGAGGATAGCGCCGGCCATGCCGCCGAAATTCAGGGAAAACAGGCTGAGCAGGCTGGCGCGCTCTGCATAGCCGGCCTCCTGCAGCACCTTCGGCAGCCAGGACGACAGGAGGTAAACGAGCAGAAGGCAGCAGAAGAACGACACCCAGAGCATGGCGGTGCGCAGGCCGCGTTCATGGCGGAAGAGTTCGAGCACCGAAGCCGATGCCCCATTGGTCTCGGCGAAAATTAACTTGTCGCCGTCAGCGAGCTGATCGCCTGGGAACAGTCTCGAATAGATGCTGCGCGCTTCCGACTGGCGGTTCTGACGGATCAGGAAGCCGAGCGATTCCGGCAACTGCCAGAGGATGAACGGCAAGAGCACGAGCGGGATTGCCGCCACATAGAACATCCACTGCCAACCGAAGGACGGGATGATGGCAATGCCCAGGCTGGCAGCGACCATGCCGCCGATCGAATAACCTGAGAACATCAGGGCGACCATGGTGCCGCGCAGCCGCTTCGGAGCATATTCGTTCATCAGCGCCACCGCGTTGGGCATGAGCCCGCCGCAGCCGAGACCGGCGATGAAACGGAAGATCTTGAATTGATCCGGCGACGCGGCAAAGCCTGTGGCAACCGTCGCCGTCGTGAACAGCACGAAGCTCAGGGCGATGCCTTTCTTGCGACCGATCTTGTCGGCGAGCGGGCCGAAAATCAGGGCGCCGAACATCATGCCGAACAGTGCCCAGGCCTGCAGCGCTCCAGCTTGCGGTTTGCTCAAGCCCCATTCAGCGATCAGTTTCGGCAGGACCGTGCCTGCGACGAAGACGTCGTAGCCATCGACGATCAGAAGCAGCCCGCAGAGGCCGAGGATCATCCATTGGAAACGGCCGAACTGACCGCTGTCTATTGCTTCAGTCACATCTATGTTGCGCATGTTCACTCCTCCCAGTGCTCGTGCATTTGATTGAAAATCAGCCGAGATCGCCGCCTGCGACAGGCAGAATGGATCCGGTGATGTAAGAGGCCTCGTCCGAGGCTAGGAACAGGATCGGAGCAACCTGCTCCGAAAGGGTTCCGTATCGTTTCATGAAACTCGATTGCTTGACCTGCTCGACGACGTCGCGCATCCAGGCCTTTTCTTCGGCCGTATCACCGTCGGCGTTGCGGGGAATGCGACGCGCGGGGGCTTCGGTACCTCCTGGCGCCGTCGCGACCACCCGGATGTTCCGGTCCGCCATTTCCATCGCGAGCGATTGCGTCAGCGCGTTGATCCCGCCCTTGGCGGCGGAATAGGGCACCCGGTGAATGCCGCGCGTTGCGTTCGACGAGACATTGACGATGGTGCCGGCACCACGCGTGAAGAGATACGGCAGGACGGCGTGACAGCTATAGAGCGTCGGCATCAGCGATCGGCGTATCTCCGCATCGATCTGCAATGCTTCGAAGGCATCGAAGGGCCGCATGCGGATTGCGCCGCCGACATTGTTGATCAGGATGTCGATGCCACCGAACGTATCCGCAGCATGGCGCATCGCCGCCGCCGCGCCGTCATACGTTTCGAGATCGGCCACGAATCCGATAGCGCTCTCTGACGCCAATTCGGCGACCACCTCATGGACGATTTGCGCTCTGTCGACGAAGAGCACTTTGCCGCCTTCGGTAATCGCCCTCGTTGCGACGGCAAGGCCGATACCCTGGGCCGCGCCCGTAACGACCAGTACCTTGTCCCGAAATCGTTCGTCGAAGGTGAGCGTGCTCATGCGCTTTCCTTCAAGGTCAGGTTCGGCGTGAACTTCTCGTAGTGGAAGCTGTTTGGCGAGATGTCATGGGCGCTAAGCCAAGTCCTCACAGCATCGACCATCGGCGGCGGCCCGCAGAGATAGATGTCCGTCTCACCGCTCAAGAGACCGGTCGGCATATGATCGGTAACCCAGCCCTTCCGGGGGTGTTTTGAACCTTGATCGGCAACCACGGTGGTGAAGGAGAAATCCGGCAGCCGATCGACATAGCTTTCCAGCACATCAATGAGAACGAGGTCTTCGTCTTTCGTAACCCCGTAGACGAGATGAACAGGCTGCCATGATTGCTTCGCCACCAGCACCTCGAGCATCGACAGGAAGGGCGCAAGTCCCGTGCCTCCGGCAAGGAACAGGAGCGGACGCTCGGTGTCGCGAAGATAGAAGCTGCCGAGGGGGCCAGTGGCCGTCACCCGGTCGCCGGGTTTCGCGTGAGAGAGCCAGTTGCTCATCAGCCCCACGGGCAGCTTCCTGATGAGAAAGCCCAGGTGGTTTTCACCTGGCGCAGTGGTGAAGGAATAGGAGCGGCTCGCAGCCGAGCCCGGCACGTCGATGTTGATATACTGGCCCGGCAAAAACTGTGGTCTGCAATCGCCCTCCATTTGCAGCTCCAGAACGACCGCGGCATCGCCGTGAGCCGTCACCCGGGTCACAGTGGTCGCGAGCTTCTGCTGTGCTGTCTTGCACACGGAAGAGCGGGTGGGAACGGAGACGATACCGTCGCTTGTCGGTCTCATCTGGCATGTCAGAACCAGCCTGGATGCGGCCTCACCGGCGGTCAAGGCATCTTCGATATAGTCATCGCCCAGATCGTAGGTCCCGGTTTCCGAGCGGCACTTGCAGGTGCCGCAAACACCGTCGGAGCAATCCATCGGCAGGTTGATCTGGTTCCGATAGGCGGCGTCTAGCAACTTCTCGCCCGCCCGACAGTCCAAGAAGCGCGTGACGCCGTCTTCAAAATTCAATGCGATCCGGTAACTGCTCATGGTTTCTCCTCCTCCAGAAAGGCGAGCCTTCTGGTCGATCAGATGTGGTAAATGTCGATGACCTGGCGGATGTAATCATTCTTCAGAACGATCTTCTTGGCGGCAATCAGGAAGCCAGTCTCCACCCGCCGCAGGGTCAGGAACACCGTGCCGAAGAAGTGGTCGGTGATCTTGTAGCGGTGGTTGAGCGTGTGAAAATTGTAGCGAAGCGAAATCTCCGTGCCCTGATCCGAGAGGATCTCGATGTTCGAGATCATGTGACTGGTGCGCGGTTCGGGCGTGGATGCCCCGGACCGCTCCGTCTTGATCCGAAAGACGCGATCTTCGAGCCCTCCGCGATCAGGGTAGTAGATCAGCGAGATCTCGCTGTGCGGGTCCTCGGTCAACTGGTCGTCGTCATCCCAGGCCGGCATCCAATAGGTCGCATCCTCGGCATAGCAGGTCAGCCATTCGTCCCACTGACGGTCATCTAGCAGACGGGCTTCGCGGTAGAGGAAGGCGGCAACATGCGAATGGATCGTGCTCATGCGCCGGCTCCTTCCATTTCATGGGCCAATGCGTCGCGCATGACCTTGGCCCAGTATTCGTGCTGGCGCACAAAGAGCCCTTCGTCCTCGCTGCGTTCGCCCGAAAGCAGCGGCTTCAGGCCCATGCGGCGGGCATTCTCATCAGGTCCGTCGATCCAGAGAGGTGCACCGCGCGATAGATCGTTCCAGAGGGCCGCCGTACCGGCATAACCGGTCTGGCAAGCGCGGAATTCCTCGAGGTCGTCGGCCGTTCCCATGCCGGACACATTGAAGAAGTCCTCGTATTGGCGAATGCGCAGTGCCCGTTCAGTCGGGCTTTCGCCTTTCGGGGCAAAGCAGAAGATGCTGATCTCGGTCTTGTCGACGCTGATCGGGCGCGTCACGCGGATCTGTGTGCTGAACTGGTCCATCAGGAAGACGTTGGGATAGACACAGAGATTGCGCGTCTGGTTGACGATGAAATCGGCCTTGTCGCTGCCGACGCGCTTGCGGATCTCCTCGCGACGGTTGTAGACCGGACGGACTTCCGGGTTCATCGTTTTGGTCCAGAGCAGGATATGCCCGTTGTCGAAGCCATAGACGCCGGCAACCGATTTGCTCCAGCTATTGGCGTCGACGGCCTTCGTACCCTCTTCTTTGCGCCGGCCCATGGTCGCTGCATAGTTCCAGTGAACCGAGCTGACGTGATAGCCGTCGCAGCCGTTCTCCATCTGCAGCTTCCAGTTTCCGTCATAGATATAGGACGAGTTCCCGCGCAGAACTTCGAGGCCTTCGGGAGCCTGGTCGACGATCTGATCGATGATCACCTTCGTCTCGCCCAGAAATTCCTCGAGCGATGCAACATCGGCATTGAGGCTGCCAAACAGGAAGCCGCGATAGTTTTCGAAGCGGGCGACACGCGTCAGATCATGCGATCCATCCTTGGCGAACTGCTCCGGATATTGCGTCGTCTTTTCGTCCTTCACCTTCAGCAGCTTGCCGCTGTTCGAGAAAGTCCAGCCGTGGAAGGGACAGGTGAACGAGCCCTTGTTTCCATGCTTACGTCGGCAGAGCATCGCGCCGCGATGGGCGCAGGCATTGATGACTGCGTTGAGCGTGCCCGTCTTTTCACGGGTGATGACGATGGGCTGCCGGCCGATCGAGGTGGTGTAATAGTCGTTGACCTCGGGGATCTGGCTCTCATGGGCGAGATAGACCCAGTTGCTTTCGAAGATGTATTTCATCTCCAGTTCGAACAGGTCTGCATTGGTGAAAATGTCACGGCGGCACCGAAAGACGCCTCTCTCGTGGTCATCTTCGACGGCGTTGGCCAGCAGGTCTTGCAGAGCGGAATGTTTGTCGATGATCTTGGACACGGTTTCTCTCCCACCTCGGAAGGGCTTTCCCTGCCGTGGCAACGATGTCGATGGATTGGGATGAAATGGGGAGGCGGTCCGGCTTGCCGGACCGCCCGTGGATCAGGCTGCAGCGCGCGGGCGCAGGGCATTCACCTGGTTGTCGATACCGTCGACGAGGGCCGTCAGTTTGATGTCGAAGACGATCTCGGCAAAGGGACCGCTCAGGCCGTTCGCCTTGATGCCGGCCTCATCGGTGCGCTCGACGACATCAGGTACCAGGCCGTCACGCGTGGCATAGGCAAAGTCATCATTGATCAGCGGATCACCGGCAATGTTGATCTGCGTTGTCAGCTTGCGATGCCCTTCGGCACTGACAAAGAAGTGAATATGGGCCGGACGCTGGCCGTGGCGGCCGAGCGCGGACAGGAGCTTCTCGGTCGGGCTGCCAGGAGGCACGCCATAGCCATGCGGTACGATGCTCCGGAACGTGTAGCGACCATGCTCGTCCGTGATGATCGTGCGGCGCATGTTGAAGGGCGCCTGCTTGCCCGTCGGATCGAAGTGCGAATAGAAGCCGCGCGTGTCGCAGTGCCATACCTCGACCTTTGCTCCGGCGCTCGGTCTGCCGTCGGCGCCGTAGACGGTGCCGTGCATGATCAGCGTATGACCGTCGGTATCCGTGCCGTCATCGAGACGGGCGAAGCCCTGACTTTCCGGCGCGCCGGCCACATAGAGCGGCCCCTCGATCGTCCGCGGCGTCTCGTTCTTGATGCCGAGCGCTTCGTCGATCGCATCCAGACGCTCGTCGAGGAAATGGTCGAGACCGAGGCCGGGCGAAATCAGGCCGGCCTGTCCGGTCGCACCGATCTCGTTGACCCAGGCAATCGCGGTCCAGTACTCGTCGGGCGTCACGTCGAGGTCGTCGATCGTTTTGAAGAGATCCGAGACGATCCGATTGACGATCTGCTTGACGCGCGGATTGCCGTCCTTCTGGTCCAGGCCGCTCAGGACCTTCAGAAAGTCTTGGATGTCGGGGCGGTTGAAGATCATTACGCTCATGTCATGTCCTCCTCACATGGGATGAATTGAGCCAGATTTCTCTGGCCTTGTCGTCAGCGGTCGTCGTCGCGAACAGCCGAGGGATGGCGCAAGAGCGGCATCACCTCGATGTCCATGAATTTGAAAAGGGGAAGGCCGGAGAGCAGCGCATGCAGCTCATCGTTGTCGGCCACGTCGAAAATGCTGATGTTTGCGTAGTGGCCGGCGATCCGCCAGATATGCCGCCATTTGCCTTGTGTCTGAAGCGTCTGCGAATAGGCCTTTTCCCGCGCCAAGATGTCGGTTGCTTGATCAGCAGGCAGGTCATGCGGAAGGTTTACGGTCATCTTGACGTGAAACAGCATGGTCTTCTCCTCAACTCTGCCCGCCGGTTGTCTGGCGCGATCCTTCGCGGGTGAAGCGCTTGAGCCTGTCCTCGTCGAGCGAGATGCCAAGACCGGGACCAGTGGGGACAGCCAGCGAGAAATTGCTGTAGTCGAGCGGCGTCTCCAGGATTTCCTCGGTCAGAAGAAGCGGGCCGAACAGTTCGGTCCCCCATTGCAGTTCGGCAAAGGTAGAAAAGACGTGGGCCGAGATCACGCTGCCAATTGCTCCCTCCAGCATCGTTCCGCCATAGAGTTCGATGCCAGCCGCATCGGCGATGGCCGCCACGCGCTGGGCGTTAAACGGTCCACCGCTTTGCTCCACCTTCACGGCAAAGACATCGGCGCCGTTGGTGCGTGCAATCTCGAAGGCGCTTTCCGGTCCGCTCAGGGATTCATCAGCCATGACAGCGATCGGGAAGCGACGGACGAGGCGGCCCAGTGCTGCCGTGGACTTGACCGGTTGCTCGACGAGTTCGCAGCCGGCATCGGCAAGAGCCGCTATTCCGAGGTTGGCTTCGGTTTCCGTCCAGGCCATGTTGACATCGACGCGGACGGCGCCGCGGTCCCCGAGTACGCGCTTGATCGCGGCGACATGGGCGACGTCCTCGCGCACGGAGCGCAGGCCGATCTTCAGCTTGAAGATCGAATGGCGGCGGAGCGAAAGCATGTGTTCGGCCTCGTCGATGTCGCGGGCGGTGTCTCCCGAGGCAAGTGTCCAGGCCACGGGCAACCTATCCCGGCGGCGACCGCCGAGGAGTTCGCTGACGGGCAGGCCGACGCGTTTGCCTTGTGCGTCGAGGAGGGCGGTTTCGACGGCACTCTTGGCGAAGCGGTTGTCCTTCACCATTTTGGCCACGCGCACCATCACGGACTGGACGCGTGTAGCATCATTGCCGAGCATGATGGGTGCGAAATAGCGATCGATGGCAAGCTTCATGCTCTCGGGGCTTTCGCCGCCATAGGCTAGGCCGCCAATGGTCGTGCCTTCGCCGACACCGACGATGCCGTCGCTGGAGTAGATCCGCACCAGCATCAGTGTCTGGCCAGTCATCGTCGCGACCGAAAGCTTGTGCGGCCGGATCGTCGGCAGGTCGACAAGCATCGTTTCGATGCGCTCGATGGTCGGGGTGGCGACAAGCGCCTCAAGGGTTGGGTGAATGGTCGCGTTCATGGGGATGATCATGGAAAAGATCGCGTGTCACGTCCAAGACCATTTAAGTGTCGCATGATACCCTAAGGGTATGATGTTTGATTTGCCTGCTGGTATTCTGGATTTCTTTAGCGCATTCTGTTGAAACTATGACAATCGCGCGGGTGCATGAATGGATCTGAGGCAGCTTCGATATTTTGTTGCGGTGGCGAAGGAGCGCAATTTCACACGCGCCGCTGATCTGCTGCACATCGCGCAGCCACCTTTAAGTCGGCAAATCCAGTTGCTGGAAGAGGAACTCGGCGTCGAACTCATCATCCGCTCTAGCCGTCCGGTCCGCCTGACGGAGGCCGGTCGCGTCTTCTACGAGCAGGCGCTCCAGATCCTCGGGCGCGTCGAGCAAATGAAGGAAGCCACACGCCGTGTAGGCCTTAACCAGAACAGCGTGCTTTCGATCGGCTTCGTGGCATCCACGCTGTATGGAGGACTACCCGCACTCGTGCGGAAACTCAGACAGCAGGCGCCAGATGTCGATATCCAGCTTCTGGAGATGATGTCGGTGCATCAATTGCCAGCCCTGAAGGAGGGGCGGATCGATATCGGATTCGGGCGACTGCGCCACAACGATCCGATGATCGTCAGCGCTGTCCTGCGCGAGGAACGTCTGGCTGTCGCCATCCCCGAGGGTACCCCGCTTGCCTCCCGAAACGATCCGCTTCCTCCCGAGGCGCTGACGGGCGAGAAGCTGATCGTCTACCCACGCGAGCCCCGACCAAGCTTCGCCGACCAGGTCTTGAATGTCTTGCTCGATCGCGATGTCCGTCCCGCCGAGATCCTGGAAGTGAGCGAGATACAGACAGCCTTGGGCCTTGTCGCGGCTGAAGCGGGGTTATGCGTCGTTCCATCATCAGCGCGGAAGCTGCGATCCGATCTTCACTACCGCCTGCTTGCAGGCGATAGAGCAACATCGCCCATCGTTCTAAGCCACCGTGCGGGCGATGTCTCCCCGCATATCGAGCTTGTGAAGCGGCTGATCCAGGAGATGTATCAGGAAAACCCACCCTGGCTTGGCCTGGAGCACAATGTAACGGTCTCACAATCGCTCTGAAGCTGAGTGGAAGACAACCAGCACAGTGCGGAGACTTTTTCTGCTTCGCGCCTTCACGGCGGTCGTTCACGTTATCCAGGCGCTATCTGAGGTGAGGAGGGAAAGGAAGCTCTCGGCTTTCTGTCACACCAATAAGAGAAGCGAAAAACCCACGCGTGGCAGACAGCAGAAGCAGACATCTCTGGTCGCCAGTAGGTAGGCCCACCCGCACTGCCGTCTGATTAGGCTGCGCGGCGGGATGTCGTATCAACACCAGCTTCTCGACCACTGTCAGATCGCTGATCCTTCCGCGGGCATTTGCTCAACAATTTTGCATCGACTCGCTAATTCATTAGCTAATCGTAAAGATTCGACTCCTAGATTTCATAGCCAGTGACCAAAGAGGGGACGCGAAAGCTTGCCGGACGCATAAGAAATAAGCGTCTGCTTAAATGCAAAGCTTAGCCTACTAGGGGGCACACACTCGTTCGATAGGTTTTGGGAAGGGGACACAATGACAATTAGGGTAAAACTTCTTGCATGCATCTCGCTGCTGACCGCAGCACTAATCGCGATCACGGCGTTCAGTTTCTACGCTATGCGAGCAGAAGCGGAAATCGCCAACTCGATCGTTCTAGACCGCGTTATGCCCATGGAGCAGCTCAAGCGGATCGGCGACGGCTACGCTGTGGATATCGTAGACACGGCTCACAAGGTCCGTTCGGGAGCCATGTCACAAAAGGATGGCTTGGGGAATGTCGACAGGGCCCTGGCTTCCATTGAGGCCCATTGGAATGAGTATATATCAACGACACTGACGGCAGAAGAGAAGCAAATCGCCGACAACTTCGCTGAGGTACGTGCTCAAGCAAATGCTGGTGTAGCGGAACTCCGGCAGATCCTTGCTTCGGGCGATCTAAACGCGCTTTCGGACTTCGCTGATCAGAAGCTCTATCCGACGATTGACCCCCTCGGCACTGACATCTCAAAGCTGATCAATCTGCAGATCGAGGTGGCTAAACAGGACCTCGATAAAGGCAATCAACTGACATCGTTGCTGACGACTGTTATGACAACGCTATCGGCGCTTGGTGCTGCCGTTGCCGTATTCTCTATGTGGACCATCTTGCGCGGCGTCATACGACCGATGAATTCCATCACGGCGGCAATGTCTGATCTCGCCGCTGGCAACCTTGAGGTCGAAATATACGGCGAAGGACGCAAAGACGAGATCGGCACAATGGCCTCGACAGTGGCGATCTTCAGGGACAATGCACAAGAGCGCGTCCGTCTTGAAAAGGAAGCAGAAGCGAGCCGTTCGCTCAGCGACCAGGAGCGCATCGAACGCGAACGCAGGCAGGCTCAGGAAGCAGCGGAAGTCCGTTTTGCAGTCGAGAGCATCGGTCACGCCCTGAACGAGTTGTCGAGTGGCAAGCTGAACTACCGGATCGAAAGCGTCTTCGCCGAGCGACTGGACCAGGTCCGCATCGACTTCAACGAAGCCGTGGCTAAGCTGGAGGATGCAATGCGCCGGGTCGGTCAGAATGCGCAGGCCATTGCTGCCGGATCCAACCAGATCCGCGCGGCGGCAGACGATCTGTCGAAGCGGACGGAACAGCAAGCAGCATCTGTAGAAGAAACAGCAGCAGCGCTTGAGCAGATTACGACAACCGTCTCCGATTCCAGTCGACGCGCCGAAGAAGCGGGCAAGCAGGTGCAGGACACACGTCAGTCTGCCGAGCGCTCGGGGGATATCGTAAATCGCGCAGTGCATGCGATGCAGGAGATCGAATCTTCGTCGCGCGAAATCTCAAGCATTATCGGTGTCATCGATGAGATCGCCTTCCAGACGAACCTCCTAGCGCTCAACGCTGGCGTCGAAGCGGCGCGCGCTGGGGAGGCTGGCAAGGGCTTTGCTGTAGTCGCCCAAGAGGTGCGGGAGCTGGCCCAACGGTCGGCCTCAGCGGCAAAGGAGATCAAGACATTGATCTCGAAGTCTGGCGAGCAGGTAGAGAACGGCGTCCATCTTGTCACAGAAACAGGCAAGGCACTTGAGCATATCGTATCTCAGGTCCAAGCGGTCAGCGTCAATGTTAACGCAATCGTGGAGGGCGCCAAGGAACAGGCGACAGGTCTGAAAGAGATCAATACAGCAGTCAACACGATGGACCAAGGTACGCAGCAAAATGCGGCGATGGTCGAGGAATCGACCGCTGCGAGCCACTCTCTCGCCAAGGAAGCAGAAGCACTCTTTCAGCTCATTGGTCGCTTCGAGATCGGCAACTCGCAGAACAGGTCTGCGCCTTCCGAAGTTACCTCCGCGAACGCCCCCACTGTGTCGCCGGCCCGCAGGTTGATCAACCGGGTTGCCACGGCCGTCAGAGGCAACACCGCAGTCAAGAACGAGGCGTGGGAGGACTTCTAGGCTTCCGGAAGGGTAAGGCTTAGTCTGGCGGGCCGCTCACCAGCGGTCCGCCAAACCATCCATTGAGAGTGTGCAGTGATGCAAGTTGGCACCGAGTTGATTACCGCGCGAACCCTGGGGCATGGCCTGAATAGCCTGCATGTTAGATTCACCAAAATGATTGGCGTGTTTAGCATCCTGATTGCCGTACTAGTGTTCTACCTTCTGGAGTACCAAGGCGGTGGCCTTGGACACAAGGTGGTTGCAGAGGGAGTCGAAAACGCCGATCAGCTCGAAGTTTTGAGGACACTCGGCTGTGACTTTGCGCAGGTTTACTTGTTCGGGATGCTATCACCGATATCCGAGCTCGCCGCTAGGTCGGCTGACGGCTTGACTACCGAGTTTGCAGCCGTGTCCCAGGGCCCATGATCATGACAGAAGATCAGATACCTGCCTTCGTAGAGGAGCTTTTAGCTACAGGTTGCCCGGTTTACGCGATCGGTCGCGAAGCTTATGTCATCGCAGAGTTCGAGGTACCTGAAACGTTCAGGGTGGCCATCAGCGAACAAGTCAACGAGATCTGCGAGCGCTACGGCAAGCGCGACCACCTCCTCCTGCATATTGCTCATTACCTGCGAACCGTCGGTTTCGGCGTCGAACTCACTTGTGAAATAGTCCACTGAACTGGACTCTGCGCGCGCGCAAATCGAACGACCATCGCAGTTGGTTTATTCTGCCACTTGCCGAAGTGAAGGTGCGAAGCCGCGCCAAAGCATTCGATAGCTAACGAGCCGCTGGGGCGGAATTCGGACAACGTCGTAAGATACTTCATTGTCCGCTTAGCCTATCGACGCTCCGACATCGGCCAGTCCGCTTCCGGCCTCAAACCAGCCTGCACCCTCGAAGTAGTCCATGTCTCCTATTGGCGCACAGGCGACGTTGACACCGCCATCGTTGGATGTCCGCTTTCGAGCGCCTCAGGGTATAGCCCCTAAGACCGAAATGAAGGCGCGAAGCCGCACCTACTGTTTATGCATCAGACGCATGCATTCGTGTGGCTCTAAAGACGACTCTCACGTTGAATCCGCCCACTGACCCGTTTTCAGAATTGCTACCAGTGGCCCTATCGAAAATAGCAAAATTGGAATTCACTTGCGATCAATCGCTTGTGCATCGCATGTAGCGAGGAGATGCAAGACTACAGCGCTGACAAATTTCGATGAGGACACATGGGCCGTCAGAACCCATTTGATGGATTGGCCGAATTCCTGGCGATCGCGAAACGGCAGAGCATTCGCAAGGCCGCTCTCGACCTTGAAGTAACCCCGGGAGCAATCAGTCAGGCGCTGCAGAAGCTTGAACGGCGACTGGGCACACCACTATTTCACCGAACAACGCGACGCATCTCACTGACGGAGGCTGGTGAAACTCTCTTGGCAGAGATCGCGCCGGCAGCGCAGGTAATTGAGGCCAGCTTGAATGTTGCATCCGATGCATCAAACGAGCCGTCGGGCACTCTGAAACTGCTTGTGGAACGCCTTGCCGTACCGTTCGTGATCGAGCCGATCCTGCCCGGTTTCTGTGCCGCATGGCCCAACGTCAAGGTAGATCTCACTGTCAGCAACAGGCATCATGATTTCGTGGCGGGTGGCTATGATGCCGGAATTCTCATCGGCCCTTATATCGCCCAAGACATGATTGCAGTCAGATTGTCACCGCTCTTCCATTGGGCGGTCTTCGGCTCGCCAGACTATTTCCGCAAACATGGTCGACCCATGGTGCCGGCAGATCTGGCCAAGCATAACTGCATCCGATTTCGCCGACCCGAAAAGGGCGACATCTATCGTTGGGAGTTTCTCGAGGACGGGCAAAATGTCAGCATCGAGCCCAATGGTCCGGTGACCGTCAACGACGGGGAGTTGATGCAAAGGCTCGCCGCAAGAGGTCAGGGACTGATCTATTCCTCCACCTATCACGCGTCGCAAAGGGTTGCTGCCGGTCAGCTTGAACCGGTGCTGCTCGACTATTCGCCCGGGACAGACGGAATGTTTCTCTATTTTACCAAGGCAGCCCAGTCACAACCTAAACTGCGTGCGTTCATAGACGCTTGCTCGGAGCTACGACGGTCCTTGACGGATTGACCACGGCTCTGACCTAGCAAGGCTTACAGGCCTGCCCAGATCCGCTGCGCAATATCCTCCCGCCAGATTGTTTATCCAGGCTATACAACAAGCGCAGTGTAAGCCAGTTTATCCGCGTCAATAAACAAGCCATGTTCCGCTGAACCTCAGGTCTTCAACGGAGCAGGCGCATGGCATTCAACCTCCAGATCAATGGACAGCCGCATTCAATCGATGCGGATGGCGATACGCCGCTTCTGTGGGTCATTCGCGACGTGCTCGGTATGACAGGCACGAAGTTTGGGTGTGGGCAAGCGCTTTGCGGTGCCTGCACCGTCCATGTCGATGGCGTTGCGACCCGGTCTTGCGTCACGCCGATCGATAGCCTCTCCGAGAGCCAGATCACGACGATCGAAGCCCTTGCAACGCTTGCGCATGGAAAGGCGCTGCAGGACGCCTGGATAGAACTGGACGTGCCGCAATGCGGCTACTGCCAATCGGGGCAGCTTATGTCGGCAGCCGCACTCCTGTCTGACATTGAACAACCAACTGACGAAGACATCGACGGCGCGATGTCGGGGAACGTCTGTCGATGCGGGACCTACCAGCGCATCCGCGCAGCCATCAAGCTTGCCAGCGCGTGAGAGGAGAACGGACCATGTCGACCAAAATTGCTAGCCCCAGCCTGAACCGACGCAGTTTCCTCAAGGCAAGCGCTGCACTCGGCGGCGGCCTCATCGTCAGTCTTGGTTCTGTTCCGACCGCAACCCTCGCGGCCACGGACTTCGCACCGAACGCCTTCATCCGGATCGATCGCAGAGGCCTGGTCACACTCGTCATGCCTCAAGTGGAAATGGGTCAGGGGATCTATACCGCTCAGGCAATGCTCATCGCCGAAGAACTGGACGTAAGCCTCGAGGAGGTGAGGATCGAGCACGCCCCCGTCAACGAAGCACTCTACGGGCATCCCATGCTCGGCCGGCAGATGACGGGCGGATCGACTTCGATCCGTGCGTTCTGGACGCCGTTGCGAACGGCCGGAGCGACAGCCCGGACGCTCCTGATGCAGGCTGCAGCCAAGGAATGGAATGTCGACGTCACATCGTGCCGTACCGAGCAAGGATTCGTGGTGAACCCGGACGGGCGCACAAGGCGGGCCTATGGTGAACTGGTCGACATAGCCGCTTCGCTTCCGATTCCTCCGGCCGAATCCATAGCACTCAAGCAGCCCTCCGAGTTCACGCTTTTGGGGACATCCGCGAAACGCCTCGACACCCGCGGAAAGACAAACGGCTCGTTGAAGTATGGCATCGATGCCTCACCACCGGGGACCAAGATTGCGGCCATCGCGATATCTCCGGTCCTGGGCGGGAAGCCGAAGTCTGTGAACGAGCCGGCAGCCTTGGCCATCAAAGGCGTGCGGCAGGTGGTTATCACGGACGATTCTGTGGCGGTCGTTGCAGACCATACCGGAGCCGCAAAGAAGGGTCTGGAGGCCGCGGCCATCGAATGGGAGGACGGTCCGAACGGTAGCGTGTCACAAGCCGATATCCTCCGGCAACTCGAAGAGCAGTCGCAATCCGCAGGAGGTGTGGCGCGCAGTGAGGGAGACGTGACCGCGGCCCTTCAGAGCGCCGCAGTCCGGATCGACGCCGTGTACCAATTGCCCTTCCTCTCTCATACGGCCATGGAGCCGATGAACTGTACCGTTCACATAGGCGAGAATAGATGCGAACTCTGGGTCGGAACGCAGAACCTCTCCTCAGCAAAGCAGGCAACCGCCACGGTTACAGGTCTCCCGCCTGAGAACATCATCATCAACAATCACATCGTTGGAGGCGGCTTCGGTCGCCGCCTGGAAGCCGACGGGATCGCTCACGCCGTCAAGGTCGCAATGCAGGTCAAGGGACCAGTCAAGGTGATCTGGAGCCGTGAAGAGGACATCCAGCACGGCTACTACAGACCATATTATTACGACCGGATATCAGGCGGCATTGATACGGATGGCAATCCGATCGCCTGGAGTCACCGCGTTGCCGGATCCTCGATTTTTGCCCGTATTGCACCCGCCGCCATGCAAAACGGTGTCGATCCTGACGGCGTCGAGTGCGCCGCCCATCCCCCTTACAAGCTTCCGGCGATCCATATAGAGTTCAAACAGGTGGAGCCGCAGGGCGTGCTCACGAGCTGGTGGCGCGGCGTCGGGCCGTCACACAACATCTTCGTGGTGGAAAGTTTCATCGACGAACTGGCCGCAGCGGCAAAGTCCAATCCCGTCGAATATCGCAAGCGGCTCCTTACAGAAAATCCGCGCGCGCTCGCCGTCCTGGAGCTCGCGGCGGAAAAGGCTGGCTGGGGCGAAGCGCTGCCACAGGGCCGAGGCCGCGGCGTCGCTGTCCAACTCGCATTCGGAACTTACCTTGCAATGGTCGCCGATGTGTCGGTAGCGGACGACGGAACGGTTCGCGTGACACGCATTGTGACAGCCGTCGACTGCGGCATGACGGTCAATCCGGATACGATCGCGGCCCAGATGGAGGGTGGCGCGCTCTATGGTCTGACGGCGGCACTTTATGGTGCGATCACGTTCAAAGATGGACGTGTCGAGCAAAGCAACTTCGACAACTATCTCCCGCTGCGCATCGAAGAAGCGCCTCGTGTGGAAACCCATATTGTCCGCAGTGCCGAAGCGCCTGGAGGAATCGGTGAGGCTTCCACCACAGCCGTCTTCCCAGCCGTCACCAATGCCATTTTCGCTGCGACGGGCAAGCGCGTCAGGACCTTGCCAATCAATCCTGAAGAACTGAAAGCACAATGATGCTGCGTGCACTACGTTTGATCCTGTCTATCGCCGCCGTCTCCATTGCGGGTCTGGCTGCAGCCTCAATCGCCGGAAATCCAGTTCGGGGCCAACAGCTCTTTAACCGCTGTTCCGGCTGTCATTCGGTTCAAGGCGAGAATAAGTCTGGACCTCCGCTCAACGGGGTCGTTGGCCGGGAAGCGGCGGTGGTTGAAGGCTACCGCTATTCGCCGGCGCTCATGAACGCTGGTCTAACTTGGACGGAAGATGCCCTCGACAACTACCTGGCAGGTCCGACCAAGGCCGTGCGTGGAACGCGAATGACTGTCAGCGTTTCCACAGAGCAGGATCGGGCTGACATTATCGCTTATCTCAAGTCGCTTGGTGGCCAGTGAAGCATTCTCTCAATGGTCTCAAACTGCCGACACCCATGAGGGTGTCCGTCGCGGACGACGTTGCCGCACTTCTTGAGTTTGCCCTCATTTGTCATGCTCAAACACGGGTGGCTATTGCGACACTCATTGAAGTTCGTGGCGGTGCTGCCCGTGCGCTGGGCTCGCATGTCGTGGTTGCGGCTGATGGCCGCTACGCTGGCTATCTGTCCGGTGGCTGCGTGGAAGCAGCCGTTGCGTTCGAAGCTCTGCTTGCAATCGAGGCAGGCAATGACCGAGTGGTCACGTTTGGCGACGGGTCACCCTTCTTCGATATCATCCTTCCCTGTGGAGGAGGCATCACCGTGGCCATCCATATCCTGCGCGAGCCTGACGAGATCGTCCAAGTACTCACCTGTCTTCAGCAGCGCCGGACTACCGCATTAAAACTCTCCATAGAGAAGCAAGCTTTGACGGTTACGGCACCACCAGCAACGACTGGATGGATTGGCCATTGGTTTAACATCCTCTATCGCCCACGGATCCGGATTGTCATTTCCGGTCAGACGGTGGAGGCACGCAGTGTGGCTAAACTCGCCCGAGGTTGCGGGTATGATGTGGTGTTCATCTCCGGTCAGGACGTCATCGCACACTTGACCGAACTCATCGACCCATACACGGCGGTCCTGCTCCTCCACCACGACATGGACCAGGAGCGACCAGCGCTTCAGGCCGCGCTCTGCTCAAAACCATTCTACATCGGCGCACTCGGAAGCAGAAGAACCCACGAGCGGCGGCTCGAGGCAATGCGGAAGGCAGGCTTCCGCGACGAGGACCTGGCTAACATCAGGGCCCCGATCGGTCTATTCGGTCCCACGCGAGACTCGACCTCCTTGGCTCTGTCGGTACTCGCCGAGGTCGCAGCTACAAGGCTGACAGGTTTCAAATGATGCATGTTGGTGAAACCGGGATCTTTGACCGGATCGAGCAGCCCGATGATATCGGCTCGGACAAACAATCCATAGACGGCCGGGACGATCACACAAATTCTGGGCTCAGGCATGGGGCCCCTGAAGATGGGATACCGCCGCAAGGGCGTTCGACTTCTTTCGCTCAAGGAGAGGACATACGGATCATCGAGTCCATTTACGACATCGTCGGCCTTCGCCAAGGGGTGCCGAAGTCAGTCTTGCAGGATGAGTTCGACTTCTTTGGCGCGATGGTGCGAGCAAAACGGATTTTTGCGAAACATAAGACGTGATGCCGTGCAGTCATGGCAGCTTTGTGGGTCAAGCAGGTACTCGTCGAACGTCTGACAGGAAGGCGCAAAGCGGAAATCATTTCCGAAACGGGGCCGAGTGGGGACGGTCGGCTTCTGTCGCTAGAACACTGGAAGCAGACAGTAAGTTGTATTTCGCCACTACATCATCAATTATGACTTCCGAACCGGTTCCGGGCCAGCTTTTAATACATCCCCGCCGCTTGGGACTCCCAGGAGCGGTGCTTGGCCCGCCACCACCAGTGGCGGGCCTCTTTTGAAGCGCCGAATGAATTCGCGTGGCGGCTTAAGGGACAATTTGACGGAATCACGTCGCAGCGCCAGCTCCGCAGATTTTTAACGATTTCAGCCGTTAGGCGGAGATTAGTGCTGGCCTTTCATGACATGTTCAAGTCTCGGACGTTCGAACCTCAGTCAGGATACAACAGGCATGGGCGGAGAGGTTCAGGCTGAAATCTAACTCCTAATATCCATGGTAGATGATCTGTTACGCGTCGCGTCTGTGGTGTTCCGGCGTGAGCCTGGTGTGGCAGTGGGTTTCATCGGACACTTAGTCCTTCCAGGGTAGGCTGCCGCGGGATAACCGTCCGCTTGCCAGTGTGGCGATAGTCGCCAACAGCAATACCAGTATTGTTGATAGGACAGCCACAGCGGCCGCAGCGGTGGAATTGCCCTCGCCCTGAGGGCAAAGACTATGACCCCGATCGTCTCGTTGCCAGACGACCAAAGCAGGGCCGAAAGTGTCAGTTCATTTAGGGCGGTCATCACCACCAGAATCGCTCCAGCTGTCGCCGCCGGCAGCATGCCGGGCAGGAAGATCGACAGGATCCGTCGGACGAGCCCGGCGACGGCCACACGCGCTGCCTCGTCCAGCGAGGAATCGACCGATTGCGCGGCGGCGGCCACCGGGCGCAGACCAGCGGCAGGAATCACGAAAGATAGGCGATGACAAGGGGCGCCATGGTTCCGTAGATCGAGACGCCGACCAGCGCGCGGGAAGCCTCGGCGACGGCGCGATCCTCATCGCGACCCTTGGATTTGGGTACGCAATCTTGTCCAACGCCAGCCCTTCGAAACCCCTATGGCTAGTTGAAATTCTGATCATTTGCTGAAAGTTTGTGCTTTCAATCTGTCGGGAATATTCAATTGCAGTTCTTACGTTCATTTGGGCCGGCAGTGACTGGCACGGCTCCAATAGAGGCTCTGCGCGCGGGCCTTGGAGCTTTCATCGGGCTTTGGCTGACCGGCCATTTCTTGATGTCTCCCGCCGTCGATCTTGAAAATGGCCTCTACCTCGTCGCACCGCTGGGCGCGACTGCCGTTCTTCTGTTTGCCGTTCCCAACAGTCCGCTTGCTCAGCCATGGTCTGCTGTCATCGGCAATACTGTCGCGGCTCTTGTTGGCGTTGCAATCTCGCTGTTCATCCACGAGCCGACGTTACGGATCGCCCTTGCTGTTTCGATTGCGATCTTTGTGACAATCATGCTGCGGGCAGTTCATCCGCCGGCAGGAGCAGTGGCCATGACGGCTGCCATGAGCCCGGAAGCTGTGGAGCACCTTGGCTTCTGGTTCGCGCTTGCGCCGATTGCGACGGGCACTGCAAGCATCGTCCTGATTGCGATCGCCTATGCCAAGCTCACAGGGCGTCGCTATCCATTTCGTCAATTTGACCAGCAAAACAGGCACGGCACAGCGGACAGGATTGCCGTCGAACGGCTGGGCCTCTCCGAGGCTGAGCTAAGCGACATCCTTCAACGCTATCGACAGTCATTCAACCTCGGCGTTGAAGATTTGGCACGCCTTATCGGTGCAGCAGAGCTCCAGGCAGCAGCGCACCAGACCGGCACTCCGACTGCGGGCGCTATCATGTCCTCTAACCTGATCACCGTGAAGGCAAACACAGATTTAGGCACGGTCGCGGATCTCTTCCGGCGCCATCGTTTCACATCGCTGCCCGTAGTCGACGATGAACAGCGATTTCTTGGCATTATCTTCCAGACGCATCTCATCAGCCGCGCAAGAGAAGACGCACTTCGTCTTGATCGAGGTCTCATCCCCGCTCTGCGAAGGCTGATCGACCCCGAAAGGGATAAACCAGTCCTCGCAATCGACATCATGAGTGTCACGGTCCCTCGCGCTATTGCGAACACGCCGCTCGGAGCTTTGTTGCCTTTGATGGGCGATACAGATGTCGATGCCGTACCCATTCTGGAATACGGCAAACTCATCGGTATCGTCACCAGAACCGACCTCATCGCCGCGATGGCCCGAGGGATCGCCAGAGCAGAAGTTTGATGGCATCTGCAAGATAGAGCCCGCGGGGGGGCTACGAACGCCCTGAATGTCGGCTGCGCACGGCCGTCGTCCGTCCCTCCATCGACTCAGGCCCTCATCCTTTCTGGCACGACGTTGCCGTCGGAAGGTGAGGTCAAACGGAAGCCAAGAAGCAGGCTCTGAAGAGTGGCGCTTTCGCTGTCTAAGGCTGCGCCAGCAGCGTTCATCTCTTCCACCATGGCCGCGTTCTGTTGTGTCGATTGATCCAGATGGTTCACCGCGACATTGACCTGCGAAAGGCCGACCGCCTGTTCCTGGGCTGCAATGGCGATGGCATCCACATGGCTTGCTGCTTCCTGCACGAGCTCGTCAATCTCGGCCAGTCCGGTACCGGTCTCGGAAACCAGCTCAACGCCTTGGCGAACAGCTAGTTCAGAGTTACCGATCAGTCCTGAGATTTCCCGGGCTGCCTGTGCCGAACGTTGTGCCAGCTCCCGGACTTCCTGCGCAACCACGGCAAACCCTTTGCCGGCCTCGCCGGCGCGGGCTGCCTCGACGCCCGCATTGAGAGCGAGCAGGTTTGTCTGGAAGGCAATCTGGTCGATCACATCGATAATTTGGCTGATCTGGCTCGATGCCTGCTCTATCTTGTCCATCGCCGCCACGGCGTTTCGTACCACTTCACCTGATCGATTTGCCCTTTCGCGTGCGCGCTTCGTCACGCTGCGGGCCAAATCTGAGCGTCTGGACGTGGCTGTCACATTTGCTGTGATCTGTTCGAGTGCAGCGGCCGTCTCTTCAAGCGAGGCGGCCTGCTGCTCGGTGCGCTTCGACAGGTCATCCGATGCTGAAGAAACTTCGGATGCTCCGCCGGTGACGGTCGTGACCGATTGGCCAACACCAACCAACGCTCGCCGCAACTGCACCACCGAGCGATTGAAGTCATGGCGAAGGACTTCGAACTGCGGTGCGAAGGCTTCGTTCACCTCACAAAGAAGATCGCCAGCAGCAAGTTTCCTCAAGGCCTGGGCCAGCGTTCCAGTCGCCTTGTTCACACGCGCTTCTGCCTCTGCCTCTGCTGCGATTTGCATGTCAACTCGGTCGCGTTCGGCCTGTTCGCGGGCACGCTCTGCGTCAAGCTCCAGTTCGCGATTGCGGATGGCGGCAAGTCTAAAGACTTCTACCGCTTTGACCATGTCTCCGACTTCGTCCTTACGGTCGGCAGATTGCCCGGTAGGTTCGAGGTAACCCTCCGCCAATCTGCGCATCGAATTAACGAGTGCCTTCAGAGGACGGCTGATGGTTCCTGCCAGGAACATCGACAAGGTAATGACCAGAATGGCCCCGACGATGCAAAGGATCAAAACCGTTCCGAGGCGAGTGAATGCGGCTGCGGCGATGGCGCGTGCCTCGCTGGCGAGACGTTCGAGGCTTGCCGTCTCCAGAGCCTTCATTGCGTCAATACGCTGACTGGCGGCCGCAAACCAGCGATCAGCACTCAAATCACTGGCCGCTGTTGAACCAATCCCAATCAAGGTCGACCGCGTGGCTTCGATCTCCTTCGATGCGGGAATGGATAGCTGCGAAGCGTAGGCGGATTGCCATTCCTTCTGTTGCAGGGCGAGGAAATTATCGATCAACACATTCTGCGCGCCAGCCATGCGGGCAAAGGGAGCGATGCGCTCGGGGTCAATGTTGCCTGAGGTGATGAAGGTGTTGCCGGTTGCGCGTTCCTGGCCTGCGATCTCCTTTGCCTGCATGAGCAGGTTATAAGCGATCAGTTCGGCCGCAATCCTCGACCCGAGACCCTGGAGGGACAGTTCCGAGGCGAGGTCCGAAAGCTCACCGATCAGGCCGCTATAGAAGTCAAAGGACTGTTTTCCGGTGAGTGACAGGTTGTCGATGGATCGCCTAGTGTCGGCGAGGCTTTTCAATGTGTCTTGTGCGAAAGTCCAGCGACGGTTGAGCTCTATGTTTTCGAACTCCGCCAAGGCATCAGCGAGATCTGGCAATTTTGCCAGAGCCGCATCCGTCGACTGACGTGCCGTCACAAGCGGTTGCTTGTCCGCACGTCCCTTTGATCCGATGTATCCCGCGCTCTGTCCCCGCTCTGCCTGAAGGACGTGGATCATCTCGCCCATCGCCGCGATGTTCTCGCTCACTTTGACGACGGTCTGCATCTGCTGGTAGGAACCCCACGAGTTCAGAAACTCCATCGAGGCAAGGGTGAGTGCTGCAACCAGGGGGATCATGATCGCTAGCCAGAGGCGTTTGCTGATCGAAAAGTCGGTGATGCGCATCTTACAGGTTGTCCTGAGCTGGGGCATCATGCCGAATATCGTAACATCATGATACGATGTGAGTTTTAGTGAGAATTGATGTGATCAGGTACAAATTTGTCTAACGTATTCCGGCTCGGTTTGTCGAATGCCAAGCGTCGAACAAATAAACCTCAGCGTGCGTCAATCCAACGGAGGTTTGGTAGGGATTTGAACCGCGAACTGCACATTTATGGGCAAACTTCAGGTGCAGTTAAGCGGATTGCGTGGAGGGGCCGATCATCGCCTGTCGCCTGTGTGTCGAGGATCAAGTGACAGCAGCCGTTCCATGAGATAGGCGACCGTCTCGTGTCCGGCGCAGCCACTAATCACGCATTCATGCATGTCGCAAATGGTGTCACAGGCTCGCTCACGCCGTGATCTAAAAATAACCGGAGGAGAAAACCTGTCGCGGTCTATACCTCGGTCCGGCTTCTGGTTCTTCAGCATGATCCCTCATCCTCGATAGGTTTGTTTTAGAGGGTCCCGCCGATAAAGCGTGGAAAGAGGACTTCATTCTCCAGATGCATGTGCTGGACCAGATCGTCGGCAAACTTCTGTAAGCCCGTGTAAAGCGCGCGCCATGAATTGCAGGCACCGTCCGGTATATGAAATCCGCCTGTCACGTGCTCGAGTTCCGCCAGATGCTCTGCCTCGACGTCATGTTCGTGGCGCATCTGCTCAATGGGTCTCGTCAGAGCTTGATGGTCGCCGCGTTCCATGAGCGGGAAGAGCATAAGCTCCTCGCGATGCATGTGGCTGTGGAGGTCGCTCTGAATACGCTCAAGGAGATTTGCCAGGCCGATTGGTGCATCGGGGTGATCGCCATGCACCCGTTCGACTTTGGCCGCGAGAGGGATCAGCGAGTTGAGTTCCGCACGGTGGGTGTCGTGGTAGCGAGTCTTGAGGTGCTTGATCAGATCGACAGTATCATCCGGTGCGTCTGTCGAGGCGGCATCGACAAGGCCCTGCAATTCGCCCACCAAGGTTTCCGGCGAGAGTCCTGCGGCTTCGGCCGCAACCTCGATACTATCAGAGCCACCGCAGCAGAAGCTGATGCCGTGACGGCGGAAAAGTGCGGCTGCACCGGGGAGGGAGGTCGCGATCTTTCCGACCGTCTGGCTTGCGTCAAGTTCCATCGAGTTCACCTTGCTTTGCGCTTCAATGCGTTACCGCTGTGGTGCCGACTATGGTGAGGAATACCGATCCGGTCGTTGCGCTTTCGCAAACAAGATGTGCTCGTACTCCCTCGCGCATCAGGGCGCGTGGGCATTGTTTTTTGCCTGCGATACCCAGGCCGCTCCCTCTTGCGCGTGATGAAAACCGTTCGAGAACTTGGCTGTGGGATAAGTATGCCCGACCAACTCGGTGGCCTCTTCGGGTTCCATGCTGCCCGACAGCGTTTCCTGGAAGATGACGGCGATGCGCGCCATGTCGCAGTCCTGTGGTGAGAGACGGAAGCCAGTGACCCCGGCCTCTTGCAACTCCTTCAGTTCGCTGAGCAGGAGTTGGCACGTGTGCGACATTGTCTGCACGCCATTAAGCACCAGGAATGACTGGCGATCGAGTGTCTTGATTGACAGGCCGTCCGGCTCTTCGCCACAGACGAACTGGCAATTGTCCTTGATCCTGCCCTTGGCACGGGCATGGGCGCAGCGAGCCGATATGGCAAGCGGCATACGACCGAATACCATGACTTCGAGAGCCACATCCGGCGCGTCGGCGGCAATCCTGGCGATCGAGCTGAGGGGAAGCTCCGGCGGAAGACAGATACGGTCTGCCCCGCGTTGTGCCAGCAAGCGCACAGTCGGGCCATTATAGACATTGACCAAGGGACCGACGAGATGTCGGCGGCCCTTGACCAGGCCGATGGCGGAGAGATCGTTGACCTCTATTGCGTAGTCCGATGACTCGATCAGCTCTTTCACAATCCGGCCTTCGCGCTCCAGAGTGACGAGCGCCAGCGACGAAAAGGCCACCGACTTTCCTGCCCGTTCCAGCCGTTCCACCACGTCCGCCAGGTAGGGCTCGATGAAATGCTGCCGTTTGGAGCAGACGGTCTCGCCGAGGATAACGCGATCCACGGGCGCTTCGTCTGCGATCCGATAATAGAAATCTCGCCATTTCGGGCCGTCCCAGAGATAGTAGACGGGACCCAAAGTCAGTTCGGTCATGCTCATCTCCAGCGCTTCTCATAGGCGCCGACCGTAGTTTTCTGTCCTTCGCTCAGCGCTCTCAGCCGGGTCAGCAAGGGGCCACGTCCCGAGGGGGCGGTTGCGAGCACCTTTCGCAGTGTTGATACGACTTCGGCCACATAGGCTTTGCCGCGCTGTCGCCCTTCGATTTTCAATGCGGATACACCGGCGTCCTTCAAGGCTTCGATTTCTCCCATGACATCGAGGGACACAGGGTCTTCGAAGGCGTAGCCACGGGCATCGCCGATGTCGAAGCGTCCCTTGCACAGTGTGGGATAGCCGGCGGCCTCGCCATGGCTGAACCGGTTGATCGTATAGGTGCCGAGCTCCGACACCATGTCGGAGCCGTCCTGCCGGTATCTCACATGGCTCGCCGGGGAGCAGACGCCGTTCATGTTGGGCGATTTGCCGGTGGCGTAGGAGGAGAGCGAGCAACGTCCCTCGGCCATGACGCAAAGCCCGCCGAAAACAAAGACCTCGATCTCGCATTTGACCTTGCGACCAATACGAGCAATGTCGCTGATTGTCAGCGTTCTCGGCAAGACGACCCTTTTTGCGTCGAAGGCTTCGACGAGAAAATTGATTGCTTCGGGATTGGAAGCAGATGCCTGAACCGAAACATGCAGGCGCTGCTCAGGATAGTGTTCCCTGACATGGGCCATGAGACCGAAATCGGCTAATATCAGCGCATCGGCACGGAGCCTTACTGCGTCGGCCGCCGCTCCATACCAGATCTCTTCGTCGCCAGCCCGCATGAAGGTGTTGAGTGCGACGAATGTCTTGCAGCCTTTCTTGCGGGCATAGGCAATTGCGTCGTGCAGCTCTTCGCAGCTGAAGTTGAGGCCGGGGAAATTGCGGGCATTGGTCTCGTCGCGGAAGCCGCAATAGACCGCGTCAGCGCCTGCATCGACGGCTTCACGAAAGGCGGCTGGCGTTCCCGCCGGACAGATCAGTTCCATCACTGGATCCCCTTGAGCGACTGGCGTCGGATTTCCTCGGCCAGCCTCAGAACGATGGGCGCGGCCGGTCCTCCGATCCGCGCGAGATCACGCGGCATGTCGATATCGCAGTCATCGAGTGCGTTTCTCATCGCCAGCATGGCCTCCATGTCCCCGATCACCTTCAGGTCGCGGGAAAAAAACAGGGCATCAGCATCGCAGCGCCCCTCAAGGAGCGCCAGCAGCATGACCAGCGGGGCCTCGACACCCGCATCCGCTGTGAACGCCTCGCTCCGACGCACCACCTTGAGACGAGGAAGGTCGGGCTCGATCAGAAAGATGAGGGGCAGATCAGTCGGAGCAAAGGAAAACCGGCTGCTCTTGTATGTGCCAAGGCGCTCGAACATGTCGCCATGGGCTAAGAGGAGGAGCCTGAAGAGGCGACTTGCCACGAGCTCAATCGACACGAGCGGCACGGCTTTCAGCGGGAGAGCCAGAAGGGATGTTATCTGCATTGCGCCAATTTTGATGGTTTGAACCGGCGCAAACCTATGGGAACGGCCGACAATCCAGATTGCTCCAGCGCAAAGACGCAACCGAATTCACAGGTCATAGCGGTCCGCATGACACAGAACGCACCGCCTCGTCGCTACGACGGTCTTCAAGCTTTCATGACCGAACTGGAAAGGCAGGGACGACTTCTCCGCGTCGCGCAGCCGGTGAGCCTTGTTCATGAGGTAACCGAATTCCACCGGCGCGTCCTGGCAGAGGGAGGCCCGGCCTTGCTCTTTGAGCGCCCGGTCCGGTCGGACGGTGCAGTGTCAGAGATACCGCTGCTTGCCAATCTGTTCGGCACGCGCGAGCGGATCGAACTTGGCTATGGGATCCCTGGCGGCAAGATTGGCGATCTCGCGGACCTTCTGGCCGAATTGCGCGAACCGAGACCGCCGGCGTCGCTCCGGGATGCCTTGAAGAAACTGCCTGTGCTTCGCTCCGCCATGGCGCTGGGATGCCGTAGGGTGTCTCATGCCGGATGCCAGGATATCGTCTTCGAAGGCGAGGCCGTTGATCTCAATCGCCTGCCGATCCAGTGGTGCTGGCCCGGCGAACCGGCACCGCTGATCACCTGGGGGCTGGTCGTCACCGCGTCGCCCTGTGATCCCAAGGATGTCAATGTCGGCGTCTACCGCCTGCAAGCGTTGGACCGCGGGCGACTGATCACGCGCTGGCTTGCCCATCGTGGTGCTGCAAAACACTTCCGGCAGTGGCAGGCCGTGGGGCGGCATATGCCCATTGCGGTCGTGATCGGCGCTGATCCTCAGACAATCCTCGCAGCCGTTATGCCGCTGCCAGAGACCATGAGCGAGCTTTCATTCGCCGGTGTGCTCCGAGGAAAGCGCAGCCGCGTGGTGCGGGCGCTCACCCAGCCCCTAGATATTCCGGCCACTGCGGAAATCGTGCTGGAAGGGACTGTTTCCATCGCGGAGACTGCGCTCGAGGGGCCTTATGGCGACCACACGGGCTACTACAATTCTGTCGAGCCGTTTCCCGTCATGACCTTGAGTGCGATGACGATGCGGCAGAATCCGGTTTACCTCTCGACCTTCACCGGCCGCCCGCCGGATGAACCTTCTGTGCTCGGAGAGGCAATGAATGCTCTCTTCCTTCCCCTCGTGAAGCGCCAGTTTCCAGAGATTGTCGATCTCTATCTGCCTCCAGAAGCCTGTTCCTACCGGGCGATCGTCGTCTCGCTCGACAAGCGCTATCCGGGGCAAGCCCGCCGCATCATGCTCGGGCTTTGGTCGATGCTGCCGCAGTTCAGCTACACCAAGCTCATCATCGTGGTCGATGCCGATGTTGACGTCAGAAACTGGAGCGATGTCATCTGGGCGCTTTCCACGCGGTTCGACGCCTCCCGCGATCTGGTGGTGGTGGATAACACACCCATCGACTACCTCGATTTTGCCTCTCCCAAGCCTGGGCTCGGTGGAAAGCTCGGTCTCGATGCCACCAACAAGCTTGGCGCAGAAACCGATCGGGAATGGGGCCGCGTGCTGCAAATGACGCCGGAGGTTTCGGCGCGCGTCGATGCGATCTGGCGCGAACTTAGACTTGGATCCATCAAGACAAGGGAAGGTGAGCTATGGTGAGGCGTGTCATTCTCGGGATATCAGGTGCTTCGGGGGCGGCGATCGGTCTTCAGGTCGGTCGGCTTCTGGCGGCGATGGATGATGTGGAACTGCATCTCGTCGTAACGTCAGCAGCGCGCCGGACAATCGCACATGAGGCGGGCAACGAGGCGCTGGGGCGGCTGATCGGGCTCGCCGCTCATTTCCATTCGGAAAGCGATATCGGTGCGTCGATTGCCAGCGGATCGTTCCGCACGGCCGGTATGATCGTCGCCCCTTGTTCGATGCGGTCTCTTGCCGCGATCTCGACCGGGATCACAGACAATCTTCTCACTCGCGCCGCCGATGTGCAGCTCAAGGAGCGTCGCAGGCTGGTTCTCCTTGCCCGGGAAACGCCGCTTCACCTCGGGCACCTGCGCAACATGGTGGCGGTGACGGAGATGGGGGCCGTGGTGATGCCGCCGGTCCCCTCTTTCTACCGCAATCCGGCGACCGTGGAGGATCTCGTCGCCCATATCGCGGCTCGTGCGGTGGATCTGCTCGGGTTGACGGACGCACCCTTGATACCGGAGTGGAGAGGGTGAGGGCGCTCATGGCTCCCTCCTATCCCTTTCGCGCTATCAACGGCATATAAAAGACCACGTAACCCAGGAATGCCACGATCCAGGCAAGGCCTGCGATCGGCAGCAGCAGCATGGTGTGCTGCGGCCAAATTGCGACCAGGATCCTCAGCAGTGCCGAGAGGATGATTGGTGCATAGATGAGCCAGGTTGTCGAGTGCGGGGACGTCAAAGCCTGGCCCGCATGGCCTCTCGTGGCGCGCGTCATCACCGCCAGCGTTACGACCCCGACCCCACCTGTCGTCCAGGCATGGATGCCTGCCGAGGTGAAGCCGGAGTGGTCCACCACCATGGACAAGCCGGTCAGCAGAAAGCCCAAAGGTATGAAGAGATAGCCGACATGCAGGATCGTCACGAGCGGCTCCCGGAGCGTGCGCTCGGGGCACCACCTGGCCTGTCTCACGAGATGGGCGATCCCGGCGATGAGCAGGAGCACGCCGGTGGGAAGACGGATACCTTGCAGGCCACCCGCTACGGCGATCCACATCGCCAGCGTCGTGCCGCTGAGAATCATCACGGCAAGATCGAAACGGGCAAAATTCTGGGGCAGCCGTCCCGGATTGTTCGCCTTCAGCCAGTTGCCGGTAAATGCCGGAATGATGCGTCCTGCGACTAGGGAGATGAGGATTAGGATCGCGGCCACGGCCAGACGGTCGGCCATCTCGACGCGTCCATAGCGCTCGATCTCGTAATGGAAAAGCATCTGAGCTGCGCTCAGGAGCGCCAGAACTGCGACGATCTTGTAGTTGCGTCGGTTCGAGGCAGCGACAAGTTCTTTCAGAACGAAGATGGCGAGCACCGGCAGGAAAGAAAGCGCAACGAGTGTCGCGCCGAGCATGCCGGTCCATTCCGAAAAACTGATCGTCAGCCGCCCGGCGATCCAGAGAAGAAACAGTGCAAGAAGCGGTATGCCCTTCAAACCGGGCCTGCCGGTCCAGTTCGGCACGGCGGTGAGAAGAAACCCTGCTATCACGGCCGGGACAAAGCCGAAGAGGAGCTCGTGCTGGTGCCAGGCAACCGGGGGCAAGAGGGTCGGAACATGCATGAAGCCGAGGAACCACGGGACCCAGATAGCGATGGAGACGGCGGCCAAAAGCGCGCTGCCCGGAAAGAACAGGCGGAAGCCTCCAGATAGGAGACGCTGTGGGATGGACGGGCCTGGAAATCTGGTCATGTCAGCACCTTTCCTGATCGACCGTTTCCGGTGACCAGAGCAGAGGAATATAGGCCTTGGCCCAAAGGAGAAATGAGAGCGAAAACAGCGCAGAGGTCAGACCGTAAGCGCCGAAGGGCAGGGAGAGGGACGGCGCGAATTCCGGGAGGATCCGGAGAAGCACCGACAGGACCAGAAGCTGGATCGCCGTCCGGGTTGTCTTCGAAAAGCGCAGCGGTTGACCGGTATGGAGCAGGCCTGCAATCGAGAGAACCTGGAGCACACCAAGACCCAAACCCCCCATCAACGCCAGATGCAGTCCGCCCAGCCAGGGCAGAGGCAGGCCAATGAGCGAGAGGCCGCAGACGAGAAGGCCGGTGCCGGCCAGCGCACTCGAGAGCCAAAGGCCACCCAGTTCGAAGGAAAGGCCTTCGCGACCGACAAAGCCCTCGGCGACCCGGTCGAGAAAGGCTGCACCTGCAGCAATCATCAGATAGCCGCGCACGGCGTCCGAGAGCGTGGCTGCCTCTGCCAGGATCACCAGCATGACCAATCCCGCCGAGAGATGGATCCGGCCCGGATGCGGTCTGTAGGGCGAGGTCTTTTCTGTCGGATCGAGAATCAGGTTGGTCACCGGCACGGTGATGCGGGCAAGGGCGAGACCGAGCAGGCCGAGAAGCGCGAACCCGAGAATTCTGATTGCACTTTCAGACAGATCGTAAAGTTCAAAGGCCATTGCGATCCGCAGCATGGCCGCAGCCGCAGCAAAGGTGGTGACGAACAGAATGAAGCCCAGGAGATCTGTGCTCTTCTTGGTCCAGGACAGGCGCAGCGCATAGGCGAGCAGGAACAGTATCCAGGCCTGATCGAACATCAGGCCGATCAGCCAGCCGTTCTCGACAGCAAGTAAGCCGAGCACCCGTGCGCCGGCCCAGAGGCCCGCAAACAGGAAGAGTGGACGACCGCTGATCCGCCGCGTGTCCGTCCATTCTGGCAGTGCAGAGGTGAGGAAGCCTAAAAGCGCGCCTCCAAAGGAGCCGACCAGCATTTCCTGCGCGTGCCAGTGACCGGGAAGGGACGAGGAAGCAAAAGGCAGATCGAGAGACCAAACGACCACCCAGAGAAACGGCCACAGTGCCGCATGCAAGGCGGCAAGGGGAAATATCAACCTCAGACCTTCGGCGGACATGGCCCTGGCGAGATCAGCCGAGGGAAGTATCCTTATGACTGGAAGCACACTCATGCCAGCCTCCGCTCGTCATGTTCGTCCACGACAGCAAACAGCGGATGATCTGAGATGAGCCGTCGCGCCGTCTCGAAGATCATCTCTTCGCTGCGGTTTCCGGGCGTCTCGGGGACGGTAACGCAGTCGAGTATTCCTTGGCCGTGGCGATCGAGAACCGCGATCCGGTGGCAGATCCGCAGCGCTTCATGCAGGTCGTGGGTGATGAAGAGCCCGCCCTTGCCGCTGTTTGAGACAGTCGAGACGACCAGGTCCTGCATCCGTTTCCGCAAGGCCGCATCGAGCGCGGTGAAGGGCTCGTCGAAGTAGAGGAAATCGGGGTCGGCGACGAGAGCACGGGCAAGCGCCGTGCGCTGGCGCATGCCACCCGACAACTGCGATGGAAACTTTTGCCAGTCGCTCTCTTCCAGCGATACGCGATCACAGGCCGCTGCAATTCTTGCCCTTCGCTCGGACCGCGCCACGGGGAGGCCAGATAGGCTGAGTGCCACGTTGGCTTCGACCGTCGCCCATGGGAGCAGGCGCGGTTCCTGAAAGACGAAAGCGCAGCGCGCATAGCCTCGCTCGACTTGGCCGTGGCGGGGGATAATCAGCCCGGCGGCGATTTGGGCAAGCGTGCTCTTGCCGCAACCGGACGGTCCGACCAGCGCGACCATTTCCCCCTGACTGACCTGCAGAGTGACCTGTTCGAGAACGGGGCGGCCGAGATAGACGTGCCCCACTGCTTTGAGCTGGAGGAGGGTCATCGGCGTACGCCCCAGGGTTGGGCGGCTTCCCGCCATGCCTCGGCTTCGGCGCGCAGTGGCTGAACAATTCCATATTCGACGCTGATCAGGGCGATGACCGAGAGGAGGATCCAGGCAAGTGCTGTTTCCACATCGAGTGCGGAACGGGCATTGGCGAGAGCGCCTCCGGTGCCGTCGGCATTGGCCAGAAGCTCGGCCATGACGGCTGCCTTGAAGGCCGTGCCGAGGGCCATGACCAGAGAAGGGAATAGGGAGTGCAGCGTTTGGCGCAGCGATATCTTGAACAGACGGACGAGCGGCGACAGGCCGGCCATGCGAGCCATGTCTTCCAACGCTCGATCCCGCGTCTGGATGCCCTCGGCTGCACCCATAAAGACAAGCGGCAAGGCGGCGATAGCTGCGGTGGCAATAACCGTTCCTGCCCCCATGCCGAACCAGATCATCAGAAGGACGATCCATGCGATCGGCGGGACGCCGATCAGCAAGGTCACCTGCGGACGCGCGAGGCGCATGATCGCCGGATGATATCCTGCCACCACGCCTGCCATCGTTCCAAACACGGCGGCGAGTGAAAAGCCGGCGAGCGCCCTCAGGCTCGTTGATAGCACCAACATCCGGTTGTCGGGATTTGCCGCCAGCTTGAACAAGGTCTGGATCGTCTCGGCTGGTGCAGGCAACACGAAGCTGCCATAGGCTTCGGCTCCGAGCTGCCAAACTGCGGCAAAGACGGCAAGGCCGCCAAGACCCGCCCAGCCGGACCAGAGAAAGCGCGCGACCCTTCCCGCACGACAAGCCACGCCCATGATGATCCTGCCTTACAGATAGAGTGACGCGTCCGGCATGCGACCGCCCACCATTTCGGGATGGCTCTGCGCCACGGCTTTGAGCAGTGTCTCGATCGGTCCGCGAGCGTCCGAAGCGGCAATGGCGACGAGGTTCGAATAGGGGATCGACGCCTCCAGCACAGGCCAGGGCAGTTCAAGTGCCGATGCGGCCTGGCCTGCAGCCGCTGCCGGGTCGGCGTTCACCTCGACTGCCGCCCGCGCAAGTCCCGCAAGAAGCGCGGTCGCCTGTTCCGGATGATCGTCCAGAAAGCTCTGGGTCAGGGCGAGACCTGCCTGGGGCATGACCGGCGCCGTATCGGTTACGGTACCCCATTCCTTCTGCATGTCGATGACGCGGTGAAGCGCCTGACCACCGGTGCTGGCCTTGAAGATGGCGGCAGAAACTGCCGGTTCGGGTAGGAGCGCCGTGTCGATACGCCCTGCGAGCAGCATCTGCACGGCTTCGATCGGCGTGCCAGCCCGCTCCACCTTGACCTTGCCCGTCATCCGATGATGGGCAAGGGCCGCATCGAAGACGAGTTCCGGCGTGTCATTGGGGAAAGGTACGGTAACAGTTTGACCTTCGAGATCGGCGATAGCCGCGATTCTATCGTTGCGTGACACGATATAGAGGAGGCCATTGGTCATGACGCTGGCCAGCTTCAGGCCAAGGCCGCGCGTATGGAGATTTGCCGCTGTCGTTGTCGGCATGACCGAGGCTTGCATCATACCGGACGACAGGCCCGCCCGCATTTCATCTGGCGTGCGCCAGACCCTGAATTCCACCTTGTCGGCGACATCGCGCAGCAGGCCTTTGCCAACTGCATAGGCAAGCGTGATAGACGGTCCGGCAGGAGGGCCGTAGAGGACGAGGTGGTCAAGGGCAGCGCGTGCCCGTGTGTTGAGAAAAGGGAGGGCAAGGCTCGCTGCGATGCCAGCGCATAAAGTGCGACGAGTTGGTGCATAGCCTGCCGCGTCGGCTTCAGTGATATCCGTCTTGCTCACCTGTTTCATGTTGTTGGGCATCCCGCTCCACAAAAATTGATTTGTTTACTCATGTTATAGCCGCCCGCGCGCGGATGTTTGATGTAGGGCAATGAGTGTGTGGAATTGCCGGATGGAACCGTTCTCACATGTCGAGCGCGAGGATGGGATCTGCGCCAAACAGTGCGGCATGGCCTCCCGCGAGCAGCCAGAATGTGACAAGCAGCGTCACGGCGAGGGCGGCTACCAGAGGTCCATCCAGACGCAACTTGGCGCGTCCTGAGAACAGGGCGCTCAACGGAAATATGGATGTTGATCTCTCGATTGGTGACCAGTGGTCCCCCATCCTGCGCCTTGCGCGCTTTTCCGTGACGCCAATACCGACAGCAGAAAACAGACCGAGCCCGCCGAAGACGAGCAGCGATCTCATGTCGCCGTTAGCCACGACATGGCCGACAGACCAGAGGAGGAAACCCCATAAAACCGGATGGCGCGTAATCGCCGTTATCGCACCAGGCACGGTGCCTTTCATGAAACTGACAGATGCTGGGTTGGGGCTGACGAGGCCTGCCGTGACCAGGAAGAGCCCGAGTGGCGACAACACGAAATTGGCAAGGGTGCTCCGGGAATCCGGCTGCCAGAGTTCGACATATTCGGTGCTCCAGGCCGCATGCAGGACCCAAATCAGGAGTGCCACGGATGTTGTCGAATAGACCAGAAGGTAGAGCCGCAATCCAAGCGCTGCGGTCAGCCTTCCCCGGATGGTTGGTAAGGCAGGCACCGAATGCAACAACAAGAATGCCGCAAGCGCAAGCACGACCTGGGTCATATCGGGAACACCTGCGTTTCGGGTTCCATGTCTAGGAGCTGCTGCAGCAGCATCTGCTCCGCAGTGATATGGCGCCGGACAGCTTCCTGAAAACCGCGAAGCATATGGGCCACCGTTTGAAGGCTCAGTCTGCATCGTTTGCGCGCGACAGCGGCCAAAGTGAGTGACAGCTCACGGGCCGCGCGACGGTCGACGCGATGTTCGGACTTGACCTGATCGAGAAGAAGAGAGCCGAAGCAGGAGCCGGCATGCAGCTCAAGGTCGGGGTAGAACGTTTGCTCTTCCAGAGTGTGGGCGGCTGCGACCAACGGTTCGATGTGCTTGGCAACCTTTTGGACACCAGGTGGAATCTCGCCCGTGTCAAAGTCTGCGGCCAATTCCTCCAGCTTCAAGCAGAGAATGAGAAGATCGCGGTGCTTGTCCTCAAGCGCCCTGACCTCGGAGGCCGTCAGGCTGGATCCAGTCGTTTCCATGGTTTTTCCCTTATTGGCCGATGAACAGGATGACGCCGATGGCAAGCGAAGTCAGAACGGCGGCTAGAGTGCCTCCGCCCTGGAGTACGCCCATGCGCTTCAGCATCAGGGCAAAGCCCATGATGACAGGTGTCGCAACGACAAGGCCGATCTGTGCATCCGTCATTTCCGTCATTCCCTTCAGTTCTGGCCCTTCAGTTCTGGAAACACTCTGCCTTGTCTTTCGTCAGTCTTCTTTGCGCTCCCACAAAGAGCGCGTCGGATTTTTCTCTAGAACCGATCCCGACCAACGGGAGATCTGACCATGGCTATGCAAACGAGCCTCCAGGACGAGGCAAAGGACGACCACCTGCTGCTCTGGATCCTGGTGTGGAGCGAGCTGATCGCTTTCGGCATCCTGATCCTTGGCTTCCTCGTCGTCTCTACCTTTGATGCCCAAGCCTTCGAACTGGCGCGTCTGCATTTGAGGCCGGGGATCGCCGGCGCGAACACGCTTATCCTGCTGGTCAGCGGCTACTTCGTCGCCGTGGCGATGCGAAATCGGCTTGAACTTCAGGCGGTGAAACGCCCGTTAACCATTGCTGCCCTGCTTGGCTTCTGCTTCGTGGCGGTCAAGCTCTTCGAATATTGGGGTGAGGTTCGCTACGCCCATGATGCGACGCTCGATACCTTCTTCGAGCTCTATTTCATCATTACCGGCTTTCATCTCCTGCATGTCTTCTTCGGCGCCATAGCGCTTCTTCTCGTCGCCTGGCGTCCGGCACGGGAGAACCTGATCCTGATCGCCACGCTCTGGCACGTGATCGACCTCGTCTGGTTGGTGATCTTTCCCATTCTCTATCTCGCGTGAGGCTTCCCATGACCCGCAGACAGCACGAGGAATTGGTGGGTGTGCTCGCCATGCTGATGACCTTCGCCATTGGCGGCGCAATTGTTGCGGCGCTCGCAGGGCCAACGATCGTACCGATTGCAGCCGTTCTTGGGATTGCCTTTGCCAAGGGACGGCTTGTGGTTCTCGACTTCCTCGAACTCAGGGGCGGGCATCACCCCATGCGGATCGCGCTCATCTGCTGGCTAAGCATCATTCTGATCGCCGCACTCTCTCGGTCGCTGGTGGTCCTTCTGTTGGGATGAACATTCGCGCCCTTGCTTGCCGAAGCGCAAAGAACAACTCCGCTCACTCTCTATGAAATGAACATCCCGCAGAGCCGGCGAGGGGATCGCCGGAGCCTTCGAGGCGGGCAAACCAGGTCGGGCCTCTCTAGCCCGGCAGACGGAAGGACAAGGGCATGGCAGAGCGCCTGACCAAGACCGGAGCGCGCAACGTCTTCTATGGCGGCTCCATTTTCTTTTTTGCGATTTTTGTGGGGCTCACCGCCCACAGCCATTACTACATCCGCACGGTATCGACCGACGAAACGACACTGACTGACAGCGTCGCGCGCGGCAAGCATATCTGGGAAAAGCACTCCTGTATCAATTGCCACTCGATCCTGGGTGAAGGTGCCTATTTCGCGCCCGAACTCGGCAATGTCTGGACGCGCTGGGGTGGTGAGGGCGATCGCGACGGTGCACGCGAGACGCTTCGTTCCTGGATGGCTGCACAGCCCTCTGGTGTCGAGGGTCGTCGCCAGATGCCGCAATTCAACCTGACCGACGAAGAGATCAACGATCTCGCCGACTTCCTCGAATGGACCAGCAAGATCAAGACGCAGAACTGGCCGCCAAACGAGGCGGGCTAAGTCCTTCGTGACCCAAGGAGACAAAAAATGAAATATCAAAGCCAGAAGGTCGCGATGCTGTATTTCTACGGCGCGCTTGGCCTCTTCGTTGCCCAGGTCCTGTTCGGGGTCGTCGCGGGCACGATCTACGTCCTGCCCAATACGCTCTCCGAGCTCCTGCCGTTCAACATCGTGCGCATGATCCACACCAACGCCCTGATCGTCTGGTTGCTCATGGGCTTCATGGGCGCGACCTATTATCTGCTGCCGGAAGAGGCGGAGACGGAGCTTTACAGCCCAAAGCTTGCCATCGTGCAGTTCTGGATCTTTCTGATCGCCGCCGCCGCCGCCGTCGTCGGTTACCTCTTCGGCATCCATGAAGGCCGCGAGTTTCTCGAACAACCCTTCATCATCAAGATCGGTATCGTCATTGTCGCATTGATGCTGCTGTTCAACGTCACCATGACTTCGCTGAAGGGCCGCAAGACTGTCGTCACCAACATCCTGATCTTCGGCCTCTGGGGGGTGGCGATCTTCTTCCTCTTTGCCTTCTACAACCCGATCAATCTCGCGCTCGACAAGATGTACTGGTGGTATGTCGTCCACCTCTGGGTCGAAGGCGTCTGGGAACTGATCATGGCCTCGGTGCTCGCCTTCTTGATGATCAAACTCAACGGCATCGACCGCGAAGTGGTCGAGAAGTGGCTCTATGTCATCATCGGCCTGGCGCTGTTTTCGGGCATTCTCGGTACGGGCCACCACTATTACTGGATCGGTGCCCCGGGCTACTGGCAGTGGATCGGCTCGCTCTTCTCCACCCTCGAAGTTGCCCCCTTCTTTACCATGGTCATCTTCACCTTCGTGATGACCTGGAAGGCCGGCCGCAAGCATCCGAACAAGGCAGCTCTTCTGTGGTCGATCGGCTGCTCGGTCATGGCCTTCTTCGGTGCCGGCGTCTGGGGGTTCCTGCACACGCTGTCTTCCGTGAACTACTACACCCACGGCACACAGGTGACAGCCGCCCACGGGCACCTCGCCTTCTTCGGCGCCTATGTCATGCTCAACCTTGCGATCATGGCCTATGCCATTCCGGAACTGCGCGGCCGCCAGCCCTATAATCAATGGCTGTCGATCGCGAGCTTCTGGATGATGTGCACGGCGATGTCGGTGATGACCTTCGCGCTCACCTTTGCCGGTGTCCTGCAGGTGCATCTGCAGCGCGTGCTCGGTGAAAGCTACATGGCAGTCCAGGACCAGTTGGCGCTGTTCTACTGGGTGCGCCTCGGCTCCGGTGCCGTGGTGCTGGTCTCCGCCCTGATGTTCGTCTGGGCCGTTTTGATGCCGGGCAAGGAAAAAGAGCCTGCCTTCGGCGGCTATGTCGAGCCTGCCGAGTGAAACAGCGGCCCCGCTGTTTTAAAAGCGGCGGGGCTCTCCCCAATTTTGAGGATCAGCACCATGAATATCATCGCCCGCAACATTCAGCCTGAAATCCCGGCCTATTCTCCAGCCGGCAACGAATGCACTCTCTTCGAGACAGCCTGGACGCGGCAACTGCCGCTTCTCCTCAAAGGACCGACAGGTTGCGGCAAGACCCGTTTCGTCAGTCATATGGCGCAAAAACTCGGCTTGCCGCTGACCACCGTCTCTTGCCACGACGATCTGGCTGCTGCCGATCTCACCGGCCGTTTTCTTCTGAAGGGCGGTGAGACGGTCTGGGTCGACGGACCGCTGACCCGTGCAGTCCGTGAGGGTGGTGTGTGCTATCTCGACGAGGTGGTCGAGGCGCGCAAGGATGTCGCCGTCGTGCTCCACCCGCTCACCGACGACCGGCGCATCCTACCCCTGGAGCGCACAGGCGAAGAGCTTGAAGCGCCGCCGGCCTTCATGCTCGTCGTCTCCTACAATCCTGGCTATCAAAGCCTCCTCAAAGCGTTGAAGCCCTCAACCCGCCAGCGTTTTGTCGCCATCGAGTTCGACTTCCTGCCCAAGGTAAGGGAGATCGAGGTTGTCTCGGCAGAAAGTGGACTGCCTGCCACGGCTGTAGAGCCATTGGTCGAACTGGCGCGGCGGCTGCGGGCGCTGAAAGGTCATGACCTGGAGGAGGGCGTCTCGACGCGTCTGCTGGTTTACTGCGCGAGCCTCATCGATGCCGGTCTTGCGCCACGCGACGCCGTTCGTGCCGCCATGATCGAGCCGCTGACCGACGAACCTGACGTGCGTACTGCACTCCTCGAACTGGCACAGGCGGTCATCCGCTAGGAGAATGTCATGCTGGACTTTCTGGAGCTTGAGGAGACGGTCGGGCGCGCCTGGCACAGGCTTGCCGGTGATACCCGTACCTGGCCGCGTTACCCCGAAGCGGGCGTCCTGCTGGAGGACGTGCTTCCGGTACTCTCTGTCTGCTTTCGTGGCTTCGGCGGCGAGAAGACGGTGCAACTGGTACCGGCGCGGGCTAAGACCTCTCAACACCGGTTGAAGTTTCGCCAACGCATGGGGCTCGGCGAAGAAAAGCTCATCCATCCAGCCCGGGACGAAGCGAGTGTGATGTTGCCCCCGGTCCTCGACCTCATGCCGGAGCAGTCGCTCAATCTCGACCTCTATGTGTGGCTCGCTGCCGCCATGGCCGTGATGCCGCTTCAACCAATGAACGATACTGATCCCCTCAGGGCCGATCTCGCCCTCCTGGACGCGGCGTCGGCGCTCGAAGCTGATGTCCTGAAAACCTTTCCCGGTCTCGTCGATCGCTATCGCAGGCTTTGCCGCGCCCTTCTTGGGGAGCGCAGACGCGGCTCGCTTCCGCGGGTGGAAGGCCTTTTGGAAGACCGCATCATCGATCTCCTGCGTTGTGGCGCAGGCCTTGCTCCGCTTTCGGCAGGGGATGACCTGCCGGACCGGGCGCCTGCGGGCTATTTGCCGATCTTGCCCGTGCCGCTCTGGCCCAATACAGTTGTTAGAGAAGAATGGGCTGGCCGCCAGGAAGTCGATCAGCCCGTCGGCTCCAGCCAGGCGGATGCCCAAGCCGCCGGACGCCATGTGGCGATCCGCGAGAAGGATTCCGTAGCCAAGGGCGAGCGTAGCCCTTTCATCCTCAATCGCTTCGAGAAGATCCTCGCCATGGCCGAAATGGTCAATGTCGACCGTCCCGCAGACGACAGTGACGATCACGATGCGTCTGCCGCTGACGAACTTGACGAGATGGTGCTTGGTGAACGCAAGGGCCGGCCTGCCGCGAAATTTCGGTTTGACCTGGACCTGCCGCCCGAGGCGCTCATCCATTCCGCGATCGAAGCGGAGCTGACCTATCCGGAATGGGACTACAGACGCGGTGTCTATCTGAAGGACCACTGCCGGGTCTTCGCCGGTCCGGCCTGCGAACAAGACATGGCGCCGGTCCAGTCATCCAAGATGAAGGCGATGATCCGCCGTGTTCGGCGCCAGTTCGAAGCGATGCGTCCGCGCCATGAAATGCTGCGGGCGCAGGTGGACGGTGCCGATCTCGATCTCGATGCTGTTGTGCGCAGCCGGACCGAGCTTGATGCGAGCGGCGAATGCTCTGACCGTATCCATCTGGCAAGCCGGCCGCAGGCCCATGATCTTGCGGTGACCCTGCTGGTCGACGTCTCGCTGTCAACCGACGCCTGGTTCAACGACCGCCGGGTGCTCGATGTCGAGAAGGAGGCGCTTCTGGTGTTGGCCGAAGGGCTGGCCGCCTGTGGCGACATGCATTCTATCTTGAGCTTCACGTCGAGACGGCGGGATTGGGTGCGCGTTGAGACGATCAAGGACTTTGACGAGCCGATGAGTGCGTTGGTGCGCCATCGCATCGCCGCGCTGAAGCCCGGTTACTATACCCGCATGGGAGCAGCACTCCGTCACGCGACGGCCAAGCTTGCCGAGCGTCCCAATCGCAAGCACTTGCTTCTTGTCCTGACCGATGGAAAACCGAACGATGTCGATCACTATGAGGGACGTTTTGCGCTTGAAGACACACGTCGCGCCGTGAGCGAAGCAAGGCGGCGTGGCATCCATGTCTTCGGCGTCACGGTCGATCAGGACGCTAAAACCTATGTGCCGGCTGTCTTTGGCCATCATGGCTATGCCGTCGTTCCCGACATTCGCCGCCTTCCAGCCACCTTGCCACAGATCTACCGCGCGCTCGTCCGCTGATCCGCGAACGCGCAAAGGGAAAGCCCGGACCGAGCGATCGGACCGGGCTTTCTCTTGTTTCGCCGCTTTGTCTCAGGCCGCCGTGGCGTGTGTTCTGCCCGTTTCGCCGAGATAGGCATCAAAGCACGACGCCACCGTTCGAACGAGGAACCTGTGCTTTGTGTCCACGCTCAGCACATCGCCACGCCAGGTGACAATGCCTTCCTCCAACAAGGTCTTCAGCGGTAAATTGGCGTTTCCAAAGCCCTCGTCCGGAAGTTCAAAGCCATCCGGCATGGCTGAAATATCCACCTGGAAGTCGCACATCAGCCGTTCGATGATCCAGGCTCGGACGCGGTCTTCTTGGGTAAGGCGATAGCCTTTCGACGTGGCCAGTTCACCGGATGAGATAAGACTTGCATAGCGTCCGATGGCGACGTCGTTTTGCGCGTAGCCTTCGCTCAGGCGTCCAATCGCCGAGGAGCCGAACCCGATCAGCGTCGATGCAGTGTCGGTCGTATATCCCTGGAAATTGCGGTGCAGCGCCTGGCGATCGGCGGCGATCGAAAGTTGATCCTCAGGAAGCGCAAAATGGTCGAGACCGATCCGTCTGTACCCGGCTTCGCACAGGGTTGCCGCGATGGCTTCCGCCTGCGCATGTCGTTCATGGGCATCGCCGAGCGCTGCCGTGTCGATCAGGCGTTGATGCTTCTTGAAGGCCGGGACATGGGCGTAACCGAAGACGGCGAAGCGTTCAGGGCGCATCGCCGAGGCCAGACGGGCAGTTTCAATCGCAGATTCGACATTCTGATGCGGCAAACCATAGATCAGGTCGAAGTTGACACTTCTGGCTCCTGCCTTGCGCAGGTTCGAAAGGGCTGTTTCGGTCTGTTCTGCTGACTGGATGCGATTGATCGCTTTCTGCACCTTGGGATCGAAACTCTGAACGCCAAGGCTAGCCCGAGTTATCCCCGCCTTCCCCAGTGCCTCCGACATTTCTACGGTCAGTGTTCTGGGATCTATTTCCACCGCAAATTCGGTCGCGCCGCCGATGCCAAAAGCTGCGGCGAGCGTCGCATTGAGGTCGAGGAATTCCTCTGGCGTCATGATCGTCGGAGTGCCGCCGCCGAAGTGAATGTCGCTGACATCCTGTCGTCGCCCGATGGCTTTCGCCACCAATCTGATTTCCTGTTTGAGCACTGTCAGATAGTCGAGGATTGGCGTATCTTTCTGGGTGATGGTGGTGTGGCAGCCGCAATACCAGCACATGGATCGACAGAAGGGCACGTGAAGATAGAGTGACACCGGATCGCTTTTCGGCACCGCGGCCAGCCAGTCCCGATAGGTGCCGGCTCCGATACTGGGCGAGAAGCGGGGGGCGGTCGGATAGCTCGTGTAACGGGGCAAGCGGCTTTCGCCGTAACGGCGGATAATCTCTGCGTTCATGATATCGCTCCGGTTTCATGCCGCAACGATAGCCGCTCGCCGAAGGACTTCGTTGTCGAAAGGCAAAGAGGACAGGCTTTCGGGGATTTGCTTGTCACAGCACAACGATGCCTAGGCGCGGGTGTTTCAGTATCCTGTGGTGCAGCCGAGCTGCATGCGACCCCGCAAACCCGCATCGAAGAAAGCCAGCGAATGACTGTTGTAGACGATCATATTCTCAAGCTCGACGTGCGCGAAATTCCGCGCGTGGAAAGGCATCCTCGTATATTCGGAATGTTGAATTCGCTGCTTCCGGATTATCAGTTGATCTTGACCGTCGATCATGATCCGGTTCCGCTCTACTACCATCTCGAGATGCATTATGATGGGGTGTTCGGGTGGGAATACCTTTCCCGCGGTCCGGAGATATGGGAAGTCCGCATTCGCCGGAAGAAACACGAAGGCTGCAGCTGCAACTGCGGTGGTGGTCATTGAACTGCATGGGAGCGACCTGTCGACAGCGGCCGCTCCCATGCACATTCATCGTGATCGGACAGGTGAAGTCGAAAATTGGGAGGTCACGTGTCGACAACAGCCAACTTCAAAGAACTCGACGTGCGGCCCATCCTTCGTGACGGAGGTGAGCCATTTCCTGCGATCATGCATGCGGTTCAGTCGTTGAAGCCAGGGGAAGGTTTGCGCCTGCTTGCAACCTTTCGCCCGATGCCGCTGTTGAGCGTCATGGCGCGCCGCGGCTATTCGGCCGAACTCAAGGAGTTGGATGGTGGCGAGTGGGAGGTTCTGTTCATCCCGGCGCCAGACATTTCTGCAGAAATTCTCCATTCGATCGGTGCAGAGGAAGCGGCGGCCTGGCCCGATCCATTGTGGCGGCTCGACCTGACAGAACAACAGCCACCGGCTCCCATGGAAAAAGTTCTCTCGCTGATCGAGCTCATGGAGCCGGGCGAAGTGCTCTTCGCGGTATTTTCTGAGGAATCGCGCTTTCTCGGCGCGGAGCTGGAAAAACGCGGTCACCAATGGGTCGGCAATCTCGATACGTCAAAGCGTGCCTATCGCATGTTGATCCGCGTGGGCGGTGAAGGTTGACGACCGGCTTGCCGCTGAACTTGGCAAAGTAGACCAGCATTGTCGGCGAGAAAGAAGACAAAGGCGGCAATCCAGAACAGTCCAGACGCAGACATCAACGGCGCATAGTATCCGGGAATGAAATCGGCTGTTATGCGCAAGCTTGCCGCGATGAGCAGGCATGGAACGGACAGCCGCTGGCACCAGGAGAATTTCTCATGTCGACCGGTATGAAGCCGGATCGAACGCATCATGATTGAAAGCATCATTCCCGTCACGGCACCGATGGCCAGAAGATGAATTGCAGCGAGCGGGCCAAGCATGCCGAGCGCTGTTGCTGCAATCCCCAACAGCCCGATAGCCAAAAAGCCGTAAGACACCTGCATCGCTGCGATCATGGACGATCGCAGAATGATTGGCCTGAACCATTGTGCTGCGCGCACGAGGTGTAAGCTGGCTGCGACAAGGGCCATGATGGCGGTGAGTGGGCCAAACGGTTCAAAGGTCCAGATCATCGCTGCAAGGATAGTGGCGATCAGGACAAAACGATCAATCATGCGACTGGTAGGCGCGAGGCGTGACCTGCCTGCCTGGGCAAGCCAGTTGTTTGTAAAGCTCGGGATGAGCTTGCTCGCGGTCGCCGTGATCAACAGGATATAGACGGAAAGGCCTGCCCGCGCCCAGACCCCCACATCCCCTCCGTCCATGGCAACGATGTGGAACCCGCCATTGATCAGGGCGAGACACGTGAGGCAAAGGATGGGCTTCGCATCCGCAATTCGCTTGGTGACCCAGACTTCTCTCACGCAGAAATAGGCGAAGAGTGGAAGGAAGATCCAGTCGATCAGGAGGGTAATGAGGGCCGATGTATCTGCGATCAACAGCATGGAAATGCGACCCGCGATCCAGATAAAGGCAAGTCCCGCAAGCGGGCGACCGGACAGGGGAAAGCGACCGGTCCAGTTTGGAACTGTTGTCATCAAGTATCCGACGAGGACCGCTGGCATGAAGCCGAACAGCAATTCATGCGCATGCCAGGCGGATTGGCCGTAGACTTGCGCCACCTCAAGCCAGCCGTTCATCGCGCAAATCCAGATTGTGATGGTCGCGATGGCCCATAGAGGCGCCCCGAGATAAAAAGGCCGGAACCCATAGGACAGCAGGACGAGGCCGTCGCGCCTCAGGCCCCGCGGGATCCCGCCACTCGTCGGTCTTTCCTTATCCTTCATAAAAACAGCTCTCCAAAATACTTGATCGTTCCTGCGCACTGATTTCCAAGCAAAGTAATTGATCTCGATCAAAGGGCGCCGACAATTCTATTGTTGGGTAGGCGGCTCAATGACGCACTCTCCCTCATGAGTTCTTTGTTCTGGAACAAATAAAACTGGGCGCCATCAAGTAAAACAGTCTCAACAGTTCGGGCGAAACGCTCACTGCACGACAAGGAGAGAAGATTATGACCCAGAGCCTGAATTTGACCAGAAGAACAATGCTTGCGGGGGCTGTCTTTGCAAGCGCGCTTATCCCAGTTCTGACAGGGACTGTGGCACGCGCCGAAGGTGGCGACATTAAAACGAATGCCGCCGCCGTTGCAGGTGACATCGCCAAGCTGGAGCGGGTGAAGGTCGATCTCGTCGCACCTCCCTTCGTCCATGCACATAGCCAAAAGGCCGAAGGCGCGCCCAAGGTCGTTGAGTTCACGCTCACCATCGAGGAAAAGAAGATCGTCGTTGACGATGCAGGCACCGAGGTCCATGCGATGACCTTCAACGGCTCGGTCCCCGGTCCGATGATGGTCGTCCATGAGGGTGACTATGTCGAGGTAACGCTTATCAACCCCGATACTAACAGCCTTCAGCACAATATCGACTTCCATTCGGCAACTGGTGCGCTAGGCGGCGGTGCTCTGACCCTGGTTAATCCGGGCGAAACAGCCGTCTTGCGCTTCAAGGCTACCAAGGCCGGGGTCTTCGTCTACCATTGCGCACCTCCCGGAATGGTGCCGTGGCATGTGACCGCCGGTATGAATGGCGCGATCACGGTCTTGCCGCGCGATGGCCTGAAAGACCACAAGGGCAATGATCTGCCTTATGACAAGGTATATTATGTCGGCGAGCAGGACTTCTATGTCCCCAAGGATGCCGACGGCAATTACAAGAAATACGAGAGTGCCGGCGACGCTTATTCGGATGTGCTCGAAGTCATGAACACGCTGACCCCGAGCCACATCGTCTTCAATGGTGCGGTCGGAGCTCTGACAGGCGACAATGCGATGACGGCAGAAGTCGGCGACCGGGTCTTGATCCTGCATTCGCAGGCCAATCGTGACACCCGTCCGCACCTGATCGGTGGCCATGGCGACTATGTCTGGGCAACCGGCAAGTTCGCCAACCCGCCAGAGCTCGACCAGGAAACCTGGTTTATCCCTGGTGGTGCTGCGGGTGCTGCCTACTACACCTTCCAGCAACCGGGCATTTACGCCTATGTCAACCACAACCTGATCGAAGCCTTCGAAAAGGGTGCAGCCGCTCACTTCAAGGTCACCGGCGACTGGAATGACGATCTGATGACCGCCGTGGTCAAGCCGGAAAGCTGATCCTTGCGAATGCACGGGGTGCTCAATGAGCACCCCGTGGACGTCCTCTCAAACTCGTTGGAAATCGCCATGTCCGGCGCCGTTCTCACTCCCAGGCAGCCCAATTCGGTCGGCTCGGTGCTGCTGCCGCTTCTGCTCGTCAGCGCTCTGTCTACCGCCGTCGCGTTTCAATCGGGCATCGTGCAGATGAGTGGTGGCGCCGATCTGCCACCACCTCAAACTATTTCGGTGGCGGCGGGACGTTTCGCCTACCGTCAACCTGGCGAGTTTTACCGCGCCGGATACGCCGTCGATGGGCCGAAGGCAGAATACGTGATGACGGCTCCTCTCACGATTATGAAGTATCAGGTCAGCACCCAGGACTACGATGCCTGCGTGGCCGATAGAGCCTGCCCGGCTCGGGAATCGGTCACTCCATCGCGCTCTGACATGCCGGTAACCGGCGTCAGCCACGACGACGCGACAATGTTTGCCCGGTGGTTTTCGAAAAAGAGTGGTGGAATCTGGCGACTGCCAAGTGACGTGGAATTGGCCTTTGCCGCTGGTCAGAAGTTTCCGGATGACGCCCTCGGTATCGACCCGGACAATCGCAACCCGGCATTGCGTTGGCTCGCCGACTATGAGCGCGAGGCGGCTCGCAAGAGATCCAAGGAACCGGCACCGCTTGCCCATGGAAGCTTCGGCGAGAACGAGCATGGGCTTGCCGATTTTGCCGGCAACATCTGGGAGTGGACAACGACCTGCAATCGGCGTGTCGACCTCGTCAACGGAGGGCAGCCGGTCACAACCGAAGCCTGCGGCGTCTACATCACCGCTGGCAAACACAGATCGCCATTAAGCTCGTTTATCCGAGACCCGAAAAGCGGAGGCTGCTCTGTCGGAGTTCCCCCTGACCATGTCGGTTTCCGGCTGGTCGAAGATCGTCGCTGGTACGCTCCTTTGCTCTTTTCGATCGGTGCCTTGTGAGGTAGGCTGCCCCTCGAATGGACACTCGCCATAATGGCCACTATTGGGCTCTTCGAGCCTTGAGAATGTGGGCTGGTGGCGGGAGAGGGATATATTTTGAAACTTGATCGGACGATCATCAAGTCTTTGTCATTGTTCGACAAGATGACCGATGACGAGTTGGACGCGCTACTTGTTCCCGCTCAGACGAAGCGACTGCCGATCGGCGAGTCCGTGTTCGAGCAAGGCCAGCCTGCCGCCTATTTCTTTCTCCTCCTGCATGGCCGCCTAAAGGTCACCCAGGTCACCAGCGCCGGTCAACAGATCATCGTGCGCGTGGTGCATCCCGGTGACCTGTTCGGCTTCGCCAAGGCGCTGCAGCGGCAAGACTATCCGGGAACAGCTCTTGCTGCTGCCGAAAGCATAGTTCTGTCCTGGCCCACAGAGATGTGGCCGAAATTCGTGGAGCGAAATCCAAGGCTCGCTGTCAGTGCGATGGAGACGATCGGACAAAGGCTCGAGGAAGCCCATGTCCGCATTCGCGAAATGTCGACGCAAGAAGTCGAAAAGAGAGTAGCACATACCGTATTACGGCTGGCACAGAAGGCTGGTCGCCCAGAGGCTAAAGGGATACGGATCGATTTTCCAATCTCTAGGCAGGATATTGCCGAGATGACCGGAACGACAATTCATACGGTCTCGCGCATATTCAGTTCCTGGGAGAGCAAGGGCCTGATCGAAGGTGGTCGGCAGAAACTCCTTGTGCGCGATATGGCGGAATTGGCATCGCTGGCGGATTCTCTCCCAGAACGTCGCTAACTGGATGAAGCGTTCTCTTACTTGATATTGCGCAAAGAAGGCTCGTCCATCCTGGCCTATCTCTTTTGCAACGGAACGAGGTGTTCTGTCTAAGGAGATGAAAATGAAACTGCGTAGTGTAACCATGGCAGCCGTTCTCTTGCTTTCGGCCCCGGCCCTCTCAATCGCTGCCGATTTCGAAGTCAAGATGCTGAACAAGGGCGCCGAAGGTGCCATGGTCTTTGAACCGGCCGGTCTGAAGATTGCCCCCGGCGACACCGTCACCTTCGTCGCCACCGACAAGAGCCACAATGCCGAAGCCATCAAGGGCATGATTCCGGACGGTGCGGCAGAGTTCAAGGGCAAGATGAACGAGACGATCAAGGTGACCTTTGACGTTCCCGGTCTCTATGGCGTGAAATGCGCGCCGCATGTTGGCATGGGCATGGTTGCCGCCATCCTCGTCGGTGATGCGCCCGCTGCCAATCTCGATGCTTTCAACGCCGCAAAGCTGCCGAAGAAGGCGCGCGAGCGGATTGATGCAGCCGTCGCTTCGGCCCAGTAGATTTGCCCACTCGTTCATATTGCTTGGTCGACGCCGCCAGGGTGCTAACCCCGGTGGCGTCGCCATTTTTGCCGCGATAGTCGGCCGTGGCAGGGATCAGATCCCGCCATCAACCAGCAGGCCGCTATGCGCTCGGTCGATGGCATTGCGTAGCTCGTCGACCGGAGATGCGGTGGGAAGCTCTTCGCCTTCCAGTTCTTCCGGCATCCGCCACCCGGGATCAATTCCCTGCATGTTCGGGAGTTCGTGGGCGATGCCCTTGTGGCAATCAATGCACGTCGCCTTGCCGTTCAGGAGATAACGCGTATGGATCTCAGCTGCACGTTCCGTCTGTTTCGACAGGTCCATGGCAACCGAAGAGTGGCAGTTTCTGCACTCAAGACTGTCATTGGCTTTCAGTCTCGCCCATTCGTGCTGCGCCAGCCGCAATCTCTCATCGAGGAATTTCTGACGTGTATTGATCGTGCCAAAGATCGTGCCCCAGACTTCCTTGGAAGCCTGCATCTTTCGGGCAATCTTGTCCGTCCATTCGTGGGGTACATGACAGTCCGGACAGGATGCCCTGACACCGGAGCGGTTGGAGAAATGGACGGTCCTCGTCATCTCCTCATACACGTTGGTCTTCATTTCGTGACAACTGACACAGAACTCTTCCGTATTCGTGAGTTCAAGCGCCGTGTTGAACGCGCCCCAGAACATCACACCGCCGACAAAGCCGCCCAGCGTCAGGAAGGCAAGGCTGAGCGTTGCCGCTGGCGTCGCCAGAACGCGCCATATCCATGCAAACAGGTTGCGGAGCCTCTGCATCGCTAGTGCTCCTCGCCCATCAGCTTGACCCCCATGTCGCTCATGTCGCGGAAGGTGTTGCCCACCAGCGGGTTGATCTCCGCCTGCGGTACGTGACAGGCTGTGCAGAAATATCGTCTCGGCGAGACGTCTGCCAGCATCTGCCCTTCACGCGTGATGTAGTGGGTTACGCTGATCATCGGCGCACCGGACCCCTCCGTGAACTCGCGCTTATGGCAGGAGAGACATCGGTTGGTGTTCACCGACAGCTGGTAGCCATCGATCGAGTGAGGAATGACCGGAGGCTGGTCCGGATAGGCGCGCATCTTGCGCACGTCATCCACATTCCATTTCGGCAGGGGCTTTGCGGCAACGCTATCCATCTGTTGGGGCGGGCCGGACAATTGCGGAACCGATTGTGCGACTACGCCGCCACCGATGAGACAGGCTGCCAACAGGGCAACAATACCAAGTCGGCCTCTTATCAGGCCACGGGAACGATCTTGACTGCGCATTTTTTGAAATCCGTTTGTTTGGAGATCGGATCGGTGGCGTCAAGCGTCACCTTGTTGATCAACTGGCTGGCATCGAACCATGGAACGAAGATCACGCCGGGTGGCATGCGGTTGCGGCCGCGGGTCTCGACACGTGTCCGCATCTCGCCGCGACGCGATACGATGGTGATCTCTGCCCCCTGATTGATCCCGCGTTTTCGTGCGTCGTCGGCGTTCATGAAGCAGCGGGCGCCGGGGAAGGCCTTGTAGAGCTCAGGCACTCTCATTGTCATCGAACCGGAATGCCAGTGCTCCAGCACGCGGCCTGTTACCAGCCAGAAATCATATTCCTCATCCGGCGATTCGGCCGGCGGTTCATAGGGCACAGCCAGAATGACCGCCCGACCATCGGGTTTGCCGTAAAAACGCACCCCTTCGCCGGGCTTGACATAGGGGTCATAGCCCTCTCGGTAGCGCCACTTGGTTTCCTTGCCATCGACGACCGGCCAACGAAGGCCCCGTTCCTGATGATAGACGTCGTAGGGCGCCAGATCATGGCCATGTCCGCGCCCGAACTCCGCATACTCCTCGAAGAGGCCCTTCTGGAGATAAAAGCCAAATGCTTCGGCTTCGCGATTGGCATAGTCGGCGTCCACCTCGGAGAGGGGGTATCGGTCCACCTTGCCATTGGCGAACAGCACCTCGAAAAGTGTCTTGCCGCGGTAATCAGGGTTCTGCGCCAAGATCTCCTCGGTCCAGACTTCATCCGTCGTGAAGCGTTTGGAAAACTCCACCAGCTGCCACAGGTCCGAGCGCGCTTCGCCCGGCGCATTGACCAATTGATGCCAGACATGTGTTCGACGTTCTGCATTGCCATAGGCTCCTTCCTTCTCGACCCACATGGCGGCCGGCAGAATGAGGTCGGCAGACATGGCGGTGATGGTCGGATAGGCATCGGAAACCACAATGAAGTTGTCCGGGTTCCTGTAGCCGAGATAGGTCTCGTTGCGGGTATTGGGAGCCGCCTGAACGTTGTTGTTGACCTGAACCCAGTAGAAGTTCAGCTTGCCGTCCTTCAGCATCCTGTCCTGTTCTACGGCATGGTATCCCGGTTTGTCTGGAAGTAGACCGTCCGGTAGTTTCCAGATTTCCTCGGCATGATGCCGGTGCTCCGGGTTGGTTACCACCATGTCTGCCGGCAGGCGATGCGCGAAGGTGCCGACTTCGCGCGCTGTTCCACAGGCCGATGGTTGGCCTGTCAGAGAGAAGGGGCCGTTGCCGGGCTCAGAGATCTTTCCCGTCAGCAGATGCAGATTGTAGATCATGTGGTTTGCCCAGACACCGCGCGTGTGCTGGTTGAAACCCATGGTCCAAAGAGACATGACCTTGGTGTCGGGGTTGGCATAGAGTTCGGCGAGTTGCTCCAGAAAGCCGGGATCGGACCCAGTCAGCTCGGCGACTTTTTCCAAGGTGTAATCTGCGACAAAGGCCTTGAAACTGTCGAAGTCTATCGGCTCCATCTTGGTCGGATCACCGGCGTTCTTCGCCTTCATCTCCAGCGGATCGTCGGCGCGAAGACCATAACCGATATCGTCCACCCCCTTCATGAAGGTCGTATGCGCGCGGACAAAGTCCTCGTTCACCCGACCGGTCGAGATGATATGATTGGCGATATAGTTCAGGATCGCCAGATCCGTGCTCGGCTTGAAGATGATCGGAACGTCGGCAAGATCCATGCTGCGATGGGTGAAGGTCGAGAGCACTGCGACTTTCACATGCTCGTGGCCCAGGCGCCGGTCTGCAAGGCGTGTCCAGAGGATCGGATGCATCTCCGCCATGTTGGAGCCCCAGAGCACGAAGGCATCGGCGTGCTCGAAATCGTCGTAGCAGCCCATGGGTTCATCCATGCCAAAGGTGCGCATGAAGGCGTAAGCCGCGGATGCCATGCAATGGCGGGCATTGGGGTCGAGGTTGTTGGACCGGAAGCCGGCACGCATCAGCTTGGTCGCGGCATAGCCTTCGAAAATCGTCCACTGGCCGGAACCGAACATGCCGACCGCTGTCGGTCCCTTTTCCCGCAGAACCTTCTTGCACTGCGCGGCCATGATGTCGAAAGCTTCGTCCCAGCTTATCGGTTCGAACTCACCGTCCTTGGCATATTGCCCGCCACGCTTGCGCAGGAGCGGTGTGCTCAGGCGATCCTCGCCATACATGATCTTTGAGAGGAAATAGCCCTTTATGCAGTTGAGGCCGCGGTTTACCTCGGCTTGCATGTCACCGTGTGTGGCGACGACCTGCCCTTCCTTGACGCCGACCATGACGCCACAGCCGGTGCCGCAGAACCGACAGGGCGCCTTGGACCATTTGATCTCAAGTGCTTCCACGCCACCGGGAACGGTCTGCGCATGGGCCGGCAAGCTGATGCCAGCGGTGGCTGCGGCAATCGCGGCAGCATGGGCCTTGAGCAGACTACGCCGCGTCAGGTCTGTGTCCATTGATTAAACCCTCCTCCAAATTCTCTGCATGCTCAAAAACCATGTTGGCGGCCATGACGTCTGGAAGGCCTGAAATGGCGGCCAGTGTCGCGCCCATTTCGCCGCTGGACCTGCCTTCGATCACGATGATGATCTTGCCGCGATCTGCGGCATGCACTTCGACGTTCGGGATCTCTGACAATGCTGCAAGGACACCATTTGCTTTTGCCGGTGAGGTCAGGACGACGGCGCTGGAAACATGGAAGCGTTCAGGGTTGCGCGTCGACATGCGAGCCACTCCTCACCGATAGGGAAATTGCGTCCGTTGGGCAGTGGCTGATGCAGGCGCCGCAGCCCGTACAGTCGTCGTCCACAATCTGCGGATGCCATGGTCCGCCGGCGCGTGGACGAAAAAGGATTGCGTCGCTCGGACAATGGTCACGGCATGACTGACAGTCGACACTGTTGAGCGCCAGACAGTGCGACTGCACCTGTGCCATGTGGGGGAAGGAGAGGTCGGCGTCGAAGAAGACATCCGCCTGCGGACAGCTCTCGTGACATTTGCCGCAGAAATCGCATCCGCTGGCTGAGAAATCGAGCGCCGGTATGCCGGACTGGATCGAGATGATCGACTGCGGACAGTGATCAACGCATGCCCTGCATTGCTCGCAGATCTCTGAGACGGGACGGGAGAGACCCGGTGGGAGGATGCGGAACTCTTCCCTGATCTGTCCGCGAAGGAGGGCTCGTCGCGAAAGTAAGGTCACTATGGCCTCCTCCCTCAAGCTGGAGGACCGGGCGGACCGGCGATGATCTGATACATCCAGACCATGAAGCCGAAACCTCCGACAGCCGCTACCGCAAGGATCGGCCAGATCCCGAAAGCGAGGATGAAAAAGGTCGTTAATTCGGATCGACGCCGCATGCGGCGGTCGGAGGCAGACGGTGTGGTGGTGTTTTCGGTGCTGTGACGCACGGGCGTTCCTCCTCTTCCTCACGGCGGATGGTAAGGGAGATCACAGACCTGTCAATCAAAGTGATATTTCGTGATATCGCAATGGTTGTGTAAGCCGTCGGGCGCCTCGGTGTCGCCGGAGGCAACAAGCCAATGAAAAGTATTGAAAAAAGCCGTGCTCAAAGTCTCCAATCGTCCAATCGTTTGCCCCGCTCAATTGCTCAGCATGCGCAGCTTTTCCGGCTTTACGATCTCGATGCAGCGTGCATTGCGAAGCGTGATGATGCCCATCTCCCGCAGTTTCGAAATCGTGCGCGAGACCGTTTCGATGGTGAGGCCGAGATAATCGCCGATGTCGATACGGCTCATGGGCAGGTCGATTAAGTCAGTGCCACCTTGGCGATCAGCCAGATCGACCAGGAAAACGGCGATCTTCTCGAGGGAACTCTGACGGCCGACGACCAGCAGGTGCTCCTGGGCGCGGATCATTGCCTTCAAGGCAACACCAACCAGACGCTCGTTGAGCAGGCCGCCCGCCGTGCGTTCGACAGTGGTCAGACCGGTATTCACCATGGCCTCGGCATAGAAACCGTGGGTTTCGTTGATCTCGAAACCGAAGGTCTCGCCGACGAGATGAAAGGCGACGATCTGCCTGCGACCATCAGCGAGAAGACGGTAAATGCGCACCGCCCCGTATTCGATCTGGTAGAGCGATCGCGTGCGCTCGCCCTGCGCATAGATCACGCAGTCAGGCGCATGAAAGGTTACCGGCCTGATATGCGATTGGCTGCGTGCACGCGGCGGGGAAGAGAGGTGCGAATTCAGTGTGATGGAAGCGGCGGTTTGCATTGGCATGTCCCCGTTGGTTGCAGGGATCATGTTGGATGAGAGGTTTTGCCGCTATTGAGTTCTTCCACTACGGGGTCTTACGTAGGGCTGATACGGCATTGGCAATATCAGGCCCGTTAAGGGGCTTTGAAAGCACGCAGATGCCTTGAGGGTTTCCACCCCCATAGTCCTTATCATCCTCCGCCAGGACGACGAGCTTCATGCCGTGGTTGGCCAGGCTGAGGCCAGCCGTCAGATCGGCGGCTGGCAGGCACGTGTCGAGAATGACGCAATCCGCACGACTGATCGCCTCAGCTGCCATGGTCCAGTCGTTGAATTGCTGCACCGCCTGGCCATGCGTTTTAAGGGCAAAGCTGATCGACCGCAGCAAGGCTGGGTCTTTGACAACAGCAACAATGGCAGAAAGCGTGGACAATGGGATCCCAGAAGCTCGGTCGTGATCTTTCACCAAGCTTTCAGATCGCATCCTCGCCGACGCGCCACCTTGTCATGGATCAAGCGTTACGTCGGATTGCGCGACATATTGGCTAGACGCTGACGGTCAGCGACATGCGCACCAGCTCTGGCAGACTGCGTGCTCTCATCTTCGTCATGACATTCGCTCGATGGACTTCGACAGTTCGCGGGCTGATCTCGAGATTGAACGCGATAGCCTTGTTCGGTTGGCCGGCCACGACCGCCGCCAGAATTTGACGCTCCCTTTCGCTCAGGCTGCCAATGCGCAAGCGGATGTCATCGACGCTCAGCGTGCCCGCCGACGAATCAGCCAGTTTCTCGGCCGCCCGCCGCACCGCCTCGATGATGACCGACTCTTCAAACGGCTTCTCGATGAAATCTACAGCACCCGCCTTCATCGCTTCGACGGCCATGGGAATGTCGCCATGCCCTGTCACGATTATCGACGGTATGGGGGGAGAAATGCTCGAGATCTTGCGCACCAGATCAAGCCCGCTCATGTCCGGCATTCGCATGTCCGTGATCAGGATCGCATTGCGAAGGCTCGAGGCGATTTCCGAAAAGGCGGTTGCGGACACATGAAGCCTCACGCCGAAGCCGTTCACCGTGAGCATGAAGCCCAGTGATTTGCGAAGGGCCTCTTCGTCGTCAACGATATGGACGGTGAAGTCATCAGGCTGCATTCTGATCCTCGTCGTGCTGGATAAGGGTGAAACAGAAGGAGGCACCGCCGAGTTCACTCTTGGAGACGGTCATTTCTCCGCCATGGGCTTCGACGATCCGCCTGGAAATGGACAATCCGATCCCCATGCCTCCAGCCTTTGTCGTCGTGAACGGCTTGAAGATATCCTCGGCGATTTCCGGAGAAATTCCGGGACCGGAATCCTCGACCGTCACCGTCAAAAGTCCCATCTTGTCGGAACAGACGCTGACTCGGATTTCCTTTTTCTCGGTCTGCTTCATCGCCTCGATCGCATTGCGCATGAGGTTGGTCAGCACCTGCTGGATTTGGATTCGGTCGACGAAGACCTGATCGTTGTCCGAGGTGAAATCGAACACGGTGCGCACGCCCTTTTCCCGCGAGCCGACGAGAGCGAGCGCTCCGGCCTCTTCAACGAGTTGACGCAGGCTCTCCGTGCGCTTTTCCGTCTCGCCTTTGGTGACGAACTCGCGAAGGTGTCGAATGATCTGCCCGGCGCGAATGCTCTGTTCGCCCGCTTCTCGTAAGGCATCGCGGACCTGGATATCGCGATCGTCAACCGCATTCTCAAGCAGACGCGCGCAGCCGTGGACATAGTTGGCAATTGCCGACAATGGCTGGTTCAACTCATGCGCCAGCGTCGAGGCCATCTCTCCCATCTCGTTCAATCGGCCGAGCCTTGCGAGCTCGGTCTGGATCTCCTGCAGGCGGGCGGCGGATTCTTCTCGCTCCGTGAGGTCGCGAACGAACCCGGTGAAGAACCGCTTTCCGCCCCGTTTGATCTCGCCGACCGCAAGCTTCATCGGAAAGGTGGAGCCATCCTTGCGCTGGCCGACCACGACGCGGTCGACGCCGATGATCCTCTTTTCGCCCGTTGCCATGTAGCGACGCATGTAGCCATCGTGCTCGACGCGGTAGGGCTGAGGCATCAGCAGCTTCAGGTTCTGCCCGATGGCTTCGGCTTCCGAATAGCCAAACTGGCGGACGGCTGCGGAGTTGAACGAGATGATTAATCCGTTGTCGTCGCTGACGATGGTGGCATCGAGAACCGTGTCGAGGATGGATGCCATCCGGGCGTCGCGATCATCCAGCGCTTCCCTGAGCTCTGCCAGGGTCTCCCGCTCCTGGTCTCTTCGTTTGGCAAACCAGACGATCAACGTCGCCAGGACGGCAAGCGCGACTGCTTGGGCAATCACGATTTCCGAGCCGGATGAATGCACGTTGAGAAGCCAAAGGGCGAGGCCGAAGACAGCTGCGAGCAAAGCCGGACCCGCGCCCCCGATCAGCGCTGTGGCGATGACTGGGATCGGCACAAGCAGGCATAGCGCTTGCGAAGCGGCGCCGCCCATGAGGAGCGGCACGCCGACGACCGCGACCGTTCCGAGAACCGCAACGATATAACCCCAGGAATTGGGGAGCAATCGTCTTTCATTTCGTTGCGTCTCGGCCATTTTGCCCCTGATTTCACACCCAATCAGCCAAAACAATGCAGACGGTGCAATGATCCGCGCCGATTCCGCTCGATTCGACATAGCGACATGGGAAGCTAGCCCTTGTGTCCAATTGATAGAAGTCAAAAAGCTCCGAGGTCGAGTTTGTCTCCACAGATGGTCTGTTTCCACGGCATCAGATAGCCCGCGCTGTCATGCCGTCGGGAGGTGAGCCGGCCTTGCTTGACTTCCGTGTCCGAGCCGGCCATCTTTCGATCATGTTGATCGAACGCTTCCATAGCATCCGCACACGGATGTGCCTCATCGCAGGCATCTGACCCCCGGCCTAATCGCGTCGCGATACGGTCGTGGGGCATGGGTAGCGTCCCCGCGAGGGAGCAACGGGCTACGAAGCGACATTCAATCCCAGTTCTTAGTTTCAGAGCGGTGCGCCGGATGCGCGACCGCGCGTCTTATACAGGAGGCCTGACGATGGCTCTCGAAAAGAAACGGCAGCGCAAGCCGGCAATCATCCTCACCCGGACCGATCATGAAAGGCTCTACCGCCTCGCGGAGGCCCATGCCGGACGGAACCCCGATGTTTCCGAAGAGCTTCTCATCGAGCTCGACCGTGCGCGTATCGTTCAGGACACCAAGATCGGCGCCAATGTCGCACGTATGGGATCCAGGATCCGCTTCACCAGCGATCTCGGGGAAGACCGCAGCGTCACGCTGGTCTTCCCGGCTGAAGCGGATATTGCGGCGAACAAGATCTCCATCCTGACACCGATCGGTGCGGCCCTGATTGGTCTTTCGACTGGTCAGTCCATCGATTGGGTGGCACGGGATGGGCGTTCGCACCGCCTCCATGTCGAAGAGGTGGCATCTCCTGAAATGGTCGATCCGGCATGATGTTGCCAGTCGTTTCCCGCCTCGCGACCCGGGGAGGTTGTCTCATCGCAGGATAGGCTCCCCTGCGCGATCTTCGCGCAGGGGTATCTCCCGCTCATGTCGATGGACGCGCTGGCGACGGCGCGATGGAGAACTGCGAAATGTCGAACGACACTTACATTCTGACTACAAAGGATTTCACCATACTCGAAGCCTTGTGCGACAACTGGCAGGGCCGCAATGATCGGCTCGTCGCGCTTTGCAGGCGCAAGATCCAAAAGGCCATCGTCGTGTTCCGCGACGATCTTCCGGGGGATGTCGCCAGCATCAACAGCCGTGTGCGCTTTCGCGCCCATGCCGGCGAGAGCGATATCCGCGTGATCTCGACCGGCCAGGCAACTGGCCCGGTCGGCCTGTTCCTGCCTATCACGACACTGCGTGGCCTCGCTCTGCTCGGACTTCGCGCAAGCCAGAAGATCGAGTTTGAAAATTCGAATGGTCTCGTAGAGACCGTGTTGCTGGAAGCAGTGGAATACCAGCCCGAGGCATCGCGGCGAGAACGGCAGATGATGGGTCAGGAGGCGGTCACGAGCCTGCAGAGACCGCACTTGCGTCTCGTGTCGGGCGGCATGGATGGGCGTCACGGTCAGCTTGCCGGTGCTTGCGACGGTCCCGACGATCCGGGTCCTTCGGCGGCTTGACTCCTATTCCATCACTCTGTCGGACGCTTGCTCTTCCCGGGTACGCGTCCGACCTGAAAGAACCGAACATGCAAAAAATCGCACAGTTTCAACATTCCGATTTCATCCAGGGGCTCCTCTGGATGGCCCTTGGTATGATCTCATTCGTTGGAATGTCCGTCGGATCGCGAGAGCTCGCCAGTACGCTGTCGATCGAACAGGTGCTTTTCTTCCGCGCGCTAATCGGACTTTGTGTCATCGTCGTCTTTGGCCGGATGCTGCTGCCGGAATTGCGTCATGCGAAGCTCTTCAAACTGCATCTTGCGCGCAACCTCGTGCATTTCATGGCCCAGTATCTTTGGACGATTGGCGTCGTCATGCTGCCGCTCGCTTCCGTGTTCGCCCTGGAATTTACCATGCCGATCTGGGTTGCCCTGTTTGCCTTCTTGTTTCTGCGCGAGAAGATGACGAGGCCAAGGATCTTCGCAACGATCAGCGGCTTCATCGGCGTGCTTGTAATCATCCGTCCCGGTATCGCGATGGTCGACCCGGCTGCGGGTCTCGTCCTGATCGCCGCCGCCGGTTACGGGCTCTCCCTGATTTTCGTCAAAAGGCTGACGCGCGACGTCTCACCAGCTGCGATCGTGGTCTGGATGATCGTCATCCAGCTGCCTCTCGGCCTTGTGGCTTCGCTGACCGACTGGCGGCCGGTGCATGTCGCGGATATCCCCGACCGCGGCCAGACGGTCTAGCGACATCACGGCGAGGTTTGGCGGCGAGGAGTTTGCCGTTCTCCTGCCCGATACCGACGGCGACACGGCGATCGCGATTGCTCAGAAGATCAGAACATCGATCCGTGACCTCGGCATGCTGCACGAAGGCAGCGAGCATGAGATCGTGACAGCCACCCTGGGTGCCACCGGCTTTACCCGCGAAACCGCTGTAAGCAACGCTGCTTAGCTTGTGGGGCGTGCAGATCTTGCGCTCTACCAGGCGAAGGGCGCTGGGCGTGATCGTGTTGGATTGCAGAGGCTGAATGATGAGCGTCCAAGAAAGGCCGCGCAGCCGCGCTGATCAGACTGTCCCTGACAATGTGCTACTGTATGTGAATTCTTATCTAGCCGATTTTCAAGAAATTAAGCGGTTCGGAATACAAAGAGGGACCTCATTCCGCGAGTTTCTCCATGAACCGAATGTTCCGCCAAAAACCCTTTTTAACCGTTGTGCTGCCGCTTATCGTCGCCACGCTCACAACCGGGCTGTTGTTCGGCGCTTTATTGCTCTCTACCCTAAAGTCAGATGAAGCCGCGATTCAGCGTCAGCGGGATCTTTTGAGCTTGGTTATAGACAAGCTTGAAGATGAAGTGGCCCACAATCAAGAAAGCGCAACGGTCTGGGACGACGCAGTCACACATGTGCAGCAGCGTAACCAGGACTGGATGTCGTCAAACCTTGGCGAATGGATGCATACCTACTTCCGCCATGATGCTGCACTCATCCTCGACAATCAAGGCGGCCTTGTCTACGAGTTCATCGCTGAACCATCTAAAACTGCTTCCGGCGTAACCATCGCAAATGTGGCAGCGCCCCTGGTTTCGAAGCTTCAGCAAAGACTTGTTGCCGGGGAAGTGGCCTCTGGCACCACCATTTTGTCCGTTGGCGAAAGTGATCTGCTCGACCTTGATGGGCGGGCTGCGATTGTCAGCGTCAAACCGATCGTTTCTGATAGCGGAGAAATCGAGCAGGAGCCGGGCACTGAGAATCTCCATGTTGCCGTCCGCTATCTGGATGGAGTGCTTCTTTCGGAACTGGCTACCGACTATCAGTTCGAAAACCTTGCCTTCGTTCGCACTCCGGCAGTCGCTGCCGACGTTTCCAACGTCTCTGTGCGGTCTGGATCCGGGCAGACGATCGGCTATTTCCAGTGGCAACCCTTCACCCCAGGAGCCAGCGTCATCCAGGCTGTATATCCAGTCGTTCTTCTCGTAGGCGTTTCGGCCTTCCTTCTGATGAGTTTCCTCGGGCGTGCGATATGGCGCAGGTCTCGCAGCCTTGCGGCGAGCCAGCGAGAGCTGAGGCAACTTGCCATGCATGATCCACTTACAGGACTTTCAAACCGGACGACTTTCTATCGCACCCTTGTGCAGCGCCTCGAACGCGCCGACACCGAAAACGGCGTTGCGGTCATGTTTGTGGATCTCGATCACTTCAAGGAGGTCAACGACACCTTCGGCCACCCGGTGGGAGACGCACTCATCAAGGAGGTTGCGAACCGCTTGCTGGAAATCGCACCATCGGCGCTTGTGTCTCGCTTGGGTGGCGATGAGTTCACAATCCTTCAAGATGTAGACGATCTTGTCGAAGTCGAATTACTCGCCGGGCGGATCATCGAAAAACTGCGTCTCCCGTCCCAAATCGAGGGCAATCTAATTACGGTTGGAGCGAGCATCGGCATTTCGCTTGCAGTACCGGGATTGGAAGCGACTGAGATGACAAGACGCGCCGATATCGCGTTGTATCATGCCAAGGCTGCTGGTCGGAATAAGTTCGCAGTCTTTGGCAGTCACATGGAAGAAGTGCTCAGGCGTCGACGGATGCTGGAAACCGATCTGGCGATCGCACTCGAAACCGGGACGCAACTCGGCGTTCATTTTCAACCCGTTTACGCAGCAATGGACGGACGAATGTCGTCCATGGAAGCCCTTTGTCGGTGGATGCATCCAACGTTTGGCGCAATATCGCCTGATGTTTTTGTGCCAATTGCAGAGGAATGCGGTTTGATACAGAAACTCGGACTTTACGTTCTGGAAGAAGCCTGCAGTCTGCTGGCCGACGTTCCCGACTGCGATGTTGGAATTTCTGTCAATGCGTCGGCGATCGAACTCATGGCGCCTGGTTACGCGCTGCGTGTCCTGACAATGCTGTCGAAGTTCAGCCTTGATCCATCACGCCTCGAGATCGAGATTACTGAGAGGGTCGCGACAGATACGGAAGACAAGGCCGCGGCTGCCATTAGATCATTGCGGGAAGCGGGCGTCAGATTCGCCATCGATGACTTCGGAATGGGGACTTCCTCGTTCGGGCAGCTCCTCAATCTGAACGTGGATCGCATCAAGATAGACAAAATGTTCGTTGACCAGCTTCATGAAAATGGCGGTGCGCCGCTGGTCGAAGCCATCGTGCAGATGGCGCGGCACAAAGGGCTGAAGACCACCGCGGAAGGTGTCGAGACGGCCGATCAACGAGAAATACTCGCATCGCTTGGCTGTGACAGTCTTCAGGGCTTCGAGCTGTCAAAGCCGCTGAACCGGATCGACACGAAAAAGTTGATGTCTAAGCATGAGAGTGGATCGCGTGAGGCTTTTGGTTGATCGTGCGAACGAGTGATCTTTTCGGCAAACGCAGTACCTGCACGCTTGTTGTGTGAGCCTTTGAATTGCCTGCTCAAAGAGACGGGTGCAAGTTTTGATTCCTTTCACAACGGGGATGACAGGAGCAGAGCGCGGATCGGCTGCACATAGAGCGTTCGCTCCAATAACGGTTCTTGGGTGCGAGCCTATTGATAAAGACGCTGCCCCCCTGGAAACCATTCGCGAGATTTGACGAAGGCAATGAAGTCGTCAGCAGCCATCGGTTTGGCGAAGGCATATCCCTGCAGCACATGGCATCCCAACTGCCGCAGCAGTTCCGCATGCGCCGCTGTTTCGACCCCCTCGGCGACCGTTTCGATATCGCGGACCTTGCCGATATCGATGAGGGAACGAACGAGGCTCTGTTGTGCCGCTGACTCCAACAGCGGAAGCACCAAGCGCCGGTCGATTTTCAGTCGTTTGGGAGAAAGTTCGAGGAGACTGATTATTGAGGCGTGTCCTGTGCCGAAGTCATCGATCTCAATGTCGATGCCAAGTGCCTTGATCGCCTCGATCGCATGCATCAGCCCTACGTCTACCGCATCAAAAGAGATGGATTCCAGCAACTCGAAAGTCAGTGCGCCGGGCCGAATATTCATGGCCTTCAGTTTCTCGATAAGGCTTTCGTCCCGCAGGCGTTGACAGGAAACGTTCACCGAAACACGGGGAATGCCGAGCCCTTGGCTTTCCCAACGCATGGCTTGAAACAGAGCCTGCTCCAGTATCGTGTGATCGATCCTGGCAACAACACTGAGACGTTCTGCGACAGGCAGAAACACATCAGGGGCAATAAAGCCACGCGTTGGATGTTCCCATCGGGCAAGGGCTTCAACGCCGACGATTTCGAGCGTCTCGGCATCGAATTGCGGTTGAAAAAAAGGCCTGAATTCGCCGTTTTCGAGACCGCGCTGGATGTCGTCGCCAAGCCGTTTGACTTCCACCGTACGTTGGCGCAGGGCGCCGTTGAATACGTGGGCGCGGTTTCGGCCGCGGCGCTTGGCCTCATAAAGCGCGATATCCGCATTGACGAGCAATTGTTCTGGGGTTTCGGAGTGGTCGATGCGCGTTGCAATCCCAATGCTTGCGCCAATACGGCAATCATGGTCCTGAACGGTCGTTGGCTCGCTAATCGCTTCGATCAGCCGAGCCGAGAGCACAGGAAAGTTGGCTTCCGCCGGATCGCGACGCGACAGCAGGACGAATTCATCACCGCCAATCCGGGCGATGAAATCTTCGGTCGGCACATGGGCGCGCAGTACAGCCGCAGCCTGTTTGAGCACCTCATCACCCGCCGCGTGACCCAGGGTGTCGTTGATGTCCTTAAAGCGGTCAAGGTCGATATGCAGCAAGGTCAATGGCTGAGGATCATCGCTTGAGTTGGCCAGCGCGAGCTGTTGATCGAGATAGCGTCGATTGGGAAGACAGGTCAGGGCGTCGTGCATAGAGCGATGCTCCAGAACGAGACGGGCATCTTCAAGGGCGGCGTTTTGGGCCTCCGCTGTGAGCTTAGCTTTCAGAAGCTCGTTTTGGAGTCGCACATCTTCCGTAACATCCCAGTTCGCACCAGCGACGCGTTTAGCGCCAGAAGAAGCATGGTAGGTCATGCCATGTGCGCGGATGTGGCGAATGGTGCCATCTCGTGCGACTATCCGAAAGGCTGTAGTGTAGGGCTGTCCCGCTTCGATGGAGTTCGCAAAAACCTGTTCCGCACTTTCCAGGTCTTCGGGGTGAAGTGTGTCGCGCCAATCTTCATATCGACAGATGGCCTGCGCCGGCTCAATATCGTAGAGTTCTCGCATACGTGCGTCCCAAGACAGCTCCATTGTCTTGCAATCGTATTCCCACACGCCCACCTGCGATGCATCCATGGCCAGCTGCAGGCGATGAGAGGCAGCTTCGAGCCTGTCTTCTCGGTCTTGAAGTGCGATGATACGCCGATGCCGGTCATTCATCAGATAGCCGACCCAAAACATCGGAATGACGATGACCATGGACAAAAGCGCCAGTCCGCCTCTGAATAGGCCGAGGTCGTTTGGTGGCTGCTGCCACCCTTCCAGAGGTGACGCGGACATGGTCCACACGTCGTGACCGATCTTCATGGACATCACCACCGGCTCAAAGTCCACCGCGGTATCCGTGTTGAAGAACGTTTTGGCGCCTCCACCATCATGCGCGCGGCTGGACATCGAGACTGCGATACCGAGATCTGATTTAAAGCCGCTGTTTTCTAGAAGTTTGTCGAGATCGATGACCGCGGAAGCGATGCCAAAAAACGTGTTGTCCGGCCCGGTATAGATGGGATATCGCGCGATCACTGCGCGCCCACCCTGGACCAGTTCCACCGGGCCGGTGACAACAATTCTGCCTTGCTCTTTGACCTGCATAGCCGCGTCGCGCTGGCGTTCGTTTTTGCGGTAGTCGAGCCCTAAGCTCTTCTCATTGCCCTGGAGAGGATAAACGAGCGCAACTTTGAAATCAGGTGCGATTGCGAGGCTGCGTAGCTGGTGGTCGTCGTCCAAAACGCGGCTCGCAAGACTGGCATAACGTTCGGGGGTCATGCCCGGCTCGGTCTCGACGGTTGCGACCAGCCCCTGAACCAATTTGATATTGCCTTGAATGCGGCTTTGTAGGCGAGACCGCAGTTGGCCAAGTTGTTCTGTCGTGGCAGAGCGCAGATATTCTTCTTCAAGCTGGCGCTTCTGCCTGTCGGCGAGGAAAACGGCGATCAGCACGGCGAGCGTGGCGACGATGGCGGGGATGTAGTATCCCAGCCCTCGGAAGGAAAGTGGACCGTTCCGAGTGTTCATTGCAATCCCTTTCCCCCGCGCATCCGAGTCTGTGGCGGCACGCATAGCCCAAGAGTCGCTATGATCGGAACAATTGCAAATGTAGCTTAATATTTTCTGAGGGTAACACTTCTGTCTCGGTCTACCTACCATGCATTTCCGCAAGGTTCTTTTCGAACTTGCGCTTGCCGATGAAGCCGAGACCTTTGTGGCTGTCGCTGCCACCAACGTTGTGATCCCTCCGCCCAAGGCCGATAGGGTGGGGCGAAACGAGAATCCGCATTACAAGCCGGCCGCTCATGTCACTCCCCAGCGGGCGACCCCAAAATCAAGCACATCATCTTGCGGGGAAAAACCCGCAGTCGAAGAGGACGCTCCGTCTCTATATGCACGTGCATGGTAGAGGAGAACCGAAGATGAGCGAGTACCATGCGCATAAGCGCCTGCCCAGTCTGGCGACGATTACCATTGGGTTCGTCCTGATCAGTGCGATGGTCGGTCTCGGCACTGCCTATGTGCTCATCAGTGAGCGCGCCAGATCCTTTGAAGAAGCGAGCCTTCAAAGGGCGCTCGAAACGCGGACCCGCGGAATCCAGACGGCGATTGCGCAGGCACTCTATAGGGAATGGAACGCGTTGAGCGCGATAAGCGAGCAGGCAAGCGGGCTCCCTTTGACGGATCTTCAAGACCGGCTGAACGGAGTTTCCGGTGATGGCAGTATCGTCTCCTGGGCGGGCCTGGCCGAGCCGGATGGTACGGTGATTGCAGCCACCAATGGTCTCCTCGTTGGTCGCAATGTCGGCGAGAGGCCCTGGTTTCTTCAGGGATTGAAAGGAAAATATGCGGGTGATGTCCATGAAGCTGTGCTCCTCGCGGCGCTACTGCGGCCTCAGGACGAGCCCATGCGCTTCATCGACTTCGCGGTGCCCTTCCTGGATCAGGAGGGGGCTGTTCGGGGCGTTGTCGGTCTGCATCTCGACGTGTCCTGGATCAAACGGCTGGTCGACGAGCTTGCACATGCGTTGAACGTCGATATCGTCATCGTCGGTGCAAATGGCGAGATCTCTGCGTCGTCTGTCTCGGATCTTCCGGATCTTTCCGGGCTGGGCAGCCTGCAGCGCGCACGTTCCGGTGTGCTTGGCACCAGTCTTGAACGCTGGCCCGACGGAGGGTTGTATTTCACCCTGACGGTTCCAGAGCTCACCTATAACGATTTGCCGAAATTCGGATGGAACATCGTCGCGCGTATCGATGGTCGCGCGGCGACGGTGCCAGCACGGGAGATGTCGGACTATCTCATCGTGCGGCTCCTGGGCATGGCGACCATCCTGTTATTGCTCACAGCGCTCTACGTCGTTGCCTTCGTCAGACCCTTCGCGCGCTTGGCCGCCAATGCGATGGAGATTGCAAATGGCAAGGATACCTATCCGATGGAAAGCAACCGTACCCGGGAAATGAGCATGCTCAGCACCGCATTGGCGAGGCTGCAGGCTCACAGCCAAAGGCATGATCGGGATCCTGGCTCATAGGCGGCTGGCGCGCTTGAACACGGCATTGACGATTGCGCTAAGCTTGGTTGAGGTGATGCTCGGAACGACACCTTCGACATAGAGCCGCTTCAGCAGCAATTCATACTGTAGATCCGAAAGCTCAAGCGATAGCAGCGACCCGTCGCCCCTGGCTTCTAGCACATGCGCGGGCATATCTCCGAGATCTCGAAACTTGATCTCAAGCGGTGCGCCGGGTTTAAGCGAAAGGCCGCGAATGCGAGCCGTGCCCTGGGTCAGATCGGTCAGCCACACGCGCTTGAGGCGCCCCTCATATAAAATAATGCAGCGCTCCGGATGGTCAGCCAGATGCTGTTCGACACGCGGAAGCTCGACACATACGGCGAGTGTGACCATGAGAATGAACAGATTGTAGATGGTCCAAAATAGGATCACGGCCTTGCCTTCACCTGCATCATTGAAGGCGAAGCTGTCGTTAAAAATCCCGATGATCAGTCCAAGGACCGTCGCCAAAAACAAGACGAGGAAGGGCATCATCAGCCGCCACTGGATCACGACCTTCGTGCGATCGCCGCCCTTGGCCGTGACACTGAAGGGATGGCCTTTCGGCTTGATCAGGCCGACAATCGCAGCCCTGGTGATCGGGATCGCGCCGAGCAACTGGCTCACATCATTGACGACGGGGACGATGAGGCCTCCGGAAACGAAGTTGAGCGAGAACAGTACCCACATGTAGTAGGGCGTGAAGTAGGTAATGATATCCGGAACGTTCGCGTCGACGACGGTGATGTTGAAGAACCAGTAGAGCAGCGGAAATGTGACGGCTGCCAGACGAAACGAAAACGTGCTGAGCCAGAAGATCACGGAATCGGCCACGCTCCATCGATCACGCAGTCGCAGGCCGTTTTGACCAAAGGGTCCAAGGCGGCTACGGGCAATCTGCATGAGACCCAGGCACCATCTTGCGCGCTGCGTCACATATTCCTTCAGTCCCTCTGGGGCGAGGCCTTCGGTCAAGGCTTCGTTAAGGTAGACAGTTCTGTAGCCGGCCTCCTGGAGAACAAGCGTCAGCATGAAGTCTTCTGTGATGCTTTCCGTCGGAAAACCGCCGACCTTCTGCAACGCCTCCCACCGGACAACGGACGATGTGCCGCAGCAAAAGGCAATGCCCCAGGCATCGCGGCTTGGCTGGAGATGATCAAAGAAGAAGCGCTGTTCGTCCGGATAGGAGCGGCTGAGGCCAAGATTGTGCTGGATCGGATCGGGGTTGAAAAAATGCTGAGGTGTCTGGACCAGGCCGATTTCCGGTTTGTGAAAGAGAGCAAGCGCCCGTGGCACGAAATCCGTATGAGGAACGAAATCGGCATCAAGGACGGCAACGAAGTCGGGGTGAACTTCCTCGGCCGCGAGCAGTGAAAGAGCGTGGTTGATATTGCCGGCCTTTGAGCCCTTGTTGTCCGGCCGCTGTACGTAGCGAACGTTCTGAAGCAGGCAGAACTGCTCCAGCCACGGCCGCCTCCCATCGTCGAGCACCATGACGTCGCAATCGGGGTGGCTGCTTGACTTGGCGCCGATGATGGTTCGCTCAAGAACGGTACGGTCTTCGTTGTAGGTGGCAATCAAGATGGCGACCTTGGGGGAGGCCTCTCCCCACCAGTCACGGTGCTGATCAACCTCGAGACTGCGCGACCGGGTCCGGCTCAATATGAGAAAGGCACTGAGTGACGAGAGACCGGCTGCAGCTTCAAGGCCGAAGAAGGCCCAGCTGAACAGGCATTCCAAAGACCAGGCCGCCGGTGGCAAAGTTTCTGTTGCGCGCCAGAACAGGTAGCGGAGTGTCAGGCAACCGCTGACCAAAAACAGTAGGCTACGATGGGTGGTGCTCGTGCGATCCAGCAAGGCCGAGCTAATCAAGGCCAGGCCGAAGACGATGAGGCACAGCATGGCCGCTGACCACAATTCGCTGCCATAGAAAAAGCTTATCATGCTTAGTTCCACATCCGCCGCAGCCAGTCCAAGGGCCTCTCTTCGAAGAAGACCCGTCCGGTGCGACCGATCAGGCAGCGCAGCTCGGGTTCCTGACGCAGCGCTGGAACATCGAGGGTGACGTCGAAGCGTTCCAGATGCCGTGCGCTTGGTGCGATCGCGAGGTTCTCATAGACAGTGGATGCGCCTGAACCGGCCACCCGGGTGACCAGGCCAGGCAACAGCCGATTGCTGCCGTTCATCCGGAATTGAGCCGTGCTGCCCAGCGTAATCTGGTTGTAGACACGCTCGGTTACCGACAGAGTAACGATCGTCGACTGGCAATCGACAAGGCTGAGGAGATCCTGACCACGTTGCACGGTTTCGCCGGAAATGGCGAGATAGTCCCAGATCAGTCCGGAGACATTGGCTTGTAGAGAAGCGGAATTCAGCCGGTTGACCCGCACCTGCTCTGCCCGGATCCGCATGTCCAGGGCCGCAAGGACGGTGGCCTGAGCCGCTGCACTGGCCTGCAGCTGGTCCCTTGCTACCTCCAGTTCGGAGACGCGCTGTTCGGAATAAGGTGCATCATTGTAACCATCTCCGAGAAAGATGCCGCGTTCAGCCGCCGCCAGATTGATCCGTGCAACACGGACCGTCTCCTGCGCATTCACCAGATCCAGCTCAGCGACTTCTGCGAGAGAGCGGGATTGCTCGAGCGCCTCGCCGGTTCGGACGCCCTGATCGCTCAGCCGATTGGATCGTTCAAGGCTGAGACGCGCATATCGCAGTCGCGCTTCGGCCGCGTTTGCAGAAGCCTCTGCACCGTCGATTTGTGCCTGCAACTGCTGGATACGTTCGCGTCTGTAGTTTTGCGCTCGCGTGCCGAGTTCTTCGATCGATGCGGTAAGACCCTCGGCAGTCTTTGTTAGCCGATCCAGCTCGGCCTTGGTCACCATCCGCTGCTGCTGGAGGTCGGAAAGTCTCACATTGTCGACGAGCGGATCGGCAATCGTGCCCAGATTATCGCCGATACTGACCCTTGCCCCCAGAGGGCGCGATATCGCGTCGAACGTCCCTGAGATCGGTGCCCGCGTTGTCGTCAGGCGGGCATTGATGAATGCGTCAGCGCTGACACCTGCGGTCTGCTCTCGCACGATGATAAACAGGGCAAGGAACAAGATGACCAGCCCTGCAACGATCTTGACCGACCTCATACTCAACCCTCACTCGCATGCTGTTGTCTCATGGGGTTAACTAGCAGCAGGGGCGGAGAGGTTCAGGCTGAAATCTAACTCCTAATATTCATGGTTGATGATCTGTTAATTCTCGCGTCGGCGATGAGCAGACTGCTCGCGATCCAGCAACCTGGCAGCAAGCACGCCGCCGGAGAAAGTGATCCATGACCCCTGCACCTGACCTGCGAGATCTGGCTTACACGGCCCATTTTATGACGGGCCCGTCTTCTGTCCCTTGTCCTTCAGCAGGAAAGCTGCCTCGCTGGCGGGAAGGGCCTTCGCGTAAAGATAGCCCTGTCCAAGCTGACAGCCGCGCTCTACCAGGAGCCGTTCCTGGTGGGCATGCTCGATGCCTTCGGCGACAACCCTGATGCCCATGCGCCTCGCAATATGGAGAAGCCCTTCGACAATCGCGGTACTTGCCTCGTCAGTCCCAATGAGGTCGATGAAGCTCTTGTCGATCTTGATGATGTCGACCGACACTGACACGAGATGGGTCAGGGACGCATAGCCTGTGCCAAAATCATCGAGCGCGATCTTGAAGCCCGCTTCGCGCAGCATGGCGATCTGCGGCGCGATCCTTCCATTGCTGTCGCCGAGATAGACCGATTCGGTAATCTCAAGGATGATGTGCTTCAGGGGGATGCCGGTCGATGCGAAGACCTCCGTAAGGTAATGCACAAAGTCATCATCGGCCAGATCGCTTGCCGAAACATTGATCCCGACATGCTGGAACGGGACAGATGCCGAAATCCAGGCGCTGACGTCTCTTGCGATACATGCGATCATCTGTCGTGTGAGTTCAGCTGCGACTTGCGCATCCTTTGTCGCCTCATGGAATTGGGCTGCAGCCACAACACTTCCGTCTGCGGCCCTTATCCGTGCAAGTGCCTCGACCCCGACCAATTCCTGAGTGTCCAGCCTGCAGATCGGTTGGTACCAGGCTTCGACCCGGCGCTCTGCCAATGCATCAGACAGGAGCTGGACTGCCTGCGCGCGTTTGCTGATTGCGGTCGCTACATTCGCATCAAAAACCGTCCATGCGCCTCGTCCCGCCGATTTTGCGTGATAGAGAGCCTGATCGGCTTGGCTCCACAAATCCATGGCGGACTGCGTAATGCCGGTGTTGAAGGCGAGGCCCTGAGTGACGCTAGGCCGGATGTTGACGCCAGCACAGACCGTGGGCTTGGCACAGGCATGGCGGATCTCCTCGGCAAGTTCATAAAGGACGTCCGGTGCTGCCCCATCAACAACCAGGGCAAACTCGTCACCGCCGATCCTGAAGGCCTGCATCTGTTCGCCTGTCGACAGAAGACGTTTCGCGGTGCTAGCGATCAGGGCATCGCCGACGTGATGCCCAAAGGTATCATTCACTTGGCTGAGGTTGTCGATGTCGACCAGCAGGATCGAACGCGGCCCGATCGGTCTCATTTCGATCTTTCGGCTAAACGCTGCTCGGTTGGGCAGGCCCGTCACACTATCCGTGTAGGCGAGCCGCTGCATCTCTGCCACACGCTCCTTGTGTTCGAGGACGATCATGCAAAGCGACAGGCAGCCTTCGACGATGCTTTGTTCCAGAGGTGTCGGTCCGCGAGGCTCTGTAAAATAAAGCGCAATCGTGCCGATCACCTTGTCTGCTCTAGACAAGACCGGGCTTGAGAAACAGGCGACCAGACCAAAGGGCAGGATCAGATGCGCAAAATCCCGCCATCTTTTCGAGCGCTCCAAGTCGATATCGGTGATCGTCTGCCGAGAGTGGGCCGCTGCGCCGCATGAACCTTGAAACGGGCCGATCGGTTGTCCTTGTATGGCGCTGGTGAACGAGGGGGCAAGGCTCGGCGCCGCGCAAGGCTGCAATCTGCCTGTATCGTCGACCAGAAGTATGGTTGCGATGGTCGAGGGCAGCCGCTTCTCCAGCCAGCGACAGAGGGCATCCAGGGCGTTTGAAGGTTCTTCCCCCTCCGCCAGCATTTTTAACACGACATTTTGCACATCGAGCAGCATGCATGGCGCCTTTTTCATCGGGTCCGGCAGCTAGCCGTGCCCCTTGTGAAGAAACCAAGAGCCAGGGCATCGAGCCGCCAGCTCTCCTAGAACATCGAACCTACGGTATGGGTTCAAGGCTGTCTGCTACTTTTGGTGAATGAATCTTACCTGCCGACAAGGACAGTTGCGCTCGTGCCTGTCAAACCAACGGGCGATCCAGACCGAAAGCGGCAGACAGAGCAACTTCGGATATGGCCATGAACGCATTGGAAACAAGGTATCATCGCCTGTCGTGTCGTTGCACTCAATTGCCTCGACCCCGAGCCTCATCGGGATGGGACAATCCGAGGAAAGCGTCCTGCCGCAGAGAGGACCCTGCCTTCCGCGCTGCGATTTAAAGACCGGAGCTCGACGAGCTGAGAACCGATTGACAAGAAAGAGCGGTGATGCCTGATCGTCGCCGATTGCGACGTCAATTAAAGCTGACGTCCAGAGCCTGCCTGTTTTGGGAGACGATCCTGCATTCTGTCTCGAAACCGTCCGCCTCGATGCTGAGTACAAAGCGTGGAGGGATCAGGGATGTGTCCGATACGGCGAGGTTTGCCCCATCCGCGCCGAGGGCCCGGATCGTGCAGTCGATTGTCGAACGACGCTCATTGATGATGATGCGCCCGGACTTCAGGACCCGACGGCGGGCACCACTGTCTGCAGCATCTTTAGTCCTGCCCCAGCCCTCGCATCGGTCTCGGCCGGTTTCTTTCGCGCAGTACATGGCAGCATCGGCCTGAGCGAGCAGCGTATCAACGTCCTTGGCAATGATGGAGGTCGCTGTGACGCCGAAGCTCGCGGTCACCGCAAGAGACCCCGCACCGTACTCAATCGGCGTCGACGCCAAGATCTGGCGCAATTTCTCCGCCGTAACAAGTGCATCCTCTCGACCGACATGTGGCAATATGATCGCGAATTCTTCGCCTCCAAGCCGTCCAAATAGGTCGCCTGCACGCAATTGATCTTTGCATAGCGATGCCACGGCCTTCAGCACCGCGTCGCCTACCTGGTGCCCGTGCTTGTCATTGATCGACTTGAAGTGGTCGATATCAAGCATGATACAGCTGACGTCGTGCCTGTGGCGAAGGGCCTGTTCGACGAGACGATGCGCTTCTTCGCGAAATGCACGGCGCGTGGAAAGACCAGTGAGCCCATCGGTCGCAGCGAGTTTTGCAAGTGCCACTCGGTCCATCACGGCGCCAGCCAGTTCTTTGAGAACGCGCAAATCGCGTTTGCCAAAACTGCCGGGCCTAGTGTCAATGGCGCATATGGTTCCAACAACATGACCGTCCTCGGTCTTCAATGGGAAGCCTGCATAAAAGCGAACATGCGGTGGGTTGCCAACGGCTGGATGCGCGCGAAAACGTTCATCCAGCAAGGTATCTTGAACAACGAGCGGATTTTGCGAGTCCAGCACGTATCGACAAAACGTATCCTGTCTTGGCATTTCATCCACGGGCATGCCGGCGCTTGCCTTATACCATTGGCGGTGGGCATCGATGAAGGACACGATCCCGATTTCGACGCTGAAAATTTCCTGGATGAGCCGCACGATACGATCAAAGCCCGGGTCCTTGGGGGTGTCCAACAAATCGAGTTCTTCGAGTGCCTGAAGCCTGGCGGCCTCGTTCCGTATCGCCTCGGCCGACATTTGACCAAATACTCGCGTGTTTCCCATCTCATCCTCCGATCGGATTCAAGGTAAGATGCTAATCGTAAAGAAAGATTGGCAGCCTGCGGCAACAGGGAAGATTGCAGTGGCGCTTATTCGGATATCATGGAGACTGGAGACTGGAGACTGGAGACTGGAGACTGGAGACTGGAGACTGGAGCCGAGGCGCTCGCGATGAGCGCGGTTGCCAGAGGATGTGCATAAACAATCCTCGGCCGCAAACCGGGTCGGTGTGAAGCCACCTTGAAACAATGGGATAAGGCGGTCACTCCATCGGCAAGAGCGCAAGGTGTGAATGGCATCGTCGCTTTGGGTGCCCCTACCGGACATGCGCCATCAAAAAGATGCTCGCTCGTTTTGGCGTGGCAACAACAGGCTCTCCCTGGCAATCCCCGCCAGATGCACCAGTTCCTCGAGGTCCTCAAAGCCGCTCCTGACGAGATCTATCACGACCCTGCGGACCCCGCTCGAGTGATCATCGAGTTGTCGTAGCGCACTCTGGACGATGAGGTCTTCCCCGTGAAGCAGCATGGTACGTTCCTACCGCCGTTGTGATTTGCAGTAAGCCCAAAAAAAGTCACGGTGTCCAACCCCTGTTTTTAATCGGTTATTTTCTTTTACTTTGCACTGTCGCCGCGCGCCGACTCTCCTCAACATGGAACGGCCGTCAAGCTCGCAAGGATATCGATGACCCTTGAAGCTGCCCAGACATCGGCGTCCGGATGACCGGGGAAGGGTGGGTGCATTGCCGTCTGTTCACCTGTCGTCGTGCATCGCCTGGCGGACGAAGTCAGCCGGATCCTCAGTAAAGTCTCTGTAGAGCTTGAAGTGCTCGGTCTGGCGCAGTTCTGTGTCTGCCAGACCACGATGGCCTATCTCCAGAAGACGGGCGCCAGGGACAGCCATGAGGATTGGCGAGTGGGTTGCCATGATGATCTGGGCACCGCCGGAAATCTGGATGGAATGGAGAAGGCGAAGGAGTTCAATCTGCCGTTTCGGAGAAAGCGCACTTTCCGGTTCATCGAGCAGATACAGTCCCTGTCTCGAAAGGCGCTCTTCGAAGAAACGAATGAAGCCCTCGCCATGGCTAAAGGACAAGAAATCAGGCGGTGCGGCATTGGCATCGCGTGCGGCTTCATCAAGGTAACGCGCGACGGAGAAGAAGGATTCGGCCCGAAAGAACCATCCTGCGGTGACCTTGGGCAACCAGGAGGCGCGCAAGACCGAGGCCAGCGACGCACCGCTTCGATCGACAGCTCGAGAGTGATCGACCGGCCGGTATCCGTTGCCACCACCGGCCTCGTCAAAGCCGCAAATGGCGGCCACGGCCTCGATCAGCGTGGATTTGCCAGCACCATTTTCGCCGACGAGGATCGTCACCGGTGTCGACAGTTCGAGGACAAAATCCTTCCCGAGCCAAGGCAGGTTGAACGGGTACTGCTCGTCCAGGACGGCGTCTTCGCGCATGAAAAGGCGCTTCAGATAAGGCGACGGCAGGCGTGTGCCTCTTGATCTTCTTGATGTCGGCATGGGCGAGAGATTGGTCCTTTCAAAGACCACAGGTTTCGACAGACGGGTCAACTGCCGCCATTGCGTTCGACATGCAGCAGCGTGGTAAATAGTGGTTGCTGCCGGGATCTAGCAACCTTAAGTCGCGATGTCACAGATCGTGACGCCAGGATGCTGAAGGGTCAAGATCCACGGGGTTCCTGTCACCGGTCCTCAGGATCCCTTATGCGTCGCAAGCGTCTGCATTCCCGGAGAAACAATCCGTCGAGAAAAAATCGACAATCAGGCGGAACATAGTTTTCGCTGCTGCGTTCGTGCGTGGCTGAGGGGAAATTGTTGATGGATGAATGGCGGTCTGGTGTTGCTTCGGCGGAGCCGCGGCTAAGGCAGGTCGCTTTGATCATGACGGGCGATGAACGTCTTGCCGATGAAGCTGTCAGGCAGGCTCTGCGCCGCGCACACCAGTGCAAAGATGACGCCGCAGATCTCCCTTGTGCCTTGAGCTGGCTGGTGGAGAACCTTGTCAGGCTGCCTATTTTCGACAAACAAAATCCCGATGTACCGATGGTGGTTCCCACCTATGGGTTCAGCTTCCTCGACCTGCCGCTTGAAGAGCGTCTGTGCCTTGTGCTGGTCGATGGGTTGAAGTTCGACAGTCAGCTTGTGTCACGCATCGTTCGTGATCCGGTGGAAGAGGTTGAGGCGCGACTACTACGGGCACGAGAAATGTTCAAATGTCTGACGGATGCAGCTCTGCATTCGAAACCTCCACCAGAAGCGGAGCGTTGAGATGAGCGCATCGTCGCCACGTAAGCTGGGAGAGATTGCTAAGGCGGGTTTTACCCCAAACGAGGCGGCTCCAGGCAATCAGCAATGTCCTGACCCCTACGCGTGCAAGCTCTCCTCATCTCGGGGTGGACGCGTGTGTCGGCATGTCGCTTCCGCCGAAGAATGCGAAGCCATAGGGAGCATCGGTAACGGGCAGGCGTCCCGGTATCGAGCCTTTGGAAACGATCGACATCGGGCAAGTCGCCACCGGCCGGGACGCGGCGAACCGTCTTGGTATTTTGAATTTCGGCTGACGATGCGTGGTATCGCGGTCCAGGAAGGACGGCCACTACGATTGCTTCAGAGCCTTCTTAAAATGGGGATGCCGATATCGGCACGGGGAGACAGGGAATGGTAGGCGACCACAACGGGGTTCTGGTGACCCTGTCAATCTTCATTGCTGTGGCTGCGTCATACACAGCCCTCAATATCGCGCAGCGTGTTGGGGAGGCCTCCACGCAGGTCTCGCGCGTGGCATGGCTGGCTGTTGCTGCCCTGTGCATGGGTGGAGGAATATGGTCGATGCATTTCGTCGCCATGCTCGCCTATTCGATGCCCGGCATTCCAATTAGCTATGATCCGTTGTTGACTGCGCTATCCCTGGTGATTGCCATCCTGGTGACAGGCGGTGGCTTTGCCTTGGTCAGTCGCCAGCAGGAGAGCGGCCTGGCCTTGTGCCTGGGCGGTCTGTTCATGGGAATGGGTATCATCGCCATGCATTACATCGGCATGGCCGCCATGCGCATGCCAGCCGCTCTAAGCTACAGCGTGCCCTGGGTCTTTCTGTCGATCCTCATCGCCATTGCAGCCGCAGTTGCCGCCTTATGGCTTTCCTTCCGAGGCAGCCGGATCCTGCATCAGGGGGCCGCAGCCTGCCTGATGGGCTTTGCGATATCCGGCATGCATTTTGCCGGAATGAGGGCAGCATCGCTTCACGGGGTTGAAGACAGAGCAGTGCAGACTTCGCATGCATTCAACCAGGCTGGCCTGGCAGTTGGCATCGTTGTGGTCACCTTGATGATCCTTCTTGCCGCGGTTGTCGCGGCCATGTTCGATCGTCGCTTTGCCGCATTGATCCAGAAGGAAGCTCAATCGCTTCGCGAGAGTGAAGAACGTTTTCGGAAGCTCTATCGCAGCGCTCCCTTGCCCTTGCATGCGCTGGACCAGAAGGGGACAATCCAGGAGGTCAGCGACGCCTGGCTTTCGCTCTTGAACTTCACGCGGGAAGACATTTACCAGCGGTCTTTCACGGCGTTGATGACGGAAGAATCCTCCGTGCAGCGCATGCAGACGGACTGGCCGGACTTGATGGCCAAGGGAAACCTGAAAGACAAAGCCTATCGTCTTGTCGCCTCCGATGGTCGCATACTGGATGTCGTCGTCTCGTCTCGCGTCGAGCGCGTCGAAACTGACGGCAGCTTGCGCATCGTTGAGGGTTTGGTCGATATGACCGAGCGCAAGGCGACAGAAGAGGTCTTGAGGCAAACACAAAAGATGGAGGCCATCGGTCAATTGACCGGTGGTGTCGCCCATGACTTCAACAACCTGCTGACGGTGATCATCGGAAGTCTGGATCGGGCCTCCCGGAAGATTGAGGATGAGGCCCTCACAAGGCTCATTAGCAATGCGCTTCAAGCTGCCCACAGGGGAGCAAGCCTGACCCAGCGTCTTCTGGCATTTGCTCGAAGGCAGAACCTCGATCCGCAGGTCGTCAGCATGGCGGCGCTCGTCGAGAGCCTGCAGCCGCTTCTTAACAGCTCTTTGCCCTCGACGATTTCTCTGGCATTTGAGGTGTCTGCGGCCACACCTTTAGTCAAGGTCGACCCGCATCAGTTGGAAATGGCTCTCCTCAACCTAGTGGTCAATGCCCGCGACGCCATGCCCAAGGGGGGTAATATCACCATCTGCGCTTCGTCAGACGAAACCCCGCCTCCCGCACTTGAGGGCGGACATTATGTGTGCTTGAAAGTGATAGATCAGGGCGAGGGCATGGACGCGGAAACGCTGTTAAAGGCGCGCGACCCGTTCTTTACCACCAAGGGGATCGGCAAGGGGACAGGTTTGGGTCTGCCCATGGTCGCCGGCTTTGCCGAGCAGACCGGCGGTTTGATGGTTCTTCAAAGTGACACCGGCAGGGGAACCGTTGTCGAATTATGGCTGCCGCAAGCGCTGGAAGCAGCAGGACACCTCAGCCGACCTTCAAGCGTCAATGACAGTGCCGAGACGGTCGATCTTAAGGGTCACATCATTCTCGCAGTCGATGACGACGCTTTGGTCCTTATGAACACAGAGGCGATGTTGGAAGATCTGGGCGCCACCGTGATTGCCACCACGTCACCGCTGGAGGCTCTGGAGTTGATTGCAACCAGACTGGATCTAACCTGCGTAGTATCCGATTATGCCATGCCGAAAATGACAGGCGGTGAACTCTTGATGCAAAGCCGCACCCACCGGCCAGACCTGCCCTTCGTAATCGCCACGGGTTATAACGAAGCCCCCGTTTCGGGACCTGCGACGACATTGCTTGTAAAGCCTTTCACCGACCAGGCCCTTCACTTGGCCGTTCGCGAAGTGTGCGCGTTCAGGGCAGAAAAGACGACGCCCGTGTTACAGTAGAGAGGTGAGCAGACGAAGGCTTGGGATCGTCTGCAGTCCAAACTGCAAGACAGGCTCACCCTTTGCCAAGCCGCTCCTTGATGGCATCCACCCCATCAGTTCACCTTCCTTGGTGCTGCCATGTCTGGGTTGGCGTTGCGATTAGCAGCAATCCGCTTTCGTTGGAGTTTGCCGAAATTCGTTTACGGCGACCCAAAATAGAGCGTCGCCCAAAGTGGTTGAACAGCTCTTATCGAAGAGCGTATTTCATCCAGAAGGTTCTCTGTGCTAGTTGAGAGGCAGCAAAAGGGAGATCTTGTGGCTCGAACATTGATCCGTCCAGGTGGACGATCCGAACGAATCCAGCTTGCCGTCCACAAGGCTGTTCACGAACTGACGGATGAACAGCCTGATCAGCATTTGACAATCGCAATGATCGCAGAGCGGGCGCAGGCAGGCGCGTCGAATGGCTGGCCCGTTAGGCGCCCATGTCGTACGTGCGGCACGCTACTGGACGAGGCGATATGAGGAGGCGGCAAAATCCGAACAGTGGACGCGGGAGAAGGAGGATGTGATCGAGGTGCCGGGGTTAAGTCCGCGGAGTGAAGAAATCCTGAAGCAGTTGGATGGACTCGAGCGTGCGGAGAAGCCTGCGTTTCTCGAGAAGCTTGTCGGGACACCGGAGGGGCGGCGGGCACTTCACGAGGCGGAGGCGGTCGCCGATGCGATCAGGCAGCGGTTTGGGACCGACGATCTGCGCCACAAGGACCTGGTGGGCCTGACGAGGGGGCAGGTGGAGAGGGGGGATTTGGCACGGCTGGCCGAGATGGCGCGGATCACGCATCAGGCGAAGACGGCCACGAATACCAGGAAACATGATCTGGTTAGAAGCCAGATTAAAGGACTGTCGATGGGCATTTGAATGTCTCAGCCGCCCGGCTATGCCTGGCGGCTGAGAGTGATCGAGATCCGTCTTGGCTTCGATCTTGATCGAATTGCTTCCAATCGTTGGCGGGCGTCGACGGCCCGTCCATATCTCGCTTGCCTTGGTGGTTACTTCGTCAAACTAGCCTTGATTTCTGCCACTTCCGACGATTCCATCTGGCCCACGGTTGTTACCTCGCCATCGGTGATCTTCCAGAGCCTGAACGGACCGGTGATGTCGCCATACTGGTCGAAGCTCACAGGGCCGATGACGCCTTCATATTTGATCGGCTTGCCGTCCTTGAGCAGGCCGAGCGCCTTCTCAAATTCCGCCTTGCCAGCGTAGATCGGCGTGCCGCCAGGCGCCGTTACCTCGGAAATCGCGGTCTTGATCGCGTCCTTGTCGGCCTTGCCGGCCTTGGCGATGGCAAGGGCTACGATCGCACCGGCATCGTAGGATCGATCGGCCGCCGGGGCAGACGGTTCAATCCCACCGGAGAATTCCGCGTAATTGGCGTTGAAGTATTCGGTCGAGGTCGTCGGCGTTGTTCCCGACGATGTGCCGTAGGCCTCGTTCAGATATTGTGGGCCGACGCTGGCGATGAAGTCCTTGGAGTTCATGCCGTCGTTGAACAGGAATTTCTGCACGCCGCCGCCAGAGATCCAGGCGCGGGCAATCGTTGCACCGTCGACCGGTGTCGAGATGAGGTAAAGCGCGTCCGGTTCGCCTTCCATGGCAACCGAAGCTTCCGACGAGTAGCTCGCCTGCTTTTCGTTATAGGGTGTCGTCGAGGTGATCGTTCCGCCGAGCTTGGTATAGGCGGCGGTGAACTCCTGCATCAGATTGTTGCCGAAGTCGTTGTTGACGTGAATGATGGCGATCTTCTTCATGCCCTGATCGAGCGCATATTTCGCAGCCGCCGTTCCCTGGAGCGCGTCCGAGGTGATGGTGCGGAAGAAGACGCCATTGGTCTTGCCGTCACGACCAAGCGCTGTCAGCGTGGGGGAAGAGGATGCCGGCGAAACCTGTACGACGCCTGCTGGTGCCGTGACGGAGGTCAGGATCGGGATCGAGACGGAAGAAATGATCCCGCCGATGATGACAGGCACCTTCTTGATGTTGACGAGCTGTGTGGCCTGATCCACGGCGACATTGCCCTGGCTCTGGCTGTCACGTGTGTCCATGACCAGCTTGCAGCCGTCAACGCCGCCCGCCTCGTTGAAGTCACGGAAGGCCATCTCGACGGATTTCGCGCCGGCCTTGCCGTATTCGCCGGCAGGGCCGGTCAGTTCCATGACCACGCCGACGGTAATGTCGCATTCTTGTGCTGAGGCAGGTGCTGCACCGATTGCAAAGCCCGCGAGCATGGTGGACGCGAGGACGAGGCGTTTCATCTGATTTCCCTTGTTCATGTCATTCCCCTTTGTTGAGATTATATTTCATGATGCTGCCGTGACGCCCGGTGCGGTCCCGCTCGAGCGTATAGACGTCGCCTTCCAGTTCGCGTGCGCCCGCCAAGGCGGTCTCGATCTCCGACAGGTCGGCGTCTTTGAGGACGACATTGGATATGGCGAGGTTGGAGGCGAGGTGATCGCGATTGCGCGCGCCGACGATCACCGCCGTGACACCGGGACGGCGGAGCATGGCGGCACTGGCAATCGTTGCGATGTCGGTTGCATGCCGGTCGGCCACCTTGCGAAGCGTTGCCAGCAGTGCCTGGAAAAGATCCCAGCCACCGAGGTCATCAATGATCAGTTTGTACTTGGTCAGCGAGCGATTCTCGAGCGGATGCTCCGGCTCGGTCTTGCCGAGCCAGCGATCGGAGAGGAAGCCGCCGGCGACCGTGCCGTAGCAGAACAGCGCAAAATCATGATAGGCGGCCAAGTCCACCATGCGCTTTTCCGGACGCCGGTCGAGCAGCGAATACTGCAGTTGCAGCGAGGTCAGCGGGATCCCTCCATCGAGAATTGCCGTGACATGGTCGCTGTCGAAATTCGTGGCACTGATCTTGTCGATCCGTCCATCTTGCTGGAGCTCTTTCAGCCAGCCGAGGGTGTCGAGCCAGGCCGGCAGCTCGTAGTCCCACCAGTGAAACTGGACGAGATCTAGGCGCTCCATGGCAAGCCGCTTGCGCGACGTGTCGATAACGCCTTCCACATAGGCCTTCGTGATCGTCGGCAGGACGCCGAGATCGGGTACGAACTTCGTATGGACGCGAATGCGATCGAGGGCCGTCTGGCCCTGCATGTCCCGGTAGCGCAGCCGGAAGCGTCCGATCAGATCTTCCACGCCAGTGTAGATGTCCGCGCAGTCGAAGGTGGTGATGCCAGCATCGGCGAAAGCCACCATGTCTTCGATGGCCGCCTCCTCATCGATGGCGCCATGGCCACCGGCAAGCTGCCATCCGCCGCGGATGACGCGGGAGATCTCGTAACCGGGGGCGATGGAGATACGCTGCATGTTACTCTTTTCCTTCGAGGGGCACGGCTGTCGTGGCGGCATGGTTGAAACGGCGAAGGCCTGTGCGCCGAATTCGCAATCGGGTGGAGCAGTTGGGATCTGGACAGGCGATGTCCGCATCCGTCGTCATCCAGTCATGCGCATGGGTCGGGCGCTGCTTGGCGGCGAGAAGCGGAAGGACGGAGGCGAGGGAGTAAATCGATATCCCCTGTCCCGGCGGAAGATAGAGCATCTCGCCCTGAAGCTCGAAATAGTCGCCGGGTTTGGCGCCGCAGTAGACGGTACCATTTTCGGGGATCACCACCTCGACACGCAGGTCAAAGAGTTCGAATGTATCGTCCGTTCCGCTCATCTGTGCCTTCCCTCACGCCGCTTCTTCGCCGGCGTCGAGACGCCCGCGCACGAGATCGAACGAGCGGCCGATGTCATTGGAGAGCGCGTTGACGGCTGCGTCTTCATCACGCGCTTCGAGTGCTTCAATGAGCGTCCAGTGGTGATTGGTTGCGGCAAGGCCGCCCTGTTCGTCGTGAATGTGGGCGGCGGCGCGCACGACCGGACCAGACTGGAGCCAGAGGCTTTCCACCATCGGGATCAGGACCCGCGAGGAGGCGGCGCGATAGATCTGGAAATGGAAGCGATGGTTGATTTCAGAGGTGACCGGGCCGACGTCCTGGCCATGCCGTTCGAAAGCCGCCTCGCAATCCCGGTTGATCTGTTTCAGGCTTTCGATGTCTTCCGTCGTTAGTCGATGACAGGCGAGCGCCACCAGGCGCCCCTCGATCAGGATGCGGGCACGTTCCAGGTCGTCGAGACGTTCGCGGGTAATCAGAGGCACCCTGACGGAGCGATTGGGCAGGGCTTCCAGAGCCTGTTCGGATACAAGCCGGCCGAGCGCCTCTCGCACCGGCATGGTGCTCGTCTTCAGCCGATCGGCCATGTCGACGATCCGCAGCATGTCGCCTGCGGCAAAGCCGCCGTTGATCAGCGTGCGGCGCAGCTGGTCGTAGACGCGATCCTGTAAGGTCTCCCGGCCGACAGGCGTGAGGAAGTCGTCCGACTGGGCAATCGTGTCCGTCATCCCGCCTCCAAGCCTCCCGGAAATATCGGTTGATTTTCGCGTCCACGTAAAGTTTGATCAAACATCACGGATCAAATCAAGGCTCATTTTTGCAGATGGCTGCCGCCCATTCCCAACCATCACGATCGTTTCAGAGTGCCGCAGCACCGCCTGCCATCGAAGCACGGCATCTGACGAAGCATTTCGATGGGCTGACCGTGGTCTCCGATATGTCGCTTCGTCTCGCCCGGGGCGAGATCCTGGGCCTGATCGGCCCGAACGGTGCGGGAAAGACCACCATGTTCAATCTGCTGGCAGGCAGCCTCAAGCCCAGTTCTGGCGAGATCTGGGTCGAGGGTCTTGAAGTCTCGAGCCAGGCGCCGGAGCAGCGCATCGCCCATGGGGTCGCGCGGACTTTCCAGATCCCACGCCCTTTTCTGGAAATGAGCGTGCTGGAGAACCTGTTGGTCGGCGCGCAAAAGCAGACCGGCGAAGGCCTGTTTGCCAATTTCCTCAAAGCTGGTCTGGTGCGCCGCGAAGAAAAGGCAGCACTTGAGAAAGCGCATGCCATCCTGGAGTTTGTCACGCTTTCGCGGCTGGCTCATGAGCCCGCACGCGTGCTGTCCGGCGGGCAGCGCAAGCTTCTGGAACTCGCGCGCGTTCTGATGGCCGACCCGCAGGTGATCCTCCTCGACGAGCCGGCCGCGGGGGTAAACCCCGCTTTGCTTGAAGTGATCATGGAGCGGGTGGTGGCGTTGAATGCTGAGGGCAGGTCTATCCTGCTCATCGAGCACAACATGGACATGGTATCGAGGCTGTGCTCGAGGGTGGTGGCCATGGCGCTTGGCAAGCTGCTTGCCGAGGGCGCGCCAGCTGACGTGGCGGCTAATCCTGCAGTCGTCGAAGCGTATCTTGGCGGTGGCGCATGACCGATCCTGTTCTCAACACTGCAGCGCTGGTCGCTGGCTATGAGCCGGACCTTCCCATTGTTCGCGGTGTCGATTTTTCCGTCGCACAGGGCGAACTCGTGATCCTCTTGGGGCCGAACGGCGCTGGCAAATCCACTTTCGTCAAGGCGATCGCTGGCATGGTGCCGGTGCATTCGGGGCGAATTCATCTGGCAGGCCGGGACATCACGGATGTCGCTCCCCATCGCAAACTGGCCGAAGGTCTGGCCTTCGTCCCACAGACGGACAATGTCTTTGCCAGCATGAGCATTCTGGAAAACCTCCAGATCGCCGTGGCACTCCTGCCGAAATCAGAGCGTAACCTCGCCATCGAGACAATGCTGACCCGCTTTCCGGATCTTGCCGTTAAGCCGAAACGGCTGGCCGGCGCGCTCTCCGGCGGGCAGCGACAAATGCTGGCGGTGGCACGCGCCCTGGCGCTCGACCCGCCGGTACTCATCCTCGACGAACCATCTGCAGGCCTCTCGCCCAAAATCGTCGGCGAGGTCTTTTCCATGCTGAAGCGCATCAATGGTGAGGGCGTGACGATCGTTCTGGTCGAGCAGAACGTTAAGGCGGCCATGGCGATTGCCGATCGCGCCGTCATTCTGGCCGAAGGGCAGATCCGCCACGAAGGGACGCCTGCCGATCTCGCCGATGATCCCCTCATCGGCAAGATTTATCTTGGCACGACGGGTCGCGCAGCCAGTGAGGTCGCGCCATGAACCCGCAATTCCTGATGGATGGCCTGATTGCTGGCGCGATCATTGGCCTCGGCGCGGTCGGCGTGACGCTCACCTATTCCATCCTGCGCTTCTCGAATTTTGCGCATGGAGAACTTCTGTCCTGGGGTGCCTATCTCGCACTCGGCATCAGCAGTGCGCTTGGCGTGTTGGCAGCAGGGCTTACCACGCCGATTGGACCGTTTTCCTTTGGCTGGTCGCTTCCGATCGCAGCGGTACTCGCCATCGCATTGACGGGGCTCCTGGCGCTTGCCTTGGACGCAGCACTATTTTCCAGCTTCCGGCGACGCGGCAGCGCCATCATCATCATGGTCATGGCAAGCTTTGGCGCGTCGCTTGCGCTGCGCAGCCTGCTCGAATTCCTGTTTACCTCGAAGCCCGCCTATTTCAGTCAGGCGCTGCAGATTGCCATGAAGCTGGGGCTGGGTCTGAGAGCAACACCAGACCAGTTGGCCATGCTGGCAATTGCGCTGGTCTCTGTCATCACGGTTCATCTCGTCATGACGCGGACGGATATCGGCCGGGCCATGCGTGCGGTCAGCGAGAATCCAGGCCTTGCCGGTATCGCCGGCATCGATGTCCGCCGGGTCATCCGAACGGCCTGGTTCCTGGGTGCTGCACTCGCCTGCATCGCCGGCATCATGAGCGGCCTGATCATCCAGATTCGCCCCTATCTCGGGCATGACCTTCTGCTGCCCCTGTTCGCGGCCGCCATCCTCGGCGGTATCGGTTCGGTCCCGGGCGCCATGATTGCCGGCCTGTTCATCGGCCTTTCCGAAGCCTTCACGGTCCAGCTCATCGGGGCTGAATGGCGGGCGGCTGTGTCCTTTGCCATCCTGATTGCGGTTCTTCTCGTCCGCCCTCGCGGCCTGTTCGGAAAAGCGACATGAGCATCGATCTTATCGCCTATGGCGCCTTCTTCCTGACCATGGCTTTCACCTACGCGATAATCTGCCTGGGACTGAATGTTCAGTGGGGCATGACGGGATTGTTCAATGTCGGTATCGCAGCCTTCGTCGCGGTCGGCGCCTATACCTCGGCCATTCTGACTACACCTGAAACGGCGGAGCGCTTTGGCGGCTTCGGTATGCCGATTGCCGTTGGGTGGTTGGGTGCAGCCATCGTCTCGGGAGCGCTTTCCTGGGCCGTCGGTGCGCTGACGATCCGGCTCAGATCCGACTACCTTGCCATCGCAACCTTCGGCGTTGCTGTCACCGTCCAGCTCTGCATGCTCAACCTCCAGAGCGTCACCGGTGGAGCCTTCGGGATCGGCTTCATTCCGCGTCCCTTCGCCGATCTGCAGGGCAATGCGCTGCTCTTCAGTCTCGCCAATTGCGGACTTATGGCCCTTGTCGTGCTGGCCCTATACCTCGGCCTGCAGCACTTGGCGCGCAGCCCCTGGGGCCGCGTCTTGCGCGCAATTCGCGAAGATGAAGTGGCCGCGCAGGCGCTTGGCAAGCGGCCCGTCCGCTTTCGCCTGCAGGCGTTCACCGTTGGTGGCGCCATCATGGGCCTTGCAGGGGCCGCACAGGCGCATTTCATCGGCTTTATCGCACCTGACAACTATATGCCGGTTCTCACTTTCCAGGTCTGGGCCATGTTGATCGTCGGCGGCTCCGGAAACAATCGCGGTGCGATTGCCGGCGCCATTCTCGTCTGGGGGCTCTGGGCGCTAACGGCGGCGACCGTCTCCGCTTTCGTACCGCCCGAGGAACAGGCGAGGGCCGCCGCCCTGCAGATCGTCGCCATCGGCGTCGGGCTCTGCCTGATGCTCCTGCTGCGTCCGCGCGGCCTCTTCGGCGAGGTGAGCCCGCTCGCGCGCCTCAGCCGTAACAAACCATCCTGACCATCGAGGAATGATTTCCGTGTCAAAGCATCCCGAACGCATCAATCTCACCCCGGACCTGTCGATCAGCCGGCTCGTCTGCGGCCTCTGGCAGGTTGCCGATATCGAAAAGAATGGCGCCACGGTCGATCCGGAGCAGGGGGCTGATGCCCTTCAGGCCTATGCGGAGGCCGGGTTCGACAGTTTCGACATGGCCGATCATTACGGATCGGCGGAGATCATCACCGGCCATCTCCTGAAGCGCTATACCGCTGGCGAGAAGCGACCGGTTGCCTTCACCAAATGGTGCCCTGAGCCTGGTCCGATGACCCGCGATGTGGTGCGTCGGGGTGTGGAGGAGAGACTCATCCGCCTTGGCGTCGAAAAGGTCGATCTTCTGCAGTTTCATTGGTGGACTTTCGAACATCCGGCATGGCTCGATGCCCTGCATGAAATGCAGGCGATGAAGGAGCAGGGCCTGATCGGGGCCCTCGGCCTTACCAATTTCGATGCAGCCCATCTCAATCTCGCACTGTCAGATGGGATCGAGATTGCCAGTAACCAGGTCTCCTTCTCCCTGGTAGACAGGCGCGCGGCCGGCGACTTGTCGGCTCTATGCCTCAGTCGCGGCGTGAAGCTTCTGGCCTATGGCACGCTCTGCGGCGGCTTCCTGTCGGAGAAGTGGCTCGGTCAGCCGGAGCCCGTGTCTATCCCTGACTGGAGCCGCTCGAAATACAAGCGCTTCATCGATACGGCCGGCGGATGGGCCGTCTACCAGGGTATTCTGCGGGCAGCATCCGCGATTGCCCGCAAGCACAGCGTTTCGATTTCCAACGTGGCCAGCCGCTGGGTTCTCGAACATCCGGCCGTTGCCGCCACGATCATCGGGGCACGGCTTGGTGAAAACGAGCATCGCGACGACAATCTGAAGGTCTTCAGCTTCAAACTGGATGGCGATGACCGCGCTCTGCTCGACGGCGCCTTTGCGAAAGCTAAACCTATTCCCGGCGATTGCGGTGATGAGTATCGAAAGCCGCCATTCCTGACGGCATCTGGTGACCTTAGTCATCACCTCGATGCGATCCCGTCTGTCTACAAGGCGGTTCCCGTGCCGGGGCGCCAGGATCGCTTCCGTGTTTCCTCCGGTAGCATCTGGGAGCCGCTTGCCGGTTACAGCCGTGCAGTGCGGGTCGGCGATCGAATTCTGGTATCTGGGACCACGGCGACTCACGGAAGTAACCGCTGTGTGGCACCCGGCGATCCGGGCGCTCAGGCGACCTATATTCTCGACAAGATTGCCGCATCAATTTCCGCGCTTGGCGGAAAGATGGAGGATGTCGTTCGCACCCGCATCTATCTCAAGGATGTGTCACAGTGGGAACCGGTCTCGCGGGCCCATGGCCGTTTCTTTTCCGAGATTCTTCCGGCGAATACCTTGATCGAGGCTGGCGCTCTGGTCGGCAATTATGAAGTCGAGATTGAAGCGGAAGCTGTGGTTTAGATTGTGATCAGCTATTGGTCTGTGCCACAGTGGTGGTGGTACGGTTGTCTTTCAATCTCTCATGTTTCCATCATCAGATTAATCTGATCGTTCCGCCATCCACTCTGAACTTGCTTCCGTGGTATGCGAGGTTTGCTTCGAGGCCAAGAATACTGCGACTTCGACAAATTTCTCAGACCGCATAGAGCGAATGATTTTTTCACGATGGGAAGATTTCCTGCGCGCGTGCTAGACGGTTCCTTGTAACCGCGCGGTCAAACGCGTCCGTGCCATCATCGCAGGCTTCAGGGACCAGGGTGGCAATTTCAACCGCAATGGTCCGGTGCCTGATGCCAGTCCCGTGAGGGCGCGGTCCGGCAGACGATTACATCGCGGGCTACAAGCGGGACGGCCTGAGTTGCCCGATTAGCTTCGTACTTGATGATATATTGTTCATCGCTCGACGGACCTGTAATACGCGCGAATTTTCGGCAATTAGCAGGTGCAGAAAACAGCAGGTGCACAAATCTTGCGCGCCGCAGCATCTCTGCGATGGATTCATGCAGTTTTAAGGGCTGATTTCGAAATTATGCTTCCAATCTCAGATTTGCAAGACTAAGCTGAACGAAATAGCGGCACCTGAGCCCCGTTTCGATCGCGTCCATGACGCGCATCGGCGGGGCTTTTTGCATTGGGGTTCTAATGAAGCGGATCGTAGACATTGGTGTGCTTTTGTCACGCAGCGGCATGTATGCCGCCTTGTCGCGCGCTAGCCGCGACGGCGTGTTGCGTGGCGTCGAGGAGGTCAATGCCGATCCGGGCCTCGATCTATCCTTCCGCGTCACCGAACGCGACCCTGACGGACGGCTCGACCGTTATGCGCCTCTCTGCCGCGAAATCCTGCGTGGCTCCGGCGCGCGCCATATCTTCGGCTGCATCACATCCGCAAGTCGCAAGGAGGTCATTCCTGAACTCGAGCGCTTCGACGGAATCTTGTGGTACCCAGTGCCTTATGAGGGATTTGAGGCGTCCGAGCGGGTCGCCTACATGCATTCCTGCCCGAACCAGCATCTGCTGCCGCTTCTGGACTGGGCGCTGCCGACGCTTGGAAAGCGCGCCTATCTGGTCGGCTCCAATTATATCTGGGGCTGGGAGATGGCGCAGATCGCGCGAGAGAAGATCGCAGCTGCGGGCGGACAGGTCCTCGGCGATCGCTACCTTCCGATCGGTGACACGGAACTCGACCACATCATCAGTGATATAAGGGCATTGAAGCCGAGCTTCATACTGAACTCGCTCGTCGGCGACAGCGCTTATGCATTTCTGGCGCGGGTCGCCCAGTTAAAGCAGGAGGCCGAGTTTGCCGATGGCTTGACCGTGCTGTCATGCAACTTCACCGAATGCGAGATCGAGGCGGCAGGCGAGGCGGCCGAAGGGCTGGTCTCGGCAGGTCCCTGGTTCGAGCCTGACGGCGGGAGAGGCGGATCGTTTTACGAGATGGCGCGCCAATCCGTGCATGAACTGGCCCTGCTTCTGCATGGTCGCCCCGAGGCAGAAGAGCTTGCCCTGGCGGAGCTGCTGCACACGGCGCTCAAAGCGGGCCGTACGACGCGCCTTGATCCCGTGCACCTGCATGCGCGCCAGCCGGCAATCATCGCGCGTCTGGAAAATGGTCGGTTTCAGGAAATCAGGCGACTGCCTGTAACGCGCGCCGATCCCTACCTCACGCAGAGGTCGCAGCCTTTGCATACGGGCTCCCACCTGAAGGTGGTGTCATGACCCGCATCAGGACAGAAAATCTGGGTGGAGCAACCGCGTGGATCCTGCACCGACCTCATCCTTCCGTAAATGGGCTTGTCCGCCAACTCGGTGTCATTGGCCTTGAGGTCCACGAGGCCTGGCCCGAGCTTCCGGCCGAGACGATCGGGGCAGACTTCATCTTCTACGATGCAGACATGGGCCACGACGAGCAGTTCCCCTTTGCGCCCGGTCAGTCACCCATGCCGATGATTGCACTGATCGGTTCGGAAGCGCCGGGCCGCTTGCGCTGGGCGATGCAAATGGGCGCGCACGCCCAGCTCCTGAAGCCCATGAGCGACAAGGGCGTCTATGCCGCTCTCCTCGTCGCGCGCAGCAATTTTGATCGGGCCAAGGCCTCCGAAGCACTGATCGCCGATCTGCAGAGCCGCCTTTCGGCGCGTCAGACGATCGTGCGCGCCGTGATGCTCTTCGTGATGAAGGGCAAGACGGAAGCCGAGGCCTATGACCTCCTGCGCCAGACTGCGATGGCCTGGCGCGTGACGATCGAGGTGGCCGCCGAGCGGCTGGTGGCCAATCACTCGCATGAAAGGGGTGCCGACGATGGCAGACGCATCGATCCCGCCTGAACCCTTGGTCGTGCCGGAAAGCGGGCCATCCGTGTGCCGGCAACTGGCTGAGCGCAAGCTGGCGCTATTGGGGCTGCTGATCACCTTCGTCTGCGTCGGTGGCGCGATCTTTGCCCCGTGGCTTGCACCCTTCGATCCTTACGAGCAATTCTTCGACGGCCTCACCATCGAAGGCGCACCCTTGCCGCCGAACGCGATGTTCTGGTTCGGAACGGATCTTCTGGGCCGAGACCTGTTCTCGCGCATCCTGTATGGCGCGCAGACCTCGCTCGTGATTGGGCTGGTTGCCAACGGAACCGCCTTGCTGATCGGCACGCTGGTGGGCGTGACCGCGGGTTACTTCCGCGGCATCATCGGCGCGGTGCTGATGCGCTTCACCGATCTGATGATGGCCTTTCCGGCACTGCTTCTGGCGATCTGTCTGGCTGCGATCTTTTCCCCGTCCCTCTGGATCGTTGCGATGGTGATTGCCTTTGTAAACTGGGTGCAGACCGCCCGCGTGATCTTCACCCAGACCTCCTCGCTTGCCGAGCGCGATTACATCGCTGCTGAAAAGACGCTGGGCGCCGGCCATGGGCGCATCCTGTTCAAGCATATCCTGCCCCATCTGATCCCGACTTTGATCGTCTGGGGGACGCTTGGAATCTCGACCACCGTCCTTCTGGAGGCGACTTTGTCATTCCTCGGCATTGGTGTTCAACCGCCGATCCCGTCCTGGGGCAACATCATCTTCGAGAACCAGACCTACTTCCAGTCTGCACCTTGGCTGGTCTTCATTCCCGGGGCGGCGATCCTGTTGCTGGCGCTTGCCTTCAACCTCGTCGGCGACGCGTTGCGCGACATTCTAGATCCAACGCAACAGGGGCGTGACTGATGGCTGCCTATATCCTCAGACGTCTCGTTCAGTCGGCGCTTATCCTGCTCGGCGTGTCCTTCATCACCTTCGTCCTTCTTTACGTCCTGCCGGCAGACCCGGTCCGTCAGATCGCCGGTCGCTCCGCAACGGCTGCAACAGTCGAGAGCATCCGCCAGCAGCTCGGGCTGGATCAGCCGTTTCTCGTCCAGTACGGCAACTATCTCCTGAACCTTGTCCAGGGCGATTTCGGACGCTCCTATCTGCAGAAAACGGAAGTCGCCGAGCTTTTGTTTTCGCGCCTGCCGGCAACCTTGCTCCTGCTTGTCGCTGCGATCGGTTGCGAGCTCCTGATCGGCCTGCCGCTTGGCATCGTGGCTGCGCTCAATCGCGGCAAGGCGATTGACAACGGGCTGATGCTAACGAGCTTCCTGACAGTCTCTGCGCCGCAATTCGTGGTGGCGCTGTTGTTGCTCTTCGTCTTTGCGGTGAAGCTCGGCTGGTTCCCGATCGGCGGATACGGCACCTTCGCCCATCTCGTCTTGCCGGCCGTGACGCTCGGTATTCTCGGCTCAGGCTGGTACTCGCGCATCATGCGATCCTCTATGGTCGACGTATTGCGTGCCGATTTCATCCGCACCGCCCGCGCCAAGGGCCTCGGCCGCAGCAGGGTCATTCTTGGACATGCCCTGCCCAACGCCATCCTGCCGATCATCGCGATGATCGGCATCGACATCGGCCTCTTCATGTCCGGCATTGTCGTTGTCGAAAGCGTCTTTGGCTGGCCCGGCATCGGTCAGCTCGCCTGGCAAGCGATCCAGCGCGTCGACATTCCGATCATCATGGGCGTCACGCTCGTCTCTGCCTGCGGCATCGTCATCGGCAACCTGATTGCCGACCTGATTTCGCCGCTCATCGATCCGCGCATCAAGCTGCGCTGAAACCGTCAACCCACAGGAGTAAGGCCTATGAAGAAGCTTATCCTTTCAACTGCGCTCGCAACCCTCATGGCCCTGCCGGCCTTTGCGCCGGTCATGGCCCAGGAGCCGAAGCATGGCGGCAACATGGTGGTGACCTACAAGGACGACGTCGCGACGCTCGATCCGGCGATCGGTTATGACTGGCAGAACTGGTCGATGATCAAGTCGGTCTTCGACGGTCTCATGGACTACGAACCCGGCACCACCAACCTGCGTCCGGGTCTTGCCGAAAGCCATGAGATTTCCGAGGACGGCCTGACCTATACCTTCAAGCTGCGCCCCGGCGTCAAGTTCCACAATGGCCGCGAACTCGTTGCTGACGACGTCGTCTACTCGATCAACCGCGTGATCAACCCGGCCACGCAGTCACCCGGCCAGGGTTTCTTTGCGATGATCGACGGCTATGACGCTGCCGCCGAGGGCAAGGCCGAGACCGTCTCGGGTGTTTCTGCGCCTGATGCCAGCACCGTCGTCTTCAAGCTATCGCGTCCGGACGCAACTTTCCTGCACGTCATGGCGCTGAACTTCTCGTTTGTCGTCCCGAAGGAAGCGGTCGAAGAAGCCGGCGCGGATTTCGGCAAGAAGCCGGTCGGCACAGGGGCTTTCAAGCTGACCGAATGGACGCTCGGCCAGCGTCTCGTCTTCGAGAAGAACGCCGATTACTGGATCTCCGGCGTTCCCTATCTCGACAGCTTCACGGTTGAAGTTGGCCAGGAACCGGTCGTCGCCTTGCTGCGCGCCCAGAACGGTGAAGTCGACATTCCAGGTGACGGCATTCCGCCGGCCAAGTTCGTCGAAGTGATGCAGGATGAGGCGCAGAAAAGCCTCGTGGTCGAGGGCGGCCAGTTGCATACCGGCTACATCACCATGAATGTCACGAAGGCGCCGTTCGACAAGGTCGAGGTACGCCGTGCCGTGAACATGGCGATCAACAAGGATCGCATCGTGCAGGTCATCAACGGTCGTGCGGTGCCGGCAACCCAGCCGCTTCCGCCATCCATGCCGGGCTACACGGAAGGCTATGAGGGCTACAAGTTCGACCAGGAAGGCGCAAAGAAGCTTCTGGCCGAGGCCGGTTATGCAGACGGGTTCGAGACCGAACTCTTCGTCATGAACACGGATCCAAACCCGCGTATCGCCCAGGCGATCCAGCAGGATCTGAAGGCTGTCGGCATCAACGCATCGATCAAGTCGCTGGCGCAGGCCAATGTGATCGAGGCGGGCGGCGCCGGCAATGCGCCGATGATCTGGTCCGGCGGTATGGCCTGGATCGCTGACTTCCCGGATCCGGCGAACTTCTATGGGCCGATCCTTGGATGCGGCGGTGCCGGTGAAGGTGGCTGGAACTGGTCGAAATACTGCAATGCGGACCTCGACAAGATGGCCGCAGACGCCGATTCCATCGTCGATCCTGCCAAGGTTAACGAGCGCCTCGCCAAATGGTCCGATATCTACATGAAGGTGATGGAAGACGCGCCCTGGGCGCCGGTGTTCAACGAGCAGCGCTATACGATGAAGTCTGCCCGCATGGGCGGCGACAACGCCCTCTTCGTCGATCCGGTGTCCATCCCGGTCAACTACGACTACGTCTTCATCAAGGAGTGATGGAAGCCATGTGCAAGCATTGCAACCATACGATCCACGCCCATCAGCATCATTTCGGCTGGGACAATTCCTTTGCGCCCGCGCTCAATGCTGCACCGGGCGAGACGATCCTGTTCCAGTGCCTTGACAGTTCTGGGGGCCAGCTTGGCCCCCAGTCCACCGTCGAGGATGTGCAGGCGCTCGATTTTGCCAAGATCAACCCGGTTTCAGGGCCGATCTATGTCGATGGTGCCAAGCCCGGTGACGTGCTGAAGGTGACGATCGAAAGCTTCACGCCGCAGCTTCGTGACGGCGCAGGCTTCGGTTGGACAGCGAACATCCCGGGCTTTGGGCTGCTGGCCGACCAGTTCACCGTGCCTGCGCTCAACATCTGGAAGTTCGATGCGACGAGCATGGAGCCCGCGCTGTTCGGCAGGAACGGGCGCGTGCCTCTCAAGCCTTTTGCGGGCACCATCGGCAATGCGCTTGCCGAAAACGGCCATCATACGGTCGTTCCGCCGCGGCGCGTCGGCGGCAATCTTGATATCCGCGACCTCTCTGCTGGAACGACGCTCTACCTGCCGGTCGAGGTCGAGGGTGCGCTGTTTTCCGTCGGCGATACCCACGCAGCCCAAGGCGATGGTGAGGTCTGCGGCACGGCTATCGAAAGTCCCTTCGATGTCGTTTTGACACTCGACCTGATCAAGGATCAGCCACTGAAAATGCCGCGTTTCACAACGCCAGGGCCGGTCACGCGTCATCTCGATTCCAAGGGCTATGAGGTGACGACTGGCATCGGTCCAGACCTCTGGGCTGCGGCGAGGGATGCCGTCTCCGGCATGGTCGATCTTCTCGCAACGACGCAGAAGATGGATCCTGTCGACGCCTATATGCTCGTCTCGACCTGCGGTGATCTTCGGATTTCCGAAATCGTCGACATGCCGAATGTCGTGGTGAGCTTCTACTTCCCGAGGGCCGTCTTCGAATGACAGCATCCCCGCTTTCTCCCGTGGTCAAGCCGATGGCTGACGTCGTCTTGTCGGTTCGCGACCTGCAGGTGTCTGCCCGCTCGGACCAGGGGCTTGTCCCGCTGGTCGATGGGCTGAGCTTTGATCTGCATCGAGGTGAGACCCTTGCGATCGCGGGAGAAAGCGGTTCGGGCAAGTCGATAACCTCGCTGGCCTGCATGGGCCTTTTGCCCGAACCCGGGGTGCGGGTGACAGGCGGTTCAATCCGCTTCGGGGACACGGAACTCACGACCCTGCCGGAAAAGCGGATGCAGGCGATACGTGGCGCGCGCATCGCCATGATCTTCCAGGAGCCGATGACCGCGCTCAATCCGGTTATGAGCATTGGCCACCAATTGATCGAAGCGATCCGCGCGCACGAGCACCTTTCGGTGTCGCAGGCGCGAGCCCGTGCACTCGAAGCGGTCAAGGCGGTGCGTCTGTCCCAGCCCGAGAAGCGGCTCGAGCAATATCCGCATGAACTCTCTGGCGGCATGCGGCAACGCGTGATGATCGCCATGGCGATTGCGCTGCGACCCGCCGTTCTCATCGCCGACGAGCCGACGACGGCGCTCGATGTCACGGTTCAGCGTGAGGTTCTCGATCTGCTCCGGGACCTGCAGAAGGAACTCGGGACCGCCGTCATCCTGATTACCCATGACATGGGCGTTGTTGCCGAAATGGCCGATCGCGTGATTGTCATGCGCAAGGGACAGATGGTCGAGGCCGCGAACACGGTCGATCTCTTCGATGCGCCGAAAGACCAATATACGCGCGACTTGCTGGCGTCAGTGCCGCGCATCGGGGGCGGGGCTAAGCGCCCCATTCCGGAGACCCGCGATGTGCTCGTGCGCTATGACGAAGTCTCGGTGAATTTCCCAATCCGTGCAGGGCTTCTTGGACGGGTTGCGGCGCGCGTGCATGCGGTCGAGCATGTTTCGCTTGAGATATTCCGCGGCGAAACCCTGTCGCTTGTCGGCGAGTCCGGTTGCGGGAAGTCAACAATGGCAAAGGCGCTGGTCGGATTGGTGCCCCATGAAGGCCGCATCGAGATCAACGGCCAGGCCATGGGGGAACTCGGCGCTTCCGGCCGCAAGGCGATCCGGCGCGATCTGCAGATCGTTTTCCAGGACCCCATGGCAGCGCTTGATGCGCGCATGACCGTCGGCGAGCTTATCCGCGAACCGCTGGTCATCCACAATATTGGAACGCCTGCCGAACAGAAGGCACGCGTGCGCGAACTCCTGGAGCGCGTCGAGATGTCGCCGAGCGTCTACAACCGCTATCCGCACCAGTTTTCCGGTGGTCAGCGTCAGCGCATCTGTATCGCGCGCGCCTTGGCTCTGAAACCAAAACTGATTGTCTGCGACGAAAGCGTTGCTGCGTTGGACGTATCGATCCAGGCTAAAGTGCTTGATCTCTTACGCGACTTGCAGAAGGAAAGCGGCGTGACCTATCTCTTTATCAGTCACGATATGGCAGTGGTGGAGAATATCTCCGATCGTGTCGCAGTCATGTATCTCGGCCAGATCGTGGAAATGGGAACGCGCGCGCAGCTGTTTGGCAATCCCCAACATCCCTATACCAGGCGCCTTCTGGACGCTGTCCCGGTTCCAGACCCGCGCCGCGAGAGGTCAGCAGCCCCCCGCTTGGCGGGTGAGATCCCGAGCCCGGTGTGGAAGGTCGGCGAAGCCCCGAAACAAGTACAGCTCGTCGACATCGGCGGCGGACATCTTGTCGCCGACACGCGCTATCAATGAAACATGACCGTCGTCTGGCTTTGGCACCTTCCAACACCGCGCGGTGTGACAGGGGCAGGGGTATGGGCAGGGGAGTGAACCACACTGGAGGTACCGCGCGACACTGTCGCTGCGTTGGCACGGAAACTGCGCGTCACGATTTCAAGTCGTACCCGGCGAAGCACTATTCTGTTTGAGGTGCACATTGATTGGCGGTGACTCAAGATATCCGCATGGTAAGACTAGGAAAACGGCCAACAGGACATTTTCGTGACGCCGTCCCAGTTCGACATGTTTGAAGACGAGACCACGTCTTTGCCGACGCAAGCTATGCCGGCCAGGACTCTGTCAGCCAGAACTCTGCCAGCAAAACCCGTGCCCCGGTCGGTGCCGTTCGCAATGGATGAGACAGCTATGGTCGCCCATCTTGCCGCTACCGGACGTTATCGCATCCTGCATAGGCTCGAAGCACGGCCGATCGCAAAAGCGCCCAAACCCGAATACCCGCTATCGGGGGTCGTTCTTGATACTGAGACGACCGGGCTCAATCACCGCAAGGACGAGATCATCGAAATTGGGTTGATTGCATTTTCCTTCGACGCGACTGGGCGCATAGGTAATATCACCGGCACCTATGGCGGTCTGCGCCAACCAGCTTCGCCCATTCCCGCCGAGATCATGCGGTTGACTGGCATCACGGATGAAATGGTCGAAGGGCACACAATCGATATGGACGCGATCCGATCGATCATTGAACCGGCAGACTTGATCATCGCGCATAATGCCGGTTTCGATCGTCCCTTCTGCGAAGCCTTCTCGCCTTTGTTTTGCAATAAGGCCTGGGCCTGCTCCAACGCCGAAATCAACTGGTCTTCGCGCGGCTTCGAAGGCACTAAGCTTGCCTACCTGATCGGCCAGGCGGGGTTTTTCCATGATGGACATCGTGCCGTCGACGATTGCTTTGCGCTTCTGGAGGTGCTCGACCGCAGTCCAGACGACGGTGCCTCGACGCCGTTGGCGGAGCTTTACGCGGCAAGCCAGCGTTCGCGTGTCAGGATTTTTGCGGAAAACAGTCCTTTCGATCTCAAGGACCACCTGAAGGCGCGCGGCTATCGCTGGTCTGACGGAAGCGAGGGGCGTCTAAAGTCCTGGTGGATCGAGATTGAAGAGCAGGACCTTGCCGATGAGCTCTTATATCTCAGGACCGAGATTTACCGTTATGCGGATGCAGATCCTCCAATAAAATTCCTTACGGCAATTGATCGTTTCAAGGCGTGACAACCTCCGAGCACTGTTGCCCCCGAAATCCTATGCGTTGGTCGCATGGCTGTGTTGCTGCGCAGCATATGGTGCCGCCGGGAGGCTACCTGAATAAATATTGTCATTGAAGCGATGCACTCCTCCCGCAAAGCTTCGGGTTTCAGATGCTCTACTCCTCCCTCCCAAAGGGCGACTGAAAGAGTGGCGACACTCCTCCTCCCAGTCGCTGTTCCGTTCTTTTCTGAAAAGCCTGCCGCACCTCCTCCCGCGGCAGGCTTTTTTGTTCGTGGCCCGGACGTCACGCGTTCAAAATAAATCCTTAAGCTGTCATTTTGCGAATTCGATGGTTGTTTTTGTTCAGCCGACTGGACGGTTAGGGGCAAGGTAGCTTTGCTTTTGCGTCAGTCCGCGGGATACATTCTCTGGTTGATAGATGCGGATCAGTTGACGCAAGACAGGAAGGGCTGTGCATGTAATGCTGGAATGGCTCCTGCGTTGCATGCCAAGTTTCGTTCACTGAATGAACGTTTAGGCTCGTCGTGCTCTTAATCGTGAACATGGTGCCATAAACCCCTACGTCTTGGCCTTGGCGCAAAGAATCGCTAGCCTCGCCATAGACGAGTGTCGCTTGACGGATTGGACTAGCCTCGATCCGGTCTCATGAGTTCCTAGATGATCGACCTTCCAAACCTACAAGCCTCGACAAGACGAAACGGCAGGCGTTGCGGAGCATGTCCTCACGCGAATTCGGGAGGCAGGCCCTGGCCGTGTGTGGTCGCGGACTGGTTTTCTGGATTTCGGCAGCTCATATGCAGTGGAAAAAGCGCTGCAACGCTTGGTGCAGCGAGGGAGGATCCGCAGGGTTTTGCGCGGCCTTTACGACCGGCCCACAAACGACCCGATCACTGGAAAGTGGGAAGTCCCTTCCATTCTTTCCTTTGTCGATGGGATTGCTAGACGCGATGGCCTCAAGGTTTTGGTCGACGGCCTGACGGCGGCACATGCGCTCGGGCTGACCTCTGACAGGCCTTTTTCAACGGTCGTTTACGCAAGGACCCGTCCTCGCTTTATCACGATTGACCTCAGCATCGGCCGAAGCGGCAATCGCGTGCCAACCACTTACAGGCTGGATTTCAAGAGAACCTCCACGAGCTTGCCTGCACTGTGGGCGGGCCGACCTTCCAGGCCTCTCATCCAAGCTCTGCATTTGATGCATGACCGGAATGAGGATCTCAATATTGTGACGCAAAAGGTCATGCAAACCATGCGCATGAATGGCAGCGGACATGTGGTCGCTACGGAACTCCGGTCAAACACAGCCGCGCTGGATATGTGGATGAAACCCTTCGTCTTACAGATCGCAGATGCGCTGCTTCCGCCGCAGAACGCAGTATGACGTAGCATCAGCTGACATCTCCCTATTTTCAGCCATCACACGCTCGTTTTCCTCATCGCCTTGGCCACTACGATCGGAACGATTGAGGGACCTGAAGAAAGCTTTGCAAGCGAAAACAGTTTGCCAGGAACAGCAATAGCACGTCGGCAACTCCACTTTTTGCAGTGCGATAAAAAGTTCCAGATCATTGGACGATGACATCTTCACGATATCAAAGGGGCGCTGTCTGGCCGACGAGTTAAGTTCGATTATGCCGCCAGCGACACTGATTTGCCTTCGATGAGATCGAGGCGATGCCCCTGAGCTTGCAGGCAGGTAAGTGCCGCCGCTGCTAGATGCCTAGCTTGCGCAGCTATCCTGGAGAGGCGATGCAAGAGAGCTCAATGCACGTGCCGAGTGCTTCGCAACTGGACGAAGGGCCAGCGCAAAACAAATTGGGGTCAGGGGTGCTCACCCTTCCGGGCAGCGTCTCACAAAAGGAAGCGCGGTCGATACTTAGCGCTCCTGGAGCGGAACGTCGGCAATACAGTGCATAAGCCCGCGGATCTCGAGATTCGCGTGCCCACCTTGAACGAGAAGATCAAACGCCATGGCCTCGGATATTCTGGCACGAGTTCGGGGGAGCATCATTACGGTGGATGGGCCGCATCAGCTGCCGCAGACGGCCGGCCGGTGCCCGTCATGTTAAGTGGCGACCTCAGCGGGTGGTCTCCATCACAGGGAGGTTTGCGCCTCTGCGAATGGCCTCCTGAGCTCTGGCTGCCTCTTCGACGACGGCCTGGACATCGACACCGGTCAGTCTGCCCCCTCGTTTCCGGGTGATGCCATCGACAATCACTGTGTCGACATTTGTGGGAAGGGCGTACCGTACGATCTGGAAAGCCGGATTGGTGTTGGCAGCAGGCGTATGTAGGGCTCATCTGTTCACGTAGGCAGATTGCGTGGGGAATGAACCCGATTCTAGGTTGAGCGATGCCGTAGCCTCTTCAGCTTTTTTTCCATCAGCCAATAAGACACAGCCGCAATCGCGATCGAAAGCGTAGCGGAAACGAGGAAGGCCGTGATAGGTGTCATGTCATCCCGAACGTACTTCGCGATGGGATAATGCCAAAGATAGACTGAGTAAGAAATAGTTCCGATATACACCAGCACCGGGTGTGATAGAGTTTTAGATATTCCGGTGGGGACGCCTGATGTTAAAGAAAATATCAAGCCCGATGCTGCAATATCTGCAACAATCCCACCCCAGATAACGGAATCGATGTTTCTGACACGGAGTATGAGCAGCAGAAGAAGCAGAGTGTAAGTGGAGGCTATAAGTATTTTTACAATCTTTTCTTCGCTGGGTTTCCACGTATTGAGTGCGATAATGCTGCCTGCCACCAAGCCCGTAAACCGCGTATCGAACCGAAAATAGGTCCGAAACCAATCCTCCCAGATTAACCCGTCAATTATTCGCCATAAAGATCCAGCCACGAACAAGCCGAACAGGCATCGGATCAGTATCATCGTTGGAAGGCGGCGTGTAATCAGTAGGAGCAGCGGCCAGATCAGATAGAAATGTTCTTCAACCGACAGTGACCATGTGTGGGAATTGATGAGGGGCTCGCGCCAGAAGGCGACGGAGTAGTCGGATAAGTACAACAGCGGAAGAATTGTCTCTAAGGCCGGGTTGGCTTCAGGGAACACATAAGGAAAAGAAAGTCCGCACGCTAGCAAGAAAAGAATGAGAGGAGGCCAAAGCCTCAGCATCCTTTTGTAATAAAATCGCCTCAAGGAGATGTCGCCTGTGGTAGACAGTTCGCTCCGCAGAATTGAGGTAATCAGGTATCCGCTGAGTACAAAAAAGACATCGACGCCGATCATGCCTCCTGAAAAACCAGGAACCCTGCAGTGAAACGCGATGACGGTTATGACTGCGACAGCTCGAGTGCCATCCAGAGCGGGATTGTAGACCAATTGCGAAGACGGTAACAAATGCCCCTCCAGATCACCAGTGATTGAAGCCGTCCTTGTCGGATTCACACCATAGGATTGCAAGGGTACGATTTGCTGTGAAGGTGATTGCATATTCGTTAATGGAAGGCAGGAATCTCGCTTTACATTAACGGTCCTTATTTCTCGCGCTTCGACTAGGAGGCCGCTTGGACAGTTCGGAGCTGCCTTAGAACATCCACGTCAAGCAGTTGTCCGGGCAATCACGCCATGCTGGCCTCGAAGTCCGGTCTGTCAGTGCGGTGAACATCGATATTGACCTCTTGGGCTACGCTTGGCTCGTTTATTGTGAGGCTTGGAAGCCCGACGCTCACAACTAAAGGCTATGAGTTCTTTCACCGGCTCGGCATGGCGCTATCAATTGCCGTTCCCGCCGCCGTTGCCGTTCCCGCCGCCGTTGCCGTTCCCGCCGGCGTTGCCGTTTCCGCCGCCGTTGCCGTTCCCGCCGGCGTTGCCGTTCCCGCCGGCGTTGCCGTTCCCGCCGGCGTTGCCGTTCCCGCCGGCGTTGCCGTTTCCGCCGGCATTGCCGTTCCCGCCACCGTTGCCGTTCCCGCCACCGTTGCCATTGCCGCCGGCATTGCCGTTTCCGCCACCGTTGCCGTTGCCGCCGGCGTTGCCATTGCCGCCGGCATTGCCATTGCCGCCGGCGTTGCCATTGCCGCCACCGTTGCCGTTCCCGCCACCGTTGCCATTGCCGCCACCGTTGCCGTTCCCGCCACCGTTGCCATTGCCGCCGCCGTTGCCATTGCCGCCGCCGTTGCCATTGCCGCCGGCATTGCCGTTGCCGCCGGCATTGCCATTGCCGCCGGCGTTGCCATTGCCGCCACCGTTGCCGTTCCCGCCACCGTTGCCATTGCCGCCGCCGTTGCCATTGCCGCCGGCATTGCCGTTGCCGCCGGCATTACCGTTGCCGCCAGCATTGCTCTTGCCAGCGCCCTGACCACCGGCATTGTCCTTGGATTTGCTCGCGCCCATGGCGCCCTTGGCTTCTTCGGGTGTCGATGTCACCTTGTTCACAGCGCCAGCGGCCGGGACCTTGGCATTCGAGGGCGCGACACGCGTGATCTGCGGTTTTTCTGAGAGCCCGGCGACGGTCATGCCGGATGCATCCACCTGCGCACCCTGGCCGGCACCGAGGTCACTCCGTTCACCGGTGCTGAAGCTGGTCACTTGAACCAGGCCCCGTTCGACAGCGACCGCAGCATTGGCCTTGCCGACCTTGACGGTGAATTGCGTGCCCTTGACCACGGCCGCCAGGAATGGGGTCTGCACCGTCGTATGCGGACGCTGCCGTTTCTCGATTTCGAGGCTGATCTCGCCCACCTGCTGGACCACCTCGGTCTTGCGGCTGATATCCTGGCCCCGGGTGATGATCGCGGCCAGTGTATTCGGCTGAAAGGCGATGCTTTCCGCGCCGCGCACCAGTTGCAACCGCCCGCGTGGTCCGGTCGAGATCCAGGCCTTGTTGGGAACCTGCATACCTCTCTTGAGCGGAACCCAGGTCTTCTTGTCGACGGTGTAGGCGACCTGTGCCGTCGCCTTGGCCGCCATCCAAGCTTCGCCCGCGGCCGATGCCGCACCGGCAAGGCAAGTCAGGAAAAGACAGAGGACGGTTGAAACGATGAAGCGCATGATGGGTCTCCCTTGAGCTCCTAATTCAGCACGCGTTCCTTAAGATTCTTCTGAATTTGCTGTGGCGGGTTTATCAATTGCCTGATGATTCGATGAAAAAATCTGCAATGTGCAATCGCTGTGTTTCTAGACTTGGTTGATCGTCGCGTGTCGGAGAGGGCCCAAATAGAACGTTGGTTTGGTGAGCAGTTGACTGAGCGCAGCGGTTGCGGAGCGAATACATTTCTCCGACAAAGACCTACCTAACGACTTTATGGACCGTCGCCCGGACGAGGGGACTTCCCAATGCCCAAAGGTCATTTTGCGCTTGCTGTCCGTCAGCGCATGGGCAAAAGCGATCCTTCAATCGCGTCGGCACCCGAAACGCTTTTTTTCGGTGGGCAAGCATTATCCAGAAGCCGGATGGTCTCTGCGCAGCCATCTAAATTGTTAAGCAACCAGTCCCTGGCGTATCGTTTTCGCAATGAAACTGAGCCTATTTGTTGCGCCTATCTTCTTCATGCCCGACCGAATGTAATCATTTACAGTGTACTCAGAGAGGTTGAGGATGATTGCCACCTCCGGGGAGGTTTTGCCCTCGGAGACCCAGCGCGCAATCTCCAGTTCCCGCCTGGTTAAGTTCGCAGGTCTGATATCAGCCGTGAAGCTGGCGACGGAAAGTGCCGCATCCATATCATGAGAGCATTTGTAGGCGTTTTCTGGGTCTGTCGGCAGCGAGATCACTATATAGGTTGCGCTCAATACAAGCGGAAAGGCGACATATCGAAGGGCCACTGTGTCTCCAAGGTGCACTACGGAGGGTCCATCGAACTTTGCCCCTGCATGCGACAGCAGCCGTCGCCACTGCACCTCGAGCGCAAAGCTAGCGCCAGCATCCAAAATGAGACTATCTGGATCCCCACCATTATCCCATCCGTAGATCAGGTCATTGACGTCTTGGGTATCACAGCACTGGTGTTCGTAAATTGCCAGAGTTGAGGCATGCCAGCGTCTGGCCACGCCATTGATGTGCTCGTAAAGATCCAAGCTGGCGTCGGATCGGGTCTTGTCCTGTTCTCCGTAACGAGCGCTGTCGGTTTGCGAGCCCGAAATGGTCATGCCTCTCCAGCCCCCTAGAAGTTGGTGATTGCAATTTTTGTCATCAGTGTCAGCATGAGTTTGTTCCGAGGGGGCAGGGTTTTCTTGATGGCGCATAGCCATAGAAAACGTCTGCGGCGGCGAGCCTGTCCCCCTCGGGCCCCAATAATGGGCCACCTAATTGTCTTCACGGGGCAATTCCCAAGACGTGCGGCGGCTATGTCTTGGCAGTTGCGCAAAAGAGCGTGAGTTCTTTTAGGCATTGCGAGTGTCAGATTTATTTTACAGTTATTCTACCAACTATTGGGCGAAAGCCGAAAAAATCTAATAAATTTAAGAAGTGAAGCTCCGTCCCGGCCGTGGGAACCACCATGTTCTGGCGAAAACGCAGAAAAACTGGTGCGGGATCTTATTAAGTATCATTTCTAGCACGTTAATTCCGCTAGATTTGAAATTTTTGATTGTCCTTTTGTTTCGCACATGGGTCTCGTACAAACTCGGGGGGCAGCTTGGCGCGATCCACACCTTAGCACGAAATACTACCTCAGGTAGATTTCAGTGGATATCGGTTTGATTTCGTTTAAATCGCTGGGGTTCTTGAAGACCTCAAGCACCACCCACGAGCCCGAATAAGTCAGCGGTAACCCAATGGCGATGAAGGGCGAGACTGGGAATTCCAAGTCGCTGAGCTCGACAGGAGTCTAGCCCCATCAGGCGCGGTAGTTTAGCGGTTCAAACCCTTCGGGAATATCCTGCCAGCCGAGGCCGAATAACGATACTACGCCACGCTGGACGCGTGAGCCCTAGCCGCATAACTTAAACGAAATGGCCTCCGGCAAAGCCGGGGTGGTCCATAAGCATCGTTTCAAGAATTCGACTACGCTTGATCTGCCTCACGAGTTCCTCGATGATCGACTTTTCAATCACTTGCACGCCTCGACAAGACGAAACAGCAGGCGTTGCGGAGCACATCCTCACGCGCATACAAGAGGCCGCTCCGTTAGGCGTGTGGTATCGGACCGACTTTCTGGATTTCGGCAGCTCCTACGCCGTGGAAAAAGCGTTGCAACGCCTTGTACGGCGTGGGAAAATCCGCAGGCCGTTGCGTGGCCTATATGACCGGCCGATCGAAGACCCGATCACCGGAAATTGGGAAATCCCTCCCATTCTTTCCTATGTAGACGCGATTGCTAGACGTGACAGCCTTGCGGTTTTGGTCGACGGATTGACGGCGGCGCACGCATTTGGGCTGATTTCAAGCAGACCTTTCTCGACCGTAATATACGCAAGGGCCCGTCCGCGCCTGATCACGATTGACGCTAGCATCGGCCAAAACAGCGGTAATGTGCCAACGATTTACAGGCTGGATTTCAAGAGATTTTCTGAAAGCACGCCTTCATTCTGGGCAGGGCGACCTGCCATGCTTTTGATCCAGGCAATCCATTTAATGGACGCTCGAAATCACGATCTTGATGCCGTTGCTCAAAAGGTCATTCAAACCATTCGCAGGAATGGGAATGGACCCGCGGTCGCGATGGATCTTCAGTTGAACGCTGCAGCGCTGGAGATGAGGACGAAACACTTCATCCTAGAAATCGCAGATGCATTGCATCAGCCGGAGGGTGCACGATAACGCAGCATCAATTGAAACTACCTGTCTTCAGTCATCAGAGACGAAGGTTGAGTGACTGCTTGAAGATAGGGCATGTCAGTAGCGCGATGCGATCTCCAGTCGAGTTCGGGAAGCAGAAAGAGTTTGACCCGAGATATCTCCGAAAACTTGGGTTTCTTCGGACACTCACCCCATTAGCTTGCTTGCTGAACAGAAGCGAGGCAAATCAAACCATGGGTAAAAGCATTCCCTTCGGGCTCTTCTCAATTATATATCTCGACAGGAATCAAATATGGGTTGTCTCACGCCGTTGAACTAACGGTTCTATGCAAACAGGCACTGGGTAATGAGGGATATAGATTTAAAAGACAGTCACTTTAAGATCGAGACAATCTTCAGAAAAAACCCTGATGAGCCTAAGATTTTTGAATTTTCTGTCGAGTTGCGCCAATATGCGGTTTCAGATGACTCAGGTTGTCTTGCCGTCCCAGGGTACCTCGGCGGTTACGTGGTGCAGGCAGGGTATCTCCCTCAAAGCGACGATGATTGGTACTTTGACATCTTTGATATGCGCAGCGATCACGCCCTGGAGGCATTTCATATTCTGGCAGATGAAAGATCTCTGTTGCGTAAAGCTTTGGGGCAAGGTGGAGTCTTGGAGGAATGCACCTGTGTAGCCCATCTGGAGCAGTTATCGGTGCATCCATCGCTTAACGGCCATGGGGTCGAGCGGCGTTTGATCTGCGAAGCGAAGCGCGTGCTGGCTCGCTCTGGGTTGCTCGTGTTGATGAAAGCCCAACCTGAAAGCCTCACCGTGTCTGACGCTGATTGCGCCAGACACGCGGCTGATGATCAGCTTGGCTTTACTGCCATCTCGCAGCACAGATATCCCGGGTGGTTGGCTGGAATCTGGAACCAATATTCGGCCGAGCCTGCTGACGAGACAGTGTCGCAAAAGTTGACCTGGGGCGCAGACGTCAGTTGAAGTTGTCGATCTGGCTCTATCGCTTCGATTTGCTGTGCGAACACAAATCGTTGGTCGACATTCGGTGGGTCTTCGAGGCGCGGCGATCAAGATCTGAGTTTGGTCCGGGTTTTGTTTTATTCCAACCGTCAACGATCGAGCGCTCCTGATTTCTGGTTGCCTCTGCAGCGACATCTCGGAGACGATCAACCGACCTAGAGACAGTCTTGCAAGTAAGAAGGTTTTTGGAACAGCAACGCGCGCCGGACGCGCTTGATTAGGGGGAACGCGCCTCAGACAGAGCGCAGAACCCGCGTTATGCCGCCTCGCTCTGCGCTACATTAATCGGGCCAGGCCTACCAAGTAGATATCCCTGCACCTCATGGCAGCCTTCAACACGCAGGATCTCCAACTGATCGGATGTCTCAACCCCTTCAGCCAGAATGGGTATGTTGAGCCCGTGGCCCATGGCCAGTACTGCTCGGATCATTGCTCTTGAGCCGCTTGTGCTTTCGAGGTCGGTCATGAAACTGCGATCGAGTTTGATTTTGTCAAACGGGAATGACCTCAAGGTGTCGAGCGACGAATAACCCGTGCCAAAGTCGTCAATTGCAATAGACACGCCAAGAGCCTTGAGGCTGGTCAATGCGGCCATCGCCCTATCCTTGTCGACGATAATCGATGACTCGGTGATCTCCAGCTCAAGTCGCTTTGGATCAAGCTTCGTTGCTCGAAGTACCTCTTCAACGAGACCCTTGATGTCGGCATGGGCAAACTGGATCGGAGACAGATTGACCGCAACTTTGTGAGCGCTTTGCCAGCTTGCAGCATCCTGACAGGCTCTGCGGAGCACCCATTCGCCAATAGGAATGATTGCGCCACATTCCTCGGCGACCGGAATGAACTCAGCTGGAGAGACGGCACCTTTGGTCGGGTGCTGCCAGCGCAGCAAGGCTTCATAGCCGGTGATCTTGCCGGTCGCGACCGATTTCTGCACCTGGTAGTTGAGGCTGAACTCGCCTCTGTCCAGCGCTTGCCAAAGGTCCTTCGCCATACGGGCCCGGTTTCGCGCAATTTCGTCCATCGCTGGCTCGTAAAAGCAGACCTGCTCGGACATCGATTCTTTTGCGCGGTACATTGCGAGATCTGCATTTGCGAGAAGCAATTCGAGGGTCAGTCCATCATCGGGATAGCCCGCAATCCCGATGCTGACGCCGCAGCTTAAGCGGTGTTCGTCGATGGTGACCGGGCGGACGAGCTCGGCGCGTAGCCGCTCGACAAAATCCAAGAGTTCGCCATGATCATCATAGCGCTTGAGAGCGGCAAACTCATCACCTCCGAAGCGGGCAACAAGCTCGTGGTCTTGCAGAACAGACGACATGCGGGCAGCAAGCTCGACAAGCACGCGGTCACCGACCGCGTGACCCAGCTGGTCGTTGATCTGTTTGAACCGGTCAAGATCCAGACCAATCATGGCAAGCTTGCCGCCACTATGCTCGGCAAAGGCGATTTCATGCGTGGCATAGTCGGTGAAGGCCGGACGGTTTGGCAGCTTGGTCAGACTATCGTTCTTGGCCAGGAAAGCGATGCGTTCTTCGCTTTGCATGCGCTCCGTGATGTCTTCGAAGGTTGCAACCCATCCCCCGTCCGCAAGCTTGTTGAAATTTGCAAGCACGGTACGGTCATTCGCAATCTTGTGCACGAGACTGCGTTGCCCTTCCCTGATGGCCTTCATTGTCTTTTCGTAGTGGTTCTTGCTCCGGCGGCGGGCCTCGCTAACCTCTGAAATGGCATTGAGATAGCCAGTTTCGACAATGTCGACATAGCTGGCACCTGGTTGAGCCACAGCTTCGTCAAAGCCGAAGATCTCTGTGTAGCGCTGATTTGCAAGCACGAGTTTTTCGTCCTTGTCGAACAGACACAATCCCTGGATCATCGATTCCAGTGCGAGATCAAGGTTGCGCGATACCTGTGTGATCTTGTCCTGTGCGGCCTTCTGCTCAGAGATGTCGCGGGTGATTTTGGCAAAGCCCACATGTTCACCCTCGCTGAAAATCGGCTGGATCAGGACCGAGGCCCAAAACTGCGTGCCGTCCTTCCTGAGCCGCCATCCTTCGGCTTCATACCGCTTATTGATGAGGGCTTCATTCAAGGCCCCGGATGGAAGATCTCGGGCTTGATCGGCGTCAGTGTAGAACACCGAGAAGTGTTGGCCGACGATCTCTGATGCATCATATCCCTTGGCTCTTTGGGCACCGGCATTCCAGTTGGTGATAAAGCCCTTGGTGTCCAGCATGTAGATTGCATAGTCGGTGATCCCCGACACCAGAAGGTCAAAGGAAGCCTTGGCCTTGCGAGTGGAGCGCTCTGCCCTTGCCGTGACATTGAAGACGGCCGCGCCACCGGCAACGAGCGCGACGCAGACAACGAGGATGGTGGTGATCATCCAGGATTTAGAAAGCGAGGTCGTGCCCAGATCATCTTGCGGTCCTGGAACCACGGTCACCGCACCCATTGCAGTAAAATGCAAGGATACGATCGCCACGGTAAGTGCTGCGGCCGCGCCCACCATGTCACGAGGGGATTTTCGGTCTGCAAGCCAGAAGCCTGTAGGAGAAACCACGCCGCAAAACATAATGGCTGCCAGGACAAGCGAGCGATCCCATATCAGATAACCGCCAGCCTCAATGCCCGACATGCCGGTAAAATGCATGCTGCTGACACCGAGCCCGAAAATCAGGCCAGCGCCAACGGCCCCGGCAATAGACCTGTTCGTTAATGAGAGCGTCAGCGCCATGAATGACGCAATGATTGCTATCCCGAGCGAAACCAAGGTTTCGAGCAGCTTGTAGCTGACGTCGAAACCGGGATCATAGGCAATCATCGCCACAAAGTGTGTGGCCCATATGCCAAAGCCGCCGCTGGCTGCGGCAAATGCAATCCAACTCCACCGGTCTCGCTTGAGCTCATCGCCTTCCCGGGCTTTGGAAAGCACGAAAACAGTCAGAGCGTTTGAGGAGATGCAGATGACCGCAGCAAGCGCCACTAGATAGAGATTATGCTCGTAAACCAGGCAAGAGACGACAGCATACATGAGAAGCCCCAAAATCTGGTTCTATTGTATGCCGATCTTCTTAAAGGTCTGACAACCTGCGCTAGCTTCAGGCATCAACAGATCGCGCTGAAGAATTTTTGCCGATGCTGAGAGTTCAAATAAGCGTGAACCCGCGCGCAAGAGAACCTTGTGCTCTGCAAGAATGTGGGGGAGTTCATTCAACGCTTTTGCGACTACCCCTGCAATTTTCAAGTCGAAGTATAGGGCGTGAAACAGCCTGGCAGAGGGCCAGAGGAAATGAGGTCTTCATCTCCAGGTGATTATCTTATCTCCATGATATCTGCAATCACTGTGTGTCAGGTAGCAAATCTGTTGAGCGGTGCGCTGTTAGAAACGGCTCATTCGTTTCGAAGTTAGCGAAATAGCGCCTGATTGCGCGGGCCACCTGAAGATTCTTCTTGCCTCTCATGCGGGTGCAGGGGCAAGCCAATTTTCTTCACCGGCAGCCTCCTTGGCTGCCTGGTGCAACTGCTGGCGTAACCATTCTAAGCTGGGGTCCGTTGCTTTGTCGGCCAATGTTGCAATCTGTAGTCGCGGGGCCAAGAATTGGAATGGCAAAGGCAGCACTTGGAGGTCGTAGTGCCGCGCCGCAATTCGCGCGAAAGGTCCGGGCAGAACGGCAATAAGGTCTGTTGTGTTAAGAATCGATGGAATGAGGAGGCAATTCGAAACCTCGCATACAACACGCCGCGATACGCCTTGTGACAGCAAATCGGCCTCGATGTGGGCTCTTATCCGCGAATCCTGACGAAGGACCACATGACCGACGTCGCAGAACTGCTGCTTGCTGATGTCACCCTGTAGTACTGGGTGACCGCGGCGCGCGACCACCACGCCATGGGGTCTGTGCAACGGCACGAAGTTCACACCCGGCGCTTCGCGCATGAAGATGTCCACGGCGATATCCGCCTCGCCAGACACTAAGGCATCCAGCGCCGGCATCGCTTCCTGCCCGATTATGTAGAGCTTGATGCCAGGTGCGCGCTTGGTAATCAGATTGATTAGGTTGGGGATCAAGCCTGCCACGGTGTAGTCATTCATGGCGATCCTGAAGTTTCTGACCGCATTGCTCAGATCAAAATCCCGATTGATCGACAGGCTGTCACGCAACAAGGATAGCGCCGTGCGTATTGGATGAATCAGGCTTTCCGAAAATGGCGTTGGCGCGACGCCCTTGTCAGCCCTTTGAAACAACGGATCATTAAACTGCGACCGCAGCCGCCCGAGCGCATTGCTGACAGTTGGCTGGTTCATGTTGAGTTGTTGCGCTGCGCGGGTGATACTTCCAGCGGTATAGATCGCCTCGAAAATGATCAAGAGATTGAGATCGATATGGCGCAGGTCTATGTTTTGCTTCATGCTTGTGGTGGACCTTTGCTCAGTTTCGCTTACTGGCGCCATGACGTCGTCGGAAAAGTCTTGCAATTAGGCGGCCTTTTAGACTCCGGGCTCGACATACCAGAATACCGTCCAGCTAGCGAATGCCTTCATCATCGTGTTGCTGAACCCGATGGTGAAAAAGCAATGTCCGTCAATCTTGTCGCTCACCCCGGGAACGAGCGAGGAATAAAGAGACATTTGCAGTGGCAAGCAAGCCTTGCAATCGCGCCTTTGGCATGCCCCAGGCGCTATATTTGAATGGACGCCACAGCATGAGGGTCGCCTCATATCTTCGTTCGCAAAGATGATGATCTCTGTTTCTTTGGAGGGATCTGACAGATCGCGGTTCCATCCAAGCTTGAACGATGACTGCCTGCAATCAGGCTATTCATCCTCAAAATGTTGATTATAAGTACTTCTCCCCGAGTCGAGGTGCCGTTGGTAAGGTGCTGCCTGCCTTTTGTTGGCGACTCATGTACTGATCATGACGTCTCAGGTGTATGCATGAAGGTCGTTTATTGGCTCCTGTTTGCGATTTATGCGGCCAACTATCTCGACCGCCAGATTTTCAGCGTATTGCTGGAGGCCATTCGACTTGAACTAGCGCTCGGGGACCTCGAGATGGGATTGCTGTCCGGGCTTACATTCTCCGTTGCTTTTGCGTTGGCGTCCATTCCCGCGGCTCTCGCAGCAGCAACAGGAAACAGGCGAAACATCGTCGCGGTTTCGGCGACCTTCTGGGGCCTGGTTACCGTTGCCAGCGCATTCGCGAGCAGCTTTCTTCATCTCCTCCTCGCCCGGGCGGCGATCGCCGCGGCCGAAGCGGCTTCAATCCCCGCGTCGCATTCGATTTTGTCCGATTCCACCAACGCGGCCGGTCGGGTCCGACTGTTTGGACAGTTTGTTAGCGGCTCGGCCTTGGGAGGCCTGATGGCGCTCGTAATAGGCGGCGTGGTAGGCCACCTTTATGGGTGGCGCGTCGCCATGCTCTGTGCTGGTGTACTGGGGATCATCCCGGGACTTCTTATGTTTCTCGTAAAGGAACCGCTACGGGACTATCGCAGTGAGACAGCCGGTTCCGAAGCGCTTTTGTTGGGAGCTCTGGGCAAGATCTGGAAAGAAAAACGATCTCGACTGGTGTTCGTCGCGGAAATCGTCAACCAGATCGTGCTGTCAGGCGCGGTTGCATGGTATCCGGCGTTTCTCATGCGCAAGCACGGCTTTTCGCAAATCGAAGCAGCCGCCACGGTCTCGATTGGCGCCTTGCTGGCGATTGCGGGTACGATCGTTTCAAGTCGCGTGATTGGCAACCTCGCGCGAAAGGAATGGAACTGGCTTGCTCGTGGCCCCGCTATCATACTTCTTGTCACCAAACCGTTGTCGCTGCTTTTCCTGTTGGCCGATCAGCCGACACTTGCCTTGGCAGCATTTGCCATCCCGGCATCCCTGGCGCTTTCTAGCTATCCTCCCACCATAAGCCTTTTGCATGAAATTGTTGATCCGCCTGAACGACCGATAGCATCGGCGGCCCTGATGGCCCTTGCGACTGTTGTTGGCCTCGGACTTGGACCGACGCTTGTCGGCGCAGCCAGTGTCGCCATAGGAGGCGCTTCGTCCCTCAATATCGCTCTCGTCTGCCTTCAAGGATTTGGTGTGATCGCTGCCGTCCTATACTGGCGCGCATCCTGTCTCGTTAGTACCGACGCACCAAACATAAGGTGATGATGGCTTCGCGGCCCATAATTCCAGCCTTCCGATATCTGCGATGATCATACCGACCCACTGGCTCCGTCAGGCCGGCGTGGGTCAACGGCCCTTTGCCGGTCACGTTACACAATTGTGCAATAGCGATCTGCAGTTCAGATGCGCCTTGTTGTTGCCTTGGAGCCCTTTTTTGGCCCGCTCCGGCCAATATTGAAGGCTCTCATCCCCATAAGGATTGTTAGGTAAGCATCATTCTTTTTCTGAATAATAGATATTTCCTTCACTTGGATTGTTTGACTAAAAAACAGACAATACAACACACAGGCGCGACAGAGTATTGGAGCCACCGGGCCACGCTGAGCTGCTTGTTGGGAAAGTGAAACCCAACGCAAGTTGGCCAGTCTTGTGCCTGGGTCTCATGGTTTCGGCGGCTTTTTCTTTGGCCTTGGGAGGCGAGGAGGATGCCTCCGATGCGCAGATTGCCTCTCCAAGACTTTGTGGTGTGGCCGGATGCAGAAGTGTGAATGTGTGTTAGGGGGGCTTTGTGGTGGAACGGAAACTTGCGGTCGCATTTGGTGCGATGATGTGGGCGCTGGCTTTGCCGGCTACTGCCACCGAACTGCGGGAGGCTGTCGAAACCGCCCTGACAACCAACCCGGAGGTGCTTGCGGCGGCGCAAAATCGCGAGGCGACTGAGTTCGAGCTGCGGCAGGCAAAAGGGCTTTATCTGCCAACCCTGGACCTTGAGATGTCCGCGGGCAGTCGCCGACTCGATAGCCCGGGGCGGCGTCGGCTGGGGATCGAAAACGACGAGCTGGACTCAGCCGATGTTGGACTGACGTTAAGCCAGACGCTGTTTGACGGAGGGTCGCGACGCGCCGCTCTTGAGCGCCAAGCGGCGCGCGTTGATGGCGCGTCCTATCGGGTCGGCGAACGATCCGAGGCATTAGCACTGGCGGTGACCCAGGAGTACTTCGAGATCCTCCTGCAGGCCGAGATCGTCGCCATCGCCAAGAAAAACGCTGCCGCGCTGTCACAAATCGTTTCCGATATCTCCGAAGGCGCATCCGGCGGTACCTTAACGGTAGTCGACCGGACCCAAGGCCGAGAACGTTTGCTGTCCGCGAAGGCACGGCTGAAAGAGGCCGAGGAGGATCTGGAACAGGCAAAAATCCGGTTTGCCCGCCTGGTCGGTGTGGCGCCTGCCTCCATGAAAGCCATGCGTCAGCCGCCCTCGGTTTCATCGGTCGTTCCAGGCACTGTCGATAACGCCATGGAGATCGCCCGGCGCCAGAGCCCGGCAATCGCTGCCGCCCGCGCGGATATCGATGCTGCTGAAGCAATGGTGAGAGGAGCACAGTCCTCCTACCTGCCAAAGGTCGCGCTGGAGGCAACGGCCCGGGTTGGCAGCAATATCGATGGCAGTGAGGGCCGGACCCACGACTTGGAGGCAAAGGTTGTGGCACGTTGGAACCTTTATCGAGGCGGGCGCGATCAGGCCGCCGAGCAGGAGGCAATACGCCGTGCGAGCCAGAGCCGCCAGGACAATGCTTTGGTGTACCGGGAAGTCCGGGAGTCGATCCTTTCGGCGTGGAACAAGCGAGCAAGACGAGCCGAACAGGCATCCATTCTTCGCGAACAAGTAAGCGTCGCCAACGAGCTGGTCGCGTCTTACCGCGATCAGTTCAGGATCGGCGAGCGGTCGCTTCTTGATGTTCTGAGCGCTCAAAACACATGGTTCAACACTCAGGTCCTCGCCAAGACGGCGCAATATGCCGCTGTATATGCCGATTACCAGATCTTGGCCGCCATGGGCTCGCTGGTCGGCTCATTCAAGCTCAAGGCCGGGGCTCAGTCGGAGGCTTACGCGCGCAAGGAATTCGACGTCCGGACCAATGAACGCGAGCCGGCCTACAAAAAACTACCGTCGCAGCAGCAAAACGACCTGCCACTCGATCTGCTCGCGCCGGTTCGATCGCCGTGATTGCCGGAAACGCAAGACAAGCACAGCGGACAGAGCGACCATGAATTTCCGGGAGGCCTTCAGGGAAATCAGCCTTTATTTTGAGCGTAGTGGCTCAATGACGGTTCTCTATTCCGGTATTCCTGAGGACCAGCTCGAAGACCCTGATATCGAGGCGGCCGGTGAAGTGGCCGGGCGAATGGGCTTGGAGGTCACCGAACGCAGTATTGACGACATATCCGGTGGGAATGCCAATTACCCCGCTCTCCTGAGAACGCGCACTGGTGCTTTTATCCCCGTACGCGGTCGGGATGAATGGGGTCGGCTTTTGAGCCTGCGAGCGGGAGAGGAAGCCAGGCCGATCGATTTTGAGGGCGATGACGCAGAGCCACTCGACGGTAAAGCCTTCGACTTCAAGCGGCACTACCTGAATCAGAACGAAGAACTCGGCCAGTTGCATGATGGGAGGCTGGAAAAACCCCATTGGCTGGCATCGGCTGTGAAGCCCTATTGGCGGTCCTTCCTTCGGGTTGGCACTGCCGCGCTGTTTATCAATATTCTGGCCCTGGCATCGCCTATCTTCGTGATGAATGTCTATGATCGGGTCCTGCCGAACGAGGCCATGGCTACGCTTTGGGTTCTGGCCGTCGGCATATCCGTGGCCTTTGCTTTCGACTTCCTGCTCAAATATGCCCGGGCCACGCTCATCGATTACACGGGTCGCAAGATCGACCAGAAGTTGTCCTATATCCTGTTTCAGAAGGTGATGAACACGTCTCTGGCGGCACGGGCCATGTCGACGGGAGAATTTGTCAGCCGGATTTCACAATATGAGTTCGTGCGCGAATTCTTTACCTCGAACACCATTGCGACCTTGATAGACACGCTTTTTATCTTCATCTTTATTGCGGCTATCTTCGCGGTTGGCGGTCCCTTGGGCTTTGTGCCGACTGTCGCGCTCCTGGCCGTCTTAGGGATTGGCTTTGCCGCTCAGGCACTTATCAGTCGTAAGGTCGCGACCGCCGCAAACGAAGCAGCACTTCGCCAGTCTCTCCTGGTGGAAACCATCCACACAACCGAGACCATCAAGGCCCTGAGGGCTGAAGGCGTGCTGCTGAAGCGCTGGAGAGACCTCACCGTTAACAGTGCTGCAACCGGCGAAGAGATTAAGCGCATATCGGCGCTGGCGGTGAATGCCACCCAGTTCATTCAGCAGATCGTGACCGTAGCGATCATCCTTCTTGGAGCCTATCTTTTCCAGGCCGGCGACGTAACGACAGGCGCGATCATCGCCTCGGTCACGCTCTCAGGTCGCGCAATTGCTCCGCTCGGCCAACTTGCCATGACGCTCGCACGTTTTCGCCAAGCGGTTCTTTCCCTGCGCATCCTTGACAAGATCATGGGTGAGCCGGAGGACACGCCACAGGCGTCCGGCTTCGTCAACCGTGTGGTCGAGCGCGGCGACCTCGCCTTCGACAACGTCCGGTTCCGCTATCCCGCAGCAGATCAGGATGCGCTCTGCGAAGTGTCTTTCAGGATTAGAGCCGGCGAACGGGTTGGCATTATCGGCCGTATCGGATCGGGCAAGACCACGATCGGCCGATTGATGTCGCGTCTTTATGTGCCGGGCGACGGACGTGTCTTGATCGACGGCATAGACAGCCAACAGTTTCACCCAGCCGAGGTCCGGGCCGCCGTCGCTGTCGCCGGACAGGCCAGCGACCTTTTTTCGGGCTCCCTCAAAGACAATCTTCTGATGGGCAATCCGCGTGCCTCGGATGAGGAATTGGTCGAGGTTTCGCGACGGGTCGGCATCGATTTGTTCGCGGCGCGCCATCCCAGAGGGTTTGATATGCCTGTCGGGGAAAGTGGGGGCAATCTGTCGTCTGGCCAGAAGCAGGCGGTGACCATTGCCCGGTTGCTTCTTTGCCGCCCGAAGATCATTTTTCTAGATGAGCCTTCCGGCGCCATGGATCTCGCCAGTGAGCGCCAGCTGATCGGCTGCCTGCGGGACGCCGTGCCTTTAGGCACGACGCTGGTGATTTCGACCCATCGATACAGCATGCTGGAACTGGTTGATCGTCTTATCGTCATTGACCATGGCAAGGTGGTGGCTGATGGCCCCAAGGAGACCGTCATTGCCGCCCTGCAGCGAAAGCTGGAGGACGCACAATGATGCGGCAGGAGGACCGTCCGCCGATTGCGCCGCGGCTTATCATCTGGATCTGCCTTTGCTGCGTCATCGCGTTCATTGCATGGGCAGCCTGGGCAGAAGTTGACGAGATATCACGGGGGGACGGCCGGGTGATACCACTGTCCAAGACCCAGATCATCCAATCCAGTGAGGCGGGCGTTGTACAGGAGATCGCCGTAAAGGCCGGTCAGGTCGTCAAGAAGGGCGACCTGCTTGTGAGGCTTGATAGTTCCGTGAATCTCGCCAGCCTGGGCGAAGCCCAGGCGCGGTTCGATTCTCTTCAGGCGCGGATCGCTAGGTTGCGGCTGGAGATCGGAGGATTGTTCCGGTCGGATTTTGTCTGCCCAGAGCCCACCGCCCGCGTTTCATCCAGTATCTGCGATAATGAACGGGACCTGCTCGAGGCGCGGCGCGCCAATTACGGCAACAAGCTTCAGGTGCTGGAGGCGCGTCGCCAGCAAAGATCAGACGAAGTGGCTGAGGCTCGAAGCAGCATCAACCAGGCCAATACCGTCGTTCAGGCCATGTTGGCCGAACGAGCGAAAATTGCCCCTCTGGTGGAGCGAAATCTGCATCCGGAAATCGAACTGCTCCGCTTGGACCGTGAAATCGCACAACAGAGCGGTCAGCGTGAGACCATCAGCCAAAGCCTCAACCGCTTGCAGAACGCGCAGCGGGAGGCAGAACTTCAGGTCAAGGAACTGCAGTCCGATTTCGAGCAGGAGGCGCGTCGCGAGCTTGGCGAAACCCTTGCCGATACCAGCGTTCTGGAAGCGACCATAAGGGGTGCGATTGACAAGGTGCAAAGGACAGACATCGTCTCGCCGGTCGATGGCGTCGTGAATACCATGGACGTCAACACCATCGGAGCCTTTGTCCAGCCGGGCGCTGTTGTTGCCGGCGTCGTTCCCGCCACTGAGACGCTTCTTGTCGAAGCCCGCATCTCACCGCGCGACGTCGCCTTCGTCCAGCCGGGACAAACAGCGCTCGTCAAGCTGACGGCATACGACTTTTCCATCTATGGAGGGCTTGAAGGCCGTGTCTCAAACGTCTCCGCCGACAGCATCGTCAATCCGGAAACCGGCGAAACTCACTATCAGGTCCTCGTCCAGACAGGAGAAGCCCGGATCGGCAAAGGGCCAGCCGCCCATGAAGTCCGGCCCGGCATGGTTGCATCCGTCGAGATACTGACCGGTCGCAAGACAGTTCTGGACTACTTGATGAAGCCATTGAGCAAAGCACGCCACGAGGCACTGACCGAGCGTTAGTGCAAGGGCGGGGGCTAAGGACCAGCGAATGATGAGGGATCATGACCAACTGAAACCGCATTTCCGGGCAATTCGTTCGGCCGGGAAAAGGCATGGCTTTAACCTCGAGCGGGTTTTCTGGACGGCGCTCGATGAAGTGGCACAAAGCGAGGGAGTATCTGTTGCCACCTATCTCGAAAACCTAAGCGATAGAAGAGAGGGGACCAGCGGACTGAGTTCCCAGCTGCGTGCTTCGATAATGCATGGCATACTCGACCGCTACGAGGCGTTGAAGCAGCTAGCCAACAGCCATAACTCCACACGTATCGTGGCCGCCTGCCCGGCACCTGCGTTCATTCTGTCACTCGACAAACGGATCCTCTTCCAGAACAGCGCGTTCTTGATGTATCTCAAGACGCGGTTCTCCAATCTCGAGTTAAACGGCTCATTCACCAGCCTTCGGCTGACGCTCGACAATTCGGTCACCGACATCATCAAGGCGATGAAAGAAGATGATGGACGTGGGCGGCAGACAGGCTTCACCATCACATATAACGATCGTAAGGCCCGAGGAGTACTCAGTATGGCGCTCGCGTCGGATCTCGAAAAGTCCGATGCCGTGATCGCCTTCGTGACGGGTTCTGGCTGAATACGTCCAACGTGCAGGATCGTTTGATGTTGGCGCGCTGCTTACGCATTCCGACCTTGGCACGGCATGTCCAGACCGTGTTTGGAAAGTCCGGGTCGATGCTTGCCATGTCCTTCAGGGATGCCGTCATGTTCTGTTTGTCGCCCGTGTGGCCGACAACCTTGGTTGGCGGAACTCGAGAACGAGCCGAGTAGGGTGTAGCGTCACTTTTCGGGATCGAATACGTCCGCCATGCGGTGGAGGATGCGCGTTTGGTCCTGGAGTATGACGGAAAGAATGGCGTTAAACAGTCGAGGGTTAGTGCCTTTGACGAAGACCATTTCCGTGGCGGTCAAAGGAGTGCTGAGACGTGGCAGAACGGCCATCTTGAGGAAGGACAGTCTTCGCAGTCGCCGCCGAAGCGCGCCAGCGTTTCCTCAGGCATCGGCCAATGGCGGCAGCGTCCATAGTTTTGCTAGTCGACGCGGTCGGCGATCAGGCTGTTGACGGAGGCCGCGACGCGGCAGATCTGGGCGATAATGTCGCCGTCGCCAAGATCGACGGGGGGCGGCCAGATCGGGGAGCGGTTGACGCAGACGGCGGATGCGCCTGAAGCGGCTGCCTTCCGGATCACGCCGGATATGCGCGGGCCGCTCAGGATCTTGCCGGATCGAACGCGTTGAGCCCAAACAACGACGGTTCCTTCCTGACGGTCCGGATGATGCCATCGCCAACGGAAGCAGCTGCCTTCAAGATGGAAGCTGAGACATCCCAGTCCCGAATCGACGCCAGCTCTTGGCAGTTTCCTTCGCCGGGCGCCGTGTCATGTCATGAGTTTGGGCTGCCGCCATGAGAACGGCTAAAGCGGCTGGCACAAGCGGTAGGAGCCCGTTGCGGACCAGGCTGTGGGTGGTGAAGATGCGGGATAAGTGAATTTGGGTCGGGCTGCAGGCGCCGTCTCGTAAAGTGCTAGGGGAGGCGCAAGCGGGCCAGCAGTATCGACTTGCACTAAATCCCCGGGTTCTGCGCGTCGTGGCTCATTCGCAACTGCTTGCATAGCCGCCGTACATTTCAACAATGTCATTAAAAAATGGCAGGCAACTAATATTTTCTCCTAAATCTGAATAAACAACATAGTTACTACATTAAATATTTTGTATGCAGAAGCATTAATTTGAATTCTTTAATATGGGAAAATCCTCGAGATCATCTGTCTGAAAGAACAAGGATGGCATATATAGATATGCCAAGATATTAACTATATGTTAATTCATTCGACTTGCGCATACATAGGTATGCCACGGGCGATCCGAAGCAATTGTTGACAAAACACCGACCGGTTAAGACCGGGTAAATGTATTCGGGGAGTTTTGGAATGACTGAGGATCTCGCTTTTCAAGCCACGGAACACCTGTTTGATGGCAGGGGTGCTGATAGCAGCCAGGACGATGTCCTGATGGCGCAGATAGTTGCCGGTGCCGGCATTCCAGCGGGCATTGAAACATCCGGCGAAGTGCCTCGCGTCCGCGTCATCGTTCCTGATGCAGGAAACAGGGTGAGGCTTGCTGCCAACGATAGCCTCGAAAACGTCAAGCTCGACGGGGACGACCTGCTGCTGATTCAGCCGGACGGTTGGCTGCTGCGGATTAGCGGCGCTGCCTTGAATGTACCGACCTTTATCATCGGCGACATCGAGGTGCCACAGGAGGCTCTGCTCGCAGCCCTCGAGAGGAGCGGCTTTGATATCGCTGCCGGACCGAACGAGATCTATTCGGTGACGCCCCAACCGCCGTCCGGTTCCGGCGCTAGTTTCGAAGATTCCAGTGGCGCATCGATCGCCGGCATCGGACGGCAGCAGGTACTGGATCTGCTCGGTGACGATCAGGGCGCTGATGATTTTGGAACTGGGAATGCCAACAATCAGGAGGCTGGAAACCTTGCCTCGGTGTTGGCCGGTGCCGACCCGACGGTCTCTATCACCGGGACCAACGACACTCCGGAGGTCTCCGGTGCGGTGACGGGCGCGGCGATCGAGGACGGGGCTTCGGTCTCGCTCCTGGCGCTTGCCAATGCATCGGATGTCGATGCGGGGACGAGCCTTGCGGTCGTCGGCCTGCCGGCAAC
>NZ_FTMQ01000002.1 GCF_900156055.1 Rhizobium sp. RU33A | reverse complement strand
CCGCCTCGCCACAGGGCATGACATTGTCGCTCGGATCGGCGGCGATGAGTTTGTTCTTGTGTTGCACGAAAACAATGAGAGCTTTGACGAACGACTTCAGCGCATCAGAGCGGCAGTCGCGCAACCTGTCATTATACAAGGCATGGATTTCACGGTCAGTTGTAGCATTGGCGTCGCCTACTACCCATGGCACGGCCTTGTTGCGTCCGACCTCTTCAAGGCCGCCGATCTTGCGATGTATAAAGCCAAAGAAAACGGTCGAAACGCCGTCGAAACCTTTTCGCAGGAACTCCTCGATAGCGCACGGCAGAAGTTCCTTCGCGCCGAAGAACTACGCAAGGCGATCCAAAACGATGAATTTGTGCTTCATTTTCAGCCACAAATAGAACTGAAAACTGGCCTTTTCTCAGGCGTCGAAGCGCTCGTCAGATGGAATCATCCGCTGGAAGGTATGTTGCCTCCATCCGAGTTCATCTCTCTTGCGGAAGAAACCGGCGTTATCGTCGAGCTGGGTGAAGCAGTCCTCAGGAAAGCCTGTCACCAAGCCAAAAAATGGAGCACGAATGGTCACCCCCGCATTCCGGTGAGCGTCAACATGTCGCCGAAGCAGTTTCAGAACGCAGGTGTGATTGATCACGTGAAAACTGCACTGAACGAGAGTGGTTTGGACCCGTCGCTCCTTGAAATCGAGATTACCGAAAGTTCGGTCATGCGTGATATCGGTTCGGCCGCGGGCGTGATGAAAGAGCTGACCGAGATGGGAGTCACTTTCGCAATTGACGATTTCGGAACCGGTTACTCCTGCTTGAATATGCTGAAAAAGCTCCCGTTCTCCCGTCTGAAAATCGATAGATCGTTTATCACGAACACGCCAGACGGCGAACAAGACTGTGCCATTGTCACGGCCATCTTGAGCCTGGCGAGAAGTTTCAAGCTTCAGGTCGTGGCGGAGGGCGTTGAGACCATCGAGCAGGCGCGCTTCTTGCGTCTGGCGGGATGCGAACACGGGCAGGGCTATTTCTACAGCCGTCCCGTCTGTGACCGCGCAATTGATGCGCTTCTGGACAAGCAATATTAGGCCAATTCTGGCTAGATAGTCTATTCACAGCCCTCGTGCTGAGGCGCGCCTCGGGCGAGCCGGCATCCTCGGCGAAAAAAAGCGCTCGGCAGAGTGCCGAGGCGATGCAACTCGGGGCTGACCTCGTTCCTTTTCTTCCGCCAAACCTCGGAAGCACAATATTGCAACGCGTTAATCTGAGTTTGCTGAACCCAGTTGTAAATATTGCAATGTCCTGCAACTGGGGCACCCGCACCGTTAAGTAGGCAGGTATCGGCGCCCCGTTGCTCTCAGATCACTGATCTGGGCCATCCCCTAGCGAGGGCCACGCAGGTGCTCCACGAGAGCCCTGAGCTTCGGTGCCATATTGCGTCGGCTAGGGTAATACAGGTAGAACCCAGGAAAACGTGGGGAGAAATCTTCGAGCACCGGTACGAGTTCACCACGTGTAATTGCTGGCTTAAAGCTATCTTCCATACCAAAGCTGATGCCAGCACCGGCCACTGCGAGCTTTATCATCAGCGCCATATCGGTTGTCGTGAACGTATCCACCACCGCTACCGAAAACTCCCGCCCGTTTTCCGAGAACTCCCACCGATAAGGCGCAACATTCGCCGACCGACGCCAACCGATGCAACGGAGGCCTGCAAGCTCATTTGGGTGCTGTGGGATGCCGTGACGCTCAAGATAGGCGGGCGATGCCACAGCCAGTTGACGTTGCTCACCCGAGACCGGCACTGCGATCATATCCTGGGCGATCACCTCCCCCAGCCTCACACCGGCATCATACCCCCGCGCAACGATGTCGAACTCATCGTCGGTAACGGTAATGTGCAATTTCACCTCCGGATTCCGATCCAGGAAGGTCGCGAGGCGCGGGCCGGACAGAAAACTTTCGGCGATCGATGAGACCGCAAGATTAAGCCGTCCCCGCGGAGTAGAGCTTAGGTTCGCCGCACCGTCCAGCGCGCCTTGCACCTCAGCCAAGGCCGGCGCGGCCTCGGCATATAGTCTCTCGCCCGCTTCAGTCAGCGCGACGCTACGGGTCGTGCGATTTACAAGCGCAATACCAAGCGTCTCTTCCAGTTTGCGGATCGTTTGACTGACAGCTGAACGCGTAACGCCCATCCGATCTGCTGCGGCACGAAAACTGCGCTCTTCGGCAACGAGGGCGAAGACAGCAAGCGCGTTCAGGTCTGGTGGCATTGGTTAGTTCCTCTTCCCTCTGAGTTAAACAGAAAGCGGCTTATCGCGACAATGCGCCAAGTCTATTCTCATTTTCAACACTCAACAGCGAGGGAGAAAAGTCATGGACAAGGTTGTTCTCATCACCGGCGCCTCCAGTGGCATCGGCGTCGGGATTGCCCGCGAACTTGCCAGGGCAGGCGCGACCGTCGTGCTCGGTGCGCGTCGCACCGACCGCCTTGAGGACGTCGCCAAAGAAATTCTGTGGGCCGGCGGCAAGGTCAAGACCTGCAGGGTCGATGTGACCAATCGTGCGAATATTGTTGCTTTTGCAGATGAAGCGCGCCGGGAATTCGGCCGCATCGATGTGCTGGTGAACAACGCTGGCGTCATGCCTCTGTCGCTCATGTCGTCGCTCAAGGTCGACGAGTGGGACAGAATGGTGGACGTGAACATCAAGGGCGTACTCTACGGCATAGCTGCCGTGCTTCCGGAGATGAACGCACGCGGCTCTGGACATATCATCAACATTGCTTCTATCGGCGCGCTATCAGTATCGCCGACCGCGGCGGTGTATTGCGCGACGAAATTCGCTGTTCGGGCAATTTCCGATGGGCTTCGCCAGGAAAACGAAAAGCTGCGCGTAACCTGCATCCATCCGGGGGTCGTGGAAAGCGAGCTTGCAAACACCATAACCGACCCGGTGGCGGCTGAAGCGATGAAGTCGTATCGCGCCATTGCGCTCACACCAGATGCGATCGGCCGCGCCGTACGCTTCGCGATTGAACAGCCCGAGGATGTTGAAGTGAACGAAATGGTGGTCCGACCGACCCGGACCACATTTTGAGCAGGCGTGGAAAGCACGGCGAGACCCACCAAGCGGAGGCTATGTCATGAGGAATTTTGTCTCGGTTATCGTCCCTATCATCATCGCCAGTGCAGCCGTTTCAGGTGCACTGGCCCAAAACACAAAAGCTGAGGAAAACATGTCGGCCCATTCGACCTCCCCCCAACAACAGAACCACCCTTATGTCGGGATGTGGGTGACGGACGATGGTCGCATCCGCCACGAACTCCTACCAAATGGCCGGTACGACGAGGCCCGCGGCAGTCGCCAAAGTGCTTATCAAGGCCGTTATGTCGTCACCGGAAACCACATCGATTACTGGGACGATACCGGGTTCACCGCCGATGGAGTTTTTGTCGACGAGAACACACTTCATCACGCTGGAATGATCTTGCGCCGCCAATAACGCCCAAGACCCGCGAAGAGAGCTTCTTCCACGCTCTTCTCAGGATGCCGCCCAGGCAGGCACTTGAGCCTGCAAACCACATCAAATGAAACTGATTGGAGAACTGAAATGTCTGACGTGATCTGTTTGTCCCTTGCAGCATTTGGAACTTTCACGGTCCTTGCTACGACGCATCCAGCCCTTGCCGACACTGTCGAGGAGCGTCGCGCCAAAGGGGCGGCCGTCGTGAGCAAGCTTAACAACGGCGTACCGCAGAACAACCTGGAAAACATGCGGAGAGAGTTTCCGTTTCTAGCGGAGGCGACCGAGGCCTATGCGCTCGGTGATGTATGGTCGCGGCCAGGTCTCGATGATCGTACGAGACAGCTGGCAGCAGTGGCCACGTTCGCCGCCATGGGCATGACTGAGCTGATGACAGTGCACGCTCGGTACGCGCTGAACATCGGCGTGACGGAAGATGAGTTGAAGGAAGTCGTCTACATGATCACTGTGCCCGCCGGCTTTCCGCGAGCGATTGTCGCGTCGCAGGCATTATCTTCGCTTTTTGCTGAACGAGCGCAGGCTACCTGTAGTGTTGCTACATGCGAGACAGGAACCGCGGCGACGCCTTGATTGGTCATGGCACCATCGAAATGCCATGTCAGATCGGCAACAATGACAGGGAGCATTGATTGCAGGGAGAGAGTAGATGGTATCTGCAACGATCGGGGCAGGCATTGTCCTTGGCACCCAGGCAGAGGTGAAGGCACCAGGCCCCGATGGCCCGCTACGCGGAACGATGGTGCGTCCCACGAATGAGGCGCCGACAGTACTGATGATACCTGGTTCCGGTCCGACGGATCGGGACGGCAACAATCCGCAAGGGGTGCGTGCGGCACCCTACCGATTGCTGGCCGAAGGCCTGGCCGGGCACGGAATTGGCAGTGTCCGTATCGACAAACGGGGTATGTTCGGGAGCCAGGCTGCCGTGGGCGATCCCAACTCGGTGACAATCGACGATTATGTTCGAGATACAGCGGCCTGGATTGAAGTCATTCGCTTTCAAACTGGAATTGAGCGTGTCTGGCTTCTGGGGCATAGCGAGGGCGGCTTGGTGGCATTGGCAGCCGCCACCGTACTGGAGAATGTCTCCGGCTTGATCCTCGTCGCGACCCCGGGCCGACCTCTCGGAGACATCCTCAAGGAGCAGCTGCGCGCCAATCCAGCCATCGCACCACTTATGGACGCGGCTGATCATGCGATAGACGAGTTATCGGCAGGGCGTCGCGTTGATGCGGCAAAGATTGCCCCCGAACTTGCTCCACTTTTCAGCGCCGACGTGCAAGGATTCCTGATCAGCGCATTCTCGCTAGACCCTGCAGACTTGGCGAGCAAGATCAACAAGCCAGTCCTTATCGTCCAGGGTCAACGTGACCTTCAGGTATCGGTCGCGGATGCCGAACGGCTGCACAAAGCTGCGCCAAATTCCATATTGGTCACCCTTACGGATACCAACCATGTCCTGAAGCGAGTGACCTCAGATGATCGAAACGCCAACATCGCAACTTATCTCAGTGGGGATGTGCCATTGGTTCCAGAAGTGGTGGAGACCATAAGTCACTTTGTGAAAACTCATGACGACTTGCATTCTGAAACCTAAGCGACCGGACTGTTGCCCGACGCACGCGGACATTTCCCGCCAATCCTAGTCCGGCGGCCGTCTTCATATCGCTACGAATCGTCGCTAAAGCGCCCGTACCGCTCTCCCATGTTTTGCTGGCTGAAGGGTGGCGTTGGTCGCCGTTTTCATCCGCGTTCAATTCTCGGAAACGCGCGAGGTGGCCCAAGTTTGGCCAGACCCTGTTGGCAGGACCATGCAACTCACAATGCGCAACAAGGACCATCATGACGGCCCGGGAAAGTGATTTCCAAAAGCTCTCTGTTACGGCTTGTTGGCTGAAGAATCGCCTTCCCGAGCATGATACCGCCGACGGTCCATGGAGGTTAGAATGAGAGTACTTCTCGTTGAAGACGAGGTTCGGCTCGCAGATGCACTGGCTTCAGTCATGCGCCGCGAGCGGTTTATTGTCGATCAAGCAGACAATCTGGGGGCAGCAACGGAAGCTGCAGCAATCGGAGAGTTCGATCTGGTCCTTCTGGATCGCACATTGCCGGATGGAGAAGGGCTGAGCCTCGTGCCCCATCTGCGCGCTCGCAATCCCGGAGTTCACATTATCATCCTCAGCGCACGCAGTGCTGTCCAAGACCGTGTAGTGGGACTTGACGAAGGTGCCGATGACTATTTGGTCAAGCCGTTTTCTGTCGACGAACTCTTGGCACGCATAAGGGCAGTTCGGCGCCGCCCTGCCCAGTTACAGGGCGAGCAGATTAGAGCGGGAACCGTCATCTATGACCTGTCCAATGAGGAAGTCGAGGTGAACGGTGCTCGCATCGATCTACCTCGTCGCGAACTACGGGTTCTAGCAGCCCTCATGAAACGTCGCGGCAGAACGGTACTGCGGGAATCGCTCGAACAGGCTGTCTTCGCTTTCGATGACGAGATACAGTCTAACACACTGGACTCTCACATATCCCGGCTGCGCCGACGGCTCAAAGACTCCGGCGCTGGGATAGAGATTCACGCGATTAGAGGGGTTGGCTACCTGCTCCGGGAAGCCGCCTGATGAAACATAGCTCTCTCAAGCGAGCACTGATTATCTACCCGCTGACGTTTCACTTCATAACCTTATACATAGCTTTCGCGATCCTTGTTTCTGTCGCGATACGACTTGATAGTGGTGGTCCTTATGCTGACCAACAAATCACGTCGGTGATCGCTCAAGCAATTGCACGCGACGAGGCGGGGCGTCTTTCTATCGTTATGACGCCCGAGTTAGAGCAATTGCGTGCTAGTTCGCCAACACTCTGGTTCGTTGCGGAAGACAGCAACCGACAAACCGTGTCGCTTGGCAATGTCCCACCACTTTATCAATCGTTTGTCGGACACCTGAGCGAGCTGTCCTATGCTCAAATGCGCGATCGTGACGCTCCCTATGAACTGGCAGCAGTAATTCGCAGGGAACGAAGCGATATCGGCGAGCTTACCATTATGGGACATGGAGCACTCTCTGAACTAAGCTTCATGGTTTTGATGGCCTCGAACACCTTTGCCATTCCAATTTTTCTGATGCTCCTCCTTACGTCGTTGATTGTGACGCCCTGGATAGTGAAGCGCGCTCTAGGCGGTGTCCTTCGGGTGGCGCAGGAAGCTGAGCAAATTGATACCAACAGCCGAGGACTCAGACTTAACACCCGAAATGTACCGCGAGAAATCCTGCCCTTGATCAGCGCCGTAAACCAGGCGCTCGCCAGGCTCGATGATGGGTATGAGCGCCAGCGGCGCTTCATCGCTTCAGCGTCGCATGAATTGCGTACACCGATTGCCATCCTGCAAAGCAAGATCGAGAGCTCGACACATCAGCCAGTTCAGGAACTCGGCCAAGATGTATACCGGCTGGCAACCCTGACCGAGCAACTCCTCGACCTTGAGCGGCTCCAAGACGACAGACATTTCAAAAAGCTCGACCTTTCATCCCTTGTCAGAAATGTGGTCGGCGAACTTGCTCCGCTTGTGATCTCTAAAGGCGGAACAATCGAGGTTCAGGTGGCGCGGAGTGGAGCGTGTTTCGGCGATCGGGGAGCACTTGAGCGCGTGATCATGAACTTGGTCCAGAACGCCATCGATCATGGGGGTCGATCTGTTACCGTCAGGGTCGACGGACCTGACTTCGAGGTGGAAGATGATGGTCCAGGGATCCCCCCTGACGAGCGGGAGAGCGTATTTGAACCATTTCATCGATTGCGTCCTCGACAGACAGGTAGCGGTCTGGGCCTGAACCTCGTGAAAGAGATAGTCTCTCGGCACAGAGGCCGGATACGAGTCCGCGAGGGCTCGAAAGGGGGCGCTCTGATCCGCGTTCAATTGCCGGAAGTGTGAAGGCGACCGCAGAGCCGTTTGGCCGATCTGCGAAGCTGCGCAGGTAAAACATAACGTCAATTGAGGCATTTGGAACTAGCCAGAGAGCGCTGAGCCGACACTGTGCAAGCCATTGTAGATGGCATGAAGAACCACGCACGGCCAAACGGAACCTGACATTCGGAATATCATGCCGCACATCAAGCCCATGAAAATCGCGATGGGCAGGATTACTCCCACACCATGGGCAATGCCAAAGATCACCGAACTCAGGCCGACGCCTGCCCACGCGCCATAACGGTTGAGGGCATTCGCGATGACACCTCGAAACAGGAGCTCCTCTCCCAAAGGGGTCAGTACGGCGCCGCCAACAAACGAGAGCACGAAGGGTATGACGCCGCCCCGCGCTGCGGCATGAAGTATCGCCTGAGGATCGTTGCCGCTGCTGCCGGACAACTCTCCGAAGCCATGGAGAATGATCAGGCTTACAGCGTAGCCAAAAACTGCCAAAGCCGCGGCGATCACAAACCAATGCAGGCTGCCCGATGTCATGCCATATGCTGACAATGCGCGGCAGCGCATCAGATAGGCGACTGCAAATCCGCCGAGGCCTGCCACCCCTCCGCCATATGAACCGATCACGCCCTGCCATACAGGATCGCCGGGCGCCAGGCCGCCAACGGCAAGCGCCACCAGAACGAGAATGAACTGAAAGCATGCAATGCCGACACCCAGTTCTGCCCAAGTCGGCCGGCTCAGTGTTTTCCATTTATGCATCGCGGCTCCTGTCGAAAAGGCTCGCAAGCGACGAAGGCGCATCTTGTTTGGGGATAGAGAGTTGGCGCCACCCATGCGTGGGCGCCCTGCAAAGCGCCACCCCCAAACGAGCGCCGGCGCGACCGTCAACTCGACAATTAAGGTCATCGTGAAACCGGGATCACCAACCGACTTCGCGCAACAAGTCCGCCGGTGATCCCAACTCAGTGCTAGTAGCGAGGGCCGCATTCGCGACGGCTTGGATCACGCCGGCAGCGCTGATCCCGGGCTCGGTCGCTTATGATCTGGGCGTTGAGAGCAGTTTCGCTGGCGAGATTGGCTCTGTACGCGTTTTCCATAGATCCGCTGTCTGAGACACATCCTGCCGTAGACAACCCCATAAGGGTTACCATGAGGACGCTCTTCATTGCGTGAGTGCTTCGTAGGAGTGGTTGAAAGAACATTTGTATACCTCAGTTGTTCGACGTCTCGAACTCTAGGATTGCGAGGTCTGACGTCGAAGCTGACGATACGGTCGAAGATTGCAGCAACATGGAGCGGTCGCAAAATCGGCAAAATGCGCCTTGCCTACAGCGGTAATTCACCAAGATCAGGAGCGATGCATACTCGAAATGATTGTTTGGGTGGTCTAGCCGAATTCAGGCGGAGGCCGGCTTCCCACGCTGCCAGCCTCCAAACCTCGTCGTCCGTCTGCTGCCAATGCTTCGATAAGTTCCATGGCGGCTTTAACGCGAACTTCGCCTGGGTAGTTCTCGTTGGTGAGTACAACGACACCCATGCTCTCGCTCGGCACCACCGCGACATAAGGCCCCTGAATTGGACCGTGAGGGTGCACAACGACAAGACCTCAGAGGAGTGACACCGCTTCATCGACGTTTACCGGAGTCCAGTCCAATGCGCAGCAAAGGACCATCTGTCGGCATATTCGTCGATGATCTTCTGAGTTGGCGTGCCATCACCATGGCCGGCGTTTCGTTCCACCCTGAGCAGCTGTGGTCGCGGTCCGACTTCTGCAGCTTGAAGCGTTGCCACGTATTTCAATGAATGCGCTGGAACCACTCGGTCGTCGGTGTCTGCCGTCGTGACGAGGATGGCCGGATAATCATCTCCAGTCTTGATATTGTGAAGCGGTGAGTAAGACCGGAGGTAGTTGAAGCTGTCCTCCATCGACGGTTCTCCGAATTCAGAGACCCACAGTTTCCCTGCGGTGAAGCGATCAAAGCGCAACATATCCATAACGCCGACGCCAGGGAGCGCGACGTCGAACAAGTCGGGACGCTGATTGACGACTGCGCCGACGAGCATGCCCCCGTGCGACTCGCCGTGAATGGCAAGCCCGCCCTCACTGCTAATGCCTTCACGCTTCAAGAATTCGGCAGCAGCGATGAAATCATCGAAAACAGTCGTCTTCGACTGACCTTTGCCGGCCTCATGCCAGGCCTTTCCGTATTCGCCCCCACCGCGAATGTTGGCCACGGCATAGACGCCGCCCTCTTGAACCCAAGCGACCGCTTGTGGCGAGTAAGCCGGCAGCAGCGGAATGCCGAAGCCCCCGTAGGCGGTGAGCATCGTTGGCGCAGCAGCTTCGGCTCCGGCGCGTCGAATGATCGAAATTGGGATGAGAGCACCATCCTTGGCGGTGTAGAAGCGCTGCTCTACTTCAATATCGCCTGGCGAACGATCAGCACCAACGAAACCATCCGGCCCAGCCCACAAGGTAGCTTCGTTGGCGTTGACATCATAGCGGTAAACGGTCTTGGGAGTGACGTAATTGGTAAACGTAAAGAACGCTTCGTTGTCACCTGGGCGGCCACTGAACGTTCCCGCGCTGCCGGCTTCTGGCAAGTTTACAGCGCCAGCCGCCTTTCCATCCAGGTCATAACGCTCGACTTCAATTCTTGCGTCCACCATGTATGACAAGAGAAGTTTATCGCCGACCAGAGAGGCAAGGCGCAAATATGCACCAGATTTCTCCTCAATGAGATCGGTGAAGACCAGCTTCGGCGCGGCGAGATCTACGGTAACGATCTTTCCTCGTTCGGCTCCATCAGTCGTCAGAATATAAAGTTTCGTACCGACATTGCCAACTAACGTGGACAAATGGTCGAAGCGCTCGATCACGGGCCGCACCTGCCACTCAGAAACAGACAGGTCCACCACGGAGAGTGCGCTTCCTCCCATGAGTGCGGTTGAATAGATGGCCAAAAATCGTCCATCCGCCGTGATATCGACAGCATGGAGAAGCGGATTTTCGGCCGCAGGAGAATGGACGAGGCGATCGTCGGACTGCCGTGTGCCAAGCCGATGGAAGTAGACGGCATGGTTGACCACTTGCGCGTCAGATCGACCACTGTCGTCTGGCTCCGGGCTGCCAGAATAAAAGAAGCCGGAACCATCAGCCGCCCAGGCAATCAGGGTAAAACGGGCCCAGGCAATCTCATCGGCGAGAACTGTGCCGCTTTGCACATCAAGAACACGAATGGTACGCCAATCCGAACCGTTCTCCTGGATTGCATAGGCCACAAGCTTTCCGTCTTCGGAGGGAGCCCAGACGGCTAGCGCTTTTGTCCCATCTTCGGACCACTGGTTGGGATCCAGAATGGTTCGCTCAGCACCGTTCTCCCCGTCTCGAATGACCAGGACAGGTTGCTCGTCGAGCCCCCGCCTCCGGGTGAAGAAGTAGTCCCCTCCCCGTTTGAACGGACTCGTCAATTGCTCATGATTAAACAACGCCGCCAGACGGTCGCGGAATGCATCCCGACCAGGGAGGCTCGCGATAGGGCGACTAGATGCTGTGTTCTGTGCTTCAACCCACTGGGCGACTGCTCTATCCTCTTTGATATCGTTTTCCAGCCAACGATAGGGGTCAGCAATGGCAGTACCGAAGTACTCATCGATGACTTCGACCTCTTTGGTTTCAGGATAGGTCATCGGCATCTCCTCGTTCGAACGTCCCTGCCCCGCCGCGAGCAGAAGACAAAAAATCGTCGTGGCAAAACGGAAGCCTGCATGATGCCGGTCAGATCGGTCATGACTGTCATCAGGATCCTCACCCCTCATGGATGCTTGGCATACGGCTCGTTCAGTGCTTGCCCGCATCACCCTGCAGGCTCGGGCGCGCACGGTCGCTGACCAATTATGATTTGCCGTTCGACATCCTGACGATGTGGCTCTTGGCCGAAATCTAGCCGTCAAGTTCATGGTGACTTAAGCTCCGATTACGTAAAATCTCGGCTCAACGGATCCTGTTGTAAGCCGGGCCGCTGACGCAATTCGTTAAGCCATCGTGCGCGAACTTGAGTAGCTCTCATGATGCTCAGCTCAGACTTACAAAGGACCGAATGAAGCCAGTTTGTAGTGGGTCGCAAGCTATGGCCGAAGATTGCGAGAGCATGGAGTTTTGAAGATCGGTTCTGATTTTTGGTCGATTTCGTCGCTTGATTGCCTTGGCGCACGGATTTTGCAGGCCTGAAACCAACAGCGCATGATTCAATTCCGGCTTCATCTTCCAGGTCGGATTGACGCCAGCCTGTACGGCACCTGCTCCGGCTTTCAGCCGATGGAGGACTGAATCGTAAGCGCCAAAGGGGATGGCGGTCTAAATGGCTTGAAGGCCGGCCACCAGCCCATCGACCTGCCGCTGAATTTGTACTCGTGTAATGCGACGTCGTGTAACGATCATGCCCCAATACAGAGATGCCGGTATCATATCCATCGCGAGGTCTCGGTCGATCCCGACGGGTAGTTCGCCGCGGCCAATGGCCCGGTCGATCAGGCTCATTCCGCCGCGCCGACGCGATACGGACAGATCCTTCAACAGGGGCAGGAGCTCCGAGCCACGAGATGCCTCAGCATAAAGATCTGGAAGTATCTTGCGCACGAGGCGATGGCGCAGGGCACGCCTCAACATAAGCAGGTATGCTTGCAAGTCGTCCCTGAGTGTCCCGTAGTCGGCGACATCGGTCAGCACCATCCCGAACTTCTGCACCGCTTCGCCCGCAATCGCAACTTTGGAGGGCCACCTGCGATAGATGGCGGCTTTACCGGCTCCCGCACGCGCGGCGACGCGTTCCAAGCTGAGTGCGGCATAGCCATGAACGGCCCATTCCTCGAGAAAGGCGCTGAGGAGAGAACCCGTTACTTCGTCACGCATCACGGCCGCGCCGCTCGGACGCCGTTTACTTTTTTCGTCGATACGCTTGCGTTCCATTCATTTTATCCCATATTCGTCGGAACGGTATCGTTCCATCGAAAAGGAGTAAAGCAGAATGTCAGATTCTATCGATCAGTTTCCCAGTCTATCGGCCTTGTTGCGGCAAGCTCTGGGAGATGCCTTGGCACCAGATGCGAAAACGCTTCTTGACATGTGTGCGGAGGACGTCGTGTTCGAATTCCCCTATCATCCGCCCGGCTTCACTGAGCGTCTGGAAGGGCGAACGGCACTCGCGGAGTATCTTCCGACAGTGTCGAAACTCATTTCGATTGAGTCAATGACGCTCCATCAAGCGTTCATTTCGGCAAGGGGCGACATGGCCGCCATCGAGTTCAGCTGCAAGGGTCACTCGCCCGAGACTGGTGCCCGCTATGATCAGGATTATGTGTCAATCCTCGAGCTCAAAGACGGTCGAATTGCCCGTTATCGAGACTACTGGAACCCGCTGATCGCTCTCTCTGCAATCGAGCGCGCGCCTTCGGCTGACACGCATTGAGAGGACTTGATCATGTCAACGCAGATCCTCGTCATTGGCGGCAAGGGAAAGACGGGAAGGCTCGTCGGTCAGGACCTCCTGACCAGAGGCGTACGAACAAGAATTGCCACTCGCTCACCCACCGAGGGCGGTGATGTCGCCTTCGACTGGCAAGATCCTCGTTCAGCAGACGCAGCCTTCGACGGCGTAACTTCCGTCTATATTGTTGCGCCCACCAACAACAGCGACCACGGCACGATCGTTCCTCCCATTCTCGAAATCGCGCGAAAGCGTGGCGTCCAGCGGTTCGTCCTGCTCAGCGCATCTTCGCTTGAAGCGGGCGGGCCGATGATGGGGCAGATCCACGCCTATTTGCGCGATGAGGTTCCGGAATGGACGGTGTTGCGGCCCACTTGGTTCATGCAGAATTTTTCGGAACAGCAGCATCTCAAGACGATACTGAACGAGGATGCAATCTACTCCGCAACCGGTGCAGGTCGGGTCGGTTTTATCGATGCGGCTGACATTGCGAAGGCGGCGGTCAGCGCACTCCTGGCAGAAACGTCGTGGAACCGGGACTTTATTTTGACCGGCCCGGAAGCACTTTCCTATGCGGATTTTGCGGAAAAGATCAGCAATGCGATCGATCGGAAAATCAAGCATGTCAACCTGACGACATCCGAACTGGCTGACCGGTATGCAAGGGGTGGGCTCAACGCAGCCTATGCCAAAATCCTCGCTGAAATGGATGCCCGAATAAGCGAAGGCAGTGAGGACCGGCTTAGCGATGGCGTGTTCGATCTGACGGGACAACCCCCTACCTCGGCTGCAGAATTCATCAGTGCGCATAAAAACGCCTGGGGTCGCAAGCCTGAGCAGATTTGACGGAGCTGCGCGATCCTCCCGTCGCCCTCGTGCAAACCGATGCGCCTCCTTAAGTCGAACAAATGAATGAACCAGCGCGCCCAGCAGGAAGGATCCGAACCCATTGGGCGCGCTGGCTTCAGCCTTTGAGGCTTCAATGCTCCATCTCTTTGTTCTCATGCAATTCCAGACGCAAAGCCGCTTCGCACTTTTGCTGGAACTGCTCTAGACATCGATCTGCAGGTTACCACCCTCTGAAGGAACCGAGCAGCAGATGAGGGCTTCGCCTTCCTCGACCCGATAACTCGGCTCGAAGAGATAACTCACGTCACCCCTGATGACTTTGACCTTGCACTCGCCGCAGTTGCCGGCGCGACAGCTGTAGGATGGTGAAAGCCCGTTTTGTTCTGCAAGGTCCAGCAGGGTTCCGCTTCCCGGGCTCCAAGAGGCCTCCCTGGCAGATCGCGCAAACTCGACCTTTGTGACCTCCGTTGCGGGAGCCGGACCCGGCCGTCTGGCGGGTTTGCCGTTCACCTGATCGCGCCGCAGTGCGGCTGGACCGAATGTTTCGGCATGGATGCGATCATCGTTTACCTGCAAAGCGCGCAGCCCGGCGTACAAAGACTGCATGAAGGCTGGCGGACCACAGAGATAGAAATCGTAGTCGTCGAACGGCAGATGCGCCTTCAGCAGACTGACATCAATGCGTCCGACAGCATCATACTTCCCCTCATCCTGCACATCCGGCGCGCTCAAGACGCGGACTTGTCGAACACTGCCTTCACCGCGCTCAACCAAGGCCGCCATCTCCTGGTCGAAAGCACGCTCGGCCGATGTCCGAGAAGACCGGAAAAGCCATATCGGTCTGCGGTAGCCAGTGTGGTCACCTACGTTCACGACATGGTGCAGCATGGACAGCATCGGCGTGACGCCAATGCCGGCAGCCAGCAGAACAGCGGGTCGGTCATGCTCCATCGGATCGATGCAAAACCTGCCTCCAGGCGCAAGTGCCTCGATCTCGTCTCCGGGCTTCACGCTGTGCAGCAGCTGTGATCCCTTGCCCTCTCGTTTGACACTCAGACGATAGAACTCTTCCGAGGGTGAGCTTGATATCGTGTAGCTGCGCCGAACAAAGCTTTCCTGGTCGGCAATCCGGATTGGAAGGTGCTGGCCGGCCTTGTGCCGGATCAGTGCCTTTCCGTCTGCGGGGCTGAGATGGATCGACCTTATCGTCTCGCTTTCGACAACAACCTTGTCGACCCTCAGGCGCCTCCAGGCCTTGGCTGTTCGGGCAGCCTCCATACGCTGCTCCGCTTCGGTCCAGGTCCCCGTGATCAGACTATCGGGTGAAAATCCGTCTTCTGCGACAGTCCAGCGCAGCGGCAACGCATCGCGCCGCCACACGACCTTTTCCGGAAAGACCCGCCAAAAGCGCTCTGCACCCTCGAACCCCGCAATTTCAGAGGGATCCATGATGATTTCGACCTTGCCACTGATCTGCAGCATGCCGCCGGTGTGGTGATCAACGAACAACAGACCAGCGCGCGGGTTGACGACAAAGTTGCCGAGGGTGTTGAAAAACAGGTTACCGTTGAAGTCCGGTACGGTCAGCGCTCCATCTGCATCGATGCGCACGAAACCGGGCCGACCGCCCCGATGCGATACATCCACCTGGCGCCCCTGCCCACCCTGATCTGCAAAGGATGCGACGAAGAATGTGTCCGCGTTTGCGATGAGCGCACACGCCTCTTCGTTCAGTTCATCGGAGATGATCGCTGGTGTGGGCGTGTTTCCCGCCGGATCGCGAACGAATTCGAAATGACGGCTCTGGATGTAGCGCGGACAGTTGCCGAAACTCTGAACGACACCAACCTCGAAGCGTCCGTCGCTCTGGCGTTGAACAGTACCGTTCAGACGATTCCGGCGCCGGGTGACGAGGTCGACCCCCACCAGACCAATGGGGTCGCCGTTTTCCATCCCACGTTCGGCAGGATCGGCCCAGTCGCGTCCTGCCTCGATTGCAAGCAACAGCGGATCGGGAGAATGCAGGAAGCCTGGTCGCCCGGCGCGGATGGTTGCCCAAGGCAGGCCATCAGGATCGACAACACCGATCGCGATAAAAGGCAGAAGGGGAAAGAACTCACGATGCTGGTCTAGCAGGAAGGGCCGCAAAACTCTGCGACCGATTCCGTCCATCTGATCGACGACCCCGAGGCTCCGCTGCAATTCAAGTTCGCCTTCATGCCACGGCGAAGCGACACGTTCCGCATCTTCTGACATTGTCACCTCCGTGAATATGTCGGTCGTACCACCAGCCCGTGGTCTTCAGGCTCTCAGGCCTGCGACAGTCTTGGGAAATTCGACAAAACCGGGGAGCGCCTCGATGCGAGCCAGCCACCGGCGAACATTTTCATAAGGCATCAGGTCCACATTTCCTTCCGGCGCCCCGACGATGTAGCTGTAGAGAGCCACGTCGGCGATTGTCGGCGTGTTCGCGATCATGAACAAATGCTGCTCCAGCTCCTGCTCGATCAACGTCAATATGCGGTGGGCGCGCGCGATAACCTCCTCGGCCCGGAAATCGGCGCCGAATACGGTGATCAATCTTGCGGCACAGGGACCATAAGCAATCTCTCCGGCGGCCACCGAAAGCCACTTCTGTATCCTGGCCACAGTTTCCAGATCGTCCGGCAACCAGTCTTTGCGACCGAGCTTCGTCGCGAGATAGACGAGGATCGCGTTGGAATCATTCACGACAAACCCGTGGTCATCGAGCACGGGTACCTGGCCGAACGGGTTCAGCTTCAGGTATTCCGGGGTGCGGTGCTCTCCGTTGGCAAGGTCCACTTCGATGAGCTCGGCCTTCTGACCAAGCAGCGAGAGGAAGAGGACAGCCCGGTGGGCGTGACCCGAAAGGGGAAGATGGTAAAGCTTCATCTCAGAACTCCTGGTTTCAACAATTGCTTCAAGCTGAGCACCACCCTATTGCCTTCCACAAAATTGGAGTAGACAGAGTTCTCGATAGACAACCTCTCAATTTCTGGAAGGAAGCATGGATCGTATCGACGCAATGCGAGTCTTCATCAAAGTCGTCGAGACAGGCAGTCTGTCGGCTGCGGCCAGAGCTCTTCACGCGCCGTTGCCCACTGTCAGTCGCAAGATTTCCGACCTCGAGAAGCTGCTTGGTGTGGCCCTGCTTACGAGAACGAACCGCAACGTTGCGCTGACGGATGCGGGGCGGCAGTACTTCAGCGCGGCTCAGGATATTCTGGAGCGTGTCGAAGAGGCTGAGCGACAGGTTTCAGGCGAATATCTTACCCCCAAAGGCGATCTGAACATCACCGCTCCAATCGTCTTTGGTCGACTGCACGTGCTCCCCGTGGCCATCGATTTTCTGAAGGCCTTTCCCGAGATCAATTTGAGATTGACCCTCAACGATCGGAACAACAATTTGGCGGAGGATCATATCGACGCCGCTTTGCGTATCGGTGAGCTCGCGGATTCCAGCTTGATGGCGCTCCGTCTCGGGCTTGTGCGATACACCGTCTACGCCAGCCCAGAGTATCTGACCAAACATCCCGCACCCATCAGGCCGGCCGACCTCAATGCCCATCAATGCATTGCATTCGAAGGCGTACGATCATCGAATGCGTGGCTGTTCCGGGATGGGAAGAAGAGCCTTTCGGTAGAAATCAATCGCCGCTTGTCAGTCAATACCGCCGAGGCTGCGGTTGACGCAGCGGTTTCTGGTCTGGGGCTGACACGGGTCATGTCCTATCAAGCCAAAAGCATGGTTGAGCAAGGACTGCTGGAGCCTGTCCTGGAACAGTTTGAGCTTCCGGCGTCACCTGTGCAGTTGCTGTACCTGCCAAACGCCGTGCTTCCACTCAAGCTTCGCGCTTTCCTGGATTTCGCCGCGCCCAGGCTGCGTGCAGCGCTAAGATGACGCCGACAATAGTCCGACAACCAGCTGACGCTACAATTCTTGCCGGAAGGCTGGTTGCCCACCAGCCTTCCCTCTGGAGCTGTCAGAGGCTACGTCAGCGACGGTTGCGCTGACCCAACGAGGCGATTTGCTCACTCCGTCCGCCGTCGAAAATCTGCTGCATCCATTGTGGATAGATCGCGGCGAGATTGCTCACCGCGTCCAGTCGATCAAGATCAGACGGCTCCAGCTCGACCTTCGTCGCACCGAGATTATCTTGCAGTTGCTCGACCCGCTTCGCGCCTAGAAGCACCGTTGAAACAGACTTTCGGTGCAGCAACCAGGCCAAGGCTATCTGTGCCGGCGATGCGCCATGTGTATCCGCTATGCTGCGCAGCTCGTCGATCACGTGGTAGGCCCGGTCGCTATCGACGGGTGGGAAGGACAGCGTCGTTCGACGAGCTTGCTTGTCACCTTCGGAGTTGCGATCGAATTTGCCACTCAGCATGCCGCCTGCCAATGGGCTCCAACAGACGAGGCCCAACCCGGCGGCTGAAACAAGGGGGGCGATTTCGTGCTCGATTTCTCGTCCTGCAAGCGAATAGTAGGCCTGCACGCTTGAGAGTGGAGCAAGCCCAAGGCGCTCCGTCACTCCCATGGCCTGCGCGATCTGCCACGCAGCCCAATTGGAAACGCCAATGTAGCGCACGGCACCTTGCCGGACGAGATGGTCGAGCGCGCGCAAGCTTTCGTCCACAGGGGTCAGTGGATCGAAGCCATGCAATTGATACAGATCGACATAATCGAGTTGCATACGCTTCAGACTGGCGTGAAGGCTATCCAGGATATGCGCTCGTGACGCTCCACGGTCGTTCTGCCCCTCACCTGCTTGCCCAAATGTCTTGGTAGAGATCAAGACGTCGTGCCGTCGCACTCCGAGGTTGCGAAGTGCCGCACCGGTGATTTCCTCTGACTGGCCGTTCGAATATATGTCTGCTGTGTCGAGCAGGTTCACACCGGCATCCAAACCGCATTGAAGAATCTGGTTAGCGCCAGTCTGGTCAACCCCGCCGAGACCACCCCATTGGCTGACCCCAAAGGTCATCGTGCCGAGGCTCAATTCAGACACGAGCAAGCCCGTTCGTCCCAACATGTTGTAGCGCATCTCATCTCTCCTTCGGCGCGGCAGGAGTTGCGCGCCGTTCGGAAAACTATTCGGATGCGACCTAAAGGCAGTAGCACGTTTCAATCGTATGATTGCACAATCCTCTCTCGTCGGCGAGTTTCTGATTGCCCAATGAGAGCGGCTGGCCTAGCCAAGGATCCTCTCTTCAAAACAGCCCTGCGCAGCGGCTTTGGTATTGTTTAAGATGATCGAGCATTTGCGACAGTCTCTTGTGAATGGTTTCAACCGCTGGGCAGCGAACGAGGGCGCGACCTCGACGCAGGTGCCTGGACTTACGTTCCACCGTCACACATCACCGACGCCCCCTCATATCGGCATGATGCAAGCCAGCCTGTCTCTCGTCATTTCAGGCCGGAAGCGCGTTGTGCTTGGCGGCAACACCTACGACTACGGCAGCACGCACTTCCTCCTCACGTCAATTGATCTTCCAGTGGCAGCTTGGGTCACGCAGGCCAGTGTGGGCGAGCCCTATCTCGGAATCTTGCTGAAGATAGATCTCAGCGTTGTTCGCGCCTTGATATCCGAGATCCCGCACGAGACGCGTGGTGAGGCTCCGCTTCTCGGGATCGCCAGCTCAGCTGTAACCCCTGATCTCCTCGAAGCATTGTCCCGCTTGTGCCGGTTGACGGAGCGACCGGACGAAATCGGCCTCTTTGCGCAGCCGATACAACGAGAGATAATCTATCGTTTGATCATGAGCCCCGTCGGTCAACGGCTCGTTACCCTGGCTTCGATGGAGGGAGCCTCAAGCCGGATCGTCCGGGCGCTCGACTGGCTCAAGCAGCACTTCCGCGAACGTCAATCCATCAATGACCTCGCCGATATCGCTCACATGGGCGTGTCGACGTTTCATCGGCATTTCAAAGAAGTAACCGGCGTGAGCCCCGTGCAATATCGCAAGCGTCTGCAACTCAACGAAGCGCGCCGCCTGATGATTGTGTCCGGACTTGACGCAGCATCATCAGCCTATGATGTCGGTTACGAAAGTGCTGCCCAATTCAGCCGCGAGTACCGTCGAGAGTTCGGCCAGTCGCCTATTGCCGACATTATCCGTTTGCAGAGCGCGGGTCCGTTTGGAGCTTGACCGACCGAGCCCCCCCTGCCAACTGGCCCAAATGCGCCTGCGCCTCTTCGTTCTGGGCTTTCTGCAGTTTCGTCGCCAACCAGTCGACGAACACACGTACTTTGTTGCTCAAATGTCGCGTCTGCGGATAGACGATGTACAAGGGTATTGGATCACGCTGCCAATCGGGCAAAATCTCGATCAGCTCGCCGCGATCAACATAGTCGCGAACGGTAAAGGCGATTGCCTGGGCCACACCGATTCCCGCGACAGCTGCGGCCATGTAACTCCGGAACTCGTTGACCGAAATCACGTAGTCGAGCCTGACCTCGACCTTCTCTTCTCCCCGCCGGAATTCCAGCGGAAAAACACGCCCCTCATACGCCTTCATGTATCCGACGCCGAAATGTTCGTTGTCTAGATCCCGCGGATGACGGGGAATGCCCATACGTTCGAGGTAGATGGGTGCAGCATAGGTCCGCAATTCGAGATCCGCCACCTTGCGTGCGACGAGCGATTGATCGGTCGGCGTCCCTGCCCTCAGCGCACAGTCGATATTCTCGGCAACGTAGTCGACGATCCGGTCGCCGATGTCGAACTCCAGCTGGATTTTCGGGTAGCGCGTGTGGAAATCACACAGCGCCGGCATGATGATGCGGTCCGCGAAGGCCCCGGACAAGGCAACGCGCACCTTTCCGGATGGCTGCGCCTGGGAGCTGGAGAGGCTGCCGTCGAGTTCGTCCAATTCGGAGAGGATCCGCGCGGCCCGTTCATAGTAGAGCGCACCATCGGTCGTTACCACCACCCGACGGGTCGTCCGATTGAGTAGCTTCGTCGCCAGATGCGCTTCCAGCGCCTGGACAGCGGTCGTGACCGTGGTCTTGGGCATTTTCAGAGACGTTGCCGCCTTCGAGAAATTGCCGGTCTCGACCACTCTGGTGAAGACGCGCATGGCCGATAGCTGATCCATGAATTCGGTACGCCTTATAAAAGAGGCTCATTATTCCGCAGATCGGAACAGAGCTCTCAGAAATGGATGCCTTGTGCGCAATGACAGGACAATACTATAAATAGGTTATGAACGAAAGCAATTTCCAGAAGCGGCGAGCAGGTCCATGACCAGGATTTGGCAAAAGGCCGAGGACGCAGAGACGCGGTTTCCCCTACCGTTCCGCATCTACGAGGGATGCGGCAACGGCAAGCCCCGACCGCTGGTCCTCTACCTGTCTGGTCACGCCTTCGGGTCGGCCCCGGCGCGATCGACCGATGCCCCTGCCGCCCTGGCCATGGCGGCGGCTGGAGCACTGGTGGTCGAGGCCGATTGTGGGGGACCATCGCAAAACAGGTTTCCCGGAACCCTGGAGCGCGGGTTCGAAGCCTTGAAATATCTGTTCGCCAAACGGAAGCGTTTTGCGAACCTCCGCTCTCCGGTGCTGGTCGCCGGAGACGAAGCCGGTGGAAACGTGGCCGCGAGCCTGGCGCTCAAGGCGCGTGACGCCATGCCGGGCGAGCTCGCGGGGCAGGTTCTCCTGTCTCCCATGCTGGATCCCCGCATGGTGACGGTGTCGTTTCGCCGGGCGGACGATATCGGCCTGCGGGAACGTTGGGCGGACGGTTGGGGTCACTACCTGGCCCTCGCCTGCTACGGCCAGCATCCTTACGCCGCACCGTGTCTCTGCTCACGGCTGGCGGGTGTGGCGCCGGCACTTGTCGTGACATCGGATGACGATCCGCTGCGCGACGAAAGCCTCGACTATGCGGAACGGCTGCGAACTGCAGGCGTGCCCGTAAAAACCCGGTCCTTAGCCGACAATCTCGGCTGGACCGGAATTTATGACGGCAAGGATGGCGAATGGCATTCGCACTTCTCGACCGAATTCTCGCAGTTCCTCGGAGAACTGCCAGTCTGACGGCGGGCCTCAAGCCCGCTCCCAACATATAGCGGTTCAAGGCGAACCGAAGGAGACGATCATGACCGCAAGGATCAGGAGCGCAGCCCTGTGGGGTTCTGCGATGGCAACGGCTTTGGCCATAACCGGCGCCGTATTGTATTTTGAACCCTCCTGGGACGCCCAGGCGGCCTCGACCGAGGTTGCAGCGGCACCGCCAGCCGTGCCGGTGACAGTGACCACAGTCCAACCCCATCCGGTGCATATTTGGCGCGAAGTCTCCGGACGCTTCGAGGCGGTAGACAGGGTCGAACTCCGGTCCCGCGTCGCCGGCGCCATCCAGGCGGTGCACTTCCGCGAAGGCGGGCTCGTCAATCAGGGCGATCTCCTGTTCACGATTGACCCCGAGCCCTACCGCGCCGTCGTTGACCGCGCTCGCGGTGCCGTCGCATCGGCCGAAGCGAGACTGACCCTCGCGACGACCGAACTCGATCGCGGCACGGCTCTGCTTGCCCGCAACACGATTTCCGAGAGCGAAGTCGCACAGCGAAAGAGTACAAAAGCCTCGACCGAGGCGGAACTCCAGTCTGCAAAGGCAGCCTTGAAACTCGCCGAGCTCGATCTTGCCTATACCGAAATCCGGGCTCCGATTGCAGGCCGCATCGGCACCCTCGACGTCACGGTCGGCAACCTCGTCGCTGCCGGCCCCTCGTCTCCGTCGCTCGTCACCCTCGTCTCGGTCGATCCGATCTATGCAAGCTTCACCATCGATGAAGACCATCTACGCGAAGTGCTCTCGACGCTGCCGGCCAATGATGCAGGCCTGCTCCTGGAGCAGATCCCGGTGGAAGTAGACGCAAGCGCCGATGCAGCACCCATCCCAGGGCGGCTGCAGCTGATCAACAACGAGATCGACGCATCGACAGGAACGATCCGCGTTCGCACCGTTTTCGACAACCCCGGCGGTCGCCTCATCCCCGGCCAGTTCGCCCGAATCCGGCTGGGCCAGGCAGAAGCACAGGAGCGCCTGACGATCAGCGAACGTGCCGTGGGCACCGACCAGGACAAGAAATTCGTCTTCGTCGTCGCAACCGACAACACGGTCAGCTATCGGCAGATCCAACTGGGGGCTGCGGTCGATGGTCAGCGCGTCGTCGAAACCGGCCTGGAAGCCGGAGACCGCATTGTCGTCAGCGGCCTGCAGCGCATTCGTCCAGGAGCGGTGGTCGCACCGCAGGAACAGACGGCGTTGAAGAACTGATCCGCCGGGTGCCGGCAGCGGCCCGCTCCATGCCTTCGGCATAAAGCGGCGCCAGCACCTCGGCTCCACACATGAAACCTAAGTCGCCTCCCGCAATCTTCGTTGCGGGATCGCTCCTCCCTTGTCTGCCTTATGGGGCCTCAGATGAATTTCTCCCGCTTTTTCGTCGACCGGCCGGTCTTTGCCGCCGTGCTTTCGATCCTCATTCTTGTCGCTGGCCTGATTGGCCTCAGGGCCCTTCCGATTTCGGAGTATCCAGAGGTCGTGCCGCCGTCTGTCGTCGTGCGTGCCGTCTATCCGGGCGCCAACCCGACCGTGATTTCGCAAACGGTGGCAACGCCACTGGAAGAGCAGATCAACGGCGTCGAAAACATGCTCTACATGTCGAGCCAGGCAACCTCCGACGGCGTGCTCACCCTCACTGTCACCTTCCGTCTCGGCACCGATCCGGACAAGGCTCAGCAACTGGTGCAGAACCGCGTCGCCCAGGCCGAGCCGCGACTGCCGGCAGAAGTCCGGGCGCTCGGTGTGACAACGGTCAAGAGCTCACCCGATCTGATGATGGTGGTGCATCTCGTCTCGACCGGTGATCGCTACGACCTGACCTATCTGCGCAATTACGCAACGCTGAACGTCAAGGACAGGCTGGCCCGCATCGAAGGCGTCGGCCAGGTCCAGGTCTTCGGTGCCGGCGACTATTCCATGCGCATCTGGCTCGATCCGCAAAAGGTGGCGGAGCACGGTCTGGCAGCAAGCGACATCACCAGCGCCATCGCCCAGCAGAACGTCCAGGCCGCCGCCGGCACGATCGGCGCCTCGCCGTCGCTTGAAGGCGTCGATCTGCAATTGAACGTCAATGCACGGGGCCGCCTTCAGACCCCGGAGGAATTCGGTGCGATCGTCGTGAAGTCCGGTCCGAACGGTGAGATCACCCGACTTGCCGATCTCGCACGCATCGAGCTGGGGGCCGCGGAATACTCGCTTCGTTCGCTTCTCGACGGTGAGCCCGCCGTCGCCATTCCGATCTTCCAGGCGCCTGGCTCCAACGCCATTGCCATATCCGATGCCGTGCAGCAGACGATGGCCGATCTGCAGCAGGCGATGCCTGACGGTGTGCGCTTCGAGATTGTCTACGACACGACGGAATTCGTGCGGGCCTCGATTGACAAGGTCGTCGATACGCTGCTCGAAGCGATTGCGCTCGTTGTGCTCGTGGTCATCCTGTTCCTGCAGACCTGGCGTGCCTCGATCATCCCCTTGATCGCTGTCCCGGTCTCGATCGTCGGCACCTTCGCGGTCATGTATGCCTTCGGCTTCTCGATCAACGCCCTGACACTGTTCGGCCTGGTGCTGGCGATCGGGATCGTGGTCGATGACGCGATCGTCGTCGTGGAGAATGTCGAGCGCAACATCGAAAACGGGCTCTCCCCCCGCGAGGCCACGTACCGCGCCATGAGAGAAGTCTCAGGACCAATCATCGCGATTGCGCTGGTACTCGTCGCGGTCTTTGTGCCGCTCGCCTTCATCACCGGGCTTTCGGGCCAGTTCTATCGTCAGTTCGCCCTGACGATTGCGATATCGACGGTCATCTCGGCGATCAATTCGCTGACCCTGTCGCCGGCGCTGGCGGCTCTGCTGCTCAAGGACCATCGCGCGCCTAAGGACCGGCTCACCCGCATCATGGATAGTCTCCTCGGCTGGTTCTTCCGGGGCTTCAACCGCGCCTTTGGAGCCGCGTCCAACGGCTATGGCCGCACGGTCGGCGGCCTGCTTGGCCGCAAGAGCCTGGTGATGGTGATCTATCTCGCGCTGGTCGCCGCAACATACGGCATGTTCACCACGGTACCCGGCGGTTTCGTGCCAGCACAGGACAAGCAGTATCTCATCGGTTTTGCCCAATTGCCGGATGGCGCAACGCTCGACCGCACGGAAGAGGTCATCCGCCGAATGAGCGATATCGCGTTGCAGGAGCCGGGTGTGAAAAATGCGCTCGCATTCCCGGGCCTGTCGATCAACGGCTTCACCATCGGCTCCAATGCCGGGATCGTCTTTGCTGTTCTCGACGACTTCGAGGAGCGTAAAGATCCGTCCCTGTCAGGTGGCGCGATCGCCATGGCCCTCAATCAAAAGTTCGCAGCCATCGATGGCGCCTTCATCGCCATGTTCCCGCCGCCACCCGTCAACGGCCTCGGCTCGACCGGCGGCTTCAAACTGCAGATCGAGGACCGGGCCGGCTTTGGCTATGAGACGCTCGACGAAACGACAAAGGCAGTCCTCGCCAAAGCCTATCAGACACCAGAGCTTGCGGGCATCTTCTCAAGCTTCCAGGTCAACGTTCCGCAGCTGTTTGCCGATCTCGACCGGGTCAAGGCACAGCAGCTCGGCGTCTCCGTGACTGACGTCTTCCAGACGCTGCAGATCTATCTGGGCTCGCTCTATGTCAACGACTTCAACGCCTTTGGCCGTACCTACAGCGTGCGCGTCCAGGCCGATGCTCAGTATCGCGCCAAGCCGGAAGACATCGGCCAGTTGAAGGTGCGCTCGGCAAGCGGCGAGATGATCCCGCTCTCCGCCCTCCTGAAGGTCGAAACGTCAACGGGCCCCGAACGCACCACACGTTACAACGGCTTCCTGGCCGCCGATATCAATGGTGGCCCCGCCCCTGGCTTTTCTTCAGGCCAGGCACAGGTGGCGATGGAAAAAATCCTGGAGGAAACCATGCCCGCCGGTATCGATTTCGAATGGACGGATCTGACCTACCAGCAGATCCTGGCAGGCAATTCGAGCATCATCGTATTCCCGCTTGCACTCCTGCTCGTCTATTTGGTGTTGGCGGCGCAATACGAGAGCCTGACCCTGCCGCTATCGATCATCATGATCGTGCCGATGGGCGTGCTCGCGGCTCTGGTGGGTGTCTGGTACACGGGCGGGGATAACAACATCTTCACGCAGATCGGCCTGGTGGTGCTGGTCGGTCTGTCTGCCAAGAATGCGATCCTGATCGTCGAATTTGCGCGAGAGCTCGAGTTCGAGGGCCGGACGCCGCTCCAGGCAGCAGTAGAAGCCAGCCGCCTGCGACTCCGACCGATCCTGATGACCTCGATGGCCTTCATCATGGGCGTAATCCCGCTCGTCGTGTCGACAGGCGCGGGTGCGGAGATGCGCTCCGCCATGGGTGTCGCCGTCTTCTCAGGCATGATCGGCGTTACGCTGTTCGGGATCTTCATGACGCCGGTCTTCTATCTGCTGGCACGCTCGCTTTCCGGTAATAGGCCGCTGCGTCAGCACACCATCGGGGAAATCGAGGAGATCCCCGTCTCGCCATCTGGCTGAGTGCCTTGCATCTTTGTCGGGCTACCGGTTTGTCTGGTGTGTAAGCTGGGCCAATCGTTGAAACACTGCCGATTGGCTTGAGGCGTCTCAGCTTTGGCGCCCTGAAGTCGATTAGGGTCCACAAAGAGGAGCCGAACCCTTGCCATGTAGGCTAAGCCGCGAGGGGCAGGTTGGTTGGATGACAACCCCGAGGCATCCGTTTGGGGGGTATGCATTGGATGCAAAGGATATCGATCCGGACCGAGCGATTGAGGAAATCGCTCATTTCCGGAGCGGATTGATAGGCCTGAGGTTCGCCATCTAGGTTTAGGCTGGGGCTATCGCTTTCTGCGGGTGGCCGCATCGCGGCCCGTGCAATCTATCTTTTCATCGACTTTCTGATCGTCCGGGCACTAGCCTTCCTGCAGATCCTCATGACACCATACGGATCCCGCGGTTGAAGCCGTGGCACAAGAACATGCGAGGAGACTGCCAAGGATGCGCAATTTCGAGAAGCCGACGCGGTCGGTGGCTGTGTCTGCCAAGGCCATGGCTGCGACTTCCCACCCCTATGCCACGCTCACGGCCATCAACATCCTGCAGGCCGGTGGCAATGCCATGGATGCAGCGATTGCCGCCTGCGCCGTGCAATGCGTGGTGGAACCGGGATCCACCGGCATTGGCGGCGATTGTTTTGCGTTGTACGCTCCAAAGGGCGGCGCAGAGGTCGTCGCCTACAATGGTTCAGGCCGCACGCCCAAGGCGCTGACGATCGAATGGTTCGAAGAGCGCGGCTTGACCGAAGTCCCGCGCCAGTCCCCATCCGCCGTCACCATCCCCGGCGCCATTGACGCCTGGACCCGACTGCATGCCGACCACGGGCGCTTATCCTTCGCCGAGGTTCTTGCACCCGCCATTCGCTATGCCGAAGAGGGCTACGCCATCTCGCCGCGCGTCCATCGCGACTGGAAGAGAGAAGAGGAGCTTCTCGCCGCAGATAAGGCAGCAGCTGAGATCTTCTTACCCGGCGGCCGCGCACCGCGTATCGGAGAAACGCACCGCCAGCCGAAGCTTGCCGCAACGCTCCGCAAGATTGCCGCCGAAGGCCGCGACGGCTTCTACAAGGGCTCCGTCGCCGAAGACATGGTGGCCCATCTCAACGCCCATGGCGGCCTCCACACACTAGAGGATTTTGCGGCAGCCCAGGGCGAGTACGTGACCCCGGTTACCACCGATTTCCGCGGCTACACCGTCCACGAATGCCCGCCGAACGGCCAGGGCATCATTGCGCTGCTGATCCTCAACATCCTCTCCTGCTTCGACAACACGCTGGAACCGCACTCCGCCGATCGACTGCATCTGGAAATCGAGGCCACTCGCCTCGCCTATGCCGCGCGCGACGCCTGGATCGCCGATCCGGCAAAGGCCAGCGTGCCGATCGATGAACTCCTTTCGGCCGACTTCGCGCGCGGACTGGCCGAGAAGATCGACCTGACCCGGGCGCTGACCGAACTGCCGGATTTCGAGATGCCGCTGCATCGCGACACGGTCTACATTTCGATCGTTGATGAAGAGCGCAATGCGGTTAGCTTCATCAACTCGATCTTCGACAGCTTCGGCACCGGCCTCGTTGCGCCGGGCTCGGGCGTCATCCTCCACAACCGTGGTCAAAGCTTCTCGCTCAAGCGCGGTCATCCCAACATGATCGCGCCGGAAAAGCGTCCGCTGCACACGATCATTCCCGGCATGGTGACACGCGACGGCCGCACGGAAATGTCCTTCGGCGTTATGGGCGGCTACTATCAGGCCATGGGCCATGCCCATCTGATTTCGAAGGTGGTCGACTACGACATGGACATGCAGGATGCGATCGACCTGCCTCGTCTTATCCCCGTCGGCGGCAAGGTCCCGCGCGTTGAAGCCGAGCACACTGTCTCAGCGGAGACCGTGGCCGAACTCACCCGCCGTGGTTTTGAGATCGTGCCGGCTGAAGATCCGATCGGCGGCGCGCAGGTCGTGCGGATCGACTGGGAGAACGGCACCCTGACGGGCGCATCTGAATCGCGCAAGGATGGGATTGCTCTGGGCTATTGAGAGCCCCAGGCCATCTGATACCAAGTGTCATCATCCGCAACGGATCGCAGAATACCATAAGGCCGGGGATACCCCCGGCCTTCTTCATGCCTCAGCCGCTGAGAAACTCATGCGCGCTCACGACAGTCGCATAGGCAAATGCAAGAGCCACGATGAAAGACGCATGGACGTCGGTGGCGGAGACGTCCTGCCGCCAAACTCCAGATCACGAGTTGTGACGGCATCATGGACGACGATCACGCCATAGCCGAGGTCGGATGCGGCACGCGCCAGCGCATCGAGGCACATATGGCTCATCGCGCTAACGACCATGAGGTTCGTCACACCCTCAGCATCGAGGATCAACTTGAGTTCGGCTCCCAGGAAGCCTTCGATGTTCGCCTTGCAGGATGCCATTCCGTGAGCTTCGGCCGGCTTTCCTCGAGATCCCCTCCGAGTCTAAGCCCCCGTCTTTTTCGCATCATCCTGCCGCATTATTGAGCACTTTCATATCTGCACAAAAAGCAGCTTGACGAGCGGCGGATTTCGACGTTCACTGAACCAATCGCTAATTGGTTCGAACCTTTCATGTCAGAGATATCACCCCAGGAAAACTCCAATTATGCCCTGGAAAGGCTACGGGAGCTTCTTCGTCACGGCGACGTCGGTTCGGATGGAAAACTGCCAACCGAACGGACACTCTGCGAAAAGCTCGGCTTGAGCCGCAGGGCGATCCGTCGCGCGCTCGAAGTCCTGGAGGCCGAGGGCGCGATCTGGCGCAAGCAGGGTTCGGGCACGTTTGCCGGTCAGAAACCTGACGAATGGAGCGACCGACTAGAGACCATCGTCGCCGGAACCAATTTCATGGAGATCATGGAAGTGCGACTGCGCATCGAGCCGCAACTCGCACAACTGGCTGCCCTTCGCGCCAAGGGCAGCGACATCGACCGCATGCGCGAGCTCGCCCAGAAGATCCTCGGCAGCGAGGATGCCGATGCCAAGGAACTCTGGGACGGCGCACTACACCGCCAGATCGCGCAGGCCGCCGGCAACCAGCTTTTCCTGTCCATCTTCGACGTGATCAACCGGGTGCGTCAGGACGACGCCTGGCAGTCGATCCGCGAGCGCGCCCGCAGCAACACAAACACCATGAGCCTGTCGAACGCGCAGCATGCCGCGATCATAGACGCGATTGCCTCACGCGATCCGGCGAAGGCCGGCGAAGCCATGCGTCAGCACCTTCTGATGCTGCAGGAGCGGCTGATCCGCCAAACATCCATGGACCATCTGGAGGGCGACCCGCTGGGCGAGGTTTCCTGACAGACGCATTCCGGCGAGCGCCGGCCAGACCTGAACGCCGGAGCCATAACCGGCGACACCCATGAAAACAGAGAACCAGACCAGAGGATTTTCGACCATGAAGATAATGTCGCGTTTATCCACCATTCTCCTGGCGAGCGCCATGCTTGCCGGCCCCGCACTGTCTGCCGAACTGCGCATCGGCCTGCAGGACGACGCCGACGTGCTCGACCCTGCCCAGTCGCGGACCTTTGTCGGCCGCATCGTCTACACGGCAATGTGCGACAAGCTTGTCGACGTTTCACCAGACCTGAAGATCGTGCCGCAACTTGCGACCGAATGGGCCTGGTCCGCCGATGGCAAGGAACTGACCATGAAGCTGCGCGAAGGCGTCAAGTTTCATGACGACACACCACTCGATGCTGCCGCCGTCGTTGCCACCATTGAGCGCAACATGACGATGCCGGAATCGCGTCGCAAGAGCGAGCTGAGCTCGGTCTCAAAGGTGGAAGCCACCAGCGACTACGAAGTCAAATTCACGCTTAAGGCGCCCGATGTCACGCTCCTCGCGCAGCTCTCGGACCGCGCCGGAATGATCGTCTCACCGAAGGCTGCCACCGAACTGGGTGCCAATTTTGGTTCCGCCCCGGTCTGCGCCGGACCGTTCAAATTCGTCGAACGCATCCAGCAGGATCGCATCGTGCTCGAAAAGTTCGCCGACTACTGGGACAAGGATAAGGTCTTCATCGACAAGGTGACCTACCTGCCGATCCCCGACACCACGGTGCGGCTGGCCAACCTGCGCTCCGGCGAACTCGATATGATCGAGCGACTGGCCGCAACCGATGCGGCATCCGTCAAGGCTGACGACAGCCTCACCTATGCCGACGTCGTCAATATTGGCTACATGGCGCTCTATGTGAACATCGCCAATGGCGCGCTTGCCGACAACCCGTTCGGCAAGGACAAGCGCCTGCGCCAGGCCTTCTCGCTCGCTATCGACCGCGAAGCGCTGAACCAGGTCGTTTATGAAGGCACAGCCGTCGGCGGTAATCAGCCGTTCCCGCCGAACAGCCCGTGGTTCAACAAGGAACTGCCAGTTCCGGCCCGCGACCTCGAAAAGGCAAAGGCCCTGATCAAGGAAGCTGGTTTCGAGCGGGTGCCGATCGAAATGCAGATCCCCAACAATCCGGTTGCTGCCCAGATGATGCAGATCGTCCAGGCCATGGTGGCCGAGGCCGGCTTCGATGTCAGCCTGAAGACCACCGAGTTTGCCACGCTGCTCAGCGAACAGACGGCCGGCAACTATCAGCTCAGCCGCTCCGATTGGTCCGGCCGCGTCGACCCTGACGGCAACCTGCACCAGTTCGTCACCTGCGAGGGCGGGATCAACGACACCAAATACTGCAACCCTGAAGTCGATACGCTCCTCAACGAAGCCCGCGCTTCAACCGACGATGCCGTCCGCAAGCAGAAATACGATGCCGCCGGCAAGATCCTCAACGACGACCTGCCGGTGATCTATCTCGGCCACCAGTCGTGGATTTGGGCCACGAAGAAAGAAGTCACCGGCTTCGTTCCGTCGCCCGATGGCATGATCCGCCTGCTCGGCGTCAAGAAGGGCTGATCCGCCTCGATCTCTCCTGCGGAGCGCATGGCGCTCCGCAGGCACCCGCTGAAATCAGGACCGGATGTTCATGCATATCTACATCGGAAAACGGCTGTTGGTCGCCATACCGACGCTTCTGATCGTGTCGATCTTTGTCTTCTCGCTGCAGAAGCTGCTGCCGGGCGATCCGATCCTCGCCATGGCCGGCGAAGAGCGTGACCCGCAGGTGATTGAATTCCTGCGAGATAAATATCGTCTGAACGACCCTGTGATCTACCAATACGGCTACTGGATCGCCAACGTGCTGCAGGGTGATTTTGGCATATCGCTGCGCACCAACCAGCCCGTACTGGAACTGATCGGCGAGAAACTACCCGTCACGATCCAGCTGGCGATCATGTCGATGATCTTCGCCTTTGTCATCGGCGTTCCCATGGGCATTCTGGCTGCCGTCAAGAAGAACACCGTCATCGACTATATCGCCAATATCGTCGCACTGTCCGGTCTCTCCATCCCGAATTTCTGGCTCGGCATCATGCTGATCCTGCTGGTCTCGGTTAAACTCGGCTGGCTGCCGGCTTCGGGCTATGAATCGATCTTTGTCGATCCGGTGCGCTCGATCGAAACCATGATCATGCCGGCCTTCGTGCTCGGCACAGCACTCGCCGCGACCTTGATGCGCCACACCCGATCGGCCATGTTGAGCGTGATGAAGTCCGACTACATCCGCACGGCGCGCGCCAAGGGCTTGTCCGAACGGGTCGTCATTCTCAGCCACACATTCCGCAACGCGCTGCTGCCGATCGTGACGCTCAGCGCCCTTCTGTTCGGCGAGCTTCTCGCCGGCGCGGTACTGACCGAGCAGATCTTCACCATTCCGGGTTTTGGCAAGCTGATCGTCGATGCCGTGTTCAACCGCGATTATGCGGTGGTTCAGGGTGTCGTGCTGTGCACCGCCGTCGGCTTCATCCTGATGAACCTCGTGGCAGACGTGCTCTATGTCATCCTCAATCCGCGCATGAGGGCCAGCCTATGACGACGCTTAATCCGACTGTGGCAGCGAGCGTTCCGGCCAAAAGCGGCAACCGGGCATGGCGCAAGCTGAAAGCCAATCGCAGCGCGCTTGTGGGGCTCTGCATCATTCTGTTCTTCGCGATCCTGGCCTTGTCGGCACCGCTTCTGCCAATCCCCGATCCGCTGGCCACCAGCTGGACCGCCATCCGCAAGGCGCCATCTGCTGAGCACTGGATGGGAACGGACGACATCGGCCGCGATATCCTGTCCCGGATGATCTGGGGCGCACAGGCTTCGCTAATGGCCGGCATATTTTCGGTTGCCATCTCGATCGTCATCGGCGTGCCTTTCGGCCTGATTGCCGGCTATTTCGGCGGCTGGGTCGATCAGGTCATCTCGCGCATCACCGAGGCATTCCTCGCCCTGCCCTTCCTGATCATGGCGATCGCGCTGGCAGCCTTCCTCGGCCCCAGCCTCACCAATGCGATGATCGCCATCGGGCTCTCGGCCATGCCGGTCTTCGTGCGGCTGACCCGCGGCCAGGTTCTGGCCGTCAAGACGGAAGATTATGTCGAAGGCGCCCGCTCGATCGGCCTTGGCCATCTCGACATCATGCTGCGTTACATTCTGCCCAACATCACAGCACCCATCATCGTTCAGGCCACGCTGACAGTGGCAACCGCCATCATTGCCGAAGCGAGCCTATCCTTCCTTGGGCTTGGCCAGCAGCCTCCCGCGCCAAGCTGGGGTTCGATGCTCAATGTCGCGAAGAATTTCCTCGATCAGGCACCCTGGATGGCCATGTGGCCGGGGGCGGCGATCTTCCTGGTCGTGATCGGCTTCAATCTGCTCGGCGATGGTCTGCGCGATGCGCTCGACCCCCGGGAATCCTGACGAATACCTGCGAAGGAACATTGCATGACTGAGTTTACCACCCGCCCGGAGATCCTCGGCACATTCGGTGTCGTCACCTCCACCCACTGGATCGCCTCTGCCGTCGGCATGAGCATTCTGGAAAAAGGCGGCAATGCTTTCGATGCGGCGGTCGCGACCGGCTTTGTGCTGCAGATCCTGGAGCCGCATCTTGTGGGCCCGGGCGGCGACATGCCGGCGCTGATCTATTCGGCGAAGACCGGCAAGGTCGAGGTAATCTGCGCGCAGGGGCCTGCCCCGGCCGGCGCGACCATCGAGCACTATACGTGCGAGGGGCTGTCGATTATCCCTGGCGATGGCTTGCTCGCCACCGTCATTCCCGGCGCCTTCGACGGCTGGATGCTGATGCTGCGGAACTATGGCACGATGACCGTGCGCGAGGTGCTGGAACCGGCCATCCACTATGCCAGAGATGGCCACCCGATGCTGCCGCGCGTCTCGGCCACGATTAAGGGCCTGGCCGAGTTCTTCGAGAAGGAATGGCCGACGTCCTACGAGACCTGGCTGCCGGGCGGCGTGGCGCCCGAACCGCATGCGCTGTTTTGCAATCCGGTTCTTGCCGCCACATACACCCGCATCATCAATGAGGCAGAATGCGCGACCGGTCGCGAAAACCAAATCGATGCGGCCCGCGACGCCTTCTACCGGGGCTTCGTCGCCGAGGCGATCGAGGACTATCTGAAGACCGCCGACGTGATGGATGCCAGCGGCAGCCGCCACAAGGGCGTGTTGACCGCTGACGACATGGCCGGCTGGTCGGCCACGGTAGAAGCACCGCAAACGTTCGACTATCACGGCTGGACCATCGCCAAGACAAGACCATGGGGCCAGGGGCCGGTGCTGCTGCAATCACTGGCGCTTCTGAAGGGTTTTGATGTCGCGGCCATGGACCCGCTGGGTCCGGATTTCGTCCACACCGTTGTTGAGACCATGAAGCTCGCCTATGCCGACCGCGAGGTCTATTACGGGGACCCGGCCTTTGCCAGCGTGCCGATGGAGCAACTGTTGTCGGATGCCTACAATGACGCGCGCCGCAAGCTGATCGGCACCACCGGGTCCATGGATCTGCGTCCAGGCCGATTGCCGGGTTTCGAAACCCAGCATGACCTGACCATGGAGATGCTTGCATCCATGTCCGGCACGGGCGCTGTCTACGAGCCGACCATGTCGCATCTGACGGAAAAGCGAGGCGACACCGTCCACATCGATGTCATCGACCGCGAGGGCAACATGGTATCGGTCACGCCATCAGGCGGCTGGCTGCAATCCTCGCCGATCATTCCCGGCCTCGGCTTCTGCCTCAATTCCCGCGCCCAGATGTTCTGGCTGAAGCCGGGTCTTCCGACTTCGCTGGCCCCTGGCAAGCGCCCGCGCACCACGCTGACACCATCGATCGCGCTCTATGAAGGCCGCCCGACCCTGGCTTTTGGAACGCCTGGCGGCGACCAGCAGGACCAGTGGCAGCTGTCCTTCTTCCTCCGCTATGTGCATCACAAGCAGAACCTGCAGGCGGCGATCGACATGCCGCTCTTCCACACCGCGCATTTCCCCGGCTCCTTCTATCCGCGCACCAGCCAGCCGGGCAATGTGATGATCGAAAGCTCGATCGGCGCAGAGACCATCAAGGCGCTGAAGGCCATGGGACACGACATCACGCCGGCTGATCCCTGGACCGTCGGCCGACTGACCGCCGCACGCCGCGATGCTGACGGTTTGCTACGAGCAGCCGCGACGCCAAGGCTCATGCAAGCTTATGCGATCGGGAGATAATTCATGACCTGGTCAATCGTTGCACGGGATCCTGAAACCGGACATCTCGGCATCGCCGTCGCCAGCCGCTTTTTCGCGGTCGGCGCCATCGTACCCTCCATGCGCGGGGGAATCGGCGCCATTGCCACTCAAGCATTCATCAGCCCGCTCTACGGCACCGACGGCTTGATGCTATTAGCCGATGGCCAGTCACCCGAGTCGATCATCGCAACTCTGACCGATCGCGACGATGGGTGCCAACAACGACAAATGCATCTGATTGACGGGCAAGGCCGGAACGCTGCCTTCACAGGTCAAAAATGCATCGACTGGGCCGGGCACATCATTGATGACGATGTATCGGTCGCCGGGAACATGCTGGTGGGCCCCAATGTCATTGCCGAGACCTTGCGGGTCTACAAGGAGACCGAAGGTACGCCCCTCCCCGAACGGCTTTTGGCGGCGATGGATGCCGGCGAGGCGGCCGGTGGCGACAAACGGGGACGGCAGTCGGCAGCCCTCAAAATCTGCCGCGACCAGGACTATCCGTGGCTCGACATCCGCGCCGACGACCATCCCGATCCGCTGGGTGAGTTGCGACGGCTTTATGCCGTGGCTCAGGAGCGTTTCCTGCATGTCGTGGAAACCATGCCGACACGCGCCAATCCGCATGGCCTGACTGATCGCCGCCTGATCGACGAGAAGATTGCCGCCCTTGAAGCGGCCCGCATCGCTGATGGCCGCCCCTCGCCTTCCTTTGCCACGCCCCTGAAGCCTGCCTGAACGCGACTGCATCAGAACAGCACCTTTCAAGGATCGGATCCGGAAACCATGAACGCCATGACGACAGCCGCCGCCAAACTTGAGACACCCGCCGTTCTCTCGGTCGAGAATCTGACGACGTCCTTTCTCGTCGACGGTCAGTGGCGGACAGTCGTGCGCAATATTTCCTTCGACGTGAAACCCGGAGAAACCGTCGCTATTGTCGGCGAATCCGGCTCCGGCAAGAGCGTCACCTCGCTGTCGATCATGCGCCTTCTGGCCCGTGCACAAAGTCGCGTCGAGGGACGCATCTGGCTGAACAGGCATGACATTCTGTCGCTGGCTGAAAAGGATATGCAAGCTGTCCGTGGCAATGCGGCGGCAATGATTTTCCAGGAGCCGATGACCAGCCTCAATCCGATCTTCACGATCGGACGGCAAATCTCGGAAGTGTTGACGCGGCACAAGGGCATGACGAGAAGCGAAGCCCGTGCCGAGACGATCCGTATGCTGGACAAGGTGCGCATTCCCAATGCGGCCAACCGCTTCGACGATTATCCGCATCAGTTTTCCGGCGGCATGCGACAACGCGTGATGATTGCCATGGCGCTGGCTTCCCGCCCGAATCTGTTGATCGCCGACGAACCGACAACGGCGCTTGACGTGACAATCCAGGGCCAGATTCTTGACCTGATTAAAGAGCTGCAAGAGGAAGAGGGCATGTCCGTTCTCTTCATCACCCACGACATGGGCGTGGTGGCTGAGATCGCCGACCGCACCATCGTCATGCTGCGTGGCGACGTGGTCGAGCAAGGACCAACGGCCGAGGTTTTCCACCGCGGCGAGCACCCCTATACGCGTGCATTGCTTGCCGCTGTGCCAAAGCTCGGCTCGATGCAGGATCATGCCTGGCCGCTGCGATTTCCAATCATCGATATCGGTTCGGGTCTGGCAAACGAGCCGACCGAAGTGGCGAACACTGTGGATGTCGGCAAGACGCCAGTGCTCGCGGTCAAGAACCTGGTGACACGCTTCCCGATCCGCAGCGGTCTCTTCGGTCGGCAAACCGGTGCGGTTCATGCGGTTGAGGGGGTTTCGTTCGACCTCTTCCAGGGAGAGACCCTGTCCATCGTCGGCGAAAGCGGTTGCGGCAAGTCGACCACCGGACGTTCCATCACGCGTCTCGTCGAGCCCGAGAGTGGGGAAGTTCATCTCGACGGCTACAATGTCCTCTCACTCGACCAGCCAAGCCTGCGCGCGATGCGCCGCAGCGTGCAGATGATCTTTCAGGACCCGTTTTCGAGTCTGAACCCGCGCATGACGGTGGGTGCCGCGATTGCCGAACCCTACCTCAAGCACCGCCTCGGCACGCGGCAGGAAGCTCAGGCCAAAGTCGCCGATCTTTTGCGCAAAGTTGGCCTTACCCCGGAGATGATGGATCGTTATCCGCATGAGTTTTCGGGCGGCCAGCGCCAACGCATCGCGATCGCCCGCGCTCTATCGCTTAATCCGAAAGTCATCGTGGCCGACGAAAGCGTGTCGGCGCTTGATGTCTCGATCAAGGCACAGGTGTGCAACTTGCTGATGGACCTGCAGGAAGAATTCAATCTCGCCTTCCTGTTCATTAGCCATGACATGGCTGTAGTCGAGCGGATCAGCCACCGGGTTGCTGTCATGTATCTAGGCGAAATCGTCGAGATCGGCCCCCGCGCCGCGATCTTCGACAACCCGCAGCATGACTACACAAAAAAGCTGTTGGCAGCCGTGCCGGTTCCCGATCCCGAGCGCCGTGGCCTGAGACGCAGCGCGGCCATCGACGAATTGAAAAGCCCGGTGCGGCCTACCGGCTATACGCCGCCCCGCCGCGAGTACCGCGAAGTCAGCAAGGGGCATTTCGTGCAGCTGTCTTGAGCAGCAAGGGCGACGCCCATTATCACATGGGCCCTTCCTGACTGCCTACACGGCAGTCAGGGGGGCTCTCCGGAAACTCCGAGGCTCGGCTTGAACGAGCTGCGCTGGGATCCTCGACCGCGCCGGCGGTAGCGTGCGCCAACAATTTTAGACTGTGGGATCGCCGCTCGCCGACCATGACAGAATTTCGGCCCGGCGCTCGAAGGTCTTCCTGCCTTTCTTGAAACCCATCAAGACGGGAGCAATGCTGCCGAAAGCCTCGTCTTCATCTGTCGCATCGTGAACGATCAGGTCTGCGAAGTGGCCGGGCGCAAGGCCGTAGCCGTCGATACGCATCAGACGGGCGGCGTCTTGCGTGATCAAACCCAGGCATTGGGAGAAGCCTTCGGGTCCAATGTGCATGAGATTTGCGTAGAGATTGGCCATACGCAGCAAGGAGCAATCGCCGTAAGGCGTGAAGGGATTCATGACGTTATTCGTCGCAATAGATGTCGTGATGCCTAGCTCAGCCAACACATGCACGGGCGCCACTCCGCGCGGCGCACGAAACCCCTTGTCGCGCCCGTTGAGATAGAGATCTGTCGAAGGCAGGGCCGTGACCGCAACGCCGGCGGCCCTTAACAGGGCTACATGCCGCTCGAATGCCGTCTCCTCCATTGCGGCCAGTTTGGTGACATGGCCGATCGCCACCCGCCCCTGCCAACCCCTGGCTTCCGTCAAGCGACAGATGTCATCCATATGGGTCCAGCTCGGATCGAGATCGAAATCAAGGTGGAAATCGAGATCGACGTCATGGCTCACTGCCATGTCAAACAGACGCTCCATATGCGCAGCAGGGTCGCTGTCCGTATAGGGACATCCGCCGAGGAGATCCGCGCCACTGTCCAGCGCTCTCTCAAGCAGCGCCTCGGTACCGGGATCATTAAACAGGCCCTCCTGCGGAAAGACACAGATAGAAAGGTCGATGGCGAAGGCATAGTCGCGCTTCAGGCGCTGGATCGCAGCAAGGCTTCGCAGACCCACACGCGGATCGATCTCCACATGCGTGCGCATATGCATGGTGCCTTGCAGGATAGCCATTTCGATGGTTCGGGCACCACGGCGATAGACATCTTCTTCCGTGAAGTCCTGCTTCAGCCGCGACACTGCCGCAACGGCGCCTTTCAACCCTCCCCCAACACCCCTGCAGCATGCAAGAAGACAGGATTTGTCCAGATGGACATGGGTGTCGACGAAACCCGGCAAAACGAGACGGCCACCGACATCCTCTACTAGATGAGCCTTAGCTTCGCCGCGCTGCGCAACAGGAATGATCGCGGCAATGCGCCCATCACGGATGCCGATGTCCGTCAGGGCCACGCTCCCCTGCAGGGCAGCGTTGCGGATAAGGGTATCGAAGGCGGGAATGGAACTCATGCTTGAAGCCAAAATAGGAATTGAATAGAGTAACTGTATGCAGTTTAATGTCGATCATGGCAACAGACGGGGATAAAAAATGAACGACATTGCGCAGCGCGACCTGCAGGCAGTCAAAGATTACCTGGAGGCCTCCATGGCGCCAGACCCCGTACGGGCAGCCCGATATGTCGATGCAAGCTTCGTCTGCAGGTTCACAGGCAACCGGGTGTTCGATAGCCCAAGCGGTCCCACAGGCTTCAACGCCTCCCGCTACAAATGGGTAAAGAAGCGCATCGAGCGCTATGACGTTGTGCCCGGCGACGGTGAGACGATCATCTACAGCCTCGGCTACCTCTACGGTGAATGGCCGGATGGCCGAGGCTTCGACAACAATCGCTATGTCGACCGCTTCGTCGTGCGCCACGGGCTCATCGTCGAGACCGACGTGTGGAACGACAGCGCCGAATGGATCCTCGACCCCTCCTGCGCTCGACAATGAGATCGCCGCTTAAGACAGTTTCAATCGGCGTAGGGCGCAAGGATATTCATCAGATCTCGGCTTCTGGCGCCTGAGCTTTGCAACAGCGCCCGGGATGCGACAGCCTCCAGATGTTCATCCATCAACGTGCAGGCCCGCTCGGCGGGTCCCTGCTGGATGGCGTCGATCAACTCCAGATGCTCGCTGACGGCGCAGTCGGAGGAATGAGGACGCGCAAAGGCGGACAGGGACAGGCCGGCGCGGTAGCAGATCTCAGTCACGTAGCGAATGAGTATTGGCTTGCCAGTCATCTCCGCAAGCCGGACATGGAATTCTGTCGCGAGGCGGATTGATGTGCCTTCTGCGCCATGGCGCGCTTCATGCTCTGCCTCAACGATCGCCTTCAACTGTTTGACTTGCGTGTCCGTCAGCTTACCCGCGAGATGACGCACCACCTGACGTTCAAGGTCGACCCGGATGTCGAAAATGTCTCTGGCATCCTCGAAGGAAGGTGTCGCCACGACGGCGATCCGATTACGCCTCAGATCCACCAGACCTTCGGCTGCCAGCTGACCAAGCGCGTGCCTGGCGATCGTGCGGCTGACACCAAAACGTTCACCAAGTGCATCTTCGGGCAACCGGTCGCCCGGCAAAAGCGCGCGTTCGATGATGGCCGTGCGCAGAGCATGGCAAATGCCCTGGACGCGATCGATTTCGCTCCGCGGCCGACGCTTCTCAGATGCCATGACAAGTTCCCTTCATGCCGCTCTGGATAATCCACCGACGCCGCTTTTTCAACTCGCATCAATGCCGCGACAGCAAGCAAACTGCACAAATTAATTGCATGCACTTTTCGTATGGACATTTCGTGTCGTTGAAACCGCCTTGATTCCTACCTTCCGTCTCCCGTGTGCCCGTCTGGCACGCCCATTGCATACACCTCTCGCAGCAACTGAAGGTGAGGTGCATGATCGATTATTCAGAAACGAGAGACAGACATCCTGTGGCGGTAGAGCTGTCGCAGGCGGCTGTATCCTTTGGCCGCGGAGAAAGAGCAGTTGCGGCCTTGCAGGAAACGAGCCTCAAGATTGCCGAGGGCGAGTTCCTCGCGCTCGTCGGCCCGTCCGGCTGCGGCAAGTCTACTATTCTGAAACTGGCCTCCGGCCTGTTGCAGCCGAGCAGCGGTGCGGTGATCGTCGGCGGCAAGGAAGTCAGCGCCAAGGCTCTGCGCATCGGCATGGCCTTCCAGAACCCAACGCTCCTTCCCTGGCTGACCATCGAACGCAACGTCATGCTGCCTTTGAAGATCGTGCGCCCGTTCCGCTCGCAGTACCGCTCCAAGAAGAATACGGAGTACCGCGATCGCGTCCACACCCTTCTGGCGGACGTCGGGCTACAGCGCTTCGCAAACCACTACCCCTGGCAGCTGTCCGGGGGCATGTTGCAGCGCGCCAATCTTTGTCGTGCCCTGGTCCATGAACCGAGCCTTCTCCTGCTCGACGAACCCTTCGGGGCGCTCGACCAGTTCACCCGCGAGGAGCTCTGGGCGACGATGCAGTCGCTCTGGATGAAGCGCAAACCGACGGTTCTGCTGGTGACGCATGACCTCAAGGAAGCCGGCTTTCTGGCATCGCGCATCTGCGTGATGAGCGCCCGCCCTGGCAGGATCATCGACGACAGCACCGTCGACTTCGCCCGCCCCCGCACGGTCCCAATGACCTTCGAGCCGGAATTCACGGCGCTTAACCAGCGCCTGCGCGAGCTGATTATCGATGCCCGCACCGACGTCGCCGAGGAGGCCTGAGATGTCCTACACCATTCGCCGCCGCTTCTGGGCAGCATTCCTGATCTTCGCCTTCTTCGGCCTCTGGGAAATCCTCTGCATCGCGTTGCAGGTTTCCGACCTCGTCCTGCCCCGCCCCTCGCAGGTCATGGCGACGCTGGTGGACCGTTTCGATGTCCTCTGGCCGCATATCCTGCAGACACTATGGACGACGATGGTGGGCTTCCTCCTCGGCGTCACGGTCGGCCTGCTGATCGGGGCTTGTATCGGCACCTCCAGGATTGCCTATGATACGGCCTATCCCCTGCTGATCGGCTTTTCCTCGATCCCCAAGGTGGCCGTCGTTCCGATCTTCGTTCTCTGGTTCGGATCCGGTTCCGTGCCGGCGATCCTGACGGCGCTGGCCATGTGCTTCTTCCCGATCGTCGTCAACATCGCGACAGGGCTGGCCACCACCGAGCCTGAACTTGAGGACGTCCTGAAGTCGATGGGCGCCAGCAAGCTGGACATTCTGTGGAATGTCGGGCTGCCGCGCACCATGCCCTTCTTCTTTGCCTCTCTGAAAATCGCCGCGACCTTTGCCTTTGTCGGCTCCGTCCTGTCGGAGACCGTCGCCTCCAATCGCGGCATCGGCAATGTGATGATGACGGCATCCTCGAATTTCGACGTGCCGCTGGTCTTTGCGGGACTGTTCATTCTCGCAGTGCTCGGCGTGCTTCTCTACGCCGCCTTCTCTCTCGTCGAAATGCGTGTCGCCGGCTGGGCGAACCGCCGCAATGATCTCACCACCACCGCCTGACCCTCGAACAATCGGAGCTCACCATGCTGAAGACATTTCTCTCCACCGTCGCTCTTGGCCTTTGCCTCAACAGCGCGGCGCTAGCCGACACCGCAATCAAGTTCACGCTGGGCTGGAAGACGCAAGGATCGGACGCTGCCTTTCTTCTGGCCAAGGAAGCCGGCTACTTCGAAGCGGAAGGCCTCGACGTGACCATTGACCAGGGCGAAGGCTCGGCAGCCACCGTCACTCGCATCATGTCGGGTACCTATGATGCCGGCTTCGGCGATATCAACGCCATCATCCAGAATGCCGCGACCCGCCCGGATGAAGCGCCTGTGATGGTCTACCAGCTTTGGAACAAGCCACCCTTCGCCATCGTCAGCAAAAAGGAGACCAATATCACCACGCCGGCCGACCTCGTCGGCAAGACGCTCGGTGGAGCGCAGGGAACGCCGACGACCCGCCTGGTCACCGTCCTGGCCACCCTCAACAAGGTCGACATGGCCCAGGTCAGGATCGACAACATGGGTCCGAACCTGCAGGAACCCATGCTGATCAAAGGCGATATCGACGGTGCACTGGTGTTCAACATCACCAGCTGGTTCAACCTGATCAACAACCGCCAGGATCCCGCAAAGGACTATAACTGGCTGCTGTTCGGTGATCACGGCCTCGACCTCTACTCGAACGGCCTTATGGTGTCGCAGAAGCTGATTGCCGAGAACCCTCAGGCGGTCGCCGGCCTGGTCCGCGCGGTCAACAAGGCCGCTATCGAAATCGGGCTCGACACTGAAAAGGGCATGGATTCCGTCGTCGCTTACGACAACCTCGTCAAGCGCGATCTGGAGCACGATCGCCTGGAATTCTCATACGAGAACCTGATCGTCTCCCCGGAAGTCGAAAAGCTCGGACTGGGCGATGTCGATGACAGCCGCCTTGCCCGCTCCATCGACATCGTGGCCGAAGGCTATCAGTTGCCGTCCAAGCCGACGGCCGAGCAGATCTTCGACCGCCAGTTCCTGCCGCCGCTCGAAGAGCGCAAACTCACCTACACGGTCAACTGATCCAATAGCCCGGCCGGCGGCATCCTGCCGCCGGCCCCGAAACCGAACGAGCGATTACAATGCAGCCAACACGTTCCCACCCATTGGAAACAGGCATGGTCGTGAGCCCTCACCCGCTCGCAACGGAGGCCGGCAGGGCCGTGCTGGAACGCGGAGGCAACGCAATCGAAGCGGCAGTCGCAGTAGCCGCAGTGCTCGCGGTGGTCATGCCCCATTTTTGCGGCCTTGGGGGTGATGCCGTCTGGTTGGTCTGCGATCGGGAGGGGCGCCGTCGCTGCTTTCTCGGCATAGGCCAGGCGGCCGCCGGGGTCACTGTTCCCAAAGACGCCATTCCAACCCGTGGCCCGTCATCGATGCTGACTTCTGCCTGCGCGGTTGACAGCTGGGGTCATGCACTCACCTTCAGCGGAGCAAACTGGGCCGGTCAGGAAAGTTTTTCGGACCTGATAGCCCCGGCGATCGAACTGGCAGAGGGCGGCTATGTCCCAAGCCCTTCCCAGGATTTCTGGCTGGATTTTCGCGCTGACGATCATCCCGCATGGCCCGGATTTTCCGAAATCTTCAACCATCGCAGCGACGCGGGGCTCCTGCGTCAACCGGAGTTGGCTGCAAGCCTGCGGTCCCTTGCGAATGACGGATACCGCAGCTTCTACGAGGGGTCCCTAGCGGAAGCGATCGCGGATGGCTTGGCAAAAACAGGATCGCCGCTAAACGCCTCAGATCTGGCTGCCACTCGCACGCGTGAGGTCGATCCGCTGGCGCTGGATTATCGCGGAACGCTGCTGCTTGCCCCGCCACCCCCAACACAGGGCTGCTCGACGCTTGCCATCATGGGCATCCTCTCCCGGTTCGATCTCGCAGAGACGACCCCGGGAACCGCTGCCCGGATCCATCTGCTTGTCGAGGCGACCAAGCAGGCTTTCCTGAAGCGGTCATCGATCGCCGATCCGGATTTCGATACTGGAAAGCATGACCCGGCCGCAGCCATGCTCGAAGCAGGCACGCTCGACGCCGCAGCGGGCAGGATCGATCCCGCATCCGCCATGGCGTGGCCTCATCCGGTCAACAGCGCAGATACCGTCTTCTTTGCCGTTGCAGATCCTCAGGGACGCTGCGCCAGCGTCCTGCAGAGCACATATTTCGATTGGGGCAGTGGCGTGATCGTACCCGGGACAGGCATCCTCTGGCAAAATCGTGGCGCAGCCTTTTCGACTGAACCCGGCCACCCGAATTGCCTGGCGCCCGGCAAGCGCCCCTTCTACACCCTCAACCCGGGCATCGCGATCCGGGACGGCGAACCCTCTCTCCTCTACGGCACGCAGGGTGCCGACGGTCAGCCACAGACGCTGTCCGTGCTGCTGACCAGCCTGATAGACGACGGCATGACGCCCCAAGCGGCGCTGGCCCAGCCACGTTTCCTGCTAGGGCGAACCTTCTCCGACACCCGTGACAGCCTGAAGATCGAGGGATCGCTGCCTCCTGAGGAGGCCGAAGCACTTTCAGCTCTCGGCCATGAAGTCGCGATGCTCCCCGCCCTCTCTCCGATTTTTGGCCAGGCAGGTGTGATCCGCCTGTCCGACGATAGAAATGTGGAAGGTGCCCATGATCCCCGCGGCAACGGCTCAGCGGCTGGTTTCACCTTATCGCGGGAACAGAACCGATGACCCATTCGGGAGAGCTATACGCGAGCCACACGATCGGCGAGCCTCAAGGCCCGCAGAAGGAGCGCCGTATTCGGTGGGAGCACGGCATTATCACGGCCGTGGAAGACGCCGGCGCCTTGACGACAGGGATCCCGCGCACATTGGTGATGCCGGCATTGGCCAATGCACACGATCATGTACGCCCGATGCCAATGTCATCCTTCGGGACCGCCTTTCTGCCTCTCGAGGCATGGTTGCCGAGAACGATCCTTGCGACCCCGCCGGATGCTTACAAGGCCGCCTTGGCGCCGCTCGCGCGGGCGGCCCTTTCCGGCTGCGGTGCGGTCATGGTTCACTACACACGGCCCAGCGGCAAGCTCGACCCTGTCGAAGAAGCCTGCGAAGTCGCACGGGCCGCACGGGACGTCGGCGTCAGGATTGCCTTCGCCCCGGCGCTGAGAGACGAAAATCCGCTCGTCTATGGTGACGAAACGGCGCTCTTCGACAAGCTTCCGGCCAGCACCGCGGCTCTGCTGCGAGAGACCTTTTGCCGGCCACCCCTATCTCCCGAGCGCCTGATCGAAACGACGGAACAGATCGCCGAAGCCATCCAGGGACCGATGGTCGATGTGCAATTCGGACCGGCGGGCGTGCAATGGTGTTCCGACGAACTGCTCCAGGCCATCGCTCGGCGCTCTGCGGACACTGGTCGGAGGGTGCATATGCACCTCCTTGAGACACCATATCAGAGACGATGGGCGGACCTTACCTTCCCGCAAGGGATCGTCAGCTATCTCAAGCACATCGGCCTGCTCTCGCCGCGATTGACTCTGGCGCATTGCGTCCATGCCCGTCCACACGAACTGGACATGATTGCGGAGGCAGGTTGTCGCATCGTCACGAACTCCGGATCCAATCTGCACCTGCGATCCGGCCTCGGACCCGTTGCCGGCGCTTGGCAGCGAGGCTGTCATGTCGCGATCGGCGTGGATGGTCAGGCCTTCGACGAGGACGATGACATGATCCGCGAGATCCGGCTTGCCAATGCCCTGCACGGCGGAACCGGCTTTGCCAAGAACTGGTCGCGACAAGACTTCCTCCTGCAGAGCATTGCTCATGGACGACAGGCGATCGGTTCGCCCGGCACCGGCAGGATCGCGGTCGGAGAACCGGCCGACTTCCTCGAGCTCGACTATGACCGCCTTGATCGCGACAGGATCATGGACGTCGAACCCGTCGACCTGTTCTTTGCGCGCGCAAACGCGCGACATGTCCTGCAGGTGATCGTTGCGGGGAAGACCATTGTCGCGCAGGGACGTCTGCCCGGAATAGACATCGATGCCCTCGAAAACGAGCTGCGCAGTTCCTACCGGCAGTCGGTTCGACGATTTGAAACATTGAATCGCGACTGGCCCCTCATCGAAGCAGCCCTCGCAGAATGGAACCAGGCCTATAGCGGCTGCTGCTAGCTCGCACACAACCGTCGCATGTGAAAAGTGGGACGGGATTAACAGCACGCTTCCGGCAGCGCCCTGTCAGTCGCGACAGGCGGCGATGGCAGACCGGGCAGCATGACCCCGCTTGGTCCAGCTGGGCAGCATGGCCGTTTACATGCGTGGCTACGGCCTCCTGAAACGAGTTGCTGACCGAGCACGGTCAGCAACCGTCAGAGATTGTATTCCGCCCCACCACACTATCCGCCTGGCGAGGGCACCCCTCAGGCGTCCGCCGTCTCCCGAACATCATCGAGAAGGAAATGCACCACGACATGGTGTGTCGAGTAGGGACGGCCGGCGTCGGAGACGCTTTCGACCGTGCCACCGTCGGCGGGGTGCCATTGACTGTAATGGGGATTGTTGACGATCAGGGTGATCGCCTTGCCGCTACGCTGGCCCTGCAGGCGGTAGCGTGCTTCGGCAAGCGGCCAGATGCGTTCGAAGTCCGCCTGTGTCAGGCGCACCTTGAGTGCCTGGCGACGGATCGCCTCGCTATGCGAACCATCCTCGCCCTGGCGGGCGGGGCTGATCAGCGTGACCTCCTCCGCACCATCGAGAAGAGAACTGAATTCCTCCGGCCACATACGTCTCATAACAATGCTCCTCCCCGAGCGTGCTGATGGTGACATGGGGAGTGTAGCGTGTCTTTCGCGGGAAACAACGCCAGATCGGGCAATCACCAAACGACACCTGAACAGCGTCAAGCGATTGCCCATCTGGATAGGCTTGGAACCAGATGCTTATTCGGTGCAGCCGGTGTCCTTCAGCGCCTGGACGTGAAAGCGGCGCAGTGCTGCCTCGATATCAACCTTGCTGATCTGGTGTCCTGCGGTCGCCAGATCCCGCGATAGCCGCGCGATCACGTCGCTGTCGCCTGCCACGACATGATCGACGGCGTGCAGATCCCGGGCGTAGCGCCCGAGGTCGTCGCCGGTAAAGCCGATCAGCGAGCCGGCCCAGTAGCCAGCAAGCAGGTTGCGCCGGGCACGGATACTTCCAAGCCCGTCCTCTTCATGCGGGTGAGCGGATTGGGCGGCATTTTTGACAACGGTCAGTGTCATGGGTTGAAGTTCCTCCTCGGTCATGAATCAGGCCTCCGCATCCGCGGAAATGAGATAGCCGGCGATGGGCGCACAGGCCGGGTTGCCGGCATCGAGCAATTCCGCCGGGCTTGTCAGCCCGGTCGTCACCGATATCGCCGTCGTGGCCGCCCACCACAGATCCCCGCTCGCGCGGTCGACAAGTACGGGGCCGGTGGTCCGAAGACAGTCACCCACCTGGGCGACGACCTGCACAGGCGCCTGCATCTCCTCGAGCCTCTGGCGAATATCCGCCTCGACAGGATCGATGACGAAGGCGGCAAAGAGCGCTGCGATCCATTCGCCGATCATCGGAGAGCCTCCGACCTTACCGACGACTGGGCAAGAGGGCTCGGCAGAGCAATGCGCGGCTTCGGCATGCCCGGGCGCGGATGTACGCCGTCATGCGCCGGGAATCGGCCCGGTGAAATCAGGATGGAGTGGTGGTGTCTCATGGACTGGTCCTTGGACCGGCAGCGGTGTCGAAAAAGGTCCGACATCGCAAGAGCGCCGGAGGCTCTTACCAGAGGGGCCCGGACCAGCGGGTTGACGCTGATATGGCAATCGATTCGGGCGTCTTCAAGGCATCGGGATCGACCGATATGAAAAAATCGGGCCATGCAGCCGGGGTCTTGTCTGGCCCCTTGTTGCATGGCCCGGGCAACGGGCGATCAAGGCTCAAGCGTTCGGGCGAAAGCCGATCGGCACCGCCGCTATGGCGTCAGTGGCGAATGACCGGGCAGCCGCGGACATTGGCGAAGACCATCCGGTCGCGACCGCCGTGGCGGACACCGGCGACCACCACGCGCCGCGGGGTGACATCGGCGACGAAGGCGCGGCGCAGACCGTTCCAGCCCGCCTTTTCAACGGCCTGATGCGGACGGCATTCACCGCCGCGGGGACGATCCCAACCCGGACGGTCCCAACCCGGGCGATGGCCCGGACGATCCCAGCCGGGGCCGCCATGGCGGGGGCCTTCGATGTAGACGCCCCAGCTGTCGGCCGAAGCCGTGCTGGCAAGGCCAGTGGTCGCGATGACCGATACGATGGCTGCGAGACCGATTTTGCGAAGCATGCCGATCATTTTCTCTCTCCTAGAATTGGCGCGACCCGGCGCCTTCGTTTCCATCCCGCCGTTACGAGCGATTGAGGAGAGAGTAGATGCGACTGGCTGAATGCAGTCCGAATCCGTCATTCAGCCACGGTTCACTTTATCTGGCAGAGGCACCCCGCCGTCTCAGACATGCAGGACGACCTCGCGCCTGTGTGGACTATCGCGGTGTTCGAAGAGATAGATCCCCTGCCATGTTCCGAGCAGTAAGCGCCCCTCGGAAAAGGGAACGGAGAGCGACACCGGTAGAAGCGCCGCCTTGATATGCGCTGGCATGTCATCCGGACCTTCATCGCGATGGGTGATGTAATCCATCGACGAATGCGTCGTCGGTGGCACGAGGCGGCGGAAAAAAGCCTTGAGATCCACCTGCACCGAGGGATCGGCATTCTCCTGGATCAGAAGCGAACAGGAGGTGTGGCGCACGAAGACGGTCATGACGCCTTCGTCGACGCCGCTCTCCGCAAGAAATCTGCCGGCGCCATCCGTGAACTCGTAAAGACCCTGTCCGCGGGTGGCGATCACCAGTCGCTGCATTGCCATATCAAACATCCCTTCATGCTTCGCCGGGGAGAACAAGACGCCGCCCCTAGCCTATCCGGACCGCCCTCTATAGTCTCGCGCCGACAAACGGAGGACCGCCCATCATGAGCCTGATCGAAACCATCGAGAGACAGGAAAGCCTGCTCGTTTTCAAGAGCTTCGATGAAAGGGTGGCGCTCGAAATCGGCCAGCGCATCGTCGAATTGGCCCTGTCGCAGAAGGCGCCCGTGGTCATCGACATCCGCACCTCCGACCGCACGCTGTTTCACGCCGCCCTGCCCGGCGCCTCGCCCGACAATGACCATTGGGCGCGCCGCAAGAGCAATGTGACGCTGCGCATGCATAAGGCCTCGCTTCGCGTCGGAGAACTCAACCGCGCCCGTGGCCGCAGCGTGTCCGCAGACATCGGCCTTGATCCTATGGACTATGCCGATCACGGCGGCAGCTTTCCGGTCCGGGTGGAAGGCACCGGCGTCGTCGCCGCAATCACCGTCTCCGGCCTGAAGTCGGAAGAGGATCATGCGATGATCGTGACGGTCTTGGAGGCCTATCTCGGCACCGGCTGAGAAGCGCCTCGCTTAAGGGCGCGTTCCCGCGTACAGGCTGAGCCGCAGGAACAGATCGCTATCGCGCTCAAGCACGAGGACGGCTGGCAGGGCATAGGGGCCCTCGTCGCCGCCTACCCCGCCGTCGGCGTCGCGGCGGTCCGAACCGTTCAGCGTACATTCCACCGCAACGCGAAAGCCTGCAGCGTCCGCCATCACCACATGATCCGACAGTGTGATGCCATGGCGCAGAACATAAGCCGCCAGCGTATCGCGGAAGGATGCATGGCCGATCACCCGGATACCATCCGGCAGGTCGAGCACCGCCTCCTCTTCGAACATCGGGAGAAGCGTATCGAAGTCATGACGATTGAGGGCGTCGATGACGGCAAGTGTCTGTTCTTTCAGGGACATGGGCTTCTCCTTCTTCTCAGAGAAGATAGGCCTGTCAGCGCGGGAAGCAAGGTGCTGCCCCAGCCGCCCTGGCGTCACGGAATTGGACGCAACACACGGGCGGACGCACGGACCACGGCTTCGGTGACCGGTTTCATCGCGCCGGCCACGGAGCGGCTGACATGCCAGTAGAGCGGCACGTCGAGCGGCTTTCCCGGCAAAACTTCCCGTAAACGTCCGTCGGAAAGAGCGGCGCCGGCAAGCAGTTCGGGGTTCATGCCCCAGCCGAGGCCGGCAATGGCTGCATCGACAAAGGCGTGGCTGGAGGGCAGCCAATGCGAGGGACCAGTTGTTGCGACACCCAGCGCCCCCTCCGCCCAGCGGAGCTGGAGCCGGTCCTTGGAGTTGAAGGTGATGACAGGAGCCCGGCCGAGGCTGGCTGCGGTCACCCTATCACCCTCGAACCATTGGGCCATGAACCGAGGGCTTGCGGTCGCCAGATAGCGCAGCGTTCCGAGTGGTCGGCAATCGCATCCCTGGACCGGTTTGGCCGAGCCGCTGATCGCAGCCCTCACCTCGCCGCGCTTCAACCAGTCGGCACTGTGATCCTGATCGTCGATGACGAGATCGAACAAGACGCCCTCGATATCCTGCATGGCAGCCACGAACCAGGTCGCCAGGCTATCGGCATTGACGGCAAGCCGCAGCGTTGGGAAGCCGGCGGCGTTGCCACCTGCTTGAGTGGAAAGCCCGAGATCGCGGCGCACCCCCTGCTCCAGGAGACGCACCTCTTCAGCGTGGCGAAACAGGCGCTCCCCGGCCTCGGTCGCCCGGCATGGCTGCGAGCGGATGACGAGCGATGTGCCGACCTGCTCCTCGAGCTGGCGCAGACGCTGTGAAATTGCCGATTGGGTCACATGCAGCATCTGGGCGGCACGCTCGAAACTGCCCGCCCGAAGAACGGCAGACAGGGCGGCGAGCTGGGAAGGATCAAACATCAGAAACCCTTATCCTGCATTAGACTTATTAGCTGTTCTAATCTGACTAGGGCGCTTAGTCAAAGCGGAATCGCCAACGGGAGTTCGCCATGTTCACTGCCGCCACCGCCGGTTTCCTGCTCGGTCTCAGCCTCATTGTCGCGATCGGCGCGCAGAATGCCTTCATCTTGCGTCAGGGTCTGCGGCGGGAGCATGTGCTGCCGCTTGTCCTGACCTGCGCGATCTCCGATGCAATCCTGATTGCTCTGGGTGTCGCGGGTTTTGCGACGGTTCTGTCACGCCTTGACTGGCTGGAACCGGTGATGCGCTATGGCGGGGCCGCTTTTCTCACCGTCTATGCGCTGCGCAGTGCCCATGCGGCCTGGGTGGGTGGTGCCAGCCTCAGGACGGGCGAAACCACCGCAACGAGCCTCAAGACCGCCTTTCTCACTTGCCTCGCCTTCACCTGGCTCAACCCGCATGTCTATCTCGATACGGTCGTGCTGCTGGGTTCGATCTCGACCCGCTATGCCGGACAGGAGACGGCCTTTGCGCTGGGCGCGATGACCGCGTCCTTCACCTTCTTCTTCAGCCTGGGTTATGGCGCACGCCTGCTTGCCCCTTTGTTCGCCAGGCCCGTCGCCTGGCGTATTCTCGATGGCCTGATCGCCCTCGTCATGGCAGTCATCGCTATCAAGCTGATCCTGTGAACTTGAGCCCGCTTCGACTTGGGCGACGGCCTGCGGTGGTATAGACCGGGTACAGGATGTCATGAGGAGGGGCCGATGTTTCTGACCAACCGCGATGTGATAGAGCTTCAGGCTTTTCGGCACGAGCTGCATCGCCATCCGGAAGTATCGGGCGAAGAGCGGGAGACCGCCCGGCGCGTGGTCGATGCCTTGCAGCCACTCGCACCCTCTGGGATCGTGACGGATCTCGGCGGTCATGGTATCGCCGCCGTCTTCGACAGCGGGCTGACGGGCCCCACGCTTCTCATCCGCGCCGAACTCGATGCCCTGCCGATCGAGGAGAAGTCGCAAGCCTCCCACCGTTCGACGATTGCAGGCAAGGGCCATCTTTGCGGCCATGACGGTCACTCTACCATCCTTCTGGCGCTGGCCCGCGGCCTGTCCCGGCAACCCGTCGGCAAGGGACGCGTGGTGCTGCTCTGGCAGCCTGCAGAAGAAGACGGAAGCGGGGCCGCTGCCGTGCTCGCCGATCCGCGTCTCGATGAAATCCGGCCGGATTTCGCCTATTCCCTGCACAACATGCCGGGCCTTGCCTTCGGCACCGTGGCGCTGAAGAGCGGCCCGGTGAACTGCGCATCCCGCGGCATGAAGATCAGGCTTTCGGGCAAGACCGCCCATGCCTCGCAGCCGGAAACGGGCGTCTCGCCGATGGCGGCGATGTCCCATCTGATGCCGGAACTCACAGCCCTCTCCCATGGCGCACCGCCATCGACGGACTTCACGCTGGCAACAGTCACCCACGCCGCGCTCGGCGAACAGGCCTTCGGCATTGCGCCGGGTAATGCAGAAATCTGGGTGACGTTGAGAACCCTGGTCGACGATCGGATGGCGGATCTCTGCGAAAGGGCGGAAGCACTCGTGACGGAGGCCGCGCGGACCGCCGGGCTGCAGCACGGCATCAGCTATCACGACATCTTCTTCCACTGCGAGAATGCTCCGGAAGCCGTAGCGCATCTGGAAGCGGCTCTGCAGGCGGAGGCGATCCGCTTCGATGAAGGCAACCTGCCCATGCGGGCATCGGAAGATTTCGGCCGTTTGCGCGCCGTCTGCCCCTCGGCGATGTTCTTCCTGGGCGCCGGCGAAAACCACCCTGCCCTGCACAATCCCGACTACGACTATCCGGATGACCTGACCGCAATCGGCGCCCGCATTTTCATGGCGGTCATCCGGAAAGCGCTCGGGTAACCGCGTGTGCCTCAGCTGTCCGGAAAGCCGCGCTCCGCCCATTCCGAGCGCGGAACAGCCTTGCCCACCGACAGCGAGAAGCGCACCACCTCGGTCGCGTCATCATCGACCTCGCAGCGCACGGCGATATTGATCCACGACCCGTCGACATCACGGAAGGCCGCAAGCGGCACGTCGACCACATTGCCCTCCCGCAGGCGCAGGATCGGCAGGAAGTAGGGCACATAGGCCGGCGTCCCATTGCGAAGCTGCTGGCTGAGTTCGGTCCCGCACAGCTGATCCCCGCGCTCCTGACGCGTCAGCCCGGCCATGGCCGTCATCGCCGCCCGATCCCCTGAAATCGCCGAGGAGAAAAGCTCGCTCACCTCCCGCGGCTCAAGCTGTGCCTCGGAGATTGCCGCAACCACGGCAGGGTCGGTCGCTTCGTCCTGGGTGCTGGCTTCGGCCTCGCCTTCCCCCTCGTTGGTCTCCGCAGCAGCCTCCGGCAGCGCTCCATCGAGTGGCGGGGCTTCTGGCAGCGTGATCTCGGGCTGCGCCAGCGTCGGCGCAGCATCGGCGACTTCGTCCGCCTCTTCCTGCGTCTGAGCCTTCTCGGCTGTCTCTGCCTCGGCTTCAGTCCCGCGAGAGAGTTCCGGTCCGCTGTCTGTCTCGCCAAAGCGCACCACCGGCCGCAGCACCGGAATGGGGGCAGATGCTGCGTCGGGCAGTTCTGGTTCGGGCACGGGTGGTTGCTCGACGGGTTCCGGCTGCGGTTCGGGTTCGACTTCCGGTTCCGGTTCCGGTGCTGGCGGCTCAGGCTCCGGCTCGGGCGGTAGCGGCTCGGCCTCAGCCGTTTCCTCGGGCGGAGGCTCCGCCGCCTCAGGCGCGGGCTCTGGTGCAGGCTCCGGCTCGGCCTCCGGTTCAGGCGGCGGCGCAACCAGCGTCACCTCAACTGCCTGTTCTTCAGGCGAAAGCTCGACAGGACTATCGAAACTCAACAGGAAAATGGCCACTGCAAGCCCGTGCAGCAGCAGAGAAAGGGTCAGCCCTCCCCCGAAGCGCCGCCAGCCTGTCGTCTTGGTATCCGTCATGATCCGATCCATAGCGACGATTGCGGCAAATAGGGAGGTTTAATCCAATCCCTGTGCAGAACTTAGCGACGCCAATTCTTTTCTCCGACTGCAGATAGGATTATCATGGCGATAGTTCCAGTAATCCGTGTTTGGGAGCGGCCTGCATGACAACCGTAAGCATTGCGACCGCTAAAGAGCGTCTGAGCGACCTCATCGCAAAAGCCGAACAGGGCGAGACGATCGAGATAGAGCGTCATGGGAAGGCGGTTGCCCGACTCGTGCCTGCCGATCAGGCTCGCGAAGCGATCGATTTCGTATGGCTCGACAGTGTGATCAGGCAGATGCCGCAAACCGACGATAGCGGCATCCGCCGTCTGCGCGACGAAGACCGCTATTGATGGCCTATGTCGACACTTCTGTTCTCGTCGCGCTTCTAACGAACGAGCCAGCAGCGGACCGTGTGTATGCTTGGTTGCGAAATCAGGAACCGGGATCACTCCATATAAGCGGTTGGACCATGACGGAATTCTCGTCAGCCCTGTCTCTTAAACTGCGCATAGGGCAAATCGACATGACGCAGAAGGCACAAGCTCTCGCCGCATTCAATCAACTCGTCACCCGTTCGCTGGTCATGTTGCCAGTGTCTTCATCCGACTACCATGCCGCCGCCAGGCTCTGCGATCGGACCGAATTGGGCCTGCGAGCCGGTGACAGCCTCCACATTGCAATCGCTGTCAGCCATGGTCTCACGGTGGCCACGCTCGACAAGGTTATGGCCACAGCTTGCAGCACGATTGCCCATCCGGTTATTGCGATCTGACAAAAACAAAAAACCCGCCGGATTGCTCCGACGGGTCCTGATGTCAAACATCCATGTCCAAATCAGCTGTCCAGGAAGCTTCTGAGCTTCCGCGACCGGCTCGGATGCTTCAGCTTGCGCAGCGCCTTGGCCTCGATCTGACGGATACGTTCACGGGTAACCGAGAACTGCTGACCGACTTCTTCGAGCGTATGGTCGGTGTTCATGCCGATGCCGAAGCGCATGCGCAAAACGCGTTCTTCACGCGGCGTAAGCGATGCGAGAACGCGGGTCGTCGTCTCGCGCAGGTTCGCCTGGATGGCGGCGTCGATCGGCAGAAGCGCGTTCTTGTCCTCGATGAAGTCGCCGAGGTGGCTATCCTCTTCGTCACCCACGGGGGTTTCGAGCGAGATCGGCTCCTTGGCGATCTTCAGGACCTTGCGGACCTTTTCGAGCGGCATGGCGAGCTTTTCGGCCAGTTCTTCCGGCGTGGGCTCGCGACCGATCTCGTGCAGCATCTGGCGCGAGGTACGAACGATCTTGTTGATCGTTTCGATCATGTGCACCGGAATACGGATCGTGCGGGCCTGGTCGGCGATCGAACGGGTGATCGCCTGACGGATCCACCAGGTCGCATAGGTCGAGAACTTGTAACCACGGCGATACTCGAACTTGTCGACCGCCTTCATCAGGCCGATATTGCCTTCCTGAATGAGGTCGAGGAACTGAAGACCGCGGTTCGTGTACTTCTTGGCGATCGAGATGACGAGACGCAGGTTTGCCTCGACCATTTCCTTCTTGGCGATACGTGCTTCGCGTTCGCCCTTCTGCACCATGGACACGATGCGACGGAACTCGGCGATCGAGATGCCGGTTTCGGTGGCGAGGTTCTGGATTTCGCCACGGATATCGCGGATCGTCTGGTTTTCCTCGCGGGCGAAATCCTTCCAGCCACGCGCCGAAAGATTGGCGATCGACTTCATCCAGTTCGGATCGAGTTCTGCACCCTGGTACTGTTCGAGGAACGAGTCACGCTTGACGCCGTAGCTTTCAGCGAGACGCAGCAGGCGGCCCTCATTCTGCATCAGGCGCTTGGAGATGTCGTAGAGCTGCTCGACGAGGCTGTCGATTCGGTTCTGGTTGAGCGACAGCGACTTGACCGCCGTGACCAACTGATCCTTCAGCTCCTTGTAGCGACGCTCCTGGCCGGATGACAGCGTGCCGGCACAGGCGAGACGTGCCTCCACCTGCTGGTCCTGCAGCTTGCGCAGCTTCTTGTAGGTATCGGCGATGAGGTCGAGGGTCTCCATGACCTGCGGACGCAGTTCCGATTCCATCGCAGCCAGCGACAGGTTCGATTCGTCCTCGTCCTCTTCCTCTTCTTCCTGCGGCAGGCCCTCGCCGCCCATGGCGGTGATGTCGTCGTCGTCGCCGGACGCGGTCTGCGGACGGCGCTTGGCGCGTTCGCGTTCCTTTTCTTCGGCAGCCTTGCGGTCGGCTTCGATCTTTTCAGGAGACTGGAACTGCGGTGCGGCCTTGGCTTCCGGACCGGAATAGGTGGTTTCGAGATCGATGATCTCGCGCAGCAGTGTCGTGCCTTCGTTGAGTTCGTCGCGCCAGATGATCAGCGCCTGGAAGGTCAGCGGGCTCTCACAGAGGCCGGAGATCATCGTCTCGCGGCCAGCCTCGATGCGCTTCGCGATCGCGATTTCGCCTTCGCGCGACAGAAGCTCGACGGAGCCCATTTCGCGCAGATACATGCGCACCGGATCGTCGGTGCGGTCTGTCGGCTCTTTCTTCTTGGCGGTTGCAACAGCCGTGCCGGCCGTCGGCGCCAGTTCGCCGCCTTCGCTCTCGCCTTCTTCCTCGGCGTCGTCTTCCCCGCTCTGGGCTTCATCGACGTCTTCGTCTTCGATGACGTTGATGCCCATGTCGGAAAGCATGGCCATGGTGTCCTCGATCTGCTCGGAGGTCACTTCCTCCGACGGCAGAACCGAGTTCAGTTCATCCATGGTGACATAGCCGCGTTTTTTCGCGGCCTTGATCATCTTTTTGACCGCGTCATCGGAAAGATCGAGAAGCGGACCGTCCGGCGCGCCGTCGCGTTCGCTGTCGGCTTCTTCGTTTTCTTTGACTTTCGATGCCATTTATCTTGTCGCTTTCCCTGACGTCTGATCATGCGGCTTGCCGCCGGAGGAATGGGAGACGAACCACTCACCCGGGCGGATAGCTGTCACTGACCTAACGGAGTGTTGCTTAATTCCTGCTTAACTATGGGCATTGCGGTCGCAGCGCCAAAAACTTGTTTGTCTGCATGACCGGTCATCATACCAGAGATCCGTCCGAACCCACTTCACCCTTGTGTGCTTGGATTGGTGATTCCCACAATTTTTCCTCGCGTCAAGCCTTTCTGGTGGCTGGACAGGGAAAATCAACAAATCAAGCCGTTCAACGGCGTCTTTATCACCGATCTTCGCAGATGTAGGACATTGGGCCGGAGAAACAAGAGGTAAAACCAGCAAGGGTCGAGTCATGTTACGGGGAAAGACTCGTTCTTGACGCCCGTCAAGAACCAGACGCGCATCGGCCCCTTGCCCTTGACTTCGATCTCGCCGCGCAGCTCGAAATCGAAACGGCCTTCCAGCCGCTGTTTCAGACAGTCGGCGACTTGAATGCGACCGGCAACGCCATGGGATTCCATATGCGCCGCCGTATTCACCGTATCGCCCCAGACATCGTAAAGGAGCTTGTTGGTGCCGATCACACCGGCCACCACCGGCCCGGTGTCGAGGCCGATGCGAACCTCGACCACCTCGCCCACCTGCTCCGAAATCTTGCGGCAACAGGCGATGATATCGAGCGCCATCAGAGCGACCGCCGTCTCGTGATCCGGCTTCGGCTCCGGAAGACCGCCGGCCACCATATAGGCATCACCAATCGTCTTGATCTTCTCCAGACCATGCGCGCTGGCAATCGCATCGAATTGCGAGAACACACGCCCGAGGAAGGCAATGACCTGTTGCGGCTGCCAGCGTGCCGCCCGTGGCGTGAAGTCGACGATATCGGCGAACAGGATGGTGGCAGAGGGGATCTGGTCGGCCACGACCTGCGTCCGGTGGTCGCGAAGCCGATTTGCCACCGCCTGCGGCAGGATGTTCTGCAGCAGGCGCTCTGAAAACTCATGCTCGGATTCCAGCGCCATCTCTGCCTGAGCCGCCTCCTTGAAGGCAAAGAAGGAGGTGGTAAAGATCAGGAGAAAGGCAAAGGGGACTGTCAGGTAGTAGAGCGTATTCAGAAAAATCGGCTCGACCCGGATGAAGTCGAGCGGCGCCACGAAGAGGATCTCGGTCGCAAGGAAGGCGGCCAGTCCGACAATGGTGACAAAGGCGGAAAGCAATAGCCGCTCGGCTCCGAAGACGAGCATGGAAGCCGCCGCCCCGGGCAGAAAATAGAAATGCAGCCCCGATTCCCGGCCAAAGAACATGCAGTAGCCGATCCCGAAGATCAGCCAGATCGTGCACAGGTAAAGCGCCCCAGAAATCGGTCCGTAGCGGTGAAAATAGGGGGTCAGCGCGTAGAAGATCACCTGAGGAGAAAAGGCAATGATCGCGGGTAGCAGGCCATACCAGTCATAGGCCACGTAGAGCAGCACGTAGGGAATGGTCATCAGGCTGACCATCGCTGCGATGATGTTGGTAACCGCGAGCCTGCGACGAATTCGCGGCGGATAACCGGCGGTTCCGATCCTTGCCACCCACCAGACGGCATTCGGCAGGCGCCAGAACGAGCGGAGCTTACGCCCGTTGCGGGCTATGAAATCGAACTCGTGCTGCGCCACTCTTGTTTCCGGTAACAATGGAACAGGACCTGAATCCCCCATTTGCCGCCGCAGTGCAACAGGTTTATGCAAACGATTACATCAGCCGTGTCCGGTCGCCGGTCCCTTGACGCGTCCAGACATCACGCCGAAGCCATCGATGATTGCCTCCTGGTTTTCCATGCGCGTCACTTCGAGTTGCACCTCATGCAAGGCGCTGATCACCTGCTCGATGCGCGCGCCATCGTCAGTTTCCGTCGCCTCCGCAATCTCCCGCTCCAACTCCATGCGCTGACGCTTCAAGGCCCTTGCCCGCTTGTAAAGCGCAAGCGCCTGGCGATAGCCCTCACGGGCATCCTCGGACGCAGCAATTTCCGTGGCGATCCAGAGCCTCGCATTGCGGATCTGCTGATCGAGACTACGCAGCAGCGTGCCGTGACCGTGGGCCTCGAGCTTCTGGATCAGGATTTCGCGGCTGAGCAACGGACCGGCTTCCGCAACAGCCGTCAGCAGCGACGACCACAGTTTCTGCAATCCCGCATGCTCGTAATCGATCGCGGCGACCTCATCATACTCGCCCTCGAGAAGCTGGGGATGATTGACGATGGTCAGCGCCAGCACGCTTTCCCTGAGCGTCGGCTGATCCAGCGCACCGCGCACGAGGCCTGATCGCGCCAGCCGGTCCGAAATCGTACCCCTGCTGGAAGCGACGGGACCCGGAGGACGTCCACCGTTGCGGGCACCCTGCCCCTGCCCCTGCCCGCGGCTGCCGCCCTGGAAATTGCCACGCTCTCCCCGGCCCGGCTGACTGCCCTGGAAGAAGCCATAGAGGCGGTCACGCACATCCTGCTGATAGTGGCGCCGGACGTTTTCGTCGGCGATGACGTTGACGATCTGCTTGAGCTTCGCTTCGAGTTCGGCGCGCTTTTCCGGCGTATCGAAGCCGCCGGCCTGCGTTTCGCGCATCCAGACCATTTCGGCGAGCGGCCGCGCCTCCGACAGCACACGGTCGAACGGCTGGCGCCCGTCGCGCTTGACGAGATCATCCGGATCCTTGCCGTCGGGAAGCATGGCAAAGCGGAGCGACTGCCCGGGCTTGATATGTGGCAGAGCCAGATCCACCGCCCGGAATGCTGCCCGCTGCCCCGCGCCGTCACCATCGAAGCAAAGCACCGGCACCGGGGTCGTCTTCCACATCAACTGCAACTGGTTTTCGGTCAGCGCCGTGCCGAGCGGCGCGACAGCATTTTCGATCCCGGCCTGATAGAGGGCGATCACGTCCATGTAGCCTTCGACAGCAATCAGGGTATCGGCGCCATCCGCCCCCTGCATCGCCCGCCGAGCGCGGGAGAAATTGTAGAGAACATTGCCCTTGTGAAAGAGCTCGGTCTCATTGGAATTGAGATACTTCGCCATCGCATCCGCCGCCATGGCCCGCCCGCCAAAGGCGATGACCTTGTCACGCGACGACAGGATCGGGAACATGATACGATCGCGGAAGCGATCATAGGAGACCGGGATATCAGGGCCATGCACGACGAGCCCGCAGGCTTCGATCTGCTCCTTCGGCACCCCCTTGGCGGCCAGATACTCCTTCAGCGCATTGCGGCTTTCCGGCGCGTAGCCGAGCCTGAACGTCTCGATGGTCCGCCCCGAGAGACCACGCTCTCGTAAGTAAGCCCTCGCTCGCGCGCCACTCGCCGTCTGCAGCTGATCCTGGAAGAACTGCGTCGCCATCTCCATGACGTCCTGCAGCGTCGTACGTTCCCGCTCGCGCCGCTCCGCTTGCGGATCGGGCTGCGGCATCGCAATCCCGGCCATATCGGCCACCTGCTGCACCGCCTCGACGAAGCTCAGTCCTTCAAGATCGGTCAGGAAGCGGAAGTGGTCGCCGGACACGCCGCAGCCGAAGCAATGATAGCGGCCCTTGCGATCCTCGCAGTGAAAGCTCGGGCTCTTTTCGCCATGGAAGGGGCAGCAAGCCCAGTAGTCCTGCCGGGACACGTTGGTCTTCTTGCGATCCCAGGTCACGCGGCGACCGACCACTGCCGAAATCGGCACGCGGTCACGGATCTCGTCGAGGAAGTCGCTGGAAAAACGCATCTGTATCCCTGGGAAGCTGATCTTCCATATAGGCGCCCACTGGCCAGAGCGCCAAGGCTTTCGCGCGGAGTGCCCGTTATTCACAGAGGTTGAACATCATGACGTTTGTATATACACTTGCAGCCGACGGATACGAGAGCCGCTGCCATGCGAAGCCTGGACGACATTCCGCAGGAAGAATGGGCCTTCGAGTGGGACGAGGTTAAACGGATCAGCAATCGCCACAAGCATGGAATCGACTTCGATGACGTTGTCTTGGCACTGGCCGAGCCTCGCCTTGAAACACAGACCCTGACCAACGGTGAATTGCGGATTATTGCGACTTGCCCGGAAAGCGGCGGATTGATTACCGCCGTCTACACCAAGAGAGGAAACGTCTGTCGGATCATATCCGCCCGCGTTGCGAGAAGAAATGAGCGAAGAGAATATCACGCGCACTACCATCTCTGAGATTCTGGAAAAACGGGCGCGGGGTGAAAAAAGCCAGACCGACTGGGCCCGCGTCGATGCCATGACGGACGAGGATATCGAGCGCGCCATGCGCGACGATCCCGACTGGAAGGATCACATGGACATCGACTGGTCCAAGGCAAGGATGGTGATCCCCGACAAGAAGAAGCCGATCTCGATCCGCCTCGATCCTGACATCATCGATTTCTTCCAGGCGACCGGAAAGGGCTACCAGACCCGCATCAACGCGGTCCTGCGCCATTTCGTCGACGAGCAGAAGCGCTCGAAACCCTGAAACGCAAGACGCCGCCCGGAGGCGGCGTCGAACGTCCGTGAATGAGGCAAGGCAGTTACTTCAGGAGATCCTTGACCACGCCCGAGGCCTTGCCGAAGTCCATCTGGCCGGCATAACGTTCCTTCAGCGCACTGATGCACTTGCCCATGTCGCGCAAGCCTTGCGCCCCGGTTTCGTTGATCACGGCAGCGCAGAGTTCACGCACCTTCTCTTCCGAGAGCTGCTCGGGCATGAAGGACTTGATGATGACGATTTCCTCGCGCTCCTGGGCAGCCAGTTCCGGGCGGTCGTTGTCGGCATAGATCTTGGCGGATTCGTCCCGCTGCTTGATCATCTTCATCAGGATCTGCATGATCTCATCGTCGCTGACCGGATCCTTGCCGGCACCGCGATGCGCAATGTCTCGGTCCTTGATCGCGGTCTGGATCAGACGCACGGTCGATGTCCGACGGACATCCTTGGCCTTCAAGGCTTCTTTCAGCGAGTTGGCGAGCGTGTCGCGTATCATTTTCTTCTCCGGGGAGCGGCCCCTTCGCTCTTAGCGATTGTGGCTTTTCCGTGTTTGTTGAGTGGTTCTCATAGCCAGACATTTGCTGCGGCGCAAACGAATTGAGCAAACCCTTGAAACGGCTTGGGAGAAATCCGCCCCGGAAACAACTCCGGAATTGACCTCTCCCTGCGATGCGTCTATTGCTCGGCACCTGCACGCAAATTGTCATCAGGGCCGAAAACGCGCGACTTCGCGCGCCCTCGATCTGCAACATAAATGGTCCTGCGAAACCGCTCCGACAAGGGGCCGGTACGCGGGCGAACAAGGAACAACCATGACCGCGACAGCCCCCTGGACGACCCGCAAGCCGACCGCCCTCCTCGTTCTCGCCGACGGCACCGTCATCGAAGGCCACGGAATCGGCGCGACCGGCAAGGTCCAGGCCGAGGTCTGCTTCAACACCGCACTCACCGGATACGAGGAAATCCTCACCGATCCCTCCTATCTCGGCCAGATCGTCACCTTTACTTTCCCGCATATCGGCAATGTCGGCACCAATGACGAAGACATCGAAGACCTGACGCCGGCAGCACGCCACGGCGCGGTCGGCACGATCTTCAAGGCCGACATCACGGAGCCTTCAAATTATCGTGCCGCAAGCCATCTCGACGCCTGGCTGAAGGCCCGTGGCATTATCGGCCTGTCGGGCATCGACACCCGCGCCCTCACTGCGTGGATCCGTGAGAATGGCGCCCCGAACGCCGTCATCGCTCATGATCCGAACGGCGTCTTCGACATTCAGGCGCTGAAGGCCGAAGCCAAGGCCTGGAGCGGTCTCGAAGGCCTCGATCTCGCCAAGGTTGCGACCTCGGGCCAATCCTCCGTCTGGAACGAGAAGGCCTGGTCCTGGACCGAAGGCCACACGACGCTCGGTGCGGACGACGCCAAGTACCACATCGTCTGCGTCGACTTCGGCGTGAAGCGCAATATCCTGCGTCTCTTCGCTGGCCTCGACTGCAAGGTCACGGTCGTGCCCGCAACCACCTCGGCGGAAGACATCATGGCGCTCAACCCGGATGGCGTCTTCCTGTCGAATGGTCCGGGAGATCCGGCAGCAACCGGCGAATATGCCGTGCCTGTCATCCAGAACCTCATCAAGACCGACAAGCCGGTCTTCGGCATCTGCCTCGGCCACCAGATGCTGGGCCTGGCGCTTGGCGGCCAGACCGAGAAGATGCACCAGGGCCACCATGGCGCAAACCATCCGGTGAAAGACTTCACCACAGGCAAGGTCGAGATCGTCTCGATGAACCATGGCTTTGCGGTCGACTCGAAGTCGCTGCCGGAAAGCGTTGAAGAGACTCACGTTTCGCTGTTTGACGGCACCAATTGCGGCCTGCGCCTCAAGGGCAAGCCGGTCTTCTCCGTGCAGCACCACCCGGAAGCCTCACCCGGCCCGCAGGACAGCCACTACCTCTTCCGCCGCTTCATCAACATGGTGCGCGAAACGAAGGGCGAACCGGCACTCGCCGAGCGCTGAGACGCTTTAATCAGATTGGAAATTAGCGGCCCGGGTTCATGCCCGGGCCGTTTGCATTTCATGCCGGACCTTCAGGTAGAAACGAAGGCTCAGCATGACGGCAGCGCTCGCGAGCCCAAGGCAGAAGCCGTACCAGATGCCGATGCCACCAATCCCAAGCGGGAAGGCCATGAGCCAGGCGAGGAAGAAGCCGATCGGCCAGTAGGAAACGAGCGCCAGGATCATTGGCACGCGCGCATCTTTCAGCCCGCGCAAGAGCCCAGCCGCAATTGCCTGCAACCCGTCGACCAGCTGGAAGAGCCCGGCCACCATGACCAACGGCCCTGCATAGGCCAGCACCTCGGCGGCGGCCGGGGCATTCTCGTTGATGAACGCTGCAGACAGTTGGTTCGGTACGAGAAGGAACAGAATTGCGCCGGACAGGGACATGAGACCGGCGATGCCAAGCACCGTGATCGATGCCCGCACCAGCTCCGGATAATTACCGCGCCCATGCGCGAGCCCGACCCGCACAGTGGCAGCCTGCGCTAACCCAAGCGGCAGCATGAAGGCGATCGAGGCGAGCTGCAGCGCAATGCCGTGGGCCGCCAGTTCGATCGTGCCGATCCGCCCCATCAAAAGCGAGGCAGCGCTGAACAGGCTGACTTCCGCGAGCACGGTGACGCTGATGGGCATCCCGAGATGCAGCACTTCGCGAAACGCCTGCCAGTCCGGTCGCCAGAAGCGCACGAAGAGCTCGTAGCGCCGCGTCTCGTCCCGGGTCTGGATGTAGATCACCATGGCGACGAAGCTCACCCACTGCACGATGACCGCAACGATCGCCGCCCCGGTCATACCGAGCGCCGGCAGGCCGAAGTGCCCGAGCACCAGCGCGTAGGCGAGGATCGCATTGAGGACGAGGATGCCGAGCGTCACCCACAGCACGATCCGGGCCCGGCCTGTCGCGCTGACCAGCGCACGCAAGACGGCAAAGAGAAGTGCCGGAAGCAGGCCGAGCTGGATGATGAAGACATAATTTGCCGCAAGTGCCGCCACCTCGGGCTTTTGGCCCAAAGCGAGCAGGATCGCCTCCGCATTGAAGAACAGCGGCATCGTTAGGATCACGTAGAGGATCGACACCCACATGCCCATGCGGATGGAGCGACGCACAGAGACGACGTCACCGCGTCCATAGGCCTGGGCAACCATGGGCATGACAGCCATGGAGAAACCGGATCCAAAGATGAAGATCGTGAAGAAGAACTGCCCGGCCAGCACCATGGCTGCGAGCGGCACCGCGCCCAGCTGACCGACGATGACCACATCCGTCGTGTGGATGCCGAGTTGCGCCAGCTGCGCGCCGATCAGGGGAATACCGAGCGACAGTGTCGCCCGGATATGCGACATCCAGGAGCCGGCGCCGACAGGCGCATGGCTTGAGGTTTCGATCGTGACGACATCAGTGTGCATGGCTTTATTCCAACGAAAAAAGCCGCTTCCAGAGCGTACTGGTGAGCGGCATGTCACATCGGGATAAGCGGCAACCTGCAATCCAGCAAGACGAAATCGACAACCTGCAAAATTATTGCGCGATGCATCAGCAAGATTGATGAAAATCAGGGCTTAAACATCAGATTTGAACCGAAATCCTCTCGAAAAACGGGGGATGTTGCCTGTTGCCGCGCAAAACGGCCTTTCTCTCGGCCGGAAACCGCCCATAGGTTCAATTCTCTATTTCCCAATCACAAGGGCGGATGAAGCATGTGGGAACTGATCTGGCGCGGCTCCATCATTGGGTTCGGCGCAACGCTTGCCATGGACCTCTGGGCCTTAATTCTGACCTTCGCCTTCCGCCAGCCCAAACCGAACTGGGCACCCGTCGGGCGTTGGTTCTATCACCTGAAATCCGGCACGGTGTTTCATCACACGATCGCAGATGCTGCGCCCTACCGCCACGAACAGGCACTTGGCTGGATAACCCATTATGCCGTCGGCATTGCCTACGGAATCATCCTCGCCCTCGCGCTCGGCTCAAGCTGGCTTGCCGAACCAACCCTGCTGCCGGCGTGGATCTGGGCGATTGCCACCGTTGCGGCCGGCTGGTTCCTGCTGCAGCCGGGCCTTGGGCTCGGCTGCGCCGCCTCGAAGACGCCGAACCCGAACAAGGTCCGCGCCCTCAACCTCTTGGCCCATACCGCCTTCGGTCTCGGCCTGTGGCTGACCGCACTGCTGATCCGCTGAAAGAACCGGCGCGTCAGATCGCGCCGGAGAAGGTGTCGCAGGCACCGACATTACCGCTGTCATAGCCACGCTTGAACCACTTCATCCGCTGCGCCGACGTGCCGTGATTGAAGGCATCGGGCACGACATAGCCCTGGCTGCGCTTCTGCAGTGTATCGTCGCCGATCTGCTGTGCGGCATTCAACGCCTCCTCCAGATCGCCGTCCGAAAGGATGCCCTCCTTGTCGGCGGATTTGGCCCAGATCCCGGCATAGCAATCGGCCTGCAGCTCGACCCGCACCGACATCTGGTTTGCCTCGCGCTGCCCCATCGAGCGGCGCTGGCGGTTGAACTCCGGGAGAACACCGGTGAGGTTCTGCACATGATGCCCGACCTCATGCGCGATCACATAAGCCTGCGCGAAGTCGCCGGCCGCATCGAACTGCTGCTCAAGCTGGTCGAAGAACTCCGTGTCGAGATAGACCTTGCTATCAGCCGGGCAATAGAACGGCCCCGTGGCCGAGGAGGCCTGGCCGCAGGGTGATGAGGTCGAGCCGGCAAAGAGTACAAGGGTCGGCTCCCGATAGTTTTCGCCGGAGGCCGAAAATATTGCATTCCAGGTGGTCTCGGTCTCGGCCAGAACCGTGCGCACGAAAGCCGTGGTGTCATCACTGGATTGGCCGGAAGGACGCTGTCCGATCGATTGCTCGTAGCCCGATCCGGCGCCCCCGACATTGCCCTCGCCCAGAACCTGCAGCATGTCGATGCCCATGGCCTTCAACACGAAGTAGATGACAACAAGGAAAATGATGGTGCCGATGCTTAAGCCACCGCCGCGCCGCCCGCCCATGGGGATCTGAATGCCGGAGCGCCCGAAGGGATTGCGGCCAAGGCCACCGGAGGATTGCCCACGCCGGTCCTCGACATTGTTCGACTGTCGCCGGCCTCGCCATTCCATGATGTTCTCCATCCACGCATCTGCCCCTGACAATGAGAAGATAGCCGAACTGTTCCACGACACCAGAGAGCCGACAACATTCTTCTGACGAAAGGCAAGCGACGAGCCGACCGAATGTCTGTCAGCTCTTGGCGTAGCCGTAGTCCCCACCCCGGGACAGCGCGCGTTGATAGGCCGGTCGCGCGCGAATCCGCTCGATCCAGCCTTTCAGCACGCTCACATCCTTGCCACCGGCGATCCGGGTCAGACCGGCTTCGACAGGAAAGCTCATCGCGATATCGGCGGCCGAAAATTCCCTCCCCGCGAACCAGCCGTCCCTAGCGACTTCGTTGATCCAGAGGTCGAGATGGTCGGAGAGCTGCGGGTCAAGCAGCTTGCGCGAGACGCCAAGGCTGATCATTTTGGCCACAGGCCGGATGAAGAAGGGCACCTGCCCCGGAATGCGCGCAAAGATCAGCTTCATCACCAGAAGCGGCATGGCCGATCCTTCGGCGTAATGCATCCAGTAGCGATAGCGAAGCCGCTCTTCGGTGCCGGCGGCGGGGCGCAACCCCTCCCCGCCATAGGTCTCGATCAGATATTCCATGATCGCACCACTTTCCGCCACCACGCGCCCCCCGTCCTCTATGACCGGCGACTTGCCGAGCGGATGCACCGCCTTCAGTTCCTTCGGCGCCAGGTATTCCTTCGTCCGATGATAGACCTTGACCTGATAGTCGAGCCCGAGCTCCTCAAGCAGCCAGAGAATGCGGTGGGCGCGCGAGTTGTCGAGATAGTGCACAGTGATCATCAGAGACGGCCCTTCGATTGTCGTTGCTTGAACTGTCTAGCGGTCGCCCCGACTGCCGTCGAGGCTGACAGCACAACTTTGTCGGTGACGGGAAGACCTATCGCACGCGCTGACGGCTTGGCAGTCCTCCTCCTGCATGCAAATCTGCAAGGACAGACAGTGCTTTGGGAGGAGCGACGAATGAAGGCGATGCGACTGGAGGCGACGGGCCAGCTTTTCACACGGGAGGTGGAAAAGCCAAAGGCCGGACCGGATGATCTCTTGGTGCGCGTCGAAGCCTGCGGCGTCTGCGGCACCGACCGGCATCTCTACCACGGTGAATTCCCCTGCACGCCACCGGTCACCCTCGGCCACGAATTCAGCGGCATCGTCGAAGAGATCGGCAGCGCTGTCACCGGCTTCAAACTCGGTGATCGCATCACGGGGGACCCTAACATCGCCTGCGGCCGCTGCAGCCACTGCGTCAACGGCCGGGTCAATCTCTGCCGGAACTTGAGAGCGATCGGCATTCATCGCGACGGCGGTTTCGCTGACTATGTGGTCGTTCCCCACAAACAGGCCTTTCTCCTGCCGCCAGACCTCGACCCGATGCACGGCGCCTTTTGTGAACCGCTTGCCTGCTGCCTGCACGGCATCGATCTTGCCGAGATCAAGGCCGGCTCTTCGGTCGTCGTGCTCGGCGGTGGCGTCATCGGCCTCCTCACGGTACAGCTCGCCCGCTTGGCAGGCGCAGCCACGGTCATCCTCGTGACCCGCCAGGCCGCCCGCCGCAAGCTCGCCGAAGAGGTCGGCGCAACCGCCAGCGTCGACCCTGCGCTAGGCGATGTCGTCATGCAGATCTCCGGCGAGACCGGTCTAGTTCCCGGCGGGGTCGACGTCGTCCTCGAATGCGCAGGCGTCGGCGAAACGGTCATTCAGGCGACGAAGCTTTTGCGTGCGGGTGGTACCGCCGTCATCCTCGGTGTGATGGCGCAGGGTGAAAAGGTGGCGATCGAGCCCTTCGACCTGCTCTTCCGCGAGGTGAAGCTGGTCACCTCCTTCTTGAACCCCTTCACCCACCACCGCGCAGCCGACCTGATCGCCTCTGGCAAAATCAAGGTCGAGAAGCTGATCTCGCGCAAGGTCTCGCTCGATGATGCGCCCGACGTTGTCAGCAACCCGCCGCAGCCGGGCGAGGTCAAGGTGCTCGTCGTGCCAGGCCTGTAAGCGGGGGCCGTCAGAGTGGCGGGCGTCTGTCCTTCCAGGGCCGCGCCTGCTCAAGCTGGCCTGCAAGCGAAAAGAGTGTGTCCTCCTCGGCGAAACGACCGACGAACTGCATGCCAATCGGCAAGCCCTCGGGCGACCAGCCTGTCGGAACCGACATGGCCGGCTGACCGGTGACGTTGAAGACAGGTGTCCAGGGAATGAACTCGAAGGTCTGGGCCGCCAGTTGCTCGGCAATCCCGAGCTTCTTCAATAGCCTGCCGCCGCCGACATAGCCGAGCACCGTCAAGAGCTTCTTCTCGATGGCGCTCGGCTGTAAGGCGCCGATCTTGACCGGCAAGGTCGACAGCACCGGCGTCATCAGCACGTCGACATCCTCGAAGAAACCGAGGATGGAGCGTGCCGACAGCGTGAGATAGCGATGGGCAGTAATGAGGTCTGAGGCGGTAAAACCTTCGCCGAGAAGCCCCATGCCGAAGGAGGAGGCGTCATAGTCCCCGGGACGGATCTTTACCCCAAAGGTCTTCGCTGTGAATTCAATATCGGCGCGAAGCTCACCGGCAAGAGCCGTCAGGAAGGCCATGGAAAAGGCCTCGCGCTCCACAGGAGGCGCCGCCTCGCTCACCTCATGTCCGAGATCGGCCAGAAGCTTTACCGTATCATCGAAGGCAGCCTTCACCTCCGGCGCCACCGCTTTGCCGAGCATCGGCTGGCGCGACACCGCGATCTTCAGCTTTCCAGGCGCGCGCTGGCAGGCCTTTAGGAATGTGCCTTCATACGTCGGCAGCGGATGGGGCGAACCGCGATCCGCTCCATGCGTAACGTCAAGGACGGCAGCGCTGTCGCGCACCGAGCGCGTCAGCACATGCTCGATGGCAAAACCGGACCAGGCCTCGCCGATGAAGGGACCGGCCGGTGTTCGCCCGCGCGTCGGCTTCATGCCGAAAACCCCACACGCAGACGCCGGGATACGGATGGACCCGCCCCCGTCACCACCCGAGGCGATCGGTACCATGCCGGACGCGACGGCCGCACCCGAACCGCCGGATGAGCCGCCAGGGGTGCGCGTGAGATCCCATGGATTGCGTGTCGGGCCATTCGCGCCCGGTTCGGTATAGGGCGTCAGCCCGAATTCGGGCGTGTTGGTGCGCCCGGCAATCACGAGGCCGGCCCTCTCCCATCGGCTCACCAATTCGCTATTGCCCTCTGCGACCCGCGTTGCCCAGAGCCGGTTGCCATTGCCAGTTGGCACACCGTCAATCTGCGCCAATAGGTCCTTGACCAGAAACGGAACACCGGAAAACGGACCGTCCGGCAGTACCTTCGCGACGCGCTGCCGCGCATTATCGAAGAGCGGTCGGACAACCGCATTGAGCTTGGGATTGACGGCATCGATCCGCGTGATCGCCGCCTCCAGCACCTCGCCGGCGGAAACCTCTTTGCGCTTGATCAGGTCGGCCAAAGCCAATCCGTCGAAGTCAGCATAATCCCTGAACACCATTACTTCCCCCACGGCCGACTCGTTCGAACACCCTCACCTTCCGGTCAATCCACACGTCGATCAAGCACCATCGGACTTAGTGGCTCACCCGAATATAAACACCTACTTAACCATGGCGGGCTAAAGTCTGCTCAAACGGCCGGTGGACACCGGCGCGGCGGACGCTGTCTGCCGCAACGCAGTCATAGGCTCATGAGGGAACGGCCCATGTTATTCAAATCCGCAACCAGCCGGAACATCTTCTCGACGGTGGCACTCGGCGTCGTGACGACCATTGGGGTGGCAGCGACAGTGGTTGGCATCAGCTATGGAGCGATCCGCGGCGCCGGTATCGACAAGATGCAGACGGCAGCCTCTGAAGCCGCTGCCGAGGTCAATCGCACGCTGAGCGTGGCCCATGAAATGGTCGCAGGCCTCGACTACTCGGTCTCGGCCCTCAGAGAACAAGGAATAGCCGACCGCGAGCTCGTCATGGCGGTTCTGACGAAGACGCTTGAAGGCTTTCCGGGAGCCATCGGCCTCTCCACAGGCTGGGAACCCAATGCCTTCGATGGAGAGGATGCAGAATTCGTCGGCAAACCCGTCCACGATCAAACCGGCCGCTTTGTGCCCTACATCTATCGCGCCGGTGGTGAGATCAAGACCGACGTGCTGGTCGACTATGACAAGCCGGGCGCCGGCGACTACTACCAGTTGCCGGTCAAGACCGGGAAGACGGTCCTGCTCGAGCCCTATGTCTATCCGGTGGACGGCAAGGACGTCCTGATGACGACAATCTCGATCCCGGTGATGGAGAACGGCAAGGCACTCGGCTACGTCGGCGCAGACATCGACCTCGACAAGACGGCCGCCGATCTCGCGGCCAAGCGCCCCCTGGGCGACGGTTATATCGCCCTCCTCTCCTCCGCCAACGCCTTCGTCAGCCATCCGGACAAGGCGGCTATGGGCAAGGCGCTAAAGGACAGTGGTCTCGATACCGCCGCCTGGGAAGGCCTGCTGAAATCTCCCGGTTCGGTCGGCACCATGGTCGACAAGGATGGCGTCGAGCGCATGGCCATTGCCGTCCCGATCGAGCCCGTCCCCGGCGCCGTCTGGAATGTCGTGGTCGCCGTCCCGAGCGCGACGGTACTCGGTGTCCTGACGGAGACCGTCTGGACCTCCGCCCTCATCATCGCCGGCGCCACCATCATCCTCATTGTCGTTGGCTGGCTGCTCGCGCGCCGCTTTATCGGTCGCATCAACCGCGTCATCGGCCAAACCACCGACATTGCCGCCGGTCGCCTCGACGTCGAACTAACCGACAAGGAGCGTTTGGACGAGTTGGGTGACCTCTCCCGCTCGCTCGCTGTCCTTCTCGACAGCAACCGCAAGAAAGTCGCGCTCGAGAAGGAAGCAGAGGCCCGCTACGAGCAGGAAGAGATCGAACGCGTCGAACGCTCCAAGGGCCATAAGGCTCGCGAGGAAGAAATCCGCCTCGTGGTCGACGAACTGCGCTCCGGCCTCGCCCGCCTTTCGGATGGCGACATGACCGTCCGTCTGGAAAAGCCTTTCTCGCCGGCCCTCGACGAAATCCGCGGCAATTTCAACGATTCGATCGAGAAGCTGCGCACCGCAATGATCTCGTTCCGCGACAACGCGACCACCATCGAGAACGGCTCGAACGAAATCCGCTCTGCCGCCGACGATCTGGCGCGCCGCACCGAACAGCAGGCGGCCTCGGTCGAGGAGACATCCGCAGCTCTTTCGCAGATCACCCGCTCCGTCAAGGAATCGACCCAGCGCGCCGAAGAGGCCGGCCAGCAGGTCAGCCGCACCAAGGAAAGCGCCGAACGATCCGGTGAGGTGGTGCGCTCTGCGATCGATGCGATGAGCGCCATCGAACAGTCATCGCAGTCGATCTCCAACATCATCGGCGTGATCGACGAGATCGCCTTCCAGACCAACCTGCTGGCCCTCAATGCTGGCGTCGAGGCAGCCCGCGCAGGCGAAGCCGGCAAGGGCTTTGCCGTCGTCGCCCAGGAGGTTCGCGAGCTCGCGCAGCGCTCGGCCAATGCAGCTAAGGAAATCAAGGCCCTGATCACCGCCTCCGGCGAACAGGTCAAGCATGGCGTTTCGCTCGTCGATGAGACGGGAGAGGCCCTCTCCGCCATCGTCGCCGAAGTGCAGCAGATCAACACCAACGTCCATGCAATCGTTGATGCCGCACGCGAACAGTCGACCGGCCTTCACGAGATCAATGCCGCAGTCAACATCATGGACCAGGGCACCCAGAAGAACGCTGCCATGGTCGAAGAGACCAATGCGGCCTCTCACACGCTGGTCACCGAAGTGCAGTCGCTCTCGGCCCGTCTCGCCCAGTTCAACCTCGGCTCCGGTCCGCGACAGCAGGCGTCATCGGCGCCTGCCGCTCGCAGCTTTACCGCGCCTACACAAACGGCGGCCCGTCCGGTGACCCCGTCTCGTCCTGCAACGGTCGCCGAAACGGCGCGCCCGGTCGCCTCCCCGGCTCGCGCCCTTGCCAGCAAAATCGCCTCCGCTATGGGCGCCAAGCCCGCCCCAAGCGGCGCGGAATGGGAAGAATTCTGAGATCGCCTGAAAGACACATGTTTGAAGTGGCGGGCCTAGGCCCGCCATTTTTCGTTCTGGCATGCCTCAAGCCGGCTCGAAGACCAGTAGCTCTTCGAAATGGTTCATGTCATCGAAGGCACAGAAGGCCGGCGCCCTGAGTTCGATGACGGGAGCGCGACGGCGAATGTCTGCGGCAACCTCCTCCAGAAACGGAATCCAGGCCGACAGCGTCTCATCCTCGAAACGCTCGATCATGTAGGCAAAGGTGATGTGGAAGGCATAGGTCTCGTGGTCCGGATGCCGGTAGCCGAGGAGGTCCGCGAGCCGGTCGCGCCAGTCCTTGAGGGCGGCGCGGTCGCCATCGGTCACCCCATCAACGACCAGCCCGAGCGGCGTCGCGTGTTTCACCTCGACGGAGAAGGCTTGCCCTGAACGGAAATGCGCCAGCCGATCCATGAAGATGCCCGTCATGTCGTCGATCGGCGTTTCGACCGGCACATCACCCGGCCAGTAGGGCAGCGCCCGTCGCGTCTCGATGACCCCCTGGAAGAGCGTCATATGCAGGCTGGACTGCGCAGTGAAGGCGAGTTTGTCAGCACCCGGCATCGACGGGTAACGCGTCCGAGCCTCGAGAATCGCAGCAGCAGACTCCGACCCCTCGACCAGATGGCAGACCACGGTATTGCCGCGCTCAGTCAAAAACCTGCCGGAGGTATCGTAGCGGATCCCATGATGCGGGATTGGCCCGGGATTGAGGCTGCGGGAGGAGAAACGAAGATGGTCGGGGAGTTCCAGGATGGTCATGAGCAGGTCCTTTGGGTCTGATCCGCTTGCGGTAATCGTCCTGCACGAAGCGCGTATGACGGCCACCCCAGGAGAGCGCCAAAGTCCCTCCCCAACTTTCCTGTCGGAGGCTGCAAATATGGGGTTCCTTCCCGACCAACATTTCCCTATAAGCCGCTTCTAGCCTGAAAAGACCATCTCTCTGCGCCCGGCCGGTGACCTCCCTCACCCAGGCCGGTTTTTCGCGCAGGTCAAAGAACGGATAGAGCCATGCCCAAGCGCCAAGACATCAAGTCCATCCTCATCATCGGCGCGGGGCCGATTGTCATCGGCCAGGCATGTGAATTCGACTATTCCGGCACCCAGGCCGTGAAGGCGCTGAAGGAAGAAGGCTACCGGGTCATCCTGGTCAATTCCAATCCAGCCACGATCATGACCGACCCCGGCCTTGCCGACGCAACATATGTCGAGCCGATCACGCCTGAAGTGGTCGCCAAGATCATCGCCAAGGAGCGCCCGGACGCGCTGCTCCCCACCATGGGCGGCCAGACGGCGCTCAACACCGCGCTCTCCTTGAAGCGCATGGGCGTTCTCGACCGCTACAATGTCGAGATGATCGGCGCCAAGCCCGCCGCCATCGACATGGCCGAAGACCGCGCCCTGTTCCGCGAAGCAATGACCCGCATCGGGCTTGAAACCCCGAAGTCGATGCTCGCCAACGCAACCGAGATCAAGGACGCCGACCGCAAGACGCATGAAGCAGCCCGCAACGAGCTGAAGGCAAAGCTGTCGGGCGCTGAACTCGACAAGGCGCTCGACGAACTGGAAAACCAGTGGAACCTTGGTGAGACCGACCGCAAGCAGCGCTATATGGGCCATGCCATGGCGATTGCCGCCCAGGCGCTCGACCATGTCGGCCTGCCCGCCATCATCCGCCCCTCCTTCACCATGGGCGGCACCGGCGGCGGCATCGCTTACAACCGTTCGGAATTCTACGAAATCATCAATTCCGGCCTCGACGCCTCTCCCACCACCGAAGTCCTGATCGAAGAATCGGTCCTCGGCTGGAAGGAGTATGAAATGGAAGTCGTCCGCGACAAGGCGGACAACTGCATCATCGTCTGCTCGATCGAGAACATCGATCCGATGGGCGTGCACACCGGCGATAGCATCACGGTCGCCCCGGCGCTGACGCTGACGGACAAGGAATACCAGATCATGCGCAACGCCTCGATCGCGGTTCTCCGCGAGATCGGCGTTGAAACCGGCGGTTCGAACGTGCAGTTCGCCGTCAACCCGGCAGATGGCCGCCTCGTCGTCATCGAAATGAACCCGCGCGTCTCACGCTCGTCGGCTCTGGCGTCCAAGGCAACCGGCTTCCCGATCGCCAAGATCGCTGCCAAGCTCGCCATCGGCTACACGCTCGACGAACTCGAAAACGACATCACCGGTGGTGCAACGCCGGCCTCTTTCGAACCGTCGATCGACTACGTCGTCACCAAGATCCCGCGCTTTGCTTTCGAAAAATTCCCCGGTGCCGAACCGACGCTGACCACCGCGATGAAGTCGGTCGGTGAAGTCATGGCCATCGGCCGCACCTTCGCCGAATCGCTGCAGAAGGCACTGCGCGGTCTCGAAACGGGTCTCACTGGCCTCGACGAAATCGAAATCCCGGGCCTTGATCAGGGCGACGACAAGAACGCCATCCGTGCCGCCATCGGCACGCCGACGCCAGACCGCCTGCGCATGGTCGCCCAGGCGCTGCGCCTCGGCATGTCGCCGGAAGAGGTCCACGAAGGCTGCAAGATCGACCCGTGGTTCATCGCCCAGTTCAAGGCGATCACCGACATGGAAGCCCGCGTGCGCGAGCACGGCCTGCCGCAGGATGCCGAAAACCTGCGCACGCTGAAGGCCATGGGCTTCTCCGACGCCCGCCTCGCCTCGCTCTCCGGCAAGCGCCCGAAGGAAGTGGCAGAGCTCCGCAACGGCCTGAACGTCCGCCCGGTCTTCAAGCGCATCGACACCTGCGCTGCCGAATTTGCCTCGCCGACCGCCTACATGTACTCGACCTACGAGACGCCTTTCGTCGGCGAACTGCGCTCGGAAGCCCAGGTCTCCGACCGCAAGAAGGTCGTCATCCTCGGCGGTGGCCCGAACCGCATCGGCCAGGGCATCGAGTTCGACTATTGCTGCTGCCATGCCGCCTTCGCGCTCAAGGACGCCGGCTTCGAAGCGATCATGATCAACTGCAACCCGGAAACGGTGTCCACCGACTACGACACGTCCGACCGCCTCTATTTCGAGCCGCTGACGGCTGAAGACGTGATCGAGATCCTGCGCGCCGAGCAGGAAAAGGGCGAAGTCGTCGGCGTCATTGTCCAGTTCGGTGGCCAGACCCCGCTAAAGCTCGCCGAAGCGCTGGAAAAGAACGGCATACCGATCCTCGGCACAGCACCCGACATGATCGACCTTGCCGAAGACCGCGACCGCTTCCAGAAGCTCCTGATGAAGCTGGATCTCACGCAGCCGAACAACGGGATCGCCTACTCCGTCGAGCAGGCCCGCCTCGTCGCCGGCGAGATCGGCTTCCCGCTGGTCGTGCGCCCCTCCTATGTTCTGGGCGGCCGCGCCATGCAGATCATCCACAATGAAAGCATGCTGCAGAGCTACCTGCTGGATACGGTTCCGGGCCTGGTGCCTGAGGACATCAAGCAGCGCTACCCGAACGACAAGACCGGGCAGATCAACACCCTGCTCGGCAAGAACCCGCTCCTCTTCGACAGCTACCTCACCAACGCAATCGAAGTCGACGTCGACGCACTCTGCGATGGCGAGAGCGTTTTCGTCTCCGGCATCATGGAGCATATCGAGGAAGCCGGCATCCATTCGGGCGACAGCGCCTGCTCGCTCCCCTCGCGTTCGCTCTCCAAGGAAACCCTCGACGAGCTCGAACGCCAGACGGCCGCCATGGCCAAGGCGCTCAATGTCGGTGGCCTGATGAATGTCCAATACGCCATCAAGGACGACGTCATCTACGTGCTCGAAGTCAACCCGCGCGCCTCGCGCACGGTGCCCTTCGTGGCGAAGACCATCGGCGCGCCGATCGCCAAGATCGCCGCCCGCATCATGACCGGCGAAAAGCTCGACGATGCGATTGCCGCCTATGGCGCAAAGCCGGATCCGCGCAATCTCAAGCACATCGCCGTCAAGGAAGCCGTCTTTCCATTTGCCCGCTTCCCCGGTGTCGATACACTGCTGGGCCCGGAAATGCGCTCGACCGGCGAAGTCATCGGCCTCGACACAGACTTTGCGCTCGCCTTCGCCAAGAGCCAGCTCGGTGCATCCGTCGAGCTGCCGCGTGACGGAACGGTCTTCGTCTCGGTCCGCGACGAGGACAAGGTCCGCGTCCTGCCGGCAATTCTCATCTTGGCGGAAATCGGCTTCAAGGTCATGGCAACGGGTGGAACCCAGCGCTTCCTCGCTGAAAACGGCATCGAGGCGATCAAGATCAACAAGGTGCTTGAGGGACGTCCGCATATCGAGGACGCGATCCGCAACCGTCAGGTCCAGCTGGTCATCAACACGACCGACGGCAACAAGGCGATCTCGGACTCAAAGTCGCTCCGCCGCGCCGCCCTGATGCAAAAGGTACCCTATTATACGACGATGGCCGGTGCCCTCGCCGCCGCCGAAGCCATCCGGGCACTGAAGAGCGGCCAGCTTGAGGTTCGCCCGCTGCAGAGCTACTTCTGAGGCGAACACGCTTCAGCCGTCCTGCGCTTAGCTTGATACTGCATTGAAACGACAAAATCGTCGCATCTCCAGATGCGGCGATTTTGTTTTCACGCAAAATAGACGTAGCTTCGCCAAGGGCGCCGGATAGACATCACACTCTGAACAGTGACTGGTCCCTCGTGTCACACATTGAACTCTGTCTCCGCTGCCTATGTTAAGGGGATCGATCCTCCCCGACCGGCAGACGAGACAGGTCAACCGTCATGTTTCTCGATCTCAAGAACTACACGCCGCCGCCAGAGCCACCACCGAGCCGGGGGCCGGAGCCTCTGACGCCGCGCCAGCAGAAGGCCCTGGCCTGGATCGTCGGGCTGAACATCATCCTGCTGTTCATCGCGCCCATCGGCGGCGCAACGGTCATTTCGGGATTGCTCGAATTCTTCAACTGACCAAGCCGAACCTCGGCGCTTTCAGGCCTGCCGCTTCTGCTTGGCGAAAATAGCAAAGGCGATGCCGCCAATGACGAAAGCGGCCGCCACGACAAAATGCAGGGTCAGCCGCTCATTGAGGAAGAGGATCGCACCGAGCGCCGCAATGACCGGGACGGACAGCTGAATGAGGGCCGCCTGAAACGTGGTGAGCCCCCGCAACGCTCTGTACCAGACGGAATAGCCAAGCCCTGACGCAACGATGCCAGACCCGAGGGCGAGGAGAACGCCTGCGAGCGTCGCCGTCTCGTAAACCAGGGCGAATCCTGCCAGCGGCAGGCAAAAGGCGGAGGCCCGGACGAAATTGCCGGCAGTCTCGCCAATCGGATCGCGCGAGCCTCGACCGCGCAGCGTATAGACAGCCCAAGCCATGCCCGAGGCGATCATCAGCAGGCTGCCGACGAGATCCGGTCGTCCCACGCCGGGCAGGATGAGATAGACGAAGGCGCCGAAAGCGATCGCAAAGCCGATCACCTCCCGCAGGCTCGGCCGATCGCCCTTGAAAAGACCGAAGGCCAGCATGCTCGCCTGGACGGACGAAAAGAGGATCAGCGCCCCGGTCGCAGCCCCAAGCGAAAGATAGGCCGCGGAGAAGGCGATGGCATAAACGAAAAGAGCCGCAGCCGCCCACCAATCACCCGGCAGGCGTCTGTCAACCGATGCAGACTGAAGCGGCCCGCGCCGCATCAGGCCGTAAAGGACCAGCGCCCCGGAAACGATACGGACGGCGGTATAGCCCGCAGCCTCGATCGACACGGTGCCGAGCGCTTCTCGCGCCAGGAGCGAATTGGCAGCGAAGGCCAGCATGGCGACGGCGGTCAGTACGAATGTCGAATGCAACTGAATTACCCCTCCCAAACCCTGCCGTGTCGCGAGACTATCCGGCCGGGTCTGCCACGTGTTAAACGCGAAGCCTCCCATCTTGGCAAGCTGTGATCGTCTGGAGGTTTTTGATGGAAAAGCTGCACATTGTCACCGAACGCATCATCGACATTCCGGCCGAAACCCTGTTCGCCGCCTTCGCCGACCCGGTGACCCTTGCCCGCTGGTGGGGACCGCACGGCTTCACCAACGAAATCACCCATTTCGACTTTTCGCCCGGCGGTGACTGGCGCGTCACCATGACAAATTCCGACGGCACCGGCTTTGCCAATCGCTGGACCTTTCAGGCGATTGAGGCGCCGTCACGCATACTTGCCCTCCACCATGAACCGATGCATGTCTTCACGCTCGAGGTGACCTTCGCCACGGAGGCCGAGGGAACACGCATGACCTGGCACATGCAGTTCGACGACACGCCGGAAAACCGCGAGATCGAGCGCTTCATTGCTGCGGCGAACGAACAGAACTTTGATCGGCTCGTGGCGGAGCTTGGCGCCTAGAGGCCATGCTCGCAATCAGTCAACATCGGATCGGCCTCTTCATCCTGTCGATTGCCTCCCTGATCTATTCGATGGACCTCTCGGTCCTGTTTCTCGCCATGCCAGCGATCCTGCCCGACCTCGATCCGTCGGCCCCCTAGCCTTACGGATCGACGACATCTCCGTCTTCATGGTCGCCGGCTTTCTCGACACAACAGACACGCCGGGCGGCCGCTTCGGTCGGCGCAAGGTCTTGCTGAGGGGTGGCTTCGTGCGGCGACATTTCCCACTGCCGTGCGGCACTCAAAGCCACCTGCAACCGCTCTCAACAGCAGAAAAAAGGATGCCGGCGGCGCGCGGCCCGGCTAGAGAAGAAAGACCTCGTCTCAAATCATGACAGCGGCGAACGATGAAACGCACACGACTTGACCTATCCCTGCGTTATGTGACCCAGCTGCGGCTGGCCTTTCTGGGCCTGGCCATCCCAACCGTCGTCCTTGCTTTCGCCGGCTGGTATGTGCTGAACGAATCCCAGTACCGCGTCGAGCGCGGGCGCATTGCCCACGACATTTATTCAGCACTCCTCAGTTTCGATCTGGAAAAGGCGGCACTTCGCAACTGGAGCCTCCGCAGATTGCTGAATGAACCCGGAGAACCTGCCCAGCTCGACGCCATCTTCGAGCGCATGGATGGCCTGATAGCACGGGTGGCGGAAAAGGCCGGCCTGGCGCGTGACATGGATCGTGCTCGCCACAAGAACCTCGTGGAGCATGAAGAAAGAACGAAGCTTCTTGCCTTTTTGAAGGAGGTCGCCGCCAGCCTCGAACAGGAGACAGCCTCCCTGCCGTCATCCCCCTCGCCCACGGTCTCGCGCATGGCCGAGGTCGATACCCAGTTCGGCCAGGTTCAGGGGGTCTCACCCGCCGAGGCCCTTAAAAAAGCTTTGGCGACCGAGGGAGTGGCGCTGGAGGCGGAACGGACGCGGGCCGATGCCGGGTTGGCGACCGCACGCCAGCTCTTTCTGTTCGCCGGCGGATTTGGACTGTTTGCCACCTTTGTCCTCGCCACCTTTCTGGTCAGCCGCTTCCGTCAACCGCTGGAACAGCTGGAACAGGGTTTGAGCGCCTATCAAAAAGGCAATTTCTCCTATCGTTTTCAACGCTTTCGCGATCTCGAATTCCGTCATCTCGGCGACCAGCTGAACAGCATGGCGGGTGAGGTCGAGCAGTCCCGCAACCGCGCCACCGAAGACAGGATTGAGCTTGAACAGCAGGTAGCCACCCGCACTGCCGAACTCAGCCGCACCGTGGATGAACTTGCGGCATCGGAAGGAGCACGTGCCCAATTGCTTGCCGATATCGGCCATGAACTGCGCACCCCGGTCACCGTGATCCGCGGTGAAGCCCAAGTGGCCCTTAGACAGAAAAATCCTGACAGCAGCGCCTATCGGGCCGCCTTGGAACGGATCGTCACGGTCTCGCGCCAGATGGGCCACCTGATCGAGGATCTGCTGGTGCTGGTGCGCGATCCGAAGGCCCGGCCGGTGATCGAGTGTTCAGAGCTGGTACTTGGTGAGGTGATCCATTCGGCCCTGGAGGCTGCCGGCGCCATTGCGGCCGAACGGGCCGTTCAGCTCAAAGGGCCGGACCCTCTGCTAAAGGATGTGGTCGAGGCGGATCCCAACCGGCTCCGCCAGGTTCTGGTTTGCCTCATCGACAATGCCATCCGCTATTCGCATCCCGGTGGCGAAGTGCAGGTAAACGTCGCAAAAGCCGCGGCTGAGCGTATCGAGATCGACATCATCGACCAGGGCATCGGCATCAGCGCCGAAGACCTGCCCCATGTTTTTGATCGCGGCTGGCGTTCAAGCAAGGCCCGCATGCACAGACCGGATGGTCTCGGACTTGGTCTGGCCATCGCCTGGCAGTTAGCCGAGGCCCAGGGCGGCAGCCTGATGATCTTGGGACCGCCACAGGGTACCGGCACGCTTGCACGCCTAAGCCTGCCGCTGTCGCCGCCCTTGACGGATGAGGAGCCTCAATGAACATTCTCCTGATCGAGGACGATGTCCGGGTTGCCGATTTTCTGCAGCGCGGCCTGCAGGCCGAGGGCTATACCGTCACCTGGTTCCGAAACGGCCGCGAGGGCCTGGCCGCCGCCGAGGCTTTTGCCCGTACCTGCACGACGGAGAACCTGGCAGGTGTTGTCATTCTTGATGTCATGTTGCCGGAACTCGATGGATTGAGCCTCTGCCAGATGCTGCGCCAGCGCAACCACCAGGTCCCGGTCTTGATGTTGAGCGCCATGGGAGAAAGCCAGGAGCGCGCTGATGGCTTGCGACGCGGGGCCGATGACTATTTGGCCAAACCCTTTGATTTCGATGAATTGCTGGCCCGAATTGAAGCGCTGATGCGTCGGACAAAGGCCACCACTGCGCCCAAGCTTTTGCAGATTGGTCAGATTATCCTGGATCGGCAACTGCCGGGTCTGCGCAGCGCAACTGGCGAGGTCCTGCTCAGTGCATTGGAAATGGCAATGATCGAACTGCTGGCCGCACAGGCCGGGGCAACGGTCAGCCGAGAACGCATTCTGGCGCGGGTCTGGGCGGCCGATCGTGATCCGCTGACCAATGTCGTCGATGTCTATGTCAGCCGGCTGCGGCGTAAGCTTGCCAGTCTGGACCCCGATGTGAAGATCACGGCCATCCGGGGTCTCGGGTATCGCCTGACGGTGACGCGCCCCTGAGGGGTTCTCAGAGGCGCGCATCATGACCAGACAAGCTGAGGTTTGTTCGCCTGAATGCTTCAGTTGCCGGTATAGGGCAGCGAGGAGTGATGCAGGACGATCCGCAGATTGCCGGCATCGTCAAGCTGATAGCCCCAGGTCTTGTCGACTGTGGTGACCTTCCCTTCGGCATCGGAGATATGGACCTTGCCAATGGTCTGCGCAGTCTTGCCGCTGATGAAGATCGCCGAATTGTCGATCTTGACCGAGGTCCAGCCCTTCAGCGCAAAGCCGTTATCGGCCGGATAGTTCGGGTCACGGCCGACGAAATAGGCGAGTGCCCCTTCGGCCGTCGGGCGGAAGGTCTGCGGCTCGACGGTCAGCGTCGGCTTGAACAGCACCGGGCCGAGGTTATAGCCATAGGCTCCGTCAATCACCGCCTTGGCCGTTGCCTTGGCCTTGTCGATGCCGCCCTCCTTGTAATCCGTGGCGATCTTGACGAGCGCGTCGCCCCAGGCAACCTGAGCGGCCTCGACCTGGGCCTGGGTGATAGTGCTGTCGATGATCGTTGCCTTGACCGGCATCTCCGCCTGGGCGGAGAAGGCAATCATCACAGCAGCAAATGTCGAAACGGCAAATCTGAACATTTCTTAACCTCATTGGCGACGCTGGGACCATCCCAGTGCGTTGGCATGAAGATGCGTCGCGAAGCTGAAAGCTGCATGAGCCGAACATGAACGGAAGATTAAAGGGAGAGATTTCGAGCGGCGGCCAATCCGGCAGTCGCGGGGGCCCGGTCGATCAGCGCCGAGAGCCCGCCGCAAGACGGGAAAAGAAGCCGCCCCTGTATAGGCATGGCGCGCGACAGCTTTGCCGGCGGATTCGCGCTATACTGCTTGCTGGCGAAGGTGATGCCACTCCTGCTCGCCGTTATTGCGGCCCGCGTTTATGCGCGAACGGAAATCCGAAAGCCGCGTCGGCGGCCACAGAAGCACCTCGTCAAAGGGCTGGCAGCGTGTCAAAAAGCCGCCGCACACCTTGAAGATCCGACCGAAAGGCCTCCAGGCTTCGCGCCTTCAGGTCCGGATCCGGCATCCTGAGGATAGCCGCTGGATGCGTGGTCACAAGCAACATCCGGCCCTCCTGCATCGGGATCGGCATGCCCCGCACCTCGGCGATCGGCCGGCTCTCACCTGTCAGCGACAGATAGGCGGTCGCACCCAGGGCCACGACGATGCGCGGCCGAATAATCTCGATCTCCTTTGCCACCCACCAGCGGCAATGGGCCACCTCGCCGGCATCGGGCCGCATATGGATACGTCGCTTGCCGCGCCGCTCATATTTGAAATGCTTGACCGCGTTGGTGACGTAGACCTGAGTTCGGTCGATCCCTGCCGCCGCCACGGCCTCATCGAAGACCCGGCCAGCCGGGCCGATGAATGGCTTGCCCGCCAGATCCTCGGTGTCGCCCGGCTGCTCGCCGACGAACATGATCTCCGAATCCTTCGGCCCCTCGCCGAACACCGTCTGTGTCGCATGGCAATGCAGCGGGCAACGCGTGCAACCGGCTGCCTCGTGGCGCAGCCGTTCGAGCGGCGGCAGATCAACCGATGCCTCCTCGCCTTCTCGTCCCCGCCACTGAGCCTGCAGTCTCTCGTGAAAGGCTGGCGGCTGGCTCGCCTGCCGCTCTGCCATCTCGGCGACCCGCCGCTCTGCACCCGCAATCAAGTCTGGAATGAGCGAGGCTTCCGGCATGTTCTTCCAATACTTCTTCGGCATTTCCGACTGCATTGCCTTGATCTTCAACCGCGCCGGATTGAAGATATTGGCGAAATAGGTCCGCCAGAGCTCGTCGGTCTCATCCTCCGCTTCCGGCCGGGCGGCTGGTTCCTGCGAGCTCTTGAGGTCCCGCCCGTTCCAGGCCGCAGACCCCTTGGGCGTCGCAATCAGCCAGTCCATATCGGTGAAGCGCCGCTGAAAGAAACCGGCGGTGCGGGCAACGATGAAATGCTCCGGCTCGAACCAGGCGACGAAGCGCCGTCGCCCCGCCTGCACAGCATCGACCTCGCGAAACCGCACGAAAGCCTTCATCTTGTGGCTGTCGCGTCGGACATTCTTGATCAAGCGGACGAGGTCCGAGACATCAGGATCAGAGCTCACCTGCAGCAGCGCCCGTTCCGCCTGCAGCCGCCAGAGAATGCGATAGAGAAGTGAGAATCGATCCGGATCCGTATGGCAAATCGCCGCCTCCGCCGCCTCGATGAAGCCCTTCGGCACGGCGGTCCCGGATGGCACATCGACAGGCTCGGTCTCTGGCAGCATCGCGCCGAAGAGATCGGCCCCCTCGCCCGACAGCTGCCAGCGAACCTGATCCGGCGCCACCCGATCTGCCAGCAGCGCCCGCGCAGCATCACGCCACTCGTCAAACGCCCCCCGCCCTTCGAGCGTCACGGTTCGCATCAGAATAGCGACAGCTGCTCGGCCGGCGGCGCGAACACCGCCCGCAGATCCGTGCGGTCGAGACTTTGATGAGGAGACCAGCCTTCCGCGACGATGAAAGATCGTACCTTCTTGAGCGAAACGCCCAGCCGCGCCAGATCTTCCAGCCGCACGCGCCGATGACGGCGGGCCGAGAGCAAGCCGTTCACCGTCTTCGTCCCGAAACCGGGGACACGCAGCAGCGTCTCCCGATCGGCCTTGTTGACATCAACCGGAAAACGATCACGGTTCGCCAGCGCCCAGGCAAGCTTCGGATCGAGCTCCAGGTCGAGCATGCCGCCCTGCCCGATCGACGAAATCTCCTCGACTGAGAAACCGTAGAAACGATAAAGCCAGTCCGCCTGATAAAGCCGATGCTCGCGCATCAAGGGCGGCTTGATTAGCGGCAGGTTTTTCGAGCTGTCGGGGATCGGGCTGAAGGCGGAGTAGTAGACACGCTTCAACCCATAACTGCTGTAGAGCCGTGCGCTGGAGCCAAGGATCGTCGCGTCATTGGCGCCATCGGCACCAACGATCATCTGGGTGCTCTGCCCACCGGGCACGAACTTCTTGCGCCGCCCGGTGTGAGTCGGCTCGCGCGCCTCGTCGATCTTCAGCCTCAGATCTGCCATTGAACGGCGGATGTTGACCGGACGCTTCTCCGGCGCATAGCGCTCCAGCCCGTGATCGGTCGGCAGCTCGATATTGATCGACAGGCGATCGGCATAAAGCCCAGCCTCTTCGACAAGATGCGCGGATGCCTCTGGGATGGTCTTCAGATGGATATAGCCGCGAAAATCGTGCTTGGTGCGCAGATCCCTGGCGATCTTCACCATTTCAGCCATCGTATCATCCGAGGATTTGATGATCCCGGAGGAGAGAAACAGTCCCTCAATATAGTTGCGCCGGTAGAATTCGATCGTCAGCCAGACGACCTCGTCCGGCGTAAACCGCGCCCGTTCGACATTGCTCGAGGAGCGATTGATGCAATAAGCGCAATCATAGATGCAAAAATTGGTGAGCAGGATCTTCAGAAGCGAGATACAGCGGCCGTCAGGCGCATAGGCATGGCAGATGCCCGACCCCTCTGTCGAGCCGAGACCGCCAGAGGCGGACGAGTCGCGTTTGGTCGTCCCGCTGGACGCGCAGGACGCATCATATTTGGCGGCATCGGAGAGAATGGCGAGACGTTCTTTGAGCGACTTCTTCATGGGAATGTTCTCTATACGTTCCAACGACAATGGTCAAGTTTTCACCTTGCGACATTACGTCCACCGGGCACCATGATCGTTGATTTCGCTGATTTTTCTCGCCGTCAGGTCGGCTTTCGGAAGCGCCCGACGAAAACTCTGGAAATTGCGCAAAGCATTCTGCTATAGTCTGCCGTAACGTGATTTGTGACTGGTTCCGCAGCTTTGCTTCGGAACCTGTTTTCTTTTGTGCCCGCTCTCGCGGCCATGAAGACGAAGGAAGAGGAAATGGTAGACAAAGTACCGATGACGCAGAACGGTTTCGAAAAGCTCAGCGAAGAGCTGCGCTGGCGTCAGCAGGAAGAGCGTCCGCGCATCATCGAGGCAATCGCCGAGGCGCGCGCTCATGGCGACCTTTCCGAAAATGCGGAATATCACGCCGCCAAGGAAGCACAGAGCCACAATGAGGGCCGCGTCGGCGAACTGGAAGACCTGATCGCCCGCGCAGAGGTCATTGACCTCTCGAAGATGTCTGGCTCGAAGATCAAGTTTGGCGCGACAGTCAAGCTGATGGACGAAGACACCGAGGAAGAGAAGACCTACCAGATCGTCGGCGACCAGGAAGCCGACGTGAAGGCCGGCCGCATCTCGATCTCCTCGCCGATCGCCCGCGCGCTGATCGGCAAGGAAGCTGGCGACAGCATCGAAGTCGTCGCCCCCGGCGGCTCCAAGGCCTACGAAATCCTCGCGGTCAAGTGGGGTTGATCTAGGCCGGAAGGGCTCCTCTGTGGCGCAATCCCTCGACGACATCACGGTGATTGCGCCGCATTTCAAGCGGCGCCTCTCCGGCGTGACATCGACCGTGATCCAGCTCGTGCCGGAACAAAGACGCCAGGGTCTGGGCATCCTGACGCTTGGTCCCGGCCTGCCCGATCACCTGCCAAAAATGCGCTGGGCCGAGCTGCCCGGTCTCTGGAAGAGGCCGAACGCTACGCCTGCCCGCGTTTGGCATGCCCGTCGCAACAACGAGATGCTGGTGGGCCTGATCCTCCGCGACATCTTCCGCATGCCGCTGAAGCTGCTTTTCACGTCTGCGGCCCAAAGGCATCACAGCCGCTATACTCGCTGGCTCATCTCGAAGATGGATGGCGTGGTTGCGACGAACGGAAAGTCCGGTTCTTTTCTCAAGGTCCCGCATCGCGTCATTCGCCACGGTGTGGACCTTCAGCTGTTCCATCCGTCGGACGAGCTCGACACGAGCCTTCCCGAAGATCTGAAGGGCCGGCATCTGGTCGGATGTTTCGGCCGGGTGCGCCATCAGAAGGGCACGGATCTCTTCGTCCGGGCGATGATCGAGCTCCTTCCGAGCTATCCGGAATGGACGGCCGTCATTTCAGGCCGGATCACCGGCGAACACACGGCCTTTGCAGACAAGCTGAAGGCCGACATCGCGGCTTCAGGCCTGACAGACCGCATCCGTTTCCTTGGCGAAGTCGATGACATAAAGCCCTGGTATCGCCGCCTGAAGCTCTACGTCGCTCCCTCGCGCAACGAGGGCTTCGGCCTGACGCCGCTCGAAGCCATGGCCTCCGGCACCGCCGTGGTCGCAAGTGACGCCGGCGCATATGCAGAGATGATCGTTGAGGGTGAGACCGGCTCCGTCGTGCCGGCCGGCGACTTTGAGCGCCTGCGCGACGCAATCTCGCCCTTTCTCGAACCACAAAAGGCGATACTGGCCGGTCGACGCGGGCGCGAACATGTGGAGGCGGCTTTCGGGCTGGAACGCGAAGCGGATCAGCTGGCCGAAGTCTATGCAGGCCTGCTCGGCACTGCCCTGTCCCCCGCCAGCACGCACCCCAAGCCTGCAACATCCGGAACCGTTTGACCGATGGGCGACCGCGATCTCTTCGACATCCTCATCGTCAACAAGGACAACAGTTTCGGACTGACGCGCGACACGTCGCTGCTGATCGAAGCGCTGGCCTCCATCGGCCGCTCCGAGGGTGTGGCAACCAAGGGCATCCGGGCGCGAAAGTTTTTCGACCGGATCCTCGGCCGCAAGCAGGCCAAAACCATCATCCATATCGAACGCGCCTTTCCGCACTGGTTCACCGCCAGCAGGTTCAACTTGCTCTGCCCGAACCAGGAGCGCTTTCCGCGCCGCCACATTGGCCGACTGAAGGGCATTGACCTGGTTCTGGCCAAGAGCCGCCATGCCGAAGAGATTTTCCACAGCCTCGGCGCCCCCACTGCCTATGTCGGCTTCACCTCTGAAGACCGGTACGACAAGAGCATTGCCAAAAACTGGAACAGCTTCTTTCATCTGGCCGGCGGCAGCACGCTGAAGGGCACGGAAGACGTCATCGAATTGTGGTCCCGTCATCCGGAATGGCCGGAACTGGTTCTGGTCCAGCGCGATCCGCATCCGAAGGCCGCCGGGATCCCCAATATCCGTCTGGTCAGCGGCTACATCACCGATGCCGAACTCAGGCAATGGCAGAACAGCTGCGGGATCCACCTCTGCCCCTCTCGCTCGGAAGGCTGGGGGCATCATCTCGTCGAAGCCCTCTCCGTCGGGGCAGTGACAGTCACCACCGACGGCCCGCCGATGAACGAGCACGTGACCGCCGATTGCGGCATCCTCATTCCCTATGGACACACGGAGCCCAGGCATCTGGGCACCAGCTATCTCGTTGATCTCCAAGCGATGGAGACGGTCATCAATGATATGCTGACCATGGACGTCGCGCAGAAACAGGCGCTGGGAAGTGCTGCGCGCCAACGTTTCATCGAGATCGACACAGGCTTCCGCACAAGACTGGCGGAAGCGCTTAAGCCCTTCTGAGCCGATCGCTTAGATCTCCACCAGACCAACCTTCTTCACCTGCCGGATCGTCAGCATCGTCCTGACCGTGTCGACATGTTCGTTCGCCGTCAAAACCTCGATCACGAAGTCCTGGAAACGCGTCAGGTTTTCCGCCACGCAATGTAGCAGGAAATCGCTGTCGCCGTTCACCATCCAGGCCTGACGGACGATCGGCCAGCTGTCGGTCGCCGCCGCAAAGGCCTTCAGATTGGCTTCCGACTGGTGCTTCAATCCCACCATGCAGAAGGCAACGAGATCATAACCCAGCCGGCTGGCATTCAGAATAGCGTGATAGCTTTCGATCACGCCGGCCTCCTCGAGTTTACGCACCCGGCGCAGGCAGGGCGGCGCCGAGATGCCGACACGTTCGGAGAGTTCCACATTGGTCATGCGCCCGTCCCGCTGCAATTCTTTCAGAATGCGCAGGTCGATGGCGTCGAGTTCTACCTTGAGCACGGTCGATCCTTTTGAAGATGTGTGCGATATCTACTCCTTCAGACGTAATTGGCAAGAATCCTCCGCGTTCACGCACAATTATTGCGCCGACGCGCAAAGCTCTGTTGCTAATGCCGGGCCATGCCTTGAATTGCTTGTCGCTTCGATCCTAAATGGGCGACAGTTGCGCAACGGTCGGGCTTGCCTGCGCTTGATACCCCCGATCGAAGACGAAGACCGCGCATTGAAAGGAAGCGACATGACTGCCCGCCACACCAAGGTGCTGATCATCGGCTCCGGCCCTGCCGGCTACACCGCTGCGATCTATGCCGCCCGCGCCATGCTGAAGCCGGTTCTGATCGCCGGCATGGAACAGGGTGGTCAGCTGATGATCACCACGGATGTGGAGAATTACCCGGGCTTTGCCGATCCGATCCAGGGCCCCTGGCTGATGGAGCAGATGCTCAATCAGGCGGTCCATGTCGGCACGGAAATCGTCAGCGATCTCGTGACCGAGGTGGACACCAGCCATCGTCCGTTCACCGTGAAGACCGACGGCGGCCAGATCTGGACCGCTGACACGCTGATCATCTGCACCGGCGCCAAGGCCAAGTGGCTCGGCATCGAGAGCGAGCAGCATTTCCAGGGCTTCGGCGTGTCCGCCTGTGCCACCTGCGACGGCTTCTTCTATCGCAACAAGGACGTTATCGTCGTCGGCGGCGGCAACTCGGCTGTCGAGGAAGCCCTCTACCTCTCGCATATCTGCAAGTCGGTCACTGTCGTGCATCGCCGTGACAGTTTCCGCTCGGAAAAGATCCTGCAGGAACGCCTCTTCGCCAAGGAGAACATCCGCGTCCTCTGGAACACGACCGTTGAGGAAATCACTGGCGCCCCGGCCAAGCCGCCGATGCCGCCGTCTGTCTCCGGCGTCAGGCTCAAGGACGCGCTGACCGGTGCCGTCACCGACATGCCGATCGACGGCGTCTTCGTCGCCATCGGCCATGCGCCGGCCGTCGAACTGTTCAAGGACAAGCTGAAGCTGAAGTCGAACGGCTATCTCTGGACTGCGCCAGATTCGACGGCAACCGACGTGCCCGGCGTCTTTGCCGCCGGTGACGTGACCGACGACGTCTACCGCCAGGCGATCACCGCCGCCGGCATGGGCTGCATGGCAGCGCTCGAGGCCGAACGTTACCTCTCGGCCCTGCCCGTCGAGACACAACAAGCCGCGGAATAACCGCCATGAGAGGGGGCGGCATGCCGCTGGACTGGGACAAACTGCGCATTTTTCATGCGGCCGCCGAAGCTGGGTCCTTCACCCACGCGGCCGACAAGCTGCACCTGTCCCAGTCGGCGATCAGCCGCCAGGTCTCCTCCCTGGAGCAGGACATCGGCGTCAAGCTTTTCCACCGCCATGCGCGCGGCCTGATCCTGACCGAACAGGGCGAACTGCTCTATCGCACCGCCCATGACGTTCTGCTGAAGCTGCAGACAGTCAAGATGCAGTTGACCGAGACGACCGAAAAGCCCTCCGGAAAGCTGCGGGTCACGACCACTGTCGGCCTCGGCCAGGGCTGGCTGACCGACAAGGTGCAGGAGTTCCTGCAGCTCTACCCTGACATGTCGATCCAGTTGCTCCTCGACAATGAGGAATTGGACGTCAACATGCGCCATGCCGACTGCGCCATCCGGCTGCGCCAGCCGCAACAGTCGGACCTCATCCAGCGCAAGCTGTTCACCGTGCATATGCACGTCTATGCGGCCCCCTCCTACATCAACCGCTACGGCGAGCCGCAGTCGATCGAGGATCTCGATAACCACCGCATCATCACCTTCGGCGAACCGGCACCGAATTACCTGTTGGACGTCAACTGGCTGGAAGTCGCCGGCCGCTCGTCCGACAATCCGCGCTTGCCGCATCTGCAGATCAACAGTCTGACCTCGATCAAGCGCGCCTGTCTTCTGGGTATCGGCATCGCCATGCTCCCGGACTACATCGTCGGCCGCGATCCGGGTCTGCTGCAGCTGGTCACCAGTGCCGACGTGCCTTCCTTCGACACCTATTTCTGCTATCCCGACGAGATTAAGAACGCAGCAAAGCTCAAGGCTTTCAGGGACTTCATCGTCGCTAAGGCCCGCAACTGGAACTTCTAAAGGCAGCCGTTCGGCTGCCTTTTAGTAGGTTGCGCACACAGACTTGCGCATCGTGCATGCCTGACATGCATAAAAAAGCATTGTTCACTGCACAAAAAACCATCATATCGCACGCAGCTGATGCACATGGTGGCTTTTTCCTCCCAGTTCCACCGCAGCAGCTGTTCCCCTCTGGAGGTTTTTGACCTTCACAATTCAAAGGGCCCTGGTTTTTCCGGTGGCCCTCTTTTTTTGTTATTTTGTTGGAACAATAGATCCCTCGAGCCGTTACAGCGTCTGGCGGAACTGACGCCGGGCCTCTCAGTGCCCGACGGCAGAGATGTCTCCGCAGCAGACTGAAAATGCAGACGATTTGGAGGGGACATGTTCCTGGAGGACGTGATGAAAGCGCTGGCTCACCCGGTGCGCATGGAAATGCTGGTTTGGCTGAAAGAACCAAAGGAGTATTTCGGGGTTCCCAAAGAGGATGCGGCCGATGGCATCAGCGCCGGCCAGTTCGAGCGGTCCGGCCTGTCACAATCCGCGGTTTCAGCCCATCTTGCCACGCTTCAGCGCGCAGGCCTGATCAGTTCCAAGCGTGTCGGCCAGCGGGTTCTGTACCGTCGAAACGAAGAGACGATTGCAGAATTCGTCAAGTCCTTGAACACCACGCTTTGATGCCCCACATCGGGGGTGCCGACGACAACCTTCCCGTCGTCGGAAACTCCCGAGAGGTTTCATGTCCAAGCTTTTTGAACCGACATCCGTCGGCACCACCCCCGTTTCCAACCGCATCGCCATGGCGCCGTTGACCCGCAACCGGTCGCCGGGGGCCGTCCCGAACGAGATCAACGTCGAGTATTATCGCCAGCGTGCGACTGCCGGCCTGATCATCAGCGAAGGTACGGCCATCACCCACCAGGCGCAGGGCTATGCCGACGTGCCCGGACTCTACAAGTCCGAAGCCATCGAAGGCTGGAAGAAGGTCACCGACACCGTGCATGCAGCAGGCGGCAAGATCGTCACGCAGCTCTGGCATGTCGGCCGGATCTCGCACACCAGCCTGCAGCCCGAGGGTGGCGCTCCGGTCGCTCCCTCCGCCATCGCGGCGCAGTCCAAGACCTATATCCTCAATCCCGATGGTTCCGGCGCATTCGTCGAGACGTCCGAGCCGCGTGCTCTGGAAACGGCAGAACTGGCCGGCATCATCGAAGACTACCGCAAGGCGGCACGAGCTGCCATTGAAGGCGGCTTCGATGGCGTGGAGATCCACGCTGCGAACGGCTATCTGCTCGAGCAGTTCATGCGTTCGAACAGCAACCAGCGCACGGATCAATACGGCGGCTCGATCGAAAACCGCATCCGCCTGACGCTCGAAGTCGTCGAAGCCGTGACCAAGGAAATCGGCGCTGAGAAGACCGGCATCCGCATTTCGCCGACCACCCCGGCCAACGATGTCTCCGACCCCGATCCGAAGGCCGTCTACACGGCACTCGTTGAGGCGCTGGCAAAGTTCGACCTCGCCTTCGTGCACGTCATCGAAGGCGCGACCGGCGGTCCGCGCGATGTCCTGCCCTTCGATTGGAAGGCGCTCAAGTCCGCCTATCGCGATGCTGGCGGCAAGGGTGCCTGGATTGCCAACAATGGCTATGACCGCGCGTCTGCGATCGAAGCCGTCGAGAGCGGCTATGCCGACCTCGTCGCCTTCGGCCGCCCCTTCATCGCCAATCCGGATCTCGTCCGCCGCCTGAAGGAAGATGCAGCCCTCAACCCGCTGGATCAGGCCACGCTCTATGGCGGCGGCGCGGAAGGCTACACGACCTATCCGGCGCTTGCCTGACATGACGAGGGCACCCGGTTCTGCCGGGTGCCCTTCTGTCGGCGTCTGACATCGTCAGGGCGCTGTGCGGCCGACCAGCCTTACAGTGATCAACCCCATCAACATCCCATTGACCGGATGGAGCGCTCCCAGCATCGGCAACGCATCACCGACCCCAGCAAGCGCGACCTGAAGCAAATAAACGGCAAACAAGAGGGCGCCACTGCGGCGATACCCGCGCAGCGCTTGCGACAGCGACAACAGAAAGAGCGCGAGCACCGGCAGTCCGAGCGCACCTCCCGTTGCCGCATGCAAGTCCCATCCTGCCCCGGCACCGAAGACCGTCATTCCGGCGAGGAAGAACTGCCCGGCGACACCGCCAAGCACCACGATCGCCAGCCCTCTGAAGACAAGCACCGGAAACGGCATGCTGCTGACCGCCGCACTCATTGTTCGCCTCCGGCGACACGCAGCATCGGATCGCGCATGGTCAGGTTATCGGGCTCGACCAGGCAGCCAAGGCTCTGAAGTGTCGCCTTGACCGCGCCATCGATCGGCGTATGGGGCTCTTCCCCAAGGAATTCGACGAGACGAGAATTGTCGAGCCTGATCGTTTCGCGCCAGAGATAGCGCATCTCATGCAGTTCCCGGATCAGGGGCACGAAGGGACGGGCAAACCCCGCCAGACGCCAGGGAAAGCCAATCGTGAGAATGCGCGGCCGGCCGACGGCCCGACCGATCGCCGCCACCATTTGCGTGCCATCCGGATCATAGAACCCATCCATGTGAAAACGGGCGAAGCGTGGCAGAGCATCAGCCCGATCAAGCAGTCGCATGAAGGTCTCGGCAACATCCGGCAGATAGGCCCAGGCATGCCCGACACCCTTGCGCCCGGGATTGACGACGAAGCGCACTGGCTTTCCGGGTTGCACGAGGCCTTGCGCGAACCAGTTGTTGCCGGCATCGGGCCCAAAGAAGTCTCCGGCGCGCACGATCAGCACGGGCACGCCTTCCTCCGCCGCCTTTTCCAACCGCCGCTCGAGCTGCACGCGGATGCGACCCTTGACCGTTTCGGGCTCCTGACGGCTGGCTTCGGCTACGATCGGGAAGGTATCGCGGCCGAAGTTATAGATGGTACCGGGCATCAGGATGCGCGCGCCGACAGCCCGGGCGGCAGCAATCGTGTTGTCGATCATCGGCAATACGAGCTTGGCCCAGTTCTGATAGCCGGGCGGATTGACGCCATGCACGATGACGCTTGCGCCTTCCGCTGCCCGCAAGACATCCTCGGCCCGCATTGCGTCACCCCTCACCCACTCGTAAGCCGGTCGAGCAAATGCTTGGCGCTCCGGTGCGCGGTGCATTGCACGAACGCGGTAGCCGCGCTGCAGGAGTGCAGCGGCCAGCGCCCCACCGATACCACCCGTTGCCCCGAGGACCAGTGCAAGAGGCCGCTCCAGTGATGTCGTTTTCGGTTCGTCTGTCATAGTCATCTCCTGTAATTGAAACTGGAGTGAGTGTGACAGCTGACGAAGATATTCAGAATTGCCAAGGAAAGTTGAATCGATATACAAAAATGAATGAGCATCGATCAGATCAGCTGGGATCACTACCGAACCTTTCTTGTCGTCGTCGAGACTGGCTCCCTTTCGGCTGCCGCCCGTAAACTGGGTTTGACCCAACCCACGGCGGGCCGACATATCGAGGCGCTGGAACAGGCCTTCGGCGCGCCCCTCTTCCTGCGCAGCCCACAGGGACTTCTGCCCACGGAAAAGGCACGCGCAATGCAGGGACATGCGCATGGCATGGCCGCAATGTCCTCGGCGCTCGCCCGCATCGCCTCCGGCGACATGGAGACGGTGCGCGGCACGGTGCGCATCAGCGCCAGCGAGATCATCGCAGTCGAAACCTTGCCGCCGATCCTCGCCCAGCTGCAGGAGAACCATCCGGGCCTGGAGATTGAACTATCAGCCTCCGATGCCGTCGAGGACCTGCTTCGGCAGGAAGCTGACATAGCCATCCGCATGGTCCAGCCCCGACAGGCGGCTTTGATCAGCCAGCGGATCGGCAAGCTCTCGCTCGGCTTTCACGCCCACCGGCGCTATCTGGACCGCCATGGCATGCCGACCACCTTGAGCGATTTTGCCAACCACCGCCTGATCGGCTTCGACAGACAGCTTGCCTATATCAGGGACATCCTGAAGCAGCGGCAGGATCTGGCCGGCATCGGCTTCGACTTCCGCGCCGACAGCAATCTGGTCCAGCTCGCCGCCATCCGTGCCGGGCTCGGCATCGGCATGTGCCAGCACGCCATCGCAGCCCGTGAACCAGACCTCGTGGAAGTCCTGCCGGGAACACTCGACATATCACTCGAAACCTTCGTCGTGATGCACGAAAATCTGAAGGCCGTGCCGCGCTATCGCGCCACCTTCGATGCTTTGGTTTACGGCCTCAACGACTGGAAGAGGCTGTCTCGCGACGCTTAGACGCCGCCAAGACAAGTGGAATCGAGACGTGAACGAACGACCTTAAACAGTTGAAAAGACTCACGCTCTGATACGGGCCATCAGGCCGGAGGCCTCTGCTCGTCGACAAAGGTATCGACGATCTCGACCTCGGGACGATCGCCGCCATCGCTGTATTCTTCTCGCCAGCGTCCCGCTTCGTCCTGATAGCTGATCGTGACCGGCTCGTCGCCGACCTGCTGCTCCAGCATGACGATGCGTGCGGCTTCAAGGGCCTGGTCATGGGTCGGGAACGCTTCCGAATAGGCGCCACCGAGCCGATAGGCCCAACCGCCATCATGAGGAACGATCTCGTAGATGATCTTCACCATGGCCTTCTCCTCCTAGGCTAAGAAGGAGTATTCCATCAAAACGGCCCCGGCGCAAACGGACGATCAAGAGCACGGGGAACAGCGGGGCGTCCCTTGCCGTTACGGCAGCGGAATCAGGAGAGACAAAAGATGGTGTCGCGCATCCGGCAGGAAAGACTTCTCCTGATCCCCGTCATTGCAGCAGTCCTTGCCCTGTTTCTCGAACATGCCGTCCTCGAGGCTGGCCAGATCGCCTCCCTTCTCGGAGCCGCAGCACTGATCGCCGCCATCGTCGTCGGCTCGATGCGCGTCGCCCATCATGCCGAAATCCTCGCCCACAAGGTCGGCGATCCCTACGGGACGATGATCTTGACGCTCTCGGCAGTAGCAGTCGAAGTCCTGATCCTCGCCATCATGATGAACAATGGCGCCTCACCGACTCTGGTGCGCGACACGATCTACGCAGCCGTCATGCTCGACATCAACGGCATCCTTGGCCTCGCCGCCCTGCTCGGCGGGTTGAAGCATGGCGAACAGCCCTACAATGACGACAGCGGCAAAACCTATGGCGTCATGATCCTGACAGCCATGGGCATCTCGATGATCGTGCCGGAGTTCGTCCCCCGCGATCGCTGGCAATATTACTCCGTCTTCACCATCTGCGCGATGATGGCCCTCTACGCGCTGTTCCTGCGCATGCAGGTCGGCACGCACAGCTACTTCTTCTCCTACAGCTATCCCGGCGGCCACCCGGATGTCGCTGCAAGCGAAACTCCGCCTCGAAAGGCCCATGACCACACGACCGTTGAGGCCCGGCAGGACAATTCGACCCTGTGGTCGATCATGGTCATCCTCGCAGGCGTGGTGCTGATCGGCATCCTGGCGGAAGTCATGTCGGTGCTGATGAGTGCGGGCCTCGAAGGCACGGGCGCGCCCGTCGCCCTGACGGCAATCCTCGTCGCCTCCATTTCGGCTGCTCCGGAAATCCTCACGGCCTTGCGCGCCGCCTTGCGCAACCGCATGCAGGCGGTCGTGAACATCGCCATGGGCGCCTCGCTCTCCACCGTCATCCTGACGGTCCCGGTGATGGAGGCGATTGCGCTTTACACCGGCCAGCCCTTCGTCATGGCGATGACGCCGGTGCAGACCACCATGGTCGCCATTACCCTGGTCGCAGCCGCGATCAACCTTAACGATGGCGAGACGAACGCCATCGAAGGCATGACCCATTTCGTCCTCTTTGCCACCTTCATCATGCTCGCTTTCCTCGGCCTTTGAACACGCATGATTCGCTCTGTCTGCGGCATCCGACCACGGATGCGTGAGCAAAGAGGCTCGGAACTTTTGTCAAAAATCGCCGTTCCCTCCGCACGGATCGGCCCCCATGGGCCTCCCGCCGCATTCTCAACATGATGCGGATGATGATCGCCGCCGCGGGTGACCGGGGGGCCAACTCGGGAGTCGAACGTGAAGAGATTGGACGTGATCGATGGCATGCGGGGTTACTTCCTCGTCTTCATGCTGATCAACCATTTGGTATTCACCGGGGGCCTCTGGCTCGTCGAAATCAACCACCGCAACCTCGCCTTCGTCGAAGATGCCCAAGGCTTCGTCTTCCTGTCGGGCCTGCTGACCGGCATGGTCTACAGTCGCAAGATGATGAAGGACGGCTATACGGTCGGCCGCGACAAAATCTGGTCCCGCGCGCTGGAACTCTACCGTTATGCCATGGCGATCGTCCTGATCGTACTCGCCTTGCAACTGGTCCTGCCGGGTGCGGTTGGAGCCTGGAAGAACTGGCTCGGTGATGCAAGCCTGCTCGATCCGAGTTCGCTCGCGCCGGTCGCCACTTTCCTCGTCCAGCCGACCTTCATGGACATCCTGCCGCAATACATCGCCTACATGGTCTTCGCCCCCATCGTCATCTGGCTTTGCCTGCGCGGCCATTGGCTCGGCGTCGCCATCGGCTCGCTCTTGGTCTGGCTGGCCGCCCAGCTCGGCCTGCACCGCATCGTCACCTATCCGCTTGATGCCTGGCTCGCCGGCGCACCGGACAAGGAAGGCCTGCGGGTGTCTTTCAACCTTCTCGGCTGGCAGATCGTCTTCTTCGCCGGCATCATCGCCGGTACCCTGACCTCGATGAAGAAGATCGAGTGGCAGAAGGTCTTCGATCCAAAGCGCACCACGCTTGCCTGGACGGCGCTTGCGGTCACCCTCTTCTTCCTGCCACTCCGCATCGCAACCGCTCACGGCTTCATGCCCGGCTTCGTGCTCGAAAAGTTCGGCCTCATGGAAGTCCGCGCCGATTTCGGTCCGGTCTACCTCATCAACTTCGCAGCCGTCGCCTATGGCCTCGCCTGGATCCTGGTGGCCGGCCCGCGTCACGAGAATGCAGTGATCCGCAAGATCGCGTCGACTTTGACGAGCCTCTTCACGCTGAACTTCCTGCAGCTGCTCGGCCGTCACTCGCTGCAGATTTATGTCTGGCACGTGCTGATCGTCTATGCGGTCTATTACATCGACGCCCGCACGCCGGAACTGTCGCAGCTGACCAAAACGGCCATCACGATCGGCGCGCTCGCCATCCTCGCCCTACCGGCCTTGTGGCGAGACCGCGAAAAAATCTTCGCCAACGCGCCTTACGTCGGCAGCTGGATCAAAACTCCGGCATGAGGAGAAACCATCAGAGCGGGCCCCTGGGCCCGCTCTTTCTTTGAGATCAGTCCGCTCCGCACTCACCATCCGATAAAGCGAACTTGATCGGGCGTGCTCTACTGAGATGGAGCTTTCAGACCACTTAGGCGTTGAACGGGTCCAATCATTCGACCAGGAGGAATTGATGAAGCGTCTACCCCAAATTCTCGCCGGAACCATGCTGAGCGTCAGCCTTGTCTCTTTTCCCGCCTTTGCCCAGCAGGCCGGGACGCCAGTCGAGACCCAGGCACCCAACGCACCCGACCAGCAGCCGGCCTTTTCCGGTCAGACGCGAGCACCGCAACCGGCGGAAGTCGTTAGCATCAAGACCGAGGTTGTGGCCGAAGGTTTGCCTCATCTCTGGGCGATGGAATTCCTCCCCGACGGGCGCATGCTGGTCACCGCAAAGCAGGGCGCCATGCATATCATTGGCACCGACGGAACGGCCGGCCCGGAGATCGCCAACGTTCCGGAAGTCCTTGCCGATGGCCAGGGCGGCTTGCTTGACGTTGCGCTGGCACCCGACTTTGAAAGCTCGGGCAGGATTTTCTTCTCCTTCGCCGAACCGCGCGATGACGATGGCAACGGCACATCCGTTGCCTCTGCACGTCTCGTCGCTGACGATCAGGGCGGTGGTGCCTTGGAAGACGTCACCGTGATCTTCCGCCAGACCCCGGGCTATGACGGCAACAAGCATTTCGGCTCCCGGCTCGCCTTTGGTCCGGAAGGTGAGCTCTATGTGACGGTCGGAGAGCGCTCCGACGCCGAGCCACGCGTTCAGGCCCAGGACCTGCAGAGCGGTCTCGGCAAGATCTTCCGCATCAGCCAGACGGGTGAAGCCCTGGAAGGCAACCCTTTCATCGGCGAGGATGGCGCCCAGCCGGAAATCTGGTCGCTCGGCCACCGCAACCTCCAGTCGGCCACGACTGACGGAGAGGGTCGCCTTTGGACGGTAGAGCATGGACCCAAGGGCGGCGACGAGCTGAACCTTCCGGAGGCCGGCAAGAACTACGGCTGGCCGGAAGTGACCTACGGCGTCGAGTATAGTGGTGCTGCAGTGGGCGAAGGCATCACGCAGATGGCCGACACTGAGCAGCCCATCTATTATTGGGATCCTGTCATTGCCCCCTCGGGCATGGCCTATTATGACGCGGACGCCATCCCCGAATGGAAGGGCGCTTTCCTCGTCGGCGGTCTCGTCAGCCAGGGCGTGGTCGTGCTGCACATGGAGAATGACCGGGTAAAGCATGAGGAGCGGGTCGACCTCGGCGCCCGCATTCGCGACGTGAGAGTAGGCCCCGACGGCGCGGTCTACGCTGTCACCGAACAGCGCGGCGGCGGCAACTCGACGATCATCAAGCTGACCAAGGGTTGATCATTATTGTCAAAGCAAAAGGGCCCGCAACGCGGGCCCTTTTCTTATGATTTGAACCAGAAAATCGTTTACTTCAGCGAAGCGCAGAAGCGCTGGATGCGGCTGCAGGCCTCTTCCAGCTTGGCATTCGAGGTTGCGTAGGAAACGCGGAAGTTGGGGCCAAGACCGAAGGACGAGCCGTGAACGGTCGCGACGCCTTCGGTCGCCAGCAGCTCCATGACGAAGTCTTCGTCGCTTTCGATGACCTTGCCCGACGGAGCGGTCTTGCCGATCAGCGCAGCACACGACGGATAGACATAGAAGGCGCCTTCCGGCTTCGGGCAAACGATGCCGGACGCCTGGTTAAGCATCGAGACGACGAGGTCACGGCGCTCTTCGAAAGCCTTCTTCGATTCCGTGATGAAATCCTGCGGACCATTGAGTGCCTCAACGGCCGCCCACTGGGCAACCGAGCAGGCGCCAGACGTCTGCTGGCCCTGGATCATGTCCATCGCCTTGATCAGCGGCAGCGGGCCGGCGGCATAGCCGATACGCCAGCCGGTCATCGCATAGGCCTTGGAGACACCGTTCATAGTCAGCGTACGGTCGTAGAGCGCCGGCTCGACCTGGGCCGGCGTGTAATAGACGAAGTCACCGAAGACGAGATGCTCGTACATGTCATCGGTCAGGACCCAGACATGGGGGTGCTTCATCAGCACGTCGGTCAGAGCTTTCAGTTCGTCCTTGCTGTAGGCAGCACCCGACGGGTTGGACGGCGAGTTGAACATGAACCACTTGGTCTTCGGCGTGATCGCCTTGTCCAGCTGCTCGGCGGTCATCTTGAAATTGTTCTCGATGGTCGTCTCGACCGCAACAGGCGTGCCGCCGCACAGCGCAATCATTTCCGGATAGGAGACCCAGAATGGCGCTGGGATGATCACTTCATCTCCCGGATTGATGGTCGCCATGAAGGCGTTGAAAAGAATCTGCTTTCCGCCAGTGCCGACGATCACCTGCTCCGGCTTGTAGTCGAGACCGTTCTCGCGCTTGAACTTGTCAGCGATCGCCTTGCGCAGCTCCGGAATGCCGGCGACCGGGGTGTACTTCGTCTCGCCACGAGCAATGGCGGCAACAGCCGCGTCCTTGATGTTCTGCGGCGTATCGAAGTCGGGCTCGCCGACGGAAAGTGAAATGACGTCTTTCCCCTGCGCTTTGAGTTCCCGGGCCATCTGCGTGACGGCGATGGTCGCGGAAGGCTTGATGCGGGAAAGGGCGTCGGCAAGGAAAGCCATTGTGCAGGTCCTGAGCTGATTGAACATCGACCCCGCTCTCCGGGGCCTCAGATCCAAGCTCTATGGCGAAAGAGCCCCGGCCTTTCAAGCCAAAAGCACGGATGACGCAAGAGATTTGCGTCACCATTCCAATGCGTCTGTGGGCACGATTTCCCAAGCACCGCCGAAATCACAATTCGAGTTGGGAAACGCCACAATTTCGTCGCCATGACGACGCGATCACACGGTTTCATGCGGTCAGGACAAGAATGAAGGTGCCTGTCATGGATTATGAATTGGAAGCATGCACGCCACCCTCAAGGCGAAGCCGTTCGCTGGCCTGGCTTGCCGCAGCCAGCGGCTTGGCTTTGGCTCTCTTCATGTTCGGAAGCCCCGGTGCCGCCTCGCCGCCCAGCCAGGACAAGATCATCGTGGCACCGCAGACCTCCACCATCTCGGCAGATCGCCTGACCACCGGCAGCATCGTCCCGGCCTCCCCCGTCCGACTGGTCGATGTCCCGGCCTCCGCGATGAAGCACCTGCCCCTTCCGCAAAAGGAGCGTCATGTGCTGATTGTCCTCCTCTTTGCCTGCTTCAGTGTCATGGCGGCCGGAGGCTTCGCCCTTTGGAGGCGGGGATGGCGGGAGATCGTTCAGAGCAAAAGCGACGATCAGCGGTAGACGGGAGGTCGACCAACGGGGAATGACGACGCCTGCTGAATGCTGCGCCTTCAAAACTACGTCATGAGGCGTGCGCGGGCTTTGAGACGTCTTGCCAGCTTTATTTCAGTCCCCATCTTCTCGGCGAACAATCGGTCGCGATGAGGAGATGAAGATGATGAACCCCTTCGACAAAATCGTGCGGCTGTGCGCGCCGGTCCTTGCCATCTCCTTTGCGACGTCCGCATCTGCAGATGAGCCCAGGGAGATCCGGGCCGGCAACGTCACGGTAGAGGTCACCAGCATCGCCGGGGACCTCGAAAACCCTTGGTCGGTTGAAGTACTGCCGGATGGCGGGTATATCGTCACCGAGCGGCCCGGCCGGATGCGCATCATCCGTGATGGCGAAGCCGGTCGCCCGCTCGGTGGCTTGCCGCGGATCGCGGCCGTCGGCCAGGGTGGACTTCTCGACCTCGCCCTCTCTCCCGACTTCGCCGAAAGCCGCCGTCTCTTCTTTACCGCAGCCGTGCCCGGTCCGGGTGGCCAGGGCACGGCCGTCTTCTCCGCCCGCCTGAGCGCGAACGAACGACGCCTTGAGGATGTCCGTCGGATCTTTCTTATGAACAAGCTGACTGGCGCCGGCCAGCACTTCGGATCCCGGATTGCTGTCGCCGCCGATGGCAGCCTGTTTTTCGGCATCGGCGATCGCGGAGAACCGGACCGCGCCCAGGATCAGGCCGATCACGCCGGCAAGATCATGCGCATCAATGCCGACGGCACCCCCTCTTCCGCCAATCCCGGCGGGCAGTCCCTTCCCGAAGTCTGGTCGAGCGGTCACCGCAACCCGCAAGGCATCGTCATCGATCCCGCCGACAACAGGCTTTACACCGTCGAACATGGCGCGCGCGGTGGTGACGAGATCAACGCGCCCGAAGCGGGCAACAACTATGGCTGGCCCGTGATCTCCTATGGCAAGCACTATTCCGGCGCCGAAATCGGCATCGGTCAGTCCGCCGATGGCTACGAACAGCCGCTGCACTACTGGGACCCTTCAATCGCGCCGGGAGCGCTTGCGATCTACCGTGGTGCCATGTTCCCGGAATGGGAAGGCGACTTCCTGGTCGCAGCCTTGAAATATCAGCTGATCGCCCGCATCGAGCGCAACGATGACGGCTCCGTCGGTAAGGAAGAGCGCATTCTGCAAGGCGACTACGGCCGCATTCGCGACGTCAAGGTCGCGCCAGACGGTTCCATCCTGCTGGTGACCGACGAAGAGGATGGACAGCTTCTGCGCCTCACCCGTGCTGGCCAGACTTGAGGAGACGCCGCCTGCCTCTCATCCGCTAGGCATTTGATCCATGTTTGGGGCCAGTTTGCCTGACAAGCCTGCCCCCCGCAGGATGCGAGACCGTCGAACACGGAAAATTTTCACCCGCAAATTTCCGTGTTCGAGAGGGGTTTTGTCTCAATCTCCATCGCAAGCGATGCAAATTTTCTTCGAAATGGCGTGACGAGGCCTTGCGACGGTAACGAATCACTCCATTCGCACTGAAAACAAAGGAGTCTCGCCCCAGACAGGGTTAAAACTTTCGCTTGCCAATTTCCGACAAACCAAGCAATCTTCGCGCGTTCGGGCAATTTTGCGAGCATGGGAAGACCTATAAATGAGTGCGCGCCGGGGACGCTATAACAACCCCGGGCAGGCTAACTTGAGAGGATGGAAACATCGTCGGGAGTTAGACTGCGGTAACAGGGCCCCTTTCCTCTAATTTCGACAAATGCCTGTCGCTCACCCGCTTGCGGGTACATTGCAATGCTGCCCCGCCGAATACGGGCAGAGAGAAAAGGACCTGACGCATGGCCGAGACTGGCACTGTAAAATTTTTCAACACTGACAAGGGCTTTGGCTTCATCAAGCCCGACAATGGCGGCGCGGACATCTTCGTCCACATCTCCGCCGTTCAGGCATCGGGCCTGTCTGGCCTGACCGAAAACCAGAAGGTCAGCTTCGACACAGAACCCGATCGCCGTGGCAAGGGCCCTAAGGCCGTAAACCTGCAGATCTCCGGCTGAACTGAACCGGTTTTCTACGAATTGCGGCCCGGCATTCATGCCGGGTTTTTTCGTTCAGCCTGCGTTCAGGCAAGGCCTCCTAGATTGCGATCATCGCCGATGGCCCGAACGCCACATCGGCCAGATAGTTTCTGAAGGTCGAGGAACGACGTCATGATGAAATTCGCGCAACACGCACTTCTCGCGGCTGCAGTCACCCTGACGCCGATCGCTGCGGCAAGCCAGGCCGAAGCCGGCGACCGGCATTATCGGCATCAGCGCGGCGATGATGCACTCGCGCTGGGTGTCATCGGTCTAGCAACCGGCCTGATCGTCGGCTCGGCGATCGCAAGCCCGCCGCCGCAGCGCCGTGCCTACATTGATCGCCCCGTCTCGGTCTATGACGAGCCCGACTACTATGTAGACGATTACCCGCCTCCGCCGCCGCGCAACACCTATCGCCCCCGCCCGGTCTATCAGCAGCCGCGCCCGGTGGTTCAGTCCTATGGCATCGAGCCTTGGACTGGCGCCTGGCATGACTACTGCTCGCAGCGCTATCGCAGCTTCAACCCGCGAACCGGCACCTTCGTCGGCTATGACGGCCGCACACATTTCTGCACGGCCGGCTAAGCCGAACCGTACCCGCACCGCAGAATGACAAAAGCGCCGGTCACCCGGCGCTTTTTCTCGTTCAGAGGCCTTGGATGAAGGGATTGGATCGGCGCTCATCGCCGATACGGCCACCCGGCCCGTGACCGCAGATGAAGCCGACGTCGTCTCCGAGCGGCAGCACCTTGTCACGGATCGAGTTCATCAGCGTCTGGTGGTCGCCACCCGGCAGATCCGTTCGTCCGACCGAACCGCTGAACAGGACGTCGCCCAGATGGGCAAACTTCTGATCGCGATTGAAATAGATGACGTGCCCCGGTGCATGGCCTGGGCAGTGGTAGACCTCGAAAACGTGATCGCCGAAGCTCACCGTATCACCGTCTTCAAGCCATTGGTCGGGAAGCACGCTGCGCAGTCCCGAAATGCCGTAACTCGCCGCCTGCGTCTCGATGCGCTGCAGAAGCGGCAGGTCGTCCTTGTGTGGTCCGATGATGGTCAGCCCGGTCTTTTCCTTGAGCTCGGCAGCACCTCCCGCATGATCGAGATGCCCGTGCGTCAGCCAGATCGCTTTGAGGGTCAGTCCATTCTCAGCGACCACCTGCAGGATGACATCCACATCACCGCCCGGATCGACAATCACGCCCTCGCGCGTCTCGTCGTCGAACAGGATCGTGCAGTTCTGCTGAAAGGGGGTTACCGGAATGATCCCCGCCTGTATCTGTCCCATGGGCTTGCTGTCCTTCTGATCGTGATCGACATGCGCTCTATCATGCCGGCCCGAAGAGAGAAACTGCGACGAACTCAATGGGTTTAGGCTTAACGGGACAGGCCGTAAACCTGAGAGACGGGTGACGCCGGAAGCAGAGAAGCCTGGGCGACGAGAAAGCTCGCCACCATCAGCTTGGCGGTGAACACGAGGATCGCAACGGGACGCAGGCTGGGGCTTGCAGAAATCTGGGCGGTACGGTCACGGTTCATCATGGCGCGAATCCTCTCTCCTTCGGCAAAGCCTGGCCGAAGCTGCTTGTCCGGAACTTGTGATTGGTCAGTGCAGTGGTAACGAGCGTGGCGGCCATAGGTTTCCCGACCGTCGCCTAACCTGTGCGATCAGCGTAAATTTGTTGGAAATTTGCTACACTTGCGCATAGTTTTGCCGGCAATCCCCGTCAGGGAGACGAGGAAGAACGGTGAGCTGCTCCATGCGGCTTAGCCTTCGGGAAAGCATCGCCCCCCTGGGCGATGAGGGTAATAACCGGCGATGACGCTCGCGTCTGCGCCGGAGGAAAGGAATGACGAGCGTGGCCCGACAGTCTGCGACGAAGACTGCCAAGAAAATCCTGCCGGACCTGCCGGTGGTCGATGACAAGTCGATCGACTTCGAAACCATCGAAAGCCTGTTTTTTGCCTATCGTGATTTCGTGTCCGATCCGGATGCCATCCTTGCCAAGCTCGGTTACGGACGCGCCCATCACCGCGTCGTGCATTTCGTCAGCCGCCGTCCAGGCATGACAGTTGCCGACTTGCTCGGCATCCTGCAGATCACCAAGCAGAGCCTTGCACGGGTTCTGAAGGAACTGATCGACAGCGGCTATATACGCCAGATGGCAGGCCCCGCCGACCGCCGCCAGCGCAGACTTTATCCGACGCTTGCCGGACGCGAGCTTTCGCTTGCGCTCTCCGATCCCCAGTCCCGCCGCATTGCGCATGCGATGGAGGGCATGACATCGGACGAACGCGCCACCGTGCGGCGCTTCCTCGACGGCATGCAGAAACAGACCGTGACCCAGCCTCTCGAAACGGATGGAGCCGACTGACGTGTCGAAGAAGATCGAGCTGACCGACGACGCCCCGCATCTCCTTGTGGTCGACGACGACACGCGCATTCGCGACCTCTTGCATCGGTTCTTGACGGAGAAAGGCTTCCGCGTTTCCGTCGCTGCCGATGCCGCCGAGGCGCGCCGCAAGCTTGAAGGCCTGAGCTTCGACCTCCTCGTCCTCGACGTGATGATGCCGGGCGAATCCGGCCTTTCGCTCACCCAGAGCCTCTCCGACGACAAGCGCGCGCCGGTCATCCTCCTCACTGCCCGCTCGGAGGCCGACAGCCGCATTGCAGGCCTCGAAGCCGGTGCTGACGACTACCTCGCCAAACCCTTCGATCCGCGGGAACTGGTGCTCAGGATCAACAATATCCTCAAGCGAAACATGAACCCCGATGCACCGAAGATCGAGCAGGTCATGTTCGGTCCTTACACCTTCTCGGTCCTGCGCAAGGAGTTGCGCAAAGGTGCAGAGGTCATCCGCCTGACAGATCGCGAACAGGACATCATGTACCTTTTCGCAACGCGAGCCGGCGATACGATCCCGCGCCACGAACTGGTCGGCAACGACGCGGAGGTTGGCGAGCGCACGATCGACGTGCAGATCAATCGCCTGCGGCGCAAGATCGAGGATGATCCCGCCAACCCCGTCTGGCTGCAGACGGTGCGCGGCATCGGTTATCGCCTCAGCATGGACTGAGGCTGCGGCAACGGCGCGCGATGCGCCGAGGAAGTGTAGCACATGACGCTGTTCGATCAGATCCGGCGAGATCACGACCGCAGCCCGGCGACCGGCTTGAAGGGCTCTCTCCGCTGGCTACGTCACAGGCTGCCGACCGGCATTTACGCCCGCTCCCTGCTGATCATCATCCTACCGATGCTGATCCTGCAGACCGTCGTCGCCTTCGTTTTCATGGAGCGTCATTGGCAACTCGTCACCGAGCGCCTGTCGGAAGCCGTGACGCGTGACATCGCGGCTGTCATCGAACTTCTGCAGCGCTATCCTGACGACGAGGACTTCGCGACGATCGCCGATGTCGCCGCCAGCAAGTTGAGCCTGATGGTCTCGCTCGAACCGGGAACCGAACTGCCCTCCCCGCGACCAAGCCCCTTCTTCTCGATCCTCGATCAGATCCTGTCCGACGAGATCGCCGAGCAGATCCGTCGACCTTTCTGGATCGACACGGTGGGAACCTCCCGCCTTGTCGAGATCCGCATCGTTGTCGACGACAGGACCTTGCGCATCTTCGCCCCACGCAATTCCGCCTATGCTTCGAACACCCATATCTTCATCGTCTGGATGGTCTCAACCGCGCTGGTGCTGATCACCATTTCCATCCTTTTCCTGCGCGGCCAGATCCGCCCGATCATGGCCTTGGCCAACGCCGCCGAAAGCTTCGGCAAGGGCCAGCGTCCGCCAGACGATTTCTCGCCACGTGGCGCGGACGAAGTGCGCCGAGCAGGCCTTGCCTTCATCTTGATGCGTGAGCGCATCGAGCGGCAGATGGAACAGCGTACCGCCATGCTGGCCGGCGTCAGCCATGACCTGCGCACCATCCTGACGCGCTTTCGCCTGCAGCTCGCACTGGCCGGTGACGGACCGGAGATCGACAGCCTGAACCAGGATATCGACGACATGCAGAGCATGCTCGAAGGCTATCTCGATTTCGCCAAGGGAGAGGTCGAGGAAGATGTCGGCACACTCGACCTTGCCGACCTCTTCGAGCGTGTCGCCGCTGACTTCAGCCTGCACGACCGTGCCTTCTCCTGGACACTGGAAGGCGAGCCGCTGGTCCATGTGCGTCCCAACGCCTTCACGCGTCTGGTGACCAACCTCGCCTCCAATGCGCGACGCTACGCACACAGGCTCGACATCGACGCCCGGCACACGGCCAAGTGGCTGGTGATTGTCTTCGACGACGACGGCCCGGGCATTCCGAAGGAAGCGCGCGACGATGTCTTCAAGCCCTTCTATCGCCTCGATGAAGCCCGCAATCTCGATGCCTCCGGCACCGGTCTCGGCCTCGCCATCGCCCGCGACATCGCCCGCAGCCACGGCGGCAATGTTACGCTCGAAGACAGCCCGCTCGGCGGCCTGCGCGCCATCATCCGCGTTCCCGTCTGAGACTATTCAGGCCAGGAAAAAGGGGCCCGAAGGCCCCTTTGTCACATCATCTTCTTGCCGTTTGGCACCGGCTGCTCGACAGCCGCGAGCACGATGGCGCCGTTCTCGTCCTCGAATCCGAGCGTCAGAACCTCCGAGCGAAAGGGTCCGATCTGTCTGGGCGGAAAGTTGACCACCCCAAGCACCTGGCGTCCCATCAGCGTTTCCGGTGTGTAGTGCACGGTGATCTGCGCCGAAGACTTCTTGATACCGATCTCGGGACCAAAATCGATCTTCAGCTTGAAGGCCGGCTTGCGCGCTTCCGGGAAGTTTTCGACATCGACGATCGTACCAACACGAATGTCGACCTTCTCGAAATCGGCAAAGGTGATCTCGGAGCCGCTCACTGGGCGAGCTCCTCGGCCCTCTTGCGCGCCGCCTCGATCGCCTGATCGAACAGCGGCTGCATCGCATCATCAGCCATCAGCACAGAGAGGGCAGCAGCCGTCGTCCCACCAGGCGATGTGACGTTCTTGCGCAACTGAGAGGCAGGGTCGGGGGACTGGTGCAACAATTCACCAGCCCCCGCGACCGTTTCTCGTGCGAGGCGCATGGCGAGGTCCGCCGGCAGGCCCGCTTTCCGGCCTGCCTCTGCCATGCATTCGACGAGGTAAAAGACATAGGCCGGTCCGCTACCAGAAAGGGCGGTCACGGCATTGATGTCGGCTTCGCTCGAGACCCATTCGACCGGGCCGGACACCTGAAGAAGACGATGCACGACGTCACGCTGCTCTTCGGAGACGGCAGCATTGGCAAAGGCGCCAGTCACGCCACGCCCGACCATGGCTGGCGTGTTCGGCATGGCGCGCACCATGGCGGCCTTGCCGAGATGGCCTTCCATCGAGGCAATGGTCTTGCCGGCGGCAACGGAAACCACCGTCGTCTGCGGCCCGACAAGAGACTTGAGGCCGGGCAGGACGGCATCCATGACCTGCGGCTTCAGGGCAAGAAAAAGGATATCGGCCGTCAGACCTTCCGGCGGCGTAACAAAGTGCCGGGCACCGGCATTGTTGATCGCTGCCATCATCTTGTCGGATGGACCCGGGTCGAGCACCGTGACGGCGCTGCCCGGCACACCGCTCTTCAGCCAGCCGGCCAGCATCGCGCCGCCCATATTGCCAGCACCGACGAGGACGATCTGTCCGAATGCGGCATTCGTCATGCTCAGGCTTCTCCGACCGTCTCAAACAGGACGGCATCCATGGCGCTCTTGGCGTCCATGCCGGACCAGACCACGAACTGGAAGGCCTGATAGTAGGCTTCGCATGCATCGACAGCGGAGGAGAGAAGCACCTCGACCTGGCGATTGGTGGGCTCTGCGCCACCGGCGAGCAGCAGAGATTGACGGAAGATCACGACGTCTTCGTTCCGCCACAGGTCGAAATGGCCCATCAGCACCTGCCCGTTGACGTAGGACAGAAGCTTGATGACTTCGTTCAGGCGGTTTTCAGGGATCTTCAGATCGAAGGCGGACGCCAGATGCAGCGCCTCGAACTCCTCCATCCAGGAGAAGGAGACATGGTAGTCGGCCCAGCGCCCCTCGACGGTCATTGCGATTTCGTCTTCGCCCGAACGCTCGAACGACCAGTCATTGGTCGCCGCGACAAACTCGATCATGTCGACCGGGTTGGATTGGCGTTCGACTTCGATTTCCATGAGGCTCATGCATCACCTTCTTGACCGGAATGAATACGGGCGCCCGGCGAACCGCCGGGTCACTCGGACACCTGAACCGGAAACTACTGAAAACGATTCCGAAGGACCCCAGGGTAGAACACGCACCCTGCCCGAAACTTACGCGGCCCCCGCTCAGAATCATCGTTGAAAATCAGTGTATAATCGTCAGGGGCCAGCACCAGCCCCCCTGGTCATATTTGACTGTGTGACCTGTGGATGGCGCTTTCAGAATCGCCTTTGCATCACCCCATAAGCGACTCTGCCGATTGGCTTTTTCGCAGCTGTCCACAAGCTGCAATTTTTTCTTGGGTTCCGGCCTGAGGGACACCCGTCAAGGTGCTGAAAATACAAAAAGACCCAAAGCCACAGGCAATGGGTCTTCAAAGGGCCTTGCGGCGTTTCACGAAGCTGTTTTGAAACGGGAGAGCCGTTACTTCGGCTGAGTGGAGAGCTGGGCCTCAAGAGCCTCGATGCGCTTCTGCAGCGCGTCGTTCTCTTCGCGCGCCTTCAGCGCCATCTCGCGCACCACATCGAACTCTTCGCGCTTAACCAGATCCATGCTGTTCAACCAGCGCTCCGCCTGAGCATGAAACGCCGTTTCCACCTCTTTTCGAACGCCTTGGGCAGCGCCCGCGGCGTCCGTCATCAACTTGGCGAAATCATCGAGAATACGGTTGGGGCCGGTCGACATGGAAAACTCCTCTGAAGCAGACTGCGGACTGGAAAATCGGTACCTTCAGATGAGGTAGGACCAGACAGGCCGGCACGCAAGACGCGAAGGACAGATAAAGGTGGTTGACGGTGTCGCAGCCGCCTCGATTCCATCTTGACCGTGCCAATTCGCAACGCCATTTTCCAGCAGCATTAACGAAAGTACTCCATTGTTGTCAGTTCTGGACCTTTTCGCCGCCGTATCCTTTCCCGCGATCGACCCGGTCGCCTTTTCGATCGGCCCGCTGTCGGTCCATTGGTATGGCCTCGCCTATGTTGCCGGCATCCTCCTCGGCTGGCTGATCGCCCGCGATCTTCTGAAGCGACCGCATCTGTGGCCGAACGGCCAGGCGCCAGCCACCTTGCAACAGATTGACGACTTCATCCTGTGGGTCGCGATCGGCGTCGTCGCCGGCGGCCGTCTCGGCTACATCTTCTTCTACGACTTCGCCTCGGTGGCGGCCAACCCGATGCGCGCGATCGAGGTCTGGAACGGTGGCATGTCCTTCCATGGCGGCTTCATCGGCGCAACGCTCGCAATGGTCTACTTCGCCCGCAAACATCAGATCCGCCTTTGGAGCCTCTTCGACCTGGTCGCCAGCGTCGTACCCCTAGGCCTGCTGTTCGGCCGCATCGCAAACTTCATCAATGGCGAACTCTGGGGCCGGCCCGCCGATGTCCCCTGGGCCATGGCCTTCCCCACCGGTGGTACCTTCCCCCGCCATCCGAGCCAGCTTTATGAAGCAGCACTCGAGGGTCTCGTCCTGCTCATCGTGCTGCAGATCCTCGCCCGCGCATTCGGCGCCCTGCGCGCCCCCGGTCGCATCACCGGCATCTTCGTGGCCGGCTACGCCTCGGCCCGCATCTTCGTCGAATTCTTCCGCGAGCCCGACGTGCAGCTCGGCTATCTCTATGGTGGCTGGATGACCATGGGCATGGTGCTGTCGCTACCGATGGTCCTGATCGGGATCTGGATTTTCGTCCGGTCGGGGCGTCAGACCCCCGCGACCCAAGGCTGAGGAGCCAAGATGGCCACACCGCTCGCCGAAAAGATCAAGTCGCTGATCTCAGCCAATGGCCCGATCAGCATCACGGACTATTTCGCCCTCTGCCTCGCCGACCCCGAACATGGCTACTATCGCACCCGCCATCCCTTCGGCCGAGCCGGCGATTTCGTCACGGCGCCCGAAATCAGCCAACTGTTCGGCGAGTTGCTTGGCATCTTCATGATCAACACCTGGCAGCGCCATGGTGAACCGCGTGACGTGCGCCTTGTCGAGATCGGCCCTGGCCGTGGCACGATGATGGCCGACATGTTGAGGGTGATATCCCGCGCAGCACCAGAGCTCTACGAAACGGCGACCATCCACCTAGTCGAGACCAGTGCGCTCCTGAAGCTCACCCAGATGGAAACGCTCTCCGGCCACGGTGACAAGGTCTCCTGGCACGAAAGTTTCGACGGCGTACCTGAGGGATTTACCCTGCTCGCGGCCAACGAACTCTTTGACGCGATTCCGATCCGCCAGTTTGTCAAGACGCCGACCGGCTTTCGCGAGCGCATGGTCGGGCTGGATGAGAACGACGAACTCTGCTTCACGCTCGGGGTCGCAACACTCGACACCGCCATGCTGCCGCAGGGCATCAGCCAACCGCCCGACGGGGAGATCTTCGAGGTGGCACCGGCCCGCCAATCGGTGATGCTGACGATCTGCGAGCGCCTGATCGCGCATCACGGCAGCGCCTTGATCATCGACTATGGCCACATGGTCAGCAATTTCGGCGATACCCTCCAGGCCGTGCGCGCCCATGAATACGATCCGCCGCTCGCCCATCCCGGACTTGCCGATCTCACCAGCCATGTCGACTTCGAAAACCTCGCCCGCACCGCCCTTGCCGCAGGCGTACATCTGAATGGCTGCATGCATCAGGGCGATTTCCTCGTTGGTCTGGGCATTGAACAGCGCGCAGCTTCGCTTGGCCGCGACAAGGACGAGAAGACACAAGCCGAAATCGTCGAGGCCGTGCATCGCCTCGCCGGCGCCGGCAATGGCTACATGGGCGAGCTGTTCAAGGTCATGGCGGTCTCCATGCCCGTCGTCCACTTGCCACCATTCAAGTCCACGCATTGACAGGACGGGGTGCGATCTGCACGATCGCGCCCGTTCCCGACGGCTTGAATTTGAAGAAAGCCGATTGAATCCAATCGTTTCGCAGTATCCGCATTGCATACGCGTGATTTGCCAAGGCTCAGGAGACCGATCATGAGCACAGCCGACCAGCCACGCCCCATCACCGCAGAGAGCCTCAACGCCTCGACTGCAGCCGGCATCCGCCACGGCTTCTTCACCCGTGACGGCGGCGTCTCGGAAGGCCTCTATCGCGGCCTCAATGTTGGCCTCGGCTCGAATGACGACCCCGACAAGGTTCGTGAGAACCGGCGCCGGGTCAGCGCATGGTTCGGCCTGCCGCTCGAACGGCTCGCCACCGCACATCAGATCCATTCGCCCGACGTCGTGGTGGTCGGCGCCGATTATGACGGCAGCCGGCCAGAGGCGGATGCACAGGTCACGGCGAGCCCGGGCGTGGTGCTTGGCGTATTGACCGCCGATTGCGGCCCGATCCTCTTCGCCGACCCTGAAAATCGGGTCGTCGGTGCGGCCCATGCCGGCTGGAAGGGCGCACTGGGTGGCGTTCTTGAAAACACCGTTGACGCTATGATCGCGCTTGGCGCTCGCCGCGAAGCCATTCGGGCAACCCTCGGCCCCTCGATTTCCCAGAAAAATTACGAGGTGGGTCCGGAATTCGTCGACCGTTTCCTCGCCACCAATCCGCAATTCGAGGTCTTCTTCACCCCCTCGTCGAAACCTGACCACGCGATGTTCGACCTGCCCGGCCTGACCATCATGCGGCTAAGCCAAGCTGGCGTGATCGCCGACAGCACCGGCCACTGCACCTATGCGGCCCCTGAAACGTTCTTCTCCTATCGCCGGACGACCCATGCGGGCGAACCCGACTACGGGCGACAGATATCCGCGATCGCGATCATGGAGGACTAAGATGGCGCTGCACTTTACCGAAAGCGAATTTTCCGCCCGTCGCACCCGCCTGATGGCCCGCATGGCCGAGGAAAAGCTCAACGCCCTGCTGCTCTTCGCGCAGGAGAGCATGTATTGGCTGACCGGCTACGACACCTTCGGCTACTGCTTCTTCCAGTGCCTGGTCGTCAAGGCCGACGGCAGCCTGACGCTGCTCACCCGGACACCCGACCTGCGTCAGGCCAAGCAGACCTCGACGATCGAGAACATCGTCGTCTGGGTCGACCGGATGAATGCCGACCCGGCCGTCGACCTGCGCAACCTCCTGAGCGATCTTGATCTTCTCGGCATGCGCGTCGGTGTCGAATACGACACACACGGCATGACCGGTCGCGTTGCACGCCTCGTCGACAACCAGCTCACCAATTTCTGCGAAGCCGTGGATGCCTCCTACCTCGTCAGCAATCTCCGACTGGTGAAGTCACCGGCCGAGATCGCCAAGGTGACCGAGGCGGCCGAGTTGGCCGACCGAGCTTTCGACGCCGCCCTGCCCCTGATCGGACCCGGTGCCGACGAAGCGGAGATCCTGGCCGCCATGCAGTCGGCGGTGCTCGCCGGCGGCGGCGACTATCCAGCCAATCCCTTCGTCATCGGATCGGCCGCCGATGCGCTACTCTGCCGCTACAAGTCCGGTCGCCGAAAGCTGTCCGCCAACGACCAGGTGACGCTCGAATGGGCCGGCGTCGCCTCCCATTATCACGCTCCCATGCTGCGCACCGTTCTCATCGGCGAAGCCACCTCCCGTCACCGCGAACTCTTTACGGCAGCGATCGAGGGCATGCGGGCGATCGAACACGTTCTGCGCCCCGGCCACACCTTCGGCGAAGTCTTCGACGCCCATGCCAAGGTCATGGACGACCGTGGCCTGACCCGCCATCGCTTCAACGCCTGCGGCTATTCGGTCGGCGCCCGTTTCGCACCATCCTGGATGGAGCACCAGATGTTCCACGCGGGCAACCCGCTGGAGATCGCGGCCGACATGTCCGTCTTCGTGCACATGATCATCATGGACAGCGACAAGGAAGCGGCCATGACCATCGGCCATACCTACCTGACGACGGAGACCGGCCCGCGCGCCCTTTCGCGCCATCCGCTCGACCTGATCAGCATCTGACGGGAACGATCTGGCGCCGCTTGAGGAGTATGGCGCGGTTTTGCCAGTCTGTTCAGGGAATTGACAGGCTGATCATGCTAGTCACATTAATTGTGACAGGATCAAAGCGGAAGGACCCGCCGTGGTGAGACGTTCTCGCAGGATGACCACGAAACTGGCCGGCCTCCTCGGCCTGCTGGCACTGATCTCGGGCTGCAACAGCACGGATGTGCTGACGCCCCCGGAGGATGTCGGCAATGGCAGCCTGCCGGCGACCTATTCCCAGGAGCTTGCGGCCCCGGCGGGCGGCACCCAGCCGGTTCAAAGCGCACCGCTCGGCCAGCCCGGCGTCTATACGGAGCCGGTCCGCGGCCCGCAGAATTCACTGGAGGCCCAGGCCGCGGCTCTCGCACAGGGCGGCCGCAATCCGGTGGCCTCCGCACCGATTGATGGCGCAAGCGATCAGGCCTTCCCCAGCGCCCCGCAACAACAGCAGGCGGCCACCCTGCAGGCGACGCAGCCCGCTCAGTCCTCCCCCCAGGCGGTTCAGTCCCAGCAGGCTGCCTTGCCCCCGGCGGCACAGTCGACCGGCAGCATCCGCTTCCTGCCGATCATCGGCGCCCCGGTCCAGGCGGTCACCCCGCTCTCCCGCCAGCTCGGCGCCGAGGCGCGTGCCCGGGGCCTGACCATCAAGAGTGCCAGTGACGCTTCGAGCGAGCACATCCTCAAGGGCTACTTCTCGGCCTTCTCCGATAGCGGAAATGTCACAATCACCTATGTCTGGGACATCCTGGACGGCAGCGGCGGACGGCTGCATCGCATTCAAGGCCAGGAGGTCGTACCCTCCGGCGCGCAGGACCCTTGGGCCGGGGTGCCTGCCTCCGTCATGCAGCAGATCGCCACCAAGAGCATGGCCGAATATGTATCATGGCGGAACAGTCAGGCAGGTTGAACATCGACCGATCGTTGATCGCAGAAACCGCAAATCATGCGCCCCATTTGACGCATCAACCGAAAATATGGGCCTTCCCGTCCAAACCTCTTGCATTCAGGGGGAAGGGCGGTAAAAAGCCGCATCTCAGCATGGTAACAGGCGGGCCAAGATGAAGGTTTTCGCAGGTAATTCGAACCGGCAATTGGCCGAAACGATCTGCTCCTATCTCAACGTACCACTCGGCAAGGCCAGCGTCCGCCGTTTCGCAGACCAGGAAATCTTCGTAGAGATCCAGGAAAACGTGCGCGGCGAAGACGTCTTTGTCGTCCAGTCGACGTCCTTCCCGACGAACGACCACCTGATGGAACTGCTGATCATGATCGACGCCTTCCGTCGATCCTCGGCACGCCGCATCACGGCCGTCCTTCCCTATTTCGGCTATGCCCGCCAGGACCGCAAACCCGGTCCCCGCACGCCGATCTCGGCAAAGCTGGTCGCCAATCTGATCACGGAAGCCGGGGCCGACCGCGTTCTGACGCTCGACCTGCATGCGGGTCAGATCCAGGGCTTCTTCGATATCCCCACCGACAACCTTTATGCCGTGCCGCTTCTCGCCCGCGACATCAAGGAACACTACGACACCAACAATGTCATGGTGGTCTCGCCGGACGTCGGTGGCGTTGTGCGTGCGCGCTCGCTTGCCAAGCGTCTCGACTGTCTGCTTGCAATCGTCGACAAGCGTCGTGACCGCCCCGGCGAATCCGAGGTCATGAACGTCATCGGCGAAGTGGCCGGCAAGGACTGCATCCTGATCGACGACATCGTCGATTCCGGCGGCACGCTTTGCAATGCGGCAGAAGCGCTTCTGAAGAACGGCGCGACAAGCGTCACCGCCTATATCACGCATGGCGTGCTCTCCGGCGGTGCCGTGACCCGTGTTGCCTCCTCCAAGCTGCGCGAACTCGTGATCACCGACTCGATACAGCCGACAACGGCCGTACAGTCCGCGCACAATATTCGCGTGCTCTCGACGGCAACCCTGCTCGGCGAGGCCATCAACCGTACGAGCCAGGAAGAGTCGGTCTCCAGTCTGTTCGACTGAGACCGATCCTTAACAGTTAAGATTAAGAGAGACAAAGAAATGTGAGCGGTGTCACAGCCACTTGCAGACCCTCTTTGCTTTGCATACAGCTTCGCGCGCAACACCCCTTCTTGGACCCGCCCCCGGCTTTTGCGCGTGAGTTGATGTCACTCTCGGTTGAACGACTTCTGGCCAATACAGATCTGCATGAAACAGTCCGGAACCAGTCCAGGGCTCTTCTACGCGTCAATGAGGAAAGCCCACGGCTTGCCGCCGTGTTCGGCACCCAACAACGTTGGCTGCTGGGTCATCTGGCGATGAGCCACTATTTCCAGGAGGTCGCCCGCGGCAATCCGGAACCCGTCATTCTGATGGCCCGCTATCTCGAGCAGGTGAAGACGCTGGGCATCTCCTCGGTCAACACCGCAGACGCCTTCATCAAGGAGATGCTGGTCTACGGCATCGCCCAGCACGGCCAGACGCCAGACCGCCGCAACCGCCCCTTCGTGCCGGCTCCGATCACGATCGCCGCGACTCGTCGCTGGGTCTTCATTCATTTGACCAGTCTTGATCGGCTGGACGGCGGCAACAGGCTGGATGCCTTCGAGGCGGACGAAACGATCCTCGCCCGGCTGCATCCGGAGATCACCCGCCACGCCATGGTCTCGCCGGAAATCCGCACACCGCCTCAGACCTGGTCGCTGTTCACCTGGCTGAACAATGGTGGCATCGTCATGGATTGGCTGATGGTCGGGGTCGACCCGGTCGATCCGGCAGTCGAACGCGTGCCAACACAGGTGCGCTCGGTGCCGGAACTTGCCGAAAACTTCCGGCTCTCCCGCACCCATCTGACGCGCAAGCTGCGCGAAGCAGAAGCCATCGGCAGTGTCGGCTGGGAAGGCAATCGCGGTCGCTCGACCATGTGGATCTCCCGTGACTTTCTCCAGGAATACCTCGCCACCCAGGCCGTCAAGCTGGCCTTCATCGATGCCGCCTGCGAGACGGTCGGCCTGCGCTGATCATGGGCGGCCGGAAGAACGCGCCATCTCCGGCAACGGGCAGGCCTCGCCGCCGGAAAACAGCCGGGACCGCGTGAGGAACCGCCGCTCGCGTCCATTGTCGAGCGAAAACATGCCCCCTCGCCCCGGCACCACGTCGATGATCAACTGCGTATGCGCCCAGACGGCATACTGGCTGCCGCTGATATAGAACGGCACGCCGCCAATCTCGCCGAGCTTCACATCCGTTTCGCCGACCCGATAGTCGCTTGCCGGATAACACATCGGCGACGACCCGTCGCAGCAACCACCGGACTGGTGGAAGAGAATGTCTGGATGGTCCTGTTTGATCTCGGCGAGAAACGCGAGCGCGGCATCGGTTGCCACCACGCGGGGTTCGCCTGGATTGGAATTGTCGGTCACGGCGGTTCCTTCCAAGTGCGTTGCGACGGGACCCACCCTCCCCTTGAGGGGGAGGGTCGGCACGCAGTGTCGGGGTGGGGTGACCGATCGGGCTATTGAACCATCACCCCCACCCGCAGCTTCGCTGCGACCTCCCCCCTCAAGGGGGAGGTGGAGGAGCCTCAGAAAAACCCCAGCGCCTTCGGGCTATAGCTCACCAGCATGTTCTTGGTCTGCTGATAGTGGTCGAGCATCATCTTGTGCGTCTCGCGACCAATGCCCGACTGCTTGTAGCCACCGAAGGCGGCATGGGCCGGATAGGCATGGTAGCAATTGGTCCACACGCGTCCGGCCTGGATGTTGCGGCCGAAGTTGTAGCAGGTGTTCGCATCGCGGCTCCACACGCCGGCACCGAGGCCATAAAGCGTGTCATTGGCGATTTCGAGTGCTTCTGCCTCGTCCTTGAATGTGGTGACGGAGACAACAGGCCCGAAGATCTCCTCCTGGAAGACGCGCATCTTGTTATGGCCCTTGAACACCGTCGGCTTGACGTAGTAACCGCCAGCCAGTTCGCCCGAGAGATTGTTGCGCTCGCCGCCGATCAGCACTTCGGCACCTTCCTGGCGACCGATATCCATATAAGACAGGATCTTTTCCAGCTGTTCGGAGGACGCCTGCGCCCCGATCATGGTCGACATGTCGAGCGGGTCACCTTGGCGGATGGCCGCAACGCGCTTCAGTGCCTTCTCCATGAAGCGGTCATAGATCTTCTCATGCACCAGCGCGCGGCTCGGGCAGGTGCAGACCTCGCCCTGGTTGAGCGCAAACATCGCGAAGCCTTCGAGCGCCTTGTCGAGATAGTCGTCATCCTCGCGCATCACGTCTTCGAAGAAGATGTTCGGCGACTTGCCGCCGAGCTCCAGCGTCACCGGAATGAGGTTCTGGCTGGCATATTGCATGATCAGCCGGCCGGTCGAAGTTTCGCCGGTAAAGGCGATCTTGGCAATCCGCGGGCTGGTAGCCAGTGGCTTGCCGGCTTCGAGGCCGAAACCGTTGACGATGTTGAGCACGCCCGGCGGCAGGAGATCGCCGACCAGTTCGATCCAGACGAGGATCGAAGCAGGCGTCTGTTCGGCGGGCTTCAGCACGACGCAGTTTCCGGCAGCCAGTGCCGGCGCCATCTTCCAGGCCGCCATCAGGATCGGGAAATTCCACGGAATGATCTGCCCGACGACGCCGAGCGGTTCATGGAAGTGGTAGGCGATCGTGTCGTGGTCGACCTCGCCGATCGTGCCTTCCTGCGCGCGAATGCAGGAGGCGAAATAGCGGAAGTGGTCGATGGCGAGCGGAATGTCGGCCGCCATGGTCTCGCGCAGCGGCTTGCCATTGTCCCAGGTCTCGGCGCGGGCGAGCAGTTCGAGATTGTCCTCCATCCGCTGGGCGATCTTCATCAGGATGTTGGAGCGCTCCGTCGACGACGTCCGACCCCATTTGTCCTTGGCGGCATGAGCCGCATCAAGCGCGAGGTTGATGTCGTGCTCATCGGACCGGGCGATGTCGCAGAGCTTGCCGCCGGTCACCGGCGTGGTGTTTTCGAAGTAGCGACCATTGACCGGCTCGCGGAATTCACCGCCGATGAAGTTGCCGTATTTCAGCTTGAACGGCGAAGCCGCAATCGTCTGGACCTGAATGTTCATCTGTCATCCTCCCTGTGAAAGGACCCCTCCTCGGGTCCTGATGGCAGGATGATTGCTGCGTTCCGGTGCAGGAGATAGTGGCGCGAAACAGTGCTGCAGCGCACAGTGTTTCAGGAATGCGACACCTATCGGCCGGTCAGTGAAGCTGGAAGCGCTTCATCTTCCGATGCAGGGTCGCGCGGCTGATGCCGAGCATCTGGGCTGCTTGTGAGACGTTGCCATTGGCACGAGACAGCACGCGGCGCAGAGCCGCCCGTTCGGCATCCTCGAGGTCGCTGGTCGCTTCGCCGCGCGTCTCGCGCAGCGCATCGGCAGCCGGAAGTCCCTGCGCGATCAGCCCGTCATCGAGCTTCAGGGCAAGACGCGCCGCCTTGGTCGCGCCGAGGATCAGGTCGTCCCCATCGACCGCAATCAATGCGGACAGGGAGTTCGCCTGGGGCACCATGACGATGCGCGCGCCGGCAAACGCCTGGCGGAAGAGATTGCTTTCGACCCGGGCTGCGGCATCCCGCACGGCCTGAGACAGAACCGCGAGCGTCATGTCGGAGACATCGTTGCGGCAGGTGGACACATCGAGTGCTGCAGTCAGCCGACCGAGATGGTCGCGGATCGGTGCCGTCGCACAGGAGAGCTCGATATTTGCGCTCATGAAATGCTGGTCGCGGTGGATCACCACGGCCCGTTCGTCGGCCAGCGCCGTGCCGATGCCGTTGGTGCCGACACTCGCCTCGCTCCACAGCGTCTGCTGCCACAGCCCCAGCGCCCGGAACTCGACATCGTCACCGGGCGCACCACGCCGGTCGACCACGATGCCGTTCTGGTCGGCGAGAATGATGCAACAGCCGGATTTTCCGACCAGCTGATAGAGCCGGTCTACCTCGTCGGCGGAGCTGCCGATCAGCCTTTCCATGCGCTCGCGCGCTTCACGGAACATCGCCTCGTCGACCAGGACCGGCTTGCGCGCCTCTTCGGGTTGCAGGTGGTAAAGGTTGAGGCAACGGCTCCACGAGGCGGCAACCGGCGAGGTCACAGCGGCCGATGCCTTCTGCGCCGTCGAGTAGACGAGTTCGGAATGTCTGAGATCCTGACGCATCGGCTCCTCCCAAAGCACGGGTCTCAGTATGCTCTTTCCGGCTCCAGAGGCAATCGCTCATACAAGCGGCAAATGATCACGAACCATTTCGTCGTCGGGAATGGCGCAAATCTGCGACACTTTCAAAACGCGTCTACTTCGGGCGCTCAGGCCGCCATATCGGCAGCGCTGCCAGGCTTGAGAGCTTGCTCGCTCGGCACCGGGGACAGCGCGGGATTGACGATATCCTGCAGTTCCGAGACCGGCTGCGGTTTGCCATACAGGAAGCCCTGAACCTGCTGACACCCCTCCTCTTGGAGGAAGCGCAGATGCTCCGCATTCTCGACGCCTTCGGCCAGCACGGGAATGTCGAGGCTCTGGGCCAGAATGAGCGTCGAGCGGACAATGGCGGCTGACTGACGGTTCTCCACGACACTGTCGATGAAGCCCCGGTCGATCTTGATCTTGTCAAACGGGAAGAGTTGCAGCGTCGAGAGTGACGAATACCCCGTGCCGTAGTCGTCCATGGCAATCTTGACGCCGATCGCTTTCAGCTGGCGGATGATATGCAGTGCATGCTGCTGGTCATCGATGATCCCGGACTCGGTGATCTCCAGTTCGAGACGCGCCGGATCGAGACCCGACTCATCGAGAATTTCACGCACCCGCTCAGGCAGCGCGGAATTGGCCAGCTGCTTCGGCGCGACATTCACGGCAATCTTGAGCGGATTGCGCCACTGCACGGCTTCCAGGCAGGCCCGACGCAGCACCCAGTCCCCGAGCTCGCCGATAAAGCCGGTCCGCTCCGCGATCGGGATGAATTCGGACGGCGGAACCATACCGCGTGTCGGGTGAGACCAGCGCATCAGAACCTCGAAGCCGACAACCTCGCCGGTCTGCGTGTCGTTCTGCTTCTGGAAATAGAGTTTAAATTCGTTGCGCAGTAAGCCGGCCCGCATGTCCATTGCAAGCGCGCTCCGCTCGCGAGCGGCCTGGTCCATCGACTTATCGTAAAAGCAGACATTGTTCGAGCCGGCCGCCTTTGCGCGGTACATGGCAATATCTGCCTGCGCCATGAGATCATCGATGCCATCGGCGCCATCGGGAAAAGCCGTAACCCCGATACTTGTCCCGACGGAAAGCGTCACTCCCTTCCACTGAATCGGCGAAACAAGTTCGGAAATGATGCTCCGCGCAAAGGCCTCGGCAGCCCCGGACGTAAATAGCCGCGGACTGACTGCAATGAACTCATCGCCGCCGATACGGGCAACGAACTCGCCCGGCTTCAGGCTTGCCGACATACGCTCGGCAACCACGCGCAGCACATGGTCGCCAGCCGCATGGCCGTGCACGTCATTGATCTCCTTGAAACGGTCGAGATCGAAGGAAAAGATGAAGATGCGATCATTGCGCGCTGTCGGGCGATCCATCAGATGACCGAGGCGCTCCAGGAAGGCCATGCGGTTCGGCAAGCCGGTCAGGGCGTCATGCAGCGACAGCTGCCGATAGCGCTCGACCGCCGAGCGGTTCGATTGCCGGTCGATGACATAGGTCATCGCGCCGATCGCCAGGATCAGCAGCGTGACGAAGATCAGCACGACCGTCATCACGCTTTCAGGCAGCATGTTTGCCGGCAACGAGGCACTAAAATTTGGCTCGACGGTCAAGGCTGTCATGCCGATGAAGTGCGTCGACGCAATTGCCAGCACCAGTGCGACGCCACCGCCGTAACGACAGAACCGCGTGACGGGCCGGGCCACGCGATTGGTGGCCAGAGCGCCGAACAGTCCTGCGGCCACGAGAGACGCCCAGACGTAGTTCATGTTCCAGTGCAGATCCGCCTGAACCTGATAGCCGGACATGCCGACATAATGCATCGATGCAATTCCGGCACCGAGGATCGCTCCACCGGCCTCGATGAGCAGGCTGCGCGTTGTCACGGCGGCAATGAAGAGCCCGACGCCGGTGATCATGATGGCAAGAACCAGCGATAGTAGCGTCGCGGTCGGCTCGTAGCCGGCAAGAGCATCCGCCTCGTAGCCCATCATGGCAACGAAATGCGTCGTCCAGATGGATGAACCGCCGATGATGGACGTCAGTGCAATCCAGCTCGCACGCGCTGGACCCCGCGTACTGCGGACGCGGCTGAAAAGGCGCATTGTCAGGAGCGATCCCAGCACGCAGACAAGAACAGCGGCGACCAGTGAAACCGGGTCGTGATCGACGGCAATGCAGGATAGAACGGCGAGCATGGGCAAAACCAATTGAAACTGAGGGCCAAACCTAGCAACGGTCAATTTCTAAAGGCTCACCGCGCATGGTTACCAGATTCTTTTTCACGCCCGATTGGCCAGAAGCTCGATCACAAGCGCGTTACGCCGCGGTTTCTCCCGCACAACCTTGCTATTGCACCGCATCTGGTCTATAGGCGCCCGATCCGCACAGACACCCTTGGAGGCAATGTGGATGGGACCGGCAACGGTCTCCGGTTCTGGCATGACCAATATGCGTCGCCAGGGCTCTCCAGTAACTTTGAAAGGTAAAGCCATGAGCCACGCTTCTTACGAGCTCAAGGCCGTAGCACGCGAACGGGTAGGTAAGGGGTCCTCCCGCGAACTTCGCCGCAACGGTCTCATCCCGGCTGTCATCTATGGTGACAAGCAGGCCCCGATTGCGATCTCGATCAACACGAACGAGATCACCAAGCGCATCCATGCCGGCGGTTTCATGACCACGGTTGCCACCATCGATCTCGATGGCAAGAAGATCAGCGTTCTGCCGAAGGACTACCAGCTCGACGTCGTTCGTGACTTCACGATGCATATCGACTTCCTGCGCGTCTCGGCAAACAGTCAGGTTTCGGTTCAGGTTCCGGTTCACTTCATCAACGAAGAGAAGTCCGCCATCAAGACCGGTGCCGTTCTCAACATCGTTCGTCACGAAGTTGAACTGCACTGCCCGGCTTCCGACATTCCGGAAGCGATCACGGTTGACCTCGCCGGCCTGAAGGTCGGTGATGCGATCCATATTTCGGCAGTCAAGCTGCCTAAGGGCGTGACTCCGGTCATCGCCGACCGCGACTTCACGATCGCAACGATCGTCGCTCCGGCGGCTGGCGTTGCCGAAGATGAAGAAGGTTCGGCTGAAGCCTGATCTTTCTGATCCATTTGATGAATAGAGCCCACCCTTTGCGGGGTGGGCTTTTTTGTTGCTTTCGCGCAGGAGTAGCAGAAACTCGAATCCGAGCATTTGTCTTTAGGCAAGTTTAAAGTATTTCGTGAAACGCTCCGCCTCTCATCATTGCCTGAGGGAGCATTGAGCAGCATGCCGCATCATCCCGCGCCGCTTGAGGCGGACCGTTGATGACCCGTTCGGTGGAAAGCCGCTTCCTGGCGATCGTGGGAACGACGATTTTTATCCTCGTCGTGCCGCTCTTCGCGTTGTTCCTGTGGCTGGCGACGGAACGCGCCTCCGACGAATTGCAGCAGAACCTCGACATCCTGCTCGCCGCAAATGCGCAGGCGCTCGCCAAGCCGCTCTGGGACTTCGACCAGGAAAGCGTCGAACAGATCACCGCCACCATCGTCTCGAACGGCCCTGTCAGCCGCGTCAACGTCAAGGACGTCTCGGGCGGCATTGCCGTCTCCATGCCGGCACTCCCGAAATGGCCGAAAAACGGTCTGGAATCGATTACCCGGGAAATTTTCTATCAGGCGGTCGAAGGCCCTAAGCTGGTCGGCACCATCACCATCTATTATAGCCGGATCGACATCTTCTCCTCGCTGCGCCAGGCAGAGGTCATGCTGATCGGCATCTTCATGCTGGCAGTCCTCGGTGTCGTCGGCGCGGCCATCATCGGCAACCGTCTGATGGTCATGAAGCCGCTGCTCAAGCTCACCGCTGCGATAGAGGCGACACGCCGCCTCGGCTCCCGTCACCATGTGGACTGGCAGTCCAACGACGAGATCGGCCGGCTCGCCCGCAGCTTCAACGCCATGCAGATCAAGCTCGAGCAGGAAGAAGACGAGTTGCGGCTGGCCCACCGCCGTGCGACCGACATCTACAATACCACGCCGGCGATGCTGTTTTCCCTCGATGAAGAAGATCGCATCACGGGCGTCAGCGACTACTGGCTGCTCGCCACCGGCTACCAGCGCCAGCAGATCGTCGGCCGTCGCTTCATCGAACTGGTGCCGCCAGAAGCGCGCGCCGCCTATCTGGAGCGCAAGAAGACGCGCTCGATCGCCGACGTGCTGGAAGCGACGACCCAGTTCGTCTGCGCCGACGGCATCGTGATGGATGTACTCATCGCCGAAGCCAGCCGCAAGATCGAAGGCGCCGAGGAGGACCTCTCCTTGTCAGTCATGACCGATGTTACGGCGCTCAAGCAGTCAGAGGAGCGCAACCATCGCCAGGCCATCACCGACCATCTGACCGGCCTACGCAATCGCAAGGGCTTTGAAACAGCCCTCGACAGCGAAATCGCCGCCACGGATGCCGCAGGCGAGGAACTCGCTTGCATCTTCGTCGATCTCGACCGCTTCAAGTGGATCAACGACAATCTCGGCCACCAGGCCGGTGACCTCGTGCTGTGCCGCTTCGTGGAACGCATGCAGGAACAGCTTCCGAAGGGGGCGATCGCTGCAAGGCTGGGCGGTGACGAATTTGCCATTCTGTTGCGCGGTCTCGCGATCGAGGACGCAGCGACCGGCATCAGCCGTGCCCTCTGCGACATCTTCGTCGACCCCATGGCGATCGAGGGCTCGACCGTGCGCTTGAGCGCCAGCATCGGCATTGCACTTTATCCGCGCCACGCGGCCAATGCCGCCGAACTGCTGCAGAAGTCAGACATGGCGATGTACAGCAAGAAGCGCGATGGCAAGAACGGCGCGCAGCTCTATGACCCGCAGATCCAGGATCACACCCGCCGTCGTGCCGAAATCGAACACGACATCGAGGAAGGCCTGAAGGAAGACTGGTTCGACGCCTTCTTCCAGCCGATCGTCGAGATCGAGAGTGGCCGGACGGTCGGCTATGAAGCATTGATGCGCCTCGTCCACCCGCAACGCGGGGTCGTGCCACCGGCAGAAATCATCGGCGTCGCCGAGGAAACCGGCGCGATCAGCCGTCTTGGCGGCCATGTGCTTGAGAAGGCACTTTCCAACCTGGCCCGCCTGAGTGCGGCCACCGGCAACCACGAGGCCTATCTCGCCGTCAATTTCTCGCCGCTGCAGTTCGATGCGTCACTGCCGGTACGGCTGGCAGCCCTCACCGCCCATTTCGCCATCGCGCCGCGCCGGATCGTCATCGAGATCACCGAAGCGACATTGCTGCACGACAATCCGCAGATCCGCACCATCCTCGATGAGTTCAGCCGCTACGGCTATCGTCTCGCGCTCGACGACTTCGGCACGGGCTATTCTTCGTTGAGCTATCTCAACCGCTTCCCCGTCGACATCGTGAAGATCGACCAGTCCTTCATCCGATCGCTGACCGAGGATGAACCCGAACTCCGCCACAAGAGCCGCATGCTCGTCGAAGGCATCACCGCCATCTCCCACAAGATGGAATGCACTGTCGTCGCCGAAGGCATCGAGACGGATGAACAGCGCCGCATTCTGGAAGAATTCGGTGTCGACTATGGCCAGGGCTACCACTTCGCCCGTCCGCAGCCGCTGCCGAAGCTGATCGAACTCGCCCTGTCCGCCCCAGCCAACCTGCCAAAGGTGTCCGCAGGCTGACATCATCAGAAAGAGGGAACCGCAATGAAAGTCTTTACCATCATGCTTTCACTTGCGGCGGCCCCGGTCGCCGCCGCAGACATCATCCATTTCACCACGGAAGATTACCCGCCCTACAACTTCAGGGTCGGAAGCGAAATCCGCGGTGCCGGTTACGACCAGGTCCTTCTGATGATGAAGGACATCGACGTCCGCTACACCATCGAAATGATGCCCTGGGCCCGCGCAATCGCGCTTGCCGAGAGCGAGCCGATGCACTGCGTCTTCACCACAGCCCACATCCCGGAGCGGGACACGCGCTTCAAATGGGTGGAGCCGATTGCGGTTGGCCGCAACTTCATGGTCTCGCACAAGAATTCCGGCATCAAGGTCGCCAACATCGAAGAGGCCAAGCGCCACATCGTCGGCACCCAGCGCAACGACTACACCCAGACCCTGCTGGAGAACGAGGGCTTTCCGAAGATCGACCTCGCCACTGACCTGAAGCTCACACTTAAGAAGCTGGAGAGCAAGCGTATCGACCTGATGCCGATTTCCGAGCAGCATTACATCGAGCTGCAGGAGAAGGGCGTCGACCTCGAAGCCCAGTTCGTGTTCTCCGAGCAGAAGTTCGCCATCGCCTGCAACGTCAACTTCCCTGAGGATCTGCTGGCCCGGATGCAGGGCGCGCTCGACAAGCTGATCGCCGATGGTACCCAGGCCGAAATCTTCGACACCTACAATCTGCGCTATTCGAATATCGGTCAGGTCGCCGCCAAACCCTGACCGGAGCCGACATCAGCCTTGACTTTCGCGCCGTTTCGCTGTGGGGAAAGGCAAAGGAATTCAAGACGGAGCCTCGGCGATGATCATCCTGGCCGGCCTCGGCAATCCCGGTGCGCACTATGCGAAGAACCGGCACAATATCGGCTTCATGGCGGTCGACGCGATCCAGCGTCGGCACGCCTTCTCGCCATGGGCGAAGAAATTCAAGGCCGAGATCTCCGAAGGCACGCTGGCCGGCGAGAAGGTCATGCTGATCAAGCCGCAGACCTTCATGAACCTGTCTGGCGAAAGCGTCGGCGAAGCCATGCGCTTCTACAAGCTCGGCCCCGAAGACATCGTCGCCATCTATGACGAACTCGACCTCATGCCCGGCAAGGCCCGCATCAAGACCGGCGGCGGCCATGGCGGCCACAACGGCATCAAGTCGATCGACGCCCATTGCGGCCTGAACTATAGGCGCCTGCGCCTCGGCATCGGCCATCCCGGCGACAAGGCAAAAGTCCACAACCACGTCCTCGGCGACTTCGCCAAGGTGGACGCCGAATGGCTCGATCCTCTGATCGAGGCGCTCGCCGACAATGCCGACATGCTGGTGCGCGGCGAGGCTTCGCAGCTGATGAACAAGCTGGCACTGGCCACCGGCGGCAAGACCGAGGACGAAAAGCCTGCGAAAGCCCCGAAGGCTCCGAAACCCGCCCAGTCCCATATCCATCAGGCCCGCAACTTCAACCAGCCGAAGAAGCTTCCTGAGAGCGGCCCCATGGCCGAAATGCTGAAGAAGATGTTCGGCCCCAAGGGCGACTGACCACTCCCTCACGGGCGCGCCCTGCCCCGCCCTTAACCGATAGCCGCGCAAACGACCGGAAGACCGCCATGTGCCACGACATCACCACCGACCTCGTCACCCTGCGCGACTACTGGCGTTATGCCATCTCCCGCTTCAACGCCGCGGAACTCAGCTACGGCCACGGCACACACACCGCCGTCGACGATGCCGCCTTCCTCATCCTCGACAGCCTCGACCTGCCGATCGACACGCTCGACCCCTTCCTTGACGCCAAGCTCTTAGCCACAGAGCGCCGCCTGCTGGCCGATCGCATCGAGACGCGTGTTACGACCCGCAAGCCGTCTGCCTATCTCACCGGCCGCTCCTACATTCAGGGCCTGCGCTTCTTCGTCGATGAGCGCGTGATCGTGCCGCGCTCGCATATCGGCGAGATCCTCTTCAACGAATATGGCGGCGAGTTCGGCTCAACCTTCCTGCCCGATCCCTTCGCGGTCGAAAGCGTGGTCGACATCTGCACCGGCTCCGGTTGCCTCGCGATCCTCGCCACGCGCTTCTTCCCGCTCGCTGCAGTCGACGCCGTCGACCTCTCCGCCGATGCGCTTGAGGTCGCCGAGAAGAACCGCCAGGCCTATGGCCTCGAAGACCAGCTGACGCTGCACCAGGGCGACCTCTTCACGCCACTCGCCGGCCGCAAGTTCGACCTGATCATCACCAACCCGCCCTATGTCGACCACGAGGCGATGGACGCCTTCCCGGCCGAATATCGCGCCGAACCGGCCATGGCCCATGACGGCGGCGAAGACGGCCTCGACCTCGTCCGCACGCTGCTCACTGAGGCCCCCAAGCACCTGAACCCGGGTGGCGGCATGCTCTGCGAAATCGGCCGCGGCCGCGACATCCTGGAAGCCGAATTCCCCGACCTCGACTTCCTCTGGGTCGAAACGACGGAAGAAGAAGACGCGGTGTTCTGGATCTCAGCGGAGGCGCTCGGCGTGAAGGCAAGCAAGGGCAAGTAACGCTAGGCGATCACCACTCGAAGGTCTCGAGCCGGTACCAGAAGAGATCGACGAGTGCTGCGAGCCCCCAGTCGATCCAGTAGGCCATGACCTTCGAGACATCGGGGACGAGCAGCAGCACGACTAACCCGCTCAGCATGGCCCAGCACACCGAAAGCCGCAGATTGTGCAGGCTGTCGAGGCGGTAATAGCCCGCTTCGTCATACTCGGTCTTGAAGATCATGTCGGTCCAGCTGTAGCCGTCGCTGATCATGAGATCCATCATCGGCCGGTCCGACAGGCGGTCCGGCAAGATGTTGAAAACGGCACGCGAAACATGCCCCAGTGCGCCCATCAGTGCGAGCACAGCCAGCGCCACGGCATAGTGCCAGGTGGCCGCTTCGGCGAGTGTCTGCGGGTCGGGCGTCATGGGGCAAGTCTAGCCAGCAGACGTAATGATTTGGTTTCCGGCCTTAGGACTGGCCCGCCTGCACAGGCCTTGCAAGCAACCCTTCGACCAGTGCCCGAAACGCCTCCTGTGCCCGCGGCAGCACGCTTTCCGGCTCCGCGCTCGCCGCGATCCACATCGCGGCATTGAGCGCCGCCCCGCTGATCAGCCGTGCGGCCGCTTCGGCGTCGACCGGCTTAAGGATCCCGTCCGACATCAGGTCCTCGACGGCCTGACGGGTCACCTGAAGACAGGAATTCTGGCTCGGCCATAACGAGGGATCGCCCAGCACCGCCGGCCCATCGAGCAGCACGATGCGCTGCACCTCCGGATCAAGCGCCATCTCGATATAGGCCGCCCCTTCGGCCAGAAGCGCATCCCACCCCTCGCCGGCCGCAGCAGCACGCCCCTTGGCGCGCTCGGCCATTTCGCTGTCGATCTGGTTGACGACGGCGGCGAACAGCCCGCGCTTGTCGCCGAAATTGTGGTAGAGCGCGCCGCGTGTCAGCCCAACCTCTGCGGTGAGCGCATCCATGGAGGCATCCGAAAAGCCCTTCTCCGCAAAGGCCTTGCGCGCAGCCGCGATCAGCTTGCCGCGATTTTCCGCCATGCCTTCCGATCGTGTGCGCTTCACGCCACTCTCCTGACTTCACATACACCGCGTATGCGAATTTGACATACGATCCGTATGCTAGTAAACCTACATACGCAACGTATATGAAATCTCCAGCCTGCAGCCAAGCGGCATTTCACCGACCCACCCTCGGGCGGAACGATGCCGTATGCCCGAAAGGAAACCCATGACCAAGCCAGAACCCGTCTTCCCCGCAAACCGCCACGCCCTTTACGAAGAGCACGGCTATTCCGCCGCGATCCGCACCGGCGACCTCGTCTTCGTCTCCGGCCAGGTCGGCAGCCGCGATGACGGCACACCCGAACCGGACTTCGAGACCCAGGTCCGCCGCGCCTTTGCCAATCTCGAGGCGACACTCTCCGCCGCCGGCTGCTCACTTGCCGACCTCGTGGACGTCACAAGTTTCCACACTGACCCGGGAAACCAGTTCGCAACCATCATGAAGGTCAAGGCGGAAATCTTCCCCGCCCCGCCCTATCCGAACTGGACGGCGGTCGGCGTCAACTGGCTCGCCGGCTTCGATTTCGAGATCAAGGTCATCGCACGGATTCCCGAAAAAACGGCATTCTGACGAGCACCGCTCCTCAGCGCTCGGCGCGCCGTTTGGCAATAGCGGACTCCAGGGTATCCCCCGCATGGGTCTCGAACCATGCGAGCATACCAGCGACACCCGCCGCCTCGGCCGCGCCGGCCTTCGCGCCACAGAGCTCAGCGCAGGCAGCGGCCATCGCCGTCAGGATCCGGGCGGTCTCTGGGACATAGGCGAGATCGTCATCGGCTTGATGACGCTGACGAATGATGGCGTAGCGCATGGTCTCCGAATAGGTCCATGCGCTCGCCAACACGTCCTGCACGGTGACGGACTGGCCATTGACGGCCGCTGTCGCATCACGATCGGTCTCGCGATACCCCGCAGTCTCGACCTGTTCGCAGAAGTCGATGGCAGTCTGCATCATCCGCCTCACGAGGACCCAATCGGTCTGAGCAGGTGCATTCGCCATCTGCCTCACTCCTCCGGTTCCGCCGTGAACAAAAGCGGCATGCCCGCCTCCTTGGCGAGGTCCATTGCTTCCGTCACCTTCGTCTCGGCGATCTCCCGCGTGCAGACGACAACCACCGCCGAGCCAAACTTGTGCGCTGTCATCATGACGCGGTAGCCGGTCTCCTCGCTCATCCGGAACACGACCTTCAAGACGATCGTCACGAATTCGCGTGGCGTATAGTCGTCATTGTGCAGAAGCACCTTGTAGAGCCGTGGCTTCTCCACCTTGGGCTTCGTCACCGTCTTCGGCGTCAGTACCGTATCCTTCGCCATAGGTTCCTTCCGGATCTAGAGGCCGCATCAGGCCCGCAACACTTGACCATGCCCTTCCTATACCCCATAGGCGTGGGCAACGAAAATCCATCCCGAGCAGGTATATAGAGCCATGGGCTTCAAATGCGGTATCGTCGGGCTGCCGAATGTCGGCAAGTCCACTCTTTTCAACGCGCTGACCAAGACGGCGGCAGCCCAGGCAGCCAACTACCCCTTCTGCACGATCGAACCGAACACCGGTGAAGTGGCCGTTCCCGATCCGCGCATGAAGAAGCTGGCCGACATCGCCGGCTCCAAGGAAATCATCCCGACCCGCATCTCCTTTGTCGACATCGCCGGCCTCGTGCGCGGCGCGTCGAAGGGCGAAGGCCTCGGCAACAAGTTCCTCGCCAACATCCGCGAAGTCGATGCCGTCGTCCACGTGCTGCGCTGCTTCGAAGATGATGACATCACCCATGTCGAAGGCAAGATCGACCCGGTTGGCGATGCCGACACGATCGAGACCGAGCTGATGCTCGCTGACCTCGAAAGCCTGGAACGCCGCGTCGAGCAGACCCGCAAGCGCGCCGCTTCCAAGGACAAGGAATCGACCGCCCAACTGCCGATCATGGAGCAGGTGGTCAAGCTGCTCAACGAAGGCAAGCCTGCCCGTCTTCTCCTGAAGACGCTCGCCCCCGACGAGATCGAGATCCTGAAGGGTCTGAACCTCCTCACCTCGCATCCGGTCCTCTACGTCTGCAACGTCGCCGAGGGTGACGCTGCAACCGGCAACAAGCACACCGAGGCCGTCGCCAAGATGGCTGCCGAACAGGGCGCCGAATGCGTCGTGATCTCGGCTGCGATCGAAGCCGAAGTGGCCCAGCTGCCGGAAGAGGAATCGGTCGAGTTCCTCTCCGCACTTGGCCTTGACGAAGCGGGCCTCGACCGCCTGATCCGCGCCGGTTACCAGCTGCTGGACCTAATCACCTATTTCACCGTCGGCCCGAAGGAATGCCGTGCCTGGACCATCGTCCGTGGCACCAAGGCCCCTGCCGCTGCCGGCGTCATCCACACCGATTTCGAACGCGGCTTCATCCGCGCCTTCACCATCGCCTATGACGACTACATCGCCTTCAAGGGCGAAGTCGGCGCCAAGGAAGCCGGCAAGGGCCGCGACGAAGGCAAGGAATATGTCGTGCAGGATGGTGACGTCATCCACTTCCGCTTCAACACGTAAGTGTACCGATCAGAACGACGAAGGCCGCGATCCCCTCGCGGCCTTTTTTTTGCATTTCAGAGTTCTGTGAGCCTCAGGCCCGCTTCACGGGGCAGGTCGAGAGCCCCATGATCGAATAGAGCGGGCAGCTCGACATCAGGCCCGTCGCGAGCGGCACGACGCCGATCAGCGTGAAGTAGCGCCACCAGGCGCCCGGATAGATAAAGAACAGCGACAGAAGCGCGAGGCCGGCAACGATGCGCAGGATGCGGTCGAGGCCGCCGACATTCTTGGCAAACATGGTGATTTCCCTCCGTTGGTTTGACGATGGGGTGAGACTAGCGCCGACTTGCCGCCGCGTCGGTGACTTAGTCACGGGCTTTGCAAAGTCTTAACGGTCCGCAGCCCGCGCCATGTGGGCCAGCTCGGCACGATTGATGATGCGGATCTGCCCGCGTTCATTGGCAACCACACCCTTGGAGACGAGCGCCTCCAGCCGCCGCGACACCACCTCGCGTGCCGTGCCGATGATGACGGCAAGGTCATGATGCGTGAGAGCGACATGTCCCTCCTCGTCCGCCCGCTCGAGAAGCGCATGCGCCAGCCGCTGCTCCACCTTCACGAAAGCCACCTGTTCCAGCACGAACATCAGATCTCCCAGCCGGTCGGCAAAGGCTCGGAAGACGAAATGGCGAAACGCCACCGAATCCGCCATCAGGGTCTCGAAAATGGCAGGCGGCACCATGACCGCCACGAGGTCGCTCTCGGCGACCGCCTCGCCCGAATAGGGCGCACCGCCAAGGACACCGAGCGTGGTTTGCACACAGGTCTCCCCCGGCGTCACGGAATAGAGCAGCAACTCCCGCCCGTTGCGGCCGGTGAGATAGACACCGATGCGGCCGTACAAGAGAATGACAAAGCTCTGCGCGGCATCCCCCGGCCGGAACAGCGTTGTGCGCGCAGGCACGTGCATCGGCTTCAGCGTCTCCAGCGCCCGCCGCGCATCCGGATCGATCTCCGCCAGAAAGCTCGCCTGTTCCGCCCAGCCCGCCATGGACCACCTCCCGATTCCCCCTTATGAACCATAGATAACACCGAACAGGGAAGGGAGAAGACGACGCATGCAGGATGACAGGCTTCACTACGAGGACTTCACGGAGGGTCGAAGCTTTGCGCTCGGGCCGCGTCTCGTGACAGCCGAAGAGATCATCGAATTCGCCCGCGAATTCGATCCGCAGCCCATGCATCTCTCGGAAGAAGCCGGCAAGGCAAGCATTCTCGGGGGCCTCTCCGCCTCTGGCTGGCACACATCCAGCCTATTCATGCGCCTGATGATCGACGCTTACGTCCTGAAAGCCGCGTCCGAAGGCGCACCCGGCATCGAGTTCATGCAGTGGCGCAAGCCCGTGCTCGCCGGCGACACACTGTCAGGGCAATCGGTCGTGGAGGAAGTGAGGGTCATGCGCTCCCGCCCCCATCTCGGCATCGTCACCTTCGGCCATGAACTCCACAACCAGCGTGGCGAACTGGTGCTGAAGGCTCGGAATGCGGTCATGGTTCGCCGCCGCGAGAGCGCGGAGATGCCGGCATGAAGATGTTCGATCTCTATCCCGCAGGCACCCGCCTTGAACTCGGCTCGGTCACCTTCACCACCGAAGACATCATCCGCTTCGCCGAGAAATTCGATCCGCAGCCCTTCCACATCGATCCGGAGGCGGCGAAGGACTACGTTTTCGGTGCGCTCTGTGCGTCCGGCTGGCACACCTGCGCCACCTGGATGAAGAGCTTCATCGGCTTTACCGGCCGCGAGATGAAGCGGCTGAAGGCTGCAGGCCTGGAGCCGCCACGGATTGGCCCCTCGCCCGGCTTTTCCGAACTGCAATGGTTGAAGCCCGTCTATGTCGGCGACACCATCACTTTCTTCATGACGCCGATCGACAGTCGCACGGTCAGCGGCAAGCGCCGCTACATGCTGAACTCCGCCCTCTCGGAAGGCGTCAACCAGCACGGCGAAACCGTGCTGCGCTTCAAGAGCAATCTGATCGAATTCTTCCCCGACGAGGAGCAAGCCGCATGAGCGTCTACGACTTCACCATGACCGCCATTGATGGCACCGAGCGCAGCCTGCAGGACTACGCAGGCAAGGTGCTCTTGATCGTCAACACCGCGAGCGCCTGCGGCCTGACGCCCCAATACGAGGGCTTGGAAGCGCTTCACAAGGCCAATCCCGATCTCGTCGTGCTCGGCTTCCCCTGCAACCAGTTCGGCGCCCAGGAGCCCGGCACGGAAAGGGAAATCGCGCTCTTCTGCGAAACCCAGTTCGCCGTCACCTTCCCGCTTTTCGCCAAGATCGAGGTGAACGGCGCAGGTACCCATCCGCTCTACGCCTTTCTGAAGGCAGAAACCCCGGGCGCAGAACAGGGCAGCGAGATCGGCTGGAACTTCGCCAAGTTCCTCATTGGCCGCGATGGCCAACCGATTGCCCGCTATTCGCCGCGCACGGCGCCGTCGGAGCTTGCCGACGACATCGCCAAAGCGCTGGCCGTTTGAGACACTGTCGAGGGGTTCAGTGCCCCTCGAATTCGACGAGCGTACGCACCTCGACGCCGAGCGCCTCGAGCTTCTTGCGGCCACCAAGCTCCGGCAGGTCGATGACGAAGCAGGCCGACACGACATCGGCACCGATCTGCCGCAACAGCTGAACCGCGCCGACGGCCGTCCCGCCAGTCGCAATCAGGTCATCCACCAGGATCACCTTCTCGCCGGGCTTCACGGCATCCATATGGATTTCCATCTCGTCGACGCCGTATTCCAAGCTGTAGGCGATCCGTACGGTCTCGTGCGGCAGCTTGCCCTTCTTGCGGATCGGCACGAAGCCAGCCGAGAGCTGGTGCGCGACCGCGCCCCCGAGAATGAAGCCACGCGCCTCCATGCCGGCAATCTTGTCGACCTTCAGCCCCACATAGGGCTGCACCAGCTCATCGACGGCGCGACGAAACGCCCGCGCGTCGCCGAGCAGCGTGGTGATGTCGCGGAAGATGATCCCGGGCTTCGGATAGTCCGGAATGGAGCGGATGGCTGTGGCGAGTTCGTGGGCGATCTTGGTCATGGGGCATCCGGAGTGTGACGGGAGGAAATTTCGCGGGACCTTACCAAGATTGGCATAGCCCCCCAACAAAAAAGGCGGCCCGAAGACCGCCTTTTTCGTCAAACGTGATCGCTAACGATCAGTGTTCTTTCTTTGAGTAGACCGACTTCTTCGTCAGGTAGATCAGCGCGGTAAAGATCGCGAGGAACACCATCACCATGAAGCCCATGCGCTTGCGGTCTTCCAGATGCGGCTCCGCAGCCCACATCAGGAAGGCAGACACGTCGAGCGAATACTGCTCCATCGTTTCCGGCGAACCGTCATCATAGGTCACCTGGCCGTCGGAGAGCGGCGGCGCCATCGCAAGCGACTGGCCGGCAATGAAGTAAGGGTTGAAGTAGGTGCCATCGGCAACTTCAATACCTTCCGGCGGATCCTGGTAGCCGGTCAGAAGCGCGTGGATATAATCCGAACCGCCCTGCTGGTACTGGGTGAAGATGTCGAAGACGAATGTCGGGAAGCCGCGGGTCACACCGCGGGCCTTGGCGATCAGCGAGAAGTCCGGCGGAGCCGCACCACCCATAGCCGCCGCTGCCGCTTCCTTGTTCGGGAAAGGCGACGGGAAGTGGTCGGAAGCAACGGCGGTGCGCATGAACATTTCGCCGTCGGCGTTAGGACCGTCTTCGACCTCGTAGTTTGCGGCAAACGCCTTTACCTGGGCTTCCGAGTAACCGAGGTCTTCCAGCGTGCGGAAAGCGACAAGCTCCATCGAGTGACAGGCGGAGCAGACCTCGGTGTAGACCTTCAGGCCGCGCTGAAGCTGACCCTTGTCATACTTTCCGAAGGGGCCGGCAAAGGACCAGTCCATCTGCTCGGGCTTCAGGATCGGATAGTGACCGGTCTGGGCCGCATGATGCGTCATTTCGGCCAGATCGCCACCTTCCGCCGCAATGGCCTGGCCGGAAAAACCGGCCATGGCTGCGATCAGAGCGATGCTCGTGACAAGCTTTTTCATTGTTATAGTCCTCTCACGTGCTCAGGCTTGTGCGGCGGCGGACTTGCCGCTCTTTTCAAGTACCGCTTCGGTGATCGAGTTCGGGATGCGCCGTGGCGTCTCGAACAGGCCGAGCAGTGGCATGATCACGAGGAAGAAGCCGAAGTAGTAGGCGGTACCGGCCTGCGACAGGATCACATAGATGCCTTCCGCCGGCATTGCACCGAGCCAGCCAAGCAGGATCGAGTTGGCAACGAATAGCCAGTAGAACAGCTTGTACCAGGGACGGTAGACGGCCGAACGAACCTTGGACGTATCCAGCCAGGGCAAGAAGAACAAGACGATGATCGCACCGAACATCACCAGAACGCCGCCGAGCTTCGAGTCGATGAACAGGATGTCGAATGTGATCGCACGCAGCATCGCGTAGAACGGCAGGAAGTACCATTCCGGAACGATGTGGGCCGGCGTCTTCAGCGAGTCAGCCGGGATATAGTTGTCCGGATGGCCGAGATAGTTCGGCATGTAGAAGACGAAGTAGGCAAATACGAGCAGGAAGACCGAGAGGCCGAGTGCATCCTTCAGCGTCGCATAGGGCGTGAAGGGAACGGTATCTGTCTTAGACTTGACTTCGACGCCGGTCGGGTTGGTCTGACCGGTGACATGCAGTGCCCAGACGTGCAGGATGACCACACCAGCGATCATGAACGGCAGCAGGTAATGCAGCGCGAAGAAGCGGTTCAGCGTCGGATTATCCACCGCAAAGCCGCCGAGCAGGAACTGCTGAACGGTTTCGCCGATAAACGGGAAAGCGGTAAAGAAGCCGGTGATAACGGTCGCACCCCAGAAGGACATCTGACCCCAGGGAAGGACGTAACCCATGAAGGCGGTTGCCATCATCAGCAGGAAGATCACCACGCCCAGGATCCAGAGGATTTCGCGCGGCGCCTTGTAGGAGCCGTAGTACAGACCACGGGCGATATGCAGGTAGACGGCGATGAAGAAGAACGATGCGCCGTTGGCATGCATGTAGCGCAACAGCCAGCCGTTGTTGACGTCGCGCATGATCTTCTCGACCGAGTTGAAGGCGACGGTCGTCTCAGCAGCATAATGCATGGCAAGCACGACACCGGTCAGGATCTGCACGACCAGCATCACGGTGAGCATGCCACCGAAGGTATAGGCATAGTTCAGATTGCGCGGAACCGGGTAGGAAACGAAGCTGTCATACATCAGACGCGGCAGCGGCAGGCGCGCATCGATCCACTTCTCGACGCCGGTGGACGGCTGGTAACTCGAATGGCCACTCATTGTGTCTTATCCCCTCAGCCGATCGTGATGACAGTGTCGGATGTAAATGCGAAGGTCGGCACCGGAAGGTTCGTTGGCGCAGGACCCTTGCGAATACGGCCCGCGGTATCGTAGTGCGAGCCGTGGCAGGGACAGAACCAGCCACCGAAATCACCAGCCTGGCCAAGCGGCACGCAGCCCAGATGGGTGCAGGAGCCGATCATGACGATCCAGTTTTCCTTGCCTTCGCCGGCTGATCGCGCAAGGTCGGTCGCTTCAGCTGTCGCATCGACGTTGTCGTTGCGGGCAATCGGATCCTTGAGGTCAGCAAGCGCAACGCCGTTGGCTTCCGCGACTTCTTGTTCGGTACGGTTGCGGATGAAGACCGGCTTGCCGCGCCATTTAACGGTCAGCGACATGCCCGGCTCAAGCGCAGACACGTCCACTTCGATCGAAGCAAGCGCGAGCGTCGATGCATCCGGGCGCATCTGGTCGATGAACGGCCAGGCGAACGATGCCGCACCAACCGCGCCGGCAATACCGGTCACCATGTAGAGAAAGTCGCGGCGCGTAGGCTCGCCCGCATGTTCTGTCGTTGTCTCGTGTTCGCTCACGGTCACTTTTTCCTCTCGCAATCCTGCGACACACCGCATTTGCCCCCGCAGCGGGAATCACAATCCGGCCACTGTGCAGCCACAGATTCCCCGCCAGATTGGCGCGTTCTAAGCCCGATAATCTATTCTGTCCAGTCTTCCGCAGGCAAGGAGCCACGTTGTCGCGGATTTCCAGGATACCATCCCCAAAAGCTTGATTTAACGCAAGTGTGAGAGGCTGTTTATCAAGCAATGCAATCGTTTGAGTGAACGCGTCAAGGACGACCGCCCCTTACGCCGGGACAGGCTCGTTGCGCGCGTCGAGGAATCCGCCCGATTGCCGCGCCCAGAGCTCGGAATAGAGCCCACCTAGCGCCACCAGCTCCTGATGCGTTCCCTGCTCGATGATGCGGCCCTTGTCCATGACCACCAGACGATCGAGCGCCGCGATCGTCGACAGACGGTGGGCGATCGCCAGCACGGTCTTGCCCTGCATCAGCCGATCGAGATTGGACTGGATCGCCGCCTCCACTTCCGAGTCCAGCGCAGACGTCGCCTCATCCAGCACCAGGATCGGTGCATCCTTCAGCATCACGCGGGCAATCGCGATGCGCTGCCGCTGGCCGCCGGAGAGCTTCACACCGCGTTCGCCGACATGGGCGTCGAAACCCTTGCGCCCACGCTGATCTTCCAGCCGCTGGATGAAGTCGAGTGCTTCGGCCCGCTCGGCGGCCTTCAAAAGCATCTCATCACTGGCATCCTCGCGACCGAAGAGAATGTTGTCGCGGATGGAGCGGTGCAGAAGCGCCGTATCCTGGGTCACCATGCCGATCTGCGAGCGCAGGCTCTCTTGAGTCACGGTCGAGATATCCTGTCCATCGATCAGGATAAGGCCACCTTCCAGGTCGTAGAAACGCAGGAGCAGATTGACCAGCGTCGACTTGCCCGCGCCTGAGCGTCCGACGATGCCGACCTTCTCGCCGGGCTCAATGGTCAGCGTCAGATTGTCGATCGCACCGGTCTTGCGGCCATAATGAAACGTCACGTCTTTGAAGCGGATCTCCGGCGACTTCACCTGAAGTTTCGCCGCATCCGGCTTGTCGGTAAGCCCGATGGGTTTTGCCACCAGTTCGGCCGAATTCTGGATCGTGCCGATATTGCGCATGATGCCGTTGAGCTGCGTCATCATCCGGCCGAGCAGCATGTTGAGGCGCAGCACGAGGCCGAGCGTGAAGGCGACGCCACCTGCGGTCACCGCCCCGGAAAACCAGAGATCGACGGACAGAAGCGCCACCATCAGGATCATGAAACCGGACAGGATCGCAAGCGAAGCCCGCACGCCGGTGAGCAACCGTGCGAAGGGGCGCAGCGTATCCTGGAACCGGTCGAAACCGGCGCGGATATAATGGTCGTTCTGCCGCTCGCGGGCAAAAAGCTTCAGGGTCTGGATGTTCGAATAGCTATCAACCAGACGGCCGTTCAGCATCGACGATGCCTCCGCCGTCTCCCGTGCATGATGCCTGATCTTCGGCACGAAATACCGCGCCAGCAACAGGAAGATCGCCACCCAGGCGCCAATGATCGCCGCCAGCCGCCAGTCGAGTTGTGCAACCAGCGCCATGGTCGAAATGGTATAGATCACCATGAACCAGACGACCTGCAGCAGCGACGTCAGCAGATCACCGGTCGATTGCCCCGCCGACCAGACCTTGGTGACGATGCGCCCGGCAAAATCGTTCTGGAAGAAGGAAAGCGACTGACGCGCTACATGCGCATGTGCCTGCCAGCGCACCAAGTTGAAGAAGTTGAGGACGATCACCTGTTCTTCGACCAGCGCGCCGACCGTCACGACGATGAAGCGACCGATGAGCACGATCAGCGCCATCGCCAGCAACTCGCCGCCATGCGCGGCAATCAGCCCGTCCCAGCCGGCATCCTTCGGCACGCTGTCGAGCAGATCGACAAGCCGTCCGACGAACCAGAACAGGCCGGCTTCGAGCATGGCCACGGCACCGCCGAAGATCGCCATCAGGAAGAAAGCCATCTTCGCCTGGCTGACATAGAACCAGACGAAGGCCCAGATCTTTTCCGGTGGACGCAGATTGTCCGATCGGGCGAAGGGATCGAGCCAGTTTTCGAAGAGGCGGGCGACAGATTGAAACATGAAAAGCGATATAGGCCGATTGCCCGGGAGGGCAAAGCCTCAAACGTCATCTCGACCATTACAATTTGGTCAGGCGCAATCGCGCCGCCGCCTCCCCGCGCATGCGGCGGGAAAGGCGCTCGCCGTCAGCGCGTGTAGCGGGTGAGATAGATGCCGAGAAGGATCAATGCCACACCGGCCGGCTGGCCGATGTGAAACTCAGCCGTTCCGCGCGCCAGATCGATGATCAAGCCGGTGATCATCTGCCCGCCTATGATCAGAAGCCCCGAGCGGGCAGCCCCGATCCGCGGAAAGACATAGGAGCTGATGACCACGAAACAGGCACCGATCACGCCACCCGTCAGATAGAAGACCGGGACATCGGCGATCAGCGGCAGGCCGATGCGGTGGAAAAGCAGCACATAGACCGTCAACAGCAGGAAGCCGACCCAGTGGTTCCAGGCAGACGCCGTAAACGCGCCGCGGTCCATGGTCAGCCGCCCGTTGATCGACCGGCTCATGCCGACGGCAGCACCGCCTGCGAGTGCGATGAGAACAGCGCCCAGCATTCACGCCCCCTTGGAAAAGATGAGCAGCGCGCTGCCGCCGATGACGCAGATGGTTGCCAGAAAGTCGAAGCGGTTCAGTCGCCGTTGCGGCGTGCCGAACAGCCCGAACTGATCGGAAAGGAGCCCGAAGAGGATCTGCCCGACAAGCAAAAGCGACAGGCCGCCGGCCAGCGCCAGTTCCGAATTGACCGCGATCGAACTCAACGCCACCGCAAAGGCGCCGGGCGCGCCGCCGAGATAGGACCAGAGGGGCGCCTTGCCATTCGCCGGAATGCGGCCCGCCCGACGCGCGACGGCACCATTGGCCACCAGAAGGAGAAAGGCGACCACGCCGCCGACACCGTGCACCACCCAGGATGCGGTAAACGGCGTCGTCAAAGCCGCAAGTCCGCTGTTGATGGTCACCATGACGGCAAGCAGCGCCCCGGCAAGGACCGCCCAGATCCAGTCGATATGTTTCAGCATGTCACTCCTGAACGGAACGAGAGGGCGCGCGTGAAGATGTCGGCACCGTCTGTTCGAAGGCACCGCATAGCCGCCTCGCCATCCTGCCGACAAGCCAATTCGGCAAATGAACCGATCAGCCGCATGAATGCCTGGGGGCGACCGCCCGCGACAAATGCAAAACGGGGCATCCCTGCCCCGTTTCTTGGTCTCCGGATCCGACATTCAGGGATCTCAGAACTCCGACCATTCTGCGGCAACCGCCGCATTGCCGTTGAAGGCATTGGCAATCTTGCGGCCGAGAGCACGCGCCGGCGACGCCTGCGGCTGGCTTGCGCCGGGCGTGGGGCCAAGCCGCGGGGCGGCCATGCGCTGAGCCTCTTCGCCAAGGCGGAACTGACCGAGCAACTGCATCAGCGACGTCGCCTGCTGCGCCAGGCCATGGCAGGCAGAGGTCGACTGCTCAACCATGGACGCATTCTTCTGGGTTCCCTGGTCCATCTGGTTTACGGCCGCGTTGATCTCGGCCAGACCGGTCGACTGTTCCCGTGCAGACGTGACGATCGCAGCGACGTTCTGGTTGATCTCCTGCACTTCCCGGACGATGGCTTCGAGCGCTTGGCCCGTCTCACCGACCAGCGTGACCCCGTTCTTCACCTGCTCGCCGGACGCGGTGATCAGTCCCTTGATTTCCTTCGCTGCATGGGCCGAACGCTGGGCGAGTTCACGCACTTCCTGAGCAACGACGGCAAAGCCCTTGCCGGCGTCTCCGGCACGCGCGGCCTCGACACCCGCGTTCAGCGCCAGAAGATTGGTCTGGAACGCAATCTCGTCGATCACGCCGATGATGTTGGAGATTTCGCTCGACGACTTTTCGATCGCATGCATCGCATCGACCGCGCGGCGAACCACGTCACCCGAGCGTTCTGCACCGATGCGAGTCCGCGACACGAGCGCCCCAGCCTCCTCGGCCCGCACGGCGCTGTCCTTGACCGCGGTCGTCACCTGCTCAAGCGCTGCTGCCGTTTCCTCGACGGAGGCGGCCTGCTGCTCGGTGCGCTTGGAAAGGTCGTCGGCGGCAGCCAGCATTTCGCTCGCGCCGGCGTCGATTGCCTGGGCATTCTCGCCGACGGCGCGCATGGCATCGCGGAGCCGTTCGACCGAGTGGTTGAAGTTCACACGCAGCGGATCGAGGTGATCGGCAAAGCGTTCGCCAATTTCAACCGCGAGGTCACCGTCGGAAAGCTTCTGCAGCCCCCCGGCCAGGCGATCGACGGCAAACTGAACTTCGGCCGCTTCGCGCGCCTTCTGTGCTTCGCGCGCCTTACGCTCCGTCTCGCTCAGCGACCGGTTCTCCTCGGCCTGGCTCTCGAGCGCCGCCCGCTCGATCGCATTGTTGCGGAAGACGGAAACAGCTGCCGCCATTTCGCCGATCTCATCCCGACGGCTGGCGAACGGAACCTCCGTTTTGGTGTCGCCGCCGGCAAGCGTCCGCATCGAACCTGTGATCGCGGAGATGGGACGCGCAACCCGCACGATCGACACGACGGCTGCACCGAGCGCCATCAGCGCGGCGAGAACGAAGGTCGCCAGCGACAGGCGCATGGCTAGCGTCGCCGACGCATCGGCATCCTGACGAACCTGCACGCCGGCAGCCCGGTTGATGTCCTTGATGTCCCCCAGGCTCTGTTCCGCGGCACTGCCGAGCGGCACCATCTGGGCCAGCGTGTCCTTCGCCTGGTAGAGCTTCGAGGCCATCGCCTGTTCGACGAAGCTCTGGCCGAGGCCGTTGAACTCGACGACGGTCGCCTTGAAACTGTCGAAACGCTGCCGGACATCGGGGAGAACGATCGCGGCGTCAAACTCGGCGATCGCGTCGTCCAACCGCCCGCGCGCGGTTGAAAGAGTCTCGACCAGCGTCTTCTTCTCGGCCGATGTCGCGGCCGTCAGGATCATCAGGTTGAGACGGCGAACGTCGCCAAGAACGGAATCGATTTCGGCAATCATCATGGAGCGATCGAGGCGCCCGCCCAGCGCTTCCATCTGACCACTCATGTCGGTCACGGAGCGGACGGCAATGGCCCCCTGCCCGAGCGACACGATCACCATCAAACCGAAGAGAAGCGGCAGCAGAAGTTTGATCTTGAGATTTTTCACGACTGAAATCCTGGATTGAAATGGAAGGAGACGACCGGGGAAAAATGCCGGCAGACTTCCATGCCAATCCGATTTCTAACAAAGCCTTACGTGCCGAAGGGCAGTTCTCGCCTCATCCACAATGCCGTGCGCAAGCATCAACAAAAAAAGAGGGGCATTTCCGCCCCTCTTCTTCGCATCGTCTGAAATGCAGTGGTTAGAACTCGGACCACTCGGCCGCTACCGCCGTGTTGCCCTTGAAGGCATTGGCGATCTTGCGACCCAGTGCCCGGGCAGGCGAAGGCTGCGGTTGTGCGGCCGGCGTTGCCGGGGCGACCCGCGGCGACGAAGTGCGATAGCCGTTCTCGTCCGTCTTGAACTGCGCCATAAGCTGCATCAGCTGGCCAGCCTGCTGAGCCAGACCATGGCTTGCCGCCGTGGACTGCTCCACCATGGCCGCGTTCTTCTGCGTGCCCTGGTCCATCTGATTGACGGCCATGTTGATTTCCTGAAGACCCGTCGACTGCTCGCGGGTGGAGGTGACGATCGCCAGAACATTCTGGTTGATCTCCTGCACCTCGCGCACGATGGTCTCCAGCGCCTTGCCGGTTTCATCCACGAGGCTGACACCGTTGCGGACCTGTTCGCCCGAAGTGGTGATCAGTGCCTTGATCTCCTTCGCCGCATTGGCCGAGCGCTGCGCAAGCTCACGCACTTCCTGGGCAACGACCGCAAAGCCCTTGCCGGCTTCACCAGCGCGAGCCGCTTCGACGCCGGCATTCAGTGCCAGAAGGTTCGTCTGGAACGCGATGTCGTCGATCACGCCAATGATGTTCGAGATTTCCGAAGAGGATTTCTCGATCGCCTGCATGGCAGCAACCGCACGGCGCACGACCTCGCCCGAATGCTCGGCCCCTTCCCGCGTGCGGCTGACCAGCTGGCCGGCCTCATCGGCACGGATAGCGCTGTCCTTGACCGCCGTTGTCACCTGCTCGAGTGCAGCTGCCGTCTCTTCGACGGAGGCTGCCTGCTGCTCAGTCCGCTTCGACAGATCGTCGGCGGCAGCCAGCATCTCGTTGGCGCCGGCATCGATCGTCCGGGCATTCTCGCTGACGGCGCGCATGGCGTCCTTCAGGCGGGAGACGGACTGGTTGAAATTCAAACGCAGCGGATCGAGATGATCGGCGAAACGTTCGTTGATCTGCGCCACGAGATCGCCATCCGACAGACGCTGCAGACCCGAAGCGAGCTGGTCGACGGCGAACTGCACTTCGGCCGCTTCGCGAGCCTTCTGGGCTTCGCGGGCCTGGCGCTCGGTTTCGCTCAGCGACCGGTTTTCTTCGGCCTGGCGCTCCAGCGCGGCACGCTCGATGGCGTTGTCGCGGAACACGCTGACGGCCGCAGCCATCTCGCCGATTTCATCCTGACGACCGGCAAACGGGATCTCGGTCTGTGTGTCGCCGGAAGCAAGCGTGCGCATCGAACCGGTGATGGCCGAGATCGGACGAACGATCCGCGCAAAGCTGAAGAAGGCGGCACCGGCAGCAATCAACGCGCTGATCAAGACGGCAGTGATCGTCGTATTGATAGCGGCAGTGGAGACGTCATCTGCTTCGGCAATCGCTGCGTCGCTGAGCTGCACGTTGGCCTGGATCATTTCGTTCATGAGCTGGACGAGCGAGCGCGCATTCGTCGCCATGGCACCGTTAAACACGGCCTTGGCCGCAGCGTCACTGCCCGTGCGCTTCAATTCGACCATCTGCGAGGCAAGGCGATCATAGTCTGCGAGCGCTGCCTTCATGCTGTCGAACCGAGCGCGTGTAGCCGGCAGGCTGATCATCGGCTCATAGGCGGCAAAAGCTGCATCGCGCTCGGCAAGAGCGGCCTGGGTGGCAGACACGATCGCATCAAGCTCTGCCGGTTCCGCGTTCAGCAACATGGCATAGTCGCGGCGGACCTCGGCAAATGTCGAATTCATCCGTGCGACGGCAAGCGTTCTGGGCAGACGCTCGCGGCCGATGACGTCTACTTGTTCCTTGACGTCTCCAATGAAGTTGATGGCCAGAATGCCCTGGCCGATGCCGAAGGTCAGCACCACGGCAAACAGCAACGGCAACACGACTTTGATCTTGAGATTGGACATGAATGTCTCCGGGGGGAGGAAAAATACATTCCCAACCGGGCGTGGGAGGTCGCCAGGTGTAAGGACAAGACATCGTCCTGATAGGTCGGGATGAAATTGTTCTAGAATGTAAACAATGAATATTTTACTTAGATCGTAGACAACCTTTGATAGCGCTAGAAATGGGGTATCTCCGAATAGCTGCAGCCCAAAAAAGGTCGGCGGCAGATTGCTCAGCCGCCGCCAGTTTTCCAACAATCGTCTTAGCCGTGATGGTAGCGCGTCACTCGGCTGCCGTTTCCTGCACCTCGTTGCCACGGTCCGCCTGATCGGCGAGGAAACCGCCGGACTGCCGGTTCCACAGGTCGGCATAGATGCCGCCATTCGCGACCAGCTGCTGATGCGTTCCCTCTTCGACGATCCGGCCCTTGTCGAGCACGATCAGCCGGTCCATCTGCGTCAGCGTCGACAGCCGGTGGGCGATCGCGATGACCGTCTTGTCCTCAATCAGCTTGAACAGGCTTTCCTGGATCGCCGCCTCGACTTCCGAATCGAGCGCCGATGTCGCCTCGTCGAGTACCAGGATCGGCGCATCCTTGAGGAAGACGCGGGCAATCGCAATACGCTGCCGCTGGCCACCCGAGAGCTTGACGCCGCGCTCGCCGACATGCGCGTCGAGCCCGCTGCGGCCCTGCATGTCGGAAAGCCCCTGGATGAACTCCCAGGCATTAGCCCGCTTCGCCGCCTCGATGACTTCGGCATCGGTGGCTTCGGGACGACCATAGGCGATGTTGTCGCGGATCGAGCGGTGCAGAAGCGACGTATCCTGGGTCACAACGCCGACGAGTGCCCGCAGACTGTCCTGGCTGACCGCGGAGATATCCTGGCCGTCGACGAGGATCCTACCCTTCTCCAGGTCATAGAAGCGCAGAAGCAGGTTCATCAGCGTCGTCTTGCCCGCACCGGAGCGCCCGACGAGGCCGACCTTCTCGCCCGCCTTGATGGTCAGCGAGAAGTCCTCGATCACGCCCTTCTGCTTGCCATAGTGGAAGCGCACGCCGTCATAGACGATTTCGCCCTTCGGGGCGGCAAGCGCCTTGGCGGCCGGCTTGTCGATGATATCGTGGGCCTTGGTCATCATGCCCATACCGTCATAGACGGTGCCGATGTTTTCGAAGAGGGCGGCAACCTCCCACATGATCCACTGCGACATGCCGTTGATGCGCATGGAAAGCCCGATGGCAACCGCAATCGCACCGACGGTCACCGTGCCGTTCAGCCAGAACCAGATGCCGAGTGCCGCCACGAAGAACTGGACGATGGCGTTGTTGATATCGACGCAGATATTGAGCAACGAGATCTGCCGCATCTGCCGGTGCACCGTGCCCAGAAAGGCATCCATGCCCTCTTTCGCATAGGTCTCTTCCCGGCCGGCATGCGAGAACAGCTTAACCGTCGCGATATTGGTATAGCTGTCGACGATCCGGCCCGTCATCATCGAGCGGGCATCGGCCTGTTCGCTGGACAGCTTGCGCAGCTTCGGAATGAAGTTTCGCAGGATCAGTGCGTAGATCGCCAGCCAGAGGACGAGCGGCACACCGAGCCGCCAGTCGACGGACGCAACCAGCGCCAGCATCGAGACGAAGAAGGTCGTCGCATAGATGAAGACGTCGATGATCTTCATCACGCTTTCGCGGACAGACAGCGCCGTCTGCATCACCTTGGTCGAGACACGACCGGCGAACTCGTTGGCGAAGAAGGTCATCGAGTGCCGGAGCAGAAAGCGGTGCATCTGCCAGCGCGCGATCATCGGGAAATTGCCGGCCAACACCTGGTGCATGGTGATCGTATGCATCACGCCGAGCACCGGCAGGCCGATCAGCAGCAGGCCCGCCATCCAGGCAAGCGTGCCGCCTTCCGTCTGCAGGAAGGTCGAACGTTCGGCCGTCGACAGCCAGTCAACGATATTGCCGAGGAACTGGTACAGGAACACTTCGGCGACCGCGATCAGGCCGGAGCACAGGCCGAGCAGTGCCAGCCACCAGCCGGCGGGCTTGGTGTAGTGCCAGCAGAAGGCGACAAGGCCCTTGGGCGGCAGGACCGGGTCATCGGCCGGGTACGGATTCAGGCGGCTTTCGAACCACGAGAACATGAAACGTCTCCAGAAATGGCGCGCGCGACACCGGACGAAGGTGCACAAGACGCGAATATTCAATGATTGGGGCCACTTGTGGCCGCAGGATGAATCAGTTTGGGAAAAGAGGCGGAGGTGACGCCCTCAGGCGGCAACAGCCATAAATCGGGGCTGGCGCGAAATACCGAATAGATCCATCGATGGCCCTCCCGCTTTAGTGTTGAAGTAGAGCTTCCTTCTATCGGCGGACAGGGGAATTTTCCAGCCGGCTTTCGCGGCGATCGAGACATTCGCCCGCAACTGTTGCACACCGATCACAGCCGACATTCAGCAAGACAGCGACCGCCTTGAGCGACGTGCCCCGATCGCATAAGACCGCCCCATGACCGACTTGCGCATCGCCCTTTACCAGCCAGACATTCCCGGCAACACCGGAACCATCCTCCGGCTCGCCGCCTGCCTCGGCATGAAGGTCGACATCATCGAGCCGGCCGGCTTCGTGCTCTCCGACAAGAACCTGAAGCGCGCAGGCATGGATTATCTCGCAAGCGTCGCCATGACCCGCCACGTCAACTGGGAGCGTTTCGACGCCTGGCGGCTTTCGCAAGGCCGCCGCCTCGTGCTCGCCTCGACCAAAGCCGCCCTGCCCTACACCGAGTTCGATTACGTCGGAAATGACATCCTTCTCTTCGGGCGCGAAAGTGCCGGTGTCCCCGATCCGGTGCATGACCGGGCCGATCACCGCGTGATCATTCCCATGATCGAAGGCCAGCGGTCGATCAATGTCGCGATGTCGGCGGCCATGATTGCCGGGGAAGCGCTGCGCCAGACCGGCTTCTGACTCCGGATCGGCAGGAACCAGACATAGATCAAGGCGCCCACAGTCGCCCTCGCCTAGAATGGCGAGACGGTCGCGATGCGCCGCTTCAACGGCAATTGCTAATTCAACCGTATCGCGCTATGCTGCATTGCAGCAAAATGGGAGATGGAGTCATGTTCGAGACAGCATTCGCCCTGGGTCTTACCCAGTTCGCCCGATCCTTGAGCTTCCCCGAGCGCCTGAGCCAGCGCCCGGTCCGCAACGCCGCCCTGGAGCCCTGGCGTCTCCGCAATACCGGCATGGACGCGCTCTATTATGACGTGAAGGCCCTGACAGCCGACGAGACCTTCTACATCAGCGACAGCCTGGCTTCCGAAGGCCTCATCATGATCGTTCCGCCCACAGGCGCCGGGATGCTGACGCTCTGCGACAGCGTCGAGGAATTCCGCCTGCGCGGTGGTCGCGAGGTGCACGCCATGGCAGTCGCCGGCATCGGCGGCTCGGCGATCGGTGCGGCCGCCTTCGCGCGCAACGTGGCCGATGCGATCGACGCCCCAGTGGCAGCCGTGGTGTCGGGTTACGGCCTTGGCGACATCCTCAACGAGGCCATCGGCGGCGCCTTCCTCTTCGGCTGGCTCGGTCATGTCAGAAGCAGTCTCGAGGTGATCGACGACGTCGTCGGCCGGCCGAAGCTCGGCGCCTATGGCAAGCGCAACGAGGAAACCGATAGCAATCGCCGCACCGGCCTCGATGCCGATACAGTGTCGACCCTGCTTGCCGATCCCACGCTGTCCTTCACTCTGATCGCCGGCCATTCGCGCGGCAACCGCGTCATCGCCGACGCTCTCTACGCTTTGAAGGCAAACGATCCGGCCCGGATCGAAACGCTGGCCAACACCGCGCGGATCGTCACCTTCGGTGGCCGGATCAAGATGCCGGAAGCCTTCACCGACGTCATCGACGTCGTCGGCGAGCTCGACTGGTTCGGCGAACTCAATTCGCGCCCGAAGATCACGACCGACATCAAGGTCGCCTTCTGTGGTCATTCGACCAACACCGACCTGCCGACAGCCTTGAAGGTCACCAAAATCATCAGCGATATCCTGGGCGGTGAAGCACCCGCTGCAGAAGCGCCCGCCGAGGCGGCAACCGCAAATCCCGAGACGGTCGCAGCGCCCCTTGTTGAAGAGGTCGCCGCGGAACCGGTGACCATCGAAACAGAACCAGTCGAGCCTGAAGCCCTTCCGGTGCTCGTCGCGGAGGCGCCGCTACCGGCCCTGATCGACGTTGAAACATCATCGCCGGATGAGCCCTTGCCGGAGGCAGCGGCATCACCGGAGACGACGGAGCCGAGCGCCGAAGCCGCCGCGTCGCCGACAGTCCCGACCAAGGACACCGACGCGCCGAAGAAGGCAGGCAAAGCCGCGACCCCGATCATGGTGCGGCTGCCGCGCAGCAAAGCAAGGCGTCCCCGCACCAAGAGCTGAACAAGAGCAGGTCAGCAGCCGAAAACAGCAAAAGGCCCGCACGAAGCGGGCCTTTTCGATTCACAAACAGCAGCTTGAACTCAAAGCCTCAACCACGACGTCATCGAAACATTCGCGATGTTCAGCCCCGAAGACTGGAGTTGATCCTGCACCTTTTCCGCCGTCAGCCGAACCCGCTGCTCGTTGAGCTCCGTGTCGACCAGTCGGCTGACACCAAGTTCGGACGTGCCCTGCAAGCCTTGCAGTAGCACACCACCGCCCGTCACCTGGCTGCGCGTCGTGCTCACCTCGGCGCTGGCGCTCACCATGTCGATCATGACGCGATTGAGGGTCGAGATCATCCCATCAATCTCGTCGCTGGTCGTACCGCTGTCGATCCCGATCTCACGGGCTCCGGCCTCTGGCGGCTCGCGCGACTGCGCATCCATCAGGTAGTAGTTGTAAGGCACGCCGCCGAGGCTGGTGCCCGCGTAAGCCCGCGTCAACACCCCGTCACGCGCATCCTGACGTGAGACGAGCGTCGACTTGGCGGTGTCGAAATCGACCATATTGATGGACAGGCCGCCATCCTCGCCTGTTGTCACGGAGGTGAGCAGCGAGGCGACCTTGGGCCGCCCCCCGGCCTCGACCATCAGCCAGTTGTCTCCGTTGAACGTGCTGTCCGCAACGACTTGACCGAGATCCGCCTTCATCTGGGAGATGTCGACGTTGATCCCATTGCGATCGACGCCGACGGCCTTGGCGAGCACGAGCTTCTGCTGGATGCGTGCGACGATATCCGTCGCCTGCTCCAGGCCGAGCGCTGCCGTATCGGAGACCGCGGCCGCAATCTCGTTCGCTTCCTGCACGCTGCCGGCCGAAAGGCTGCCGGGCCGCATCGTGGTGGCAATCGACCAATAGCTGGAGTTATCGGTCTCAGTCTCCGCGACAGGTGCTGTCACCGCGCGCGGCGTCACACGATCGAGCGCGGACGCGGCAGCGCTCGCCATCGAAGCCTGACTGGCAATGGATGGGTTGAACGAGGCTACAGTCATGGGAAAACCCTGTGTCGCATGTCATGTCGATCCGAAGCCGGCATCATTCCGGCTGTATGGGGATCACCCTAGCGACGAGGCTTTGTGATTGGCTTTCGAAGAATGTTAGAATTTTAGCGAATTGGGGATTTGCCGTCGGATAGCACCTGGGCGGGCGCCGTCAGTCGGCCGAAGGCAGACGACGCATGGTGAACTCGATCTGGTCTTCGTCGAGCTGCCGCCAGCTTTCCACCTCGGTCCAGTAAGCCGCCTTCGGAAAGGCATCGAACCACTCGCGCGCCTTGGCTCTGGCCTCCTCGCGCGTCAGGCAATAGGTCTCGCGCACGAACTGCCCGCCCAGACGCCCGGCCGTTCCGGCGCGGTGGTCGGCGATCCGCTTCCTGAGACCTGTAAATGGCGGCGGGCCAGGTATCTTCGTCATGAAATCCCTCGCATGGACGAGAGATTAATCCACGCAAAACCGGAAGGCGAGTCGATTTTACGGGGACACCCCCGCCCCCATATGGCCGCCCGCGATTTCACCTGATATTCGTTTGCCTGAAGAAGCTGAGGGGGACGATATGGAGCGACCGGTTCTGCCGAAAGGCCTGCCAGAGGATATCGAGGAGAAGAAGGACGCCGCCCGCGCCTGGTTCGAAAGCCTGCGCGACACGATCTGCGCTTCTTTCGAGACGCTGGAGAACGAGCTCACCGGCCCGATGGCCGATCGCGAGCCGGGCCGTTTCCAGGCTAAGGACTGGCAGCGAGAAGAGGGCAAGGGCGGCGGCGGCCGCATGTCGATGATGTATGGCCGCGTCTTCGAGAAGGTCGGCGTGCACACCTCGACGGTGCATGGCGAGTTCTCACCCGAATTCCGCAAGCAGATGCCGGGCGCCGAGGAAGACCCGCGCTTCTGGGCTTCCGGCATTTCGCTGATCGCCCATCCCGCGAACCCCCATGTCCCGACGGTGCACATGAACACCCGCATGGTGGTCACATCGAGCCAGTGGTTCGGTGGCGGCGCCGACCTGACGCCGGTGCTCGACCGCCGCCGCAGCCAGGACGATCCCGACACCCGCCTGTTCCACCGCGCCATGGAAGTCACCTGCGAACGCCATCCCGCCGTCGCCGACTATCCCGCCTACAAGAAATGGTGCGATGAATACTTCTTCCTGCCCCACCGCAACGAGGCGCGCGGCATTGGCGGCATCTTCTTCGACTGGCTGACGGCAGACGAGGACAAGGGCGGCTGGGCCGCCAACTTCGCTTTCGTCCAGGATGTCGGCCGCGCCTTCAATCTCGTCTATCCGAAGATCGTCCGGGGCAATTTCAACAATCCCTGGACGGACGAAGACCGCGAGGAACAGCTTGTCCGTCGCGGCCGCTATGTGGAGTTCAACCTGCTCTACGACCGCGGCACGATCTTCGGCCTGAAGACCGGCGGCAATGTCGAATCGATCCTCTCCTCGCTCCCGCCGCTCGTGCGATATCCCTGATCGCACGGGTTACCGCTGTCACGGTTATCCACATGTCAACTCACGAAAAAGAATGAGCGGCGATTCCCGCCGCTTACGACAAAGTGTGTCGCGAACTTGACAGTTTTCATTGCACTCGCGCCGGACGGGGGGCATTCTGCGGCCTCACGCAGTATCGAGGAGGAGATTGCGATGACCCCATCCAGCTCAGTATCCGTATCCCGCGTCAGTAACCCCGCCGATCGTGCGCTCAAGGCACCCGAATTGATCGACCGGCTGGCGGAGCAAATGCGTCAGTCGAGTGATGTCGACTTGCCCCATTCTTATTTCGTTGAGCAGGTAAGCCTCGGTCTGGCGGGCAAGGATCTCGCCGACCGGCTCGCCGCAAACGACATCGAGACCGGCAGCCATCGGGGCAAGCGCCAACCCGCTCGCTCCGTATTCCATGCCTGGGCCATGCCCGATTGATCAGTCCGAATCCACCGCGTCGATACCCTTGGCCCGCTCCGTGCGGGCCATTTTTTTTGGCGTCAGCAGAACAATCGCGGCATTCTGCGGTTACGGGAAGAGTTGAGACGACGAAGGAGGAGACGATCATGAAGCGCTTCGAATGCGGAACTCTTGTCCCCGGCTGCGATTGGCGCACGCGGGCCGACGAGGAGGCAGAAGTCGTAAGACGGGCCGTCGAACACCTGAAGGTCACCCATGGCGAGGAGATCATCCGTCCGTCCATGGTGGACCACATCAAGGAACGGATCCGCGACGACCAGTCCCAGACGGCTTTAAACCTTAGGTGAGATGGCATGAACGGCAACGGAGCCCGACAGGCGGGCTCCGTGTCCAGGAGGAATCTGCGTGTCTCAGCTGCTCGGCAGCATGACCTTGTCGATCACGTGAATGACGCCGTTATCCGTGCGGATATCCGCAGACACGACGTTTGCGCCGTCGACGGTGACGCCCGAACCCGACTTGGACACCGCGAGCGTCCGGTCACCGCCGCTCTTGATGGTCCGGACATGGATCGTGCGCCCCGGCAGCATGGTCGAGGTCAATTCACGACCGACGACATGATAGCTCAGGATTGCGGCGAGCTGGTCCCTGTTCTCGGGCTTGAGCAGGTTCTCGACCGTACCGGCCGGAAGCGCTGCGAAAGCTTCATCGGTTGGGGCAAAGACCGTGAGCGGACCGCCGCCCGAAAGCGCGTCAACGAGACCGGCAGCCTGAGCGGCGGCCAAGAGAGTATTAAAGCTGCCGGCCTGCTGGGCGGTCTCGACAATATTGGCAGAATTCGCCGAGGAAGCGGCGACCGTCATGCCTGCGGCGACAATGGCAAATGCAATGCGTTTCATGGAAGTCCCTCCACTGAAAGGCCAGACCGACATCATGTCGATCATCTGAAGCCGGGAGAGATACGCTCCAGGGATCGCCGCTGGATCGCAGGCAAATGGACACTCTTTGTTGAGCTTGGCCTGATGAACCGAACATGCTTTCAGCCGTACCGGCTTCCCTAGATGCGCCGATTTTTCAAGGCTTCGCCAGCATCTCCAGCCGGGCGAGAAGATCCTCGCGGCTGAGGTTGAACTGCGATGCGATCCAGCCTTCCTCGAGCTTGCCGAGAATTTCCCCGACCTTCGGTCCGGCAGGAATACCAGCCGCAAGAACATCGGAGCCCTTGATCGGCAGCACCGGCCGCACAAAGCCCTCGCCACGCTTCAACAGCGAAAACAGCCTCGCACTCCGCGCCATCACCTTCTGGTCACCCTCTGTACGCGCACGGGCCGAGGCAAGCTCAAGCTTCAGCACCGAAATCATGCCGTCCTTGCCGAAGCGATAGAGATCGCGGTCGAAGGCAACGTCGGTGACTGTCTCCTGAGGCTTGGGCGCCCGCGCGAACCGGTCGAGCGCCAGCGCCTCGGCATTCGACAGCCGCAACCGCTCCGACAGCGTGACGAGCCGCGCCGCATCCTTCGGCACGATCGAGCAGAGACGAAGCAGCGGATCCGGATCCCAGCCCAAAGCCTGTTCGGCCGCGATCAGACCGGGGATCGCATCGATCCCCCATTTCTCCGTTTCCGGCAGGATTTCGGTCAGCACGCCCGATTGGCGCATCCAGAGGAGCGCCCGCCCCGGATCCCGCGCGGATAAGAGCTTCTTGATCTCGCTCCAGACGCGCTCGGCGGAGAGCGATTTCAGCTGGCTCCGCGCTCGCGCACAAGCCTTCAACCCATCCGTATCCGGACGCCCACTGCCATAATGGGCAAAGAAGCGGAAGAATCGCAGGACGCGCAGGTAGTCTTCGGCAATCCGCTGCTCGGCATCGCCGATAAAGCGCACGGTCTTCGTTTCAATGTCCTTCAGGCCGCCGACGAGATCGATCACCTCGCCATCGAGACCGACATAAAGGGCGTTGATCGTGAGGTCCCGCCGGTCCGCATCCTCCTGCCAGCTCGCGCCGAAGGCGACCTGGGCATGGCGACCATTCGTCTCGACGTCACGCCGGAGCGTCGTCACCTCATAGCCCTTGCCGTCGACGACAAGCGTCACCGTGCCGTGCTCGATCCCGGTCGGTACCGCCTTGATGCCTTTCGCCGCCGCCCGGCCACTCACCTCTTCCGGCATCAACGTCGTGGCAAGATCAATATCGCCCACGGGCAAACCCATAAGGCTGTTGCGCACCGCGCCGCCGACCACCCGTGTCACCGCGCCACCGCTGTTGAGCAGCGTCATCAGTGTCTTGAGGGCAGGCTCCTGGAACCAGTCGCGATCGGCCAAATTGGTCATGCATAGAGCCTTTCGTATAGCGTCCGGATAATACCGGCCGTAATGCCCCAGATATGCCGCTCCCGATAGGGCATGACATAGAAATGCCTGACGGAACCCTGCCACATCCGGCTGTCCTGCCGATGATTGGAGGGGTTCATCAGGAAGGAAAGCGGCACCTCGAAGACGCTGTCCACCTCGTCGGGATTGAGTGTCAGCTCGAAGCCGGGTTGCACGACGGAAAGCACCGGCTGGATGCGGAAACCGGTTCCCGAGAGATATTGCGGCAACCGGCCGACCGTCTCGACGAAACGACGTTCAAGGCCGATCTCTTCTTCCGCCTCGCGCAGCGCGGCTTCTTCCGGCGACCTGTCCGTCGCATCGATACCGCCGCCCGGAAAGGCGATCTGCCCGGCATGTTGCCGGAGCTTGCTGGTCCGCTGCGTCAGGATGATCCGCGCCTCGTCCGGATCGTCGATCACACCGATCAGCACCGCCGCATCCTTCAGCTTCAACTGCTCGTATTGCAGGATGGTGTCGGGATTCAGCGCGTGGTCGCCGTGGTCGCGCCAGGCATGCTCGAGCGGTGCACCCACCTGTTCCAAAGCCCGGCGGCGGAAATCCTCTGCGGTAAATGTCATCGATGTCACCGCGACAGTCGATCGAGTTCTTCGGCGGGCATGATCGGAAATATCGCGCCGCGAGAGCGCAGGGCAAACATTGCCTTGCCCTCGATCTCCACCACCTCACCCCGCTCGACGAGATCATACATGACCGCGCGCGAGACAAGCGCCTCCAGACGACCACGGACGGACAGGTAAGGCTTAAGCTCGTGATTGTCGCCAACGGTCTCGAAGCGCAGCGGATGCTCAGGCCCCGCCTCGACCACATCTCCGACATTGGTGCGGAATGTCAGCACTGACTCACCCGCCTCTCCCGTCACGCTCATCTCGACCGCGACGAAATGGGCGTCCTGGACACGAATACCGACCTTTTCCACAGGCGTGACGAGATAGGTCTTGCCGTCCTCATCCTTGCGCAGAACCGTCGAAAACAGGCGCACCAGAGGCTCCCGACAGATCGGCGTGCCCATGTAGAACCAGGTACCGTCGGCCCTGATTTCCATGTCGAGATGCCCGCAGAAAGGCGGTTCCCAGCGTTCCACCGGCGGTAGTGATGCCTTTCCGCCCGATGTTTGCGCTGACGCGCGCGAAATCAGCGCGGCGAGCCCCGCCGCATCTGTAGTCGCCTTCAGCGTATCGCCTGCCATCTTTGCGTCCCGGTTTTGTCTTTAGCCTATAACAGTCACGAGATAGTCATTCGAAACGTCCTTGTCAGCCGTCCTCTCGCCAATAAGTTAGTTTCAGTAACATGCACCTTACGCGTCCGTTCGATTCGCCGGACACGTCCAAAACCAATTGGAGCAGACCATGGGCATGATGCCAAATCCCGATGTTGCACTGGACGAGAAAGCGATCGTCGCCGAGGCCGAGAAGGCGCTCGCAGATATCGCGGCGATCCGCCAGGAAGTGGCCAAGGTGATCTTCGGTCAGGAAAAAGTCGTCGAAAACACCCTCCTTGCCATTCTCTCAGGTGGCCATGCTCTTCTGGTCGGCGTTCCCGGTCTCGCAAAGACCAAGCTCGTGACCACGCTCGGCTCGGCCCTTGGCCTCGATGCCAACCGTATCCAGTTTACACCCGACCTGATGCCCTCTGACATCATCGGCACGGAAGTCATGGACCAGGACGAGACGGGGCGTCGCTCCTTCCGCTTCGTCAAGGGGCCTGTCTTTGCCCAACTGCTGATGGCCGACGAGATCAACCGCGCAAGCCCGCGCACTCAGTCTGCTCTTCTGCAGTCGATGCAGGAATACCACGTCACCATCGCCGGCCAGCCCTATCAGCTGCCCGCTCCCTTCCACGTGCTCGCGACCCAGAACCCGCTGGAGCAGGAAGGAACCTACCCCCTCCCTGAAGCCCAGCTCGACCGCTTCCTGCTGCAGGTGGATGTTCTTTATCCGGAACTCGCCGCCGAACGGCAGATCCTGCTGGAGACGACAGGCGTCGGTGACCGCCGCGCCAGTGCCGTCATCGACAGCGCCCGCCTGCTGGAGATCCAGAAGCTGATCCGCCAGATGCCGGTCTCCGACACCGTGGTCGACGCCATTTTGACGCTCGTTCGCTCGGCACGTCCGGGCCACGGCAACGACGCGACCGACAAGAACATCGCCTGGGGTCCGGGTCCCCGCGCCGGACAGGCCCTGATGCTCTGCGCCCGCGCCCGCGCCCTGTATGAAGGCCGACTCGCCCCCTCCATCGACGACGTGTATGCGCTCGCCGAACCGGTGCTCGAACACCGCATGGCACTGACCTTTGCGGCGCGCGCTGAAGGCATGACCGTCCGCGACGTCATCGCGGCCCTCGTTTCCGACCTGCGCAAGTAAGGGAGGCCTTAACCGCGTGGCATCCATCGGCCAGATCGTCGAGCAGACAACAGGCAGCGAAGTACTGAAGCGCGCCCGCCAGCGTGCCGTGCTCGTGCCCGACTGCATGGTTGAGGCCCGCCGCATCGCCAACACTGTGATTGCCGGCTGGCACGGCCGCCGCAAGCGTGGCATCGGCGAAAACTTCTGGCAGTTCCGGCCCTATGCCGATGGCGAGAGCTTTTCGCGCATCGACTGGCGGCGCTCGGCCCGCGACGACCACATGTACATCCGGGACCGCGAATGGGAAGCGGCCCACACCGTCTGGCTCTGGGCCGACATGTCGCCGTCGATGATGTACAAGTCGACGCTTGCCTCTGTTTCCAAGGAAAGCCGCGCGCTAGTGCTGATGCTGGCACTCGCCGAAATCCTGGCACGTTCCGGTGAACGCATCGGTTGCCCTGGCATCATGGAGCCGATCTCCGCCCGCAACGCCGCCGAGCGTCTTGCCACCGCCATCATGCATGCGCCGCCGACCGAAGGCCTGCCCGACACCCGTATGATCCGCGGCGCAAGCGACATCGTGCTGATCGGCGATTTTCTTGACGATGCGGACCGGGTGATGGAGCGCATCACGCCGCTCGCCCGCCGTGGTCTGCGCGGCCATGTGCTCGAGGTCGCCGATCCGGCGGAAGAGACCTTCCCCTATACCGGCCGCACCGAATTCACCGATCCGGAAACCGGCGAAAAGCTCACCTCCGGCCGCGCCGAAACCCTCCGCGACGATTATCAGCAGGCCTATCTCGCGCGCCGAGGGTCCATGTCGGATCAGCTCCGCCGCATGGGCTGGAGCTTCACCCATAACCGCACCGATCGCCTCGCCTCCGAGGCCCTCGTCGCCGTCCACATGCACCTGTCGGGCATGCCGCCCGCCGTTAACAGGAGTGCGGGCTGATGTTCGGTATGCCACTCGCCTTCGGCGCTCCCGCCATTCTCGGCGCCCTGCTCGCACTGCCCTTGATCTGGTGGCTCCTGAAGCTCACCCCGCCGCGTCCGAAGGCGGAAGTCTTCCCGCCGCTGAAGATCCTGGCCGGCGTCTTGAAGCGCGAGGAGACGCCCTCGAAAAGCCCCTGGTGGCTGACGCTCCTGCGAATGCTGATGGCCGCGATCGTCATCTTCGCGCTCGCCGACCCCGTCCTCAACCCGCGCAACGCCACGCTTTCCGGCGACGGCCCACTGCTGCTCGTCGTCGACAATGGCTGGGCGACCGTCGGCGACTGGGATCGTCGTGTCGAAACCGCGACCGCCCTGATCGGCGATGCCGCTGACCGCAGCCTGCCCGTGTCGGTCGTCTTCACGGCGGAGGCAAACCATGACGCAATCCCCGGCACCGCCGCCGTGGCGCTCGAAAAACTTGCCGCCGCGACACCCCATCCGCAGCGCCCCGATCGGGCAAGGACCATCGAAGCCCTGCGCACCACCTTCTCCTCGGAACGCCCCGGCACCTTGGCCTACGTCTCCGACGGCATCGCCCGCGACGCGGAAGATCCGTTCCTCTCGGATCTCGCCAGCCTCTCGCCCGCCGAATTCCGCGTCGTCGAGGGTGATGGCGCAGCAAGCGTCGCCATCACCGGCGCAAACAACGGCTCGGATGCACTCACCGTCTCGCTCTCGCGCCTGAATGCCGCCGAACCTCGAAGCCTGATCGTCGATGCGCAGGACCGCCAGGGTCGTGTCATCGCCTCCGGCCAGGTGGATTTCGCCCCCGGCACATCAGAAGCTTCCGGGGAGATCGCCGCCCCCTTCGAACTGCGCAATGATTTTGCCCGCCTGTCGATTGCAGGCGTCGCTTCGGCCGGCGCCACTCACCTGCTCGACGACGGCTTCCGCCGCCGCAAGGTCGCGCTCGTCTCCGGCGACAGCGGCGACGGCTTCCAGCCACTCCTCTCGCCGCTCTACTACATCGAGCGCGCGCTTGGCCCCTATGCCGATGTGGTGAAGCCCGGCCAGACCGACCTCGCTGTCGCCATACCCGAGATCCTCAACCAGAACCCGTCCGCTCTGGTGCTCGCCGATGTCGGCCGTCTCCCGGCCGATGTCTATGATCCGCTTCAAGCGTGGATCAACCGTGGCGGCACGCTGATCCGCTTTGCCGGTCCTCGCTTGGCCGCAGCCCCCGCCGACGACCCGCTGGTCCCCGTGATCTTGCGCCAGGGCGAACGCGCGCTGGGCGGCGCCCTCTCCTGGGCCGAGCCTCAGCCGCTCGCCGATTTCCCAACCTTCGGCCCCTTCGCCGGCATGCCGCGCCCCGAGGGCATCCTCGTCAAGCGCCAGGTGCTCGCCGAACCGACACCGGATCTCGCTGCCCGCACCTGGGCAAGCCTTGCCGACGGCACGCCGCTCGTCACCGTCGAAGACAACGGCGCCGGCCGCATCGTGCTGTTCCACGTCAGCGCCGAGGCCACCTGGTCGGATCTGCCGATTTCCGGCACCTTCGTCGACATGCTCCGCCGTATCGTCCAGCTCACTCGCGTCGGCGCAGCTGAGGCTCAGGCCGGCCAGGCGACCGCCCCGTCGCTTCCGCCCTTCCGCCTGCTCAACGAGCGTGGTGCGCTGACGACAGAAGCCGGCACCGCAAAGCCGCTCTCGCTCGGCCCCGACCGTCCAGAAGCCGCCACCTTCGACAACCCGCCTGGCCTCTATGGCACGGAAGACGGCTTCACGGCACTCAACCTCCTGCCGGCTGATGCGACACTGCGCCCGCTCCCCTCGCCGGCAGGCCTCACCGTCGCCCGCGACCCGATGGCCGGCACGGCCGCCAGCCCACTGAAGCCAAGCCTGCTGACGCTCGCCTTCCTGCTTCTCGTCATTGACAGCCTGATCGTGCTCTTCATGGGCGGCGCCTTCTCGCGCCTGCCAAAACGTGCACCGGCCGCCGCCGCCTCGATCCTGGCGCTTGCCGTGGCGCTCGCTGCCGTCGCACCGTCAGGCCAGGCACTGGCCCAGTCAACTGATGCGAAACCCGGCGACGAACAGATCCTTGAGCGTCTCGACAACACCCACCTTGCCTATGTCATCACGGGCGACGCGGAGGTCGACCGCCTGTCCGAACAGGGTCTCGCGGGCCTCACCGACTTCCTGACCTACCGCACGACGCTCGAACCGGCACCGCCTGTCGGCGTCGACATCTCCAAGGACGAGCTCTCCTTCTACCCGATCATCTTCTGGCCGATCTCGGCTTCCGCGCCCATGCCGTCAGCAGCCGCGATCAGCCGTATCGACGCCTATATGCGCGCCGGCGGCACCGTGCTCTTCGACACGCGCGACCAGGGTTCGACACTGGGCAACGAAGTCGGGGCCTCTCCGAATGGCGAGCGCCTGCAGGCGATCCTTGCCAATATCGACATCCCGCCGCTTGAGCCGGTGCCTTCAGACCACGTGCTGACGCGCGCCTTTTACCTGCTGCAGGGCTTTCCCGGCCGCTACAGCGGCAGCCCGCTCTGGGTCGAATCCCGCCAGGAGGCCCAGTCGAGCAACAGCGCGGTCGCATCCTCCGGCGATGGCGTGAGCCCGATCATGATCACCGGCAACGATCTCATGGGCGCCTGGGCCATCGATGCCAATGGCGCAAGCGTGCTGCCAGTCGTCCCCGCCGACGAGATGCAGCGCGAAATGTCCTTCCGCTCCGGGGTCAACATCATGATGTACATGCTGACCGGCAACTACAAGGCAGACCAGGTTCACGTGCCTGCTTTGCTCGAAAGACTGGGGCAATGAGACCATGACGCTAGAATTCGCCCCCTTCATCCCCTGGATCGCCATCGCCACCCTTGCTGTGCTCGCCGTGGTGCTCTCCGCCCTCGGCTTCCTGCGCGGCGTACGCGGCACCGCCATCCGCCTCGCAGCTTCGATCGCCGTGTTGGCCGCTCTCGCCAACCCGCTGTTACTGCAGGAAGAACGCGATCCGCTGACCACTGTCGTGCCCGTCATCGTCGACCGCAGCCAGAGCCAGCAGATCGCCGGCCGCGCCGAGCAGACCGACGAGGCATTGCAGGGCATCCGCGACCGCCTCGGCCGCTTCCCCAATATCGAGCCGCGCATCATCGAAGTCACCGATCCCGGCGACAGCGATGCCCCCTCCACCAAGCTCTTCGAAGCGCTGGCTGCGGCAACGACGGACGTTCCGCCGGCCCGTGTCGGCGGTGCAATCTTCGTCACCGACGGCCAGGTGCATGACATCCCGTCCGAAAACCAGGCGCTCCCCTTTGACGCTCCGGTCCACTCCCTCGTCACCGGCAAGGCCAACGAGTTCGATCGCCGCATCGAAGTCCTGCGCGCTCCGCGCTTTGGCATCGTCGACGAGGAGCAGGAACTGACATTCCGCGTCTTCGACGACGGAGAAGCCTCCAACCAGCCGGCCGACGTCTCGGTCAGAATGAACGGCGAAGACTTGGGCACCATCCCTGCCGTTCCCGGGGCCGAGACCTCCTTTGCCTTCCGCGTGCCGCGCGGCGGCAACAATGTGCTCGAATTCTCGGTCGCCGCGACACCGGGCGAAGTCACCGACGTCAACAACCGCGCCATCCACCTGATCGAGGGCATCCGCCAGAACCTGCGCGTGCTGCTCGTGTCGGGCGAACCGCATGCCGGCGAACGCGCCTGGCGCAACCTCTTGAAATCGGACGCCTCGGTCGACCTCGTCCACTTCACCATTCTGCGCCCGCCAGAAAAGCAGGATGGCACGCCGATCAACGAACTCTCGCTGATCGCCTTCCCGACCCGCGAACTCTTCGTCGAAAAGATCAATGATTTCGACCTGATCATCTTCGACCGCTACCAGCATCGTGGCGTGCTGCCGATCCTCTATTACGACTACATCGCCGAATATGTGAGGAATGGCGGCGCGCTGCTGATCGCCGCCGGTCCGGAACATGCCGGCCAGGACTCGATCGCCCTCACACCGCTTGAGTCAGTGCTTCCGGCCACCCCGACCGGCGATGTCCATCAGGCCGGCTTCTATCCCCGCATTTCGGAGCAGGGCAAACGCCATCCCGTCACCCGTGGCCTCGATGGCTCCACCGTCGAGCCGCCACAATGGGGCCGCTGGTTCCGCAGCATCGATGTCGGCCGTCCCGATGGCGAAACCGTCATGACCGGTGACGGCGACCGTCCCCTGCTCGTGCTGAACCGCGCCAATGAGGGCCGCGTTGCCATGCTGCTCTCCGATCAGGGCTGGCTCTGGGCCCGCGGATTCGAAGGCGGCGGACCGCATGTCTCGCTCTATCGCCGCATCGCCCACTGGCTGATGAAGGAGCCGGAGCTCGAGGAAGAGGCGCTTAAGGCCCGCGCCACCGGCCGCACGCTGGAAGTGACCCGCCAGACCATCGGCGACGCCCCCGGCCCCGCCACGATCACCACGCCCTCAGGCGAAACGATTGCGTTGAACCTAAACGAGATCCAGCCCGGCCTCTATCGTGGCGAACGCCGCATGACCGAGACCGGCCTCTTCACCATCACCAATGGCGACTTCTCGAGCCTCGTCCATGTCGGCGCCGTCGACGCTCCCGAATTCCGCGCGATGATCTCAACCACCGATACACTCGCCCCCACCAGCGAGGAATCGCGCGGCCTCACAGCCCGCCTGGACGACGGAGACGCCTCTGTCCGCATCCCCGACATCCTGCCCGTGCGCGGTGAAGTCCGCGTCGCCGACGACCGCCGCATGCTGATCAAGCTGACCGACGAAACCGTGCTCAAGGGCGTCAACACGCTGCCGCTTTTCGCGGGCTTTGCAGGGCTCGGGATCTTGTTGCTGGCGGTGTCTGCGATGTGGTGGCGCGAGGGGCGGTAAGGCCGCTACCTTCCGTGACGCCGCATCCAGCCGGCACGCCTATTCCGATTGCTTTGGATAGTGACGGTATACCAGATCGCGCGGCGACGGCCGTGCCGCTCGCTGGTCCAGCTCGGCACCAAGCCGTGTGGCGAGACCGGCAGATCTGACATTGTCAGGATCGACATAGCTAACGAGGCTCGGCAACTGGCGCACCTCTCTCGCCCAATGGAGCAGCGCTTCAGCCGCCTCATAGGCATAGCCCCTGCCTTCAAATTCAGGATACACGAACCATCCCAACTCGAACTCCGGGAACAGCGGCCCCGCATTGATCCCCACCTGTCCCACACAGGCCCCGGTCGCCCGATCGTCGATCATCAGCGCCCCGCAACCAAACAGATCCCATTGGCCATGGTCACTGCAGAACATGCCCCAGGCTGCAGCATCCAGGAACGGGCCGCCCATGAATTGCGCCCGTTCCGAAGCCATCAGTTGCCTGTAAGCCGGCCAGTCATCGAAGCGCATGGCGCGTAGAACGAGGCGACCTGTTGTGAATGTCGGTATCGGATGCATCGGAATTCTCACTGCGAAATCGGTAGCTGGGCGGACCAGATCTAGCATATTCGACGGCGGACCAAAGATGCATCGTCGACCAGGCACCCTGAGGCAACTGGCACTTTGCGGCTGTCGTCACTCGGACTCCCCCCATGACCGATGTGGGCCAGCCGACCAGCACGTGGACAATGAAGCCAACGCAGCCTAACCTGCGCCCATGCCTGCATCACTCACCCTCTCCGACACCGTCCCCGAAACCGCCCGCGACGCGATCCTCGCCAGCATCAAGGCCCACAACGATGCCCTGCTCGGCCCGTCCGATAGGCGCGATCTCTTCATTCCGATTCAGGCAGATGACGGCTCCGTCGACGGTGGCCTCGTCGGCTATACCGGTCGCGGTTGGCTTTATGTGGAGTTGCTCTCGGTCCCTGAGCGCCTGCGCGGTCAGGGCATGGCCGGCCGATTGCTGACACTCGCCGAAGAAGAGGCGAAGGCGCGCGGCTGCATCGGCGCTTACATCGACACGATCAACCCGGCGGCCTGCCGTGCCTATGAGCGCGCCGGATACAGTGTCTTCGGAAAGATTGAGAATTTCAGTCAGGGCCAGGATATCTGCTGGCTGATCAAGCGCTTCTGAGCACCACATTCGCCGTTTGCCATGTGTGTGCGGTTTGCCGCCAACTAGTGGGCGCTCCGAGAAGATCGGAACATCGAGCCCTCCCCACTGTTCCCAGTCTAGGGTGCCGGCATGGCGCCAGCGACTTTGGCGAACAAGGGGCAATTCACATGAACCGAACGGACAGAGCATCAGGCCGCAATCAAGCGCGGGATAGAGGCGTGTCGATGCGCGTCCTGTCACTCGGCGTCCTCGCAGCGACGTTGATCCTGTTTCTCGTACTTCTGCCTGCAACGCTGCTGATGATTTTTGCCGGGCTGCTGCTCGCCGTATTCTTTCGGGCAGGAGGGCTCTGGATTGCCCGGCATCTGTCGCTGCGCCCGGCATGGGGTGTGGCGATCTTCCTCCTGCTGATCGTCGGTGGCTTTGCAATTGGCGGCACGGTCGCAGCGCCCGCCGTGTCGACGCAGATCGACCAGCTGTGGCGACAGCTCCCCGAAGCGGCACAGAGCCTTGCCGAGCGCATCGAGGAATATGCCTGGGGCCGCGAACTCCTCGATCGCATGGAGCAGACCGATCTCTGGTCCGGCGCTTTTGGCGGCGCCGCCACGCAGGCGCTTGGTTCCGCATTCGGCTATCTCGGCAACAGCGTCCTGCTGCTCTTCATCGCGCTCTATGGCGCGTTCGATCCCGGCACCTACAGAAGAGGCTTTCTGCGCCTGTTTGCGCCGTCGCTCCGTCCTGAGGCCGGCAACGTGATCGACGAGAGCATAGCGACGCTGCAGAGCTGGTTGTCGGCACAGTTGATCTCGATGTCCGTCGTCGGCATCCTGACCGGCCTCGGTCTCTGGCTGATCGGCATACCTCTCGCACTGGCACTCGGCCTGATCGCCGGCTTGCTCGCCTTCATCCCGAATGTCGGCCCCATCCTCGCCGCGATCCCCGGCTTGCTGCTCGCCGTGCCCGATGGGACAAATGCGGTGCTGATGGTGCTGGCCGTCTATATGTTCGTCCAGACACTGGAGAGTTACGTCGTCACGCCGATCGTGCAGAAAGAGAAAGTGTCCCTCCCTCCCGTCCTGGTGATCTCGTCGCAACTTGTCTTCGGAACGCTTTTTGGCCTCATCGGGCTCGCGATGGCAACACCGCTCACCGCCTTGTTGATGCAATTGGTGAACCGGGTCTACATCCGCGCCTGTCTTGAACAGGAAGGTGAACAACCAAACCCGGCACGCGAACGGCCGGGCCTTCCCTGGGAGCGGTCATCGCATCAGGCAGAGGCGTAGCACTTCGAGCCGTTGGCCGCGTCCGCGGCCTCGACAGGACTTGCGTCCCGCCAGGCGATCACGCCCTTCAAACGGTCGTGCACATCGCCCACCAAAGGCACGATCAGCACCCGGTTCGGATCGACAGGACCGGGGAAGTCGAGCGCCTTGTAGGCCACCTTCTCGAAGCCGAGCGGCATGTAATAGGGCGGGTCACCAATCAGAATGACGCCTTCCGAACCCTTCCGCCGCGCCGCCTCGATGGCAATCCGCACCAGTTCGCGGCCAATGCCCCGGTTCTTGTGGCTGGGTCTGACGGCGAGCGGTCCGAGCAGATGCCCTTGAACGCCGCCTGCCAGCACTGGCGTCATGCGCACCGAGGCAATCGTCTCACCATTGTCGGTGCAGATGAAGGAAAGTGACCGGTCATGCGGGCCCTGCTCGCGGATGCGCGCTGCCGCACGGGTATGCCGGCCGGGACCAAAAGCTTCTTCGTTGATGAGTTCAATGACTGCGTCGTGCGACGCATCCTCGGTGAGGTAGACAAGGCCTGAGTGAAACATGGATGACCGAAACCAATAGACAGACAGCAATAGGGTTCACGCGCACGAATATCGTGCGTTCGAGAGCGTCAGCGTCGTCGTGGGTTCCGTGCGAGGGTCATCGGGGCCTTCAAATCTTGGGTGTTGTTCCGATAGCAGCAAATTTTCTGTCCGTCCACGGAAAACGCACTGTTCAACCCATCACCCCTCGCAATTGCAGCCAGCAGCCGTATCTTGCCGGTCAAGTTGAAACGATAAGGAAGCGACGATGGGTAGACTGGTGGATGGCGTCTGGCAGGACGTCTGGTACGACACGAAATCGACCTCGGGGCATTTCAAGCGAGCCGACTCGAGCTTTCGCAACTGGGTGACGGCCGACGGCTCAGCCGGCCCTTCCGGCAAGGCCGGTTTCAAGGCAGAGGCAGATCGCTACCACCTCTACGTCTCCTATGCCTGCCCCTGGGCGCATCGCACCCTGATCTTCCGCGCCCTGAAGGGCCTCGAAGACCTGATCTCGGTATCAGTCGTCGATCCGCTGATGTTGTCGAACGGCTGGGAATTCCATGATCGTGATGGCGCCACGCCCGACCACCTCTTCGGCTCCGACTATCTCTGGGAGGTCTACGTCAAAGCCGACCCGAAATTCTCCGGACGCGTCACGGTGCCGGTGCTCTGGGACAAGCATCAGAACACGATCGTCTCGAACGAGTCTTCCGAGATCATCCGCATGTTGAATTCGGCCTTCGACGGCCTGACCGGCTCGACCCTCGACATGCACCCTCAAGACCTTCACGCCGAGATCGACGAGGTGAACGCCCGTATCTATGACACCGTCAACAACGGCGTCTACAAGGCTGGTTTCGCCACCACCCAGGAAGCCTATGAAAGCGCCGTCTATCCGCTCTTCGAGACACTCGACTGGCTGGAAGAGCGCGTCACCGGCCAGCGCTACCTCTTCGGCACACGTATGACGGAAGCCGACTGGCGTCTGTTCACCACGCTGGTGCGCTTCGACCCCGTCTATGTCGGCCACTTCAAATGCAACATCCGCCGCATCGCAGATTATCCCGCCCTATCGGCCTATCTGCGCGACCTCTATCAGACGCCTGGGATCGCCGAGACGGTCGAGATGCGCCACATCAAGCACCACTATTACCGCAGCCACACCATGATCAATCCGACCGGCGTCGTTCCCGTTGGCCCTGATGAGGACCTGATGAACCCGCACGGTCGAGAAAAGCTCGGCGCCTGACCTCACCAGTGGTGCGCGGGGGAGATTTCCCCGCGCAGTTCCGCGATCCGTCGCCGCGTCGCCTGGGTCACGCCCTCCGGCAGAGCGTCGAAGTGGAAGAAACCCGCCTCGGCAATTTCCCGGTCCGCCGGACGTGGCCCTGTCTGGCGCACGTTGACGCGGTAGAGCAAGACGTGATCGCGCCGGCTGATGCGCGCGTTGAAGTACACATGAAAGAGCGCGGGAGAGTCGACGGCTTCAAGATTGCCCTCCTCCCGCATCTCCTTCAGAAGCGCCTCCACCGCCGTCTCACCGCGCTCCACGCCTCCACCCGGCATATGCCAGCCCGGCACATAGGTGTGGCGAACGAGGAAGATCCGCCCCGCCTCGTCGAAACAGGCCGCCCGCACCCCGAGCGTCATGCCACGGCTAACGGCGAAATAGACATGCAGAAGACGAACGAGGAACCTCTTCGGCCATCCGAGCCTTTCGCTATCGGGGCCGGTTTCGGCCCCACCCGCTGGCTTCATTTTCCTTGCCCCTCGGTGTCAGCGCCGTTAAGAGAAGCGCCATGTTCAAGCTCGCCCACATCTCCGACGTGCATCTCGGCCCGCTGCCGAACCTGACGATCCGGGAATTGGCCTCGAAGCGGATTACGGGCTATGTGAACTGGCATCGCAACCGCCGCAAGCATCTTTTCCCCAATGCACTGGAAATGGTTCTGGACGGGCTGCGCGCCGAAAATCCCGATCATCTCGCAATCACCGGCGACCTCGTGAACCTCGCCTCGAAGCTTGAGGTCAAGCTGGTGGCGGAATGGCTGAGTGAAGCGGGCGCACCGCTGGACACCTCGGTTGTCCCGGGCAATCACGACGCCTATGTCCCCGGCGCGCACGAGCGCTCGGTCCATGCCTGGTACGACTATATGCGCGGCGACGACGACCCGCTGATCTTCCAGGACGATCATAAGCTCTTCCCCTATATCCGCCGCCGCGGGCCGGTCGCGCTCATCGGCTGCTCGACCTCCATCGCCACCCCGCCGTTTTCCGCCCAGGGCTATTTCAGCGGCCGCCAGGCGCGCGAGACCGCAGCGCTTCTGAAGGCCGCCGGCGAGGAAGGCCTTTTCCGCGTGGTGATGATCCACCACCCGCCGATCCGCGGAGCCGCCCCCCAGCACAAGCGTATGATCGGCATCCGCCGTTTCGCCGCTGCGATCCGCACAGGCGGCGCCGAACTCGTGCTGCATGGCCACACGCATCTCAACACGCTCTACTGGCTGACGGACCGCGAAAAGAAGGTCCCGGTCGTCGGGATAGCCTCGGCAAGCCAGGGGCCTGGCGCCAAGAAACCCGCCGCTGGCTACAATCTCTTCTCCATCGATGGCGAAGCTGGAAACTGGCAACTCGACTGGCAGCGCTACAAGATCGAGCGCGAGGACGAGCCGCTCAAACTTGATCACAGCGAGCGCCTGCTCGGCTGACCTCTAGGCCTCCGCCACCGCCGCTCGGATTGCCGCAGCCACCCTATCCGGCGCTTCGTCGATCAGCATGTGCCCGACATCCTCGATCAGAGCCACGTCAGCGCCAGGCCACACATTCTGCGCCTGCGCGACCGGCAAGATCGGGTCCTTGGTCCCCCAGATCAACCGTGTCGGGATGCCGAGACCGGTGAAAGAGGAAAGCGGCAACGTCCCCTGCCCGATCTGCCCGTTTGTTTCCACGAAGAAGGATTGGAGGATCTCCATCAGTCGATCCGTCGCCCCGGGAAGCCGCCGCGCATCCGCGAGCACATTGAGATCCGACATATAGGGCGCGGCAGCTGGCGCAGCCATCAGAGCCAACCCAGCTGCCAATTCTTCGGGTTCGACCGCCGAACCGTATCGGCGCAGGGCCTGATGATCGATCTTCGAGCCAAAGCCCCCGGGTGCCGCAAGCGTCAGCGAGAGCACACGATCGGCTGCCTTCAGCGCGATCAGGCTGGCTATCGCCCCACCCATGGAATGGCCACAGAGATGAAAGCTTGGAATCTGGCGCTTGTAGAGATCATCAAGAATAGCCTTGGCCATGACGCCGGCATGCCCCACGCCCTCGGCGTCAAGCGAGCGCCCATGCCCCGGCAGGTCATAGACGACAAGCGCCTGGTCTCGGTCGAGCCGCTCGATCACCGGCGCCCAGGAGGCGCCGATCCCGCCGAACCCATGCAGAAGCACGAGCGGAGCCTTCGCCGAGGACGGATGTCGAACCTCGGCGAAGAGCGTCATGGCGGTTAAGCCTTCTTCTGCTCGTCGAGCACGCGGTTGGCGGCCGAGACGATCGCCTCCAGCGACGCCGTCACGATATTGGTGTTGATGCCAGCCCCGAACAGCTTGCCGCCCGCATGCGCCATCTCAACATAGGCAATCGCCGCTGCATTCGAGCCATGCTGCAAAGAATGCTCGGAATAATCCTGCACCGAGAGGTCGATGCCGAGATAGGTCGACAGCGCATTGACGAAGCCATCGATCGGACCCGTGCCCTTGCCTTCGATCCGCTTCGTCTCGCCCTTGTCGGTAATCTCAGCGGCAACCACCCGAATACCCTTCTGGTCAGTCCCGGCCGGGTAGGTGTGGTGATCGACGAACTTGATGCGCGCGCCGGTCTGATCGACGTACCGCTCGATGAAGCGGTCGTAGATCTTCTTCGACGGCAGTTCCTTGCCTTCCTCATCGGTGATCCGCTGGATGTCCTCGCGGAACTCGATCTGCAGGTTGCGCGGCAGGTTGATGCCGTAGTCCTCCTGCAGGATATAGGCGATGCCGCCCTTGCCCGACTGCGAGTTGATCCGGATGATCGCCTCATAAGTGCGGCCGACATCCTGCGGGTCGATCGGCAGATAAGGCACTTCCCACACCGGATGATTAGCGGTCTTGATCGCCTTCATGCCCTTGTTGATCGCATCCTGGTGCGAACCGGAAAAGGCCGTATAGACCAGTTCACCCACGTAGGGGTGCCGCTCGGGAATGACCATCTCGTTCGAATATTCATAGACCGCCTTGATCCGCTCGATGTCGGAGCAGTCGAGCTGCGGGTCGACACCTTGCGTGAACATGTTCAGCGCCAGCGTCACGATATCGACATTGCCGGTGCGCTCACCATTGCCGAACAGCGTCCCCTCGACACGGTCGGCACCGGCCATCAACCCGAGTTCGGTTGCCGCAATGCCCGTGCCCCGGTCATTATGCGGATGCAAGGAGATCAGCACGTTTTCGCGGTTATCGATGTTGCGGCACATCCATTCGATCTGGTCGGCATAGATGTTCGGCGTCGCCATCTCGACGGTCGATGGCAGGTTTAGGATCAGCTTGTTGTCCGCGGTCGGCTTCACTTCGGCGATGACGGCGTTGCAGATCTCCAAGGCCACTTCCAGCTCGGTGCCGGTAAAACTCTCAGGCGAATACTCGAAGCGATAGCCGCCACCAGCCTTCGCCGCCATGTCCATGATCATCTTCGCCGCATCGACCGCGATCTGCTTGATACCGGCGACATCCTTGCCGAACACCACGCGGCGCTGCAGCTCGGAGGTGGAGTTGTAGAAGTGGATAATCGGGTTCTTGGCACCTTCCAGCGCCTCAAACGTCCGCGTGATCAACTCCGGGCGGCACTGTACCAGCACCTGCAGCGATACATCGGCGGGCACGCCGCCCTCTTCCACGCACCAGCGGGCAAAGTCGAAATCAGTCTGCGAGGCCGAGGGAAAGCCGATCTCGATTTCCTTGAAGCCCATGTCGAGCAACAGCTGGAACATGCGCGCCTTGCGGTCATGGCCCATCGGATTGACCAGCGACTGGTTGCCGTCGCGCAGGTCGACCGAGCACCAGATCGGTGCCTTGTCGATCACCTTAGACGGCCAGGTGCGGTCCGGAATGGCAATTTGCGGATAAGGGCGGTACTTGGTTGCGGCGTCCGGCATGCCCTGCTTCACGGTATGGGTCTTCAAAATCATCGTCTTCGTCTCTTCTCGTCCTCGTCGGCGTGAACGGCTGATAACAAATCAGCCTGGCTTTGACACGTCCGAACGAACCCTGTTCAGGGAATTACTGATCTGGATTAGGGAGTTTTCGAGGAGCAATCGCCAAACGGCTGACCCGGCCGCCGGGCGCTCCTCAATGGACCCGGCAACCGCGGATAAGGCCGAGAAGAAGAAGCGAGTTTGGCACCGACGCGACGAAGCTGGCCGCAGTGCGGGCCGTCATTTCAGTCGCAGCAATGGTCGTGCCGTTGATCTTCATAGGGTCAGGAATAACGCGATGAATTGAATCGCGCAAGAGTGTTATTCGGCGGCGGACCGGCGCTCCTGTTCGAGACGTTCGTCGACCCACCTTGAAATCAACTCATCGACCGACAACCCAAGACGTTTGGCCTCGGTGGCGATCTCCGTCGCACTGTTCTCGCCGAGTTTCACAAGAAAAAGGTTACGGCCAACATCGCCCGTCTTGGCCTGAGACCAATCCAGATCATCGTCGACATTTTCACCGCTATCGAATTTTCGATCGAACTCTTCAGCTGTCATCTTGGCCATAGGCCAGCCTTTCCGGTTTTCTGGCTCGCCTCACCGGGATGATCCTGATGCGGCGTCCACGAAGGGTAAACACACCTGTCCAGAGTGGTCCCTTGATGCTGCCGACCGTTAGAAACCGTACTTCTTCACGATAGGAAGCAGCGAGCGTTTTCTTGCTAGGATCATACCACAACTCCTGCGCCGCCGCGAAATCGATTCCGTGCTTCGCCTTGTTCGCCTCGCTCTTGGCCGGATCGAATTCGAATTCCATGCGCAAAACCTAGAGCAACCCTGGCGATTGCCCCAGATCCGACACACCTCACTCACCGCCGCCAGAACCGTGCGATCAAGGCCGCAGCGAGGAAGCCAAGCGCAATCACACCCCAGAGCATCCCGCCATCGGTTACATTGCTGCCGTCGGGCGTGACACAACTCGATTGCGAGGCCGCTATGCAGTCCCGCCAGATCCAGTAGCGCGTGTAGAAGACATAGCCGAATAAACCGGCAGCCAGTGCGAAGACGACAGTCCGAATGCGGAACCGCCTCATGCTCGAGCCTTGGCGAGCTTGACCAACCCCAGCATCGCCACCCCCGCGATCAGCCCCCAGAACGCCCCCGAAATCCCAAGAATGGAGATTCCCGACGCCGTGACGAGAAACGTCACCGCCGCCGCCTCCCGCGTCTCCGGCACCTGGAAGGCTGCAACCGAGGACCCCGAAAACGCCCCGATCAGCGCCAGACCCGCAACCGACTGGATCAGGATCGGCGGCGCGAGCGACACGAAACCGGTCACGGCACCGGCCGCGAGCCCGAGTAGCACATAGCCGATGCCGGCGATGATTGCCGCCCAATAGCGCCGCTTCGGATCCTGATGCGCGTCCTCGCCCGCACACATTGCCGCTGTAATCGCCGCAAGGTTCACCGCATGGCCGCCGAGAGGTGCCGCGAGTGCCGAAAACAGACCGGTGACCGCAAACATTGGCCCCGGCTGCGGGTCATACTTGTTGACCTTGAGGATCGCGATCCCGGGAATATTCTGCGAAGCCATGGTGACGATGAACAGCGGCAGCGCGATCGACACCAGCGCCGGCAGCGTGAAAGCGGGCAACACGAACTCGACTGGCGGCGCAAGTGATGCCGCCCAGCTGGCCATTGCTCCCTCCGGCAGGTCGACGCCGAAGACGATGACGACGACAAATGTCAAAAGCGCAGCCGGCACCGCATAAAGCCGCTTGAAGGCCGCGACGACAGCCCAGACGACAAGGATCGGCAGACCGAGCAAGGGATCGAAGGCGACGGCCTTGAACGGCGCAAAGCAAAGATTGAGGATCACGCCGGCCAGCATCGCATTGGCGATCGGCGCGGGAATTGCTGCAACCGCCCGCCCGAAGGGCCGGATGAGGCCCGCGAGTATAATCAGCGCCGCACAGACGAGAAACGCCCCGACGGCCGCCGGAAAACCGCCCAGCGGAATGCCCGCCGTCGCCATCAGCGCGGCCCCCGGCGTCGACCAGGCAACCGAGACCGGCAGCTTCGTCCACACACTCAGGACGATCCCGCAGATCCCCATGGCGACCGACAGCGCCATCAGCCCGGAAGCCGCCTCGTAGTCGGTGGCGCCCACCCCCTTCAGACCCTGCAGCACCACGGCAAAAGAACTAGCAAAACCGACAAAGGCGACAAGCACGCCCATGAAGGCGGCCTGGGGGGAGAAGTCTTTCAGCATGGCAGGACTCACAGCACCGGTCTCGATGGACGACAGCCGAAACAAATTTACACCCATCTGGCAAGGCAGGCGCGGCCACCGCAAGACCTGCAGCCGCTCTTCAGGCGCCGCTCGCGGCCATAATCGCGCTATCGCACGAGGCTTGCTCGGACGAGTCAGGCTCCTCGTAGAGCCGCACGCGGTTTCGCCCCGCCCTCTTGGCAACGTAGAGCGCATGGTCGGCGCGCGCAGCCAGCCGCTTGGTGGACATTTCTTCCCCTGCGACCGAGGCACCGGCACTCAGCGTCACGGGGATCGTCACGCCTTCATAGACGACGCTGAGGGCTTCCACCTCCTGGCGAAGCATCTCGCCGATCGCTAGCATGTCGTCTTCGGAGGCGCGGGGCAGATAGAGGCCGAATTCCTCGCCACCCGTCCGGGCAAAATAGGCGCCCTCACCCAGCCGCGCCGCCATTGCCTGAGCCGCACTCTTGAGCACCAGATCCCCGGCCAAATGGCTGTAGAGGTCGTTCACGCGTTTGAAGTGGTCGAGATCGATGACCATGAAACCACTGCCGTTGGGTGCGAACTTAGGCAGCCGATCCATCAGCCAGTAGCGGTTGTGGATGCGGGTCAGACTATCCGTCTCCGTCAGCGCGATCAGCCGCTGCTCTGCCCGCTCCTGCACAAGGATGAGAACGAACATGGCAATCGCAAACTGGCAGAGGATCAGCACCAGAAAGGTCGCCGCCGGCGGAAAGCGAAAGATCTCGGGGGTCACGATCCCCCCAATCGTTGTCAAAGCGATCAGCGCCTTGCAGGCCAGCGCAGCCGCGAGCCCATACCGGCTGCCAAGCCTTTCCTGTTTCGGATCCGACAAGGCGAACGCCGCGCTGCCAAGGGCATAGAGCCCCATGGCCGTCAGGAACGCCGAAGCGCGGTAGAGATTGACCAGATGAAATTGCGTGACGATGGCCGCAACGGTGAGCACGGCAGGCGCCAGCAGCAGCCACCACCAGCGCCCGGCCGATCGCTCTGTCAGAAGGTTTGCGAGGCCAATGAAGAACAGCGTGTAGGCCAAAGGCCCTGACACGAAGGATACGAAGGTCCAGGTCGCGTAATCGACCACGCCCTGCTCGCCAGCCCCGGCAATCAGAGATCCCAGCGCCAGCACCAGAAAGGCGACCGCCATCTTGCCAAGCCCCCGGTTTCGACGCGACCGGTAGCGCACATAGAGAAAGCAGATAGCACCGACCACCAGCGACAGTGGATGCAGGATCAGAATAGTCGCGAGGTCGAGATGCATGACGTGTCCAGGGCATAACCGTTACCCCAGCAACTAACAGCGCAGAGATTTCCGATTGCTGAACACTGCCCGTCGCCCAACGCATGGCTGCACTCGCAGGAATGCAAGGCGGCAGGCCGCCACGCGCCTAAGGCGCTGCGTCATCTGCCCTTCATGAAAATCGGGCAGGCAATCTCCATGCCGAAACCCTGAGCTTCCGCTTGCCTTTTTACCCCCTTTTGCCTATGGGACCCCTCCGACGCATTCGGGGCGTCCCGTTCACTTCCGCCAGATATGGCTGGGTTCACGAAGGATAGAGCCTTGATCCAGACTCCTTATTACCTGATCGACAAGTCCAAGCTGCTCCAGAACATGGAGAAGATCGCGACACTGCGCGAACTCTCCGGCGCAAAGGCGCTTCTGGCGCTGAAATGCTTCGCCACCTGGTCCGTCTTCGACTTCATGCGCGACTATATGGACGGCACGACCTCGTCGTCGCTCAACGAAGTCCGCCTCGGCCATGAGCGTTTCGGCAAGGAAACCCACGCCTATTCCGTGGCTTATGCCGATTACGAGATCGACGAAGTCGTGTCCCATGCCGACAAGATCATCTTCAACTCGATCGGCCAGCTGACCCGCTTCGAGAGCCAGTCCTCCGGCATCATCCGCGGCCTGCGTTTGAACCCCGGCGTTTCGTCCTCGAGCTTCGACCTTGCAGACCCCGCCCGCCCCTTCTCGCGGCTGGGCGAATGGGACCTGAAGAAGGTCGAGCCGGTCATGGACCTGATCTCCGGCTTCATGATCCACAACAACTGCGAAAACGGCGATTTCGACCTGTTCGACACAATGCTCGGCGACATCGAACAGAAGTTCGGCCCGCTGCTCAAGAAAGCAGAATGGGTCAGCCTAGGCGGCGGGATCCATTTCACCGGCGACAACTATCCGCTGGAGAAGTTCGCCGAGCGCCTGAAGCGCTTCTCCGGCGAGTTCGGCGTCCAGGTCTATCTGGAACCCGGCGAAGCCTCGATCACCAAGTCGACCACGCTCGAAGTCACCGTGCTCGACAGACTTTACAACGGCAAGGATCTTGTCGTGGTGGATTCATCCATCGAAGCGCATCTCCTCGATCTTCTGATCTACCGGGAAAGCGCGAAGGTCCATCCCAACCAGGGACCGCACCGGTACCAGGTCTGCGGCAAGTCCTGCCTTGCTGGCGATATCTTCGGCGAGTTCAATTTTGAAACTGAATTGAACATCGGCGATCGCATCTCGCTGCAGGACACCGCCGGCTACACGATGGTCAAGAAAAACTGGTTTAACGGCGTGCAAATGCCGGCAATCGCCATCCGCGAACTGGATGGCAGCCTCAGGACGGTCCGTGAGTTCGACTACACGGACTACGAACAAAGCCTGTCTTGAAATCCTTCAAGCCCAGGTTCTGACGATTGGACATAGGAGTTGGTCCCATTATGAAGAAGAACGTGCTCATCATCGGCGCCGGCGGCGTCGCCCAGGTGGTCGCGCACAAGTGCGCGCAGAACAACGACGTGCTCGGCGACATCCACATCGCTTCGCGCACCAAGGCGAAGTGCGACGCGATCATCGCTTCCGTGCATGAAAAGAAGGCGATGAAGCAGGAAGGCGTGCTCGAAGCCCACGCGCTCGACGCGCTCGACATCGAAGCCACCAAGGCCCTGATCAAGAAGCTCGGCACCGAGATCGTCATCAATGTCGGCACCGCCTTCCTCAACATGTCGGTGCTGCGCGCCTGCATGGACACCGGTGTGGCCTATATCGACACCGCGATCCATGAAGAGCCGAACAAGATCTGCGAGACCCCGCCGTGGTACGGAAACTACGAGTGGAAGCGTGCGGAAGAATGCGCTGAAAAGGGCATCACCGCCATCCTCGGCGCCGGCTTCGATCCGGGCGTGGTCAACGCCTATGCGCGCCTCGCCAAGGACGAATATCTCGACAAGGTGACCGACGTCGACATCGTCGACATCAATGCCGGCAGCCACGGCAAGTATTTCGCCACCAACTTCGACCCGGAAATCAACTTCCGCGAGTTCACCGGCGTTGTCTATTCCTGGCAGGGCGGCGAATGGCAGGTCAACAAGATGTTCGAGATCGGCAAGGACTACGACCTGCCGGTCGTCGGCACCCGCCGCGCCTATCTCTGCGGCCATGACGAAGTGCATTCGCTGGCAAAGAACATGGACGGCGCCGACGTGCGCTTCTGGATGGGCTTCGGCGATCATTACATCAACGTCTTCACCGTGCTGAAGTCGATCGGCCTCCTCTCCGAACAGCCGGTCAAGCTCGCCGACGGTTCCGAAGTGGTCCCGCTCAAGGTCGTCAAGGCCTGCCTGCCCGACCCCTCCTCGCTTGCCCCGGAATACGAAGGCAAGACCTGCATCGGCGACTACGTGAAGGGCTTCAAGGACGGCAAGGAAAAGACCGTCTTCCTCTACAACGTCGCCGACCACAAGGAAGCCTATAACGAAGTGGGCAGCCAAGGCATCTCCTACACCGCCGGTGTCCCGCCGGTCGCCGCCGCCATGCTGGTCGCGACAGGCGAATGGGACGTCAAGAAGATGGCCAACGTCGAAGAACTGCCGCCCAAGCCCTTCATCAACCTCCTGAACAAGATCGGCCTGCCGACGCGCATTCAGGACGAAGACGGCGATCGAGCTGTCGAGTTCTGAGAGCGCCGGGAAGCGCTTGATGATCAAGGGAATGCGGACCCCGCCGGAGAAATTCGGCGGGGTTTTTCTTTGGCCAAAAGGCCCACCGCCGTCATCCTCGGGCGCAGTCCCGAGGATCTACTGCCGTCAGCGGCAGGGTCGACGGTGCGGATGCCATGGCACAAGGCCGAGCATGACGACCTAGCCGTGCCCAGGCGCTTGCGGATAGCCCCACCGCAACCCCGACCACCATGTCAGATGCGCCGGCACGCCTGCGAGCACGCCGTTTCCCGGTGCAGCCATCGCGAAGCTGAGAGCCACGCCACAGAACACGTGAAGCGCGACGAAGAGAAGGAACAGATAGGGCATTGAGGATCCTGCCTCGCTCGATGGGAAGCGGGGCCCCGCCGTCGCGGCGGGGCCTGAGGTTCAAGCTGCCTGAGCATCAGTGCCGGCACTGATGAAGCGAATACCAAACCGCTCAGATACCGCCTGAAGGCCGGCCGGGCCGGCCGGTGCGGACTCGGCAACCGCCTGGAAGAAGCCTTCGAAGCCACCCGGCGTCACGATGATCATCAACCGGCCCATGCTGTCGCCGACATTCTGGAAGCGGTGCGGAACGCCACGCGGCAGCAGCACGCAGCCTCCCTCCCCGACTTCCGTCTGGCGCTCGCCGCAGACGAACAGGAAGCGGCCCGAGAGGACGCGGAAGAACTCGTCTTCCCGCTCGTGGACATGCAGCGGAGGCCCTTCACCTGCGGGGATCGACGCCTCGAACATGCCGAAGCTGTTCCCCGTCTCGTCTGCGGAAATCCGGATCAGGTGCGGGCCGAAGCCGAGTGCGATCCGGCCTTCGCCGGGCTGGGAAATGATGGGGGTATTGAAAGTAGTCATGTGCGTTTCTCCAGTTGGTTGAATGGAGATCATTTACGCCGGCAGAGACCGAGTGATAATCTCACGCATCTGCCCACACTGTTCGGATGTTTTGACGAATGAAGACCTCTGATCCTCTGAATGGTCTTGCCGTCTTCCTGGCGGTCGCGGAACATCTGAGCTTCACCAAAGCGGCCGAGATACTCGCCATGTCTCGTCCGACTGTAAGCGCGCAACTGGATCAACTTGAGCGCCGCTTGAACGTGCGTCTGCTACACCGGTCGACGCGGCACTTAAGCCTGACGGAAGCCGGCGCAGCCTTTCACGAACGGCTGAAGGACGTTACTGCCATCGTGCATGATGCGGAACGTGCGGCCATTCATCATCAGGAAGCACCCGTCGGTCGCCTCAAGATTGCCGCGCCTCCGGATCTCGGAACGAGTCACCTCACTCCGATGATCGCTGGCTTTCTTAAGGATCATCCCGAGATTGAAATCGAACTCGAACTGTCGAACACGCCCGTCAACCTGATCGAGCGCAAATTCGATCTGGCCGTGCGCGGCACGATCCGCATCGATGAAACACTGATCACTCGGAAATTGGGCCAGTCACCGGTCCTGATCTGCGCATCACCCGAATACCTGTCCCACCGTGGCGTACCACAAAAGCCCGAGGATCTGGAGGACCACGATTGCCTGCACTTCTCAGGTCTCCGATGGGGACGGACCTGGGAATTGCGGCGAGGGGACGATCTCCGCCGTATCCCGATCGCACCGAGCTTCGAGGTGAATGACGGCCGTAATCTCTGTTCAGCCGCCCTTTGCGGCCTGGGCATCACCCTTCTGCCAACCTTTGTTGTCGGCCCCCACATCCGCGCCGGACGCCTCGTCCGCCTGCTCGCCGATTGGCACATTGCCGAAGTGCCGCTCCATGCCGTCTATCCCGACAACCGTCTGATCGCCGCCAAGGTCAAGTCTTTCGTCAATTACCTTGCCGCCGAATTCAAGCGCGATCCGGATCTACAGGGGGAAACCGCGGCCAAGCCCGAGGCCTGACGCTAGGTCTGATCTGAGAGCAGGAGCCTTTTGGCCTCCCGCGGCCATATCCACCCCGCCCCCGCCATGCTACGAGGCCGCCACACACCACCCCACACCCCGAGACACCCGCCCATGCCCCCTTCCCTCCACACCGACCTCACCGCCGCCCTCCGCCCTCTCCTCACCGAACTCCAGCAAACCCCGGAACTCTTCCAGACCTGGGATGCCCACCTGGAGCTTGTCGCCGCCGGCGGGCGCGTCGTGGCGAAGTCGAAGCGGGCGAAGGGGCTGGTCGACAGCCTGTTCTGGGGCCGTGCGCCGGGATCGAGCGAAAACAAGCAGCTGCCCGAAGCGACCGCATTTGCCGCGATTGACCGTTTCCTCGGCCTCGGCGCCCATCTCGCGCTGGCAGATGCCCTGCCCGAACGTGCGGTGCTGGACGAAGCCTATCCCCATTGCGCGGTGAAAATCTCCTATCGCAAGAAGGGCGCCCCGAAGGCGAAATCGTTGTCGATGATCTTCATCGGCTTCAACGACGAGGCGGATGCCATCGCCTATGCGGAGCGTGCAGAGGGCACCCTGCCGCTGGTGACATCTCGGCCGCTGATGGCTGACAGGCTGCACGAGTGGCGATGAAATTTGCCGCATCGGTCTGAAACGATGGAACTTATATCGTCGGCCGGAGTTGCTCCGGCACGACAACGAAGAAAGTCACATCATGTCCGCAAAATTCCTGCGCGCCGCACTCGTCACCACGCTCGCCCTTGCCGGCTTTCCGCTCGCGGCCTCCTTTGCCGCCCCCGCCTCGGCGCAAGGAATCGAGCTGCGCATTGGTCCGGATGGTGTCCGCCCGATCATCCGCGACCGTGATCGTGACCGCCGTGACCGCGATCGCGGCTGCAGCCCGCGCGAAGCCCAGCGTGCTGCCGCTCAGGAAGGTCTGCGCCGTGCCGAAGTGGTGCGCGTCACCGATCGCAGCATCACCGTGCGCGGCTTCAGCCGCCGCGGTCCCGAACAGCTGCGCTTTGCCAATCGTCGCGGTTGCCCGCTGATCTGATCGAAAAAGCCTCAAACGACAAAAGCCGCCGGATCGCTCCGGCGGCTTTTTTGATGGCTCTTTGCGAGAAGCCTCAGCCGATGTCGGCGTGGCTCTCGATGATCCGGCCGACCAGGCCATAGGTGACGGCATCTTCGGCCGACAGCCAGTAGTCGCGGTCGATGTCTTTCGCGATCTTCTCCTGGCTCTGGCCGGTGGCCTTCGCGTAGATCTTGATCAGGCGCTCGTTCATCTTGATGATTTCGCGGGCCTGGATCTCGATATCCGATGCCATGCCGCGGGTGCCGCCAGACGGCTGGTGCATCAGGAAGCGGGTGTTCGGCAGGGCCAGACGGCGCTCCTTCGGAACCGCGACGAAAATCAGCGAGCCCGCAGAGGCGGCCCAGCCAGTCGCGATGATGAAGACCTTCGGCTTGATGAAGCGGATCATGTCGTGGATCGCGTCACCGGCTTCCACATGGCCGCCCGGCGAGCAGACGAACACGCGGATGTCTTCATCGGAAGCGGCAGCGAGCGCGACGAGCTGCGTGCAGACCTTCTGCGCCAGCTCCATGGTGATACCGCCATAGATGAAGATCGAACGCGACTTGAAGAGGTTCGCTTCCGTTTCCTTGCCGATCGGCAGTTCCTTGCTCTTGTCGTCTTCGTCTTCGTTCATCACAGGGGACAGTCCTCGTTGGTTTGGCTTATCCGCACATAGTGCGTCTCATGGCTTAAGACAATGCAGGAAAAAGACAAGCACGGAAGCGATGAACAGGAGGTTGACGCACATGCTTGGCCGACCCGTGTTCAACACCCGTTCTTAATATTAGCGGGATAATCTGCCCTGACGAAGGAGCGCCCATGACCAACACCATCCGTCTTGCCGAATTGATCGAGGCACTCAGCCACGCGCTCGACATGACGGAAGGTCAGCCCGCCGGCCATTGCGTGCGCTGCTGCTTCATCGGCACCCGCATCGGCCAGGCGCTCGGGCTTGGCGAAGAAGCGCTGCGCGATCTCTATTATACGCTGCTCTTGAAGGATCTCGGCTGCTCGTCGAATGCCGCCCGCATCTGCGAACTCTATCTGGCCGATGACCTGAAGTTCAAACACGATTTCAAGCTGGTCGATGGCTCCTTCCCGCAGATCCTGAAATTCGTGCTCTCCCACACTGGTATGGAAGCCGGGCTTGCCGAGCGCTTCCGCGGCATTTTCAACATTTTCAAGAATGGCGGCGAGATCTCGACCAGCCTGATCCAGACGCGATGCCAGCGCGGCGCCGAGATTGCCCGGCAGATGCGCTTTTCCGAGGAAGTGGCAAAGGGCATTCTCGATCTCGACGAACATGTCGATGGCGGCGGCCTGCCTCAAGGTTTGAAGGGCGAGGAAATCCACCTCTTTGCCCGCATTGCGCTGATGGCGCAGGTGATCGACGTCTTCTTCGTCCACCAGGGTCCCGAAGCCGCCCTCGTCGAAGTGAAGAAGCGCGCCGGCGGCTGGTTCGATCCGGAAATCGTGACCGTCTTCGAAGCATTGGCCACCCCAGTCTTCTTTGCCGAACTCGGCTCCGAGAATCTGGAAGCCTATGTGCTGGCGCTTGAACCGGGCCGCCAGGCCGTGATGGCTGACGAGTGCTATCTCGATGATATCGCTGCCGGCTTTGCCCGCGTCATCGATGCCAAGAGCCCCTATACCTCAGGCCACAGCGACCGCGTCGCCCTCTTCACCGACCTGATCGCCGAGGAAATGGGTATGGCATTGCCAGAAAGACGCCGCCTGAAGCGTGCAGCCCTGCTGCATGACATCGGCAAGCTCGGCGTCTCCAACAGCGTGCTCGACAAACCCGGCCGCCTCGAAGGCGAGGAATGGGAGCAGATGAAGCGCCACGCGGAATTCTCAGAGACCATCCTCTCGCGCATCGCCGCTTTCGCTGATCTGGCCTTGATCGGTGGCGCCCATCACGAAAAGCTCGACGGCTCCGGCTATCCGCGCGGCCTGAAGGGCGACGAGATATCCTTCGAGACCCGCATCGTCGCCACCGCCGACGTTTTCGACGCGCTGACCGCTGACCGCCCCTATCGCGCCGCCATGCCGGTTGCAAAGGCACTCGCCATCCTCTGGGAAGGCGCCGGCCGCCACCACGACGAAACCTGCATCGCAGCACTCGAGCGGGCACTGGCGAGGGCGGAGCTGAAGGCGGCGTGACACCTAGCGCGAAATCCGCGTCGACAGGATGATCGACGACAGCGTCCGCTCGACGCCGGACAATTCGCCGATCCGGTCGATCAACCGGTCGAGCTCCGAAATCGACGGGGCGGCGACAATGGCGATCAGGTCATAGGGACCGTTGACCGAATAGAGTGCGGTCACCTCGCGGATCGCATTCAGCTCTCCGGTCACCGCCGTCAGCGCCTTCGGCGCGATGGTGATCATCACATGCGCCCGGATAAGCCCACTCTGATAGGCATCGGAGAGCCGCACCTGATAGCCGGCAATCACCCCTTGCGCTTCCAGCCGCTCCAGCCGGGCCTGAACCGTGGTGCGGGAAAGATTGAGCCGCCGCGCGAGTTCCGCCACCGGCATCCGCGCATTCTCAGAGAGCAGCGAGAGCAACTCCCGATCCTTGTCCGTGATCTGCATTTCGCCCACTTCATTCGTCGATACGCCCGGATTGATACCGCAATCCGATCAGATCGTCACTTGGAATCGACAGCCTCCGCCCGCACACTGCTTTGACAAATGACATCTCGTCCGATTTGCGGACATCAGGCATGCGAGGGGCAACCATGAAGAACATCACCATCATCGGCGCGGGCAAGATCGGCGGCGCAATTGCCCGGATGCTCGCCGAAACTGGCGACTACACGGTGACAGTCGCGGACCGCAGCGCCGAACAGCTGACAAAGCTCGATGCACATCCGGCCGTCAAGACGCTGGAACTCGACATATCGGACGCGGCGGCACTCGACGCGGCCCTTTCCGGCCAGTTCGCCGTGCTCTCGGCCGCCCCCTTCCACCTGACCGGCGCGATCGCCGAAAGTGCCGCCCGCACCGCGACGCATTATCTCGACCTCACCGAAGATGTAGCGACCACCCGCAAGGTTGAGGAGCTCGCCCGCGGCGCACGCTCCGCCTTCATTCCGCAGTGCGGCCTCGCCCCCGGTTTCATCTCCATCGTCGCCAACGACCTGACTAAGCATTTCGACACGCTGGATACGGTCCGCATGCGCGTCGGCGCCCTGCCGCAATATCCGTCCAATGCGCTGAACTACAATCTCACCTGGTCGACCGACGGGCTGATCAACGAGTACATCGAGCCCTGCGAGGCGATCGTCGAGGGCAAGCTGACCATCGTGCCAGCCATGGAAGAGCGCGAGGAATTCTCGCTCGATGGCGTCACCTACGAGGCCTTCAACACCTCGGGCGGTCTCGGCACGCTCGCCAAGACGCTCGAGGGACGGGTTCGCACGATGAACTACCGCACCATCCGCTATCCCGGCCATCAGGCGATCATCAAGGCCTTGCTCAACGACTTCAACCTGAAGAACCGCCGCGATGTGCTGAAGGACCTCTTCGAGAACGCCCTGCCCGCCACCATGCAGGACGTGGTTGTCGTCTTCGTCACCGTCTGCGGTTGGAAGGACGGGCGCTACCTGCAGGAAACCTATGCCAACAAGGTCTATGCCGGCGTCGTCGCGGGCAAAAAGATGAGCGCCATCCAGATCACCACGGCCGCCGGCATCTGCACCGTGCTTGACCTGCTCGCAGACGGCACGCTGCCCCAGGCCGGCTTCGTCCGCCAGGAAGAGATCGACCTTCCCGCCTTCCTCGCCAACCGCTTTGGCCGCGTCTACGATCCCGACGTCATGAAGGTCGCCAAGGCGGGCTGAACAATCGGGCTGAATAGCCTCCGGGGGGAGGTTGGACCGTCAAGGTCCAAAGGGGCGGTTCATCGCGAGATGGGCCGCCCCGCACCTTGTCCGGCCCGAAAAGCTTCGCGACGAACAGAAAAACTTGATCATCGAGATACATGGTTTCTTTAGCGGGCTAAGTTAGGGTATCCTGAATTTCAGCCTCCGGACGCACTTGATCACCGTGCCAGAGAGGCCTAACCGGGGCCCCAAGGGGACGATTGGGCACAAGATGTTCGGCAAGGGCAATCAGGAGCACAAGGCGGATCGTGTGATACGGGTCTATCAGGCCGTGTCGCTTGCCGTGGGTGGCTTCGCGCTGTTCTGGACGGTGATATTCCTGGCGAGAGGCTATACTTTGCTGGCCTTCGCCGAATTCTTTCCGGTGATCGCCGCCCTTGTCTGCTTCGCGCTCGTCACCCGCCGCCGGCTCGATCTCTTCCTTCTGGTTGCGCAGATCAGCTTTCTCTTTTTCGTCATCGGCTTCTGCCTGATGTTCGACGTGCCGCAGAATGGCGCGCCGCGCGTCACCCATCTCTTCCTGCCTGTGCTCGGCATGCTCGCCTACATCAATTATCTGCGCCGACCGTCCCGTCTGCAGCTGTCGGTGATCGCCGCAAGCCTCGTCTCCTTCGTCGTCCTGCATGCGGCCGATCTGCGGCTGCCATTCGCCCAGCCGGTTCCCCCGGATCTGCACCGCATCGGCGTCTGGCTCAATCCGGCCATGGCCGTCCTCATCTTCTGCGGCGCGATCTACGTCCTGCAGCAACGGCTTTCGGCGCCCCACGGCATCGCCCGCGATCTGGTGGCAGCACTCCGGCATGGCGAGCTCAGCCTCGCCTTCCAGCCGCAGGTCGATGGGAAGGGCGACATCACCGGCGCCGAAGCCCTGCTGCGCTGGCATCATCCTGCCAAGGGCCCTATACCGCCTTCCACCTTCATCCCGGCCGCCGAGGAAGTCGGGCTGATGCCGCTCGTCGGCAATTTCGTGCTCGAAGAGGCGCTGGCGACGCTTTCCCGCTGGCAGGCCGATCCGAAGCTCGGGCGTCTCACCCTTTCGGTCAATGTCAGTGCCAGCCAGTTCAACGAGAGCGATTTCGAGATGACGCTGCGGGACTTGCTCGCCCGCCACCGCATCGATGCCACACGTCTGAGGCTTGAACTCACCGAAAGCGTCTTGATCGCCGGGCTCGAACCCGTCGCGGAGAAGATGGCGTCCTTGAAGAGGCTTGGCCTCACCTTCTCGCTCGACGATTTCGGCACAGGCTTTTCCTCGCTTGCCTATCTGCGTCGCCTGCCGGTGAGCGAGTTGAAGATCGACCGCAGCTTTGTCACGGCCGCTGCCGAAAACGACCGCGACGCAGCCCTCGTTCGCTCGATCCGGGCGATCGCCACCGATCTCGGCCTCGAAACCGTCGCCGAGGGCGTCGAAACCCAGGCGCAGCTCGCCTTTCTGAAGACGACCGGCTGCCGGCTCTTCCAGGGCTATCTCTTCGGCCGCCCCATGCCGCTCGCCGATTTCGAGCTCTCGGTGCTGGCCCCGACGCCGAAGCCGGTGCTTGCCCCGGAACGGTCCTCGCCCCGCCTTGCTGCCGGCTGACCGGCAAACCTGACCACTCAGCCGAAGCGGCCGAGCAGTTTCAGCATCCACTGCGCCATGCGTCCATAAGGCGGATAGAGGAACTTCACCCCCGAAACCGTCGATTGCTTCAGCACCGGCTTCTCCTTGCTGAGCGCGAGAAACCCCGCTTCGCCGTGATAGGCGCCGTAGCCGGAGGCACCGACGCCGCCGAAGGGCAGGTCGTCCTGGGCGAGATGCAGGATCGTGTCGTTGATCGTCACGCCCCCGGCAATCGTGCCCGTCAAGACCCGCTCCCGCGCCTGCTTGTCCTCGCCGAACCAGTAGAGCGCCAGAGGCCGGTCGCGCCGGTTGATATAGGCGATGGCCTCATCCAGCGTGTCATAGGCAACGATCGGCAGGATCGGCCCGAAGATCTCTTCGGCCATGACGGTTGTGTCGTCAGGCGCACCGATCACGGCCACTGGCGAGAACACACGGGCCTCGCCGTCATGCGGACCGGCAAGCTCGACCACCTCGGCGCCCCTGTCTCGCGCCTCCTCGACGAGACGCATGAGCCGGGCGTAATGCCGGGGACTGATGATCGTGGTGTAGTCGGCATTGGCAGGCAGGCCGGGATATTGCCTGCTAACCTCCGCCTTCACGGAGGCGAGGAAGTCCTGGACCCGCTCGCGCGGCACCAGCGCATAATCGGGCGCCACACAGGTCTGGCCGGAATTCAACAGCTTGCCCCAGACGAGGCGCGGCACGGCCTTGTCGAACTGCACGGAGGAATCGAGGATGGCAGGCGACTTGCCGCCGAGCTCGAGGGTAACAGGCGTCAGGTTTTTCGCCGCCGCTTCCGCCACCTTGCGACCAACGGCGGTCGAGCCGGTGAAGATCAGATGGTCGAAGGGGGCGGATGTAAAGGCTGTCGCCACCTCCGGCCCGCCGGTCACCACGGCCACCTCGTCCTCGGCGAAGGTTTCCGCGACCGCTTTCGCCAGCACCTCGGAAAAGGCGGGCGTCAGTTCCGACGGCTTCAGCATCGCCCGGTTGCCGGCGGCAAGAGCACCGGTCAGCGGCGACAGCATCAGATTGAGCGGATAGTTCCAGGGGGCTACGATCCCGACCACGCCGAGCGGCTGGCGCAGAATGACGGCCGAGGCCGGCTTGCCGGTCCAGGCAAGCGACACGCGACGCGGCCGCATCCAGCGTTTCAGATGTTTGCGCGCATGGCGGATCGCGGCACGCACCGGCACGACATCGGTGAGGGTGGTGACCACCGCCGGCCGATTGCCGAAGTCCTGCGAGATCGCGGCGACGAAACGGTCCTGCCAGCCCTCGACCATGCGATCGAGCCGCACCAGGCGATCGTCGCGCGTGGCATGGCTGGGCGTGACGTCACGCGCCCAGGCCGCCTTTTGGGCGGCGAGCAGGGACGCAATGCGCGCGGCCGGATCCGCGATCTCTGCTTTCGGCGTTACCTGTCCGTCCATGGCGGTTTCCTCTCGGTTTTTCTTCTTGTTCAATGTGGGCAGTCTAAAGTGTTTTGTTCAAGAGAGAACAAACTGTTTTTGGTCTGTTTGCTGGCGATCAGCCTGCGTGCGAAGCCCTCATGCTGAGGTGCCCGCGAGCAGCGCGGGCCTCGAAGCATCCTGCGCTGGTGGCCTCGCCCTTCGAGGCCCGACAAGGTCGGGCACCTCAGGATGAGGGGTAATCACTTGCCCAAGCTCCGACTCCGGTCGGGATTGCTCCCTCCGGGTGGGCTGAAATTTGTCTCGGACGAGGCGCCAGAAGCAACCTGTCTAAGTATGTATGTGGCTCCTTCCGGCGCCTCGTTCGGCGTCTATTCCCGCTGCATGCGTCTCTCTGGCAAGGCGGCGACGGGCGTTGAAACGTGAGTTCCAACGTCGACCGGGCGCGGGTCCCGCTGCGGCGTCACCGTGAGATGACGCCTCAGCCTGGCCGGTGGCCCGGGAGGTTCCCGCCGGATGGTGCACCAATCCGACCGGGACCCTCGCCCGGGGGATGAAGCTTTGGTCATCGACCTCGGCCCGCATCCCCGCCGTTTTATTCGCCCCGCTGCCTGGATGTTCGCGACAGCATTGGCGCCTTGTCTGTGTGCCTCTCAGGCACGTCCTTCCGATCGGGGGTTTCAGGCGTCCAGCATCCGGATGTCCACCGTCACTTCCACCCCCTCGTCCGGAGGGAGACCGTTGCAGCGGGCCGGGGATTTGTGCCTGCGAGAGCACGCCACCCCGGCGCCGGCCCCGCCTCGCCTGACATCGCATCGTCAGGTGTATCCGAGGGCGGGACGGCTCCAAGTCTATGAGAGGAAAAAAGGGCGGGGATGAAAAAACATCTCCGCCCTTGTTTTCATTGGGGAATGTCTTAAGAGCATCCCCCTCGCTCCGCGAGATTGAGGGGGAATTGCTGCGATCTATCGTCGAACCATTCTGCCGACGGCAATCAGCATGCAGGCGCCGATGAAGCCGATGATCAGATAGGCGATCGCCCCGCCAAAGGCCACGTTGAAGACTGCTGCCAGAATGAAATTCAAGGCGATCGCGCCCACGATGCCCAAGAGGATATTCATGACGAGGCCCATATTGCTGCGCATGAAGCGCTCCGCCAGCCACCCGGCGAGACCGCCGATCACGATTGCGCCAATAAGACCTACGCCATTCAGTTCCATAGTCATTCTCCATCATCATTCGAATGATGGAACAATGGTTCCTGGGGGTAAATGTTCCTTGCCGGACACCACTCTATTATGCGCTTGGAAGAAGCGGGAGCCCTCCGCTGGCGCCGAATCCTCGGCTCTTGCCCCTCACCCTACCCTCTCCCCGCCTGCGGGGAGAAGGTGCCCCGAAGGGGCGGATGAGGGGCGAAGACCGCGAGCGCAACGCCATCTCCCCCCTTGCGGGGGAGAAAGCGAAATCGAGGAATTGGCCCGCCCAGGGCCAAACCTCAGATTTCGCAAGAGAGGGGCTCTGTGAGGTTTTCGCCCACAAGAACTTGCCCCTCTCCAGGAAAATCTGAAGTTTAGGCTACGTGCGCGCGCCTAAGCCTTCGATTTTCTGTCCTCCCCCGCAAGGGGGGAGGTAGGTCTACCCCTTGTCGATTGGCAAAGCCGAAAGCTTCAACCCCATGGCCTTCATTAGCTTGAGCACAGTCGAGAATTCTGGATTGCCGGTATCACTGAGCGCCTTGTAGAGGCTCTCGCGCCCGAGCCCCGCCTCTTCCGCGACGGCGGTCATGCCGAGGGAACGAGCGACGTTGTTGAGCGCCCGACGGATTTCGACGGCATCGCCCTCTTCCAGCGCTGCTGCCATATAATCAGCGCGCGCTTCCGGTGTATCGAGATAGTCGGTCGCATCGAAACGGGGCATGTCCTTAATGGAGGTCATTGGGCCAATCCTTCAATTCCGTTTCCAGCCTCTTCGCCGTTTCGATGTCGCGTACCTGGCTGCTCTTGTCGCCACCGCAGAGAAGGATCACGACCAGTGAACCACGTTGCGCATAATAGACTCTGTAGCCAGGACCATAGTCGATCCGTAGTTCCTGCACTCCGGCTCCCACACTCTTGTGGTCGCCAAAATTGCCATCCCTGATTCGTTCGATCCTCAGAAGTATCTTCGAGACAGCACGCCCGTCTCGAAGGGCACGCATCCAGCGATCGAACACCGGGTGTCTGCGGATGTCCATAATATGTATCCCATGGAATACGCGGCGACAAGCTTCAAAAACACCTACTATGACAGAACAATTCATATAGTGGCAGGAAAGCTCGCCTCTACTTGTTGATCAACGGCAATCAGAGCAGCATTTCGCCGCGCCAACGTTTCGCGATATTCCTGAGCCTCGACATCTTTGAAGAAAGCAGCTCCTGGCGCCAACCGAGCCAAGGCTTGCTCGACATCGTCAACGGACACGCGAAAGAACTCTTTGCGATAGTTTTGTAGATTGATACGTGCTGAATCAAACTCGGTATGAAGTGCTCTTTCCAGCGTAGGCGCGTTGTCGCTGTAAATGATCGCATGCACATCAAACAAAAAAGGAACACTTGCGTCGCCCAATTCACGGATACGATCCGATGGGTCCAGTCGGCGTGTTAGACCAATCTTGACAACTTTCTCCCCAAATGAGCCGACATTTGAGATCACATACACGTATCCGGATCGAGTTTTCTCAGCCATCGCTTGCGCTCGCTCGACCTTCGCATGCGCCTCGCTCAATTCCTTCTCAAGCATCTCGATCTTCTGGTTGAACAAGCCCAATTTTTCCCCGACGGCATTTGATGCCTCCGCTTTGGCTTTTTCCAACAGGCGTCGATAGCGATCCTCCTCTTCCTCTGCACGCTCCATGTCTCGAAGAAACTTCTGCTCTTCGCGCGCGGCCCTCGCCGCCTCGGCGCGCTGTTCTCGCTCTTCCTTCAATTTTTCTCGATACTCGTGGGTGAGATAGAGTTCATTGAGTTTCAGCTTCAGAAATTCGTTAGTAACGAAGATTGAATTCGACGCATTTAGCTTATCGATCTGCTCTTTCGCGGTTTGGATACGCTTTTCCATAGCGTTCGCATTATTCCAGCGAACGTTCGCGATAGAGGCATCGCATTCATTGTTGAATGCCCGCAACGTCAACCGAATATTCCGGTTTGTCATTGTCTGCCCCTTGGCCGCGCTCCCATCCACCTTCCACTCTGTGGTACAAATCACCGCGTTCTTATTCGCAATCAGACGTTTTTGTTTTTCGCGGTTGTCCAAGATGCTGGTTTTGTATGTCTCGCTGTCGGTAAAATCGAAATGTGGCGAGTAAACCCCCATCTCCGCAAAGGCGAGCTTTTCGTCGAAAATGGCGACTTGAGCCGACAAGGCGTCAAATATCGCCTTCTTCTCGTTGTATGAGGATCGCAAGGTAGACAGCTCCCCGTTGGCCGACGAGAGTCCCTGCTGGACACGAGCAATTTCGGCCTCGACATCCAAGACCCCACTGAACCGCTGTTGGATTTCGCTGATCTGACGTTGCAGATCCTTTTTCTTTCTGAGGTTCATGATCAGGCTGACGACCGCAATAATCGCGATCAGCGGCATTACAACCAAGAAGACAAGCGCCACAACTACGGTAGAGTTCATGCGAACCTCCTTAACCAAAGGTAGAATATCGCGCACGTTGTAGCTTTGCAAACAGTGTTCGACAGGCAAACGAAAGCCAGATCTGTGCGAAAACCAAGAAGCTCATCAGAGAACAAAAAACCCGCCGGCCTCGCGGCCGACGGGTGCATTCCCACTGAACCAGACGCAATGCCTCAGCTGCGCGGCTTCAAATTCTCCGGATCATACAGCGGCTTGTAGCCCACCGCCGCCACCTCGACCGGATAGGTCTCGGCGAAATACTCGACGTTCAGCTTCCGCCCCACTTCGCAATACTCCGCCGGCAGATAGGCGAGCGCAATGTTCTTGCCGATCGTCGGGCCATAGGCCACTGATGTCGTGTAGGAACGCCGGCCGAGCGCGTCGATCAACACCTCGCCGGTCGCGGCGTCCATGACCGGCATGGAGCCGACGGGGTAGCGCGCAACACCCTTGCTGTCGACATTGTCGGTCATGACGAGCGTGCAGAGCATAGCGGGCTGCTGGGCGCGCGCCTTGTATTCGAGATGTTTGGCCTTGCCGCGGAAATCGGCTTCCTTGACCTTCGGGCGGGCGAGATCGGCTTCGATCAGGTTGTACTGGGTGAGCAAATCGCCGTTCTGCAGGCGCAGGCTCTTTTCCATGCGGCGGGAATTGGCATAGGTCTCGACGCCGAAGGCCATGACGCCGGTGGCGCGGAGCGCATCCCAGACGGCAAGGCCGTCTTCGTATTTCATGTGCAGTTCCCAGCCCTGCTCACCGACATAGGAAATGCGGAAGGCGGTCACGGACTTGCCCGCGATTTCGATCTGCTTGATCGCGGCGAAGGGGAAGTTTTCCGGATCGAGTCCAGCCGGGTCGGCGACGGCCTTTTTCAGCGTGGCGCGGGCGTTCGGGCCCCAGATGCCGATGGTGATGTATTTTTCCGAGGTGTCGGTGATGGTGACATCGAGGCCGCGATCTTGCGCCACGCGCTTCATGTAGTGGAAGTCGCGCGGGCCGGCATCGGCGCCGTTGACCAGGCGGCAGCGGTCGGCGAGGCGGAAGACGGTGAAATCGGCGCGGACCATGCCCTCGTCGTCGAGGAAGTGGGTGTAGATTCCCTTGCCGATATTCGCGTCGCCACCGATCTTGGCAGCGCAGAGCCATTCCAAGAGCTCGACATGGTCAGGGCCTTCGATGTCGACCATGTGGAAGTGGGAAAGGTTGACGATGCCGCAATCCTCGCTCATCGCCAGATGTTCGGCGTTTGAGACGCGCCAGAAGTGGCGGTTGTCCCATTCGTTTTCGCGAACCGGAACGCGATCGGCATACTTTTCCAGCAGGTGCTCGTTGGCGGCATAACCATGCGCACGCTCCCAGCCGCCGAGCTCCATGAAGTAGCCGCCGAGCTCGACTTCGCGCTCATACATCGGCGAGCGCTTGGCGCCGCGACCGGAGGCATAGGGTTCGCGGGTGTGAACCGCGGGGAAGTAGATCTTCTGGGCGGCCTCGTAGCAGCGGCCGGCGATGAAGTCTTCGGTCAGCTGGTGCGGATAGAAGCGGGCGTAGTCGATCGAGTTGTGGTCGATCTCGGTGCGGCCGTCGGTCATCCAGTCGGCGATCAACTTGCCGTAGCCCGGACCGTCCTTGACCCAGATGGCGACGCAATACCAGAGACCGCGCACCTTCTGGCTTTCGCCGCAGGACGGACCGCCGGCAGCGGAGACCTGCAGCAGGCCGTTGAACGAATGGCTTTCGTTATAGCCGAGTTCACCAAGGATCGGGGTGAGCTCCATGGCGCGCTCGAGCGGCTCGATGATCTGCTCCATGTCGAGGTCGCGCTGTGAGGGCGAGAGGCGCGCCTCGTGTTTTTCGAGCAGTTCGCGCGGATGGCACATGCGCGGATTGTGCTGCTCGTAATAGCCCCATTCGATCTGGCCACCTTCCGAGGTCTTCGGGTCGCCGGTGTCGCGCATATAGGCGGAGTTGCCCTGGTCGCGCAGCAGCGGATAGCCGATGTCCTTGCCCGTGCCTTCGAACTCATTGTAGGGGCCGAAGAAAGTGAGCGGATGGTCGACCGGCATGACCGGCAGGTCTTCGCCGACCATTTCCGCGATCAGGCGACCCCAGAGGCCGGCGCAGACCACGACGTGATCGGCCATGATCGTGCCGCGATGGGTAACGACGCCCTTGATGCGGCCACCCTCAACGATGAGGGACTGGGCCGGCGTATTGCCGAACATCTGAAGCTTGCCGGACTTTTCAGCCGCATCGACAAGCTTGCCCGCGACGGTCTGGGAGCGCGGAATGACGAGGCCGGCATCGGGATCGAACATGCCGCCCATGACCTGATCTTCCTCGATCAGCGGGAAGAGTTTCTTGATTTCGGCCGGCGAGACATAATGCGCGCGGGTGCCGAACGCCTTGGCGGAGGAGAGCTTGCGCTTGATTTCTTCCATCCAGGTGTCGTCGCCGGTGCGGGCAACTTCGAGACCGCCGATACGGGCGTAGTGTCCCATCTTCTCGAAGAAATCGATGGAATACTGGGTGGTCCAGACCGAGAGATAGTCATGGCTCGTGGTGTAGCAGAAGTCGGACGCATGCGCCGTGGAGCCGATATCGGTCGGGATGCCCGACTTGTCGATGCCGACGATATCGTCCCAGCCACGCTCGATGAGGTGATGGGCGATCGACGCGCCGACGATGCCGCCTAGACCGATGATGACGACTTTCGCCTTGGTCGGAAACTCTGCCATAGCCTTGTGAACCCTGATGTCTGGGAGTGGATGATATGCGCCGATCTTAAGAGGGGTGCCGAGACAATTGCAGCCTGTCTGCGACATTCTGCAAGAGACCCACGACCCGTTTGCACTGCAAAATCCGTCTGATCGCGGCGGGATGGGCAGAGAGGATGTCGCGTCGGGAACGAGATGGGGCGCCGACTACAGTCGACGCCCCATCTCGCGCTGACGGACCTGGAGATCAGACGCGGATGACGCCATTGTCCTCGCCATCCCAATACTGGATGGTCTCGGCATGCACCTTGATCATCACGAGGCCGGGCGTATCGATACCTTCAGGGAACCAGCGATCGAGATCCTTGGTCCAGTGCGCCTCGAAGACGGCCTTGTCGGCAATCAGGCTGCCGCGGCCGGAGACGGCAACGAAGATGCCGGGCTTGCCGAGAAGGCTGGGCGCCGCGGTGAAGGTGAGCGACACGACGGGGTCAGCGGTCAGTTCACGGATCTTGCGGGTGTCGGTATAGGAGAAGAAGTAGCTGTCGCCGTCATAGTCGACATCGCCGTTATTGCTCATCGGCCGACTGGCGATGGCGCCGAATTCGGACTTGGTGATCATCATGCAGAAGTCGATCTTCTGCATCTTCTTGGCGAGGTCGGGAAGGGTGAGCGTCATGGGAGGCCTCCGGCTTGAGTGTCCGGGACAAGCGCCGAACGGGGCAAATGTTCCGGCAAGGGAAACCGGGCGCGACGCCGTTTCCTCTTAGGTCGATAAGACGGTGGATCGCCACCTTGCCGCCTATCTTCAGCCTCAGTTGGATCAATCTTTGCCGATAGGCGTTGTTCCACGCTACCCGAGAAGCCGAAAACGGCCACCCTCCCCGCGGGCAGCAGAACATGGAAGGAGAAATCCCATGAAGAAATTCGTTACGCTCACCCTCGCCGCCCTCCCCGTCCTCACCTCGGCCGGCATCACCGCCGCCGCAGACATGACCGGCGCGGCCCCTGCCCCCATAGCCATCGAAAGCGACCGTGTCGGCGGTGTCCGCATCGGCTACCTGGATTGCCAGATCGGCGGTGGCATCGGCTACGTCCTCGGCTCTGCAAAGACCGCCGATTGCGCCTTCACCTCCGTCATCGACGGCGAACCGCTCGACACCTATTCCGGTTCGCTCAAGAAGTTCGGCGTCGACCTCGGCTTCACCACCCAGAGCCGCGTGATCTGGGCCGTCTTCGCCCCGACCGCCGGTTACCACAAGGGCTCGCTCGGCGGCCTTTATGGCGGCGCAACGGCGGAAGCGACCGTCGGGGCCGGCATCGGCGCCAATGTGCTGTTCGGCGGCACGTCAGGCTCGATCCACCTGCAGCCGGTGAGCATTTCCGGCCAGATCGGCCTGAACATCGCGGCCACCGGCACCTCGATGACGCTGCAGCCTGCAAGCTGATTAGCCCCAAGTTTTACGCATTGCGAAAGGCGCCCCGCAACGGGCGCTTTTTTTTTGCTTTTGCGCCATGACCAGATGACGAATGCGGTCTGCTACAGCCTCGTCCAGCGGCGTATAGACCATGAGATTGAGATCCGGACGCCCATCGACGGCAAATGCGGAATATTCAAGTTCGATGGCGCCCAGCACCGGGTGGTCGAGATGTTTTGCCCCCTCGTCGGGCGTGCTGATCCGGTTCTCGCTCCACAACCGGCGAAAATCGGGGCTCGCCTCCGAAAGCTCGTGCACAAGCTCTTCCACTTCCGACATGGCCCCTGCCCGCGCCACATCGGCACGAAAGGCACCGACGGCGAAGCGGGCCATGGCTTCCCAATCATGTTGCTTTGCCCGAACCGCAGGGTCCGAAAACAGGAAGCGCAGCATGTTGCGCTCGCCTTGCGGAAGCCGCCCATAGTCGGAGAGCACGATGGTCGATGCCTTGTTCCAGGCCACCACCTCCCAGGTCGCCGTCTTGACCACGGCCGGACACGTATCGAGGCGATCGATGAAGCGCTGCAGGCGTGGATGCACACCCTCGACTTCTCTGTAGCGCGCCTCGGGCGGACGACCCAGGCCCAGCATGAAGAGGTGTTCGCGCTCGGCCTCGGTCAGAAGCATGGCGGTCGCAATGCGGTTCAGCACATCGGCGGACGCAGCGCCGCCGCGCCCCTGCTCCAGCCAGGTGTACCAGGTAGGGCTGATATTGGCGCGCTGGGCAATTTCCTCGCGCCTCAAACCCGGTGTGCGCCGCCGGCCGGAAAAACCGAAGGACGCCGGATCGAGCCGGGCTCGGCGATCCCGGAGATACTGCGCAAGTGTCGTTGCCGCCATGGAAAGCCTCGGATACTAGGAGTCATTATACCAGGATAAAGTCACTACTTTACCATGATAGTGGATCTGTCATGGCTTGTCGCGTTGAACTGCAAAGGAAACGCACATGCGCATATTTCTCACCGGCGCCACGGGCTTTATCGGATCGGCTCTGATCCCCGAACTCTTGTCCGCGGGCCATCAGGTGCTCGGACTGACCCGCTCTGCAGAGGGGGCAGCAAAGCTTCAGGCACTGGGCGCCGAGGCCCATCAGGGCACGCTGGAAGACCCGGACAGCCTGACGGCGGGCGCGTCCAAGGCAGATGCTGTTATCCACCTCGCCTTCGATCATGATTTTGCCAACTATCTCGCCAATTGCCAAAAGGATGCCGGAGCGATCGCCGCACTCGGACGCGGCATTGCCGGCTCAAACCGCCCCATGCTCATCACCTCCGGCATCGGCATTGGAAGTCCAGCCCCGGGAGAAATCGCGGTCGAGACTGTGCTGGACCTGAACCACCCGACGCCGCGCATTGCCTCGGAACTCGCGGCAAAAGATCTGGTTGAGGCAGGCCTCAATGTTTCCACCGTCCGGCTATCGCAGATCCATGACACCATTCGTCAGGGCCTTGTCAGCTATCTCATCGATATTGCCCGCGCCAAGGGCTTTGCCGCCTATGTGGAGGACGGTGCGACGTGCTGGTCGGCCTGCCATCTGAGCGATGCGGCCAGGCTCTTCCGGCTGGCGATCGAGGCGGCTCAGCCGGGGCAACGCTACCACGCTGTTGGCGAAGAGGGTGTCAGCCTGCGTGACATCGCCACTGCCATTGCCCGCAGCCTGGATATCCCCACTGTGTCGATCGATGCCGAAGAGGCAAAACTGCACTTTGGGTCCATGGCCGGTTTTGCCGGTCTCGATATGCGGGCGTCTTCCGTGCTGACGCAGCAGAAGCTTGGCTGGGCGGCCCAAGGGCCGAGCCTGATTGCATCTCTCGATGCGATGGATCGCCACCAACTAAGTCACTAAGCATCTCCCCATCAAAAAAGGGCGCCCCGCAACGAGCGCCCTTTCTTCGTCTTGGGGAGGTCAACCCGCGATGCGCTGCTTCTGCACCTCGGCAACGGGTCGCAGGACTAGGATTTCGCGCAGCAGTTCTGCCTGGATGACGGCGCCGATTTCGGCCGCCGGTTGCGGGTCGAGCATATCGTCATGGCCGCAATCGAGCGTGCGCAGATAGACCCGGCCACCCACATGCGGCAGCCATGCCTCGACGTCGTAGTCGATCACCCGGCGCGTGGCGGGCGCCGCCATCACCTTGCCGGCGCGGAAGAAATGCATATCCACGTCAATATGGCCCGGCACGAAGCGGCCAGCCATGTGGAAGTTGTCGAGGATGACCTGCCGCGCCCGATCGACAAGCTTGGGGTCATCGAGACCGGTATAGGAGAGATATCCGGAATTCTCGCGGTAGAAGCGATCCACGGCAAAATCACCCAGCTGCTGCAATGTCTCGATCCCAGCGGATTCGTCGAGCTCTGCCCCGAGGAAAGCCATGGCCGCTTCAGCCAACACCTTTTCCCCGAGCAGAGCACCACCAGGACGGAACTTGTAGCTGTCGAGCATGCCGAAAAAGGCAATCGCTTCGCCATCGGCTCTGAGGAGCCTGACGATTTCATGCGCCACCAACCCGCCAAGCGACCAGCCGAGAATATGATAGGGCCCTTGCGGCTGCCGGGCTCGGATGCGCTCCAGATACCGTCCTGCCATTGCCTCAAGCGTCTCTGGCGCGGCCGCCGGATCGGTCAAGCCGTCGGCTTGCAGGGCATAGATCGGCACATCCTCACCGACATGCTGGCCAAGCCCGAAGAAGCCCCAACCGAGACCGAGCAGCGGGTGGATGCAGAAGAGCGGCGCCCCATCACCCGTCGCCTTGATCGGCAGGACGGGCTGCATGAGAGAATGCGGCTCTTCGGCCACTTCAAGACGCTCAGCCAAGGCCGCAATCGTCGGGGTCTCGAAGACGGCCGCGAGCGGGATCACGCCGTCAAGTTTGCTGCGCAGGGCAGAGATCATGCCAGCCGCCGACAGCGAATCGCCGCCGAGCGCAAAGAAATCGTCATGCACGCCGACGGCCTCCAGATCCAGGACCTCGCACCACAGCTTGGCGAGCTTTCGCTCGGTATCGTTGCGCGGCAGGACGATGTCATCACCGGTTTTCGAACGCCATTCCGGCGCCGGCAGCGCCTTGCGGTCGATCTTGCCGTTGCCGTTGAGCGGCAGGGCCTCCAATTCAACAAAGGCGGCCGGTATCATGTGGCCGGGGAGCACGGCGGCGAGCCTGCGGGTGATGAGCTTCGGATCAAAGACCCCCGCCCCTTCGGCTCGCTCGACATAGGCGACAAGGCGCTTGTCCGTGCCGGGATCCTGGCGCAGCATCACCACGGCCTGGCGCACATCCTCCTGCCCGATGAGGGCGGCCTCGATTTCGCCGGGCTCGATGCGAAAGCCGCGGATCTTGATCTGAAAGTCGTTGCGCCCGAGATAATCGAGACTGCCATCCTCACGCCAGCGCACCAGGTCGCCAGTGCGGTAAAGCCGTCCGCCATGGCTGCTGAAAGTATCCGGAATGAAGCGCTCATCCGTCAGATCCGGACGGTTGAGATAGCCCTTGGCAACGCCCATGCCACCAATCAGAAGCTCGCCGATAAAGCCCGGCGGCACCGGCTGTCCGTGACGATTGACGACGTAGAGTTCGGTGTTGCGGATCGGGCGACCAATCGACGGATTGACAAGATCGCCGCCGCAGAGCGGCATTACCGTAGACCAGATGGTCGTTTCCGTCGGGCCATACAAGTTGAGCACGGGATGTCCGAGCCGCGCCATCTGGTGGGCGAGGTCTGCCGGCAGCGCCTCGCCGCCAACCAGCGGACGAAGACCTTCTATCCCGGTCGTGCCGTCCTGCAAGAGCGCGCGCCAGAGCGATGGTGTCGCCTGCAGCACGGAGATGCCCTCCCGAACAATCAACCGGCGCAGCTGGGCGGGATCGCGCACCTGATCACGCTTGGCAATGACAACTGTCGCGCCGGCCAGCAAAGGCAGGAACAACTCTAGTGCCGCGATATCAAAGGCGATCGTGGTGACCGCCAGCAAGCGATCGGATGGTTGCAGATCGACGATCTCCTGCATGGCAAGCAGGAAGTTGGTCAGACCGCGATGCGCAATCTCCACCCCCTTGGGCCGGCCTGTCGAGCCGGAGGTGAAGATGACATAGGCCGTATCCTGCGGGCCAGGATCAGCCGGGAGCGGAATCGTGCCGACAGCAGGGGGGTGATCGGCAAGGACGCGCGGCAGGGAGCCGAGATCGATGTCATCTTCAATGTCGGTGGTCGTGATGACAAGACGAGGGCGGGCTTCAGCAAGAATGGCGCTGAGGCGATCGCTGCGATCGGATGGGTCGAGCGGCAGATAGGCAGCACCAAGCTTTAGGATCGCCAACAAGAGCACGGGCAGCATTTCTGTGCGTGGCACGGCCACCGCTACGAGATCACCCGGCCTGACACCTTCAAACAACAGGTGACGCGCCCAGCCATCGGAAAGATCAGCAACCTCGGCAAAGGTCAACGCAGCATCGCCCACGACAGCAATCGCATGCGGACTGCGCCGAGCCTGTCGCTCGAACAATTGCGGCCAGCTGACCTGCTCGATCGGTCGACCCGTCGCATTCCACTGCACAAGCACCCGCTCGCGCTCCTCAGGCAAAAGGAGAGATAGCGCAATCATTGGCTCCCTGGGCGCTTCGATCAGGCCGTCGATCATCGCTTCGAAGCGGATCTGGTGATCCTGAAGCTCGCTGAGACTGTAGAGCGCTGGATTGGCATCGAAATCGAAGCGGACCGGGCTTCTGTCCCCGCGGTCATAGGCGAAGATGGTCAGATCCGTCATCGTACCGTTCGACAGATTGCGCGTACGGGCGGGAAGACCGGCGAAATCGAACGTGTAATTGAACGGCTCGATATTGACGCCGAGACGGGCTATCTGTTCCTCGCGGTGGGACAGGCCGAGATCGCGGCGCATATCCTCATATCGATAGCGCTGGTAGCGCAGGGCGCGCGCCATCTGCTGCGACGCCTGTCTGATCACATCGGCGAGTGTGGTTTCCGGCCGAAAGGTAAAGCGCAGGGGCACCGCATTCGCGACCATTCCGGGAATGCGACGCATGTCATTGCTGATGCGCGCCGTCACCATGGTCAGGATCGTCAGATCCTCGACATCCGTGGCACGGGCATAATAGGTCGCAACCAACGCAATCAACGTTTGTGGAAGACTGCCGCCAGCATTGCGACCAATGGCCTCCAGCGCATCGATGCGCGGACGGTCCATGTCGATGCTGTGGCGCAAAAGACCGCCGACAGGTTCCGCATTGCCACGCGCCAGGGTGACGGGATCCGGCAGGGCTTGCAACTGCTCCATCCAGTAGCGGCGGTCGCGATCGAAATGGATCGACTTGCGATAGGCATCCTCCTGCAGACGAAGGTCGTCGTGAGCGCCGAAGGAGCAGGAAACCGCAGGTCGTTCCTCCACGAGGGCGGCATAGAGTTCCGAGACGCGATGGGCGATGAGACCACCGGAAAAACCATCGAAAAGAATGTGATGGGCGCTGTGATACCAAACCCAGGTCGTCGCATCGATGCGCAACAAAGCGTTGCGCCACAGATCGTCCCGAGCGAGATCGAGCGGACGACGCAGCTCGGCATCCATCCAGGTTTCAGCCGCAGCGCGGGGATTGGCCTCCCCTTCGAGATCGATGATGGGGAAGGCGCCGGGGTACAGCGGCAAGAACACCTGTCGCGGGTGCCCGTCCACTTCACGGATCCGGGTTCGTGTCGCTTCGAGCTCATCCGATACTTGACGAAGCGCAAGAACAAAAAGATCCGGATCAAGTTGGCCCTCGATCTCGATGACCTCCGCCAGCATGAAACTCCAGTTTGGATCAGAGATTTTTTGCTTGAGCCACATACCAGACTGCGGTGAAGACAAGGGAACGACACGCCCCACACTAAACGTTGCTGAGTCCATTTCTCGTCAAAGCCCCCAATGCGAAAATTTTTCATAGCAATACCCACATCCCCCACAAAATAATGGGAGAAACAATACTGCCTATTTTTAAGGAAGAATCGAATTCGATTTAGAGTCGGATTAAATCCTGCGTTGCAGGCGGCCGACTGACGATTTCTATTCTTGTAAAGGTACGATAACAGACTTTTTTTGGATATAACAATCCAGGGGATCTATGAATTATGATCCCCAAAAACAATGTGTAAGACGCACAAAAATCCACTGCATTCCTGAGGGGCGCAAACGAGACATTCAGAAAAAACAATCCGTTGCTGCACAGACCTGCACAGATGCAAAAATGTGACGCAACGCACAGCACGTGTGCAGCGCAACTTCGCAACGCAGCATGACAAGGACCAGAACAGCACCAAGATTGGCACCGCACAGAAAAATCCTTGGTTATTGGAGGGTTAAGCTGGAACGACACCGGCAAGGATGCGCCACAACTTCGAAGCCGAGTTCAACGAGAGGAGCGCCGCTGCAAGTCCGGCTTCAATGGAGTGTCCCCGGCCTCACGTTCCGCAGAAGGTACGCGTGACGCGCTCTTCCGGCGTCGGGGGCACACGCAGATCGGCGGTGGCCGGGTCTTCGGCGAAAGGCTGGGAGAGCGCATCTACCAATCGGTGGAAGTTGGAAAAGTCGCCATAGATTGCTGCAGCGATCGCCTCCTCAATACGGTGATTGCGCGGGATCAGCACCGGATTGACAGTCTCCATCGCCATCTGCAAATCCGCGGGCAAACGACCGTGACCGATCCGCATGCGCCAGCGCGAGAGCCAATCGGACAGAGAGACCGGCGCATTGAACTGCTGGGTCAACACCTCGTCGCCGGAACCCCCAGCCACTTTGGAGAGCGCTCGGAAGGTCAGCGTGAAATCAGCTTCGCCCTGATGCATCAACTCAAGGAAATCGGTGATCAGCAGCCGGTCATCCGCACCCTCGCCTGTCAGACCGAGCTTGGACTTGAAGAGTTCGAGCCATGCCCCCTGGAAGACGTCGCCGAAGGCTTTCAGAACAGCGTTCGCCGCCTCGATCGCCTTCTCCTCATCGACATCGAGGAGCGGCAACAGGCATTCGGCAAGCCGGGCTATGTTCCACTGGCCGATCCCAGGCTGGTTGGCATAGGCATAGCGCCCGCGCTGGTCGATCGAGGAGAACACCTTGCGCGGGTCGTATTCATCGAGGAAGGCGCAAGGGCCGAAATCGATGGTCTCGCCCGAGATCGCCATGTTGTCGGTGTTCATCACCCCGTGGATGAAGCCGATCGAGAGCCAACGGGCGATCAGCCTTGCCTGGCGTTCGGCAACCATTATCAGCATGGCAAGGTAGGGATTTTCAGCGTCGCGCGCCTCAGGATAATGGCGATCGATCACGTGGTCTGCGAGCGTCTGGACTGCCGCCTCATCGCCCTGCGCGGCAAAGAACTGGAAGGTGCCGACGCGGATATGGCTTGAAGCGACGCGGGTGAACACGGCACCCGGCATCATGGTCTCGCGCACCACCTGTTCGCCAGTTGCGACGGCGGCGAGCGCCCGGGTGGCCGGCACGCCGAGCGCGGCGAAAGCTTCCGAGACAATGTATTCGCGCAAGACCGGGCCGAGGGCTGCCATGCCGTCGCCGTTGCGCGAGAAGGCCGTCGGGCCAGAGCCTTTGAGCTGGATGTCGCGCCGCCTGCCCGCACGGTCGATGACTTCGCCGAGCAGCAGGGCGCGCCCATCGCCGAGCTGCGGATTGAAATGGCCGAACTGATGGCCTGCATAGGCCTGGGCCAAAGGCTCGGCGCCAATCGGAATCACCTGCCCGCCAAAGATCTGCGCAAGCCGCCCCTCGTCTGTATCTGTAACATCGAGGCCGAGTTCATCGGCCAAGCCCTGGTTGAAGCGGATCAGCTTCGGGGCGGACGCGGCAGCAGGTCTTGCCGGTCGATGAAAACTCTGCGGCAATCGAGCGTAGCTATTGTCGAAGGAAAACAAGAAGGCACTCCTCGGCCGGCTGCGGCCGGACATCTGTTGGGCTTCCTCAGATATGGGATCAGCTTAGGGGTAAACAAGCTGAACCGCGGCTCAGCCGGTGTGTTCCGGCCAGAGCGAAGCCACTCATCCTGGGGCGAGCGGCGCAATGGAAGCAAGGGGGCGTTCAGACCGGGAAAGGCTCAAGCCAGGCTGGCAAACCTTTAACCGCAGGCTCCTGGCGAAAACGGCGGGATAGTCAAGAAACGCCAAGGCGGTCCAGCCCGTCGGTCGAAAAGACCAGGATTGGACCAGAACTTAGACCCGACAGGCCACCACACCATCTTGCGGGCCATGCACCCGACGCAGTACGACTGAAGACGTAAGCAAACACCCGTCTTGCGAGAACCATCATGCGCCCTGCCCGAGACCTGATCGCTGCTTTTCTTCTCCCGCTTGCGCTGCTCGCCGGCTGCACGACGACAGAGGATGCCAATCGCGCCCTGCAGTCGCGCTGGATCGGCCAGCCTGTCGAGCGCTTCTTTGCAGCCTATGGTCCGCCGGAGAGCGAATATCCGCTGTCATCCGGCAAGATCTATACTTGGCGTGGCGGCGACAAGACACGCTACATTCCGCCGACCTATTCGCGCCCAGAACCGACCCGCACCATCGTGCGCACGGAGACCCGCAACGACGGATCCGGCCAGACGGTCGTGACTCACACACGCGTGATGACCCGAGATCCCTTCTGGGAACCCGAGATGATCGCGCCGCCGCAATATCAGCAACTCTTCTGTGAGTTGCAGATCAATAGCAATACTGCAGGCGAAATCACCAGCATCCGTGCCAGCAACGACACCGATGGCGACGGCTTCAGCCTGTCGCGCTGCGCCGAAGTGCTCGGCGTGGAGAAGTGAAGATACGCCTGCGTCTTCAACGGATCGAGCCGAAATATTGAACAGAAACAATTGAACGATCTGACTGCCAGGTCATGCCGAACGGCGCCGCGGCGGCGCCACTCCTGATGCAGCCAGAAAGGGCTCAATTGGCCGCGGCGACCACTGTGGTCTCAGCCCGATCATCCTGGGACGCCTTGGGCAGATAGACGTCGCAAGCACCCTTATGCCCGGTCAATTCCTTGACGAGATCATAGGTTGCATCGGCCAGTGTCCAGCGAACTGCGGCCTGCAGCCCTTCCTGCGACTTCGTGCCGATTTTGATGTCGAACAATTCGTCGGAGAAGAAGCGGAAGACGGAGGCGAAGACTTCGCGCCCGACGGCCTGCTTCGAATAGGACTTGGCCCTGACGATGCGCGTCGACTTGGTGTCGGTGACCCGGATATCGACGGCCGCCGTCACGGCGAACCGGCGGGCGCCACCGCCGCCGCCACCCACGGTTGCCTCGATACCGCCGGAATAGGTGTTGAAGTCGAGCTGCGTGATCACACCATCGATGACATAATCGGAGCCGCGCAGCGCACCCTTGACGAGCGGGCGGAACGGCAGGCTTTCATCGCCGACAACGACATTGCCGCCGTCGCCGAGGATCTGCTCCCGGGCGCGGGCGATTTCCCATTCGGAAACCGCCGTGTTCGACCGGTTCACCTGCTTTACGCCAGCCTTCTGCAGCAGCGAGACCATCATGCCGGCGCTGTCGCGCGGCAGGTAATTGCCGGCTTCTTCGGACGAATAGCGGCCGGTCTGGTCGGTGATGACGTGCACGGCAAACATGCGCGGATAGCGCTGAACCTCGGGCGTCTTGCTCAGGCATTCAAGCGCTGCGTCGACCGGCGTGCGCGTCGCGATCGGAACGGGCCCCAGAAAAGGCTCCTTCGGGGCCTGTTCGGCGGTTTGCGACTGGCATGCAGCGAGCAACAGGACGGGAGCAAGCAGGAGGCTGCGGAATTTACCAAAAGTCATGCCCCAAGCCTCAATTGTTCAGGATGGAATTGTTGCTATCGGTCTGGGTGATCGTCTGATCACCGGAATTGTCCTGATCGACAGTAATAGTATTTCCAGAGCCATTAATCGTTATGGTTGTGGCGTTGCCGGTCTGCTGAGTGCCGAGACCGGCAGCCGATCCGACGCCGGTCGCCGGGAACTCGCCCTGCAGTTCGAGGCGGGTGCGCTCAAGATTGAGAAGCACCTGGCGCTCGTTGGGCGTTCGAAACTGGTAGGGACGATCCTCACCGAGGCCGTTCGCGACGGCAGCGGCAGGGCTTATGAGACCCAGCGCAAGAAGCCAGGCGACATGCCGAGAATTGATCATGAAACCCCCATAATTTTATAGGTTACCTATCTCATTCCACCCAATAACCAAGGGCTTGGATAGCACTAAAGCCAGCGAGAGACAGCGGAAATCTACATAAAAAACAACAGAGCAGTTAAGTGACCGCCAGTTCGTTGCTGAAAGACAACACCTCCGCACAACAACGGACACACGAATCACAACGCTGGACAATAGAAGATGGATGAAGCAAGAATCTTTAAACGACAAGCGATTGTATAGGCGATTCCATTGCGTAAATTTGCATATCTGACACTTGCAGTGGTCCTTGGGGCCTCACCGGCAGCGTCCGAGACGAACGCAGTGGAGAACATGGTGCGTGCCATGGTGGAGCTGAAGCGAACCGGCGCGACCTGCGAAACCTACGTCCGCGGCTCGCCGCAGAGTGTCATGACCGGGATAGACGCCTACTTTACGGCCCTTAACCAGCCCGTGCCGAATTCCGTGGATCAGGGCGCGAAGGACAGTATCGGCAAGCTGATCAAGCAACATGCCGCCTATATCTGCTCGACAAAACTGGTGAAGGCGCAGAATAACTACCTCCGTGCGGCCGCGTCCTACATGGAGACGAAGCCGGCACAATGGCCCGACGCGCCATGGATCGAGTTCCCGCAATGGTGCCAGGACCCGGCCTGCGCGGACTATTGATGTCACCGATAGGATGGATTACAGCCTGAACGCACAGCAATGAGGCGATCAGCGCTCTATCTCGACCGCGTTCCCGGTCTGCGAGACGGCGCCACCATTGGCGCCCTGGACGGCCTGCCCATATTCCGCTTTCTGCATCACGTCGACAACTTGCGACGTACCGTCCGGGAGCATCTTCTTGAGCACGATCACATTGACATAATTGTTCGAACTCTGGGTGATGTTCGGCGAGGTGATCGTCTGTGTCAAACCATCAAGGGTCATCTGCTCGACCCGGTTGTTGACAATCTGCTGACCGTTGCTCGAGGTCTGGCGGAGATATCCGATGCTCTCGGCCTCAATATAGTTGGCAATGTTGATGCCATTCTGACTGATTGACCCCCAGCGCGCGCCATTCTGCAGTGTCACGACATTGTTGATGATCTGATCACCCGAGAAGTCGCGCACGACCTCATCGACATTGCGCGCGATGATGATATTGCCGAGATTGGTCCCCTCCTGGACAATCGCCCCGCCGCCCCCGGCCCCCGCAACATTGAGCCTGTTGTCAACGACCTGCTCCGCCTGTTTGGTAAAATTCTGCGAACTCAACGCCACCGACTGCTCGGAAAAAACAAGATTCATAGTATTGAGGCCGACCTGGCGTACCGTGCCAGGCAATTCAGGCAAGATCAGATGGTTCATCGCGTGCTGCACGGAACCGTCGGCGAAGTATTGCTCGACATTGCCGATGTCGCCGCCAATCACGGCATTGCCGATATTGGAGGCATCCTGCTCGATCGACTCAAGGGCCGCAACGGTGTTCAGCACGATCTCATTCAGTGAAAGCTGACTTCCGTCAAAATCCTGACGTACGCTTTTCAGCGCCCTGTCATTGATATTGACAAGATTGCCCGAATTGCTGGCCGTCTGCCGAACTCCAACCGCCGATGACGGCGCCGTCCAGTTCAGCACCTGCGCCGCATCCTGACGACCCACGAAACGCTGAACGATCTGGGTTGAGCGCTCAACCTCGCTAGCACCCCACGGCTCCATTGGTTCCGCGGCCGGAAAGCCGGGCACCACAATGGCGAGCCCAAAGGCAACTGCGAGGGAAACTCGCAAACTCCGGAACATGAAGACACGCATCCCGGCTCGTCATGAACCGGACCCCCTCAGACAACTGTTGGAAAGAAATGGGGGCGAGTTAACACCCGCCCCCATCCAAATACGTCACTCGCTGGCGGTGATTGCACCGATCGAGTTGGCGACGTTCGTCGCGCTCTGGGTGATCTTCGATACGTTGTCGAGCGCACCGACATAGTTTGCGGCGAGCTGGCCGGTGGTGAAGGTCTGAACGATGTTCAGATCTTCACTGACGCTGCCGAGCGAGACCAGGTTGGCAGCATTCAGCGCCGTCTGCGTGACATCATAGATGTCATCACTGCCGTAACCGCCCTTCCCATGCTTCCAGCTATAGGAGCCGACGCCCTCAACGGCATTCAACGCGGCCTGACCGGCCGTCGTCGTCTGCGTGATCGAACCCGTCACAGACTCGACGGTGAGCGAGTTCAGAACGTTCGTCGCCGACTGCGTAACCTCCGACAGGTCTTCCGAGAAGTTCACATAGTTGGCTGCCAGCTGTACGCCGGCCGCCGTCTGCGCGACAACATCGAGTTCTTCATCAGGAAGGTTGATCAGGTTGGCCGCATTCAGAGCCGTCTGAGTGACGTCGTTTACGTCTTCGCCACCTTCAACCTTGTTCAGGGCGGCCTGAATACCCTGGAATACCTGATTCATGTTGATCTCAGGCGCCGGAACCGGCGGCGGCGGCGGCGGCGGGCCCCAGCCACGCGCCATTGCGGAACTGGCCATCAATGCAATAACCGATGCTGCGAGAATAGTTTTCATAGTCTCTCTCCTCTGTTTTAATCTATCGCCCCGATTTCAATCCGTACTCAACCACCTCAGACAGAGATTCGGCCGTACAAGACAACAGAGCTTACTACCCTCCAGACTATTCTGGAGAATCCCCATTTATAAATTGAATTCTATCAAGTCACCTTGGATTCAAGGTGACAATTCAATGCCACATCCATCGAAATGACATCGAAGCCAGGCGACTCAGAGCCGTCGCAAACGCCGCACAAGATATCATTTTATTTATATATATGCGGTGCAATACTTAAGACAACGAGAAAGCCAGTCCACAGGAATAGAACCACACATCCTTTGCTTTCGTCAATACTTCATTAACACATAATTAGGGATAATTAATCAGACTGGCAGAAGCAAAAAAATGAGTTTCGAATCAGATATTTGAGTACCAATGGTTGCGGAGGCGACCGTCACCTTGGCAAAACTCCCCAAATTTGGCCTGGCAGATGACAGGCACTTGGCCAAGTGCCGGCCTCGGCCGAGAGGGCAGCCGACCAATCTTCAAGTATTTGTCACATTTACTTCACGCCAAGGTCAGCTGCCTCCGGGACGCCGACGCACAGTCTCGACGCCGGTCCGCACAGCACTTCCCGTGGACCTTTGCAAACCGCTCGCGCGATTTTTTCAAACCCTCACCGGGTTACGATCGGCGGACCAAATATGCGGACGCTCTGGCTCAACCGTGCAAGAGGGACACAGCAGGTTTGGTCGGGTGGCGGTCGCCGGTGACGCTCTAATTGCCTTCGGCTGATCCCGACCTTCGCCAAGATAACGAAAATGCGAACGGCGGCACCTTGGCCGCCGTGTTTACGTATGTGTGCTGACAGGACGACCGCAGAGGCTGCCTTACTCCGGAGGATCGGTGACGAAGGGCATGATATCGACGCCATCACCGGGAAAGACGGTGATATGCGGATGGTCTTCGAAGAGGCGCGCAGCCGCCTCTGCCGTTTCAGCCTCGACAATCAGATAGCCGCAGATACCATTTTTCGCCGGGGCTATGCCATGCTTGGTGACGCGCGTGGTCTTGCCCACCATGCCGCCCCGATTGACGATGGCGGCAGCGTTGCGCTCTTCCCAGGCCATCCACTTCGGAATGCCCTCGGCATCGATCGCATCCTGCTCGGCCTTGGGCAGGCTGCGGAAACGCGCGAAGTCCTCGTGCTTCATCGTATAGACGGCAAGAAACTGTGGCATGAAGGGCCTCCGATCCGGATGCTACGGGCCGGAGGCTAGCGCTTCGGACGCGGGAAGTCACCCGAAGCGTTTGAGATCAACCGCGTCCGCGATAGGTGGCGACGCCCTGTTCGGGGAGCCAGACGCCTTTTGGCGGCTCGCCGGTCTGCCAGAAGACATCGATCGGGATGCCGCCGCGCGGATACCAGTAGGCACCGATGCGGAGCCACTTGGGATCCAGAAGTTCGACGATGCGCTTGGCGATATAGACCGAGCAATCCTCGTGGAAGGCGCCGTGATTGCGGAAGGCGAAGAGGAAGAGCTTCAGCGATTTCGATTCCACCAGCCAGTCGCCGGGGATGTAGTCGATGACGATATGGGCGAAATCCGGCTGACCGGTCATTGGGCAAAGCGAGGTGAATTCGGGTGCTGTGAAGCGCACGACATAGTCCGTGCCGGCATTGCCGTTCGGCACGCGCTCAAGAACGGCAGTCTCGGGGCTGGTCGGCGCATCGACGCTCTGGCCGAGCTGGGTCAACCCTGAAGTATCGGTCTTGCTCATGATGGTATCCTTTTAATTTAGCGCCCGAGTTCGATGCCGGCGCCATGCGCCATCTCGTTTTCGGGCTCAACGTGAATGGTGACGCGCGTGCCGGGCACCGCCTTGTGCACGGCCATTTCCAGCCGGTCACAGATCACATGGGCGTCGCGCACGCTCATCTTCGAGGGCACGACCAGATCAAAGGCAACGAAGGTCGCGGCCCCTGCCCGGCGCGAGCGCAGATAATGAACCCCCAGCGACCCTTCCGAATTCTCCTTGATCGCCTGCCGGATCGCCTCGGCTTCCTCGGGAGAGACGGCGACATCCATCAGCCCGGCGACGGATTGCGCGATCACCTTCCAGCCCTGCCAGATGATGTTGAGCGCAACGAGGATCGCAAGCACCGGATCAAGGATCGCATAGCCGGTCGCCAGCACCAGCAGGAGACCGATGATCACACCGACGGAGGTGACGACGTCCGACATGATGTGCTGGCCATCGGCCGAAAGCGCCGGGGAACGGTGGCTTCTGCCAACGCGAATCAGGAGCGTTGCCCAGGCGGCATTGATGACAGCGGCAAGGCCGTTGATCGCGAGCCCGAGGAAGGGAGCATCGGGCAAGGTCGGGTTCTGAAGGGCCGGGATCGCCTCGCGGATGATGAGCAGTGCCGCCACCACGATCAGCACGCCCTCGAGAACGGCCGAGAGATATTCCGCCTTGTGGTGGCCATAGGGATGATCGTCATCCGCCGGCTTCTGCGCATAGCGGATGACAAAATAGGCAAGGAAGGCGGCAATTACATTGACGGTCGATTCCAGCGCATCGGACAAGAGCGCGACCGAACCCGTCACCCACCAGGCGCAAAGCTTCAGCCCCATGACCCCGAAGGCGAGCGGAATGCCGAAGAGCGCGAGCCGCCGAACGTAAGTGTTGTTATCAGCCACCATGGCCTTTTCCCTGCAGATGCGAGTGAATTGCAGACGCAATTCCAAAAACGACAAAACCGCCCGGCAAAGCGGGCGGTTCGTTGAAGTGTGAGCGTAATGCCGAAGGGTTGAGGAAAGGTCAAGGCAGGAGATGCTCTCTGCACAGAACCGAAAGGCCGCACCGTGAATGGCGCGGCCAATCCCATCGTCAGGATGTTATCAACGCTCAGAAATCGAAGGAGGCGGAGAGCATGAACGTCCGGGGCGCGCCGGCCGCGAGGAAACCACGCGCGGACGATGCCCAGTAGTTCTCGTTGAAGACATTCTCGACATTCGCCCGGATTTCAATCGGCTTGCCGTTCTCCCGTTCGAACTTGTAGCGCGCACCGAGATCGACGCGGGTCCAGCCATCGACCTTCTGGGTGTTGGCCTGGTCGTAGAAGGTATTGCCACTGTAGACGAGGCGACCGGTCAGCGTCAGATTCTCGATCGATGGCAGGTCATACTCGCCGTAAAGGCTGACCATCGTCTTCGGCACACCCGGCGCATTCTTGCCGTCGAAGGCGCCATTGCGGGTTCGTGCCAGCTCAGCATCGAGGAAGGTGACACCACCCAGCAGCCGCAAGCCGTCGATCGGCTCACCGAAGGCGGACAGTTCGACACCACGGTTTACCTGCAGACCGTCAACCGAATAGATGTTCGTGGCTGCCGTGGTATAGCCGCTGGCCTGACGGATCTCAAACAGGGCGGCGGTAAACGCAACACTGCCGAGATCGTACTTGAAGCCGATTTCCTTCTGCTCGTTGACGAAGGGCTGGAACACCTCATTGGCATTGGCAGCAGTGGCCGGGGCAATCGCGCCTTCCGTCAGCGCCTCGACATAGTTGGCATAGAGCGAGAGGCCGTCCATCAGGCGCAGATTGGCGGCAACGGCCGGGCTGAAACGGGCCTCGTCATAATAGTAGTTCTGCACGCCGACCGTCCCGCGATCGGGCCGGGTGTTGAAGCCCCTCTGGCGCATTTCCTGGTAGCGGCCGCCGAGCGTGACCTCGAGACGTTCGTCGAAGAAACCAAGTGTGTCCGAAAACGCGATGCTGGTGGACAAGAGGTCGGCAAACAGCGGCAGATTGTCCGATGTCGGCAGATTGAGGCTGCTCACGGCGCTACCGGGCAGGTAGCTCGGATTGTAGATGTTGGTCGAATAGGATCCGGGCAGCCCGAGTGCACCGGGCGCAAAACCGCCACGATAATTCTCGTTGAGGCTCTTCTGCACCGAGAGATTGACCTTGTGGTTGACCGGGCCCGTCTCGAACTCTGAACGGATGCCGATTTCCCCGGAATAGCCGTCGATCTGCTGCGGCTGGATCGCAAGCTCCGAGGTCGCATTGCCGTTCGCATTGTTGATCGTATAGGACGACGTCAGGAAGTCCTCCCGATAGCGGCTGGCGCCCACGGCAGCATAAAGCGTCGTGTTGTCCAGCAGATCATATTCGACACGGGCAGCCGCCATGCTGTGGGTGCTGTCGTGATATTCAAACGGGCTCGCCGTGTTGATGCGGCCATCGGGAGCATCCGGGATCGCAATGCCGGAGGCCGCCGCATTGAACAGCGATGTCGGCGCATCGATCTTCTGGTCGGAATGGCTGAGATCGAGCGAGGCGCGGACGTCTTCACCCTCGTAGTCGAGACCGAGCGAGGCAACGCCGACCTTCATCTCGTTACTGTCCATGGCGGTATCGCCAAAGCGATAGGAGCCATTGGCGCGGATGCCCCATTCGCCGGCCGCGCCATAGCGGCGACCAACATCGAGATGGTTCCAGAACTGGCCGTCGCTGATATAGGTGGTTGTCAGGCGGGTCAGCGGCTCGTCGCCGGCGCGCTTGGGGATGAGGTTTATGGTGCCGCCGACACGGCCGATGCCGCCATTGACGAAGGCAGTTGGCCCTTTCAGAACCTCGACCCGCTCTATCCCTTCAAGGTAGCTGCGGCGTGGATTGGCGATATAGGGCAGCCCATCATAGAGCACGTCCAGATTGACCACCGAGAAGCCACGGATGAAGAAGGAATCGCGTTCGCTGAAGGCAGGCGCATCCGAGCGCACGGAGGGGTCGTTGAGCGTGATGTCGGCGACCGTGCGCGCCTGCTGGTCACGGATCAGCTTTGCCGTATAGGCCGTGATGCTGAACGGCGTTTCCATGATTGAACGATTGCCGAGCGAACCGAGGCGGGCACCCTTGGCCACCTGGTTGCCGGCATAGGCTTCCGGCGGCTGGCCGACCGTTCCCGTGGCCGGCGGCTGGCCTTCGGCCGTCGTCGTCACCACGATCGGCGCAAGCCTCGTATCACCGTTCTCGTTAGCGCCGTCTTCGCTGGTCGCATCCTGGCCATGCGCCGAAACGACCGAGATCGCCAGAAGCGAAACGCCTGCAACAATGCTCCGCCTGCTCGCCTTCAGGCTTCGCGTGTGAGTTCCCCTCGACATTTGCATAAAAAGTCCCCTGTTACCAAAACACGATCAGCGGCGTCCGAGCCTTGCCGCACAGCGCAGTCCCTCGAACCGAGGCTACGTGCGCATGCGGCCTTTTTGCCGGGTTCAACGCTCACCGAAACCGTCAAACGACGGCACATGACCATTGAGACCACCGGCTCAAAAGCAGGCTGCCAAGGGAAAAACGATCGGGTCAGCAAAATTTTTCAGTGGGAAGAAAAAATCTTGAGAGTTTTTATCATTATTCGAGAAGGACGGGTGAAGACGCCGGTCATCTGTTTGAGTGGGCGATGGCAAACATTGCGCAATCAATCCAGAAGAAGGGTATCAGCAGCAGAGTCATTTCTCCGAAAACAGCGTGGCTTGGCCTGCAAGGAACTGCCGAAGCCTATCCACGCTTCTCTGGCCGCGAGTGTCGCGAACATCGATGATCAATATCTGGTCAGCAGTCGCCACATACAGCAATGCAAAGTGCGTCCCGCGCGTGTGGTATTCTCGAACACGCTCGAAATCCTCGAAGCGTGGAGCGCTCTCGGGATGATTGGCGATCGTCCGCTCCGCTGTGGTCAAGGCTGCCGACGCCGCCACGATGTCCAGGTTTGGATGACGCTTGTAGTCGTCGCGCATCCATCGAAGGCCAGGCTCCGCAGTCGGAAGGTAGCGGAGATGTATGGACTTCAGCGCGCCGCCGGAAAATCGTCCTCGTCAGACATCAGCCAGCGGTGCACCTCTGCACTGTCCACGGCCTTGACGTCACCTGCGTCAACGAGACGAAGTCCATGACCTACCAGTTCACGCGTCGCGACGCGCTCCTCCACAAGATTGCGGATAGCCTGATCTGCTAGGTCGGAAGCCGAGCGTTTGTCGAAACGCGCGATCTCTTCAAGCGCCTGATTGAGACCGGCGTCGATTTCAGTGGTCAAAACGACCTTGTTCATCGGATCACTGCTCCTTGCGGCTTGGCTTCAGGGAATAGTGTAACGGAGTGTACATGCTGTCAAACAGCAACCTACCGGCAGCTCCGTCGGAAGAGCCGTTAGCACCCCCGGACACGGATCTGCGTCTATCGCCGAAACAATTCGGGGCGCCGAAGCGCCCCACCCCAATCCTCAAGCCGCCTGCACCTTCGCCCGTTTTGCCAGATGCGCCACGACATTCTCGATCATCCGCATGCCGGCATCGCCGCCGAGTGTCATGATCGATTCCGGGTGGAACTGGACGGCGGCGACCGGTTCCTTGGTGTGCTCGATGCCCATGATCGTGCCGTCTTCGCTTTCTGCCGTGATCATGAAATCGCGCGGCAGGGTCGCCGGATCGGCGAAAATCGAGTGGTAGCGACCGACAGTCACTTCCTTGCCGAGCCCTGAGAAGACAAGGCCGGGTTCGAGCACGCGGATGCGCGACGGCTTGCCATGCATGGGAACCGCAAGCTGGCGCAATTCCCCACCATAGGCTTCTGCCAGCGCCTGGAGACCAAGGCAGACGCCGAAGATCGGCAATTGCCGAGCGCGCGCCTTCTTGATCGTCGCCTTGCAGTCGAAATCGGCAGGCGAGCCGGGACCGGGCGAGAGCACGACGAGATCGGGCTTCAAGCTGTCGAAGATCTCCTCCGGCACCGGCGTGCGCACCGTGTTCACGGTGGCACCCGTCTGACGGAAGTAGTTGGCCAGCGTGTGGACGAACGAATCCTCATGGTCGACGAGCAGGATGTTGACCCCCTCGCCCACCCGCGCCACGCCGCGCTTGGAGGAGGCATCATTGCCGCTCTTGGCGTCACGGATCGCTGCAATCATGGCGGAGGCCTTCAATTCGGTTTCGGCTTCTTCTTCCTGCGGGTCACTGTCGTTCAAAAGTGTCGCACCGGCACGCACTTCGGCAATGCCGTCCTTGATGCGCACGGTGCGCAGCGTAAGGCCGGTATTCATGTCGCCGTTGAAGCCGACCATGCCGATGGCGCCGCCATACCAGGCGCGCGGGCTCTTCTCGTGTTTCTCGATGAAGCGCATGGCCCACAGTTTCGGCGCACCGGTGACGGTGACAGCCCAGGCATGGGACAGGAAGCCGTCGAAAGCGTCCATGCCGTCGCGGAGCCGCCCTTCAATATGGTCCACCGTGTGGATGAGGCGCGAATACATCTCGATCTGGCGGCGACCGATGACCTTGACCGAGCCCGGCTCGCAGACGCGGGACTTGTCGTTGCGGTCAACGTCGGAGCACATGGTAAGCTCGCTCTCATCCTTCTTGGAGTTGAGGAGCTTCAGGATCTGCGCCGAATCCTCGATCGGGTCGGCACCCCGGCGGATCGTGCCAGAGATCGGGCAGGTCTCGATGCGGCGGCCATTGACGCGCACGAACATCTCCGGCGATGCGCCGACCAGATATTCCTGATGGCCAAGATTGATGAAGAAGGAATAGGGCGAGGGATTGATTTCCTTCAGCCGCTTGGAGATCTGCGACGGCTTCGAGTCACAGCGCTCCATGAACTTCTGGCCGGGAACCACCTCGAACAAATCGCCCTTGCGGAAGCTTTCCTTAGCCTTGGTGACCAGCTCGGCATATTCGCCGGGACGATGATCGCCGCGCGGCGGGATCGTGTCGGTGTGCACAAAGGGCTCCGGCGCGATCTCCTCCGACTGGCCGATGGTGGTGACGTCACCCTTGGTGAAGTCGTAGCGGTCGATCCAGGCCTTGGCGGAATAGTGGTCAACGACGAGGATCTCATCCGGCAGGAAGAGCACCATATCGCGCTGATCGTCGGGACGGACAAGCTTCAGGTCGATGGCGTCGAACTGGAAGGCGAGATCGTAGCCGAACGCACCGAAGAGGCCGATGGCCGCGTCTTCTTCCGAATAGAACAGCGCTGTGATGGCGCGCAGCACGGTGAAGACCGTCGGCATCTTCGAGCGCTCTTCCTCGGTGAAGACGCGTGACGGCAGCTTGACGTCGAGATCGAGGCGGGTCGCGGTGCGGGCGCCCATTGCCAGATCGTCAACGGAGGCCAGAGCGTCGGCGATCATCGACAGCAAAGCTTCGCCGCGACCGTTGTAAGCTTCGATCCAGACCTTGCGACCGAAGGAGGAGATGCCGAGCGGCGGATCGACAATGGCGGTATCCCAGCGGGTGTAGCGACCCGGATATTCGTAGTTCGACGAGAAGACTGCCCCGCGACGCTCGTCGAGCTTGTCGACATAGGTGGAGATGGCATCGCCATAGGGCGTCGGCCGGCGCCTGCGCGTGACGGTCACGCCGCCGCGCGTCTGATAGGCTTCCGAGCCGTCTTCCTGCAAAATCGTCGACATATCCGTCCTTCTCCACTCTTCGAGGCCCGTCTCCTGAGGCCTTGAACACGAAAAAGCCGCCTCAGGAAAGTTTCCGGGCGGCTTTGGGGTCAATCGTCTGAAGACATGACTGGTCAAGGCCGCGTTAGCGTGCCCACCACCAAGCAAAGGTCTTCGAAACGATCTTCATGGGCCAACGAATACCGTGGAGCCGCTGCCTTAGCAAGGGCGTTTTGCTGGGCTCAGTTGATGAACTTTTCGACGGCTCGCGCCTTTTTGACCCGGGGACTGGGGAACAGGGAGACGAGATGACGAAGACGAGAACGCCGACACTGGTCGGTCTCCTGCTGGTCTGGCCGATCGTGACCGGCCTTACCCTGCCCTCGCGCGGCCCCCTGCCGCAAACGAGACCACAGGTGGCAACGCCGGCACCGGACGCAGAGGCGAACGCGCCCGACGGGCCCCAAACGGCCGCGCCGCTGGAGGCTCCCACACCGCAGAGCAAGCCCGAGACGGCGGCCGATACAGAGGAAGGTGCGAAGCCGTCGAGCCCGGCGGACACGGGAGCAGCAAAGGACACACCGAGTGACGAGGCCGAGCCTGATGGGGATGAGCAGAAAGCCGCTCCGCTTGATCCGCCGCCGCCGGTCGAAGACCCGAAGGCTCTTGCCGCCTGCCTCGCCGATCTCAAGGCGATCGGCGCGCGCTTCGAGACACCCCCCGCAATCGATGATGCCGATGGCTGCGGCATCGCGGCCCCGATCACGCTGACAAGGCTGCTCCCGGACGTCGCCTTGGAGCCGGAGGCGACGCTTCGCTGCGAAACGGCATTGCAACTGGCACGCATGACACGCGACATGCTGAAGCCGGCAGCAGATGCCGCCTTCCCCGACAAGCCGAAGCTCACTGCCATTCGTCACGCCTCGGGCTATGTCTGCCGCAACCGAAACAGTCGCGAAACTGGCAAAGTGTCCGAACATGCCTATGGCAATGCAATCGACATTGCAGCCTTGCGTTTCGGCGACGAGGACATGGCCGTGATGATCGCAAAACAGGATGATGGCACGGCCGAGGCCGCCTTCCAGCGCGCCTTCAACGCCATCGCCTGCCTCTACTTCACGACAGTGCTGTCCCCTGGCAGCGACGCGACGCACCAGGACCATATGCATCTCGACGTCATCAAGCGGAAGAGTGGCTACCGCTATTGCCGGTGATGCAAAGCAAAAGGCGGCGCATCACTGCGCCGCCTTGATCATCGATTTAGCTCAGCTCAGAACTTCTGGGTCAACGAGATTTTGAAGGTCGTTCCGGCTTCCGAGTAGAAGGCCGTCGGCTGGTTGGCCGAGCTCGCCGCATTCGGGTTGACCGATTCCACGCCGACGGCGTTCCAATAGGTCTTGTCGAAGATGTTGTAGACGCCAGCCTGGATGCGCAAGCCCTTCACGGCCTCCGGTTCCCACCAGCCGGACACGTTGAAGACGCCGTAGCCGGGGGCATCGAACGTGTTGGCAACTTTGTCATCGGGCATGGCAGCGGAGAAGATGCCGGTGAGCTGCGTTCCCCAGGTTTCCTGCTGATAGCCGAGGCCAAGGATCGCCTTGAGCGGCGCCACGCTGCGCAGCCGGGCATTGGTGTCACCGTACTCGCCATAGGCGACCGCCAGAGAGCCTTCCGCGAAGAAGCCGTTGGCAAAGTCCTTGCGCGTCTTGATCTCGGCACCGGAAATGCGTGCGTCACGGACGTTCTCGTAGGTGAACAGACTTGCCGGCTGTGGCGACACACCAACGCGGGTCACGTTGTTGATGAAGTTGTCGTACATATTGTGGAACAGCGTCACGCTGCCGTTGAAATCACCCGTATTCCACTTCGCCCCTACTTCGAAGCCATGCCCGGTCTCAGCTTCGAGATTGGGATTGCCGATGCTGGCATAGCCGCCCAGCGTGTTCGTGAAGTTGCCATAGAGCTCGTCCACTGTCGGCGCACGATAGGCCATCGCCCACTGGGCAAAGACACCCACGCTTTCGTTCAACTGATACTCGGCCAGGAGCTTGGGCGAAAAATTGCTATCGCTGAAGGATTTCGGAAGCCCGAAGGCGTTGTAGCCGGTGTTGCCACGATAGGCCGCCGAGTCCTGCGGATCGTAATCGTGGAAGTCGAAGCGGATGCCTGGCGTGAGGGAGAAACCGCTGTCGCCGAAGGTGATCTGGTCCTCGATCGAGAAGCCGAGCGTGACGCCGTCGACATCGGGCGCATCGGACTGCGAGACGACCGTCGCCGAAGCAGGAAAGGCCGAGATGAACTGGTGCGTTTCGAAGGTCGTGGCATTGCCGCGCAGCCGCAGTTGATGGCTAAGCGCGCCGGTGTCGAACTCGGACACCAGCGAGCCGATCACCCCGAAATCCTGTTCCTCTGCCGAGTTGGCGCGGAGATATTGCGCGCCGCTGTTGCGCAAGCCGAAGGACCCGGCATCCTTGCTCAATTGCTGCCAGTAAAGGCGCAGACTGGCGGCCTGAACGAGCGTGTCGGTGGAAGGTGCCTCGTAGAAATAGTCGAGGGACACACGCTCGCGCCGGACGTCATCCCAGCCGAAATAGGCGTCCGGGCGGAAAGTGGAAGCGGCCGTGGTGCTGGCGAAAGTGGAGGACTGCAACGTCTTGAGATTGCTGTCGCTCGTGTAGTCGTAACGCTCCGCGGTCAGGCCAACGGTGTGGCCGCCCTCGAGCTTGTGGCGGAACTTGAAGAGCAGGTTGTTGCGGACGAAGTCCATAGGGTTGGGCTCGGTGCGCGAGCTACCATAGATATCCGCCGTGCCCTGGTTGTCGCTCTCCCGACCGCGCGTGTAGGAGCCCTGGAAGAGCACCGAGCTGTTTTCCACCTGCTTGGCCACAGCCAGGGAGTTGCTGAAGCTCTTGTCTTCGCTGTCATAGCCGGTCTTTGCGACGCCGCCCCAATCGCGCCCCTCGGCAATCAGATCTTCCGGCTCCAGCGTGCGGGCAACGAGTGCGCCGCCCAGCGCGCCAGAGCCGACTTTGCTGGAATCGGCGCCGCGCAGGACATCGAGCCCGCCGAGCGAATCCACGTCGAAACTGTCTGGCTGACCATTGATGCCTGTCGTCGGTGAGCCCGCGCCGTTACGGGCAATGGTCTGCAGGAAGGGAACCGGGATCTCGTCCACCAGAACGGCGACGCGCGGGCCGGTCAGGCCGCGGATGAACAGGCCACCGGTCCTGCCGGGCTTCGACTTGATGAAATCAATTCCGGCTTCGGTCGTATTGCCGAGGTCGCTCAGATCCCTGATTTCCTTCTGTCGGATGTCATCGGCCGTCGTCTCCGTTGCGAGCGGCGTATCCGCAACCGACCCGGCCGGCACACGCTTCCCCTTGACCACGATCGTCTGAAGCTGCGTCTCGTCAGCATTCGTCGTGGTCGTTGCAGCAGTCTGCGCCTGGGCAGGCGCAAGCGAAGTGATCGCTGCGAGCGCCGTGCAGGCGAGCAAGATGGGGCGGAGGGACCGGGAGCGCATGAGTGTCGTCCTTTCGATGGCCGCAGGCAAGGGTTCCCGCTTCCGATGGCGGAAGCGGGTCGGCCGGATGTGATTGCGTCAAAAACGTGGCGGAGACGTTGTTCCCGCCGTAATCATGCCGTATAAAACATGATTACAATCGTCAAGATATAAAACATGATTCTTTTTATCATGAATTATCACGCGCTCAGGCGTGACCGAAATACCACAAGATTTCAGTGGTGATTTTCAGAGCCGGCTAAAACAGCCCCTCGATGGCGCCATCCGAATTGAGCCGGATCTTTTCCGAAGACGGCACGCGCGGCAGGCCCGGCATGGTCATGATCTCGCCTGTGATGGCAACGATGAAACCGGCGCCGGCCGACAGCCTGACCTCGCGCACATGCACCTCATGCCCCTCCGGCGCGCCGCGTAGCGTCGGATCGGTGGAGAAGGAATATTGGGTCTTCGCCATGCAGACCGGAAGATTGCCATAACCCTGCCGCTCCCAGTCGGCGAGCTGCTCGCGCACCGCCTTGTCGGCGGTCACCTCACCCGCCCGGTAGATCTCGGTGGCGATCCGCTCGATCTTGGAGAAGAGTGACATGGCATCGGGATAGAGCGGATGAAAGGCGGACGGTGTCTCGGCAATCCGGACCACCGTTTCGGCAAGCTCGGTGATCCCCGCCGAGCCGTCAGCCCAGTGCCGGCAGAGCACGGCTTCTGCTCCGAGACCTTCAGCGACCGCCTTGACGGCGGCGATCTCGGCATCGGTATCACTGGTGAAATGGTTGATCGCCACCACCGCCGGCACGCCGAACTTCGCGAGGTTTTCCAGATGGCGCGCGAGATTGACGGCGCCCCGCTCAACAGCCGCGACATCCTCGCGGCCAAGATCCTCCTTCGCCACGCCGCCATTCATCTTCAGCGCCCGGACCGTCGCGACGAGGACGACGGCCGAGGGTGTGAGCCCCGCCTTGCGGCACTTGATGTCGAAGAATTTCTCTGCGCCGAGATCGGCGCCGAAGCCGGCCTCTGTCACCACATAGTCGCCGAGCTTCAGCGCCGTCTTCGTTGCCACCACAGAATTGCAGCCATGGGCGATATTGGCGAAGGGGCCGCCATGCACCAGCGCCGGATTGTTTTCGAGCGTCTGCACGAGGTTCGGCTGCAGCGCCTCCTTCAAGAGTACGGCCATCGCGCCATCGGCTTTCAGGTCCCGCGCGAAAACGGGCGTCTTGTCGCGCCGATACCCGATGATGATCGCGCCAAGGCGCCGCTCCAGGTCTCCGAGGTCGGTGGCGAGGCAGAGGATCGCCATGACTTCCGACGCAACGGTAATGTCGAAGCCCGCCTCGCGCGGAAAACCGTTCGAGGCGCCACCGAGCGACGTCACGATCTGGCGCAGCGCCCGGTCGTTCATATCCATGACCCTGCGCCAGGTGATGCGGCGCGTGTCGATGTTGAGCTCGTTGCCCCAGTAGATGTGATTGTCGATCAGCGCCGAGAGCAGGTTATGGGCCGAAGTGATCGCGTGGAAATCGCCGGTGAAATGGAGATTGATGTCCTCCATCGGCACGACCTGCGCAAAACCGCCACCGGCGGCCCCACCCTTCACCCCGAAACACGGGCCGAGCGAGGGTTCGCGGATGCAGATCACGGCTTTTTTGCCGATCCGGTTGAGGCCATCACCGAGGCCGACGGTCGTGGTCGTCTTGCCCTCACCTGCCGGCGTTGGGTTGATGGCCGTCACCAGGATCAGCTTGCCGTCCGGCCGGTCGGAAAGCCCGTTGATGAAGCTGGCCGAGATCTTCGCCTTGTCGTGGCCGTAAGGGATCAGGCTTTCAGAGGGAATGCCGAGCTTGCAGCCAATCTCCTGGATCGGCTTTTTCCTGGCTCCACGCGCAATCTCGATGTCGGATGGTACGGTCATGTTTCCCTGCCCCTTATGTGTGCCGAGAAGATCGGACGGCGCAGCCCGGCTGGCAAGCAGGGCAGAGGACTTTTTTCACAGCGAAACAGATCGGCCCAAAACCGACATCCGCCTATCCTGCCCTCTTGCGTGTAAAGGAAGCGATGTAATATCTGCACCGCAACATTTGCCCTCGAGAGGACACCTTGATGAAATCGCTGGAATTGCTCGTCGAGAAAATCATCCTGTCGAGCCGCTGGATCCTGGTAGCTTTCTACCTTGGCCTGGTCGCCGCACTCGCTGTCTATGCCGTCTCCTTCGGCTATAAATTCATCAAGGTGGCGCAGAACGTCTTTGTTTACGAGGATTTCGAGATGATCCTCGCCATGTTGGCGCTGATCGACGCCGCATTGGTGGCGAGCCTGATCGTGATGGTCATGATCTCCGGCTACGAAAATTTCGTCAGCCGCTTCGACGAGGCCGATGACCAGGTCTCCTTCCTCGGTAAGCTCGATTCCGGCAGCCTGAAGATCAAGGTCGCCTCCTCGATCGTCGCGATCTCCTCGATCCACCTGCTGCAGGTCTTCCTCAACGCCAACCAGTATACCGATGGCAAGCTGATGTGGCTCACCATCATCCACTTGGCCTTCGTCATCTCGGCGGTGATGCTGGGTTATCTGGAAGTGATGATGAACGGCAAGAAGAAGGGCGGCGACGAAGATAAGAGCTGAGGGGCCTCCCCCTCCCTTGAGGGGGAGGGTCGGAGCAAAGCTCCGGGGTGGGGTGACGGACGCGAGGCTAACCCCCACTTTCGCGCGTAGAACTCGCTGTAGCGTTCACCCCCACCCGCCGCTCCGCGGCGACCTCCCCCCTCAAGGGGGAGGTGGGAAAGCCAATCAACCCTCCCCAATCGCGATCAGGCTGGCATTGCCGCCGGCAGCGGCCGTGTTGACCGAGATCACCTGCTCGACCGCAAAGCGGCTCAAGTAAGCCGGTCCGCCCGCCTTGAAGCCAGTGCCGGACATGCCGGAGCCGCCGAAGGGCTGGGTGCCGACAACGGCGCCGATCATGTTGCGGTTGACATAGATGTTGCCGGTGTCGAGCGCTTCGGTGACCTTGCGGATCGTCGCCTCAATGCGGCTGTGCACGCCAAGCGTCAGGCCATAGCCGGTGGCATCGATCGAGGCGATCACCTGGTCCAGCGCCTTGGCCTTCCAGCGCACGACGTGCAGGACGGGACCGAAGATTTCCTTGGTCAGCGCCTCGGGCCGGTCAAGCTCGACGATATGCGGGGCGAAGAAGTTGCCGGTGGCCGGCACCTTGCCCGCATAGCGCACCTTTTGGCTCCGCTTCATGTCCGCGACATGCCCGTCCAGCATCGCCTTCTGTTTCTCGTCGATGACAGGGCCGATATCGGTGGTGATCTCGAGCGGATTGCCGAGGTTCAACTCGCGGGCGGCACCCTCGATCATCTCCAGCATACCGTCGGCGATGTCCTCCTGCAGATAGAGAATGCGCAGCGCCGAGCAGCGCTGACCGGCCGAGCGGAAGGCCGAGAGCACAACGTCGTCGGCCACCTGTTCAGCAAGCGCGGTCGCATCGACGATCATCGCGTTCAGGCCACCGGTTTCGGCAATCAGCGGCACGATCGGCCCGTCCTTGGCGGCAAGCGTGCGGTTGATCGCCTGGGCAGTGCCCGTCGAGCCGGTAAAGGCGATACCGGCAAGCTTTGGATGGGCCACGATCGCGGCCCCGACATCGCCTGCACCGGGCAAGAGCATCAGCACGTCTTCCGGCACGCCCGCCTTGTGGAAAAGCTTGACCGCCTCAAAAGCGATCAGCGGCGTCTGGGGCGCGGGCTTGGCGATGACGGCATTGCCGGCGACCAGGGCGGCCGAGACCTGGCCGAGGAAGATGGCCAGCGGGAAATTCCACGGCGAAATGCAGGCGAAGACACCGCGACCGCGCCAGGACAAACGATTGAGCTCGCCGGTCGGGCCCGGCATGACTTCGGCCTCGCCGAACTGCTTGCGGGCCTGAGCTGCATAATAGCGGCAGAAATCGACCGCCTCGCGAATTTCGGCGACACCGTCATCCAGCGTCTTGCCGGCTTCGAGCGCCAGCAGAGTCAAAAGACGATCGCGATCTTCTTCGAGCAGGTCCGCGAGCTTGTCCAGCGTCGCGGCCCGTTCCTCGACGGAAACCCGCGACCAGCGGGCAAAGCCCTGGCGACCGGCAGCGAAGGCCCGGTCGACATCGGCGGGCGTGGCATTGCGCACCGTGCCGACCTTGTGAGTGCGATCGGCCGGCGACAGCACGGCCTCGTCGCTCGTTGCCCCGGTTGCGCCCGGAACCAGCGGACGGGCCGCGATCTCGGAGAGCGGCTGACCGATGCGGGCCATCAGCCGCTCGAGATTGTCGCGATGGCCGAATTCGAAGCCGGCGCTGTTCTTGCGGTCACCGTAGAGACCGAGCGGCATGGGGATCTGGCTGTGGCGGGCGCTCTGGCCGTTGCCGAGACCCAGCTTTTCCGTGGGCCGCTCCAGAAGTGCCGAAACCGGGATGTTCTTGTCACCAGCAACGGCGACGAAGGACGAATTCGCACCGTTTTCAAGCAGGCGGCGGACGAGATAGGCGAGCAGGTCGCGGTAGCCGCCGACGGGTGCGTAGATGCGGCAGGCAATGCGATCATTGCCCGACAGCAGCGTGTCATAGAGTGCCTCGCCCATGCCATGCAGGCGCTGGAACTCGAAGCCGGAGCGATCGGCACCGGCAAGCTCGATGATCGTCGAGACGGTGAGCGCATTGTGGGTGGCAAACTGCGGGAAGATGCGGGCGCGCTTTTCCATCAGCTTCGCCGCACAATGCAGGTAGGAGAGATCCGTCGCCTGCTTGCGGGTCCAGACGGGGTAGTCGTCGAGGCCGCGCTCCTGGGCGCGCTTCACTTCCGTATCCCAATAGGCGCCCTTGACCAGACGCACCATCATCCGGCGACCATATTGCTGGCAAAGGCCGTCGATGTAGTCGATCACCTGCGGCGCGCGCTTCTGATAGGCCTGGATGGCAAGACCGAAACCGTCCCAACCTGATAGCGACGGATCGGCAAAGACGGCGGCGATCACATCGAGAGAGAGTTCGAGACGGTCGGCCTCTTCGGCATCGACGGTGAAATTGAGCTGATGGGCTTTCGCCATCTGGGCGAGCTTCAGGAGATCCGGCACCAGTTCACGCATCACCCGGTCGCGATGGGTGGCCAGATAGCGGGGATGCAGTGCAGAAAGCTTGACGGAGATGCCCATGCGGTTCGGCAACTGCTGGCTCTTGCCGTGTTTCGCCATATGCGCGCCGATCGCCTCGATCGCCATGGCATAGGACTGGAAGTAGCGCTTGGCGTCTTCGGCCGTCCGCGCTCCTTCGCCCAGCATGTCGAAGGAGTGGCGATAACCGCGCTCCTCACTCTTGGCTGCACGCGACAGCGCATCCTTGATCGTCTCGCCGAGCACGAAGTGATGGCCAAGGAAGCGCATCGCCTGCTTGGTGGCGGAGCGAACCGTGGGCAGACCCAAGCGCTTGACGAGACCGCGCATGACGCCTTCAGGCGTCTCGCCCGGACGGATGACGCGGGCCGAGAGACCGAGCGCCCAGGCAGAGGCCGAGACGAACCAGCTGTCGCCATGTGCCTCGTGTTCGCTCCAGCCGCCTTCTTTCAGCTTGTCTTCGATCAGACGATCCTGGGTGAGCGCGTCGGGCACGCGCAAGAGCGCTTCGGCAAGCACCATCAGCGCCAGACCTTCACGGGTCGACAACCCGTATTCGCGCAAAAAGTCCTCGACGCCGCCGACCGAGCCGGAATTGTTGCGGATGGCCTCGATATAGGTCGTGGCACGCCGGTCGATGGCGCCGTTCTGGCTCTCGGAGAGCGACAGGCGCGAAGCGAAATGGCGGATGAACTGGTCGTCGTCGCCGGCATAGGGGGCTTCGAAGCGCGGGAAATCGGTCGTGGCTGGCTTGATCATTGTCACCTCCGTGGTATCGGCAACATATCTTCGCATTTGCCGAATTTCCCACTATTCTTTGGTCACTTCTCTGGCATATTCACTAGAAAAATGGAGTTTGGCAGAGAATGAGCAAAGAACTGGATCGCCTCGACCGAAAGATCCTGCGCGCGCTTCAAGCTGAGGGTCGTCTGAGCAATATCGAGCTTGCCGAACGGGTGAACCTGTCGCCCACCGCGACCGCGGAGCGAGTCCGCCGCCTGACTCGGGAAGGCTACATCACCGGTTACATGGCGATGCTCTCACCCCAGAAGCTCGGACGCAACCTGTTGGTTTTCATCGAAGTGAAGCTGGACCGCACCACCGCCGATGTCTTCGACACCTTCGCGGCGGCCGTGAAGCGATCGGACGACGTGATGGAATGCCATATGGTGGCCGGTGGCTTCGACTATCTGGTCAAGGCACGGGTCGCCGGCATGGAGGCTTACCGGCAATTCCTCTCTGAGGTCATTTTGCCGCTTCCGGGAGTGCGCGAAACCCACACCTATGCGGTGATGGAGGAGGTCAAGGCCGGATCGGCCCTGCCCGTTTAAATATCAGCATAACAGGCAGTTGCCATTTTGATCGGCAGCGGTCAGACATTAGTCATATTAATCGTGACAGACCCTGAAAAACTGCTAGCTTTTCGTTTGGACTGATATATTGGTCTTAAACTTCCGAATTGATGTCAACTTTCGAAATTGATAAGATGTTTCCAGAAAGACAGGCACTCTTGAGCGAGCATATCGGGAGCTGTCAGAGCCGCGCCGAGCTGATGGACAGTTGGTCCCGAGCAGCGCGTGAATACGGCCTTGATTATGTGAGCTTGGCAGCCGCGCCCACGGCTCAGGACAAGTTGCTCGGCCCGCTGGTGCGGGAGACGACACTTCCCGCCGATTATTGCCGGGAATTCGATCGTCTCGAATTCCTGAAACATTGCCCGACAGTCACGCATCTCAGCCGGTCAATCATGCACAATGCCTGGACGATCGGCCCAGATGGGTCGGCGCCGACATTTGATTGCCCGCTGGAATTTTCCGCCCTGATGCTGAAATATCGGCTGATCACCGGCATTCTCTTTTCGATGAATTCCGTCGATGGCAGCCGCTTCGTCGTCCGCTATGACGGCGATCGCAGCCCGCTTGCCATGCCGGAAATCAACGAGCTTTCGATGCTGAGCATCCAGGCCTTCGATGTCTTCGACCGGCTGCGCCGCACGGCAGGCAATTCCAACGTCTTGTCGGCACGCGAACTTGAGGTCGTCCGCTGGACATCGCAGGGCAAGACCTCGCTCGAAATCGGCCAGATCCTCTCGCTCTCCGACCACACCGTGAACGCCTACATGACCAATGCGATCCGCAAGCTCGATTGCGTCAACCGCACACAATTGGTCGCAAAGGCGATCCGCATGAAGATCATCAACTGATCGCACCAAGCGACTTAAAACGAAAGGGCCCGGTCTTGCGACCGGGCCCTTTTTGCATGCGGAATAAGGCGAAGGCCCCGCTGCCTCAGCGATCCAGAATGGCGCGGACCTCGACCATGTTGGAGCGCACGCGCAGGATATAGAAGCCCATCGTCGCGAGATGCGTCGGCATGATCCAGCCATCTTCGCTGCCATTCGAGATGATCGCCGGCTGGATACGCAGCGCGCCCTCGACCTGCCGCTCCATTTCCGCCCAGATGGCCGTCAGGTTGCGCTCGCGAATGACCCCGCCGAAATCGGCACGCGTTGCCTGAAGCAGCGCATACTGTGCGTAAAGCTGGCCGTAGGCGAACCAGAATCGGTCGTCGGCGCGGGTGTCGAACCAGCCGGCATTGTACTCTTCTGAACGGCGGCGAAGAATGTCGGAGGTATTGCCGAGATCGCTGGCCATGCCGTCGAGGAGCTGCAGCAGGTTGTCGGAGCGGGTGTCGAAGATAGCATCACAGCTGGCAAGCGACGTGTTGAATCGGTTCCAGCTTTCGACGGCTGCACGGTAGTAGCTCGGCGTCGGCGTCTTGAAGCCGAAGGGATCGGTGCCGAAATACCAGGTTCCCTCGTCGAACTGGATATTGCCGCGTGCATCCTGCAAATCGCTGTTGATGCCGGACGTGCCGCGCACGCGGCCGAGATTGTCGGCGAGCTGGATGCCGGTCCGGCGCACCACCTGGTTCACGCCGCGCTGGAACGAAGCCTTGTTGTCCATGAACGGCGTCGTATCCCAATCGAGCCCGAAAAAGCCGAGCTTGTAGAGAAGCGTTGAGGACACCCAGCTGTTCTGATTGACGTTCTGGTCGGTCAGCGCGGCACTCATCATCACCACGGCCGAGTCCTGGCAACGGTTGGCCTCGCCTGGCAGCGGCGAGCCAGCCGGAACCGTGCGCTCCTCGAACTTATAGGCCTGGACGAAGGCCGGGTCGAAGGCGTGCCACACCTGGGTGCGATAGATGAACTGTCCGTAGACGATCACCAGCAGCACGAGGACGCCAAGGATCGGTCCCTTGATGATCCAGCTGCGGTCGCGATACCAGCCATGGGCGGCGAGGAACGGCCAGAGAAACCACGCGACCACCATGCCGATGCCGCGACCGATGGCAGCGAAGACGCGCTGGAAAAACGCGATGATCGGATCAAGCATGGTCATCTCCTAGGCCGTACAGGCGTTTGCGGAAGGCGGGCTTGTCCTTCAGATAAGTGTTGGACAGGCGGGATACAACATAATCGCGATAGGCTTCCGGATACTGGTCATAGGCCCGGTAGAAGCCCTGCTTGTCGAAGACGAACCGCGAAACGAAATCGTCTGCCGTCAGATGCGCGATCAGCCGGTTGGTGAGCCACTGGTCGGGATGGCCGGGCTCGGCACGCACCAGCCAGAGACGCAGCTTGGGATCGATATCCGCCATCCTGAGGTTTCCGGTGCGCGCGAGCGTGCGGAGCGCTTCTTGCAAGAGCGGATAGACACCGCGATCGCTGATCGCCTTGGCGTTTCGATGCAGGAAGGTCTGCATCCAGACAGCATCGATGCGTGTGAGATCCGGCACCGGATCAAGTGTGGCGGCGACCGACAGAAGCGCCATCTCCAGACGATGGGCAAAGAGACCCGAGCTTTCCACCCAGCTTGCCCGCGGCAGTTCGAGCCGGCCGGTGCGTGCCAGGAAGTCGGCAACCTGGGCGGTGTCGTCTATCGAGATGTAGCTCACCTGCCAGGGCCGCGACCGCCGGAAACCGGGGGCTTCGGGATCGCAGATGACGGTGGTGATCTTCTCGTCGACGAAGACGAAGACGCCGCCGAAATGATCGGCCCAGAAGGCATCGTGGCGGAAGACGAGCTTGTCTGGCACCAGCGTGTTCTGCCTGATATCGCCGGTCTCTTTCGCGAGAGACACCATGCGCTCCAGCATCGCGTCATCGCGCCAGGCATCCGGGCTCGTCACCAGCGCGTCGCAAAGCTGCCGGAGCTGTCCTGCCTTGCCGAGAAGATCTTCGGCCGACAGCACCTTGAACTTCACCTCATTGATCGACAGCAGGTCATCGAGCGTCCTCACCTCGGAGACGCTGTCCTCGATCTCGCCATAGAGTGTGTCCTTGAGCGTGATCGCATGAATGGCGCGGGCATTCGCCGCGAAGAATTCATGCATCAGGCCGGCCGTGTTGGAAAAGCTCGTATGCACCACCGGCAGACTGTCCTGCTCCGGGGTGAGGATGATGAAGCGCCGGTTGACCTTCAGCGGATCCAGATAATCGGGATCGCCCAGTTCTGCCGCCACCTGCGGCGAGAATCCGGTGATGTCGATGTCGAATTCGGTGAGCTTGGTCTGCGGCAGGTCGAAGGCCGCGAGCGCCTTGTTGTAGCGCGCGACGAGATGCGGCTCGCGGATCGCAAGCAGGCGGCCGTAGATGAGTTCGGCTTCGAGGAGGCGGTTCATGCTATGCGACAGGCTCCTCGTCTTGCTCGTTCCAAATGACGAGCTCATCGAGGTCGACCTTTAGGACCCTCGCGATCTTCTTCAGAGCAGAAATACTCCCCTCTTTCTTACGAGATTCGATCTCCGAGAGATAAGTTGCGCTGATGCCGGCGGCAGCGGCCAAATCCTTCGCGGAAAGCTTCCGGAAATCTCGCCAGACTCGGATCGGATGCTCACCGTCAGACATCCGGTTGACATACTCGGCAGGAATTAGTTCTTCCTCGCCTCGCGCGAGCTTGTCCTTGATGCGATCGTAGGCTGCGACGTCTTCCAGCATCTCGGCCGCGTCGACCAGAGCTTCGTAATCCGCCCGTGCGAGAACAACCATCTCTTCGCCGTTCGGCGTCCTGAAACTTGTCACGCCCATTTCCCGCCTCCTTCAGTAGACACTACCGCGACTTCCGATCTTCTCGACCTCGAGAATGTTGTCAAACTCGTCGAAGATGACACGCCAGTCTCCAACACGCAGCCGGTAACCTGGACGATCCTGCAATTTGACAACGTTGTTGGCTTGCGACCGTGGATCCTCGGCATATTGTTCGATCTTCGAAAGGATGCGACGACGTTCATTCACAGGTATGCGCGACAGCGTCCGACGCGCTTCCTTGGTGTAGTTTATCTGCTTAGCCATGATAACGTCCCCGCATCAGACCGGCAAGAAAATTCGCCGTCAGCGAATATTGAACATTAATTCAGGTCGACGGATCACCACATCCCCTCCCCCTTCATCTTCTCGATTTCGCCGATCGCCCGCTCCCGCTGCCGCTCCCGGCGGATGATCTCCGACACCGCAGCATCATCCGACTTGTCGGCGTAGCGGAATTCGCTGTCAGCGTAGCGATTAATCTCTTGGCAGATCATTTCCATCGTCACAGGGCCGCGCAGCTCCGCGATCATCGCCTTCTTCTCGTCATAGCTCTTGTGGACGAAGGCTTGCGGGGTCTCGAACCAGGCGTCGGGCAGTTCGACATCCATCGCACGCATCTTGATCGCATCGGTGATGTTCTTGATCGCCCGGCCGGTAAACCGCGGTTCAGCGAGCTTGATCGCATGCAGATAGGCGCCGACATCGGCCAGCGTCTCGATTTTGCCCTCGGTCTTCTCGTAGCGTTCCCAGACAGCAACAAGGCCGTCTTCTTTCGGACGGTCGTGCTCGCCATAGGAGCGGCTGACGGCCTTGCTGATCTCCTGGCCGGCGAACAGCTGGTGTTCGCCAAGCGGGATCTGATGGTTCTTGCCGACAAGCAGCGAGAAGATGTCGATATAGTCCTCACGAGTCTGCGGTCCATCGACCAGCCAGCGGGCGCCGGCGCGCTGGCGAAGCGCATCGTCGACATTTTCGGGATAGTTGGAGAACATGCCGAAGGTGGCATTGCCCCGGACCACAGTCGAGGCGCCAGCGAAGCTTTCCATCAACACCGCCGTCACCTCGTGCTGGCCTGATGACGCCCGGTCATCCGAGCGCTTCGCTGTCACCTGATCAACGTCATCAATCGTGCCGAAACCGATGACGCGCGGATTGAGCACGTTGTTGACGAAACTCTTGGCATTCTGGCCTGACTTGCCCTGATAGGACGAAATTTGGTCGACGCCGAAATTCTCGTAATGGAAGGCATAACCCGCCATCTTGCAGTAGTCGTTCAAGAGACCTGCCAGCATCTGGATCAGGATCGTCTTGCCCGTGCCCGGCATGCCGTCGCCGATGAAGGTGAAGAGAAAGCCGCCGAGATCGACGAAGGGGTTCATCTGGCGGTCGAAATCATAGGCCATCAGCATCTTGGCGAGCTTTAGCGCCTGATACTTGGCGATGTGGTTGCCGATGATCTCTTCCGGCTTCTTGAAGCTCATCGTGAGCGGCTTCGACTTCACGCCCGGCACGGCGTCGAAACCGTCGAGGGTGAAATCATCCTGATCGACGCGGATATGGGCGTTTTCGAAGATGCCAAGATGTTCGAAGCGCGCCTTGCGGGTCAGAAGCCCGTCGAGCGCGAGGTCCGCCAGACCGCGCACCCGGCCAATCAGCGTCGCATCGTCGCCCGCGCCCTGGACGGCTGCGTCGATGCCGGCGACCATGCTTTTCAATGCATCCTGGGCGGTGTCGAACAGGAAGTCCGGCGCGCGAATGCCGTCGAGCTGCTCGCCTTCGCCTGATACCGTGGACTTGAGGTAAGCGGCAAAGGCGAAGGCGGAGACATAAGCCTGGGACGCAAGCAGCGCCTTGAAGCGGGCGGCCTCCTCACCCTGCAGGGGCGCACTGATATTGCGGGCCTGCAGGGGTTCAAGTTCGCTCTGCCGGGCGAAGACATCTGATATCGCAAGCGCCACCTGGGCGCCGCGCCGCACGCGGTAGAGCACGGTATGCTGGGCAGGCGTCAACAGCGGATCGGCAGCGCCGGTTGCCTGAATGGTCTTGGAAAGTTCGATTTCGCGCGTGCGTCGCACCGAGCCGGTCGAGACCGTCGAGACGAACCGACGGCCAGTACCGGCGATCGGGGCACCCGAGGCGCCCTCGCCCTGATCGAGCACCACGATGCGTGTCACCAGCCCTTGGGCGACGGCCAGATGCTTGGCGATGTCTTCTTCCCGCAGCGTCGTCAGCCCTGCCGTCAGTTCACTCATCTTCAGACCTCGCTCACGACCTGGTTGCCGGAAATCACGTGAACCTTGAAATTGCCGAAGATCGGCTTGATCTCGCCGGCGGCATAGAGCGCCTGGTAGGCGTCATGCGGCACCAGCGCGTGCTTCTCGTAAGTCGAGACACCCATGCGCGCGGCTTCGAGATCATGGGTCTCGATATGGAATTCCTGGGTAGCCGGCGTCGAGGAGAAGAAGCCTTTCACTGCCGGCTGCTCGCGCTTGGAGAATACCTCCTGCACCGTCCAGGTCATCACCCAGGCGTTCTCAGGCCTGCGGACCCGGTCGAGGATCTCGGTGACACGGCCGGAATTCTGGGTGAGCCCCGTCGAATAGAGCGGACCGAGCACAATCCGGCGGACCGACTTCGGATGCAGTGTCGGCAAATCGCGGTCCATGTTGGTGGCGATGGTCGCAGGCGTCAGCGAATAGGCGGAATTCCTGGCACAGAAATCGTCGAATGTGCGGGCGAGTTCCGGATTGAGCAGACCGCCCACCGGAAGCGGGATCTCGACCTCTTCATTGAGCTTACCCTCCGCCGTCACAAGGATCTTTGCGACATTCTCGGAGGAATCCTCGATCGTCGCCAGATAGATCATCGGCAGGGTACTGACCCCGTCGAAGGCGGCCCAGCTGACAAGATAGGAGGGTCGGCGCGACTGCGGATTGACGCTGACGGCGACGGTGGTGGGCAGGACGAAGGGCGAGAAGATCTCGCCGGCACTCACCTGCTCCAGATAGAGCCGCTCGGCAATCTGCTGCTGCAATGCTGCCGGAAACTCCTTCTGCCGCAGGATGAAATCGACCATTTCCTCGCGCAGCTTGGATACGGCAGGGATGGTCGAGAGCCGTGTGGCGGCGCCCGCGCGATCGTTCTCCAGCTCCAGCACGTTCTGGAAGATCGGGAAGCCGCTCTCGGCCTGGGCGATCTTGAACTGCCCGGTAAAGCCGATCCGGTTTTGCCAGGAAGTGAAAGAGTTTCTCAAGCGGTCGAGATAGGGCAGAAGGTGTAGCGTCGGCGGCCCCTTGTCGCCGAAGCGACGATCGGACTGGCCGAAGAACTGCTCGAGCCCCGAAAATGCAGAGGCCATGGTGGTGAAATAGTGCGTGACGGCACTGTTGCGATCGACGGCGTTCATGCCCCTCCCCCCATCGAAGCGACCGCGCACCGCGAAAGCGGCACGCGGCCGGATGGCCGCGTCCACATCAACGGCATGCTCAAGGCTTCACGTAGTCGGCCGCATTGTGCTTGTCGAGAACCGCCTGGAAACGCCGGGCGAAGGCCTCGTCGGCGAGCTTCTTGCGGCGCTGGATGTCCTGCGTCGAGAGCATATTCTTCTCGTGCAGTTCGAGCAGATCGCCGATATGCCGCTGGGCAGCCGCTCCGATTCCGGCCATCGTCTCTTCCGCCGCCGTATCGACCTGGGAACCCAGGGTGTTGATCCGGTGGGCGACCTCCTGCTGGGCAGCCGTTTTCAGCGAATCCTCGAGCGCCTTGTAGAGCACGATGCGCTGCTCGGTATCGATGCTCAGTTTGTTGATCAGCGTGTTCTGCGCCGCGATCTGGTTGTTCAGACTGTCGACAAAGGTTTGGAACATCGAAGTGTAGCGCTCGAGCGTCTGGCTTTCGGCCAGCAGCTCCTGCTCGCGAGCCTGGGCCTGATTGTAGTCTGTCGCAAGCGTCGAGCGCTGGGCTTCAAGTTCGGTGCGCTCCGAGGTGTCGGTCGAAGCGGCAATCTTGTTTTCGATGTCCAGCAGCGCTGGATTGAGCGTTTCGATCTTTTTCTGGGTTTCTTCGAGATTGGCGATCGTCTGCTTGCGGCGCTCGATCACCTGCACGAGGCTCGCCTCGGAAGTCTTGTAGCGCTCTTCGAGAACCGACTTCTGTTCCTTGAGAATGCCGACAATGCTGTCCGACTTGGCGAGCAGCTCCTGGAGATTGCCGGCGAGCGACATGTTGCGGACGCGTTCGGTGCGCATGCGCTGCGCCCTCTGCTTGGAAAAGATGCCGATGAACTTTTCCATGCCGGAAAAGCTCTTCATGCTCTCGAACTCGGCGCCGAAGACATTGGTCGCATCTTCCAGCCCGATGATCAGGTCGGCGATATTCGCCTCCATCACCTTCTGCTGGTTGAGGACATCCGAGATCCGGGCGTTCTCGATGTCGAAATCCTGGCCGACGAGCTTCGAATCGCTTTTGGCCAGTGTATCCAGCACCACGCTCGACTGGTCGATCTTGCCACGCATCTCCGAGACGATCTTACGCGTCTTTTCGATCTCAGTGTCGAAGCTTTGCAACGTCGCCATGTTGTCTCCCTGTCCCTCATGCCGGCGGCTCGCCGGTCTCGTCTCTTGCCACCATAGCGCGTTTCCCGACGCGGGAAAGTACCGCAGCGCACAGCATCGGTGGCCCTCACCCGATATGGAGGGGCCGCACGCCCACACAAGAGGCGCTATCAGAGAAATGCGACAGCCGCGAAACGGCCGCCGCATCAAGGAGTTGCGAGGATCTTACTGACCGCCGGCGGCCGGGTCCTTGAGATAGGCGAGGATGTTGGCGAGGTCGTCGTCCTTCTTCACCCCGGCATAGGCCATCTTGGTGCCCTTCACGACGGCCTTGGGCGCCTTCAGATATTCGGACAGAAGCGCTTCGTCCCAAACCTTGCCAGCGCCGAATTCGGTCATGGCCTTGGAATATTTATAATCGGCAATCGAAGCGACCGGGCGGCCGACCACGCCCTGCAGCGTTGGACCGACCTTGTTTTTCGCTTCAGTCGCGATGTGACAGGCTTGGCAAGCCTTGAACGCCTTGGCACCGGCGACGGGATCGCCAGCGGCGAATGCTGGAAGGGGAACGGCAGAGACTGCAAGCATCATAAGCAAGGTAGACGGCTTCATGGAAACTCCTTGATCCATAGAACGGCGCCAGCGCGTCGCAAACATATGGCAGCACCAATTCGCACGACACGCAATCGATTGCTTTGACGGCCATCAAAAATCCTTGGCTTTTTTTCGAGAACCCGAGTTCCCTGCCCTGTAGGGGCTAGAGGTCGCAAACAGGGACGGTGGTGCGACGCAAACGCGCGGGCATCCTTGCAATTCTCCGGTATTGAATGTTGACTTGGGAACATCAATAAGAAAACCGGGAGCCTTTCAATGACGTCTCTACTCAATTGTCGCCGCACCCTTGCAGCCGCCGTATCGCTGATCACCATCAGCGCCCTGCCGGTCTCCGCCCAGGAGGCCGAAAGCTGCTCGACCGTCCGCTTCTCGGATGTCGGCTGGACCGACATCACAGCAACCACCGCCACCGCCTCGGTTCTGCTGAAGGCGCTCGGCTATGAGCCGACCACAACGGTCCTCTCTGTTCCGGTCACCTATTCCTCGCTGAAGAACAAGGATATCGACGTCTTCCTCGGCAACTGGATGCCGACGATGGAAGCCGACATCGCGCCTTACCGTGAAGACAAGTCGGTTGAGGTCTTCGGCCCGAACCTCGAAGGTGCGAAATACACCCTCGCCACCAATGCCAAGGGCGCCGAACTCGGCATCAAGGACTTCGCCGACATTGCCAAGAATGCCGAGGCACTCGAAGGCAAGATCTACGGGATCGAGCCCGGCAATGACGGCAACCGCCTGATCCTCGACATGATCGACGCCAACAAGTTCGAACTCGGCGAATTCGAAGTCGTCGAATCCTCGGAACAAGGCATGCTGGCCCAGGTCGCTCGCGCCGAAAAGGATGGCCAGCCGGTCGTTTTCCTCGGCTGGGAACCACATCCGATGAACGCCAACTTCAAGCTGACCTATCTGTCCGGCGGCGATGACGTCTTCGGGCCGGACTTCGGCGGCGCGACCATCTTCACCAACACCCGCGCCGGCTACACCACCGAGTGCCCGAACGTCGGCAAGTTCGTCACCAACCTCAAATTCTCGCTCCAGATGGAGAACGAGATCATGGGTAAGATCCTGAATGACGGCCAGGATGCAGAAGCTGCTGCGTCCGATTGGCTGAAGGCCAATCCGGCGGCTGTCGAGCCCTGGCTCGCTGGCGTCACCACCAAGGATGGCGGCGACGGCCTCGCAGCCGTAAAGACGGCACTGGGCCTTTAAGCCCCGTCCATCGATCGTGGAACCGCGCGACCGGAAGGGGGATCCGGCCGCGCGGCCTCCCAGGCATTGAACCTGTGGCCAATCGGGGACGAACATGGATTTTCTGACAGACAACAAACTGCCCATCGGGCCCTGGTCGAAGAGCTTCGTCGACTGGCTGACCGATAACGTCGATTTTGTATTTGATTTTATCGCAACGATCCTCAGCGCGTCGATCAACGCGATGCTCTTCGTGCTTCAGGCCCCCTTTCTCAAGGGAACAGCGCTGGAAGCCTTCTATCCGCTGTTCATGATCGCGCTGTTTTCGCTGCTCGCCTGGTTCATGCGCCGCTCGCTCGGTGTCACAGCCTTCACCTTTTTCGGCCTGCTCCTCATCTTCAATCAGGGCTACTGGAAGGAGACGATGGAGACACTGGCACTGGTGCTGGCAGCCACCGGCGTGTGCATGGTCATCGGCGTGCCGATCGGCATCGCCTGCGCAAGACGCCCCTGGCTCTATGCGGTGGTCCGCCCCGTTCTCGACCTGATGCAGACGATCCCCACCTTCGTCTATCTCATCCCGGCGCTAATCCTGTTCGGCCTCGGCATGGTACCCGGCCTGATCGCGACCGTGATCTTCGCGATCGCCGCCCCGATCCGCCTGACACGCCTCGGCATTATCTCCACCCCGCCCTCTTTGGTGGAAGCGGCCGTGGCCTTCGGTGCGACCCCGACGCAGGTGCTGCGCAAGGTTGAACTGCCCTTCGCCATGCCGCAGATCATGGCGGGGCTCACCCAGACCATCATGCTGTCACTGTCGATGGTGGTGATTGCCGCACTCGTCGGCGCAAGCGGCCTCGGCGTGCCCGTCGTCCGCGCGCTCAACACAGTCAACATCGCCCGTGGCTTCGAGGCCGGTCTCTGCATCGTGATCCTTGCCATCATCCTCGACCGGATGTTCCGCATTCCCGGAGAAGAGACATGACCGACGCCGTAATCTTCGACAATGTCGACATCGTCTTCGGGAACGAGCCCGAACGCGCCCTCAAGCTCGTCGACGAGGGCAAGACCCGCGACGAGATAGGCGCCACCACCGGTCTGGTTCTCGGCGTCGCCGGTGCCTCGCTGGCGGTCAAGGAAGGCGAGATCCTCGTCCTGATGGGCCTCTCCGGTTCGGGTAAGTCCACCCTTTTGCGTGCAGTCAACGCCCTCGCGCCCGTCGTGCGCGGCAGTGTCAGCGTTCGCACGGAAACAGGCTATGTCGATCCCTACAAGTCATCGGCCCAGGTGCTGCGCGATCTGCGCATGCACACCGTCTCCATGGTCTTCCAGCAGTTCGGCCTCCTGCCCTGGCGCACGGTGGCAGAGAATGTCGGCTTCGGTCTCGAACTGGCCGGCGTAGCCGAAGCGGAACGTAAGGAACGCGTCGCGACTCAGCTCGAGCTCGTCAACCTCTCGACATGGGCCGACCGGAAGGTCAACGAACTCTCCGGCGGCATGCAGCAGCGCGTCGGTCTCGCTCGCGCCTTCGCGACCGGGGCCCCGATCCTTCTGATGGACGAGCCCTTCTCGGCGCTCGACCCGCTGATCCGCACCCGTCTCCAGGACGAGCTCCTCGAATTTCAGGCACGGCTGAAGAAGACCATTCTCTTTGTCAGCCACGATCTCGACGAGGCGTTTCGGATAGGCAACCGAATCGCCATCATGGAGGGCGGGCGGATTATCCAGTGCGGCACGCCGCAGCAGATCGTGCAGAACCCGACTAACCAGTATGTCGCTGATTTCGTGCAGAACATGAACCCGATCAACATGCTGATCGCCTCGGACGTGATGCGCTCAGGCGTGACCGGCGAGCAGCACCAGGTGACCGGCACCACGGCGCCGGCAACACCGCTCGTCGACATCCTCGATGCCCTGTCGCGTCAACCTGGCACGATTGGGGTCGTTGACAACGGCGTCGTCATCGGCACGATCGACGCTCAAGATGTGGTGAGCGGGCTGACGAAACATCGTCGCAAGGCGTGATGGCCCTGACCCGCATCGATGACAGGCGCATGCGGGAGACGGCAATGAACGACAAGCCCCAGGTTATCCGGGATACCGACGACAATGCGCGCCGCCAGGCGCGCATTCTGCTGCGCGGGGCGCGGTTCGCGGCCATCGGCGTGATCGATCCGGAAACTGGCTTTCCCTTCGTCAGCCGCGTGCTGCTCGGCATGGACAGCGACGGCGCGCCCGTGATTCTCGTCTCCGGCCTATCGGCCCACACGACGGCCCTGCTCGCCGATCCCCGCGCCTCGCTTCTGACAGGCGAACCGGGCAAGGGCGATCCGCTTGCCCATCCGCGCCTGACGCTGCAATGCACGGCCGAAACCGTCGAGCGCGACGGCAACACGCACCAGAGACTGCGCAGCCGCTTCCTCGCCCGCCATGCGAAATCGCAGCTTTACATCGACTTTCCCGACTTTCGCTTCTTCCGTCTGCGCCCCGAACGGGCGAGCCTCAACGGCGGTTTCGGCCGTGCCTATCATTTGAGCAGCAAAGATTTCCTCATCCCGCAAATCACAGATGATTTGTTTGAATGTGAGGCTGCCTTACTGCGAGAATTAGGGGGGCGGCATCCGGATCTCGCAATGCGCATTGCCATGAAAATTCATGGTGCATCCGAGGGAGACTGGCGCATTGCCGCAATCGATTCCCATGGAATGGATATAGTTTTCAAGGACTTACTAATTCGGCACGAATTTGAGACGCCGATCGCAGACGTCCAGCATCTGCTATTAGAGTTACCTAAATCAGTATACGCAGTACCTTAAATTTAGGCATATACAATTTTGATGATGCTGGTAGAGTTTAGCCTCCAATTAAGTGATGGATTTTCAACGACTGCCACTCCCCCCAAGGGCGCTCGACCAAGGAAAGTTGAACTGAGATGAAAACGAAAGCTTTGTCTGAACAATCGAACGTTGCAGCAGGCTTGCTGTCCGCCATGGCAAACCCGAAGCGACTGATGATCCTCTGCAGCCTTGTCGAAGGTGAGGTTCCTGTCGGTGTTCTGGCGACCCAGGTCGGTCTGAGCCAGTCGGCTCTGTCGCAGCACCTTTCCAAGCTTCGCGCACAGAAGCTGGTCAAGACACGTCGCGACGCACAGACGATCTATTATTCCTCGACCTCGGAATCCGTGATCAAGGTCCTCGCAACGCTCGAAAGCATCTATTGCCCTCCGGCAGCAGCCAAGACCGCCGCTTGATGACAGCGCTGCCAGAAGCACACCGGTCGACGGTGGGAGAAGATCGAAAAGACATCCGTTCGCGCGGATAGCGCCTCTGGCATTAGACGTTTCAAAGCCCCGGACGGTACCGCCGCCGGGGCTTTTCTGTTTCGCTGCCCGAGCACGCGCCTTCGTAGGCAGCGGATGGTCGACGCTTCGCGTTTCCATCACCCGATTTCAGCGATCCATGACCATTGTTGATGCGCCCCTGCCGGTGTCTTGACCATGCCTTGCGCCCTGATAACGTGACGGTGCAATCAACGGATTTCGGCCCTTGCAGCCGACATCAGGGAGAATGGCCGCCCGCGACCAAAGGGCCATGGAGAACACGATGTCTAACCGCCTAAATTCCACGCCGAACGACCTGCGCGCCTTCTGGATGCCGTTCACCGCGAACCGACAGTACAAGAAGGAGCCGCGCCTCTTCGTCGGCGCCAAGGACATGCACTACACCACCCATGACGGCCGCCAGGTGCTCGACGGCACCGCGGGCCTCTGGTGTGTGAACGCCGGCCACTGCCGTCCGCTGATTACCGAAGCGATCCGCGAGCAGGCCGGCGAACTCGACTATGCCCCGGCCTTCCAGCTCGGCCACCCTAAGGCTTTTGAACTGGCCAATCGCCTGATCGACATCGCTCCGGACAACATGGCGCATGTGCTCTACACCAATTCCGGCTCGGAATCGGTGGAAACAGCGCTGAAGGTGGCCCTCGCTTACCAGCGCGTGAAGGGACAGGGATCGCGCACCCGCCTGATCGGTCGCGAGCGTGGCTATCACGGCGTGAATTTCGGCGGCATTTCGGTCGGCGGCATCGTCTCCAACCGCAAGATGTTCGGCACGCTGCTGACAGGCGTCGACCACATGCCGCACACCCATCTGCCGGCGAAGAACGCCTTCACCAAGGGCATGCCGGAGCATGGCGGCGACCTCGCCGACGAGCTGGAGCGCATCGTCACCCTGCATGACGCCTCGACGATCGCGGCCGTCATCGTCGAGCCGGTCTCCGGCTCCACCGGCGTGCTGATCCCGCCGAAGGGCTATCTGCAGCGTCTGCGCGAGATCTGCACCAAGCACGGCATCCTGTTGATCTTCGATGAAGTCATCACCGGTTTCGGCCGCCTCGGCGCGCCCTTCGCTTCGCAGTATTTCGACGTAAAGCCCGACATCATGGTCACCGCCAAGGGCCTGACCAACGGCGTCATCCCGATGGGCGCGGTCTTCGTCACCGCCGAGATCCATGACGCCTTCATGCAGGGACCCGAGCACATGATCGAGTTCTTCCATGGCTACACCTATTCCGGCAACCCAATCGCCTCGGCCGCAGCACTGGGAACCCTCGACACCTATCGGGACGAGAACCTCTTGACCCGTGCGGCCGAGATCGCGCCCTACTGGGAAGAGAAGCTGCATTCTCTCCGGGATTGCCCGAATGTCATCGACATCCGCAATCTCGGCCTGATCGGTGCAATCGAGCTGAAGCCGATCGATGGCGAGCCGACGAAGCGCGCCTTCAACGCCTTCCTCAACGCTTACAATGACGGCCTGCTGATCCGCACGACCGGCGACATCATCGCGCTGTCGCCGCCGCTGATCATCACCCACGAAGAGATCGACGAACTCTTCGACAAGCTCCGCAAGGTGCTGATGAACAACATCTGAGCCCAGCGCTCGGAAACAGATGCAAGGAAGCGGCCCGCGTGGCCGCTTTTTTATAGCTTGCGCGAAGCTGACCATCGGATTCGCTCGCGCTTGTCGCCTGTCGCACCATCCCGTATCTTCTTGAGAATCGCACGTTCGATCCTGGCGCAGATGATCGCGAAAGGCTCGGGCGACGAGTTCAGCACATCCGCAATCGTCACCACCGACATCACGTCGCGAAGGCCGCAAGCGGATCTGGTCCCTGGAGGAAATCCGTGGTCGACCTCTTCAAGCGCATGTTCGGTAAAGACATTTCCCTCGCAAATTCACCCGCAAGGGCAGTTCCGGAACCGGAGGCGATCGCCGCAGCGCGCGCAGACGAAGCCCGCCTTGCCGCTCGCCGGGCACAGATCAGCAATGATCTCTTCGAACTTCAACAGATCGCCATGGCCGAACTTGCCTTGCGCAAGGAACAGGACGCCGCCGCCGCCAAGGCCGGCTTCGAAGCCGAAGACGGCGTCGGTGGCCGTATTCTGACCGTCTGAAGACAGGCCTGTACCGCAGGCCATAGTCTGCCCCGACAAAGCTGTGGCGTGACCGCACACCACGGCATCGGCTCTTTTGCTGCTCGTCGTTTTTGTCTAAAGCGATCACGGGGAGCAACAAAAGAACCCGAATGGCGCCCAAACCGACACAGATCGGTCGCGCCGACCCAAGGAGCAGGACATGAAATTTCAACTCTTCGCAAGCGCAGCCTTGGCCGCGCTGATTGCCAGCGCCCCCGCTGCCCGTGCCGAAATCGTGCTCGGCCTGATGGCGCCGCTGACCGGCCCACTCGCCGCCGTTGGCGCGCAGATCAAGAACGGCGCCGAAACCGCCGTCGAGGAAATTAACAAAAAGGGCGGCATCAACGGCGAACAGGTGACCCTGAAGATCGCTGACGATGCCGGCGAGCCGAAGCAGGGCGTCTCCGCCGCAAACCAGCTGATCGGTGAAGGCGTTCGTTTCGTCGTCGGTCCGGTCACCTCTGGCGTCGCCGTTCCCGCTTCCAGCGTTCTTGCCGAAAACGGCGTGCTCATGGTCACCCCGACCGCGACCGCACCTGACCTGACCGCCCGCGGCCTGACCACGGTGCTTCGCACCTGCGGCCGTGACGACCAGCAGGCTGATGTCGCCGCCAAGCTCGTTCTCGGTGCATACAAGGACAAGAAGATCGCCATCCTCGATGACAAGGGCCAGTATGGCAAGGGTCTCGCCGATGCCTTCCAGGCAGCCCTCAACGCCGGCGGCGTCACGGAAGTCTTCAAGGATTCGCTGACCGCAGGCGAAAAGGATTTCGGCGCGCTCATCACCCGTCTGAAGGCCGAAGGCGTCGAGGTTATCTACTTCGGCGGCTACCACCCGGAAGCCGGCCTGATGGTCCGCCAGATGAAGGATGCGGGTCTTTCCGCCCAGTTGATCGCCGGTGATGGCCTGTCGAACAACGAATTCGTCACCATCGGCGGCGACGCTGCCGAAGGCACGATCTTCACCAATGCCGCCAACGCGCTGAAGTCGGACGACAGCAAGGCTGCCGTCGACGCACTCGCCGCGAAGTCCATTCCTGCCGAAGCCTTCACGCTCAACACCTATGCCGCCGTCGAAGTCATCGCCGCCGGCATCGCCAAAGCTGGCAGCACCGACGACGCGGAAGCTGTGGCCGCAGCACTGAAGGACGGCTCGGAAATCCCGACCGCCATCGGCAAGCTGACCTACGGCGAGACCGGCGACCTCACCTCGCAGAGCTTCGCTGTCTACAAATGGGAAGCCGGCAAGACGGTTGCTGCCGAATAAGCTGACGCGTTCCGAGACATCGAAAAGGCGGCCCGCGAGGGTCGCCTTTTTTATTGGCCAGCAGAGATGGGTAAGTAGAGCAACGATTCGAACGACTGCGGCTGCGAAGTCCCGATACTTGGACAGCGCATGATCGTGGCGATTTATAGTCTGATATCCTCGATCAAGCCTCGTGCGGCAGCTGTGCTGGAAAGCTTCGCTCAATGTTCGGCTGCAAGGAGTGGTCAACTCAACCCGGTGGAACTTTCATGGCGCCCATTATACTGATCACCTTCGCAGGCCGACGCAATCGGATGGAAATCCTCACGAATTATGTGAAGGCAGCGCTTTCTGCCGGGATCATCGATGAGTGGCACGTTTGGGACTTCACCCGTTCCGAAGAGGATCGTCTCTGGGTCTCCGAGAACTTCGGCCCCGCGCGCTTCATGCATCCGGACACCCCATACAACCCGGCCGGCGAGGTGACCGCGTTGTCGCCGTTCCGCATGGATGCGGGTATCGGCGGCGATCTGCATCTGGCACTGCTGCCGAAGAACGATCCGAACATCTTCTACGAGTTCGTGGTCGGCGGCTGGGACAACCAGCTGAGCGCGGTTCGCAAACTGGCCCGGTCCGAACTTGCGACCTTCGATCGTGACACGGCTCCGCGAATTGCCGAAGTTTCCACGCCGGGGATCCTTTCCCCCAGCCTCCCGAACCCGGTTGCCATGGCAATCGACCGCAATGGCCATCCGGTACTGACCGTTAATGGCATGAAGATCGGTCCGATCAACGAGATCGATCTCTCGAGTGGTGCCGATGTGATGGTCCGCGGAGGCTGGGGTGCAGACCTCGAGATCCTCAATGTCAACGACAAGGTCCGTCGCTATATCGGTCCGAGGAACGAGAAATACCCCTACCACCACACCTACGCCTATTATTCGAAGCATGCGAACCGGTTCCAGGACGCCATCTTCATGAAGTGTGACGATGATATCGTCTACATGAACCTGGAGCGCCTCAGCGATTTCATCGCCTTCCGCCGGGACAATCCGACCCCCTTCCTGGTGTCGGCGAACGTCGTCAACAACGGTGTATGCGCCCACTGGCAGCAACGGTCCGGCTCTCTTCCCATCGAAGTCGGCCACTTCGAAATGCCGCCGGGTGGCCTTAACGGCAGCCTCTGGGAAAGCGGAAGCCGTGCCAATGCCCTGCACGACTATTTCCTCCAGACGCCGGACAAGCGCATGCCACTTGTCCAACCGGTCGTGGAGGTGAAGGAACGGGTTTCGATCAACTTCATCTCATGGCTCGGGCAGGATCTGAAGCACTTCGGTTTCCGGCGTCTAGGCGACGAAAAGGCACTGGCCGTCGACATGCCTCGAATTCTGAACAGGCCCGTGGCGATCTACTCCGACTTCGTCGTCAGCCACCTGAGCTTCGGCCCACAAGAGGCAGAACTGCATGTCGATCGGCTGGTGTCGGCCTATGGCGATCTGATGCGGTTGCAACTGGCGGCGTGATCGAGCGCCAGGCGCGGGCTAGTACGAGAAATTGAGCCCGCGCAAAACCGCCGAGACAAGGGTCATCAGCCGAGGCTATTGCGAGGCTGAGCGGCCCTTTCCAGCATTGGCGCCCGTCAATCGGCGTAGATCATTTTCCGCGTCATGCCACCATCAAGCGTCAGCACCGCTCCGGTCATGAAGCCGGCATCGGCGAGATAGAGGACGGCTTTCGAGACGTCCTCCGGTCGCCCGACGCGGCCGGCTGGATGTTGAGCGTGATCTTCTGGCCGCAAGTCGCCATCTCCCGAGATCCAGCCGGGCGCAATGCCATTGACCCTGATCTTCGGGCCGAGACTGATCGCAAGGGCATGGGTCAGCCCGAAGAGACCACCTTTCGAGGCGGCATAGGCTTCCGTATTCCTCCCCGACATGAAGGTACGCGTCGACAGCATGTTGATGATGGAGGCCCCCTCACCCATCAGCGGCACAGCGGCACGCGTCATCAGGAAAGCCGCCGTCAGGTGGCTGTCTGTAACCGTGCGCCAATCGTCGAGCGAGAGAGAGGTGATAGAGCCTCGATCTGGACTGGCAATCCCGGAATTGTTGACCAGCAGATCGAGGCTTTTCCAGCCGAGTTGGTCGAAAGCGGACGCAACGGCCGCCTCATCCGAGACATCACAGCGAACCGACCGGATGCCGGCCGGCCCCTCCTTCAGATCGAAGGAGGCAACCTCGTAACCGGAAGCCTGGAGAGCGGTGCAAACTTCTGCGCCGATAAGGCCGGCGCCGCCTGTGACGATTGCATGTTTCATGAAGCCCTCAACGGCGACAGACGGGGAAAGTTTCGCCCGGTTTTCGCCAGCGTTACAGCAGCCGGTCGCGATACTCCGGTGACGGCAGCCAGCAACTGTCGCGCTTGCCGAACAGCCGGTAGCGATTGCGCGCGATCAAGAGGTAGAGCGGGTCCCGGATAAAACGGGGGACAAGCCGAAAGACGGACAAGACCTTCAATGGCCAGCCGAGGCCGGCATAGATCGACAACACCGCATCGCTGTCGCGCAGCATATGCTCGCCGTCGACCACGATGATGCTGTCCGGATTGCCAGGATCGATGCCGAAACGGCGATAGAGCGCCGAACCCACCTCGCCCTGCATCGAAGCCAGACGAAACCGCTTCTCGCCATCTTGCGAAAGCACGAATTGCGCGTTGGCCGAACACAGGATGCATTCGGCATCGAAGAGGATGATTGGGCCGCCGGCGGGTATGGTGTCCATGAGAGGCAATCTAGGCGCCTCTAGGACCATCGACAATGCGGCAAGCCGTCATTCTCGGTAACGCAGATCGTGACAGACGCTGCAACAGCGTTAGGATGGCGGAATCTGGCAACAGGCGGGAAGAGGTCAAGAGGATCGACATGAAGAAGGGCTACAAGGACTTGCTGGCGGAGGCGGAGGCACTGGTCGAGGCGGTGGATGCGTCGGAGGCAGCCCGTCTGCATTCGGCGAGCAATGTCGTCTTCGTCGATCTGCGCGACCCGCGCGAGCGCGAACGGGAAGGCACGATCCCGGAGGCTTTTTCCTGCCCGCGCGGTATGCTGGAATTCTGGATCGACCCGGAGAGCCCCTACCACAAACCCGTCTTTGCCGAGGGCACACTCTTCCTTTTCTTCTGCGCCAGCGGCTGGCGCTCGGCGCTGGCGACGAAGACGGCACTGGAGATGGGACTGGAGAACGTCTGCCATCTCGAAGGCGGCTTTTCCGCCTGGCGCGATCGGGGCCTGCCAGTCGAGACGGTCATGGCGAAGACAAAGGGCTGACGGGCACCGGCGACCGGCCGCACGTTGAATACCGAGGTCCATTGCTCTATCCTGGAGCGTGATAGCCGCACGATCGCAACCCTCGCGCATGACGGCGACGAGGCTGGGTCGATGCTCCGCAACGGCCCGCGTTCGCCTTGTCCGTGACAGGAGGTCATGGCAGGTGTCGTAAGGGCCAGTCTCGTGAGGAGACGATCATGGTCGAACGCATCAGCCGGACATCTCCAAGTGCTGCCTCTCTGCAGACGGAATCTGGCCAAACTCTCAACCTGGGTTCCGACGCGCAAAACGCCTGGGTCGCGGCCCGCCAATCGAAGATCAATCACGACCTCGAGGAACGGCATCAGCGGGATGCAGATGAGAAGAGCGCCGAGGATGAAGCGGTGACGGACGACGAAGCGCCCGAGGAGAAGCGCTTCTCCGGCGAGAGCGAGCGCATCGGCACCCAGAATTTCGATGAAAACACCCCGTTCGGCGAGCGTGTCACGATCGTCTGAAAAGGAGCCTCTCTTCAAAGGAACCGCCAGCGTAGACAGCCCGCAGGGCTAGGGAGGGAAGCTCGACATATCCGCGTCGCACTTTGCCGCCAATGCCATTAGGGTGCGGCCAAACAGACGAGGACCCTTCATGCCCCCTACGATTCGCATCGCCAACGACGAACTCGCCGTCGAGGTCTCGACGCTCGGCGCAGAAATGCAGTCGCTGAAGACAGCGGATGGCCGTGATTTCCTCTGGGACGGCGATGCCACCTGGTGGACGGGGCGGTCCCCCATCCTCTTCCCCATCGTCGGCAAGGCGCCGGACGACCGGCTGGCGATCAACGGCAAGACCTATCCCATGGCGCAGCACGGCATCGCCCGCCGACGGGAGTTTGCAATCGTCGAGCAGACGGCGACGGCCTGTCGCCATGAATTGGTCTCGAGCGACGAGACGCGCGAGGTCTATCCCTTCGATTTTCGCCTGACGCTGGAGCACCGCCTCGACGGACGAAGCCTGTCGGTGACGGCAACCGTCGAGAACATCGGCAATGAGCTACTGCCCTTCGGCCTCGGTTTTCACCCTGCCTTTCTCTGGCCTTTGCCAGGCGCCGAGGGCAAGCCGCATCATGTTCAGCTCGACAACGGTGCCGAACCTGCCGTGGTGCAGCTCGAAGCCGGCCTGATTGGCAAACGCCTGCCCTCTCCCTTCACGGCCGGGAGGCTCGATCTGAACCATGCGCTCTTTGCCAATGATGCACTGGTCTTCCCCGAAGATGCGGGCACGGGGCTCACCTATGCCGCAGAAAGTGGGCCCTCGATGCATTTCACCTTCGAGAACCTGCCCAATATCGCCCTTTGGCAAAAGCCCGGCGCCCCCTTCCTCTGTGTCGAACCCTGGCACGGCATGGCCGCCCATGCGGGCGGGACCGCAGAACTGGTCGAACGGCCCTATACGGTGGCGCTGCCGTCCGGCGATCTCATGCGCTTCGGCTTTACGGTGGAGATCAGGGGGTAAGAAAAAGGTCCCATGCGACCCGGAGCAAAAGCGCGCCTGGTCATCGATGGCGGCGGTCATCTCCGGGAAATCCCCCAGACTGCGCTTCGAGACCAGCGCCCGAGACACCTCTTGCTCGCTGCCATGCTTCGGCTACTCTCCAAGGGTTACCAACCGTGGAGAGGGCAGGCCTATGTGCAATCATTGCGTGATCGAGAATGTGAAGCAGAACATGCTGTCGCGGCGCTCGCTGTTCAAGGGCATGGCCTTTGCGGGCGCGGCCGTCGCCGCCGGCGGAGTTTGCAAACCGGTTCTGGCGCAACAGAGCCCGAGCAAAGTGGTGGACCTCACCCACGCTTATGACGAGACCTTCCCGACCTTCGACGGGAATCCGGGCATCGAATATGAATGGGCGGTCAAATTTGAGGGTAACGGCTACCAGCTACACAAGCTGACGATCTTCGAGCATACGGGCACCCATATCGATGCGCCCTTCCATTTCAGCGCCGACGGCAAGAGCGTCGACCAGATCGAACCGCAACAACTGGTCGCCCCACTCGCGATCATCGACATCACCGACCGCGCCAAAGAAGACGCCAATGCGACGGTCGAGGCGGCAGACGTCGAGGCCTGGATCAGCGCCAATGGCGAGATCCCTCAGGGCGCGGTCGTGGCACTTCGGTCTGGTTGGGCGAAGAAGGTGAGTGAACCCGCCTTCCGCAATGACGGTGAAGGCAAGTTCGCCTTCCCGGGCTTTGCCAAGTCGGCGACCGACCTGCTCGCCACCCTCGACGTGGCGGCAATCGGCGTCGATTCGCTGTCGCTCGATCCGGGCAATTCGGCCGACTTCGCCGTGCACAACAGCTGGCTCCCGGGCGGGCGCTACGGCATTGAATGCCTGAACAATCTCGAGGAGCTTCCGGTCACCGGAGCGACAATCATGGTCGGCGCCCCGAAACACAAGCGCGGCACCGGTGGCCCGGCCCGCGTCCTGGCGCTGGTTTAAGGACGACCACATGGCTGTCCTCCCTCTCCTCAGCGACGAGCAGGCGAGCGCGGAAGCGCTCGCCGTCTTTAACGATATCAGAACAAAACGCGGCACCGATTACGTCAACAACTTCTGGCGAGCGCTCGCCCATGATCCGGACGAACTCAAATCCGTCTGGGAGCGTCTGCAGACCGTGATGGCACCTGGCGCCCTCGACCCGCTGGTCAAGGAACTGATCTACATCGCGGCATCGGCGACCAATGGCTGCGCCTATTGCGTTCATAGTCACACCGCCTCCGCCAAGTCCAAGGGCATGACGCCCGAAATGCATGCCGAACTCCTGCAGGTCGTTGCCATGGCAAGCCGCACCAATGCGCTGGCGGTGGCGCTCGGCGTGCCGGTGGATGAACGGTTTGAGGCTGAACCGAAGGCGAAAGGGCTGGAACGGGGGCGGTGACGGGAAAGCGGGTATAATGTCGCCCAATGCGTCCCGCTATTCGCTTCTGGGCACAAACCCTGCTCTGCCCGCCCGGGCAAGCTGCACAAACCGGTCTCGCACCTCAAGGAACAGTTTGCGCGGCAACAGTCCGTAGACAACACGGCTGCCCGCGTCGGTCTCGAACGGCCGCAGATCCGGGCCCGGCCAGAAAAATCGGTTGGCCTCGGTCAGGACGATGAATGACGGCAAGTCATCGAGTCCGAGACGCTGCTTGGTGGCAGCGGGGATCGCGACTGCATGGCTGGGGTCCGAAGGCGGCGAATGGGTGATGGGCAGGACCACCACCTGTGTCTCGCCGTCATCCCGTGCCAAGGCCAGGATGACGGCACAAGGCCGATCCTTGCGCCCTTCCTCCAGCCCGCGGCCATACTCGTCATGCCATAGATAGGAATAGCGGATGACCTGACCTGACTGCGGCAAGTCTATTGCCATGTGTCAGCGATCCAGCTCGTCGTCGAACGCATCCGCGCCCGATGATGGTAAGCTTTTGGCGATTTCCTGCAACTCCGCCTCGGAGAAATCCGCCCCGGCCAGAACCTCCCGGTCGCGCCTTTTGAGCCGCTGATATTCCTCGGTCGAGATCATCACCGTGCGGTCGCGGCCATTGCGCGTGATCACGACGGGTTGCGTCAGCGCAAGATCGAAGTAGCGGCCACTCTGCCGCTGAAACTCCGCAGCACTCACCTTCACCGGATCAGCCATCCAAAAGCCCTCTCAGCCATACATAAGATCAGTATTATACATAGAATATGTCATTTCAAGATCGTTGGCTCGCTTCCCTCAAGAGGCTACACTTGAGGGAACAACAGAATCGGAGACGCCGCATGACCGACCTCGAACGCCGCATCGATCAGGGGACCGGCCGCGAGCCGGCGGATCTCGTGTTGAAGGGTGGGCGCTTCTTCGATCTGGTCACCGGCGAACTGGTTGCCTCCGACATCGCGATATCAGGTGAGACGATTGTCGGAACCGTCGAGGATTATGAAGGCCGCGAGGTCATCGACATCACCGGCAAGATCGTCGTGCCCGGTTTCATCGATACCCATCTGCATATCGAAAGCTCGCTGGTCACGCCGCATGAATTCGACCGTTGCGTACTGCCTTATGGCGTGACGACCGTGATCTGCGACCCGCACGAGATCGCCAATGTCCTGGGCACCGAGGGCATCCAGTTCTTCCTGGATTCCGCAGAGCAGACGATCATGGACATCCGCGTCCAGCTTTCGTCCTGCGTACCGGCCACCCATCTGGAAACGTCGGGTGCCGACCTGCCGATCGAACGGTTGTTGCCCTTCCGCGATCATCCGAAGGTCATCGGGCTTGCGGAATTCATGAATTTTCCGGGCGTGATCCACAAGGATCCGATCTGCATGGCAAAGCTCGAAGCCTTCCAGGACGGCCATATCGATGGCCATTCACCGCTGCTCTCGGGCCGCGATCTGAACGGCTATCTCTCTGCCCGCATCCGCACCGACCACGAATGCACGAGTGCTGCGGAAGCCATGGAGAAGATCCGCAAGGGCATGCACATCCTCGTGCGCGAGGGCTCGGTGTCGAAGGACCTGCACGCGCTGATGCCGATCTTGACCGAGCGGCTCTCGCCATTCCTCGCGCTCTGCACCGACGACCGAAACCCGCTCGACATCGCCGAACAGGGCCATCTCGACTATCTCATCCGCGAGGCGATCAGACACGGCGTCGAGCCGCTGGCCGTCTACCGCGCCGCCTCGATTTCGGCGGCCCGTGCCTTCGGGTTGCGTGACCGTGGCCTCGTCGCCCCCGGCTGGCGGGCCGATCTCGTCGTGGTCGATAGCCTCGAAAACTGCAAGGCCGAGATGGTCTTCGCCGCAGGTCGGCGCGTCACCGATGCGCTCTTTGCCACCCGCAAGCCGGTCGCCCCCGTCGGCCTCGACAGCGTCAAGGCCAGGGTCGTCAAGGCCGCGGACTTCGGCGTGCCAGTCGCAGAGGGCGAAACACCCGTGATCGGCGTCATGCCCGGCAAGATCATCACCGAACACCGCCGCTACCGCCTGCCGACCTCGGGCAACCAGACCTCCGTCGATCTCGAAAACGACGTGATCAAGGTCGCCGTCATCGAGCGTCACGGCAAGAACGGCAACCACGCCAATGGCTTCGTTCAGGGGTTCGGCCTGAAGAAGGGCGCCATCGCCTCGACCGTCGGCCATGACAGCCACAACATCTGCGTTGTCGGCGTCTCCGAAGAGGACATGGCGACCGCCGCCAACCGGCTCGGGGAAATCAAGGGCGGCTTCGTCGTGGTCGAGGACGGCAAGGTCACCGGCGAGATCCCGCTCCCCGTCGCCGGTCTGATGAGCCTGGAACCCTATGAGAGCGTGCGCGACACGCTGCATAGCTTGAGAAAAGCGGCCTATGCCCTTGGAACGCAACTCGAAGAGCCCTTCCTCCAGGTCGCCTTCCTGCCGCTGCCGGTCATCCCGCACCTGAAGATCTCCGACAAGGGCATGGTGGATGTCGACAAGTTCTGCCTGATAGGGTGAGGATTGGAAGCGGACCATAGAAGTCTTATGGTTGAGGCGAGGATGAAGCCATGACCCGTCTCGAACGTCTTGTAGAAATGGTCCGCGAACTGTCGCCGGAGGAATTCGACACCTTTGCGGCCTCGGTGGAAGAACTGCGCGCCGAGCGCTGGGATCGGGAGATCGAACACGATTCGGCAGCAGGACAACTGGACAAACTCATCGAGGGCGCGTTGGCATCTCACGCGGGTGCGCGAACGCGGCCGCTGTGAACCACCACACCGGAGTTCTGGACTTTTTACAACGCGCTTCCAGAAGCGGTTCGCAAACTCGCCGACCGTAACTTCGATCTCCTGAAGGCCGATCCCCAGCATCCATCTCTGCACTTCAAGCAGATCGGTAAGGCCTGGTCGGCGAGGATCGGCTCTCATGCGGATTACGATAAACTGATCACTCGATGATCGCTGTGTGCTAGAGGCATGTGGTCCCGCCGCATCACCCAGGAACACAGGATCGTCTACGCCGTTGTCGGCATGGGAGAAGACCAGACGCTCCTGCAATGCCGCTACCATTACTGACGAGGGCCCATGGCATCCGAGACTGAAGGCAATCGAACCAAGCCGTTCCGCCAGCGCCTCGTTCGCCTCTATTATGGCCGAGACACCGCCGCGATCCGCTTCCAGTTCACGCTGATGGTGATCGACATCGCGATCATCGGCTTCTTCCTCGCCGGACCCTATCTGCGTGACCGTCCGAGTTACCTGATCCTCGACTACATGATTGCCGCCTGGATTGCCGTGGAGTTGATTGCCCAATGGTCGGCCTCTTGGTCGACGCGCCGTTTCCTGATGCGGCCGATGACCTGGATCGATTTGTTCGTCCTCTGCACGCTGCTATTTCCGCAATGGCTGTTCAACTTCGCCTTCCTGCGCGTGGCGCGCATCTGGGCCGTCGCCCAGCGGCCGGTCTTCAAACTGATGCTGAACCGGCTCGGCCTGAAGGAGCAGACGGATGTCGTCACCGCCTTCATCAATCTCTTCGTATTCCTCTTTCTGGTGACAGGTTTCGTCTACACCTTCTTCTTCTATCGCGAAGATCCCGGCACCGGCTTCATCGATGCGATGTATTTCACCGTCGCGACCGTGACGACGACGGGTTTCGGCGACATCACGCTACCGGGCACCTTCGGCAAGTTGACGTCGATCGTCACCATGATCATCGGCATATCGCTCTTCGTGCGGCTCGCCCAGGCGATCGTCCGTCCGAGCAAGGTGACCTTCCCCTGCCCGCAATGCGGGCTGCAGCGACACGACGTCGACGCCGTGCACTGCAAGGCATGCGGCCATGTGCTCAACATTCCCGATGACGGCGCGGTCTGATCGTCAAAGCGACTTGCGGAAATAGACGACCCGCTGGGTCTCTTCGAAGCCCAGTGCCGCATGCATGGCGTGGGAGACGGTATTGTGGATCTCGGCATCGGAAGCGAGTTCGCTCAGGCCTTCATCCTTCGCCCAATTGGTGACGGCCGCGACGAGGCTCGCCGCCACGCCTTGCCGACGGAAAGACGGATCCACCACAATGCCCTCCAGCAAGGCCGCCGGCGAAGTCTCGCAGCCATTGACATAGTCCGGATCGCATGCTCGCCTCGGCAAGCCCAATCGCGTTGCCGGTGGCACTCAGACAAACGAAGGCTACAAGCGTCTCCGGCTGTGCCAGCGTATCAACGATTTCCGCCTGGTGTCCCTCAAGCGACAGGTGCGGCCAGAGCTGATGGCGAAGGGACGCCCAGGCGTCGAGATCTTTTTCTGTCGCTCGCCGACCCCCAAACCCGGTCATGACAAACGCGCGCAAATGCCATCCAGCGGCCCAAGGCGGATTTCGCCATCCATCACCGAGCCGGTCAGGCCGGGCATGGGAAACACCTCGCGCACGCCATGGCCCTTCGGCAAGCCGATCTCCTGCGGCCCCCGGCGGAGATTGAAGACGAAGAGCAGCCTATCATCGCCCTTGGATCGGATGAAGGCGAGCACATCCTCATTGGTCGCCAGAAACTCCATGTCCCCGTCGATCAGCGCTGGATGGCTCTTGCGGAAGGCGAGCGTCGAGCGGTAATGGGCGAGCACTGAGCCTCCATCTTTATCCTGTGCATCGACCGAAAGCGCCTGATGCTCCGCCGGCACCGGAAGCCACGGCTTGCCCGTGGAAAAGCCGGCCTGCGACTTGCCCTTTTCCCAGACCATCGGCGTACGACATCCGTCGCGCCCCTTGAAGGCGGGCCAGAAGCGGATGCCATAGGGATCACGCAGATCCTCGAAGGCGAGCTCCGCCTCGGGCAGGCCAAGTTCCTCGCCCTGATAGAGGCAGATCGAGCCGCGGAGAGCCGAAAGCACTGATATGGCGAGCCGCGCTACGGCCTCCCGCTCCTGCGGCTGCTGCACGAAACGGCTGACATGCCGCGTGACGTCATGGTTGGAAAACGCCCAGCAGACCCAGCCGTCCTTGACTTGTTTCTGGAAGCTTTCGACGCAGTGGCGGATATGGCTGGGCGTGAAGTCTGGCCCCAGCAGGTCGAAGGTGTAGCACATATGCAGCTTGTCGCCGCCGGACGTATAGGCCGCGACCGTCTTCAGGGAACGGGCTCCATCGCCCACTTCCCCGACCGTGGTGCGATCCGGATACTCGTCGAGCAATGCCCGGAATCGCTTGAGGAACTCGACATTCTCAGGCTGTGTCTTGTCATGGAGATGGCTCTGCATGCCGTAGGGATTGACGTCGGGCGCATCGAGGCCGGCGTCCTCGCTGTCTGGAACATGCGGAGGATTGTCACGCAGTTCCTTGTCGTGGAAGTAATAGTTCACGGTGTCGAGCCGGAAGCCATCGACCCCGCGATCGAGCCAGAACTTCACCGTGTCGAGAACGGCATCCTGCACCGCCTTGTTGTGGAAGTTGAGATCCGGCTGCGAGGCGAGGAAGTTGTGCATGTAATATTGCTTGCGCACCCCGTCCCACTCCCAGGCGGGGCCACCGAAGACCGAGAGCCAGTTGTTAGGCGCCGTACCATCCGGCTTGGCGGCCGCCCAGACATACCAGTCGGCCTTCGAATTATCCCGGCTCGCGCGGCTCTCCTTAAACCAGGGATGTTGGTCAGAGGTGTGTGAGATCACCTGGTCGATGATCACCTTGAGGCCAAGGCGCTTGGCCTCTTTCATCATCGCGTCGAAATCGGCAAGCGTGCCGAACATCGGATCGACATCGCAATAATCCGACACGTCATAGCCCATGTCGGCCTGCGGCGAGGTGAAGAAGGGCGACAGCCAGATGGCATCGACGCCGAGCGAAGCGATGTAGGGGAGCCGCTCGATGATGCCCTTGATGTCACCGATCCCGTCGCCATCCGTATCCTGGAAGGAGCGCGGATAGACCTGGTAGATGACGGCGCCCCGCCACCAGTCGGCCGCATTGGAACGGGTGGGTTTTGCGGGTGACTTTGTCATGGTGGATCCTTTGAGCGGGAATCGTCAGGTCGCGCCTAGGGAATCGGGTTCGGGCACCGATGTCAAACGACCGTTCTTCGACTGACATCAGACTGTAATATTGGACCCGCATAAGGCGGTCAGAGCTTCAGAGGGTGAATCGCCGCTCCGGCGGCCGTTCGGATGAGGGCGGACACGCCATGCCGAGACTGACCATTGTGACCGATGCCTGGCACCCGCAGGTCAATGGCGTCGTCCGCTCGATCGAGACGACCAATCGCGAACTGCAGAAGATGGGCGTCGAGGTCTCGATGATCACGCCAGCCCCCTTCCGCAGCGCCCCAATGCCGACCTATCCGGAGATCCGCCTGTCGCTGGTGACGCCGCGCCGCATCGGGCGGACGCTGGAGGAGCAGCAGCCAGACTACATTCACATCGCCACAGAGGGCCCACTCGGCCTGATGGCCCGGCGCTGGTGCCTCAAGCACAAGCGTGCCTTCTCGACGACCTATCACACACGCTTTCCCGAATATGTGGCGGCCCGTCTGCCGGTGCCGCTGTCCTGGCTCTATGCCTATGTCCGCTGGTTTCACAATCGCGGCGGCGCCTGCATGGTGGCGACCGAAAGCCTGAGACGGGAACTGGCATCACAAGGTCTCAACAATCTTTGCCTCTGGAGCCGTGGCATCGATACGAGCCTGTTTTACCCGCGCGAAAAATCTGAAAAACCGTTCGGCCTGCCCCGTCCGATCTTCATGACAGTCGGTCGCGTCGCCGTGGATAAGAACCTGCCGGCCTTTCTCGATCTCGATCTGCCGGGATCCAAGGTGGTGGTGGGTGACGGCCCTGCTCGCGCCGATCTTCAGGCGCGCTATCCCGACGTGCATTTCACCGGCATGAAACACGGCGAGGATCTCGCTCGGGCCTATGCAGAAGCCGATGTCTTCGTCTTCCCCTCGAAGACCGACACTTTCGGCAACACGATCCTCGAAGCGCTTGCCTCCGGTATCCCCGTCGCCGGTTATCCCGTGACCGGCCCCATCGATATCATCCCGTCCGGCTCCAATGCCGGCGCCATGGATCGCGACCTGCAGATCGCTTGTATCGCAGCCCTTCAGGCCTCGCCCCAGGCTGCACGGCGGCTTGCCGAGACCTATTCCTGGGAAGCGGCCACTCAGCAGTTCTTCGACAATGTCGTGGAAGCGAAAGAGCAGCGCCGCAGGCGGGGCTTAAGGCAGCGCTTCGGCATCCGCCCGCAGGACGCGGACAGCTATCAGGCACCGGCAACCGAGTAAGGCTGTAGGTCAGCGGCGGCGCTTGCGGCCCTCGAATGGGTTCTCGCCCGCCTTGAAGTGGATGCGGATCGGCACGCCCGGCATATCGAAATCAGCGCGCAGACCATTGGTCAGATAGCGCACATAGCTTTCCGGCAGCGCATCGGGACGCGTGCAGGAAATCATGAAGGCCGGCGGACGGGCCTTGACCTGCGTCATGTATTTCAGCTTCAGGCGACGGCCAGAGACGGCCGGTGGCGGATGCTGGGTCGTGACGCTATCCAGCCAGCGATTGAGCTTCGCCGTCGAGATCCGCTTGTTCCACACCTTGTCGGTGTCGACGATGCTCTGCATGAGCTTTTCCAGGCCATAACCGGTATGGCCCGAGATTGGCACGGCGCGGATGCCACGTGCCTGCGGCAAAAGTCGTTCTGTCTTTTCGCGAAGATCGTTCAGGAACGCCTGCGGATCCTCGACCAGATCCCACTTGTTGAAGGCGAGCACGGCGGCACGACCTTCGCGCAGGCAGAGATCAACGATCTGCAGATCCTGCTTTTCGAAAGGAATGGTTGCATCGAAAATGATGACGACCGTTTCGGCAAAGCGGATGGCACGCAGCGCATCGGCGACGGACAACTTCTCGAGCTTTTCCTGCACGCGCGCCTTCTTGCGCATGCCGGCGGTGTCAAACATCTTGATGGTGCGGCCGCGCCACTCCCATTCGACCGAGATCGAATCGCGGGTGATGCCGGCCTCAGGCCCCGTGAGAAGACGATCCTCGCCGAGGAAACGGTTGATCAGCGTCGACTTGCCGGCATTCGGACGGCCGACGATCGCGACGCGCAGCGGCTTGCTTTCGTCGTATTCGGGTTCGAACTCTTCGTCCTCTTCGCCCTCGCCCTCTGTCAGAACGATGTCGGTTTCGGCCTCATCGTCCGGCTCGGGGAAGGCGCGCTCCTCGCCGAGCGCCTCAACGATGGCGTCCCTGAGATCAATCATGCCCTGGCCGTGTTCGGCCGAGATCGGCACGGGTTCGCCAAGGCCGAGCGTATAGGCGTCATAGAAGCCGGCATCGGACCCGCGGGCTTCCGACTTGTTAGCGACGAGCACCACCGGTTTGCCGCGCCGACGCAGCATTTCGGCGAGCGACTGGTCCACCGGTGTCAGACCGAACTTGGCATCGACGACGAAGAGGGACAGATCCGCCTCGTCGATCGCCGCTTCCGTCTGGGCCCGCATGCGGCCTTCGAGCGTTTCCGGGCCTGCCTCTTCGAGACCGGCCGTATCGATGATGGTGAAGCGCAGGTCCACGAGCTTGGCATCGCCCGGACGGCGGTCGCGGGTCACACCCGGGGTGTCGTCGACCAGCGCCAGCTTCTTACCGACGAGGCGGTTGAAGAGCGTGGACTTGCCGACATTCGGGCGCCCGACGATGGCGACTGTGAAACTCATGGGAACGCTAGCTTTCCGGCCTTACGAGGCCTTGTCGTTGTTACGGCGCCTTGCCCGACGCCTTGATGTTGTCGAGCAGCATCTGGGCGCGGTTGGCGACATTGCGCGGGGTTTCCGCATCTTCACTGATCTGTTCGAACCATTCGCGGGCACGGACCATGTCACCGGCCTTGTAGGCGGCGAGACCCAGCGCTTCGCGGGCGGCATGGCGCATGGCATTGGTCGGCGTCGCCATGGCCTCGACGAGCGCCGAGACATCTTGGTAAGTGCCGGTATCGACGAGCAGCCAGGCGGCGCGGATCTTCGCCGTGTTGCGTACGGCATCCGGGATAGAGGCATCGTCGCTGATCGTCTTGAACGACGCGATGGCGCCGGCCGGATCACCCTTTTCGGCCATGACCGAGGCGCCACGGAAACGGGCAAGCACGCCATAGGCGCCGTAACCCTCCTGTTCCAGGGCCTGAAGTGCGGCTTCCGCCTCGTCGCGCTTGCCCTGGTCAGCCAGATTGAGCGCGGCCAGGAACTTGTCGCCGGCATCCGACGCCTGGGTGGAATCCCAATGGGTCCACACGCGATGACCGGCGGTACCGAGCACGATGACGACGGCGACACCGATGATCCAGCGGCTGTAGCGCTTCCAGGCATTGCGCACCTGGTCGGAGCGAAGCTCCTCGTTCACTTCGCGGATAAAGCTGTCGTTCTGGTCAACCATTCATACTCCCGGACATCGCCGGCCTTTCCATGCAGTCTCTCATGCGTGAGCGGCCTTCTAGCCGATTTTTGCCCGCTTGTAAGGGGAAAACCGCCAACAGCCTTAAGCCGTCACATGGTGAGCGGCGCAACACCGATCAACAGTTTGTGCAGCCACATGGTGATGACGGCCCAAGCGACGATGCCACCGACCACGGCAATCGCATCGAAGCGGGCAGAGACGAAGGGCTTGAGCACCAGTTCACCCGCCCGCACACGGCGCTTGTAGCTGATGCGCAGGACCACGCCCCAGGCAAGAAGCGCGACGAACATCAGGATCGAGGCAAGATCGCCGTTGGCGAGCAGGTGAGCTGCGGCCCAGATCTTGATCGACAACACGATCGGATGCTTGGTCTTGGTGGCGATATGTCCGGCCGGCAAGAAACCGGCCACCAGACAGATCATCGCAAACAGCATAAGCGTCGTCGTCAGGTGGTTCATGCCCATGGGCGGGAACCACACATTGATGACCGGAGCGGTCGCATAACCCCAGATCAGCACGACCAGGGATACCAGGCTCATCACCGAATTGATCACCCGCCAGCCCGTCTCGCCGAAGCGGTCGATCATCGAGAGCCGGAAACCGGGTGCGACGACGCGGATGAGATGGGTAGCCAGAAACAGGATGATACCGAGGATGAGAAGCGTCATGGGTCAGAACCTTTCAGGTCGAGTTGCCCAAAGCCTTAATGGTCCGGCGATCGAATTTCCAGAGCGTTCAAAGCTTCGCCGCATTTGGATGGGAGGCAACGCACCCTGTTGATTGCCGGGTAGTTGTTGATGTTTCGTAGCCTGATTGCCTTTTCCCTCGCCGCAATGGCGACCACCGCGTTTGCCGAAGCGCCTGACCCTACGGCAAAAGGTGCGGAAGAACAGAGGCCGAAACAACTGCTGCTCGTCTCCTTCGACGGCGCGCATGACAACAGGCTCTGGGCGCGCAGCCGCGAGATCGGCCAGAAAGCCAATGCCCGGTTCACCTATTTCCTCTCATGCACCACGCTGATCCCGCGTGCCCGTGCCGGCGACTACAAAGCGCCAGGCATCAAGGCGGGGCGCTCGAACATCGGCTTTGCCATGAGCGCGGAGGAAGTCGGCAACCGGCTCGACCACATCTGGAAGGCGCGAACCGAAGGCCATGAGATCGCCAGCCATACCTGCGGCCATTTCGACGGCAAGGACTGGAGCAAGGCAGAATGGCTGACGGAGTTCGACGCCTTCGACCGGGTTCTGGCGAATGCCTGGAAGGATAACGGCTTTGCCGATCGCGAGCCGAATGGCTGGGCAGATTTCGTTGAGAATGACATCACAGGTTTCCGCGCACCCTATCTCTCGGCACCGGAAAGCCTGTTTCAGGCCGAGCGCGAACACGGCTTCCGTTATGATGCAAGCATCGTCACACACGATCCGACATTGCCGGTCGAAGAAGGCGGACTGGCCCGGTTCGGCCTGCCATTGATTCCGGAGGGTCCGAGGGAACGACGCATCATCGCCATGGATTACAACCTCTTCATCCGCCATTCCGCCGGTATCGACCACCCGTCAAAGGCAGACGAATTCGCCGAGCGCAGCTACCAGGCGTTCCGGTCGGCCTTCGACCGGCAGTATGACGGCGAACGCATCCCCCTGCAGATCGGCCTGCATTTCGTCGAGATGAACGGCGGCGCCTACTGGATCGCCATGGAACGGCTGGTAACGGAAGTCTGCGCTCTACCCGATGTGGCTTGCGTTACCTATGCCGAAGCGCTCGACATGCTGGAGGGCCGGACCAATCCGGCCGCATCCCCGGGCGCCATGTGATCGGCATCTTATCGGCATGTGATCGCATGACGCATTTACTTCCCGGCGGACAGACCCGATATGCCGGGCAAACATCTCGGGGAAATCCATGAAGATCCTGTTCCTCCTTGCCTGTGCCTGCGTGATTGCCGCCACCATCGGCGCTGTCGCCATTGGACTTTCGCTGTTCACCCAACCGGAAGCCTATGCCGCCCTGCCTGCGAGCTTTGCCACGACGGTTTTGGTGTCGCCAAGCTTCGGCTGACGACCTCCTTCATCGCAAACACAAAGGCCGCACCGGTTTCCCGGCGCGGCCTTTGCCATTTGGTCACGTTGTCTCGATCTCAGTAGGGCCGATCTGCGGCAATCTCGCCTTCGGCTGCCTCGCGCTCGAGGTAGCGCTGGTCGATCGCCGGCAGCGGTTCGCCTTCGATCGCCGCCTCGAAGGCTTTTAGACGCTTGTGGATAGACAGGAGTTCGATGATCGTTGACCAGTAGCTCACGAGATACTGGAAGCTGTCCGTCACCTGGCCGAAGGCGGTGGCGATCTGCTGCCAGAGACCCATGGTGATCTTGCCGGCGACGATGGTCGGGATGAGAATGAAGGTCAGGAAGATCGCGTCGAGCTGGCCATAGGTATATCGGGCAACGTTGAAATAGGTGTAGTGCCAGTACATGCGGAAATAGTTGCGGCGCACGTTCGTGAAGAGCTCGCGGACGGTCACCGGCTGGGCACGATCCGCATTGTCCTCACCATAGACCAGCTCCTTGCGGAACGCGGCTTCGACACGCTGGTTGCGGAAGTTGAGGCCCGGCAGCTTGATGCCGGCGACCATTAGGAGAATGGTACCGAAAGCGGACCAGAAGATCGCCAGCCAGAAGAGCGCATGCGGAACAGCGCCGATGATCGGCAGCTCGCTGACATTTTCCGACATCCGGAAGAGGATCGGCAAGAAGACGACAAGCGTCATGACCGAGTTGATCAGGGCAACACCAAGGCCTTCGAGGATGTTCGCAAAGCGCATCGTGTCTTCCTGAACACGCTGCGAGGCACCTTCGATGTGACGCAGCTTGTCCCACTTCGACAAGTAGAAGTCGTTCATCGCATTGCGCCAGCGGAACACATAGTGGTTGGTGAAGAAGGCCGTGAACACTGAAAGCGTTACACCGACCATGCCGATTTCGAGGAAGCGCAGCTGCAATTCGTAGAGCTGGCCCGCAGTCACCGTACCGTCGCCGTTCAGCGCCTGCTGGAACAGGTCAAAGAAGGGGCCGCGCCAGTTGTTGACCGCCACCGAGATCTGCACGCTGAAATAGGCGATGAAGATGATGAAGGCCGAGCCCCAGATTGACCAGTTGGTCCAGGGATGATCCTTGGCCATTACCTGCCAGACAGCACCGAAGATCAGCACGAAGATCGTGAAGTAGAGGTAGAACCAGAGATTGTCGGGTGTGAAGAAAAAGGCGAGCCCGACCGGTGGCGTCTGCCCTTCGGCCAGCGGCGGCAAGCCGATCGCGGCGCCCATCTGCGGGCCGACGGTATACCAGATGATAATGCAGACAAGCGTCCATACAGCGGCCGAGGTGAAGAACAGCTTTGGCTGCGGAAAGAAGGAATGAAACACGCGGAAAACCTTCGTGTGGGAGAAGTCCTGTAGAACCTGGCGGAACCTAGGGCAGAAGGTTCCGTCCAGCAATGGCATCGCCAAATTGTGGCAGAATTACCCCCGCCAAAATTAAGGGTTTGTAAGGTTGGGCAGAAGCGATGCGGTCTCAAGCTTTTCTTGCCTCCTGCCCAAAAACCGCTAGGGAAGTGCCAAAGCTTTTTCAGGAGTGCCCCATGAGCGATCTCAGCCTGCAGCAGGCCATCGACAACATCTACACCTCGATCAACAACGACAACGAAGACATCGACCTTCACATTGCAGCCCTGAAAGCCGCAATGGCCAAGGAAGGCGTCAAGGAAGCCGTGTTCGAGCCGTCCAAGCTCGCCCAGTCGAATCGCCAGGGCCGCAAGATCATGCAGTCCTATTTCAAGAAGAAGGGCGTTGCCGTCGGCTTTTCGAAGTCGGAGTAACGAACCGCCTAGCCGCCGCACTGTCTGTTCCAGAATTGCCTTGGGCGTGGCGAAAATGGTGATTTCGAGAACCGGAGCGGAGCGTACATTCGGTACGTGAGCACCGGAAGCGCAGACATCGCCATTTGCAGCCCGCCAAGGGGAATTATCGAACAGACGCTCAGTCGGCGAGCGTCAATACCAGTGGCCCGTTCTTCGTCACCACGATCGTGTGTTCGAACTGCACGGTCGGCGCGCGTGGCTCGCTGTAGAGCGTCCAGTTGTCCTTGTCGCCGTCCTCGGCCCATTGGCCGCCGAGCGAGAGAAATGGCTCGACGGTAAACACCAGCCCCTCCTCCATGATCCGCGTCTCATCCGGATCTGGCCAGGTCGAAAGTTCTGTCGGCTCCTCGTGCAACGAGCGGCCAACGCCGTGGCTGGCGAGATTGGTGATCAGCGTATAGCGGTTCTTGCGGGCAAAGGCGCCGATCGAATTGCCGATATCGGCCAGCGGCCGGCCGGTTTTCACTTGGTTCAGCCCGACCCAGAGCGCGCGTTTGCCGTCGCGCAGCAGTCGTTCCTGCTTGGCCGTGCCCGGCGGCACGATGAACGACGAGCCGGTATCGCCGAAATAGCCGAGCTTCTCCGCAGACACATCGATATTGACGAGATCACCCGCCTTGATCACCCGTTCGCCGGGAATGCCATGCGCGATCTCCTCGTTGACGGAGATGCAGGTGGCGCCGGGAAACTGGTAGCAGAGCTCCGGCGCCGATCGGGCGCCATTGTCTTCAAGTAGCTTTCGGCCGATCAGATCGAGTTCGCGCGTGGTGATGCCCGGTTGGAGTGCTGCCGCCATCACCTTAACGGCGGTCGCACAGATACGGCCGATATCCTTGAGACGGACGAGGTCCTCTTCGGTTTCAACAATCATAAGGGGTCCTCGCAGTCTTCGGGGCGCAGGCCCTCAGGGCAGCAGCCCACGGGGGCAAGGCCGCTGCTTACGCAGCCGACGCCTTCTCCGTCAATGCCTGGCGCACCAAGGGGGCTACTTTCGTGCCGTAAAGCTCGATCCCGCGCATGATCTCGATATGCGGCATCGGCCCGATCGCCATCTGCATCAGGAAGCGATCATTCTTGAAGATGCCGTGCATGGCGACGATCTTTTCGGCCACAGCTTCCGGGTCGCCAACGAAGAGAGCTCCACGCGGACCCCGCGAGGCATCGAACTGCGCCCGGTTGGTCGGGCCCCAGCCACGCTCGCGGCCGATCCGGTCCATCACCACCGCCTGTGGCGCGTAAAAGATGTCGGCCGCCGATTCCGTCGTGTCATGGATGAAACCATGCACATTGATCGAGGTCTTCAGCGTCGACGGATCAACGCCAGCCTTGGCGGCACTCTGACGATAGAGATCGAAGAACGGCGCAAAGCGATGCGGCTCGCCGCCGATGATGGCAAGGCCGAGCGGCAGGCCGAGATAACCGGCGCGCGCTGCCGACTGGGGCGTGCCACCGATCGCGATCCAAAGCGGAAGCAGATCCTGCAGCGGACGGGGATAGACGCCCCGGCCCTGGATAGGCTTCCGGGTCTGGCCTTCCCAGCTGACGATCTCGTTCTCGCGGATCTCCATCAACAGCTGCAGCTTTTCGGCAAACAGCAGGTCGTAGTCTTCGAGGTCATAGCCGAAGAGCGGAAAGCTCTCGATGAAGGAGCCGCGACCGACCATCATCTCGGTGCGACCGTTGGAGAGCAGATCGACCGTCGCATATTGCTGGAAGACGCGCACCGGATCATCCGAAGAAAGCACCGAGACGGCGCTGGTCAGCCGGATGTTTTTGGTCTGCACGGCCGCAGCGGCAAGAATGGTCGCCGGTGAGGACGCCATGTAATCGGGGCGGTGATGTTCGCCCAAGCCAAAGACATCGAGACCGACCTCGTCCGCCAGCCGGATTTCCGCCAGGAGTTCATCGACACGGCGCTTGGCATCCGCACCCTTGTTGGCGGCATTCGGGTCGACATCGGCAAAGGTGTAAAGTCCGAGTTCCATGGCAAGACTCCTGATTGCGTGTGTTGGCTCAGACATAGAGATTTGCGGCTGCAGACAAAAGGGCCCGCCATCGAACAGTGTGTCTCCCCGCAATTGCTCTGCAGCGATGGGCCGCGTCGGCTGCGTCAAAAGGTCGTTGCGCCGGAACTTCCTTTAGGACTAACCTTTCCCTTCGCGGGCGCAACATCACGCCCGTGATCCATCGGCATCCGTCGAGAAGGAAGCATTCACATGAAAAAAACTGTTGTCATTACCGGCTCCACCAGTGGGATCGGCCTTGGAATCGCCCGTGCCTTTGCCGCTGAAGGGGCCAATGTCGTGATCAACGGCTTCGGCGATGCCGCCGAAATCGAGAAGGCGCGCAAGTCTCTGGAAGCGCATGGTGGTAAGGCGCTGTACCACGGCGGCGACATGACCAAGCCGGCCGAGATCGCCGACCTGATCGCCACCGCCGAGAAAACCTTTGGCGGCGTCGATGTGCTCGTCAACAATGCCGGCATCCAGCATGTCTCCCCGGTCGAGGACTTCCCCATCGAGAAATGGGACCAGATCATCGCGATCAACCTGACCAGTTCCTTCCACACGGTGCGGGCGGTCGTGCCCGGCATGAAGGCGAAGAAAAAAGGGCGCATCATCAACATCGCCTCGGCCCACGGCCTCGTCGCCTCGCCCTACAAGTCCGCTTATGTGGCAGCCAAGCACGGCATTCTCGGCCTGACGAAGTCGGTCGCGCTCGAAGTCGCCGAATTCGGCATCACCATCAACGCGATCTGCCCCGGTTACGTGCTGACACCGCTTGTGGAAAAGCAGATCCCGGACACAGCCAAGGCCCGCGGCATCTCCGAAGAACAAGTGAAGACCGAGGTCATGCTGCGCCTGCAGGCCACCAAGGAATTCGTGTCGATCGACGAGGTCGCCCAGACCGCGATCTTCCTCGCCAGCGACGCTGCCCGCCAGATCACCGGCACATCGATCTCCATCGACGGTGGCTGGACCGCACAATAGACTTGAAAGATAACGCTGTGCCGCCCACCATTGGTCACGTGGTCGGCGCAGCGCCGGCGTTCGCAGCGAGGACGTCTCCAGGGGGACAAAAGACATAGATGGCAGACAGCATTCGTTTCATCCTGAACGGCGAGGAGATCGCCCTTTCCAGCCTCGATCCGACCGAGACGCTGCTCGACTTCCTACGGCTCAAGCGCCGGCTGAAGGGCTCCAAGGAAGGCTGCGCGGAAGGCGATTGCGGCGCCTGCACGGTGCTGGTCGGCCGGCTGGTCGGCGGCAAGCTGAGTTATGAAACGGTCAATGCCTGCATTCGCTTCGTCGGCTCGCTGAACGCCACGCATGTGGTGACGGTCGAGCACCTGGCCGCCAGGGACGGCACATTGCACCCGGTGCAGCAGGCCATGGTCGACTGTCATGGCTCGCAATGCGGCTTCTGCACGCCTGGCTTCGTCATGTCGCTCTACGGGTTGTGGCTGACCTCGGAGAACCCCAACCGTGCCCAGATCGAACGTGCACTGCAGGGCAATCTCTGTCGCTGCACCGGTTACGAGCCGATCGTGAAGGCCGCCGAACAGGTTGGCCACATCAGGCCCTCCGCCCTTTTCGACCCGCTGGAGCGTGAACGCGCCAATATCATCGCGCGGCTGGAAGAGTTGGCGACCCGCGAGACAATCGCGCTGTCAGGTCCCGATGGTCGCCGTCTCGTCGTGCCCGGCAGCGTCGAAGGCCTGGCCGAAACCTTGGCCGCCCATACCAAGGCAACCGTGGTTGCCGGTGCGACCGATGTCGGTCTCTGGGTCACCAAGCAGATGCGTGTCCTCGACCCTGTCGTCTTTATCAACCACCTGGAAGAGCTGCAGAAGATCACGGTCACGCCTGAAGGCATCACCATGGGCGCCGGCGTCAGTTACTCAAGCGCTCTGGACGTCTTGAGAAAAGAAATCCCCGCCTTCGGTCGCCTGATCGAACGCATCGGCGGCCAGCAGGTGCGCAACATGGGCACGATCGGCGGCAATGTCGCCAATGGCTCGCCGATCGGCGACAGCCCGCCGGCGCTGATCGCGCTTTCTGCCACCGTAACCCTGCGCTCAGCCTCGGGCATCCGCACCATGCCGCTCGAGGATTTCTTCATCGACTACGGCAAGCAAGACCGCCAGCCGGGCGAATTCGTCGAAAGCATGTTTGTGCCGCGCCCAAAGGCGGGCAGCCACGTGGCGATCTACAAGATCACCAAGCGCCGCGACGAGGACATCTCCGCGCTCTGCGGCGCGTTTCATATGAAAACCGATGCTGACGGCGTGGTCACCCATATCCGCATCGCATTCGGCGGCATGGCGGCAACGCCGAAACGCGCTCGCGCCGTCGAGGCAGCGCTTTACGGGAAGCCCTTTACGCAAGCGACGGTGGAAGCCGCCCGCGACGCCTTCGACCTCGACTACAAGCCGCTCACCGACTGGCGCGCAACAGCCGAATACCGCCAGCTGACGGCGAAGAACCTGCTGACGCGGTTCTTCCTCGAAGTGTCAGGCACGCCGCAAGAACTACAGCGCTTCGCGACGGAGGAGGCGTGATCATGGATAAGGCGACCTACGAGACGACCAAATACATCAAGGGGCCGATGCACCAGTCGCTCCGGCATGATTCAGCGCACAAGCATGTCGCCGGAAGTGCCGAATATATTGACGATATTCCGGAACCCGCCGGCCTCCTGCATGGTGCGCTCGGCATGGCGGACCGCGCCCATGCGGAGATCCTGTCGATCGACCTCTCGGCGGTGAAGGCCTATCCGGGCGTCGTCTGCGTGCTGACGGCCGACGACATCACCGGCGTCAACGATGTCTCCTCCGGTGGCCGGCATGACGAGCCGCTCATTGCCACCGACAGAATAGAATTCCACGGCCAGACGATCTTCGCCGTGATCGCTGAAACCCGCGATGCTGCCCGGAAGGCCGCCCGCCTCGCCAAGGTCGAATATCGCGACCTGCCCTTCTGGACCGATATCGACGGCGCACTCGACAATGGCAGCCCGCTCGTCACCCCCGGCATGACGCTGAAGCGCGGCACGCCGGAGACCGAACTCGACAAGGCGGCCCACCGCATCCAGAGCTCGATGCGCATTGGTGGTCAGGAGCATTTCTATCTCGAAAGCCACATCGCGCTCGCCATTCCCGGCGAAGACGACGACGTCACTGTCTGGTCCTCTACCCAGCACCCCTCCGAAATCCAGCACATCGTCGGCCATGTGCTCGACATCCCCTCCAACGCCATCACCGTCAACACCCGGCGCATGGGCGGCGGCTTCGGCGGCAAGGAAACCCAGGGCAACCAGTTTGCAGCCCTTGCGGCCCTGGCCGCCAAAAAGCTCAATCGCGCGGTGAAATTCCGCCCGGACCGCGACGAGGACATGGGCGTCACCGGCAAGCGCCATGACTTCAAGATGGATTTCGACGTCGCCTTCGATGGCGACGGAAAGATCCATGCGATCGAGGCCAACTTCGCCGCCCGCTGCGGCTATTCCTCCGACCTCTCCGGCCCGGTCACCGACCGCGCCCTCTTCCATGCCGATTCCAGCTATTTCTATCCGCATGTGAAGCTGACCTCGCAGCCGCTCAAAACCCACACCGTCTCCAACACCGCCTACCGCGGCTTTGGCGGCCCCCAGGGCATGCTGGGCGCCGAACGGGTGATCGAGGAGATCGCCTATGCGCTGGGCAAGGACCCGCTCGAGGTCCGCAAGGCCAATTTCTACGGCGAGAAGGGCTCAGGCCGCGACGTCACCCCCTACCACCAGCAGGTGGAAGACAACATCATCCTGAAGGTCGTCGAGGAACTCGAAACCTCCTGCGACTACCAGGCGCGCCGCCAGGCGATCATCGACTTCAACAAGACGAGCCCGGTCATCAAGAAGGGCATTGCCCTCACCCCGGTGAAATTCGGCATCTCTTTCACCATGACAGCCTTCAACCAGGCGGGCGCGCTCGTCCATATCTATCAGGACGGCTCGATCCACCTGAACCATGGCGGCACCGAGATGGGCCAGGGCCTCTATACCAAGGTTGCCCAGGTCGTCGCCGACTGTTTCCAGGTCGATGTCGACACGGTGAAGATCACGGCAACGACCACGGCCAAGGTGCCGAACACCTCCGCCACCGCCGCCTCGTCAGGCTCGGACCTGAACGGCATGGCGGCATACGACGCCGCTCGCCAGATCAAGGAACGGTTGGTCGCCTTTGCCGCTGAGAAGTATGTCGTGCCGGCCTCGGAAGTCGAGTTCCTGCCGAACCGCGTACGCGTTGGCGAGCAGATCTTCACCTTCGGCGATTTCGTCAAGCAGGCCTATTTCGGCCGCGTCCAGCTGTCTGCGGCCGGCTTCTACAAGACGCCGAAGATCCACTGGGACCGCGCCGCCGGTCGCGGTACGCCGTTCTACTACTACGCCTATGGCGCCGCCTGCACGGAAGTCTCGATCGACACGCTGACCGGCGAATATCTGATGGACCGCACCGATATCCTCCACGATGTCGGCAAGTCGCTGAACCCGGTCATCGACATCGGCCAGATCGAAGGCGGCTTCGTCCAGGGCATGGGCTGGCTGACGACGGAGGAACTCTGGTGGGACGGCAAGGGACGGCTGCGCACCCACGCCCCCTCGACCTACAAGATCCCGCTCGCCTCGGATCGGCCGAAGATCTTCAACACGCGGCTGGTGCCTTGGTCTGAGAACGCCGAGCCCACCATCGGACGCTCCAAGGCCGTCGGCGAGCCACCGTTCATGCTGGCGATCTCGGTGCTGGAGGCGCTGTCGATGGCGGTGGCCTCGGTTGCGGATTACCGTGTTTGCCCGAGACTGGATGCGCCGGCCACCCCGGAGCGAGTGCTGATGGCGGTGGAGAGGTTGAAGCGAGCCTGAAAGCTCAGCGCAGGGCGGATCGCATCAGGTACAGCATGGCTGCAAGGATCAGGATCGGCAGCACGAGCAGCTTGACCAGATAGGCCGTTGCAATGCCGATCGAGGCGGCAAACAGATCCGTCGAGATCGCGACGCCATCGCGGATGATCTGCGCATTCGCCGCAGCCGTGGCCGCCATGTCGGAAGCGGCCTGCAGGGTGCCCGTGAATGCCGTGCCGAGACGGTCAAACATGCCGTCCTCTGCCGGCGGGATCCGATCGGTGGGTGTAAGGGCGCCAGCCATTCCTGCGGCCTCGTCATCAAGGCCCGCCGCTGCATGCTGACCGCGCATCTGATCGAAAACCTCGGTCGCATGGGTCCAGGCCCGATCAGTGATTGCATCGCCGGCATAGAAGGCGATTGTATAGGATGCCGGCAACAGAACGGCGCCGAGGACACCCAGCACCATGACCGACCGCGTCAGGCGCTCCAGCATCGGCGGTACCCGCCGGGCGGTCAGCGTCATGCCGGCACAAAACAGCGCGCAGGCAGCAAGCCCGATGGAGGCGACCTTCGCCACGGGCACCAGCACCAGCGACAGGATGCCGGACACGATGGCAAGCCCGAACAGCAGATCAACCATCCGCTCGATCGTGTTGATCACGGGCTGCAGCAATTGTCCGGGGCTGGCGGTGACGGAGGCGACACCCACCCCGCCGGTGATATCCGCATCACGCGCCACGCTCATCACCGAGTTCGCCACCCGCAATGTCGTGTAAAGCGCGCCGCTTCCGAGCGTGACATCTCGGCTGAACCTCGCTGCGATATCCGCCAGCGGATTGACGAGGAAAAGCGCCCCGGCGAAAGCCGCGACAAGCAGCCATACGATCAAGCCTGTGGTTCTAGTCATTACCGCTCCTGAGCTTGCCATGCCGGACCATAACACGGCAGACATGTTACAGGTGCGGTGAAACCTTGGTGGATTAAACCCGAAGCCCTGCTGTCCAGTTCCCACTGCCTGGTGCTAGGATCAGCCCATGATAAGTGTCGCCACCCTCCCCGCCTTCCTCGTTTCCCATCCTGACGCCATTCTCGTAGAAGTCGTCGAGGCCAAAGGCTCGACGCCGCGCGAGGCCGGCACGCTGATGCTGGTGGCCGAAACAGCACTCTGGGGCACGATAGGAGGCGGCTATCTGGAATTCATGGCCATCGACTGCGCCCGCAGGATAATGGCGGGTGAAACGGTGCAAACCGAGCTGGATGTGCCGCTCGGCCCTGAAATCGGCCAGTGCTGTGGCGGGCGGGTACGCCTATCCCTCCGCAGGATCGATCCGACCGTCCCGGAGGCACTTTTGCAACGCCTCGCCGAAGAGCGGGCGCATTTCCCCGAAGTCATGGTCTTCGGCGCCGGCCATGTCGGGCTGGCACTGGCGCAGGCACTCGCCCCTCTTCCATTGAACGCCATACTGATTGACTCACGGCCGCAGATCGATGGTGACGTACCCGAAGGCATCACCTTCCGCCGCGTCGCGATGCCCGAGGCCGAGGTGGCAAAGCTGAAATCGGGCGGTGCCGCCGTCATTCTCACCCACGACCATGCATTGGATTTCCTGATCGGAAAGGAAGCGCTGGGGCGTACTGACCTCGCCTATATCGGCATGATCGGCTCGAAGACAAAGCGCGCCACCTTCGCCTCGTTTCTGGACCGTGAGGGAATTGGCCGGGCGGCAACCAAACGCCTGATCCTGCCCATTGGCGGCAGCACGGTGAAAGACAAACGTCCGGCGGTGATTGCGGCGATGGTGGCGGCTGAATTACTCGCTGTGTTGCTCCCCTGAAGCGACATCCGAACAAGCGGAATCATATCTGCAGAAATGCGTGCCAACCTGCTCTATCTATTGACCTTACATTCACAGGGCCCCGGACCGCATACGATCGAGCAGCAGCCTATGTGACTGTTCCAGCCGACGCTGCATGTCACCCTTGGCCTCCAACCCCACGTCACGTCGCAGGTCCTCCGGCAACGCATCCACGGAGAACCGCCGGCGCCGTTTGCCCGGCGAGAAGACTGCCCGCAGCCATTGTCTGATACCCTCTGATCCGGGCATGAACCGTCCTATCGCGGACACCATATCTGCCTCCACGCGCATGAATTCGTTTCTATCTGATGCGCAGATCATGCCGCCGATTGCCCGCCGGATCCAATTCAATTACGCTGGCTATGCATAAAGAGAGTTGATCCATGAAGCTGTCGCGCCAACTTCCGCTAAACGCCCTTCGTGTCTTTGAGGCCGTGGCGCGCCTGTCGAGCTTCACCAAGGCCGGCGAGGAACTGGGCATGACCCAGACGGCGGTCAGCTACCAGATCAAGCTCCTGGAGGAGCATTTGGGAGAAAGGCTTTTTCTACGTTTGCCACGCCGGATAGAAATGACCGCCACCGGCGAACGTCTCCTGCCTAAGGTGTCCGACGCCTTTACCTTGCTCCAGGAAGCAATGTCAGGCGCAGCACGCGGCGACGACGAGATCCTTGAAATCCACTCCTCGCCCACATTCGCGTCGCAATGGCTGGCCCGCACGCTTGGGGCCTTTCAGTTGCAGCATCCCAACATTGCCGTGCGCCTTTTGCGTGGATCGATCCTCACGGACTTCAATCGTCAGACGGCCGATGTCGCCATCAGGGTCGGCCAGGGTCCCTGGCCTGGCCTCACCTGTCGCGAATTGATCCGGCTTGACTACACGCCCATCCTCAGCCCCAAGCTTGCAGAGACAATAGGCGGGGTAAACGAGCCGGCAGATCTTCTGAAGCTGCCCTGGATCAGCCACGATGACCTTCGGTGGCGCTACTGGTTTCAACTCGCCGGCTTAGAAGCGCCGGCAAAATCCGCGCGACGGCTCGATGCTCTCGGCGTCCTTGATCTCGAAGCCGGTGCCGCCCTTGCCGGCCACGGCGTGGCAATGCTGAGCCCGTTCTATGTGCAGGATGATCTGTTGTCCGGCCGCCTGATTCGGCCTTTCGACATCAGCTGGACCGACGAAAACACCTATTGGCTCGTCTATCCACAGACACGCGGCAAACAGCCCAAAATCAAGGCCTTCGAGACATGGCTTATGGCCACGCTCGAAGCCGAAAAAGCGCCCTGATTTCACGGACTTCTCGGTAAGAAAAGAATCTCTGCATAAATCGCCCTGCAAGGCCCTCCCCGCGTTCGCGAGGGCTTCCCTTGCAGCGCAATATTTTCCACAGTGTCTCGCCGGGAGGACGATAAGGGGAACTTGGAATGTATGAATATGCCATCGCCTGGGAATGGCTGAACTTTGCTGTCCGCTGGCTGCATGTGATCACAGCCATCGCCTGGATCGGCTCGTCCTTCTATTTCATTGCGCTCGATCTCGGCCTGGTGAAGCGCCCAGGCCTGCCCGTCGGCGCCTATGGCGAGGAATGGCAGGTGCATGGCGGCGGCTTCTACCATATCCAGAAATATCTGGTCGCGCCCGCCTCGATGCCGGAGCATCTGACCTGGTTCAAATGGGAGAGCTACGCCACCTGGCTCTCGGGCTTTGCCCTGTTAGCCGTGGTCTATTACGGCGGCGCCGATCTGTTCCTCATCGACCGCACGGTCCTGGACATTGAACCCTGGCAGGCCATCTGTCTGTCGCTGGCGTCGCTGGCCGTCGGCTGGATCCTCTATGACCTCTTGTGCAAATCGCCGCTGGGCAAAAACACCTGGGGCCTCATGGCCTTCCTCTATGTCGTGCTGATCGCCATGGCCTGGGGCTATACGCAAGTGTTCACCGGCCGCGCCGCCTTCCTGCATCTCGGTGCGTTTACCGCCACGATCATGTCGGCCAATGTATTCTTCATCATCATCCCCAATCAGAAGATCGTCGTCGCCGACCTGATCGCCGGCCGCACGCCCGATCCGAAATACGGCGTGATCGCCAAGCAGCGCTCGCTGCACAACAACTACCTCACGCTGCCCGTCATATTCTTCATGCTGTCGAACCATTATCCGCTGGCCTTTGCCACCGAGTTCAACTGGGTGATCGCAGCGCTCGTCTTCCTGATGGGCGTCACCATCCGCCACTGGTTCAACACCACCCACGCCCGCAGGGGCAAGCCGACCTGGACCTGGCTGGTGACGGTGCTGATCTTCATCGTCATCATGTGGCTGTCGACGGTGCCGAAAGTGCTGACGGGCGAGGAAGAACAGGTGGGGCTTTCGACCCGTGAACAGACCTTTGTTGCAAACGGCCATTTCGAAGCGGTGCGCGATGTCGTACAGGGCCGCTGTTCGATGTGCCACGCAGCCGAGCCCGTCTGGGAAGGCATTGCGCGGGCACCGAAGAACGTGAAGCTGGAAACGGACGGCGAGATCGCCGCCCATGCCCGTGAAATCTATCTCCAGGCCGGCCGCAGCCATGCCATGCCGCCCGGGAACATCACCGATCTCTCGCCCGAAGAGCGCCAGTTGCTCGTCGCCTGGTACGAGACGACGGTCGAAGGCAAATGATGACAACTGAGACCCTGATCCGCGGCCGCCTCCTCTCTTTCAACCGTGCACCTGAGCATGCCGGCGACAGCGAGAGCTATCTCTACGAGGAAGACGGCGCGCTGCTGGTCCTCGATGGCAAGATTACGGCTGTAGGCGCCTATGCCGATGTGAAGTCCAAGGCGGGTGCTGATGCGACCGAGATCGACCATCACCCGCATCTGATCCTGCCCGGCCTGATCGATTGCCATGTGCATTTCCCGCAGATGCAGGTAATCGCCTCCTATGCCGCCAATCTGCTGGAATGGCTGAACACCTATACCTTCCCCGAGGAATGCCGTTTCGTCGAACGCGCCCATGCCGAGCGGATCGCCACCCAATTCTTCGACGAATTCCTGCGCCAGGGCACGACCACGGCGGTCGCCTATTGCTCCGTGCACAAGGCCTCCGCCGATGCCTTCTTTGCGGAAAGCCTGCGTCGCGGCACGCTGATGATCGGCGGCAAGGTAATGATGGACCGCAACGCCCCTCAAGGCCTCTTGGACACACCGCAGCTCGGCTATGACGAGACCCGCGCCGTCATTGAGCAATGGCATGGCAAGGGGCGCAACCATGTCGCCATCACCCCCCGTTTTGCCATCACCTCGACGCGCGAACAGATGGCAATGACGCAGAAGCTGGCAGAAGAATTTCCGGACCTGCATATCCAGACGCATCTCTCGGAGAACAAGGACGAGATCGACTTCACCTGCCAGCTTTATCCCGAAGCGACTGACTATACCGACATCTATGCCCGCTATGGCCTGCTCCGGAAAAAGGCCCTCTTCGGCCATGCGATCCACCTGTCGGAGCGCGAGGCGGATGCCATGGCGGAGAGCGGTGCGGTCGCGGTCCACTGCCCGACTTCGAACCTCTTCCTCGGCTCCGGCCTCTTTCCGCTGAAGGCAATCCAGCGGCGGGAGAAGCCCGTGACCGTCGCGGTCGCAACCGACATCGGCGGCGGCTCCAGCTATTCCATGCTGAAGACCATGGACGAGGCCTACAAGATCCAGCAGCTGTTGGGCGAGCGGCTGAACCCGCTTGAAAGCTTCTATCACATGACCCTCGGCAATGCAGTGGCACTCGATCTTGCAGACCGAATCGGCACGCTGGACGAAGGCACGGACGCCGATATCGTCGTGCTCAATGCCGCCGCGACCCCGGCCATGCGGCTCAGGATGGAAACCGTAACATCACTTACGGAAGAACTCTTCCTGCTGCAGACGCTGGGCGACGATCGCGCGGTGGTGGAAACCTATGTGGCAGGCAAGGCCTCGAAGCCCCAATCCGGCCTTTGAAGCAGCCCCGAGGGAGGGTGGGAATCCATGCTGTTGACCAACCTCGCGCTAGGCACGCTGATGATCTCCCTGACCGTGGTGATCCACACCTTCGGCCTGATGGGCGTCACACATGTCATGGCCTGGGTCACCGACCGCATTCGCTTGAATGGCCATAGAAGCCGTCTGCTCGCCATGAACACCGTTGTCATCGGCGTGTTTGCGGTTCTCACAGCCGAAGTCTGGCTTTGGGCCGCTGCCTATAGCGTGATCGGCGTCGTCGACGGTTTCGAGACAGCCCTCTATTTCTCCACCACGACCTTTTCCACCGTCGGCTTTGGCGACGTGGTCCCGCATCCGGAATGGCGCATGCTGGCAGCTCTCGAAGGTGTCAACGGCTTCCTGCTGATCGGCTGGTCGACGGCCTATCTCATTGCCGCCGGCATCCGCGTCGGACCGTTTCGCTTGGGCGAGCATTTCTGACCAGACCAAGAGGTAAAATAGTTTTACCTCTTGGTCGCAATCTCTGTTCCCAGCCGCCTTGCGGCCATGATATGGCGATGAGCAGACTTTTCCGGAGAACCTGTCGCATGGCCCCGATCCTCGAAATCGCAGATCTGAAAACCCTTGCGCGCAAGCGCGTGCCGAAGCTCTTCTTCGACTATGCCGATAGCGGCTCCTATACCGAGAGCACCTACCGGGCGAATGAGAGCGACTTTGCCAGGATCAAGCTGCGCCAGCGGGTACTCGTCGACATGAGCGGCCGCACGCTCGAAACGACCATGGTCGGCGAGAAGGTGAAGATGCCCGTGGCGCTTGCTCCGACCGGTCTCACCGGGATGCAGCATGCCGATGGCGAGATGCTGGCGGCGAAGGCGGCGGAAGAATTCGGCGTTCCCTTCACGCTCTCGACCATGAGCATCTGCTCGATCGAGGACGTCGCCTCCGTCACCACCCGCCCCTTCTGGTTCCAGCTCTATGTGATGCGCGACCGCGATTTCGTGATGAACCTGATCGAGCGTGCCAAGGCCGCCAGATGCTCCGCCCTGGTTCTCACCGCCGACCTGCAGCTGCTCGGCCAGCGCCACAAGGATATCCGCAACAGCCTCGCCGCCCCGCCAAAGCTGACGCCGAAACATCTCTACCAGATGGCGATCCGCCCCCGCTGGTGCTGGAACATGCTGCAGACCAACCGCCGCACCTTCCGCAACATCCACGGCCACGCCAAGAACGTGACCGACCTATCGTCTCTGCACTCCTGGACCGCCGAGCAGTTCGATCCCAAGCTCTCCTGGAAGGATGTCGAGTGGATCAAGAAGCAGTGGGGCGGCAAGCTGATCATCAAGGGCATTCTCGACGTCGAGGACGCCAAGATGGCGGCAAAGACCGGCGCTGACGCAATCGTGGTCTCCAACCACGGCGGACGCCAGCTCGACGGCGCGCATTCTTCCATCGCCATGTTGCCCAAGATCGTCGAGGCCGTCGGCCACAAGATCGAAGTGCATATGGATGGCGGCATCCGCTCCGGCCAGGACGTGCTGAAGGCAATCGCCCTGGGGGCCAAGGGCACCTATATCGGCCGTCCCTTCCTCTATGGCCTCGGCGCCATGGGCAAGGAGGGCGTGACCAAGGCGCTGGAGATCATCGCCAAGGAGATGGACGTGACGATGGCGCTCTGCGGCAAACGACAGCTTGCCGATGTCGACAAGTCGATCATCGCGGAATGCCCGTTCTGAGCTTGCCTCAGGCGATCCAGCCGCTGGAAAGCGCACTCACCCAATCCATCATGCCATGGCGGCGCGCAAGCTCTGCCATGGCGAGATTATCGTAGCGGACCAGCCGGAAACTCGGCTGCCAGCCGCGCTTCGTCTTCTCCAGGATTGCATAGCTGGCAAACGGCGTTGCCGCCTGAGCCTTGTGATAGACGGGCACATCGTAATCGAAGCCGGGGCAGCCGACACTACCGGGATTGACGATCAGCCTGCAATCGCTGAGTTGCACGGCACGCGGAATGTGGCTGTGTCCGCAGAGCAGAAGCCTCGCATCGATACCGTCCGCCAAGGCCTCGATCTCGGCCAGCGGCTTCAGGTGGAAGATGCCGTCGGCCGACAGCGTCTCGGTCCAATAGGTGTTGTCGTCCTCAGGCGTGGCGTGACAGAGGAACACTTCGTCGTCCATGCGCGCCGTTTCCGGCAAGCTCCTGATCCAGTCGAGATGCGCGGCGGACAATTGCGGATAGCTCGGCTTCTCCCAGTCCCCCATCGCCTCGAAGGGACGATCGATGAGCGCTCGATCATGATTGCCGCGCACAGTCAGCGCATTGAGCGGCAGCAGCAGATCGGCGGTGAGACCTGCCTCGAGCGGCCCCGAGAAACAATCGCCCAGATTGAAGACCGTATCGATCCCTTGAGCCTTGATATCGGCAAGCACCGCTTCCAGAGCCAGATGATTGCCGTGCACGTCGGCGATGGCGGCAAAACGCATGTGTCTCAGCTTCCGCGATAGGTGGAGTAGCCATAGGGCGAGAGCAACAATGGCACGTGATAATGCGCCGAGGTGTCGGAGATCCCGAAGCGGATCGGGATCACGTCAAGGAAGGGCGGATCCGTGAGCGTGGCTCCCGTCCCTTTCAGATAATCCCCGGCATGAAAGAGGAGTTCATACTGCCCGATCTGAAATTCCTCGCCGATCAGCATCGGCCCGCCATCGACGCGACCGTCGTCATTGGTGAAGACGGTCTTGATCAGCTCCGCCTCCTCGCCATTCATCCGCATCAGCTGGATGCGCAAGCCCTGGGCGGGCTTGCCGAGGGCCGTGTCGAGGACATGGGTGGTGAGGCCGGTCATATCTGGGGCTCCCGAATCACGAAAGGGGTCTCGAAGAAGAATTCCTCAAGATTGTTGCCGGGTCCGTCACGATCCACAACCAGGAAATCGCTGATCTCGCCGATCGCCATCAAGGGATGGTGCCAGGTGTTGCGCCGATAGTTCACGCCCTGATGCGCGCTCGCGAGAAACACCTGCGGCGCACCGGGCTTGCCGTCCTCATCAGGCGACACCGCGACAAGGAACGGCCGCCCCGACAGCGGTGAAAAGCTCTGGCTGCCGAAGGGATGGCGCTCCATCATGCCGATCTCATAGGGAAAGGCGCGCGGCTGGCCGCGGAAGATGTTGACGATCACCCGCGCCCCCTCGCCCGCAATCTCCGGCGAAAACAGGCCGTGAAACCGCTCGGTCGTGCCGCCATTGATCAGCCGCATGGTCGAAGGATCGGCTTCGATGACCTCGCCGAAAGGCGCGAAACTTTGAGCCGTCAGGGGACGGATGGAGAGCTCGATGGGCAAAGGGGTCTTCTCCCTGGAGATGCGGGTGGCAGCATGTCGGCGGCAAGAGCTCTTTTCCAGCCATCGCACACGATGGGAGGATCAAGACTCGCCGCCGCACCTTCGTCAACCGACAATGCGCGTCAGGCTGTGGAATCGCCAGACCAGTGCCGATGTCGCCAGTGCCAATGCGGATAGGAAGCCGAGCCAGACACCTTGCGGCCCGAGGCCGAGCGGAAAAGCGAGAGCCCATCCAAGCGGGATCGCGACAGGCCAATAGGCGAGGATGGAGATCACCGACGGGATTGCGGTATCGGACATGCCGCGCAGGGCACCCACAAGCGTCGACTGAAGACCGTCGACGACCTGGCTAAGCGCGAAAACAAAGAAGAGTGCGGCAGCCAGTTCGATGACAGCGGGATCTGACGAGATCAGGGCCGCAACCTCGGCCCCGTAGAGACCGAGCAGCAAGGCCGCCCCGGTCAGCCAGACCGTCCCCATCCCGAGCGCCGCAAAGGTGACGCTGCGGACCCGATCAAAGCGCTTCGCGCCCGCCGCCTGGGCGACACGAATGGCAACGGCTCCGGCAATCCCGAGTGGCACCATGTAGAGCAGGGTTCCGACGGAGAGCGCCACCTGATTGGCAGCGAGCGCAACCGATCCAAAGAGACCGATGAGCATGGTCGCGACCGCCATCGCAGCCGTTTCCGCAATATACATCAGGCCGAGCGGAGCCCCCTCCCGCACGAGGGACACCGTATTGACAGGGGTACGCTCGCTTCTCGTCCGCAACCGGACAGTCGACATCGACCATCGCCAGTAGGCAAAGGCCGCAAGCAGCGCAATGCTCTCGGCGACCAGTGACGCAATACCTGCCCCGACAAGGCCGAAGGCCGGCAGAGGTCCAACGCCGTAGATCAGGCAATAGTTGAGCGGGATGTTCAAAGCACAGGCGAGCGCTCCGAAACTCACCCCCATCCAGGGGCGATCAATGGCCTCGAAGGCCGATTTGAAGATCGTAAGGACCGCATAGGGAATGAGAAAGGCTGCGATCAGATGCCAGTAGGCAGTGACCTGCGAGAGCACATCGGCCGGCTGTCCGAAATAGGGCATCAGAAGGAGCGAGGCACTCATCAACAAAGCCGCGCCAGCGCCAGTCACGGCCCCCAGCACCAAACCGGCCCGCAGGAAGGCCGCCACCTGACGACCCTGGCGCGCCCCGAAAGCCATCCCGATGCGGACAGAAATCACCGACAGAAAGCCGTAGATCGCCGCCAGCATGACGGTCGCAATCGCACCCGCAAGGCCCACGGCAGCCAGGGGCACATGCCCGAGCGGCGCGATCATCAGGGAATCCGTCACGGTAATCACGGCACCGGTGCTCAGGCCCACCACGATGGGCACGGCCAGACGCGCGATATCCTTGAGTTCAGTCAAAAAGCTGGGAGTCATGGGAATTGTGTCGTCACGTTCAGGAACATTCAAGACTGCCGCGTGCCTTCTTCAGCAGACGGTCAAGGTCTTCGAGTTCGTCGGGGGTCAGCGCGCGGGAGATGCGATCAGCTGTCTCGGCATAGATCGATTTTTCTTCTGCAATGAGCGCGCTGCATTTGGCCGTCGGTGCCAGAAGCACAGAACGTCCATCGGCACTGTCAGAGAGCTTGTCGAGATAGCCAGCAAGATGCAGCTTGCGCACCATCACCGATGCGGAAGCCCTGCTCACCCGCATCTGATCGGCCAGATCTGCAAGCCGCAGCGGCTTCTCGGCAGCAATCACCAGATAGAGATAGTCGAGTTCCGTTGCGGTCAGGTCCATGGAGCCACTTTTTCGCGACTCCTCTCGCCATCGGAACCACATATGCCACTGCAGGCAGCGCAGACTTTCTTCCAGGTCCATTTCGCACACTCTATATAGTTAGACTAACTAACTATATAGAGTAGATCCGTTTCGCAAGCCCCTGCCCCAAGGATGGACTCGAACAAGCGCGACAAACGAAAACAGCGCCGGTGCTTCCACCGGCGCTGCAATCTTTGAACCTTCGCCTGAAATCAGGCGGCGTTCTTGGCGTAATCGGCCGTCGGCACTTCGGCGATCGTCTTCAGGACGACGGAAGCGATCTGGTAGGGGCAGCCCTGAGAGTTCGGGCGGCGATCTTCCAGGTAACCCTTGTAGCCGTTGTTGACGAAGGAGTGCGGAACGCGGATCGAAGCGCCACGGTCGGCAACGCCGTAGGAGAACTTGTTCCACGGAGCCGTCTCATGCTTGCCGGTCAGGCGCAGATGGTTGTCCGGACCGTAGACGTCGATGTGCTCCTGCCAGTTCTTGGCAAAGGCCGCCATGAGGGCTTCGAAGTATTCCTTGCCGCCAATCTCGCGCATGAAGGTGGTCGAGAAGTTGCAGTGCATGCCCGAGCCGTTCCAGTCGGTGTCGCCGAGCGGCTTGCAATGGAACTCGACGTCGATGCCGTAGGTTTCGCAGAGACGCAGCAGCAGGTAGCGGGCGATCCAGATCTGGTCGGCAGCCTTCTTGGAGCCCTTGCCGAACACCTGGAACTCCCACTGACCCTTGGCCACTTCGGCATTGATGCCTTCGTGGTTGATGCCGGCTTCGAGGCAAAGGTCGAGATGCTCTTCGACGATTTCACGGGCGATGGAGCCGACATTCTTGTAGCCGACGCCGGTGTAGTAAGGGCCCTGCGGAGCCGGATAGCCCTGCTCCGGGAAGCCGAGCGGACGGCCGTTTTCGTAGAAGAAGTATTCCTGTTCGAAGCCGAACCAAGCGCCTTCGTCGTCGAGGATCGTGGCGCGGCTGTTGGACGGATGCGGGGTGACGCCGTCAGGCATCATGACTTCGCACATGACGAGAGCGCCGTTGGTGCGAGCCGGGTCGGGATAGATGGCGACCGGCTTCAGCACGCAATCCGACGAGTGGCCTTCGGCCTGCATCGTGGAGGAGCCGTCAAAGCCCCAGAGCGGCAGCTGTTCCAGGGTCGGGAAGCTGTCGAATTCCTTGATCTGCGTCTTGCCACGCAGGTTCGCTACCGGCTTGTAACCGTCGAGCCAGATATACTCGAGCTTAAACTTGGTCATGGTGCTCTCTCTTCAGTCTCGCGCCATTCATGCGCAACAGAGGGGTGATTCTCCGGGTGCCCGGGAGTCGGACGATAAAAAGCAGGAAGCGTGCCAGTTTGCAGGCCGACAGCGAAATGCGGCCATTTTGTCGCAGGCGACCCACCAAATCGCCGGCATTGCAGGCCTTTCTTTAACAGATTGAGTGCATACTCATGGAACCACAGGCGCGTGTCCGGTGTTGTCAGGCCACCAACGATCACGAAAGCGCTGTGATGATTTTAAATTCATCACTTTTTCTGCTTCCATATTGCCCACAAAATAGGCATTTTGCACTTTTCGTGTGCATTTCAGTTTCAGACGTGGTAGGCATGAACCATCGAGACAACACTCGGTGAAACGAGAGGTAGTAGCATGACAACGAACATGGTTCGGGAATCGGCGAAGATCTACGAATTCCCGGTGCGTGACCTGGCCCGGCTGAACGCCATGCGTGAGCGCCAGACGCCGAAACCAGTGATCTATGAGAGCGGTTCGGCAAGCTGGTATCACGAGGAAGCGATCCGCGAAGCCGAACGGGCGCCGAAGCAGTAAGGGCGAAAGCCCAACAAGAAAGCCGCCCGCATTGCGGACGGCTAAGAGCATGCGACGAGCGGGCCTTTGCCCGCTCTTTTCGTATCTACCCTACATTCAGGCCTTGGTGCCGAACAGGCGCAGGCGCATGACGCCGCCGTCGGGATGCACGCCGATCCGCACATGCGTAACCGGACCAATCTTCTGGAGCTGGTCGCCTTCATAGAAATGCTCGGCATCCATATGCATCTTCTGTCGCGTCAGGATCGGCTTCCACTGTTCGGATGCGGCAATCTCTGCCTCACTAAAGGTATCACCTGCGTCAGGCAGATAGGCGCCGAGCAGCTCGCAGGTATCAGGATAATTGCCCTTGTAGAAATGCGTATCGATCAGCACCCGGTTGATCACGCCCGGATGGCCGAGACGGATGATCGCCCAGTCATGGCCGGGGCCACGACGACGCTTGGTTTCCCAGCCATCGCCCATATTGGTGCCGCGACCGGGCGACAGGATCTTGTCGGGATGGCCATAATGGGCATCAGACCAGGCCAGCGACTTGGCGCCATGGAAGATATAGGCGAGATCGATCTCTTCGGTTGCGCCAAACTTCGACCAGTCGAAATGGGCAGCACCATAGACACGCAACCGCGCCACGCCGCCATCCGGATAGATGTGCAGGCGCAGATGCGTCCAGACCTTCGACGTGTCGGAATTGGCAAAGAAATGCTGGGCAGACGCACCGAGTGGCGACTTGGCCACCAGTTCGGTCCAGACCGTCGCGTCGGTCGGATCGCCGCGTTCAACGAAAGCCGCCTCGATCGAGCCATGCGGTGGGTAGTTGCCGGTAAAGAAGCGCGTATCGACATCGAAGCCGAAGATGCGGCCCGGCATGGCAAGGCGGATGATCGCGTAGTCATGGCCCGGCACACGCTTGCGACGGCTTTCCCAGCCATCCATGTATTTGCCGTTGTCGTCGTAAAGGTCCGGATCGAAGGTTGCCGGATCGTCGTTCAGCATGCGCGACACCGGCGCGAAGAACTCGTCGGTCGAGTAAATGCCCACGGCACCAAGGCGGGCCGAGGCGAGATTGACGGCACCGGCAGCGAAATCCGGCAGGACGACGGTCGAGGTCTCAAGCATATCAGTGTGTCTCCGGAAGCAGGGCTTCAAGGCGAAGCCTGGCGATTTTTTCCACCTGCTGGCAGGCGGTGTCGAATTCCTGATCGCGGTTATTGGCGATACGCGTTTCGAAAGCGGCGAGAATGTCGTCCTTCGTCAGCCCTTTGACCGCGATGATGAAGGGAAAGCCGAACTTTTCGACATAGGCCGTATTCAGCTCGGTAAAGCGGGCATGCTCGTCAGCGCTCAACCGATCAAGACCGGCACCGGCCTGTTCGCGTTTGCTGTCTTCGGTCAACTCGTCGGCAACGGCGAGCTTGCCCGCCAGATCGGGATGCGCACGCAAGACGCCCAACCGCTCCTCTGCGCTCGAGGTGCGGAAGATCATCGCCATAGCATCATGCACGTCGAGCGCCGTCAGCGGCGCCTCGATCATGCCGGCGTCGAAGGCACGTTCCGCAATGAAGGGCGAATGTTCGAACACCCCGCCGAAACGCTGAACGAAGTCCGCTCTGTCCATGCCGTCAATCCAATATCATGTGAGGCCGCAGCTGTAACAGCGGCGAGGAGGGCCTGCCCGCGCATCCCGCGAAGCAGTTGATGACAAGAATTAGCCGAGCCCCCTCGTCTTGTCGAGTTTCCGAAGCCGACAGGCACTTTCAACGCAATCGCCAGGGTCCTTCGCTTGCAGGCGCCCCGGATCGACCTATCTACAGCACGCTTCTCCCATGACTTTTGAAAGGATACCCCATGCCGATTGCCAAAGGCTATGCCGCAACGGATGCCTCCAAGCCATTGGTTCCCTTCACCTTCGAGCGTCGCGAACCGAACGCCGACGACGTGGTGATCGAGATCAAGTTCTCCGGCATCTGCCATTCCGACATTCACCAGGCCCGCAACGAATGGGGTAACTCGACCTTCCCCATGGTCCCCGGCCACGAGATCGCCGGCATCGTGACAGCAGTCGGCTCAAGCGTTTCGAAATACAAGGTCGGTGACCGCGTCGGCGTCGGCTGCTTCGTCAATTCCTGCCTGCATTGCGAACGCGATCTCTACCGCGAACAGTATATGCCTGGCCTCGTCGGCACCTATAACTCCACGGAAGTCGACGGCGTGACCCCGACGCAGGGCGGCTATGCCGACTCCATCGTCGTGCAGGAAGACTATGTCCTCTCAATCCCGGACAACATCCCGCTCGACAAGGCAGCCCCGCTGCTCTGCGCCGGCATCACGCTTTACTCGCCGCTCAGCCACTGGAAGGCCGGCCCCGGCAAGAAGGTCGCCGTCATCGGCATGGGCGGTCTCGGCCATATGGGCGTCAAGATCGGCGCCGCCATGGGTGCTGACGTCACGGTACTCAGCCAGAGCCTGTCGAAGAAGGAGGACGGCCTCGCCTTTGGCGCCAAGGAATATTACGCCACCTCGGATCCGGAGACCTTCAAGACGCTCGCCGGCTCCTTTGACCTGATCCTCTGCACCGTCAGTGCCGAGATCGACTGGAACGCCTACCTGAACCTTCTGAAGGTCGACGGCACCATGGTCCTGCTCGGCGTGCCGGAAAACCCGGTCCCCGTGCATGCCTTTGCCCTGATCGCCGGCCGTCGCTCGCTCGCCGGCTCGATGATCGGCTCGATCAAGGAAACCCAGGAAATGCTGGACTTCTGCGGCAAGCACGACATCACCCCGGAGATCGAGATCATCGACATCGCCCAGGTGAACGAAGCCTATGAGCGCGTCATCAAGAGCGACGTCCGCTACCGCTTCGTCATCGACATGGCGACGCTCGACAAGGGCTGAGCTTCGAAGACCGAATGAGAAGGGCCCGGCATCGCTGCCGGGCCCTTTGTCGTTTCAGACCTGCAACTGATACCCGTTCCGCTCCGGAAACGGCCAATCCACGAGCAAGGCCATATCCGGCCGGTAGATCTCCACCTTCAGCGGATAGCACTTGGCGACGTCACTCGAATGGCTGGTGCTGCAATCGCCACCCGGACAGGCCGAGAGCGCGCCCAAGAGATCAATCTCCGCGAACATTTCAAGAAAGTCGCCGGGACGAACCGGGCTCGCCTTCATGAAATACTGCTGGGTATCGCGGGTGAAACCGGTGCACATGAATACGTTCAGCACGTCATGCACATGCGGCTCGACTGACTTGATGTCGGAACCGGCATGATGCGCCAGTGCGCGGCAGAGGTTGGAATGGCAGCAGTGATGATAGTCGCCGCCTGAGAGCAGCCGGTTGGTATAGGGGTCGCAGCGCGTGCCGATCACGTCATGTACCCCGCCGCCGAATTCGTCGAAGCCGTACCAGCCGAGCGTATCATGGCTGATCGTCGCCATGGGGCGAAGCGACGGCAAATTGCTCCAGAGACGGTTGCCGGTCGTCACATGCGTCGCATGCAGCGCCCGCGTCTTGCCGGAGAAGAAGCGCTCAGAGAGATCGTTGGCGTTCCAAAGGTTGAGGTCGCCAACCTGCGGCCCCTCGACGCTGACGATGCGGAAGAAATGCCCCTTCGGCACCTCAAAGGTATTGCCCTCTCGCGGCGGAACGATCACTTCGCCGACCTTCTCCATCGTCGCGCGCGCCCGTTCCAGAATGCTCATGTCAGGAGCAACAAGCGACTCGACCGGATAGCACACGACCGGCTTCACGGCGCGGCGGGCAGCCGCATCGGCGGGAACGGGGATGTTTGCGTTAAAGGAAGACATGCGCGGCTCCGGAGTGGGCATCAAGATTTGATCCCCAAGGTGCCCCACCTGCCCCATCAAGACAACTGCCTCTCTTCTTGCCCCATGACCAAGTCTGACTTAGTCATAGAGTCATGAAACTGCCACCGCTCCCGACACTCCGCGCCTTCGAAGCCGCCGCCCGCCGCGAGAGCTTCCTGCAGGCTGCGACCGAACTCGGCATGACGGCAACCGCCGTCAGCCAGCATGTGAAGGCGCTGGAGGATTGGCTGGGCCTGGCCCTCTTCGAACGCCGCCCACGCGGCGTGCGCCTCACCGCCGACGGACGCGAGCTCGGCGCCGCCTGCTCGGAAGGCCTCGGCCACATCGCCCGCGCCGCAGAGCGGCTGACCGGCCGCAAATCCTTGGCCCGCGCCAGCCTCGCCTGCATGCCCTCGGTGGTCACCCACTGGCTCGGCCCCCGTCTGCCCCGCTTCCGCGCAGCACATCCCGATATCCAGGTCTCTATCGTCTATCCGCTCGGCGCATTGACCCCGGACGAAGCCGGCGCAGATCTGCTGATCTGTCATGGCACCCGTCCGCCGGGTCGCGCCGAGCGTATTCTGGACGCCGCCACCCGCCCGACCTGTGCGCCGAGCTATCTGGATCGACATGGACCGATTACAACACCCGCCGACCTCCTGAAACAGGACCTGCTGCACGACGCGACCGAGGCCGCCTGGCAATCCTGGCTCGCGGCACGTGGCGTTGGAGGCTCGACACCCTCGGGACCGCTCTATGCCGATTTCAATCTGCTGGTCAGTTCGGTGCTCTCGGGCCTCGGCATCGGCCTCTGCCCGACAGCCCTGATATCAGACCATCTGGCAGCGGGCACGCTGAGCGTGCTGTTCGATGAAGCCGCCGATGAGGACAAGGCCTATTGGCTGCGATCAGGCACGGACCTGTCCGAGCCAGCTGCGGTGTTGCGGGATTTGTTGCTGACGGAAGCCGCGAGTTCGGCTTCGATCGCCTGATACTCGACGCAGGCCTTCTCATACTCGGCACGGAATGCCGGGGAATCCATGAGCTTGGACTTGAGGTCGCCGAGTGTTGTCATCAGGCCCTCACCACGCCGGTTTGTGATGCTTGTGCCAGTGTTCCGCAATCTCGATGCGCCGGGGCACCCAGACCTTCTCGTGGCCAGTCACATAATCGATGAACCGCGCCAGGGCCGCCGCCCGCCCGGGACGTCCGACGAGGCGGCAGTGGAGGCCGACGGACATCATCTTCGGGCTGCCGTTTTTCCCTTCCTCGTAGAGCACGTCGAACGCGTCCTTGAGATAGGTGAAGAACTGGTCGCCGGTGTTGAAGCCCTGCGGCGTGGCAAAGCGCATGTCATTGGTTTCGAGCGTATAGGGGATGATCAGGAAGGGTTTGCCGTCGAGATCCGGCACCCAGAACGGCAGGTCATCGGAATAGTTGTCCGAGGAATACAGGAAACCGCCTTCCTCCATCACGAGGCGCAGCGTGTTGTCAGAAGGCTTGCCCTGATACATGCCGAGCGGATGCGAGCCGGTCAGTTCCTTGTGCAGGCGAACCGCCTCGCGGATGTGCTCGCGCTCGACGTCTTCTGGGAAATCCTTGTATTCGAGCCAGCGATAGCCATGGCTGGCGATTTCCCAGTCGGCTTCCTTCATCGCGGCAACGGCTTCCGGGTTGCGCGCCATGGCGAGCGTCACGCCATAGACGGTGACCGGAACCTTGCGCTCGGTGAACATCCGCCAAAGCCGCCAGAAGCCCGCGCGTGAGCCGTATTCGTAAATCGACTCCATGTTGAGATTGCGCTGGCCGGCCCAGGGCTGTGCGCCGACGATTTCCGACAGCAGGCATTCCGAAGCTGGATCGCCGTCGAGAATGCAGCTTTCGCCGCCCTCCTCGTAATTCACCACGAACTGCACCGCGATCCGCGCATCATCAGGCCATTTCGGATCGGGAATATCGCGGCCATAGCCGATCAGGTCGCGGGGATAAGGAGCAGTCGTCATCGGTTCACCTCTCGTGTTTTGACGCGAGGCTATTGGCGAGGGCGGCGCCTGTCGAGATGGAAAACACGCATTTTGCTGCAGCGCACAGGCGTCAGGCGATCTTGCGGCTAGAAACCCGGCCCAGAGGATGCAGCGAATGTACGGTAAACGGCGCGCCACGTTCAGTTTCGACAAACAGCGCGAGATTGGTCACCACAACAGGCTCGGCCAGCACGGGATCGAAATGCGCCTTCAAGCCCTGCTCGATTCGCGGGAAATCGCGCGCCAGAAGCGGCCCCGTCAGTGTCATATGGAAACGGTATTCGTCCATCACATAAGGATGGCCCCAGCGGCTGAGATTGCTGAACTGCGGCGCAGACAAGCGGTCGGGATTGCGCCGTTCGATCTCGACTTCGGAAAGCGGCGCACGAAAACCATCAAAGGCCTGCACAACGGAGGCCGCGAGATGATCGACCTCCGGGCAGGGCCGCTGCAGGATGAGCCCGAAGACGTCGCCGATCCGGCCAACCGAAAGTCCGCGCAAGACGACCGGGTCCATCCGGCCGGCGAAATGCATCAGGTCACGTAGCAGAGAGGCCTCGTTCGAACCTTCGCTAAGGCGGAATGGCGCCTTGAAGGTCGCATGAAAACCGAAGCGTCGCGGAAGGGCCGTGTGAAAGGCAATCTCGTGCACACCAAGGCCCTTCAGCCCCGGATGCTCCTCCGCCTCGCCGGAGAACACGTTGCGGCCAAGCCAGCGCGCCGCTGCATCGGCGAGCGGATCACGGGCAGGCGGCGTAAAGCAGATGGCATAGCGCATGTCGAGCACCTCGCACTGGCTCGCGACGGCACTTTAGCAGTTGCCGTTACAACCCGGTGGATAGGTGATTTGCATGACAGTATCACGAAGCGCGCGAGGCAAATTCGCGACAGGACCCGGAGACACCCCCTTTGATTTCAGGGTATTTCGGTAAATTGCTCATCGCCTGCGCGACGCGCAGCCACTGAAAGGTGATGGGCAAGGGCAAAACCGTGAGGCAGAGATAAGGCCTCACCGCCAATCGAATCGAGAGCGGCATCCGCCAGCCGGTGCGCGATACCGAAACTCACCTTGAAGCCGCCGGTCAGCGCATGCACTTGCGGATGGTCAGGATGGGGCCCGACCATCGGATCCCGATCCACTGCCTTGGGGCGAAGCCCCGCCCAGCATTCGACCACCTCGGCTTCCCGCAGCACCGGTGCAAGCTCCCTCGCCTCGGCGATCAGAGCATCCAGCTGCGCATCCGTCGAGAATGGATCCTCGAAGGTATTTTCGCTGGTGCTGCCGATGGCGACGAGCCCGCCTTCATGCGGCACCACATAGAGACCGTCGAGATAGAGGAGCGGCAGATCCGCCGGCAGGTCCAGTTTGAGCAGCGCCGCCTGACCCTTCACACCCCGTCCGAGCGGCTTGCGAAGCGTAGGTCCGATGGCTTCGAGCAGCGGGAAGGACCCGACACCGGCCGCGACCAGCAGATCCCCGTATCCGATGACCGTCCCGTCGGCGAGCTTCACCTGGCTTGCCGGCGCATCGATCGATTGCACGGCGGCCCCGACCAGCAACCGCACACGCCCCGATCGTTCGAGACGCGCCCGGATCGTGGCCGTCAAAGCACGCGGCGAGACACGGGCCCCGAGGCGATCGAACACGACGCCGGCCTCAGAAAAATTCCGCGACGGCCAATCGGCAAAGGGGCTCTCGTCCAGGACGTCCCAGTCAAAGACCCTGCCCTCCTGGTTCCAGTTCGTCGCCGCCTCTGCCGAATGGCGTTCGGCAATTGGTCTCAGATGCGGCTTCGGCAAGGGGATAAGACGACCACAACGCCGATAGCCGGCCGAGAGCCCCGTTTCGCTCTCAAGCGCAGCAATCTCCGCCTCGAGCGACAACAGCCCCTCAAATTGCAGCTGCTTCTTCTCGTTCCACCGATCCGGCATATGCGCCATCAAGGCGCCGAGCAGGCCGCCGCTCGCACCGCTCGCAATACCGTCACCGTCGATCAGGATCGTATCGATGCCACGGCGCTCTGCCTTCAGCGCCGCCCAGAGGCCCATGATGCCGCCACCGACGATCACGAGATCGGCGCGCAATTGACCTGACATCGCAGCCGTTTTATCGGACATCACCATGACCCATTCAAATTATCCGCCAGGCACCGGCGACACTCAGGCACCGCTGGCCTGGCACGACGGCGATATGCCCTTTTCCACCGCCTTTGGCGATCATTTTTATTGCCAGACCGATGGCCGGCTCGAATGCGGCCACGTCTTCCTGGCCGGCAACGGACTGCCGGAGCGCTGGCAGACGACAGAGAGCTTCACCATCGGCGAACTCGGCTTCGGCACCGGGCTGAATGCCTGCGAGACCTGGCGGCAGTGGAAGGAGCATCGTCGTCCCGGCGCTCACCTCCACTTCGTCTCCTTCGAGCTCTTCCCCATGCAGGCGGAAGAGATCGACCGCGCACTCGCGCGCTGGCCGGAGATCGATGCCGAGCGGCAGGCGCTGGTCTCGCTCTGGCCGACGGATCCTTCAGGCGTCGTTGAAATAGATCTTGATGACAAGACGCGTCTGTCCGTCGTCTGCGGGGATGCGCTGGAGAACCTGACGGCAAGCACACTGACCTTCGATGCCTGGTTCCTCGACGGTTTTGCGCCGTCGCGCAACAGCGCCATGTGGTCGGCGGAATTGATGCAGCGGGTCCACGACACGACGAGAGAGAGCGGCAGCTTCGCGACCTATGCCGCAGCAGGCTTCGTCCGGCGCAACTTGATCGCGGCGGGTTTCGACGTCGAACGACGACCGGGTTTCGCGGGCAAGCGGGAAATGCTGTCCGGCGTCAGGCGCTCGGCCTAATCAGCCTTCGACGGCGATCCCGGTGACGGGTCTGCTGCTCCATTGCTCGATCTTGCGCATCAGAAGTTCCGGCGAGATCGGCTTGGAGAGATAGTCGTCCATGCCGGCGGCAAGGCAAGCCTCACGGTCGCTGTCGAGCGCATGGGCGGTCACGCCGATGATCGGGATCCGTCCTCCGCCGCGCGTCGCCTCTTCCGCCCGGATCGCGCCGGTCGCCTGGTGGCCGTTTATGACCGGCATCGAGACATCCATCAGAATAAGATCCGGCGGCTCGCTGCGCCAGGCCTCGACGGCCTCCTCCCCATTGCCCACAATGCGATAAGCGATGCTGCTTCCGCTGAGGATCTGCCGGAAAACGATCTGGTTCACCGCATTGTCCTCGGCGATCAGGACTCGTAGCGCACCATCATCGCGAGCGGCGACAGGCGCTGGCCTGGGCTCCACCGGCAGAGGCGCGCGGGGAGCAAGCAGCGCAGGTGACGACATACTACGCAAGCGAGGCGAGTTCACGCCATGAACGCGCGCCGTTCGCACCACATCGATGATCGCACCGCGAAGCACATTTGCCCGCGCAGGCTTCATCAGATGCGCCTGGATCTTCAGGCTTTCGAACAGCCTGTCATCGCCGACCATGTCCATCGAGGTCAGGAAGACCAGGGCAATATCGTCGAAGCGACGATCGCTGCGGATCGCCTTCGCCACGTCGATGCCGTTCATGTCGGGCATCTGGTAGTCGACGACGACGACATCGATCGCGAGCCCCTCAGCATGAGCGGCACCGAGAATATCGATGCCGGTCAGCCCGTCCGGTACAGCCAGACCGTCGAAACCCCACATCTCCAGTTGCTCGGTGATGATGCGACGATTGACGGCGTTATCATCGATGACCAGCACCCGCGCATCCTTGACGGTAGCAGGCAGTTCCTTCTGGCCGCGGCGCTCGGCAACAATGGCGAGCGGCAATTCGACGGTGAAGGCCGAGCCGCGCCCGACCTCGGATTCGACCTGCAGCTTGCCCCCGAAGAGGCGCACGAGACCGCCGGTGATCGCGAGCCCGAGACCGGTACCCTCGTGGCGACGGGTCGAAGATGTATCGACCTGTGAGAATTTTTCAAAGATCTTCGCCTGCATGTCCTGGGGGATGCCGATGCCGGTGTCCTCGATGCGCAGCTTCAGGATCGCCTGCCCCTCCGCTATGGCGTCCGCGGACACCTCGACATGCACGTGGCCCTTCTCGGTGAACTTGATCGCATTCCCGAGCAGGTTCGTGACGATCTGCCGGAAGCGCCCCGGATCGCCCATGAAGGTGTGGCGCACCTTCTGGTCACCGGAGACCACGAGTTCGATATCCTTTTCGGCAGCCGCGGCAGACAGCAGCGTCGCCACATCCTCGATGGCTTCCACCGGATCGAAGGGCGATTTGCGCAGCTTCAACTGTCCGGCATCGATCTTCGAGAAATCAAGAATGTCGTTGATGATGGTCAGCAACGCATTGCCGGACTTCACCATGATGTCGACGAAGGTCTTCTGGCGGCTGTCGAGTTCGGACTTGGAGAGCAGCTCCGCCATGCCGAGAACGCCATTCATCGGCGTGCGGATCTCGTGGCTCATATTGGCGAGGAAGTCGGACTTCGCCTTGTCGGCCGCCTCGCTGCGCGCAAGCAGGACCTCGAGCTTTGCTTCGCGCTCCTTGAGCTCAGTAAAATCGGTCAGCACCACGACGCAACTGCGGTTGCCACCGAAGGTCGCTTCCAGCTTGACCCAGGTCTTGCCATCGACGAGGAAATTGGTCGAGACGGCGTTTGCGCTCTGGAGCGCCGATTGCCACTGCTGCAAGATGCTGCTTGCATCGTCGCCGAAATCGCCGCGCGCCGCACAGTACTCGAAGATCGGCCGCCAGTTTGCGCCAGAGGTCACCAGGCTCTCGGGCAGATCCAGGATGCGGCTGAAGGACGGATTGACCTCCGCGATCCGGCCTTGCTCGATCATCATCAGGCCCTGCGTCATCATCCGCATGGATTCCTGAACGAAGCGGCCGAGCCGCTCCAGCTTTTGCTGTGCCTCGTCGATCTCGCGTTCGCGCTGGCGCATTTCGGTGAGATCGGAATAGGTGAGCAGAATCTTGCGGTCATGCAAGCGCGTGATCGTTGCCAGAACGAACTTGCCATCGTCATAGGCGAGTTCGTTGACATGCGAGCCTTCCAGCGCCTCGAACTGCGCTATGCGCGCGCGATAGCCCTCCTCGAACTCGACACCCGGCCAGGCATAGCCGAGCTTGTGGTTCTGTTCGCAATAGGACCGGAAGCTCAACCCGCTCAGCTGCATGTCAGCCGGCCAACGCCAGATGTCCCGGCACTTCTCGTTGGCGAACTCGACCATGTAGTCGGAATTGATGATCACCACGCCAACTGGCATGACCTGCAGCATCGAGACGATATCGGCGTAGAGCGCCTCGGCGCGCGCCTGTGCCGCGACCAGAGCCTCCTGCCCCTTCTTGAGCATCGAGATGTCGTTGACCGAGCCGACGAGGTAATGCTTGTTCTGCGCCGTGGTGATCCGGCTCAGGCGCGTGATGACCGAGATTTCCTGACCGTCGCGGACGACGACTTCCCGGTTCTTCTCGATCATTTCACCGGTCGCAAAGATCCGGAGGTTTTCCTCCTTCATGATCTGACCATTCTCTGGCCAGAGTTCTTCTTCTGTCAGCCCGTAGATATCTTCCCGACGCTGGCCGTGAAGGTCCTCATAGGCCTTGTTCACATAGATCATCCGGCGATCCGGATTGCGGATGAAAACAGGCACCGGCATCTGCTCGAGCGCCGCGCGATAAAGCAGCGTCTCTTCTTCGCGCTGATAGATGTCGGAGACGTCGGTATAGGTCAAAAGGATGCGTCCGCCCTCAAGGCGGCGGCTTCCGCCGGCAAGCGCCCGCCCCGACGGCGTCTTCACGTCGACCAGCGGCCCCTCGGCGAGACTGAGCACCTGTTCGATGCGATAGGCGACGCGCTCGTCGATTTCTTCCGAAGGAAGGTTGGGCATGGTGCGGACCATCGCCCGCGTCAGGAAATCCCGATAGGACATGCCCTCCAGTTTCTGCGAGGCATCGAATTCCGTCATCTCGACGGCCGCCGCATTGGCGAAGGAAATCTGCAAATCGGGATCGAGGACGATGATGCCAACCGGCAACGACGCCATCAGGCTATGAAGCTGCGATTGCAATGCTTCTGATTCCTGCCGGACGCTCTCCAGCTTCTCCTGCTCGTCCCTGAGTGGCGATAGGTCGGTGATAGAACCGACGATATAGCGCTCGCCATCCGGTCCCGTGACAGCCCCGGTGCGGCTGAGTACGGGGATTCGCGTTCCGTCAGCCCGGATGAAATTGTCCTGATATTCCTCTGTCACACCGCATTCGAGGACACGCTGGTTGCCCTCGAAATATTCCTGGCCGAGCTCGGGGAAGTTTTCTTGTTCGGTACGGCCCAGGAGATCCTCGATGGGCCGTCCGACCATCTGCGAATAGACGCAATTGGCAAAGAGCAGCCGGTGATCGGCGCTGCGAACATAGGTCGCGATGGGATATTGCTCGAGAACGGCCTGAAAGAGCGCGATGGAGGGCAGCCTGCCGAGAGCCGCGGGATCGGCCGATGGGCCGGATGGTGTCGCGGCTCTCTTCTCCTCCATGAAAGCGAAGAGATAGATCCGGTCGTCGTCGTCAAAGAAACGTTCTATATGCAGGACCCGCGTCGGTCCGCCCGGTTCAGCCCGCAGCTGCAGCGCCTCGTCTTCCCCGAACACGAGAACCCGCCGCTCGCGATCGTCGCGCAGGGCGTCCAGATCGCCGCCTAAGATTTCCCGATCGCTGCGACCGACGAAGCTCTCGACCGACAGGTTGTGCAGGTCGGCAAAGGCCGCATTGACTGCGACATAGCGCAGCTCGCTGTCCTTCACGTAGGAAGGCAGATCGAGCACCGCGATCTTGTCGCAGACCAAGTCCAGCAAGTCGCTTCCCCGGATCAAATCAGTTTCTCCCTCCTCCGATCAATGACGCGGAATGGTAAACAGCGGGTAAGCGAGCCACCATCCAAAGCTTTAAAAGCGAAGCAGAATGAACGCGTATCGCTGACCGGTCACCTCAGCCGCACCACTGTTCCAGATGAGCCGGTTTTTCGTCGCAAACGGCAATGCCTTTTGGCTTCCGAACCTGCGAGACTTGATGTCGAGATTGACACAATGGATCGACCATGAGCGACATTAGCACTCCCGCCTTGTCCGAGACTGAAACCCCATCTGCCGGCGGAGAACGCCGCAGGCGCACCGGCGGTCGGGGCGGCGACAGAAGCCGCACGGGTACTGCCGGCAAGTATCGCAATCTCGTCAATCGCCTGACCAAGACCGAGCTTCTCGATCCCGCAGCCCTCGACGACATGCATGAGGCATCGCTCACCATTCTCGAAGAGATCGGCATGGACATCATGCTGCCCGAGGCGCGCGCCATTATGAAGGCGCATGGCGCAGAGGTGACGGAGGGATCGGATCGCGTCCGCTTCGACCGCAACCTGATCATGGACATGATTGCGTCCGCCCCGCGCGAATTCCAGATGTTCGCCCGCAATCCAGAGCGCAACGTCAAGATGGGCGGCAACAATCTGGTCTTCGCCCAGATCGCTTCCGCCCCCTTCGTCGCGGATCGCGAAGGCGGTCGCCGCGCCGGCAACCAGGAAGACTTCCGCAAGCTGGTCAAACTTGCTCAGTGCTACGACGTCATCCACACGACCGGCGGTTATCCGGTCGAGCCGATCGACATCCACGCCTCGGTCCGCCACCTCGACTGCCTCTCCGACATGGTGAAGCTGACCGACAAGGTGTTCCACTGCTATTCGCTCGGCAAGCAGCGCAATCTCGACGCCATCGAGATCGCCCGCATTGGCCGTGGCGTCTCCATGGAGCAGATGGAGACCGAGCCCTCGCTCTTTACCATCATCAACTCGTCTTCGCCGCTCCGCCTAGACGGCCCGATGCTTCAGGGCATCATCGAAATGTCGTCGCGCGGCCAGGTCGTCGTCATGACGCCGTTCACGCTCGCCGGTGCCATGGCCCCCGTCACGATTGCCGGCGCTGTCGTCCAGCAGAATGCCGAAGCTCTGTGCGGCATCGCCTTCACCCAAATGATCAAGCGCGGCGCCCCTGTTGTCTATGGCGGCTTCACCTCGAATGTCGACATGAAGACCGGCGCACCGGCCTTCGGCACGCCCGAATACATGAAGGCCGTGATCGTCGGCGGCCAGCTCGCGCGCCGCTACGGCATTCCCTACCGCACCTCGAATACCAACGCTGCCAACACGCTGGACGCCCAGGCAGCCTATGAGAGCGCCTTCTCGCTCTGGGCGCTGACGCAAGGCGGCGGCAATTTCATCATGCATTCGGCCGGCTGGTCCGAGGGTGGCCTGACGGCTTCGTTCGAAAAATTCATTCTCGACGTCGACATGCTGCAGATGGTGGCGGAATTCCTGACGCCCCTCGATGTCAGCCAGGATGCGCTGGCGCTGGATGCCGTGCGCGAAGTCGGCCCGGGCGGGCACTTCTTCGGCACCGCCCACACGCTGGCCCGCTACGAGACGGCCTTCTATTCGCCGATCCTCTCGGACTGGCGCAATTTCGAGACCTGGACCGACGCCGGCCGGCCGACCACTTATGACCACGCCAACCGCGTCTTCAAGGAGAAGCTCGCCACGTACGAGCGCCCGCCGATCGACCCGGCCGTCGAGGAAGAACTCGACGCCTTCGTGGCGAAACGCAAGGCCGAGGGCGGGGTTGCGACGGATTTCTGAGGAATGGAATCCAACCGGGAAACGCGAAGATTTCCCGACAGACAAAAGCCCCGACCCGTTAAGGTCGAGGCTGCTTGGTTTTGATGTTCGAACAAGGGCTTCCGCCTAACGGAGGTCCCCTGCCTGCTACGCGGAGCGACGCATCCCAGATGCATAGCCTCTGTCGACTTGGGCATTGTTGTTGACGGCACTGATCTCAAAACGCTGAACCAGTTGGCGCAGGCGCGTACTTTCAGTGGCAAGGCCAGCACTCGCAGCACTTGTCTCCTCGACCATTGCCGCGTTCTGCTGAGTGAACTGGTCCATTTGATTGACGGCCGTGTTGACTTCGGCCAGTCCGGTCGCCTGTTCCTTTGCAGCTGTGGCAATGGCGTTCATCTGAACGTTGACGGTCGTGATAAAGCTCTCGATCGTCTTCAACGCGCCACCGGTATCGCTGACCAGTTTTACGCCATTGGACACTTCCTCGGTCGAAACCCGTATCAGGTCCTTGATTTCACGAGCAGCTTGCGCTGACCGCTGTGCAAGTTCGCGGACTTCCTGGGCGACAACCGCAAATCCCTTGCCGGCGTCGCCGGCACGGGCCGCTTCAACGCCCGCATTGAGGGCCAGAAGGTTGGTCTGGAAGGCAATCTCGTCAATCACACCGATGATGTTGGAAATCGACTGAGACGACTGCTCGATACGTCCCATGGCTTCGACGGCGTTGGCAACAACGGTGCCGGAAGTCTCGGCACTGTGTGCGGCATCCGATGCAGCGGCGCGGGCCTCCTCCACGCGGTTTGAAGCATGACGGACATTGACCGTGATTTCGTCGAGCGCAGCCGCCGTCTCTTCGAGCGATGCAGCCTGCTGCTCGGTGCGTCGTGACAGATCATTCGTGCTGCCACTGATCTCACGGCTACCAGTGTCGATCGAGTTCGTAGCGTGAGCGACGGCGGAAAGTGTTTCGGCAAGCTGCGAGACGGCTTCGTTGAAGTCCTTGCGCAATGTCTCGAATTCCTCGGCGAAAGGCTGCTCCAGGCGGACCGTGAGATTGCCCTTTGCGAGTTCTGCCAGACCGCCTGCCAAGGTTGCGGTTGCCTGGGTCATCGTCTCGGAGCGAGCCTGATCCAGTCTTGCCCGCTCGGCGCGTTCGGCCTCGGTCAAGGATTGCTGCTGCTTCGAATCGGCCTCGAGTTTCCGGGCAGCAATTGCGTTGGCGCGGAAGACTTCCACTGCGGCGGCCATGGAGCCAAGCTCATCACGACGCCCCATCGCAGGAGTGTCGATGGCGGTGTCACCTTCAGCCAGCTTGCGCATGGCGACAGTCATGCCGCGAAGCGGGGTTGCGAGGCTGCGTATCAGGAGGATGCCCATGGCAACGGCGATGAGGGCAGCGGTCAGCCCCCCGGCAATCAGGGTCTTGGTACCCGTCTCGAACGCCGCGTTCAGTGAAGCCGTTCGTTCGTCGGCAACTTTCTGGCTCGCTTCGTCGAGAGCCGTGAGCGCCTTGCGGATGTCGCTCAGGCGTGCGGTGGTCGCAATCTTGCTGCGGGTCTCTTCAATCGTCGCGGGATCGCGTGCGTTGGCGACCGTCGCATCGAGCTGAGCGTAGAACGTCTGTATCGCCTGGCGTGCCGGCGGGAGATAGGTTTCGGCTTCCGTTTTGCTGAGCTTCTGCTCAAGCTCAGTCATGAGCGGCGGCACAGCATCGCCATACTTTGCCATGCGCTCGATGAATTCCTCATTCAGACTGGCGACAAAGCCTCGCATGGCATTCTGGTGCTCGACCAGCGTCGCAAGTATCTGACTTGATAACTTCAGGACCGACTGCGTCTGCTGATTGGCCAGTGTCGCCTCATGGATCCGCTGCATCGACACAAATGCCACGGAGCAGAAGGCGATGACAACGAACAGGACAGAGGCGAATGCCAAAGTCAGCTTGCGGGAGACTCTCAGGTGTTTCATAGGCGTCTTTCGGGAGTTGCTTTCGTGCCTCCACCTATCTGCTCAGACCTGTTGATTTTTAGGGAAATTAGGAGATCTGCATAAAAAAATTTCTGCTCTGCAGCAAAACTCAGCTGAGCTGCTTCACATAAGCCTGGTATGTCTGATGCGGCTCAGGCTCGAAACGGTCCGGCATCACTTTCCAGTCCTCGACCCGGTCGAGGCGGAAGTCGCGGAAGCCGGCGCGCATCTCGCACCAGGCCGTCATCACCCAGATCGCGCCGAAGGCGGCGAGCCCCAGCGGCCAGACGACACGCTGGCTGCGCTCACCGGGCAGCGAGTGATAGGCGATCCAGACCTTGCGCTTGGCCGATAGCGCCGAGCGGACATCGCCGAGGCAGGCCGGCACCTCCGGCTGGGCCGATGACCGGAAGGCGTGGATCGGCGCGGAGATCAGCCGTTCGGCGTGCTCCTTCGGCAGCATCGCCAGCATCTTGTCCTTCGCCTCCCGCGCCGCCTGGCCGAGCCTCGGATCGCCAAGCATCTCGACGGCGCGGAGCCCAAACGCCAGCGCCTCCAGCTGCTCGAAGGTGAAGGTGAGCGGCGGGGCATCGAAGGCCTCGCGCAGCATGTAGCCGACGCCGCGCTCTCCTTCGATCGGAGCGCCCGAGGCGATCAGGTGATCCATGTCGCGGTAGATGGTGCGTGGCGCGACCTCCATCTTCTCGGCGATCTCGGCTGCCGTCATGGCGCGACCCGTCGCGCGCATAAGCTGAATGATCCGGAACAGGCGGTCGGCGGGGCGCATGTATGCCTCCCTCGAAGGTAATGGCCAGAAGGTTGTCAGTTGGGTCGTGTTAGGTCAAGCCGTGACCAACCACGGGAGAGCCAGATGACCACGAACACCATCCTCGAAATCGCCGTCTGCACCGTAACCGACAGGCCGGCGGCAGACCAGGCACGACGTGCCGCTATGGCGGCAGTCAACACCTATCCCGGCTTCGTCAGCTGGCGGGCGCTGAACTCTCTGGACCAGCGCGACATGATCGTCGATCTCGTCGAATGGACCGACAAGGAAAGCGCCGACGCGGCAGCCGCGAAAGTTCAGGCCGACCCGGCCTTCGCCCCTTACATGGCCGCGACCACGGGTGTTACCCTGATGCAGCATTTCGAAACCAAGGGAACGATCTGAGCGATCATGGCCGAGCCGCTGAAACACCTGATCGGCCCCCACACCGCCCGCGACACGGCTGATGCCCTTGCGCGGGCCTGGGGCCACTTCGATCAAGCCGCCTTCCTCGACGACATCCTGCCTTTCATCGACGGGCTGGAACTGATGCAGCGCGGCCAATGCATTGCCGATGCCCTGCACCGACATCTGCCTTCTGATTTCGATCAAGCGGCCACAATGCTGCACGCCTGCCTGCCGGCACCGGATCGCGCGGGCCTCAGCGGCTGGGCGCTCCTCTCCTTCAACCAATATGTCGCCGCCCACGGCCGGGGTCATCTGAACGCCGCACTCGGCCTCCTCAAGGCGCTGACGCCGCATTTCACCGGCGAATTCGGCATCCGCCCCTTCATCGCCGAGGAACAGGAAAAAGCGATGGCGATCATCGCCGGCTGGGTGAGCGACCCGAACCACCATGTCAGGCGTCTCGCCAGCGAAGGCACCCGCCCCCGCCTGCCCTGGGCCATGCGCCTGCCCGCCCTGGTGAAGGACCCGAAACCGATCCTGCCGATCCTCGAAGCCCTGATTGACGACCCCGAGGACTACGTCCGGCGCTCGGTCGCCAACAGTCTCAACGACATTGCCAAGGATCACCCGGATCTGGTCGCCGATTTCGTCGAGCGCCATAAGGTTGATGCTTCAAAAGATCGGCTCTGGCTGCTGAAGCACGCCTCGCGCACGCTGATCAAGAAGGGCCATGGCAAGGCCCTCGCCAACTTCGGCTTTGCGCCACTCACCGACGTGACGGCAACGCTCAGGCTCGAGAAAGACCATGTGGCTTTCCCAGGAGAGCTCGGCTTCGAGGTGCACCTCCGCAACAGCGGCAGCGAGGCACGCACGGTGCTGGTCGACTACGCCATCCATCACCAGAAGAAGGACGGATCGCTTTCGCCCAAGGTCTTCAAGGGCAAGAGCCTTCAGCTGAAGCCGGGTGAAAGCGCGACCATCGCAAAGCGCCATGCCTTTCGGCCGATCACGACGCGCGTCTATCACGCCGGAACACATGCGCTGGAGATCTTCCTCAACGGTCGCTCAGCCGCGCGGCAATCCTTCGAAGTCCATCTCGAAAATTGAGCCTCCGGAAACGGGAAAGGGCCACCCAAAGGGCGGCCCTCATTAATGTCAGGCTTCCGAAAAGCTGGCTCAGTCGTCGTGATGAGCCAGCAACGCACCGGTGACGGGATGGTAGACAGCCTCGACCCGCAAGCCGTCGCGGACACCCTTGACCTCCCAGCAACCGTCATCGAGCTCGATTTCGCGCGTCTCGATGCCCTCTGCCGCCGCTCTCTTCTCGATTTCGGCAAGCGAAAGGCGCACTTCGCCAGTGCCGAGGCGGCAGCGACGGTCGTCATCATCGGCATGAACGAAGCCCGCGCTTGCGAGGACGGCAAATGTGGATGCGGCGATCAAGATCTTCATGGTTGTCTCCTTTGTTTTCATTCAACAGGTCCGCGTGTCGCTCGAACCATGCCGTGAAGGTAGAAGACGCTGCCTGAGTGATAACTGACGCCGGATGTCAGCCAATCGTCAGCTTCACACGGCTAAACTCCGCCTATGAGTATCCGCGCGCCCACATTCCTGAACCGCTCTCGTGCCCTTGCCGTCGCCCTGCTCTGTTCTGCGCTGCTCGTGCCAGGCGCAAAGCAGGTCTTCGCCGATGACGACGACGAAAAGCTGCGTGACAAGCTGCGCGACGCCGTGGAGCGCGGCGAGATCCTGTCCCTGTCTGAGCTCCGCAGCATCGTGACTGCACGGGTTCCCGGCCGGATCATCGATACCGAACTGGACGAAGACGACGACCGGCTTATCTATGAGTTTCGTGTCCTGACCCCAAGGGGCCTCGTGGTGGAAGTCGAGGTGGACGCGGCAGAAGGCCGGATCCTGGAGATAGACGAAGACTGATGCGCATCCTCCTTGTCGAAGACGACCCACGCATTGCACGTGATGTCTCCCTGCATCTCGAACGAGCCGGATATACGGTCCTGCATGAGTGCGATGGGGAGGCTGGCCTGTTTTCCGGAATGGAGGAAGAATTCACCGCCGTGATCCTGGATCTCGGCCTTCCCGGTCTGGATGGCCTGTCGATCCTGCGACGCTGGCGGGCGGAGGGCCGCACCATGCCGGTCCTCATCCTGACGGCACGCGGCACGTGGCAGGAGAAGGTCGAAGGCATTGATGCCGGTGCAGACGACTATCTGCCGAAACCATTCCAGATACCGGAACTGCTTGCCCGGCTGCGAGCGATCGTCCGGCGAAGCGCAGGGCATGCCTCGGCGGTTTTCGATTTCGGCGACATCACGATCGACATCCGCACCAAGTCGGTCAGCCAGTCAGGGCTCCCGGTCGATCTGACACCGATGGAGTATCGCTTTCTCAGCCATCTGGCGCTGAACGCCGATCGCCACGTGTCACAGGCCGAACTGACCGAGCAGCTTTACGCCCAGGACTTTGAGCGCGACAGCAATTCGATCGAGGTTCTGGTCGGGCGTATCAGGCGCAAGCTGGGTCGTGATGTGGTTACAACGAAGCGCGGCTATGGATATCGGATCGGTGGGGCGACATGATGCGCTCGATCCGGGCGCGGTTTGTTGTCCTTTCGCTCGTCAGCGTCGGACTGCTACTCTTCCTGGCAGGGCTTGTTTTTGTGGATCTGTTCGGTCGCAGTCTCGAGCGGCGCGTTGTCGAAGAACTGGATCGCCACACAGTAGAGGTGATCGGCAACCTTCGGCTGACGCCGCAAGGCGCGCTTTCCCTGAGTGAGAGGGCGCAAGACTCACGTTTCCAGGAACCTCTGGGCGGTTTGTATTGGCAGGTCACCGACGAACGCGGCGCACTCCTGCGTTCGCCCTCGCTCTGGGACACGGAATTGGCCCTGCCGGCCGCTGAAGCTGATCCCGGTGTGCAGCGGCAGTACACCCTCTCCGGCCCTGAGGACACCGTGCTGCTTGCGCATGAGCGTGTCGTCAGCTTCGGCACCGGATCCGACACACGGATTGTGCGAACAGTCGTCGCCATCGATACAGCAGGGCTGGTGGCGGCCAGCAGAGCCTTCACGGTCGATATCATTCCCTATCTGGCTATCCTCGCAATTCTGCTCGTTGGCCTGTCACTGCTACAGCTGACTGTCGGCCTGAGACCCCTCGCCCGGCTCAATCGGGGACTACATCGGGTCAGAAGTCGACAGGCCGAGCGGTTGGAAGGGCAGTTTCCGACAGAGCTCGATGCCACGGTCGAGGCCTTGAACCGCTTGCTCGATGAGCAGCAGCGCGCCATCGACAAAGCCCGCGCGCGCGCAGCCGACCTCGCCCATGGCCTGAAGACTCCGCTCACCGTTCTGTCGAACGACGCGCAAACGCTGATTGAACGGGGCGACAGCGACCTCGGAGGAGAACTGGCCCACATTGCCCAGGTCATGGAGGCGCATGTCCAGCGTGAGTTGACGCTGAGCCGGATCGCCACCAATCGCACCGTTCGCCGAGATGACAGCTTCATTGCGCCGACTGTCGCCAGCATCGTCCGCACGCTGCGCCGCACGCCGAATGGTGAGCACCTTGATTGGATTATGGACATCCGGGACGACATCAAGGTTCCGCTGGACCGACAGGATCTCGGCGAACTGCTGGGCAACATCCTGGAAAATGCCGCAAAATGGGCGAGAACCAGCGTCCTAATCGCTGCGCGGTCAGACGCTAAGGGCCGTGTCCTGACGATATGTGATGATGGCCCGGGTGTCGCCGATGGCATGCTCGATCAGTTGAGCACGCGCGGCCTGCGCCTCGACCTGCAGACACCAGGCCATGGGCTCGGCCTTTCCATCGTTCAGGAGATCGTCGAGGTCTACGGTTTGGAGATCAAGCTTCGCAATCGAGAGACGGGTGGACTAGAAGTGGAGCTCCACTTCTGAGCGCGGATTTGTGCATTGCACTTGACTTCTCAGGCAAAAGGGATCATTAGCAGGTCAGCTTTTACCTTCCGGCCGCCGCGTGAGCGTGCCCAGCGACAACTGAGACGCGACGAAGGATAAGGCGCATGACATCCGGGCGGACATTCCGCCGATGCGCTTGGAAAGCTTTTTTTCCAACTTACAAGTTCCCAAATCACGCGGGGTTCTTGACGCCAATGCCAACCGGCTCGCGAAGAACGCGTTCCGGGGTTTGTGCATTTGGCGCCCCGAAAGGTATGACTTTGACAACTTTCGATGATCTTGGCCTCTCCAAGAATATCGTCGCGACGCTGACGACGCTCGGCTTCACGACCCCCACTCCGATCCAGGAGAAGGGTATCCCCGTCGTTCTCGGCGGTCGTGACCTGATCGGTCTCGCACAGACCGGCACCGGCAAGACAGCCGCCTTCGGCCTGCCGATGATCGAGATGCTCCTCAAGGATGAGAAGCGTCCCGACAACCGCACCACCCGTGCACTCATTCTTGCCCCGACCCGCGAACTGGTGAACCAGATCGGCGACAACCTGCGCAGCTACCTGCGTCGCCTGCCGCTGAAGATCAACCAGGTCGTCGGTGGCGCCTCGATCGGCAAGCAGCAGCTGCAGCTCGAAAAGGGCACCGACATCCTCGTCGCCACCCCGGGCCGCCTGCTTGACCTGATCGCCCGCAACGCGATCTCGCTGCGCGCCGTGCGCTACCTCGTTCTCGACGAAGCCGACCAGATGCTGGACCTCGGCTTTATCCATGACCTGCGCAAGATCTCGAAGATGGTCCCGCCGAAGCGCCAGACGCTTCTGTTCTCGGCCACCATGCCCTCGGCAATCGCCGATCTCGCATCAAGCTTCCTGACCGACCCGATCAAGGTTGCCGTGTCCCCTCCGGGCAAGGCTGCCGACAAGGTCGAACAGCACGTGCATTTCGTCGCCGGCCAGAACGCCAAGACGGAGATGCTGAAGAAGATCCTCAACGACAACCCGGATGGCCGCTCCATCGTCTTCCTGCGCACCAAGCACGGCGCGGAAAAGCTGATGAAGCACCTCGACGCCACCGGTTACTCGGTCGCCTCGATCCATGGCAACAAGAGCCAGGGCCAGCGCGAGCGCGCCTTGAAGGGTTTCCGTGACGGCGAGATCAAGACGCTGATCGCCACCGACGTTGCCGCCCGCGGCATCGACATCCCGGCCGTATCCCACGTCTTCAACTACGATCTGCCGGAAGTCCCGGATGCCTACGTCCACCGCATCGGCCGTACGGCCCGTGCCGGCCGCGACGGCATTGCGATTGCGTTCTGCGGTCCCGATGAAGGTCGTCTGCTGCGCGACGTCGAAAAGCTGATGGGCATCGACATTCCGGTCGCCTCTGGTGAACCGCCGGCAAACCTCGCACGCCCGGCCCGTCCGCAGCGTCGCGCTGGCGGCGGTGGCGGCGGCAACAACCGCAACCATCAGGCACCCGGCCAGGGTCGCGGCAAGTCCGAAGGCGGTGCCAAGGCTGACGGTCGTCCCGCCAAATCCGGTCACCGCAAGGGTGGCAATGGCGGCGGACAGAACCGCAGCGCCAATGGCGGCCAGGGTCGTCCCGGCAATGGCGGCCAGGGCCGTCCGGCCCGCTCGGGCACTGCCGGCGGACGTCGTCGCGAAGCCTGAGTTTCGCGCTCGCGCAAAACCTTGACAGTCAAAATGGCGCGGTCCCCACCGCGCCATTTTTCGTATGATCAGTCTTTGACGATGATCGGCTCGGCCGCGCTCTTGCGGTTGATCAGATAGACCCCGACCATGACCACGCAGGTGCCGATCATCATTGGCACGGTAAGCTCTTCGCCAAAGGCGATCGCAGCTTCGAGCGCTGCGAGCGGCGGCACGAGATAGATCAGCGACGCCGCCTTCGACACGTCCCCGCGACGGATAAGGTAGAGCAGCAGCGCAACAGCCCCCATCGAGATGCCGACCACCGACCAGGCGAGCGTGGCGAAGAAACCGAGGCTCCAGTCGATTCGGAGGTTTTCCAGAGCGACGGCCGCCGGAATGGTGACGATCAGCGCTCCGACATATTGCAGCGTCGCCACCGACCGGAGGTCGCCCTCTTTGACGAAACGCTTTTGGTAGAGCGTGCCGGCGGTCACGCAGGCCATGGCGAGCACGTTCACCGCAACCGCATAGGCCGGAATGCTCGAGGCATCAATGATCAGCACCTTCGGCAAGACGGCGATGGCCACACCGAGGAAACCGATCACGAGGCCCGCCCTTTGCCAGGCATTCAGGTTCTCGCCGACGAGAAAGGCCGCGGCGATCCCGGTCATCAGCGGCTGAAGGCCGGCAATGATCCCCGAAAGGGCCGCGGGCACCCCCTGCCCGATCGCCCACCAGACCATGCCGAGATAAAGGCCGTGCAGGAACATGCCGGATACGATGGCATGCAGCCAACCTGACCTCTCTTTCGGCCAGGAGACGCCGCCAATCCGACAGACAAGATAGAAGAGGACGACGGCCGTGCCGTAGCGCACCACGAGGAACGTCAGCGGATCAGCAAAGAATGTCGCATATTTGGCGGAGATCCAGCCGGTTGACCACAGGAGAACGAAGAGGACGGGCGCAAGCCGGGCAAGGGTCATGGAGAACTGTCTTTCGTGGACCGGATCGTAGCAGCCGGCGGAAAGCTTCGATACTGCGGCACCGGGCAGCGGTCAAAAGAGTTTTCCTGCAGGCAGCAGTGAATTCCGTTCAAGCCCATCTGCGGAAAAAATCTATCAAGCCTGCTTGCTTATTTTTTTGGCAGTGGCGAGCAGATTATGCCTTCCGAATTTCACGTTATGCCAAATCACGCGGGAGTAGAGCCGCCAATATCCGCAAAATAGCCGGGAACCTGCACAGGCTTTACGCGATTGCCCCATTCTCGATCACACGCGGCATGCTCTAATTATGCGACCGGAGCCCGCGAACGACCTTGCATTGCCCAATTGGTTGTATTCAAATGAACAAAAAAGGGGATGGCGCCATTGGCATTTGATGAAATGATCGCTGCGGACAACGATCCGCGTGCACCGTACCAGAACTACTTCGATTGGTATTCCAGCCAGGATCCGGCAAGGCTTCTGGCGAAGTCGCGAGATGCGGAAAACATCTTCCGCAAAACCGGCATCACCTTCGCCGTGTATGGGCATGCCGACAGCGCCGAAAAGCTGATCCCCTTCGACATCATCCCGCGCATTATTTCCGGCCGTGAGTGGCGCAAGCTGGCCCAAGGGATCGAGCAGCGCGTGCTCGCCCTCAACGCCTTTCTGGACGACATCTACCACAAGCAGGAGATCATCAAGGCCGGCCGCATTCCGCGCCAACTGATCGAGAAGAACGTTACCTTTCTGCCTGAGATGATTGGTTTCCGCCCACCGGGTGGCGTCTACACACACATCGTCGGCACCGATATCGTGCGCACTGGCGAAGACCAGTTCTACGTTCTCGAAGACAATGCCCGCACGCCCTCCGGCGTCTCCTATATGCTGGAGAACCGGGAAACCATGATGCAGATGTTCCCGGAGCTCTTTCAGCTCAACAAGGTCCAGCGCGTCGAGGACTATCCCTATCTGCTGCGTCAGTCGCTCGCATCGCTCGCCCCTCCCGGCTGCAAGGGCAAGCCGCGTGTCGCGGTCCTCACCCCCGGTATCTATAACTCCGCCTATTACGAACACTCCTTCCTCGCCGACATGATGGGGGTCGAACTGGTCGAAGGCTCGGATCTGCGTGTCATCGACGGCAAGGTGAAGATGCGCACCACGCGCGGCTACGAGGCCATCGACGTGCTCTATCGCCGCGTCGACGACGACTTCCTCGATCCGCTCACCTTCCGTCCCGATTCGGCGCTCGGCATTCCCGGCATCATGGATGTCTACCGCGCCGGCAACATCACCATCGCCAATGCGCCCGGCACAGGCATCTGCGATGACAAGGCGATCTATTCCTACATGCCGGAGATCGTCGAATTCTACACCGGCCGCAAAGCGCTACTCGAGAACGTGCCGACCTGGCGCTGTTCGGAAGCAGACAGCCTGAAATACGTGCTCGAGCACCTGGAAGAGCTGGTGGTCAAGGAAGTCCACGGCTCCGGCGGCTATGGCATGCTGGTTGGCCCGACGGCATCCAAGAAGGAGCGCGCCGAATTCGCCGAAAAGCTGAAAGCCCGCCCCTCCAACTACATCGCCCAGCCGACGCTGTCGCTCTCGACCGTTCCGATCCTCGTCAACAAGGGGATCGCGCCCCGCCACGTCGACCTACGTCCTTATGTCCTTGTCTCCGACAAGGTGCAGATCATCCCCGGCGGCTTGACCCGCGTGGCCCTCAAACAGGGTTCGCTCGTGGTCAATTCCAGCCAGGGCGGCGGCACCAAGGACACCTGGGTACTGGAGGACTGACATGGTCATGCTCGGAAGAACTGCCAACGGTCTTTTCTGGATGTTCCGCTACATCGAGAGAGCCGAAAACATCGCCCGTCTCGTCGATGCGGGTCTGCGCATGTCGCTCACACGCTCGGGCGCCTCGGACGAGGATTGGGACGCGGTCCTGAAAAGCGCCGACGTCCGGCCGCTGTTTGCCGAACGCCACGGCAAGGTAACGGCCTCTGATGCCATCGACTTCATGCTGCGCGATACCGCCAACCCGTCGAGCGTCATGTCCTGCATCGACGCTGGCCGCAACAATGCCCGCATGGTGCGAACCGCGCTCACCCGTGAGACCTGGGAAGCGACCAACGAATGCTGGATCGAATTGAAGCAGATGCTCGCCCGCAAGCTGAAGTCGTCCGACCTGCCCGAGGTCATCGACACCGTGAAGCGCCGCGCCGGCTTGATCCGCGGTGCGTTCCACGGCTCGATGCTGAGAAACGAGCTCTACAACTTCGCCCGCATCGGCACCTTCATCGAGCGGGCCGACAACACCAGCCGCATCCTCGATGTGAAATACTACGTGCTGCTGCCGGCGATCACCCATGTCGGCTCCTCGCTCGACAACATGCAGTGGGAATCGATCCTGCGGTCGGTCTCCGCCCATCGCTCCTATCGCTGGGTGTATGACGGGGAATACAAGGCGGCAAACATTGCCGACTTCCTGATTCTGAGCGGCCAGATGCCGCGCTCGCTTGCCTATTGCTACGAGAAGATCGTCTCCAATCTCGTTTACATCGGCAAGGACTACGGCGAGCGCATCGCGGCACACGACACCGCCGACACGGTCTTGGCCACCCTTCGGACGACCAGCATAGATCAGATCATGGATCAGGGGCTGCACGAGTTCCTCGACAATTTCATTGCCCTCAACAACAAGCTGGGCAGCGAGATCACCGAGGGCTACAGGTTCTACAGTTGAGCAGGATTGAGCGCATGCGTCTCCGGATTACCCACACCACCGAGTATCGCTACGACGATCCCGTTCAGTACTCTTTGCAGCGCCTGCGACTGAGCCCACAGGATGGCCCGAGCCAGAAGGTGCTGTCGTGGAATATCGTCGTCGATGGCGCGAAGGTCGAAGCGGGTTTCAAAGATCAGTTCGGCAACCACACACACCTCGTCTCCACCGAAGGCGATAGCAACAGCGTTCACATCGTCGCTTCGGGCGAGGTCGAAACAGAAGACCGGGCCGGCGTCTTCGGCCCGCATCAAGGCTACGTGCCGCTCTGGCTCTATCTGCGTGATACGCCCCTCACCAAACCGGGCAAGCTCATCCGCGAGCTCGCCCGCAGCCTGTCGGGCGACGACGAACTGGCGAAGATGCATGACCTGATGGGCAAACTCAACACACAGGTCGCCTATGAAACAGGAACGACCGGCACGGAAACCACTGCCGAGCAGGCGCTGGAAGCCGGCCACGGCGTCTGCCAGGACCACGCCCATGCCTTCATCGGCGCGGCACGGGTCTTGAGCCTGCCGGCCCGCTATGTCTCAGGCTATCTCCTGATGGACGATCGGCTGGAGCAGACGGCAACCCATGCCTGGGCGGAAGTCTATCTACAGGGCCTCGGCTGGGTCGGTTTCGACGCCGCCAACAACCACTGCCCCGACACACGATACGTCCGGATAGCAACAGGCCTGTCTTATGCCGATGCAGCCCCCGTCTCCGGCATGCGCATCGGGCTCGCTGGCGAAGACCTGACGGTCAAACTGATGGTCGAGGCGACGCAGAGCCAGAGCCAGTCCCAGAACTGATCCTCCGTGCGCGGGGATGGCTGGGACTACTCGGCGCAAGCCCCGCACCACGTCGGCCTGTTTTCCTGCAGGGAAAGCGCGGCACGGTGACCGCAGCGGAGATCTTTGCACGCATGCTGTTCGGAAAGTCGCTCTTCCAGTCGGTCGTCGACCGGCTAGATGCCGAGGCGGAGAAAGCAATTCCGGCAGAAGAATCAACGTTCCGAATCAATGGCCTGTCGACGAGTTTCCTGCCAGAGACGCCCGAGCAGGCGCCGATTCTTTCGGAACCGAGCGCAGATCCCAGGCTCGATGCCTATCTGTCCCTGATGTCCGACGAGATCCCGCCGGCAGAGCCTGAACCGCCAGCCGCCCCCCTCGAGCCCATCCCTCCGCCACCACCAGCCTGGCTGGATCGGCTTTCTCCCGAGGAGGTTGTCGAAGATCTCGGCCTCGAGCCATCGGACGATCGCGAGCGCTTACAGGAGCGCCGACGCGCTTTTGCCCGCGACAATCATCCGGACCGTCTGACCGAAGTTTTCCGCGAACAGGCAACAATCCGGATGAAAATCGCCAATCGCCTGATAGACGAGGCGATCAAGCGATATGATCTGGGATTTGGACGCTGAGAATCAGTCGTAGAGACGCCTGAGCAGGCGGTTCACCGTATCGCGCTCGGCAACGCCGCCGAGTTGCTCCAGCACCCAGCGCTCGTGATCGATCCAGATCGGCATCAACTCTTCGAGATAGGCCTCGCCGGCCGGCGTCATGTAGAGCGACTGGACTCGGCGGTCGGTTTCCGACTTGCGGCGCTCGATGTAGCCCTTGTTTTCCAGACCATCGACGATCGCGACAAAATTCGCCCGCTGGATGCCGAGCGCCTCGGCCACTTCGCTCTGCTTGGCACCCTGGTTGTCGGTCAGAAGAAGCAAAACCGCGAAGTCGGTCGGGCGAAGACCTTTTGAAGAAAAAGCTTCATTGAAATGCTGAAAAACGGCAAGCTGCGCCCGCCGCAGTCGATATCCCACAGCATCGTCCATGACTGAAAAGTCTAGCCCGGACGTGTTGGGTACCAATTCATCCATAGTAATTTCCGGCATTTCCCCGCCACTGTCATAATTGCCCCCTCGGGCGACCGCTGCCCCCGACAACGACCTTCCTGCAACGATACTAACCGTTTAAGCCGTTGCCACAAGGGCGCAAACAGCTTCAGAACGGTGTGACGAGCAATTTTTGAACGTCTAACGTTCATTTCCCCCAGGTTTGGTCAGGGTTGCAAAGGCAGGCGCAAGCATTTGATCGGCATTTGCCCACTTCGGCCGTCTCGCAACCGACGTCCCTTGATTTACCTCCTGCCGTCGACTGTTTTTCGGATTGATGCGCGCGAGCGACTGCGCTATGACCGCTCTTGGAACGGCGAGTCATCTCGCCCTCGGATGCACCCGTAGCTCAGCTGGATAGAGTGTTGGATTCCGATTCCAAAGGTCACAGGTTCGAATCCTGTCGGGTGCGCCATTTTCCACAAGCCACAAGCATTCTGCCAGCATAGGCAGACTCAGCGTGTCTTCATCAGACCGCGCCGATGAATAACGCGGACGTGATGGGGTTTCCCGAGCAAGGCGGCGCTCCTTGGCACAGCTACTCGGCCAAGCCCCCGAAAACGCTGGACTTTGACCACGGAGAAATCCATCCTCCACACGTCAAAGAGAGCCGGAATCGCTTTTGCACCCGGCCCCGAGACAGTGAAGCGCCGAAGAGCGCACCGGGGGGAGACGATATGGAACACATTTTCACGCCGCCACGACCGTGGCTGGCGGCTTACGGCACAGGCATCCCGCAGGAACTTGGCGATTTGCGCTACCGCAGCATTGCCGAACTGGTGGATCGGTCCTGCGCCGAGAACGGTCCGCGCAAGGCTTTCACCTGCGTTGTACCGAACGGCATGAACGGCAGCCTCACCTATGACCAGGTCGGCGAGATGTCTGATGCCTTCGCGGCCTTCCTTCACCATGATTGCGGCTTGCGTGCCGGCGACCGGGTCGCCGTGCAACTGCCGAACGGCCTGCCCTATCCCGTGGTCGCCTTCGGCGTCTTCAAGGCCGGCTGCATCCTCGTGAACACCAACCCGCTCTACACGCCGAGCGAAATGATCCATCAGTTCAACGATTCCGGGGCCAAGGCGCTGGTGATCGTCGACATGTTCGCCGACAAGCTGTCGGAAGTCGTGCCGAAGACGGGAATCAAGACCGTGGTTCTCGCCGGCGTGCCGGAATTCTTCCCCAAGCTGCCCGAGATCATTATTCGCGGTGTCCAGAAGGTCTGGAACAAGGTTCTCCCGCCTATCCCGAACATCGGCGTTCCCGTCCTGCGGATCAAGGAAGCGCTCGCCAAGGGCCGGGTTCACGGCGCAGACGTGAAAGCCATGTGGGCCGCGTCCGGCCCCGACGACCTCGCCCTGCTGCAATATACGGGTGGCACCACCGGCGTCGCCAAGGGCGCCATGCTCACCCATGGCAATATTCTGACCAATCTCGACCAGGTGCGTGCAGTATCCGGCGGCGTGATGGCCCGCGAGGATCAGGTGCTGACGGCGCTTCCGCTCTATCACATCTTCGCCTTCACCGCGAACCTGATGACCTTCTTCGAACTGGGCGCACGCAACATCCTGATCCCCTCGCCCCGCCCGGTACAGAACCTCCAGCGGGCGATCGAAAACTACCCGATCACCTGGATTACCGGCGTCAACACGCTGTTCAACGGCTTGATGAACGAAGAATGGTTCGCAGCTTATCCACCTAGGAAGTTGCGCGCAGCGATCGCCGGTGGCACGGCGCTGCACGAGGCAGTCGCAACCCGCTGGCGGGTGATGACGGGGACCCCGATCGCCGAGGGCTACGGGCTTAGCGAGACCTCTCCGCTGGTCAGCTTCAACCCCCTCGATGATCGTGCCAAATCCGGCAGCATCGGCATTCCTGTGCCTGGCTGCGACGTCATTCTGGTGGATGGCGACGGGAAGCTCGTTTCATCGGGCGAGCCGGGTGAACTTCTGGTTCGCGGCCGCCAGGTCATGCTCGGCTACTGGCAGCGCCCGGACGAGACGGCGACAGCCCTGCAGAACGGCTGGTTCGCCACCGGCGACATCGCCGTGATGGATGACGAAGGCTTCTTGAAAATCGTCGACCGCAAGAAGGATCTGGTCCTCGTCTCCGGCTTCAACGTCTATCCCAACGAGGTGGAGGACGTGCTCGCCAAGATGGATGCAGTCCTCGAAGCCGCCGTCGTTGCCATTCCCGACGCCAAGACCGGCGAAGCCGTGCGGGCCTATGTCGTCAAGAACCCGGATCACGACGGCGAGCTCACAGAGGAGGCGATCCGCAGCCACTGCAAGACCCTGCTCAGCGACTACAAGGTGCCAAAATCCATCGTCTTCCGGGACACGCTGCCAAAGACGCCGATCGGCAAGATCCTGCGCAAGGATCTGAAGGCCGAAGTGCAGAGCGAATTCAAGAAGTGAGGGGCAGCCACCATGTTGACGGAACTTGAAACCACCCTTCTCGGCATCATGATGATGGTGATCATGCTCGGCATGGGCGCCTCGATGACCTGGCGCGACTTCTTCATCGCCTTTCGCAAACCCAAGGGCATTCTGGTCGGGCTGCTCAGCCAATACCTGATCATGCCCTTTCTGGGTTATGCGCTGGCGATCATCCTCGGCCTTCCGGCCGGCATGGCGGCAGGCCTGATCCTGATCGCCTGCATGCCAGGCGGCACCACAAGCAACATCTTCGCCTATTTCTCCAAGGGCGTTCTGGCGCTGTCGATCATGATGACGACCGTCTCGACACTCGTCGCCGTCGTCACCGTCCCCTTTCTGCTCAGCTTCTATAGCGGCCTCGCGGGCCTCGGCGGCGACTATGTGATCCCAGCCGGCAATGTCGCGCAGGTGCTCGTGGTGCTGCTCGTGCCGACCGTGCTTGGCATGTTCCTGCGCAAGATGAACGCCAATGTCGGCGCCACGATCGAGATGATCGGCTCGCTGCTCGGCGTTGTCGTCATCCTCTTCCTGATCGCCTCCTGGGTGCCGCGCAACTACCAGATGCTGCTCGACACCCCCTTCCCCGTCTATATCGCGGCAGTCGGGATCGGGCTGACGGGAATGCTGCTCGGCTACTGGCTGGCCCGGGCGCTCCGCCAAGACAGCAACCGTGCGCGAACGATCAGCCTGGAAACAGGCATCCAGAACGGACCGCTCGCAGCACTGATCGTGACACTCTCCTTCACCGGTATTCAGCAGCAGGAGGTTCTGTTCATCCCGATCCTCTACAGCCTGTTCATCGTCATCACCTCGTCCTTCATCACCATGTTGTATCGACGAAGCGCGACAGCCGAGGCTTTGGCCCGCGATGCCGCGAAGGTTCGGGTCTGACAGCAAGAAGGCGGGTTGAGGCAACCCAGGCTGGACTAGAGCTTACCCACACGATCCAGAGTGACGCCCGTCAGCTTTTCAAGTTGGCGGGCTTTTCCATGTCCGCAAATGCGCCTGTCTTTACAGGCCCGGCTTTATGGACGTCGGCCGACAGGACGACCTCAACGAAATCTGACAGATCAGCCAAAACGAAAAGCCCCACCGCGATGGGTGGGGCTTTCCTAAGTAGTCGGTGGGAAGAAGCGCTGAGCGCCTCCCCGGATCAGAGCGACTGGTAGGCTGCGATGACCGCAGCGACCTGATCGTCGTTCAGCGCCTGGATCTGTGCCGAGGTCAGCGACTGCAGCTGTTCGCTGCTGAGATCGTCGATGTCCTGCGTAGACAGGCCAGCCAGGGCTGCCGTGTTGATCGCGGCGATATCGTCGGTCGAGAACTCGGCCAGATCTTCGCTCGACAGAGCGTTGATGCTCGCCGAATTCAGAGCCGCAACCTGGGTCGCAGTCAGAGCCTCGACCTGGTCCGTGGTCATTGCCACCAGCTGATCGGTAGAGAGGGCCGCAATGGCGCGGGTGCTCAATGCCATCACCTGGTCGGTAGTGAACGAGGCGAGATTATCGGTCGACAGCGAGCGGATCTGGCTCGATGTCAGCGCACCAATCTGGCCTGAGGTGAGACCGTCGATCTGGTCCGACGTCAGGGCGGTTACCTGGCCGGCAGTGAACGCAGCCACCTGAGCGGCGCTGAGGCCGGCAAGCTGAGCCGAGGTCAGTTCGGCGAAGTTGTCGGTCGACAGAGCTGCAATGGTCCGCGTGCTCAGCGCACCGAGTTCATCCGACGAGAAGGTCGCCATGTCTTCGGTTTCGAGACCGGCAATCGCTGCGGTGCTCAGCAATGCCAGCTGACCGGACGACAAGACGTCGATCTGGTCGGTCGTGAGCGCCGTCACCTGACCCGAGTTGAGGCTTGCGAAGACCCTGCTCGAGAGCGCCGCAATCTGCTCCGTAGAGAAGGATGCCAGGTTGTCGGTCGACATCGCGGCGATCTGGGCTGACGTAAGCGCTCCCGCCTGGCCCGGCGTCAGACCGTCGATGTCATCCGTGGTCAGAACATTGATCTGCGCGGTCGTCAGGGCTGCCACCTGGGTGGAGGTCATCCCGGCGAGCTGCGTCGAGTTCAGGGCTGCGAAGTTCTCCGTAGACAGGGCAGCCAGCGCCCGGGTGTTCATTGCCGCGAGATCCGTCGGTGCAAAGGTCGCGATATCGTCGGTCGTCAAGCCGGCGACACCCACGGAGCTGATCGCCCCGATCTGAGCGGTCGACAGGTAGTCGAACTGGTCAGACGTCATCGCTGCGATCTGGGCCGAGTTCAGGCTGGCAACACCCGAGGTCGAAAGACCCGGAAGCTGGTCGGACCGCAGCGCGGCGAGCGCCGTGTTCGACAGAGCCGCAACCTGCCTTGAGTTCAGGGAAGCGATCTGGGTCGAGGAGAGACCGGCGATCGTATCGCTGTTGAGCAGCGACACCTGGTTGGTGGTCAGTGACGCCAGCTGGCCACTCGTCAGACCCGAAAGCTGGGTCGAGGTGAGAGCCACGAAGTTGTCAGTGCTGAGAGCTGCAATGGTGCGGCTCTGCAGGACGGCAAGCTCGGCGGAGTCAAGGGTTGCGAGGTCATCGGTTCCGAGACCGGCGACTGCAGCGGAGCTGATCTGGGCCAACTGATCCGTCGAGAGCGCTGCAAACTGGTCCGTATCGAGTGCTCCGATCTGCGCCGAACTCAGGGCGCCGACCGAGCGGCTGTTAATCGCTGCAACCTGAGCCGTATCGAGACCGGCGATGGCGTCTGCCGACAGGCCGGAGATCGCGGCCGAGCTGATCACCCCGATCTCGGCAGCCGTGAAGGTGGCGATATCGTCAGACGACAGGGCAGCGAGGTCAGCCGAGCTCAGCGCGGTGATCTGGGTCGAGGTCAGTGCCTCAACCTGGTCGGTGCTCATGGCGGCGAGCTGTGTCGCTGTCAGGGCGCCGATGGCTCTGGAATTCAGCGAGGCCACCTGCTCGGTCGACAACGATGCAATGTTGTCGGTCGACAGGGCGACGATCTGGGCAGACGTCAGTGCAGCTGCCTGGTTCGGCGTAAGACCGTCGATCTGATCGGAGTCGAGGACCTCGAGCTGGCCGGTTGTCAGGGCGACGATCTGACCCGTCGTCAGACCGCTCAGCTGGAGCGAGTTGAGGGCGGCGATGTTGTCAGTCGACAGAGCAGCCAAAGCGCGAGAGTTCAGCGCCGCCAGATCGGTCGATTCGAAGACTGCCACGTCGTCGGTCGCAAGGCCGGCGACCGCTGCGGATGTCAGGGCAGCAAGCTGGTTGGTGGTCAGCACGCCGATCTGATCGGTGGACAGGGCGGCGATGGCGTCAGAGCCGAGGGCGCCGATGGCGCGGCTGCTGATCGCAGCCACCTGAGCCGTGTCAAGCGATGCCAGGGCATCGGTGGTCAGCGCCCTGACCTGCGAGCTGGAGAGCATCGCAATGAGGGCACTCGTCAGACCATCCAGCTGATCACTGACAAGGGTCTCGATCTGAGCCGTGGTAAGAGCTGTCACCTGACCGGTGGTGAGGCCAGCCAACTGAGACGAGTCGAGCAGCGCGAAGTTGTCGGTGCTCAGCGCCGCCAGAGTTCTGGAGTTGAGCGCCGCGAGTTCGGTCGAGGTCAGCGTGTCGATGGCAGAGGCATCGAGGCCGACGATGGCCGCAGATGTCAAAGCCGCAAGCTGGCTGGTTCCAAGCATCGCAAACTGGTCGGAGTCGAGTGCCCCAAGCTGGCCGGAGGACAGGCTGCCGATGGCGCGTGAGCTGAGAGCGCCGACCTGCTCGGTCGAGAAGGATGCAATCGCGTCCGTATCGAGGGCGCGGATCTGTGCACTGCTCAGTGTGGCGATCTGTCCGGCCGTCAGACCGTCGATCTGACCGGTCGACAGGCTGCCGACCTGCAAGGTGGTCAGCGAAGCCATCTGTCCGGTGGTCAAACCAGCGATCTGGTCAGAGCTGATCAGGGCCAGGTTGTCGGTCGACAGAGCGGAAATTGTGCGAGAGTTGAGAACCGCGAGTTCAGCCGATGTCAGGGTGCCGATTGCATCGGAGTTGAGGCCGCGGATGGCTGCCGACGACAAGGCCGCCAACTGTCCGGTTCCAAGTGCCGCGAACTGGTCGGAGGTCAGCACGTTCAGCTGGTCCGACTTGAGCGAAGCGATGGCGCGGGAGCTGATGGCACCGACCTGCTCGGTGGTCATCGACGCGATGCTGGCCGGGTTGATGGAGGCAAGCTGCGAGGAGGAGAATGTCGCGACCTGCGCTGCGGTGAGGCCATCGATCTGGTCGCTTGTCAGCGAGCCGACAAGCAGCGTCGACAGCGAGGCGATCTGCGCGGTCGTCAAACCGACGATCTGATCCGAACCGAGGGTGGCGAAGTTGGTGCTCGACAGGGCCGCCAACGAACGTGACTGCAGGGCAGCGAGTTCGGTCGAGGTGAAGGTGGCCACATCCTCGGCTTCGAGGGCCGCGACGGCGACCGAGGTCAGTGCTGCAAGCTGGCCGGTGGACCAGACGGCGATCTGATCCGAGGTCAAGGCGGCGACCTGAGCGGATGAGAGCGCGGCCACGGCGCGGGTGTTCATGACGGCGACCAGGTCGGTCGAGAGTTCGCCGATCACCGAGGCTGAGATGCCGCGGATGGCTGCCGAGCTGATGATCGCGAATTCGTCAGTGCTGAAGGTGTTGATGTCTTCAGACGAGAGCGCCTGCAGATCAGCCGACGAAAGTGCAGCGATCTGCGTCGAGCTGAGGGCTTCGATCTGATCGCTCGTCATGGCGGTCAGCTGGGCTGCCGTCAGGGCGCCAACCGCGCGGCTGCTGAGCGAAGCGACCTGTTCGGTGGAAAGAGAGACCACATTGTCCGTACCGAGCGCGATGACCTGGGCAGAGGTCAGGGCGCCGACCTGCGAGGGGCTCAGGCCGTCAAGCTGATCGCTGTCCAAAACAGCCACCTGCGCGGTCGTCAGCGAGGCGATCTGGCCGCTCGACAGAGCCGTCAGCTGGGCAGATGTGAGGCTCGCAATGTTGTCGGTGGAGAGGGCTGCAAGTGCACGCGAGTTGAGCGCAGCGAGTTCCGTCGACGTGAAGGTCGCGAGATCTTCAGTCTGCAGACCCTTGACGGCGACAGAGCTCAGCGAAGCGAGCTGCATCGTGGACAGAGCAGCGACCTGTTCGCTGCTCAGGGCAGCCACCTTGGCAGAGTTGAGGACTGCGATGGTGCGGCTGCTGAGCGCGCCGACCTGATCGGTCGAGAGCGACGCCAGCGTGTCCGTGGTCATCGAGTTCATCTGGGCGCTGGTCAGGCCAGAAATCTGGGTGGGGGTGAGGCCATCAGCCTGATCGGAGCTCAATACGCCGATCTGTGCTGCTGTCAGCCCAGCAATTTTCGCCGATGTCAGCCCGGTCAGCTGGTCGGAGCTGAGAGCTGCGAAGTTCGTCGTCGAAAGAGCGGCAAGCGTTCTGGAGCTGAGAGCTGCCACACCGTCCGAGGACAGCACGGCAACGTCGTCGGTACCGAGACCGGCGACGGCCGCGGAAGTCAAGGAAGCGAGCTGGCCGGTGGTCAGGACATCGATCTGGTCGGTCGAAAGCGCGGCGACCTGCGTCGCCTTCAGCACCGACAGTGCCCGGCTGTTCAGAGCAACGATCTGCTCGGTCGAGAAGGAAGCGAGGCTATCGGTCGTAAGAGCGGCAATCTGGCGCGAGTTGAGGGCCGCGATCTGCGACGCGTCCAGGCCGTCGATCTGATCCGACGTCAGCGTTGCAATTGCAGCGGTCGACAACGCAGCGACCTGGCCGGTGGTCAGGCCGGAAAGCTGGCTGGAGGTGAGTGTTGCAAAGTTGGCGGTAGAGAGCCCGCCGAGAGCGCGCGTGCTGATGACGGCGAGTTCGGCCGATGACAGAGTCGCGACGTCGTCGGTCTGGATGCCGGAGAGGGCGGCGCTGCTGAGTGAAGCGAGCTGGGTGGGCGTCAGCGCCGCGAACTGATCAGACGTCAGGGCCGTCATCTGGGTAGAGCTCAGCGCACCCAGTTGCCGGCTGCTCAGGGCCGTCATCTTGGCGCTGTCGATGACGGACAACTGGTCCACCGTCAGGCCGCGGATGCCGACGCTTGAGATCGCACTGAGCTGGTTGGCGTCGAACTGATCGATATCATCGGTCTGGAAGGCTGAAATCTGCCTGGACGAGAGCGCGGCGACCTGAGCGGAGCTCAGCGCGGCAACGTCGTCGCTCGTGAAGGAAGCGATGGTCGCCGTAGACAGCGACTTGATCTGGGTGATGCTCAGAGAAGAGATAATCGAGGTCATTTGACGCGCGCCTTCAACGTTAGCGATTGGCCGTTGCATTCCTTTGCCACCGGTCGGGGGAGCACGTCGGGTGCCTCACCGCGCGACCCAGGGAGCATCCTGCACCCCGAATGGCCACAATCCGAACGCAAGCGCAGATCGATCGCGCTTACGGTGCGGTGTCCTTACGGACGAAAGTTTTTAAGTGGAACATGGCTCGACCGAGCCTGGCGTTGGAGAGGGCATCATGCAGCAGAGCTGATCTCTGCTTCCCACACCTTTTGGAACGTCTACCCCCCGGACCCGGGAGACGACCTTGCCCCATCATTCTGCAAACACAGAAATACGATGAGACGAGTCTTGCCCAGATGATTAGGGCTCACACTCTAATTTTCTATTAACGGGCGCCCCCGGAACTCACCTGTCTATTCTTGGTAGAAAGCTACCTCGGCGCCTCTTAAGCTGAGATGCTATCACCAATAGGGACTGATTTGGCAAGTCCTAAGATAAGGCGGCCGCCCCCACGCAAGCCCAAAGCAAGCTAGGCTGATTAGGAGTTTTCTACACGCCGCTCCGCGGGAACGTAACCCGGCCCCTGGCCGATGAGAGATGTCATGTCGATGGTGATACATACCGCATTCGCCCCGGAGCAGAACGCCCAGCTCGCAACGGCTCTGGAGAAATCGAGACGCCAGCAGCTTTCGCTGCTCGACGCCCTGCAACTGGCGGAACGGTGGTCGGCGGCGGGTCAGTTCGCGCTTTCCGCCGAACTCTACAAGACCTGGACGGCTTTCAACGATCAAAGCCCGCTGCTTCACCTCGCCTTCTTCAACTATTCTGTGACGCTCAAGCAACTCGGCGACACCGCAGGCGCGGTCAACGCGTTGAAGGCAGCGCTGAAGGCTCAACCCATGATGGGTCAGGCGCACATCAATCTGGGCAGAACCTATGAGGATAGCGGTTTGGGCGCTCAGGCGATCCAGCAGTGGCGGAGCTACGTGGAGTCGACCGCCGAAATCACCCCCGACAAATCGGTTCATCGTCTGATGGCCCTGCAGCATATTGGCCGCGTCATGGAAGGCGCCGGCCTTCTGGAGGATGCCGAGAATGCTCTCTGGCAGGCAATCGAACTGCGCCCCGACAAGCCGGAAGCGGGCCAGCACTGGATCTCGGTCCGCCAGCACCAGTGCAAGTGGCCGGTGGTCCAGGGATCGGAATATGTGACGAAGCGGCAGATGCTGGACTCGATCTCGCCGCTCCCGCTCGCCTGCTATGCGGACGATCCGCTCTACCAGATGGCCAAGGCCTTTCGTTACTTCAAGATGCTCGCCGGCCGCCCGGATGCAGCACATCTCAACAAGCCTGTCCCGCGCAAGAAGGTCGGCACCGGCCAGCGTCTGCGCGTCGGCTACGTCTCCTCGGATCTGCGCGACCATGCCGTCGGCTTCGCCCTGAGTGAGGTTCTCGAACTGCACGACAAGGCGTCCGTCGAAGTCTATGCCTATTACATCGGCGAGCCGCGCACCAATGATGCGACTCAAAACCGGATGAAGGCCGTCATCGATGTCTGGCGCGACATCACCGCGCTTTCGGATCTCGATGCCGCCAAGCAGATCATGGCCGACGAGATCGACGTCCTCATCGACGTCAACGGCTATACCAAGCTTGCTCGCACGAAGATCTTCTCCTACCGCCCTGCCCCCGTCATCGTGAACTTCTGCGGCTATCCCGGCACGATGGCGAGCCCGGTCCACCAGTACATCATTGCCGACGAGCAGATCATCCCGCCCGGCAACGAACTCTACTACACCGAAAAGGTGCTCCACATTCCCTGCAACCAGCCGGTCGACCGCAAGCGCGCAATCGGGCCACGCCCGACGCGGACCGAAGCCGGCTTGCCGGAAAACGCTTTCGTCTTCGCCTGCTTCAACGGCATGCAGAAGATCACCGCACCCGTTTTCGCCCGCTGGATGGCAATCCTGACGGCGACCCCTGGCAGCATTCTCTGGCTGCTCGGCGGCTCCGATATCGTCAATCAGCGACTGCGCGACCTTGCAAAATCGGCAGGCATTGACCCGGCCCGCATCTACTTCGCCTCCAAGGTGGCAAATCCGAACCATCTGGCCCGCATCGCGATTGCAGATCTCTTCCTCGACACCTTCCCTTATGGCGCCCACTCGACGGCGTCGGATGCGCTGACGATGGGCCTGCCCGTGCTGACGCTTCCGGGCAAGGGCTTCGCCTCGCGCTTCTGCAGCAGCATCGTCAAATCGGCTGGCATTCCGGAACTGATCTGCGCAAGCCCTGAGGACTACGTCCGCAAGGCGGTGGCCCTGGCAAACGACAAGACGGGACTGGCAAGGATCCGCGCCTCCCTGCAGGCCCAGCGTGACACCTGCGCGCTTCGCGACATCCCACGCCTCGTCCGCCGGCTGGAAGAACTCTACTGGCAGATGCAGGGCGAGCGCGAGCGCGGCGAGACGCCTGTTCCGGATCTTTCCAACATGGAGATGTATTACGAAATCGGCTCGGAAGTGATGATGACCGAAGTCGAGTTCGAAGACGAGGCCGCCTATCGCAAGCGCTATCGCGACCGCATCTCCGCCTGGCACGATTTCCACCCCGTCCCAACCGACACACGTCTGTGGACGTGATGGTAGTGACGAAAGACTGCGGGCAAAGACCGAACTGGGCTGGGAGATAACTGTGGCGCCTGTAATACTAGTAACCTTTGCCGGCCGGGAACACCGGATGCAGATCCTCAACAGCTATGTCCGCAGAGCCATGGCCGATGGCCTAATTGACGAATGGCATATCTGGGACTTCACGCGGGCGGCCGCCGATCACGAATGGGTCACGCGTGAGTTCGGCCCGCTTCGCTTCATGGGCGATGCAGTGGGCTACCAGGCCTGCGGGACAGCATCCGCCCGGTCTCCGCTGCGGCTCGATGCCAGGATCAGCAACGACCTGCATCTGGCAATTTTGCCAAAGCATGACCCGGACACCTTCTACGAGGTCGTCATAGGCGGCTGGAACAATCAGCAGTCCGTCATACGCAAAGCCCCCCGTGCTCGGCTCAATGATGCAGACCGAAGCGACGCCCCGACTGTCTGGGCGAAGCTGACCCCGAGCGTTCTATCGCCAGGCCGGGCGAACGAGGTCGTCGTCTCGATCGACCACTCCGGCACACCCGAACTGATGGTCAATGGCGTCGTGCTCGGCCGTTGGCCGGACATTGCGCTGCCTGCGGGGGCCGACGTGATGGCCCGCGGCGGCTGGGGCGCCACGCTCGAACTCTGCCATGTCGACGCGCAGGTGCGCCGATACGTCGGGAACCCCGGCGAACAGATGCCCTATTTCCAGGCTTATCAGTATTACGCCCGCCGTCTGGAGGATTTCGCAGACGCACTCTTCCTGAAATGTGACGACGACATCGTCTACCTGGATCTCGACGGCCTCGCAGGCTTCATCGACCACCGTCGCAAGAACCCGCATTACTTCGTGACCTCGGCGAATGTCGTCAATAACGGGGTGTGCGCCTACTTCCAGCAGGTTTCCGGAGCGCTCCCCGCCTCGCTCGGCCATTTCGAGCGTCCGCCGGGTGGCTTCGGCGGCACGCTCTGGACCGATCCGGACAAGGCCAACAAACTCCACGATTTCTTTCTGGCGTCGCCCAACAAGGAGTTGCCGCTTCCCACCAAGGTGGTCGACTGGCAGGAACGCCAGTCGATCAACTTCATCGCCTGGCTCGGCCGCGATCTGCAGCACATGGCGCTCGCCAAGGGCGACGACGAAAAGATGCTGACGGTCGACCTGCCGGCCTTCCTGGAACGCCCGACATGCATCTATTCTGACTTCACCGTCAGCCATCTGAGCTTCGGACCGCAAGAGACCGGCGTCGACGTCAACAGGCTGATCGCCGCTTATGACACGCTGATGCGCGAGAAACTCTTGGCCTGACCACTTCATGATTCGGCCGGCGGGCAACCGCCGGTCTCTTTGCAATTGGGCAAGATGCGGCAGGCCTTGCGGCTGGAACCGCACCCGCCCCTTAAAATCGAGGAACACCCCCGGATGGCACAGGGTCAGAAAATCGGAATTGTCGGCGCGGGCCTGTCCGGCGCCGTCATCGCACGCGAACTGGCGGAAGCCGGCTTCGAGGTCGAGGTGTTCGACACGCGCCCGCATATCGGCGGCAATTGCCACACCGAGCGCGATGCCGACACGGGCGTCATGGTCCACATCTACGGCCCGCACATCTTCCATACCGATGACGCGGAGGTCTGGGACTACGTCAACAGCTATCAGACCTTCCTGCCCTACAAGAACCGGGTAAAGACGACGAGCCAGGGCCAGGTCTATTCCCTGCCGGTCAACCTGCACACGATCAACCAGTTCTTCGGCAAGACCTTCCGCCCGGAAGAGGCGCGCGCCTTCATCGAGGAACAGGCCGACAAGACCATCACCGACCCGCAGACATTCGAGGATCAGGCGCTGCGTTTCGTCGGTCGCGATCTCTACGAGGCCTTCTTCAAGGGCTATACCGAAAAGCAATGGGGCTGCTCGCCGACCGACCTGCCGGCCTCGATCCTGAAGCGGTTGCCGGTGCGCTTCAACTACGACGACAACTACTTCTTCCACAAATTCCAGGGCATGCCGGAAAACGGCTACACCGACATGATCGAGAAGATCTTCGATCATCCGAAGATCAAGGTGACGCTCGGCCAGCACTTCGATCCCCGCGCCCCGCACGACTATGCCCATCTCTTCTATTCCGGTCCGCTCGACGGCTATTTCGCCTACGAGTTCGGCCGCCTCGGCTATCGCACGCTGGATTTCGAGCGCTTCACCTATCAGGGCGACTACCAGGGCTGCGCGGTCATGAACTACGGCGATGCCTCGGTGCCCTATACCCGCATCACCGAGCACAAGCATTTCTCGCCCTGGGAAAGCCATGAGGGTTCGGTCTGCTACCGCGAATTCTCGCGTGCCTGCGGCGAAGACGACATACCCTATTATCCGATCCGTCTCGTCGAGGAAAAGGCGCAGCTCGCGGACTACGTCGCTCGCGCCAATGAAGAGAAGGCCGTGACCTTCGTCGGCCGGCTTGCGACATATCGCTATCTGGACATGGACGTGACGATCCGCGAAGCGCTCGACACCGCCCGCCTCTTCCTGGCCAAGACGAAGGATGAGGCAGCGATGCCGGCCTTCGTGCATGCCCCAATCTGATCAGAGAATGACCATGACTGCCACCCCCATCCTCGTCGTCGGCGGTGCCGGCTATATCGGCTCGCACACCTGCCTCGCGCTTTCCGAGCGCGGCTATCTGCCTGTCGTCTACGACAACTTCACCTCGGGTCATCCGGGATTCGTCAAATGGGGCCCGGCCGAACAGGGCGACATCAGAGACAAGGCGCGCCTGAAGGAAGTGCTCGCCAAATACCAGCCGAAGGCGGCCATGCACTTCGCAGGCCTGATCGAGGTCGGCCAGTCCTTCAAGGAGCCGGAGCACTTCTACGACGTCAACGTATCGGGCACGCTCAGCCTGCTGCAGGCCCTGAGCGAAGCCGACATCCGCAACTTCGTCTTCTCCTCGACCTGCGCCACCTATGGAGCGCCGGAATATCTGCCTCTGGACGAGAAGCACGGCCAGAAGCCCATCAACCCCTACGGCCGCACCAAGCATATCGTCGAACAGGCACTCGGCGACTTGAACCTTTGCGGCCGTATGCGCTCCGTCATGCTGCGCTATTTCAACGCCGCCGGCGCCGACTTCGAAGGCCGCATCGGCGAATGGCATTCGCCGGAAACCCATGCCATTCCGCTTGCAATCGAGACGGCGCTTGGCCGCCGTGAATTCTTCTCGATCTTCGGTGAGGACTACGACACCCGCGACGGCACCTGCATCCGTGACTACATCCACGTCAATGATCTCGCCGACGCCCATGTGCGCGCGGTAGAGTATCTTTTGAACGGCGGCGAGACGATCGCCATCAATCTCGGCACCGGCAACGGCACAACCGTCAAGGAACTGATCACGGCCATCGAGACGGTCTCCGGCCGGCCGATGCCGATCAAGCGCACCGAGCGCCGCCCCGGCGATCCGCCCGGCCTCGTCGCCAGCAACACGCTTGCCCGCGAGGTTCTCGGCTGGGACCCAAAGCACGGCATCGACGACATCATCCGCTCCGCCTGGACCTGGCACTCGACCTTCAACGGCCATTCGAGCTGAACGCAGACGCCACAGATCGAGCTTTCCCTAAAAAGGCGCGTGAACGGAAGGTGTTGCAGCCTGGAACCCCTTGACGCGCCATGTTCCTTCAGATTTTCGTCCTGCAGATTTTGCAGGAACCAGAACGATGACCGACAGACTGAAGACAATCCTCTCATCGAATGCGTGGGAGCGGTTCATCATAGCCGTCATTCTCATCAATTCGGTCACCTTGGGCCTTGAGACATCACCCGCGGTCATGCAGGTTATGGGGCCGTTGCTGCTGACGCTGGACAGGCTCATCCTGGCGATTTTCGTCATCGAGATCGCAGCCCGGCTCTATGCCTTCCGCCTCGCCTTTTTCCGCGATCCCTGGAGCATTTTTGATTTCTCGATCGTCGCGATCGCGCTAATCCCGGCTACCGGCCCCTTCCAGGTCCTGCGTGCGCTTCGCGTCCTGCGTATCCTGCGCCTGATTTCCATCGTGCCGTCGCTGCGGCGTGTCATCGGCGGCCTCATTGCCGCCCTTCCCGGCATGGGCTCGATCATCGTGCTGTTGGTGATGCTGTTCTATGTCTCGGCCGTCATGGCGACCAAGCTCTACGGCGCGACCTTCCCGGATTGGTTTGGCAACCTCGGCGCCTCGACCTATTCACTCTTCCAGATCATGACGCTCGAAAGCTGGTCCATGGGCATCGTCCGGCCGGTTATGGAGGTCCATCCCTATGCCTGGCTGTTCTTCGTGCCCTTCATCCTGCTCAGCACCTATTCGGTCTTGAACCTCTTCATCGGTGTCATCGTCTCCGCCATGCAGGAGCAGAGCATGGCCGACACCGACGCGGACCTGAAGTCCCTGCATGTCGACAATGGCGATTTGCTGCGCGAAATGCAGGCTCTGCGATCCGAGATTGCCGCTCTGCGGGCCGAGAGAACGGCAACTGGCGCCTAAACCGAAGCCGATATTGCTTGCCGGGCCTCAGCTTCTGAGGCCCGGTGCCTCGTGGCCCGTGCGCTCGACATACTCCGTATAGCCGCCGCCATACTGGAAGACGCCTTCGGGCGTGATCTCCAGAACGCGGTTCGACAGGGCACCCAGGAAGTGGCGGTCGTGGCTGACAAACAGCATGGTGCCTTCGAACTGCGAGAGCGCCTTGATCAGCATTTCCTTGGTGTCGAGGTCAAGGTGGTTGGTCGGCTCGTCGAGGACGAGCAGATTCGGCGGATCGAACAGCATCATCGCCATCACGAGCCGCGCCTTTTCACCGCCCGAGAGCACCCGCACGCGCTTGTCGATATCGTCGCCTGAGAAACCGAAGCAGCCGGCAAGCGCCCGCAGCGGTGCCTGACCAGCGCGCGGGAAACTCGTTTCCAGCATTTCGAAGATCGTCATGTCGCCGTCGAGCACATCCATCGCATGCTGGGCGAAATAGCCCATCTTGACGCTGGCGCCGATCGACACGGTGCCCTCGTCCGGCTTGGAATCGCCGGCCACCAGCTTCAGGAGTGTCGACTTACCGGCACCATTGATGCCCATGATGCACCAGCGCTCGCGGCGGCGGACCATGAAGTCGAAGCCGTCATAGATGACCTTGTCGCCGTAGCGCTTGGAGACGTTCTTCACGCTGACCACGTCTTCGCCCGAGCGCGGCGCCGGCTGGAATTCGAACGCGACGACCTGGCGACGCTTCGGGGGCTCGACCCGGTCGATCTTTTCCAGCTTCTTCACCCGGCTCTGCACCTGCGAGGCATGAGAAGCGCGCGCCTTAAAACGCTCGATGAACTTGATTTCCTTGGCGAGCATCGCCTGCTGGCGCTCGAACTGCGACTGCTGATGCTTCTCGTTCAAGGCACGCTGCCCCTCATAGAAGACATAGTCGCCGGAATAGCTGTTCAGCTGACCGGCATCGATCTCGATGATCTTGTTGACGATGCGGTTCATGAACTCGCGGTCATGCGAGGTCATCAGCAGCGCGCCCTCGTAGCCTTTGAGGAACTGCTCGAGCCAGATCAGGCTTTCGAGATCGAGATGGTTCGACGGTTCGTCGAGCAGCATCACGTCGGGGCGCATGAGAAGAATGCGGGCAAGCGCCACGCGCATCTTCCAGCCGCCCGAGAGCGCGCCGACATCGCCGTCCATCATGGCTTCCGAGAAGGAGAGACCGGCCAGCACCTCGCGGGCGCGGCCATCCAGCGCATAGCCGTCGAGTTCTTCGTAACGCGCCTGCACCTCGCCGTAGCGCTCGATGATCGCGTCCATCTCGTCCATACGGTCGGGATCGACCATGGCTGCCTCGAGTTCGCGCAGTTCGGCCGCAACTTCGCTGACCGGTCCTGCCCCGTCCATGACCTCAGCGACAGCCGAGCGCCCGGACATCTCGCCGACATCCTGGCTGAAATAGCCGATCGAGACACCCTTATCGACGGAGACCTGGCCCTCGTCCGGCTGTTCATGCCCGATGATCATCCGGAACAGCGAGGTCTTGCCCGCCCCGTTTGGTCCCACGAGACCGATCTTCTCGCCGCGATTGAGCGCGGCGGAGGCCTCGATAAAGAGGATACGGTGGCTGAGCTGCTTGGAGATGTTTTCGATACGGATCATGGACAAGGGCGCCTGCTGGAAATCGGCGCCCTTATGGCATGTCGAAGGCCCACTGTCCCCTGCTTTTGTTGCAAGGCGGCATCGCGGCTGCGCTGGATTGCCACGGGAACGCCACGCTGGTTGCAAGAGGGTGCCGAAAGCGCGAAAAGACCTGACGCAAGGACGACAGCATGAGTGATGAGACGATAACCCTCTACGAAGCCATCGGCGGCGACGCGACCGTCAAGGCCCTGACCCGGCGCTTCTATGAGTTGATGGACACCCTGCCCGAGGCCGCCCGTTGCCGGGCGGTTCATCCGCCGGATTTGAGCGCCAGCGAAGAGAAGTTTTACGAGTATCTGACCGGCTACCTTGGCGGTCCGCCCATCTACATGCAAAAGCGCGGCCATCCGATGCTGCGGCGTCGTCATTTCGTGGCCGAGATCGGCCCGTTGGAACGGGACGAATGGCTCTTATGCTTTCGCCGCGCGCTGGACGAAACCGTCGAGCATCCGAAACTGCGCGAACTCATCTGGCCGCCGATCGAGAAGCTGGCCTTTCACATGCAGAACAAGGAATAACGCGGATGGCAAGCGTGCAGAATTACCGCTGGGCGACCGTCGCGGCGGGATTGATCGGAGCGGCCGGTGTCGGGCTTGCCGCGGCCGCAAGCCATGCCGGTGGCGAAGCGCTCCTGCGCCCCGCTTCGATGATTTGCCTCGCCCATGCCCCGGCACTCGCAGCACTGTCCATAGCTGGCGACCGGATCAGAATGTCGGCACTGGCAGCGCTCGGCATGACGCTCGGCACATTCCTGTTTGCGGGCGATCTGGTCGCCCGGCACTTCATTGGAAGCGGGCTGTTTCCGATGGCAGCCCCAACAGGCGGGATGACGCTCATCGCGTCATGGCTGCTGCTGAGCGCAGGAGCTCTGCTTCCGGGACGCCACTGAAGCCGGCCGACCTCTGCCGGAGCTTAAGGGCCGACATCAACACCCCGAAATCAAAGTATTTGCATAGCTCAATGGGCCATGGAGGCGGAAACGGTCCCACCGAACATCAGCAGATTGCCGTGCGGATCGCGGATGTGGAAACGCACGGCTCCGCCGCACTCTCCTGAATGCTCAGAGGCACGGATCGCTTCGATGCCGCGATCACAGAAGTCCCGGTAGATCTCTGTCGGCGCTTCGGCCCTGAAGAACACCGAGCTGTTCTGGCACTGAAACGGATCGTCGCTCAGCCAGAAATGCAGTTCCATGCCACCGCGGCGGACAACGAGGTAATCAAGCCCGTCGAAGCCAACATCCTCGAAACCGAGCGTGTCGACGTAAAAATTGCGTGTTTCCGAAAGGTTAAGGGATGGGAGGATGGGCACGGCATTGAGGATCGTCTTCGCAACAGGTTGCTGAGCGTTCATGCGGAAAGTTCCTCTGCTCCCCACATCAGACTGACTGGCAAAACGGCTACGATCTGGCGTCGGCGTTTCGCTGCCATCTCGGCGCGGGAAAATCGATAACAAGGGCGGGGGCCCGGTTCAATTCAGCGTACATGGTAGCAGGTTTGCGCTCGTGCAAGCCCGGCAAAGTGATGATTTCGCAATTCATCACTTCACTTTCCTGCGAGCGTTGCAACATTGCCGCGGCGAGCTCCGGTAAAAGCCCCTCGCCGCGCTGACGTGCAAGCTCGTGGAACGAGCTGATGCCACCCTTTTCCGATCCGTCTCTGCTCATGCTTCGGTGTTCCTTTCATTCAGTGTCTGCAACGCACGCTCGAGACTGGATTTCGAGCCGTTTCGCAGTGGAATGAAAGTCTTGCCGAACTTCTTGCAACCGCTCTTCACGCGCAGACAAGCATCGTGACTGATACAGTCGATAGGGCAGAAGACGCAGTCGACCGAGGGAAGCACCGTGTCGATACGCGAAACCGCTTCGCGTAAACCCCCATCATGGTGAATTAGTTCCGCACCAAAATTGCTGGCGATCTGACGAAGATGGGCGACCTGGCAATCACGGCCGCCGACATAAAGAAAGCTGCGAACTTCCGCTTGCGTTTTCGCGGGGGAGGCCGTCGCGGAAACCTCCGCACCCGACTTCTTCGCAGCCTGCTTTTTCTTCTTCGCCATGACGTCCTGTCTCCTCGAATCCGATCAGAGGCTGCGGTTGCGAGCCCCATACAGACAGGCATACAAAACATGACAAAAAGAGTAAAGTATATAGTTGAAGTTTTCAGTCATGTTTTAACGGAGCGATATGTGACCCGATCCGGGCAAGGTGTTCGGGATTGACAGCGATCAACTTCCCATGATTTTCAGGGGTTCTGCGGCGCCAAGAGCAATTTTTTACCGTTTGATAAAAGTTTGATCCTGAGTTACGTTTCTCTGCATCGCTTCGAATATAAAAGAGGGAACTGCGATGCGAAGACTGGAACCAGGCCTCAAGGCCGGGCGGCTGGACGCTGCCGATTATGCGAAGAATTTCTCTGACCTGCATCCCCGCCTCGGCGGCCATGAGGCGCTTGTCGCCTCCGACAGATGCTACTTCTGTCACGACGCGCCGTGCATGACGGCCTGTCCCACCGCCATCGATATCCCGATGTTCATCCGGCAGATATCGACTGGCAATCCGCTCGGCGCCGCCAAGACAATTTTCGACCAGAACATTCTCGGCGGCATGTGCGCCCGCGTCTGTCCCACCGAAACGCTCTGCGAGGAAGCCTGTGTGCGCAACACGGCTGAAGAGCGCCCGGTCGAAATCGGCCGCCTGCAACGCTACGCCACTGACATCGCCATCGAAGAGGGCCGCCAGTTCTACCATCCGGCAGCGTCCTCCGGCCACACGGTGGGCATCGTTGGCGCCGGCCCCGCAGGCCTCGCCGCTGCTCATCGCCTCGCCATGCACGGCCACCAGGTCACCATCTACGAAGCGAAGGACAAGGCCGGCGGTCTGAACGAATATGGCATTGCCGCCTACAAGACCCCCAACGATTTTGCCCAGAAGGAAGTCGACTACATCCTGTCGCTCGGCAATATCGACGTGCTGGATGGCCAGATGATGGGGCGCGACTTCACGCTTGCCGACCTCCAGGCGAAACACGACGCCGTCTTCGTCGGTGCGGGTCTCGGCAACGTCAACGGGCTGAACATCCCGGGCGCCAAAATCAACGGCGTGCTCGATGCGGTCGAATTCATCGCACACCTGCGTCAGGCGGATGCCAAGGCCGATGTTCCCGTCGGCCGCGACGTCGTCGTCATCGGCGGCGGTATGACCGCGATCGATGCCGCTGTGCAGGCGAAGCTCCTTGGGGCGGAAAACGTCACGATCTGCTACCGCCGCGGCAAGGAGCACATGAACGCCTCGGAATTCGAGCAGGATCTAGCGACGTCCAAGGGTGTTAATATCCGCCATTGGCTGCAGCCGAAGGAAGTGGCCCACCACGCCGGCCAATGTTCGTCGATCACCTTCGAATACACCCATCTCGAAAACGGCATGATGAAGGGCACCGGCCACACGACCGAAATCAAGGCCGACCAGATCCTCGTCGCAGTTGGCCAGAAGCTCGACGGCCACGGTCTGGACGGGCTGAAGCTAGAAGGCGGCAAGATCGCCGTCGATGCAGAAGGTCGAACCTCACTGCCGGGCGTCTGGGCTGGCGGCGACTGTGCCTTCGGTGGCCAGGACCTGACGGTCTCTGCCGTCGCCATGGGTCGCGATGCGGCCGAAAGCATCAACCGCTCTCTCGCCGTTCAGACGGCGGGCGCAACCGCAGTCGCATGACGCACCGCTCTCGAGAGGATTTGAAACATGGCTGATCTTCGCAATAACTTCGTCGGCATCAAGTCGCCCAACCCCTTCTGGCTGGCTTCGGCCCCGCCGACCGACAAGGCCTACAATGTCGAGCGTGCCTTCAAGGCAGGCTGGGGCGGCGTCGTCTGGAAGACACTCGGCTCCGAGGGACCGCCGGTCGTAAATGTCAACGGCCCGCGCTACGGCGCGATCTGGGGTGCTGACCGCCGCCTTCTCGGCTTGAACAACATCGAACTGATCACCGATCGCCCCCTGCAGGTGAACCTGCAGGAGATGAAACAGGTCAAGATGAACTGGCCGGACCGGGCGCTTGTCGCCTCGATCATGGTCCCTTGCGTCGAGGAAGAGTGGAAGGCGATCCTGCCGCTCGTGGAAGAGACCGGTGCTGATGGCATCGAGCTCAACTTCGGCTGTCCGCACGGCATGTCCGAACGCGGCATGGGGGCCGCCGTCGGACAGGTACCGGAATATATCGAAATGGTCGTTCGCTGGTGCAAGCAGTATACCCGCATGCCCGTCATCACCAAGCTGACGCCCAACATCGCGGATATCCGCAAGCCGGCGCGTGCGGCAAAGGCGGGCGGCACGGATGCCGTCTCGCTGATCAACACGATCAACTCGATCGTCTCTGTTGATCTCGACAGCTTTGCCCCCTCGCCCACCGTCGGCGGCAAGGGCACCCATGGCGGCTATTGCGGTCCGGCGGTGAAGCCGATCGCGCTCAACATGGTCGCCGAGATCGCCCGCGATCCGGAAACCTATGGTTTGCCGATCTCAGGCATCGGCGGTGTGACAACCTGGCGCGATGCGGCTGAATTCCTGGCGCTCGGGGCCGGCAATGTGCAGGTCTGCACGGCGGCCATGACCTACGGCTTCAAGATCGTCCAGGAGATGATATCAGGCCTCAACGACTGGATGGATGCCAAGGGCCATGCCAGCCTCGACGACATCTGCGGTCGCGCAGTGCCCAACGTCACTGACTGGCAGTATCTCAACCTCAACTACATCGCCAAGGCCCATATCGACCAGGACGCCTGCATCAAATGCGGCCGCTGCCACATCGCCTGCGAGGACACCTCGCACCAGGCGATCACGAGCATGGTCGATGGCGTCAGGCATTTCGAGGTGATGGAAGACGAATGCGTCGGCTGCAATCTCTGCGTCAACGTCTGTCCCGTCGAGAACTGCATCACCATGGTCGAACTGCCAACCGGCGCCCTCGACCAGCGTACCGGCCGCCCTGTCGATCCGAATTATGCCAACTGGACGACCCATCCGAACAATCCGATGGCCGTGCAGGCGGCAGAATAGTCTCGGTCAAGCAAGTCCGGCCCGCTTGCGGGCCGGATACCTTTCGGCAGAAGAAAAACTCGAACTTTCGCCCACACCTTCAGAAATTATTCAGCGCTATACTCCACCATCCCGCCATCGGGACTGACCGCATATTCGTCAGACCGGGCCAGCCGGGCAAGGAGACCATGGCGATTAAGAGCAAGAATACGGATGGTGGATCGAGCCTGCGATCGCGCCTGCAGATCCTCATTCCGAGCGCCATCGTCCTCGTCGGCGTCGCCGTGTCTGCCTTGTATGCCGACCTTCAGCAGCAGCGATTAAGCCGCGAGGCGGCCCGCAATGCGGTCGAGGAAAACCTGGGCCTGATCCGCACCAAGCTCGAAGCCAACATCAACGCCAATATAAAGCTTTTGCAGGGCATGGTCGCGGTGATCGGGACCGAGCCTTATGTCACGCAGAGGCGTTTCGAGGCGCTGGCATCCAGCCTGCTTTCGACGCCCTCCCAGATCGGCAACATCGCCGCGGCGCCGAACTTGATCACGAGTTTCGTCCACCCTTACGAGGACAACAAATCCTTCATCGGGCATTGGATACTCCCGCCACCGAATGGCGAGGAAGAGGCGCGTCAGTTGCGCGACGAGGGCAGGACCATCATCAGCGGCCCGCTGCCGCTCAAGAATGGCGCCATGGGCCTCATCATCACACTGCCCGTGAAGATGACCAATGACGAGGGCAACCGGGTCTTTTGGGGTGGCTTGGCGGGCGTCGTCGATGTCGCGAGGCTCTATGACGACAGCGGGCTCAGAGCCCCCGATCTGCCGCTCGCCATTACCATTACCGATGACAGTCAGAAAACGGGAAGCCGGGCCGTCATCTACGGCGACAGCCACATCCTGACCGACGATCCGGTCACAATGACCGTAGATTTCGGCAACGAGAAATGGTCCATTTCGGCAGTGCCCAAGGGTGGCTGGCACGCGATGAGCCGCCCCGACATCCTGATCCGCGGCATGATTGCCGCCATGTCTGCGCTGATCGCCGGCAGCGTCATCTGGGTGGCCGGCCTGATGCGGGAGCGGCAGCGCAACTATGCGGCTTTGCGGCAACGCGAGGAGCAGTTGACAGCGGTATCACACCGATTGGGTCTCGCGCTGGACGCCTCGCGGATCGGGATCTGGGAGCTTGATCTCGCCTCCGGCCAGATCACCTGGGATGAGCGAATGTACCAGATCTATGGCGTCAACCGCGATGTTGCGGCCTGCTACGACGTCTGGAAATCCTGCGTACACCCCGACGACCTAGCCGCATCGGATGAAGCGCTCGCGAAGGCAATCGAGAAAGACACTCTCTACGAGACCCAGTTCCGCATCATCCGCGACGGCGGTGAAATCTGCCACATCCGAACCGTTGGCGCGATTTCCAGAGATGAAAAAGGACCGGTCAGCGTGCTAGGCGTTAACTGGGATGTCAGCGCCGACATCAATCTGCAGGAGAACCTCCGCAAAGCGCAGCGCGAGACGGCACAGCGCAACGAGGAACTGGAAACCGCACGGCAGCGGATGGAATACAATTCGCTGCATGATGCGCTGACTGGCCTGCCCAATCGCCGCTATCTGGACCAGCGCCTTGAGGCACTGGTTGCAGGCGCGGATCGGCCCGGCGGGAGGCTGACCGTGCTCCACATGGATCTGGATCGCTTCAAGGAAATCAACGACACGCTTGGCCATGGTGCCGGCGACGCCATTCTTCGCCATGTCGCGCAGGAACTGCAGAGCATGGTCGGTGAATGCGATTTCGTCGCGCGCATCGGCGGCGATGAATTCGTCATCGTCTGCCAGGGCTGCGATCTCTCCGAAGGCTACGAGGCCATGGGGTCGAACCTGATCTCAGCCGTTAACCGGCCCATCGTCTACAACGGACACGAATGCCGTGTCGGCGCATCGATCGGCATCGCCGACAGGATCGAGCCCGAACTGACCGCCGAACAGCTCCTCGTCAATGCGGACATCGCGCTCTACGAGGCAAAACGCCGTGGCCGCAATCGCGTCGAGCGCTTCAACGACCAGCTGCGCGCCCGTACGATCAACATCAAGCGCACCGCCGACGCCATTCTTCGATCCTTGGGCGATGACGATTTCATAGCCTGGTATCAGCCGCAATTCGATGCCCGAACGCTGGCGATCAACGGTGTCGAGGCGCTTGCCCGCTGGCGTCACCCGGAAAAAGGCATCCTCGCACCCAACGCATTTCTCGAAACGGCCGAAAACCTCAATGTCGTGTCCCAGATCGATGCGAGTATTCTCGATCAGGCACTCGAGCAGCTGGCGCACTGGAAGACCGAGGGCTTGGGCATCGAGCATGTCTCGGTCAACATCTCTGCCCAAAGGCTGTTCGAGGATAAGCTGCTTGACCACCTGACCAGGCTAGACTTCAAGCCGGGCAGCCTTTCATTCGAATTGCTGGAATCGATTTCCTTCGACGACAAGGCCGACGCCGTGGCGGAGAGCCTCGAGCGCATCCGCACTCAGGGCATTGCCATCGAAATCGATGATTTCGGCACCGGTTACGCCTCAATCCTCTCGCTGATCAAGCTATCGCCGAGCCGCTTGAAGATCGACCGGCAACTGGTGGCCCCGATCGTCAACAGCCCGGCGCAGCGCAAGCTGATCAGCTCGATCGTTGATATCGGCCGCTCCTACGGGATCGGCATCGTCGCAGAGGGCGTGGAAACCATGGAACATGCGGCGATCCTGCGCGATCTCGGTTGCCAGACGCTGCAGGGCTACGCGCTGGCGCGGCCGATGAGCCCGGACAGTTTCATCGATTTTGCAAGGAAACATGCCCTGCAGCGCGAGGACCTGCTGCAGCGAAGCGCGTGAACCGTGCTGAGGCGATGGATCAACCGAGCAGGCTCTGGCCGGCGGCGAACCCGGCATAGGCAAGCGCCGAGAAATAGACGAGCGTCAGCAGCACCATCAGGTGTCCCATGGCAACGACAATTCCGTCCCGTTGAGAAATGCCCGTCGACAGAAGCAGGATCGCCACACCGGGCAGCGTGTTCGAGAACGGAATGAAGCCGAGCGGCATCATCAAGAGCACGCCGGCGGCCGTCAGAACGACACCGTTGATACGGTTGACCAGCGCCCCGTGCGTTAGGCCCAGCAAGCGGGGACGGACATAATGGTCGACCTTTCTCAGGATCTTGAGACCTCGCTCCAGAACTGGGACGAGGCGCGCCCGATCGAGCTTGCGGTCGGCCACCTTCTTCGGCAGCCACGGAAAGCGGTTGAAGGTGATCGCGATCCCGATCAGCACGATGCCGGCACCGAAGACAGTCGAGACACCCGGGATCGAAACAGGCACCAGGAAGGGGAGAGACAACAGGCCGCAAAGCAGCAGTAGCCCGCTTTCACCCATCTTCTGAAGGATCTGCCGCAGCGTGACGTGATCCTCATCCATCGAGTCGATCACATCCTGCAGCACCGCACTGGTGCTCTTGTCGGTATCAGTGAAGCCGATCATCGTTGTCATAAGGTCCGCTTTCGATTAACTGCCGGAAGGATCTAGCGGGGCGGCGCATGGTGCGCGCATCCGCCGGGATCGCAGATGAATGAGAAAGACGGTCGGGTCAAGTCACGCAAACGGCGAGACGGGCTTGGAGCCGAAAGACATCCGATGACAGAGCAAGCCCCACCCGTCACCTCCTCCGTGAACCGACATACCGTCCATGCCAAGGGCCGGGAAAAACTGAAGGCGCATGCGGCGATGCTGCTCTTTGCCGCCCTGATCGCCGGGTCCTTCTCCTTCGGCGGCATGGCGGCGCAGCACATGAATGCCGGTCCGCTGACCCTCTGGCGTTACCTGATGACGGTCGTCGTCATGGGTGTCCTGACCTTCGGCATCCTGCGCGTTCCGTTCCGAACACCGCAGCGGATCTGGCGATTCGCCCTGCTCGGCGGCCTGATCGCCGTCTACATGCTGACCATGTTCGTGGCGCTGGAATTCACCAGCCCTGTGCAGACAGGTGCCGTCTTCACGCTGATGCCATTGATCAGCGCCGGCTTCGCGCTTCTCTTCATCGGGCAGAAAACTCGCCCGGAGGTGTTCATTGCACTCGTGATTGCAGCCCTCGGTGCGATCTGGGTTATCTTCCGCGCCGACGTCCAGGCGATCCTGTCCTTCGATGTCGGACGCGGCGAACTGATCTTTTTTGTCGGCGTCATCTGCCACGGTGCCTATGTGCCGCTGATCCGCAAGTTCAATCAGGGAGACAACCCGGTTGCCTTCGGTTTCTGGGTCGTGGTCTTTACCATCCCCTGGCTCCTGCCAACCGGTGCCGTACCACTCGCAACGGCGGATTTTGTCAGCCTGCCTCCCATGGTCTGGGCGACGATCGCCTATTTGTCGATCGTGACGACAGCGCTCACCTTCATGCTGCTGCAATACGCTTCCATGCGCCTGCCGGCACCCAAGGTTTTGGGCTACGGCTATCTAACGCCGACCTTCATCATCCTGCTGGAAGGCCTCATAGGCCACGGCTGGGCAAGCCCGGCCGTCTTCCTTGGAGCACTGGTGACAGCGGCCGGACTTCTGGTGATGGGTCTGCTCAGGGACTGACGTCAGGCTTCAGGATGAGGCCGTGCACGAAGAGACCTTCGAGGAAGGACGCGGCCGTCTCGAAGCGGTGCTCGCCTTCGCGGCCCGCTCCCAGCACGGACCGGACCTGGACGTCGAAGTCAGCATAATGCTGCGTCGTCGACCAGATCGAGAAGATCATGTGATGCGGGTCGCATTCCCGGATCTTGGCCGCGGCAATCCAGGCCCTGATGACCTCGGCCTTCTCGTCCACGAGCTCCTTCAACGGCCCTTCGAGCACGCCGGCGATATGCGGCGCACCCTGCAGGATCTCGTTGGCAAACAGCCGGCTTTCGCGCGGGAACTCCCGCGCCATCTCCAGCTTGCGGCGTATATAGGACCTGATCTCGTGTTCGGGGTCGCCGTCTGCGTCGAAGGCCTGCAGTGGCTCCAGCCAGTTCTCCAGCACACGGTCGATCAGCGCCCGGTGCATGGCTTCCTTGGTGCGGAAATAGTAGAGCAGGTTGGGCTTCGACATGCCCGCGACCTCGGCGATCTGGTCGATCGTCGAGCCGTGGAAACCCCGCTGCGAGAACACCTCCAACGCCGCCTCCAGGATGAGCTCCTCCTTCTCCTCCTGGATTCGCGTCCGCCTCTGGGTTTGCGCCGCTCTCGGTATTGCCATCTTAGAGTTGTTCCCCGCCTAAGATACTGAACTCGCTCAGCAATATTGAAGCCCAAAATCTGGGCATCTGCTTTATTTTTTGTCGCAGAATTTTGCCGATTTCGTCTTGAGTGCCGTGATGGAAGTTGTAATGTTTTACCAGTCGGTCAAATTATTGGACAGATGTCAAATAAAGGCAACTGCCGATACGACAGCGGAAAAAACAACACAAGCCGCTGCTGCTGACCCCGGGGAACATGGGAATCGGGCGGAAGATCCGGTTCTGACAAACAGGTGAGGATCTGCAATGACGGCGCAACCCGGCAACAACCTTCGCGTGAACGGCGATCGTCTGTGGGACATGCTCATGGAGATGGCGAAGATCGGCCCCGGCATTGCCGGCGGCAACAATCGCCAGACCCTGACCGATGAAGACGCCGAAGGCCGCCGCCTCTTCCAACGCTGGTGCGAGGATGCGGGGCTGACCATGGGCGTCGATACCATGGGCAACATGTTCATGACCCGCCCCGGCACCGACGCCGACGCCCTGCCCGTTTATATCGGCAGCCATCTCGACACCCAGCCGACCGGCGGCAAGTATGACGGCGTGCTCGGCGTGCTGGCAGGCCTTGAAGTGATCAGGTCGATGAACGACCTCAACATCAAGACCAAGCACCCCATCGTCGTCACCAACTGGACCAATGAGGAAGGCGCCCGTTTTGCGCCCGCCATGCTGGCATCCGGCGTCTTCGCCGGCGTGCTCACCCAGGATTACGCCTATGCCCGCAAGGACATGGACGGCAAGACCTTCGGCGACGAGCTGAAGCGCATCGGCTGGCTGGGCGACGAAGTGGTCGGCGCCCGAAAGATGCACGCCTATTTCGAGTACCACATCGAACAGGGGCCCATCCTCGAAGCCGAGGACAAGCAGATCGGCGTCGTCACCCACTGTCAGGGCCTGTGGTGGCTGGAGTTTACACTCACCGGCCGCGAAGCCCATACAGGCTCCACCCCGATGAACCTGCGCGTCAATGCCGGCCTTGCCATGGCCCGGATCATGGAGATGGTCCAGAACGTCGCGATGAGTGAACAACCCGGCGCCGTCGGCGGCGTCGGGCAGGTGAAATTCTCGCCCAACTCCCGCAATGTGCTGCCCGGCACTGTTGTCTTCACCGTCGACATTCGCACGCCGAGCCAGGAGAAGCTCGACCGCATGCGCTCGACGATCGAGGCCAAGGCCGCCGAGATCTGTTCGGCGCTCGGCGTCGGCTGTTCGGTTGAGGCCGTCGGCCATTTCGATCCGGTCACCTTCGACGAAAAGCTCGTCGCCTCCGTCCGCAAGGCGGCCGAAGACCTCGGTTATTCCCACATGAACATCATCTCCGGCGCCGGCCACGACGCCTGCTGGGCGGCCAAGGTCGCGCCGTCGACCATGATCATGTGCCCGTGCGTCGGCGGATTGAGCCACAATGAAGCGGAGGAGATTTCCAAGGAATGGGCGAGCTCGGGATGCGACGTGTTGCTGCGGGCGGTTCTGGAGACGGCGGAGATTGTGGCGTAGGATCAGGGCTTGCGAACAGTCCTGAACGGGAGCGAACCATGGGACGACCGAGGGAATTGTCACAGGAAGAGCGGGCTGACCTGTTGCGGCGTGGCTATCGAGCGATCGAACTCTGGGTGCCCGATCTCGATAACGAAACCATGCGAGCCCAGCTCGAAGAGGAGGCGCGAAGAATCGCTGAAGGTGAAGATCAGGACGACGTGACCGACTGGATCCAAGCCGTCGGCCCGATCGACTGGGACAAGCTGTGACGCTGACGCGAGGGGACATCGTGATCGCAGTCTTTCCGGGGGAATTGGGCAAACCAAGACCCGCGGTGATCCTTCAGAGGGATGAACTCCTCGGCCTATTCAGCACGATCCTCTGCTGCCCGATGACCACGCATCTGATCGACGCTCCAACGCTTCGTCCGATCATTGTTCCAAGTCCTGAGAATGGTCTGCAAGAAATCTCGCAGATCATGGTCGAAAAACTCTGCCCCTTGAGGCGGGATGTGATCCGGCAGCAGATTGGAAGACTTACGACCGGCGAATTGAAGCGGCTCGAAACCGCTCTGATCCACATTACAGGCCTCGGTCTGGCCAGCGCGCCGAGAAACGAAGGCGAAAACGGAGGAAAACAACTGCCATGACCACCACAGTCATCAAGGGCGGCACCATCGTCACCGCCGATCTGACCTACAAGGCCGACGTCAAGATCGAGGGCGGCGTGATCGTCGAGATCGGGCACAACCTCTCCGGTGACACCGTGCTGGATGCGGCCGGCTGTTACATCATGCCTGGTGGTATCGACCCGCATGTGCATCTCGAAATGCCCTTCATGGGCACTTATTCGGCGGATGATTTCGAAAGCGGCACGCGCGCCGGCCTCTCTGGCGGCACGACCATGGTTGTCGATTTCTGTCTGCCGGGGCCGGATCAGTCGCTGCTCGAAGCGCTCCAGATGTGGGATAACAAGACATCCCGCGCCACGGCCGACTATTCCTTCCACATGGCGATCACCGGCTGGAACGAACGCGTGTTCGACGAGATGAAGACGGTCGTCCAGGATCGCGGCATCAACACCTTCAAGCACTTCATGGCCTACAAGGGCGCGCTGATGGTGAATGACGACGAGATGTTCGCCTCCTTCCAGCGCTGCGCCGAACTCGGCGCGCTGCCGATGGTGCATGCCGAAAACGGCGACGTCGTCGCCTCGATGACGGCCAAGCTGCTCGCCGAAGGCAATAACGGTCCGGAAGCCCATGCCTATTCCCGTCCGCCTGAGGTCGAGGGCGAGGCCACCAACCGTGCGATCATGCTGGCCGACATGGCCGGTGTTCCGCTCTATGTGGTGCACACGTCATGCGAACAGGCGCATGAAGCCATCCGCCGCGCCCGCCAGAAAGGCATGCGCGTCTATGGCGAGCCGCTGATCCAGCACCTGACGCTCGACGAGAGCGAATATTTCAACAAGGACTGGGACCATGCCGCCCGCCGGGTCATGTCGCCCCCCTTTCGCAACAAGCAGCACCAGGATTCACTCTGGGCTGGCCTGCAGTCGGGTTCGCTCTCTGTCGTCGCCACCGACCACTGCGCCTTCACCAGCGAACAGAAGCGCTTCGGCGTCGGCAACTTTGCCAAGATCCCGAACGGCACCGGCGGGCTTGAAGACCGTATGCCGATGCTCTGGACCTATGGTGTAGCAACCGGTCGCCTGACGATGAACGAATTCGTCGCGGTCACGTCGACCAATATCGCCAAGATCCTCAACATCTACCCGAAGAAGGGCGCCGTCCTCGTCGGCGCCGATGCCGACCTCGTGGTCTGGGATCCCAAGCGCTCCAAAACCATCTCCGCCAAGTCCCAGCAATCTTCGATCGACTACAATGTCTTCGAAGGTAAGGAGGTCACCGGCCTGCCGCGCTACACGCTGACCCGTGGCTATGTCGCGATCGAGGAAAGTGCTGTAAAAACCCGCGAGGGCCACGGAAAGTTCGTCAAGCGCGAGCCGTTTACCGCCGTGAACAAGGCACTCTCCACCTGGAAGGAACTCGTGGCGCCGCGCAAGGTGGAACGCACGGGCATTCCGGCGACGGGGGTGTGAGGGTGAGGGTGACGCCAGCAAACAGGACATGGTTGCTGAAGACTGCCCGTTTCGGCCTTGGCTACGCGGCTGCCGTGTTTGTCGGCGTCATGGGCATCTGGGCAACCCTGGAGGTGACAGATGCGTTCACTTACGGCCGCCTGCCGCGCTTCATGCTCTTTCCGGGTTCGATCCTGCCGGTCCTTCGGCTGACCCTGGAGATCCTGCCGGTTGCCTTGTTGCTGGCTGCCCCTTTCACCTTGCTGGCGACCTGGGTGCTGCTGCGAATGCGTTGGAACCGCTGGTGGCATTTTGCCATCGCGGGTGCCGCCTGCCCCCTTTCCGGCATCGTCCTTTTACAACTGGCAACCTGGGGCCGCTTCTTCAATCAGAACGAGGCATCAATGGCGATGTCGCTCGCTCCGACAGGCATGATCTGCGCGATCATCTACAGGTGGATCGCCCTGCCCCAGACAGAAGGTCTGGCCAGATGAACACTGCGCTACACCTCGACCAAGCCATCCAGTTCCGGCAGCAGAACCACGCTCTCCTGCTCGTTCGGGTCGGTGCGCGCGATGATCGCCGTGCAGGGCGCGTTCGACAGGTTCGCCGGCAAATGCGGCACGCCGGCCGGAATGTAGAACAGCTCGCCCGCGTGAACCACGACATGGTTCTCCAGCCGGTCGCCATACCAGGTATGTGCCTGGCCGGAGAGCATGTAGATCGCCGTCTCGTGGCTCTCGTGCAGATGCGCCTTGGCCCGCGCGCCGGGCGGCATGGTCAGCACATGCATGCAGATGCCCTTGGCGCCCACAGTCTCGGCCGCAATGCCCTCGAAATAACTCAGCCCCTGCTTGCCCTCATAGGTGTGGCCGGGCTTCACGATCCGGCAGGTGGGCTTTGCTGATGCGTCCATTGACCTCTCCTCCTCCGTCTGGCGGCAAGTCCGCCACTCCCAGTCCGCTGCTCCCGAGCGGCCGCATGTCAAAAGAATGCAAGAGGCAGGCTGCCTTTGCAACAAACCCGATTGGTCCTAGCGCATGAATGCACCCTACTCCGTCGTCTCGGCCAAAAACCTGAGCCTCACCTTCGAGACCAATGACGGGCCGGTCCACGCCCTGTCGAATGTCGATCTCGAGGTGAAGAAGGGCGATTTCGTCTCCTTCATCGGCCCCTCCGGCTGCGGCAAGACCACCTTCCTGCGCGTCATCGCCGATCTGGAAAAACACACCGCCGGCGAGATCACGGTCAATGGCATGACACCGGAAGAGGCCCGCAAGGCGCGCTCCTACGGCTATGTCTTCCAGGCAGCGGCCCTCTATCCCTGGCGCACGATCGAAAACAACATCGCGCTCCCGCTCGAAATCATGGGCTACAGTGCGGCGGAAAAGAAGAAGCGCATCGAGCAGACGCTGGAGCTGGTCAACCTCTCGGGCTTTGCCAAGAAATATCCCTGGCAGCTCTCAGGCGGGATGCAGCAGCGGGCCTCGATCGCCCGCGCGCTCGCCTTCGACGCCGACCTTCTGCTGATGGACGAACCCTTTGGCGCGCTCGACGAAATCGTCCGCGACCACCTCAATTCCGAGCTCCTGAAGCTCTGGGACCGCACCAACAAGACGATCTGCTTTGTAACCCATTCGATCCCCGAGGCCGTCTACCTCTCCACCAAGATCGTCGTCATGAGCCCTAGGCCCGGCCGGGTAACTGATATCATCGAGTCGACGCTACCCAAGGAACGCCCGCTCGACATCCGCGAGACCCCGGAGTTTCTCGAGATCGCCCACCGGGTACGCGAGGGTCTGAAGGCGGGGCATAGCTATGAGGAATAGTTCCGTGATTAAGGGGATTACCCCATGAACCCCACCTTCCTCCTCTGGCTCGGCGCCGCCATGGCGACCTTCCTCGGTGCCGCCACCGTCTCCCGCGCCTATGTCGACAACGGCAAGCTCTGGGTGCTCGCAGCCTCTCTTGCCCTCTACTGCGTCGGCAACCTGATGATGGTGAAGCTGATGCGTGAGGGGGGCTTGGGGCTTGCCATCTCCGCCTCGGCCATCGCCCAATTGGTCCTCATCAATGTCATCGCCTTCTTCCTCTTCGGTGAACGGCTGAGCGTCGTTCAGATGGCAGGCGTGGCACTCGGCGTCGTCTCCATGGCCCTGATGCTCTTTCCTGCAAAAGGAGGCGCCTGATGACCCCGGCTCCTTCCGCATTCCGAGACAGAATCCTGCCGGTCCTGACGGTCCTCCTGGCGATCCTCGTGATCTGGCATGTCTTCGTCGTCTATCTGAACGCGCCCTTCGTGCGCGACCAGGCGGCACGTGCCGGCGAGACGATCACCTTCTCCCAAATCGTCGAGCGAACCTTCGCCCAGGAGCGCCCCGTCCTGCCGGCCCCGCACCAGATCGTCGCCGAGCTCTGGGATACGACGATCAACAAGGCCGTCACCTCCAAGCGCAGCCTTGTCTACCATGCCTGGATCACGCTTTCCGCCACGCTGATGGGCTTTGCCATGGGCACCGTGCTCGGCATCGTGCTCGCCATCGCCATCGTCCATAACAGGGCGATGGACAAGTCGCTGATGCCCTGGGTGATCGCCTCGCAGACGATCCCGATCCTCGCCATCGCGCCAATGATCATCGTCGTGCTGAATTCCATCGGCGTCTCGGGTCTCATGCCCAAAGCGCTGATTTCCACCTATCTTTCTTTCTTCCCGATCGTCGTCGGCATGGTGAAGGGCCTGCGCAGTCCGGACATCCTGCTCCTCGACCTGATGCACACCTATAATGCCAGCCAGTCTCAGACCTTCTGGAAGCTCCGCTGGCCGGCTTCGATGCCCTACCTCTTCACCTCGCTGAAGGTGGCAATCGCCATTTCGCTGGTCGGAGCCATCGTCGGTGAGCTGCCGACAGGCGCCGTCGCCGGTCTCGGTGCCCGACTGCTGTCCGGTTCCTATTACGGCCAGACCATCCAGATCTGGGCAGCGCTCTTCATGGCGGCCGGGTTGGCTGCGCTGCTCGTCTCGATCGTCGGCATGGCCCACACTCGGGTGCTGGCACGCATGGGGGTCAAGCCATGAACGGTTATCTCGTCTTCGCCTTCCTCTTCTGGCTCGGTGCCTGGGGTCTGAACCAGTGGCTGGTGGCTCGGCGTCCTAAGGACCCGTCCATCCGCCGCGCGATCGGGCTGGCCGTCCCCCTGATCTTCGGGATCACCCTGCTCGTGATCTGGGAATGCATGGTGCGCGGCTTCGAGATCCCCTCGATCCTGCTCCCTGCCCCCTCGATGATCTGGGCGCGTATCCTCACCTCCACCCATATCCTCTGGGCGGATTTCCAGCAGACCTTCCTGAAGTCTGTCATCACCGGTTATGTCGCCGGCTGCGGCCTCGGCTTCATCGTTGCCATCCTGATCGACCGCTCGCCCTTCCTGCAGAAGGGCCTGCTGCCGATCGGCAACTTCGTCTCGGCCCTTCCGGTCGTCGGCATAGCCCCGATCATGGTCATGTGGTTCGGCTTCGACTGGCAGTCCAAGGTCGCCGTGGTCGTCATCATGACCTTCTTCCCGATGCTGGTGAACACCGTGCAGGGCCTGGCCGCCGCAAGCCATAGGGAGCGCGACCTGATGCACACCTATGCCGCCTCCTGGTGGCAGACGCTGGTGCGCTTAAGGCTTCCCGCCGCCTGGCCTTTCATCTTCAATGCGCTGAAGATCAATTCCACTCTCGCGCTGATCGGTGCGATCGTGGCAGAGTTCTTCGGCACCCCGATTGTCGGCATGGGCTTCCGTATCTCGACCGAGGTCGGACGCTCGAATGTCGACATGGTCTGGGCCGAGATTGCGGTCGCCGCACTCGCCGGCTCGGTCTTCTACGGATTGGTGGCACTGGCAGAACGCCGGGTCACCTTCTGGCATCCGTCCGTCCGTGGTGGACGGGCGTGAACTGAACCAACAAAAAAAGAGGGAACTGAAATGACTGTCAAACTCACATCCATGCTGCTGGCTGCTGCGGTCTCGCTGACCGCCATGCAGGCCGCCGCCGCCGACAAGGTGACCCTCCAGCTGAAGTGGGTAACCCAGGCCCAGTTCGCCGGCTATTACGTCGCCAAGGACAAGGGCTTCTACGAAGAAGAAGGTCTCGACGTTGAAATCAAGCCGGGCGGCCCGGATATTGCTCCGCCGCAGGTTCTGGCCGGTGGCGGCGCAGACGTGATCGTCGACTGGATGCCGTCGGCTCTGGCTACCCGCGAAAAGGGCGTTCCGCTCGTCAACATCGCCCAGCCCTTCAAGTCCTCGGGCATGATGCTGACCTGCCTCAAGGAAACCGGCATCACCAAGCCTGAGGATTTCAAGGGCAAGACACTCGGCGTCTGGTTCTTCGGCAACGAGTATCCGTTCCTGTCATGGATGAGCACGCTCGGCATCAAGACCGACGGTTCGGACGGTGGCGTGACTGTCCTCAAGCAGGGCTTCAACGTCGACCCGCTGCTCCAGAAGCAGGCCGCCTGCATCTCGACCATGACCTACAACGAATACTGGCAGGTCATAGATGCCGGCATCAAGCCGGAGGAACTCGTGACCTTCAAGTATGAAGACGAAGGCGTCGCCACCCTCGAAGACGGTCTCTACGTGCTCGAAGACAAGCTCGCCGACCCGGCCTTCAAGGAAAAGATGGTCAAGTTCGTCCGCGCTTCGATGAAGGGCTGGAAGTATGCCGAGGAGAACTCGGACGAAGCGGCTGAAATCGTGCTCGAAAATGATGCGTCCGGCGCTCAGACCGAAGCCCATCAGAAGCGCATGATGAGCGAAGTCGCCAAGCTGACAGCCGGCTCTGCCGGCGCGCTCGACCAGGCCGACTATGACCGCACGGTCAAGACGCTGCTCGGTGGCGGCTCGGACCCGGTCATCACCAAGGAGCCGACCGGTGCCTTCACGACCGAGATCACCGACGCGGCCCTGAAATAGTCTTGGCGGACCACAGCGAATAAAGGACACGGGGAGCAATCCCCGTGTCTATTTGGAGGTTTTACTGATCAATTTCTATGGTCGAAACTGGCAAATCGGCAACACCATCGTTCTATATTGAACTATTTTCACGAGCGTATCGCAATTGGCCTTTAAGGCTCTTGCAAGGGGTTTTGCGATCCCCCACCTCTTCATCTGGGTTCAGATGCCGAAAAGTTGAAAACAGCGTATGAATGTCGGTAACATCGACGCTGTGAGCCGATCCGGCTGACACGACGTAATGCTTTCATAGTTGCTTTTATCATCCTCTGGGAAGGGTCTCATGTATCGAATCGCGAGCGCGAAGTCCGTGCTGATGGCTGCCACTCTGTCGCTGGCGGCCTCGGTTGCCATTGCTCAGGAACAGCCAGCAGCCCCAGCGCAGAACCTCCCGGCCATCATCGTTACCGCGGCTGAGAGCCGTGACCTCGTCGACAGGGTCGTCTCCACGGGCACGCTTCGCGCCGAGGAGGAAGTGCAGATTCAGCCTCAGGTCGAGGGTCTGCAAATCCAGTCCCTGAACGTCGATGTGGGCGACACGGTCCAGGCTGATGCGGTCGTCGCGAAGCTGAGCGAGGATACCCTCCTGCTTCAACGCAGCCAGTCTCTGGCCAACCGTGCAAAGGCAGAAGCCGCCCTTGCCCAGTATCAGGCGCAGCTGGTGGAAGCCGAAGCGAGCCTGAACGACGCCCAGCGCCAGTTTGAACGTGCAACGCGCCTGGTCTCATCAGGTTCCGTCTCCACGTCCCAAAAAGAGCAGGCGGAAACAGCGCTCGCCAGCGCCACGGCCCGGGTCGAGACCGCTCGCCAGGCAATCACCGTCGCCGAAGCAGATATTAAGGTCGTCGACAGCCAGCTTGCCGATACGGACCTTCGGCTCGCCCGCACCGATATCAAGTCGCCCGTCACAGGAACGATCTCCGTTCGCAATGCCCGGATCGGCGCCATCGCATCCGGCGCCGGCCAGCCGCTGTTCACGGTCATCCGCGACGGGCAGATCGAACTGGTGGCGGATGTCACGGAAAGTGATATCCTGCGCCTCAAGCCGGGCCAGAAGGCGGCCGTTACGATTGCCGGCAGCACCGAACCCCTGACGGGTTCCGTGCGTCTGATTTCTCCGGTCGTTGACCCCGTCACCCGTTTGGGCGCGGTTCATATCGCACTCGACGACGATCTGGCCGCCCGGTCGGGCATGTATGGCAGCGCGGCGATTATTGTCAGCGAAGCAAAGGGGATTGCCCTTCCGCTGTCCGCGATCACCACCGAAGGCGGCAAGACGACGGTGCGTAAGGTTTCCGATGGGACCGTCCAGATGGTGGAGATCCGCACCGGCATTCAGGACGGCGCCTATGTTGAGGTGACCGAAGGCCTTGATGAAGGGGACAAGGTGGTGGCCAAGGCGGGCGTCTTTGTCCGTGACGGCGACCGCATCAATCCCGTGGAAGAAACCAGCAGCGTTTCCAACTGAGAGGCGACGACGCCATGAATTTCTCTGCATGGTCCATCCGCAATCCGATTGCGCCGATACTCGGCTTCTTCCTGCTGATGGTCGTCGGCATCCAGTCGTTTTATGCACTGCCGATCACCCGCTTCCCGAACATCGACGTGCCACTTGTGGCGATCACCGTCGGCCAGAGTGGCGCCTCCCCGGCTGAACTCGAAAGCCAGGTGACGAAGGAAGTCGAAGACGCGGTGGCCTCGATCACCGGCGTCGACGAAATCAATTCGACCGTTACCGACGGCATGTCCCAGACGGTCGTCATGTTCCGCATGGAAGTGCCGACCGAACAGGCGGTGCAGGACGTCAAGGACGCGATCGATCAGATCCGTGGCGATCTTCCGGCCTCCGTCGAGGAGCCGATCGTCACGAAGATCGACGTCGAGGGCCAGGCAATCCAGAGCTTCGCCGTCTCCTCGCCCAACATGAACCTTGCCGAACTTTCCTGGTTCGTCGACGACAGCGTCAAGCGCGCCCTGCAGGGCCAGCCGGGCATTGGCCGCGTTGACCGCTACGGCGGCGCGGATCGCGAGGTGCGCGTCGAACTCGATCCCAACCGCCTCGATGCGCTGGGCGTCACCGCCTCCGACATATCGGGCCAGTTGAAGGGCACAAACGTCGATCTCGGCTCGGGCCGCGGCCAGGTGGCCGGCGCCGAGCAGTCGATCCGCACGCTCGGTGACAACCGCGACGTCGAGAGCCTTGCCAACACCACAATTGCGCTCCCCGGCGGCCGTTTCGTCAAGCTTTCCGACCTCGGCCGTGTGTATGACACCTATGAGGAACAGAGGTCCTTCGCCCGTCACGACGGCAAGCCGGTCGTGTCCTTCGCCGTGTTCCGTGCCAAGGGCGCCAGTGAAGTGACGGTGGCAGAAACCGTGGCCGAGAGCCTCGCCACGGTTCGCGCCGAGAACCCCGACGTCCAGATCGAGATGATCGACGACTCGGTCTACTTCACCTACGGCAACTACGAAGCCGCGATGCACACCCTCGTCGAGGGTGCGATCCTCGCCGTCATCGTCGTTCTGCTCTTCCTGCGCAACTGGCGTGCAACCCTGATCTCGGCCGTAGCGCTGCCCCTCTCGGCCATCCCGACCTTCTGGGTCATGGACATGATGGGCTTTTCGCTGAACCTCGTGTCCTTCCTGGCGCTGACGCTCGCGACCGGTATTCTCGTCGACGACGCGATCGTCGAGGTCGAAAACATCGCCCGCCACATCAAGATGGGCAAGACGCCCTATCGCGCGGCGATCGAGGCGGCAGACGAAATCGGTCTCGCCGTCATCGCGACCACGTTTACGATCATCGCGGTCTTCGTGCCGGTGTCGTTCATGCCGGGCATCCCGGGCCAGTACTTCATCCAGTTCGGCCTGACGGTGGCCTTCTCCGTCTTCTTCTCGCTGCTTGTGGCGCGTCTCATCACGCCGATGATGGCCGCTTATCTCATGCGGCCGGAAGACGCGATGGACGACCATCACGACAACGACAGCCTGCCGCTGAAGCTCTACACCAAGCTCGTGCGCTTCACGACACGCCGCTGGTATTCCCGCCTTGGCACGCTGGTTGCTGCGATCGCCTTTCTGATCGGCTCGATCATGCTTCTCGCAGGCGTTCCCGGCAGCTTCATTCCGCCGGAAGATGCAGGTCGTATCGTGCTCTCCGTCGAGCTTCCGCCAAATGCGACGCTCGACGAAACGGAACGCAAGACGGACGAGATCTACGCGGCCATCCAGGACGTGCCCGATGTCGCCAGCATCTTCATCCTGGGCGGCTCCTCGCCGCGCGGTGATCTGGAGCTGCGCCGTGCCAGCGTGACGCTGAACCTCGACCGGATCGAGCATTCGCTTGCCAAGACGCTCGTCAATGGCGGCCTTGGCAACATTCCGCTGATCGGCGAATATCTGCCGAAGCTTCCCGAAAACGGTCGTATCCGTCCGCAATGGGATGTCGAGGAAGAGGTCTTCGCCAAGCTTGCCGGGATTGCGGATATCCGGGTCACCAAGCTCAATGACCGCGGTGAGCGCGACATCACCTTCAACTTCCTGTCCAAGAACGAGGAAGAGTTGAACCAGGCTGTCGGCATCCTCGAAGCCAAGCTTCGCCAGGTGCCGGAACTCGCCAATGTCAGCGCCGACGGCGCCCTGCCCCGTCCGGAACTGCAGATCCGCCCTCGCGCCGATGAGGCAGCCCGCCTCGGCATCACCGCGCAGCAGATCGCCCAGACGGTTCGTGTGGCAACGATCGGTGACGTCGACGCAGCCCTGCCGAAGATCTCGCTCGACAACCGCCAGATCCCCATCCGCGTCCAGGCTTCACTGGACCTGCGCACGGATCTTGCCGCCATCCGGTCGCTGAAGGTGCGCACGGCAAGCGGCGCGACCGTACCGCTCTCCAGCGTCGCCGACATCGACTACGCAGAAGGCGTTTCGTCGATCAAGCGCAACGACCGTAACCGCGTCGTGTCGATCGGTGCCGGCCTGCCGCAAGGCGTCGCTCTCGACACCGCAACGGCTGCCTTCCGCACGACGGTGGAGAATGCCGAGATCCCGGCCAGCGTCCGCCTCGCTGAAAGCGGCGACGCCAAGATCCAGGCAGAGATGCAGCAGAGCTTCGTCAACGCCATGATCCTCGGCCTGCTCTTGGTGCTGACGGTGCTGATCCTGCTCTTCAAGGACGTCATCCAGCCCTTCACCATCCTGTTCTCGCTGCCGCTCGCGATCGGCGGCGTGGCGGTCGCGCTGATCATCACCAACAACGCGCTCTCCATGCCGGTCCTCATCGGCATCCTGATGCTGATGGGCATCGTGACGAAGAACGCCATTCTGCTCGTGGACTTCGCCATCGAAATGCGTCGACAGGGCATGCACCGGCTCGAGGCGATGGTTGAAGCGGGCCGCAAGCGCGCCCGGCCGATCATCATGACCTCTATCGCCATGTCGGCGGGCATGTTGCCCTCGGCGCTCGGTGTCGGCGAAGGCGGCTCGTTCCGCGCGCCGATGGCGATCGCTGTCATCGGCGGCATCATCGTCTCGACGGTGTTGAGCCTTGTGGTTGTGCCGGCCTTCTTCCTGATCCTCGACGACGTCTCCCGTCTCTTGGGCTGGATCTTCAGCCGCCTCGTCGGCAAGAAGGAAGAAGAGGAAGAGCCGCTCACGCCGGAAGTCCTTTCCTTCCTGGCGCGTCAGAACGTTCAGGCGCTGGAAACCATGGACCGCCGGGTCGCGGCTGTCGAACGCAGCCAGCCGGTTACGCGCAAGGGCGATGGCAACGGCAACGTCATCAACCTGCCGCCGCTCGCAGCAGAGTAGGACCGACGCTGGGTGATCAAGAAAGGCCGGGCCCTGTGCCCGGCCTTTCGCGTTTTGCAAACCGCCGGATCAGATTAGACAAACCTGATTTGCCGTTGCGCGGTTGATCGAAATCAATCCGATCTCCCCCCGCTCGCGATATTGTGACCACCAATGGAAAGGGCACGATCACCCGGACCTGCAGGCGGCGTGCACATCCGGCGAGGCGGACCTGAGCACGACGACGGCAGCGGTGCATGCCCTGATACCGCGATGGATGGGGAGCCGTGAAGACCGTGAACAAGATCCTGAGACTGAACCCGCGCGACAAGAACACGCTATTGCGGACGTCGTTCTTGTCACAACTGGGCCCCACGGCGATGGCCTCGATGATGGAGATCGCCAATATCTCCACCTACGAGGCGCGCGAAGTCCTGTTCCGCGAAGGAGAGCCCGCCGACAGCTTCTACAGCGTGCTGAGCGGCTATGTGCGGCTGTACCGGCTGAACAAGGACGGCCGCGAAGCCGATATCCGGATCTGCGGTCCCGGAGATACGTTTGCCGAATGCCTGCTGGCGATCGGCGACAAGTATCTCTACAACGCTCAGGCGGCTGAAACGGTGACGCTCGCACGCTTTGACCTGCAACGCGTCAGTGCGCTTGCCGAGCAGGAAAAGGATGTCGCAAAGGCAGTCATCCGCTGCCTCTCCGACCATCTGCGCACGACCATGGACTGTATTGCCAATGACCGGCTGCAGACCGCCCCGCAGCGCGTCGCGCATTATCTCCTGACCCATTGTGAAGCCGAGGGCGGCCCAGCCTCTATCCGCCTGCCCTTCCAGAAGAGCCTGCTCGCGGGCAAGCTGGGTCTGGCACCCGAAGCACTGTCACGAGCCTTCTCGACGCTCAAGCGCGTCGGCGTCGTGGTGCGCGGACGCACGATCCAGATCAGCGACGTCAACGCCCTCAGACAGATCTGAGGGCATCGGCACCCTGGACCCTTTGCTTCTGCTCAAAGCCCCCCACTCTGCTGCAGGAAGCTGACGATCTTTTCGACACCGGCACCCCGCTTCAGATCGGTGAAGACGAAGGGGCGCTCAGAGCGCATCCGCCCCGCATCCCGCTCCATGACCTCGAGATCGACACCGACATGCGGCGCGAGATCCGTCTTGTTGATCACAAGCAGATCCGACCTCGTGATGCCCGGCCCGCCCTTGCGCGGGATCTCCTCGCCCTGACAGACCGAGATCACGTAGAGGGTGATGTCGGCGAGGTCGGGTGAGAAGGTTGCCGCGAGATTGTCGCCGCCCGATTCGATGAAGACCACATCGAGATCGGGTATGCGGGCATTGAGGTCGGCAATGGCTTTCAGGTTGATCGAGGCATCCTCACGGATTGCCGTATGCGGACATCCGCCCGTTTCGACGCCGACGACGCGATCCGAGCTCAGGGCCTGCATGCGGATCAGCGCATCGGCATCCTCGCGCGTATAGATGTCGTTGGTCACGACCGCGACCGAATAGGTGTCGCGCATGGCCTTGCAGAGTTTCTCCGTCAGCGCCGTCTTGCCGGATCCGACGGGCCCGCCGATACCGACGCGGAGGGGACCATTCTTCGATTTCATCATCTTCGTCCTGTGTAACCGCTTTCGCCTAGGATTGGAAAAGCCGTGAGTATTGCGTCTCGTGCCGCAAGCTGAGCGTATCAGCGATGACGGTCGCCGATCCGAGATCGTCGAGGCCGAGCTCGGAATATCGGGAGGCGGCATCGAGAATGCGGCTTTCCGATGCAGCGAGGATCGCCACCCCGCGCGTCTGGCCGATCACGCCGAGGCGGATCGCGACCGAAACATATTGCGACACCTGCGCATGCAGAAAGGCAGCAAGCGCATCGGGTCGTTCGACCTCATGGGCTGACGCCACCGCACCGATGGCAACGCTGTACGGCACAGGCCCCGCCAGTGCCTCGATCACGGGATGCGGCCAGGCGGCCGCCGCCTTGACGAAGGCCTCGCCAAGCCTGGTGATTTCAGCATGGCGCTCTGCGGACCCCGCCAACGCCGTCGCGAGTGCAATGAGGTCGGCAAGAGCCCGCCCCTCACTCTGGCAGCGATGCGCTTCGGAGAGCAGGATTGCATCATTGCGCAGCCCGCCGTCGCTCATCAGCATCTGAAGCCAGGCCTCGACCGCGTCACCACCGACGACATGGCCCTCAACCACCGCGCTCTCAAAGCCCGCAGAATAAGAGAAACCGCCAACCGGAAAGGCCGGTGACAGCCAGGCCATCAGACGCAGAAGCGCCTGGCGTCCGGCAAGGCCGGCGGCGCCCAACTCAGCCGTGGCCGGCATCGTGGTGCCCCCCATGGGAACCGTGGCTACCATGCGCATGATAGGCGCCGCGCACCGGCTGGAACGGCTCGACCACCTCACTGACCTCGGCCCCGAGCCCGGCCAGCATATCGCGGATGACGTGATCGCGCTGGATCAGAATACGGTCTGCCTCGATCTGGGTCGCCAGATGCCGGTTTCCGAGATGCCAGGCAAGTTCGATCAGATGCAGAGTATCGCGCGCGCGGATCTCGAACAGCCGTTCCTCCGCCGCCTGGATCTCGATGGTCGTGCCATCGTCGAGCACGAGTCGGTCTCCATGATGGAACAGCACAGGTTCCTTAAGGTCGAGCATGACCATCTCGCCATTGTCGAGATGCAGAAGCTTGCGCCGCAGATGGCGCCCGTCATGGGGAAGAACAACGACCCCATCAGGCGCATCGGTGAGGAAACCGGCGGGTTTGAAAGACGTTGCACGCTGCATGAAAACTCCGGCATGGCTGTTTTTTGAACCATGCACAGGAATAAGGCAGACAGCAAGATCGTTCTTCAGCCCCGGCGTCCAATGGCAGCAAAAAGCTGAGCATCATCAGGGGCATGATCGCCGGGAAAAGCCTCCACAAGGGCGAGCGAATTTTCGTGGAAAACGCAATCCCGTCCGCTTTCCTTGGCAAGATACAACGCCTTGTCTGCCCAGGCATAGACGCTTTCCGGCCGCTTGCCGGGCGTAAATTCGGCAACGCCGGCGGAGACTGTGACGTGAAGCTCCGTGTCCTGGAACACGATCGTTTCGGCCGCCACACGACGTCTCGCCTGCTCGACAAGGGCGAGCCTTTCGGCAACGCTGCCGCCCCTGATGATGACGCCGAATTCCTCCCCGCCGAGGCGGGCGACGAGATGCGCTTCGCCAAAGACCTCCTTCAACAGCGAGGAGATGGACTGGATGACGCGATCCCCCGTCTGATGGCCGTAGCGGTCATTGATCGACTTGAACCGGTCGATATCGATGATCGCCAGGGAAGCTTCCCGATCCACGGCAATTGACGCCTCGTTGAAAGCACGGCGGTTGGCGAGCCCGGAAAGGGTATCGGTGCGACTAAGGCGCTCGAACTTTCGCCGCGACAGCAGAAGTTCACGCAGCACATGGCCGGCGACGAACGCGCAGGCAGCCGAAAGCACGCCGCCGAAGAGCCAGGAAAAGGCCACCATCAGTCGCATCGTCTGGTCGATCGGAGTGGCGACGACCTTGAGGACATAAAGGAGTGGCAGCAAAACGAGGCCTGCCAGACTGGTCACGATCACCGCCCGGAAACCAACCGACAGGGCAAAGCGACGGACCGCGCCGGCGCTGTCCAGCGCCCCCACATCGACCTGCCGCCAAAGCCATTTGCTGCCGCGACTCAACCGCCCGCTCCTTCATGAAGATGCCTATTGGATTAGGCAGTGTCGCTTCCTCAATCCCTAATCGAATCGCTAAAATGCGATCGATCGCCGGATTGACTTCGGAAGCACCTAAAATGGACGACAATGTCATCCGATGACGCGTGGTCAGGCGGCGATGGCAACGTTTCAGGCGCCGTGATGAAGATCGATGGAAAGATCGAGCAATTGCGGCAAGGGCGTCCACCAGCCCGTACGAACCCCACCTGCCCGCAACACCGCAGCCGTCCAGGTGTTGCAGCCGATGAGCGCGTTGAACGCGCCCTTTGCCTCAAAGAAGGCGTCGTCGAAACCATAGGCCGCACCCGGAATGCCAACCGGCAAACCGCCATCGCGAATGAAGCTGTCACGGATCGCAGCGATCATCCGTTTGCGCCCCTCTTGCGTCACCACGAGCGGGCGCACCGTGGGATGGGCAGGATCGATCGTACCGGCAACCGAGACATGCAGCACGGAGCGATCGATGGTCAGCGCCTTCAGGACCGGCAGCGGCCGGATGTCACCCCAGGTCGGCGTCTCGATGTAGAAGGACCGCCCACCCCAACCGATGATCAGATACTCGACACCGGGCATGTCGACCGGCAGGCCGGAGGGAACGAGATCAGCAAAGGCGGCCCTGATTTCGTCATCGACTGGCAGCGCGATATCGGTATGGATCGGATTGGCGAGCAGCAGGATCTGGCTCTCGCCGCCGACGGATGCCTCCGCAGGCGAGGTCAGCGGGCGGGGCACAACTGTTCCCGACACAAACAACAGGGCCAGCAAGGCGAAGCCCGAAATCAGCCATCTCAGAAGCTTCCTCACGATCGGGGCATCTCAGTCCGCAAGGTCAAGCCTGTGCTCAATTCTCCGGACCTGTTCAACCAGACGATCAAGGCGCACCCCCATCTCGGCAACGCCTCCGACATCCGCACCTTGATCGCGGCGCAAGCCGGCTAGACCAATCTCCATGCGTGTCAGGCGCTGTCCCTGTTCCTGCCTCGTATCGCGCATTCCGCGCAAATCGGCACGGATAGCTCGCAAATGCTCCAACACCAGATTGTTCACATCCTCAACCACGATGCATCTCCCGACATCATCAGGAAATGATACACCAGCCTTGAAAAGCTGCAACTCAGAATGGGTCAACGCATCAGAACAGGAAATACCGCTGCGCCATCGGCAGCTTCGTCGCCGGTTCGCAGATCAGAAGCTCCCCATCGGCGCGCACTTCATAGGTCTCCGGATCCACTTCCACATGCGGCGTCAAGTCGTTGTGGATCATCGACTTCTTCGAAATTCCGCCACGGGTGTTTTTCACCGCGACCAGCTGTTTGGCGACACCGAGACGGTTGCCAAGGCCGGAATCAATCGCGGCCTGGCTGACGAAGGTGACGGAGGTGTTGGTGCGTGCCTTGCCATAGGCGCCGAACATCGGACGGTAATGCACCGGCTGCGGCGTCGGGATCGACGCATTCGGGTCGCCCATCGGAGCGGCCGCGATCATGCCTCCCATCAGGATCATGTCGGGCTTCACGCCAAAGAAGGCCGGGTTCCAGATCACGAGGTCGGCGCGCTTGCCAACTTCAACCGACCCGATTTCATGGCTCACACCGTGAGCGATCGCCGGGTTGATCGTGTATTTCGCGATATAACGCTTGGCGCGCATGTTGTCGTTGTCGCCCGTCTCGGACGGCAATGCGCCGCGCTGGCGCTTCATCTTATCAGCTGTCTGCCAGGTGCGGATGATGACTTCTCCGACGCGGCCCATGGCCTGGCTGTCGGACGAGATGATCGAGAAGGCGCCAATGTCGTGCAGGATGTCTTCGGCCGCGATCGTTTCCTTGCGGATACGGCTTTCGGCAAACGCAATGTCTTCCGGGATGGAGGACGACAAGTGGTGGCAAACCATCAGCATGTCCAGATGTTCGGCGATCGTATTGACCGTGTAGGGCCGCGTCGGATTTGTCGACGACGGGATGACGTTCATCTGGCCGCAGATCTTGATGATATCAGGCGCATGCCCGCCACCTGCCCCTTCCGTATGGAAGGCGTGGATCGTGCGGCCACGGATGGCGTTAACGGTATCCTCGACAAAGCCGCTTTCGTTCAGCGTGTCCGTATGGATCATCACCTGGACATCGTACTGGTCGGCAACCGAGAGGCAGCAATCGATCGCACCCGGGGTCGTGCCCCAGTCTTCATGCAGCTTAAGGGACGTGGCACCACCCAGCACCATTTCTTCAAGCGCGCCCGGAAGCGAGGCATTGCCCTTGCCGGCAAAGGCGAGGTTCATCGGGAAGGCATCGGCTGCCTCGATCATCCGCGCGATATGCCAGGGGCCGGGTGTGCAGGTGGTGGCAAGCGTGCCATGCGCCGGCCCCGTGCCGCCGCCCAGCATGCAGGTGAGGCCCGACATCAGCGCCTCCTCGATCTGCTGCGGGCATATGAAGTGGATATGCGCGTCCATGCCACCGGCAGTGATGATTTTTCCTTCACCCGCTATCGCTTCGGTGCCCGGACCGACGATGATGTTGACGCCGGGCTGGGTATCCGGATTGCCGGCCTTGCCGATCGCGACGATGCGGCCGTCCTTGAGGCCGATATCGGCTTTCACGATGCCCCAGTGGTCGAGAATAAGGGCATTGGTAATGACGGTATCGACAGCGCCGTCCGCTCGCGTCACCTGGCTCTGGCCCATGCCGTCACGGATGACCTTGCCGCCACCGAACTTCACCTCTTCGCCATAGGTGGTGAAATCCTTCTCCACCTCGATGAACAGTTCCGTATCTGCAAGACGCACCTTGTCGCCCGTGGTCGGACCGAACATCGAAGCATAGGCGGCGCGGGACATCTTGTAGGACATGGGCGTCAGGTTCCTTGGGAGAGGGAGGAAGCAAAGAGAGGTTGCAGCCGCATCACGCGACCGCTGGCAATATAACGGTCCACCAGGCGGCGTTCGGCCTCGAAGGGATGACCGTCCCAGCCACTGTGGCCGAAGCCGGCGAGAATGATAGTGTCCTCGGCATGCCGGGGATCCGTGAGCAGCGCCTGGATCACCACCATGCCGCTCGACGGCACGACATAGGGCTCGGCATCAAGCGCCAAAAGTGTTGCATCCAGGGCCGTATGCACATCGGCATGGATGATCCTGTGCTGTTTGCCATTGGCTGTGGCAAAGGTCGCAAAACCATCGGTGTAGTCGTCACAGAAATCGTCGAGCTCGGGATGGCTGATCGCCAGCTGCGGCTTGAGTTCGGCGAATTTATCGGGATCACGCACGGACCAGATCGCGGCGGTACGGCGGACGGCCTCACTATCGCGCCACTCTGGATCCGCGAGCATGACAGCCCCCGGACGGCCAGTGTTGCAGACGGCGATGATGTCGGTCTTTTGTCCGGCTGAACCAAAATTCCGGCTGCCGTTGAAGCGGATCACCAGATCGGCCCCGTCGATCAGAGGCGCTGCCCCCGCATCAACAGGTCCATTGCCGACGATCATGATCTGTCTCGCCTGAGCCATCGCGTCACACCCTCAATAGAGCCCGACCAGCGATTTCAGCGCCTCGGTGCGGCGCCTGGTCAGCTCCGCAAGGCAGGATGAAATCACCAATGGCTGCATCGAACCACCTTCGACCGAGTAACCTTCGACATCGCAGGCCGTGTCGCGATAGGCGAGCCAGGCACGCTGCGAAGCCAGAAGCCGCTTGGCTGCTCCATTGTCGTCCGAGGGTGGCGTGGCCTTGTCCCATGCGAGCATGGCGGCGCGCGTCTCGGCCCATTGGGCATTCATCGCGGCATCGGCTTTTCGATAGTCCTCGGCCGCACACTGGTTCATGTCGGCCTGGGTCTGGGCATTGTTGCAATCGACGTCCCGCACGTCCTCACCCGAGGCCGGCGCGTCTTGCAGCAATACGCAACCGCACAGCATCAGGATCACGCTCCAGTTCATCGCTCGCCCCATGCCCCCGCCTCGCCCATATCAGAGGCTGCCCATGACCTGCTGGCGGAAACCGTAGACCTCGCGCTTGCCCGAGAGCGGGATCAGCGTCACCTGACGTGTCTGCCCCGGCTCGAAGCGCACGGCCGTTCCAGCTGGAATGTCGAGCCGCATGCCACGCGCCTGTTCTCGCTCGAAGATCAGCCCGGCATTGGTCTCGAAGAAATGGTAGTGACTGCCGACCTGCACCGGGCGATCGCCGCTGTTCGACACCTCGATCGTGACCGTCGGATGGCCGGCATTCAGTTCGATTTCGCCTGGTGCGGCAATGATTTGACCGGGGATCATCGATCTCTCCTTCAAAGGGTTCAGGCAGCACGCGAGGGCTGGCAACCCTCGGCCTTGAGGACGCGCCTGGTCGACGCCGGATTGTTGGCAAGCTTGGCGGCAGGACGGATCGGCCGTCGAACCAATTCACCCCCGCAATTCGGGCAGATGCCGGCAAGCGTGGTTTCGGCGCAATCGGCGCAATAGGTGCATTCGAAACTGCAGATCATCGCCAGGCTCTCGGGCGGCAGATCCTTGTCGCAGCATTCGCAATTGGGTCGAAGTTCCAGCGCCATGTCCAAGTCCTCAGCGAATGGGTTCGTGCACGGTCACGAGCTTCGTGCCGTCGGGGAAAGTCGCTTCGATCTGCACGTCGTGGATCATCTCGGCAATGCCCTCCATCACCTGGTCGCGGGTGATGACATGGGCGCCCGCCTCCATCAGATCCGCCACCATGCGGCCGTCACGCGCACCTTCAACGACGAAGTCGGTGATCAGCGCGATCGCTTCCGGATAGTTGAGCTTCACGCCCCGTTCCAGCCGACGACGGGCCACCATGGCGGCCATCGCGATCAGCAGTTTGTCCTTTTCCCGCGGCGTCAGATTCATGCGTGCTCCAATGGCGTGATCGTCAGAGATTCCAGACTTTTGGCACAGACGCGCCCCCGCGCAAGGCCGAAATGACGGGCAACAGGATTTTTCTCAAGGCAAAGCCGTCCGAGGCAGCCACACGGGCAACAAGCTTGCCTTGCCAATGACTTACGCCGCCCATTTCTTCACCGATATGCTCACGAATTGGGCGGATCAGCGCTTCAGCACGCGGGCTGACGAGGATCAGCGTGGCAAAGGCAACGCGCCCGGCCAACACCGCCGGAGATGTTACGAGGTTAGCGACATCCCCATCGAGCTTCAGCTCTTCGGCATGCAATAGCTGACCCCCACGGCGGATCCGCCAGCGGTCGCGAACCAGACCGGCAGTCATCGCCTCGCCCATGGCCTTGCGCCCGAGCAGGATCGCCTCGACGGCCAAGAATTCGGCGTCCTCGGCGAGGTCGACCTCCAGCCGGCGCGTCAGCGATGCGTTGTCGAAGAGAATGCTTTCCTGCGGCAGCCAGTGCATGCGGGCACCCTCGCCCACCTCGATGCGCGTGGTGATCTGGCCGGTACCGGCAGAAGCCTTGTAGATCTTTTCGCAGGCCTGTGTGGTCGCGGTTAGGAAGCACCCGGGACCGGCCCTGAAATTCCAGTCGAACTGGTCACCGCCGGTGATGCCGCCGGCGGTATTGATGATGACGGCCTCAAGCTCGTCGCTAAAGGTCTCAGGTAGGCGGATCTTCGCCGCCCCCTCCTGATAAAGCTCGGCGATGCGCGTGCGCCCGCCGAGCGACTTCGTTACAAGTCGTCCGACACCAACGGCGCGTTGCTGTCTGGTTTGCTGGATGGGCTGCACCTTGTCCCCTGCCCGCCATCGCTGATCCCGGCGGTTTTCTGTTTGTCGCCGCAGGCAGCATCGACCGCGACTGTCGCAATCATCTCGCCGCCCGAGGCCTTGAAGAACTCCCACATTCTATCGGTCGCATCAACCTCGCGGATCGCCTTGTCGCCATTGGAGGCGAGGCGGAAGCGCACCGTGCGGGCCGGCCAGGCGTGGTCGGCGCTGGCAATCACATAGGAGACCACGCTGGTGCCTGCCCGGCAGCCTGCATAGGTGGCCACGTCGGCATTCTCGCCGGTCTCGAGATTGGCCCGCGTCTCGCAGCGGTTCAGCTCGGCCCAGCGGTTGAGCGCCACTTCACCGCCATAACGCCAGTAGGCTCGGCCACCGCCCTCGAACGGATTGACGTGATCCTTCTTGCCCGAGAAGGCGATGATCGAGACCGGCCGGCTCGGCTGGCAACTTTCCCGCCGCGGCTGCCAGACACCGTTTTCTTCGACCGGTGTGCCGGCGCGCAAGCCCATGACGAAGCCGGCAGCGGCGAAATCGCCGAAGCCATTGCAGATATATTGTGACAGCATGCGCCCGCCGCCGGAATAGCCCGAGGCGTAAACCTTGGTGGCGTCGATGCAGAGCTTATCTTTTGCGATCTTCAGCGCCTCACGAATGGCGGCGGACTCATCCGCGCCCTCACCCGCCGTGACACCGGGCACGTTCCAGGCATAGGTGTTCGGCAATTCGCCCTTCAGGCTGCCGGCCAGCGCCATAACGACGAAGCCTTCGCGCTCGGCAACCTCGTTCCAGTGGCTGCGGCCGAGCTGGACCTTGGGATTGCTGTTGGAGCCGTGGAAGTCGAGAACCAGCGGAACCTTCTTTTTGCCCGAATAGCTCGACGGAACGATATAGATCGCCTCGCGCTCCACACCACCGGACTGGAAAGTGAGGCCATATTGGCCGGGCTCGATCGGGCTGCCGCAAGTGGCCGCCTCAGCAGCAACGGCCGAGAAGCCGAAGAGAAAGAGCCCCGCGACCGCACGAGCAAATACGCCCGTCCGAGCGCGGTGGGATACCGTGCTGGTTGTCATGGATGTGCCTTCTGTTCGCAGATGCGCGTTCAATACCACGCGTGTCCCCAGCATCAACCCGACTTCGCTAATAAATCATCAACCCTGTCTTGCAAAATTACACGGTCAGGTGACGCCGCGCCTCCGGCGTATCGAGCGTCTCCGCAGCACCCTGGTGCACGATCTCGCCGCGATCCATGATGTAAACGTGATCGGCAAGCTCCCGGCAGAAATCGAGATACTGCTCGACCAGCAGGATCGCCATGCCGGTCGTGTCGCGCAGGTAGCGGATCGCCCGACCGATATCCTTGATGATCGACGGCTGGATGCCCTCGGTCGGTTCGTCCAGCACCAGGATCTTCGGCCGCGTGACCATGGCACGCCCGATAGCCAGCTGCTGCTGCTGCCCACCGGACAAGTCGCCGCCGCGCCGCGACAGCATCGTATCCAGCACCGGGAAGAGCGCGAAGATATCATCCGGGATAAAGCGGTCTTTGCGCTCCAGCGGCGCATAGCCGGTCTCGAGGTTTTCCCTGACGGTCAAGAGCGGAAAGATCTCGCGACCCTGCGGCACATAACCGACGCCGGTCCGCGCCCGGTTGAACGGCGCCATGCCGTTGAGCTTTTGGCCGTTGAAGGTGATCGTGCCCGCCGACACCGCATGCTGGCCGGTGATGGCGCGCAAGAGCGACGACTTGCCCACCCCGTTGCGGCCGAGCACGCAGGTGATCTTGCCCATCTCGGCATTGATCGAGACGCCGCGCAGCGCCTGGGCGGCACCATAGTGAAGATTGACGTTTTCGACTGTCAGCATGGGTTTGTCCCCCGTTGTCATGTTCCGACCTCCCCTTGAGGGGGGAGGTCGCAGCGAAGCTGCGGGTGGGGTTGATCCTTGTACGACCGGTCACCCCACCCCGGCGCCTTGCGCCGACCCTCCCCCTCAAGGGGACGGTGAGCGATCACCGCCCCAGATAGTTCTCTATGACCTTCTGGTCATTCGAGACGAAATCGATCGAGCCTTCCGCCAGCACCGATCCTTCCGCCAGACACGTCACCTTGACGCCGAGGTCGCGGATGAAGCCCATGTCGTGTTCGACGACGACGACAGAGCGGGTCTTGGCGATCTCCTTGAGGAGAATGGCCGTCTCCGCCGTCTCGGCATCGGTCATGCCAGCAACGGGTTCGTCAACGAGCAGCAACTTCGGCTCCTGGGCGAGCAGCATGCCGATCTCCAGCCACTGCTTCTGTCCATGCGAAAGGTTGGCGGCGAGTTCATCCTTGCGATGGGTCAGGCGTACCGTCTCCAGGATCTCCTCGATGCGCGCCTTGTCCTCGGACGACAGGCTGTAGAACAGCGTGGCAAAGACACCGCGCTTGCGGTTCAGCGCCAGCTCCAGATTGTCCCAGACAGTATGGCTTTCGAACACCGTCGGCTTCTGGAACTTGCGGCCGATCCCGAGCTGGGCAATCTCGGCCTCGTCCTTCTTGGTGAGGTCGATCTTGCCACCATCGAAAAAGACCTCGCCGCTGTCCGGCCGGGTCTTGCCGGTGATGATGTCCATCATCGTCGTCTTGCCGGCACCGTTCGGGCCGATAATGGCTCGGAGTTCCCCGGGCTCGACGATGAAGGAGAGCGAGTTCAACGCCTTGAAGCCGTCGAAGGAAACGGAGACGCCGTTGAGATAGAGCAGGCTGGACGTGGTCTGGTCGCTCATCACATCACTCCGCAGCCACGGGGGCCGATTGGGGTTTCACGTCGGTGTTGGCTGCATCCTTGTCCGCCTCGCGGGCATAGTCCTTGCGCTTGGCAAGATAGGCCTGGACGGTGCCGACGATGCCCTTGGGCAGGAACAGCGTGACGAAGATGAAGAGGCCGCCCAGCGCAAACAGCCAGAGGTCTGGGAAGGCACCGGTAAAGTAGCTCTTGCCGACATTGACGAGAATTGCCCCGATGATCGGCCCGATCAGCGTCCCGCGCCCGCCGACAGCCGTCCAGACGACCACTTCGATGGAGTTGGCAGGCGCGAATTCGCCGGGATTGATGATGCCGACCTGCGGCACGAAGAGCGCACCGGCAATGCCCGCCATCATCGCCGAGACGACGAAGGTGAAGAGCTTGATGTTCTCCACACGGTAGCCGAGGAAGCGCACGCGGCTTTCCGCATCACGGACCCCGACCAGCACCTTGCCGAATTTCGAGCGGGTGATGCCGGACGCAATGACCAGGCAGAGCGAGAGGAAAATCGCCGAGAGCGCGAAGAGCACCGCGCGCGTGCCATCCGCCTGGACGGAGAAGCCGAGGATCTCCTTGTAGTCGGTGAGGCCGTTATTGCCGCCGAAGCCCATGTCATTGCGGAAGAAGGCGAGCATCAGCGCATAGGTCATCGCCTGGGTTATGATCGAGAGATAGACGCCGTTGACGCGGGACCGGAAAGCAAACCAACCGAAGACGAAGGCGAGCAGGCCGGGCACGATCAGCACCATCGCCATGGCAACGGGGAACATGTCCATGCCATGCCAGAACCAGGGCAGTTCCTTCCAGTTCAGGAAAACCATGAAGTCCGGCAGGATGGGATCACCGTAGACGCCGCGGGAGCCAATCTGGCGCATCAGATACATACCCATCGCATAGCCGCCGAGCGCGAAGAAGGCGCCGTGGCCGAGCGAGAGGATGCCGCAGTAGCCCCAGACGAGATCGAGCGCCAGCGCTAGCAGCGCGTAGCAGAGATACTTGCCGAGCAGTGACATGACATAGGTCGGCACATGAAGCGCGCTGTCGGGCGGCATGAGCAGGTTGAGCGCTGGAATGAGCAATGCGAAGGCGACGAGGATGCCGGCGGCAATGAGGATCTTGCCTTCGAGTGCGCGCAGAATGAAGCCGGTAATCATGCTTCCACCGCCCTTCCCTTAAGCGCGAACAGGCCGCGCGGTCGTTTCTGAATGAAGAGGATGATCAGCACGAGCACGAGGATCTTGCCGAGCACGGCGCCGACCGAGGGTTCGAGGAACTTGTTGAGGATGCCGAGCGAAAGTGCTCCGACCAGCGTGCCCCAGAGATTGCCCACCCCGCCGAAGACCACGACCATGAAACTGTCGATGATGTAGGACTGGCCAAGGTTGGGCGAGACATTGTCGATCTGGCTGAGTGCCACACCGGCAATTCCGGCGATGCCCGAGCCGAGCGCGAAGGTGAAGGCATCAACCCAGGGCGTGCGAATGCCCATGGACGAGGCCATGCGGCGGTTCTGGGTCACGGCGCGCATCTGCAGGCCGAAGGCGGAGCGCTTCATCAGCGCCAGAAGCGCAAAGAAGATGGTGAGCGAGAAGAGCACGATCCACATGCGGTTCCAGGTGATCGTCAAACCACCCAGCGCAAACGAGCCGGACATCCATGACGGGTTGCCGACTTCCTGGTTTGTCGGGCCGAAGATCGTGCGGATGGTCTGCTGCAGGATCAGGGAAATGCCCCAGGTGGCCAGCAGGGTTTCGAGCGGTCGGCCATAGAGAAAGCGGATCACGCCGCGCTCGATGACAAGCCCGATCGCGGCCGTCACCAGGAAGGCGACGGGAAGCGCGATCGCCAGCGACCAGTCGAACAGTCCAGGATAGCTGGTGCGGATCACCTGCTGCACCATGAAGGTGGAATAGGCGCCGATCATCACCATCTCGCCATGCGCCATGTTGATGATGCCCATGACACCGAAGGTGATGGCAAGGCCGATGGCGGCGAGCAGCAGCACCGAGCCGAGCGAGATACCGTACCAGACATTCTGGCCCATATCCCAGAACAGCAGGCTGTTCTCGATCTTGGCAATCGCCGAGTCGAGATCGGGCTTGAGGCTTTCGTCGAGGGTGGACGACACAGACATCAGGATGCTGATGGCTTCTCGTCCGCCAAGCGAGGCGACAGTCTCGATCGCCCCACGCTTCTCATCAACCGAGCGGTCGGAGGCGAGCACGGAGACGGCCCGCGCCTCTTCCATGCGCGCCTTGACTTGCGAGTCCTGTTCCGTGGCAAGGGCCGTTTCGACCAGGTCGAGATTTTCCGCACTCGGCGACTGCAGCACCGCCTGGGCTGCTGCCAGCCGGACGCTGCGGTCGGGGCTGAGCAGTGTGAGCCCGCCCAAGGCCGATCGGATGGCGCGGCGCAGAGTGTTGTTGACCCTGATCTTGGTAAAGGCGCCCTTCGGCTCCTCGGCGATCGTCTCGCCCGAGAGGGGATCGATGGCTGCGAGATTGCTGCCCGCAGCCTTGGTGATGACCACCTGATTGTCCGACTTGCGCAGATAGAGATCGCCTTCGGCAAAGGCTTCGAGTGCCGGCACGACACGCGGATCGCCGGTGGCGGCGATCTGGCCGAGCAGCTCTTCGGCCTGCTTGAAATTGGCCTTGCCGAGAGCGTTAAGCAGGTCCTTGGCATCGCTCTGCGCCATGGACGGCGCGGCGAAGCTGAAAAAGATGAAGAGCAGTGTGATGAAACGGATAAGCATTCTGTTGTCCCCCGGTTGGCGGGGCGGCGGAGCTTGAAAAGCCCCTCATCCGCCTGCCGGCACCTTCTCCCCGCGAACGGGGAGAAGGAGTAGTTCCGCTATGGGCGGTTCGCGAACACCCTCCCCTTGAGGAGGAGGGTCGAACTGAAGGTTCGGGGTGAAGTGAGACCTTGAATGACACCACCCCCACCCATCGCTCCGCGATGACCTCCCCCTCAAGGGGGAGGTGGGAGAAGGCTGTTATCAGCTACCCTTGCCGCCGCACTTGCCAGTGGCGACGTTGAAGTTGCCGCATTCCATCGGCTTGCGCCAATCGGAGATCAGGTCCTTGGAGTCGGGCAGGTAATCCGACCATTCGTCACCGACAACGGACGGGGTCTGCTGGACGATTTCGAACTGGCCGTCGGCCTGGATTTCACCGATCAGCACCGGCTTGGTGATGTGGTGGTTGGGCATGACGGTCGAGGTGCCGCCAGACAGGTTCGGAACGGCAACACCGATGATGCTATCGAGAACCGCGTCGGTTTCGGTCGTGCCGGCAGCTTCGACAGCAGCAACCCAGGCCTGGAAGCCGATATAGGCTGCTTCCATCGGGTCGTTGGTCACGCGCTTGTCGTTCTTGGTGAAGGCATGCCAGGTCTCGATGAACTCGGCATTGACGGGGGCATCGACGGACTGGAAGTAGTTCCAGGCGGCGAGATGGCCGACGAGCGGTGCCGTGTCGAGGCCGGCGAGTTCTTCTTCACCGACGGAGAAGGCGACGACAGGGATGTCTTCGGCCTTGATGCCCTGGTTGCCCAGTTCCTTGTAGAAGGGAACGTTGGCGTCACCGTTGATCGTCGAAACGACGGCGGTCTTCTTGCCTTCCGAGCCGAACTTCTTGATGTCGGAGACGATCGTCTGCCAGTCGGAATGACCAAACGGCGTGTAGTTGATCATGATGTCGGCTTCGGCAACGCCCTTGGACATCAGATAGGCTTTGAGGATCTTGTTGGTCGTCTGCGGATAGACGTAGTCGGTACCTGCGAGAACCCAGCGCTCGACGCCTTCGTTTTCGGCCAGGTAGTCAACGGCCGGGATTGCCTGCTGGTTCGGAGCAGCACCGGTGTAGAAGATATTGCGCGAGGATTCTTCACCCTCGTACTGGACCGGGTAGAAGAGGATCGAGTTCAACTCTTCGAAAACCGGCAGGACGGACTTGCGCGAAGACGAAGTCCAGCAACCGAAGACGGCCGCGACCTTGTCCTTTTCAATCAGCTCGCGGGCCTTTTCCGCAAACAGCGGCCAATCGGAAGCCGGGTCGACGACGACGGCTTCGAGCTTCTTGCCGAGAACGCCACCCTTCTTGTTCTGCTCTTCGACGAACATCAACATGGCGTCTTTCAGCGTCGTTTCCGAGATCGCCATCGTGCCCGACAGCGAGTGGAGAACGCCGATCTTGATCGTCTCTTCCTGCGCGAATGCGCCATGGAAAGCTGTGGTCGACAGCATGGCGCCGAGAAGCGCGCCTGTCAGTTTCATCTTCATGGACATTGTTGTGATCCCCTCTTCTTGGTCGCAACCGGTCGGTTAAAGAGTGTTAACCGTTGCTGAAGGGGACTATCCGATGCCGCAGTGCAAAACCGTATACGTCGTTTGACGTAGGTCGGGGGGTAAAAGAGGGAACACGTATGGCGGACCGATCGCAGCCTTACAAGTTCAGGGTTGTACAGATCAAAACACCACCGATATAGAGGGGCGTGTCTAGAAAGGATTGCAATGGATTTCCCGCCCCGTCGGACTGCTCTCAAAGAGGCGACTGCCGACGCTCATGCGGCGCTCGATAGCCTCGTCGGCAGTTTCCGGACCCTCGATGACTACAAGTGTTATCTGGCCGGTATCGCCGCATTCCGCATGCCGGTCGAAGCCTGGCTCTCCGAGATCGAACTACCTTTGGACCTCAAGGGCTACGAGCCTCACCGTGTCCATGCCGAGCTGGAGGCCGATCTTTCCGACCTGAACACCCGCCCGCCAACCAACCAGCCGGCGTTCACGCCCCCGGAGGGCGACGGGATCGTCGGGCTGCTTTATGTTCTGGAAGGTTCGGCGCTCGGCGCCCGCCTCCTCGCCAAGCGCGCGGAAACACTCGGTCTTTCGGCCGATTTCGGCGCGCGACATCTTTTTTCTCAAGCACGGAACTTTTCCAGCTGGCGTGCGTTGACTGAGCATATGGAGAACGTGCGTGTATACGACAACCGAGCCGCTGCGAGTTGGGCAAACACCGCTTTCGACTATGCCCGTAGTGCCTTCGAAAGCGCCCTGAATGCAGAACGTTCCATCCGTAGACCTCACCAATTGTGATCGCGAACCCATCCACATCCCCGGCTCCATCCAGCCGCACGGATGTCTCCTTGCCTGCGACCCCGGCATAAGTTCGATCCGGCTTTATTCGGCGAATGCTCCGGAAATGCTGGGCGCTGAGGGACCGATGGACGGGCTCTGGATTGCCGATCTGCTCGGCGAGGACGTGATCCATGACATCCGCAACGCCGTGGCCGCCGCACCCGAAGCCAGCCGCCCGGCAGTGATCGCCCATATGCGCCTGCCGACGGGGCAACACTTCGATATCGCGGTCCATCGCCAGAAACAGGGAGCCATCCTCGAATTCGAGCCCTCGTTCCGACGCACCCAGCCGCTGCAGCTCGCCCGTGAGATGATCGGACGAGTGAAGGATATCAACGATATCGATCTGCTGATTTCGGCATCCGCCAAGCTGGTTCGCACCGTGCTCGGCTACGACCGCGTCATGGTCTACCGCTTTGAGGAAGATGGATCGGGCAAGGTCGCGAGCGAAGCCAAGCGCCACGATCTGGAGAGTTTTCTCGGCCAGTATTTTCCGGCGACCGATATCCCGCGCCAGGCGCGCATCCTCTACATGCAGAACCCGATCCGCGTCATTTCGGATGCGAGGGGTCTGCGCGTCGATCTGCTGCCGCAGGCTGAAGAACGGGCAGCGCCACTCGATCTTTCCTTCGCCCACCTGCGCAGCGTCTCGCCGATACACTGCGAGTATCTGCGCAACATGGGCGTTTCGGCCTCCATGTCGATCTCGATCATCGTCGACGGCAAGCTCTGGGGCCTGATCGCCTGCCATCACTATGCGCCCAAGACCCTGACCATGTCCGAGCGCATCGCGGCAGAAATGTTCGGCGAGTTTTTCTCGCTCCATCTTCTGGCGCTGAAGCAGAAACGCAAGCTGGATATCTCCAACGAGGCGCGGCGCTCGCTGGACAGGTTTCTCCAGGCGGCCTCGCATCGCTCCGATCTCGACGACATCCTCACCGCCGCTCTGCCCGAGTTCCAGACACTGTTCGCCTGTGACGGCGTCGGCCTGTTGATGAATGGCCGCTGGACGGCCATCGGCAGCACGCTGCCGCCGGGCGCGGAGGAAGACTTCACTCGCTTCATCGCCGAGGTGGCAGATGGACGTATATGGTCGACAAAGGCGCTGTCTGAGGAGTACCCGCCAGCCGCCGCTTTCTTCGAAGATGTTTCCGGCGTCATGGCGGTTCCCGTCTCGCATTTGCCGCGCGACTACATCTTCTTCTTCCGTAAGGAGCGCCTGCAGACGCTGGACTGGGCCGGCAATCCGGACAAGTCCTATGAGACAGGCCCGCTTGGCGACCGCCTGACCCCACGCAAGAGCTTTGCCCTGTGGAAAGAAACGGTTCAGCGCCAGGCGACGCCGTGGCGCGACAGCGATTTCGAGATTGCCGAAGCGATCCGTTCGGCGACCGTCGAGATCGTGCTGCGTCACAACGAGCTGATGCAGGAGGAGCGCAACAAGTCCGACGTGCGCCAGCGCATGCTGAACGAGGAGCTGAACCACCGGGTGAAGAACATCCTGGCCGTGATCAAGTCGCTGGTGGCGGCGCCCTCGCAGGACCAAGTGCAGATCCAGGACTATATCGGCTCGCTGCGCGGCCGCATCCACGCGCTGTCCCATGCCCATGACCAGCTGACGCGGGGTGGTGGTGGCGGCACGCTGAACGACCTTCTGCAGGCAGAGCTCCTGCCCTATCGCGCTGGTCGTAGCGTGATCGAGGTGAACGGCCCCTCCGTCACGCTCGACGCCCGGGCCCATGCCGTGGCAGCACTGGTCATCCACGAGATGTGCACCAATGCTGCAAAATACGGCGCCCTTTCGCGCGACGGTGGCTCGCTTTCCATTTCCTGGGAGGAAACCGGAGACGGTGACTGCCGACTGCACTGGCGCGAAAGCGGCGGACCGACCATTGGCCCCATCGGCCGCAAGGGCTTTGGCTCAGCCCTCATCGAGCGTAGCATTCCCTACGACCTTGGCGGCACGAGCCGGGTCGATTATCGTTCCGAGGGACTGGATGCAGAGTTCCGGCTGCCAGGCCGATTTCTGAGCTGGGAGGCTGAAGCCGTGAGCGAAGAACCCAACCCGCATGCCGAGGCCGAAGTGGCCAGTCATCCGACCAGCATCGCCGGAATACCGGTCCTGCTGGTTGAGGACCAGGTTCTGATCGCCATGGATGCCGAAATGATGCTCGCCGACGCCGGCATCGACAATATCGTGACCGCGAGCTCGAGCAGCGACGCCTTGAACCGCCTCAAGAGTTTCACCCCGGTCATCGCAATCCTCGACATCAATCTTGGCAGCGACACATCGGTGCCCGTCGCCCTGGAGCTCATACGTCGGGGCATTCCCTTCGTCTTTGCCACGGGTTACGATGATCGCTCCTCTGTTCCAGAGGAATTGCTGTCCGTGCCTGTCGTGCGCAAGCCCTATGATGCCGGCGCCCTCGTGAAAGCACTTTCCGATCGGCTGGCCGCCCAGGTTCCGGCGGAATGATCCTCTGAAACCGTCGCAACCCCTGCGTTGCTAGGGTTGCCGGGCCGGCCCGAAGCCAATACGTTCTCATTATGTTCCGACATAAGGGAGGCGACCGTGGAGGCTTTGGAGCGTTTCATCATTGAAGCCAAGGCCGTGACCTATGTCAGCGGCAAGGTCCTTGCCCCCTCGGCAAGCCGTGCGGGCGCCAAGGACATTTCCTATGAGCGCGGACGCTTTCGTTATCTCGACAGCCATTTTGGCGGCACCGATTTTCTCGGCCAAGAAGTGGTCTGGCAGGACGAGATCCCGGTCTGGGCCATGAACTATTATGGTCGCATCCTCGATGCCGAGCGTTTCGACGGCGGGCGGGCCGGCACCGTCATCAAGCAGGCTCTGACGGCCCTTTATCAGGAAAAGCGCTTTCTCGGCGGCTTCACCTATCTGCACCCGCTCGGAGAATATGTCGACCAGTCGGTCGGGGACTACAGCAGTTTCCTCGGTGTCGAACGCATCCGAATGGGTGAGCGCGTGGTCTATCAACTCGACTATCAGGGTGGCCTCATCAAGCCCTGACGGGCCTTGCTATTCTGGACAATCGCGTGAAAATGCCTAAAGGAAAGCCACTCACAACAAGGCGCTAGAATTTAGGCATGGCCGCACGCCAACGCATCATCCCCGTTCGCCGCGAATACAATCGCTGGGTTGCGAACCAGACGCTGGAAGACTATGCGCTGCGCTTTACGGCGAAGAGCGCTCGCAAATTCTCCTCCAGCCGTATTTCACAAACCGCAATCGGCGCGATTAGTTTTCTGGCACTCGAAGCGATCGGCGGTACGATCACCATCGCCTACGGCACGACCAACGCCTTCTTCGCCATCATCGTCGCCGCGATCCTGATGCTGCTCGTCGGCATACCGATCAGCCGCTACGCAATCCGCCACGGGGTCGATATCGATCTTCTGACCCGGGGCGCCGGCTTCGGCTATATCGGATCGACCATCACCTCGCTGATCTATGCAGCCTTCACCTTCATGCTCTTTGCCATCGAGGCTTCGATCATGACCAAGGCGCTCGAGCTCGCCTTCGGCATTCCGCTCTGGCTCGGCTACATCATCTCCGCTGTCGCCGTGCTGCCGCTGGTGACCTACGGCATCCGGATGATCTCGAAGTTCCAGCTGATCACCCAGCCCTTCTGGATCGTGCTCAACATTCTGCCCTTCGTCTTCATCGCCTTTCTCGATTGGGAAAAGATCGACCTCTGGCTGGCTTTCGCCGGTGTCGGCCATTCCAACGCCCATCTGGGCGAGACCGCCCCCTTCAATCTCCTGGAATTCGGCGCCGCTTCAGCCGTCATACTGGCGCTGATGCCGCAGATCGGCGAGCAGGTCGACTTCCTGCGCTTCCTGCCCCCGGAAGGGCCCCGCAAACTGCACCACCGCATCGCGATCTTTCTTGCCGGCTCTGGCTGGGTCGTGCTCGGCGTTCCGAAACTGCTCGCCGGCTCCTTCCTCGCGGTATTGACACTCGCCACCGGCGTGCCGATCAGCGAGGCCGCCGATCCCGCCCACATGTATGTCGCGGCCTTCGGCTACATGATCCCGAATGAGATGGCCGCCATGCTGCTGATGGCAGGCTTCGTGGTGATCTCCCAGCTCAAGATCAACGTGATGAACGCCTATGCAGGCTCGCTCGCCTGGTCGAACTTCTTCTCGCGTCTGACCCACAGCCATCCGGGCCGCGTCGTCTGGCTGGTCTTCAACGTCGCGATCGCCCTGCTCTTGATGGAACTCGGCATCTATGGCCTGCTCGAAGAGACGCTCGGCATATTCTCGATCATCGCCATGAGTTGGCTTTGCGCCATCTCAGCCGATCTCTTCGTCAACAAGAAGCTGGGCTTGTCGCCGCCCGGCATCGAGTTCAAGCGCGCCCACCTCTACGACATCAATCCCGTCGGCTGCGGCACCATGGCGCTCTCGGCAGGCCTTGCCCTCGCCGCCCATTTCGGCGCCTTCGGCTCGACCATGGCTTCCCTATCGACCTACGTGACGCTGGTCGCCTTTGTGATCTCACCGCTGATCGCCTGGGCAACCGACGGCAAGTTCTACCTGGCGCGCAAGCCGCGCGACAGCTGGAAGAACCAGACCGGCATCACCTGTTCGATCTGTGAGCACCCGTTCGAGCCGGAGGACATGGCCTGGTGCCCCGCCTATGCAGCCCCGATCTGCTCGCTCTGCTGCACGCTCGACAGCCGCTGTCACGACATGTGCAAGCCGCACGCCAAGATCAATGCGCAGGCCGCGACGGTTGCCCGCGCCCTTCTGCCCGACGCAGTGATCGAGACCTTCTCGACCCGTCTCGGTCGCTACGCGCTGACCGCCATGATTTCGATTTCCGTCATCGGCATCATCCTTGCGGTCATCGCCCATCAAGTGAATGCCGCGACCCCTGCGATGACCGGTGTGGTCAACCGCACGGTCACCGTCGTCTTCTTCATCTTCGCCATCATCGCTGGCATCGTCTCCTGGTTCTACGTGCTCGCCCATGACAGCCGAGTGGTGGCGGAAGAAGAATCCTCCCGTCAGAACACGCTGCTGCTCAAGGAAATCGCCGCACACCGGAAGACCGATGCCGCACTTCAGAATGCTAAGGAGACGGCAGAAGCGGCGAACCGGGCAAAGAGCCGTTATGTCGTCGGCCTCTCCCACGAGTTGCGCACGCCGCTCAATGCCGTGCTCGGTTATGCCCAGATCCTCGAACGCGACGAGACGATCCCAGTGCCGCGCCAGTCTGCGATAAAGGTCATCCGTCGCTCCGCCGACCATCTGTCCGGCCTGATCGACGGCCTCCTCGACATCTCAAAGATCGAGGCAGGCCGCCTGCAGGTCTTCTCCAACGAGGTCAACATCCAGGATTTCCTAGACCAGCTGATCGACATGTTCGCCCCCCAGGCGGCAGCCAAGGGCATTCTCTTCGAGCACCAGCGCGCGCGCGCCCTGCCGCTCTACGTGCGCACGGACGAGCGGCGCCTGCGCCAGATCCTCGTCAATCTGCTATCGAACGCCATCAAGTTTACAGAAGAAGGCACGATCCGCTTTGCCGTGGACTATCGCAGTCAGGTTGCGACCTTCACCGTCAGCGACACCGGCCGCGGCATCTCGGAAAAGGACCTTAACCGCATCTACGAGCCCTTCCAGCGCGGCGAGGCAGACAACATACGACCGCAGCCGGGCCTCGGCCTTGGCCTCACCATCACAAAGCTCCTGACCAACACGCTTGGCGGCGAGATCTCGGTCACCAGCGAACGCGACAAGGGCTCGACCTTCAAGGTGCGCCTGATGCTGTCGGCCATCGACCGGCCGAACACAGCGCCTGCACCGGAGCGCAAGATCGTCTCCTATACCGGCCCGCGCCGCACGATCGTCGTCGTAGACGACAACGAGGACCACCGCGAACTGATGCGCGAGGTGCTCGCCCCGCTCGACTTCGTCGTGCTGACAGCCGGTGGCGGGCCCGAATGCCTGACACTCATCGAAGGCGTGAAGGCCGACCTTTTTCTTGTCGACATTTCGATGCCGGGCATGAATGGCTGGCAACTCGTTGAAAAGCTGCGTGACGCCGGCCAGAAGGCGCCGATCCTGATGCTCTCGGCAAATGTCGGCGACGCCCCTGCCCCCGGCGGCGAGGGCCATGACGACGCCATCACAAAGCCGGTCGACATCACCCGTCTACGCGACAAGCTCGCCCGCTTTCTCGGCCTCGACTGGATCTATGCCGACGACCCACGCCTGCTTCAGCCGGCAGCGCCACCGGAGCGGCCGGTCTCGCCGGGGGCGATGCATGTCGAGGAGTTGATCAGCCTCTGCGATATCGGCTATGTGCGCGGCATCGAGGCGAAGCTTGCCGAACTCGGCGGGCTGGGCAACACGACGGCCTTCGTCGACGCGGCACGCGCCTATCTGCAGGCCTTCGACCTCGCCGGCCTGCGCAGCTTCCTGACCTCATTCGAAACCGGCAGGGAGCCGATCCATGGCTGAGGCGAACCGCCGCGATATCGTGCTTCTGGTGGACGACAGTCCCGACGCGCTCGGCTTCCTCACCGAAGCGCTGGAAGCCTCTGGCTATTCCGTCCTGATCGCCACTTCGGGCCATGGCGCCCTCTCGATCGTTGCCCGCATCAGCCCCGACCTCATTCTGCTCGACGCTGTCATGCCCGGCATGGACGGGTTCGAGACCTGCCGCACCTTGAAGGCCGATCCGGTGGTTGCTCAGGTCCCGGTCATCTTCATGACCGGGCTCACTGAGACCGAACATGTGGTCAAGGCGCTGGAATCAGGCGGCGTAGACTACCTCACCAAGCCGATCAATATCGACGAGTTGCGCGCCCGCATCCGCGTTCACCTGTCGAACGCCCGCTCGGCCCAGAGCGCCCGCGTCGCCCTCGATGCCGCCGGGCGCCATCTGCTCGCCATCAGGGGGGACGGTCAGGTGCACTGGACGACGCCGCAGGCCAACCGTCTGATCGAGACGGCGATCGGTCATGCCGACGGCATCGGCAATGTGGCGAAGGCCGCCGCCGAATGGCTGGCCCATCGCCGAACCGGAACACCACAACGGGTGGAAGTGAGCTTTGCCTTTCCGGGCGCAACCGGGCTGCCGCTGACGCTGTCATTGCTCGGCACGATCGGCGCTGACGAATATCTCTTCCGCCTCACCTCAGCCAACAGGCAGAGCGAAGACGAAATGCTGCGCGAGAGCTTCGGCCTGACGCACCGGGAAAGCGAGGTCCTGCTCTGGATCGCCAAGGGCAAGGCCAATCGCGATATCGGCGAGATCCTCGGCCTGTCCTCGCGCACGGTGAACAAGCATCTGGAGCAGATCTATTCGAAGCTCGGGGTGGAGAACCGTGCATCGGCGGCTGTGAAAGCAGCGGATGTGTTGCGGGGAACGTGAGCGGCAGTAGGCAGTAGGCAGTAGGCAGTAGGCAGTAGGCAGTAGGCAGTTAAAATCGGCAAGGCGATCCGATCTTGCAAGAACCAGCTCTCAAGTCTTCGCTGTCACGCGCGACACGAGATACAAATGCCGACCTATTGGCTATTGGCTAATTCCTAAATCCTCCCCAAAACGCAGAAAGCCCGGCGCGAGGCCGGGCTTTCCGTCGGTCCGATGAAGGATCGAATTAGTCCTGGAAGTACGAGTACTTGCCGTCCTCGCCCTTCTTCCAGGTGTACATGACGTAGTCCGGACGGGTGATGTCGCCCTTGGCGTCGAACGAGAGTTCGCCGATGACGGTCGTGAACGGACCCTTTTCCTTCAGAGCCGTAGCAACGGCTTCCGAGTCGGCCGAAGCTGCAGCCTTGGCGGCGTCAGCAATGACCTGGAGGGCAGCGTAGGAGTACAGCGTGTAGGCTTCAGGCTCGAAGCCAGCATCGCGGAACTTCTTCACGGCGTCGGCAGCGTTCGGGTTCTTGCGCGGGTCCGGCGGGAAGGTCATGAGCGTACCGTCGACTGCGTCACCGGCGATCGAAGCAAGTTCGTTCGAGGTGATGCCGTCGCCAGACATCAGGGTCGCTTCCAGGCCCTGGCTGTCCATCTGACGCATGATCAGGCCGGCTTCCGTGTGCAGACCGCCGAAGTAGACGACGGTGACGCCGGCTTCCTTCATCTTGGCGATGAGGGCCGAGTAATCCTTTTCGCCGGCAGTGATGCCTTCGTAGATCACTTCGGTGATGCCCAGTTCGTTCATCGCCTTCTTGGTTTCGTCGGCAAGACCCTGGCCGTAAGGCGTCTTGTCGTGAACAACGGCAACCTTGCCGTCCTTGAAGTTGTCGGCGATGTACTTGCCGGCAACTGCGCCCTGCTGGTCGTCACGACCGCAGACGCGGAAGGTGTTCCACAGGCCGCGCTCGGTGTAGTTCGGGTTGGTCGAAGCAGGCGTGATCTGCAGGATGCCGTTTTCGGCATAGACTTCAGACGCCGGGATCGAAACGCCCGAGTTGAAGTGACCGATGACGAACTTGACGCCGTCGGCGACGAATTTGTTGGCGACCGAAACGCCCTGCTTGGCGTCGGAGACGTCATCGCCGAGCACAACCTTGATCATTTCGCCGTTGATGCCACCAGCTGCGTTGATGTCGGCAGCAGCCTGCTCGGCACCCTTCTGCAGCTGCGCACCGAAGGCAGCGTTCGGGCCAGTCAGCGGGCCGGCGACGCCGACCAGGATCTCGGCATACGCGCTGCCGCTGAAGGCAACCATGGCCGTCAGCGCAACTGCCGAAAGAAGAGACTTCTTCATATTGTAGCTCCCAAGTTTTTTGTGCGGGTTTAGGATAAAAACCCTGCGCAATACCCGCTGTGACTGCGCCGGAAAACTGTTCCACTCTTTTGTATCAGGCCGAGGCCTTGTTTTATGCCATGCCGTAGCCCTCTGTCGCCAATCTGCGACAGAAAACAACAACTTGTCAATCTTTGTTCTTCCACGAGAAATACGAAGTTCTCTCGTAGAGCCAGTAATAGTTGTCGACCATCTGCGTGGTACGGCGCGCCTGGAAACCAGCCGCTGCAAACGCCATCAGGATTACGACGTCGACGATGTAATAGAAGGGGCTCAGGAACGGTCCGGCAAACAGCGAATAGTGCAGGAAACGCATGGCAAAACCCAGCCCGAGCACATAGACGAGAACCGTGCCATAGCCGTCCCAGCCTTCCGCTGCGGCCTTGCCCGTGCGCCAGGCGGTCCAGAAGCCGAGGAGCAGAACGAGGAAACGCAGCACGAGACGAACTGTCGTGTCGCTTTCGAAAAACAAACCTTGCATGTCAAATACTCCCCGCGCTCAGTGATGGCCGCCTTCGAGATAGGCCGCGCGAACCGACGGATCGGCCAGCAGTTCCTTACCCGTACCACTCATCGTCACCTTGCCATTGACCATGACATAGGCACGGTCGGACAGCTTCAGTGCGGCGAAAGCATTCTGCTCGACGAGGAAGACGGTCAGGCCTTCTTCCTTATTGAGCCGCTTGATCTGCTCGAAGATGCCCTTGACGATCAGCGGCGCAAGACCGAGCGACGGCTCGTCCAGGAGAAGCAGCTTCGGACGCGACATCAGAGCGCGACCGATCGACAGCATCTGCTGCTCGCCACCGGAGAGCGTACCGCCGCGCTGGCTCTGGCGCTCCTTCAGACGAGGGAACATGGTGAACACCTTCTCCACGTCCTCCTTGAAGTATTTCAGGTTGTCGAGGCCGGCGCCCATCTGCAGGTTCTCGAGCACGGTCATGCGCGGGAAAATGCGGCGGCCTTCCGGCGACTGCGCAATGCGACGACGGGCAATCAGGTGCGTCGGCATCTCGGTGATGTCTTCGCCGTCGAAGACCACCTGACCGGCACGCGCCTGCGGGCTGCCGCAGATGGTCATCATCAGCGTCGACTTGCCGGCACCATTGGCACCGATCAGCGACACGATCTCACCCTTGTGCACTTCGACATCGACGCCCGCGAGCGCGCGAATGTTGCCGTAATAGGTTTCGACGCCGGAAACCTTGAGAAGCGGTTCAGAGGACATCAGTGCTCTCCTCCGGCAATCGCTTCGACTTCGTGGATCACTTCTTCCAATTCTTCATCCTCGACACCCAGATAGGCCGCGATGACCTTCGGGTCGTTCTTGACGTGATCAGGTGTGCCGTCGGAGATCTTCTGGCCGTATTCCAGGACGACGACGTGATCGGAAATCTCCATGACGACTGACATGTCGTGCTCGATGAGGAGCAGCGAGGTGCCTTCATTGCGGATAGCGCGCAACAGCGTGTTGAGCGCCAAAGACTCCTTCGGGTTGAGACCGGCAGCCGGCTCATCCAGGCACAGAAGCTCCGGACCCGTGCACATGGCACGGCAGATCTCCAGACGACGCTGGGCGCCATAGGGCAGATCGCCAGCCGGATCATCGGCGCGCTCGACCAGATCCGCTTTCTCGAGCCAATAGCGAGCCTTCTCGATCGATTCAGACTCGGCCTTCTTGTAGGCCGGCAAGCCGAGCAGGCCGAGTACGGTGTAACCGGATGCCTTCATCAGGGCATTGTGCTGCGCCACCAGAAGGTTTTCGAGAACCGTCAGACCGGAGAACAAACGGATGTTCTGGAACGTCCGCGCCACCTTTGCCTTCTTGGGGATCTCGAAGTCTGGCAGCCGCTCGAGGAGATGGCGGTCACCGGATTTCTGGATCAGGGTGATCATGCCCATGGTCGGCCGATAGAAGCCGGTGATGCAGTTGAAGACCGTGGTCTTGCCGGCACCGTTTGGCCCGATCAGCGCGGTGATTTCGCCGCGCTTGGCTTCGAAGGACAGGTCGTTGATGGCCATGAGGCCACCAAAGCGCATCGACAGATGCTCGACTTTCAGGATCGTGTCATTGCTCATTGTCGTGTTCCCGGAGGCCATTAGCCGTGACCCTCCTTGGTGAAGCTGCCCGAGACGGCCTTGCGTTCCTTGAGGAAGGCCGTCGGTTCTCTGCTGCCGACGAAACCGCGCGGCTTGAACAGCATGACGATCACCATGGCGAGGCCGAAGAGGATCATGCGGTACAGTTCCGGTGTAAATTCGGGGCCGAAGATGACCTTGAGGAACTCCATCTCACGCAGAGCTTCGGTGCCGCCGATCATAACGATCGCCGCAATCGCGATGCCCGTCAGCGATCCCATGCCGCCGAGAACGACGATGGCAAGGATGACGGCAGATTCGAGGAACACGAAGCTTTCCGGCGAAACGAAGCCCTGACGTGCAGCGAAGAAGGAGCCAGCGAAGCCGCCGAACATCGCACCGATCGCGAAAGCCGTAAGCTTGGTCGTGACGGTGTTGATGCCGAGCGAGCGGCAGGCGATCTCGTCTTCACGCAGCGCTTCCCATGCACGGCCGATCGGCATGCGGCGAAGCTTGATCGTGACATAAGCCGTCAGGCAGCACAGCGCCAGGATCACATAGAACAGGTAGATCTTGTAATAGGCTGATGACATCGGCAGGCCGAAAGTCTTGGCAAAACCGCCGGCCGAAGCATCGAAAGGCATGCCGAACAGCGTCGCCTTCGGAATGCTGGAGATACCGAAGGTACCCTTGGTAACGTCCTGCCAGTTGATCAGCACCAGTCGGATGATTTCCCCGAAGGCGAGCGTCACGATAGCCAGATAGTCCCCTCGGAGACGCAGCACCGGGAAGCCCAGGATGATACCCCAGAAGGCGGCCAGGATACCGGCGAGCGGCAGAAGCAGCCAGAAAGACAGGCCGAAATTCTGGGCAAGCAGTGCGTAGGAATAGGCACCGACTGCATAGAAGGCGACGTAACCGAGATCGAGCAGGCCAGCGAGACCGACAACGATGTTGAGCCCCCAGGCAAGCATGACGTAGATCAGGATCTGGATGCCGAAGTTATCGACATACTTGAGAGAACCCTGAACCCCGGTCAGCGCAACGATGACCGGCGGGTAGAGGATCAGCGCAAGCAGCGCGATCTTCAGGAAATGCGTCTTGAAGAATGACGGCTGCGCATCAATCTCGTGCACGGGAACGGAAGCGGACTTCTTTTCCCGGCGGGCCGCGAACCATGGCGCAATGAACGCCACCATCGCGAAGCGGCCGACTGCGGCGATCACTACGAACACTGCGAGCAGGCCGGGACGCGTGTACCAGATCAGTTCATTCGCCATATTCTGATCGGTCTTGATGCCGATGTAGAGGCTGAACAGACCAAGTGCGATGATACCGGCGAACAGGCCTTCCTTGATGGCGCGCGCCAGGGTGCCGGACGACGCGGCACCATTTACGTTTTCAGAAGTAGTCATGGGATCAAACCTTCTCGACTTCCGGACGTCCGAGGATGCCGGTGGGCTTGAAGATCAGCACGAATGCCAGGATGCCGAAAGTTGCGACATCCTTGTAAGCGATGCTGAAATAGGCGGACCAGAGCGACTCGATCAGACCGATGAGCAGACCACCAAGCACGGCGCCCGGCAGGGAACCGATGCCGCCGAGAACGGCCGCGGTGAAGGCCTTGACCCCCGGAATGAAGCCGTCGTGGAACGATGCGACACCGTAATACATCAGGTACATCGTGCCAGCGACTGCAGCGAGTGCCGCCCCCATCACGAAGGTGATGGAAATCGTCCGGTCGACATCGACGCCGAGCAGTGCCGCCATCTTGCGGTCCTGCTCCGTGGCGCGCTGAGCGCGACCCAGCGGTGTCTTGTTGACGATATACCAGAATGCGGCGAGCAGGACGACAGTCACCACGACGATGATCACCTGCTTCAGCGCGATGGTGATATTGCCGAAATGCAGAACATCACTGACCAGCGGCGGGATCGGCTTGTTGCGCGGACCCTGCGAGATCTGGATGAAGTTGGACAGAACGATCGACATGCCGATCGCCGTAATCAACGGCGCGAGGCGGAAGGAACCGCGCAGCGGCCGATAGGCGACCCGCTCGATGACCCAGTTCCACAGGCTGGTCATCAGCATCGCGACGATCAACATCACAAACAGGGCGACCGCCACGGGAACGCCAGCAAAGAAGGATGTCAGGACCAAGAATGCGATGAGAGCGGCAAAGCCGCCAAGCATGAAGATATCACCATGGGCAAAGTTGATCATGCCGATGATGCCGTAGACCATCGTATAGCCGATAGCGATAAGGCCATAGATGGAACCAAGAGTCAGCCCGTTGATGAGCTGCTGGGCAAAGTACTCCATATATTATCCCCCGGACGCGCCTTGCTGTTGCGTCTCATTTTGTTATCCCTTGCGGGCATAGGCGTCGGGGGATTCCATATCGCTTTGTCCGAAAATGTGAAGCCAAAAAGGCAGGCGTCAGACAAAATGTTACTGTTAACAGGCGCTTTCGCCCCAGAGATAACAGGTCACACAAAAAAGCAGCAGAAAAAGCTTACGAAATCAGCAGGTCGCGGGCGCGACCTGCTTTCTATTGGATGGAACTAAAGCAAGCCCATTTATGTCGAAAACGGTTCAGTTTCTCATTCGCGACCCGTTGGCGTCAAAAAGCGACTGAGGCTGGAGCCTGGCCGGCAAGATTTCCCCAAGAATCTCCACTTCCCAGCCGTCGATTTCGTCTGCGATCTCCTTCGGAACATAGCCGATTGCGACCGAGACCCCGCTCGGATGGGCAAAGCCACCCGACGTCACCCAGCCGCGCACCTCCCCCTTGTAAGAGATAGGCTCGTCACCGATCACATCCGCATCCTTAGCATCGATAATGAAGGTCCGCAGCCGGAGCGTACCGCCGGACAGCTTCTCCTCCATTGCCGCCTGCTTGCCGATGAAGCTCGCCTCTTTCTTGAGCGCGACGAAGCGCGACAGCCCCGCTTCAAGCGGCCCGTAAAGCGGACGATATTCCCGCGACCAGCTGCCGAAGCTCTTCTCCAACCTGAGTGCATTCAGCGCGCGCAGACCGAAGAGCGTGATGCCGAACTCCGCCCCTGCCTCCATCAGCGTATCGAAGACGTAGCGCTGGTATTCGGGGCGCATCCAGATCTCATAGCCGAGATCGCCGGTATAGCTGACGCGGCCGAGCATGACTGGCGCCATGCCAAGATCCATCTCGCGGATCGCCATGAAGGGCAGTGCGGTGTCGGACACTTCGAGATGGGTGAGCTTGGCGAGCACCTCGCGCGACTTCGGTCCTGCGATCGACAAGCCCACAAGGCTGAGGTTGAGGGCCTCAATATCGACGGAACCATCCTCCGGCAGATGGCTCTCGAACCAGCGCATATGATAATCCTCGGCGATGCCGGAGCCGATGATCAGGAAATCCTCGTCATCGAGATTGGCAACCGTGAAGTCACCGATCAGCTTGCCCGCCTCGTTCAGCATCGGCGCCAGCGCCATGCGGCCGACTTCCGGTAGCTTGCAGGCCAGCATGTGATCCAGCCAGGCGCGTGAGCCCACCCCGCTCACCATGTATTTGGCAAAGCCCGAGGTCTCCATCAGGCCGACGCTCTCGCGCACGGCTTTGGCCTCACGGCCCACAGCCTCGAAATCGGTGGAGCGACGCCAGGAAAAGGCGTCCTCGACACCCTCAGGTGCAAACCAGAGCGGAGTTTCCAGACCATAGGACGCGCCGAACACGGCACCGGCCGCCTTCAGCTTATCGTAGACAGGCGTTGTCAGCAGCGGGCGTGCGCCCGGAAGCTCTTCGTTCGGATAGCGGATCGAGAAGCGGCGGGAGTAATTCTCGCGAACCTTGGCGTTGGTATAGGCAAGTGTCGCATAATCGCCGTAACGGCAGACATCCATGGCAAACACATCAAAGCCCGGATCGCCCTCGATGATCCAGTTGGCAAGTGCCAAGCCCACGCCGCCGCCCTGAGAGAAGCCGGCCATGACCGCACAGGCCGACCAGAAATTCGTCATGCCGCGCACGGGGCCGACCAGCGGGTTACCGTCCGGCGAGAAGGTAAAGGGGCCGTTGATGATTTTCTTGATACCGGCATTGTTGAAGGCCGGGAAATGCCGGAAGCCGATTTCAAGCTCGTTGGTAATGCGCTCGAGGTCTTCCGCCAGAAGCTCATGGCCGAAGGTCCAGGGTGTCTCGATCGGCGACCAGGGACGGCAATCCTTTTCATAGGTGCCCATCAGCATGCCGTTGCGCTCCTGTCGGATATAGATCTCGCCATCGAAATCGACGCAGTGCATCAGCTCCTTGCCGGTCGTCTTGTTGAATTCGATGACCTCCGGCATGTCCTCGGTGATCAGATACATGTGCTCCATGGCCAGCACCGGCAGTTCCAGCCCGACCATGCGGCCGACTTCACGCGCCCAGAGGCCGGCGGCATTGACGACATGCTCGGCCCGGATCTCGCCCTTATTCGTGATCACCCGCCAGGTGCCGTCTTCCAGCTGCACCAGATCCTCGACCTTGGTGTGCAGATAGATCTCGGCACCGTTCTTCTTGGCCGACTTCGCATAGGCATGGGTGGTGCCATAAGGATCGAGATGGCCTTCATGCGGATCAAAGACCGCGCCGACAAACTGCTTGGGGTCGAGCAGCGGCATCATCTCATAGGCTTCCTGCGCCGAAATCAGCGTCGCCTCGCCGCCGGCATACTTGCCCTTGGCAAGCAGCGACTTCATCCAGTCGAAGCGCTCCTTGGTGGCCGCCAGCATCAGGCCCGAGGTCATGTGCAACCCGATGTCCTGGCCGGAATATTCCTCGATCTCCTTGTAGAGCTCGACCGTGTATTTCTGCAGCTTGGCGACGTTCGGATCACCGTTGATCGTGTGCATGCCGCCGGCCGCATGCCAGGTCGAGCCGGAGGTCAGCTCCGAACGCTCCAGAAGCACCACGTCGGTCCAGCCGAACTTGGTCAGGTGATAGAGGACCGAACACCCGACGACACCCCCGCCGATGACGACGACACGCGCATGGCTCTTCATGGAAAACGCTCCCTTGGCGGCAAAGATTGATCCGACAAAGCTAGATTGCCCGCATGAAAGCCAGAAGACCATGCTGCGACGAAACATGTCGCATCGATAACAGCGAGTGTTCTCTGGACGGCGTCGCAACCAGCAAGAAAACTGTCAACCCAACGCGACACCAGCCCCATTTTTAAGGCTTCAGTAAGTTAGCAGATATAATCGTTTCAAAGCGGCAGGTTTGCGTAGCCGCTCCAAAACTTAGAGATTTGCATGTCCCTTTTCGCCTTTGGCAGCGATGCCCGGTCCATCCTCAACGCCCTCGAAAAATCCCAGGCCATCATCGAGTTCGACCTCGAAGGCCGCATCCTCCACGCAAACGAGAATTTCCTGAAGGCGATGGGCTATCAGCCCCACGAGATCGTCGGTCAGCATCATCGCATGTTCGTCACGAAGGCGGAGGCCGGTTCCGCTGAATACAAGCAGTTCTGGCGCAATCTGGCAGCCGGCAATTTTGACCAGCGCCAATACAAGCGGGTCGCCAAGGGCGGCCGTGAAATCTGGATCGAGGCGACCTATAATCCGGTCCTCAAGGGCGGCCGCCCGCACAAGGTCGTCAAGTTTGCCACCGACATCACCGCGATGAAGCTGAAGTCGCTGGATGCCGAAGGCAAGCTTGCAGCCCTTGATCGCGCCCAGGCGATTATCGAATTCACGCCGGAGGGTGAGATCCTGCATGCCAATGCAAACTTCCTCGGCGCCATGGGCTACTCCCTGTCCGAAATCGTTGGACGCCATCATTCCATCTTCTGCGATGGGGACTATGCCGCCTCCGGCGAATACCGCGATTTCTGGCGTGGCCTTGGCGAAGGCCGGTTCGTTGCCGACCAGTTCACCCGTTTCGGCAAGGGCGGAAAGAAGATCCATATCCAGGCCTCCTACAATCCGATCATGGATGTGGACGGCAAGGTGCTGAAGGTGGTCAAGTTCGCCACCGATGTCACGGAGCGCATTCGCGTCATCGAGGAGCTTGGCGCTGGCCTCGGCCGTCTCGCCGAAAGCAATATCCGTGTTACCCTCGACCAGCCCTTCAGCACTGAGTTCGAACCACTCCGGCGTGACTTCAACGCATCGATCAGCGCCTTCCAGCAGACGCTATCCGGCGTGCTCGATCAGACCCACGAACTGGCCCGCAACGGCAGCACGATGAAGAACTCAGCCGAAGAGCTGTCCGACCGGACTCACCAGCAGGTCGTCGCTCTCGAGCAGACGGCAGCGGCCCTGTCAGAAGCGACAGTCAAACTGAGGACGGCGACCGAACAGACGCGGGAGACCCGCCAGATCGCAACGGAAGCGCGCGCCGCCGCCACGTCATCGGTTGCCGTGGTAGGCGACACCGTCAGCGCGATGCAACGGATTGAGGATGCGTCCAACGAGATCGGCAAGATCATCGGCGTGATCGACGAGATCGCCTTCCAGACCAATCTGCTCGCGCTCAATGCGGGCGTCGAGGCGGCCCGTGCAGGTGAAGCCGGCAAGGGCTTTGCCGTCGTCGCCCAGGAGGTGCGCGAACTCGCCCAGCGATCGGCCAATGCGGCGAAGGAAATCAAGACGCTGGTCAGCACCTCGGCCAACGAGGTCCAGGAAGGCGTCCGTCTTGTCGGCGAGACGGGCCGCGTGCTTCAGGAGATCGAGAAATTCGTATCGGCCATCGACAAGAATGTCGATCGCATCGCCACCTCTGCGGCAGAAGAGACGGCAGCCCTTGAAGCGATCAACGGTGCCGTCAGCGACGTCGACGGCATGACGAAGGCGAACGCCGCCATGGTCGCCCAGTCGACCGAGATCAGCCGAGCGGTATCGGATGGCGCCTCGGTGCTTGCCGAACTCGTCAATCGCTTCAAGCTCAACCGCCGCAGCGAGATCCGCGACGGCGGCAAGGAGGTCTGGACACCGGCCGAACGGGCAGCCCGGATGCGGACCACCTCCTACCGCGCTGCATCCTGACGCCTGCTCGCCAATCCTGCGAACAGAGAACGCCTCCGTCGTAACTACAAGCCGCCCGCGCTCTCCGGCGCGGGCGGTTCTCGTGTCCCTGCCCGCTCAGCCGCGCCTGAGCGTGAATTCGGTCAGTTCAGACGGCACGCCGAGGCGCAACGCGAAACCAGGCCAGAGGCCCGTACCGTTGTTGACGTAGAGCTGCATGCCGCCAATCTGGTAGAACCCCGAGACATAACCATTGTTGGCATTGGCCACGAGACGATCGAGCCCACGCACCATGCCGCCATGAGTGTGACCCGACAACTGCAGCACGACGCCGAGTTCGGCCGCACGGTCCGCCATCTTCGGTTGATGATCCAACAGAATGACCGGCACTTCGGCGGGCGCATTGCGGATCGCCGCGGCGACATCGGGCGCCGGGGCACCGGTGCGCGACGCCGACAGATCCGTGACACCGGCAACCACCAGCTGCCCCTCGCCGCGGGTGATCACCCGATGCGAATTCGACAGGATCTGCATGTTCTGGCCGGCGAAATGCGCCATCCAGCGATCGACATCGAAGAAATACTCATGATTGCCCGGAACGGTCAGAACGCCATCCCGTGCGCGCAGTTCGGCCAGTGGGCGCACATCCTCACGCCTCAGTTCGACGCCCCCGTCGATCAGGTCGCCGGTGATCACGATGAGATCCGCGTCCAGTTCATTCGTCCGTGCAACGACCGCTTCCGCCCAACGGGCCGGAAACAGGCGACTGATATGCATGTCCGTGAGCTGTATGAGCCGATACCCATCGAACTCGGGCGCCAGTCCCGGGATTTGAACATCGATGCGCTTGACCGGCGGCACACTGATCGCCTGGGCGACGCCGAGACCGGCCATCCCCAGGGCGAGGCCACCCATGGCGTAGCGCAGGCCGTTCGGCAGCACGGGAAAGCCGCCTTTGACGAAAAAGATCAAGAGGCCAACGAGATCCGCCAGCAATTGCATCACCGCCAGGAAGACCATGGCACCGAAGAGCAGGTTGAAGCCGATTACCAGTTCCCTGGCGAACTCCGGCGCGAAGACCGAGCCCGACGAGAGGCGACTGAAGAAATGATACTGCGAAGCGGCGAGCAGGATGAGCGCAAGAAGCAGTTTTGCCGGCCAGGGCCATTGCAGCGGCAGGATGAAGCGGGTCGCGACAACCAGCCAGGGCAGAGTCAGTATCAGATGAAACATCGATGGAACCAGATTTCGTTTTGATGCACGACAAATGCCAGAAGGATCCGGATCATCGTCGCAAAGGCGAGGAAGCTCCTATCAAATGGGGCCAGGGATCGCCGTAGCAAACACAAAACGAAGAAATGCCGTAAAATTTACGGGCGTCAGTGGCGACGAGGCTGCGTACGCCTTCAGGCGAAACCCGCCGTCAGTGCATATTCCCGCCCCATCTCGCGGATCTCGTCGAACAGGAAGCCCGCAAAGCTGCGCATGACAATGATCTCGAACGAGTCCTGACCTGTCCGGGAGAGGTTGGCGGCGACATGGCAGATCTGACAATTGGTCGACTGGCCGATTTCGAAGAGATCGGCATGCAGGTCGAGTGCCGTGCACTTGGCAAGGATCGCCCGGACCTTTGGCCCCTGGATGCGCAGCACCACGCGACTATCGCTCTGATCGACGAAGGACGCGCGGCTCGACCCGAGATCTGCCAGCTGCCGTGCGATCGTGTCGGCAGCAACCGTCTCGCTGACGACGAGCCATTCGCCGGGTCCGCAGACACGGACTGCCACGTCTTCGAGATTGGTCAGCGCCTCGTCGATATCGACCTCATGCCCCGGATGGGCGAGCACCGAAAAGACGGAGACGGCTCGCAGGATCGCGAGATGATGCGGATTGGGCGTCGCTTCGAAACCGGAAATGTGGTCCTCGAGCACGTGACTGATGGCATAGGTCACCGGCATGGCAGGATCCTCACAGGTTCAGTTTCTTGTTGTCGGGGTCGTAGAAGACGGGGCTGACGACCTCGGCCACGACTTCCGAGCCGCGCAAGCCGTCCCAGACGACGATCTTCTCGCCCAGCCGCTCCCGGCCGGATTTGAGGAAGGCAAGCCCGATCGTGTGCCCGAGTGTCGGCGAATGGCAGACGGAGGACACCCAGCCCTGGTCGTTCAGCGTCGATGGCTTGACGTTTTCCTTCAAGAGATGCGCGCCGGCAGCAAAGCTCTTGTCGCGATCGACAGGCTTCAGGCCGACAAGCTGCGGACGATCGGCAGCGGTGAGGCCGAAGCGGCTCGACAGCCGCTTGCCAATGAAATCCGCCTTCTGCGTCGAGAACATTTTGCCCAGGCCCACATCGTCGGGCGTCGTGCGCCCGTCGATTTCGCTGTGGGTGATGAAGCCCTTTTCGATGCGAAGCACGTTGAGCGCCTCAACGCCGCAAGCGCAGATGCCGTGCGGCTTGCCGGCCGCCATGATCGCATCGGCGACCGCCTCGCCTGTATTCGCCGGCACCGCCACTTCGAAGGCGAGTTCGCCGGAAAACGAGATGCGGAAGAGCCGCGCCTTTAAGCCCCCCTTGAGCAGCACTTCGCGGGCAGAGAGGAACGGGAAGGCCTCGTCGGAGATGTCGTCTTCGATGATCTGCTCGAGGATGATCCGCGCCTTCGGACCCGCGACCGACATCTGCGCCCACTGGTCGCTGGAGGAGACGAAGCGCACGTCGAGATCCGGCCAGAGAACCTGGGAGCAGAATTCGAGATGCGTCATCACCTCGCCGGCATAGGCCGTCGTCGTGGTCATGAAGAAATGCTGGTCCGCGAGACGGCTGGTCGTGCCGTCATCGTAGATCATCCCGTCTTCGCGCAGCATCAGCCCGTAGCGCGCCTTGCCGACCGGCAGCTTGAGGAAGGCGTTGGAATAGATACGGTTCAAGAATTCCGCGGCATCTTTGCCGAAGATTTCGATCTTGCCGAGAGTGGAGACATCGCAGATGCCGGCATTGGCGCGGACATTCAAGACTTCCCGGTCGACCGCCTCGCGCCAGGTCTTCTCGCCATCGCGCGGGAACCAGGAGGAGCGATACCAGAGGCCGGATTCGACGAAGACGGCGCCGTTTTTCTTCGCCCAGCCATGCAGCGGCGAGGTGCGCACGGGCCGCGAGTGTTCGCCCCGCGAGGTGCCGGCCATCGCGCCGAAGGAGACAGGCGTGTAGAAGGGACGGAATGTCGTGGTGCCGATCTCGGCCGGCGAAACGCCGCGCATGCCGGCCATGATGCCGATGGTAGCGACATTGCCGAGCTTGCCCTGATCGGTCGCCATGCCGCCGGTGGTGTAGCGCTTGCTATGCTCGACATGGCCCATCGCCTCGCGCTGGGCAAGGCTCAAGTCCTTCACATGCACGTCGTTCTGGAAGTCGACAAAGGCCTTGGACTTGGCGCCCGGTACATACCAGAGCGGCGCAAAGCTCGCATCGAATTCACCCTCGACCTCGGGCAGGTCGACATTGCCGACGAGGCGACCGAGATCACCGATCGCCTCATGCGCCTTGTCGGCGCCGTCACGCAGAACAGCGGCAAGCGAGGCATGACCGGCAGCGGAGCCAGCAATGCGGAGCCCCTGCCCCACATCGGGCGCCAGGAAGGCCTGGTACTCGTCGGACCAATAAGGCTTGGCGCCGCGTTGGCAGGCCAGATGCACGATCGGGCTATAGCCGCCGCTCATGGCGAGCGCATCGCAGGCGACCTCTTCCTGGTGGCCGACGCGTTCGACGAGCAGGCTCTTGATCCGAAGACGACCGCTCGTATCGATGACCGAGCCGCCTCTGACTACCCGCACGCCATCAGGCGCAACATCGGAAGACTTTGTTCGCCCGTCGATAACAGCAGCGACACCCACACCGGCAGCGACAAGATCGGCCGCCGTACGATAACCCGCACCGCCATTGGTGAAGATCGCGACGTTCTGGCCGGCGGCCACGCCATAACGATTGAGATAGGTGCGCACGGCACCCGAAGTCATCACACCCGGCTTGTCGTTGCCGCCGAACACCAGCGGCCGCTCTTCGGCACCCGAAGCCAGGATCGCTCGCTTGGCAACGATGCGCCAGACGCGCTCGACCGGCAGATCGCCCGAAGGCTGCGCCACATGCTTCTGCACTTTTTCGACGGCGCCGAAGACATTGTCGTCGTACCAGCCAAACACTGTGGTGCGCGGCATCAGCGTGACATTCGAAAGGCTCTTCAGCTCCTCGACGACGGAGGCGGCGTACTCGGCCGCCGGCACGCCGCCGACGGTGACGCGCTCGTTGAGCAGCGATCCGCCAAGTCGGAAGCCTTCATCCGCCAGGATGACGCGAAGCCCAGCGCGCGCCGCCGCCCGTGCCGCCATCAGGCCGGCCGGACCGGCGCCGATCACCAGAAGGTCGCAATGCGCCCAGGCTTTTTCATAGCGATCGGGATCGGCGATGAACGGCGTCTTGCCGAGGCCGGCGGCTTTCCGGATGATCGGCTCGTAGAGCTTTTCCCAGAAGGCTTTCGGCCACATGAAGGTCTTGTAGTAGAAGCCGGCGGACAAGAACGGCGACAAGAGGCTGTTGACCGCACCGATATCGTATTTCAGCGACGGCCAGCGGTTCTGGCTGCTGGCTTCCAGCCCCTGATAGAGCTCGGCGACGGTGGCGCGCGTATTCGGCTCTGTGCGACCGTCGGTGCCGATTGTCACCAGCGCGTTCGGTTCCGCCGAGCCTGCCGTCACGATGCCGCGCGGACGGTGATACTTGAAGGAGCGACCGATCAGCAGCTGGTCGTTGGCGATCAGGGCCGAGGCCAGCGTGTCGCCTTCATAGCCGGTATAGGTCTCACCATCGAAGGTGAAGGAGAGCGTGCGGCCGCGATTGACGAGCCCGCCGGAGGAAAGCCTGTGGCCTGTCATCGCGCGACCTCCTCTGCGTAAGCGCTCGCATCGGTGACGCTGTAGACCTCGTGACTCCCAGCATTGTCGCGCTCGACCACCAGCCACCGACGGCAGCCGGCCGAATGGTGCCAGTGCTCGATGATCCGGCCCTTCGGGTTGTCGCGGAGGAAGACGTAAGCGTTCCAGGCGTCGTCAGTCGCTGTGGGCGCCGGGCGCACCGGGCTCGCATCGCCGCGAATGCTGAACTCTTCCTTGGGACGGACGCCGCAATGCGGACAGGTGATCAGGCTTGCCATGGCGATGTCTCAATGCAGGTTCGGTTGGGGGCCCTTGCCGCCTTCGTCGACGGCAAAGCCGCGTTCGAAGCGATCAAGGCGCAAGAGGCGAGCCACGGGATGGGCCTCGTTCTTCGCGATCAGATGGGCAAAGCAGAAGCCGGAGGCCGGCGTCGCCTTGAAGCCGCCGTAACACCAGCCGCAATTCAGGTAGAGATTGTCGATCGGCGTGCGGTCGATGATCGGCGAGCCATCCATCGACATGTCCATGGCGCCACCCCAGGACCGCAGCACCCGGACCCGGGAGAGACCCGGGATCAGCGACACGCCTTCCTCGATCGTATGCTCGACGGTCGCGAGATTGCCGCGCTGGGCATAGGATGAATAGTAATCGATGTCGGCCCCGAAGACCAAGCCGCCCTTGTCGGACTGCGAGATATAGAAGTGTCCGGCGCCATAGGTGATGACGTTGTCGATCACGGGCTTGATCCCTTCCGAGACGAAGGCCTGCAGCACATGCGTCTCGATCGGCAGATCGAGCCCCGCCATTTTGCCGGTGACGGAGGTGTGGCCGGCAGTCGCCAGCGCCAGCTTGTTGCAGCCGATGAAACCCTTGCTCGTCTCGACACCGGTCACCTGGCCGAGCTCGTCGCGCCGGATGCCGGTCACTTCGCAATGCTGGATGAGATCGACGCCGCGCTCGTCCGCACCGCGCCCATAGCCCCAGGCAACGGCGTCATGGCGAGCCGTGCCGCCGCGCTTCTGCAAGAGACCCCCGAGGATCGGGAAACGGGCATGGTCGAAGTTGAGATAAGGCATCATCTGGCGCACCTGCTCGCGGTCGAGCAGTTCGGCGGCCACACCATGCATCATCATCGCATTGCCGCGCCGCGCATAGGCATCGCGCTGGCCGTCGGTATGGAAAAGATTGACGATGCCGCGCTGCGAGACCATGGCATTATAGTTGAAGTCCTGCTCGAGGCCTTCCCACAGCTTCATCGACAGTTCGTAGAAGGGCTCGTTGCCCTCCAGCATGTAGTTGGAGCGGATGATCGTGGTGTTTCGCCCGACATTGCCGCCGCCGAGATAACCCTTCTCGATGACCGCGACATTGGTGATGCCGAATTCCTTGGCGAGGTAATAGGCGGTGGACAGACCGTGCCCGCCACCGCCGACGATGATGACGTCGTAATGCGGTTTCGGCTGCGGCTCGCGCCACATCGGCGCCCAGTTCCGGTTGCCGGAAAGCGCCTGGCGGAAGATCGAAAGGGCGGAATAACGCATCGAACAACCTCTGCAAATGTCGCGTCACATTCGCATAGGCGTCACAAAGAGCAAGCGCGATCAGGACAAAATCTATGCTGTTTGAGACATGGAACACAGGTTTGATCGCAGTGCAGCACAGAAACATCACACCCCGGCAAGAGCTTGCGACATCGAGCACTTCCAAAGCGTGGGAGACGGGGATAAACCGGAGAGGATGTGATCGGGAGCCCGGTTCAGGTGCGTGACAGGCAGGACATTCTGAAGCTGTTCGAGACGAGCGCGATTGCCGCTGGCCGCGTCATTCTCGACATCTACAAGGCGGGTGCAGAGGTGCGCCTGAAGGGCGACAAGTCGCCAGTCACCGAGGCGGACGAGGCCGCCGAACGCCTGATCCTCGAGGCACTTGCCCACGCTTTGCCCGAAGTCCCCGTGGTTGCCGAGGAAGAGGTCGCCGCAGGGCGTATTCCCGACGTCAGTGGCGGGCGTTTCATCCTGGTTGATCCGCTCGATGGCACCCGCGAGTTCATCGGTGGCCATGACGACTTTACCGTCAACATCGCGCTGATCGAAGCCGGCATACCGGTCCTCGGCGTCGTCCATGCGCCAGCACTCAACACGCTTTATCTCGGCGGCGCCGGCAAGGCGGAGAAGGTGAAGCTTGATGAAAACGACAGGGTCGTGGCCCGCATGCCGATTGCTGCGCGCTTGAAGGGGACTTCCCCGTCAGCCCTGGTTTCGCGCTCTCACAATTGCGATGCGACCGACGCCTATATCCGCAAGGCAGAGATCCTGGAGCGCAAGACCGTCGGCTCCTCGCTCAAGTTCTGCCTGGTGGCCGAGGGCGTCGCCGACCTTTACCCCCGCTTCAGCCCGACCATGGAATGGGACACGGCTGCTGGCGATGCCGTGCTTCGGGCAGCCGGCGGCATGGTTGCGACCGAAGACGGCGCGCCGCTCATCTATGGCAAACGCTTGCCCGGGCTGCGCACCTTCGAAAACCCACCCTTTCTCGCCACCGGACGCCCCTCCGAGCGGGGATGAGTTTCGAAAATTCTTAAGGCTTTTCAACGGGGCGATGCGCTTTTCATCCCCCTCCTCTGCGCCTGGCTCACACTCTCCGCTTTAACCCGCGCTGCCCCGGCAGCCGAACGCGAAGGAGAAACCATGCCAGACACGACCCCCAATCTCGCCCTGCCCTTCATCCTGCCGGCGCAGGCCCAGAAGCACGTGACCCACAATGAAGCACTCCAGCGGCTCGACGCGCTGGTACAACTGGTAGTCGCCGGCAATGCGACGAGCCCACCTGCCGATCCAGCCGAAGGGGAGATCCATTGGATCACGGCACCGGACGCCGGCCTGTGGACGGGACATGCCGGGCAACTCGCCCTGCTTCAGGATGGCGCCTGGGTCTTCATGACCCCAAGGGCCGGCTGGACCGCCGTTTTCCTCGACGAGCAAAGGTTGAAGATTTTCGACGGCACGGACTGGCTCGTGCCCCCGCTGGCGGAGGAAGCGCGCTTTGAACGTCTGGGGATCGCCGCCGATGCAGATGGCCACAACAGGCTCTCCCTCTCCTCGCCAGCGGCCCTGTTCAATCACGCCGGCGACAGCCACCGGCTGGCGATCAACAAGGCGGGAACCCCGGATACGGCAAGCCTGGTCTTCCAGTCCAACTGGCAGGGTCGCGCAGAGATGGGCCTTGCCGGAGAGGATCGCTTCTCGCTGAAGGTCAATGGCGACACGACCGGCTGGCGCCAGGCCGTGAGCGTCACCCCGGAAGGCTATGTGCGCCACGACCAGCGGCCGCTGGCCCGCGCCGCCCTCACCACGACAACACTCACACCGACGGCCGGCAGCTTTACCGGCTTTGACGATCTGCACCTCTTCGGTGGCGACATGACCCTGGGCGCGCCGCTTGCATCTGGCCAAGGTCGGCCACTCGTGGTCGCCGTATCGGGTTACTATCTGCTGTCGCTCAGCGTCTCTGCCGTCAGCGCCGGTAACCACACGGTCCATGTCAGCCGCAACGGCGCCGCCGATATCGCAACCCATGTCGGTGGCGCCGGGACCTCGAGCACGGTCGCCCTGGTCTGGCTCGATGCCGGCGACACCCTGGCGCTTCGCCATCTGGGCACGATCCAATACCAATTCGGATATGGCAAGACCGAGCTCAGCCTCGCCTTTCTCTGACGACCAAAACGACGAAGGGCGCCGCTTCAACAGCTGGCGCCCTGGTTCATCTTTTGAGGATTCGGCAGTCAGAGAAGCCGATAGCGACAGGCCCGCGCCACCGCCTGCATGCGGTTCACCGCCTCAAGCTTGCGCATTGCACTCTTCAGATAGCTAACGACCGTATGGCTCGAAATGTCGAGGATGATGGCGATTTCATCGCTGCTCTTGCCGGCAGCCGACCATCGAAGACATTCGATCTCGCGCGCCGACAGCTTTTCCTTCGGCCCGAGCCGCGGCACGAGTGCCTCGATGCCCGAATCCAGGAGCTCCATAGCACTCAGCTGCAGAGCTGCGATTTCCGGACGCTCTGGCGCATGGTCACGGCCTGAAAAGACTAGCACATACTGGGTCTGGTTACGGTCGTTCAAGTTGAAGACCAGAGAACCGCCCATCTCAAACTGCTGGAAAAGCGGGGCAAGCGGCTGGCGCGCCTCCGATCCAGGCGTGCCGAGAAACAGATTGTCATGCGTGAAGAGCGGAAGGATAGACTGCTTGATCCGCGCGATCAGCAGGCTGCCGGCATAGACCTCTGCCGCCTCATAGCCAAGGCGCAATTCGTCAGGCCAGGTACAGAGGATCAGATTGGCCGAAAACTCCGGACTATCCGCCTTTGGAACCCGCGCAAGCAGCGTGTTTCGAAAGCCATGGCTGCGCCCGAGCGCAGAGAACTCTCGTCCCCATGGGCCGGTAGAGAGCGCTTCGCTCTGGAAAACGGCATCACCGTCACCAAGACCGTGACTGCCCGTCACATCAGTTGGCCTGAACATAAAACTCCTTTCGACCGGACGTTCGTCCGATCGGGATTTCGAATGTTTGTGGACATTGAATCGCTCCATGGGGAACGAGTATCAGCTGGGCCTGTCGCCGGTCTTGCGGTCCCCTAAGGAACCGCGATGCTCGACATCTGCCCTTCCGATCGACGCATCGATCGAGTTATCAGTATGCTAGGCAGCCCAATGCCACAGATCGCTTATAGGCACCAGTCGCAGTCCTCGCATAACTCCTATGCATTTGCCGCAAGTTTAATCAACTTGTCCGAAACGCGACGGCTCTCGCCCCAGCCTGATCGGGAAAATTATTATCAAATGCTTACAATGGGCTTAGGCAAATTTTAAAGCATCGGTCCTAGTATGAGGGTGTGTGGTCTTGAGTTTGTATAGAGAGTCCAATGACCGAAATGATCCGCCCACGAGTGAAATATGTCATCGGCCCCGATGGCAGCCCCCTTACGATTGCCGATCTTCCGCCGGCCAATACACGCCGCTGGGTGATCCGCCGCAAGGCTGAGGTTGTCGCGGCTGTGCGTGGTGGCCTGTTGAGCCTGGAAGAAGCCTGTGAACGCTACACCCTGACGGTCGAGGAATTCCTCTCCTGGCAGTCGTCAATCAATGATCACGGCCTGCCGGGCCTGCGCACCACCCGTATCCAGCAGTATCGCCATTAGTCCATTTTCGTACCGGCTCTCCCGGTATACTTCCATTTGCATCAGACCCATACCTGAAACCGGCAAGGCCCAGCCTGCCGGTTTCATGTTTTTCGGGCAAAGCGTCCCGCATTCAAGCCACTCAGCGCTGCAACCGCCAGGCTGGATCCGGCGTAGAACCAGAGCCCGGGCTGCGTGAAGGCTTGAGCCAGCCCGCTGGATTTCGTCGCGAAGATGACGATGGCGACCAGCAACACATCCATCATCGACCATTTCGACAGCACCGGGATTAAACGCCCAAGCATCCCCTGCCCCGGCTGCGCCTCGCCCGCGATCTCCTCGGCCGCAAGAAGCAGCAGCTTGATCAGGGGAAAGACGATGGAAACGAGCCCGACCAGAAGCGCAAGCACGCCGTCTCCGTCACCATAGAGTGAGACGATCACCTCGATCAGTGAAGCATCGGTGGAAAAGACGTAAAAACTTTCGAACCGCATTAGCGGCAGGCTAACGCCGAGCGCAATCGAGATTGAGGCTCCGACGAGGAGGAGCGCCTTCAACCAGACGACCACAATGGCTCCCTTCCTGACATCGAACACAGCGTATCCGGCAGTTGGCTTCCCGGTCGGCTCTGCCCGATGTTAAACAGAACCATCGAAACGCGGCAACAGGAGGCGTCAATGCACATCACCAGTGAGGAAGCAGGATCGGGCGGACGCTATGTCGGCCGTATCGAGGGCATCAGCGAAACTGCCGAAATGACGTATTCCCGTGCCTCCGCCAGCCTGATCATCATCGACCATACGGAAGTCCCGGGCACCATGCGCGGACAGGGCGCCGGCCAGGCGCTCGCCGAACATGCCGTCGCTGCCGCGCGTGAAGGCGGCTGGAAGATCATACCGCTTTGCCCGTTCATGAAGGCGCAAATGGACCGGCACCCGGATTGGAACGACGTGCGCAAGTGAGCACAGGCCAGTCACGGTCCAAGACGAACGAAGGCGGACGCAGAGTAACCCGCGCCCGCCTTCCTGTTTGAAATCTCAACCAGACTGAATAGCGTTATTCAGGCCCGGACACGCATCTGGCCATCGCGCTCTTCGAGAGCCGCCGCCTTCTGGTATTCCGCTTCAGCCTCTTCCAACGCCAGTTCTGCCGCTTCCTGCTGGACTTTCAGTTCCCGGATCGAGACCTGAAGATTGTCCGCGCGCTGGCGTGCCGCCTTGGCGAAGGTGGGATAGGCGAAATGATTGGGATCGGTGATGCCCGATTTCTTTTCCTCGATGCCGATCTGAGCTTCTAGCTCCTTCGCCATCCGTTCGAATTCCGACATCATTGACTGCAGCTGCTGCAATTGCCGACGCTTTTCGGTAACCTGAAATCCCTTCAGGCGTACCAGGCTCTCACGCGACTTCATACGCAATACTCCCGTGATGCGAGACCCCCCGCCACACTTGCTACTCAACACGCCCGCCACCGATTCGTCCAAAAAAAGTCCGCGGCGTTAACAAAAAGCTACCTTTGGTAACCTTTCGTTTACGGGCATCGTTAATGATAAGCCCGATCACTTAAGGGTCAGTAAATGCCAGAGCCCGAAAAGAGCTCGTGACAATGATGAGTCAAATGAATCGGTTACGGGGTTTCCCTGAGGCGCAGATTCAAGTGTGGCGATGACCGAAAACACATGAAGAATCAGGAGGCTAAAATCTTTGCTTAATAAATTCGATACACCTTGCCAGAGGGAATCAGAATTTGTTAACCAATTGGTGGCAGCCTTCAAATCAGGCAACGACTGGATCCGTATCGCGTAGGGGGCCATTCCAGACCTTTCGGCGGCGGTAAAGGGGATAAATATGCGGGTTCTACTCATTGAAGACGATAGCGCAACGGCGCAGAGCATCGAACTGATGCTCAAGTCGGAGAGCTTTAACGTCTACACCACCGATCTCGGCGAAGAAGGTGTCGATCTCGGTAAGCTCTACGACTACGACATTATTCTGCTCGACCTGAACCTGCCAGACATGTCCGGTTATGAGGTGCTGCGTACCCTTCGCCTGTCCAAGGTGAAGACGCCGATCCTGATCCTGTCCGGCATGGCAGGCATTGAAGACAAGGTGCGGGGCCTCGGCTTCGGCGCCGACGACTATATGACGAAGCCGTTCCACAAGGACGAACTCGTTGCCCGCATCCATGCGATCGTCCGCCGCTCGAAGGGCCATGCCCAGTCGATTATCATCACCGGCGAACTGATCGTGAACCTGGACGCCAAGACGGTCGAAGTCGGCGGTCAGCGCGTTCACCTGACGGGCAAGGAATACCAGATGCTGGAGCTGCTTTCGCTCCGCAAGGGTACCACGCTCACCAAGGAAATGTTCTTGAACCACCTCTATGGTGGCATGGACGAGCCGGAACTGAAGATCATCGACGTCTTCATCTGCAAGCTGCGCAAGAAGCTCGCGAACGCTGCCGGTGGCGCCAACTACATCGAAACCGTCTGGGGTCGTGGCTATGTGCTGCGCGAGCCGGATAGTGCGGAATACATGGAAACGGCGTAAGCCCATTTCCACTCCTTCAAAGAAGCCCGCGTCGACGACGCGGGCTTCTTGCATTTTGGAGCCGCAAAACGAGGGCTTCCCCGACGGCGCACGGCCGAAATGCAAAAGGCGGCGCCCCTGGGCACCGCCTCGTCACAGATGTCGTTTAGCCCCGGCAGGGAAAATCAGGCGGCAATAGCCTTGTCGCCAAAGGTCTTGGTGAGGATTTCCCGGTCGAACGGCTTCAGCAGGAAGTCGCTGGCGCCGGCCCGCTTTCCGGCCATCATCACCTTCAGTTCGGCTTCCACCACACAGTAATAGATCTTGACCGCCTTGCCTTCCGGCAGCGCACGAACATTGGAGATCAGATCAAGAGCGTCATTCATGCCGGCATCGACGATCATCACATCGGGAAGTTCGCGCTCGCAGCGAGACAGTGCCTCGCGACCGGAAGCGGCTTCCGTCACCTGGTAGCCGAGCTCCGACAGGATCTTTTTGCCGACCTTGCGAACGATGTCGGATCCATCTGCGATCATCAGGCGCTTCATGGTGGACTCCCCTCCCCAGATACGGGGGATCTGAAATGTAATGGACACCTTAACGGACCGCGCCTAAGGAAAGGTTACCGGTTGCAGCACCCGCGCGTCCCGAATCAGGACAGCTCAGCCGATCAACTCGGCAGTGAACGCGATCTCGCCTTCACTCGGCACGCATTTCAGCTCCATGCCGCATTCATCCGCGAGAAGCACCGTGTAATACGGCTGGATGGTATGGGCATCGACGGCTTCTTCGAGATGACCGGACAGGATTTCCTGGTATTTCGGCGGGACCCGAAGCATGCGCCCCTTGGCGACGATCTTGAACTTCGCGTCCGTCTCCGGGTTTTCGAGAGAAATGTCGAGCGAACCGCCACGCGGAATAGCACCATAAGCAACAAGGAAGAGGTTGAGCAGCAGCTTCACCCGGTTCTTGGCGATGATCGCGCGCGGGCCGCTCCAGGTCACCTCGGTCTTCTTCTCTGCCTGGGCGAAATCCTTTGCCGCCTTCTCCGCCTCGCCGGTATCGATCGAAGCACCGACCGAGCCGGATGCGCCGAAGGCGAGACGGGCAAATTTCAGCCGCACCGAAGCGTTGAGCGCGCTGGTCCGGATCAGGTCCATCGCATCCGCATCAGCGCCGCCTTCATCAAGCAGTTCCAGGCCGTTGTTGATCGCTCCGACAGGCGAGATCACGTCGTGGCAGACACGGCTGCAAAGCAGCGCAGCAAGATCAGGGCCTGCAAGCGTGAGGTTGGGGTTCTTCGCCATGGTCTTCTCCAGAAGATGTGGACCCTCGCAGCAACAGTCGGACATACGTCGGCTGGCTACGACTTGGTCGGATGCCGTTCGGCCATAATGACACCATATTTGGTAAACCGATTATTAAGACGATGCTCGCTAGGTTTAAATACCCCCAAGGAAGATGCCGAATCCGTCGGCATCGCATTTAGGAGGCACTATGCGTCACCTGCCCCACCGCTCCCTGCCGTTGCTGCGGTCGCTGGCCGTCGCCATTCTGGCAACGATCAGCCTCGTTTCGGCTCTGCGTCCCGCCCATGCTGCCGGCGAATACTCGATCCAGGAAGTGGTCGACGCAGGCCATGGCTTCTTCGGCGAGACCAGCGGAGCGCTCGCCAAGGTGATCGAGCAGGCCTTCGAGCAGAATGGCCTTCCCAACGGCTATATTCTCGGCCAGGAAGGTTCAGGCGCCCTCATCGCTGGCCTGACCTATGGCGAGGGCACGCTCTACACCAAGAATGTCGGCCAGCACGACGTCTTCTGGCAGGGCCCCTCCCTCGGCATCGACTACGGCGGCAACGGCACCCGCACCATGATGCTGGTCTACGACCTGCCGGATGTCGACACGCTGTATGCGCGCTATGGCGGCGTCAGCGGCTCGGCCTATATCGTTGCCGGCGTCGGCATGACGGTATTGAAGAGCCGTGACGTGGTCCTGGTACCGATTCGCACCGGCATCGGCGCACGCCTCGGCGTCAATGTCGGTTATCTGAAGCTGACCCGGACGCCGACCTGGAACCCTTTCTGACCAGCCTCGCCTTAAACCTTAAGGCTGAAGCAAGCTCGATCTGCTCTGCCGTTAGCTATATTGGTTGAAGGACGTCGCGCGTCAGGCTGTTCTGCTTGCCGGGCGACATCGTGCATGCTTAACTATCTGCTAATGCTTCCCTAGTGCTGTGGCGCCGTCGTGATTGAATATACCCTGATATTCGCAATGGGATTTATGGCGGCAGCGCTGCTTGTGATGCTCGTTGCCCCGGCCGTGCACCAGCGCGTGGTGCGCTATACGGAAAACCGGCTGAAGGCCACCATGCCGCTCAGCCCGCAGGAGATCCGCGCCCAGAAGGACATGGTGCGCGCACTCTACGCAGCAGAAAACGCCAAAACCCAACATGATCTGACCCGTGAGCGTGAAAAAACCATTGGCCTGACGCTCAAGAACGAGACACTCAGCGGTGAAGCAGCACGCCTCGTCGCGGAGGCGAAGGAGCTCAAGGTCCAGATCGAAGACATGAGCACGGAAGCCGCCGATTTGCGCTCGCGTCTGCGGCGCAGCGATGTGGAAATGTCCACGATGCGCGAGACATTGAAGCGTGTGGAGATTTCTACAGCTGCCAAGGATGTGCAGCTCGAGGAACGCGCCCATCGCATGGCCCGCCTGATCAGCGACATGGACACCATGCGCATCGAAGCCATGAGCCGCGACACCGAGATCGACACGCTTAAGACCCGCATCCAGGGCATGCGCGACGAACGCGAAGACTTGCGACGGGAAAACAAACTGCTCGGCAAGCGCGCCAAGGATGCGGAACTGCGCCTGGCTCAGGAAGAACACAAGGTTCTGCGCCTCGAAGACGTTCTGGCCCGGGATGCCGCGGAAAGAGCCGACGCAAGTTCGCTCGTCGAGCGCCGCACTCGCGAACTTCGCGATCTGCGCGCCAAGCTGAAGACGGCCAATGCCCAGCTCCGCGAAGCCCAGCGCGCCCTTCGGGAAGCCGGCATCGCGATACCCGACGCCAAGGATACGCCGATGCCAGAAGACGAGATCGCAAATTCCAACCTCGCGACCGATACGGCCGCCCTGGAAAACGACATTCGCCGGAGCCAGACGGCCCTGACCGAGCGCCTGTTGAAGGCGAAGGCATCGACCGAAGACGATGCACTGCGTGAAGAGCTCGGCGACATCGCCGCCAAGATGATCGTTCTGACAGCCGCCCGTGAAGGCGAGCAGAGCGTGATCACGGACTTTGTCGCGCCGCAACCGAAGAGCGCCGACAAGCCGAAGAGCCTGGTCGACCGGGTACTCGCCATGGACCCGTCGATCGGTCGCGGCGCCGGCATGGCAACACCGGCCGAATAAGCCGACTGTCTCGGCGATCTGAAACCGCACTCCGGAACCCGGATTAGCCGAGGCGTCCCATGGCGCGGGCAATGGCGTAGAGGGCAATGCCGCTGGCCGTGCCGACATTCAGGCTGTCGAGGCCCGGAGCCTGGGCGATGCGGGCCGATCGGAAACGATGAAGGATGGCAGCCGGAAGCCCCTCCCCCTCTGTTCCCATCACCAGCGCCACGCGCCGGCCCGGCGCAATGGCGCCGATTTCGACCACACCAGCCGGCGACAGCGCCCAGATTTCGAACCCCGCCGTGGCAAGTGCCCCGAGCACCTCTTCGGCGCTCCCTTGCCGCGCATAGGGAACCGTCAGAACCGAGCCGACAGAAACACGCAATGCCTTGCGATACAGTGGATCGCAGCAGGTTTCATCAAGGAGGACGGCATCGGCGGTGAAACCCGCTGCATTGCGGAACAGGGCACCGATATTGTCATGGTTCGAGATGCTGCACCCGACCAGCACCAGAGAGCTCTCCGGCAGGCGAGCGACCAGATCGCTGAGTTCGGGTGCCGCAGAACGGCTGCCAAGCGCGAGAACCCCGCGATGCAGGTGGAAACCGGCAATCGCATCGAGAACCGCAGCCTCGGCGACATAGATCGGAATATCAGCCGCAAATTGACCGATCAGATCGGAAAGGCCAGCGACCCGGTTCTTCAGAAGCAGAAGCTTTTCCGCCCGCACCGAGCCACCACCGGCATGTGCCTTCGCCAGCATCGAGAGCACTACGGTGCCCTCGGCGACGAATTGACCGTGACGTCCGGTCAGGTCGCGTTCGCGGATCGAGGTGAACTCGGCGATCCTCAAATCGCCGGGATCGGTGATCTCGATGAGGCGCCCCGGCTCCACGCCTGCCTCAATTGCCAGCAAGCGTGACGTCGGCAATGATACGTCCGAGCGAAAGATCGAAGACGAAGGCCTTGCGTGCGCCCTCAGCTGTTTCGCCGTAGATCAGCATCTGGCTGCCGGACAGCGAGGTCTGCACGACACGGAAGCCGGCCGGCAGGTTGGCGGTCAGGCTGAGCGGCTGATCGGATGGGACCGCGAAAGGCTGCGACGTCGTGGCGACCGGCTGGGCACCGCCTTCGTCGCGCGTCAGCTTGTAGACGATCGATACAAGCACCGCGAGGAAGAGCACGGCCATAATGCCGCCCGAGATCAGCTGCAGCTTGACCATCTTGCGGCGCACACCTTCCATGACGGGATCAAGCGGCTTGTCTTCCGGGTTCTCGTCGTCGATATGAGCCATGGCAGCAGTCGTTTCCAATCCAGGTTCGCGCTGATTTGCATGCCTTCCCCGATGCGAACGAGCCGGAGAAAATTGCCGGGTCTACCGGCTGTCGATTGTCGAAGACCCCGGTCTGTGCCAAATGGCAGCGACAAAGGCCGAGACCCTGGCCGCCGTAAGACGGGATGACATGATGACCGACCCCTTTAACGAAGCCGCCGCATCAAGGAAAGAGCTGATTGCCGAAGACGATGCCTCAGGCCGCATCGATGCCTGGCTAACGGCAGCGCTCGGTCAGGAGTTTTCCCGCAACCGTGTGAAGGCGCTGATCGAACAGGGGGCGGTGCAGCTCAACGGCAATCTGCTCGACAGTCCGAACCGCAAGATCAAGCCGGGCGACAGCGTCGTCATCGACCTGCCCGAGCCGGAAGATCCGCAGCCGAAAGGCGAGAACATCCCTCTCGAAGTCCTCTACGAGGACAAGGACCTGATCGTGATTGCCAAGCCGCCGGGCCTCGTCGTCCATCCCGGCGCCGGCAACTGGCATGGCACGCTGGTCAATGCGCTGATCTATCATTGCGGCGACACACTTTCGGGCATCGGCGGCGTCAAGCGGCCGGGCATCGTACACCGCCTCGACAAGGACACGTCGGGCGTCATGGTCGTCGCCAAGAACGACATCGCCCACCGCCATCTTGCCGACCAGTTCGCCGATCACGGCCGCACTGGTCCGCTGGAGCGCGCCTACCGTGCCGTCGTCTGGGGCCGCCCTCGTACACTTGCCGGCACGATCGATGCCGCGCTGGGCCGCTCCGGCGCCGACCGCACCAAGCGCACGGTAAAGCGCGAGGACACCGACGACGCCCGCGAGGCGATCACCCATTACACCGTGCTGGAGCGCTACGGCGAAAAGCCGGATGCCACCTGCCTTGCCTCTCTGGTCGAGTGCCGCCTGGAAACGGGCCGCACCCATCAGATCCGCGTGCACATGGCCCATATCGGCAATCCGCTGATCGGCGACCAGGAATATGGCGCCGCCTTCAAGACCAAGGCGAACCTCCTGCCGGAGGATGCCAAGCGCGCGGTGAACAAGTTCCACCGCCAGGCGCTGCATGCCTACCTGCTCGCCTTCGAGCATCCGACCACAGGCAAAACCATGCGCTTCGAAGCCCCGATCCCGGCGGACTTGCAAAAGGTGATCGATGCGCTGAAGGGGATGTGAGCCCCTGACGCTCTCAGCCTGACCGTTCCATATCGGTTGACACTCCGTCACGGCCTCGTGACGGAACACAAATCTTGTATCGCCGTTTTGCCATACTTATCTGTCATACGGATTTCTGTGGGATAGAGAGATCCACGGAGATGGGGCTCGCCGGAATTGGGAGCCCGCGAAGAAAGAGGGGTGCTATATGGCCCGCAGCAGTTTGCCATCGATCACAGCCGGAGAAGCCGGCCTCAACCGTTACCTGGACGAGATCCGCAAGTTCCCAATGCTGGAACCCCAGGAAGAATATATGCTTGCCAAGCGTTATGCCGAGCATGGCGACCGTGACGCGGCGCACCGGATGGTGACGAGCCACCTGCGTCTGGTTGCGAAGATTGCCATGGGCTATCGCGGCTACGGCCTGCCGATCGGCGAAGTCGTCTCGGAAGGCAATGTCGGCCTGATGCAGGCTGTCAAGAAGTTCGACCCCGAGCGTGGCTTCCGCCTGGCGACCTATGCCATGTGGTGGATCAAGGCCTCGATCCAGGAATACATCCTGCGCTCCTGGTCGCTGGTGAAGATGGGCACGACCGCCAACCAGAAACGCCTTTTCTTTAACCTGCGCCGCCTCAAGGGCAAGATCCAGGCAATCGAGGAAGGCGACCTGAAGCCAGACCAGGTCACCGAAATCGCGACCAAGCTGAAGGTGTCCGAGGAAGAGGTCATTTCGATGAACCGTCGCCTCTCCGGCGACGCATCTCTGAATGCACCCTTGCGCGCCGCCGAAGGCGAGAGCGGCCAATGGCAGGATTGGCTCGTCGACGACCACGAGAGCCAGGAAGCCGTGCTGATCGAGCAGGACGAGCTGGACACCCGCCGCAGCATGCTGAAGCGGGCGATGAGCGTGCTGAACGAGCGCGAGCGTCGCATCTTCGAGGCCCGACGCCTCGCAGAGGATCCCGTGACGCTGGAAGACCTCTCCACCGAGTTCGACATCAGCCGCGAGCGCGTCCGCCAGATCGAGGTCCGCGCCTTCGAAAAGGTCCAGGAAGCCGTCCAGAAGGACGCTCTTGAGCGCGCCAAGGCCTTGCGGGTAGTAGAGGCTTAAAGAGCCTGCAGTCCTGAGATAGTTGTTGAAGCCGTCCGGTCAACCGGGCGGCTTTTCCTTTGGGGAGTGGCCCTTTCTACTCCGATGCCAGTTGCTGCCGCGAGAAGACAGCGAGTCCAAGTCCCGTCAATACACAGAACCAGCCGACAAGCACTGCCAAACCAAGCAGCGCCGCCACCGGCGCACCTCCCGCCAGCAACCAGTCCCGCAGGGCCTGTGCCGCATACCCCGGCAAGGGCAGCCGGTCTGCATCCGCTCCCAAGTAGAGCTGGAGCAGTGTCGACCCGATCGCCAGCAGAAAGGCCGGGACAACGGCCGCGATCATCGACCGAAAGGCAACCACGAGCAGGGCAGCGAGGCACGCCAGAACCGCAAGCTCAAGAAATGCGATCCCGAATGCCGCCAGAAGCGCAATGAGCGAGGACGCCGTGATGTCGAGACCTTGCCCCTGCAAGACGCCAAACAGCACAGTCAGCACAATATCGCCGGCAGCAGCCAGCAACAGGGCGAATGCGAGCCATGCGAGGCAGACGAGCAGCTTGGCGACGAAGAGGTGCATGCGCGGATGCCTGGGCACCAGCAACCGCCAGGTGGAATAGCGATATTCGAGAAAGAAGACCGTGGCGATGCCGAGCGCAAAGAGCAGGTGGCCCAGCGAGTTTCCAGAGAGACTGAGGCTCTTCGCCGCCGACAGGAACACGTCGACATCGCCCGACTGCCGCCCCAGACGCAGATAGATGAAGCCCGTGATGACCAGTTTGACCAGAAGTGCCGCGAGAGGCACGGCCAGGAAGCCCCAGAAGAGTATGCCCGGCTGACGGACAAGCTTGAGCATTTCGGCAGAGAGAAGCGGGCTCATGAGCGCACCTCCCGCGTCTCTGACAGGAAAACGGTTTCCAGATCCGGCTTGATCCACTTGGCCTCGTGTATGCGAACGCCGGCATTGGCGAGCGACAGGATGAGCTCCGGAACCTCCGTCCGCTCGATCCGCACGTAAACGCCTCCGTCAGCTTCCTCGGCCTCGTCACCGAGACGGGCAAGCACCGCATCAGGCTGGTCCACCTTGAGCCAGAAGCGCCCGTCACGATCCAGCAAATCGACAACCGCACCTTCGGCGACCAGCGTCCCGCGCTGGAGGATCGCGACCCGGTCGCAGACCCGCTCCACCTCGTCCAGCAGATGGCTGGATAGAAGCACAGTCAAACCATCGCGATGCGCCAGTTCGTCGATAAGCGCCCGCATCTCCAGAATGCCATCGGGATCGAGCCCGTTGGTCGGCTCGTCGAGGACCAGTGCCTCCGGCTGCCCGATCAGCGCACAGCCGATGCCGAGCCGCTGCTTCATGCCAAGCGAGAAACCAGAAACGGCCTTGTCGGCCGCCTTTTCAAGCCCGATGCGCCGCAAGATCGGCTCCACAAGCGTTGCGGTACCCGTGGCGCGCGACAACATCTGCAAATGCTCGCGGGCCGTCAGGAAGGGGTAGAAGCTCGGCGCTTCGATCAGCATGCCGAGACGGCTGCGCTGGGCGGGGCCGGCGGGCTCGCCGAATATCCGAATCTCGCCGCGATCGGGCCTGACCAATCCAGCGAGAATGCGAAGGAGTGTGCTCTTGCCCGCCCCATTCGGACCGAGCAGGCCATAGACGACACCCTGGGGGATGGAAAGGCTCAAACCATCGAGCGCCTGGATGGCCCCGTTTCCACGCCCGAAACCCTTGCTGACGGACAGGAAGGCAATCGCGGGATCATCGCTATGATCACCAAGGGGAATGGTCGAAACTCGCTGCGACTGTACTGACATCACATCGTCCCTGCATTGGTCGCTGGCGCAAAAGACTTCCGCTGCCCTGACCCTGAACTCGAAAACAAAAATCCGCCGGGCATGCCCGACGGATCCTTGGAAAGCAGATAAAGACGCGCCTCAGTTCGCGGGCGCGGCGGGCGTCAGCGCCGCCCATTCGCGCATGACCTGCTCGAAGACATTGCCACCGGTCGTGCCTTTGTCGAGCGTGATCAGCGCGCGTCGACCATTGCGGTAGGTGACGGGAATGTCGATCCAGCCGCGCGTGGACAGAAGGTCCATATTGCGCTTCACAACATCCTCGAAGTCGTTGAGCGCCACGAGATAGGTGTCGTCGGTCACCTTGGCCGTGACGGCCACGAGCGGGTCGCCACGGTCTTGCTCGGTGCGCTTCATCGCGATCCGCTGCAGGTTCTCGACCGCACCACCCTCGAAATCCGCAGGCACGGAGAACACAACTTCGATGATGTGGCTCGCCGGCAGCGAATTGTCGGTGTTGCGCTTGAAGGTCAGGAGCGCCGAGATACCGCGCTCCGGCACGTTGATACGGCCCTGGATCTGCGGATCAGGTCGGCCGTCCGCACCGTTTTCACGCACCGCTGACCATGTGATCGAACCGGGGACCGCGACAGGCGTCGCCTGGCCAAGGCGCTCCTCGTAAAGGAAGAGCTTTTCCCCGCCGGCTACGGCTGCCGTGTTGGTCGCGGCTCCCGGCGTCTGCGTGGCAGCAGCGCCACCGGCAGCAGCCGGCGCATCGGTCGGCTCGACTGTGGACGCCACGGTCTGGGCAGAAACCGAGCGACCTTCGGCAGGCGCTCCCTCGATGGGCGCCGATCCGGCACCAGCATCGATTTCCGTTCCGTCCGCCTGCAGTCGCTGTGTGAATTTCTGGCTGCCGTCGTCGACTGCAGGTGTCGCCACTTCCGGCGCAGCCGCCGTGTCGGTCGGTGCCTCCGGCTGCTCGGCAGGTGTCGCCACGGGCGCTTCTGCGGTCTCCTCTGTCGGAGCGACTTCGCCCGTCAGGTTGGCGACCATTCCGCCGATCTGATCACGCATGCTCCAGGCGAGATAACCGCCGGCGCCGAGCACAACCAGAACCAGCGCAGCGACGATGATCGGGGCCGGATTGCGACGCTTCTTCGGCTCGAGTCGATAGGCAGGCTGCTGGCCGTAACCACCGACAAGCGCTTCCATGCCATCGGCCTGGCCCGCAACTTCGACCTGCGCACCCTTGGCGCTGGGTGCAAAGCTGTCGATATGCTCGTCCCATTCGCTGGCCGCAGGGGCGGCGGAAGCAGACGCCGGATCGCCATTGCCTTTCCGGGTTTCGCCCTGATCGACATGCTCCTGGAACCACTGGCTGAAGTCATCGGCGTCGATTGCCGGCGCCGCAGAACCGGACGCGATCTTGCCAAGCACGACCGGGTCGGCATCGGGAAGGCTCAAGCCCTCCGGCGCGACATAGTCGTTGCTGGCCTCGACGTGTACAGGTTCCTCATAGGCAGGGAACTCGTCGGTCGGCGTGTAGGAAACGGCCGGCGGCGCGGTGTCGATTTCCGGCAGCTCGGGGACGCGATTGGCGGCTGTCTCAGTCGCAGCCGGCAGGTCCCAGCTTGCGGAGGGGATGACCGGGGCCGGATCGAGTGCGCGGCTCTGCAGCCAATCCTCGACAGAATCCACCCGAATGCCAACCTCCGGCGCCTGCGGTGGGATATAAGGCTCGACCTCGACTGCCACGTCCGAGGCAAGGGGCCCTTCGGCCACAGGCTCGGCCTCGACAACAGGCACGGCATCCCAGGCGGGTGCAGCCGTTTCCGGCTCGTCACCCCGAGGCCAGGTCTCTTCGGCGGTCGGCCCTTCGCCGTAGGGTCCAGCGGCTGCGACCGTTTCGACTTCGTCCCTCGCCTCCGGCGCCGGTTCGTACTGCGGCTCCGGCTCGACGGCAGGAGCATCGTCTTCACGGCTCTCGTAGAGCCGCGCATAGTCGTTCTCCGGCTCCTGAACCGCAAAGGGTTGGTCCTGCCAGGCGGTTTCCGCCGGCCGCATCGGTTCGACGGCCTGTTCCGGAACAGCCTCTTCTACGGGCGTAATGGTTTCTTCGGCGACGTAGGCTGGTTCTTCGGGGACGTAGGCTGGCTCCTCTACCGGCGCAGGGGCCGCAGGCTCGGCCATATGCGCATCCGCCCAGTCATCACCGCTCACCCCCGCCGGTTGAGGCTCGACCGACTGTGCGGCCGGAGCAGCGTCTTCCGCCGGTTCCTGCGCCACGATGTCCTCGTTCGAAGAAGGCGCGTATTCGGGCTGCGGCTCGGCCCAGGCGGGCGCAGAGACAGCCGCTGCCGTTGCCACACCGGCAGACGCGGCTGCAGGCATGGAAGGTTCAGGCGCCTCGTCGAGCGGCGGCAAGGCATCCGCATGTTCCGCTTCGACTTCACGGATCGCCGCATCGAGCTTGTCGAGCTGACGCTGCAGCATATGCTCGGGCGGGCGCGGTGACATGTTCTCGAGCTGCCGAACGACAGCGGCGCGAGCCTTTTCATAGACCCGCGCGCGCATCTCCGGAGTATTGTTCGACAGGCCGTCCACGGCCCGTCGAATCACAGCGATAAAGTCAGCCATCAGCACTTTCTCTTGAGAGCCGGCCCGCCGCGCCGGCAAAATTTCAATAAAATCCTAGATTAATCCTCGAAGGGGTCCGTCACAAGTATGGTGTCGTCCCGTTCCGGACTTGTCGACAGAAGTGCGACCGGCGCACCGATCAGTTCTTCGACCTGACGGACATATTTGATCGCCTGAGCCGGCAGATCCGCCCATTTCCGGGCTCCGACGGTCGATTCCTTCCAGCCTTCAAGCGTGATGTAGATCGGCTCGACACGCGCCTGGGCAGCCTGCGCTGCCGGCAGATAGTCGATTTCCTGACCGTCCAGCTTGTAGCCGACGCAGATCTTCAGCTCTTCAAGACCATCCAGAACGTCGAGTTTGGTCAATGCAATACCGGTGATTCCATTGGTGGCGACCGACTGGCGCACGAGCGCCGCGTCGAACCAGCCACAACGGCGCTTGCGGCCCGTGACGGTGCCGAACTCATGCCCCTTCTCACCGAGGAACTGGCCGATCTCGTCATGCAACTCGGTCGGGAACGGACCTTCACCGACACGCGTGGTGTAGGCCTTGGTGATGCCCAGGATATAGCCGAGCGAGCCCGGGCCCATGCCGGAACCGGCCGCGGCCTGACCGGCGACGGTGTTTGACGAGGTGACGAAGGGATAGGTGCCGTGATCGATGTCGAGCAGGGAGCCCTGAGCACCTTCGAACAGGATGCGCGAGCCCTTGCGGCGCTCCTTGTCGAGCAGCACCCAGACCGAATCCATGAACGGCAGAACGCGATCGGCGATCGAGGTCAGTTCCTCCATGATCGTCTTGTGCTCGATTTCGGCAACGCCGAAACCGCGACGCAGCGCGTTGTGATGGGTCAAAATACGTTCGACCTTGCCTTCCAGCGCATCGAGATCGGCAAGATCCATGACGCGGATCGCGCGACGACCGACCTTGTCCTCATAGGCCGGGCCGATGCCGCGGCGTGTCGTACCAATCTTGGTGCCGCTGTTGGAGGCCGCATCTTCGCGCATGCCGTCCAGTTCGCGGTGCAGCGAGAGAATCAGCGTGGCGTTTTCGGCGATGCGCAGATTGTCCGGCGTGACCTCGACGCCCTGATCCTTTAGGCGGCCGATTTCGGCGATCAGCGCGTGCGGGTCGACGACGACGCCGTTGCCGATGACGGCCTTCTTGCCGGGACGCACGACGCCCGAGGGAAGCAGGGACAGCTTGTAGGAAACGCCGTCAATGACGAGCGTGTGGCCGGCATTGTGTCCGCCCTGGAAGCGGACCACGATGTCCGCACGTTCGGAGAGCCAGTCGACAATCTTGCCCTTGCCCTCGTCACCCCATTGCGAACCAATCACCACGACATTCGTCATCACATAATCCTGTATATTGCGCAGTGCCTGCGCCTACCCAAACCCGCGCATCTATACTGTGTTGTTTTTGGGAAATCGACCCGTCTTGACGGGCGATTTGGCTTTTTACGTGACAAACCACCCCCCCTCGCCTATTTCGGAGGCAATTCGCGCCGTGACGGACCGGGAGGAGACGGGTTCGGCAGCGGCCTCCGCATGCAGGGAAGAGCCGCCTTTGCCCATTCGCGCTTACACGTTTCTCGTCATCACCACTCTGCTCTGGGGCGGCAACACCATCGCCGGCAAGCTCGCACTTGGTCATGTGAGCCCGATGGTTCTGAGCTTTGGCCGCTGGGCGCTCGCGACCCTTGTCATCGCATCGATTGCAATCCCGCAGATCCGCAAGGACTGGGAGGTCCTGAAAGCCAACTGGAAGCTTCTGATCTTCTACGGCGCGGTGGGCTATGCCGCCTTCAACGGCTTCCTTTACACGGCGCTCAAGTATACGAGCGCCGTGAATGGCGCGATCGAACAAGGCGCCATCCCGGTCCTGATCTTCGTCATCAACTTCCTGCTGTTTCGCATTGCCGTCTCCGCGGTCCAGATCCTGGGCTTCATGATCAGCTTCATAGGGGCTGCCGTCACCGCCTCCCATGGCGATCTCCAGACCTTGCTCACCCTAACGCTGAATTATGGCGATCTGCTGATGCTGTTTGCCGGCATCGCTTACGCCATCTACACCGTGTCTTTACGCTGGAAGCCGCCCGTCCACTGGAAGAGCCTGATGGCGGTGCCGGCACTCGCCGCCGCCGTTACCTGTCTGCCGCTTCTCTGGTGGGAAGCGGGCCGAGGCGAACTCATCCTGCCCGATACACGCGGCTGGCTGATCATACTCTATGCCGGGCTGTTCCCCTCGTTGATCTCCCAGATCCTCTACATCAAGGGCGTCGAAGGCATCGGCGCCAACCGCGCCGGCCTCTTCATCAATCTCGTGCCGGTCTTCGGCACGCTGCTATCGGTCACCATTCTCGGCGAAAAGCTGGAAGTCTTCCATGTCGTGGCGCTGGTTCTCGTTCTCGGCGGCATCGCCATCGCCGAATGGGGCAAGCCTGCCCCTGACAAGGCTCCGCGCTGACAAGCTCAAGCAAGGTTAGCCGACCGAGAGGATTGTCACGTCTCCAGCAACAACACGCGCCGCTGTCAGCCGCCCGCTGCGATAGCAATGCGTGTCGAGACTGACCCGATCCGGACCGACATGGGCTTCCCGCATCGGCGTATGCCCGTGAAAGACACGCACAGGCAGGCCAGGACCGAGATCGAGGAAGGATCGCCTGATCCACATGAGATCGTCATCGGTCTGCTCGGAAAGCGGTCGTCCCGGCTTTAGACCGGCATGGGCGAAGACATCCGTACCCATGGTGAGCAGCACCGGCAGCGAGCGGAGAAACGCCACATGGCTGCTGGGAACTGCATTCCTAATGGCCTCGCGTAATGCAAATCGGCCCGCAGGCAGGTTGAAGCCGTCTACCTCGACCCCATAGGAGGCCAAGGTCGTCTCCGCACCATGGTCGAGCACCCAGTCACCGGCCGGATCACCGTCGAGAAAGGCGAGGAAGGCATCGTCGTGATTGCCGCGCAGGCAAATGCGTTCGAAGCCTGAGGGCGGCGACGCGGTGAGATGATAGAGGACGGCAGCGGATTTCGGGCCACGATCGACATAGTCGCCGAGCATCACGATCAGCTTGCGCCCCTCGATCGACTGCGCGTCCTCGCGGATCATGTCTTCCAGCTCCAGAAGCGCATCGAGACAGCCATGCACGTCACCGATTGCGTAGACAGCCGGATAGTCGGAAGGATCGATGACGAGACGTGGTGCGCGACCTGTGTCAGTGCTCATGAGCCCCTCATCACCCATTGGACGTTCTCCTGTCCTGTCGCTGCGCTGCACGCGTCCAGAGAAAAGCGTATCGGCACGAAAAAGGCCAGCCCCCAAAGGGGCCGGCCTCTCAGTGCATTGGCACACCGATTAAGGTGTTGTGGTCGCCGGCGGCGTATCGGTGGCACCACCGGTCGGAGCAGGTGCGGCCGGAGCCGGATCGGTTGCGGCCGGCGGGGTAACCGGATCAGCAGCCGGGGGCGTTGCAGAACCGGCAGGCGGCGTAGTCGTGTCAGCCGACGGAGCGGCCGGAGCATCGGCCGGCGGAGCTGCGGGCGCGCTGCTTTCCGTGGCGGGCGTAGCAGGCGTTTCGGCAGTGTCATTGCCACCGAAGACGAAGTATGCGCCGGCTGCGATCACCACGATCAGCAGGACTGCGATGCCCCAGGTCGCGCCGCCGCCAGAAGTGGTCTGCTGGGTGACGTGCGGACGCTGGTCGAGGCGGGGATCAGGACGTTGGTCCATGGTATTTCCTCCTGGTTTGAGCGACCGACCGCTGCGCGGCCGGCCGATAGCTTGCTTATTTATAAGGCTGGGAATCGGCGCTTACTGGACGACGCCGACGACGACGTAAGTCTGCGGGTCGACGATGACGCGCTGGTTGTTGACCACGGCATAGGCGTAAGTCGGATCCTCGGGGATCGTCGTCAGGACGACTTCCTGCGGAAGAGGTTCACCAACGACCACCTGCCGCTCGATCACGACCGGCTGGGCCGGGACCGGCTGCTGCTGGACATAGGTGACAACCCGGTCCGGCGGCGGGGCGACTGCGGTGCCGGCAATGGCGCCGACGACGCCACCCACGGCGGCACCAACGGGACCGCCGACAATGGCACCGGTCACAGCACCACCGGCAGCACCTGTGACCGTACCTTCCTGCGCCAGGACAGGAGAAGCGACGGCACCAAGTACGACTGCGCCAAGAGCGATAATCTTCGTATTCATGACTTGATCCTTTCCGTTGACTGCCATTGACGGAAAGAACGGACTTCACGCGAAATTGTTCCGCGCACCTGTCCTAAGGCTCTACTGCAAGCCTTTGGAAAAATTGGCAGAAATTAGGCAAAGAGATAACAACTGAGGCAACATTGACTGCAGGTGGCAGTTAGACAGCAGCCGCCTGCGAGGTAATCCAGGGCAGAAACTCACGAGGTCCAAGGCGCGTTCGCAGCAGGAAAGGCGGCGTCATGCTGATGTGGAAAGCCGCTCAGGCGCCCCAGCCGACGATGCCCTTGATCTCAAGAAAGTCGTGGATACCCCAGTCGGCATATTCCCGGCCATTGCCGGATTGTTTGTAGCCGCCAAACGGCGCGGACGTGTCCCAGTCCGGATAGTTTAGATAGACGGAACCCGCGCGCATCTGCCCTGCAACCCGCCGCGCATGGTCGATATCCTGCGACTGAACATAGGCAGCGAGGCCATAAACGGTGTCGTTGGCGATCTCGATTGCCTGCTCTTCCGTCTCGTAGGGCATGATCGACAACACCGGGCCGAAGATCTCTTCGCGAGCGATCGTCATATCCGGCGTCACATGGCCGAAAACTGTCGGACGGATGTAATAGCCGCGGTTCAGACCCTCTGGCCGCCCGGGACCGCCAGTGACCAGCAGCGCGCCCTCTTCGATCCCCACTTCGATCAGCCGCTGGATCTTGTTGTATTGAACGTCGCTGACGACAGGACCGAGAACAGTATCATCGGCCAGCGGGTCGCCAACCGTGTGAGCGTCCGCAGCTTCCCGTGCGATATGCAGCGCCTCGTCATGGCGATCGGCCGGGACTAGCATCCGGGTCGGCGCATCGCAGGACTGTCCCGAATTCCCGAAGCAGCCCTCCACGCCCTTGCGCACGGCAGTTTCGAAATCGGCGTCAGGAAGAATGATGTTCGCCGACTTGCCACCCAGTTCCTGCGCCACACGCTTTACCGTATCCGCCGCCGTCTTGGCGACGATGATGCCGGCGCGGGTCGAACCGGTGAACGACACCATGTCAACATCGGGATGGCCTGCCATCACCTGACCAACTTCGGGGCCGCGGCCGTTGACCAGGTTGAACACCCCATCAGGCGTCCCAGCCGCCGCCATCACCTCGGCAAAGATCAGCCCCGAGACCGGCGCGATCTCCGAGGGCTTGAGCACGACGGTGCAGCCGGCGGCAATAGCCGGCGCAACCTTGCAGACGATCTGGTTGAGCGGCCAGTTCCAGGGCGTGATCAGCGCACAGACGCCGATCGGCTCCTTGACGATGCGGGTCGAGCCGCGCTGCTCCATGAATTCGAAGCTCTTGAAGGCGGCAATCGTGGCCTCGAGATGCGCTCGTCCGGCCCAGGCTTGAGAGTCCCGTGCGAAAGTAAGCGGCGCCCCCATTTCACGGCTGACCGCCTGGGCAATGTCGTCGAAGCGCTCATTGTAAACAGCAAGGATGCGTTCGAGAAGCGCCAGACGCTCTGACCGGTCGGTCAGCGAGAAAGTGGCAAAGGCTTTTCGGGCGGCTGCCACGGCGCGGTCGACATCGCCGCGTCCGCCGATGGAGATCGTCGTAAAGGGCTCTTCGGTGGACGGATCGATTACGTCCAGAACCGCAGGCTCCAGCGGATCGACCCACGCACCGTCTATGAAGAACTTCAGATGGTTGGACATGCGGGCTCCAGCGGAGTGAAAGTAAGGTGTTTGGCACTATTGGTCACATGCCGGATCACGGCAAGCATGCAAGACGGCGTGATCAGGCTTTCCCCAACCTGAATGCGGGGATCAGCGTTCCAGTCCATCGAGCAGTCGATACCAGGCAAGATGAGCAGCGACACCGAGACGCCGGAAGCGATGCAGCGGAATGGGAACCACGGGCGTCATCGGCAGTGGCAGTGCCTCGCGGCTCCCCTCGGCCAGATACCGCGCGAGAGCCTGACCGAGCGCCATCATTAGCCCGATGCCGCGCCCCTGGCAGCCGGCCGCCATCAGAAGTCCCGGATGAGGTTCATGAAGATGCGGCAGATGGTCGGGCGTCATCGCGACACGGCCGAACCAGCGCTGTTCGATCCGCACCGAGCCAAGCATGGGAAAGAGCCGAAGCATGGCCCGCTCCAGATGCAGCCAGTCGTCGCTCGAACGCGGCACGCGCATTGCCCCTCGGCCACCGAGCACCAGACGACCGTCTGCGCTGCGGCGATAATAGACGAGGATCCGCCGGCTGTCAGAGACCGCCTGTCCGCTTGGCAAGACGAAATCGAAATCCGCCGGCAGCGGATCCGTGGCAATCTGGAAGGAATGCAGCCAGACGAGGCTCTGGGCAAGATTCGGGACCAGCCCCTTGGAATAGGCGTTGGTCGCGACAAGGACTTTCGGCGCCCGGAACGAGCGGCCGGATTGCGTTGTGACTTGCCAGAACGCTCCGTCCCTCTGCAGCGACATGGCGGCATCATTCAGAACAAGCGCCGCGCCGGCTTCCGTTGCGACACGCGCCAGTTCATGCAAGAGCGCCCGCGGATTGACGACACCGGCGCGACGGTCAAGAAAACCGCCGCGATAACCTTCGGCACCGGTCAGGAGCGCAATCTCTGCCGGATTGAGAAGCGCGACATCCGCCCCTTGCGCCCGCCATTGCCGATTGCGCTGAGCGGCCGCCTGCATGGCGGTCTCGGTATGCGCCGCCTGGATCCAGCCGGAACGCGTATGCTCGACGTCGAGACCTTCGCGGGCGATGAGATCGAAGACAAAATCTGCTGTCCGCGCCGAAAACTCAATCAGCCTTCGACCGGTCCCTTCACCGAAAAGCGCAAGCAGCGTTTCCGGATCCTGCTTCAGTCCCGGGATCACCTGGCCGCCATTCACCCCGGATGCACCGTCACCGATCCCGCCGGCTTCGATGACCTGAACCGAAAGCCCGGCCCGCGCCGCATGCAGCGCTGTCGAAAGACCCTGATACCCGGCACCGATGATAACAAGGTCGAGATCGCCCTCTTCACAGCGACAAACAAGCGGCGAAACGGGCCTTCGCCAAACGGACGAAACCGGAATTGCGGACTGCATAAAGGGAAGACCTGAACACGATTGAAAAAGCAGCGCCAATTTGCCCGTCCGCAATAAAGCGCACAATAAACGTCAGGCTGTATTTTGACCGACAGGTAGAATAACGGATTACTACTTAAGCCGTGATGGATGGTAGAACATCAGAACATTCTCATGCCTCATTGGGCAACTGCCAATCAATCGCGTTTCTGTCCTTGGAGAGAAGATACTCATTGGCTTGCGAAAAATGCCGACAGCCGAAAAAGCCGTTATATGCCGAAAGCGGCGAGGGATGCGGCGCCTTCAAGACCAGATGGCGGGACCGATCGACAAAGTCAGCCTTCTTTTGCGCATAGGAACCCCACAGCATGAAGACGACATGCTCGCAGTCCTCGTTCACGGCACGGATCACCGCATCGGTAAACCGCTCCCAGCCTTGCCCCTGATGGGAAGCAGCCCGCGCCTCCTCGACCGTCAGCACGCTGTTGAGAAGCAGTACGCCCTGTTGCGCCCAGTGCTCCAGGAAGCCGTGCCGCGCCGGCGCAATGCCGAGATCGCTCTGCAGCTCCTTGTAGATGTTGACGAGCGAAGGAGGGATGCGGACACCCGGTTGGACACTGAAGCAGAGCCCGTGTGCCTGCCCTGCCCCGTGATAGGGATCCTGGCCGAGGATCACCACCCGGACTTCGTCGAGCGGCGTCAGATCGAGCGCGCGGAAATACTCCGCCCCCTTGGGGAAGATCTGCTTGCCGGCAGCCTTTTCGGACTGCAGGAAATCCTTGAGGTTGCGCATATACGGCTGTTCAAACTCGTCTCCCAGCACCGCTTTCCAGCTATCTTCGAGCCTGACACCCGCCTCCGCCATTGCCGCCGCTCCTCGTTCTCGCTTACATGCCTTAAGACGATAGAGAGCCGGCAACCGGACCTGTCAACCTCAACCCGACCCGAGCACACAAGAGAACCGTGAAGTCATTCCTGAAACTCTGGCGCCGGCAGCGCATTCTGACCTCTGCCTTCCTGCTGGCGATGGCGCTTGCAATCTTCTTCGCCGGGCGCACGATCTTCTTCGTGGCCTACTGGAACGACCCCGCACGCCAGGACCTCCCGCCCGAGCCCTGGATGACGATCGGCTATGTCGCCCATTCCTGGCATGTGCCGGTTGAGAAGCTTGCCCGCGACCTCGATCTGCCACCGCCGCCAAAGGATGGCCCACGCCCCTCACTGGAGCGGCTGGCCGAAGAGCGTGACCAGGACTTTGAAGAGTTCAAGGCCGAGATAGAAGCCTCCCTTGCCGAACTGCGCCGGCAGGGGCCTGCGAGATGACCCTGACCGAGACGCTGCTCGCATCGCTGCCGTCCTATGGCCTGCTGCTGCTTGCGCTGGTCGTCGGCATCAGTTGCCTCGGCGCGCCGCTGCCCGCCTCGATCGTCATGATGCTGATGGGCGCATTGGCGGCCGCCGGAGACTTCACGCTGGCTTATGTCATTGCCGTCGCACTCGCCTCGGCCGTGGCGGGAGACCAGATCGGCTACATGCTGGGGCGCCTCGCCGGACAGCGCCTTGTCCCGATCGTCAGCCGCGAGCCGGCGCGCCGCAAAGCGATAGAGCGGGCGCAGCACGAGATGGATGCACGCGGCAATCTCGCCGTCTTTCTCACCCGCTGGCTGCTTTCCCCGCTCGGCCCCTATCTTAACCTGCTGGCCGGAGCCTCAGGCTTTTCCTGGGCGCGCTTCACGCTGGCAGGCCTCCTTGGAGAGATGGTCTGGGTCGGCCTCTATACCGGTCTCGGAGCGGCCTTCAGCGAGAGTGTCACGGAGATTGCCGAAATCAGCGGCAGCATCAGCGGCTTCCTCGCGGCCGGTGCCGTCGCCGCATTCCTGGGTTTCAAACTGCTTCGCACCCTCCGCAGCAAGGACTGAAGCCGCATAGCGCACCCGGCGAGGCTTCGCCGAACTGTCACACTGCGGTGCTAACCGGATACCAAAATCCGGAGACTCGCCATGACTTTTCTGATCTGGTTTGCCGCGATCGCGCTTCTCGCACAGCTTGCAAGCATCGCCGTCGTCCTCTCCGTCAAGCTGCGCCAAAAAAACCGAGAGGCTGCGCCGACGCCGCGCCCGCCGGTCACCCTCATCCGCCCGATCTGTGGACTGGAAAACAATCTCGAGCGCTGCCTCGCATCCTCCTTCCGGCTCGATTGGCCGACCTATGAAATTCTCTTTTGCGTCGCGAGAGCCGACGATCCGGCAGCATCCCTTGCCCGTCGCCTGATGGCCGAGCATCCCGACGTCCCATCGACACTTCTCGTTGGCGATGATCCCTTCAGCGCCAATCCCAAGCTGAACAACGTGGTCAAGGGCTGGCGCTCCGCCCGCCATGACTGGATCGTCATGACCGACAGCAACGTGCTGATGCCTGCAGACACCATCGAGCGCATGATCGCCCGCTGGGACAGCCAGACCGGCCTCGTCTGCTCGCCACCGGCGGGAACCGAGCCGGAGAACGCTGGCGCCCTTCTCGAAAGCGCCTGGCTCGACAGTTTCCAGGCCCGCTGGCAGCTCTTCGCCGACGCCTGTGGCTTCGGCTTTGCTCAGGGCAAATCGATGCTGTTCAACCGTCACGTGATGACGCAGCTCGGTGGTTTCGAGCGACTGGGCGACGAGGTCGCCGAGGATGCCGCCGCAACACTGCTGATCCGCAATGCGGGCCTCAAGGTCCGGATCGTTCACGAGCCCTTCCCGCAGCCGCTCGGCAAGCGGGATATCGCCGCCGTCTGGAAGCGACAGCTGCGCTGGGCGCGCCTGCGCCGCGCCTCTTTCCCGCTCTATTTCCTGCCGGAAATCCTGACAGGCGCAGCCCTTCCAATGACAGCCATGATTGCGCTCGCGGCGACAGGAACACTGCCGCTTCTCGCCCCGCTCACCTATCTTGCCGCCTGGTATGGCGCAGAAGTGCTGCTCGCCAGAACCTATGGCTGGCCGAACGGCTGGCGGATCGTTCCGGCCATGCTCGCCCGTGATCTGCTTTTGCCGGCTCTCTTCGTCGCCGCATGGTTCGGCAGCGGTTTCGAATGGCGCGGCAATGCGATGACGGTCGCCGACAACGACAACAGCCGCAGCGCACGCATCCGCGAGGCCGTTCTCCGCACCCGCAACAAGGCACGCGAGAAAGCCCGCGCACTCGTCGCCGCCCGCAGCCACTGAAGCTCTGCACTCCACGAAAAAGCGGGCAGGACCGCTCGTCGCGATCGCTGCCCGCAAGAGGGAGGTAGTTCCGCCGCTCAGATGGTGCCTTGGCCCATCTGCTCGGCGATGTAATCCGCCTGGCGGATCGCAAGAGAGACGATCGTCAGGGTCGGATTTTCGGCCGCTCCGGTGGTGAACTGGCTGCCATCGGAGACGAAAAGGTTGCTGATGTCGTGGGTCTGGCCCCACTTGTTGACAACACCGTCCTGGGCTTTCTCGCTCATGCGGTTGGTGCCGAGATTGTGGGTCGACGGATAGGGCGGCGTCGGGAAGGCACGGGTTGCACCCACCGCCTCATAGAGGGCCACGCCCTGCTTGTAGGCGTGATTGCGCATCGCCTCGTCATTCGGATGATCGGTAAACCAGACGTCCGGGATCGGCATGCCGTATTTGTCCTTGAGCTCGGCATGCAGCTTCACGGCATTCTGCTCCTGCGGCATGTCCTCGCCGACGATCCAGAGACCCGCCATATTGGCATACTGGTCCATGGCCGAGGCAAACGAGCGGCCCCAGCCACCCGGATCGAGGAAGGCCGCCATGAAGGGCACGCCGAGCGCCAGCGTCTCAAGTTCATAGCCACCGACGAAGCCGCGTGACGGATCGTGACGTGCCTCGTCCTGGATGATCCCGGCCATGGTCGTGCCGCGATAGAAATGCACCGGCTTGTCGAAGACGGCATAGACCGAGCCGGTCGTATGACGCATGTAGTTCTTGCCGACCTGGCCGGAGGAGTTGGCGAGGCCATCCGGGAACTTCGACGAAGCGGAGTTGAGCAGCAGGCGCGGGCTTTCGATCGAATTGCCGGCAACGCAGATGATGCGGGCCTTCTGGCTTTGGAGATTGCCATCCTTGTCGGCATAGACGACGGCGGTCACCTTGCCCGTGTCATCATGCTCGATCTTGACGACATGCGAGTTCGGCCGGACTTCGAGCTTGCCGGTCGCCTCGCCCTTCGGAATTTCCGTGTAGAGCGTCGACCACTTTGCGCCCCACTTGCAGCCCTGGAAGCAGAAGCCGGTCTGCTGACAGCTCATGCGGTCATCGCGATCGGCCGAATTGATCGCCATGTTGCCGGTGTGGCACTCCTTGTAACCCAGCTTGTCGGCGCCGGCCTTAAGGATCTTGAAGTTGTTGTTGCCGGGCAGGCCCTCGATCCCATTGGTACGGGTGACGCCCATCTTGTCTTCGGCCTTGGCATAGTAAGGCTCGAGATCGGCGAGTGTGATCGGCCAGTCGAGGAGATTGGCGCCCTCGACCTTGCCGTAATGGGTGAGCGTCTTGAACTCGTGCTCCTGGATTCGCAGCGAGGCACCGGCCCAGTGGGTGGTGGTGCCGCCGACGGCCTTGACGATCCAGGCCGGCAGGTTGGGGAAGTCCTTGGACACTCTCCAGCCGCCACCGGTGGTGCGGTTGTCGAGCCAGGCGAGCTGGGAGAAACTCTCCCATTCGTCGTTAATGAAGTCTTCATGTTCGATGCGGGCACCGGCTTCGAGCACGACCACGTCGATGCCCTTCTGGGCAAGCTCGTTGGCGAGCGTGCCGCCGCCTGCACCGGAACCGATGATGACGACCACGCTGTCGTCGTTGAGATCATAGGGTGCTGCCATGTTTTCCTCCCGGGAAATCGGTCAATTTGGGTAAGCGCCGCCGTTCCCATCCGCGATGGGCCTCCTTCCGGCGACGATGAATGCGTGTCTGGGGTAGCTCAGAGCCAGGTGATGTCGTCGAACCCGCGCTCGATATAGCCGCCCTTGGAATAGGACTCGCCCTCGTAGCCGAAGATCGGCCAGATCTCCTTCTGGTTATAGAGGCTGACCACGAGGTCGCCGCGCACCGCCTGGAAGAAGGGCGTCGTTTCGATGTCGCGCAGGATCGCCACGCGATCATCCTCCCAGCCAAGGCCGCGATAGCCGCCGGCACCGGCGCGTTTGTCGAGATCGGCGATGCCGTCCTCGATCAGCGCCTTGTGCTTCTCGTCCTTGCCCGCCATCGTGTCCTGCCCCTTGACGGCTGCCGCATAGAAGCGTTCGGCGAGCTGGTCATGCGGGTAGACGTCACGCGCCATCTTGATGAGCGTCGCGAGCGTATCCGGCTTCAGGGCTGTCGCCTCCAGGCCCCAGGCCTGGTCGGGACAGATTACGGCAGTGCCCGTAATCATCAGCACGGCACTCGCCGCACCGGTCTTCAGAAGCTGGCGACGGGACATGCCCCCGGTCTTGTCGAGTATCGTAACCACGTCATTCTCCTCCCATGAGATGATGCGCAACGGCGTTTTGCCGTCACCCTTGGAAGGCGCGCTGCCGCGCCCGCCGGCTGCGAAAACATACGACCGAGGGCTCCTCTTCCCCCGGCCATACGATCATTTGTACCGTCCGTGCCGCTGCAGGACCTCGATCTTGTAGCCATCGGGATCGGTGATGAAGAAGAAGCGGGCAAGCAGCGCCCCGTCGCGGTTGAACTCGACGATCTTGCCCGGGTTAAGGCCGAGATCCGTCAACCGCTTGTGTTCGGCGTCGAGGTCCGAGACGCTGACCGCAAGATGGCCGTAGCCGGTCCCAAGGTCATAGGCCTCCTCGCGGCCCTTGTTGACCGTGAGTTCAAGCTCGAACTCGCTCTCCGCATTGCTGAGATAGATCAGGGTGAAGGTCTCGAAATCGAGACGTTCTGCGACTTCCAGACCGAATGCCTGCACGTAGAAGGAAACGGATCGGACCTCTTCCAGAACTCGGATCATCGAATGGATCATTTTGGCCAATGGGCTGTTCCTCGCATGCTGACAGATGTCATGCAGAGAGGATGTCGCTATTTTCCGGACGGCTGGTAGCAGCCCATTACCGCAGCCGATTTTTTTCGCCGGCAGATGTGGCCATTCTTCGCAGCCGGGCGAGGCAGTTTAGGAAAGACGGAAATTGACCAGAGCTGCGGCGCGCAACATAATGCCCCAAAAGACCGAAAACCTAAGAAACGAAAACCAGGGAGGAGCATGCCATGTGTGAAGTCTTCGCAGGACAGGACCCGGGCCGATATCGCGCGGTGAACCGCTCCGTCCGCATCGGTGGTCATTCCACCAGCATCCAGCTTGAAGCCGCCTTCTGGGTGCTGATCGACGAGATCGCAGCCAGCCAGAATTTCTCGACATCCCGCTTCCTGTCGACGCTCCACGACGAAGCACTGGAGATCAACGGTTCGGTTTCGAACTTTGCATCCCTGCTTCGGACGAGCTGTCTGATCTACTTGATGAGCAAGGCGCAGAACCCGGCACAGCCGCCCGAATTCCACATCATCGCCGCCGAGTAGAGGCAAACAAAAAGCGCGGCCCGATGAATACCGGGCCGCGCTTCAGTTCCGATCGCCGTCTTGGGTCGGCGCGGAAGTATTATTCTGCCGGCTGCAGTTCCGGCTGGATGTCGTCCTCTTCGAGGACCTTGCCACCGAGTGCTGCATGGAAGAGCGTCTGGTCGAGTTCACCTTCCCAGCGCGCGACGACCACGGTTGCCACCGCATTGCCGATGAAGTTGGTGAGCGCCCGGCATTCCGACATGAAGCGGTCGATACCAAGGATCAGCGCCATGCCGGCAACCGGCACCGCGGGCACGACCGAAAGGGTCGCAGCCAGCGTGATGAATCCAGCGCCGGTGATGCCAGCAGCCCCCTTCGAACTCAGCATGGCGACGGCCAGCAGCAAGATCTGGTCGCCGAGCGGCAGCTGGATATCGGTCGCCTGGGCGATGAAGAGCGCCGCCAGCGTCATGTAGATATTCGTGCCGTCGAGGTTGAAGGAATAGCCGGTCGGGATGACGAGACCGACGACCGAGCGCTTGCAGCCGGCCTTTTCCATCTTGTTCATCAGGCCCGGAAGGGCTGCTTCCGACGACGACGTCCCGAGAACGAGCAGAAGCTCTTCCTTGATGTAGCGGATCAGCGCCAGGATCGAGAAGCCGTTGTAGCGGCAGACGGCGCCGAGGATGACCGCCACGAACAGGAAGGACGTTATGTAGAAGGTCCCGATCAGCATGGCGAGATTGGTGACCGAGCCGATGCCATACTTGCCGATGGTGAAGGCCATGGCGCCAAAGGCACCGATCGGTGCTGCCTTCATCAGGATGGCGACGAGCTTGAAAACGGGCGCGATAACCGCCTGCAGGAAGTCGGTGACCGGCTTGCCGCGCTCGCCGACAAGCGCCAGCGAAATACCGAACAGGATCGAGAAGAACAGCACCTGCAGGATATCGCCATCCGCAAACGCTCCGACGATCGTCGTCGGGATGATGTTCATCAGGAAGCCTGTGATCGACGAGTCATGCGCCTTCTCTGTATAGGTCGCAACGGCCGCAGCATCGAGCGTGGCCGGATCGATATGCATGCCCGCACCGGGCTGCACGACATTGGCGACCACGAGGCCGACGATGAGCGCAAGCGTCGAGAAGGTGAAGAAGTAGAGCATCGCCTTGCCGGCGACGCGGCCGACCTTCTTCATATCGCTCATGCCGGCAATGCCGGTGGCGACCGTCAGGAAGATGACCGGAGCAATGATCATCTTGACCAGCTTGATGAAGGCGTCACCCAGAGGCTTCAGCTGTGCGCCGATCTCGGGATAGAAATGGCCGAGCAGGATGCCAGCGACAATCGCGGCGAGGACCTGAACATAGAGAAGCTTATAGAAGGGCTGCCGGCCCTCGGGCGCGTGCTCTGCGGTGTCGATATGCATGTTTTCCTCCATGGTCGCCCTGACGGAACGAGTTCCGGCCTCCCGGGCGGTGGCTCAACTGACTGGGAAGCGGCGTGGCCGCTTGGAACAAAGGTTAGCAAGGCGCGTGCCACACCGAGGAAATGGATCTAAAACTCTGAAAGAACTGGATTTTATCCGCATACAGACTTGATTCACTGAATCAAGACGTGCGGTATTCCGCACAGACTTGATATGTTAGGATGCGATCTACCGCACACCTTACCAGGACCTACACACGTGATGCCGCCCTTTCGAAGCTCAAGTCGCACACTCTGGCTCATTTGTGCCGTTGTGGCAGTTCTGCTGTCAGGCCTCGCATTGTTCTACGCCGGCGAGAGGGGCAAGATCCTGGCTCTGAACAAGGTGGCAGAAGACGCGCAGACCGACGCGGAGCTGAAGCGCGCATTGTTGATTGCCGTGCTCGACCGGTCACGCACCCTGCCCTACGTGCTGGGCACGGACGCCGAACTGGCCGACACATTGCAGACACCCGGCCCCGGCAGCGTCAACCGCCTGAACGAAAAGCTGGAGGCCCTGCACTCGGGAACCGGCGCATCCGTGATCTATGTCGTCAACACCGAGGGATTGACGATCGCCGCCAGCAACTTCCGTCAGCCCGACAGCTTCGTCGGCAGCAACTATGCCTTCCGCGAATACTTCACCGGGGCGATGGCGAGCGGCACGGCCGAACAATATGCGCTGGGCAATGTCAGCCGCAGGCCGGGGCTCTACCTTTCCCGCCGCGTCGATGACGCTGCCGGTAAGCCGCTGGGCGTCGTCGTCGTCAAGGTCGAGTTCAACGAGCTGGAGCAGGACTGGCAGCGGTCCGGGCGCCCGACCTATGTCACCGACACCAGAGGCATCGTCCTGATCACCAGCCGTCCGGACTGGCGCTTTTTCACCATCACCGACATCCCGCAGCAAGATCGGCTGGCAATCCGCGACAGCCTGCAATTTGGCGAAGCCCCGCTTTTGCCAGTCCCGATCTGGTCGCTCTTCGACCTTGACGGACACACGATGGTGGCGACCGACACCTCCGGCGCTCTTCCACGCCAGCCGCATGTCGCTGAGACCCTGCCGGTGCCCGGCACGCCCTGGACCTTGCACCTGCTGGCGCCCGCCGCAGCAGCGATGGATGCCGGCACCTTGCAGGGGCGCACCACTGCGGTCGCGTTTGGCCTGCCCTTGCTCGCCGCGGCTGGCTTTTTCCTCTATCGCAGCGGTCGTGCTGCCCGCCGCACAGCAGAGGCGAAGGCCGCGCAGGCGGAACTTGAACGTCAGGTGACCCTGCGCACGGCAGAACTCACCGAAGCCCGCGACCGCCTTGAGGCCGAGATCGCCGAGCACCACGCAACCGACATCCGCCTGCAAGGCGTGCAGCAGGATCTCGTCCAGGCCAACCGTCTGGCGATCCTCGGCCAGGTAGCAGCCGGCGTGGCGCATGAGATCAACCAGCCCGTGGCCACCATCCGGGCCTATGCCGACAATGCCAAAGCCTTCCTCGATCGAGGCAAGGCAGAGACGGCAAAAGAGAATCTTGGGCTGATCGCGGAGCTCACCGACCGCATCGGCGCGATCACCGGCGAATTGAAGGGGCTTGCCCGCAAGGGCCGGCAGGCGGCCGAGCCCGTCGAACTCAAGGCCGCGATCGACGGCGCCCTCTTCCTGCTCAAGAGCCGCTTTGCCGGCAGCTTCGATCGCCTCACCATTGGCGACGTCCCCCCCGATCTCCAGGTGCTCGGCCAGCGCATCCGCCTTGAACAGGTTCTGATCAACCTCCTGCAGAATGCGCTCGAAGCTATTGAAGGCAAAGCAAATGGCGCGATCACCATTGAGCTGACGCGCCTCACCGACGACGAGCTCGATCTTGCCCTCAGCGATACTGGCCCCGGCCTACCGGCTCACGTTAGGGACAACCTGTTCATACCTTTCACCACCTCCAAGGAGGCAGGGCTCGGCCTGGGCCTCGTGATCGCCCGTGACATCGTCACTGAATACGGCGGCCGGCTTTCGGTCGAAACCAGCGCTGCAGGCACCACCTTCACCATCACCTTCAAGAGGGCACGGGCATGAGCAACGGCATCGAGATCATCCTTGTCGACGACGACCAGGCTTTGCGCCGCGCCACGCGCCAGACTCTGGAGCTGGCCGGATATGCCGTGCGCGATTTCGGCGCCGCTGCCCAGGCACTGGCGCAGCTGTCGCGGGACAGCGAGGCTGTCGTCGTCACCGACATCCGCATGGCCGGCATGGACGGGCTGGAACTCTTCGCCCGTATCCAGAGCCTCGATCCGGATCTGCCGGTCCTGCTGATCACCGGACACGGTGACGTCGACATGGCCGTAAATGCCCTCCACGACGGCGCCTACGACTTCATCGCCAAACCCTTCCCCGCCGATCGGCTCGTGCAGAGCGTTGCCCGGGCCGCCGAAAAACGTCGGCTGGTTCTCGAAAACCGCCGCCTGCGTGAGGCGGCCACGGCCACACCCGACGATCTGCCGCTGATCGGCCAGACGCCGGCCATGGAGCATCTGCGCCAGACGCTGCGCCAGATCGCGGACACCGATGTCGACGTGCTGATCGCAGGCGAAACCGGCAGCGGCAAAGAAGTGGTGGCGACTCTGCTGCACCGGTGGAGCCGCCGCGCCCGCGGCAATTTCGTGGCGCTGAATTGCGGCGCACTTCCAGAGACCGTCATCGAAAGCGAACTCTTCGGCCACGAGCCGGGCGCTTTCACCGGCGCCCAGAAGAAGCGGATCGGCCGGATCGAACATGCGAGCGGCGGCACGCTGTTTCTCGACGAGATCGAGAGCATGCCGCTTTCCACCCAGGTGAAAATGCTGCGGGTTCTGGAGATGCGCGAGGTAAGCCCGCTCGGCACCAACGTGGTGAGGCCCGTGGATCTGCGCGTCGTCGCCGCCGCCAAAGTCGATCTCGGTAACCCGGCCGAGCGCGGCGAATTCCGCGAGGACCTCTATTATCGCCTGAATGTCGTGACGATCTCGATCCCGCCGCTTCGCGAACGCCGCGCTGACATCCCGCTGCTCTTTGCCCACTTCATGACTCGCGCCGCCGGACGCTTCCGCCGCGACATACCGGTCATGACGACCGAGGTGCGCCGACATCTGGAGAGCCACGAATGGCCGGGTAATGTCCGCGAGCTCTCGCATTTTGCCGAGCGTGTCGTGCTTGGCATTACGCCGCCGCCGAAACAGACGTCAGGGACACCCGCACCGGGCCTCACCCTGCCTGAGCAGATGGAACGCCACGAGGCTGAGCTGATCCGCGAAGCACTGCGGTCGACGAAGGGCGACGTGCGCTCTACGATCGAGACGCTCGGCATTCCGCGCAAGACCTTCTACGACAAGCTCCAACGCCACGGCATCAACCGCGCTGATTTCGAATAGCTAAAGATCGTCATGTCCCGTCAGGCGATCGCCCGGATGGCCGCGACCACGTCGTCGTCGATCACGACGCCTTCGGCTTCGGCGACACGAGCCAGTCCCTGCCCGCGCCGCCCGGGAATGCGCGCGCCTTCCTGCGCCCCGATTTCATCCGCCAGCAGCGCCAGCCGAGAGAAGACGCCAGGGCCACCTGTCGCCGTTGGATCGATGGCGATGATCGTCTGGCCGAGCGCCACGGGCGGCCCCTTGTCGTCGAACAGGGACGAGGCCTCGAAAGCGTAGTTGGCACCGATCAGGCCCGCCGAGAGAATCTCGACCATCATCGCAAGCGCTGCTCCCTTCGCACCGCCGAGCGGCGCCATGAAGCCGTCCATCGCACGGTTGGCGTCCGTCGTCGGCTGGCCATCGGCATCAAAGGCCCAATCATCGGGGATGGCCTCGCCCTTTTGCCGCGCCGCCATGATCTTGCCGCGCGCCACCTTGGAGAGCGCCAGATCGACGACAATGGGCTCGCCATCCTCGATCGGCACGGCAAAGGCAATGGGGTTGGTGCCGTAAAGCGCCTTGTTGCCGCCCCAAGGGGCCATGGAGGCCGGGGCATTGGCAAACATCAGCGCCGCCAGCCCGCGCTCTGCGAAACGCCCGACCGTCAGCCCCATCACACCGGCATGGTGCGAGCGGTAAATGGTGGCGATCGCAATACCCTGCTCGCGCGCGATGCCGGGCAACATCTCGACGGCAAGATCGAGCGCCGGATAGGCGTAGCCGTTCATCGCATCGATGGCGACGACGCCCGGCCTTGGTCGCGACGCCTGCGGCTTGGCCAAGCCATCCACCTTGCCGGCCCGCGCCTGGGAACTATAGGCCTCGACCCGGCGCAAGCCGTGACCGCCTTGTCCGGCGGCTTCGGCGGCCACAAGCGCACGGGCCACGGATCGCGCATTGGTTTCATCCACGCCAGAACGGTTCAGCGCGTCGGCGACCAGCGCCTCGGCTTCTACAAGTGTGAGCTTCATCGAAGAACCATGAGAGTATCGAGGGAAAGCAAGCTCAACCGCGCATCGACGCTGCAAGATTGGCGGCGGCAGCGGAAAGCAGGCTGACATCGGTCGAAGACGCGAAGAAACGAATGCCGGCCTTGCGCGCCATCGCAAGCATGGCCGGATCGCCGGACATGATGCCGACCGGTTTGCCGGCAGCGACACCCTTGCCGATCACGGTTTCGACGGCCTGCATGACCTCTGGATGCGTGGGGTTGCCGCGATGGCCCATGTCTGCCGCAAGGTCGGCCGGCCCGATGAGGATTGCGTCAACACCCGCAATCGTGATGATGGAATCGGCGTTCTCGACGCCGAGACGGCTTTCGATCTGCGCGATCAGGCAGACCTCGGTATTGGCCGTCTCCGCGTAATCGGCGATCCGCCCGAAATCCGAGGCACGACCGAGGCTCGCCCCCATGCCGCGGATCCCCTCCGGCGGATAGCGCAGAGCCTTGGCCAGGCGCTCTGCCTCTTGCCTCGTCTCGACCATCGGGATCATCACGGTCTGCGCGCCGATATCGAGCGCCTGCTTGATCAGCCAGCTTTCGCCGACCGGCAGCCTGACGACGGGATGCGCCGGATGCCGCGCCACCGCCGCCAATTGCGCCGCCATCAGCGGAATATCGTTCGGTCCATGCTCGCCATCAATGAGAATCCAGTCGAAGCCGGCCCCGGCACAGACTTCTGCGACATGCGGGCTCGCCAGCGCCACCCAGAAGCCGACAAGCAGTTCGTTGGTGTCATAGAGGGCGGCTTTGAAGGCATTCTTGGGGGCGGGCATGGGCATTCTCCAACTGCAGGACGTGTCGACGCGGCGTGTTTGACGCTGAAGATGCGCTCTGGCGGACGCAAACCGCAAGGCCCAATCAGACGGCTTTGGTACGGATGCCGGGGCGAAGCAGGAGTTGAAGCCGAACGGTCCGTCATGATACGGGCAGAACCTTCAAGCGCAGGAATTGACCCATGCTCCCCTGGATCCAGCTCGACACGGCCAAGATACCCGGCGGCGGCGAATTGCGCCTGAAGAGCCGAGGATCAGAATTCTCCATCATGCTCGGCACCAACGAGCTGATGAACAGCCGCCTCAGCGGCTCCGAAGAAGCACTCGCCACCCTCGCCTTCGAGCGGATCGCGACCCACAAGCGCCCACACATCCTGATCGGCGGCCTCGGCATGGGCTTCACGCTGCGCGCCGCCCTCGCTGTCTTGCCTCAGGATGCGAAGGTGACCGTGGCCGAACTCGTGCCCGCCGTCGTCGACTGGGCACGCGGCCCCATGGCCGAGATCTATGCCGGCAGCCTCGACGACCCCCGCGTTGCAATTCACGTCGGCGACGTCGGCGCGCTGATCGCCAAGTCGAAGGGCCACTTCGACGCCATCCTGCTCGATGTCGATAACGGACCCGATGGCCTCACGCGCGAGGCGAATGACGGCCTCTATTCCCATGACGGGTTACGCAAATCCAAGTCGGCCCTCACCCGCGGCGGCGTGCTCGGCGTCTGGTCACAGGGTCCAGATCCCTACTTCACGCGCCGCTTGAAGGACTGCGGCTATGGCGCAGAAGAGATTCCCGTCCGCGCGGGGAGAACCGGTCGCGGCAAGAAGCATGTGATCTGGATGGCGAAGAACGGGCCGTTTGCTCCGAAGAGCTGAGCCGACACGCCAACATACCCCCTCTGGCCTGCCGGCCATCTCCCCCACAAGGGGGAAAGGACGCGCGGATGCACTTCCACCAGCTTGAGCGCAAACAACCTTCTGCCGATGGCAAAGCGGTCAACTAGAGGCGCAGACGGCAGGGCTGGGTTAAGCCCTCCCCCTTGTGGGGAGGGTTTGGGAGGGGACTTTCTTTAGCCCCACAGCCCACGCAGCGGCAGCGGCATGATCGCGCCGTCATAGGCAATCGAAGGCTCCCGATCCCGCGCCAGAAGCAGCGGCCCGTCGAGATCGACAAAAGCAGCCCCCTGGCCGATCAGAAAGGCCGGGGCCATGGCAAGCGAGGTGCCGACCATGCAGCCGACCATGATTTCGAAACCTTGTGCGACCGCCGCATCGCGCATCAGAAGCGCTTCCGTCAGCCCGCCCGTCTTGTCGAGCTTGATGTTAACAGCATCATACTTGCCCTTCAGCGAGGCGAGCGACGCCGTGTCATGGCAGCTCTCGTCAGCACAGACGGGCAGAACGCGGTCCAACCCAAGCAGCGCATTATCGGAACCCGCCGGAAACGGCTGCTCGACCAGCTTCACCCCGAGATCGAGAAAGACAGGCGCCAGCGCCTTGTATTGCTCAAGGCTCCATCCTTCATTGGCATCGACGATGATGGCGGAGTTCGGCGCACCCGCCCTGACGGCACGAATGCGTTCCACATCCCCCTCGCCGCCGAGCTTGACCTTCAGAAGCGGCCTGTGCGCCTCCTTCTCCGCCGCTGCCTGCATGCTCTCAGGCGTGCCGAGCGACAGCGTATAGGTCACCGACAGCGGCGTAGGCTCTTGTAACTTCAGAAGTTGCCAGACTGGCTTGCCCGCCCGCTTGGCCTCCAGATCCCAGAAAGCGCAGTCAAGCGCGTTGCGCGCAGCCCCCGGCTTCAGCCGGTCCTGCAGCCCAACCCGATCCAACCCTTGCGCCACCTCCGGCACGAGCGCCGTCAGCACCTCGACGACACTCTCGACCGTCTCGCCATAACGCGCATAGGGCACGCATTCGCCCTGCCCCACATGCACGCCGTCCGTCAGCCGTACGACGACTACCTTCGCCTCGGTCTTCGACCCGCGCGAAATCGTGAAGCTGCCTGCAATCGGAAAGCTCTCCGGTGTGACGGTCATCTGGATGGGCATAGTGGGGACCTCCCTGCGGGACACGCCGCGAATCGCTGCTCTTGCATGAACAAGCAATCCTTTCTATATCCGTCAACAATCAGACCGGCAGCCGCCGTGGGTGAAAAGCCCCGCAACGCTTGGCCAGGATCCCCTGAAGTGGGGGACATGATCCGGTCGCATGAAGCACAGAGACGAAGCCCGTGAACACGCTGGATTTTGACAAGAGACCGGAAGATACGCGCGTTGTCGTCGCCATGTCGGGCGGCGTGGATTCGTCCGTCGTCGCCGGCATCCTGAAGCGCGAGGGCTATGACGTCCTCGGCATCACGCTGCAGCTCTATGACCATGGCGCTGCCGTCCATCGCGCCGGCTCCTGCTGCGCCGGCCAGGACATCGACGATGCCCGCCGCGTCTGCGAAACGCTCGGCATTCCCCATTACGTGCTCGATTACGAACAGCGTTTTCGCGACACCGTGATCAACCCGTTCATGGAAAGCTATGTCGCCGGCGAAACGCCGATCCCCTGCGTGGCCTGCAACCAGACGGTCAAGTTCGCCGATCTGCTGACGACCGCACGGGAACTCGGCGCCGATGCGCTGGCAACCGGCCATTACATCCGCTCGAAGTCCGTGCCGCTCGCCAATGATCCCGGCCACCGCGCCCTCTTCCGCCCGATCGATAGCGAACGCGACCAGAGCTATTTCCTCTTTGCGACCACGCAGGAGCAGATCGACTATCTGCGCTTCCCGCTCGGCGCCATGTCGAAGGCGGAAGTCCGCGTGCTTGCCGAAGAGATGGGCCTCGTCGTCGCCCAGAAGGCCGACAGCCAGGACATCTGTTTCGTGCCCCAGGGCAAATATGCAGACGTGATCAACAAGCTGAAGCCGAATGCAGCTTTGGCCGGTGACATCGTGCATCTCGATGGTCGGGTGCTGGGCAACCACGAAGGCATCCTGCATTACACGATCGGCCAGCGGAAGGGTTTGGGCGTCGCCACCGGCGAACCGCTCTACGTCATCTATCTCGACGCCCGCTCGCGCCGCGTCATCGTCGGCCCGAAGGAAGCGCTGGAAACCCACCGCGTCTATCTGCGCGACATCAACTGGCTGGGCGACCGCACGCTGGCCGAAGACGCCGCAGACGGCATGCCCTGCTTCGCCAAGGTGCGCTCCACCCGCCCGCCGACGCCTGCCGTCCTGCATGCCGACGAGCGCGGCGTCTATGTCGATCTCGAAATCGGCGAAGCCGGTGTCGCCCCCGGCCAGGCCTGCGTGCTCTATTCGGCAACCGGCGCCGATGCCCGCGTCTATGGCGGCGGCTTCATCGAGCGGTCGGAACGCTCCGGCACCGCGGAAGCTTCGCTGAAGGCGCTTCTCGCCAGCCCCGTGGCGGCCTGAAGCAACGGCTTTCGGGCCGCTGTCAGGCTCTTCGGCCAAGCCGGTGGAAAGCCACGTTGTTTTTGGCCAGACCGCGCTTGACTTTGATCGGACCCTCGCCTTATAAGCCGCCCATCGCTTCGGACGGCGACGGCCTCAAGGCTAAAGTGTCCGATGTGTGGCGGGGTAGCTCAGGTGGTTAGAGCGTGGGATTCATAACCCCAAGGTCGGCGGTTCAAGTCCGCCCCCCGCTACCAAAATTTTCCTATTTCACTGATGCTTGAGATGGCCGATTGCATCGGCGCTACGTTAGATCGCTAGTCATCCTCTGCCATTCTTGACGCCCAACCGATTTCCCGCAAAGATTGCACCAGTCATTGTGGATACGCGATTGGATGACATGAGATGGCCAGCAATACGCCGAAACGCCGCGTTCCGATGGCAGGCGCCTTGAAAGACAGCGATGGCGGTGGCACATTTGAAGCCATGGAACAGCGCGTCAAAGCCCTAGAAGACGATATGAAGCGGGTCCTGCAGGATACCGCCGAGATCAAGGGCATGCTGCGCGCAGCACCCTCCGCGATCGAGTTCGGCGAGCTGAAAGGCCGTGTCAACAGCCTGCCGACCATGGGCAAGGCGGCCGCCATGCTGTCGATCGCCACGGCGGTGATTGTCATTCTCAACAACTGGACGGCAGTGCGGTCCTGGCTCGTCGGCTAATACGCCCTCACCGCGCCGCCCAAACCAACCCTCTCCGCACAATCTCCCGCATCTGCGGCACCTCGAACTCCGCCGCCTGATGGCCGAGGGAGGAGTAGAACACCCTGCCCTGCCCGTGGCGGCGCTTCCAGACGACCGGCATCACATGCCCGTCGATCCACTCATCGTGCTCGCCGGTAAAGGTGGTCGTCGCCAGCACTTCGTTGTTCGGGTCGACATGCATGTAATACTGCTCGGAGCGATAGGGGAAATCACTGACGCCTGTTACGAGCGGGTCGTCGGGTTTCACGATATTGACCGTGTAATCATAGATGTTGCCGGGATGGGCGACCCATTGGCCGCCGATCATGTATTGATACTGGACGCAGTCACGAAAGCTGTCGCCCGCCTGGCCGTGGAAGCCGCCGAGGCCGACGCCGCCGCGAATGGCAAGCTCCAGGTTCTCGATTTCCGGCTTCTCGATCCTGGTCATCGTCAGCATCGGCACGATGAGGCTGTAGTCGCGGATGACGGAATCGGCAAAGGCCTCGGTGCCCGCCTCGACGCGGACGGTAAAGCCTTCCGCCTGCAGCATGTCGGCGACGACGGCGGCGCATTGTTCGGGCTGGTGCCCGTCCCAGCCGCCCCAGCAAATAAGAACCTGACGCATGTGAACTTCCCTGTTGTTGTGTTCAGCGGCCGATCAGGCCATCGATGAGCGACTGTTCGAGCGGCGCCGGCCGCTCCACAGTGGTGCTGATGCCAACCGTCTCGCCCCGGTCGGAAGCCGTCTGGAAGGCTTCCATGACTTCGAGCACATGCAGCGCCAGATCCCCGTTCGCCCGATGCGGTCGGTCAGACAGGATGGCATGCGCCATGTCGGCGACGCCAAGCGAGCGCCAGTTTCCGTCGGCATAGGGAAACGTCACCGGCTTGCCTTGCGCCTCGCCCGTCAGCGGCAGGACAAACACGTCGCCGCCGAAATGATTGGGATCGGGCACGATCAGCGTGCCCTCGGTGCCATAGACCTCGAGCGGCTTGTGCCAGTGGGCCGCGACATCGAAGCTCATGGAGATCTGCACCACCGCGCCATTGGCAAAAGACATCAGCCCCGCGACATGCGTCGGCACATGCACGGGGATCGTCTCGCCCCGGCGCGGCTCGCTGCCGATCTTTCTGCTGTCCCGCACCTTGGTGGCAAAGCCCGCCACCTTCTCGACAGGGCCGAAGAGATTGACGAGATCGGTGATGTAGTAAGGCCCCATGTCGAGCATCGGCCCGCCACCGGCCTCGTAGTAGAAGTCCGGATTGGGATGCCATCGCTCATGGCCGGGGCACATGAAGAAAGCCGTGCCGCCGATCGGCTGACCGATCACACCCTGATCGATCAGCCCGCGCGCCGTCTGATGGGCGGCGCCGAGAAAGGTATCGGGGGCGGAGCCGACACGGAGATCGAGCGATCTCGCCGCCTCCACGAGCCGCTTGCCCTCGGCAAAGGTGACGCCGAGCGGCTTTTCCGAATAGACATGTTTGCCAGCGGCAAGCGCTTTCAGCCCCACCTCGACATGCGCCTTGGGGATCGTCAGGTTGACGATGATGGCAACCTCGGGATCGGCATGCAGCTCGTCGATGGTGCGCGCCGGCACGCCGAATTCCGCGGCCCGCGCTTGCGCGAGCTCTGCATTGAGGTCGGCAATTCCGCAGACCTTGAGAATGGGAAAATGCTGGAGCGCCTTGAGATAAGCGCCTGAAATATTGCCGCATCCGATGATGCCGATGCCGACCTGCTGCATGCTCTGGAAATCCTCGCTCCCGGACGAATGTCCACCTGCGATCGCCGGGCAAGAACGCAACCGTTCCTCCTCGCTGCCTAACGATCGCCCGGCAGACTGGTGGCAAATGCGACTGACGTCAACGCCTGTTTCTCGCCAGGCGAGCATGCGGGGCAGCCCTCCACCGACATCCCCACCCCTGATTGGGGGATGCGAGATCCGGGGGCGGTTAAGAAAACCTTTCGTTAAATTTTAATGAATAGGATGGTGGGCCTGTAGCGAGGTTTTGTCATGCGTACCGCTCTCATATCTGCCCTCGGCGTCATGCTGATGCTGTCGGCCTGTGCCAAGCCGCCATCCCAGACCCGCAATGCCTGCGCGATTTTCGAGCAGCGCGACGGGCTGTTCAACAACTGGCGCCGCGCGGCAATCGCCGCCGAGCGCGAATATGGCGTGCCAGTCCCGATCCTGATGGCGACGATCTATACGGAATCGAGTTTCCGCCACAACGCCAAGCCGCCGCGCAAGAAGATCCTCGGCTTCATCCCCGGCAAGCGCCAGTCGACCGCTTATGGCTATTCCCAGGCCCTCGACGGCACCTGGGAACGCTACCAGCGCGAAACCGGCCGCTGGGGCGCCCGCCGCACCGACTTCGCCGACGCCATCCGCTTCATCGGCTGGTATCACCGCGAGAGCGCGACGAAGGTCAACATCCCCTTGAACGACCCCTACAAGCTGTATCTGGCCTATCACTCCGGCCATACCGGCTATCTGCGCGGCGCCTACAACAAGCGCCCGGAGGCGCTGAGGGGTGCGAAGCGGTTTACCGACATCACCTATACCTACGCCAAGCAGTTGCAGCAGTGCCCGGGCTGAGGGAGAGCTGATCGGGCGGTTCGGCCATTCAACACTTGAGGCTAAACGCCTCAAGGTCTAAAGCTTCAGGATCGTCAGCGAGAAGGAGTTTGATGCGCAGTAACGACAGCCTTTGAACCCTATGGGAACGGCTCGACAGCCGAACGCTGTCGCATGCGCATCAACAACACGACTGACGGAACAATCATGAAATACGACCTGAAGATCCGGGCTTTTCTGCCCGAGGATACCACGCGCCTCGTCGCTATCTGGCGTGCGGCATCTGAGAAAGGGCATCCCTTCCTCGCCCGAGAGCAACTGGACGTCCAGGCGACCCTCGTGGCCGACCATTACTTGCCCCTGGCGGAGACCCATGTGGCGCTGCGGAACAGCGAGATCGTCGGCTTCATCAGCCTACTGGACCAAACCATCGGCGGCCTCTTCGTCGACCCGAGCCACCATGGGACGGGCATCGGCCGGCATCTCGTGGAGCATGCCTCGCAACTCCGCTCAAGTTTGGAGCTGGAGGTATACACCCTCAATGAAAGCGCCCGCCGCTTCTACGACCGGCTTGGGTTCATGGAGACAGGCCGCCGTCCGAACGACGACAGCGGACTTCCCTTCGAGTTGATCAAGCTCGTGCGCTGACGCAAAAAAGGCCCGGCCGAAAGGCCGGGCCCCAACATGTTTTGGGTTGCAGAGTGCCGACGCACTCAGCCTTGTTCGACACCCTGGATCGCCGAGATCTGCCACTTCGTGGCGGGACGCCGCGCGAAGGTCCAGAGCTCAACCGATTCGGTGGGCGTGTTCGGATCGCCCTCGACCACGTCGCCGCTCTGGCGGTCGACGACATAGTCGATCGCCTCATAGCGCATGGCGACGGTCGCATATTCCATCTTGTCTTCGGCCCAGCTCTCAGCCACGTCGCCCTGCACAAGGTGCACGTCGCGCACCTCGTTCTTGACACCCTTGGTGGCATTCTCGCTCAGTTCCTCGGCGAGATAGGACATGGCTTCCGGCGTCGTGATGCGGCGCAGCGAACCATAGTCCTCGGCCGCATAGGCGCGCTGCATCTCCTGCAGCAGCTCCTCGAAGCGCTCGAGATCCTGCGGCGTGATGCCGAGTTCGTCGGACTGACCGGACCGGCGAGCGGAAGCCATGGACGATACGCCGCCGCCACCGAGTTTCGGGATCTGGAAGCTCGGACGAGCCTGATCACCGCTCTGGTTGTCACGCGCCATGCCGCCAAAGCCGCCGAAACCCGGCGCATTGCCCGGACCGGACGCCGTCGCCTGCCGATTGGCAAACATGCGCATCGCAAAGCGGATCAGGAAGAAGATCAAGAGGCCCTGCAGGAGCAGGCCAAGGATGCCGAAGCCGCCGCCGAAGCCCGTGCCCATCAGCATGCCGAAGAGGCCGCCGAGCAGCAGGCCACCCATCAGACCGCCGGCGAGACCGCCGAACAGACCACCCGGACGCGCAGCCTGATTGGCCGCCGTCGACTGGGCAGCACCGGGCTGGTTCGCATTGGTGCGCGGTGTCATCGTCCGTTCGATCGGCGCGGCCGGAGTTGGCGCGGTGCGTGTTGCCGCAGGAGCGTCAAAAGTGCGCGTGCCGCGGCTGCCGAAGCCGCCGCTGGCGCGACGCGCTTCGGCAAAGTCGACGGCCACCAGCGTGACCATCATGCCAAGCGCAAGCGTCGCGAATGTTTTTGCGTATTGCCGCATCGTGTTTCCTGTCCTCCTCGAAACAGTCTTGAATGCCTTTTCAGGCTTGTCTCTCATATGGAGAGAGTTCGCTCTCTTTTGAAGAGAGAGCGAGCCGATTTCCATTGAATTTCAGGTGATCGAACTCAGGCTCCAAGCCAGAACTTGATGATCAGTCCGACGATCGTGATCGCCATCACGCCGCCGGCCCAAAGGCCGACGAACCACAGCAGGCGGCTGGCAAAGAGGCGTTTGTCCATCAGTGATAGCCCTCGTCAGGATTGAGCTTTCCACGGAAGACCCAATAGGCATAGGCCGTGTATCCGAGGATCATCGGCACGAGGATAACGGCACCGTAGAGCAGGAAGGCAAGGCTCTCGTCGGGTGCTGCAGCCTCCCAGATGGTCAGCGATGTCGGCACGATATAGGGATAGAAGCTGATCCCGATACCAGCATAGCCGAGGACGAAGAGGCCGAGTGCAGCCAGGAAGGGCCGCGCGTCATGGCCTTTGCGCAACCCGTTGACGATCACGTATAGGCAGCCGAGCACCAGAACCGGAACGATGATCGAGAAGATCAGCGTCGGGAACTTGAACCAGCGCTCGAAATAGAGCGGTTCGAGCCAGGGGGTCCAGAGGCTGAAGACGCCCATCGCCCCGACTGTGGCAAACGACAGAGGCAGCGCGAAGGACCGCGCCCGATCGGAGATCTCGCCTTCCGTCTTCATCACGAGCCAGGTCGCGCCGAGAAGCGCATATCCGATGACAAGAGCGGCACCGGTCGCCAGCGAAAACGGCGTCAGCCAGTCCCACCAACCGCCGGAATAGGCACGGTTCTCGACAGGGATCCCCTGAACCAGGGCACCAAGTGCCACGCCCTGGAAGAAGGCCGCGACGAAGGAGCCACCAGCAAAGGCCCAATTCCACAGATACTCCGCGCGCTGCGTACGCCAGCGGTATTCGAAGGCGACGCCCCGGAAGATCAGCCCAAGCAGCATGATGATCAGCGGCGCGTATAGGGCGGGCAGGATCGTCGCATAGGCGAGCGGGAAGACCGCGAGCAGCCCGCCGCCCCCGAGCACCAGCCAGGTTTCGTTGCCGTCCCAGACGGGCGCCACCGAGTTCATCATCAGATCCTTCTCGTGCTTTTCAGGAAAGAAGGGAAAGAGGATGCCCACGCCGAGATCGAAACCGTCGAGGATGACATAGGCAAGCACGGCAAAGGCGATGATGCCGGCCCAGATGAAGGGAAGATCAATGGGCATGTCTGCCTCCATGGTGTCCAGGCTGGGCGGCCGGCGTGATGCCGGAGGTGCGGATCGGGCCATCGTCGAGATCCGGCATCGGATCGCGCGGCAATCGTCCCATCAGGCGCAGGATGTAGAAGGTGCCGGCACCGAAGACGATGAAATAGACGACGATGAAAGCGATCAGCGAGGCCGCGACCGCGGGAGCTGCGATCGGCGAGATCGAATCGGCCGTTAGCAGATGGCCATAGACCGTATAGGGCTGACGCCCGACCTCGGTGGTGATCCAGCCGGCGAGCACGGCGACGAAACCCGAGGGTCCCATGACCAGGGCCGCGCGATGCAGCCATCCACTGGAATAGAGCGTGCCCTTCCAGCGACACCAGAGCGAGAAGAGACCGACACCCAGCATCGCAAAGCCAATGGCGATCATGACACGGAAGGACCAGAAGACGATGGCGACTGGCGGTTCCTTGTCGTCGGGGATCGTATCGAGGCCCGCAAGGGGGGCGTTCAAATCATGCTTCAGGATCAGGCTCGAAAGTTTGGGGATCTGGATCGCGTAGTCGATCCGCTTCTCTTCCGTATTCGGAATGCCGAAGAGGATCAGCGGCGCACCCTCCGGATGGCTGTCGAAATGGCCTTCCATGGCCATGACCTTGACCGGCTGATACTCCAGCGTGTTGAGGCCGTGCATGTCGCCAGCAAAGATCTGGATCGGCGCAACGATCGCTGCCATCCACATGGCCATGGAGAACATCTTGCCGGCGCGGCGCGGCGCCGTGCGCTTGACGAGATGCCAGGCTCCGACCGCGCCGACGACGAAGGCAGTGGTCAGATAGGCGGCGATGACCATATGAACAAGGCGATAGGGGAAGGACGGGTTGAAGACGATCTTCCACCAATCAACAGGCACGAACTGCCCGACATCGTTCATCGCGAAGCCTGCAGGCGTCTGCATCCAGGAATTAACCGAGAGGATCCAGGTTGCCGAGATCAAGGTTCCGAAGGCGACCATCAGTGTCGCGAAGAAGTGCAGCCCCGGCCCGACCCGATTGCGACCAAACAGCATGACACCGAGGAACCCCGCCTCCAGGAAGAAGGCGGTCAGGACCTCGTAACCCATCAAGGGACCGATGACCGGCCCGGCCTTGTCGGAGAAGACCGACCAGTTCGTGCCGAACTGGTAGGACATCACGATGCCCGAGACGACGCCCATGCCGAAAGCGACAGCAAAGATGGTCTTCCAGAAGTCGAAGAGCTCCAGATAGACCTTGTCCTTCTTCCAGAGATAGAGGCCTTCAAGCACGGCAAGGTAGCTCGCAAGCCCTATGGAAAAGGCGGGAAATATGATGTGGAACGACACGGTGAAGGCAAACTGTATGCGTGCCAGGAGTTGTGCGTCGAAGTGCTCGAACATGGGATGTCCCTTCCTTCTCTCCTCCCGGAGATGATAAACATCAACTATACCCTCGCACTGCATACGCAATGCGACAACCCGCCATGCGTCAGTTCAACGCATATATTTTTCCATATGTAACTTTGCGTTTGGCCGAAAGCAGCCGAAAAACAAAGACGGCGCGGGTTTGATCCCGCGCCGTCTTCGTCGATGATATCGAGAACGTCGATCAGTCTACGTTGAACACCAGAGGCTTGGCCTGCTTGACGGCCGGATTGGCGGTCAGCTGATCGAGAACCGCCTGCTCGACGGGACCGTCGACATAAAGAAGGGCGATGGCGTCGCCACCTTCCTTGTCGCGACCGAGCTGGAAGTTCGCGATGTTGACCTTGGCATTGCCGAGCGTGGTGCCCATGAAGCCGATCATGCCGGGAACGTCGGTGTTCGAGATGTAGATCATGTTCGGACCGACATCGGCGTCCATGTTGATGCCCTTGATCTGGATGAAGCGCGGCTTGCCATCCGAGAAGACAGTGCCGGCAACCGAGCGGGTCTGCTTCTCGGTGGTGACGGTGAGCTTGATGTAACCGTCATAGACGCCGGTCTTGTCACGCTTCACTTCCGAAACGATGACACCCTTTTCCTTGATCATGATCGGAGCCGAAACCATGTTGACGTCGGCCACCTGCGGGCGGATGAGACCGGCCAGCAGCGCAGACGTCAGCGCCTTGGTGTTCATGCCGGAGGTCACGCCGTCATAGAGGATCTCGATTTCCTTGATCGGATTTTCGGTCATCTGGCCGGCAAACGAGCCGAGCACGTCGGCGAGACGGATGAACGGCTTCAGGATCGGCGCTTCCTCAGCCGTAATCGACGGCATGTTGATTGCGTTGGAGACGGCACCCTTCATCAGATAGTCCGACATCTGCTCGGCAACCTGCAGAGCAACGTTTTCCTGGGCTTCCGTGGTGGAGGCGCCGAGATGCGGGGTGCAGACGACGTTTGGGAGGCCGAAGAGCGGGCTCTCGGTCGCAGGCTCGACTTCGAAGACGTCGAAGCCGGCACCGGCGACATGGCCGGACTTGATGGCGTCGGCAAGGGCTGCCTCGTCAACCAGACCGCCACGGGCGCAGTTGACGATGCGGACACCCTTCTTGGTCTTGGCAAGCGCTTCCTTCGACAGGATGCCGCGCGTCTTGTCGGTCATCGGCACATGCAGGGTGATAAAGTCAGCCTTGGCGAGCAGCTCGTCGAGTTCGACCTTGGTGACGCCCATTTCTTGGGCGCGTTCGGTCGACAGGAAGGGGTCATAGGCCAGAACATGCATGCCAAGGCCGATCGCCTTCTTGCAGACGATGCCACCGATATTGCCGGCGCCGATAACGCCGAGCGTCTTGCCGGTGATTTCGACACCCATGAACTTCGACTTTTCCCACTTACCGGCCTGGGTCGAGACGTCGGCCTGCGGGATCTGGCGTGCAACAGCGAACATAAGTGCGATGGCGTGTTCGGCCGTCGTGATCGAGTTGCCGAAGGGCGTGTTCATCACGATGATGCCACGCTTGGAGGCAGCCGGGATATCGACATTGTCGACGCCGATGCCGGCGCGGCCGATGACCTTGAGGTTGGTCGCAGCAGCGATCAGCTTTTCCGTCGCCTTCGTGGCTGAACGGATGGCGAGACCATCGTAGTTGCCGATGATTTCGGCGAGCTTTTCCTTGTCCTTGCCGAGCTTCGGCTGGAAATCCACTTCGACGCCGCGATCACGGAAGATCTGGACGGCGGTTTCAGACAATTCGTCGGATACGAGAACGCGAGGTGCCATGACGAGGCCTCCTTCAGAGAGTTCGTTTGAAGAAAATGAGGAGAATTGCTAGGCTCCGCCGGTCAGGCGGAGCCGAATTGATCAAGGATCAGGCAGCAGCCTTGGCCAGAGACGCCTTCTGCGTCTCGTAGGCGAAGGTGAGCCACGGCATCAGCGCCGCCATGTCGGCAGTCTCGATCGTGGCACCTGCCCAGATGCGAAGGCCGGCCGGTGCATCGCGATAGGCACCGATGTCATAGGCGACACCCTGCTTCTCGAGAATGCTGGCAATACCCTTGGCAAAGGCGGCCTGGGCATCGGCATCGAGTGCCGTGACTTCGGGATCCACGATCTTGACGCAGACCGAGGTGTTCGAACGTGTCGCATCGTCGACGGCGAGATTGGCGATCCAGTCATTTTTCTCGATGAAGTCGAAGATGACCTTGGCGTTGGCGTCGGCACGGGCGATCAGGGCTTCGAGGCCACCGATCGACTTTGCCCACTTCAAGGCATCGACATAGTCTTCGACGCAGAGCATCGACGGCGTGTTGATGGTTTCGCCGACGAAGATGCCTTCAATCAGCTTGCCGCCCGAAGTCATGCGGAAGATCTTCGGCAGCGGCCAGGCCGGAACGTAAGTCGTCAGGCGCTCGACGGCGCGCGGGGACAGGATGATCACGCCGTGACCGCCCTCGCCGCCCAGAACCTTCTGCCAGGAGAAGGTGGTGACATCGAGCTTGGAGAAGTCGAGGTCCTGCGCAAAGGCAGCAGACGTGGCGTCGCAGATCGTCAGGCCCTTGCGGTCAGCCGGGATGAAGTCGGCGTTCGGAACGCGCACGCCCGAGGTCGTGCCGTTCCAGGTAAAGACGACATCGCGGTCGAAATCGACTTCGGCAAGGTTCGGAAGCAGGCCGTAATCGGCATTGAACTTGCGGACATCGGCAAGCTTCAGCTGCTTCACCACATCGGTGACCCAGCCGGCGCCGAAGCTTTCCCAGGAGAGCATGTCGACGCCACGTTCGCCGAGCAGCGACCACATGGCCATTTCAACGGCGCCCGTGTCAGAGGCCGGAACGATGCCGATGCGGTAGTCAGCGGGAACGTTCAAGATTTCGCGGGTAAGGTCGATGGCCAGCTTCAGCTTTTCCTTGCCGACCTTGGCGCGGTGCGAGCGACCGAGCGGGGCATCGGAGAGAGCATCGAGCGACCAACCGGGGCGCTTCGAGCAGGGGCCAGACGAAAAATGAGAATTTGCCGGACGCGCGGCGGGGGCGACGATATCAGCCATATAGATACCCTTCCAGGTAATTAGCCTCTCGTTGGGGAGAGGTGTCCCGCCGTCGGAACTACTCCTGTCGCCCCAATCAGTCAAGCGGGTCCACGTCGCATCAGGAGAAATTTTTGTTCCGTCTGCGCCGCCTCGACTATGGGCTGCAACGCAAAAGGGCCGCCCGAAGGCAGCCCTTTGCTTGATCGTTGAATGGATCTTACTTGTAGACCGGCAGCTCTGCCGGCGGCTCGTAGGCCACGGGCGTTTCGCAGCCACCGAAGACATAACGCGCGCCAGCATGGACGCTGTGGCTATTGAAGCCCTTGTCGTAGCCAGGGCCGCCGTTCAGAGCGTAGCCGAACATGTCGCCGCCAGCGGTGTGGCGGAAGCGATAGCCAAGGTCAGCCTTGACGTTGCAGGTCACATCAATCGAGGCGCCGGCCATCAACTGATAGGCGAAGCGCCAGCTGCCCTTGCCTTCATGCTCAACGGTCGTGTCGCAGTTGGACGAGTTGTTGTCCGCGCAGGATGTATTGCGAAGCTTGTCCCACTTCACGTAGGAGCCACCGATACCGCCACCGATATAGGGCGTGAAGTAGGCATACGTGCCGAGGTCAACATAGGCGTTGGCCATCAGCGTGTAGGCGCGCATGGCCGTTACGTCCCGCGAGGTGCAGGCGGTGGAAACGCCGCAGGAGCCGCGGGTCGAACCGTGGAAGTCGGCCTTGGTCAGGTAGTCAAACGTCAGGTCCGTGCGCAGATAGCTGTTGACCTGGTAACCGACACCGCCGCCGACCCAGAAGCTGTCCTTGATCGAGGACGTGGCAAAATCGACCTGGTTATTGTTGCTGCCCTGAAAATAGTTGGCGCCGCGCAGCTTGTTGAAGCTGTAGCCGAGATCGCCGCGCAGATACCAGCCAGAGGCTTCCGCAACGGCAACCTCGGGAGCATCGACATAAACGGGCTGCGGTTCAGGCTGATAGACATCGGCGGCATAGGCGGCCGAGCTGGCGAGCAGTGCGGCCGTTGCCACGGCAAGAATGGTTTTCGTCATAACAGGATACTCCAAATCCCAGCGTTGTCGCGTCAGGCTGTCGCAGACCCAACATCCTGAATTGGGACAGATAATGGAGTGGAAAGGTTAAGTTCGGATTAACTACAGATCTTAACTTTAGACATTATCTATTTGCTTACCTTGATACTTGTGGCGAGACGACAGAGCGGAAACAAAATGCGGCCCCGCAGGGCCGCATTTCAGTATCTCGCCGGTGTGTCCGCGGAATGCTCAGGCAGCGTGGCGCGCCGTGCCGGGGCGCTCGCCCCCGAGGTTGAACAGGCCCAGCCGCTGGTCCATTTCGGCCGCCTCGCCCGCGAGGCGATGGATGGCAGCAGTCGTCTCCTCGACCATTGCGGCATTCTGCTGCGTCATCGCATCGAGCTGGTTCACCGAAGTGTTGATGTCGACGAGCGTTTGCGCCTCTTCTCGGGTGGACTCCATGATCTCGGCGATATGGCTGTTGATCGACAGCACGTGCGAGCCGATACCATCAAGGGCATTGCCGGCCTTTTCGACCAGCTTCACGCCGTGATCGACTTCGCCGCGTGACTTGGAGAGCAGACCCGCGATCTCCTTCGCCGCATTCGACGACCGCTGGGCGAGCTCGCGAACCTCCTGCGCGACAACGGCGAAACCCTTGCCGCTCTCGCCCGCACGCGCCGCCTCCACGCCGGCATTGAGCGCCAGCAGATTGGTCTGGAAAGCGATTTCGTCGATCACCGAAACGATCTTGTTGATCTCCATCGATGATCCCTGGATCGCCTCCATCGCCGCTATGGTATCGCGCATGATGTGGCCGGACATCGCGGTATCGTCCCGCGCGGCCCGGGCGATCCGCTCGGCTTCCTCGGCCCGCGCAATCTGTACCTTGACCGCACCGGTGATCTCCTGGATTGCCGTGGCGGCCTGCGAGATCGCAGCCGCCTGCCGCTCGGTCCGTTCGGCGAGCTGGTCGGCACCCGCCCGCATCTCCTCGGAGCCTTCCCGGACGGCGACCGAATTGCCGCCGATGCCGCCAAGCGTAGCGCTCAGCGTTTCGATCGCTTTGTTGAAGTTGGAACGCAAAGCTTCAAGATCCGCCGGGAAGCGGCTTTCAATACGGAAGGCGAGGTCGCCCGCAGCCAGCCTGTCCAGCCCCTGATCGAGGGTTTCGACCACCTCCTGCAGGGTTCTAGCCTCGCTGTCGCGCTCTTCCATCCGCTGGCGGCGTTCCTCTTCGGCGCGCGCCCGTTCTTCCCGGCGCTCGGCAGATTGCCGCTGCTGCTCGATCAGCGCCAGGCGGAAGCGTTCGAGCGCCCGCGCCATGCTGCCGATCTCGTCGCGCCGCTCCTGGTTCGCCACGGGATAGTCGATCTCGCCGTCGGCAACGGCACCGGTAAAGGCGACAAGGCGCTCGAGCGGCGCAAACAGGCGGCGGGTAAAGACCCAGGTTGCGGCGGCAAGCACGCCGAGCGCGATCAGACCGGTCACGAACAGGATCGTCGCAATGCGGATCGAACCGGCTCCGAGCTCTGCCATGGTCAGGCTTTCCGTCACCACGAAGCTCTGGTCACCGAAGCCAATGCGCCGGCCATAGACCATGGCCGCACCTTCGGGACGCTCGCCGGACTGCACGGAAACGCCATCGCCCGACATGGTGAAATCAGCCTTGATGTCGGTGAGTTTGCCGGAGGCGTCAAGCGCGATCCCGGTCCCCTCGCCTGAAAGAATGGCGGCCTTCTGGCTGCTTCCGGCGACAATGCCCTTGGACAGGAGGTTTTCGAAGACATCGGCCTTGACCTGGAACATCAGGCTGCCCTTGTAACCACCAAGCTTGACGAAGGGCACGGCGAAATAGATGTCCGGCGCAGCGGGATCTGCACCGACCGAAAGGCCGGAGAAGTTGACGCCGACGACATCATCGACCGCTGCTGCTGCCGCCTGCACCGACTGCTGGAACACGCGCCCGAGGTTCGTCGCGGCAAAACTCCCCTCCGCGAGATTTTCCCCGAAGGCAGCACCCTTCCTGAAGGAATAGATGACATTGCCGTTCTGGTCGGCGATCAGCATGTCGCTGAAGCTCGTCCCTTCGAGATAGGCGGCAATCTGGGCCTGCGTGGTCTCGTGCGTCGAATAGTAGAAGCCACTCGGCCCCTCGGGCTTCAAAAGCTTCTCGCGCTCGCCGGGCGGATTGGGATTTTCCGTGACAAAGACCCGCTGCAGTTCGGCTTTCGCATCGCCTGTGCTCTTGCTGATGGTGTTCCAACCGCTCTTCAGCCCGGTCATCGACTGTTGCAGTGTCTCGATCTTGGCGATGGAGGCTGCCTGGTTTTCAAGCGCCTGGAGTTTCTCTGTCAGCATGTCGCCTCGGAAGGTCAACATGCTGGTCATCGCCTTCTCGGTCTGCTCGCCGAACAGCGCGCTGGAGCTGCGATAGGCAAAGACATTAAGGAGCGCGACGGTGATGAAAGTCAGAACGAGAAAGACCGCAATGACTTTGAACGAAAGCGAGTGGATGCGAGCTGTCATGATTGTTGTTCCCCTGAGCAGCCCGGCCAGAAGACCACGCGCCCATAGTTCATGGCCTGCCAATTCGAGTCGGCAGGCTCCCCTTATGCGGGAACAATCACCCTCGGCGCTTAATCGGGGGTAAAGATCTCAGGCTAAACCCTGTAATCCAAGGGGTCAGGCCGTCTGCTCGACGCCCTGCCTGAGACCTGCAAACAGTTCGACCGAGCGCAGGCGGGCATCAAGGTCGTGTACCGGCGTCGAGACGATCACCTCGTCGGGACGAACCGCCGCGATGAAGCGCTCGAGTTTGTCCGATGCGGTTTCCCGCGAACCAACGATCGCATAACGCAAGGTATGTTCGACCCCGATGCGCTCGATATCGGTCCAGAAGCCCTCCATGGTATCGACAGGCCGCGGAAAAGGTCCCCGGATGTTGCGTCGCAGATTGACGAACTGCTGTTGTGCAGAGGTGAAGAGATGCGACGCCTGCGTATCCGTCTCGGCAACGGCGGCCATGACGCCGACCATGACATACGGCTTCTGCAGGCCCGCCGATGGCTGGAACCGTTCGCGATAGATCTCGACAGCTTCGAGGAGTTGATCGGGCGCAAAATGCGAGGCGAAGGCATAAGGCAGCCCCAGTGCCGCGGCGAGATGCGCGCTGTAGAGACTGGAACCGAGGAGCCAGATCGGCACATGACTGTTCATGCCGGGCACAGCGATCAACCCACTCTCTTCATCCGGAGTCCCGAGCAGCCGCTGCAATTCGATGATGTCATGGGGGAAGCTCTCAGCGCCGGCTTCCATGTTGCGGCGAAGGGCACGTGCCGTACGCATGTCGGTGCCCGGAGCTCGACCGAGACCGAGCTCGATGCGGCCGGGATAGAGTGCCTCCAGCGTTCCGAACTGTTCAGCGATGACGAGCGGCGAATGGTTGGGCAGCATGATGCCGCCCGACCCCACGCGGATCGTCTCGGTGCCTGCCGCAACATGGGAGATAACGAGTGCCGTCGCCGCACTTGCAATGCCCGGCATGCCATGGTGCTCGGCCAGCCAGAATCGACGGTATCCGTTTTTCTCGGCAACCTGAGCAAGCCGCCGCGATGCATCCAGCGCTTCGCGCACACTATGCCCCTCAGCAATGGGGGAGAGGTCAAGAATGGAAAACGGGATCATGGTGGCAGCCTTCGGTCTGTGAGACCTATCATGTAGGGAGGGCCGAACAGGCGCCCAAGAGGTGACGATGATAAATTATAATCACTTCGTATGTTTTTGTTTTGTTCACATTTCAGTGGCACTCCTCCCCTGACCTGCACTAGGATTTGCCATGACTTCAACGATTCGCATCATCGGCATCGATCCGGGCCTTCGCCGCTGCGGCTGGGGCGTGATCGAGACACTCGGTAACTCGCTGCGTTTCGTCGCTTCGGGTACGGTCACCTCCGATGGAGACATGGACCTGGCATCGCGCCTTTGCCAGTTGCATGACGGATTGGCCGAAGTGGTCCATGCCTACAAGCCGGACGAGGCAGCCGTCGAACAGACCTTCGTCAACAAGGACGCGGTGGCCACCCTGAAGCTCGGCCAGGCCCGCGGCATTGCCATGCTGGTTCCCGCCCGCGCCGGTCTGCCGGTTGCCGAATATGCACCGAATGCTGTGAAGAAAGCCGTCATCGGCGTTGGCCATGGCGAAAAGGCACAGATCCACATGATGCTCAAGATCCTGATGCCGAAGGCCGAATTCAAGGGCAATGACGCCGCCGATGCCCTCGCCATCGCCATCTGCCACGCCCATAACAGAGGCGGCGACCGCATGCGCAAGGTACTGGCCTCCGCCTGATTTGTTCTTGACTTGTTCCGCCAGTAAGATTTATTCTTACCTAATCGGAGGCGAGCCATGCGTGTGACATCAAAAGGCCAGGTAACCATTCCCCGCGATCTGCGTGAACTCATCGGCATTGAGCCGAATTCCGAAGTCGTGTTTACCGTCGAGGACGGCCGCTTGATGCTCACGCCGAAAAATGGAGCTGAGGCCCAGCAGGAAAAGATGCGCTTGGCAGGCCTGATGAAAACATTGGCGCGGCTGGAGGGGACCGGTGATCCGGAACTCGATGCAGACGCCCTGATGCAGATGACCAGAGATCGCTGAACGATGGCTGTTATGGTCGATACAAACGTGCTGGTCGACGTCGCCGTCCGCGATCCACAATGGCTCGCGTGGTCGCGTGGCCAGTTGATGCGGCTGGCAAAAGACGAGCCGCTTGTGATCAACCCGATCATCTATTCGGAGTTTTCGGTACGGTATTCCGATCGCGATGAAGTCGAGGAATTGCTTCCGCCGTCAGATTTCCATCGGGAAAACCTGCCCTGGGCAGCCGCCTTCGCAGCCGGCGTGGCCTTTCGCGTTTATCGCCGCGCCGGCGGCGGACGTGATCGGGTTCTCCCCGATTTCCTCATCGGCGCGCATGCCGCCATTCGCAATCACAAGATCCTGACACGGGACCCGAAGGGCTATCGCACATACTTTCCCGACGTGCCTCTCATCTCGCCCGAAACCCATCCCCTGTAACGCGACGGACGCTCCCATGATCGGCAAACTCAAAGGCACCATCGACGAGATCGGCGACGACTACGTCCTCGTCGATGTCCACGGCGTCTGTTACGTCGCGCATTGCTCGGCCCGCACCCTGTCGCGCATCGGCTCTGCCGGTGAAGCCGTCGTGCTGTTCATCGAGACATATGTGCGCGAGGATCAACTGAAGCTCTTCGGCTTCATGAGTGCGCTGGAGCAGGAGTGGTTCAACCTCCTGCAGAGCGTCCAGGGCGTCGGCGCCAAGGTGGCACTTGCCGTACTCTCCACCCTTACCCCGTCGGAACTGGCGAATGCGATCGCGCTGCAGGACAAGGCCGCGATCTCCCGCGCGCCCGGCGTCGGCCCGAAGGTCGCGCTGCGCCTGGTTACGGAGCTGAAGAACAAGGCACCCGCATTCGCCGGCGAGGCCGCCGCCAATATCGGCCTCAAGCAGGAACTTGGCGAAGGCGTGGCCTCCGCCCCCGTCGCCGATGCTGTCTCTGCACTGACAAACCTCGGTTATTCCCGAGACCAGGCCGCCAACGCCATCGCCGCAGCTTTAAAGAACGGCGGCGAAGGGGCGGACAGCGCCAAGTTGATCCGACTGGGGCTGAAGGAGCTGTCACGGTGATCATTCTGACAAAATTGATGCCTTCGGAAATTTCGAGTACAGTCGGAAAAATCGAAAAATGTCGGAGCGCTCGATGAAAGTCTGGGAAGCGACCATGTCGGCCAAGGGCCAGATCACTATTCCCAAGGAGATGCGTGAGCTTTTGAAGCTGAACCCAGGAGATCAGATGGTCTACAGCGTTGTCGACGGAGAAATCGTCATCACGCCGAAGAACATCGACATGAAGGATCTGGCGGGTTTTCTGGGGAACCCGCCCAACGGGCGCGCGACATTGGAAGAGATTGACGAAGCGATCATCCGGACGGCGGGCGCAAACGCACTGCTCACCGGAGGCGACGATCCCTCGGACATCGCGGCATGACCCTGGTCGGCATCGACACCAACATCGTTATCCGGCTTTTGACCAATGACGATCCTGACCAAAGACGACTTGCCTTGCGTTTCGCCGAAGGGCTCGGGAAGGACTATCTCGCCTTTCTCCCGCTGATCGGCGTATTGGAACTGGACTGGGCACTGCGCTCGCAACTCGGCTATTCGAGACGGGACGCATCAGCGGCCATCGCCAAGCTCCTGCAGGTTCGGGGACTGACGGTTGAAAGTCACGATCTGGTCGTAAAGGCGCTGCGACACGTCGAACAGAAAAACGCCGACTTTGCCGATGCCTTGATTGCGGCCCGATCTCTTCAAGAAGGCTGCGCCTCCATAAAGACCTTCGACAAACGCGCCGCCTCCCGCGTGCCCGGCATGGAACTTCTCGCATGAACACAAACAACCCGATCCTGACGCCGGAAAAGCGTGGCGAAGACCTGGACGCGGCGCTGCGCCCGCAGACGCTCGACGATTTCACCGGTCAGGCCGAGGCGCGCGCCAATCTGAAGATCTTCATCGAGGCGGCAAAGAACCGAGGCGAGGCGCTGGACCATGTGCTCTTCGTTGGCCCTCCCGGTCTTGGCAAGACGACGCTTGCCCAGATCATGGCCAAGGAGCTCGGCGTCAACTTCCGCTCGACCTCAGGCCCTGTGATCGCCAAGGCGGGTGACCTCGCAGCGCTTCTGACCAATCTCGAAGAGCGCGACGTGCTTTTCATCGATGAAATCCATCGCCTGAGCCCCGCCGTCGAGGAAATCCTCTATCCGGCCATGGAAGACTTCCAGCTCGATCTGATCATCGGCGAAGGCCCGGCTGCCCGCTCGGTTAAGATCGACCTGTCGAAATTCACGCTGGTGGCCGCAACCACGCGCCTTGGCCTTTTGACGACCCCGCTGCGCGACCGCTTCGGCATCCCGGTGCGCCTCAATTTCTACACCGTCGAGGAACTGGAATCGATCGTCCGCCGTGGCGCTCGCCTCTTGAACCTGCCGATGACCGAGGACGGCGCCCGCGAAGTCGCCCGCCGCGCGCGTGGTACGCCGCGTATTGCTGGTCGTCTGCTCCGCCGCGTCCGCGACTTCGCCGAAGTCGCGCGCGTCGAAGCCGTCACCCGTGAGATCGCCGACGAGGCGCTGACCCGGCTCAACGTCGACAATATGGGCCTCGACCAGCTCGACATGCGGTACCTTTTGATGATCGCTGTCAATTTCGGCGGCGGCCCCGTCGGCATCGAGACTATCGCCGCCGGCCTGTCGGAACCACGCGATGCGATCGAGGATATCATCGAGCCCTACATGATCCAGCAGGGCTTCATCCAGCGCACCCCGCGTGGCCGCGTCTTGACGGCCACCGCCTGGAAGCACCTCGGCATGACCCCGCCAAAGGATCTAGAGGCCGCACAATTCCGGCTGACGCTTGAGGATGACTGAACCCGTGTCGAAACGCACCCTGATCACCATCAAGGACGGCAAGCGGCGCTTTAACCATCGCATCGCGGGCCTTGCCTTCCGCGACGGCCATGTGCTGGTCCACCGCGCCACGCACGAGACCTTCTGGACCTTTCCGGGCGGTCGGGCAGAGATTGGCGAGACCTCGTCCGAGACGCTGGTGCGTGAAATGCAGGAGGAGCTGGGTGTGACCGCAGAGGTCCGCGAACTGCTCTGGATCGTCGAGAACTTCTTCGACTACGAACAGAAAGCCTGGCACGAACTCGGGCTCTACTATCGGATGGAGATCCCCGAAGCATTCCCCTTCCATGAGACCGACATCATCCACCGCAACGAGGATGGCAAGAACAGCCTTGAGTTCAAGTGGGTGCCGGCCACGCGGGATGCGCTGATCGCACTCGACATACCCCCCTACTTCATCGCCGACGAGATCGAGAGCCTGCCGGCGTCTCCAAAGCACATCGTCTGGCACGACGGGGATCTTGACCGGTCATGACCGCCCTTCGCTTTGTCCGCAAACTTGCCTATGCCAACATGCTGGCAAACGACCGCCTGCATGAGGCAGTCTCGCAGCTAGAGGCCGAAGAATTCGAGGCTCCCCGCACGGGCTTCTTTCCCTCGCTCGCCGCGACCCTCAATCATATCCTGATCATCGACTGGTTCTATGTCGACGCCCTTGAAGGCGGTGATCTTGGCCCGAAAGCATGGGCCAATCAGATCCCATTTCCGAACCAGGCCGAACTCCGCGAAGCGCAACTCGCATCCGACCGGCGGCTGCTCACCTTTTGTCTGGCCCTAAACCATGAAAACCTTGACCGCCCTGTGAGTATTCACCGCGCAGGGCGCATCCAGGTGGAGCGCTGCGACGACGTGCTCTCCCACCTCTTCCAGCACCAGACACATCATCGAGGCCAGGCGCATGCCATGCTGGCCGGCACCAGTATCAAGCCACCGCAGATCGACGAATTCATCGTCGCCGATGACGCGACAAGTCGTTCAGATGTTCTTCAGCGGCTGGGGATATCGGAAGCGCAGGTCATGAACCCGAGCAAAGCCTGACAACGCGGAAACACTGGATCTGCGGGGCGCGTTCATCAGACAATCCGCATATCATAATGACGCCACATGCCAGCCCCTTTTCCGTCCACATACGCCAGTAATGAGGCGGCGGACCTAAGGTTAAGTGCGGCCCCTTAAGTCGACGCGATGAGTAATTCCTAATTTCACAGTCAGCATACGCTCGGCGTTTGCGGAAATGGTTCCGCACGTCTGTAAAACTGGACAGAAGGAGGAAGTGGGGGCCTCGCACAACCTGAAGGATTCCCGTTATGGGCCTCATGTACCTTATCGATACTCTACGCCTCGATCCCGTCGCGTCCATCAAGACGGGATTGCGCATCGTCCACTTCATAGGCCTTGCCTTGGGCCTGGGGGCGGCAACCGTTCTCGACCTGATGATCCTGAAGTTTTTTCTAAAGGGCAAGGTGACGAGCGACCAGTGGAACGTCTTCCATTTCGGTTCCCGCATCGTCAATGCCGGCTTGATCCTCCTGTGGATCACAGGCCTTGGCTTTCTCGCCTATTACAGCGCCTTCGATCCGATCCGGCTCGAGAATGAAAAGGTCTGGGCCAAAATGACGATCGTCCTCATCCTGACGATCAACGGGGTCTTCCTGCATCTGGCTGTGCTCCCCAAGGTAAAAGCGCAGATCGGGCGCTCCCTGCTCGAAGGAATGTCGACCGGACAGCGCAGTCTGTTCTTTGCCTCAGGCGCCCTGTCGGCCACCTCCTGGTACGTCCCCCTGCTTCTCGGGGCGATGCCGCAGCTCAATTTCGTCGTCCCGATGACGACGATCCTGCTTGCCTATGCACTGCTGCTCACGCTGGCCTTGCTGGCGACGCAGCTCATGCTTCTGGCATTCGGTGACGACCAGCGATCCGAACACCCATCCAGCCTGCGCGATCGGTCGGAACCCGTCATGGGGCTTGCCTGATCAAGACTGAAACGAAAGGCCGGCGCTGAAGGGCCGGCCTTTCTATCTGGCGCAAGCGGACAGCCCAAGCAGGCGCAATCCCGGTTTGCGAAGCTCCCGCACTTTCTGCTATGCGCCTGAAGACAAAATCACCGGGGCAGGCACCAAGCGGTGCACGCCCATGCAGGACCAGGGACGGCAATGTCTTCGATGGAAATATCGCTCTCCGGCAGACTGGCAGCAGACGGTCATCACCTGATCCAGAGGGTCTACTACGAAGACACCGATTTTTCCGGCGCTGTTTATCACGCCCGTTACCTGCACTTTATGGAGCGCGCCCGGACCGACTATCTGCGCTGCCTCGGCGTCGAGCAATCGACCCTTTTCGAGACATCCGACGAGGGCCTCGCCTTCATGGTTCATCGGATGGAGATCGACTTCAAAGCCCCTGCCCGCATGGATGACATCATCACGGTCGTGACGCGAACGGAGAAGGCCGGGGGCGCCAAGATGATCCTGCAGCAGGAGATCCGCCGCACGGATCAGTTGCTGATCGCAGCAAAGGTCGTGATCGCTGTCGTCAATCGCAACGGCCGCCCCAGACGCCTGCCGGACGATCTCGCCAGGCAGTTCCTCACCTGACTTCACAATGCCCTGAGCGAGCTCTGCGGTAACCCCTTTTTAACCTTAATCGGGTCTTACTCGGAGGCTGGAAGTTTGTACATCGCACGCCTTCCTTTGACCAAATTTTCATACCAGAAGCACTCTGGGAGCTAAGGCGGGAAAAGGGTTTCGGCGGCTGCGACCGCACAGATTTTCCACCAGTAGAGCTCATGTCACCGCCCGGTCCAACCCACCGGGCGTTTGGATTTCGGGGAATTGAAGGCGATGGAACAAGTTGGAATGGCTGCAGCAGCGCATGATGTGAGCCTTTGGGGCCTCTTCATGCAGGCAGGCCTGATCGTCAAGCTGGTCATGATCGGCTTGGTGGCCGCCTCCGTCTGGACCTGGGCCATCGTCATCGACAAGTATGTGAGCTATGCCCGCGCCCGGCGCCAGTTCGACCAGTTCGAACAGGTCTTCTGGTCCGGCCAGTCGCTGGAAGAGCTCTACCGCACGCTTGCCGAGCGCAGCAATACCGGCCTCGCCGCCATCTTCGTCGCCGCCATGCGCGAATGGAAGAAGAGCTTCGAGCGCGGCGCCCGTTCGCCGATCGGCCTGCAGATGCGCATCGACCGCGCCATGGATGTGACCATGGCACGCGAATCCGAAGCGCTCGAATCGCGCCTGTCGTCGCTGGCCACCATCGGTTCGGCCGGCCCCTTCATCGGCCTTTTCGGTACCGTCATCGGCATCATGACCTCCTTCCAGGCCATCGCCGGCTCGAACAATGCAAGCCTTGCAGTCGTCGCCCCCGGTATCGCCGAAGCACTGCTTGCAACCGCCATCGGCCTGATCGCCGCTATCCCGGCCGTCATCGCATACAACAAGTTCTCCGGTGAGGCCGGCAAGCTCGCATCCCGCATGGAAGGCTTTGCAGACGAATTCTCGGCCATCCTCTCGCGCCAGATCGATGAGAAGCTGCAGCCGCGCCAGGCAGCACAGTAAGGCCCGGAAGGCAGGAGACGCATCATGGGTATGTCGGTTGGATCAGGGAGCAAGGGTGGCGGACGCCGCGGACGGCGGGGCGGCAAGCGCGCGCTCGTCAGCGAAATCAACGTCACGCCCTTCGTCGACGTCGTTCTCGTTCTGCTGATCATCTTCATGGTCGCAGCCCCGATGATGACCGTTGGCGTGCCGATCGACCTGCCGCAGACCCAGGCCCAGGCGATGAGCAGCGAAAATCAGCCGATCACCGTCTCGGTCAATCCGGAAGGCGAGATCTACCTGCAGGAAACGGCGATCCCGATCGAGGAAGTCGTCCCGAAACTGCAGGCGATCGCCACCACCGGCTACAGTGAACGCATCTTCGTGCGCGCCGATACCGCCGCCACCTACGGCATCGTCATGCAGGTCATGGCGCGGATTTCGGCCGCAGGTTTCACCAATATTGGTCTTGTGACCCTGCAGGAACAGCAGAACTGATCGGACGGACATGAAGGGCAGCCTCTTCACATCCTCGCTTCTGCACACTCTGGCGCTCTCGGCAGCGCTGGTGAGCCTCGGCTCGCCCGCAAAACTCGAATTCGCTCCCATGGAGACGCTCCCGGTCGATATCGTTCCGATCGAGGAGTTCACCCAGATCCAGAAGGGTTCGACAGACGCGCCGCTGGCGGAGAAATCCGCACCCGTGCCGACCCAGAAGCCGGCGATTGCCGAGCCCGCCGAGAACATCGGCGACAACGACGTCGATCTGAAATCACCACCGACCCCCTCCAAGCGTCCGGTCGAACAGGAAGTCGCGGCCGCGCCAAAGAAGGTCGAGACACCGGCGCCGACGCCTGATCCGAAGGCGAACGAGGTGAAGGAAGTGGTCAAGGAAGATACGGCCCCGCCGCCGGAGCCGGAACCTCAGCCCACTGAGCCCCAACCAGCGGAAGAAGCTGTAGCCGAAGAAATCCCCCTGCCCGAGCAGGCGCCGATCCCGGCTGCCCGCCCGAAGCCCGAGATCGCCAAGCCAGCGGAAAACAAGCCGGCGCCGAAGCCTGATGCAAAGCAGGACACCAAGGCGCAGGAAACGGCAAAATCCAAGCCGCAGATGGAAAGCGACTTCAACGCCGACGAGGTGGCAGCCCTTCTCAACAAGACGGATGCTGCCGGCGGTGGTGCTAAACGCTCCACCGATCAGGAAGCACTCGGCGGCCGCACCGATACAGGCGGCTCGAAACTGAGCCAGAGCGAACTGGACGCGCTGCGTGGCGTCATCCAGGACAACTGGCTGATCACGCCGGGTATGGCGGATGCCGCCGATGTGCGCGTCCGCGTCACCTTCCGCCTCGACCAGAATGGCGCCCTGATCGGCGAACCAGAGGCGACTGCGACTGGCGGCTCGCCCTCGGCCCAGCAGGTCCTCATGAGCGGCGCCGTGCGCGCCGTGCGCAAGTCCGCCCCCTTCACCAATCTTCCCCCGGACAAATACGACGCTTGGTCTGAAGTTGTCGTCAATTTCGACCCCAGCGAACTGATGTAAGAGCTGAAAGGCTTGATAAGCATGAAAACTCTCCTCCTCCGAATTCTGCTGGTCTGTGCCGGCATGGCATCTGCCTTCGTGGCGCCTGCAAACGCAGCCGTTGAAATCAACATCAACCGCGGCAACGTCCAACCGCTGCCGATTGCGATCACCGACTTCATTTCGGCAGACGGCATCGGCGCGCAGATTTCTGCGGTCGTGGAAGCCGACTTGAAGCGCTCGGGCCTCTTCGCCCCGGTCAACCGTGCCGCGTTCATCGAGCAGATCCAGAACCCCGACCAGGCGCCGCGCTTTCCCGACTGGACAGCCCTGAAGGCCGAGGCCCTGGTTGTCGGCCGCATCGTGCGTGAACCCGATGGCCGCCTGCGCGCCGAATTCCGCCTCTGGGATACCTTCGGCGGCCAGCAGATGACCGGTCAGCAGTTCTTCACCGATCCGAAGAACTGGCGCCGCGTCGCCCACATGATCGCCGACGCGATCTATGAGCGCATCACCGGCGAAAAGGGCTATTTCGACACCCGTGTCGTCTTCGTCTCGGAGAGCGGCCCCAAGACCGACCGCAAGCGCCAGCTGGCGATCATGGACCAGGACGGCGAGAACATCCGCATGCTGACCAACAGCAACGACATCGTCCTGACGCCGCGCTTTTCGCCGAGCCGCCAGGAAATCACCTACATGTCGTTCGAGGGCCAGCAGCCGCGCGTTTATCTCCTGCAGCTGGAAACCGGCGCCCGCGAAGTCGTGGGCAATTTCCCCGGCATGACCTTTGCGCCGCGCTTCTCTCCCGATGGCCAGCGGGTCATCATGAGCCTGCAGCAGGACGGCAACGCCAACATCTATACGATGGACCTGCGCTCGCGCACCACGACCCGCCTGACCAACACGGCCGCCATCGACACATCGCCGTCCTATTCGCCTGACGGAAGCCAGATCGTCTTTGAAAGCGACCGTGGCGGCCGCCAGCAGCTCTATGTCATGGGTGCCGACGGCTCCGGCCAGCGCCGCATCTCCTTCGGTGACGGTTCCTACTCGACACCGGTATGGTCGCCCCGCGGCGATCTGATCGCCTTCACCAAGCAGTCCGGCGGCAAGTTCTCGATCGGCGTCATGAAGACGGACGGTTCCGGCGAGCGCATCCTGACCACGGGCTTCCACAACGAAGGCCCGACCTGGGCACCGAACGGCCGCGTGCTGATGTTCTTCCGCCAGAACGCTGGCGCCGGTGGACCGCAGCTCTACTCGATCGACCTTACGGGCTACAACGAGCAGCTGGTGAAGACGCCATCCTTCGCCTCTGACCCGGCCTGGTCGCCGCTGATGGAATAGTGACTGGAAAGAGGCGCATTTGCGCCTCTTTCTCGCCTCAAAGGCCCTGCAATTGCGCTGCTTCTGACGAGAATTAACGCTTCGTTCACCATAATTGTTGGAAGCCGGTTAACCGCGATTGGTTATGCTCCGGCAACCCTAACAGAGAATTCAAGGAGACCGGCGATGAGCCGCATTCATTCCCCGGCCAAGAGCCGCCTGCAGAAGATGGCAACCAATCCGGCCATGGTCGCATTTGCCGTGGCCCTCGCTCTTGCCGGCTGTGCCAACAAGAAAAACCTGCCGAACAGCGCCGGCGAACTCGGCCTCGGCGCCGGTGGCGCTGGTGCCGCCACCCCGGGCTCTGCCCAGGACTTCACCGTCAACGTCGGCGACCGCATCTTCTTCGACACCGACTCGACCGCGATACGCGCCGATGCCGCCCAGACGCTCGATCGTCAGGCACAGTGGCTGCAGCGTTATCCGAACTACGCGATCACGATCGAAGGCCATGCCGACGAACGCGGCACCCGCGAATACAACCTGGCACTCGGTGCCCGCCGTGCAGCCGCGACCCGCGACTACCTCGCACAGCGCGGCATTCCGGCTCAGCGCCTGAAGACCATTTCCTACGGCAAGGAACGTCCGGTCGCCGTTTGCGACGACATTTCCTGCTGGTCGCAGAACCGCCGCGCGGTCACCGTTCTGGGTGGCGCCGGCATGTGATCCGGTTCACTCCGGTATCACCAGAGCTTGAAGGCGGCCCTTGGGCCGCCTTTTACATTTCTCCATACTTTGGCCGAACTTGGTTGCTTTTTGCAGGCAATTGGGAAAACTCCTGTCGGCGCTGGTTCGGCGCAATTCGTCGCGAAAACAGGAAGAAGGAACATGAACAAACTTGTGATGGCCGCTCTGCTTGCGACGGCCTCGCTGACGGGACTGAGCGGAACTGCAAACGCATTTCAGCTGTTTCCGAATGTACAGCTCGGCCAGAAAGCTGCGCCCGAGCATACGCCGAAGGCCGAAGTCCAGTTCGCTCAGGCGACGGATCCGACCTTGCGTGTCCAGCAGCTTGAAGAAGAGATCCGGGCCCTGAATGGCCGGATCGAGGAAATGACATTCCAGCTTCTGCAGATGCAGGAAGCCATCCGCAAGCAGCAGGAAGACAACGAATTCCGCTTCCAGGATCTCGAAAAGAAGAGTGGCTCGCTGACCCGTCCTGGCAACGGCGGCGGACAGCAGGATTCGGTTGCTGAAATCATCACCGAAACCCCGGACGTCGGCGTAACCGCCGACGCTTCCGGTCTCGGCCAGTCGTCGGGCACGGCACCCGGTGAACAGACGCTGGGTTCCATTGCGCTCGACGAAAACGGAATGCCGGTCACGGCCACGCTCAACCAGGATGCGCTGAACAACAGCTCAACCGCCTTGCCCGGCGTCGATACCGGTGTGACCGCGCCTTCCGCGACGCCGCAGTCCGCGCCGCAGCAGACCGCCTCGCTCAACTCCGAGAGCGATGTCTACCAGATTGCCTATGCCCATGTTCTCTCGGGCGACTATTCGCTGGCCGAAAGCGAGTTCCGCGATTTCATCGCGGCCTATCCGAGCAGCGCCAGGATCGCCGATGCCAATTTCTGGCTCGGTGAAGCGCTTTACTCCCAGGGTAACTTCAACGAGGCGGCCAAGACCTTCCTCAACGCCCATCAGACCTACAACACCTCGCCAAAAGCGCCTGAGATGCTGCTGAAGCTCGGCATGTCGCTCGCCGCCCTCGACAATACAGAGACCGCCTGCGCCACCCTTCGCGAAGTCTCCAGGCGTTACCCGAAGGCTTCCCGCGCCGTCGTCTCGAAAGTCGCGAGCGAGCAGAAGCGCCTTAGCTGCTGATGAGCACCCTGCTCGTGGCAGGATCTTATCTGCCCGAACTCTCGCCCGAAGCAGCGATCCAAGAATTTCTCCTCTCGCTCAACCGTCCCATGCGCCTTCTCGTTGCCGTATCCGGTGGTAGCGATTCGCTCGGGCTTCTCTTGTTCCTGAAGCGCGCGATCGACGGGCAGACATATCCACACCGCCACATACTCTGCGCCGCAACCATCGATCACGGCCTGAGGCCGGAAGCTGCCAAAGAGGCCGGCGAGGTCGCCGAGCTCTGCCGAGAACTCGGCATCTCTCACCGGATCGAGCGCTGGACCGGCGAGAAACCCAAGAGCGGCCTCTCCGCCGCAGCGCGCGCGGCACGTTATCGATTGCTCACCCATGCAGCAGGCATCCTCAAGGCCGACGCGATCGTCACCGGCCACACGCTGGACGATCAGATAGAGACCGTGGCCATGCGCGCGGATCGCTCCGCAGACGCAGCCCTTGGTCTTTCCGGCATGGCGCCGGCCACGCTTTATGCCGGCCGCCTCTGGATCCTCCGCCCGTTTCTGCGCACACGCCGCCCCGCGATCCGCAGCGGCCTTGCAGCCGATGGCCGGACGTGGATCGACGACCCGAGCAATGACGATCCCCGCTACGAACGGGTCCGGACCCGGCGCGCGGCTCCGACGCGCGATGCAGCCACGATTGAGGTTGCCGCCCGACAAAGAACTTCCCTTTCGGCACAAGCGGCAGACTGGCTGAAACGCCATGCGACTGCCGGCCCCGGAATGTCGGTGAGCGTGTCGCTGGATACCTCCGGACATTTGGAGAAAGGGATGCGCGATCACGCCCTCGGCACGCTGGTCGCCGTGCTCGGCGGCAAGCCACATCGTCCCGGTGCCGATAGCCTCGCACGGCTGAGCCTCAAACTGGACGAAAGCTCCGATTTTCGCCTGACACTGTCGGGTAGCCTGGTCCTTCGGCGGCGAGATCGGCTCTATCTGGTGCGCGAGAGGCGCGGTCTTTTGCCGCTATCGCTTTTGCCAGGGGCTGTCGGCATCTGGGACGGCCGCTACACAATCGTGAATTCGAGCGACAACGCGATCACGGTCACGGGCGGTCCAGCAACCGCGATTGACACTACCTTGCCCGGCTCGATCCGCTCCGCACTGCAGGGAAACGCGCCACAAATCATTGAAAACAATGAAGTTCGATACCATCAGGACACAGCGGTGACGACAACCCCGCGCCTCTCGCTCTATGCCGACTTCATGCCCTGTTTCGACCAGCCCTTGGCCGACACCATTGCCGCACTGATCGGCGCGAAACCGAGTGCCAGCTGTCCCATTTAAGACTTATTGACGGAAAACGATCTGCGACGGCCCGTTTGCCTTGGCAAGGATGCGGCGTGATCCTATGTTAGAGAGTAATTCTGCGGGGCTTCGTCCCGCACCACAGGTTCGGGGAGTTCAATGAACCCAAATTTTCGCAATTTCGCGCTCTGGGCGATTATCGCACTGTTGCTGATCGCGCTCTTCAGCATGTTCCAGACCTCGCCGTCACAGACGGCCTCCAGCGAGGTTCCCTACTCGCAGTTCCTCCGCGAGGTGGACGCGGGGCGCGTGCGTGAAGTGACGGTCACTGGCAACCGCGTTCTCGGCAAATATGTCGAGTCTGGAACAGCGTTCCAGACCTACGCCCCCGTGGTTGACGACAACCTGTTGACCAAGCTGGAAGCCAAGAACGTCATGATCGTGGCCCGCCCCGAAACGGACGGCTCCTCCGGTTTCCTGAGCTATATCGGCACGCTTCTCCCCATGCTGCTGATTCTCGGCGTCTGGCTCTTCTTCATGCGCCAGATGCAGGGTGGCTCGCGCGGTGCGATGGGCTTCGGAAAGTCCAAGGCGAAGCTGCTCACCGAAGCGCATGGCCGCGTCACCTTTGATGACGTCGCTGGCGTCGACGAAGCCAAGCAGGACCTGGAAGAAATCGTCGAATTCCTGCGCGACCCGCAGAAGTTCCAGCGTCTCGGCGGCAAGATCCCGCGCGGCGTGCTGCTCGTCGGCCCTCCGGGCACGGGTAAGACGCTGCTCGCCCGCTCGGTTGCCGGCGAAGCCAACGTGCCCTTCTTCACCATTTCCGGTTCTGACTTCGTCGAAATGTTCGTCGGTGTCGGCGCAAGCCGCGTCCGCGACATGTTCGAACAGGCCAAGAAGAATGCGCCCTGCATCATCTTCATCGACGAAATCGACGCCGTTGGCCGCCATCGTGGCGCCGGTCTCGGCGGCGGCAATGATGAACGCGAACAGACACTGAACCAGCTGCTGGTCGAGATGGACGGCTTCGAGGCCAACGAAGGCATCATCCTGATCGCCGCGACCAACCGTCCCGACGTTCTCGACCCTGCCCTTCTGCGTCCGGGCCGTTTCGATCGTCAGGTCGTCGTGCCGAACCCCGACATCATCGGTCGCGAGCGTATCCTCAAGGTCCATGCTCGCAACGTGCCGCTGGCACCGAATGTCGACCTCAAGGTTCTCGCGCGTGGTACCCCAGGCTTCTCGGGTGCCGACCTGATGAACCTTGTCAACGAAGCAGCCCTCATGGCCGCACGCCGCAACAAGCGCGTCGTCACCATGTCGGAATTCGAAGACGCCAAGGACAAGATCATGATGGGCGCCGAACGTCGCTCGTCCGCCATGACCGAGGCCGAAAAGAAGCTGACCGCCTACCACGAGGCCGGCCATGCAATCACCGCTCTGCAGGTGCCGGTGGCAGACCCCCTGCACAAGGCAACGATTATTCCCCGCGGCCGTGCGCTCGGCATGGTCATGCAGCTCCCCGAGGGCGACCGTTACTCGATGAGCTACAAGTGGATGGTCTCGCGCCTTGTCATCATGATGGGTGGCCGCGTCGCTGAAGAACTGACCTTCGGCAAGGAGAACATCACCTCCGGCGCGTCTTCCGACATCGAGCAGGCAACCAAGCTGGCCCGCGCCATGGTCACCCAGTGGGGCTTCTCGGATATCCTCGGTCAGGTCGCCTATGGTGAAAACCAGCAGGAAGTCTTCCTCGGCCATTCGGTTTCGCAGTCGAAAAACGTTTCGGAATCGACCGCCCAGAAGATCGACATGGAAGTGCGCCGCCTGATAGACGAAGCCTATACCGAGGCCCGCCGGATCCTGACCGACCACCATGACGCGTTCGTTGCGATCGCCGAAGGCTTGCTCGAATACGAGACGCTCTCGGGCGAAGAGATCAAGGGGCTGATCCGCGGCGAGAAGCCGTCGCGCGACAGCGGCGACGACAGCACACCGAGCCGCGGTTCGGCCGTACCCTCGACCGGCCGCAAGGATGCGCCCAAGGGCGGCGAACCGGAAGGTGGCCTGGAACCCCAGCCGCACTGATCGGACGCGATAGAGATCAAGCGAAAGGCCACCCTAGACGGGGTGGCCTTTTTTGTATGAAACGGGATAAGCCGCAAAATCCGGTGGAAGACCCTTCCGGCAGTAACGCCATGTAATGAGTTTTAGCGCTATTTTACGTGTTCTTCGTCGCGTTCTGTGGCATGAGCAGCCAACCGCGGGCCCCTGCACGATCGCCTGTGCTGATCACGTGCGGCGACCGCCAGCGAAATGGACTTGAAGGAACACTTGATGACACGTCGTTACTTCGGCACGGACGGTATTCGCGGCCTCTCCAACCGCTTCCCCATGACACCCGACCTCGCCATGCGTGTCGGCATTGCGGCTGGCACAATCTTCCGCCGCGGCGGACATCGCCACCGGGTGGTGATCGGCAAGGATACGCGCCTCTCCGGCTACATGCTGGAAAACGCGATGGTCGCGGGTTTCACGGCAGCCGGTCTCGACGCCTTCGTTCTGGGCCCGATCCCGACGCCTGCGGTTGCCATGCTGACGCGTTCGCTCCGCTGCGACCTCGGCGTGATGATCTCCGCCTCTCACAATCCCTTTGCCGACAATGGCATCAAGCTCTTCGGCCCCGACGGCTACAAGCTGTCGGACGAACTTGAGCAGCAGATCGAGGAACTGCTCGAGAAGGACCTTTATGGCCAGCTCGCAGCCCCCAACGACATTGGACGCGCCAAGCGCATCGACGGCGTACATGACCGCTACGTCGAATTCGCCAAGCGCACCCTGCCCCGCGACGTGACCCTGCACGGCCTGCGCGTTGCCATCGACTGTGCCAACGGCGCTGCCTACAAGGTGGCACCCGCAGCCCTCTGGGAGCTTGGTGCTGACGTGGTCACCATCGGCGACGAGCCAAACGGCACGAACATCAACCTTGAATGCGGCTCGACCCATCCAGACGCCCTGCAGAAGAAGGTCCATGAAACCCGCGCCGACATCGGCATCGCACTCGACGGCGACGCAGACCGCGTCATCATCGTCGACGAAAACGGCACCGTCATCGATGGCGATCAGCTGATGGCGGTCGTTGCCGAAACCTGGGCGCAGGACGGGCTGCTGCGCGGCGGCGGCATTGTCGCGACTGTGATGTCGAACCTCGGCCTCGAACGCTTCCTCGGCGACAAGGGCCTGACGCTCGCACGCACCAAGGTCGGCGACCGCTATGTCGTCGAGCACATGCGCAACCACGACTTCAACGTTGGCGGTGAACAGTCCGGCCATATCGTTCTCGCCGATCACGGAACCACCGGTGACGGCCTCGTGGCTGCCCTGCAGATACTGGCAGCGGTCAAGCGCACCGGCAAGACGGTCAGCCAGCTCTGCCACCGTTTCGAGCCCGTGCCGCAGCTCCTGCGCAATGTCCGCTTCTCCGGCGGCAAGCCTTTGGAAGACGCAATCGTCAAGCAGGCGATCGCTGATGCGGAAGCCGAGCTCGCCAAGTCCGGCCGTCTGGTCATCCGCCCCTCGGGCACCGAGCCCCTGATCCGCGTCATGGCCGAAGGCGACGACCGCGCTCAAGTCGAGCGCATCGTCAACGAACTCGTCGATGTCATCGGCAGCGTGCGCAGCGCCGCTGCCTGAGCCGACGGAGAAACGCTCAATAGCAAAAAGCCCGGCTGCGATGCAGCCGGGCTTTTGTTTGTCTCGATCGGTCCAGACGATCAGGCCGACAGCTTGGCCATGACTTCGTCAGAGACTTCGAAGTTTGAATAGACGTTCTGCACGTCGTCATCGTCTTCGAGTGTGTCGATGAGCTTCATCAGCGAGGTCGCCTTTTCTTCATCGACTTCGATCGTGTTCTGCGGCTTCCAGATTGCCTTCACCGATTCCGCGCCACCGAGCACGGCTTCGAGCGCCTTGGACACTTCGTTCATGTCTTCGAAGGCACAATAGATCGTGTGGCCGTCTTCATCGGACACCACGTCCTCGGCACCGGCTTCGATCGCCGCTTCCATGACCTTGTCGGCGTCACCGACAGAGGCTTTGTAGGTGATCTCGCCCACATGGTCGAAGGAGAAGGAAACAGAACCGGTCTCGCCAAGCGCACCGCCAGCCTTGGAGAAGGTCGAGCGAACGACGGACGCGGTGCGGTTGCGGTTGTCGGTCAGCGTCTCGACGATGACGGCGACGCCGCCCGGACCATAGCCCTCGTAGCGGATCGCGTCATAGGTCTCGGCATCGGCGCCCGACGCCTTCTTGATCGCGCGCTCGATATTGTCCTTCGGCATCGACTGCGCCTTGGCGTTCTGCACGGCGAGGCGAAGTGCGGCATTCATCGTAGGGTCGGGCAGACCGGTCTTTGCGGCAACGGTGATTTCGCGCGCGAGCTTGGAGAACATCTTCGAACGGATACCGTCCTGCTTGCCCTTGCGGTGCATGATGTTTTTGAACTGTGAATGGCCAGCCATGGCACCCCTGATCAGGTCTGTTTGTGGGAATGGCCGCCTTATAAGGGCGAAAGCCAGCTGTTTCAAGGCCGCTACAGCGGTTCGAAAGGCCGGAACAAGTGCCTGCCCAACTCGTTGCTGTCAGCGAACACGACAAGGAGATAGAACATGGCAAGTTTCAGCGAAGCCCGCGAAAATCCCGTCGAACAGCTTTGGGATGAAATCGATAACATCCATGCCGGCATGCTTGGCCTGATGGGTGGCAACATGCATATGCAGCCGATGGCACCGAATGCGGATCGCAAGCGTAACGCCATCTGGTTCTTCACCAAGACCGATAGCCATCTTGCGCAGGCCCTGCGTCCCGGCAGCCGCGCGCACTTCTGCGTCGTCGGCAAGGATCACGACTATCACGCCTGCCTCGCAGGCACGCTGGTCGAGAACAAGGATCCGGCGAAGATCGACGAATACTGGAACACGGTCGTTGCTGCCTGGTACGAGGGTGGAAAATCCGATCCGAAGCTGACGCTTCTGGAACTCAAGCTGGACGACGGCGAAATCTGGGCTTCCACAAACAGCTCGCTCAAGTTCGGCTGGGAAATCGCCAAGGCGAACATGAGTGACGATAAACTGCCTGACGTCGGCGTGCACCGCGAGGTGCGCTTCGCCTGAGGTCCATAGGGGGTCCTAAACCCCCTGCAAGACCAGGATCAGCGGCTTCTTCGGCAATGTCCGCATGGACACCGTGAAGCCGCGGTTTTCCGAGATCTGCGTATCGAAACTGTCGTCGAACATCGACAGGAAAGTCTCGATCGGCGGACCACGACGATGCATGGGCAGGATCACTGCGGAGCGCAGACGCTTCACGATCCGGCTCATGCTGTCGGCCCCAAGCGTCAGCCCCCCATCCACCGGCACCATGACGATATCAAGTCGGCCGATCTCGCCGTAATGGGTGTCGGTCAATTCGTGATGCAGATGCCCGAGATGGCCAATGCACAGGCCGGCGACCTCGATGATGAAGATCGAGTTGCCGTTCGACTCCATGGTGCCGCCCCAGCTTCTGATGTCCGTCGGCACGTTTCGGACATAGGCATCGCCAACGACCAGGCGATGCTCGATGGGTTCGCCCGGCTGGGCTTCGTTCCAGCCTTGCAGGACAGCCCCGATCGCCGGATCCGGGTTGAGGGTATAGTGGCTCGAATGCGCCTTGTTCATCGTCACCACGTCGGGCGTGCGCGACGTACGGAGCCAGCCGTTGAAATCGGTGGCAATCGAAATGCCGGCCGGCGTGTCGATCTGGAAGGTCGAGTGGCCAACGAAGGTGATGACAACGTCCTCCTGCACCTGCGCCAGGGTCAGTGCTGGAGCACCGGAGGCTGAGGGTGTGAAGTTGGCGTACTGAACCTTGGGAATTTTCTCGGCAATTAGCTGGCACTGGCTGACCTGCGGTCGCTGTGCCTCTTGCGCCAAGGCACCACCGGTCAGAACCGACAGTACCATCGTGGACAACACCAGTCTCAGCATCATGCCGCTCCCTGCATCCCATCCAGATCAGGAGTGGGAGCATGAGGCAGCGCTGGGAAAGCGTAAAGCGGCCTCCCCCTCTCTAAGCGTCACAATGGCGTTATCGCCGGGCCGTCAGGCCCAGAAGGGTGGGATCGTCTCGGCGAGCCGCGGCCCGAGCCGGAGTGGTGCAATCTTTTCGGCAAGCCCCGTGTTGTCGGAGATCTCGACACCGACGCCACAGATCGTGGCAGGACCGCTTGCCGCCTCGAAGCGGCCCTTGGGCATCTTCGAGATGAAGCGGTTGAGCGGCTCTTCCTTCTCCATGCCGAGCGAGGAGTCGTAGTCGCCGCACATGCCGGCATCCGACATATAGGCCGTGCCGCCGTTCAGGATCTGGTGGTCGGCCGTCGGCACATGGGTATGGGTACCGACGACGAAGCTCGCGCGACCATCGACGAAATGTCCGAAGCACTGCTTCTCGCTGGTCGCCTCGGCATGGAAATCGAAGACGATGACGTCGGCCTGCTCCTTCAGCGGGGCGGCCGCCAGGATCGTCTCGGCGGACTTGAATGGATCGTCCAGCTCTGGATGCATGAAGACGCGGCCCATGATGTTGGCGACGAGCACGCGCGCACCGTTGCGGGCGTAGAAAAGACCGGAGCCCTTGCCGGGCGTGCCGGCCGGATAGTTGGCCGGTCGAAGGAACTGGTCGTGCCGGGTGCAGAACGACACCGCCTCCTTCTGGTCCCAGACATGGTTGCCGGTCGTCACCACATCGGCACCGGCGTTGATCGTCTCGAGATAGATGTCCTCGGTGATGCCGAAGCCACCAGCGGCGTTCTCGCCGTTGACGATAACGAAATCGAGCTTCAGGTCGGAGATCAGGCCCGGCAACCGCTCCCATACAGCCGTACGTCCGGTCTTGCCCACCATGTCTCCGAGGAACAGAAGTCGCATTTTCGTCCAATCACTCCATGAATCTTCTAAGGCCGCTCTCGGTCAGCACGGCTTCCAGCCGGACGTCATGGGCCTCATAGGGCACTTCTGCCACCTCCTGACAGTCGAATGCAATGCCGATCAGCCGCGGATGCCGGCCTTTTTCCCTGAGACGGGCAATCGCGCGGTCGTAATGACCGGCACCATAGCCGATCCGGTTGCCACGAGCATCAAAGGCAGAGAGCGGAACCAGAAGCAGATCGGGATCAAGCACCGCAGCTTCAGGGCCTGGGCCCCGGGTGCCAAAACCGGTATCGACGAGCTCCGCGCCGGCTGCGAGTTCACGGAAGACGATCGTCTCCTTGTCGAGAACGACAGGCAGGCAGAGCCGCGCACCCCGGGCCTTGAGCCGCGCCATCAGCGGGCGAATATCCGCCTCGGATCGGATCGGGAAAAAGCCTGAGACGACGAGACCGGGCTCCAGCGAAAGATCGTCTCCCGCAAGCTCCGCCATGGCGAGACTGTGCTCCAGCCTCGTCTCCGCCGGGATCGCGTCCCGCACCGCCAGCCGCGCCTTCCGGATCTCGGCCTTCAATGCCCGCTTTTCCACCATCAGAAGGCTTTCTCCTTTCAACCACCCCAGATTTGGGGAGGCTCCCCAACAAAAAATCGTGTTTTTGCCCTTCGTCAACTCGGATTCGAAAACCCCTGCAAAACCAAGGATTAACTCAAAGCGCTTAGACTAACGTCCAAGTCAACGTCCAAAGGGCATTTTATAATGCAGTTCTTCTCGCGCTTCGGCATCACGAAAACAATCACTGCCACGACAGTCCTGATCCTGATCGCGGCGCTCGGAGCCGTGGCCTGGGTCATCTCCGGCAGCATCGAAACCCGCATCCAGCAGCAGGCAATTGCCGGCCAGGATGCAAGCCTTCGCACGGCGGCGACGATCATTGAACGGGATCTGCCCGGCACGACCGTGACATGGGCCGCAGACGGGAATGTCCAGCGCATCGTCATGGAAGCCATTCCGTCCGAGTTCACTGAGCACGGCATGATCGACGTCATCGGCCGCATGACCGGCCAGACGGCCACGATCTTTGCCTGGGATGCCGAAAGCAAGGACTTCTGGCGCCGCACCACCAACATCATCAAACCGGATGGCAACCGCGCCGTCGGCACCGCACTCGGCCAGACTGGCGCCGTCTACCCCTATTCCGTCAAGGGCGAGGTCTATCGCGGCGAAGCCGTCATCCTGGAGACGCCATACTACACGATTTACCAGCCGATCTTCTCGCCAGCCGGTGATGTGCTCGGCATTCTCTATGCCGGCGTGCGCAAGGCCGACATCAACAGCATCGCAACCGAGATGACCTATGCGATCGGCACCACTGCGCTGATCGTGCTTCTGATCGCCGCAACGCTGATCGCCCTGCTCGTCCGTCGCATCGTCGGCTCCTTGCCGCGCCTGACGGCCGTCGCCGATCGCCTCGCCTCCGGCCAGCTCGAAACTGAGGTGCCGGATCAGGACCTGAAGAACGAGGTCGGCGCACTTGCGCGGGCAATCAACGTCTTCCGTGAAAGCGCGATCCAGAAGATCGAGATCGAACGCCGTGCTGCCGAAGCAGCAGCCCAGGGGGATCAGGAACGTGCAGCGCGGGAAGTCGCCAAGGCTGAAGATGCCCGCCAGGTGCAGGAAGCCGTCGATGCTCTCGCCAACGGACTGAACCGTCTGAGCGACGGCGATCTGACAGTGCGCATCGATCGCGCGTTTACCGGAAACCTCGACCGTCTGCGCATCGACTTCAACGCCTCCGTCGAGAAGCTCAGCAGCACGCTCGCCGAGATCCGCGACGAAACCTCCGGCATCGAGGCGAGCTCGGCCGAGATGCGCTCCGCGACCGACGACCTGTCGAAGCGAACCGAACAGCAGGCCGCCTCTCTCGAAGAGACGTCCGCCGCCCTTGAGGAGATCACATCGACCGTGCGTGGCTCGTCGGCCAAGGCAGACGAAGCTGCAACCATGGCGACCAAGGCTCGCCAAAGCACGGAGAGCTCCAGCAAGGTCGTGTCCAACGCGATCGAGGCCATGAGCCGCATCGAGCAGGCGTCGAGCGAGATCTCGAAGATCATCAACGTCATCGACGAGATTGCCTTCCAGACCAACCTGCTGGCGCTCAATGCCGGCGTCGAGGCAGCGCGCGCTGGCGAAGCCGGCAAGGGCTTTGCCGTCGTTGCCCAGGAAGTCCGTGAACTCGCCCAGCGTTCCGCAAATGCGGCCAAGGACATCAAGGCGCTGATCAACAAGTCGGGTGAAGCCGTCGCCGGCGGTGTGTCGCTGGTTCAGCAGACCGGCAGCGCGCTCACCGAGATCTCCAACCAGGTGGCCGTCATCAACGACCATATCACCTCGATCGCCTCGGCTGCCCGTGAGCAGTCTACCGCGCTGAACGAGATCAATGGCTCGGTCAACCACATGGACCAGTTCACCCAGAAGAACGCCGCCATGGTGGAAGAGGCGACCGCCGTGACCCACCGTCTGGCCGATAGCGCTCGCAATCTGGGTGGCCTTGTCGCGCAGTTCCGTGTTGCTGCAGGAGCCGTCACTTCGAACCGTGCTCCAGCGCCGAGCTATACTGCACCGGCACCGACGGCCCGCCCGGCAGCACGCCCAGCCGCCGCTCAAGCCGAGACGCGCCCCGTAGCCTCACCGGCGCGCCGCATGGTCGGCAACCTCGCCAAGGCCTTTGGTGGCGGCAGCACGGCAGCCGCTGCCTCACAGGACAACTGGGAAGAATTCTGATCCCAGGAACCGATCAAAGAGAAAAGCCGTCGCGAGTGATCGCGGCGGCTTTTTGCATCATGTCTGATGAGAAGGGGAAGGTGCGATCCACGGCAACCGATGGAGATTTACGATCCTGGGTGCCTACAAACGTAGGTGGGCGCCATATGTCCGAGCCCACGGGCCCGGCCAGGGACAGCTCCCTTTGGATCGAGTATGGCCCCAGGGATTGTGGTTCCTGTCGTGAGGCGCAGATCGCAATTCAGATATAGGCGCTTCGCGGTCGCTGCGCCAGTGGGCTCGAAAAATAGTCCTCAAGCCTGAGGCTGGGGAGCGGGCCGCTGGGTCAGTTTGCGGGTGATGCCGTTCAAGCGATCTGCAAGGTCTGATATCGCATGCGCCACGGCTTCCTCGCGATGATGCACGCCGGAAAGGGCTGTATCGCGCCCCTCGCGGAAACCGGCAAGCTCCTCCTCGGCTGCAGCAAGCCGACGATTGATCTCGGCCATCTCGTCCATGACCATGATCCCGGCCATGACGGTAATCCTCAGATCGCCGATCTCACCGAACTGTCCCTTGAGATGGCCGACATAACGATCGAACTCGCTTGCAAGCTCCGTCAGATGGGCTTCCTGCCCCTCCTCGCACGCCATGCGATAGGCTTTTCCGTCGATCGTGACTGTGACCTGCGCCATCGGCGTTCCAACTCTCTTCTACGCGTGGTGCTCCCGCACCGTATGCAAACATGCGCCCCGCGGCCCGAATTTTACCGATCGAGCACCGCCCGGATCGTTTCCATCGCCGTCACCAGCCGACGCGAGACCTCGCGGTTGACCTCTTCGAGCCGGTTGGCCCTGAATTCCGACTGGTCAAGTTCCTGAGCAAGGCGGGCGCGATCGGCATGCACGCGCCGCACCTCGCCATCAATCTCCGTACTCTCGCGCTCCGCTTCGAAACGCATGTCGACGGCGTTCTCGAGCCCGGCGACAGCCTGCCGCAGCGCCGCGAGCGCGGCATCCACCGAATTTTCCGCCGGCATTCTCTTGCCCCTGCCTCAGTGAAGTCTGTTCGCTACACGAATCGTCATGGCCGCCCCGATCATGTGAGCCGGGACAGTAAGCCCCGCCCTTGGCACGCGTCAATAAAGCGCACGCCTCCGGAAGAAGCCAATTCTGTGGAAGACTGTCTCGTTCTTGCCGCTCCGTAAGTCATCCGGCGCCGTCGCACAGGAAAGAGGCAAAGAGATGTTTTCTTGATCCAGGAAACGCCGCAACCCGGGCCATTTGTTGACTTGCGCGATGCACCTGCTAAGGATCACCCCCGTTCAGACGGCCCGTCTCGGCGAGCCGTGTCTCGAAGCCCCGGAACAAGCGGAAAAGCCATGATTTCTCCCGAAAAACATCAACGGATGGCGAATGCGATCCGTTTCCTCGCCATGGATGCAGTGGAAAAGGCCAATTCCGGCCACCCCGGCATGCCCATGGGCTGCGCCGATGTCGCGACCGTTCTCTTTACCCGCTATCTGAGCTTCGACCCCAAGAACCCGCTGTGGCCAGACCGCGACCGCTTTGTCCTGTCGGCCGGTCACGGCTCGATGCTGATCTACTCGCTTCTCTATTTGACCGGCTACGAGGACATGACGATCGAGGACATCAAGTCCTTCCGTCAGCTCGGCGCCAAGACCGCCGGCCACCCGGAATACGGCCACGCCTCCGGCATCGAGACGACCACGGGTCCGCTCGGCCAGGGCATTGCCACGGCCGTCGGCATGGCGCTTGCCGAAAAGAAGCTCGAAGACGAGTTCGGCTCCGAGCTGCAGAACCATTACACCTATGCGCTGGCCGGTGACGGCTGCCTCATGGAAGGCATCAGCCAGGAAGCGATCACGCTCGCCGGCCATCTGAAGCTCAACAAGCTGATCGTCTTCTGGGACGACAACGGCATCTCGATCGACGGCGCGATCTCGCTGGCCGACTCGACCGACCAGCATGCCCGCTTCCGCTCGGCCGGCTGGAACACGCTCGCCATCGACGGCCATGATCCGGAAGCGATCGCCGCTGCCATCGAGACCGCCAAGAAGTCCGACAAGCCGACCATGATCGCCGCCAAGACCGTCATCGGCTTTGGCGCCCCGAACAAGGCCGGCACCCACAAGGTTCACGGCTCGCCGCTCGGCGCCGACGAGATCGCCGCCACCCGCAAGGCGCTCGGCTGGGAAGACGAAGCCTTCTCGATCCCCGCTGACGTGCTCGACGCCTGGCGTCTGGCTGGCCTGCGCTCGACCAAGACGCGCAAGGACTGGGAAGCCCGCCTTGCTGGCGCCGAAGCCGAAAAACGCGCCGAGTTCAACCGCCGCTTCGCCGGCGAACTGCCGGGCACGCTCGCCGGTGCCGTCGACGCCTACAAGAAGAAGCTCGCTGAAACCAAGCCGACGGTTGCAACCCGCAAGGCTTCGGAAGATGCGCTTGAAGTCATCAATGGTGTCGTCACCGAAACACTCGGCGGCTCCGCCGACCTGACCGGCTCGAACAACACCAAGACCAGCCAGACCAAGTCGATCACACCGACCGACTTCTCTGGCCGTTACATCCATTACGGCATCCGCGAACACGGCATGGCGGCTGCGATGAACGGGATTGCGCTTCATGGCGGTCTGATCCCCTATTCCGGCGGCTTCCTGATCTTCTCGGACTATTGCCGTCCGTCGATCCGTCTGGCTGCCCTCATGGGCATCCGCGTCATCCACGTCCTGACCCATGATTCCATCGGTCTGGGCGAAGACGGCCCGACCCACCAGCCGGTCGAGCACATGGCAGCCCTCCGCGCTATCCCGAACCTCCTGATGTTCCGCCCGGCCGACGCCACGGAAACGGTGGAATGCTGGCAGGTGGCACTTGAAACCAAGGATCGTCCGTCCGGCATCGCCCTCACGCGTCAGAACCTGATCCCGGCCCGCACCGAGTATGAAGAGCGTAACCTCTGCGCCCAGGGTGCTTACGAGCTGATTTCGGCAAGCGACGCCAAGGTCTCGATTTTCGCCTCCGGTTCGGAAGTGGAAATCGCGATGAAGGCGCAGCAGCAGCTGGAAGCCAAGGGTATTCCGGCCCGCGTCGTTTCAGTTCCCTGCTTCGAACTCTTCTTCGAGCAGGACGCCGACTATCAGGAAGCGATCATCGGCCACGCGCCGGTCAACATCGCCGTCGAAGCCGGCATCCGCCAGGGCTGGGACGCCATCATCGGTTCCGCCGGCACCTTCATCGGCATGAAGTCCTTCGGCGCCTCCGGCCCGGCCAAGGAACTCTACAAGCACTTCGGCATCACGGCTGACGCCGTCGTCGCTGCCGCCGAAGCCAAGCTTGCCTGACACAATCCCGCCAGGGCGTCGCCAAAGGCGCCCTGACATTGCCCAAGAGCTCAATATTCAATCGGGAGTGCATCAATGACTGTGAAAGTTGCCATCAACGGCTTCGGCCGTATCGGACGTAACGTTCTCCGCGCCATCGTCGAATCCGGCCGCACCGACATCGAAGTCGTCGCGATCAACGATCTCGGCCCGGTCGAGACCAACGCGCATCTGCTGCGTTACGACTCGATCCACGGCAAGTTCCCGGCCACGGTAAAGGTCGAAGGCGACACGATCATCATCGACGGCGGCAAGCCGATCAAGGTCACCGCGATCAAGGATCCGGCAACGCTTCCGCACAAGGAACTCGGCGTCGACATCGCCATGGAATGCACGGGCATCTTCACCTCGCGTGACAAGGCTGCCCTTCACCTCCAGGCTGGCGCCAAGCGCGTCATCGTTTCGGCACCGGCCGATGGTGCTGACCTCACCGTCGTCTTCGGCGTCAACCATGACCAGCTGACCAAGGACCATCTGGTCATCTCCAACGCATCCTGCACGACGAACTGCTTGGTTCCGGTCGTCAAGACGCTGGATGACGCCGTCGGCATCGACCACGGCTTCATGACCACGATCCACTCCTACACCGGTGACCAGCCGACGCTCGACACCATGCACAAGGACCTCTACCGCGCCCGCGCGGCAGCGCTCTCCATGATCCCGACCTCGACCGGTGCCGCCAAGGCTGTTGGCCTGGTCCTGCCGCACCTCAAGGGCCGTCTCGACGGCACTTCGATCCGCGTGCCGACCCCGAACGTCTCGGTCGTCGATTTCAAGTTTGTCGCCAAGCGGAACACCACGGCTCAGGAAATCAACGACGCCATCATCGCCGCCTCGGATGGCGCGTTGAAGGGCATCCTCGGCTACACCGACGAGCCGCTGGTTTCGCGCGACTTCAACCACGACAGCCACTCGTCAATCTTCGCCCTCGACCAGACCAAGGTTCTCGAAGGCAACTTCGTGCGCATCCTGACCTGGTACGACAACGAGTGGGGCTTCTCCAACCGCATGTCGGATACGGCAGTGGCACTGGCCAAGCTCATCTGATCTCAATCAACTGATCTCGCATGCAGGCGGGCCAGCGATGGCCCGCCTTTTTTTGTTTCGGGCAGACCCCCACAGGCAGGAAAAAAATCGTTCCCCACGGGAACAATAGGCCGCCTCGTCAGTTGCCCCTACGAATTGTGGCGCAAATACGGCCACCCTTGTGGTCGCTTCACCACATTCTGGCGCAGAACCTGCGCCTTCTCCGGGGGTTGTTTTGCCCCTGATGACATCGAAAGGATACCGGACCATTGGCTCTCACAACGACCGATCCCCAAACAGCCGTCGCCGAAGATGCGATACCGGCGCCCGAAGGGCGGACCGAAATCATCGACACTGATTATGAGATCGGTCAGGACAACATCAACTTCCGCCGCCGTTTCGTCTTTGAGCTCGACATTCATAATGTCGTCTTCAGCGTCTCGGCTCTGTCAATCGTACTCTTTACCTTCCTGACGCTGGCCTTCCAGACCACGCTCGAACCGGCCTTCACGGGTCTCAGGAACTTTCTGACGAGCAATCTCGACTGGTTCTTCCTGCTGACAGGCAATGTCTTCGTACTCGTCTGCATCGGCCTCATCCTGTCACCGCTCGGGCGCATCCGTCTTGGCGGACCGGAAGCAACACCGGACTACGGCAATCTCGCTTGGTTCTCGATGCTCTTTGCCGCCGGCATGGGCATTGGCCTGATGTTCTACGGGGTCTCCGAGCCCATGGGGCATTTCACGGCAGCGCTTGGCGGACCGGTTTTCGAAGACGGCGTTCGCACGGACTGGTCACCGCTGAATGGCGCTGTTGGCGATCCTGAAGCCGCCCGTCGCCTTGCCATGGCCGCCACGATCTTCCACTGGGGCCTGCATCCCTGGGCGATCTATGCCGTCGTCGCGCTTTCGCTCGCACTCTTCTCCTTCAACAAGGGCTTGCCGCTCACCTTGCGTTCGATCTTCTACCCGATCTTCGGCGAGCGCGTCTGGGGCTGGCCGGGCCATGTAATCGACATTCTCGCGGTCTTTGCCACCATCTTCGGCCTGTCGACTTCGCTCGGCATCGGAGCGCAGCAGGCAAGTGCCGGCCTGGAATTCCTCTTTGGCATTCCCTCGACCGAAACCACGATGATCCTGCTCGTGCTCGCCATCACCTGCATTGCCATCGCATCGGTGGTTGCCGGCATGGACAAGGGCGTGAAACTGCTGTCGGAGGTCAACCTCGGTCTGGCAGCCCTGTTGCTGGTCTTCATCATCGCCGTTGGCCCGACCATGCAGATCATCCAGGGCTTCTTCCTGAACCTCAAGGCCTATGCGACCTATCTGCCGGCTCTGGCCAATCCGTTCGGTCGTGAAGACACGAACTTCTCACAGGGCTGGACGGCTTTCTACTGGGCCTGGTGGATCAGCTGGTCGCCGTTTGTCGGCATGTTCATCGCCCGCGTCAGCCGTGGTCGCACGGTTCGCGGCCTTCTGACCGCAGTCCTGCTCATCCCCTCGCTCGTCTCCGTCCTCTGGATGACGGCGCTCGGCGGCACGGCGATCAGCCAGCTCGTCAACGATGGCCTGACCAGCGTTCAGGATGCAGCCCTTGAACTGCAGCTCTTCGAAATGCTGGCGCATCTGCCGATCACGGCGGTGACCTCCTTCATTGGCATCGTGCTCGTGATCGTCTTCTTCGTGACCTCGTCGGACTCCGGTTCGCTGGTCATCGACACGATCTCCGCGGGCGGCAAGGTCAACGCACCGGTTCCCCAGCGCGTCTTTTGGGCGACTTTCGAAGGCCTGGTAGCCGTTGCACTGCTTCTCGGCGGAGGGCTCGTGGCGCTCCAGGCCATGGCGGTCTCCACCGGCCTGCCCTTCGCGATCGTCTTGCTTGGCGCGAGCTATGCCTTGATCAAGGGCCTCTTGTCGGAACCCAGATAAAACTCTGTTGGGGCGGATTTAAAAATTTAAATCCGCCCTAATATCATCATGATCCCATTCCATTTTCTTCCTGCCATCCGGCAAATCTGAGTTTCATGAAATTGTCAGCCTGTAGGCATGTCGCTCGCGCAGACGCAATCGGTCTGACAGTCGCCATGCCTGTCGCAGAGCGGGATCTCGGGGATTGGAAATAGGGCGAGAGGGGAAGAGGATTGAGTGAGTTCTATGCGGTCACGCTGGTTGCGACAGCCCTGGTTTTCCTGGCCGCTTTTTCGAGCCTCATAGCCTTCCGCTTCGGTGCTCCCCTTCTCCTTCTGTTCCTGACCATCGGCCTTGGTGCCGGCGTCGATGGTCTCGGCATCGAGTTTTCCAACTTCCCGCTTGCCTACGTGATCGGCTCGCTCGCTCTGGCGGTCGTTCTTTTCGACTCCGGTTTCGGCACCTCGCTCCAGTCCTTCAGGCTCTCGGCGGGCCCTGCCCTCACTCTGGCGACACTGGGAGTGCTGCTGACCACACTTCTCGTCGGGGTCGCCGCGCATTTTCTGTTCGGCCTCAGCTATCTCGAAGGCATGTTGCTCGGCGCAATCCTTGGCTCCACCGACGCCGCAGCCGTGTTCTTCCTTCTCCGTATCGGCGGCATCAACATCCGCGACAGGGTTCGGTCCTCCCTGGAAGTCGAATCCGGCACCAACGACCCGATGGCGATCTTCCTCACAATCGCGCTTGTCGAACTGATTACAACCGGCAGCGGCTCCGAAGGGCTGTCGCTCGAACTGCTCAGGCTCTTCGTCGAACAGATGGGCATAGGTCTGATCCTTGGTCTCCTCGGTGGCGCGTCGATCGCCTTCATCTTGCGCAAGCTGCAGATCGAGCAGGGGCTCGCTCCGATTTTCATGCTGGCGATGGCGCTGATGATCTTCGCCTTCACAGGCCTGATCGGCGGCAGCGGCTTCCTCGCCGTCTATGTGGCCGGCATCTACGCAGGCTCTCGGAAATTGCCTTCAACGGTCTCGATCAAGCGCTTCCAGGACGGCATGACCTGGCTTGCCCAGATCATCATGTTCCTGGTCCTCGGACTGCTGGCGACCCCGTCGCAGTTCCCAGAAATCCTGCTGCCGGCAGTTCTGCTCGCTCTTTTCCTGGTCTTCATCGCCCGACCGATCGCTGTCTGGCTTTGCCTTTTGCCCTTCGACTTTACCCAGCGCGAAACCGGCTTCATCGCATGGGTGGGCCTGCGCGGCGCCGTCTCGATCCTGCTCGGCATCGTGCCGGTGGTCGGCAACATGGAAAACGGCCAGACCTTCTTCAACACGGCCTTCATCGTCGTCATGATCTCGCTCGTCCTGCAGGGCTGGACCATCAAGCCGCTCGCCAAACGCCTCGGCCTGATCATCCCGCCGCGCATCGGCGCGATCGACAAGGTCGAACTCGACCTGCCGGGGACGGCCAATCATGAACTGCTGGCTTATCGTGTGGTCGCCGGCAGCCCCGTGTTGGGAGGCGAGCGCGTTCCCCGCTGGGCCATGCCTTCGCTGGTCATTCGTGACGGCAAGTCCATGCGCTATCAATATGCCGGACGCCTGCGCGAGAATGATCAGGTCTATCTCTTCATTGCGCCGAGCTACTCGAAGCTCCTCGACCGCCTCTTTGCAACCGAGGCACCCGTCGAAGAGGACGATGGCGAGTTCTTCGGCACTTTTGCCATTTCGCCCTCCACCCATGTCCGCGACCTCGACGAAGCCTATGGGCCCCTGTCGATCACGGACAGTGAACGGGGCAAGACGGTTGCCGAGATGATCACCCAGCGTCTCGGCGGTCGCGCCGATTATGCCGATCGCGTCCGTCTCGGCACCATCGTGCTCATTGTTCGCGACATCGACGAACATGGCCATATTGCCACGGTTGGCGTTTCGATGGAGCCGGTGGAGCCTGCGACCACCTGGCCGATCTTTCTCAACCTGCGTGAACTTGCCCACGCGACCCGCGATTACCTGCGCCGCAAGCGGGCTGCCGCAAGAGGCGAAGTCGGCGGCGAAAAATGACGGCGCTTGCCTTGCGCCGTCACGCAAGCGGTGTAAGGTCCGGCCCGTCAGCCCCATTCAACAGCATTCAAGACGGGTAATTCCATGCCGGCTTTCAAGACACTCGACGATCTCACCGACATCGCAGGCAAGCGCGTGCTTGTCCGCGTCGACCTCAACGTGCCCGTCACCGACGGCAAGGTTTCCGACACGACGCGCATCGAGCGCGTGGCGCCGACGATCCTCGAACTGTCTGAAAAGGGCGCCAAGGTCATCCTGCTCGCACATTTCGGTCGCCCAAAGGGTGAACCGGTTGCCGACCAGTCGCTGTCGCTGATTGCACCCGCCGTCGAGGAAGTGCTCGACCAGCGCGTTGCTTTCGCCTCCGACTGCATCGGCGCCCCGGCAGCAGACGCTATCGCCAAGATGGAAAATGGCGACATCCTGCTTCTCGAAAACACCCGCTTCCACAAGGGCGAAGAAAAGAATACCCCCGAGTTTACCGCGGAGCTCGCGAAGAACGGCGACATCTACGTCAACGACGCCTTTTCAGCCGCCCACCGCGCGCACGCCTCGACGGAGGGGCTGGCCCATCACCTTCCTGCCTATGCCGGCCGCACCATGCAGGCCGAGCTTGAAGCCTTGGAAAAAGGTCTCGGACAGCCGACACGCCCGGTCGTCGCTATTGTCGGCGGTGCTAAGGTCTCGACCAAGATCGACCTCCTGTCCAACCTGGTGACCAAGGTCGATGCGCTCGTCATCGGCGGTGGCATGGCCAATACCTTTATCGCCGCCCAGGGCATTGATGTCGGCAAGTCGCTTTGCGAGCACGACCTCGCCGAGACCGCCCGCTCGATCATGGAAACGGCGAAGACTGCCGGCTGCGCGATTGTGCTTCCGGTCGACGGCGTTGTCGCTCGGGAATTCAAGGCAAACGCCCCCAACGAAACCGTCGAGATCAACGCCATCCCGGCGGATGCGATGATGCTCGATGTCGGCCCGAAGTCGGTCGAACTGATCAGTGGCTGGATCGGCAAGGCCGCGACGCTGGTCTGGAATGGCCCGCTGGGCGCCTTCGAGATCGCTCCCTTCGACAAGGCAACGGTGTCGGCCGCCTTGCACGCAGCCGAGCAGACCAGAGCCGGCAAGCTCGTTTCCGTCGCTGGCGGCGGCGACACTGTCTCGGCGCTCAACCATGCCGAGGTCGCCGACGACTTCTCCTATGTGTCGACGGCCGGCGGCGCCTTCCTGGAATGGATGGAAGGCAAGGAACTGCCGGGCGTGGCTGTCCTCACCAAGGGCTAAACGACGGCGGCTCAACCGCCCGATATCTCAAATGAACCGCGTGCCTCCCGGGCGCGCGGTTTTTCCGTGCGTCATTTGGCCGTCGACAGAGACGTGTTACCATCCCCCAAGGGAACCTCCGGCACACGCGATGGGTTTGTATCGTGAAGAACCGGATCGCGAAGAAGGCATGGGCGGACCGCGCAACGCACGTCAATTGAAAGGGATTTAAAAATCTTTGAATTTTCAAACGATTGAAATGATTTCAATCGTTTCAATAGCTTAGCAGCCCATTTTCCCCTTGGGGAAGTTCTGTTATCGCCGATGTCACCACGGTCCTGAGAGGCCGAAGAGGGTCAGGGAGTGCCCGGACGGCCAGAGTGTCCGTCCTAAGAGCAAGACAACAGTCCGGCGCCATGCGCGCCATGATCGGGATAGGAGTGAGTTATGGTGGACGCAAAGATGTTGAACAAGATCACCTCAGCGCCGGGCTTCATCGCTGCGCTGGACCAGAGTGGGGGTTCGACACCCGGCGCCCTGCGCCTCTACGGCGTTGCCGAAACCGATTATGACGGTGACGACGAGATGTACCGCCTGATCCACGCCATGCGCGTGCGCATCATGAAGGCACCGGCCTTCTCTGGCGACAAGGTCATCGGCGCCATCCTATTCGAGCGCACGATGGACGGCGACGTCGACGGCGAACCCGTCCCCTCCTTCCTCTGGGAAAAGCGTGGCGTCGTGCCCTTCCTCAAGATCGACAAGGGACTTCTCGACGAAGAGAACGGCGTCCAGTTGATGAAGCCGATGCCCGACCTCGACACGCTCCTGACCCGCGGACGCGACAAGGGCATCTTCGGCACCAAGATGCGCTCGGTCATCGCCCATGCCGACAAGGCCGGCATCGCCGCCGTCGTCAAACAGCAATTCGAAGTCGCCCGCCAGATCATCGGCCAGGGGCTTGTTCCGATCGTCGAGCCGGAAGTCTCGATCAAGAGCGCGACCAAGGCCGAGGCCGAGTCCATCCTTCGCGATGAAATCGCTGCCGAGCTGGACAAGCTGCCATCAGGCGACAAGGTCATGCTGAAGCTGACCATTCCGACGGTGGCCGATTTCTACGCCCCGCTGATGTCCCACGCTGCCGTCGTGCGCGTCGTCGCACTGTCCGGCGGTTACAGCACCGTGGATGCCTGCGAGAGACTCAGCCAGAACCACGGGATGATCGCAAGCTTCTCGCGTGCCCTGGCCGAGAAGCTGCGCGTCTCGATGAGCGATGCCGAGTTCAATGCGAGCATCGCCGCAACCATCGACCAGATTTATGCCGCAAGCGTCAAAAAGGTAGGCGCGATGGCTGCCGAGTAAGCGGCGGTCACGGCCTCCGGTTGATCCGGTGGCGCACGCGAAATCTTGTCATCAGGACACGAAAGCCCGGCCATGTGCCGGGCTTCTTGCGTTATCAGGATGTTCTAGAATCCTCTGGAGCCATCATGCCGTCCCCTTCCCGCAGCATTCCCTTCGTCACCCTCGACGTTTTCACCGACACCCGCTTCTGCGGCAATCCGCTTGCCGTGATCACCGACGCCCGGGGCTTGAGCGACAAGGAGATGCAGGAGATCGCGGCCGAGTTCGGCTATTCCGAGACCACCTTCGTGCTGCCGCCTCAGGATCCAGGCAACACAGCAGAAGTCCGCATCTTCACACCGGTCACGGAAGTGCCCTTTGCCGGACATCCCAATGTCGGCACCGCGCACGCGCTGGCCATCGAAGGCAACGTCTTCGGCAAGCCTGTCGCAGATCGCATCCGATTCGAGGAGAAGGCGGGACTCGTCGAGGTGAGCGTGAACCGTGGCGCAGACGGCACGGTGACGGCAACAACAATCCGGGCACCCGGCCCCCTGACAACAGGCACATCGGTTCCACCCGAGATCATGGCACCATGCCTCGCCCTCGCCTCCGACGACATTGTCACCAGCCGACACCAACCCACATTCGCAAGCGTCGGCCTGAAATTCATTCTGATCGAGGTGGCAAACCTCGACGCGTTGGCACGGGCTGCGTCTCGTCTGGAGCCGCTGACGGCCCTGAGGCAGATGCATGCCGGCGAAGATTGCGACTGCGCGACCTTTCTCTATACTTGGGTCGGTCCGGATCATCTGCGCGCACGCATGTTCGCGCCTTTTGACAATGTGATCGAAGACCCGGCGACCGGCAGCGCGTCAGCTGCCCTCGGCGCCTTCCTGACGACGCTCGCACCTGGACCGGAAGAGAGACACATTGTTGTCGAACAGGGCGTGGAGATGGGACGCCGCAGCCTGATCAGCCTGGCCGTACGGACAAACAACGGGGCCTTCGACCATGTCGAGATCACCGGAAGCTCCATCGTTGTCATGCGGGGTCAGCTGGCGCTCTAGTCTCCTGGACAATAATAACCGCCGAAAACTTCGACGAGCGTACCTTGCCGCCTCCGCGCCACACGACTATATCAACCTTCGAGGACGACCTCCCCACAATGGGCCTGATTGACTGCGGGACGACCCGCCTGTTTTCCCGGAGGGAAGAACATGCGGAAGACCGCAGATCGTATTCGTCACGCCATCAGCTTTGAACTCATTGGACTGGCCCTGATCGTCCCGCTGGGCACCCTGGCATTCGCAATGCCTGCCAAGGACATCGGTGTCGTCGGTGTCGTCGGCGCGACCCTCGCGACCTTCTGGAACTACATCTACAATCTCGGCTTCGACCACCTTCTGCGCCGCCTCACCGGCACGACGCTGAAGACTGTGCCTGTGCGTCTCGGTCACGCCGTCCTCTTCGAGGCCGGCCTGCTGATGATCCTGATGCCGTTCATCGCCTGGTATCTGCAGATCAGCCTCTGGCAGGCCTTCGTCATGGATGTGGCCTTCGCCCTCTTTTATCTGGTCTATGCCTTCATCTTCAACTGGGCCTATGACCGCGTCTTCCCGCTGCCGGAATGGAAGACAGAGAAGGCCGCCGCGCCCCAGTGAAAAAAGATCTCAGGGTCGAACCAGAAGCGCCACCGACCAGGTGACGAAGGCGACGATGGCGATCTTCCAGAAATCGCTGCGTCGCCTCAGGCCCGGAAGGCCGAGCGGCTTGATGATCTGCACGATCATGGCAAGGATCAGGAAGGCGGATATGGCCTTGGTCATGGAATTTCCCTGTGGAGCCCGGACGGGTTGCCGCGCCGACGGCTCTTGATGCAGCTTTGCGCCAAATCTCTACCCAGGAATGTTCCCGTCATGGAGACTTGGAGGGGCAGCCACACCACTGTCACTTTTGCCCGGCAGAAGCGTATCCTGCAAGCACCAAGGTCGCATTCAGACAACGGTAGGAAGATCCTTCTATTGTGATTCTGCCGTGCTCCTCCGATTCGGGCGCCCTCCACACCAATCGACAAGAATGCCATGAGACGTAATCTTCTGCCGGTAATGGCCCTGCTTCTGGGCACGCTCTTCCTCTTCCTCGGAAATGGCCTGCATGGTCTGCTCCTGCCAGTGCGCGGGGCAGCCGAAGGCTATTCCAACGAAGTCCTCGGCCTGCTCGGCACCACCTGGGCTGCCGGCTTCGTGCTCGGCTGCTTCGTGGCACCCAAGCTGGTCGTGCGGGTCGGCCATGTCCGGGCCTTCTCGACCTTCGTTGCCCTTATTCTGGTGAACGCGCTCCTGACCGGCATCGTTGTGGATGCGACCTGGTGGGTCGCGCTGCGCGTCATCACCGGTTTCTGTACCGCAGGCACATCGATGATCATCGAGAGCTGGCTGAACGAGCGCGCGACCAATGAGAGCCGCGGCATGATTTTCTCGTTCTACATCTCGATCACGCTGATCGGTGTGGTGGCAGGACAGATGCTGGTGGGTGTCTTTGACCCGGCAACGACCGTTCTCTTCATGATCTGCGGCATCGTCTACGGCTTCGCGATCATGCCAACCTTGATGTCGACCGCAGTCACGCCGCAGCCGCTCCGGTCCATCAAGCTCGACTTGCCACTGCTCTATCGCAACTCACCCGTTTCCTTCGTCGGGATCCTCATGATCGGCATCGCCAATGGTGCCTATGGCACGCTCGGGGCCGTCTTTGGATCACGTGTCGGCCTCGACCCATCAACCATTGCTCTGCTTCTGTCGGTCACGATCTTCCTCGGCGCCATCATGCAGTTTCCGGCCGGCAAGCTCTCCGATCGCATCGATCGCCGCTACGTCTTGGCAGCACTCTCGGCACTCGCCGCCTTCGCGGCCATCGCCATGGTCGCCATCATGCCTTCTGATCCGCTTTGGATCTTCATCTTCGTCGGCATCTACGGCGCAGCCGCCAATGCGCTCTATCCGATCGCCGTTGCCCACGCCAACGACTTCGCCAAACCCGACGAGTTCGTGAAGGTGTCCGGCGGCCTGCTGCTGCTCTTCGGCATCGGCACGATCATCGGACCGACGCTCGGCGGCCCGGTCATGACGGCGGCCGGCCCCTATGCACTGTTTGCGGTGACCGCAGTCGCGCACCTGCTGATTTCGGCCTATGCGATCTATCGCAGCCGGACACGCGCCGCGATCCCGGCCGAGGATCGTGAGAATGTGCCGAACCTGCCGATCTCGGCCTCGCCGATGAGCAGCACGCCGGAAGGCTTGAGCCTCGATCCGCGTGCTGCCCCCTTGCCGGAGCAGGACGAATTGGACGACACTCCTCCAATGGAGGCACGCACATGATCATTGATGAAGAAGCACGCAAACGCAGCACCGGCCACGAGCTTGGCTGCGAGCTCTCGGCCATATCGGCTGACGAACTTCGCCACCGCATTTCGCTTCTGGAGACCGAGATCGACCGAATCAGAGCGGAGATCAATCGCAAGGAAGCCGGCAGGAAAGCCGCCGACAGCCTATTTGGACCGAGATCTTAGCCGTCAATATTCGGTGAAACGCCTGTGATGTCTTGAAACGATCTGAATCTGATCTTGGCGTTTACCGTTTGTTAAGCCATTTCAGGGAAACTACAGTCACCCCGATCTTCGGGCTCAGCTGGTTGGTTTCATGGAAACTCCTTCTGATTTCTCCCTGTTTTACCTTGAGAGCCGCATTTGCGGCTCTTTTTTTGCCCAAAATGGCAAAGGTTTCACGAAAGTGTGGGAATTAACCCTTCCTTAAGTTTCGCCTTGCGGATTTGGGCTATTGGTAGCATCGTAGCTTCACAAAATGCGGCAGGAACAAGTTTGTAGCGCTGTCGTTACATGCCTAAGTGATGCGTTTACAGGGAAACATCCATGTCTGAACTCGGTATGAATACGGTTAGCTTTGCCGGTCGTGTGGCAGCGTCCAGCCAGTTCAAGGCGACCTATGCCGAGGGCATGGGCCTTGTTGAGGAAACCGCCGCCTATCTCGACGGCCCGGGCCGCGCAGCCGCAAAGGTATTGCCGCGCCAGGCTTCCGTTCTCTACGCGGCGGAATCGATGCGCCTGACCACGCGCCTCATGCAGATGGCCTCCTGGCTGCTGCTTCAGCGCGCCGTCAACAATGGCGAGATGAGCCGCGATCAGGTGCTCTCCGAAAAGAGCAAGGTGCGTCTTGACGGCTTCAACGTCGATCGCGCCGCACCTGGCTGGAACGACCTGCCGGAAGCCTTCCGCGATCTCGTCGAGCGGTCTCTGCGCCTGCAGAACCGCATCGCTCTGCTCGACCGCGAAATCTATCGTCCAGCGAGCGAAGAAGAATTCCAGCCGGACAACGAAAACAGCGTTCAGGCACAGCTGAACCTGCTCCGCACCGCTTTCAACGCAGGCTGATCACGCCTCAAGCACGACCTCGACCCGGCCAGCGAAAGCTGCGCCGGGTTTTTTCATGCTTGAACAAAATGGATTGCAAAGATTCACATTTACAACCTTAAATATTGTGCGACACTCTCCTGAACAGGGGGGGGGTTGAGCACATGGCAAGGTTCATTCTTTCGATTGATGGCGGCGGCATCAGGGGCACGATCCCGGCCGCTGTCCTGACCGTTCTCAAGGACAAGCTCGAGAAGCGGGACAAGCGCCTGCCACTCCATCGCTATTTCCATCTAATCGCCGGCACGTCGACCGGTGCGATTATCGCGGCGGGTCTGACCTGCCCGAAGCCAGGAAAACCCGCTGAGCCGGCCGCCGACCCCAGGACACTGCTCGATCTCTACAAGCGCAAGGGCGCCGAAATCTTCAACATCGGCCTCTTCCGCAAGATCGCCAATTTCGGCGGATTGTTCGAGGAACGCTACGATGCCGCACCGCTCGAAAAGATTCTTCGTCAGATGCTTGGGGAACGGACTGAGATCAAGGATGCGCTCGGCAAGGTGCTGATCACCGCCTATGACATCCATGCGCGGCGTGCGGTCTTCATGACCAATGCCGACAAGGATCACGAACGCTTCCTCTTCTGGCAGGCGGTGCGTGGCTCGTCGGCCGCACCGACCTATTTCGAGCCGGCAATGGTCGAGGACCTTGCCGGCCAAAGCCATGGACAGATCCCGGCCATCCCGCTGATCGATGGCGGCGTCTTCGCCAACGATCCGTCCATGGCCGCCTATGTCGAAGGCTGCAAGCTCGGCTGGCGCGACAACGACCTGGTCATCCTATCGTTGGGAACAGGCTCGGCCAACCGCAAGATCCCCTACCAGCAAGCCAAGAACTGGGGCGCGGGTGGCTGGATCAGTCCGGCCAATGACACGCCGCTGATTTCCGTGCTGATGCAGGGCCAGTCGAGCACCACATCCTATCAGCTGAACAAGCTGTTGAACGCAGACCCGCCCCGTTTTTCTGATGGTGCGACGGTGGTCACGACGGCGAACCGAAAGACGCTCAATTATTTCCGATTGGATGCGCCGCTTGTCGGGGTCAACGACGCGCTTGACGACGCGACGCCTGAGAACATTGCGAAGCTGGAGCGCTTCGGTCTGACGCTCGCTGAAAAACACGATCTCGCGCTCGAAGAGATAGCTGATCGGCTTGCAGCCATCTGATCGGCTCGGCGGCACCAGCCATAAATACAAAGAAGCCCGGCACGACGGCCGGGCTTCTTTGTATGATATCGTTCGAAACGGTCAGAGGCCGAGGCCGCCGAAGCGCTTGTTGAACTTCGAAACGCGGCCACCGCGGTCCAGCAGCTGCTGGTTGCCACCGGTCCAGGCCGGGTGCGAGGTCGGGTCGATTTCGAGGTTCATGACGGCGCCTTCCGAACCCCAGGTCGAACGCGTCTCGTATTCGGTGCCGTCGGTCATGACGACCTTGATGACGTGGTAGTCGGGATGGATGTCAGCCTTCATCGCTCTATTCCTGCTGTGCCGTGGGGTCCAAATGCCGCAATTGCCTCGGCAGGACCTATTAAATAGATGAAGCCGCAGTCCGTCTGAGCTACGGCTTCCCAATTCGATGCCGTGCCTATACATGAAGGACGCAGGGATAACAAGTGCCATGGTGCGAAAGCACCTGGGCACTGAAGGAGCATGACAGAGTGACCTTGGAAGCCGATACCACAGACAAGAAACGACGCTCTCTGAAGCCTCTGACCAGCCTCTTTCCCTATCTCAAGCGCTACCGGGGTCTGGTTGCCGGCGCGCTGATCTTCCTTTCCCTCGCGGCTGCAACGACGCTTGCGCTGCCGATCGCCATCCGTCGCATGCTGGACCACGGCTTCCAGGCCGCAGACAGCGAATTCATCAACGCATACTTCGCCATGATGATTGTCATGGCGCTCGTCCTCGCAGCCGCCAGCGCCCTTCGATATTACTACGTCATCACCATCGGCGAGCGCGTGGTCGCGGATCTGCGCCGCGACGTCTTCACCCATGTGACGAAACTGTCTCCATCCTTCTTCGACATCAACCAGTCCGGCGAGATCGTCTCGCGCCTCACCGCCGACACGACTCAGCTGAAATCGGCCGTCGGCGCCACCGCGTCGCTGGCGCTCCGCAACACGATCCTCTGTCTCGGCGCCGTCGTCATGATGATCGCGACAAGCCCGAAGCTCTCGATCATGGTGCTTGCGGCGATTCCCGTCATCGTCTTCCCGCTGGTCGGTTTCGGGCGCTCGGTCCGTCAGCGCTCGCGCGCCGCCCAGGATACGCTCGCGGAAGCCTCGTCCTATGCCGGCGAAGTCATCAGCGCCGCCCGCACCCTCCAGGCCTTCAATGCCGAGGAAGCCGCACGCACGCGTTACTCTTCCTCCGTCGAAAGTGCCTATGAAGCAGCGCGCTCCGCGATCCGTTCCCGCTCGCTCCTGACCGGCGTCGCGATCGCCCTCGTCTTCGGCAGTGTCGTCGGCGTCCTCTGGTACGGCGCGCAAAGCGTGCTCGCAGGGACGATGAGCGGTGGCACGCTCGGCCAGTTCCTTCTCTACTCGCTGATTGCTGCCGGTTCGCTCGGCACGCTTTCGGAAGTCTGGGGCGAGCTCTCCCAGGCCGCCGGTGCAGCAGAACGCCTGCATGAGCTTCTCGCCGAGCATCCGGCCATCGCGGCACCAGCCATGGCCAAGGCCCTGCCCGACCCCGCGCAAGGCAGCGTCACTTTCGAGGACGTGCACTTCAGCTACCCTTCGGCAAGGACGAAGTCCGCCCTCAACGGTCTTTCCTTCTCGGTCGCCCATGGCGAGACGGTCGCCATCGTCGGCCCCTCCGGCGCCGGCAAGAGCACGATCTTTTCGCTGATTCTGCGCTTCTACGATCCGGTATCCGGCACCATCCGGCTGGATGGCGTCGACATCCGCGAAGCTGATCCCGAGGCCGTGCGTGCCCGGATCGCCATCGTCCCGCAGGACACCACGATTTTCGCCTCGTCGATCCATGACAACATCGCCTTCGGCACGCCCAACGCCTGTCGCGGCATGGTGGAAGTTGCAGCGGAAGCGGCTCAGGCGAGCGAGTTCATCGGCCGCCTAGAGAATGGCTTCGATACGATCGTCGGCGAACGTGGCGTGACCTTGTCGGGTGGTCAGCGCCAGCGCATCGCGATTGCCCGTGCCCTGCTGCGCGACGCCCCTCTCCTGCTGCTCGATGAAGCGACGTCAGCCCTTGATGCGGAGAGCGAGACACTGGTGCAGAAGGCGCTCGATGGCCTGATGCGCGACCGCACCACGATCGTCATCGCCCACCGACTTGCAACCGTACTAAAGGCTGACCGCATTCTCGTGCTCGACGATGGCCGCATCGTTGAGGAAGGCACCCACCAGAGCCTCATCCAGCAGGGAGGCCTTTACGCCAAACTTGCCCGTCTGCAGTTCGAGACGGGTGGCCGCGACTTCACCGTAGCCGCGCAGTAAGGCCAGCCGGCTTTACCGGCCGACACTTCTTCCTGCCACGCGGCCGGAGAACAGGCAGCCACCGAGGAAGGTCCCCTCGAGCGCATTGTAGCCGTGCATGCCACCACCGCCGAAACCGGACACTTCGCCGGCGGCGTAGAGCCCCGGCACCGGCTTGTTCTCGCGGTTCAGGACGCGCCCCTCAAGATCCGTATGCAAGCCGCCCAGCGTCTTGCGGTTCAGGATGTGCAGGCGCACACCGATCAGCGGCCCGGCGGCCGGATCGAGCAGCCGGTGCGGCTTGGCCGTCCGCATCAGCTTGTCGCCGAGATAATTGCGGGCGCCACGGATCGCGGTCACCTGCGCGTCCTTGGAGAAACTGTTTCCCATCTCCCGGTCGCGCGCTTCGATCTGCGCGCGCAGATGGTGGACGCCGAGCCTGTGCTCGCCACTGAGTTCATTCATCCCAGCGACAAGATCTTCGAGATTGTCGCGCACGACAAAATCCTCGCCCTTATCCATGAAAGCCTGAACCGGGCCCGGTGGATTCTTGCCGAGACGCTTCAACAGCAGGGGAAGGTTCTTGTCCGTCAGATCGGGGTTCTGCTCCGAACCGGAGAGGGCGAACTCTTTCTTGATGATCGCCTTGTTCAGGATGAACCAGGAATATTCATGCCCGCGCGCCCGGATTGCCTTCAGGGTTCCGAGCGTATCGAAGCCAGGCATGGCCGGCGCAGGGAAACGGTTACCGTCGATATCGCACCAGAAGGAGGATGGCCCCGGAAGGATGCGAATACCATGGTTCGGCCAGATCGGATCCCAGTTCTTCAGGCCTTCTGTGTAGTGCCACATCCGGTCGCCATTGATGATCTCGCCACCGACCGCCTGGGTGATCGACAGCATGCGGCCATCAACGTGGGCCGGCACGCCTGCGACCATGTGTTTCGGCGGCGGCCCCAGGCGCTCGACCGGCCAGCTCTTGCGGACGAGATCGTGATTGCCGCCGATACCGCCCGAAGCCACGATAACGGCTCCGGCCTTGACCTCGAAGTCGCCGACGACGTTGCGGGAACTCGATCCGCCGCGCGGCGTCGCATCACCGGCCAGAAGAACGCCGGTGGCACCTGTCACCACGCCGTTGGCAACGGTCAGACGGTCGACCTGGTGGCGGAACAGGAAGGTAAGTTTGCCCTCGTCCGATGCCGCCTTGGCTCGGCGCACGAAGGGCGCGAGCACGCCGGGGCCCGTGCCCCAGGTGACATGGAAACGCGGCACGGAATTGCCATGCCCATCGGCGTGACCGCCACCGCGCTCGGCCCAGCCCACCACCGGAAACCAGCTGACACCTTGGGCTTTCAGCCAGCTACGCTTCTCGCCGGCGGCAAATTGCAGATAGGCCTCCGCCCATTGGCGAGGCCAGAAATCCTCGGTGCGGTCAAAGCCAGCCGAGCCGAACCAGTCCTGCCGTGCCAGTTCCAGACTGTCGCGAATACGCATCCGCCGCTGTTCGGGACTGTCGACAAAGAACAGGCCACCCAGTGACCAGAAAGCCTGCCCTCCGAGGTTCTGCTCCCCTTCCTGATCGATCAGCGCGACCTTCAGACCGCGATCGACAGTCTCGGTTGCAGCAACGAGACCGGCCAGCCCTCCCCCGATGACGAGTACATCGAATTCCCGCATGCCTTCCTCCCGACAAGCTTTTTCTTACTTTTACGCGCACGTAAGCAAGGCCGCAAGTTGTCTGGCACGCAAACAGTTACGAACGAAATCAGCGTTCGGTCAGCTTGAGTTCGATGCGACGGTTCTGGGCCAGAGTGTCCGGCGTGTCGCCTTCCGCGATCGGCTGGAACTCGCCAAAGCCGGCAGCGACCAGGCGGTTGGCGGGGACGCCTCTGGAGATCAGGTATTTCACCACCGATGTCGCGCGCGCAGACGAGAGTTCCCAGTTGTCGCGATAACGGCCCGTGCCCGTGAGCGGAGATGCGTCGGTGTGTCCATCAACTCTGAGCACCCAGTTGATTTCGTCCGGAATTTCCTGCGCAAGTTCAAGAATGGCCGCCGCGAGCTTGTCCATCTCCCCCTGCCCAGCCGCATCAAGATCGGCGCCGCCGACGGGGAAAAGTACCTCCGACTGGAAGACGAAACGGTCGCCAACGATTCGGATGTTCTCGCGGTCGGAGAGGATTTCGCGCAGCCTTCCGAAGAAGTCCGAGCGATAGCGGTTGAGTTCCTGAACACGCCGGGCAAGCGCCACATTGAGACGACGGCCGAGATCGGCGATACGCGCCTGGGAGGACTGATCCTTGGCTTCGGAGGCCTGGAGCGCGCCTTCGATGGCGGCGATCTGCGCACGCAGTGCGGCGATCTGCTGGTTCAACAGTTCGATCTGGCTCATGGCCCGCGCGCTCACCTGCCTTTCGGCATCGAGTTCATCGGTGAGCCGGCCGACCTTCTGATTGGCGACATCTGCCGAGCCCGCACCGCTGTCCAGCAATTGCTGCAGCCGGCTGCGCTCGCTTTCAGACGAGGAAAGAGACGATTGCAGTGACGCCAGGGTATCCTGGAGATCCTGATTGCCGCTCTTCTCCAGCGCCAGCAACTGGGTTAGTTCGGCGATCTGACTGTTGAGCCGGTTCAGCACTTCGTCCTTGCCCGAAATCTCACGTCCCAGGATGAACTGCGCAATGACGAAGACGGTGAGCAGAAACATGATGGCGAGCAGCAGAGTTGACAGGGCATCGACGAAGCCCGGCCAATAGTCGATCCCGCGCTCGCGGCGGCGGTTGCGCCCGAGCGCCATTTACTTCGCCCCGCCGATCTTGTCATTCAGCCGGTCCAGCGTCTTGCGCATGGCGCGCGCGTCTTCCTGCTGGGCCTCGATCCAGTCGCGCAGCATCTGCTGCTCGTTGCGCATGTTCTTGACGAGCCCCTGGATCCCCTCGGCGAGGCCGGCAATCGCGGCAACCGAGCGATCATTGCCCTCGCGACTGGCGAGTTTCTGGATTTCCTCGACCAGCTGGCGGATATCGTCGCTCGCAACGGCGCCGTTTGAATCCGAGGCCACGGGACGCTCCGAGTCGAGGTCGGTGACGGAGGACAGCCAGTTTTCAAGTTCGATGTAGAAGCGGTTCTGCGCGCGGCCGGCCTGCAGATCGAGGAAACCGAGGATCAGCGAACCAGAAAGACCGAGCAGCGACGAGGAGAAGGCCGTGCCCATGCCGGATAGCGGCGCCGTCAGGCCGGACTTCAGCGATTGCAGAACATCATTGCTGTCTCCGGACGCGGGATCCAGCGAACCGATGACCTCGTTGATCGAGCCGATCGTACCGAGCAGACCCCAGAACGTTCCCAAAAGCCCGAGAAAGACAAGCAGACCGATCAGGTAGCGGGTCGTATCGCGCGACTCGTCGAGCCGTGTGCCGATCGAATCGAGAATGGAGCGGAGGGCAGCCGTCGAAATCGCCATCGAGCGGCGGCCACCGATCAGCGCCCGCATCGGCGCAAGCAGCTTCGGATCACGGCCGACCAGCATGGCATTGTCGCCGGCGGCGCGGAAGGAATTAAACCAGCGCACTTCAGGTCGAAGCGCCAGAACCTGTGCAAACACGAGGATGATGCCGACGACGAGAACGCCGAGGATCAGGCCGTTCAGGCCGGGATTGGTGATGAAGGCGGCATGCGCCTGCCGATAGAGGATTGCCGCGATGAAACACACGATGATCAGGAAGATCACCATCGTCGTGAAGAAGGGCATCGGGCTGGAGAGCTTCTGGCCGTATGCTCCCGGACGGGTCTCGCCCACCTCGAGATCCTCCAACTTCACTTTCGCCATGGTACGCTCAACCTCCGGGGAATCTTGGACCCGGAGGCTAGTGCAAAATTGAGACGAATTGAAGCCGCGGACTTTGGGAAAATTTTCCCTGCGGTCGAAATCAGGCCTGCGGCACCGGACGGTTCACGACCTCTTCCAGAGCCTTGCGGATATATTCGTTGCCGGCAAGCACCGTGCCGTTCTCGAACATGTCCTGACCGCCCTTCATGTCGGAGACGAAGCCACCGGCCTCCTTGATCAGGAGAATGCCGGCCGCGATGTCCCACGAATTGAGCTGCGCTTCCCAGAAGCCGTCGAGACGACCGGCCGCGACATAGGCGAGATCGAGGGCAGCAGCGCCCATACGGCGAACGCCGGAGACTTCGCCCATGACATGGCGCAATTCGACGAGGAACTTGCCGTGCTGGCCGCGACCGAGATGCGGCACGCCACAGCCGATGACGCAATCCGAGAGCACCTTGCGCGCGCCGACGCGGATGCGGCGGTCGTTGAGGAAAGCGCCGCCACCCTTTTCCGTCGTGTAGAGTTCGTCCGTCGCCGGATTGAAGATGACGCCCGCGACGATCTCACCATTGCGCTCAAGCGCAATCGAGACCGCGAACTGCGGAATGCCGTGCAGGAAGTTGGTGGTGCCGTCGAGCGGGTCGACGATCCAGCGATGCGCGCCGTCGGTGCCCTTGATCTCTTCGCCTTCCTCGCCGAGGAAGCCATAGGTCGGGCGGGCCTTGAGCAGCTCTTCACGCACGATCTTTTCAGCGCGGAAATCGGCCTGCGAGACGAAATCGCTGGGACCCTTCACCGAGACCTGCAGGTTCTGCACTTCGCCGAAATCGCGCGACAGCGACTTGCCGGCCTTGAGGGCAGACTGGACCATGACATTGAGAAGGGCGGAGCGGGCCATAGATCGGATTCCTTGAAACTGGGAGACGCCGGGAGGCGGCGACGGGCGAGCGCGCGTCGGCGGCGGTGTTTGGCCGGTTCAAGACCACAAATGCCGCCAGAATTCAAGGGGCTTGGCCCTTTCGGCCCATGCATGCGGCTCAGATGTGCCCTGCAGCATAGGTGACGATCAGGCCGCCAGCGACGGCAAGCGCCGAGGCGGCTGCGAGCCGCAGCGAGAAACCACGGCTGCCCGCGACAGCCCCATAGACCACTTTCGCCGCCATGTTGGCGTTCACGGCGATCCCGACAGCGATGAGCGCCACGTCGATGGCAAGCGCAGGCAGCATCCCCGCAACCGTGACCGTTGCCGCGTCGACATCGGCAAGAGCCGTCAGGCCTGAGACCACGTAAAGACCGCCATCACCAAAGATCTGGCTCGCCGCACGCGCGATGAAGGCGATGACGGTGATCAAAACAGCCATCTTGATGACCTGCGACAGCTCGAACGGATTACCGGGCAGGTCTGCCTCTGACGCCGTGTCGGCGCGAGCGATGGCTATCATGGCAGCCGCAAGCATCACGCCACCGGCAACGAGCAGGCCGGGCAACAGGCGCCAGCCGAGCGCTGGAGCCAGTGCTAGGAGCAGAAACGCCGTGCGGAAAAGCGAGATGCTCCCCGCCGCGATCGCGCCGGCCGCGGGACCGGCAGCTGCCTTCGTGTTCCGGCTCTGGCGCGCCATGGCGAGCGTGGTCGCCGTCGAAGAGACGAGCCCACCCACGGCACCGGCGACGAGATCACCGCGCCCTCCACCGATCAGCCGGACCGCGACATAGCCGACATAGGAAATGGAGGCGAGCATGATCACCAGGATGACAAGGCTGCGGGGCGACACACCGCCGAACGGACCATAGGGATCGGCCGGAATGAGCGGCAAGAGCAAGAAGCCCATGGCGAGTAGCACGACCGCCGAGCGCAGCTCGACCCAGGTCAGCCGCCGGATCGCGGCATGCAGGAAGTCGCGGCTGGCAAGGATCGTGACCGTGGCAGCGCCCGCCGCAGAGGCAACCGACATATCTCCCGCAACAGCCAGTGCACCGAGGCCAAACGTGGTGATGCCGGCAATGACGGTCGTCGCGCTGAACGAGCCTTCGGCTTGCGCCTCCATCAGGCCAAAGCGCAGGAGAACCAAGGAGATAACGATCAGAAAGCTCGCGATGATCAGCCCGGACAGTCCAGCCGGCGCCATGCCCTGATCCAGGAGGCCGCTAATCCCACCGGTCATTCCGATCAGCGTGAAGGTCCGGATGCCGGCGATACGAGCACCCTCGGGTTCGTCACGCTCCCGCCAATGCCGCTCGACGCCGACAGCGGCACCAATAGCGATAGCAAGCCCGAGACGTTGAAAGACATCGATGAGATCCATGACCGCCGCCCTCCTCTTGATACCACATCTCGATAAGCCACCTTCAGTCGGCTTCCAGACCCTATGGGTTCCCATGATCGAGACGTGGTATACAGCCGCAGAACGCCGTTGCGTCAGATTCGACGGAAGCGGTTGGCGAGATCGATCGCCTGCTTCTGCTGGTCTTCGTTGAGACCGAGATAGAAGTCCTCGAGCGCCGGATCCGTGAGCCCCGCACGACGCGACAGCACATACCACTTGGCGGCTTCGACCGGATTAGGGCCGGTGCCGAGCGCATTGATGTAGAGATGGGCGATCCGGTTCTGGGCAACCACATTGCCACGTGCAGCCGCAATGCTCAGCCAGCGATAACCGGCCTCGTAGTCACGAGGGCCGTTATAGCCGTTGACCAGCCAGAGCCCCATGTCGAGCTGGGCCGTGTCGAAACCGGCACGAGCCGCGCGCAGCATCCATTCCCGAGCGCGCGCCTTCTTTTCCGGAGGCACGTCTTTCAACGCGGAATAGACCTGCGCCAGCGCATACTGCGCATCGGCGATCCCCTGCTCGGCGGCCTTTTCGTAATAGGGCATGGCGGCGGTCAGGCCGCGCACGCCGGGCGTGCCCGAGACCAGGATCTGTGCCCAGTTGAACTGCGCGGATGCATTGCCGGCATCAGCCGCGCGCCGCATGAACTCGTCGGCCTTGGCTCTGTCCTGCGGTACTTCCCGCCCCTCCATCAGGAGAAGCGCATATTTGAACATGGCGGAAGGATCGCCGCCCTGCGCAGCCTGGCCATACCAGAAGGCGGCCCCCTTCAGATCGCGCTTGACGCCCAGCCCGCGCGACATGATTTCCGCAAGCAGTGTCTGCGCCGCGGGATCGCCGAGCTGGGCGCGCGGCAGCGCCTTGTCGACGGCCGTCAGGAACAGCCCGCGCTGGAATGCGCCATAGGCCTCGTCGGGCTTTCCATTATAGGGTTTTTCCGGCGGCACTTCCGGCAGTGGCGCGCCCATGCGCAGGTAGATATTGATGCCCTGCAGGTCATCCGGCTTATCGTCCGCAGTCGGCTTGGCGCCCTTGGTCACCGGCGGCAGAGAATCCCGGTCACCGCGATCGAGCGTGTTGGCATCGCCCGTGCTGCTGCTGGGCCGTGCCCCGCGTTCGATCTCGCCGGCGTTATCGGGATCGGCCGGCAGGATGGCCGGTGCGTCGCCAATCTCGAGACCATCCTCGCTCTCCTGTCCCAGCACCGGGCTGGCCAAGGCAAGGCATGCCCCGGTAAGCGCGGCGAGAATCAGGCGATGATGGGACGAGATTGAACGCATGAGGCGGTTCAATCCTCAAACCGTGGCGCTTTTTCGTCAAGCTCGGCATTCACGCGGGTCACAATCGCGGCAGCTTGTGCAGGGTCGGCGAAGACGGCCTTGCCGAGCGCCACGAATTCGACGCCGCTTTCGGCAACGACGACCGCCGAGGCAGGATCCGAGCCGCCCATGACGATGGCCGGGATCTCGATCATCGACGACCACCATTCGCCGAGCGCGACATTCTTCGAATGTGCCTCCGGCTTGATGTCCCCGTCGATCCTGCCGAAGAAGATGTAGTCGGGCTGAACCTCACCCATTTCCAGCGCGTGGTGCCGGTCCATCGCATTGCCACCACCGACGATCAGCTTCGGCGCATGTTTCTCGACGGACTCGGCCAGTGCCTCGGCATTGCCGGTGACATGCAATCCATCGGCCTTCACCCGACCGGCGACGCGGCTGTTGTCGACGACGAGCGCAGCGGCACCCGCCTCCTGGATGACCGGAACGAGCGTTTCGGCATGCTTCTGGAAGACGGTATCGTCGAGCCCGTATTGCGGGATGATGACCGATGCGACATCGCCGCCGCGCAGCGCATTGCCGAGCACTTCGGCACGCTCGGCGGGATCCGCCATATCGGGAACGATGAGGACCAGGCGGCAGCGATTTTCGATCATGCGCGGTGTTTCCGTGTGCGGGACGGGTCCGTTTCTCCGGATTTCGTCCTCGTTTTCTCTAGACAATTCCGATAGACCGCTCTTCCGAAAGGATCAACCGCGCAATGCTGACAGACCCGAACTTCTATGCCGTCGCCATTCCCGCTGTTGCCCTTGTCGGCCTGTCGAAAGGCGGCCTTGGCGGCGCTTTCGCGCTGATCGGCGTACCCCTGCTCGCCTTCGCAGTACCACCGATGCAGGCCGCCGCCATCTTCCTGCCGATCCTTCTGGTCATGGACGCCGTCGCACTCTGGGCCTGGCGCCATCACAACAATCGCGCGACCCTGGTCGCCATGCTGCCGGGAGCCGTCATCGGCATCGGACTTGCCTGGGCGACGTCGACCTATGTCTCGGCAGACGCGATGCGTCTCGTTCTCGGCGGCATCTCGATCGTCTTTTCGCTCAAATATTTTCTCGAAAGCTGGTCCGCTTACAAGGGACAGGAAACGGCACCCGCAGCCCAGCGCCCAGTCGCCGGCTCTTTCTGGGGCTCTCTCGCGGGCTACGCCAGCTTCGTTGCCCATGCCGGCGGCCCGCCCTTCCAGATCTATGTCCTGCCGCTGAAGCTCGATCCGCTGACCTATACCGGCACCTCGACCCGGTTCTTCGCCATCCTGAATGCGATCAAGGTCATCCCCTATTTTGCGCTCGGAGAGCTGGATGCGACCAATCTCAGCCTGTCGACAGCCCTGTTGCCCATCGCGCTGGTGTCGACGCTCGCCGGAGCCCGCCTCGTACATTACCTGAAACCGGCGATTTTCTATCCGTTGATGTACGGCATGGTGCTGATCGCCGGCAGCAAGCTGACCTGGGACGGCACCCGGGGGCTTTTCGGCATCTGACGCGCGATTTCGTGTTCGGCCATGGCTTGCTGCAGCGCACATCGCCGCTTGCCGCGGAAGGGCCTTTGTCATAACCTTTCCGGCATGACGAACGCAGACCCGTTCACGGCGATCGCAGACCCGAACCGGCGGCATATCCTCGAGGATCTGCGTCGGGGGGAAAAGACCGTGAACGAACTTGCCGCGCAGCTGCCGATCAGCCGCCCTGCGGTCTCGCAACATCTGAAAGCATTGCTCGACAGCGGCCTTGTCGATGTCCGCTCCGAAGGCACGCGGCGGATCTATGTGATCAATCGACCAGGCTTCGATCGCATGAACATGTGGCTCGACCAGTTCTGGTCCTGAACCCCAGAAAACAGTCATCAAGGCAAAACAAAAGCCCCGAAGTCGTGTGAACTCCGGGGCTGAGGGTGCTGTCTTGGCTGCTTCATGAATACATCGGGATCGGTCTTTGGGTCCGCCAGATCCCGGCGCAGCCGGAAGGGTGGTATCAGTGGCGTGTGGAGGCCCTCAGGCGTTCCATTTCATCCTTGAGACGCAGTTTCAGGCGCTTCAGTTCGGCAATGTGCCGGTCATCGATGGAGGGGGATGCAAGCGCGTCATGGAGTTTTTCCTCGAGGGCTCCATGCTTCTTCTGCAGCGATTCAAGATGAGCCTGTATGGTCATTTGATGCGTCCTTCCTTATCGCCTACCTCCAGCCCTCATCCGCTGGAGTTTCAGGCTTTGCGAAGATAATGTGACACGAGAAATACGGTTTGTCGAAGGCGAATTGGCCAAAAACGACCCCGAAAATCGGAGACAAGGATAACTTCCCGTTACCGGTATTTGGTGATAGGAGCTTGCGCGAATCTTCCGGGCATCCTTAAAGGATGGGCCACACGGCGATAATGGGGAACAAGCATGGCCGATCAGGAACAGGCCGACGTCAGGCTCTCGTTGGCACGGCTTCGCCAGGAACATGAAGACTATGATGCTGCGATCAACGCCATGATCACGACTGGCTGTGATGCCCTGCGAATCCAGCGGATGAAGAAGAAGAAATTGTCCATCAAGGACAAGATCACCGCGCTGGAAGACCAGATCATCCCCGACATCATCGCCTGAAGGCATAAGGATACGAGATGACAGCTGAGTGCCCGCCCGTCGCCATCATCATGGGAAGCCAGTCTGACTGGGAAACCATGAAGAATGCCGCAGACACGCTCGACGCACTCGGCGTCTCCTATGAAGCCCGCATCGTTTCGGCACACCGCACGCCCGACCGCATGGTGGCCTTTGCCAAGGGCGCCCGCGACGAGGGCTTCAAGGTGATTGTCGCCGGCGCAGGAGGCGCTGCCCACCTGCCGGGCATGGTCGCGTCGATGACCAATCTGCCCGTCTTCGGCGTGCCCGTTCAGTCGAAAACGATGTCCGGCCTCGACAGCCTCTATTCCATCGTCCAGATGCCCGCCGGCATTCCCGTCGGAACGCTTGCCATTGGCCGCGCTGGCGCCGTCAACGCCGCCCTGCTCGCCGCCCGCGTGCTCGCCGCCTTCGACGAAGAACTGGCCGACCGCCTCGACGAATGGGTCGAACGCCAGACGGCATCGGTCGCTGAATACCCCGTGGACGAGGCCCCATGACCATCCGCACCATCGGCATCATCGGTGGCGGCCAGCTTGGCCGCATGCTGGCCATGTCCGCCGCCCGACTGAATTTCCGCACCGTGATTCTCGAGCCGCAGGCCGACAGCCCCGCTGAGCAGGTGGCCAACCAGCAGATCACGGCAGCCTATGACGATCCGGCAGCGCTGGCCGAACTGGCCCGCCTCTGCGACGTCGTCACTTACGAATTCGAAAACGTGCCCGTTTCGGCCGCCGAGACGCTGGCTGCCAGCGTGCCGGTCTATCCGCCGCCGAAAGCCCTTGAGGTTGCCCAGGATCGTGTGACGGAAAAACGTTTTCTCAACACATCCGGCATCGAGACCGCCCGCTTCCACGCCGTGGACAGCCAGGCCGACCTCGAAGCAGCCCTCGCCGATTTCGGCGGTGAAGGCGTGTTGAAGACCCGCCGCCTCGGCTACGATGGCAAGGGCCAGAAGGTCTATCGCAAGGGTGACAGCTCAGGCGGCGGTTATGAGGCACTCGGCTCGGTGCCGCTCATTCTCGAAAGCTTCGTACCCTTCGTCCGCGAGATCTCGATCATCGCCGCCCGCGGCACTGATGGCGAAGTCCGCTGCTACGACCCGACCGAGAATGTTCACCGTAACGGCATCCTGCACACCTCGACGCAGCCCGCGGCCATTGTGCCTGAGACGGCCAGGGCTGCCCGCGAGGCCGCAACCAAGCTTCTCGACGGCCTGGGCTATGTCGGCGTCGTCGGCATGGAGTTCTTCGTGCTCGAAGACGGCAGCCTGATTGCCAACGAGATCGCCCCGCGCGTGCACAATTCCGGCCACTGGACGGAGGCTGCCTGCATCGTCTCGCAGTTCGAGCAGCACATCCGTGCGGTTGCCTCTCTGCCGCTCGGTGACACCGTTCGCCACTCCGATTGCGTGATGACGAATCTGATCGGCGACGACATCGATTCTGTCCCCGCCTGGCTCGCAAAGCCGAACGTGCTCGTCCATCTCTACGGTAAGACGGAAGCTCGCCCCGGTCGCAAGATGGGCCATGTCACCGAAATCCTGCCGTTTCGCGACTGATTTTCCCGGTTTTTTAGCCTGATGTGTCCCGCATTTTCCGCCGGACATGTTGACATCAAGGCCTCCCTCGGGCTAATTGCCGCCAACTCTTCAGGGGCGCGCCCAGCGGCGCGCTTTTGATTGTTTGAACACAGTGGGTGAATGACACATTCCCCGACAATCGTTGTGGACCAGAAAAATGAAGATCAAGAACTCGCTGAAAGCGCTTAAGGCCCGTCATCGCGACAACCGTCTGGTTCGCCGCAAGGGCCGTATCTACATCATCAACAAGCAGAACCCGCGCTTCAAGGCTCGCCAGGGCTGATGCCCCGGGATCTCAGGATCCCATGAGCCGGACGGACTGCCCGCTGCATATGCGGCGTGTTGATATCGGAAATTTGAGTTTGAAAGACGGCGCTGAGGGACTACCTTCCCTTCATGCGCCGTTTTTCTTTGCGACTCGCCCTCACCCTCCCGCTTCTGCCCGCCCTGCTCTTCGCGGGGAGCGTCGCCGCACAGGCGCCTGAAGAGCAAGGTGGCACGCAGGCGACTGAGATGCCTGTCGAACAGATCCCACTGAGGCCACCAGCCAAGCCGAAGACCGTCGATGATCTACTCGCCGAACTGAAACGAGAGCGCAATCCGCAGGCGGCCAGGCAGATCGCCAATTCCACGATGGCGACCTGGAGCGACTCGTCTAGTCCGACAGTCAACCTCCTGATGCAGTGGTCTGCCAAGGCCGCCGCCGAGAAACGCAACGCGGCCGCCCTCGACTTCATCGACCAGGCGATCATCCTGAAACCCGATTTCGTCGGCGCGTGGAATCAGCGCGCCACGCTGCATTTCACCATGGGCAACTACAAGAAATCCGTCTCTGACATCGAAAAGGTGCTGGAGTTGGAGCCTCGACACTTCGGCGCCATCGCCGGCCTTGCGGGCATCCTCACCGAACGCGGCAGCAAGGATGCCGCACTCAAGGCCTGGGAGCGCTACCTCGAAGTCTTCCCCGCCGACCGCGAGGCCCAGGAGATCGTCGCCAAGCTATCAGAGGAACTGGCCGGCCAGCGGACGTGAGGTAGCCGAAGCGACATCCGCTCAGGCGACCACCTTCGCCACGAGATCGGGATGTTCACCAATCACCCGCACATAGGCGATCGCAAAATCAGGCGGCGTTGCCCTCGCCTGCTCCCAGTCGCGGAGCGTACCCACAGGCACGCGAAATCGAGACGCGAACTCCGTTTGCGACAAACCAAGAGCCGTGCGGGTGCGACGGATCAATCGCGAACGCTGCGCACGGTCGAGCGCCTCCGCCGAGACGTCAAAGTCCTCGTTGTCGTTCGGATCAGCCGGTATCACGATAGGCACGCTCTTCTCCTTGATTGCTTCTCCGGACCGAGATGAAGCGCGGCTCCTGTCCGCGCCAAACGAAGACTCCGGTGAATAACTTGTCCTTCACCAGCCCAATCACCTTGTATCTCTCCTCGCCGTCGCGTTCGCGTATGGACGGGACAACAAGATGATCGAGATCGTCGAAAATGCGATCTCCAAACGCCAGCGAAACACCATGCTTCGCTTTGTTGATCTGGTCCTTCTCGGGATCGAACCGTTCAGCCATACCCAACTATACGGAAATCCCGTATATCACGCAAGACTCGAGCGGCGACCCAGGACGCCCAGCATCAATGTCACCTTGACGAACGGCACCGCCGCACGATCTTGTCCAGATGTCGTCCTTGCCGGAAGCTTCGCTCTTGCTCCTCCCCCGTATCGGTTTTGCTTTGCTCGTCATCCTCCTCGTCCTCATCGCCGTGCTCGCGGCGCTCGCCATCGCCACGCAACTTCGTGCCAGCGCCATCGAGGCGAAGACGCCGAATATCGGCGCGCTGACTGATGTCGGAGGCTTTCGTCTGAACGCCCTGCATATTCCCGCAGGCGCCGATGCCGACCTGCCGCCAATCGTGTTCATCCATGGCGCCTCCGGCAACCTCAGGGATCAGGCGGGCGCCTTCCTGGAGCCATTGCGCGGCCGCGCCGAGCTTCTATTCGTCGATCGCCCGGGTCACGGCTATTCCGAGCGCGGCGGGCCGGAGAACGACACGCCGGACGGACAGGCCAAAGCGATTGCGCGGCTGATGGAGAAAAAGGGCATCGGGCGGGCAATCATCGTAGGCCATTCCTTCGGCGGCGCGATCACCGCAAGTTTCGGCGTTCTGCATCCCGACAAGGTCGAGGGCCTCGTCTTCCTGGCCGCCGCCACGCATCCCTGGCCGGGCGGCGTCGATTGGTATTACCACCTCGCCTCTGCGCCGGTGATCGGACCGATCTTCTGTCACACCCTGGCGCTGCATGCCGGGATGATGCGGATCGCGGCAGCGACCGACCACGTCTTCGCCCCCAACCCGCGTCCGGCCACCTATGTCGAGGATACCGGCCCGGCCCTCGTCTTGCGCCCCTCAACCTTCCGATCGAACGCAAAGGATGTCGCCGGCCTCCATGCCTATGTGAGCACCTTCGCCCCGCGCTACCGCGAGATCACCAAGCCGACGGTTGTCATAACCGGCGATAGCGACGAGATCGTGCTGGAGGAGATCCATTCGAAGGGCCTCGCACGCGACATCGCCGGCTCCGAACTCGTCTGGATTGCCGGTCTCGGGCATAAGCCGGACTATATCGTGACGGAGATCGCCATCGCAGGCATCGAGACGATTGCGGGCAAAGAGCGCGATCTACAGGCCATGGCGCGCGCCGTGGAGCCACGTCTCGCGGCAACCCGGGTGGTCCCGGCAGGCTCAGCGCCGTCCCTCCAGGCTGGCCAATAGCGAGCATGAAAAAAGCCGCCCGAAGGCGGCTTTTCCAGATCAGGGATGCGGTCGAGCTCAGACGCCCGACTGACCGTCCGAACCGATATAGGCGATGCGCAGCATGTTGGTCGAACCAGGTGTGCCAAGCGGCACGCCGGCCGACATGATGATCCGGTCACCCGGCTTGCCGAAACCTTCTTCAACGACGATGCGGCAGGCGCGGTTGACCATGTCGTCGAGATCCGTCGGCTCAGAGGAAACGACACAGTGCAGGCCCCAGACGACCGAGAGGCGACGCGCGGTATGGATAACTGGCGAAAGCGCGATGATCGGCACTTCGGGACGCTCGCGCGAGGCGCGCAGACCGGTATTGCCCGAGGAGGTGTAGCAGACGATCGCCTGCAGACGCAGCGTCTCGGCGATCTGGCGGGCAGCCAGCGAGATGGCATCGGCGCCGGTCGCTTCCGGCTGGGCGCGCTGAGCATAGATGATGCCCGGATAGTGAGGCTCGCGCTCGACCGTGTGGGCGATGGACGCCATGGTGGCGACGGCCTCGACCGGATACTGGCCGGAAGCCGATTCGGCTGAAAGCATGATGGCGTCGGCGCCTTCGAAGACGGCGGTCGCAACGTCAGAGACTTCGGCGCGGGTCGGAACCGGGGCCGTGATCATCGATTCCAGCATCTGGGTGGCCACGACGACCGGCTTGCCTTCGCGACGGCAGGCGCGGATCAGCTGCTTCTGGATGCCGGGCACGCGCTCGAGCGGCATTTCAACGCCAAGGTCACCACGGGCGACCATCAGAGCGTCGGAAAGCGCGATGATCTCGTCGATGCGCTCGATTGCCTGCGGCTTCTCGATCTTCGACATCAGGCCAACGCGGCCCTTGGCAATCTTGCGAACTTCCGCCAGATCTTCCGGGCGCTGAATGAAGGAAAGTGCCACCCAGTCGACATCATTGGTGGCGAGCACGGCATCCAGGTCGGCGCGGTCCTTGTCGGTGAGAACACCGGTCGCGAGAATGGTGTCGGGCAGGCTCACACCCTTGCGGTCAGAGATCTTCGTGCCCGAAACGACTTCCGTGACGATCGTCTTGCCGTCGCATTTGACAGCCTTCAGGTGCAGCTTGCCGTCATCGATGAGCAAACGGTCACCAACTTTGACCGATTCGAGAATTTCCGGATGCGGCAGGTAGACGCGGCTTGCATCACCGGGCGCTTCGTTGCTGTCCAGCGTGAAGGTCTGGCCGGGCTTCAGCTCGACGGTCGTTTCGGCAAACTTGCCCACACGCAGCTTCGGACCCTGCAGGTCGGCAAGGATACCGATCGGGCGACCACAGGCAGCCTCGACGCTACGAATGCGCTGAATGAGCGTCCGCAGCATCTCATGGCTCGAATGGCTCATGTTGATGCGGAAAAGATCGGCCCCTGCTTCGTGCAGCTTCCGGATCATCGCTTCATCGGAAGAGGCGGGACCAAGCGTGGCGAGGATCTTTACTTTGCGGTTTCGCTTCATCAGTTCTGGCTTTCCTGGGTGCCCGACGTATCGGACAGCTGGACCATCCAGCTCCCCTGCCTGCCGGTGTCGTATTCCTTGAATCCCATCTGCTGATAGCCGCGTGCGAAGCAGTCCTTCACACCAACGATTTTGAACTCGTTTTCGGCGACACACATGTTGATGTCCCCGGTCCAGCGACCACCGCGAGCGGCATCCTCAGCATAGAGATAATAATAGCGCGATTGGAGCTCGCCCTCGATGAGCGTGGCACAGGTGCCGGCAGGGACCTGCCACCAACCTTCCGTGATCCAGCCCTCTTCAGCCCGGTAGCCGACCGCGACCCCGACCAGGTTCTGCGTGCCGTTGCAGACACGAAACTCGGCATGGGCAGCAGAGGCTGCCAGCATGGGCGAAAACAGCGCACCCGCGATCAGGAGGGGCTTCAGAAAACGTGCCGCAGCACGGTCGAAAGTCTGTCTGATCGGTTGATGCACGATTGCCGCCGGAACTCCAAAAATGCGCATGGGATGCCTTCTTGCGATGCTGACCAGAGAATGTCAACGCAACTCTAATCGATTATATTTTCTGCCTTTGGCCAGTCTCAGAACGTATATGTTCGATCTTGGCACAAACGTGACAGCCATGAAAGCTTGCGCTCCCCCATTCCCCATGCGATCAAGCACTTGTACCAGACGATGGCTTCAAACTGATGAATGTTTCCCCCGTTTTCGAGATTCTGGATGGCCGTTTTGACGCCGGCCTGGTGCTTCTCGCCGACCACGCGACGAACATCGTGCCCGAGCCCTACGGAAAGCTTGGCCTTCCGGACAGTGCCTTCGGCCGTCACATTGCCTATGACATCGGCATCGAGCCGCTGACGCGCCAGCTGGCTGCCCGCCTTGGCGTCCCCGCCGTCATGTCACGCTTCTCCCGTCTGCTGATCGATCCGAATCGCGGCGAGGATGACCCGACGATCATCATGCGCATCTCCGACGGCGCCATCGTGCCTGGCAACCATCCGATCACCACAGACGAATGGCAGTATCGCATCGAGACCTATCATCGGCCCTACCACCGTGCGGTCTCCGATGTGATCGCCAAGGTCGCGGACGCCTCGGGCAAGGCCCCACTCGTTCTCTCTCTGCATTCCTATACCCCAGCGTGGAAGGGCGTTCCCCGCCCCTGGCACGCCGCAGTCCTCTGGGACACCGACGCCCGCGCCGTGCGCCCACTGATCGAAGGTCTGGAGGCATCGGGTGATGTCCTCGTCGGCGATAACGAACCCTATGATGGCGCCTTGAAGGGCGACACGATGTATCGTCACTGCATGATCACGGGTATTCCGCATGCGCTTCTCGAAGTGCGCCAGGATCTGATCGCCGACGATGCCGGCGTCTCCACCTGGGCCGATCGCCTCGCGCCGATCTTCGAACGCCTCAATGCCGACCCGATGCTGCACGAGTATGAAATTCATGCCTCGCGCACCGGACCCTACCCCGCCCAACCCATCGCGCCCTGAAGGAGGACAGCATGACGCTCCCGACCAAGGACCAACAGACCGAACTCGAAGCGGCCGCCTTTCGCCGGCTCGTATCCCATCTGCGCAATCGTCCCGACGTCCAGAACATCGACCTCATGAACCTTGCCGGCTTCTGCCGAAACTGTCTGTCCAACTGGTATCTCGACGCCGCCAAGGAAAGTGGCCTCGACCTCACCAAGGACGAAAGCCGCGAGATCGTCTACGGCATGCCCTACGACGAATGGAAGTCGCTCAATCAGCGCGAGGCAAGCGCCGATCAGCAGCAAGCCTTCGAAGAGAACCGCCCGAAGGAATGACGCGTCCCTCAAGCTTTGGGACTTGACGCGGACGCTGCTTCGCGGCACGTGGACGCCACGAAAACCATCCCGAGAATGCCATCCCCGCAATGAAGGAGATTGCCCATGTCTGATGCCGCTCACGGCGTCGCCCGCGACCAGCTCCGTGCCTTTGTCGAACGCATCGAGCGCCTGGAAGAAGAAAAGAAGACCATCGCCGACGACATCAAGGATGTCTACGGCGAAGCCAAGTCCATGGGCTTCGACACGAAGATCCTCAAGAAGGTCATCGCGCTTCGCAAGAAGGACGACCAGGAGCGCATGGAAGAGGATCTGATCCTCGACACCTACCTGCACGCGCTCGGCATGATCGAGAGCCCGCCGGAAGGCTGAGGCAGGCGCATCGTGACCAACAAAAAACCCGCCGATCCGGCGGGTTTCTTTTTGTCTGCAATCGCGAAGAGCTGGAGATCAGGGAGCGCCGAAGCGGCTCGGATCGACCGTGGTGGCATCGAGGCGGAACCCGTCCGGAACAGCAGTCGGGGGTGCCACGAGCGAACGGGACACGACGCGAGGTGCTTTCACCGGCTTGGCGACGGATTCAAACTTGCCCTGATTCAGCGCCCACTGCTCGATCATGTTCTTGGTCAGCTGGGTGCCGCCATACATGGCCATGTGCGCGCGCTCTGCATCTTCCTGTCCCGGACGACCGCCCTTCTTCGGCAGCGCCGCATCGGCATCCGCCACAGGTTCGGACGGCGCATCGAACATGTCGCCAAATTGCGTGGTCGACTCGACACTGGCTTCCTGTTGCGGCGGGATCGCGGCCACCTCGACGGGCTTTGCAGCCGGTGCAGGTGCGGCACGAAGTTCGGCCTGAGCGGGCGCGCTCGACGGGATCGGCGCGGCCATTTCCGGCACAGTGCTGTCTTCAAGCGCTGCAGCAGCTTCCGGCGACAGGATCGCTTGTTCCACTTCGTCGACTTCCGCTTCGGCTTCCGCCTGGGCTGAGGCCAGCAGCGCCTCGGCGACCTGCGGACGGGCTGCCGGAACCGGTACGGCCATTCCCTCAGCCAGAAGCATGGCTTCCGAGCTCGGATCGATCGAGGCCGTCATCACGCCTTCGGTCGGACCAGCACCAGGACGCGCATTCAGAAGCGTCGGTACGGGCACGTTCACCGAGGCGAGATCGGGAAATTCATCAGACGGCGCGCTGGCCGGCGTGGGCACGCCACTTGCGACCTGCTGCAGGGCATCTTCTGCGGCATTGCGCGGCGGCTGATAAAGCGCAACGGCAAGACTGTTATCAGCCGGGCGAAGCGAAGGACGGGCCTGCGGGACGGGCGCATCGGCAGCATCAACGCCCGGGAGTGCATTGGCGACCATGACCGGGTCTTGTGCCGCGCCGACCGGCTGCTGGCGCGGCGCAGCAGGTACAGGCTGCGGCCGGGCCGTTGCCGGACGCGCGGCGGGTTCCGGCACGTCCTCGACTTCATCCTCATCACCACCGCCAAACAGCATCGCGAGGAAGTTGCGCGGACGCGAGGAGGACTTTTCCTCGGCGATCATCACGGTGTTGCCGGATGCGACACGGCGCTTGTATTCGGCGAGCGCCTGCTGGTAGCCCGGCAGCGGCTTGCCGTCGGAGGGAATGTGGACGGTCTTGCCGTCGGGGAACAGACGGACGAGATCCTGGCGGTTCATGCGCGGCCAGGCGCGTACACCGGCCACGTCCATATGAACGAAAGGCGAGCCGGAATTCGGATAAAAGCCGACGCCGCCGGCCTGCATCTTCACGCCGATTTCGCGCAGCGTCTTCAGCGGAACACCGGGGATATAAAAGTCCATCGCGGTGCCGCGCATGTGCTGGCTTTCCTTCGCGACACCCTTGGAGCGCGAACGCAGCATGTTGTTCGTCGCCGGCGACCGATAGGCCGAGACGACCTTGATATAGCCCTTGGCACGCGACTGGCGATAAACCTCCCAGACGAGGTCGAAGAGGCGCGGGTCCATCTTCGTCGGCTCGTTGCGACGCCAGTCACGGAGAATATAATTGAGCTGTTTCAGACCCTTGGGGTCGTAGCGGCCATTGCGCTTGAAGGTGATCGAAGCGCGTTCGCCGGTGTGCACGAATTCGATGTTGAGTGTGCGGCTCTCGGCACGCGCTGAAGCGGCGTTGCCGAGCAGGAAGCAGAAGCTCATGAGAAGGGCGGCAAACAGCGAAGACAACAGCCGGCTCACCGACTGTGCAGACGCAAGCCGGATTTTGCGCTCGTTTTGTCCATAGAGCGCGCTGATGTCCTGCGATGCCTGCAATGCAATCCCCGTCCGAAAGACTACGTCCCACGCCAACCGAATTGAACGTCAAATGCGGTCATACCATGGCAAATTTGCCACATCCGCACAAGCTATCCCTTTATGGTGAACGCTTGCCTAACAAATGCTTAGCCCTTGGGTAAGCGATTAAGCTTACCCCAGAGTTAACATCGAACGGTTGAGGCAAATCAAGCGGCATCCTTCTGCGGATCGTCGGGATCGATTCCGTAATCCTTGAGCTTGCGGTAGAGCGTGGACCGCCCGATGCCGAGCTTCCGGGCGACTTGGCTCATCTGGCCGCGATAGAATTTCAGCGCGAAGCGGATCAGCTCCTCCTCGATCTCCGCTAGCTTGCGCACATTGCCGGCCTCGTCTGTGCTGACGATGACATTGCCGGATGCCGATCCCTGAAAACCTGTGGATGGAGCCGACTGGCCGCCGCTGAAGCTCGCTGCACGCTCGGCAAGGGCGGCCTGAACCTTGGCGATCGGGCTCGGCTCATACACGACGGCCTGCGCCTCGCTGCCGCCGACGGCACTTCGATGGCCGGTGACCTGCGCTGCGATCTGCGGAAAGTCACTTTCCTTGAGACTGACGCCCTCCGCCAGAACAACGGCGCGGAAGATCGCGTTCTCAAGCTGGCGCGTATTGCCCGGCCAGTCGAATGAGGTCAGCAGGGCCAGCGCGGAGGATTCGACCTGCAGGGTCCGCGGCAGGCGCTGCTCGAGCGAAAAACGTTCGACGAAGGCCCGTATCAGATGCGGAATATCCTCCTTACGGCGGCGGAGCGCGGCAATGGTGATCGGAAAGACGTTGACCCGGTAGTAGAGATCCTCGCGGAAACGTCCGGCCTTGACCTCCTCGATCAGGTCCTTGTTGGTCGCCAGGACCAGACGGACATTGGCCTTCAAGGGCTTGGTCTGTCCGCTGCGATGCACCTCGCCGGACTGCACGATTTCAAGCAGGCGCATCTGGCCGACCGGCGGCAACTCGCTGATCTCCTCGATGAAAAGCGTGCCACCCTCGGCCTCGGCAACCTTGCCTGTCTGGGTTTCGTTGCCGAACAACACGTCTTCAATCTGCGCGGGCGAGATGGCATTGCAGTTGACCGAAACGAACGGACGGGACGACCGATCGCTGGCGGCATGGATGGCGCGCGCCACGAGTTCCTTGCCGACGCCGGCTTCCCCTTCGAGCATCACGGGGATCATCGACTGCGCTGCCCGACGACCAAGTTCCACGACGCGCGACATGGCCGCACTCGCGGCAACGACGTCGGAAAAGCTGACCGCGCCGCTGCGGGCCCGGCGCGGCGTGCGGCCCTGCAGGCTGGTGCGATGGATCTTCAGTGCCGATTCGATGGCACCGATCAGCCGCTCCTGGGCGATCGGCTTGACGAGGAAGTCAAAGGCGCCCGCACGCACGGCGTTGAGCGCGGTTTCGGTCGCGCCTTGGGTGGTGCAGACGATGACGGGCACGCTCGGATTGATCTCGGCGAGCATGGGAATGACGCTGGGGTTCAGGCCGTCTGCGGACGTGACGTCGAGCACCACCACACCGACTTGCTCGGATTGGCGGCGGAAGAGTTCGAGACCCGCAGGCGCGGTGTCGGCGACATGAACGGCATGGCCGTGCGCTTCTATAGCAGCCTTCATGCTGCGGCGCTCGGCGGCATCTTCATCGATGAGTAGAATCTGTGCGGTCAACTTGCGCTCCCCGAGGCTGTTTCGGCGCGTTCGCGCTCCTGGGTTATCGCGAGGGAGACTGGCAGAAAGGCCTGAAGATGTTCTTGGGAGAAAACCTAACATTTTAACGGTCCTTAACCGTTTATGGCACAATCCACAGAGGCGCTGCGGCAATCGGCTCGCTCAGGTCGCACCACTCCGGCACACCCGGCTGCTTGCCCATCGGCGGGCGACTGACTACATCTCCGCAAAGAACGAGAGAAAGGACGTCACCATGATGATCGACCGCCGCCCCGCCTTAAGCCCCGTCACCCAGGCCTCCGCGAGCACGGATCAAAACCTCGGCGACCTCCCCGTCTGGAAACTTGACGACCTCTATCCCGGCCAGACCTCGTCGGAATTTCTCGGTGCCGTCGAGAAGGCCGGCGCCGATGCGCTTGCCTTTGAGATGAAGTGGAAGGGCAAACTCGCAGCCGCTCTCGAAACCGTTGGTGACGGCTCTCTGGCCGAAACGCTGCGCGAGATGGAAGCACTGGAAGACCTGCTGGGTCGGATAGCCTCCTATGCTGGCCTCACTTATTATTCAGACATGACCAATCCGGCGAACGGCAAGTTCTTCGGCGACATCCAGGCCAAGCTGACGGACATGTCGTCGCGCCTGCTCTTCTTCCCGCTGGAACTCAACCGCCTGCCCGACGACGCCGTCGACGCCGCCATGGACCGCCATCCCGCTCTCGCCCACTTCCGCCCCTGGATCGTCGACCTGCGCAAGGACAAGCCCTTCCAGCTCGACGACCGCATCGAGCAGCTCTTCCTGGAAAAGTCGCAGACGGGTGCCGCCGCCTTCAACCGCCTGTTCGACGAGACGCTGGCTTCGCTGCGCTTCAAGGTGGGCGAAGACGAAATGCCGCTCGAGCCGACGCTGACGCTTCTGCAGGATGCCAATCCGGAAAAGCGCAAGCTCGCCGCCGAAGCCCTGTCGAAGACCTTCAAGGACAATATCCGCATCTTCACTTTGGTGACCAACACGCTCGCCAAGGACAAGGACATCTCCGACCGCTGGCGCGGTTTCGACGACATCGCTGACTCGCGCCATCTCGCCAACCGCGTGGAACGCGAAGTGGTCGATGCACTCGCTGAAGCCGTACGCGAAGCCTATCCGCGCCTGTCGCATCGCTATTACAAGATGAAGGCGAAGTGGCTCGGCATGGACCAGATGAACTTCTGGGACCGCAATGCGCCGCTTGCCGAAACGCCTGACAGACTGATCTCCTGGGACGAAGCCAAGGACACGGTGCTTTCAGCCTATGGCGGCTTTGCGCCCGAAATGGCTGACATCGCCGGACGCTTCTTCGACGGCGGCTGGATCGATGCCCCCGCCCGCCCCGGCAAGGCGCCGGGTGCATTTGCCCATCCGACGGTGCCTTCGGCTCACCCCTATGTTCTCGTCAACTACCTCGGCAAGCCGCGCGATGTCATGACGCTTGCCCATGAGCTTGGCCACGGCGTGCACCAGGTGCTGGCCGGCGGTCAGGGCGCCCTGATGTGCCAGACCCCGCTGACATTGGCTGAGACGGCCTCCGTCTTCGGCGAAATGCTGACCTTCCGCGCCCTCCTCGACAAGACGACGGACAAGCGCGAGAGGAAGGCCATGCTCGCCCAGAAGGTCGAGGACATGATCAATACGGTCGTACGCCAGATCGCCTTCTACCAGTTCGAGCGCAAGATCCACACGGCTCGCAAGGAAGGCGAACTGACGGCCGAGAAAATCGGCGAATTGTGGCTCTCCGTTCAGCAGGAAAGCCTGGGGCCGGCGATCAAGATCTCGGAAGGCTATGAGAACTGGTGGGCCTATATCCCCCACTTCATCCACTCGCCCTTCTACGTCTATGCCTATGCCTTCGGCGATTGCCTGGTGAACTCGCTCTATGCCGTCTACCAGAACGCCGACCAGGGCTTCCAGGCGAAGTATTTCGAGCTTCTGAAGGCCGGCGGCACCAAGCATCACTCCGAGCTTTTGGCTCCCTTCGGCCTCGACGCCACCGATCCGTCGTTCTGGGCCAAGGGTCTGTCGATGATCGAGGGGCTGATCGACGAGTTGGAAGCGCTAGATAAGGCGGCCTGAACAGCGGAGCTGCCGACATCCCATGCGTGACCACGCGCCCTATGCGCTCTTCCGCGACGACCGCGCGGGGACAAGCCTCGTCTTTGCCGAACCGGAGACGCTTGTCGTCGCCCGGACGGCAGACGAGGTCGAACCGGCGCTCGCCCGACTGGAGGCTGCCCGGAAGGCCGGCAAGTGGCTGGCGGGGTACATTTCCTATGAGGCGGGCTTCGTTTTCGAACCGAAGCTCAGGCCCCTCATCGAAAATGGGCGTGAGACGCCGCTGATATCGATGGGGGTCTACGACGCTCCCGCACCGGCGGGGCACCTGCTGGCACAGGCGCCCTCGAACATTCCGAACGCGCCGCTCTTGAGCGACCCACGCGCGGGCTGGGATCTTGAAAACTATCGGCGCCGCTTCGATCGCCTGCATCATCACTTGCGCAAAGGTGACTGCTATCAGGCCAATCTCACCATGCCCGTCGAGGCGCGCTGGGACGGCGATGCCCGCGCCGCCTTCTGGTCGCTCGTCGGTCGCCAGCCGGTGCATTATGGAGCACTGATCGATGACGGCATCGGTCCCGTGATTCTCTCCCGCTCGCCCGAACTCTTCTTCTCGGTCGACGAGGATGGCTGGATCGAAACGCGTCCGATGAAGGGCACAGCACCGCGTGGTGCAAGCCCCGAGGAAGACGACGCGATCATCGAAGCGATGCTCGCCGACGAGAAGACGCAAGCCGAGAACAGGATGATCGTTGACCTCCTGCGCAACGATGTCTCCGTCATCACAGAGGTCGGTACACTCTCGGTCCCCAAACTCTTCGCCATCGAAACCTATCCAACCGTGCATCAAATGGTCAGCTATGTCCGCGCCAGGCTCCTGCCCGAAATCGGCCTGCCCGAGATCATGGCCGCCCTCTTCCCGTGCGGCTCCGTGACTGGCGCCCCGAAAATGTGGGCCATGCGCATCCTGCACGAACTCGAAGCTGGGCCGCGTGACGTCTATTGCGGAGCAATCGGCTGGTGCGACCCTGCCGGCCCCATGCGATTTTCAGTGGCCATCCGCACCATCTCCCTTTTCAACGGCGGACGCGCCGTCTTCAATGTCGGCGGCGGTATCGTCTTCGATTCGAAGGCAGAGGCCGAATACGAGGAATGCCTACTGAAGGCGCGTTTTGCCCTGGGAGACCAATGGATTTCTCGCTGATCGAGACGATGCGGTGGCAGCCGGACGCAGGCTTTCTGCGGCTCGACCAGCATCTGCGCCGTCTGTCCCGGTCTGCCGATGCACTGGGTTTCCGCCAACCACAGGACGCAAAAGGCAAGCTCGAGAAGGAAGTGTCCGGCGATACACCACTGCGCGTGCGCCTCGTCATGACCTATCGCGGCAAGATGGAGGTGACCGCGACGCCCTTCGAGCCGATCCCGGAGGAAACGGTCTGGCGCCTGAAGATCGCCAAGACCCGTCTGCAGTCCGAAGACAGCCTGTTCCGACACAAGACATCCCGCCGCGAGCCTTACGAGGCCGCGCGCGCCGAGTTTTCCAGGGATGAGGCCGACGAAGTGATCCTGCTGAACGAGCGGGGAGAGGTCTGCGAGGGCACGATCACCAACCTGTTTGCCGAAGCAGCCGACGGCATGCTGCTCACGCCGCCTCTAACCAGCGGCCTCCTGCCCGGCGTGTTGCGCGCCGAACTCATCCGGGAGCGCAAGGCGCGTGGCGAGGTGCTGAAACTCGACGACCTTCGCCAGCGCAAGCTTTTCGTCGGCAATTCCCTGCGCGGCCTGATCCGCGCAGAACTCATTGATTAGGGGCGATCATGTTCATTCTCTCCCTCACCTATGTAAAGCCCACCGAGGATGCCGATCGTTTCATGGCCCCGCACATGGACTGGGTGAACGCCGGTTATGATAGCGGCATGTTTCTGGCGTCGGGCCGCAAGAACCCGCGCACCGGCGGCGTGATTTTGGCCAGATGTGCAAGGGCCGAGATCGAGGCTTATGTCGCGGCCGATCCTTTCACGCTTGAAGGCATAGCAGTTTACGAGATCACGGAAGTGGCGGTGACGCGGACGGCGGCGGGGCTGGAAGGGTTGAAGGGTTGAAACACCAGGCTCATTCTTCAATCGTGATTGTTCGAGGAACAGCGCGCCTGCCATCGAAGACTTCAAGGACCTCGATCCGATTAGCCGCCAGCCTGTAGTAGATCACATAAGGCGCGCCAGACACCACCAGTCTGCGAACACCCGCCAGCCTGGTCCTTGTGCCAAGTTCTGGATGTCTAGAAATACTGTCGACAGATTCAATGATGTGGTTACCGACATTGCGCGCAGCCATAGGATGGAACCGGGCAATATAAGCTCTGATATGAACGAGGTCTTACCGCGCGGTCGTAGACCAGACGACCCTCATCTGCATTACCGGCTGATGCCAGTTTCAGGGGCTTGGACTTCTTCTGACGTTCCCCAGCTCTGAAGCCAGAGCTTTCATCGCATCGTGGGAAATCAACCCGTCCGCGCCGGCCAGAGCCATACCGTTTTCGACGGCAGCCAGTTCCATCTCGTGCCGATCAAGATACTCGACGACAGCTTCCTCCAGCAATTCGCGTTCGTAGCGTTGGCTCTGGGCCGCTGACGATCTTAACCGCGAGATAGTCTCATGCGAGAGGGCAATGCGCTCCAGCTGTCCTGACATTGAAGAAACTCCCCGATCCAAACGACGTGGAACACACCGAGACATCTTGTCATCATGATAGCAAGGCGGCAGGCTGACAGCAAACAAGGCTGACTTCTCCATGTCCTCATCACTCACCCACACACCATACGCCAGCCCGACGCGCCCCTTCACCATCGGTCTGTCCGCCCTCGACCCGACCCGCTGGATCGAACCGGATGCAGACTGCGATAGGTACCTGAGCGAAAAGCGCGCGCTGGCGGCGACACGGCTCGAGGACGTCTTCCGGGCGACCGAAGACAGTCTCCCCGCCCAGGCGGAATGTCTCGCAGCCCTCACCGCCAATCTCAACGCCCATCATCCGCAGCTCATGCCCGAGACAGGCCCGAGCGATGATAACAGGCCACCGCTTCTGCGCGCCGGGATGCTCGTGCAGGACGATCTCGTCATCATGATAAAGCGCGAGGCCGGCTGGTCGATCGCGGCGGCCCATCTCTCCTTCCCATCCTCCTGGTCGCTTGCGGAGAAGTTCGACCGTCCAATGGAGGAGGTCCACGAGCATGTGCCGGGGTTCCAGGGCGGCACGCGCAATGCCGTCATGATCAACCGCATCTTCGACAATTTGGCGCCCGGCCTGCCCGCCGAGCGTTTCAACTGGTCGATCAACTGGCGGCCAAAGCTCTTTCACCCGGAAACTGGCCGCAACGACGACGCTGAACCGCGCGAAGCCGTGGTGCGTGTCGAGCGCCAGACACTGACGAAACTGCCTGTGACAGGCGCGATCGTCTTCACGATCCGCATCTATCTGGACCCCGTGACGGCGTTCAGGAACCACCCGGAAGGCCCAAGGCTCCGCGTAGCCCTGGCCGAGCAGCTGGAGGGGTTGGCTGGCGATCAGCTCCGATACAAGGGCCTCGACATCCAGCGTGATCGCCTCGTCGCCCACCTGCGGCAAGATACAGCACTCGAAAATTAGCGGTGAGGCCCCTCACCCCCATGCCCGTACTCTTTATTGTGTCAGATTTTTGTGATCTAGAACCGCCAGTATCGCTCCGGCCGCACAAGACAGGTCGGAAACATGGCCCAGGCACAACGACCGGGCCTCCAAGGAGACGGAAATGAGCGAAATGACCTACCCGGTTTACGGCGAGATCACCGGCCCGATCGTGATGATCGGCTTCGGCTCGATCGGCCGCGGCACCCTGCCGCTGATCGAACGCCACTTCAAGTTCGACAAGAGCCGGATGGTCGTCATCGACCCGCGCAACGATGAGGCAGAGCTTCTCGCCAAGCACGGCATCAAGCACATCCAGGCGCATGTGACGAAGGACAACTACAAGAAGCTGCTGAAGCCGCTTCTGACCGAAGGCGAAGGCCAGGGCTTCTGCGTCAACCTGTCGGTCGACACCGGATCGCTCGACCTGATGAAGCTCTGCCGCAAGCTCGACGTCCTTTACATCGACACGGTGGTCGAGCCCTGGCTCGGCTTCTACTTCGACAAGAACATGAAGAATTCCGAGCGCACCAATTATGCGCTGCGCGAAACCGTGCGCCAGGAAAAGGCGAAGAACCCGGGCGGCACGACGGCCGTGTCCACCTGCGGCGCAAACCCGGGCATGGTCTCCTGGTTCGTCAAGCAGGGTCTCGTCAACCTCGCCCATGAAATCGGCATCAAGTTCGACGAGCCTGATCAGAACGATCGTGACGGCTGGGCCAAGCTGATGAAGAAGGTCGGCGTCAAGGGCGTGCACATCGCCGAACGCGACACCCAGCGTACCAAGAACCCGAAGCCGCTCAACGTCTTCTGGAACACATGGTCGGCCGAAGGCTTCATCTCGGAAGGCCTGCAGCCCTCCGAACTCGGCTGGGGCACCCATGAAAACTGGATGCCGAAGAACGCCAAGAAGCACAAGAAAGGCTGCAAGGCCGCGATCTACCTGGAGCAGCCGGGCGCCAACACCCGCGTTCGCACCTGGTGCCCGACGCCCGGCCCGCAATATGGCTTCCTCGTCACCCACAACGAGTCGATCTCGATCGCCGACTATTTCACCGTCGAGAAGGATGGCGAAGTCGTCTATCGCCCGACCTGCCACTATGCCTACCACCCGGCCAACGACGCCGTGCTTTCGCTGCACGAGATGTTCGGCAATGGCGGCACGCAGCAGCCGGTGCTGCACGTGCTGAACGAAGACGAACTGGTGGATGGCGTCGACGAGCTCGGCGTGCTGCTCTACGGTCATGAAAAGAACGCCTACTGGTTCGGCTCGCGCCTCTCGCTCGAAGAAACCCGCCGCATCGCGCCCTATCAGAACGCAACCGGCCTGCAGGTGACCTCTGCCGTGCTCGCCGGCATGGTATGGGCGCTCGAGAACCCGAAGGCTGGCATCGTCGAAGCCGACGAGATGGACTACAAGCGCTGCCTCGAAGTGCAGACGCCTTATCTCGGCCCGGTCGAAGGCCACTACACCGACTGGACCCCGCTCGACGGTCGCCCGGGCCTCTTCCCGGAAGACCTCGACGAAAAGGATCCGTGGCAATTCCGGAACATCCTGGTCCGATAAGCGGTTTCAGGCAAGAGCTTAAGGCCCGTCGCTCGCGGCGGGCCTTTCTCGTTGAAAGCAAGGACGGGATAACCCCGGCAATACAAGGCTTTCGCCTTGCTTTGGCCGAGGCTTCGCGGCATGTTCTCGACGACAACGCAAACGGTGGGCGGCCGGACCGAACCGCCGAGATGGTGGGAGACAAGAATGAAAATCAGATCCCTGGTGGCTGTAGCAGCGATGAGCCTTGCCCTTTCGTCCTGTTATTCCAGCCCTCCTCGCCAACTGCCGGCCGTTCAGCAGGGTCCGTCGATCGAGGGCGCCTGGGTTGATCCGAATGGCATTGCCTCGACCTTCCAGGGCGGCACCTTCACCACGCGGACAACAGACACCAACCAGATCCTCGCATCCGGCAACTATACCCTAGTGAACGATCGCCTGGTCGAGATCAATATGACGTCTCTGGTTCGCAACACGCAGCAGAAGGTGAATTGCGCCCTCGTGACGCCGACACAGTTGAACTGCACTTCCGACAGCGGCGCGCAGTTCTCGCTCGCCCGACGCGGCTGAGCAAGAGCCTCAAGACATGCCTTTCGAGGAGCGGCCCAAGCGGCCGCTTCTTTCGTTTCTGGCCACGCCAAGATGCGGACATCAAGTGAATTTTGCTTGCCCTGTTCCGGTCTTGATGAAAACATCCGCCATCCGAATTCTGGCGCGTGACTGTCATCAATCCGTGCCAGGCTGTCGGTGATCGATTGCAACAGGAGAGATAGATGTTCAGACATTTGAAGATTGGCCTTTTCAGCGCCTCGGTGCTGGCCCTGACCGCCGGAACCGCTCTGGCCGATTTCGAACTCAATATCCTGCACATCAACGACCTGCATTCACGCATCGAGGCCATCAGCAAATCCGATTCCACCTGCTCGGCAGATGATGCGGCCGCCAACGAATGCTTCGGCGGCATCGCCCGTGTGAAGGCCGCCATTGATGCCCGCCGCGCCGAACTCACCGGCAAGAACGTCCTGACGCTCGACGCTGGCGACCAGTTCCAAGGCTCGCTCTTCTACACCACCTACAAGAGCGCCCCGATTGCCGACTTCATGAACGCCATCGGCTTCGATGCCATGGCCATCGGCAACCACGAATTCGACGACGGCCCGGAAGAGCTGGCGAAGTTCATTGATGCGCTGCAGTTCCCGATGATCTCGGGCAATACGCTGGCCGGTCTCAACTCTCCGGTCGCCGACAAGTTCAAGCCCTACATCGTCAAGGAGTTCGGCGAGGAGAAAGTCGCCATCGTCTCGGTCCTCGCAACCGACACGGACGAGACCTCCTCGCCTGGCGACACCATCCTGTTTGCCGACGAGATCACTTATCTGAAGGAAGCCGTGGCCGAGATCGAAGGCCAGGGCATCGACAAGATCGTGCTGCTCTCGCATGTGGGCTACGTCAAGGATCAGGAAATCGCGGCAGCCGTTGACGGCATCGACGTGATCGTCGGCGGCCATAGCCACACGCTTTTGTCCAACACCGACGAGAAGGCCGCCGGCCCCTACCCGACCATGGTGAAAAATCCGGCCGGCCAGGATGTTCCGATCGTCCAGGCCTATGCCTATTCCAAGTATCTCGGCGACCTGACGGTCGTTTTCGATGATGCAGGCGTCGTCAAGACCGCGACCGGCGAACCCAAACTGCTGGACGCCTCGGTAACCCCGGATGAAGGCTTCGTCGCCAAGGTGGCCGAACTCGGCGGCCCGATCGAGGAGCTGAAGCTGAAGGAAATCGGCGAGACTGCCGAGGCCATCGACGGCTCGCGTGAAACCTGCCGTGCGGTCGAATGCACCATGGGCAATCTCGTGGCCGATGCCATGGTGGACCGCCTGAGCGATCAGGGTATCACCATCGCTATCCAGAACGGCGGCGGTCTGCGCGCGTCGATCGACGCCGGTACCGTCACCATGGGCGAGGTCCTGACTGTCCTGCCGTTCCAGAACACGCTTGCCTCCTTCCAGCTCAAGGGCTCCGACATTGTTGCAGCGCTCGAGAACGGCGTCAGCCAGGTCGAGGAAGCAGCAGGTCGTTTCCCGCAGGTCTCCGGTTTGAAGTTCACTGCCGACCTGACCAAGCCGGCCGGCAGCCGCATCTCCTCCGTCGAGGTCAAGGAAGGTGACGCCTTCGTCGCCATTGACCCCGAGAAGGTCTACGGCGTGGCCACCAACAACTACATGCGCACCGGCGGTGATGGCTATGGCGTGTTCGAGAGCGGCGGACAGAACGCCTACGATTTCGGCCCGGGCCTTGAAACCGTCGTGGCCGACTACATTGCCAAGAACAGCCCCTACAGGCCTTACACCGATGGTCGCATCACCGTGATCTCGGCGACGGCACCTCCGGCAAGCGATACGACCGCACCAGCAACCGAAGTACCGGCCGCTGAGGCTCCGGCCGCAACCGAGGCTCCGGCTGCTGCGGAAGCCCCCGCGGCAAGTGCTGCCGATACTGCCATGGCGACTGCCGAAACCGTCTACAAGGTGGTTGCCGGCGACAACCTCTGGAAGATCGCTGAGGCCACCTATGGTGACGGAATGATGTGGGGCAAGATCGCCGAGGCGAACACGCTGCGCAATCCGAACGTGCTCTCGATCGGCCGTGAATTGCAGCTTCCGCCGAAGTAAGACCGTTTGACGCATGACAAAAGCCGGTCCGGGCTTCCCCGGGCCGGCTTTTGCTTTTATCAGATGATCTCAACTGGCCTTCGCCACGTATCGGTCGAGATCTCATCACCAGGATATCAAGATGAATGTACTGCCTGCCCATTGGCCCTCCGACCATCCGCCCGTCAATTTCGGTAAGGTCGGCGTGCTGCTCGTCAACCTCGGAACGCCCGATGGCACGGACTACAAGTCGATGCGCCGCTATCTCGAGGAGTTCCTGACGGACAAGCGCGTCATCGAGTGGTCGCGGTGGTTCTGGTACCCCATTCTGTACGGCATTGTTCTCAACCGCCGCCCGCAGAAGGTCGGCAAGGCTTATGAAGAGATCTGGAACAAGGATCTCGATGAAAGCTATCTGCGCACCTACACCCGCAGCCAGGCCGAGAAGCTCGCGGTTTCCCTGAAAGATCTTCCGAATGTGCATGTCGATTGGGCGATGCGCTACGGCCAGCCGGCGATCCAGGCGAAGATGAACGAGATGCAGAAGGCAGGCTGCGAGCGCATTCTCGTTTATCCGCTCTACCCGCATTATGCGGCGGCAACCACGGCGACCGTCAACGACGAAGCCTTTAAGGCGCTGTTGAAGATGCGCTGGCAGCCGGCTTTGCGCACCGTGCCGCAATATGCCGATGATCCGGTCTACATTGCCGCCCTTGCCAACTCGATCAACCAGCATCTGGCGACCCTCGACTGGGAGCCTGAGCTGGTGATCACCTCCTATCACGGCATTCCGAAGTCCTACTTCATGAAGGGCGACCCCTATCACTGCCAGTGTCACAAGACGACGCGCCTGCTGCGCGACCATCTGGGCTGGGAGAAGGACAAGCTGATGGTGACCTTCCAGTCGCGCTTCGGGCCTGAGGAATGGCTGCAGCCCTATACCGACAAGACCGTCGAAAAGCTGGCGAAGGAGGGGGTCAAACGGATCGCCATCATGAACCCGGGCTTTGTCTCCGACTGTTTGGAAACGCTGGAGGAAATCGCCGGTGAAGCCGGCGAAGACTTCCTGCACAATGGTGGCGAGAAGTTCACCCACATTCCCTGCCTCAACGACAGCGACGACGGCATGCGCGTGATCGAGAACGTCGTGCGCCGCGAACTCCAAGGCTGGGCCTGAAGCTCAATAGTCTAAGCGATATAGAAAATGACGAAGGGGACTGCCGGAAGGCGGTCCCTTTTTGCTTTGCATCCACGTCGATTCACGTCGTCCCATGCCTTTCGGAGGGGCATTTGAGCTAGGACAGCGGCACAACCGAGACGACGAACACGCATGGCGAGCCAATGAGAAAAAGCCCAATTTTCAGTACATATGCCCAACTTTAGTGCATCTTTTCATTTGCTTAGCGCGTCGAAACTCCGAAGCAACACAACCGCAAAGACAACCTCAAGCTGCTCATAGGCGTAAATCTGGGACGGCAAAGCCTACTTAAATCATTGGATTTCATTACAATTTTAGATAGGCAATTTCTTATATTAAGGGTCCGTTTAGTAATGATCCCTAGAATTAGGGGGAGTTGAAGGAGACCATCATGAAATTCGTCACGACAGCATTGGCATCGACGTTCTTCGTCGCGTCACTCGCCACTGCCCATGCACAACCGGCCCAGCCTGATATCGCCAAGCTTGTCTCGCCCGAGCTCATCAAGCAGATCCAGGAGTTCGTGTCCGCCGAGATCGTCACCGTATCGGTCGAGGCGCAGAATGCGCGGCTCACAGAACTGTCGCAGGACAAGATCGACGAGCTGGACAATCAGTGGAAGGCCGAGCGCGAGGCAGCCGACAAGCCGCTGATCGCCGCGACGCTCTCGAGCCCGCTCTCCGTCTATCTCGCCCGCATTCAGGGGAAATCGCTTGGCCTCTATCCGGAAATCTTCGTGATGGACCAGAACGGCCTGAATGTCGGCCAGAGCTCGATCACCAGTGACTTCTGGCAGGGCGACGAGGCGAAGTTCCAGAAGACCTATGACATCTCGGAAGACGCAATCTTCATCGATGAAGCCGAGTGGGATGACGAAATGAAGATCTGGCGAAACCAGGTGAGCCTGACGCTGGTTGACAGCGCCAAGAAGAAGATCGGCGCCGTCACCGTCGAGCTCAACCTGACGGAACTTGAGCGCCGCTCACTGGCCGGCAGCTAATCCGTCGACACGACCCCATGATGGCGGCCGTCCTGTAAACCATGATTCAATTCGACCCCGACCGGGACAGGATTTTACTATGCTTAAGAATTTATCCGTGAGCGCCAAAGGCTTTCTCGCTTTCGGACTCCTCGCCGCCATTGCGATCGCAGCCTCGACCTTCATGCACAATCGCGCCATTACGGCGAGTGAGCAAGTCGCGGAAACCGCCACGATGAACCGCGCCGTTGCGGTCATCGAAGAGTTCTCTGCCGATCTCTACGTCGCGGACCTCCAGTTGAAGACCTTCCTGCTCACCGGCAACCGCGATTATGCGGCTGGCGCGGAGAAGGTGACTGTTGACATGAACGCAAAACGTCCCGCGATCGAGACCATGCTGTCGACGTCGGCCCCCGCAGAACTGGCGAAGTTCAGTGAAGCCATCACCTCCTTCCAGACATGGAAGACGAACTTCATGGACCGTCAGATCCTCCTGATGCGTGACCCTGAGACGGTTGAACTGGCACGCGCTATCGAAGTGACTGGCGAAGGCGAAGCACTGGTCAAGGCCTTCGAAGATCGCCTTGGCGAGCTCAAGTCTTCGCTTTCGGCACGCGCTGTCGCAGCCGCTGAAAACCAGACCGCAGCCCTGTCGCTTGTCGAAACGGTGAGCCTTGCCGCTTCGATCATCGTCGGTATCGCCGCCATACTTCTCGGTTTCCTGAACTTCCAGCTCGTTTCCCGTCCGCTCGGCAAGCTTGCCGACAACACGACGCGCCTCGCCAATGGCGACCTCGAGGTCACGATCGATCAGGGTGGCAAGGACGAGATCGGGCGCATGGCCGCCGCCATGCAGATCTTCCGTGAGGCAGCCATCGCCAACAAGCGTCTGGAATCCGAAGCGGAAGGCAATCGCCAGCGTGCCGAAGCCGAGCGCATTGCCACCCAGCAGCGTGCCGAAGCCGATGCCGCCGAACGTCTGCGCATTGCCACATCTGGCCTGGCAGCCGGTCTGAAGCGCCTCGCTTCCGGCGATCTCGCTTTCCAGATCAACGAAGCCTTCGCGCCGGACTTCGAGGCACTCCGCCACGACTTCAACCAGTCGGTCCGCCAGCTGAACCAGACCATGGCCTCGATCAACAACAGCGTCGCAACCATGGAAACCGGCACCCGCGAGATCGCCTCGGGGACCGATCATCTATCGAAGCGCACTGAGCAGCAGGCCGCCGCTTTGGAACAGACGGCTGCCGCCGTCGAAGAGATCACCGCCAACGTCGTCAGCTCAAGCAAGCGGACCGAGGAGGCCCGTGGTGTCGCGGCTCACGCCAACACCTCTGCCAACCAGTCGTCGGACGTCGTCTCCCGCGCCGAAGAAGCCATGCGCCGGATCGAGAATTCGTCGCAGCAGATCTCGAACATCATCGGCGTGATCGACGAAATCGCCTTCCAGACAAACCTGCTGGCGCTCAATGCGGGCGTTGAGGCCGCACGCGCCGGTGAAGCCGGCAAGGGCTTTGCCGTCGTCGCCCAGGAGGTCCGTGAACTCGCCCAGCGCTCTGCGAATGCGGCAAAGGAGATCAAGGCTCTCATCCAGAACTCCTCGACCGAAGTCGCTGGCGGCGTGGATCTCGTCCGCAAGACCGGTGAGTCCCTGCGCACCATCGGCGGCTTTATCGCCGAGATGAACACCCACATGGACGCGATTGCCCTTTCAGCGAAGGAACAGGCGACCGGCCTGTCGGAAGTGAATCATGCCGTCAACTCGATGGACCAGACGACCCAGCAGAACGCCGCCATGGTCGAGGAATCCAACGCCGCGTCCGCAGCACTCGCGAGCGAAGCCGCGAAGCTCCGCGAACTGATCTCGCACTTCAGCATCGACGGCGTCCAGCAAACCCAGGCATCGGCGCTGCGCGAAACAGCGCGTGTCATGGCCCAGCCCTCGACATCGACAAGCCGCGCTCCCGCACCGCGTGCTGCAGCGCCTGCACGGCATACGGCCCCCGCACCACGCAGCCACGGCAACGCGGCGGTGGCCCAGGACAACTGGGAAGAGTTCTAAGCTCAGGTCGATCAGCCTGAAAACCGAAGCGGCGGGAGAAATCCCGCCGCTTTTCTGTTTCTTGCAGCCGTCAGTCCGGATGGCAAAGCACGCAGCATGTGACCGCGATCCCTTGCATTTACCCTGTCACGCCACGATGTTAGACCAAGGGGGCGCAATTTCCGTTTGCGCCAATGCTGGAGGAATTCATGCCCGTCACCGGTCCGGACATCGTCGTCATCGCACTCGTACTGCTTGTGATCCTGGTCCTCTTTGCCGGCATCAAGACCGTACCGCAGGGTTTCCGTTACACGATCGAGCGTTTTGGCCGCTACACGCGCACGCTGGAGCCGGGCCTCAACCTGATCATCCCGTTCTTTGAGCGGATCGGCGCGAAGATGAACGTCATGGAGCAGGTGCTTGATGTGCCGACCCAGGAAGTTATCACCAAGGACAATGCCTCGGTTTCTGCGGACGCAGTCGCTTTCTATCAGGTGTTGAACGCTGCAGAAGCCGCCTATCAAGTCTCGAACCTGGAAAATGCCATCCTCAACCTGACAATGACCAATATTCGCTCGGTCATGGGCTCGATGGACCTCGATGAACTGCTGTCCAACCGTGAGGTCATCAACGATCGGCTGCTACGCGTCGTCGACGAGGCGGTCCGTCCCTGGGGCATCAAGGTGACCCGCGTCGAGATCAAGGATATTCAGCCGCCGGCCGACCTCGTGGATGCCATGGGTCGCCAGATGAAGGCGGAGCGTGAGAAGCGCGCCCAGGTCCTGGAAGCCGAAGGCTTCCGTAATGCCCAGATCCTGAGGGCCGAAGGCGCCAAGCAGGCCGCCATCCTTCAGGCCGAAGGTGAGCGTGAGGCAGCCTATCGCGAGGCCGAGGCCCGTGAGCGTCTGGCGGAAGCCGAAGCCAAAGCCACCCGCCTCGTCTCGGACGCGATCGCCGCCGGCGACGTCAACGCCATCAATTACTTTGTCGCCCAGAAATACACCGAGGCCATGGCCTCGATCGGCACCTCGAGCAACTCCAAGGTGGTTCTGATGCCAATGGAAGCCACGGCCCTGATCGGCTCGCTTGGCGGCATCGGCGCGATTGCGCGCGAAGTCTTCGGCGACGACAAGCGCACTGCCCCGCCGCGTCCGGCGGCAGCGCCACGCACCACGCCGCCGATCAGCTCCTTCAACCCGAACGGCGAGTGACCGCCATGCTGGCGCGCATCATCGCCGAACTCGGTCCCTGGAGCTGGTGGGTCCTCGGCATGCTGCTGCTTGCGGCCGAACTGGTTATGCCAGGCGTCTTCCTGGTTTGGATCGGCCTCGGTGCCATCCTGACCGGTGTCCTGTCGCTGCTGCTCTGGGATGCAGGCTTCTGGTCCTGGCAAATCCAGTCGCTGGTCTTTGCGGCCAGCGCCGTGGCGTTCACGCTCGCCGGGCGCCGTCTCTTCACCCGCCTCGAGACGTCGAGCGACGAACCACTCCTTAATCAGCGTGGCGCAAGCCTCGTCGGACGCACCGCCGTGCTGGCCGAGCCGATCCGCGAGGGACGCGGCCGCATCCGGCTGGACGACACCTTCTGGCTGGTTTCCGGCCCGGACCTGCCCGGTGGCGCTCGCGTGCGGATTGTTTCCAGCGATGGCCGCGATCTGACAGTGGAAGAGGCTTGAGCCGCCTCAGGCGACACCGATCCTGAGCAGATCGTGGAAGTGAATGAGGCCGACGGGCGTGTTCTCGTCATCGACGACGATCAGCGCACCTATGCTATGTTTGTTGATCATCGCCACGGCGGTCGTCGCCAGCGCATCGCCCTTGATAACCTTGGGATTGCGGGTCATCACGTCATCGACGTTGAGGATCGACAGATCCCGCGCGAGATTGCGGGCCATGTCGCCTTCCGTCACGATGCCGCAGAGCTTGCCGGCTTCATCCACGATCCCCACACAGCCGAAATGCTTGTGCGACAAGGTCTTGACCGCCTCGGGCATCGGCGTGCCGAGCGCCACAAGCGGAAGCCGATCGCCGGTATGCATGATGTCGCGCACATGGGTGAGCGCCGCACCGAGCTTGCCGCCCGGATGGAAGGTGCGGAAGTCGGACGGCGAAAATCCGCGGGCTTCGAGCAGCGCAATCGCAATCGCATCGCCGATCGCAAGCTGCAGCACCGCCGAGGTTGTCGGCGCCAGCCCGTGCGGGCAGGCCTCCTGAACCTTCGGCATCAACAGCACGACATCGGCATTGCGGGCGAGCGTGGAATTTTCACCCGCCGTGATGGCGATCAACGGGATCGAGAAGCGACGGGAAAAGCTCAGAATGCCCTGCAGTTCCGTCGTTTCGCCACCCCAGGAGATCGCCAGGATCGCATCATCCTGCGCGATCATGCCGAGATCGCCGTGATTGGCTTCGGACGGATGGACAAAGAAGGCGGGCGTGCCGGTCGAGGCGAAGGTGGCGGCAATCTTCGAACCGATATGGCCACTCTTGCCGACCCCGGTGACGATCACCCGACCGCCGATGCCGCCGATCGTCTTCACCGCATTGCAAAAGGGTGCGGCCAAGGGACCGGCCAAGGCCTCTTCGAGCACACGAAGCCCTTCCCGCTCGGTCGAGATGACGCGAAGAGCGGATTCGGTGGCACTGGCTTCAACAAGATTGACTGCGCGCTTGATCATGTCGTCCCATACTGCGTTTGTCGTCTTCTGTAAATTCTCGTGGTGCATGCCGCTCCTGCGGCAAAGCTTGCCCGCTCGCCAAGGACGGCCGAAACCAATCATTAACCACCAGGCTTTACGATTGGGTAAGCATTACAGATCGCCGGGCGCAAGCATGACTTCAGTCGAAAATCGGGACAAGCGCGGCGCAGGCCGTCTGGGACTGCGCGCTTTCGCCAGCGCCCTTGCGCTGTCGGCACTCGTGCACCCGTCATTGGTCGCAGCCCAAGAGACCCGCCCCACGCCGCAATCCTCGACAGACGCTGCGGCAAGCGGCACGTCAACACCCGGCATCGGCGCGTCAGGCATCGCGACGCGCGCGGACGAAATGTCGACATCAGCGCCTGCCTTGGCGACCGATCCGACCACGACGGCAACAATTGCCCCGAACACATTCCCGGTGGACCCGCTTGCCGATCCCGATGCCCTACCGCTGGACGACGACATCGGTCGCCAGAACCTGCGCGAAACCCGGCTCGATGACCCGACGGGCGCCCGCATTCGCCGAGACGCTTTGGATGCCGAAGACGGCACCGGCATTCGCCTTGGCAGCATGATCCTTCGGCCGTCGATCAGCCAGAAATTCGGCACAGAGCGGGAGAAGTCCGGCGACGTCAAAACCAACCGCACATTCTCTGAAACCGGATTGAAGGGTACTTTGACCTCGGACTGGTCGAGACATGAGCTGAATGTCGGAGCCGAAGGCGCATGGCAGGAAACGCTGTCCGGCACGGACAACGACAAGCCACGCGCCAATATCGACGGGCGCCTGCGTCTCGATCTGGCAGACGACACCATCGCGACGCTCTCAGGATCCTACAGTTTCAGCCGCGAGGATAGCGACGATCCGAACGCCGTGTCCGGCGCCAGGGTCCAGTCCGGCGTCAACCAGTTCGGGACTGGCGTGTCGGTCGAACGCGACTTCGGCTTGATCCGCGGCTCTATCGCCGGCGACTTCACCCGCTTTCAGTATTCGGATGCCAAGTTGTCCAATGGCAGCATTCTCGAACGCAGTGATCGCGACCGCAATCGCTACACCGTCAGCAGCCGCCTCGGATACGAGATCTCGCCTGCTCTCACGCCCTTCATAGAAGGCACGATCGGGCGTATCGACTATGACGAAGCCGTCGATTCGTCGGGATACCGGCGCTCGGCGGATCTTTATGGCGCCAAGGCCGGTGTGGCCGTCGATCTGGGAGAGAAGCTGCGCGGCGAAATCGCCCTCGGCTACGAGCACCAGACCTTCGAGGACGCACGTCTGGCGGAACTGTCAGGGATGACGGTGGATGGCAACATCTTCTGGTCACCGCGCGACGGCACCAGCATCGATCTCTCGCTCGACACCAGTATCGATCCATCGACTACGGCCGGTGTAAACGGTGCAACGATCCACCGGGTCACTGCGGCGCTGTCCCACGACCTGCGCACGAACCTCGTCGCCCGCCTGACCGGTGGAACAACCTTCACGAACTACGACGGAAACGCGAGTGCGAGCGACACGACGGCCTATCTCGCGGGCGCCGGCCTGACCTGGAAGGTCAATCGCTATCTCGATGCGACGGCGGATCTCGCTTACGAGCGGACCAACTACAAGACAGGCACCGACAACAGCACGGTGACGGCATTGGTCGGCCTGACCGCCAAGCGCTGAGCCCGGCGGTCAGGAATTTCTTTTCACTTCAGCGCGGCGAGCAGCGCCTTCAACTGGTCCTCGATGGCTGGACGAATGTCGGCGCGCTCAATGGCAAAGGCGACATTGGCCAGGATGAAGCCGTCCTTGGAACCGCAGTCGAAGGTCTGGCCCTTGAAGTGGTAACCGGCAAACGGCTGGTCATTGGCGAGCTTCAGCATGCCATCGGTCAACTGGATCTCGTTGCCGGCGCCACGCTCCTGGGTCGACAGGATCTCGAAGATCTCAGGCTGCAGGATGTAGCGGCCGTTGATGAAGAAGTTGGAAGGTGCCGTGCCCTTGGCAGGCTTCTCGACCATTTGCGTGATCTTGAAGCCGCCTTCGAGCGCGTCACCGACGCCAACGATGCCGTATTTGTGGGCCTGATCCGGCGCACATTCCTCGACCGCCACAATGTTGCCGCCGGTCTTTTCATAAAGTTCGACCATGCCCTTGAGGCAGGCCTTTTCGCCGCGCATAATCATGTCAGGCAGGAGAAGGGCGAAAGGTTCATGCCCCACGATGTCACGAGCACACCAGACGGCATGTCCGAGACCCAGCGGCTCCTGTTGCCGCGTGAAGCTGGTCTGACCCGCTGTCGGCTGGAGTTCGTCGAGCATTGAAAGTTCGGCGTTCTTGTTGCGGGCCTTCAGGGTCTGTTCGAGTTCGAACTGGATGTCGAAATAGTCCTCGATGACCGCCTTGCCGCGGCCGGTCACGAAAACGAAGTGCTCGATCCCGGCTTCGATGGCCTCGTCAACCACATACTGGATGACCGGCTTATCGACGACGGTGAGCATTTCTTTCGGGACCGCCTTGGTGGCGGGAAGAAAACGCGTGCCGAGACCGGCCACAGGAAAAACGGCTTTACGGAGCTTTTTAGTCTGAACCACTCATTCCTCCTCGAGGATCTAAATCGATTAACGTCTTCATAACGCAGTCACGCCCAGTAACATACAATTGCTTCAAAATGGCAAAGACAAAGCTTGGGCGGACAACATGGTAAAGGGTTTGTTGACTGAACAGCATTAACCTGTGGTGAACAGCCTTGTTCCGGCTGCCAACACGAGAATGCACGGGAGATGCCCATGAAAAGACACCGCCCCAGCCTGCTCGGCGCCATTGCCCTGACGCTGACGACAGCGCTCATCCCGATGGAAGCCTTTGCGGACGCCGGTTTCCAAAAGTGGATCCGCGACTTCTATCCGGTCGCCGCCAAGTCCGGTATCACCGAAGCGACCTATCGACAGGCCTTCAAGGGTGTGAGCGAGCCCGACCAGTTCGTGCTGGAGAAAGCCGCCTATCAGCCCGAATTCAAGTCCCAGATCTGGGACTACCTCGACAGCCGCGTGAACCCCTTCACCGTCAAGGTCGGCCAGGAGATGCTGGCCAAGCACGGGCGCCTGCTGACAGCCTTGGAAAACCATTTCGGCGTCGACAAGCACGTGCTGCTGGCGATCTGGTCGATGGAATCCAACTACGGCGCCGCCCTTGAGCGCCCTGACCGCCTGCACAATGTGCCACGTTCTCTGGCAACGCTCGCTTACGCCGACCGCAAGCGCGCAAAGTTTGCCCGCACACAGCTGATTGCTGCGCTCAAGATGCTGCAGAACGGCGACGTAACCAACAAGAACCTGATGGGCTCCTGGGCCGGCGCCATGGGGCACACCCAGTTCATCCCTACGAGCTATCTGCTTTACGGCATCGACGCCGACGGCAACGGCGACAAGGACATCTGGCACTCGATTCCGGATGCGCTGGCCACCGCCGCGAACCTGCTTGCCAAGAACGACTGGCAGACCGGCCGGACCTGGGGCTACGAGATCGCCGTCCCGAGAGGTGGTCACAAATATGCTGGCCAGACCAAGACGGTCGCGCAGTGGCAGGCCCTCGGCTTTGCCCGTCCGTCTGGCAAGGGCTTCCGCAACGGCAGCGAACGCGCAGAGCTCAAGATGCTCGGTGGCGCCAACGGCCCGGGCTTCCTGATGACCAAGAACTTCTTCGTCATCAAGCGTTACAACGCCGCTGACAGCTACGCCCTTGGCGTTGGCTTGCTGGCGGACGAGATTGCCGGCTACGGCGGCATGCAACAGCGCTGGCCGCGCCCCGACGGTTCGCTCGACGTCAAGGAAAAGTTCGAGCTCCAGACCCGTCTTCAGGCGCTTGGCTATTACGATGGCAAGATCGACGGCAATTTCGGCTCTGGCTCGAAGGCGGCAATCACCGCCATCCAGCAGCGACTCGGCATGTCCGTGGACGGCCAGCCTTCACGCGACCTGCTCGACAAGCTGCGCAACTGATCCGGGTCCGCAGCAGGGCACCTGTTGACTTGGCATCCGCCGCGCTCCAGAAACAAGAGAGCGCGGCGGATGCATTTTGAGCCCGCCGCTTTCGCCCATGGAGTGTGACTTGACGAGCCCGCGCGGAACCTTCGCCCGCCTCCTGACGCTCGGTCTGGCGCTGACAGTCGTCGCGACCGCGTTCATCACCACGTCTGCCGAGGCCCAGCAGCCGGAACGTCGACGCAATCTCCTCGATTTGCTCTTTGGCCAACGCCAGCCCGCCTATGTGCCGCCCCAGAACGTGCAGCGTCCGCGGGAAACCAATACCCGAAAGAAGACCAGTGGCAGCGTGACCACGATCAATACCCGGCCGCAATCGCCCCGCGCGGTTGCAGCCCCCCCGCCGCCGCCAAAGCTCGACAACGCAAAGACGGTCCTCGTCCTCGGTGACTTCGTGGCAAGCGCCCTTGGCGATGGGTTGAAGACCGCCTTCGAGGATTCACCCGGCGTCGTCGTGGAAAACCGCACCAACGGATCTTCCGGCCTGGTGCGTGACGATTTCTACGATTGGCCGGGCCAGTTGCCGGCACTCGTCAGCGATCTCAAACCGAGCGTCGTGGTCATCCAGATCGGCGCGAACGATCGGCAGCAACTGGTAACCCCGACCGGCCGCCTCGACTTCCGGACCGATCCCTGGTTCACCGCCTATGGCGACCGGGTCGCACGCCTGGCGAGCGTCGCGGCGGAAACGCGCCTACCGATCATCTGGGTCGGACTGCCGGCCTTCCGCCCGCAAAATATGACGGCAGACGCCCTGCGCCTTAACACCATCTATCGATCGAGCATCGAGAAGGTGAACGGCGAATTCGTCGATATCTGGGAAGGCTTCGTCGATCAGGAAGGGCGCTTCATCGTCACCGGCTCCGACATCAACGGCCAGCCGGTGCGCCTGCGCGGCAATGACGGCATCGGCTTTACCGGCCCCGGCAAACGCAAGCTCGCTTTCTATGTCGAAAAATCCGTGCGCCGCTATCTTGGCGACATGACGAGCCCGGATCTCGTCCGCCTCGACGCCAGCAATCTGCCCGAGCTCGTGACCCTGTCGCCATCGGAGAACAAGGCAATTATCACCACCCCGCCGATCGACCTTTTCGACCCGGAGCTCGACGGTGCCGACGAACTGCTAGGCGGCACCGTGCCCGCCTCCTCGACCTTCCCGACACCGCGCGACCAGCTCGTAAAGAACGGTCGCCTGCCGGATCCGCCGGTCGGACGGGTGGACTATGTGAAGCGCGCAACAGAGGCGGCACCGACAGTCTCTCCCGCTCCGGCCACGGCGACACCCTGATCCGTCAATACATCCAACGCAAAAGGGGCCGCTCGAAAGCGGCCCCTAATCGTTTGGCAAACCAGTAGGATCAGCGCGGCAGCACGCTTTCGCCCATCAGCGCCTCGTCGATGGCGCGCGCGGCCTGGCGCCCTTCGCGGATTGCCCAGACGACCAGCGACTGGCCGCGACGGGCGTCGCCGGCGACCCAGACCTTGTCGACCGAGGAGCGATAATCCTTGTCGTTGGCAACAACATTGGTCGAGCCACGACGGTCGGTATTGAGTTCGAGCTTGCCGTCGAGATCCTTCAGCACGCTGTCAGTGAACGGACCGGAGAAGCCGATGGCGATGAAGGCGAGATCAGCCTTGATGATGAATTCCGTGCCCGGGATCGGCTTGCGACGCTCGTCGACCTGGCAGCACTTCACGCCGGTCAGCACGCCGTCTTCGCCGACGAATTCGAGCGTTGCCACCTGGAATTCGCGGTTGGCACCTTCGGCCTGGCTGGACGAGGTGCGCATCTTGGTCGCCCAGAAGGGCCAGATCGCAAGCTTGTCTTCCGTCTGCGGCGGGCGCGGGCGGATGTCGAGCTGGGTTACCTTGACGGCACCCTGGCGGAAGGCCGTGCCGACGCAGTCAGACGCCGTATCACCGCCGCCGACAACGACGACATGCTTGCCACCGGCGAGGATCGGATCGGCCGGCCAGCCGATGCTGTCGATGTTTTCGCGGCCAACGCGGCGGTTCTGCTGCACCAGATAGGGCATGGCATCATGCACGCCATGGAACTCGACGCCGGGAATGCCGGCCTCGCGCGGCGTTTCCGAACCGCCACAATAGAGCACGGCATCATAGTCGGCACGCAGCTTCTCGACAGTCACGTCGACGCCGACGTTGACGCCGCAATGGAAGGTGACATTTTCGCCCTGCATCTGCTCGACGCGGCGATCGATGAAGTTCTTCTCCATCTTGAAATCAGGAATGCCGTAGCGCAGCAGGCCGCCGGGCTTCGACTCGCGCTCGTAGACATGCACTTCATGACCGGCGCGCCCAAGCTGCTGTGCAGCGGCGAGACCAGACGGACCGGAGCCGATGATCGCCACCTTTTTGCCGGTGTGGATCGTTGCCGGCTGCGGCACGATGAAGCCGAGCTCATAGGCCTTGTCAGCAATCGCCTGCTCGACGGTCTTGATTGCGACCGGCGCATCTTCGAGGTTCAGCGTGCAGGCTTCCTCGCAAGGCGCGGGGCAGACGCGACCGGTGAATTCCGGGAAGTTGTTCGTCGAGTGGAGGTTGCGGATCGCCTCCTCCCACTTGTTGTTATAGACGAGGTCGTTCCAGTCGGGGATCTGGTTATGCACCGGACAGCCGGTCGGACCATGACAATAGGGAATGCCGCAATCCATGCAGCGCGCCGCCTGCTTGGTCACCTCGGGATCCGACATCGGGATGGTGAATTCGCGGAAATGGCGGATGCGGTCGGAGGCCGGCTGATACTTCGCCACCTGCCGGTCGATTTCCATGAAACCTGTAACCTTGCCCATTTTAAAGTCCTGCTAATCTGAGCTTCAACTGCACGGCCGAGCCGTGGGCGACGACATCCCGGCCATCCGGGATGTCGAGGTGGCAATCATTCGGCGGCAACGCCCATGCGCATGCGTTCCATTTCCTCAAGCGCACGGCGGTATTCGACCGGCATGACCTTGCGGAACTTCGGACGATACTCGGCCCAGCTGTCGAGGATCTGCTTGGCACGGTTCGAGCCCGTGTAATGCAGATGGTTCGAGATCAGTTGGTAGAGGCGCTCCTCGTCATGGCGGGTCATGTCGCCGGATACGTCGACAAGGCCCTTGTGCATGAGGTCGCCGCCGTGATGGTGCAGCTTCTCCAGCATGTCGTCCTCTTCCGGAACCGGCTCGAGTTCGACCATGGCCATGTTGCAGCGCTTGGCGAAATCGCCGCTCTCATCGAGCACGTAAGCGACACCGCCCGACATGCCGGCTGCGAAGTTGCGGCCGGTTTCACCGAGCACAACGACCACGCCACCCGTCATGTATTCGCAGCCGTGGTCACCCACGCCTTCGACGACGGCGATAGCACCCGAGTTGCGGACAGCGAAACGTTCGCCGGCCACGCCGCGGAAGTAGCATTCACCCGAGATCGCGCCGTAAAGCACGGTGTTGCCGACGATGATCGAGTTCTCGGCAACGATACGGGCATTCTCCGGCGGACGCACGACGATGCGGCCACCCGAGAGGCCCTTGCCGACATAGTCGTTGCCATCGCCCACGAGATCGAAGGTTATGCCACGCGCCAGGAAAGCGCCGAAGGACTGACCGGCCGTGCCATTCAGCGTCGCATGGATGGTGTCATCCTTGAGGCCCTTGTGGCCGTAGCGCTTGGCGACTTCACCTGAAAGCATTGCGCCGGCCGAACGGTCGACGTTCTTGATATCGACGTCGAAGACGACAGGCTGCTTGGCTTCGAGCGCCGGCATGGCCTTCTCGATCAGCTTGCGATCGAGAATGTCGATGATCGGGTGGTTCTGGCGTTCGGTCCAGTAGGTGGCGGACTTCGGCGCATCGACCTTGTGGAAGATCTTCGAGAAGTCGAGCCCCTTGGCCTTCCAGTGGGCGAGCATCTCGTCCTTTTCCAGCAGTTCGGAAGCGCCGATGATCTCGTCCAGCTTGGTCACGCCGAGCGAAGCCAGGATCTCGCGCACTTCTTCAGCCACGAAGAAGAAGTAGTTGATCACGTGCTCGGGCGTGCCCTTGAAGCGCTTGCGCAGAACCGGATCCTGGGTGGCGACGCCAACCGGGCAGGTATTGAGATGGCATTTGCGCATCATGATGCAGCCGGCAGCGATCAGCGGTGCGGTCGCAAAGCCGAACTCGTCGGCACCAAGCAGCGCGCCAATGATGACATCACGGCCGGTCTTCAAACCACCGTCGACCTGCAGCGCGATGCGCGAACGAAGGCCGTTCAGCACCAGCGTCTGCTGTGTCTCGGCGAGACCAATTTCCCATGGGCTACCGGCATGCTTCAGCGAGGTGAGCGGCGATGCGCCCGTGCCCCCATCGAAGCCTGAGACGGTGATATGGTCGGCGCGCGCCTTGGCAACGCCGGCAGCAACCGTGCCGACGCCGACTTCCGAGACGAGCTTGACCGAGACATCCGCTTCCGGGTTGACGTTCTTCAGGTCGTAGATCAGCTGCGCCAGATCTTCGATCGAATAGATGTCATGATGCGGCGGCGGCGAGATGAGGCCAACGCCCGGCGTCGAGTGTCGCGTCTTGGCAACCGTCGCATCGACCTTGTGGCCGGGGAGCTGACCGCCTTCGCCGGGCTTTGCACCCTGCGCGACCTTGATCTGCAGCATATCGGCATTGACGAGATACTCGGTGGTCACACCGAAGCGGCCAGACGCGATCTGCTTGATCGCCGAACGCTCTGGGTTCGAGGAACCGTCAGCGAGCGGCAGGTAACGATCGCTTTCCTCGCCGCCTTCACCGGTGTTCGACTTGCCGCCGATCCGGTTCATGGCAATCGCGAGCGTGGTATGCGCCTCGCGGCTGATCGAGCCGAAGGACATGGCACCGGTCGAGAAGCGCTTGACGATATCGACAGCAGCCTCGACCTCATCGATCGAAACAGGCTTGCGACCAAGGTCTTCAGCCTTCTTGATCTTGAACAGGCCGCGGATCGTGTTCATCCGCAGATTGCTGTCATTCACCATCTCGGCGAATTCGCGGTAGCGGTCCTGGCTGTTGCCGCGCACGGCATGCTGCAGCGACGCGATCGAATCAGGGCTCCAGGCATGGTTTTCACCACGCATGCGGTAGGCATATTCACCGCCGACATCGAGCGTGCTGGCGAGAACCGGATCCTTGCCGAAAGCCGAGAGGTGACGGGTGACAGTTTCCTCGGCGATTTCCTCGAGGCCAATGCCCTCGATCGTCGTCGCGGTGCCGAAGAAATACTTGTCGACCAGTTTGGACGACAGACCAATCGCGTCGAAGATCTGGGCGCCACAATAGGACTGGTAGGTCGAGATGCCCATCTTGGACATGACCTTGAGGATGCCCTTGCCCACGGCCTTGATGTAGCGGTAGACGACTTCGTCTTCCGACACTTCCTTGGGGAATTCGCCATGCTTGTGCATGTCGAGCAGCGTGTCGAAGGCGAGATAGGGGTTTATCGCCTCGGCCCCGAAGCCCGCGAGACAGCAGAAGTGATGCACTTCGCGCGGCTCGCCGGATTCGACCACGAGACCGACCGAGGTGCGCAGCCCCTTGCGGATCAGGTGGTGATGGACGGCAGCGGTCGCCAGAAGCGCCGGGATGGCGATCCGGTCCGGGCCGATCTGGCGGTCGGAAAGCACGATGATGTTATAGCCGCCGCGCACAGCCGCTTCCGCCCGCTCGCACAGGCGATCGAGCATCTCCGGCATTCCTTCGGCGCCACGGCTGACATCATAGGTGAAGTCGAGCGTCTTGGTGTCGAAGCGATCCTCGACATGACCGATCGAGCGGATCTTTTCCAGATCACCATTGGTCAGGATCGGCTGGCGTACTTCCATGCGCTTGGCGTTCGCCATGCCTTCATGGTCGAGAATGTTCGGGCGTGGTCCGATGAACGAGACGAGGCTCATGACGAGCTCTTCGCGGATCGGATCGATCGGCGGGTTGGTGACCTGGGCGAAGTTCTGCTTGAAATAGGTGTAGAGCAGCTTCGACTTTGTCGACATCGCCGAGATCGGCGTATCGGTCCCCATCGAGCCGATCGCTTCCTGACCGGTGGTGGCCATCGGCGACATCAGGAGCTTGGTATCTTCGGTGGTGTAGCCGAAAGCCTGCTGGCGATCGAGCAGCGACACATCGCGGCGAAGCGCGCGCGGCTCGACCGGCTTCAGGTCTTCGAGGATGAGCTGCGTGCGATCCAGCCACTCGCGATAGGGATGGCTGCCGGCAAGCGACGACTTCACTTCCTCGTCGGAAATGATGCGGCCTTCCGCCATGTCGATGAGCAGCATCTTGCCCGGCTGCAAACGCCACTTCTTGACGATGCGCTCTTCCGGCACCGGCAGGGTGCCGGCTTCGGAAGCCAGGATAACGCGGTCGTCGTCAGTGACTATGTAACGGGCCGGGCGCAGGCCGTTACGGTCGAGCGTCGCGCCGATCTGGCGACCGTCGGTAAAGCAGACCGCAGCCGGGCCGTCCCACGGCTCCATCAGGGCTGCATGATATTCGTAGAACGCCTTGCGCTCCTTCGACATCAACTGGTTGCCCGACCAGGCCTCCGGGATCAGCATCATGACGGCATGCGCGAGCGAATAGCCACCGCGCTGCAGGAATTCGAGCGCGTTGTCGAAGCAGGCCGTGTCCGACTGCCCCTCATAGGAGATCGGCCAGAGCTTGGAGATGTCGTCACCGAATAGCGGCGAAGACACCGAGGCCTGACGCGCAGCCATCCAGTTGACGTTGCCGCGCAGCGTGTTGATTTCGCCGTTATGGGCGACCATGCGGTACGGGTGCGCCAGCTTCCACGACGGGAAGGTGTTGGTCGAGAAGCGCTGATGCACGAGGGCAACGGCCGACTCGAAGCGAGGATCGGCCAGATCCTTGTAATAGGCACCAACCTGATAGGCGAGGAACATGCCCTTGTAGACGATCGTCGAGGACGACAGCGACACCGGATAGAAGCCGGTCTCCTGGCCGCCGTACTGGTCATAGATGCGGTTGGAAATCACCTTGCGGAGCAGGAACAGGCGACGCTCGAATGCATCCTGGGTTGCGGCATCACGACCGGCGCCGATAAAGACCTGGATCTGGCGCGGCTCGGTTGCAGCAATCTCAGGCGCCTTGGACAGCGAGGAATTATCAACAGGCACGTCGCGATAGCCAAGCAGGCGCTGGCCTTCGGACTGACAGACCTCGGCGATGACCTGCTTGAAATGGGCGATCTGCTCTTCGTCCTGCGGGAAGAAGAAGTGACCGACGGCATATTCGCCCGCCTTCGGCAGGGTGATGCCCTGGGCCGCCATTTCCTCACGGAAGAAGCGGTCGGGGATCTGCACGAGAATGCCCGCGCCATCACCCATCAGCGGATCAGCGCCGACGGCGCCGCGATGGGTGAGGTTTTCGAGGATGAACAACCCGTCTTTGACGATCTGATGCGACTTCTGCCCCTTCATGTGGGCGATGAAACCAACGCCACAGGCGTCATGTTCGTTGCGAGGATCGTAAAGACCCTGTTTCGGAGGCAGACCGGTGCGCGCGATCGCCGTCTCGGCGACTGCTTCCGCACTGGCGGACCGCATGATCTCTTCGGATGACGGAATCTTCGTCATGACCTTTACCTCCTTTGAAGCCGGACTGGCCGGGCTGATTGGACCCATCTCAGGCACCGATGGGCGCCAGCGACAGCCACCCAATCCTACGCGGATCGCTTGACCACCCCAAAACGCCCGAAAACACATCGCCTTCGAAACCGGAATTAGGTCAACTAGTCTGACCTAATTCCGGTTGTTCCTATGACAGAAAGTAAACGCTCATGCAAGAGTTGCCCAGGAAAATTAACCGGGCAAAGGATGCGAAATTACGACACAGGGGCAACGAGCGAAATTTTATTACGCCAATTGCCATGGCTGCATCACCTTGTTGCGGACTTGATATTCTTTGTCCGCGCTACAGCCGGGCCACATTGATAGCCATGCGGAAAGAGATAAAGTCTCTCGGATCACTCCCGCCTCAGGATAATGCCATGCACTTCGCTTCAGACAACTGGTCCGGCGCCCATCCCAGGATCGCCGAAAGCCTCACCCGCCATGCCCAGGGCTTCGCCTCCGCCTATGGCACGAGCGATCTGGACAAGGCGGTGGAAGAGCGGTTCAGTACCATTTTCGAACGCGAGGTCGCAGTCTTCTTCGTGGCAACCGGCACGGCGGCCAACTCGCTGGCGCTTGCAAGCCTTGCCAAAGCCGGAGGCGTCAGTTTCTGTCACACCGATGCACACGTCAATGCGGACGAAGGCGGCGCGCCGGAGTTCCTGACGGGCGGTACCCGGCTCTTCGGCGTCGAGGGCGCAGAGGGCAGGATGGACCCACAGGCACTGGAGGCCGCGATAGCCCGCTTCGAGCCGGCCTCTCCCCATCATGGTCGCGCCATGGCCGTCACCGTCACCCAGGCGACAGAGGTCGGAACGGTCTACACGCTTGACGAGCTCGACAGGATCGCGGCGATCGCGAAGGCGCGTGACCTGCCGCTTCACATGGACGGGGCGCGATTCGCCAATGCCCTCGTCGCACTCGACGCAACGCCGGCCGAGATGACCTGGAAGCGCGGGGTCGACATTCTCTCCTTTGGCGGCACCAAGAACGGCTGCTGGTGCGCGGAAGCCATCGTCTTCTTCGATCCCGGTATGGCGGCTGATATGCCCTTCATCCGCAAGCGTTCCGCCCAGCTCTTTTCCAAGAGCCGCTTCATCTCGGCCCAGCTCGAGGCCTATCTCGACGGCAACCTCTGGCTAGACCTCGCGGGCCATTCGAATGCCATGGCCGACCGCCTGCGATCGGGTCTGGCAGTGAAGAACACCGCTCGCCTCGCCTGGGACACGACCGCGAACGAGGTCTTTGCCGTCATCGAAAAATCCTCTGCCGAACGTGCCCGTTCCAAGGGGGCGAAATTCCATGAATGGCAGCCCCCGCACGGGTGGCTTCCCTTGCCGACCGAGAATGAGGTCCTAATTAGACTGGTGACGAGCTTTGCAACGACAGTAGAAGACGTTGATCAATTCATAGAAGTCGTGTGAGCCCAAGGTTTCTTACAGATAAAACGTGCACGTTTTACACAAAAAACCTTGATTTTTCAAACGGCCCACTCCTCGACATGATGCAGTTGCCAGCCCCGATGAGGGCTTCAACGACACCACGCATCACGATCCGAGGAGACATTTCATGACCAAGACCACCATTAACACGGCCGCCCTCGCCGCCGCCGTCACCATGGCCATCGGCAGCGCCGCCCTCCTGTCCGGCCCGGCCGTCGCCCAGGAAAAGGAAAAGTGCTTCGGCGTTTCCATGGCCGGCAAGAACGATTGCGCAGCTGGCCCCGGCACCACCTGCGCCGGCACCTCCAAGGTCGACTTCCAGGGTAATGCCTGGACCTATGTCGCCAAGGGCACCTGCACCGCAATGGCGCTTCCGGATGGCCGCATGGGTGCGCTCGAAGCCCTCGACCGCGACCTTCCGAAGGCTTGAGACAGCACGGCACCTGCGGCTCGTCCGCAGGTGCCGTCCCGCTATCCTGTCCAGGACGAATGCTTGAGGAGCCGGCCGTGTCTATCCATCCCGCCGCAGAGATCACTTTTGCCGACAGAAGCCACCAGGGCCCTGCCGCCCGCCTCCCCAGCCGTGCAGGCGCCGGCTTCAAGCCCCAGCATGCCGACCAGATCCTTGCGGACGAATTTCGCATCGGCTTTCTCGAAGTCCATGCCGAGAACTACATGGGCGCCGGCGGCCATCCGCACCGCATCCTGACCCGCATGCGCGAGGACTTCCCGATCTCGATCCATGGCGTTGGCCTCTCGATCGGCAGCCCGACCGGCATGGACCTGGAGCATCTCGCTCGCCTCAAGACGGTCATTGACCGCTACCAGCCGGAACAGGTCTCGGAACATCTCGCCTGGTCCACCCATGACAGCCACTTCTTCAACGATCTCCTACCCGTCCCCTATGATACGGCGACTCTGAACAGGGTTTGCGACCACATCGACCAGGTACAGGAGACGCTAGGACGCCGGATCCTGCTCGAGAACCCGTCGACCTACCTCGGCTTTGAAGCCTCAACCATGTCAGAGACGGACTTCATCCGGGCGATCGCCCGCCGGACCGGCTGCGGCCTTTTGCTCGACATCAACAACGTCCACGTCTCCGCCACCAACCACGGTTACGGCGCCCGCGACTATCTCGCCGATTTCCCACTCTCATGCGTCGAGGAAATCCACCTCGCGGGGCATGCGGAAGATATCGACGATGCCGGTCTCCCGCTGCTGATCGACAGCCATGACCGCCCGGTGAACGATCTGGTCTGGGATCTCTATGCCCATGTCATTGGCAAGCTCGGCCCCCTGCCAACCTTGATCGAATGGGACAATGAAGTGCCCGACTGGTCCGTCCTCAAACGAGAGGCGCAACTGGCCGACGCGATCCTCGACCGCCATGTCGCGGCCGACCTGGGGCTTCGCCATGCGTCTTGACCCAGTCTCCAGCGGCGCCTTCGCCGAAGCGCTTTTCGCACCGGATCTGCCTTCGCCGGAAGGGCTGACAGGTCGCGAAGAGACGCGACCGCAACGCCGCTTCTCGGTCTACCGCAACAATGTCACCGTCTCGCTGGTCGATGCCCTCGCTTCGATCTTTCCGACGGTCCAGAACCTTGTTGGCGAAGACTTCTTCCGCGCCATGGCCCGCCTGTATGTGGCCGCCCATCCGCCCACGTCTCCCCTGCTCTTCACCTATGGCGAGAGCTTCCCGGCTTTTCTCGTAAGCTTCCCACCGGCAGCAGATCTTCCATTTCTCGCGGATGTCGCCCGCGTCGAGCGCCTCTGGCTCGATGCCTATCACGCAGCTGACGCCGCCCCGCTCGATCCGGCAGCGCTTGCACAAATCCCAGCCGAGGAACTGGCAAACATTCGCTTTCGGCCGCAGCCAGCGACCCGCATGAGCCGCCTCTGTCACGCCGCCGGCACCATATGCCGCCTAGACCGAGCCGGCATGTCGCTCGAAGGCGTCAACCCGCTTCAGCCGGAGGCCGTGCTCGTCACCCGTCCGGCCTTCGATGTTTCGATCGAAATCCTGCCCTCGGGCGGAGCTCGCTTCTTTGAACGACTTCTCAGCGGTCACCCACTCGGCGAAGCCTGTCTCGCAGCAGGAGAGGAAGCCGCCGACATCCCTGCCCTCATCGGCCTTGCCATCACCTCGGGCGCCTTCACCGCGATCGACCTTCTCCCGGAAAGCGAAAGACCATGACATCTGCCATCGCAATCATCGAATTCTACCGCCGCACGATCCGCGGGATGGAGCCCATGCTTGATCGATGGTTTCTCGGGCTTTTTGCGCGTCTCGTCTTTCTAGCGGTGCTCGTTCCCTATTACCTGAATTCGGCACTGACCAAGTTCGACGGCCCCTTCTCGGTTTCCGACGGCGCCTATTACCAGATCGCTCTTCCGGCCGTCGATGCCGCCGGCGGCGATGTCTCGGCCGTATCCTTCTTCCCCTGGGGGCTGATGGTATTTCTCGGCTCCTACGGCGAAATAATCCTGCCGTTGCTGCTCGTCGCCGGCCTCTTCACCCGCATCGCCGCCCTTGGCATGATCGCCTTCATCGTGGTGCAGAGCTTGACCGACATCCTCGTCCACAATGTCGATGCCGGCACGATCGGCGCCTTGTTCGACCGTTTTCCCGACAGCGTCATCCTCGATCAGCGCCTGCTCTGGATCTTCCCGCTCGCCTACCTTGTCTTAAAGGGCGCGGGCATGCTTTCGCTCGACAAGCTGCTCTGCACGATCTGGACCCAGCGAATGGCTGCGCATGAAAAAAGCGGCCGGCTTTCGCCGACCGCCTGACTGGGAGGCTTGATCGTCTGGGAGACGATCAGTTCACATGCGCCTCGATCGCCTTGGGCGCGCTGCCGAGGGGCTCTGCAGCAATCGAGATCCGGCGCGGCTTCATCGCTTCGGGGATGTTGCGCAGCAGATCGATGTGCAGCAGGCCGTTCTTCAGCGAGGCTGCAGTGACTTCCACATGATCGGCAAGCTGGAAGCGACGCTCGAAGGCGCGCTTGGCGATGCCGCGATAGAGGAATTCGCTCTGCTCGGCCTTCTCGTCCTCGGCCTTCTCACCCTTGACGGTCAGCACATGCGCATGCGCCTCGATCGATAGCTCGCTTTCGTCGAAGCCGGCAACGGCCATTGTGATCCGGTAGAGATTCTCGCCGGTGCGCTCGATGTTATAGGGCGGATAGCTCTGGGCCTGCTCCGGCTGACCGAGGCTGTCCAGCATGGTGAACAGGCGATCGAAACCGACGGTGGAACGGTAGAGCGGGGAAAAATCGACGTGACGCATTGTGTCCTCCTTGAAGCGACGTTGGCGTTCTCTTGAGGCCGCTGGCATCCCGCTTGGGGCGATGCTGGCGGCGGTCTGCGGACCCTTCTGGCGTCCGCAGAACCGATGTGGGAAATGCCTCGATCGAATTCAAGATCTTCTGTTCCAGCGCCGCTCATCCCGTGATGAACTGCGGGTGAACGGCTGGTTCAAGCCGGGTTCAAGCACCCTCATCTAGGTTTGGATCATCGGTTGTCTCGACCGACCGGGCCGGAGATATCGTCCCTTCCACTTCGGCCGGACTTCGCCGGAACCGCAGCCCTCCGTCTGCGGTTCCGGCTTTTTTCTTTGACTTGCGACCGGGCTGCGGCCTATCCCCAAGAGACGAGACGCAGCTTCAACCGACAGGCAGTTGCAGGCATGGACGCCATTCTTCACGCCACCCCCGGAAACCCGATTCCTGGAACGCCGCAGGTCGGCTTCTTCGAGGGCCATCGCGGTATCCGCCTGCGTTACGCGGTCTTCCGGTCGAGTGCCGCGAAGATCAAGGGCACGATCGTCCTCTTGCATGGACGAAACGAGAGCATCGAAAAGTATTTCGAGACGATCCGTGAACTGAATGAAAGCGGCTTCTGGGTCGCGACCTATGATTTTCGTGGCCAGGGCGGATCAGAACGGCTTCTGAAGAAGGATCCGCGCCGAGGACATGTCGGCCGCTTCGACCATTATGTCCGCGACCTCGAGATCTTCCTCGAACAGATCGTGCTGCCCGACACCCGTCTGCCCTTCTTCCTGCTCGCCCATTCGACCGGCGGCCTTATCGCCTTGAAGGCGGCTCCGCGTCTTTCCAATCGTATCGAGCGCATGGTGCTGGCAGCCCCATTCGTCGGCCTCGGCGGCCAGAAGGCATCGCCGGAGAATATCCGCCGGATTGCGACCCTCGCAAGCTTTACCGGTTTCGGCGGCATTTCGCTGACGAAGGACGAGCCCTTGAAACCCTTCGAGGGGAATCCGCTGACATCGGATGCCCTGCGCTTTGCCCGCAACCAGCGGATCATGCTCGACCATCCGGAACTGGCACTTGGCCCACCCACGGCGCGCTGGCTTTACGAGAGCCAGAAGGCGATCGATGCCATCCGCAAGCCGGGCCATCTCGCATCGATCACGGTGCCGACGGTGATCATCGCGCCCGGCAATGACCCCATCGTGCCGTATCACTATCAAGAATCCATGGCGCAATACTTCCGCGCCGGCCAGCTGGTGCCGGTCCCCGGCGCACGCCACGAGATCCTGCAGGAGCAGGATCGCTACCGCAAACAGGCGCTAGCCGCGATCTTTGCCTTCATGCCGGGCGGCGAGCCCGACGAGGCAGATCCCGCCGAAGAACTGACAGTCTCCACCCTGGAGGCCTGAGCGAAGAGCTCAGCCGCGCTTCAGCATATCCATGGCCTGCGCATGAACGGCCTTGGATCCGGCCGCGATGATCGAACCGCCAGCCTCCGGTCGCCCGCCGTCCCAGGTGGTGATGATCCCACCCGCCTGCTCGATGATCGGGATCAGCGCGCCGACGTCATAGGGCTTCAGGACCGTCTCGATGACGAGATCGACATGGCCGGCGGCCAGCAGGCAATAGGCGTAGCAGTCGACACCGTAGCGGAAGAGCTTGACCTTGTCCTGCACGGCCTGAAAACGCTCGACCTCCCAATCCTTGAAGAGATGCGGCGAGGTGGTGAAGAGGATCGCGTTTTCGAGCGATCCGCAATCGCGCACCTGATTTTGCCGCTCCCCATCGGGACCTGAGTACCAGGAGCGCTCGCCATCCGCATAATAGCGCTCGCCTGTGAAGGGCTGCTCCATCAGCCCCATGACCGAGCGGCCCTCTTCCTGGAAGCCGATCAGCGTGCCCCAGACGGGAACGCCGGAAATGAACGCCCGCGTGCCGTCGATCGGATCGATGACCCAGAGGTGATCGCTGTCCATGCGGATGTTCTCGTGCTCTTCGCCGAGAATGCCATGAGTCGGAAATTCCGCTTCGATCAGCTTGCGGATGGCGATTTCGGCCGCCTGGTCGCCTTCGGTGACGGGGTCGAAACCGGCTTTCTCCTTGTTGACCACGGACAGGCCCGAGCGAAAGCGCGGAAGGGTCTCGGCCCTGGCGGCATCGGCCAAGCGAAAGAAGAAATCACGATCAGGGCGCATGGATAGATCCGTCGTCTGGAGGGAGCTCCGTCTTAACGCCAGTCGCAAGGAAAGAAAACCACCGCCGGCTGCCTTCTTCGCCCCCACCGGGCGCCCGCCGCCAGGCCTCCGAATGCAAAACTGCGTAAATTTTGGCCTTGCTCAAAAATGCACCAATTTTCGACTTGACAATGGTGCACCGCAACATCTAACGTCACAGTTACAGTCTTCTGACTGTAAATACCCTCTTTGGGTGTTTCCTCCCTAGACTTAACCGCGCCACGTGCGCGGTTTTTTTTGCCCGGCACAGAGCGCCGAGAGCCGCAACATCCGGGAATGGGAAAAACTTACTCGGCAGCGAGGGCCCGATCGCCGGCATAATCGGCGACGAAGTCTGCCATCTGCTCCATGAACACGGCGAGCGAACCAGCCAGGGCATCGAAGTCAGAGCGCTTTTCGAGCGTCGTCTCGTCGATATAGATCGAACGATTGACCTCGATCTGCAGGGCGTGCAGCCCACGGGCCGGACGGCCGTAATGCTCGGTGATGAAGCCGCCGGCATAAGGCTTGTTGCGCACGGCCGTAAAGCCGAGATCCTCGAAGAACTGCAACGCGGCTTGGCTGAGCTCGACGGAAGCACTGGTACCGTAACGGTCGCCGACGATGAAATCCGGCTTCAGACCGCTGCCCGCGACGCGGATATTGCCAGGCATCGAATGGCAATCGATCAACACACCGAAGCCGAACATCGCATGGGTCCGGGCAATCAGCCGGCGCAGGCAGGCATGATAGGGCTTGTAGCAGCTCTCGATCCGCTCCATGGCGACCGAAAGCGGCATGCGCCTTTCGTAAATCTCCATGTTTTCGGCAACGATGCGCGGGATCGTGCCGAGCCCGCCCGCTACACGCGCCGAATTGCTGTTGGCAAAAGGCGGCAGTGGATCGGAAAACATCCGTGGATCGAGCTCGTAGGGCTCTCTGTTGACGTCGACATAGGCGCGCGGGAAGTTCGCGACGAGCAGCGGCGCACCGAATCCAGGCGCCGCCGAGAACAACTCATCGACGTAATGATCCTCCGAACGGCGAATCGATATCTCGTCGAGTCGCGACTCACCGAGGAAGGTGGAGGGATAGTGACGGCCGCTATGCGGGGAGTTATAGACGAATGGAATGGTCTGGGTCGCGGGCTCTCGAACCTCGAACAGGTCGAATTCGTTGGTCATCCGCTTTCCAGGGCCTCTTCTTTACCAAGTCACAAACTTGTTGCGTGTCTCATGTTGCCAGTCGCCCGGTGCAAAGTCCATACTCCCGGAAATGGCGGAGCAGGCTCACTTTCTCGTTGTTCACCGGTTCTTTACTGAGCCGACCCTAAAGTGAGCGGCTGCAAGCTTACCCATGCAATCGAGTACAGCGGTCCCTAAATGACTCAGAAAATCCTTCTCGCCGAAGATGACAACGACATGCGCCGGTTCCTGGTAAAGGCGCTCGAAAAGGCAGGCTACAAGGTCTCCTCCTTCGACAACGGCGCCTCAGCCTATGACCGCCTGCGGGAAGAACCCTTCTCCCTTCTGCTCACCGACATCGTGATGCCGGAAATGGACGGCATTGAGCTGGCGCGCCGCGCCACCGAACTCGATCCGGACCTGAAGGTCATGTTCATCACCGGCTTTGCAGCCGTTGCACTGAACGCCGATTCGAAGGCGCCGAAGGACGCAAAGGTCCTGTCCAAGCCTTTCCACCTTCGCGATCTCGTCGACGAAGTGAACAAACTCCTTGCTGCGTAAGGCCTGCCGAAGGGGTTGAAAAAATCTCTTCACAAAACTGCAAAATGCCTATTGACGGGCGAACAGGTTTTGTGGTCTTAAGCCGCTCATCGGATGGGCGTGTAGCTCAGCGGGAGAGCACTACGTTGACATCGTAGGGGTCACAGGTTCAATCCCTGTCACGCCCACCATTCGAATTCTTTCAAGGGCTTGCCGGAAACGGCGAGCCCTTTTGAATTTGCGGTTTACGATCCGCTTGGGATCGCGAATCAGGCTGCCTTACGCTTTCACCACCGAAACCTCTTCCCCCGCATAGACCACCACATAACCACCCTGCGGCTTCAGCACCCGTGCTCGCTTCTCAAGCCAGTCGAGATACCGCGCCTCCCGCCAGATTGCCGCCGCTTCCGGCTCCACCAGCACCGTCAGCTGCGGCCCCTGAGCATACATCATCATCCGGCTGACGCTCGGCTCCCATTCATCCCCGAGCGTCGCATCCGTGCGCCAGAGACAGAAGAAGTCACGACAGGTTGAAGGCCTGACATCATAGGCCTCGCAGCCACCGCCGACGAGGCAGTGGCGACAGGGTTCGTTGGCCGGTTTGTCGAATTCGGCAATGTCGGGAAGGATGCAGCAGAGCGAACAGCTGCCGCAATCGCGGCCCGGCACCAGCGCCGGGCCCTGCCCTTGCCCCGATAAAGTCATCTCAGGCCGCCGGACCGATGGTGACGGAGATCGGCGAGAGCCCCTCAACCGCCCCCTGGAGCCGGTCACCTGGCTGAAGCGCGCCGACGCCCGAAGGCGTGCCAGTGAAGATCAGATCGCCCGGCGTCAGGTGATAGTAGCGCGACAGATGGCTGATGATTTCAGGCACCGACCAGACCATCTCGTTGAGATGGCCTTCCTGGCGCAGGCTGTCATTGACGTTAAGCGAGATGCGCTGCGAATTGGGCTGGAAGTCGCCAGCCGGGGTGATCGCGCCGATGACGGCCGACTCCTCGAAGGCTTTCGCGATATCCCAGGGACGCTGTTTTTCCTTCATGGCGTTCTGCAGATCGCGCCTCGTCATGTCGAGCCCGACGGCATAGCCGAATACCGCCTCCATCGCGTCGTCGGTCGAGACCCGGAAGGCCGGTGCCCCGATCGCGATCACCAGTTCGATCTCGTGGTGGTAATCCTCGGTGCCTGGCGGATAGGCGATCGTGCCCCCCTCGATGACGAGACCCGTTGCAGGCTTGGTGAAGTAGAAGGGCGCGACACGATCGACGGTGTTGCCGAGTTCGGCGGCATGGGCGGCGTAGTTTCGCCCGACACAGAAAATGCGGTGAATGGGGAAACCCTCTTGTCGGCCATGGATCGGGACAAGCGGGGCGGTTGGAACGGAAAACAGCGGACGGGTCACGGACAGGACATTCTCTCTGGATTGATGAGGCTCGGGCCCGCCAAGACTGGCAGCGGGGATCACCAGCATAACCGCCTGAACGCGGCAATGCATCCGGCTTGATTGGCAAGCTTGAATGGTCGACCGGGCTTGGAACATACCGCCAAACATGTAACAAAACCGCCGCAGCTGCGTTCACCTGCCCGTAAGGCATAAGTGGTCGCTCCGACATCAGCCGGGACGGATCCGCCCCGGCAAGACATCGAAAGGCATAAAAACATGAGCAACAAGATCGTGCCGGTCATCATGGCCGGCGGCAAGGGAACGCGGCTTTGGCCGCTGTCGCGCGCAGCCGCTGCCAAGCAGTTCATCCGGTTCCTCGGCGATGAGACCTTGCTGCAAAAGACGCTCGCCCGCGTCTCCGACGCGACGATCTATGAAGCCCCTGTCATCGTGACCAACGAGGACTTCCGCTTCCTCGTCGCCGAACAGGCCCGCGAGATCGGTGTCGCGCTTGATGGCATCATCCTGGAGCCGGAGGCGCGCAACACCGCGGCTGCCGTCGCCGCCGCTGCCCTGATCGTCGGTGAGCGCCATGGCAGCGAGACGCTGATCCAGATCCTGCCCTCCGACCACGAAATCACCGTCGACGACACCTATCGCGGCTGCGTGCAAAAGGCGGCCCGTGCCGCGCGCGACGGCAAGATCGTCACCTTCGGCATCACGCCGACCGAGCCCGCAACCGGCTACGGCTATATCGAGATCGGCGACGACCTCGGCAATGGCGTAAACAAGGTTGCGCGCTTCGTCGAAAAGCCGCAGGCCGAGGTCGCCGAAAAGATGCTGGCGAGCGGCAACTATGCCTGGAACTCCGGCATGTTTGTCTTCTCCGCCGGCCAGATGATTGCAGAGCTTGAGACGCTGGCGCCGGAAGTTCTCGCGGCCGTCCGGACCTCGATCGAAAAGGCCAAGGGCGATCTCGACTTCACCCGCCTTGATGGGACAAGCTTTGCGGCAAGCCCGAGCATCTCGATCGACTATGCCGTCATGGAGAAGACGCCGAATGCGGCAGTTGTCCCATCGCCCATCATCTGGTCCGACCTCGGCAGCTGGGACGCGATCTGGAAGCTCGCGGAAGGCGATGAAAACGGCAACGTCGTCAGTGGCAACGCCACCGTCTCCGACACCACCAATTCGCTCGTCATGTCGCGCAACGCCCATCTCGCCGTCCAGGGCATGGAAGGTGTCGCCGTCGTCGCCTCGGAGGACGCCGTCTATGTCGGCCGCCTCGACCGGGCGCAGGATGTCGGCAATCTCGTCAAGATGCTCGCCGCCGACAAGAAGACGGCGCATCTCACCGAAAACCACCCGACGGCACTTCGTCCCTGGGGCGGCTATACCTCGATCCTCAATGGCGACCGCTTCCAGGTGAAGCGGCTGTTCGTCCATCCGGAGAAGAAGCTTTCGCTGCAGAAGCATCATCACCGCGCCGAGCACTGGGTCTGCGTCAAGGGAACGGCGGAAGTGACGATCGACGACAAGGTGACCGTCCTGCACGAGAACCAGTCTATCTACATCCCGCAGGGCTCGGTCCACCGCCTCGCCAATCCCGGCAAGATCCGCCTCGAAGTGATCGAGGTCCAGACCGGCTCCTATCTCGGCGAGGACGACATCATCCGTCTGGTCGACGAATTCGGCCGAAGCTGAGTTCAGGCCATACACCGCATCTGCGCGGCCCGGCGGCTTCCACCGTCCGGGCCGCTTGCTTTATGGCGCTGCATTGCACAAGATCGACGCAAGCCGGAAAAAGCGGCAGGGCGAACAGCGAAGCGGTAAAGAATGGCGATCAAGGCAAGCATCTATCATCTCACCCACTACAAGTATGACAACCCGGTCCAGCTCGGACCGCAGATCATCCGGCTGAAGCCTGCCGCCCATTCCCGCACCAAGGTTCTCTCCCATTCGCTGAAGGTCACGCCCGAGAACCACTTCGTCAATCTTCAGCAGGATCCCTACGGCAACTACCTTGCCCGCTTCGTCTTCCCGGACCCGGTCACCGAATTCAAGATCGAGGTCGACCTCGTCGCCGACATGACGGTTTACAACCCGTTCGACTTCTTCACCGAGGAAGTCGCGGTCAAATGGCCCTTCGACTATCCGGAAGATCTGCGCGACGACCTCAAGATCTACATGACGCCGGAGCCGGCGTCGCCGGCGCTCGACGCCTTCATGGCAACTGTCGACACGACGGAAGGTCAGGGAACGGTCGATATGGTAGTCGGGCTCAATGCCCGCCTGCAGCAGGAGATCGGCTATGTCATACGCATGGAGCCCGGCGTCCAGACGCCCGAGGAGACGCTGACCTCCGCACGCGGCTCCTGCCGTGATTCGAGCTGGCTGTTCGTGCAGATCCTGCGCCGCCTCGGTTTTGCCGCCCGTTTCGTCTCCGGCTATCTCATCCAGCTCGCTCCGGACCTGAAGGCGCTTGACGGCCCCTCCGGCACCGAGGTCGATTTCACCGACCTGCATGCCTGGACGGAGGTCTATATTCCTGGCGCCGGCTGGATCGGCCTCGACCCGACCTCGGGCCTCTTGACCGGCGAGAGCCACATTCCGCTCGCCGCGACCCCGCATTACAAGAATGCCGCTCCCATCTCCGGCGGCTATGTCGGCCAGGCCAACACCGAATTCGCCTTCGACATGCAGGTGAAACGCGTTGCCGAACACCCACGCATCACCAAGCCTTTCTCGGACGACAGCTGGGATGCCCTGAATGCGCTCGGACAGAAAGTCGATGCCGACCTGAAGGCCCATGACGTGCGCCTCACCATGGGCGGCGAGCCGACCTTCGTGTCGATCGACGACTTCCAGTCCGCCGAATGGAACACCGATGCTGTCGGCCCGACCAAGCGCGACCTCGCCGACCAGTTGATCCGCAAGCTGCGCGAAAAATTCGCCCCCGGTGGCTTCCTGCATTACGGCCAGGGCAAATGGTATCCGGGCGAGAGCCTGCCGCGTTGGACCTTCTCGCTCTACTGGCGCAAGGACGGCAAGCCGATCTGGCATGATCCGGCCCTGATTGCAGCCGAGGAGCACGATACCGGCGTCACGCATGAACAGGCGCAAGCGTTCATGGCCGGCATCGCTGCCGAGCTCGAGATCGAAACCGACATGATCATCCCGGCCTTCGAGGATCCGGCCGAATGGATCATCAAGGAAGGCAGCCTGCCGGAGAATGTCGACCCGTCGAATTCCATGCTGGAAAGCCCGGAGGAGCGCGCCCGCATAGCCAAGGTCTTCGAACGCGGCCTGACGACCCCGACCGGCTACATCCTGCCGGTACAGGCCTGGAACGCCAAGGCCGGTGGCCGGCGCTGGGTCAGCGAAAAATGGCGCACACGGCGCGGCAAGATCTTCCTCATCCCCGGCGACAGCCCGATCGGCTTTCGCATGCCGCTTGGCACCCTGCCTTACGTGCCGCCGTCGGAATATCCCTATATCCACACCACCGATCCCTCGGTCCCCCGTTCGCCCCTTCCCAATTTCGGCCCCCGCGATTTCGGACCCAGCGATTTCGGTCCCAGAGCGCCCGAAGGCCGGGCCATGCCGGAGGTATCTCGCAGGACTGGTGATACCCAACAAGATCGCAATGAGCAGACCATTGCCGGCTCGGTCGAGGACATCAGGGGCGCAGTCCGCACAGCCATGAGCGTCGAAGCGAGGGATGGACGCCTCTGTGTATTCATGCCGCCGGTCGAGGACGTCGAAGATTACCTCGAACTGGTGGCCGCCGCCGAAACGGCCGCCCGTGGGCTTGGCCTGCCGGTCCACATCGAAGGCTACGCACCGCCGCAGGACGAGCGTATCAACGTCATCCGCGTGGCACCTGACCCAGGTGTCATCGAGGTTAACATCCATCCAGCCTCCAGCTGGGAGGACTGCGTCGCGACGACGAACGCCATCTACGAGGAAGCGCGCCAGACCCGCCTCGGCGCAGACAAGTTCATGATCGACGGCCGCCATACCGGCACGGGCGGTGGCAACCATGTTGTGGTCGGCGGCGCCAACCCCGCCGACAGCCCTTTCCTGCGCCGTCCGGATCTTTTGAAGAGCCTGATCCTGCACTGGCAGCGCCATCCGGCGCTCTCCTACATGTTCTCCGGCATGTTCATCGGCCCGACCAGCCAGGCGCCGCGCTTCGACGAAGCCCGCCACGACAGTCTCTACGAGCTGGAAATCGCCATGGCGCAGGTCCCGATGCCGGCCAGCGGCGAAGAGGCGCCCCTGCCCTGGCTCGTCGATCGCCTGTTCCGCAATCTGCTGATCGATGTCACCGGCAATACCCACCGCTCGGAAATCTGCATCGACAAGCTGTTTTCGCCGGATGGTCCGACCGGCCGCCTCGGCCTTGTCGAATTCCGCGGCTTCGAAATGCCGCCGAACGCGCGCATGTCGCTTGCCCAGCAATTGCTGGTCCGCGCGCTGATTGCCCGCTTCTGGAAAAACCCGATCGGTGGCCGTTTCGTGCGCTGGGGCACCAGCCTGCACGACCGTTTCATGCTGCCGCATTACCTCTGGCTGGACTTCCTCGAAGTGCTGGCGGATCTCCGCGAACACGGCTTCGACTTCAAGCCGGAATGGTTTGCGGCGCAGCTAGAATTCCGCTTCCCCTTCGTCGGTGAAGTCACTTACGAGGGCTCGAAGCTGGAGCTGCGACAGGCGCTGGAACCATGGCATGTCATGGGTGAGGAAGGTGCACCCGGCGGCACGGTCCGCTATGTCGACTCATCCGTCGAGCGCTTGCAGGTGCAGCTGGAGACAGCCAATCCCGAGCGCTTCGTCGTGGCCTGCAACGGACGCCAGGTGCCGCTGCGCAAGTCGGACGTGAATGGTGTCGCTGTCGGCGGCGTGCGTTACAAGGCCTGGCAGCCGGCCTCCGGTCTGCATCCGGTCCTGCCCGTCAACACACCGCTAACATTCGACATCTATGATACATGGTCTGCCCGGTCGATCGGGGGCTGCGTCTACCACGTAGCGCATCCCGGCGGCCGGACCTACGACACTTTCCCTGTGAATGGGAACGAAGCGGAAGCCCGTCGGCTTGCACGTTTCGAGCCTTGGGGCCATACAGCCGGCTCCTATCCCCTATGGCCCGAAACCGTGTCGCCGGAATTCCCGCACACTTTGGACCTGAGACGACCGCAAGGTATCTGATCTGATGGCACAGAAGACGGCAGCGGAGCTATCCCCGCCAGACGCGCCGAAAAGCGAGGCCCGCACGGCCGGCTATCGCGCGCTGGCGGGCGCTGCCGACGAGATGCTCGACACACAAGGCAACGTCCGCCCCGTCTGGCAGGCCCTGGTCTCCGCCATCGACACGATGCCGGAACAGGATCTGCACGAGCGCTTCGCCCGGGCCGACCGCTACCTGCGAGACGCCGGTGTCTTCTACCGCGCCTACGGTTCTGGCGGATCGAGCGAGCGGGCCTGGCCCTTCTCCCACATCCCGGTGATGATATCGGAAGCCGAGTGGCAGGTGCTGGCCGAGGGGCTGGTCCAGCGTGCAAACCTTCTGGAAGCGGTCGTCGCCGACATCTATTCGGAAAACCGGCTGGTCCAGGAAGGTTTCCTGCCACCGCAACTGATCGCCTCGAACCCGGAATTCCTGCGTCCACTCGTCGGCATCAAGCCGGCCGGCGGTCACTACCTACATTTCTGTTCCTTCGAAATCGGCCGTGGGCCCGATGGCAACTGGTGGGTGCTCGCCGATCGTACCCAGGCACCCTCAGGTGCGGGCTTTGCCCTGGAAAACCGGGTTGCGACCGCCCGCGCCTTTTCCGACGTTTATGCCGAGACACACGTCCACCGGCTGGCCTCCTTCTTCGGCGCATTCCGCAAGGCGCTGCAAGCGCGCACCCGCGGTTCGGACGAGCGCATTGCGGTTCTGTCTCCGGGTCCCGCGAACGAGACCTATTTCGAGCACGCCTATATCGCCCGTTATCTTGGCATCATGCTGCTCGAAGGTGAGGATCTCACCATCGTCAACGGCAAGGTCATGGTCCGCACAGTCGCCGGCCTCAAGCCCGTCAGCGTCCTATGGCGCCGCCTTGATGCCGCCTTTGCCGATCCTCTGGAGCTCGATCAGAACTCCTATATCGGCACGCCCGGCATGGTGCAGGCGCTGCGCAACGGTGCGGTGACCTTCGTCAACGCGCTGGGCTCCGGGATCCTCGAAACCCGTGCGCTTCTCGCCTTCATGCCCACCCTCTCGCGCCACCTGCTCGGCGAGGAACTCAAGCTACCCTCGATCGCCACCTGGTGGTGCGGCCAGAAGGCCGAGCGAGAACATGTGGCAAACCATCTCGACCGCATGGTGATCGGCTCCGCGTTCTCGCGCCTGCCCTTCTTCGATGATGGCGGTCGCTCTGTCATGGGCTCGCGCTACAAGGACCCGCAAGGCAGAACCACCGCCGAATGGCTGGAAACCGAAGCCGGCAACCTCGTTGGCCAGGAAGTCGTGACCTTGTCCACCACGCCGGCCATGGTCGACGGCAAGCTGACACCGCGACCGATGTCGCTGCGTGTCTTTGCCGCCCGCACCCAGAACGGCTGGCAGATCATGCCGGGCGGCTTTGCCCGGATCGGCAGCGGTTCGGATGTCTCGGCGATCGCCATGCAGGCGGGCGGCAGTGCGGCCGATGTCTGGATCGTCTCCAACAAGCCTGTCGACCGCACCTCGCTTCTACCGGCGGAGGAGACTTTCACCCGCAACATGCCCGGCAGCCTGCCGAGCAGAGCCGCCGACAACCTCTTCTGGCTCGGTCGCTACATCGAGCGGGCCGAAGGTGTACTGCGCATCCTGCGCGCCTGGCATGCGCGCTATGCCGAAAGCGCCAATCCGGACCAGCCGCTGCTCGCCTTCGTCAGCGAGTATCTCTCGGACATCGACGTCGACACCAAGTCCGGCGTGCCGGAAAGCCTGCTCCGCAATATCGACAGCGCCGTCTATTCCGCCAGCAACATCCGCGACCGCTTTTCACCGGATGGCTGGCTTGCGCTGAATGACCTGTCGAAGACCGCGAAACGCTTCCACGAGAAGGTGAAGCCCGGCGACGACGCCGCCCATGCCATGACCATCCTCCTGCGCAAGCTTGCAGGCTTTGCCGGTCTTGTGCATGAAAACATGTACCGCTTCACCGGCTGGCGCTTCCTGACGATTGGCCGTCTCCTGGAACGCGGCCTGCACATGACCCGCCTGCTCGGCCACATGACCGGCCCCGATGCACCCGATGGCTCGCTCGACATGCTGCTCGAGATCGGTGACAACGTCATGACCCACCGCCGCCGCTACAATGTCTCGACCGCACGGTTGACGGTGACCGACCTGCTTGCGCTCGATCCACTCAATCCGCGCTCGATCCTCTTCCAGCTGAACGAGATCCGCATCGAGGTCGAGCAATTGCCGAACGCCATGGTCAATGGCCAGATGTCCAATCTCTTCCGCGAGGCGATGCGCCTGCATTCGGGGCTTGCCGTAATGACGCCGGAAGCCATGTCGGCCGATGTCTACATCAACCTGGAGCGTGAATTGGAGAAGTTTTCCGATATACTCGCCCAGACCTATTTGAGCTGACGCAATGCTCTACGACCTCTCGCTCCATATCGGTTACCGCTACGAGGTTCCGGCAACGGGTGCCCATCACATGTTGCGGCTTTTGCCGCTGTCGCTTCCTGACCGTCAGCGACTGATAGCAGGTGCGATCACGGTCACCCCGGAGCCGGACGAGATCTCGACCTTCAACGACTTCTTCAGCCATCCAACGAGCCACGCCATCCTGCGTGGTCCGCATGAAAAGCTCGACATCCGCATGCAGGCCCGAGTGATGGTTCAGGCGCAGCCGATGGCTGCCGACTTCTCGCCTCTGCTCGACCGTCTTCCGCAGGAGATCGCCGAGACCTGGTCGCTCGATGCCGAATCACCGCACCATTTCCTCGGCACCAGTCCTCGCCTGCCGCGGGACAAGGCGATATCAGCCTATGTGCGCGGCATGCTGAAACCCAGCATGACCGTGCGCCAGATCGCCGAGACGCTCTGCAGCCGCATCCACAAGGACTTCAAATACGACGCCGAAGCCACGACCGTCGACACGACGCCGGCGGAAGCCTTCGCCAAGAAGCGTGGCGTCTGCCAGGATTTCACCCATGTGATGATCGTGGCGCTGCGCAGCCTCGGCATTCCCGCAGGCTATGTCAGCGGCTTCCTGCGCACCATCCCGCCTCCGGGTAAGGAACGCCTGGAGGGTGCCGACGCCATGCATGCCTGGGTCCGCATCTGGTGCGGCAAGCTGACCGGCTGGCTGGAGCTCGACCCGACCAACGACATCGCGGCCGGCACCGACCATATCGTGGTCGGCTACGGTCGGGACTATGCCGATGTCGCCCCAGTCATCGGCGTCCTGAAGAGTTATGGCTCGCATCAGACGGACCAGGCCGTGGACGTCATCCCGGTGCACCAATAGTGCATTCTTCCATCGAATTTTATCGATCCCTTTAAACGGATCGCAATGGGATGCAGTCTATAACCCTCCAAACGCTGATTTTGGATGGACATGATGACTACCTCTGACAGCCCGCGCAGATCACTCTTCTCACGTCTCTGGTGCGACCGCGCCGGCAATTTCGGCATCGCAACGGCGGTGCTGTTCCCCGTTGTAGCCGCCACAGCTGGTGTTGCAATCGACTTGAACCGAATGGTTCAGGTGCGCGCCGCGCTTCAGGACTCCGCAGACTCGGCGGTTCTGTCTGCCGCGAACGCGCTGGCGAAAGACGACAAAATGTCTGACGACGCGGTCCTCGAGTTCGCGCGCAAGTTCATGAAGGCACAGCTGAACAGCGTGCTTCCAGGCGGCGTAAGCGACCAGACCGAAGAAGAAGCGGAAGACGATCCGCTGGCTGGAGCGGTCGGAAATGTCGAGCGGAAGCTCGGAAAGACCGGCAAGACCGTCGAAGTCAGCCTGTCACCGAGCTATACCCTGGCGACCAATGGCATGACCGCCCTGCTCGGATGGAAGGAAGTCACCGTCAGCGTCAAGGCAACGGCACAAGCCACGCCTGAAAGCGGCGCAGCCGTATCGATGTATGTCGTGCTGGATCGTTCAGGCTCGATGTCCTTCACCACGAACACGGTCGATACCTCAGTGACGAGCTGCGTGAACTACAGCGCCTCGAACTGGGCCTACAAGGACATTCAGCCGGGAAAACGAAACTATCTCAATCCGTCAAGACCCTGCTACGTGAAGAAGATGCAGGCCTTAAAGACGGCCTCGGCGGTTATGATGAACGAGTTGGTGAAGGCTGATCCGAAAGGTGACCTGATCCGCGTCGGCGCAGTGTCCTACAACGACGCCACCCAGCCAGCCTCAGGCATGGCTTGGGGCGTCACGACCGCCACCAATTATATCACCGCTTTGCCATCCGTTCCGACTGGAGGCACAGACGCTTCCGGCGGCATGCAGCGTGCCTACGAGGCATTGACGAAAAACAATAAAGCCGAGGAAAGCGCCCACGCCGCCAAACGCAATTCCGACTTTACTCGTTACATCGTCCTGATGACCGATGGCGAAATGACCGGCAACAGCGCTTCCTGGAACCCGGCTATCGACACAAAAGTGCTGGCGCAGTGCTCGGCAGCAAAAGAGGAAGGCATCGAAATCTTCACGGTCGCCTTCATGGCCCCTCAGAGGGGCAGAGAGCTGCTGTTGGCATGCGCAACGTCAACCGAACACTACAAAGAGCCGACCGATATGGCTGGTCTCGTCGCGGCCTTCGGTGAGATCGGCAAGGCTGCTGCCATGGCCTCGACCCGCCTGACCAACTGACACGATCCAAAACGTTTTGGATTTCTCCCACAATTCGACCGCAGCCGTCATGGCTGCGGTCTTATCGTTTTTTCACGCTTTCCAGAAAATATAATCAGAACAGGGTCTTGAGGCCCAAGACGGCGCTCGGAACAAAAGTTCTCCTCGCAGCTCCCCGCCTGTTGCAACTGTCTCATTTCGATGCGTAAACTGGCATTCACGGAAGCGGCACCGCTATCGCATTGGCGCCGCCCGGAGACACGAACAACGCCAGGCGGACCGATGATCAAGACTCCCCACAAAGTCGACCTTCCCCTTCCCAAGCGCGGAGTTTCCGATCCGGACGCCCTGGCCGCCGAGATCATGGACAAGCTGACTTACAGCATCGGCAAGGATGCCAAGGTGGCAACCCCGCATGACTGGTTGACGGCAACCATCCTCGTGGTGCGCGACCGCATCATCGACACGTGGATGGAATCCACTCGCACCACCTACATGAACAACGGCAAGCGGGTTTATTACCTATCGCTCGAATTCCTGATCGGCCGCCTCCTGCGCGACGCCATGTCGAACCTCGGCCTGATCGATGACATCCGTGAGGCGCTCTCCTCTCTGTCAGTCGAATTCGACGTGATTGCGGGCCTTGAACCTGACGCGGCGCTTGGCAATGGCGGTCTTGGCCGCCTCGCCGCCTGCTTCATGGAGAGTATGGCAACCGTCAACATCCCGGCCTATGGCTACGGCATCCGCTACGTGCACGGCCTCTTCCGCCAGCAGATGGCAGAGGGCTGGCAGGTCGAGCTGCCGGAAAGCTGGCTCGCCCACGGGAACCCCTGGGAGTTCGAGCGCCGCGAAAGCTCCTACGAAGTGGGATATGGCGGCACGGTCGAGACTGTCGATGGCCCCGACGGCGAACCCCGTTACGTCTGGAAACAGGGTGAACGCGTCATTGCAACGGCCTTCGACACTCCGGCAGTCGGCTGGCGGGGCGAACGCGTCAACACGCTGCGCCTCTGGTCGGCGCAACCGATCGATCCGATCCTGCTCGACGCCTTCAATGCCGGTGACCATATCGGCGCGCTGCGCGAGAGCAACAAGGCCGAATCCCTGACGCGCGTCCTCTATCCAGCCGATGCGACGCCTGCCGGCCAGGAGCTGCGCCTGCGCCAGGAATTCTTCTTCTGTTCGGCGTCCCTGCAGGACATCGTCCGCCGACACCTGCAGCAGGGCAACACGCTCGCCCAGATGCCGGACAAGGTCGCGATCCAGCTCAACGACACCCACCCGGCCGTCTCCGTCGTCGAACTCATGCGCCTTCTTGTCGACGTTCACGGCATCGCCTTCGACGAAGCCTGGGAGATTTCCTCCAAGACCTTCTCCTACACCAACCACACGCTCCTGCCGGAAGCTTTGGAAAGCTGGCCGGTGCCGCTTTTCGAACGCCTCCTGCCGCGTCACATGCAGCTCGTCTACGCGATCAACGCCAAGGTCCTGCTCGACGCACGCAAGAAGCGCGGCTTTAATGACCATGAGATCCGCCAGATCTCGCTGATCGACGAAAGCGGCGACCGCCGCGTGCGCATGGGTAACCTCGCCTTCATGGGCTCGCACTCGATCAACGGCGTGTCGGCCTTGCATACCGAGCTGATGAAGGAGACGGTCTTCTCCGATCTCCACAAGCTCTATCCGACGCGCATCAACAACAAGACCAATGGCATCACCCCGCGCCGCTGGCTGATGCAGTGCAATCCCGACCTGACCGACCTCATCAAGGAAGCGATCGGACCGGAATTCCTCGACGATGCGACCAAGCTCAAGGGTCTCGACGCCTTCGCCGACGATCCGGCCTTCCAGCAAAAGTTTGCGGCCGTGAAGTTCGCCAACAAGCAGAAGCTGGCAAGCCTCGTCGCTAGCCGCATGGGCATCAAGCTCGACCCGCATGCGATGTTCGACATTCAGATCAAGCGCATCCATGAATACAAGCGCCAGCTTCTGAACATCATCGAGACGGTCGCGCTCTTCGACCAGATCCGCTCGCATCCGGAACGTGACTGGGTCCCGCGCGTCAAACTCTTCGCCGGCAAGGCAGCGCCCAGCTACCACAACGCCAAGCTCATCATCAAACTGGCCAACGACGTCGCCCGCATCATCAACACCGACCCCTCGGTGCGCGGTCTGCTGAAGGTCGTTTTCATCCCGAACTACAACGTCTCGCTCGCCGAAGTCATGGTTCCCGCCGCCGACCTTTCCGAACAGATTTCCACCGCCGGCATGGAAGCGTCTGGAACCGGGAACATGAAGTTCGCGTTGAACGGTGCATTGACCATTGGAACGCTCGACGGCGCCAATGTCGAAATGCGCGATCATGTGGGCGAGGAGAACATCGTGATTTTTGGAATGACCGCAGACGAGGTCGGACGCGTGCGAGCGGATGGACACAATCCCCGCGCCGCAATCGACGCCTCGCGCGAACTGCAGCAGGCCCTCTCGTCGATCGCATCTGGCGTCTTCTCGCCTGATGACCGTGACCGCTATGCCGATCTGATGCAGGGCATTTACCAGCATGACTGGTTCATGGTTGCCGCCGATTTCGACGCCTATGCCAAGGCTCAACGTCAGGTGGACGACATCTGGACCGATACCTCGGCATGGTATTCCAAGACCATCCGCAATACGGCCCGCATGGGCTGGTTCTCGTCGGACCGCACCATCCGGCAGTACAACGCGGACATCTGGAGAGCTTGATGGCAAAATCACCGAAGAGGAGCGGTGACGTAGCGACGCCGGACACACCGTCGGCAGCAGAAATCGAAGCGATCATTCATGGGACGCATGGCGACCCCTTCGCCTTTCTCGGCGTGCACGAGGCAGGCGCGGGCCATGTCGCGCGTTGCTTCATCCCGGGTGCCGAGACGGTGGTTGCCTACAATCTGGCCGGAGACCAGGTCGGCGAACTCGCGCGTCTCCACGATGCCGGCTTCTTTTCCGGTCCGGTCAAGCTCGATGGGGTTCTGCCGGTCCGCTACCGCGCCACCCGCGGCGATGCCGAATGGACAGTGACCGACCCCTACAGCTTCTGGCCGATCCTCGGGCCGATGGACGATTACTTCATTAAGGAAGGATCGCACCTGCGCCTCTTCGACAAGATGGGCGCTCATCCGATCAAGCATCAGGGTGTCGACGGCTTTCACTTCGCCGTCTGGGCCCCCAATGCCCGCCGCGTTTCCGTCGTCGGCGACTTCAACGACTGGGACGGCCGCCGGCATGTCATGCGCCTGCGCCGCGACACCGGCATCTGGGAAATCTTCGCGCCCGATGTCCGGGCCGGTGCCAGCTACAAGTTCGAAATCGTCGGGCCGCATGGCGATCTTCAGCCGCTGAAGGCCGACCCCTTTGCGCGCCGCGCCGAGATGCGGCCGAAGAACGCTTCGGTGACAACACCTGAGCTCGAACAGGACTGGGAAGACGAGGCCCACCGCAAGCACTGGGCAAGCATAGACCAGCGCCGCCAGCCCATTTCGATCTACGAGGTCCATGCCGGGTCCTGGCAGCGCCGCGACGACGGCTCCATGCTGTCCTGGGACGAAATGGCGGCCCGGCTGATCCCCTACTGTGTCGACATGGGCTTCACCCATATCGAATTCATGCCGGTGACCGAGCACCCTTACGACCCATCCTGGGGCTATCAGACGACGGGGCTTTACGCCCCGAGCGCCCGTTTCGGCGAACCGGAGGGCTTTGCCCGTTTCGTCAACGGCTGCCACAAGGTCGGCTTGAGCGTCATCCTCGACTGGGTGCCGGCGCATTTCCCGACGGACGCCCACGGGCTTCGCAACTTCGACGGAACGGCGCTCTACGAACATGCCGATCCCCGCCAAGGCTTCCACCCGGACTGGAACACCGCGATCTACAATTTCGGTCGCCAGGAGGTTCTGTCCTATCTGATCAACAACGCGCTGTATTGGGCGGAGAAATTCCACCTCGACGGGTTGCGCGTCGATGCCGTCGCTTCGATGCTCTACCTCGATTATTCCCGCAAGGAAGGCGAGTGGATCCCCAACGAGTATGGTGGCCGGGAGAACCTGGAGTCGGTCCGCTTCCTCCAGCAGATGAACCACCATGTCTATGGCAGCCATCCCGGCATCATGACCATCGCCGAGGAGAGCACCTCCTGGCCCAAGGTCTCGCAGCCGGTCCATGAAGGAGGCCTCGGCTTTGGCTTCAAGTGGAACATGGGCTTCATGCATGACACGCTGAGCTATTTCGCTCGGGATCCGATCTACCGGAAGCATCATCACAACGAACTGACGTTTGGCTTGCTCTACGCCTTCTCGGAAAACTTCGTGCTGCCGATTTCCCATGACGAAGTCGTACACGGCAAGGGTTCGATGATCGCCAAGATGCCCGGTGACGACTGGCAGAAATTTGCCAATCTCCGTGCCTATTACGGCTTGATGTGGGGCCATCCCGGCAAGAAGCTGCTCTTCATGGGCCAGGAATTTGCCCAATGGGGCGAGTGGTCGGAGGAGCGCTCACTCGACTGGAACCTGCTCGACTACGCCCCGCATGAAGGCATGCGCCGCCTCGTGCGTGACTTGAACTTCACTTATCGTGCGAAGGCCGCACTTCATGCCCGTGACTGCGAGGGTGAGGGCTTCGAATGGATCGTCGGCGACGACCAGGACAATTCGGTTTTTGCCTGGCTGCGCAAGGCACCCGGCGAAAAGCCGATCGCGGTTATCTGCAACCTGACGCCGAACTACCACGAGCGATACGAATTGAGCTTGCCTGCGGCCGGCCGTTGGCGTGAGATACTCAATACCGATGCCGAAATCTATGGCGGCAGCGGCAAGGGCAATGGTGGTCGCGTGGAGGCGCATGCCACGGGAAGCGGATGGGCAAAGGCGGGTGTGACCTTGCCACCGCTCGCCGTGATCATGCTGGAATTGGAACAGTAAGGGGAGGATACACATGACGGAAAAGAGAACAAAAAGCCTGTCGCGCGATGCCATGGCCTATGTGCTGGCCGGTGGTCGCGGAAGCCGCCTCAAGGAACTGACGGATCGTCGCGCAAAACCCGCCGTCTATTTCGGCGGCAAGGCCCGGATTATCGACTTTGCCCTCTCCAATGCGCTCAATTCCGGCATCCGCCGCATTGGCGTCGCCACGCAGTACAAGGCGCACTCGCTGATCCGCCATCTGCAGCTCGGCTGGAACTTTTTCAGGCCCGAACGCAACGAGAGCTTCGACATCCTTCCGGCCTCGCAGCGCGTCTCCGAAACGCAGTGGTACGAAGGCACCGCCGACGCCGTTTACCAGAACGCCGACATCATTGAATCCTATGCCCCCGAATACATGGTTATTCTGGCCGGCGACCACATCTACAAGATGGACTACGAATTGATGCTGCAGCAGCATGTCGATTCAGGTGCCGATGTGACGATCGGCTGCCTCGAAGTGCCGCGCATGGAAGCAACCGGCTTCGGCGTCATGCATGTGGATGCGACCGACCGGATCATCGACTTCGTCGAAAAGCCGGCCGACCCGCCGGGCATTCCCGGCAGCCCCGATCTCGCGCTGGCTTCGATGGGGATCTATGTCTTCCACACCAAGTTCCTGATGGAACTGCTGCGCCGCGATGCCGCCGACCCGGAATCGAGCCGCGACTTCGGCAAGGACATCATCCCCTACGTGGTGAAGAGCGGCAAGGCCGTCGCGCACCGCTTCGCCCAGTCCTGCGTCCGCTCCGATTTCGAACGCACGCCCTACTGGCGCGACGTCGGCACGATCGACGCCTACTGGCAGGCGAATATCGACCTGACGGACATCGTTCCGGAACTCGATCTCTACGACAAGACCTGGCCGATCTGGACCTATTCCGAGATCACGCCGCCCGCCAAGTTCGTCCATGACGACGAAGGCCGCCGTGGCTCGGCGATCTCGTCGCTGGTCTCGGGCGACTGCATCATCTCCGGGTCGTCGCTCTACAAGAGCCTGCTCTTCACCGGTGTGCGCGCCAACTCCTACTCGCGTCTCGAAGGTGCTGTCGTTCTGCCCAAGGTGCAGGTCGGCCGTCACGCCAGGCTCACAAATGTCGTGATAGACCATGGCGTGGTGATCCCGGAGGGGCTGATCGTCGGCGAGGATCCGGAAATGGATGCCAAGCGCTTCCGCCGCAGCGAAAACGGGATATGCCTCATCACGCAGGCCATGCTCGACAAACTGGGATAAGACACATCCATGAAGGTCCTCTCGGTCGCCTCCGAACTTTATCCGCTGATCAAGACCGGAGGCCTCGCCGACGTCGCGGGCGCGCTACCGATCGCGCTCGCCGCCCATGGCGTCGAGACGAAGACGCTGATCCCCGGCTATCCGGCCGTGATGAAAGCGGTGAAGAAGGCCAAGAAGGTCCACGAGTTCGAGGACATTCTCGACGAGCGGGTGACACTTCTCGAGGTAAAACACGAGGGCCTGGATCTTTTGATCATCGACTGCCCGCCACTCTACGAGCGTTCGGGTGGTCCCTATCTCGATACACAGGGACGGGACTACCCCGACAATTGGAAGCGCTTCGCCGTCCTCTCCAAGGTGGGCGCCGAGATCGCGGCGGGCGTGCTGCCCAGCTTCAAGCCGGACCTCGTCCATGTGCATGACTGGCAGGGTGCTCTGGTTCCCGTCTACATGCGCTATGCCGAGGCGCCGGAAGTGCCGAGCCTCATCACCATCCACAACATCGCCTTCCAGGGGCAGTTCGGTGCAACGCTCTTTCCCTATCTTGGCCTGCCCACACACGCATGGCACGAGGCGCTCGAATATTATGGCACGATCAGCTATCTGAAGAGCGGTCTTCTGACCGCTCATGCGCTGTCCACGGTCAGCCCTTCCTATGCCGAGGAAATCCTGACACCCGAATTCGGCATGGGCCTTGATGGCGTCATCGCCAGCCGCGCCGCTGACCTCTACGGCATCGTCAACGGCATAGACGCCGAGGTCTGGAACCCGGCCAGCGATCCACTGCTCACCAGCCACTATTCCGGTTCAGCACTGAAGAAGCGCGCCGGCAACCGTGCAGCCGTGGTCGAGCGCTTCGCATTTGATGGCGACGATGGCCCGATCTTTTGCGTCATCTCGCGGCTGACCTGGCAGAAGGGGCTGGACCTGCTGCCCGACGTCATCGACGAAATCGTCAATGCTGGCGGCAGGCTCGCAATCCTCGGCTCCGGGGAAAGCGCTATCGAGGCCGCCCTTCAGAGTGCCGCCGCCCATCATCGCGGCCGTGTCGGCATGATACTTGGATATGATGAAGCGCTGTCGCATGTCATGCAGGCCGGTTCCGACATCATCCTCGTGCCCTCGCGCTTCGAGCCCTGCGGGCTGACACAGCTCTACGCCCTGCGCTACGGCTGTGTTCCGCTTGTGGCCCGCACCGGCGGCCTCGCCGATACCATTATCGACGCCAATGAAGCGGCCCTGGCTGCTGGTGTTGCAACCGGCGTGCAGTTTGCGCCGGTGACATCAGATGCCCTCCGCCGGGCGATCCGCCGCACGCTACGCCTCTATAGTGACCAGCGTCTCTGGTCGCAAATGCAGAAGCAAGGCATGAAATCCGACGTCTCCTGGAACAGGAGCGCTACGACCTATGCCGACCTTTATCAACGCCTCGTCTCGAAAGGCCCGTAATCGATGATCTCGACCGTCTCCACGAAACCCTATGCGGACCAGAAGCCCGGCACATCGGGACTGCGCAAGAAGGTTCCGGTCTTCCAGCAGGAAAACTATGCGGAGAACTTCATCCAGGCGATCTTCGACAGCCTTGAGGGCTTCGAAGGCCAGACGCTGGTGATTGGCGGCGACGGCCGCTACTACAACCGCGAAGTCATTCAGGTGGCGCTGAAGATGGCCGCCGCCAATGGCTTCGGCAAGGTGATGGTCGGCAAGGGCGGGATCCTCTCCACCCCGGCTGCGTCCCATGTCATCCGCAAATACCATGCCTTCGGGGGCATCGTGCTTTCGGCCAGCCACAATCCCGGCGGCCCGACCGAAGACTTCGGCATCAAGTACAATATCGGCAATGGCGGCCCGGCACCGGAAAAGATCACCGATGCCATCTTCGCCCGCACCAAGGTCATCGACAGCTACAAGATTGCCGACGTCGCCGACATCGACCTCGACACGGTCGGCAGCTTCGATCTGGCTGGCATGACCGTCGAGGTGATCGACCCGGTCACCGACTATGCCGACCTGATGGAAACCCTCTTCGACTTCCCGGCGATCCGCGCGCTGATCTCGGGCGGCTTCCGCGTGGTGATCGATAGCATGAGCGCCGTCACCGGCCCCTACGCCGTCGAGATCCTCGAAAAGCGTCTCGGCGCGCCTTCAGGCTCCGTGCGCAACGAGATCCCCCTGCCCGACTTCGGCCACCACCATCCGGACCCGAACCTCGTCCACGCCAAGGAGCTTTATGACGATGTCATGAGTGCCGACGGCCCGGACTTTGGTGCCGCTTCCGATGGCGACGGCGACCGCAACATGGTCGTCGGCAAGGGCATGTTCGTCACCCCCTCCGACAGCCTCGCGATGATCGCCGCCAACGCCACCTGCGCCCCCGGCTACAGACAAGGCATCGCAGGCATCGCTCGCTCGATGCCAACAAGTGCTGCCTCCGACCGCGTCGCCGAAAAACTTGGCATCGGCATGTACGAGACCCCGACAGGCTGGAAGTTTTTTGGCAACCTGATGGATGCCGGCAAAGTCACTGTCTGCGGCGAAGAAAGCTTCGGCACCGGCTCTGACCATGTGCGCGAAAAAGACGGCCTCTGGGCCGTGCTCTTCTGGCTCAACATCGTTGCCGCCCGCAAACAGAGCGTGAAGCAGATCGTCGAGGCCCATTGGGCCGAATACGGCCGCAACTACTATTCCCGCCACGACTACGAAGGCGTCGACACCGACAATGCCAACGCCCTTGTCGCAGCGCTCCGCGCCAAGCTCGACAGCCTGCCCGGCACCAAGATCAACGGCCTGACCGTCAGCGCCGCCGACGACTTCGCCTATCACGACCCGATCGACCACTCCGTCTCGAAGAACCAGGGCATCCGTATTCTGTTCGAAGGCGGCAGCCGCATCGTCTTCCGCCTTTCGGGCACCGGCACCTCGGGCGCGACGCTTCGCCTTTATGTCGAGCGCTACGAGCCAGACGCCAGCCGCCACGGCATCGAGACACAAGGAGCTTTGGCCGACCTGATCGCGGCAGCCGAGGAAGTGGCCGAGATCAAGCGCTACACCGGCATGAACGAGCCGACGGTCATTACCTGATCCCCTAGAGACCTTCGCTCACGCATTAGAGCCCCGGCGTCTTCGACACCGGGGTTTTTCTTTGCCTACGGCATGACCCCAATTGACTTCACAATCATATCCACTATTCTGGATATATGGATGAAAGATCGACGATTGCGGCCCTCGCCGCCCTGGCTCAACCGACCCGCCTGCAGACCTTCCGCCTGCTGGTGGCGCATGAACCCGATGGCGTTCCCGCCGGCGAGCTCGCGCGCCTGATCGGTGTGCCGCAGAACACTATGTCGGCGCATCTGTCGACACTCTCGCAGGCCGGCCTTGTCACGGGCGAACGCCAGAGCCGCTCGATTATCTACCGCGCCGATCTCGATCGCTTCCGCGCCGTCGCCCTTTACCTGCTCAAGGATTGCTGCGGCGGCAATGCCAGCCTCTGCCAGCCGCTGATCGACGATCTCGCCTGCTGTTCACCCACCCTCGAAGTCACCCGCCCCAACTGAGAGACCGGCCATGTCCGACAAGATCTACAACGTGCTCTTCCTTTGCACCGGCAATTCCGCCCGCTCGATCATCGCGGAAGCGCTGCTGAACCGGCTCGGTCAGGGCAAGTTCAGGGCCTATTCCGCCGGCTCCCAGCCCAAGGGTGAGGTTCATCCCTACACGCTGCAACTGCTTAAGGGCGTGAACTACGACACCAGCTTCGCCCGCTCAAAGAACTGGGACGAGTTTGCAGTCCCCGGTGCCCCTGAACTCGATTTCGTCTTCACCGTCTGCGACAACGCTGCCGCCGAAGCCTGCCCCGTCTGGCCTGGCCAACCGATGACCGCCCATTGGGGCGTGCCCGATCCGGCCGCTGCCGAAGGCACCGATAGCGAGAAGCATTTCGCCTTTGCCGAAGCCTATCGCATGCTCAATCACCGCATCTCGATCTTCGTCAGCCTGCCGATGGCGAGCCTCGACAAGCTCTCGCTGCAGAAACGGCTGAACGAGATCGGCAGCAGCACTCAGACGGCCGGCTGAAGACCATGGCCGATCTTTCACGCCGCCTCACCGCCGAGGCGCTTGGCACCGCCATGCTGGTCGCAACCGTCGTCGGTTCCGGCATTATGGCGGACCGGCTTTCAGACGATGTCGCCGTCTCCCTGCTCGGTAACACGATCCCGACCGGCGCCATCCTCTTCGTGCTGATCACGATCCTGGGTCCGATCTCCGGGGCCCACTTCAACCCGGTGGTTACGATGGTCTTTGCCCTGCGCAAGGAGCTGGAGGCCTCCGCCATTCTGCCTTACATGCTCGCCCAGATCCTCGGCGGCATCGCCGGCACGCTCATCGCCCATGTGATGTTCGACTTGCCCGTCTTCCAGGTCTCGGAGACGGTTCGCACGGGCTCGGCGCAGTGGACAGCCGAAGCCGTCGCGACCTTCGGCCTGCTCCTCACCATCCTCGGCGGGCTGCGCTTCAAGACGGACGCCATCCCGATGCTGGTCGGCCTCTACATCACGGCCGCCTACTGGTTCACGGCCTCGACGTCCTTCGCCAATCCGGCCGTCGCGATCGCCCGCAGCCTGACCAATACTTTCGCCGGCATCCGCCCGATCGACCTCGCCGGCTTCATTTTCGCGCAGATTGCCGGCGCCCTGATCGCGGCCACGATCGCCGCCTGGCTCTTTGCCGATAGCCGCAACAAAATCCCCCCGATCATACCCGAAGGAACGGAACGTCCATGACCGTCACCATTTATCACAACCCTGCCTGTGGCACCTCGCGCAACACGCTTGAAATCATCCGCCATGCGGGCATCGAACCAGTGGTCATCGAATACTTGAAGACCCCGCCGAGCAAGGAAGATCTGGCGAAGATGATCGCCGATTCCGGCCTTTCGGTGCGCGAGGCGATCCGCGAAAAAGGTACGCCCTTTGAGGAACTCAGCCTTGCAGATCCCGCGCTCACGGACGACCAGCTGCTCGACGCGATGATCACGACCCCCATACTGATCAACCGCCCCCTCGTCGTCACCGAGATGGGCACGCGCCTCTGCCGCCCGTCGGAAGTCGTGCTCGACATCCTCCCCGCCGACGCCTTCACCTCTGCCTTCGTCAAGGAAGACGGCGAAGCCGTGCTCGATGCGGAGGGCAAGCGCATTGTCTGATGCAAAAATAGACCTGCCCGCCGCCGATCTCGATCACCTGCGCATGCCGGATCTGGAGGCGCTGCGCCGCCCCTTCTCGACCCACAAGCCGCGCATCCTGATTCTCTATGGGTCTCTGCGTCAGGTGTCCTTCAGCCGCCTGCTGGCAATGGAGGCCAAGCGCCTGCTAGAGCATTTCGGTGCCGAGGTGAAGGTGTTCGATCCCTCAGGCCTGCCGCTGCCCGACGATGCACCGGTGAGCCATCCCAAGGTGCAGGAACTGCGTGACCTCTCCGCGTGGTCCGAAGGCCAGGTCTGGGTGAGCCCCGAGCGTCACGGCACGCTGACCGGCATCATGAAGGCGCAGATCGACTGGATTCCCTTGTCCGTCGGTGCCGTCCGCCCGACCCAGGGCAAGACGCTCGCCGTCATGCAGGTCTCCGGCGGCTCGCAGTCGTTCAACGCGGTCAACGCCATGCGCCTGCTCGGCCGCTGGATGCGGATGATCACCATCCCCAACCAGTCCTCGGTTGCCAAGGCATATCAGGAATTCGACGGCGAAGGCCGGATGAAGCCCTCGACCTATTACGAGCGCGTCGTCGACGTCTGTGAGGAACTGGTGAAGTTCACGCTTCTCACCCGCGACATCTCCGACTACCTCACCGATCGCTACAGCGAGCGCAAGGAAGAGGCCCTGAAAGCGGTGAACCTCAAGGCCATGTAAGCGCAACCGCTCTGGCCGAAGATCGCTCGCCTGCTATTGTTCCATCAGGCGAGCGAATCAACCGGACCACGAGGCACCAAATGACCAAGCCGATGCTCGGAGCCATCATCGGCAAGACGGGTGCCGATATCCGCCTCTGGTCGCATCATGCCGAACGCGTGGAGCTCTGCCTCTTCGACACCAGCGGCGGGGCCGAACTGGCTCGCCTTTCGATGGCGCGTGGCGAAGGCGATGTGCATCATGTCTTCGTCGAGGGTTTGAAGGAAGGCGCCCGCTACGGTTTCCGCATCCACGGCCCCTATGACCCGGCGCAAGGGCACTGGTACGATCCATCCAAGCTGCTGGTCGACCCTTACGCCACCGAGTTGGACCGCCCCTTCGTTTACGACGCACGCCTTGGCCAGTTCGGCGTCGACACAGCCGCCCTGATGCCCAAGGCGGTCCTCAAGGCACATAAGCAGCTGAAGCCGATGATGCCGCTCGGCGAGCGCACCGGCTTTATCTATGAGGTCAACGTCAAGGCGCTGACTATGCTGCATCCGGACGTGCCCGAATCCCAACGCGGAACACTCGCGGCCCTCGCCCACCCCGCCGTCCTCTCCCATCTGCGTCGCATCGGCGTCGACATGGTCGAACTGATGCCGATCACCGCCTGGATCGACGAGCGGCATCTGCCCCCCCTCGGCCTCACCAACAGCTGGGGCTACAACCCCGTCGCGATGATGGCGCTCGACCCGCGCCTCGTGCCCGGCGGTGTGAAAGAATTACGCGAGACGGTTGCCGCCCTGCATGCCGAAGGCATTGGCGTCATCCTCGACCTCGTTTTCAACCACACCGGTGAAAGCGACGTCCACGGCACGACGCTGTCTCTGCGCGGCATCGACAACCGCTCCCTCTTCCGCCATGTCGCGGATGATCCGGGCACCCTGGTCAATGACACCGGCTGCGGCAACACGCTGGCCTGCGACCATCCCTTCGTGCGGCGATTGATCGTCGATACGCTGCGCCACTTCGTGCTTTCGGCCGGCGTCGACGGTTTCCGCTTCGACCTCGCCCCGATCATGGGCCGGCATTGGGACGGTTTTCATCACGACGCCCCGACGCTGAAGGCCATCCTCGACGACGAAGTGCTGGAAGATCGCATCCTGATTGCCGAACCCTGGGACATCGGCCCCGGCGGCTATCAGCTCGGCCGCTTCCCGCCCGCCTTTCTCGAATGGAACGACCGCGCCCGCGATACCTTCCGCCGCCATTGGCGCGGCGATGGTGGAACGACAGGCGATCTCGCAAACGCGCTTGCTGGCTCCGCCGATCTCTTCGCCCATGACGGCCACGGCCAGACCCGCAGCGTCAACTTCATCTGCGCCCATGACGGCTTTTCGCTCTATGACCTCGTCTCATACGAACACAAGCACAACGAGGCGAATGGCGAGCAAAACCGCGACGGCCACAACGAGAACCATTCCTGGAACAATGGCGTCGAGGGCGAAAGCTCTGACAAGGCGATCCTGAAGAAGCGCCGGCAGGATGTCGAAGCCCTGCTCTCGACACTGTTTGCCAGCCGGGGGGCCGTCATGGTGACGGCGGGCGACGAGTTCGGGCGCAGCCAAGGCGGCAACAACAATGCCTATTGTCAGGACAACCCGCTCACATGGCTCGACTGGTCGAAGGCGGATGAAGAGCTGATCGAGACCACCGCCCGCCTTGCCGCCATGCGCCAGCGTTTCTCCTGCTTCATGGACACCAGTGTTCTGACCGGCGAAGGCGATGTGACCTGGCTGAACACTGACGGTCTGCCGATGACAATCGCCGACTGGGAAACGCCCGACCTCGGTGCCTTCGCCATGGTGCTCGCCGGCATCGACCGCGAGACGGCCAAGGACTGCCATGTTGCCGTGCTCTTCAATCGTACCCCTGAGCCGAGGGACTTCGCGCTCCCCGTACACGACAAGCGCAAATGGCGCCGCCTCGAGCCCGGGCGCAGCGCCGCCAGACTGACGGTGAAGCCGCGCAGTGTCGATTTCTGGATCGAAACCTGAGTTTTTCCCCAGCAGTGACGTTAGCCTCTTCCTCATGACATCAAGCGGCTGTAGCCTGCGGGAATTATTGAAGGATCAGGTTCTTTTCATGCCGCAAGAGATTTCACTGAAGGACGTGCCGGGCCTCGTCGGTACGATTGTCGGGGTATCGGACTGGATCACGGTTGACCAACCGATGATCGACGCTTTCGCCGGCGCCACCATGGACCACCAGTTCATCCACACCGACCCCGTCCGGGCTGCCGCAGAGACGCCCTTCGGCGGCACCATCGCCCATGGTTTTCTGACCGTCTCACTGCTCTCCGCAATGAACTACAATTGTCTGCCCAAGATCCGTGAACAGACGCTTGGCATCAACTACGGCTTCGACAAGCTGCGCTTCATGTCTCCGGTGAAAACCGGAAAACGCATCCGGGGCTCTTTCAAGCTCGCGGAAGCCCGTTTTCGCGGCGCCGGCATGCTGATGAACACCTATGAGGTGACGGTCGAAATTGAGGACGAGCGAAAGCCGGCCTTGACAGCCAACTGGATCACCATCTCCCAGTTCGACCCCAAGGACCGTCCGGAGGACGTCTGACACGAGAGGCACTGCGACGATGAGTGACGACCGCAGCGAGCTCATCCGCCAGAGTTTCCTCCGTCAGGCGAAAGCCTGCGCCGATCTCGGCTCCCCCTTCACCGCCCGCATTTGTACGCTCGCCGCAGAGCGGTTGACGGACGACACGAGGGTCGGCGCCGTGATCCTCGGTTGGCCGGGGAATCCTGACGGCACCGGCGATGCGCTCGCGCTCAGGCTGGCCGGCACGCTTCACACCATTGTGCGCTCCGGCCAAGACCCTGCACTCGCAAGCGTTTACTCGCCCCATGCCGTCGACGACGATACGCTCTGGGCCGCAATCGAGGCTGCGTTGCGCCGGGACGAAGCCTTTATCCTGGAGCGACTGAAATCAGCGCCGCAGACCAACGAGGTACGCCGCTCCTCCGCCCTGCTCCCCGGTTTCCTGACGATCGCTGCGCTGACCGGCAAACCGCTGATCCTGTCGGAAGTTGGGGCCAGCGCCGGGCTCAACCTGCAATGGGATCGCTACGCCTACCGCCTCGGTGATTTCAGCTGGGGCAATACCTCACCGATGGACCTCGCCCCTCGCTGGGAAGGCCCGCCGCCGCCAGATGCAAATGTCGAGGTGGCCGAACGCGCCGGCTGCGACCTGAACCCGCTCGACCCATCTTCAGAAGACGACCGCCTTCGGCTCTTCTCCTATATCTGGGCCGACCAGCAGGACCGCCTCGACCGCACGGTAGCGGCCCTTGAAATGGCTACCGAAAGCGGCCTGAAGGTGGAGAAGGCCGACGCCATCGACTGGCTGCGGAAGCGTTTGACAACGCCGCATCCGGGCACGACCCATGTGATCTACCACACCATCGCCTGGCAATATCTGCCGCCGGCGCTGAAGTCGGAAGGCGAAGCCCTGATCGCTGAAGCCGGCGACCGCGCGACGGAAGCCGCACCGCTGGCGCGCCTGCAGCTTGAGGCCGATGGCAAGCCGGAGGGGGCGGCACTCCTGCTCACGCTTTGGCCGACAGGGGAAACCCGCGAGATTGGCCGGGCGGATTTTCACGGGCGGTGGGTGAAGTGGGTGGGATGGGAAGGCTCAACTGGCTGAACTGAACAGAGCCGCGTAGTTTCGGCGTCCGTAGAATATGTTGGTGATCACCACGTCGCTCTCGTCCATGAGGTAGAGCACGACGGCACTATGTTCGAATGGCACCATGCGCAGCCCAGGGGCCAAGTCATCTCTCGACACTCCGCCGTAGGGCGCATCACCGATCTTCTCGCAGCGCGCACGAATACGACCAACATAGCGTCTTGCAGTCACAGGCGATTGGCTGAGCGGCAGCACGAACAAGAATATGTCTCGAAGATCGCTCAACGCCTCGGGGCGAAAACGGACCTTAGCGCGCCGCACGTCCCGACACCGGTCGCGCCTCGGCCATCATCTCGTCAAGCGCAGCATCGACCTCGTCAATGCTGAGGCTCGCACGAGGATCATCGATCGAGCGACGAACCCTCAGCCGAATGGCCTCAAGGCGTTGAGCAGGATCATCCGCCGCTTGGTGCCATGCCCCGATTGCGGCAAGCACAGCCTCGTCCGCCGACGCAAAACCGCCGATCTCAACCAGATCGTCCACGGCCTTCAGGGTCTCTTGTCCAAAGGATCTCATTGGATTTGACCTCCTTGCTCTGGTGTGTCGGCTCGCACAATACCATGCGGAGCCGACCGAAGCGAGATCAGCCCCCAAACGCAAAAAGGCCGGGTCACCCCGGCCTCCCCAAACCCTTATAAACACCCCGCCCCTCAGAGAGAGGCATCCTCCGCGCCCTCGGCCAGCATTCCAAACGCATACTCCGCAAACGACCGCCAGCATTCGACCCGGAACGTCTCTTCCTCGACCCGGTAAAGGATGATCTCGATCTTGCCGAACACAGTGCGCGTGACGGCGCCAACCGGGAAGGCCGCGAGCGACAGATCCAGCGGGCAGGCAGCGTTCAGCGTATCGGCGGCAGCCGGCCCCGAGACGATGATCGCCGTGTTCCGGTGGGAGATATCAGTCGCCGAATGAACCACGCCGGAGGCGGCGCAGTCGGCCATCAGCGTGTCACCTTTCTCGTCGATCAGGAACCATTCGTCCGGGCCGATCCAGAAGGCCGTGCGGCCCTTGGCCGAGGCAGACGTCTTCGGCTTTGTCGGCAGCTTGAGACCGAGCGTCTTGGAGAGGCCGGCGACCGCATCGGCACCAGCGCGCAGCGACACGCGGGTGGCGGGAAGCGCTGGCGTCAGCCGCACCTTGGCGCTGCCGCCGTGGAAGCCGGCGAGAACGGTCTTGCGCTCTGCAACAGACATATCAGCCATGGATGCGGCCTCCTTCCTTGTCAACGAACACCATGTCGGTCACTTCGACCGCGATGGTCTTGTCCTTCATCGGCACGTAAAGCGTCTCACCCATGCGGGCGCGGCCACCGGCCACCATGGCGATCGCGATCGAGCGACCGAGGTTTTCCGACCAGTAGGACGAGGTCACGTGGCCGAGCATGGTCATCGGCTTCGGCTGGTTCGGGTTGGCGACGATCTGCGCGCCCTCTTCCAGCACTTCGTTCGGATCCTTGGTGAAGATGCCGACGAGCTGCTTGCGGCCTTCCTTGACCAGATCCGGACGCTTCATGCCGCGAATGCCGACGAAATCGGTCTTCTTCTTCGACACCGCCCAGGAAAGGCCGGCATCGTCAGCCGTCAGCGTGCCGTCGGTGTCCTGACCGACGATTATATAGCCCTTCTCGGCGCGCAGCACATGCATGGTCTCGGTGCCATAGAGGCAGGCACCGAGCGACTGGGCCCGTTCCCAGATTTGTCTGAAGACGTCAGCGCCGAAATCGGCAGGCACATTGACTTCGAAGCCGAGTTCACCGGTGAACGACACGCGGAAGAGACGCGTCGGCACGCCGCAGAACGTGCCCTCGGCCACGCTCATATGGGGGAAGGCCTCGTTCGAGATATCGATGCCCTCGACGAAAGGCGCGATGATGTCGCGCGCCTTCGGACCCTGGACGGCGATGACCGCCCACTGCTCGGTCGTTGAGGTCAGCCAGACTTTCAGATGCGGGAATTCCGTCTGCAGATAGTCTTCCATGTGGTGCATGACGCGTGGCGCACCGCCCGTCGTGGTGGTCACGTGGAAGCGATCCTCGGCCAGGCGCCCGACGACGCCATCGTCATAGATGAAGCCGTCTTCGCGCGTCATGATGCCATAGCGCGCCTTGCCCGGCTTCAGCGTGTCCCAGGCATTGGTGTACATCAGGTTCAGGAACTCGGCAGCGTCAGGACCGACAACCTCGATCTTGCCGAGCGTCGAGGCGTTGAACACACCGGCGGCCTCACGAACCGTCTTGCCTTCGCGGTTGACGGCGGCATGCATGTCTTCGCCCGCCTTCGGGTAATACCAGGCGCGCTTCCAGTTGCCGACATCTTCATAGACGGCACCTTGGGAGACTTCATAGGCATGCATCGGCGTCTTGCGGGTCGGATCAAACAGCGCATCACGCGAATGGTTGATCAGCGTGCCGAAGGTCACAGGCGTATAGGGTGCGCGGAAGGTGGTGAGACCGACCTGCGGGATCTCCTTGCCAAGCACTTCCGCCGCAATGGCGAGGCCATGCATGTTGGAGAGCTTCCCCTGGTCGGACGCCATGCCGTTGGTCGTGAAGCGCTTGATATGCTCGATCGAATGCATGCCCTCGCGCACGGCAAGGCGAATGTCCTTGGCGCAGACATCGTGCTGGAAATCGACAAAGGCCTTGACGTTGTCATCACGGCCAGCCCCTTCGGCAGCCCCAATCATGCCACCGGTCCAGGCGTGTGCATTGGCGCCTGACAGCGAGACGGCTGGCGTTTCGGTCGCACCCGCAGCCTTGGCCGAGGAGAGACCGGCAGCGGTCGCCTCGTCGAGCAGCGCCTGCAGGTCGTCAGTACCGTTGCAGCCACCGACGGAGACGCAATCCTGCACGTAGATATCAGGCAGGAAACGGTCGTTTGCGGCGTCATATTTCAGCTTGCCGCGCGACTGCGAGAACATGTGCACGGACGGTGTCCAGCCGGCGCACATCAGAAGCGAATCGACCTCGATCTTGCGGGAGGAGCCGCCACCATTGCGGCGAACGGTGATCGAGCGGACGCGGAGACGGCCAGCCGTGTCGACCACGCCGTGGCCGGTCAGCACCTCGATGCCGAGTGCGCGGGCCTGGGCGAGAACACCCTCGCCCGGCTTTTCGCGCGCATCGACGATGACAGGCACGGAGATGCCCGCCTTCTTCAGATCGATCGCGGCTTCATAGGCCGAGTCATGCGCCGTATAGACAGCGACCTTGGCACCGACGGCGACGCCGAAATGGTTGAGATAGGTGCGGCCGGCAGAGGCCAGCATGATGCCCGGGCGGTCGTTGTTGGCGAACACCATATGGCGTTCGATCGAACCGCTGGCGATGATCACGCGCTTGGCGCGGACCTGCCACAGCCGCTCGCGCGGCTGGTCCTTTGACGGCTTGGCAATGTGGTCAGTCACACGTTCGACCAGCGCCACATAATTGTGGTTGTGGTAGCCAAACGCCGTGGTGCGGGAGAGCACGGTGACGTTGGACATGGCCTTCAGCTTGGCGACGGTCGCCTGCGCCCAGTCCCAGCCGCTCTGACCGTCAACGGTAGCGCCCGTGTCGAAGTGGAAGGCACCGCCCATTTCCGGCTGCTCGTCAACGATCATCACGCGCACGCCCGTCTGGGCGGCAGCCAGTGCCGACGCCAGACCGGCGGCACCGCCACCGATCACCAGCACGTCGCAATGGGCGTAGCGGTTGGCGTAATGGTCCGGATCGGCCTCCTTCGGCGCATGGCCGAGACCGGCCGCACGACGGATGAAGGGTTCATAGATCTGGTGCCAGGCAGCCTTCGGCCACATGAAGGTCTTGTAGTAGAAGCCGGCGGCGAAGAAGGGCGACAGCAGGTTGTTGACCTCGCCGATGTCGAGCGACAGCGACGGCCAGCGGTTCTGCGTCTCGATCTTCATGCCGTCGAAGACTTCCTGCACGGTCGCCCGCACATTCGGCTGGCGGCGGGCAGCGTCCCGCGAAACGTCGAGCAGCGCATTCGGCTCTTCCGGACCTGCGGTCAGGATGCCGCGCGGACGGTGATACTTGAACGAGCGGCCGGCGAGATGCATGCCGTTGGCGATCATGGCAGACGCGACGGTATCGCCTTCGTAAGCCGTCAGCGTGCGGCCATCGATGGTGAAGCGGGCAGTGAGCGCCGGCGTCAGGCGGCCCTTGCCGGGAATGCGGTTGGCAGCGCTCATGCCTTTTCTCCCTTCGAGGCAGACGGGGCAACCAGTGTTGCGGGATCGGGCATGGGTTCACCGGCCTTGTAGGTCAGCAGGATCTTGTCGGAGATCGTGTCGCGGGCCGCGTTGAAGAAGCGACCGCAGCCATGGATATGGCGCCAGCGCTCGAAGATCAGACCCTTCGGATTGTCGCGCAGGAAGAAGTAATCGACGAATTCCTCGTCGGAAATCGCTGAGATATTGGCAGGACGCGCGATATGCGCTTCACCGGCGGCGCGAAACTCGAGCTCTGCGCGCTCTTCTTCGCAATAGGGGCATTTGATGACCAGCATGTTGGGCTATCCCTAATTCAGTGCGCCACGGCAGCGGCGGCTGCCTCGTCGATGAGGCGGCCGGTGCGGAACCGGTCGAGCGTCAGACCCTGGGCCAGCCGGTGCGGCTCGCCCTTGGCGATGAGATGGGCAAAGAGGTTGGCCGAGCCCGGCGTCGCCTTGAAACCGCCCGTCCCCCAGCCGGCATTGACGAAGAGGTTTTGAACCGGCGTCACGCTCTGGATCGGCGAACGGTCGGCCGTGTTGTCGGTGATCCCGCCCCACTGGCGCATCATCTTCACACGACGGAACATCGGGAAGAGCTCGCAGATGGCATCGAGCGTATGCGTGATGATCTGCATGCCGCCGGTCTGGCTGTAGGAGTTGTACTGGTCGGTACCGGCACCGATGACCAACTCGCCCTTGTCCGACTGCGATATATAGGCATGCACGGTGTTCGACATGACCACGCAGGGGAAGATCGGCTTCAAGGGCTCGGAGACGAGCGCCTGCAGCGGCGTCGAATGCACCGGCAGGCGAACGCCCGCCATGCCCATGACGACGGAGGAATGGCCGGCCGCGGAGACGCCGACCTTTTTCGCGCCAATGAAGCCCTTTGTCGTATCAACGCCGGTCACTTCACCATTCGGGCCGCGACGCAGCCCCGTGACTTCGCAGTTCTGGATGATATGCACGCCACGATCGGACGCTGCACGCGCATAACCCCAGGCAACCGCATCATGGCGGGCCGTGCCACCGCGGCGCTGGAGCGCTGCACCATTGATCGGATAGCGGGCCGATTTGGAGATATCGAGCGGCGGGCAAAATGCCTTGGCCTGCTCCGGCGTCAGCCATTCATTGTCGATGCCATAGAGATTGTTGGCATTGACGTGGCGCTTGAATGACTGCTGGTCATGCACATTGTGCGACAGCATCATCACGCCGCGCGGCGAATACATGACATTATAATTGAGGTCCTGCGACAGGCCCTCCCAGAGCTTCAGCGAATGCTCGTAGATGTCCATGCTCTCTTCATAGAGATAATTGGACCGGATGATCGTCGTGTTTCGACCGGTATTGCCACCGCCGAGCCAGCCCTTCTCGATCACGGCGACATTGGTGATGCCGTGTTCCTTGGCCAGATAATAGGCCGCGCCGAGGCCATGGCCGCCGGCACCGATGATGATGACGTCATAGGACTGCCGCGGCTCGGGAGAGACCCACTGAGCCTCCCATCCCTTGTGGGCACGCATGGCCTCACGGACAACGGCAAAGACCGAATATTTGCGCATTCGCCTTAAACTCCTGTGGTTCAGGCATGTGGGTAGGATGATACAGGTCGCAGATCAACCCACGACATGACGTCCGTTTTGCGACGCATTGTCATCCGTCTTTCGACACCCCAGAAGAAGCGCAGCGCAGGGCGCAAAATTATTGGCGGGAAGCCTTGCGCCATATGGACTTCAGCAGGGTCTTCTGGTATCTCGCAGCCCAATCGCCGGACTCAGTGGCCGCGCGAACAAATACGCTGTTCCGGAGATGCGACCTCCATCGACGGAAGGACCAACACTTGAAAACCAAAGGAACGGGATAAACGTGCAGGTACTAGTCCGCGACAACAACGTTGACCAGGCGCTCCGCGCTCTCAAGAAGAAAATGCAGCGCGAAGGCATTTTCCGTGAAATGAAGATGCGCGATTTCTTCGAAAAGCCGTCCGAAAAGCGTGCGCGCGAAAAGGCCGAGGCCGTTCGCCGCGTCCGCAAGCTCGCCCGCAAGAAGATGCAGCGCGAAGGTCTGCTGCCGGCGCCTGCTGCTCGCGCGCGCTGATCAGCCTAGATTTAGACGTTTTCCTATGAAATTAGGGCGGGGGCGAGACGAATCGCCGCCGCTCTTTTGATATGAAACACGAACTTGCGCTGTCCGATGCCCACCGAGGGGTTCTGGCGGCCGCCGGATGATGCGCCTCATGACGAAAACCTCCGTGCTCTTCTCCGCCTCCTACGGTCCGCGCATGCCGCGACTGGCGACTGCGGCAGCCCTGATCGCAACGCTGACCCTGGCAAGCTGCGCCACGACGACGGAAACCACGGATGTTATTCGTCTCGACCGAGCCCAAGGCTCCGAGGAAAACATCGCCTCACTGACATCAGTCATCCAGTCCAACCCGCGTGATCCGGAAGGCTACAACGTGCGCGGCTCGGCTTACGGTCGCGCCGGCCAGTTCCGCCAGGCGCTCGACGATTTCAATACCGCCCTGCAGCTGAACCCACAGTTCTTCCAGGCCTATGCCAACCGCGCGCTGGTCTACCGCAACATGGGCAAGCCGGTCGAAGCGGCCGCCGACTACAATGCAGCGCTGAAGATCAACCCGAACTACGACGTAGCCTATATCGGACGCGGCAACATCTATCGCCAGGCAGGCCGGATCGACGAGGCCTTCGGCGACTTCAACCGCGCCATCCAGCTCGACACGACAGACGGACGCGCGTTCCACAATCGCGGCCTGATCTATCAGTTGCGCGGCGACCATGCGAAGGCGATCGACGACTTCTCGAAGGCGGTCTCGCTCTCGCCACGTGCGCCGGAGCCCTACAACGGCCGTGGCGTCTCCTATGTGGCGCTCAACGACGACGACAATGCATTCGCCGACTTCAACCTCGCGATCGAGCTCAACAACAACATCGCCGAGAGCTGGGCCAACCAGGCGCTGATCTACGAACGCCGCGGCGACAAGGCCCGTGCAGCCAAGTCCTACAGCCATGCGCTGCGCCTCGACCCCAAATACGAGCCAGCCAAGCAGGGTCTGGCCCGCACACGCGGCACGACCAGCTGAGACCAGAACCACTGGCGAGACATCGAAAACGGCGGGTCACCCCGCCGTTTTTTTGTTTGCCCTCCATCCACGCCCGTCCTGTCCATCAGATGGAATACAGCATGAAAAAAGGCGGCCCGTTGCCGGACCGCCTTTGCAAAAGCGATAGGACTGCGATCAGCGCATCATGAACACGCCGGCAACCGACAGCACGATCCAGATGAAGAACCCGCCGAGCAGGCCGGCACCGCCGAAGAAGCCGGCGGCCATGGCGATCATCAGTGCAACCAGGATGGCGGTGCCATACTTCGTGCCAGCGATGAAGACGTCATAGGTCTTCTCGTGCTCCTTGTAGTCCATAGAAGCACCGGTTTCGACCGGACCGGAATGATGTTCGCTCATGTTCGATCTCCCAAATCTTAAGCCTAGCGGCACCACGGCGGAATCGCATCTGACGAAGCCATGGGCAGAAATTTGTCTTTTTCCCGCATACACAAACGGCACGCGGAGCGCAATCGGATCCGGCACTTGTGGTCAATAATCCCGACCAGCAACGGCGCCAGCGACCTTTCCCGTCGCGACCAGTCGCGCGGAAGGCAGGACCGTCAGCGGTGTGGCCGACAACGCCCCCTCGCCGCGCCCGAACATCATGCGGCGTTCATGCTGGCCGGAATCGAAGAAAGGATAGCGCTTGAGGAGTTTCGAACCCGTGGTGTGGGTGTTGGTCGCCATCAGCGTGAGTTCGAGACCATAGATCTCGGTCATCCGCCGCTCGACCACGGTTTCCGCATAGAATACGCGTTTGTAGAAGGCAGCATGATGCGGCCGAACATGTTGCAGCACGCGGTCCGCCTTGAAATAGGCGGCTGCGACAATGCTCGTTCGAAGGGTGATGTAGGGTAGAACCGGCAATTCGCTTGCCACATCTGGATCAACCGCGAAACGCGCAGGGTCGATCAAGGTCAGTCCCGCATCCAGATAGGCCTCCATGACATCGGGAAAGACCCCTGCCGACTGTGACAGGGTGTGTTTCGGGGTCACGTGGTGAAGCCTGATCGTGCTGACAAGCTCTTCGAAATAATAGATCCCAAACACATAGGCGTGGCTGTCGAAATCAGCATCGTCAATCATGCTTGGCGCCGCGACCGGCAGCACATTCGCTGCCTTGTAGGCCTTGTAACGCAGTTGCTCGATATCTTCGAAATCTTCTTGAGTCTCGATCCGGCGATACTCGATGAAATCGAGATAACGCATCAATCGTTCCGAAAAGCCTTCCAATTCCATGCTGATACCCATGCCGGTTGACCGATGGCATGGGGTATCACCTCTCATTCCACCTCGCCCCCCTGAATATTAATAAGATATTAAAATGCCATGGGTTAAGGTTAATGGTCACGTCCGCAACCAATTCGCGACAGGCGGGAAGTCTGATGGAAAACGGAAATGGGCAGCTGATGAGGTGAATCAAGCCACGCCGGCTTGGGCCGCGATCCCGTTGACTTCTGCCTCTTCCGCGAGGGCACCGATGGCGTGTGCGGCGATCGGCATAGAGAAGACGTAGCCCTGAATGAGATCGGCGCAGTTGTGCTTCTTGATCAGCGACAGTTGCTCCCGCGTTTCCACGCCTTCGACCACGATCCCTATATCAAGACCGCGCGTCAGGCTGACGATGCCCCGCAGAAGCTTCAATCGGCGGGCGTCCTGCCCGATGTTGCGAACGAAGGAGCGATCGATCTTCACAACATCGACAGGCAGGGTGTCGAGGTAGCTGAGGCTCGAGAAGCCCGTACCAAAGTCGTCGATGGAAATGGTGATCCCGAGCAGACGTAGCCTGTCCAGAACGGCGCGGGCGGGAGAGAGCTCTTCGATCAGGCTGCTTTCCGTGACCTCGAGATGCAGCCGCTTGGCCGACAGCCCCGTCTCCGAGAGTATCCGTTCGACCATGGCGGCGAGATCGCCCTGCCTGAGATCGTGGACAGAAAGATTAACCGATACACCGATCGCTTCCGGCCAAGTCTGGCAATCAAAACAGGCTCGACGCAGCACCTGCTGCGTGATCTCTGTGACAATGCCCATCTCTTCTGCAATCTGGATGAAGATGTTCGGTGCGATCGGCCCCTTCTCCGGATGATGCCATCGGGCAAGCGCCTCGCAACAGACGAGACCCCGCCCATCCGGCGTGAACATCGGCTGGTAAACGACAGTGATGCCATGCTGGTCGATGGCCGCCCGGAGATCTGCCTTCAGGCGCTGCCGCTCCAGATAACGCGCATCCATTTCCTTGACGAAGAGCATGAAGCTGCCCCGGCTGCGTGCCTTCGATTCGAACAGCGCGATATCCAGCTTGACCAGCCAGTCGTCCATATCGAACGCAGCACTCTCGGCAAGGACGGCCCCGGCGGAGAAAACGACCGGAACACGAATCCCCTCGACATCATAATCAGCGCTGGCGGCGAGATGCAGATTGCGCATCACGTCTTCGAGGTCATCCTGGTCCTCGACATTGGGAAAGAAGCAGATGAAGTGATCGCCCACTTGCCGGCCGACAATCGCCTTGCCAGCGGCACACGACGTCAGGCGGGACGCGATGGAGACAAGCAGTTTGTCGCCGGTCAGATAACCCTTGAGATCGTTCACGTGCTTGAAATCAGCGACATCGAGGATCATCAGGCCGACAGTCGTGCCGAATTCGCCAGAACGCTCAAGACGTTCGCGGACGAGGTCGATAAAGTATCCCCGCTGCGGCAGACCCGTCAGACTGTCGTAACGCGCCATGTGAAGGATCTTGCGATCGGCATGCACCCGGGCTGTGACATCCTCGAAGATCAACACGACCCCGCCCTCGTCACGCCGCTTGGCGGAGAACTCCAGCACCAGGTCCTCGGAGAAATGCATGAGCGCGCGGCTTGAGAGGCCTTGCACGAGATGGGCAAGTTGCCCCTGAAGAAGGCTCGACATGGCCCCGTCCACAAACGTATGGCGGACGCCATAGCGCAGAACAACATCGAGATCGCAGCCGACGAGACGGCGACGGTCCCCCAGACTGAGCAATTCGCAAGCCTTCCGATTGACCACCTCGATCCGATTGTTCGGATCAAGCATCAACAGACCATGGGTCATGTTGCTGAGAGCCGTATCAAAGCGGTCGGCAATTTTCGCCATTTCGCGAGAGGCGAGAACATTCTCATAGAGAAAGTCGCGCACACCATTGGCCATCGAGCGCACGGTGAGCCCAAACGGCACCAGCATCAGCGACAACAGAGCCTTGAAGAGGTCTTGTGCCAGAAGACTGCCGATGACCATGGGGACGCAACAGGCCAAAGTCTGCAGATCGACAGCAAGCCTTGAACCATAGTTGCGACCGACAACCGACACCATTGACGCCATGGTCACGGCTATGCAGGCAAGTTCCGCGAATGTGTCCTCGAAGGCGAGCATAGCGTAACCGCTGCCGATGCCCAGGATTGCAGCAGTCGACGCACCGCCAATGACATAGCGACGCTCCCAGGTCGCGATCTGCTGCCGCGTCATCTTCGACTTGTCCTCGCGATCGAAGACAAAGAAGGAATGAAGCCGGAACGAGAAGACGGCGACGAAACAGGCGCACAGGAAGAGATAGAAGGACGCTCCCGTCTGCACATAGACCGTGACGAATGTGAGGATGTGGACAACCATGCCGGTAAACAGCGTGAAGCGGTTGTCGAACAGGGAGCTCACGAACGACAGATACACATCCGTGGGCACATTCTGTTCATGCCCCTTCTCGGTATTCATGATCTGCCCTCCCGGCAAGGTTGGACGCGAAACCTCAGTTTTCAAGTGATGTCTCTTCCAGTCCTTGTGCCTGCTTTGCGGCGAAAAGCATGTCCTAAAACGTCACAGTCACACGCAAAACGAAGACAATGCTAAAATGCACTGCTTCGAGGCGGGACGCAAACCACTAAGCGAGAACCTCTTAAGGGCGGCATATCCAAAATGTTAAAATGCAAGCAAATACAAGCGCCGCGCGCAGGCGAAAAGCCAGCGCCAGCCTCGGCTGCAGCTTGCAGAGAGTTCAACTTTCGTTGCCCCAGGGGGAGGATCCGCGCTGTCCAGTTGCGCACGGTTTACCATTGCTCTAAGCACGAAAAGACAAGGGGAGAACAAACACAATGACAATTCTGTTGGCTGTTTCCCGGCTGATCGACGCGATCAACGGGGCCATTGGGCGCTCGGTGTCATGGCTGCTTCTGGCGGCCGTTCTGATCAGCGCCGGCAATGCCGTCATCCGCAAGGTCTTCGACATTTCATCCAATGCATGGCTCGAGCTGCAATGGTATCTGTTCGGCACCGTCTTCATGCTCGCAGCCGCCTATGCCCTGCTCCGCAACGAGCATATCCGCATCGATATTCTCTCAAGCGGTTGGAAGAAGCGGACGCGGGACTGGATCGACCTGATCCTCCACACCATCTTCCTCGTGCCCTTTGCCGGGCTGATGGCCTATCTCGCTTGGCCCTGGTTCTGGCTGTCCTTCCGCTCCGGCGAGATGTCGTCGAGCGCCGGCGGCCTGATCATCTGGCCCGCCAAGGCGATGGTTCTGGTCGGCTTCCTCCTGCTGACGGCACAGGCCTTCTCCGAAATCATCAAGCGCGCTGCGGTGCTGATGGGCCGGATCGAGGACCCGAACGTCGTGCCCCCGGTGAACGAAGGCCAGGAGGCTTGAGATGATCGACATCATTGCCCACAATCTCGCGCCGATCATGTTCACCAGCGTCATGCTGATGCTGCTGCTCGGTTATCCCGTAGCGTTTACCCTCGCCGCTGGCGGATTGATCTACTTCGTCGTCGGCGTCGAGCTGTCGATCTTCTCGTCCGAGATCCGCCTCTTCTGGCCGCTGCTGCAGTCGCATCCGGAGCGCATCTACGGGATCATGTATAACGACACCCTGCTGTCGATCCCGTTCTTTACCCTGATGGGCATCATCCTCGAACGATCGCGCATGGCAGAAGACCTGCTCGACACCATCGGCCAGCTCTTCGGCCCGATCCGTGGCGGTCTCGCCTATGCCGTCATTCTCGTCGGTGCGCTGCTTGGTGCCACAACCGGCGTCGTCGCAGCCTCGGTCATGGCCATGGGCCTGATCTCGCTGCCGATCATGCTGCGCTACAAGTATAACGGCCCGCTGGTCTCGGGCACGATCGCAGCCTCCGGCACACTTGCCCAGATCGTCCCGCCCTCGCTCGTCCTGATCGTCATGGCCGACCAGCTCGGCCGCTCGGTCGGTGACATGTATGTCGGCGCGCTCTATCCGGCCCTGATGATCATCGCAGCTTACTGCGCCTACATTTTCGCAGTCACGATCATTAAGCCGGAATGGGCACCTGCCCTTCCCAAGGAAGCCCGCACTTTGGGCGACGGCGTCACGTCTCTGCTCGTCATGATCGCCATCGGTACCGGCCTCTATTTCCTCGGCTACCACATTCTGTTCACCGGCATCGCAAGTGCCGAGTGGCAGTTGGTGGCGGCACTCGCCTTCGGCGTGATCTCCGTCTACGGCTTTGCGCTGATCAACCGCGGCATGAAGCTGAACGTGATCTCGCGGCTGGCGCAAGAAGTCATCATCGTCATGGTGCCACCGCTGGCGCTGATCTTCCTCGTTCTCGGCACCATCTTCCTCGGCATCGCAACGCCGACAGAAGGCGGCGCCATGGGCGCGACCGGCGCCCTCATCATCGCCGCCGCCAAAGGGCGTCTGAACCTCGCCATCCTAAAGAACGCGCTCGACGCCACCACACGTCTTTCCGCCTTCGTCATGATGATCCTCATCGGCGCCCGCGTCTTCGGCCTGACCTTCTACGGCATCAACGGGAATGTCTGGATCGAGGATCTGATGCTGGCGCTTCCGGGCGGCGAATACGGCTTCCTGATCGTCGTCACGATTATCGTCTTCATCCTCGGCTGCTTCCTCGATTTCTTCGAGATCGCCTTCATCATGGTGCCACTCCTGGTGCCGGTCGCCGATAGTCTCGGGATCGACCTGGTCTGGTTCGGCATCATTCTCGGCATCAACCTGCAGACCTCGTTCCTGACGCCACCCTTCGGCTTCTCGCTGTTCTACCTCCGATCCGTCGCCCCTGAAGGGAGATGGAAGGACAAGGTGACCGGGCAGATGCGGGATGGCATCAAGACAATGGAGATATATAGAGGTGTTCTGCCCTTCATCATCATCCAGTTCATGGCGATCATCGTCGTCATCGCCTTCCCTGGCCTCGTGATGCATTACAAAGGCGACGCTGTGGTTCAGGATCCGAGCACGATCCAGATCACCATCCCGCAGCCTTCGGATGGTGGAGGCAGCACCATGCCGTCCTTCGGTCTTCCGCCCCTCGGGAGCGACGGCCAGGCGCCTGCAGGCGCGACGGGACAGCAACCGTCCTTCGGCCTGTCACCGCTCGATCTCGGCCAGCCACCGGCGATACAGCCACCGGCCGGAGCGACAACCGCCCCTGCCCCGGCTCCCGCTCCGTCCATGGACCTGAGCCAGCCACCTGTGATCCAGTAGGCGGCGACGCTTATCCACCGATGGCATTCCAATTCTGCAAAACCCCGGCCTCGCGCCGGGGTTTTGTTTTGTAGACGGCGCACGAAAAAGCCCCGGTCGCGAGGACCGGGGCCATTGACTGTCGAACGCCTCGATTGATCAGAGCTTGTTGGCGCGCTGCTGCATCATCATGAACGTGTCGAACGTGTAGTCCGGCAGCTGCATCCAGAGATAAGCGTCTTTCTTGAACGCCAGCTGGCTGTCATAGATCTTCTTGAAGGCCGCGTTGGAGGCGTTGATCTCTTCGTAGGTCGCCAGCGAGGCTTCGTAGCAGGCTGTCAGGATTTCCTGGCTGAACGGACGCAGCACAGCGCCGGAGCCGACGAGTTCCTTGACCGCGATCGGGTTCTTGACGTCGTACTTCGCCAGCATGTTGGCATTTGCGAAGGCGCAGGCGTCATGCAGGATCGCCTGGTAGTGGGCCGGAAGGCTGTTCCACTTTTCCAGGTTGACCATGGCATGCAGGGTGGCACCACCTTCCCACCAGCCGGGATAGTAGTAGTACTGCGCAACCTTGAAGAAGCCGAGCTTCTGGTCGTCATAGGGACCGACCCACTCCGTGGCATCGATCGTGCCCTTTTCCAGTGCCGGATAGATGTCGCCGCCAGCGATCTGCTGCGGCACGACGCCGAGCTTTTCGATGACCTTGCCGGCGAAGCCGCCGATGCGCATCTTCAGACCCTTGAGGTCGTCAAGCGTATTGATCTCTTTGCGGAACCAGCCACCCATCTGCGCACCGGTATTGCCGGCCGGCAGGCCGTAGAGGCCCTGGGTCGCGAAGAATTCGTTCAGCAGGTCGTTGCCGTTCGCCTGGTAGAACCAGGCATTCTGCAAGCGGGCATTGAGACCGAAGGGAACGGCTGTCGCCAGTGCATAGGTGGGGTCCTTGCCCCAGTAATAGTAGTTGGCGGTGTGCGACATTTCGACGGTACCGGCAGCGACCGCGTCGTTGGCCTGCAGGCCGGGGACGATTTCACCGGCGGAGAAGACCTGGATTTCGAAATTGCCATTGGTGGCAGCCTTGACGCGATCTGCAACATCATTGGCGGCGCCGAAAATGGTGTCGAGTGCCTTCGGGAACGACGACGTCAGGCGCCAGGTAACTTTCGGATTTTCCTGCGCGATGGCAGGTGCCGCCAGCACGGCGGACGCCGCAGCGCCCGCGCCGGCAACGCCAGCCTTCTTGATAAATGAACGACGATCCATGAACTACCTCCCAGTTGTTGCCCCACCGGCGGGCATCGTCGGCCCCTCCCGGCAGCGATGCGCGAGCTAACCATTTTGTCTAAAGGGATTCAAGCGCTTGGACTCTATTCTTTTGGATGAGAGCTTTCACTTGAGCGTGCCTGTAGAGGCCAGCGGCTATGTTAGCGCGAACATGTAAAACGAGGAAAGAGGCAGCACAACCGGAGCGTTTTTACTGCGTAAAAGCACAAGGCTTGCGACCTGCTGCACGTATGCTCAAGGTAACATCAGGAGCGCCAGATCCGCACCGGGAATATCCGTCACCTCGTAAGAAAAGTGCCGTCCTCGAACCAGTGTCAGCAAGGTGGCTCCACCGGGGTCGCTGATCGTCACACTGCCGTCTTCGTGCTGGGTCCATGTCGTCGCCCGGATCAGACCGGGCCAGACCTCCTCGCAATCCGGCGGCGCGAAGAAATCGCGACTGCGACTGGTGAGCGCCGCACCGCGCTCCACCAGACAGACCGTCTTTCGTGTAAAGTTGGACACGGAAAACATGGCCGGTGGCGAGACGGACCCGGCATGCAGCCTCGCAGCAAAGGCCGACGGCGTATGGTTGGCAGATGGAATTGTCCCGAGCACGATCGGATCGGCGGCCATCTGCTCGGAACGCTGCGGCAAAGCCCAGATACTGAGCCCAACCAGCGAGGCGCCTGCACACAGGAGAACTGTCGCCACGATGGCGAGAGAGGACTTCATCGGAGCATCCTTCCGCTCGAGACCCCATATGGCAAGAGGATGGACCGGCAAGCTTGCGGAAGGCTGACCGCCGAATCAGGTCTTTGGATGCGGCGTTTCCGGAACCGGCGTGAGCGGACGACCTGTGTCGAACCAGCTGACGATATTGTCGACGACGAGATCGGCCATGGCGTCACGCGTCGGTACCGAGGCCGAGGCGACATGCGGCAGCAACGAGACATTCGGCAGATCGATCAGGCCCTGGGGCACGCGAGGCTCGTCGGCAAAGACATCGAGACCGGCAGCAGCGATCGTGCCGCCCTGAAGAGCGGCGATCAGCGCGGGCTCATCGACCGTCGAACCGCGACCGACATTGATGAGCACGCCGTTCGGTCCGAGCGCGGAGAGGACTTCGGCATTGATTGCACCCTTGGTCTCGGGCGTCGACGGGACGATAGAGATCAGCACATCGACCGCTTGCGCGAGGCCCGTCAGGGTGTCGTGATAGACAAAATCGACATCCGTGCGAGGTCGCCGCGTGTGGTAGGCGAGTTCGACCTTAAACGGCCGGAGACGGTCGGCAATCTCCATGCCGATCCGGCCGAGACCGTGAAGACCGACCTTGCGCCCCTTGAGCGAAAGCGGCGAGAGCGGAAAGGCCCCCTCCTTTTCCCAGCGTCCGTCACGCAGATAACGCTCGGCGAAATAGAACTGGCGCATTGTGTTGAGAAGCAGCGCAATCGCCGTATCGGCCACCTCATCGTTCAGCACGTCGGGCGTATTCGTGACGACCACCCCAGCAACCGCGGCGGCCCTCACATCGACGCCGTCATATCCGACCCCGAAACTGCCGATCACCTCGAGTTTCGGCAACCGCTCGATCAGTGAAGCCGGAAACCGGCCGGATACCGCAGCGCCGCGCACTCGCTCTAATTCACCTGCGTCCACGTCCGCAGTATTGGCATCAGCAATCTCCAGAAGATCGAATCGATCCGAAAGACGAGCACGGACGCGCGGATGAATGCGACCTGGGATGAGCACGAGGGGGCGATCGGACATGTCTGTCTCCTTGCAGGGGCGAGGATCATGGGCGAGCGGCTTGAAGGCCGGCTCGGGGGTTACCGACGGATCGGGCCGGTTGATTGGCGAATGCGCATCTCGGGCTTGATCAGGTGGATGCCGTCAGGCTCGTGACTGCCGGCAAGCTTGTCGAGCAATGCACGCGCGGCAAGCCGCCCGACCTCTGCCTGGCCGTTCCAGACGGTGGTCAGGGATGGCGTGGCGATCGAGGCTTCCTCGAGGTCGTCATAGCCGGTGACCGAGATGTCCTGACCGGGGATGAGACCGGCACGGGCAATACCGTTCATTAACCCGATGGCGACGAGATCGTTCCAGCAGACGGCAGCCGTTGGCTTCTGCGGCAGCGACAGGAAGTTCACCGCCGCCTCGAAACCACCCTGCTTGGTGCGGGGGCCAGGAATGCGCAGGCCCGGATCGACTTCGATGCCTGCCTTGCGCAGCGCGTTCACATAGCCCTGGTAACGGTCACGCCCCGTGGATGTCTGGTCCGTGCCGCCGATCATGGCGATCGAGCGATGACCGAGGCCAATCAGGTGGTTCGTGGCAAGCGAAATGCCGTAGCTGTCGTCGCCGCGATAGATCGGCACATCGAGCCCATCCATCGAGCGGGCGATGAAGATCGCCGGCATGCCGTTGTTTTCGGCCAGCAGCACATCTTCCGGCGGCGTACCGATGGCTGGCGACATGATCACCCCGTCTCCGCCCAATTGCAGCAGCGTCTCGATGAACATGCGTTGCTTGTCGACGCTATCGTAATGGTTCGAGAGAATGAAGGTGTGTCGGCTGCGGTCGAGTTCGGTCTCGATAGCTTTCAGGATTTCCCCGTAGAACGGGTTCATGATGTCATGCACGACGACACCGATGATCCCGGAGCGGGAGGTGCGAAGGCTAGCGGCACGGCGGTTGTAGATATAACCGAGGGCGCGCGCCTGCTCCTTGATTTTCTCGCGAGTATCGGCCGCAACGAGCGGGCTGTCACGCAGGGCAAGTGAAATGGTCGCTGTAGAGAGACCAAGCGATTCCGCAATGGTCGAAAGCTTTACCTTTTGTGCCACGTTTCCTCCCTCGCAGCAGACCGGTGGGCGCTCGATCGCCCTTAAAAGATTTAATTAAACAATTTAATTGGCGATTTCAATCACTGTCATCGTCTGCATGATCGGCAGATCGGATCCCGCTCTGACCCGAGAGATTGCCCTCTATGACCGACAGCAGCTTGACCAGAATTTTCACTTCCTTGCCCGACAGGCCCTGGAGGGCATGAGCCTCGCAAGCAGCCGTCGCCTGAGCGATCCGCGCGACGCTGCCGCGCCCCTCGTCGGTAAGATAGACCTTGGTCAGGCGTCCGTCCCGATCGTCGGTACGGCGCATGACAAAACCCTGCGCCTCCATCCGCCCGATCGTGCGGGTCATGGTCGGCGCCTTCACGCCGAGCTGATGGGCCAGCGCGCCCGGCGTCTGACCATCCTCCTGCGCCAGAAGCTGCACCACGCCATCCTGCCCCGGATAGAGCCCGCTTTCGGCCAGCCCGTGCGAAAGCCGGGTTCGCAAGGCGCGCGCAACCTGGGTGACGGCGCCGCTCAGCACACCCGAAGCCGGCGGCTCCTTCTTCTTGCCCTTCTTCTTTTCACCGCGGTCCTTGTCGGCCTTGTCCTTTTTCGCCATGACTCTCCCCGATGGACAAACGCTGCGGCCCTTACGGCAATCCGCCGCGACGGCTGCCATGCATAACGAAGATGATGAGGTTAGACCAGATGGCGAAACCCGCACCGTGGTTCGCGGACAATGATCCCCGACTGGGAGCCGCTGACCGAGGAGACTGGATTGCCGTCCTGCCGCTAGGCGCTCACGAGCAGCACGGCCCGCACCTGCCCTTCGAGACCGACACGATCATCGCCGACGGCATCATGCACCGCGTCGCCGATGCCCTGCCGCCGCATCTCTCCGTCACCATCCTCCCGGCAGAGCCCGTCGGCTATTCGATTGAACACATGGATGTCGAAGGCAGTCGAACGCTCACCTATGCCGAGGCAATCAACCGCTGGATCGGGATCGCCGAGGATCTGAACCGCCAGGGCATTCGCAAACTGGTGCTGATGAACGCCCATGGTGGCAATTCCCCGCTGCTGACGATTGTCGCAACTGAAGCACGGGTACGCTTCAACATGCTGGTGGTCGCCACCAGCTGGACACGCTTCGGTCAACCGGAAGGCTGGATTACGCCTGAAGCGAAGGCAATCGACATCCATGGCGGCGACATCGAGACATCGGTCATGCTGGCGCTCGTACCGGATCGGGTGGACATGACCAAAGCAGAGAGCTTCCCGTCCCGGCAATCCGGCTTCGCCGCCCGCTTCAGCCATCTGCGCGCCTATGGTCCCCATGCCTTCGGCTGGAAGATGTCCGACCTCAACTCACAGGGTGTGGCCGGAAATGCGGCGGCAGCGACGGCAGAGAGGGGTGAACGTTTGCTGGCCCACTCGGTCGCGGGCCTTTTCGATCTACTGGATGACGTGCACAGGTTCGATATCACAACATTGACGTGAGCTTGCAGGGCCGACAGGCAAGGCGCATATTGGTCAAGAGAGAACGTGAGGAAGAAGCATGCGTGTTTCCATGGAGCAGGCAGCCGCACGGGTCGAGGAACTCGTAGAACGAGCAGAACGCGGAGAGCCTGTCATCATCACCCGTGACGGACAGAATGCTGTGGCCTTGCGACCGATAGAGGCCTCAGAAAGGCTGCCAACTCTCTCGCAAGAAGAACGGCGACAGCTCTTCAAGGAGCTACAGCAACGCCTCGCACAGATGCCGGACCCCTTTCCAGATGAGACGGCAGCGAGAAGCCAGGACTTTCTATATGACGAAAACGGTCTACCCAAGTGATCGTGGTCGACACCTCTGCGCTGATGGCGATCCTAAAGACAGAGACTGCAGCCGCTGAGTGCGAGGCCATTCTGTCTGATGGATCGCGGCGCCTACTAGTGCCTGCTGCCATCTTGACTGAAGCCCACATCGTAGCTGCGCGCAATCAGCGGCTCGCAGAAATGAAGATTCTCATTACAGCATCGGGTATCGAAATCATTCCTCTGACATCGGCACGCGCGGAAGTCGCTGCCGCAGCCTATCAGCGTTTCGGCAAAGGCTTCACCCCGCAGCGTTCAACTTCGGTGATTGCTTCTCCTATGCCACCGCCAAGGAGTTCGACTGTCCTCTTCTGTATATAGGAGACGACTTCGCACGTACCGATGTCCGCTCGGCGCTAGCCGCAGTCTGAGCTGCACGAAAGCCTTTGAACTGGCAAGACGGAACGCCTATATGGAGGTAACACCATTACAGCCGCACCGCCCGGCGCCCCCTGACACCAGAGGCTTTCATGACCGAAGCATCCGCGAAACCGACACCTGTCACCGTGCTCACCGGCTATCTCGGCGCCGGCAAGACGACACTGCTCAATCGCATCCTCTCCGAAAACCACGGCAAGAAATACGCCGTCATCGTCAATGAGTTCGGCGAGATCGGCATCGACAATGACCTGATTGTCGAGTCTGACGAAGAAATCTACGAAATGAACAACGGCTGCGTCTGCTGCACCGTGCGCGGCGACCTGATCCGCGTCGTGGAAGGCCTGATGCGCCGTCCCGGCCGCTTCGACGGCATCATCGTCGAGACAACAGGCCTCGCAGATCCGGTCCCGGTCGCCCAGACCTTCTTCATGGATGACGACGTCCGCTCCAAGACGGAACTCGATGCTGTGGTCGCTCTGGTCGATGCAAAGCACCTACCGCTGCGCCTGAAGGACAGCCGCGAAGCCGAAGACCAGATCGCCTTTGCCGACGTCGTCGTGATCAACAAGGCTGATCTCGTCACTCATGACGAACTGCACCAGATCGAGCACATCGTCCGCGCGATCAATCCGTCTGCCCGCATCTACTCCACGACCCGGTCAGGTGTCGACCTCGCCAAGGTCCTCGACCAGGGCGCCTTCAACCTTGAGCGCGCGCTGGAAAACGATCCGCATTTCCTCGACCATGACGACCCGGACCATGTCTGCGGTCCGGATTGCGGCCATGACCATCATCACCATGATCACGGGCATGACCACCACCATCATGACCATGACCATGGCCACGAGCATCATGCGCATGACCACGGCCATCACCACCATGACCATGCCCCCTCGGCGATCCATGATGTGACCGTGGTCTCTGTCTCGCTGCGCGGCGGCGAGATGAACCCGGACCGCTTCTTCCCCTGGATCCAGAAGGTGACGCAGACGCAAGGGCCGAATATCCTGCGTCTGAAGGGCATCATCGCCTTCAAGGGCGACGAGGAGCGTTATGTCGTCCAGGGCGTGCACATGATCGTCGAAGGCGACCATCAGCGTCCGTGGAAGGACGGCGAGAAGCGCGAGAGCCGCCTCGTCTTCATCGGTCGCGAACTCGACCGCGAAAAGCTGGAAGCGAGCTTCAAGGCCTGCGAAGCCACCTCTGCCTGAACGGGGTATTCCCGCTCCGCCGCCTGACCGAACCGTTCTGCCTGAAAGAAAGCCTGTCCGTATGCCCACTGTTGCACCGCTCGATATCGAAGGCCACGTTGTCTCGACCCATTTTCTCGGCGACATCCCGGTCTTCGCCGCTGCGAGCGGTGCCATTCATCGGCTGGATGGCGGCGAGAAGGTCACCGAGGCGAATGCCGGGCTGCTGACCTGCGTCAAGGATTCGGCAAGCCAGACCCTGCTCACCGGTGGCGAGGACGGCCGCGTGCTGCGCATCGCCCATGACGGCACGGTCACCGAACTTGCCCATGTGCCGCGCAAGTGGATCTCGGTCGTCGCACCCGGTCCGCAAGGCGCCGTCGCCTATGCCCATGGCAAGTCGGCCTTCGTGCGTCTTGCCGATGGCACGACGAAGGAATTCACCGAGGAACGCACCGTCGAGGCGGTGGATTTCGCGCCCAAGGGCCTGCGCATCGCTGTCGCACGCTACAATGGTGTTACGCTGCACTGGGTCGGAACGGCAGGCGCGCCTGTTGATCTCGACTGGAAGGGCGCTCATACAGGCGTCACCTTCTCGCCCGATGGCCGCTTTGTCGTCACCATGATGCAGGAATCGGCGCTGCACGGCTGGAAGCTCGACGGCAAGGCCGCAGATACCCGTCATATGCGGATGACCGGCTATCCCGCCAAGGTCAAATCCCTTTCCTGGTCGCCCAAGGGCAAGTGGCTTGCCTCGTCAGGTGCACCGGCTGCCATCGTCTGGCCGTTTTCCGGCAAGGATGGCCCCATGGGCAAGGCTCCGCTCGAACTCGGCACCCGCGCTAACATTCTCGTCACCCAGGTCGCCTTCCACCCGATGGAAGAAGTTCTGGCGATCGGCTTCATCGACGGCATGATCCTTGCCGTGCGCATCGCCGATGGCAAAGAGGCCCTGTTGCGCCGTCCCGGTAAGGGTGCTGTGACCTCGCTTGCCTGGAGCAGCACCGGCAAACTCCTCGCCTTCGCCTCAGAGGCGGGTGACTGTGGCGTCATCGACATCACCGGCTGATTGCCAAGCTAGCGCCTAAAAGCGCTTTAGTTGCGTGTATGCGCGCGTAAAATCACGCCTTGCGCTCAAAATTGCGAAAATTTGCATCAAACGATTCACCAATTACTCACCTTAACCATGTGGTAGTAAATGCCTCCCTATTTTCGGGGGGACGAGCGAGAGACAACACAGCCGCGTCTCGTCGGGACTGGGAATTATTCCAAACAAGCCTGTTCAAATTCTCTTCAACCACGGCAGCCTGGCCGAGGGCGCAGTTGCTTGCGCCCGGTCGGGGCCCTCGTTCCGAACGGACGACACATGAACCTGAACCTGAAAATCGTGGTGACGGCGGCCGGTCTTGCCCTTGCCGCTGGCATAGTCGCAGTCGCAGGCGTCGGCGCCCAGACCCTGCAGACGCTGAAAGTCAACGGCCCGATCTACAAGCAGATCGTCGACGGCAAGGACCTCATCGCAGACATCCTGCCCCCGCCGCTTTACCTGATCGAATCCTATGCTCTGGCCAACGAAGTCTTCATCCACCCCGATACGGCCGCCATCAACCTCCCGCGCTTCGATCTGCTCAACAAGCTCTACGACGAGCGCCGGGAATATTGGAAGACCTCCACTCTGCCCGACAATCTGCGCACAAAGCTCTACGACGAAGTCATCGCCAAGGGCGACCGCTATTGGAGCACGCTGCAGAACGACGTGAAGCCTGCTCTTTTGGCCGGCAATGCGAGCGCTGTCACGCCGATCCTCGCCAAGCTCAAGCTCGAGTTTCACGATCACGAAACCTCCGTGAATGAACTCGTCACCATGGCGACCGACTATCTCGTCGACCGGGAAGCCTATGCTGCTGAGGAATCGGCGAGCCGAGAAGCCATTGTTCTCACCCTTGGTCTTCTGCTGCTCGCAACCGCCCTCGGCAGTGTCTATTTCATCCACCGCCGCGCCCTGAAGCCGCTGGGTGAAATCACCAGCTTCATGACCAACATGGCAGCCGGTGACTTCACCGCAACCGTGCCTCACGCTGCGCGTCATGACGAAATCGGGCACATCGCAGCAGCCGTCGAGGTCTTCCGCCAGGCGGGTCTTGAGAACCAGCGCCTGCAGGCCGAAACGGAAACCGCCCGCGCCGAAGTCGATCATGAACGCAGTCTGCGAGACAATGACCGCATGGTCGAGGCCGAAGCGCTTCGCTTCGTGATCGAGGCCCTTGGCGCCGGCCTGCATCGCCTCGCTGAATGCAACATCCGCATGACGCTCGACGATGCCTTCGACGCTCGCTTCGAACCCTTGCGCCAGGACTTCAACCACTCCATCGCCACGTTCCAGGCAACGCTTGAGAAGGTCATGGAAGAAACCCGCCGCCTTCTGGAAAACAGTCAGGAGATGCGCCAGGCCTCCGGCAACCTCGCGACGCGCACGGAGCAGCAGGCCGCGGCACTGGAAGAAACCTCGGCAGCCCTTGAACAGGTTACCGCAACCGTGCGCGCCTCCGCCCAACGGACGAGCGACACGCGAGAACTGGTGCGTGATGCCAAAAACTGCGCGCTGGCCTCGGGCGAAGTCGTTCGCTCCGCAGTCTCTGCCATGGAACGAATCGAATCGGCGTCCTCCGAGATTGGTCAGATCATCGGCGTCATCGACGAGATCGCTTTCCAGACAAACCTGCTGGCATTGAATGCCGGCGTAGAAGCGGCCCGTGCGGGTGAGGCTGGCAAGGGCTTCGCAGTCGTCGCGCAGGAGGTCCGTGAACTCGCCCAGCGATCCGCCAATGCAGCCCGCGACATCAAGGGGTTGATCCAGAAGTCGAGCGTCGAAGTCTCATCCGGTGTGCATCTGGTCGGGGAGACCGGCACCGCACTCGATCAGATCGGGGACTTTGTCAGCCGAATCGATACCAATGTCGATGCGATCGCCACCGCCGCGCGTGAACAGTCCATCGGCCTGCAGGAAATCAGCGCTGCCATCAACAGCATCGACCAGATGACGCAGCAGAACGCGGCCATGGTCGAGGAAACGACAGCAATCAGCCACACTCTGGCGGAAGGTGCCGTGCAGTTGACCTCGCTCGTCAACCGTTTCCAGCTGAACCGGCGAAGCGATATCAGAGCGGAAGGCACGCGCCAGATCGACCATCGCGCCGCCTGATCAAACCTTCAAAACGCAAAAAAAGGCCCGGCTTCCTCGCGGAAGCCGGGCCTTTCTATATCAAATTGCTCGGATCAGAACTTGACCGCGAGGCCGACATTGACCGTATGCTGGTTGAAGTCGACGTTGGTGCCGCCAACGTTGCCATCGCCGAAATCGTTGTAACGATATTCAACGCGGGTGAACATGCGGTCAGTCAGGGCGTAGTCAACGCCACCACCGACGGTCCAGCCATGCAGCGTGTCGTCGCCGCCGGGGCCTTCAAGGTTGGTGCCGGTGTAACCACCAGCCGCGAACAGAAGCGCGCGATCCATAGCGTAGCCGATACGGGCACGGGTCGACCAGTTCAGACCGGTTTCGAAGTCACCGACGCCAGCGACAGTTTCCTCGTTCCAGTCGTAGTTCAGGTCGCCTTCAAGACCGACAACGAGCTGGTTGCCGAGATCCCAGTTGTAGCCAACGAAGCCGCCGAAGCGTGCACCGTCGAAGTCAGCGTTGCCGGCACCGGCAACGTCCGCGTCGCCCCAACCGTAGCCGGTCAGAACACCTGCATAGCCACCGGTCCAGGAGAACTGGGGCGCGGTTTCGATGGCAGCCATCGGCGGTTCAGCCGGAGCTTCGTAGATGGCGTCAGCCGCGAAAGCCGAGGTCGAAATCGCCAGAGCGGCGGCAGATCCGAGAAGGATGCTCTTCATCATGTTTTTAACTCCTGTGTTACAAGGTCGCTTATAACGCCATCTCTGGTTAATGTATGTGATGATTATACAACATAACCACCTAAACCTATCCGGCGTATTTGTTCCCGCCCGTGCGAAATTTTTCGCGCCGGACCCCGCAGCAAGAAGCGATGAGAGAGGAGATAGTTCCCGCTCGTGGCGGAAAAAAGGACGGTTCTTGTCAGGACTGTGTGAGGAGTGCGTGAGTTTTGCCACACCGACTGTCGTAGAAGTCGCCACCGGATCGGCCCCGGGCACTAAGGCTCCAGTACTGAACTGCATTTGCGAGTGACAGGCGACATCGTCTCGGGGTTTTGAGGGCGAGCTCTCTGGCCCGCCCCTTTTCAAGAATCCCGCATCCGGACCGGATGCGGTTTCCGTTCAGAACCTGTAAGTGATACCCGCACCGATCAGCCACGGATCGAGCTTGGCCTTGCCGCTGTAATTGGTACCGCCGATGGTCGCGTCGAAGTCGGCCTTTAGGAACAGCTTCTTGACGTCGAAGTTGACGCCCCAGTGCTCGTTGATCATGTAGTCGGCACCGACCTGCAGCGCCGTGCCGAAGGTGTTCTTGACGTCGAGGCTGCTCGCCGCGTCGCCCTTCTGGCTGTAGAACATGGTGTAGTTGACGCCGGCGCCGACATAAGGCTTGAACGCGCCGAAATCGGTAAAGTGGTACTGCAGCGTCAGCGTCGGCGGCAGAAGCCATGTCTTGCCGACCTTGCCCACGGCAGCCAGGCTCCCCTCCGCATAGATGTTCGAATAAGTCGTGCCGAGGATCAGTTCGGCGGCAAAATTGTCGGTCAGATAATAGGTGATGTCGAGTTCGGGGGTCACGCTGTCACCGTAGGATAAATCCGAACCGCCAACGCCGTTCACCGAACCCGAATCATTGGTGATGACTCCGAGACCGCGCACGCGGACCTGCCAGGGGCTTGGCGCGGCCAACGTTTCGGTCGCCGCTTCCGGTGCAGGGTCCATAAGCGGCGCCATGTCGGCCGCCGAGGCTGCGTTAGTCAGCAGCAGCAGAGTGGCGGTCGCGGCAAGAGCGCGGGTTGAGGCAGTCCGGACGGTGCTCATCATTCTCTCCTTGAAACAGATACTGGCCTAGAGCCGGCGCCAGCTAGCAGCCCCGGAGAGAGAAGCCGCTTGAGGTAGATCAATAGGTTAGCACTTGATCATGAAAAATAACGATCGTCTTCGGAGCAGTGTCCGGCATGACACAGCCAGAGTTGACGATTGAAAAAGCAGTGTGCGCCCGGCCTGCTGCGCGGACAAAGGAAAGGGCCCGGCGCGACGAATCGCGGCCGGGCCCTTCAGCAAGCATCCGGGAGCCTTCGATCAGGCTGCGCGGCGCGAGACCATCGGCTGTGACAGCTTGCGCCCGGACGCGACCACCATGCCGGCGGCTCCTTCGAGCCAGCCATGCACGAGTTCCAGCGCCAGGAAGCGGTCACGCGCAAACGGACCCGGCATCACCAGATGCTGCGTCTTGTCGGCAAAGAAGCCGAAACGCTCATAGTACGCGGCATCGCCGACGAGCAGAACGGCGCCGTGCCCGCGCTTGCGCGCTTCGAGAAGAACGGCACGCATCAGTGCAGCCCCGATTCCCTTGCCTTCATGGGCGCAGTCGACGGCAAGCGGACCGAGTAGCAGGGCATCGATCGCCCTGCCTTCACGGCTGACGCCGGCCTCGATGCTCCACAGACGCACAGTTCCAATGACGTGGCCAGCGGCATCACGGGCGACGAATGCCAGCCCTTCGGCAGGAATGCGACCGCGGCGGATCTTCTCCGACGACTTTTTGCGGCGGTCGCGGCCCATGGTGCGGTCAAGCAGCGCTTCGCGCGCGACCACGTCGGCCGGCGTTTCATGATCGATGACAAATGCAGGCGCCGGCGCGAAAAGCGCGCGCATGCTGTCCAGAACAGCGGCCATTCTGGCCTCCCATCCCAAGCGATGACGATAATTGTGGGGGTCCGCGCCGGTTGGCCGGCGCGGGAGACGTCAGATGACGTAGGACTTCAGCGGGTCGAAGCCGTTGAACGCCACCGCCGAATAGGTGGTGGTGTAGGCGCCGGTGCCCTCGATCAAAACCTCGTCGCCGATCGAAAGCGAGATCGGCAACGGATACATGTTCTTCTCGTACATCACGTCAGCCGAATCGCAGGTCGGACCGGCGAGAACGCAGGGCTCCATCGCGTCAGCGTCATGGGCGGTGCGGATCGGGTAACGGATCGCTTCGTCCATGGTTTCGGCGAGACCGCCGAACTTGCCGATGTCGAGGAACACCCAGCGATGCTCGTCATTATCAGACTTCTTCGAGATCAGAACGACTTCCGCCTTGATCACGCCGGCATTGCCGACCATGCCGCGGCCCGGCTCGATGATGGTCTGCGGGATGTTGTTGCCGAAGTGCTTCTTCAACGACGCGTTGATCGCCTGACCATAGGCCTCTGCGGACGGGATGTCGCGCAGGTACTTGGTCGGGAAACCACCACCCATGTTGACCATCTTCAGGACGATGCCCTGCTTGGCAAGCGAGTTGAACACACGCTTCGCATCGGCAAGGGCGCCGTCCCAGGCATCGACCTTGGTCATCTGCGAACCGACATGGAACGAGACGCCGAAGCTTTCGAGGCCCAGCTGGTGCGCATAGACGAGAACGTCGACGGCCATCTGCGGCACGCAGCCGAACTTGCGGGAAAGCGGCCATTCGGCGCCTTCACCATCCGTCAGGACGCGGCAGAACACACGGGTGCCGGGAGCGGCACGGGCGATCTTCTCGACTTCCTCATGGCTGTCGACGGCATAGAGATTGACGCCGAGTGCGAAGGCACGCGCAATGTCGCGCTCCTTCTTGATGGTGTTGCCAAACGAGATGCGCGAAGCATCTGCACCGGCATCGAGCGCCATCTGGATCTCGGCAACGGAAGCGCAGTCGAAGTTCGAGCCCAGCGAGGCCAGGAGCTGGAGGATCTCCGGCGCCGGGTTCGCCTTGACTGCGTAGTAGATGGCGCTGTCCGGCAGGGCATGACGGAAGGCACCGAAATTGTCGCGCACGACGTCGAGGTCGACCACGAGGCAGGGACCTTCAGGACGGCGGGTGTTGATGAAGTCGAGGATGCGAGCAGTGGTCATCGGTCTAACCCTTCCAAAATTCCAAGGATGTCCGAAGCTGCCAAGCTTCGGGTGGACAAAGGACGGCGAGACATCGCTCGAAACCAGTCGGTGGAGACACCGGTACCGTACGAACGCTCGACGCGCGAAACGATGGATCGACGCACTCTGGAACGAGCACATTAATCCGCTTTGTCTGCCATGGATTGGAGGGAGACCCTACCGCACTTCCGGCAATGATGGTGTGCCTCTGAAGTAACTCCAGCTGATGGAAAGCCGGAAGAGACTAGAAAGGCCCGCACCGTCGTTGCTTCGTATGTCCTCGCATTTTCCGGTTGGCCGGAATAGCGACTGGAGGGGTTAGTTCCAGGTACCTTACCGATAACCTCACCTTAGGGATAAATCCCAGTTCGAGGGTCGGCGGACACACACGGGCACGTGCGACTTTGGGCTGAGCAGGAGATAAGAAATGTCCTCGTCATAATCAAGAGAATTTTTGAGGTCGTGCGGAAGTTTTTTCGCGGTTTCTGCGGCAGCTATTGAACGAAGCGGGCGCTTTGTTCACAATCCGGCAACTTCGCGAGGGGAATGGGACGAGAATGGACACGCTGACGCGCATCAGAGCCTTCATCGACGTGGTGGAAGCCGAGGGGTTTTCCGCGGCCGCCCGCAAGACAGGCCGCTCAAAGGCGCTTTTGTCCAAATACGTCAGGGAGTTGGAGGATGAACTCGGCGCCCTCTTGCTCAACCGGACCACCCGGCAGTTCTCGCTGACAGAAGCCGGCCACACCTATTTTCGCACCGCAGCCGACATCCTGAAGGAGATCGACAACCTCGCAGATCTCGTGCGCGAGAATAATGCCGACCTGAAGGGCAAGCTCAAGGTCACCGTTCCCCGCACCTTCATCGATGCCGATGTCGGGCAGTCGCTGATCGACTTCGCCAGGGAGAACCCGCAGCTATCGCTCGAAATCGTCGCGGAAGATCGATTCGTCGACCTGATCGAGGAAGGCTTCGACCTCGGCATTCGAATCACCAAGCTTGACGATTCAGGCATGATCGCCCGCAAGCTCTCCGACTTCCGCGTCTATGCGTGCGCGACACCCGCCTTCATCGCGGACAACGGCCCGCTGGTGCATCCGAGCGAGCTGTCCCGCATCCCCTTCCTGATCGATACCAACTCACGCTCGCACAACAGCCTGCGCTTCATCGAGGCGGATGGCGACATGATCTCGGTGAACGTCTCAGGCCCCATCGAGGTCAACAGTCCGCTCGCGACCCTGCGTGCTGCGCGGACCGGCATGGGCGTTGCCATGATCCCGGACTTCATTGCCCGCCCCTATCTGGCGTCGGGCGAACTGGTCTCGCTCTTCGACGACTTCATCGCCAAGGACCGCGGCATCTACGCCGTCTATCCGCACCGCCGTTACCTGCCGGCCAAGGTCCGCGCCTTCGTCGACTATCTTCACGCATGGTTCAAGCGCTATTCCTGAGCCGTGAGCGCTGCATCGGGTCCCACTTTTGTCCCATTCATCGGACAGGGAGAGACCTCAAGCGGGAAATCGGGAAGGGTTTTGGGAGCATGCTGAAGAGGCTCGGTTACTGGGCGGCCGCAATGGTCACGGCCTTTGCCACACCGGCACTTTCCCATCCGCATATCTTCGCCGAGGCCCGGCTCGAGATCGTCGCGGCGGATGACGGCACGCTGAAGGAACTGCGCAATGTTTGGCGCTTCGACGACATCTTCTCCTCGAGCGTTCTCATGGACTTCGACAAGAACAGCGACCTGAAGCTCGACCACAGCGAGTTGACCGAAATCGCCAACACGATCCGCGATTCGCTTGGCGATTACAGCTATTTTTCCTTCATCACCAAGGACGGGGCCACGTCCGAAATCGCGAAGCCCGAGGTCTTCAACGTCGACTTTAAGGACAACCAGCTCCTCGTCTTCTTCGTCGCAAAGCCGAAGACACCCGTCACGATCGGCGGGCGGATGAATTTCGGCGTCTACGACCCGACGCTTTATACCGCGATCGACTTCGCCAAGGATGAAGACATGGTGGTCGAGGGCAAGGCCTTCGCGGCCTGCACCCACAAGGTCGTCCGCCCCGATCCGGACGAGGTCATCGCCCAGAACCAGCTCAACCTCACCGAGGCTTTTTTCAGCGATCCCACCGGCAATGACATGGGCAAGCTGTTCGCCACCCGCATGGAGGTCGCATGCTGACGACGGCCGGCCGCTTGCGCATTTCGGGTCTCATTGCCGCGACACTGGTGCTTGTGCTTCTCGCCAGTCTCGCGCATGCCGCCTCCCCGCTTGGCATCGGCACGGCCGAACCCAGCTACCAGCCCTCGGGCGGCCCCTTCGCCGAATTGCTGGTCTGGATCAACGATCACCAGCAGACCTTCTACCGATCGCTCACCGAAGCGCTGAAGGCCATGCGCGAGGATCCCGCAAGCCTCATAACGCTGGTCGGCCTCTCATTCTTGTACGGGATTTTCCACGCCGCCGGCCCCGGCCATGGCAAGGCAGTCATCTCGTCCTACCTGCTCGCCAATGAAATCGAGTTGCGCCGCGGCATCCTGATTTCCTTCGTCTCGGCGTTCCTGCAAGGCCTCGTCGCCATCGCGGTCGTCGGCATTGCCTATGTCGTGCTGCGCGGCACCGCGATCAGCATGACGGATGCGACGCGCACGCTGGAGATTGCCAGCTACGCGATGATCGTCGCCTTCGGCCTGTGGCTGCTGGTGCGCAAGCTGAAGGCATCCTTTGCCCAGACAAGTGGGGCGGCAGCAACGACGGGCAGCCTGTTCAAGGGTGCCGACACGTCCTCCGGCGGCAGCGTCACGGCCTCGCTGTTTGCCGGTCCGACTGAGACCACCTCGACTGGCGAGACAACCGGCTCACGCTTCCGCGCCCTGGCGGTCGCCCATGATCACGATGCGCTGGCTCCAGGGTCTGTCTGTCACGAATGCGGCATCGCCCACCTGCCCGATCCGAGCCTCGTCGGCGGCAGCGCTTTCAGCCTGCGGGACGCCTGGTCCGCCGTCATCGCGGTCGGAATGCGGCCATGCTCTGGCGCACTTCTGGTGATGACCTTCTCGCTGTTGAACGGCTTGCTGCTCGGCGGTGTCCTGTCCGTCTTCGCCATGGCCCTCGGCACCGCGATCACCGTTTCGATTCTCGCCAGCCTTGCGGTCGGCGCAAAAAGCATTGCGCTGAAACTCTCAGGGCCCGGGTCGCGCCGCGCGGGCGTCGTTGCGAGCTCGATCGAAGTCGGTGCGGCACTGCTCGTTATCCTGCTCGGCGCCCTTCTTCTGGCAGCGAGCCTGAACGGCTGAGAGAATCAGCCCTGGTCCCCGTCCCGGCTGCGCTGATAGCGTGAGCGGAGCCAAAGGATAAGGAACATCGCCATCAGGGCGACCCCACCCACGAAGGCACCGAGTTCGGGCGAGTAGCGCCCCAGCCAGAGCACGACGGTCGGAACGATCAGCATCAGGCCGAAGATCACGGCAACAACGACAGCGGCCTGCGCTGCCGGCGAGCGCGTCGTGCTCGACGTTCCCTCGGACCGCGCGACCTTCTTCGGTTCCGGCAACTTGCTGAACGCGTAGACCACGACCCCGATCGCCACGCAGATGCCGACCGACCAGGCAACCGTCGCGCTCTGGAAACTCGCATAGGCGAGTGCGACAACGGTTACTGCCGTGCCGACATAAAGGATGATGCTGAAGATGTTCGGCTTCACGATTTGCTTTCCTATCAGGTGTCTGAGGCCGCGAGCTCGGCCCGCAGATCCTCGAGCCGACGCCGTTGGCGGCCGGCCTCGTCGAAATTCTCAGGCAAAAGCCAGGCCTCGAAGGCGGCTCGGATCAATGGCCACTCGCTATCAATCATCGAGAACCAGGCGGTGTCGCGATTTCGACCTTTCGACAGCATATGCTGGCGGAACACGCCTTCGAAGCTGAAGCCGTAGCGCTTCGCCGTCACCTTGCTCGGCTGGTTCTCGTTGTGGCACTTCCATTCGTAGCGGCGATAGCCGAGATCGTCGAAGACGTGCCGGGCTAGAAGATAATGCGCCTCGGTCGCGAGCGGCGAACGGCTCATGGTGGGACCATGCGCCACGCCGCCGATTTCCACGACGCCATTGGCCGGATCGGGTCGCATGTAGTTTGCCATGCCGACGATCTTGCCCGACGCCTTGTCGCGAAAAACCTCCGTGACCCAGCCACCTTTCTGGACGGCCGCCAGCCAGGCGTCGAAGTCGTCGATGCCGTTGAAATCGGGCTGGGTGAAATAGATGAGCAGCGGATTGATCGCCATGCCGCCAAGACCGGTCCAGAGCGCATGGAGATGCGCGGAACTGTCAAACGGCTCGACCACGACAAAACGCCCCTCTAGCCTGACAGGCTGGGGCGCCGGACATCCCTTGAATGTCGACAGGTCACGCATGAAAACGCCTCGGGCAAAACAGTGGCCCGAGGCTTAGGGCACGGAGCCGGCAAAGGCAACCGTCCGGGCAGTACCAAGCCCGGACCGGATGCCGCAGCACATGTCAGAGGCTGATCTTCGCGGAGGCGACCGTCGCCTCGATGTGATCCACCAGCGCATCCGGCAATCCGAGGCGACCGGCCAGCATGTCGAGGTAACCGCGCTCGGTGCGGGTGTCGGGCTCGATGGTAAGGCGCGAAGCGGTGTAGATCTCCACCTTCTGCTCCTCGGTCTTGGCCGAGGCGACGAGCGCATCGAGATCAATGGGCTTCGCAAGCTCGGCCTCGATGAAGGCTTCCGCTTCCGAACCGAGGCCGGAAAGGTGAACCTTGTCCATGATCCGCGCCCGCTCGCTTACATCAATATGGCCGTCAGCCTTGGCGGCTGCGATCATCGCGCGCACCAGCGACAGGGCGAAATCATTCGAGATGGCCTCGGGCTCGGTGCTGAAGGGCGAATCCTTCGGCGGCGGCAGGAGCTCCGGCAGCGCCTGCGTCGGCTCGGCCGGCTGTCCGGACTTGTAGTTTCTGTAGGCCTGGTAGCCGAGACCGGCAATTACGGCGAGTCCGCCGAGCTTCAGGGCATTGCCGCCCAGCGATCGACCGGTCTTCGTGCCCAGCAGCACGGCTGCAAGCGCGCCGCTCTTCCACGGGTTGGCCTTCGCCATACCGAGGATATCGTTCCCCTTCTGGCTGATCGAGCCGGATGCGCCCGGCATCTGTGATCCGAGGAATTGATCCAGCAGCTTCTTGGCGTCGAACATTGCGGTCTCCTTGTTGAAACGGTCGCTCCCTAGATAGGAAGCGACCGTGACATTACAAAGAGCCTGATGGAAACGCTGACGAAGATATCAGCCCCTGAGTGCCGATGCTTCGCTCGCAAGCTTGGTTATGCCGGCCCAGTCGCCGGCCGAAACCAGCTCCTTCGGCGCAACCCAGGAGCCTCCGACGCAGACGACGTTCGGCAGCGAAAGATAGTCCATCGCGTTCTTCAGCGAGATCCCACCTGTCGGGCAGAACAGCGTTCCGGCAAGCGGCGAGGACAGGGCCTTGAGATAGGCCGCACCGCCAGCCTGTTCGGCGGGGAAGAATTTCAGAACCTTGTAGCCCTCTTCGCGCAGCGCCATCACTTCAGACGCAGTGGCAGCACCCGGCAGTAGCGGAATGTCGGAGCTCCGCGCCACGTCCAGCAGCTCCTGCGTCGTACCGGGGCTGACGATGAACTGCGAGCCCGCATCGACGGCCGCGGCATAGTGAGCGGCGTTGAGGATGGTGCCTGCGCCAACGACGGCGCCTTCGACTTCCTGAGCCACGAGCCGGACGGCTTCAAGTGCAGCATCGGTCCGGAGCGTGATTTCGATCGCCTTCAGGCCGCCTGCGACAAGAGCACGGGCCAACGGCACCGCCGTCCTGGCATCCTCAACGATCAAAACCGGCACGACCGGCTGAAGCTTCAGGGTGGAGAGGAGCTTTTCGGTTTTGTCGCCCATGGCAGAACCCTCTTTTTAAAACGATTAGATCGGGTTTTCACTAACCCGCGCCGACCGGATTGTCGAGACCGACAGCTAGCACGGAATCTTTCCAGTTTCCTAACACGGCCGCCTCCGCTATGGTTCAGCGGCGTAATTGTTTTCGGAGCGTGAGCGTATGGCGAAGGAAATCGAACGCAAGTTTCTTGTGCGGGACGATGCCTGGAAGGGCGGCGTCACGTCCGAGACCCAGATCAGGCAGGCCTATATCTGCGCCGAAAGCGACCGCTCGGTCCGCATCCGGACCAAGAACGATGCGACCGCCCAGGTCACGATCAAATTCGGCAGCAACCTCCGGGTCCGCGACGAATTCGAATACCCCATCCCCATAGACGACGCCCGCGAAATGATCGGCATTGCCGATGGCCATGTGATCGACAAGACACGCTACACGGTCGATTTTGCCGGCTTCACCTGGGAAGTCGACGTCTTCGCCGGCAATCACCGCGGCCTCGTCATTGCCGAAGTCGAGATGCAGTCGGAGACCGATGATCCGAAGCTGCCCGCATGGCTTGGCCGTGAGGTGACGGGAGACAAGCGTTATTCCAACCAGTCCCTCGCGACCCAGCGAAGCCGCCCGGGGCTGGTGCATGCCCTATAGGATCAGCCCGGACGCCGGACTGGAGACAGAAGTCAGGCGGATCGCCCGCGAACAGCTGGAGCGCGCCATCGCGGCTCTGGAGACCAGACCCGACGGTTTGCACGAGGCGATCCATGAGGCCCGCAAGGGGTTCAAAAGGGTCCGAAACCTCTACCGTCTCGTCGCCTCCGCCGACAAAACGTTCCGGCGCCAGGAGAATGCCCGCATTCGCGACACCGCACGCGGCCTTTCCCTGGTGCGCGACGCGACAGCCCTGATCGAAACCGTCGACCATCTTTCCGAGCACACCCTAACCGATGACGAAGCCGAGACGCTGGATGCGGCCCGCACCGTCCTCGTCCTCCGGCGCGACGACATTGCCTCTTCCGAGACGGATCTCGAGGACAAGGTTCGGCACGCGATCGATCAGTGCCGCGCAGCTCATGCAGCGCTCGATACACTCGAACTTCCCTCGAGACCGGGTCACGCGGCCCGCCTTCTGGCCAAAGGCTGGCGCAAGGGGCTGCAGCGTGCGGCAGAGGCACTGGAGTTCTGCGAGGGACAAGGCCATGGCGAGGCCTATCACGACCTGCGCAAGGCGGCCCAGGCCTATTGGATGAACCTTTCGCTGCTGCGGGAACTCTGGCCGAGTGCCTTCGCCGCCAAGCGCAGGGACGCCAAGAGACTGGTTGACCTGCTTGGCCATGAACACGACTTGACGGTGTTGACGGCCCTGCTCGACCATGAGCCCGAGATCTTCGGTGACGGTGAAGGCCAGTCCTTCCTGCTGGCGATCATCATCCGCCGCCAGCAGGACCTCCGCCGCGAAGCTGTGGCGCTAGCCGGTCAGGTCTTCGCCGACCCCGCCAAAGACGAGGCCGGCGTCATCGAGACGCTCTGGCTGCGGGCCACGGCGTGAGGCTTCGGATCTCAGTCTAGGCGCTGCCGATGCGCACCTGACGATCACAGGTCTTCTCGATCAGGGCTGCGTCGTGGCTGACAAGCAGAACCGCGCAGTTCCGCTCTCGCGCCAGTTCCGTCAAGAGATCGATGGTCTCCTGCTGGGTGATCAGATCGAGACGCGAAGTCGGCTCATCGGCAAACAGGAAGACAGGATCGAGCAGCAGCACGCGCAGAAGAGCGAAACGCTGCAACTCGCCGCCGGACACCTCCGTCGGCAGCCTCGTCAACAACACGGGTGACAGCCGCAGCCGCTCCATCAGCGGCGCGACACGGGTGCCGTCCAGCCTGTGCAGGCGCATCAGATCGGCGATCGCCTCCCCGAGCGTGATCTTCTGCGGAAAGGCAGAGGGCGGATCCTGGTAGAGCTTCTGATAGCGAACGGCAGATGCCTGCGGCAGGCGGGTGACCTCGCCGGCATCGGGTGTCAACAGCCCAAGCAGAACGTCTCCGAGCGAACTCTTGCCCGAGCCGCTTGGCCCCGTGATCCCGACTATCTCGCCGGGACGAAGGGCGATTTCCTGTCCGTCAAACAGCAGCTTGCCGCCACGCACCTTCTTCAAGCCGGAAGCGATCAGGATCGGGTCCGAATCGTCACGAACTCCCAAAGCCCTTTGCGCCCAGTTCTCCGGTTCGGCCGCGATCAGCCGCTGCGTATAGTCGTGGACCGGCGATGCCAGCACGTCTGCCGCCTCACCCGCGTCGACGATCTTGCCCTCCAGCATGACGGCGAGATCGCCGCCCATCTGCCGGGCGAGCGCGAGGTCGTGGGTGATGGTGAGCACCGTGCCACCCGCCTGCACCTCCTGCATCAGAAGCGCGATCACCTCGTCCCGGCGGGCAACATCGAGCCCTTTGGTCGGCTCGTCGGCGATGATGATGCGCGCACCACCGGCCCTTGCTGCGGCAAAGGCAACGCGCTGCGCCATGCCGCCGGAAAGCTGACCCGGGAGCTTTGCCTCGGCATCGAGCACGCCAAGCGCTTCGAGATCGGTGCGAGCCGCAGACACGGCCTCGTCTTCATCGAGACGCCCCAGATAACGATGCCCCCCGGCCACCTGGTCGAGCGCCACCATGGTCGGATCAAGCGCCAGCCATGGCTCCTGCGGCAGGACGCCGACTGTCCGGCCCCAGAGTTTCCGAAAGAGCTTCGGCTCGGCCAGCGGCAGCGTCTCACCATCAATGGTCAGCGAGCCGGTGGCGGTCAGCCCGGACGGCAGGAGGCCGATGATCGCCTGGGCAAGCAGGCTCTTGCCCGAGCCGGTTTCGCCGAGAATGGTGAAGGGCCGCCCCGCCTTGAGGGAAAACGAGACCGGGGCCACGATTTCACCCTTGGCGGCAGAGACCGAAGCCCCATCGACGGAAAGCAGAATGGTCATGGCTTGTCCTTTCCGGCGATCAGTTGCAGGGCGAGCACCATCAGGAAGATGACGGCTATCGGCTGCAGAAGCGCATGCGGCGCCTCCTGGTAATAAGGCAGAAGCTCGATCATCATCGATCCGAGCTCCGGCGTCGGCGGGCGGACACCGACGCTGACGAAGCCGAGCGCCGCGATCGCCATGATCGCAGAGGCAGCACCATAGGCGGCCACCGTCAAAATCATCGGCGCAAGCTCCGGCCAGAGATGCCGGCGCAGGATATATGCGGGACCGAAGCCGAGCAGACGCGAGGCCTCCACAGCCGGAGAAAACAGCAGTGGTCGTGCCAGGGCCCGTGTAAGTCGAAAATACTCGACCCACAGAACGAGGGAGATGCCAACATAGAGCATGGCCGGATTGTCGGGCACGATCGCCGTCAGCATCAGCACCAGCAACAGACCGGGCAGCGCCAGGAAGGCCTCGGACACCGCACCCACGGCGCGATCGGCAAAACCGCCGCGCCAGGCCGCAAGCACTCCGAGCAGCACGCCGGGGATCATTGCGGTGAACACCGAAAGCAGTGCCAGCCCCAGCGACAGGCGAAGGGCTGCCGCAAGCCGCGCCTGCATCGAGCGACCGAGATGGTCATAGCCGAACCAATCGGCAACGCTCGGCCCTTGCAGGCTGTAGCGCAGCGTCTGCTTGAGCGGATCCGTTCCGCCGATCACAAGCGGGAGGAAGGCAAAAGCCAAGAGCCCGCCCAGGATGGCCACGCCAGCCAACCGACGCATCGGCCAACGCGCCGGGCGCGGCGCCACATAATCGAGCGTCGTCATGTGCTGCGTCTCCGGGGATCGATGCCATGGCAGAAGAGATCGACAAGCGCATTGAGCGCGACGAACATAAATCCCATGACCAGTGCCGTACCCTGGATCATCGGCACATCGCGGCCGAAGATCGCATGCACCAGCGCATGGCCTATGCCCGGCCAGGCAAACAGTGTCTCGACGACGACGACCCCCTCGACGAGGTAGACGAACTGCACACCGAGATAGGTGACGATCGGGACGGCAACATTGCGCAGTCCGTGCCGCGTAAAGACCTGCCATTCGCTCAGACCCTTGGTGCGGCCAAAGGTGTAATAGGGCGAGCGCGAAACCGCGACCATGGCATCCCGTGCCACGCGGTTGGAGACGGCAGCAAGACCGAGCGCCAGCGTCAATGCCGGGAGGACAAGATGCGCACCATGGGTGTGGCCTGCCACGGGCAGGAGATTGAAGGTGATCCCGAAGATGATGATCAGGACCAGGCCGACAACGAACTGCGGCAGGGCACGCAGCCCCGTCGAGACCAGCATCAGTGTGCGGTCGAGCACCCCGCCGGGCCTGAGACCCGCGAGAATGCCAAGCGGCGGGCCAATGAACAGCGACAGCACGATAGCGGCGAAAGCCAGCTGGACCGTGTGACCGAGCTGCATGCCGATCTCTTCGATGACCGGTTTGCCGCTGATGAGCGATGTGCCGAGATCAAGGCGCAAGAGGTCGGCCATCCAGTCGAAGAGTGCCAGGATGGCCGGTTTGGCGAGATCGAGTTCGGCGGCCACCTTGGCAGCGGCCGCACTGTCGACGACATCGTAGCCATAGCGGCCGGCAGCGATCCGGTAGGCAAGGTCGCCCGGAAGCGACCTTGTCATCACAAAGCAGATGATACCCACCATGAACGCCACCAGAGCCGCCTGGATCAGGCGGTTCACAATGGCCTTCGTCATTTCGCCCACCGCATGGTTTCGAGACCGAAGCTACGCTCGAACGGATCGATCGTGGCACCCTCCAGCTTCGGCGAGAAGGCGACGGTCTGCTGATACCAGGCCAGCGGAATGACCGGCAGTTCGGCCTGAATGGCAGCGACGGCCTGATGGCGCAGCGCCTCGCCTTCAGCGGGGTCCGTGACGCGGGTCAGATCATCCAGCGCCTTTTCGAAGCCGGCATTCGTCCAGTTCATGGCACCCCAATCACCACCACCACCAGGACCGTAGTCGGAGAGCATGGTGCCGATCGGGTCAGGAACCAGCGCGAAGTTGCGCGCCATCAGCGCGAGTTCCAGCGAACCATCCTGATGCTTGGCCGGGATCTCGGAGGAATTGGTCGAGTTGATGGTGAGCGCAACACCGATTTCCTTCAACTGGTCCTGCAGGACGGCGGCGATCAACGGCAGTTCCGGGCGGTCCGGATAGGTGGTTAGCGTCAGAGCAAACGGCTTGCCGTCCTTGACCAGAATGCCGTCATCAGCCGCCGTCCAGCCGAGCTCGGCCAGAAGCGCCTTGGCTTTGTCGACATCATAACCGAGCGGCGCAAGATCGGCATCGTGCCAGATCTTCAGGCTCGGTGGGAAAAGCTGGGTCGCAGCCGCCGGATAGCGCAGGATGGCGACTGCAAGGCCTTCCCGGTCGATGGCCAAGCTCAACGCCTCGCGCGCCTTGACGTCGGCGAGGAAAGGATGACCGGCATTGACCTTGAGCAGGACGCTGCGCGGGATCGAGACAGACTGCAGCACGACCTTGTCGCTCTTCGAAAGCCGTGTGCGGCTGGCGGGATCGAGGTTGAAGACATAATCGGCGTCACCGCTCTCGGCCATCAGCGCGCGGGTCTCGGCGCGGCTGACCGAAAGATAGGTCGCCTTCTCGATTTCGGGCTTATTGCCCCAGTAGTCGGCAAAGCGCTCGACGGCGAGGCTCTGCGGCGGCTCGATCTTCGTCAGCTTGAACGGTCCCGTTCCGATGATCGACTTGACGTCAGCGCCGTCATAGGAGGCCGGTGCCAGGATCTGCGCACGGTTCTCGGCAAGGAAAGCGAGAAGCGGCACAAAAGGCTTCGTCAGCGAGACGACGAGCGTGCCCTCCCCCTCGGCTTTGATGTCGGCAATCGGCGCCTTGCTCAGAAGTCCGGCTTTGTCCTTGGCAGTCCGGAGCGCAGAGGCGACTGCCTCCGCCGTCAGCGACGTACCGTCCTGGAACGTCACGCCCGACTGCAGCTCGAAGCGCCAGGTCAGGCCGTCGTTGCTGACCGTCCAGCTCTTCGCCAGCGCCGGAACCGGATTGCCATCCTTGTCCGCCTCGACCAGGGTCTCGACGATCCCCATGCGCAGGAAAATGTCGCCCGACTTGGACGGATCGAGACCGCCGATTTCAAAGGGCGCGACGATGTCGACGACGCCGTCGTCCGCGATGGTGGGCGCCGCACCGGCGAGCAGAAGCGCGAATGAGGCTGCGAAGATATTCTTGAACATTAGGATCACCTATAATGTTATAAAGTTACACTCCTCTACTCAAAGCTTTTCGCGCTGTCCAGTGCTGCAACGCACCAACGCACAATCGGCGATCGACTTGACGATTTTCAAACTTGCCCGGGCGAACGGAAATCCGTTGCGCAGCAAGGGCCGAGGGGGTATTTCGCAGACCATGACCGAACACACTTCAGCCCCCCGCCCTGAGACAACCGGCGCCTTTTGCGTCGCCGCCCTCTATCACTTTGCCAAGTTTCCGCGCTTCGAAAGCTTCCAGGAGCCACTCGAGACCCTTTGCAAAACAGAAGGCGTCAAGGGTACTCTGCTGATTGCCCATGAAGGCATCAACGGCACCATCGCCGGCACAGATGCTGCGATCGCCAAGGTGCTTGCCTACATTCGTAGTCAGCCGGAATTCTCGAACCTGGAGCACAAGGAAAGTCGGGCCTCCAAGATGCCCTTCCTGCGCATGAAGGTTCGGCTGAAAAAGGAAATCGTCACCATGGGCGTCGAGGACATCGACCCCAACGAGATCGTCGGTACCTATGTCGATCCGAAGGACTGGAACGATCTGATCTCAGATCCCGAGACCATCGTCATCGACACCCGCAACGACTACGAGACGGCTATCGGCATCTTCCGCGGCGCCGTCGACCCGAACACCAAGACGTTCCGCGAGTTTCCCGACTGGGTGAAGAACAATCCCGGCCTGCACAACAAGCCGAAGATCGCCATGTATTGCACCGGCGGCATCCGCTGCGAAAAGGCGACGGCTTTCATGAAGCAACAGGGCTTCGATGAGGTCTACCACCTCAAGGGCGGCATTCTGAAATATCTGGAGGAAGTGCCGGAAGAACAGAGCCTCTGGGACGGCGCCTGCTTCGTCTTTGACGAACGGGTCTCCGTGACCCATGGCCTGAAAGAGGGCGATCACAGGCTCTGCCATGCCTGCCGCAACCCGATCACAGCAGAAGAACTGACCCATCCGCATTACGAGGAAGGCGTCTCCTGCAGCCATTGCTATCCCGATCGCACCGAAGCCGATCGTGACCGCTATCGTCAGCGCCAATTGCAGATCGCGCTCGCCAGGAAGCGTGGCGAAAAGCACATCGGCGGCTGAAAGCCGCCGATGGAATGTTTGGCCTGATCAGCCGGAGATCGTATCTCCGCGCTTCCAGTCTTTGCGGCCCCAGTTTCTGAGCCGCATGCGCGGTGCGACCACCAGTGCGAAGAAGGGGGCAGCGGCAAAGGCGGCGATGACGACCAGCGGCAGCAGGACCTTGGCGTGAGCAGCCAAAGCCGGGATCGACAGCACGAGAATGGCGCCGACTCCGAAGATCACGGCATTGATCATCATGCTGCAGACGATTTTAAGCCAGGTATCTGTGGTGAACATGGAATGTCTCCTTTCTGAAAGGAGAAGGCGCAAGACCGGCAATCGTTCCAGATCATCCGTTCCTATGCTCAGGCCGGCAGGCCACCATCGCGGCCGGCGGCAAAGGCAAGTTCGGCAGCCTTGGCCCGCAGTTCCATCGGTCTTAGCATCAGCGCGGCAATCTGTTCTGGGGACTGCGGACGGCCGAAGAGATAGCCTTGCAACTGGTCGCAGCCAGCAATCCGAAGGATGACGGCCTGCTGCTCGGTCTCGACCCCCTCGGCCGTGACGGGGATGCCGAGCGAGCGGGCAAGAGCCACAGTTGCCTGCAGCATTTCCACGGCCCGATGGCCCCGATCGAGCGATTGGACGAGCGACCGGTCGATCTTCATCCGATCAAAGCCGAATTGCCGGAGATAGCCAACACTGGAGAAACCTGCGCCGAAATCATCAAGCGCGATCCTGAGGCCGAGCGACCGCAGCCGGTCCATGGCGAGCCTTGCCCGTTCGGGGCTCTGGATGAAGTAGGTTTCGGTCATCTCCATGACGACCCGACCGGGCTCGATGCGCGCCTCCGCGAAGGTCGCCGCGACATGATCGACAAAGGCCGGATCCCGGAACTGGCCTGGAGAAACGTTGACAGAAAGCTTCAGCTCGGGCCAATCACCGAGCTGGCGAAGAGCCTGGCTGAGAACGCAGAGGCCGAGCTGATCGATCAGGCCGCTGGTCTCGGCGATCGGAATGAACACGTCCGGCGACACCGGCCCATGTCCCCTGCGCGTCCAGCGCGCCAGCGCCTCGACGCTGACCAGGGTGAAGGTCTTGGCATCGACGACCGGTTGGTAGACGACCTCGATTTCACCGCGTGCGATGGCCTCGCGCAGATCGATTTCCATCTGATTGCGGCTTTCCCGCTCCTCGTCCATGCGGGGGTCGTAGACCGTCCAGCGGCCACGGCCACCATCCTTGGACGAATACATGGCCATGTCGGCGCGCCGCGTCAGCTCGCCACCATCGACAAGACCGCCCTCGGAAACGCAGATGCCGATGCTGCAACCGACAACGACGGTCCGTTCGCCCAGAAGCACAGGCTCGTCGAAGAAGGCGATGATAGAACCTGCAAGTGAAAGGGCACGCTCCTGTGCATTGTTGCCCGTCAGCACGATGCCGAATTCGTCGCCGCCGATCCTGGCAAGTGCGGAAGCATCACCGACCAGAACCGAGAGGCCGGCCGCGACCGCGCGGATGAGCCGGTCGCCCGTCGCATGACCATAGGCGTCGTTGACCTCCTTGAAGCCATCCAGATCGAGATAGAGCAGCACGACATCTTCGTTCATGTCGCGCCCGCGTCGCACCTGATCCTCAAGCAACTGGGTAAGCCCGGCACGATTGAGGAGACCGCTGAGGCGATCGGTCTGCGCGAGCTGGACGGCATTGGCTTCATCGGCCCGCACCCGGCGCAACTCGGCATTGCCGATGATGACGAGCAGGACGGCATAGATGGTAACGATCACCAGCGCCGCCTTGATCAGGGGCGCGACCTGTTCGCGGCTCTGGTCTCCCGGGGCACGCGGGGTCCAAGCCAGGGAGGCGATGGCCTGACCGGAAGGAGCAGAGATCGTGACGGATGCATTGCTCGAGGACGGCGGCGTCAGGACGAGGCCGGGAAGCACATAAGCGTCGGACAGTCGCTCCACCGTAAGCGGCGAAAGATGCCGGATGAAGGCGAGATAGACTCGCTCTGCCCGGGGAACGCCGACGTCTCCTGATTTCGGACGGATCAGGGCAACACCGGCAGAGCCGATCCCCCTTTGCGTGCGGATGAAGCCGAGCGACTGGGGAACGAGACCGCTCTGGCCTGAGCGCACCTTGTCGAAGAGCTCCACCAACGCAGGCGTCAGATAGCCACGGGCATCGCCCTCGACCGGCTCCCCGTCAGAATAGGCCATCATCGGACGCCCCTCGGCATCGAGCACGATCGCCACGTCGAACAGGTCGCTGTCGAAGGTCATGTCGCCAAAATTGCTGATCATCCAGGCCATGTCCTTGTGGACATAGGCATTGGTCGCGGCATCATCCCAGGCAGTGTAGTCGAGCAGTGTCGCGCCCAGCTGATGTTCGAAGGTCTGAACGGCGCCGACGAGCGTTTCGCGCGAGCGTTCCTCGTCCAGATGGTTGGCATAGCTCGCGACGCGATCGAGCGCGGTCATCACGATCGAGGCCACCATCATCGCCATGGTCGCGAAAACGACGAGCAAGACTGCGACCGCCACCCGTCGGGTGGCAAGTGGCCGTAGCCGTCTGTCGAAATGGTGAAGCCGCATACGATCTACCCAAGGCTGAAGCCACACCTTGCGTCGAAATGTGTTCAATTTGACTTAACACACTGAAGAGCATGCAGAATAACCAACCACCTGAATATCCTGATATGCAACGAAAAAGGACCCCGGTTTCCCGGAGCCCTTTGCAGGTCGGCCTGGAGGTACCGACACGGATAGACGGATGGTCAGGCGACGACGGAGACGAACTCATCCTTCGGACGACGCACCTTCTTCAGTCCGGCAAGCCAGTCGCCTTCGGCGGCGCGATAACCGAGCGGCAGGATCGTCACCGAACGCAGACCCTTTTCGCGAAGACCAAGGATCTCGTCGAGCTTGGCCGCATCGAAACCTTCCATCGGGGTCGCATCGACGCCTTCGAAGGCGGCGGCAGCAACCGACATGCCAAAGCCGATATAGGCCTGGCGGGCGGCATGCTCGAAGTTCACGTCCGCATCGCGGCCCGGATACATGCCGAGCAGCATCTGACGATAATTTTCGAAGCCCTCGTTCTTGAAGCCGCGCTCGTCATTGGTCAGGTCGAACATGTGGTTGATGCGCTCGACCGTGTAATTGTCCCAGGCGGCGAAGACGAGAAGATGCGAGCCTTCGGTCACCTGTGCCTGGTTCCAGGCGATTTCCTGGATCTTGGCACGGACGTCCTTGTTGGTAACGACGATCACTTCAAAGGGCTGCAACCCGCTGGAGGTCGGTGCGAGACGCGCGGCCTCGACAATGCGCTCGACCTTGTCCTCGGACACGGACTTGGAAGGGTCCATCTTCTTGGTGGCATAACGCCAGTTGAGCTTTTCGATCAATGCGGACATGGTGTCGCTCCTGTTTGAACCCTCAAGGCGCCACGGGAGTTGGCACGGCCGATCGGGTCTGGTATAAATTCGTAACCAGGCCTAGATATGGAACCGGAAAATTTGTGCAAGAAGGCACATTTTTGATACCAGGTTACACCGATGGAACGATTGGACCCTCCATGTGCGATAACTACGATCCTAACAAGTGCCAGACCGTCAGCGAAATGCTGGCCCGTCTGGGTGATAAATGGACGGTTCTGGTCATCATGATGCTCGGAGACGGGCCGCAACGCTTCTCCGATCTGAAGCGATCGGTGGTCGGCATATCCCAGCGCATGCTGACATTGACACTGCGCGCACTGGAGCGGGACGGCATCGTCGAACGCACAGTGCATCCCACCGTGCCACCCAAGGTGGAATATGCCCTGACCGATCTCGGCCGCTCCTTCGGCGAGCCGATCCGGGCGCTGGGCGGCTGGGTTTTCACCCATCACGAACGCATCCAGTCGGCCCGTGCCGACTTCGACCGGCGCAACGAAGTGGATGCCGGCAACAAGCTGATCAAGCTCGGCTGACCAGGATTACGGGGGCCATAGCCCCCTGCCCGCTCAATCCGCCTTGAAGTTTCCCTTCGGAAACTCTGAGGCAAGATCACGATACCACTTGCCGCTCTTCTTGATGGTGCGGACCTGGGTGTCGTAATCGACATGCACGAGGCCGAAGCGCATCCGGTACCCCTCCGCCCACTCGAAATTGTCCATCAGCGACCAGGCGAAATAGCCCTGCATCGGATAGCCATCGGCAATCAGATCGGCGACCTTGTCGAGATGCTCAGCGTAATAATCCAGCCGCGGCTGGTCCTCGACCTCGCCACCCTCGACCTCCATGTTGTAACAGGCGCCGTTTTCGGTGATGTAACAAACCGGCAGGTCGTAGCGGGCATAGAGCCGCTCGACGAGCGACTTCAGCGCCGGCGCATAGACTTCCCAGCCGATATCGGTTTTCACATCCGAAACCGGAGCCGCATTGACGGTCGCCGGGAATTCGGCACCCGGCGTCGGATCGGCGGCAACGCGCATCGGCGTGTAGTAGTTGAGCCCCCACCAATCGAGCGGCTGGCTGATGATGCCGAGATCGCCCTCCTCGATCTTGGGCATGCGATGCCCCAGCGCCGAGAGGAACTCGGCCGGATATTCGCCCCTGAAGACTGGATCGAAGAAGACGCCATTGTGGAACTGATGCGCCCGCTCGGCCGCCGCGCGATCTTCAGCGCTGTCGGAGCCCGGCAGCGTCTCATGCGCATTGAGCACCAACCCCACGGGCACCTTGGGGCTAATTTCCCGGATCGCCTGAACGGAAAGACCGTGCGCCAGATTGGTGTAGTGCAGCGCATGAAGGGCCGCATCCATGCTGCGCTCGCCGGGCGCATGCACGCCGTAGAGATGGCTGAGCCAGACCGAGCACCAGGGCTCGTTGAAGGTTGCGACCGCATCGAGCCGGTCGCCGAGCCGCTCCATCACCACTTTGGTATAGCGCTGGAAAGCCTGTGCCGTGGAGCGCGCCGTCCAGCCGCCCTCGCCCGTCAAGGCAAGCGGCAGATCCCAATGGTAGAGCGTCGCATAGGCCTTGATGCCGCGTGCCTTCAGCCCGTCGACGAGGTTGTCATAGAAATCGAGACCCTTCTCGTTGATCGGGCCCGTTCCTTCCGGAAGGACGCGCGGCCAGGCGATCGAGAAGCGATAGCCGGTCACGCCCATGTCCTTGATCAGATCAAGATCGCTTTCCCAGCGATTGTAGTGATCGCAGGCCATATCGCCATTATGCCGCCCATAAACCCGGCCCGGCATGTTGGAAAACGCATCCCAGATCGAGGGCTTGCGCCCATCCGCCTTCGACGCTCCTTCAATCTGGAAGGAGGCGGTCGCGACCCCAAACAGGAAGTCACCGGGAAAACGCGAGGCGAGAGCCTTGGGATCGATCATGACACTGTCCTTCGTCATATCAGGGCGCAGATGGGCGCCCGCAGTCGGTCGTTGAGCGGTTTAGAGCAAAGGCGCAACGCGGTGAAGACATCAGGAACAAAAAACTGCAACGTTGCAGTTAAGACACCCTCCTCTCCCCTAGAGGGGGAGGGTGGGAGCGCAGCGGAGGGGTGGGGTGACCTGCACGAGGCCGGCGTGCCCTCCTCTCCCCGTGGCGAGAGGGAAGCCGAGCGCAGCGGAGGCAGGGTGAGGGGGCGGATCGACATGCGCAAACATGTCGCCTGAGCTTCGCTCCCCCTCATCCGGTGCTGCGCGCCACCTTCTCCCCGCTGGGGAGAAGAGAGAAAGAGCCGCTAACGCCCCTCAAAACTCGCCTCAAACGGAAGCTGAGATCAAACCTTCACCCAACCGCCATTCTTTTTGCCCGACTCGATGCAAGCCTCAACGAACGCGACCCCCTTCACGCCGTCATCGACCGTCGGATAGATCACCGCCGCATCGACCGCAGTCCCGGCCTTTGCCGCATTGATGGCGTGAGCCGCTTCCGTATAGATCGTTGCGAAAGCTTCGAGATAGCCTTCCGGATGACCCGACGGAATACGTGTCACGCGGCCAGCTGCGGCATTCGCCCCTGCCCCGCCACGCGTGATCAACTGCTTGGGTTCGCCAAGCCGGGTGAACCACAGATAGTTCGGATCAGCCTGCGTCCATTCGATGCCGGCCTTCGTGCCATAGATGCGGACCTTCAGCCCGTTCTCGTTGCCGGTCGCCACCTGGCTGCACCAGAGCAGACCCTTGGCGGGCATTTCTGTCCCCTTGGCTTTGAAGCGCAGCATCACATGGGCGTTGTCGTCGAGACGGCGCCCTTCGACGAAGGTGTGCACATCAGCTGCCAGCTCGTCGAGTTCGAGGCCGGAGATGAACGAGCCGAGATTATAGGCATGCGTGCCGATATCACCGGTCGAACCACCCGCACCCGACTGCTTCGGATCGGTGCGCCAGGCGGCCTGCTTCTGGCCGGTCTGCTCGATCGGCTCGGCCAGCCAATCCTGCGGATATTCCATCTGCACGAGACGCAGATCCCCGAGTTCGCCGGAGCGCACAAGCTCGCGCGCATGCCGCACCATCGGATAGCCAGTGTAATTGTGGGTGAGGATAAACAGCGCCTTGGCCTTGTCGGCAACCGCCTTCAGCGCCTTGGCGTCTTCGAGATTTGAGGTGAGCGGCTTATCGCAGATGACATGGATGCCACGCTCCAGGAAGGCCTTGGCGGCCGGGAAATGCACATGGTTCGGCGTCACGATCGACACGGCCTCGATACCGTCGGGGCGCGCCGCTTCCTTTTCCGCCATCTCTTCGTAAGAACCGTAGCAACGCTCGGGATCGAGCCCGAGTTCGCGACCGGAGGCCACCGACTTCTCCGGTGTCGAGGACAGAGCACCGGCAACGAGGTCGTACTGGTCGTCGAGACGGGCCGCCATGCGGTGCACTGCGCCGATGAAGGCCCCGGCGCCACCGCCGACCATCCCCAACCGGATCTTCGGTGTCCGTTCGCCCGACTTGCTTGCTTCGATCGCCATGATGCGTCCTCCTTCATGAGCTGCGTCTGGAGTTCACGCTCCAGATCCGTTAGACTGGCATCCGAGAAGAAGGATGCCCTGACAGTGAACATCTGAGATCCGCCTCTTCTGAGGCAAAGCGAACAAGCCCGCGTCAGCGATCACCGCGACGCTGAATGGAAGCTTTTGCAAGGATCTCAACCATGCCTATTCTCGACCCGAGAATACCCTATCCGATCACGCTCGCCGATGGGACACCCTATCGCGAGACCGTTCAGCTTGCTGCCGTCATCGATCATCCCCGAATGGAGATCGGCGACTTCAGCTATTTCACCCATTCCGGCACCGCAGAAGAGACGGCAGCGATCCTCGCGCCCTATCTCTACCCCTTCAGCCAGGAACGGCTGGTGATCGGCCGCTTCGTGCAGATTGCCCGCGAGGTGATCTTCATCACCAGTTCGGCCAACCATGCCATGTCGGGTGTGACGACCTATCCCTTCCGCGTCTTCAGCCCTGACACAATCGGCGGCTATCAGGAGCTGCCTTTCCAAGACACCATCATCGGCCATGATGTCTGGATCGGCCATGGCGCAACGATCATGCCGGGGGTCACGATCGGCTCCGGAGCCATCATTGCCGCGCGTGCGGTCGTCACCCGCGATGTGCCGCCCTACGCGATCGTCGGCGGCAATCCCGCTAACTTGATCCGCAAACGCTTCACGGACGAGGAGATCGCTGAACTCCTAACCCTCGCCTGGTGGGACTGGCCGCTCGACAAGATCGAACGCGCCCTGCCCCACCTCGAGAGCGGCGACATCGCCGCCCTCAAGCAGGCGTGACGATCAGAGCCCCAGCATCCGGCGGTTCGCGGCATCGTCCGTACCGCCAGACGCGAAGTCGTCGAACGCCTTCTCGGTGACGCGGATGATATGCGCCCGGACGAAATCGGCCCCTTCGCGGGCGCCGTCTTCCGGATGCTTCAGTGCGCATTCCCATTCGACAACGGCCCAGCCGTCGAAGTCGTTCGCTGCCATCTTCGAAAAAATCGCGCCGAAATCGACCTGGCCGTCACCGAGCGAGCGGAAGCGCCCGGCGCGGTTGACCCAGCCCTGGTAACCACCATAGACGCCCTGCCGACCGGTCGGGTTGAACTCCGCGTCCTTGACGTGGAACATCTTGATCCGGTCTTTGTAGATGTCGATGTTGTCGAGATAGTCGAGGCACTGCAGCACGTAATGCGACGGGTCATAGAGCATGTTGGCGCGGGAGTGGTTCTTCACCCGCTCGAGGAACATCTCGAAGGTCACGCCATCATGCAGGTCTTCGCCCGGATGGATCTCATAGCAGACGTCGACACCCTGTTCGTCCGCGTAATCGAGGATCGGCAACCAGCGGCGTGCAAGTTCGTCAAAAGCGGTCTCGACCAGACCCGCCGGGCGCTGAGGCCAGGGATAGATATAGGGCCAGGCAAGCGCGCCCGAGAAGGTCGCATGCGCCTTGATGCCGAGATTGCGCGAAGCCTTCAGCGCATATTTGACCTGTTGCACCGCCCATTCCTGGCGGGCCTTCGGATTTCCGCGCACTTCGGGTGCGGCAAAGCCGTCGAAGGCTTCGTCATAGGCCGGATGAACCGCGACCAACTGGCCCTGCAGGTGGGTGGAGAGTTCCGTGATTTCGACGCCGTTCGCCCGCGCCACACCGGCAAGCTCGTCGCAATAATCCTTGGATTCAGCGGCCTTTTTCAGGTCCATCAGCTGGCCGGCCCAGGTCGGAACCTGGACGCCCTCATAACCCTTTTCGGCCGCCCATTTGGTAATCCCATCCCAGGTGTTGAACGGTGCGGCATCACCCGCAAACTGGCCGAGAAAGATCGCCGGTCCTTTGATCGTCTTCATGAATTCTCCTCCCTGAGATCCCTGCAACGTTTCCGTGAACGATTACAGGAGATGGAATTTCGACACAACCGCAATGATGTTCACAGCGGAAATCTGCCCGGGAAAAACCCGGGCAGACCATGGCGTTGAAGTCCTGCGGATCAGAAAGGCGAATCCGGGAAGTAGTAGCCTTCCGCGTTTTCAGGGGTGATCAGTGTCGCGTCCAGCGTGTAGGTGCCATGCACCGGAACGCTGTCGTAGAGGGCGGCAGCCGTCATTTCCATCGCCGTGCCAACCATCGACGGCGGATAGAGAACGTTGACCGGCACCATCTTGTCGCCGTCCATGACCTTCTTGATCATGTCCTTCGAACCGGCACCACCGATGATGTACTGGATATCGGTACGGCCGGCCTGTTCGATCGCCTGAAGTACGCCGACGGCCATGTCGTCGTCCTGGCACCAGACCACATCGATCTTCGGATATTTGGTCAGGTAGTCCTGCATGACCTTGAAGGCATCGTCGCGGTTCCAGTTGCCGAACTGGCGGTCGAGGATCTTGACGTTGGAGCCTTCGATACCCTTGTCGAAACCGTCCTGGCGCTGCTGATCGATCGGGATCGGCATACCGCGGATGACGACGACTTCGGCGTCCGGCGTGGTCTCGGCAATATACTTGCCGGCGACTTCGCCGAGAGCCGGGTTGTTGCCGGCCACGTAAAGGTCACGGACGGTGTTGTCGTTGACCGACGGTGCGCGGTCGACGAGCGCGACGAACTTGCCGCTGTCCTTGATCTGGCGGATGGCGTTGACAAGCGGATCCGGATCCGTCGGCAGGATGACGAGCGCGTCGATGCCTTGCGTCGCCAGATCCTGCACGGCATTCGCCTGGCTGGACGGATCAGCAGAGGTTTTCACGACGACATTGAGGCCCGGATGGCGCTCCATGAGCTGCTTGGCAATACGCTCGGCATGATAGATCACACCCGATGTCCAGCCATGTGTTGCGGCCGGGATCGAGACACCGATCGTCTTGGCATCCTGGGCCTGCGCTGCGCCGAAGATCGACACGAGCGCGGTCATGGCAACAGCCATACCCAAAAGTTTCTTGTGCATTGGTTTCCTCCCAAAGTGACGAGGGTCGAGTTTGAACGGACCGGGCGACCCTCCTGCCCGGCCGTTTCCTTACGCCTTGCGCGCCAGCGACCGCTGGACGAGCATCGCGATGATGATGATCGTGCCCTGGATGGCGCCGATCAGATATTCGGAGATGAAATTCGAGAGCAGCATGATGTTGCCGACCAGCTCGAGGATGAAGGCACCGCAGATCGTGCCCCAGACACGCCCCGCCCCGCCCTTGAGCGCCGTACCGCCGACAACGACGGCGGTGATCGCCTGCAGCTCCCAAAGGATGCCGGTCGTTGCAGAAGTCGAGCCGAGACGCGGCACGTAAAGCAGCACGGCAATCGCCACGCAGAGGCCCTGAATGACGAAGGCGATGGTGCGCACTCGATCAACCGCAATGCCGGAATAGCGCGCGACGTCCCGGTTCGAGCCAACGGCGACGACATGGCGACCGTAGCGCGTGCGGTAGAGGACGAGGGCGGCAATGGCGGTGACGACGAGAATGATGACGATCGGCACAGGCAAGCCGAGGATCGAGCCGAAATAGACCGGCCGGTAGATGTCCTGCTGGGCCGTATCACGCAGCGTGATCGCCCCGCCCTGAGAGAGCCAGGTGGTCAGGCCGCGATAAATGCCCATCGTGCCGAGCGTGGCGATAAAGGGTTCGATCTTGCCGACAGTGGTGATCAACCCGTTGGCGAGACCGCAGAGCGAGCCGATGACGATGGCAAGGGCCATCGCGGCGGCAATCATCAGGCCGGGATCGGCAATCGCGCCGGAATTCATGAACAGGATCATCAGGCTGGCAACGAAGGCCACCATCGAACCGACGGAGAGGTCAAGGTCGCCTGAGGAGATGACGAAAGTCGCACCCACCGCGATGATCGCGATGAAGGCCGAGCGCGTCGCGACATTGGCAAGATTGGTGAGGCCGATGAAGTTCGGGTTCACCAGCGCGCCAACGATCAGGAGGATTAGAAGCGCGGCGAAGGGGGCAACGGCACGCAGATCCACATCGCGAAAGGTGCGGCGTGGACGGCCAGTTGTGGTCGTATCAGTCTCGGCAGTCATGGTCTTCCCGTCTCCTCCCGCACGCCTCGTTTTGAGGTCGCGCACCCTGAAGTCTTCGTGTTCAAGCCCGGTCTTGCCGCCGGGCTGGTGCAGTCAGTCAGCTCGCCATCTGCCTTTTCAGGCCGGCGGCGTAGCGCATGATGGTCTGTTCGTTGATGTCGTCGCCCTCGAGCAGGCCGACCATGCGACCTTCACGCATGACGGCGACCCGCGTGCAGAGGCCGATCACCTCGGGCATTTCCGAGGAGATGACGATGATCGAGCGACCCTCGCGGGCGAGCGCTGCGATGAAATGATAGATCTGCTGCTTGGTACCGACATCGATGCCGCGCGTCGGCTCGTCGATGATGATGATCTGAGGCTCGACCTCCATGATCTTGCCAAGCAGCAGCTTCTGCTGATTTCCACCCGACATGCGCCCGACGCGGACCTTTTCGTCGCGCACCCGGATATCGAAGCGGCGCTTCGCCCGCGCCATGGCCTTCGCCTCGCTGCCGGGATCGAGATAGCCGTGGCGCACATGGTTATCCATCGACTGCAGCGTCAGGTTCGCCGTCATGCCCTCGCCGAGCAACAAGCCTTTGCCCTTGCGATCCTTGGTCATATAGGCGAGCCCACGCCGGTTCGCTTCGCGGAAATCCCCGGCCTCCAGCACAGAGCCCTTGAGCCTGACCTCGCCCGACAGACGCGGACGCAGGCCCGCCACCGCCTCCATCAGCTCCGTGCGCCCCGACCCGATCAGGCCGGAAAAGCCGAGCACTTCACCACGCTTCAGCTCGAAGCTGGCATTCTTCACAAACCCCGTCGTCAGATCTTGAACCGAAAGCGCGATCTCTTCGTCGACATTGGGTTCATGTTTGGTTGGATAAAGGCTCGACAATTCGCGCCCGACCATCAGCTGGGCAATCGCTTCGCTATCGAGCGCCGACGTTGGCGCGGTCTTCACCCATTGGCCGTCGCGCAGAACCGTGACCCGGTCGGTGAGTTCCATGACTTCGTCGAGCTTGTGGGAAACGAAGACGAAACTCGTTCCCCGCGCACGCAGCTTGCGCACCTGGTCAAACAACACCTCGGTCTCGTCGCGCGAGAGAACGGCCGTCGGCTCATCCATGAAGACGATCCGGGCCTTGCGGCTGATTGCCTTGGCGATCTCGACCATTTGCTTGTCGGCGACCGGCAGCGAACTGATCAGTGCATTCTCATCGATCCTGGAGCCGAGTTGATCGAGCACACGTCGCGCCTCCGCTTGCATGGTCTTGCGATCGAGCAGACCGAAATGCGTGACTTCGCGACCGAGAAACAGGCTCTCGGTGACGGTGAGATGGTCGGCGAGATTGAATTCCTGGTGGATGAGCACGATACCGAGCGCCTCGGCGGAGCCATTGGCCGGCAGCGTGACCGGTTCACCATCCAGCAGGATGCGACCGGCCGTCGCCTGCTCGAAGCCTGAGAGGATCTTCACCAGCGTCGATTTGCCAGCACCGTTCTCGCCCATGAGGGCGTGAACCTCGCCCGGCAAGACGTCGAAATCGACGCTGAACAGCACCTGCACATCGCCAAATGATTTGGAGATACGCTCCGCCACGAGCACGGGTGTCCGCGCTTCGCCCCCAGCCAAATTCATGCAATCCTCCCAGGCGGCTCCTCAACCGCTTATGGCCCATTGTGTAAACCTTTACATGGCCGATGTAAAGGTTTACATCATTCACTCATAGGGACAATTTGTTCCCTCTCGGCTTCCGCAACCGCAGCAGTGAATGTAAGGTCTCCAACGATTCCAGACGGATAGGGGATAAAGCCGCGTGCCGGACACAGCACCAGCGACGATCGAGGACGTGGCGCGCATCGCGGAAGTGTCGATCGCGACGGTCAGTCGTGCGATCCACACCCCGGACAAGGTGGCGAAATCGACCCGCCAGCGGGTCAACCAGGCGATTGCCATCACCGGCTACACGACCAATGCCATGGCGCGTTCGTTGCGCATGGGCCGGTCGAACATGATCCTGATCCTAGCCCCCGATATCGGCGACCCCAATTTCTCTTCGACCCTGATTGGCCTTGAGAACGAAGCACGCGCCCATGGCTTCGGCGTCCTGATAGGCCATACCCAGAACGATCCCGAGCGTGGGCTCGAATATCTGAAATTTTTAAGCTCCGGCCAGGCGACAGGCCTCGTTCTCTTCACCGGCCATGAACCCTTTGGGCACCAGGTCATCGGCCAAAGGCTGCCGCCCTCGGTCGCCGTCTTCGAACCCGTCTTCGGCTCGAAGATCTCCTATGTCGGCGTCGACGACGTCGCCGGTGCGCGCAAGGCGGCCGAACATCTCCTGTCGGCCGGGCACCGCTCCATCGCCTTCATCGGCGACAGCAAGACAAGGCTCGGCCACCAGCGTCGGCGCCAGGGCTTCGACATTGCGCTCGATGCCGCGCGCATCCCGCCGGGCCAGCGCTTCGTGCTGGAGGGGGAAGGTACGATCGAGAGCGGCCGCCTCGCCGTCGAGCAACTCTTCATGCGCGATCAGCTGCCGACCGCATTCATGTGCGTCAATGATGCGACCGCCGTCGGCGTGATCAACGGCCTGACCGCCCGCGGCTACGACCTGCCCTACGACTTCTCCGTCATCGGCTTCGACGACGTGCCCCAGGCGACCTATGTGAACCCCGCGCTCACCACCATCCGCCAGCCCCGCACCGCGATCGGCCGTCAGGCCATGTCGCTGCTGATCAAGTCACTCGCCGATCGCCCGACCGAGCGCCAGGAAATCCTGCTGATGCCGGACCTGATCGTGCGGGGGTCTGTGGCCGGACCGGCCAAGCATTAGCCTTGCCGCATCGCCATACTTTGCAGATGGACCCATATTCGGTCTGGGCCGTTGACCAACATACACCTACATTGGCGGTTCAATAGCCCGTCCCTGCCAGCAATCGGAAGTTACAGATGAGTGTCGCCTTCACCAAGGAAGAGAGTTCGGAAACCGCAGCAGAAACCCATCTGCCGGATCGACCGATCTCGTCCCATCCCAACTTTGTGACGGCGTCAGGCTTCCGGCTCCTGGAGACCCACGCAGAAGAGGCACGCGCCGCTTATCTCGCAGCACAAGCAATCGAGGACATCAACGAGCGTCGACGCCAATCGGCCGTGCCCTATCGTGACCTCAAATACCTGACGGAACGGCTGCACAACGCCCAGGTGATCCCGGACCCGGACGACAACACGGTCGTCGCCTTTGGTAGCAAGGTCACCTTCGAACGCGACGATGGCCGCGTCCAGACCTACCGCATCGTCGGTGAGGACGAGGCGGACCCAAAGACGGGCTCGATCTCCTTCGTGTCGCCGGTCGCAAGCCAGCTGATGGGAAAGAGTGTGGGCGATGTGGTGACGGTCGGCGACCAGGAACTGGAGATTACGGCCATAGGCTGAGCCGCCCAAGGGGGCACACCTTTCACCGCAGTCATAACTGAGGCCGGCAACGGATGTCCCAAATCCGCAAACGTCGTCATCCTCGGGCTCGTCCCGAGGATCCACTGCCGCCTGCCGCAAACTCGACTCTTCAGGCGACCGCAGCTGCCGCCCAGCATTCCGGAGAAGTCTCAACCGCAGCCACCCTCGGTAGATCCTCGGGACGAGCCCGAGGATGACGACGCTTGAGGAATGCAAAAGGCCAGGACACTTGCGCGCCCCGGCCCTTTTTTTCATCGAAGATACCCGAAATCAAACGTAGCGATTAACAACGTTTTCCAGCAGTTCCTGCTTGCCGGACACCGGCTTCGGATTGACGTTCTGGCTTTCAACGCGAGCAGCGATGGCATCGAGGCTTTCTTCGCCACGCAGCATCTTCTGGTTCTCGGCCTTGTCCCAACCGGCATAACGCGAGCCAAGCGGGCCGGACAGCGCCTTGTCTTCCACCATCTTGGCAGCAGCCTTCAGGCCGCGGGCGCAGCAGTCCATACCGCCGATATGGCCGATCAGCAGGTCTTCGGCGTCGAGCGACTGACGGCGCAGCTTGGCGTCGAAGTTGGTGCCACCCGTCGTGAAGCCGCCGGCCTGCAGGACCTGGTAATAGGCCAGCGCCATTTCCGGAACATTGTTCGGGAACTGGTCGGTATCCCAGCCGGACTGGTAGTCGTTGCGGTTCATGTCGATCGAGCCGAAGATGCCGAGCGCGTTGGCAAGCGCCAGTTCGTGCTCGAAGCTGTGGCCCGCGAGGATCGCATGGCCCTGCTCGATGTTGACCTTCACTTCGTTCTCGAGGCCGTAGCGCTTCAGGAAGCCATACACGGTCGCGACATCGTAGTCGTACTGGTGCTTCGACGGCTCCTGCGGCTTCGGCTCGATCAGGATCGCGCCCTTGAAGCCGATCTTGTGCTTGTATTCGACGACGAGGTTGAGGAAGCGGCCCATCTGGTCGAGTTCTCGGCCGAGGTCGGTGTTGAGCAGCGTCTCGTAGCCTTCGCGGCCACCCCACAGAACATAGTTTTCACCGCCGAGCTTCAGCGTCGCATCCATGCAGGTCTTCACGGTCGCGGCTGCAAAGGCGAAGACATCGGGATCCGGGTTGGTCGCAGCGCCCGACATGTAGCGGCGATGCGAGAACATGTTCGCCGTGCCCCAGAGCAGCTTGACGCCCGTCTCTTCCTGCTTTTTGGCGAAGTAGTCGACGATCTCGTTCAGGTTCTTGGTGTTCTCGGCAAAGCTCGCGCCCTCAGGGCGAACATCGGCATCGTGGAAGCAGTAGTAGGGCGTTCCCAGCAGCTGGAAGAATTCGAAGGCGACATCGGCCTTCATCTTCGCCGCGGCCATCGTGTCCTCAAACCACTGACGTTCAAACGTGTTGCCGCCGAACGGGTCGGTGCCCGGCCAGACGAAGGTGTGCCAATAGGCAACCGCAAAGCGCAGATGGTCTTCCATCCGCTTGCCCATCACCACCTCGTCGGGATTGTAGTGACGGAAAGCCAGCGGATTGGTGCTGCCTTCGCCTTCATATTTGATCTTCTGGATATTGCCGAAGAAACCTGTGCTCATGGGTAGTCCTCCTTGGTGTGTTTGTATGTCTACCCTCCCCTTGAGGGGGAGGGTCGGACCGAAAGGTCCGGGGTGGGGTGATGGTGGGGTTCACCCCCACCCGCTGCTTACGCAGCGACCTCCCCCCTCAAGGGGGAGGTAGAAGCTCAAAGTCCCCGGATCGCCGGATAAAGCGCCCGGTAGCGGCCGTAAGCCGTCTCGTAAGCCGAGCTCAGCGCCTTGACTGGCTCAATCGTCTCGGCCGTCTCGGGCGCCGTGCAGACCGAAAGCGGATCCGCCCCGGTCGCCGCAATCAACCCAAGCCGCGCCGCACCGAAGGCAGCGCCGAAATCACCGTCGGCGGGAATGTCGACCGGCATATCCAGCGCAGTCGCAATCGAGGACAGCCAGTAGCGGGAACGCGAACCGCCGCCGATGGCCGTGACGCGCGAGATCTTGGTGCCGGCGGATTTCAGTGCCTCCAGACTGTCCCGGATGGCGAAGGTCACGCCTTCCAGCACGGCTTGCGTCAGCACGACCCGATCACTTTCATGGCCGAGACCGATTAAGGCGCCGCGGATCTTCGCGTCATTGTGCGGCGTGCGTTCGCCCGAGAGATAGGGAAGGAAAGTAACCCCGGTGGGCGCCTTCAGCGCATCGCCCAGTTCGCCGGTCAGCTCGCCAGCCGACTTGCCGGTCACGCCGGAATGCCAGTTGAGCGCGTCGGTGGCCGACAGGATGACACCCATCTGGTGCCAGGTGTTGGGCAGCGCATGGCAGAAGGCATGCACGGCGCTTTCCGGCTTCGGCAGATAGGAAGCGTTGGCCGCGAACAGCACGCCCGAAGTCCCGAGCGAGACGAAGGCCTGGCCTTCGGCAACCGTGCCCATGCCGCAGGCCGAGGCCGCATTGTCCCCTGCCCCGCCGGCAACGACCACGTCAGAACCGAGACCCCACTTTGCGGCCAGTTCAGCGCGCAGCGTGCCCGCCCGATCGGTCCCCTCAACGAGGCCCGGCATCTGTTCGACGGTCAGCGCGGTCGCGTCAAGCAGTTCCGTCGACCAGGCCCGCTTGCCGGTATCGAGCCAGCTGGTGCCAGCCGAATCCGACATGTCGGAGAGATATTCGCCCGTCAGCAGAAGGCGCAGGTAATCTTTCGGCAGCAGAACCTTGGCGACCTTCGCAAAGATCTCAGGCTCGTTGTTCTTCACCCAGGCAAGCTTCGGCGCGGTGAAGCCCGGAAAGACGATATTGCCGGTCAGCGCGCGGAAGCGCGGATCGGCATCAAGGCTCGCTGCTTCCGCGTGGCTGCGCGTGTCATTCCAGAGAATGCAGGGCCGCAAGACCCTGTCCTGCGCATCGATCAACGTCGCGCCATGCATATGGCCGGAAAGTCCGATACCCTTGACGGCGGCCAGTTCCCGGGGGTGCGACGCCTTCAGCGCCGCAATCGCCTCTTCGGTCGCGCGGAGCCAGTCGCCCGGCGCCTGTTCCGACCAGCCAGGATGCGGTCGCTGCACGGTGAGACCGGCATGGCCGACGCCGACAACCTTCTGGTCGCTGTCGATCAGCATCGCCTTCACGCTCGATGTGCCGAGATCCAATCCGAGATACATGGGTGTCCTCCATTCCTCTGCCTTCAGGGCAGATTGTCCTTCAAGAATATGTCGATACGAATGCGCTCCTGCGCGGCCACGACCGGCAGACCGTCGGCCTTGGCCTTCAGTACGCGAATGGCGCTGCGCACCTCGTGGCCGGCATCCTGGTTCAGCACGGCATCGATGAGGCCGGACTGGAGCGCCCCGCGCGTCGTCTCCGTCAGTTCATGGGCGATGACCACCGGCCGGCGTTCGGCCGGCTGCCGTTCCAGCGCCCTGATCAGGCCGCGATTGCCAGCACCAAGACTGTAAAGCGCGACAATGTCATTGCGGTCCGCGAAGAGCGCGGAGAGCTTGCGTTCGACAACAGCGGGATCGTCACGCCCTTCAATCACGGGCAAGACTGCAAGCCCAGGGAAGTCCTGCGCCATCACCGAAGCGAAGGCCTCGCAGCGCTCGCGATGGTCGCGCACCAGCATGGAGCCCGCGAGCACCGCAACCTTGCCCTGCCGGCCAGCCGCAAAGCGTCCGAGCAGGCTCGCTGCAGTCCGCCCGGCAGCCGCATTGTCGATCCCGGCATAGTGATCTCGCTCCGCGCCCGAGAGATCAGAAACGAGGGTGACCAGCGGAATACCGGCAGACACGATCTCCAGGGCAGCCGCCGCCACATCGGGCGCATCGACGGCGACGAAGGCAATGCCCGCCGGCTCTTCCATTGCCGCGTGTCTGAGAGCGGCAGCAAGCGCTGCGGCATCGAAAGCCGGCACGTCGATAAGCCGGATCGCGATCCGCTCGACGCCCGCGCGTGCGCTTGCCTCGTCGAGTGCAAGCCTCAGGCCCCGCATGAAAGAATTGTCGTTCGACGGAATGATGAAGGTCAGCGGATAGATCCGCCCCTTGGCAAGGTTCGCCGCCGCCACGTCGCGCACGAAGCCGAGTTCGCTCACCGCCTGATCCACCTTCTCCCGGGTGCGCGCGCTCACCCCCGGCCGACGGTTCAAAACTCGATCGACGGTGGCAAGGCTTACGCCCGCGCGGCTGGCAATGTCATGGACAGTCGGCTTCATTCTCTTCTCCGGCGCCTGTCCTACACCGGCGAATGAGGTACGTAAATCAGAATTTGACGTACGTACCTCTTTCGCTCGAAAAAAAGACCGCCTCAACATGTGAGGCGGTCTGAGCCTTGGAGATCAGGGAAGAGCCTGAACCCGCAAGCTTACCCGGGCATGGTGGCGTCAATGGCCAGCGCCAGCGGGTGCTGCACCCGTCGGCTTCTTCAGCAGCAGCACCATGAAGACCAGCGCAACGAAGAGCACCGTCAGCCCCATGAAGACGTCCATGAAGGAGAGGAGCCAGGCCTGCTGCGTCACCACACCCGACAGCTTCTTGATCGCCACCGCCGTGCCATCGAGGCCATAGCTGTCATAGTTGGCACCGACACTGGCGAGCCAGTCGAGAGCCGCCTGGTTGCCCCATGAAAGCTGCTCGGAGAGCCGCGCATAATGATCGTCAGATCGCTGCGTCAGCATTGTGTTGATGATCGCGAGCCCAACGGCACCGCCGAGGTTTCGGGTCAGATTGAAGAGGCCGGAAGCGTTCTTGATCCGGTCAGGCGGCAGTGTGCCGAGCGCCAGATTGTTGATAGGAACCATGCAGATCATCAGCGAGCAACCACGCAGGATCTGCGGCACCAGGAGTTCGTAGAAGTCCCAGTCTGCCGTGATCCCGGTCATCATGTAGGTGCCAAGCGCGAAGCCTGAAAACCCGATCATCATCATCACGCGCGGATCGAGCTTGTTCGACAGCGCACCCGCCACCGGCGCGGTGAGGAACATCGCAGCGCCCGAGACGAACATGGTTTCACCGATCATCAGCGAATCGTAACCTCTGATACGCCCGAGATAGAGGGGGTAGAGGTAGGTCAGCCCGTAGAGGCCGACACCCATGACGAAGGAGAACAGCGAGCCGAAGGCGAAGTTTGCATTGGAAAAGGCACGCAAGTCCACGACCGGCAACTCGACCTTGAACACGCGCCAGAAGAAGATCGCCCCGCCGATCACCATGGCGACTGTGCCGAGCACGATGTGATAATCGTTGAACCAGTCCTTGTTGTTTCCCTCCTCCAGCACGAATTCCATCGTGCCGAGGAAGACCGCCATCGAGGCCAGCCCCCACCAGTCGAACTTCTTCAGAAGCTTGAGATCCGGCTTGTCGAAGTCGATCAGGCTCCATGCGGCGGCCGCGACCAGTATCCCCGGGATCACGTTGATGAGAAACAGCCAGTGCCACGACATGGCATGACTGATGTAACCGCCGATCGTCGGGCCGATCGTCGGCGCGAGTGTGGCGACGAGACCGACCATCGGCGAGACGACGTTGCGCTTCGACGGCGGGAAGATGGTGAAGGCAGCCGCGAAGACGGACGGGATCATGCCACCGCCGATAAAGCCCTGGATCGCGCGGTAGACGATCATCTGCTCGATATTGGTGGCCGTGGCGCAGAGAGCACTGGCGAGCGTGAAGCCTGCGGCACAAAAGGTGAAGAGCACCCGGGTGGAGACGATCCGGGCCAGCACACCAGAGAGCGGAATCATGATCACTTCGGCGATCAGATAGGCGGTCTGCACCCAGGCGACTTCATCTGATCCGGCGCCGAGACCCGCCTGGATTTCCGCAAGCGAGGCCGAAACGATCTGGATGTCGAGGATCGACATGAACATGCCGAACACCATCGCCAGGAAAGCGAAGACGCGTTTCGGATCCATCCGCTCCTCGGCAGGTGCCGGGGGCGCGATGGCTGTAGAAGTGATTGCGGCCATGACACGGCCCTTTCGATAACGTCAGCCGGTGGTGTTACTTCGCGGCAAGCGCCTGGCCCTCGGGGGCCGTGCGGGTGTCGACGTCGACGATAACGCTGAGGCCGGCGCGCAGATGGCCGCCGGCAAGCGCTTCCTTGGGCAGCGCAATGCGGACAGGCACGCGCTGGACAACCTTGGTGAAGTTGCCGGTGGCGTTTTCAGCCGGCAGCATGGAGAAGATGGCGCCGGAGGCCGGTGCGATCGACGTCACTGTCCCCTCGAGCGCATCGTCGCCATAGGCATCGACATGGATCGAGACCTTCGAACCCGGCACCAGATGCGCGATCTGGGTTTCCTTGAAGTTCGCCTCGATATAGAGTTCGCTGGTCGGCACCAGAGCCGCAAGACGCTTGCCGGCCGAGACGAGATCTCCCGATTGAACCGAGAGATTGCCAATCACGCCGTCATAGGGCGCCTTCAGCACGGTGAAATCGAGATCGCGCTTGGCTTTCGCCACCACCTGATCCTGCACCTTCACGGCGTTCAGTGCTTCATCCCGCTGTGCCTTGAGGATCGAAAGGTTGGCTTCGGCAGAAGCGACCGCCGCGTGGCCCGCCACCAGATTGGCGCGGGCCTGGTCGAGCGCCACCTTGGCATTGTCGAGATCGGCGGTGGTGCCGACACTCTTGGCCGCAAGCTCGCTCGCGCGCTTCTCCGTGATTTCGGCGCCCCGAACTGCAGCCTCCAGAGAACCGAGTTGCGCTTGAGCCTGCGCGACGCTCGCCTGACCACCATTGATCTGCGCATCGATGCGGGCGATCGCAAGATCGGAGCTCTGCTTCCCGGCCACGGCCTGATCATAGGCGATCTGGTAGTCGCCGCCATCGAGGGTCACAAGCGGATCGCCGGCACGGACGACCTGGTTGCTGGCAACGTTGACCTTCTCGACATAGCCAGAAACCTTAGGCGAGATGATCGCAATGTCACCTTCGATATAGGCGTCGTCGGTCGACACCATGAAGCGACCATCGATCCACCATTGATAGCCGTACCAGGCACCGCCTGCGAGCAGTGCAGCAAGGATGACCGGTAGCACTGGGCTGCGGCGTTTCGGCTTGGAGGCGGAGGTCTTTTCCGGCGGATGGGGTTCCCCTGCATCCATCTCCGTCAGGAGCGCAGCCTCATTCCGGTCGACTGGAGTGGAAGTGGAACGAAGGGCGGTGGATCTTGGCGTCGCTGACATGATATGAACCGGGGATTGGTGAATTCTCTCGAACTGAACCGTTCGGTTCGATTGACATAGAGCCTTTTTTGCCCCATATCAAGAGGCAGAAACGGGCCTTGGAGACGAGGCCGCGCAACGCAGTTAATTTTTTGTCGGACAGGAAATGTCGAAACAAGAGCAGGAAATCGCCATGACGCCGCCCTCCTATCCCGTCGCCGGGGTGGGTCGCTTCGCTGCGGGCGCAGATCCGGTCAAGCGGGGACAGATCCTAGATGGGGCCAAGCGCGTCTTTATGAAGCTTGGCTACGATGCCGCAAGCATGAATGACGTCACCCGCGAGGCAGGCGTCTCGAAAGGCACCATCTACGTCTATTTCCAGAGCAAGGAAGATCTGTTTGGCGCTCTGGTAGAGCGAGAAAAGAGCGCCTTCGATGCCGCCATCCGACAGATCCTCGAAGAAAGCACCCACGTCGAGGAGGGCCTGCGGCGCTATGCGCTCGCCCACGCGCATTTCATTCTCGACACTGAGATGATCCCGACAATGCGCATCCTGATGGGTGTGCTCGACCGGATGCCGACGCTCTGTCAGCGCTTCTTTGCTTCGTCGCCCACCAACATCAAGGTGCTGCTGCAGGACTATATTGCTGCTGCCCATGAAAAGGGCGAACTCTCGGTCGAAGACAGCGATCTGGCCGCACGCCAGTTCATCGACATGTCAACAGCAGGCTATTTCAAGAAGCGGCTGTTCAACGACATCCCCGTGCGACCCGACGACAAGGAGATCGAACGCGTGGTCGAATCAGGCCTTCGTATGTTCATGAACTTCTACGGCCCCAGAAGCCCCGAGTCCTAAGCCTAATCTGCGACGGAACTTTATTCCGCGCGCGGATTTTAGTTGGCTGCTTGCCAACCCCACGGATATGGCTCATGTCCTGGGGATCATAATCCGTTTGATCAGCACGGAAGTCACTTATGGAAGATATCAGCGTTCTCCTCCAGGACCCCGCCGCCTGGGTCGCGCTCGTGACGCTCGTCGTCATGGAGATCGTGCTGGGCATCGACAACCTCATCTTCATCTCGATCCTGACCAACAAGCTGCCCGCCGAGATGCGCGAAAAGGCGCGCCGCATCGGCATCGGGCTTGCTCTAGTTATGCGTCTCGCCCTGCTCGGCACGGTCGCCTGGATCGTCCAGCTGACCACGCCGGTCTTCGAGCTCTTCGGCCAAGGCTTCTCTTGGAAGGACATGATCCTCATCGCCGGCGGCCTCTTCCTCGTCTGGAAGGCAACGAAAGAGATCCACCACGCCGTCGACCCCGTCGACAAGGAAGAGGACTTCATCGCCTCCACTGCATCGACGACCTTCGCGAGCGCCATCGGCCAGATACTGCTGCTCGACCTCGTCTTCTCGATCGACAGCATCATCACGGCTGTCGGCATGACGCCGCATGTCCCGATCATGGTCGTCGCCGTGGTTGCGGCCGTGACCGTCATGCTGGTGGCAGCGACCCCGCTTGCCAACTTCATCGAGAAGAACCCGACCATCGTCATGCTGGCGCTGGCCTTCCTGATGATGATCGGCACCACGCTGATCGCCGAGGGCATGGGCTTCCATGTGCCCAAGGGTTATGTCTATGCTGCCATGGCTTTCTCGGCCCTGGTCGAGGTGCTCAACATGTTCGCCCGCCGCAAGCGCGAGCGAGACCGTTTGGCCAAGACGGCAGTGCATTGAGCTCCAGCTGAATCGAAAAGAAGGCCTGTCGCGAGATGGGCCTTTCTTATCTGCAGCGATCGCGCTGGAACCGATCGGCTCTTGCCGGAATTGCTGTCAGCGCTTACGCCTTCATCGATCATCCGCATTTGGCCGGAGCCCAATGACATACGAGCAAATCCTCGCCTTTGGCCTCATCGCAGTGATGATGGCCGCTTTTCTCTGGGAGAAGTTTCGTTACGACGTTGTGGCCTGCGTGGCGCTCGTAACAGCGGTCGCGCTTGGGTTGCTGCCGGCAGCGGATGCCTTTTCCGGCTTCTCTGACGATCTCGTCATCATCGTCGGCAGCGCATTGGTGGTCAGCGCCGGTGTCGCCCGCTCCGGCGTGGTGGATCTCGCCATCAAGCGCTTCTTTCCTGCCCTCACCTCCCTGCACGGCCAGATGCTGCTGTTGCTGGTGACGGTGACGATCCTGTCCGCTTTCATCAAGAACATCGGCGCGCTGGCGATCATGATGCCCGTCGCCTTCCAGTTTGCCCGTCGGTCCCATGTCCCGCCCTCGGTCTTCCTGATGCCCATGGCCTTTTCCGCCTTGCTCGGCGGGCTCATGACACAGATCGGCACCTCGCCGAATATCGCGGTTTCACGGCTGCGCGAGGAGCTGACCGGCCAGTCTTTCACCATGTTCGACTTCACCCCGGTCGGCGCGACGCTCGCAGCCGCCGGCATCGTCTTCCTGATCTTCTTCTACTGGCTGGTCCCCCGCCGCGAGAACCAGAACCCCTCGCTGCAGGAGGCTTTGGAAAGCTCGAGCTTCGCCACGGAAGCCATGATCACCCGGCAATCGCCCTTCGCCGGCAAGACCCTGCATCACCTGCTGCAGACCGCGCATGGCGAGGTAACCGCAAGCGCCATCCTGCGTGGACACACGCGCCTCTCACCCTTCCCCGACGTGCTTTTGCATGAGGAAGACACGCTTCTCCTGGAAGGCCCCTCGGAAGCGCTCGACCGCATCGTTTCCCAGGGCAATCTGAGCCTCTCCGGCAGCACCGAGCATGATCGCAAGAAGCGTGGAGATGTCTCGTCGGTCGAGGCCGTCATCGGTCGAGGCTCGCCGCTGATCGGCCAGACGACGAGCGAGCTGTCGCTCGTCCACACCTATGGTGTCAATCTTCTGGCGGTGAGCCGCCAGGGCAAACGCATTCGCGAACGTCTGGGCCAACTGACGCTGCGCTCGGGCGACGTGGTGGTGCTGCAGGGTCTGCGCCAGCAGATGCCCTCCATCCTGACCGAACTCGGCTGCCTGCCGCTCGCCGAACGGGAAATCCTGCTGGGAACGAGCCGTAACATCTTCATCCCGCTGGCGATCCTCGTTGTCGCCATGGGTTCCACCGCGCTCGGCCTTGCCCCTGTCGCGATTGCCTTCTTCGCGGCAGCGCTTGCCATGGTCGCCTTCGGTGTCATCCCGGTCAGCGAGGTCTATCGCGCCGTCGACGGGCCGATCCTCGTGATGCTCGCCGCCCTGATCCCAGTCGCCGATACGCTGCGAACTTCCGGCGGCAGCGACGTGATTGCCGGCTGGCTGAATGCGGTCGCTGGCGGCCTGCCCGCCTGGGGCGCCGTTGCGCTGATCCTCTTGACCGCAATGGCCGTGACGCCCTTCCTCAACAATGCTGCAACCGTCCTTGTCATGGCGCCGATTGCAGCAAGTTTCGCCACCGGCATCGGCTACAAGCCGGAAGCCTTTCTCATGGCGGTCGCCATTGGTGCCGGCTGCGATTTCCTGACGCCGATCGGCCACCAGTGCAACACGCTGGTCATGGGTCCCGGCGGCTACAAGTTCTCCGACTATCCGCGGCTGGGCCTTCCCCTGTCAGTGCTGATCGTGCTGGTCTCGGTCCCCGCGCTCCTGATGGTCTGGCCGGTCCGCTGATCGGCTTGGGCCTGAAAACCACGCAAAGAAAAACCTGCGTCGGCGGGACGCAGGTTTTCCTTGGGGGCGGGGACTTGGGGGGGAACACAGACCAGACGGTAAGGGGCTCGTCTGCTATTTCGTTGGCCACGGAAAGAAACCGGAAAAACTTCCATGCTCCCTGATTCCGTCGCGTCCGGTTGGCTCGGCCTGCGCTCTGTCATAAGAACGCCGACCCCGCCTTCGGGTTCCGCGCCTTTGGAAATTCATTTGAAGATTTTTTCAGGCGCCGTAGCGCAAGGCGCGAGATCCGTGGTTTTTCTTGACGCAAGGGCCTGAATATGGCCTAAGGCCCAGCGGTGGAACCGGCTTGCGCATCGGCATTTCCTCGCCTGTTTCCGGCCTGCCGCCACACTGATTTCGCACCTTGTCCGGATCCGGCACACTGCCGTTCCCTTGCACGCACCACGAGCTGAATTCCATGACCAATTCCGGCGTCCGCGTCCGCATCGCACCCTCCCCTACCGGCGAGCCCCATGTCGGCACCGCCTATATCGCGCTGTTCAACTACCTCTTCGCGAAGAAATTCGACGGCGAGTTCATCCTGCGCATCGAGGACACCGACGCGACCCGCTCGACCGCCGAATTCGAACAGAAGGTGCTGGACGCGCTGAAATGGACCGGCCTCACCTGGTCGGAAGGCCCCGATGTCGGCGGCCCCTACGGCCCCTACCGCCAGTCCGAGCGCAAGGATCTCTATCGTCCCTTCGTCGACAAGATGCTCGACAATGGCGGCGCGTTCCATTGCTTCTGCACCCCGGCGCGGCTCGAAAGCATGCGCGAGGCGCAGCGCGCTGCCGGAAAGCCGCCGGGTTATGACGGCCACTGCCTGCATCTGAAGGCCGAAGAAGTCACCACCCGCGTCGCCGCCGGCGAGCCGCATGTCGTGCGCCTGAAGGTGCCAACCGAAGGCTCCTGCGATTTCCACGACGGCGTCTATGGCGATGTGTCGATCCCGTGGGAAAGCGTCGACATGCAGGTGCTTCTGAAGGCCGACGGCATGCCGACCTATCACATGGCGAACGTCGTCGACGACCACATGATGAAGATCACCCACGTCGCCCGTGGCGAAGAGTGGCTGGCCTCCGTGCCGAAGCACATCCTGATCTACAAGCATCTCGGTCTCGAGCCGCCCGTCTTCATGCACCTGTCGCTGATGCGCAATCACGACAAGTCGAAGCTGTCGAAGCGCAAGAACCCGACCTCGATCTCCTACTATTCGGCCCTCGGCTACCTGCCGGAAGCTCTGATGAACTTCCTCGGCCTGTTCTTTATCCAGATCGCCGAAGGCGAAGAGCTGCTGTCGATGGAAGAGCTAATCGCAAAGTTCGACCCCGACAACCTCTCCAAGGCTGGCGCGATCTTCGACATCCAGAAGCTCGATTGGCTGAACGGCCGCTGGCTACGCGAGAAGCTGACCCCGGAGGACTTCGTCGCCCGCGTCCTCGACTGGGCACAAGAAAACGACCGCCTGGTCGAAGGCCTGAAGCTTGCCCAGAGCCGCGTCACCAAGCTCGGCGAAGTCCCGCCGCTCGCCGGCTTCCTGCTCGCCAACGACGTTGGCCTGACGCCTGCCTCTTTCGGCGGCTTGAAGACCAGCCCGGCTGAGACGCTGGAGATTGTGACCACCGTTCAGGCGGATCTCGAAAAGATCCTCGAATGGAATGTCACGACCATCGAGGAAGAGCTGCGCGCGATCTCCGAGCGCATGGAAAAGAAGCTCCGCGTCGTCACCCCGCCTCTCTTCGTCGCCGTCTCCGGCAGCCAGCGCTCGCTGCCGTTGTTTGACTCGATGGCGCTCCTCGGCCGCTCGGTCGTGCGCCAGCGCTTGAAGGTGGCGATCCAGGTGCTGACCGCGATGGCGGGTGCGCAGAACTGATTTGAGATAGTGCCCCTCATCCGCCCTTCGGGCACCTTCTCCCCGTAAACGGGGAGAAGGCCACGACGGCCACCCTTGGCACAACATCTCCTCTCCCCGCTTGCGGGGAGAGGGTAGGGTGAGGGGCAAAGACTTACGGCAGAGGCCAGAGGCCGCCACAGGAACCACACGATGACCGAACAGACACCTGAAACCGCCCTCTCCTCCGACCCGACGGAAGTCCGTCGCCAGAAGCTCGCGCTGCTGCGCGAAAAGGTCGGTGACGTCTATCCGGCGCATTTTCACCGCACCATGACGAACGCGGAATTCGCCGAGAAATACGCAGGCCTCGAGCTGGACCAGGTGTCAGATGACATCATCACGGTCGCCGGGCGCGTCTATTCCTCGCGCAATTCCGGCATGTTCATGGATATCCATGATGCCTCGGGCAAGATCCAGATCTTCTCCCACAAGGACACGACCCCGGAAGAAGCCCGCGCGCTGCTGCCGATGATCGACCTTGGCGACATCATCGGCGTTACCGGCCAGGTCCGTCGCACCAAGCGGGGCGAACTCACGATCAACGCCCATGAAATCACCATGCTGACCAAGACGCTTCTCCCCATGCCGGAGAAGTATCATGGTCTTGCCGACATTGAGCTGCGCTACCGCAAGCGCCACCTCGACATCCTCACCAACGAGGAATCCAAGATCCGCTTCCAGCAGCGCTCGAAGATCGTTTCCGGCATCCGCCGCTTCATGGAGGCCGAAGGCTTCCTCGAGGTCGAGACCCCGATGCTGCAGACCGTCTATGGCGGCGCCACCGCCGAGCCCTTCAAGACCCACCACAACACGCTGAAGATGGACATGTACCTGCGCATCGCGCCGGAACTGTTCCTCAAGCGCACGCTGGTCTCAGGGCTTGCCGACAAGGTGTTCGAGGTCAACCGCAACTTCCGCAACGAAGGTGTGTCGACCCGCCACAACCCCGAATTCACCATGCTGGAATGCTACTGGGCCTATGCCGACTATGAGGACATCATGGGCCTCGTCGAGCGCATGTTCGAGACGCTGGCCGTCTCCATCCATGGCAGCACGGACGTGACCTTCGGCGACAAGGAAATCTCCTTCAAGGGCCCGTTCAAGCGCGTGCCCATGCCTGATGCCGTCAAGGAAGCAACCGGCATCGACTTCCTCGCGATGAAGACCGACGAGGAAGCCCGCACCGCCGCCAAGGCTGCCGGCTTTGCCATCGAGAAAGACTGGACCTGGGGCGAATGCCTCGCCTTCATCTTCGAAGAAAAGGTCGAGGGCACGCTGATCCAGCCGAGCCACGTCACGCATTTCCCGAAGGACATTTCGCCGTTTGCCAAGGAAGTGCCGGGCGAGCCGCGCCTCGTCGAACGTTTCGAGACCTATTGCAACGCCTGGGAAGTCGGCAACGCCTTCTCCGAGCTCAATGACCCGGAAGAGCAGCGCAAGCGCATGGTCGAGCAGCTCGAACAGGCCCATTCGCGCGGCGAAAAGGACAAGCAGCTCGACGACGAATTCCTCGACGCCATCGACCAGGGCATGCCCCCCGCCGGCGGCCTCGGCATCGGCGTCGACCGCCTCGTCATGCTCTTGACTAACGCCCCCTCGATCCGAGACATCATCCTCTTCCCGGCGCGCCGCAACCGCAACGACTGAGGCGAGCGTCGAAACCAGGCATCAGATCCCGGATCTCGCAAGAGGTCCGGGATTTTTCGTTTTAAGCGGAAGAATCGGGGTCACCGTGAACCCGGCGCGCCCTTCTCGGCAATGTCGAGAAATAGCCCGGTCATGATCCGCATGCCCTCCTCGGCAATCGACAAGAGCGCATGCTCGTTTGGCCCATGCTGGCCGCAGTCTGCATGCGCATGCGGAATCCAGATCGTCGGCAGACCAAGCACATCCGTGAAGACATCGTTCGGCAGCGAGCCCGCGAGATTGGGCAAAAGATGCGGCGCCTTGCCCGTGGTTGTGGTGATCGACTGTTCGACGAAGCGCACCCAGGGATGATCCGGCGGAAAGCGCGTCGCCTTGAAGGCGGGGCCCTTGGCCAGGATCTCCACCATCGGAAAGCCTGCCGCATCGAGATGCCGCCTGAGCGCCGGCAGGATCTCGTCCATATCGGTACCGACGACAAACCGCAGCTGGCAGGTCGCCCGCGCCGACCCGGAAATGGCATTCTGCGGGGCCGCGATGTTTCCCGCCGAAATCGCGAGAACTGCCAGCGAGTTCCAGCCGAAGACTCGTTCGGAGGGCGTCAGATCCGACTCCCCCCAATCGGCATCATGCCGACGCGGCGGCAAATCCTTCAAGGCTGCGCGAATATCCGGCGTCAGGCTCGTCGGCCGCCATTCCGGCACCAGGAGCTGGCCGCGCCGATCGACAATGGCGGCGATGGCATGGGTGAGCAGGGTCACCGGATCCGCCAGCAGGCCACCAAAATTGCCGGAATGATGATCCCCCGGCCTCAAATCCACGACGAGATCGAAGCTTAAGCCCCCGCGCGAGCCCATGAACATGGTCGGCGTCTCGACCTGCAGCCTCGGCCCGTCGGAGGCGATCAGCACATCGGCTTGAAGCAGTGCCCGCTCCTGCTCAAAGAAGTCCCGCAAGCCGTAAGACCCCGTCTCCTCCGCCATTTCCAGCACAATCTTAACGTTGAAGCCGAGGCGCCCCCGCCCTTTGATCACCGTCTCCAATGCCTTGATGTTGATCAGGTGCTGGATCTTGTTGTCGGCGGTGCCCCGACCGTAAAGCCGGTCGCCTTCCTGTGTCAGCTGGAAGGGATGCAACCCCTCGCGCCAGCGGGATGCCTCGCCGTTGCAGACATCGCCATGCCCGTAGATCAGGATGGTCGGCAGGCCCGCATCCTCGATACGCGACCCGATCAGAAGGGGAGCACCATCGGGCATTGGATTGTCGAAGATCCGGCAGTCAAAGCCGATGCATTCCAGCATAGGCCTGACATCGTCCTTGAGATAGGCGAGGAGATCGTCCGGCAGCCCCTCCGATTGGCTGACCGAAGGGCGCGCGACAAGCGCTGCGAGATCAGCGGCGAGACCGCCACCGGAAGCATAATCGGATACATGCTGAATAAGGGTCGTGCGTTCCATCGTTTCCCGGTCGTGTTGCGTGGGACCTCCCGACGCGAGACTACAGGATTCGACGGTTATGACGACCCGTCGGGACAGATATGCAGGACCGCAAGACGGGGCAGCGAACCTCAGTGATCGGCCTTCGCATGCTCGTCACCCTTGATGTTGGCCTTGGGCGGTAGAACAGCCTCGTCCTCCTCCGGGACTGTCGTGGCACCATGCTCCTCCGGTTTGGCCGGCGCAGATGCAGCACCCACATCCGGGGCGATCGGCTGCGCCCGCATTTTCTCAAGCCAGGCAGCCCCGTGGTCGTCACTCTTTGCACCATCCGAAGCCTCGGCGGGCTTGGCTTCAGCGGCGACATCTGCGGCGGGCGCCTCCTCCTCGGAACCGCCAAGCCCAACCATGCTCTTCAGCGATGAGAACCAGCCGTCTCCTTCGGCGGGCACCTCTTCGGCCACCGGCGTCTCACCAGCGGCTGCCTCATGGCCTGCGGCTTGTTCGACCGCACCGTCGTGACTGCTGTCATCCGCGCTATGGGCGGCAGCCTCATCAACAACCGCAGGCTTCTCTTCGGTATGCACCACCTGTTCTGCCCCATGCTCGGGCGCAGCCGCATGAGCCGCATCAGCCGGTTCCTGACCATGCGCGGCAGGATCCGTAGCTGCATGATCGGTCGCCGCGTCTCCATGCGTCTCGGCAGAACCTGCGTCTCGATGCGCAACAGCAGCCGGTTCCGCATGATCCTCGGCCGGCGCCTCGTGACCCTCGGCCACGGCACCATGGCCATCGGCGGGCGCAGCATGGCCATCGGCTGGCGCTTCATCGCCGCCGAGACCGACCATGCCCATCAGCGAGGCCATCCAGCCCTTGTCTTCTTCGGCACCGTGCTCGGCGACCGGAGTTTCCTCACCGTGTTCGCCGGCCGGCGCATCACCATGGCCCTCAGCCTCACCCTTGGCATCCGCCTCGCCATGCCCTTCGGCCGACTTTTCGCCATGGGCATCCTCGGCGCCATGAGCCGGCGCCTTACCGTGACCATCGGCGGCCTTCTCGCCATGGCCCTCGGCCTCCGTCACCAGACCTTCCGGCTTGACGCAATCTGTCTGGTCGTTGAGCTTGGCGACGAGCGCCTGAATATCCGCTTCGAGCATGTCGACACGCTCGCCGAAGAACTCGCCATTCGGCGCGGCAAGACCGTCGGCATAACGCGCCGTCAGAACACGCGCTGACATTTCCTCAGGCACGTGGCTTGGATCCGGCACATAGATGATGTCAGCCCCGATGGCGCGTCCACGCATGCCCGAGCGATCCTTCGGCCCGCTGGCGTCGAGCACGACCACCTGCACCAAATCGGCCTTCTTCGTTTCCTGCAGCGTCTTCGCCACGCGAAGCGCGGTCTTGACGCGGGCAAGCCCGTCACCGGGTTCATCTGTGGTGATGAATTTGCGCACCCAGAAGCGATCCTTCTTGTGGATCTCGACGGTCTTCACCTCGGTGCATTCCAGGCCGTTCAATTCGGCATAGGACGGACCGAGAAGCTGGTCCGCGCCGATATAGACGGCAGCGGCACCTGTGCCGCCGAGGGTCACGAGAACCCCGCCCAAAATCAGCATCAGCTTTCGTGAAAGGTGGATCTTAGGCACCTTCACGCTTGGAACTCCGCCATGACACTGTCCCGACTGTTTACGCAATACTGAAGACCACCATACGCGCCTCTGCTTGCGGAACCTTTAACCCCGGCTTTCCACTTACGGCACACCGCGCTCGCGACTCTTTTTGCGAATGATTTGCAAAAGCATTGACATCGGCGTCAAGCGCGATAGATTTTAATGCGAATGACTTGCAAGAACAGGAATGGACCATGGTCTCAAAGCTTGCCTGCCGTCTTTTCGCCCTCGCGCTGATGCTGCCGGGGGTGGCCCTTGCCAACGACAAGCCCAAGGTCGTCACCACCTTCACCGTGATTGCCGATATCGCCCAGAATGTCGCAGGCGACGCCGCGACCGTCGAAAGCATCACCAAGCCCGGAGCAGAAATCCACGGCTATCAGCCGACACCGCGCGATATCCTGAAGGCCCGCGACGCCGATCTGGTGCTGCGCAACGGCCTGAACCTCGAAGCCTGGTTCGAGAAATTCCTCGCCAATCTCGGGGATGTGCCGACCGTCACCGTCAGCGACGGCATCGAGCCGATCGGCATCGCCGGCGGCGCCTATGACGGCAAACCGAACCCGCATGCCTGGATGTCGCCGGAAAATGCGCTGATTTATGTCGAGAACATCCGCAAGGCCCTGACCGATATCGACCCGGCCAATGCCGCGATCTACGAGGCCAATGCCCGGACCTATTCGGATAAGATCCGCGCCGAAATCGAGCCGATGAAGGCGGAAATTGCCAAGGTGCCGGAAAACGAACGCTTCCTTGTCACCAGCGAAGGCGCCTTTTCATACCTCGCCCGCGACCTCGGCATGAAGGAACTCTATCTCTGGCCGATCAATGCCGACAGCCAGGGCACACCCCAACAGGTCAAGGCCGTCGTTGACCAAGTGATCGAAAACAAGATCCCCGTCGTATTCTCTGAGAGCACCGTCTCCGACAAGCCGGCCAGCCAGGTCGCAGCCGAAACCGGGGCACGCTATGGCGGCATCCTCTATGTGGATTCCCTGAGTGAGCCCGACGGTCCGGTCCCGACCTATCTGGATCTCTTGAAGGTGACGGTTTCGACCATCGTGAAGGGATTTGCCGGATGATCATGGGATCGGGCACGAGACGCAGCCGCGAAGGCATCGCCGCAGAGGATGTGACGGTGACCTATCGCAACGGCCACACAGCCTTGCGTCATGCGAGCTTCGCCATCCCGCCCGGCACGATCACCGCACTTGTCGGCGTCAACGGCGCCGGCAAATCCACACTTTTCAAGGCGATCATGGGCTTTGTGCCGGTGGCCTCGGGTGAGATCCGGGTGCTCGGCATGAGCGTCAAGCAGGCACTCAAGCAAAACCTCGTCGCCTATGTGCCCCAGGCGGAAGAAGTCGATTGGAACTTCCCCGTCCTCGTCGAAGATGTGGTGATGATGGGCCGCTACGGCCACATGAACTTCCTGCGCATTCCTTCGAAACGCGATCACCAGCTCGTTGACGAAGCGCTTGCCCGCGTCGGCATGGGCGATTACCGCAAGCGCCAGATCGGCGAGCTCTCCGGCGGCCAGCGCAAGCGCGTCTTCCTGGCAAGGGCACTCGCCCAGGAAGGCCAGGTGATCCTGCTCGACGAACCCTTCACCGGCGTCGACGTCACGACCGAAGAACAGATCATCGGCCTGATGAAGGATCTGCGCGCCGAAGGCCGCGTCATGCTGGTCTCCACCCACAATCTCGGCAGCGTCCCCGACTTCTGCGACCGCACCATCTTCGTCAAGGGCACGGTCATTGCCTCCGGCAAGACCGAGGACACCTTCACCGAGGCGAACCTGAAAACTGCCTTCGGCGGGGCGCTACGCCACTTCGTGCTCGCCGGCCGCGACTTGCACGACGACGACGATGGCCGGGAGGTCACCGTCATCACCGACGACGAACGCCCCTTCGTCATCTATGGCCAGCCGAAACCGGGAGCCGCCGATGCTCGCGACCCTGGTTGAGCCCTTCACCTACGACTACATGCGCAACGCCATTCTGGTGAGTGCACTCGTCGGTGGCGTCTGCGGCTTTCTCTCCGCCTATCTGATGCTGAAAGGCTGGTCGCTGATCGGCGATGCGCTCTCCCATGCCATCGTGCCTGGTGTTGCCGGCGCCTATATGCTGGGTCTGCCTTTTGCGTTCGGAGCTTTCATGTCGGGTGGACTGGCGGCGATGGCCATCCTCTTCCTCAACCAGCGCACCAAGCTGAAAGAAGACGCGATCATCGGCCTGATCTTCACTTCCTTCTTCGGCCTTGGCTTGTTCATGGTCTCGATCTCGCCCGTTTCGATCGACATCAAGACCATCGTGCTCGGTAATATCCTCGCGATCACGCCAGCCGACACGCTGCAGCTCGTGCTGATCGGCGGCGTCAGCCTCATCGTGCTGACGCTGAAGTGGAAGGACCTGATGGTCACCTTCTTCGACGAGAACCACGCCCGCTCAATCGGCCTGAAGCCCGAACGCCTCAAGGTGATCTTCTTCACCCTGCTTGCGGCCTCCACGGTTGCCGCCATGCAGACCGTCGGCGCCTTCCTCGTAATCGCCATGGTCGTCACGCCAGGTGCCACCGCCTATCTGCTGACCGACCGCTTCCAGCGGCTGATTCTGCTGGCGCTAGGCATCGGCGCCGGCACCAGCTTCATCGGCGCCTATGCCAGCTATTTTCTCGATGGCGCAACCGGCGGCATAATCGTCGTCCTGCAGACCATCATCTTCCTCGCAGCCTTCTTGTTTGCCCCGAAGCACGGAATGCTCGCCGCCCGCAGCCGCGCCCGCGAAGCGCTGGAGCCCATGCCTTCCGCATCGACGGCAGAGCCTCACCGCTTAGCCGAGGAGCGGACCGCATGAGCGATATCCTCGAACTGGCCATCCTCCCCTTCCAGCTGCCCTTCATGCAGACGGCTTTCCTGGTCACGCTGATGATTGCCATTCCGATGGCGCTTCTCTCCTGCCTGCTGGTGCTCAAGGGCTGGTCACTGATGGGCGATGCTGTCTCGCATGCGGTGCTGCCCGGCGTTGTCATCGCCTATATCGCCGGCATTCCGCTTGCCATCGGCGCCTTCATCGCCGGCCTCGTCTGCGCGCTTCTAACCGGCTTCATCAAGGAAAACAGCCGCATCAAGGAAGACACGGTCCTCGGCATCGTCTTTTCCGGCATGTTCGGCCTCGGCCTCGTCCTCTATGTCAAGGTCCAGAGCTCCGTGCATCTCGACCATATCCTCTTCGGCGACATGCTGGGCCTGCTGCCGTCGGATCTCATCGAGACCGGCCTGATCGCCCTCTTCGCCACGGCGTTCCTCGTCGTCTTGCGCAAGGATCTTCTGGCCCATGCCTTCGATCCGCAGCACGCCCGCGCCATCGGCCTCTCAGTGCGCCTCCTGCATTACGGCCAGCTTGCCGTACTCTCGCTGGTCGTCGTCGGCGCCTTGAAGGCCGTTGGCATCATCCTCTCGGTCGCCATGCTCGTTGCCCCCGGCGCCATCGCCTTCCTGCTCACGAAGCGCTATGCAACGATGCTGGTGACGGCTGTGATCGTCGCGGTCTCGTCCTCGCTTGCGGGCATCTATCTGAGTTTCTTCATCGACAGTGCCCCCGCCCCGACGATCGTGCTGATCATGAGCGGCATCTTCATTCTGGCCTTCTTCCGCACGCTCTGGCAGGCACGGGGCGTGAACCGCATCGCCGTAGCAGAAGACATCTGATCGCCCTTCCACTTGGCATGGATCAAGTGTGCAAGGGCAAGACCGGGCTAGGGTCACACCATCAACGCGAGGATGGATGCCCATGTCGACGATGAAGCTTCTTCAGAACCCCACCCGCCACCTGTTCTTCACCGGCAAGGGTGGCGTCGGCAAGACCTCGCTCAGTTGCGCGACCGCCATTGCGCTCGCAGACCAGGGGCTGAAGATCCTGCTTGTGAGCACCGACCCCGCCTCAAATCTTAACGAAATGCTCGGCGTGCATTTGGGCAGCGATCCGACACCCGTGCCGAGCGTGCCAGGCTTGTCCGCGATGAACATTGATCCTGAAGCCGCAGCCGAAGACTACCGTTTGCGCGTGCTCGGCCAGATGGAACCTGATGCGACCGACAAGGACCGCGCCACCGTGCGCGAACAGCTCTCCGGCGCCTGCACCACAGAGATTGCTGCCTTCGACGAATTCGTCGGTCTGCTCGCCGATGACAACCCGCTGTTTGACCATATCATCTTCGACACGGCGCCGACCGGCCACACCCTGCGGCTCCTCAGCCTGCCCAAGGCCTGGACCGGCTTTCTGGAGGCCAATGAACGCGGTGCCTCCTGCCTTGGGCCCCATTCCGGACTGAAGATGCAGGAAGACCGCTTCCGCACGGCGCTCGAATGCCTCGGCGATCCCGCCCGCACCACCATCGTGCTCGTCGCCCGTGCCGATCGAGGCGCGATCCGCGAAGCCGCCCGGACCGCCGGAGAGCTCTCCGAGCTCGGCCTTTCCAACCAGATGCTCGCCATCAACGGCCGCTTCACGCCGTCAGATCCAAATGATCAGGTGGCGAGCGCCTTCGCGGCAGAACAGACGAACGCGCTGACTGACCTGCCAACCGCTCTGGCATCCCTCCCCCGCGACGAGGTTGCGCTTAAACCCTTCGACATGGTGGGGCTTGCCGCACTTCGCGGACTGCTGTCCGAAACGCCCCTCACACCCCCCGGCGATACCGCAGACGACACCTTCGAAAGCCCCGACCTCCCCCGTCTCTCGACGCTGGTCGACGAAATCGCGGCAAGCGGCAAGGGCCTTGTCATGGTCATGGGCAAGGGCGGCGTCGGCAAGACCACCGTCGCCGCAGCCGTCGCCGTCGGGCTTGCCGCCCATGGCCATACAGTCCACCTCACGACGACAGATCCGGCAGCCCATCTGTCCTTCGTCGTCGGTGCCGCCGCCATGCCCGGCCTGACGGTCGACCGCATCGACCCCGAGGCAGAAACGACCCGATACATCGACAAGATCATGTCGACCAAGGGCCGGGATCTCGATGACGCCGGCCAGGCCCTGCTGCGCGAGGATCTCGCCTCGCCCTGCACCGAGGAAGTCGCCGTCTTCCACGCCTTCTCCCGCGTCGTCGGGGAAGCGCGCTCGAGCTTCGTCGTCATCGACACCGCGCCCACCGGTCACACGCTTCTGCTCCTCGACGCCACCGGCGCCTACCATCGCCAGATGACACGCCACATGGACGACAACGCTCCCGGGCGCATGGTGACCCCGCTGATGCGCCTGCAGGACCCCGCCTATACACGCGTCCTGCTGGTCACCCTGCCGGAGACGACACCGGTCTCGGAAGCATCAGCCCTGCAGGACGACCTGCGCCGCGCCGGCATCGCGCCCTATGGCTGGGTGGTCAACAAGTCGATGGCGATCACAGGCACCCGCGATCCGCTGCTGCGCGCCCGCATCCGGGGCGAGAAGGCACAGATCGAAAGGGTGAAGCGCGATTGCGCCGATCGCGTCTACGGCCTGGACTTCAGACCTGTCGCACCGGTGGGGCTGGAAGAACTGAAAGAGATCGCTGAGGAGCAATAAGACCTCCGCAGCGCCTTACACCCGCGCCTCTTCCTCGGCGCGCTTGGCCCGACGCGACACCACCCATTCCCGCCAGACGGTGAAGAGACCCGCACCGACGACGATGACCGCGCCCACGACCGTATTCCAGCGCAACACTTCGCCGAACACGGTGACCGCAATCATCGCACCCAGCACCAGCTGCCAATAGGAGATCGGCTGGACGATGACGGCATCGAGGTTCTCATAGGCCTTGATCAGCGCAAGATGGCCGATGATGCCGGTGCAACACAGCGCTAACATCAGGCCCCATCCCACGGGCGTGAACGGCGTCCAGAAAAACGGTCCGAGCAGGTTGGAACCGATGAAGCCGACGATCGCCAGATAGAAGAAGCTGGTCGATGGCTGGTCGTCGCGACTGACGAGACGTGTGGCAATACCGTAGATTGCCCCTAGCACCGCGCAGATCAATGGCAGCCAGATATAGCTATTGAAGCCATCACCGCTGGGTGCCAGCATGATGACGACGCCGACGAGGCCGAAAAGGATCGCCGTCCAGCGCCGCCAGCCAACCTTTTCGCCGAGGATCGGCATGGAGAGAAGCGCCACGAAAATCGGCCCGGCCGCAAAGATAGCCTGGCTCTCCGCCAACCCCACCTGGGTAAAGGCGACGATCGAGATCAGGATCTGCGAAAATAGGATGAGACCGCGCAGGAGTTGCAGGACAGGCCGCTTTGTATTCACCGCCGCCCGCAGCCCACCGGACGAGCGCACGGCAAGAAACAGCGCGAAAGCGACGAAGGCCCAGTAACGCACCATGGCCACCTGCACCGGCGAATGGCTTTCGCCGAGGTGCTTGGAAAGGCCGTCCTGCATGGCAAAGACGGAAAAGGCGAGGAAGGTGAAGAGATAGCCGAGCGGCGTCGATTTCATGGGGTGAGAAAGCTTTGCACGAGAAGGGATCCGTGGGCGAACCAACGGCGCGGGCGATGCAATCCTACACCTTGGCCGCGTGTTGCCTAGTGCAGTTTTGCATAGCTGCCGTGTAACCTGACAACCTTTCGCCTGGCGCCCTTCGACCAGCTTGCCTCCAGACGGACGCCATGCTTCAAAAGGCCATGGCCTTCACCCTCCGTCAGTTGCAGTATTTCGTCGCCGTCGCCGAACAGGGATCGGTGACACGCGCTGCTCAGAACCTGTTGATATCCCAGTCTTCCGTCACCGAGGCGATCAAGGAACTCGAGGGCGATCTCGGCGTCGAACTCTTCGAGCGCCACCCACGCGGCCTGACGATTACCTATAACGGCCATCAGTTTCTGCGCCACGCAACGAAGATTCTGGCCGATGTGTCCGATGCCCGCAACGTCTTCACGGAAACCCGGCATAGCACCGGCGGCACGCTCAACATCGGCGTCACCTCGCTCGTCGCCGGCTACGTCCTGTCAGATCTACTTGCCCGCTACCGCCGCGCCTGCCCGGGTGTCGAGGTCACGGCGATTGAAGACAATGGCTCCTATCTCGAACACCTGCTGATCGGTGGCGAACTGGATGTCGCCGTCATGGTCATCTCCAACCTGCGCGACCGTATGGCGCTGCAGGCCGAGATCCTCGAAACCTCGCCCTACCGCCTCTGGCTCCCCATCGGCCACCCACTGGTCTCGGCGGACATCATCTCGATTGCCGACATCACGAAAGAACCGCTGATCATGCTGACGGTGGACGAAATCGAGGAGAATACCGGCAAGCTCTTGTCGGCACTCGGCGCCCGCCCGCATGTCGCCTTCCGCACCCGCTCGGTCGAAGCCGTGCGCAGCTTGGTCGCGACCGGCGCCGGCGTGGCGCTCCTGCCCGATCTCGTCTACCGCCCCTGGTCGCTGGAAGGCGACCGCATCGAAAGCCGCGACGTTTCGGGCGCGCTCCCCGTCGTGCAGGTCGGCATGGTTTGGCGGAAGGGCTCGAGCCTGCCGCAGGCGGCACGAGATTTTGTGGGAATTGCCGAGGCGAGCCGGAGTGGACGGGTGCGGTAAACGCCTGGCAGCCGCCATAGAATAGCCCCTCATCCCTGGCGCAACAAGTTGCGCCTGAGCTGCCGCCACCTTCTCCCCGTGAACGGGGAGAAGGCCACCGGGGCCGCCCGTTTGCCCCTTCTCCCCGCCTGCGGGGAGAAGGTCCCGGCAGGGGAATGAGGGGTATACCCACGAACCAGCAGAAAGTCCGCCGCCATCGGAAAAACCGATACCGGCATTCTGACGAATGAATTTGCGAATGCGGTTAATTCGCGGCAACTTTCTTTCCGGGAACATAAAGCCGCAAAACGCGGCCCTCACAACCGGGAGACCTCGCGATGAAATCTCTTCTGAAGTCTTGTACTGTCCTCGCCTCTGTATTGAGCATGACCACCGCCGCTGTCGCTCAGGAGCCATTGCAGGCTTTGGGTGCTGGCGAAGGCGCGCTCTCCATCGTCGCCTGGGCCGGCTATATCGAGCGCGGCGAAACCGACAAGAACTTCGACTGGGTTACCGAATTCGAAAAGAAGACCGGCTGCATGGTCTCGGTAAAGACCGCCGCCACCTCGGATGAAATGGTCGCCCTGATGAACGAAGGCGGCTTCGACCTCGTCACCGCCTCTGGTGACGCGTCGCTCCGCCTCGTCGCCGGCAAGCGCGTCCAGCCGATCAACACCGCCCTCATCCCCTCCTGGAGCACTATCGACGAGCGCCTGCAGAACGCCCCCTGGCACACCAAGGACGGCGTCCACTACGGCACGCCCTATGTCTGGGGCCCGAACGTGCTGATGTACAACACCCAGGCCTTTGGCGACAAAGCCCCGGACAGCTGGAACGTGGTATTCGAGGAAGTGACGCTCGCAGACGGGAAGTCCAACAAGGGCCGAGTCCAGGCTTATGACGGTCCGATCCATGTCGCCGATGCTGCCAACTACCTGATGTTCCACAAGCCGGAACTCGGCATCAAGGACCCCTTCGAGCTGAACGAAGACCAGTACAAGGCAGCCCTTGACCTGCTGCGCGGCCAGCGCCAACTCGTCAGCCGCTACTGGCATGACGCCTTCATCCAGATCGACGATTTCAAGAACGAAGGCGTGGTTGCCTCCGGCTCTTGGCCCTTCCAGGTCAACCTCCTGAAGGCCGACCAGCCCGTCGCATCGGTCTTCCCGAAGGAAGGCGTCACCGGCTGGGCCGACACCACCATGCTGCATGCCGAGAGCGAGCACCCGAACTGCGCCTATATGTGGATGGAGCATTCGCTCTCGCCCAAGGTCCAGGGTGACGTCTCTGCCTGGTTCGGCACGGTTCCTTCTGTTCCAGCCGCTTGCAAGGGCAATGCGCTCCTGACCGACGAAGGCTGCACCCTCAACGGCTTCGACAACTTCGAACAGATCAAGTTCTGGAAGACCCCGGTCTCCAAGTGCGAAAGCCAGGGCGAATGCGTCCCCTACCACCGCTGGGTTTCCGACTACATCGGCGTCATCGGCGGACGTTGATCTTCCACCTCCCCCTTGAGGGGGGAGGTCGCGCGGAACGCGCGGGTGGGGGTGATCTGTGGTTCAACAGAACGCTCGTGGTCACCCCACCCCGGACCTTCGGTCCGACCCTCCCCCTCAAGGGGAGGGTGCAGACCCCCGCTGGCCTTCTGCCGGCACCCTACTGAAATTCTGGAGTCCTTGATGTCCGCAGCCGTCTCCTTCTCGAAGGTCTCGCGCCATTTCGGCAGCGTCAAAGCCGTCGATGCCGTCGACCTGACCGTCGAGCCAGGCGAATTCTTCGCCATGCTCGGGCCCTCGGGCTCCGGCAAGACGACCTGCCTGCGCCTGATTGCCGGCTTTGAACAGCCGACCGCGGGCCATATCGAGATCTTCGGCGAGACAGCCGAGGGCGTGCCGCCCTATCGCCGCAACGTCAACACGGTGTTCCAGGACTATGCCCTCTTCCCGCATCTCAACATTCTCGACAACGTCGCCTATGGCCTGATGGTCAAGGGCGTGGCCAAGGCCGAACGCCACCGCGAGGCCGAGAAGGCGCTGGAGATGGTCAAGCTCCCCGGCTACGGCGCCCGCAAGCCCGGCCAGCTCTCCGGCGGTCAGCGGCAGCGCGTGGCGCTGGCCCGGGCGCTGGTCAACAAGCCCAAGGTCCTCCTGCTCGATGAGCCACTTGGCGCGCTGGACCTGAAGCTGCGCGAACAGATGCAGGAGGAGCTGAAGAGCCTGCAGCGGGCGCTCGGCATCACCTTCGTCTTCGTTACCCACGACCAGGGCGAAGCGCTCTCCATGGCCGATCGGGTCGCCGTCTTCAACGACGGCAAGATTGTCCAGGCCGGAACACCGCACGAGATCTACAACCGCCCCCGCACCCGCTTCGTTGCCGATTTCGTTGGCTCCTCGAATGTGATTGCACCGGACGCCATGAAGGCGCTGGGCGGTGAAGCCCGCTGGACGAGCCTGCGCCCCGAAGCGATCCGGATCGTCTCGGAAGGCGGCATCGAGGCGACGGTGCGCTCGACCAGTTTCCTCGGCGCCTCGACCAAGCTCTTTGTCGACACGGCCGTGACCGCTCTCACGCTCTCGCTGCCAGCCGGCCAAGCCGCGCCTCAAACAGGCGAAATCCGCATCGCCTGGTCGACTGCCGACCCACATTACATGGAGGAGGCCGCATGACGGCGATCTCCACATCTGCCATCACCCCTGGCCGTCAGGGCCTGATGGGGCGGCTCTCGGATCTGTTCTGGCGGAGGCCCAACCTGCTGTTGGTTCTGATGCTGGTGCCGCCCCTGCTCTGGCTCGGCATCATCTATGTCGGCTCGCTCTTTGCACTGCTCCTGCAGAGCTTCTTCTCGATCGACGAATTCTCCGGCCTGATCAATTACGAGTTCACACTCGCAACCTATGGCGAACTGCTCCGCCCGGCCAATTTCGACATCATTCTGCGCACGCTCCTGATGTCGGCCGCCGTCACGCTGGCCTCCGCCGTCATCGCCTTCCCGATCGCCTATTACGCGGCGCGGTATGCGAAGGGCCGCTGGAAGGCCGTCTTCTATCTCGGCATCATGCTGCCGCTCTGGTCGAGCTATCTCGTCAAGGTCTACGCCTGGAAGCTGATCCTCGCCAAGGAAGGCATTCTCACCTGGATCTTCGCCAAGCTGCATCTCACCTGGCTGCTCGATGGGCTGCTCGCCGTTCCCGTCATCGGCGGCAATTCGCTGTCGATCAGCTATCTCGGCACCTTCATTGTCTTCGTCTATGTCTGGCTGCCCTTCATGATCCTGCCCACCCAGGCAGCGCTCGAACGCGTGCCCGGCAACCTGATCGAAGCCTCGGGCGATCTCGGCGCCGATAGCCGCCAGACCTTCCGCCACGTGCTCTTTCCCTTGGCTCTGCCCGGCATCGTCGCGGGCTCGATCTTCACCTTCTCGCTGACCATGGGCGATTACATCATCCCCCAGATCGTCGGCACCTCGCGCCTCTTCATCGGCCAGGCCGTCTATGCCCAGCAGGGCACGGCGGGCAACATCCCGCTTGCCGCCGCCTTCTCGGTCGTGCCTATCGTAATCATGGGCATTTATCTGACCATCGCCAAACGCATGGGGGCCTTCGATGCGCTCTGACCGCTCCCAGTCATCAGGCCTGTCCTTGAAGATCGCCGCCGGCGCCGGGCTTGCCTTCCTGCACCTGCCGATCCTCTTGATCTTCGTCTATGCCTTCACCACGGAGGAAAAGAGCTTCCAGTGGCCGCCACCGGGCTTCACCACCAAATGGTTTGCCGTCGCCTGGAACCGCCCGGACATCTGGGAAGCGCTGACGCTCTCGGTCAAGGTCGCGAGCATCGCAACCGTCATTGCCATGGTGCTCGGCACGCTCGCAGCCGCAGCCGTCGCGCGCACGAAATTCTTCGGCCGGGAAGTGATCTCGCTGCTCGTCATCCTGCCGATTGCACTGCCCGGCATCATCACCGGCATCGCGCTGCGCTCGGCCTTCTCGCTGGCGGATATCCCTTTCACCTTCTGGACGATCATCCTCGGCCACGCCACCTTCTGCGTCGTCGTTGTCTACAACAACGCCGTCGCCCGTTTCCGCCGCACCTCCGGCTCGCTGATCGAGGCCTCGATGGATCTTGGCGCCGATGGTTTCCAGACCTTCCGCTATGTGATCCTGCCGAACATCGCGACAGCACTTCTGGCCGGCGGCATGCTCGCCTTCGCGCTCTCCTTCGACGAAGTCATCGTCACGACGTTTACCGCGGGCCAGCAGTCAACCCTGCCGATCTGGATGCTGGAAGAACTGATCCGCCCGCGCCAGCGTCCGGTCACCAATGTGGTCGCGATGATCGTGGTGATCGTCACTTTCCTGCCCATCCTGGCGGCCTATTATCTGACCCGCGATACCGACCAGATCGCAGGCAGCGGCAAATGATGAACCACCGAACCCGTGCGGCCTCGGCCGCCGGTCTCGCAATTGAAGTCTGATAAAAGGGAGAACGACATGGACACCCAAATGCTGATCGGCGCCAAGTTCGAAGCCGGCACAGAGACGGACGAAAAGATCCTGAACCCCAAAACCGGCGAACTCATCGTCGATCTCCCGGAAGCCTCGCTTGCTCAGGTCGAGGCGGCCGTCGACGCTGCCGAAGGCGCCTTCGTCTCCTGGTCGCAGACGACGCCCGGCCAGCGCGCCGGCTACCTGCTCGCCATTGCCGACGCGATTGAAAAGGACGCAGCCGCTTTTGCAGCCCTTGAAAGCCTGAACTGCGGCAAGCCGATCAATGCCGTCCTGAATGACGAAATCCCGGCGATCGTCGACTGCTACCGCTTCTTTGCCGGCGCGATCCGCACGCTGCAGGCCCCGGTCTCGGGCGAATATCTGCCTGGCTTCACCTCGATGATCCGCCGCGATGCCGTCGGCGTCATCGGCTCGATCGCGCCGTGGAACTATCCGCTGATGATGATGGCCTGGAAGCTGGCACCGGCGCTTGCCGGCGGCAACACCATCGTCTTCAAGCCCTCCGAACAGACGCCACTGACGGCGCTGAAGCTCGCCAAGGTCATGGCTGACATTCTGCCCGAAGGCGTGGTCAATGTCGTGCTCGGCCGCGGCGAAAGCGTCGGCAATGCGCTGATCAATAACCCGAAAATCCAGATGCTGTCGATCACCGGCGATATCGCGACGGGCAAGAAGATCATGACGGCAGCCGCCAAGACGGTGAAGCGCACCCATCTGGAGCTCGGCGGCAAGGCCCCGGTCATCGTCCATGACGATGCCGATATCGATGCCGTCGTCTCCGCCATCCGCACCTTCGGCTACTACAATGCCGGCCAGGACTGCACCGCCGCCTGCCGCATCTACGCCGCCGACAAGATCTACGACCGCTTCGTTGCCGATCTCGCGAGCGCCGTCTCCACGATCAAGTTCAACCAGGCCGACGATGCTGAAAACGAGATCGGCCCGTTGATCTCAAAGCGCCAGCGCGACCGCGTCGAAAGCTTCGTCACGCGCGCCGCCGAACACAAGCACATGGAAGTCGTGACCGGCGGCAAGCTCGGCTCCGACAAGGGCTTCTTCTACACGCCAACAGTCATTGCCGGCGCGACGCAAGACGACGAAATCGTACGCCGCGAAGTCTTCGGCCCCGTTGTCTCCGTGACCCGCTTCACCGAAGCCGAACAGGCCGTCTCTTGGGCGAACGACAGCGACTACGGCCTTGCCTCCTCCGTGTGGACCAAGGACATCTCCCGCGCCATGCAGACCGCCGCCAAGCTGCGTTACGGCTGCACCTGGATCAACACCCACTTCATGCTCTGCAACGAAATGCCCCATGGCGGCATGAAGCAGTCGGGCTATGGCAAGGACATGTCGGTCTACGCGCTGGAAGACTACACGACCGTCCGCCATGTGATGATCGCGCATTGAATTCTTCAGGGGGGCCTGCCGGCGATAAGGGGAAGGGGTCACCTCGGTGGCCTCTTCCCTTTTGGCTGTTGGCATTTACCCTGACACAGCAAAGCGGTGGCGGCATCACGCCGCCGCCGGTATGGTGCTGAGCACTTCTGGGAGCCCCGCATGTACCACCGCGCCACGATGATGATCCTGACTGCTTTCGCCTGGATGGCAGGTACCAACCTGGTCGCGCATGCTCAGGAACCGCAAGTCATCCCCGCCCCGGACCTCGATGGTGGCGGAGCGCTGATGGACACCTATCTCTGGCATGTGCGCGGCCTGCCCCCTGGCCAGCGCCTTGCCGTCCATTCCGGCGCCGGACCGAATTTCCGGGTCATCCACGCGCTCGACGAGGGCCAGCCGATCGAACGCCTCTCCTGTCGCGACAGTCGTGGCGGCTACTGGTGCCGCATCGCCACCGTCGACCGTCCCCGCATTTCAGGCTGGGTCGATGGACGGTTTTTGCTGGAGGAAAGCGGCTTCGCGCCGCCGCAGGATGAACGCGATGCGCTGACAGATCCGCTGATCGTGATCGATCCGTTCGAGCGACCACGGCGCCCCTGAGTCACGACTTCCCTGCAGACTGTGGTCGCCCAGGCCGCATCTTTTCTCCGGCGTCCCAGTCTCGCACAAAAAATGGCCGCAGCTTTCGCCACGGCCATCTCCGAACTCACAACGAGAGCTTTTACCTGATCAGGCGGCCAGCGCCTTGGCGATCTGGCCGCGCAGCGTATCCATATCCTTGGCAAAACCGCGAATGCCTTCAGCAAGCTTCTCGGTCGCCATCGCGTCCTGGTTCATCGCCCAGCGGAAAGCCTTTTCGTCGAGCGAGACATGCGGCTCTGCCTTGACCGTTTCTGGCGAAAGCGCGCGGGCAAGCGTACCCTGGTCCGCATTCAGCTCGTCGAGCAGCTGCGGGCTGATGGTCAGGCGGTCGCAACCGGCCAGCGCTTCGATTTCGCCGGAATTGCGGAAGGAGGCGCCCATGACGATCGTGTTGATGCCGTTCGCCTTGTAGTAGTTGTAGATCGAGCGGACGGAGACGACGCCCGGATCGGTTTCGGACGTGTAGTCCTCACCGGTCGACTTCTTGTACCAGTCGAGGATGCGGCCGACGAAGGGCGAGATGAGGAAGACCTTGGCTTCGGCGCAGGCAATCGCCTGGGCCTTGGAGAAGAGCAGCGTCAGATTGCAGTCGATGCCTTCCTTCTGCAGCACTTCGGCCGCGCGAATGCCTTCCCAGGTGGAGGCGAGCTTGATCAGGATGCGATCCTTCTCGATGCCGCGCTCCTTGTAGCCGGCAATGATCTGGTGCGCCTTTTCGATCGACGCCTTGGTGTCGAAGGAAAGGTCGGCATCGACTTCGGTCGACACGCGGCCCGGGACGAGTTCAGCCAAGGCAGCGCCGACAGAGATCGCCATGCGATCGGCAATCGCGCCGATCACGGCATCATCCTGACCGCCCTTGGCCTTGCCCCAGGTGATCGCTTCCTGGAATGCATCCTTGAACGCGTCGGTGCCGAGCGCCTTCAAGACGATCGAGGGATTGGTGGTGCAATCGACCGGCTTCAGGCGGCGGACGGCTTCGATGTCACCGGTATCGGCGACGACGGTCGTCATGGAACGAAGCTGTTCGAGTTTCGAGGTCATCGGGTCATCCTTCGGCTGCGCGAAAAGGGTTGGCAACCGGCATTTGCATGCCGGTCTCGTTGCCCGGACTATCGCCATCCACAGACGGCAAAGTCAAGACATATGTCCTTTGAATTTGACATAAGTACCACAAGAACGGATAGTGCCCGCTGGAAGTTCCCCATTTGAGAGAGATCTTGGCCAAGCTCCGACGCGAGACCCACACCACCCTTTCGGACGCAGCAGCGCTGCGCATCCGCGCCGCCTGGCTCTATTACAACGAGGGCCTGACGCAGAAGGACGTGGCCGACCGCCTCGGCATCAGCCGCTCGACTGTCATCCGCATGCTGGAGGAGGCGCGCAAACGCGCCGAAGTGCAGATCTGGATCAGCGACGGGGTGGCCGACTGCGTTGATCTCGCCGTGCGGCTGGAAAAGGCCTATGGCCTCGACGAGGCCGTCGTCGTCCCCTCGCCCGACAGTCAGGATGCAGCCTCGATCGCCAAGTCAGTCGGTCTCGCCCTTGGCCAGTTCCTGACCGAAGCCATCACCAACGACATGACGATCGGCGTCGGTTGGGGCCGAACCATGACGGCGTCGCTTGCCGGTTTCCGGTCGCCCGGCCGGGAAAACTGCAAGGTCGTCTCGCTGCTCGGCGGGATCGTGGCAGTGCGCCAGACCAACCCAATCGACTATACCTGGCGGCTGGCAAGCCAGCTCGGCGCCGAATGTTACATGTTCCTCGCACCACTTCTCGTCGATTCGGTTACGACGAAGCGGGCACTGATCGAGGAATGCGGATTAAAGGCGATCTACGACCTTGCCGAAAACCTCGACCTTGCCATCGTCTCCTGCGGCGACATCGGCCCGCACTCCACCTCGCTCTCCGAAGGCTTCATCAGCCACCAGACCTTGACAGAACTGGTCGACGCCGGCTGCGTCTGCGACACCATGTTCAACTTTCTGGATGCCGACGGGAACTCCGTCGCCCATCCGATCAACGAGCGGGTGATGTCGGTCGATTTGGACACGCTGAAGAAGGCCAAGCACATCGTGCTGTCTTCAGGCGGCGCGCATCGCGCCAAGGCCATCAGGGCGACGATCCGGCGGATTGGGTGTAATACGCTGATTACCGATGAGGCAGCGGCGCGGGAGTTGTTGGGGCTGGCGGGCTAGAGCTGCTCCGGCCAGGCCCGGGCGCCATGCGGAACGAAGAGAACTTCGACATGATCGTCCCGCACTCGGTAGGCGACGATGTATCCAAGATCGGCCAGCACCAGTTCGCGTGTGCCCTCGATCTCGCCGCGTCGCCCGAGAAAAGCATTTTGCGTCAACAGGCGCAGCGTCCGCCCGTGAATTGACCGCACGAGACGTGCCGCCGCAGCATGGTTGCGCTCAAAGAGGTAATCGCCGATGGCCGCGAGCTCTCGAAGATAACGCCGCGTCCAGACGATACGCATGGCTTCACAAGGAGCCGTACTTGTTCAGGACGGCCTCGATCTCCGCCTCGGTAGCAAACTCTCCACGCTCGGCCTCAGCCAGCCCCTCAAGCACACCAGCAACGTACTGCTCCTGCCAGGCGAGCGAGCGGCCCTGAGCCAACGCATCCTCGACGATCTGATCGCGGGACAGATTGCTCCGCTCGACCAGACTGTCGATCCGTCGGCTAATGTCTTCAGGGAGTTGAACCGTATTGCGCATGATCCCTCCTCTCACAGAAGCAGCCATCAGAAAAGCATCGCGCTTCACCCCTTCCCCGCCTCCCAGCCGAGCATGGCCCGCTTGCGGGTCAGCCCCCAGTGATAGCCGGTCAGCGCGCCGCTCTTGCCAAGTGCCCGGTGGCAGGGCACGACAAACGAGATCGGGTTGCGGCCGACGGCAGCCCCCACGGCACGGCTGGCCGTCGGCTGACCGATCTTTTGGGCGATGTCGGAATAGGTGACGGCCTTGCCGAGCGGGATCTGGAGAAGGCTTTCCCAGACTCGGATCTGGAAGTCCGAGCCGATCAGCACGACGCGCAAGGGCTCTTCCGCAGACCAGCGCTCCGGGTGGAAGACGCGTGCCGCATAAGGCGCCGTCGCACCGATATCCTCGACGTAATGCGCATTCGGCCAGCGCTGCGCCATGTCATCGAAACAGGCGACCTCGCCGCCGACATCGGCAAAGGCGAGCCCCGCCAACCCGCGCTCGGTGATCATGACAAGCGCCAGCCCGAAGGGCGAAGGATGGTAGCCGTAGCGGATCGTCAGCCCTGCGCCGCGTGCCTTCCACTCCCCGGGGCTCATCGCTTCATGGGTGACGAAGAGGTCATGCAGCCGGCCGGGGCCGGAAAGACCGAGTTCCAGTGAGGTCTCAAGCAGCGGCAATTCCTCGCGCCCCAGCAGCCGCTTGGCATGGTCGAGCGTCACGGCCTGCAGGAAGGCTTTGGGGGAAAGGCCCGCCCAGCGGGTGAACGTCTTCTGCAATTGCGTCGGCGACTGGCCCAGCCGCTCGGCGATCACCTCCAGCGATGGCTGGCTCTGATAGTCCAGCGTCAGCAGCTCGATCACCTGCCGCACGGTCTCATAGTCAGAGCCATATGGCGTGATGTCGGTAGAGCCGGAAAGGTTGATCTGTTGCGCAAGCGTCATGGCGAAATCCTCAATCTGAACGGGACTTCACCACGGGCAAGCCTTCGACGCCACCCGTTTCTTGCGGTAATGTCAGGCACTCAGATCCGCTGCTTGGCCGTCGCGAGTGCCCCCGTCAGGGCCTTTGCAAAACTTTCGCGATCATCCGGGTTGAGGAAGGAGCCGACATCAGTGCCGCGGCCCTCACCGCTCACCACCATCGATGTGATGCCAAACTCATCATGGCGGTGCACGAAGAACCGCGCCCACAGCGTCTTGAAGCTGTGCTCGGTCATCCGGCCGGCGGGTGTGAACTTGCGGATTGAGAGACTGGTCCGAGACACCGTCACCTCTTCTCGCGCACGGGCAGCCCGATAATTCAGCCAGAAGGCACCGTAGAGCAGGAGAAAATCTATGCCGAAGAAGACACCGATCGGCCAGGCACCGGTCGCCATGAAAAAGATCGCATGGACGAGACACACGGTCCCGGTGACGGCGAAAAGAATGCGATACCCCTTGCGCCCCAACGACCGGTAGGGCGTCAGTTCCGCTGCGAAAATCGGCTGGTCCGCCGCCTGCTCGAGATTGCCTTCCATCACCACGCCCGACTATAGGTTTTCCATGACTGAAGCGAAGCCGAAATCCAGCACCCAAACCTTGAAAAAGTCAAATCCTGCGACCCGTCGCAAGCCAGCGGCACGCCGTCGCACGGCTTATTCAAAGGCCGAATTGGAAGAGATCTTCCGCCGCTTCTCGATCCAGAGGCCGGAGCCCAAGGGCGAGCTGGAACACGTCAACCCGTTCACGCTTGTCGTTGCCGTGGCTCTCTCCGCCCAAGCAACAGACGCCGGCGTAAATAAGGCGACGCGGGCGCTGTTCAAGGTGGCCGACACGCCGGAAAAGATGCTGGAGCTCGGCGAGGAAACGGTCCGCGATTACATCAAAACGATCGGGCTTTACCGCAACAAGGCGAAGAACGTCATCGCGCTGTCCCAGAAGCTGGTCGACGATTTCGGAAGCGTCGTGCCGCGCACCCGCGAGGAACTTGTGACGCTGCCGGGCGTGGGCCGCAAGACCGCAAACGTCGTGATGTCCATGGCCTTCGGCATACCCACAATGGCGGTCGACACGCATATCCTCAGGATCGGCAACCGCATCAAGCTCGCGCCCGGCAAGACGCCGGATGAGATCGAGGAGATCCTGATGCGGATCATCCCAGATGAATACCTCTTCCACGCCCATCACTGGCTGATCCTGCACGGGCGCTACTGTTGCAAGGCGCGGCGCCCCGAATGCGAGAAATGCGTGATCGCCGACATCTGCAAGTCGCCGGAAAAGACTTGCGACGTGCCAGCACCTTTGGTCGAGCTGCCGCCGCAGGCGATCAGCGCCGTCGAATAAGGCTCAACGGGCGAGAGCCACGTCCCGCGCGGCGAGCGCCTTGTGCAGATGCACCATCAAACCGGCCGCGAACAGCGGCGTGAGCAGATTGACGATCGGCACGGCCAGAAACAGCGCGATGACGAGACCCGCCATGAATACGGTGCCCGAATGGCGGGAACGCAGAAGTTTCGCCTCTTCGACACTGCGGAACCGCATGGCCGCGAACTCGAAGAATTCCCGGCCGAGCAGATAGCCGTTCACCAGGAAGAAGGCCAGAATGTTGATGCCGGGGATGAAGAGCAGCATCAGCGCGATCAGGTTGCCGACGACGACCACACCGAAGAACTTGATCGAGGCGACGATCGCCTGTCCCATCGGCATGGCCTTGCCCGGCGGGTCGCTGGGATAATCCCGCTTCTCCACGACTTCGGCGACATCATCGAGAAAGAGACCGGCAATGATCGCAGTCACCGGCGAGAGCAGCAGCGCAAGTCCGAGTGCGAGCCCGATGCTGGCGAGGATTCCGAAGATGAAGGTCAGCCAACCGGCCCAGTCCGGAAGCTCGGGAATGAAACCCTGGAGCAGCGGCATGATGAAGGCGATGAAGCTTTCGCGCAGCCCGAACCACAGGCCGATCAAAACTAGGATCGTCAGGCTGAGCGTCTTCCAGAAGACGGAGCGGGTCTCCGGGGCGAAGAGGTTGCGCAGGGACAACGCGGCAGCGTCGAAAATCATAGGGGTCTCCTTCATCTGTCGCTGTGATGTAGGAGACCCGGGCGCCCGCTGCAATGCGGGACGTCAGCCGAGACGATAGAGGTCGGGCCGCCGGTCGATCAGATAAGGGTTCTGCGCCTTCGCATCGTCATAGGCGGTCGGGTCGATCTCGGCGACCAGCAGCGTCTCGCGCATACCGGCACGGGCCAGCTCGTCACCATCTGGCCCGAGGATCACCGACCGACCGCCATAGGTGAGCCCGTTTTCTTCTCCGCAGAGATCGGCATAGACGACGAAGACGCCATTCTCGAAGGCGCGTGTCGGCACAACCGTATCGGCCACCCGTCGGCTGATGATCCCTTCCGGCAGGGCGGTCGGCACCAGGATCAGTTCGGCACCGGCGAGCGCCAGCGTTCTTACATTCTCTGGGAATTCGACATCGTAGCAGATCAGCATGCCGGTCTTGATGCCGTTCAGATCGAAGACTTCAGGCGCCTCGGAGCCCGGCACAAAGGCCGCGCGCTCGCCGTCGCCATAGAGATGGCTCTTGCGGTAGAATTCTGTGCTGCCATCCGGCCGGACAAGCACAGAGGAATTGAAGACATGATTGCCGTCGCGCTCGGGGAAACCTGCGCAGATCGAAAGCCCGCAATCGGCCGAAATTTCTGTCAAAGCGCCGATGATCGAACCATCGCGCCCTTCCGCCACTTCTTCGAAGTGCGAACCGAGTGCGTATCCACTGGTGCCGAGTTCGGGCGTGACCAGAAGCTCCGCGCCCATTTCCGCCGCCGCCATCGCAGCTTGGGCGATCTTGCCGATATTGCCCGGAACGTCGCCGGAAAGTGGCTGCATTTGATAGAGCGAAATCAGCATGATGCACCTGTCTGCGTCGGAATCTCGGATTGAACGTTAGTGCTGCTTGCCTAGCGAAGACAAGCGGCAACTCCAAGGCAAGCCGCGCAAGGTTGCCTTTCTTGTCTCGGACCTTATCTTTACGAGATGGAACATGAAACCAAAGCAGGCTTGTCCTGATGGCTTTTGTCGTTACGGCCGCCGTTGCCTTGCTGCTGATAGAGCTTTATCTGAGGCGCCGCCCCTGGGCGATCGCACTGACCGGCGTGATCGCTGTCGTCGGCACCGTGATCTGGATCTTCAGCGACGATCAGTCACGCAGCCAGAGAAGTGCTGTCTCTGCCGTCACAGTGGATGTCGGAGCCGACGGCGAGACTTGTCTTGATCCGACCCTGCCGCTGGCTGCGACCCTCACCAATTCTTCCGGAGACATGATAAACCGCATTGCCTTTGACCTGATCGGACAACAGGCGGAACGAGCCGGCACCGCCTATCGCGGCACTCTCCGTCATGATCAGGTTCTGGCCCCAGGCGAAAGCATCACACGATGCTTCCCCCTGCTCTACCACGGGTTTGCCCACCCGCGTCCACAGATCATCGATGCGACGAAATATGAGTGGACGGCACACGTGACGCTTGTCGGCTTCGGCAACGCGCCCTCCCCGTAGGCATCCACCTCCGAGCATGGAAAAAAGGCTGGCGGAAACAGTGTCTCACACCTGAACCAGATGCCCCTCGCTCACCTCCCGATACTGGCGCGCAGGCGGTTGGTAGCCCACGGGCCGAATGGGGCTCTTGATCTCGTCGGTCGACAGATTGCGCTTGAGCTTGCGTCGCGCCGGATCCGGCACCGGCACCGCCGCCATCAGCTTCTTCGTGTAGGGATGTTGCGGATTGTCGAAGACGGCCTGACGCGGACCGATCTCGACGATTTCGCCGAGATACATCACGGCTACCCGGTGGCTGACCCGCTCCACGACGGCCATGTCGTGGCTGATGAAGAGATAGGCGAGGTTGAAGCTCTGTTGCAGGTCGAGCAGCAAATTGCACACCTGCGCCTTGATCGACACGTCGAGCGCCGAGACGGCCTCGTCCGCAACGATGATCTTCGGATCGAGCATCAGCGACCTGGCAATCGCGATGCGTTGCCGCTGGCCGCCTGAGAATTCATGCGGATAGCGCGGCATCATGTCGGCCGACAGCCCAACCCGTTCGAGGAGATCGGCGGCCTTGTCGCGCGCTTCCGCTTTCGAACCGAGCTTGTGTTCGACGAAAGGCTCCATCACCGCCTGCCCGACGCTCATGCGCGGATCGAGACTGGCGAAGGGATCCTGGAAGACCATCTGGATGCTGCGACGCATGCGCCGGAGCGAAGCTTCGTCGAGGCTGCCGACGGTGTAACCGTCAACAGTGATCTGACCCGAAGTCGGCTCTACCAGCCGGGTGATCGAGCGGCCCGTGGTGGACTTGCCGCAACCCGATTCGCCGACCAGGGACAAGGTCTCGCCCGGCTTGAGGGTGAAGGAGACGTTTTCCACCGCATGCACCGCACCGCTCTTGCGACCGAACAGGCCGGACCGGATGTCGAAGCGGGTGGTGAGGTTTTTCACCTCCAGCAGTGGTTGGCTTGCCTTTTCCGGAACTCCGGCTTCCGCCTCCGGCACCAGCGTGGCCCCGGTCTTGATATCGATGACCGGGAAACGCATCGGCCGCTCCCGCCCGCCCATGGATCCGAGCTTCGGAACGGCGGACAGCAGTGCGCGCGTATAGCGATGTTGGCCACGATTGAAGATGTCGTCCGTCGTCCCCGTTTCCACGGCCTCGCCGCGGAACATGACGATCGTGCGGTCCGACACTTCGGCCACCACACCCATGTCATGAGTGATGAAGAGCACCGCCATGCCCTCCTCGTCCTGAAGCGTCTTGATCAGGTCGAGGATCTGGCCCTGGATGGTGACGTCGAGCGCGGTGGTCGGTTCATCGGCGATCAGCAGCTTCGGCCGGGATGCAAGTGCCATGGCGATCATCACGCGCTGACGCATGCCGCCGGAGAACTGGTGCGGATATTCATCGAAGCGGTTCTTCGCATTCGGGATACGGACCCGGTCGAGCAGCCGCAACACCTCGGTCTTCGCCTCTGCATTGGAGATATCGCGATGGCACGTGATGGCCTCGGCAATCTGCTTGCCGATCGGAAAGATCGGATTGAGCGAGGTCATAGGCTCCTGGAAGATCATCGAGATCTGGTTGCCGCGCACCTGGCGCATCTGCTCGGAATCGAGCGTCAGAAGTTCGCGCCCCTCCAGTTTGACGCTCCCCGCGATGCGACTCGTCAACTCCGGCAGAAGCCGCATGATCGACAGCGAGGTCACGCTCTTGCCCGACCCCGATTCGCCGACGATCGCCACGGTCTCTCCCGAGGCGACGTCGAGATCCATGTTTCGCACCACAGACCGCCACTCGGTGCCGACCCTGAACGAGGTCGTCAGACCCCGCACCGACAGCACCGGCGCCCTGCTTGCTTCTGTTGCCTGCTCCACCACAGCCATATCCCGTTCCCCTGTTTTTATCTGTGTCGAGATGTGGTCGTGTAATCAGGCGGCGAGTGCCGTTTCGGCAAGCGTCACCCAGTAGCTGATGCCATAAGGGATGACCTCGTCGTTGAAGTCATAGGCGGAGTTGTGCAGGTTGGCCGTGTTGCCATTGCCGATGAAGACAAAGGAGCCGGGCCGCGCTTCGAGCATGTAGGAGAAATCCTCAGCACCCATGGCCGGCGGGAAGGCATCGCTGACGGCATGATCGCCGGCCACCTTGCGCATGATATCGAGCGCGAACTCGGTCTCCGGTTCATGGTTGACGGTGACCGGATAGCCGCGGTGATAGCGCAGCGTCGCCTTGCCCCCCATCGCCATCGCGACACCGGAGGCAATCTCGCCGATGCGGGCCTCGGCCATATCGCGCATTTCCGGCATCAGCGTGCGAACGGTACCGGACAAGGTTACCGCATCGGGAATGACGTTATAGGCATCGCCCCCATGGATCTTTGTAACGGTGACGACCACTGAGCCAAGCGGATCCGTTTCGCGGGCGGCAATCGACTGAAGTGCCACGACCACCTGTGAAGCTGCCAAAACCGGATCGATGCTCTTGTGCGGCTGCGCGGCATGACCGCTGCGGCCTTCCACCACGATGTCGAACTGGTCGGCAGCGGCCATGACCGGGCCCTTCTTGGTGGCAAAGGTGCCGACAGCCATGCCGGGATGATTGTGCATGCCATAGACCTGGCGGATGCCGAATTTCTCCATCATGCCGTCGGCGACCATCTCGCGCGCCCCACCGCCGCCCTCTTCAGCCGGCTGGAAGATCACGGCGATCGATCCGCGGAAATTGCGGGTCTCGGCGAGATACTTGGCCGCACCGAGCAGCATGGCCGTATGGCCGTCATGGCCGCAGGCATGCATCTTGCCGGGCGTCTTGGAGGCCCAGGGCTTGCCGGACATTTCATGGATTGGCAGGGCATCCATGTCGGCACGGAAGCCGACGACCGGCCCGTCGCCGCGGTGGCCCTTGATAAGCGCGACCACACCGGTCCGGCCGATCCCCGTTTCGATTACGTCGCAGCCGAATTCCTTGAGCTTCTCGGCCACGAAGGCCGCGGTGCCATGCACATCGAACAGAAGTTCGGGATTCTGGTGCAGATGGCGGCGCCACTCAGCGACCTCGGGCTGGAGTTCGCTGGCGCGGTTGAGCACTGGCATGAAGTAACCTCTTTTTGTCGTTGTTCCCCGCAGGATTTCGCGCATACTGTGCCGCGATGCGCAGCTTTGGCAAGCCGCAAAATTCCGTCTTGCATGGAAAATAGGCTTGTGATTACATGGCCTAAATTTTAGCCAACCCGACAGAGACTGGGCTGTCCGGGAACGCATCGCGCGACTCTGCGGAGCGCCAAAAACTGGAAAAATTTCCTGCAATACCAAGAAGATAGACGGTTGACATTTGGCGAATGGGCTGGCCACATCGCTGGCCGGCAGATCGGTCTTCCATCGTGCCTGCGAACAAAAATAATGGGGAATGAGCACATGAACACTCGCAAAATGATGCTGGCGGCGTCGGCTGCCGCTTTCGCGCTGACGGCAGCGCCGGCAATGGCCGAACGCGGCACGGACGGCGACCTGAAGATCATCTTCTGGCAGGCCGTCTCGACGATGAACCCGTATCTGTCGGGGGGCACCAAGGAAGTCTACGCAGCCTCGATGGTCATCGAGCCGCTCGCCCGCTACGACGAGACCGGCGCGCTGGTGCCGATGCTGGCCACGGAAATCCCGACTGTTGAAAACGGCGGTGTCGCGGCCGATTTCAAGAGCATAACCTGGAAGCTGAAGCCCGACCTGAAGTGGTCCGACGGTTCGGCCGTCACGGCCGAAGACGCAATCTTCACCTGGAAATACTGCACGGCCCCGGACGGCGGCTGCGCGCAAGGCGCCTACTTCGAAGGCGTGACCAATGTGGAAGCCGTCGACGCCTCCACCATCAAGGTCTCCTTCGCCGATGCCAAGCCCTACCCCTACAGCGCCTTTGTCGGCGCCCAGGCTCCGATCATCCAGGCAGCCCAGTTCAAGGATTGCCTTGGCGCCAAGGCACCGGAATGCACGGCCGCCAACTTTGGCCCGGTTGGAACCGGCCCCTTCGTCGTAAGCGAATTCAAGCCGAATGACGTCGTGACCTTCACCGCCAACCCGAACTACCGCGACGCCGCTAAGCCGGCTTTCGCCTCGGTCACCCTGAAGGGCGGCGGTGATGCCGCTTCCGCAGCGCGCTCGGTTCTCGAGACCGGCGAATTCGACTATGCTTGGAACATGCAGGTCGAGCCCGAAATCCTCGACCAGATGATGGCTGCCGGCAAGGGCAAGATCGAAGTTGCCTTCGGCACCCAGGTTGAACGCATCGACCTCAACCCTTACGGCGTCGATCCCTCGCTCGGCGACACGCGCTCGACCAAGGAAGCGGGCCCACACCCCGCGCTTTCCGACCCGGCCGTTCGCCGCGCGCTCTCGATCGCGATTGACCGCGAAATCATCGACGAAGCCGGCTATGGCCCGAACGGTCAGCCGACCTGCAACATCCTGCCGGCGCCGGATATCTATGTTTCCACCGCCGTTGACTGGTGCCTGAAGCAGGACATCGAAGGCGCAAACAAGCTGCTCGACGATGCCGGCTGGGTCATGGGCTCGGATGGCATCCGCGAGAAGGACGGCGTCAAGCTCTCCTTCCTCTACCAGACCTCGACCAACTCCGTCCGCCAGGGCACCCAGGCACTGGTCAAGGACATGTGGAGCCAGATCGGCGTCTCCGTCGAACTGCGCAACATCTCGGCATCCGTCTTCTTCGGCGGCGACCCGGCCTCTCCGGACACCTTCCAGAAGTTCATGGCCGACATCCAGATGTACACCAACAACTTCGACGGCACCGACCCCGAGAAGTACATGGCGGGCTGGATGTGCGACAAGATCCCGAGCCCGGCCAATGGCTGGCAGGGTGAAAACATCGTCCGCTACTGCAACGCGGACTATGATGCGCTCGTGAAGGAACTCGGCCAGACCGGCGAACTGGAAAAGCGTGCCGAGATCGCAAAGAAGCTGAACGACATGCTCTCCAACGATGTCGCCCAGATCCCGCTGATCCATCGCGGTCAGCCCTCGGCTGTCAACAACACGCTGGTTGGCGTGAAGATGAACGCCTGGGACTCGGAACTCTGGAACGTCGCCGACTGGTCGCGCGCTAAGTAATGCCCTACACGCCGGGCCTGCCTTCACGGGCGGGCCCGGCGTTCGCATTTTTGCCGACAGTCTGGAGACCAGCCGATGTTTACCTTCACCGTACGGCGACTGCTGTTCGCAGTCCCGACGCTACTGGCCATCAGTTTCATAATTTTTGCCCTGCTCGACCTTGCACCGAGCGACCCGTTGGGCGACCTGCCGCTGACCATTCCGCCTGAAGTTCGCGAGCAGATCCGGCTGGCCATGGGCCTCGATCAGCCCTTCATCATTCGCTATTTCAAATGGCTGCAGCAGTTCTTCATCAATGAACCGCTGAACATCTTCGAACAGATCACCGGGATCACCGTCGGCTCTGGCGAGCGCATGCGCGTGCTTTCCTGGGCAACCCGCAGCCCCGTGGTCGACCTGATCGTCCAGCGTCTGCCACAGACGCTCTGGGTCGTCGGCCTCTCCTACCTCTTCGGCGTCCTGATCGCGATCCCGATCGGCGTCATCTCTGCCTATCGCCAGTATTCCTGGTTCGACCAGATCGGCACCTTCGTCTCGATGGTCGGCTACTCCGTGCCGACCTTCTTCACCGGCGTCCTGCTGATCGTGGTCTTCTCCTCCTGGCTCCAGTGGTTCCCGTCGATCTACGACACCACGCTGGTGGTCAACAGCTGGGACAGCTTCGTGCTCCAGGTGAAGCAGATGTTCCTGCCCGTCCTCGTGCTGACGCTGTTCAACGTTTCGCAGATCAGCCGCTTCGTGCGCGCCTCCATGCTCGACAACCTGAACATGGACTATGTCCGCACCGCCCGCGCCAAGGGCGTCAAGGAAAAGATCGTGCTGCTCGTGCATGTCCTGCGCAACAGCCTGATCCCGGTCGTCACCGTGATCGCGCTCGGCGTTCCCACGATCTTCTCCGGGGCCATCATCACCGAGCAGGTCTTCCGCGTGAATGGTCTGGGGCAGTTGCTGATCACCGCGATCCAGGGCGCCGATATCCCGCTCGTGCAGACGCTGACCTTCATCTTCGCGATCCTGATCGTGCTCTTCAACCTGATTGCCGACGTTCTCTACGGCATACTCGATCCGAGGATCCGCTATGAGTGATGCCGCAATCGCAACGACCGGTGCACCGGCTCCACAGACGAGGCCTCAGAGCGGCAGCTTCTGGCCCATGCTCTGGCGTCAGTTCCGCGCTCACAAGGGCGGCGTAGCTGGCCTGATAGTCTTTACCTTCATCGTGGCTGCCGTCTTCATCGGCCCCTACATCCACACGATCGATCCGGCGAAACTCGACATTCGTGCCAAGAATCAGGGGCCGTCCTGGGAGCATCCTTTCGGCACCGACAACCTTGGCCGCGACATGCTGGCCCAGGTTCTCGCCGGTGGCCAGATCTCGCTCGCCGTAGGCATGGCGGCAATGCTGCTGGCTCTTGTCGTCGGCACCCTGGTTGGGGTCCTGTCAGGCTACTCCCGCAAGCTCGACGGCCCGCTGATGCGCGTGACCGACCTCTTCCTGGCGCTGCCGCTGCTGCCGCTGCTGCTCGTGATCATCATGCTCTTCCGCGACACGTTGCGCACCGCCTTCGGCCCGGAAACCGGCATCTTCATCCTGATCGTCTTCGTCATCGGCATTACCAGCTGGATGCACACGGCCCGCATCGTCCGCGGCGACGTCTTGGCGATCAAGAGCCAGGAATTCATCCTGGCGGCGAAATCGAGCGGCATGCGTGAGCACCGCATCATCATCAAGCACATCCTGCCCAATGTGATGTCTTCGATCATGGTCTCGGCAACGCTTGGCATCGCCACCGCCATCATCACCGAGTCCGCGCTCTCATTCCTGGGGCTCGGCTTCCCACCGGACTTCCCCACCTGGGGACGCCTGCTCTTCGACGGCGCCAACTTCCTGCAGATCAACCCGTCCCGCGTCTTGTGGCCGGGTCTGGCAATCTCGCTGACGGTGTTGAGTGTCAACTATATCGGCGACGCGATCCGCGATGCGCTCGACCCGAAGGCGTTGAAGCATTGAGGGAACGAGCGGGCGCGTCAGCGCCCGCTCGGCCGCCCCAACACCCAGCGTGCCGCAAACCAGCTGGCACAGGCCCAGACCGTTCCCGCCGCCCAGCCGCCGAGCACGTCGGTCGGGTAGTGCACCCCGAGATAGATGCGGCTGAGGCCGATGATCAGGGTGAGGAACACCGCAACGAGCGGGAAGAAGTAACGCAGCGACGGCTGCTCCTCGAGGCGCGACAGCATGGCGCCGAGCGTGAGGTAGGTAATCGCCGACAGCATGGCATGGCCGCTCGGAAAGCTCATGTCCGACACCTCGACCAGGTGCTGCACGACTTCAGGCCTCGGGCGACCAATCCCAAGCTTCATCGCGCTGCTCAAGGCCCAGCCGCCGAGGATCGAGACGGTGACGAATGCGGCCGTGCGAAATTTGCGGCGCAGAGCCAGATAGGTGACGACGAGTGTGACGAGCATCGTGAGCACGGTCACGCCGCCAAGCGCCGTGATGTCGACCATGACCTTGGTGAGCCAGGCGGGACCGACCGGCATGCCGAGATCAGATGTATCACGCAACATCAGCAGCACGCTCTCGTCGAAGGCACGCGTCTCGCCTTCCAGCACTTCGCCGGTCAGTTCGAAAAGGAAATAGGCGACGAGAGCCGCGACCAGTGCAGTCAGCCAGACACGGGCTTCGGCGACCGAGACGATGCGGGTGAGATGGCGCTTGAGCTGCTGCATGGGCGAGATCCTGATCGGTGATGTTGAGGCTACATCGCGTTGCAAGGCGGGCGCGTCAACCGGGACGCGGGGAGCAAATGGGGGCAGGCCGCGGTTGTTCCATACTTCCCTTTCCGGACAGTGGCGGTTCGCTCGCGCCGAGCGCCTGGCTTTGCCCCTCACCCTACCCTCTCCCCACAGTCGGGGAGAGGGTAGGGTAAGCGGATGAGGGGCAAGGGTGGAGCGGGCAGCGGTGAAGGGGGTGAAGCCATATGACGCCCAAAGACCTTGATCTTCTACCCCACCACCGCCACTCTCCGCCCACACATCCGGAGACATGCTTCATGCCCCAAGGCCCGCTCAACCTCCTGACCGACATCGACGGCCTGGCCGTCGGCCATGCGACGGACCTCACCCTCGGCTCCGGTGTCACCGTCATCGTCTTTGATGAACCGGCGACCGCATCCGGCACCGTGCTCGGCGGCGCGCCGGGTGGACGCGACGTGACGCTGCTCGATCCCTCGATGACGGTGCAACAGGTCGATGCCTTCGTGCTGTCGGGCGGCTCGGCCTTCGGGCTCGATGCGGCGGGCGGCGTGCAGTCGGGCTTGCGCGCTGCCGGACGGGGCTTTGCCGTAGGCTCCGTGCGGGTGCCAATCGTGCCGCAGGCAATCCTGATGGATCTGCTCAATGGTGGAGCTAAGGACTGGGGCCTGCATGCCCCCTATCGCGATCTCGGCTATCAGGCCTTTCAGAACGCGGCGAAAGGGTCCTTCCCGCTCGGCACGGTCGGCGCCGGAACGGGTGCCACGACGGCCAATTTCAAGGGTGGCCTGGGCTCGGCCAGCGCCATTTCGTCTTCGGGCCACACAATCGCAGCGCTGGTGGCCGTCAATGCCATGGGTTCAGTCACGGTTGGCGACGGTCCGCATTTCTGGGCTGCACCTTTTGAGGAGGGAGAAGAATTCGGCGGCCTCGGCCAGCCCGCTCACGTCGGCGCAGAGGACCGGGCAATGCGCATCAAGGGCCTCCGGCTGACTGCAACCACGATCGGCGCCGTCGTGACCGATTGCGCTCTGTCGAAACCGGAGCTTCATCGCCTGTCGATCGCCGCCCATGATGGCCTCGCCCGCGCCGTCCTCCCAGCGCATTTGCCGCTCGACGGCGACACGATGTTTACAGCCTCGACGGGCAGGCGCGATAGCAATGGCACGGCGGACTTGATGGAACTCTGCCATCTGGCAACGCTGGTGACGGCCCGGGCAATTGTCCGCGGCGTGTTCGAGGCCGTGGCCCTGCCTTACGCGGACGCGCAGCCGGCCTGGCGAGACAGGTGGAGGTGACCTCTTCTCCCCCTTGGTGGGGGAGAAAGCGATTTCGATGAATTAGGCGAGCGCAAGCCGCCTAAACATCAGAAATCGCAAGTGAGGGGGTCCGTTCGTCGTGCCACCATCACCGATCCCCTCACCAGCAAAATCTGAAGTTTAGGCGGCTTACGCTCGCCTAAGCCTTCGATTTTTCCATCCTCTCCCACAAGGGAGAGGTGTCGCTTCACCCACTTTGCGCCCTTGACCCAAGTCAAGGACAACACATCCTCATCCCTAGAGATTGCCCGCCAAGGTTGGTCATGCAGATGAAGCAGACCGGCTGCAGGATAAACGGATCGGGGGAGGACGGTTCGACAATGGAAGACGAAAGCGACATGGAAAGACCAGTCCTCACCAACCGGATGTTCGACGAGCTGAAGCTCGGCGATGCGGCGAGCATCACCCGCATCATCGGCCCCGATGACATAGAACTCTTCGCTGCCCTCTCCGGGGACAACAACCCGGCGCCGCTCGGCCAGTCGCTGATCCCGGCCGGCATGATCTCGGCCGTGCTCGACACCCGCCTGCCCGGCCCCGGAACAGTGTATCTCGGCCAGGATCTGGAGTTCTGGAGGGACATCGCGACCGGCGACCGGATCACCGCGACGGTGACCCTGATGACCAAGGAGAGCGATGGCCGCACGCTGATCTTCGACACGCGTTGCGTCAACCAGCATGGCGAGCCCGTGCTCGCCGGCAAGGCCCGCGTGCGGGCGCCGGTCGAGCGCATCAGCTGGTCGGAGAACGCAGCTCCCGATGTCTCGCTGCAGCGCCACGACCGCTTCGACGCCATTGTCGCCGAGGCCCGCAGCCTGCCGATGGTGAAGACGGCACTTGTCCACCCCTGCTCGCCGGAAGCGATCGAGGCGGCCGTCGAGATCCGCGATGAGGGCCTGCTGGAACCGATCCTGATCGGCCCGGAGGCGAAGATCCGCGCCGCCGCCGAAAAGGCCGGCATCTCGATTGATGGCTTCGAGATCCTATCGACCGAACACAGCCATGCGGCAGCAGCCCTTGCCGTCGAACTCGCCATCGCCGGCAAGGTCGGCTCCATCATGAAGGGCAGCCTGCATTCCGACGAGCTCCTCAGCGCAGTCGTCGGTGGCGGATCTGGCCTCAAGACCGAACGCCGCGTCAGCCACGTCTATGTCATGGATGTGCCGGCCTATTCCAAGCTGCTAATCGTCACGGACGCGGCGATCAACATCGCGCCCACCCTCGAACACAAGCGCGACATCTGCCAGAACGCCGTCGATCTCATGCATATGCTCGGTGTCGCCGAACCCAAGGTCGCCGTGCTCGCGGCCGTCGAAACGGTCAACGACAAGATGCCGGCAACACTGGAGGCCGCAGCTTTGACCGTCATGGCCGCCCGCGGCCAGATCAAGGGTGCCAAGGTCGACGGCCCACTTGCGTTCGACAATGCGATCAGCATGGAAGCCGCCCGCACCAAGGGCATCATTTCGCCCGTCGCCGGCGATGCCGACATCCTGCTGGTGCCGGATCTCGAAGCCGGCAATATGCTCGCCAAGCAGCTCCTCTATTTCGCCAATGCCGATGCAGCCGGTCTGGTGCTTGGCGCGCGCGTGCCGATCATCCTGACCAGTCGCTCTGATAGCCTCAGGGTCCGCATCGCGTCGGCAGCTCTGGCAAAACTCGTCGCTGCCAAGCGTACGCCAGCGCTCGGTGGCAAGGCATGAACCAGAAACTGCTGCTCACCTTCAATGCCGGCTCTTCGACGGTAAAGATCGGCATTTTCGCCTGCGAACAAGCAGGAGCCAGGCGCATCGGCAAGGGCGTGATCGACTTCCGCGCCGAGCCACTGACCTTCCATCTGGTCGAAGGTCCCGCGGTCTTCGACGTGCCGCTCGTGGCAAAGACCGATGACCTGCTTCACGATGTGCTGGAAGAAGTCTTCGACTGGCTGTCCGCGCATTACGACCTCGACGCCGTCTCGGCCGTCGGCCACCGGGTTGTCCATGGCGGCGATCTCTTCAGCGATGCCGTGAGGCTCGACGACACGAGCCTCGCCGCAATCGAGAGTCTGGTCACGCTTGCACCTCTCCACCAGCCGCAGAACCTGCGCCTTATCCGGGCCATTGCCGAACTCAAGCCCGGCCTCCCCCAGACCGCCTCTTTCGACACCTCGTTCCACCGCACGCAATCCGATGTCGTCCGCCGGTTCGCCATCCCGCGTGAGTGGTTCGATAAGGGCGTCAAGCGTTACGGCTTTCACGGCCTGTCCTATGCCTATGTCGCGGGTGCCCTGAAGAGGCTCGAACCGGAAACGGCAGGCGGCCGGGCCGTTGTCGCGCATCTGGGCTCCGGCGCTAGCCTCTGCGCGCTGGAGAATGGCGTGAGCCGCGACACTTCCATGGGCTTTTCCACCATTGACGGCGTACCCATGGCAACACGGTCGGGCGCGATCGATCCGGGCGTGCTCTTTCACTTGGTCGATACACATGGGCTGAGCGTGAAGCAGGTCGAGGAGATGATCTACAAGCAGTCCGGCTTGCTCGGTCTCTCCGGTATCAGTGCCGACAGCCGCATGCTTCTCGAGACACCGTCGAAGGAAGCCTGCGAGGCGCTTGATGTCTTCACCTTCCGGATCGCCGGCGAAGTGGCACGGCTCGCAGCCTCGCTCGGTGGCTTGGATACGCTGGTCTTCACCGCCGGCATCGGCGAGAACCAGCCGACGATCCGCCGTTCTGTGGTCGAGCGCCTGCGCTTCCTCGGCCTGCTCCTGGACAGCGAGGCGAACGACCGCAACGAGGCCGTCATCTCGCGCGAGGAAAGCCGCGTGAAGATCCGGGTGATCGCAACCGACGAGGAGCAGGTCATTGCGGATGACTGCCTGGGGCTCCTCGGCTGAGAGGATTCGCCGCAACTGACACCAAAGCGTCATGCAACGCGCCTAGAGACGCTTCGACGAGAAGCGGACGGAGGCCGAGACATGCTGCGACACACGGATGCGACGGGTGAAGCCTATGAAGCGGTGTACGGCGAGGTCCTGCTCCTCTCCAATGCCCGCGTTGTGACCCCAAGCCATGTGCTGCATGGTTCGGTGGTCATCGAAAACGGCCTGATTGTCGAAATCCATGAGGGACCGTCGCGCCATGCGGACGCGCTCGACTTCGCCGGTGACTATCTCCTGCCCGGCCTTGTCGACATCCACACCGACCATTTCGAGAAGCATCTCTATCCGCGCGCCCACGTGCGCTGGGATTTCATGCGCGCCGCCTTGGCCCACGATGCCCAGATCATCGGCGGCGGCGTGACCACCGTCTTCGACAGCCTCTGCGTCGGCGCGACCACCGACAATCCAGAGCGCGCCGAAATCCTGAAGCCGATGATCGAGGCGCTGGAGCAGGCGCAAAGCGCCGGCATGTTCAGGGCCGAACACCTGGTGCACCTGCGCTGCGAACTCACAGACCCGGTCACCCCGCAGCTAACAGCCGAGCATATCGACCGCGAGATCGTGCGCGTCATCTCTGTGATGGAGCACCTGCCCGGAATTCGCCAGAGCCGTGACATCGAGGCCTATGTCCACCGCGCCTGCAAATCAACCGGCGAGAACCCGGAACTGGTGCGCAAGAAGATCAAGGTGCTCGTTGCCGAGAAAAGCCAGTTTGCCGCGAGCACCCGTCCAGAGGTCGTCGCGCTCGCCCGGTCGCGCGCCATGCCGCTGATGAGCCATGACGACACCGATGTCGCGCATATCGAGGAGGGCATCGCCGAGGGCGTGTCGATCTCCGAATTCCCCTGCTCGATGGAAGCGGCCGAAGCGGCACGGTCCGCCGGCATGATGATCGTAGCTGGCGCTCCGAACCTCGTGCGCGGTGGCTCGCAGTCGGGCAATATAGCGGTCCGCGACCTCCTCGCAGCGCGCCTCGTCGACATCCTCGCCTCGGATTATGTGCCCCGCTCGATGCTCGACGCTGCCTTCATGATCTCCGCCGATCCGGGTCTCGACTACGACCTGCCAAGCGCTGTTGCCATGGTCACGCGCAGCCCGGCGCTCGCGGGCAACCTCACCGATCGCGGCGCCATCGAAACCGGGCTGAAGGCCGATCTGATCCGCGTCGACCTGCAGGACGGGCAACCCTTCGTCAAGTCGGCCTGGCGCTCCGGCAATCGGGTCGCCTGACAGGGCTTACTCGCCCCGACTATTCATGCCAGGCGGAGGCCAGCACCCGCAGCCAGTTTTCCCGGCAGATCTTGGCGAGATCGGCAGGACCGTAGCCGCGCTCCTTAAGCGCCGTCACGAGCCGCTGGTTGCCGGTGGCGTCGCCGATGACATTCGGGATCGTCGCGCCGTCGAAATCAGACCCCAGCGCCACGCAGTCGATCCCCATGCGGTCGACGAGATAGTCGATATGGCTGACCATGGTCGCAAGCGAGGTTTCCGCATCGTCGCGACCATCAGGCCGGAGCATGGTGACGGCATAGTTGAGACCGACGAGCCCGTGGCTTGCCTTGATCGCATCCATCTGCCGGTCGGTCAGGTTGCGGGCAACGGGCGTCAGCGCATGGACGTTGGAATGGCTGGCGATCAACGGCTGATCACTCAGACGCTCGACATCCCAGAAGCCCTTCTCGGTGATATGGGCGAGATCGATGAGGATCCCGAGCCGGTTGCAGGCCCGGATCAGATCCTCCCCAGCGCGCGTCAGGCCGGGTCCTGTATCGGGTGAACTCGGGTAGGCGAAGGGTACACCATGGCCGAAAATGTTGTGGCGGCTCCAGACGGGCCCGAGCGAACGAAGGCCAGCAGCGTAGAAAACCTCGAGCGCATCGAGATCGGCATCGATGGCCTCGCAGCCTTCCATATGCATCACCGCAGCAAACACGCCATCATCCATGGCTTGCCGGATGTCACGGGCCGAGCGGCAGAGCCGCCAGCTTCCGTCCTGATCGAGCCGATGGGCGATCGCCGCCATTTCCATCGCGATATCGAGCGACGCCTGGCGATCAAGCGGTGGATCGAGCGGTGTCGCATAGTGTCCGTTCGCATCCGGCTCGCGCAGCGTGAAATCATGGGGCGACGGAATGTAGATGGCACAAAGACCACCGGCGAGGCCACCCCGCTTGGCCCGGGGTGCATCGATATGCCCGGCGCTGGTTCCGTTGCGGAATTCGGCCACGGGATTGCGACCTTCCGTTCCGCTGCGCCAGAGGCGTAGGAGAACATCATTGTGGCCGTCGAAAACGAGGTTCATGCAGGCAGATCCAGAAAATGGCATCCAGGGTTGGACCCGGACGGGAGGGGATGGCTGAGTGTGGAAGCAAAACTCTTTCGGAATCGTTGGACGAAATCATGTCGCGCTTCAAGTCGGCCGACGATTTAACCGGGAAGAAGAGTTCAAGAGAGCGACGGTATCTGGGTGAGCCAGTCGGTGGCGTCCTCGTAAGCGGCTGCTACAGACAGAACCTGCGCATCCGCGCGAGGTTGGCCAATCAGCTGAAAACCGGTAGGCAGGCCCTGCGGCGAAAAGCCGGCCGGAAGGGCGGCAACCGGAAGCCCGGCCATGCTGGGGCCGATGACGACTTCCATCCAGCGATGATAGGTATCCATATGCTTACCCGCGATCTCGCGCGGCCAGGGGATATTGGCATCAAAGGGGAAGACCTGGGCTGCGGGCGCCACGAGATAATCGCAAGTCTCGAAAACCTTCATGACCGCTTGATACCAGGCCGTCCGGACCGCCGAGGCTTCGTAGACATCAGCCGCCTGGATGCGCAAGCCGGAGCGGACCTCGTAGAGGATCTCGGCCTTCAGCGAGCCACGTCGGCCGGGATCTTCGTAGAAGTCCCGCATGCTGCCGGCGGTGAAATAGCTGCGCAGCGTCGTCCAGGCCCACCAGAGCTTGTTCATGTCGAAATCGATCTTCGCTGGCTCGACGACAAAGCCCAGCCGATCGAAGATGCCGATTGCCTTCTCGTTCAAATCGAGCACGCCGGTTTCGAAGGAAAGATGTCCGCCAAAGTTGCCGAGCCAGCCAATACGACCGCCCTGGCCGGCGATCGACGGATCGATGGAAATCGGCCCGCTTTCGAACGAGCTCGGATCGCGCGGATCAAAACCCGACTGTACGTTCAGCAGCGTCACCACATCCTCGACGGAACGTCCCATGGGCCCCAGCGTCGCGAGCTGGTTGAGATAGGCGTCACGACCGGGAAGTGTAGGCACACGGCCGAAGCTCGGGCGGAAACCGACGACGTTGTTGAAGGCGGCCGGATTGCGCAGAGAGCCCATCATGTCGCTACCATCCGCGACCGGCACGAGACGCGCAGCAAGCGCTGCCCCCGCCCCGCCGCTTGATCCACCAGCCGAACGGCTGATATCCCAAGGGTTCCGCGTCACTCCGAAGACGGGATTGTAGCTATGCGAGCCGAAGCCCCACTCCGGCGTGTTGGTCTTGCCGATAATGATCGCACCGGCCGCGCGGATGCGCTCTACTTGGATGTCGTCGAAATCGGGCACATAGTCGTGGAAGAGCGGCGAGCCATAGGTGCATAGAACGCCCTTTGCCTCGCTCAGATCCTTGATCGCAACGGGCACGCCATGCAGGACCCCGAGGGATCTGCCTTGCTTGCGCTCGGCATCCCTGGAACGGGCTTCGCCAAGCAGCGCCTCGCGCGAACGAAGACTGACAAGCGCATTGATCTGAGGATTGAGCCTCTCGATCCGCTCGAGATAGGCTTCCATCACCTCCTCGGCCGAGAGACCTCCGGCAGCGAGGGTTTTCCGGAGGTCGGCAAGGGACAGGGACGTCAGTTCGGACACGCGGGGCTCCGTTCAAATGGCTCTCTGGTCGGGCAGGAAGAGACGATGGGCTTCCCGACACGACACTGTCAAGCGCTGGGCCGAGCGCCTCACGCAGGCCAGCCATGCGCATCCGGAAAACTTTCAAGCCGTCCAAAATAAAAATGGTCAAACGACCAATTTAGAGGCAACATGCCCCAAAACAGGATGCTGCGGATCTCGTCGACCGCGCTTCCGACACACGGGAACATCGACGAATACAGGCAGAATCCGGCGCAGATCCCGAAATTGGGGCAGTCCGGCTACCGCCACGAGGGGAGAGATCGGCATGCTCGAAAGCTGGCACGTGACTTGCGTGATACCACCTGCGCCACCCTGCCACCTGCGATCGCCGGGCACAGGGTCGAACGAAGCACTACGCGCATAACCCGAACGCCAGGGGGTACGGCTTGAGTTCCGCATCTGACAAGGCAGCCATCGAAATCCGCGGCGTCAGCCGCATCTACGGAACCGGACAGGACAAGGTCACCGCGTTGGACGGGATCTTCCTCAAGATCAGGGAAAACGAGTTCTTCACGCTGCTCGGTCCATCCGGCTGCGGCAAGACCACCCTGCTGCGGCTGATTGCCGGTTTCGATTTCCCGACCACGGGCGAAATCCTGCTGCACGGCGAAGACATCGCGCCGCTGCCGCCCTTCAAGCGCCCGGTCAACACCGTCTTCCAGTCCTACGCACTCTTCCCGCACATGAGCGTCGCCGATAACATCGGCTTCGGCCTGAAGATGCTCGGCAAGCCGAAAGCCGAGGTTGAAGCTCGTGTCGCCGAGATGCTGGAACTCGTGCATATGACCCAGATGCGCGACCGGCAGGTCAGCCAGATCTCCGGCGGCCAGCAGCAGCGCGTGGCTCTCGCTCGGGCACTCGCTCCGAAGCCGAAGGTCCTGTTGCTCGACGAGCCCCTGTCGGCGCTCGACTACAAGCTGCGCAAGGAAATGCAGATCGAGTTGAAGCGGGTTCAGGCGGAGACGGGCATCACCTTCATCTTCGTCACCCACGATCAGGAAGAAGCGCTCACCATGTCGGACCGCATCGCGGTCATGTCGATGGGCAGCCTACGCCAGGTCGGCTCGCCCTGGGACATCTATGATCGCCCCGCTGAACGCTTCGTCGCCGACTTCATCGGCGAAACCAACTTCCTTGAGGTTGAAGTAGCCTCCGTTCAGGGCGACCGGGCAAGTGTCAGGCTGCGCTCCGGCCGTGAGATCCCCGCGACCTTCCCGGACAACACAACACCGACAGGCAAGGTGACGATCGTCATCCGACCCGAACATGCCGCCATCGTCGACGCGACAGATGAGGCGACCCTGCAGGGTTCGATCGAAAGCGTCGTCTATCTGGGCACGGACACGAACATCAATGTGCGGCTCGAAGGCGGATCGCTGTTCACCGTCCGCCAGCAGAACAGTCGAAGCGGCAGTTGCGGCAGGACGGAGGGCCAGACGGTCGGCATCCTGGTCAGCGACGATGTCGCGCAGATCCTGAGGGATTGACCATGAGCGCGATGAAAACAGCCCCCGAAACTGCCAGATCGCGCGACGTCAAAAACCGCTGGTTGCTCAGCCTCCCGGCCCTGGCAATCATCTTCGTCGCCGCACTCGGCCCGCTGCTTGTCATGGTCCTATACTCCTTCTTGGAAAAGGGTGATTACGGCGACGTCAAGTTCGGCACCTTCTCGCTCGAAGGCTGGACCTCAGTCTTCATGCAGCGCGACATCTTCGACGACACGCTGGGCATCGCCGACGCGCACCTCGCGATCTTCTGGCGCTCGATCAAGCTCTCGCTCTACACGACCCTCTTCACCCTGATCCTTGGCTTCCCGACCGCCTATTTCATCGCGACGCGGCCAGCCCGGACCCGCGAGATCTGGGTCTTCCTGATCACCATTCCCTTCTGGACCAACCTTCTGATCCGCACCTTCGCCATGCAGCAGGTCATCCGCAACGAGGGCATTCTCAACAACCTGCTGATCTGGCTCGGGATCATCGATACCCCCCTACAGATCATCTATACGGATACCGCGACCCTCCTCGGCATGACCTATGTCTATCTGCCGCTGATGGTGCTGCCGCTTTATGCCTCGATCGAAAAGCTCGACTTCAGGTTGGTCGAGGCGGGTTACGACCTCTACGCCAACCGACTGCAGGTGCTCTGGCGTATCGTCATTCCGCTGGTGAAGCCCGGCCTGATCGCTGGCTCCATCCTCGTCTTCATCCCCTCGCTTGGCGCCTATGTCATCCCGCGGGTCCTTGGCGGCGGCAAGAACCTGATGCTCGGCAATCTGATCGAGCTGCAATTCGGCGCCGGTCGCAACTGGCCGCTGGGCGCTGCCATGTCGATCACGCTCATGGCGCTGGTGATGATTGCCCTGCTCTTCTATGTCCGCAACGCCGCAAAATCGGGGGTGCGTCATGGCTGAACGTCGCTTCGATATCCGCTCGCAACCAGGCTTTAGCACGATTGCGCTCTTTACCTTCTTCGCGCTCTATCTGCCGATTGCGACCCTAGTTGCCTATTCCTTCAACGCCAGCGACTCGCTCTCAAGCTGGGGCGGGTTTTCGCTGCGCTGGTTCGCCGCCGCTCTGGAGAACAGCACGGTCCAGGCCGCTGCCATGCGCTCGGTTATCATCGCGCTTTGGGCCGCGGGGCTGGCGACGATTGCCGCAACCATGGCGGCGCTGGCCACAACCCGCACCGAACCCTATCGCGGGCTGACTGCAAAATATGCCGTCATCAACCAGCCGCTGATGATCCCGGAAATCGTCACCGCCGTAGCGCTCCTCATCGTCTTCTCGCGCATCAAGGTCTGGACCGGCTATTCCGGCCTCGGCTACCTGATCCTCGCACATACGGCGTTCTGCATTCCCTTCGCCTACCTGCCAATCCGTGCACGGCTGGAAAGCATGGACCTGACGCTCGAACGCGCAGCCGCCGATCTCTACGCGACGCCTTGGCAGGCCTTCCGCTTCGTCACCCTGCCTTTGCTACGGCCTGCGATCATCGCCGGCTTCATGCTCGCCTTCGTGATTTCGCTGGATGATGTGGTCATAACCGAATTCGTCAAATCCGGCGGGCAGGACACGCTACCCACCTATATGCTCGGCCAGATCCGGCGCGAGACGACGCCGGAAATCAACGCGATTGCCACGATCTTCCTCGCCGCCTCGACGGTGCTGATCGTGATCTTCTTCTTCATCAACCGGCGCAAGCCGCAAGCATAAAAAAGCAACCAACAGAGAGGAACGGACATGACAATGAAATGGATGACGACCACGGCCATCGCTGCCATCTCAGTGCTGGGCTTGGCAGGCGCGGCATCGGCCGCTGGCGAGCTCAACATCTACAACTGGGGCGACTATACCAGCCCCGAACTGATCAAGAAGTTCGAGGAACAGTTCGACGTCAAGGTGACGGTCACCGACTATGACTCCAACGACACCGCGCTCGCCAAGGTTCGCGCCGGTGGCCATGGCTTCGACATCGTCGTGCCCTCGGCCAACTACATCCCGATCTGGGTCAAGGAAGATCTGCTGCTCGAAGCCCGTCCCGACCAGATGGAGAACTTCAAGAACGTCGACCCGCGCTGGGTCGATGTCGATTGGGATCCGGGCCGCCGCTATTCCGTTCCGTGGCAGTGGGGTCTGACCGGCATCGGCGTCAACACCAAGTTTTACAAGGGTGACGTGAATACGTCCGCGATCTTCCTCGATCCGCCGGAAGAGCTGGTCGGAAAGATCAACGTCGCGCCGGAAATGAACGACGTGCTCTACGCCACCATCAAGTATTTTGGTGGAGACTGGTGCACGACGGACAAGGAAGTCCTCATGAAGGTGCGCGACAAGCTGGTCGAAGCGAAGACGAAGTGGCTCGCCATGGACTACAGCGTCACCGACAAGCTGCCGACCGGCGACTATGCCGGCGTGTACTACTGGAACGGCGCCATCATGCGCTCGCGCCTACAGAACCCGGAAGTCAAGTTCGGCTATCCCAAGGAAGGCTATCCGGTGTTCATGGACAGCGTCGCCATCCTGAAGGATGCCAAGAATGTCGACAACGCCAAGGCCTTTATGAACTTCATTATGATCCCGGAAAACGCCGCGATGATTTCCAACTTTGCAAAGTATGCAAACGGTATCACCGGTTCGGAAGCGTTCATGGTACCGGAAATGAAGGACGCACCGGAACTGGTCATTCCGGCGGAATTCGAAAGTGCTGGAGAATTCTTGAAGAGCTGCGAACCGGAAGTGCTGCAGCTCTACACCCGAATCTGGACCGAAGTTCAGAAGTAACCTCGATACGACAATCGAAATGACCGAAACGGGAGGGCCCATGGCCCTCCCGCAGGAGGAGCATACCCTGATGACGACGCAGTTTGCCGAAGCCTATGGTTTCGAGAGAAGTGCCGTAACGTTAGCCAATTGGCGCACGGCCCCTTTCAGCCGGTTCAGTTTTGGCCAGGCCGAAGAGGTTGTCCCGAGCGCCATGATTGCCGCCACCGCCGAATTAAGCGAAGGCGAACCCGTTGCATCCGATCTTCTGTCGCTGGCGCTGCCGCAGGGGCTGGCCGGGCAGCCGGACGTGCGCGCCTATCTCGACTATGCCCATAGCGACGCCTTCGTGCTGACGAAGGCGGGCACGATCGTCGCCGAACACTATGCGCCGCATGCCGGCATCGACCAGCGCCATATTGTCTTTTCGATCAGCAAGTCGCTGACCGCTCTGGTCATCGCCTCGCTGGAAGCCGACGGGCTGATGAACCCGGATGCTCCCGTCATCAGCCTCCTGCCCGAAGCGGCAGGTTCCGCCTATGCCGACTGCACCATCCGCGACGTGCTCGACATGCGCGTCAGCCTCGCCTTCGACGAGGCCTATCTGAACACCGACGGCGCCTATGCCCGCTACCGCCGCGCCACGCTCTGGAACCCGGCCGATCCATCCCAGCCGGATGAAACCTTGCTGGCGTTCCTTCTGACGCTGAAGAAAGACGCCCATCCGCATGGCGGCGCGCATTTCTACGCCTCGCCCAATTCCGACCTGCTCGGCATCCTGATCGAACGCGCGACCGGCGAACGCTACGCCGATGTCTTGTCGACGCGCCTGTGGAAGCCGCTGGGCGCGAAGAACCATGCGAGCGTCACCGTCGACGCGGAGGGCAGCGCCCGTGCGGCGGGCGGGATCTCCGTCACGGCCCGCGACCTGGCCCGCGTCGGCGAGATGCTGCGCAAGGGCGGCGTGGTGGACAACCGGCGCATCGTTCCACAAGCATGGCTCACCGACATGCTCACAGCTGGCGACCATCAGGCCTGGGTGGACGGCGAATCCAACTTCTTCCCCAACGGACGCTATCGCAGCCAGTGGTACCAGTCGGGTGAGCCTGATGGAGCCTTCTGCGCCATCGGCATCCATGGCCAATGGCTCTATGTCGACCCATCGACCGAAACCACCATCGTCAAGCTCTCCTCCCAGCCCAACCCGCTGGACGATGAGCTGAAGCACGACAACTTCGCCTTTTTCCGTGCGCTTAGCGCCTGGACCGCATGACATCAGAGGAACACGCCATGGCAACCACGGCAGACATCATCATTACCAACGGCCGCGTCCTCACCATGGACAGCGCCGCCCCGCGCGCCGAAGCCGTGGCCCTCGCCGGCAATCGCATCTTCGCCGTCGGCACGGAAGCCGAGGTGAAGGCTCTGGCCGGCTCGAATACGAAGGTGATTGACGCCAAGGGTGGCACAGTGATGCCGGGCTTCAATGAAGCTCATATGCACATTTTCCCCGGCTCGGTCTCGCTGCGCCAGCTGAACCTGCATGGCATTCAAGGCTTCGACGCCCTCAAGGCAGCAATCCTCGACTATGCAGAGAAGAACCCGGACGAGCCGCTGTTGATGGGTTTCTCCGCCGACTACTCGATCATTTCGCTCACCGAACCCTGCACCCGCCATCACCTCGATGCGATCCTGCCGGACCGCCCCTTCATGATGTTCGCGCCGGATCATCACACCGCCTGGGCGAACACGGCAGCATTGACAAAAGCAGGCATCCTGCAGGGCAAGGACGTCGGCATCGGCAACGAGATCGTCATGGGGCCCGATGGGCTCGCAAATGGCGAATTGCGCGAAGGCAACGCCTTTGGTCCCGTTTCGGCGCTCGCCTCCACCGGCGGCCGCGAAGAGCTCGGCATGGTCACCGGCATGGACCCGGAGAACGTCACCCCGGAGCAATTCGCTCTTGACCGCGCCATCCTGAAGGCCGGCCTCGACTACTGCGCCTCCTGGGGCGTCACCTCGATCCAGAATTTCGACGGCAATCACTACCAGCTGCGCCTGATGCGTGACCTCGAGCTTTCGGGCGAACTCTCCTGCCGTATCCGCATTCCCTATCACATGAAGAACTTCATGGCGCTGGAGGATCTCGACAAGGCAGCCGCATGGAAGACGGAATTTGCCACCGACATGCTGCGCGGCGATTTCGTCAAGGTATTCATGGACGGCGTACTGGACAGCCAGACGGCCTATATGCTCGACGGCTACGGTGACCGTCCCGGCTACACCTATGAGCCGCTGTTTACGCCGGACGCCTTCAATGCCATCGCCACGAAGGCTGATGCACTCGGCTTGCAGGTTGCGGTGCACGCGATCGGCAGTGCCGCGATCCGCCAGACGCTCGACGGCTACGAGGCGGCCGTGAAAGCCAATGGCAAGCGCGACAATCGCCACCGCATCGAGCACATCGAGATCATCCATCCGGACGACATCCCGCGCTTTGCCACCCTCGGCATCGTCGCCTCCATGCAGCCGGTCCATTATCCCGGCGGCACCTGCTTCCCGGCAGAGCCGACGACCTGGAAGATCGGCGAGGACCGCTGGGACGAGGCCTATGCCTGGCGTACGATGAAGGAAGCGGGCGCGCCCGTTGTCTTCGCCTCCGACTGGCCGGTGTCGCCCGTCTCGCCATTCCAGTGCATCCAGGATGCGCTGACCCGTAAGCCATGGAAGGACGGTCTGAAAGACCAGCGCTTCTCGCTAATGGAGGCTCTCGCAGCCTACACCGCGATCGGTGCCTGGGTGGAGTTCATGGAAGATCGCAAGGGAATGCTGAAAGCAGGCTATCTCGCCGACGTCGTGGTCCTCACCAAAGACATCGAAGCCGTGTCACCCGAAGCGATCATGGACACCGTCCGCCCCGCCGTCACGATTTGCGACGGCCACATCACCTTCCAGGCCTGAAGAAAGACCGTCCAATGAGCGCCGATCTCGTCATTCACAATGCCCGCATCCTGACGATGGATGACAAGCATCCGCGCGCGGACGCCATTGCGCTCACGGGCAACCGTATTCGGGCCGTGGGCGGCAATGCCGAGATATTGGCGCTGGCGGGATCAAAGACACGCCTGGTAGATGCAGATGGCGCCACAGTGCTTCCAGGTTTCAACGAAGCCCATATGCATATCTTCGGCGGCTCGGTCGCGCTCGGCGAACTGTCGCTCTTCCGCGTGAAGGGCTTCGATACCCTTTCGAAAGCCGTTAAGGACTACGCCGCCGCCAACTCGGATCTGCCGCTGCTCGTCGCCCAGACGGCCGATTACACCATTCTCTCGGAAACCGAGCGCGTCACCCGGCACCATCTCGACCGTATCATCGCCGACCGCCCCTTCATGATGGTCGCCCCCGACCGGCATACGGCCTGGGCCAACACCATCGCGCTGGAGAAGGCCGGGATCCTCCATGGCCGCGACGTCGGCGTCGGCAACGAGATCGTCATGGGCGAGGACGGTCTCGCCAATGGCGAGCTGCGCGAGAGCAATGCCATGCGCCCTGTCGCGTCGATGAGCGTGACCGGCGGTCGAGAAGGCCTCGGCGTCGGCACCGGCGGCGATCCGGAGCATGTCACTCCGGAAGAGCGCGCTGCAGACATCGCCGTCCTGAAGAAGGGCCTCGCCTACTGCGCATCGCTCGGCATCACCTCGTTCCAGAACATGGACGGCAATCTCTATCAGCTGGAAATGCTGGACGAGATCGAGAAGACGGACGGTCTGCCGGTCAGGGTGCGTATGCCCTACCACATGAAGAACTTCATGCCCCTCTCGGATCTCGAAGAGAAGGCCGCGGCGTGGAATGCCCGCTTCGACACGGACAAGCTGCGGTGCAACTTCGTCAAGCTGTTCATGGACGGCGTGACGGAGGGCGAGACGGCCGTATTTGTCGATGATTACGCCCATAAGCCAGGCTGGAAGGGCGAGCCGCTATTTTCTGGCGAAGCCTTTAACGCCGTGGCGACCGAGGCAAACCGCCTCGGCTTATCCGTCGCGGTTCATGCGATCGGTGACGGCGCGGTACGCATGGTGCTTGATGGTTATGACGCCTCGATCAATGCCAACGGCCAAAAAGACATGCGCAACCGCATCGAACATATCGAGGTGGTGCATCCCGACGACATCCCCCGCTTCGCAGAAACGGGCACGATCGCCTCGATGCAGCCGACCCATCCGCCGGGCTCGGCAGGCCTGCCGCTCGAACCCTATCTCACCTATATCGGCCGCGAACGCTGGCCTTACGCCTTCGCCTGGAAGACGCTGGTCGATGCCGGCGCGACAATCGTCTTTGCGACCGACTGGCCCGTTTCGCCGCTACCGCCACTCAGCTGCATCGGCGATGCGATGACAAGGACGCCCTGGGCCGACGACATGCCGGACCACCGCCTCAGCCTGCACGAGACGCTTGCCGCCTATACCCGCACCAGTGCCTGGGTCGAGTACATGGAAGACCGCAAGGGGGTGTTGAAGCCCGGCTACCTCGCTGATGTCGTGGTCCTCTCAGGCGATATCGAAGCGGCTGCCCCGGCCAAGATCGCCTCGCTTTCGCCTGTTCTCACCATCTGCGATGGTCGTATCACTTTCGAAGAAGGAGGAGGCCGGTGAGCGAGGCGGCGCGATCGACCACCGATGGATCGACCAGCGCATCGACACGCGGGCGCCCTCCGGGCGCGACCCGCAAGGGCCTCGAAACCCGCGTCCGCATCATCAAGGGTGCCCGCGAAGCGCTCGAAGAGGGCGGCATGGAGGCGTTGACCACACGTCGTATCGCCGCCTCTGCGGGCGTCAAGCTGGCGACGCTCCACTACTACTTCGACAGCAAGGAGAGCCTGTTGCTCGCCGTGCTCGAAGACCTGATTGCCGATATGGAAGTCGCGTATCGCCAGGACGTTGCCCTGCCGGAGGCGCCAGAGGATCGGGTGGAAGCGCTGATCCGGGCGAGTTGGCGCTACATCCAGCGCACCCGCGACAAGCAGATCGCTCAGACGGAGCTGACCCTCTATGCGCTGCGGACCAAAGGCTCCGAATGGCTCGCGGCGCGCCAGTACAACGCCTATATCGATTTCTACGGCAACCTCGTTTTCGAGGATGACAGCGACCAGGAACTGCGCCGCATCGGCCGCGCCGTCGCCCGTCAGATGCTGATCGGCATCGACGGGATCATCCTGCAGAGCTACGCCCTGCAGGATCTCTCCGCCTCGAACGACGACATCGAAGCCTTGATCATCGCCATGCGCGGCTATCTTCGGCGCCTCATGGCCGAGCACGGCAGGGCGCGCTAGGCAAGGTTCCAGATGCCTCTGGCGTTGCCGGAGAAAAGCTTGTCCTTCTCTTCCCTCGTGCAACCATGCAGCAGCGCTTGCGTCGTCGCGACCCAGGTCGAAAGCCCTCCTCCGAGTGTACAGACCGGCCAGTCCGAACCCCAGATCGCACGATTAAAGCCGAAAGCACCGATCGTGTGATCGAAATAGGGCTTGAGATCCTCCAGCGTCCAGTTCTCCAGATCGCCATAGGCCGGGATGCCGGAAATCTTCACACGGACATTCTCGCGCTTGGCAATGTCGGTGATCCCCGTCTTCCAGGTCTCGTAGCCATGCCCCTTGATATCGGGCACCCCGCAATGATCGAGGATGAAAGTAACATCGGGCGCGAGATCGACAAGGGCCTTTGCCTTGTCGATCTGATGCGGCAGCATGCAGAGATCGAAAGTGAGGCCCGTGCCTGAGAGCCGCTTCACATTCTCGCGGAACAGCGCCCCCTCGGATACATCATCAGGCACGACATGCAGCACGCGCCGGAAACCCTTGACGAAGGGATTGGCGCGTTGCGCTTCGAGATAGGCAGCAAAATCAGGATCTTCCGGGCGGCAGGAGGCGATCACACCCTGGATGAAGCTATCAGGTGCCTGCGACAGCTCCTGGACCATCGCCGTTTCACCGGCGATGTCCTCGGGCGCGACATCCACTTCCATATGCAGCACCGAGGAAATCCCGAGCCTCTTCGCCTCCCGCGAATAGGTCTCCCAGGTGAAATCGGCATCGAGCGCGGTGACGTCCTTCAGCCAGAGATAGCTGAGCCTGTCGCGGTAGATAAGGTGCAGATGGGTATCGATGATCATGTGTGGCCCCTCCCAAGGCAACTTAAACTGATGGAGTGTCCCCGGTTTCGCCACCAAGTCCAGCGCCGGCCAGTGCGGAAATCTGACGTGCCGTTTCCCGCAGCGCTTTCAGCGTCCGGGGAATATCGGGCGCCTCAGGCGCATTGATGATGCCGATATAGGGCACGGTCAGCGCGCCCAATGCCTCGCCATCCGCGCCGAGGATCGGGGCCGAAAGGTTGGTGACGCCGGCGGTCTGGGCGCTCGGCATCATCTCATAGCCGCGCGCGCGGATCTCGTCGAGGTGGCGAGCAAAGGCCTCGGTCATGCGCCCCTCCGGACCGCCGCTGGCCACATGCTCCGCCACCATCATCGCGCGGACCTCCGGGCTTCGATAGGCAAGAAGCACATGGCCGGACCCGGTATCGAAAAGGCCCATGCGCGAGCCGACCCGCATCGAGATGCCCCAATAGCCCGGCGCTTCCAGCTGGGCGATGACGACCGGATGGCCGCGATCGTAGACGACGATGTGATTTTCCTGCCGGGTCACTTCCGCCAGTTCCCGCATCAGCGGCATGGCAAGTGAGGCGAGCCGCCGCGTTGGCGCATGCAACTGCGCAAGGCCAAACAGTTTGAGCGTCAGAACATAGCGATCGCCATCGAGCCGCGCGACGTAACCGCGCTTCACCAGCCGATCGAGCATCCGGTAGAATTCATTTGGGCTACGGTCGAGCTTCTTGGCGATATCTGCCTGGCCCAAGCCGCCATCGACACCCGCAAGCAGCTCAAGAATGTCGAGGCCCTTGTCGAGCGCCGGCGCCCGGTAACGGTCCTGATCCACATCATTCACGCATGTCTCTCCTCGTAGCCCCGAACCACTCTTGACCTTTATGAATAAATGTTTTGCATATGAATGATGCTCGCATCGCCGGCCGGAATATGCAAGGGTCGCGTGACGAGGGATCGGCTGGAGGAGCCACAAGGATGAACCTGCCCCTGAAGAACAAGCATGTTTTGGTGACCGCCGCCGGCCAGGGCATCGGCCGCGCGAGCGCCATCGCCTTTGCCCGCGCCGGTGCGACCGTCGTCGCGACGGATATCAATACTGAAGCCCTGGCAACGCTCGAAGGCGAAGCTGGGATCACGACCCGCCAGCTCGACGTCCTGAATGAGCAGGCGGTGACGGCCGTGGTGGCGGAGACCGGCCCCTTCGACGTGCTGTTCAACTGCGCCGGTGTCGTGCATGGCGGAACGGTCCTTGATATGGCCGACAAGGATCTCGACTTTGCCTTCGATCTCAATGTCCGCGCGATGATCCGCACCATCCGCGCAGTGCTTCCCGCCATGCTGCAGAAGGGAGACGGCTCGATCATCAACATGGCCTCGGTCGCCAGCTCCGTGAAGGGCGTGCCGAACCGCTGCGCCTATACCGTCACCAAGGCCGCCGTGGTGGGGCTCACCAAATCCGTCGCTGCCGACTACGTGACGCAAGGCATCCGCTGCAACGCGATCTGCCCCGGTACGGTCGAAAGTCCGTCCCTGCAGGACCGCATGCGCGCCCAAGGGGACTATGACGCCGCCCGCGCTGCCTTTATCGCCCGCCAGCCCATGGGCCGTCTCGGTACGCCGGAAGAAATCGCCGACCTCGCCGTCTACATCGCCGGCGCCACCTACACATCGGGCCAGGCCTTTGCCATCGACGGCGGCTGGACGATCTAATATTCAGGAAGGAAGAAGACCATGAAACTGATGCGCGTCGGCCCGTTGGGTCAGGAAAAGCCTGCGATCCTCGACAAGGACGGCAAGGTTCGTGACCTCTCAGCCCATGTGAACGATATCAGCGGTGATGCCATCTCGCCTGAGGGTCTGGCCAAGATCGCGGCCATCGATCCGACCTCGCTGCCGGAAGTCGCCGTCGACCGCATCGGCGCCTGTGTCGCCGGTACCGGCAAGTTCATCTGCATCGGCCTCAACTATTCCGACCATGCTGCCGAGACGGGCGCTGCCGTTCCGCCGGAGCCTGTCATCTTCATGAAGGCGACCTCGGCCATCTGCGGTCCGAACGACGACGTTCTGATCCCCCGCGGTTCGGAAAAGACCGACTGGGAAGTTGAGCTCGGCGTCGTGATCGGCAAGACCGCGAAGTACGTCTCGGAGGCCGACGCGATGGATTACGTCGCCGGATACTGCGTCTCCCACGACGTTTCTGAACGCGCCTTCCAGACCGAGCGGTCAGGCCAGTGGACCAAGGGCAAGTCTTGCGACACCTTCGGCCCGATCGGCCCCTGGCTAGTCACGAAGGACGAGATCGCCAACCCACACGACCTCAAGATGTGGCTCTCCGTCAACGGCAAGATGATGCAGGATGGCTCGTCGAAGACCATGGTCTACGGCGTCGCCCACGTCGTTTCCTACCTCAGCCAGTTCATGAGCCTCCACCCTGGCGACGTCATCTCCACCGGCACGCCTCCGGGCGTCGGCCTCGGCATGAAGCCGCCGCAGTTCCTGAAGGTCGGCGACGTCGTCGAACTCGGCATCGAGGGCTTGGGCACGCAGAAGCAGACGTTCAAGGCGGATGTTTGATCGGCAGCACAACGAAAGAACCCCGCCACGATGACGGGGTTCTTTGTCGTTTAGATACCGCAGCTTCAGAACCGATAGTTCAGACCGACGCGCAAAACGTGGCTAGACGGTTCCGACCGGTAGCTGTCCAGCGGACTGACCGTGCCCAGCGGCGAGGTGCGTGAGACATAATCGGTGTAGAGATATTCGGCCTTGAAGCTCAGGGCTTCCGTCATGGCGTATTCGGCGCCGACACCCGTGACGAAACCCAGATAGGTCTGCTTGTCTTCGCCGATGGCTGCGCCGACCACCGGATCGACTCCGCCCTGACCTCGGGCTACGGCCAGACCGCCAGTTACGTAGAGAAGCGTACGGTCCGTGACGACGCCGACACGGGCGCGTGCCGTTCCCTGCAAGCCGAGCTCATAGTAGCAGGTCTGAGAAGGAAAACCCTGGCAGGACTGGTCTCCCTTGACCTTGGCCCAGGAGACATCGCCTTCCACACCATAGACCATGTTGCCGTTCTGGATGTTGTAACCGGCCGTGACGCCGGCAACACCGCCCCGAAGGGTCGTGTCCGAACCCAGGGTGCCGGATCCTGTCTCGGTCTTCACCTCGCCGACGGCGCCACCACCGACGACACCGACATAACCGCCGCTCCAGTCGTGAATGATGTCTGCCACGGCAGTTTGCGAAGACAAGGGCGATGGCGAATCCGCCGAACCGAAGTCGGCGGCTGAAACTGTGGTGCAAAGCAGGCCAGCACACAGGCCGGCAAGAAACAATTTGGTGCTCACGAAAACTCCTGCGCGCTGATCAACCGCGCTCTGCGCGGCGCAATGCTGGCGTCCGGTTCTCGTCTACTCCCGCAAGGATAGAAAAAAGCCGGGCGTCACCACCCGGCTTTACAGTTTCGATCTGATCCGAAGCTTACTTGATCAACGGCAGGATGCTGTCGATAGACTTCTTCGCGTCACCATAGAACATCCGCGTATTCTCCTTGTAGAACAGCGGGTTCTCGATGCCGGAATAGCCGGTGCCCTGGCCGCGCTTGGAGACGAAGACCTGCTTGGCCTTCCAGACTTCGAGAACCGGCATGCCGGCGATCGGCGAGTTGGGATCTTCCTGGGCGGCCGGATTGACGATGTCGTTCGAGCCGATGACGATCGCCACGTCGGTCTCGGGGAAGTCCTCGTTGATCTCGTCCATTTCGAGAACGATGTCGTAAGGCACCTTAGCTTCCGCGAGCAGCACGTTCATGTGGCCCGGAAGGCGGCCGGCGACCGGATGGATCGCGAAGCGCACCGTCTTGCCGGCGGCGCGCAGCTTGCGCGTCAGTTCCGAAACCGACTGCTGCGCCTGCGCGACTGCCATGCCGTAACCCGGGATGATGATGACGCTGTCTGCATCATTCAGCGCATTGGCGACACCATCGCCGTCGATCGCGATCTGCTCGCCCACGACTTCCATCTGCGGTCCGGTCGTACCGCCGAAGCCACCGAGGATGACCGAGACGAAGCTGCGGTTCATCGCCTTGCACATGATGTAGGAGAGGATCGCACCGGACGAACCGACCAGCGCGCCGACGACGATCAGGAGATCGTTCGACAGCGAGAAGCCGATGGCCGCCGCCGCCCAGCCGGAATAGCTGTTCAGCATGGAGACGACGACCGGCATGTCGGCGCCGCCGATGCCCATGATCAGGTGGTAACCGATGAAGAGCGCCAGTAGCGTCATCAGGATCAGCGTCCAGCTGCCGGCGCCGTTGAAATAGAGCACCAGCAGGATCAGCGAACCGAGGGCAGCACCGGCATTCAGCATATGCCCGCCCGGTAGCTGCTTGGCCGTCGTGTTGACCTTACCCGCCAACTTTCCATAAGCGACCACAGAGCCAGTAAAGGTGATGGCACCGATGAAGACGCCGAGGAAGACCTCGATCTTCAGAACAGCGATCTCGGCACTGGTCTTCTCGGCAATCTTCAGGGCGAAGCCGCCGAAATCGCCAAACAGCGTCGCCTGACCGGCCTGGGCCGCACAGACCGCAGCGCTCAGCGGATCGCAGCCAGTCAGCCCCGCGTCGGCTAGTGTGCTGGCGATGCGCCACATCTCGATTTCGGCATTGAAGCCGATGAAGACGGCAGCCAGACCGACCAGCGAATGCATGGCAGCGACAAGCTGCGGCATTTCGGTCATCTGAACGCGCTGGGCAACGACCCAGCCGATCCCGCCGCCAATGGCAATCATGACGACAGAGACGAACCAATTGCCAGCACCAGGACCATAAAGCGTTGCAACGACCGCGAGCCCCATGCCGACGATGCCGTACCAGACGGCGCGCTTGGCGCTTTCCTGTCCCGAGAGACCGCCGAGCGACAGGATGAAGAGAACGGCTGCGACGACATAGGCCGCTGTGGTGAATCCGTATTCCATGTGTGTGTCCCCTCCCCTAACTCAAGACTTCTGGAACATGGCGAGCATGCGCCGTGTCACCATGAAGCCGCCGAAGATGTTGATGCCGGCCATCAGGACCGACAGCGCACCGAGGATGATCACCAGGAAATTGCCCGACCCGATCTGCATCAGGGCACCCAGAATGATGATCGAGGAGATGGCATTGGTGATCGCCATCAGCGGCGTGTGCAGCGAATGGCTGACATTCCAGATGACCTGGAAGCCGACGAAGCAGGCGAGCACGAAGACGATGAAATGGCTCATGAAGCTGGCTGGTGCATAAAGACCGGCTAGCAGGATCAGCGCACCGCCGCCGGCAAGCATCGCCACCTGATTGCGGGTCTGGGTCTTGAAGGCCAAGATTTCCTGCGCCCGCTTCTCCTCGGGCGTGAGCTCCTTCACCTTCTCCTTGGGCTTGGCAGCCGCGATCGCCTGGATCTTTGGCGGCGGCGGCGGATAGGTAATCTCGCCGTCCTTGGTGACCGTGGCACCCCGGATGACATCGTCTTCCATGTTGTGCGCGACAACGCCGTCCTTGGCCGGCGTCAGATCGGTCATCATGTGGCGGATGTTGGTCGAGTACAGCGTCGAGGACTGCGCGGCCATGCGGCTCGGGAAGTCCGTGTATCCGACGATGGTCACGCCATTGTCGGAGACGATCTTCTGATCCGGCACGGTAAGGTCGCAATTGCCGCCGCGTTCGGCCGCGAGGTCGATGACAACGGAGCCGGGCTTCATTGCGGCGACCATGTCAGCCAGCCAGAGCTTCGGAGCATCCCGGCCCGGGATCAGCGCCGTGGTGATGACGATATCGATCTCGGGCGCCAGTTCGCGGAACTTGGCAAGCTGCTTTTCACGGAATTCCGGCGACGACGGGGCCGCATAACCGCCAGTCGCTGCCCCATCCTGCGTCGCTTCAAATTCGAGATAGACGAACTGCGCGCCCATGCTCTCGATCTGTTCGGCGACTTCCGGACGCACGTCGAAGGCATAGGTGATCGCGCCAAGCGAGGTTGCCGTCCCGATGGCGGCCAGACCGGCGACGCCTGCACCGATCACCAGAACCTTGGCCGGCGGCACCTTGCCGGCCGCCGTCACCTGACCGGTGAAGAAGCGACCGAAATTGTTGCCGGCCTCGATCACGGCGCGATAGCCAGCGATGTTGGCCATCGACGACAGCGCGTCCATTTTCTGAGCGCGGCTGATGCGCGGCACCATGTCCATGGCAACAACGGTCGCGCCCTTGGCCTTCGCCTGCTCGAGCAGAGCCGTGTTCTGGGCCGGGTAGAAGAAGGAGATCAGCGTCTTGCCAGGTCCGAGACGATCGACTTCAGCCGTTTCCGGCGGACGCACCTTGGCGATGATGTCAGCTGTCTCATAAAGTGCAGCAGCCGTCTCGACCACCGTCACGCCGGCGGCGCGATAGGCATCGTCCGAGAGGCCAGCGGCTTTGCCGGCACCGCTTTCGATGACGCACTCATAGCCGAGCTTCTGCAACTGTGTGGCGCTGTCCGGCGTCATCGCGACGCGGGCCTCGCCGGCATAAATCTCCCTTGGCGATCCGATCTTCAATCCCATCTCCCAAACTCCGTTCGAACGGGTTCTACCTACTATCCTTCGCCCAAAGTCGAAGGACTCTCCGATCGCGGACACGAACAGAACTAAGGCCCCCTGTCTAGTCCAGCTCCGAGAACAAATGACGGTTTGTCATGGGGCTTATCCGCTTAAACCGATTTTTGTTGCAGCGCACACGAGCGGCTCCCGCCGACACCCGATGGAACAATTGACCGCTGGCCCTGTTTCCCCAGGGAACAACGCATCAGGGAGACCCACATGCTGCAATGGATCCTCATCCTTCTTCTGATCGCCGCCGTCGCAAGCCTGCTCGGTTTCCGGGGCGTGGCCGGCGCCTCGGCCGGCGTCGCCAAGATCCTGATTTTCATCGTCTTGGTCGTGATGATCATCGCGCTCTTCACCGGCGTCGTCATCGTCGCCTGAGGAGAGTGCCCCCAGACATGAAAGGGCCCGCACGCTATTAGCGATGCGGGCCTTTTCCTATGCAGCGATCAGATGAAAGGCCTGACCCGTTGCTCGGCCGGTGTCCAGCCGGAAATCTCCTGGAGGCCAACCGGGTCGACGATGTCGCAGCCCCGTTCGCGCCAGCGAATGAGCCCGCGATCGGCGAGTTTCTTCAGGGTCTTGTTCGTGTGCACGATCGACAGCCCGAGCGTGTCGGCAAAATGCATCTGCGTGACCGGAATATGGCGGTGGTTGTCGCCGAGGATGCCGGCATTCATGCCACGATCGAACAGGAAGGCCAGAAGGTAGGAGGCTCTCTCCAGCGCAGACCGGCGCCCGATGCTGAGCAGATGTTCGTCGAGAATGCACTCTTCGCGCGCTGCAAGCCAGGTGAGATCGAAGCTCAGCCCCGGATGAAGCTCGAACAGGGAAAACAGCCTACTTCTTTCGAAGACACAGAGCGTCATGGGTGTCAGGGCTTCGACCGAATGCTGCATCTCGGCCATGACAGCGCCCTGCAGGCCGACCATGTCGCCAGGCACGATGTAGTTCAGGATCTGTCGTCGGCCGTCTTCGAGGATCTTGTAGCGGAAGCCCCAGCCCGACAGCACCGTGTAAAGATGGGCGCTGCGTGCGCCTTCGACGAGCACGGTCGTTCCCGGGTCGGCGACGAGTTCGCCACGCTTGAACGTGGAGACGAACTCCAGTTCCGCTTCAGTGAAGGGACGAAACCGTTTCATCTGCCGCAATGGACATTCGAAACAGCTGACACGAACGGGAGAATGACGCGGTTCGATTGCCACGGGATGACCTCGTTTGACTGCCATGCTGTTCCGACTTGGAACAATGCAGGTTGGACATGTCTTTTTTAAATGACGCTGGTCAAGGCACGTCCGATAACGCGCGCCTGACAAAAGGAAATTCCATGATGACTGCGCCGCTCCGCGTTCTCGTTGCCGAGAACCAGTATTTGATTGCCATGGAGGTGGAGCGCATTCTTCTTGACGATCTGCCTTGCGATGTAACCATCGCCCCACTGGCCCGACTGGCAGAAGCCGTCCAGACGACCGCGTTCGATGTGGTGATCATCGATGCGGCCTTGAACGAGGCCTTGAATGTCGAACGTACCGATCTGATCATGAAAGCCGGCGCGAAGCCCGTCTTTCTGTCGTCCTACGGCCATTTCAACGACATCCCAAGCATCGTCACCGCTCATCCGCTGGTCACAAAGCCGCCGCAGGCCCATGAACTGGCTGCGGCGGTTTTGAAAGCTGCCCATGGTCGCGGGCCCTCAGACGGCAAAGGCCTTCTTGATGACCGCTGAGCTGTGCGCATCGGGGCCGTAATCGCCCTCGCCGCTCACACCCAGGATCTCCTGAAGCTTGTTGCGCGCCCGATTGATGCGGCTCTTGATGGTGCCCACGGCACAACCGCAGATTTCGGCGGCTTCTTCATAAGCGAAGCCGGAGGCGCCCACGAGAATGATCGCCTCGCGCTGGTCGCTCGGCAACTGATCAAGTGCACGCTTGAAGTCCTGCAGGTCGAGTGAACCATACTGCTGCGGATGGGTGGAGAGCTGCGACGTGAAGATGCCGTCGGTGTCGGAGACCTCGCGACCACGCTTGCGCATCTGCGAATAGAATTCGTTGCGCAGAATGGTAAAGAGCCAAGCCTTCATGTTGGTGCCGGGCTCGAAATGATCCTGCTTCGCCCAAGCCTTCATGATCGTGTCCTGCACAAGATCGTCGGCGACGTGATGTCGGCCGGTCAGCGATACGGCAAAGGCACGAAGGTTTGGCAGCGCTGCCAAGAGGTCGCGCTTGAAGGAGTGGTCGGTCGACTTGTCGCCAACAGTCATCGAGCATTGTCCTTGATGCGAGTGGACTCACTGGCTTGGCGCTCGGCCACATCCAGTTGCTCCAGAAGCTGGAGGAACCGATCCGGGATCCCCTCTTCCTGTACCGATTGATAGTACTCGCGCAATTGCGCCGACACGCCGGGATGAAAGGCGGCCATTCCAGGCAGCCCGTTCGTAGCCGGCGCTTTCTTCGAATGTTCTGTCATTGGGTCCAACGGGTTTGAAACAGTGTCGCCTGAAAACGCAAAAGGGCGCATAAGGTTCCCGAACATGCAATTATTTTATTTCACCGCTCCACTGCTCTCGAAACCGTGATCTGGATGGAACAAAGCCCGGTAGCCAACGTTCATCCGGCATCGAAACACGGAGAACCCAACATGCTTTACTACGCACTCGTATTTCTGGTCGTCGCCCTGATCGCTGGCGTTCTCGGCTTCGGCGGCATTGCTGGCGCATCGGCTGGCATCGCCAAGATCCTCTTCGGTATCTTCATCATTCTCTTCATCATTTCGCTCGCCATGCGGCTCTTCCGTCAGGCTTAACCGGGAAACTGACGTAGCAAAAAAGGCCGCTTCCGAAGAAGCGGCCTTTTTTCATGGAAGAAATTCGGATCAAAGCTCAGAGCAGGATCCAGGCGACAGCGGCGAATAGCAGGACGAGAATGACGCCGAGCGTCGTGACGGTGAACGAACCATAGCGGGGCGGCACCTGTGATTCGAGGTCCTGATCGAGACCAGCCTGCTGCGCGACATGGCGGTTCTGAGCGTCGATATTCACGGAATTCGGATTGGCCGAAACTTCGGGCTTCATCATCATTCTCCATAACGTTCTGCAGGAACGGGCGGCACCAAGGCCTGCGCTTCGGCAGGGCCTGCGGTTGAAACAGGTGCGTCGAGCACGGCGAGCTTGTTGGGATCGATCGTCTGACGGATGTTTCGACCAGCCACCAGATCAGCATTCACGGGGAAACAATCCCCATAGATAATTTCGGCCATGGCCCGGGCGCGCTTAAGTTCTTTCGGCAGCGCACCGTAGCAAGCCTCGTCCGTATCATAGGAGATAACAGCGACCGGATCCTGCAGACACGTGGTGTCTTGCGGATGGCAGGCCACAATGACCATCAGGGCAGCCATACTGTTCATGATCATTCTCCGTGTTACCTGAAGGTTAACGCGAAGACTGCAAGACAGTTCCGGGAACAAGGGCGTGAAATACCCGATAATGCGGGGTTTACGAGCGGATCAGGCCATGAATGTAGTGCAGTTTGCCAATCACTGGCTCGGACAGCACAAAGGGATAGAGATCCGGCTGCCCCATGCTGCGATTGATGCTGTTGATCGCCAGCGTCAGCGGCACCCAGGCGCGGATCAGGGCGCCTGCGCTGCCAATGCCGTAGCTATCAAACGTGCGCTTCAGCTCGATCGCCGGTACATCGGCCTCGACATCGGGATTGGTTCTGAGCCCGAACGCGTCCGCCGTATCGAGCGCGTCGACGATGTGGAAGTAATGGGCAAAGGTCTCGGCGAAATCCTCCCAAGGATGGCTCGCCGCATAGGCGGAGATGAAGCTGTTCTCCCAGCCCTGCGGAGGGCCCTCAGCATAATGGCGTTTGAGAGCCTCACCGTAGTCTGCCCGCTCGTCGCCGAACACACTCCGGAAAGCTTCAAAGGCATTCCTGTCCCGTACGAGGACATTCCAGTAATAATGTGCCACCTCGTGGCGGAAATGGCCAAGCAGGGTGCGGAAGGGCTCTCCCAGCGCCACGCGCCGGGCCTCCCGTTCTGCGTCGGACCCCTCGGCAATGTTGAGCGTGATCAGGCCATCGGCGTGACCGGTGAGCACTGGCCCGTCACCGCTGTCTGTCGCATCATCCGCGAGGAATTCGAAACCCAAACCATGCTCGGGATCGGCCGTGCGTGTGACGAGCGGCAGCCTGAACTTGAGAATTGAGTAGAAGAGCCCCCGTTTGGCGAGCTCAATCCGCTGCCAGTTCTGGAGGTTTTCCAGCACCGAAAGATCCGGGATAGTAACATTGTGCCGACAGGCGACGCAAAAGCCGCTGGCGTCCTCATCTTCAACGAGCCAGTTGCACCCACCGAGGGCTGCATTGGCGCAAGGCTGAGAGCTCCCAGTTTCCGTGATGCCGTGATTGAGCACATGCGTGCAGGAAACATCCAGCGCCACCATATCAAGACTTGTCGAACGAAAGGCCAGACGCGCGCCGCATGTGACGCAGCCGTCGTTTTCGAAATGCACGACGTTAGAACAGTTGCTGCAACTGAACAGGCGCATCAGCGTGTCTTTCTGTGAAAGGACACCCGCAGGGGCGCCAAAGGATCAGTCGAAGATTTCGAGCGGAAAGCGCAGTTCGTATCGCACCTGTCCGTTGGTGAGTTCGTGATTCGCCTCGCCGTTGACTGAAGACGGGACGACCCGCTCCAGCACGGTGCTGCCGAAGCGCGCCGCCTTGGTTTCTTCGTTTTCGCGCGCGGTGAATGGTTCGGACCAGATGATCACGACCACGGGACCCGTGGGGGTTTCGAGCTTCCGGCACGAGACCTCGATCGGCTGCCGCCGCTGCAGGAAATCACCGTGGCTCACGGCGTTGACCACGAGCTCATGCAAAGCAAGCCCGATATGCAGCGAAGCATTTGGGGTGAGAAGCACGTCGTCGCCGGAAACATGCACTAGATCGGCGTTCTCCTGAACGTAGCGATCGACCTGCTGTTTGAGGAGATCGCGGAAATAGGCCCCACGCCAGCTGGAGTCGGTGATCAGGTCTTGCGATTGGGACAGGGCATGCAGCCGGCCCCGGAATTTGCCGAGGAACATGTCCAGCGTCCCCGAGTACCGAGCCGTCTGGGACGCGATGCTCTGGATGATTGCGAGCAGGTTCTTCGACCGGTGGCTGACTTCGCGCAGCAGAGCACGCAACAGCCTTTCGCGACGCCGGTCTTCGGTGCGATCGATGACGACGGTGATCAGATGTACGTCGTGATCGGCCATTTCGACCATCCGGCAGCGGAATTCGAAGAAGGTATCGTCACCCGCCTCGATCTCCAGTTCCGCGCGATCACCCGCCTTCTGGAGGCCCGACTTAAGCTCTGTCAGCTTCTGCCCGATTTCCGGTCCGAAGATCGTGTCGTCGGATGGGACCGCCCCCACCGGCAGCCGCCAGCGGGCTGGCAGCGAGGTGATGCAGACATAGGTACCATCTCTATCCTGAAGGCTCAGGCTTGCGCCCATGTCGATGAGCGCGGTTATGAAGAACTCCCGCAGCTGTTCGTCGCCGCGCTGAGGTTCAAACCATGTCAACCGATGTACCAATTGCCTGCTCCGCCATTATCGGCATCTGGGACCGGCTCCGTCTGCCGGTCCATTCCTCGCTCTAACCTATGCCCCAAAAGAGCTATATCAAGCCTGCTCGGTCACGCGCTCGTTGAAGAAAAGCGCCTGACTGATCAGAGCCTTGACCATGTCGGGGTTGAACGGCTTGGTGACCAGGAAGGCCGGCTCCGGACGTTCGCCGGTCAGCAGGCGTTCGGGGAACGCCGTGATAAAGATGACCGGGATCGTGTCGACCTTGAGGATGTCGTTCACGGCATCGATGCCGGAGCTTCCGTCCGCAAGCTGGATGTCGGCGAGGACCATTTTCGGGCTAGTACGCTTGTAGAGATCGACGGCTTCGGCATGGGTACGGGCGATGCCGGTCACACGGTGACCGAGGTCTTCGACCATCTGCTCGATGTCGAGCGCGATCAGAGGTTCGTCTTCGATGATCATGATGTCGGTCGCGACCTGGCGGGAAATTTCCATCGAGGCCTCGTTGAAGAGCGCGTTGAATTCGGCTTCGCCGACGCTCAGCACACTGGCCGCTTCGGAGGTGGAGAAACCTTCGACCGTGATCAGAAGGAAGGCGTGCCGCGCGCGCGTCGGCACCGATGCAAGGTTGGCGGCGGCCCGCTTTTCCCAGGCAAAGGGCGAGGTGATCTGGGGAAGCTCAACCTTGGTCGAATCGTAGATCGTTACGAACAGCTTGTAGAGAGCGACACGATCATCACCGGTGTCGGGAAAGATGGAAATGTCGGCGATCAGCGCTTCCAGGACCGCTGCGACATAGGCATCTCCGGAAGTCTGCGAACCGGTGACGGCGCGTGCATAACGCCGCAGGTAAGGAAGATGGACAGCGACGCGGGCAGTAAGGGACATGCAGTTCTCCAATCGAAATGGATAATGGTGCGGACTCGGCAGAAAACGCGGCTCGGAAAAAAATGTTCCATCGTCTTTGGAACTTTTTTGCCTCTTCGGGCTTATCACGTTAATTGTCTTCTCGCTTGGCAAACTGACGGATTTGGACAGACATGGCTGAAGGCCCTCCGGATAGAAACAAATCGAAGAAACTGTCCGAGGCAAAGCGGCAAAACACGAATGCACTCATAGCTTCGAACCTTCGTGGATACTATGAGAGCATCGTCGAGGAAGGCACTCCCTCACATCTGCTCGACCTGCTTGAGAGGCTTCACGTCGCGGAAGAGGAAGCCAAGTCCAGGAAACCCTGACATAGCGAAGGCCGGGCTTCGAAAAGCCCAGCCTGCAGTCAATAGCGCTCATCAATTGCGATCGCCGACACCTTGCGATTTGGCGACCCCGTAGGCGACCGCTGCAATCGCCGCGGCGGTCAGCAGGGACCGTCCCTTCATCAGCGCCGGCACACCGGCCAACAACTGCAGCGTCATCGGATCAGGCAGCCGTGCCCTGGCAGCCCTTTGACGGGCTTCCATGCGCCGCTCGGCGCGACGGTTGATCGACTGCACCACGACGATGACGATAATGGCGCAAAGCGCCGTCAAGCCCGCGATGGCCAAGGCAGCATAAATCGGGCCGATGATGCTGGTCAGATAGAAGCCGAGCGCCAGAAGCAGGGCGACATAGGTCGTCAGCCCCAACACACCGGCTATTGCACCCGCCATCACGGAGCGCCCGACCTTGTTGGCGGTCGGCCGCACCTTGCCAAAGGCGACGATGCCCAGATGTCTGAGGAGTGGCAGCATGATCAGCGCCGCGTGAGCAGTGCGAGCACGTAGCCGACGCCGGCTGCGATGGCGAGTGACTGGAACGGGCGCTGATGCACATAGGCTTCCAGTTCGTCCTCGACGTTTGCGATGCTCTCGCGGGCACTGTCGACATACTGCTGCGAGGTCTCGCCGGCCTGTCGGATCTTGCTACTGCCGAAGGAGGCAACCGTCTGCGTCAGCGCAGCGATATCCCGGCGAAGAGCTTCCAGATCGGCCTGCACGTCGCTTCCAGTGGCGCCACCGGCAGTGCCGGCGTTGGCTTCGATGCGGTCGGCAAGATCGTTCGCGGCATCCTCGACCTTGTTGTTTGAGGCGCTCGGCATCTGGGCCATGGGTGATCTCCTTCGCTCGTTCATTCGATTGCGGTTCGCCAAGAGAACGCCGAGCGAGGGCGAGTGTTCCACCGATCCTCACATATTGTCGCCAGCCGAGGACACGTCACTCTCAGACCTCCGCCATTCGATGGTGAGGACGGAACATCTGCAACAAGCCGGCGTTTTCAGTGCCGAGGACACGGAACCTCGACCTTTCACCAGCACGGGAGAAATCCGATGAATTGGAATCAGATCGAAGGCAACTGGGAGCAGTTCAAGGGCAAGGCCCAGACCCAGTGGGGCAAACTGACGGGTGACGATCTCGACGTCATCGCCGGCAAGCGCAAGGAACTCTCCGGCAAGATCCAGGCTGCCTATGGCAAGACCCAGGAAGAAGCCGACCGCGAGATCGACGACTGGATGACCCGAGGCTAAGACCGTCAGGTCTAGAAGATACCCAGACCCGGAAGCAGCCGCTTCCGGGTTTTTTATTGCCTGAAGTCAAGCAGCCGTCGTCGTCGCGCCGTAGGTCACGCCCTTTTCCTTCAGCCAGCGGCGATAGGCGATCGACGAGGCATCCGCCCGCGTCGGGACCTCCTTGCGCGGCTCCAGCGGAAGAAGCACCGGGCGCTGGTTTTCCAGAATGATCCGGTCCTGCAGGAAGATCATCTGCTGGAAATGGATGAGCTCCGTCGTTGTCGAGACATCGTCGATCAGATACATAATCGGATGCGCCCGGCAGCGGCCAGGATCGAGTGGCTGCACGAAGAGCCCAATGACATCCCAGCGATTGGCCGCATTCGGACAGGTCTTGTAGAGGATCGTGGTGAACGGCGTCATCACCCGGTACATGTATTGCGTTGTGATCCCGTCAGACGCAGACAGGGCCGCCTGCGGCTGGAAGAAGGTACAGTTCGTCGCCCAGACCTCGTCTTCTTCGCGCCGGATCTCGACATCGTAGCTCTGCACTTCCGTATGCGGTTCGGCGCCTAAAACATCCGTATGCACGAAGGGGAAATGCGCCATATCGAGAAAGTTCTCGACGATGCGAAGTCCCGATGCCTTCACGGTGACAACACCGCAGGGCACATAGCGACGGTCAGGCTCGTCGGCCTCCGGCAGCGGAAAGATCTCGCGTTCGGGCTGGCCCAGCGTCGCCCAGAGAAAGCCGAAGCGATGGCGAAGCGGCAGCGGCGCGGCGCGCCCCTCGGCAAAGACCTCTATCGTCCCATCCGCCTGTTTGACGACGGTGAGATCCGTCCCGAGCAGCCGGTTCTCGGATCGACCCACGGGGATCACCGCCTCGGTATCGAGCACATACCACTGATCGAGCGACGCCTTGTCGATACCGTTCTGCATAGTCTGTCTTTCCTCTGGAGCACGGGAGAAACCACTTGAACCCCCATCTCGTCGCCCGCTAGATTGCCCAAAAATTAGAGCGCGCACAATTGCAAGGCAACACTGATCCCCATCCGATGACGGCGAAGGCCGACCATAAGACCGTCGGCTTCACCTTTTCCGGAAGGCTGGAGCCGCAGGGCTTCATTGCGTTTGCCGAGCATCGCGCAGCCCGCCTGTCGCTCGGGCTGAAGATTGCGGCCTGCGACCACAATCGCTGTCGCCTGACGCTGTCGGGACCGGAAGCCCTGATCGACGCCTTCGAAATGGCGGTCAGCCTTGGCCCCTATGACAGCATCGTGCTCGACGTATCAAGATTTCAAACAGACGAAGACCTGCCCGCAAAGGCCGCATCATGACATCAGCCTCTCCCTGGATCCCCGTTGCCCTGTCCGCCGACATCGAAGCCGGCACGTCTGCCGGAACGCTCGTTAATGGCGAGGAGCGCGTTGTCTGGCGTGACGACAAGGGCGCGATCCATGTCTGGGAGGACCGCTGTCCGCATCGCGGCATGCGCATGAGCTTCGGCTTCGTGCGCGGCGACCACATCGCCTGCCTCTATCACGGCTGGCGCTACGACACTGGCGGCCAGTGTCGCTACATTCCGGCCCATCCCGATCTCGAAGTGCCCCAGACCATCAAGGTCCCGACCTTCGCCGCGGCCGAACGCGCTGGCATCGTCTGGATGGCGCCGGAAGGGGCGGATGCGACTGAGCTCTCGACGCTTCCCGAGACGGCCGAACCAGTTCGCAGCCTCTTCCTCGATCTGCCGACGAATGCGGCCCTGCTGGCGGTGACGGCAGCGCCACCCGAGGGTTACAGGCCGCTCCCGAGCGAGACTGGCACGGTGACTTTGCAAGGGAACGACGCCACCGTCCTGATAGCAGCCCAACCCCGCGAAGCCGGGCGGACGGCCTTGCACATCACGGTGAGCGGAAACACCTCCGCAGCCATCCGCCGCGACCTGATCCTCTGGGCCACGGACCTCCGCAATCGCCTCGAAGCCCGCTCGATGGAGGCAGCGTGATGATCAGGCTCTACGACTACCACCTCGACGAAAACGGCTTCCGCGTTCGCCTTCTCCTCTCCATGCTTGGCCTCCCCTTCGAGACGGTTGCTGTCGACAAGGCACCGGGCCGCGAACAGGAAAAGCCGCATATGCTGGCGCTCAACCCGACCGGCACGTTGCCGATCCTCGAAGACGGCGACGTCAAGCTTTTCGGCACCGCCGCCATCCTCGCTTATCTCGTCCGTGCCCATGCGCCAGATAGCCTCTGGCTGCCAGCCGATGCAGCAGACTTCGGCCGCGTGCAGCAATGGCTGGGTTTCTCCGGCCGCGAACTGAAGCCCGCCGTGGACGCCCGCGAGGCCGCGCTCTTCACCTCGGAGGGCGCCAGCGAGACGGATTTGAAGGCAGCCCGAAAAGCCCTCCGCATCATGGAAGACCACATGACGCTCCGGCAGATCGAAGGCTCGGACTGGTTCGTCGGCGCCACCCCGTCACTGGCCGATCTGGCACTCCTGCCGAGCTTTGCGCTCTCGCGCGACTGCGGCATCGACCACGACGAATACCCGGCGCTCCGCCGCTGGCTGCGCCGCTTCCGGGCGCTTCCGGGCTTCATCACCATGCCCGGCGTACCGGATTACCATTGACCTGCCTTGCTGGCCGAAAGCCGCTCGGCTAGGTCGATGGCAACGCAGGGAGGTCCGCCATGATCCGCATCGTCTTTCTCGACCGGGACACGCTGTCGCCGGAAACCGTGGTCCGTGCGCCCTCCGTGCCCCATGAGATGGTGGTCCATGCCCGCACCGCCCCGCATGAAGTGGCTGAACGCATCCGCGACGCAGATGTGGTGATCACCAACAAGGCCCCTGTCCGTGCCGAAGCGCTCACCGGCGCCTCGAAGCTGAAGTTGATCGCCGTCTCCGCCACCGGCACAGACATCATCGACCTTGCAGAGGCTAAGGCGCGTGGCATCGCCGTCAGCAACATCCGAAATTACGCAAAACACACGGTGCCCGAACACACCTTCGCCCTGATGCTGGCGCTGCGTCGCTCGATCCTGCCCTATCGCCAGTCGGTGATCGAAGGACGCTGGCAGCAGGCCGCGCAATTCTGCTATTTCGATTATCCCATCGCAGATCTCGGCGGCTCGACGCTCGGCATCGTCGGCCATGGGACACTTGGCCAGTCGGTCGGAAAGATTGCGGAAGCCTTCGGCATGACGGTGCTCGCCGCCGGTCGTCGCGGCGCAACCGAGCTAAAGCCCGGGCAAACAGCCTTCGACGAGGTCTTGAAACGGGCCGACGTGATCACCCTCCACTGCCCGCTGACGCCGGAAACGCGCGGCGTGATCGGTATCAGAGAATTCGCCCTGATGGAGCGCCGCCCGCTGCTCATTAACACCGGCCGCGGCGGCCTCGTTGACGAACTGGCACTCGAAATGGCCCTTGTTGCAGGCCAGATATCAGGCGCCGGCTTTGACGTGACCGACGGCGAACCGCCCGCCGCCGACAGCCCGATGATGCGGATCGCGACCAGAGAAAACGTCATCCTCACGCCGCATGTCGCCTGGGCGAGCCGCGAGGCAGTCCAGGCGCTGGCCGACCAGTTGATCGAGAACATCGAGCTGTTTCTCTTGGGCAAGCCGCGCAATCTCGTGACCTGATCCGACCAAGGCAGCCCTTGCCCTTTGGCCGCGACGCATATCTAACTCTCTCAAAAGACAAGGGAGGAAGGCATGCGTTATCTGGAGGCGGACTATCAGGGCGGGGAAATCCTGACGGCGAAAAAGGGCGCAATCGGCCTGATCGCCCTCAATCGGCCACGTGTGCTGAACAGTCTCTCTCACGACATGGTCCTCGCCTTCGGCAAGGCGCTCGATGCCTTCGAGGCCGACCCGCAAGTCGCAGCCGTGCTCGTCACCGGCGAGGGCGAGCGCGGGCTTTGCGCCGGCGGCGACATCAGGATGTTCTATGAAAGCGGCAAGGCCGGCGATGGCGAGGCCTCCCACTTCCTCAAGGCCGAATACCGCCTGAACGCCCGCATCGCCGGCTTCAAGAAACCTTACATCGTCGTGATGGACGGCATCACCATGGGTGGTGGCGTCGGCGTCTCCAGCCATGGCAGCCACCGCATCGTCACCGAAACCACGAAACTCGCCATGCCCGAAACCGGCATCGGCTTCTTCCCCGATATCGGCGCGACCTGGCTGCTCTCCCGCGCATCAGGTGAACTCGGCACCTGGATGGGGCTATCAGGCGAAGCCATCAACGGCGCTGATGCCATCACCGCAGGCTTTGCCGACTGGTATGTCCCGCAGGACCGGGTGGCCGAACTTTTGGAACGGATCGCCGCCCTCCCCGCTCCTGCGCTAGCCCAGTCGATCGCCTCGACGATCCGCGACTACACGGTGGATGGTCCGAAGGGCATCTTCTCCGAAGGCCGCGACATGATCGACCGCTGCTTCGCCTTCGACACGGTCGAGGAGATCATTGCAGCGCTCGAAAAGGAAGGCAGCGAACTCGCGACGCGCACCCTCACCGCCATGCGCGCCAAGTCGCCGACCAGCCTGAAGGTGACGCTCCGCATGCTGCGCGAGGCCCGTCGCTCGAAAGACCTCGAAACCTGCCTCGAACGCGAATTCGGCGGCACCCTCCAGGTGGTGAAAGTGCCCGATTTCTACGAAGGCATCCGGGCGGCAATCATCGACAAGGACAGGAACCCGAAATGGTCGCCGGCGACGCTGGAGGATGTGGCGCCGAAGAGTGTCGAGGCCTTCTTTGCGGCGCGGGATGAGCGGTTGTTTGGGTAGGGTCGGGGATGGCTAAGGTTCGTGACCAACTGACGGCGGGTAAATGGCTCGTGTACCGAAGCGCCGATCTGTGCCGACCCCGCAGCTTCTCAGTTTGCAGCAACGTCATGAAGGCAACGAATAACGGATCCTGTCCCGCAAGGGGCCTGAGGTATCTACGGAATTACGCCATTTGAGGAGCAAGCAAATTTAGTGGATACTCATTTTTGACAATGGCAGCCTAGCTTAGACACGCCTAGCTTGTTGGCATGGCCGATAACAAGCTTCAGCACTACGTTCCCAAATGCCATCTTAGACCATTCGGTCATGGCGATGAACTGCGGTCAATCAATCTCTATAATTTAAGCAGCTCCCAGTTTATACGCGGCGCTTCCCTTAAGGGTCAGTGTGCAAGTGACTACTTCTATGGTGAGGACGGAATGGTTGAGCACGCGCTCCAGCATTGGGAAGGCAGATATTCCACCGTGCTGCGATCACTGGCTGTCGATCCGCACGCAGCAACAATAGACGACCTTTCACTGCTTCGGGAATTCGCTCTGCTTCAGACGTTCAGGACCCGAGGTCATGTCACAAGGCTCACGGAGCTGGTGCGTCGGCAACGTGAGGACATTCTTGCGGCATCGGAAGGCCGGAGACTCGACATAATGAAAGAGCTTCCAATCCGACAGGCTGTAGATATGTCGATCGGTCATTTTTTGAACAGCAGGGCATCTGTAACTGATTTAGACTCCTGCCTGATCGTCAACGGGACACGCAAACAACTTGTAACATCGGACGATCCCGCTGTTCTTACCAACCGATATTTCCTGCAAAGGCTTAGAGAAGAATCCTCAGGGCTGATTAGCGCAGGCGCGATACTTTACCTTCCACTGAGTCCGAGACTGGCGTTCCTCGCCTTCGATGGCGACATATACTACGCGCCAGATCGACAAGGAAACGTCATCTCTGTGAATAAAGCAGAAGCTATTTCTGAACTCAACGAAATGCAGGTTCTCAACTCTAAGCATAACATCTATTACGGCGACCCAAGGGCGGAGGCACAGGTCGGCGAGGAGATGGAACGTTTCACGCAACGCCGCCGCACGGAGCTCGTACATATCCAATATTTCCGGCTCACGGGCATCAAAAACGAAGTCGAGCACTATGAGCCGATGGATGCCCTTGAGATCCGGCCTGGGGGTGAGTGGATCACGAGCTTCAATTTTCTCCAAGTCCACCCGTCGCGATGGACAAGGCTGCTCAACTTTCGACTTCGGCCGCGTTTCGTCGACACGGGAACCCGTGTCGGTCATATAAGGCCGAGAGTCGTGGTGCCAGGAAGACACCGCAAGAAAGTCGACCGCCCCATCATTCTCGGCAAAAAGCCGAGATTGTAACGCCGGCCTGCCGGATGAGCGGGACCAGATCTGAACAATATGGGCGGTTCATCTTCCGAAGCATGAATGCCCGCACCCCGTTTTCCGCATCAGCTATACCCCTCACTCAATCTCATACGGCATGGGGTTCCTCACCCGGTGATCCACCACTAGCTTCCGCTTCAGCGGTGGCACGGCGCGGCTGGTGCATTTGACGCGCTCGCAGATGCGGCAGGAGATGCCGATGGGGTCGAAGGCGCCGCGATTGGAGAGGTCGAGGTCGTCGGCATAGACGAAGGCGCCGGCATAGGAGATCTCGCAGCCGAGCGCGAGCGCATAGCGCGGATTGGCGGCGCGGAAGCCGGCGGAGCCTTTTGAGACTTGCGTCGCGATGCAGAGATAACGCACGCCATCGGGCGTCTCCGCCGTCTGGCGGATGATCCGGCCCGGCGTTTCGAAGGCCTGATGCGCATTCCACAGCGGACAGGCCGCCCCGAAGCGGGCGAATTGCAGGCGCGCCGCACTGTGCCGCTTGGTGATGTTGCCGGCCCGGTCGATGCGGGCAAAGAAGATCGGCACGCCCTTGAGGCCCGGCCGCTGCAGCGTCGAGAGACGGTGGCAGACCTGTTCGAGCGAGGCCTCGAAACGGGCGGCGAGCAGTTCGATGTCGTGGCGGAGATCCCGCGCGGCGGTGAGGAAGCTGCGGTAGGGCAAGATCAGCGCGCCGGCGAAATAGTTGTGCAGTCCCATGCGACAGATCTCGACCGCCTCTTCGCTGCGGAAATTCGCCTGTTTCAGCACCTGATCGATCTTCGTGGCAGCGGTGAGCTGGGCGATCTGGATGGCAATCTGGAAATCGCGGGTGGGGGCCGAGGCATAGCGGCTGACGGTCAGGATCCGCCCCACCGGATCGAACCGGCGGATCGCCTCGTCGCCCGCCTCGCCACGCACCACGCGAACGCCATGCCGCGCTTCGAGATGGCCTGAAAGGGCTGCGTAATTCTCCCCCTCCCCGAGCTTCAGCTCTGTCGCCAGTTGCTCGGCGGCAAGGTCGAGATCGTGGATGTAATTGTCGACGAAATGGAAGAAGTCGCGCACCTCGTCATAAGGCGTCACCTCCTGGCTGGGCGCCGCCCCCAGCCGGTCGTCGAGGCTCGCCAGCTGCTCGTTGCCGCGCCTGTATGCCTGGTGCGCAGCAATCAGCGCATGGGCAAAACCGGGCGCATTCTGGGTGACGAGCTTCAGCTCCTGCAGGCTCGGCGAATAGGTCTCGAACAGCGGATCAGAGAGCGCCTCCGTCAGCGCCGAGAGCAGGCGGTCGTTCTGGCCGGAGGACAACTCGGTGATATCGATGCCGAATTTTTCCGCCAGCGACAGCAGCACCGAGGCCGAGACCGGGCGCTGGTTGTTTTCGATCTGGTTGAGATAGCTGGTGGAAATGCCGACCATATCGGCAAACTGCGCCTGGGTGGCCCCGTTCGCCTGGCGGATGTCGCGGACCTTGCGGCCGATGAAGAGTTTCCCGATGGCCATTTCGCAAATTCGCAATTTTCACTTTGCAAATTCATAAATCCACAGATGCACCTGTTCAACCGTTTTCTTCTGCGGCACAGTGGAATAGGTGTCACATCAAGGCTCTGAAGCCAAAAGACCATTCGGGAGGACATATGCTGACGATCCTGGACCAGCTCGAAACCCGCCGCGACGAGGCCCGCCTCGGCGGCGGCGAAAAGCGCATTGCCGCCCAGCACGGCAAAGGCAAGCTGACCGCCCGCGAGCGCGTGGAAGTCCTGCTCGACGAAGGCTCGTTCGAAGAATACGACATGTATGTCACGCACCGTTGCGTGGATTTCGGCATGGCCGAACAGAAGGTGCCGGGCGATGGCGTCGTCACCGGCTGGGGCACGATCAATGGCCGCCAGGTCTATGTCTTCTCCCAGGATTTCACCGTGCTCGGCGGCTCGCTGTCGGAAACCCATGCCCAGAAGATCTGCAAGATCATGGACATGGCGATGAAGGTGGGCGCACCCGTGATCGGCCTCAACGATTCCGGCGGCGCCCGCATCCAGGAAGGGGTCGCCTCGCTTGCCGGTTATGCCGATGTCTTCAAGCGCAATGTCGATGCCTCGGGCGTCATTCCGCAGATCTCCGTGATCATGGGTCCCTGCGCCGGCGGCGCCGTCTATTCGCCCGCCATGACCGACTTCATCTTCATGGTGCGTGATAGCTCCTACATGTTCGTCACCGGCCCCGATGTGGTGAAGACGGTGACCAACGAAATCGTCACGGCGGAAGAACTGGGCGGCGCGTCTACCCATACCAAAAAATCCTCCGTTGCTGATGGTGCCTATGAAAACGACGTGGAGGCGCTGGAACAGGTCCGCCTGCTCTTCGACTTCCTGCCCCTGAACAACCGCGAAAAGCCCCCCGTTCGCCCCTTCCATGACGATCCGGCCCGGATCGAAATGCGGCTGGACACGCTGATCCCGGATAGCTCGAACAAGCCCTACGACATGAAGGAGCTGATCTACGCGCTGGCCGACGAAGGCGATTTCTTCGAGATCCAGGAGGCCTTTGCGAAGAACATCATCACCGGCTTTATCCGCATGGAAGGCCAGACGGTCGGCGTCGTCGCCAACCAGCCCATGGTGCTGGCCGGCTGCCTTGACATCGATTCATCGCGCAAGGCCGCCCGCTTCGTCCGCTTCTGCGATGCCTTCTCGATCCCGATCCTGACGCTGGTCGACGTGCCCGGCTTCCTGCCCGGCACCGCCCAGGAATATGGCGGCGTCATCAAGCATGGCGCCAAGCTGCTCTTCGCTTACAGCCAGGCGACCGTGCCGATGGTGACCCTCATCACCCGCAAGGCCTATGGCGGCGCCTATGACGTCATGGCCTCAAAGCATATCGGCGCCGATATCAACTATGCCTGGCCGACCGCCGAAATCGCCGTGATGGGGGCGAAGGGTGCAACGGAGATCCTGTACCGCTCGGAACTCGGTGACGCCGAGAAGATCGCGGCGCGGACCAAGGAATACGAAGTCAATTTCGCCAACCCCTTCAAGGCAGCCGAACGCGGCTTCATCGATGAGGTGATCATGCCGCATTCCTCGCGTCGCAGGATTGCCAAGGCTTTCGCGAGCCTCAGGAACAAGCAGGTCGGCACGCATTGGAAGAAGCACGACACGATCCCGTTGTGAGAGGCCCGTTGTAACAGCGAATTGAGAGTGGGCAAGCACGACACGGAAGGCCTATATACCTCTCGGCGCGCCCGAGGCGCATCACCGAGAAAGGATCCGATTTCATGACCGAGACAAAATTCCCGCCAGAGAAGAACCTGCCTGCCGGCTACGTGCCGCCGAAGGTCTGGACCTGGGAAGCTGGCAATGGCGGCGCCTTTGCCAATATCAACCGTCCGATCTCAGGTGCGACGCATGAGAAGGAACGCCCGGTCGGCAAGCATCCGCTGCAGCTCTATTCGCTCGGCACGCCGAACGGCCAGAAGGTGACGATCCTGCTCGAGGAACTGCTGGCGGCAGGCCATGATGGTGCTGAATACGATGCCTGGCTGATCAATATCGGCCAAGGCGACCAGTTTTCCTCCGGCTTTGTCGAGGTCAACCCGAATTCCAAGATCCCGGCCTTGATGGACCATGCGCCTGTCGATGGCGGAGAGCCGATCCGACTGTTCGAGTCCGCCTCGATCATGACCTATCTCGCTGAGAAATTCGGCGCCTTCCTGCCGACCGAGACCCGCGCGCGCGCAGAAACGCTGAACTGGCTGTTCTGGCAGATGGGCTCCGCCCCCTTCCTCGGCGGCGGCTTCGGCCATTTCTACACCTATGCGCCGATGAAGATCCAATATGCCATCGACCGCTACGCCATGGAAGTAAAGCGCCAGATGGATGTGCTGAACCGCCATCTCGCCGACAACGAGTTCATGGCAGGCAAGGATTACACGATCGCCGATATGGCGATCTGGCCCTGGTATGGACGTCTCGCTCTGCACGGCGCCTATGACGATGCCGGCACCTTCCTCTCAGTCGACGAATACGAACATGTCCAGCGCTGGACGAAGCAGCTTGCAGCCCGCCCGGGTGTGAAGCGCGGCGCGATCGTCAACAAGACCAATGGCCCGCTCTCCGAACAGCTGCATGAACGCCACGATGCCTCCGACTTCTTGACGAATACGCAGGACAAACTGGCCGGTCAGGCGTGAGGAGGAGACCATGAGCAAAGCGCCCGACATGATCAAACATCGCGGTTTTCCATCCGGTATGCCGGGAACCGGTGTGCAGTTCACCATTCGCCGCGCCAATGACAAGGGTGTCACCCCGATCAAGACCCTGCCGCGAAAGGCGCGGCCGGGCACCAAGGAGCACCGGATCGACGCCGCCTTTCTGCATGCGCTCTGGCACCAGTTCGGGGCAGAACCATTCGTCCGCGGCAATCTCGATGCTGCCCGCCTCAGCCTTTTGTTTGGTCGCGAGGTCGTGGCCGTCAACAGGGACTTCGACCCTCAGTCCTACGACGAAATGCTTGTCATCAACGAGCGCGTCGCCCGCAAGAGCTTCCCTGAATCCTTCGAAGACGTGTTCGAGGTTTAAGGCAATGGCAAAAGATCCGCTCATGCCGAAACATCAGGGCTTTCCGCTCGGTTTGCCCGGAACGCAATGGCAATACACGATCCGCCGGCCAAACCCGAAGGTCACGCCCGTCACCAACTGGCCGCGCCACCGCACCATGGACCAGACGGTGGCACTCGCCGACCTCGGCTTCATGCAGGCGCTCTGGCAGTTTTTCGGCACCGAACCCTTCGAGCGCGGCAATCTCGACGGCGAACGCCTTTGCCGCCTCTTCGGCCGCGAAGTGATCGCCGCCGAACGCGGCTTTGATCCGCAATCCTATTTCGCCAAGCTGAAGATCAACGAGCAGCTGGCCCGGAAGAACTTTCCGGAAGCCTTCGGCGACGTGAAGAACGAGCAGAGCGTGGCGAAGGGCTTGAAGAAGAAGGTGCAGGAATAGCCGGCAGATATGGCGCTTGAGCGTCTGGCGGCTGTGTCCGGATGATAAACGGCAGGGAGAGAAGATAAATGATCCAGAAAATCCTCATCGCCAACCGTGGCGAAATTGCCTGCCGGGTCATCAAGACCGCGAAGAAGCTCGGCATCAAGACGGTCGCCGTCTATTCCGATGCCGACCGCAACGCGCTGCATGTCGAGATGGCGGATGAGGCGGTGCATATCGGCCCGGCACCGTCCAACCAGTCCTATATCGTCATCGACAAGATCCTCGATGCAATCAGGCAGACAGGCGCCGATGCTGTCCATCCCGGCTATGGCTTTCTCTCGGAAAACGCAGCCTTTGCCGAAGCGCTGGAAAAGGCGGGCGTCACCTTCATCGGCCCGCCGGTTGGCGCGATCCAGGCCATGGGCGACAAGATAACCTCGAAGAAACTTGCAGCCGAAGCCGGCGTCTCGACCGTGCCCGGCCATATGGGCCTGATTGCCGATGCCGACGAGGCGGTGAAGATCTCCGATCAGATCGGCTATCCGGTGATGATCAAAGCCTCGGCCGGCGGCGGCGGCAAGGGCATGCGCATCGCCTGGAATGCCGAGGAGGCCCGCGAAGGTTTCCAGTCGTCTAAGAACGAAGCGAAGAATTCCTTCGGCGACGACCGCATCTTCATCGAGAAATTCGTCACCGAGCCGCGTCACATCGAGATCCAGGTGCTGGGCGACAAGCACGGCACAGTGCTCTATCTCGGCGAACGCGAATGCTCGATCCAGCGGCGAAACCAGAAGGTCATCGAAGAGGCCCCCTCGCCCTTCCTCGATGCCGCCACCCGCAAGGCCATGGGCGAACAGGCCGTCGCGCTGGCAAAAGCCGTCGGTTATCACTCCGCCGGCACGGTCGAATTCATCGTCGATGGCAAGCAAAACAAGTTCTACTTCCTTGAGATGAACACCCGCCTGCAGGTTGAGCATCCCGTGACCGAGCTGGTGACCGGCCTTGATCTCGTCGAGCAGATGATCCGTGTCGCTGCGGGCGAGAAACTCTCATTCGGCCAAGACGACGTGAAGCTCAATGGCTGGGCCATCGAAAGCCGGCTCTATGCCGAAGACCCTTATCGTAACTTCCTGCCCTCGATCGGCCGCCTGTCGCGTTACCGCCCACCGGCAGAAGGCACGACTTCCGAGGGCACCGTCGTTCGCAACGACACCGGCGTCTTCGAGGGCGGCGAGATCTCGATGTATTACGACCCGATGATCGCCAAGCTCTGCACCTGGGCCCCCGATCGTCTTACTGCAATTGACGCGATGTCGGAGGCGCTCGACAGTTTCGAAGTCGAAGGCATCGGCCACAACCTGCCCTTTCTCTCGGCCGTGATGAACCAGGACCGTTTCCGCTCCGGCAAGATCACCACGGCCTATATCGCCGAGGAGTTCAAGGACGGCTTCACCGGCGTTACCCCGGATGCCACCTCGGCGGAAAAGCTCGCCGCCATCGCCGCCGTCATCAACCACCGCCTCCAGGCGCGTGCGATCCAGATCTCCGGCACCATCGGCAACCATACCCGCAAGCTCGGCAAGGACTGGGTCGTCAATCTGGCAGGTGGCGACCATGCGCTGGCCGTCACCGAAGGCACCGGCAACACGCGCATCGCCTTCGAGGCCGGCAATGAGTTCGTGATCGCCACCGGCTGGCAGCCGGGTCAGACACTCGCCCATGTCGATATCGGCGGCGAGACGCTGGCAGTGAAGGTCGACCTAAAGGGCCCCGCCATCCGGCTGCGCTGGCGCGGCATGGATGTCACCGCCCGCGTCCGCTCGCCACGTGTGGCAGAGCTTGCCAAGCTGATGCCGGAAAAGCTGCCGCCGGATACGTCGAAGATGCTGCTTTGCCCGATGCCGGGCGTCATCACCGGCGTTGCAGTGAAGGAAGGCGAGACCGTCGAGGCCGGTCAGGCGCTCGCCACCGTCGAGGCGATGAAGATGGAGAACATTTTGAAGGCCGAGCGCCGCGGCACCGTGAAGAAGATCGTCGTCAAGCCGGGCCAGAGCCTGGCGGTCGATGAGTTGATTATGGAGTTCGAGGGGTAGCCATCTCCCCTCAGGAGACTGCCCCTCATCCGCCTGCCGGCACCTTCTCCCCGTAAACGGGGAGAAGGCTGAGATGGCACCGCTTGCTCCTCCCTCTCCCCGCTTGCGGGGAGAGGGCAGGGTGAGGGGCAAACAGGAACACTAGTCGTCGGCCCGCAGTCCGTGCGGAGCAGGGAGAAAACCGGATGACCAAGAAAACCATCGCCGACTGGCAGACGCTTGCCGAGAAGGAACTGAAGCGTCCGGCGGATAGCCTCGTCTGGAACACGCCCGAGGGCATTCCGGTGAAGCCGCTTTATACGGCAGAGGACATCACCGGCATCGACCATCTCGACAGCCTGCCGGGTTTTGCCCCCTTCACCCGAGGACCGCGCGCCACCATGTATGCCGGACGGCCCTGGACGATCCGGCAATATGCAGGCTTCTCGACGGCGGAAGAGAGCAATGCCTTCTACCGCAAGGCGCTTCTCGCCGGTCAGCAGGGCGTCTCGGTCGCCTTCGACCTCGCCACCCATCGCGGTTACGACTCGGATCATCCGCGCGTCGAGGGTGATGTCGGCAAGGCGGGTGTGGCGATCGACAGTGTCGAGGACATGAAGATCCTGTTCGACGGCATTCCGCTGGAAGCTATCTCCGTTTCGATGACCATGAATGGCGCCGTCATCCCGATCCTCGCCAATTTCATCGTCACCGGCGAGGAACAGGGTGTCTCGCGCGACAAGCTGTCCGGGACCATCCAGAACGACATCCTCAAGGAGTTCATGGTCCGCAACACCTATATCTACCCGCCCGAACCCTCGATGCGGATCATCGCCGACATCATCGAATACACGGCGAAGGAGATGCCGAAGTTCAACTCGATCTCGATCTCCGGCTATCACATGCAGGAGGCGGGCGCGACGCTGGTGCAGGAGCTGGCCTTCACGTTGGCCGATGGTCGCGAATATGTCCGCGCCGCCATCGCCAAGGGGCTGAATGTCGATGAATTCGCCGGTCGCCTTTCCTTCTTCTTTGCCATCGGCATGAACTTCTTCATGGAGGCCGCGAAGCTGCGCGCAGCCCGCCTGCTCTGGACCCGCATCATGCAGGAGTTCGAGCCGAAGAAGGCGTCCTCCCTAATGCTGCGCACCCATTGCCAGACCTCGGGCGTGTCGCTGGCCGAACAGGACCCCTACAACAACATCGTCCGCACGGCTTTCGAGGCCATGTCCGCGGTACTGGGCGGCACGCAGTCGCTGCACACGAATTCCTTCGACGAAGCGATTGCGCTACCTACGGAATTCTCTGCCCGCATTGCCCGCAACACGCAGCTGATCCTGCAGCACGAGACGGGCGTGACCAAGGTCGTCGATCCACTCGCTGGCTCCTACTACGTCGAGAGCCTGACCAACGACATGGCGGAAAAGGCTTGGGGTTTGATCGAGGAGATCGAGCGCTTGGGCGGCATGACCAAGGCCGTCGATGACGGTCTGCCGAAGCGCTTGATCGAAGAGGCAGCCACCCGTCGCCAGGCCGCCGTCGACCGCGCCGAGGAAGTGATCGTTGGCGTCAACAAGTATCGCCTCGAAAACGAGGAACCGATCGACATTCTGCAGATCGACAACACAGCTGTCCGCCTGTCGCAGATCAAGCGGATAGAGCAGACGCGCCGCCAGCGCGATCCGAAGCGGGTCAGCGAAACGCTGGCACGCCTGACTGAGGTCGCCAAAACCGGCCAGGGCAACATCCTCGAAGCCGCTGTCGACGCCGCCCGCGCCCGCGCCACCGTCGGAGAGATTTCGGACGCCATGCGCGTCGTCTTCGGCGATCACGTTGCCGTGCCCGAAGTCGTGCATGACATCTACGGCAAGGCTTACGAGGGCGATCCGGAAATGGAGACGCTGTCGACCCGCCTCAAGGACTACGGCAAAGCGGCCTCCAAGCCGCGCATCCTGATCGCCAAGCTCGGCCAGGATGGCCATGATCGTGGCGCCAAGGTGATTGCGTCCGCCTTCGGTGACATCGGCTTCGATGTCGTGGCAGGCCCCCTCTTCCAGACACCGGAGGAAGCCGCGGACTTGGCCGTCGCCAACAAGGTCCAGGTCGTCGGCATGTCCTCGCTCGCCGCCGGCCACAAGACGCTCGCGCCGCAGCTGGTCGAAGCGCTGAAGGCTAAGGGCGCGAACGACGTGATCGTCGTGGTCGGCGGCGTCATCCCGCGCCAGGATTATGACTTCCTGCTCGAAAGCGGCGTCTCCGCCGTCTTCGGCCCGGGCACGAATGTCATGGACGCCGCCCGCTCCGTGCTTGACCTGCTGGAGGGTCGCCTGCGAAACAGTTGAGGCTGACGGCTCGGGGAGGAGCATGGAAACCTACGATTACATCGTCATCGGCGCCGGCACTGCCGGCTGCCTGCTGGCCAATCGGCTTTCCGCCGATCCATCGCGGCGGGTGCTGCTGCTGGAAGCCGGTGGCAGCGACAACTATCACTGGATCCATATCCCGGTCGGCTATCTCTACTGCATCAACAATCCGCGCACCGACTGGTGCTTCAAGACGGAAGCAGAGGCTGGGCTGAACGGCCGCGCCATCGGCTATCCGCGCGGCAAAGTGCTCGGTGGCTGCTCCTCGATCAATGGCATGATTTATATGCGCGGCCAGGCCCGCGACTACGACCAGTGGCGCCAGATGGGCTGTGACGGCTGGGGCTGGGATGACGTCCTGCCGCTGTTCAAACAGACCGAGGACTTTCACCGGGGGGCCGACGACAAACATGGTTCAGGCGGCGAATGGCGCGTGGAAAAGGCCAGGCTTCGCTGGGACGTGCTGGAAGCGTTTCGCGAAGCGGCCAAGCAGGCGGGCATTCCGGAGACCGATGATTTCAATCGCGGCGACAACGAGGGCTCCGGCTTCTTCGAGGTGAACCAGAAATCCGGTATCCGCTGGAATACGGCGAAGGCTTTCCTGAAACCGATCCGGCATCGCAAGAACCTGACGATCCTGACCCGCGCCCATGTGAAGCGGCTGACGATTGAGGGTGACCGGGTCACCGGCGCAGAAGTCCATCACGACGGTGAGCTGAAGCGCTTCGCCTCTCGCCGCGAAGTGGTCCTGTCAGCCGGGGCCATCGGCTCGCCGCAAATCCTCGAACTTTCCGGCATCGGTCGCGGTGATATCTTGCAGAATGCCGGGATCGAAACTGTTCGCGAGGTGCCCACTGTCGGCGAAAACCTGCAGGACCATCTGCAGCTCCGCCTTGTCTTCAAGGTGACCGGCGTGCCGACCCTCAACGAGCGCGCCTCCAGCCTCTACGGCAAGGCCATGATCGGGCTGGAATATGTGCTGCGGCGCTCAGGCCCGATGTCGATGGCACCGAGCCAGCTCGGCATCTTCACCCGCTCCGGCCCGGACAAGGAAACCGCCGACCTCGAATACCATGTCCAGCCAGTCTCGCTGGACAAGTTCGGCGATCCTGTTCATCCCTTCCCGGCAATGACGGCGAGTGTGTGCAATCTGAGACCCGAAAGCCGGGGTTCGGTGCATATCGCGGGACCGGACTTCGCCGCCCAGCCGAAAATTGCACCGAACTACCTCTCAACAGCGGGCGACCGCGACGTGGCGGTTCGCTCGATCCGGCTCACCCGCCAGATTGCCGCACAGCCGGCCTTTGCACGATTTAAGCCACAGGAATACCGTCCCGGACCTGATCTAGAAAGCGATGCAGAACTGGAGAAGGCCGCAGGCGATATCGGCACGACGATCTTCCACCCTGTAGGCACCTGCCGCATGGGTGCGGACCCTGACAGCGTGGTGGACCCGCGCCTGAGGCTACGCGCACTGAAGGGCCTGCGCATTGCCGATGCCTCGGTCATGCCGACCATCACCTCCGGCAATACCAGTTCCCCTACCCTGATGATTGCCGAAAAGGCGGCCGCGATGATCCTGGAGGATCACCGCTGATCGTTGATATCAGCTGCGATCGTCCGCATTCGCCCCGAGCAGTTTCGGCAGGTCGCCGAAGCGGGCCACGAGGCCGAAGATGATGGCCGCGACCGCCACGAACAGGATCGTCACTGAAGCCATGACCGGCGTATAGCCGTAGCGCAGCGCGTTGAAGATCTTGATTGGCAGCGTTTCCATCACGAAGCCGACCGTCATGTAGGCGACGATGTATTCGTTGAGCGAGAGGACGAAAGCGAAGGCATAGCCAGAAACGAGGTAGGGTGCGATCAGCGGCAGCACGACGGTGCGGAAGATGGTCCGGTCGTCGGCGCCCATGGTGGCGGCTGCCTCGACCAGTGAGCGATCGATCGCCGAGAAGCCGAGCGACAGCGTCACCAGGGGCAGCGTCACGAAGAAGATCGCGTGGCTGATGACGGCCGTCCAGGGCTGACCATAGAAGCCGGTCGCTGCCCAGAAGGTGAGAAGGCCGAGTGCCGTAATGACCGGCGGCAGCGTGAAGGGGGCAATGCCGAGCAGTTGGAACACTTGCGCCCAGGGGGCAAGTCGCCGCCAGAGAAACCAGGCGAGCGGCAGCGCGATGGCAACCGCAAGAGCCGCCGCGCAAAGCGCCAGGATGACCGAGGCGAACAAAGCCGCGCGCCAGCCCGGATCGGTGAAAATCGCGCTGTACCACGAGAGCGAAAAGCCCTGCGGCGGAAAGTTGAGGCTCTGCTTAGCATTCACCGAGACCCCGGCGACCACGACGATGGGCGCAGCGAGGAAAATGCCGATGAGCGTAAAGTAGAGACGGGTCAGAGCCTTGTTCATGCTGTCTCTCCCTTGCGACCGATCAGCAGCGTCAGCGCCACCATGCCGAGCGTGACGAGCACGAGGAAGACGGCCATCGCCGCCGCAAACGGCATGTTCGACTGGTAGATCGCCTGGTCTGTGATCAGCACAGACAGCGTCCAGTGAGAGGGCCGGCCAAGGATCTGCGGCAACAGATAAGATCCAAGCGCGAAAATGAAGACCATGATCAGCGTGGCAATCAGCGTGTTGCGCAATGCCGGCGCGACCACCGTGAAGAAGGCGCGGAGCGGCGAGGCACCAAGCGTGCGCGCCGCTTCCGTCAGTGTGGGGTCGAGCCTGACGAGAGCGGGATAGAGCACGAGCACGGTATAGGGCAGCGCCTGATAGGTCATGCCGGTCAAGACAGCGCCGAAATTCGGCATCAATGCCACGGGGCTTTCCATCAAGCCGACCATCACCAGGAGATTGGTGACGCCGGCCGTGCGCGAAAGCAGTGTCGACCAGGCAAAACCGATGATGACTTCCGAGAGCGACAGCACGGAGAGGAGCGCCACCAGCCACACCACCTGTGCTTTGCGAGACATGCGGGCGAGCAGATAGGTGAAGGGCAACGCCAGCGTCACGCAGACCACGGCAACAGCGATCGCAAGCCCCAGTGAGAAGCTGAGTACGCCACCGAAGAAGAAGCTCAGGAAACGGGCGTAATTGTCGAAAACGAAATCCGGCGAATAGAAGCCGGTCGGATCCCGCTTGAAGAAGGAGACAGCGATCATCGTCGCGAAGGGCACGACAAAGAACAGGATCAGCATGCCGGCCGGAAAGGCGAGCGGCGCATAGTCAAGCGCGGTTTTCGGGGACTCGCGTCTCATGCTGAGAGCACCACGGCTGTTTCGGGGTCGATGACGATGCCGACATCTTGGCCGACGGTGACGACGGGCCGCTCGCGCGGAGTCGAAACGGCGACGACTTCGGTACCCGCAACATCAAGGAAGGTCTCGATCGTGCCGCCGAGATCGCGGATGAAGGTGACCTTGCCGGTAATGCGGCCTTCGCCAGGAGCAGCAAGCTTCACGTCCTCGGGGCGAACCGAGAGGCTCGCCTGCCCCTGCCCAGACGGTGCCGAAATACCGGCAACGCTATGGCCGAGCACCAGCGCAGAACCGCCCTGCGCAGTCAGCGGCAGGAGGTTGGTAGACCCGATGAAGTCGGCCACGAAACGATCGGCTGGACGGCGATAGATCTCGATCGGGCTCGCCGCCTGACGGATCTTGCCGCCATTCATGACGACGACCGTATCGGCCATTGTCATCGCCTCGCGCTGGTCATGCGTGACGACGATCGTGGTGATGCCGAGCTGCTGCTGCAGCTTGCGCAGCTCCACCTGCATCGCTTCGCGCAGCTTGGCATCGAGCGCCGACAGCGGTTCGTCGAGCAGGAAGAGTTTGGGCGAGATGGCGAGCGCCCGGGCAATCGCAACACGCTGCCGCTGGCCGCCGGAGAGCTTGTGAACGGGACGGTCGGCATAGCCGGTGAGGTGGATCATCGAGAGCAGCTCGTTGACCCGCTTCATCTGCTCCTCGCGACCGATGCCACGGATGCGCAAGGGATAGGCGATGTTCTCGCCGACGGTCAGATGCGGGAAAAGCGCCAGCGACTGAAAGACCATGCCGAGATCCCGCTTGTGCGTCGGCACCTGGGTAATGTCCTGGCCATCAAGAATGATCGCACCGTCGGTCGGGCTGTCGAGACCGGCAATCATCCGAAGCAGCGTGGTCTTGCCACAGCCGGAGGGGCCGAGCAGGCAGACGAAGGTACCATGCGGCACCGAAAGCTGCACATTGTCCACGGCCGTAAACGGACCGAACTGCTTGGTGACGGAATTGAGGGTGAGGCCGGACATGGACTTCCAATCAGACGAATGTTGTTCAAAACGGTGCGAGACAGTCGACGCCCAGGGGCTCGAAGTCTCGGGTGTTGGCAGTCACGACGGTGAGGCCGTGGGTTTGCGCCGTTGCGGCGATGAGGATGTCGGCGAGCTGGCCGTTGTGACCGCGTGCACGCATTGCCCCATCAAGGGTTCCGGCGGCAAGCGCTGTTTCAGTATCAACGACCAAAATGCTGTCGGCATACTGCTCGATGAGACTTTGCAGCCAGAGGCGCAATTGCCGCGCCCGAGTGGGATTACCATTCTTGACCAGTTCGAGCTTCGTTGCACCCTTCTGTATCTCAAGGACAGTGATCGTCGATAGATAAAGAGATTCTTCCCCAAAGCGCTGCCGCAACCAGTCTTCAAACGCTTCCGAGGCTCTTCCGTCGTAAAGCAGCGAGACTGCATTGGTATCGAGCAGATATCCTTTCAAAGATCCACGTCCCGGCTCGGAGAAGGATTTCGTTCAAGGACTAGGCCGGGTTCGGGGAAACTCTTCAGATAATCGACCAGATTCGGTTTCTGCCCTGGGTCAGCTTTTGGCTCCCTCTCCACCGCCACCAGCGTCGCCACAGGCTTGCCATCCCGCGTAATCGTCACGCTGCCGCCCTTGATCACCTCGTCCACCAGTTCGGAAAGATCGGTATTCACATCGCGCACGCTGACCGTTGCCATGAGATTGTCTCCGCTGAGATGCCTTCGGTGATCCTATCACGGGCGTGAAGATGCCGCAAAACCCCGCAAGTCTCCCAGATCGCGGCAAGATCAGCCCCTCACCCTACCCTCTCCCCGCAAGCGGGGAGAGGAGAAGTTGGCACAGAGCCAGCAGCTTGCCTCCTTCTCCCCGCCTGCGGGGAGAAGGTGCCGGCCCTTCGACAAGCTCAGGGCGGATGAGGGGCAACAGCAGCCCTCTGATCAACCGACGATCAGCTCGGTCCACTTCTGGTTCAGCCAGTCCGACTTGGTCTGGTAGAGATCATAACGCGGCGTGATCGGCTCGATATCGGAGGATACCGAGGCGAATTCGGCATCGGTCAGGTCGAGCAGTTCGCGCTTGACCGTAGGCGCCGTGCCGACCTTGCGCGACAGGGTCGCCTGGATCGACGGCTGGCACATGTAGTCGATGAAGATGTGAGCTTCCTCGGTCTTGGCCGAAGCGCGCGACAGAGCCCAGCAGCCAGAGTCCTGAATGCCGCCTTCCTTCGGGAAGGTCGAGCGTACCGGCTGGCCATCGGCAGCGGCAAGACCCGTGACGTCGTGGTAATACTGGCCCATCGGGATTTCGCCCGACTTCAGCGACTGCTCGAACTGCGCTTCGTCACGATACCAGAGGCGCACATTCGGCTTCACTTCTGCGAGCTTCTCGAGCGCCTTCAGGATGCCCTCTTCGGTATCGAGCGCGTTGGTGCCGCCGAGATAGGTCTTGGCGGTCACTTCCAGCAGGAAGGAGTTGGAGACGAGCGCGAGCAGGCCGAGCTTGTCGGCATTCGCCGGATCCCACAGGGCTTCCCAGGAGGTCGGAGCTTCCTTGTAGACATCGGTGTTGGTGACGAGCGTGATGTACCAGGCGACAGCACCGACGCCGGCGACGCGACCATCCGGATACTTGTTGACGAAGCGGTCGATCAGGCCGAAGGCATTGCTGATCTTCCCCATGTCGATCGGCGCCCAGAGCTCGGTGGCCTGGCCCTTCAGCATGGCAACCTGCGACATCATCGAAAGGTCGGCCGGTGCCTGGCCGGCCTTGGCGGCCTGTTCCAGCTGCACGAGCCAGGCTTCACCTGTCGGCTCGGCGATGGATTCGACGGCAATGCCGGTTGCCTTTGTGAACTCCGGGAAGATGTTCTTGTCGAACGAATCCTTGAAGTAACCGCCATAGACGCCGATCTTGATCGACTTGTCCTGAGCGCGCAGGATCGACGGCATGGCGAGCGCGCCGGCGGCTGCGACCGAGCCGGCGAGCACGCCGCGGCGGCTGACGGAAGTGGAGAGAATGTCTTTCATGGTCCTGTTCCCTTGTTGTGGTTGAGGCGTTTTCGCCCGTTCGTCTGTATCGGTTGCCGGACGACATGAGCCGTCCGGGATATCAGCCCTCAGCGGGCCTTGATGGCCGGACTGTAGACCATCAGGCTGAGGATTTCGAAGAGGATTTGTGCGCCGACGTGCGCCGTATTGTGGTTCGCGTCATATTGCGGCGCGACTTCGACCACATCGCCGCCGATGAGATTCATGCCCTTGAAGCCACGAATGAGCTCCAGTGCCTCGCGTGACGTCAGACCACCGACCTCCGGCGTGCCAGTGCCGGGAGCGACGCTCGGATCGAGACTGTCGATATCGAAGGAAAGATAGGTCGGCCCATCTCCGATCACGGCCTTTGCCTTTTCGATGATTGCCGCAATGCCGAGACCATTGATTTCCTCGGCGTGAATGACGGTCATTCCGGACTCGTAGGAGAACTCCCAGAGATATTCGGCAGGTCCGCGAATGCCGATCTGGATCGTCCGGACCGGATCGAGCACGCCATCCAGCACCGCGTTGCGGAACGGGCCACCATGGTGGAACTTCGTCTGGTCGAAGGCACCGCCGGTGTCGCAATGGGCGTCGATGTGGACCATGCCGACGGGGCCATGCTTCTTGGCAATCGCCTTCATGATCGGATGGGTGATCGAATGGTCACCGCCAACAGAGAGCGGCAACACGCCCTGGCTCACCAGCTTCGTGTGATAGGCCTCGATGTCGTCATGGCTCATCTCCAGCCGGTAACGGCTGGAAAACGGCACGTCACCGATATCGGCGACCTTGAGATCGAAGACCGGCGCGCATTCGAGAACATGGTTGTAAGGACCGATGCGATCGATGGCCCGCAAGGCGCGAGGCCCAAAGCGCGAGCCTGGCCGATTGGTGACGCCCAGGTCCATCGGCACACCGACGATCGCGACGTCGAGATCACTGACATCCGGGTTGCGCTGATCAACCTGGCGATAGGGCGCAGACACGAAAGTCGGCACGCCGGCATACGGGGCAGCCCGCGTACCGTTCGAGAAGATCTTCTCGCCGACCTTGGCAAACTTCGGATCGAAGATCTCGCCGGCCTTGTCGTTTCCGTATTTCTCGCGCAGCGCCGCAAGGCGCTTTTCATCGAAAGTCATCTGGCGTTCCCTGTTAGTGAACAATGAGCAGATCATCGTCCATTTTTGCGGCACGATCTTGGCATGCCTTTATTGTAAGCATTAACCCGCAACAGACTTGGAAAATCAATTCACGATGTTATAGCATTCGATGTGAGAAAAATTCACGGATCCTGAACCATCAATGGCAAGCCGCCTGCCCCCGCTCAACCCCCTGCGCGCCTTCGAGGCCGCCGCTCGTCGCGGCTCGATCTCGGCTGCAGCGCGGGAGTTGAGCGTCACCCACGGCGCCATCTCGCATCAGATCCGCAGCCTGGAAGAAACGCTGAAGACGGCGCTTTTCGAGCGCGGGGGCAAGCGTCTGAAACTGACACCGCAAGGCGCGCTCCTCCTGCCGGCCGTCACCCAGGCTTTCGATGGCATTGCGGCGGCAACCGCGCTGATGAACCGCCCCTCGACCAGCGGCAGCCTGCGCATCTCCTGCGTGCCGGCGCTACTCTCGCTTTGGCTCGTGCCCCGCCTCGGCTCCTTCGTCGATCGCTATCCCGAGATCAGCCTGACGTTGACCTCAAGCAACGATCCGAACCTCATCTACTCCCCCGACATCGACATTGCGATCCTCTATGGCGCCGGCGGCTGGAAGGATTGCTGGACACGGCTCTGGAGCACCTTCGAACTCTTCCCCGTTGTCAGCCCCACGCTGCTCAACACGCGGCCTCTGCGATCGGTTCGCGATCTGCACGACCACGTGCTGCTGCATGGCGATGACGGCCGCGAATGGCGAAGCTGGCTTGCCGCCGCTGATCAGCTCGACATGCCCAAGGCGCGGGAACACTTCATGGGCGATGCAAGGCTTTCGACGGAGGCTGCCCGTTTCGGCCAGGGCGTGGCGCTCGGGGATAGCATCACGGCCTCCAGCCTGATTGCCGCCGGCGAACTGGTCATCCCCTTCGATCTCGCGGTGCCCGCACCGGATGCCTTCTATGTCGCGGCTCGCAATGATGTTCGCCCAGCCCCGATCGCCAAGGTCTTCATCGACTGGATCTTCGACATGATCGAAACCGAGCGCGCCGCCCAGCCGCGCCCGGCAAGCCGACCTTCGGGACGAGGCCTGCCCTCGACCCGCAAGCGCAACACCAACACCAACACTATTACCGTGCTCTCGGAAGAGAGCTGATAACACCGAGGAACCTGCCATGCCCGCCGCCCCCTTCAATCCGCTCGTTGCAGATCTCTCGGCTCCGCCTGTCCCTTCGGTTTTTGCCTGGGCGCGCGCCTATGACGAAGCGGCGGGCCCGATGATCGACTTGAGCCAGGCGGTGCCCGGCTATCCGCCGCATCCCGATCTCTTCGCTTGGCTGGCCGAGGCCGCCTCGGCGCGGTCAAATGCCGGCTACGGCCCGATAGAAGGCGAAGCGCCGCTGCGCGAGGCCTATGCGGCAGAAGTGGCCTCCGTTTACGGCGCGCCTGTCACGGCCGACAACATCCACATCACTGCCGGCTGCAACCAGGCCTTCATGGCAACAGTCTCCGCGATTGCGGGGAGCGGCGATGCGGTGGCGCTGACGGATCCCTTTTACTTCAACCAGGAAACCACGCTGACGATGATGGGCATTCGCCGCGAGCTGATCCCGCTTGATCCAGCGACCGGTTTCGTGCCCACCATCGAAGGCATCGAGGCGGCCCTGGCGAAGGGCGTCAAAGCCGTGGCACTCGTGTCACCGAACAACCCGACGGGCGCCATATATCCGGCGGACCTGCTGCGCCAGGCCTTCGAGGCCTGCCGCAAGGCAGGTGCTTTCCTCATTCTCGACGAGACCTATCGCGACTTCCTCCCCGGCGAAGGCCGCCCGCATGATCTGCTATCGGTCGACGGCTGGGAAGAGAACCTCATCCTCCTCTACTCCTTCTCCAAATCCTTTTGCATCCCAGGCCACCGCCTCGGCGCAATCACGGCCGGCCCCCGTGCCGTCTCGGAAATCGCCAAGGTCATGGACAATCTGCAGATCTGCGCGCCGCGTCCACCCCAGGCGGCCGTCGCCAAGGCGATCCCGGCGCTCAAGGCCTGGCGCGAGGACAACCGCATCGAGATCCTTAAGCGCGCCGAAACCCTGAAGGGCGTGATGGCCAAGCTTCCCGACTGGCAGATGGACTCGCTCGGCGCCTATTTCGCCTTCATCCGCCATCCCTTCGCAGGCCAGGACTCCGCCCATGTCGCGGAAAGGCTGGCGAAGAAGGCGGGCGTGCTCTGCATCCCCGGCGCCTATTTCGGCGACGACTGCCAGGATTACCTGCGCTTCGCCTTCGCCAATGCCGACAGTGCAACGATCAAAGGTCTGGTCTCTCGTCTATCGACCTTCAAGCTGGACTGATCACGGATGTCGAAGAGCGTGGCGATCATCGGCGGCGGCCCGGCGGGCCTGATGGCGGCGGAACATCTCGCCGGCAAAGGCCATGCTGTGACGGTCTATGACGCCATGCCGACGGTCGGCCGCAAGTTCCTGCTCGCCGGCAAGTCCGGCCTCAACATCACCCATGCCGAGGACTATGCGCGCTTCGTGACCCGCTTTGGCGCGGCGAACGATCGGCTGCGCGCCATACTCGACCTGATGACGCCGGAGGCGATCCGGGTCTGGGCAGCCGACCTCGGCACGGAAACCTTTATCGGCTCCTCCGGTCGCGTCTTCCCCAAGGTGATGAAAGCTTCGCCGCTGCTGCGCGCCTGGCTGAAACGCCTGGAGGGCATGGGCGTGACCATCCTCACCCGCCACCGCTGGACGGGTTTTGACGGAGAGGCCCTGACCTTCGAAACGGTTGAAGGGCAGAAGCACGCCACTGCCGACGCCACACTTCTTGCGCTCGGTGGTGCGAGCTGGCCAAAGCTAGGTTCGGATGCAGCCTGGGTGCCGCTGCTGGAAGCAGAAGCGGTCGACATCACGCCACTACGCCCTGCCAATTGCGGTTTCTACTGCGACTTCTCCGAAAGCTTCGACACCCGTTTCTCCGGGCTGCCGGTGAAATCGGTGAAGGCAACCTCGGCAGCCGGCACCACCCAGGGTGAATTCGTCATCAGCAAAGGCGGTATAGAAGGCAGCCTGATCTACGCCCATTCGGCATCGCTGAGGGACGCGCTCGACCGCGATGGCCATGCGGAGCTCGTCCTCGACCTCACGCCGGGGCGCACGACCGAGAAACTGACGACGGACCTGGCGCGTCAGGACCGCAAGGCAAGTTTCTCAACCCGCCTGAAGAAGGCCGCCAATCTCGACGGCGTGAAGATCGCGCTGATCAGAGAGGCCACCCCTGAGGCCAACCGGCTCGACCTCACCGAGCTGGCAAAACGCATCAAGGCCCTGCCGCTCGCCGTCAAGCGCCCGCGTCCGATTGCCGAGGCAATCTCGACGGCAGGCGGCGTCTCCTTGAACGCAATCGACGCGCACTTCATGCTGACATCACGCCCCGGCACTTTCGTCGCCGGCGAAATGCTCGACTGGGAGGCGCCGACGGGCGGTTATCTGCTGACCGCCTGTTTCGCGACAGGAATTGCTGCGGCAGATGGTATCCACCGCTGGCTGGAGCCACCAAACGATTGACCCTTAGCGGCTCGCCGTCTTGTGCGAGGAGCCCGGCTTGCGGAACTCGACAGTGGTCTTGGCGACTGGGATGCCGAACTTGGTGACGAGCGCTGTGTTCAGCACGGTCCCATCCTCGCGCAACACCATCTTGTCCCAGAAATGCACCTTATTGCCTTGGGTTTCCGGGCTCAGATAGACGAGATAGTTGAAGCGCGCGACGGCACCATTCAGCCGCACGGTCGTCTCGCCGATCACATCCTCGCGGGTGCCGCTATAGGTGGTCGGCCCCGTCTTGGTGAAGCGCCAGGTCTTGCGGTCCTTGGTCCCGTCGTCGAAGACGAAGTCTTCGCGCAACGTCAGCGTCTTGCCATCCCACTTGCCCGTGAGATCAACAGTGAAGGTGCGCTTGACGCCATTGATCGCGCGGAAGGAACCGACCGCTTCCGTGCGACCAACAAAGTAGTCCTCGAACGTGAACTTGTCCGCCGCCTGACCTGCGGTCGGCAGCAGGCTCATGGCGAGCCCGACAAGGGCGAAAGTGAGCTTCGGCATGATTGGCGTCTCCATCATTGGCTTTGTGCAAACCACTACGCACCGGATGGACGGCCGGATTTTTGCCCGGCACGGCAAACATATTCGTGAAGGCGGCGCAGGCACCGCCTCAACCGAATTCAGCCGTTATCGCGCTGATAGATCCAGTCGTGGTCAGGATGGTTCTGGAAGCGCCATTTGCGCAAGGGGCCGGCCATGACGTTGAGATAATACATCTCATAGCCATGCGGCACGCCGCAGGGGTGATGCCCCCTAGGCACCAGCACCACGTCACCATCGGACACCGCCATGGTTTCGTCCAGCGAACCATCCTCGGTGAAGACACGCTGGAAGCCAAAACCCTGGGCCGGGTTGAGGCGGTGGTAATAGGTCTCCTCAAGATAGGTCATCTCGGGGAAATTGTCCTCGTCATGCCGGTGCGGCGGATAGGACGACCAGTTGCCAGAGGGCGTGAAGACTTCCGTCACCAGAAGGCTGTCGGCCACATCGCGATCTTCCATGGCGATCGGGTAGATATGGCGCGTGTTGGCGCCCTTGCCGCGATCGACAAGCGAAATGCCCTCAGGCCCGATCTGCTGTGCCTCGCGTCCCGGCATGGCAGGTGCCGTGCAGATGGCCAGCACGCAGTCGGTGGTGGCCTTGGCCGACCAATCGCTGCCGGCCGGCACATAGACACAATGCGGCGGGGTCTTCTCAAACACCGACATCCGATGGCCGAGTTCACCGAACTCCTTGCCTCCACCAGAGATCTCAGCCTTGCCTTCGACGAGTACGAGAATGACCTCCGTCTCGCCGGTCTGCTCGACAGCGCTTTCGCCCGCTTTCAGGTGGTAGAGCCCGAAGCCGATATAGCCCCAGCCGGCACTGGCGGGGGTAATGTCATGCACTTTGCCGGATGTGCCCGAAGGCTTGCGCAACAGATCGGCCATTCCTCGTCTCCTGATTTCGGCGCTCAGTCGGCGTCAGCCCGTTCGGCTTCGGCTGCAATCCGCGCCCGTTCGGCCTCCGCCTTGGCTTCGGCCTTTTTCATCGTGTGATCATACATGAACAGCAGCTCGTAACCGGCATAAAGACCGCAGGCGACGAAGATCATCGCCCATCCGGTGGCACCGTTCGAATACTCAACCCCCGCCCAGGCCAGCGGCAGCACGACGCAGAGTATGCGGCGATAAAGCGGCTTGAAGAAGGGATGGGTCGGATCAAGGATCTGGAACTTCAAGGCTTTGCTCCCGGCAGTCTTGTGAATGGGTCGCCTGCAATAGAGCCCAAATCCGCCTGCTGTCAAAACACGGGGCGAAGATTACGTCCCCGCCCCGACTTCAATTCAGATCAATCCGGCATCCTTGGCGAAGCCCTTGAGGGACTTCAGGCCGAGGCTCTGATACTCGAAGGGATTGCGCACATCCGGATCCTGCTCGGCCTCGATGACGATCCAGCCTTGGTATCCATGCTCGGCGGCGATCTTCAGAACCGGGGTAAAATTCACGCCGCCCTCGGTGTCGCCAGGCACGGTGAACACCCCGCGACGCACGCCTTCAAGGAAGGAGAGCTTTTCGTTGCGCACCTGATCGGCGATCACGGGACGAACATTCTTCGCGTGGATGTGACCAACGCGGTGCATGTATTTTTTCGCAACCGCTTCCGGATTGCCGCCACCGAAGAAGCAATGGCCCGTGTCGAGCAGCAGCTTGGCATGCGGGCCAGTATGCTCCATCAGCTTGTCGATTTCCGCTTCGGTCTCGACGACCGTTCCCATGTGGTGATGGTAGACCAGCGAGATGCCCTGCGACGCCGAGAACTTCGCAAGCGCCTCGACGCCGGCGCCGAACTTGGCCCAATCGGCATCGGACAGGACCGGACGGTCGGCGAGTGCCACATCATCGGCGCCATGGATGGCATTCGAGGTTTCGCAGACAATGATGACCTTGCAGCCCATGGCCTTGAGCACATCGAGGAAGGGCTGCATGGCGGCCTTTTCGTCTTCGATCGTGTTGGTGAGCAGGTTCAGCGAATGCCAGCCGGAGACGAATTTCAGGCCGCGCGGCTCGAGCACCGACTTTAATCCGGCTGGATCGGTCGGCAGCTTGTGGCCCTTCTCGATGCCGTCGAAACCGATCTTGGCAGTTTCGTCCAGGCACTGTTCGAGGCTGATATGGGCGCCGAGGCGGCGGTCGTCATCGTTCGACCAGGCGATCGGGTTGGTTCCGAAAAGGATCATGATCAGGTTCTTTCCTTCAGAGCCGCTTCATAGGCAACGCGGGCTTGATTGACTTCAGCGCGGGCCGAGACTTCCGGTACCGCGACATCCCACCAGTAGCCGCCGGCTCCGGTGGTCGGATAAGGATCGGTATCGATGACGATCACAGTGGTCTCGGTCGCCGCGCGGGCGGCATCAAGCGCTGCTTCCAGCTCTGATATCGACGATACCTTCTGGGACCGCGCGCCCATCGACGCGGCGTGGGCTGCGAAATCGATGCCGATCGGGCTGACATTGGTGTGGGCGTAGAGATTGTTGAACTGCGCCCCGCCGGTGCCCATCTGCAGCCGGTTGATGCAGCCGTAACCCCTGTTGTCGGTGATCACGAGCGTGATCTTCACGCCCATGCCGACGGCGGTTGCCAGCTCCGAATTCATCATCATGTAGGAGCCGTCGCCGACCATGACGACGACGTCGCGATCGGGCTCGGCCATCTTGATGCCGAGACCGCCGGCGATCTCGTAGCCCATGCAGGAGAAGCCGTATTCCATGTGATAGGAGAGCGGCAGCTTCGACTTCCACAGCTGATGCAGCTCGCCCGGCATGGTGCCGGCGGCGCACATGACAACCGTATTGTCACGCGAGGCGCGCTGCACGGCACCGATCACCTGCATGTCGGTGGGGAGAGCATTCGAGTCGGTCGGCGCTGCCGTGACGGCATCCGCCTTGGCGAACCAGGAGGCCTTGAGACCCGCATCGGGTGCGACGAACTTGTGATTGCCGAGAGCAGCCGACAGCTTTTCAAGGCCGATCTTGGCATCCGCCACCAGCGGGATCGCATCATGCTTGGCGCTGTCGTAAGGCTGGACGTTGAGCGCCAGGATCTTCCGATCCGGGTTCTTGAACAGCGCCCAGGAGCCCGTCGTGAAATCCTGGAAGCGCGTGCCGACGCCAATGACGAGATCGGCCTTTTCCGACACGACATTGGCGCTTTCGGCACCGGTCACGCCGACAGGGCCGAAGTTCAGACTATGGTCCCAAGCCAGTGCCGACTTGCCGGCCTGGGTCTCGACAACAGGGATCTGGTGCTTCTCGACGAAGGCCTTCAACGTGTCCGTGGCACCCGAAAAATGCACACCGCCACCGGCAACGATCACAGGGTTCTTAGCAGCCTTGAGAGCCGCAACCGCAGCTTCGAATTCCACGACATCCGGCTCCGGACGGCGGAAGCGCCAGGTCTTTTTGGCAAAGAAGCTTTCCGGATAATCATAGGCCTCGGCCTGCACATCCTGGCAGAAGGCGAGCGTGACAGGGCCGCAATCGGCGGGATCGGTCAACGTGCGCATGGCGCGCGGCAACGCGGTCAGAAGCTGCTCCGGCCGCATGATGCGGTCGAAGTAGCGCGAGACAGGGCGGAAGCAGTCATTCGCCGACATCGTGCCGTCGCCGAAGTCCTCGATCTGCTGCAACACCGGATCCGGGCCACGATTGGCAAAGACGTCGCCGGGCACGAAGAGCACCGGCAGACGATTGACATGCGCGAGGGCCGCAGCCGTCACCATGTTGAGCGCGCCGGGGCCGATGGACGAGGTCACCGCCATGGCGCGGCGACGACCGAGCTGCTTGGCATAGGCGATCGCCGCATGCGCCATCGACTGCTCGTTCTGGCCACGATAGGTCGGCAGCTCGTCACGGATGCCGTAGAGCGCCTCGCCGATGCCGGCAACATTGCCGTGACCGAAGATCGCCCACATGCCGGCAATGTAAGGAACACCATCCTCGTTCATCTGATTGGCGAGGTAGCGCATCATCGCCTGGGCGGCAGTCAGCCGGATCGTCTTCATGCTCTCTCTCCCTTGGCGGAAACCGCCCCCACTTGCGCCTTTTGGCGCGCAGCGTCCCAGATCGCACAGAGGCTCTGGTAACGCGCGGCCATATCCTCCACTGCAGCAGTATCGCTCAGCGAGCCGGCGAGCCACTTGCGCGCGGCATCACCGAAGATCGTTCGACCGACCGCAAAACCCTTGACCAGATCAAAGCCTGCCGCAAGCTGGAAACTCGCCTCCAGTTCCGCCTGCGGCGCATCAAGCCCCAGCACGACGATGCCGCGCGTATAGGGATCATTGCGCTCGATCGCGTTGCAGGCATTGGCCCAGGAGGCCGTCGTCTTCATCGGCTCCAGCTTCCACCAGTCGGGATAGACACCGATCTCGTAGAAGCGCTCGATGATCTTGGCCACCGTTTCGTCATCACAGGCGCCAACCTTGGAGGGGATGACCTCCAGTAGGAACTCCAGCCGGTTGCGACGGGCGGCATGGAAGAGCCGCAAAACGGTCTGCTCCTGCTCGGCCTTCATCTCGGGCGTATCATCGGGGTGATAAAAGGTGAGCACCTTCACAACATGATCGACAGGCCATTCGACCAGACCGCCGAAATCCGGGCCGATCTCCTGCTCCAGCGTCAGGGGGCGCGAGCCCGGCCATTCGACCGGACGACCGATCCACAACCCCGTACCGGCGGCGCGGTAAAGCGCGTCGCGACCCAGGCGGCTGTCGCAGAGCAGGCCATAACCGGCTCTGCCATCGGAGACCTTGAGGGCGGCATCGAGGCAGAGGTTCTTGAAAGCGCCGATCCGGTGGTCCGAAACACCTGATTCCTTGGCCATGGCTTCCAGCTGCATGCGGTGATCGAAGGCAAAGACCCGCATCGTCGACCAGTCACCCTTGCGGTTGGTCGACCAATGCACCTGCTCTAGTGCTGCATCCTTGCGCAGCGCCTTGTTCTGGATGCCAGTCTTGAAGAAATACTGCAGCTCCTCCCAGCTCGGATAGGCCGGCGTGCAGCCGTGGCGCGAAACGGCAAAGGCGCCGCAGGCATTGGCAAACTTTAGCGAGGTCGGCCAGTCTTCTCCGGTCAGCCAGCCCTTCAGCAGGCCGGACATGAAGCCGTCGCCGGCGCCCAGCACATTGAAGACCTCGATCGGGAAGCCTTCACCGGTCTGCCCCTCGTCGAGACTATCGGGAATGGCATCTTCGAATACGACAGCGCCCATCGGTCCACGCTTGCAGACCAGCGTTGCCGGCGAGACCTGACGAACGGCTCTCAGCGCCTCTATCGTATCGGTCGAGCCACCGGCAATGTGGAATTCCTCTTCCGTGCCGACGATCAGGTTGAACAGATGCAGCGTCGACTGCAGCTTCCGCGTCACCTTCTCGGATTCGACGAACCGGCTCTCGCCATCGCCATGGCCGGCAAGACCCCAGAGGTTCGGGCGGTAGTCGATGTCGAGCGCGGTCAGGCCGCCAGACTGGCGCGCGATCTCCAGCGCCTTCAGCACGGCCTGTTCGGTGCGCGGGTTGGAAAGATGCGTGCCGGTGACGCAGACGCAGCGCGCTTCGGCGACGAAGTCCGGATCGATATCCTCTTCCGACAGCGCCATATCGGCGCAGTTCTCGCGATAGAAGATCAGTGGAAACTGGTGTTCGTCGCGAATACCGAGCAACACAAGCGCGGTGAGCCGCTCCTTGTCGGTCTTCACGCCGCGCACATCGACGCCTTCGCGCACCAGCTGCTCACGGATGAAGCGGCCCATATGCTCGTCGCCGACGCGGGTGATCAATGCCGACTTGAGGCCGAGCCGCGCGGTGCCGGCTGCGATATTGGTCGGTGATCCGCCAATATATTTGTTGAAAGAGGCCATATCCTCCAGCCGACCGCCGACCTGGGCCCCGTAAAGGTCCACGGACGAGCGGCCGATCGTGATCAGATCGAGCGAAGCCATGCGATGTCCTCCCTGTGATACGGGATCTTTCGCCCCGCCTCGAAACCATTCCACGATTTGGAACGGCCACTTCTTAAATGGACTATAAATTCTATTTTTTAGAATTTCAATACGGACGTTCAGCCATCCTGTCGCGCCGTTCCAACGGCAACGGACAGAGTGATAGCGAGACAAAGCGTCGCGGAAAGCGACCGGAAAGCGCCGAAATCGACTTCCGAGACCGACAGCAGCGTCGCCCCCATCCGCCTAAGCGGACTGACCACCGTATCGGTGACGGCGACAACCGGAACGCTGCGCGCCCGGACCTGCTCGACCAGCTCAAGCGTTTCGGCGGAATAGGGCGAGAAGGTCACAGCAAGCAGGGCATCACCCTCGCGGATGGCATGATGGTTGTCGAGCCGCCCGACGACACTGTGCAGCATCGCCGGAACGCCCATCTTCTCGAAAGCGTAGGCCATGTAGCTTGCGACCGGAAAGGAGCGACGCAGACCGATGATGTGGATCATGCGCGCATCGGAAAGCTGCTTCACGGCCACTTCCATGGCCTGCGGATCAACGGTTTTCACCAGATTTTCGAGCGATAGCCGTCCCGCCTCGACAAATTCGGCGAGAAGAGCGGAGGGCGACCCCTCGGCCTTTTCCCGCAAGTGCTGAAGACGCGTGGTATAGTCAGGCCAGCCGCCGACGAAGCTCTCGCGAAACAGCTTCTGCATCTCCGAAAAGCCTGTGAAGCCCATGATCTGGCAGAAGCGCATGAAGGCGGATGGTTGCACGCCCGCACCTTCCGCCATCTCGGCAACGGTCGACACGGCGATCCGGTCCTGATTGGCAGCGACATAGTCGGCGCACTGTTGCAGCCGCTTAGGCAGGCTCCCGGAAACTTCCAGCAGGCGATCCTCGAAGGCCTTGATCGTCTGCGGTCCACCGCTCTCGCTCATTCGCTCCCCAGCCCTCATCCGGAAACATCGTCACGCTTGACAGAAATCGTATCACGATCTAGCAAAATGGAACATATATTCCAAAACGTGGCATTTGCCAGCGTGAAATGGAACATAGACCAAGCGCCTGCATCAGGAGCGCCCAACGACATCACAATCGCCTCCTCTTGACGAGAGACCAAGGCGTGACAGGGAGGAAATGAACATGGTCACGAGACTGGCCCTTCTGGGCGCAGGCCGTATCGGCAAAGTGCATGCCAAGGCAATCGCGGAAGACAAGCGCGCGAAACTCGTCGCGGTCGCCGATGCGTTTGCCGACGCCGCAAACGCCATTGCCGCCCAGACGGGCTGCGCGGTCAAGACGATCGAGGAGATTGAGGCCGACAAGGGCATCGACGCCGTCATCATCTGCACGCCGACAAACACGCATGCCGATCTGATCGAGCGTTTTGCCAAGGCCGGCAAGGCGATCTTCTGCGAAAAGCCGATTGATCTGGATGTGGCACGCGCAAAGGCCTGCCTAGAGACCGTGCGCGCCGTCGGCGGCAAGGTCATGCTCGGCTTCAACCGCCGCTTCGACCCGCATTTCCAGGCCGTTCGCAAGGAAATCGACAAGGGCTCGATCGGCAAGGTCGAGATGGTGACAATAACCAGCCGCGACCCGGGCGCACCGCCGGCCGAATACATCAAGGTCTCCGGCGGCATCTTCCGCGACATGACCATTCATGACTTCGACATGGCCCGCTTCCTGCTCGGCGAAGAAATCGAGACGGTGCAGGCCTCGGCCTCGGTGCTGGTCGATCCCAAGATCGGCGAACTCGGCGACTACGACAGCGCCTCGCTGATCCTGACGACGAAGAGCGGCCGCCAGGCGATCATCTCCAATTCGCGCCGCGCCTCCTATGGCTACGACCAGCGCATCGAGGTGCATGGCTCGCTAGGTTCTGTCTCGGCCGAAAACCAGCGCCCGGTCTCGATCGAAGTCGCCAACAAGGATGGCTATACCCGTCCGCCGCTGCACGACTTCTTCATGACCCGCTACACGGCAGCTTATGCAGCTGAAATCTCCGCCTTCATCGACGCGCTCGACAACGGCACGCCGATGGCGCCCTCGGCCGAAGACGGTCTGATCGCGTTGGCGCTGGCAGACGCCGCCGTCAAGTCGGCCAAGGACAAGTCGGCGGTCACCGTTACCTACTGACGATCAATAGCTCCCGCGGGACCGCAAGGTCGCGCAGAATGGAAACGCCGCCCGAACCTCCTCGGGCGGCGTTTTCCGTTTCGATCGCTGAGACTAGACCGCCAGTTCGCGCCGCTCGACTTCCGTCAGCATGGCCAGATCGAGGATCTTCTGCAGATTGGCAGCATGCCGGAAGCTCGGCTCCTGCCCATAACCTGAGCGGATCGCCGTGATGAACTTCTGATAGTTCGTCTCGACCGGATCGACCGCGATCTCCCGCCAGACGGCCTTTTCGACATCCTCCTGCAGGCAGGCCCTCAGACTCGACCCGTCGAGGCGGTGGATGACCTCCAACGCGCCCTTGTCGCCATGGACACGAAGGCGCAACTCGTTGAGATGGCCCGTCGCCCAGCGACTGGCGTGAACAACACCCATCGCGCCGTTGGTAAACTCGGCGGTCATGGTGAAGCTGTCATTGGCGTCGAGATCGTATTCGCCGATCCTGTTACCAGGCGCCTTGTCGAAGGTTTTCAGTCGCGCAAAGACATGGTCGATATCGGTCGCCGCACCATAGCCAGCGAAGTCGAGGATATGGATGCCGACATCGCCGAGCACGCCATTCGAACCGTGCTTGGTGGAAAGCCGCCAGAGCCACTGGCTCTCCGTCGACCAGTCGCCCCAGGCCTTGGAGACGAGCCAGCTCTGCAGGTAGGAGGCCTCGATATGCCGGACCTTGCCGATCTCGCCACCGATGACCATCTGCCGGGCCTTCTGCACCTGCGCCACATTGCGATAGGTGAGGTTGACCATGTTGACGAGGCCAGACATTTCCGCCGCCGTCGCCATCTCGTCGGCCTTGGCATAGTTTTCCGCCAGGGGCTTTTCGCACATGACGTGTTTGCCGGCAGCGAGAAGCTTGAGCGTCGTTGGGTAGTGGACCTTGTCCGGCGTGACATTGGTTACGGCATCGAACTCACCCCAGGCAATCGCCTCTTCGAGCGAGGTGAAGGTGTTGGGGATATTGTGCCGGGCGGCAAAGGCGCGCACCGTCGCCATGTCGAGATCAACAGCCGCGACAAGTTGAACATCGGTGATGGTCGAGAAGTTCATGGCATGGGTATTGGCCATGCCACCCGTGCCAAGGATCAGAAGGCGTATGGGGGCAGCGCTCATTTGTAGCCTTCCTCACCGGCCTGATGCAGGCGCGGGCCACGTTCCGTGATCGGCTCGAGTGCCTGCTCGACCGGAACATTCGGAGCATCATGCACGGCCACGTAGCGCGGCATCGGATTATACGCCCACTTCACGCCATTGCGAAGCACCTGCTGAACGGTCGCGTCGTGATAGGTTGGGTAGGTTTCGTGACCGGGTCGAAAATAGAAGATGTTGCCAGCACCGCGGCGCCAGGTCAGGCCCGAGCGGAAGATCTCGCCGCCGGCGAACCACGAGATGAACACCGTTTCCAACGGCTCCGGAACCGAGAAGAACTCGCCGTACATCTCTTCGTTTTCCAGCACGAAGTTCTCCGGAATGCCTGATGCAATCGGATGGCCGGGATTGACCGTCCAGATCCGCTCGCGCTCGCCCGCCTCACGCCACTTCAAGGCACAGGGCGTGCCCATCAGCCGCTTGAACGGCTTGGCAAAGTGGCCGGAATGCAGGACGAGCAGCCCCATGCCTTCCCAGACACGGCTTGCGACCCGTTCGACGATCTCGTCGGAGACATCGCCATGCGCCTTATGGCCCCACCAGACGAGCACATCGGTCTCGGCCAGCCGCTCGACGGAAAGCCCGTGCTCAGGCTCCTGCAGCGTCGCCGTCGTTGCCTCGATATCCGGATCCGTGTTCAGCGCGGCGGCGATCGTCGCATGCATGCCGTCGGGATAAATCCCGCGGACGATGGCGTTTTCGCGCTCGTGAATGTTTTCGCCCCAGACAACCGTTCTGATCGTCATCTGAATTCTCCTTGGTTAGCGCCAGTCAACCGGCCATCAAAAAAGCCTCGACGAGACCCATCGTTCCGTCAGAACTAGGAATGAATCAAAACGAAACTAGGGCATGAAACGAAAAATTTGAAAGCGGTTTGGAGAGCCACACTTGCAGTTGCTAGCTTGGGTGTCAAACAGCCAGCCCCTTAGGATTTACGTTCTCCACGGACACATATCGCGATCTGTGAGGCCCTGGACAGCGCCACCTTTTGGAAGCGCTTTGACATTGCGACACAAGAATTGCCACAATGCGCCGACGCATGACATAAGCCGTGGGCGAGCAGAGATAGCCTCGCCAAGGTGCAGGCGAACGGATGAAGCTCAAGGACTTTGCCAGAGAGATCGGATTGTCACCGACCACGGTCAGCCGCGCGCTGAGTGGCTATCCGGAGGTGAGCGCCTCCACCCGCGTCCGGGTGATAGAAGAAGCGGCGCGCCTCGGTTACCGGCCCAACATCAATGCGGTACGGCTTGCGACGGGTCGGGCCGGCGCGATCGGCGTCGTCATGACCAAGGCCGGCGACTACCAGTTCTCCGAATTCATCAGCGGGATGGCCGACCGCCTGAGCAGCGAGGACACCGACATCCTGATCACGCCGATGATCGGGCACGATCCCGGTGACGAATTGCAGCTCTACCGCAGACTGGCCGAGAGCCGTCGTGTCGATGCTGTCGTCATCCACTCCCCCTTGCCGAATGACCCGCGCATCGCTCTGCTGGACCGATTGAAGCTGCCCTTCATCGTCCATGGTCGCTCCGTGAGCGATGTGGCGCATGCCTGGCTCGACATCGACAATGAAGGCGCGATCCGACGAAGCACGGAGCACCTCCTCGACCTCGGTCATAGGTGCATCGCCTTGCTGAACGGTCGTGAGGGGCTGACCTTCACGCTGGATCGTCTAAAGGGTTACAGACAAGCCCTCGCCGACCGCGGAATTCCCTTTGACCCAAAGCTGGTCAGTCATGGCGACTTTACCGACGAGATCGGTTTCCGCTTTTCCCGCTCCGCGCTCAAACAACGCCCGCAGCCGACCGCCTTCGTTGCAGGTTCGATGATGACTGCCCTCGGTATCTACCGCGCGGCGCGATCGATGAACCTTGTGATCGGCCGGGATGTCTCGGTCGTCGCCCATGACGATGTCTTCCCCTATCTCACAGCCGAGAACATGGTGCCGCCGCTATCGACCACGCGCTCATCGATCCGGGCTGCCGGCAAGCGCATCGCCGATCTCCTTCTGCAGATACTAGCCGGTCAACAAGCAAGCGACATTCAAGAACTTTGGCCAGTCGAATTGATCCTGCGCGAGACCAGCCGCCCCGCACCGGAGGAAGCTTCCATATGAGCAAGACAGGCAGGAAGCGGATCGTCGTCATCGGCCACATCAATCATGACCGCATTTGGCGCCTGACCGAGCCGCTGCGCGCCGGTGGACGGATTGCCTGGTCATCCCGGGAGACGCGTCTCGGCGGCGGCGGATATTTCACCGCTCGAAGGCTTCTCGATCTCGGACACGACGTGGCGCTCCTGTCGAACCTGATGTCCGACATCAATGGTGAGAACGCCTATGCCGACCTGCAGAATGCGGGCTTCGATACGTCGCTGATTACCCGGCGTGACGGCGAGACGGACCTCGCAGATATCTTGCTCGACCCCACGGGTGAACGGACAATCCTGTCCAGCGAACGACGCCTCTCCCGCACCTTCGTGCTCGATCGCGCAATTGAGGCAGATGCCTTCTACGTTAACGCGCCAAAACTGCCGGACGCCATCCTCGCCTCTCTGAACCGCTCACCCCTCGTCGTCTCGCAGTTTCCGCTGCGCGAGGGCGAAGTGCGTGCCGCCGATATCATGGTCGGTTCGAAAGCCGATTTGCCCGGCATACCGATCGCCGATGTCTGGGCCATGGCACAAAGGCTCGCGACCGATCGGCTCACCCATCTCGTGATGACGGACGGCCCGGCCGCCATCTCGGTTTATGACGGGAACACGGAAACGCGAGTGACCTTGAGCCGGTGCGTTACCGTGCGCGACACGATCGGTGCAGGCGACACCTTCAGCGGCAGTCTGCTGCACGCCCTGCTGGGCGGGAAAAACGCCATTGAGGCAAGCCAGCATGCAGGTAACGAGACCACGACATGGCTGGAGCAGCGTGAAGCCCGATCGCGATATGCAACAGAAAAATCAACATCATGACATCTTTATTTGATCGTCCTGCGGGAACTTCCTGACCATCCTCCGAGTTGCTGGGGCGCCAAACGGAGGAAGGCATGACTGAAGCCGATTTCACCTGGAACGTGCCCGTCGAACTGGAACTGCCCTGTGGGCTGACCCGGCGTTTTCTGAATGCATATGATGCGCTCGATTTTCTCGATGCGGAGTGGCCGACGAGACGCGGCCCTGCCTATGAACGCGCGTTGCGGCTTTGCCGCATCGCCCTGCGTGGTGCTCGCGCAACGGAGCTGGCGCGCAGCGCCTTCATCGCGGCGGCAGGCGAGGCCGGTATGCGCCAATGTTCAAACCCGCGAAAGCAAATGGTGAGCTTCCTGCCGAGAGCCAGATCCGCCGTCGCCTGACACTCCGGAGCAAATGGATGACGCGCGCGGGCGGGACGGATGGTTGCATCCGCCCCGCTAGGGATCCGTTTCGAAGGACAGAGTCGCTCAAGCGGCTCCCGAGGTCAGCACCGCGATCGTCTGGCCCTCCATCAGCTCCCGCAGCAGGATACCTTCGGCGGCGACAATCTGCCGATCAGAAAAAACGTCCGTCCAGCCATGCCCTGCGAGAACGTCCGGCAATTGCACGACGGTATCCCCCCAGAACTGCTCCGATGACAGCCCCTCGCTCTGCTGAAGCATGGCGATCGGTAGGCGACAGGCAACAATGATCACAGCGACACCATCTTGCTCCCGCGCAAACGCCACGGCCTGCGACTGGCGGGGGCCCGTGATCGTCAACGGCAGATATTGCCCATGTAGGAACAGCTGGGGATACCGGTTGCGAAGCGACAGGCCGCGGCCGACGACCGCTTGCTTCAGCCACCCCTCGGCCAGCGCGCGTGGGTCGCCGAAGGAAATCGGCGCCTTGGGATCGAAAGCGGACAGGGTTTCGAAAGGTGGCGGACGCCGATTGTCGGGATCGACGAAACTGAAATCGAGCGCTTCGCTTCCCTGATAGATGTCGGGAACACCGGGCGCGGTCAGTTTGATCACGGTCTGGGTGAGGCCATTGATCAGACCCGCCCAGATCAGCGGCTGGATCTCGTGCACGAACTCGTTGACGAATTGAGGACTGTCGAGAAGCAGCGTCCGGACATAGTCCTTCACGGCAGTCTCGTAGGCTTCGTTCACCGCGTTCCAATCCGTGCGGAGCTTTGCCTCGCGCAGGGATTTCTCCACGAAGGCCGAAACACGCTCGGCAAAATCGGCAATACCTTCGCGGTCGTCCGCCGTGAGATCGACCGGCCAGTGGCCGATCAGCGCTTGAAAGATCATCCACTCGACTTCGGCCTCGGGCGCGGGCTTGCCGTCGAGTTCAATGACGGCACCCCGATGCGCCTTGCGCCAACCGTCGATCAGGCCTGCGAAGCGGGGCGCATCCTCGGCAAGCGCAAAGAGACGCGCGCGGGCATCCTCGCCGCGCTTGGTGTCATGGGTCGAGGATGCGGAAAGCCCCGATGGCTGCGTCTGCGCACGCCGCTGCATCTCGGCATGAAAATGTTCGAGGCCGCCCTCTTCCGGCTCCAACTCGCCACCGACCTCGTTCAAGGCCAGGAACTCGACATGTCGGAAGAACAGCGTGTCCTCGAGCGACTTTGCCATCAGAGGCCCAGTCAATTGCTGAAAGCGGCGGCGGAAGAGATCGGTTCCAACACCATCACCTGCAAAACGGCCTTCCCCCTTCAGGAGATCGGCGATGGACCAGGCCGCATCGGCCGCCGTCTCGTCGAGCCGCGCTTTTGCTTCGCTCAGCACCTGATCAACGAGTTGCCGATCCCCGGCGCTCATGTCTCCCTGCGCTGCATAGGTCCTATAGCGTGGGAAGGCGAGAAGAAGCTCTTCCAGAGCCCGGCCCATCGTCTCCTCGTCGAGCCCGAGCAGATCAGCGCCCTGCCCGACCAGGGCCTTCACCTCGCCAGCGAAGTTGACGCGGATCATGCGAAGCTTCGCCTCGCGCATCTTGTCCGCAACAGGGGTCTGTGGCCCCGCGATCGCGACATAGGCCTGACGCATGGCGATGAAGTCCGCGGGATCGAGCAGAACCGGCACCTGGGTCGCGATGAATTCGTAGCCGGTCGAGCCCTGCACCGGCCAGCTCTGTGGCAGATCCTCTCCCGGTGCCAGGATCTTTTCGACATAGATTGGAATGTCCTGCCCGACAGCGTCGCGTAACTGCTTCAGATAGCGGCCGGGGTCTGCGAGACCATCGATATGGTCGATGCGCAATCCGTCGACGTGGCCGGCTTCAACGAGCTCAAGCACCGTCCGATGGGCAGCCTCGAAGACATCTGATGCCTCGACGCGCAGACCGACAAGACCGGCGATTTCGAAGAAACGCCGATAGCTGAGGCCCTTGGCGGCTTCCGTCCAATGCATCAGGCGAAAGGGCTGAAGGTCGTGGAGAAAGAGCAAAAACTCTCGCTCCTCAGCCTTCGCCCTGAGTTCCTCCAGCAGCCCATCGCAGCCATGTTCGCGGCAAAGCGAAACGACAGCGTTATGGAATTCGGCCTCCTCACCGGCTTTTGCCTTGCGCCCGAGATCCGAGAGCGGCGCGGCCATGGGGTGCTCACACTTGGCGAGAGCGGCGGTATAGGTCGATGGGTTCAGCGGGTAGAGACTGTCAAAATAGCCGAATGCGAGGCCCCCTCGGACAGGATCAAGCGCGAGCGACACCTCTCCATCCACCACCGCCTGCTCGAACGGCTTGCCGAGAAACGGAAGTGTCAGTCGCTGGCTCCAGTCGATATCGAAGTAATGCCCGTAGCGGCTTGCCTCGCCCCACTCGATGACGCTCCGCCACCATGGGTTCTCGAGACTGGCCGCCATGTGGTTCGGCACGATGTCGAGGATCAGGCCGAGACCTTCGGCCTTCAACGCGGCTGCCAGCCGTTCGAACCCCTCACGACCACCAAGCACGGGATCGATGACATTGGCATCCGTGACGTCATAGCCGTGGGTCGATCCATCGGTCGCGGCAAACACAGGCGACGCGTAGAGATGGGTGATGCCGAGGCGCTTCAGATAGGGCACAAGCCCAATGGCACGGTCGAAGTCCATGCCGCCGCGAAACTGCAAGCGGTAGGTCGAAACGGGAAGAGGCATGCTGGCATCCTTGGGAGGTAGGTGGCTTTGTCCGACCCGGACCAACGCCTGCCAGCCTGCCTTGTTCCCGCCACCCCGGTGGATGCCGGATCTCAGTGGAGGTTAAATTCGCCGTCCACCTTGCGCCATTCGTTCGGTCCGATCAGCCGCTTGTGGCTGAAGCGCACGGAATGCAGGTCACCGTCGAGATTGGCCCGCCAGAAATCCAGAAACTTCGTCATCTGCGGGAAGTCGGGAGCCAGATCGTAGTCCTGCCAGAGGAACGTCTGCAGCACCGAGCGGAAGTCGGGCATCCGGTAGAGGATGTGTGCGGTGGTAAGGCCATAACCCTCCATCTGGAGGGTGAAGTGATCAGAAGATTTCATGCGGTTTCCCTCGTGGTCACTGACGAGAAAAAGTTTGACAAAAACTCACGTTTTGACAAGAGGGCTTCACATATTACACAGTAAAATCATTATGTTAGCAGCAGACAGCCGAGAGTGCTGATTTTTTCGCGCGATCCTCTTGAAAGATAAAATCGGAAAAACCAAATCATCGCGCGCCGGATGCCATGAAAGGGTCCGGCAACCCGTCCGGACCTTATCCGGTCCGGCCTTTGGGGACGTTCCATTTTGTTTGTCCAGGAGGAAAACATGAAGTTCCGTCCGCTGCACGACCGCATCGTCGTCCGCCGCGTTTCGTCCGAGGAAAAGACCAAGGGCGGCATCATCATCCCCGACACCGCCAAGGAAAAGCCGCAGGAAGGCGAAGTCATCGCCGTCGGTCCCGGCGCGCGCAACGATCAGGGCCAGATCGTCGCCCTCGACGTCAAGGTCGGTGATCGCATCCTCTTCGGCAAGTGGTCCGGCACCGACATCAAGATCGACGGCGAAGAGCTGCTGATCATGAAGGAAGCCGACATCATGGGCGTGATCGAAGCCCAAGCCGCCGAAAAGAAAGCCGCCTGAGAACCATCAGTCATCATTTGCCTTTGAGGAGTGAACCATGGCTGCAAAAGAAGTGAAATTTAATACCGATGCCCGCGAGAAGATGCTGCGTGGCGTCGACATCCTCGCCAATGCCGTGAAGGTGACGCTGGGCCCAAAGGGCCGCAACGTCGTCATCGACAAGTCCTTTGGCGCACCCCGCATCACCAAGGACGGCGTCTCCGTTGCCAAGGAAATTGAACTGGAAGACAAGTTCGAGAACATGGGCGCACAGATGCTGCGCGAAGTGGCCTCCAAAACCAACGACCTCGCCGGTGACGGGACGACCACCGCGACCGTTCTTGCCCAGGCGATCGTTAAGGAAGGTGCCAAGGCCGTCGCATCAGGCATGAACCCGATGGACCTAAAGCGCGGCGTCGATCTTGCCGTAGAAGCCGTCGTTGCCGAACTGAAGGCCAATGCCCGCAAGATCTCCAACAATGCCGAGATCGCCCAGGTCGGTACCATCTCGGCCAACGGCGATACCGAGATCGGCCGCTATCTGGCCGAAGCGATGGAGAAGGTCGGCAATGACGGCGTGATCACCGTCGAGGAAGCCAAGACCGCCGAGACAGAACTCGAAGTCGTCGAAGGTATGCAGTTCGACCGCGGTTATCTCAGCCCCTATTTCGTGACCAATCAGGAGAAGATGCGCGTCGAGCTCGACGATCCCTACATCCTGATCCACGAGAAGAAGCTCTCGAACCTGCAGGCCCTGCTGCCGGTTCTCGAAGCCGTCGTCCAGTCGGGCAAGCCGCTCGTCATCATCGCCGAAGACGTCGAAGGAGAAGCGCTTGCGACCCTCGTCGTCAACAAGCTGCGCGGAGGTCTCAAGGTGGCAGCCGTCAAGGCTCCGGGCTTCGGCGACCGTCGCAAGGCCATGCTCGAGGACATCGCCATCTTGACCGGTGGCACGGTGATCTCGGAAGACCTCGGCATCAAGCTCGAGAACGTCACGCTGAACATGCTCGGCCGGTCGAAGAAGGTCACGATCGACAAGGAAAACACCACTGTCATCAATGGCGCCGGCTCCAAAACCGAGATCGACGGCCGCGTGGCCCAGATAAAGGCGCAGATCGAGGAAACCTCCTCCGACTACGACCGCGAGAAGTTGCAGGAGCGTCTGGCAAAGCTTGCGGGTGGCGTTGCCGTCATCCGCGTCGGCGGCTCGACCGAAGTCGAGGTGAAGGAGAAGAAGGACCGCGTCGACGACGCCCTGCACGCAACGCGTGCCGCTGTCGAGGAAGGCGTACTGCCGGGTGGCGGTGTCGCCCTGCTGCGTTCGGTCAAGGCGCTCGAAAACCTGAAGACCGCCAATGAAGACCAGCGCGTCGGCATCGACATCATCCGCCGTGCGATCGAGGCCCCGGTCCGTCAGATCGCTGAGAATGCCGGCGCCGAAGGCTCGATCATCGTCGGCAAGCTGCGCGAGAAGCCCGACTTCGCCTATGGCTGGAATGCCCAGACCGGCGACTATGGCGACCTCTTCGCCCAGGGCGTCATCGATCCCGCTAAGGTGGTCCGCACCGCGCTGCAGGATGCAGCCTCCGTTGCTGGCCTCCTGATCACGACTGAGGCGATGATCGCCGAAAAGCCGAAGAAGGAAGCGGCCCCGGCGATGCCGGCAGGCGGCATGGACTTCTGAGCTGTCGAAGATCTCTGAACGAGGAAGGGCCGCTCCAGAGGGCGGCCCTTTTTCCATTTACGACGAGAATGCTCAGGCCGCGAGCGCAGTCGGAACAGGGCTGAGGCCCTCGAAGGTCGGCCGAGCAATATAATAGCCCTGGATCAGATCCACGCCGAGATCCGTCAACATCTGAAGTTCGCCCGCCGTCTCCACACCCTCACAGACAGCGGTAACGCCAAGTTCTCGCAGCATGTCGAGGGTACGGCTGACAACGATCTGCTTCACGCTATCGGTGTCGATGCCGCGGATAAGATCCATGTCGAGCTTCACCAGATCGGGCTGGAATCGGGTCAGAAGGTTGAGGCCGGAATAGCCGGCACCAAAATCATCGATGGCCGTCTTGAAGCCGATCTCGCGATAGCTTCTCAGGATATTGAGGAGATGCGCCGTGTCGAGTTTCTCAACCTCGGTAAACTCGAAAATTATGCGGTCGAGAGGAAAGTCCGTCCGCCGTGCGGTCTCGAGCGTCTGGCGAATGCAGGCACGTGGCTCGTACACGGCATTCGGCATGAAATTGATCGACAGGTGCGGCATCCGGTTCCGAGGAAAGAGGCTCGCGGCCAATTCGATCGCGCGTACCCGGCATTGCTGGTCGAATGCGTAACGATTGTCGGGATCGACCAGCGAGAGCACCGATACGGCACCGCTGCCATCAAGGCCACGAACGAGTGCCTCATGGGCGAAAACTTCACGACGCCGGGTGTCGATGATCGGCTGAAATGCCATCGAAAATCGCGACTCGAAGGCGGTTCCATTTTTGCAACCCTGGCAGGTCATCGCGGCTCCTAATTTATGCTTCTCAACAAAAACACAACCGTCTTAAGGAAGCTTGAAAGCTGCTACGCAACCAGTTTCCGAGGAAGCAACCGTCTTGCTCCGTTATTCATGACCTTTTTTGGATTGCTGATTTAACGAATCGAGATAATCGAATATCCTCGAACACGAGGCTGATTCGAGAAAGCCTCACGAGCTAAATGACTTAGCTGGGGATGCGGACATGAGGGAACAGACCGATATCGAGACCTGGGCGATGGTCCGGGCTCAACAGATCGTCATGCAGCAGGGCGCAAATCTGGTCGTTGCGGCGCAGAGACTGGATCACAAGAAGACCACAGCAAATACCTACGCGCTTCGGACTGCGATCATGGCATCGCTGATCGAAGCCATGAAATCGCCGTCTACAGACGCGATGGCATCCATGGACGCCCAGGCCTGAGACGCGGCCCAGGCAGGCGAATGGGCACCCGCTCAGTTCGCTTCCCCAAGGTCGACGGACGTGCTGGCTCACCTTGATCGCAGCAGTCAGACATGCGAGCGTCCGTCCATGCGCATTCTGCTCGTGGAAGACACGCTCGACGTCGGAGAGGCCATCTCTCGCCGCTTTGAAACCATCGGCCACACGGTCGATTGGGAGACAAACGGCCGTGCGGCTTCCGAGATCCTCGATTTTACCGAATATGATCTGGTGATCCTGGATGTCATGCTGCCGGGCATGGACGGCTTCTCGATCCTGAAGCGAATGCGCGACCAGGGCTCGACCGTGCCTGTCCTCGTGTTGACGGCCCGTTCGGAAATCGACGATCGCGTCGGCGCACTCGACCTTGGGGCGGATGATTACCTGGTGAAACCCTTCGACTTCCGGGAACTCGAAGCCCGCGCCCGTGTGCTGCTGCGACGACACGCCGGTGGCGAGGCAACCAACGTGATTGCCTGCGGTGATGTGCTGCTCGACCGCACCCAGCGGACGGTCAAGGTCGGCAACCGCGAGGTTCAACTGAAGCGCCGCGAAATGACCCTGCTCGAAATCCTGGCAAGCCGTCCGGGACGCGTCTTCAGCAAGGATCAATTGCTCGACCAGCTCTTCGGCTTCGACGAACCGGCAGGGCCGAATGCAATAGAACTCTATGTCGGACGCCTGAGAAAGAAGCTGGAAGGGGCGAAGGCTCGCATCGTGACCGTGCGTGGCGTGGGTTATCAGTTGGTGTCAGATGCAGAGGACTAGGCGCTCCCTCTTTGCTCGCCTCGTAATCCGCGTCGCCGTGGTGCTTGCGGGGGGCGCAGCGATGCTGATGACAGCGGCGTGGCTATATGCCCGTGCAGCCGCCGACGAGGCCTATGACCGGCTCTTGCAGGGCGCGGCGATCCAGATCCTCGACAGCCTGGTGGTCGAAGAGGGCCGCATCACGGTCGACCTGCCGCCGAGCGCCTTTGAACTGCTCGGCCTCGCACCGAGAGACAAAATCTTCTACCGCGTCATGGCGCCCGACGCCTCGACACTGACCGGTTACGAAGACCTTGAGTTTCCGACCGACACCGCCAATGCCCGCACCGACACTCTGTTCCAGACCTCACGCTTCCGCGATCAGCCGGTGCGCATGGTGGCAGCGAGCCGCGCGATTGCCGATCCCTTGCTCGGTGGTTGGGCCAAGGTCCTGATCGCCCAGACCATCGAGGCCCGCCAGGAACTGACGACCGAATTGACGACCCGTGCCCTAGCGCTGGTCGGGGTCATGAGCCTGCTTGCGCTCGGAGGGACAATTCTTGCCGTGCGTTATTCGCTACGGCCGCTCGATGCACTCGGCGACACGCTTCGCCGCCGCGACAGCCAGGACCTGACACCGCTCGCCGTCGACGTGCCTCGCGAGCTCTCCCCCTTCGTGGAATCCATCAACCACTTCATGGGCCGACTGGATGATCGATTGCAGCTCTTGCAGCGCTTCATCGCCGACAGCGCCCATCAGATCCGCACCCCCCTGACGGCATTATCGGCCCAGGTCAGCCTGATCAACGAAGAAGCGCTTTCGGAGAACGACCGCCGTCACCTCGACCGGGTGAAGAACCGGGCATCGGAGCTTGCGCGCTTCACCACGCAATTGCTCAACCATGCCATGGTCATCCACCGTTTCGATTCCGTGCAACTCTCGCCGATCGACGTCGTCGATGTCGCGCGTAAAGCCTTCCGCGCCGCCGTCCCGATCACCATCGACCCTGACATCGTCGTCTCCTTCGAGGCGCCGCCGGAGCCGCTGATGGTGCTCGGAGATGGCTTGAGCCTGCGCGAAGCGATCGTCAACGTCATCGACAACTCGCTGCGCCATGGTGTGGTGTCGAGCCTTGCGGTGCGCGTGATCCGGCGCGGCGATTTCGTTCTGGTCGAGGTTGAAGATGATGGCCCCGGCATCCCGGCGCAGGACTGGGCGCAAGTGACCCGACGCTTCGTCTCGTCAAAGTCAGGCGAAGGCAGCTCCGGCCTCGGCTTCGCCATCGCCTCTGAGGTGGCCACAACGCTGAACGGTGCGCTGGCCTTCCGCGAACGGACACCCGGGACAGGCTTCACCACCTTTCTTGAACTTCCCCTGATCGATGCGAGGCCAAACGCATGAACCTGTCGACGATGTTCCGCGCCGTGGTGTCGGGCTTTGTAGCGGCGGCCCTGGCCTCGACCTCGGCTCTCGCTCTTGAGGGTGAGCGCTCTGTCTTCCCCGCACCTGGACAGGAGCGGACAAGACTTGTGATCAACGGGGTGACAGACGCCGACGTCATTGCACCGCTGATCCGGGACTTCCAGGAAACGGCGCGCGATGTGACCGTCGAATTCAACGACTATGTCAGCAACGATCTCTTCCGCGAGGCAGAACTGGCCTGTCGCCAGCAGACGAGTCACGGCGACCTCTGGATTTCCTCGTCGGTCGACCATCTCGTCAAGCTCGCCAATGACGGCTGCGCCAGGTCCCACCAGTCGGAGGAAACAGAGCGTGTATCGGCTTGGGCCAACTGGCGCGACGAAATCTTCGGCTTTGCCTTCGAGCCCGCCGTCATCGTCTATGACGCCTCCCAGGTGCCACCGGAAGACGTGCCGCGCTCCCATGTCGAGATCGCCGAACTCTTGCGCCGCAAACCGGACGAATACTGGACCCGGATCGGCACCTACAATGTTCAGCTGTCGGGCGTCGGCTATCTCCTCGCCTTCCACGATGCCCAGCAGGCACCGACGAGTTATGGCCGCCTCTTGGAGAGCTTCAGCCGCGCCCAGGTGGTGACGAGTTGCTGTAACAAGGAAGTGCTCGATCTGATCGAGGAAGGCAGGCTGAAGATCGCCTACAATATCCTCGGCTCCTATGCCTATGCGCGCTATCTGCGCAACAATGACATGCGCGTTGTCGTACCCCGCGACTACACACTGATCCTGACCCGCGGCGCAATGATCCCGACGCATTCGCCACAGCCGGATCTCGCCGCCCGCTTCGTCGACTATCTGGTTTCCGAGCGCGGCCAGAAGGTGGCGCGGGAGAAAGCCTTCTACTTTGCGGAAAACGCCCCCCTGCCCCCGGGCGTGGACGGTCCGATCTCGCTGATCGAATCCGGCATCGGCAGACCGATCCGTGTTGGCCCGGCCCTGCTTGCCGCCCAGGATCGCGCAACACGCGAAGAGTTCATCCGCAACTGGAGCTCGCTCTTCGCGCCCGGTGTACCCCAGCAATAAAAAAGGCTGGCGTCGCCGCCAGCCTTCGAAAGCAACAGGATGATCGACCTCAGTCCTCTTCCTGGAAGACCTCCTCGCGCTTCTTCTTGACGCTCGGGAGGAAGACGATGACCAGCACAGCAAGGGCGATCAGCAGCAGTGTCAAGCTGATCGGTCGGGTGACGAAGGTCGACGGATCGCCGCGTGAGAGGATCATCGCGCGCCGCAGGTTTTCTTCGAGCAATGGCCCAAGGACGAAGCCGAGCAGCAAGGGTGCCGGCTCGCAGCGCAGCTTGACCAGCACATAGCCGATGAGCCCGAAGAAGGCGACCGCATAGAGGTCGTAGATATTGCCGTTGACGCTGTAGACCCCGATCGAGCAGAACGCCATGATGATCGGGAAGAGCACGTAATAAGGGATCGTCAGCAGCTTCACCCAGAGCCCGATCAGCGGCAGGTTCAACACCAGCAGCATCAGGTTGCCGATCCACATAGACGCAATGATGCCCCAGAACAGAGCCGGCTGTTCGCTGGCAACATTCGGTCCCGGCACGATGCCCTGGATGATCATTGCCCCGACCATCAGCGCCATGACCGGGTTGGCGGGAATACCCAGCGTCAGAAGAGGAATGAACGAGGTCTGCGCGCCGGCATTGTTGGCAGATTCCGGACCCGCAACCCCTTCGATCGCGCCATGCCCGAACTCCTCAGGGTTCTTCGCCATGCGCTTTTCGACCGTGTAGGAGGCGAAGGAGGCCAGGATCGCACCGCCGCCCGGCAGGATGCCGAGCGCGGAACCGATGCCCGTCCCGCGCAAGACGGGCCAGACCATGCGCCTGAAGTCGTCCCGTGTCGGCATCAGGCCTGTAACCTTGGTCACCAGCACCGAGCGGTTGCGGTCGCTTTCGAGGTTGCGCAGGATTTCAGCGACACCGAAGACACCGACAGCCACGGCAACGAAATTCAGGCCGTCCGCATATTCGGTGATGCCCATCGTGAAGCGGGGCGTTCCCGAATAGATATCCGTGCCGACAAGTCCGAGCAGCAGGCCGAGGGACACCATCGCCAGCGCCTTGATGATCGAGCCATGGGCGAGTGCGATCGACGAGACGAGGCCGACGATCATCAACGAGAAGTATTCCGCCGCACCGAATTCGAGTGCGACTGCAGTCAGCGGCGGCGCGAAGATTGCGACCAGAAACGTAGAGACAGTCCCGGCGAAAAACGAACCGATAGCGGCAATGGCAAGTGCAGCCCCTGCCCTTCCCTTGCGGGCCATCTGGTAGCCATCGATGGCGGTGACGGCGGAAGAAGACTCACCCGGCATGTTGATCAGGATCGCCGTGGTCGAGCCGCCGTATTGCGCGCCGTAATAGATGCCGGCGAGCATGATCAGCGACGAGACAGGCTCAAGCTGGAACGTGATTGGCAGGAGCATGGCGATCGTGGCTGTCGCACCGATGCCGGGAAGAACGCCGATCAAGGTCCCCAGGATGACACCGATAAGGCAGAAGAACAGGTTCTCGATGGAACCGGCGGTCGCGAAACCGAGGGCAAGATTGCTGATGAAATCCATGGTCGCTTCCTCAACGGAACCAGGGGCCAAAGCGTTCGAACGGCAGGCCGAGGCCGTAGCTGAACACGAGGACCGAGAAGAAGGTGATGCCGGTCGCCAGCGCGAGCGCCGCGGGGACACGGATCCGTTCAGAGGCAAAGCTTGCGATGAAGGCGGCAACGAAGAGTGCCGGAACGAAGCCGGCGCCGCGAACCAGCAGGCCAAAGACGATCGGTGCCGGCAGGATGAAGATCATACCGCGCCAGGCGATTGCGCCGATGACCTCTCCGCTGACGTTCACCGACTGGACGAGAATGACGACGCCGAGAAGCGTCAGTACACCGGCAAGCACGAGTGGGAAATAACCCGGCCCCATGCGAAAGGCAGTTCCGAGTTCCAGCGACAAGGATTGAATGACGAAGAAGAGGCCAAGCCCGATGAACAGCAGACCGCAAAGCAAGTTGGCCGTGTCGAAGCGTAAGGATTTCATGATGTCCCCCGACAAAAGGCGCGGAGGGCCTTGGAACTGGCCGACCGGCACGACAAGTCGCGGACCCGGTCACAAGACCGGATCCGCGCAGATGTGGATGGATCAGTCGGCGTACTGGCCGGCAGCTTCGATGACCGGCTTCCAACGGGCGATTTCGCCTTCGAGCTTGGCCTTGAGGGCCGCGGAAGTCACATCGCTGTCCGGCGAAGGTGCGGTGCCGAGTTCAGCGAAGCGGGCGACGACGTTCTCGTCCTTGAGGGCCTTCTTGAGCGAGGCGTTGAGCTTCTCGATCGCTTCAGCCGGCGTACCCTTAGGCGTGTAGACGCCGTGCCAGATGCCAACCTGGAAGTCGTTGAGGCCACCTTCGGCAGCAGTGGGGACATCCGGGAGAACCGAAAGACGCTCGGCCGAGGTCACCGCGTAAGCCTTGATCGTGCCGCCCTGGATCTGCTTCGTCGTGTTGGTGGTCTGGTCGCACATGATGTCGACCTGGCCGCCGAGCAGATCCGTCATCGCCGGACCGGTGCCCTTGTAGGGAACGGTGACGACCGGTGTCTCGATCTGGCTCATGAACAGCATGCCACAGAGATGCGAGGCTGCACCGATGCCGGCATTGGCCACGGTGACCGTGTCCTTGTTGGCCTTCACATAGTCGACGAGACCCTTGAGATCGGTCGGCTCGAAGTCCTTGCGGGCAACGATGGTCATCGGAACATCGGTGACGAGACCGACATAGTCGAAGGCGTTCAGCGGATCATAGGCGAGTTTGCGATAAAGGCTCGCGCTGGTCGCCATGCCGATGTGGTGAAGAAGAATGGTGTAGCCATCCGGCTCCGCGCTCGCGACACGACCTGCACCCAGCGTGCCACCGGCGCCGCCGACATTCTCGACCAGGACCTGCTGGCCGAGATCCTTGGACATGGATTCAGCAACGAGACGCGCGACGGTATCCGTCGGACCACCCGCCGCAAACGGGACCACCATGGTGATCGAACGCTCGGGATAGGTCTGGGCTGATGCAGATGCTGCGATGAAGGTTGCCGCAATGGCAGTCGCGCTGAAGAGCGACTTGAAGAAAGTCATGATATCCTCCCGGTTCAATTGATCCTGCCGGTTCGGCTCCTCCCGCCCGGCATTGGATGGCCTGATCTTCTTCAGGCGCGACCGCGTCACAATCGCCCGGTCACTTCTGCAGCAAGCTTTTGTGAGCTATCGCGCCGCAACATGGGTGGGTTTCCGCCCAAGCGGCGCTAAGGATGTGTGGGATTCCACCCATTTCCTGAGGAGGTAGCGGTAGCGCGCGCGCCTAGTCCCTGCCATCAAAGGCCAGGCTCTTGTCGAGCCCGTGCTTCTGCATCTTCTCGTAAAGCGTCTTGCGGGAGATTCCGAGCTGTTCGTAGACCGGCCGAAGTGATCCGCCATGGGCCGTGATGGCATTGGCGATCAGCTGTTTCTCATAGGCCGCCACCTTGTCCGCCAGGCGCGTATTCGCCGTTTCAAGTGCCGCCGCACTGTCGAGCCCGGTTTCCAGCCCGAGCACCAGCCGATCGGCCGCATTCCGCAACTCGCGCACATTGCCCGGCCAGTCGCGCTCCGCGATCTCGGATAGGATCTCCGGCTCCACCTCCATGTCATCGCGGCCATAGCGTGCAGACGCTTCACGCACGAGATGCAGAAAGAGCAGCGGAATGTCGGCCCGCCGCTGCGCAAGCGAGGGCACGCGGAGTGTCACGACATTCAGCCGGTAGAAGAGATCCGCTCGGAAGCGCCCGGCTGCCACCTCCCTTTCGAGATCGACCTTGCTGGTGGCCAGGAAGCGGACGTCGAGCGGCACCGTCTCGTTCGAACCGAGCCGGGTGATGGTACGCTCCTGCAGCACGCGCAAGAACTTTGCCTGCAGGTCAAAGGGCATGGAACCGATTTCATCGAGCAGGATCGTCCCCCCGCGGCCATGTTCGAACTTGCCGTAACGCGCACGGATCGCGCCCGGAAAGGCACCGGCTTCGTGGCCAAAGAGCTCGCTTTCGATCAGCGTCTCCGGAAGCGAAGCACAGTTGATGGCGAGAAAGGGGGCTTTCGCCCGGGCGCTTATATCGTGCAGGCTGCGTGCCACGACCTCCTTGCCCGCACCGGTCTCGCCAATGATCAGCGCATCCGCCTCCGTCGCACCGATCGCTCTCACCCGGTAACGCAGGTCGACCATGACAGGAGTGCGCCCCGGAAGCCGCGTCTCGATATCGTCGCGCTTGCCCGCGACCGCCCTCAAGCGCCGGTTCTCGAGCACGAGGGACCGGCGGTCGAGCGCATGTCGGACGACACCGGCGAGCGCCTGGCTGGCAAACGGCTTCTCGATGAAGTCATAGGCCCCTTCACGCATCGCCTTGACGGCGAGCTGCACCTCGCCGTGGCCCGTCACCAGAATGACGGGGATTTCGTGATCCAGTTCCCGGATGCGGTGGAGGAGCGTCATTCCGTCCATGCCCGGCATACGGATATCACTGACAACCACGCCATCGAAGCCGAAGCCAACCCGCGAAAGGATCTCGTCGCCTGAGGCAAAGGCCTTGACCTGCAGACCATGCAGTTCCAGCGCCTGACTGGTGGAGAAGCGCAGCTCCTCCTCGTCATCGACGAGCAACACCAGACCTGAATTCATTCCGCCGCCTCGTGCAGTGCTTCCGCTTCCAGGAGATCGATCCGGAACAGGGCGCCGCCACCCTCACGCTCCCGAACCGTCAGGCTTCCGCCGAAATCCTTGATGATATTGTAGGAAATCGAAAGGCCGAGCCCAAGGCCCTTGCCGACACCCTTTGTGGTGAAGAACGGATCAAAGATGCGCTCCATGATCGCCGGCGGCACACCCGGTCCCCGATCGACGATCTCGATCACCACGCGCCCATTCTCCTGGCGCGCCGAAAGTTCTATCGCGCGATCATCGAGCCCTTCGACCGCGTCGCAGGCATTGGTCAGGATATTGACGAGCACCTGTTGCAGGCGAACGGATCCACCCTGGACAGGTGGGAGCCCCGGCTCGAAGTTCAATGCAAGCGTCGCATCCGCCGTACCGAGGCGCGCGGAGACGATTTCGAGTGTCTCTTCCACCACCTCCTCGATCGAGATGGCGCTGAGCTTCTCGTTCGGCTTGCGCGCAAAGTTCCGCAGGTGCCTTGAGATAGAAGCCATCCGGTCGATGAGATTGGAAATACGTCCCAGATTGTCCCGCGCCTCGGAGATCCGGTCGCGATCGATCAGCATGGTCGCGCTGTCGGCATAGGTCTTGGCGGCGGCAAGCGGCTGGTTGAATTCGTGTGAAAGGGCAGCCGACATCTGACCGAGACCTGCAAGCTTGCCGGCCTGAATGAGGTCGGCCTGCGTCTGGCGGAGCTGCAGGTTGACGCGGGCGAGATCGGCGGTGCGCTCCTCGACCCGCCGCTCCAGTTCAGCCTGCGCCTCGATCTGCATATGCATGCGCTCCTGCAGCCGGGCACGGCGCTGGATGACGACAGCAAGCCCCAGTCCAAACAGGCAGAGGAAGAGTAGAATGGCGACCAGCATGGTCCGCGCCTGGGCATGGATGGTGCCGGTGTCGAAGAGGACCTTCACTGTCCAGTCGGCGTCCGGCATGTATTGTTCGAGAACAAGATACTCACGAGATCCGGCTCCCTGGCTGACGGTCATCAACACATGATCATCAAGCGCACTGCGTTTGATCGGCAACTCCCGCAAAACGGCATCGGAATAGCGCCGCGAAGCGGTCGTCCGTTCCAGTCTCTCCGGCGTGAGCGGCAGCACCGAGGCATAGAGCCATTCGGGATTTCCGGTCATGAAAATGATCCCCTCGGGATCATGCACGAGGATTTTGTACTCCCCACCCCGCCAGGATGTTTCGATGCCCTCGATGTCGACCTTGAAAGCGATGACGCCACGGACCGTCCCATCCACCGTGATCGGCGCTGAGAAATAGTAGCCGCGCTTGGCCGAGGTCGTGCCGAGTGCGTAGAAACGCGCCTGCTTGCCGGCGGCTGCTTCGAAGAAATAGGGACGGTAGATGAAGTTCTCGCCGACAAAGCTCGCCGCACCGTCGAAATTGCTCGCGGCAATCGTATTGCCGTCCATCGTCATCACATAGATGTCGGAGGATTCGAGCAGCGTGTTGATTTCCTTGAGATAGAGATTGGCCGCCTGCCGGAGTGCCGGATTGCCAGGATCAAGGATGAGTTCCTTCATGTCCTCGTGGTCGGCGATCAGCGCCGGCAAGGTCTCATAGCGGCTGAGATGGCCTGAGAGCGCCGAAGTCGCCAGACGCAAGGCGCTGTTGGCCTGCAGCGAAGCCTCCGCCATGACGTTGAGCGTGAGGAGCCGGTTGCCGATGGTGGCGAGCGCAAGGCTTGCAGCAATGAGGATCAGCACGAGCGCGAGGATCATGCGCCGTGCCACGGCCAGTCGTCGCGCAGGTGGTATCGTTGCTGTCGTCACGGGCTGTCTCCTCACGGCGCAAGGATAGCGAGCTGACTGTCGCTTTCCAAGCCGGCTTGCGAACACGCCTCGGCTCACGAAAAAGCCGCCGGGCCTTTGCGGGTCCGGCGGCTCCAAACATGGCAGGGCTTTGCGGCAATCAGGCCGCGCGGCTGTGGGAATGCGCGGACGGACGACGACCTTCCGGTGCGAGCTTGAACTGGTTGACGAGCTGCATCAATGCATCTGCCTCGTCGGCCAGCTGGCGCGTTGCAGCATTGGTCTCTTCGACCATGGCAGCATTGCGCTGGGTCATCTGGTCCATCTCGTTGACGGAGGAGTTGACCTCCGCCAGCCCGTTCGACTGATCACGGCTCGCCATGGCGATGACCGAGACGCGGTCGGCAACCGTGATGATATTGGCCGAGATCTCGGCGAGCACTGCACCAGTCTGCTGCACCAGCTTGGATCCGGCCGAGACTTCCGTGCTCGACTTATGAATAAGGTCCTTGATCTGCTGCGCTGCACCCGCCGAACGCTGGGCAAGCTCGCGGACTTCCTGGGCGACGACGGCGAAGCCCTTGCCGGCCTCGCCCGCACGTGCCGCTTCGATGCCGGCGTTAAGTGCCAGCAGGTTCGTCTGGAAGGCGATCTCGTCGATCACGTCGATGATCTGGACGATCTGGCCCGAGGCATCTTCAATCCGGCCCATGGCGTCGATGGCATTTCCGACAACCGTCGACGATGTGTCCGCACGGCCCTTGGTATCAGCGACGATGTTGTTCACTTCCTCGGCCCGCTCCGCAGACGACTTGACGGTCACCGTGATCTCGTCGACGGCAGCGGCCGTTTCTTCGAGCGAAGCCGCCTGCTGCTCGGTGCGCTTGGCGAGTTGGTCGGCTGCACTGCTCATCTCGGCGGCGTTGCGCTGGATCATGCAGGTATTCGAGCGGATCTGCGTCATCGTATCCTGCAGGTGCTCGAGCGACTGGTTGAAATCATTGCGCAACTGCTCGAGACGGCCGTGGAACGGCGTATCGATGGTTTCGGAGATATCGCCCTTGGCGAGACGGCCGAGACCGGTGGCCAGCGCATTGACGGCGAAGTCGATCTGGCGATCGATCTCCTGCTTTTCGAGATCGTTGCGGCGGCGTTCCTCCTCCGCCTGAGCGCGTTCGGCTTCGCTGCGGCTTTCGATTTCGATCTTCGAGAGTGCGTTCTGCTTGAAGACGCCGAGCGCACGCGCCATTTCGCCGATCTCGTCAACACGGGCTTCGCCGTTGATTTTAGTATCGAGAACACCTTCGGCCAGGCGACGCATGGCGCCAGTGATCTGGCCGATCGGCCCCTTGAAGGTCATGACAAGCCCGATGCCGGCGAAGATTGAGATCAGGATGCCGAGCGCCGTTGCGCTGATGGAAATCGAGTTGGCTTCCTGACGTTCCTGCCCAGCCGAAACCTTCTGCATTTCGGCGAAGGTCGTGAGTTGCTGCCAGATGATGTTGAGGTCAGCGGCCGCCTCTTCGAAGCTTGCCTTCCGTTCCTGGCTCACCTTTACGAGTTCAGCACTCGCGCCAATCATCGTATCGACAGCGGGGCCGAGATCCTTCTTCACTTGCATCAGGATCGGCTGATCCGCAGCGGTCTTGTCCAGTGCGCCAAGGAACTTTTTCACCGCGTTGAACTGCTGCTCCAGCAGCATGCGGTTCTGCTCGGTCGGCTCCAGCAGGAAACGGGCCATCATGATCTGCACGGCGTAGCCGGCGGCCATGACCTGCCGCCCGTCTTCGATGACGGCCTGGGCCTTGGCAAGCGGTGCATCGAGTTCGCCGAACTTGATCGTCGCTTCCTTCATCTTCTGCTGTGCTGCGAGGCCGAGATAGGCATTGAGTTGCGTGAAATTGCGCAGCTGACCGGTCATGCTTTTGAGCGCATCCTCGGACCTATCATTGCTGGCAAGCGCTGCCTTCAGGTCACCGCCGATCTTTTCCAGCGTCTTGGCGGCCGACAGGTTCGCCTTCGGCAGCACCTCCGCCAGCACCTGCTGGCGGGCAAGGATTTCATCGATGCGCTCCCCGATGACAGCGAATTTCTCATCCGGTGTCTTGGCCTTGGCAAAAGCGGAATTGGTTTCGGTGAGGAAAGTGCCGGTGCTGCGAATGCTTTCGGCGTCGCGCAGCATGGTCTTGGCTGCAGCGTCATCCGCCTGGACGGCGCGCTCCATGGTAGCCATGGCGGCCGTGACGCGTCCCTGAGCGACGACCACCTGCTTGCCTCCCCGCTGAAGGGTCTCGACAAGGGCGGTCTCGGACGCGTGGAGCCTCCAGAGATCGTCGATATGGACAAAGACCTGATCGATCAGCTTGCCGGCCTCTTCCAGTTCACCACGACCGTCGGCGTCGGGAGCCAACTGCGCAAGCGTGCTGTCCAGATCGCGTCGCTGCTGCTCGAGGCGACTGGTCAGGTCGGCCTTGGCCTCTTCGGTCGTATTGGCGAGAAAGCTGCTCATGGAGGCGGAGACGTCGCGGAAACCGCTCAAAGACTGAAGCACGCTGTTCGAGATTTCGATGCGGCCCTGCAGCAGTCCCGATGCATAGAGCCCGGTAAAGCCGACGGCGGAAATGCTGATGACGAAAGGCAGAATGAAAATCAGCACCTTCGTCTGGATGTTAAAGCGCGACAATATACGGTCAATGAACACGGTCTTGGTCTCCTCCGACATCGGCGACGAGCAAAGTTCGCTGTCGTCGAAGTCCATGTCTGAATCGGAGGGAGCATGGGCAAGGAAGACTAATATGAGTTTAATAAGACCGCTCAGATTGGCGCATCGGCAGTGCTGGAGACCGATCCGAACGAACGGTCGACCCACAACCTAAAATAGAAATTAAGCACAGAATCAGGGCACGCGAGATGGACGATCCCGCATGCCCAAGTTAACCTCTCCTCGCGAATGGGAGGAGTGTGTCAGCGCATATCCTCAATGGCGACCGCATCGACATCGGTATAGTCGACATTATCGCCGGCCATGGCCCAGATGAACGAATAATTCGCCGTGCCGGCCCCGGAATGGACCGACCAGCCGGGCGATAGAACGGCTTCCTCGTTCTTCATGATGATGTGGCGTGTCTCGTCCGGTTCACCGAACAGGTGAAAGACACGGGATTTTTCCGCCATGTCGAAATAGAGATAGACCTCCATGCGCCGGTCATGAATGTGGCAGGGCATGGTGTTCCAGACCGACCCCTTGGCAAGGCTTGTCATACCGACCACCAACTGGCAGGTTTTCACGCCTTCGGGGTGAACGAACTGGAAGATCGAGCGTTCGTTGCTGGTTTCCTGCGCGCCGAGATCGAGCCGCTTGGCGTCACCGATACCGATGTGACGGGCCGGATGGCGGGTATGTGCCGGAGCACTGAGCAGGTAGAACTTTGCAGGCTCATCGGCCGCGACAGAGGCGAAACTGACTTGGGATCCCATACCGGCATACACCATGTCCCGGGTGCCGGCTTCGAACCGTTCTCCGTCAACCGTCACGACGCCTGCCCCGCCGATATTGACCGCAATCATCTCACGACGCGCGAGCAGCTCTGGTGTACCGGCCGGCTTGATCGTTTCGAGCGACAGCTCCGAGGCGAGCGGCACGACCCCGCCGACGATCATGCGATCGTAGTTCGTATAGTGCAGCTGGATGCGGCCCGGCACGAAGAGCGGCGGCAGCAAAAAATTCGAACGCAATTCATCCGTGCCGAAACCGGCAGCGGTCAACGGATCGATGGCGAAGCGATTGGTAAAATCGGTGTGCGACATCATTCCTCCCATACATGTTATGTCAACTCATCATACATGTTGCGCATCGCGCGGCAAGAAATAAAATCTTTCAGCTGAGGACCTGTAACCGCGGACTGTGCGCGCGCCATGTGCAAGTCATAAGACAGGTTCTCAGCCACGCGGCAATGGATAGGCCACCTGACCATCCTCCTCACCCCTCGGAAACGCGCCTTCCCGATTACGCCGCTCGGCTTCCCTGTATCCCTGCGGACTGATGCCGATGTAGCGCTTGAACATGCGGGAGAAGTAATAGGCGTCCGCATAGCCGGAGAGAGCGGCCGCCCGCTTCACCGTGCATCCACCGGCCAGCAACCCCATGGCGCGTTCCATGCGCTTGAACTCCTGGAACTTGTCCATGGTCCAGCCGACGCGCTTGCGGAATTCGCGCTTGAAATAATCCGGATTGTAAGGTGCTGCCGCAAGAACCTGGGCGGTGATCGCCTCGTTCAGCGGATCGGCGGCAATCTGGCTGGCGGCGACCATGATCGCCAGCGACAGCTGGTCGGGATTGGCGACCGTCCCGACCGACTGCTCGCGCCAACCGATGAAGGCCTGTTCGATATATTCGATCAGCAGGAACATGAAGACATGGTGCTGCTGCAGGCTCGTCGAATAGGGCGGCGCCGTGTCGCGAAAATGCCGAACCACCTTCTCCAGCATGTCCCAACGCGCGAACTTCACCGACAAGGCGAGATCCATTTGTGCGATCAGGTCGAGGCGACCGAAGAGATCCAGCGTGAAATGCTGCGCAATCCCGGTATAGGGCTCGACCGAAGCCGACCGCCCGACGAACCGCATATCGGCCGGCAAAAGCATCGCCGAACCTGGCTCCATCTCCACCGTCTTCCCCTCGACTTCATAGATCCCGCGACCGCTCAGACAGATCACGAGATCATGCACCCGGTTCGATTTGTCGATCGACCAGGTCTGCGAATGCTGCATGCGGATGGTCGAACGTGTCAGGTTGAGCGCCAGCGCCTGCATCGGAATGCCGCTGAGTACGCTACCTTCAGTTTCGTCCATCATTTTTCCCCTCTTTGTCGATTTCCGCGCGAGACGTCTGAAGAGATATTAGACACAGGACCGGTCGCCTTGGGAAGGCCGGGGAGGATATCAGGAGGAGGAGGGTAGACAGCGAGACAGGCCACGGAGGTGGGCCGGTCGAGGCATCGTCCACCCTGCATATTGCGATGCAGAAAACGGAATACACGCGCCCGGTCACCATCGCCTATGTCGGCGGTGGCTCGCTCAACTGGGCGACAAAGCTGATGGGCGACCTCGCCCAGGATGGAACGGTGCCGGCGACAGTCCGGCTCTATGACCTCGACCATGCCGCCGCCGAGCGCAACGCCCGCATTGGCACCCGCTATGCCGCCCGCAGCGAGGCCGGGGCGCCCGTCACCTATACGGCGGAACGCACGCTAGAAGCCGCCCTCACCGGTGCAGACATCGTCATCATCTCGATCCTGCCGGGCTCCTTCGAGGACATGGCGAACGACATTGCGATCCCCGAGCGCCATGGCATCCGCCAATCGGTCGGCGACACAGTCGGCCCCGGCGGCTTCATCCGTGCCATGCGGGCGATCCCGATGATCGCAGAAATCGGCCGTGCCATCGCCAACCACTGCCCTGAGGCTTACGTCTGCAATCTGACAAACCCGATGTCCGTGCTAACGGGTACGCTCTACGCGGTCTTTCCGGAGATCCGTGCCTGGGGGTCCTGCCACGAGGTCATCAAGACCCGCAAGATCATAGCCTATCTTGCCAACCGCCGCGCCGGCGACGTGCTCTACGGCTACCGCGATGCCAAGGTGAACGTGCTCGGCATCAATCACTTCACCTTCGTTGATCGGGCTGCGGTCGGCGGTATCGACATGATGCCGGCCTATCTCGATTTCGCGAGAGAGCATCATGCGACCGGCTGGCGGGAATCGCCGCTGGATCCTGCAAACGAACACGATCGCTACTTCACCGACAGCTTCCGCGTGAAGTTCGATCTCTCGCTTCGCTTCGGCATAGCGGCAGCTGCCGGCGACCGCCATCTCGTCGAGTTCCTGCCCCAGTCGTGGTATCTCGATGATCACGCCGCATGGAAATTCGGCCTGACCCCGGTGGAGTTCCGCATGCGCGAGCGAAAGGAAAAGGTCGATTATGCCGATGCTCTGGACAAGGGTGCCGACCTGCCGCCAGCCCGCGCCTCGGATGAAGCCATCGTCGAGCAGATCAAGGCTCTGATGGGCGGCCCCGAGCATGTGAGCAACGTCAACCTGCCGACCCGGGGGCAACTCGCCGGCTTCGCAGAGGGCACGATCGTCGAAACCAACGCCCGCTTCAGTGCACTCGGCATCCAGCCCATTACGGCTGGACGATTACCGCAGGCACTCGAGCTGCTCGCCCGCCCCCATGCCGACCGGCAAACCGCGCTTGTCGAGGCGGTCCTGGCTGACGATCTCGACGCGCTCTTGCCGCTCTTTGTCTCGGATCCGCTCGTCGCCACCCTGTCCCAGGAAAAGGCGACCCGCCTCTTCCGCGAAATGGTCGCGGCCACCCAGCATCGTCTGCCTGAAACCTTGGCCAAAGCCGGAGGTGCGGCATGAGCGGAGACAGCCGTTATCTCGGGCTCTTCTATCTGGCACCCTACATCATCGGGTTGCTGATCTTCACGGCGCTGCCCTTCGTCATCTCGCTCTATCTGAGCTTCACCGACTACAATCTGATGAGCGCGCCGATCTTTACCGGCCTGGACAACTATATCAGGCTCTTCACCAGCGATCGTACCTTCATCAAGTCGCTCAGCGTCACCCTGTTCTATGTCTTCGTCACGGTGCCGCTGGAGCTGTGTTTTGCGCTCTTCATTGCGGTGATCCTGAATTACAAGCTGAAATTCATCAATCTCTACCGCACGGCCTTTTACGTGCCCTCGATCCTTGGTGGCTCGATCGCCATTGCCGTCCTGTGGCGCTACATGTTCGCCGATGTCGGCCTAATCAACATGGGTCTCGCAACAATCGGCATCGAACCCATCAACTGGTTCGGCGACCCGACCAATGCCATGTTCACGATCACCCTGCTGCGTGTGTGGCAGTTCGGCTCGGCCATGGTGATCTTCCTTGCGGCACTTCAAAGCATCGACAAGAGCCTCTACGAGGCGGCCGCAATAGATGGTGCCGGCAAATGGAAGAGCTTCGTCCACATCACGCTGCCGCTGATCACGCCTGTCATCTTCTTCAACCTGATCATGCAGATGGTTCAGGCCTTCCAGGAGTTCAACGGCCCCTACATCATCACGCAGGGCGGCCCGCTGAAAGCCACCTATTTCCTGCCGATCTACATTTATGACGAGGCCTTCCTGCGCTTCGACATGGGCTATGCCTCGGCCATCGCCTGGGTGCTCTTCCTCATCATCATGGCGCTCACCCTTATTGCCTTCTGGTCCTCGCGCCACTGGGTCTACTACGCCGGCGACAAGCGGAGCTGATCATGACAGACCACGCCCTCCACCACGTGACCGCAGACATCGACGAAGTCGACAAAATCAATCGCCGCGATCTGCGCCGACAGAAGCTGACAACCGTGTTCCGCTATGCCCTTTTGACACTGGTCGGCCTCATCATGCTCTATCCGCTGGTCTGGCTGATCGGCGCTTCGTTCAAGACCAATTCGGAGATTTTCGCCAATCCCGGCTTCTGGCCAGAAAACCCGACGGCGGACGGTTATATCAGGGGCTGGCAGACCTCGACGCCCTACACCTTCGGCACTTTCTTCCTGAACACGCTCTGGATCGTGCTGCCGAAGATCATCGGCACGGCGATCTCCTGCACCGCTGTCGCCTATGGCTTTGCCCGCTTCGATTTTCCGTTCAAGAAGCTGCTTTTCGCAACCCTGATCGCGACGCTGCTCCTGCCGAATGTCGTCACTCGCATTCCGCAATACCTGCTGTTCCGCGATCTCGGCTGGCTCGATACCTATCTGCCGCTCTGGGTCCCCTCGGCCTTTGCCGGCGACGCCTTCTTCGTCTTCATGCTGGTGCAGTTCCTGCGGGCCATTCCGCGTGACATGGAGGAAGCAGCGCGCGTGGATGGTGCTAATACCTGGCAGGTCCTCGTCTTCATCGTCATTCCGCTGCTGATGCCAGCCCTGATTTCGGTCTGCCTCTTCCAGTTCATGTGGACGATGAACGATTTCTTGGGACCGCTGATCTACATTTCATCGGTCGACAAGTTCCCCGTCTCACTGGCGCTGAAGCTCTCGATCGACACGACGGAGGCCTTCGAGTGGAACCGGGTGCTGGCAATGTCGGTGCTGACGCTTCTACCGGCCCTCACCGTCTTCTTCATCGCCCAGAAATACTTCATCGACGGCATCTCTGCCGGCGGCATCAAGGGATAAGCTCATGGCCCGGTTGCAACTGAAAAACCTCGAAAAAGACTATGGCGCCTTCCGTGCCGTGCATGGCATCAACCTCGAAGTCGAAGACGGCGAGTTCATGGTCCTGGTTGGCCCCTCCGGCTGCGCCAAGTCGACGACGCTGCGCATGATCGCCGGCCTCGAGCGGATCACAGGCGGCGAAATCCGCATCGGCGGTGAGCTCGTCAACGACAGAGCCCCCGGCGATCGCGGCATCTCCATGGTCTTCCAGAATTACGCGCTCTATCCGCATATGAAGGTGAAGAAGAACCTCTCCTTCTCCATGCGTCTCAAACGACGCCCGCAGGCAGAAATCGACGAGGCGACGGACAAGGTGGCCGGCACGCTGGAGATCGGCGCACTGCTCGACCGGTTGCCGAAGCAACTTTCAGGCGGCCAGGCCCAGCGCGTCGCCGTTGGCCGCGCCCTCATCAAGAAGCCGCAGGTCTTCCTCTTCGACGAACCACTGTCCAACCTCGACGCCAAGCTGCGCGCCTCCATGCGCGTGCGCATCACCGATCTGCACAAGCAGCTGAAGGCCGACGGCATGGCCGCGACCGTCATTTACGTCACCCACGACCAGACCGAAGCGATGACCATGGGCGACCGGATCTGCGTGATGAAGGACGGGCACATCATGCAGGTGGCCGATCCGGTGACGCTCTATAACCGCCCGGCCAATGCCTTCGTTGCAAGCTTCATCGGTAGTCCTGAGATGAACCTGATTGCGGCAGAACTCGCCGGCAACGGCGAACTGGTGACCGCCGGCCAGACCCTGTCGATCATGGATGGCCTTGCGCAACGGCTGCATCAGGACGCACCGCGCGAGGTCACCATCGGCATGCGCCCGCAGCACTTGAAGATCGCGCCGCCCGAAACGCCGGGCACACTGTCGGGGCGCATCAGCCATGTCGAATTCATGGGCCACGAAGTCTATCTCTACGTGGATATCGGCGGCGAGCGCGTCATCGCCGTCGTGCCGTCCAGCCAGTACGACCGGTCCGCGATCCGCGACAACCGCGTCTGGCTGAGCCCGGACATCCGGTCCACGCACATCTTCAACCGCATGACGGGCGAGAACATCTCGCTCGCCGACTGAAAGCCGTCATCGTTCCAACTTGGGAGGAGCCAGAATGAGAACCTTGATCATGACCGCCGCACTTCTTGCGGCCACCAGCCTAAGCACTGCCTATGCCGCCGATTTGCGCATGTCCTGGTGGGGCAGCGACGACCGCCATATCGCCACGCAGGAAGCCCTGAAGCTCTGCGGCGGCAAGTTCGGCCACACCATTGCGCCGGAATTCACCGGCTGGACCGGCCACCAGGAGAAGATCACCACCCAGCTCGCCGGTCGCACCGAAGCCGACATCATGCAGATCAACTGGCCCTGGCTGCCGATCTTCTCGAAAAGCGGCGACGGCTTCGTCGACCTGAACGAGTTCAAGGACGTCATCGACTTGAGCCAGTGGTCAGAAGCGGACCTGAGGGGCGGCACCGTCGAGGGCAAGCTGAACGGCCTGCCCGTTTCGACCACCGGCCGCGTCTTCATGTTCAACAAGACCACCTATGACAAGGCGGGCCTGGCCATCCCGACCACCTGGGACGAACTGCTTGCCGCAGCGCCGGTCATGAAGGAAAAGCTCGGCAAGGATTATTATCCCTTCGAAGGCACGGCGCTGGACGCCCGCCTCGTCGTAATCCTGCGCACCACGCAAAAGACCGGCAAGGACCTGATTGATCCGGCCACCAACCAGGTTGCCTGGACCGTGGAAGAACTGGCCGAGGGCCTGAACTTCTACCAGACCATGGTCGACCAGGGCGTCATCAAGTCCTGGAAGGACGTGGCCGCCGGCGGCAATGCGCCGCTGCATGAAAACCCGGCCTGGGCCGCCGGCAAGATCGCAGGCACCTACCAGTGGGACAGCACCTACGGCAAGATCTCCGGTCCGATGGCGGAAGGCCAGCAACTCGTGCCCGTCAAGCTGTTGCAGATTGAAGGCGCAACCACCGAAGGCGTCTATCGCAAGCCCTCGATGCTCCTGGCCATCTCGAAGAACAGCAAGGAGCCGAAGGCCGCCGCCGAGATCGTAAACTGCCTGCTGAATGATCCGGAAGCGATCAAGATCCTTGGCGCGACCCGTGGCGTACCCTCCAGCAAGATCGCGCTCGAAGAACTCTCCAAGGCCGGCTCGATCGAGCCGGTGCAGGTTGAGGCCAACAAGATCGTCCTGGAAAGCAACGGCGTCGGAGTCTCGCCGCTCAACGAACATCCGCGCGTGACGGATGTCTTCGACAGCACTTTCGAAGCCTTCGCCTATGGCCAGGCTTCCGCAGAAGACGCTGCCGCCGAGATCATCGACGGCATCAACAGCGCACTCACCGGCATCTGAGGAGGACGATCTTGACCGACGGCCCCATTCAGCTGCTGCACCTGTCATCAAGGACGGCAACACTCACGATCGAGGCGGACGCGCATCTGTTCGCCCTCGACCGGGCGTTGCCCTGGGTGCTGCAGCTGGGAGACGGCACGACGGTTAAGACAGACAGCGCGACCTCGGTCGTGCTGTCCCTCGACGGTCTCGAACCGGAGAGCGAGTACCGCGTCTCGACCGCTATCGGTGGCATCACCTTTCGTACAGCCGACGAGACGGCCCTGGTCGATATCCGCGACCATGGCGCAAGCCCTGACAGCCTCGACAATACCACGGCGATCCAGTCCGCGATCGCTGCGGTGCCGGCGGGTGGAACACTCCGGCTGCCCGCCGGCTCCTGGACTTCAGGCCCGCTTTTCCTGAAGAGTGATATGACGCTGCTAATCGAGCAGGGCGCGGTTCTGCGGGACATCGGCACCCGCGAGGGGCGCGCGATCCTATCCGCCCGGCATCCGGACGGACGCGTGCTCGGCACCTGGGAAGGGGTCGCGGAAGCCTGCTTCGCAAGCCTCCTCAACGCCATCGATTGCGACAACCTGACGATCTGCGGCAAGGGTATCGTTGATGGCGGCGGCGACCGCGGCGACTGGTGGACCTGGCCGAAGGAAACCCGCGACGGAGCCCGGCGCCCGCGCACGATCTTCCTGTCCGGCTGCCGTGATCTGACCATGGCCGGCATCACCGTCCAGAATTCCCCCTCCTGGACCGTGCATCCCGTGCTCTGCGAGGATGTTCTCGCGGCGGGACTGACGATCCGCAACCATCCTGACACCCCCAACACCGACGGCCTGAACCCCGAATCCGGCCAGAACATTCGCCTAATCGGCCTCGACATATCCGTCGGCGACGATTGCGTGGCGATCAAGGCCGGTAAGCGCGATCCGCGCGGCGGCCCGGATCGGCCGACCCACAATGTCGAGATCCGCAACTGTCTGATGCAGCGCGGCCATGGCGCCGTGGTCATGGGCAGCGAGATGAGCCAGGGCATCAGCGACGTCACGATCAGCCGCTGCCATTTCATCGGCACCGATCGGGGCCTGCGCATCAAGACCCGGCGTGGCCGTGGCGGTAGCGTCTCCAACATCCGTGTCCATGACTGCCGCATGCAGGATGTCGCGACCCCGATCGCCGTCAACGCCTTCTACTTCTGCGATGCCGATGGCCGCTCCGACTATGTCCAATCCCGGATCGCCCTGCCCGTCTCCGTGAACACGCCGAAGATCGAAGGGATCGACATCCGCAATCTCGAGGTTTCAGGCGCGGAAACGGCGGCCGCCGTCTTCTACGGGCTGCCGGAATCGACCATCGATGCAGTGTCGATCGACGGTATGCGCATCGCCTATAGCGCCGATGCAAAACCCGCCATGCCGGAGATGGCCTGTCATCTGCCGGAGCTTCGCCATGCCGGCATCATTGCCGAAAACACGAGGTTCAGTCGTCTGACGGGCCTCTCACCCGCTTCCATTCACCCGGACCCATGAAGACCGATGCTGATTTCCTATTTCGACGACTACGCCCGCGATTACGAACCCTACAAGGCAGGTGCCTGGTGTTATGAGGACGGCTGCCTCTATCGTGGCCTCATCACGCTGCATGAGGCGACGGGCGACCGGCGCTGGCTCGACCACCTGACCCGTCTGGTCGACGCCCAGGTGGATGCCGACGGCGGTCTCGCCGACTACAGGATCACCGAATTCAACATCGACAACATTCAACCCGGACATGCACTGCTTTACCTCCACCGGCTGACGGGCCAGGCCCGCTATCTCGATGCAGCACGACAGCTCGGTCGCCAGTTGACCCATCATCCCCGCATCGCAAGCGGCCCCTATTGGCACAAGCTGCGCTATCCGCATCAGGTCTGGCTAGATGGCCTCTATATGGCGCTGCCGTTCAAGGTCGAGCTTGGCCTGGCATTGGGTGATCAGAGCCTCGTGGACGACGCGATCGCCCAGTTCAACACGGCGCTCGACCTGACATTCGACGGAGCCTCCGGCCTCTATCGCCACGGCTACGACGAGTCGCGCCTGCAGGACTGGGCTGATCCCGACACCGGTCTATCGCCAGCCCATTGGGCGCGCTCCATAGGCTGGCTTGCCATGGCCTTTGTCGACGTGATCGAGCATCTGCCGGAAGGCAGCATGCGCCGCGACCTGTCGGCGCGGTTGGCAACGCTTAACGATCGGCTCGCCGTACTGGTGACGAAAGACCATCGCTGGCTGCAGGTGATCGATGCGCCAGATACGAGGGACAACTACCCCGAAAGTTCGGCAACGGCCATGTTCGCTTACGCCCTGCAGAAGTCCGAACGCTTGGGCATCGACCGACATGCGGCGCTCGGGCGGTCAGCGCTTCAGGCTCTTGCAGATCTTGAAGTCAGACCTGTCGAGGGCGGGCGGCGACAATTGCAGAATGTCTGCTGTGTCGCGGGCCTCGGCCCCTTCCACGGTATCTATCGCGATGGCAGCGTTGCCTATTACCTCACCGAAGCCATCCGCCCCGACGACATCAAGGGTGTGGCTCCGCTGATGATGGCGGCGGCCGAACGTCTGCTCGCAGAGGGCCTCGCCCTCACCCAACAAGGCGAGGGACGGCGACCGCCGGCGATGAACGCCGTCTGATGCGGAGCGTATGGACCGCCGGCGGGGGAGCCGACGGTCCTGTCTTGAAACTCAACTCGCAGCCTTCTGCTCGACATCCGATGCCGCACCCGGACGGACATCGGTCCAGCCCAGATTGCCGGCATAACGCCAGGCCATCTGGCCCTGTTCGTCGAGCGTGAAGAGATGCAGCCAGCCATTGTCGAACAGCGCCCGCACCTGGGCATGCCGCTTCAGGATGTCTGATATCGCCTCCTTCGGAGCCTCGACGGCAACTGTCAGGCGCAGCGGCTCGTGGACGAAATTCTCCCCGTCATGCACTGACTGCCAGGGAAGCCCGGCGCGCAGGATTCCGCCATTGCCCTCGACGACACCGATGCCACCGACGACATTGTGCAGGAGCTTGTTGCCGGCACCGAAGAGCGAGGGCGCAACCGACGAGCCGAAGTATTGCAGGCTGATCCAGCTCGCGACGACCACGGGGGCTGTCAGGATCAGTTCGAGGATCTTGAAGCCCTCATCCTTCTTCCAGACATAGTCGTGCAGGAAGGCCTGACCTTCCAGAGACCGGCCCGCAGTCCTAACGCGCGGTGCAGCGATGAAGGCGCGGCAACCGGCAAGCCCAAGCTCTGGCCGCACTTCCGACCAGTCCCGGCTGCGCTCGATGACGCTCTGCGCAGAAGCCCGGGGAAGGCGCCGCGCCCGCTCGGCCCGCGTCAGGCTGCCGGCCTGGGCAAGCCACTGGCGGATGCGAACGATATCCTCCGCTGCGAGGTCGTTCTCCAGGTCGCCTTCGAACAGCGTCACGGCATCCGTCGTCGTATCATGCAGGCCGCCGAGGAAGACGGTATCGGCCGGGATGGTGAACCCGTTCACCGCCAGCTTTTCCCGCACGGCGCGGTCGTTCAGCAGATCAGCCAGCAGCCGCGCATTTACGTCACCCGCATAGCCACCGCAGGCGCCGCAGTGAAGGGCACTGGCATAGGGGTTGTTGACCACATTCGCACCATGGCCGGAGATCAGCACGAAGCGGCCAAAGCCTTCCGTCAGCGACATCGCCTTGAGCACGGTTTCAGCAATCACCGCCCGCGTGTCGAGATCGAGGCTCGGGGCAAAGCGCGGCTTGGCGGCATCCGGCCCCTTGCCCTTGCCGAAGCCCAGACCGTCACGCATCAGCTTGCCGGCATAGACGGGGCCCATCGCCTCGACGAAGGCGAAAGACGAGACGGCGGCGAGCTTGAAGCGACCCCAGGCGCGGGTGGCACGCGCGCTGAACCGCGCCTGCTGATCGGCATCCTCATCGTGATCCACAGCGCTGCAGCTGAAGACGGAGGGCTTCAAAAGCACCGGCAGACGATGTTCGGATACGTCAGAGGCAAAGCCCTTATGGCTTGCACCCAGACCAAAGAAGCCGGCAAAGCCGAGCGTGCGAACAGCCGGATCAACGCTTTCGAGCGCGCGGCGGAAGACTTCCGAGCGCACGTCGATGCAGAAGGCCGCCTGCAGGACTGGCCGCAACTCGGCAACCTTGATCGGCGAGGGCATAGCGAGCGTGGCCGCAAGCTTCCGCTGCGCCGCCCGCTCGGCAGCGACCTGCAGCAAACCGTCGATGACGGTATCGAAATTAGGGCTGACCGGCTCGACATGGGCGCGCCGCACCTGCTGCCACTCGCTCTCAATATCAGTCTTGTGACGCGCATAGAGCGCTTCTTCGAAGACGAGCCGGATCGCCAGCAGTTCAAGCGCCGTGGTATCCGTCCGGCCCTCGACCTCGGCCTTGAACTGGATGTGGCGCGCATACTGCGCCCAGCCGCCGACGGTCAGCAGCAGCTGATGGAAATAGGTGCCGGGTTCAGCGCCAAGGCCGAGCAAAACGGCCGCCCGTTCGATCGCCGCATGCGGCGTCTCCGGCGTTTCGTCGACATGGATGCTGAAGCCCTTCAGCCCCAAGATCTCAGGCGTCAGGTCATGGGTCGCAAAGGCACGCCAGGCGGCGTAGAGCCCGTTCCGCCGGGAAGCGGCCCAGAGCGCCTGGCCCTGATCGAAGAAGCCGGCCGCAAAACTGCCGATCCGCTCGGAGACGAGGCCCGGCCAATCCTTGCCCTTAGCCCGTGCGGCCAGTTCCGCGATCGTCGGGAGTGCGGCAACCGGCTGCGGCTCCTCACCAACGGCAGCCTTGAGCGCCGGCAAGTCGATACGGTTGAAAAGCGCGCTCGACTGAAGCGCAGCGACCAGATCCTCATCGGTGATCTCGCCCTTCGCGATCTGGTCGGCATAGTGCTTTCGCGGCAATGCGAGCCTGACACCGCCAATCCGGGCGAGCCGTGCTGCCGTCTGATCCAGCGTTTCCGTCACCTGTCCAAGGAAGGGATTGACGGCAACGGTCCCCGTCAGCGGCCAGGCCGGCGGGATCGCCCGCACGGCCTGATCAGCCGCGCGCGCGAGTGCTTCACCATGCAGGGTGTCGATCGTGGTCATCTCGGTCATCGGTTCACTCCTTGATGGAAGCAGGCGTTGCGGAGGGGGTGCGCGGAAGCGTCCAGCCACCGAGCAGGCGATCAAAGAGGGCATTGACGTAGAGGCCGTTGGCGAGATGGACGCGTAGGCCCGCCGCCGCCGGATGATAGGCCCAGAGCGGGAAGAGCGACTGGGCAACCGCGACCACGCCGAAGGTGACAACGGCGAGCAGCATCAGCGTCCATTCGAGCGGCCCGGGCTGTGGGGTCGCCGGCAGCGTGCCGAGCATCAGCTTGTCGGAGATGCGCTGCAGGGCGAAGTAGGCCGTGGCCGCCGAGATCGAGTAGAGCGAGGTGCGCCAGGTCAGCGCCCGAGGAGCGGCATCCGCCAACCCTTGAGCGATCAAGTAAGCGACGCCGAAGATCAGAATTGCACCAAGCGCCAAAGCCTGCGGTGGCTTGTCGGCAAAGCCGAAGAGCAGCCCGATGACGGCATAGATGGCAAGCGCCAGCAGGAAGGCGCGCCCGACCGCCTTGGCGTTGGGGATCGCGACCGGACCGGGGCGCCGGATCGAGGCAACCGTCTCGATGGCAGAGCCGGAGGCGAGGAAGGCATGCGCCTTGTAAAGCGAATGGGCGACGATGTGCAGAAGCGCGATCGGGAAGAGCGCCAGACCGCATTGCAGGATCATGAAGCCCATCTGCGCGACTGTGGACCAGGCAAGCGAGGTCTTCACGGCCGACTGGGTGAGCATCACGAGACTGCCGAACAGCGCCGTGAAGCCACCGATCATAACCAGCACCGCAAGCACCACCGGCGCCTGCAGCATGACATCGGCAAAGCGGATCAGCAGGAAGCCGCCGGCATTGACCACACCGGCATGCAGCAGGGCCGAAACGGGGGTCGGCGTTTCCATCACTTCCGTCAGCCAGCCATGGGTCGGGAACTGAGCAGACTTCAGAAGCGCAGCAAGGGCGAACAGGGCGGCGGATGCGATCGTCAGCGGCAACCCCTCGCCCTCGCGGGCCGCGGCGAGAATGGTCGCTATATCACCGGTTCCGAAGGAGATGGCGAGAAGAATGACGGCACCGATCAGGGCGGCATCACCCATGCGCGAGACGATGAACTTCTTACGCGCCGCGCGCTGGGCGACGATCCGCTCAGGATAGAAGAGCAACAGCTGATGAAGCAGCAGGCTGGTGGCGACCCAACCGATGACGAGCTGCAGCAGCGTGCCCGACTGGACGAACAGAAGGACGGCGCCAAGCGTTGCCGTCATCCAGCCGGTGAACGGGCCCTGCCGCTCCTCCCCGTCGAGAAAGGTGCCGGCATAACGCAGCACCACCCAGCCGATGAAGGATACAAGCAGCAGCATCACCAAGCTGACAAGATCAAGCCGCGAGGCAAGTGCGAAGTAGCCGTAGCCAATCGCCGGGCTCGTGCCCGGCCCCTGCAGCACCAGCACGACAGCGGAAAGCACGGCGACGAGGATCGAACCGAGAGCTGCGAGTTCGGCAACGCGGATCGCCTGGCGCGGGCGAAGGCCGGGCGCCTGGAAGGCATAAAGCGAGGCACCGGCAAGCAGCAGCGGTGCGAGAAGCGGCAACATATGGGTCACGGCATGTCTCCGGTCTGGGCCGCTGCTTGGGAGGAGGCAGCGGCGATCTCACGGACCTGTTATCAGCGGCGCGATCACAAGAAAAATTCATTGTTTCTCTAAATTCGTTCTATAAAATAGAACTATGTCCGAGCTGAACTATCATCACCTCCGCTATTTCCGCGCCGTCGCCCATGACGGCAACCTGACCCGCACGGCCGAAAGGCTGAACCTGTCGCAATCGGCGCTCTCGATCCAGATCAAGCAGCTGGAGGAGCGGTTGGGCCACTCTCTATTCGAGCGTCGTGGTCGACAGCTCTATCTCACGGAAGCGGGACGCATCGCGCTCGACCATGCCGACACGATCTTTTCGGCCGGCGAAGAACTGGTCGAAACGCTGAAGGAAACAGGCAGAACCCGCCGCGCAATCCGTATCGGCGCGCTCGCCACGCTGTCGCGCAACTTTCAGATGGAGTTTCTGCGTCCGATCCTCGGGCGCTCCGACGTCGACATGATCCTGCGCTCGGGCAGCACCAGTGAGCTTCTCGGCGCGCTCGAAACGTTGAACCTCGACATCGTCCTGCTCAACCAGGCGCCGATGGCCGATTCCGTAACACCCTTCATCGCCCAGCATGTCTATCAGCAGCGGGTCAGCCTGATCGGCAAACCGTCCTATGGCAAACCGGGCGCGACGCTTGCCGACCTGCTGGCCGAGCACCCCGTCATCCTGCCGACACTCGAAAGCGGCGTGCGCTCGCAATTCGAAGCGCTCGTCGCGCGCCTTGGCATCACGCCGCAGATTGCTGCCGAAGTCGATGACATGGCGATGATGCGTCTGCTAGCCCGAGAAGGAGCGGGCCTTGCCGTTCTCCCGCCGATCGTCGTCAAGGGCGAGCTTGAAGCCGGCACGCTGGTCGAGTTCGACGCCCTGCCCGGCATGATCGAATCCTTCTTTGCCGTCACCGTGAAGCGGCGTTTTCCGAACCCGCTCATCCGGCCGCTGCTAGAAGCGAGCGAGGACGGCAAAACCGCTGGCGCCTGAACAACGTAAAGCTCAAGCGCATCAAGCATTTGAGAAGGGGACCGCGTGAAGACATCCATCGCTATCATCGGAGCCGGCATTGCCGGTATCACGCTCGGCCGCAATCTCTCCGCTCACGCCGACGTCACCGTGTTTGAAAAGAGCCGGGGCCTTGGCGGCCGCATGGCAAACCGCCGCCGCGAGGGGTTTTCCTTCGACCATGGCGCCCAGTATTTTACCGCCCGCTCGCCGGCATTCCGGTCGGTTGCGGAAGATGCCATCAAGGCGGGTCATGCCGGTATCTGGCCAAAGGCAGTTCATACGCTGAAAGCAGACGGCCTTGTGACAGACACCCGCCCTCCCGAGCCGCGCTATATCGGCCTCCCCGCCATGAGCGGTTTCGCCAACGGATTGGCCGTGGAGCTTGAGATCCGCAAAGAAGCGACCGTCGCACGGCTTGCGGCCTCCGGGGATGGCTGGGTCCTGAGCGACAACGAGGACAAAGATCTTGGCCGTTTCGATCTTGTCATCTCTACCGCCCCTGCTCCGCAGACTATCAGGCTGATACCGGAGACCTTTGCTGGCAATGCCGCCCTGAAGACCGTCGAAATGAGCGGCTGCTTCACCCTGATGATTGGCCTCGACGCACCACTGGACCCCGGCTTCGACGCCGCGCGCATCGAAGATCCCGTTCTCAGCTGGATTGCCGTCGAGGCAAGCAAGCCGGGCCGATCCGAGAAGACCGCACTCACCATCCACAGCCGAAACGATTGGGCCGAGGCCAACTTGGAGCGCGACCGCGGCGAGGTACAGGCGGAGATGCTACAGTCTCTCAAGCGACTTCTCGGCAGGGACTTCTCCACGGCCGCCTGGCTCGACCTGCATCGCTGGCGTTATGCGAATGTCGAACAAGCAGTCGGCGAACCCTTCCTCTTCGATGATGACCTCGGCCTCGGCGCCTGCGGCGACTGGTGCCTCGGCAACCGCGTCGAGGCCGCTGTCGAAAGCGCCACGGCCCTGTCGGAACGGCTGATCACACGTCTGCGAGGAGCCTGACAATGTACCGCGACCCCGCGCTTACCAAACTCCTGACCTATGCCGGCGCGCTGCCTTTCTGGGCGCTCGGGCTGGCCCAGATGCTGGGCTTCCAACCGGTCCTCGCCGCTCAGGCCTTTGTCGCCTACGGCACGGGTATCGCCTGCTTTATGGCCGGAACGCTCTGGAGCCAGGCACAGATTAAGGCAGAGAAACCTCAGCTGATGCTCGTTGTCAGCAATGTCGCGGCCCTCGCAGCCATCGGCGCGCTGCTGCTCCACACGTCTCTGCCTACTCTGACGATGGCGCTGCATATGGCGGTGTTTCTCGCCCTCCTCGCCAGCGATCTTTCCATCCAACGCAAAGGCGACCAACCCGATTGGTATCTGGCGCTTCGGCGCAATGTCACGCTCCTGGTCGTCGCCGCCTACGCTGTGGTGATGATCCTGACATGAGATTTTTTTGTTCCTTGCTGTAATATGCCCTGGGGAGCCGCGACAAATGGGGGCGTGCTGTGTGGCACGCTAGATCTTGGCAGGCGCGGGCAATGTCCGGGGGATCATGATGGCGAATGCGGGCGAGCAGGAATTGAACGGCGGAAACGGTGCAGCCGCACCGTTCCTGGCCGATGCTGTTTACATGGCGGAACTGCGCCAGCGCATGCTGAAATTTGCGAGCCTTCAGCTTGCCGATCCCGGCCTTGCCGAAGATGCGGTGCAGGAGGCACTGGCGGGTGCGCTGCGCAACGCCAAGGCGTTTGCCGGACGCTCCGCCTTCCGCACCTGGGTCTTTGCTATTCTGCGCAACAAGATTGCCGACCAGATCCGCTTCAAGCGCCGCCAATCGCAGATGATCGCGATGCCACTTGGTCACTTCCCGGATGAAGATGAGCCTCGCTACTTTGACGCCAAGGGCTCCTGGGCCCCGGAAAACAGGCCGAGCGATTGGGGCAATCCGGAGGTCGAATTGCTGGGCAAGGATTTCTGGCGGGTCTTCGAGGCCTGCCTCGACCATTTGCCGCCCGACCAGGGCCGCGTCTTCATGATGCGCGAATTCGTCGAGATGGAGACACCAGAAATCTGTGCCGAGATCGGCATCACCACCACCAACATGCATGTCCTGATGCATCGCGCCAGGCTGCGTCTGCGCAATTGCCTCGAAGGGCACTGGTTTGCACCGGAGGAGAGCCTGTCATGATGTGCGAGAATGCCACGAAACTCGCCTCGGACAAACTCGACCGACGCCTGTCGGTTGGCGAGACATTTCGTCTGCGGCTGCATCTCTTCGGCTGTGACGCCTGCTCGGGCTTTGTCCGGCAGATCGGGATGATGCGCAAGGCGACCCGCCGCTATGTCGCGACCGACGCCTCTGATCCGGATGAGCGCTGATCAGCGATCGCCAAGGTCCTCGATCGACTGGAGGACATCCGTTGCGAGCCGTGTCGCAGCGCCCGTCGTGATCGCCATCTGCGGCAGGATCATCCATTCGAGCGTCCAGGCAGCACCCGACCGCTCCTGCTCATGCACCATCGCCTGATGCAGTCCGGAGATCTGCACCGCGTTGAACCGGGCGAGCGTGACGAGGACTTCGGCCTTTACGGGATTGCGCTTGTGCGGCATGGCGGATGAGGCACCGCCGCCGCCGATCACCGCTGTTCCATTGTCCGCCATCAGCGCCAGATCCTGGCCGATCTTGCCGAGGCTGCCGCTGATCTGGGAGAACAGACCGCCGATCTCGGCAATGACCGCCCGCTGGCTGTGCCATTGCGGCCGGTCAGAAAGCTTCAGGATTTCTGAAAGTCGGATGCGAACCGGAACTGCCTTGTCACCCAGCTTCTCCAGCGTGCCCGCAGCGCCGCCGAACTGAAGCGGCAAACCAGCTTTCAGCATATCCTGAACAGCAGCCCGATGGGCGACGACTGGACCCTTCCACGTGGCAAGCCGATCGGCAACCGTGATCGGGATCGCCGCCTGCATACGCGTGCGCCCCATCAGGGGCTGGGTGCCGAAGCGCGTCTCCAAACCGTCAAGCGACGAAATAATGGCCGGCAGACGCTGATCGAGGATTGAAAGCACAGCACACAGCCGCAGCATCAGACCGGTATCGATTGCATCCTGGCTGGTTGCGCCGAAATGGAGATGTTTGCCGGCGTCGCCGAGCCCCGCCCGCCACTGCCGCACGAGATCGGGGATGACAACACCGTCACGCCCGATCGCCTGCTTCAGGGCGTCGAGATCGGCAACGAACGCTTCCGGCAGCGCCGCAATCGCTTCCGCGGATTCACCAGAGATCACGCCCTCGGCAGCCTCCGCCTCGGCAAGCGCCACCTCGAAACGCAGCATGGCCGAAAGCTCGGCTGCGGCCGAGAACTGCGCTCCGATCTCGTCATCGCCCAGAAGGCCAGACAGGATCGGATGGTCGAAGACGGATGCGGTCATGCTGATCTCAGGGCCCTTCTCAGATGTCGAAGAAGACCGTCTCCTTCTCACCCTGCAGGTGGATGTCGAAGTGATAGGTCGAACCGTCACGCTGCGCAATCAGCGTCGGCACCCGCACCCGGTGCTCGATGCGTGTCAGGATCGGGTCCTCGGCATTGGCTGCCACTTCGTCGCCGAAATAGAGACGCGTGTTGAGGCCGAGATTGATGCCGCGCGCGACGATCCAAAAGGAGATATGCGGCGCCATGAGGCGTCCATCCCGGAACGGCACGCGACCAGGCTTGATCGTCTCGAAGCGATATTCGCCGGTCGAGAGATCACAGGGGCAGCGCCCCCAGCCGGTGAAGTTCGGATCGGCACTGCCACGCGTTTCCGAAGGGCTGTTGTAAATCCCCTCGGCATCCGCCTGCCAGATTTCGATCAGCGCATCCTTGAGCGGCGTGCCGGAGCCATCAATGACGCGACCGGTGATCGTGATCCGCTCGCCGCGCGTATTGTCGTTGACCATGCTGGTGCCGAGATCGACAGGATAGACGCCCTTGATGTCGGCGAAGTTCGGCGTGAGGCCGATGTGAACGTAAGGGCCCGCCGTCTGCGAAGCGCTTTCCTTGAGGTAGCCGAGATCCTGGACCATCAGTTCCCCTCCATCCGGTTTTCAAACAGGGTCGAACGCCGTCCGCGCAACACCATGTCGAACTTGTAGGCCCGCGCATCCATCGGGATGGTCGCCGACCAGTCGAGGGCCGCGACCAATTGCTCGATCGCCGCACGATCCGGGATCGTCAGCACGATCGGACACTTCCAGATCATCGGATCGCCTTCGAAATACATCTGGGTGATCAGGCGCTGCGAGAAGCCATGGCCGAAGATCGAGAAATGGATGTGTGCGGGCCGCCAGTCGTTGACACCATTCGGCCAGGGATAGGGACCGGGCTTGATGGTGCGGAAAGCATAGTAGCCGTTCTCGTCGGTGATCGTGCGCCCGCAGCCACCGAAATTCGGATCGAGCGCTGCCAGATAGCTTTCCTTCTTGTGCCGATAGCGACCGCCGGCATTGGCCTGCCAGAATTCGAGCAGCGCGCCCGGAACCGGCCGTCCCCGCTCGTCCAGCACGCGGCCATGCACGATGATCCGCTCGCCGATCGCGCTTTCGCCGGGCTTGGCAAAATTGTTGATCAGGTCGTTGTCGAGCTCACCCAGAATGGAATGACCGAAGACCGGACCGGTGATCTCGGACTTTGTGCCGTCGAGCGACAGCAACGCCTTCTGCGGCGAGCGCAGGACAGAGGTTTTGTAGGTCGGGGTGTAGGCCGGCGGATGCAAGTTGCGATCGCGCGCGAAGAAGGCGCCCGTTTCCGGCTTCTTGTTCGAAAGATCAGTCATGGCTCCCTCCCCCGGTCTCGCCGGCATCCAGCTTATCAAACACGTGCTTGGCGATCTTGAAAGCCCTGTTGGCGGCGGGAACGCCTGCATAGACCGCGACATGCATAAGCGCTTCGGTGATATCCTCGCGGCTCGCCCCGGTATTGGCGGTGGCGCGCACATGCATGGCGACTTCCTCGTCGTGGCCGAGGGCTGCGAGCAGGGCGATCGTGATCATAGAGCGTTCGCGCGCGCTGATGCCGGGACGCGACCAGACGGTGCCCCAGGCCCCCTCGGTGATCATTTCCTGAAACGGCTGATCAAACGGCGTGGCCGAGGCCGAGGCGCGATCGACATGGGCATCGCCCAGCACACGGCGGCGGGTCGCCATACCCTGTCGATAGCGATCTGAAGGACTGCGGGCATCAGCCATGGGCTGCCTCTCCTGAAATGACGGGCGCGAGAAAGGCCTCGATAATGTTGGTGAGCATTTCCGGTTGCTCGACACAGGGAATGTGTCCAGCGTCCTTGATGACTTCGTAGCGCGCGCCGGGCACGAGCCTGGCAAGCGACAGCACGAGATGGGGTGGCGTTGCCCCATCCTGATCACCAACGACGCAGAGCGTGGGAACAGCGATCCGACCGGCAGCTGCAGTAAAATCGGCATCGCGGATCGCAGCACATGTGCCGATGTAGCCGTCGACCGGCTGGCGGAGCATCATGTTGCGATAGCCGAGGAAGGCGGGATCGCTGTTGCGGAAGGCCGGTGTGAACCAGCGCTCCATGACGCCATCGACGATGCCAGCAAGACCGACCTCCTCGATGGCTGCAATGCGGGCAGCCCACATCTCCGCCGTTCCGATCTTGTGGGCCGTGTCGCAGAGGAGAAGCGCCTTCACCAGATCAGGCCGACGCGCATAGAGCCCTTGCGCAATGAGACCGCCAACAGAGAGCCCGCAGATCACGGCATTGCTGACCTTGAGATGCTGGAGCAGGCCGATCAGATCGTCGACATGGTCCTCAATCGAATACGGCGCCTGCCCGACATCCGAGAGCCCATGCCCGCGCTTGTCATAGGTCAGCAGCGGATAGCTACCGGCAAGCCGGACAATCACGTCGCGCCAGATGCGGAAATCGGTTCCGAGCGAATTGATGAAGACGATGACCGGCTTGTTGCCCGGCCCACCAATGATCTGGTGATGCAGGCTGACGCCGTTGACCTGAACGAACTGCACGGGTTCCTCCTCCGTTGACACCATATTGCTCACGCGATTTGGTTAGGTAAAATGATGTTTTCCACGAAACACCTAACCATAGGGTTATGTTTTCCCATGATCGATAACCGCATCAAGTTTCGCCATCTTCAGACCTTCGTGGAGGTGTCGCGCCAGAAGAGCGTGATGAAGGCGGCGGAACTCCTGCATGTCAGCCAGCCTGCGGTGACCAAGACCATCCGGGAACTGGAGGAAGTACTGGGCGTCGCGGTGTTTGAAAAGGACGGACGCGGCATCCGCATCACCCGCTATGGCGAAGCCTTCCTCAAGCATGCAGGTGCAGCACTCACCGCGCTCCGCCAGGGTTTCGATTCCGTCTCCCATGCATTGCACGCCGACGCCCCGCCGATCCGGATCGGCGCCCTGCCGACCGTCTCCACCCGCATCATGCCACAGGCCATGACCTTGTTCCTCAAGGAGGACGTGCCAGCCCGCATCAAGATCGTGACCGGCGAAAACGCCGTTCTGCTCGAACAGCTGCGGGTCGGCGATCTCGACCTCGTCGTCGGTCGTCTCGCCGCCCCCGAACAGATGACCGGCTTCTCCTTCGAGCATCTTTACTCAGAGCAGGTCATCTTCTGCGTCCGCGCCGGACATCCGCTCCTCTTGGCCGGCTCCGACCTGTTCGGCGAGCTGGAGCGCTATCCCGTACTGATGCCCACACGGGCCTCGATCATCCGCCCCTTCGTCGAGCGCTTCCTGATCGCGAACGGCATCTCCGGCATACCCACCCAGATCGAAACGGTGTCCGACAGCTTCGGCCGCGCCTTCGTGCGCCAGACGGATGCCGTTTGGATCATCTCCGCTGGCGTCGTGGCAACCGACCTCGCCGACGGCACCCTAGCGGCCCTGCCGATCGACACCAGCGAAACGAAGGGGCCGGTCGGTCTGACGGTTCGGGCAGATGCCGTCCCCTCCATGCCGCTGGCGCTTCTGATGCGCACGATCCGTGAGGCAGCAACAGAAGCGGCAAAAGCCTGACGCTCAGGGCAGCAGCGGTTTGAGCCTTGCCTGCATCTCCAGCATCGCGGGCAGGCAATGGGCCGGCAGATCGACGGCGGGCAGAATTGCAGCCGGCGCGCCGACATTGATGGCGACCACCACACGGCCCCGGTCGTTGCTGATGGGCACAGCGATGGAACAGAGACCGATCTCAAGCTCCTGGTCGATCACGGCATAGCCCTGCTGCCGCACCTTGGCGATTTCCTCTTTCAGCAAACGAGGATCGGTCAGCGTTCGCGGCGTATGCGCTTTCAGCTGCGTCGCTGCCAGAATTTCATCAACCTCGGCATCCGAGAGCGCCGCCAGCAGCACCCGGCCCATCGACGCGCTATAGGCCGGCAGCCGCGACCCCGGCATCAGATTGATCGACATGACCCGCTTTTGCGCAGCGCGGGCGATGTAGACGATCTCGGTATTGTCTAGGATCGAGGCCGAGGCGCTATGTCCGACCCGCTCCGACAACTGGTCGAGATGCGGCTGCAGCAGCACCGGCAGCGGCGTCGCCGAAAGCCAGGCATGACCGACCCGGAGAATCTTCGGCGTCAGCGAGAAGAACTTGCCGTCATAGTCAGCATAACCGAGCTCCGCGAGCGTCAACAGGCAGCGCCGCGCCGTTGCTCTGTCGAGACCGCTGGTTTCGGCCGCCTCGGTGATGCTGAGCCGCTGGCGCTCTGGCCCGAAAGCCTCCAGCACCTTCAAGCCCTTGGCGAAACCACCCATCAGATCGCGCTCACCGATCGCCATAACCCACCATCCACACTCGTGCGATAATCGAACAAATATCAAATATCGCACAAAATGCTTGCTGTCGATGTTTTCAAGGTCATATTTGGCGACAGGAGAAAGCGGTCAGACCGCGCTCGAGGAAACGGGAGTTCCCATGGACAAGACAATTGCAAGCCTGGCGGATGCCGTGGCCGGGATCGGCGATGGCGCAACCGTCATGATCGGAGGCTTCGGCGGTTCCGGCGCACCGATCGAGCTCATTCACGCACTGATCGACAAATTCAGGGAGACGGGGAGCCCGAAGAACCTGACGGTCATCAACAACAATGCCGGCAACGGTCGCATCGGCATTGCCGCAATGATCGATGCCGGCATGGTGAAGAAGATGATCTGCTCCTTCCCGCGCTCCTCCGACCCCCGCGCCTTCACCGACCGCTATCTGGCTGGCGAGATCGAGCTGGAACTCGTGCCGCAGGGCACGTTGGCCGAGCGCATCCGCGCCGGCGGCGCCGGCATCCCGGCTTTCTATACGCCGACAAGCTTCGGCACGGAGCTCGCCAATGGCAAGGTCATCGCCGAGTTCGATGGCCGCAAATATGTCCAGGAGCGCTGGCTGAAGGCCGACTTCGCCATCGTCAAGGCGCATCTCGGCGATACGCATGGCAACCTCACCTACCGGATGGCCGGCCGCAACTTCAATCCGCTAATGTGCATGGCAGCCGCCAAGACCATCGCCCAGGTCTCGAAGATCGTCGCCCCTGGCGAGATCGATCCCGAACAGGTGATCACCCCCGGCATCTTTGTCGATGGCGTCGTTGAAATCGCCAACCCGCAACAGGAAGAAGAGCTCATCCGAGCCGGAGTGGCCTACGCATGACCGACGCACCTGCAATCGACACCCGCGAAGACATCAAGCTCTCCAACGCCCAGATCGCCTGGCGCGCCGCCCAGGACATTGAGGACGGCGCCTATGTGAACCTCGGCATCGGCTTCCCGGAAATGGTGGCCAAGTTCCAGCCCGAGGGACGCGAAGCGATCTTCCATACCGAAAACGGCGTGCTGAACTTCGGTGAAGCGCCTGCCGCCGGCGAGGAAGACTGGGACCTTATCAATGCCGGCAAGAAGGCCGTGACGCTGAAGCCGGGGGCTGCCTTCTTCCATCACGCCGACAGCTTCGCCATGGTCCGTGGCGGCCATCTCGACGTCGCAATTCTCGGGGCCTATCAGGTCGCGGAAAACGGTGACCTCGCCAACTGGCGCGTTGGCTCCAAGGGCGTTCCGGCCGTCGGCGGCGCCATGGATCTGGTGCATGGCGCAAAGCAGGTCGTGGTCATCACCGAACACGTCACCAAGGACGGCAAGCCGAAGCTCGTCGAGCGCTGCAGCTTCCCGCTGACCGGCGTCGGCTGCATCACCCGCGTCTATACGAGCCATGCGGTGATCGACATCGTCGACGGCCGCTTCGTCGTGCGTGAAAAGCTCGCCGCCATGACCATGGACGAGCTGCAGGCCATGACCGGGGCCAAGCTCCACACGGACGGTCAGGTCGCCGACCTCGTCGTCCCGGCCCTGTGAGGACATCAAGATGACCGAAGCCTTTATCTGCGATTACATCCGCACGCCCATCGGCCGTTTCGGCGGTTCGCTCTCCTCCGTCCGCGCCGATGATCTCGGCGCCGTGCCGCTGAAAGCGCTGATGGAGCGCCATGCCGGCATCGACTGGGAAGCCGTCGAGGACGTAATCTTCGGCTGCTCCAACCAGGCCGGCGAAGACAATCGCAATGTCGCCCGCATGTCCGCCCTGCTGGCGGGTCTGCCCGTCTCCGTCACTGGCACCACGATCAACCGCCTCTGCGGCTCTGGCATGGATGCCGTGATCACCGCAGCGCGAGCCATCAAGGCTGGGGAAGCCGAGTTGATGATTGCTGGCGGCGTCGAAAGCATGAGCCGCGCACCCTTTGTCATGCCCAAGGCGGAAACCGCCTTCTCGCGCAATGCCGAGATCTACGACACCACCATCGGCTGGCGCTTCGTCAACCCGCTGATGAAGAAGCAGTACGGCGTCGATTCCATGCCGGAGACCGGCGACAACGTGGCAATCGATTTCAAGGTCTCGCGTGAAGACCAGGACGCCTTTGCCGTGCGCAGCCAGGCCAAGGCGGCGGAAGCGCAAGCCAATGGCCGACTGGCCAAGGAAATCACCCCCGTCAGCGTACCCCAACGCAAGGGCGATCCTGTCATCGTCGACCGCGACGAGCACCCGCGCGCAACCTCTGTCGAGGCGCTCGCAAAGCTGAAGCCGGTCAACAAGATGGAAGGCGCCAGCGTCACCGCCGGCAACGCATCCGGCGTCAATGACGGTGCCGCCGCCCTGATCATCGCCTCGGAAGCCGCCGTGAAGAAATACGGCCTCAACCCCATCGCCCGCATTTTGGGTGGTGCGACGGCAGGCGTTCCGCCGCGCATCATGGGCTTCGGCCCGGCCCCGGCCTCGAAGAAGCTGCTCGCCCGTCTCGGCCTGACGCAGCAGCAGATCGACGTCATCGAACTCAATGAGGCCTTTGCCAGCCAGGGCATCGCCACGCTCCGCGATCTCGGCATCGCCGACGACGACCAGCGCGTCAATCGCAATGGCGGCGCCATCGCGCTTGGCCATCCACTCGGCATGTCGGGCGCACGCATTGCCGGCACCGCCGCGCTGGAGCTGAAAGAAACGGGCGGGCGCTATGCGCTCTCCACCATGTGCATCGGCGTCGGCCAGGGCATCGCAATCGCCCTAGAACGAGCCTGACACAAGATTGAAGGCGCCCCACGAGGGCGCCTTTTCAGTTCAGGGATTGAGGAAAGCCAGGATCAGCTGATGCACAGCACCTCCCGGTGACATCTCGACCTGATCATATTCGCTGTGACGCGCCACATGCGCATCCGATATCGGCTTCAACTGGGCCTGCAACGCCGCCCGCACCTTCTTGCAGCCCGGATCGTTTTCATCACGCAGGCCGATCGACACATCCTGAATATTCTGGGTGAGGTCCTTCATGAACTGCCCATGCAGTTTCTCATGCTCGACGATCCCGTCGTAGAAAGCTTCCCACTTCGCCGCCACCTCTGGTGAAAGCTTCTGAGCGGGCTTCGGCAACGTGTACGTAATGATCAGTCTCGGCTTCGCCGTTGCGAGCACACAAGCCTGCCCCTGCTGCTGATAGTCCCGCTGCCAGGTGAGCTTGAAGGTGGTATGGGCGATCACGCGACCAAGGCTGAGCTTGGGTCCGCGCTCGCCGATCGACTGGTAGAGCGCCATCGGCGATCCACCATTGACCTTATAATGATCGACCTTCTCCGTCGCCTGCCATTCCTGAGCGGCGGCCGGTATCGCTGCACTGATAAGGACGAAAAGGCCGACGAACGCATGAAGTCTTGCTGTCACGGTCAAAAAAGCTCCCTGGATCGGCCATCCTGATATCTGTGGCGCCAAGGAACTGCAACGATCATCTGCCAGAAGCGCGCCGCATCGCCACAAATTGATAGTCTGCAATTTCCGTAATTTTAACGGAATCTCATATAGGTTTTTCAACTTGAGGCGACGAGGAGAAGCTGAAGGCGTGGATAACAAGGGGACGACACAGGGCATCCAGACACGTGCAGGACGCTGGCTCGACCTGCTCAAGGTTCCGAACGGCAATCCTGCGCTGACCGCGGCTCAGTTCGAAGCGTTTTCGAAGCAAGTCCCGCTTCTGTATTTTATTCTCGCGACCAACATGGTCTCGCTGGCCTGGACACACCAGGGTGCGGCGCCCGACTATCTCGTTGTCTACCTGCCTGCCGTCCTCACCACGCTTTTTGCGCTGCGTTCGCTCATATGGCTGCGCGGGCGCAAGCGTGAGCGCACGCCGGAACAGGCCTATCGCCAGCTCAAGGCGACGAACATCCTGTCTTTTCCGATCGCGGTGTTCTGCACTGCCTGGTCGGTCTCGCTTCTGCCCTATGGCGATCCATACCAGAAGGCCCACGTCGCCTTCTTCATGGCGATCACCGTCATTGGCTGCATCTTCTGCCTGATGCATCTGAGGTCGGCAGCCCTGATCGTCACGGTCACGGTCAACCTGCCCTTTTTCGTGGTCATGCTCCTGTCGGGAGAACCGACCTTCATTGCAACCGGCGTGAATGTCATTCTGGTGACGATGGCGATGATCATGATCCTCGTCTCCCACTACCGCGACTTTCGCCAACTGCACGAATCCCGAAACGTCCTGATGCTGCAGCAGCACGCCCTCCAGGAGCAGAACAAGGCGATGCAGGCGCTTTCGGACGAGAACCTGCGCCTCGCCAATCTCGACAGCCTGACCCTGCTCGCCAACCGCCGCAGCTTCTTCCATATGCTCGAAACGGCCTTCAGCCGCGCCAGCAGCAGCAATGGCAGGCTTGCTGTGGGTGTTATCGATCTTGACGGCTTCAAGCCCGTCAACGATCTCTACGGTCACTCGGCCGGTGACAAGGTGCTCATCGAGATCAGCAACCGCCTGTCGACGATCACGGACGAGCGACTATCGGTCTACCGTCTCGGCGGCGACGAATTCGGTCTTCTGCTGCAGGGCGACGTGGCCGAGGGCGACGCCATGGCGCTGGGCGAGAAGGTCTGCGAACTGATCGCCGAACGCATCAACATCGGCAGCGGCATGGTGCAGGTGACCGGCTCGGTCGGTTTCGCCCTCTATCCGGACGTGGGCGAGACGGGCCAGGAGATCTACGAACTCGCCGACTACGCCCTCTACACCGCCAAACGTCGTCATCGGGCCGGCACGGTCATCTTCAACGCGGTCCAGGCGAACGAACTCAACCGGCAGAAGATCGTCGAGGAGGCGCTGGTCGCAGCGGATCTCGACAAGGAATTGTCGCTCGTCTACCAGCCGATCACCTGCGTCGACCGGCGCGTCTGCATCGGTTTCGAAGCCCTCGCCCGCTGGCAAAGCCCGCGCATCGGCCAGGTTTCTCCGGCAGAATTCATACCCGTGGCGGAGCATAACGGGCGCATAACGCTGATGACCCGCATGCTGCTGAAGCGTGCACTGAAAACAGCCGCGCTCTGGCCCGACAATGTCTATCTCTCCTTCAACCTTTCTCCGCACGATCTGACGTCACCTGAGAACACGTTGAAGATCGTCTCGATCGTCCTGAAGAGCAATTTCGACCCACGTCGCATCAACTTCGAGATCACCGAAACCGCCGTCATGCACGACTTCGAGCAGGCGAGCGCCTCGATCCAGATGCTGCGCGAACTCGGCGCCGGCATCTCGCTGGATGACTTCGGCACCGGTTACTCGAGCTTGAACCACGTGCACAAGCTGCCGCTCACCAAGATCAAGATCGACGGGAGCTTCGTGCGCAATATCCATAACCGCAAGACGAGCTTCAACATCGTCAAGTCCGTGCTGGCGCTCTGCGCCGAGATGGAACTGGAGGCGATCGTCGAGGGGGTCGAGACCGAAGAGGAACTGCGCATCCTCGAGAATCTCGGTGTTCGGGCAGTCCAGGGTTTTTACTTCGGGAAACCTATGACAGCGGAAGAGACGTTGAAGCGGCTCGCCCTCCAGGACGCTCAGGCCCTCGCCTCCTGAAGACTAGAGGCCGCCGCGCATCAGCGCCTTCAGGGCACGCACGGTGTCTGCATCCGTCCGCCGCGAGGTTTCCGTGGCAAAGCCAAGTTCGACCAGATGCGCCTCACTGGCGGCCGCCTGACTGCACGAGGCATGCAGCTCCCGAATTCCGGGCACCGCCAACAGACGTGACGCATTTTGCGGCCGGACTCCGCCTCCCGGCATGATGGAGATGCGGCCAGCGCTTCGGCTCGCCAGCCTTGCGAGCGTTTCGATCCCCTCTTCAGCGTGCCGAGCGCCTCCGGATGTCAGGATTCGCGAAAAGCCGAGCGAGATTGCCAGATCAAGCGCCGCGCCCATGTCCGCGACCACATCGATTGCCCGGTGAAGCGTTAAGTCGAGCCCTTCCGCAACTCTTGCAAGCCGTCGTATGACGTCGACATCGAGCGTCGCTTCGGCGGTGGTCGCACCGATCACCACACCGGCGAGCCCCGCTTCGCGCGCGGCGGCTATATCGGACTCCATGACCGAGATTTCGGTCTCGGAATAGGTGAAGTCTCCGGCGCGCGGACGGATCAGCGCATGGACGGGGATCGGTACATTTGCAGCGATGGCCATGAACCCACGAGACGGTGTCAGGCCACCCGAACCGAGAGCCGAGCAAAGCTCGATACGGTCGGCCCCACCGACAATGGCAGCCTCAAGACCTGCAACGTCATCGACGCAGATTTCGAGCAGCGGTCCGGTTTCCTCCCGAGATATCACCATGCTCCTCCCTCAACCTTCCATCTTCACGCGAGGCGTCCTATCGAGCACCCACAAGAGACCGACACCCACGAAGCCCGCAATCGACGCGATGATCGCCGTGCCTGCATAGTCGCTGATGCTCGTGCCAAGGGCAAACATCAGCGAGGCCATGCCACCGCTCAAGAAGATGTTGACCGCAATCAGCGAGCTGCCAAGACCCGCCCGATCGGCGATCAGGTTCTGCAGATAGGTAATCGGGATCGCGATGATGCCTGCCGCTCCAAGGCCTGCAACGACAGTCAGCAGATAGACGTCCATCGGGCGGTCAGCGAGACCGAGGAAGACGAGATAGCTGCAATAGATCAGCGCCGCCGTGACCATCGCGAAGAGGATGGAGGTTCTAGCCTCCACCCATCCCCAGAACAGGATGAAGATGATCTCGAGAAAGGCGACGATACCGACGATCACGCCGACATCCGCCGGTGTGCCGCCGGCCTTGCCGGTGACGATCAAGGGCAGGACTGTGCCATTGGCATGCAGCATGGCAGAGATCAACGAGATCGCCAGCAGTCTTGGCAGGACGCTTGCCGAGCCGATCTGCCGGATGGAGCGGAAGAAGGAATAGTGCTGCCGCTCTCCCTCCTGCACCGGCGGCAGGCGATCGAGCCCGAAGACGAAGAGCAGGAGGCAGACGACACAGGCCAGGCTCGCCAGCAGGAAGGCCGGCAACATGCTCGGCTGTCCGATCAGAAGAGCACCGACGATCCCGGGAACCAGCACCCAGGAGGCCGACAGAATGGCCCGCACGGCAGAATTCACCGCCATTAGCTCGCGAACCGCCATGCCGGAGGAAACCGCCCGGATATTGGCGAAGATCAGCGAATTGATCGTGCCGAACACCGGGATCAGCACCAGCGTCGCGATCGCAAACATGACCGGCGTCGGCACCACATAAACGAGCCCGAAGCCGACGATGCCAAAAATCGCGGCCAGGATCATCGGCGAGCGGAAATGGCCGAGCCGGTCCGCGATGATGCCGGCGGTCACACTGGCGCTGACGTTGACCACCGCCGCCAGGAAGATCAGCACGGAATAGACGGCGTCCGACAGCCCGAGTTCACGGATGCCGATCAGCGACATGTAAGGCGACGTCGCGGCGCCAGAGAAGCCGAAGAAGAAGATCGCGGCCGCACTGACCCGGATCGGCTTGTGGCGGTAGACCACCGAAAAGGAGGACAACATCAAGGGTACAATCGGGTTGGGGATCGTGCCGCCGGAAGGGCGGCACCGACATCATTGTCTCAAGGGAATCGCGTCGAGAAGAACACCTTTGCCGTATATCTGAAATCCTTGACGAAGGGATAGCTGGGCTGGTGGCGGCGGTGGCTGGGCAAGTTTTCGATATCCTGATTGATCACGCCGTCCGTCAGCGCCATCAGGTTGGGATTGGCGATCGGCGTCAGCTCCGGCGACAAATAGCCAGACTTGACGACGAGCAGCCGCACCTTGGTCGGGTCGAGGCCGAGCCGGGTTAAATCCGCGATGTTGTGATAGGGCCGACGCCGCGCCGCGAGCACCAGCGTGATACCACCGATCTTGACCACAGCCTGTTGTTCGGCAGCAGAGCCGGGATCGTCGAGGAAGACGACATCCGCCTCGACCTCGGCGGAAGGGCTTGCCGGATCAAGCGAACCGCCGACCTTCAACGAAACCCTTGCGCCAGCACCCGCTGCAAAACACCGTTCGACGGCGGGTCGGTCGGTAATGCCGGCTATCAAGACATCATCGATCGAGCGCGCCAGAAGCGCCTTCAACACGTCCGCCCGGTCGCCCACGCCACCACCGGTCGGGTTGTCGCCGGAATCAGCGAGAATAATCGGCCGTGTCTCGGTGCGTTCAGCGATATCCAGCATCTCCGAAAGCGGACCCGTGACGGGGCCGAAACGGAAGTCTTCACGCGCATCCCAATAAGACTGCGCAATGGCAGTCGCGACCTTCTCCGCAGCAGCCTTGTCGACGGCCGTGACGACAGCACAGGCCGTACCCCGAGGCTCATCCGCCCACACATAGCCCACCATCAGGTTGGCGTCCCAGATGCCCGGGACCGTGTCGTGCTCCGGCAGCTTCAGATAGAGGCTCTTCGCCGGCTCGTCCTCGGTCGAGGTCCGTTCGCCGGGCAGGAGAACCGGCACCGGCGCCCAGGCAACGCCCGGTTTCTCGCCGGTTTTCAGGGCTCGCACCAGCATTGACCAGGCCCGAACCATGGTCTCGCGCACATCGATATGCGGCGCCGTGCGATAACCGGCGAAGATATTCAGCTGATCGACCATCTTTTGCGTGACATTGCCATGGAGGTCGTAGCTGGCGGCGACAGGCACATCCGATCCGACAACAGCACGGGCTGCCGAAATCCAGTCACCCTCGGCATCGTCCATACCCTCGACATTCATCGCGCCATGCATGGCGAGATAGAGCCCGTCGATGGGCAGTGCAGCCTTCAGCCGCTCGAGGAACTCCGCCTTGAACCCCTCATAGGTAGCGCGCGCCAGGGGCCCACCGGGAACCGCACGCGCATGCAACAACGGAAGATGCTCAACGGCTTCCGCTTCGAGGAAGTCGAAATATTCATGCGCCAGCAGATCCGGCCCACGCAGCACGTGAAAATCTTCGGGCTGCATCAAGACGGGGGACGAGGTCGAGCACTCGGTGTGGATACCGCCAACGGCGATGCGGAAGGTCATAGGGCTCAAATCCTCAGTAGCGGGGGCTCAGACGGACGATGGCGGCAAAGCGCAGCCAGTCCTTGTTGACCTTCGGCGTCCAGGCAGCCTCTGCAATGGCCGGAAGACGCGGGAAGACGAGATGGTTGAAGTAGTCGCGGGTCAGAAAATGTTCGCACCAGATGCAGGCCTGCACGCCGCGCATGCGGGCCGCGAGTTCTGCCGGAAACTCGGCGACCGCCTCATAGGTATAGGTATGGTGCGGCGGCACGGTGCCGGCCCAGCTGGCACCCGGCTCCTGAAAAGCCTCGTCCTGCACCATGTCGAGATAATAGGCCTGGCCCGGCGTCATGACGACGTCATAGCCCTGACGCGCCAGTTCCAGCCCGACCTCCGGCTTCTGCCAGGCCATCAGCAGTGTGCCGTCTGGATCAACGCCGCCGCCATGGCTGACCTCGTCCCAGCCGGCGAGCTTGCGGCCGCGCTCGGCCAGCATCTTCTGGATGCGCTTCATGAAATAGCTCTGCAGCCCGAAGGTGCCGTCGATACCCTCCTGCTCCATCAGCTTTCGCGCGAGCGGCGAAGCCATCCAGGTATTGGCCGCCACTTCGTCGCCGCCGATATGGATCAGCGTCGACGGGAAGAGCTCGACCATTTCATCGAAGACCTTGCCCAGCACCTCGTAGGTATATTCGATCGCTGGGTTCAGCGCGTTATTGGGATAGCCCTGCACCGAGCGATAGCTATCGGGCGCTTCCTGACCGTCGACCAGCTCCGGCAGTGCGACCAGCATGGCAGTGCTATGGCCGGGCACGTCGATCTCCGGCACCACCTCGACCTGAAGAGCGGCCGCATGGGCGACGATATCCCGGACCTCGTCCTGAGCGTAGAAACCACCAACAGGCTCGGCACCATTGCCGAGCTGCGGCAGCAGCGGTTCGTCGGGGCCGCGCAAGACGCCAAGGGTCGTCAATTGCGGGAAGGCCTTGATTTCCAGACGCCAGGCTTCATCATCGGAGAGATGCCAGTGGAAGGTATTCATCCGGAACCAGGCGAGGATGTCGATAAGCCGCTTCACGTCGGCAACGGGGAAGAACTGGCGGGAGACATCGAGATGGCAACCGCGCCAGTCGTAGCGCGGCTTGTCGGCGATGGTGCCTGATGCGGGGAAGCGGAACGTCTCCGGCTGGGTGCGCGCACCGTGCAGCATCTGCGAGAGCAACGTCAGCGCATATTGCAGGCCGGCGACATCGCCATAGGAAAGCGTGATACCATCGGCGGCAAAGTCCAGCCAATAGGCGGAGGCACCGAGCGCCTCGTCTGACTTGAGAGCGATCGCCCGCCCCTGATGCACCGGCGCCAGCGACAGCGGCGCATGGCCGACCGCGAAGAGGCGGCAGAAGAGACGCAGCACGTTTTCGACAGTGCGCAGTTCAACCAGCGAGGCGCCTTCTGCCGGATAAAGCGCGACGGGAAAGCCTTCACCGGCAATCAGGTCGGCCGATGCCGGCCAGGGCAGCATGGCAAAGGGCTGGGACACCTTGCCCTCGGGCAGGAGTGCTGGAGGCGGTGCGCTATGACCACCACCCAGCATCAGATCAGCGACGGCAACGGCCGCATGCTGGCCGGTCGAGAGCGTGATGTAGGCGGACTTCGCCCCATCCGTCCGGTGTTTGGCCGGGCGCCAGAGGCCACCGACCCGGAAGGTCCAGGAAGCACCCGGCTGCAGCTCGAAGCCTGTCGGCGGCGCGAACTGGTGGAAATTGGCGTTGCGCTTCAGAAAGACGGCATTCTCGAGGATCGGCTGTTCCGTGTCTTTGACGCGCGTGAGCGACGTATAGGCAAGCTTGAAATCGGCAAGCGCCACATCGGAGAGATTGACCAGCGTGAAGACGAAGGCGCCACAGGCGTCGCCCTCGACCGGATGCCACGCGTTTTCGAGGCGAAACTGAACGGCTGGTGCCATGGGGGTTCTCCTGGCTTCTTGATGTCAATAATTGTCGGATTGCGAAAAGGTGCGCGCGAGCTCGGCCTGACCGGCCGTCAGCCCGCAGTCGACGGGAAGGCACACACCGGTGATGGCAGCAGCTTGGTCGCTTGCGAGGAAGAAGACGGCATTGGCAATGTCCTCAGCCGTGGCGATCCGCTGCAGGGCGTACCAGCGCTTGGCTTCCTCGAAGACCTGAGGATTGGCGGCAGCACGCGCCTCCCAGGCCTGGGTGCGCACAGTGCCGGGTGCGACCGCATTGGAGCGGATGCCGTATTTCCCGTATTCGACGGCTATCAGCTTGGTCAGATGGATGAGCCCCGCCTTGGCCGCGCTATAGGCCGGGTGCCCGAAGACGGCCATGCCATTGACCGAAGAAATGTTGACGAGAGAACCCTTGGCTTCCTTCAGCGCATTCTCGAAGGCGCGAAAGCAGAGGAAGGGCGCCTCGAGATTAAGCGTATTATCCTTGCGCCAGATCTCGCCATCGGTATCGCCGAGGCTCACGGCCCGCGCCGCACCGGCATTGTTGACCAGCGTATGCACGAGGCCGAACGTGGAAATGCGTGCAACGGTCGCGGCAAGATCCTGCTCGTCCGTGACATCGCAGACCAGCGAGGCGAAGCGGATATCGTCATTGAGCTCGACCATCGCCTGGCCGAGCGCCTGGCAATCCAGATCGAGCAGAACGACGAGGTCATGACTGTCGGAAAGGCGCCTGGCGATCGCCCGACCTATATCCCCGGCAGCACCGGTCACCACGGCAACCTTACGCGTCACGGCAGGTCTCCGATATGGATGCGGGCATGGCTCAGTCTCCGAGAAGTTGCCGATCGTCCCCGCCATCGCGGTGTTCGACCAGCTGTTGCTTGATATGGCGCAGCGTCACTTGCGACTGCTTGCGATTGCGATAGGCAACTAGGCTCGCGATCACGTCGACGACGGCGAGATAGGCAAACCGCGTCGAGGTCGGCCGGAAGATGTTTTCGCCTTCCGGCAGGTCGATGCCGATGACGAGTTCGGATGCCTCGGCCACGAGGCTGTTGCTCTGGGTGAGCGCGATCGTGGTGATGCCGTTCTCGCGGGCGAGCTTGAAGCATTTCACCAGCTCCGCATTGCGACCCGAAAACGACGAGCCGATCAAAACGTCATTGGAGCGAGCAGCGGCCGTCAGCATCAGTTGTATATTGTGATCGGCAGAGGCCGTGACCCGCGAGCCCAGACGAAACAGGCGGTTATGAATCTCGCCAGATATCATCGAGGAATTGCCACCCGAACCAAATGCATAGACCATTTCCGCCCGCGCCAGCCGGTCGGCAACCTTGTCGAGGACGGTGGGATCGAGCGCCCGGTGCACCATGAACATGGCGTTCTGCGCCTTGGTGATGACATCGGTGGCCACATCAGCCGGCTCGGTGCTCTGGGCCTCGGGGTTGAGATAGCGCACCCCGACATAGGCCGTGCGCGCGAGGCTCACCTTGAAATCGGCGAAATTCTGGCAGCCAAGACGACGGCAGAAGCGCGTCACCGTGGGCGGTGATACCTCTGCCTTCTCCGCCAGTTCGATGATCGAGGCATTGACCGCGAAATCGAAGGAGTTGAGCAGGATATCTGCGATGCGTTGCTCGGAGGCCGAAAACTGCCCTGCCTCTTCCTGAATGCGCGCGAAGATATCCAATGCCCTGCCCTCTCTCTTATTTCGAAGGCTTGAAGGCTACGCAGTCGATCTCGACCTTGCAATCAACCATCATCGAGGCCTGGACGCAGGCCCGCGCCGGCGGGTGCTCGCCGAAATACTGCTGGTAGATCTTGTTGAAGGTCCAGAAGTCGCGCGGGTCATCCAGCCACACGCCGCAGCGCACAACATGCTCGAGCCCGTAGCCCGCCTCTTTCAGAATGGCGATGACATTGGCGATCGTCTTGTGGGTCTGCTCGATGATGCCGCCCGGGATGATCTCCCCGTCTTCCATGGCCACCTGGCCGGAGACATAGAGCCAGCCATCGGCCTCGACAGCCCGGGCAAACGGCAGCCGCTGGCTACCGGCACCCGCCTTCTCGGCCCCGTAACGCTTGATCGTCATGGACACCTCTCATGCAAATTATTTTCTTCGATCGTTGACAAGCGACCACAAAAAACGGAATTTGGCCAGACAAAATCGTCATTCATGAAAAGAATTTAAAAACGGGGAATAAATGCGCGACCCATTCCATAATCCGTTTCCGGCAACGGACGAAGCCCGCCATGCGATCTGGGAGATGCTCGTCCCCCGCGACATCGATGCCTTCCTCGCCGCCGACTGGAGCATGGTCGCCCATGACTTCGTCGAAGACGGCTTCATCGGCATCAGCGGCAATCGGGAGGAGGATCCGGACAAGTGGATGCTGGCCTTCCCCAATCTCGCAGCCTATCGCGACGAGTGGCTGAAGCAGGCCAAGGACTTCGCCGCCCAGACCTATGGCGAAGACCCGCGCGCCGCGATCTTTACCACGACGACGCTGGAAGAGATCGAGTTTTCAGGCGAGACGGCGCTCGTGCGCAAGAAGTTCGACGGCGGCATCAAGAAGGCCGACGGCACACTCGACGTCATGCGCTGGCAGACGCTCTATTATTGCCGCCTGCATGAAGGCCGCTGGAAAATCTCCGGCTTTACCGGTTATCTGCCCAATCCGATGGGCAAGCGCTGAACCGCTCTCAAACCCTTGAAACCCGGAGGTCAGCCTTTGCGCATCTTCACCGCCGCGCTTGCAACGGAAACGAACACCTTCTCCCCGATCTGCATCGACCGGCGCGCCTTCGAGGATTCGCTCTATGCACCTCCGGGACAACACCCCGCGACCCCCACGCTCTGCACCGCGCCGATCACGGTCGGCCGCAAGGTCTGCACGGACAAGGGCTGGACGCTGATCGAGGGCACCGCGACCTGGGCGGATCCGGCGGGTCTCGTCAACCGGCAGACCTATGAGAGCCTGCGCGACGAGATCCTCGATCAGTTGCGCGCAGCCATGCCCGTCGATGCCGTGGTGCTCGGCCTGCATGGCGCGATGGTGGCCGACGGTTATCTCGACCCGGAAGGCGATCTCTTGACCCGCATCCGTGAGATCATCGGCCCCGACATTCTTCTCTGCGCCGAGCTCGATCCGCATAGCCACCTGACGGCCAAGCGCGTCGCAGCCGCCGATTTCTTCGTCGTCTTCAAGGAATTCCCGCATACGGATTTCGTCGACCGCGCCGAAGATCTCTGGCGGATCGCTGTCGACACGCTGGAAGGTAGGGTAAAGCCGGTCATGTCGGTCTTCGACTGCCGGATGATCGATATCTTTCCGACCTCGCGCGAGCCGATGCGCAGCTTTGTTGACAGACTTATGGCCATCGAACAGGTCGATCCGGAAGTTCTTTCGCTCTCTGTCATTCATGGCTTTATGGCAGGCGACGTGCCCGAAATGGGCACCAAGACGATCGCGGTGACCAACGGCAATGCCGACAAAGGCACGATGCTCGCCCGCGACCTCGGCCTTGAGCTTTTCGCCAAACGCGGCACCTTCATGATGCCGCAGATCGACGAAAAGACCGCTCTCGACCAGGCGCTCGCCTACCCGCAAGGCCCAGTGGTCATCGCTGACATGTGGGACAATCCGGGCGGGGGAACGGCGGGCGACGCGACCGTGATCCTGGAGGAAATGCTGGCGCGTGGCGTGACCAATGCCGCAGTCGGCATGATCTGGGATCCGATCGCCGTACAGATCTGCATGGCTGCCGGCGAAGGTGCGGAGATCCCGCTGCGTTTCGGCGCCAAGTCGGCACCCGGCACCGGCCATCCGGTCGATGGTCTGGTCGAGGTGGTCAAGGTCGTGCCGAATGCCGAAATGCGCTTTGGCGACAGCATCGCCCCCTTCGGCGATGCTGCCCATATCCGGCTTGAGGGTATCGACATCATCCTGAGCTCGGTCCGCGTCCAAAGCTACGATCCGTCGCTCTTCACAGCACTCGGCATCGACCCGACGACGAAGCATCTCCTCGTCATCAAGTCGACCAACCACTTCTATGCGGCCTTCTCGCAGATCGCCTCGGAAATCCTCTACTGCGCCGCCGGCACCCCCTATCCGAACAATCCGGCCAAGACCGCCTATCGCCATGTGCGCAGCGATATCTGGCCGATTATGGCCAATCCGCACGAGACCCCCGAAGGCAGCGAGGCCGCATGATGGAACTCCTGCGCCCAAACCCCGGCCAGCCGATTGCCGAACTCTCCACGCCGCTACCGCTGATCGACGAGCATAAGCTCGCCGCCAACATCGCCCGCGTCCAGACCTACATGGACGGGCATGGCCTTGCCTTCCGCCCACATATCAAGACCCACAAGATCCCTGCGATCGCTGCCGAACAGGTGAAGGCGGGCGCGCGCGGCATCAATTGCCAGAAGATCACCGAGGCCGAGGTCTTCGCTGATGCCGGCTTTGAGGATCTGCTGATCACCTTCAATATTCTGGGCTCGGAAAAGCACAAGCGTCTCGTCGCCCTGAATGCCCGCATTTCGGGCCTGAAGGTCGTCGCCGACAGCGAAACCACCGTGCGCGGTCTCTCCTGCGCTTTCTCCCAGACCCGCCCGCTCACCGTCCTCGTTGAATGCGACACGGGCGGCGGACGCTGCGGCGTTCAGAGCCCGGAGGCGGCGATTGCGCTTGCCGAGACGATTGCCGCAGCCCCCGGCCTCACCTTCGGCGGCATCCTGACCTACCCCAAGGCCGATACCGAAGACGCCGTGGAAGCCTTCTTCGCCGCGACACTCGCCGGCCTCGCGGCCCGAGGCATCCCTTGCCCGATAGTGTCGAATGGCGGCACGCCCAGCCTCTTTTCCGCGCACAAGGTGACCTCGGCGACCGAGCACCGCGCCGGCACCTATGTCTACAACGACCGCGCCATGGCCCGCTCGGGCCACTGCAGCCTACACGACTGCGCCATGCACATCCTGGCAACCGTTGTCTCACGCCCGACCAGGGATCGCGCCATTCTAGACGCCGGCTCCAAGGCGCTGACCTCGGACCTCCTTGGCTTCTCCGACTACGGCGTGATCGTCGAGTACCCGGACGCGGTCATCACCGGCCTCTCAGAAGAGCATGGCACGGTGGATCTATCGAAGGTAAAGGGACGGCGCCCAGAGATCGGCGAAAAGGTCAGGATAATCCCGAACCACACATGTGTCGTCTCCAACCTCTTCGACGTCATGACCTTCCACCGCGATGGCATCGTCACCCGCGTGGAAGAGGTCGCTGCGCGTGGGCTCGTCTGGTAGAGACTTGCAGATCGTCGTCTCGCGCGCCTAGGTTGGTGGGGGAGGACGATTATGAGCGAGAAGACCGAGATCTCTGGCGCGCGGAAGCTGCGTGGCGGCGGCGTGAGCTACGAGGTCGCGGATCGATTCCTCTACGCGATCAACTGTCACCGCTCGAAGTGCCGTCGCACCACGGGATCGGCCTTTAAGCCCATTGCCGGCATCGCAACTGACGATTTCACGGTCACCCCAGGCGCAGACAACCTGTTCCGCCATGGCGACCCGGAAGGGATCCATGACATTCGCTGCCGCAGCTGCGGTTCCCTGATCTATTCCTAGATTGCGCAAAACAACACTGTGAAGGTTCATATCCCCATGGGCACGCTAATCGACCCGCCTTCGACGGAACCCTCCATGCACATCTTCGTAGGCTCCAAGGCGCCCTGGGACGAGATCCTCGACGACCTCCCGCAATTCGACGGCTTTCCGGACTGACAGCGGCAGCGAGCCCTCAAACGAAAAAAGGTCCGCCCGAAGGCGGACCAGGGGATTGGCCTTTGGCATGGCCGGGAGGAACTTTATTCTGCAGCCGTCACGGAGGCGGGCAAGTCGAGGGTGCGCCAGTCGATGCGGCGTTCGAGCGCCTCCCCATTGGCATCGAAAAGGTGGCAATCCGCCGCCATGATGCCTGTCACCATCGGCTGCTCAACGCGGATCGGAGCCGAGCCAGGCAACAGCGCGCAATAGGCTTCGCCATTCGGCAGTGCGGCATAGGCGATCGTATTGATGCCGAGCCGTTCGATGACGGAAGGCGTCACCATGATGTTGATATCGCCTGCGCCGAGACGTGTGTGTTCGGGGCGGATGCCGAGCGTCAGCGTCTGGCCGACGAGATCGGACCGCCCATCGACCGGGATCATTGCCGTCTGGCCTTCGTAGGAAATCGTGACACCGATGGCATCGACGCCGACGCAAGTGACAGGCACGAAGTTCATCTTGGGATTGCCGATGAAGCCGGCGACGAAAGTGTTTTCAGGCTTGTGATAGAGCTCGAGCGGCGCACCCACCTGGGCGATATGGCCGGCATTCAGCACCACGATGCGGTCGGCCATGGTCATGGCCTCGATCTGGTCGTGGGTGACGTAGATCATGGTCGCTTCGAGGTCACGATGCAGCTTGGTGAGCTCGATGCGCATGTCGGCGCGAAGGGCCGCATCAAGGTTCGACAGCGGCTCGTCGAACAGGAAGATCTTAGGTTCGCGCACGATGGCGCGGCCGATGGCAACACGCTGGCGCTGGCCGCCGGATAGCTGGCCCGGACGCTGCTGCAGGCGTTGATCGAGCTGCAGGATCTTGGCAACGGCGCCCACCTTCTCGCGGATCTGCTCCTCGGGGAGCTTCTCGACGCGCAACGGAAAGGCGATGTTCTCGAAGACCGACATATGCGGGTAAAGTGCGTAGGACTGGAAGACCATGGCGATGCCACGTTCGACAGGCGGGCGGTCGTTGACGCGCTCGCCGTCGATCACAATGTCTCCATCGGTCGTATCGTCGAGACCCGCGATCATGCGGAGCAGCGTGGACTTGCCGCAGCCCGACGGCCCGACGAAAACGACGAACTCGCCGTCCTTCACCTCAAGATCGACACCCTTGATGACCTCGAAATGCCCGTACGACTTGCGCACCTTTTTCAGAAATAGCTGACCCACGACCCTCAGTCTCCATTGCCGTTCCTCAAAGGACCGGCCACATCCGCTTGATGAAATCCGCGGGCCGATCCCGGCCCGCGGAGCCTCGGTTGCCCGAGATTACTTGTATTGCTCGAGATCGGCGGCAGCCTTCTTCAGCGCATCGGCCGGCTCCGCCTTGCCGGTGACAACAGACTGGACGAGTTCGATCATGACGTTCTGGAAGCCCTTGTAGTCGGTGAAGAGGGGCTCCGGACCGCCATAGGCGATACCGTCGATAAACGGCTTCCAGAAGGGCTCGTTGGCAACGAACTGATCGACAACGGCACCCGGACGCAGCGGGGTGAGGCCTGCGCCTCCCTGCAGCTCGTATTCGTGCTGAATGTCGGTCGAGGTGATGTACTTGGCGAATTCGGTCGCCTTTTCCTCGACGCCCGAACCGGAGAAGATCGCGAGGCTGTCCGTGATCAACAGTGTACCTTCACCCTGCGCCGACGGACCGCGCGGCAGCGGCGCGACACCCCAGTTGATCTGTGTATCCTTCAAACGATAGGCAGCGCCCGAACCGGCCTGGATCATGCCGACCTTGCCGTCGAGGAAGATCGCGCGGATTTCGTTCTGCTCGTAGGCAGTTGCACCTTCGACGGAGTAAGGCGTGATGTCCTTGTAGGCCTGCAGGGCGGCCAGCACTTCCGGGCTGTCGATGACGATCTTGTCGCCGTCGATGACCTTGCCGTTGTTGGTGTAAACCCAGTGCATGAACTGGTGCATGGTGTTGTCGAAGGTCTTGGCTGGCAGGCCGTAACCGGCAGTACCGGTCTTTTCCTTGATCTGCTTGGCGAAGGCAATTTCTTCAGCCCAGGTCTTCGGCGGGGTTTCCGGGTCGAGACCGGCAGCCTTGAACAGGTCCTTGTTCCAGTAGAGAGCCTTGGTCGAGAAAGCGACCGGAACGCCCCACTGCGTGTCATCGAAGGTCACAGTGTCGACGATGTTCGGATAGTAGGAAGCCTTTTCCTCGTCCGTCATCGGAACCGGAACGATCAGCTCGTTCTGGGCGAATTCCTTCAGCGTGCGCGAGCCGACATAGGCCATGGCAACGGGCGTGCCTGCGACGGCGAGTGTGGTGGCCTTGTCCTGGCACTGCTCCCAACCGACGACTTCTGGCTTCACCTTCCAGCCGGCATTCTTGCCTTCCCATTCGGCGATGTACTTCTCGTGGATCGGGTCGATCTTGTCGCCGCAATAGATCCAGCTGATCTCCTGGTCGGCCGCCAGCGTGGTGAGCGCCGAGCTTGCGAGCAGGGCGAACGAGCCTGCAAGCATGGTCAATTTTCTTGTCATCGATAGTTCCCCTTTGTTGACAGGTTGAAAGCGTCCGGTTGGCCCGAATTTTTGTTTGGCAGCTCTTATTTAATCGCCCCGGCGGTCAGTCCGCTGACGAGGTATCGCTGCAGGAAGAAGATCACGATCATGGCGGGTGCAATCCCGACGAAGCTTGCCGCCATCAGCTCGTTCCAGATGACCTCCTGACGGCCAAAATAGGCAAACAGCCCGATTGGCAGCGGCATGTATTCGGTCTTGGAGTTGAAGGTCAGCGCGAAGATGAATTGCTGGGCATAGGCGCCGATGAAGGTGGTGATGGCGACGACCGCGATGCCAGGCGTGGCCAGCGGCAGGATGACCCGGCGGAAGGTGTAGAAATAGCCTGCACCATCGACATACGCCGCCTCTTCCAGCTCCCGCGGAATACGCATCATATAGGTGCGCAAGAGCCAGATGGCGGACGGAATGAGGAAGGCGACACCAGGCACGATCATCGCAAAGTAGGTGTTGAGCACGCCCATCGACCGCATCAGCCGGAAGAGCGGGATCAGCAGCACCGCGCCCGAGAACATGTTGACCGCGAGGAAAGCGGCGAGCAACTGACCGCGACCGCGGAACTCGAAGCGGGCGAAGGCATAGGATGCCGGCACCACCAGGATGAGCACGACGACAGTCGCGATCGTCGAGATGAAGAAGGAATTGAAGATGTAGCGAGCAAAGCCCGGCACGCTGTCCCACATGGTGATGTAGGCGTCGAAAGACCCGTTCTCCGGGAAGAAGCGATAGGGCGAGGAGAAGAGCTGGCTAAGCGGTTTCAGCGACACCAGAAACCCCTCGACAAAGGGCGCCAGAACGAAGGTCAGGAACACCGCGATCCCGGCATAGATGCCAACCAACTCGTACCAGCGATAACGGTTGATCAGGGCTGTCTTGTCGTAGCTCATCGGGCATGCTCCTGCGAGAGACGGCTGGTCACGCGGAAATAGGCGACGCAGAAGATCGAGAGGAAGATGCAGATCAGGACCGCACGGGCGGCACCCTCCCCGTATTTCTTCGAGCCGATCGCGGTGTGATAGGTGTCGATGATCATCGTGGTGGTCTCGCCGCTCGGACCACCGCGCGTCAGGATCCAGATGATGTCGAAGGAGTTGAAGGTCGCGATCAGTGACAGCATCGACATGGTGATCATGGCGGGCAGGATCAGCGGCAGGGTAATCCGGCGGAAGCGGTAGAAGCGACCGGCGCCATCCGTCCAGGCAGCCTCGTAGAGATCCTGCGGGATCGCCTGCATCGCCGCCAGCATGTAGAGCGTCACCATCGGCACGCCGATCCACACATCCGTGAAGATCGTCGCCCAGAAGGCAGTCGAGCCATAGGCGAGGAAAGCAACGGGACCGTCGACCACACCCATGCGCTGCAGCACGCCGGAGATCATGCCGAACTGGCCGTTATACATCCAGCCCCACATGAAGATGCCGATCGCCATGGGCACGATCCACGGCGGCATGGTGAGCACACGAAACAGCGTCCGACCAGGCACGGCTGCATTCAGCATCGCCGCACCGAAGGTGCCGATGATCATCTTGATCGACACCGAGAAGAAGGTCCAGATGAAGGTCCTGACGATGACGGTCGCGAAGGTATCGTTGAAGATCTTCTCGTAGTTCACCCAGCCCACCCAGTTCGTCGTCTTCTTGAGCGACGCGTCGGTGAACGAGAGGATGAAGGTCTGTACCAGCGGATAGGCGACGATGACGGCGATATAGAGAAGGGCCGGCGCAATCAGCAGCCAGGCAAAGATGATAGCGCTTCGGCGAGCTTGCATCCGACCGCTCCTTTACGCCGACCGAACACGGGCGGCAGCGTCCGACGTGCCGTGCAGGCAGGCATCGAACTTCTCCCAGACCGGCTTCAGATCGACGACCTTGCGGGCGAGCCGCGCCTCATCCATGGCAAGCGCCAGAATGCCGGCTTCCAGCGCATCGATGGCGGACACGGGCTGCTTGGCACCCGTCTGCACAAAGGCAATCACGTCTTCGGCCATCTGCTCGTCGGCGCCGTAGTGCTGCGACAGCGAGGACGGCGCCTTGTAGGTGTTGGCGATCACCTTCTCATTGGTGCGGGCGTCATGCACATCCATGAACCCACGCACGAAATCACCTTCCGCCATGCCCTTCGAACCGATCACGCAGAAGCGGCGAAATTCGTCCGGCACATTGAGATTGGTATGGAAGGTCATCGACACGCCGCTCTCGTATTCGACGATCGCGGTCTGGAAATCGATGATGTCGCCGTCGCTGTCGAACACCTTGTCGGAACCCTGCCAGCCGCTGGGCTTCCGGTGATAGACGTTGAGATCGTTGACGCCTTCCGCTTCAGGTGCGTTTTCCGGCACGAAGCTCTTGCGACCGCCGAAGCTCGCGACGAAGCGCGGGCGCGCACCGACGACGCCGTTGTAAAGGTCGAGGTCGTGGCAGCACTTTTCCAGCATGAAGCCGCCAGCATAACGGCCGTAGCGACGCCAGTCGCGCATGAAGAAAGCGCCGTGATAGGGCTGAATGTGCTCGGAGGCCTCGATCGAGACGACATTGCCGAGACGCCCCTCTTCCTGCGCCTTGCGCAGGTCGCGGTAGAGCGGGGAGTAACGCAGCACGAGACCGACCAGCAGGCGGTCGTGACCATATGTGTTGAGCAGAGAGGCAAGCGCGTAGCTCTCCTCGATGCTGGTGACGATCGGCTTTTCGGTGAAAACGGTCAGACCAGCCTCAAGGCCGAGCCGGATATGATCGAGATGCAGGTGGTTGGGCGAACCGATCATCAGGAGATCGAAGGTTTCGCCGGCGATCAGGGCTTCAGGCGTGTCATAGACCTTGCCGGGAGAGATACCATGCTCGTCGAGCGTTGCCATGCCGGCTGGCGCCGGATCGACGTAGCCGACGATCTCGAAGCTCGGATCAATCTCCTTGAACACCCGACCCAGATATCCAAGACGGAATCCGAGTCCGATAATCGCGACCTTCATGATGCATTCCCCTGCTTTCGTAATTATTTTTCGCAGACTGCGTCAATTTTCCAAGATCGTCAACACGGGAAGCGAAAATCCCATCGTTGATGAAAATTGTTTTCATGACTGCCTGCGATATTGGATGAAGAGCAGAAATGCCGGGGCCTGCAATCGCAACTCATCCCATTGCGGAAGAAGGCGCAGAGGCTTTGGATTGGGCTCCTCTCCAATCGTTAATTTAAGATACCAAAACTAGTCCAATCGTAAAGCGGGTTATGTCAAAATCGGCCTCAAAACATCCAAATTGCTGTTTTTCCGGCGAAATTTCTTCATATCAACATTCATGCGCACATCCTTTTCAAAACCATTTGCGAAATAGGTTTCTGGTTGGTATTGTTTTGAGAAAGACCACCGAGGGGATGGAAGCATGCAGACACCGAAGACGGAATGCGCAATTGCCCTCCGCTTGCGGTCCGTCCGCACCTGGGGCAGAGGAACCGCATGAGCACGCCCCTCCCCCTGGAACAACTTCAGTCCGTCCGCGGCGGACCGCTTTATGTGAAGCTGCGCAAGATGATCGAGGACGCCGTCGCCTCGGGTCGCCTGAAGCACGGCGACGCCCTGCCGGCCGAGCGCGACATCGCAGAAGCGGCCGAGATCAGCCGCGTGACGGTGCGCAAGGCGATCGATGAACTGGTGGAAGAAGGCCTGCTCGTCCGTCGTCGTGGGTCCGGCACATTCGTCGTGAAGCCCGTGCCGCGCATGCAGCAACCTCTGAGCCAGCTGACCTCCTTCACCGAGGACATGCGCCGGCGCGGCATGGTCGCAGGCTCCCGCTGGCTGGGTCGCGGCCTGTTTTATCCGACGGCGGAAGAAACCATGATGCTCGGCCTCGTCAGCGGCGCGCGCGTCGCCCGCATCGACCGCCTGCGAACCGCCAATGACATGCCGATCGCGCTGGAACGCACAAGCCTGCCGGACGACCTGCTGCCGGATCCGGATAAAATCGAGGACTCTCTCTACCTATGCCTGCTGGACGCCGGCATCCGCCCCGTTCGTGCCAACCAGCGCATCTCGGCCGTTCTGCTGACAGACGAGGAAACCAAGCTGCTCGGCGTGCCCCCCGGCTCGGCAGCACTCTCGGTACAGCGAATTGCCTATCTCGAAACCGGCCGCGTGATGGAAATGTCGCGCGCGCTCTATCGCAGCGACGCCTATGACCTGGTTGCCGAACTCGGCATCGGCTCGCCCATGAAGCCTCAAGACTGAAAGCGCTTGATATGACCACGAAGATGCGTGAGGAGATCGACGAGATCCCCGCAGCCGCTGCCCGATTGCTGGACAGTTCCAGAACCGTGATATCAGACGCGGCGAACGCGCTGCGCGACAAGGACCCAGGCGTCGTCGTCACGATCGCCCGCGGCTCTTCCGATCATGCGGCCCATTTCCTGAAATATGCGATAGAGCTGCAGATGGGCCTGCCGGTCGCCTCGCTCGGCCCCTCGCTCGCCTCGATCTACGAGACCCCGATGAAGCTCGGCAAGGCCGCCGCCTTTGCGGTGTCACAGTCGGGTGCCAGCCCCGACATCGTTGCCATGGCCCGAGGCGCCCGCGCCGGCGGCGCAACGACCATCAGCCTCGTTAACACACTGCCCTCGCCGCTCGCCGATGCTGCGACCTTCGCCATCGACATCAAGGCGGGTCCCGAAATCGCGGTTGCCGCCACCAAGTCCTTCGTCAATTCGATTGTGGCCGGCCTTGCTATCCTTGCAAGCTGGAGCAGAGACGATGCGTTGACACGCGCCGTGGACACGCTGCCTGAGCACTTCAAAAAGGCGCTCTCTCTAGACTGGAGCGCACTGCTCGAGCCGCTGAAATCGGCAGACTCCCTCTATATGCTCGGTCGCGGCCCAGCACTTGCCATCGCCGCAGAAGCGGCACTCAAGTGCAAGGAGACCTGCGAGCTGCATGCGGAAGCCTATTCCTCCGCAGAAGTCCTGCATGGGCCAGTCTCGATCGTCGGTCGCGACTTCCCCGTCGTCGCCTTTGCGGCGCGCGACAAGGCAGAAGCTTCGATCGCCGGCACTGTCTCGAAGCTCGCGGCCAGCAATGCCACCTGTTTCATCACCTCGGATCAGGCGACCGCCGGCCACAAGCTGCCTTTCATCGCAACAGGACATCCGATCACGGATGCGCTGGCCCTGATCGTTCCTTATTATGGCTTTATCGAATCCCTCTCCCGTGCCCGCGGCTTCAATCCCGACAAGCCGGTCGCACTGAAGAAAGTTACCGAGACCCAATGAGCCAAGCCTTCGCCATCACAGCAAGCCGCATCTTCGATGGGCACACGTTCCACGAAGATGCCGCCCTCCTGGTCGACAACGGCCGGGTGAAGGCTGTTCTCGCCAGAGCCGACTTGCCCGCGGGCATTGCCAGGCAGGATATGGGCGATGCGCTGATTGCCCCCGGCTTCATCGACCTGCAGGTGAATGGCGGCGGCGGCGTGCTGTTCAACAACGATCCGACAGTGACCGGCATCCGCACGATGTGCGAGGCGCATGCGCGTTACGGCACAACGGCTCTGATGGTCACATTGATCACCGATGCGCCAGAACTGAAGAGAGAAGCCATCATCGCCGGCGAGGCCGCAGCCAAGGCAGGCGAGCCGGGCTATCTCGGCCTGCATCTCGAAGGCCCGCATCTCTCGATCGCCCGCAAGGGCACCCATGATCCGGCCCTGATCCGCCCGATGTCGCAAGCCGATCTCGACCATCTCGTCGATCAGGCATCGCGTTTCGGCATCCCGATGATCACGGTTGCCCCGGAAAGTGTCACACCGGACCAGGTCAATCGCCTGGTTCAGGCCGGTTACCGCGTGAGCCTTGGCCACACCGACACGAGCTGCGCCAGCGTCGAGGTCTATGTCGAAGCAGGCGCCACACTCGTCACTCATCTCTTCAACGCTATGAGCCCGCTCGGAAATCGGGAGCCCGGCCTTGTCGGCGCCGCCCTCACCTCGCCGGTCCTCCATTGCGGACTGATCGCCGACGGCTTCCATGTCGATCCGGTCACCATGAAGATCGCGCTCGCCGCCAAAACCGCCCCCGCCCACATCTTCCTCGTGACCGATGCCATGTCGACCATTGGCTCTGATGAGACAAGCTTCGACCTGAACGGCCGGACCGTCTACCGCCGCGACGGGCGCCTGACACTCGCCGATGGAACGCTTGCCGGCGCCGACATCGATATGCTCTCCTGCGTTCGTTACGTGCACGAGAAACTCGGCCAACCGCTGGAAGAGGCGCTGCGCATGGCATCGCTCTATCCCGCTGAGGCCATTGGCGCGCCAAGCAAAGGAAGCCTAGGCGCAGGCCAGGATGCCGACTTCATCGTGCTGAGCCCTGATCTCGACATCGACTCGACCTGGATTGCAGGCGCCTGCGTCCATCGTGCCGACACCGCGCCGAGCAGGGCCTTCGCATGATCGTCTGCTTCGATATCGGCGGTACCGCCATCAAGGGCGCACTGGCAATGAGCCCGGAAGACATCCGCCCTTTCCCGCGCCAACCGACCCCGATCCACGATTTCGACGCCTTCGTCGCCACACTTGCCTCCGTCATCGCGGAAGCCGAAGCCATCGCCGGTGAGCGAGCGGCCTGCATCGCGATCTCGATCGCCGGCGTCATCGATCCCGATACGACGAACGCCGTTGTCGCCAATATCCCTTGCATCCATGGCCGGCCTCTACAGGCCGATCTTGAAGCTGCCCTCGGCCTGCCGGTCATCGTCGCCAATGATGCCGACTGTTTCGTGCTGGCGGAAGCCGGCATCGGCGCGGCACGCGGCCATCGGGTCGTGTTCGGCGTCATCCTCGGCACCGGCGTCGGCGGCGGCCTCGTCATCGACGGCAAGCTGATCAACGAAAGCGGCTTTGCCGGCGAATGGGGCCATGGGCCCATCCAGCCGACGGAAGCCGGCACGCCTCCGATGCATGTGCCGCGCTTCCAGTGCGGCTGCGGCCAGGTCGGCTGCATCGACGCGATCTGCAGCGCGAGAGGCCTCGAAAAGCTGCACAAGCATATTCACGCCGAACAACTGACCAGCGAAGACATCATCGCCGACTGGCATAAGGGCGACGCCAAGGCCGAACGCACCATCGATGTCTATGTCGACATCCTCACCGATGCGCTTTCGGTCGTGGTCAATGTCACCGGCACGACGATATTGCCCGTTGGCGGCGGCCTTTCGAACGTGCCGGCGCTTCTATCTCGGATCGATACGGCTCTGCGCGCCCGCATCCTTCGCAAGTTCAAGAACCCAATCGTTGTTCCGGCCGCCTGCGGCGTAGAACCGGGCCTGATCGGAGCCGCGATCCTTGGTCTCGACTTCGCTAGAGAGCATTAAGGAGGCTGAGATGGCTGCGGACATGTTGGTAAAGCTCTACGATCTGCAGCCAAATCCCGACCTTGATCGGCGCATGCAGGCCGAAGGCGTCACGATCCGGCGCGCGCTTGTGCCAGAATTGCAAGGGGTCTGCGCCTGGATCGAGCCCCGTTTCGGCGCCGGCTGGGCATCAGAAGCGACAGCGGCAATCATGCGCCAGCCGGTGACCTGCTGGATTGCCCATGAAGGCGAAACTCTGCTTGGCTTTGCCTGTCACGAGGCGACCATGAGAGGTTTCTTCGGCCCGACCGGCGTGGATGAGAATGCCCGCGGTCGTGGCATCGGCCATGCACTGTTGATCCGCACGCTCCTTGACATGCGCGACCAGGGCTATGGCTATGCCATTATCGGCGGTGCCGGCCCCATGGGCTTTTATGAGAAAAGCGTCGGTGCCATCGCCATCCCTGGCTCGTCGCCCGGCATTTACAAGGACATGCTGCCGCTGGCAGCACCGTCAGGCATGGCGGACTGAGAAACCTCAGCCGAGTTCGAGCGTAGTGATCGCATAGACGCCTGTCTTCTGTACGGACGGCGGTTCGCCTCGATACATGCGCGACGTCTGGAACCCTCGTTTGAAGCCGAGACGGCCGAGCAGGTAGCGAAAGCCTTCCTGGTATTCCGGCACATCCAGATGCACTTCCTCGCCTTTGAGGTTTGCGAGACAGATCTTCAGCAGATCCTCCGCCGTCCGTCCATCCATGGCAAACAGCGGCCCGATCTTGTAGCCACCAAGGCAGGGTCGCATCACGGCATAGCCGGCCACGACACCCTGCCGACGGCAGAGGAAGGCACGACGCGGCGGCTTCAGCCAGTCGGAGAGGAAGTCTTCTCTTGGCGCGGTGAAGAATGCCCGATCGAGCGCAAGGATCTCGGCGAGATCACCCTCGGTGATCGCCTCACACCGGGTAAAGCTCGCAGGCAGAGCCGGCATGCGATCGATGCTCCAGCGAACAGTGTCATAGGCGGTCGCAAAACCCATGCGGCCATAATTCTCCTGCTGCTCGACAACCCCGTCGAGGCCGATGGCACGATCCCCGAGATGCGCCATTCCGGCCTCCCAGACCCGCCGTCCAAGCCCCCTGCCCCGAAAGTCCGGATGGCAGATGTAAAGCCCAATGAAACCGAAGCCGTCGCCGTAGCGAACGGCTGAAATCCCCGCTGCGAGCCGTCCTTCAACAAAAAAACCGATGAAGCCCTCGGGATCGGCGGAACGGAAGACTGCGGCATCGCCATGCCCAGGGTTCCAGCCTTCGAGCGCCGCCCAGTCGACGAGTTCCTCGACTTCGCCAGTCGTCAGGACCCTGATCTCTAGATCCTCGACCACGCTCACACGCCCATGGCAGCGGGAGAGAAACGGGCGAGGTCACCGTGATAGGTCTTGGAGACGGGTGTCGCATAGGCGCCGCGCTTGGCGGTCGACAAGCCCTGCGCAACAAGGCTTTCCGCCTGTTTCACAGCAGCCGCCACACCGTCCACAACAGGCACCCCGAACTCCTGCCGGAGTGCTGCCGTCAGATCGGCCATGCCGGCGCATCCGAGCACGATCGCCTCGGCCCTGTCGTCCTTCAGCGCTGCCGATATCTCGCTGCGCAACCGATCGCGGGCATTGGAATTGGGATCTTCGAGCGAGAGAACAGGCACATCCGCCGCGCGCACCTTGCAGCGGCCGCCCATGCCGTAGCGATGCACGAGATGTTCAACGGGGAGCCGCGAGCGTTCCATGGTGGTCACAATAGAAAACCGTTGCGCGATAAAGGAGGTCGCCGAAAGCGCCGCCTCACAGATGCCGATGACAGGGATACCGGCCAGCGCCCGGGCTGCATCCAGCCCCGTATCGTCGAAACAGGCAATGACGATCGCATCTGCTCCCTCGCGTTCCGCCTTGGCGATTTCCACCAGCAGGCCAGGCACCGCGAAGACCTCGTCATAATAGCCCTCGATCGAGACCGGGCCCATGGATGAGGTGACGGCCACGATCTCGGTTCCCGCATGGGCAACGCGCCGTGCAGCATCCGCGATGGTAGCCGTCATGCTGGCAGTCGTGTTCGGATTGATCACGGCAATTTTCATGCGATTACGCCCGCCCCCGACTGCGGTTCATGGCCATTATGATGCCCAGCGTTCCTGCAATCACCAGAAAGGAGAAGAGCGTGGTCACCGTGCCGAGCGCATAAAGCACCGGTGTCGTGACATTGGTCGTCATGCCGTAGATCTCCAGTGGCAGCGTGTTGTAGGTTCCCGAGGTCATCAGCGTACGCGCAAACTCGTCATAGGAGAGCGTGAAGCCGAAAAGCCCGACCCCGATCAGCGGCGGTGCGATCATCGGCAGCACCACATGCCGGAAGGTCTGCCAGGAGGTGGCGCCCAGGTCGCGTGCAGCTTCCTCATAAGCGGGCGAGAAGCGGTTGAAGATCGCGAACATGATCAGCACGCCGAAGGGCAGCGTCCAGGTGAGATGTGCCCCAAAGCCGGATGTGTACCAGGCAGGCTGGAAACCAAGCTGGCTGAACAAGACGCCGATGCCGAGCGAAATGATGATCGAGGGCACGACGAGGCTGGCAACCGAGAGATAGAAGAGCGCCGTCGCCCCGGCGAACTTGCGGCGGAAGGCAAGGCCCGCCAGCAGCGAAACGACCACCGTCACCACCATGACCATGAAGCCGAGCGCGAAGGAACGGCGGAACGAACCGCCGAAATCACCGACCGCCTGCTGTTCGAACAGGTTGGCGAACCAGCGCAGCGAGACCCCGTTCAGCGGAAAGGTCAACCCGCCATTCGGCCCCTGGAAGGAGAGGATCACAATGGCCGACAAGGGGCCGTAGAGGAAGAGCACGAAGAGGGTGAAGAAGATGGCGAGCACGTAGAATTCGCGCGACCGTTTCTCGGTGTTCATCTCAAAGCTCCTTCCTGATATCGACGACGCGGAGAATGGCCGCGACCATCAGCAGGACCAGGGCCAGCAGAACCACGGCATTGGCGGCGGCCGCAGGATACTGCAGCAACGACATCTGGTTCTTCATCATAAGCGCGACAGACGCGCTCTGCCCGCCGGACATGACCTGCACGGTGGAGAAATCGGCCATGACGAGGGTCACAACAAAGATCGTGCCGATCGCCATGCCGGGTTTTGACAAGGGGATAATCACATTGGTGAGGATCTGCCAGCCGCTTGCCCCTGCATCGCGCGCCGCTTCCAGCAACGACCGGTCGATGCGCATCATCGTGTTGAAGATCGGGGTGACCATGAACAGCGTGTAGAGATGCACCATGGCGAGCACCACGGCGAAATCCGAATAAAGCAACCACTCGATCGGCTGTGGCACGATGCCGGCATTGACCAGTGCGGTATTGATCAGCCCATTTCGGCCGAGCACCGGGATCCAGGAGATCATGCGGATGATATTGGACGTTAGAAACGGCACGGTGCAGACGAGGAAAAGCACGCTCTGCATCGTTGACGTGCGCACATGGAAGGCCAGGAAATAGGCGACCCAGAAGCCGACGAAGAGCGTGATCGCCCAGACGATGAAGGCGAATTTCAACGTGTTGAAATAGATCTTCCAGGTGACCCAGGACCCGAGCGTCTCGGTGTAGTTGAAGGTGACGAAATCGGGATACATCTGGGCGAAGTCATAGTCCCAGAAGGACACCGTTCCGATCATCAGGATCGGCAGCAGCAGGAAGCAGCCGAGGATGAGCATGAGCGGCGTCGCCTGCAGATAGGAGACCAGCCCAAGCGGCACACGGATGACGCGTTTCGGCTTCGGCTTGCCGACACCCAGAAATCGCACTTCCACCATGATGTTAGGTCTCCTGTCGCTCAATCGGCATTCCACATGTGAAGATGCCCCTCATCCCCCTGCCGGGACCTTCTCCCCGCAAGCGAGGAGAAGGGGTTCTGGGACCACCTCCCCCTTGAGGGGGGAGGTCGCGGCGAAGCCGCAGGTGGGGGTGATCCATTGCAGACGTTCACCCCACCCAGGAGCTTCGCTCCGACCCTCCCCCTCAAGGGGAGGGTAAGACATCAAGCCGCGATGAACTCGTTCCAGCGGCGGACCATGTAGCGGTCTTCGTCCATGACGGAGTTCCAGCAGGCGACCTTGCCCATGCGTTCTTCGAAGGAGCCGCCGTCGCGGACAGCACCAGCCTTTTCCATGACCGCACCTTCCGGAGACATGATGTCGCCGGTCGCGGCCTTGCCTTCGATCCAGTAGCCCCACTCGTCGGCAGACATGAATTCCTTCGCGGTTTCCATGCAGGCAGAGTAGTAGCCCTGACGGTTGAGATAGCCGCCGACCCAACCGGACGTGTACCAGTTGATGTATTCATAGGCCGCATCGAGCTGCGCGCCGGTGAGATGTGCGGCAAGACCCAGACCGCCGCCCCACGAGCGATAGCCTTCCTTGAGCGGCTGGTACTTGCAGGCGATACCCTTCGAGCGCACGGCGGCAACGGCCGGCGACCACATCGATTGGATGACGACTTCGCCTGAGGCCATCAGGTTGACCGACTCGTCGAACGACTTCCAGAAGGCGCGGAATTGGCCGTCCTGCTTTGCCTTGATCAGGAAGTCGATCGTGGTGTCGATCTCGGCCTGGGTCATGTTGCCCTTGTCGGCATATTTGATGATGCCCATGGCTTCGCAGATCATCGCGGCATCCATGATGCCGATCGAGGGAATGTTGAGGATCGAAGTCTTGCCCTTGAAGGCCGGGTCCATGATGTCGGCCCAGGAGGTGATCTCGCGCCCAACCAGATCCGGGCGGATGCCGAGCGTGTCGGCATTGTAGATGGTCGGCATCATCGTGAAGAGCTCGGTCTCGCCGGATGCAAAGGTCTTGGCATCCTTGCTCTCGACATAACCGACGGTGTGCGGTGCAGTCCCTTGCGCGATCACGCTGTCCGGCAGCAGCTTGCCGTTTTTGAACAGCGGCACGACCTTGTCGTAGAACTTGAGCTTAGACGTTTCCATCGGCTGGATGACGCCGGTCGGATAGACCTTCTTCAGGATCCAATATTCGATGTCGGCGATGTCATAGGACATCGGCTGGGTCACGGCGCGCTGGGCTGCGGCGTCCGAATCCGTCGCCGTCATCTCAAGCGTGATGCCGAGGTCTTCCTTGCACTTCTGGGCAATCGCATTGATGTTCGACACGCCCGTGCCGAACTGGCGAAGCGTGATCGGGTTCTGCGCCCAGATCGTCGGGAAGCCGGTGATTGCGCCCGAACCGGCGGCGAGGCCGGCAGCGGCCGATGCGGTCTTCAGGAATGTGCGGCGGGATACGCCCTTCTTTGTCTTGCTGCTGTCTGACATTGCGCTGTTCTCCTGGTTTTATTGGTTTGGCTTCACTTCACGATGCGTCCGAGGACGATCGAATCCGGCTGATCCCATGACAGGGTGACGCCTTCCCCGACGCGAACCGGAGAGGCAAAGAAGGCCGCGTCCGAGAGAACGGCGGTGAATTCATCGGTAAAGGCGGTGGTGACGGTTAGCTTCACCTTGGCGCCGAGATATTCGACGTTCGAGACGATGCCGTCGAAGCCGAGACCATCGGCCGGCATGGCACCGATGCGCACATGGTCCGTGCGGATGGCGATATCGGCCGTTTCATCCTCGACAGGTGCTGCGCCGAGGGCGAAGAACCGCCCGCCACCGATCACCTCGATAAACAAGCCCTCTGCCGTGCGCTCGACGATGCGCCCGGAGAGCACATTGTGGTCGCCCATGAAGCGCGCGACGAAGGCCGTGGCCGGCCGCTCGAAGACGGCACGAGGCGTCGCCGCCTGCTCGATGCGCCCCTCGTTCATCACGACGATCAGATCGGCAAGCGCCATCGCCTCTTCCTGGCTGTGGGTCACATGCACGAAGGTGATGCCGAGCGAGGTCTGCAGTTTCTTCAGTTCGGCACGCATGCGGATCTTGAGGAACGGGTCGAGCGCCGAGAGGGGCTCATCGAGCAGCAAAGCCTCGGGCCTCGTGATCAAGGCACGCGCAAGTGCCACGCGCTGCTGCTGCCCACCGGAAAGCTGGGCGGGACGACGCTCGGCATAGGGCTCGAGCTGCATCAGCTTGAGCATCTCCATCGCTTGCGCGCGGCGCGTCTCCTTGTCGACACCCTTCATCTTCAGGCTGAACGCAACATTGTCGACAAGATCAAGATGCGGGAACAACGCGTAGGACTGGAACATCATCGCCGTGCCACGCTGCGCAGGCGGCAGCGTGGTCACATTGTTATTGCCGAAGACAACATCGCCAGACGACACGCTTTCATGTCCGGCGACCATTCTGAGCGTCGATGTCTTGCCGCAACCGGAAGGTCCGAGCAGGCAGCAGTAAGTGCCAGCCGGGATCTTGAGGCTGATGGCATGAACTGCAGTCGCAGCACCGTAAACCTTGGTCACGGCAGCGAGTTCGATGTCGGCGGCTTTCGTCATGGCGGCTCCTTCGTCTCGCTAAGGACAATGCATAAGCCGTGCCAGTTCGAGGCCACGCGGCTAAGTCCTTGAATCCCATGAGAGCAATTGTTGCAGCGCAAAAGGAATGAGCAACTGACACGACTGCATGCACAGCAATTAATCGATTGCCATCAAATGTAGATCTAAATTGTATGCAATCTTACGGAGACTTGGTGTCGGATAGATCTTTCGCAAGTTCGATCTGCGGGCTACAAGACTATCAGACACCGGATGATCCCATGACCGCCAACAGCTCACTCCGCAGGCAACTCGACCCCAATCTCGAAGACCGCGCCCGGGCGATCCGCGACGCTTTGCGTGACGCGATCGTCGACCGACGCCTTGCTCCGGGAACCAAGCTGTCCGAAGCTGAAGTCGGCACCCTCTTCGATGTCAGCCGCACGGTCGTGCGCGACGCATTGCAGATGCTCGCCTTCGAGGGATTGGTGAAAACGGAACGAAATCGGGGTGCCTTTGTCTCCAATCCGAGCACGGAAGAGGCACGCCAGGTCTTCGCATCGCGCCGCCTGATCGAGGCCGGCATCATTGCGGCAGCAGCCGAGCGGATCGCGCCATCCGACATCGCCGCCCTGCGCGAACACCTGAAGGAAGAAGCTCGCTACCGCACCGAACGCGGCGCGAACGCACGACGCGCAGAGATCAAGGCATCGGGCGATTTCCACCTCATGCTGGCCAAGGTTGCGGGCAATCAGGTGCTGGAAAAGTTCATGGACGAACTCGTCGCCCGTTCCTCCCTCGTCATCGCACTTTATGGCCGCACTGGCATTTCGAGCTGCGGGCATGACGAACACGACGAAATCCTGAACGCGCTAGAAAAGGGCGACGCCAAGAAGGCGACCCATCTGATGCTGCATCACATCGATCACATCGAGGCCGATCTCGATCTTACCATGGCCGAAGCGCGCACACTGAAGGACGCGCTCGCTCTCTAAACTTGTCGATCTCAGCCGACCCTGGAGCGTGTCAGCCGGATCGCTGCGCCACCGTGCGATCGTGCTCGATGGTTTCGAGCATGGCATTTCTGGCTCCGGCTTCGTCGCCATACTCGATCCGGTTGACCAAGAGCCGGTGCTTCTCGAGAACCGCGTCAAGAAGGCAGGGGTCCGGTGCGGCCATCAGCGCCTTGTAGGCCAGCGCATGGGCAAGCTCTATGACGCCGTATAAGGCCCGTACGAAGGGATTATGCGCCGAATCCGCGATGATGCGGTGCAGTTCGAAATCCGCGAGAGCAAAATTCTGCAGAGATCCGAGCGAGGTCTCCATCTGGTGGATCCAGTAGAGCATCAGGCGGATCTGGTCGGCGGTGCGACGCCGCGCAACCTCGGCCGCCGCCTGCGGCTCCAGCGAGCGGCGCACCTCATGCAGTCCGGACAGAAACTCCGCATCAACAGGGGCTTCCAGGTGCCAGGCGAGCACCTGCGGATCGTAAAGGCTCCAGCGGCTTTTCTTGGCGACCTTGGTGCCAACCTTCGGGCGGGCTTCGAGCAGCCCCTTGGCCTCCAAAGTCTTCAAGGCCTCGCGCAACACCGTACGCGAGACCTCGAATTCCTCCATCAATTCGGCATCGTTCGGCAGCGTCGTACCGATCGGGTAACGACCGGAGATAACCCCGGCCCCGATCTCGTTGATCACATGCGAATGGTAGTTACGCGCCGTCGACCGCCCAGACAGGGAGCGAAGAAGGCTCCCCGGCTCACTCATGCAGGGGCCTTCTTCAGGCGTGTACGCCCGGTCTGCGCGGTAAACACCAGCTTCTGAAGCAAGATGAACATGAACAGCAGGAACCCGATGGCGATTTTAGTCCACCAGCTGGAGAGCGTCCCATCGAAGACGATGTAAGTCTGGACAAGGCCCTGCAGCATGACCCCGATCAGGGTTCCGAAGATGAAACCGTAACCGCCCGTCAACAAGGTTCCGCCTATCACCACGGCTGCAATCGAGTCAAGTTCGATGCCGACCGCCGCCAGCGGGTAGCCCGCGGAAGTGTAGAGCGAGTAGACGATCCCGGCGAGCCCACCCAGGAAAGACGACAGGGCATAGATGCCGATGGTCACTTGCCCGGTCGGAACCCCCATCAGCGACGCCGAATTGACGTTGCCACCGATGGCGTAGACATAGGAGCCGAACCGCGTCTTGTGGGCGATGAACCCGAAGACGAGGAAGGTGGCAAGCATCAAGAGACCGATGAAGCTCAGACGTCCGCCACCGGGCAGCCGGTAGTAGAGGCTCGAGATCGTCCGGTAGAATTCGTGGTCGATCGGGATGGAATCCTGGCTAAGCACCGAGGCCAGACCGCGAGCGAGAAACATGCCGGCCAGCGTCACGATAAAGGGTGGCACCTGAAGGAAGTGGATGACCGCGCCCATCGACGCCCCGAAGGCTGCGGCCAGAACCAGCACAATCGCAAAGACCGCCATGGGATGGATGCCGACCCAGGAAATCAGAATGGCCGTGATCACCCCGGTCAGGCCGATCACCGCCCCGACGGAGAGATCGATGCCGCCGGAGATGATGACGAAGGTGGCTCCAACTGCCGCGATGCCGAGAAAGGCATTGTCCGTCAGGAAGTTGCCGAACACCCGCGTCGACCACATCGTCGGAAACTGGAAAATGCAGATGGCGTAGGCGATCACGAAGATGAGTGTGGTCGCGGCGAGAGGGCGATAACGCGGATTCATCGTGCCTGTCCCGAAGTTTGGTCTGCGGTCTTTGTGGGGGTGGTCGGAACCGTCTGGCGAGGGCCGAACTTGCGGCCGAGCACCTGGGCGATGCGGGCCGATTGCAGCACCAGGATGATGATGATCATACCGGCCTTGACGATCAGGTTGAATTCCGGCGGGAAGCCCGAGACGAGCACGCCGGTATTCATCGCCTGGATGATGATCGCGCCCATCACCGACATCGGAATAGAGAAGCGCCCGCCGAGCAGCGACGTACCGCCGATAACGACCGCGAGGATCGCATCGAGCTCGAGCCAGAGACCGGCATTGTTGGCATCCGCCCCGCGAATGTCGGCTGCGGCGATGATGCCGGCCATAGCTGCACAAAATCCACCGAACGCATAGATGCAAAGGATCACGAGTCTGCTGCGGAGCCCCGTATAATTGGCCGCAGAAAGATTGATGCCAATGGCTTCGATGAACAGGCCGATGGCCGTGCGTCGCATGAAGAGATGCGCAACGATCATGAGAACAATTGCGATGACGGCAGGCATCGGCAGACCGAAGAGGTTGCCCGTGCCGACGAAAATGAGCGCGGGATCGGAAAAGGTGACGATCGACCCCTCGGTTATCAGCTGCGCCACCCCTCGCCCCGCCACCATCAGCACCAGTGTGGCGACGAAAGGCTGAATGCCGAGATAGGCGACCAGAATACCGTTCCAGAGACCACAAAGGATACCGACGGCGAGGGCCGCAGCGAGCGTCACGATCAGCGGCTGCCCCGCAACGGCTGAGGTAGCCGCAACGGCGCCGGCGACCGCCATCACCGCGCCGACGGACAGGTCCACGCCCTTGGTGGCAATGATGGCCGTCATGCCGATCGCGAGGATCGCGACGGGCGCACCGCGATTGATCACGTCGATGAGGCTGCCGAACAGGCGCCCATCCTGCCAGGTGATATTGAAGAAGCCCGGAAAGACAAGCCAGTTGAAGAACAGCACGCCGGCAAGCGCGAGCAGCTGCGGGGAAATGATGCGGGACATGGAAAGCCTTTTCATGCCTCGACCTCCGCCGGCTGGGCGGCAATGGTCTGGACGATGACACCGGGAGTGATGTCGGCGCCATGCAGCTCGGCGACCATCTTGCGATCGCGCATGACAACGACACGCGAGGAATAACTGACGATTTCGTCGAGTTCGGACGAGATCACGACGAGGGCCAGTCCGTCTTCACGCAGCCGGCTGATCATGCGCACGATTTCGGCATGGGCACCGACATCGATGCCGCGCGTCGGCTCGTCGAGGATGAGGAAACGCGGATCGGTGGCGAGCCAGCGGGCGAGGATCACCTTCTGCTGGTTGCCGCCGGAGAGCAGCTTGACCGGAAGCTCGGCAGACGCCGTGCGGATGTCAAGCGCCTCGATAAAGTTGCCGGCAATTTCCAGCTGTTCGTCGCGGTTGAGCGCCTTGAACCAGCCGAGCCGCGCCTGCATGGCAATCACGATGTTTTCGCGCACCGAGAGGTCGCCGAAGATGCCGTCGATCTTGCGATCTTCAGGGCAGAAGCCGAAGCCGAGTTCGACCGCTTCGCGCGGATTGCGCACGTGACGCGTCGAGCCGTCGATCTTGATCGAGCCGCTATCGGCCTGATCGATGCCGAACATCAGCCGCGCCATCTCGGTACGACCGGACCCCAGCAGACCGGCGACACCGACAACTTCGCCGCGATGGATCTTGAGATTGAAGGGCTGGACGCTGTTGGTGAGGCCGAAGCCCTCGAATTCCATCAGTGTCTCGCCAACCTCGCCCTCTTCGCCGAGAACATCCGGATGATGAAAAGCCAGGTCCTTGCCGAGCATCATGCGTACCAGGCTGGTGCGATCGAGCGAGGCAATCGCCTGCGTGCCGACGAGACGTCCGTTGCGCAGCACCGTAAGGCGGTCCGACAGCTCGAACACCTGATCGAGGAAATGGGTAATGAAGACAATGGCGAGACCACGGTCGCGCAGCTGCCGGACGATGCCGAAGAGCTTTTCGACCTCCGACCGGTCGAGACTGGCCGTCGGCTCGTCGAGGATCAGCACCTTCCCGGAGAGTTCGACGGCGCGGGCGATCGCAATGATCTGCTGGACGGCGACGGAGAAGGTCGAAAGCTCGGCCTTCACATCGATGTCGAGGCCATAGGTGGTCAGGATTTCGCGGGATTCGCGCTCCATCCGGCGCTTGTCGACCAGACCGAAGCGGTTGGTCGGCTGCCTGCCGATGAAGAGATTGTCGATGACGGTCATGTTCGGCAGGAGGTTGACCTCCTGATAGACCGTGCCGATGCCGAGTGCCTGGGCCTGCTGCGGCGTCGTGAAATTGACGTTCTCGCCATCGACGGAGATCATACCGCCATCGGGAATATAGGCGCCCGTCAGGATCTTGATCAGCGTCGATTTGCCGGCGCCGTTTTCGCCGAGAAGTGCGTGCACTTCGCCCCGATGAAACGCGATATCGACGCCGTCGAGCGCCGTATGATTGCCGAATGTCTTGGTGATGCCCGCCGCCGCAAGCACGATCGATGGATGCTCGGTCATATGCCTCTTCCCCCACTCCCTTGAAGCTATCCCCTGCTGACGCCGGGAGAAAGCGACAGCGACCCCGCCACCAGGGAGGGCGGGGTCGTGCCGGGAGGGTTACCTTAGTAACCGAGGCCCTTGCGGTTGTCATACTCGCCCTGCGGGTTGTCCGCAGGCGTGTAGAGCTTGGATTCCGTAATGATGAACTTCTCCGGCTGCTTGCCGTCCTTCAGGAATGCGTCGAGCGCATCGAAGGCAGGGCCGGCCATGTTCGGGGTCAGTTCCACGGTCGCATTGGCTTCGCCGGCAACCATGGCGGCGAAGATATCCGGAACGGCGTCGATCGAGACGACGAGGATGTCAGTGCCGGGCTTCAGGCCGGCATCCTTGATCGCCTGGATGGCGCCAACGGCCATGTCGTCATTGTGGGCATACATGGCGCAGATATCCTTGCCGCCGTTTTCAGCCTTCAAGAAGCCTTCCATGACTTCCTTACCCTTGGCGCGGGTGAAGTCACCGGTCTGGCTGCGGGCAATGGTGATGTTCGCCTTGCCGGCAATTGCTTCTTCGAAGCCCTTCTTGCGGTTGATCGCAGGCGTAGAACCGACGGTGCCCTGCAATTCAACGACCTTGCACGGCTTATCGCCGACTGTGGTGGCGAGCCATTCGCCGGCAACGCGGCCTTCCTTCACCTGGTCGGATGCGACCGAGGTCAGGTAGAGATCCTGCGGAGCGTCAACGCCGCGGTCGAGCAGAATAACCGGAATTTCGGCTTCCTTGGCTTCCGTCAGAACGTCTTCCCAGCCGGTTGCGACGACGGGAGCAACGAGAATGGCGTCAACGCCCTGGGCGATGAAACCACGGATGGCCTTGATCTGGTTTTCCTGCTTCTGCTGGGCGTCGGCGAACTTCAGTTCGATGCCGCGCTTTTCAGCTTCAAGCTTGGTGACGGAAGTTTCGGCAGCGCGCCAGCCCGATTCCGAGCCGATCTGCGAGAAGCCGACGGTCATGTCTGCAGCCATGGCAGACGAGCAGCCGAGTGCAATCACGCTTGCGCTGAGCGCAAGCTTGCGAAGAAATGTCATGATGTCCTCCCTTGAAAAGACACCGCCTCCACGGTGCCTGACACTATGCATAGGCAAAGGTTCGATAGCTGTAAAGTCCAAAAGTACTATTATATGTTGTGCAATGCAGCATAGCCTTGAGCTACACTTCACCGCCCAACACCGCAACCTGGAAGGTCAAAAGGTTAACAGGCCCCGAAAGCACTGGCCGAGTATAAACGAAGCACGAGAGGGAGGAAGCCCTGAAATACAGGGGTTACAGCCCCACCCCCCTAGATCTCGTAATTTTCTGTTAACCAGTTTTCTTTATATGTCCCGATGCACGATGCCTGTGCCTCCGCATGAGCGATTCCGGCTCCCGCTATTCGAGACAGGAATACCCAATGGCAGTGATCACCTTCGCGAATACGAAGGGTGGCGCAGGAAAAACGACTGCGGCCCTTCTTCTGACCACCGAACTTCTCCACCGCAACTACCGAGTTTGCGTGATAGACGCCGACCCCCAGCGATGGTTCTCGAAGTGGTACGAAGGCGCTGCACTGATGCCGAGGCTCTCCATCGAAACCTACGTGTCGGCGCCAACGATCCAGAAAATCGTCCATGAGCGCCGCAGCCAGTGGGATTTCGTCATCGTCGATCTTCCGGGCCTTCAGTCACCCCTGCTCGCCTCGGCCGTCGGCTTGTCGGATCACGTCATCGTTCCGATCCAGGGCTCGAGCATGGATGCCCAGGGTGGCGCCCAGGTGCTCGATCTCCTGCGCTATCTCGACCGCAAGGCAGGCATCCGCATTCCACACTCCGTCGTCCTGTCCAGGGTCAATCCGGCCATCACGACCCGTTCGATGCAGGCAGTAAAGCGCCTACTGTCGGAACAGGACATCCGCGTCTTCGACACAGCGATTGCCGAACGCGCCGCCTTCCGGGAAATGTTTGACATGCATCGCCCGCTTCGAAAGCTCGACAATGCCCCAACCGCGGGCGGCGAGAAGGCGATCCTGAACGCACGAGCCTTCGCCGACGAGGTGCTGTCGCACGTCGACGTCGGTGCAGCAGCAGCCCCCGCCTATGCCGCAAGACGCGATCCACAGCCCCTGGAGACAGCGGCCTGAGGGGCACACCCACAACACAACCACCGGAAGCAGAAACACCTGCGAGGCGCCGTGCCCAACAGCTCGGCGCCTCCTTGCGTTTTCTGGTCATTTTGCGACAGCGATGTCGCTGCTGCAATTTTGCCTGATAACTTCTCTAGCTTTCGCCAAATCACGATTCCGTCAGGCGTCGTGAGAGCCAATGAGGAGATTGCGGCGTAAGAGCTGACGGAACAATGCGGGAGATGGGGTCTGATCGCCACATTGCCGCCGGAATTAATCCGGACCTCAAGACCGGTCCGGACGAAATTCTCATCTGTCATTCCTTATAAAGCAGCTATCGAAAGGACCACCGGTGCACCAAAAAGATACAATTTTCCGCAGCGCAAAATTGCACTGGTACCATCTGCAACCGATTTACGGCACACCGAGAAGCCAACTAATTCACTGATAGAAGTACGTATTTTTTTGAGAAAGTGACATGAAACGCCAGAACCGGATGTTGCAGCCCAACAATTTGTCTAGAATTTTCGCGGCACTGCAACATCTTGACACCACGGACGTTCTCCCGGACCATTCCTGCACTTGGCTAAGTGGGTGAGACTTGTTCAACCGGTTGTGACCGAAGAAGGGTTTTGTGGCGTTGTCGAAAGATTGGAGCTGCAATGGATTACACTAGCAAGATCAGGGTGCTGGTTCTGGACGACAATCCGGTCCTCATCGACGGGCTGAACTTCCTCATCAACTCCACCCGCCAACTGCATGCGATTGCTCTGCCGCAACGCAACCAAAAGCTGTGCGAAGCCATCGAAAAGCTCGAGCCCGACGTGATCGTGGCGGACCCAAACTTTCTGGATGGACTGCTCTGCGAATGCGGCCTGGAACTCAAGGATCTTCGCGCCACTACCAAACTGATCGCCTATTGTGATACCCGGGAAACCCAATCCGGGGAAACCTACGTAAACCGCGGCTACAGTGGTGTGGTCACGAAGACAGTCGCCAGCCCACGCCTGCTGCGCGCGATCAAAAGCGTCCATGCCGGTGATATCGTGATCGACGAAACCGTGCTCGCTCTGCCGGATAGACCATCCATACCATGCGCAATCGACCAGCGGAAACTGTCCATAAAGGAGGAGTTCGTCCTCCGCCATGTGGCTCTCGGCAAGGCGATGAAAGAGATCGCGGCTGATATTCAACTGAGTGCGAAGACGGTTGAGACGTACAAGTATAGAGCAATAAAAAAGCTTGATCTTCGAACCAGATCAGACATTGTGAATTATGCGATAAGCGTAGGCTGGCTGCAGCACTAGTAATTTTACACAGAAATTTAAAAAGCCGCGTCATTTTGATTGCGGCTTTTTTGCGTGTCAATTTTTCGTTTATCATAAAATTCTGAAACTTACTTCCAGAAAGACGGGAAATTCCTGACACTCGTCGTATTTTCCTGACTTTGATCAGGACAGCAATGCTGCCAAGTCTACTGCCGACATTAACGGAAGTTAACAATCGGCAAGCCCCAAGCTCGGGTTCTGCCGTCAGGACAGAGGGCAGCAAATGGCTAGGATCAGCGTATTTGGGATCGGTTATGTCGGCGTCGTCGCCGCGTCATGCCTGGCAAAGGACGGCCATGAAGTGGTCGCGGTGGATATAAATCCTGCCAAGGTGGACACAATCAATCGCGGTAAGACCCCCATCGTCGAAAAGGGCCTTGAACCGCTGATCGAGATGACGGTGGCGAATAGGAGCCTCCGGGCCACACTTGATATTGATGAGGCGATCGCCGCCACTGATCTATCCTTTGTCTGCGTGGGCACACCGAGTGCGCCGGATGGTTCCGTCGGCCTGACCTATGTGGTCAAGGCCTGCGAAGCCATTGCTGCTGCGATCGCACGCAAGAAGGCTTTCCATTCCGTTGTCGTTCGTTCGACCATCGTGCCCGGTACCATGGACAAGGTCTGCATTCCGGCATTGGAAGCAGCCTCCGGCCTGATTGCTGGCAAGGATTTCGGGGTCGGTTACTACCCCGAGTTCCTGCGCGAAAGCACCGCCATCGAAGATTACTACGATCCGGGCCTGATCGTGTTCGGTGCGATCGACGAAACGACCGACAAGATCCTGCACGAGATCAATGCCGGTCTGCCCTGTGTCTGCCACTCGGTGCCGCTTGCGACCGCCGAGATGATTAAGTACACCAGCAACTCCTGGCGCGCCGTGAAGGTCACCTTCGCCAACGAAATCGGCAACATCGCCAAGGCCTGCGGCGTCGATGGGCAGCAGGTCATGAAGATCCTGTGCTCGGATCTCAAGGTCAACATTTCCCCCTACTTCATGCGCCCGGGTTTTGCCTTTGGAGGCTCCTGCCTGCCCAAGGACGTGCGCGCGCTCCGCCATCTGGCAAAGGAAGCGCATGTCGAAAGCGCCCTGCTCGACGCAGTCCTCGAAGCCAACGAAGCCCAGATCGACCGCGCTGAGACCATGGTTTCCCAGATGGGCGGCCAGACGATCGGGATGGTCGGCATCAGCTTCAAGACGGGCACCGACGACCTGCGCGAGAGCCCGCTGGCGAGCCTCGCCTCCCGCCTGATCGCGAAGGGCTATGACCTGAAGATCTACGATCCCTTCGTCCAGCAGGCCTATGCCGAGGGAATGAGCGGTGCAGGTCGCGGTAACGACACCTCGATCGATCTGAAGAACCGACTGGTCGGCGAACTCGACGATCTCATCGACTCCTCGGATGTCATTCTCGTCGGCAATCACTACGCCGAGGCCATGCAGGCACTCGACCAGTCGAGCGATAAGGTGCCGATGGTCGACCTGCTGCGCATCCGGCCGGACATCCGCTCGTCCGGCACCTACCAGGGCATCTGCTGGTAAGGAGCGCCGATATGCTGGCCCACGTCATCTATCTCTTGTCCATGACGATCCTGGCGCTCAGCGTGCCGCACCCGACCGTATCCGCGGTCTCCGGCACCCTGATCACCGTCGGACTGATTGGCGCCTGGCGTTATGCCTGGGCCGGGATCAACCTGGCGCGGGCCGCCTATTTCCTCAACTTCGCCTATCCTCGGCGGCGCCGTCAGGCCGCCGAGGCCTATACGGCCCGGGGTCTGAAGGATCATGCCTACTTCCTGGTCACGACCTACAAGATCGCCCCTGAGATCTCGACCCGCGTCTATCGCTCGATCTTCGAGGCCGCCTTCCGGGCAACCGGTGGCGCAACCATCGTCGCCTCTATCGTCGACGAGGCCGATGCGCGCCTCATCCGTCGGGTCATGGCATCGGTTGCCCTCCACCATCCCGGCCGCGAAGCGACCGTCGGCCTGAAGATCGACAAGATCGAGGGCACCGGCAAGCGTGACGCGCTCGCGACCTCGCTGCGCTCCATCGCAAGGCTCAATCCCGGCCGCAACGACATCGTCATCTTCGTCGACGGTGACAGCTGCGTGCCCCATGATGTCGTCGACCGCAGCATTCCCTTCTTCACAGATCCGAGCATCGGCGCCGTCACCACCGACGAACTCAGCGACACCCAGGGTGGCCGCCTGTTCCGCGACTGGTTCGACCTCCGCTTTTCGCAGCGCCACGTCATGATGTCGTCGATGTCGCTGGGCGGACGTGTACTCACCCTCACCGGTCGCATGTCGATCTTCAGGGCGAGTCTGGCGACCGATCCCGGCTTTGTCGACCTCGTCCGCAACGATTTCATCGACCACTGGCGTCTCGGCCGTGTCCACTTCTTGACCGGCGACGACAAGTCCACCTGGTTTTGGCTGCTGCAGCGCGGCTACAAGATGCTCTACCTGCCGGATCTCTGCACCCTGTCGATCGAGACGCAGCCCAAGGACGGTTTCTTGGAGTCCGCGACGACGCTGATGACCCGCTGGTTCGGCAACATGCTGCGCACCAATGCCCGTGCTCTTGCCCTTCCCGCCTCCCGCATCGGCTATTTCACCTGGTGGTCGATCCTCGATCAGGCGCTGTCGATCTGGACGACGCTGGCCGGCCCCGCGAGCATCCTGCTTGCCGCCTTCTTCGTCAGTCCCTGGATACTGCCGATCTATCTCGCCTGGGTCATGTTCACCCGCTACCTCTTCTGTACGGTGATCATGAGTTTCCGCGGCGAGAGCTTCCCGATCACCTACCCCTTCCTCCTGTATTTCAGCCAGGTCGGCGGCGCGATCGTCAAGAGCTTCATTCTCTTCCGCCTCGATCGCCAGAGATGGACCCGCCAGTCGGGCTCCGGCCCCAACCGGACCATCCCTCTCGGCCAGCGCTGGCGCGCCTTGAGCTCCACCTACATGCACTGCCTTGCCCTCGGATGGCTCATCCTCGGCGTGGCCTATGTCGGCAACATCATCTAACCCCCGAAGGACGGTAACCATGGATATCGAAACGAAGGCCGCACGCGACACCGCTTCCCAGGGCTACACCGGACAGACCGAGAGCTTTCCGGTCCTGCTTGACACGGGGACGGAACATCCAAAGACCAATATCCCCTTCGTAACTGTTATCGACGGGCGCCAGTTCACCGGCCGCAGCCTCTCCCTGGTGTCCGCCACGGTATCAGGTCTCGCTGGCCCGGAACTCGAGGGCAAGGAACGGATCGCGGTCCTGCGCTTCGACTTCGATGGCTACACGATCTCGCTGCAGGTTGATGTCCGCATCAGCCGCACCCATGCCGAAACCGGCGAGGTCCGCCTCGATTTCCTTGAGCCGACAGGCGAACACCTGCCGACCCTGCGTTACCTCCTGAACAGCTATATCGCGGGTGACATCACCTCGGTCGACGGCATCATCAGCCTGCGGGAGAGGGCAGCAGTTAGCGGCAGCAAGAAGCAGGCCGGTCAGGCGAGCATCGGCAACATCGTCGGTCGCGGCCTGAAGATGGCGGCAACCGTTGCCTTCAGCCTTGCCCTTGCAGGGATCGCCGCCAACCTCGTCTACGAGCGCGTCTTCTCCAAGGAAGTGAAGCAGCTTGCGGTGCTGTCTGCCGGCGGCCAGCCGTTGCGCGCCATAGCCAGCGGCCAGATTTCCTATCTCGATCTCGGCGCGACCCGCGGCGAAGTGCTTTACACTCTGCAATCGGTCTCCGGCACGACGCTCAGCGTCAACATGCCCTGCGATTGCCGCATCCTGCCGACCCGCGCCGGTGAAGGCTCGACCGTCATGGCCGGCGACGCGATCGTCGAGGTTGTCGACGAAACGGCAACCCCGGTCGTTCAGGCCGTGGTCTCCGCCGATCAGGCCAAGCAACTCGTCTCCGGTGACATCGCCGAACTGCGTTTCTCGGATGGCAAGGTTGCCTTCGGCGGCCTCGCCCAGAATGCCGAAGCCCTGACGGCGGTGGGCAACGAAGGCGAGATGCGTGCCTTGATCGAGCCGAATTCCGAACTCGGCAGCGAAGCCGTCGGCTCCCCCGTCTCCGTCCGCATCATCAGCCAGCGCATCTTCACGCTCCGCCAGAAGCTTGGCCAATGGTTCAGCGAAGGAGCGGCAAGCTGAGTAGCCCGTCCAGGCAGACTATCCCGCGCAATCACTCCAACGGATTCACAGGAGCAGCCATGCAAGACGTTCACCCCCTTATCCTCTGCGGAGGAATCGGCACGCGCCTCTGGCCTCTGTCGCGTACGGAACATCCCAAGCAGTTCCAGCGCATCGACGGCAATTCGGAGACCACGTTCTTCCACGCAACCGTTGAACGCCACCGGGCGCCGGGCTTCGCCGATCCGATCGTTGCCGTCAGCAGCGCACATGTCGCAACGGTGCTTCGCCAGCTGAACGACCTCAAGTGCCCGGCCCGCATTCTCGCCGAGCCGATCTCGCGTAACACCGGTCCGGCCGTACTCGCAGCCGCCATGACGCTTGCCAAGACGGATCCCGCATCGCTGATCTGCGTCATCCCCTCCGACCATATCGTGAAGGGCGACCTGCCGGCCAATGTGCTTGCCGCCCGCAAGGCTGCCGAACAGGGTCACATCGTCCTCTTCGGCGTTCCGCCGGAATACCCGGAAACCGGCTATGGCTACATCGTTGACGGCGGCGCGCTCGACGACCTCACCTGCGCCCGCAAGGTGTCGAGCTTCATCGAAAAGCCGCCGGTGGAAGTCGCAACGGCCCTTATCGACGCCGGCGGCGCCTACTGGGCCTCGGGCTTGAGCCTCTTTCGCGCCGACGTCCTGATCGAAGAGTTCAAGCGCCTAGATCCTGTTACCTTCGAGGCCGTGAAGAACGCGCTCGATCATGGCCTGGAGACCGTACACGCTTTCTATCTCAATGCCGAAGCGCTGCAGCCGGCCGCCAATCTGCCGACCGAGTCCATCGTCTTTGAACATTCGCCGCGCACCGTGATCGCTCCCCTCCTCGTGGCATGGAGCGATGTCGGGGCGTGGAATGCCCTGCACCACATCGCCGAGAAGGACGAGGACGGCAATGTTCTGAGCGGCGACGTCATCAGCATCGACACCCGCAACTCCTATGTGCGGGCCTCCGGCAAGCTCGTCGCCGTTGTCGGCATGGACGACGTGGTCGTGGTCGACACCGACGATGCCCTGCTCATCACCACGCGTGATCAGGCCCAGCAGGTCAAGCAGATCGTCAAGAAGCTCGAGAGCATCAAGCGCCGCGAACTCGCCCAGCACATGCGCAACCAGATGGCCTGGGGCGAGGTCCGCCGCGTCCAGTCAGGCCCGGGTTACGAGCTGCGAATGATGACGTTGCGTCCCGGCACCATGCTTCCGATCGCCGAAGATGCCTCGTCACACCGCATGGTGACGGTCACGACGGGATCGGGGCTTCTGAAGACAGGTGCCGTCACCCGACCGCTGCGCATCGGCGACAACTTCGAAGTGCCTGCCGGCGAGACGGCGTCGATCTATTGCGGCCCGGAAACCGAAATGCAGCTGGTCGAAGTCGTCTGCGAAATCGCAGTCGCCGCATCCGTCGATGCGGTGGCCACCCTGCAACTCGTGCACAGCTGAGGAATGGCGATGCGCAAGGGGCTCCCTCTCCTTCTGACACTCCTGATGACGTCGACCGCTCCCGGCCTGCGCGCAGAGAGCTCCGGCCACGCTGATGTGGCCGGGCTGACCCGCACGGTTTCGGAGATCAGAGGACAGCTTCGCGACCCCGCCTCACGAAAGGACGACGTGCGCGCGCTCCTCTCCGGTCGCTTGGCCGAGGTTCGGCAGGACGGCGCCGAAACGCCGCTCGCTTTCGACCGCCTCGCGACGGCCGGCAAACTGGATACCGTTCCGATCGACTTCATGTTGGCCCAACTGCACTTGCAGACAGCAAGGCATTTCAAGGTCGAAATCGAAAAGGCGCTGGCCAACCGCGCCGCCCCGGCGCTCTTCATCCGCGGCGGCTCGATGACGCTCGACCAGTTGCTAGCCGAAGCAGCCAGCAGCCACCCGGGCGCTGTCGAGCGCAAGGGAGGGAAAGTCGTCTCTCGTTGGCCGATCGTCATCTGGTCCGATTCCGCGCTTGTGATTTCCCCCGGGCAGTCGCTGGAACTGTCGACAGAGGATGGTGCCTTCATCCTCAATTCCGGACTTTTAACCGTGGATGGCGGCGAACTCTCCGCTTCCGACGGCACCAACGCGGGTCTCAACGCCTTCCGCCCCTTCGTGGCGACCGCCATGACCGGCGCCGTGCAGGCAAGAGGGGCCCGTTTCAATGGGCTCGGCTTTGGCGGCGCCGGCGCAACCAGCGGCCTGTCCGTTCTCGGCGCAGCCCTCTTCCCCTCCAGGATTGCTTCCTATTTGACGGACAGCAGCTTCGAGAACATGTCGGGCATCAGCCTCGAAAACACCCATCGGGTGGTCGTTTCGGACAATCACTTTTCCGGTGGAACAGGTCCGGCCATCGCACTGAAAGGCGTCGCCGGAGCACAAATCCGGGACAACGTCATCACCGGCACCACCGAAGCGCAGGCAATCGATGTGCAGAACACCAGTTCTTCGATCGACGTCACCGGCAATATCCTCATCGGCAATCGCGGCAGCGGCATCTTCGTTGCCAACGATGCGCGCGACATTGCAATCACCGGCAATCTCCTGTCGGGAAATGGACGCGGCGGTGTCTCCGTTGTTCGAAGCGCCTGCGTGACGATCGCCGACAATATCGTGCTGTCGAACAGCCAGGTCGGGATCAAGCTGCGCGCCAGCCACGCGTTGACCCTGTCGCGCAATGATCTGGTCGCCAATGCCGGCGCGGGTGTCTCGATCATCGACCAAGATGAGAACGCACGCGTCGTCGTCGACGGCAATGTCTTTACTGGCAACAAGTCCGGCATCCATGGCGGCGCCGCGAGCGAAGTAGCTCTGACGGCCAATGACTTTGGCGGCCAGTTGCCGATCCTGCTCGATGGCGAATTCGCCCCGTATGTGCCGCATCTCTTGCGGACAGCCGCCGGCCCCGAGGCGGGCAGTAGCGCTCTCACCATTCACGCCAACACGTCGTCCGCCGATCCGGTGGACTGCAAGACCGGGAGCTGACAATGGTTTTCTCGTCAGAGACTTTCCTGTTTCTCTTTTTACCGCTGTTCCTGGCCGCCTATTACCTCACGCCGGACCGGTTCAAGTCCTGGACCATTCTGTTCGGTTCCTACCTTTTTTACTGCTGGTGGCGACCGGACTTCCTGTTGCTGTTCGTCGGCGTGACGGCCTGGGCCTATGGCTGTGGCCTCATGATCGAACGGTGGGAAGGCCAGGCAAAGGCGAAGATCCCCCTTATTCTCGGTGTCGTGGGCTGCCTTTCGGTCCTGGGCGTCTTCAAGTATCTGAACTTCTTCGTCGACAGCTTTGCCGCCTTGCTCGGCACGACGCCAGATGAACTCGGTGTCCACTGGCGCCTCATCCTGCCGATCGGCATTTCCTTCTACGTCTTCCAGGCCGTAGGCTATGTCATCGACGTCTACCGCAAGGACACGCCGGCGACCCGCAGCTTCGTCGATTTCGCTGCATTCATCGCGCTCTTCCCCCAGTTGATCGCCGGCCCCATACTTCGCTTCAAGGATTTGGCAGACCAGTTCCACGAACGGACCCACAGTCTCGCCCTGTTCTCGACAGGCCTTGGCATCTTCACGATAGGCCTTGCCAAGAAAGTGTTGTTGGCCGATTCGATCGCCCCTGTTGCAGACGCAGCCTTCGCATCAGGCAACGTCACCTTCGTCGAGGGCTGGCTCGGTGCCGCTGCCTACACGCTGCAGCTCTATTTCGACTTCTCCGGCTATTCCGACATGGCCATCGGGCTTGGCCTGATGATGGGCTTCAAGTTCATCCGCAACTTTGACACGCCCTATGTCAGCGCCTCGATCACCGAATTCTGGCAGCGCTGGCACATCAGCCTGTCGACCTGGCTGCGCGACTACCTCTACATTCCGCTCGGCGGCAATCGCTTGGGACCGTTGCGCACCTACCTGAACCTCTTCCTGGTCATGCTGCTCGGCGGCCTCTGGCACGGTGCCGCCTGGACCTTCGTCCTCTGGGGGGCCTGGCACGGCGGCTGGTTGGCAGTCGAGCGATACACCGGCTACGCCCGCGCCGGCTTCAGCAAGGCCTTGACCGTCCCGACAACGCTCCTCCTCGTTATCATCGGCTGGGTCATGTTCCGCGCCGCAAGTGTTGGTGAAGCCTTCTCGGTCTATGCCGGCATGCTCGGATTGCACGGTATGGCGCCGAGCCTGGAATTCCTGGCAAGCGTCAACCAAGAGCACCTCGTCTTCATCATGATCGCCCTCGTGGCCGTGGTGATGGAGCCTCGCTTCAAGCACCTGACCGATCCGGACCGCGTGCCGCTCATCGGGGCTCCGCAGGTGGCGGCCGATGGCACGGTGATAGCAACGTCATCGATCGCCTATCCGCTCGCGATGACCGCACTCCTGGCGCTGACGATAGCACGCCTTGCCGAGCAGTCGGCCTCACCCTTCCTCTATTTCCAGTTCTGACAGGAGCAAGACCATGCCCAGTCTGCGCCAATACACAGCCACACTGCTTCTGCCCTCCGCCTTCTTCGGCTACGCGCTCTATGCGAATTCAGCCCTGCTGACGACTGCGGCCTCGCCGGCAGCCCAGGCCTCGGAGGCCAGGAACCTCTCGCTTTCCTATGTCATGGACGGCGAAGCGACACGCGATCTCGATACGCTATACAAGAACGAGCTGCCGCATCGCGCGGCGTCCGTTGGCCTCTTCGGCAATGCACGTTACGCACTTCTCGGTGCGGGCCGAAAGGGTGTCATCGTCGGCGACGATGGATGGTTCTTCACCGCCGAAGAATTCAAGACGGTATCGACCAGGGACCTAGACGACGCCGTCCAGCGCATCGTGGAAGTCCAACGAGAGCTCGAGGCCCGGGGCATCCATTTGGTGCTCGCGCCGCTCCCGGCAAAGTCCGACCTTTATGCCGAAGACGTGCCCTCGCTCGTCCGCAGCCCCGCGATGGCCGATGCCTACAGCGACTTTTCGACCGCTCTTCAGAAGCAGGGGATCATCGTCGCCGATACCCGCGCGGCAATGCTGACGGCAAAGCCCTTCGGCGACATTTTCCTGAAGTCGGACACGCACTGGTCGCCGGCCGGCGCAAAGGCCGCAGCGGAAGCAATCCAGTCGAGCCTCCAGATGAGCGGCGTCGATCTGGCCCCTCAGGAGCTGACGGCGCAGTGGCAGACCCCGGTCAGCCTGTGGGGCGATCTCACCAAGTTCGTCACCTCTCCAGACTATGCACCAACGGTCGGACTGGCGGAGGAAAGCGTGCCGATCTACCGGACGCGGGTCAGTGAGGCGGCAAACGGCGCCGACATCTTCGGCGACGATTCCTCTGTCCCGGTCATGCTGGTCGGCACCAGCTACAGTGCCAACGAGAACTGGTCATTTGCCGACTTCCTCCGCGAAACGCTGCAAGCCGACGTCGTGAACGTGGCGAAGGAAGGCCTCGGCCCCGGCGTTCCGATGATGGACCTGCTTGCCAGTTCCACGCTCGACGAAGCCGCCCCGACCGTCGTCGTCTGGGAGTTCCCAATCCGCTATCTCGGCACCAAGACGCTTTGGCAGCGTGACGGTGAGACCAAGACGGAGGGCGGCAATGTCTGATCGTCTCGTCCGCCTGCTCTGCTCGGCCCTGGTCGGGCTGCCTCTGATGGCGGCCTCACCCGCCCATGCGGTCAAGCCCTTCTTCCCGCGCAACCCGCCCGAAGCCGCCGAACCCGCCAAGCCGGCGAAGCAAAAAACGATGGGCCCCGCCTCGCACCTGCCCCTCGCCTTGCAGGAGGCACGCAAACGGCTGCTGGCCGGCAAGCGGGTTTCCTACCGGGAGCTTCAGGCGCTCGCCGATGCCAAGGACGGGATCGGCGCCTTCAAGCTAGCAGAGCGGATCCAGAAACAGGGCGACCCGAAGCTTGCAACCGACGCGCTGCACTACTTCGCCATCGCCGCCTACCACGATCGCGGCTACGCGGTGCGGCACATGATGGACATCCTCGGCAACGACAGCCTGGAGCTTAACCCTGCCCATGTCGAAAGCGCAGAGGCGGCCCTTCGGCGCGAGGCACGCAAAGGAAACGACCAGGCGGTCGAGGGTCTCATCAGGCTCTACAGCGAGGGCCGGCGCTTCGGCGACAAGCGCGACGAACTGGAATCCCTGCTCGCCTCCGGCAAGGGCAAGAAAAGCGGCGACACGGCCTTCAAGCTCGCCGTGCTTCTCCTCTCCGATCGCGACCGCACGCCTGAAAAGACCGAGCAAGCCAGTCGATTTCTGACGATCGCCAAAGAGAACGGCAGCATCGGGATGAAAGCGGCAGCCAGCAACCTTCTGGCCCAGCTCGAGCCGAAGTCCAGTGAAACAAACATGGAGGTTATGCCATGACCCGAGTTCGCAAGACACGCATACTCGCCGGCACCGCACTTGCGGCCGTCATCGTGGCGTCCGGCCATCACGCCCAGGCCGAAATGCCGGAGAGGGATGCTGCCTCGGGCTACGGATGCCGCAGCCTGGAGGAAATCGCCGAGCTTCAGATGATCGAAGGACAGGATGGGATGTTCTTCCGCATCCTCGCCGATCTGCGCCTTCAGCACGCTTTCACCGATCAGACCGTCGATCATCTTGCCGCCATGGCGAAAGCCCTGGAGAAGAATGGCACGACCCTGATCTATGTGCCGCTTCCAACCAAGTCGCAGGTTCTTCCGGAACTCGTGCCGGAACGCGCCTCCCTTTATGGCTTTGATGCCGGCATCGCGACGGAAATCTACGACGATGTCGTTCGCCGCCTGAACGACAAGGGCGTCGCTGCCGTCGACATCGCCACGCCGATGCGGAAGAACAACCGTAACAGTTTCGGCGAGTATTCCTTCTTCCAGGCAGACTTCCACTGGACGGCCCATGGCGCTGACGTCGCAGCCAAAGCGATCGGCGACCGGCTGAAGGCGTTGCCGGCCTATGCCGACGTGACCCCGGTCCGCTTCGACATGCGGGACGTTCCACCGCCGGAGGAATTCTCGAGCATGCGCGAAATGCTGCAGAAGCACTGCATCTCGCATGTCCCGACCGTGACAGCACACACCTACGAGGCTGTGCGCGTCGAGGACGACGCAGCCGATTCAGGGGCCATGGATATCTTCGGCAGCGGTGATGAGACCACCATTGCCCTGATCGGCACCAGTTACTCCGACAAGCCGATCAGCAACTTCTCTGGCTATCTGGAGCACTGGAGCAGCATCCCAGTCGAAAACTACTCAATCTCGGGCGGCAACCAGTTCGGCTCGATTCTCTCCTACATCACCTCCCGCGAATTCCAGGAGCGGCGTCCTCGTTTCCTGATCTGGGAGAACCCGATCTACAACAATCTCGGTCAGTATGGCGCAGCCCCCTGGGCGGAGATCGTCGCCGCCTCGCTGGGCGATTGCAGCCCAGCCATTCCCGCCAATGCCAGCGGAGAGAACGCGGTAGAAGCCGATCTTTCAACGACGAAGCTCAGCAACGACGATGTCATCCTTGCCGATATCGGCAGTGACGTCAGCCGCAAGGCAACCTTCACGCTCACCGGCGCCGACGGCACTGTGCGCACCCGCTCCATCGAACGCGGTGACCGACTGCGCTCCACCGGTCGCTATTTCTTTTCGCTCGGCGGCTTCCCCGAAGGTTCGATCGAGAAAGTGGCCGTCAGTTTCGACGCCCCGGTCGACGACACCACCACCCTATCCATCTGCAAAACCAATACTGGAGAACAGTCATGATGACCAAGGTCCCCACCCGCTTCGCCCTCGCTTCCTTCGCGGCCACCCTCGCGCTGTCGACTGCGGCTTTCGCCGACGACGGCGGGCTCTATGAAAAGCCGCTCGATCCCAACTCCGCCTTCGTCCGGGTGATTGCACCGGGCGCGACGACGGCATCCGTGCAGAACAGCGCATTCAACCAGCTTGAAGAGGGGGTCTCGCCCTATGTGGCCGTCGCCCCGGGAGACATTCCTGTCTCCTCCAGCTTTGGCGAAGGCAGCGTCAAGGCGAGCGCCGGCAAGTTCTACTCCGTCGTCGTCACAAACGCGGGTGCCACGACCGTCGTCGACGACATGACCAAGAACCCGTCCAAGGCGACGCTTTCGCTCTACAACCTCACCGAAAAGGCCGCGATCGATCTCTTCGTGCCCCAGGCAGGCGCAGAAGCCGTTTCGGATGTCGATAGCGGCGGCTCGAAATCCGTGGCCCTCAGAGCACCGCTTGCCGTCGATCTGGTCGTTCGCGAAGGCGACAAGGATCTCGCCAAGCTCGACAAGGTCGAATTCAAGCGGCTCGCCGGTGTGACCATCGTGGTCACCGGCGAAGGCGATCAGGTCGACGCAGTCGCCGTTCCCAGCACCATAGCCCGATAATTATTGAAGACAGGTTCCGGAGGTTTATCATGACGATTGCAAGAATGGCGAAATCGCTGCTGATGGCAGGCGTGATGACGATGGCCGCCGGAACCCCGGGGCGCACGGCCGCCATCGACGTCCGGTTCGCACCGCCGGACGTCGAACTGCCGAAGCAGGCGGTCTGCGCACCACGCGTCCGCGACGAAGACATGATCGCCGAATGGACGGCCTGGGACCAGAAGGCCCTGCCCAAGCGAGCGACCTTCGCGATCACCCGCGACATGAACCGCATGCGCGATCTCGATGCGCGCAGGTTCGAACCCATCATCACCCGCATCCAGGCGCTGATGCCGACGGTCAAGAAGAACTACGACGAAACCGACGCCCTGTTCGATCGTGTCAAACTCATGTTGGCCAAGGGTGAAGGCGACAAGGTGCGCGACGAGGGCCTGGTGCAGAAGCTCATCGACGCCGGCTCCCACCCGGCAGGCTCGCTCAACACACTCGCCGACTATCTGATCGAGGGCCGTGGTATCGCCCAGGACAAGCAGGCCGGTCTGAAGATGAAGGTGCAGTCGGCCTATGGCGGCAATGCCGATGCGATCCTCGATCTCGCCCGCATGACCGAAGAGGGCCAGACCGTCGACGGCTGGGACATCGAGCCGGACCTTGCCGTCAACATGGCCTTCGGCTCGCTGGTCGGTGTGCTGGACGAAGGCATCTGCGACCGCATCAGCCGCGTGGCCCGCGAGTATGACGATGGCGAAGTGGTGGTAAAGGACCCGCAGCTGAGCATGGCCTGGTATCGCTTCGCCGCCGATCTCGGCGACACGGCCGCAGCCTGGGAAGTCGCGGAATTGAACCTGCTCAGCGAGAAGATCGTCAAGGACAACAACGTACTTCTCAAATACCTGGAGAAGGCAGCCGACGGCGGCAACATGGCCGCTATCCTGGAAATGGGCCGCCTCTATGCCGAGGGGGCCCTCGTGCCGCGCGACAGAAAGAAGGCCTTCGACTATTTCAAGCAGGCGGAAGCCGCCGGAAACCAGGCCGGCATCATCAAGCAGGCGCAACTGCTCGAGCAGACCAAGGACCGGTCACCGGAAGATGCGGCTGCCTATGAAGATCTCCTGCGGCGGCTGATCGCCCGCAACGATCCGCCGCCATGGGCCTTCACTCGTCTCGCGCGTGTCATCCAGGCCCGCGACGGCATCTGGAAATCGGCAGCGGAGGTCAAACCGCTCCTGGAAGAGGCCGTCAAACTTGGCGACATCGAGGGGGGCATCGACCTGGCAGAGCTTCTCATGCGGGAAGACCTGTCGCCCGAGACTATAGCCCGGTCGACCGACCTTTTGTCCGGCGCCATCCACATCAATGGCGAAATCAATGCCATTGCCAAGCTGCAGCGCGTTTACCTCTGCATGGATCCGGCCGGCCCCGACATTGAGGCGTCCAGATACTGGTCGAATATCGAAGCTGGCGCTGGCAACAAGACCCTCAACCTTGCACCCGAACAGATCGACAAGCTGCCGGAACTGAAGGATCCGATGGTCATTGCGGCCATCCAGACCCAGGCGCTTTATGGCCGAGCCAGCGCACTGGCGCTTTACCAGCGCTACCTGAAGGGCGCGGGCTACTCCGACCAGGTGCTCAAGTTCTGGGCGGAGCGTGCGGAAGTTCGGCGCGGTGCCACCGTCGAAGCCGCACTCCTCGAGTTCAAGCAGAACCTGGAGAAGGGCCGCATCAACGATGCCAAGCGCAGCATCCAGATGACTGGCGAAGGCATGACCGTCGATGCCGGCCTGAGCTTTGCCCGCTTCCTCGTCAACAATTACGCGACCGATCCGGAAAGCGTCGCCCTTGCCAGGGAGATCCTGACGCCGCTGGCTGAGACCGGGTCGGGCCGGGCCGTCGGGCTGCTAAAGGACCTGGAGGGTTCCGACACGCAGACCAGTTCCTCTCCACTAGAGCGTTTTGGTGAGGTGATGCGCGACCGCGGCGACATGTCAGCGCAACTGCTGCTGGCCGAAAACGCGACCTCGGAAGAGGACCAGGCACGCCTGTATCGCCAGGCCATTAGCACGCAGCGCTGCGACTACGACGACACGATGGCTCTTGCCGAGTTCTCCATCCGGCATCAGCGCCAGGATGCCGAGCGTTGGCTCGCGATCGCAAGCCACATTGCTGGCGACGACGCCTGGCGCAAGGTCAAGATCGCCGATGTCTACATGGCGCTCAACCAGCCGAAGACCCGGGAACGGGCGCTTGACCTGTACCAGGAAGCGCGTCTCGGCGGCGAACCGGCCGCCTTCTACCGCCTCGTCAAATACTATGCCGACGACGCGACCGAGAGCTACGCCCCAGAGAAGGCGAGCGACATCTTTGTCGACCTCGTGGAAAGCTCTGACATCAAGGACGTGCCCGAAAAACTCCTCATGCTGGCCAACATGAAGCCGGATATCCGGCGTCAGGTGTCGCAGCGTATCGACGTACGCGGGCTCTATCAGCAGGCGGCTGAAAACGGCCAGCCCGTTGCCATGCGGGAAGTGGCGAAACTCCTGCGCAGCGATGCGAAGGACAGCACATCAATCCTCGCCGCCTTCATCTGGCTGAAGAAGGCGGCAGAGGCTGGCGATGCGGAGGCAATGTTCCTTCTGTCGCAATCCTACGCCTACGGGCTGGGCACGCGCCCGGCTCTCGACGACGCACAAACCTGGATGGCACGCGCGGCAGAAGCCGGGCATCCCGCAGCCACCCAGGTCCTGAAGCTCAACAACGCAGGAACGGAGGGCTGACCATTGGCCGATCTCACCCATTGGACACTGAACCGCCATATCGCAGCCTCGCTGCTCGCAATCACAACCGCCATGGCGACGGCACCAGCGGCGCAGGCCGCCGACGAGACCTGCTTCAAGACGCCCACGCCGGTCATGAGTCTCGGCTTCGGCAGTCGCTATGAGGCCGATTCCAAAAGTCGCTCCGACATCGATGAAGAGTCCGATGCGGCGGTGACCAAGGCACTGAAGCCGATAGACCAGTTCATCCAGAACCTCGCCAAGATCGTTTCAAAGGCACAAACCGAGAAGGACATCGCAACAAGGCGCGCTTACCATCGCTGCGTCGTGGATTCCGTTTACGCCTGGGCGAAAGCGGATGCTCTCAACGACATGCGCACATTCAACGCCAAACTGTCGGTACCAGCACGGATCGGCGGCCTCGCCATCCTCTTTGCCGAAAGCCGTGACCAGGTTCCGGGGCTCCATGACCGGGAACGCACAGTGGAGAAGTGGTTGCAGAAGCGCGCACAGGAGATCGTCTACTTCTTCGAAAACGAAGCGACCAAGGGGGCAGCCCGCAACAACCTGCGCGCCTGGGCCAGCATGGCTGTCGGCGAGGTCGGGGTGCTCAACCGGGACCGCGGCCTTGTCGAATGGTCGATCCTCAGCAACAACACAATGATTACCAATGCGGCGACCGATGGCAGTCTGCCGTTAGAAATGAACCGACAACGCTATGCCTTGCACTATCAATTGCATGCCATGACGCCGCTGGTCGCCTCCGTCGCAAGGCTCTGCGAGGCAGGCTACGGCAAGGGCGGTGCAGATCTCGAGAAACTGCGGACCATGGCGCACTTTTCGGTCAAGGCCGTGAAGGATCCGAAGATCGTGCAGAAGATCAATGGCAAGAGCCAGACGGTGAAACCGGGGCTGAAGAACAACCTCACGTCATTGGCCTGGCTCGAGCCCTATGTGGCGCTCACCAACGATCTGGACATGGAGAAGGAATTCGCTTCGCTGAGACCGCTTTCGAACTCGAAGCTGGGGGGAAACCAGACGAATCTCTACGACGATCAACGGATCAGTTGCACCATCACGGTACAGAACTGACCAGGATCAGTCCGAGGACAGCCGGATACGGTGACCGATCAGGGGCTGCTCGCTTCGGGCAGCTCCTGCCACGGCGGAGTCTGCTCCACGGTCCATCTGCCAGTCCTGGATTTCGAGCTGGACGAGCGAGCGGACGGCGTCGAGCGAACGCTCGCGGCCATGAGTACCAGCCAGCGCTTCGCCCAGGCGGCCCAGAAGGTCTTCGGTCGGATTATGCGGGGACTGCGTCACCTTGGTGCTCCTCTGACGACATCCTGCTACAAACATGGGCATTGCGGAAGTCGTTCGCCATCAAAGCTGGCCCCAAACACTTAAAAAAGTCGCAATTCCTCGTGAGCGGCGCCCCAAGCACGCCGCTTTCGAACAGAATGGCAAACAAAGTGTGATGGTCAGTCAGCGGCGGCCGGAAGGCTCAGGGGGCGTTGCGCCCCCGGAGTTGGATCAGGCTGCCATGCCCCAGGCGGACGGATCGTCATCGCCGAACATGCGCTCGAGGCTGAGGAAGCAGATCATGCTCTTGTCATGGGCGATGATGCCATCGGAGAAGGCCGCACTCGGGCCGGTCGCAGCCGGAAGAGGCTGCAGCGTGCTGCCGGACACGGTCAGAATGTCGGACACGCCGTCGACCAACAGACCGACGGTCATGCCGTTGACTTCGGTGACAACAACGGCACTGCGCTCCGTCGCCTGGGCGGCCGGCATGCCGAGCTTGACGGCGAGATCGACGATCGGGATGACCGTTCCGCGAAGGTTCATGACGCCGAGAACTTCATAGGGCGAGTGCGGGATGGGCGTAACGGGAGCCCAGCCGCGGATTTCGCGGATCGATGTCGTCTTGACGCAGAACTCCTGTTGATGAAGCCGGAAAGCGATGATCTCGAGGGCATCGGCGGCGTTCGACGTGGTATTCATCTGCGATTTCCTCCTGCTGCAAGCCTGCGTCGGCTGGCACCGTGTCACGATGTTGGTTCACCGGGGATCCCGGCGGCAGAGGCCTGCCCTGCACTCCAAATCAATTTAGCCCACCAGTAATTAAAGAATATCTAAATCAATCGGGAGAATGCACAGCTGGTGCCGCGGACATGGCCGTCACCGGGCGAGCATGGTGAAATGCGCCATCTGTCCGGCACTCCACCAGGAAAACTCTCGCAGCAGCGATGGCTCGACCGCGCCGATGCGACCACCGTGAAGACTGAGCCTCCCCGGGGTCGTCGCGATCGCCAGCACATTTCCAACATGCTGGCGAGAGACCTGAAACCGCTGTGACAGAGCATCGTAGGTGAGCGCGAGCGGCCAGTCTTCACCCAGCGCGCCGGCCAGGTGGGCGCCCATGACGGCACAGAGCATGAGATATCCGCTGTCGCGACCGGTGAAGTCGACGACCGTCTCGAAGGGCGTGAACAGGACATCCATGGACTGGAACGCCACAGTCGATCGACCTATGAGGCGGCATACACGGGATACATCGGCGTCGAGCGCCTCTCGCAGCGTGTGATGTTCGAGCAGGGCGGACGCGGAAATGAAGGTGAGAGGGGAGCGGGCGATCTCCATCACGAGGGGCGGCGTGGGCCGCAACCTGATCTCTCGCCTGTCTCGCGCATTCTGTTCTGCCACGACGTAGCCACCCGCCCGAAGGCCAGAGACGAGATCGCTGACCTGGCGAGCGCTGCCGGGCACCAGCGTCTGCAGCAGGGTCATGGTCGGTGGGGGGCCCGTGCCCTCATCAAAACGTGCCGACAACCCGATCAGCATATAGCAGGTGATGTAGCGCATCTTCTGCGCAAAGATCTTGTTGGCCGGCCAGCGGAAAGCACTGGCCTCCACCATGTTCCGGCAATAGGCGAACACAGCCCTGTCGAAGCCAGGATGGGCGAGATAGGTGCTCGCCAACTGCCAAACGGGTTCCCCCAGGTGCTTCTCGACACCCGGGTGGACGACCAATCGGTCCCGATCAAGTTTGGCACGCAATTGATCCATGGGCGCAACTCCAGATCAGAGTTGCGCATAGGAGGCCAATTTGCAGGCGACGTCGATTGGTAAATCTAGTAGTCAACCCTAATCAACGAAGACCTTAAGGCTCAGTATGACGCCTCGCTCTGATTTAGGGAACGCGTTTGGCAAGATCATAGGCTGCGGCGCATCGCTGGCCGGATGCGCAATAAGCGAGGATCGGCCCCGACTGCCGGCTGATGATCGCTTTCAGCTCGCGCGCCTGATCAAAGGATATGGAGCTTGGGACGACCGGAAGATAATGCGCGTCGAGCCCGACCTGATGCGCAGCGCTTTCGATTTCGTCGAAGGCCGGCTGGGAGAAACCTTCCCTGTCTGGGCGCATGCAGATCACGGTCTTGAACCCGAGTTCGGCAATCGCCTGCAACTGCTGTGGCTTGATCTGGGCGGTGACATGGAAACTTGGATCGATGCTGCGGATGCTCATGACAAGTCCTTCGTGCGGGCGCTGAGCTTCATACTCCGTCATCGCAATACATTACATTTTTCATATATAATAGTTATCTCGTCGCGTGTCAACACTTGCCAGTCCGAATTTCTCATATATATTCGTATCTATGAAGATTGATCCTGAACAGATGAAGGCTGGTGCCGATATGGCCAGCGAACTGCTCAAGTCGCTATCCAATCGATACCGACTGCTGATTCTCTGCCGGCTTGCCGACGGCGAGCACTCCGTCGGTCAGCTTGCCGAATTCCTCGGGATCCGCGACAGCACCGTGTCGCAGCATCTGGCGTTGTTGCGCCGGGAGAAGATCATCATGGGGCGGCGCGACGGCCAGACCATCTGGTACCGGATCGAGAGCGAACCGGCGCGCGCCATCATCGGCACTCTGTACGACAGCTTCTGCAAAACATCCGACTGCACCGCCTGACGCGGCAGCCGACACCGTCATCCATTCTGCGGATGACGGGTTGACACAGACTTACCTAATATATACGTATCATCGTAGATATGTATCTTAAGGAGAAAAACATGTCGATTGATCGCGCCGTTCTCGTCTTTGCAGGCTTCATGATCCTGCTTTCCCTTCTGCTGACATACTTCGTGCATCCGGGCTTCGTCTGGTTCACCGCCTTCATCGGCGTGAACATGATACAGTCGGCCTTCACCGGCTTCTGCCCGGCGGCCACGATCTTCCGCAAGCTGGGGCTGCGCTCCGGCACAGCATTCTGAGGAACAAGTCATGCCGAAATCCGCCTTCATCGCCCTGTTTGCGGCTGCGACAGCCATGGGACTGACCGTCAGCCATGCCGCTGATCTCAAACTCGAAGCCGTTGACATCACAGAGATGAAGGCGGTCTACGGCCAGATCCAGCCACGCAACAGCGTACTGGCCCGTGCAAGGCTGGGCGGCACCCTCGTCCAGCTGAATGTCACCGAAGGCGACATCGTCAAGGCTGGCGATGTGATCGCCGAGGTGAAGGACGACAAGATCGACTTCCAGATCAAGGCCGTCGATGCCCAGCTTCTGGGCCTGAACGCTTCCCTGCGGGATGCTGAGGTCGAACTGGATCGTGCTGACCGGCTGGTGCGCAGTGGCGCCACCAGCACACAGAGCCTCGATCAGCTTAAGACCCAGCTGGACGTCATGACCAACCAGGTACGCCAGGCAGAAGCTCAGCGCTCCGTACTCGTCCAGCAGGCGTTGGAAGGCGCAGTGCTCGCCCCATCTGAAGGGCGTATCATCGCTGTTCCCGTGACCCGCGATGCCGTCGTCATGGCGGGCGAGACGGTTGCGACCATCGCTGGTGGCGGTTTCTTCCTGCGGCTCGCGATCCCCGAGCGTCATGCGCAGGACCTCACACAAGGGGCACCGATCCGCATCGAGGCCAGCGGCACGACGCTCGAAGGCGAACTGGTCAAGATCTATCCGCAGATCGAAGGCGGCCGGGTAACAGCCGATGTCGAGGTCAACGGGCTCGATACCCATTTCGTCGCGGCAAGGGTTTTGGTGGAACTGCCGATCGGCAAACGCCCCGCACTGGTGGTGCCGGCAGCCTCACTGTCGAACCGATCAGGCGTCAACTTCGTCGCTGTGCGCGAAAACGACCAGATCGTTGAGCGCGCCGTGGTCGCTGGCGAAACCCTGGAGATCGGCGGAGTGACACAGGTCGAAATACTCTCAGGCCTCGCGGCCGGCGATATCGTGGTGACAGAATGAGCACTCCCGTCGACAACTCCCCCAATCCTCCAGGGCCGGATGACGATACGCCAATGACCAATCTGGGCATTGCCGGCCATTTGACGCACGCCTTCATCAAGTCGCCGCTGACACCGCTCTTCCTGATCGCCGCCTTCGCCTTCGGTCTTGTGGCCCTGCTCTCACTCCCGCGTGAGGAAGAGCCACAGATCTCCGTGCCCATGGTCGACATCATCGTCCAGGCCCCGGGCCTGCGCGCCGACGATGCGCAGAAGCTGATCACCGAACCGCTGGAAACCATCGTTAAGAGCATCAACGGCGTCGAGCACATCTACTCCCAGTCCATGGACAACATGGTCATGGTCACCGCCCGCTTCCTGGTCGGCACCTCCTCGGATGCCGCGGTGCTGCGCGTCCACGACAAGGTGCGCGCCAACATCGACCGCATCCCGGTCGGCATCGCCGAGCCGAAGGTGGTGGGCCGTGGCATCGATGACGTTGCGATCGTCACCCTCACTTTCTCCCCGACGAAAGACGCGAGCGGCCATGTGGGCGCAAACGACCTGACCCGCATCGTCCGCGAAGTCCGCAACGAGATCGCCAAGGTCGAAAATGTTGGCCTCACCTATGTCGTCGGCGAAACCAACGAGATCATCCGCATCTCTCCACAGCCGGAAAGGCTCGCCCTTTACGGCATTACCCTGCAACAGCTTGCCGGCAAGGTCGGCGGCGCAAATACCGCCATGCCGGCCTCTCAGGTCCGCGAAAACGGCCTCCAGATCGACGTAATCGCAGGCGAGACCCTGTCCACACCGGCCGAGATCGACAACCTGTTGCTGACAGCTCGCGATGGCCGCCCCGTCTACGTCCGCGATGTCGCGACCATCGACTTTGCCACCGACACCAGCGAAGCCCTCGTTTCCACCCTGCGCAAGGACGGCGACACAGTCGAACGCGTGCCCTCTGTCACGCTTGCCATCGCCAAGCGCGCCGGCTCCAACGCGGTCGTGGTCGCCGAAGCGATCCTCGCGCGCGTCGAAGCCCTGGAAGGCAAGCTGATCCCTGAGGACATCCGTGTCGAGATCACCCGCGACTACGGCGAAACCGCGAATGAAAAGGCGAACGAACTCCTCTACCACTTGGGCCTCGCGACCGTTTCGATCATCGCGCTGGTCTGGCTGGCGATCGGCAGGCGCGAAGCGCTGGTCGTGGCGATCGTCATTCCCGTGACGATCCTGCTCACCCTCTTCGCTTCCTGGCTGATGGGCTACACGCTAAATCGGGTGTCGCTCTTCGCGCTCATCTTCTCGATCGGCATTCTCGTCGACGACGCCATCGTCGTCATCGAGAATATCGCCCGCCACTGGGGCATGGGCGACAAGCGCTCGCGCCGTCGCAGCGCCATCGAGGCGGTCGCCGAGGTCGGCAATCCGACGATCGTCGCGACACTGACCGTCGTCGCCGCCCTCCTGCCGATGCTCTTCGTCTCCGGCATGATGGGCCCATACATGAGCCCGATCCCGGCCAATGCCTCGGCCGCGATGATCTTCTCCTTCTTCGTCGCCGTCATGGTCACCCCCTGGCTGATGCTGAAGATTGCCGGCAACGCACCCGTGCACACCCATGCCGATCACGAGACCGGCGGCATACTGGGCCGGATGTACGCGGCGACTGCCCGCCCCATCCTTGCAACAAAGACCCGCAGCTGGGTCTTCCTGATCCTCGTAGGCGTACTGACGCTCGGATCGCTGAGCCTCTTCTACACCAAGCATGTCACGGTGAAGCTGCTTCCCTTCGACAACAAGTCGGAGCTGCAGGTGACGATCGACCTGCCGGAAGGGTCATCCGTCGAGGCGACCGATGCCGTAGCCCAGGCCGTGGGGCGCACCGTGCTCAATATGCCGGAAGTCGTGTCCGTCCAAACGCATGCAGGAACAGCAGCCCCCTTCAACTTCAACGGTCTCGTCCGCCACGCCTATATGCGTGCCGCTTCCTATCAGGGTGACGTGGCCATCAACCTGACGCCCAAGGCAGAGCGTGATCGCACGAGCCACGACATTGCGCTTGATATCCGCCGGAAGATTTCGGGCATTGCCATGCCCGAGGGCACCAGCCTCAAGGTCGTCGAGCCACCACCGGGACCGCCGGTCATGGCAACTCTGCTCGCCGAGATCTATGGCCCGACGCCGGAGATCCGGCGCGCCGTGGCCGAAAAGGTCGAGGCAGCCTTCCGCTCAGTGCCCTTCATCGTCGACGTCGACAACTCCTATGGCGTGGAAGCACCGCGCAAGCGGCTGGTCATCTCGACCGACGACGCGGAATTCTACCGTGTCGAGGAAGGCGATGTCTTCGACACCATCGCGATCCTCGCGAACGGCAAGACCATCGGCTACTCGCATCGCGGCGAAGGCCGTCCGCCGATCCCGATCCGGCTGGAACGCGCCAAGAGTGAGAAGGTGATCGACGAGCGTTTCCTCTCGACGCCGATGCCGGCCAACGTCCTGCCCGGCGACAAGGGTGTCGTCGAACTCGGCGATGTCGTGCGCGTCATCGACGAGAAGACCACGCTGCCGATCTTCCGCCACAACGGCATCAATGCAGAAATGGTGACGGCGGAACTCGCCGGAGACTTCGAAGCGCCCCTTTATGGCATGCTGGCCGTGCAGGAAGCGATCGATGCGCAGGACTGGGCGGGCCTTCCCAAGCCGGTGATCTCGCTCAACGGCCAGCCGACCAACGAGGATCGGGCAACGCTTCTCTGGGATGGCGAATGGGAAGTCACCTGGGTGACCTTCCGCGACATGGGCGCCGCCTTCATGATCGCGCTGCTGGGCATCTACATCCTCGTCGTCGCCCAGTTCGGTTCGTTCAAGGTGCCGCTGGTGATCCTCACACCCGTGCCGCTGACCTTCATCGGTATCCTGGGCGGCCACTGGCTCTTCGGCGCGCCCTTCTCCGCCACCTCGATGATCGGCTTCATCGCGCTTGCCGGCATCATCGTCCGCAACTCGATCCTGCTGGTGGATTTCATCCGCCACGCCGATCACACCGGGAAAACGCTGACCGATGTCCTGATCGAAGCCGGGTCGATCCGGTTCAAGCCGATCCTCCTGACGGCGATTGCCGCGATCATCGGTGCGGCCGTTATCCTGACGGACCCGATCTTCCAGGGTCTGGCAATCTCGCTGCTCTTCGGCCTGATCTCGTCGACCCTGCTGACGGTTTTGGTGATCCCCGCAATCTACCGGGTGCTACGCACCTGAAAGGACTGAGCTGAGGAGATATGGCCGCGCCGCAAGCGCGGCCATTTTCATTTGGACAGAAGATTCTCGACATACCCCCTTCAAAGCGACATTAAAAAGTGTAAACTAAATTTTACACTCAAGCTGAGGCGGGACCCATGGCCCAACCGTTCCCATTCGCCGCCATCGTCGCCCAGGAGGACATGAAGAAGGCCCTCCTGATGGCGGCCGTCGAGCCTCTGCTCGGCGGCGTGCTGATCTTTGGCGATCGCGGCACGGGAAAATCCACGGCAGTCCGCGCCCTGACGGAGCTGCTGCCACCGATCGAAACGCGCGACGGTTGCCGCTACAACTGCCTTCCGGCAGAGCCGCAACCCGCCTGCACCATCTGCAATCCCTCGAGCGGCCTGAAGCCACCTGCTGTCGTCAAGCACCGCGCACCGATGATCGATCTTCCTCTGGGCGCAACGGAAGATCGTGTCTGCGGCTCGCTCGACATCGAAAAGGCCCTGGTCGCCGGGGAAAAGCACTTCGAGCCCGGGCTCCTGGCCGCCGCCAACCGCGGCTTCCTCTACATTGATGAGATCAACCTGCTGGAGGACCATCTGGTCGACCTCCTCCTCGATGCAGCAGCCTCTGGCGTCAACGTCGTGGAGCGCGAAGGCCTGAGCATCCGTCACGCGGCACGCTTCGTCCTTGTGGGCAGCGGCAATCCGGAAGAGGGAGATCTCAGACCGCAATTGCTCGATCGCTTCGGTCTTTCCGTCGACGTCCGCACCATCGACGATCTCGACCAACGCATCGAGGTGATCCGTCGTCGTGATACCTACGAGACGGATCCGCGCGGTTTCATCAAGCTCTGGTCCAAGCGCGACGCGGCGATCGGTCGCCGGGTCATCGCCGCGCGAGAAATTCTCCGTCAGGTGGAGATCCCTGATCATGTGGTGAGGCGCATGTCGCAGCTCTGTTTGCGTCTCGGGATCGACGGCATGCGCGGCGAACTGACCCTGATGCGCGCAAGTCGCGCCGCGGCCGCGCTTTCGGCGCGCCTGCTGGTCACCTGGGACGATGTCGCGGATATCGCACCCATGGTGCTTTGCCACCGCCTGCGCCGCGACCCACTTGACGATGCCGGGTCTGCACCCCGCATCGAGCGCGCTCTGGCGTCGATCGACGACACCGGCAAAGACCGTCACGCCCATGGCTGAACTTGGTTCCCACGACGCCTATGAGAAGGCCCTTGACGACAGGGGCGCGGAACTGTGGGCGGATGCGCGGCTGGCGATCGAGCTACTTGGCCTGGGAGGCGCCAGCCTTGGCGGCGTCTGGCTCAAGGCCCGGTCTGGTGGCGTACGCGATCACGTCATTTCCCTCCTGCAGGAACGCCTCGGGATCGGCTTTGTCCGCCTGCCACCCGGCACATCTGCGGCCAATCTCTCAGGCGGCGTCGATCTCGCGGCAACCGCTGCCACAGGAAGCCTCGTCCGGCAACAGGGTCTTCTGGCTCGGGCCGAAGGCGGCGGACTGATGGTTCCCATGGCGGAGCGCCTCGATCCGTCGCTCGCGGCTATGGTCGCCCGCGCAATGGATCAACCTCGAGAGAGCGGCTTTTTGCTGGTCGCCCTCGACGAATCCCTCGATGATGAAGCCCCGCTTTCCAGCGGACTGGCCGATCACCTCGCGCTGCGCATCGATCTCGACGGCATCGGCTGGCATCACGTGAGCGCCCTGGAGTCAGAGCCGGCACGACCGTGGAACTCGCTGACCAATTGGCAGGATGTGACGATCAATGATCGACTGCTGAAAGGCCTTGGCACCCTCTCGCAGATGGCCGACCATGGCTCGACACGCATATTGGCGCATCTCGCACGCACGGCACGACTTCTGGCGTGTCGCGAGGACCGCACGGCAGTTGAGGAGCGCGACGCGCTGACAGCCCTTCGCCTGTGCCTTGGTCTGCGACTGACGCCTCAGGCTGAGGCGCCCGCCGAGCAGCCGGAGGATCCATCGACAGATGCTCATCCGAAACACGACGAAGAACCGATCGGCCCCTCGGATTCGACAGACCCGGCCGATCAGGATCAAGACAGCAATACCGACAAGCCGACACAGCTCGACGCGCTGACGGAAATGCTGGCGGCCATCAAGGCAGGTGCGCTATCGGCAGATCCCTGGCTCACCATCGCCCAGCGCCCCAGCCGCAATGCGGGTGGGGCGGGTAAATCTGGTGACCTGCACAAGAACACCCGGCGGGGCCGGCCTTTCGGCATCGGGCTGGCGCCGCCCCATCCGGAGGCCCGGCCCGACATCATCGCGACCCTGCGCGCAGCAGCGCCCTTTCAGCGTATCCGCGCGGCCCAACGTCAGGCTCTGGGTGTGGCGAACCCACTTTCTTCGACAGGGACCACGGCGCCGCGCGCCTATGTCAGCCGCGATGACTTCCGGTATCTGCGTCTGCGCCATGCAGCCCCATCCACGGCAATCTTTGTCGTCGACGCCTCCGGTTCCACCGCACTGGAACGCCTCGGCGAAACCAAGGGCGCGATCGAACAGCTTCTGGCGCGCTGTTATGTCCGCCGCGACGAAGTAGCCTTGATCGCCTTCAGGGGCACAAGCGCCGAGCTGCTTCTGCCACCGACCCGGTCGCTCACTGCCGCGAAACGCAAACTCGCCGCCCTTCCCGGCGGCGGGCCAACGCCGCTTGCCGCGGGGCTGAAAGCCGGCCTTGAGCTGGCGCTCTCCGTCGAGCGACGCGGCAGCAGCCCTGTGCTTGTTCTGCTGACCGATGGCAGCGGCAACATCGCCCTTGACGGCACCCCTGACCGGGCCCTGGCCGCCGAAGAACTCTCGCGTCTTGCCCGAACCTGCAAATCCAGGGACTTGAAGACGATCTGCATCGACATTGCACGCCGCCCCCGCGAAAGCGTGACCACTCTTGCAAGCATGCTCGGCGCCGACTTGCACATCTTGCGAAAAGCCGATGCCGGTCATGTGTCGCAGCTTGTGGACCGTTCGATGCAGGAGGCGCGCGCATGACACTCGGGCGCGATCGACTGAACTGGGAAACGGACGGCCGCAACTGGCCGAACCGCAGCGCAAGCCAGTTCGTGAAGACCAACGCTTGTGACTGGCATGTCCAGATCGCGGGGCCGGACACCGCACCGATGATCCTGCTGCTGCACGGCACAGGCGCGTCCTCCCATTCCTGGCGGCATCTCCTGCCGCTGCTCAGCACGCGCTTCCGCGTCGTGGCGCCTGACCTCCCAGGCCACGGCTTCACCCGTCCGCGCGGACCAACGGACCTCTCGCTTCCCGGCATGGTGCGGGCACTCACGGAACTGCTCTCCGGGCTCGATCGCTGCCCCGCCGTCATTCTTGGACATTCGGCAGGTGCGGCCATCGCCGTCACGCTGGCGGCCAGCAAGGCCTCTGCCGTGCCGCGCCATGTCATCGGCATCAATGGCGCCTACCTGCCGATCCGTGGCAACGCACTGTTTTCGCCGCTGGCCAAGGCGCTCTTCGCCAACCCCTTTTCCGCCTCGATGTTTTCCCTGATGTCACGGGCGACCCCGCTCGGCGGCAATCTGCTGACCGCGACCGGCTCACCGATCGATGAGGAAGGGCGCGCGATCTACCGCATGTTGCTCGCCTCCCCCGCCCATGTTCGAGGCGCGCTCGGCATGATGGCCGCCTGGGACCTGTCCCGCTTTGACGCCACCTTGCAGCGCCTGCCCTTTCCTATGACGCTCATCGCCGCCAAGGACGACCCCATGGTACCGATCGAAAACTCCAGCCACGCAGCGCGACAGGCTCCTGGGAGCCGGCTCGTGCTGACCGACACGGGCGGACACCTTCTGCATGAATGCCGGCCCGCCGACATCGTGCGGTGGCTGGACGAGGCCATCGGAAACGAAAGACCGAACGGAGCGGACGCAGCATGAATGTCGCCAGCCGTTTTCCCAGACACAGACCCAAACCCGTCGACAACCGACCGCATGCCGTCGTGATCGGTGCGGGTGTCGGAGGTCTCGCGACCGGTGCCCTGCTCGGTGCCAAAGGTTATCGCGTCACGATTATAGATCCGCTGGACGAACCCGGTGGACGGGCCTATGCCCATCGCCAAGACGGTTTCACCTTCGACGCCGGGCCGACCATCATCACCGCCCCCTGGCTTTTCGAAAAGCTCTGGCATGACTGCGGTGGTCGCCTGAGTGACGATGTCGAACTCCGGCCAAACACCCCCTTTTACCGAGTGCGCTTCGACGACGGTACGGTCTTCGACTATTCCGGCGACCGCGCGGCGATGGAAACGCAGATCGCGAGGATCGAGCCCAGGGATGTCGCGGGCTATCGCAGTTTTCTCGAAGAGAGCCGGCGGATCTATGAAGTTGCGTTCGAGCAACTGGCGCACAAACCCTTCCACAGCCTGCTGTTCACGGCAAAGACGCTTGCCGGTCTGGTGCGCCTGGGCGGCTATCGCTCCGTCTATTCGGTCGTCTCGAAGCATTTCAAGAACGACAAGCTGCGCACCCTCTTCTCCTTCCATCCGCTGCTGATCGGCGGCAATCCCTTCTCGGCCACCTCTTTCTACTGCCTGATCGCCCATCTCGAGAGCAAATACGGCGTGCACCATGCCATCGGCGGCACCAATGCGCTGGTGCGCGGCATCGCATCGCTCGTCACCCGCAATGGCGGACAGATACGGCTGAATGAAACAGTGACCGAAATCGAGACGGAGGGGCGTCGGGCAACGGCCGTACGCCTGGCATCCGGCGAGCGGATCGCTGCCGACATTGTCATCTCGAATGCTGATCCCGCCACCACCTATGGCACGCTCCTGAAGCACCATCCCCGGAAACGCTGGACCGATGCCAAGCTCAAACGTGGCGACTATTCGATGAGCCTCTTCGTCTGGTACTTCGGCACGAACCGCCGCTATGACGATGTCCTGCATCACACGATGATCTTCGGCCCGCGCTATCGCGGACTTCTAGACGACATCTTCCGGAACCACCGCCTCGCAGACGATTTCAGCCTCTACCTGCATCGACCGACGGCCAGCGATCCCTCTCTGGCTCCGCCCGGGGGGGATGCCTTCTACGTCTTGAGCCCGGTGCCGAACCTTCAAAGCGGGACCGACTGGAACGAGGCAGCCGAAATCTACCGGCGCAAGATCGAAGAACGGCTCGAGGAAACCATGCTGCCCGGTCTTTCAGAGAGCATCGTCTCCTCGCGAATTGCGACCCCGCTCGACTTCCGGGACAAGCTTCTCTCCTGGCAGGGGGCCGCCTTCGCGCTTGAACCCAAGCTCTTTCAGAGCGCCTGGTTCCGCCCCCACAACAAGAGCGAGGAACTCGACAATCTCTTCCTCTGCGGTGCCGGCACCCATCCCGGTGCAGGTCTGCCCGGTGTCGTGTCGTCGGCGCGCATCGTCGCCGATCTGGTGCCGGATCCGGCGACCCTGCCTGCCGGCAATTGGGAAGGAAATGGAAGAGGATCTGCACAATGACAGACACACACACGTCCTACTCCGAAGCCCATCTGGCACGTCCGGCGATCCGTCGACCAATTCTCTTGAACTATGGCTTTTCAGGCGATTTCGAGGATCAAAGAGCCTGTTCGGCCGCCATTCGCCGGGGGTCGAAATCCTTTCACCTCGCCTCTCTGCTTCTGCCAGGACCGACCCGCGAGGCCGCGCGAGCGCTCTATGCCTTCTGCCGGCATTCCGACGACCTGATCGATGATCCACGCAGCGGCATGCCAGCCCTCCAGCGCCTGCGCGAGCGACTGGACCTGATCTATGCCGGTGACCCGGCGCCCTTTGCCTGCGACCGTGCCTTCGCACGGGTGGTGCATGACCATGCCATCGCCAAGCCGGTCGTCGAAGCCCTGCTCGACGGCTTCGCCATGGATCTCGACGGACGGCGCCACGCGACCATCGACGACGTAAAGGCCTATGCAACCTGTGTTGCTGCAAGCGTCGGGCTGATGATGGCATCGGTGATGGGCGTCAGCGACAGGGCAGCACTTGCCCGCGCGGCTGATCTCGGGATCGCGATGCAACTGACCAACATCGCCCGCGATGTCGGAGAAGACGCGCGAAACGGAAGACTCTATCTGCCGCTCGACTGGCTGGAAGAACAGGGTATCGACGTCGCGGCCTTCCTCAAAAATCCGCAATTCACCCCCGCGCTCGGCCTGGTGGTCAGGCGGCTGCTCGACGAGGCTGCCCGCCATTACCGGCTCGGCCATGCCGGCATCCGAAGCTTGCCGAAACCCTGTCGTCACGCGATCCGCACAGCCGCCTTGGTCTATGAGGCGATCGGCCAGGGCATCGCGGACAATGGGTATGACAGCGTCAACCATCGCGCGACGACAGGGCTCAGCACCAAGTTCGGCCTGCTGCTGAAGGCACGCTACGACGACAGCCGCTGGACAGCGACGGCTGTGCGCGACCTTCATGCAAGCACCGAGCCCGTAGCGCGCGCGCTGGTGACACTGAGTGGCCTCTTGCGGGAGACGTCACCAACGCAACGCTCCGACACGCCAGCCTCTGATGGAGAGACCGCAGTGGGACGGGTGACGGACATTCTGCTGAGGCTGCATGCTGACGCTCGACTTGAGACGCTGAGACGCCGAGAGGCCGCGCGAGAAAAGGCGGCGAGCCTTGCTTGAGCATTATTTCGGCATCATCGAAGCCATCTTCATCTTCAGCCTGGCAATCGCCTTCTACGTCTGGCAGATGCGCGATCTGAAGAAGGCGAAGCTCGAAGCGGAAGCCCGCGAGCGGCAAGCGAGCCAGCCTCTTACGGACGAGCCGAAAACCGACTAGGCGCGGCGCGGCATGCGAAACGGAAGCATCAGCCTGACGACCGGATTTGCCAGTCGGCGACAATCGAGCGTCTCGTGCATCATTTCGACCGGATCCCCGGCGATCATCGTTTCGACCAGCGAACGCCGGTAAAACGGCGTGTCTTCGAGCGCGCTTTTCAAGACGGGAGTTGGACCACCGTCGCAGGCGATACCGCCGCCAACGCCCCAGAACCCGCGCTTCAGAAGTTTTCGGGGCGGGGGGTCGAAGTCCGCTATCGCACCGTCACGACCACAGACGAGCCCAAAACGACTGTTTGTCCCGTCGGCAAGCACGGAATCGTAGAGGATCACCGTACGGCCATCGCCCGTATTGCCCCTGGCCCAGTCCCAGCCGGAAAAATCCGTCTCAAGCGGACGGGCGCCATTGTTCATGTCGTGATAGCCCGTGCCCGTCCATCCACCATCGGGCAGCGCATCGCAGGCGACGGTGACGCGCCCATTGGGGGCGACCGGCTGCCAGGTATGAAACCCGTCGGGATCGAGACCATAGGCCAGCGCACCGAGAAAATCCGGCGCTAGCCGGATTTCGCCACGCATGCGTTTTGGCAGCAAACGCTGTCCGGGCCAGGGCAGAAAGATCTCGTTAAAGCTGATCACGAAACCTGAACCATCGTAGCGGAACGAACTATTGCCGATCGCCAGGGAGTGCTTGTCACGATTGAGCCGGGTCTTGCCACGCTCGGTCATCGCCCAGGCATGACCTTGCGGCCCATAGAGTGCAACATTGAAAGCGATATGCTCTTCCGGATCACGCCGGCCCGACCAGTGATAATAGGGCGAAAACACGGAGCCGATGAAGGCGATCACCGTGAAGGCGAAATGTCCGCAGTCGCTCGTTCCGTCTGCATACCACCAGTGATAGCCGCTAGGTGCGACCGCCGGGTCAAAGGCCGGTCCGCCATCAACCGTTCGGCCGCGAGCTTGCCGGACAGCGCCGCCATCGGCAGCCCCGGCCCCGGATGTACGCTGCCCCCCGCCAGATAAAGTCCCGGCAACGGCCCCTCCGATCCCGGCCGGGCGAAGGATGCCATCCACCCGTGTGATGCCATCCCGTATAGCGCACCCCCCGTTCCCGGATAGAGGCTCGCAAAGCGATCCGGCGTGGTGATACTCGCCGAGCCCTGCTGGTTCGAGAGCGTCAGACCGTTCAGTGACAGTCGCCGTTCCATGCTCTTCAGACATGCATTGACCTCGCTTTCATCGAACCGGTGACGATCGCCATCCGCCGGGAGGTTCATCAGGGCATAGATGCGCTCCTGCCCGATACCGCCGGCCTGCGGGCGACCGGTCGCATCGCGGTCCTGAGCGCAGAGATAGACGGTCGGATCGGAAGGCGCCTCGCGCCGTTTAAAGATCGCCTCGAACTCGCGCTCGTACTCGTCGGAAAAGAACACCGTATGATGCGCAATCTCGACACCTTTGGGCTCGGCGACGCTGCAGGACACAAGGGCTGACAGAGACCGTTGTGCCCGGCTGCGAGCTGGGTCCGGAGGCGCGGCGCCGATCAGCCGGGGCAGCGCGGCGACATCTCCGTTATAGACGATCTGTCGAGCCTCGACCTTTCGGCCACTGCGGGTGACCAAACCGGACACGGCCCGACGCGAGGGATCGATGAGGATCTCGCTGACGGGATCGCCATAGCGAAACTCAACGCCGAGCTCGACAGCCAGCGCTTCGAGACGCATGGCAAGCGCCCTGATCCCGCCCTCGACGGTCCAGACACCCTCCTGCTCGACATGCGCGACCAGCATCAGCGTCGCTGGGGACAGATAGGGCGAGGAGCCGCAATAAGTGGCATAGCGGCCGAAAAGCTGGCGAAGGCGCGCATCGGAAAAATAGCTGCCAAGCGCCGACCAGAGCGTCGAGAACGGCTTGATCGCGAGCAGATCAGCCGGCCGACCGAGCCCGATGCGACGAGACAGGGAAACCGGATTGGGTCTGGTGGCGTCGATGAAACTGTCTTTCAACACCTCGAACGTCCGTCGGCTGTCGGCGGCGAAGCGTCGATATCCCTCGGCCTCGCGCCGTCCGGCAAAGTCTCCGATGGCCCTGATCGTTTCGTCCTGGTCGACATGCAGATCGAGACAGCCCCCGCCCCGCCAGTAATGGCGCGCGATCACGGTGGATGGGACCAGCTTGAGGTCATCGTCCATCCTGCGCCCTGCAGCGGCAAAAAGCGCCTCGAAGACCCATTTCATCGTCAAGACCGTCGGGCCCGCATCGAAGCCTTTGCCGTCGACTTCGACACGACGCATCTTACCGCCGGCCTCGGTTTGCGCCTCGCAGACGACGACGCGATATCCGGCAGCTGCGGTTCGAATGGCAGCCGAGAGCCCAGCCATGCCGGCACCGATCACCAGCACGGTATCGTCTGTCGAAACAGGCACCTTCGTCTCCTGTGGCCAGTTGACTTACGGACTTAATGTGTCAATCTTGATTTACACATTATTGAGTTGCGTGAAATTTACAACAGCGCATTCTCCGGAGGTCAACCCAATGGATTTCCCCGAGCGCATCGAAACCGGCATGCAGCGCGCCTTGCGTTATGCGACCGCCAACGGATGCCCACCCATCCTGGCGAAAGCCCTGAGGCATGCGGTGTTTCCCGGTGGTGCGCGCATAAGGCCACGGCTTTGCCTTGCTGTCGCGGCCGCCTGCGGTGACCGCGAGCCGAACGCCGCCGACAGTGCTGCCGTGGCCATCGAACTCCTGCATTGCGCATCCCTGGTGCATGACGACATGCCATGCTTCGACAATGCGATGACGCGTCGAGGCGCGCCGAGTGTGCATGCCCAATTCGGCGAAGAGATAGCACTTCTTGTCGGCGACGGCCTGATCATCGCAGCTTTCGAGACGGTCGCCCGGGAAACACAGCAGACACCGTTGCTGACTGCACCGATGATCGCCACCATCGCCAATGCTGTGGGCAGCCCCTATGGCCTCGTCGCCGGCCAGGCCTGGGAAAGCGAACCCGAAATCAACATCGCCGCCTATCATCGCGCCAAGACTGCCTCGCTGTTCAGCGGCGCCGTGTCGACCGGCGCCATCGCCTCGGGTGGCAACCCGCGTGAATGGCTGGTACTCGCAGACGCGCTTGGCGCTGCCTACCAGGTGGCCGACGATCTCTATGACGCGGTGGGACAGTCCGATGCCGGCAAACCGGCCGGACAGGACAGCCGCAACGGGAAGCCCAACATCGTCGCAAGCATCGGCCTCGAAGCAGCACTGGTTCGTCTGAAGCGTCTTGTCACCGAAGCCGTCGAGAGTGTGCCCGACTGCCCCGGTGCGGAAGCTTTCCGCGCGATGATCCGCAACGAAGCGACACGGCTGATGCCGAAGACGCTCGCCACCAGCGCGGCGTAAGATCATGGATACCGGAGGCGGAAGAGGCTTCGATGCCAGCCCGCCGATCCGCACCAGCGAGGCGCGATCGGAGCGTCGACAAAGCCTCCTGCAGTCGGTCGCGATCGGTATTCGTCTCTGGCGAAGCCGCCAGATCGCCTCGCCCCGCTTCCGCGCGTTTGTTTCGCGGATGCCGCTGCTGCGGCAGATCGCCAACCGCAAGGCCAATCATCTGTTTCGCCTGACAACAGGCTTCGTCCACACCCAGATCCTGTCTGCATGTGTGGGTCTAGGAGTGTTCGAGGCCCTGGACGGCGAGGCATTGTCCACGAATGCAATTGCTGCACGCTGCGGCATGCCGTCGGATGCCATGCGGCGTCTACTTGAGCAGGCAAGAAGGCTCGATCTCGTCGTCAGCCTCGCCCCCGATCTCTGGCTGCTCTCCGATGCCGGAACGGTACTCGCCGCCGACCGCGGTCTGCGGGAGATGATCCGGCACCATGACATGTTATACCGCGATCTCGCCGATGCGCCCTCCTTTTGGCGCGGCAATCACGGCGACACCGAACTTCGGCGATACTGGGCCTATGTAAGGGGCAGCGACCCCGCCAGCCTCGGCAACGAGGAGGCCGCGCCCTACTCCGCCCTGATGCGCGAGAGCCAGGCGATGCTGGCCGACTGCCTTCTTTCATCCCACGACTTCGGCCAATACCGATCCGTCCTTGATGTTGGCGGCGGCGAAGGCGCATTCCTCGCAGCCATGGGCGCGCGGCATCCCTCGACACGGCTCGCGCTGTTCGACCTGCCTGCCGTCACCCAGCTTGCAACCCATCACCTGCAGGAGTGCGGTCTTTTGAACCGCAGTAGACTGCACCCCGGTGATTTCACGCGCGATCCCATTCCGGCCGACCAGGACTGCGTGACGCTGATCCGGATTCTCTGCGATCACGATGACGACCGCGTCCTGAAGATCCTTGCCAACCTGCACCGGCATCTCGCACCCGGCACCCATCTCCTGGTCGCGGAAGCCATGGCCGGCACGGCGGACGGCCCCAATCTCGCAGCTATCTATTTCACCAGCTATTTCACCGCCATGGGATCCGGCCGCTGCCGGACCGCCGGTGAAATCATCGCCCTTCTGGCCCGCAGTGGCTTCACAGGTGCCGGGGTTGCCACCACTGCCAATCCCCTTCTGGCAGGCCTCATCATCGCCAGGCGCTGATTGTCCACTGAACTTAACGGTTCAAAGTGTAAATTTAGATTGACACTTTGAACCGTAATCTTAAGATGACAATTGGGAGCAGAAGAGCATCCCGTGTCCGGGGAGGGCACGACAATGCGCAGTTCAGCCATCGTCTTTGAAAAACCGGGAATACTCGCCGTCAGGCGATTGGCGCTCCGTGCGCCCGAGGCGTCGGACGTGGTTGTCGAATCCCGCTTCAGCGGCATCTCGAGTGGCACCGAAAAGATGCTCTACGAGGGCACCATGCCAGCCTTTCCGGGCATGCGTTATCCCCTCGTCCCTGGCTATGAAACAGTTGGCACGGTGATCGAGGCTGGGCCCGACTCGGGCCGTTCCGTCGGCGATCAGGTCTTCGTCCCGGGCGCCAATTGTTATGAAGATGCTGCCGGACTGTTCGGTGCCAGCGCCGCAAGGCTCGTGGTTCCCGGTGCCCGCACCGTCAAGACCCAATTTCGGCACGAGGAAGAGGCAGCCCTGCTCGCGTTGGCGGCAACCGCACACCACGCCGTCTGCCGATCGGCACATCCAGCCACACTTATCATAGGCCACGGCGTTCTTGGCCGACTGATTGCCCGAATTGTCATGGCAACCGGACACTCTGCCCCGACCGTATGGGAAACACGCCTTGCCCGCCGCGATGGAGCCACCGGATATGCCGTTGAGGCACCGGAAGCAGCCGGCGACAAGCGTCACGACGTGATCATCGATGCAAGCGGCGACCCCAGCGTTGTCGACAAGGCCATTCAGCGCCTCAACCGGCGCGGAGAACTCGTGCTCGCCGGCTTCTATGGAGAACGGGTCGACTTTGCCTTCCCGGCGGCCTTCATGAAGGAAGCCTCGATCGCCATCTCCGCGGAATTTACGCCTGACGACGTGCAGGCGGTGCTCGCGCTTGGCGACGCCGGCCGTCTTTCCTTAGGCGGCCTGATTACCCACCATTCTGCCCCCGCGGACGCGGCCTCCGCCTATCGGACCGCGTTCAACAACCCCGACTGCCTGAAAATGATCATCGACTGGAGGAATGCTGCATGAGCCTCGACCTCGCACAAGACGGCCTGGAGCGCCTGCAGGAAAACCTTCGTGAAGAAGCCGCCATCGAACCCGATGCCCCGGCGACCGGCAAGGTGACCAAGGAAACGCAGATCATTGCTATCTACGGCAAGGGCGGCATCGGCAAGAGCTTCACGCTCGCCAATCTCTCCTACATGCTGGCCCAGCTCGGCAAGAAGGTCCTTTTGATCGGCTGCGATCCCAAGAGCGACACCACGTCACTGCTGTTCGGTGGACGCGCCTGCCCAACGATTCTCCAGACCGCCTCGCGCAAGAAAGAAGCCGGCCAGGAAGTCTCGATCTCGGATGTCTGCTTCAAGCGCGACGGCGTCTACGCCATGGAACTCGGCGGGCCGGAAGTCGGTCGAGGCTGCGGTGGCCGCGGCATCATCCACGGCTTTGAAACGCTGGAAAAGCTCGGCTTCCACGACTGGGACTTCGATTTCATTCTGCTCGACTTCCTAGGCGACGTGGTCTGCGGCGGCTTCGGCCTGCCGATCGCCCGTGACATGTGCCAGAAGGTCGTCGTTGTCGGGTCGAATGACCTGCAGTCGCTCTACGTCGCCAACAATGTCTGCTCCGCGGTGAAATACTTCCGCAATCTCGGCGGCAATGTCGGCGTGGCAGGCCTTGTCATCAACAAGGACGACGGCACGGGCGAGGCCCAGGCATTTGCGGACGCGGTTGGCATCCCGGTGCTAGCGTCGATCCCGCAGGATGACGATATCCGCCGCAAGAGCGCCAATTACCAGATCATCGGCACGCATGAGAGCCAATGGGGCCCGCTCTTCGAGGCGCTGTCGATCAATCTCGCCGAAGCCCCACCCGTCTTGCCCAAGCCACTCGATCAGGACGGCCTGCTCGGCCTCTTCGACGCCAGCGAGACAGGCGCCGATTACAAGCTCCAACCAGCCCTGCCGGAAGACATGTGCGCCACGGGCGCGCTGAAACGGCCGTCGCTGGAAGTCGTCTACGACAACGTCTGAGATTAGGTGAGCATCATGGATGACCTTCGCAAGGAATTCGAGCCGGACGACGCCAACGGGATCGCTCCCGTCGGCAACGATGCCGCCGTCCTTGCAGACGGTGCAGACGGAAATGGTATCGGTTGCCACGGCGGCGCAGAGCTCTCCAAGGCAGCCGCCCGTGCGGCCGGCCAGGGCGAATTGATGGATCGCTTCGAGGCTGACTACCCCAAGGGCCCGCATGACCAGCCGCAATCCATGTGCCCCGCCTTCGGATCGCTCCGCGTCGGCCTTCGCATGCGCCGCGTCGGCACGATCCTCTCGGGCTCGGCCTGCTGCGTCTACGGCCTGACCTTCACATCGCATTTCTACGGCGCCAAGCGCTCTGTCGGCTACGTGCCGTTTAACTCGGAGACCTTGGTCACCGGCAAACTCTACGAAGACATCGTCGAGGCCGTGCACCAGATGGCGGATCCAGAGAAATTCGACGCCGTCGTCGTCACCAACCTCTGCGTTCCCTCGGCCTCCGGTGTGCCGCTTCGGATGCTGCCACGCGAAATCGATGGCGTCCGCATCGTCGGCATCGATGTTCCCGGCTTTGGTGTCCCGACCCATGCAGAAGCCAAGGACGTTCTATCAGGCGCGATGCTCGCCTATGCCCGCCAGGAAATCGGCGAAGGCCCGGTCCAGCGTCCGCGCGGCGGGCTGAAGGACAGGCCGACCGTCACCCTGCTCGGAGAAATGTTCCCGGTTGACCCCGTTGTCATCGGTGGCATGCTGGAGCCGATGGGCCTTGCTGCCGGCCCGACCGTTCCCGTCCGCGAATGGCGCGAGCTCTATTCCGCTCTCGATTGCGCCGTCGTTGCCGCAATCCACCCGTTCTATACGGCGAGCATCCGTGAATTCCAGGCGGCCGGCCGCCCGATCGTCGGCTCTGCCCCTGTGGGTATCGACGGAACGGATGCCTGGCTGAAGGCGATCGGTGACAGCTGCGGCATTGCCGAAGCAAAAACCAATATCAGCCGCAATGCGATGCGCGGCGCAATCAAGGCGGCACTCGCCGAGCACAAGATCAACGGCCGCATCACGCTGTCAGGCTATGAAGGCTCCGAACTGCTGGTCGCTCGCCTGCTCGTCGAACTCGGTGCAGATCTCCGCTATGTCGGCACGGCCTGTCCGAAGACACCTTACAACAGTGAAGACGCCGAATGGCTTGCCGCGCATGGTGTGCAGCTGCGCTTCCGCGCATCGCTGGAGCAGGACCTCGCCGCCTTCCATGAGTTCAAGCCAGATCTCGCCATCGGCACGACCCCCGTGGTGCAGAAGGCCAAGGAGAGCGCCACCCCGGCCCTCTACTTCACCAATCTGATCTCTGCCCGTCCCCTGATGGGACCAGCCGGCGTCGCCTCGCTTCCGGCCGTTATCAACGCCGCGATTGGCAACAAGGACCGCTTCCTCGCCATGAACGCCTTCTTTGAAGGCGTCGGCTCGGGCGATAGCGCAGGCATCTGGGAAAAAGTGCCAGAAGACCGCAGCGCCTATCGCAAGAAATTCGCCGCCAAGGTCAAGCAGTCCCGCAACGCCGTCGACAATGGGGAGAGCGTCGGATGCTGATCCTCGACCACGACAGAGCCGGCGGCTATTGGGGCAGCGTTTATGCCTTCACCGCGATCAAGGGCCTCCAGGTCATCATCGATGGACCGGTGGGCTGCGAGAACCTGCCCGTCACTTCGGTGCTCCACTACACGGACGCCCTGCCTCCGCACGAATTGCCGATCGTCGTCTCCGGCCTGTCGGAAGACGAACTTGGCCAGCATGGCACCGAAGGCGCGATGAAGCGGGCTCGCCTGGCGCTCGATCCGGACCTGCCGGCCGTCGTCGTCACAGGTTCGATCGCCGAAATGATCGGCGGCGGGGTGACGCCGGAAGGTTCCAACATCGTCCGCTTCCTGCCGCGCACCATCGACGAGGATCAGTGGCAGAGCGCCGATCGCGCCCTGAAATGGCTCTGGACCGAATTCGGCCCCAAGGGCGGCAAGGTGCCCGCACCGCGCAGACGTCCGGAAGGTGCCAAGCCCCGCGTCAACATCATCGGCCCGATCTACGGCACCTACAACATGCCCTCGGATCTCGCCGAGATCCGCCGCCTCGTCGAAGGCCTTGGCGCCGAGATCAACATGGTCTTCCCCTTGGGCAGCCATCTGGAAGACGTCCGCAAGCTCGCCGATGCCGATGCCAATATCTGCCTCTACCGCGAGTTCGGCCGTCTGCTCTGCGAGACGCTCGACCGTCCCTATCTGCAGGCGCCGATAGGCATCCATTCGACGACGGCCTTCCTGCGCGAACTTGGCGACATGCTCGGGCTCGACCCTGAACCCTTCATCCTGAAGGAAAAGCACACGACGCTGAAGCCGCTCTGGGATCTGTGGCGCTCCGTCACCCAGGACTTCTTTGCGACCGCGAGTTTCGCGATCGTGGCGAACGAGACCTATGTGCGCGGCATACGCAACTTCCTTGAGGAAGAGATGGGCCTGCCCTGCAACTTCGCGATCCCCCGCAAGGCGGGCTCGAAGACCGACAACATCGAGGTCGCGGAGCTCACGGCCAAGAAGCCGCCGATGATCATGTTCGGCTCGTTCAACGAGCGGATGTACATGGCCGAGCGCGGTGCCCGCGGCAAGTTCGTGCAGCTCTCCTATCCGGGCGCCATCGTCCGCCGCCATCCCGGCACGCCTGTCATGGGCTATTCGGGTGCGGCCTGGCTGATCCAGGAAGTCTGCAACGCGCTGTTCGACATGCTGTTCGACATCCTGCCGCGCGCCGGAGAGCTCGATGCGATCGAGGCGACAACCGCCCGTCCACGCACGGAGATGGCCTGGCAATCCGATGCCCAGGCATCGCTTGAAAAATTCATCGGCAACGAGCCGGTCCTCGTCCGCATCTCGGCCGCCAAGCGGCTGCGGGAAGCAGCGGAACGCGAGGCCCGCCGCGCCGAAGACAACGAAGTTACCCGCGATCATGTCGAAACGGCCGCCCGCCTCGAGGGAGCCTACGCATGAACACCGGAACGAGACCCATCAACGGGACAACTGGAGGCAAAGCCATGATCACTGCAACCCGATCCGATCAGGACCTGCGTCGACATCGCGCCCGCCAGTCCGAGCGCCAGAACATGCGGCGCCTCTATCTGCTGCTTTATCCGCTCTGCCTGTTTGCGGCCGTCGCGTCGCGCATGACGGGCCACGCGGAAGAGGCCGCCGAGCGGCCCGCTCAATCGATCTTCGCCGAGGCTCGCTCCTCGGCCTACGCAGCTGCCGGTTACGCCTTCCACGCGTAACCCGATCCCTTTGCCGGTGTTCTCGACACCGGCAGAAACCCGGAGGGTCTTATCGACCTTCCGAAACCCTGCCGCGGGGGCGCCGCGGTGTTCGAGACTAGGAGGTGAATTTGATGGCTGAAACATCAAATGTTTCGCTTTCGGGTCTGACCGAAAGCGAAGCGCGCGAGGTCCATGGATTCTTCATCCAAGGCTTCATGATATTCACGGCGATTGCCATCGTCGCGCATATCTTGGTCTGGATGTGGCGTCCCTGGATCCCGGGTCCGGAAGGTTACAGCTCTCTCGAGGGCATAAACCAGACGGCTCTCACGCTTCTGCCGATGTTGACCTGAGGAGGACGCGATATGTGGAGAGTCTGGCTTATGTTCGACCCGCGCAAAGCGCTGGTTGCACTGTCTGTATTCCTGTTCACGCTTGCGATCCTGATCCACTTCATCCTGCTGAGCACGGAACGCTTCAACTGGCTGGAGGGCAAGCCCCTGACCACCAGTTCAATCGAGCATTCCATCTCTGAAGGTGTGGATCTCCGGCTCATTGGCTGAAGAACCAAGACGGCAGCGGGCGGCACTTCGGTCTCGCCCGCCGCCAAATGGCATGACCCGACAACGCCGCCTGGCTGATCACCTCTGGAGGAAACGAACATGGCGCTGCTGAGTTTTGAACGCAAATATCGCGTACGAGGCGGGACGCTACTCGGAGGCGATCTCTTCGATTTCTGGGTAGGGCCCTTCTATGTGGGGTTCTTCGGAGTCACCACGGCATTCTTCGCGATCCTCGGGACGGCACTTCTGATCTATGGCGCGGCCATCGGTCCGACGTGGAACATCTGGCGGATCTCGATCGCGCCACCCGACCTCTCCTACGGTCTGGCGCTGGCGCCACTAAAGGAAGGCGGCCTCTGGCAGATCGTGACCGTCTGCGCGCTGGGCGCCTTCATATCCTGGGCGCTGCGAGAAGTGGAGATCTGCCGCAAGCTCGGCATGGGCTACCACGTACCCTTTGCCTTCTCCGTCGCGATCTTCGCCTATGCGACGCTCGTCGTTATCCGTCCGTTGCTGCTCGGCGCCTGGGGGCATGGCTTTCCCTACGGCATCTTCAGCCATCTCGACTGGGTTTCGAACGTTGGCTACCAATATCTGCATTTCCATTACAATCCGGCGCACATGATCGCGGTGACCTTCTTCTTCACTACGACGCTTGCACTGTCTCTGCATGGTGGCCTCATTCTGTCAGCCGCCAATCCAGGTTCATCGATCACGGAAGCCGGAAAGCAGGCCGAAGTGAAGACGCCTGAATATGAAGATACCTTCTTCCGCGACATCATCGGCTACTCGATCGGCACGCTCGGCATCCACCGCCTCGGCCTGATCCTGGCGCTGAACGCGGGCTTCTGGAGCGCCGTCTGCATCGTCATCAGCGGACCGTTCTGGAACCAGGGCTGGCCGCAATGGTGGAACTGGTGGCTGACGCTGCCGATCTGGAACTGAGGGGGACCGGACCATGTTCTTAGCGCAATATCAAAACATCATCACACCGATACAGGTCAGCGGTCCGCTGGAAGAAGGCATGCCTCTGCCCGCCGGCGATAGTCCGCGCGTCGGCAAGCCAATGCTGGTGCAACTGTTCGGCATGATCGGCAACGCCCAGATCGGACCGATCTATCTCGGCTATCTCGGGACGCTCTCGCTGGTCTTCGGCTTCATCGCCTTCGAGATCATTGGTCTCAACATGCTGGCTTCGGTCGGCTGGGATCCGATCCAGTTCGTACGCCAACTCTTCTGGCTGGGGCTAGAACCGCCGTCAGCACAATACGGCCTGAAGGTCCTGCCGCCGCTCGCGGAAGGTGGCTGGTGGCTGATCGCGGGCTTCTTCCTCACCATCTCGGTCCTTTTGTGGTGGGTACGCGTCTATCGTCGGGCACGCCAGCTCGAGATGGGGACTCATGTCGCCTGGGCCTTTGCAGCAGCAATCTGGCTCTTCCTGGTGCTCGGCTTCATCCGTCCGCTGTTGATGGGCAACTTCTCGGAAGCCGTGCCCTTCGGCATCTTCCCGCATCTCGACTGGACGGCGGCTTTCTCGATCCGCTACGGCAACCTCTACTACAACCCGTTCCACTGCCTCTCGATCGTCTTCCTTTATGGCTCGGTACTGCTCTTTGCGATGCATGGCGCGACGATCCTGGCCGTCGGCAAGTATGGAGGTGAGCGCGAGCTGGAACAGATCACCGATCGCGGCACCGCTTCCGAACGCGCAGCCCTCTTCTGGAGATGGACCATGGGCTTTAACGCCACCATGGAATCCGTCCACCGCTGGGCCTGGTGGTTCGCCATTCTGACCCCGATCACCGGCGGCATCGGCATCCTGCTGACAGGCACCGTTGTCGACAACTGGTACCTTTGGGGCATCAACCACGGGATCGTGTCCCCGTTGCCGGGCTATCCCGGCGTCGTCGACCCGGCGCTTTGAGGAGAACGACGATGAAACTCTGGATTCCCTTCGCCGTCTCCGCCGGTTCCCTGCTGACGATCGCAAGTTTCGTCGGCGCCGGTTGGGATGCTCCGCCCGTCGAGAGCGAACAGATCGGCTTTCGCGGTACCGGCATGTATATCCATCGGGATGTAGAAAACCAGGAAGCACTGAAGCTGGCGAACGTTGTGCCGCCAGCCCCCTGGGAAGCCGACCCCTCGGGGGACAGGGCTGGTGACATATACGAAAATGTGCAGATCCTCGGGGATCTCTCAGACGACCAGTTCAACCAGTTCATGGCCTCGATCACCGAGTGGATCGCGCCAGAGGAAGGCTGCAACTACTGCCACAATCCGGAAAACCTCGCATCTGACGAAGTTTACCAGAAAGTCGTCTCCCGCCGCATGATCCAGATGACCCAGGCGATCAATGTCGACTGGCAGAGCCATGTCGGTCAGGTTGGCGCCACCTGCTACACCTGTCACCGCGGACAGGCGATCCCCGCCAATTACTGGTACGAGGATCTCGAGCCGAAACCAGCCGGCGGCATGACACAGAACCGTGCGGGACAGAATGTCGTCGCAAAGTTCGCCGGCAATTCTTCTCTGCCGCAGAACGTCCTCAAAGACTATCTGCTCGATGCAAAGCAGATCCGAGTGCATTCGACGACGGCTCTGCCGACGAGCGCCAATCTGGCTGGCACCAAGGAAACCGAAGCGACGTGGTCGTTGATGATGCACATGTCGGAATCGCTCGGTGTGAACTGCACCACCTGCCACAACTCCAGAGCCTTCAACGCCTGGGATGAAAGCCCGCCGCAGCGCGTCACCGCCTGGCACGGCATCCGCATGGTCAGGGACATCAACGCCAACTACATGGTCGGCCTGACGCCGGTCTTCCCGGACATTCGCAAAGGGCCGGAAGGCGATGTCTTCAAAGTCGGCTGCGGCACCTGCCATGCTGGTGTGCAGAAGCCGCTCTACGGTGTCTCTATGCTCCAGGACTATGTCGACTCCCTGGTAAAGAAGGGCCCGATCACGGTACCGGACTACACAACCTACCAGCCCGGCGTGACGCAACGGATGGCACCTGCAGAGCAGAGCAGTGCACTTCCGATGCAGACAACCTCTCAGACGGCCGCTGCAGCGCTACCGGCCGAGAACCAGACCACCAGCGATTGACGGCCACCAACCCAAGGCGGGCCGCAAGGGGAAGGGGAGCTCTAGGGCTCCCTTTCTTTTTGCGCTCCCTTTCTTTTTTGCGCACTGCGCCCGGCTGCATGCCCAAGCACAGCAGAAACAGCCAGCATCGGTAACCTTCAGGCTACCGATGCTGGCTGTTTATAAATAAGGAAAATGGGGGATAGGTGTGTGCATCAGGCCGCTTCGGCGAAACTCAAGCCCGGAAAGCGCTGAAGATAGATGCGGAACCAGGGCGTGAAATCCTGCGGGCGCTGGCGCACTTCCCGCATCAGTTCACGAGGGCCAATCCAGCGGGTCTCTTCGACCTCACCTTCAACAGGCGCAATCTGCAGGGTATGGCTGTCGACCTGGGCGCTGAACAGCGTCACGCGCTCATGCTCCTTCAGCCCCTGCCCCACATCGGCAGCATATTCCACGGTCTGATGGCGAATGAGCGGTAAAGTAAAGCCGAGCTCTTCGGTCAGGCGGCGCTCAGCACAGTCCTCGACCGTTTCGTCCCAATGAGGATGGGTACAGCAGGTATTCGCCCAGAGTCCGGCACAGTGATACTTCGTTGATGCACGTTTCTGGATGAGCAACAGGTCGCCGTCGAAGACGAAGACGGACACGGCAAGATGCAGCTGGCCGTCTAGATGCGCCTGCATCTTTTCGATCGGATAGAGCGATCCGTCACCGGCAATCGCTGGAATGTAAATGCTGTCCGTCATCCTGTCCGGCTCCAAACTCCTGGCTGCGCCGTGCCGATACGGCTTTTGTAACCCTCAGGCAACCGCCCTGGCCAATGCGCATTTCGACCATAGCGAACAGAGCGCTTCGGCGAGGTGTTCGATATCCGAGTCTGTGTGAAGCGGCGTCGGCGTAATGCGAAGTCGCTCCTTGCCAACGGCGACCGTTGGATAGTTGATTGGCTGGACATAGATGCCGAAGTCGTCGAGCAACACATCCGAGATCCATTTGCACTTGGCCGCATTGCCGACCATGACGGGCACGATGTGGCTAGGGTTGTGCATGTGCGGGATACCACGCACGTCGAGCGCTCGGCGAACCTTCGCAACCGTCGCCTGATGCATATGGCGCTCGAAGGGGCTTTCCTTGAGATGGCGGATCGACGCAGTCGCCCCGGCAGCAAGCGCCGGCGGGATGGCTGTGGTGAAGATGAAGCCTGAGGCAAACGAGCGAACAAAGTCAACGAGCACGGCCGGACCGGTGATATAGCCGCCCATAACGCCGAAAGCCTTGCCGAGCGTGCCCTCGATGACCGTCAACCGGTCCATAAGGCCTTCGCGCTCGGCTACGCCACCGCCGCGCGGCCCGTACATGCCGACTGCATGTACCTCATCGAGATAGGTCAGGGCACCAAACTGGTCGGCGACATCGCAGATCTCCTTGATCGGCGAGATATCGCCATCCATCGAGTAGACGCTCTCGAAGGCGACCAGCTTCGGCGCTGCCGGATCGTCGGCTGCCATCAGCTCGCGCAGGTGCTTGTAATCGTTGTGGCGGAACTGCCGCTTGATGCAGCGGGAATGACGGATGCCTTCGATCATCGAGGCATGATTGAGTGAATCAGAATAGCAGATGATGCCGGGGATCTTTGCGAGCAGCGTACCGAGTGCTGCCCAGTTGGACACGTAGCCCGAGGTGAAGATCAGCGCCCCTTCCTTACCGTGCAGGTCCGCCAGCTCCTGCTCGAGCAGGACATGATAATGATTGGTCCCGGAGATGTTGCGCGTGCCGCCGGCACCGGCGCCGCACTTGCGAACAACCTCGATCATCCGTTCAGTCACGAGCGGGTTCTGGCCCATGCCGAGATAATCGTTAGAGCACCAGACGGTGACCTCGCGCGCCGTTCCGTCACCACTGTGAAACGCGGCTTTCGGAAAGGCCGAGCAGTGACGCTCCAGATCCGCGAATACGCGGTAGTTGCCGGCAGTATGCAGTCCGGCTAGCGCCTCTTCCATGTGCTGGAAAACAGTCATCAGTCTTTCCTCTTCCCGATCGTGTCTTGTGCAATTGCTGTCCAGGAGGTGTGTGGCACGGACACAGGCCCACCCTCCTTGAGTGCGGAAACGCCGTCCGCCGCAGGGCGAATGGCAAGGTTCGCCCGCTCCTGCTTCGCCATCGCCCAACGCCACAGCGCGGTATCGGAAATGGGAAGCACGAGAACGAGGTGTTCGATGATGGCGAGCGCCATGAAGGTCGCGAGCAGCGTGTGCCCGACCACAGAATGCGCCTGCGTAGCCCGGTTGGCACCGACGACGAGGACGGCAAAGATGCCGGCCGCGATCGCCAGGAAGATCGGAAAGAGCGGAGTCATCCGATCGGTCTTGAAATAGCTTTTGAGATGGCGGATGCCCTTTGGCATCAACTCGCTGACGGCATGCGGCGCGCCGAGGAAGATCACCAGCTTGGCGGAGATCCGCATGCCCCATAGCAAACCGAAGGCGGCGAGCCCGAAGAGATTGGCCGATCCCTCGAGCGCTAACCACAGAGCAATCGCGGTCACCAGAATGGCGATCTCATGATCGCTGACTGCCTCCCAGGCCGCCCGGAAGCGACTGAAACCGGTCAGTCCGGGAGGGCATTCACCCGTCCGTCGTCCTGTCAGTAGCCCTGTCAGGAAAGCAGCCTCGTGCCAGGCCCAGACGAGCAATGCACCGAAAAAGCCGACATAGGAACCGAGCACCGTCGGCTCCTGTGCGCCCCAGAGCATCAGCCCGAAACCGAATGCGCCGACCACGGTCATCAGCCCCATCAGAACAAGGCCCCTGCCCCGCGGCCCGTCGGAGCGATTGACCATGGCGAGCACCAGCCCGGTCGAAAGCCACCATACGGAGATGGCGACCAGAACGACGGCGAGCGGGTGCGTGAAGGTCATGGCAATCTCCTCACCAGACCGGCTGCAGGCGGGACGTCGCCGGGATGGCGTTCGACTTGGTCGGGATCGCATACATCCGGACGAAATTGACCGCTGCGGCCGCCGACCAGAAACCCTTGGCGATCTTGCCGGAGAGCCCACCCTTTGCGTCAGCCGCCATGACTTTGCGGTTGATCCGCTCCATCCGGCGGAAGCCTTCATGCAGGGCAGGATTGTCGAGATCGAGCACGAGCGGGAAGCACTGGCGCGAGATCTCGCTCGTGAGCCGGAAGACCTTCATGTCGTAATCGTCGATATCGACGCCGAGCCCCTTGTGGAAGGCCGGCCGCATGTGATCGCGCACATACATAGTGGCAAAGACGGCAAGCAGGAAGAACTTGATCCAATACTTGTTCATGCCCTCCATCAACCGCTTGTCGGAGCGGATAATCAGCGAGAAAGCTTCGCCGTGGGAGAATTCGTCATTGCACCATTCGCGGAACCACTTGAAGATCGGGTGGAAGCGCTTGTCCGGATGCTTTTCGAGATGCCGGTAGATGGTGATGTAGCGGGCATAGCCGATCTTCTCGGACAGATAGGTCGCGTAGTAGATGAACTTCGGCTTGAAGAAGGTGTACTTCTTCGCCTTTGCCAGAAAGCCCATGTTCACGCCGATACCGAATTCCTTCAGCGCATCATTGATGAAGCCGGCATGACGGGACTCGTCGCGGCTCATATAGCCGAAGAGCTCGCAGATTTCCTGGTTCTTGCCGCGCCGCTTCATCTCCTTGTAGAGGACGCAGCCGGAAAATTCAGAGGTGAGCGAGGAGACGAGGAAGTCGATGAACTCCTCGCGAAGATCGTCCGGCAGGGCGTCGATGTCGATATCGTCCCACTGCTCGTTACGCTTGAAGTGCCCGCGGTTCGGATCGCTCTTCATCTGCGCGATCAGCACGTCCCATTCGTCGCGCACCGGCTCGACATTGATCTTGTCCATCTCTTCGAAATCGGTGGTGTAGAAGCGCGGTGTCAGCATGGTCGAGACGAGCGCGCTGCGGGTCGTGTCACTGACCCCGGCCATGCGTTCTTCGACGGTCGGCTCGTGATCGGCAAGATCAACAGGCGAAACATGGTTGTTCATGACAGTGCCCTCTCCGTGAAGCTGAATTCGCACAATTCCATCATGTCGAGATCGCCGGTGGCGCGGGTCCAGGCCCGCTCCAGGAAACCCGCCCGGGTGATGGTCGCCTTGCGGCGAAAATTCTGGCAGGAGCCATAGGGGATGGAGACCGGCGCGCCATGCACCTGCACTTCGTCACCGGGATGGACCACCACGCCGTTGTCGAACCTCAAGTGCGCACCGAGCGCCTCGAACGTGTTGTTGATCTCGACGGTACAATCGACCGTCTCCTTCCGTCGCATCAAGGCAAAGACCGGGTTCATTGGTTTTCTCCTCCCTGTGAGCCCAGAAGGGCTTCGAATGCGGCCACGTTGTCAGGCCCGAATGCATCGAGATAGATCCGCTCGCCGGTGCCCGTATCTGACAAGCTGATTCCACCGGCGTCCCACTTGATCAGTCGGTATGGCGTGTCGAACGGTACCTTGGAGACCTGGCGCATGCGCTCGAACGCGCGCAACGAACCAGGCACAAAGCCACCGGCTTGTGGCGCATAGCTTGCGATTTCCTGACCAGTCCCAGCGTCTCTCACCACGACGAAGTCCGAAGTGCTGCGGGTGATGGTGAGGTCGCGGATGGCGATCGGTGCAGCCTGCTGCTGCTTGACGAGGCCGAGCCCGGTCGTCTTCCCGAACAGAATTGCCCCTGCCGTGAAAGCCAGCAGACCGACAAGACCAAGGAACAAACCACGGGGGACCCGATTGGGCGTCTTGCCCTTGCGGTCTGCCCAGTAGCCGAGATGTGAGGCCGATCCCATCACATGGCTCCTATTCCGCTGCAACGACAGAAGGCGGCATGGCGCTTCCGGCCGTCTCTTGCATGATGATCCGCGGCTGTTCGGCACGGGAACCACGATACTGGCCGATCGCGGCCGACAGCACATTCGCCACCTTGTCCGCGTCGGGCAGGCAGATCAGGCTCGGCTCCGGCCTCGCGAACCGGAATCCCCGCACATGCGGCCACTGGATAAGCCAGGACAGGCGCTGCTCTGGCAGAAGGGCGATGGCGATCATACCAGCCTTTTCGCCAAGCCGTGCCAGAGCCACGCCATCGACTTGACGATACGGCAGGTTCAGCGTCATCGAAATCGCCACACCAAAGCGAATGACGATGCGCTCCGTGGTGACCGTGTAGAGGGTCGTCTTTTCAACGGCCCAGGCGAAAAGCTCGATCATGCCGATCAGCACCCCGGCCAAGGCGGTCAGAACAGCCACCGAGAAGACGATGCCGCCGACAGGTTGAGCATCGTTCAAGCCGGCCAGCACCGCCCAGCTGGAGAGGATCAGGAAGTAACCGACGATCCAGCGAACTTTCAGAAGGTGGCGGGCGACGAGGGCGGACGATGGCCGCCCTTGCCAGAGGATGACCTCGCCGGCCGGAGGCACACCTGGAAGGCCTGGCAGCGGCTCGATCTCATGTTCTCGCGTGACAAACTGTTTCACAGCAGTGGCTCCTGACGAAAGCGATCCGCATAGAGGAGACCCGCACCGAAGTAGGCGGCGATCTTGTCTTCCTCGAGCAGGGTCACGAGTTCCGGACGAGCGGTGGCTGGCACGTCGGCAAACTGCGCGGCGGTGACAGCATGCACATAGAGATATCGGACATTGCCGCGACCAGTCTGGAAGACGACGAAGTTGTTCGGCAACAGCACGGTGCGTCCGCCATCGGCGAGTTCCACCTCATAGTAGCGGATCAGATGCTCGGCCCGGTCGACCCAGATATCCTTGACTGTGCCGGCAATCTGCTTGTCGCAACCGAGGACGGCAAGGCCACGCGGATCGGCAGCGCCTTTGGCAAGGTCGAAGCCTTCGGCAACACGGAGCGGCACGATGCGGGCATCGCCATGAGCGGTCACATCAGGCTTGTCGGAACGCTCGGCCCAGGAGCCGGGGCCGATGCCCGCAAGCAGCGGATTGCCAACCGGCTCGATGGGATAGCCCGGCGCCGGTGCGATGCGGCGGCTTGAGAACGTCCGCTCGTCTCGCTTGAAATCAGGAGCATGCCGCACGCCCTGACCATGCGGCAGGATGAAGGTCTTCTTCGGTGGCACGAAGAGCCAGGGGCTCTTGTTGTAGCGGCCCGACACGTCCTCTTCGAGAGGATAGCCCTCACGACGATCTTCCTGGCGCAGATACCAGATCAGCCCCGCGAAGAAGAGCCAAAACGCATAGAGCACCACTTGTGCGACATCGATATTCCCAACCAGCGACCCGGTCATATTCAGACCCTCCCGTGTAAAGCGCATCCGCCGGCGGTCAGCCGGGCAGCTCCGCCAATCCAAAACGCATGTTATGCAGATAGTCCCTCTGATAGCGCCGGCCGGTGAGCGGACCGAGAACCGCGAGGCACAGGAACAGAAGAACGATTTCAAAAGCATAGACGACAAGATATCCAGCCGCCGGCGTCATCATGGCCTCGCCCAGCGAACCGTTGAGCGCGAGCGCATTGATGGTGTTCTTGATCACGCCACCGGCCAGCATGCTGGCGCCGATGGCCGTCGCCTGGACGGCACCCCAGGCACCGACGACAAGGCCACTGTCCGATCTTTCGGCAATGCCCATGGCGGCCAGCATGGTGCCAACGGCAAACAGACCGCCACCCAAACCGATGCCCAGAGCACCGAGATGAAAGAGCGCGTTGAAGCCGAGCGGTGAGGCAAAGATGACAGCGCAGAATGCCCCAAGACCAATCAGCAGGCCCCGCGCCGCTATCCGATACATTTGGGCGCCGTGCTGGAGGCTGTGGGCTGCCCAAGCAAAGCCGATCATGGTTCCGAAGGCCCAGATCCCCGTCAGGCGCGTTGTTTCGCCGACAGACAAGCCGAGGATTTCGCCGCCATAGGGCTCAAGCAGGATGTCCTGCATCGAAAAGGCCGCTGATCCGATGGCGACTGCCAGCAGAAGCCGCATGACGCCAGGCGCGCTGCGATAGTCTTCAAGCGCGTCGAAGAAGCTCGACAGATCCCGGTCAACGGCCGTGCGGCGCACATCGCGCGCCTCCTGCTTCCAGATGGCGATCACGTTGATGATGATGGTGAGCAGTGCCGTTCCCTGGATCACCTGGATCAGGAGCATCGGGGAAAAATCGACCAGGAAAAAGCTGTAGAAGGTCGACGCACCAATCATGCCGGTGAGCAGCATGAAGTAGAGAAGTGCGACGACGCGCGGGCGCTTTTCCTCCGGCACAAGATCACTTGCGAGTGCCAAGCCTGCGGTCTGCGACATATGCATGCCGAAGCCGGTGAGAATGAAAGCGAGGCTCGCACCCGCAGCCCCGGCCCATTCAGGGCCAAGCGTCTGCGATTGCAACAGAAGCAGCGCAAAGGGCATGATGGCGAGACCGCCGAACTGCAACAAGCTGCCGAGCCAGACATAGGGCACCCGCCGCCATCCGAGCACCGATTTATAGGTGTCGGAGCGGAAGCCGAACAGCAAGCGCAGGGGTGCGGCCAGAACCGGAATGGCGACCACCGCCGAAACGAGCGCAACGGAAACGCCGAGTTCGACGATCAGCACCCGATTCAACGTTCCGGTCAGAAGAACGAGCACGCAACCAGCGGAAACCTGAAAAAGCGAAAGACGCAGCAGCCTCGAAAGCGGCATCTCGGCCGACGCCGCATCCGCAAACGGCATGAAGCGCGTTCCGAGCTTCTGCCAGAACGAGATCATCTTGCGGTTGGCGGCAGCGATCGTCATGACCGGATCACCTCCATGGCTTGCGACGTGTAAAAGCCGACGCCGACCTTGTGTTTGCGGCCGGCCTGCCAATCAGCAAACTCCGGATGGTTGACCATCTGTGCGACAAGCCTCTCCGGATCGACCGGGTAGATCGCCGGCGCACGATTACCACGCGGGAAAACCTTGCCCGCGGCCAGCATCGCCCGCAGCAGGCGCGAGCCCGGAGCGAGCGTGAAAATCATCTGGCGCGAGGTGCGCTCGGCCAGCGTATGGAGCACGCGCACGGCGTCCGCCGGGCGATAGTGGATCAGCACATCCATGGCGACCACGGCATCGAACCGTCCATGACGGGGATCGAGCATATCGCCGCTGTGGAAAGTGACCGAACCCTTGAAACGACCATGGGAGGCTTCGAGGTCGTGCGCCCGTTGGCGGGCATGCGCGATCATTTGCGCCGAGAGATCGATGCCGACGACTTCGGCACCACGTGCGATCAGTTCGAACGAGAGAACGCCGGAGCCGCAGCCCGCATCGAGGATGCGCCAGCCGGTGAGGTCAGCCGGAAGCCAGGAGGCGAGCGTGCCGCGCATTTCTTCGCGGCCTTTGCGCACCGTGGCACGGATGCCGCTCACCGGCTGGTCGCCGGTCAGCCGCTTCCAGGCATCGAGCGCGGTGCGGTCGAAGTAGTGCTCGATCTCGCCGGTGCGTCTGATGTAATCGGCCTGGCTCATGACAACCTCACTCAAAACCGAGAAATTCAAAGATTTCCCGGTCTTTCATGGGTTCCGCTTCCAGAGCGGGCGTGCCCGCCCAGAGCCGCTCTGCCAGTTGCGTGTATTCGTTTTGAAGGCCGAGGATCTCCGGGCTATCGCCCATCTCGAACAGCGTGCACTTCTTTAATCGGCTGAGCCGCACATGGTCCGAATCCTGGATATGGGCAAGACGTGTCAGCCCGATCGCCGCATTGTAGCGATCGATCTGGTCGGTCTCGCGCGAACGGTTGGCAATCACGCCGCCGAGCCGCACCTCATAGTTCTTCGACTTCGCCTTGATGGCAGCAACGATCCGGTTCATCGCAAAGATGGAATCGAAGTCGTTTGCGGCCACGATCACGGCGCGTTCTGCGTGTTGCAGCGGCGAGGCAAAACCACCGCAGACCACGTCGCCGAGCACGTCGAAGATTACGACGTCGGTATCGTCGAGCAGATGGTGTTCCTTGAGCAGCTTGACCGTCTGGCCGACCACATAGCCGCCGCAACCGGTCCCGGCCGGCGGCCCGCCTGCCTCGATACACTGAACGCCGTTATAGCCCTCAACCATGTAGTCTTCGGGGCGGAGCTCTTCGGAATGAAAATCGACCTTTTCGAGAACGTCGATGACGGTCGGGATCAGGCTCTTGGTCAATGTGAAGGTGGAATCGTGCTTCGGGTCGCAACCGATCTGCAACACGCGCTTACCAATCTTGGAAAAGGCGACCGAGAGATTGGACGAGGTCGTCGACTTGCCGATCCCGCCCTTGCCGTAGACCGCGAAGACCTTGGCCCCATCGATTTCCATCGTCGGGTCAAGATGGACCTGCACGCTGCCTTCGCCATCGGCTCGCTCCCGGAGCTTCTCTGCGATGCGCGCCTCGCGTTCGGCGGTCTTGCCATGGGTGTAGATGTTCATTGGGCAGCCTCCCTGACCAGCCCCTCGAGACGGTCTTCCAATTCTTCGCCGGCCTGTTTCAGGGCGGCGAGCGTTTCTGCATCCGGCTGCCAATAGTTGCGCTCATGCGCCTCGATCAGCCGGTTGGCGACACGGGCGGCAGAAGCCGGATTGAGTGTGGCCAGCCGTTCCCGCATGTCAGCGTCGAGCACGAAGGTTTCCGTGATCTGCTGGTAGACCCAGGGGTCGACATCGCCTGTGGTCGCCGACCAGCCGAATGTATTGGTCACCTGCGTCTCGATGTTGCGCACGCCCTCATAGCCATGCTTCAGCATGCCCTCGAACCACTTCGGGTTCAGCGTGCGCGTGCGTGTCTCCAATGCGACCTGCTCACCGAGGGTGCGGACACGTCCCTCGCCTTGCGTCTGGTCGGAGATGAAGACCGGCAGCGAACCGCCACCCTTGGCCCTGTTGACCGCCTTGGTCAGGCCGCCCAGCGTGTCGAAATAGTTTTCGATCGTCGTCACGCCGATCTCGACGGAATCGAGGTTCTGATAGGCCATGTCGACCTGCCCGATCATCGCATCAAACACCTCGGCCTGCGCGCTGGTCTTGCCGCGACGGTTGATCGCGAAGCTCTTGCGGTTGCTGTAGGTCTGGGCGATCTCGTCATCGTCGCTCCAGGACGACGATGCGACCAGCATGTTGACGTTGGAGCCATAGGCGCCATCGGCATTCGAAAACACCCGGTAGGCCGCAGCCTCGATATCGCAGCCATGGCTTTCGCAATAGGCGAGCGCGTGCTTGCGGATGAAGTTCATCTCGACCGGTTCGTCTGCGACAGCTGCGAGATAGCTCGCCTCGGCAAGCATGCTTGCCTGGATCGGCAGGAGATCCCGGAAGATGCCAGACAGCGTCATGACCGCATCGATGCGTGGGCGCTGCAGTTCCTCAAGCGGCACCAGAACGGCGCCGCAGACACGGTTATAGGCATCGAGCCTCGGCCGCGCACCCATGAGTGCCATGGCCTGAGCCAGCGGCGCACCGCCGGTCTTGAGATTGTCGGTGCCCCAGAGGACGACGGCGACCGTTTCCGGCAGACGACCATCGGCAGCTAGATACCTTTCGAGTACCTTCGCGGCCTGGCGCTCGCCATCCTGGATGGCAAAGGCGCTCGGAATGCCGAAGGGGTCGAAGCCGTGGATATTGCGGCCGGTCGGCAGGAGTTCAGGCGTGCGCAACAGGTCTCCAGAAGGCGACGGTAGCACATACCGACCGTCCAGGGCGCGAACGAGACCGTCGATCTCGCCGTTGTGGGACAGTTCGCGGTTCATCGTCACCAGCTTGTCGATGCACTCCTTGAGCTCGCCCACGGCACTCTTCGTCATCCGGGCAATCGTCGCGGCGTCACCCTTGGCGATCGCGGCGATCAACTCAGTCTGAAGGTGCGGACGCACGGCAGGCGGCATGTTTGCGGCGACATGGTCGAGCATTTCCAAACGCTCGTTCTCTTCCATGGCTCGACCGGCAATGTGCAAACCGTGCGGAATGAGCGCGTATTCGACTTCGGCCACCTCGGCGACGAGCGCCAGCACCATGTCGGCCTCGGCAAGCGCAAGACCATCCTTGCCGAGATCCAATTGCTCGGCCTGCACCCGGATCAGTTGAAACAGCCTCTCGCGCTCGACGCGCGCCTCGGGCGCGGCACTGCGATAGCGATCCAGGCTGCCCTTGATCTCCGTCAGGCCCTTGTAAAGCCCGGAATGCGTGATCGGCGGCGTGAGATAGGAGATCAGCGTCGCGGCCGACCGACGTTTGGCGATCGTGCCTTCGGACGGGTTGTTCGCGGCATAGAGATAGAAGTTGGGAAGCGCACCCAAGAGGCGATCCGGCCAGCAGTCCGCAGACAGGCCGACCTGCTTGCCCGGCATAAATTCAAGCGCGCCATGCGTCCCGAAATGCAAGACGGCATCGGCGCGGTAGGTGTCTCGCAGATAGCGGTAGAAGGCAGCAAAGGCATGGTTCGGGGCAAAGCCGCCTTCAAACAACAGGCGCATCGGGTCGCCCTCGTAACCGAAGGGCGGCTGGATCGCGATCAATAGGTTTCCATATTGCCGACCGAGCACGAAGATGCCGCGACCATTGCTCAGAACACGGCCGGGCGCCGGGCCCCATTTCGCTTCGATGTCGGCCAGATGCTGTTCGCTACGAACATGCTGATCGACCGGAATGACCACATGCACATTGGCTTCGACGCCATAGAGCGGTGCATTGCCCTCGAGTATCCCCTGCTTCAGAGCTTCCGCATCGGCGGGCAGGTCGATGGAGTAACCCTCGGCCTTCAGCCGACGCATGGTCTCGAAAAGACTCTCGAAGACGGAGAGATAGGCGGCGGTGCCGATGCTGCCGCTGTTCGGCGGGTAGTTGAACATGGCAATGGCGATGCGGCGCTCTGCGCGCTCCTTGCGCCGCAGGTCGACCATGGCGGCGAGCCGATCGGCGAGCAGGACGACGCGTTCGTCATCCGGCTGCATGCAGGCCCGACCCGATGGGCAAGAGGCAAGTTCCCTCGAGCAGATGCAGGCGCGCGCCCCGCCACCGGCGTCAGAACGACCGCCGAAGACCATGGAGCCGATCGAGCCATCGAGTTCCGGGATCGCCACCATCAAGGTGGTTTCGATCGGCGTCAGCCCCTGTGTCGACGAGAACCAGACTTCCTTGCTCTGAAACTCGGTTGCCATCGCCGAGAAATAGGGAACGTCGAGCGCAGCCAGTGTCTGGGCAGCGGCAGCGGCATCGCTGTAAGCCGGTCCGCCGACCAGCGAGAAACCGGTCAGCGAGCAGAGTGCATCGATGCGTGAACCACCCGCGGCAGGCGTCATGAAGCGATCGATTGCGCCGCGCATATCGAGACCGCTGGAGAATACCGGCACGACATTGAAGCCGCGCAGTTCCAGCTCGCGGATGACACGGTCATAATGGCCGGTATCGCCAGACAGGATGTAGGTTCTGAGAAGCAGAAGCCCGATCGTGCCGCGCGCACCCGCCTTGTGCGGCAGGCTTGAAAGCTGCGTCGTGACCCTCGGCTTCAGGCCCGGATGATAGAGACCCATATCGGGATATGCGACCGGATCTCCGACCGTGATGCGGCCCTGGAGGCCCTTGCGCTCGCCCTTGGCATATTTGCCGACCAGCAGGCGGACCATGTTGGCGATGTTCTCGTCCGAAGCCGCGATGCGATATTGCAGCGTCAGGAAGTAATTGCGCACATCCTGGGCGGTGCCCGGAATGAAGCGCAGCAGTTGCGGCAGTCGGCGCAGCATGGCGAGCTGACGTTCGCCAGCGGTACGACCGCTATCCTTGCCGCCGCGGGAGCTTTTTCCCCGAAGCTTCTTCAGGAGCGCGAGCGGACCCTTCTGCTCCTCGCTCATCTTGAAGCGACCCATAGTCGTGTATTTCATGATCGTGCCGGCCGACATGCAGCAGGCCATGGCGTCGCATTCGAGGTGGCGTGCCTCGAGCACGTCGGCGATGGCGCGCACATGCTCTTCGACGAAGATCATCGAGACGATGATGATGTCGCCGCCAAGGATCGCCGCGCGGCAGGCTTCAAGGCTCGCCGGATTGTCGTTCCAGTCGGTTGCAGCATGCACCGAGAGTGTCAGCCCCGGCAGGTCTTGTGCGAGGCTGCGCCGGGCATCATCGACGGCCGCGACAATGTGATTGTCGAGTGTCACGAACACCACCCGGACCGGGGTGCTGTCAGCGGGCGAAATGAGCTTTCGCGTCATACAGCGTCTCCACGGTTATGGGGCGGATACCCTTGCGGGCGGCGAAGATTTCCGTGTTCCGGCGGGCCTTGCCACGCACGAAGAACGGGATTTTCTTGAGTTCACGCTCGGCGTCTGTCGTCCAGGTGACATCGCCCGTCGGCGTTTCGGCAGCCGGCAGGATTTCGCTGGCTACCGGTTCCTGTGCGACCGAGACAGGTGCCTCTGGCGTGTGACCGTGCAAATGCGAGGCCTGGGCCTGATCGTTGAATTCGAAGTCGTCGCGGAACATCTGCAGGAGATGCTCCTCGAGGCCCATCATCAACGGATGGACCCAGCTGTCGAAGATGACGTTCGCGCCTTCGAACCCCATCTGCGGCGAATACCGGGCCGGAAAATCCTGGACATGCACGGGAGACGAGATAACGGCGCAGGGAACGCGCAGCCGCTTGGCAATGTGGCGCTCCATCTGCGTGCCGAGAACAAGCTCGGGACGGGCGTCGATGATGGCCTGCTCGACGTCGAGATGGTCGTCGCTGATCAGCGCCTCGATACCGAATTCCTCGGCAGCCTCACGCACTTCGCGGGCGAATTCGCGCATATAGGTGCCAAGGCCGCAGACCTTGAAGCCAAGTTCGCGGCTCGCAATGCGGGCAGCGGCAATCGCATGGGTCGCGTCGCCGAAGACGAAAACACGCTTGTTGGTGAGGTAATTGCTGTCGACCGAGCGTGCATACCAGGTTGCCCGGTCCTCGGCCTCGCCAACGAGCTCCTCGTTCGGAAGCCCGGCCAATGCCCGCACTTCCGCGAGGAAGGCACGCGTGGCACCGACGCCGATCGGAATGGTGGAGACGAAGGGCATCCCGAAGGTCTTCTTCAGATAACGCGCCGCGCTATCGCCGATCTCCGGATAGAGCACGATGTTGAAAGCGGCCTCCGGCAAGCGCGCGAGATCCTCGACCGTCGCCCCAAGGGGCGCCACGACCCGCACATCGATGCCGTTGGCGGCGAGCAGCCGCTGGATCTCGGTGACGTCGTCGCGATTGCGGAAACCGAGCGCGGAGGGTCCGAGAATGTTGCAGCTGTTCGGTGCAATCTCGGTCGGGCGCTCCTGCCCGCCGGTAAAGCTGCGCACCAGCCTGTAGAAGGTCTCTGCCGCGCCCCAGTTTTCCTTCTTCTGATAGGATGGAAGCTCAAGGGGGACGACCGGGATGCCGACATCAAGCGTTTTGGCGAGCCCTGCCGGATCATCCTGCAGCAATTCTGCCGTGCAGGAGGCACCAACCAAAATGGCATCCGGCTTGAAACGCTCGGCAGCGTCACGGCAGGCGGCCTTGAACACATCGGCTGTCGAGCCTGCGAGATCACGCGCCTGGAAGGTGGTGTAGGTCACCGGCGGACGCGACTGGCGTCGTTCGATCATGGTGAAAAGCAGATCGGCATAGGTGTCGCCCTGCGGCGCATGCAGCACATAGTGCACGCCCTTCATCGAGGCGGCGATCCGCATGGCACCGACATGCGGCGGTCCTTCATAGGTCCACATAGTGAGTTTCATGATGCGGCCCTCCGGTTGCCGGAGCGGTCGCCCGCGATCATGGCCTTGCGTGTCAGCGGTCGGGCAAAGAGTTCGGCGAGATCACCAGCCTGCTCGTAGCCCTGGATCGGCGTGAATGCGAATTCGATCGACCACTTGGTAACGATGCCTTCAGCCTCGAACGGATTGGCAAGCCCCATGCCGCAGACGACGAGGTCGGGCTTGGCCGCGCGGCAGCGGTCGATCTGGATCTCGACGTCCTGACCCTCGGAGATGGAGACGCCCGGCGGCAGCATGGCAAGCTCGCCGGCCACGTGTTCGCGGTGAAGATAGGGGCTGCCGACCTCGATGATCTCGGCATCGAGCTCGCGGCTGAGATAGCGGGCGAGAGACGGCTCCATCTGGCTGTCGGGGAAGAGGAATATCCGCTTGCCGGCAAGGGCACTGCGGTAATGCGCGGTGGCTTCAAGCGCACGGCGGCGCGGGGCCTCGGTGACGGCGGCGAAACGAGCCGGTGACACGCCGAAGGTATCGGCAATCGCCTTCAGCCAGGCGGTCGTGCCTTCTTCGCCGAGTGGGAAAAGCGCATTGATACGTGATGCACCCAGGCTCTCAAGCGCGGCTGCCGTGGCGCCGAGATAAGGCTGCGCCAGAACAAACTTCGTGTTTGGACCGATTTTCGGCAGGCGCTCGCTGCTGCGACCGGGCACGAAGACGACATCTTCGAGACCGAGTTCATCCAGCAGCCGGGCAAACTGGTCTTCCACGACATCGGCGACCGAACCGGCCACTACGAGCCTTGCAACCTTGTCACTGGCACCGTGGACAGACTGATCCCGCACCAGAGCTGCTAGGAAATTGTCTTCACCCTGGGTGAAGGTCGTCTCGATGCCGCTGCCGGAATAGCACAGCACGCGCGGTTTGGAGCCGAAGCGCTTATCGAGCCGTTCGGCGGCGCGGTTGAGGTCGAACTTGATGACCTCGGAGGGACAGGAGCCGACCAGCACCAGCATGCGGATATCGGGCCGGCGCTCGAGCAGACGGGCGACTTCGCGGTCGAGTTCGTCATGCATGTCGACCATGCCTGCGAGATCGCGCTCCTCCATGATGGCGGTCGCAAAGCGCGGCTCGGAGAAGATCATCACGCCGGCGGCAGACTGGATGAGATGGGCGCAGGTGCGCGACCCGACCACGAGGAAAAAGGCATCCTGCACCTTGCGATGCAGCCAGATGATGGAAGTCAGACCACAGAAGACTTCATGCTGGCCGCGCTGCCGGATGGTGGTCGAAGGTGTTGCGCAAGAGACGAGTGGCTGGTTCATGAGGTGCTCCCCGTGAGAGAAGAGCCATTGCCAAGCGTCGAAGGCGATCTCAGCCGTTCGGCATGATCGAGCCTCGCGAGCCGCAGCTTCCAGAGGAACTGGCCTGCATTGATCACATAGGTGACATAGGCTGCAAGCGCGAGCACCATCAACGCGCCTGAGGTCAGTGAGCCGGCAAACAAAGCGATGAGATAGGCCGTGTGCAGCGCCAGAACCAGCATCGAGAAGACGTCTTCCCAGAAGAACGGGCGGGCGAACAGATAGCGGCCGAACACGACCTTTTCCCAGATCGAGCCGGTGATCATGATCGCATAAAGCGTCAACGTCTTCACGACGATGGATACCTGGGCGGCGAACAGGCCTTCACCCGTCACCAGAAAGCGAACGATCAGACCGAGGCTGACGAGGAAAACAAGAAACTGGACGGGAGCGAGGATACCCTGCACCAAGGTCCAGACACTTTCGTCGCGCCTGCGGCGCTCGTCCGGTGTGTAAAGGGCTCGGCTTGATGCCGACGGTGTGGGTATGCGCATGGCGGTCATCCCTTCTCCCATCCCCTCCCAAGGGAAATCGGGATTGGGTCAAGACTACGCCTGCCACAGCAGAAGTGTCAACTTAGGTTGACGTATATTTTTATTTACAGAAATGAAAAGTGAGTACATTGTAGCCGTGCTCGTCTGACGTGATGCCTGCCGTCCACGCCTGACGCCGCAAAGAAAAGGTTTCGCGGGCGGGGAGCACGGCGCGGGATGACGGACGGATCACTTCAAGGGATGAATGAGAGGCCAAATGGCACGGCTCCGTCGCATTGCGAGGGCCTGCAGCCGCTCACAAGGGTTGCCGTGGAAGGCAAGAGAGCATACCTAGCCCAAAGCGACGGGGAGAAGCTCCGCCGCCTAATTGAGGGAACGGTGGCTTCGATGACCGCCGAAAAGCTGTCGACGCGTTACGACCGAGGTCTGGAGCACGATCGCCTCTATGAGAGGGCGCTCGCTGAGTTTCGTATTCTCGTTCTTCACCCGCGCACGCGCCTCGCGTCCCTGCGCGCGTTTCTCGACCACGAACTTCCGCGCGGCCGGCCCTACTATGTCAAGGTACTTTTCCTGGAGACCGTCGCGCGCCTGCTCGGCCAGGAATGGGTCTCGGATGACTGCGACTTCATCGACGTCACGATAGCAACCTCGCGTCTCCAGGCCCTGGCAATTTCCCTGTCGCTCGACCTGCGGGAAGCCGATCGCAATCGACATGCGCCCGCTGCGCTGATCATGACGCCATCTGGCGAGCAGCATACGCTGATGCCGCACCTGATTGGCCTGCTCTTCGACAGCCTTGGCTGGACAAGCGAGGTCCTTGAGCCCTCGGCCTTGAGGACGCAGAGCTTCGCACGTGCCGTCGAAGAGGCGGATGTCGCCTGCATCGGCTGGAGCAACATCCGGCTTGCTACAGAATTCAAGACCCTGATTCAGGATGTGCGCAAGCTTCGCCCCGGGCCGCGCCTACCCCTCATCGTCGGCGGCGCAGCAGCGCTGGATTCCGTTGATTTTCTTGTAAGTTTGGGGATTGACTGCATCTGTGACAGCGTTTACTCCGCCGTAAAGATCTGCGAAAGTTACTATGAATTGGAAAGAATCAGCCAGCAGGCTAGCGCCGCTGGCCGAACGGCAGTGGTTACACCCAGCGGAATCGATTGGCTCACTCCATGAAGCCACTGAACGGTCATAGCGGTACAGATGGCTTCGCGGTTGCAGACAGCCTGTTGAAGACGCTCGATCCGGATTCGATAGGCTCGCTGGTGAGCCTCGGCGCAGACGTCGTTCTGCTCGTCGACCAGTCTTCGATCATCTCCCAGGTCTATTTCACAAACAAAGATCTCGCCGACTATGGCTTATCAAAGACGGTTGGCAAGCGCCTTCAGGACTGCGTAACGATCGAGTCGGTACCGAAGATCGACTCCATGCTGTCGGCAGATACCAGCCACCGCCCCCTGCGCGGCTACCAGGTCAACCACAAGTGCAGCGGCAAGCCCGATCTTCCGGTCGTCTACTCCGCCTACACCGCCCGTGACTTTCCCTATACCATCGTGGTTGGCCGCGAGCTGCGCCAGCAGATGCTCGACCAGCAGCGCCTCGTCCAGACCCAGATGGAACTGGAGGCCGACTACCGCGAACTGAAGGAAGCCGAGACCCGCTATCGGACGGCTTTCAAGGTCGCAACCGTTGCCTATGTCATGCTCGATGGCGAGCGGCGTACGATTCTGGATGCCAATCCGGCTGCCAGTACGCTTCTTTCTTCGACCGGCGCGCCGCTGTCCGGCAAGTCCATCCGCGACCTCTTCGCCAAGGAAGACCGGGACCGCGTGGGAGACGCGATCAGCGAGGCACGTCACAGTCCCAATCCGGTCAGTCTGGATGGTGTGAGAGTGGCCAAGGGCGAACCCGTATCGCTCACGATCCGCTCCTATCGGGAAAACGGCATCACCAATGTTCTTCTGGCGATCTGGCCAGCCGACCAGGACAAGGAAAGCAAGCGCCAGCGTACGGAGCGGCCGGTCGGTGGCACGGGCGTAGAGATTGCGGATCTGCCTGAGGCCGTCTTGCTGACGGATGCCGAAGGTGTCGTCCTCGCGGCCAATACGCTGTTTCTCGATCTGATACATGCGCCGTCACTGACCCAGGTTCTCGGTCGCAACATCGGTTCCTGGTTCACGAGTGCCGCGATCGATATTCGCGTGCTCTACACGCGTCTCCTGGACGAGCCCTCCATTCGCGGTTTCACCTCGACCTTGACGGATAACCTTTCCAGCGAAAGCGCCGTCAGCATCTCGGCCCGGCTCAATGCCGGCAACAACACGATCCAGTTGATCGTGATTCCTCAGACGACGGGCAATGAGCGACTGACCATTCCGTCTCCGGGCATGTCCGATCAGGCCGAGGGCTTTTCCGCACTCGTGGGCAAGGTTCCGCTCAAGGATCTGATCCGGGAATCCCTCGACGTCATCGAAAAGATCTGCATCGAGGCGGCACTCGATCAAACCAGCAACAACCGCGCCTATGCAGCGGAGATCCTCGGCCTTTCGCGCCAGAGCCTCTATATCAAGCTGCGGCGCCACGGGCTTGAGGACTACCGTCCCGGCCCCGATCGTCACGCCTGACAGACGATCAAGACTGTCAATTTTAGTTGACACTTTCCCGGGTGCGGACTAGCCTCTCCCCATGGCTCAGATCCCTTCCCATGTTCCGGCAGCTTCCTACCCGTCGCCTGCTGCGGTGGTGCAACTGCTGAAGCCGATTACATGGTTTCCACCGATGTGGGCTTTCGCCTGCGGGGCGATTGCCTCGGGTGCCGGCATCGGCGATCGCTGGTTTCCGATCGCGCTCGGCGTGCTCCTTGCCGGACCGCTGCTGTGTGGCATGAGCCAGGCAGTCAACGATTGGTTCGATCGCCATGTCGATGCGATCAACGAGCCACATAGGGTCATTCCATCGGGCCGCATGCCCGGCCAATGGGGACTGGCCATCGCATTAATCATGTCCGTTCTGTCGATGCTTGTTGCAGCATTTCTCGGCCCGCTCGTCTTCACTGCCGCACTTGTCGGTCTTGCGCTCGCCTGGGGCTACAGCGCACCACCCTTCCGCTTCAAGCAGAATGGCTGGATCGGCAACGGCGTGGTTGGCCTGAGTTATGAGACCCTGCCCTGGATTACGGCCGCGACTGCGGCACTCGGTCATGCACCGTCCACCCGCACCCTTCTGATTGCGCTCCTTTACGGCATCGGCGCACACGGCATCCTAACGTTGAACGATTTTAAATCGATCAAAGGCGACCAGCAGATGGGCGTCGACACGCTGCCGGTTCTGCACGGCGCCCTGAACGCTGCTCGGATTGCCTGTCTCGTCATGGCGGTCCCACAGGCCTGCGTCATCCTTCTGCTAGCACAGGCCGGCCTTGAAACAGGAGCGATCCTCGTCGGCGTCGTTCTCGCCCTGCAACTCCTCTGCATGATCCGCTTCCTACGCGATCCCGAAGGCAGAGCCGTCTGGTATTCGGCGGTGGGTGTGGGGCTCTATGTCACCGGTATGATGGCGGCAGCAGTTGCACTCGGTTCTCTGACGCCGCCCGCGCCATCCCTCGGATAGAAAGCGCGATCATGGGTCAGCTCGCCATCAAGCCCCGATCCAGCCGTCCCGCAGACGAGGGCCTCGGCTGGTTCGCGATCATCCGGCTGGGCCTCGTCCAGGCGGCACTCGGCGCAATCGTGGTTCTGACGACCTCGACCTTGAACCGGGTGATGATCGTCGAACTCGGTCTCGCCGCCGTCATCCCGGGCCTGCTGGTCGGCCTGCATTACGGCGTCCAGATCACCCGCCCCATCTGGGGCCACAAATCCGATACGGGCCGATCGCGAACACACTGGATCCTCGGCGGCCTCGCCCTCCTCGCCGTTGCCGGCACGGGAGCGGCTGCAACGACACTTCTCTTCGAGCAGTCGGTTTTCGCCGGCATCATGGCAGCCATCGTCGCCTACATCCTGATCGGCATCGGCATCGGCGCCTCAGGAACGTCCCTGCTTGCGCTGATTGCCATGAAGACCGCGGTCGAAAAACGCGCAGCAGCCGCAACGATCACATGGATGCTGATGATCACCGGCATCATCGTGACATCCATAGTCGTTGGCGCGCAACTCGATCCCTATTCCCACGAGCGTCTCGTCGCCGTCACGGCAGCGACCGGCGTGGTTGCCTTTCTCATCGGCATCATCGGAGTGACGGGCATGGAGTCCCGGCCGACAGTCGGTGCATCGGAAGAGCGCCCCGCGGTGGCTGGCTTCCGGGAGAGCTTGCGAGACGTGCTGGACGACCGGGAGGCGCGGCTCTTCACACTCTTCATCTTTCTCTCCATGCTGGCCTTCGCCACGCAGGACCTCATCCTAGAGCCCTATGCCGGCCTTCTCTTCGACATGACACCGGGCGAAACAACGGCACTCTCAGGAATACAGCATGGCGGCGTGCTGCTTGGCATGATGACGGTGGGGCTTTCGGGCGCGATCCTGGGAAAACGCCATCCCAATCTGCCGCGACATTTCATCACCTGGGGCTGCTTCGGCTCGGCCGTGGCTTTGGGCGCCCTTGCGCTGTCCACGCAAGCCGCGCCCTTCTGGCCGCTGGAGTTCAACATCTTCCTGCTCGGCGCAACCAACGGCGCCTTCGCGGTGGCGGCCGTCGGCACGATGATGATCCTTGCGGGACACGGCCGGACATCCAACTACGGAATGCGGATGGGCGTCTGGGGGGCAGCACAGGCTATCGCCTTCGGGCTCGGCGGCATCTTGGGAACGGTGGCGCTCGATCTTGGCCGCTGGCTGACGGCAAGTGATTCCCATGCTTTCGCGGCAGTTTTTTCGATCGAGGCGGGCCTTTTCCTCGTGTCAGCCCTCGTCGCAACGCGCATCGGACGTCAAGCGATGCGATCGCCGGCCCCGATCCAAAACGCTGCAATCATGCCTGGAGAATGAACCCTGAGGCCGGAAGCCCGGCACGGAGACGCGCATATGTCGAAGATTTATGACGTTGTCGTCGTCGGTGGAGGCCCTTGTGGCGCCATGGCGGCCGAGCGTTTGGTCGAAAAGGGCCATAGCGTGCTTCTCGTTGACCCGGACAACCGCATCAAGCCCTGCGGCGGGGCAATCCCATCGAGAGCGCTGGCCGACTTCGCCATTCCCGAGACCCAACTGGTGGCCCGTGCCAATGCAGCACGGATCATCGCACCATCAGGCCGGACAGTGGACATGACGATCGGCGACATCGGTTATGTCGGCATGGTCGATCGTGCAAGCTTCGACCCTTACCTTCGTCAGCGCGCCGCCGACGCCGGAGCGGAGAGACTTTGCGGCAAGCTCGACAAGATGACGGAAGGAGATGGCGGCCTGCTCGAACTGACCGTAGAATCAACGGCCAAGGATGCCGGCCCGGAACCGATCCAGATCCGGGCCCGACGCGTCATCGGTGCAGACGGCGCCAATTCGGCCGTGCGGCGCCTGATGTTCCCGGCCTCCCGCAAGCCGCCCTATGTCTTTGCCTATCACGAGATCGTCGAAAGCCCGTCCAACGCCGATGAGGCCGTCTTCAAGGCCGACCGCTGTGACGTCGTCTATGATGGCCGGATCTCGCCGGACTTCTATGGCTGGGTATTCCCCCATGGGGGCCACACCAGCATCGGCACAGGCACGGCCGTCAAGGGTCACAACATCCGGGAGGCGACGCGGGCCCTGAAGCTTACGGCAGGCCTTAGCGACTGTCGGGTCATCCGAAGAGAAGGGGCGCCCCTGCCCTTGAAGCCGATGAAGCGCTGGGACAATGGCCGCAACGTCCTGCTGGCCGGCGATGCCGCAGGCACCGTCGCGCCGTCATCGGGTGAAGGCATCTATTACGCCATGCTCTGCGGAAGGCTATCGGCAGACGCCGTGCACCAGTCGCTGCTGTCCAATAGCGGACGGGCATTGGCCGATGCGCGCCGGACCTTCATGCGAGCCCATGGCAGGGTCTTTCTGATCCTCGGCATCATGCAGAAGATCTGGTATCGAAACGACAAGCTGCGCGAGAAGTTCGTGGCCATGTGCGCCGATCCCGACGTGCAGCGGCTGACCTGGGAATCCTATCTCAACAAGAAACTCGTGCGCCGTGATCCCCTCGCCCATTTGCGGGTTTTCTTCAAAGATCTCGCCAAGCTGTTCGGCATCCCTGCGGGGCAAAGATGACGGCATCGCTGGCCTTTCTCTTCACGTCCGGCTGGATCAGTGCCGTGGCGATCGCGCTGTTGTGGGCAATCACCCTGATCGTCGCCGGGCGATCACCAGCACCACGATTGACTGTTGCCAATCTCGCGCCCAACGCCATCTCAGGCAGCGCTCTTCTCGCCGCCTTCGGGCTGGCCATGCGCCAGACACAGGTTCTGTGGCTGGCCCTGCTGCTGGCTATCTCGCTGGTCGCTTTCCTGATAGATCTGCGGATCAGGCTTTCAGCTCAGGCCTCCGGGTTAAGGCGGCGGACGGATTGATTGAGTGCGCCGGCAGCCGTCACCCAGACGAGATAGGGAACGAACAAGACCGAGGCGAGTGGCGCCACAGGCCAGGCAACCAGGATGAACAGCGCAACGGAAAGCCAGAGAACGGAAACATCCACGAGCGCGAGATCCATGCGCCGCATGCCGAAAAAGAAATAAGACCAGAGCGCATTGGCAACGATCTGCACTGACCACACGGCCATTGGCATGGACCAGCCGGCAACATCCCAGATCAGCCAGCCTGCATAGCCGATCAGCACGTAAAGGATCGTCCAGACGACGGGAAAGGCCCATTTGGGCGGCGTCCAGCTCGGCTTCCGCAGGTTCTCGTACCACTCACCGGGCTTGAAGACCGCCCCGCTTGACGCGGCTGCGAGAACAATGACGAGAAAGACGACTGCGGACATGATCCGGCTCCGGGTTGGTTTCCGTATAGTGAAGCATATGGCCTGCATTCTGGTTCCAAGTTTGGCTTCAGAATGGGAGGCGAACCATTCGGCGAGTGAACCGGACTGGTCAATTTTATGCTAGCATGACTTGTTACTACATCCGCGATGCCATGGGAGGATACACATGTCGAGGATAATTGCAGCCGCTTGCACAGTCGCAGCCCTTTTGCTGTCTCAGAACGCTTTCGCGCAGGAAGGGGACGCCGCAGCAGGCGAGGCCGTGTTCAAGAAATGCACGGCCTGTCACAACGTCGCCGACGCCAAGCATAAGGTCGGTCCTTCCCTCCAAGGCGTAGTCGGCCGCCAACCCGGTGTCGCTGAGGGCTTCAGATACTCCAAGGCAATGACGGATTTTGGCGCTGGCAAGGTATGGGATGACGCCCAGTTGGCCGCTTATCTTGAGAACCCGCGTGGCGTGGTCAAGGGCACGCGCATGGCCTTTGCTGGCTTGAAGGATCCTAAGGAAGTCGCGGACGTCATCGCCTATCTGAAGACCTTCCCGGCCCCCTGATCGCTGGGGGTTCGTTCCGCCGGAATGCAGATTCCGGCGGAATTCCGCGCAGAAGTGTAAAAAAAAGTTTACATATCGCTCGTCTTCTCCGAATATGCAGATATTGCACCATCCTCAGGCAACCGCTTACCGGATGCGCCAAATCGGCGCTCGCAGCGACAGCGGACCCACGAGGCTGGGCTCTTTCGTGGGAGGAGAGCGCGGTGGGTTTTTCTTTTGCGAATGATGTCGCCACGCCTTTGCTTGACCAGGTGTTCGTCCCTGACGACCTGAAGAGCATGGATCATGAGACGCTCTGTCGTCTCGCGCAGGAACTGCGCGGTGAGACACTGCGGGTGGTCTCCGAAACCGGCGGTCACCTCGGTTCTAGTCTCGGCGTCATCGAGCTAACGGTCGCCATTCACGCCTCCTTCTCGGCCCCGCGCGACACGATCATCTGGGATGTCAGCCACCAGTGTTATCCCCATAAGATCCTGACCGGACGGCGAGATCGCATGCGCAGTCTGCGCAAGAAGAACGGCCTGTCCGGCTTTACACGTCGTGGCGAGAGCCCTTTTGACCCCTTCGGCGCCGCTCACTCATCCACCTCGATTTCCGCAGGTCTCGGCTTTGCCACCGCCCGGGACTTGAAGGGGGAAGACGGACATGTCGTGTGCATCATCGGCGACGGCGCGATGTCCGCTGGCATGGCCTTTGAGGCGATGAACAATGCAGGCGCTTCAGGTCGCCCGCTGATCATCATTCTCAACGACAACGACATGTCGATTTCAGCTTCAACAGGGGCACTCAACCGCCACCTGTCGGACGTTCGCCGGAAAGCCGGGACGAATGTCGGCAACGTGTTCGAGAATTTCGGCTTCGACTATCGCGGCCCGGTCGATGGGCATGATCTCGACGTGCTGATTCCACTTCTGGCAGAGCTGCGGGACGAGAAGGATGGTCCTATCCTCTTGCATGTCGTCACGCGCAAGGGCGCCGGATATGCACCGGCCGAGGCAGCAGAGGACAAGTATCACGGAGTGAACCCGTTCGATGTGACAACGGGCAAGCAGAACAAGGCAGAAGCAAAGGCGCCGAGCTACACGCGGGTCTTCGCCGATGCCCTGATCGCGGAAGCGGAAACGGATGACCGGATTGTCGCCATCACGGCCGCCATGGCGGCGGGCACCGGGATCGACCGTTTTGGAGCCGCATTTCCCGACCGGACCTTCGATGTCGGCATTGCCGAACAGCATGCCGTCACCTTCGCGGCCGGTCTCGCCGCCGCCGGCATGAAACCATTCTGCGCGATCTATTCAACCTTCCTGCAGCGCGCCTATGATCAGATCGTCCATGACGTGGCCTTGCAGCAGCTGCCTGTCCGTTTCGCCATCGACAGAGCCGGGTTGGTCGGGGCTGACGGACCGACCCATGCCGGCGCCTTCGATATTCTCTACCTCGCCAATCTGCCCGGCTTCACCGTGATGGCAGCAAGCGACGAAGCTGAACTCGTGCATATGGTTGCGACGGCGGCGGCCCATGATCACGGCCCGATCGCATTTCGCTACCCGCGTGGCGAAGGCACAGGCGTCCCCCTTCCGATCCGAGGCGATATTCTCCCGATCGGCCGCGGCCGCATTATCGAGCAGGGAGGCCAGATCGCGCTCCTGTCCTTCGGTACCCGGCTTGCCGACTGTCTCAAGGCGCGCCGCCTTCTGGCACTTGAAGGAATTTCCGTGACGGTCGCCGACGCGCGTTTTGCCAAGCCGCTCGATACCGCGCTTCTGGCTGAGCTCGTCGACAACCATTCCATGCTGGTGACCATCGAAGAGGGAGCCACAGGCGGGTTCGGCGCCCTCGTCCTTCACCACCTCGCCAATCGTGGCATGCTCGACGGACGTTGTGCCGTCCGCACCTTGACGTTACCGGACACGTTCATCGCCCAGGCAAGCTCCGAAGACATGTACGAGGAAGCAAAGCTGACCGCCCGCCACATTGCGGCTGCAGCGCGCAACGGTCTTACGGTGGCAAGGCCAAATGCCGATATTCGCAGGTCCGCAAGGACCGGACAGCAGGAACTGCCGACGCGCCTCCACCGCGCGGAGGACCGCTGAGCTAAACCACAAGACGGCATCAGGCGTATTCGACTACGAGAGGTTTGGCGTCGGCGCAAGAATGCACTAATATCACATCGGGATGAGCGGATCTGCCCAAGCCGATGACCGGGAGGGTGATATGGCGGGAGAAAAGAACGGGGGACCACCCGGAAGGGCGGACGAACCTCCGTACAATGGTGATGGTAGGTCTTTACTGTCGAAGTCGGACACGCGGCTGACAAGTCTGGAGCAACGAATTCTCGAAGGCGCGATCCGGGATTCCGTGCCGCGGCTCGTGGGAGCGAGCCATGCGGATTTGACAAAAGGTCCGCGCGTTAGCGAGATGCCGCCGGAGATCGATTTTCATCTGCATCCGGAACTGGATCCGAAGGCGCGCGAATTGCCCGGAACCGACAAAGCGATCACTTACCGATCCGCACTTACTGAGGCCCTCGTCCAGGCAGATCCCCGTGGTCACCGGGAGATCATCGAGGAGTTGCAGCGCAGTGATCTGCCGATGCACACGCTCGCGATCCAGCTGTTTTCGCCCGTCGCCGCGCAACTTGGTCGGCTCTGGTGCAATGACGAAACCGATTTCATTCAGGTGGCCGTGGCCTCGACCAGGCTCGGCATGATCGTCAATCATCTGTCGCAGAACCGCAGCCAGACCATTCGCGACCGCCAAAAGGCGCGCCGTGTGTTGCTGGCGCGGACCCCGGGCGCCCTGCACACCATCGGCGTATCGATCGTCGCTTCCTGTTTTCGTGATATGGGCTGGGACGTCGAAGGTGGGGCGGATCTCGAACTCAACGACAACCTGTACATGCGCCTGTCGAATTCCTCCTACACTCTTCTGGGTATCTCGGTCGGCCGTGTCGACGAGGTGGATGAATGCGCCACCGCCATTCGCCGGGTTCAGTCCAGGCGCGGCCCGGGTCCAATGAAGATCGCGGTCGGTGGTCCGGCCGTCATGAAGGACCCACGTGCCTTCGGCAATATCGGCGCCGACATGGTGGCGAAATCGGCGATCGAGGTCATGCATCTGGCGGACAGGATGGGTGCCTGACAGCAATGCATGCGGTGAGGACGCGGGCGTCAGTTCGTGACGCCAAAGACCAGCGACCAAGGCCCAAACGCGTCGGGTCGGCGCTCGCCAAGTCCATAGATAACTTGAACCGGATCCACCTCAAAAGTGGCACTCACGTCATGTGATGTGGGATTGGCCATAAGGATGTAATGCCGTCCATCCTCAAGCGGCCACTCGACACGGATGATACCATTCTCGGCGGCATAACGCCCTCCCTGACCCATGCGTGACAAAAGCGGCACGACACGCTCTCGCCGAAGCGCAATGAGCTGGCGGTAGCGCTCGACCCAGATCGAACCTGTCTTCGATCCCGCTTCGTCCCAGTCGAGGACAGCCGAGCGGAATGTCTCAAGCGATGTCGGGTCGAGCACATGCTCTCCGTCGAAACCCGGCAACTTCGAAAGCTCCTTCCGGCGGCCATCGCGCACAGCTGCGTTGAGCTCCTCGTCGAAATCGCAGAAATAGGGAAAAGGCTTTTTCGAACACCACTCCTCACCCATAAACAACATGGGGATTTGCGGTGAGAGCAGCATTATCGAGACTGCGCAGGCGAGTGCCGGTTCGGGGAGTGCTGCCATGACCCTGTCACCCTGAGCGCGGTTGCCGATCTGGTCGTGATTGTGAAGGAAGGAAACGAAGGCGGAAGGCGTCAGATGGGTACTCGGCCCGCCGCGTCGTTCACCGCGATACGGCATCACGTCACCCTGATAGACGAAGCCTTCGGCGAGAGCCTTTGCAAGAGCTGCACCCGCATCCCGGTAATCGGCGTAATAGCCGAAGGTCTCGCCGGTCGTGGCCACATGCAAGGCGTGGTGGACGTCGTCATTCCACTGAGCGTCGAACGTGTCGGTGTTGGGCTGGCCGCGCTCGAGCAGACGCGGATCGTTCTCCTCGTTCTCGACGATGAGATGAATGTGGCGATCGGCAAAACGCTCCCGCACACGCGCTGCAAGTTCGTGCAGGAAATGCGGCTCGCTGTCGTCCCGGATCGCGTGTACGGCATCAAGCCGCAGTCCATCGACATGAAACTCCTCGATCCAGAAGAGAGCGCTTTCGATCAGGAATGCGCGCACCATCTCGCTCTGCGCATCATCGAAGTTGATGCCGTCACCCCATGGCGTCTGGTGATGCGGCGAGAACAGCGGCGCATAAGCCGGCATGAAGTTTCCGGACGGGCCGAAATGATTGTAGACGACATCGAGGAAGACGGAGATGCCCCTTTGATGGGCTGCCTGAACGAGCAGCGCCAGATCCTCCGGTCGTCCATACCGGCTGTCCGGCGCATAGGGCATGACACCGTCATAACCCCAGTTCCAACGTCCGGGAAAATCGGCGATCGGCATAAGCTGGATCGCCGTTATGCCGAGGCTGCTGAGATGATCCAGCCTGTCGATCGCGGCTCGGAAGGTGCCCTCGCCCGTGAATGTCCCGACATGCAGCTCGTAGATGACCATGTCCGCCCAAGGCCGCCCGCGCCAAATGGCGTCGCGGGTCTTCTGCGTCGAAAGATCGACGACCTCGCTCGGCCCGAAGACATCCTCCGGCTGGTGCCGGCTTGCAGGATCCGGGACCAGAAGGCCATCGGGCAGTCGAAACCGATAGCGGGCACCTGGCACTGATCCCGTGACCTTCAGACTGAACAGGCCATCCGCCTGCCGATCCATGTGTTTCCCAGGAGCGCCATCGATTTCGAGTGTCACCGATTTGCAATACGGCGCCCACAACCGAAACAAGACCCCGTCATCTTCAATGACGGGGCCGAAGAGATATTCGTTCACCGCTGCTTCTCCATACACTGGCACCAGCAGGCAACGCAGAAAACGATGAATGGTTCGCGCGAAACGCGAATGGTGGAAAAACAGTTATCGCGTCACGCCTTGGGTGAGAACGGCAGCGGGAAGGTGACCGCCTGCCCCGTTTCAGCAGACTTTTGTGCGGCGAGCCCCATGGCCACCGCCCACCAGCCGTCATCGAGCGCAACCTCCACCGGCTGCGCGCCATTTGCCGCCTTCTGGAAACGTTGATGCTGATAGAAGGTAGAGCCATTGTGGTCACCGGCTTCAAGCAGCTGCTGATCAACCGGAATTTCGACGACACGCGGCCCTTTGGGATCACGTGGAGAAACGATGACCTGAGCGATCGGTGGCTCGCCGAGATGTTCAGGCCAGAAGCGGCCGGGTCCTGGCACCAGGCACTCGATCTTGCCGGTGGGGCCAACTGCCGAGATTTCCTCCTGATAGCGGGCACCCTCGGCGAACATGCAGAGCTCCAGCATCGCCCTGGCACCCGACGCAAAGTCGACGATCACATAGGCATTGTCCCAGATGTCTGAAGGCTTGCCGTCATAGAGCTCGTCGAGATGGTTCACCGACTGCCCACCGGAAGCCATGACACGCACGGGATCGGATTTCAGAATATGCCGCATCAGGTCGAAGAAGTGGCAGCATTTCTCCACCAGTGTTCCTCCGGTATTGCGGTTGAAGCGGTTCCAGTCACCGACCTTTTCCAGGAACGGGAAACGATGCTCGCGGATGGTCAGCATACGGATGCCGCCGGTCGCTTCGTCTGCCTGCTCGATCATCCGGGCAACGGGCGGCATGTAGCGATATTCCATGGCAACCCAGATCGGCGCCGGATAGGCGGCGCGAAGTGCTGCGAGCCGCGGCGCATCCGCAGGGTCTGTGAACAGCGGCTTCTCGACCAGCACCGGCAGCGGCCGGATTGCGGCAATCTTTTCCAACTGCTCGAGATGCAGATAGTTGGGACTGGCGATCAGCAGGCAGTTCACCGCCTCGACGGCAAGCAACTCCTCGATCGAGGCAACCATCTTTGCCGTCGGAACCGCCTCCGCTGACAGGGCACGCATGTCGGCATCCGGCTCATAAATCGCGACCACCGATGCATCCTGCAGAAGGGCGATGTTGCGCAGATGCTCCTGCCCCATCATGCCGCAACCGATGATCCCGTATTGAAGTCCTGCCACGCTTTCCTCCTCAATTGAGCCGCTCCTCGCGGTCATGTCATTTCAGCCGCGATACGTATCGGGCGACGGTGTGATCGAGCCAGGTCCGCGAGACTTCCGCACGGGCTCCCTCCTGATCCTGGCTGATGCGTTGAATATGTGTGGCGGGCGCGCCTGGCCTCAGACCGAAGCTCACAGGCGCCCAGTCCGGCACCACGTCGAGACCGATCTGGTCCTCGGCTCTTGCAATCCAGAGCGAGAGCTTGGTGCGATAGAACAGATAGAGCGATTCCGAAACCGCCTCGCGATCGATGGTCTCGGCATAGGAGCCGTCGAGCCAGATCTCCTCAAGGGCCGCAGATCGACCGGAAAGGCGCCGCAAACGCCGGATCCGGTGGGCCTCCGTAGAAGTACCGAATGTCGGTAGTCCATCCGGTTTCGGCAGTCGGTCGATGGACAGGATCTCGGCCGTCGGCAAACCGCCGCCGCCCAGCAATTCCAGGCGAAACATGGCATAGACGGATTTCGGATCGGATATCGCCCGAACATAGTTGCCGGAGCCCTGGATGCGCTCCAGAAGCCCACGATTCTGCAGCTCCGCCAGAGCCTTGCGCAAAGTGCCGACGGCAATGCCGAGTTCTTCGGCCATATCCCGCTCTGGCGGCAGCTTTTCACCGTCGATCAGCCGTCCCGCCGCGATATCACGCACCAGAAGCTCGGTAATCTGCACATAGATGGGAAGGCTGCCGGGCGGCTGCGTTGCGGAGTTCTGTGGCACTTCGGTATCGCCGAGAAAAAATTGATACACTATTGATCTACATCAAATCGAGTGTTAGGCAAGAGGAAAGTTGGAGCCTTGGAGGAGACCTCAATGACTGTCGTACCTGTCACATCGGCCGATATCGATGGCGCGGAAGTGTCGTGGTTCGCAGCCCTTTGCTCTGACGATTATCAATTTCTCGGCGTGCCCGATGGTGCTCTGCGCTCAAGCTTCGAGCACTGCTCCGACATCGTCCAGAAGGCCGAGCAACTGGGCTTTCGCAACATCCTCTGCCCTTCCTCCTACCAGGTAGGCCAGGACACCCTGAGCTTCGTGGCCGGCTGCGCACCGATCACCTCCAAGATCAACATGCTGGCCGCCATCCGCTGCGGCGAGATGCAGCCGATCATGCTGGCGCGGACCGTCGCCACCCTCGATCACATGCTGAAGGGTCGATTGACGCTCAACGTCATCAGCTCGGACTTCCCCGGCGAAGTCGCAGACAGCGCCTTCCGCTACAAGCGCAGCCACGAGGTGGTCGAGATCCTCCGCCAGGCCTGGACACGTGACACGATCGACCACGAAGGCGAAGTCTACCAGTTCAAGGGCGTGTCGACCGAGCCCGCCCGCCCATACCAGCAGAACGGCGGCCCCCTTCTTTATTTCGGCGGTTACTCCCCGGACGCGCTGGAGCTCTGCGGCGCGCAATGCGACGTCTATCTGATGTGGCCCGAAAAGAAGGACCAGCTCGCCGAGCGGATGAAGGCTGTGCATGCGCGCGCCGAAGCCCATGGCCGTACCCTCGATTACGGTCTGCGCGTCCACATGATCGTCCGTGACACCGAGAAGGAAGCCCGCGAGTATGCCGAATACATCGTCTCGAAGCTCGATGACGAATATGGCAAGCTGATCCGCGACCGCGCGCATGACTCGATCTCGCTCGGCGTCGCCCATCAGGCCCGTGCCCGCGAACTTGCCGACCAGTTTGGCTATATCGAACCGCATATGTGGACCGGCATCGGCCGCGCCCGCTCCGGCTGTGGTGCAGCCCTTGTCGGTTCGACGGACCAGATCCTCTCGGAACTGGAGGAGTACAGAAAGATGGGCATCCGCGCCTTCATCCTGTCAGGATATCCGCATATCGACGAGGCGGTTCACTTCGGCACCAAGGTGCTGCCGGAACTCAAGACTGTCTCTCTCCCCCATGCTTATGGCCGCGTTCCCTCGGAAACGCCGCCCACACCTCTCGGAAATGGAGTTCGCCGCTGATGCAGCGCGTCAATCTCACCCCAGACCTCACCTTCAGCCGCCTCGTCTACGGGATGTGGCGCATCGGCGACGATGCCGACACCTCGCCCAAACACGTCCAGGCCAAGATCGAAGCCTGCCTTGCTCAGGGCATCACCACTATGGACCAGGCCGACATCTATGGCGGCTATACGGCGGAAGCCGTGCTCGGCAACGCGCTGAAGGCCTCGCCTGGCCTGCGCGACAAGCTCGAGATCGTCACCAAATGCGACATCGTCGCCCCGGTCGGTCGCCATTCGACAGCCCGCGTCAAATATTACGACACCTCAGCGGCTCACATCACGGCCTCGGTCGAAGCCTCGCTCACCGACATGGGCACCGATCATGTCGATCTGCTGCTGATCCACCGCCCCGACCCTCTGATTGATCCCGATGAAACCGGCCCGGCGCTCGATGCGCTGGTCGCGTCCGGCAAGGTGCTGGCAGTTGGCGTCTCCAACTTCCGCCCCTGGGACTTCTCGCTGCTGCAGTCGTCGATGGAGAACAACCTCGTCACCAACCAGATCGAGATGAGCCTGCTCGCGACAGATACCTTTGTGAATGGCGATCTCGCCTATCTGCAGGAGCGCATGGTCCCGCCGATGGCCTGGTCGCCGCTCGGTGGCGGACGCCTCCTCGACGGATCGAAGCCGGAACTCCTGTCGGCCCTGAAGCGCATTGGCGCAGAACATGGCGTCGACGAAACGGCTGTCGCGGTTGCCTGGCTGCTGCGTCATCCGGCCACCATCATGCCGGTCATGGGCACCAATTCACTCGATCGTATTGCCAGGATTGCAGACGCGACGAAGGTGGAGCTGGATCGCCAGACCTGGTTCGAGCTTTATACGCTTGCGATCGGACGGGAGGTCGCCTGATGATGGCTGCCAATGACATTCATGCGTTGGAGGCCGTCTTCGTTCCCGGCGCCGACAACCATCGTGCCTTTCGCAACGCACTGGGCAGTTTCACCACGGGTGTAACCGTGGTGACCGCGACGACACCGGACGGTCCGATCGGCATGACGGTGAACAGCTTTGCCTCGGTTTCGCTCGATCCGCCTCTGGTGCTCTGGTCGCCCGCCAAGAGTTCCTCGCGATACGGCGCATTCACAGGCGCCCGCCATTTCGCGATCCACGTGCTCGGCGCGGATCAGGATCACCTGAGCGCCGCCTTCACTCGCGGCGGCAGTGGTTTCGATGGGATCGAGGTCAGGTTCAACGACGAAGGCGTGCCGGTTCTGCCGGGCACGCTCGCGCGTTTCGAATGCGCCGAACAGGCGCAGCATGACGCCGGTGATCACACGATCATCATCGGCAGGGTGTTAAGGGTCGCACATCGGCAGGGAGAACCGCTGTGCTTCTCGGGGGGACGGTTCGGACGCTTCGCGGTCTGAGCTGGGAGTTTGGGAGGAGGTCGTCGGTGCATGCCTGGCATGCGCGGCGAGGCAGTTGAGGACGATCCGGAACAAGTACCGCAAGGAGGATTTTACTCCGCCGCGGCCTGAAACTGGAACAGCCGTGTTTGCGCGGCGGGGTATAGTCTTCGATAGTCTCGCGAATTGACCGATGATAAAACGGGTGGAGACATGACAGCACTATCGAACCTGACCAACCTGCTCGGCCGGCTCAACGCCGCCGTGCTGATGGTCGGACTCTGGCTGGGCGCCGGCGCTCTCGGCATCATGCTGTTCTTCATGCTGATGCAGGTCTTCTTCCGCTACTTTCTCGGCAACGCTCTGCCCTGGAGCGAGGAAGCGTCGCGCTTTCTGATGCTCTGGATGACGGGGCTTCTGGTGCCCACCGCTTTCCGCCAGGGAGGTTTCGTCGCCATTGACCTGATCATCGACCATCTGCCGCGCCTTCTGTCCGGCTTGATCAGCCTGTTGTTCCTCCTCTTGATCGGAACCGTGCTCTATGTCGGCATGCGCATCGGCTGGAGTGAAGTTACCGGGATCGGTGGGCGTTTCGCGATGGCGGCGATCGCCGTTCCCACATCCTTCGACCTGTCCACCTGGATAAAGGTACCACGCGGCTGGATGATGGCGTCGCTCGCGGTCGGCATCACCCTGATGTTCGTGGTCAACATAGAGCTCGTTCTGAGGACATTCCTGAAGCTTGTGGGATATGACCGAGACCTGATGCCGATCCGCATCGCCGGACAGCTGGGAGCAGAATGATGCTGAGCCTTTTCCTGCCCCTCTTCATCGTCTTCCTGCTCTTCGGCCTGCCGATCGTCTTCGGCCTGATTGCGGCACCCGCCCTCATCCTCTGGTGGAACGGCCAGGAGCGCGACATCGTGCTCCTCTACCGCAACATCTATGCGGGCATGGACAGCTTCCCGCTGATGGCGATCCCCTTCTTCATGCTAACAGGGGAACTGATGAACCGGGCCGGCATCACACTGCGCATCGTGCGCTTTGCCCAGGCCATGGTGGGCCATATGCGGGGCGGCCTTGCACAGGTCAATGTCGTCGACTCGATGATGTTCGCCGGCATTTCCGGTTCGGCCGTCGCCGATGTTTCCGCACTTGGAGCTATGCTGATCCCGGCCATGGAGAAGGAAGGCTATACCCGCCGCTTCGCCGCTGGCATCACGGCGGCGTCGGCCATCATCGGGCCGATTATTCCGCCATCCGGCATCATGATCATCTATGCTTATGTGATGGGCGAAAGCGTTGCGGCCCTCTTCCTTGCCGGCATCGTGCCCGGCGTGCTGATCGGCATCAGCCTGATGGTGATGATCCGACTGCTGGCCAACCATTACGACCTGCCGGCCGCCACCAAGCGCGCCTCCTGGCGCGACCGTGGGCGGGCGATGATCGGCGCGTTCTGGCCGCTCCTTACCCCCGTCATCATCATGGGCGGCATCCTCGGCGGCGTCTTCACACCGACGGAAGCGGCGGCGATTGCCGCCGGTTACGCCTTCTTCCTCGGTCTCTTTGTCATCGGCACCCTGAAGTTCAAGGATATCCCGGGCATCCTGATGCGCGCGGCGATGACATCCGCCGTCGTGCTTCTGCTGATCGGGGCAGCCATGGCCTTCAAGACCGTTGCATCGCTCGCCCATACGCCGGAACTGCTGGCCGATCTGTTCCTCAGCCTCAGCGACAACCCACTTGTCCTGCTCTTCCTTGTCAACATCCTGTTGTTCATCGTGGGCATGTTCCTGGACGCGGGGCCGGCGATCATCGTGCTCGGGCCGATCCTCGGTCCGATCTTCACCTCGCTCGGCGTCGACCCGGTACACTTCGCGATCATCATGGTGGTGAACCTGACGGTCGGCCTGCTAACCCCGCCGATGGGCCTTGTGCTTTTCGTCACCGCCTCGGTCTCCGGCCTGAAGGTGGAGACAGTGGCGAAGGCCGTCATGCCATTTCTCTTGGCGGAAATCGTGGTGATCTTCTTGATCACCTACTTCCCCGCCCTGACCCTAACGGTCCCGCGCCTTGCGGGCTTCGTCGACTAACTTGAGAAAACGGGAGGAACCAGAATGCTCAAGTCCATGTTCAAGACTCTGCTGCTCGCCAGCGCATTGACTATCACGGGAGTGGCGCAGGCCGCAGACATCACGCTACGCGCCACCGCCAATTCCAACGAGAACGACGAGGACTATGACGGCCTCGTCGTCTTCAAGAACTATATCGAAAACGCCTCGAACGGCGCGATCGCCGTCGAGATCTTCATGGGCACGCAACTCTGCGCCACGGGCGAAGAATGCCTCCAGGGCATCGCCGATGGATCGCTCGACGTCTACATCTCGACCTCTGGCGGTGCAGCCGGCCTCTTCCCCTATATCCAGGTTCTTGACCTGCCCTACCTGATGAGCGACGACCGGATTGCCGAGGAAGTGCTGACCGGCGACTTCACCCGCAAGCTGCGTGAAAAAGCGCTCACCGACAGCGACAATAAGATCCGCCTGATGACCATCGGCAACACCGGCGGCTGGCGCAACTACGCCAACACCAAGCAGCCGGTAAAGTCGCCCGAAGATCTGAAGGGGCTCAAGATGCGCACGGTGCCTGCAGACCTGCCGCAGCAGGTCGCAACCGCAGTGGGTGCAGCTCCGACCCCGATCCCGTGGCCGGAACTCTTCACCTCGCTGCAGACAGGCGTTGTCGAAGGCACGGCAAACGGCATCACTGATATCATGTCAATGAAGTTCCCGGATGCGGGCCTCAAATATCTGACGCTCGACGGCCACAGCTACATGGGCGCCTTCTGGTGGATGTCGAACGACCGCTTCCAGGGCCTGACGCCCGAGCAGAAGCAGATCGTCGTCGACGGCTTTGCCGCCCTCCAGCAGGCGACCTTCGCCTCGCCGAAGCGCAAGGAAATCGCAGCCTATCAGGACTTTGCCAAGGCCGGCGGCGAGATCTACGTGCCGACGCCTGCCGAGAAGGAAGCCTTCAAGACCGCCGTCTCGCCGGTCTTCGACTGGTTCAAGACGAACGTCACGGGCGGTGCGGAAGTGTTCGACCAGTTCACGGCAGCGGTTGCCGATGCCCAGAAGAAGGTTGACGCCGAGCGCGCAGCTGACTTGAACTGATGAACGTGGGATGCGCGGCTAGACCGCGCATCCCATCCGAACCGCCCTGCGCATCGCGCGAGATTTCAATCTCCGGGGCGACCCACCAGAGGTGATCCATGCCAGAACCGTCGACCGCCTCGCCCGATCCGGAGCGAGACCGCCAGTCTGCGACTTTGAGCGAGCAATGGCAGAAGCTTTTCCCCGGCCTCTCCGTGACCGTGTTGATCGCGCTGGCGTCAGCCTTCCTGTCCGAACACTACGGCGCGCCGGCCATGCTGCTTGCGATCCTGATCGGGCTTGCGCTGCACTTCCTAGCCGAAGACCCGAAGACCGCTGCAGGCCTCGACTTCGCCTCGCGCACGGTTCTTCGCATCGGTATTGCCCTGCTCGGCCTCAGAGTGAGCGTCGCGATGTTCGCCGAGCTCGGTGCAGCCGTGATCGCAATGATCGTTGGCGCAGTTCTGCTCACCATCGTCTTCGGCATCCTCGCCTCGCGCCTCTCTGGACAGGGCACGGCCTTCGGCGTCCTGACCGGTGGTGCTGTCGCGATATGCGGGGCTTCGGCAGCCCTTGCGATCTCCGCGACGCTTGGCAACCGCAGCAAGGAAGCCGACCAGCAGATGGTGTTCACCGTCATCGGTGTGACCATGTTGTCCACCCTTGCCATGATCTTCTACCCGATCCTCGCCAGTCTGGCAGGGATGGACGATCACCAGACCGGCATCTTCCTCGGCGCGACAATCCATGATGTCGCCCAGGTCGCTGGCGCCGGCTTCTCTGTCTCCGTTCCCGCAGGCGAAACAGCCGTCTTCGTCAAGCTGATCCGCGTCACCATGCTGGCACCGGTGGTCCTCGTGGCAGCACTGGCCTTTCGAAGCACGGTCTCCGGCGATGTGAAGCGCCCGCCCCTCCTCCCTGGCTTCGTCGTCGCCTTCCTTCTGCTTGCAGCATTGAACTCGCTCGTCAGCATCCCGCCCGTGGTCGGCGACTGGGCGGGCGTGGTCTCGCGCTGGGCGCTGCTGGTCGCAATCGCCGCCGTCGGCGTGAAGACCTCGCTGCCGGAAGTCTTCAAGATCGGCGGACGCGCGATCGGCGTGCTGGTCGCCGATACCGTCTTCCTTGCACTGATCGTGCTGGCAGTCCTCGTTTTCGTTGGGCTTTAACGGAAACGATCGGGACCATTGGGCAGGCGCTGAAAATCCGCTAGAGGATCATGACCCGGCATGCCGGCGAAGCATGAGGAGGATCCATGGCAAAGACACCCAAGACAGCGAAAAGCGCCCAGAAGCCGGCGCTGACGCAGGATCCCCATGCAGTTCGCGAACCGCGCGCCAACAATCTTGAGATGGCGATTGGCCATGAGGTGCGGACCTATCGCAAGAAGCTCGGCATCACGGTTGCCGATCTGGCCGCCGCCACCGGCATGTCGGTCGGCATGCTCTCGAAGATAGAAAACGGCAACATTTCGCCTTCGCTGACCACACTTCAGGCGCTGTCGAAGGCGCTGGGAATGCCGATCACAGCTTTCTTCAAGGGCTTCGAGGAGCCGAAGTCGGCGAGCTTCGTGAAGGCGGGCGAAGGCGTGAACCTGGAGCGCCGGGGAACTCGGGCCGGACATCACTACAGCCTTCTCGGCCACATCGAGAACAACACCTCCGGTGTTGTCGTCGAGCCCTATCTGATCACGCTGAACGCAGAGTCAGACGTCTTTCCGACCTTTCAGCACGAAGGCATGGAGTTTCTCTACATGCTCGAAGGCGAAGTGGTTTATCGCCACGGGGACAGCCTCTACCGGATGCAGGCAGGCGACAGCCTATTCTTCGACGCCGATGCACCGCACGGCCCTGAAGAACTCGTGGCCCTGCCGGCACGTTACCTGTCGATCATCTCCTATCCGCAACGCCGATAGTTGCCCAACAGGAAAACTTTATTCCCTCAGATTGATTTTCTCGGATGCCGCTGCTAGCCCTTTCTCCAGAGACTTTGGAGGGCGTGGCCATGTGCGGCATTGTAGGTCTGTTTCTCAAGGACAAGGCGCTGGAGCCCCGGCTCGGCGATCTCCTCTCGGACATGCTGATCACCATGACCGACCGAGGACCGGACTCGGCCGGCATCGCCATCTATGGCGGCGTCGATGGCAAGACCGCCAAGGTCACCATCCAGTCCGCCGCCCCGGAAAGTGATTTTGCGGGCCTCGCCGAAGATCTGGTAGAGGCAGGCATCGCCGCGGAAATCGAATTAAAGAGTACCCATGCGGTCATCTCGATCGCCGCGAGCCAACTGACCGAGATCCGGTCTGCCCTCGCTGATAGCCGCCCCAATGTCCGCATCATGGGCTCCGGCGAAAGCGTCGAGATCTTCAAGGAAGTCGGCCTCCCCAAGGATGTCGTACAGCGTTTCGGCGTCCGCGCCATGGGCGGCACCCACGGCATCGGGCATACCCGCATGGCGACCGAAAGTGCGGTCACGACACTTGGCGCGCATCCCTTCTCGACCGGGGCCGACCAGTGCCTCGTGCACAACGGCTCGCTGTCGAACCACAACAACCTGCGCCGCGAACTGATCCGCGAAGGCATGTCCTTCGAGACCCAGAACGACTCGGAAGTGGCCGCCGCCTATCTCACGGCAGAAATGGCCAAAGGCAAGGATCTGGGGGAAGCACTGACCGGTGCGCTTGACGATCTCGACGGCTTCTTCACATTCGTTGTCGGGACAAAGACCGGTTTCGGCGTGGTGCGCGACCCGATCGCCTGCAAGCCAGCCGTCATGGCCGAGACCGACCAGTATGTCGCCTTTGGTTCCGAGTACCGCGCGCTCGTCAATCTGCCTGGTATCGAGACCGCCCGCGTCTGGGAGCCGGAACCGGCGACCGTCTATTTCTGGGACCATGAAAAGGCCGCCTGAACCGCGACACTCCGAGAAAGCTTGCCCAATGCCAATCTTCGACCTCTCCCATACCCCGCTTCGCGAGTTGAACAGTGCGCTCCACAATCTCGGCACCGGCGCAAACGACCTCGAATTCGAGGTGGTCAACCCGCGCGGGCATCATGCTGTTGCCGTCGGCATCGATGCGCCTGTCACCGTCGAGGTGAAAGGATCGGTCGGCTATTACTGCGCCGGCATGAATGACGGCGGCACCGTCACCATCCATGGCTCTGCCGGTCCTGGCGTGGCTGAAAACATGATGTCCGGCACGGTGGTGATCGAGGGCGACGCATCGCAATATGCCGGTGCCACCGGTCGCGGCGGTCTGCTCGTCATCAAGGGCAATGCCGCCTCCCGCTGCGGCATTTCGATGAAGGGCATCGATATCGTCGTGCACGGCTCGATCGGCCACATGTCGGCCTTCATGGGTCAGTCCGGCCACCTCGTCGTCTGCGGCGATGCCGGCGAGGCCTTGGGCGACAGCATCTATGAAGCAAAGCTCTTCGTGCGCGGCTCGGTGAAAAGCCTTGGCGCAGATTGCGTCGAAAAGGAAATGCGCCCGGAACATCTCGAAAAGCTCGCCGAGCTGCTGGCGAAGGCTGGCGTGACGCATGCCAAGCCCGAGGAGTTCAAGCGCTACGGTTCGGCCCGCAAACTCTACAATTTCAACATCGACAATGCCGATGCGTATTGAGGCGAGGAAAAGCTGATGAGCTACCACAACCCCTTCACCCCGCCGCGCAAGTCCGCCACCTTCGATGATCATACGCTCGCCGAAATTCGCCGCGCGGCGGCAACCGGCATCTACGACATCCGGGGCGGCGGCACGAAGCGCAAGGTCCCACATTTCGACGACCTGCTTTTCCTCGGCGCGTCGATCTCCCGCTACCCGCTCGAAGGCTACCGCGAGAAATGCGACACATCCGTCGTTCTGGGTACCCGCTTTGCCAAGAAGCCGATCGAGTTGAAGATCCCGATCACCATCGCCGGCATGAGCTTCGGCGCCCTCTCCGGCAATGCCAAGGAAGCGCTCGGTCGCGGCGCGACGCTGGCTGGCACCTCGACGACCACAGGCGACGGCGGCATGACCGACGAGGAGCGCGGCCATTCTGAGAAACTCGTCTACCAGTATCTTCCCTCCCGCTACGGCATGAACCCTAGGGATCTGCGCCGCGCCGATGCGATCGAAGTCGTGGTCGGCCAGGGGGCGAAGCCCGGCGGCGGCGGCATGCTGCTCGGCCAGAAGATCTCTGATCGCGTCGCTCAGATGCGCAACCTTCCAATGGGCATCGACCAACGCTCCGCCTGCCGCCATCCGGACTGGACGGGCCCCGATGATCTGGAAATCAAGATCCTCGAGCTGCGCGAGATCACCGACTGGGAAAAGCCGATCTATGTGAAAGTTGGCGGCGCCCGCCCCTATTACGACACCGCTCTCGCTGTGAAGGCCGGCGCTGATGTGGTGGTGCTGGACGGCATGCAGGGCGGCACGGCGGCCACCCAAGACGTGTTCATCGAGAATGTCGGCATGCCGACACTGGCCTGCATCAGGCCCGCCGTGCAGGCGCTGCAGGATCTTGGCATGCATCGCAAGGTCCAGCTGATCATCTCGGGCGGCATCCGCTCCGGTGCCGACGTGGCAAAGGCCCTGGCACTCGGCGCCGACGTTGTCTCGATCGGCACGGCAGCACTCGTCGCGATCGGCGACAACGACCCGAAATGGGAAGAGGAATACCAGAAGCTTGGCACCACCGCCGGCGCCTATGACGACTGGCACGAAGGCCGGGACCCGGCCGGCATCACCACACAGGATCCGAAACTCGCAGCTCGTCTCGATCCGGTCGCTGCAGGCCGCAGGCTCGCCAACTACCTGAAGGTCATGACGCTGGAGGCGCAGACGATCGCGCGCGCCTGCGGCAAGAACAAGCTGCACAACCTGGAGCCGGAGGATCTCTGCGCGCTAACGATGGAGGCCGCCGCAATGGCGCAGGTGCCGCTCGCCGGCACCAGCTGGTATCCCGGCAAGGGAGGTTTTTAAAAGACCTGATGGCCGCATCCTGATCCCACGGATGCGGCCATTCTTTTTCAACACATGTGTCTCAATCCATAAAAACAGGGGAACGACGTGACACAGGATCTGGCAGGCTTCGCTGCGGAGCGAGGCATCAAATACTTCATGATCAGCTTCACCGATCTCTTCGGCGCTCAGCGTGCCAAGCTGGTCCCGGCGCAGGCCATCGCAGAGATGCAGAAGGAAGGCGCCGGTTTCGCGGGATTTGCCGCCTGGCTCGATCTGACGCCGGCCCATCCCGACCTTTTCGCCATTCCGGATGCCTCCTCGGTCATCCAGCTCCCGTGGAAGCCGGAGGTCGCCTGGGTCGCTGCCGACTGCATGATGGACGATCAGCCCGTCGCCCAGGCCCCTCGGGTCGTGTTGAAAAAGCTGGTAGCAGAAGCCGCTGAACATGGGCTTCGCGTCAAGACCGGCGTCGAACCGGAATTCTTTCTGATTTCGCCGGACGGCGAGACGATCTCAGACAAATACGATACGGCCGAAAAACCCTGCTACGACCAGCAGGCACTGATGCGCCGCTACGACGTGATTGCCGAGATCTGTGACCACATGCTGTCGCTCGGCTGGAAGCCCTACCAGAACGACCACGAGGACGCGAACGGCCAGTTCGAGATGAACTGGGAGTATGACGACGCGCTGAGGACGGCCGACAAGCATTCCTTCTTCAAGTTCATGGTCAAGTCAGTCGCCGAAAAGCACGGGCTGCGCGCCACCTTCATGCCGAAACCGTTCAAGGGTCTAACCGGCAACGGTTGCCATGCGCATATCTCGGTCTGGGACATCGATGGCAAGGTCAACGCCTTCGCCGACAAGGACATGCCTTTCGGCCTGTCCGCCAAGGGCAAGACCTTCCTCGGCGGCATCATGAAGCACGCCTCCGCACTCGCCGCGATCACCAATCCGACCGTCAATTCCTACAAGCGCATCAATGCGCCACGCACCGTCTCCGGCGCCACCTGGGCACCGAACACCGTCACCTGGACCGGCAACAACCGCACCCATATGGTGCGCGTCCCCGGTCCCGGACGCTTCGAACTCCGCCTGCCCGATGGGGCTGTAAACCCCTACCTTCTCCAGTCGATCATCATCGCGGCGGGTTTGAGCGGCATCAAGAGCAATGCCGATCCCGGCCCGCATTACGACATCGACATGTACCGCGATGGCTACATGGTGAAGGATGCACCACGACTGCCGCTGAACCTCCTCGATGCGCTACGCGCCTTCGAAGAGGACGGTGTTCTGAAAGCCTCACTCGGCACGGAATTCTCGGACGCCTATCTGAAGCTCAAGCACGACGAATGGGCCAGCTATTGCTCCCATTTCACCGCCTGGGAGCGCCAGACGACACTGGACGTCTGACGCTCTAGATCAACCGGCGATGTCGATCCGTCGTTCGCTGTCGGCATCGAACAGATGCAGATCCGCCGGATCGAAGCCGAGCGACATCATCTCGCCCGACCTGAGCGGCTGGCGATCCGTCACGACCACATTGATCTCGGGTGTCGTGGCAGACGTGATGTAGGTCATCGAGCCGGTGCTCTCGACGACACCGACCGGCAGTCGGATCTGTGCGTCTGCTTCCTCGACCAGCCGGAGATGCTCTGGCCGCAGGCCGACGATCAGCTTGGAGGCTGTCGGCAGAGGCCGATCTAGCGTCACGACTTGCGGATTGCCGAGTTCGAAAACCAGAGACCGCCCATCCGCACCCGCCTTGGCCGGGATGAAGTTCATCGCCGGCGAACCGATGAAGCCGGCAACGAACTTATTGACCGGCCGATCATAGAGCTCGAGCGGAGGCCCCTGCTGCTCGATCACGCCCTGCCGCATGACGACGACATGATCGGCCATGGTCATCGCCTCGATCTGGTCATGGGTGACATAGACGGAAGTGGCACCCAGCCGGTCATGCAACGAGCGGATTTCCTTGCGCATGTGCACGCGAAGGGCGGCGTCGAGATTGGAGAGCGGTTCGTCAAACAGAAACGCCTTCGGATGCCGGATGATGGCCCGGCTCATCGCCACGCGCTGGCGCTGACCGCCGGAGAGTTCACGCGGGTAGCGGTGCAACAGATTGGACAAGCCCGTCGTCGCCGCCACCTCTTCCGCCGCCTTCTTGGCCTCTGCCTTCTTCACCCCGCGAATACGCAGGGAATAGGTGAGGTTCTCTTCAACCGTCATGTGCGGGTAGAGCGCATAGGACTGGAAGACCATGGCAAGGTCGCGCTTGCGCGGCGGTACGCCGTTCATCTTCTCGCCGGCAATGATCAGGTCACCCGCCGAAATGCTTTCGAGACCAGCCAGCGACCGCAGAAGCGTTGACTTGCCGCAACCGGACGGACCGACCAAGGCGACGAAGGAACCCTTGCGGATCTTGAGATCGATGTCGCGCAGGGCGTGATAGGCACCGTAGTACTTGTTGACGCCGGATAGTTCGATCTGATGGGTCATTTGAGAGCTCCAGACGTGAGCCCGGAGACGATCCGGCGCTGCAAGAGAACAAAAACGGCGAGGATGGGTGTCACATAGATCGTGGCAAAGGCCATGATGTTGTTCCACTCATTGGTATTGGGCCCCATGAAGGAATTAAGGCCGACGCTTGCGGGTTGGTATTCGACCGCCTGGATGATCGACTTCGAATAGACGAACTCGCCGAAGGCCTGCATGAAGATCAGGATGGCGGACACCAGGATACCGTTGCGCGCGAGCGGCAGAACGATGTGGAAGAAGGCACCGATCCGCGAATTCCCGTCGACCAGCGCCGCCTCCTCGAGCTCGATTGGCACGCTCATGAAGGTGGCGCGCACCAAAACGACGAAGAAGGGCATGCTCTTCGCAGCAATCGCGATGATCACGGCGGTACGCGGGTATTCGAGCATGCCGAGCTGCGAAAAGCCGACGAAGATGGGGGTAATCATCAACGAGGCCGGCAGCACCTGCAACATCAGGATCAGGAAGAGCCCGATATCGATCCATCCGTTGCGATAGCGAGCAAGCACGTAAGCGCAACCGGTTCCGAGAACCGTGATCAGAGCGACCGCGCCGAACGCGATGACGAGCGAATTCCACATGTATCGGGCAAGGTTGCGGCTCTCCCAGACATATGCGTAGGTCGACCATTGCGGATCGGACGGCCAAAAGCTGGGCGGCGTGGCGAACATCGCGGAACCGCTCTTCAAGGTGGTGATGTACATCCAGTAGAGCGGGAAGAGATAGATTGCGGCGAGCACGATTGCGATCGCCAGCATCAGTCGGTTGCGCCAGGGCTCGCTCATCCGCGCACCTCCTGCTTGGTTGAACGGACATAGACCACCGAAGCGAACATCACGACGACGAGCATCAGGACGGAGATCGTGGCTCCACGGGCGAAATCATACTGACGGAAGGATTGATCCCAGGCCCAGTATTGCGCGACATTGGACGAGTTATTCGGCCCGCCCGATGTGATGGCGGCGAAGAGGTCGAACTGCTGCAGGGTGAAGATCAGCCCGAGCGAGATGATCGCCCCGATGGTCGAGCGCATCATCGGCAGCGTGATCGTCCAGAACCTTTGCCAGACATTGGCGCCATCCAGTTCCGCGGCCTCATAGAGATCCTTCGGGATACCGGAAAGACCGACGGAAAGCAGGATCATGTTGAAGGATGTCCCAAGCCAGATATTGGCGATGATCACGGCCCAGAGCGAGTAGTTCGGATCCGAGCGCCAGAAGATGTTCTGCGAGATGACGCCTGCTTCCCGCAGGACGTAGTTCAGGACGCCGAAATCACCCGAGAGTATCAAGTTCCAGATCGCGCCGACAACGAGACCGGGCATAACCCAGGAGACGAGAAAGAGACCACGCAGCCAGGACGCGCCTGGAAAATTGGTCCAGAAGAAAAGAGCAAGTCCGAAGCCGATGACGAATTGTCCGGCGATCGAAGCCGCGACGAAGATCGCCGTATTGCTGAGGATCGGCCAGGTCTCGCGTTGCGCGAACAAGGAGACATAGTTCTTGAAGCCGACAAAGGGCCGGAAGAAGGTCCCGAGCGAGAACATGTCGACTTCCTGGAAACTCATCAGCACGTTGTAGAGCAACGGCAAGCCGGACAGAACGAAGAGAAAGGCGAGCGGCAGCGCCATCAGGCCGATATCGAAACCGCGGCCATCAGTCAGGCTGGACAGTATCTTGCGCATGCTGGTCTCCGCATCGCGATTGGCACCTCCGGTCAGGCCGCCCCCGCCACTTGTGGGAACGAGGACGGCCGTCCGGGAGATAGGCTAGACAGGGATCCGATAGCGTTGAAAGCAGGCTTCGGACCCCTGCGGATAGGGTCAGCCGGTGATGGCCGCGATGGTTTCAGCCGCCTGATCGAGCGCTTCCTTGGGCGACGATTGACCCGTGAGCGCCGCCTGGATGGCATCCTGGATCGCCTTGGAGATCTTCGGCCATTCGGGATGCGGCCCGCGTGGCTGGGCATATTGCAACTGCTCCTGGAAGACCTTGAGAGCCGCGTCCTTCCTCTCGTTGCCGGTCGCCGGCAGGGTTATGTCGGAACGGGCCGGCAGCTGGCCAAATTTCTCGAACATCTGGTCATCTTGAGCTGCAAAGTATTCCAGGACCTTGAAGGCTTCTTCCGGCTGCTTCGTGTTGGCGAAAATCGCCCAGTTGAAGTCACCCATGGCCGACGAGCGCTCGGCACCGGCTTCCGGCACGGGCAGAAGCGCCACGCGCCAGTCGAACTTGGCTTCATCGCTCATCCGGTTCAGCTCCCATGGCCCGGAGATCGCCATGGCCGCATTGCCCGAGTTAAAGGTGCCGGTGGAATCCCACTGTCCGCGCGTCAGGCTGTCCGGAGAGGCAAGCTTCTCATCCATCAGGGTTTTCCATGTCTCGAGCGCCTTCACAGCGCCCTCTGCATTGATTGCCTGGTAGCCACCGCCGCCCATCTGCGCCCAGGGAAGAAACTGGAAGGTCCCCTCTTCGCTGGCCTTGGCCGAGAAAGCGAGGCCGTAGACGTTTTTCGCCGGATCGTTGAGCTTGCGCGCGGCATCAAGCAGTTCAGCCCAGGTCTGCGGCGGCTTGTCCGGATCGAGGCCCTTCTCCTTGAACATGTCGGCATTGTAGTAGAGGGCGATCGTGTTGGTGGCCTTCGGCACACCGAAGAGCTTCCCGTCCCAGGTCACCGAGTTGAGCGGGCCTGCAAAGTAGTTTTCTGTCTTGATCGCTTCCGATTTCGCGATCCGGTCCGTCAGGTCGAGAAAGGCGCCACGTGAGGCAAACAAGGCATGCTCGGGATTGTCGATCGCGATGATATCGGGCGCCTGTCCGGTCGAATAGGCGCGCATCGCCTCGCTGACGACGTCGTCGAACTGGATCTGGCGGTATTCGACCGTGATGCCGTTTCCGAGCGCATTGAAGTCATTGATCAAATTGGGTGCCGGCTGGATGTCGCGGTCGAGTGACCAGACGGTGATCTTCACTTCTTCTGCCTGGGCCGATAGCCCGAACAGGGAGACACTGGCCAGCGCCAAGGCGCCGAAGGCGATATGCTTGCGAATACCCATGGTTTCCTCCTCTTGGGTTCTTGCATGGGCCCTGTCCTCCACAAGACCCATATTTCCGAAAGCTCAGACCGGATCGGTGACGAAATCCCCGCCCCGGCAATTCTTCAGATGATTCAGACCATGCACCTGGCCGGTCATTTCCAGCGCGTCGCGATAGACCGGATCGTGCCAGCCCTCGATGTCGATCGAACCGGACCAGCCCGCGAGCCGCAGCTCCGAGATGACATCCGTCCAGTTGGTATCGCCGAAGCCCGGCGTGCGCATAAAGACGAAGGGGTGTTTTCCGAAGACACCGTGTTCGCGGATCACGTCCCAGCGGATCGTGGCGTCCTTGCCATGCACGTGGAAGAACTTGTGCGCCCATTTACGGATCTGCGGAATCGGGTCGATCAGATAGACCATCTGATGGCAGGGCTCCCATTCGAGCCCGATGTTGTCATCCGGGGTCTCGTTGAAGATCAGCTCCCAGGCATCCGGGTTGTGGGCGATATTCCAGTCGCCGGTCTGCCAGTTGCCGTCCATGGCGCAGTTTTCAAAGGCGATCTTCACGCCCTTGTCTGCAGCACGCTTGGCCAGCTCGCTCCAGATTTCGCGATAGCGCGGCAGGCTCTCCGTCAGAGGACGGTTACGGATACGACCCGTAAAACCGGCGATGCAGGTCGCGCCGAAATGATGGGCATTGTCGATACAGTCCTTCCAGCCCTGAAGGGTCTGAAGGTCCATGTCGGTCTCTTCCAGCGGATTGCCGAACATCCCGAGCGTCGAAATCGTGATGTCGCGATCCCCAATCGCCTCGACGCAGCGCTTGCCGAGATCGGCGAGATCCTGGCCATTGGTGGTCTGCCAGAAGAAGGGCTCAAAACTCTCGAAGCCCATGTCGGCGATCTGTCCGATCCGCTCGGCCGCCTTGCCGCCACTGGCGCTGACCATGGTTCCGATACGAATGGATTTTGCGGGATTGCTCACGAGCTCAATGTCCTTCGACTGAAATGCTGACGGGAAGTCCGGTCCGGGCGCTCTCGATCGCGCCGAACACCATGGAAAGGCTGTTGATGTTGTCGTCGCTCGCAGTCTCGGGCTTCCGCCCGGATGTCACCGCGTCGATGAATTCGGCGAGCACGCTCCGATGTCCGTGCGTCTCGTCCTCGTCAGGCGCCAACGGCACGGGCAAGATTTGCTGACCGCGCAGCAGGCCGGGTTCACTGCCGGCGACCGTGGCCTCAAAGGTCTCCTCGCCGTCCCAGGTGATCATGCCCTTCGAGCCAACGAGCCTCCAGGCGCTCTCCCAACTCGTACGCCGCCCTTCGGCGCACCAGGAGCCGCGATAGGTGAAGACAGCATCGCCCGAGAGCTTGAAAATCGCGTTCGCCGACGCGCCATGGGCATACCAGGAGCCAGACGGATTGCTCTCCACGCAATAGACCGAAAGCGGGTGCTTGCCCGACACGAAGCGGGCGGCATCGAAGGTGTGGATCGCCATGTCGAGCAGCAAGACATTGTCCATCTCTTCTCGAAAGCCACCGAAATGCGGGGCGATAAAGAAGTCGCAGTGGATGCCGGAAAGCTCCCCGATCAAACCATCCTCGACGGCGCGGCGCAGGCGCCGGACACCGGAGATGAAACGACGATTCTGAACCACGGCATGCACTCGGCCACTCTGTGCGGCAAGCGCAAGCAGCGCCTTGGCCTCATCCATGGACGTGGCGAGCGGCTTTTCCGACAACACATGGCAGCCGAGTTTGAGCGCTGTGGAGACGACGTGGAAACGCGCGGACGGCACCACCACATCGAACACCATGTTCGCCCGGGTCGCTTCGATCACCGATGCGAGATCGGTTCCGATGATCACGTCTTCCAGTGCGAACTCGGCCGCGAGCGCCTTCGCCGTGGCAGGATCGAGATCGACGAGGCCGACAATTTCGACCTCTCGCCCCGGATCGGATGCAGACTGAAGCGCTCGAAGCCAGCCTTTGGCCATAGCTCCGCACCCGCACAAAACGGCTCTTGATGTCACTGATATCCTCCCAAAGGATGAGCGGAACTCCTCTTCCACGCATCCCGTAAACGTTTACGACACTATGAACGAGACCTCGCATGTGTCAATAGTTTTTCGTAAACGATTACGGACCATCGCTTGGGGAGGGGAAATGACAGGCATTCGCGAGCTGGCCGAACATCTGGATATCTCGATCGGTACGGTTTCGCGTGCGCTGAATGGCAAGCCCGATGTCAACGAGGAGACGCGCCGACGCGTGCTGGAAGCGGCAGAGAAGCTGGGTTACGTCGCCAATCAGGCCGGCCGCTCGTTGCGCAAGGGCGCAACCGGCATCATCGGCTTCATGATGCAGACCGGCCATGACATTACCGGCCAGGGGGATACCTTCTTCATGCGCGTCTTCGACGGCATGCAGACGGTGCTCGCCCGCCACAAGCTCGACCTCGTCGCCCTGCTCTGCTCGTCGGAAGAAGATCCCGACGCCTACCTGAAGCGCATCGTCGCCCGGGGCTTCGCCGACGGCATCATCCTGTCGGCAACGCGCTTCCAGGATCCCCGCTTCGAGCTTCTGCACAAGACGAAGATCCCCTTCATCACACTTGGCCGAAGCCAGACCGATGTCGGCCAACCCTGGTACGATCTGGACTTCGAAGGCATGGCGGAAGACGCAATCGAACGCCTGGTGGCGCGCGGCCACAAGCGGATCGCGATCAGCCGCCCCCATGGCGACATCAATCTCGGCCATGTCTTCGAGAACCACTGCCGCGTCGTGCTCGCCCGCCACGGGCTCGAACTCGACCCGGCCAATGTCTATCGCTCCGGCCCGAATGAACCGGGCGGCTATCACGTCGCCCAGCAAGTGATGAAATCACGCGACCGTCCCACAGCGATCATCCTCCTCAACGAGGCGACCGTGGTCGGCTTCTATCGCGGCCTGCAGGAGGTGGGACTGAAGCCCGGCAAGGATATCGCAGTCATCGGGCAATATAGCCCGCAGGCGCAGTTCCTGAACCCGGTTCTCACCTGCTTCCGCCCAGATTTGAGGGGACTCGGGATCGCCTTGGCAGAAAGCCTGCTCGCCACCATGCCGGATTTCACGCATCACTATCCGGATGCTGTTCGCAGGCGCCTTTGGCCGATGATCCTGATCGAGGGTGAGAGCGACTGATGCCACTGCCGGCTCAGGCCCGCAATGCCTCCTGCCGATAGCCGGTGTCGATCGTCACGCTTCCCCCGACGGCACGCGAGACACAGGCACACATCTTCTCTCCCTCGTGTCGCTCTTCAGGGGAGAAGAACACGTCACGATGGTCGATCGGCGTGGATGCATCGACGATGCTGACCGCGCACAATCCGCATTCACCGCGGCGACAGTCATAGACCATGTCGATCCCCGCCTCCATCAGCGCATCCAGCATGGTCTGGTCGGCACGTACCTCGACGGTTCGGCCATATTGGGGAACGGTGACCGAGAAAGGCTGCTCCGCGAAACGCCCGCTGTCGCCGAAAACCTCGAAGCGCAGCCGGCTCATCGACCGGCCGCTCTCGCGCCAGGTATTGCGCGCCGCTTCCAGAAGCCCATGCGGGCCGCAGATGTAGGCCTCGCCGTCCACTGGAAGGGCGGCAATCTCGGCCGCAAGGTCGAACGCCCGCCCCTCGTCCTGCACGAAGGTCTCGAGACCATCTCCCAGCAAAGCCTGCAGCTCGTCGACAAAAGCCATCTGCGCCCGGCTCTTCGCGCCATAAATCAGCCGCACGGAATGACCGCGCGCGATGAGCGCCCTCGCCATGCCATAGATCGGCGTGATCCCGATACCGCCAGCGATCAGCAGATAGTGTGAAGCCCGCCAGGAGAGCTCGAAGCGGTTCTCCGGCTCGGTCATCTCGGTTTCGTCACCGACTGCCATGTTCCAGACGAAGGCTGAGCCACCCCGACTGTTGGGATGCAGTTTGACGGCGATCTTCAGCGTGCCCGGCGCGCTCGGCAGCACCGTATAGGTTCGGATTGCCGGCTCCCCCCGTATGACAACCTTGATATTGGTATGCGACCCCGGATCAAACGCCTGCCGCAGCCCTTCCACCGCGAATGTCACGGCCCGGACATCCTCTGCCGGGGTTTCGATCGATACGACGCGCGCTGCACGCCATTCCAGCTTGGAACGCATGAAATCCTCCCAGATAAATTGATCCCAGATCCGATCAGCCGGCCATCAGGGCAAGCGCCAGAACCTTGCGGCGCAGATCGGGCTGCTCCTCCAGCACGAAATCGAGGTTTTGCCGGGCAAGCCGCGCATGCTCCCGAGCCAACGCCTCGGCCCGCGCGCCCTCCCTCAATTCGATGGCCGATACGATCGCGTTGTGCTGCGCCTGCGCGACCACAAGCGTCCTGTAGAACGCCGGCGCATCGGACTCCGTGTTGACGAAGGCATTCGGGCTCGCAAAGGGTAGGCTTGTCATCCGTTCGATCTCGCGGCGCAGAACCTCACTTCCCGCGAGATCCCAGAGCAGGCGATGAAACCTGCCGTTCAACGCCTCATAGCGCTCGAAATCCATGAAAGATGCCTCGGCCATCAAGACATCATCGAGTTGGACCACGACCTCGCGAATGGCTTTCATCCGGGCTGGCGTTGCACCGCGCTCGGCAGCAAGCCGCGCGGCAGTGCCTTCCAGCACGCCCCGCAACTCGATCGCATCGATCACCTCCTGCCGGCTGAACGAACGCACAGCATAACCGCCGGACGGGATGAGCGCGACCAAGCCCTCCTGTTCAAGCCGCTGCAAGGCGGCCCGGAGCGGGGTGCGCGATACAGACAGACGCTCCGCAAGTGCGACTTCAGACAGCCGCTCGCCCGGCTCGATCTCACCCGTCAGGATGAGATCTCGCAGTCCAAGCAGTGCCTTTGCCGTCTGCTGTTTCGGAGCGCGTTCGTTATCAGCCGTCATTTCATCACTCCGCAGCGACCGCATGAGGCCCGGCCTGCGGCTTCGTTTCGGCGTCGATCATCCGGTCGATCAGCTTACGCGCCCACATCGATCCGGCATCGATGTTGAGGTTGTAGAACTGGTGATCGGGATTCGCATCGATCGCCCGCTGCTGGGCTTCGAGCACCTCTTCGTCCTCACGGAAGACACTGGCGACGCCTTCGCGCAGCTCATGTGTGCGCGCCTGGTTGCCGAGGTCGTAGTTGCGCGCAAAGGCCCAGAAATAGAGACAGGTCTTGTCCGTCGACGGCGTGATCGTGTTGAGCACATAGCCATTGACACCCTTGGAGCGATCACCCTGCTTGGCGCCGGTTCCCGCTTCGGCAACGCCGACGTCGATGGTGACAGTGCAAGGCGCCTCGAAGCGGATGATCTGCCAGCGGTCGACCTTGCCCGGGCGACCAAACTGCTTGCGCCAGAAGGGCGGCGGGTCGATGTCTTCCATCCAGCGCGTGATGTAAGCGAAGCGATCGGAGTGGCTCGCTTCGAACGGTGCTTCGGCAACGGCACGATTGCCGATCGACGAGCCGTGCACGAAGGTCTCGTGGGTGAGATCCATCAGATTGTCGACAACCAGACGATAATCGCACTTCACCTCTATCATCTTGCCATCGGCGGCCCAGTCGGGATCCTGGTTCCAGTGCATGTCGGGGATCTGTGCGGGATCGGCGAGCGCCGGATCGCCCGGCCAGATCCAGATGAAGCGATGCTTCTCGGCGATCGGATAGGACTTGACGCAGGCCGACGGATTGATCGTGTCCTGCGATGGCATGTATACACAGCGCCCCGTCTCGTCGAATTCGAGACCATGATAGCCACAGATGACATTGTCACCCTCGAGCCGCCCGAGCGACAGCGGCACGAGCCTGTGCCAACAGGCATCGGCGAGCGCGACAGGCGTGCCATTTTCCTTGCGATACAGGACAACCGGCTTGTTGCAGATCGTCCGCGGCAAAAGCTGGCGCTTCAACTCGACATCATAGGCCGCAGCGTACCAGGCATTCAGCGGAAAGGTGGGTTTGGACATGACAGCTCCTCCTCTATCGAACGCTAGAGAGCCACAATGTATACAGCATGTCAACAAAAGCTGCGGCGAAACGCTTCGGAGGCGTGGAAAACCGCCCATTTAACGTCTCATGTATACACGCACCATCAACCAGGAACAGCACTCCAAAACAACTGCATCAGACGCTCAGTCACCAACCGAAGCGCTCCACCTAGTCTTGTTTTAATCAGGAATTCTGATACGCATTGAGAAATGCAGGGGGACCCGATTTGAGCAGCCGTTTTTTGATGATCACGCCGGAAGACGGCAAGGATGTCCTCAAGAGCCTCGCCGCGCCGGCACGATTGGCGATCCTGGAACTGCTTCACGCCAGAGGTCCACTCAACGTCAACGAGATTGCCGAGGTGCTGGAACTCCCGCAATCAACCACATCCACACATCTCAACCAGATGGAAGAAGCGGGCCTCATCCGAACCGAGGTTCAGAAGGCACGCAAGGGCAGCCAGAAGATCTGCCATGCCGTGCACGACGAGATCGTCCTCACGTTTACGCGACCCAATGAGGCGACAGACGAGGCTATCGAAGTCTCCATGCCGGTCGGCCTCTATAGCGGCTACGACGTCTACGCCCCCTGCGGCATGTGCGGCCCAGATGCGATCATCGGTTACCTCGATAGCCCCGACACCTTCCTGTCTCCGGACCGCATGAAGGCGGGCCTGCTCTGGTTTACCCGCGGCTATGTCGACTATCAGTTTCCCAACAATGCCAGGATCAAGGGCGCACCGATCCGGGAACTCGAACTGCTCATGGAGCTCTCTTCGGAAGTGCCGGGCACCTCCGAAAACTGGCCGTCCGACATCACCATTTCGATCAATGGCAAGGCGGTCGCGACCTGGACGTCACCCGGCGATTTCGGCGATCGGCGCGGCAAGTTCACGCCCGACTGGTGGAAGCTGCGCGGCAGCCAGTATGGCGTTCTTAAAAGTTTCCGGGTGACGGACAACGGCACCTTCATCGATGGCATGCGGGTCTCCGAAACGACACTCGGCGACCTCGAGCTGCTCGATCACCGATCGATCCGCGTCCGGATCGAAGTGCCGGAAACGGCCGAACATCCCGGCGGAATCAACATCTTCGGCCGAGGCTTCGGCAATTACGATCAGGACATTGTCCTGCGGATCAAGACCTGAAGCGCCCCTCCTATTTCCCCTGCATATTGCCGGATTGACCTCCGGTCGATCCCGTGTATCATATCCTTAATTATGATAGATATCCGAAAAACGGATATATTTGGAGGAAATGCACATGCGGGCTGTCGGCACCGTTCACCGCGATTACAAGATCAGCACGATCGATCCACGTCTGTATGGCTCCTTCGTCGAACACCTCGGTCGCGCGGTCTACACCGGCATCTATGAGCCTGATCACCCGACCGCTGACGAAAACGGCATGCGCCAGGACGTCATCGATCTCGTCCGCGAACTCGATGTTCCCGTCGTCCGCTATCCCGGCGGAAACTTCGTTTCGGCCTATAACTGGGAAGACGGCATCGGGCCGAAGGAAGACCGCCCGGTCCGCCTCGACCTCGCCTGGCATACCTCGGAATCCAACCAGGTCGGCATCCACGAATTTGCCGACTGGGCCAAGGCCGCCAACACCGAGATGATGCTCGCCGTCAATTTGGGATCTCGCGGCCTGGATGAAGCCCGCGCCTTCCTCGAATATGTGAACCACCCCGGCGGCAGCTACTGGTCGGATCTGCGCCGCAAGAACGGTCGCGAAGAGCCGTGGAACGTCAAGCTCTGGTGCCTCGGCAACGAGATGGACGGCCCCTGGCAGATCGGCCAGAAGACCGCCGAGGAATATGGTCGGGTCGCATTCGAGACGGCCAAGGCCATGCGCGCTTTCGACAAGTCGATCGAGCTGGTCGTCTGCGGCTCCTCTTCCCCCAAAATGCCGACCTATCCGGCCTGGGAAGCAACCGTCCTCGACTACACCTATGACAGCGTCGATTACATCAGCCTGCACATGTATTTCGAGAACCATGCCGGCGACACCGCGGCCTATCTGGCGCAGAACGCCCGCTTGGATGACTACATCGAGACCATCGCTTCCGTGATCAAGGTGACCAAGGCAAAGAAGCGCTCGAAGAAGGACGTCTATATCAGCTTCGACGAGTGGAACGTCTGGTACCATTCCAACGAAGCCGACCGGAAGGTTCTCGAAGGCCGCGATGGCTGGCCGCATGCGCCTGAGCTTCTCGAAGACATTTACAACTTCGAGGACGTGCTGCAGGTCGGCTGCATCCTCAACACCTTCATCCGCCGCGCCGACGTCGTGAAGGTCGGCTGCCTGGCGCAGCTCGTCAACGTCATCGCGCCGATCATGACCGTGCCCGGCGGCCCTGCCTGGCGCCAGACGACCTATTACCCTTACCTCTTTGCCTCGCGCTACGGCCGTGGCACCTCCTACCAGCTGTCGATCGATTGCCCTGGTTATTCGACCGACTTTGCCGAGGCCGTTCCCTATCTCGACGTCTCCGCCGTCGAGAGCGATACCGACGGCGCGCTGACCCTCTTCATAGTCAACCGCCACGAGAGCGACGCCATCGCTCTCGATGTCGCGCTCGACGGCTTCGGTGACCGGACGGTCATCATGGACAAGGTCATCGCCGGGCATGCGCTGAAGGCGGTGAACGGTCCGGACCAGCAACCCGTGGCGCCTGTGGACGGCAGCGGGGTCACCATCGAAAGCGGACGCCTCAAGGCAGAGGTCGCGCCGCTCAGCTACCGGATAATCCGGCTCGGCCAGTAAGCCAATCGACGACGGGGAGGAGAAACCATGTCGGCTTCGATTGAAATTGACAACGTCACCAAGCGCTACGGCGCACTGACCGTACTCGAGGACATTTCGCTGTCTATCGAAGCGGGTGAATTCGTCGTCTTCCTGGGGCCTTCGGGCTGCGGCAAGTCGACCCTTCTCCGCATGATCGCGGGCCTCGAAGACGTCACGGCCGGGAGCATTTCGGTTGCCGGCAGCCGGGTGGATACCTTGCCGCCAGGCAAGCGCGGGGTCGCCATGGTTTTCCAGTCCTATGCGCTCTACCCGCATATGACCGTGAAGCAGAACATGTCCTTCGGGCTCGAAAATATCGGCATGGCGAAGGGCGAAATCGAGAGCCGCGTGCTCGCCGCCGCCGAGACACTCGAGATCGGCCATCTGCTCGACCGCAAGCCGCAGAAGCTCTCGGGCGGCCAGCGCCAGCGCGTTGCCATCGGCCGCGCCATCGTCAAGGAGCCCAAGGCCTTCCTGTTCGATGAGCCGCTGTCGAACCTCGACGCTGCCTTGCGTGGCCGCACGCGTCTCGAGCTTGCGCAACTGCACCACCGCCTCGGCTCGACGATGATCTTCGTCACCCACGACCAGGTGGAAGCGATGACGCTTGCCGACCGGATCGTCATCATGAACGCCCGCAAGATCGAACAGATCGGCACGCCGATGGATGTCTACCAGCGTCCGGCGAGCAAGTTCGTCGCAAGTTTCATCGGCTCTCCGGCCATGAACTTCCTGCCCGTCACCGCCTGGCAGAAAACCACGACGGGCCTTGCCGTGAGCACGGCAGGCCTCGGAATTGTCAAGACGGGCTTCCATGTCCCGGATGGTTCCAGTCCTGACGGTGCCACCCTCGGCATTCGCGCCGAGGATGTCGGCGTCGTGACCGACGGGACCGCCGGCGTGCCGCTGACGGCCGAAGTGGTCGAGCGCCTTGGCGATCGATCTCTCGTTTACGGCGTGCTCGACGACGGCAGCAAGCTTGTCGTGGAAGCCGACGGCCGCTCGCTGATCAAGGCCGGAGACCGGGTCATGGTCTCGGCCGATCCGCATGCCTTCCACCTCTTCGGCGCCGATGGTCGCGCCTATCGCCGGGAGGTGGATTGACATGGCCGAGAGCTATCGCCGCAGTCAGTGGAGCCATGGGCTCTTCGTTCTGCCTTATCTGCTGGTCTTCATCGCCCTACTCGTGTTTCCCCTCTTCTGGGGCATGTGGCTGAGCCTGCACAAGGTGGACCTCTTCGGTCCGGGCCGCTTTGTCGGCCTGACCAATTATATCCGCGTCGCCGGCGACGCCGTCTTCCTGCAGGCCCTGCGCAACACCATCGTCTTCGTGCTGGTCAGCGTGCCGACACTCGTGGCGCTGGGCCTGTTTCTGGCGCTCGCACTCAACAGGACAACGCGCACTACCAGTTTCTTCCGAGGTCTCTTCTTTTCCTCCTCGGTGCTCTCGGTGACCATCGTCACCCTGATCTGGCGCTTCGTCTTCATCCCCGGAGATGGATTGCTGTCTGTGCTCTTCACGGAGGCGGGCATCGACCAGATCAACTTCATCTCGACGAGGGGCTGGTCGCTGTTCGCCGTCGGTGTCGCGACCGTCTGGTGGTGCGTCGGCCTGCCGATGATGCTCTTCCTCGCAGCCTTGCAACAAGTGCCTCAGGATCTTTACGAGGCAGCAGCGCTCGACAATGCCAGCCCCTTGCGCGTCCTGACACGCATTACCCTGCCGTCGATCGCGCGCACCATCATGCTCGTCACGATTATCCAGATCGTCTTCCAGTTCCAGCTCTTCGGACAGGCCCAGTTGATGACCAACGGCGGCCCGAACGGATCCTCGCGTCCGCTGGTCATGTACATCTACGAAGTCGGCTTCGTCCGATGGGATGTCGGTCGTGCGGCAGCGGCGTCCCAATACCTCTTCCTGATCATCCTCGTGGCGGCCATGGCGCAGTATGTCGTGTCCTCGCGCAAGACGGAGGACGGCGCATGACCTCTAGAAACGAGACTTACAAGCCGGAAGTGCTGACGACCTACCGGCCGCTGCTTTGGGGCGCAGCCCTCCTGTCCATCGTCATGATGGCGCCGGTGGCCTGGCTGATCGGCCTCTCGATCAAGAGCAACCAGGATCTGATGGTCGGGACGGACTCGGTTTTCCGCGCGCCCTATACGATCGCCAACTACCTGAACATCTGGCATTCCTCCCAGGTCTTCGGCTGGTTCTTCAACAGCCTCGTCGTGGCCACCGGTCAGACCCTGCTGGTTCTGGTGCTGTCGTCGCTCGCCGGCTACGGATTTGCCCGGCTGGAATTCCCCTTCCGCCGGACGCTGTTCATCATCGTCCTCTTCGGCCTCGCAGTACCCGAACAGGCGGTCATCATCGCCCGCCACCAGATGTTCAACTGGTTCGGCCTGCACAACACCTATCTCGGCCTGATGCTGCCGGGCCTGTCGGGCGCATTCGGTGTCTTCCTGATGACGCAGTTCTTCCGGGCGATCCCCAAGGAGATCGACGAGGCGGCCCTGCTCGACAACGCCTCGCAATGGCGGATCTTCTGGAAGGTCATGCTGCCGCAGACCCTGCCTGCACAAGCAACGCTCGGCATCTTCACCTTCCTCGGCGGCTGGAACGACTATTGGTGGCCCCTCATCTCTGCGACCAGGAAAGAGATGTACACCCTGGCCGTCGGGCTTGCTTCGTCGCAATCCAACTTTGCCCAGAGCGAGGGCCTGGGCTTTCTCGCGGCCCAGGCGGTCTTCGCCAGCGCCCCGGCTCTGATCGTCTACGTGATCTTCCAAAAACACATCGTGACGGCCGTTTCCGGCGGTGCGGTGAAGTGAAGCCTACCCGGCCGGAGAGGAGCCGGCCGGCTTTATTCCAACAGGGCCAAGAGCCCGACACAAGGGAGTGAGACACGATGAAAAAGATTCTGATGACCACCGTTGCGATCGCCGCGCTGGGCTACGGCGCCTCGGCGCAGGCGCAGACCACAATCGAGCTGCAACGCTTCTTCGGCGCCTGCGAGGCAGACTATGGCAGCGTGACCGACGTATCCGCCGCCGTCGGCGAATGCGGCATCATCACCGCGCTGGTCAACAAGTTCGAAGCCGATAATCCGGATATCGACGTCAACGTCACCACAGTCGAATGGCCGGGTTACGACCAGCTGAACGCCCAGCTGGCTTCCGGTGCAGCACCCGACGTCGTCTCCATGCATTACTCTGCCATCTCAGACTACCAGAGCCGTGGCCTCATTGAGCCGATCAACGAAGTGCTGGCCGCTCAAGGCGTGTCGCCGGAGAACTTTACCGATGCGGGCCGCAATGGCGTCACCAAGGAAGGCCAGCTCTATGGCCTGCCCTTCGACAACTGGACAATGCTCTTCCACGTCAACCTGAACCTGATGAAAGAAGCGGGCCTCGTCAACGCGGACGGCACGCCGATGCTGCCGACATCGGCAGAAGAACTGATCTCGCAGGGCAAGCAGTTTACCGAAAAAACCGGCAAGCCCTATCTCATCCAGATCATGGCCAACGAGACGGCATCCTACGCGCGCATTCTCTACACCTTGCTGCAGCAACAGAACTCCGACTTCTTCTCCGATCCGACTGCCATCAAGCTGAACACGCCAGAAGCCAAGGCCGCCGTCGAGCTGATGAAGGCGACCAAGGATGAGGGCATCTCAACCACCGGTCTCGACTATGCCGCCGCCGTCTCGGGCTTTGCCAATGGCGAAGGCGGGATTGCCGTCAACGGTACATGGCTGATCGGCGACTATGTCGCCCAGTCCGAGAAAGAAGGCACGGCGCTCTCGAACGGCTATACCGTCTATCCCGTACCGCAGCTCTTTGCGGCACAGGACAGCACCTATGCCGATGGCCACAGCTGGGTCATGCCAAAGAAGGACCGCACGCAGGAACAGGTGGATGCCATCGGCAAGCTCTTCAAGTTCCTGTCGGAGAACGATTTCCAGTGGGCCCGCACCGGCCACCTGCCGGCTTCCAAGGCAGTCTTCGACATGGACGAGTTCAAGTCCCTGCCGCATCGTGAAAACATTGCGAAGATTGCCGACACCGGCCGCTCGCTGCCGGCCGAGGTCCAGCGCCAGTTCCCGATCCAGGACATCATCGGTGAGGAAATCGGTGCTGCCGTGAATGGTGACAAGTCGGTCGACGAAGCGCTCGCTTCGGCAGAAAGCCGCGTCAACGAACTGCTCGGCGACCTCTGATCCCTGCCCGACTCCCCAAGGCCTCCCTGGCCTGCCTCGCGCACTCCGGTGTGCGGGGCTTTTTTGATGAGCTGATCGGTCCACCTCGGGTGACGGAGCGCGCAGTCAAATGTCCTGTTTGTAGCGCCGCATGAAACCTCGGTCGATCCGGTCCTTCCAGCGGGCAACCCAGCGCCCCACTACGGCCAATCCCCATTTGTCGGCAATCGCACGGCCGTTCGGGAGCGATATCAGCACCAACCAGGAGCGCTGCGGACGATAGACTTCAAGCGCCTCCCCCTTCAAGCTCCGATGGATGTTCTCCGCAAGAACGGGACCCTGACGGACCGCAAAGACACCCGCCTTGGGACGCGGATCGGCGAGACACGCCACGTCGCCGGCGGCGAAGATATCCGGATGCGACAGGGAACGAAGGTTTTCATCGACACGGATGAACCCCCCGGCATCCAGCAGAAGCCCGGTGTCTCGCAGAAATCCTTGCGAACCGCTCGAGGTCGTCCAGATGACTTCGTCGGCGACAAGTCTCCGGCCATCCCGCGCGACGACTTCACCATTTTGAAAACCGACCACGTCAAAAGCCGGATGGTGAGCGATCCCTGCCACCCCTAGTTCCTTTTCCACCAGTCGCCGTGCCCGATAGCTACGCTCCGGCACCGGTCCCGCAGACCGCCCGATCAGCGCGATCTGCACATCCCGACTGGAAAATCTCTGTTTTAGGGCGAAAGCGACCTCGACCCCCGCCACCCCCTGCCCCACGACTGCGAGCCTGATGCGCTCGCCCGCGGCGATGAGAGCATCGAGCCGTCCGAGGCGATCGGTGAAGCTTGAAATCGGCTTGACGGAAATGCCGGCTGATATCCCCAGCGGAAGCGACGGCGTGGATCCAATGTCGACCGAAAGGAGCCGGTAGCCAACAGAGCCGCCCTCTGCGAGACGCACGATCCGTTCTTCGGGATCGATATGCGTGGCCGACGTTTCGAGAAAGGTCACACCGAAGCGCAAGCACAATGCGGCCAGATCGATATGAAAGTCGTCAAAGCTGTACACGCCGGCGATGTAGCCCGGGAGCATGCCGGAATAAGGCGCATACCGGCCGGGGGAGACGAGCGTCATTCTCGCCCCGAGACCAGATAGGCCGAGCCTCCGGATCACCTCGACATGCGCGTGACCACCACCGAGCAGCAGGATCTCGGCGTCGATGCTGCCGTCTTCATCCATGATCGTTCTCCTGATCGCCCAGCCGATGCACCGGTCCGCCCGCCGCCTCCGCATCGGCCTCGTCATGCGTGACAAGAATGACCGGCAGACCGGCGCTGCGAGCGCGGTCAAAGACGAGTGAGCGCATCTGGTTGCGAAGCGCCATGTCGAGTTTGGAGAAGGGTTCATCGAGCAACAGCAGGCGGGGTTGCGAGACCAGGACACGGGCGAGCGCCACGCGCGCCTTCTGGCCACCTGACAGCGTCGCCGGATCGCGATCCTCAAAGCCCGGTAACTCCATCTCCCGAAGGATCTCGGCTGCCATCCGCCATCTGAGCTTCCGGTCCGAAACCTCGCCGGGAATGGCGAAGGCAACATTGGCGCCGACGGACATATGCGGAAAGAGCAACGGATCCTGGAAGAGGATACCAGCCCGTCGCTGCTCCGGCGCAAGCGCCAGAAGATCAATATCACCAACGGAGACTTCACCCTCCGCATGAAAGGCAGGCTCGAGAAAACCGCCGATGAAGGAAAGCAGCGTCGATTTCCCTGAGCCCGAAGGACCCATGACGGTGAAAATCGAGCCAGGAGGCACTTCTGTATCGAGCGCGATCAGAAGATCATCTCCGAGGCGGATCACGATATTGGAGAGGCGAAGACCTGTGTCGACCTGACTTTGCGACATCATCACACCCTCATCTCACGACGGTTGCGATGGAGAAGAACCGGCAAGAGCGCGGCAAGCGCGAAGGCGAGGAAGGGGAGAATGGTCTGCAACAGGGCATAGACTCCAATGACGCGGCGGTTGTTGCCGGAGGCGAGTGCCACAGCTTCCGTGGTGATGGTGGTCAGCCGTCCCTCGCCGATCAGAAGCGTCGGCAGATACTGCCCGACCGAGACTGCAAAACCGACAGCAAGAGCGGTCAGAATAGGGCGGATCAGCATCGGCAGGCGGATCGACAGAAGCACCGAGAGACGTGAGCGGCCGAGCGCGGTGGCGATGATTTCATAGCGGCGGTCGAGCGCCCGCCACGGATCGGCAAGGGACAGGAATACGTAAGGCAGAACGAACACAAGGTGCACCAGGATGAGAGCGGTGAGGCGTTGATCACTGCCGCTGCCGACAAATAGCAGCTGAAGGCCGAAAACGAAGGCGATCTGGGGCACGATGAGCGGCAGATAGAGGAGCAGCAGGCTCCTGTCACCGCCCCGTCGCCCCGTCTGGATCTCGCGCTCGAGGCAGCCGACCGTCAGCACCACCGCGATCAGTGTCGAGGCAAGCCCCGCGATCAGCGTCGTCACCAGAGGATCGCCGATGCGCGGAAGGGTCGTCATCCAGCTGCGCAGGGTGAAATCGCGCGGCAGGAGATCTGGAAACTGCCAGAGGCCAGCGAGCGACCAAAGACCGAGGAGGAAAAGACCCGCGAACACGCTTGCGCCTATGATGGTGACTGCGATCATCGCGAGCCTACGGACGGTCAGGTCATGCACGAAACGATAGCCGCGATCGCCGAACGATCTCAGCAGCATGGCGCCGATCCGTTCCAGACCAAACCATGCAAGCAGTGCAGCTAGGGTGACGCCGAGCTGAAGAACTGCACCGGCCGACGCGAGAAATCGCACGGAAAGGTCAGGGTCGTTCATCCACTGGACGAGACGCGTGGCAAGCGTGCCGGGCAGATTGGGGCCGAGGATCACGGCGACATCCACGACCGAGGACGAATAGGCAATGACGGCATAAACAGCGAAACGGATTTGCCGATAGAGCGCCGGCCAGAGCAGATAGACGAAGCCCGCAATCCGTCCATAGCCGAAAGAGGCTGCCAGTCTGCGGGCAGCAGTGAGGTCGACCTGCGGCAGAGCTGCCAAGGTCACCAGGAACAGGAAGGGCGTTTCCTTGATCACAAGGCCGGCGATCATGGCCAGCCCCCAGGGATCATGCGGAATGAGAATGTCGGGCGGCCGCTCTATTCCGAAAAGCGGCGCCACGAGCCGAATGAGAAAGCCGGAGGGCGCGATGAGGAAGGCGAGCCCGAAAGCCGCGGCAGCATGCGGCACGGCGAGAAGCGGGGAGATGATGTGCTGGATGCGCGCAAGAACGGGTGTCCCGGCAAAGCCCGCGACAAACAACAGGGTTATAGCGAGCGAGAGGATGGTGGCGACAAGCCCAGTAACCAGACTGAGAACAGCAGCGGGAACAAGCCCCGGCGTGGCAAAAAGAGCTCGGAATGGATCGAGGCCAAGAGCCACACCGCCGAGCGCCGGCAGGTAGCCCAAGGCTGGCAGGAGCGTTCCGAGAAGGCCGAAGGCGATTGGCAGCAGCAACAGGCCGAGCGTGAGCAAGACCGCGCCTCTGGGAAGCAGCGCGGTCAAGCGATCGACAAAACTGCGAGCCTTCAGACTTCGCTGCACGGCTCAGTTGCCGCTGGCATAGCGTCGACGCCACTCGACTTCGATCCGCTCCATCCAGCTGGCATGCGGTTCGGCAATGACAGGCCCCAGCTTTTCAGGCGAAAGCGTCGCAACGCCCAGATCGAGTGCGGCGAAGGCAGAACGATCGGCATCCGGCAGCTTCACCATCGAAAGGACGGTCGGGTCACCCCAATAGGTCGGATCCTGCTTGCGCAGCTGCGCCTCCGGCGAAATCAGGAAATTCGCCGTCAGCAGCGCGCCTTCCTTGGCATTCGCATTGTAGGGAATGGCGACGAAATGGGTATTGCCGAGCGTGCCGCCGGAGAAGGTGAAGGATCGCACCGTGTCCGGAAGCTCCCCCGCCTTGATGCCAGCCGAGGCTTCCGACGGGTTGAAGGCGAAGATGATGTCGAGTTCGCCATCGGCGAGCTTTTGCTTCATGTCCGGATAGTTTTGCGGAAAGGCCTTGCCAGACCGCCATGCGGCGTCATGGAGCTGGTCGAGATAGGCAAAAAGCGGCTCGACGTCCCGTTCGAAACTTGCCTCGTTCACAGGTTCGGCAAGCTTGCGCGGATCGGCGATCACTTCACTCAGCACCTGCTTGAGGAAGGACGACCCGATGAAATCAGGCGGAGCCGGATAGGAGAAGCGACCAGGGTTCTTCGTGGTCCAGTCGAGCAGTTGGCTTGCGCTGTCAGGCAGGGTTGAGGCGTCGGTCCGGGCGCTATCATAGAAGAAGACCATCTTCGCACCGCCCCAGGGGCTTTCCAATCCCTCAGTCGGCTCGGTGAAATCGGTCAGGATCGTCGGCTGGTTTTCGACATCGACATAAACCCAGTTCGGCAAGGACGTCGCCCAGCCCGGTGTCAGAAGCAGCTCCTGCTGCTTCATCGACACGAAATTCTCGCCATTGATCCAGATCAGATCGACGGAACCGCCTGCGTCCTTGCCGGCGGCTTTCTCGGCAATCACCTTGGCGACGGCGCTCGCCGTATCATCGAGCTTCACCTGGACGACGGTCACTCCGTAGCGGGACTGCATCTCGGCGCCGACCCATTCGAGATAGGCGTTGATGTTCTCCGACCCACCCCAAGCGTTGAAATAGACCGTCTGGCCGGAAGCGCTCTTCTCGATGGCAGCCCAATCGGAAAGATCCGGGCCGGACGCAAGTGCTGGCAAACCGCTGGCCGCCGCGATGAACCCTGCGGCGAAAATCCCTGTCATTAATCGCATGATCTGCCCTTCTCCCTGAAATTGACCGTATCGCATTCGAGCACCTTGGCTCTCTTTTCTGGAACTACGCTCGTGATGTCCGACGGATTTCATGATGGTCGTCCAGACTGGATCCGTCGTCTGGCCAGCGCGGCCTCGATCTCGGCACTCGGCAGCGGATCCTCTGCAGCCCGAGCCAATACGGCAAGATCGCGGGTTATCCGCATTTGCTCGACGAATGCCCGGCATCCCCGACACATCGCCAGATGAAGACGGATGTTCAATCGTGGCCACAAGCCCAGCTCGCCATCGATCAGAAGGCTCGCGCGTTCGGCAACTTCGCTGCATCGAAACATGGCTTAAGCTTCCCCCAACCCTGTGATCTCACTGTTCATCGCGAAGCACCCCGCTTGCGGATCTGCCGCACCACGGTCGGGATCAGCGCGACGAGCGCCAGCGCGAAAAAGGCGAGCGTGATCTCGGGCGTCACGAGATCCGAGATCTTCGCTTCCTGGCCGCTCTCCTGTGCGGCAAGGAGGACGCTGTCGACGCCCTGCCCGAGATAGGCATAGGCAAAGGTGCCGGGCAGGATGCCGAAGAACGTCGCTGCAAAAAAACGGCCAAGACTGATGTCGAACAGAGCTGCGGCAATGTTCACCACGAAGAACGGAAAGACCGGCGCCAGACGGATGACGAAGAGGTAGCCGAAAGCGTTTTCGCGGAAGCCGTCGGCAAGCTTCTTCACCACACCATCGACGCGATGGCGAAGGAAACTGCCGAAGGCCGATCGCGTTGCAAGGAAGAGGATCGAGGCCCCGACCGTGGCACCGACCGCGACAAGTGCGCCGCCGACCATCCAGCCGAACAGAAAGCCGCCGAAGATGGTCAACACCGAAGCGGCCGGGAAGGAGAAGGCGACGGCGGCAATGTAGATCCCAAGGAAAAGCATTGCCGACCAGAGGAAATTGGCATCGACATAGGCCCTCAGGGCCTGCCTCTGTTCGGCGAGAAACGCCAGACTGAGATAGTCCTGCAGGCCAAAGGCATAGCCGAGAGCAAGGCCAGCAAAGACGACCACCACCGGCGTAAATCGCCAGATTTTGCTTCTGCTGGACGTGGTTGTGGGGACGGGCTCGTTCTTATCCGACGAAAGATGGCCCGGGCGAGACGCGTTGCGTTCAGTCATGGACATCTCCCGAAAAGCAGTCGACGCGCTGTAAGAACGCACCGCCAGCGACGACAGACACGGCATGGTCACTATGACTTGATGGGGGCGAATGCGGCTGGACTTTAAAGATGTTTGTTTCGCTAATGGCCGCCGGATTGATGTGAGGGGCGGCGTGACGCAGGTCGAAGGGGATGATCAGGCTCTGGTTTTGCGCCTGATGGATGGCGATGCTGCGGCTTTCGATCTTCTCTATCGGCGCCACAATGCCTCGATGATCCGTTTTGGCACCGGCATCGTCCAGCACCGGCACCTTGCCGAGGAGGTCGCGCAGGACACATGGATCGCCGTGCTCGGTCGCATCGATCTTTTCGAGGGACGCAGTTCGCTTGCCAGCTGGATCTACACCATCCTCATCAACAAGGCGCGCAGCCGTGCCCGCCGCGAAGGACGCACCGTCTTCTTCGACGATCACGCCAGTGGCGACAGCCTGGCAGACGCGTTTGACGGTCGCGGCCACTGGCGCCAGATCCCGGAACTCTGGGAGAACCTGACCCCGGAGCGCCACATCGAGGGTCGAAGCGTGCTGCAGCACGTCGAAGAGGTGATCGACACTCTGCCGCCGACGCAACGGGCGGTGCTCATTCTTCGCGGCCAGCAGGAACTCGACCCCAGCGAGGTCTGCGCATTGCTCAACATCAGCGAAGGAAATATGCGCGTTCTCCTGCATCGCGCCCGGCTGGCGGTCCGCAACGCCCTCGACCGTTTGAACGCGGTCGGCTGAAACGGCGTGTCGAGCCTTCATCGCGGTCCCTCCGAAAAGGCGACCCATCCCTGACGCCAGCGGATGACGGTGGTCAGCGCACAAAGCGCGGCAAAGCCATAGGCGATCAGTGCGAAGCTCTCGGGGAAAAGGCACATGGCAACAAAGACGGCGATCGTCTCGAAACCTTCCGCCAGACCGCCGGCATAATAGATGCCCTTGGTCGGAAATTCTGGCGCTTTGCGGCCAAGCTTTGCTGCGACCGCCGAAAAGGCGAGGAAGGAAGATCCAGTGCCGACGAAGGAGACGATGAGGATGGCCGCCGGCAGAGCATTGTTCTCGGGCGAGGCGATCGCAAAGCCGAGCGGGATCAAGGCGTAGAAGACCATGTCGAAGGCAATATCGAGATAGGCACCGCGATCCGTCGGCCCTTGGATCCGGGCGACCGCACCATCGAGGCCATCAAAGCCGCGATTGACGAGGATCAGCAGAAGCGCCGCCAGCCAGTATCCGAAGCCGAGGGCCACGAAGGCTCCAAACCCGGCGATAAAACCGACGATGCTGATTTGATCGGCCCGGACGCCGCGGCTGGCAAGAAACTCGGCGATTGGCTGGAGCGCCGCCTTTTGCAGGGGCAGGAACTTCGCATCGATCATCCACGCCTCCAGGTCTGGAAACGCTCAAGCAGCGACAGCAGAAAACCATTGATATGCGCGCGCCGCCACTGCCCGGCCACCATCTTGTTCGCTTCGGCCAGTGTCGGATAGATGTGGATCGTGCCGAGGATCTTTCCGAGCCCATGGCCATGCTTCATGGCGAAGACGAATTCCGCGAGCAGATCACCCGCATGTTCGCCGACGATGGTGACGCCCAGGATCTTGTCCTTGCCCGGCACGGTCAGCACCTTGACGAAGCCATGCGCCGAGCCGTCGGCAATCGCCCGATCGAGATCATCGATGCCGAAGCGCGTCACCTCGTAGGGGATGTTCTTCTCCTTCGCCTCGGCTTCGGACAAGCCCACGCGCGCCACTTCCGGATCAGTGAAGGTCGCCCAGGGGATGACGCTGTAATCGGCCTTGAAGCTCTTGAGATCACCGAAGAGTGCGTTGATCGCAGCAAACCAGGCCTGATGCCCGGCAACATGCGTGAATTGATAAGGCCCTGCCACGTCACCGGCGGCCAGGATGTTCGGGTAGAGCGTCTGCAGATACTCGTTGGTCTCTACGACGCGGTCGACCTTGATGCCGAGTTCCTCGAGCCCGAAGCCCTTCAGGCGCGGCGCACGCCCGACGGCGACGATGATCTCGTCAAAGCCGATGCGGTGCCGTCCGCCGTCATGCTCGACCTCGAGCCACTTCTCGTCGTCATCCGTCCCGCAGGCCACGGCTTTATGGCCAGTCAGCACCTGCACGCCGTCGGCCTTCAGCGACGCCTCGACAAAGCCGGCCGCGTCCGGATCCTCGCGCATCATCAAACGCGGGGCCATCTCGATCTGAGCGACCTGCGAGCCCAGCCGGGCGAAACTCTGTGCGAGCTCGCACCCGATCGGCCCGCCGCCGAGAACGACGAGACGACGCGGCACCTCCGGTCGATCGCGCAGCCGCTCCCACAGGGTGTCGGAGGTGAGATAACCGATTTCGGCCAGACCCGGGATCGGAGGCACGACGGGTTGCGCGCCGGTTGCGATGATGATCGCACGTGTCGTAAGCCGCTGCGTACCGCCGCTGCTCAGCGCAATCTCCACCGTCCAGGGATCGATCAGCTTCGCATAGCCCTGGAGAACCTCGACGCCGAGACCCGTATAGCGCTCGACGCTGTCATGCGGTTCGATCTCCGCGATCACCTTGTGGATCCGCTCCATAACGGCCGAGAAGGGCACCTTGGGTTCGACCGCTTCGAGACCGTAATGATCGGCATGGCGCATTTGATGCGCCACCTTGGCACTCTTGATCAGAGCCTTGGACGGAACACATCCAAAGTTCAGGCAATCGCCACCCATCTTGTTGGCTTCGACCAAGGTCACCTTTGCCTTGGCGGCGGCTGCGATATAGGCGGAGACGAGCCCGGCCGAGCCTGCACCGATGACGACAAGGTTGCGATCGAAGCGCTTGGGCTTTGTCCAGCCATTAGCTAAGGCGCCTGGCATTTGGTCTGTGCTCGTCATTGACGGTTCCGCTGACGCGTTGGGGGTCATACAGCTTAGACGGTACAGGATGCGTTTCGTTACAGCGTCCGGATCATTTTTTAGATTTCGTCTCAAAAGTCCGGATCGGGCACATCTCAGCGATCCCGTTCCGGAAGGAAGGGTCCCTCACCCCAGACAATCGATCTCTCGTGGCGCTCGATCACCTTCTTCAGGTCGGTGAATTCCCGGACGATATGTTCCTGAAACTTGCGACAGGCCGGGTTCGGATAGGTCTTGCGCTTGGTGATGATGCCAAGGGTCCGCTCCGGCTGCGGGATATCGACGGGCACGATGGAGATCTTGTTCTCGCCCTTGAAGGAGAACACCACCGAATGCGGCAGGATCGCCAGCGCATCGGTCGAGGCAATGTAATTGACAACGGAGAGAAGCGATCCGCCGGAATAGCGAACCTGCAGCTCGCTGATCCCGAGAGTAATCAGGATGTTGTGCAGGTCGAGCACCAAGGGAGAGCCCGGTAGCGGCGCCACCCACGGATAGGTCATGATGTCTTCGATGCTGAGCCGCCGTTTGCGCAAAAGCGGATGGCCGACAGCGCAGGTCAGGACGTTGCGCCCCGGCAGGATCGGCTGAAACTCGAAGTCGTTCTTCAGGTCCGTGCTGCCGATCGGCGTGATGGCAACGTCGATCTGGCTGGAATCGAGCTCGGTCAGCAGATCTGGCAGGTTGCCGTAGGACTGCTCGACCATGATGTCACGCTCGCGCAACTGGAAACTCGCGATCATCTGGGAAATGACGGCATCCATGAAGAAAGGCACACCGCCCACCTTGATGCGCCCGGTGGTGCCCGACTGGAAACTGCGGACGATCTCCACCGCCTTGCGCGATGCGGCCAGGATCGAGCGACCCTGGATGGCCAGCTGCTGGCCGAGCGGTGTCAGCTGCAGCGGGCGCTTGCCGGGCGTGAAGAGTGGTTCACCCACCCGGCGCTCCAGCATGGACAGTGTCCGCGATACCGCAGGCTGGGTCATGCCGAGCATGGCAGCCCCCTCCGTCACGCCACCGGTTTCGGCGACAGCAGCAAGCTGGACGAGATGGCGCTCATCGATCTTCATAGCAATCCGCTATATCGAGCATAAGCAATTTTATCAACAGACGGCCTTGCGCCCTCTATAGTCTGACTATTGGAGTAGATCCGCTCCGACACAAGAAGACGGGTGCGGCAAGTCAAGCCGCTGGAGGGCCTGTGTGTCGGGGATCGGCGCGATCCGTATATTTGCAGTTTCTGGAGGAGAAGAAACATGTCGTTCATCTCGGGTTATCATCACCTCACGCTGAGCACCGACGGCGCTCAGGAGGACTATGACTTTTATACAAAGACACTTGGCCTGCATTCGATCAAGCGCACCGTGCTTTTCGATGGCACGATCCCGGTCTACCACCTTTACTACGGTGCCAAGAGCGGCGACCCCTCGACCATCGTCACCACCTTCCCCTTCAAGAAGCCCGGCATCTTCGGCAAACGCGGCACGAACCAGTCGAAGATCATCCAGCTGTCGATCCCCGTCGGTTCGGCCGATTTCTGGGTCGACAGGCTGAACGAGCGCGGCATCCCTGCCGCCAAGACCAGCCGCTTCGGCATCACCCGCGTGGCGCTCGCCCATCCCTGCGGCATCGACCATGAACTGGTCGAGAGCCCGGCGGACACCCGTCCGCCGATCACCAACGAGGCCCAGGGCATTGGCGAGGCACAGGGCATCCGCGGCATTTATGGCGCAGCCATCGCCGTCTTCGACCGCACCTCGATGGACGACTTCCTGACGATTGGCATGGGCATGAAGAAGGAAGCCGACAGCGACGAGGGCCTGATGTTCTCGGTGCCGAACAATGGTGGTCCAACGAGCATGGTCGAGGTGCTCCACCAGCCGACCGGGCCGCAGGGCACCTGGACGCTATCGGGTGGCACCATCCATCACCTGGCGCTCAACACGGTCAACGAGGAGAACCAGCTGAAGCTCAAGGCGCATATCGAAGGCCTCGGCTTCACCGACGTCTCCGACCAGAAGGATCGCAACTACTTCAAATCCTGCTACGTCCGCTCGCCGGGCGGCGCGCTCTTCGAAATCGCCTGGTCGGTCGAAGGCGGCTGGGCGAAGGACGAGCCGGCCGACGCCATCGGCTCGACGCTGGTCTTCCCGCCTTGGTTCGAGGATCGCCGCGAAGAGCTGATCGCCGGTCTCGAACCCGCCAACTTCTGATCTGGAGGCGATCATGGCCATTCATGGCGAGCCGCTATCCGCAGGAGTTGCCCCCGCGGAGGCCGAGGTACTCTGCATCTTCGTTCACGGGCGAACCCAATCGCCCGAGGACATGATCGAGCAGATCGTCGGGAAACTATCGGTGCGCGGCGTGTCTTTCTGTCTGCCGCGCGCGACGGGCAATTCCTGGTATGCGGCACGCGCCACCGATGCGCTGACAGACCCGACACGCACCGAGTTGACGGCCTCACTCGACTATATCGACGGGCTAGTGGGGGGCCTGCGACAGGCGGGCGGCGCGGACAAACCGCTTCTCATCGGCGGCTTCAGCCAGGGCGCCTGCCTGTCGCTCGAATATGCCATGGCCTTCGGTCCGTGGAACGGGGCCATGGTCAATCTAACCGGCTGCCGTGTGGGTCAGGCGGCTGACCAGCGTCCCGCATGCGATCTCGACGGCATGCCCGTCTATCTTACCGGCTCCGATCAGGATCCCTGGATCCCGGTCTCGGCTTTTGCGGAAGCCTCGGAAGCGCTTGGGAGGGCGCGGGCGAGGCTGCGATGCGAGCTCTTTCCAGGACGCGCACACCAGGCGTCTGAGATGGAAGTCGCAGCGGTGGACGCGATCCTGCAGGACCTTGCGGAGGGAAGCCGGCCATTTCGCCGCGTCGCGGCGTAGTTTCACAGACACAACTGGGAGGAGGACAGCATGATTACGCGCAGAAAACTGCTGAAGGCGGGGGCTGCTACCGGTCTCGCCTATGGTTTCGGGTGCCTCGCCGCACCGGCGATCGCCCAAGGTGCCAAGATCAAGCTTGGCTATGTCAGCCCGCAGACCGGACCGCTGGCAAGCTTCGGCGAGAGTGACGCCTACAACATCGCTTCCTTCCTCGCGACCGAGGCGGGCAAGAACTTCGAGATCATCGTCAAGGACAGCCAGTCAAACCCGAACCGGGCAGCGGACGTGGCGAAGGAACTCATCCTCTCGGACGAGATCAACATGATGCTGGTCGCCTCGACGCCGGAAAACACCAATCCGGTGGCCACGACCTGCGAAGCCGAGGGCATCCCTTGCATCTCCACCAAGGCGCCCTGGCAGCCCTGGTTCATCGGTCAGCAGGGCAATCCCGGCGACCCGGCAAGCTGGAAACCGTTCGACTTCGCTTACCATTATTTCTGGGGCCTGGAAGACGTCATCGCTGTCTTCACCAACATGTGGGGTCAGCTTGATACCAACAAAAAGGTGGGCGGCCTTTTCCCCAATGATGCCGACGGCAATGCCTGGGGTGATCCGAATGTCGGCCTGAAGCCGGGCCTCGCGCAGGCCGGCTTCGACCTGCTCGATCCAGGCCGTTATCAGAACCTGAGCGACGACTTCACGGCCCAGGTCAACGCCTTCAAGGACGGACAATGTGACATCATCACCGGCGTCGTCATTCCGCCCGACTTCACCACCTTCTGGAACCAGGCCAAGCAGCAGGGCTTCAATCCGAAGGCTGTCACCGTCGCGAAGGCGATCCTCTTCCCGCAATCGGTCGAGACGCTGGGCCCAGCCGGCCACAATCTATCGTCGGAAGTCTGGTGGTCGGCGCAGCACCCGTTCAAGTCGTCGCTGACGGGGCAAAGTGCCGGCGAACTCGCCGCCGACTTCACCGCCAAGACCGGCCGCCCATGGACGCAGCCGATCGGCTTCATCCACTCGTTGTTCGAGATGGCGACCAATGTCATGGGACGCGTGGACGACGTGACGGATGCCGAAGCCGTGGCAGCGGCAATCGCTTCCTCCAAGGTCGACACGATCGTCGGCCGCGTCGAGTGGAACGGCCAGGGCGTGCCGCCATTTGCAGCGAAGAACGTCACCAAGACGCCGCTGGTCGGCGGTCAATGGCGTCGCAAGGACGATGGCACCTTCGATCTCGTCATCGTCGACAACAAGACGGCACCGAACATTCCGACCGCCGGCAAGATGGAAGCGCTCGCCTGACGGGTCCAACACACAGGGGCCCGCCAAGTCGGGCCCCTCAACTGCCCCAGACAACCGCCTCTTCGTGCCGCTTGATCAGATGTTTCAGATTGTCGAAACCGGAGCGGATGAAGGCCGAAAACTGCTCGACCGCGGGAGAGCGGGGCGCATCCACTCTTCTGAGGATCGCCAGCGCACGCTCGGGATGCGGAATGTTGATCGGCAGGGCCGTGATCGTCTTTTCCTTGCGCTGAGCAAAGACAACGCTGTGCGGCATGACAGTCAGCGCATCTGCCGCTTTCAGATAGTTGACGACGCTCGCCAGCGACCCGCCGGAATAACGGATGCGGATCTCGGTCGCGCCGAATGAGAGCAGCAGGGCTCGAAGGTCTGCCAGCAGCGGGCTGCCCGGCGGCGGCGCCACCCAGGCATAATCGAGAAGATGGGCCGGCTGCAGGCGGCGTTTCAGGAGCAGCGGATGCGTGACCCGGCAGGCAATGACATTGCGGCCAGGCAGGATCTGCTGGAAAGCGAGCCCCGAGCCTTCGTCGAGAATGTCGATGGGGCAGATGGCAAGATCGATCTGATCCGCCTTCAGCGCCGCGCGAAGATCCGGGAAATAGCCATAGGACTGGTCGATCCGCACATCTGGATGCGTCGCCTGAAACTCCGCACACATGCCGGCAATCAGGGAATCTATAAAGAACGGACTGCCGCCCACCCGGACGACGCCGCTTTTGCCGACGCGAAAGCTCTCCATCAGGTCGGAGGCCTTGCGGGAGGCCGCGAGCATCGCAAGGCCATGTTCGGCAAGCGCAATCCCGAGTGGGGTCGGCTGCAACGGGCGCCGTCCCCGGATGAAGAGCGGTTCGCCGATCCTCTTCTCCAGCATCGACAAAGTGCGCGACACAGCCGGCTGCGCGAGCCCCAGCAGGGCTGCGCCTTCGGTGACGCCGCCCGTCTTCACCACGGCAGCCAGCTGGATCAGGTGTCGCTCGTCGAACTTCATAACGGATTGTTATATTGCGTCCCAAACAAATCATCAATCCTGCATGCGAGCCCTGCTAGTTTCCTCTCGACCAGCAATGCGGATTTGGGAGGAGATGCATGTCGCGGGCCGCAGACCTCATCACCTTCAATGAAGCGACCTCTGCCGAGGCTTTCACGAGCCGCTTCGGCACGACCGATGACGCTACCGCGCGCCTGCTCTCTGCCGTGGTCTGTCATGTCCACGATCTCGTCAAGGAATTCCGCCCGACACCGGAGCAATGGCGCAGGGTTCTCGACTTCCTGACCGAAGTGGGCCATGCCTCGGACGAACGCCGTCAGGAATGGGTGCTGTTTTCGGATCTCGTCGGCGCTTCGGCGCTTGTGGAAGAGATCAATTCCCGCCGCCCCGCTGGCGCCACGCCGAATACGATCCGCGGCCCGTTCTTCCGGACCGACACGCCTGAGCGCGCGCTCGGCAGCTCGATTTCCCTCGATGGCATCGGTGAGCCGCTTAAAGTCGAAGGCCGCGTCGAAGATCTCGATGGCCTGCCGATCCCGGCCGCCGAGATCATCACTTGGCAGGCCAATGCCGAGGGTTACTACGAAAACCAGCAGCCTGACCTGCAACCGGAATTCAACCTGAGAGGCCTGTTCCGCGCCGATCAGGACGGACGCTTTCACTACCGTACAGTCAGGCCCGCAGGTTATGGCGTACCCGGAGATGGTCCGGTTGGGCGGCTACTTGCCCAGGCAGGTTATCCTTTGCATCGCCCGGCACATCTGCATTTCGTCCTGCGCGCTCCGGGCTTCGAGACGATTACCACGCATATCTATGACGAAGGCGATCCACGGCTCGGGGAAGACGCCTTGTTCGGCGTGCGTCCGGAACTCATTCGACCCTTCGAAACCGATGGTCGTTCAGGCACAAAGGTCAGCGTAAAGTTCGTCATGATCCGCGCGCGACCGGGGAAGAGCAAATGAAGAACTTTACCTATACCGGGAGCCCGGCCCGTATCGTTTTTGGCTCCGGTCGTAGCGCGGATGTTGGGGCATCGGTGGAGGCACTCGGCTGCAGGCGCGCCCTTGTGCTCGCAACGCCGCATCAAAGGGCTGATGCCGAAGCTCTCTCCGATAGGCTTGGCGCCTTCTCTGTCGGCGTCTTCGCTGGTGCCGTCATGCACACGCCTGTCGAGGTGACGGAGACAGCCCTGAAAGTTGTCAAGGATACCGAAGCCGACTGCGTCGTCTCGCTCGGCGGTGGCTCGACCACCGGTCTCGGCAAGGCGATTGCCTATCGCACCGATCTTCCGCAGGTCGTCATCCCCACCACCTATGCGGGCTCCGAAGTCACACCGATCCTCGGCCAGACCGAAGGCGGTCGCAAGACGACGGTCCGGAACGCGAGCATCCTGCCGGAAGTCGTCATCTATGATCCGGATCTTACCCTTGGCCTTCCCGTCGGCATGAGCGTCACAAGTGGCCTGAACGCCATGGCCCATGCCGTCGAGGGCCTCTACGCCCAGGATCGCAACCCGGTCTCGACGCTAATGGCACTCGACGGATTACGCGCCTTCAGGGATAGCCTTCCGGTTCTGGTGAAGAGCACCGAAGACACCGATGCGCGGGCGGAAGCGCTGTACGGCGCCTGGCTCTGCGGCACGGTGCTCGGCACCGTCGGCATGGCGCTGCACCATAAGATCTGCCACACGCTGGGCGGCTCTTTCGACACGCCACATGCCGAGACCCATGCAGTCATGCTGCCCCATACGGCCGCTTTCAATGCCGAGGCCGCCGAACAAGAGCTCAAGGCAGCCGCCGAACTCTTCGGCGGCTCGATCGGGGGCGGTCTCTGGGACTTTGCCAAGTCGATCGGCGCGCCGTTATCGCTCAAGGATTTCGGGCTTGTTGAAGCCGATCTCGACCGCGCCGCCGATATCGCGGTCGAAAACCCCTACTGGAACCCGCGCCCGATCGACCGCACGTCGATTCGCACACTTCTGCAAAAAGCCTGGGAGGGCGTCAGGCCCGACTGACCGAGACGACATCTCGCGCTTGGCGCACTCTTTGGGAGGAGAGACGATGATGGGAGGAAATATGTTCACGAGACGCAAATTCCTGCAGACCACGGCAGCCGGCGGCGCCGTGCTGGCAACGTCGGGCCTTGCGGCGCCAGCGATTGCGCAGTCAGCGGCGGTCAAGCTCGGGTATGTCAGCCCGCAGACCGGACCGCTCGCGGGCTTTGGTGAGGCCGACAAATTCGTCATCGACAGCTTCCTCGCCACGACGAAGAAGATGGGCCTGAACTACGAGGTGATCGTCAAGGACAGCCAGTCCAACCCGAACCGTGCAGCTGAAGTCGCCAAGGAGCTGATCGTCGACGACGAGATCAACCTGATGCTTGTCTCCTCGACGCCGGAAACCACCAATCCGGTCTCGACGACCTGCGAAGCCGAGCAGATCCCCTGCCTGTCGACGGTTGCCCCCTGGCAGCCGTGGTTCATCGGCCAGCAGGGCAATCCCGGCGACCCCGCCAGCTGGAAGCCGTTCAACTACGCCTACCACTTCTTCTGGGGCCTGGAGGACATCATTGCCGTCTTCACCGGTATGTGGGGCCAGATCGAAACCAACAAGAAGGTGGCTGGCCTCTTCCCCAACGACGGCGACGGCAATGCCTGGGGTGACAAGGTCGTCGGCTTCCCGCCAGTCCTCGAAAAGCTCGGCTATGGCCTGACCGACACCGGCCGCTATCAGAACCTGACGGATGATTTCTCCGCCCAGATCAATGCCTTCAAGCAGGCAGAGACCGAGATCCTGACCGGCGTGATGATCCCGCCTGACCTCACCACCTTCTGGAACCAGGCCAAGCAGCAGGGCCTGAAGCCGAAGATCGCTTCGATCGGCAAGGCACTGCTTTTCCCACAGACGGTGGAAGCCCTTGGTGATGCCGGCCACAACCTCTCGACCGAAGTTTGGTGGACGCCATCGCATCCGTTCAAGTCGTCCTTGACCGGCGAGACCGCTGCCGATGTGGCCGCCGCCTTTACCACGGCGACGGGCCGTCCGTGGACACAGCCGATCGGCTTTGCCCATGCGCTCTTCGAGCTCGCCGTCGACGTGATGAAGCGCGCGGAAGACGTGACGGATGGCGATGCCGTGGCCAAGGCGATCGGCGAGACCAAGCTCGACACGCTGGTCGGCCCCATCGCCTGGAACAACGCCAACCTGCCGCCCTTCGCCCAGAAAAACATCGCCAAGACCCCGCTCGTCGGCGGCCAATGGCGGCTGAAATCCGGTGGTGGTTATGACCTCGTTGTCGTCGAAAACGGTCAGGCCCCGAGCATCCCGTTGGGCGGCAAAATGGAAGCGCTGAGCTGAACCCTGTGAAGCATGTGGCTACGGTGTCCCGTCCTTGTCGGGGTGCCGTAAGCCTGACGGAGGAGTGTCCATGCCGATCCTGGAATTGAATGGTGTGTCGATGTCATTCGGGGCCCTCGTGGTCGCCGAAAACATCGGCTTTTCCGTCGAAGCAGGCGAGGCGCTTGGCGTCATCGGACCGAATGGCGCCGGCAAGTCGACGCTGTTCAACCTGATCACCGGCAACCTCTCCGTCGCCAAAGGTACTGTTCATTTCGATGGTCGAGACGTGACCAATGTCCCGCCGATGCAGCGCTGCTTTGCAGGCATGGGCCGCACCTTCCAGATCCCTCAGCCCTTCGAGCGGCTGACCGTATACGAGAACCTGCTAGTCGCCGGCGCCTTCGGAAGCGAAAGCAGCGAAGCCGAGGTCTCCGATTTCTGCGCCGAAATCCTCGTCGAAACCGGCCTCATCGCCAAGGCCAACCGCCCGGCGGGCAGCCTGACGCTGCTCGAGCGCAAGCGCCTGGAACTGGCCCGGGCGCTCGCCACCAGGCCCAAGCTTCTCCTGCTCGACGAGATCGCCGGCGGTCTGACCGAAGGCGAGTGCCGGCAATTGGTCGCGACGATCAAACGCGTCCACCAGCGCGGCATGACGATCATCTGGATCGAGCATGTGCTGCACGCGCTGAACGCGGTGGCGGAAAACATCCTGGTCCTCAACTTCGGGCGGATGATCGGCCACGGCGATCCGCAGACCATCATGAATTCGCGCGAGGTGCGCGAAATCTATCTGGGCATGGAGGTCTAAGTGATGAGCCTCATCGAAACGAAGAACCTCACCGCCTTCTACGGCGATTTCCAGGCCCTGTTCGGCGTTAACATCGTCCTCAATCCGGGCGAGACGATCGCGGTCATCGGCGCAAACGGCGCCGGCAAGTCGACGCTGATGCGCTCGATAGCAGGCGTGCTGCGCAATGAGCCAGCGGCCGTCCTTCATCGTGGCCAGCCGATCGGCGCGCTCGCCGCACCCGATGTCATGGCCCGCGGCATCGCGCTCGTTCCCGAAGGTCGTCGACTGTTCCCCTCGCTCACGGTCGAGGAAAATCTTCTCGTCGGTCGCCATGGCCGAAAGGTGGACGGTCCCTGGTCGCTGGAAACGATCTACGAACTTTTCCCGATCCTAAAGGAGCGGCGCCGCAATCCTTCGACGGCACTCTCTGGCGGCCAGCAGCAGATGGTCGCAATCGGCCGGGCGCTGATGTCCAATCCGGAAGTGCTGCTCTGCGACGAGCTCAGCCTCGGCCTCGCCCCCGTCGTCATCAAGGACATCTACGCCGCCTTCCCGCGCATCCGGGAAACGGGTGCGGCCATCGTGATCGTCGAGCAGGACATCGCCCAGGCGCTGAAGGTCGCAGACCGCGTCTATTGCATGATGGAAGGCCGGGTCACGCTCGAAGGGCGCCCGGCAGAGCTCGACCGCGCCGATATCCACGCGGCCTATTTCGGAGCGGAAACCCATGAACTGGCTTGATACCATTCTCCAGGGCATTCTGCTCGGCGGCCTCTATGCCCTCTTCGCCGCCGGCCTGTCGCTCGTCTTCGGCATCATGCGCCTGGTCAATCTCGCCCATGGCGACCTGATCGTATTTTCAGCCTTTCTGATCCTACTGCTGGTCTCCACGATTGGGCTCAACCCCTTCGTCGCCGCCCTGATCGCCGGCCCGTTGATGTTCGGGATCGGCTACCTTTTGCAATATCACCTGCTCAACCGGACGCTCGGCAAGGACATACTACCGCCGCTGCTCGTCACCTTCGGCCTGTCGATCGTCATCCAGAACGGACTGCTCGAAGCCTTCACCGCCGACAGCCAGCGCATCCCGGCAGGCACGCTGGAACAGGCGTCTCTTTCGCTCGGCGGCATCAATGCTGGCGTGATGCCGCTCCTGACCTTTGCCTCCGCGATCCTGGTCATCGTCGGCCTGAACCAGCTGATCTACAAGACGGCCCTCGGCCGCGCCTTCCGCGCCACCTCCGACGATGTGGTGACGGCCGGCCTGATGGGCATCCGTCCGAACCGGATCTTCGCCATCGCAACAGGCCTTGCCATGGTGATCGTCACGATCGCCGCGCTTTATCTCGGCACCCGCGCCAATTTCGATCCGACCGCCGGGCCTGCGCGTCTGATCTATGCCTTCGAAGCCGTCATCATCGGCGGCCTCGGCTCGCTCTGGGGCACGCTGGCCGGCGGCATTATCTTAGGCGTCGCCCAAACGCTGGGAGCCGCCATAAATCCCGAATGGCAGATCCTCTCGGGCCATATCGCCTTCCTGCTCGTCCTGCTGTTCCGTCCGCGGGGCCTCTTCCCCCGCGCTGTCGATTGAGGTGACGATGAACGCCAACAGAGAAACCCTGTCGAACGTCATGCGACAGACGCCATCCTGGCGGGTCGAAACCCGCACTCGCCTCTCCACGCTGTTTTCAATCGCAGCCATCCTCTTCGTGCTGCTGCTCGCGGCAGCCCCCTTCGTCGTCTCGCGCGGCGTGGTGCAGGACCTGTTCTTCATCCTCACCATGCTGGCGCTCGCCCAGAGCTGGAACCTGCTGGCGGGTTATGCGGGGCTGATCTCCGTCGGCCAGCAACTTTTCGTCGGCTGCGGCGCCTATGCCCTCTTCGGCTTCGTCATCCTTCTCGGTGTCGATCCGATCCTGGCCATCCCGCTTGCCGGCCTCTTCGCCGTCCTCGTCTCAATCCCGACAGCCTTCTTCGCCTTCCGCCTCTATGGCCCCTATTTCGCCATCGGCACCTGGGTCATTGCCGAGGTCGGCCGCCTGGTCTTTGCCCAGTGGAAGGCGCTCGGCGGCGGCACAGGCACCTCACTTCCGCGCGACGCGACGCGCGAAATGTTCGGCGTTTCGTACCTCGAAGATTGGTTCGGCATGCGGACCGCCGCTGCCGCTGACGCCATTGCCTTCTGGCTGGCGCTGGTCGTCCTCGTTTTGACCATCTGGTTCGTCTACCGCCTGCTGCGCTCCAAGCAGGGGCTCGGCCTTGCCGCCGTGCGCGACAACGAGACGGCCGCCCGGGCACTTGGGGTGGACGCCCAGAAGCTGAAGCTCGTGATCTACCTCTCCACCGCCTTCATCACCGGCGTCGTCGGAGCACTCATCTATTTGCAGAAGGCCCGCATCTCACCAGACGCCGCCTTCTCGCTCACCGACTGGACGGCCTATGTGATCTTTATCGTCGTGATCGGCGGTATCGGCACCATCGAGGGCCCGATCCTCGGCGTGCTCATCTTCTTCCTGATGCAGAATGCGCTCTCAAGCTACGGGTCCTGGTACCTGCTGCTGCTTGGCGCACTCGCCATCGTCACCATGCTTTTTGCGCCGCGCGGGATCTGGGGCCTGATCACCGACCGTACCGGCATCGAACTCTTTCCGGTCCGCCGCACCTTGAGGGGTGGATCGCTTGAACAAACGACAAAGGGAGGGCCACATGGCTGACATCACAACCGACGTCCTGATCATCGGCACCGGGCCGGCCGGCTCGGCAACGGCCGCATTGCTTGCAAGCTACGGCCTCGAGCCCATGGTCATCAACCGCTACCGCTGGCTCGCCAACACGCCGCGCGCGCACATCACCAACCAGCGCACGATGGAGGTTCTGCGCGATCTCGGCCGCGACGTGGAGGACGAGGCCTATATGTTCGCGACCGAGCAGGACCTGATGGGGCAGAATGTGTTCTGCACTGCGGTCGCCGGCGAAGAGATTGGCCGCATGCAGAGCTGGGGTAACCATCCGCTTTCGCGCGCCGAACATCTCCTGTCCTCGCCCGGCCGGATGAACGACCTGCCGCAGACCTATATGGAGCCGCTGCTCTTCAAGACCGCCTGTTCGCGCGGTGCGCAGTCACGCATGTCGACGGAATATGTGAGCCACGTGCAGGATGCAGACGGCGTCACCACGACCTGCCGCGACAGGCTGACGGGCAAGGACATCACTATCCGGTCGAAGTTCCTGGTCGGCGCCGACGGCGGCAACTCCAAAGTTGCCGAGCATGCAGGCCTCTCCTTCGAGGGCAAGATGGGCGTTGCCGGCTCGATGAACATCCTCTTCGAGTGCGATCTCTCGCGCTACGTCGCCCACCGCCCCTCTGTGCTCTACTGGGTGCTGCAGCCGGGTGCCGACGTCGGCGGCATCGGCATGGGCCTCGTCCGCATGGTCCGCCCATGGAACGAGTGGCTGATCGTCTGGGGCTACGACATCAACCAGCCGGCACCGGCAGTTGACGATGCCTTCGCCACCAAGGTCGTGCGCGATCTCGTCGGCGTTCAGGACCTGCAGCCAAAGATCAAGTCGGTCTCCACCTGGACCGTCAACAACATGTACGCGACATCAATGTCGAACGGCCGCGTCTTCTGCATGGGCGACGCCACACATCGCCATCCGCCGTCGAACGGTCTTGGCTCCAACACCTCCATCCAGGATGCCTTCAACCTCGCCTGGAAGCTCGCCGCCGTCATCCGCGGCCAGGCCGGCATGGGCCTGCTAGACAGCTATCAGGCCGAGCGCGCGCCGGTCGCCAAGCAGATCGTCACGCGCGCCAACAAGTCGATTGAGGAATTCGGTCCGATCTTCAAGGCGCTCGGCATGCTCGACTCCGTCGACCCTGTGAAGATGCAGGAAAACATGGACGCCCGCTGCGACAACACGGCGGATGCTGAAAAGCAGCGAGAGGCGATCCGCCAAGCGATTGCCCACAAGGTCTATGAATTCGACGCCCATGGCGTGGAGATGAACCAGCGCTACAAGTCGGGCGCCATCGTCACCGATGACCAGCCGGAACCGGCCTTCGAGAAGGATGCCGAGCTGCATCACCAGCCCACAAGCTGGCCCGGCGCACGCCTGCCGCATGTCTGGCTGTTCGGCCCGGAAGGCGAAAAGGTCTCGAGTCTCGACCTGACTGGCCATGGCGTCTTCACCGTTCTGACCGGTATCGGCGGCGATGGATGGGTGGCGGCCGCAAAGTCCCTGTCCAAGGAATTCGGCCTCCCGATCACGGTCCACAAGATCGGTCCTCGCCAGACCTGGCAGGACTTTTCCGGCGATTGGGCTCGCGCCCGCGAAATCCGCGATTCCGGCGTGCTTCTTGTCCGCCCGGACCACCACGTCGCCTGGCGCGCGGGAGCAGCCGTCAAAGACCCCGAAGGCGAGCTGCGGCGCGTCCTGAAAACCATTCTGGACCGGTGAGGAGCAATCATGGAAGCGCATGAAAAGGGCTACTTCACTGAGGAGACCTCTGTGGAGGTCGTGACCGGCCGCAACGCCAATGCCAAGGACGAGCGGCTGAGACAGGTCATGGAGGTCATCACCCGCAAGCTGCATGAGGCGGTCAAGGAACTGGAGCCGACCCAGGACGAGTGGATGGAGGCGATCCTCTTCCTCACCCGCACCGGCCAGATGTGCAACGAATGGCGGCAGGAATACATCCTCTTGTCAGACGTGCTCGGTGTCTCGATGCTGGTCGATGCGGTCAACAACCGCAAACCCTCGGGCGCCTCGGAAAGCACGGTGCTCGGCCCCTTCCATGTGGCGGACGCGCCGGAACTGCCGATGGGTGCGAACATCTGCCTCGATTCGAAGGGCGAGGACATGGTGATCGAGGGCAGCATCCTCGACACCGAGGGCAAGCCGATTGCCAATGCCGTGATCGATGTCTGGCAGGCAAATGACGAGGGCTTCTACGATGTGCAGCAGAAGGGCATCCAGCCCGATTTCAACCTGCGCGGTGTCTTCCGCACCGGGCCGGACGGGCATTACTGGTTCCGTGCGGTAAAGCCGAAATTCTATCCGATCCCCGACGACGGACCGGTCGGCCAGCTGCTCGGCAAGCTCGGCCGTCATCCCTACCGCCCGGCCCATCTGCACTACATCATCAAGGCCGAGGGCTACGAGACGCTAGTCACCCACATATTCGATCCGGATGATCAATACATCCACTCGGATGCCGTCTTCGGCGTCAAGGAAAGCTTGTTGGCGAAATTCGAGCGCCGCAGGGATACGCAGCGTGCCGCCGAATACGGTTTCAGCGAGGAATTCTGGGAAGTGAAGCACGACTTCGTGCTGGTGCAAAAGAACCAAGCCTGACTGCGGCTCAATCGAGCCCTTGGACCCGCAGCTCAGCTCCGGGTCGCATCTTCTTTTCCGCACAGCTGGCGGGCCCATCCGTATGGAATGCGCCCGTCAGCTTCTTTTTGCGCCAGATTTCGCGCTACTGGCGAAACAGATCCTGCTCCACGCCCGCCTTCTCGAACAGATAGTCGCGGCTCGCCTCCAGCTCCCGCCGCAGCTTCGCGATATCGTGGCCGATCAGGCTTCCCTGCCACTTCTTGACCTGCCCCGCACAGAAAACCGTCGAGACATTGCTGCGCTCCATCAGCGTGACTACGGCACCCGGCACATGGTTCAAGGGCGCCACATTGAGCGCGGTTGCATCGAGCAGAATGATATCGGCATCCTTGCCGGGCGTGAGGCTTCCCGTCTTGTGCTCCAGCTTCAGGCCCCGCGCGCCTTCGATGGTCGCGAACCGGATCACGTCCATGGCCGAGAGCAGCTTGGGATAGTCGTCGCCGCGCAGCGCCTTCTCGTTGGCGATCATCCGCTGGAGGGTGATCGTCGAGCGCATCTGCGTGAACATGTCTGCGGTCATCGTGCATTCGACGTCGGTGGAAAGCGATGGCTGCAGACCGAGGTCGAGTGCTTTCTGAAGCGGCGGTTCACCGTGACGCATCTGCATCTCGATCGGCACGGAGAGCGAAATATGCGCGCCAGCATCTGCTGCCCGCTGCCAGGCCATGTCGCTCATGCCGGTCATATGGATGAAGATATTGTCCGGGCCGAACTTGCCGGCCATGGCCAGGCCGTCGAAGGTCGGCTGCATGCCGAAGGTTCCGACAACATGGAGCGCGATCGGCAGACCGAGCTCGCGACCCGTCGCCCACGCCTCTTCATGGAAAGGCAGGTAGATCTCCCCGCCCATCACCATTGTCAGCAATTGATCATCGCTGGAGAAATGTTCGGCCCTGATCCGGCGAGCGTCGCCCGGATACTTGGCAAGATCGCCCCAGCCTTCGAAATAGCCGAAGACGGCGCGGCGGCCGGCATCCCTGAGGGCAGCTATCGCGGAATCCGAATGCTCCGGCGAGTGATGGATCTGGCTCACGTCCATCACGGTCGTCACACCGGCATCGATCTGGGAAATGCCGCCGAAGAGTTCGGAGATGTAGACATCCTCCGGGCGATAGAGGACCGAAAACTTCTGCAGCATCCACTCATAATAATTGGCGGTGCTTTCCGGACGCCCGTCATTCACCAGAATGGCATCGGACAAGAGACTGCGCAGAGCGGTCTCGAACTGATGGTGATGGGTGTCGATGAAACCCGGCATGACGATCATGCCGCTGGCATCGATGACCGCCGCATCCGCAGAGTCCAGGTGGGGGCCGACGGCGAGGATCTTCTCCCCCTCGATCAACACATCGCCGATGGTGTAATTGCCGACGGACGGATCCATGGACAGGACGGCGCCGCCCTTGATCAAGGTCTTGCGAGCGGGCTGGCCCAGCCCAGCCGGCAGCGGCTGCGTCGCGCTGGAGCGACCAAGCTGCGGAACGGATCCACCGCCGGAATCTGCAGGGGATCTCAGTCTTACGTCGCAGAATTTACACATGCCCACCTCCCATTTTTCGCAATACGAAATTTAGTTCGCGTCTTAATTGGGGCGCGCAAAGTCTGCGCAGGCCCTTCGGCTCCCTTATCCGTTCAGTGCTGCCGATAGCGCTGGCGTTCGGGCCGCAGCCGCGCTGATCCGGCCGGCAGCAACCCGAAGATCACCCAGCCGATCCGTCACCATCTGTTCCGGGCTGACAAGCCCCGAATAGCCGGAGGAATTGACCGCTGCCGTGACCCTGCCTTCTGCATTGCGGATCGGCACCGCGAGAGCCGTGATACCGTAGTCGAGCTGATCGACAGTCGTCGCATATCCGCGCTCCCCGGCTTCGTCGATCAGCGCACGCAGGGCATTCTTGTCAGTGACGGTGCGTGAAGTGAGCGCCTTCGGCTCCACCCTCGCGAAGTAGCGCTCGCGCTCGGTCTTCGGCAGGCCCGCCAACAAAACGCGCCCCAGCGAGGTTGCGTGAGCGGGATAGCGCGCGCCGACCACGGCCGTCGCCCTTCTCGCGCGCTGGGTGGAATGGTGCGCGATATAGATGACGTCGTGCCCATCGAGCATGGCGATGGAGGCCGCGTCACCATGGGTTTCGACGATCTGCCTAAGTTCCGGCAACAGGATCTCATCGATGCGGGCGGCAAAGTAGAAGCCGGAGCCGAGCGTCATAACCTTTGGCTTCAGGAAAAACCGCTTTCCGACCGAGCCGACGTAACCGAGCGCCGACAGCGTGATCAGACTTCGGCGGGCAGCAGCCGGTGAAAGACCGACGCGCCGCGCGATCTCGCTCAGGGTCATGTCGGGATGCGCTGCATCGAAACATTCGATGACGGCGATCCCCTTTGCCAGCGCTTCAACGAACTCCGCCGATCGCTTCGGATCCTCAACCATGTCCACCCTGTCCAGCAAAGTTCAGCCCTCGGGCGCAAGCACGAAATCGAACCTGCACTTCGCGTCCGGACGCTTCTCGAGGGCAAACGGGAATTCCTCGGATTTCTTGACAGGTTCCAGTTTGGCGATCAACGATTTTCGCACTCCGAAAACCGCATCATTGTCGATGTATTCCGTATTCTCGAAGAACAGTTCCGTCGTGATCGCCCGCATTTTTTCGGCACGTATGATGAAGTGCAGATGCGCTGCCCGCCAGGCATGCCGGTTGCCGGCACGAAGCAGCCGTCCGACCGGACCGTCATAAGGCACGGTATAGGGCTTCGGCAGGACCGTGGTGTAGTAGTAGCGGCCTTCGCCGTCCGCAGTGATCTTGCCACGCAAGTCGTATTTGTCCTGCCCATGCTCCTGGATCGGATAGGTGCCGCTGCCATCCGCCTGCCAGGTATCGACGATCGCGCCCGGAAGCGGATTGCCAAGAGAGTCACGCACGATGCCATGCACCAGCAGCGTTGTGCCGTCACGCCCCCGGGCGAGATCGCCGCCCAATTCGAGTTCCGGTGCATCATCGAGGTAGAATGGGCCGAGATTGGATCCTTCCGTCGCCCCACCGCGGGTGTTGATCATGTCGACCAGGGCGGACAGGCCCACGACGTCGGACAGCAGAATGAACTCGTGCCGTTCCGGGGTGGAGATCTTCCCGCAATCATAGAGGAACATCAGCATGCCCATCCACTCGTCATGGGTCATGTTCACTTCACGCGTATAATCGTGGAGGTGATCGATGAACGTCTCCAGCAGGAACTTGAACCGACTGCCCTCCTCGGTCTGGAAACTTTCCTTCACCGCCTCGGTGATCGTGAACTGATTGATCTGAGCCATCGACATCCTCCACTCGACTGACCCGTCTCCCGCCGGGTTGACGCAAAGCTAGAACAGGCTCTATTATTCGGCAAGTGAATTTATTTTCGCTATGCGAAAAGGAACTCTGAATGAGAATCGGCAAGCAGGACCACGCTTTCACCGCGATCGCCACGTCGGATGCGACATCCATCACGGTCAGAGGCCATGACCTGTGTGATGACCTGATCGGCAAGATCGATTTCACCGATTATTTCTGGCTGCTGGTCTGCGGCAAACGACCGGACAAGCGACAGACCAAGGCCCTCAACGCCTGCCTGGTCGCAATTGCCGAGCATGGACTGGTTCCATCGGTACAGGCGGCCCGCATGACGCTTGCCGCAGCCCCGGAGGCCTGGCAGGGCGCCATGGCCGCAGGTCTTCTTGGCATGGGCACCGTCGTTGCCGGCTCATCGGAGGTCGCGGGACGATATCTCGCTGAACTGGTCGCCGCTGGCGGAAACGAGGCGGCGGTCCGAAACTCTCTTGATGCTTTCCTGAAAGAGCGGCGGAAAGTTCCGGGGCTTGGTCACCCCCAGCACGCAGGCGGAGATCCCCGCGCAGACCGTCTGCTGGCCGTAGCCGACGAACTGCAGATCTCCGGGCAGCACATCGCTACCTTGCGACTGCTGGGTAACCTCGCGCCCGGCATCATGAACCGGCCGTTGCCGATCAATGTCTCAGGCGCCATCCCCGCCGTGATGCTCGATGCGGGGTGGCCGATCGCGGCTCTCAAGGCGGTCCCCCTGATCGCCCGCGCCGCCGGCCTTGCCGCCCATCTCTATGAGGAAAGCGAACGCCCGATAGGCTTCATCCTGTCCCACCACGCGGATTTAGCCATTTCGTATGACGGAGAGACATCCGAATGAAGCCGCTTCAATCCATTCGGGTCATCGAGATGGGGACCTACATCACGGGGCCTGCCGCAGCGATGCAACTGGCAGACCTCGGTGCCGACGTCATCAAGGTCGAGCGCCCCGAAGAGGGCGATCCGTTCCGGGCCTTCAAGGGCGGGCTCTACTCGCCGCATTTCCAGACCTACAACCGCAACAAGCGGTCCATCGCCCTCGACACACGAAACCCCGAGGATCTCGAGGTCTTTCACGCCCTGATTTCTTCGGCAGACGTGTTTATTCAGAACTTCCGGCCGGGCGTCGCCGAGAAGCTCGGCGCGGGCGAAACCGACCTGAGAGCACTCAATCCGAGGCTGGTCTACTGCGCGATTTCAGGCTTCGGAACTTCGGGGCCGGCGCGCGACAGACCGGCCTACGACACTGTGGCACAGGCGGCCAGCGGCTTTCTGCGCCTCGTGACACCACCTGACCGCCCCCGTGTCATCGGCCCGGCTCTGGCCGATGCGGTGACGGGACACTATGCGGCAACCGGCATTCTCGCAGCACTGATCGAGCGCGGAAAGACCGGCAAAGGCCGCAGACTGGACATCTCGATGCTGGAGGCCATGAGCCACTTCAATCTCGACAGCTTCACCCATTACTACAGCGCCGGAGAGGTCATGGGGCCCTTGTCGCGACCGGTGGTCAGCCAGTCCTACACCTTCGAATGCGCCGACCGGAAATGGATCGCGTTCCATCTCTCCTCGCCAAAGAAGTTCTGGGAAGGTTTGCTCGATGCGACCCAGCAGCGCCATCTGGCAGACGATCCCCGCTTCCGCGAGCGGCTGGATCGTATCCGGCATCAGGATGATCTGATCGACATTCTCGCTCCGGTATTTCGCAGCAAGCCGCGTGACGAATGGTGCGGTTTGCTGGAAACGAACGAAGTGCCCTATGCGCCGGCCTACGATAGCGACGAGGCGCTCGACGACCCACAGGCACGGCATCTGCAAATTGCCGTCACCGTTCCTAACGCCGAGATGGGAGACTTCACGACTGTCCGGCCGCCTTACAGCTTTGACGGCGAGCCGGAATTTGCCGTCTCGCCTCCCCCGCGACTGGACGAGCATGGGGCGGAAATCAGAGCCGAGGTCATGAAGGCGTCACACCGGGCTCGGTGAGACCTGTCGGAGCGTTGGGGTTGGGACGGAGGATGGACGACCAATCGAGCGGTCAGTCCTCGCTGCCCTGCAGCGGTATGATCTGGACACTCCCGTGGCGCACCGATCGCTCTGCGGTGATGTGGTCGGAAAAATGCTGTACCTCGTTCATCGACCCCTTCAGAATGCCGACTTCGAGGCAATTCTCGGTATCGAGATGCACATGCAGACTCGCGATCGTCAGGTCGTGATGATGATGGAAGCTGTTCGTCAGCCGCCTTGCCAGGTCGCGGGCCGCGTGATCGTAGACATAGCTCAGCACGCCGATGCAGGGTTCATCACCCTTCGAATTTCGGGTGGCTTCCTTCAGACCCGTTCTCACGAGATCACGGATCGCCTCCGACCGGTTCTGATCCCCGCGTGTCTCAATCAGCGCATCGAGCTCCTGCATTAGGTCGTCATCGAGGGTGATTGTCACACGCTGCATATCAAACTCCGATCGTATGATGTTTTGATATAGACATCATACTTTCCCAGGATTATGGTCCGGTTGTTTCGTGGATGCGCCCGGCATCGTCTGATTGGGTATAGGGGAATTTTAATGACCAAGGCAATTCTGCGGGTTGCAGTTTCGACTGCTTTCGCTGCCGCCGTCTTGTCAGGCACCGCCCTTGCCGCGCCGAAATCGCAACTGGTGCTCGCCATCGGCGGCGAACCCGAAGGCGGCTACGACCCTCTGACGGGCTGGGGACGTTATGGTCATCCCCTTTTTCAATCGACCCTCCTGACACGCGATGCCGATTTGAAGACCCGTCCCGATCTGGCGACGGAATGTTCGCTCTCCGATGATCGGCTCACATGGACCATCAAGCTCAGGCCGGACACAAAATTCTCCGATGGTTCGCCGCTCACCGCCGAAGACGTCGCCTTCACCTTCAACGAGGCGGCCAAGATCGGTAGCGCCGCTGACTTGACCGCGCTCGCGGCCGCCCGCGTCATTGACGACCAGACCATCGAGATCAAGCTGAAGAAGCCCTGGATCACCTTCACCGAGAACTTCTATGCGCTGGGGATCGTACCCTCGGACGGCTATGGCGAGGGCTACGCCCGAAATCCGATCGGATCTGGTCCCTACAAGCTTGTTTCCTGGACCGAAGGCCAGCAGCTCATCGTCGAGAAGAACCCGAACTATTATGGCGAGACCGGGCCATTCGAGCGGATCACCTTCCTGTTTACCGAAGAAGATACGAGTCTCGCAGCAGCACAAGCCGGACAGGTGGACATGGTCTCCGTGCCGGCAACGGCCGCCGATGCGCCGCCACAGGGCTTCAGGCAGATCGTTACCCGGTCCGTAGACAACAGAGGCATCGTCTTCCCTATGGTGAAAGACGAGGGCAAGGCCGTCGGCGAGGGCAAGAAACTCGGCAATGATGTTACCGCCGACCCTGCCATCCGCCGTGCCGTCAATCTCGGGATCGATCGAAATCAGTTGGTAGACGTCGCCCTGCTCGGTCACGGAAGCCCGGCAGCGGGCCCGGCCGACGGGCTCGCCTGGTCCAATCCGGACGCAGCGGTGAGCTTCGATCTCGGGCAGGCCAAAACCGAGCTGGAGAACGCCGGCTGGACGCTCGGCAACGACGGCATCCGTGTGAAAGATGGGCTGCGGGCAGCCTTCCCGATCAACTACCCCGCTTCGGATTCCACCCGACGCATGCTGGCCGAAACCGTGTCGGCACAATTGCAGGGCATCGGCATCGAAGCGACAGCAACCGGCAAGAGCTGGGATGAAATCGACCGCATCATGCATTCCGAGCCGGTGATGTTTGGCTGGGGCAGCCATTCGCCGCTCGAGGTCTACAATCTCTACCAGTCGAGCCTTGGGGGCGTGGAATTCTTTAACGCCGGCTTCTATGCAAACCCCGCCGTCGACCGGCATCTTGCCGCAGCGCAGAGTGCGGAAAGCCTGGAAGCATCCTTCCCAGACTGGCGACAAGCCGAGTGGGACGGGACGACTGGGTTCGGTGCCAAGGGCGACGCCGCATGGGCTTGGCTCGTCAACCTCGATCACATCTACTACGTGAACGAATGCCTGGAGATTGGCGCCACCCAGATCGAACCGCATGGCCATGGATGGCCGATCACCGCGATGATCCAGAACTGGAAATGGACGTGTGAGTAAGGCGGGCCAATTGGGCTGGGTCGGGTTGATCGCCGCAAAGGCGCTCCGGCTTGTGCTCGTCCTCTTGACGGTCGCGATCATCGCCTTTGCGCTGATGAAGAATTCACCTGTCGATCCGATCAATGCTTATCTCGGGGCCGACATCGCGCGTGTCGGGCCCGAGCAACGCGCCCTGATTGCCGAAAAATGGGGGCTCGACCAGCCAGCGACCACGCAGTTCTTTCGCTGGGCGAAGAATCTGATGGCCGGCGACCTCGGTTATTCCATGACCTATAACGCGCCGGTCGCCGACGTCCTCGTCTCGAGGTTCAAGGCGTCGCTTCCCCTGATGGGGCTTGCCTGGCTGCTCTCCGGCGTGCTCGGCTTCGCCCTTGGCGTGATCGCCGGTGCCTTTACCGGCTCCTGGGCGGACAGGGTGATCCGGCTCTATTCCTATGTGCTGGCGTCGACGCCCACCTTCTGGCTGGCGATCATGCTGCTCGTCGTCTTTGCGGTCGGGCTCAACTGGGCGCCCGTCTGCTGTGCTGCCCCGATTGGCGTCCTGCCTGAGGACGTGACCTTGGCTGATCGCGCCCGACACCTTGCCCTGCCGCTGGTGGCGCTCAGCGTGCTCGGCATTGCCCAGATCGCGCTGCACACACGCGCCAAGATGATCGAGATTATGCAGTCCGATTATGCGCTCTATGCCAAGGCGCAAGGCGCCTCGCGCATGGACATTGCCTTGCGCCATGGCGCCCGCAATGCAGCCCTTCCGGCGGTTACGGTTCTCTTTGCCTCGCTTGGCGAGCTCTTCGGTGGCTCGGTTCTGGCCGAGCAGGTGTTTTCTTATCCCGGGCTCGGCAAGGCAACCGTGGAAGCGGGCATCCGGGGCGACGTGCCCCTGCTCCTTGCCATCACACTGGCGTTGACCTTTGTCGTCTTCCTCGGCAACTCGATTGCCGATCTCCTCTACCGGCTGGTCGATCCGCGCATGGCATCGGGAGCGCGCATCGCATGAGTGCAATCCTCGATCTCCCGCCCTCCGCCCCAGACCGCGCGCCAGACGGACACAGGATACGAACGCTCGCGGTCGCAACCGTAGCAGCGATCGCTTTAGCTGCCGTGCTCCTCTCTACCCATCTCTTCGGGCGCTACGGCATTGATGCCGATTTTTCGACGCGCCTGCTTGGGCCGTCGCTTAGCCATCCCGCCGGAACCGATCAGCTCGGGCGCGACATGTTTGCCAGGACACTGCATGGCCTGGCTTTAAGTTTCTGGGTCGGCCTGATTGCCGCGTCAGGGTCCGTCGTCATCGCCATGCTGCTGGCACTTGTCGCGACAACAGGCGGCCGCCTGGCCGATGAGGCCGTCTCCTTCCTGATCGATGCTGCGATGGGACTGCCGCATTTCGTGCTTTTGATCCTCATCTCCTTCGGCCTTGGCGGCGGCACAACGGCAGTGATCATTGCGGTTGCCGTCACCCATTGGCCGCGGCTCACCCGCATTCTGAGGGCAGAACTGCTGCAATTGCGCCAGGCCGAATTCGTCCAGGCCTCCCGGCACTTCGGCAAATCCTGGTTCTACATCGGGCGGCATCATTTTCTGCCGCATCTCGTTCCGCAGCTGCTCGTCGGCCTCGTACTTCTGTTCCCCCATGCCATCCTGCATGAGGCGGGCCTGACCTTCATCGGCTTCGGACTGGAACCGTCCAAACCCGCCATCGGCGTTCTGCTGTCGGATTCCATGCGCTATCTCTCCGCCGGCAAATGGTGGCTTGGGCTGTTTCCGGGGCTGGCATTGCTGCTCGTGGTCTTGAGTTTCGATGCCATCGGCAATGGGCTCCGGCTGTTGAACGATCCCCGGCAGGAGCAGACGTGATGCTGTCAGTTGAATCCCTCTCCATCGGCTTCCTGCGCTATGACGGCTTGATCCATCGCTGCGAAGTGCCGGCACTCGACGGCATCGACCTGAAGGTGGATCGCGGCGAGATCATAGCTCTGGTGGGCGCTTCCGGTGCTGGAAAGAGCCTGCTTGCCCATGCACTGTTTGGCATTCTGCCGGAAAATGCGGTGGTGCGCGGGAGCATATCTCTGAACGGGGAGCCGGTTGAAGCAGCGAATGGCGGCAAAGGCCCGCGCATGGCGCTGGTTCCGCAATCGCTCAGCCATCTCGATCCGCTGGCGCGCTGTGGCAAACAATTGCTGTGGGCCGCCCAACGCGGCGGCAAAACGAAAACGATGGCAGACCTCGTGACCACCCTTGAGAGCTTTGGCCTCGACGCCGAGGTCATGCGGCTTTATCCGCATCAGGTCTCGGGTGGCATGGCACGCCGCCTGCTTCTCGCCATCGCCACGATCGGGGAACCCGATCTGATCGTTGCCGACGAGCCGACAAGAGGGCTTGATCCTAACGCTGCGGACAACGTGCTTCGACATCTCCGCCGCCTCGCCGATCGCGGCAAGGCCGTGCTTCTGATCACCCATGATCTCGTCACCGCCGTCTCCCATGCCGACCGGGTCGCGATTCTGGAACAAGGCAGATTGCTCGGCATCGAGCCGGCCAACGCTTTTTCCGAGGATGGCAGACGCCTGACGCTGCCTTATGCAAGGGCGCTGTGGCTTGCCATGCCGGGAAACCAGTTCACGACCGCACCGCTTGAGTGGGAGGCCGCGCGTGCTTGAAGTGAGAGGTGTCGAGTTCGGTTTTGGCAAAGCACACCCCCTGCTTGAGGGCGTATCGCTGACGCTGAAGCAGGGCGAAATCCTCGGCCTCTCCGGCCCCTCCGGCACTGGCAAATCGACGCTCGGGCGCATCGTGGCGGGCTATCTGAAGCCGCAGAAGGGCGAGGTTCTCCTCGATGGCGCTGCCCCTGCCCCTGGCTATTGCGGGGTTCAACACATTCACCAGTCCTCGATCTTCGCCGTCAATCCGCGATGGCGGCTGGGCCGGATCATCTCGGAAGCCTGGCAGCCGGATGAGCAGACGCTGGATGCCATCGGCGTGTCGCAGGCCTGGTTTGATCGCTACCCGCATGAAATCTCGGGCGGCGAGCTGCAACGCGTGGTGCTTGCAAGGGCGCTTGGCCCCGACACCCGCTTCCTGGTCGCCGACGAAGTGTCCGCCATGCTCGACCCGATCACCCAGGTGGAAATCTGGTCCTTCCTGATGGACCGTTGCCGCCAAGGTCTCGGCATCCTTGCCATCAGCCATGATGCCGCCCTACTGAAGCGCGTGAGTTCACGGCAGCTCAGGCTCTGTACTGGTGGCTTGATCCCGCTGGCCGCTTGAGGGCCTCCGCAACTGGTTCTTCAGGGAGACCTGTCTCTGATGGTGTTGATGATCGACGAAAAATCTTCGCCGCCATGCCCGAGCTGGTCAAAGAGCTCGTAAAGCTCAGTCGCATGCGCGCCGAGAGCCGTGGCCGCACCAGTCGATTTTGCCGCTTCCTGCGATAGCCGCATGTCTTTCAGCATCAGGGCGGCGGCAAAGCCCGGCTTGTAGTCCCGGTTTGCCGGCGATGTCGGAACGGGACCCGGAACCGGGCAGTTCGTGCTGATCGCCCAGCATTGGCCCGATGATGTCGAGGCCACGTCGAACAGGGCCTGATGCGACAGCCCGAGCTTCTCGCCAAGCACGAAGGCCTCGCAGACCCCGGCCATGGTGATGCCAAGGATCATGTTGTTGCAGATCTTGGCAGCCTGGCCGGCACCGGCCGAACCGCAATGGACGACCCGTCGTCCCATGGCTTCAATCACCGGGCGGCCCCGGTTCAAAGCATCCGGCTCCCCACCGACCATGAAGGTCAGCATACCGGCACTCGCCCCGGCCGTTCCGCCGGAGACCGGCGCATCGAGCGACAGACAGCCAGCCTCGTTGGCAAGCGCATGGCATTTTCGGGCACTGTCGACATCAATTGTCGAGCAATCGATCATCAGTGTCCCCTGATCGACGACCTCGACCAACTCGCTCCAGACCGACAGGACATGATGACCGGCAGGCAGCATGGTGATGACGATCGAGGCGCCGGTCAGGGTTTCCGCCGCCGTATCACAGAGCGTGATGCCGCTTTCCGTCGCGGTGAGCTTCGCCGTTTCAGAAAGATCAAACCCGCGCACCGGATATCCCGTCTTGACGAGATTGGCAGCCATCGGCCCGCCCATATTGCCAAGTCCAATGAAGGCTATCGTCTCGAACATGCCGTTTCATCCTTTCGCTGAGATCGGTCTTGACCGGGAGGTTTCCCTTGCCGGTCACTCGTCCTAAAGGTTCCGCGCGATCACCATGCGTTGTACGTCGCTGGTGCCCTCATAAATCTGGCAGATGCGGGCATCCCGGTAGATCCGCTCGACCGGATAATCCCGCATGTAGCCGTAGCCGCCAAGGACCTGAATCGCATCCGAGCAGACGCGCTCGACCATCTCGGACGCGAAGAGTTTGGCCATCGAGGCTTGCGAAATGCAAGGAATGCCAGCCTCACGCAAGGATGCTGCGTGCCAGACCAATTGCCGCGCGGCCTCTATCTGTGTCGCCATATCGGCCAGACGGAAGGCGACTGCCTGATGCTCGGCAATCGGTTTGCCGAAGGCCTTTCGCTCACCTGCATAATCGCGCGCCGCCTCGAAGGCCGCCTGCGCCATGCCGACCGACTGTGCCGCGATCCCGATGCGCCCGCCTTCCAGATTGGAAAGCGCGATGCGATAACCTTCCCCCTCCTCGCCGAGCCTGTTCTCGACGGGAATTTTCATCCCGCTGAAGGCAATCTGGCAGGTGTCTGACGCATTGAGACCGAGCTTCTCCTCGACACGCAGGACCTCGTAGCCCGGTGTGTCTGTCGGCACGATGAAGGCAGTGATGCCATTCTTGCCCGCGCCCGGATCGGTCACGGCAAAGACGATGATGACATGGCCGTTCTTGCCAGAGGTGATGAACTGCTTGGCACCGTCGATGATGTAATGATCGCCGTCGCGCCGAGCGCGGGTTTTCAGATTGGAGGCATCAGAGCCCGCCTGTGGCTCGGTCAGGGCAAAGCCGCCGATCCATTCTCCCGAAGCCAGTTTCGGCAGGAAGCGCTGCCGCTGCTCTTCCGTGCCGAACTTCAGGATCGGCACACAACCGACCGAGCTGTGGACGCTCATGATCGTCGAGCAGGCGCCGTCGCCCGCGGCAATTTCCTCGACCGCGATCGCATAGGCGAGCACACCGGTGTCCGAACCGCCATAGGCTTCCGGCACCAGCATGCCAAGCAGCCCCAGCTCACCCATTTCGGTCAGTTCCTCGCGCGGGAAGCGGTGTTGCCGGTCCCGTTCGGCGGCACCGGGTGCCAGCCGCTCGCGCGCAAAGCTGCGGGTCATGTCGAGGATTTGCTGTTGAAGCTCGGAAAGGATCATGGTGTTCCTCCAATCAGGCCCGCTCGATGGCAATGGCGGTCGCCTCGCCGCCACCGATGCACAAGGCTGCCATGCCGCGTTTCAGATCGTATCGCTCAAGCGCGGCGATCAGCGTCACCAGGATACGCGCGCCGGAGGCGCCGATCGGATGACCAAGCGCGCAGGCGCCGCCATGAATGTTGACCTTGTCATGCGGCAGATCGAGATCGCGCATCGCGGCCATGGCGACGACGGCAAAGGCCTCATTGATCTCGAACAGGTCGATCTCTGAAAGCGGCAGGCCGATGCGATCGGAAAGCTTCTGCAGGGCACCGATCGGCGCGGTGGCAAACAGGCTGGGCGCCTGCGAATGCGTGGCGTGCCCGAGAACCGTGGCAAGCGGCGCAAGACCGCGACGCTCCGCTTCCGAGCGTCGCATCAGAACCAGCGCCGCCGCACCGTCGGAGATCGAGCTGGAATTGGCAGCCGTCACCGTGCCGCCATCGCGGAAGGCGGGTTTCAGGGTTGGGATCTTCTCCGGCTTTGCCTTGCCCGGTTGCTCGTCGCGGTCAGCGACCTGCTCGGTTTTGCCGGAGCGCACCGTGACCGGCACGATCTCGCGTTCAAAGGCGCCATCAGCAATCGCCTTCGTCGCCCGCGTCAGCGAGCAGACGGCGTAAGCGTCCTGCGCTTCCCGGGTGAACTGGTAGGCCTCGGCGCAATCTTCCGCGAAGGTGCCCATCAGCCGGCCCTTGTCATAGGCATCCTCAAGCCCGTCGAGAAACATGTGATCGAGCACACGCCCATGTCCGAGCCGGTAGCCGGCGCGGGCGCGGTCAAGCAGATAGGGCGCATTGGTCATGCTCTCCATGCCACCGGCCACAGCGACGGAGGTGCTTCCGGCGACGAGCAAGTCATGGGCGAGCATGGCGGCCTTCATGCCTGAACCACACATCTTGTTGACGGTCGTAGCCCCCGCCGAGAAAGGCAGACCTGCGGCGATTGCCGCCTGACGTGCCGGCGCCTGGCCCTGGCCGGCTGGCAGAACGCAGCCAAACAGGATCTCTTCGACGGCCTCGGCTGGAAGCCCACTGCGGTCGAGCGCCGCCCTTATCGCAGCAGCGCCGAGCTCAGGCGCCGTCATATCCTTCAACTCGCCCTGAAAACCGCCGATCGGGCTTCGGGCAGAACCGACGATGACAATGGGATCGTGCAAGCTCATCTATCCTCCTGCAGCAGCAGTCAGCGCGCACCCATGCGGATGGCGCCGTCGAGACGGACGACCTCGCCGTTGAGCATGGTATTTTCAACGATATGGCGGACAAGCGCCGCGAACTCGGCCGGCCTGCCGAGGCGTGGCGGAAACGGTACGCTCGACGCGAGCGTCTCGCGCACAGGCTCCGGCATTCCGGCCATCATCGGCGTTTCGAAGACACCGGGCGCGATCGACATGACACGAATGCCGCTGCGCGCGAGTTCGCGGGCAATCGGCAGTGTCATCGCGGCAATCCCCCCCTTCGAGGCAGCGTAGGCCGCCTGGCCGATCTGGCCGTCGAAGGCGGCCACCGAGGCGGTGTTGATGATGACGCCGCGTTCGCCCTCGGCATCGGGTTCATTCGCCTGCATGGCGGCAGCGGCGAGCCGGATCATGTTGAAGGTGCCGACGAGATTGATCCCGATCGTCCGCGCGAAGCTCTCCAGCCCGTGCGGCCCGTCGCGTCCGACGACCTTCTCCGCAGGGGCGACACCTGCGCAATTGATCAATCCCCGCAGGCTGCCGAAGGTGCTGGCAGCAACATCGACCGCCCTTCCGGCATCATCCGCACGGGTGACATCGGTTTCGACGAAGCGCACGTTTTCACCGAGTTCCCGCGCCAGCGACTGACCGCGATCCCGATCGAGATCGGCGATCACCACGCGACCGCCAGACTCGACGATCATGCGTGCTGTGGCCGCCCCGAGACCGGAACAGCCGCCTGTCACGATGAAACAAGCATCCTCGACGCGCATCGAACCCTCCTCCCAGAGGCCGTACCAAGCTCCGATTGAGGCGAAACTCTATCGTGTTTCAGTGTTGCAACCGATGACGAAACTGATCCATTATCGCAGCCACTTTTGCCACTTCGACGGGGAGGTCGAAACCCAGGCATGGCCGACATGGAACGACACATGATCTCGACCGGATTCGTCGAGGAGGCACTCGACAGCCTCAGACGTGCCGGTCGGCCAACAGAACCGCTCCTATCTCGGCTCGGCCTTCCGCCTGTCGTCGACAAGCCGGTCTCGACACAAACCTTCGGGCGGCTCTGGCTCGCAATTGCCGAGGAGCTGAATGACGAGTGTTTCGGCCTCGGCGAACGCACGATGCCACGCGGAAGCTTCACGCTTCTGTGCCATTGCGTCATGCATGCCCCGACGCTCGACCGCGCGCTGCGGCGCGCGCTGCGGTTCTTGAATGTCGTCCTTGGCGAGCCGACAGGTCGGCTTGAGGTGCGTGACGGCACGGCAGTCATCGCGCTTTGCGAAACCGGAAAACCCCGCTCCGCCTTCGCCTATCGCAGCTACTGGATCATCCTGCATGGATTGACCTGCTGGCTGGTGGGACGACGCATTCCGATCCGGCTCGTTGATTTCCGCTGCAGCGAACCGACGTTGAGCGCCGATCACAGGCTGTTCTTCGGCGCCCCCATCCGCTTTTCGCAACCGGTGAGCCGCCTCGGCTTCGACGCGTCGCTGCTGGATCTGCCGATCGCACGCAACGAGCATGCCCTGCGGCAATTCCTGCGGGGCGCGCCGGCCAATATCCTGATCCGCTATCGCTATGATGCCGGCACGGCAGCGGCCGTTAGGCGTCGGCTCAACCAGAAGGGGCCAGCGGATTGGGGTAGTTTCGCCGATCTCGCCCGGGAGATGCGCATGTCGTCTTCGACGCTTCGCCATCGGCTGCACGACGAGGGTCAAAGCTATGCCGGCATCAAGGACGACATCCGTCGCGACCTCGCACGCGACATACTGATCAACACGCCACAGACAGTCAGCGATATTGCCGCCCGCCTCGGTTATTCAGAGCCGAGCGCGTTCTACCGTGCCTTCAAGAAATGGATGGGCGAAAGCCCCGAGGCGTTCCGCAAGAGCGCAAGATCCATTCAGCTCGCTTAGCGGAACCACAGCCCCACTATCGCACCTATGGCAAAATTGGCCAAAAAAAACGAGGCAATTTTGTCATGGCTTGCCACTCTCAAGACGCATACCATCCCGCTCGATTGACACGCTTCTGGGGAGAGAAGCAGTCTTCACGGGAGGAAATCGATGGTGGAACCCGCTCATCTGAGCCTGCACGTCCCCGAACCCGCCGTTAGGCCGGGAGGACACCCCGACTTTTCCAACGTCAAGATCGCCAAGGCCGGTGCTGTTCCGCGCCCGCCAGTCGATGCGGCCGCCGAAGACATCCGCGACCTTGCCTATTCGATCATCCGAGTTCTCAACCGCGACGGTGAGGCCGTCGGCCCCTGGGCTGGCCTGCTGACCGATGACGAACTGCGCACCGGCCTGCGCCACATGATGACGCTCAGGGCCTTCGACGCCCGGATGCTGATGGCACAGCGCCAGGGCAAGACCTCTTTCTACATGCAGCATCTCGGTGAGGAAGCCGTCAGCTGCGCCTTTCGCAAGGCGCTCAAAAAGGGCGATATGAACTTCCCGACCTATCGGCAGGCCGGACTTCTGATCGCCGACGACTATCCCATGGTCGAGATGATGAACCAGATATTCTCGAACGAGGCAGATCCCCTGCGCGGGCGGCAATTGCCGATCATGTACTCCTCTAGGGAACATGGCTTTTTCACCATTTCCGGCAATCTCGCCACCCAGTATGTCCAGGCCGTCGGCTGGGCCATGGCATCAGCGATCAAGAATGACAGCCGCATTGCCGCAGCCTGGATCGGCGACGGTTCCACAGCCGAGTCGGATTTTCATTCGGCTCTGGTTTTCGCCTCGACCTACCGGGCGCCCGTAGTCCTCAACGTCGTCAACAATCAGTGGGCGATCTCCACCTTTCAGGGCATAGCCCGAGGCGGTTCGGGCACCTTTGCCGCACGGGGCCTCGGCTTCGGCATTCCGGCGCTCAGGGTCGACGGAAACGACTATCTCGCGGTCTATGCGGTCGCATGCTGGGCCGCCGAACGCGCGCGCCGCAATCTCGGGCCCACACTCGTCGAATATGTGACCTATCGTGTCGGCGCGCATTCAACCTCCGATGATCCGGGCGCTTACCGCCCAAAAACGGAATCCGAAGCCTGGCCTCTAGGCGATCCGGTTCTACGCCTGAAGAAACACCTGATCACCAGAGGCGCGTGGTCGGAAGAACGGCATGTGCAGGCGGAAGCCGAGATCATGGACGAGGTGATCACGGCCCAACGCAAGGCCGAGGAAAACGGCACGCTGCATGCCGGCGGCAAACCTTCGGTGCGGGATATCTTCGAAGGCGTCTATGCCGAAATGCCGCCGCACCTGCGGCGCCAGCGACAGCAGGCAGGATACTGAAATGGCCAGAATGACGATGATCGAAGCGGTGCGCAGCGCCATGGACGTCTCCATGGAGCGCGACGACGACGTGGTCGTGTTTGGCGAGGACGTCGGTTACTTCGGCGGCGTATTCCGCTGCACCCAGGGGCTGCAGGCGAAATATGGAAAGACCCGCTGCTTCGACACGCCGATCAACGAATCCGGCATCGTGGGTGCCGCGATCGGCATGGCGGCCTATGGCCTGAAGCCCTGCGTCGAGATCCAGTTCGCCGATTACATGTATCCCGCCTATGACCAGCTGACCCAGGAGGCGGCCCGCATCCGCTATCGGTCGAATGGTGACTTCACCTGCCCGATCGTCGTGCGCATGCCAACCGGCGGCGGCATTTTCGGCGGACAGACCCACAGCCAGAGCCCGGAAGCACTTTTCACCCATGTCTGCGGTCTCAAAGTGGTTGTTCCATCCAATCCCTATGACGCCAAGGGCCTGCTGGCCGCTGCGATTGCGGATCCGGATCCGGTCATCTTTCTGGAGCCCAAGCGCCTCTACAACGGCCCCTTCGAAGGCCATCACGACCGGCCGGTGACGCCCTGGTCCCGCCACGAACTGGGCGAGGTGCCGGAAGGCTATTACACGATCCCGATCGGCAAGGCGGACATCCGCCGCGAGGGTTCCGCCGTCACCGTGATTACCTACGGGACCATGGTGCATGTGGCGCTTGCCGCAGCTGAGGAGACCGGCATCGACGCCGAAGTGATCGACCTTCGAAGCCTGATGCCGCTCGATCTCGACACGATCGTCAAATCCGTCGCCAAGACCGGTCGATGCGTCGTGGTGCATGAGGCGACACTGACCTCCGGTTTCGGCGGCGAGATCGCGGCGCTGGTGCAGGAGCACTGCTTCTACCATCTGGAAGCGCCGGTCATGCGCGTCGCCGGTTGGGACACGCCTTATCCGCATGCGCAGGAATGGGACTATTTCCCCGGCCCAATCAGGGTCGGCCGCGCGCTCATCGACGTCATGGAGGCCTGAGCCATGGGCGAGTTCACGATCAAGATGCCCGATGTCGGCGAAGGCGTGGCCGAGGCGGAGCTTGTCGAATGGATGGTGAAGATCGGCGATCTCGTGCGCGAAGACATGATGGTCGCCGCCGTGATGACCGACAAGGCGACCGTGGAAATCCCCACACCCGTCAGTGGCACAGTGGTCTGGCTTGGCGGCGAAGTGGGAGACACGATCGCGGTCAAGGCGCCCCTCATCCGGATCGCAACTGATGGTGCAGGCGAGGAACCGGCGACACCGGAGGCGGTAGGCACGCAGACGCCCGAGCCCCCGCCGGGCACAAGCAGCGAAGCGCCGCACACGCCAACGAAGTCCGCGCCGCCTGCAGCGCCTGCAACGCCCGCCGCTGCCCCCGCTCGGCAACCCTCTCCGGAATTCGACAAGCCGCTCGCGGCGCCATCGGTCCGATTGCTGGCCCGCGAGAATGGCATCGACCTGCGCCTTTTGCGCGGATCGGGTCCGGCGGGACGCATTCTGCGCGAAGACGTCGAACAGTTTCTTGCCCGCGGCCCGGATCCTGCACCGACGGTCTCGGGCCTTGCCAAGAAGACCGCGCGCGAGGAGACCAAGCTGACCGGCCTTCGACGCCGGATCGCCGAAAAAATGGTCGTCTCCACCTCCCGCATTCCCCACATCACCTATGTGGAGGAAGTGGACGTGACGGCGCTCGAAGAACTGCGCGCCAAGATGAATGCCGAACGCCGGCCTGACCAGCCAAAGCTGACGCTCCTGCCCTTCCTGATGCGCGCCTTGGTCAAGGCGGTCGTTGAACAGCCGGATGTCAACGCGACCTTCGACGACGATGCCGGCGTGCTCACCCGTTTCGGTGCTGTGCATATCGGCATCGCCACCCAGACCGCTGCCGGTCTGGCGGTCCCGGTGGTCAAACACGCCGAGGCGCGCGGCATCTGGGATTGCGCGACCGAGATGAACCGCCTTGCCGAAGCCACCCGTGCCGGCACCGCCACCCGCGACGAACTCACCGGCTCGACCATCACCATCACCTCGCTCGGCGCGCTTGGCGGCATTGTCTCCACCCCGGTCATCAACCACCCGGAAGTCGCCATCGTCGGCGTCAACAAGATCGCCACCCGGCCCGTCTGGGACGGCACGCAGTTTGTGCCGCGCAAGATGATGAACCTGTCTTCCAGCTTTGATCATCGCATCGTCGATGGCTGGAACGCCGCCACCTTCGTCCAGCGCCTGCGGGTGCTGATGGAGACACCCGCGCTGATCTTTATCGAAGGCTGAGTCATGAAAGAGATTTCCTGCAAGCTTCTCATCATCGGCGCCGGCCCCGGTGGCTATGTCTGCGCCATCAAGGCCGGCCAGCTTGGGATTGACACCGTCATCGTCGAAGAGGGCCGCCCCGGTGGCACCTGCCTGACGGTCGGCTGCATTCCCTCCAAGGCGCTCATCCATGCCGCAGAGACTTTCGACAAGGCGCGTTCCCTATCGACGGGCGAGAACGCCCTTGGCATTCGCGTCGAAGGCGCCTCGATCGATCTCTCCAAAACCATGGCCTGGAAAGACGCCATCGTCGGCCGCCTGACCGGCGGCGTATCCGGTCTCCTGCAGAAGGCGCGGGTCAAGATCGTTCACGGCCACGCGCACTTCCGCGACGGCAAGACGGTTGAGGTCGAAACCGAGACGGGCCTGCAGGTCATCCGCACAGAGACCGTTGTCATCGCGACGGGCTCCGATCCCGTCGAACTTCCGGCCCTACCTTTCGGCGGCAAGGTCATTTCCTCCACCGAGGCGCTGTCCCTGACGGAACTGCCCAAGCGCCTCGTTGTCGTCGGCGGCGGCTATATCGGGCTCGAACTCGGAACCGCCTTCGCCCGCATGGGATCTGAAGTCACGGTGGTCGAGGCCACATCGCAGATCCTGCCGCTCTACGATGCCGATCTGGTCAAACCGGTTCTGCGCAGGCTTGGCGAGCGCGGCATCAAGGTCCTGACGGAAGCGAGAGCCGTCGGGCTTTCCGACACGGGCGAGGCGCTGGCCGTCGAGACCGCCGAGGGACGGCGCGAACTGCCGGCCGATCGCATTCTCGTGGCCGTCGGACGACGGCCGCGCACCACGGGCTCAGGCCTGGAAGAACTCGATCTCGACCGGATCGGCTCGTTCCTGCAGGTCGATGACCGCTGCCACACATCCATGCGCGGGGTTTACGCGATCGGCGACGTCACGGGCGAACCGATGCTGGCGCATCGTGCCATGGCGCAGGGCGAAATGGTCGCCGAGATCGTTGCCGGGCGTAAGCGCGCCTGGGACAAGCGCTGCATTCCCGCCATCTGCTTCACCGACCCTGAAATCGTCAGCGCCGGTCTTCTGCCCGAGGAAGCCCGCAGCCATGGCTTCGATGTGAAAATCGGCCAGTTCCCCTTCACTGCAAATGGACGGGCGATGACGGTGGAGGACGAAGACGGCTTCGTTCGCGTGGTGGCGCGCGCCGACACCCATGCGGTCCTCGGCCTGCAAGCCGTCGGCGCGGGCGTCTCGGAATTTGCCTCGACGTTTGCCATCGCGATCGAGATGGGCGCGCGGCTGGAGGACATCGCCGCCACCATCCATGCGCATCCCACACGCGGTGAAGCGCTGCAGGAAGCAGCACTGAAGGCATTGGGCCACGCGCTGCACATCTGACTGACTTCGGACGGACCGCATGACAGGATCTCTGTGAGGAAGCCACATGACCGAGATGGACTTCAGGCTTGGTGAAACGGCGGACATGATCCGCGACACGACGGCGCGTTTCGCCCGCGAGCGTATCGCCCCGATCGCTGCGGACGTCGATAAGCATGATCGTTTCCCGGTCGAACTCTGGCCGGCCATGGGCGCTCTCGGCCTGCATGGCATCACGGTCGCGGAAGCGGACGGCGGTCTCGGCCTTGGCTATCTCGAACATGTCGTTGCCTGCGAGGAAATCAGCCGCGCTTCGGCCTCAGTCGGCCTGTCCTATGGCGCCCATTCCAATCTCTGCATCAACCAGATTGCGCGCTGGGGTTCCAACGAGCAGAAGGCGAAGTATCTGCCCGGCCTGATATCCGGCGACCATGTCGGCAGCCTCGCTATGTCCGAAGCCGGCGCCGGATCCGACGTCGTCTCGATGCGGCTGCGCGCCGACAGGGTCGAGGGCGGTTTTCGCCTGAACGGCACCAAGTTCTGGATCACCAATGCGCCCTATGCGCAGATACTCCTGGTCTATGCCAAGACCGAGCCGGAGGCCGGATCGAAGGGCATCACGGCCTTTCTCGTTGAAAAGGATTACCCCGGTTTCTCGATCGGCCAGAAGATCGACAAACTCGGCATGCGCGGCTCGCCCACGGCCGAACTCGTTTTCCAGGACTGCTTCGTCCCGCACGAAAACGTCATGGGTCCGCTCAACGGCGGGGTGAAGGTGCTGATGTCCGGCCTCGACTACGAGCGGGTGGTGCTTTCTGGGATCCAGCTCGGCATCATGCAGGCCTGCCTCGACGTCGTCCTGCCTTATGTCAGGGAGCGCCGGCAGTTTGGCCGAACGATCGGAAGCTTCCAACTGATGCAGGCCAAGATCGCCGACATGGTCGTGGCGCTGAACTCCGCCCGCGCCTATGTCTATGCCGTGGCGCGTGCCTGCGATGCCGGCCAGACAACGCGCCAGGATGCGGCCGGCGCAATCCTCTATGCGTCTGAGAACGCGGTGAAGGTTGCGGAACAGGCGATCCAGGCTCTCGGTGGCGCGGGTTACACCAAGGATTGGCCCGTCGAGCGCTACTGGCGCGATGCAAAGCTTCTCGACATCGGCGCGGGCACCAACGAGGTGCGCCGCATGCTGATCGGCCGCGAGGTCATCGGTGTAGAGGGGATGAACTGATGCCGGTTCTCTCCACTCTGCTCGATCGAGATAGCGAAGGTTTCAAGCACAATGCGACACGCAACGTCACGCTTGCCGAGGAACTGAAGTCCAAGGTGGCCACCGCCGCTTTGGGCGGAGCGGAAAGCCACCGCCAACGGCATGTGGCGCGCGGCAAGCTTCTGCCCCGGGATCGCGTATTGCGGCTCCTTGATCCTGGCTCTCCTTTCCTCGAGATCGGGCAACTGGCGGCCGGCGGCATGTATGGTGACGAGGCTCCGGGCGCCGGCATGATTGCCGGCATCGGCCGTGTCTCCGGTCGCGAATGCATGATCATTGCCCATGATCCGACGGTGAAGGGCGGCGCCTATTTCCCAATGACGGTAAAGAAGCATCTGAGAGCACAAGAGATCGCCTCGGAAAACCGCCTGCCCTGCATCTATCTGGTGGATTCCGGCGGCGCCAACCTGCCGCATCAGGCCGAGGTCTTCCCCGACCGTGATCATTTCGGCCGGATCTTCTACAATCAGGCGCAGATGTCTGCCGCCGGGATTCCGCAGATTGCCTGCGTCATGGGAAGCTGTACTGCAGGCGGCGCCTATGTGCCGGCCATGTCCGACGAGACGGTGATCGTCCGCAACCAGGGCACCATCTTTCTCGCCGGCCCACCTCTGGTGAAGGCCGCAACCGGCGAGGTGATCTCGGCCGAAGATCTGGGTGGTGCTGATGTCCACGCCCGCAAGTCCGGCCTTGTCGACCATGTTGCCGAGAACGACGAACACGCGCTTCTGATCGTGCGCGACATCGTGGCGACATTGAACCGGCCAAAAACGGCGGACATCGAGCTTGCCAAGCCGCGCCCTCCCCTGTTCGACCCGAGTGAACTCTACGGCGTGGTCCCGCAGGACCTGCGCTCACCGTATGACGTGCGCGAGGTGATCGCCCGCCTCGTCGATGGGTCCGAACTGCAGGAGTTCAAGCCGCTCTACGGGGCAAGCCTTGTCTGCGGTTTTGCCCGTCTCTGGGGCATGCCCATCGCCATCCTCGCCAACAATGGCGTCCTGTTTTCCGAAAGTGCGCTGAAGGGCGCACACTTCATCGAACTCGCCTGCCAGAGGCGCAGTCCGCTGCTCTTCCTGCAGAACATCTCCGGCTTCATGGTCGGCGGGAAATACGAGGCGGAAGGGATCGCCAAACATGGCGCCAAGCTGGTGACCGCAGTCGCGGGCGCACAGGTGCCGAAAGTCACCGTGCTGATCGGCGGCAGTTTCGGGGCCGGCAATTACGGCATGTGCGGCCGCGCCTTTCAGCCACGCTTCCTGTTTTCCTGGCCGAATGCCCGCATTTCGGTGATGGGAGGCGAGCAGGCCGCCTCTGTCCTGGCGACCGTCCATCGCGACGCCAAAGGCTGGACGGAGGAGGAGGCCGAGGCCTTCAAGGCGCCGATCCGCCAGAAATACGAGGACGAAGGCAACCCCTATTACGCGACGGCCCGGATGTGGGACGACGGCATCATCGACCCGGCCCAGACCCGCGACGTGCTTGGCCTCGCCTTTTCCGCAACGCTGAACGCCCCGATCCTAGAGCGGGCGCAGTTCGGCATTTTCCGGATGTGAGGCGAAGATGATCGAAAGTCTCTTGATTGCCAATCGTGGTGAAATCGCAAGGCGGATCATTCGCACGGCAAGGCGGCTTGGCATCCGGACGATTGCGGTCCATTCGGACGTCGATTCCGGCATGGCCTTTGTGCGGGAAGCCGATGAGGCACTGCCGATCGGCCCGGCGCCGGCCCGCGACAGCTACCTGCGTCAGGACCGCATCCTGGAGGCCGCCAGGAAGAGCGGCGCTCAGGCGATCCATCCCGGATATGGCTTCCTGTCGGAAAATGCCAAGTTTGCCGAAGCCGTGATCGCCGCCGGGCTCGTCTGGGTCGGGGCACCGCCCGCTGCCATCCGGGCCATGGGCCTCAAAAATGCTGCCAAACAACGGATGATCGCAGCCGGCGTGCCGGTAACCCCCGGTTATCTCGGTGAAGACCAGAGCCCGGAACGACTGCAAAGCGAGGCCGATGCCATCGGCTATCCGGTACTGATCAAGGCGGTGGCCGGCGGCGGCGGCAAGGGCATGCGCCGCGTCGAGCGGACGGAGGATTTTGCGGCGGCACTCGCCAGTTGCCGGCGCGAGGCGACGTCATCCTTTGGCGATGACCGCGTGCTGATCGAGAAATACATCCTCTCGCCGCGTCATATCGAGGTGCAGGTCTTCGGCGACACCAAGGGCAATGTGGTGCATCTCTTCGAACGCGACTGCTCGCTGCAACGCCGGCATCAGAAGGTGATCGAGGAAGCGCCCGCCCCCGGCATGGATGCCGCAACCCGAGAGGCGATTTGCCAGGCGGCCGTCAAGGCAGCCCGCGCGGTCGAGTACGTCGGCGCCGGCACGATCGAGTTCATCGCCGATGCCTCGGAGGGCCTGCGCGCCGATCGCATCTGGTTCATGGAAATGAACACGCGTCTCCAGGTCGAGCATCCCGTGACCGAGGCGATCACCGGACAGGATCTGGTCGAATGGCAATTGCGCATCGCGTCAGGCGAGCCGCTGCCCTTGCAACAGGATCAGTTGGAGATCCACGGCTGGGCCATGGAAGCGCGGCTCTACGCGGAAAATCCCGCAACCGGTTTCCTGCCGTCGATCGGTCGGCTCGACCATCTGCGCCTGCCGGAGACACTACGGATCGACAGCGGCGTCGAACAGGGCGACGAGATCACGGCCTATTACGACCCGATGCTGGCCAAACTCATCAGCCACGGCGCCAGCCGGCAAGAGGCGGCCAGAAAGCTTGGCGAGGCTGCAGGCCAGGTTGAGGTCTGGCCGGTGCGCAGCAATGCAGGTTTCCTCGGCCGCACGCTACGTCATCCTGACTTTCTGGCAGGGGCGGTCGATACCGGCTTCATCGATCGGCATGCCGAAGACCTTGTGCCGCCAAGTGAACCGGCTGAAGCGGTTTTGCAGGCCGCTGCAACGGCCCTGTTGCCGAAACAATCGCAGGATGTCTGGACGGCTCTGACGGGGTTTCGCCTCAATGCCGAGATCGACCGGCAGGTCGCCGTCGACGTTGGAAAGAGGCTCTATCTGGTTCAGGTGAATGGCGCTCAAACGACGGTCCGAATGGAAAACGGGGTTCTTTTCCATGATGGCGAGGCGTGGGAGTTCGGGGCACCGCGGGCCGGGCATGCTGGTCATGGTGGAGGCTCCAGCGACGGCACCATCATCGCGCCAATGCCGGGTATCATCATCGCCGTTTCAGTTGCCCAGGGTGACCTCGTCAAACGCGGCCAGCCGTTGATCGTCATCGAGGCTATGAAAATGGAGCAAGTGCTTCACGCCCCATTCGATGGCAAGGTGGCGGAGCTGAGGGCGAGCCAGGGGAACCAGGTCGTTGAGGGCAGCCTGCTCGTCAGGATCGAGGGAGACGGATGATGGCCGGACGCTATTTCGAAGACTGGAAACTGGGCGACCGGATCTCTCACGAGGTCAGGCGCACTGTGACCGAAACGGACAACCTGCTGTTCACGCTGATGACCCACAATCCGCAACCGCTGCATCTCGATGTCGAATCGGCGAAAGCGAGCGAATTCGGCCAGATCCTCGTCAACGGCACCTTCACCTTCTCGCTGATGGTCGGCCTGTCGGTCGGCGATACCACGCTCGGCACGCTGGTTGCCAATCTGGGCTACGACAAGGTTGTCATGCCGAAACCAGTCTTCCTCGGCGACACGCTGCGGGCGGAAACCGAGATTGCCGACCTAAAGGAAAGCCAATCGCGCCCAACCGCTGGCATCGTCACCTTCAGGCATGAGCTCTTCAACCAGCGGGGCGAACTGGTCTGCCAGTGCCTGCGCTCCGCACTCGTCTCGCGGAGGCCCCAATGAGGCTGCGCTCGCTGCTCTTCGTTCCGGGCGACAGACCCGATCGCATGGAGAAGGCACTCGGCTGCGGCGCCGATGCCCTGCTTCTGGACCTCGAGGATTCCGTGACGCTGGACGCCAAGCCTGCGGCGCGGCTGGCGACGGCGAGCTTCCTGCGCCAGGCAAAAGGCCGGATCCGGCTTCTCGTCCGAGTCAATCCGCTCGACAGCGGCCTTTTGGACGACGATCTCGCCACGATCCTCGAAGGACCGCCGGACGGGCTGGTGCTCCCGAAGGCGGAGGGCGCTTCGAGTGTCGAAGCCCTGAGCGCAAAAGCGCCCGGCATCCCCGTCCTGCCGATCGCGACCGAGACCCCGGCCGCGATCTTCCAGCTGGGCTCTTACACATCCGTCAGCGACAGGCTTGTCGGCCTGACCTGGGGCGCGGAAGACCTGCCGGCCGCCATCGGGGCGCTTGGCGCACGCGACGAGACGGGCCGCTACACCGCCCCTTACGAACTCGCCCGCTCCCTGACCTTGTTTGGCGCCCACGCGGCCGGCGTGGCTGCGATCGAGACCGTTTACCCCGCGCTTGCCGATGCGGACGGGCTTGCCGCCTATGCGCGGCGCGCCCGCTTTGACGGCTTTAATGGCATGATGGCGATCCATCCCGCGCAAGTACCCGTCATCAACCAGGCATTCACGCCGACCCCGGAGGAATTGGCCGAGGCTCAGGCGATCGTCGACGCCTTTGCCGCCAATCCCGGCAAAGGCGTGCTTCGTTTCGCCGGCCGAATGATCGACGCACCGCATCTCAAACAAGCGAAACATCTGCTTGAATACACGGATGACCGTGCCTGAAATTGGTCGCCACAAGCTCACCACCGAGGAGATGGCATCTACGCCAGCGGCTTCATCCAGACGTCATCTGAACGTGGCAGAGGACGAGGGAAATTCGGGAGCACAAAGCCTTGCCGCGTCTTACCCTTTCCGCCGTCTCCAAGCGTTTTGACGATTTTCAGGCTGTCGACGGCGTCTCGCTCACCATCCCCGACGGTGCATTTCTCGCCCTGCTCGGTCCTTCGGGCTCAGGTAAGACCACCCTCCTGCGGCTGATCGCGGGGCTGGAGGCGCCTGACGGGGGTGAAATTCGCTTCGACGAGACGATCGTTGCCGGGGATGGTGCCTTCCTTCCCCCGGAAAAGCGGGGGATCGGCATGGTATTCCAGTCCTACGCCCTGTGGCCGACGATGACCGTTCGCGGCAACATCGAATTCGGCCTGAAGGTCGGCGGATTGAAACCCCGGGAACGCGCCGCACGGATCGAGGAGGTGCTGAAGGTCGTCGGCCTCGCGGGTCTCGGCGACAGACGCCCGCACGAGCTGTCCGGCGGACAGCGTCAGCGTGTGGCGCTGGCCCGCTCGCTTGCCACCCGACCCAATCTGATCCTCCTCGACGAACCGCTCGCCAACCTCGATGCACATCTGCGCGAGGCGATGCTTGCCGAATTTCGTCGCATCCACAGCCTGACTGGCTCCACCTTCGTTTTCGTCACCCACGACCAGGACGAGGCCATGGCGGTCGCGACCCATGTGGCCGTCATGGACCACGGTCGGCTGGAGCAGTTGGCAACGCCGGAGGAGCTCTACCGGAAGCCAGCCTCGCCGATGGTCGCCCGCTTCATCGGGCGCGGTCGGACACTGCCGGTCCGGGTGATCACATCGGAAGGCGGCTGGACCCGGGTGATGCTTGGCCAGCAACTTCTCGACATGCCGGGAAATGCACCCGTCGGCTATGGCTGGCTCTGCTTTCATGCCTCGGATCTCAAGCGCGTCAACGAGGGCGGACATCTTAAGACCGAGCTCGTCGGCCAGGTCTTTCAGAACGGCAGCCTTCTCAGCCATTGCCTGCCGACCGAGATCGACGGCGACGTCGTCAGCCTGCCACTGGACGAGCGGATCGCGCCGGGCACGCCGATCGAACTTGTCATCACGGACGGCTGGGTAATCGGCCAAGGCGGGGGCACGCCCAGCAACGGCGATGTCACACGAAGATCATCGACCTGTCGTCCGGGCGTCATCTCGCTGCGCTAGGCGACAATTCCTGCCGCCCAAGGGCCGGCATTCGACCGTTTTCGGGCCTGCTCCGCCCCTTCAATGAGGTTTCCATGTTCATCCGCACGCTCCTCACCACCACGATCCTTGCCGGTCTCGCCTTCACCGCACAGGCAGAGGACACGATCACCGTCTATACCTCGCAGCCGCAGGATCAGATGACCCAGGTCATCGAGGCCTTCAACGCCGACCACCCGGAGATCAAGGTCGAGCTCTTCCGCTCCGGCACCACCGAAGTCATGGCCAAGCTGCAGGCCGAATATACAGCCGGCAATAGCCCCGCCGACGTCATTCTGATCGCCGACACTGTCGCGATGACCCAGCTGAAGAACGACGACCGCCTGCTCGCCTTCACCGACGCCCCGGTCGAGGGCATCGATCCGGCCTTCATCGATGCCGACAAGACTTTCTTCGGCACCAAGGTGATCACCACGGGCATCGTCTACAACACCGACCTCGTGAAGACGGCGCCGACAAGCTGGAACGATCTGCTCGAAACCGATGCGGCAAAAAGCCTAATCATGCCGAGCCCGCTTTATTCGGGTGCCGCCGTCATCCATGTCGGCACCATGACGCAGCAGCCGGAATTCGGCTGGGCCTACTATGAGAAGCTGGCAGAGGCCGGCGCCGTTGCCGGTCAGGGCAATGGCACGGTCATCGAGGCCGTTGCGCGCGGCGAGAAGGCCTATGGCATCATCATCGAATACATGGCGCTGAACGCTAAGAAGAAGGGCTCACCCGTCGACTTCGTCTTCCCGACCGAAGGCGTGAGCTCGATCACCCAGCCGGTTGCCGTGCTGAAGGGCTCGGATGCAGTGGACGCTGCCAAGACCTTCGTCTCCTGGCAGCTGTCCAAGGCCGCGCAGGAACAGGCAACCGCCCAGGGTTACTTCCCGATCCTGCCCGGTGTCACGCAGCCGGAAGGCTATCCGGCCCTCTCGACGCTGAAGATCCTGCCTGCCGATAGCGATGCCATGCTGAAGGCCGACACCGAGAACAAGGAAAAGTTCGCCAAGCTCTTCGGCGGCTGATCCCAGAATGCACAAGCCGCGTGTCTCGGGAGGCGAGCATCTGCTCGTCTCCCTTCTCGTTCTGTATGTCGCCGCAACAACGCTGTGGCCGCTTGCCCGATTGTTTGCCAGCGCCTTCCAGCCCGGCGAGGACGGTACACCGCTCGGTCTGATGCTTGCCACCTTGTCCAGCCGCTCGACGCTCAGGGCGCTTTCCGGCACGCTGCAGACGGCCCTTCTGTCTGTCCTCGTCTCGACGCTCATTGGCGTGGCGCTCGCCTTTGCCGTCAGCCTGCTCAAGCTGAGGACCCGCGCAGCGCTGACCTTTCTCATCCTGATACCGCTGATCGTACCGTCGCAAACCATGGCGCTCGCCTGGATCGAACTCTTCGGCGCACAATCACCGATCCTCAAACCACTCGGCCTTGCCGCAGCGCCGGGTTCGACCAACCCACTCTATTCGGTGGGCGGAATAGCACTGGTGATGGGCATCGAGCATATGCCACTCGTCTTCATCGCGGTGCGTGCCGCCTTGCGAGCGCTGCCGTCCGACCTGATCGAAGCCGCGCGCATTCTCGGTATTCCGCCCCGGCGGATTGGAACCGGCATCGTGCTGCCAATCGTCATGCCCTCGGTTCTCGCCGGCAGCCTGATCGCCTTCACCGCCGCGATCGGCAATTTCGGCGTCCCGGCACTGCTCGGCATTCCCGGCCGCATTTCTGTCCTGACGACGCTGATCTACCAGCGGCTCAACGGCTTTGGTCCGGCAGCGGCCGGACAGGTGGCGACGCTGGCCCTCGTGCTCGCGGCGATGGCAGCGATCGCGATCGTCATGCGCAATGTCGTTGCAACCCGTCTCGCCGTGCCACTGCCGGCGGGCGCCCCCTTCGTCGCGCGGCGCAGCGCACCCGTGATCGAGATCCTGATCTGGATCCTTGTGCTGATCCTGTCTCTGGTCCCACTGGCGGCCCTCACGATGACCGCACTCTTGCCGGCCATAGGCGTGGCATTCGGGCCAGACACGATCAGCCTCGATCAGTTCCATGCCGTCCTCGACAATCAGACTGTAAGGCGCGCCTTTACCAATTCGCTTATGCTTGCGTTGATCACGGCTGCCATCTCGATGCTCGTCGCCGTGCCGCTGGCCTTTGTGTCCAGGCGCGGGCAGAACCCGGTGTTGCGACTGCTGGACATCATCATCGAAGCCCCCTGGGTTGTTCCCGGAACAGTCGTCGCTCTTGGCATGATCCTCGCCTTTCTGAAGCCTCTGCCGCTTGTTGGGATCTCGATCTACGGAACGATGATGATCCTCGTTATCGCCTACCTCGCGCGCTTCCTGCCACTGGTCCTGCGGCCGGTTGCTGCCGCCGCACAGTCAGCCGACCCCTCGCTTGACGAAGCCGCCCGCGTGACAGGCGCCGGGCTGTTGCGCCGTATCCTGGCGATCTTCCTGCCAGGTGTATTGCCCGCCGCCGCGGCCGGCGCGATCCTGGTGGTGATGACGGCGCTGAACGAACTGACGCTCTCAGCCCTGTTGTGGTCGTCCGGCAACGAGACGATCGGGGTCATGATCTTTGCCTTGCAGTATGAAGGCAACTCGACCGCCGCAGCCGCGGTCGCCGTCCTGTCGACGCTTCTGGTCCTGATACTCGCCGCCATCGCCACGGCCGCCGCCCACCGTCTGCCGAGGGGCACTCTGCCCTGGGTCGATTGATCCAGACGGAGCGGGCGATCGCGGTTTTGCTGCCCTAGTATTCAGAGTTTGTTTCCTTGGTGGGGCAATGGCACTCGACCGTTCCGCAGCTCCGACCGAAGATACAGATCCGTCATCACGGCGGTGAGAATCGAGGTCAGCGTCAGCGCCATGAAACCCGTGATGCTGACAAGGCCGGCGGAATAGGATGCGGCGGCAAGGACCAGCCCCGGCCCGCCTCGGGTATTCATGGCGATGCCAAAGCCTAAACTGGACCAGCTTGGCTGGCGCAGGAAACCTGTCGTGACGGCGACCGACCCGATCTTGACCGCTGAGGTCCAAAGCAGGAAGACGACGATCATCGCGAAATTGGGCGTTGTTGTCAGGTTGATGCTGAAACCGACGCAGATGAAATAGACCGGGGCGCCAAAAGTAGCGGCTAGTTTTTCCAGGCGGTCGAGGCCCTCCGCGATATGGTCGCGAGCGGAACCGGCGACAAGCCCTGCGAGAACCATTCCGACGATCGGCTCGAGGCCAACCAGCATGGTAAAGGCAAGGGTGCCGCCCGCGACAACAAGCGCGAAGAGAAAATCGAGCCAGCCATTGCGCTGAAGCGCCGCCGCACCCCACCGAGCAAGCGGAATGCCGATACCGAGGGTCAGCCCTATGAGAGCGATCGCTCGCAGGATTTGCCAGCCGGCCGTGCCGATATCCGCCCCGCCACTCGAAGAAATCGAAAGGGCAATCGAGAAGATAATCCAGACCACAACGTCGACAATGCAGGCCGAAAGCAGAAGGCTTTTGCCAAAGCGAGACTTGAGCAAACCGTTACTCAGCAGGATCTTGGTCAGGAACGGAATGGACGTCACCATCGTGCCGAGGCTCAAGACCAGGAAATGTGCAAAACGAGTGTGTTCATCGGTATCGACGAACAACGGATCAGGCGCGAACTTGGCTATGGCGGGTGCCGATAGCAGGGCGAGGAAGAATGCCAGGACGCAGCCTGTCACCAGACTGCCGACTTCCTTCGCGTGACTGCCAAGGCCCTCGAAACGCAGATTTGCACAGCTCGGCATCATGAAGAAAAACAGAGCGACGAATTGGATCGCAACGAAGCTGTCGTTTTGCTTGGTCAACAGCGCCATGCTGTCCGGAAAGAAGGTACCGCAGACCGTTTTCACGAGGAACCCGGCACATATGTAGAGCAGGAAATCCGGTAGCAATGCCGACTGCGGGCCCTTGAGACACATCCGGCATAGGCCCCAGCAAAGCGCGATCGCCGACAGCATGATCGCGAAGGCATTTAGGTACTCCGGGATCTGCGGCACGACGAGCCTCCATCGATACTGAATAGAGAACAACAGGCATTGGAAAATCATCTCCCGACCGCTCCGATCGAAAGCCATCCTGGGTACGAGGAATTCCAGCAAAAATGGCGGGGCCGTCTTGCGTGCGGAACTGGAGAAACTGGGGCCGGAGCGTCAAACTATGGTGATGCGTTGAAGTCTGCCGGCGGTCTGCTCATGCATCGTTCGTCATGTGTGGGCCAATGGCGTAAGGTCGATCTCGATGGACGTAAAAATCCTGTCCGCCAGGGCGAGTGCATCGTCCAGGCTGTCGCCCTTCGTGCCCAGGAACCCGAGCACGTCATTACCCAGCGGTGGCCGGTAGACGGTGCCGCCAGGTTTCGGAACGACCTGGAAGTTTATGACACCCGGCATGTTTCGCACACCCGAAGGAACGGACAGCTTCTCGACATGACCCTCGTCACACAACATGGTCAGGGCAATCGAGACCTCTCCCGTCGGCTTCAGCGGCGGGACGTGCACACTTCGTCCCTCCGCCACCGTCAGGGCGGCACTGACGGGGCAGTAACCGTAGGATGCCTCGGAGGTGTATTGGATCGAGCCGCCCCCCGGACGGGCCGCTATCTCGAGAATGTAGGGGCGTCCGTGATGGAAGCGGACCTCGGCATGCAGAACGCCGAGACCGATACCCTGCGACATGGCGCCGAGCCGGATCGCCTCATGCACCAACTCAATCTGACTTGCCGAAAGAGCCGTCGGCATCTTGTAGAGATCGGCGTCGAAGGTTTCAGAATCGATCGACAGCCGGTCGGCAATGGCGCCGAGCTGGAGCGTGTCCCCCTCGATGACGGCTTCGACTGCATGTTCCGATCCGTCGAGAAAGCTTTCGACCAGAAGAGTGCAAGGTCCGATATCCTCGGATTTGGCCTCGAACCGGCTGAACGAGGCGGATTTGCTTCCCTCCATCGCCGCGGCGAAACGGTTCTCCATCTCCACTGGACCGGAAATCTTGTAGACGTGCTGCGCCAGTGCGCCGAGCGTCGGCTTGAGGATCACCGGGTATCCGATCTCCTTGGCGGCGACCAGCGCATCCTCCAGCGTATCGCAGCGGGCAAATTGCGGATGGGGTGCCTCGCCGGCCTGATGTGCAAGACGCATGAACCATTTGTTGCGGCTGTTTTGCGCAGCCTTCAGGCCCAGACCAGGCAAGTGAAGCGTCTCGGCAATGCTGGCGGTGGCGATTACGGATGCCTCGTCGGTCGTCATGACCGCGTCGAAGTCGACCTCGCGGTGCCATTCTTCCGCAGCCTTGCGCAAATCGTCCAGAAACTTGCTCGGCACGCGCCTGATATCGGCAAAGTCGTAGGGATCGACCCTTTCGCTGGTCGTGAGATAGAAGATCGCATAGCCGTGCCGTCGCAGGATATCAAAACGGGGATAATTGCCGGCCCCGCGGGCGTGAACCTCGACGATCAGTAGTCTTCTTTCCCCTGTGCTCATTTCCTGGGCCTCCTTCCGAAATGAAGTGTTTTGATCTGGTCGTGCATGTAGATGCCCACCACGCTCAGCAGAATCATGGCTCCCCCGAAAGCGAGTTCAGGCGTCAGGACTTCACCAAGCAGGAAGATGGAAAGGAGCACCCCGTTGAGGGGCACGATCAGCGTCATCGGAAGCACGGTCCCGACCGGGTATTTTTGCAGCAGGTAATACCAGAACCCATAAGCGAAAACGCCCGACAATGCAGAAGTGTAGAGAAGCGCGAGGATGGAATTCAGCGGAATTTGCGGGATCGAAACCCATTGATTTCCCTCGAAGATATAGGAGAGAAGGAACATCTGCGGCGCGGCCAGCAGGTTGACCCAGGTGTTGATCGTGAAACCCGGCATGCCCTTTACTTTTTTCACCATGATCTGGGCATAGGCGAAGATGAAGGCTGCAATCACCACCGATACGAGGGCAAGCGACACGGAGAATTCTGCCTTCTGCCAGAGGGTCACCGTCAACCCGGCGATCGCAAGAAGGATGCAGGTGAAGCGCAGATAGCTGAACTGCTCGCCGAAGAGCAAAATCCCCAGGATCACCCCGAAGAGGACATTGAGCTGGTAGACGACCGTCGAGGCGCCGGCACCGGCACCACGGATGCCATACATCAGGAAGGCGAAGTGAATGGTGCCGAGCACGAGCGAGATCATCAGCAGATAGGAAAGGTTCTTTCCTGGCATTCTGAGGAATGGCAATCCGCAGATGCCGGCAATGAGGAAACGCCAGCCGCAAAAGAACAGGACGTCAATCCCATTCAGCCCGATCTTGGTCGCCACGAAGTTGCCGGACCACAGCGCCAGCACGACGAGAAGCGCCAAAGTGTCCAATGGTGATAGAGCTTTCATGTCAGGCTCCACAAAATGTAAGAAGACAAAAGGCCTGGATATTCAATGCATCTGCTGCGGCTCGAGAAGCCGGTGGTGGACGGCAACGAGGCCGCTTGGCGTATGGTCAAGAATCGCGAAATCGACGATGCCGTCATATTCGTGAGGATGGCGGCCAACGGCTCCGACGGAGATGTGGAGAAGCCCGCTCTCCATGAGGCGGACGAAGGGCGTATGCAGGTGCCCCGTCACGAGGCAATGCATATGGCGACCGGCCAGGTGCTCATCGACATCGGCGGTCAGCATGTCCAGCGTCAAGCCGATGCGGTTGTCGCGCGGTGATGCGTGGCAAGCGAGACACGTCCGATTGCTCATGACGAATGTTTGCGTATTGGGCATTGCGCCCAGAAATGCCAGATGCGCCGCACTCAGGCACGATTTGAAGGAAAGCATATGGGACCGTGTTCGCTGGTCTTCAGCGTCTGCAGGGTCCCAGCGTTCCAGCCAGCCGTTCAGGAAAAACGCGTCGGTGTTTCCACACACAGCTCCGGTGAGCGGCATGGACATGATCCGATCAAGCAGCATGACGAGCTCGGAAGCGCTGCGATCGCAAAAATGCGTCCAGACCAGGTCGCCGAGAAGCAAGGGAGGACGCCGGATATTCAAGGTCGCGAGGCGATCGAGCACGGCCTCGAAGCCCATGCGGTTGCCGTGGATGTCTGCCAGAACGGGCAAGGCTTCGCTGGAATAGGGCTCACGCATTGAGCGCCTCCTGCGGAATGCGGCAGCCGATGAAGGCGGCCGCGACGTCCTTGGCCATGATCGCTGACGCTGTCGGTCGCTGCCGGTCGGCGCTGAGATCGATGACGATCCCCTCCAGACGCGGATCGAGGCAATGGCTGCCGTGTTCTCCTGTCTTCCGGCTCGGTCCCCAGCGAGCATCCGTGATCGTCGACTTGGCTTGCTGGCAGTGACCGGGCCGCAGATGTCCTAGGAGGTTGAAGCCATCCAGCACCTCGCCACCGATCGGCAAAATGTCAGGCGCTCCTCCCGGTGCATCGGCAAGGTCGCTACAAAGATCGGCCACGATCGACCGCCGAGAAACACCCGCGCGATCGGCGGCGGCAGGATTGATCCAGAGCGCGCCCGTCTCTGCCGGGTGATAGAAGCAAATTGAGCGTTCAACATCGATCTTGAGGTCCGGCGTACTGGCCAGATACCCTCTTTGCGCAAGTACCGTGTTGGGAAATATGATCGTATCCAGCGACGCCATTCCGTGATCAGAGCACACGATGACACGGTCCTTCGGACGCGCCACCGCCTGCAGTCGCGATAGGAAGACGTCGAAGCGTTCGAGCATCGTCAAAACCAGTTCATCGACGACCGCTTCGCGCTCGGCAGACCAGAACAGGCAGGCGGGATCGAGATAGCCGGCGAATTCATGCAGCATGATATCGAGGGCAGGCTGGTATCCGATGACGAGCTGGCTATCGGCCTGCTCGACGCTATCCAGAAATTCATCGAGATAGCGGAGGGACATCTGGAGCAGGCAGGCAGTGAAGACACGTTCGGCGGTGCCGTCGCCGCCGTCGGCGAGACGCGGCCCCAGTTTTCCTTCGCGATAGAGCGTGTTGGGCGCGGATGCGAGCAAAGGCGGCGCGTGCCGTAGCCGCTCTACCGTACGCTCGATGTCATTGCCATACAGCCGCGGGCGCCATGCGCCCAGTTCGATATCGACGGCCTGATGCTGCAGCGACCAGGAACCGACAGTCAGCCGAGCATCTCCGTCGATCGCCTCGTAGTGCCATAATTCCTTGGGGCTGAGCGACGAGGGCGAGGCCAAGGCTGGCGCGCGTACCGGAGGCACGAAGCCGTAGCTGACATAGCGTGCACGCTCCCCAAGCCTTTCTGGCGATACGAAAGGAACATGGCACAGCCGAACTGCATGGCCGGCTTCGGCATAGAAATCCCAGATCCAGCGGACATGCGTCGGTCGAACCGAAAAGGCCTCCTTCACCGCGATTGGATGTGCCACGTCCGGATCCGGCAGATGAAAACCGACGATGCCGGTCCCCAGCGGCTCGACGCCGCTCCAGAGCGTCGACAAGGAGGGCGGCGTCTGACAATTGGGCGATACGGGCAGAAGCCTGCTGATGCAATCCTGCCTCCAGAGCTGCTGCAACATCGGAAGGCGCGCGGCCACCGTAGGGCTCTCGACATATCGCTCGACCAGCCAGTGCGGAAATCCGTCAATCAGCATCCAGAGAAGGCGTGGCAGATCCGTCATAACGAAAGCTCCCGGATAGGGGAGGCAACGGGGCCGAGCACCGAGTACCACGGAACATCCATGAGGCGACGCAGCAATGTGTCGTCGAGAACGCGTTCGCGGCGCATGATGTCGTCGAAAAGTCCATGCCAACGCCCCGGGGTGAATTCGAACGGAAATTCGACATTGTCCCGAAGAACCTCAAGAGACTGTTCGTCCGGCCGGAGTTGCCGCACCTCAAGTCTGGAGTTACTGATATCGGGGAAAAGAACTGCGCGGACATCTCCGCATGCTCTGCGGGGCTTGCCCGGCAGGGCAGCGCGAAACACATGGGGCTCGATAAGTTCCTTGTGGTTGTCCGGCTTCTCGCAGCCGTCTTCCCAGAAGAAATCGACCCCACATGCTGCAGCAAAGACGGGATATGTCCGCAAGGATCCGATGCCTATGTGCGGATAGTCCGGCCAGGCGCGTATCCTCAGGCCGCCGGTGGTGCAATCGATCAGAACCTTGTCGCCGGACAGATAGTCGAAGGCCTCGTTCAGCAACAACCGCAGCAAGGTCGTCGTCTTGCCGGCGCCCTTGTGGCCGAGGACGAGCACGGCTTCCCCGTCTACCATCGCAGCGCTCGCGTGGAGAAGTATAGATCCCCTCGATTCCTCGATGATAAGGCATGTATATCGTATCAATTCTACCAGATGCACGAACGACGCTTCGGAAACATAGGCAGTGATATGTCGGGTATGCCTGTCTATCCGGTAGGCTGTTGTTTTGCTTGCATCATGAACAACGATGACATTCTCGTCCCAAACGGAAACGTCTGCCTTCAGGTTGAACATGTCGGCGGTACTGCGGCGGATAAGCAGGTCGCTCAAAACGACGGTTTTCCATGTTTCGGGAAAGCTCTCATAGGGTTCGAAACCGATGGAAAAATCGAAATGCGAGTGGTCACAGGCCATCTGAAATGATGGAGCCAGAAAGTCCGCCAGTCTGGCGGCAATTCCCGCGCTGTTTTCGCAGTGTTGGAACGCTATGCAGACGTTGCCGTTTTCAAGCAAAAACTGCGTCTGACTGTCAGGCAGTGAGGTCGGCAGCATGATGTGTCTTCCGATTGAGGGAGTGAACCAAAGCCGGCAATGAGGCAATCGTAGACAGGAGAAATGTCGGCTGTCCCGCCGACGCTGAATTGTGAGGGGTCGTGCCCTTGCCCGTCGCGACGAGAACCGAGCGCATTCCGCAGTCCGCGGCCCCCCTGATGTCGGTCAGCATATCATCGCCGACGACGAGGACGTCGCCAGCTCCACATCCGACAGTTCTCAGCGCCTCGTTGAAAAATGTCGCACTGGGCTTGCCGGTCACAGTCGCCTTGCGTCCGATTGCGGCCTCCAGGCCAGCAATGAAAGCGCCGGCATCAAGGTATCGACCCCTCTTATCGACCGAGTACATCGTCCGGTGCGGAACGACGAAATCCGCGCCTTGCGAAAGCATGAGATAGGCTTCGTTCATCGCCGCATAGGAAAAGCCATGTCTGACATCAGTCACGACCACGGTATCTGGGTTGCGCGCAGTCTGGCTGCATTGATCGAAGAGATGCCGAACGCTGTCAGGAACCAGCAGCCAGACAGTGCGGTCCACGTCCCTCGCCAGCAAAGAGGCACAGGCGGTGACGGAAGTCTCTATTTCCTCCGCTTGAATGTCGAAGCCATGCTGCGACAGTCGAGCTGCCAGAGCGTTCGGAGCGAGGCTGCTGATATTGGTCAAGAACCGAAGCGCGATACCGGCTACACGCAGCTCTGATATCGCCTCTACCGCGCCGGGAATTGCGCTGCCGCCAAACATCAACGTGCCGTCGATGTCGCAAAGGATGGCTCGAACCGGGGCCGACATCCGCGCGCCCTCACACCAGCTGAAGCGTTGACGTACAGGCGCCACGCTCGCGAACGCCGGCGGTGAGCCGGTCGAGCAGACCGTCGATCTGCGTCTGCAGTTTCGCCAGATCCGCCGTATTGGACAGGACGTAGTCGGCGCGCATTCTGCGCACTTGCGCGTCGAGCGGCGAATGTTCGATCAGCCGCAGGTCAGCGCGGCAGATCAGACGGTCTCTCAGCACTCCCTCCGGTGCAAAGATCCGGATAAGCCGGAAGCCCTGGCGACGGAGCGCTGGGCAGTCGACCGCGTCATCGCGCAAATCGTCGTTGAGGATGACGTCATCCGTGCAGTCGGCGAGGCGCAGGGTGAGGTTGTCCACGAGGCTGGTTGGCGACAGGTCGCGCAGGCCACGGGCAATCTGCTCCATCAGAGGGTGGTCTTGCGCATCATAGGCGACCGCCTGCCCGGCCGCCTGATAATACATCTGCTTGATATCATAGAGAGGCTTGGCAAGCTTGTGTACGCTGCAGGACAAACCGCGCGCCTGAAGTGCCGTCTGCAGAAGCCGCGCCGTCGTGCTTTTGCCCGCCCCGCTCGGACCGATCAGCGCAAGCCGGATCTGATGGACGCCGGATTTCGTCATCGTCAGATCCCCCTTCCCTGGCCGGTAAGGTCTTTCGACGCCAGATAGTCCTTGAGGAAGCTCAGCTTGGAGTAATTGGTCTTTTCGTAAGGCAAGCCGATCTCGGCGAGGAAGCTCTCCATCGCCTGCCCGATGCGCTCGAAGTCACGATAGATCAGGTCGTCATCGGGAACGCCTCGGCTCTTGTGATACTCGATCTCGCATTGCTGCAGCCGGCCCTGCGGCGAGCTGTCGTTATAGACCCGGCTATCCTCGAAATTCAGAAAGAAGATGTTGCCGGTGTCATTGGCTTCGCAGGCGATGTCCAATCGCGTTCGGCGCCAGTCGGGGCAACTTGCCAGTGGCAGATCGAAGTAGCTGGCAAGGCTCTCCTCGGGCGTGCCTTGCACATAGAGGTTATGGTAGTTCCGCTCCCATCGTTCGAGCGTATCTTCATGGAAGAGCTTCTTCTTGAACGTGACCGTCCGCTCGTCCCAGTTGGCACGCTTTTTCTTGCTCCAATACATGATGGAGACATAGCCGCCGACGCCCTCCGCATTGGGCAGGATCTCGCAGAGATTGTTGTCGTAGCTCCAGTGCTGGATCTCATCACCAAGCTGCGGCATGAATCCTTCGATCTCGCCACGATCGAGCTTCTCGTAGAACAGCCTGTTGATACTGTAGAAGTTATAGGGGGTACGGATGTTGAACTTGAATTCGAGCTCGGTGTCCGGCAGCCCCTTGTAATAGAGGCATTCGTAATTGCACAGCCGCAGATGCTCCTGGTCGCACAGGGCAAACAGCGCGCCGACGAGATCCTGGTCGGGTATCGTCACTGACAGCGGCGACACGCTGAGAAAATGGCTCTTGTGCACCTCGACGGTAACCGGTGTTCAGGTCCCACGTTGCTCGTTGCCGCCTGATCTGTGATCGACATTCCATGGATCATCAACGGGAGTTTCTCCATGGAGACCTCA
>NZ_FTMQ01000007.1 GCF_900156055.1 Rhizobium sp. RU33A | reverse complement strand
CGAGATCTTTCTGAACCAGTCCGGCGGGCCGTTCGGCGCCGCCTCTCGTTCGGTGAAGCGGCTTATACGGCTACTCCCGCAAACCGTCAACAGCCAATTGTCAAAAAACTGTCGTTTTTTTCAAGTGACTGATTTCAAAGGAAAAAAATCGGCCCTCACTTGCACGTCCCCGCATCCGGCCACTTTTGCCGGGCGAACACGATGGCGCGCTCGTCAATCCCTATATGGGAACTCTGGGCCAGAGTTAAAAGACCGGGCTTCCCCTTTACCCTTTGGTAATCAGCAGCAGCACCACAAACATGCTCGGCACGGCTGCAAGCGCCGGCAGGATGATCGCGGGATAGCCGAATGCGACAATGGCGAGCAGCCAGAGCAAAAGCATATTGACCACGAACAGGACCTTGGCGGTCGTCGGTCCGTAAATCGCTTCCCTCAGCATCCAGCCAAACAGCGGCACGCGGTAAATCATCTGAGCCATGTCGTAACCTTTCTATGTCTGCGGTCTCTCCGCAGATGGACACCCCTCACCTCACAATGTGGCAAATTGGCTTTTGCCAAACTGTCGCAGTTTACCGGCCACTGACGTCGCAAACTGCTGGACATCGCTTCATCACAGGACCTAATCTCTCCTCTGTGATGGTTCCGCCCCGACAAGACCGGAAGGGCGGACGAAGAGGGAATACGGTGAGGACTACCCATCAGGGGCCGAAACCGTGGCTGCCCCCGCAACTGTGAACGGCGAGCGACGTCCGAAAAGCCATTGGCCTTCAGCTGATAAGGCGGACCGAAGCCCTGACCCGTGAGCCAGGAGACCTGCCATCGCTTGGCGCCGTGAACGCGGCATTCACTCTCCCGCGCGGTGGGCGCGGACGAAAGGACATAGTTATGCATATTGAACCCGGCGTCGTGGACGGCGCCAAACTCGCTTTAAGCTACGCGACAGCAGCACTCTCCTTCGGGCTTGTCGGCAAGATGGTTGTCGACGACCTCAAGGCGAAAGCGACCCCGACCGGTCTTGCGGCCAGGACCTTGATCACGACAGCTCTCGTCTTCTCCTTCTTCGAAGTCCTGCCCCATCATCCGGTCGGCGTCTCCGAAGTGCATCTCATCCTCGGCTCGACACTCTTCCTGATCTTCGGTGCCGGCGCAGCCTCGATCGGCCTGGCTCTTGGGCTCCTGCTCCAGGGGCTATTGTTTGCGCCGTTCGATTTGCCGCAATACGGGATGAACGTCACGACACTGATCGTGCCGCTCTTTGTCATCAGCAAGCTCGCCGCGCACATCATTCCGGAGAAGAAAGCTTATGTGGATGTTGGCTATAAGGATGCACTTGCGCTATCCACCGCCTATCAGGGCGGGATCGTTGCCTGGGTCGCCTTCTGGGCGCTCTACGGCCACGGTTTCACCGCGGAGAGCCTCTCAAGCATTGCAACCTTCGGTGCCGCCTATATGACGGTGATCCTGATCGAGCCGCTCGTCGATATCGCGGTGCTCGCGGCCGCCAAGTCGCTTCGACAGGCAACGGACAACGGACTCTTCAACGGGCGCCTGCATCGCGCAGCCGTTTGACCACATGACGATATCGAAAGCGCATGGGCGGTCCCCATGCGCTTTTTCTTTGAAACCGCCATCTCTTTCGGGTACCGCGGGGCAACAGCCACCCTGTCAAACCCTCCACCTCCGAAGAGACATCGAGGACATCCATGCGCATCCTTTCCGAAGCCCATTATCCGGAACTACCGAACTACTATCGCGGTAAGGTGCGCGAAAACTACGATCTTCCCGATGGCAGCCGCGTTATCATTTCCACCGATCGCCTGAGCGCTTTCGACAGGATTCTCACCTGCATCCCTTATAAGGGTCAGGTTTTGACCCAGACGGCCCGCTACTGGTTCGAAAAGACCAGCGACATCTGCCCGAACCATGTCATCTCCTACCCCGACCCCAATGTCGTCGTCGGAAAGCGCCTGGAGATCCTCCCGGTGGAGATCGTGGTGCGTGGCTACCTCGCCGGCACCACGGGGACATCGATCCTTACTCTCTATAAGAAGGGCGAGCGCGAGATGTACGGGATCACTCTGCCCGACGGCATGCGCGACAACGAAAAGCTCCCTACCCCGATCATCACGCCGACCAGCAAGGAATTCGACGGTGGCCACGACGAGCCCCTAACGCCAGCCGAGATCATCGAGAAGGAGCTCTTGACGGCCAAGCAGTGGGAAACACTGTCGCGCTACGCACTGGCGCTGTTCGCTCGTGGCCAGGAGCTTGCCGAAAAGCGTGGCCTGATCCTCGTCGACACGAAATATGAATTCGGCACGGACGAGAACGGCACGATCATTCTCGCCGATGAAATCCACACCCCTGACAGCAGCCGCTACTGGATTGCCGACAGTTACCAGGCAAGCTTTGAAAAGGGTGAACGACCGCAAAGTTTCGACAAGGATTTCGTCCGCGCCTGGGTTGCAGAACGTTGCGATCCCTATCTCGATCCCATCCCGGAAATTCCAGCGTCACTGGTCGAGGAGACATCTAAGGTCTATATTAAGGCCTTCGAAGCGATCACGGGGCTGCCGTTCCAGCCTGATGACAGTGGCGAAAGCCCCCTCGCCCGTATCCGCCAAAATCTGGCCTCGTACTTCCCCTGAGAAAGGCGGCCCCATGGATCAGGACCCTCGCGCACGATCTGGCGCATGCTGCCCCGACAAGGGTGACGGCGTTCCCGTGCGTCGTCCGCGCAGGCCCGCTGAAGAGACGCGCGAAGAAATCCTGAACACCGCCGAGAAGCTTTTCCGGACTCATGGCTATGCCAGCGTCACGATCGCAGACATTGCGGCCGAACTGTCGATGTCACCGGCCAATGTCTTCAAGCATTTCAGAACCAAGACGAGCCTTGTCGATGCGATCGCAACCCGCGCGATCGAACAGACGCTGCATGCGTTGAAGGCGCTGGCCAGCGACAAGCCCGCGCCCGAACGACTTTGCGCGCTCGCCCATCATCTTATGCAGGAGCATCTTGCCGAGCAGAAGGATGCACCCTTCGTTTTCGAGATGATCCTCGTGACGATCACAGAGGAACTCGATTGTGGCGATCGGTTCCGCGAGATCGTCGTCGGCATGATCGCAGAAATCATCCAGGCCGGTATTGAGGAAGGCGTCTACAATGCAGACGACGTACCGAGATTGGCAAACGCGACCTTCGATGCCCTAGCCTGTGTCATTCACCCTGTCATGACAGGGATGGAGAAGGCTGGCATAATGGCAACACGTTGTCGGGAAGTCGTCGGCCTGATCGATGCTGCACTGCGGTCGCCACTTGCAAAGTGACGATTGTTTATTTACGTCACTTCGACTGAAGAGAACCGCATCGCTTGGATGCGCCCCTTCTCTTCGGCTTGCCAGCCCCTGAACCCAGTGGCGCTGGTACCTGATTCGCAATGTTCCGTGACCTTTCTCAGTGGGATTCCTTGATGCGCCCAAGCTTCAGACTTGCCTCCGCCATTCTCGTTTGCACCGCGGCCCTGGCGGGTTGCTCCGATCAGGGCACGGCTGACGGCGGCGCCGCGGCGTCTGGCGGCGAACGCCCACCTGCAGCGGTGAGCGTTCTCATGATGAAGAAGGCGCCGCAACCGCTGACCAGTACCCTGCCAGGGCGCGCAGCAGCCTTCCAGACCGCAGAAATTCGCCCACGCGTAAGCGGTATCATCAAGGAAATTGCCTTCAAGGAAGGCAGCGAAGTCCAGGCGGGAGATCTGCTCTACAAGATCGAAGACGACACTTACCGCGCCGCCCAGGCCCAGGCTCAGGCCAGTCTGCAGAAGGCTGAAGCCGGCGTGCCGACGGCACGGACCAATCTTGCGCGTCAGGAACGGCTGGTCGGCAGCGGCGCCACCCAGGTGGAGCTCGAAAACGCCCGCGTCACGCTTCTGCAGGCTGAGGCCGATGTCGCCCAGGCAAATGCAGCGCTGCGCTCCGCCGAGATCGAGCTCGCCCTCACAGAAATTCGCGCGCCCTTCGAAGGAGTGACGACCGCATCGCGCTACTCGGTCGGCAACGTCGTCACGGCGAACCAGACCGACAGCCTGATGACCCTGCGCCGTCTTGACCCGATCTACATCGATCTGACGGAATCGAGCGTCAATCTCCTTCGTCTGCGCGAGGCCATCACCGAGGGTCGCATCAACCGCAACGAAAACGGCGCATCCGAAATCCGGCTGACGCTTGAGGACGGCCACGAATACCCAGTTGTCGGCAAGCTCGACATGTCGGAAATGGCGGTCAGTCAGACGACCGGCACCTATTCGATCCGTGCTGTGTTCGACAATCCCGATGGTCTCATCCTGCCAGGCATGTACGTCCGCGCCACGGTGACCGTCGGCACGGAAGACGGCTTCCTGATCCCCCAGCGCGCAGCCACGCGCAGCGCCAATGGCGAGCTTTCCGCAAAGTTCGTCACGGCCGAGAACACGGTCGAGACCCGGATCTTCGACGAAGCGCAGGTTTCCGGCAACAACTGGCTCGTCGCCAGTGGCATCAATGATGGCGACAAGCTCATCGTCGACGGCTTCCAGTGGATTGGCGACGGCGCCCCCGTCCAGCCGGTAGAAGCACAGATTGATGAGAACGGAATCGTCCAGGAAACTGCGGCGCCGGCTGCCGCCCCTGCCGCACAACCCTGATTGTGCGACAGACCAGGCAATCGAGGCGTAGAGGATAATCCATGGCCCAGTATTTCATTCGACGCCCGATCTTTGCATGGGTGATCGCGATCATCATCATGCTCGGCGGCGCGCTCGCGATTTCGACGCTGTCGATTTCGCAGTACCCGGAAATCGCACCGACTACCGTGCAGATATCGGCAAGCTATAACGGCGCAAGCGCGGAGACGGTGGAGAAATCCGTCACATCGATCATCGAAGACGGCATGACCGGCCTCGATGACCTGACGTATATGACGTCATCGTCGAGCACCGGCTCCGCCTCCGTCTCACTGACCTTCGGCAACTCGATCGATCCCGAAATTGCCCAGGTTCAGGTCCAGAACAAATTGCAGCTGGTCCAGTCGCAGCTGCCTGATATCGTCCAGTCGGCCGGCATATCGGTGACACGCTCGACCTCGAGCATCCTGCTGGTCGGCGCACTGGTGTCCACCGATGGCGCCCGCAGCAATGTCGAACTCGGCGACATCTTCTCCTCGCAGATCGAGGATCAGATCAAGCGTCTGGAAGGCGTAGGCAGCCTTGAAGTGTTCGGCACCGGCTATGCCATGCGCGTCTGGCTCGACCCGTTCAAACTCAACAAGTTCCAGTTGACACCGACGGACGTGACCGCCGCCATCCAGGCGCAGAACACGCAGGTTTCCGTTGGCGCCCTCGGCAGCCAGCCGGCACCGGCCGGTCAGCAGCTGACGGTAACCGTGACCGCGCAAAGCCAGCTGCAGTCCGTATCAGACTTCGAATCCATCATCCTGAAGACAGAGACCGACGGCGCCACCGTGCGACTGAGCGACGTCGCGCGCATCGAGGTCGGCCAGGAAAGCTACGCCACCAAGACCCGCTCCAACCGGAATCCGGCGACCGGTTTCGCCATCAACCTGGCAACCGGTGCCAATGCATTGGATACGGCAGAACGCGTGAAGTCGCAGCTTGCCACGATTGCCCCCTCGCTGCCGGAAAACGTGGTCATAACCTATCCCTACGACACCACGCCTTTCGTGCAGCTGTCGATCGAAAAGGTTGTTCATACCCTGCTCGAAGCCATCGTGCTGGTCTTCGTGGTGCTGCTCGTCTTCCTGCAGAACCTGCGCGCCACGATCATTCCGATGATTGCGGTGCCCGTCGTTCTTCTCGGCACCTTCGGCATCCTCGCGCTGACGGGCTACTCGATCAACACCCTCACCATGTTCGCCATGGTTCTGGCGATCGGTCTGCTCGTCGACGATGCGATCGTCGTCGTCGAAAACGTCGAACGTATCATGTCCGAGGAAGGACTGTCTCCGCTTGAAGCCACCGAAAAGTCGATGGGCGAAATCACCGGGGCTATCGTCGGCATCGCACTTGTCCTGACGGCTGTCTTCATTCCGATGGCCTTCTTCGGCGGCTCGACCGGCATCATCTACCGCCAGTTCTCAGTGACCATCGTCTCGGCAATGCTGCTTTCGGCTGTCGTCGCACTCGTTCTGACGCCAGCGCTTTGCGCCACGATGTTGAAGCCGGTCGACCATCACAAGCCGAAGGGCGGTCTTGGCGGCTGGTTCAACCGTAACTTCGATCGTGCGACCGGCGGCTATGTCTCGTCGATCGGCTATCTTCTCAATCGCCCGCTTCGGGTCATGCTGATGTTCGCGGTCGTGATCGCTGGCATGAGCTGGTTCTTCATGCGCCTGCCCTCCTCCTTCCTCCCGGAAGAAGACCAGGGTGTGCTGATGACGATCGTCCAGCTGCCGAACGGCGCAACGGTCCCGCGCACCGAAGAGATCATCAAGAAAATCGAGGACTACTACCTCGACCAGGAAAAGGACGCGATCCAGGACGTTTTCTCCGTCTCCGGCTTCTCCTTTGTCGGTGCCGGCCCGAACTACGCGCTGGTCTTTGCCAAGCTGAAGGACTTCGAACTCCGCGAAGACCCACAGCTTGCCGCGCCTGCCGTCGTCCAGCGCGCCATGGGCTATTTCTTCACGCTTCGTGATGCGATGGTCTTCCCCCTGGCGCCGCCTGCGATCCCCGGTCTCGGCACATCGAGTGGCTTCTCCATGTATCTGGTCGATAGCGGCAACAGAGGCACCGAAGCGCTGACGGCCGCATCGCAGCAATTGATGCAGGTGGGCAGCTCCAATCCGAACGTGAGCTCGCTGCGCTCGAACAACCCGCCGGCTGAAACCCAGTTGAAGCTTCTGCTCGACCAGGAAAAGATGGGAGCAATGGGCCTCGACATCGCAACCGTCAACAGCATGCTGTCGACCATCTTTGCTGGCCGTGACGTCAACGACTTCACCCTGAACGGCGAATTGAAGCCGGTCTATGTCCAGGGCGACGCGCCTTACCGCATGCAGGAAACCGCGATCAACGACTGGCACGCCCGCAATGCCAACGGCGAGATGGTTCCCTTCTCGTCCTTCATCAAAACGCAGTGGATCAGCGGCGCACCGACGCTCAGCAGGTTCAACGGCGTCGGCGCGATCTCGATGGAAGGGGCAGCAGGCGGCAGCGTGAGCTCCGGCACGGCCATGGATACCATGGAGCAACTGACGGCGGATCTGGGTGGTGGCTACACCGTAGCCTGGCAGGGCATCTCCTATCAGGAGCGCCTGTCCGGTTCGCAGGCCCCGATGCTCTACGCGCTCTCGGTCCTGATCGTCTTCCTATGCCTTGCGGCGCTCTATGAGAGCTGGTCGATCCCGTTCTCGGTCATCATGGCGGTGCCGGTTGGTGTTCTGGGAGCGGTGGCTGCGGCCTATGTCTTCGGGCAGTCGAACGACGTCTATTTCAAGGTCGGACTGCTCACGACGATCGGTCTCGCGGCAAAGAATGCGATTCTGATCGTGGAGTTCGCGAAAGATCGCCAGGCTGCGGGAATCAGTGTCATTGATGCAACACTCGAAGCTGCAAAGCTCCGGTTGCGTCCCATCATCATGACCTCGCTGGCCTTCATTCTGGGTGTGGTTCCGCTCGCCATCGCGACCGGCGCAGGCTCTGCAGCGCAGAATTCCATCGGTATTGGCGTCCTAGGCGGCATGTTTACGGCCACGGCGCTCGGAATCTTCTTCGTACCGTCGTTTTTCGTCATCATCCGGCAGATTTTCGGCGGTGCAAAACCGAAGGAAGCGCTGTCGTCGTGAAGATTGACAAACTATGTTAACCAACTAATGCGTAGGCTGCTGCGGTAGCCTGCGTGTGTAAGTCGGTCGTTGGCTCGGGGTCATTGAAAACCTCGTCGTGGCAAGACCGGGGGACTTTTACAGGAACACGTGATGCTCAAGATTCGTGCCGCCGCACCACTCGCAATGCTCCTCCTTTCCGGCTGTGTCGTCGGTCCGAACCATGAGGTGCCGCAGACAGCCCTCCCCGTCAAATTCTCTGAAGGCAGCGCCCGCGCTTCGGCAGACGTGACGTTGGCTCCCTGGTGGACTGCCTTCAACGACCGCCGTCTGAACGGCCTGGTTGAAACCGGCCTCGCCCAGAACCTCGATGTACTGCAGGCGATAGAGCGCATCACGGCCGCAGAAGCCAGCTTCGAAGCGGCCGACTCGGCAGCGTTCCCCCAGCTCAGCGTCTCTGCCGATCATCAGGTATCGAAGACCAATGGCAGCGGCGCGCAGAGAACCCGTGATAGCGACACCACGAACACGACGAGCGGCACGCTCGGCGTTTCCTGGCTGGTTGATCTTTTCGGCCAGTATCGCCGCTCCAAGGAAAGCGCAAAGGCAACGCTCGATGCAGCCTATGCGCAGACGGATGTGGCTCGTTTGACATTCCTGTCCAACGTCGTAACGGCATATGTTGATGCCCGTTATTTTCAGGAGCGTATCGCGATCGCCCGCAAGAATCTGTCTTCGCGTCGCGAAACTCTCGAACTGACACGCCTGCAACTTGAGGCCGGCGCGGCCTCGCGTCTCGACGTTGTCCAGTCTGAGGGCCTGGTGAATTCGACGCTTGCGGAGATTCCGGCCCTTGAGATCTCCTTCCGTCAATCGGTGCACCGCATTTCGCTGCTGCTCGGCCTGCCGGCAACCAGCCTGCTTGCCGACCTGCAGAAGGGTGCGGCCCAGCCTTACGCCCGTCGTAGCGTTAATGCCGGCGTTCCGGCAGACCTGATCCGCAACCGCCCGGACATCCGCGCAGCAGAGCGCAATCTCGCAGCAGCAACCGCCGAAATCGGCGTTGCGGAAGCAGCGCTTTATCCGTCGATCACTCTCAGCGGCTCGATTTCGCCGACCCTGGTTGCCACATCGGCAGCGAGCGGCAGCGCGACATCATGGGGCTTTGGCCCGAGCCTGAACCTGCCGATCTTCGACGCCGGCGCACGCGTCGCCACGATCAAGGCGCGGGAAGCGGCAGCGCGCGAAGCCTATCTCGCGTGGAAGCAGACGGTCTTGAGCGCTGTTTCTGAAGTCGAGAACGCGCTGGTTGCTGTCAGCCGCACACGCCAGACGGTTTCGGCTCTGACGGCTACCGTTCGTTCCTACGAAGAAGCCCTGTCGCTCGCCACTGCGAGCTACCGTGATGGCGCTTCCTCGCTGCTCGACGTTCTCGATGCCCAGCGGAATGTCGCAAGCGCACAGGCCAACCTTGCTCAGGCTGTCCAGCAGCTCGCAAATGGTTATGTTCAGCTGAACGTTGCGATCGGTGGCGGTTATGCATGGGACGGATCGAAGGCGGTCGTCGCCAGCAGGTAAGTGCCTCCTGTAAACACACGAAGCCCGGCACCGGAAACGGTAGCCGGGTTTTTCTTTGCTTCACCTCAGAAGGTCGCGGGCGTGTTGATCCAGATAAGAACCGTCTCACCGCTCGAGATGTTGCGCCAGGAATGCGGCCTGCGGCTTTCGAAATAGAAGCTGTCGCCGGCATGCAGTTCGAAGAACTGGTCACCGTCGAGGATGATCTCGAGGCTTCCGGAAAGCATGTGGATGAACTCCTCTCCCTCGTGCTGATAGGCGCCCTCGCTCGACGCCCCTGGCGCAAGCTGGAAGCGGTTGCACTCCATCAGGTTCCGGCCCTCCGCCAGAACCTGGACGGCGACGCCGGAGGAGGTAGTCGGCCATGACAACCATTTGCCGTCGCGGATAAGGCTTTCGCCGCCCCTGCCCTCTTCCTGGCCGCTGAGCGACGCGAGTGTCGTGCCGAGATGCCGGGCAACTTCATGCAGGGCGGTGAACGACAGCCCTTGCGATGTCCGCTCGAAGGTCGAAAGCTGTGACACCGAAACACCTGTCGCCTGGGCGACGTATTCGAGCGTCTTGCCCGCCTCTCGCCGCAGACGCCGCATTCGCGTGCCTGCGCGGATATCGGAAGTATCATCCTCAGTTTCGACGCTGTCCTCGTCGGCATCAGACGAAAATTCCCGCAGCGTCTCGCGGATCGCTGCCGGATTAAGGCCCTTCTCCGTCCGCAGCCAGGCGATCCGCTTCAGCCGATCCACCAGCACCCGATCATAGACTCGCTGGCCAGTCGGTGTCCGGATCGGCTGGATCAGGTCCTGACTTTCCCAGAGGCGAAGCGTCGATGGCGACACCCCTGCCATGCGTGCTGCCTCCGCAATCTTGAACCGGATATCGTCCACGCTGCCCTCAATCAAATGTCGCAGTCCTGCGTGATACTGGCGACAAGACATATTGCAAGTCTACAGAAAAAATGTAGGAAATATATTACCGCGTGATCGCAACCGTCTGCGACGCCGCTGGCCACCCTTCGCACAGGACGAAAACAATGAAGAACGCCGAAATCTCAGCCCGCAAGAACGACGCCATCTCCCGCGGCGTCGGCATGACCACGCAGATTTATGCCGACAAGGCTGAGAACTCGGAGATCTGGGATGTCGAAGGAAATCGCTATATCGATTTTGCCGGCGGCATCGCCGTTCTCAATACCGGCCATCGCCACCCCAAGGTCGTGGAAGCCGTGAAAGCCCAGCTCGATCGCTTCACCCACACCTGCCACCAGGTCGTGCCGTATGAGAACTACGTCGCACTCGCCGAACGCCTGAACAAGATGGTGCCAGGCAATTTCGAGAAGAAGACGATCTTCGCAACGACGGGCGCCGAAGCCGTTGAGAACGCCATCAAGATCGCCCGTTGCGCCACCGGCCGCTCGGCCGTCATCGCCTTTACCGGTGGCTTCCATGGCCGCACCTTCCTCGGCATGGCGCTCACCGGCAAGGTCGTGCCCTACAAGGTCGGCTTCGGCCCGATGATGGGTGACGTCTTCCACGTGCCCTTCCCGCTTGAAATGCACGGCATCGACGTCGAGACTTCGCTCGACGTGCTCGACAAACTGTTCAAGGCCGATGTCGACCCGAAGCGGGTCGCAGCCATCATCCTCGAACCGGTTCAGGGCGAAGGCGGCTTCTATGACGTTCCGCGCGCTCTGATGAAGGCCCTGCGCGAACTCTGCGACGAACACGGCATTCTCCTCGTCGCCGACGAAGTCCAGACCGGCTTTGCCCGCACCGGCAAGATGTTTGCCATGGAGCACTACGATGCCGTTCCGGACCTGACGACGATGGCCAAGAGCCTTGCCGGCGGCTTCCCGCTCTCCGCCGTCACCGGCCGCGCCGAACTGATGGATGCCCCTGGCCCCGGCGGCCTCGGCGGCACCTATGCCGGCAACCCGCTGGCGATCGCAGCTGCTCATGCCGTTCTTGACGTGATCAAAGAGGAAAACCTCTGCGACCGCGCGAACCAGCTCGGCAACCGTCTGAAGCAGCGCCTCGAAAGCCTGCGGTCGGACATTCCCCAGATCATGGACATCCGCGGCCTCGGCTTCATGAACGCCGTTGAATTCAAGATCCCGGGAACCGACAAGCCGAATGCGGATTTCACCAATGCGGTGCGTCTGAAGGCGCTGGAGAAGGGCCTGATCCTTTTGACCTGCGGCGTCTACAGCAACGTCATCCGCTTCCTCGCCCCGATCACCATTCAGGACGAGGTCTTCAACGAGGCGCTCGATCTGATCGAAGCCTCGATCCGCGAAGTCGCAGCAGGAGCCTGACGCATGACCATCTCAAACATTCTGACAGACAAACTCAAGGACGCGACACTTGCGACCGACAAGTCACTTGTTGGCAATGAGTGGCTGGCAGCCAGCCAGTCGGGCAAGACTTTCGAAGTGACCAACCCGGCCACCGGCGATGTGATCGCCGTGCTTCCGGATCTGAGCAAGGCAGAAGTCGAAAAGGCGATCGATGCGGCCCATACCGCCCAAAAGGCCTGGGCGAAAAAGACCGGCAAGGAGCGCGCCGCCGTTCTGCGCAAGCTGAACGATCTGATGGTCGCGAATGCCGACGACCTGGCCACGATCCTCACGCTGGAAATGGGCAAGCCCTGGCCCGAAGCCCGCGGCGAGATCCTCTACGGCGCATCTTACGTCGAGTGGTTCGCCGAAGAAGCCAAGCGTGTCTATGGTGACACGATCCCGGGTCATCAGGCTGACAAGCGCATCATAGTGATCAAGCAGCCGATTGGCGTCGTCGGCGCGATCACGCCCTGGAATTTTCCGAACGCCATGCTCGCCCGCAAGGTCGCCCCGGCACTCGCCGTCGGTTGCGCGATGGTCTCGAAGCCTGCCGCCCAGACCCCACTCTCGGCACTGGCTCTTGCCGTTCTCGCCGAGCGCGCCGGCTTGCCCGCCGGTCTCTTCTCCGTGCTGACCTCGACGGATGCTGCCATGGTCGGCCAGGAATTCTGCGCCAATGACAAGGTCCGCAAGCTGACCTTTACCGGTTCGACCAATGTCGGACGCATCCTGATGCGTCAGGGGGCCGATCAGATCATGAAGCTCGGCCTCGAACTCGGCGGCAACGCACCCTTCATCGTCTTCGACGATGCGGATCTCGATGCTGCCGTCGAAGGCGCCATGATCTCGAAATACCGCAATGCCGGCCAGACCTGTGTCTGCGCCAACCGCCTCTATGTCCAGTCGGGCATCTACGACGCCTTCGCCAAGAAGCTGGCTGAGAAGGTTGGGCAGTTGAAGGTCGGCGATGGCTTCGCTGATGGCGTTACCACGGGACCGCTAATCGACGCCAAGGCGATCAAGAAGGTCAAGGAGCATGTGGCGGATGCCGTGTCCAAGGGTGCCCAGGTTGCCCTGGGCGGCAAGCCATCTGCGGCCGGAGACCTGTTCTTCGAACCGACGATCCTGACCGGCGTCACCACCGTCATGAAGGTCGCGACTGAAGAGACCTTCGGGCCGGTCGCGCCGCTCTTCAAGTTCGAGACGGAAGACGAAGTCATCGAGCTGGCCAACGCTACCGAGTTCGGCCTCGCCTCCTATTTCTACTCGAAGGATATCGCCAAGATCTTCCGGGTTGCCGAAGCACTCGAATACGGCATGGTCGGCGTCAACACGGGGCTCATCTCCACGGAAGTAGCGCCCTTCGGCGGTATCAAGCAGTCGGGCCTCGGCCGCGAAGGCTCGAAATACGGCATCGATGACTATACGGAGATCAAATACATCTGCCTCGGCGGCATTGCCTGATCACATCCGAAAATCCCCGGTTCGCCGGGGATTTTCACTTTTGCTGGTCCGGCAAGAATATACGATCCGCTAACGCGCGCCCGAGGCTGGCCAGCGCCTCGAAATGGCGACCCCGCGCCGACGACTGCCGCCAAAAAAAGCCGATGTCGCGGACACCCTGCCAGCCGTCGATTGTCAGCAGCTTTATACCATCTTCCTTGCCGAACTCCGATCGGACATAGAGCTCCGGGAAGAGCGACAGACCCATATCGATCGAAACCATTTGACGGATCGCGTCGAGGCTGGACCCCTCGTATTCTTCGGCGAGCGTAGCCCCGCTCATATCGGCCAGACGGCGCACCTCATCCATCAACCGATGCCCAGAACCAAGCGTCAATAACTTCTCGCCCTTCAGCATTTCCGTCGGGACCGTGTCATAGGCAGCCAGTCGATGTGCCTTGGGTACCCCGAGAAAGATGCGCTCGCGGCAAATCTGTTGCGAGACGAAGCCGTCGTCCGCCGAAGGCAGAGGGCCCAGTCCACAATCCGTCTCCCCCTGAAGCACGGCCCGCTCCAACTGGCGCGGCCGATCCTCTCGGATGTAGATCTTGAGTTCCGGATACTGCCGGTGAAGCGGTGGAAGCAGATAGGGCAGGAAATAAGGCCCGAACGAGGGTGCGACACCAAGCCGGATTGCCCCACCGAGATTGGCTTTTGAGCCTGTTGCAAGCACGCGGATCTCATCCAACCCGTTCAGGATGACCTTTGCAGCCGTAATGATCTCAGCCCCGATCGGGGTCGGCACCACCTGACCCGGCATCCGATCAATCAGCGTTACCCCGAGCTGCTTTTCAAGAAGAGCCACCTGGACCGAGAGCGTTGGCTGAGAAACATTGCAGCGTCTTGCTGCCTCGCCGAAATGTCCGGTCTCACCAAGCGTGACGAGATAGTCCAACTGGCGATGACTGGGGCGAAAGGGCATCACTCACCTCATAGAGAAAAACTATGAGATTTATACAATCAATGAATTGGAACAATCAACCGAGAGGCCTCATATTTGTAGGGCACGAAAGGAGATCGCCATGAAGCAACTGCTCAAAGCCCTCAGAGCCCGCCATTCGATCGTCGCCGCCAAGATTGACGAGGAACAGCGCCGTCCGCAGCCAGATGGGATCAGGGTCCGCGCCTTGAAGAAGATCAAGCTGCACTTGAAGGAGCAGATCATGTTGCTCGAGCGGGGCGATGCCATGAAGGCAACTGCCGCCCGCCCCAAGGCATCGAACTTCGGCAGTCCCATTCTCGCCGGACGCTGATCACGCATGCGCTCCGTGATGGCGCATGCGTGACCGGTGAGAACGGCCGGCGGGGCCCCCTGCGCCCCGCCGGCATTAGGGGAAATGACGAGCAAACAAAAAAGCCCGGCGTGATCCACGCCGGGCTTTTCGGTATCGGTGGAGCGACAGCTCTTAGTTCTTGGCGCGCTCGACGTAGGAATTGTCTTCGGTGGCGATAACCACGCGGATACCGGCATCAACATGCGGCGGCACCATGGTACGGATACCGTTGGACAGCATCGCGGGCTTGTAGGACGACGAAGCCGTCTGCCCCTTGACGACCGGCTCGGTCTCGGTGATTTCGAGCGTCACGTGACGGGGCAGCTGGATGGCGAGCGCGACGCCTTCATGCATCGAAAGAATGCAGACCATGCCTTCCTGCAGATAGGCCTTCTGATCACCCATCGTCTCGACATCTACGACGACCTGGTCATAGTTTTCCGGGTTCATGAAGTGGAAGCCTTCGCCGTCCTCATAGAGGAACTGGTGGTTGACGTCCTCGACAAACGCGCGCTCGACCTGCTCGGTCGTGCGCCAGCGCTCGGAAACCTTCACGCCATCAACGATGCGGCGCATGTTGACTTGGGTGACCGGCGTGCCCTTGCCGGGGTGGAAGTTTTCGGCAGTGAGCACGACATAGAGCTTGCCGTCGACATCGATAACATTGCCCTTGCGGACGGAAGAGGCGATAACCTTGACCATTGGAATTCCTTGTATCTGCGTGAGACCCGTCGTAAAGGACGGCCGTCCCTGCTGACGTCTTCGAATTTCTCGGGCGGGACTAACCCAAATCCGGCAAAATAGCCAGCCCGTGTTGATAGAAGGATCGAGAATCCGGAATGTCTGACCGCAGCCGTTCATCCCCTGCGTGGTGGACATCGTCGGCACATGCTGATCGACGGCCATTCCTGATTGGGCGCAACCGGATCCAGGCCGCATTTCGCGCTCGCTTCGGCGAACAGGACTTCGTCGAGGTCGACACAGCGACCCTGCAGGTATCCCCCGGCAATGAAGCCCATCTGCATGCCTTTCAGACCGAAGCGATCGGTCATGATGGCTCTGCTGTGCCGCTCTACCTACACACCTCGCCGGAATTCGCCTGCAAAAAACTGCTCGCCGCCGGTGAAGCCAGGATCTCCTGTTTTGCGCATGTCTATCGCAACCGCGAGCGCGGACCCCTGCACCACCCGGAATTCACCATGCTGGAGTGGTATCGAGTCGGCGAGGGATACGAGCAACTTATGCGCGACTGCGTCGATCTGATCGCCTTGGCCGCACGAACGGTCGGAACGCAGCAATTCACATTCGCCGGCAAGTTCGTAGACCCATTCGCGGAGCCCGAGCGGATCTCTGTTGCGGACGCCTTCGCGCACCACGCCGGCATCGATCTATTGGCCACGATCGGAACGGATGGAACGACGGATCGCAATGCATTGGCCAGGCAACTTGCGGACGCCGGTATCAGGACGGCAGATGACGACACCTGGGCCGATCTGTTCAGCCGGGTCATCGTCGAAAAGGTGGAACCCAACCTCGGCAACGGCCGCGTCACCATTCTCGATCGCTACCCGGTGGCAGAAGCAGCGCTCGCCCGCCCGTGCCCCGACGATCCCCGCGTCGCGGAACGCTTCGAAGTCTATGCATGCGGGGTTGAGCTTGCGAACGCCTTTGGTGAGCTGACCGACCCGGCCGAACAGCGCCGGCGCTTCGAAGCTGAAATGCAAGAGAAGAGCCGCGTCTATGGCGAGACCTATCCACTCGATGAGGACTTCCTCGAAGCCCTCGCGGAGATGCCGGAAGCATCGGGCATCGCGCTCGGCTTTGACCGTCTCGTGATGCTGGCGACAGGCGCGCTGAGGATCGATCAGGTGATCTGGGCGCCGGTGGCGGAGACGCATTTTGGCTGAGACAACCCTACGCTCCGTCGCCGACCTCGTCGCACAAGGCCTCGTCCGCGAGGAGGAGAATGCAAGGCTCGACGCTGTGGCTGAGCGCTACGCGATAGCGCTCACTCCCACGGTGCGCGCCCTCATCGACCCGACAGATCCGCACGATCCGATTGCCGCACAGTATATTCCATCCGCGGCGGAGCTGATCGATCATCCGGCAGAGCGCCTCGATCCCATCGGCGACCATCCGCATTCTCCTGTCGAGGGTATCGTTCACCGCTATCCTGACCGGGTTCTCCTGAAGCTCGTGCATGTCTGTCCGGTCTATTGCCGCTTCTGCTTCCGCCGCGAAATGGTTGGGCCGCAGGGCGACGGCAATCTTGCGGGTGAGCGCCTGAAAAACGCGCTCGACTATATCGCGGCAAATACGGGCATCTGGGAGGTCATCCTGACCGGCGGTGATCCACTGATCCTGTCTCCACGACGCCTGCGGGAAGTCTCCGAGCGTCTGGCTACCATGGATCACGTGAGGGTCCTGCGGATCCACACCCGCGTGCCGGCCGTCGATCCCGAACGCATTACGACAGAGATGGTCGAGGCGCTGACGCTGAGCGGCAAAAGCGTGATCCTAGCGCTGCACGCCAACCATCCCCGTGAACTGACCCCGGAGGTGCGCGGGGCTTGTCGGCGACTGACCGCCGGCGGCGTCCAGTTGGTTAGCCAAAGCGTGCTCCTCAAGGGTGTGAATGATGACGCCGAGACACTGACATCGCTGATGCGGGCATTCGTCGAGACCGGCATCAAGCCCTACTATCTGCATCACCCCGACATGGCGCCGGGCACCGGCCACTTCCGCCTGTCGATCGCCGAAGGGCAGGCCCTGATGCGCGAACTGCGCACGCGGATATCAGGCGTTTGCATCCCCCACTACATCCTCGACCTACCCGGCGGGCATGGCAAGGTGGCACTCGGGGAAGATGCAGTCCGTGATCTCGGTGATGGCCGGTACGCTGTGCGCGACCGCAAGGGGCAGGAACACCTCTACCCCTGAGCGCCCGCGCAAGGCGACAGACCAGGCACGATGATCGGCGCCGTTTCCGGCCTGTTAAGCTTTCATGCACACCATGGCCCGATTTGTGGCAGAGCATTGACAGACGGGACAATAGCGGTGGTGGATATTTCGGCTTCGAAGACGCGTGATCGAAAAACGCTGTCTTATCTTCTATTGTCTCCGATCGCTTGGCTCTGGCTGACGGTCGCAGCACTTTTCGTCCTGCTCACACTCCCGCTCGCGGTGCCGATCGGCCCGATGTACTGGGACACCTATATCTATCTGGATGCCGCACAGCGCATCCGAATGGGCCAGATCCCAAGCCTCGACTTTTCCACGCCTGTGGGCGCGCTGGGTTACTACCTTTTTGCCTGGGGGCTCGACCTCTTCCCGCGTGCCCAACCGCTCCTTCTGGTCCAATGGTCACAGCTTGCGGTCACCGCACCGCTGATGACGCTGGTGCTGATCGACGCCGAAAAGAAAAGCCGCGTCACGGCCTTCGCCCTGCTGATCCCCTTTCTCGTCTTTGCCGCCTTCCCGGCAAATGCCCAGTTCTTCCATTCCTATCCGGGACTTGACGGCTTCGGCATCTACAACAGGCAAACCTCGCTTCTTCTCTATGTGCTGACCGCCGGCCTCGTTTTCATGCGCGGCGGCCCGCGCTTTGCGCTCTTCTGCGCCCTGGTCATGCTGGCCCTGTTTCTCACCAAGATCACAGGCTTCCTCGTCGGCGGCTTGATCGGCCTCGGAGCCCTGCTCGCTGGCCGCATTTCACTTGGCAATCTTGTGCTCGCCGCCGTCGCCTTTCTGCTTCCACTCGTGGTCATCGAACTCGGCACCGGCATGATCTCGGCCTATATCCGGGATATCCTAGACCTGATCGCCATGAACCAGGATGCCTTGTTGCCGCGGTTCCTGACCGTCGCCTCCGGCAAGCTCGACGTGCTGATGCCGGCCGGTCTGCTTCTGCTAGTGATGATCTGGGCGGATCTCAACTATGCATCAGAGCAGAGACGGTTCTTCGACCGATCCTGCTGGTGGTTCGGTATCTCCCTGCTCGGCGGAACGATCCTCGAAACCCAGAACACGGGCAGCCAGGAGTTCATCTTCATCTGGCCGGTTCTGCTGATGGTTTATGACCGCCTGCCGCAAGTGGTCGACCGGACAAAGGTCGCCTTTCTCGTCCTGGCCGCCTTCTGCACCGTCCCGACAATCAGCAAGGTCGCACACAAGACCCTGCGATCGGTCGCCGTCGCTCCGACCTACGTTCAGCCCGATGCACCTCTTCTGCGCAACATGCAGCAGGTCTCGACGCGACCGGATGTGATGGAGCGGGCAATCATGCTGGAGAACCATTACGCCACCCAGGGAGCGGCATACATTGACCTGGCAAACCAGGGTCAACTACCGAGCTGGCAACTCTACAGCGAGCTCGATTATCAGACCTACTGGGTCATTTCCGCCGACATCCTGGTCAAGGCGCTTCTGCAGTTCGAGACCGATAACCAGATCCGTCTGGAAAATCTGATGACCCTCGATTTCGTCAATCCGTTTCCCTGGATCCTCGACCGCGACGCGACCCGCAAGATCCAGATCGGGGCAGACCCTTTCCGAACCGTGAGACAGGTGTCACCCGAAGCACTGGAAGCGGTTCGAGCAACCGACGGCGTACTTCGCCCGAAATGCCCTGTCACGACCGGGCGGCGGATGCTTGAGGAACGTTATGCGGCAGCGCTCGGCGGACGCCAAGTGGTCGCTCTCGACCCTTGCTGGGATCTCCTGCTACGTCCGGGCATGTTGAAGCCCCAATAAAAAGGCCGGGCGCGAGGCCCGGCCGGCAGGCGTTCATGGTCGAGGGGGTCATTTCACCTGAGCGGTGACGAAATCCTTCACGATCCGGATGATCCCGCGCGACATCACCTCGTCCAGCGCCGCGATGAACTGGTCGACATGTTCCCGCTCGCAGATCAGCGGCGGTTCGAGGCGAATGACGTTGCGGTTATACTCGGTGAAGGCCACCAGCACACCGTGATCACGGAGCAAATGGCTGCCGATGAAGCCCGGCAGCGAGCCCTTCAGCTTGTCGTCGAGCATCGCGATGACCGGACGCAGCACCAGCGGCATGGTCTGCGAGAAGTCGTGGAATTCGAGGCCCACCATCATCCCCTGGCCACGGACTTCCTTGATCAGGCTCGGATAGCGAGTCTGCAGAGTCCGGAGCTGGTCGAGCAGGTAATCGCCGACCTCTGCGGTGCGATCGATCAGGCCCTCGTCATAGAGAACGTTGAGGGCTTCGATCGAGGTGATGCAGGCTTCGCCGATGCCGCCAAAGGTCGCCATGGCGTGGATCATCGCCGTCTTCGGCGTGCCATAGGCCTTCATGTAGACCTCGCGCCGCGCGATCATCGCCGCCATCGCGGTCTTGCCGCCGCCGAGTGACTTGGCAAGCGCCGTGACATCAGGCACGACGCCATAGTGTTCGAACGCATAGAACTTGCCGGTACGGCCGAGACCGCACTGGACCTCGTCGGCAACCCATAGCACGCCATACTGGTCGCAGAGCTGGCGCAGCTTCTGCCAGAAGGCAGCATCCGCCTGAATGATGCCGCCACCGCCCTGGACGGTTTCGAGCACGATGACACCGATTTCGGGATCGCTGCGGAAGGCGTTCTCGATCGCTTCGATATCGCCGAACGGTACGCGAACGGTGTTGTCGACCAGCTTGAACTGGCCACGATAAAGCGAACCATCAGTGATCGAGAGCACGCCCTTGGTCTTGCCGTGGAAGGAATTCTCCGCATAGACGACCTTCGGCTTCTGCGGGCCGGCAGCCCGCTCGGCCACCTTGATCGCAGCCTCCATGGCTTCTGAACCGGACGAGCCAAGGAAGACCATGTCGAGATCACCGGGCGAGCAGGCCGCCAGATTATGGGCGAGCGCCGTCGCATATTGCGACATGAAGGCGATCGCGATCTCGTGGCGCTTCTCGTCCTGGAAGGTCTTGCGCGCCTCGATGATGCGCGGGTGGTTATGGCCGAAGGCCAGCGAACCGAAGCCGCCGAAGAAGTCAAGGATCTTCCGTCCGTTCTGGTCGTAGTAATACATGCCCTCGGCACGCTCGACCTTGATCTTGTGGAAGCCGAGCAACTTCATGAAATGCAGCTGGCCGGGATTGAGGTGCTGCGTGAAAAGGTCGGTCATCTGCGGAAGGTCAAGCGCCTTGGCCTGATCGACCGACAGAAGCTTCGGCTTTTCGGTCTTGGCGCGGGGCACCTTGACCGCATCGAGTGTCGGCTGTTCGTTCAGTCTGACTGCAGTATTCATCACTGTCTCCTCACGCAGCCTTCGATGCTGCGGCATGGGGTTCAAGACGGCCTTCGAGCGACTTCCTGTATTCGCTATAGGCGGCGATCAGCATGTCCTCGTCACGATACTGCGGCACCCAGCCGAGTTCGCGTTCGCCCTTGGACACGTCGAGGATGCACATCTCGTCGGCGATCAGATATTGCTCCGGGTCCATCAGCGGCATGTTGATGAGATCGAGGAAATCGAGCGTGCGCTTGACTGCCCAGGCGGGCGTCGGCACCAGGATCGACTTCGAGCCCGCATGCTTGACCAGATCGCCAAGCAGCTTCTTCACCGGCGGCGGGTTGAGCGAGCCGAGATTATAGACCTCGTTCGGTACGCCGGCCTTGTAGGCGGCATGCGCTGCCGAGGCGCAATCGAACACCGAGATGAACTGGTAGGGGTTCTTGCCCGAACCGATCATTGGCACCGGCAGGTTGTTGTCGATCAGCTTGAAGAGCTTGGCGAGGATGCCGAGACGTCCCGGACCGATAATCAGACGCGGGCGAAACAGGCTGATATTCATGCCGCGCTTGCGCCAGTCCGCCGCCAGTTCCTCGGTCTTCAGCTTGGAAAGCCCATATTCGCCGAGCGGCTTGCACGGATGATCCTCCGTCTGCGGCCAGCTATAGGTATGGCCATAGACCATGTCGGTGGTGAAGTGTACCAGCGACTTCGCGCCGGCCGCATCCATGGCCTTGATGATGTTCTCTGTGCCGTAGAAATTGACAGGGAAGAAGAAGTCGTGCCGCTTGGCGCGCACCTGGATCGGCGACAGCATCTTGGCGGACAGGTTGTACACCATGTCGTCGGCGCCGATGCCGAGCTTGCGGATCGAATCCGGATCCGTGACATCCGTCGGGACAAAACGCGCATCACGGTAATGCGGCAGGTCGCTCTTTACGATATCGGCGACGACGACCTCGTGACCGTCGGCAAGCAGTCTGGGTGCCAGGTAGCGTCCAACGAACCCGTCTCCACCGAAAATGATGTGTCTCATGTTCTAAACCCCGTTTTCTTCTTGGTTTTTTATCGTGTCAGATTGGTTGAAGCTCAGGTCTCGACCGCCTTCGCAATCGAGCTGTCTTCCGCTGTTTTGGTGCTGCTACTGCCGCTTTGGGCAATCAGGACGGTGCCGATGCAGATGAAGGCGATGCCAGCAATCTTCAGCGTACCGAGCTCCTCCTTGAACAGAAGCCAGGCGCAGAGAGCGACGGCGACATAGGCAAGGCTGAGGAATGGATAGGCGAAGGAAAGATCCACCTTCGAGAGCACGTAGAGATGCGAAGCCATCGACACCACGAACATGGCCAGGCCGAAAAACACCCACGGATTGAACAGGATCTGGAAGATCCGCTGGATCATCGTATCCGCTGAAAAGCTGATCGGCCCCAGCGTGATCATGCCGTATTTCAGCATCAGCTGGGCGGCGGCATTGGTCATCACCGTGAACAGGATGAAGGGAATATATTTCATGATGTCCTCTCGTCGGATGGTCTGTCCGGTCTCGTCATGAGTGCGGTGAATGCAGTGCAGCGCGTTGCCAGAAGTTCGATGAGAACCCCGGATCGCGCCACGTCTCGAGTTCGGACCAGCTGGGGAAGCCGGCCTTGAAGGTGGCCGGGCTCATCCGCTGGTCCTTGTAGGGATTGACGCGACCGCCGGCATTGATCGTCAGCTCGTCCAGCCTCGCAAGGAGAGCAAGCGTCCGCGCGCCGCGGTTGGGAAAGTCCATCGTCAGCGTGTAGCCCGGTCGCGGGAAAGACAGGAGACCCGGAGAACCGATATCGCCGAAACGCTTCAACACCGTCAGGAAGGAGGCGTGAGCAGCATCCCGGCTCGCCTGGAGCAACAGTGGGATCGTCTGCCGTGCGGCTTCGAACGGAATGACGCTCTGGTGCTGGAAAAGGCCACGCGGACCGTAGAGCCTGTTCCAGTGACCGACGCCATCGAGCGGATAAAAGAAGCTTCCGTAGCTCGCCCGGTGCACGCCGTGTTTCCGGCTCTTCGCCGTGAAATAGGCTGCGTTGAAAGCCGAAAGGCTGAGGCGATTGAGGGCCGAGAATGGCAGATCGAAGGGGACCGCCAGTCGGCTGGCCCGCGTCTCGACGTCACGATTGCCGTTTTCGGCATGGTTGCCGGTGATCAACACGCCGCGTCCTGCGGAACGACCCGCCGCCAACTGGTCGACCCAGGCCACCGCATATTCGTTGATCCGATCGGCGTCTTCGGCCCTATCGAAGTAGTCGTCAAGATTGGCGAAGGCGACGACCTCTTCGTCAATATCCAGCGAAGACACACGCATCAGCTTGAGCCGTGCCCGGGTGATAATCCCGGTCAGTCCCATGCCCCCGATCGTTGCGGCAAACAGAGCTGGATTGCTCATTGTCGAACAGTGATGGGTTTCGCCATCAGAACGCAGAAGTTCGAAGCTCTCCACATGGCAGCCGAAGGTGCCGCGCAGATGATGGTTCTTACCGTGGACATCGTTAGCGATGGCCCCGCCGAGCGTCACATGACGCGTCCCCGGTGTCACAGGCAGGAAGAAGCCATGTGGTGCGATTAGAGCGATGATATCCTCGAGCGTCACACCTGCGGCAGCGTCGAGGAGACCGCTTTCGGGGTCGAGCGACATATCGGCCGAGGGCGCACGCATCGGCACCAGCGCGCCGCCGTCATTGTGGCAGCTGTCCCCATAGGACCGACCATTGCCGAACGGCAGAAGCGACAAACCAGCGCCATCAGCCGGGCCCCGCAGTCTTGCGAGGGCGTCGGCCACCGGTAGCGCCATGCGCTGTCGCCGATCGACCCGTCCAAAGCTGTCGAAAGCGCCCAGCATCACACCATCCCGGCGACGATGAGGAGTGCCGCACCGATCGCAATGAAGATCTGGCTGCGCCAGTCCGAGGCGATGAAAACGACCGGATCTTCGTTCATTTCCCGGCGATGGGCGAGAACCCAGACGCGCATGTTGATGTAGAGCACGATCGGCACCAGCGGCCAGATCAGCCAGGGCTCGGAATAGAGGTTCCCGACGACATCGCTGTTGATGTAGAGCGCGAGAACGAGAACCGCCGTGAAACCGGAAGACACGCCACTCTGTCCGACGATGCCGATATCCTCCGGCCGATATCCGCGGCCGGCGATGCGTGACTGCTCCGGGGCTCCAGAATGCTGCAGTTCGACATAACGCTTCAGGAACGCGAGCGAGAGGAAGAAGAACAAGGCGAAGGCCATCAGCCAGAAGGACATTGGGATGTTCGCCGCCAGCTTGCCGCCCAAGAGGCGCAGCGTGTACAGGCCGGCCAGGCAAATGACGTCGAGCAGCAGCATCCGCTTGATCGCCAGCGAATAGGCCGTGGTGGTGACGATATAAACAGCGATAATCGCGGCGAACATCGGCGGCAGGAAGAAGCAGATCGCCGCCGCAATCGCCAGAAGCGCGGCAGAACAGGCAAGGCCAAAGGGGATGGACAGCGCACCGCTGGCAAACGGCCGATGCCGTTTGCGCGGGTGCACGCGATCGAGCGGCAGATCGATGATGTCGTTGATGATGTAGATCGCCGAGGCCGACGCCGAAAAGGCGATAAAAGCCAGCGTCGCCGAAAACATCGTTTCGGCAATCAGGAAATCATGGGCCAGCACCGGCGGAGCGAACACCAGAAGGTTCTTCAGCCACTGATGCACACGCAACATCTTGAGGTAGGTCTTGAGGCCTGTGCGGGGCGCGTCGAAACGCATGGTGTCATGCGCCTGCTGGAAGCGCGAGGCCGCCCGGTCAGGCGCAACGACGACGGCGTTGCGGGCGCGGTCGAAAATCGCAAGGTCAGCGCGATCATTGCCCGCATAGTCGAACCCGTATTCCCCGTATTCGTCGACCAGCGCCGCGGCTTTCGCCTTGCTGGCGAGATTTATCCCATCGCGTGTGGCAAATACCCTGGAGAATATGCCGAGATGCGCGGCAACCGCCTGCGCCAGGGGCTCCGCCGCTGCGGTCGCGAGAACGATGGTGCGGCCTGAAGCCCGTTCCGCCCTGAGATAGTCGAGGAAGTCCTGACGATATGGCAGCCGCGATGCGTCGAGCGTGACCCGTCGAGCCAGCTCAAGCTTGAGACGCGCTTTGCCACCCAGCGCCCAGATCGGAAGCAGAAAAACGATGAGCGGGTTGGTCTTGAAGGCAAGAAAGATCGTCTCCCATAGAAGATCCGTCGCGATCAGCGTTCCATCCAGATCGACCGCAAGCGGCAGATCCCGGCTCTCTTGTAATCTGGCGTCCATTCTCGCTGCACTCCCAGAACGCAATACCAATCAAAGATGCATGGCAGCAGGACCAACCCGGCATGCAAACAACTGAAACAAGGGAAGCAATGCGCCGTGCTTCCGATCACGTAATGCGCCCTTACCTCGCAAGGCTGGCCACCCGTGACATGTATGAACAACTTACGAGACCGAGAGGGACGTCTGCCTTCAATAGGCAAAGCCCCGTCACGAACCTGTGAAACGTTAGGTGTCGAGGCATGAATTCGGAGTTAATGGGGTACTGAAGTGGCCAGGTTTAAAGGAATGTTCACGCCCCTAACTGAGAATAAGGTTTAAGAATTGCATCTCGAAAAAGTATCGTGTCTCGCATAGGTGGCGATTTGTCCTTGCATCTGGTCTTCGTCACGTCGCTCGTTGCACAATCCAATCCTTCAACAGGTTATGAACTTGCCAATGCAGCCCTGTTGGAAGGCTTGGCACGGGCAGGCGTGCGCACCACGGTCATCGGCTGCGCTTGGCCGGGTCAGGCCGTCGCTCCGGATGCAGAGGCAGTTCTGGGCGAGGTGGAGGTGCGCACCGAAAAGGCTGGTCCCTGGCTGAAGATCAAATGGCTACTCATGTCCCTCGCGACAGGATTGCCGATGTCGAGCGCGAAACTGCGTGTGATACGAAAAGAGGCTGTGCGAAGCGCAATCACAGCCGCCGGCCCGTTCGACGCCTATGTCTTGAACGGCGTCGCCCTCGCGGGAGCCTTTCCGGATATCTTCATCGGCAAGCCATCGATCTTTGTCGCTCACAATGTCGAGCATCGCTCGTCGGCCGAGAACGCCCGCAATGCCGGCTCCTTGATCAAGCGCATTCTGTTCGCCCGTGATGCGAGCCTTCTGAAGACACTTGAGCACAGGCTCCGGGACCGGTCGACCGGCGTCGTGACCTTCGCTGCCGAGGACGCGGTGGATCTCGGCGTTCCGCCGGACCGCTCCGTGTTCCTTCCCTTGAGCATTGCGAGATCGACGCAGCTCCCGGAGACGAGAAAACTGGCGCATGATCTTGCCCTCTTGGGCACCTGGACATGGCATCCCAATCGGATCGGCCTCGAATGGTTTCTGAACAACGTGAAGCCGAGGCTGCTCGACGATGTGCGCATCAGTGTCGCTGGCAGCACGCCGGCCGATCTTGCCTCCACCTGGCCCGATGTCGACTTCGTCGGAAGGGTAGAACGCGCGACCGATTTCGTCGCTGAAAGCGCCGTGATCCCGCTGATCAGTCGGGCAGGCACGGGCGTTCAGTTGAAGACGATCGAGACCTTCTCGCTCGGCCTGCCAAGCGTGGCGACGACAAGCTCGGTTCGCGGCATTGCAGCGATCCCGGACAATTGCACCATTGCAGATGATCCCGAGAGTTTCGCTGCGGCGCTTAACGAGAAGATCCGCCGGGCACGGGCGGGCGACCTTCAGCGGCTCGATGGCCGGCTCTTTGCAGAGGCACAAGCTGAGCTGATGGATGCCGGTATCGGGCGAATGCTCGACATGCTGACCGGGGCGACATCAGGCGGAAAGGAAGCTCGGTCATGAGGACAGCCATTGTCACCGCGAGCTATCATGCGGATTTCGAACGTTTTCGTTTGCTCTGCGAGACGCTGGACGCGCATGTCACGGGATACAGCAAACATTATGTGCTCGTTGAAGACCGCGATGTTCCGTTGTTCCGGCAACTGCAATCGCCGCGCAGGGTGATCATCGGAGAGAAGGACCTCCTGCCATCCTGGCTGAAGGTCTTTCCCGATCCGCTGACCATGGGCCGACGTCGCATCTGGCTATCGTTGAAGACCAAGCCGCTTCGCGGTTGGCATGTGCAGCAGTTTCGCCGGATAGCCATCGCCGACCTGGTCGAGGACGATGCGTTTCTCTATCTGGATTCCGATGTTGCTTTCCTTCGGCCCTATGATTGCAGCCAGCTCTGGCGTGACGATGCGCTGCGCCTGCTGGTCAGGCCGGGCGCCTTGACGGCAGACTCCATGGGCGAACATCGCCGCTGGTCCGCCAATGCAGGGAAGTTGTTCGGCCTGCCCGAAACGCAGCGCTCCACGAACGACTATGTCGGCACGATGATCGCCTGGAGGCGAAGCAGCATCAGGGACATGTGCGCGCGGATCGAAAGCGTCACGGGCGAGCACTGGATCGCGGCAATGGGCAAGCAGCGCCGTTTCTCGGAATGCATGATGTACGGCCGCTTCGTGGATGACGTCGAGCACGGCGCGGGGCACTTCCACGACCAGACGGAGCTTTGCAAGGTCTTCTGGCTGGCTCCACCGCCAACGGAAGCCGAATTCCGCGCCTTCGTGGCCGACATGGCACCTGAACAGGTCGCGCTCGGCATGCAGTCCTTCCTGGGTCTTGAACCCGCAGAAATCAGACGGATCCTCGGCCTTTGACCACGATTGGTGAGCTTCGCGGCGAGAACGTCAGACCCGCTTGGCCGGCAACCTGAGACTCGAGTAGGTGAAGATCGCCGAGATAACATAGAGGCCGGCAAAGACACCGTTCAAAGCGATGATCCAGTCCTGCCCCTCATGTGCAAAACTGTTGAGCAGGAGCGCGATCATCCCGGCCTTGCTCAGCGTCAGAAGTGCAAGACACAGCGTACGCAGCCAGCTTTGCCCACGCGCATACATCAGCTCCCCCTGGTACTCCGCGAGATTGCGAAACCCCGGAACGAGCAAAACAAGCGGCAGCAACTCGGCAACTGGTGCCACGTTGCGACCGAGCGCATTCGGATAAAGGTGCAGGAGGAAGGCGAGTGTTGCGAGCCCGGCAACGGAGACGATCATCAAGCCCGCTTCGATGAGGACCCTGACCTTGGGTGACCTCAACATGTCAGGGCTCTGCATCAGTTTCTGCACCAGGATCGTGTTGAAGGAGCGGATCGGCAGCGCAGTCAGGTCCACGACCCGCATGATGATCGCATAGACACCGGCAACGGCCGGCCCACCAATCCCGAGCACCATCAGCTTGTCGAGCTCCGACTGCAGGTAGAACAGCAGTTCAGCACCCGCGACGGCGAGAGAATCCTGCACCCGCCGAAGATAGAGCCGCATATCGTAACGCAGCCGAACGCGGGGGTAGAAGTAGAGGGCAACGACCAGCGATGCGGCATTGGCGCCCGTATACCACCACGCCCAATGGTCGAGGTCCTGGACCGAGGCTTGGCTCCAGAAGAGGCCAGCGGCCGCCGCGCGTGCAGCAGTTCCAAAGATCACCAGGAGAGCAGCGAGCCCGAAACGCTTGAGCCCATTGTTGACGATGATGACGATCTCGGCCGACCGCCATAGCAAAATCTCGGCGATGAGCACCAGGGAAAAGGTGAGCAGGCCGACATCGTCGGAGAAGAACAGAAAATAGATCAGCAGCGCCGCGACGACGACGAGCGGCAGGGAGAGAAGAGAAGCGAGCAGATAGCCAACCGTGTAGACGCCGAGAAGCCGCGGCTTGACGACCGCAATGCGATAAAGCGGTGAGCTGAAACCGAGCGCCAGGAGCCGCGAGAGGACGAGCCCGGCGCCCGACGCCGTGGCGAAGATGCCGTAATCCGCAAGGGGCAGCGTGTTGGCCAGCACGACGAAATAGGCGAGAGAGACAACCAGCCGTCCCGCAGATCCCGATATGACCGAGAAATAGGAGTTTAGGAGCTGTCTGTTTGCAGAAAGGTGCCGAAGGATCGCGTTCACGTGGTGTCCAGAGTTGCTGAAGGCGCAGGTCACATTTCGGACGGCGGCGACACCTGCAGAAGCTACGTCCCAACGGTTAATTTTCCGATCTTTTAACCATTTGTTTTTGATAAAAAATTAAATTTGCGCAACGCGAACCATTTCCCGAAGCAAGGGCTGACATGTATCTGCGCGATGATCGCACCAGTCACGGAGGCAAAGAGCCCGGCGCCGCAGGCGCAGAGCGCCTATCCGGACACTCCGCAGACACCCCTGTCGGGCGGCCTTCCCTGCGGGACATGCTGGAACGCCACGACGACTACCTTGATTTTCTGCGCGCCCGCGTATCCATGCTCGAGGGCCAGGTGAACAGCATGGAGGTCGGGGAAACCAGACCTCCCACTCCGGCCGCCATCCCGACGCAGGAGCCCTCGCCCGAAATCTCCACGGCCAGTCGTCTGGATGAGAACCGCGACGGCAACACCGTCCCGAGGGACGAAGCCGAATGGAAGCCTCTGATCGACCCCTTCCTCGTCATCGACATTCTCAAACGGTCCCATCGCATTCTGATTGCCTCGACCGTGATCGGCGGCCTCTTTGGTGCTGGTTATGCCATGACCCTGCCGAAACTCTGGGTCGCCAGCAGTGACATCCTCGTCGACCCAAGACAGATCCGCACCGTCGGCGACCAGTTGACCACCGATCAATTGCCGACCGATGCCTCGCTCGCCGTGGTCGAAAGTCAGGCACGTATAGTCAAGTCGAACAGTGTCTTGCTGAAAGTCATCGAGCAAGCCGATCTCAAGCAGGACCCGGAATTCAACGGCACCCTCCGCCCCTCCGGCCTGAGCGCCCTCTGGTCGACAGCGTCCCAGGGTGACGCCCAGAACGTCGAGTCTCGGGTCTTGAACCACCTCTATGAGGTGATCAACGTCAACCGGGATCAGAAGACATTCATCTTTTCGATCTCCGCAGAAACGCGGGATCCGGAGAAGTCCGCGCGTCTGGCCAACATTGTCAGCGACGTCTTTCAGCGCGAACTGGCCTCGATGCAATCGGACGCTGTTCGCCGCACATCGGACGAACTGTCGAGCCGCCTTACCGACCTGCGCATGAAGCTCGAAGAGGCGGAAAAGGCCGCTGAAAGCTTCCGCAATTCGAATGACCTCGTGAATGTCGACGGCAGACCGATCGTGGACAACGATCTGAAACTGCTGAACGAAAGACTGAGTTCGCTGCGCGTCGAAACCGCCGGCCTGCGCGCCAAGATTACCAGCATCGCGAAGATGGCAGCCTCCAGCGGCGGTGAACTGGCGCTCCCCGAAGACGTGAGTTCCGACACAATCGCGGTCCTGCGCACGCGTTATGCCGATCTGCGCAAGGAACTCGAATCGATCGCGGCCCGCTATGGACCGCAACACCCGAGATATATCGAGGCACAATCGCAGGCCAGCGGGATGCTCAACCAGATCCGTGAGGAACTCGGCCGCATCCGTAGCGCCCTCCAGGTCGAACTGGACCGCTCCCTCCAGCAGGAAGTGGCACTCACCAGCCGCCTGCGGGAACTCAAGGACACCCAAGCATCGAACAATGACAGCCTCGTCACCTTGCGGGAACTCGAGCGCGAGGCGGCGGCACGCCGTTCTGTCTACGAATCCTTCCTGCTCAGAACCCGCGAAACCGGGGAACAGGAAGCAATTACACTCGCCAATATTCAGGTCCTGTCGGAGGCGCGCCCACCGCTGGATCCGGTCGGTCCCTCTCGCAAGGTCATAGCACTCGGCGGTCTGATCGCTGGATTTGGCATCGGCGTCCTGCTCGCCCTTGGCCTGAATTTGAGACGCTTGTGGAAACGCCGCGAAGACGCGCAGGCCTGAACGAAAGGTAGCTCAAGCAAGTGTTCGCGGGATGGGCACTCTCGCCACGAGCCTAAGGCCGATCACCCCGTAGAAGCAGAGCATCCAGACCGGGTCCATGCGACGGAAGAAGAAGCTCTCCATCATCGCATTCAGCGTCGTGAAGAACACGATCATCATGAAGAAGTCCGCGAGCAACCTGTTCTCCCGGGCCGGCCTGCAACGCATATAGTCGACCAGCGGAAGCAGGATCAGGACCGCCAGCGCGACGATGAGGGCAGGTATCCCCATGGAGATCGCGATATCGAGATAGCCGTTATGGGCATGCACGATGCCGCGCACATCCCAGTCGAGATAATAGGGATTGGCGGCATAGCGGACCAGATCCGTACTCCAGAAACTCTCATAGCCGAAGCCCGTGAGCGGGCGATCGGCCAGTGCATCGAGCCCGAATTTCCAGATCGAGACACGGCCGGTAAATGTCGGGTCGATGCCGAGCCACAGAACGAACTGGTGGATCGGTTCGATGAGGACGGAACCAAAGGTCAGGAGAGCGAAGGCAAGCTGGCAGAAGAACACCGCGATCGGTGTCAGCACGCGAAGCCCGATCGCACTCGGAACAAGAACCAGGAGCGCCGCAACGGGCACCAGTCCAAGCGTGGTCTTGGAGCCCGTCTGGCTGACAAAAATCAGGGCCGACACCCCGATCACCACGCCGGCCCAGCGGTCGCCGCGTCGCCAGAGGTAGATGGCTGCAAAGGCGAATGCCGCCATGACCGGCCCGGCGATATTTTTGTGCGTGAAGACCCCGCGCCAGAGATAGGAATTCTGAGGCTCCAGCGCGTCGAAGCCATGGGTTGCCAGAGAGGGGACCAAGGGTAGCCCAGCATAGCAGATGAAGATCAGGATGCCTGCGACCACGCTCAACATGCGGGCATAGCCATCTCCATCCTGCGGCAGCGCCAGCACGGTCACGATGGTCATCATCACGATCAGGGTGAGAATGATGCCGCGCAACGTCGCACTCGGATCTGGAGCGGCGAATCCGGAGAGCACAAGAAAACCGATCATCAGCAACCAGACCGGACCGATTAGGGACGGCAGCCTGCGCAGATCGGCGAGCGTCAGCAGTGAGCATAGCGCAATGAGGCCGAGCAGGCCGAAACCCAGCTGATTGACCAGATTGCCGCCTTCTTCCACACCCTCGTGAACCGGCGAGAAAGGCTGGAACGAGATCAGCATGACCGCAAACAACAGGATGCTCACGACGACGGCCGCCCGGCGCAGCATCTGCGCGGGATAGGCAGGCCTCAGCCCCGCGACGTCAGGGTCAGCGCCCGTCCGTATGTCGATACTGTTCATCGGCATATCCGAAATGTGCGAGCGTCCGGCCAAGGCCGACATGGACGAAATAAAGGCTGTTTTGCAGCGATCCGAGGCGGCGAGCGGCCATGATCGCCTTCAACGGCGAGAGGGTCAGCAGGGCAATGCTCTTCAGGAACACCCGGAAGCCCCCCAAGGGCTCGCTGGCGCGCCGACCTTTTTCGACCAGGCTGGAGATCACACCATCGCGAATGCCGCGCGCGCGCAGCCAGGATCGCTCAAGACGGTTTGCAGGCACGGTCTCGAGGACCGGCGCCTCGTGACACCAAGCGGCTTTGAAACCTTTGCGCACCGACTGATCGATGAAGTTCGCATCCCCGCCACCGGTGAAGTTGAACCTCGGATCGAGAAACGGATAGGTATTTGCCTCAAGCAGAACGCGGGAGACCAGGAGATTGCCGGAGGAATAGAGGAGCGGGACAAGCCCAGTCGTCTGATAAGGCGGCGTGAACACCGGATGTCGAGGCACATCGCCGGTTTCAGTCGTCGGGAAGACCGGCACTTGCGGGCCACCGACCAGATCGGCACCAAACATTTCCTTGGTGCGGCTCATGGCCTCGATCCAGTCCGGATCGGCAATCTCGTCATCATCGATAACAAGCAGATGGCTCATGTTGGGGAAGTGCTGAAGCGCCGTCAGCCAGGCAGCATTGTAGGCATTACAATTTCCCCTGAGCGTCTCAACGATCAGTATACCGTTGATCTGCCCCGTTTCAAACAGCGGCCGGGCCGCCACCACACCCTCGCGGTGATCACTGTCATTGTCGACCAGCACGACGGCATAGCGACGGTTTGTCCTTTGGGCCGCCAGACTTTCAAGCGTCTTGATAAGGTGCACCGGTCGCCGAAAGGTCGGCACAGTCACGACAACCGTGACGGCGTCATGCGCCAGATCAGGCGTCTGCGTGACCAGCTCGATGTGATCCGGTAAGGCCAATCGGGAGCTCTTTCGAATGTGCGGAACTGCGCCGAGCAAATACCAAAACTGTTGATACCAGCTTAACCTCTGCACTGTTTCGGGCGGCTGGCGGCCTCAGGGACGCTCGAGGCCCGGGCAACCGTCCGCCGCGCCGACGAAGTCGTTGAGCACGGGTGCGAGACCACTGAGCTGTGGTCGATCGCCGTTTTTGGTCGGCTGGATGTTGAGCTCTTCGGTTTCGGGCCACCAGTCACCAGCCGCCCAATAGGTCCAGCCGATCCACGATGTCTTGTCCTCATCAAGCAGCTTCACAACCTCCGTCAGCACCGCCGTACATTCCGGTGTACCCGGAACACCGAACTCACCGAGGAAGCCTCGCTGACCGGTTTCCTTCAACCATTCGCCGACCTCGCGGATGGCATCGACGGCATCGGCTGCGCGGCTGCAATTGTTCAAAGTCCCGGAAAAATCGTCGTCGAAATACTGGTGAAGCTCGAAGGCATAATTGTTAGCCGGGTCCTTGATGCTCAACAGCACCTCTGCATTCGCCCCACCATACCAGTCGCCGAACCAGCTATGCGCGCCCGTCCAGGACGTCCCCGGAACCAGGATCAGGTTGTCTGCACCCACCTCGCGAATGCCCGCGATCGCTTCGTTGGCGACATCACGCCAATCCGTCGACGAGATGTCGAAGGGCTCGTTCATCAGGCCGAAGACCACATGTCGGTCTCCCTCGAACTCCTTCGCCAGACGCTGCCAGAAATCGACAAAGGCGGACACGGGAACCTCTTCGGTCCCGATCAGCTTCTCGAAGTAGCGTGCGTAGTTGTGGGGATCGAGGATCACAGTCTGATTGAAGGATCCGATCGTTGCGACGGTTTCCTTGAGACGGCTGAGCTCGGCGGGGTCGAAGTCGCTGTTCAGCTTCGGCTGCAAGCGCTCCCAAAGGAACGGGAGCCGCACCGTATTGAACCCCTTACCTGCGAAATAGGTGACCGTTTCAAGCGAGGGGTAGATATAGCCTTCGCCGAATACACCTTGCAGATTGCCGAATTCCGCCCCGGCGAGGTTTATTCCACGAAAGCAGGCACTGCTTGTGGCAGCAAGTGAATTGACTGGCATTGCCATGGCCAGCGCAGCGGAAATCAGGCCAAGCGTCATTTTCCGTTTCATCATTTTCAAACCTGTCTTGGCCTGGATATCGCGGAGGTTTTAACGGGTCCCCGGCACAATGTCATTCTGGTTCTAGCAAGAGCATTCATGCGTGTGGTCTAGACCGCGCTTCAAATCACACTTTGAGGAGCACGCTGGGGAAGCGCTCCTGAATCCCCAAGAGCGGATCGCCGGTGAGTGGCAAGAACAGCTCAGAAGATTTCACACTGATCACCAGACGAAACGGCGAAGATGCGCCCTGGAAAGACGCAATGGGAACGGGGTTTTGCATTTCCTGCCCTAATCTCTGCCCATCGCAAAGGTGCGGAAACCGCAGGCGCGCTTGCCGACAGCCTTTGAAAGACGATGAGGATCAGCAACACGGCACGCTTCCGATCGTGCCGGACATGCGATAGAGACACGGCGCCTGCGCCATGCCGAGGAGATGAGAGAACCGATGACGAGCTATGTTTTGACCGTATCCTGCCAATCGACCCGCGGAATCGTGGCGGCGATTTCCGGCTATCTCGCCGAGCAGGGCTGCAACATCGTCGACAGCTCGCAATTCGACGATCTGCATACGGGCCAGTTCTTCATGCGCATCTCCTTCATCTCTGAGGAAGGCGCCAACGAAGCCAAGCTCGAGAAGGGCTTCATTCCCGTCGCCGAGAAATTCGGCATGAACTGGAACCTGCATGATGCCGCCAAGCGCATGAAGGTCCTTTTGATGGTGTCGCGCTTCGGCCATTGCCTGAACGACCTGCTCTACCGCTGGAAGATCGGGGCGCTGCCGATCGAGATCGTCGGCGTCGTCTCCAATCATTTCGACTACCAGAAAGTCGTCGTGAACCATGACATCCCCTTCCACCATATCCCGGTGACCAAGGCCAACAAGCTCGAGGCCGAAGCCCGCATCATGGATCTCGTCGAGCAGACCGGCACGGAACTCATCGTGCTCGCACGCTATATGCAGATCCTGTCGGACCAGATGTGCCAGAAGATGTCCGGCAAAATCATCAACATCCACCACTCGTTCCTGCCGTCCTTCAAGGGCGCCAATCCCTACAAGCAGGCCTTCGAACGCGGCGTGAAGCTGATTGGGGCCACCGCCCATTACGTCACCGCCGATCTCGACGAAGGCCCGATCATCGAGCAGGATGTCGCCCGTATCACCCACGCGCAGTCGGCAGACGATTACGTGTCGATCGGCCGTGACGTTGAAAGCCAGGTGCTGGCGCGTGCGATCCACGCCCATATCCATCACCGCACCTTCATCAATGGCAACCGTACGGTGGTCTTCCCGGCAAGCCCAGGCTCCTACGCCTCCGAGCGCATGGGCTGAGCATAAAAAGGGCGTCGGAAACGGCGCCCTTTGTCGTTTGCCCACACGGTTCTGCGGGATAGACGCGACACTAGGCTCTGCTAATCTCCCGACATGATTCCCGTGGGAGGAAACGTATGGCCGACTCGGCTCTGCTCCAGCGCACAGAACTGCCGCGCCCGAACGTCACGCTGGCCGATGCGAGGGTCGTCTTCAACGAGTTCTACGGCTTCAGCGGCACGATCCGGGAACTCGGCAGCCAGCAGGACCGCAATTTCCTGATCGACACCGGCGAAGAACGGCTCGTTCTCAAGGTGACACGGGCGGAATATCCTCAGCAGGAACTGGATGCCCAGAACAGGGCCATGGAGCACTTGCGCAATCTTGATCTCGGCCTGCGCATACCCGAACCGATCCCGGCCCTGACCGGGGAATATATTCCCCAGATCGAAGTTGGCGGGCACTACTACTGGGTCAGGCTCCTGTCCTATTTGGATGGAGAGCCCCTGACGCGCCAGAAATATCTTGCTCCTGAGGTCGTGGCGTCTTTCGGTGACGTGGTCGCCAGGATTGCAAGCGGGCTCAAGGATTTCCGTCACAGCGGGCTGGAACGGGAACTGCAGTGGGATCTGCGCCGCGCAGGCCCGGTCGCACTGCATCTCCTGAAATCGGTCGCGGACCAGAAACAGCGGGACCGTATCGCCAAAGCGATGATCGTGGCCGTGAAGCGCCTGCAGCCACTCGCCTCCGAACTGCGCATTCAAGCCATTCATCACGACATCACCGACGACAACGTGGTGGCCACACCGAATGCAACCGGCCGCCTGATGCCAGATGGCGTCATCGACTTCGGTGATGTTCTCTATGGATGGCTGGTGGCCGACCTCGCGGTGACCTGCGCCGCACTCCTGCACCACGCCGATGGAGACCCCTTCTTCATCCTGCCCGCCATCAAGGCCTTCCACGCGCGCTACCCGCTCAACGAGGTGGAATTGAAGGCACTATGGCCGCTGATCGTCGCGCGCGCAGGCGTGCTTGTCGCAAGCAGCGAACAGCAGCTATCGATCGACCCCGACAATGACTATGTGCTCGGCAATATCGAGCACGAGCGGACGATTTTCGAGGTGGCGACCTCTGTGCCCTATCCGTTGATGGAAGCGGCCATCCTGGATGCCGCCGACATGCTTCCGGACGAGCCGGAGCTCACGATGTCCCATCCGCTTCTTCCCTCGCTCGCACCCGCAGACTTCCGCCTGACGGACCTGACGGTGACGAGCCCGGACCTGCCGCGCGACACCTGGAGCGACCCGGAGATCGACTGGAAGCTGCTGGCTCGCGCGGCGATGGAGACGGGCGTTTCTTCGACCCGCTATGGCGAATTCCGTCTGTCCTACACCAAGCCACTGTCGCCAACGCCACCAGCAACGTTTGCTCTGCATATCGACGTCTGCCTGCCAGGTGCAACGGAAGCCTTCGCTCCGTTCGACGGAACCATTCTGCTCGACGGCCATCACCTGATCCTGTCATCGACCGATCTGTCGCTTCATCTGGATGGCATCGACTGCAGCCTGGAAAATGGCACGGCCGTAAAGGCGGGCGACGCGATCGGTGCGGTTGCCGGCGCAGCGGGCGGGGTCGGCGGCCTGCGCATTCAGCTTTGCCGCGATCCGGATCTCGTCCCCCCACTCTTCGCCAAGCCGCAGCAAAGCGCTGTCTGGCGCCGCATATGCCCCTCGCCTTCGACGCTGCTCGGCGTCGGCGTCAATGCGCCGGCACCGGAGAGCCATGCGCTTCTGGAACGCCGCAAGAACAGCTTCGCCAAGCCGCAGAAGAACTACTATGCCGACCCACCACAGATCGAACGGGGCTGGCGAGAGCATCTCTTCGACGTGAACGGCCGCGCCTATCTCGACATGGTCAACAATGTCACGATCCTAGGCCACGGCAATACACGTTTGGCCGAGGCGGTCGGCAGACAATGGGCCATGCTCAACACGAACTCGCGCTTTCACTACGCCGCCGTCGCCGAATTCTCGGATCGCCTCGCGTCACTCGCGCCGGAGGGCCTCGACACAGTCTTCCTCGTGAATTCCGGCTCCGAAGCCGTGGATCTCGCGCTTCGGCTAGCCTGGGCCCATAGCGGCCACCGCAACATCCTGAGCCTCCTGGAGGCCTATCACGGATGGACGGTTGCGAGCGACGCGGTCTCGACCTCGCTCGCCGACAATCCGCGCGCCCTGGAAACACGCCCGGACTGGGTGCACCCGGTGATTTCGCCAAACACCTACCGCGGCAAGTATCGCGGCGAGGGTTCAACCGATGGCTATGTTCAGGCGGTCGCGGCAAAAATCGCTGAGATCGAGGAGGCTGGTGGACAGCTGGGCGGCTTCATCGCAGAGAGCGTGTACGGCAATGCCGGTGGCATTCCCCTCCCGCCGGGTTATCTCGGGGACGTCTATCAACTCGTTCGCGAGCGTGGAGGTCTCTGCATCGCCGACGAAGTTCAGGTCGGATACGGACGCCTCGGTCATCATTTCTGGGGCTTCGAACAGCAGGGCGTCGTGCCGGACATCATCACGGTGGCCAAGGGCATGGGCAACGGCCAGCCGCTCGGCGCCGTGATCACCAGGCGCGAGATCGCCGACAGCCTCGAAAAAGAAGGCTATTTCTTCTCATCCTCCGGCGGCAGCCCTGTAAGCTGCGTCGTCGGGATGACCGTCCTCGACATCATGCGGGACGAAAAACTGCAGCAAAATGCCCGAGACACCGGTGACCATCTGAAAGCACGGCTTGAAGCTTTGGGCCAGCGTTTCCCGATCGTTGGCGCTGTGCACGGAATGGGCCTCTATCTCGGCCTGGAATTCGTGCGTGATCGCGAGACGCTGGAACCTGCGACGGAAGAGACTGCGGCCATCTGCGACCGCCTGCTTGATCTCGGCGTCATCATGCAACCGACGGGCGATCATCTTAACGTTCTGAAAATAAAGCCGCCGCTCTGCCTTGGCAAAGAGAGCGCCGATTTCTTCGCGGACATGCTGGAAAAGGTGCTTTCTGACGGCTGGTGACGACAGAGGCAGTCACTACTATCTCCCTAATTTCGCGCTCCGAAACACGCCGATTGCGTAAAGGAAGTGCAAAGCCCAAATCTGGGTAAACTAAATGGCAGCTTCACAGCGTTTTGAAGAGTGGTCTATCTTCGGACAGAATAGGAAGCCGAAGGAATACTCATGCCCATCATACCGGAGCAAATCGCCAATGATCTTCTGATCTGGGCCGTCGCTCTGTTCGTCATCAAGCATCTCCTAGCCGATTTTCTGCTACAGACCAGCTGGATGGCACAAGGCAAGGAGCGGATCGAAGGGTGGATGGCACCCTTGTTCGCGCATATCGCCGTGCATGCTTTGGGAACCCTGTTGATCTGCCTAACGATGGCGCCGCAACTCGCCTGGCTTGCGGTTGTCGATCTTGCCGTTCACGGACTGATCGATAGAAGCAAGGCACTGGTCCAGCAGCGTTACCACTTCAAGGTGGACCAGGCCGCCTATTGGTGGCTTTTCGGCACCGACCAGACCCTGCACCATCTCACCCATCTCGCTTTCGCCGTCTGGATTGCGGCTGCAGCAAGTTCATTATGATCAGCCACCACTAGCTCCCGGCAAGTTCCTTGACGATCCAGTCCCGGAAGGCGACGAGCGGCGGATAGGCCGCCCTTTCCCGCGGAAAGGCAAGGTAGTATCGTTGCGCGCTCTGCATGGGGCGATCGACTGCGGCCACCAACTCGCCCCGTGCAAGCTCGTCCTGGATCAGGAAGGTCGGAAGCAGCGCCACGCCAAGCCCCCCGATCGCCGCCTGCGATGCAGTGGCGAACTGGTCGAAGAGCATGCCATGCACATTCTCGAAGGCGACGCCGGTTTCCGTGAACCAACGTTCCCAGGCATCCGGCCGGGTCGTGAGATGCAGCAGAGGCACGCGCAGAAGATCGGATGGCGCTTGGATCTCATGCGCCTGTTTGAAGTCCGGGCTGCATGCAGGAATCGTCTCCTCCCGCATCAAGAGTGTCAGTTCCGCACCCGGCCAGACGGCATCGCCGAAATGGATCGCCGCATCGATCGAATCCAGTCGGAAGTCGAATGGCGACAGTCGCGTCACCAGATTGATCGTGATCCCGGGATTGGTGGCCAGAAACTGCCCGAGGCGCGGGGCGAGCCAACGGGCACCGAATGTCGGCAGGATTGCGAGATTGAGCGTTCCGCCATGCGGATTGGCGCGCAGGTTCAGGGACGCGCTGGAGATGCGGCGAAGCGCCTCCCGTATCTCCCGGGCATAGCTATCACCGGCGACTGTCAGCCGGATCGTCTGGCGTTCGCGTAAAAACAGCTCGACACCAAGCTGGTTCTCCAATGCCTTGATCTGCCGGCTGACCGCACTCTGCGTCAGATCGAGCTCCCGTGCCGCCGCCGTGATGCTCCCCGTCCGGGCTGCGGCCTCGAATGCAGTGAGCAGCGACAGCGATGGAAGGAAGCGGCGGGCAGGCAGCATAGTCATGCCTTTTTGGAATGATCTCTTGAGAATTTATCGCTGGAATGGCGTAGAACGCTCTTCTAGAAATCACAAGACTGTACGGGGCGGAATGACATGGGACACGCAGTGGTCTCGTGCGGCCAGCCCCGGCACATCGCAGATCTCGGGGCCACACCATGCTGAACGATCCTCGCTCCCACGGACTTTGGGAAAAGACGGCCCCTGCCGCGCCCCAGACGGCGCCCCTGCGCGGCGGCGCAACTGCGGATGTCGTGATCGTCGGCGGGGGCTATACCGGCCTTTCCGCAGCCCTGCACCTCGCCGAAGCCGGCACCAGCGTTGTTCTGCTGGAGGCGAAGGAGATTGGCTTTGGCGGTGCGGGCCGCAATGTCGGCCTGATCAATGCCGGCATGTGGGTCATGCCAGACGACCTGCCGGGCGAACTCGGCCCAGTCTATGGCGAGCGGCTGCTGGACCTTCTTGGCAACGGACCGCGGACCGTGATGGAGCTGATCGATCGCCACGGGATCGAGTGTGAGTTGGAGCGCTCGGGCACCCTGCATTGCGCCGTAGGCAGCGCCGGCCAGAAGGAGATCGAGGCGCGCGCCGAGCAATGGCAACGCCGCGGCGCGCCCGTCGACTTGCTGGACAAGGCAGAAACGGAATCCAAGATCAGCACCCGCGCCTACCAGGGCTCCCTCCTTGACCGCCGGGCTGGCACCTTGCAACCACTCGCTTACGCCCGGGGCCTTGCTCATGCGGCACAAAGGGCCGGAGCGGTTTTGCACACGGCAAGCCCGGTTGCAGCCTATGACAAGACAGCCGACGGCTGGAGGGTCACCACGGCTGAAGGCATTGTCGATGCCCAGTGGATCGTCGTCGCAACGGATGCCTATAGCAACGGCCCCTTCGCCGCCGTACGCGAAGAGCAGGTTCATCTCCCCTACTTCAATTTTGCGACTGTCCCTCTCAGCGACAACTTGCGTAAGTCGATACTGACGGAGCGCCAGGGTTGCTGGGATACCAAGGAAGTGCTCTCCTCCTTTCGCATGGACAAGGCCGGCCGCATGGTCTTCGGCAGCGTCGGCGCCCTGCGCGGCACCGGCCTTGGGATCCATCGCGCCTGGGCACAACGCGCACTCAAAGCGATCTTCCCGCAGATCGGCGACATCGCCTTCGAAAGCGAATGGTATGGCCAGATCGGCATGACGACCAATGCGCTCCCGCGCTTCCACAAGTTTGCTCCGGGCGTCATTGGCTTCTCCGGCTACAACGGCCGAGGCATCTCACCCGGCACCGTCTTCGGCAAGACCATCGCAAGCCACATTCTCGGCCAGATGTCAGAGGACGAACTGCCCCTACCGCTGACTGATCCACACGCACCGGCCTTCCGCACCCTCAAGGAAGCATGGTACGAGGCCGGCGCCCAGGTGGCGCATCTGACCGGCGCACGATTTTGAACGAACAAGAACCAGGTAGACCTGACGGAAGGACCATCATGACACTCGCCACTCTCAAGTTTTCCGCCGAAACGGCATCGCTGATGGCAAGCTTCGGCGTCGACGCAAAGGCGCTGACCGGCGGCACGCTTTCAGTTCGCTCACCGATCAACGGCGAGACCATCGCAGCCGTCGCCGAGATCTCCGCCGACGACACCCGCAAGGCGATCGAAGCTGCCCACAAGGCGTTTCTCGAATGGCGCCTCGTGCCCGCACCGCAGCGCGGCGAACTGATCCGCCTGCTCGGCGAAGAACTGCGCGCCGCCAAGACCGAACTCGGCCGCCTCGTCTCCATCGAAGTCGGCAAGATCACCTCGGAAGGCCTGGGCGAAGTCCAGGAAATGATCGACATCTGCGATTTCGCCGTCGGCCTGTCGCGCCAGCTTTACGGCCTGACGATTGCGACCGAACGCGCCGAACACCGCATGATGGAAACCTGGCATCCGCTCGGCGTCACCGGCATCATCTCGGCCTTCAACTTCCCCGTCGCCGTCTGGTCCTGGAATGCAGCACTCGCGCTCGTCTGCGGCAACTCGACGATCTGGAAGCCGTCGGAAAAGACCCCGCTGACTGCCATCGCCACCCAGGCGATCTTCGAAAAGGCCGTGAAGCGCTACAACGCGCAAGGCGGCAAGGCTCCCGCCAATCTTTCGACGCTCCTCATTGGCGGACGTGACATCGGCGAGATCCTCGTCGACAACCCTAAGGTCCCGCTGATCTCGGCAACCGGTTCGACCGCCATGGGCCGCGCCGTCGGCCCGCGTGTCGCTGCCCGTTTCGGCCGCTCGATCCTCGAGCTCGGCGGCAACAATGCTGCCATCGTCGGCCCGACCGCCGATCTTGATCTGACGCTGCGCGGCGTTGCTTTCTCCGCCATGGGCACCGCCGGCCAGCGCTGCACCACACTGCGTCGCCTCTTCGTCCACGAGAGCGTCTACGACACGCTGGTCCCGCGCCTCGTCAAAGCCTATGGCTCTGTGACCATCGGCAACCCGCTTGAAGCCGGCAATCTGATCGGACCGCTGATCGACAAGGGCTCTTACGAGCGCATGCAGCACGCCCTGGAAGCTGCCAAGGCCAATGGCGGCAAGGTTCATGGCGGTGATCGGGTTCGCTCTGATGAAGCAGCAGATGCCTTCTACGTGCGCCCGGCCCTCGTCGAGATGCCGGAACAATGCGGCCCGGTCGTCGAGGAAACCTTCGCGCCGATCCTCTATGTCATCAAGTACTCGAACTTTGACGATGCTCTCGCACTGAACAACGACGTACCGCAGGGCCTTTCCTCGTCGATCTTCACCAACGACATCCGCGAAGCCGAAGCCTTCGTCTCCGATCGCGGTTCGGACTGCGGCATCGCAAACGTCAACATCGGCCCCTCGGGTGCCGAAATCGGTGGCGCCTTCGGCGGTGAAAAGGAAACCGGTGGTGGCCGCGAATCCGGCTCAGACAGCTGGAAGGCCTATATGCGTCGCCAGACCAACACGGTGAACTACGGCCGCACTCTGCCACTCGCCCAGGGCGTCAAGTTCGACATCGAGTAATGCTATGAAGGGGTCGGCGGCCAACCGCCGGCCCTTCTTTCCTGCGACAAAGGTCCATGCGCCAGACGCTGGCCTTTGAGCAACGGATGAGTGAGACTGAAGCAGCCGTCAGATATGAGGGATGCATGCCAGTCGAGGACCAGTCCGCCGCCATCGCCTTTCTCCGCGATCCCGAGAGCCATGGCATCACCTCGCCTGTCGAGGTGATCGAAACCCACATCTCCCTCATCTTCCTGGCCGGCGACAGGGCCTACAAGCTGAAGCGCGCGGTGAAGCTGCCCTATGCTGACTTCTCGACGCTCGATCTCAGAAAACGATACTGCCATAGAGAAGTGGAGCTGAACTCCCGAACCGCGCCGGAGATCTACTTCGGTGTGAGGACCATCGGCCGGGACACGACCGGCAAACTCGCTTTCGACGCTGAAGCGCCCCCTATCGACTACGTGGTCGAGATGCACCGCTTCTCGCAGGACAAGCTGTTCGACAGGATGGCGGAAACGGGCAGCTTGCCGAAGACCTTGATGGAAGAAACGGCTGAGCGCATTGCGGACTTTCACGGGATGGCGGAGGTGCTGCACGCGGGAAGCGGCGAAGCCAACCTCGCCGCCGTTCTCGATATCAACCATGCAGCTTTTTCCGCCGTGCCGCTCTTCTGGGCCGACGATACAAACCGTCTGAACAGGCTCTTCCGGGAGGCCCTCGATCGCCACGCAACTCTACTCGACGAACGAGAGCGCCAAGGCATGATCCGCCACTGCCACGGCGACCTTCATCTGCACAACATCTTCCTCGGGCCCGAGGGTCCGCGCATGTTCGACTGCATCGACTTCAACGAAGGCCTTGCGACCTCGGACATCCTCTATGATCTTGCCTTTCTGTTGATGGATCTCTGGCATCGAAACCTGCCGGAGTATGCCAACGCCGTGGTCAATCGCTATCTCGATCGAACGGGCGATGACGCCGGCTATGGGCTGATGCCATTCCTCCTGGCACTGAGGGCCGCGATCCGCGCTCATGTCGGCGCGACACTGGTGCGCGACCTCGGAGATCGCACCGGCCATGGCGCAGAGGAAGCGATCGCCTACCGAGATCTGGCGCTCGAGCTGCTGCAGCGGAAGGAACCGATGCTGGTTGCCATCGGCGGGCTAAGCGGCTCTGGCAAATCCACCCTCGCCGAAGCCATGGCGCCCCGTCTGGGGCTTGCTCCCGGCGCGCGCCTGCTCGAGAGCGACCGCCTGCGCCGCGCAATGCTCGGCCATGCGCGAGGTCATCCTATGCCACAGGACGCCTACAAGCCGGAAACATCAGCACGCGTCTATGCGACCCTCGCCGAAAAGGCTGGCATGGTTCTGAGGTCGGGCGGCTGCGTCGTCGCCAATGCCGTCTTCGCCCATGCTGACGAAAGAATAGCCATTGAGGAAGTCGCGCGGGCGAACCATGTGCCGTTCGTCGGACTGTGGCTGGAGGCGGACCCGGCTGTTCTCAGAGCCCGCGTCGAGGCCCGACCGGTTGTCGACTCGGATGCGACGGTGAGCGTGCTCGACAAACAGTTGGAGAGCGGAACCGGTCCGATCGGCTGGCATCGCATCGATGCGGCAAGACCCCCGGCATCCGTTGCGCAGGCGGCGCTGGATCTCGCGGCCGCCTGAAAAGTCAGCGAAGGTTGAAGCGCACGGGTGCCGTGATCGTCTTGTTGACCCCGACAGGGGGGGCCGGCACCGGCGAAGCAGCGCGCACCATGTCGAGAACCGCGTTGTCGAGCGTCGGAAAGCCCGACGAGCGAGACAGCGCGACGGACAGCACATTGCCGGAATCGTCGATCCGGAACCGGACATAGACGGTGCCTTCTTCCCGGTTGCTGCGGGCAGCACTCGGGTAACGCTTGCGACGTTCGAGATGGGACATCAGACGCGACTGCCATCTCGCCGGCGAAACGCTCCGACCGGCACCGCTGGCGGTTGCCGCAGCCGCATTGCGGGTCGATTGGGCGACCTCGGCCTTGGCTGTGCGTGCCGCCTGCGATGCGGGAGGCGTGGCCTGCTTCTTGACCACTCTCTTCGGCGCCGGTTCCTTTTTCTTCTCGATCTCCGGTTTCGGCACGGGCGGCCGCAGCATCGGGATCGGAACCTCGACATTCTCCAGTTCCGCCATCACCATCTGCTCGATCGGATCGATCTCCGGCAGAGGTTCCGGCAGCGGCTCGGGCTCGATCAGCGGAGGCACTTCGGGCTGAAGTTCTGCGACCTCGGGTTCTGGCTCAGGCTCTGGAGGCGGCGGCTCCGGGAGAGGCTGCTCCACAGGCTCGGGAATGGGTTCAGGCAGCGGCTCGCTGGTTGCGGTCTTGACCTCTTCTGCATCGACCTGTTCGGTCGAGATCTCGGTCTCGTCTGTGATGACGGCCTCAGGTTCCGGAGCAAGTTCGATCATGATCGCCGGCGGCGGCCCGCTATCGGCCATCAGCATGTCCGGTTCGCGCAACAGAACAGCCACCGCACCCGCATGGGCCGTGGCGATCAGGACCCCGGCCGTTGTCCACAACAGCCCTTCACCAAGGATCCGTTTCGTGGAGCGAGGCTCGATCATGGTGCCGGTCCTACGGGCTCAGCCGCTGAAGCAGCATCAGGCGTCGGCGCGGCCGCAACCGCTTCCAGCCCAACCAGGGCGATCTTTAGATATCCCGCATCCCGCAAGAGGTTCATGACCTCCATGAACTGACCATAGTCGACCGTCTTGTCGGCACGCAGAAAGATGCGCGCGTCCTTGTTGCCCTCGGTCATACGGTCGAGCGACGTGCCGAGCGTCTCGCGTGCGACGGTGTCGTTTCCAAGAGCCAGGCTCATGTCTTCCTTGAGAGTGACATAAACGGGCTCATCGGGACGCTCAGCGGGCTTGGCCGTGGAAGCGGGCAGATCGACATTCACATCGACCGTCGACAAGGGAGCGGCGACCATGAAGATGATCAGCAGCACCAGCATGACGTCGATAAACGGCGTCACGTTGATCTCGTGATTCTCGGCCAGATCGTCGCCCGAACTGTTTTCTCTGATGCCACCGGCCATGGGTTCACTCCGCCGCCATCGCCATGGCCTTGGTCGCCTGGGCGATCCGGGCGCTCTTGCGGAAGTCGAGATCACGGCTGACCAGCCGCTCGATGCCGGCACCGGCATCGGCAAGAAGCTGGCGGTAGCCCGTCACGGAGCGTGCAAAGACATTGTAGATGATAACAGCCGGAATGGCCGCGACCAGACCGATGGCCGTCGCCAGCAGCGCCTCGGCGATACCCGGTGCGACGACGGCAAGATTGGTGGTCTGCGTCTCGGCAATGCCGATGAACGAATTCATGATACCCCAGACCGTGCCGAAGAGACCGACAAAGGGTGCGGTGGAACCGATGCTGGCGAGAACGCCCGTGCCCTTCGACATCCGGCGACCTGCCCCGGCTTCGATCCGCGCCAGCGCCGAACCGACGCGTTCCTTGACGCCTTCGCCACCGACCTGGTCGATTGCCGCATCGGAAAGACTGACCTCATGCTGGGCGGCACGAACCATGGTCGCCACCACACCACCGCGATTTTCGAGGGCCTGAAGGGCGTCACGCAATTGGCGGGCATTCGCAACGGCCTTCAGGCCGCGCTTGGCGCGTGCCCGCGCACCGAAAAGCTGCAAAGATTTAGCAAGCCACACGGTCCAGGTCAGAACCGAAGCCACAGCCAGCGAAATCATCACTGATTTGACCACCCAGTCTGCTGCCATGAACATGCCCTCAGGCGAGAGATCATGCGGCATGGCCTTCGTCGGCGGCACGTCCGTACCAGCCTCGACCTCGGAGGCAAGCGGATCCGTCGGAGATTGCGCGGCTTCACCGCCGGTGGCAGCGGCATCGACCGGCTGCACGGCAGAAGGAAGGTTGGCAGCGTCGGAGACTGGGGCCTGCGCGCTCGGAGCGGTCACGGCCTCTTGTTCTGGTGGAGAAGCCTCACCGTTGGGGTTCGCAGGCGAAATGGGGGCGGCGGTCGCTGCCGGAGGCGTGGAAGCGTCGGGCTGCGTCATGACGCGAGGCGAAGTTGCAGAGCTTTCACTTGTCGTCGGCGCAGCTGTCGCGCCAGTCTGAGGCGCGACGACGGGTGTTTCCGTGGCCGCCGGAGCCGGCTGCTGGGCCTGCGCCAGGGATGCAGACAGAACAAGAGTAAGAAGAAGGCCAAATCGCTTCAGCGAAGGTCCCGAATGGTTGAGCGGCATTGGGAGCTCCTTATGAACTTGTGATACAAAACAGGCGCTCATCCCGCGCCGTCACGCTGCCTTCCCCATATAAAACTTGATAATCGGTGACAAGTAATAAAACAACCAAAGCGCGGTTTTCCAGCCGTCGCAATCGCTCGACTGAGGATCAACTGGCTCTTTGCCGCTCGCGCTCGTAGAGATCGACGACGTCCTTCTGGCGGCAGAGTTCCGTGCCCGATGTCATGACCGTCGCAGCACCGGCCGCCTGGCCGAAACGAAAGGCGTCGCCGACTGTGTAGCCTTGGGCAAGTGACCACACCATGCCTGCGACAAAGCTGTCGCCGGCCCCGGTCGCAGAATTGACCGGCACATCGATTGCCGGCAGGTGAATGATCTCATCGGCAGAGGCAAGGATCGCACCGTCGCCCCCCAGGGTGACGGCAATATGTTCGGCAGCGCCCGTTAGAACATGCGCTTGTGCTGCAGGTCCCACCTCGTCATGCGGCAGCTTGAGCCCCAGGAAGGCTTCGAACTCACCGAGGCTGGGCTTTACCAGGAACATGCGCGATCGCGACAACGCCTGCGAAAGCGGAGTTCCCGATGTATCGAGGACGAACTTGCCGCCCCGCGCCGCGACGAGATCCGCGAGACGAACATAGGTATCATCCGGCACACCCCTTGGCAGACTGCCACTTGCGACGACATATTCGGCATCGCTGGCTTCGACGGCATCGAATACGGGCTTAAGCTCCTCCTCCGTCACCAGCGGCCCTTCCGGCACGAAACGATATTCGAGATTGGTCGAGGTCTCGTGCACCGCAAAAGCCACACGGACGGGATCATGAATCCGGAATGTTCGCTCCATGATCGGCAGGGGTTTCAACATGGCCTCGAGCAATTCGCCCGTGGCCCCACCCGACAGGAACATCAACTCGCATGTCCCGCCGAGAGTGACGATGACGCGGGCGACATTGATCCCGCCACCACCTGGAAATTGCTGCTGGTTATAGGTCCGGGTCTTGTGAGTGTGACGCACCACCTCCGCATCGCTGGAGATGTCGATCGCCGGATTGAGTGCAAGGCAAAGGATTTTGGTCATAGAAGGGGCCACCAAGGAAAAGTCGGAATGCCAGACTGCAACAAAGATACGACAGATCTAGGACGGGCAAGGTCCCCTCCGCAACCCGGTCGAAAGCCGCACTTACTCAACCGAGTTTGCACCGCCTCGTTCCCGTTTTCATGGATGGTGAACACTGAGGTATCGCCGCAGGGCATTGTCTTTGGCGCCTGAGACATTACGTTCGCAACGCATTTACCGAGGAAAGCACCATGTATACCGGCATCGTCCAGACAGTCGCCCCCATCAACTCCGTCATCCGCCATGACGGCTTCACGACGTTCTACGTCGAACTCCCCGAGCGGCTGATGGTCGATCTGCAACTGGGTGCGAGCGTCTCAGTCGAAGGCGTATGCCTTTCCGTGACCTCGATGGACGGCACAATCGTCACCTTCGACGCAATGGATGCGACGCTAGAGCGCACCAATCTGGGCATGCTGCAGGCCGGAGACCGGGTGAATATCGAGCGTTCGGCAAAGCCGACCGACGAAAATGGCGGTCACAACATTGCCGGACACATCGCGACGACGGCAGAACTGGTCGCGGCAAAGATGGAAATGCCGGGCGCGTTCATCCGTTTCCGCGTGCCCGAGGAGTGGGCGAAGTATGTCTTCAAGCGGGGCTATCTTGCTGTGAATGGCGCAAGCCTCACGGTGGCGGAGGCCGAAGACGATACATTTACGATCAACCTCATCCCGGAAACGCTGCGCCAAACCACGTTTCCACGTTACAACGCTGGTGATGCGTTGAACATCGAGGTCGATCATCAGACTATGGTGATGGTTGAGGTGGTTGAGCGCACGCTTGAACGTCTGATGTCCAAGCGCGCCTGACGCGACATTAGTGCTGACCACCCTGTCGGGGCGGCGGCACGTCGTTCAGAATGGAAACCAGGACCTTCCCGTAGTCTGCAGGCTTCGGTGCGCAAAGCTCCGGCGGTATGCCGTTCGCCTCGATCTCCCGGATGGCTGATCCCGAGACGATCCGAAACGGTATCCCGCTGCGGCGCAGGCGCTGAACGATCGGCGTCACGTCCCCATCACGAACCTTGAAGTCAAGGATCGCCCCGGAAATATGCTCGTTTTCGAGAATTTCGAGCGCGTCGCGGACCGTTTCGGTCGTGATGACATTGACCCCGGCGCGCGCAACAGCGTCGGCGGCATCCATGGAAATGAATACATCATCTTCGACAATGAGGATCGTATCGATGGCAAGGGGCTGTCCTGGTCTCATCTTCGTTCTCCTTTTGCCACCACAACGCCCACAACCCCCGTTTGTTCAGATTTTCTTAAATTGCTAAACAATACGGTAAACATAGACTTAACAGCTCAAGCAGGAGACATGTTGCTCGTATAGATGGAACATGCCGTCCGATGGAACATCCCTACGAAGCCACGCGTTTCCCATGCCGGAAACCACGGGAGATCATCCATGCAGATCATCGGAACAGAAGTTATTGAAGGCCACGACACAAAAGGTGGCTTCGTCGTCGAATTCCTCGGAGACGGCGGCGAGAAGGTATCGGTTCATATGGCACAGTCGGAAAACGGAAGCCTGAACCGGGACAACGCCCTGCAAAAGGCGCAAGTACTGCTTGTGCAGGCGAGCCGCTTTGGCGCAACCGCCGAAAGCGGAAACGATGAACAGAGTGAAGCGGTCGAAAGCCTGCGTCAGGAGCAGCAAGAGACAGCCGACAATCCGAACAGCAACTCCGCCCTGCAGGAAGGACTGGAAGACACCTTCCCCGCCAGTGACCCGGTCTCTGCGTCCTACACATCGACCATCGCCGGCGATCGGAAGCATTGATCCCCGAAGTAAAACGGTACCGTCAGGGATTCGGGCATGCCCTCTGAATTGAACAGCTTCGGCACCGCGACCACGCTGGAACTGTCGGCCATCGTCATCAGGCTACTGATCGCGATGGTCTGCGGCGCCTGTATAGGCCTGGAGCGCGAATGGCGCAGCCACGCTGCCGGCTTGCGCACCCACATCCTCGTCTGCCTGTCGGCGGCGATTGTAGCAATATTGACGATCGAAATCGCCCATCACGGCGCCTTCGACCGAGACGAGATCCGTCTGGACCCCATCCGCCTGATTGAAGCCGTAACGGCAGGTGTTGCATTCCTCGCGGCAGGAATGATCGTCTTCAACAAGGGTGAGGTGAGAGGCCTGACGACGGGTGCTGGCCTCTGGTTTGCCGGTTCCATCGGCCTTGCCTGCGGGCTCGGCTTTTGGCAGATCGGCCTTATTGCAAGCGGCTTTGCGCTGAGCGTGCTTTGGCTATTGCGGCTGATCGAACACCGGCTGCCCCTTCCTCCCGAGCGCGACTGAAGCCGCGCTCGGCAAGGCGATCCTACCGCAACAGGCTCTGGCCGCCATCCACCCAAATCGGCGTTCCGGTCACATGGCGCGATGCATCAGACGCGAGAAAGCCGATCACATCGGCCACCTCCTCTATCGTGCCGGGTTCCCCACCCGTCAAAGGAATGTCGCCGTCATGGAAGGTCACTGGCACCTCGGTCTGATCCTTCTTGCGAATATGCGTGTTGTCGTCGATTTCAGTCTCGATCGCGCCCGGGCAAACTGCATTGATGCGAATGCCGTGGCGGCCGAGCTCGAGCGCCAATTGCTGCACCATGGCAAGTTGGGCGGCCTTGGTCGCTGAATAGGCTGTTGCACCCGGTGAGGTGAACGTTCGGGTTCCGTTGATCGAAGAGATCACTACGATCGAGCCGCCGTTTTTCTTCATATGCGGCACGGCATGATGCAGCGTGAGATAAGTGCCGCGCAGGTTGATCGCGATCGTCTTGTCGAACTCCTCGGGCTTGAGGTCATCGATCGGCGCCCATGTGCCGTTGATCCCGGCATTCGCAACAACGATGTCCAGCCGCTTTCGTTCGTCGATCAGTCGCGTCAACGCCTGTTCCATCTCCTGATGATCGCTCACATCGGCGACCAGGACCATCCCGTCACCGCCAGCTGCGCGGATCTCCGCGAGCGTCTCGTCCAGCTCGTCTCGTGTCCGCCCCAGCAAGCCGACAAAGACACCACCCTTTGCCAGATTGAGAGAAGCCCCCTTGCCGATCCCGGAGCCGGCTCCGGTCACCAGGGCGGTTCTCCCGTCCAGTTCGCCGCGCCTCATGACTTGCCCTCGACATGTTCGGGCTTGCCCTGACGCTTCGTTGAGGCGAGCTCTTCGAGCTCTTTCTTGCTCATGCTTTTTTCCATGCTGCGCGACGCGCCCTTGAGATCGGACACCTTAGCCTCGCCCCGCTTGGCGGCCAGTGCAGCACCAGCCGCCTTCTGCTGCGCCTTCGATTTCGCCGGCATCTGCACACCTCATGTTTCATCCGATTTCGATGCGAGGCAAACCGGCAAATGGGCCGAAAGTTCCGGCCGGAGAAGGGCTTGGAACAAAGCATCGCGTTCGGGAATTAAGCTGCGCAACTCCAGACATCAGAGGATCAGATGGACGCCAAGAGCACGCATTTTCATGTCACGCCGGGCGAATGGCACAATCTCGGCGCGTGCTTCGATGGAGAGGGCACGAACTTCGCTCTCTTTTCCGCCCATGCTGAACGTGTCGAGCTCTGCCTATTTGACGACAGCGGCAGGGTCGAAATCGCCCGGCTCGAGCTTCCGGAATACACAAACGAAGTCTGGCATGGCTATGTGCCGGGCGTGAGGCCGGGACAGCTTTACGGCTACCGGGTTCACGGGCCCTATGAGCCGGAGAACGGTCATCGCTTCAATCCGAACAAACTACTCCTTGACCCCTATGCCCGCGAAATCGTCGGCGATTTCGCCTGGTCGAAGGCTCATTTCGGCTACGACCTGGATGCGGAAGAGAAGGACCTCACCTTCAACACGCTCGACAGCGCGTCATGCTCGCCGAAATGCCGGGTGATCGATCCGAGTGAGAACCGCATTTCAAACGGCTTCGCCCGCATCCCCTGGGCCGAAACGATCGTCTACGAGACCCATGTCAAAGGCTTCACCAAGCTGCATCCCGCGATCCCTGACAATCTCAGGGGCACATTCGACGGGCTCGGCCACAAGGCGGCCGTCGACTATGTAAAGAGCCTCGGCATTACATCGATCGAACTCCTGCCCGTGCATGCCTTCCCGGACGATAGCCACCTGATGGACAAGGGGCTTCATAACTTCTGGGGTTACAACACGATCGGCTTCTTCTCGCCCGCGAGCCGCTATTACGGTCCCAAAGGCCTGGTGGGCTTTCGCGACATGGTGCGCGCTTTCCATGATGCTGGCATCGAGGTTATCCTCGACGTTGTCTACAACCATACGGCCGAAGGCAACGAGCTCGGCCCGACGCTCTCCTTCAAGGGCATCGACAATTTTTCCTATTACCGGACGATGCCCGACAATCACCGTTACTACATCAACGACACGGGCACCGGAAATACGGTGAACACATCCCATCCGCGCGTCCTGCAGATGGTGATGGACAGCCTGCGCTACTGGGCTGAGGAAATGCATGTCGACGGTTTCCGCTTCGATCTGGGCACGATCCTCGGCCGGGAACCGGAAGGCTTCGATCAGCGCGGCGGCTTCTTCGATGCCGTCAGCCAGGATCCCGTTCTCTCCAAGGTCAAGCTGATCGGCGAGCCTTGGGATATCGGCCCCGGCGGTTACCAGGTCGGCGGCTTCCCTCCGGGCTGGGCCGAGTGGAACGACAAGTATCGCGATTCCACCCGCGAGTACTGGTTGAATGCCGACAACACCTCTCAGGACTTTGCCGCCCGCCTGCTCGGCTCGGGCGACATCTATGACCAGCGCGGCCGCCGCCCCTGGGCGAGCGTCAACTTCATCACCGCCCATGACGGCTTTACCCTGAACGATCTTGTTTCCTACGACCAGAAGCACAACGAAGCGAATGGCGAGGACAACAACGACGGCCACGACCATAACCGCAGCCACAATTACGGTCATGAAGGTCCGACAGACGACGCGGAGATCAATGCGATCCGCGACCGCCAGAAGCGCAATCTCCTGGCAACACTGTTTTTCTCGCACGGCACACCGATGCTGTTGGCGGGCGACGAATTTGGCCGCTCGCAGATGGGCAACAACAACGGCTATTGCCAGGACAGTGAGATCAGTTGGCTGCACTGGGAAGACCTGCCGCAGACTTGTGAAGAACTGCGAGAATTAACACGCCGGCTGATAACCCTCCGCAAGGAGCAGCCACTTCTGCGCCGCTCGAACTGGCGGGATGGCATGATCATCGACTGGTACCATGTGGAAGGCGGCCATCAGGAGGCCGAACACTGGTACGATGGCAACCCGCTGGCCTTGAAGCTCCTGAGGCCGGACCTCGATGGCGAAGAGGGTGTGTGGCCAGAGGCGCTTCTGCTCTTCAATCCGGTCGCCGAGGACATTGATTTTGTCCTTCCTGAGACCGGCGGTGGGAACTGGCAACTCGAGCTGACGACCTTCGACGTGGAGAGACACGGCGATATCGCGGAAGAAGGCAAGGCCTTCAGGCTGGAGGCGAGGTCGCTGGCACTCCTCAGACGGGCCTGACCGACACGTTCAGTCGTCCGAAGCGCGCTGAAGCACTTCGAAGTCGTAAAGCTGCCCGGCTACGGAAATGCGCCGGGCAGAAATCATCACGGGGACGACCTCTCCGGACGAATGGCGGATCTCGCCGCGCATACCCGCATATCCACCATCGCGATCGAGCAGCATGAGACGCTCCGCACGAACCTCGCTTCCCGAGACAACGCCGGACGCGACCATCTCACTGCCCCGGATCTCGTCCCAGGTTTTCCCGACGAGATCGAGATAAGCCTGGTTGACCCTGACATAGCGGGAGCTTTTCTGGCCGATGCTTGAGATCGAAAAGGCAACAGGCGAAAGTTCAAAGAGCGCCTGGATAACGGGACCGGACATCGCATTGGTCTCGGCCATTTCGATCGTTTCCCGGGATGGCAATCTGTCCTCGCCGCTTGCCATCATCTCGTAGTCGGCCGGCATGGACAGCTCGTCACGCAGCACGGCAACCAGCCGCCACAGATCGACTTCAATAAAGGAAGATTTATGGGCTTCGTCGACCTGCTCCAGAAGTGCCGGTAAAGAAGCTACGGCATCCGACAGTCGCTGCATCTCACGCGGACTGCGGGCCGCGTCGCGCAGGGCTCGCAGTTTGTCCAAAGCGATGCCGTGAAGGGTCTCATAGGCTCCCTGCAACGCCGTTGCACGCTCCGCTTCGACATCGTCGAGCGGACGTATTCCGTCCGCGACCGGAAGCGATTCAAGCAAGGCCCAGACCGTGCGCTCCTCGGGACATTCCTCCACCTCGGCAGTCCCCTGCGGAGCGTAACGAATGAGACTGAGAACAGTGTCGATGCCGAACCGGTTTACGTCGGCAGGCATGGCCTTGCCATCGCTGCTCTCTTCGAGCGCAGTCAGCCGGGTCGGTCCGCCATTGTCGTCGAAGTAGATGCAGACCTCCAAGATCGCATCAGGGAATTCCAGCCAAGGGTGTTCTCTCCGGAACACCGCAAGCGCAGAGTGGTCGAGCACTGTTAGAGCATACATGACGCGTCCTCCACAACCGGCCGTAGCATACAGCAAAAGCCATCCTGCCTGATAGGCCAGGAATCGCCAAACATCAGCATAAAGCAAACATCACGGCTTCTGAATGTGTTTCTAGCCACCGACAAGTATATGAATGTTTAAGCTGAAATCTCGGAGTTCTGGGAGCGACGCAAGAATGCGACAGTCCGGCGCCCAAACCCATAAATAGTCAGGGACGCCGGACTGCTCGAGTTCGAAAGAGCGATCAGAAGAAGGCCTGGATGCCGGTCTGCGCGCGGCCAAGGATCAAGGCATGCACGTCATGCGTGCCTTCATAGGTGTTGACGGTCTCCAGGTTCTGCGCATGACGCATCACATGGTATTCGATCTGGATGCCGTTCCCGCCATGCATGTCGCGGGCCATGCGGGCAATGTCGAGTGCCTTGCCGCAATTGTTGCGCTTGATGATGGAAATCATCTCCGGCGCGAACTGGTGTTCGTCCATCAGACGGCCGACGCGGAGTGAAGCCAGCAGACCAAGCGAGATTTCGGTCTGCATGTCGGCAAGCTTCTTCTGGAAGAGCTGCGTGCCGGCAAGCGGCTTGCCGAACTGCTTGCGGTCGAGGCCATACTGGCGGGCCCGGTGCCAGCAATCCTCCGCAGCGCCGAGAACGCCCCAGGAAATGCCGTAACGAGCACGGTTGAGGCAGCCGAATGGACCCTTGAGACCCGACACGTTGGGCATCAACGCATCTTCGCCGACTTCGACGCCATCCATGACGATCTCGCCGGTGACCGAAGCACGCAGCGAGAGCTTGCCGCCGATCTTTGGCGCCGACAGGCCCTTCATGCCCTTTTCGAGAATGAAACCGCGGATCTCGCCACCATGCGCTTCCGACTTCGCCCAGACGACAAAGACGTCGGCGATCGGCGCATTGGAGATCCACATCTTCGAGCCACGCAGGCGATAGCCGCCCTCGATCTTTTCGGCGCGCGTCTTCATGCCACCGGGATCCGAGCCGGCATCCGGCTCGGTCAGCCCGAAGCAGCCGATCAGCTCGCCGGAGACGAGACCGGGCAGATACTTGTCCTTCTGTTCCTCCGAGCCATAGGCGTAGATCGGATAGATCACCAGCGACGACTGCACGCTCATCATCGAGCGATAGCCGGAGTCGATGCGCTCGATCTCGCGGGCGACGAGGCCATAGGAGACATAATTGGCGTCAGCAGCGCCGTATTTTTCGGGCAGGGTGACACCAAGCAGGCCAGCCTTGCCCATCAGCCGGAAGAGTTCCGGCTCGACCGTTTCGCCGAGATAGGCGTCGGCAACCCGCGGCGCGAGTTCGGCTTCAGCAAAGGCCGCTGCCGCATCCTGGATCATCCGCTCATCCTCGCTCAGGATCTCAGACATCAGGAAGGGATCACTCCAAGAAAAGGGTCGCATCTCGCTCATCGGTCTCATCCATTTGTTTCGTTATCCCAGATTGCTCATGTCGGAGTGCAATTCAACCCATGTTTACTCATGTTGCTATTAGGTCTATTCATATCGCATGCTGACACATCAACGCCGCTTCCTGCCATCGACGAGTGCTCTCGCCGCCTTCGATTCCGTCGCCAAGCTCGGCAGCTTCTCGGCCGCCGCCAACGAGCTGGCGCTGACACAAGGGGCAATCAGCCGACAGATCGGGCTTCTCGAAGATCAGCTCGGCGTCAAGCTTTTCGAACGCACCAATCGCGGTGTCGAGTTGACCGCTATCGGCCGCACCTATGCCAAGGGCATCGGCGACGCACTAGCCACGATCCGCACGCTGTCGCTGGAGGCCATGGCAACCCGCGACGACACCCATCTGCGCCTCGCCATCCTGCCGACCTTCGGCACCCGCTGGCTAATGCCGCGCATGCCGGACTTCCTCGCGAAGAACCCAGCCATCATCATGGACTTCGCCACCCGCATCGGCCAGTTCGATTTCGAGGGCTCCGGTCTCGATGCCGCAATCCATATCGGTGAACCCAACTGGCCGGGCACCGATTGCCAGTTTCTGATGCATGAATTGGTGGTGCCGGTTTGCAGCCCGGCCTTCCTTGCCGCCAACCCGGTGAAGCGACCGGAAGATCTTCTGTCCAAGCCGCTGTTCGACATGGCGTCCCGCCCACGGGCCTGGGAGCAATGGTTTTCAAGCCTCGGCATCAGCGAGGGCCGCGGCGGCGGCATGCGCTTCGAGCAGTTCTCCAACGTCGTCCAGGCCTGCCATGCAGGCCTCGGGATCGCGCTCGTCCCGACATTCCTGATCGAGCCGGAACTTTCGAGCGGGCAGCTGGTCCGCGCCTGGGATCATGAGGTGAAAAGCGCAAGCGCCTACTACCTCGTCCGCCCGCTGTCGAAGATGGCCTATGGGCCGGCCAGCACCTTTGCCGCCTGGATCCTCGAACAGGCAAGAAGCTTCAGCGAGCGACGCCCCGCGAGTGCGTGAGGACCACCCAGAAATGACTCGCAGCCTGTGTCCTGTGCCGATTGACAAGCCTCCGTCATGAGCAAAGACTAACCTCCGAAGCCATGATCAGGCTTGGAGGGGACCATGTTTACAAACCGTTTTTCGGCGTTGCTCACAGTTGCGCTGGCTCTATTGCCATTATCCCCTTCAGCTTACGCCCAGGATGTCAGGACAATCGAACGCATTGACGATGCGGACTATTTCGGGTTCGACCTGCGAACCGAAAAGAACGTCTCCATCGATGAATGCGAGGCTAGCTGCATTGGCGACGCGTCATGCCGCGCCTTCACTTACAATCCGAAGGTCAACTGGTGCTTCCTGAAGTCCGATTACGACCAGCTGAACAGCTTCCCGGGCGCGATCGCGGGCCGCATCGTCGTTCAGACGGCGGAAGACGACATCGGTGCGCCGCCGGCGCTGACCTTCGTCTCGGACTACCTGAAATCGGAAGCCCGCAATCAGCGCAGCAATCTTGTCATTGCAGCCGAACAGCAGGGTCTGGGACGGGATGCACTGATTGAAATAGGCCGCGCCTCCTTTGCTAGTGGCAACATCGACTACGCCATTCTGTCCCTGAAGGGTGCACTGGCGATCGATGCAGACGACACAGCACTCTGGCTCGAAATGGCCCGGATGGCCAATACCGTCATCAACAATTACGGCATGGCCAACGAAGGCGCGATGGCGTCGATCAACGGCTATCTGTTGACCCGCGGCGCCTCTACCCGCGCCGACGCGCTCGTCACGCTGGCAAAGTCCCTTGAGAACAGCGAGAACTGGCGTCCGGCTCTCAGCGCGTACAAGGCAAGCCTCGAACTCGCGTCGAATGCGCAAGTGCGCGCCGCCTTCGAAGACCTGCGCTCCCGCCAGGGTTTCCGCGTCGTCAACAACACTGTTGATTCCGACAGTGCTTCACCGCGCGCCTGCGTCGAGTTCTCCGAACCGCTGGTCAAACGCGGCGTCGATTATTCGTCCTTCGTAACCCTGGACGGCACGACGCCGAAGGCGCTGGAAGCGAAGAACAACCAGATCTGCGTCGAAGGCCTGGAGCATGGCGGGCGCTATCGCCTCGCAATCCGCGCCGGCCTTCCCTCTTCGGTCGACGAAAACCTAGAAGCCCCGGTCGAGCTCGAACTCTATGTCCGCGATCGCGCATCGACCGTGCGCTTTACCGGCGACAGTTTCGTTCTGCCCTCCTCCGCCCGCCAGGGCATTCCGCTCGTCTCGATCAACAGCGAAAGCGCCAATCTCGAACTCTACCGGATCGGCGACCGCAACATCGCACCGCTTCTTGCCGCCTCGCAGTTTCTCACCCAGATGGACGGCTACACCGCCGGCCGCGTGAAGGACGAGATCGGCGAACTTGTCTGGCAGGGTTCGGTCGAGATTGCCAACGAGCAGAACAAGGAAGTCGTTACCAGCATTCCGCTGCAGGAGGCCCTGCGAACCCGCAAGCCCGGCATCTATGTGATGACTGCGGTCTCACCTACTGGTGTCACCGAGAGCTGGGACAGCCGCGCGACGCAGTGGTTCGTCGTCTCCGACATCGGCCTCTCGACCTTTGCCGGCACCGATGGGCTGCATGTCTTCGCGCGCTCTCTGGCAACGGCCAGCCCGCTTGCCAATATCGAGCTGCAACTGATCGCCAAGAACAATGAGATCCTGGCGACCGCCACAACCGACGCCGAAGGCCGGGCCCGCTTCGACGCCGGTCTCGTCCGAGGCGGTGCAGCGCTCGCACCGGCCGTCATTGCCGCGCGCAGCAGTGCTGACGACAATGTCTTCCTCGACATGACGCGCGCCGGCTTCGACCTTTCGGATCGCGGCGTCACCGGACGCCCTGCCCCCGGCCCGGTCGATATCCTCGCCTGGACCGAGCGTGGTATCTATCGCCCCGGCGAGACGGTGCATGCCGCAGCGCTGGCCCGCGACACCAATGCCGACGCCATTTCCGGCCTGCCGCTGACTTTCCTCTTCTCGCGACCGGATGGTGTCGAGTTCCGCCGCATGGCGGTATCAAGCGAAACGCTGGGCGGTTATACCGTCGACCTGCCGATCCTTGCCAATGCGATGCGTGGCACCTGGACAGTCGCCATCCACACCGACCCGAAAAAGCAGGCCATCGCTCGGTCGACATTCCTGGTCGACGATTTCGTGCCGGACCGGCTCGACCTGAAACTCTCGAGCGAAACCGGTGCAATTTCTACGGACGAAGCCGTTACCGTGTCGGCCGATGGCCGTTATCTCTATGGCGCGCCGGCAGCGGGCCTGACGCTTGAAGGCGAGGTGGTGATCCGCCCGACGACAAGCCATCCAGACTTTGCCCGCTACAGCTTCGGCCTTGCAGACGAAGAGGGCATCGAAGACATGCGTCTGCCGCTTGAAGGGCTGGATGCGCTGGATGACGATGGCCGCGCCGAAATCGAGGTTGCCCTGGCCGACCTGCCCTCGACGACACGCCTCCTGAACGCCGATGTCGTCCTGCGTCTGCGCGAAAGTGGAGGCCGCGCGGTCGAGCGCAAGCTGACCCTACCTGTGACGCCTGATGGACCCATGATCGGCATCAAGCCGGAATTCGAAGGCGAGGTCTCCGAAAACACCAATGCCGCCTTCAACCTGATCGCCCTCGGCCCCAATGGCGAGCGTCAGGCCTTGGCCGGTGCGAGCTGGAAGCTGATCAAACTCGAGCGGAACTATCAGTGGTACCGCGATGGTTCCTCCTGGCGTTATGAGCCAATCACCACGACCAAGCTCGTGGCCGATGGTACGATCGACATTGCAGCCGATGGTACACCGCTTTCGGTGCCCGTCACCTGGGGCAGCCACCGCCTCGAAGTCGAACAGGGCGGCGCCGTCACCAGCACCGACTTCGATGCCGGCTGGTTCGTCGCTGCAAGCTCTACCGAAACCCCAGACGCACTCGAGATTGGCCTCGACAAGCCGGCTTACCAGGTCGGCGACACCGCAAAGCTCATGATCTCGCCGCGCTTCGCAGGCCAGGTCATCGTCACCTCGGGCACGGATACCCTGATCTCGACGCAGGTTGCCGAGGTACCAGCCACCGGCACGGAAATCGAAATTCCAGTTACTGCGGATTTCGGCGCCGGCGCCTATGTGACGACAACCCTTTTCCGTCCGGGTGACGCCGAGGAAAGCCGTATGCCGGCGCGTGCGATCGGCATTGCCTGGCTCGCCGTCGATCCGGGTGCCGACAAGCTTGCCATCAAGCTTTCGCCACCGGAAAAGACCCTGCCCCGCCAGCCGCTGGAAATCCCGGTGGAAGTGACCGGCGCAGGCATCGGCGAGGAGGCCTATGTGATGGTCGCCGCCGTCGATGTCGGCATTCTCAACCTCACCCGCTATGAGACACCCGATCCCGAAAGCTACTACTTCGGCCAGCGCCGCCTCGGCCTCGAACTGCGCGACCTCTATGGCCGTCTGATCGATGGCTCGCTGGGCGCAACCGGACGCCTGCGCACCGGTGGTGACGGCGGCCAGGTCGCCCTGCAAGGTAATCCGCCGCGCGAAAAGCTCGTGGCTTTCTTCTCCGGTGCGGTGAAGCTCGATGCTGAAGGCAAGGCGATGGTCTCCTTCGACATCCCGCAATTCAACGGCACCGCCCGTGTGATGGCTTGGGCCTGGTCGAAGACCGGCGTCGGCCACAGCGAGGCGGACGTGATCATCCGAGATCCGATCGTCGTGACGGCGAGCCTGCCGAAATTCCTCGCGCCTGAAGACGAAAGCAGTCTTCGTCTGGACATCGCCGCGACGGACGCTCCATCCGGCACCTACACGCTGGCCGTGACCGGCAACGGTCCCGTCAGCGTCGGTGGCGCAGAAAGCCAGGAGGTCGCACTGACCGCAGGCGAAGCTACCACCGTCACGCTGCCGCTCACTGCCAACACGCCCGGCGAGGGCGCCATCGACATTGCTCTCTCCGGCGCCGACGGCATAGCCATTGCCCAGTCTCTCGATCTTCCCGTACGCCCGGCAACGCTGCCGATCACCGAACGCCAGGTCATTACGCTGGCACCCGGCAAGAGCCTGACCGTGGATGGCGACCTGCTCGCCGACAGCCTGCTCCAGGGAGCCTCGGTCAGCCTCAATGTCGCTCGCGCCGATGGCCTCGACATTCCGGGCCTGCTGATGGCACTCGACCGCTATCCCTATGGCTGCGCCGAGCAGACCACCAGCCGCGCCCTGCCGCTTCTATACTTTGATGAACTGGCCAAGCTTTCCGGCCTGCCGGAGGACGAGTCAATCAACAAGCGCGTCCAGGACGGCATCCTGCGCGTGCTGGCCTATCAATCGTCGAGTGGCTCCTTTGGCCTCTGGGCACCGGGTTCCGAAAGCCTCTGGCTCGACGCCTATGTCACCGACTTCCTGACCCGCGCCCGCGAACAGACCTTCGACGTGCCGGAGGAAGCTCTGGTCCAGGCCTTGCAGAACCTGCAGAACCGCATCGCCTATGACAACGACATCCGCACACGCGGCAACGAGATCGCCTATGCGCTCTACGTGCTGTCTCGCAGCCGCAAGGCCTCGCTGAGTGACCTTCGCTACTACGCGGACACGATGCTGGGCGACTTCCCGACCCCCCTGTCGAAAGCGCATCTGGCAGCGGCATTGTCGCTCTACGGTGACAGCGAACGAGCCAACGCCGTCTTCCTCGATGCGGCCGGCATGAGCGAACAGGCCCGCCTGACGCCGGTCAGCTTCTCCCGCTCCGACTATGGCTCGGCGCTTCGCGATGCAGCCGGCGTTCTGGCGCTCGCTGCCGAAAGCCGCCCGGTACCGCCTGTCGTTCCGATACTGGCAAAGGTCGTGGCCGATGAGTGGAAGGCCAAGCAAACGCTCAGCACCCAGGAACAGACCTGGATGCTGCTCGCCGCCCGCGCGCTCCAGCAGGATGACGAGGGGCTGAAGCTTGACGTCAATGGTGCCGAAAAGACCGGCGCATATGCCGCCACGATCCTGGGCGACGCGCTCCTCGAGGCGCCGCTGACGCTGACCAACACCGGCCTTGATCCCGTCAGCGCTGCGGTTACCACGGTCGCAGCCCCGGCCCTGCCTCCGGCAGCCGGCGGCGAAGGCTTCGAGATCAGCAAGACCTACTACAGCCTGACCGGCGAAGAGGCCAACATCACCGAGGTCATCCAGAACGAACGCTATGTTGTGGTGCTGGAGGTGACGGAAGCGGATGACTGGCCGGCCCAGCTTCTTGTGACCGATCTGCTACCGGCCGGTTTCGAGATCGACAATCCGAGCCTGGTCGACAGCGCGGCGCTCGCCAACTTCGACTGGATCGGCCAGACGGAGACCGCACACCTGGAATTCCGCAGCGATCGTTTTGTCGCCGCGATCAACCGAGGCGAGAGCGAAAACGGTACGATCACGCTGGCTTACGTCGTCCGCGCCGTCACGCCTGGTACCTACGACCTGCCGGCCGCAAACGTCGAAGACATGTATCGTCCGCAGCTGTCCGCGCGCACGGCAGCCGCTGCGATGACGGTCTCGACGGCACCCTGATGGGCCGCCTGAGGCGCATCGGCATAAGCTTGGGGGTGGCTGCCATCACGGCCACTGCCTCGCTCGCTGCGCTGGATTGGGCAGACAGCAACTACCCTCCGCCGCTCGAGGAAGCGCGCGAGATCTCGACCGAAATTCTCGATCGCGACGGCCAGCTCTTGCGTGCCTTTGCCACGAAAGAAGGCCTCTGGCGCTTAGAAACAACAGTCGATGACGTCGACCCTGCTCTCATCCGCATGCTGATCGCCTATGAGGACAGGCGCTACGCGGACCATCACGGCGTTGACCTCATGGCGCTGGGACGTGCCGCCTGGCAACTGGCCGTTAACGGCCGCATCGTTTCGGGCGCCTCCACCCTCTCCATGCAGGTCGCCCGCCTGATAGAGCCTCGTCGCGAGCGATCACTGACCGCCAAACTTATTCAGATCGCCCGCGCGATCCAGTTGGAACGGCGGCTGTCGAAGACCGAGATCCTCAACCTCTATCTCACCCACGCCCCTTATGGCGGAAACTTGGAAGGGGTGCGCGCAGCAAGCCTCGCCTGGTTTGGCAAGGAGCCGAAGCGGCTGTCGACCGCCGAGGCCGCTCTGCTGGTCGCCCTGCCGCAACTGCCGGAAAAGCGTCGCCCAGACCGATTCCGCGACAACGCACACGAAGCGCGCAAGCGGGTTCTGGAACGCGCTCGCGAGGCCGAAGTCGTCGACAAGGCGGAGGTCGAGCTCGCGCTGAACGCATCCCTCCCGTCTATGCGCAGGCAGTTGCCAGCGCTTGCCCCACATCTCGCCGAAGCCGCACGGCGCAAGGCACCCGAGACCGGCACCCACCAGACCACCATCCTGCGGCCTGTGCAGGAGGCCCTAGAAAGATTGGCGCTCGAAGCAGGCCGCAACCTCGATCCCAAGGTCTCGCTCGCTTTGCTGATGGCCGATGCCACCACCGGCGAGATTGTCGCCGAAGTCGGGGCAGCCAATTACTTCGATGCCTCCCGCTCGGGCTGGATCGACATGACGCGCGCCGAGCGCTCGCCGGGCTCGGCGCTGAAGCCCTTCATCTATGGCCTTGCCTTCGAGCAGGGGCTGGTGGCGCAGGAAACGATTGTCGAAGATCGCCCGGCCGACTTCTTCGGCTATCGCCCGAAGAATTTCGACATGCAGTATCAGGGGGATGTCAGCATCCGCCAGGCGCTACAGCTGTCGCTGAACGTCCCGGCCGTGCGTCTTCTCGATGCCGTCGGCCCCTCCCGCCTGATGGTGCGCCTGCGCCGCGCCGGTGTGACGCTGAAGCTCCCGCCGAACGAGGCGCCGGGATTGGCAATCGCGCTTGGCGGAGCCGGGATTACGCTGAAGGATCTCGTGCAGCTTTACAGCGGTCTCGCAAACCGCGAACAGCCGGTCCGGCTGGGGGATGGCATCCGCGACTTGGCCGAACTGATCGACGAACAGCCCCTCTTCGAACCCACAGCCGCCTGGACGGTCGCCGACGTCCTCGGCGACGTCCTGCCGCCAACCGGAAGCCCGCCCGCCGGGATCGCCTACAAGACAGGCACCAGCTACGGCTACCGTGACGCCTGGTCGGTCGGCTATGACGGTCGTTATGTGCTCGGCGTCTGGATCGGGCGCCCGGACAATGCAGCCGTCCCTGGCATATCGGGCTATCAGACGGCAGCTCCGATCCTCTTCGAAGCCTTTGCCAAATCCGGCCTTGCCGGAACGCCCCTGCCCCGAGCCCCGACAGGTGCGAACCGCATCGCGGCATCGGACCTGCCGCAATCGCTTCGCCGCTTCTCGGTCAACGCCAACGGCCTGATCTCCGTCTCTGCACGCGAGCGGCCGCCCCAGATCGTCTACCCGCTGGAAGGCTCTGTTCTCGAGCGCGGCAAGGGACCCGATGGCAAGGTGTTGCCCGTCGTCATGAAGATGCAAGCCGGACGCGCGCCCTTTCGGTGGCTTGTCGATGGTAAGCCGATGCGTGAATCCACGCGCCGCAGAACCGGCGAATGGCATCCTGAAGGCATCGGGCAATCGACCCTGACCGTGATCGATGCGGAAGGGCGAGCCGCCTCGGTGAATGTCTTCGTCCGGAATTGACACGCCTGTCGCAGCCATGCGTGATCCGCCGCAGGATGGCTCGCGTAGATGATCCCGTTAACCCATTTGAACGGGAGATCTTCGTTATGACCAGCAGCATGCGTGCCGGACTGATCACGCTCCTGACGATTGCGTTCATCGCCCCGGCGGCGATGGCCAACGAGCGCTTCACCGCATCCGCCATCAAGGATGAAATCATCGGCAAGAGGATCTATCTTGCCGTTCCCTTGGGCGGAGAATTCCCGCTGAATTATCGTCCCAACGGTCAGGTGGACGGCTCGGGCGAAGCCCTCGGCCTTGGCCGGTTTGCCAAGCCCAATGACAAGGGACGCTGGTGGATCAATGGCGATCGCCTCTGTCAGCAGTTCACCAGCTGGTACAAGGGGGCGCCCATGTGCTTCGAGCTGATCCGCACGGGCGACAAGCGCCTCAAGTGGATCCGCGACAACGGCCAAACCGGCACGGCGCGCATCGGCAACAGCATCTGACATAGCTTGTCGCGCCATCCATCGGTCCCTATTCTCAAATTTGAACAGAATGGGGACCGGAATGGCAGATCTGCGAAGCCGCCCGATCGGCGCGACAGCCACATTGGGGCGACGGGGTTATCCCGTCATCAGATCCGCAACCGGTGGTCAGCTCGAAATCGTCACCGGACCCACGCAGGCCGGCTTCAATCCACTCGACCTCCTCTTGGCCTCGCTTGCCGCATGCATGAGCATGAGCGCGCGGATTGCGGCGCGCGAACTGGGCTTTGGGGATGATTTCGAGGGTCTGCGGGTCGAAGTGACCGGAGAGAAGGCCTCGGACGAGCCCTCACGTTTTGTCTCTCTCTCCGTAACGATGACGTTCCAGAACACTCTAGATCCGCACGATCAGGCAAAGATTGCGCATCGCGCCGAGGAGATCTGTACTGTCAGCAACACTCTGGCGGTTCGTCCCACCTTGTTCATCAACTCCGCCTAGCCCGCGAGACGCTGCAACGTGATGGGATCAGGTTCTCCGCCACAGAACACGTCGAGAGCCTCGCGGAAGATTGCAGCGCTTTCGATATCGGCAGCCGCCGCAAACAGCGTCATGGATGATCGAAACTTCATGTCGTCGGGTTGACCGAAAATCTCCAACAGGCTCCGGTCCGGATGCGCCAATACGGCCCGGGTGACCATCCGCAGGCGCTCTCCGAGGATAGGATGCGCGAGATAGGCACGCGCCTCATGAAGCGACCTTAAGGCAAATCGCTGGGCAATCGGCGATCGGCCCAACCCCTCCAACTGCGGAAAGACGAACCACATCCAGTGACTGCGCTTGCCGCCGCCCTGTAATTCCCGAAGCGCTTGTGCGTGAGTTTCACGCTGCGCTTCGACGAAGCACTCCAAGTCGACGAGAGGATGATCTTCAGCCATTTGAGCCTTGCTCCTCTTGCTTCAACGCTGGTCGGGAAGCCATCGCCAATGCTTTATACGATCAACTATTCCGCCCTCTCCGCCTTAAATCTTGACGTCGGACCAATGTTCGTTAACAAGAATGTGAGGCGTCGTGATTTCAGCATCATCGCGCCCAAACCTGGTGCCGGGCCCCTCTGGCGAGAGTTTACGGCGCTCTCGTGATGTCGGTACCGCCAGCAATTTCAGCCGGCGGATTCTAGAACAATGAACACTTGGATCATGCTTTATGCGAAGGCGTGCAGGACGCCTCGCATCTCCACCATTTCTGTGTCCTCCCACCTGGAGGACCGCACATGAGCACCGCAGCAGCAACGGGTGGCAATTCCACTCTCGGTTACTTCCGCTGGGCCTTCATCGTCACGGCGATCGGCCTCATTCTCGGCGGCGTTCTCGGTTGGCAGTCGACCGGCACGATCGCCGGCATGGCGACCGTCTTCTTCATCTGCGCGGTTCTGGCGGTGCTTGAGATCTCACTGTCCTTCGACAATGCGATCGTCAACGCCAACAAGCTCAAGGACATGACCCCCGTCTGGCAGCAGCGCTTTCTGACCTGGGGCATCATCATCGCCGTCTTCGGCATGCGCATCGTCTTCCCGCTGCTGATCGTCGTGATCGCCGCCCAGATCGGGCCGATCGAAGCGATCATCCTCGCAGCACGCGAGCCAGCCGAATACGCCCGCATCATGAACGACGCACATCTTCCGATCGCGGCCTTCGGCGGCACCTTCCTGATGATGGTCGGCCTCACCTACTTCTTCAACCATGAGAAGGACGTGCACTGGATCGAGTGGCTTGAGAAGCACTTGGCACGCTCGGCCTCCATCAAGGGCATCGAAATCGCGCTGGTGCTCCTGCTGATCCTGCTGTTCTCCAACCTGCTCGAAGGCGAGGAATCGACGACCTTCGTGTATTCCGCCATCTACGGGCTCGTGACCTTCCTGGCTGTTGAAGTGCTGGGTGGACTGTTGGATGCATCGCAGAAGACCATGAGCGAAGCGGCCAAGGGCGGTCTCGGCGCCTTCATCTACCTTGAAGTGCTCGACGCCAGCTTCTCTTTCGACGGCGTTATCGGCGCCTTCGCGCTGACGCAGAACCTCTTCATCATCGCGATCGGTCTTGGCATCGGCGCCATGTATGTCCGCTCCATGACCATCATGTTGGTCGAGAAGGGCACCCTGGCAGAGTACCGCTATCTGGAACACGGCGCCTTCTACGCCATCCTGATCCTCTCTGTGATCATGTATGTCCAGACGCTGTTCCATATCCCGGAAGTCATCACCGGTCTCGGTGGCGCAGCACTCATCGGCATCTCGCTCTGGTCCTCGATCAAGTACAATCGGGAAGAGCGGGAAGAAGAACAACGTCTCGCCGGTGAAAGCGTCGCCGAAAATATCTGACCAAGAGCGTTTGAGAAAAGTGAGAAAGGCCGGCGTTCGCGCCGGCCTTTGTCGTTTCGGATCACCGAGGTGTCACTCTGGGCCAAGGTCCGTCTTTTGTGATCCGACCTCCGGTAGCGATCCCGTGCCCGGCGTCTTCATCGGGTCCTGCAGCTCCTTTTTATCGTGGGGACCCGCCGCCGGCATGTCTTCTGCGCGAGACTTTTCCCCTGCGTCTTGCCGCTTGCGCGAATGTTCGATGTTTTCAGTCATGGATGTCTCCTTTGCTGGGACACAGGAAACCTGCTGGCCAGCGCAGAGGTTCCGCCCATTCGATACGATGTCTCCGGAACCGACGATGGATCACGACGTTCGATATGCATGGAAAGAGGAGGAGAACCGCATGACCACCGCAAAGAACACCGAACCGCACGACAGTCAGACGCCCCACCGGGACCACAATACCCGGGGCGCTCGCCTCGAACTGTCAGAACGAGACGACGCTGACGACCTTGAGGAGGGGCCGACCGAACAGGGCGTCGATCTCGATCCCAAGCGCCGGATAGATTGAAGATCATCGCCATGAACACAGCCAATCCCCAGCTGGAAGGTCTTTATCTCGCGATCTCTGCCCTTGTCCGCCGCATGATCGATAAAGGACTGCTTGACGCAGACGACCTGCATCAGGCAATGGCCGAGGCCCGCCGGGCAGCGGAGCAGGACCTGCAGACGTCCTCGCTCTCCGACGCCAACCGCAAGGCGGTCCTTTTTCCGATCGACCTTCTCGACAGGGCCGACGGCGACGTCGAAAGCTTCCGAGCTTTGGTCCGGCTGATAGCAGCCCGCCAATAGCCGACCAAGCGTGGGCAAGCGATCTTGCGTCGGCCAAAAGCTCTCCTACATCTTGGCGGTGACAGGAGAGTTAAACCGATGACCAGCACCGCGCCGCTAGACAGCACCTCTGCTGAAGGCGGGGTGGCATCCAGACGATTATCCAGGCTCCGAGCCCATGCCGCAGAGGCGGGTGCGGTCAGCCTGGATGAGCTGATGTCGACCATGGGCCGCAGCAGCATCGCCTTTGCTATCCTGATCCTCGCTCTTCCGGCGCTCACTCCAATTCCCGGCCCGTTTGGCCTTGTCTTCGGGAGTTGCCTCGCCATCGTCTCGCTTCAGATCATCGCCGGTTACCGCCGTATCTGGTTGCCGCAATTTCTGAGCCGGCGACAGGTGTCCGGCGCAACCATCGACCTCATGGTGCGCTACACGGCGCCGCTCGTGGCACGCGTCGAAACTCTCCTGCGCAAGAACCGCCTGCGACGCTTTGCCGGACCACGTGCTCAGGTATTTCTTGGCCTCCCCGTTCTGTTGCTTGCCATCGCCGTCGCGCTACCGATCCCTTTCGGCAACATGCTCCCCGTGGCGGCCCTTGTGATGATCGCGCTCGGTCTCATGGAGCGGGACGGTCTGGTGACGATGCTGGGATTGGGTATGGGCGTGATCGCGCTCGGAGCGACCGGCGGCCTTGTCTATGCTGCGGCCTGGGGACTGGGCTCGATTGTCGGCCCCTGAAAAAAATCTTCTCGGCGATGGAATAGGAGCGCCATCGACTCCGTATACTGGACCATGACGACGAATTCGAACCCGTTCAATGTGATTGGCCAGCTCGCAGCCCTGCGACGCTACGCCCGTTCGCTCGTCAGAAATCCCGACGAGGCAGAAGATCTCGTTCATGATGCACTGATCCGGGCCTTGGAGCGCAGGTCGACCTTCAAGAGCAGTGGCAGCATCCGCAACTGGTTAATGTCAATCCTGCACAACACCCATATCGACCGGCTTCGTCGGGACCGTGCTGAAAACCGCCGTCAGAACGCGGCCCTGGAGCTCAGCGATATTGTGGCCCCTGCCGGCCAGGAGCATTCGGTCCGGCTGGCGCAGGTACGCGACGCGTTCCTGTCGCTGCCGGAAGACCAGCGCGAAGCTTTGCATCTCGTGGCCATTGAAGAGCTTTCCTATCAGGAAGCCGCCGATGTCCTGAATATCCCTGTGGGCACACTGATGTCCCGCGTTTCCCGTGCCCGCGCCCGACTAAGGGCGATGGAAAGCGGCGAAGACGCGAACCTCGTACCCCACCTGAGAATCGTTGGAGGAAACCCCGATGACCAGCAATGATCCTGTAATCGAGGCCGACCTGCACGCCTATGTCGACGACCAGCTGGATGTCGGCCGCCGTATCGAGGTCGAGGCCTATCTGTCGGAAAACCCTGCGATCGCCGCCAAGGTCATGGCCGATCTGCGTGTGCGCGACGAATTGCGACTGGCGCTTGCGGGCATGCCAGCAGTCGTGCGTCAGGAAACACGCGATGCAGCCCGAGTGCTGGAAAGCGCCTTCAACCGTCCCCGCACGATCGATGTCATGCGGCGTGCGGCAGCCGTCGTACTGCTTGTAGGCGCCGGCTGGATCGCCCATGGCTGGATCGCCCCCGGCAGCATCGGCGAAGTCGTGGCCTCCGTGCCGCCGCCGCAATTCGTCGAGGAGGCCGTACGCGCGCATCAGACGGCGGAACTACGGGAAAAGATGAGCTCGCAGTCCGAAACGAGCCGCTTCGATCCGGCCGAGATCCGTTCAGCGACGGCCATCGTTCTGCCGGCTATGCCGGATGACTGGACCGTTCGGGACGCCCAGATTTTCCCCTCGACCTATGGACCGAGCGTCGAGCTCGAGGTCGAGCCCCAATCCGGCGAGAGGTTGTCCCTCTTCGCCGTGAGGCCTGGCAATTTTGCCGTTCAGCAGGTGCTGCTGAAGCAGGAGGGTCAGACCAACGCTGCCTATTGGCAGATCGGCGAGGTTGCTTACGCGCTGATCTCCGAAACTGAAAACGCGGATAAGCTAGCCGAAGAGGCCCGCAAGCTTGCCCGCACGCTTTACTGATCCATCCAAGGAGGTAACTGACTATGGATCCCATCCAGAACCGCTTCGGCTACGGCGCTCAGGCCCAGTCCGCAGCACTTTTCGACGAAGGTCTGCGCAAGCACATGCTGCGCGTCTACAACTACATGGGCCTCGGGCTGGTCATCACCGGTATCGTCGCCTTTGTGGTGAGCCAGACCCCGGCGCTCTACGTGCCGATCTTCTCGACCCCCTTGAAGTGGGTCGTGATGCTGGCACCGCTCGCCTTCGTATTCTTCTTCTCCTTCCGCATCCACGCGATGTCGGCCGCAACCGCGCAGATGGCCTTCTGGGCCTTCGCTGCCGTGATGGGTCTGTCGCTGTCGTCGGTCTTCCTGGTCTTCACCGGAACCTCGATCGCCCGCACCTTCTTCATCACTGCGACCATGTTCGGCGCGATGAGCCTCTATGGCTACACCACCAAGCGTGACCTGGCGCAGTTCGGCTCGTTCCTGATGATGGGTCTGATCGGTGTCGTCATCGCCTCGATCGTCAACATCTTCCTCGGCTCAAGCGCCCTGCAGTTCGCGATCTCGGTGATCGGCGTCGTCGTCTTCGTCGGCCTGACTGCCTGGGATACCCAGAACATCAAGCAGCAGTATGCCGAGAACTTCGACCAGGAGAGCCAGCAGAAGCTCGCCGTCTTTGGCGCTCTTTCGCTGTACCTGAATTTCGTCAACCTGTTCCAGCTGCTGCTGAGCCTCACTGGCCAGCGCGAAGAATAAGATAAAAACGCGTCGGGAGAACGCTTTGACAAGGAAACGCCCGGGTATTGCCCGGGCGTTTTCACGAGATGAGAAGAAAGCCTGGCTCAGACAATCCCGCCAGAGCCGCCCTTGACCGCCGGACGCTCGGCCGCAACACGACCCCGGTAGCCGCTCGCACGATAAGTCGCCACAGGGTCAATCGCCCCGCCGGACCGCCGCCGCGCATCAGCAAGGATCGGTTCGACATCGGTCCGATAAGCCCGCTTCAGCGTTTCGGATGCCATCAACGCGTCGTTGTCGGTCTGGTAGCCCTCAAGCGCTGCCCGATCGACCAGCAGCGCCTGCGCATAGGCCCGACGGATCTCGTTGGCGCTGGAAATCAGGCTCTCGATCGGATCCGTCACATTGTGGCTCTGATCGATCATATGCGCGGGATGGAAGCCCTTCACGCCGCGATGTTCGGCATCGACCAGCTCGTTGAACACGAGGAATAGGCGATAGGGTTCGACAGATCCGGCATCCAGATCATCGTCACCATACTTCGAGTCGTTGAAGTGGAAGCCCCCGAGCTTGCCGAACTGGATGAGCCGCGCGACGATCATCTCGATATTGGTGTTCGGAGCATGATGCCCGAGGTCGACCAGGCAATGGGCCTTCTCACCCAGTGTCTGGGCGATCAGATAGTTCGTGCCCCAATCCTGCACCACCGTCGAATAGAAGGCCGGCTCGTACATCTTGTGTTCGGAGAACAGCCGCCAGTCGTCCGGCAGCGCCTTGTAGATGTCGCGCATCGCGTCGAGATAACGCTCGAACTGGCGGGTGAAATTGCTCTGGCCGGGAAAGTTGGAGCCATCGCCGATCCAGACGGTCAGTGCCTTGGAGCCGAGCGCCCGACCAATTTCGATGCATTCGAGATTGTGCTCGACGGCCTGACGGCGCGTGCCCGCATCGACATGGCTGAGCGACCCGTACTTGTAGGAATGTGGCTGGTCCGGGCTGTCGGAAAAGGTGTTGGAATTCATCGCATCGAAGCCCAGCCCCAAGCCATCCGCCTTGGCCTTCAGCTCCTTCGGATCCGCCTTGTCCCAAGGGATATGCAGCGAGACTGTCGGGGTCGCCCGCGTCAGCTGCTGGATGACGCCGCAATCGTCGAGCTTGTCGAAGATGTGCCGTGGCTCTCCCTGTCCCGGAAAGCGGGCAAAGCGCGTGCCGCCAGTGCCTACGCCCCAGGAGGGAACTGCGACGAAAAAGGCCGCGACCTTAGCAGTGACCGTCTCGATATCGATCGAGCTTCGCGCCAGCTTCTCTCCCAGCGCCTGGAAGTCGCTGCGGTGGGCCGCCTCGCGCCGCTCGTTCTCCGCAGCGATGACATCGACGGGAATTCGGATCTCGCTCATTCTTTCCTCCACCTCGCGCGAACGATTTTGTTCCAAGCGCGTTTATCTGCAGTCTCAAATGAAATTCGGAGCCATCATGGACGTTGTTCGCATTCTGCTTGCCATCCTCCTGCCGCCGGTCGGCGTTTTCCTTCAGGTCGGCATCGGCCTGCATTTCTGGCTGAACATCCTGCTGACGCTCTTCGGCTATATCCCCGGCATCATCCACGCCATCTGGGTGATCATCCGCAAGTAGGATCCCGGCGCGGCGCACGCGCCGCGACGGCTCGGGAGATCAGCGCGGGAAGCTCTGCGCATTACCAGCATCGACATTGATGATGTTGCCGGTCGATTTCGCCGAGAGATCGGAGGCGAGGAAGTAGATCGCCTCCGCGATGTCTTCCGGGAAGACATTGAGCTTCAGCATCGAGCGATTGCGGTAATGCTCCTCGAGATCGGTAACTTCGATCTTCGAGGAGGCCGCCCGCTGCTCGCGCCATTCGCCATTCCAGATCTTCGAACCGCGCAGAACTGCATCCGGATTGACCGTGTTCACCCGGATGCCGGCGTCAGCGCCCTCAAGGGCCAGGCAGCGGGCAAGATGGATCTCGGCGGCCTTGGCTGTGCAATAGGCCGATGCGTTTGGCGAAGAGGCAAGCCCGTTCTTCGAGGCAACGAAGACGACGTTGCCACCGAGCTTCTGACGCCGGAACAGACGGAAGGCTTCGCGCGAGACGAGAAAATAGCCGGTAGCCAGGATACTGATATTCTTGTCCCACATCGCAAGGGTCGTATCCTCGACCGGAGCCGACGAGGCGATCCCGGCATTCGAAACGAGAATGTCGACGCCGCCGAATTCCACACAGGCTTCGGCGAACGAGCGGATAACCGCATCCTCGCGCGTCACGTCGAGCTGGACGGAGCGGACCACATCCGCGCCATGGCGCTTCGAGAAGTCGGCAATCGTCTGCTCAAGTGCTGCAGCATCGATATCGGCCAGCACCACGCAGGCGCCTTCTGCCATCAGACGGTCCGCCGTCGCCCGGCCAATGCCGCCAGCACCGCCGGTCACAAAGGCGACGCGACCGGCCAGGCTCTTCGGCTTCGGCATGCGCTGGAGCTTTGCCTCTTCGAGCAGCCAATATTCGATGTCGAATGCTTCCTGTTCCGGCAGTCCCTGATACTCAGAGACCGTCGAGGCGCCGCGCATAACGTTGATCGCGTTGACATAGAATTCACCCGCGATGCGGGCCGTCGCCTTGTCCTTGGCGAAGGACAGCATGCCGACGCCCGGAACCAGGAAGATGACCGGGTTCGGATCGCGGATGGCGGGCGAATTGTCGTGGCGGCAAGCTTCATAGTACCGCGTGTAGTCTGCGCGGTAGGCTTCGAGCGCTTGATCTAGGCCGGCGAGAACCGCGTCCACATCCGGCTTTTCCGGATCGAAATCGACAATCAGCGGTCGGATCTTGGTGCGCAGGAAATGGTCCGGGCAGGAAGTCCCGAGCGCGCCAAGCGGCTGCAGATGGCTGGAATTGACGAATTCGAGCACGGCATCCTGATCGTCGAAATGGCCGAGCTTGCGCTCGCCCTTGCCAATCCGTCCGCGAACCTCCGGCATCAGGCGCGCGGCAATCGCGCGGCGTTCCTCTGCCGGCAGGCTCTTTGCCACGGCACCGCCGAAGATCGTCTTGCGCTCGGTCTCCTTCGCAAACCACGCGATCGCCTTGTTGATGATCGCGAGCGTCAGGAGATAGCAGTCCTTGGCATCATCGGCCCAGGTGAACAGGCCGTGGCTTTCGAGAACGACGCCCTTGGCGGTCGGATTGGCCCTCACGAAGGCTTCGAGGTCGAGGCCGAGCTGGAAACCCGGGCGGCGCCAGGGCAGCCATCCGATTTCGGAGCCGAAAATCTTCTGCGTCAATTCCTTCGAATTCTTCGAGGCCGCAATCGCGATGATCGCGTCAGGATGCATGTGATCGACATGCGTGAAGGATACGAAACCATGCAGTGGCGTATCGATGGACGCCGCACGTGGGTTCAGGTTGAAGGTGCAATGCGGCAGGAAACCGACCATGCGGTCTTCGTCGTGCACACCCTGATAGATGCCCTTCAGCGCTTCCAGCTTGTCCTGGTAAAGCGTCGCGAAACCATCGAGCTTGATCGTGCCGACGTCGCCGCCGGATCCCTTGACCCAGAGGACCTTGACCGTCTGCCCCGTCAGCGGATCGATCTCCATCACCTTGGCAGAGGTGTTGCCGCCGCCATAATTGGTGATGCGCTTGTCGGCACCCAGCAGGTTGGACCGATATAGAAGCTTGCCGGGCTCATCGAGCGTGGCGGCATAAGCATCATCCCAACGATTTTCGAGAAGGCGGGTTTGGCCCGTCATGACATCCTCCCTGCAATTATCTCATGAACCGACAGTGCCGGCTCATCTCCATCTTGTTGGCAGATATCGCGCAGCCCTCGCCAGATTGTCAATCAATTTCGATCATTTCTTTTCATGTTGCGCTGCAGTATTATTATTTTTGATCGTTTCTGATTGACAGCGTAAAAACATTGCGAATAAATCAACGTCAGGAGGACCCCATGCACGAACGCGAACGCCATCGCATTATTCTGAGCGCGATCCAGGAAAAGCCTGTGATCACGGTGCAGGATATTGCCGAGCTGACCGAGGCTTCAGAAGCCACGATCCGCAGGGATATCGCGTCTCTCCATGTGCAGGGAAAGCTGAGACGCGTCCGTGGCGGCGCAGAAGCGGTTCACCCGCCGCAGCTTGGAAATCTCGCAGCACGCCCCTTCCGCGTTTCCGAATCGGTCAATATCGACAAGAAACGCGCAATTGCGCGCGCAGCTGTCGATCTCTGCGAAGAAGGGGATTCGATCATCATCAACGGCGGCACCACCACCTTCCAGATGGTGCATTTCATGTCGGCCCGCCGCCTGCAGGTGATGACCAACTCTTTCGCCATTGCCGAGCACCTGGTGAAGCACTCGAAATGCACGGTCTCGGTTCCCGGCGGCGCGATCTATCGCGACCAGAGCCTGATCCTCTCACCCTTCGAGAATGATGCGATCCGCAACTTCTACGCCCGACGCATCTTCATTGGCGCTCAGGGCATCAACGCCCACGGCGTGATGGAATCGGATGCACTGGTCATCCAGAGCGAACAGAAGCTGGTGCGCCAGGCCGAAGAGCTGATCGTCATGGTCGATTCCAGCAAGTTCGCCAAGCGGTCGAGCCTGATCCTGTGTGCGCTCGACAAGGTCTCGACGATCATCACCGATGACGGAATTTCCGACGAGGCGGCCGCCATGGTCGCCGATGCCGGCGTGAAGCTCATAACCGTGAGGCCGATGGCTTCATCGGCAAGGGAGGATACCTCATCGGTCGCTTGAGAGGAGGCGCCGGGAGGGAGAATAAAACAGTTCATCAACCTGGGAGGAAGACATGAAACTGACGAAAATCTTGCTGGCCGGTGCAGCCATTGCACTCGCCACCATGGGCTCTGCCGCACAGGCAGCTGACATGAAGATCGCACTTGTGGTGAAATCGCTCGGCATCGGCTTCTTCGAAGCCGCCAACAAGGGTGCGCAGGAAGCAGCCAAGGAACTCGGCGGCGTCGAAGTCATCTATACCGGCCCGACCTCGACCACAGCTGAAGGCCAGATCGAAGTCATCAACTCGCTGATCGCACAGGGCGTCGATGCCATCGCGATCTCCGCCAACGATCCGGACGCCGTCGTACCGGCCCTCAAGAAGGCCATGGACCGTGGTATCAAGGTCATCTCCTGGGATTCCGGTGTCGCCCCTGAAGGCCGCATCATGCACCTGAACCCGTCATCCAATGCGCTGATCGGCAAGATGTGCCTGCAGCTCGCAGCCAACCACCTGCCTGATGGTAAGGGCGACTTCGCGATCCTGTCGGCGACCACAACATCCACGAACCAGAACATCTGGATCGAGGAAATGAAGGCACAGCTGAAGGACTTCCCCGGCCTCAACCTCGTGACCACCGTTTATGGTGACGACCTCGCCGACAAAAGCTACCGCGAAGCGAACGGCCTCCTGACATCGCAGACCAACGTCAAGGTCATCGTCGCCCCGACGACGGTTGGCGTTCTCGCCGCCTCGCAGGCCGTCAAAGATGCCGGCAAGATCGGCGACGTCTACGTCACCGGCCTCGGCCTCCCCTCCGAAATGGCGGGCGCCATCCAGTCGGGTGCCACCAAGGAATTCGCCATCTGGAACCCGATCGACCTTGGCTATTCCGCCACCCAGATCGCCTATCGTCTCGCCAAGGGCGAAACCGATGCGGCTCCCGGCTCAGAAATCGAAGCCGGCCGCATGGGCAAGATCAAGGTTGGCGACGGTGGCGAAGCCGCCATGGCGGATCCCTTCGTCTACAACGCCTCGAACATCGAGGAATTCTCCAAGATCTTCTGATCTCGGCGAAGCAGACCCGGCGGCTCAAGCCGCCGGGATTTCACTCATTCGGTAAGCACATGATGACCGTTCAATCTGCCAAGCTCGCGGCGGGCGCGATCCCGGCTGGCGAACCCATTCTCGAAATGCGGGGCATTTCCCAGATCTTTCCGGGCGTCAAGGCGCTCGACAAGGTCGACATCGCCCTCTACCCGGGCAAGGTGACCGCGCTGATCGGCGAGAACGGCGCCGGCAAGTCGACGCTCGTCAAGATCCTGACCGGCATCTATCGCCCGAACGAAGGCGAGATCCTGATCGACGGAAAGCCGACCACCTTCTCCAACGCCCAGGAGGCGATCGACGCAGGTGTGACAGCCATCCATCAGGAGACGGTGCTGTTCGACGAACTGACCGTCGGCGAAAACATCTTTCTCGGCCACGCCCCCCGAACCCGCTTCGGGCTGATCGACTGGCGCACCATCAACGATCGCTCTCGGGACCTAATGAAGGCGCTGGAAAGCGACATCGACCCGACCACCAAGCTCAAGGACTTCTCGATCGCCCAGCGCCACCTGGTGGCCATCGCCCGGGCGCTATCGGTCGACGCACGCATCGTCATCATGGACGAGCCGACGGCTGCCCTTTCCCGCAAGGAGATCGACGATCTCTTCCGCATCGTCGAGGGCCTGAAGCGCCAGGACAAGGCCATCCTCTTCATTAGCCACAAGTTCGACGAACTCTACGAGATCGCCGACAACTATGCCGTCTTCCGCGATGGCCGCATGGTCGGCTCCGGCGTTCTGAGAGACACGCCCCAGGACGAGATCGTGCGGATGATGGTTGGCCGCGACGTGCACGATGTCTTCCCGAAAGTCGAAGCCGTCATCGGTGCGCCCGTTCTCAGTGTCCGCGGCTACAGCCACGAAACCGAATTCCGCGATATCAGCTTCACCCTGCGCAAGGGCGAGATCCTCGGTGTCTACGGCCTGATCGGTGCCGGGCGATCGGAGCTCTGCCAGTCGATCTTCGGCATCAACAGGCCGAAGTCCGGCAGGTTGGAACTCGAAGGTCGCGAGATCACCATTCGCAACACCTCCGATGCGATTACAGCCGGCATTGTCTATGTGCCCGAGGAACGAGGTCGCCATGGTCTGGCGCTCGAGCTCCCGATCTACCAGAACATGTCCCTGCCCTCGCTGATCCGGACCTCCGTCTCAGGTTTCCTGAAGGCAACCAATGAATTGAAGCTTGCGCGCCGTTTCGCCGAACGGCTCGACCTGCGGGCAGCCGCTCTGTCGGTTCCGGTCGGCACGCTGTCCGGCGGCAATCAGCAGAAGGTCGTCATCGGCAAGTGGCTCGCCACCTCGCCCAAGGTCATCATTCTCGATGAACCGACCAAGGGCATCGATATCGGCTCCAAGGCCGCCGTCCATGGCTTCATCTCGGAACTCGCTAGCGAAGGCCTGTCGATCATCATGATCTCGTCGGAACTGCCCGAAATCCTCGGCATGTCGGACCGTGTGATGGTGATGCGCGAGGGCCTGCAGGCCGGCATTTTCGAGCGCGAGGGCCTGACGGCCGAGACGCTCGTGCGCGCCGCGACCGGCAATGCGTGAGGAATGACAATGCAGAACCTTTTTAAAAACCGGGAAATGCTGCTTGGCATGATCATCATCGGCATGATCCTGAGCTTCACCACGCGCGCACCCAATTTCGCGACACCTGAAAACCTGGTGACGATCTTCAACGACACCTCGATCCTGATCATCCTGGCGCTCGGCCAGATGGTCGTGATCCTGACCAAATCGATCGACCTCTCGGTTGCCGCCAATCTCGCCTTTACCGGCATGGCGGTCGCCATGCTCGACAGCACCTATCCAGGCCTGCCGCTGGCGCTCCTCGTTCTCATCGCAATTGGCATTGGTGCCGCCCTCGGCGCTATCAACGGCTTCCTCGTCTGGGCGCTGCAGATCCCGCCGATCGTCGTGACCCTCGGCACGCTCACCATCTATCGCGGCATGAGCTTCGTGCTCTCAGGCGGCGCCTGGGTGAATGCCCACCAGATGCAGCCGGACTTTCTCGGCGTCCCGCGTCTGCCGGTGCTGGGCTTGCCGATCCTCTCCTGGGTCGCGATCGCAGTCATCCTGCTGGTCGGCTTCATCCTCGCCCGCACCCCTTTCGGCCGCTCGACCTATGCATCCGGCGGCAATCCGGTGGCTGCCATCTATGCAGGGATTGATGTCGGTCGCGCCCGCTTTCTGGCTTTCGTCCTATCCGGTGCGCTGGCGGGCCTTTCAGGTTACCTCTGGGTCTCGCGTTATGCAGTCGCCTATGTCGATATCGCCGCCGGCTTCGAGCTCGACAGCGTCGCTGCCTGCGTCATCGGCGGCATCTCGATTGCGGGTGGCATCGGCACCGTGATTGGCACGGTGCTCGGCGCACTCTTCCTCGGCGTCATCAAGAACGCCCTGCCCGTCATCGGCATCTCGCCCTTCGCCCAAATGGCGATCTCCGGCATCGTCATCGTACTCGCCGTTGTCTTCAACGCCCGGGCCGAAGCCAAGAAGGGCCGTATCATTCTGCGCGACCGCGCAGCCGGAAAGGAGGTGACCGCATGAGCACTGCAGCCGAACAGACAAAGCGCGTCATCCCCGACCGTCTCGAAACGCCGTTGCGCCGACTGCTCGGCAGCTGGGAAGTCCTGCTCTTCTGCGTGGCGATCCTGATCTTCATCGCCAATTCGCTGGCCTCCCCCTACTTCCTGAACGCCTGGAACCTGTCGGACGCCACCTTCAACTTCACCGAAAAGGCGCTGATCGCATTTGCCATGGCCCTTCTGATAATCGCCGGAGAGATCGACCTCTCGGTTGCCGCCATCATTGCGCTTGCCTCGACCGCCATGGGCTATGCAGCACAGCTCGGCGTCGGCGCACCGGGGCTGGTCGCGATCGGCATTGCCACAGGCCTTGCCTGTGGCGCCTTCAACGGCCTGCTCGTCGCCGGCCTGAAACTGCCCTCAATCGTCGTGACGATCGGCACGATGAGCCTTTTCCGCGGCATTTCCTATCTCGTGCTGGGCGATCAGGCCTTCGGCAGATATCCTGCGGACTTTGCCTTCTTCGGCCAGGGTTACGTCTTCTGGGTCATCTCATTCGAGTTCGTCTTGTTCCTGGTTGTCGCCTGCCTCTTCGCCATCCTGCTGCACCGGACGAATTTCGGTCGCCACGTCTATGTCATCGGCATGAACCCGCTGGCAGCCCGCTTCTCCGGCATCCCGGTCGAGCGCGTGAAGTTCATCCTCTTCCTGCTGACCGGCCTGATGAGCGGCATCGCCGCCGTTTGTCTCACCTCGCGCCTCGGCTCCACCCGCCCCTCGATCGCTCAAGGGTGGGAGCTTGAAGTTGTCACCATGGTGGTGCTCGGCGGCGTCTCGATCCTCGGCGGTTCGGGCACCATCGTCGGCGTTGTCATCGCCGCCTTCGTCATGGGCCTCGTCACCTTCGGCCTTGGCCTGCTCAACGTGCCAGGCATCGTCATGTCGATATTTATCGGCCTGCTCCTGATCATCACCATTGCGCTCCCCATAGTCGCGCGGCGGATCAAGCATGCGAGGAACGCGCAATGAGCGAGACCGAACGCCACGTCTTCAAGATGAAACTCAATGCGGGCATGGAGGCGGAGTATAAAAAGCGCCACGACGAGATCTGGCCTGATCTCGTCGACCTGCTGCATGATGCCGGCATCAGCGACTACACGATCCATCTCGATCCGGAGACGAACCTGCTGATCGGAGTCCTGACCCGGACCAAGAGCCACAGCATGGCGGCGCTGCCATCGCATCCCGTGATGAAGCGCTGGTGGGCGCACATGGCCGACATCATGGCCACCAACCCCGACAACTCGCCCTGGGCCGTCGATCTGAAACCCGTCTTTCACATGCCATGAGCCAGTCTTTCCAACGCATCGCCGTCATCGACATCGGTAAGACCAATGCCAAGGTCGTCCTGGTGGATGGGATGACCGGCACCGAACTGGCAGTGCGAAAAACCGCGAATGCGGTCATCCCCGGCCCACCCTACCCGCACTTCGATGTCGAGGCGCTTTGGGCGTTCCTGCTGGCGTCTCTGAGGGAATTCGCCGCCGGACCTGGCTTCGACGCTTTGTCGATCACCACGCATGGCGCATCGGCAGCCTTGCTGGACGACGAGGGCAGCCTGGCAATGCCGGTTCTGGACTACGAACATCTCTATCCAGACGCCACAAGCCAAGCCTATGGCAAGCTGCGGCCGCATTTTTCGGAAACCTTCTCGCCAGCTCTCACAGGGGGCCTGAACGTCGGGGCGCAGTTACACTATCAGAAGACAACTTTCCCGGACCAGTTCGACAAGGTCGCAACGATCCTCACCTATCCGCAGTACTGGGCTTACCGCCTGACGGGTGTTGTCGCCAACGAGCGGACCTCGCTTGGTTGCCACACTGACCTCTGGCACCCGTTTGAAGGGCGGTATTCGACGCTGGTTGACACGCTTGGCATTCGCGAGCGGATGGCACCCTTGCGCTCCGCTTTCGATGCCCTTGGGCCTATCAAACCGGAGGTGGCCGACACGATCGGCCTAAAGATCCCGGTACCCGTCTATTGCGGCCTTCACGATTCCAACGCGTCCCTATTGCCGCATCTCGTCGGCTTCGGCAGCCCTTGCACTGTCGTGTCCACGGGAACCTGGGTGATCTGCTTCGGCGTCGGTGCCAAGCCGCAAAGACTGGATCTTTCGCGCGATACACTCGTGAATGTCGACGCCAATGGTCAGGCGGTTCCCTCGGCCCGCTTCATGGGCGGCCGCGAATGGGACCTTCTGACCCGCGACATGGCGGTCGTCCCCATAGAGGAGGAACTGATTGCCGCGACAGCGGTGATCGACGCAGGTTCGATGATCCTGCCGAGCGTGGTCAAGGGTACCGGCCCGTTCCCGAATTCGCATGTCCGTTGGATCGACGAGCCGGGCTCTGTGAGCGAACGACTGGCCGCGGCCAGCCTCTACGAAGCCCTGATGACCCAGACCTGTCTCGATCTCATCGAAGCAAAGGGGCCGATTATCGTCGAGGGTCCATTTGCCGCCAATCAACTCTATCTTCGAGCGCTTCACACGCTGACGAAGCGCCCGGTGCACGCATCGGCGGCGACCACAGGCACCGCGATCGGCGCAGCCCTGCTGACCGGAATCACGCTCGACGTCAAAATGCGGAGCATTAGCAACGCACTTGAAGGACTGGAGGATTATGCCCGGTTATGGCGATCAAGGGCCGGAGAGAACTAAATCGTAACGCTGGCCCTCAACCACGAACTATCAACGTCTCTTCGATGATCGGATGTTCCTAAGCCTACAGCGTGACGATGAGCACCGCGATAAAGGCGATGGAAACAGTCGCGGCGGCCATCGCGATCCGCTGCCGGCAAACCTCGACAGAACGCCAGGACTTCGGTTCACCGAACAACTTCGCGATCGCATGTGACATCGCCATCTCCCACGAACGGAGCCACTCATTGGCTCCGGCTGATATTGACACATTTTCGTCATAATCAGCTCCGCGTCAACAATCACGACTAGATTGGTATTCTAAAGATGGGCGGGTTCGGAAAATTCCTCTCTATGGTAAGCCCGGTCGTGAACCAATCTCGCCCAGCCAGGGCAATCAGCAAGTCTTGGGCGAAACGGCATGCCTGTGGCCTTGTCAATCGATGGCCCATCAGCCAATACAACTGTTGAATTGTCAGACAACATGACAGACGAGAGTCGTACGCTTGTAAGGAGGAGCCATGACAACGCACACGACAGATGAGGCTTCTGGAAAGGCACTCGGACTGGCCGGCATGGCTGGCCCCGCGGTCATGCTGCTCGGAATGCTGCTCTTTGCGATGAACGATGCGATGGGCAAATGGCTGGTTGCGAGCTACGGCCTCGGTCAGGTCATCCTGATCCGCAGCATTGCAGCACTTCTGATCCTTGCGCCCTTCCTCTGGATGGCCGGCCTGAAGCCGATCGTCGAGGCGGAGAGACCCTGGCTGCAGTTCACGCGCGTCGTGCTTTCGACGCTGGAACTCTTCTGTTTCTACTATGCGGTCATGTATCTGCCGCTGGCCGATGTCATGACCTACTGGCTCGCAGCGCCCATCTATGTGGCGGCGGCAGCGCCTTTCCTGCTGGGAGAAAAGGTCGGCTGGCGGCGCTGGACCGCAATTGCCATCGGCTTCATCGGCGTCGTGATCACGCTGGAGCCGTCGAGCGCGATGTTCACCACACCCGCGCTGATCTCGATCATCGGCACCGCCGCCTTCGCCTTCATGATGCTCTCTGGCCGCAGCCTGCGCGGCACGCCGGACAAGACGCTGGTTCTGTTCCAGACGGGTGGAGCCGCAGTGGTCGGCCTGATTGCCGCCCCCTTCGGCTGGACACCGATCACGTCGGTGAATGAAATCCTGTTGCTTGGACTTCTCGGCATCGTCGCCATGAGCGCGCACATGCTGGTCAACCGTGCCTTGAAGATCTCGGACGCCGCGACCGTTGCGCCGCTCCAATACACACTGCTGCTATGGGCTGTTGTCTTCGGCTATTTCTTCTTCGGCGAAGTGCCTCGACTGACCATGATCGTCGGAGCAACCCTCATCGTCGGCTCGGGCCTGTTCATCTTCTTCCGTGAGCAGCAATTGAAGAAGCAGGACAAGGTTCTGCCCTCCGTCCCAGAATGATCAATTAAAAGCCCGCAGCGGTTTCCCGCTGCGGGCTTCTTCTGGTGCGGCGCTCAAGAGCGCCACGACCAGGGAGGTCACTTACGGAGTTCGGCGAGCTTGGCGAGAATGTCGTCTACCACCTCGGCACCGATCGTCTCCTTGTGCTTTTCATAGACGACCATGGACTTTTCACGGATGCGCTGCTGCTCTTCAGGCGAAAGCGTGTTTACCTCAAGGCCGGCAGCCTTGATCTTCTCCAACGACTGCTTGTTGAGGTCCGCGATAACCGAACGCTCGACATCACGGCCAACCGTTGCGCATTCGCGCAAGGCTGCCTGTTCTTCCGGCGTATAGGTATCGAAGATCGCCTTGGAGAACAGGAAGAGGAACGGCGTATAGGCGTGGTTCGTCTCGGTGATGTATTTCTGAACCTCGAAGAACTTCGAGGTATCGATCGTCACATAGGGGTTTTCCTGGGCGTCGATGGTGTTGGTCTCGAGTGCCGAGAAGACTTCGCCGAATGCCATCGGGGTGGCGTTTGCGCCCAGGTTCTGGAAGGTATCGAGAAAGATGTTGTTCTGCATGACGCGAACCTTCATCCCTTCGAAGTCTTCCCACTTCGTCACCGGACGAACCGAGTTCGACAGGTTGCGGAAACCATTCTCCCAGTAGCCGAGGTTCACGAGGCCGACGGCTTCGAGCTTCTGGTTCATCATGTCGCCGAACTCGCCGTCGAGCACCTTGTAGGCCTCGTCAGCGGAGCCGAAGAGGAAAGGCAGATCGAAGACACCAAGCGCTGGCTCGATGCCGACGAGCGGCGACGAAGACGTCACCACGGCTTCCTGGACGCCCGAGCGCAGAGCCTGCGTCGCCTGAAGGTCGCCACCCAGGGCACCGCCCCAGAAGGCCTGCAGCTTCAGTTTGCCGCCGGACTTGTCATCCAGGCACTTCTGCATGGCCTCGATGCCGTTACCGACAGGGTGATCGGCATTGATGCCGTTCGATACGCGGATGGTGCGGTCGTTGAATTCCGCAAAAGCCGGAACGGCTCCGGAAACGGCGAATGCCAGTGCTGTCGTTGCGAGTAGTGTCTTCCTCATGGTGTATCCTCCCTTGGATTGAAATGAGTTGGTTGAACTTCTTTCCTCACCGTAGCCACTGCGCTGGCACGATGACGATCTCGGGAAATATGACGAGCAGAACGAGAACCAGCACCTGCGCCAGCAGGAACGGACCAATACCCGTCACGACTTTGCCAAGCGGCACGCGCCCGACCCCGCTGACCACGTTGAGCACGACGCCGACGGGCGGGGTGATCAAGCCAATGCAGCAGTTCATGATGAACATGACACCGAAATAGACCGGATCGATGCCCGCCTGCTTGATGATCGGCATCAGCACGGGCGTAAGGATCAGGATCGTTGGTGTCAGGTCCAATGCGGTTCCGACCACCAGGACCAGCGCCATGATGACGAACATCAGCAACATCGGCCGATCGATCAGAGGCTCGATGTAGCGCGTGATCTCGCCAGGAATATTGGCTGCGGTAATCAGCCAGGCGGAGACGAGCGCTGCGCAAACCAGGAACATGATGATCGAGGTTGTCTTGGCCGCCTGCAGAATGACCCGCGGCAGATCCCTCAGCTTCAGCTCGCGATAGATCACCATGCCGACGAACATGGCATAGGCAGCCGCAATGACAGCCGCTTCCGTAGGCGTCACCACCCCGGCCTTGATCCCTCCCAGGATAATAACCGGCATGCCGAGCGCCCAGGCAGCACGCCCTGTGGCTCGCAAGCGCTCTTTAGCCGGCGCTTTCGGCAAGGGCAGCACATTTTCCTTGCGGACCACGATCTGCCAGGCAATCACCAGGGCGACCCCCATCAATATGCCAGGAACGATCCCGGCCATGAAGAGCTGCGTGATCGAGACATTCGCCGCAACACCGAAGACGATGAACGCCATCGATGGCGGGATGACGGGAGCAATAATGCCCCCGGACGCAATGAGGCCGGCGGAGCGCGGCACGTTGTATCCCGCCTTGGCCATCATCGGAATGAGGATCGCGGCCAGAGCTGCCGTGTCGGCAGCGGCCGAGCCGGAGATGCTGGCCATGATCACGGCGGCCATGATGGCGACGATGCCGAGGCCGCCACGGATGTGCCCGACACAGGCAATCGCGAACTCGATGATGCGCCGTGACAGGCCGCCGGAGTTCATCAACTCGCCAGCCAGCACGAAGAACGGAATGGCGAGCAGCGTGAACGTGTCGGCGCCCGCAATCATGTTCTGCGCGATGATCTGGCTGTTGAACATGCCCATGTACCACATGAGCGTCACGCCGCAGAACATCAGAGCGAAGGCGACCGGAACACCAATGGCCATAGCGCCGAGGAGCGAGGTGATAAAGACAAGAAGGGTCATCAGGCACGCTCCACCAGCTTCTCAATGCCTTGGTGTTCGCCTGCAAATGCTGCGATTTCACTTTCGGTGACACGCCCCGTGAACAGACGGAAGAGGCGTTCGAGCGCGATCAGGCTGCAGCCGGCACCCGTGAAGAAGCCGATACCATAGACCCAGCCCATGGAGAGCCCGGTGACTGGTGCGCTCATGCTGGCATTGATCGGCAACTGCTTCCAGGTTCCCCAGAAGAAGATGGCAGAAACGCCGAGGATCAGGAGATTGGACAGGATCATGCAGATGACCCGCCCGCGCCGACCGAACAGAGCGACAAGACTTTCCACGCCCATGTGTCCGTATTCGCGAAAGCCGACGACCGCGCCAACAAAGGTCAACCATACGAAGAAATAGCGAGCCATTTCATCCGAGACCGTCAGGCCGGAGTTGAAGCCGTAGCGCAAGATGACGTTGAGGAACACCATGATCGCCATGCCCGACAAGAGCAGGATCAGAATCAGTTCAAGGAGCTTGTAGAAGAGATCGACAATTCTGGTCATCAGCTCTCACGCCTTGTCGAGCAGGCCGCGCTGGGCCAGGTTGCGGAAAAGAGCACGTGTTCCGAAGGTCCATTCCGGGCAGGCATCCGTGCGATCGACCCAGTTAACCAGGCGACCGAGCGTCGGTGTCGCGATCTCGACACGATCGCCAACCTCATGCGTGAAGCCGAGGCCAGCACCACGGCGATCCTTGACCGGCGCGAACATGGTGCCGAGGAACAGAACCGCGCCGTCGGGATACTGATGATTGCGGTTGCGCAATTGCGCAACAAGGTTCTCCGGCGCCCGGCTGATCGCTTCCATCGGACTTTCCCCCGTCATTTCAAAGTCGTCCTCGCCCCGCACGAGCAGCGAAACGCGAACCTTGCGCAGCACGTCCATCGTGAAGCTGCCATGGAAAAGCCGGACGAAGGGCCCTATCGAGCACGATGCATTGTTGTCCTTCGCCTTCCCCAGAAGCAGCGCCGACCGGCCCTCGACATCTCGCAGGTTGACGTCATTGCCGAGCGTCGCACCGATGATCTTGCCATCGGAACGAACGGCAAGAACGATTTCGGGCTCCGGATTGTTCCATTGGGAAATCGGATGAATGCCGACGGAATCCCCACAGGTCACTGATGACATCGGCTGGGCTTTGGTGAAGATCTCGGCATCGGGGCCGATACCGACCTCCAGGTATTGCGACCAGAGACCCATGTCCTGCAGCAGTGTTTTCACCTTTGCCGCCTGCTCTGAGCCGGCGACGAGCCCACGGAGGCTGTCGCCCAGCACGGGAGCAAGCTTCTCGCGGATGGCCTGGGCACGCCCGGCATCACCCTTCGCCTGTTCCTCGATCACCCGCTCCAGCATGCTGTCTGCAAAGGTGACACCGGCGGCTTTTACGGCTTGAAGATCGATGGGGGCGAGCAGATGACCGGCCTCGCCGGACAGGAACTGGTCGAGCGTACCCAAAGCGGGGAGGCTTTCGTCAGCCATCAAGCGCTCGGCGAGATTGTCCAACTCGAACAGTCCGGAAACCGTGGGGGAGATGCCCGTCAGGTCACAGAGGGTGCCGTTGCGCACGATTACCGGGCAAGGACCACCGGCGGCCTTCGACCAAACCCTGCCGACCAGCAAAGCTTGGGAGGAATCTTCCGGCAGAATATAGACGGATTCGAGACTTTGACGGCGCTGCAAGATGGACCTCCTCCTTGTCCTCCGGCATGAACGACACTGTCGCCTGCCATATTGTCAGGATGTCTGACAACTCTTGATGCAAATTCATAGGGTCAGATTTGACGCCTGTCTACCCCGGACGACGGACTTGTGGACAAAGCTGCCGCACGAGACCGTGTCAGAACTGCTCGAGGCTGAGATCGATCCGGCTTGCCGCACCGTGCAGATGGGCGCGCATGGCCTCGCGGGCGCCAGCGCCATCACGCTTCGCGATCGCATCTCTCAGCCGGACGTGTTCGGCAATGGTCACTTCGACGATCTCCTCGAGCACAGCGCGGGAGCGTGCCGCATCGATCGCCATGCTAATGCGCTCGGCAATGAAGCCGATGAATAGCGCGAAATACTCATTGTGCGTCGCCTCGGCGACGGCCCGGTGGAAGGCGAGATCGGCGACGATGCCCTGCTCTGTCCACTTTCCTGCCCCCGTCATGCGCGACAGCGCCTCGTCGATCTTCGCCAGATCCTCCGAGGTGTGATGCACGGCAGCGAGACCGGCCGCTTCGATTTCGAGTGGCACACGCAACTGAAAGAGCGCGCGAAAACTCTGGGGCTCGGAGAGTTCGCCATCCTTGATGCGGATAGGTCTGGCCGAAGGTTCGCTGACAAACGCCCCGACACCTTGCCTGGTCTCCACCAGACCTTCGTTGCGCAACTGCGCTATGGCCTCGCGTACGACAGAACGGCTGACGCCGAGCGTCTTGGCCAGAACATGCTCGGTGGGCAATCGCTCACCTGGCTTCAAGCGTCCCTGGCTGATCTCGTCGGCCAATTGCGCGGCAATTCGGGCGGGCAGGTGCTCACTGCGCCTGATCTGTCCGAAATTCAATTGCCCGAGGTCGATCGACATGCCCGCTGGTCTCCTTGCCATCCACTCCGGTATTTCACGAATCCGCAGTCAAATTCAATTGGCAACCCGGGTTCATAATCCCTGAGGGATCAATGGCCTGTTTGATCGCAGTCAGGAGTTTCAGCTGCGTGGCCGGCACACGCGAGAGAAAGTCCGGCTTCTTCAAGCGGCCAATACCATGCTCGGCGCTGATCGACCCCTGGAAACCATCCAGAACATCATTGACGACGTGCTTGGCCGTGTAGATCCTCTCGGCCACCTCATCGCGGGAAAGACCAGAAGGCGGCAGCACGTTCAGATGCACGTTGCCGTCGCCGACATGACCGTAGGAAACGCAGGTGCAGTCCGGCAAGCGGGCTGCGATGGCCGCTTCCGCCTGTTCGACGAACTCCGGAAGATGCGACAAAGGCACGGACACATCCGTTCGTAGATGCGGGCCCCGCTTGGCCTGCCCCTCGTTCATGCCCTCGCGGAAGAGCCAGAGAGAGCGGGCCTGGCTCCGCGACGTTGCGACGACGCCGTCCAGCACCAGGCCGTCCTCCAGCACGCCTTCGAGAAAGCGGTGCATCAGATCTTCGATATCCACAAGGCCGGAACCCGAAATCTCGAGCAGCACATAGGCCGGATAGTCGGCGCTCATGGGCATGGCCAGATCAGGAATTGCCTCTTGCGCGAGGGTGAAGGCGATCGGCGGCATGAACTCGAAGGCAGACATCAGATCACAACAGTCTCTGCGTGCACGCCGATAGAGCGTGATCGCATCCGACAAGGCCCCAAGCCCCAGCAAAGCCGTCGCAACCTTCTCGGCCGGCGGAGCAAGCTTGAAGGCAGCGGCGGTGACGATACCAAGCGTGCCCTCCGCCCCGATGAACAGCTGCTTCAGATCGACCCCGCGATTGTCTTTGCGCAGCGTGGACAAACCTTCGAAAATCGAGCCATCGGGCAGGACGACTTCGAGACCAAGCACAAGTTCGCGCGTCATGCCGTAACGCAGCACGTTGATGCCGCCTGCATTGGTCGAGACATTGCCGCCGATCCGGCAGGAACCCTGCGCACCGAGAGCAAGCGGGAAGTATAGCCCTGCGTCCTCCACCTTGTCCTTGAAGTCCTGCAGGATGACGCCCGCTTCGACGATGGCCGAGAAATCATGCGCATCAATGCGGCGGATCGCCGTCATGCGCTCGAGACTGACGACAACCTGGCTCGCCGGCGCGTCGGGAGTGCACCCGAGAACCAGCCCAGTATTGCCGCCTTGCGGCACGATCGTCAGCCCCAGAGAGCGGATGGTCCGAACGGCAAGGGAGACCTCCTCAGTCGTTCGCGGACGAACAACCGCCACCGCACCGGTCGTGACATCGCCATGCCAATCCCGGCAGTAGCGCTCGACCTCGGCGCCGACGACCACCATGTCGGGCCCAAGAGCCTCGACGAGGCGAGGAACCGGGTTGCCCGCCCCGCTCCACAAATCCTTGCCCTCGATCGCGCTTTCCATGGCCATCATCAGTCTCCCAGTCCGCCCATCGCAAGCTGGACCAAAAATTCGGTTTCCATGAAAGTGATATAAGGTTATCAGACAACCTTACAAATGGTTTTTGAAGAAGGCCCTTGTGCAGATGCGCGCAGGGTCGAAGAATGACACGGGAGGAGACTGTCACATGCATATTCTGGTGATTGGCGCGGCCGGCATGGTCGGGCGCAAGCTGGCGCAAAGGCTCACACGCGATGGAGAGTTGCAGGGACGGCAGATCACGGCGATGACGCTCGCCGATGTCGTGGCTGCAGATGCTCCCACAGGCTTCAACGGCAGAGTGACGATAGAGACCGTCGATCTGTCCGAGCCCGCATCCGCCGAGCGCCTGATTGCATCGCGCCCCGATGTCATCTTCCATCTCGCTGCGATCGTCTCAGGGGAAGCGGAACTCGACTTCGAAAAGGGTTACAAGATCAACCTCGACGGCACCCGCTACCTGTTCGAGGCAATTCGTCTCGCCCACATGGCGGACGGCTATTGCCCCAGAGTGGTCTTCACCTCGTCGATCGCGGTCGTCGGTGCGCCGCTGCCTTACCCGATCCCGGACGAGTTCCACACCACGCCGCTTACCAGCTACGGCACGCAGAAGGCGATTTGCGAGCTGCTGCTCTCCGACTATTCCCGAAAGGGTTATTTCGACGGGATCGGCATCCGCCTGCCAACAATCTGCATTCGCCCCGGCAAGCCGAATAAGGCAGCCTCGGGCTTCTTCTCCAACATCCTGCGCGAGCCGCTGGTCGGCCAGGAGGCCGTCTTGCCGGTGGGCGGCGATGTCCGCCACTGGCACGCCTCGCCCCGATCTGCGGTCGGGTTCCTCATCCACGGCGCAAACATCGACCTGGAAACCGTCGGCCCACGCCGCAACCTGTCGATGCCGGGCCTCAGCGCAACCGTTGGCGAGCAGATCGAAGCGCTGCGCCGCGTAGCAGGCGAGAAAGCGGTCAAGCTCATCCGCCACGAGCCTGACGAGATGATCATGCGCATCTGCGCCGGCTGGGCTCCCGGCTTCGAAGCAACCCGCGCCCGCGCACTCGGCTTCACCGCCGAAAGCTCTTTTGACGAAATTATTCGGGTGCATATCGAGGATGAACTGGGAGGCAAGCTTTGACGGGAACTGAAAACAGGCAGATCGCCTTTCTCGGGACGGGACTGATGGGCGCGCCCATGGCAAGGCGCCTGCTCGCGGCTGGCCTTCCGGTCACGGTCTGGAACCGTGACCTTGGCAAGGCAGAGCCTTTGGCGGCGGCCGGTGCAAGGCTTGCCAAGAGCCCTGCAGATGCAGTCTCCGGCGCAAGCGTGATTTTCACCATGCTGTCGGACGGCTCCGCAGTCGAGGACGTACTTTTCACCAAGGGTACGGCCGAAGCGCTGGCAAAGGGCACGGTCGTCATCGACACATCATCGATCGCACCGCCGATTGCCAAAGATCACGCAAACCGTCTCGCTGGCCACGGCGTAGCCCATGTCGATGCACCCGTGTCAGGTGGCGTCGTCGGGGCGGAAGCCGGCACGCTGGCGATCATGGCGGGCGGCGATGCCGATGTCATCGAGGGCCTGGCAGATGTCTTCGCCCCGCTCGGCCGCGTCACGCATGTCGGCCCATCAGGAGCTGGCCAGATCTGTAAGCTCGCCAACCAGCAGATCGTCGCGATCACCATCGGCGCCGTTGCAGAAGCCATGATGCTCGTCGAGGCCGGCGGCGCTTCGCGGGAGAAGTTCCGCGAAGCAATCCGCGGCGGCTTCGCCGAAAGCCGCATCTTGGAACTGCACGGACAGCGTATGGTCGAGCGGCGCTTCGAGCCGGGCGGCCCCTCGCGCCTGCAGTTGAAGGACCTGAACGCCGTCGCCGCCATGGCCGAGACCTTTAGCCTTGAGCTCCAATTGACATCGGACGTTCGCCAGGCCTTCGAAGCCTTCGTTGCAGACGGCAATGGCGAACTCGACCACAGTGCCCTTCTGCTTCATCTGGAAAAGATCAACCGCCGCAAAGGTGCTGTCGATGACCGAGTCTGAGAAACCGAAACGCCGCCTCCGTTCGCAGGACTGGTTCGACAACCCCGATCACCTCGACATGACCGCGCTCTATCTGGAGCGCTTCATGAACTACGGCACGACGCCGGAGGAACTGCGCTCCGGCAAGCCGATCATCGGGATCGCCCAATCGGGCTCCGACATCAATCCCTGCAACCGTCATCACCTGGATCTTGCCAAACGCGTGCGCGACGGCATCCGCGACGCTGGTGGCATTCCGATCGAATTCCCGTCGCATCCGCTGTTCGAGAACTGCAAGCGACCGACGGCCGCCCTTGACCGCAACCTTGCCTATCTCGGTCTGGTCGAGTTGCTCTACGGCTATCCCTTCGATGGCGTCGTGCTGACCACCGGCTGCGACAAGACCACACCCTCTGCCCTGATGGCTGCATCGACGGTGGACATCCCGGCGATCGTGCTATCCGGCGGCCCCATGCTTGACGGCTGGCATGATGGCGAGCTGGTGGGTTCCGGCACCGTAATCTGGCGCTCGCGTCGCAAATATGCGGCCGGCGAGATCAGCCGCGAGGAATTCCTTGAACGCGCGCTCGATTCGGCCCCCTCTGCCGGACATTGCAACACCATGGGCACCGCTTCGACCATGAACGCGATTGCCGAGGCACTCGGCATGTCGCTCACCGGCTGCGCCGCCATTCCCGCCGCTTACCGCGAACGCGGCCAGATGGCCTATCGCACCGGCAAGCGGGCGGTCGAACTGGTTCTGGAGGATATCCGCCCCTCGGACATCCTCACCCGCGAAGCCTTTCTCAATGCCATCAGGGTCAACTCGGCGATCGGCGGATCGACCAATGCCCAGCCGCATCTGATGGCCATGGCCAAGCATGCTGGCGTCGAACTCCTGCCCGAGGACTGGCAGGTTCACGGCTACGACATTCCGCTGCTCGCCAACGTTCAGCCGGCCGGCGCCTATCTCGGCGAGCGGTTCCACCGCGCCGGAGGTGTCCCGGCGATCATGTGGGAGCTGATGCAAGTCGGAAAGATCGACACGACCTGTCGCACGGTAACCGGCCGCACCATGGTTGAGAACCTGCAAGGCAGGGAGGCGACGGATCGGGAGGTGATCAAGCCCTACCACGAACCGATGCGTGAACGCGCCGGCTTCGTCGTGCTGAAGGGCAACCTCTTCGACTTCGCTATCATGAAGACGAGCGTCATTTCCGAGGGTTTCCGCCTGCGTTACCTGCAGGAAAAGGGCCGCGAAGGCATCTTCGAGGGCCGCGCGATCGTCTTCGACGGCTCGGAGGACTACCACAAGCGCATCAACGACCCCGCCCTCGACATAGACGAGGACTGCGTTCTCGTCATCCGCGGCGCCGGCCCGCTCGGCTGGCCGGGTTCTGCCGAAGTGGTCAACATGCAGCCACCGGATCACCTCATCAAGCGGGGCATTCTCAGTCTTCCGACGATCGGCGACGGCCGCCAGTCCGGCACTGCCGACAGCCCCTCGATCCTCAACGCATCGCCTGAAAGTGCAGCCGGCGGCGGTCTGGCATGGGTCAGGACCGGCGATACCATCCGCATCGACCTGAATGAGGGGCGTTGCGACATGCTGGTGGGCGACGAGGAAATCGAAACGCGCAAAGCTGAGGGCATTCCCCCCGTGCCGAAAGACGCGACACCCTGGCAGCGGCTCTATCGTCAGACAGTCACCCAGTTGGCCGATGGTGCGACGATCAAAAACGCAGAGGATTTCCGGCAGATCTCCAAGACACCGCCGCGTCACAACCACTGAGACGAATTTCGATTGTTAACCTCCTTTCGGAGAAACCGTCGAAAAATCAAGGACAAGACACGTTTCATCGGGAACCCTCCGACGGGAATCTCATTCTTCTGTCACAGACGATGAATGGAGATCCCGATGAAACCCGTGATAAAACTGCTCTCAGCGTCAGCGCTCGCCGCCGGGATGGTGATTGGTGGCGTCGTCCTCGCGTCAGCCGCGCTCGCACCGGAAGAAGACCCCCACAGATTCACCGGCCTTGACATCCAGGACCTCTGGACGATGGAGCCTGTTCGCATCGACAGGTCCGCACAGAACCTGGAGCGTCTACCGCCCCGCTATGCAAGCCATGTGGTGATAGTCGAACCCGACGTAGGGTCATCGGATCAGAGTATGCAGACCGCGACCGCAGAACAGGGTTCCGAGGTTGGTGACATCGACACTCTCGTCACTGCGGCGATCGACGAAGCGACATCCGGTTTCGGCGCCGACACGCTGCCTCCGGAGCATTTCTCCTGGTGTGAAGCGCGCTATCGTTCCTACGATCCCGTTCGCAATGCCTATCGCGGCTTCAGCGGCGACATTCGCCCCTGTGACTCACCCTACCAGGTCGAGGTCATGGCGGAGCTGGAAGAAGGCGACGCGAGGGTCATGACCGTCAGTGCCGACGGAAGCAATCCTGGTGCCGGCATGGGGGACGAAGGCCACGTCATGGCCTGCATGGAACGCTATCGCTCCTATCGTCCGAGCGACAACACCTACCAGCCCTATGGCGGCGGCCCGCGCCAGCCCTGTCAGCTGGCGTCGTTCTGAACCGGCCGACCCTTGGCCAGGATCAAGCCCGGCGGCGGGTTAGCCACCTGACCGCCGGCCACCTGCTCACTGATATAGGTCAGGGCATTCTGAAGGCCGTTCATCGTGTAAGGCTTCTCAATCGCTCCGATGGCGCCGACGAAATCTTCCGGTATCCGTTTGACATTCCCCGTAACGAACACAAACGGGACCTCGCGTTCCGCCAGTCGACGACCGATCTCGATCCCGGAGGGACCATCGCTCAAGTGCACATCGACGAAGGCGAATTCCGGCTTGCTGGATTCGATGATGTCGAATGCGGCTTTGCGCGACGCGGCCGTGCCCACGACGACATGGCCGGCGGCCTCAACTTCAAGCTCCAGTTCCAGGGCAAGAAGCGCCTCATCCTCGACGATCATGATCTTCAAGTGTCTGTTTCCTTTGCGTCTTCGACGAGCATTGTGACCTGAACGTCGGTCCGGTAGCCTTCGACCTCTCGCGCGATCTTCGCGCCCAGTTGCTTGGCACAGGTCTCCAGCATGAGCCTGCCAAAAGCCTCCTCTTCCGGATTGACGGAGACCGGCTTCGTCGTATCGGTTACCCGGATCAAGAAATGCCCGTTGGTCCGCCGCACCTCCAGATGGATGTCGCCACCCCCGTCGCTCAGTCCTCGGCGCACGGCATCCAGCACCAGTTCGTTGATGATGAGAGCGAGCGGCGAAGCTTTCACCGCCGGAACGAGCACAGGCGACAGGTCGGTCGTCACGCGAATGTCGTCGCGCTTCAAGGCGCCGACCAGATCCTCGATCAGATCCTTGGCAAAGTCGGAAACGTCAAACCGCCCAAGGTCGGCGCTTGTGAACAGCTTTCGTTGCACGGTGCTCAGCGCTTCGACGCGATTGAGCACCGAGAACAAGGTTCTCTTTACGAGGTCGTTTCCAGACATTCGCGCCTGCAGCTTGACGATCGAGGCGATGGTCAAAAGGTTGTTCTTCACGCGGTGGTCGACCTCATGCACCAGAAGGGTCTGGGCCTTCAGAGCCTCGGACAGATCATGCGTCCGCCTTGCGACCTCACGTTCGGCCGATTGCCGCGCCTCTGCCAGATCGAGTTCCTTGCTCTTGATCGTCGTGAAATCGAGCTGTGATGCAAAGAAATAGACCACTTCGCCGTCGGCATCCCGGACGGGGCTGACGAAAAGCGCATTCCAGAACTGGCTACCGTCCTTGCGATAGTTGAGGATGTCGATCGCAACGTCCCGCTCTGCCGCAATAGCCTCGCGCAGACGGGCAATCGCACCGCTGTCCGTTTCCGGTCCCTGCAGCAAACGGCAGTTGCGCCCGATGAGCTCATCGGTGCTGTAGCCAGTCAGGTTCGAAAATGCCTGATTGCAGAAAATGATTGGGTTGTCGGGCTGCCGCGGATCCGTGATCAGCATCGGCATGCGGGTAGCCTTGAAGGCTGCCGCGAACGGATCCTCGGATGGATGGGAGGCGAGTAGGCGGTCGCCGGCGTCTTGTGCGTCGCGGCGCGAGGAGTTTTTATCAGACATTCATACCCAGTCCTGGAACAGGCCACCATCGAAAACAACGGCCAAATAAAAAAGTTCCCTGCACTCTCAAAAAATTTGACGACCAGGGATTTTGAAATGCCAAGGCCGCCCGAAGCGGGCCATAAGGGGCAATAGACACGGAAACGTGTTTGTCCTATCTGACATAGCATAAGCCGCAACGCATAGCTCAAGGCAGCCGGATATATGTCCCACGACGAGCAACAAAACGTGATACCCGGCTTTCTCAGGAATGGCGGCCAGATGGCCGAACTTATCCTGAAGCATGACTGGGCAGACGGTCTCGGCCCTATCAAAGAGTGGCCAGCCGCGCTGCGCTCGGCACTGTCCATCTGTCTGAACTCTAGCTTTCCCACGGCCATTTATTGGGGCCCGGAAATGCGGCTCCTCTATAACGATAGCTGGGCACCCATTCCGGCAGACCGCCATCCCTGGGCTTTGGGCCGACCGGCGGCCGAAGTATGGTTGGACATCTGGGACGTTGTCGGACCGCAATTCCACCAGGTGATGACCACCGGGGAAGGCGTGACGACCTACGACCAGCTGCTGATGATGGAGCGCAACGGCGTTCCGACTGAAGGCTACTGGAACTACAGCCTGTCCAGCATACGCGACGAACACGGCAACATCGTCGGCATCTTCAACCAGGGCAACGAAACCACGGCTGCCGTCCTCGCCAGGCGCCAGACGCAGCAAGAGATTGCCCGGCTGGGCCGGCTCTTTGCGCAGGCACCGGCCGCGATCGCCATTTTGGAAGGCCCTTCGCATACCTTCAAGCTAGCCAACCCGGCTTATGAAGAGCTGGTACAGAGAAGCAATCTCTTGGGACGACCAGTTGAAGAGGCCCTGCCAGAAGTGAAGGATCAAGGCTTCATCCGCCTGCTCGATACCGTCTATGCGAGCAGCGAACCCTACCAGGGCAAGGCGGTGCCAGTGGAATTCGTGCGCCCCGATGGGAAACTCCAGGGGCGATACGTGGACTTCGTCTTCCAGCCGATCACCGACACGGCGGGCCAGCCAGCGGGCATCTTCATCCAGGCCTCTGATGTCACCGAGGCGACAACGGCCATGGCCGCTCTCCGGGACAGTGAACAGCGTTTCGAAGCCATCGTGAACTCAATCGACCAGATGATCTGGTCGACCCGAGCAGACGGATACCACGACTACTTCAACCAGCGTTGGTACGAATATACCGGCGTCGCCGAAGGCTTCACCGACGGCTCGGAATGGGAAAATGTCTTTCACCCCGATGACCGGGCTGACACCTGGGCCAAGTGGCAGCACAGCCTGGAGACCGGCGAACCGTATCACGTGGAATACCGTCTTCGACATCGAAGCGGCGTCTATCGCTGGGTCATCGGACGCGCCCAATGCGTGCGCGACGAGAACGGCGAAATCACACGCTGGTATGGGACCTGCACGGATATTCACGATCTCAAGGTGGCCGAGGAAGCTCGTCAGCTTCTGCTGCGGGAACTCAACCACCGCGTCAAGAACCTCTTCGCCATCACTGCAGGCATGATCAACATGACCGCACGATCCTCATCGTCGGTAAGCGTGATGGCACAATCACTGCACGGTCGCCTGCAAGCCTTGGCGAAGGCCCACCACCTGATCCAGCCGGCCATCATCGCCGGATCATCAGTTGCTGAAACCGTCGCCTTCCACGCACTTCTGGAAGAAATCCTGTCACCCCATCTGGCGGATCGTGACAGGCAAGTCACCCTTAAAGGCCCAGAAATTCGTCTCGGCCCGCATGCATCAACGAGCTTTGCACTGATCTTTCATGAACTTGCGACCAATGCGGCAAAATATGGCCCCTTCCGCGATGAGGATGGTAGGCTCGATGTTCGCTGGCGGATGGACCAGGATGCGCTGCATCTGGAATGGCAAGAAAATGTCATCCGCCCCGAAATCAAGGCTCCAACCCAGGAAGGCTTCGGCAGCAAGTTGGCGCGAACCAGCGCGATTCACCACCTCGGCGGAAGCATCGATTTTGAGTGGCTGCCGGGCGGCGTCATCATCGCGCTCACTGCGGCAGGGGAGCGACTCGGCAGGTAACCCGCTGCGGGATCGTTCAAACAGAAAGAGCGCCCACGATGGAGCGCTCGGCATAATGCACTTGGGCTATTCGGCCCTTACTCAAGCGCCCTTATGGGCACCCATTGTCTCGCCGCTAATCAGTAGCGCGGGAAATCGGCAGGGTTGATGCCGAGCGTCTTCAGGTGATGGTCCTTCGGACGACGATGTCCCTCGACAGCGGCCGCTGCGGAGCTTGCAGCGCCGATAACGGCGATCGCACGACCGAGGAAACCCTGCTGGATGGACTTGCGGAGGCTAGACATTTCTTTGCTCGCTTTCTTTGTTTGCAAGCAGAAGATGATACTCCGACGACGGAATTACAATGGATGGAAAGTCAGGCCAGCCATGCAGCCGATGCAGGCCGAGTTAACGAAGTCCTGCATCGGCAGAGGAGTGTTAGCCGTCAATCCTCGCTGCCAGCGACCTGTGCGAGCACCTGACCCTTGCCGCGAGCCCGAAGGATCATGGGCACGAAGAGCGCGACAGCAGCAAGGATAAGCAAGATCGCTGCAATCGGCGAGGTGAAGAGAACGGTCGCGTCCCCCTGGCTGATCGACAGAGCTCGACGAAGCTGTTGCTCGGCCATGGGGCCAAGGATCAGGCCCACGATGACAGGAGCGATCGGATAACCGAAGACGCGCATGATATAGCCCAGCACGCCAAAGGTGAGCAGCAGTCCGAGTTCGAACACGGATGGATTGGCCCCGATGGTGCCAAGCGTCGCGAACACGAGGATGCCGGAATAGAGCCAAGGCTTTGGGATGGTCAGCAGCCTCACCCAAAGACCAATCAATGGCAGGTTCAGCACCAGCAACATGAAGTTGGCTATCAGCAAGGAGGCGATAAGGCCCCAGACGAGCTGCGGATTGGTCGCAAACAGGAGCGGCCCAGGCTGGAGACCGAATTGCTGAAACCCTGCCAGCATTATCGCAGCCGTCGCTGTCGTCGGCAGACCAAGCGTCAGCAGGGGAACGAGCGTTCCCGCAGCCGAAGCATTGTTGGCAGCTTCGGGTCCCGCGACGCCCTCAATCGCACCATGGCCAAATTCCTCGGGATGCTTGGAGAAGCTTTTTTCCGCGGAATAGGACAGGAAGCTTGATACGTCCGCACCGCCGGCCGGCATCGCACCGATCGGAAAACCGATGGCGGTGCCACGTAGCCAGGGCTTCCACGAGCGCTTCCAGTCAGACTTGTTCATCCACAGCGAACCACGCACCGCCTCGACCTTCTCAGGCGCCCGCGCACCTTGTGCGGCCACATAGAGCGTCTCCCCGATGGCAAACATGGCAACCGCGAGCGTGGTCACTTCAAGACCGTCGAGCAGGTCCGGCACACCGAAGCTCAGACGTGTCTGACCTGTGAGCTGGTCGATACCGACAATCGAGAAGGCGAGACCAATGAAAAGCGCCGTAAGCCCTCGCAGGGTGGAATCGCCGAAGGCTGCTGAGACCGTGACGAAGGCCAGCACCATCAGCGCGAAGTATTCACGCGGACCGAAGGACAGGGCGAACTTGACGACGAAGGGCGCGATAAAGGCAAGCGAGATGGTCGCCAGCAGGCCGGCGACGAAGGAGCCGATGGCCGCCGTCGCAAGTGCAGGGCCGCCACGGCCCGCACGGGCCATCTTGTTACCCTCCAGCGCCGTAACGATGGAAGCACTCTCGCCGGGCGTATTGAGCAGGATCGACGTCGTCGAGCCGCCATACATGCCGCCGTAATAGATGCCGGCGAACATGATCAGCGAGCCCGCCGGGTCAAGCTGATAGGTCACGGGAAGCAAGAGTGCGACGGTCAGCGCAGGACCGATGCCCGGCAGGACGCCGACGAGCGTACCGAGCGTAACACCGATCAGCGCGTAGAACAGGTTGATCGGCTGAGCGGCGATCGCCAGCCCCTGGAGAAGGAAATCAAACGTATTCACGGGGTTCCCCTCAGAAGAACAGCCGTTCGAGTGGACCCGCCGGCAATGACAGTTGCAGGAAACGCGCGAACAGGATCCACACGACGAACGAGAGAGCTATGCCTGCGGGCAGCGAGATCCAGAACTTCCTTTTCCCGAAACCGGCCGCGGTCATAGCGAACAACACACCTGTTGCAAGCGAGAAGCCCAGCGTTTTCAGGAGCAGCATCTGCGCTGCGAGCCCGGCCACGATGAAAAGCACAGGCGGTAGCTCCTGATGCTCGCGCTCCGGAAAATCGCGGCGCATCGCAGCGAACACCGTCCAGATGCCAAGGCCGATCAGACCGATGGCAATGCCCTTCGGCACCGTCGCAGGACCAATCCCGGAATAGCTGTTACCGCCCTGCAGACGCGCGACATCGTAGAAGATCAGGCCCGCAATCGCGAACATGACCACTGCGATGGCCAGCGCCGCCCAATCAGGGCGGCGCGTGCGTTGTTCGGAAGAACGCTCTTCCATGCTCATTTCACCAGACCGATGTCTTTGAGGATCGCTTCGGTGGCAGCAATGTCCTTGGCGAGCTGCTCTTCAAAAGCGGCGCCGACAAGGTAAGTGTCCTGCCAGTTCTTGGTCTTCAGCGTTTCCTGCCAGCCAGCCGACTTTGCCAGCTTTTCGACATCAGCCGTGACGGCAGCCTTCTGTTCGTCGGTCAGGCCCGGAGCGGCCGCAACCATGCGCCAGTTCTGCAGCACGACATCGAGACCGCTTTCCTTAAGCGTCGGAGCATCGGCGCCTTCGATACGTTCGGCGCTGGAAACAGCAAGCAGACGCAGGGTGCCGGCGGCAACCTGGGCCTGGAACTCGCCGTAGCTGGAAATGCCGACAGTAACCTGGCCACCGAGGATTGCTGCAAGCGCTTCACCACCGCCCGAATAGGCGATGTAGTTGATCTTGGTCGGATCGACGCCAGCAGCCTTGGCGATGAGGCCGGCACCAATATGGTCGGTACCGCCGGCCGAGCCACCAGCCCACGAGACGGAACCCGGATCGGCCTTCAGCTTTTCGACCAGCTGGCCGATATTCTGAATTTCGGAATTGGCCGGAACGACGATGGCCTCGTACTCACCGGTCAGGCGTGCGATCGGCGTAACGTCGGAGAGAGAGACAGGCGACTGGTTGGTCAAGATCGCGCCGACCATGACGTAACCACCGACGATCAGTGCGTTCGGATTGCCACTCTGCTGGCTGGCGAACTGGGCAAGACCGATCGTGCCGCCGGCGCCAGGTACGTTTACGACCTGGACGTTGCCCGAAATGCCTTCGGACTGCATCACCTGCTGCAGCGAGCGGGCCGTCTGGTCCCAGCCGCCGCCAGGCGCTGCCGGAGCGATGATTGTATAGTCGGCAGCCACCGCCGGAAGGGCGAGAGCGCCTGCAAGGAACGAAGCCAGGAAAAAGTGTTTCAAGATAGTCCTCCACCATCAATGCGGTCATTGCCGCTTGCGAATGATCTGTGGGGAGAGCGCGGTTGCGCAGCATGCGGACAACGCCGCTTCAGGCCGTAACCTGCTCCTCCCAGTTCCATCTGGTCCCGCCTCCACGGGAAGATGTGACCATAGACCTAGCAGCGAAACCTGTCACCCACCTGTCATCGCCATGGGAGGGCCGCCACTGAGGGCATGCGGAGTCGTCGCTGGCGGGATTGCGTCAGGACTGACTTACACTCAGGATACGCGAACCTGATCGTTGAGATCGCGAACGAGCTTCTGATGACTGCGCAATTCTGTCAGGACCTCTCCAAACCGCTCCAGGCCGCGGCCGGCCAGCATGTCCTTCAGCTTGATGAAGACGTCGGCGGTCGCAATCGCATCGCCGAGCGCGGTGTGTCGGTCTTTTTCATCGATGTGCACGCCCAGCCTGTCGGCGAGCGCATCGAGTGTATGTGTTTCGGCGCGGCCGAAGGCGGTGGCGGAGACCAGAACCGTATCCAGGATCGGGTTCGTGAAGCGCAGTCCGACCTCCTTCTCCCGCCGCGTTAGGAACTCCATATCGAATGGCGCATTGTGTGCCACGAGCACGGCCCCTTCGGCAAAGCGGTGAAACTGCCGCACGGCATCCTGAACGCTGACGGCATCTGCAACCATCGCGTCTGTCACGCCATGGATTGCAGATGAGGACGGAGGTATCGGCCGCCCGGGATTGACGAGCAAGTCGAAAACCTCGTTCTTGACCCGCTTTCCATTGACGATGCGGACAGCCGCGATCTGGACGATCTCATCGCCCTGCTCCGGCAGCAAGCCCGTCGTTTCCGTATCGAAGACCACATAGGTCAGGCCATCAAGGCGCGCGTCGGATAATTTCTCGTAGTGCAGGCGCGAAAGAAGATCGAAGTCATAGACGACATGCCGCGACATGTCCGCTCCAACCGGTCGCAGCCGCTCGATTGGCCGCAGCCGGGTCGAAATCGACGGCACGTCATCATCCCCCCCGACGACCAGGACGATGCCGTGGGTCCTCAGGATCGTCTCGCAGGTCACACCACCGTCGAAGACCGTCTCCCCCAGCCAATCATCCACGTTTTTGGGAGACACGGCGCCGCCCTTCCAGGACAAGGTGAGTTCGGCAGCCCCCTGTGCTTCGCTAACCTTGAGGTGAAAATGGGAAGCAGCAGTCGCCGTACTGACACGGGAAACGAGGTGTCCCAGGAGACTGACGATATCGAAGGCATTGCAGCGGACAGCGATTTCGGCGACCTCGGCATCGAGCGTGAGCTTCTGGCCTTCGAGGTCGCGACGGAGTTGGCCGGCGAGCTCACGCACATCCGTGGGTGCCATCGGCCAACCATCGGATCGACAGCTTTCAAAGCGGGCCTCGAGATCCGCGAGCGTCGCATCGAGGGTCTGAAGCTGCTCCGAAACAGGGGCATCGGCTCCCATTCCGGGACCATGAGAAACAAGTGCATGGCGCAGATCCGAGACAATGGGCCGGACCTGCAGGAACACGTCACCGAGAAGAGCGTCACGCCTGGCATAGGCCGCAACCTCGGTCGTCACATCGCGAAGGGTCATGACATAGGCCGCCTGATCGCCGCCGTTGTCACTGGCGAGCCTCATGCGCCCGGCGAGCCTGCGCCGTCCACAGGGACTGAGACAGATGAACTCGACCACCGCGTCTGGATCCGAACTTTCCAGAAGCCGGTGATGCGCGTCGCGGATCGGCCCTTCGCTCAGATAGTCAAAGATATTGCGATCAAGACAGACGGGGCGCTGCGAGCCCGTCAACATCTGCTGCGCCACGCCATTATAGAAGACGAGATGATGGCGGCCCGTACAGAGAAGAACGGCAGGCGGCACGTCGGCGAGCAGCTGTTCGAGCTTGTTCTTGTCGGACGACAGGCGCGTGGTCTCCCGCTGCACCTGTTCCGCCAGGGCGCCTCGCGTCTGTGCAAGGGTAGCCGCGGTTGCGGAGGCGGCATCGGCAAGATCACCGAGATAACGCGCTTCCTCTGCCTGAAAGTCATTGCCCACATCGGCATGCGCCCGGGCACGCATGGCCGATGCCACTTTGTCGATGGGACGAGCGAGATGGGTGTCGAAGAGGAACCAGACCCAGGTGATCAGAGCAAGGATCAGAAAGCCGGCAGCGATCGCACTCTGCATGAAGGCGTTCAGCATGTCCGGGCTGCCTTCGCGGTGGTAGCCGAACCACAGACCGACAGCCAAAGCCGCAACAGCACCGGCCGCCAGCGCCACGAAGAAGAGCAGGATACGTCCGCGCAGGCTGATCCTGGTCATGTTTTCCTCACCCTGCCGAACACGCGATCTTCAGCGCCGCATCATCAGGCTCGACCTTGCTCCATTCTGCCCCCTGAAGGCTGCCGTCATCGGCAATACTGATATCCGGGGTAACCAGATCCGCCCGCTGGGCATTCTGGCAGTCATAGACCACCTTGACCGGCGTCACCGGTTGCCAGCGAGCGACAAGCAGGACGTCGACCATGACGAGGCCAGGCTGGTTCGGGTGCCGCTTTGCCCCATTGACATCAAGCGCGGTGAACCGGGTCGTCACAGGCTCGATATAGGACCAGGGGCGCCAGAACGCCGTCTGCTCGTTTTTCCAGGAGACCGCGATGCCGGGCAAGGCGATGTTCATACGATCGAACCAGCTGTACTCGCTCCAGATCGAATAGCTCAACATGCCGAGGCCAGCCATGGCAGGGACGATCCACTTCGGCAGCAGACCCCGGCTTATCCAGCGCAGCAGCATCGCCGCCCCCGCCAGTGCAACACCGGTCACCACCGCGGCGATCAACTCAAACAGCATTCTTCATTCCTTCAGACGGGCGCTCGTCCGCCATTGGCGAGCGCCGATTGCATGGTTCTGACAACAACGAAGGCATCGCGAAGATGCGAGCGCTCGAAATCACCAAAATCGTAGGGTGCCAGAAAGTTATCTGGCTTGCGACCGTCGCGGACCTGCCGCACCTGATTGCGCAGGCGCATGTCTGCAATGAGATCGTAGGCCGCGACGAGATCCCGGGCTCCAGCACCGGAGATGATCCCTGCTTCCTCCGCCGCAAGTAGCCGTGCCCGCGTGTTCACCGGCGCAAGACGGCCGATCAGGGAATAGACGCGTCCGAGATCGACAACAGGCACCACACCGTTGTGCTTCATGTCGATCTGGTTGCGATGTTCGCCGCTGCGGATCGTGGCAAACCCCCTGAGAAGTCCAAGCGGCGGCGCGTGCTTCAACGAGTTGCTGATCATGTGCGCGGTGAAGATCGAGTTGCGGCTCGCCTCTTCCAGCGTTTCTGCCTGCAACTCCTGAAAGAGTGACGACGCACCACAGATGGGCCGCAGATCGAACATCACGCTGGCCAGCATCTGCGCGGTTGGATCGGGCTTGTAGATCCAGTCGCGGAAATAGCTTCGCCAGACCGAGACCGGCTGGCACCAGCGCGGATTGGTCGCCATCATGTCGCCCGGGCAATAGAAGTAACCGCAGATGTCGAGACCACGGCTGACCTTGGCCGCCAGTTGCTGGAACCAGGGCATTTCCTCGGGCTCGACGCCATCTTCGATGAAGATGCAATTGTCCTGGTCGCTGACGCCGCTCTGCTCCTGTCGGCCCTGACTGCCGCAGGCAAGCCAGACATAGGGAACAGGAGGCGGCCCGAGCTCCCGCTCCGCTAGCATGATGAGCCGGCGGGTGACGCTATCGGCAATATCGGTAATCAGACGTGTCACCACCTCATGGGCATTGTTGCTGCCGACGAGCTGGACGAGCAGTTGCGGGATCCGTGTGGTGATCGCACGCATCGCCTCTGGCGTTTCGGCCGTCGCGATGTCGCGGATCAGCTGCGCCGAACTGATCGCATGGAAGCGGATGAGATCGGTCTGCGTAATCATTCCGACAAGCCGCTCACCCTCGACGACAGGCAGGTGCCCGACGCGACGCTCGAGCATCAGATGCAGGATGTCGGAGCCCAGAGCCTCTCCGGGCAATCCGACTGGGTCGGCGGTCATGACGGCAGAAACCGGGGTAGCGTCGGGGTCGAGCCCTTCCGCAAGCACGCGCCCCGCAAGGTCTCGGGTGGTGAGGATACCAAGAAAACGTCCACCATCGACGACGCCGAGGCTCGAGACATGCCGCTCCCGCATCAGGGCGGCAGCCGAGCGCACCGTATCGGTCGGCGCGCAGACAATGGGGGGGCGCGACATCAACTCGCTGACCTTCTGGATGGCCATGTCGCCGCGCCGGCTATCGGCAAACCGGCCGCGCGTGAAGAAGCGGGCGAATACCGGCTGTTCCTGCATCAGGCGGCGGAACTCGTCCTTCGGCAGCATCAGCAGCGCGCAGTCGCTGCGGGCCGTCGCGGTCGTCGCCGCAAAGCCGTCGGCCAGCAGGCCACGTTCACCGAAGGAGTTGCGAGGCGCGAGCTCAGAGACCACCGTATTGGTGGCATCCATGATTTCCACGGCTCCGTCCATGATGAGGAAGATGCCGGGCAGCGGAGAGCCGCGGTGATAGATTTCGGCGCCAGCCGAAAAGGAAAACTCTTGAAAGCGGGTCGAGACCCGTTCGATCTCGTCTCTCGGAAGACTGTCGTAAGGATGGACCGTCTCGAGAAATGCCAGCACGTCGGATTGTGCCTGGATCATCGGATTTGCCCTCATGCGGCACGAAGGTGCCCTGGCTGTTTGAGGGACAGGAGGGGCGATCTGTTCGCCCCTCCCGGTGTATCGGTATCAGTGACCGGTCGCCTGACCCGCACCGCGCGGAACGCGGATGGATTCGACGAGATCCTGTACATGCTTCGGCGGAGCCTGGGTCATCATCGACACGATATAGGCCGTGGCGAAGTTCAGCAGCGCACCGATCGGGCCGAACGCCGTCGGCGGGATGCCGAAGATGTAGTTGGCCGGAACGTTTTCGACCATGTTGGTACCTGCGATGAAGAACCAGCCCAGATAGGTGAACAGGTACAAGCAGGTAACCACGAGGCCGACGATCATGCCGAGCGTGGCACCGACCGAGTTGATGCGCTTCGAGAAGATGCCCATCATCAGAGCCGGGAAGATCGTTGCAGCCGCAAGACCGAAGGCGAGAGCAACCGTCTGTGCCGCGAAGCCCGGAGGGTTGATGCCCAGCAATGTTGCAACCAGGATCGCGCCTGCCATCGAGATACGCGCGGCCATCAGCTCGCCCTTTTCGGAGATATCAGGCTTCAGGAAGTCTTTGATCAGGTCGTGGCTGATTGCTGACGAGATAGCAAGCAACAGGCCGGCCGCAGTCGACAGAGCGGCTGCAAGACCACCGGCGGCGATGAGGGCGATAACCCAGCCCGGCAGCTGTGCAATTTCCGGGTTGGCGAGAACGAGGATGTCGTTGTTGATCGTCAGCTCGTTGCCCGTCCAGCCACGCTGGGTGGCAGTTTCGGTGAAGCCGGCAGCAGCATCGTTGTAATACTGGATGCGACCGTCGCCATTCTTATCTTCGAACTTCAGAAGGCCTGTGACTTCCCAGTTGCGCATCCAATCGGGACGCTCGTCGTAGAGAACGGCTTCCTGCTGAGTGCCACCCGGATAGATCGTGCTGATGATGTTCAGGCGTGCCATGGCGCCAACAGCCGGAGCCGTCAGATAGAGCAGTGCGATGAAAATCAGCGCCCAACCGGCAGACCAACGAGCATCCGACACCTTCGGAACGGTGAAGAAGCGGATGATGACGTGCGGCAGACCGGCAGTACCGATCATCAGCGACAGCGTGAACAGGGTCATGTTCAGCATGGAGCCTTGAGCGGTGTAGGCATTGAAGCCAAGGTCGGTAACGACCTGGTCAAGCTTCTGAAGCAGCGGCAGTGCGGATTCGGTGTGGGTGCCGAAGAGGCCGAACCACGGGATCGGGTTGCCGGTCAGCTGCAGCGAGATGAAGATCGCCGGGATGGTGTAGGCGATGATCAGAACGATGTACTGGGCCACCTGGGTGTAGGTGATACCCTTCATGCCGCCGAGAACGGCGTAGCAGAAAACAACGGCAGCAGCGATCCAGAGACCGGTCGAGACCTCGACTTCGAGAAAGCGCGAGAAGGCGACGCCTGCACCGGTCATCTGACCGATAACATAGGTAACCGAGATGATGATCAGGCAGACGACAGCCGTCAGGCGAGCGCCCTGGCTGTAGAAGCGGTCACCGATGAACTGCGGGACGGTGTATTTGCCGAACTTGCGCAGGTAGGGAGCAAGCAGGAGGGCGAGAAGCACGTAGCCGCCGGTCCAGCCCATCAGGTAGGTGGAGTTGCCGTAGCCGACGGTGGCGATCAGGCCGGCCATGGAGATAAAGGACGCCGCCGACATCCAGTCGGCCGCGGTTGCCATGCCGTTCATGACGGGATTGACGCCACGGTTAGCGGCGTAGAACTCGGCCGTGGTTCCGGCACGCGCCCAGATGGCAATGCCGATGTAGAGCGCGAAGGACGCGCCTACGATAATCAGATTGAGTGTATACTGATCCATTGTGGGTCCGCCTTACTGCTCGTCGACGCCGAATTCACGGTCGATCTTGTTCATGTAAATCGAGTAGCCGAAAATCAGCACGATGAAGACCACGATCGAGCCTTGCTGGGCGAACCAGAAGCCAAGATCACTTCCACCGACGGCAATACCCGATAGAGCGGGGCGAAGCAGGATGCCGAACCCGTAGGATACGACGGCCCAAATCGCCAAGCAGATGTAGATGACGCGGACGTTTGCAGCCCAGTAAGCGTTAGACGAAGATTTATCCGTCACGAGTACTCCTCCCTTTCCTCGATGAGACGTCCCCCGGGACGCCCCTTGCCTCCACGTCGACTCCGCCAATCCTTGTCCCAAGGCGGAATAGACAATTGTTTAGGAGTAACGAATCCCCCGGAGATCGTACATTCTCCGTTAGTCGCAGGAGTCACTGTATTGTCGGAGAGCTTGCTGCATTGCAGCAAGAATTGGGACGGAAACACATCAATAGATCGGCGATCCAGAGCCTGTGCGTCAACGCGCCATGACCATGCGGGCCAGCCTCCCGAAGAGACAGCCTCACTGAAAAACTTACCGCAACAAAATCATGACGTTGAGGAGGAACGCACCAGACGCTGCAAGCGCGGACGGATGCGCAGAAAGCGCCGATAGGCGGCTTCGAAGATGGGCGTCAACGGTTGCCATCCGGCTAGGAGACCGAGCGGTCGCAACACAGGAATGGCCCGCCACATCGCCGCGAAAGCCGCAGCACCTGACAGGAGTTTTCCCGCTTCTTCTGCATGGAAACGGGCGAGAAGCTCGGCTCGATCGATCGGGCAGCTGCCGTCAGGGTCGCACGCATCGATGAAATTGATCGCACCGCGGCTGTCGAGACGGCGCATCAAGGCGATCTCCCGTTGGCAGAGAGGACAGCTGCTGTCGAACCAGACGGTCACCTGCGCGGACATGGTCGCCTTTCACCGGGAGTGCTTTCGTCTCCCTATAACTGGGACCAAAGCTGCCGTCCGGCAATGCGGCGTCGCGCCGCTGCCTCATTGCTGCCGCCGGTCGCCTTTGACCCGGAACTTGAAAGCGGCAAGCCGCGCGAGCGCAATTTGGCATCAGCGCGAGCGGAATATGATGCTTTTCGCACCCCGCAACTTTGCCCTATCGAACGAGGTGAACAGAGACGCAGAGGCAGAGGCAATGACCAGACCATTTTTCTGGAATGAACTGACGACGATGGATTTTGCAGAGCTTTCGCCGGATACGACAATCGCCATCCTGCCGATCGCCTCAACAGAACAGCACGGCCCTCACCTGCCCATCGCGACCGACGTGGCCATCGCCAACGGCATGCTGGCCGAACTGAAGAGCCAGCGTCCCGACGATCTCGACTTCCTCGTCCTTCCCACCCAGGAAATCGGCAAGGCCAACGAGCATGTGTACGGGCCCGGCAGCCTGTCCTTCGGCCCGGAGATCCTGATCCCGGCCTGGACGGCCATCGGCAGCAAGGTCGCCGAAGCCGGCATTCGCAAGCTCATCATCGTCAATTCCCATGGCGGCAATGTCGATGTCATGAGCATTGTCGCGCGTGAATTGCGGGTCCGACACCAGATGGTCGTCGTCTCGACCCAATGGGGCCGCTTCGGAAACCCGGAGGGTATGATCTCCGAACATGAGAGCCGCTACGGCATCCATGGCGGCGACGTCGAGACATCGCTGATGCTGCATTTCCGCCCCGAGCTTGTCCGAATGGACAAGGCACAGAACTTTGTCTCGAAGGCCGAAGAGATGCGGGCCAGCTCGAAATTCCTCACCCCACTTCCACCCCATTCGCTCGCCTGGATCGCCCATGACCTAAACCCGCATGGCGTGGTCGGCGACGCTTCGAAGGGCACGGCCGAAAAGGGTGCCGCGATTTGCCGACACCAGGTCGCGGGCTTCATCGAACTACTGCGCGACGTTGCCGCCTATCCGCTCTCGAACCTCTACACGCCCGGCTGACCGGACACTTACCCCTCAGCTCTGGCCTCGGAAAGTCTCAGGGATATGTCCCCGCGCCTTGAGATCCTGCACAAGCGCCAGAAGCTCCTGCATCAGATATTCGACGAAAAGGCTGGTCGCGGAATCGAGCGGCGCCCTTGCACGGGCAAAGAGCTTCATCGGCTGGTGGCGGACATGCGCCTCGGTCAGAGGTCGGAAGATCAGCTCGCCGCGTCGGCATTCGGCGACGGCGTCGAGCGGATTGAGCATGGTAAGCCCTGTGCCTGCCTTGACCAGTTGCTTCATCAATTCCGAAGAGTTTGTCTCGACAACAGGCTCGACGAGCAGTGGCAGCGGAGCGAGCGCGAGATCGATGATATTGCGCAGGCTGGTGCCCGATTGTGCCAGGATCAACGGCTCCTGAACCACCTCGACGAGGTCGATCGGCCCCTCATCGCGCGCCAGCCGATGCCCGGGCGGCAATACGACGCCGACGGGTACGTCAAAATTGGCGAGCGTACGGATCCCGGGCGTGGCGGGAATGTTGAAGCCGAGGCCGAGATCAACCTCACCGGTCAGAACGGGGTTGATGGTGGTCGAGCCACCATCATTGCGCAGCTTGATCTGCACGCGCGGATGTTCGGCGATGAAGCCAGCAAGGATCTCTGGAAGCGGGCCGGAAGCGAGGCCGACGGTCGTCACCAGCGAGACCTTGCCGGCATGCGGTGTCTTCAGGCCCCGGATGCGCCCTTCCAGCCGCTCGTAATTCTTCAGCACGTCGCGAATATGCTCGACACACAGCTCGCCGGCGGCGGTCAGCCTCAGCCCTTTCGGCAAACGCTCGAAAAGGGGCGCCCCCAGTTCCTCTTCCAGCGCCAGGATCTGGCGGTTGACCGCAGATGATGCGACATTGAGGCGCTGGGCCGCCTTCCGGATCGAGCCGCAACGAACGATTTCGTTGATGTAGACGAGCTTTCTGGAGTGCAGCACGAGGCCTCCGCTGCGTAAAAATTAGCCATGCCGCATCACTATGCATCAATCTCGGGAGCAGTGCAAAAAAAGCATCGATGCGGACGAAATTTGATGCTTTTCAAGACGCAATCCGACCGATCAAATGGCAGAAAAGGGAGCCCGAAAACGGGTCCTGCAACGAACAGGGGAACGATCAATGCGCGACACGCTCACCAAGACCAGCCTCTTTGCCCTGATAGGCCTGGCGGCCTCGCTGGGCTCCACCTCGGCGGCTCTTGCACTCGACGAGGTCACCTACGGCACCAACTGGCTGGCCCAGGCCGAACACGGCGGTTTCTACCAGGCCGTGGCCGACGGCACCTATGAGAAATACGGCCTGAAGGTCACGGTCGTGCAGGGTGGCCCGCAGGCCGCCAACCGCGCGCTGTTGATCGCCGGCAGGGTCGATTTTTACATGGGCAGCCCGCTCGGCGAAATGGACGCCGTGAAAGAAGGCATCCCGCTGATCGACGTGGCGGCGATCTTCCAGAAGGATCCGCAGGTCCTGCTTGCCCATCCCGACCAGGGCATCGAGACCTTTGCTGACCTCGCCAAGCTCGATTCGATCTTCATGGGCAAGGACGGCTACGTCACCTATTACGAGTGGATGAAGAAGAACTTCGAGGGCTTCACCGACGAGAAGTACAAGCCCTACACCTTCAACCCGGCTCCCTTCATTGCGGATCCGAGGTCGGCCCAGCAGGGTTACCTGACGTCGGAACCCTACGAGATCGAGAAGCAGGCCGGCTGGGCACCGAAGGTCTTCCTTCTCGCCGACAACGGCTACAACCCCTATTCGACGATGATCACCACCACGACGACCATGGTCGAGAGCAAGCCCGATGTGGTCCAGCGCTTCGTCGACGCTTCCATCGAGGGTTGGTACAACTACCTCTACGGCGACAACAAGGCCGCCAACGACCTCATCAAGAAGGACAATCCGGAAATGACGGATGGCCAGATCGAATACTCGATCGCCAAGATGAAGGAATATGGCATCGTCGAATCCGCAGAAGCGATGGACAAGGGCATCGGCTGCATGACCGACGAGAAGTACAAGGCCTTCTTCGACGCGATGGTTGAGATCGGCGTCCAGCCGGCCGACCTCGACTACAAGAAGGCCTACACCACCCAGTTCGTCTGCAAGGGCGTGGGCATGGCGCTGAAGAAGTAATCTCCCCCCTCGAGGGGAGGTCGAAGCAAAGCTGCGGGTGGGGGTGATCGGACTTATCTCGGTGAGATCACCCCACCCCGGCACTGCGTGCCGACCCTCCCCCTCAAGGGGAGGGTAAAGTCAGGCGGCATCCCACGCCGCGCTCCCCTTGTGGGGAGATGTACGCCAGGACAGAGGGGGTGATCCACTCGCACATGTGGACCCCTTTGCCTCTGCCCTGCCGTAACACCAGAATGCAACGCGGATGTATCGCGAGACAGAATGACCAGTTCGCCAGCCACCAAAGACCCGATCACTCCGCCCCCTCCCGAACAGCGCAGAGCGCTCGTGGTGATGAAGGACGTGTCCAAGGTCTTTTCCAGCGGCACGGTCGCCCTCACGGACATGTCGCTCACCGTAAACGGCGGCGAGTTCGTCTCGCTGCTCGGGCCCTCCGGCTGTGGCAAGTCGACAGCGCTGCGCATCATAGCCGGCTTGGGCGACACAACGACCGGCACCATCGACTGGCCAAGTTCCCGCATCAACTCCAAGGGCCTGCCCGAAGGCGACATCTCCTTCGTCTTCCAGGAACCGACGCTGATGCCCTGGGCAACCGTCTTCGGCAATGTCTACCTGCCGCTTAAACTCCGCGGCATCTCGAAACACGCCGCCCGTAATGACATTCTGGCTGCCCTCGACCGCGTCGGCCTCAAGGATTTCGTCGACGCCTATCCGCGCGAACTCTCCGGCGGCATGAAGATGCGCGTCTCCATCGCCCGCGCGCTGGTGACCAAACCGAAGCTGCTCCTGATGGACGAGCCCTTCGCGGCCGTCGACGAGATCACCCGCCAGAAGCTGAACGATGACGTGCTGGCCCTCTGGAAAGAGACCGGCATTACCGTCATCTTTGTCACGCATTCCGTTTTCGAAAGCGCCTACCTCTCGAGCCGCATCGTCGTGATGAAAGCGCGCCCCGGCCGGGTGCATGCTGACTTCCCGCTGCAGACCAGCCTCGAACGCGACGCCTTCTACCGAACCTCTGAAGAGTATCGCCAAGCCTGTGAAACCGTGTCCAAGACACTGATCGAAGCCATGGGCGGGGAGCATCACTGATGACCGGACCGGCCGAAACACTCGCCAAGATCCTCGTGCCCATCCTCGTCGTCTGTCTGCTGATCGTGGTCTGGCAGGTCGGCGTCTGGGTTTCCGGTGTGCCGCAATACATCCTGCCCGGCCCGATCGCGGTCTCCGGCGCCCTCTTCAAGGACTGGGGCACGCTGTCGCCTGCCCTCTGGGTCACCACCAAGATCACCCTGATGTCGCTTGGGCTAGCGCTGTTGGGCGGCGTCGGCATCGCCGTTGCCCTCGTCCAGTCGAAATGGATCGAGATCGCCTTCTATCCGATCACCGTCATCCTGCAGGTGACCCCGATCGTCGCCATCGCCCCGCTGATCCTGATCTACTCGCCCTCGACGCAAGTGGCGCTCCTCATCTGCGCCTTCCTCGTCGCCTTCTTCCCGATCCTCTCCAACATGGTCCAGGGCCTGAAAAGCGTCGATCATAACCTCTTGAACCTATTTGACCTCTACGGCGCCTCGCGCTGGCAAACCCTGCTTTACCTGAAGCTCCCCGCTTCTCTGCCCTACTTCATGACAGGCTTGCGCATCGGTGGCGGCCTTGCCCTCATCGCTGCCGTCGTCGCAGAATTTGCAGCCGGTTCCGCAGGTGCCGGTTCGGGCCTTGCCTTCCGCCTGCTCGAGGCCCAGTTCCGTCTGAACATTCCGCGCCTCTTCGCTGCCCTCTTCCTGCTCTCTTGCCTCGGTGTGGTGATCTTCGCCATCACCTCCTTCATTTCCTGGCTGGCGCTGCATCGCTGGCATGAGAGCAGCCTGAAACGAGAAAACTGATGTCTAACCCGATTGCCAACCTTCCTGCTGCCAAGCGCTTCGTCCTTGCCAATGCGACGCTGCCCGAGATCTGCGTCGATGGTGTCGAGGCCCCCGCCTGCGAGGGCTTGATCAGCGCCGACATCATCGTCGCAGATGGCAAGGTCGAGGCCATCCTGAAACCCGGCACCGCCCCATCAGGCCTGCCGTCGACGGATCTCCGCAATGGCATGGTCTGGCCGACTTTCGTCGACATGCACACCCATCTCGACAAGGGCCATATCTGGGATCGCCGACCGAACCCCTCGGGCGATTTCATCGGCGCGCTCGAAGCCGTGAAAACCGATCGCGAAGCCCGCTGGTCGGCGGAAGACGTCAAGGCCCGCATGGAGTTCTCCCTGCGCACGGCCTATGCCCACGGCACCAGCCTGATCCGCACCCATCTCGATAGCCTGGCGCCCCAGCACCGCATCTCGTTCGAGGTCTTCGCCGAAGTCCGCGACGCCTGGGCCGGCAAGATCGACCTGCAGGCAGCAGCCCTCTTCCCCTTCGACCAGATCACCGACGAGGCCTTCTTCAAGGATCTGGTCGAGGTCATCGTCGCCAACAAGGGCCTGCTCGGCGGCGTCACTTATCTGATGCCGGGTCTCGACGACAAGCTCGACATCCTCTTCCGCACAGCCTCCGAAAACGGCCTCGACATCGACCTGCATGTCGACGAGACGCAGGACAAAGAAACCCTGACGCTGAAGACCATTGCGGAAGCCAAGCTCCGCAACCGCTTCGAGGGTTCTGTCACCGTCGGTCATTGCTGCTCGCTTGCCCGGCAGGACGAGGACATGGCGAAACGCACCATCGATGTGGTGGCGGAGGCCGGCCTCTCGGTTGTCTCGCTGCCGATGTGCAACATGTATCTGCAGGACCGTCACCCGGGCCGCACGCCCCGCCAGCGCGGCGTCACCCTCTTCCACGAACTGTCAGCAGCCGGCGTCGCCACCGCCGTCTCCTCCGACAACACCCGCGACCCCTTCTATGCCTATGGCGACCTCGACCCCGTCGAGGTCTTCCGCGAGGCTGTCCGCATCATCCATCTCGACCATCCGCTGGATACTGCCGCGAGGGTCGTGACCCGCACGCCGGCCGAAATCCTGAAGCGCCCCGACCATGGCCGCATCGCGGTTGGAGGCAAGGCGGATCTCGTCCTCTTCAGCGCCCGCCGCTGGAGCGAATTCCTTTCCCGTCCGCAGGCCGACCGCATCGTGATGCGGAATGGCATGGGCATCGACCGCAGCCTGCCGGATTACCGCGAACTTGACCCGTTGCTTGGAGTTTAGACATGGCCGACTACGCCAAAATCATCGAAGAGCTGGAAGGCATCGCCGTCGAGGACAATCCGGCTCTGGTCAAACAGAAAAGCCGCGATTTCTACTGGTATTCGCCGATCCTGAAGGAAGAACTCGACAATGTCGTCGGTGACCTCGTCGTTTCCCCGACGACGGAAGAAGAGGTCATCCGAACGCTTAAGGTTGCCTATGCGCATGGTGTGCCGGTCACCCCGCGTGGCGGCGGCACCGGCAATTACGGCCAGGCCATGCCGCTCTCGGGCGGCATCGTCTTGAACCTCATCAACATGAACAAGGTGAAGGAGATCCTGCCCGGCCGCGTCATCTGCGAGCCCGGCATCATCATCTCAGAGCTTGACCGCCAGACCAAGGAACATTCCGGCCAGGAATTGCGCTTTCATCCGTCAACCAAGCAGACGGCGAGCGTCGCCGGCTTCATCGCCGGCGGCTCCGGCGGCGTCGGCTCGATCACCTGGGGCGGACTGCGGGATCTCGGCAATATCCTGCGCCTGCGCGTCGTCACCATGGAAGCCGAGCCGCGTGTTCTCGAACTCTCCGCCTGGGACCTGCAGAAGGTTTCCCACGCCTATGGCACCAACGGCATTATCACCGAAGTCGAGATGCCGCTGGCACCTGCTTATGACTGGGTCGATGTCATCGTCGGCTATGACGACTTCATGGATGCGGTGAAATTCGCCGACGCGCTCTCCCACAAGAACGGCATCCTCCTGAAGGAAGTTGCCCCCATCGCGGCCCCGATCCCTTACGACTACTTCACCCGCCACAAGCCCTGGCTGAAGGACGGCCAGTCGGTCGTCGTGCTGATGGTGGCGCCGCATTCCATGGAGCCCTTCCTTGCACTTGCCGACAAGATGAAGGGCGATGTGCGCTTCCGCTCAGACATGGTCGAAAGCATGAAGGGCATCCCGCATGCCTATGAGCTGACCTGGAACCACACGACGCTACGGGCGCTGAAGCTCGACACCAACATCACCTATCTCCAGGTCCAGTATCCCGGCCCCGACCATGTCGAGAAGGTTCGCGTGATGACCGAGCTCTTCCCCGACGAGGTCATCGGCCATCTCGAATTCATCAAGTTCGACGGCCAGATCCAGTGCGCCGGCCTGCCCCTGGTGCGCTACACGACCAAGGAGCGGCTGGAAGAGATCATCCGCATCCACGAGGAAAACGGCTGCCCGATCTTCAACCCGCACCGTTACACGCTCGAAGAAGGCGGCATGAAGCAGACCGACCAGGTCCAGCTCGCCTTCAAGAAGGAAACCGATCCGAAGGGATTGTTGAACCCCGGCAAGATGATCGCCTGGGAGAACCCGGACTTCGATTTCTCTGCCGGCAAGAACTACCTGTTCCCGGGCCTGGAGGTATTTACAGAAGCGTCATAAGGCTCACCAGATGCGTTGCGGCTTCCCGTTCCGGAGCCGCAACGAAGAACCGCCGGAACGAACTTATTCCGAAGGTACTCCCGGCCGGCTCGCCGGCCCATGCGACATCAGACATGGCATCCCCCATCCCTCGGCATCAGGCGGCGAAGGACAGGGATGCTGGGACAAACGGCGCGGAAGTTTTCAACTGGACCCCGACTGCGAAAGCGGCGGGCAACGACCTGGAGCTTTCACATGCGCGTACTCGTTCTCCACTCCCACCCCCTCGATGAAAGCTTCGGCCGGGCGCTTTACAAGCTTACCTGCGAAAGCCTGGAAAAGGCCGGCCACGAAGTCGACGGCTGCAATCTCTACGAGGAGGGTTTCGACCCGGTGCTCTCGGCCCATGACCGCCGCGTCTATCACGACATCCCCGACAACCTCTCGCTGGTGCAGCCCTATGTTGACCGCCTAAAGAAGGCGGAGGGCCTGGTCATCGTCACACCCGTCTGGAACTTCGGCTTTCCGGCCATGCTGAAGGGCTATTTCGACCGCGTCTGGCTGCCCGGCGTTTCCTTCGATCTGGTGGACGGCAAGCTCACCCCGACACTGCGCCACATCAGGAAGCTCGCCGCCGTGATGACCTATGGCGCGACCCCGATGCGCGCCTTCCTTGTTGGCAACCCGCCGAAGAAGATCGTCAATCGCGTACTCCGCGCCCAGATCAAGATCGGCGCACCGGTGAAATACCTCGCCCATTACGACATGAACAACTGCACGGAGGAAACCCGCGCTACCTTCATGGCCAAGGTGCGCCGCGAGATGGAAAGCTTCTGAGAGAAGCCGGAGGTCAGACCACCTTGGCCGCCGTCACCTCGACTTCGACCAGGAATTCCGGCCGCGTGAAGCCGCCGACGACGAGCAGCGTCGAGACCGGCTTCGGATCGAGCGTGTAGCGATCTCGCACCGCCATATAGTCAGGAAAATCCTCCCGCCGCGTCACGAAGCCGGAGACGCGGATCACATCCGCGAACGTCATGTCAGCCTCTTCCAGGATCCCCTTGATCGCCTCGAAGCACAGCTCCGCCTGGCCGGTCACATCAGGCGGGATCGTGTCGTCTGGACGGATGCCAAGCTGACCGGACGTGACGAGCAGGCTCGCACCCGGGGGCACAAGCAGACCGTGATTGTAATGCCCGAAAGGACGGCGGACGGAGGGGGGATTGAAGACCTTTTTCATGGGCCTAGCCTAGCGCGACGATGCCGGCTGAGGAAGCGCAAAGCATTGTGTGACACGCCTTTTGCCGCCGCAAATCGGGCCCTGCCGTTTAGCGAATACGCCGCCCCGAGGCATCGAAGAGAAAACTGGTTTTCGCAGAAATCCCCACCGCGATCTCGTCGCCGTAGCGCGCCCCATGACGCCGCTCTTCCTGTTCGATGATGATCTGCTCGCCGGGCACCGTATGGGCGTAGACATAGCTGGTATTGCCGAGATGTTCGACAACATCGACATGCGCCATCATCTGCGTATCCCCGCTGCCATCAGGCAGGAAATGCTCGGGGCGCACCCCGACCGTCACGGCATCACCGACCTTTGGCGGGGTCCCGCAGGCAACCGTCAGCTGCGTATCCGGCCGCGCCTTCAGCGCCACCGTCACCTGTCCACCCTGCGCCTGAGCGACGACCGTGGCCGGCAGAAAGTTCATTCGAGGCGAGCCGATAAAGCCGGCGACAAACATGTTGTCGGGGTCATCATATAGGGCAAGCGGCGCACCGACCTGCTCGACAATGCCGCCGCGCATGACGACGATCTTGTCGGCCAGCGTCATCGCCTCGACCTGGTCATGCGTGACATAGACAATGGTGGCGTTCAGTTCCTTGTGCAGCCGGGCGATCTCGACGCGCATGTGCACGCGCAGCTCCGCATCGAGGTTCGACAACGGCTCATCGAACAGGAATACATCAGGCTGGCGCACGATGGCGCGGCCGATGGCGACGCGCTGGCGCTGGCCGCCCGACAAGGCTTTCGGCTTGCGGTCCATCAGCGCATCGAGTTCAAGGATCTTTGCCGCGGCATTGACGCGCTGCTTGATCTCGTCCTTCGCCATGCCGGCAAACCGAAGCGCAAACCCCATGTTTTCCCTCACTGTCATATGCGGGTAGAGCGCGTAGGTCTGGAACACCATGGCAATCCCGCGCTTGGATGGATCGACATCGTTCATCACGCTGCCGCCGATCGTCAGCTCGCCTACGGAAATGTCCTCGAGCCCCGCGATCATCCGGAGCAGCGTGGACTTGCCGCAGCCGGAAGGGCCGACGAAGACAACGAATTCCCCTGAGGAAACCTCGAGATTAACCCCCTTGATGACCTCGAGCGAGCCGTAGGACTTACGGATATCGGTGAGCCGGACCTCTGCCATTTAAGCCTCGCTCAGGTGACGTTCAAGGTGATGCGCTTGGTCCCGAAGGGACGGCAAGTCGCAGTCAGCGTCAAGTGACCGGCTTCGTTTCCGGCTTCAACATAGACGCCCACGGCGCCACCCTTGAAGGAGAGAAGCGAGGGTCCGACGATGCGGCCCGGACCTTGCAAGCTGACCTCGACCGGATCATCAAAGAAGCCCATGACATTGCCACCCTGGTCGAGCGCCCGCAGGATCACGCGCACCGTGTCCTTCTCGCCTGCCCTAAGCTCGGTGTCGTCAGCCGCGATTTCCAGCGTGGTCGGCAGCGGATCGGCCGGCAGATGGCGGCGGACTACTTCCTCGCCGTTGATGAAGCCGACGAGTTCTCCATCCCGCCAGGTCATGCCCCATTCGCCGAATTCTTCCGGCGTGACCATGCTGTGGTCGAGAATGCAGGGCGGATGCGGCAGATGCGGATAGGTCTTCCTGTCAGGCTCGATCCGCTTGACGATCTGGTCCATGCGGATTTCGACATAGTCACAATTGGTGAGCAATATCAGCGGCAGCACGCCGCCGATATTGCGCTCGCCACGCGCCCAGAAACTCACCGGCTGCAAGACCACGCCATCCTTAGGATCGCCCTGCGAGGCATAGGCGTAACCGGCGAATTTCGGCTCGCGATACATGTCGGTGACGCCGTGATAGCAGATGCGATCGCCGGAGCCGAAATCCTTGTGGGTGTTGTAGTCGAACATGCACCAGCCGGTGGAGCCCGAGATCGACGGGTCGCCTGCGGCCGCATTCAGGATCGCCAGATGCCGGCCGACATGCTCGGCCTGCCGCTGCTCCTGGTCGAAGCGCTTGGTCGGATACATGTGCCCGCCATATTCGGTGATCATGTAGGGCACCTTGCGGTCGAGCCCTGTCACCTCGCGCTGGTCGCGCAGCACCAGCCGCTCGCGATTGTGGCCCGGCAATTCCTCCATGCCGAGAATGAAGTCGTTCATGGTGTAAACGTCTTCGAGCAGCTCGCTTTCGGTGATGTAGCGCACGCCGCCGGTCTGGCGGGTCGTGTCGAGCGAACGCGCCATGGCATTGGTCGCGACATAGAAGTCGTGATCGTCCTGGCTCTCGTTGATACGCACACCCCAGATAATGATCGAGGGATGGTTCCAGTCGCGCTCGATCATCCGGCGAACATTTTGAACGCTCTCCGCCTTCCAGGCATCACCGCCGATATGCTGCCAGCCGGGAATTTCCTCGAAGACCAAAAGACCGATCTCGTCGCAGCGGTCGAGGAAGTATTTCGATTGCGGATAATGCGAGGTGCGGGCGATGTTGCAGGCCAGATCGAACTTCAGGATATCGGCATCCTTCTCCTGACCGCGACGGCCCATGGCATAGCCAAGATGCGGCCAGGCCTGATGGCGGTTGAGGCCGCGCAGCTTCACGACGCGACCGTTCAGCTTGAAGCCCTCAATCGTGTACTCGGCAGAGCGAAAGCCGAAGCGGCTCGTCGTCTCATCGGTACCGGCAGCGGTCTCAAGCGTAACGGTGAGGTGATACAGAGCAGGATTGTCGATATCCCAGAGCGTGATGCCCTTCAGCCCGGAGAGGCCGAGCGACACCTCTGCACCTGACACGGTCGCCTCGGTCCGCGCTATCTGCTGACCTGCACCATCCTTCAGAACCGCCGTGACCTTGCCGGAAAGCGACTGATCGTTCGGATTGGAAATCCAGACTTTCGCCGTCACCTGCTTGGTCTCGGCGAACACATCCGGCGTCTCGATCTTCACATTCTTGATCGAAACCGGCGCCGTCACCTTGAGCCAGACATCACGATAGATCCCGGCATAGGTGAGATAGTCGATCACGCCGCCAAAGGGCGGGATTTCAGGATTTTCCGAACCGTCGATCTTCACCGTCAGCAGGTTGTCGCCGGCCTCCAGATGCGGCGTGAGCCGGGCTTCGAACGGCGTGTAGCCATCCTTGTGCGCGGTGATTTCCGCACCGTTCAGATAGACAACGCTGTCCGCCATGGCCGCATCGAAAACCAGCGAGACTTCACGACCCTCGAAACGCGGATCCCAAGCCACGATCTTCTGATAGGTAAAGGCCTTCTGATAGCTCTTCTCATCGAAATAGTTGTAGGGGAGCTCTACCGCCGTATGGGGAAGCTGGACCTCTTCACCCGGCTGCGAAGCCGAGGCGAAAGCCGGTTCGAATCCGGCGCGAAAAGTCCAGTCTCGGTTGAAATTCTCGATAATGCGCATTTCAAAGTCCTATTTCACGGAGCCGAGCATGCCCTGAACGAATTGTCGTTGCATGGCGAAGAAGACGAGGAGGGTTGGAAGGGTGGCGAGGATCGTGCCGATCATCACGGTGCCGTATTCGGGCGAATAGGCGGAAGCGAGCGACGAGACCACCAGCGTGATCGTCTTGGTGTCGTTCGACTGCAGCACGATCAGCGGCCAGAGGTAGTTATTCCAGTTCAGCATGAAGACGATGACGAAGGCTGCCGCATAGGTGGAGCGCATGACCGGCACATAGATGTAGAAGAAGATCTGCCACTCCTTCAGCCCATCCACCTTGGCCGCATCGCGAAGCTCGGTCGGAAAGGCTTTTGAGGCCTGGCGGAAGTAGAAGATGATGAAGGCAGACGCGATCATCGGCAGCATGATGGCGATATGGGTATTCAACAGCCCCGCCTGCCCCATCAGCATGAAGAGCGGGATCATCAGCGCAGCAAACGGCACCATCAGCGTCAGCAGGATCACGGTATAGACGCGCTCCCGCAGCTTGGAGCGGAACATTTCGAAACCGTAACCGGCCAGCGACGAGACGAGCAGCGTCAGCGCCGTTCCAACAAGCGCGATCTTTACTGAGTTCCAGAACACCAGCGGCACATCCACCTGCGCGAAGAAGGACGCGATGTTATCGAAGAGCGCCGTGCCGAAGGTAACTTTGCCCCGGATGATTTGGCTCGTCGTATTGGTCGCCCCGATCACCATCCAGATGAAGGGGAAGATCGAAAGGAAGGCGGCAAGCGACAACACGCTATACTGCACGATGTCGGGCAGGCGGCGGCGAAGTGTTGTCATCATCGACGTTCCCTCGCGGCATAGAATTGCAGGAAAGAGAGCACCGCCACCATCAGCACGATGACATAGGAGACGGTCGCCGCATAACCGAAGCTCGGCATGAAGCGGAAGGTCAGATTGTAGATGTAAAGCGACAAGGTCAGCGTCGAATTGGCCGGCCCGCCCGTGCCTTCGGTGAAGTTGTAGACCTCGTCGAACAGCTGCAGCGTGCCGATCGTTGACGTGATGGTGGTGAACAGGATCACCGGTTTCAGCATCGGCACGGTGAGAAACGCAAAGCGCCCCCAGGACGGCACGCCGTCGATCTTCGCCGCCTCATAGATCGAGCGGTCGATATTCTGAAGTGCGGCCAGATAGAAGATCATGTTGTAGCCGGTCCAGCGCCAGGTAATGGCGATGATGATCAGCACCTTGGCCCAGAAGGGGTCGGTGAGCCAGCCGATAGGCTCCCCGATGATGCCGATGGCGAGCAGCGTGTTATTCACCACGCCGTCGAGCGAAAACATGCTCTTGAACAGGATGGAATAGGCGACCAGCGAGGCAACGCAGGGCAGGAAGATCATCGTCCGGAAGAGGCCGGAAAAGCGCAGCTTCGGATTGTTCAACATGGCCGCCAGGATCAGCGCCATGGTGATCATGATCGGCACCTGAATGATGAAGAAGATGACAGTGTTTTGCAGCGCCTGCCAGAAGACGGGATCGTTCCAGAGACGCACGAGGTTACCCGTGCCGGAGAACTTCAGCATCATTCCACGTCCCGAATACAGGGAGAGAACGAGCGAGCGGGCAATCGGATAGAGCATGAAGAGCGAGATCAGCGCGATGGCGGGCGCCACGAACAGCCATCCGTTGACGTCGTAATAGCGCTTCAAGCTGGATCTGGATGTGGTGGCCATGCGGTTATCCCCGAACCCGATCAGTGGTCACTGAACCTTGTTATGCGAAGGGAAGCCGCGCGACGTTTCCGCCGCGCGTCTCCGGGAGGACAGGGGTCCGCTCCTGAGAGAAAACCCCTGCGGGATAGCTTACTGGATCTGAGTGGCGGCCTGGCTTTCAATCGCCTTCAGGACATCATCGACCGGTGTTCCCTTGAGCAGCGCGGGGAAATTGGCGGTGACAGCCGTATCGAGCTCATTGGTGAAGATGCCGTAATTCACAGCCGGCACCTGCTCGAGCCAGTCGGCGAAATTCTGCCAAACCGTCTGACCACTGAAGAAATCATCCGGCTTCTGATAGGCTTCACCGGTGCGGGCAGCGAGCAGCGAACCGACGGCGCCGCGTTCGGTCAGGATCTTCTGGTAGAAGTCGAGATCCTTGGCATAGACCTCATTGAGGAAGTCGATCGCTTCATCCTTCTCGGCGGACGCTTCCAGCACATACCAGCTTGAACCACCGAGGTTCGATGCAGCTGTCGCACCCTCGATATTGAGCTTCGGGATCGCCGTCAGCGCCCATTTTCCGGCCTGGTCGGCCTGCGACTTGACCGTTCCGGTGATCCACACGCCCATCAGCACCGAGGCAACATCGCCCGATGTCAGCGCGCTGATACCGTCATTCCAGCCGCTGGTCGGCTTGGCCACACCTTCGTTGACGATCCGGGCCTGGGTTTCGAGTGCTGCCTTCAGCGCGGCGTTACCCGTGATGTTGAGACTGCCGTCCTCATTGAAATACCACTGGCCGCCGGACTGCATCATGATGCGGATCAGGCCGCCGTCATTACTGTCGAGCGCCATCATCTCATGGCCGGTCTTGGCCTTCACGTCCTTGCCGATCTCGATGAAGCGGTCCCAGGTCAGGTTCTCCATGTCGGAAGGCTTGTAGCCGGCCTGCTCCAGATAATCCGTGCGATAGTAAAGGCCGGTGACACCGGAATCGAAGGGCACGCCATAGACCTCGCCCTCGAGCGTCATCAGGTCGACCTTGTATTTGGCAAAGCCGGAATAGTCGATCTTGTCAGTCAGCGCGGCAAAGGAGCCGGGGAAGGACTGCAGATATTTCTGCGCGCCGTAATCCTCGATGAGAACGATATCCGGCAGCGTGTCGGTCATGCCGGAGGCCAGACCGGTCTGCAGCTTCTGCTCGACATCGGCCTTTGCGAAGTCGACGATGTTGAAGGTCGTGTCGGGGTTCTTCGCGGTATAGCGCGCTGCGGCTTCCTTCATGATCGCGACGTTGAAGTTCGGGTCCCAGCACCAGATGGTGACTTCACCGGCAAAGGCGGCCGTGCTGCAAAGAAGTGCTGCGCCGGCGACTGTGGCCGAAATCGAGCGCTTGAATGCGCGAGAATAATCCATGTCTTCCTCCCAAGATCTCGTTGAACGCGGCAGCTCCATCCCCTGCCTGACGGTCACTATCCCTGAAAATCGGAAGACAGCCAAGAAAATTTTTACTAAATATTTTGTGCACTGCAGTAAGTCACGAGGATCTCACAACCTTTCCACGAAGAGTTAAGTGCGCGCGGGCTTTCTCGCGCTGCCGCGCCAGACCATTTCGGTCGGCAGGGTGACATGCTTGGAATAGTCGCGCCCGTTCAGCCGCTCGACAAGCAGGTCGACAGCCACTTCGCCGATCAGCTCGCCGGGAATGCGCATGGTCGACAGCGGCGGGTTGAGAAATTGCGCCACAGGAATGTCGTTGAAGGCCACCACCGCGACATCATCCGGTATGGACATCCCAGCCTCCTGGATGGCCCTGTAGGTACCGATCGCCATATTGTCGTTTGCCGCCACGATGGCATCAGGGGGCGTATCGAGTGCCAGCAGCGATCTCGCCTGCTGATAGCCGGTCTCAAGCCGGAGGTTCTGGCCGAAGCGCTCGCTTTGCCCAAGCGCCATGAGCTCGGGCTGGTAGCTCCCGCGCGCCTCGTGCCATTCGATAAAGGCCTTGCAGCGCTGCTCTCCATGCATCAGTGCATCATTGTCCATCAGCTCGTAGCCGCCGACAAAGCCGATCCGGCGATATCCCGCCTGTTCCAGACTGTCGAGGATAATGGTCGTCGCCTCGCCCAAATCGGCGCGAACGCAGTCGAATTGCGGCATACGGGGATTGTAGTCGGCCATGATCAGATGCGGACAGACCTTGGCCATCGCCTCGATCTCGGCCTTGGGATGATGCCCGACCACGATCGCTGCGGAGATGCCCGTCAACATCGCAAGATCGACGGGCACATCGGGATTGAACACCCGTGCGATCTCGATCTTGTACTCGCGGCAGCGGGCCTCGATGCCGAGCCGCACACCGACATAATAGGGATCGACGAGCTCCTCCTGCGGCGCCAGGAAGTGAACGATGGCGACATGCGCCGACACGTCCGCATGGCTGGCCATCGGAATATTGAGCGGAGGAAGATGAGCGCTCTTGCGCGCGCGTGGCGTTGCATAGTTCAGCGCTTCGGCCGTTTCGATGATCGCCTGCCGCTTGGCCTCGGAGACCGACAGCGTCTGGTCGTAGTTCAAGACACGGGAGACGGTCCCCGACGAAACGCCGACGGCCTTCGCGATTTCCTTGATCGTCACCACGGCGGCCTGTCCCTCCTCCACCTGTTTCCCGAGGAAATTGGTAAACCTCAGGAAAATATTTACTAGGCCACTGCGGAGATCGATACAAGCACTTCCTTGAAGACGGACCGGACCTACGTAGAGCGCCGTCCTGACGAGACACGACGAAGTGGATTGCCGGGAAATCTGATCCGCCGTGAAGCCTTATCCTTGCGCCTCGCTGACAAAGGCTTCGATCTCGGCGAGACTGTCGAGACGGGTCACGTCGAAATCGGCGGCAGCCAGATCGATCCCGAAAGTCTCCTCGAGCAGCATCATCAGATGCGTGGCCGCGAGCGAATCCAGCCGTCCGCTGAAGAAGAGCGAATCCGTATCCAGAAGCGGCTGCCTGTCGCCGCGCTCTTCGAGCAGTCCCTGAACACGAGCACGGATGGATGCAATCTTGTCGGTGGTCATGGCAGGTCAAACTCCAAACAGGCCAAACAGGAAGTGGAAGCGATGCGACAGCTGGCCTTCGAGCCAGACGCTGTCGAAGATTTTCAGAAAGCAGAAGAACAGCGCCACATTGATCCGGGGCAGAACCTCGTGACGCCAGAGACCATCCGCCGGCGAGGTCTTGCGGCCCCAGATCTGCGAGATGATCAGACCCGCCGAGAGCAGACCGACATAAAAGGCCAGCGTCACAAAACGATCGAGTTCGTCGAACGGCGTCCCGTCTGCGAAGACATGGGAGACGAAGATCAGGTGGTAGAGGAAATTGCCGAACCCGGCCGCACAGAAGGTCGCGAACGCGATCCGGAGGCGTGGCGACGTCTTGAACCAGCGCATGAAGGCCGGATAGAAGAAGAAATCGACCAGAACCTCCTTGAAGTAATAGTAGTAGCGGTTCCAGAACTCGGCGATCGAGCGGGATGCCAGCGGGTTCACCGTATTGCGCGGAATGTTGTAGCCCATCATGCGCGCCACAGCGACGATCGCATGCCCCCAAGCGGCAATGATCAGCAGATCCACACCGTAATTGACGATCAAACCTGCCCATTGCAGGCCAAGGGGCATGGCCGCCGTATCTTCGGGATTAAGGATCATGAAGCCGAGTTTCGGCACACCCAGCATCTCATGAAACAGTGTCGTGGCCGCAAGCGCGGTCCAGCTGAGGATAGCCGTCCAGACGGCGAGTTTCAGTGCCTTCAGACGCGTCACCGCCAGGGCTTCATCATCCTTCGCCTCGAAGCGCTTGAGGAAGGACAGGCCCTTGCCGAACGGCGCGACATCACCGCCCCAGACCGGACGCATGTAGAGCGCCCGCACGCCGTCCGGTGCTGCAGCCTTGGCCTTCAGGTCAACGGCCGCATAGGCGAGAAACCAGAAGCAGGATGCCCAGACAGCGAGGAAAGCCCAGAGCATGGCATGCCCGTAGTCCCCCGGCGGCACAAAGGCGGCAACAGCAAGCACCGCGAGGAAGCCGACAAGCTGCACCAACACAGGACGGCGGGACCAGATGCCGCGGCTCTTCCGCTGGCCTGCGATCATCAGCTGCGCAAAACCGAGGAAAAGGACGACACCGGCCACCTGGAGGGCGAGCGGAGGCACGGACACGCCGTTACCGACCGCTGCCGCCAAGTCAACGACCAGCGTGTTCATGTCGGCCGTTCGGAAAGGCCGCAGCAACAGGAAGACCAGGCTCGACGTGATCAGAATGGTGAGCCGGCGCTCGGGCCAGCGCGCGGCAGCAAGAAGGGTCAATCCGATCAGTGCAAGTGCCGACAGACTGATCTGCAGGCTCACGGCAAGAGCCGCAAGGAAGAGTGCATGGATAAGAACCAGCCCGCGGATGGTCCCGGCAAAGCTGCGCGCTGCCGGATTGACGTCGATCGTCAACCAGGCACGCCGCCACTGCATGAGGCGGCTGAACGGGCGGAGTGGCTCCTGCTCGAAAACGATGCTCAAGACGCGCCCCCTTCGAGGAAGTCACGCAATGCGCGCCGATCCACCTTGCCGTTGATGTTGACGGGTAGCGTATCCTGGAGATGAATGGCTTCCGGAACCATGTAGCGCGGCAGCGACCGCAACATCTTCGCCTGGATCGATGCAGCCGTTTCATCACTGCCGGCGACGAATCCGACCAGCCCGGTGGCAGCGCCATCGACATGGGGCCAGGCCACGACCGCAACGACCGTGCTGTCCGCCGCCAGCCGCAGATGCGCCTCGACCTCTTCCAGCTCGATCCGGTTACCCTTGACCTTGACCTGGTTATCCGTCCGGCCAAGATGGTGGTAGATGCCCTCGGCATCGCACAGGCCGAGGTCCCCCGTCAGGTACCAGCGCTCACCATTCATGTCGCGGAAACGGTCCGCCGTCTGTTCCGGCGACGCAAAATAACCAATACCGACTTGCGGCCCGCCCAGCGCGATTTCTCCCGGCATACCCGGGGCCACCGGCTGCAGGTCAGGACCGAGGATGGCGATCTTGCCGTCGCTGAAGGGGGTTCCAATCGCCACCACCCCGCGCTCTGGCGTCAGCGGCATCTCGGCACCCACGCTTTGCCTGAGCATGACGACGGTGCATTCCGTTGGCCCATAGATATTCTCGACGGCGCTGTTTGGCGCGGCAACCTTCCAGGCCTCGACCGTCATGCCCGGCAGCGGCTCACCGCAAAAGACCGACAGGCGAATCGTCTCGAACAGTCCGGGCTTCAGTGAACCCGCCGTACGCATCATGTTGACGATCGTCGGCACCGACATCCAGGCCGTGATGCCATGGCTGCGAATGAAATGCTGCGGTGCCGATAGCTCAAGCGCCGACATCACATGCAGTGCGGCGCCCGATTCCAGTGTCAGGAACAGATTGTGGACACTGAGGTCGAAGGTAAGGTCATGCGCTTCGGCGACCCGGTCTTCTTTCCCAAGCGTCGTCCATGGGCGCGCCTGCACCAGATAGGACGCAAGAGAAGCGGCCGAGATCACCACGCCCTTGGGAAGCCCGGTCGTGCCGGAGGTGAAGATGATATAGGCCTCATGATCCGGCCCCACTATCGCGGGTTCGCCAAGCGGCGGGTCAGTCAGGGCGTCGAGCGGCGTGATCGCGGCATCCGCCGTTGCCGGCATATCGGCCTGCTCCGGTCCGATGATGATGGCGGGCGCGGCAGCCAGGACCTCCGGCGTCAGAAGGCCGATCCCATTGCGATCGACGATCAGCGCATCGAGCTCGAGCAGCCCCAGCAGCGTGACCAGCCGCTCCGGCGGCCATTTCTGGTTAAGCGGCACATAGGTCGCACCCGCCATGCAGGCGCCGAGTATGCCGACATAACCCTCGAGGCTTCGGGTGGCGAAAATCCCGACGCGCCGTTGCTTCAAACGCGGCGCCAGATGGCCGGCGAGGCGCGCAACCTTTTGCGCGAGGGCCTCATAGGTAAACTCGCGCCGCGCAACGACCAGGGCAGTCGCACCGGGATGAGCATGCGCGCCTTGCCAGAAGGGTGCGGCGATGTTGAAGTTTTCATGCGTTGTTTGCACTGGAACACCGTTCAAGATTAAGCCCGTGTCACTGACGTTTGTTATTCTGCCGGCGTTGATCGTTACCCTTCCGCGCACAGCTAGAAGTCGGCGGCAACCATGAGCGCCGAGGCCGCCGCAGCCGAGCCGACGGCCATCGAGAGCCAGGGTCGCTTCTGCGCGACATCGATGGTGAAAAGATTGAGCGGAAACAGGTGCTGATGTGGCTGTGGCGTCGCGCCCTGACGGGGTGCCGGCAGATACCACTCGTCATCGAACCACTGCCAATCATCCGCCCAGGTCCAGCAATCATGCCGCTTGTAGACAGAGGCCACCTCTTCCGCGAATGCTTTGTTGGTCGGCAGACGGATCGGCTGTCCGGGCGATGTCTGGAAGTATCGCATCGCCAGAGGCAGCGACCGATTGGTGCAATAATTCGACATCCAGAGATTGAAGCCGATCTCATCCCTCAGCCCTTGGAGCACGCGGAAGAGCTGGACATGTTCCTCATGTCCGTATTCGCCCCAGGGATTATGGGTGAAAACATTCATGCCCGGACGCAGGCGCTCACGCAGCAAGGTTTGTATCTTCACGAAGTTGTTCTGATAGGCCGTCAGCACACTATATTCGGCCACGCGCCGCTCACCCATGCCGACCTTGCCAAGCGCAAGGCGCGACATGCGCGTCAGTTCCCGTCGCTGGCTTTCGAAGCTGAGGACGAGACCATCCGGGCTTTCTCGCGGGTCATCCCAGTTGGCGCAGCCGGCAGCACCGGATTCCGCGATATTGAGGCAGCTGACGCCCGCGCGGGGAAAATCGTCAAGAGCGGCAGCTCGCTTTTCGCCGAGTCCCGGCTGGGCCCAGAAATCCCTGTAGACGATGATCACCTCATCGACGTCGTGCAGAATGGCATTGAACCACAGCAGTTCATCGTCCGGATGCGCCGCAACGATGACCGAATTCTCGAGGAATGCTGGGCGCGCGTTCATCCAATGTCCTCCCCGGATGTCTGGCGGCGGGCAAAAGGTGTCGTGGTTGTGGCAGCAGAAGCCTCGCGCCACCGCTCGCGCCAACGCATCGCGGCCAACGCCAATGCGCCGCGCACGGTCGGCGTATGGGTCAACACATGAAGGGGGGTGGCCACCGTGCCGAAATCTGCCTTGAAGGGCTCATCGCCAATGGTGAAGTCGAAGATCTCGCCACCGGCCTCGATCCAGTCGCCGATCATCCCATCATAGAGCAGCAGGCCCGGCGAATGGCGCCCATGGGTCTGGTAATCGCAGCCGATCAGCAGGTAGTGGAGCCGTCCGCCAAACGCGAGACAGAAGGTATAACCGATCGCCTCGCGGCCGAGTTCGAGCGCATAGACTCGGGCAAAACCTGCCTGCTCCCCGGATTGCGCAACGGCGCTGTAGAAAGCTTGCGCTGCGGGCGCGGCAATCACGTCCTGCTCGAAACGGCCCTCGCGCAGCTGAGCCAGCCGCTCCATCGCGCGGGCGATCGCCTGCGCTCCCTGAACGACAACAAGCCTTGCCCCTTCCGTCTTGAAGAAGCGCTTGCGTTTGCGGGCAAGATAGCGCGCGAAACTGTCGGTCAGCGCCTCTTCTCGCCACTGCTCCATCGGCGCCAGGAGTGCCGTGGCATGCGCCGAAAAGCCGAGTGTCTTCGTGCTGCCCGGCAGGAACGCCTGCCATAGCGCAAGATGCTCATCGCGGATCGGTTTCACCCGCAAGATGTCATGTGATGGCAAGGCAGCGGCAACACATGCGCGGAGCGCAGCATGATCATTCTGCCTCTCCCACCAGTCGGGATCAACCACCGGCGCCGCATAGTCACTAACGCCGAGATCCGCACTTTCAAGGATCGTCACGCCGGAGAGCTTCCGGGCAATCATCGGAAGGACGAAACACGGAGGCTCGCCAGGCCCCGGCCGTCCGACGAGCGTCACGCATCGCGCGCGCCGCGCCGGGGCAAGATGACGGTGGAAGGCCTGGAGCCAGAGCGGATGCTGGAAAGCCGACGCATTCGAGCGCGCATGCAGTGCCGCATAGTCGGCAGACTGGAAGAAGGCTTCCGTCACGGCCTCGACGACGAACGACGTTTCTGCCCCCGTATAGGCGTGGCCTGCCTCAGTCAGACGTGGATCGCTTGCAATAACCATGCACCGATCCCTATCAAACAGCCACGAAAGGCAGATTAACGGCAAGCGAACGTTCGGAATTATCGTGAATCTTAAGTAAAATGCACCTCTCTTTGCAAAGCAACGGGACGACATAGCGTGAGAGCACGCGGCCGCAAGCGAATGATCAGGCAAACGCTCTTCGAGACACTGGTGCGGCGCCCAAGCGATAGCTGAAGAGACAGCATACTCGAAGACGAGGCGAGCGCCCCTCTCCGCTAGTCTTGGCCGATGATACAATCGCGACTTGCCGGGGCCCGCAATTCTGCGTACTCCGATCACCATAACGGATGCGGGAATACCGGAATGGCTGCCAGTATCAGGACGATCGCGAAGGTTGCCGAAACGTCGGTATCATCAGTCTCGCGCGTCCTGAACAACAGTGGCTATGTCTCCCCAGAGGTGCGCCAGCGCGTGGAAGCCGCGATCAGGGACCTCAACTATGCGCCCAGCAAGGGCGCTCGCATGCTGCGCGGCGAAGCGAGCCGGATGATCGGCCTTATGCTGCCCTCCATCGATGTCCCCTTCTTCGGCATTCTTGCAAACACCATCGAGCGCGAACTTTTCGAACGCGGCTATCACACCCTGATCTGCAGTTCGGCGGAAAACGAAGAGCACGAGGCCCGCTATGTCGCGATGCTGCGCGCGCAAAGGGTGGAGGGTGTCATTGTCGCCAGCGCCTATGGCGGCACCGCGCATCTCCAGCCGCTGGTCAGTTCCGGGATCCCCGTGATCGCGATCGACCGCGAACTCGTCGGCATATCGGACGATACCGTGATGGCCGACCATGTCGAAGGCGGACGCATGATGACCCGGCACCTCGTGGATCTCGGCCATCAGAAGATCGCCGTTGTCGGGGCGCCGGGACACAGCCAGCCGATCCGGCTTCGCATGGAAGGCATTCGGGCCGTGCTGCGCGAACATAGACTTGCACCGGCCATCGAAGCGATCGGCGAGGATCACAGCTTCGCCGCCACCTACGCGCTGGCGCAATCCGTTCTGCTAGATCACGCCGACATCACCGCGATCATAGGAACCACGGATATTGCAGCAATCGCAGCGATCCACGCCGTGCGTGACAGCGGCCGCAAGGTACCGAACGATTGCTCTGTCATCGGCTTCGACGACCTGCCGGAGGCAGCCTATGTCCTGCCGCAGCTGACAACGGTGGCTCAGCCGATCCGCGCTGTCGCACTCGAAGCGACCCGCAGGCTCGAAGAACGCCTGCAGGACCATAGGCAGGATCTGGAACGCCGGCCCGCATCGCTCACGCGCATGCCCGTTGACCTGGTCATCCGGGAATCGACCGGGCCAGCCTCTGCAGACAGGTGATATCAGGCGTTCAGATTTCTGCGAGCAGGACCGACATGTCGGGTATGCCGTCGGTGGCGGACGCGCCGCCGAGACAATGGACCGCCGCGCGATGGGCGACAGCAGGAATGGTCTCAATCGGCCAGCCCTCGTGCAGACCGTAAAGGACCGCCGCGCAGAAGGCATCTCCCGCCCCGACGGGGCTGACGATGGCGGCCGGATCGACGGCAAGTGCGGGGGTAACAACCGGAGCCTTGTCGGGCGAAAGCCAGATGGAGAGCTCCGGTGCATGAATGACAACACCTTGCGCCACCCCGCCGTCCAGAAGCCGCTGACCGGCCTCTTCCACAGCTGACAGCAGCAGAGTGCCCGACTTGTCGCGGACGGCCACACCCGTTGCGCGTCCGGCTTCGGTCTCGTTGACGATCACATAATCGCAATGGGGCAGTGCAACGGCGACCTGGTCGGCAAAGGCGGGATCCTCGCTGGAGACGAAATCGACGCAAGTCGTCAGCCCCGCTTCGCGTGCCGCCTTCAAAAGCCGCGCCGCCCCGGAAGAGCCGCTTGCATCCTTCCGGTCGAGAGCCGGCAGGAGCATGAGATAGCCGAGATAGAAGATCCTGTGTCCACTGGCTGCAAAAGCGGCAGGGTCGATGAGATCGTCCGTCAGCAGGTCGTTGGAGCCGCCGTGATAGAAGAAGGTGCGGCTTTGGCCCGGCACGTTCATGACATGGGTATGTGCAGTCGCCTGGCCATCGAGAACACGGAGACCGGCAATGTCGATGCCGAGGGCCGCATGACGATCCCGGACATACGCGCCGTCCCGATCGTCTCCCAAGGCACCCGCCACCGAAAGTCGTCCCTTGAACCCAAGCGAAGCGAGGTCGGTCACCACATTGGCCGCACCGCCGCCGACGCCCATGTCCTGGTGCAGAATATGCGCAAGGCTGCCCTGTTCCGGCCAGTAGGACAAAGTGTGGATACGATCGACGATGAAGTTGCCGACGCAGACGATGCCACCAGCCGTTCCGGTGTCTTGTCTGATTTGAACCTCCTCCCCGGCTCTCATCAGACAGTCCCCTCGTTCCAGAGAGGTCTGAACGCTGGCTCATCCTCCTCGATCTCGGCGAAACGGCCGATGGGTTCGAGGAAGTAGTTGTCGGTCCTGTCGTCGTTGACCTGGCTGACCTCGCCGACCAGCACCGGGCCCTTGCCCGTGGCGCCATAGAAGCGGTGGTAGAGACCCGTGGGAATGGTGACGCTCTGGCCAGGACACAGACCCAGAGGCTCCCAGGTCTGGAGACGCTGCTCGATGCCGTCGACCAAGACAGAGACCTCGGATTCGGTGACCTTGCCCGTCGCATCAGCCGCACAGAATTCGATGACGAGATCGCCACCCGCCCGGTTGATGATGTCCTCTTGCTTCGCCTTGTGCAGATGGGCCGGGGTCAACTGGCCTTCCTGGATGAAGAGCAGCTTTTCCGCATAGCTGCGCTCGCCCTCCATACCGAGGATGCCATTGCGCAGGCAAAAGAGCACGAGCCCCTGCTCGACAAAGCGGCCGGAGCCAAAGTCGGTAACGTCCCAGCCGAGCTGTCGGCTGGCCAGATAGCGCGAGGCCTCGGGATGGGCTGCAAAGTCGGCAGCGCCCCACTGCCCCCAGACGGGCAGGGACCAGCGCCAAGTCTCGAGCATTCCGATGGCGAACTGCAGGGCTTCGTTGATCTCGGAGCGTCTCATGGCCCCGCCTCAATCATAGTCGACAGAAACGACCCGGTTTTCCAGACCGGATTGCAGCGCCGCCGTCAGCACGGCGTGGTGGGCAGCCGCTTCTGCGGGGCTTGCACAGGGGAAGCCGTTCGCCGTACCACCCGCCAGTTCGTCGACGAAGGCCGCCCACATTTGCTGGATTGCATCGGCGAAGCCGAATTCGAAGATCTTGCCGGTGATGGCGGGGAAGACCGAGCCATAGCCAAGGTCTTCCGTGTTCCAGGACTGGGTGCTGCCCTGGTAATCCATCCACTGCCACTGGCGCGGCTGCTTGGTCGAAAAGAAGGCGCTCTTCTTCATGCCGAGGATACGGATGTACCAGGTGTTGGATTCGCCGGGTGCGATGCGCCAGGTCTTGAGAACCAGAGGAAAATCCTGGTCGGCGGTGCGCACGCGGCTGCTGATCGTCGCATTGTCCCAGGTCGTGCAAGGCACCCGGTTGCCCTTGCCATCCGGGCGCTCGGTGATCCGCTTGACGAGATTGGCATGCAACGTGTCCGGCCGCCAGCCAAGCCGCAAGGGAACATGCAGGACATGCATGCCCAGATCCCCCATGCAGCCATAGGCGCCGTTGACATGCTCCATGCGCTTCCAGTTGATCGGCTTGTTGGGGTCGATGTCGGAGGAATGCAGAAAGCCGGCTTCGACCTCGAGAATGTCGCCCATCTCGCCACTCGCCGCCATGGCAATGACCTTCTGCGCGCCGGGGAAGAAAGGCATTTCTGACGAGCAGCGGACGATGAGTTCCGGATGCTCGGCAAGAACAGCCATGATCGCCCTGTTCTGTGCCAGATCCATCCCGAAAGGCTTTTCACCCAGCAGATGTTTTCCGGCCTTGAGAATGTCCGTGTAGAAGTCGGCGTGCAGGACATGCGGAACGGCGCAGTAGATGGCGTCGACTTCCGGATTGGCGAGAAGTTCGCGGTAGTCAGTGGTTGCCTGTCGAACGGAGGGAACGTGGGTCTGGAACCACGCCATCAGTTCCGTATTGGTGTCACAGACGGCGACGATCTCTGGCCTAGCCTTGGCGTCAGTCAGATGCATCCAGCGCGCAGCGGCGCTGGCAAATTCGCGTCCCATCAGGCCGCAGCCGATGACGCCGAAACGAAAGGTCTTCATGGGTTCCTCCTCCCGTCACGCAATCTCAGGCGAGATGGCGCGACGCTTCCTCCGCCGTTACGCCGTCATGCACGATCGCCATCAGCGCCCGCGTCATGCCGCCCGGATTGGCATGCTGGATGACATTGCGGCCGTAGACGATGCCGCGGGCTCCCTGTTCCATCAGTACTTTGGTACGCGATAGAATTTCCTCATCGGAGACCCTGCCCCCGCCGCGCACGAGCACCGGCAACCCTTGAGCGATCTCGATCACCCGATGATATTCCGCAACGTCGTCGCAGGGGTCGGCCTTGATGATGTCGGCGCCGAGTTCGGCGGCCTGGCGGACCAGCGGCAGGATCTTGTCGATTGCGCCATCAACCATATAGGCGCCCTTGGAATTGTCCTGCATGACCAGCGGCTCCACCATCAGCGGCATGCCGTAGATCTCGCATTCGCGTTTGAGGCTGTTCACGTTGCGCACGCAGGCCCGATAGACCTCGGGCTGGTTGGGCAGCATCAGCAGATTGACCACGACACAGGCGGCATCAAGCGCGATTGCCTGCTCGACCGGACGATCGATCACCTCGGAGAACAGCGCACTCGGCAGCGGGTTGCCATAGATGTTGGCAATATCGGTACGCAGCACGAGGGCGGGGCGAGCCTTGCCCGGGATCGACTGCAGCATGGGCGCCGTACCCGGCGGCAGTTGGATCGCATCAGGGCCTGCCGCAGCGATGACCTCGATGGCTTTGCGCATGTTCTCGATACCGGCGAGAAACGTGCGTTCATTGAACATGCCATGATCGATGGCCACGTCGAAGCAGTTTCCAGACGTGCCGAAAAGGCGGTTCAACCGCGCCTGTTTCATGGTTATCTCCTCCCGATGTGGTAACGTTTCCACACAGGCTAGTAGCGTGCCCATAGCGTGTCAACGGAAATGATGGGGACGCTCCCCTAGCGAGGCGAGCACAAAAATGCCGCCCCGGAAAACCGAGGCGGCATCAATCAGCCGACAATGTCATCAATCGCTTCGAGATGTTTACTTGGGCCGCTTTAGCGCCGCCCCACAAACACGCTCAAGCCTTGGCGAGAGCGCCCCCGTTCGGCCCTGCCACGCTTTGCGCATGCGGCCAGGCGGAGTGATCAAGATCGAGATCGGGAAACGCCGTCGGTTCAAAGACCGGCCGCTCCACACCGGCCTTCAGCTGCGCGCGGAAATCGTCGAGGATCCGCAAGGCGACGGGGAAGAGCATCAGGATGACGGTGAGGTTGACCACCGCGAGCACGCCCATCAGCGGATCGGAGAAGAAGAAGACCGCCGTTGCGCCCGGAGCCGTTGCGCCTAAGAAGACGACGATGACGATGGCAAACCGCAACACATGCAAGGCGCCCGGCCGTGAGGTCATGACCTTCAGGGCCGTCTCACCGAGATAGTAGTTGTAAATGATCGAACTGAAGGCGAAGAGCAGGATGGCGAAAGTCAGGAAATACTGCGACCACTCGCCGACCTGGCTGACCAGCGATTGCTGGGTGAGCACGATGCCGTCGATGCCTTCCACGCCCGGCTGATAGACGGGGCTGAGCAGGATGATGAAGGCCGTGCAGGTGCAGATCACGATGGTGTCGATGAACACCGAGAAGGACTGAGTGATGCCTTGGCTGATCGGGTGGCGGACATCGGCCGTCGCCGCCACGTTCGGGGTGGAGCCGAGGCCCGCCTCGTTTGAGAACAGTCCGCGGCGAAGTCCTTGCGCCAGGGCAGCGCCGAAGCCGCCGCCGACAACCTCTTCCAGGCCAAAGGCATTGGCAATGATCGACCAGATGACGCCCGGAATCTCCGTGATATTGGACAGGATCACCAGCAGTGTCAGGCCGATATAGATGAAGGCCATGATCGGAATGATCACGTCCGCGACCTTCGCGATACGGCGGATGCCGCCATAGACGATGAAGCCGGTGATGATCGCAAGACCGATGCCGCTCCAGACACGCTCGACGCCGAGGCTGTCATAGACGGCACCGGCAAAGGTATTGCCCTGGAAGGCGTTGAAACCAAAAGCGAATGCCAGCATCAGGCAGACGGCATAGACCACGGCCAGCCATTTGTGCTTCGCACCGAGCCCATAGATGATGTAGCCGGCAGGCCCGCCCTGATAGGTGCCGTCGCCGTTGGAACGCTTGTAAAGCTGGGCAAGCGTCGATTCGACCAAGCTCGTCGCCATGCCGATGATTGCAATCGCCCACATCCAGAAGACGGCACCCGGCCCTCCGAGCGTGATCGCGACCGCAACACCTGCAATGTTACCGCCACCGACGCGTCCACCGACCGACACGAGCAGAGCCTCGCGTGCGCTGATCGCATTCGGATCGCCGGTCTGGTTCTTCGCAAAAAGCACGCGGAACATGCGCTTGAAGAACCTAATCTGCACGAACCCGGTCATCACCGTGATGAACACGCCGAAGACAACGAGCATCGGGATCAAAGCCCATCCCCATGTGAGATCCTCGACCAGTCCGAAAAATCCGGTGATGATATCCATGCGTCTACTCCTCAAAGACCATAATAAAGATAGATAGCGTAACAGGACGCCAAGCCCACGATGATGTTCATCGGCAAGCCGATCTTGACGAAATCGCTGAAGCGGTAATTCCCGGCACCATAGACCAGCGTGTTTGTCTGATAGCCGATGGGCGTGGCGAAGCTTGCACTTGCACCAAACATGACCGCCACCACAAGGGCCCTAGGATCAATACCCAATTGCTGACCGAGACCGATGACGATTGGCGTCAGGATGACCGCCACCGCGTTGTTGGTCACGCATTCGGTGAGCGTCGACGACAGCGTGTAGACCAGGAGGACCAGCACAAAGGGAGAGACGGTCGACATCAGAGGCATTGCCGTCTCAACAACGAGTGCAACAGCTCCGGTTTCCTGCAATCCTTGCCCCACAATCAGCATCGCAAAGATCAGAATCAGAATACCACCTTCGATCGAGCCCCAGGCTTCATCGGCGTCGATACAGCGCAAGATCAGGATAGCCGGCACGGCGATCATCGCCAGAATACCGATGTCCATGACATTGAATGCGGCAAGCACCACCACGAGACCGAGAGCAAGCAACGCCAAAGGCGCCTTGGTCGGCCTGAAGGCACGGGCGGACGAACGGGTGACGGATATCAGCTCATTCTGCTGCGAGAGTTCGTCCAGCGCCTCGGCGGTCCCCTCGATGAGCAGCTTGTCTGCCGGCCGAAGACGGACATTGTCGAGGTCAGGACCCGGCACATGCCGATGTCGATGGGCACCGATGATGCGCACGCCAAAGCGGCGCCCGAGAGTCAGGCTGGAAAGACGCGTCCGATAGCCGTAGCGCCCGGGCGCAACGACCGCCTCGACCACGATGACGTCGCCCTTGGGGGCGGCTCCGCGTCTCTGGCCGACACGCAACCCTTCCTTGTCGTTCAGGGTCAAGAGATCGGCCGATCTTGCGAGAATGATAAGCCCGTCGCCCTTCTTCAGGGTCATGGTCTCGATATCCTTGCGGATCACCTCGCCATTGACGTGCAAACCGACGATGCGCAGCCCCGGCTGCTTGAATTCCGCAATGTCGCCGATGGCCTTTTCAGTGAAGGGACCATCCGCGAGCACGGTGATCTCAGAGAGAAATTCGGCGTCCTCCTGGTCATCCAGCTCGCCACCTTCCTCGCGGCGATCCGGCAAAAGAAACTTTCCGAGCACGAGCATGGTGAGCACGCCGGTGATTGCTGCCGCAAGACCAATCGGTGTGATCTCGAAAAGCGAAAAGGGCTCAAGGCCCTGCCCGCGCGCGACGCCATCAACGAGCAGGTTTGTCGACGTCCCGATCAGCGTCAAGGTTCCGCCCAGAATGGCGGCGTAGGACACCGGAATGAGAAGCCGTGTCGCGGCGATGTCGAGCGAGGCGGCGAGCCGGATCACGATCGGTATCAGGACAAGCACCACCGGCGTGTTGTTCATGAAGGCCGACGCGACAAGCGCCGTCAGCAGGAACACGGCAAGCGCCAGTTGCGGCCGCTTCTTCGACCTCTCGAGAACCACGGCTGCCACGCGTTCGAGGACCCCCGTGCGCACCAGGGCACCGGTGAGAACGAACATCGCGCCAATCGTCAGCGGCGCGGAATTGGAAAACACTGCCATCGCCTTGTCGGTCGGCACGAATCCGAGCACGATGAAGACTGCAGCCCCCGCGGATGCGGTCACCTCAGCGGGATATTTCTCCCAAACGAACAGGCCAAACAGCAAGATCACCAGACCCAGAGCGATCTGAGCCTCGTAGCCCGAGAAGAATTGCATCATGTTATTTCGAAAAGCCCCCGACTGACCGCGGGAATAAACGCGCGACACGCGATCTGGCTCCACCGGCTCGCAAAAATATCGAAGGCGAAGAGACTCACTGCACTTTGCATGTGACACGCACAAACCATAGCCTGATCTCCTCGCCTGCCCCGCCACTATCCGATATCGGCAGACAAGGCGATGCAGATCTCGAACCGACACTCGATTGTGCCGCCTCGATCATCCGATCGTCTGTGCCCGCGCGAGCATATAGGCCTCGGCGAATGCCATATGTTCGGCCGCGATCGAGCGCGCATCCTCTGTCCGTCCATCCTTCATGGCCGCCATGAGCCGGTACTGGTAGGAAAGCCCCTCCTCTCGCGAGCTGGGCGCAGGGTCGGCATAGATCTGCCGGGCCAGAGGCAGATCACGCAACAGATTGTGCATCAGGCCGCAGAGAAACCCGAGAAGCGGGTTGGGACAGAACTGAGCCAGCTGCGAGTGGAAATCGAGTTCGGCAACGCGTTGACGGTATTGATCGTCCGGATCGACCGGAGGGTGATCGTAGAGGCGGATCGTCCGTTCGAGCAGCGCCAGTTGCTGGCCCGAAATCCGTCCCGCAAGCGAAACGGCAACCTCAGGCTCCAGCGCCTTGCGGATTGCATAGATGTCGGAGAGGGTCGGCGTGTTGAAGAAGAAGTGCGTGGACAAGAGCTCCATGGCGTGCCGGGCGGAAGGCGCGGCGACGAAGGCACCGCCGCCGGGGCCGCTGCGCGTAAAGATCAGGCCCTGGGTTTCCAGCGCCTTCATCGCCTCGCGCACCGTCCCCTTGGCGGCCTTGAAGCGGTCCATCAACTCGCGTTCCTGCGGCAGGCGATCGCCGGGCTGGAGACCCTGCGAACGGATGAAGTCCTTCATCAGATCAGCGATGGCATCAGGTCGGCGCTTCGGCTTTCCCGCCGGGGTGAACAGGCGCTTGCCGTCTTCGCTACCTGTTTTCTCCCTCTCCTCAGTATCGGTCATCGCGCGTCATTCTCTCCTGATGCGGGGCGCACTGGCCACGAGCCGCCTTGTATAGGCGTGTTCAGGATCGGCAAAAAGCCTTGCAGCGGGTGCCAGCTCGACAATCTCACCGAAATACATGACAGCGACGCGGTCACAGATCGCCTCGACGACAGCAAGGTCATGACTGATGAACAGATAGGACAAGTCAAACCGCGCTTTGAGATCGCTGAGAAGCAATAGGACCTGCGCCTGAACCCCGACGTCAAGCGCGCTCACCGGCTCGTCGAACACCAGGATCTCCGCTTCTGCGGCGAGTGCCCGGGCGATCGCAATCCGTTGCGCCTGACCGCCGGAGAATTCGTGCGGATAGCGCGAGAGCGTGTTCTCCGGCATCTGGACCGCGTCCAGCAGTTCCTTCATCCGTTCGCGCCGCTTGGGCGCCTCGTATCCACACAGCAGCTTGAGCGGGGTCTCGAGGATGCTGCTGATTGTCTTGCGCGGGTTCAGCGAGGCAACAGGGTCCTGAAAGACATACTGGATCGTCTTGCCAAAGGCGCGCGGCCCTTCCCGCCGAAGCGCCTCCGCATCCTTGCCCCCGATCAGCATACTGCCGGAGGTAGGCGTCTCGAGCCCGACCAGCATGCGGGCAAGCGTGCTCTTTCCCGATCCGCTTTCCCCGACCACGGCAAGCGTTTCACCGCGCATCAGATCCAGCGACACGGATTTCACGGCCTTGACCTCGTGCCGTTCCTTGCCGAACAGGCTGCGCCCGCCACCGAAGGACTTGGTAAGATCTCGGATCTGGATCGCAGACTTCGTCATGACACCTCCGCGTTCTGCTTAGGGAAGAGCCGGGCGACACGCTCCAGGAATTGCGCCCCGGTCCCGAGTTCGGGCACACAGGCGATCAGCCGCTTCGTGTAGTCATGCTGCGGGTTGGCGAGAACCGCGCGCGTTTCACCGGTCTCGACGATCTGACCGTCCTTCATCACCGCGACGCGGTCACAGATCTCCGATACGACGCCGAAATCATGGGTGATGAAGAGAAGCGCCATCCCGCGCTCACGCTGCAGATCACGCAGGAGCTCCAGGATGCGGGCCTGCACGGTCACGTCGAGAGCGGTTGTCGGTTCGTCGGCAATGATCACATCAGGATCGTTAGCAAGCGCCATGGCAATGCCGATACGCTGGCGCTGACCGCCCGAGAGCTGATGCGGATAGTGTTTCGCCCTTTCCCGGGCCTCCGGTATGCCAACCTTTTCGAGCAGCGCGATCGCCCGTTCACGTCGCTCACGTGCACCGAGCGACTGATGCGCGGCGATCGCTTCCTCGACTTGCCGTCCGACGGGATACATGGGGTGCAGGGTGGTCAGGGGATCCTGAAACACATAGGCGACGCGGCTGCCTCGCAGGGAGATCAGTCGTGTCTGCGGCATCGCCAGCACGTCTTCATTGCCCACATAGATGGCGCCGTTCTGGATGATGCCCGGTGGGGAAGCAACGAGCCCCATCACAGATAGTGCCGTAACGCTCTTCCCTGACCCGCTTTCACCGATCAGCCCGAGGCATTCGCCGCGCTTCACATGCAGGGAAACCCCACGCACGGCCGGAATGATGTTGTCTCCGCTGCGGAAACCGGTCTCCAGACCTTCGATGGAATGAGCAGAGTCCTGGGCTGAGTTCTCCGGAACGCTTCGATCGGTCGCAATTTCCGTGACAGGCCCCGGGCGCGCCAGCGCCCCGGAGCGCAGGCGCGGATCGAGAACGTCGCGAATGCCGTCACCCAGCACATTGAGGCTGATGACGATGAGAAAGATCATGACGCCCGGCACGATCGAAACATGCGGAGCGGTGAAGAGTTGCGCCCGTCCCTCACCCAGCATCGACCCGAGATCGGCTTGAGGCGGCTGGGCGCCGAGGCCGAGGAAGCTGAGGCCCGCCGTTTCCAGGATCATCCAGCCGGCTGTCGTCGACATCGTGATGACGATGACCGGCGCCACATTCGGCAAGACCTCTGTGAACATGACGGACAGGTGCCCCTTGCCGGAGAGGCGCGCAGCATCGACGAATTCGCGATGGGCGTATCCAAGCGTCACGCCGCGCACATTGCGTGCAAAGAAGGGGATGTTGACGATGGCGATGGCATAGAGCGCATTCATCAGGCCTGGCCCGAGAGCGGCAACGATCGCCAGCGCCAGCAGGATGTAGGGAAAGGCCATCAGCATGTCGATGCCACGCATGATGGCATTGTCCGTACGTCCCCCGACATAGCCGGCGACGATGCCGATGACCGACCCGATCAGCGCGGCGATCAGCGTCGCCGTGAAGCCAACCGTAACGGACAGACGCGCGCCCCACAAAAGCCGGCTCAGGATATCGCGGCCAAGCTGATCCGTACCGAGAAGGTGTCCGGCCGTCAGAACCGGCTTCAGCCGATCTGCGGGCGCGGTGGCATCGGGATCGGGCAGAGGCAAGATCGGCACGAGCAGGATCAAAAGAGCGATCAACCCGATCAGCAGGAGACCTGCTGCCGCGAGACGGTTGTTGAGAAGCAGCCGCCAGGACGTGATCCGCCCCGACGCGACCTTGGGCTGGGCAACAGCAGAAACAGTACTCACGTGCGGATCCTCGGGTCGAGCATGGATTGGAGAACATCGGCGACGAGGTTGAAGAGCACGTAGCTCGCGGCAACGACGAGCACACCACCCTGGACCAGCAGGATGTCACGGCTGGAGATGGCCTGTACCAGCATGGCGCCGACGCCCGGCCACTGGAACACGGTCTCGATATAGACGGCGCCACCGAGCACGAAGCCGGACTGGATGCCGATCACCGGAATGATGCTGACCAATGCCGACCGAAACGCGTGACCATAAATGACCCGCCGTTCCGAAAGTCCCTTGGCGCGGGCTGTGCGGACAAAGTCCTGCCGAAGCACTTCGAGCATGGCGCCCCGCGTGAGACGCGCGACCACGCCTGCCGCGACGACCGACAGCGTGACGGCGGGCAGCACCAGATGGAGCAGAAGGTCCTTAAGGTCCCCTCCCCCATAGACGGCATACATGCCCGAGGCCGGAAGCATGCGCCACTTGACCGCGAAGAGGTAGATGAGAAGGAGCCCCAGCCAGAAGGAGGGCATGGATATCCCGGCCAGCACGAAGAAGGTGATCGCACGGTCCGCCCATCCGAATTGCCGGACAGCGGAGACAACACCGGCGAGAAGGCCGATGACCGTACACAGGACGAGAGAGACGCCGGCAAGGATGAGGGTGGCGCCGAAACGCTCGAGGACCTCGTCCAGAACGGGTCGGTTCAGGGCATAAGAGCGACCGAAATCACCCTGCAGCACATTGCCGATCCAGACCACGTATTGCTGAATAAGAGGCTGGTCGAGACCGAGGTCACGATTGATCCGCTCAACGTTTTCAGGCGTTGCATAGGCGCCGAGAATGGCGGTCGCCGTATCCCCGGGAATGAGGGCCATCACCAGAAAGACGATGATCGACAGGCCGAACAGCACGGGCACGACCGCGATCAGACGTTTGAGAATATAGGCCGGCATGGCAACCTCCAGGAGCGTCCAAGGCTGACGTCGGCGAGCGGATTACCCGCCGGCGTCAGCCGCAGGAGGATTACTGCTTCGTCACACCGTGCAGGTTGAGAAGGAACGAGGGCTGCAGCTTGAAGCCCTGGACATTGGCCGTCGTGACCGCGTTCTGCTTCCAGTTGGCGACAAATAGCCAGGGGGCATCGTCATGCACGATCTCCTGGACCTGGGCGTAAAGCTTGCCGCGTTCAGCCTGATCGGTCGATGTGCGTGCCTTCTCCAGCAACGCGTCGACCTCAGGGTTGGAATAATAGCCCGAGTTGAAGCCACCTTTGTCCGGCATCGCATCGCTGCGCAGCGTGAGATAGGGCACGGTGTCGGGATCATTCGTCATCCAGGCCATTTCGGCCATATCAGCCTGACCGTCGAGACCCTGGTTGACGCGGCCGAGGAAGGTATTCCACTCATAGGTCTCGATCTTCACATTGAAGCCGACGGCCTGCAGATCGGCCTGGATGGCCGCGCCCATCGTCACCGGATCGAGCATACCCGAACCGCCTTCAGTGACATAGAATGTCAGTTCCGGCGCCTCGACACCTGCCTCGGCCAGCAAGGCCTTGGCCTTCTCTGGATCGTAGGCATAGGGCTCGACCGAGCTTTCCACCCAGTTGAAGGCAGGCGGGATCGGACCAGCGGCCACGGTTGCCGTGCCTTGAAGCACATCGTTGACCAGCGTTTCCTTGTTGACGGCGTAGTTGGCGGCCTGACGAACGCGCTTGTCGGCGAACGGACCACTCTTCGTGTTCAGGATGCCGAACCAGACATGCGGTCCTGCCTGCTCGGCAACGGAAAACGCGGCATCCTGCTGAAATGTGGTGAGATTGTCCGGCGGCACCTCGACCATTACGTCGATGCCTCCGGAAAGCATTTCGGCCACACGCGTGTTTGCATCCGTCACTGGTCGAAAGACGACGGCTTCGAGGGCCGCAGCCTCACCCCAGTAGTCCGGGTTGCGCTCGACGACCACACGTTGGTTGGACAGCCATTCGGCAAACTTGAAGGGTCCGGTGCCCGACGGGTTCCGGCCATAGTCGGCGCCATGCTGCTCCACGGCAGCCGGGGAAACGATCAGCCCCGTGGGATAAGCGAGATTGGACAGGAAGGGCGCAAAAGCCTCGCTCAGCTTGAACTCGACAGTCTGGCCGTCAATCACGTTGACGGCCTCGACAGAGGCGAAGTTAAACGACAGGGGAAAAGGGCCGGTATTGTAGAATGGGTGGTCCTCTTTCAGCATCCGGTCGAAGTTGAACTTGACGGCCTCGGCGGTGAAGTCCGAACCGTCGTGAAACTTCACGCCCTGACGCAGCTTGAACGTATAGGTCTTGCCGTCCTCAGAAATATCCCAGCTCTCGGCAAGTGCCGGCTCGATCTCCAGCGTGCCGTCCTTGAAGCGCACAAGACCATCGTAGACGTTCACCAGAATGCGGAAATCATTGGTGGCGGTGACCGTATGCGGATCGAGAGACTTGGGTTCGGCGATCTGCCCGACGACAAGAACATTGGGCGGGGTCTGCGCGCTCGCTGGCTGGGCGGCGATCATGGCGGCACTCAAGGCGGCAGCAGCAAATGCGCTCCGGAACAGCCTCTTCATGGGGAAATCCTTTCGATTTGGCATCCTGTATGCGCGCCATTAATTCACATAGATAACTCGAATGCAATAATTTATCATGATAGATATCAACCACAGGATTTCTCGCAGGCACACCAATGCAGCGAGCACCAGCCCCCCCATCACGTGTCGGGTTTCGTCAGTGAACGGAAATTTCGGCTAATGCCTTGATGGGGTCGGACGCGGCTGCACGAGGATCGCGCGGAAATCGTTGACGTTGGTCAGGGTGGGGCCGGCGACAACCTGCGCGTCCAACGCTGCGAAGAACGAATGAGCGTCGTTTCGTTGCAGAGCGACCTCTGGGTCGCAACGCAGTTCGGCAGCCTTCTTCAGAAGTTCGGGACCGATGACGGCGCCGGCGACTTCGGCTGCACCATCGACGCCATCCGTGTCGCAAGAAAGCGCATGGATACCTTCAGCGCCATCCAGAGCCACTGCAAGCGCGAGGCAGAATTCGGCATTGGGTCCGCCGATGCCATCGCCGCGTCGGGTAACCGTCAACTCGCCGCCGGAGAGGAGAAGGATCGGCGGATCCTCGGCGCGCAGGGAGTGCTGCACGGCAAGCGCCTCTCTCGCCTGGGTCTCAGCGACAACCCTCGCCTCGCCTTCCAGGTCATCACCGAGAACGCGCGCGTCGCAACCGGCCTCTCGGGCCAGCTCCGCAGCGGCCTCCAGCGATTGCCGGGGTGCAGCGTAGATGACGTTGCGCACGCGGGCGAGGCGCGGGTCGCCGGGTCTGACGACCCCGGAGCCCCGTGCCAATGCCTCGCGAACCCCACCAGGAAGCGCGATCTTCCATTGATCGATCACGGCCAGAGCGTCGTCCGGGCTCGACGGATCGCCAACCGTCGGACCGGAGCCGATAAAGGCCGGATCGTCTCCCGGCACATCCGAGATCATCAAGGCGAGGAGCTCAGCCGGCCAGGCTGCGGCGGCCAGTTGTCCACCCTTCACCCGGCTGAGATGTTTTCGGACCGTATTCATCCGGTCGATCGGCGCGCCTGACGCGAGCAGCGCTTGATTGACCGCCTGCTTCTCTGCAAGCGAGACGCCCGGCACCGGCTGGACCAGCAGCGCCGAGGCTCCCCCCGAGATCAGCGCCAGCACGAAATCGCCTTCGCCGGCACTTTCAACGAGAGCCAGCAGACGCGCCGTCGCTTTCAGGCCCGCCTCGTCGGGAACCGGATGGGCCGCCTCGACGATCTCGATACCGCGACATGGCCGGCCATAACCATAGCGCGTGATGACGATACCTTCGCAGGGACCCCATGCCGCCTCGACCGCTTCCGCCATCCGCGCACTCGCCTTGCCCGCACCGACGACGATCACCCGACCCTTTGGCTTTTCAGGCAGGAAATCCTTGAGCGTCCGCATCGGGTCCGCCACCTCGACGGCACGGTCGAACAGCTGGCGCAGGAAAAGTTCTGGTCTTTCGATCATGCACTTGGCCCTCTCGAAGTCATTCCCGACAAAGCGGTCCCGCAACGTCGGCATCGCCGTCTGCCGGCGTACCGTTATGAAGCACGCCGGTTCTATGGCTGCGATGCTACCGCCAAACTCCGTCTTGTCGCAACGCTCCGTCTGTCACAGACCACGCCATAAGACGGAGAAGGTTTTAGCTGATCAGAACTCGCCTCTACCGGATTCTTCGAGAGGCAGGACCACCATCTGCGATCCGACCGGAACACGAGCGTGGAGATCGATGATGTCCTGGTTGAGCAGGCGAATACATCCCGACGAGACGGATTGACCGATCGACCACGCCTCATTGGTCCCATGAATCCGGTAGAGCGTGTCCCGTCCGTTCTGGTAGAGATAGAGGGCGCGCGCACCGAGCGGATTGTCGATACCACCCGGCAGACCCTGCGCGAGCGGACCGTAACGATCAGGCTCGCGAGCAATCATGTTCTGCGTCGGCACCCACCCCGGCCAGCGAGCCTTGCGATTGATATCGCCTACGCCCTGGAATTCCAGACCGGCCTTGGCGACACCGATGCCGTAGCGCATCGCCTTGTCGCCCTCCATGACGAGATAGAGGAAGCGAGCATGCGGATCGACCACGATCGTGCCAGGCAGATAGGATGTCCGATAATTGACGACCTGGCGGACATTCCGGGGATCCATCTTCGATACATCGACCGCCGGAATGATCTGTCCACCATCCTGCACCTCGGCATACATCGCCTGCAGCGCGGGGTCGACCGGCGGCGCAGCCGGCTGGCGCTGCACACCCGAGGTTTGCGAGCAGGCGGTCAGCAGCAATGCGAGGCCCGCTGCCGCGCATAGGCGTTTCAGGATCCGGACTGCCGGCATCACGTTGATAAATCTCATCGACTTGTTGGTCCTTGTCTGCGGGAGCGATCTGGCGATGGCAATATGAAACGCCTCGCGCGAAATCTCACCGCACTGGGTTTTGGCCGCGCCCCTTTCAGAGCCGCATTTCCGGCAAGCCTTAAGCTGGCCGGACGAGGCCATAAAACGACATTTTCTCACGGAGGCGTGATGACAGTGTTTCTGGTTGGGAAAATGGGGGCTAAGGAGGCGGCAATCGGAAGTGATGGACGCAACGTCATCGTGCAGCAACGCCATTCACCAAGCCTTCCGACCTGGTCAACGGCGCCACAATAGACACGCCCGTGAAGACGTGCCCGACATTGATGCCGCGCCCACCCTTTAGAGATCCGAGATCAGAAATCGTCCGGCAGATGTTCGATCAGCTTGTCCAGCGTAACCGGGTAGTCGCGGACGCGAGCACCCGTGGCGTTGTAGATGGCATTGGCAATCGCAGCCGACACGCCACACAGGCCCAGTTCGCCGACACCCTTGGCCTTCATCGGTGAAGACATCGGATCCGTTTCGTCCAGGAAGATCACGTCTTGGCTCGGGATATCAGCATGCACCGGCACTTCATATCCGGCGAGGTCGTGGTTGACGAAAAAGCCCTTCTTCGTATCGACGAAAAGTTCTTCCGAAAGCGCAGCCCCAATGCCCATGGTCATCGCACCGATCACCTGGCTCCGGGCAGTGATCGGGTTAAGAATGCGACCGGCGGCACACACGGCCAACATACGGCGAACGCGGCATTCTCCGGTGACGACATCCACACCCACTTCGACGAAATGCGCGCCGAAGGTCGATTGCTGATGGGTCTTGGAGAGATCACCCCATTCGATCGTGTCCTCGCCGATCAGAGCATCAGCACGGACGGCATCCGACAGCGGGATCGCATGATTGCCCGAGCGGACCTGACCGCCATCGAATCGAACGTCCTGAGCATTGAGACCGAGTTTCTGGATAACGGCCTCGCGCAGCTTGACGCAGGCGGCATAGACGCCAGCTGTCGAACAATTGGCGCCGAACTGACCGCCGGAGCCGGCGGATACCGGAAAGCTGGAATCGCCGAGCCGGACGTCGACGTCCTCCAACGTTACCCCCAGCATTTCGGCAGCGGTCTGCGCGATGATGGTGTAACTGCCCGTGCCGATATCGGTCATGTCAGTCTCGACAGTAATCCGACCATTGCTTTCGAGACGGACACGGGCACCGGACTCAACGAGCAAGTTGTCGCGATAGGCAGCGGCCACACCGGTTCCGACAAGCCAGTTGCCGTCACGCCGGGCTCCCGGCTGGCCTCGATCGCTCCATCCGAAGCGTTCCGCACCGAGCCGTAGACAACCGATCAGGTCGCGTTTCGAGAAGGGTCGATCCGGGTTCTCCGGATCGACCTGCGTGTCGTTGATGATCCTGAAGTCGACAGGATCGATACCAAGCTTTTCGGCCATCTCGTCCATGGCAATTTCGAGCGCCATAAGGCCCGGCGCCTCGCCCGGCGCGCGCATCGCATTGCCCTCGGGCAGGTCGAGCGAGGCCAGGCGCATGGCGGTCATGCGGTTGGCGCCCGCGTAGAGAAGGCGCGTCTGGTTGACCGCCGTTTCGAGGCTTCCCTCCGGCAAGTTGCCGGACCAGCTCTCATGTGCGATCGCTTCGATCTTGCCATCTGTATCGGCACCGATCCGGACACGCTGGATCGTCGCCGGCCGATGGGTGGTATTGTTCATGATCACCGGCCTCGGCAAGGTCACCTTGACCGCGCATCGAGCAGCCTTGGCACCCAGCGCGGCAAGCACCGCATCCGCCCTGAGGAACAGCTTGCCGCCGAATCCACCGCCGATGAAGGGCGACATCAGCCGGATCTTCTCCTTGTCCATGCCAAGGAAGGTCGCAAGATCCGTCCGCCACCAGTCGATCATCTGGCTCGAGGTCCAGATCTTCAGTTCATCGCCGTCCCAGAATGCCATTGAGGCATGCGGCTCCATCGCCGCATGCGACTGGTCTGGCGTGCTGTAATCGGCATCGAGCGTCACAGACGCCCGAGCATAGGCATCATCGAAGTCGCCGAAGGCCGTGTCGGGCTTCTCATCTTCCGAAGGCTTTTCTGCCGTTTTCATGGCCTTGGACAGGTCGAAGGAGCCGTCCTCGCGCTCGTAGGACACATCGATCAGCGAAGCCGCCGCCCGCGCCTGTTCGAATGTCTCGGCAACGACAAGGGCGATTGCCTGATGATAATGCTGCACGACATCTCCGCCAAAGAGGGTCGCCGTATTGTGTTCGCCCTTCTCGCGGTTTCCAACGTCAAGTGTGGTGACCACCGCAAGAACGCCGGGTGCCTGCCGGGCGCTCTCGCTGTCGATCTCGATGATGCGCCCCTTGGCAATGCCGGCAGCCACCGGATAGCCATAGGCGATCTTGAGACCGAGATCCCAATGCTCATAGGCATAGTTGGCGCGACCCGTCGTCTTGAGCTCGCCGTCGATCCGGTGCGTCGGGCGGCCGATCACCTTCAGATTGTCGATGGGATTGGTGGTTTCTGGCCTGTCGAACTTCATGAGCTTTAATCCTTGGCTTGCGCAATGACGGCGCTCAGCAAGCGCTCCACGAGAGCGAGCTTGAAACGGTTCTGATCCGTCGGTCGGGCGTCAGCGAGCAGTACTGCCGCCGTCGCTTGAGCACCGTTGGGCAATTGCGCCTCCGCGTCCTCGCTCCGCCAGGGCTTGTGCGCAACGCCTCCCAGTGCAATCCGCCCAGACCCATCCGGCTGGATCACGGCTGCGACAGAGACAAGCGCGAAGGCATAGGATGCGCGGTCGCGAACCTTGCGATAGATCTGGGTACCGCCGATCGGCGGCGGCAGACAGACCGCCGTGATGATCTCGCCCTGCTCCAGCACCGTTTCGATATGCGGCGTGTCTCCCGGCAGACGGTGAAAGTCGGCGAGTGGAATGGCGCGACGGCTGCCATCGGCCTTCACAGTCTCGACGACGGCATCAAGCGCGCGCATGGCAACGGCCATGTCGCTCGGATGGGTCGCGATGCAGGCGTCGCTCACCCCGAGGACCGCATGCTGCCGACTGAAGCCGCCGATGGCCGAACATCCGCTGCCCGGCTGCCGCTTGTTGCAGGGTTGATTGGTGTCGTAGAAGTAGGGACAGCGGGTTCGCTGCAGCAGGTTTCCGCCGGTCGTGGCGCGGTTGCGCAATTGCCCGGACGCACCGGAAAGCAGCGCCCGCGCAAGCAGCGGATAGTCTCGACGGACAATCTCATGGGCGGCCAGATCGGTATTGCGCACCATGGCGCCGATCCGCAGGCCTCCTTCGGCCGTCGGTTCGATCTCGTTAAACCCGAGTCCGTTGACATCGATCAGATGGGTCGGCGTCTCGATTTGGAGCTTCATCAGATCAAGAAGATTGGTACCGCCTGCAATAAACTTTGCATGCGGATTTGACGCGGCAATTTGCGCTGCCGCTTCGGCCGAGGCCGCGCGTTCATAGGTGAAGGCTTTCATGAGCGTGTTTCCGCGACCTCGGTAATGGCATCGACGATGTTGGAATAGGCACCGCAGCGACAGATATTGCCGCTCATCCGCTCGCGGATCTCCTCGGCGGTCGGTCGTGCCTTGTTCATCAGGTCATCGGTAACGTGGCTGGGGATGTCGGCCGCGATCTCCTCGAGCATCGCGACGGAGGAACAGATCTGGCCGGGCGTGCAGTAACCGCACTGAAAACCGTCATGCTTGACGAAAGCGGCCTGCATCGGGTGCAGATCGCCGGGTGCGCCCAGCCCCTCGATCGTGGTGACCTCAGAGCCCTCGTTCATGACGGCAAGCGTCAGGCACGAATTGACCCGACGTCCGTCGATGATCACGGTGCAGGCGCCGCACTGGCCATGGTCGCAGCCTTTCTTGGTGCCCGTGAGCTGCAGGTTTTCTCGCAAGAGGTCGAGCAATGTGGTTCGGTTGTCGACGTCGATCTCGCGGGATGTCCGGTTCACCGTCAGGCGAACCTTGCTAGTCTCATTCATCAACTCACCTCGTTCTCGAACACAGCCGCCGGAATGCGACCAACATTCGACCATCTGTTGCCCGCGCCAAGTTTGCAAAAGCCAACCGACCCGACTTTGTTCCAACCGATATCAGATCCTGCTGGGCGTTCGCTGTCTGCTTGCCAGAGTATCGACAATGGCTCACGCTAACCCCTTTGGGCGATACCGGCTCGCGGCTTGGGCTTTGTGCTTGCATGCAGCGGCCACAAAAGTTTAACATGAGTTTTCAAGACATGTTTCTTTGCGATCCGCACTGCCATGAGTGTTGTCCCGTGCCTCTTCCAACCACCTCGCTTGTCCTCCGACCGATGCTGAACCCGCGCCAGGATTACGGGCGGGTGTGCAGCCGCCATGATGCCGTGTCCCGCCTCTGTCGAAATGCATCGTTGCGAAAGGCAGGCAGCAATTGACTTGGGACATCCACAATCTGTTTCGGCGTCACGCGCCGGGAATGACCAGATCGTTGCAGCGCAACGGTATCAATCCTGATATCGCGGCGGATCTGACGCAGGACGCCTTCGTGCGCGTGATCGCAAAGCCACCCGGGCAAGCTGCGGAAAACCACAATCCGGGCGCCTATCTTTACCGAGCGGCCCGCAATCTCGGGATCAACCACAAGCGACGCGAAGCACTGATCCAGACGGTGCCACTCGATGACGAAGAGGCAATCAACATTGCCGATCCGGCCCCGTCCCCGGAGAGAATAGTCTATTCTCGTCAATGCCTCGTGCAAACGCATCAGGCACTGTCCGAATTGCCGGAACGGACCCGACAGGCCTTCGAGATGCACCGGCTTGGCGAAAGGACGATCGCCGAAGTGGCAGAAGAACTCGGCATATCGACGACAAGAGCCTGGTCCCTGATCCGCGACGCCTACCGTCATCTCGTCCTTCGCGTGGACGTGCTCTGATTTCTCGACCAAAAGGCGGAAAATTCGCAATGCTCGATTGTATTGAGTATCAGAGGCGGCCGAGACTGCCACGCCCGGCGGAAGAGATCAGATGACCGAGACGATACCCGATCAGCAACGATTGCTGGATGAAGCGATCGATCTGATCATCCGTCAGCAAAACGATCCGGACAATCCCGTTTCCGAGGAGTTGATCCGGGCGTGGCGCGGCCGCAGCCCGCACCATCAGGATATCTGGGCGCGCGTGTCCCGGGTTCATGGCGCATCTGGCACGCTTCTGAATGAAAAGCGACGCATCGACCGCAGCGAGAGCCTCGGCCTGACACGCCGTAATTTCATGGTTGGCGGCCTGACCATCCTGGGGCTCGGATCGGCCGCCTATTCCTTCGCCCCCGGCATGCTGATGGAAGCCCGTGCGGACCACAGGAGCGACAAGGGAGAAATCCGCCGCGTCACACTTCCCGACGGCAGCATTGCGACACTCGGTCCCGAAAGCGCCATCGCCGTGAACTTTGGCGCAGAGCGGCGCGAGATCGAACTCTTGGCCGGCATGTGCTTTTTTGAGGTGGCCAGGGAGTTGAACCGACCGTTTTCGGTCGTCTGCGCAGATTTGCGCGCCACGGCTCTTGGGACCGCCTTCGACGTCTCGAACGACAATGACAGCGTGACGGTTGCCGTGGATCATGGCCTCGTGGATGTGCAGACCTCGAATGCGCTGCTCCAAGCCGGTGTCCAGCTCGAAGACGGGCAATGGCTGACCATGGATGCGGACTCAGGCCGGATCGATCGTGGCCAAAAGGAAAGCGGTCAGATCGCCACATGGCGCGACAACTTGATCATTGCAGAAGAAGAAAGGGTCGACGCGCTCGTCTCGCGCATCGGCCGCTGGATACCGGGACGCATTGTCATCGCCGATCCCTCCGTCGGCGCCCAACGCGTCAGCGGCATTTTCGACCTCACAGACCCGCTTCGCACACTCGAAGCAGTGGTGCATCCGACGGGCTCGCGTGTTCGGCAGGTCACGTCCTTTGTCACGGTGATCTCGCCACTGTGAAGCCGCCCGAAAAAACTTGAGAAAAAGAGTGAAAATTTCTGGAGCCCGACTGTAACAGTCTCAGGGACAGAAATCGGATAATGCTCAGGCACGGCCTGTCCCTGCACAAGCGTTGCAGAATTGGAGAGGTCTAAAGGCTATGGGGCACGGGATTCGTCGTCAAGTTTTCAAAGGCAAGGTAAGGGCGCTGGCGACCGCGCTTCTGGTTTCGACGGCAATCGGTGCAGGTCTGACCGCCCCGGCCAATCAGGCCTTCGCGCAAAGCAGCGCGCAGTCGTCTTTTTCCGTACCGGCCGGTCCGCTGCACAATGCCTTGACCGTCTTCGGTCGGCAGGCTGGCTTGCAGGTCACCTATCTGTCGGCCGCAGCGACGGGCAAGACGTCTCCCGGTTTTTCCGGCGCGGCAACGCGCGAACAGGCGCTTGCCGAGATCCTTGCTGGCTCCGGCCTCATCTATTCCTTCCCGAATGCCGGCACGGTGGCAATTTCGGCACCGGCGTCAGGTGCTGGCAATGTTGCAGCTGACGGCTCGACGCAGTTGAACACGATCGAGGTCCAGGGAGAAAACGCCTGGGGGCCCGTAGATGGCATCGTGGCCACCCAAAGTGCGACCGGCACGAAGACCGGCACACCGCTGAAGAACACGCCGCAGGCCGTCAACGTGGTGACCCGAGAGCAGATGGAGGCGCAGGGTGCATCGACCGTCACCCAGGTCTTGCGCTACACCCCGGGCGTCGTGGCGCAGTATTCTGATACAGATGTTCGGCATGACTGGTTGACCGTTCGCGGTTTCGTGCCGGGCCGATACCGCGATGGATTGCGGCTTCCCTTCGGTGCACGCGGATACTCCCAGCCGAAGATCGAGCCCTATGGTCTGGAGCGTACCGAGATCCTGAAGGGCCCGGCTTCCGTGCTTTACGGTCAGGGCCTGCCAGGCGGTATGCTCAACATGGTGAGCAAGCGTCCTCGAAACGAGGAAATCCGGGAAGTCGAACTACAATATGGCAGTCATGATCGCTTCCAGGCAGCCTTTGATGTCGGCGGAAAGCTCGATGAAGAAGGAACGTTGCTCTATCGCATGGTCGGCGTCGGCCGGCTGAGCGACACGCAATACGACTATGTCGAAGAGCGTAAGGGCTACATTGCGCCGTCGTTTACCTTCCAGTCCGATGAAGGAACGTCGCTAACCATCCTCGGCGAATACCAGAACATCGATTCTCCCGGTGGCGGTGGCGCCCCGGCGCTGACCGCGAACGGTACGCTCAACCTGAATGGCTACGCCGAACTGCCGCGCGATGCCTTCCTCGGAGAACCCGGCTACGACCGCTTCAGGAGCAAACAGGCCTTCGTCGGTTACGAGTTCGCCCATGAATTCGACGAGACATGGACCTTCAAACAGAACCTGCGCTACGGCTATGTCGACACCGACACCCAGCGCGTTCAGGCCTATTGCGCCTCCGCTGCGTCGTGCAACCCGTCGTCTCTGTTGCGCTACGCCTGGGCCTTCCCGGAAACTTCGCGCCTCTTCACCGTCGACAATCAGGCGATTGCCCGTTTCTCGACTGGTGAGGTATCCCATACGGCGATCTTCGGCCTGGACTATTCCTTCGAGGATAGCCGCTTCGAAGAGTCGGCCCTGTCGGTGATCACGCGGCCCTTCAACGTCTACGATCCGGTTTACGGTGCAACCAGCATCACGCGGCCTGCAACATCGCTCCGCATCGACCAGGATCGTTCACAGGCAGGCCTTTACGCGCAAGACCAGATCGAATGGGGCAATGCAGTCTTTTCGCTGGGCGGCCGCTATGACTGGGCCAACACGGAAACGCGCGAACGTACCAGCAGCAAAGATGCGACCGTCGAGCAGAAGGATGGCAAGTTCACCTGGAGAACAGGTCTTGTCTACAATTTCGACAACGGTTTCTCTCCCTATGCGAGTTATTCGACCTCGTTCAATCCGGCGAGCGGTACGAGCAGGCTGGCCGTCCCGTTCGATCCAACCACCGGCGAGCAGTTCGAAGTCGGCCTGAGGTACCAGCCCGAAGGCATGAACAGCTTCATTTCCCTGTCGGCCTACCAGCTGACGCAGCAGAACGTTCTGACGCCCGACCCGGTGAACACCAGCTATCGTGTGCAGACCGGCGAGGTGCGCATGCGCGGTCTCGAGCTTGAAGGCAAGGCGGAGCTAAACGACGCATTCTCTGTCATCGCCTCCTATGCCTATACCGACAGCGAAATCACCCGCGACAATCCGAGCAGCTCAGGCTTAAGCAACCAGGGCAAACGCCTTGCCTTCGTGCCGGAACAACAGGCAGCACTCTGGTTGGACTACAGCGTCCAGTCCGATGATGCCTGGGGCGGCCTGAGCTTCGGTGGTGGTGCGCGTTATGTCGGCCAGACCTATGGCGACAATGCCAATGTCTATGATGTGCCCGGCTACACCCTGTTCGATGCGGCCATCCGATATGATTTCGGCAAGGCGGATCCCAAGCTGGAAGGCCTCAAGGCGTCGCTCAACGTGAGCAACCTCTTCGACAAGAAGTATGTCTCCTCCTGCATCGGCACCACCGGTTGCTATTGGGGCGAAGGGCGCACGATCTACGGAACGCTGAAATACAGCTGGTGACGTCTTCCGTGAGAACCATTGCAAATCATGCCTTGTCGCGGCGGAGCTTCTCCGCCGCGATGCTGGCGCTTGTGGCCATGCCGCAGCACGTCCGCGCGCAACAGCCAGAGCCTCGCATCGCCGCGCTCGACTGGGCTTGGGCCGAAACCCTGCTTGCGCTCGGCGCTCGCCCCTATGCGATTGCGGAAGCCGAACTCTACAGGGAACGCGTGGTCACGCCCGAACTGCCAAATGACGTGATCGACCTTGGATTGCGCTCATGGCCCAACATGGAGCTGCTCAAATCCCTGCAACCGGATCTGATCCTCACCCAGGCCGGCTATGGCGTTCAGGCGGCATCGCTTGAGCCGATCGCACCGACACTGGCCTTGCCGCTTTTCACAGCCGAACGCCGCCCGCTGCAACTCGCCGAAGCCGGCCTCGATGCTATCGCCGGGCAATTGCAGCGCGAGCAGCGGGCCTTCGAATACAAGGCTGAGTTCGAGCAGAAACTCTCAAGAATCCGCGACAGCCTGCGCTCCTATGACGGACGCCCCGTGCTGATTGTCAAATTCGCCGACGAACGTATTCTCGACATATACGGCCCCGGCAGCCTGTTTCATAACGTGCTTGGCCGGCTCGGCCTTGAAAACGCCTGGACAGAGGCTGGCAACAACTGGGGTTTCTCGACCTCGGGGCTGAATGCTATTGCGCGAAACCCGGAGGCAAGGCTCGTCATCATCGAGCCAGGCCCGCCCGAAAGGCTTGTCGGCAGCGCCTTGTGGAGGGCCATTCCCTCCGTAAAGGCAAACCGGGTCGTGACCATCCCGCCGACCTGGGTCTTCGGCGCCCTGCCGTCTGCCCTGCGCTTTGCGACCATCCTTGGAAAGGCGCTGCAACCGGCATGAAGCAACGCCCCTTACTTCTGTTCATACTGCTGATTTTGTCCGCACTTGCGCTGACCATTCTGGGCTACAGCAGCCATGTTCCCCTGTCCCGGATGATGGCGGCGATCCTCAGTCCTGCGCCAGACAGCTTCGGCGAAACCTATCTGCACTATGCCCTTCTCCCCCGCATTTTCGTGGCGCTGCTTGCTGGAGCTGCCCTATCCTTGGCGGGTGTGGTCTTCCAGCAGGTCTTGAAGAACCCGCTCGCCGAACCCAGCACGCTGGGACTTCTGTCCGGCGCACAGCTTGCCATCACGCTGTCGACACTCGCAGCGCCGGGCATGGCGGTATGGTCCATCGAGTTGGCCGCGATCACCGGAGCCCTGGCCACGCTGGGGCTTGTGATGCTGCTGGCGTCGAAAGGTGGTTTTTCCCCCGTCACCATGCTCCTTGCCGGGATGATCGTCAGTTTCTTTGCCGGAACCGCCTCGGTCGTGCTTGCGCTCTTCAACCATGAATATCTGCGCTCTGTCTTCATTTGGGCCAGCGGCTCGCTCGTTCAGAACGACTTTTCAAGTGCCGTGGCGCTGGCGTGGCGTTTGGCGGTCTGCATCCCCATGCTTGTGCTTCTCGCCCGTCCGCTGGCGATTGCCGGGCTCGATGATGCAAGCGGTCGCAGTCTCGGCGTGCCCGTCCGGACACTGAGACTAGCCGCCTTGTTTCTCGCTTCGGTTCTCGCCGCCTTCGTCGTGGCAAGGGTCGGCGTCATCGCCTTCATCGGCCTCGCTGCACCGCACCTGGCGAGATTTGCTGGCGCCCGAACCTTCTCGGACCGCCTGTTGTGGTCGCCGCTGCTAGGCGGAGCACTCCTGCTTCTTGCCGATGGTTCGGTCCTGGTCATGGCACGCTACATCGCCGAAGTACCCACCGGCACGGCAACCGCATTTTTCGGGGCCTTCCTGCTGCTTGTGCTTTTGAAGAACATGCCCGTGACGGCGCTGCAGGCTGAAGCCCGAACGCCCACCTCCAGCCCCCGCCACCGTCCGCACTTCGTCCTGCTCATCGCGATCGTCATGATGGGCGCAATCGCCATATTCTCGCTGACCGAGCAGCTGTTCATCGACAACCTTCCATCGGCGGAGCTGTTTTCGGGTCGATGGCCGCGGGTCCTTGCGGCAGCCTCGGCCGGGGCCATGCTGGCGCTCGCCGGCACGATCATGCAGTCGGTCACGGCCAATCCGCTGGCGAGCCCCGAAGGCCTCGGCGTGAGTTCCGGGGCAGCGCTTGGCATTGTCGCAACCCTTCTGCTGGCGGGCACCTTCTCTCCGCTGGCCATGCTGTTCGGCGGCATTGGCGGGGCGCTCGCGACATTTCTGGTGATGATGGCCATCACCGCCAAATCCGCCCACGCGCCCGGACCTGTCCTGCTCGCAGGTGCCGCCATCGGCACGTTTGCCGCCACTCTCATCACTGTTGTTCTGGCAAGCGGCGATCCGCGTGCGGTCTATGTGCTGGCCTGGTCGATGGGCCCCACCTACCGCGCCACGGCAATCACCGGCTTGGCGGGATTCGCGATCTTGCTGGTGGCTCTGGTCCTCTTGCCGCTTTTCAGGCGCTCGCTACAGATTCTGCCGCTCGGAGACCAGGCAGCGCGCGAACTGGGGCTTGCCCCACGACGGTCCCGGACCAGGCTCCTGTCGCTGGCAGGCGTCCTCACGGCTAGCGCGACCTTGATCGTCGGCCCCTTGAGCTTTGTCGGACTGATCGCGCCCCATATCGCAGCGATGACCACGCCTCCAAAACCGCTAAACCGGGCCTTGTGTGCGGCCGCCATCGGGGCTGCCTTGATGACCGCGGCTGACTGGCTCGGTCGCAGCATTCACTTCCCTTACGAGATCCCGGCAGGCGTCCTCGCGGCCTTCGTCGGTGGACCTTACTTCCTCTGGCTCCTTTACCGGAGGCACCCATGAACAGCCTCAGCAGCCCGCAGGATCTGCTCTCGCGATTGAGCGGCCCGCTCGCGCCGATCCGGGACAGACTGTCCCATGGACCGGAAATCCGCAGGGTGGTGCCATCCTTACAGGTGCTGGAAGCCGATCCCTTTGCTTGTCTCATAGAAAGCTACGCACGTCGCTTTGGCGTCAAACCCGATGGCTATCTGGTTTCCCTGTGGTCGCAGAAATATCTGGCGACCGTGATTATCCCCATCATGGCCCTGTCCGTGATCGGGGGAAAAGCCGTTCATGCCGAGATCGAGAACACAGCGATCGTCGTCGATGACGACGGCGAGCCGGTCGCCTTGCGTCTCCCCACCGCTTTCACGACAGAAGAGGCAGACCAGGCGGCCTGCCTACTGGTCTCCACGCATCTGACCCCGCTCGTTGATGCCTTTGCAAGGCGGAGCGGCCTGTCGAGAAAGGTCTTCTGGGGCAATGCGGCGCATTATCTCGAGTGGATTGTCCGGCAGCTTCCCGGAAAGAGCCCAGACTTCGCCCTGCCCACCCCGATGACGGATGCCATCCGCTACGTCGAGGAAGACGGATTGCGCATGCGTCGCCGGAAAGTCTGCTGTCTGAGGGATCGCATTCCGGGCATCGAGGATTGCGGCAGTCTCTGCCCAGATCGAGTAAAAAGGATCAAATCTTGAACAGACAGAGATCGACCTTCTCTCTTTGCGACGTCGCCTTCGATGTGGCCGAGCGGCCCATTCTTGCACCGTTGACGCTCGAGATTCCGATGGATGGCCAGGTTCTCGGACTGATCGGGCACAACGGCTCGGGCAAATCGACGCTTCTGAAGCTTCTGGCACGTCAGCAAGCGCCCACGAGCGGCAGCATCACCCTGGACGGACAACCGCTCGACACCTGGGGCGATCGGGCGCTAGCGCGCAAGGTCGCCTATCTGGCGCAGCACCTGCCCTCGGCTGCCGGAATGACCGTCCGCGAACTCGTGTCGCTGGGACGCTATCCCTGGCACGGCGCCCTTGGTCGGTTCGGCGAGGTGGACAGACAAAAGACAGAGGAGGCAATTGCATTGACCGGTGTCGCCCCGCTCGCCGACCGCCTCGTCGACACGCTCTCGGGCGGTGAAAAACAACGCGCCTGGCTCGCCATGCTGGTTGCGCAGGATACGGAATGCCTGCTGCTCGACGAACCGATCTCGGCCCTCGACATTTCCCATCAGATCGAGGTCCTCTCACTGGTCCGCAAGCTGTCTCAGGAGAAGGGTCTCGGCATCATCATCGTGCTGCACGACATCAACATGGCGTCCCGCTTTTGCGACACTATCACGGCGCTCCATTCAGGCCGCGTGATCATGCAGGGAACCGCAGAGACGATCATGACGCCTGAAGCACTGCAGCGCATCTATGGTTTGCCGATGGAGGTCATGATCCACGAGCCAACGGGAAAACCTCTGGCGGTTGCGCGTTAGGCTGCGGTGAAACGCGGGTTATTCACCTGACGATCGCCTCGACATGCGTTGAGAGATAGACAGACAGTGAGCCGCATTTGCAAAGCCCTCGCTCACCATTACAACCCTTGGATGCCACATCAAAATCGCAGCTTAAGTCTCGCAATATGAATGTGCTCGCATGGGTTGTTTGAAGGTTTCGCCATGACTTATGGATCGATTGACAATCAGCCTTTACATTCGATCGAAATTACATAGCCTTGGCCGACTTCTCTGCGGATTTTCCGTGGCGAGTTTACAATGCAGCCGGGGCCTGAATTGCGAGACAGTTGCATAACATGTTATTTCAATTATTCTGGGGTTTCCCCCATAGATTGCTGGAATAAATGTATAATAAAGTTGACACTTATATTGCCTGGACCAATTGTCACGCTTAACAGCTTTTTCATCATAGACGATGCCGCCGCAAGTCTCCGAATAAGCAATGTGATGCCTATCCAGGTAGCCCAACAAATGGGCTCGAGGGGATAGGCTGCCGCCGCTGTTGTTTTCTCTTGGCCTCGCGCCTTTAAGAAAACCCTATCCCCTCGGAACAGGCGAATACTGACACGTAGCACGCAAACAGCAATCACTGACTTCTAGGGGGCTGCAAGGCTATGGCCATTTCTAGCGCGCATATCGACAGCCTCATGCTGAGAGGTTCGGGAAATCTCCGATCGACAGCCATTCTCGATCTTTCGGAGCGGATCAATGATGTCGCCAGACGTTGGCGAGCTTCTGCCTTGGGAATATACGAACACCAGTCGAACCATGTGTCGGACTCTAACGACCTCATCTATGGTTGGGAGGATGAAAATCACCCATGCAGCCTGGTGTTGGATCCGGGCGCAAGCTTCGCGCTTGATGTGCAGTGGAAACGACTTTTGCTGCATGAAGATGCAAGCTTTGATGGGCCGTCCATTGTCCGTGTCGCCAATACAGTTGCTCTGAGATACGTCGCCCAACCGTTCGCCATGAGCGCAACTTATATCATCGTATTCCTGCCGCTCGAAACGAGTGATGCAGCAAAGTGCTCACTCGAACTCGACGCAGCCATTAATGTTGCCCCCTTATCAGGGCATGCCGAGCAAGCGCTTCTGACAAAAAGAGAGTTGGAGATCGCCCAATGGGTCTCTCAAGGCAAAACTTCTCCGGAGGTAGCGATTATCCTCAGCCTCTCAGAATATACCATCAACGATCATATCCGCTCCGGAATGAAGAAGATGGGCGCGACCAATAGGCTTAGTTTCATTGCCAATACAATACGCCGCGGGCTCGTTGTGTAGGCAACCGATCCGATGATCTGGCTCAGCCCATGTCTTAGGTATGGACACAACTTTCGTTGTTTGCGGGCCCCTGATCCCACAGAGACTTGTAGAATCGGACCCTGATGGAACCATCGATGCGCTCTTCCACAATCCCGCAGTCCATGGGAGCGAAATGACGCCATCACCGATACTCGTATATCTTTGACAGGACTGGGAATGCAGCATGGACCTACACGGCAAGCGGACTATCCCGGAATCGCGTGTCGTGCGCTCCACAATCTGTCTGACGACACCTCTTCGTAGCCGAGCTTATCGAAGCTTGCGACCTCAAGCATAAGCCCCCAGGGCGCTCGAAAATAGATCCAGCTGAAGCCTGCGAGTGGCCCGTCCTCAACGTGATTTGGCCCGTCAAGCACATCGACACCCAACGCCATAAGTCGTTTCGTTGCCAATTGAACGTCGTCGACCTCGAAACAAAGATGCATGCCACCGATTTCGGAAGAGCGCAGAGGCTCTGCAGCACGATCGTCTCCAGCATATTCGAACAGCTCCACGCTGGTGCCCAAACCGCATTTCAGGAACACGAGACCCTTGATGGAAGACGTGGCCAAAGCCCCGAGTTTTCGCTCCATGAACTCTTCATCAACATGAAAGGCGCCTGTCCTAAACACATCCACGGCTCCAAAGACTGCCTTGAAGAACGCAATCCCTTCCTCGATGTCGGGCACAGTGATGCCGATATGATGCATGCCGAATGTCTTAAAGGCCATGGCTCCCTCCCTGCGGTCTCGTCAATGGGCTTGGTGTTCCGCGCTTGTTTTCGTCAACCCATGTCGACGCATCATCCTCATGTCATGACCATGCCACCGTCGATCATCAACGTCTGGCCGGTCATGTAGTCGGACAGAGACGAGGCCAGAAATCGGGTTGATCCCGTCAGATCCGCCGGCGTCGAAACACGACCAAGAAGGATCGACTGCGAGAACTCGTTGATCGCCTGATCAGGCACCTGTGTCAGCCCATGGTCCATGAATTCACGGTCAAGCTGCTGCCAGAGCTCCGTTGCGACGACGCCGGGCGCGAAGCAGTTCACGGTGATCTTGTGCTCGGCCAGCGCCCGCGCTGCAGCCTGGGTCAGTGCGACCACGGCAAACTTTGAGGCGCAGTAATGGGCGAACAGGGGGTAACCCTGCTTGCCTGCAATAGAAGCTGTATTGATGATCTTGCCACCGCCCCCTTGGGATATCATCTGCCGTGCAGCTTCTTGCGTACCGATCAGGACACCCAGGCCGTTGATGTCCATGATGCGCCTGAAGTCCGCTTCGGTGACCTCGAGAAACGGACAGGTCTGGCTGATGCCGGCATTGTTGAACATCACGTCGAGCCGCCCGAAATGCAAGACGCTCCCTTCAATCGCAAGTATGACGCTTTGCCGGTCGGAAACATCGACGGCCACAGCCAAAGCCTTGCCGCCTGACTGTGAAATCGCTGCAACCACATCTTCCGCGGCACCACGATTCAGATCGGCAACGACAACGCGTGCACCGTGCGCCGCCAAGTCCGACGCAATGGCAGCACCGATCCCCCGCCCGGCGCCCGTCACGAGCGCGACCTTTCCAACGACCATTGCATCAGCCATCTTGCGTCCTCCGTGGACCGGCGGCCCCGACCTCAGGCTGACCGGACTGTGTTCGTATTGAGTTTCGCCAGACCCGGGAATGGCTCCCGCAGTTCAGTGGCGCGATCTCTTTCCTGCTGCCGCGTAGATCAGCGCGGAGGCGACCACCAGCAGACCTTGGAAAAGATACTGATAGGTCTGGGAGAGCCCGAGGAACGTTACGGCATTCAAAACCTCCGTCAGGAGGACCGCCCCGATAAGGGTTCCGATGAAGGATCCGCGACCGCCGGCAAGGCTCGTGCCCCCCAACACAACAGCGGTGATGCTGGCCAGGGTGTAATTGACGCCCTGACGCGGGTCACCCACGCCGATCTGAGCCATCAGCATGATCGCTCCGACACTGGTCAGCATCGAGCACGCAATATAGCCGCCGACGAAGGTCAGTTCGACAGGTATGCCGGCGCGGCGGGCAGAGTGCTCGTTCGAGCCGACAGCGCGCAGACGCCATCCAGCCCGCGTCCGCCTCAGGATCACCTCTGCCGCAATGGTAGCGGCGACCAGCACGAGAAATGCCACAGGGAACGGTCCCCACTGCCAGTTGATCCAGTCGGTGACGGTCATGCTGATGTAGCCGTCGGGATTATCACGCAGCAGGAAGCTGCAGCCCTGGATCGCGATATACATGGCGAGCGTCGCAGCAATCGGCGTAAAATTGGCAAAGCGGATGAGGATGCCGTTGATTGCGCCCGTCACGAACGCTCCGACGAACATCAGGCAAAAACCCACGACCATCATCGAGGTCGAGGACTCCCCGGTCAGGAAGAAGGAGGCCACGACCACAAGGAACCCGGCCAAAGGCCCGACCGAGAGGTCAATTCCCCCCATCATCAATGCGATCGTTTGCCCCATCGCGATGAAGCCGAGTGCTGTCGCCAACATCAGGATGTTGTAAATGTTGAAGACCGACAAGAAGTTCTCGTTCTGCGCATAGACATAGAGCCCGAGCAGAATGGTGACGATGGCGAGGGGCACAGCCGCAGCATTGTCAGACTGGAGCAGGTTGCGCCATTTCCAGCCGGACTTCTGCTCTTTAACCGAGAGGCTGCTATCGCCATGCGTCTCCGCCTGAACAGCAGCCGACACGATCCTCTCCTCGGTTACATCATTTCCGGTCAACACCTCGACAACCTGCCCGCGGGACAAGACCACGACCTTGTCACAAAGTCCCTCGAGCTCGACGGCATCCGAAGAATTGACGACCACCGGAATGCCCGTCGCCGACACTTCCCGCAGGATCCGGTAGATCTCGAACCGCGCGCCAACGTCCACACCCTGGGTCGGTTCATCGGCAATGATGAGGCCGGGTTCCGAGAGCAGCGCTCTCGACATCACGACCTTTTGCTGGTTTCCGCCAGAAAGCGCAAAGATCGGCGCTTCGAGACCCGGCGTCTTCACGGCAAGGTCCTTGAAGATCGCGTTGACGTGTTCCAGCTCCTTCTTGCGGCTCATGATGCCACCCGTGGCGAAGCGCTCAAGCGCAGAATACGTCGCATTCTCGCGAACGGTCAGACTGCCGGCAACGCCTTCTATGTGGCGGTCCGACGGCATGAACGCTGCCTCATCGAGAAGTGTCTTCTGGCTGAGTGAGGTGCCGCGCAGGACCACTTCGCCCGTGAACGGCCCCAGACCGGCGAGGGTCCGCATCAGCTCGGACTGGCCATTTCCGGCAACGCCGGCAATCCCGACGATCTGGCCGCGCGTGACGGTGAAGCTGACATCCCTGAGATGTCGGTTCGAAAGACCGGTGACATCGAGGCCGACATCGGACTCGCCGTCCGGCGCCTTGGGAGGGAAGGCGGAGTGCATCGTTCGGCCGACGATCATACCGACAAGATCGGCATCGGCGATCTCGCCGATCATCGCGGATCCGCGCACGCATCCGTCTCGTAATACCGTCACTCGATTGGCAATCTGGCGCAGTTCGGCCAGGCGATGGGTGATGTAGATAACTGACGTCCCTGCCGCCGCGACCTCTCGGATGCGGGCAAACAGCATTTCCGTCGAGTCCTGGTCCAGAGACGCTGTCGGCTCGTCGAGGATGAGGACCTTCGGATCAAGGGCCAGCGCCTTGGCAATCTCCAGCAGGTGCTTCTGTGCCACGGTCAGGCTATCGGCACGCATCGACAGCGCGAGATCGAGGCCGACCTTGGACAGAAGGCGTTGGCCTACTGCCTGCGGCTGATCACCTTCGAAGACACGAGCCGGCAAAGCGACACGTAGATTCTCCAGGATCGAAAGATCATCAAGGATTGCCGGATGCTGAAAACAGATGCCGATTCCGAGTGACTTTGCGATCTCGGGTGTCATCTGGCTGACAGGACGGCCCTCGAAAAAGATCTCACCATCGGTCGGCTGCAAGGTACCGGAGATGATGTTCATCAGCGTCGATTTGCCTGCACCGTTTTCGCCAAGCAGCGCATGGACCTCGCCCCGACGAAATTCAGCGCTGACATCAACCAGTGCAGCCACGACCGAAAAATACTTCGAGACCCCAGAGAGGCGGATGACCACCTCTTGCGCATCCAAAGCGATCTCTTGCGTGTTGCGTGCCAACATGTTCTGCGATCCGTCCTGGGTAGCATGGCCCCGGAGACCGATTTCTCCGGGGTCAGTTGATGGTGAGCGACCTTACTGGCCGACAGCCTTGGCCTGGTCCTCAGGCGAAAGCGCAGACGACATGTAGATCGCGCCCGGCAGGTCCTTGCGGCACTGGACGGCATTGGGCTTGCCGGAAACGGAGTCTTCGTAGGCCGGAGCCGAGAAGATTTCTTCTTTCGGAAGTTCGCCACCGGTGGCAAGCGCCACGGCCCATTGGACGGCAAGGCGAACATTGTCGTTGCCGGTCGCTACCGTGAAGAGCTTGAAGTCGGGGTTGGCCGCCTGGTTTTCCTGCCAGAAGCAGCCGAGCGAGTTGCCGTCGGAGGTAGCCAGCGCCGGGATCGACTTGCCCTGCTTGGTGAAGGCCGGAAGTGCGCCCACGAGCGATGGGCCGAAGTCCGAGACGATGACGTCGATCTTCTCGTTCTTGGCAATCTCTGCGGTCAGGACCTTCTGCGTCAGCGCCGGATCCCAGTTGGTCACAGCGAAGGGTTCGGGATTGACGAAGACATATTCCGGCCCGAGCACACTCTTCAGACCCTTCAGCTCGTCGAGACCCTGGCTGTTGCCGGCCGGTCCGCTGAGGAAGAGAACATTGCCGCCATTCGGCAAAATGCTCTTGATCCAGTTGCCCCAGGTAACCCCGTCGTTCTCAAAGGATGAACCGATGAACTTGGAATAGTTCTCGCCATCCTTCCCACCGACGTTCACGCGATAGGGAACGATGACCTTGCCAGCCTTGAAAACGCTGGTGATCGCCGGCAGCACGGCCGGCCCGGCATCGCCGAAGACGACGAGGGCGTCGATGCCCTTGGCCGCCATGCCCCGGATGTCGGAGAGCGCCTTTTGCGTATCACCCTGACCGTCAGCATACTCGTATTTCGTGATGCTCGGGCAGAGTTCGACGGTCTGCTTTCCGGACGCCGTGGTCACCTGGCGCCAGCTGTTGCCGCCATAACCGTCGAGAAGGGCAAGCGTCGCCTGCTTGGGTCCGCACCAGGACGGTGTTTCCGCCTGAGCAATATTGGCACCCCCCAGTGCCATGACCGCAGTCGCAACTGAAACTGCAAGGCCCTTGGTCAAATCTGCATAATTCATGTCTGCTCCTCCACATGTTATCGTTAGGTCGTTTTTCTGACGTTTCCGCTCCCGCGGAGCGAGTAAACACCGATGCCAAAACCCAGCGCCAAAGCCTGGATAATGGTCTGCGCCGAATACGGTACGCCGACCGTCAGCGCGAATTGGCTCAACTGGTTCAGGAAGAAGGCCGCCAGCACTGTCGAGATCGGAAAGCCGCGTCCACCCAGCAGCGAGGTGCCTCCCAGCACGACGACAGCGACGGATGGCAAGAGCAGGCTGTCGCCCTGAAAGGCTGTAGGCTCGCGGGTGATGCCGGCGATCAGAATGCCCGCCAAGCAATAGAACAGCTGCGCATAGACATAGGCCATCATCTGGTAGGAGCGGACCCGCAGGCCTGCCGCTTCGCCGGCAGCGGGGCTGGCGCCTATCGCCTCAAACCGGCGACCGCCAACGGTCTTCTTCAACATGAACGAGACCAGCGCCGTTGCGCCGAGGGCAAAATAGACCGCATTGGGAATACCGAGGGTCTCGCCCCCTGCGATCGTGGCCAGAAGATCGGTGGTGACAGAGGGCACCCCACCGGACATTGCAAAGACGGCCGCGTAGAGAAGCGCGTTTGTGCCGATCGTTGCGATGATCGCATTCAGGCGGAAGACACTGACCAGAATACCGTTGAGGAGACCGATGGAGAGATTGAATGCCAGCGCCAGCAGAACCGCTTGATAGAGCAAAGCGTCGTTTTGCTGCGGAAAATGCGTCGACACCACCACGGCAAGCGACACGGCGCCGGGAAGCGAAAGGTCGAAACCTCCCTGCTGCACAACCAGCAACTGGCCGAGGCCTACGATAGCGATGATGGCAGCGAAGGGAAGACTGCCGGATAGCGCGCCCCAGGACACACTTGAGGGCGCAAATATCAGACAGGCGATGAGAAGGACCACTGTGGAAAAAGCGACAGTCACGAAACTGCGCGTCAATTGCATCCGCCCTGCCCCATAATTGCCCGAGCCACTCGGGGTCGTCGAAACTGCACTCACAAGGAGGCTCCTTCCGGCAGGCATGCTGCAGGCAGGCGGCCGCAACCATCACGCATGAGGGCATGCAGCCCAAAGCTCTGAGCAGGAACTTCCCGCAGCAATCGGATTGGATTGTAGGAGCAGGCGTCTCGGCGCTGCGCTATGCCGGAGGTCCAGTTCGGAACAACGGCAACAGCTGCGCGAGCCTTTGCTGCCGGCCTGATGGGACACGGTGCGTTCTTAAAGTTCTCAAGCATCGTGTCCTCCTCCCGAGACGATCACGGTTCCTTTTAAGATGAAGCAGTCAGAAGAACAGACCCGAACAACGCAGCAGCCGCAGCCTCAAGCTTTGGCAAGACTATAGCGGTCCCCGAACCGTCAAACGGTCAGAACTGCGAAAATCACGACAATTTTCGGATTGTCCAAATTCTTGCTCCTCCAAGAATTTGTCACTCTGTCCGCCCCTCGCCTCACCGCCCGGTGAGTATGCGAGAACCGGCCCTTAAATCACTTCAGGAAATTCACTCCTCCGAACTCCTCATGATTGACTTTATGCATTTTAAAGACTGCGAAAACCCCGAAAATATCCGCTTTGGATAACTGAGTTTTATCGGAGTTCTTGGTCGATATGCACTCACGACGCCCGCGTCGTTGATTGATAGGTTTCGATCAGCAAGGCGGCGTTCTCCGGCCTGGCGTCTCGGGTATTGGCCTCGATTTCATAGGCCAATTCCACCACGCGCTGGTTGATCGGGGCTGAATGGCCATGGGCCTTCAGCGTGTCGATGACCCAGCCGTTCACCTCCTGGATCTCGGCCCGCCGCCCCTTCCGCCAGTCCTGCAGCGAGGTCGTGAGCGTATCGGCCTGGGAAAAGACGGTGAGCACTTCCTCGAAGATCTGATCGACATAGCGCTCCGGATGGTTGGTGGTCACCGGCGGCATGCCGATGATCGGTACGATCTTGGCGCCATCGGCAATAGCTGCCTGCATGGCCTCATAGCCTGCAGCCCGCATCACTTCGAGCATGCCCGGGCTTCGGGCTGCATCGCCAAGCGGCAGGTTGACGATCGCGGACGGAATGAGTTCGGCGGCGTTGACGACGAGCTTCATCCACTTGGCGGAGCGAATGTCGTCTGTGACTTCGACAGTCCCCGTACAGCGCAGCAGTTCGGCCACAGGCTCCACCCTCTTCTGGGTCTCGGGGTCGAGGGCGCCCAGAGCAAACCAGGAGGTGTCGTGATCGTTCTGCCGATTGGTCACACCCGGCACAAACATGTTGGAAGCGATTTCAATAACGGCGCCAATCGTGCGCTCGCGTCCGACAATGGCGGCGATGTCTTCATGGGTCATGCCGTTCTGGAGACCAATGACCAGGCCGTCCTTTGCCAGAACCGGCTCGATCAGCTGTGTAGCCCATTTGGTGTCATAGGCCTTGACCACCAGGAACACGAGATCGAACGGCTCCTTGACCTCGGCCACTTCGAACAGATGCAGGGCCGCAACCTTGGCATTGATCGTCCGGGTCGGCAGATTGACCGTTATCCCATTCGCCCGGATGGCGTTCACATGGTCGGGCCACTGCTCGATAAACGTCACGTCATGCTCGGCAAGGACGAAGTCCGCACCGATGGATGCGCCCTGGGCTCCGGTGCCAAGGAAGGCAATTCTCGGTTTCTTGCTCGGATGGGAAGTCATGCGCCGGTCTCCTCGAAGATCATTGCGGGCGAAGATCGCCCTTGCGAAAGCGGATCAGGTCTCGCCCGGCATTCAGCGGGCAGCAGAATGGGTACGTGCTTCGAACGTCAGCGAGGCTGCGGTTAGCAGACGTAGTCCACCTGATGGCGGGCTATCCGCACCCCTTCCAGATCGGCGCGCAACTGGGCGTGGGCCGGATGTTCTGCGTAGCGTTGGAGCGCTGCTTCATCGTCGAATTCCGAGTAGAGAACCACGTCGCAGGCATAGGAGATGCGGCTGATGTCCAGCCCAACTTCAAGGCTTCTCAAACCCGGGATTTGTCCGACCAGGCTTTCGAACTTGGTCTTGATCATGATGGCAGCATCACGCTTTTCGTCGGGCGTATCCCCGTGAACATTCCACATGACGATGTGCTTGATCATGGCTTGTCTCTCAAGGTCTCTAAAGTCCGATCGCGCCTAGATAGCATTGCCGCCGACACGGCGGTCGGGGCCTAGTATCCCAGCCGCGGGGCGAGCGTGAGATCGCCTGTTTCCGAGCATCCCGCCGCGGGCCGCCATAGTCATGGCCCTTCATGCCTAGGCATCCAGCTTCTGCTGCGGCGTCACCAACACGAAGTCGCAGGTGACGGCCTCGAAGGGATTGGAAAAGCCGAGTTGGGAGGCCCTTGCCGGATCGTCGACAGCATGGAAGTCCGCGATCAGATCCTGCTTCACGCCGAACACCGCATCGGAATTGAGATAAGGGCAATCCGGCGTGAAGATATGCGTGGTGATCGGCTCAAAGCCGGCGGCACCGACGATGAAGTGGATATGGGCTGGCCGATAGGGATGCCGGCCCATCTGCCCAAGCAACTTGCCGACGGGACCGTCATCCGGGATCGGATAGTATTTCGGACGCACCGACTTGAACCAGTATCGGCCATCGGCATCAGTCGTGAAGATGCCGCGCAGGTTCATCTCGGGCTGCACGCCCTTCTGCTGGACATCATAAAATCCGTCCTCATTGGCCTGCCAGACGTCGAGTAGGGCGCCGGCAATCGGCTGGCCTTCCGTGTCGGTGACGCGCCCCGTAACCAGCAGCGGTTCGCCCTTGCCATCGAGGCAGATATTGGCGCCACTGTCGTAGCGAGGTGCATCCGCGACATGGAAGGGACCGAGCACCGTCGTCTCAGTCGCGCCCGATGGCTTGCGGTTGTTGATCGCGTCGACGAGCATGGAGACGCCCAGGATATCCGACAGGAGAATATACTCCTGCCGCCAGTCGTTTGAGATCTGCCCGGTCTCGGTCAGGAAGGTGATCGCCCTGCCCCATTCCCCCTGGGTCGGCTCCACTTCTTTGACGAAGGCATGCAGATGCCGGATGGCGGCATCCATGATCTCGCGCAGTCGCGGATCGGTGTCGCTGGCTATCCGTGCGATGACGACCTCAGCGGAGTCATCCTCGGAAAAATAGGCGCTTTCGGCCTCGTGGCTGCGCGGATCAATGGTCATGTCGTCACCTTTATCTTCTGTCCATCACGGGATGATGCGATCGGCGCGCAAGCGGTCGAAAGCATCAGTGAAGGAAGCGGTGGTGTCCTGATAGGAGAGGAAGCCGGCCTTGCGGCTGCGGCCCATGTCGTTGAAGGTCTCGACCTGACGGCCGAGATCGGCATCGGTGTGCCAGAAGGAGGCGACGCGCGACAAAGCATTGGGCTTCAGGCCATGCTTTTGCACCAGTGCATCCCAGATCGGCGCGGCATCGGCCATCTTTGCCTCGAGAGGCTGCGGCGTTCCCGGATAGTCGGCAGCTTCGATACCGAAATAGGCAGCGATGCGCGGCCAGAGCCATTTCCAGCGGAAGATGTCGCCATTGACCACGTTGAATGCGGTATCGGCTGCAGCTGGCGTCGTTGCCGCCCAGGCGAGTTGATTGGCCAGGATGCGGGCATCGGTCACATCGGTTGCTGCCTGCCACTGTTCGGCCGAACCGGGAAACACGAAGGGCATGCCGGTCTCCTTGCAGATCGAGGCATAGACCCCGAGCGTGGCCGCCATGTTCATCGCATTCCCGACGGCATAACCTATCAGCGTATGGGGACGATGCACCGACCAGGTGAAATGCTCCCGGGCCGCGGCCTCGAAGATCTCGTCTTCCTGGACGTAATAGAAGTTCTGGTTGGGCAGGCGCTCCTGCTCTTCGCGGAACGGCGTCTGCGGCGCGACCTTTGCATAGGCCTCGAAGGGGCCAAGATAATGCTTGGTGCCGGTGACGAGAGCGACGTGGCGCACGCCCCGGCCACGAAGGGCGTCGAGCACGTTGCGCACAATCGCACCGTTTACCTTGCAGTTCTCCTCCTCCGTCTCCTGTCTCGACCATGCCGTGATGAAGACATGCGTCGGGCTCACCCCTTCGAGGGCGGTAGCCACCGAGGCGGCATCCGTGAGATCGCATGACAGGGTCTTTACGGCAGAGATCGGGCTCTGCGACCGCGACAAGCCGGAGATCTCCCAGCCACCCTGAGCCAGGAGATGTTCGGCCAGATTGCTGCCGGCAATGCCGGTCGCACCAACGATGAGGGCGTGGTTTGTCATGTTTTCAACCATTCAACAGAGTAATCTTGATGCTCTTCGACGCATCCTTGCCGAAGCTGAATGCCTGCACGGCATCCGTCAGTAGATAGTCATGAGTCTGGATCGGGGACAGGTCGATGCCCGTCCTTTCCAGAAAGCGGATTGCCGCCGGCCAGACGCCAGGCGAACCGATGCACCCTCTCACCGTTAGATTTTTCATCTGGATCTGCCCGATAACCACAGGAACACTGCGGCCGATATTGATGCCAACCATCGACATACGGCCGTCTTCCCGCGCGTAATCGAAAGCAGCCGCGAGCGATGCGTCATGGCCGGAAGCTTCGACAACCAGATCCGCGCCGTGGCCACCGGTCATCTCGCGGATATGCTCGGCTGCACCCCCATCAGTCGGATCAAGGGCGGCGACTGCACCAAGCTTCAGTGCCACCTCCCGACGCGATGCCAGCGGATCAACAACAATCACACGAGCGCCCATGCCGATCGCGGCTGCCGCCGAAACCAGGCCGATCGTGCCGCCACCGGAGACGACAACGGTCTCGCTCGCATTGGTGCCGCCGGAACGCAGGACCGCATAGAAGCCGCAAGTAAAGGGCTCGATCAGGGCCGCCTTCTTGTCATCAACTGCGTCCGGCAGTTTGTGCAGCCATTCCGGATTGACGTTGAAGAACTCGCGGTCGGCACCACTCATGGAGAAACCGAAATGGTGGAGACGTTCGGGGGTCCGCACCACGCATTCACCCACGACCCTGTCACCAACCTTGAAGCCCGTGACATTGCGGCCAACCTCGACGATTTCGCCGCTCCACTCATGACCCGGTGTCACAGGATAGGAAATCGGGATGATGTAGCGGCCGGCGAGCAGCTCGTAGTCGGAGTGGCAGATGCCGACCGCACGGGTTCGCACCAGAACCTCGTTGGGGGAAATCTCCGGCATGGCCAGATCCGCGATCACCGGTCTGTCCGGCGCTTCGAATACCAAGGCTTTCATGACAACCTCCCTGTCAAAGTGTCTCGACCAGGCCCGTGCGGGCGGATCGGATGATGGCTTCCAGCAATGCGATATTGTTGATCATCTCGTCGCCACTGATCGGATAGACGTCGAGGCCGCGAACCGCGCGAGCGAAGGCGCGCAGATTGTCCCGGACCGGTTCGGCGGGAGCGACTTCGCGAATGGTGATCTGCTGCCCCTTCCAGCCCTCGGTCACGATCCAGCCGTCCGGCGATTCGACGTGCGCCTTGTCGCGCACTTCGATCCATCCAAGCGTGCCGAAGACGGCGAAGCGGGATATGAACGGCGTCGCAAGCGTTGCTGATACATAGGCGGAGCCGCCGCCCTTGAACCGGACATGCGCGCTCATCGTGTCCCCTTGCGGGATTTGCGAGGCGAGATTTTCACAGACGACGCGGACATCTGCCGCAGGCCCCATCAGCTTGACGGAAAGATCTGTTAGGTGAATGCCGGTCGCTGTCATGCCGCCTGCCGGTGCCTGCTCGGCATTCAACCGCCAATTGGAGGGATCGAGCGTGAGAAACTTGTCATGACTGAAATTGGATTCGATCTGCAACAGGCGACCGAGACGGCCGGAGGTTGCCGCCTCGATGATCTCGGCAATTGGCGGCTCGAACCGGCGTTCATGACCCATGCCAAGAACGAGGCCTGCGCCTTCGCAGAGCGCCACGGAGGCTTCTGCATCCTTGCGGGTCATGGCCAGCGGCTTTTCGCAAAACACATGTTTTCCGGCCGCGACGGCTTGTGCGATCTGCTCCTGATGCAGCGAGTGCGGCGTCGCCAGGATGACGGCTTCGACCTCTGGATCAGCAAGCACTGCCGAAAGCTCCGAGGAAAACCGCATCCCGAGATCGGCGGCAAAACCCTGCACGTCCGGATTGGGATCAACGCCATGGACGAAACGCATGTCCGTGCCGCCGGCATTGACGAGGGTCGCCATTTTCTTGCCCCACCAGCCAAGGCCGATGATCGCAGCTCCAACCGGGCGTTCTTCTGTCGCGCTCATCGATTATCGACCCGCTTGCTGAAAGGATGGATGTTCACGGAGGCCCAGACGCCGGCGGCGCTGAAGGGATCGGCCTTGTTGAACGCGACGACCTCCTCCTTGGTGTCCGCCTCGAACAGGAAGAGCGAGCCGATCATCGTCTCGTTATCGTCTGCAAGCAGCGGACCCGAGATGATGGTCTTCGTCTTGCCAGCTGCGAGATAGGCTTTGTGGGCGTCGTAATGGGAGAGCCGTTTCTCCACACCGCCGGGGTGATCGAGGCAATGAACGATGTAATGCATGACGAAACCTCTTCGGGTCAGGCGTTTATGTCTTGCAAGACGCCTGCACGGGCAGGCGCTGCATGTCGGTGGTGATCGCCAGTCGTGCCGCTGCGATTGTCTCGTCTCGCCAGCAGTCTGCGATAGCGCTCGTCGGGGCTCAGCCCTTCATGTTGACGAGGATCTTCATGTGCGAGGCGTTCGGATCGAGCAGCGCCTCGAAGCCCTTGTCGACAACATCCTCGGGCGCGATCTGCGCCGTGACGATCTGCTCGACCGGGAAGATGCCGGCACCGATCATCTGCGCAATCCGTGGCCAGATCGTCACCGGATAGCACCAGGTGGCTTCAACGGTGATGTCCTTCAATGCCCACAGCATGGCGTCGATGGCGGCGGGTTTGACGTGCAACCCGACCTGAACGACGGTGCCCTGGCGCCTGACGGCGGCGGCACAGAGATTGAGCGAGGCTTCCGCGCCCACGCATTCGAGGGCCACATCGACGCCAACCCCATCTTCGGTATGCTGGCGGAACAGGGCTGCCGTATCGGTTTCGCGCGGATCGAAGACGATCGCCTCCGGCACCAGTTTTTTCGCCAGCGCCCGGCGATTGGGGTTGAGCTCGGAGACAAAGATGGTGGTGGCACCGGCCGCGCGTGTGGCGAGCAGAACAAGCGCGCCAATCGGCCCGACACCGGAAACCAGAACCGTGCTGCCCGCTTCCACCCCGCCGCGGTCCACCCCGTAAAGGGCAACGGCCGCCGGTTCGATCATCGCGGCCTGAACATCGCTGACGCTATCGGGCACCGGAAAGACGTTGTAGCCATTGACGACAGCCAGTTCGCCCATACCACCCCAATCCCAGGAGAGACCGACACAGGCCATCTTTTCGCTCAGGTGATAGAGCCCACGGCGCCCGTAATAGTCGTCGCGTGGCGAAATGAGCGGCTGGACGGAAACCCGGGTTCCGGGTGCCACATGGGTGACATTGCGGCCAACCTCGAGCACGCGCGCCGAAAACTCATGTCCGAGGATCTGCGGCAGGATCGCGCCGGAATAGACATGCGGGGTCGTTGGCGTGACAATCGGTCCGGCAATGTATTCGTGAAGATCCGTTCCGCAAATGCCGCAGACCAGCGGCTCGATCAGGACCATGTCGTCGCCGAGCGGCCCAGACGGTGCGGGCACATCTTCGACCCGGATATCCTTACGGGTATAGTATCGAACTGCTTTCACGTCATTGTCCTTCACAAAACAACTTGCTCGATCTCGGCATGCGACGGCGCGACCTTGCGGTCAGCCGGCATTCACGCCCTGACGGACGGAAAATCCCTCTTGCTGTCGCATCACGGATCCTCCTCCGACCCTTCGACCCTTCGACCCTTCGACCCTTCGACCCTTCGACCCTTCGACCCTTCGACCTGACTGTAGACAACAAGAAGCCTTAGCAAGGCGCCATCAAGCACACCTGCAGCCTCTCGTTGTTTCTGTCAGCTTTTCCTCCCACGGAATGCTGAACGATCCGATGGCAACGCTAATGGATTAGCAAACGCCTCACAGCCCCAGATTTATCCGAAACGGATATTTTGTGCAGAGCTTTCGATCGGCACTTCGCCATTATGGCCACAGGGAGGACGTGACGACGCGCAGCAGCTTGCGCGGCCTCGGCGCGTGCACTCCCCATGCGATAGCCGGATCTATGGCTCGCCATGATCGACGGACGACAGGCACGGGAGGATACCATGAACGACAAGGTTTCGGTCGGCTGGGCTGGCATCGGCAAGATGGGTGCGCCCATGAGCCGCCGCGTGCTGGATGCAGGCTATCGGCTGCACGTCTACGAACCGCTGCCGGAAAACCGTGCAACGATCGTCGCCGAGGGGGCAAACGTCGCCCACACGCTTGAAGATCTCGCCGCCGTATCAGACGTGGTTATCCTCACCATTCCCAATGACGCAGTCTTGCGCGATCTTGTCTTTGCACCCGGAGGGCTCGCCGGCGTGATGAAAGCCGGCCAAACACTGATCGAGATGAGCACAGTCTCGCCCGCGATCTCCGCCGAGGTGAACGAAGCCATGGCAGCCCTTGGCGTGGATTACCTGCGAGCACCGGTCTCGGGCAGCACGGCGACAGCCTCCGCCGGCACGCTTTCGGTCATGGCGTCAGGACCCGAACAGGCCTACAAAAATGCCGAACCGATCTTCGAGTGCTTTTCAGCGCGCCGCTTCTATGTCGGCGAGGCGGAAGAGGCGCGCTACCTGAAACTGGTTTTGAACGCCATGGTGGGTGCCACGTCAGCGCTTCTCGGCGAGGCCCTGACACTCGGCCTCAAGGGCAATCTTTCGCTCGACACCATGCTCAACGTCATCTGCGAGAGCGCGGTCGCCTCGCCCCTGATCGCCTACAAGCGGGATCTGCTGGTCCAGCGTAATTTCGATCCGGCCTTCTCGGTGGCGCAGATGATGAAGGACTTCGACCTCATCCTCGATGCCGCCCGGGCCGACCATATCCCAATGTACATGGCGTCGATGATCCGCCAGCAGTATGAATCTGCCTATGCGGAGGGCTTGGCGGACAAGGACTTCTTCGTTCTCTTCGAACAGTCCGAACGCCGCGCCGGCATTCTTCCGCCGGCTGCCGAATAGCGCCCGACAAACCAGCATGAACATCGACCGCGCCTAGCCAAAGGGCGCGGCAATGGCTAGGAACATCGTCACCACGCGCGACGGACGGGAGGCCGACGTGAACGACTACGAAATGCTCCGGGTGATCGAATTTTTAGAAAAGACCCGGCGCCCCTTTCACGAGGTGATCGCGGGTTTCGACGAGGATCCCGTCTGGAAAATCGCGATCTTCCTGATCAAGGCGCATATTCACAGCCAGAGCGTCGCGATCTCTACACTGGGACAGGAATCCGGCCTGCCCTACGCCACCTCGATGCGGCTGATCAATCGCATGGTCGACAGCGGCTACATCATCAAGGTGCCAAAGAGCACCTCCGGCAAGACCTTTTCCCTGCAACCAAGCGAAAAACTGCTGCAATCCTTCCAGGCCTATGCCGGCAAGACGAAGTCCCTCTTGGCCCAGACGCTCGGATTGCGCGCGGGCGAGCAGGAGGACGATTATTACTTCGGTGGGACACCGCTCGGCTCGCACATCATCCCGCCGATGCGCCTCGTGCAGAAGCGGGCGGAATCCCATATCGAGCTGCGCTTCCTTCTCAATGACGACAACTATTTTTCGGCCGTGCGCAACATGTGGGCCGACTTCCGCAACAACCTCGCCTCGCGGAAGAACTTCGAGCTTCTGCCCCTGCCGGATCTCTATCGCCGCGTGCTGGAGAACCGGTCCAAGCCTGTCTCGGATTACGATGTGCTCGCCATCAACATGCCCTGGCTCGGTGAGGTTGCCGAAAAGGACATCATCCGGCCGATTGACGCGCTGATCCAGAAAACCGGAATCAATCCGCTCGATTTCCATCCCTCCATCTGGTCGACAGTGCGCTGGAATGGCCAGGATTACGGCGTTCCCGGCTATTGCACGGTCGAAATCCTCGCAGCCCGCAAGGATCTCTTTGCAGAAGCTGGCCTGGATTTCCCACGCAAGTTCGAGGAGGTTCTGTCCGCAGGTCGGCACTTCCACGCACCGCAAAACGGCATGTATGGGGCGGTGTGGGATGGCGCGCGCGGCATGCCGATTGCTTCAAGCTTCATGTTCTTTCTTGGCGCCTGCGGCCAGCCGACTATTTCGCTGCGAAAGTCGAGGGCCGGCTTCACCTTCGAAGGGGTCAATCTGGAGGAGCTGCACTGCACCATCGTTTCGGATGCGGGCCTTGCCGCGCTCGATTTCATGCGCCGGCTCATGGAGATCTCGCCACCCGACATCCTCAACATGGCCTGGGACCGGACACTGGACGTCTTCATGAAGGGGAAGGCCAGTCTCGGCTATTTCTGGACGATGCGGGCGGCGCGTTTCGAATACGACGTCCAGTCCGTGGTGAAGCGGCGGGTCGAATACCTGCCACAGCCTACAGGGCCTGGTGGCACACGTGCCACGCCGATCGGCGGCTTCCTGTTCTGCATACCCTCAAATCTCCCGGAGGAACGCGTAGAGCTTGCCGCTGACGCGATCGCCTGGATGGCCTCCCGCGAAGCCATGAAGGCCCATGTGAAGAACGGCTTTCCAATTGCGCCGCGTTTTTCGGTCAGTGCGGATCCGGAAGCCGCAGCCAGTTCGCCAATCGTACGCTTCGTTGACCAATTGGCCAAAAAGAACCTTCTTCACACGTGGCAGCGTCCCAACATTCCACAATATGCTGCAATTGAACGCATTCTGGGGGAAGAAGTGCACGACGCCTTATCAGGCATCAAGACGGACAAGACAGCGCTTGCGGATGCAGCCGATCGCATAAACCGGGAGCTCAAATTTCCCGCTGGGTAAAGCGTGGATCAACCCGCGGTTTGGGTACACCCGCAAGTGACCGGAGGCGGGTTACAGAGCGGTCGAAGAAACAGGTACCAGATCATTGTTCAGTAGCCCAGCTTCCTGCTTGGGTGGCTTGATCCTGAACCAGGTTGCATAAAGTGCAGGGAGGAACAGCAGGATCATCATGGTACCGACAACCGTGCCGCCGATCAGCGTTAGGCCATGGATCCCCTGAAGACTGAATGCGTCAGCGGAATGAAGGCGAGTACTGCGGCAAGCGCTGGTGGTGACGTTCACCGAAATGGCCGGACGAGATCAAGGAAAAGCTTGTTTCGGAAAGCTTAAGGCCTGGCACAACAGCCATGGAAGTTGGGCACTGTATGGATTGGGAGGCAACAGCCTTTCCACTTGGTGGACGCTGGCTCGCGGGGGCAAGCCGTTTCTGCCAGAACCGCGGCGCACAGCAGACGGTTGGACTAGATCGAGCGCAAAGCATCGGCCTGCTCCGTCGTCAGCGGCCGCAAGCGCTCGCCCCGCAGCATAAGGAAGAGCTTGGCGGTCTCTTCCAGCTCCTCCATTGCATACTGTGCTTCTTTCAACGTCTTGCCCGCAACGACCGGGCCGTGGTTGGCCAGAAGGACCGCATGGCTATGCTCAGCCCTTTCACACACGGCTTCGGCGAGCGCTGCATCCCCTGGCGGAAAGTAAGGGGCCATCGGCAGGCGCCCGACCCGCATCACGTAATAGGCCGTCAGCGGCGGCAGAACATCGTTGGGATCAAGACCGTCGAGAATGCTGACGGCGACTGCATGGGTGGAATGCAGATGCACGACCGCGCCGGAGCTTTCCCGCGCGCAATACATGCACTGGTGCAGGAAGGCTTCCTTGGTCGGCTTGTCGCCGCTGAGATGCACGCCCTCGGCGGTGAATTTCGACAGTCGGCCCGGATCGAGCGACCCCATGGAGGCATTCGTCGGCGTCATCAGCATCTCGCCGTTCGAGAGCCGTGCGCTGATATTGCCGGTAGAGCCGAAGGTGAAGCAGCGATCGAAAAGGGATTTACCGACCTCAACGATCTCGTCGCGCAGGCGGGTTTCCTCGGAGAGAATGGATGTCATGGCAGGAGGTCCCAGGCCTTGAGGAAGAAATCGGGCGCACCGAAATTGCCGGACTTCAGCGCCAGCGCCATCGGCTCCGTCTGTCCGAGCGTCAGCGTCCAGGGCACACCAGGATCGATCTCCGGTCCGATGAAGAGTGCGTCGGGCGCAAGCGCCCCGACCACGGCACCCGAGGTCTCGCCACCGGCGACGATCAGGCGACGGACGCCAGCGGCCTTGAGGCCGAGTGCGGTCTCGGCGAGGAAGTGCTCGATCAGCGATCCGGCCCTCTCGCGACCGAGGGCAGCCTGGGCAGCTTTCACCTCGTCAGGCTCTGCACTCGAATAAATCAGTGGTGCCCGTGTCGATTGGGCCAGCGCCCAGGAAAGGGCCTCCTCGACCCGGAAGCGACCTTCTGCAATCGCCATAGGGTCGAGCTTGAGCGTCGCCCCCCCCGCCTCGATCGCGGTGCGGATCTGGCCGCGGGTCGCTTCAGAACAGGACCCGGCAAGGATCATCGACCGACCCGCCGGCGCGGAAAAGGCGAGTGGGTCGCCCGCAGGCCTTAACAGGCGGGCCCGGCGGAAATTCTCCGGCAAGCCGAGCGCGATGCCAGAGCCGCCAGTGATCAGCGTCAATGCGGCAGCGGCCTCGCCGATCACACGTAAATCTGCATCCGTCAGCGCATCGACGACCAGCGCCTGTTCGCCCTTGCCACGCGCAGCTTCGAAGGCTTGCGCAACCGCGTGCGCTCCCTGCCCCACCGTATCGCGGGTCACCAGCCCCACCTTCAGCTGCGACTGGCCGGCCATCAGGCGAACCAGCGAGCTGTCGGTCATCGGCGTCAGCGGATGATTGCGCATCGGGCTGTCGGACAGCAGCTGATCACCGACGAAGAGATGGCCCTTGTAAATGGTTCGGCCATTTGCCGGGAAAGCCGGGCAGACAATCGTTAGATCGGTACCAAGCGCCTGCATAAGCGCCTCGGTAACGGGACCGATATTGCCGGCCGGACTGGAATCGAAGGTCGAGCAATATTTGAACAGGAACTGTTTCGCACCCGCCACCTGCAGGAAAGAGAGGGCTTCGAGCGACATGGCGACAGCTTCAGCTGCGGGATTGGTGCGCGACTTCAGCGCAACCACCACCGCGTCGACGTCCGAAAGATCAAGACTGTCCTTGGGAACACCGATCGTCTGGATGGTCCGCATGCCCTCCCGTGACAGCATTAGCGCAAGGTCGGTGGCTCCGGTGAGGTCGTCGGCAATGGCGCCCAAAAGCATGGCAGTCTCCGGTGAAGTGGCGCGCGGTTAGGCCGTTGCGCCGTCGATGATGGCAAATCCGGTGTCGATGATCTGTGCCTCGCCCGGCCGTTCGGCCTGCGCGAGAAGCGCCTCAACCGCCGTCTTGCCGATGTTGAAGCGGTTCGAACGAACGGTCGACAAGGGCTTTGGCAGCGCCTGGCCGATTTCCAGGCCGTTGAAGCCGAAGAGGGCGAGCCGCTCCGGCACCGGGATCCCGGTGCCCAGACAATGCATGAAGCCGCCGACCGCCATGTCGTCGTTGGAGAAGACGACAGCATCGGCCACAGCGCCATCGCCAAGCAGGCCGGCCAGCGTATCGCGGCCGGCAATCGTTGAGCTCGGACCGTCATGGCGCTTCGCGACGACAAGGGAAAGGCCGGCTTCAGACAGCGCTTCGCAGAGGCCGTCATAGCGGGCGCGGGCGCGGCGGTCGGCCGTCCAGTCGTGGCCGACATAACCGATGCGGGTATAGCCGCGCCGCACCAGATGTTCAGCGGTCGCGCGACCGGCCCGGCGGTGGGACAAGCCAACCGCGAGATCGATCGGCCTATCGTCGATATCCATAAGTTCGGCAATACGAATGTGGCTGTTCTCCAGCATCCGGCGCGCAGCGTCCGTGTGTTCGAAGCCGGTGGTGATCAGGGCTGTCGGCTGCCAGGCGAGCAGCGAGGAGACGAGCTGCTGCTCCTTGCCGAGATCATAATCGGTGACGCCGATCATCGGCTGATAAGGCGTGTTGGCAAGCCCCGCATGAATGCCGCGCAGCACCTCGGGGAAAACGATGTTGGAGAGCGAAGGCAGGATCACGCCAATGATCAGCGAGGCCGAGGAGGCGAGCGAACCGGCCGCCCGATTGGGCACGTAGCCGAGCGTATCGATAGCATCGAGAACGCGCTTGCGAGTTCCCTCCGCAATCGAGCCCTTGTTACGGATCACCCGCGACACGGTGTTCTCACTGACATTTGCCAGGCGAGCCACATGAGTGAGCGTCGGCGTCTCCGGCTGCATTCGTTCCCGTCTCCTTCCCTGCCGCATTGCCCGATTGGCTAAGACGGCGACACGCGATCTGCAGTGCAGAACCGCGCCTTAAACCTTATCTCAGCGCTAACATATTCCACTTGATCGTGGCTAGAGGATGTGCTTAAAAAATTATGTTAGCGCTGAGATTGGCGTTTTCGAGGTGACGAAATTTTGGGAGGAGCTCACCTTGAGACCGTCGGCGCCATCTTCATCACTTTCCTGTCCTTGATCCTCTAGGTCCTGAGATGCCGGAAGCCTTCAGGCAGATTGTCTTTGGTGTCATCATTCTGGCCATGCTTTTGATCCGGGGCTACAAAAGGAGCTTTCGCTGATGTCTCACCTTCCGTCCGTCGCAGTCGTCGGCCTCGGTTCCATGGGCCTCGGCATGGCTCGCTCGCTACTCCGGGCCGGACATGCCGTGCGTGGCTTTGACATCAGTGCCGAGACGCTGAATGCGCTTGAGGCAGCCGGCGGCACCGCCCGCAGCAATCCAGGCGATGCTGTGGCGGGCGCCGATGTCGCCGTCATCGTGGTGGTGAACGCTGCCCAGACAGAGACCGTGCTCTTTGGCGAGTACGGTGTGGTCGCTGCCATGAAGCCGGGCGGCGTCATTATTGCCTGTGCCACCATCTCGCCGGCTGAGGCCAAGCGCTTTGCCGCCCGCGCCGAGGAAGCCGGTCTTCTCTATGTCGATGGCCCGATCAGCGGCGGCTCGAAGAAGGCCGAAGCCGGCCAATTGACCTTCATGGCCTCGGGCTCATCAGCAGCCTTCGCCGCTGCCCGACCAGCCCTTGATGCGATGGCGGGCACGGTCTACGAACTCGGTGATCAGCCCGGCATCGGCTCATCCTTCAAGATCGTCAACCAGCTGCTGGCGGGCGTGCACATCGCCGCCGCCTGTGAGGCGATTACATTCGCCAAGAGCATGGACCTCGACATTTCCCGCGTCTTTGACGTGATCACCAAGTCGGCCGGCAATAGCTGGATGTTCGAAAACCGCATCCCACATGTGCTGGAAGGCGACTACACGCCGCACAGTGCTGTCGCGATCTTCACCAAGGATCTTGGCATCGTTTCCGATATAGGCCGGCAGACGAAATTTCCCCTGCCGATTGCGAGCGCCGCCCTGCAGCTCTTCATCATGACCGAAGCCGCCGGCATGGGACGCGACGACGATAGCTCCGTCGCGCGCCTGCTGGCACAGATTGCCGGCATCAAGCTGCCGGGTATGGACGACGAGGACTGACATGCCGAAATTTGCCGCCAACCTGTCGATGATGTTCAACGAGGTTCCCTTCCTCGACCGTTTCGCAGCCGCAGCCGAGTGTGGCTTCACGGCCGTCGAATATCTCTTCCCCTACGATCACCCCGCCGAACTGGTCGCCGAGCACCTGAAGGCGGCAGGCCTTGCCCAGGCGCTCTTTAATATGCCGCCCGGTGACTGGGCGGCAGGCGAGCGCGGCATGGCAGCTCTGCCGGGACGCGAGGCCGATTTCGCAGCAGCCCTGGATATGGCAATCGCCTACGCAAAGGTGATCGGCACGCCACTGCTGCACATGATGGCCGGATTAGCACCAGCCACCGATCCAGGGGCCATCGCCAGCTATCGTGATAACCTCAGGCGCGCCACCGACCGCACAGGTGAGGCCGGCATCGGTCTCGTTATCGAGCCGATCAACGGTCGCGATATGCCAGGTTATTTCCTCAACGACTTCAATCGAGCAGTCGACTTCATCGCCGAAATGGATGCGGCACACGTGAAGCTCCAGTTCGACGTCTACCACCGGCAGATACTGCATGGGGACGTGATCATGGCGCTCCGGCAGTTGGCGCCAGTGATCGGTCATATCCAGATCGCCTCGGTGCCAGAACGACACGAACCTCTCACCGGGGAACTAGACGACCGCAGGATCTTCACCGAAATCGACGCAGTCGGATATCAGGGCTATGTCGGCTGCGAATATCGTCCGGCCGCCGCCACCCGCGAGGGGCTCGGTTGGATGGCAGGGCTTGATCGCATAGGAGCGTAAAGCGCCTGCCGCGCCACGATTGGTTCAACATCGCAAACGCGACTGTTTCACTGCTGATCATGCCGAATGTGCGAGCAGGAATTTGCGAACAGGACAGCTGCCCAGAGGGGCGCTGGCCTGACCGTCCGATCAATACACCGGCAAGGAGCACGCTTCATTCCGCCTGCGCCAAGTGAGGATGATGCTCTGCTATATGGCGCGCGATGATCTGCTCGATGCTGTCGTCGGTCGGAAAACCGAGTGCGACCGCCAGCCCGCTATCAAAGCCCTGCGGCCAACTCCCCACAATCGCTGCCACTGCAGGATCGGGTTCATCGTCAATCAGCGCGGCAACCTCCGGGCCGGCAGCAAACGCCAGAGCGTCGATTATCTGCTGAACGCTGACAGTGAGGCCGCGCGCCGTCACGACCGCCGCAGCCCCTAGCGCCTTCGGTGCAAGCGTCGCGGCATGGATTAGCGACGCAACCGCAAGATCAGGCGAGGCAATCCAGACCCGGCTGTCGCGCGCCACCGGGAGCTTGGCGCGCTCTCCCTTAAGCGGCTCGCGGATGATACCGGACACGAAACTCGACGCCGCTGCATTGGGTGCGCCAGGCCGTACAACGATGGTCGGCAGGCGCACGGTGCGCCCATCAATGAAGCCTTTGCGCGTGAAATCAGCGAGGATCAGCTCGCCCACGGCCTTTTGCGCTCCATACGAGCTTTGCGGCGACAGATGATGCGTATCGGGCACCGGATCAGGCAGGTCACCGCCAAACACTGCCACCGATGACGTGGTAATCAGGCGAGGGCTATAGCCAATTCTCCTGATATCTTCGCACAACGCCTGCACAGCGGCCACGTTGACACGCCAACCGAGGTCGAAATCGGCCTCCGCCGCACCTGAGACAACGGCGGCCAGCTGAAAGATAACCTCTGGCCTGCCTGCGAGAATCCGACGCCGGATCTCGGCATCCTCGATTGATCCAGCCACTGTCTCGCAAGGCATGGCGGCGTCCGGCGCGTTGGGCGCAACCATATCCACCAACGTCATTCGGGTCACGCTCTCTCCGCCCAGGACAGGCTGAGCGCCTAGCCTTGCCGCTAGACGGTGCCCTATCATACCAGCCGCACCAATAATCAGAACATGCATTGGATCAGCCCTCCAACGGTGTCACGGTCTGACGCTGGGTACCCAGCTTGTCGATCCCCAACGCCATAACGTCGCCCGCGCGCAAGAAACGTTCAGGCACCATGCCCAATCCAACGCCCTGCGGAGTGCCGGTGGTGACGATGTCGCCGGGCTCCAGAACCAGAAATTGCGACAGGTAAGACACGATTTTTGCCACCGGGAAAATCATGTCATCGGTATTGCTGTTTTGCAGGCGCTCACCGTTCACTTCAAGCCAGAGGCCGAGTGACTGCGGATCCCCCACTTCGTCCGAGGTAACCAGATAGGGTCCAAGCGGGCCATGCGTCGGATAGCACTTGCCCTTCGTCCAAAGCCCACCACGCTCCAGCTGAAAATGCCGCTCCGAGACATCATTGCAGACCATATAGCCAAACACATGGGCAAGGGATTCCTCTTCGGTCACCCGAAAGGCGCGTTTGCCGATGACAAAGGCGAGCTCAACCTCCCAATCAAGCTTTTCCGAGCCGGGCGGTAGCAGCACAGGATCATGCGGGCCGCTGATACAGGACGAAGCCTTGTTGAATAGGATCGGTTCTTCGGGAATGGGTGAATTGGTTTCCAGCGCATGCTGGACATAGTTCAACCCGATGGCCAGGAAGTTACCCGTTCGGGCAACCGGTGCAGCCAGACGTGTTCCGTCGGGCACTTCCGGGCAGGCCATGACTGCCGCAGGATCCAAACGCTCAAGTGCCCCCGAAGCGAAGGCGGCAGGGTCGATATCCTGCAGCAGGCCGGAGATATCGCGGATCTTGCCATCATCGCCCATTACCCCGGGGCGTTCAGCCCCCATGTCACCGAAACGCAGAAATTTCATCACAAGTCCTTTTCAATATTGAAGCTTGTTTGGGCAAAGAAGTCGGCGATCAGATCGACCTGTCCGCGGATCATCTCCGCCCCGCCGATGGCCACCGCCCCATTGGCAAGAGCCGAGGCGATCAGCATCGTCACGGCCGGCTTTGCCACCACATCGAAGACAACGGTCGATCCCGTCACGGGATGCAAAAGCGGGCTTTCAGGCCGATCGGCCATTCCCATCGGAGAGGCATTGATCACAAGGTCGAAGCCTCTTGGATCAGCGGGTCCCAAATCGACTGGCAGGTCGCCGGTCACCGCAGAAATTCTTCTGACCAGCGCCGAAGCGCGGTCATCGTCAATCTCTGCGATCCGAAGAAAGGAGGGCTGCTTGTCCGCCACCGCCAGCGCGATTGCCGCACCCGCCCCGCCCGCGCCGACCAGCAATACGCGCTTGCCAGCCGGATGAACGCCGGCAGCCGCCAAGGCCGCAAGGCAGCCCAGGCCGTCAAACATCTCGCCATGCCATCGGCCATCCGCGCCGCGCCGCATGGCATTGATCACGCCACCCGCTGTGGCCTCGCGACCCAAGGTGTCCACATGCTCCAGCCCGCGTGCCTTGTAGGGCAATGTCAGGATCAGGCCATCGAGGTTTTCAATCCGCTTCAAACCGGCCATCACACCGTCAAACGCATCTGGCCTTGCATGGATGGGCAGCAGAACCGCATTGATCCCGCGCGCCTGCAGGGCCGTCGTCACGATTTCGGGCGATCGAACCTGGCCGATCGGATCACCGACGATGCCGTACAATCGAGTAGCCCCCGTTAGCCACTCAAACATCGGCGTGACGCCCCTGGCGCAACCGCGCCCAGCCGTTGCCCACGGCACGACGCACCGGCCCAATCTGTGCCAGGATCATCATCAGGACGATGGCTGCCAAAAAGGCAGAAATCGGACGGGAGACAAACTGCGTCAGGTCGCCATTGGCCAGGGTAAATGATCGGCGCATATTGCTGTCCAGGATCGTGCCCAACACAATACCCAAGACCAAAGGGGCCATGGAGTAATTCATCAGCCGCAAACCAAAGCCGATGACGCCAAAGACGACGACGACCCAGATGTCAAAGAACCGAGACTGGATCGCATAGGGCCCAATCAGACACATGACCGCGACCAGGGGCATCAGCCAGGTATCCTTGACGCGCAACACCATGATCATCAGACGGGTCAGCCCCAATCCCAGGATAAGGATGAAGACGGTGGCGATGACCAGCATGGCGATGATGTCATAAATCATCTGCGGATTTGTCGTCATCATCAGCGGACCAGGTTGCGCGCCATGGATGATGAGCGCTGCCATCAGAACCGCCGCAACGCCAGATCCGGGAATGCCCAAAGTCAGAACCGGAATAATCGCGCCGGGCACCGAAGCGTTGTTGCCGGTTTCGGCCGCGGTCAGCCCCTCGACTGATCCATGGCCGTATTCTTCAGGCTTTTTCGAGAAGCGCTTGGCCATACCATAGGAGACCCAGGCACCGATATCCTCACCCACTCCCGGCAAAAGCCCGATAAAAGTTCCAAGAATACCAGAGCGGAATATCGTCCAGCGCATTTTGATCATATCGGCGAGACGCGGCATGACGCGGTCTGAAGCATCCGAGATCGACGCATTCATCCGCCGGCGCATGACATAGAGTACTTCGGCAAATCCGAATGCGCCGACCATAGCCGGCAGCAGCTGGATCCCCCCGATCATCTCGGTAAAGCCAAAGGTGAAACGCTCCACGCCATAGGCTGGTTCGCGACCGATCATGGCAACCAGCAGACCCAGGATCCCCGCGATCCAGCCTTTGACCGGGTCATTGCCCGACAGCGAGCCAGACAGCATGACCCCGACCAGCGCCAGCCAGAAGAACTCATAGGCTCCGAAGGACAATGCCAACTCGCCAAGGGGCGGTGTGATGATCGCCAGAAGCGCGATGCCCACCAGCGTACCAAACGCCGACCCGACCGTTGCCATGCCCATCGCTTCACCCGCGCGACCGTTACGCGCCAGAACGAAGCCATCCAGCGCTGTCGCGGCCGACGAGGGCGTGCCGGGGATATTCAGCAGGATTGCACTGCGGCTGCCGCCATAAATCGCCAGAACATAGGTACAGATCAGCACAAGGATCGCATCATTGGCCGGCATGTTGATCGTCATCGTGGTCAGGAGCGCCAGACCCATCGTCGCGGTCAGGCCCGGCAAGGCACCGATGATGAACCCTCCGAGCGAGGCTGCTGCTGCCAGGAACAGGGAATTCGGTGTCAGGAGATTTGCAAACGCCGTCTGCAAAAGCGGAAGAAAATCAAACATATCGATCCATCACGGTAAGCGGACAAAGAACAGCTGCTCAAACACGAATTCCAGCGTCACCGCGAAGACCATCGCCATAACCGCCGCGCCGCCACAGGTGATCATCTTCTGGCGAGGATTCTGGCCCTGCCAATTGAATGCCATGATGAACAGGGTCACGAACAGCACGGTCAAAGGCGTGAACGGCAGTCCGAAGGTCAGAGCCAACGCATAGCTGACCATCAACACACCTGCCACGACAGGCCGCCTGGTTGAAACGCTGGCTGGGTCGACGATGTCGTCTGGCCCTAGCACGCTGCGCCCTTTCCAGGCACGCAGGCTCAAGATCATGCCAAGGGCCAATAAAGCTGCCCCCAACAGACCTGGAACCATCCCCGGTGACGTCATGGCACTCGCACCCAGATGACGCGGGATCGGCAGTCTTGCCGACATGGCGACGATGGCCCCGCCAGCTACGACCCAGAACAATCCTGTCCAGAAATCGGCGCGCGATGCCTTTGTAAAAATCATATCAAGGTTTCCTTCCCCATCTTGCGAGACTCGGCCCCAATAGGGGCCGAGGCTTTGTTACGCAGAACTTACGGACGAGGGATACCAACCTCTTCGGGCGAAACCGAAGCCGTGCCGCCGTCAAACATGCGCCACGCAGCCTCTGCGACCGCGGCCCGCGCCATTGCCTTGGCTTCATCGCCATGCACGGGGGTGAAGATCGACCCGTTCTCTGACGCATAGGTCTTGAGCCGCTCGGAGTTCGCGATCTCATTGGCCCAAAGCTCACCCATCCGGTCCAGAACCTCTTTCGGGGCATCTGCTGGAACAAAGATACCGGCCTGAATGGTCACCCCAGGCGAGTTGAAGTCAGGGAAAAAGTCGGTGATCGCGGGGATTGTCTTTGCACCGGTGATTTCCAGCGGGGTATCAGCGAGCACCGCCAAAGGTCGCACGCGCTCGCCCTTGATCATGGCCGCCTGACCAGGGCCGGATTGTGTGGATGCCATGACTTCGCCCGACACCAGCGCCACCATTGTCGGCGCGTCGCCGTCATAGGCGACTGCGCGGAATTCGCCACCCACCAAAGCTTGGAATGCCTGCATCGCGCTATACGCCGTCGACGGGATACCCGAGGTACCGACAGTCAGCTCGCCGGGTTTTTCCTTCATGAATGCAGCAAGTTCTTGCGGGTTCTGGAACGGGCTGTTGGGCGACACACTCAAAACTGGGGCATTGCGCACGACCAGGAACAGCTCCCAGTCATCCAGCGTGGTATCCAGCAGACCCTGCACCTTGTAGGTTCCCAGATCCTGAACCCCTCCCGAAGCCCAGGTATAGCCGTCGCGCGGCGCCTGCAGAACCGCATTGGTGCCAACGGTTCCGCTGGCACCAGTCTGGTTCACCACGCTGACCGGCACTTCAAGCGCGTTGGACACCTCAGTCGCCACAATCCGCATAACGGCATCGGTCGCGCCGCCTGCAGCCCATGGCACAACAATCTGGATCGGTCTGGCCGGCCACGCCTCTTGCGCTGCCACAGGGCCGGCAAAAGGCATGGCCAAGACAGAGCCCAACAACACGGAAAGCAAACTTCTACGGTTCATGTTTCATCCTCCCAAAAGATAGCCGCGCTGAGCGCTGCTATATGTAACCGGTTACATCTTGTCGCCTTTCTTCAGCTGAAGTCAACCCGTCTTTTTGGAATGGCAGGCTTCAGGTGTCGCAGGCAGGCCCGCTCGAGGCACGGATTACAATCTCAAACGGGATCCGCTGCCCCTTGGAGGCTTTCCCCTCCAGCAGATCCAGTACGCAATCAGCCGCAACGCGGCCTACCTCATCGGAGGCAACGCGTACCGTGGTAATCGGAACGGGCAGTTCGCTCATGAATTCGACGTCATCGTAGCCTACGATCGACAATTGCTGCGGTACCGCCACACCTAAGCTCAGCGCCTCCAGCAAGGCTCCGACAGCCAGCAGTGAGTTGCCGCAGATCAGCGCGGTTGGCCGAGGGTCGAGCGCCATGGCTTGCCGCAACAGCGCGCGCCCTTCTGCTATGCTCCATTTGCCTTCGAACAAGGCACGTGGCGGAATAGCCAGTCCGTGATGTTCCAACGCGCGGCGCACCCCTTCGTAGCGCGCCAGCGCACGATCGTTTGACCGCGTCGTCTGGGCGATCATAGAAAATCTTCGATGACCCTGCTCCACCAGATAGTCGACCATCTGGGCCATGGCCTGCGCATTGTCGGGACCTACACAGGGCATCACGGCATCAGCCTCGTAAACAAAACTGTTGATGTAGGGAATCTTCAGTCTCGACAGATAGTCCTGATACCCGGGCGCACGGCTATGCCCCACCAGGATCAATCCGTCGACCCCGCGTTCGACCAGTTTTCGAACCTGCGAAAATTCAAGTTCAGGGTCATAGTTTGACCGCGCAAGCAACAGCACATAGTCACGCGCGGCCAGGGCGTCCTGCATCGCGTCGATCGCCCGTGCGAAATCACCCAGCGCCAACGCAGGAAACACCGCACCAATCGTACCAGTACGATTGGAATTGAGCGCACGCGCCGCCGCATTGGGCACCCATCCTACCTGTTCAATTGCCAGATTGACCCGATCGCGCAGCGCTTCCGACACGCTTTCAGGACGATTGACGGCGCGCGACACGGTCGCGGTGGATACCCCGGCAATCCGCGCCACATCGCGCAACCCCACACGCGACATTGAAGAGTCAGGTCTAGCTTTGCCGTCAGTCATGCCCGTCCAATACCTTTTTCAAGGGCAGGACTATGCCTCAAGGTCAGCCGCGTGGCCAGTTCGTTAATCCATCAGGAAATCAAGATGATAAACACCTCGTTGAACAGAAGCCCGCCCGCAAAGCTCAGCAATCGCATTGTCCGACGCAATCATGCGCCCAGCACTTGCAAGCGCCGACGCATCCGCCCCTTCGATCAAGAGGATCGCGGGAGAAGACCTATCCGGTGCCGCGCGCATCTGCGATTCGGAGGTCGCCTTAGCCGGGGACTTGTGGCGCGCAAGCAGACTGACACCACTGATATCGGGATGATCTACCAAGGTTGCGACAAGCGGCACCAACATCTCTGCCTGCGCCTCGATGCGCAGGGTTTCAATAACACCGCCACAGCCATGCCCCTCGCTGTACAGCACCTCACACAGTGTCCGCGACGTATCGATGAAATGAGGGACCACCGCCCTTGTCCAGTCGGTTGGCGCGTTCAGACGGGCCAGATAGGCTTCTGACTCCAGAACCCCCACGTCGGTTACTTCATAGAAATTGAAATAGCGCGGATGTGCCTCGGCACTCACGTAACGCCTAGCGCGCAGGAATCCTGGCACGCTCATGCGTTCAGGCAGGTGCTGACCGACATGCCAGCGCAAGAATTCGGAGTCATGGCCCGGCGCAATGCCGTTCCAGATCGCAAGAACGCCACTGCCCCGGAAAAGGCTGCTCATGGCGCTTCCACCTTCAGCTTTGATGCCCAACGCATGACATGCACACCAACGGCCGTGAGGTCACCGTGTTGATTGCGGGCTTCCATCTTGGCCAGACTCCGGCCCTTTTGACGGTCGACCTCGCTGATTTCATAAGTGACCGTGATTGTGTCCCCCAGAAAAGTCGGCGCCAGAAACCGGATCTTGTCATAGCCGGCAGAGACCGGGAAATCGTCCAGATCAGGTTTGTGGATGATATGTTCGATGCTGACCGTCGATACCGTCGACATGAAGCCGACGATCAAGGCGCCATGCGCAATCCGCCGACCAAGCACCGATTTTTCCTGCATGTATTGTTCGTTTACATGGGTTGCGCTGAAATCTCCGGTTAGCCCAGCAAACAGCACGACATCAGCCTCCGTCACTGTTTTGGCAAAGCGGAACACCTCCCCCACTTTCACATAATCCAACCCGGAATGCCCCATCTGATCTTCCTTCTCGTCAACTCTAACAGTGATTGCCACCAAATTTGTAACCGGTTACAGATATCAAAACAAGAGTGACATCAGCAGAGGATGAACCATGTCCAAGTTTATTACGGCGCAGGATGCCGCAATGATGGTCAAGGATGGCGACGGATTGATCGCCAGCGGATCGGGTGGCGGACACGCTGTACCAGAAGCGCTGCTAAAAGCCCTGGGCGAACGGTTCAGAGATAGTCGAAGCCCGCGCAATCTGACCTTCGCCCATGTCGTGGGCATCGGCGATCGAGAAAGCCGTGGCGCGGCGCATCTGGCAGACCCAGATCTCGTCAGCAGGGTCATTACCAGCGCATTGATTGATTCTCCCGCTTTCATCCCGCTGGCCCTGAATGACGAGATCGAGATCTACACCCTGCCGCAGGGCGTCCTGTCACAGCTTTTGCGAGACATGGCAGCAGGTCGCCCCGGCCTGATCTGCCGAACCGGTCTGCATACCTTTGTCGACCCGCGGCAATTGGGTGGCCTGCAGGGCGGCACCCGGACCGAACAGCGGGTTGAACTGATCGAGATCGACGGCGAAGAATGGCTGCGCTTCAAGCCGTTTCAGCTGGATGTCGCGTTCTTGCGCGGGACAACAGCCGATGAAGACGGCAATGTCTCGATGGAGGATGAGGCGATCCCGGGCGAGATGCTGTCCACCGCTCAGGCCGTGAGACGTATGGGCGGAAAGGTGATCGTGCAGGTTAAACAGCGGGCAAAGGCCGGCACCTTGCCTGGCCGGTCGGTCAGAATTCCGGGAATTCTCGTCGATCATGTGGTGGTCGTGCCCGATCAAAGTCAGACCTATGCTACCCATTACGACCCAAGCTATGCCGGCGTCTTGCGCGTACCTCTTGAATCGATACGTCCCCTGCCCTTTGACCATCGCAAGATCATCGCCCGGCGGGCCGCCATGGAATTACGCCCGGGCGTGGTGTGCAATATCGGCGCGGGCATCTCGACCGGGATCTCCTCGGTTGCGGCCGAAGAAGGCATTCTTGATCGCATCGTGCTGACCAACGAACAAGGCTACATCGGTGGCGCCCCGCTGACCGGACGCGATTCAGGAGCCGCGCAGAATTTCTCTGCAATGGTGGACCAGCCCTATCAGTTCGACTTTTACGACGGCGGCGGCATTGACCGCGCCTTCCTCTCCTTTGTCGAGGTGAACGCGACCGGCGACGTCAATATCTCGCGTTTTGGCAACACGATCGTCGGCGTCGGCGGCTTCATCAACATCAGCCAGAACGCCAAGGAAACCGTCTTCAGCGGCACATTCACCGCTGGAGGGCTTCAGGTCGCCTGCGCAAACGGTGCCCTTCAGATTGTTAGCGAAGGCAAGCACCGCAAATTCAAGAACGACCTGCAACAGCTCAGCTATTCAGGCCGGCTCGCGTCAAGCGAGCAGCGCAAGGCACTGTTCGTTACCGAACGCGCTGTCTTCGCAATCCAAAACGGACGATTGTGCCTCCAGGAAATCGCCCCAGGCATCGACCTTGCCCGCGACATCCTAGCACATATGGATTTCATGCCGGACATCCCTGACACCCTCCCCCTTATGGACCCGCGGTTGTTCAGATCCGAGAAAATGGGCCTGATCGAGACTCCACATTTTTCGTGAGATTTGGGCACGCTTGTGTCCCGATCACAACATCCGATGATCAATTATAGCGGCATGGTATCCTCAGCAATCGGTGGCTAAGCCTAGTACCGATTGCGAGTACCATTGCCCGCTCCGCATGTTGAAAACCGCCTTGTCTTGATGGGGCACAACAGGGCGCGTTGTTGCTTGATAACGCAGATACTGGCGCTCACGACCGCCAAGCAGCGCGTGCCCGGCAGGCCCAATTGTTTTAAAAGCCTCTGGACATCTCAAAGCTATGGGCGATCCAAACGGCATGCGCCGCGAACCATCAAACCCGATGCTGGTTCAGAAGCCGCTTCACCTGCCGATTGCGTTCCTGACGAACGGCCTGCCACATCGTGCTCCAAATGCTCGGACGTGCGGGGGTCTCTTTTCCGTGTTTCATGATCTATCCTCAATACAAACCTGATCTCTTATACTGCGACGATCAGTAAGGAAGATGCACGCAATTGGCATGGCTGCCTTGCTGAAATCACGTCTGATCGGCGCTCGTCTCTTCTCCCGCCTCGGCACCTGCTTTATGGTCATCGCACAACAAGCTCGGATGCTTCATGCAGCTCCCCATCAAAGCAATCCTCGTCTTCCATGTCACCGCGCGCGCCGGCAGCATATCGCGTGCGGCCGAAGAGTTGGGCGTCACGCCGTCTGCCGTCAGTCAGCAGATCCAGTTGCTCGAGAGCCAATTCGGGGTCACGCTATTGACCAAGGCAGGACGAAGCATTGCGTTGACGGAGGCAGGCGAGCGATATTTCTCGATGATTTCAGACCAGATCGAGCGCATCGAGGAAGCAACGGCCACGATCAGAGGTTTCCGCTCGGTCACGACCCTCACCATTCGAGCAACGCCGACCTTGTCCAACAAATGGCTTCTGCCACGCCTGGGCCGACTTCTCGACAGGCATCCCGACCTTGAAGTCCGGCTCGATGGAACGAATGAACCAACAGATTTTAATCAGGAAATGGTCGATCTCGAACTTCGCCATGGCAACGGGCGCTGGCCTGGGCTCTTCGTCGAGGGGCTGGCGGAAGAGCGCTTCCTGCCGGTTTGCGCGCCATCCTACGCCGATCCCGCATCACTGGACGCTGAGGACATACCAACCCACCGGCTGATCCATTCGGTCAAGTCGCAGGCACAGTGGGGACGATGGTTTCAACTGGCAGAGGTCACATCCGAAAGCCGTTGGAGACGCGTGCTTTTCGACCGAAGCCATATGGCAATCGATGCCGCTGTTCGCGGCATGGGTATCGCGCTTGAAAGTACCCTGATGATGCAGGACGAACTCGAGAACGGCCAGTTGATCTGCCCGGTGCGCGATCCGCCGGACCTGCGGATCACAACTCAATGGATCGTGTGTCCCCGCGACCATCTGCGTCAAAAGAAGGTCCGGCAGTTTCTCGAATGGCTTCGCGATGAACGTGACGCTTGGCAGGCGCTACAGCGCGTGAACGGCGCCTGACGACAGAAGGGGCAGACGAAGGCTTCTGCGGCCAAACTCTTCAACCGGGTCGCCGTTTCAGTAGAGGCCCAGAATGCGGATCGGCCACAGTGTCAGGCTCGGAAAGAGCACAAGTGCAAGGATCGCGGCTATCAGGATCGACATCGGCGCCAGCGATCCCTTGACCACATCCTCGATCGACATTTTGGCCACCTGAGCGACTGCAAACAGGCAGACACCGACCGGTGGCGTGACCAGCCCCAGCGTAAGTGTGATCACCATGACGACGAGGAAATGGATGGGATCAACACCGAGTGAAACGGCCGGCGGCAGCAGCACCGGGATCAGGATGAACATGGCCGCGATTGCATCCATGAACATGCCAACTACGATCAGAAAGAGGAAGATCAGGACCAGAGCCATGGTCGGGCCTGTCGAGATGGCACCGAGGAAGGTCGCGACCTGTGCGGGAAGCCCGTCATATGTGAAGACCCAGGCTGCAAGCTTGGCTGTGGCCGCAATGAAGAGGATCGTTCCCGACGTCCTCGCCGTTTCAATGAAGATACCCGGCAGTTCCCGCGGCGAGATCGTGCGGTAGAGAATGACCGACAGAAAAAGCGTGTAGAGAACCGCGATACCGGCAGCCTCGGTCGGCGTAAAATAACCATCGACAATCCCGACCAGGAGGATCACTGGCGTCAGCATTGGCAGAATGGCGGCCAGACCGGTCTTGAGCACGAGGCGCAGGTTGAATGGCGAGGGCGGATTGAAGCCATAACGCACCGCATAGATGTGGTTGAAGACCATGAAGGCGAAGGCAATGAAGAGGCCGGGTATCAAACCGGCGACGAGAAGCGTGCCGATGGAGGCATTGGCAATCGAACCAGCGATGACGATGAGTATGGAGGGCGGTACAATCGAGGAGAGCGTCGAAGTGCAGAGCGTCAAGCCAACGGCATAGCCCTTCGGAAACCCGTGGCGTTCCATGGCCTTGATCTCTATTGCACCGATGGATGCGATATCGGCGACCGATGAGCCGGACACCCCGCCAAAGATGACGGAAGAGGCAACGTTCACATGGCCGAGTCCGCCCGGCAACCAGCCGACCATTGCTTCAGCGAAGTCGAAGAGCTTCTCGGCCACCCGGCCGCGCTCCATCAAGACACCCACCAGGATGAACAGCGGAACGGCAACCAGCAGGAACGAATTCATGGCAGAAAACATGCTCTGCGCCATGAGATCGATCGGGGCCGAGGTGAACATCGCGATGGCGATGACACTCGAGAGTCCAAGTGCGATCGCAAGCGGCACGCCGAACACACTCATGGTCAGGAAAAGCGCTAGAAGGACGAGGCTCATGACAGCGTCTCCGTCGAATTGGAGGCCGGATCTTGATGCCGCAATTCAGGCATCTGAACATCCGGCTCGAGGATTTCGATGAGATGCCGTCGGCGCTTGAGGCTGTCAACGATACCGAGAACAGCAAGCATCGCGCTAAGCGGCATGATTGTGCCGATGAGCCACATCGGTATGGCAAGCGTTGCCGCCGTTTCGTTCATGGAGAATTGCTGCCAGGCAAGCTTGTAGCCCGTCCACGCCATCAGGGCGAAGAAAACGACCGAGCTCAACACATAGATCGGCACGGAGAGCCGGCGGATCGCGAGCGGAAACATGGCGAGGAGGACGGTAACCCGCGCAGTTTCGACCGTACGAAACCCTGCTGCAAGTCCCAGAAAGATCATCCAGACAAAGAGGTAACGAGTGGCTTCTTCTGTCCATGCCACGGACGTGTTGAGCAGGCGACTGCCGACCTGAAGCAAGACGACGACAAGAATGCCAAAGGCTGCAAGTCCAGCCGCTATGTCGCTCAGGGCCTTCAGGAGGCTACCGAACATCGAACTGTTTTGAGACATGGTTGATCCTCCCGTCATGAACCGGACCGGCATCCTCCATGCCGGTCCGATCTTGTCCATCGATCAGTTCTTGCCGACGGCGGCAACGGTCTTGTCGAAGAAGGCCTGATCTTTCACCAGTCCGGCAAAGACCGGATAGAGCTGCTTTGCAATGGCGACAAAGGCCTGTTGCTGCTCTGGCGTAAGGCGATTGACCTCCATCCCCTGCGCCTGCAGTTCGGCGATGGTCTTTTCGGCGGTCGCGTTGTCGTTTTCGACCTTCCAGGCTTCAGCCTCGACAGCAGCCTCCTCGATCGCCTTTCTATGGGCGTCGCTCAGACCTTCAAACCGTGCGGGATTGATGCCGAGCACCCAGCCATCACCCATGTGGTTGGTGATCGAGACATACTTCTGGACCTCGTAGAATTTGGCAGACAGCGGCACGCTGACGGGGTTCTCCTGTCCGTCGACGACCTTGAGCTGGAGTGCATTATAGACTTCCGCAAACGCCATGGGGGTCGGCACTGCGCCCATCTTGCCGAAGAACTCGACCCAGAGGGGATTGTTCGGAACGCGAAACTTGAGGCCCTGCAGATCTTCCGGCTTTTCAATCGGTCGCTGCGAATTGGTCATCTGGCGGAAAGGGCGCGGCCAAAGATTGATGCCCTTGATGCCGATGGCATTGAGGTCGGCGATCAGTTCCTTGCCAGGCTCACCGGCGAGATAGGACCGTAGCTGGGCTTCGTCATCGAAGAGGTAGGGGATCGAAATGGCCGAGAATTTCGGGTTGAAGTTGGCGTAGAGCGACGTTGCCAGAACCAGCATATCGAGCGATCCGCCGGCAAGCTGCTTCACGGCAGCAGATGGATCGCCGCCATAGAGCGTCCCGTTGGGAAACACCTTGATCGTAAGCTCGCCATTGGTCTTGGCGGAAACGAGCTCGGCGAACTTGTTGGCTGCAACGGTGATCTCCGACGTGTCCGGATCCGGCGTTGAAAGTGTCAGCGTTTCCGCCTGTGCAAGGCTCGCGGTCAGCATGGTGGCGGCCGCGATAAGGCTGCGCATTGTGAACTGTCTCATGTCTTTTCCTCCCGTTTGACATTAGATGACGATCGGCACGTGAACCGGGCTCAACCCGAATTCATGCGCCGCAACTCAAGAATGACCCCGCTGTGATCGAGGTCTCCATCGCCATGATCCACCATGGCCTGGAACAGACGATCGACCTCCTCGCCGACCGGCAATTTCAACCCGTGGCTCCGCGCGAAACGGAGTGCGGTCGATGTGTCCTTAACCTGATACTTGGCCGGGCCACCCGGCTTGAAATCCTCTTCCACCATGCGCAAGCCGTGTTGGCGAAAGACGGTGGAATCCGCAAATCCGCCGAGCAGCGCTTCACGAACACGGGCTGGATCTGCGCCACCCGCTTGCGCCAAAGTCAGCGCCTCGGCCACGGCGCAAATCGTCGAGGCAACGATCAGCTGGTTGGCGAGCTTGGTGAGTGCCCCGCAGCCGGATGGCCCCACATGCGTTACCCGACCAAGGGGCGTAAAAATCGGAGAAAGCTGGTCGACCACCGCGGCATCCCCGCCCGCCATGATCGCAAGCCGGCCTTCCTTGGCCCCGAGTTCCCCACCGGAAACAGGCGCATCGACACAGGCAATACCCCGTGCTGCCGCCTCATGTGCAATGGCAACCGCGGTATCAACCGGAATGGAACTCATGATCACGAGCATTGTGCCGTCACGCATGTGCGCAAGTGCACCGTCTTCACCAATCAATACGGCCTCACAGACCGGCCCCGAGCTCAGCATGCAGATAACAACATCCGCATCTTGGACAGCAGCCCTGACCGTCGCGACAGGGATCACGCCATTACCCCGCAAAACCTCGGCCTTTTCCAGACTGCGGTTCCAGGCGCGGACCTCGAACCCGGCCTTCGCCAGGTTTAAGGCCATTGGGGCACCCATGATGCCGGTTCCCAGAAAACCGATCGTCTGACGTGGCGAGATTGCTGTCATGACCTGTGACCTGTGGGATGCAATCGATCTGCGAAGCGGACAGGCCGCTCCTCAACGATGAGTGACGGAAACACCTCCCGAAAGCGGGCCAAATGTGGCGTCTCGAGATGGGCATCGAAAGCTGCACGGCTGTCATAGACCTCGTAGAAGACAACCGTGTCGTCGCTACCCTTGGGGCAGATGACATCGAACTGTCGGCAGCCGGGCTCGTCGGCCAATGAGTGAGACGCATCATCGCGCGCCGCATCAAGAAAGGCCGTCATCATGCCAGGCTTCACCTGAAACTCGGCAATCACGACAAAGGATTGAACAGCCATCTTCCCCTCCCTCACTCGGCAGCGATCTTGGCCGGGCGAAATCGCTCTTCCATCTCCTGGCGCAGCGACACAACATCGAGATCGGTGACGAGTTCGACGTCGTCGAAGGAAACGATCTGGTCCTTCTTTATGGCCCGCTTCAGTTTGACGTTGTGGGCAAGACCGATCGGCAAGGCCTTAAGATCGAGGCTGCGTGCGGCCGGAATTGCGTTCGCCCAAACGGCATAACCGCCCTCGCCGTCGAGCATTTCACCCGGCTGCATATCCTTCTTAGCGGTGGCGACCGCGTCGCCACGGAACTCCTTGGACGAACCAGTCGGCTCGTTGCGCAGCACGGCGGAAAGAACGCTGATCGAGGTTTCCAGACCGATGATATGGAACGGCCGCCACATGGAAGCATACCAGCCCGATGGGTCCGTCAGCAGACCGTACTGCTTGAAGCAGGCGCGTGCATATTCGTTGTGTGCCTTGAAGGTGACGAAGACGCCGTAGCGAATGTTGTTGAACACCTCGCGGCCATCCGGCTCCTGGCTGGCAGCGATATCAACGAGGCCTGAGCGTGCCATGCGACCACCATCGGCGACCGGGCGGAACACGCGGGCGAGATCGTGCAGGCCGGCCGGGGGAAAGGCCAGTCCATCATCCGGGCAATCGAGGCCCGTACCGTTGGCGACGGCCGCCATTTCGATGGCCGCCTTGGTGCCGTCGGTGAAGGAATTGTAGAGCTTCGGGTTGAGGTTGTCCGCGGCGACCTGCTCTTCGGTCCAACCGAACAGGCCCCAAACCGTATCTGGGGTGGAATACCGATAGCGCGGCTCGAAGTTCATGCCCTTGCCGGCCGACGTGACTTCAAAGCCGCTGGCGCGGGCCCAGTCGACCAATTCGCAGATCAGCGCCGGCTGATCCCCATAGGCCATCGAATAGATGAGGCCCTTAGCGCGGGCCTTTTCGGCGAGGATCGGGCCGACCATGACGTCCGCCTCGACATTGACCATGACCACATGTTTGTTGTGCTCGATGGCGCCGAGGGCATGCCGGGTACCAGCGATCGGATGGCCCGTCGCCTCAATAATGCATTCGATCTCGCCGCATTCGAACAACGCCTTCACATTGTCGGTAACGAAGGTGCCACCGGTCTTGATCGCGTCGCCACAACTGGATGCGGCGTAGCGCTCCTTTTGCCAACCGACGCGGGCCAGCGACTCCTTCGCCTTGCCGACATCGAGATCAGCAATCGCGACCATATGGAGGCCGGCAATCCGTTGCGCCTGAGCCAGCACCATCGATCCGAACTTGCCAGCGCCGATCAGCCCGACACGAACGGGGCGGCCATTTGAAGCACGGAGGGAAAGCAGGGAATAAAGGTTCATGTTCACATCCTCGACAGTGGCAAATCCGAAAGGAGAGCGGCTGGATCGACGACAAGCAATCTCATGCGGAGGCTCGACCAAGAACCTCCGGCTTCGATTTGACCTGAACGAGTAATCTCCTCCGCAAACACGACTTGCGATCGTGCCTCTCAGCCGCCTCCCACAGTGGCTGATGAGGAAATACTAGAGCCGAGCTGGGATTAGCTCAATTTAGAAGATAGGAAAAACGCTTTAGAAAATCTAATCCTTCGAGGGCCATCCTCCACGGATTTTGACCAGCTCCAAGACCCCGTGGCTGCGTTTCGGGTCGTCAGCCTCCCGTTGTGGGCTTTTCGAGTCCGACACGTACGTCAATTTCACTTGCTCTGATGCTCAAATCCCCGAAAACTGGAGGGAAATGGGGCTCAGGTCACAGACCAAGCAGCCGCTGGTCGGCATCATTCGCGAGCTCATCCAAAAAGTCGTCATTGCCAGAACACCCGGCCGGCAACCTCCAGCGCTGGAAGTCCATGGGCGCATCGTATCGATCCTGGCCGCCATGGAGACGGCGCAAATCATCGAGGCAAAGTTCAAGGCGATGGTTGATCAGGATGTGCTGGCGCGCCTGGCATCCGTCGAGATCGACACGGAGGACAAAAACCAAAAGCTCCTCGCGGGTTAGGCTGAGGAGCTTTCGAGGAAACAACTTGAGTGGCAGCAGATTTAAGTCTCATTGGTTGCGGGGGCCTGATTTTACGGAGCCTATTATGCATCTCGCATCAAAAATGCCGAACCGGGCCATCTTGCACGATGCAGAGTAATCTGGCGGCCTGATCAGCACGGAGGCGCGCTATTGACCTTCCAGGCTCATTGACGTGCCCGCAAAATCGGCCGTCAGCGCGTGCTGAAATACTGCAACAAACTGAAGCCTCGGCGTGTTGCAGCGCCATCAGCTGGCAAAAATCAGCAAGAAGAATAACATTAGATAAACACCATATACAGTTTTAAATATAAAACTACGGGCGGTAAAGCGCTATACACGCCAAACTCGCAAGACGGTGGAAGTTGCACATCGAAGCCCGTCACTCCGACTAGAGCATATCGAGACGGCCGAGCTTCTACCAGAAAAGGCCACGCCAACATTAACCGAAACTTAAACAAGATCTTCCTGAGGCCTCTTCGCTGTGGTAAGTATTTCCCTAGAGGGGTAGGGTTAATGCTTGTACGTGTGGCGTTTGTAGACGATCATCCGATACTGCTGGAGGGTTTGGTCAGCTTGTACAGGACCAAGGCTGATCTAGACGTCGTGGCGATGGGCCACAACAGTGTGGATGCCCTGAATATCCTGGAAAACCATCATCCGGACGTCATCGTCATGGATCTGAGCATGCCGGGAGATGCCTTCGCAGCGATCGACGTTATGCTGGCGTCTTATCCCGCGACCAAGGTTATCGTCTTCACAGCTTCCAGCGCGATCCAGCCCGCCGTCGAACTCATCGAAGCTGGTATCAGCGGTTATGTCCTCAAGGGCGCATCATCTTCGGATTTGCATCACGCCATCATCAGCGCTCATAGCGGCGAGACCTACATCACACCCGGCTTTGCAACCAAAGTCATCGTGTCGATGAAGACGTCGGAGCTGCGGCGCAAGGCACAGCCGCGTGAGCAGCTACACCATCGCGAGGAGCAGATCGTCAGCGGCCTGCTCAAGGGTATGACGAACAGGGAAATCGGCGTCGGCCTGAACATCAGCGAGAAGACGGTCAAACACTACATGACTTCACTGATGAGCAAACTCAACGTCCGCAATCGCGTCGAACTCGTGATTGCCGTGAGGAACCGGACGTCGCCGCGGGACCGGATCGCAAGCTGACGATTATACCAAGTGTCGATGATAAAAACCGATAGAATCCGCTTCTTAGAATCGGCACTTGCTATCAGTCGACGTTTCCAATCGGCAAGCTAGCCACCACAAATGAACCGTTTCTGCGAGGGAAATAGCGTACCCGACCACCAAATGTGCGAACGCGTCGCTTCTGGCTGACCTTGCCCAATCGAGCCCTCTGCACCTCACGTTTTGACGACAAGACCGGGCGCTGGCCAACATCGACCACCGCGACGAACAGACGTCCGCGTTTGAAGCTGCAGCGCACCATATGAGAATTGCCGTGGGCGTGACGGTAGCTGTTCATCAGCCCTTCGAGAACGAACCGGTAGAGGCAGATCGACAGATCAGGAATGCGCAGATCCGTGCCGGCGCATCCAGTCAACACTGTTTCACGTCCCGTGATCTCGAGGTAACGCTTGGTTGCAAGCTGAAGAGCTTCGTCGATGGTGGCATGCTCGAGCTCGGGAAGCACCAACCCGGCCGACAGGTTTCGGACTTCATCGAGAACGCTGCCCACGAGATCCAGGATCTTGGTGAGGGCATCCCGCATCTCTGGGGAGACATCCGGCCGCGGCGTGACCAGATCACTCAAACGCAGCTTCAGGAGCGTGAGAAGCTGAACCGAACCATCATGCAGGTCCGCACCGATCTGATCCAGGATGCGCTCGTTCAGCTTGCCGGCTTCTGTCCGCGCATTATCGGCGAGGAGGCGGAGGCGATTGTTTTCAACCGACAGCTCGATGGCGTTGCGGAGGCTTTCCTTCAGAGTTCGGCGCTGTTGTTCGATAAGCTGCGCGCCTCGCCTGACCACAAGATAAAGCAGTGACAGCATCGGGACAGACAGAAGAAAGACGCCAGCCATCGACGTTTGCCGGGTCTCGGCAATCTGCCGTTCGAGCACTTCGGATTCTTCGTAGACCTCGCCCGCCAGCAAAACCTTACCTTCGGGCGACCTGATCAGGGGGCTGTAGACCTCCAGAAGAGACTGAGCTTCCTCTTCGTCCGTATAGGCGTGTTTTGCAACCGTGGTCCGGGAGACGGTCGTCCTTCCGGCGAGGGCTTGTTCCAGCTCTTCGAAAAGCGCCGGCCCCTCGGTAGGCGCGGATGGATAGACCTGTCGGCCATCGGCGGACCAGATCTTGATGTTGATGATCCGCTGTCCTGGGGGTCCTGTCCCGATCAGATTGGTAACCCTGGCCTGAAACTCGTCATCGAAGCGGAAGGCCCCGTTTTCCGAGGGCTCCACAAGGGGAGCGACGAGAGTCTGAAGTCTGACGGCTCCTGCGGAGCCCGCCGCATTCCGGGCCGCCTTTTCGACCTGTGCGGCGACAAACAGGCTCACGCCGGTCATCAGACCAAACACGATCAGGGATGCCGCAATCAGGAACTGTGCCGACAAGGACAGGGATTTCAGCCTGAGCCAGGCGCCCTGGACCAAGGATGGCGCCGCAGTTTCATGTGCTATCTTCTTCGACTTGGTGTTCATCACACCGGGCCGAGTTCTGCCCAGAGCATCAGCATCGGTTTTCCCTTCCCCCCGCGCCTTCCAGAGGCACCCAGTATAGTGATGCAGTTTTCCCGCCTACACTTGGGATTGAATTGATGCACGCTTAAGTCTTCTTGTCGACTGCGTTCTGCAGAAGTTCAGACCAAGGTCCGAACTAAGTTTGGACTTTGATCCATGATTTCGCGAGACCAAGTACCCTTACCATTCCGCGTGGCTGTGAGACCCTGCTCTCCTGACAAAACCCTGACAGGACGTACAGGGGCGAACATCGGAGGCGGGGGCTTCCCCGATAAAAGCATGGTCCAGGTCAACCAGCACGATCTCGAATTCATCCTGCGGCAGATTAAGATCGCCGAAGCAAACTCGATCGCTCATTCTGGAGCCGATGCGAAGGCCCTCATGAATATCTGGGTCGATGAGCTCGGCAACTTGGTGCCGGCGGGCACGCCCGGCGCGACGCTCGCGATCAGCGCCGAGCACGTACCCTACGGTCTGCGCACCGTCGACGGCAGCTTCAACAATCTGGGCGCCGGTCGCGAGAATTGGGGCGCCGTCGATCAGCCGTTCCTCGACCTGCTGGGCGACGAATGGCGCGCAACCGACGGGGACACTTTCACACTGCAGTCCGGCACGGTTGTGCCAGGCGCCTACAACCCGACCGGCGCCGTCGCCGATGCGGATCCAAGACTGATCTCGAACTTGATCGTCGATCAGACACTCGCGAATCCAGCCGCCATTTACACCGCACTCGTGCAGGCCGGCTACTCCGGCGATCTGATGGCGGCGATCAATGATATCAGGGCCGACTTTGCCGCAGCTCTCCAAGCCGTAACGCCAGTAGGAACCGCTCCTTTCAAGACGGACGCAGTCTTGATCGCGGAGGCTACAAAACGGGTGGCCGCCGACATTGAGGAAGAGTACAGCATCAAGTTCGACGGTCCCTCCATCCTGATCGAGAACGTGGCGCCGGATGAGGGGCTCTCGGCATCCTATAACTCGTGGTTCACGCTGTTCGGTCAGTTCTTCGATCACGGCCTCGACCTGGTTCAGAAGGGGGGCAACGAGAAAATCTACATTCCGCTGGCGCCGGATGACCCGCTTTATGTTCCCGGCAGTTTCACCAACTACATGGTGCTGACACGCGCGCCACAACAGCCGCTCAACCTGACCACGCCGTTCGTCGATCAGAACCAGACCTACTCCTCCGTCGCCTCCAAGCAGCTTTTCCTGCGTGAGTACAAACTCGTCGACGGCAAACCCGTATCGACGGGTCACCTTCTTGAAGGCTCCAAGGGGATTGCAACCTGGGCCGAGGTGAAGGAACAGGCGGCGAAGATGCTGGGCGTCGAGCTGACCGACAAGCTCGTCGGAACCGTTCCGCTCTTCAAGATGGATGCCTATGGCGAGTTCGTGCGCGGGCCGAACGGTCTTCCAATGGTTGCGACCGGCACTCCCAACAACATCGTTTGGGTCGAAGGCAATCTGACAACGCCGATCAGCCTTGCAAATGCCGTACTGACAAACCACGCCTTCCTCGACGATATCGCCCACAATGCGGTCCCCGGAATGGTCGATCATGACCGGGATCCTTCAACCGCCCCCATCATGAAAGGGGCGGATGCCGACAATGTCGCAAACAACGCTATCCAGCTGAATACGCTTGGCCAGGCAACGACCTATGACAACGAACTGCTCGACGCGCATTTCGTCACGGGCGACGGTCGCGGCAACGAAAACATCGGCCTGACCGCGGTCCACCACATTTTCCACTCCGAGCACAACCGCATTGTCGAGCAGGTAAAGGCTCAGGCGATCGCTGCGGCCCAAAGCGGCAACTTCGCCTTCCTGAACGAATGGCTCGCGACGGACGTGACGGCTCTGCCGGGCAACCTTGCCACGCTGAACTGGGATGGCGAGCGTCTGTTCCAGGCTGCACGCTTCACCACCGAAATGCAGTACCAGCATCTGGTCTTCGAAGAGTTCGCCCGCAAGGTCCAGCCGGATGTCGACGCCTTCGTCTTCAATCCTTCGATGGATATCAATCCGGCAATCTTCGCCGAGTTCGCGCACGTCGTCTATCGCTTCGGCCACTCGATGCTGAATGAGACGGTCGATAGGGTTGGCTTGCCCAGCGAGACGGCGGCTGGCGTTATCGTGCCGGCACCAAAGACCTCAATGGACCTGTTCACCGCCTTCCTGAACCCGACAGCTTACGCACCGGGTCAGATCACCGCCGACCAGGGCGCCGGCGCCGTCATTCGCGGCATGACCGGGCAGGTTGGCAACGAGATCGACGAATTCGTCACGGACGTTCTGCGCAACCATCTGGTTGGCATTCCGCTCGACCTTGCGGCGCTGAACATCGCTCGCGGCCGCGAGACCGGTCTTCCTGGCCTCAATGCTGCGCGCGCCCAATTCAAGGAAATTGCCAACGGCGACACACAGCTCGACCCCTACAAGAACTGGGTCGACTTCGGCATGAACCTCAAGAACCCGGCCTCGATCGTAAACTTTATCGCTGCCTATGGAACGCACTCCTCAATCACGTCCGCGACCACTGCAGATGCAAAGCGCGAAGCGGCGATGAACTTGGTGTTCCAGACAGTCGACTCTCCTGCTGATCGCCTGGACTTCCTGAATGGTATCGACAATGGCACCAATGACTACTTCACCGATCTCGGCGGCCTCAACGACGTAGATCTCTGGATCGGCGGTCTGGCCGAAAAGAAGATGGCCTTCGGCGGCATGCTGGGCTCGACCTTCTCCTTCGTCTTCGAACTCCAGCTTGAAAACCTGCAGAACGGCGACCGTTTCTACTATCTGTCGCGCACCCAGGGTCTGAACCTTCTCAACGAACTGGAAGCCAATTCCTTCGCCGAAATGGTCATCCGCAACACCGATATCGGCGAGACCGGATATGCCGTGCCGGGCGACATCTTCTCAGTCCCGGATCACGTGCTTTATGTCGACCGCGATGAGCAGAGGAAGTGGGGTTACACCGATCCGACGGGCACCGATCTCTTCCAGAACGCGCTGTCGCCCATGGTGCAGCGGGATGCGAGCACCAATTTCCTCCAGTTCAACAGCCTCGATCACGCCTTGATCCAGGGCACTGACGATGACGACACCATCATTTCTGGTGGCGGCGACGACACCGTCTGGGGCCGTGGCGGAAATGACCGGATCGAAGCCGGCTATGGTGTCGACAAGATCCACGGGGGTGAAGGCAACGACATCATCACCAACTCGGGGACCGACATCGGTGAGACCGACTTCCTCATGGGTGAGGAAGGAGACGACGTCGTCCATGGCGGCTCTGGCCTGGCGCTTGTCTTTGGCAACCAGGGCTCTGACGTGTTGATCGCCGGCCCCGATGGCAAGGAAATGTTCGGTGGCGAGGGTGACGACTTCATGCTCGGCGGCGAAGGCGGCGACTTCCTGCTCGGCAACGAAGGCGACGACTGGATTGAGGGCGGCAACGGCTTCGACACGACAGCCGGCGACAATTCCGAACTCTTCTTCAACTCGACGATCCTCGGCCATGACGTCATGTTTGCCGGTGAAAACGAGCATGACTTCGACGCCGAGTCCGGCGACGACATCATGGTGCAGGGCGAAAGCGTCATGCGCAATGAAGGCATGTGGGGCTACGACTGGGCGATCTACAAGGGCAATAGCGAGAATGCCGATGCGGATCTGACCAAGCCGATTTTCACGACCGACCAGCAAGACATCCTGCGCAACCGCTTCGACGCTGTCGAAGGTCTTTCGGGTTACAAGCAAAACGACGTGCTTCGCGGTGACAATCGCGCGACGGCCTTCCCGTCGACGCCGGATCCCGAGGCCGAGCCCGACGCCAATCTTGCCGGCGCCGAAAACACCATGGTCAAGCACCACCTCAGCCAGGCAGGCATCGATCGCATCGCCGGCCTGCGAGAACTGCTGGGCAACCTCGTCCAGACGAGTACAGCTGTCGGCGAAGCCGCCCGCGAGGCTGAAATCGCCTTCGACGATGGCAATATCCTGCTCGGCGGCGGCGGCAGCGACCTCATCGAAGGCCGCGGTGGCGACGACGTCATCGATGGCGATGCCTGGCTTAACGTGCGGATCCGTATCAAGGACGGCGCGACTATCTATACGGCAGACAGCCTGGCGGGTCCGGTCTATCTCGAGTCCAAGCTGGTCAACGGCGAAATCCCGGCGAACACTGCACCCGCCTTGGGAGGCAAGGCGCTGTCTGATCTTCTGCTGGCGCGGACCATCACACCGGGCCAGATGGAAATCGTTCGCGAAATCGTAAACGGCGGCAAAACGGGCGATGTCGATGTCGCAGTCTATTCCGACGTTCGCGAAAATTACTCGTTCACACGCAACGCGGATGGTAGCGTCACTGTCACCCATGTATCGGTCGATCCAGACGGTACGCTTGGGCTCGTTACGTCTGACGGAACAGACCGCCTGTCGAACATCGAAGCCTTGCGCTTCGGAGACGGTTCGACAGTCTTGCTCCAAGATCTACTGAACCGGCCACCCGTCATCACGTCGAACGGGGGCGGTGATACGACCACGATCTCTCGTCCCGAAAACTCGACCGTCGTTACCACCGTAACCGCAACGGAGCTCGATGCGGGTCAGGTGCTGACCTATTCGATCAGCGGTGGGGCAGATGCAGGATTGTTCTCGATTGACGAGAACACTGGTGTTCTGTCGTTCATTTCTGCGCCGAACTTCGAAGCACCGACGGATGCCGGCGGCAACAACGTCTATGACGTTGTGGTCCAGGTCTCGGACGGAATTGCAGTCGACACCCAGGCTCTCGCGGTCACCGTAACCAACGCGCAGGAAGGTCAGAGCGGCGTTCCCGTGATTTCCGATCTGACGCCCACTCGGCCCCAACAACTGTCCGTCAATACGGCAGGTATTGCGGATCCGGATGGCCTCGGTACATTTGCCTATCAGTGGCAAGTGTCGACCAACAATGGGGCGACCTGGGGTAACATCGCAGCTGCCACCGCGTCGACTTTCACGCCCGTCGCGGCGCAGGTCGGCAATCTGCTGCGCGTTCAAGTCACGTATACCGATGGCGCTGGTGCGCTGACGACGGTGACCTCCACACCGACCACTCCCGTCGGTGACACGATCGGCGGAAGTGCTCTTGGCACTAACATCAACGGCACAAATGGGGCCGATGTCATCGCAGGTAATGGTGGCAATGACACGATCAACGCTGGCGCTGGCGATGACACCATTAGCTGGACGGTGGATAATCCGATCGTGGTACTGGGGATACCGGTCTTTACCCGTACAGATGGTCGCGACTTCATCGATGGTGGCGCAGGCACCAATGACACCTTCATCGTCAACGGAAACAATACAGCAGAAACCTATCGCATCTATGCCCGAGCCGACTGGCTCGCGCTGCCTGGCCGGACTCTCAATGCCAACACCGAGATCGTTATCACTCGCAATGGCACGGCCAACAACAACGTGATCGCCGAGCTCGACAATATCGAGGAAATCATCATCAACACTGGTCCGGGCAACGATCTGGTCATCCCGGTCGGTAACTTCAACCCGACCAGCCTGAACTTCAATACGATCACGATCGAAGGCTCCGAAGGAAACGACACGGTCAACATTTCGGATCTTTCCTCTGCGCACCGCATCCTGTTCCGTTCCGCCGGAGGCCAAGATACCATCATCGGCACCCTGCGTGCACAGGATGTCGTTGAGATCCCCGAAGGCGCGAATCCGACAGATTATGCGCTGACAGAGAACGGCGACGGCACGAAAACACTTTCGAACGGGGCGCACTCGATCACCTTCTCGGGCGAGGTGCCAAAGCTTGCTGTCCCGAGCGAACATGGGATCGAGAACCCCGGTACAATTCCCGGCCCTGCGGGCGCCTTCGAATACACGGCGCGCGACATCCAGGGCATCACGAACCTCCTCAAGGGCTTGCCCGCCTTCGAAGGAGATGATGATACGGCAGGTGCTGGCGGCGTCCGTGATCTCTCGGGCAACGGCAACAACATCGACAATCCGACCTTCGGCTCTGCCGACCAGCCCTTCCTCCGCCTGACCGAAGCCCGCTATGGCGCCGGTGTCGAGCTGGATGCCCAGGGCAATATCATCAACCGGGCCCTCAACCCAATCTTCGACGGGCTCGATCCACGGGCGATCTCCAATGCCATCGGTGCGCAGGAGGCAAACCTGCCGAAGGCACCGAACGAGGCCAACATCTTCTTCATGGCCTTCGGTCAGTATTTCGACCACGGTCTCGACTTCCTGCCAAAGGGTGGGGCCGGCAAGGTAATCATCGACGGTGCGGACATCCCCGGACCGACGGCGGCCAACTTCACCGATCTCACCCGTGGCTCGCTGGCGAGCCCGCTGCAATCGGCGAGTGATACGCCCCAGCATATCAACAAGACCTCGCCTTACGTCGACCAGAACCAGGTCTATGGTTCGAACGTGATCGTCGGTCAGTTCCTGCGGGAAAGCGACGGCGCCCGCGGTGTCGGTTCGCACATCCTGATGGGACCAGAAGATCCCTCGGCGGAGGGTTTCCACCTGATGTCGACGCTGCGCGAACTGCTCGACCATCACCGGGCAGCCGGAACCATCTTCGAAGGACCGGGCCTCGGCGCTGGCAAGACCCTGCTTGAATACTATCCGACCCTGTGGACGCAGGCGGGTGGCTACAACATGACCGTTGTCCGGGAACTCGCTGGGAACTTCATGGGCTCGAGCCATGCCCTGCTTCTCGACGCCAATCCGATCATCAGCCCGCTTGATCACTATATCGGTGGTGACGGCCGTGCGAACGAGAACTTCACGCTGACCTCGATGCACACCATCTGGGCCCGCAACCACAACTTCCATGTCGAGAAGTTGCAGGCTGCGGGTTTTGAGGGCACCCAAGAAGAGCTCTTCCAGGCCGCCAAGATGGTCAACGAGGCCGAGTACCAGCGCGTCGTCTTCACGGAATTCGCCGATGCGCTCATCGGCGGCATCCAGGGCAACGGCAGCCACGGCTTTGAAGGCTACAACGACACGGCAAACGCCGGCATCAGCCACGAGTTTGCAGCTGCGGTCTACCGGATCGGCCACTCGCTGATCGGCGACACGATCACGGTCAAGGGGCCGGACGGGCAAAACGTCTCTGTCAATCTGTTCGATGCCTTCTTGAACCCGACCAACGATGTGTTCACACCGGCAGAGATCGCCCAGCTGCAGGCGATGGGATACGATCCGAAGCCCGGCTATGAACAGCTCGGCACCGGTGCGATCCTTGCTGGCATCGTCGAGCAACCGGCGGAAGACGTCGACTTCAACGTCGTCAATGCGGTTCGAAACGACCTCGTCCGTATCCGCGCCGATCTGTTCGCCTTCAACGTGGCGCGTGGACGCGACGTCGGTCTCGGTACCCTCAATCAGGTCAAGGCCGATCTGCAGGCCTCGACCGATCCCTACATCAAGTTCGCTGTCGAGTTCCTCGAAGCCAATGGGGGCTCGATGAACCCCTATTCGAGCTGGCAGGACTTCCAGCAGCGCAACGGGCTCAGCGATGTCGTGCTTGCGCAGTTCATCGCAGCTTATCCGGATCTCGTGTTGCAGGCCGATAAGATCGCAGCCTTCAAGGCGATCAACGGCAATGTCGTCGCGGTCCAGCCCGATGGCACCGGTCTGGTCAAGGGCATTGATCGCGTCGACCTCTGGGTCGGTGGTCTTGCCGAGAGGCACTTCAACGGTGGCATGGCCGGCGATACCTTCTGGGTCGTCCTGCATGAGCAGTTCGATCGCCTGCAGGAAGCGGATCGCCTCTACTATCTGGAGCGCTTCGACAATTTCGACCTCTATGAAAACTTCATCGATGGCCAGGGCTTCTCTGACATCGTCACCCGCAATACCGGTCTCACCGGCCTGCCGGAAGACATCTTCTCGTCGGATCTCGAGGATGGCCCGAACGATGGCGGCGAAGAGGATGATGATAACGACGGTGATGGCGACGATGACGGCCAGACCGACAACGACGATGAAAACGACGGTGAGGATGAGGAGGACGACGACGGCGCCTCGGAAGGCGAAGGGGACGACGATGGCTCCGGCACAGGCGGCGGTACTGGCACGGGTGGCGGTACTGGCACGGGTGGCGGTACTGGCACGGGTGGCGGTACTGGCACGGGTGGTGGAACGACACCAACGCCGGTTCCGATTGCAGCACTGACGCTGATCGGCACGGCCTCTGCGGATGCGTTGCTTGGCGCTGGTGGAGACGACACCATCCTGGGTGGGGCCGGGACGGATGTTCTGGTCGGTCAGGGCGGCTCGGACATTCTGCGTGGCGAGGACGGCGACGATGTGGTGTCGGGCGGTGACGGCAATGACGTCATCAATGCCGGGCTCGGCGA
>NZ_FTMQ01000020.1 GCF_900156055.1 Rhizobium sp. RU33A | reverse complement strand
CCACGGCATGCCGTGAGACCGAATACGTTGAAGCAGACTGTACAGGGATCAAAAAAACCACTTGCAAGCAGGGCGGGCCATACGTTTCCACTGAGAGCTGATGGAGTGGATGCCCCCTCCCGACGGCATCGCAATGTGCCAGAGTGATGTTCGCCAGAACGTCACTAGAGGAGAGAGCATCCATGAAGGAAGTTAGCATCGTTGGCCTGGACCTTGCAAAGCGGGTGTTTCAGGTTCATGCAGCCAGAAGCGATGGGAGTGTGGTCTTGCGCAGGAAACTGTCTCGAGGCCAAGTCGTCACCTTCTTTACTGAACTGCCCAAATGCATCGTCGCGATGGAGGCCTGCGCCACCGCGCATTACTGGGCGCGTGAGATCGGCAAACTTGGTCATGATGTTCGCTTGATCCCGCCGGCCTACGTTAAGCCCTTTGTCAAACGGCAGAAGAATGATGCGGCCGATGCAGAAGCGATCGTTGAAGCAGCGACCCGGCCGTCGATGCGGTTCGTCGTTCCAAAGACTGAATCCCAGCAAGCCTGCTCCATGCTTTTCCGGACGCGAGACCTCTTCGTCCGTCAGCGAACGCAGCTTATCAATGCCCTTCGCGCGCATCTGGCCGAGCATGGCGTCATTGCACCGCAGGGAATTGCGAGCCTGGCGTTGCTGGCGGAGATTGTTGAGGATCACGACACGGGCCTCGATCTTATCGTTGTGGAGACCGCTCGACTGTATCTGGAGCAGCTAGGGGTGCTCTCTTCTCGGATCGCGTCGCTGGAAAAGGCGCTCAGATCGGAAGCGAAGCGTTCGCAGAGCACCGCCCGCCTTATGTCCATGCCCGGAATGGGGCCGATTACGGCAATGGCAGTAGAGGCTTTCGCGCCCACCATGGTGACCTTCAGAAGGGGACGAGATTTTGCGGCCTGGCTCGGCTTGGTGCCAAAACAGCATTCGAGCGGAGGGAAGCAGGTGCTCGGCCGAACGTCGAAGATGGGACAACGCGACATCCGTCGGCTTCTTATCATCGGCGCGATGACCGTCATTCGATGGGCATGTCGGAAAGCTCCACCCGAGCACTCGTGGCTGGCACGGATGCTAGCGCGCAAACCTCGTATGCTCGTTGCAATCGCCCTCGCCAACAAAATGGCTCGATCCGTCTGGGCAATGATGACCAAGAACGAAGATTACAAGGATTCCGCTCTGGCTGCAGCGTAAGATGGCTGAGCTGAAGTCAGGACGGATCGTCGGCGTGTGAGGAGGTCAGCGAACGGTAAGGACGAAGATCGGTGAGAGTGGGTCTGGGAATGCATCCGGGTCAGTGAGCCACGAGCTCGTAGAGCTGATTTTGCACCAGGTCCGCGTAGCTCCATACCGGCCAGCGGTCGCACTCGAGCCGCACAACAGGCCTGATACATGACCGCACCCGATCACACGTTCAAAACTGCTCGAAGAACTGCTTGCATGAACGGGGGCATCCATACATGACCCGGCGTTTGCACCCAGAATTGACCCGCCTTTCGGTATCGTTCGTCTTGATGGCCGGGGTCAAGTGCCTGTGTTTCTCCTTTGATGTTTTGGGTTGATGCGCCGAGCTGTTCTTAAAGCGGAAGCTGTCGTTTCCGGTTTCGAGGATGTGGCAGTGGTGGGTGAGCCTGTCGAGCAGCGCGGTGGTCATCTTTGCGTCTCCGAAGACGCTTGCCCATTCACGGAAGCTGAGATTGGTGGTGATGACGCTGGTACGCTCATAAAGTCTGCTCACGAACGGCGCCCGGCAGAGAACTTTGCCACGTCGTCAAAGGCACCCTCCGACACGAAATCGTCGCTGATCAACCATCCGGCGCGAAAGCGTTTGTGAAGCAGCCGCTTCTGGATATTCTCTTTTCATGGACCAGAAGACTAACCTCATTCGGCAGTTCTTCGGCATGGCGGCGGCTGTGCTCATCGTCGGCACGTCGATCATCGGGTATTGGGTCACCGCAGCGGTCGAAAACGGCGTCAAGGAAAACGCGATCTCGATCAAGGCGATGTTCGTGACCGATGCGATCTCGCCTCTGGCGCAGGAACTGGGCCACGCCTCCACCCTTCGACCGGAAAACCGGGCCAAGCTCGATAGTCTCTTCGGCCAGGGATTGCTGAAGACGGAAATCGTACTCTTCCAGATCTGGGCGACCGACGGCACGATCGCTTACAGCAATGACACCAAGATCATCGGGGAAAAATTCAATCAGACGGACGGCATGAAGCGCGCGCTGGCAGGGGAAACTTACGCCGACTTCGACAATGTCCTGGATGAACTCAGCATCTCGGAAACACTGAGAACGGCACCGCTTCTGGAAATCTATACGCCTCTCCTGTCGCCCCAAACCGGGGCCGTCATCGGAGTGGCCGAATTCTACGCCGACGGAACAGCATTGCGGGCACTTCTCGTGAAAACCAAGCGGGAGGGCCTGCTCACCGTTGGCTTGGTAGCCCTCGCGATGCTTGCGGCCATCTACCTCGTCGTGTTTCGAGGTGCCGAGACAATCGCAGGGCAAAGACAGGCTCTCGACGAAAAGCTGCGCGAACTGTCAGGCCTCTTCACGGAAAACCAGCGCTTGGCTCGCCGGGCGAACAAGGCGAACCAGAAACTTGCCGAGCTCAATGAGAATGCCCTGCGCCGGATCTCGGCGGACCTGCATGACGGCCCCCTGCAACTTTTGTCTTTCGCTGGGATGCGGCTCGAATCCGTCGATCCGGCCAAGGGGAGTCCCGATCTCGTACCCATCAAGCAGACGGTCGATGATGCCATGCGGGAAATTCGACAGATCTGCCGCGGCCTTTCTCTGCCAGAGATCAGCGAGTGGAATTTGGCGACCGTGGTGCATACTGCGATTGAGAATCACGAAAAGCGAACGGGTATTGGCGTCGCCCGCGAGTTGCCGTCAGAACTTCCACCGCTGCCGCTTGCAGCAAAGACGACTGTCTACCGCTTCATTCAGGAAACCTTGAACAACGGCGCCCATCATGGTCGCTCATCGGCACAGAGCGTGATGGTCGGGCTTGAAGAAAACCGGTTGAAAGTGGCCGTGTCCGATGATGGCATAGGCTTCGACCCGGCAGCCACAACAAACGGTCTTGGCCTTGCAGGCCTGAAGGAGCGGATCAATTCGCTCGGTGGCGACTTCTCGCTCAACAGCGCTAAAGGTTCCGGCACAAGCGTCGTCATGCTTTTGCCGGTGGAGTTTGCGAAGGACGCAGCATGATCAGCATCTTGATTGCCGATGACCATCCGATTTTTCGACAAGGGCTCGCACTGACTTTGGCAGAGGCGGAGGACTTCAGGCTCTGCGCGGAGGTCGACACAGCCGAAGATGCGTACCGTGCGACAGTCGAGATGAAACCAGATCTACTCCTGCTCGACCTTTCCATGCCGGGCGGAGGCCAGTCCGTCATCGAGCAAATCGTCCGTGAAGCGCCTGACACCCATGTGGTTGTATTGACCGCATCGGAAGACAGCGTCGATCTCTCGGCGGCGATCAGTGCTGGCGCCAGTGGTTACATCGTCAAGGGAATTGGCGGCCTTTCGCTGATCAACATTCTCCGCGACATCCGCGACGGCCAGCACTACATCACACCCTCGCTTGCCACGCGTGTGCTGGGGGAACTTGCCAAAGGCTCAGGCAGCGAAATCGACCCGCCGCTTGTTCGCGCGCGGCGTGAGCGTCTGGAGGCTCTGACCCCGCGCGAGCGAGAGATCATGGCCCTTGTCGCCAAGGGCTTCTCCAATCGCCGGATCGCCGAACAGCTCGGCATCGAGGAAAAGACGGTGAAACATCACATGACCCGGATTCTCGCAAAGCTGAAGGCCGCCAACCGAACGGAGGCGGCCATGCAGTTCCGTGACTTCGAAGACGCGATGGAAGAGAGCTAGCGCGTCTCGTCACTCTTCTCTAAACGCCCTGGTGATCTGGTCTGTGAATGGCTTCGCGAGGAATGAGATGACGGTTCGTTCCTCGGTTTCGATATAGACTTCG
>NZ_FTMQ01000008.1 GCF_900156055.1 Rhizobium sp. RU33A | reverse complement strand
ACCATCATCTCTGCCGCCCTGATCACCCTCGCAGCCGGTTCGGCCGCTTTCGCCTCCGTCCAGCCGATCCCGGGCTCGATCACCTACGACAACGCCAATGTCATGCTGGAAAAGGCTCCGGCCGGTTCGACCTTCTTCCACACCTTTGCAAACGGTGACGGTCGCGACGTTCGCGAAGTTTACAAGGTCAATGCCGACAAGTCGGTGACCCTCGTCAACCGCACGGTTTCCAACGCTTCCTAATCTCAAGGGTGCGTGGTGGGCCTCGGGGCATCAGTCCCGGGGCCTTTTTTTTGCGTTTGCCATAGTGTCCAGACTTGGTCATTCCCAGCACCAGGTGCGATGGATATGGTGCGGCAAAATCAAGGGAAACACCATGCGCGCCAAACAGCTTCTCATCTGCCTCGCCCTCACATTTGCCGGGACCTCGACCCTAGCCGCGAAGGAAAACCGCTGCGGCTGGATACAAAACCCAACCCCCGGAAATTACTGGCTCGATGACGGCGAAGGCTCATGGTTACTGATGACGCAAGGCTCCGAGATCGAGCCGCTCGGCATGGAGAACATGCCTGATTTCACCACAGGGGATTTCGTCCAGACGAACGGCTACTATGGCTATGCCTGCGGCTGTACCGAGGCTGAAACCGAGCGCAGCAGCGATTTTGGGAACAGCTTCCTCGGCAGGATCTCGGCCATTTACGCCGTGAAGCAGCTGCCGATCAGCCAGTGCCGCGCCGATAAGGCCCTGCCCTCGCCGGAATAGTCAACGCGCGTAATCGACAGGCACGGCTAGCCCCTGCTTGAGAACTTCCATCGAGATTGATGCCGAGACGTCAAAGAGTTCGACGCGCTTCACCAGCCGGCGATAGACGACATCGTAATGCTCGACGCGCGGCAGCACCAGCTTCAGGATATAGTCGTAATGCCCCGTCAACCGATGGGCTTCGACAATCTCCGAGATATCGCTGATCGCGCGACGAAACTCCTCGATCCAGTCGTCGGCATGATGGGCTGTCTTCACCAGGGCATAGACCGTGGTCGGCACGCCAATTTTCTCGCGATCGAGGACGACGATGCGCCGGGCGATATAGCCCTGTTCCTCCAGCTTCTGGATCCGCCGCGAGCAAGCAGACGTTGATAAGGCCACGCGCTCAGCGAGATCCGCAACCGCAATGCTCGCATCCTGCTGCAGCAAATCGAGAATCTTTCTGTCTCTTTCGTCGATCACGCCACATCTCCCCGGCCCAACCCCCTGAAAGCGCAAATAATCTGCGCGATCCCCTCATATCGCGCCAACCACCATGCGCCAAGGGCTGTTCTCTATCCCATCATTGCAACCCAATTGCGCTGGGTTCGCATCATCATCTTCGCATCAAATGACGGAGACGAGACATGAAGACGATTGGCCTGATTGGCGGGATGAGTTTCGAAAGTTCGGCGGTCTACTACCGCCAGGTCAACGAGGCCGTTCGTGCCCGCCTCGGCGGCCTCACCTCGGCAGAGGTCCTCATGCATTCGGTCAACTTCGCCGAGATTGTCGCACTGCAGAAGGCCGGCCGCTGGGATCTCGCCGCAAAGCGTCTGGGTGACGTCGCGACGGGCGTGGAAAAGGCCGGTGCCGACTGCGTTCTCATCTGCACCAACACCATGCATCTCGTCGCCGACGAGGTGCAGGCACGCATCAATGTACCGCTCATCAACATCATCGATGAAACCGCCCATGGATTGAAGGCCGGCGGCGCCAAACGCCCGCTGCTCCTTGCGACCCGCTACACGATGGAACAGCCGTTCTACGCCGAACGCATGAAGCGCCACGACATCGAGATCATGGTGCCGGATGCCGAAGGGCGGACCGTCACGCATGATGTCATCTTCGAGGAACTCTGCGCAGGCCGGGTTCTCGACACGTCACGCGACAAGTTGAACGCAATCATCGACCAGGCCAAGGCGGACGGCGCCGACAGTGTCATCCTCGGCTGCACGGAGATCTGTCTGATCCTCGATCCGGCCGCACTTCAGCTGCCTGGCTACGACTCGACGACGATTCATGCCGAAGCGGCCGTGACCTTCGCATTGCAAGGCGGACGCGACGTACGGGCTGCCTGATTACTGGCCAGCGTTCAGATCGTCTGACCGCAGGCGCGGCAGAACCGCCGGACGGTTTCGGCCATCCCATATTCCAGGGCATCGGCAGTCAGGCCGTGCCCGATCGAGACTTCGGCAAGATGTGGGATCCGCTTTACCAGCAGCGGCAGGTTGGCAACCGTCAAGTCGTGGCCGGCATTGACGTCGAGCCCCTCGGCGCGGGCGGCGTCGGCGGTAAGCCCCAGCAGTTCCACCTGGCGCAGAGCCTCATCCGGATTGTCGTAGCAACCGCCATAGGGCCCGGTATAGAGCTCGACTCGCTCGGCACCGGTCGCCTTTGCAAGCGCCATCGGTTCGGAGCGCCCATCGCCATCGACGAAGAGCGACACCCGCATCCCCTTGCCGCGAAGCCGTGACACGACGCGCTTGAGAAAATCCTGATGCGCGACAAGGTCCCAGCCATGGTCGGACGTCGCCTGCGATGGGTCATCAGGCACCAGGGTGACCTGCTCCGGCTCTGTTGCCTCGCAGAGCGCCAGGAAGTCCTCGCTGGGATAGCCTTCGATGTTGAACTCGGCCGTGGGGAACGCGTCGTCAATCAGAGCCCGCAGCACCGGCAGATCGCTGAAGCGGATATGCCGCTGATCCGGACGCGGATGCACCGTCAGGCCACTGGCACCGGCAGCAAGGGCAATACGGCCCAAATCGGCCACGCTTGGCCAGGGAAGATCCCGACGGTTACGCAGCATGGCGATGGCATTGAGGTTGACGGAAAGCTTGGCAGGCATGGCGGCATGATCCGGCGATGAAGAGGTCTGTGGCATCCTTACGGCATCGCGGTATCGAAGGCCAACGAGAATCGCAAATGCTCCGATGCGGGAAATTGATGAATGGCAATCGCGTCCCCCCCCTAGACTTTAAGGTATTGACGCCTAGCCCCCATCCTTTAGTCAGGTCTCGATTGTGACGGATCGCACAAATACGCACTATCGAATGACAGCGCAGGTGCCCCCTGAAGCGGTTGGAGCAAGTATGTCGATGAAAGCCGGGATCGATGGCGGGCAGGTTTCGGACGCCCTGCAGCGGGTGCTGCGGAGCAGGACATTCGCACGCTCCGAAAGGCTGCGCTCCTTCCTCAAGTTCATCGTCGAGATGGAGCAACTTGGCCTATCGCATCAGCTGAAAGGCTACACGATCGGCATCGACGTGTTCAGCCGCAGCCACGGCTTCGATCCGGGCACGGATCCGCTGGTCCGTGTCCAGGCCGGAAAGTTGCGCAAGCTGCTGAACCAGTTCTATGCCTGCGAGGGCCGCGATGATCCTCTGCGCATTCGCATTCCGCTTGGCGGTTATGTTCCGGTCTATGACCGCGTCGCATCGCAAGCCGACATCAGCCATGAGCGTGACCTAGACCTGATCGAGACCGCATTCGCCGAGGTCAAAAATGCCGCCCTCACAGACGACAAGGCCTCGCTTCCACGGCTCTTCATCCGCCGCCCCGACGGCGACGATCTCATCGCCTCGATCTTCGTCAATGCGACAAGGCTCTGGAGCGCAAGGCTCTGGGCGGTCTGCATCGCCGGCCCGAATGAAAAACCCGGTTTCGAAGGCGGAGCACCGCATCCTCTCCATTTCGAATTGAAGGCGCACAGCCTCGGCACAACGCTCAAGCTCGGCCTGCGCCATCTCCGCTCCGGCAGCGAAGTGCCGATCAGCATGAGCGTCTTCGAGACCGACGGTGACAGTCTGGAAATCGGCGCCCTCGCCAATGGCTTTGCCGGCGCAAACCTGACGCTTCCCGGTTCGATCTACCGCTTCTGCCACAAGAACGAACTGTCGACGGGCCAGATGAAGTGCCTCGACGCAACCTATCGCTACACGCTGGAGCGCACTGACGCGACGTATATCAGCGCGCGTCGCTCCCAACAGCAATGGGCCGGCCTCGCGCAGAGCAGTGAGATCATCACAGAGATGACGAGGCTGATCGCCCTTTCTTCCCCACTCCGCTGACAACGCACTTCCGGCAAAAGGCGCAATGATCCTCTGCGAAAACTTACTTTATGACTTTCAAATATACTGTAGACTTCAACCAGACGGCGATTCGAGATGCAGCGGAGCGAACGAAGGAGCACAGAAAACGGAAGAAACTATCGGCTTTAGCAGACGCGTTGCCACTGAACATGGAGGGGAACATGCCGCACGGAACACACCATCTGCAACCGATCACAAACGTATCCGATCAAACTGCCAAGGCGTTTTTCTTCCCAGACCTCGTCCAGACGAGAACTCCGCCGAAGGAACCGGTCGCCATTGCCGAAATGGCGGAATTCTTCGGCGTTACCCACCGAACGCTGCATTTCTATGAGGAAAAGCACCTTCTCACCGCGCGACGCATGGGCCTCATGCGCGTCTACGGGCGCGATGACATCGCCCGAATGGCGCTGATCAATGTTTGCCGCGAGGTCGGCATGCCGGTTTCGGTGATCCAGGACTTGTTCGAGGCACTGACGACGGCCACCTCGACGAGCGAAGCCAATCTGATCCTCGAGGAAATCCTGCTCACCCGTCGCCGTGAACTGGCATCTAACCTTTCGACGATCCATAGACAACTCCAGCAACTCAACGCCCTGCTCGACCACGAAGAAGCTGAGGCCGGCCAGTTGAACACGGAACAGAAGGGGCCGACCCTGACCGAAACGGAAGCCCGCTGCCTGCAGTTGATGGTCGAAGGCTATACCCCGATCCGGATCGCACGCACGCTCGAAATGAAGACCGAGGAAGTCAGTGCGGTGGAGGCGAGCATCGTCGACAAACTCAACGCCCAAAACCGCTTCCAGGCGGTGGCGAAAGCTGTTCTTCTCGGTATGGTCGCCAATTGAACACCAGCGCTGGTCTTGCCGATCATCAATAGTGGAGGAAGTTTAACGGGACGGCGAAATGCGGCAGCGCTAGGAGCGGGTATCGTCAACGCCGACCGAGGCCTCCTATGCCGAACCTTCTCTCGCGCTACGCCACGCCCTTCACGACAGGGCTCTTTCTCGTGTCCCTGATCTCGGGCATTGCGCTCTTCTTCCACTACGGAACTGCTGCCTTCCGCGAGATGCATGAATGGCTGAGCATAGTTCTGATCATACCTTTCGTTTTGCATGTCTGGAAGAACTGGCGCCCGTTCCTCGCCTATTTCAAGCGCCTGCCGATGGCGCTGTCGCTCGCCCTCTGTCTGGTCGCGGGCTTCGTCTTCGCCTGGCCTGCCATCACGGGTCCGGCAAGCGGTGGCGGCGGAAACCCGGCTTTTGCCATGGTCAATATCGTCGCAGCCGGTACGCCGGGTGAGGTTGCACCTCTGCTCGGAAAATCTGAAGCCGAATTGCTCGATGGGCTGAAGCAGAAGGGCTTTGCGGCAGCGGATGGCGCTAGAAGCCTATCCGAAATCGCCAAGGCGTCCGGCAAGGACAACATGGAACTGATCGCGACGCTGACCGCCCTTAAGGCGAAGTGAGTTTAGTCAGGAGCGCTCACCTGACGATGGTGAGCGTCTCTGCCGCGCGGGTGACGGCGGTATAGAGCCAGCGCTCGCGTGTATCGCGAAACGCCCAGCTCTCGTCGAACAAGACAACATCGTTCCACTGTGAGCCCTGGGCCTTGTGCACGGTCAGTGCATAGCCGTAGTCGAACTCGTCGTAACGCTTGCGCGTCGACCAGGGTATCTCCGTCTCGATATCCGCGAAGGCGTCCTTGAGCAGTTTGATCTTGGCCGCGCCGCGATCCATGTCGTCGTCTTCGGGCTTGATCAGGAGATTGATGCCGGGCTTCACCGTCTCGCGCGACGACGTCATGACCTGCCACAGCGAGCCGTTGAGCAGGCCTTTCACCTGATCGTTCCTCAGGCATACGAGCTTATCGCCGGCCTGCGGATAGTCGACCGTGAAGCCTTTCAGCTCCCGCAAGCGCATGTTGTAGCGCCTCCGCGTCTTGTTGGTACCAACAAGCACCTGATCGGCTCCAAGCACGAGATCCTGCGTCACCTCGTTCTTCGAGATCACCCGCGCCGTGTCGCCGTAATCGCCATACATGATCTCCTTGCCTTCGCGGATATGCATGGCGAGCTGGATGATCGGATTGTCGCGCGCCTGGCGATGGATATCCGTCAGAAGATAATCCGGCTCCTGGTCGGTGAAGAAGCCGCCACCTGAGACCGGCGGCAACTGGCCGGGGTCGCCGAGCACGAGGATCGGCGTGCCGAAGCTCATCAGGTCGCGGCCGAGCGCTTCGTCGACCATGGAGCATTCGTCGATCACGATCAGCGCCGCTTTCGCGACGGGGCTCTGGCGGTTGATCGAGAACATCGGCGCGATCGATGTCTTGCCGGTTTCCTCGTCCTCAACGGCTTCCTCGCCGCGGGGGCGATAGATCAGCGAATGGATTGTCTTGGCATTCGAGGCTCCACGCGAGCGCAAGACCTGCGCCGCCTTGCCGGTGAAGGCCGCGAACAGCACCTCGCCATCGACATGCTCGGCGAAATGTTTGGCCAGCGTCGTCTTGCCCGTACCGGCATAGCCGAACAGACGGAAGACAGGGGTCTTCCCCTCCTTCAGCCATTTCGAAACGGCCTTGAGGGCCTCGTCTTGCTGGGGCGCGAATTGCATGACCTAGGTCATGCGCGGATTCGTTGGCCCGATGCAAGGCCAAAGCCGGGAAAGTCAGAACAAATCGTGGACATCAGCCCCTGAGCGGATCATTGGCGAGCTCGATCGGCGCCCCATGCGGCGTGGCCTCGGCCGCCCGCTGCCAGCTTTCGCGCAGGGCTTCGACCGTCTCGCGATCCGCCAGCCCCTTGCGCTCCAGCAGCCCGGCAAGGGCGGCGACCCAGGCGTCGAAATAGTCGGATCCGTCCACCGCCCGCTGCGGGCGGTGAACTTCCGCAGACAGGCTCTCCGCCCATTCCGTCCAACTGAACACGCCGCGCGCATGCAGATGCACGGTCATTGCAAAGGCCTGCGCATGCCAGGGTTCGGCAAAAACGGGTGCGCCTTCGGGCGAGCGCGGCAAGCCCGGCGATTCTGCAAGATCCGTCACCGTTTCACAGGCGCTCAAGATAGCTCTCCCAGCCATCGATCGAGATGGTCAGCGTCGGGTCGGCGCCCTCGCCCCAGATTTCGTCTCCCGTAAAGACGACCGTATAGACCCATTGCGGGTTTTCACCGCGCCCATGGGCATTATCATCAGGAAAGACGAAGCTGCCTTGAACGGCCTCGACGATACCTGTCTTCGCACGTGCATAACGAGGCAGCCGTGTATGGCCCGTCGGATGGAAATTCTTCGTACGAACCCGATCTCCGACGGCAAATTTCGGCGCAACATCGACGGGCCGGTCGCACGGCCCGCCACGGGCCAGCACGCCTTCGACCATGTCGCCCATCAGGACCCGCTTCGGAGCGCGGCCCTGTTCCAGATGACGCCCCGCTGCCAACTCTTCGGCGGTGGCGAAACCATGCCGCTGAAGCAGCATGTCGACACCCCGGATCCAGACCTCGTAATAGCTCGCCGCCAGGTAACTCGCAGGCGGAATATTCTCCCGCGCATGCCGGCTCTCGTCGATCGACCAGGCACCGAATGCCCCGCAGGAGAGCGTGATGCCGAGCGCCCGCTTCTCCCATTCGGCATGAAAGTACGGTTCGTCTTTCTCAGGCGCCACCGGACCGAAGCCCATCTGCCCGCCAAGATCATGTGGCCCGTTCATGCCAGGACCTCCGGCGACAACGCGAGACCGGTGCCAATCATCGAGTCGCGCGTCACGAGCTTGGCGAGTGCCTCCTCGTCTAGCCCTTCCGTCCCTGCAGGGCGCAAGGGCACGACGAGATAGCGCAACTCTGCGGTCGAATCCCAGACGCGGACCCGCATCGCCTCCGGCAGGCTCACCCCGAATTCGGCCAGCACGCCGCGCGGATCGATCACCGCCCGCGAGCGATAGGCCGGCGCCTTGTACCAGACCGGCGGCAGACCGAGCACCGACCACGGGTAACAGGAGCACAACGTGCAGACGACCAGATTGTGGGTCTCCGGTGTGTTGAAGACGGCGCGCATATGCTCGCCCTGCCGGCCCGTATAGCCGAGGCTCGCGATCGCCGCCGTCGCATCGCGCGTCAGCCAGTCGGCGAACTCGGGATCGACCCAAGCCTTGGCCACCACCCGCGCGCCATTCCTCGGTCCCACCTTCGTCTCATAGGTCTCGACGATCGCATCGATGGCAGCCGGGTCGATCAGGCCCTTCTCGGTCAGCAGAGTCTCGAGTGCCCGCACGCGGGCCTCCATGTCGGAATACTGGTTGTCGTGGTGGTGATCATGCCCGTGATGATGATCGTGGTCTTCAGGGTGGTGACCGGACATCGCAGTTTCCTAGTTGAGCATGGGCCAGAGACTGAGCACCAACAGCACGGCCATGGTGATGTTGAACCATTTGAGCCGCACCGGGACCGACAACCATTCCCGAAGAGCCGAGCCGAAGCCCGCCCAGGTGGAGACACTGGGAACATTGACGGCCGCGAAGACGAGCGCAACGATCCCGACAGTCAGAGCATAATGCTCCGGATTCGGATAGACTGCCATGGCGGTCACGGCCATGACCCAGGCTTTCGGGTTGACCCACTGGAAGGCGGCAGCCGCCAGGAAGCTCATCGGTCGCGCCTTCGCCTCCCCCTCACCCATTGTGCGGGACGAACCGATTTTCCAGGCGATCCAGAGGAGATAGAGCCCGCCTGCAACCTTGAGCGCGATGAAGGCAGGTGGATAGGCCGAAAGAACAGCGCCGAGACCGAGGCCGACACCGATCAGCAGCAAGAAGAATCCGGCCCCGATCCCGAGCATATGCGGAATGGTCCGGCGGAAGCCGAAGTTCACCCCCGATGCAAACAGCATCATGTTGTTCGGCCCCGGGGTGATCGAGGTCGCGAAGGCAAAGACCACAAGCGCCAGAAGCGTATCGGCCGACATGAATGTTTCTCCCGCATTTTATGTCAGCCTATCTGTCCTTTGGACCAATTCCATCCGTAGTCTTGTTATGGTGACACGAATGAAAGCGACTTTGTCGCTTGCCGCGCGGGACGGCCTCGCTATCCTTCGCACAACCCGCCCCAAGGAGCTTCACAATGCACGACGCCATTCCGACTGTCACCCTGCCGGGCGGTGCGGAGGTCCCGAGCCTCGGCTTCGGCACCTGGATGATGGGCGAGGATCGATCCGCGGCGAAAGCCGAAGTCGAGGCCATCAGGCTCGCGCTCGATCTCGGGATGACCGTGATCGATACAGCCGAAATGTATGGCGATGGCGGCGCCGAACGCATTGTCGGCGAAGCGCTGAAGGATCGGCGTGAAGACGCCTTTCTCGTATCAAAGGTCCTGCCCTGGAATGCCAGCTACCATGGCACGATCAAGGCATGCCATGCGAGCCTAGACCGGCTGGGGACCGACCATCTCGATCTCTACCTTCTGCATTGGCGGGGCGAACATCCGCTCGAAGACACGGTCGCCGCAATGGAAGAGCTGAAGGCTGCCGGTCGCATCCGCGCCTGGGGCGTCTCGAATTTCGATATCGACGATATGGAAGAGCTCTTCTCGGTGGCCGATGGCGGGAACTGTGCCGTCAATCAGGTCCTCTACAATCTTTCCCGCCGCGGCATCGAATTCGACCTCCTGCCCTGGTGCCAGGAGCACCAGATCCCGGTCATGGCCTATTCGCCGATCGAGCAGGGCCGTATTCTCCAGCACCCTGAACTGATCCACATCGCCAAGGCCTATCAGGCGACACCGGCACAGGTAGCGCTCGCCTTCCTGCTGGAGCGCGAAAGCGTAATCCCGATCCCGAAGACCTCGAACATGCGCCGCCTGCAGGAAAATCGCGAGGCGGTCGATCTCGACATCTCCGATGAAGACTGGGCACGTCTGGACGCGGCCTTCCCGCCACCGTCCCGGAAAGTAGCGCTGGCAATGCTGTAAAGGGCAGAGAAGCCCGGACGGCTCCTGATGCTGCCCCATGCATCGGAAAAGCGCGATCTATCCACAGGCCCTGCATTTCGGCCACTTTACGCCAGCCCCTCAGGAAATTAGGAGATTGCCTAATTCGAGAATTGCGGAGAAAGAGCCGCACGACTGAGGGACCACATGGCAAAGCGCGGAAAAACCGAACTACATCCGGCAATGGACAAGATCTCGTCCCGCGTCTTCCACGCACTCGCCTCCGATCCACGCCGCATGATGCTGGTTCATCTCTCTCAATCGACCCTGACCGCCGGCGAAATCGCCGCCCGCTTCGACATGGCCAAGCCCTCGATCTCCCAGCATCTCTCGATCCTCGAAAATGCCGAACTGATCGAAGGCGAGAAGAAGGGGCAGTATATCCACTACAGCCTGAGGCAGGCAGCGCTGCGCCATTCCCTGATGGCCATGCTAACCACGACCGAAGTCGACGGCGAAACAGCCGAGACCGTGGCCGCCGAGGAGCCGGCAGCCAAGGCGAAAAAGCCCTCGAAGAAGAAGACGGACGCGGCAGAAGCTAAAGCCTCCACCCAGAAGCTTGGGCAAGCCTCCAAGGCAGAGAACACCGAGAAACCCGCCAAGGAAAAGCCGAAGAAGGCAGAAACCGATCTGCCTCCGGCGCCGCAACAAATGGGCCTTCTCGATCTGCTTGGCATGAACTGAACGGCCAAAGAAAAAGGGCGACCTCATGGTCGCCCTTTTACATTTCGCAAAATAGCAAATTCCTTACATGCCCTGCGGGCCTCGGTTCATCGCGGCAATGCCGGTGCGGCAGATCTCGTTGAGGCCGAGCGGCTTCATGATCGAGACGAACTGGTCGATCTTCGATGACTTGCCGGTGATCTCAAAGATGAAATGGTCGACCGTCGCATCCACGACCTTGGCCTGGAAGGCATCGGCAAGCCGAAGCGTCTCAGCACGCATTTCACCGGTCGAAACGACCTTCACCAGCGCCACCTCCCGCTCGATCGGCCGCTCCTGGCCGAGCTCGCGCGCACGAACCGTCAGGTCCAGCACGCGGTGCACCGGAACGATGCGCTCGAGCTGCGCCTTGATCTGCTCAAGCACACCAGGCGTTCCACGCGTCACGATCGTGATGCGCGACAGATGCGCCTCGTGCTCGGTCTCCGAGACCGTCAGGCTCTCGATGTTGTAGCCGCGACCGGAGAACAGGCCGATGACGCGGGCGAGAACGCCGGGCTCGTTGTCGACGAGCACCGAGAGCGTATGGCTCTCGATAGCGGAGGTTTCCTTGGCGATGAAATAGGCCGAACCGGTCGGCTGAAGATGTGCGTTCATGATCTTTTTCCTCCCGGTCAGACGAGCTGACGGCCCTTGGCATCGATGGCAGTGGCAACCGCTTCGTCGGTCGCCTCATCCGGCAGCAGCATCTCGTTGTGTGCCTTGCCCGACGGGATCATCGGGAAGCAGTTGGCGAGATTGGCCACGCGGCAATCGAAGATGACAGGCTTCTTCACGTCGACCATCTCCTGGATGGCACCATCGAGATCGTCGGGCTTTTCGCAACGGATGCCAACCGCGCCATAGGCTTCCGCCAGCTTGACGAAGTCAGGCATGGCTTCCGTGTAGGAACTCGACAGACGGTTGCCGTGCAGCAGCTGCTGCCACTGGCGCACCATGCCCATATACTGGTTGTTCAGGATGAAGATCTTGACCGGCAGCTCGTACTGGATGGCGCAGGACATTTCCTGAATGCACATCTGGATCGAGGCATCGCCCGCAACATCGATGACCAGTGCGTCGCGATGCGCGACCTGGACGCCGATCGCAGCCGGCAGGCCGTAGCCCATCGTGCCAAGGCCGCCTGAGGTCATCCAGCGGTTCGGCTGCTCGAAACCGATATACTGAGCCGCCCACATCTGATGCTGGCCAACCTCGGTCGTGATGTAGGTGTCGCGATGCTTGGTCAGCTCATAGAGCCGCTGCAGCGCATATTGCGGCATGATGACGTCCTTCGACGGCGTATAGGCGAAGGAATTGCGCGCGCGCCACTTGGCAATGCTGGCATTCCATTCGGCCGTCTGCGACGCCTCAGGCTTCTTCGGCAGCGCGCGCCAGGCGCGTACCATGTCTTCGAGCACACGGCCTACATCGCCGGTGATCGGCACGTCGACGCGGACATTCTTGTTGATCGACGAGGGATCGATGTCGATGTGGATCTTCTTCGAGTTCGGCGAGAAAGCGTTGAGACGGCCGGTGATGCGGTCATCGAAGCGCGCACCGATGCAGACCATGACGTCGCAGTCATGCATCGCCATGTTTGCTTCGTAGGAACCGTGCATGCCGAGCATGCCGAGCCAGTTCTTGCCCGAAGCCGGATAGCAGCCGAGCCCCATGAGCGTCGAGGTGATCGGGAAGTCGGTCAGCGAAACCAGCTCGCGCAGCAGCTTGGTGGCTTCTGGACCGGAATTGATGACGCCGCCACCCGAATAGATGATCGGACGGCGGGCAGAGGCCATCAGTTCCACGGCTGCCTGGATCGCACGGGCATCGCCCGAAACCTTCGGCTGGTAGCTCTTCAGCGCTTTGTGCGCATCCGGCGGCGTGTAAGTGCCGGTGGCGAACTGGATGTCCTTCGGGATATCGACGAGAACCGGACCCGGACGGCCCGTCTGGGCGATCCGGAAGGCTTCATGGATGATCGAGGCCAGCTGGTTGACGTCCTTGACCAGCCAGTTGTGCTTGGTGCAGGGACGCGTGATGCCGACGGTGTCGCATTCCTGGAAGGCATCTGAACCGATCAGCGAGGTCGGAACCTGGCCGGAGATGCAGACCAAGGGAACGCTGTCCATCAGCGCATCCTGCAGCGGCGTCACCGCATTGGTCGCACCAGGACCCGACGTGACCAGCATGACGCCGACCTTACCCGTCGAGCGCGCATAGCCTTCAGCTGCGTGGCCGGCACCCTGCTCGTGGCGGACGAGAATGTGCTGGATGTCTTCCTGCTGGAAGATCTCGTCATAGATCGGAAGCACGGCCCCACCGGGATAGCCGAAGATATGCTCGACACCGTTATCCTTGAGCGCGCGCAGGACGATCTCGGCGCCAGTCATCTGATTGTCTTTACCCGTCATGCTGTGTTTCCATCTGCCTTCTTGGTTTTGGGGCTGATAACCCGGTTCAGGGCATAAAAAAAGGCCCCTTTGAGGAGCCTGTCATCTAGCGCATGGGTGGCTATCGCCGGATGGTTACACCATCCTGCCCATGCGCCGTCCCACCACGATAAGTGCAACCGAGTTTTTCATGGGCGAAGTGTTAGCCAGAAAGCCCCCAAGCGTCAACGCATCTTTTGCAAAATTTCCGGCGCCGAAGCGAAAGTTTGTTGCGCAGACAATGGCTAATCATCACCGCCACCCTAATGCTTTACACGAAATTTTAAGCGCGCACCCATAAGCTTGCGCAAGCAGGGAGAATGCGCTTGTTGAACGATGATCTTCACAAGTCCGGCGCAGCCGGAGATCAAGACCGCCGCGATGGTATGCGGCCTGGCAACCGGATGCTCGGACGCGTCGTCGCCTGCAATGGCTCGCGCGCGACGATCGCGGCTGTCGCCGAAGACGGCGGCACGGATCTCACGGAGCTGTGGTCGGTCGGCCGTCTGATCTCGATCACGGTCGGCAAGAACCGCGTCGTGGCCCTCGCCTATTCGATGCAGACCGAAGGCAAGGATTGGGGCGAAGGGGCCGACAATCAGTTTCTTATCGAGGTCGAGCTCATGGGTGAGGTCTATCTCCAGGAGGACGGCAAGGAGACCTTCTCCACCGGCATCTCGCGTTACCCCTATCTCGGCGCCATCGCCCACCGCATTCGTGCCGCCGACCTGTCACGCATTTACGATACGCGGCTCAGTGATACCGCCGTCATCGGCAAGCTCACCCAGGACGAATCGATCGACGCGGCCATCCATGTCCCGTCCATGCTGTCGAAGCACTTCGCCGTGGTCGGCTCGACCGGCGTCGGCAAATCGACCGCCGTCTCTCTGCTTCTGCGCAAGGCGATCGAAAGCGATCCGAAGCTGCGCATTCTCATTCTCGATCCGCACAACGAATTCGCGGCCGCCTTCCCCGACCTCGCCGTCGTCATCGATACCGACACGCTCGACCTACCCTTCTGGCTGATGCGTCTGGACGAATTCGCCGAGGTTCTTTTCCGCGGTCGTCCGCCGGTTCCGGAAGAGCTCGATATCCTGCGCGATCTCATGCCCGAAGCCAAACGCGCCTTCCGCGGCAATGAAAGTGCCCTGATGCGGCGCATGGCCGACAAGAGCTCGATGACCGCCGATACGCCGGTACCCTACAGGATAGCCGACCTGCTCGCACTCATCGACGAGCGCATCGGACGCCTCGAAGGTCGTGGCGAAAAGCCCTATCTGCGCTCACTGAAAATGCGCATCATGTCGGCGGTCAACGATCCGCGCTATCACTTCATGTTCTCCAACAACACGATCAGCGACACGATCATGGAGACGATCGCGCATATCTTCCGCATCCCGGGAGACGACCGCCCGATCTCAACCTTCCAGCTGTCGGGCATTCCTTCCGAAGTCGTCAACTCCGTCGCATCGGTCCTCTGCCGCATGGCCTTCGAGCTGGCGCTCTGGTCGAACGGCGCCATCCACATGCTTGTCGTCTGCGAGGAAGCCCACCGATACGTGCCGGCAGACCCAACCCTCGGCTTCATACCGACGCGCCAGGCCATCGCCCGCATCGCCAAGGAAGGCCGGAAATATGGTGTATCGCTGGGTATAATTACCCAGCGTCCCGGCGAGCTCGACCAGACCATCCTGTCGCAGTGCTCGACGCTGTTTGCCATGCGCCTTGCCAACGACCGCGACCAGGAGATCATCCGCTCGGCGATCCCCGACAGTTCCATATCGACCACCAGCTTCATTTCCTCGATCGGCAATGGCGAAGCCATCGCGTTTGGCGAGGCGATCGCCGTTCCCATGCGCATGCGCTTCACCCGTGTTGCGGAGTCCGCGCTGCCGAAAGCCAATGGCGTGAACGCCAAACATACCGAGGAAACCCCTGATACGGTCGATTTGCGCACCATCGTTGGTCGCATGCGCGCCATCGCAGGACCTGACATCTCCGCTTTCCAGCAGAGCTTCGAGACCAATTTCGGCGGCGTACCGTCTGCGCCGGAAGGCCTCTATGACGACGAAGAGTTCGACGACGATGACGGAGGTTTCGACTCGTTGCGCCCGTCGCCTGCCCCACAGCCTCCGGCGCGACCGACCGCAGCCTCTTTCCCGATAACATCACCGTCAGCCGTGACGCGTCAGCCTTTCGAGACGCCGCTGCAGCGACAGACGTTGCCGACTTCGGAGACGCCGACGATCGAACCCTACCGTCCGGACATGCTGCCCCGTGCTGGCATCGACGACGTGCATCGCCCGCGCATGGAAGCCCCGGTTCCGGCTCATACCACGGCTGGCGACCCTCCCTCGGCGACCTTCGGCTCCCAGCCCTTGCGCCGCGAAGGTGGTTCCTCCCTGCGCGAGAGCATTCTCAAAAAGCCGCTATCGAGCCTCTACAAGCGCGACTGACAATCAGTCGATCCGGAAGACAGCCGGATCGACCCGCTCCCAGCTTTCATCCATCTGGTTGCGAAACCAGGTCATCTGGCGCTTGGCATATTGACGCGTCGCCGCAGACGCGCGCTCGACCGCCTCGTGTCGGGTGATCCGGCCGGCAAGCATGTCGGCGATTTGCGCCACGCCGATCGCCTTCATGGCAGGCATCTCCGGCCTGAGACCAAGCGACAGGAGCGCTTCGACCTCCTCGACTGCCCCCTGATCCATCATCTGCTCGAAGCGCCGGTTGATCCGGTCGTGAAGCACCGCACGATCCGGCAAGACCACAAGCTTGAGGGTGCGATCCGGATCGACCAGCATGGGTCCGGACTGCTTTTGAAACTCGGCGATCGACCGTCCTGTCGCCCGGAAAACCTCGAGCGCCCGCACGATCCTTTGACCATCACCCGGACTGAGGCGCTGCGCCATCGCCGGATCCACCTCCGCCAATTTCCTGTGCAGCGCTTCTGTCCCATCGATTTCCAGCCGGTCGCGGATCTCCGACCGCAGACCAGCCGGGATCGCGGGCATCTCTGAAAGCCCGCCTGTCAGCGCCTTGAAGTAAAGCCCGGTACCACCGACGAAGACAGGCAGACGGTTCTCGTGCTTCAGTCGCTCAAGCAGCACCCGCGCTTCGCGCAACCAGTCACCGGTAGAATAGGTCTGGCCCGCCGGGACATGGCCGTACAGTTCATGGCGCACACCGCCCATCTCGGCCTCGCTTGGGCGGGCGGTGACGACGCGCAGCGTGTTATAGACCTGCATGCTGTCGGCATTGATAACGACGCCATCATGGCGGCGGGCGAATTGAAGCGCGAGCGCAGACTTGCCGCTGGCGGTCGGCCCGGTTATCAGGATCGCGTCATTGTTCTTGTCAGGATCTTCCATCATGGCCTTGGTTGCCACGCTTGTCGCCAATCCGTCAAACCCTGTTCTGAGCCGAGCCCTCGCCGAGAAGGCCACCGAGGCCGTCGCGTCCTCGCGCCTCTATTGGCTGGCCGACGGTATCGCCTGCGACATACCCCTTCCCGATGGCACTGATCCGATCGAGGCCGAACGGTCACTGCGCGAGGCTCTGGCGGGCACGCCCGTCGATGTCGCGGTCCAGGATGCCGATACACGTCGCAAGTCCTTCCTGATCGCCGACATGGATTCGACGATGATCGGCCAGGAATGCATCGACGAACTGGCAGCCGAAGTCGGCCTAAAGGACAAGGTCTCCCAGATCACGGCCCGCGCCATGAACGGCGAGATCGCCTTCGAGCCAGCCCTGCGCGAACGTGTGGCGCTGTTGAAGGGCTTGCCGATCTCGGTCGTCGGCGAGGTCATTGAAAAGCGCATTACGCTGACGCCGGGCGGCAAGGAACTGATAGCGACCATGAAGGCAAGAGGCGGCTACACCGCACTCGTCTCCGGTGGCTTCACCGTCTTCACCGGCCCGATCGCCGCCATGCTCGGTTTCGATGAGAACCGCGCCAATATCTTGATCGAGCAGGACGGCGTCCTGACCGGCGAGGTCGCCGAACCGATCCTCGGCAAGCAGGCCAAGGTGGATTCCTTGATCGACATCGCAGGCCGCCTCGGCATCAGCCCGAACGAGACGATTGCCGTCGGCGACGGCGCCAACGATCTGGGCATGCTCGGCATCGCCGGCTCCGGCGTCGCCCTGCATGCCAAGCCGGCCGTGGCGGCCGAGGCCAAGATCCGCATCGACCACGGCGACCTCACTGCCCTTCTCTATCTACAGGGCTACCGCAAGTCGGACTTCGTGACCGAATAAGGGTTGATCATGCGGATCGTCGAGACGGAGAGGCTGATCCTGCGCAACTGGCAGGACGAAGATCGCAACCTCTTCTACGAGATCAACCGCGACGAAAAAGTCATGGAGTTTTTCCCGCTCCGCCGCAGCCATGCGGAATGCGATATCCTGTTCGACCGGAACCGGGACATGATCAGAGAAACGGGTCTTGGCTTCTACGCGCTGACCGATCGTGTAACGAACGAAGCGATGGGCTTTTGCGGCCTCTCACCGGTGGACTTACCCGGTATCCTGCCGGAGGGATCGGTCGAAATCGGCTGGCGTTTGGCCACCCGCTTCTGGGGCCGAGGCTACGTTACCGAAGCCGCATCACGACTGATCGAACATGCGCGCATTCACCTCCTATTGCCGGATGTCCATGCCTTTGCAGTCGACGGCAACCACCGATCAATCGCTGTCATGCAAAGGATCGGCATGCAGCGTCTGGTCGACCAGGATTTCGATCATCCCAGGGTCCCGGAAACGCATTCGCACCTGAAGCGGCATGTATTGTTTAGAACACAGTTCGATTCCATCGAGATCCGAACAAGGTGATATTCCTAATTTACTGAGACTTAAAATGTATCTGCTACGAACTTGCGTATGCAGAAGATGTTCACCGCGCATGTCGCGGCACCGATTGCGAACCTGTACGACCGCTTCCTGCGCCTTGGTGAAGGTGACCAGACGGCGGAAGAGGCAGAGCGTATCCGCGCAGTCCGACTGTCGGTCGTCGGTACCAGCACGCCATGGATGATGGCGGCCAACCTCTGCAACGCGGTCCTGACGGTCTTTGCCTTTTACGGCAGCCCATCCGCGACCGAAGTCTATGTGATCTGCGGCCTGATCCTGGCTGTAGTGGCATTTACGAGCCTTTCCTGGTGGCGCAATCGCAAACGCGGCATGCGCGAGCGGGCAAGCCTGCGCGGGACAGTTCGCGCGATCATTTACGCCGCGATCCTGAGCGGCCTCTGGGCAGCCCTCGATGTGGCCGCCTACCACACGGCTGACGAAACACAGCGCATGGTGCTGATCGCGCTTACCGTCGGCATGGCGGGCGGCGGCGGCTTCGCCCTGGCGACCATACCGCCGGCATCGATCGTGTTTTGCGGCACCGTTGCCGTCGGGGCCGCAATCGCCCTCTCCCGCGATCCGACCATTGTCGGCGCCTATCTATTCGCTCTCTATCTGATCTTCGCGGCGATCATCATCCACTCGTCACTCGCTGTTTGCCGAAGCCTTACGGAACGCGTCCGAGCCAAACTTGCGGCATACGAACAGCGAGACGTCATCAATCTCCTGCTGAACGACTTCGAAGAGAATGCGGCGGACTGGTTATGGGGCACAGACGAGAACCTCAACCTGGTTCGTGCATCCACCCGCTTCTATGATCAGATGCAGGTGCCAGAAGCCATGGTGATCGGCAAGCCGCTCGCCGCGATCATGCCCTTCGCTGCCGTCGGGATCGAGGGCATGGACTGCAGGGAGAACTTCATCACATGTCTGCAGACGAGACAGTCCTTCCGTGATCAGGATATCTGTGTCGAACTGGGAGGGGAACTGGCGATCTGGTCCTTGACGGCAAAGGCAATACAGGACGAGGAAGGGCAGTTCTGCGGCTATCGCGGAGTAGGTCGCGATGTCACGGCAAGCCGTGAAAGCCGTCTGCGCATCGAACACATGGCCCGCCATGATCCGTTGACGGAGGTCGGCAACCGGGTTCTCCTTTCCGAAGATTTCGAACGTGCGGTATCGCGATATCAGCGCTTCGGCGACCCTTTCTCGGTCTTGATGCTGGACCTTGATCGGTTCAAGCACATCAACGACAATCTCGGCCATGCCGGCGGCGACGAACTGCTACGCGCCATTGCCAGTATTCTGAGCCAGATCCGCGGTGAGGCCGACACGCTGGCGCGCATCGGCGGCGACGAATTTGCGATCCTCCATATGACGGGCGACGATCCGCAAAGCGCTGCGGGCCTCGCCTCCCGCATCATCGAAAAGCTTGACAAACCGATCAGTCTTGGCTGCGGCACAGCCCATGTCGGCGTCAGCATCGGCATCGCCTGCGCCCCGATCGATGGCACCGATCCGGACCAGTTAATGCGCAATGCCGATCTTGCCCTCTATCGGGCCAAGACAGACGGACGCAACCGTTACCGTTTCTTCGACAGTTCGCTGGATGCCGCAGCGCGACGCCGCAATCTGATCGAACAGGAACTGGCGCTTGCGGTGACCCAGGAGAGCCTGACCGTCAACTTCCAGCCGCTCGTCGACGCCCAGAGCCGTCAGGTGGTCTGTGCCGAGGCGCTGTTGCGCTGGAACCACCCCACCCTCGGCGCAATCAGCCCCGGCGAGTTCATTCCGATCGCCGAGGAAACCGGCCAGATCGGCGCCATCGGCAGTTGGGTACTGCGTCAGGCCTGCAAGCATGCGGTCAACTGGCCGGACCACATCCGCGTTGCCGTTAATCTGTCCTCACGCCAGTTTCTGAGCCCAGGCCTCTTGCCGCTCGTTGAAAGCGCGCTGAAGCAGAACGGCCTGCCCGCTCACCGTCTCGAACTGGAAGTGACGGAAAGTCTGCTGATGGAAACCACGATCGGGGTCGAACAGACCCTTGCTTCGCTTGCGCGCCTCGGGCTTCGCATCGCACTCGATGACTTCGGCACGGGCTTCTCATCCCTGAGCTACCTGCGCCAGTATCGCTTCGACAAACTGAAAATCGACCAGTCCTTCATCTCCGACCTCGAGACCAATGCCGACAGCCGCGCCATTGTCGACGCCGTCATTAATCTAGCGCGCGACCTGCGCATGTGCGTTGCCGCAGAAGGCGTCGAAACCAAGGGTCAGTTCGACCTGCTTCGACAAATGGGCTGCGGCGAGATCCAGGGCTTCCTCGTCGGTCGACCGATGCCGGTCGACCAGTTCGAGGAATATCTGAAGCAGAACAGCATCTCGGTTGAGCGGATCTACGCCTGACCTATTCCAGCGGGACCGCCACGAGACGGAGATTGCCATCCTTGTCAGCAATCATCAGGTAGCCGCTGCGGCGTCCCTCGCCTTTGATGTTGGTGAGCTTTTCCGCAACCTGCTGCGGTGTCTTCATGAATTCCTGAGCGACCTCCACGATCACCTCGCCGACCTTCAGCCCCTTGCCTTCGGCCTTGGAGCCCGGAAGCACGCGGGTGATGAGAACGCCTTCGACGCCTTCGGCAATCGAGAAGCTCAGACGGTTCGCATCGGTAAGCGCTGTCAACTCCACACCGATCAAGCCTTCCGTCACAGGCGCGCTCTGCTCGGCCTGGTCGGGCGCAGCGGGAGCCTCGCCCTGCTCGTCGCCATCAGGGGCCTCTTCGCCGGCCGGCGGCTCCGCAGGGGCCGATTGATCGCCGTCTGGCGCCGTGCCCTCCTCGTTGGGCTCAACAGTGGTGTCCGGATCTGTCTCATTGCTCGCGACCTCGTCATCATCAAGACGCCCAAGGGTCACCTTCACCGACTGCTCCTGCCCGTCGCGCAGGATAACGACGTCGAGCGCTTCACCGATCGGACTTTCGGCGACGATCCGGGTCAGGTCCCGCGTTTCGGAGATGGCCCGTCCATTGAAGGTGGTGATGATGTCACCAACCTGGATCGGCCCGTTGGCGACAGGGCCACCCTCGACGATGCCGCTGATCAGGGCGCCGCGGGCACGGTCGAGGTTCAGGCTCTGCGCCACCTCGTCGGAAACCGGCTGGATGCGAACCCCAAGCCAGCCACGACGCGTTTCGCCGAACTCGATCAATTGATTGACAATGTTTTCCGCAAGTTCCGTCGGCACGGCAAAGCCAATGCCGATCGATCCGCCGCTTGGCGATATGATTGCTGTGTTGATGCCGATGACCTCGCCGCTCATATTGAACAGCGGCCCGCCGGAATTGCCCTTGTTGATCGCCGCATCCGTCTGGATGAAGTTGTCGTAGGGGCCGGCATTGATGTTGCGGCCACTCGCCGAAATGATGCCGACGGTGACGGAGCCCCCGAGACCGAACGGATTGCCGATCGCCATGACCCAGTCGCCGATTCGCATTTTCGTCGAATCACCGAACTTCACCGATGTCAGCGGCTGCGGCGGCTCGACCTTGAGAACGGAAAGGTCGGTCTTCGTGTCGGTGCCGACCAGCGTCGCCTTGAGCTTCGAACCGTCGGAGAAAATGACCTCGATGTCATCGGCGTTTTCGATCACGTGATTGTTGGTGACGAGAAAGCCCGTCGGGTCGATCACAAAGCCGGACCCCAGCGAATTCACCTTGTTGTTGGTCCCGCCGCCTTCGCGATTCCGATAGAAATCCTCGAACAGTTCCTGAAAGGGCGAGCCCTCCGGAACCTGCGGAAGCGGACCATCGCCCTCGTCGGCGACGCTTTGCGACGTCGAGATATTGACCACGGCGCCGAGCAGGCCGCTTGCAAGATCGGCAACGGATTCAGGCCCTTGCTGGGCGATCACCGGATTGGGCGCAGCCACGGCACCGACGACCACCGCCGTCCCCGTGAGAAGCGCCGATAGAATCATTCGCGACGCGCGGGCAGGTTTCATCATCGGCTTCCTCACTGGCTTGTCTGGGGTATTAGAGAACATAAGGCGGAATGGGCTGAGGGAAAATCACAATTGCCGGAAGAGATCTAACCTCGACTTGCGACCACATCTTGTCAGCCGCGCACCCAACATACGATTGCCACACCCGTGGTGATCGCGGTGAGACCGAAGAGACGCAGTTGATCCTCCGGGATCTGCGGCAGGAGCCGGGCCATGCGCACAAGAAAACGAGGGGCCAGCGCATAGGCCAGCCCCTCGATGATCATGAATATGGCGATCCCTGCGAGCAGGTCGTCCACGGTGTCAGTTGCCGGCAGGCGCCGGCGGCGTAGCCGGTTGCTGAGCGGCAGCAGGTGCAGGTTGAGGTGCTGCTGGCGTCGCCGAGTTGCCCGTGCCCGCGCCGCTGTTGAAGAAGCGGAAGAAGTCGCTGTCGGGCGACAGCACCATCGTCGTGCCCTGATTGCTCATAGAGGCAACATAGGCGCGCATCGAGCGATAGAACTCAAAGAAGCTCGGATCGCGCTGGAACGCGTCGGCGAAGATGTTGTTTCGCTCGGCATCGCCCTCACCGCGCAGGATTTCCGAATCGCGCTGCGCTTCGGCCTGGAGTTCGACGACCTGACGGTCAGCGATCGCCCGGCGACGCTGGCTTTCTTCGTTACCTCGTGCACGGATGAGTTCCGCTTCGGCCAAACGTTCGGCCTTCATGCGCTCGAAGGTCTGCTGAGAGACCTCCTGCGTCAGGTCGGTACGACGAATGCGGACGTCGGTGACCTGCAAACCAAGGCTTTCCGCCGCGGCCTGGAGATCGTTGCGAACGTCGGACATCATCGAGCCACGCTCTTCGGACAGCGCCGCATCGAAGTTGCGCAGACCGTAAACACGGCGGAGCGCTGCATCGAGACGGGTGCGAAGACGTGATTCTGCAGCTTCCCGGTCCGCCGAGACCGTTTCACGGAAACGGCGAGGATCGGTGATGCGATAGACCGCGAATGCATCGACTTCATAGAATGCACCACCACGGACCTGAACACGGATGTTCGGCAGATCGAAGCGAAGCGCACGGTCCTCGACATACTGGACACGATCAGCATCAATGAAGGCGAAGGGCAGCTTGAAATAGATGCCCGGCTCGTTCTTCACGTCCTGGATCTGACCGAAGCGCAGGACGATTGCCTGTTCGCGCTCGTTGACCACGAAGATCGACGAGTAGACGAAGAACAGTGCGACGCCGAGGGCGACGAGGAAATAGGGAAGACGGTTCTGCATGTCAGTTCCCTCCCGTCGTCGGCTGGCCTGTGCCCTGGTTACCCGGCTGGCGCATGAGTTCGTTGAGCGGCAGGTAAGGTACGACGCCCTGCTGATCGCCCATGATCACCTTGTTCGAGTTGCGCAGGACGTTCTCCATAGTCTCCAGATAGATGCGCTGACGGGTCACGTCCGGCGCCTTTACGTATTCGTCGTAGATCGAGATGAAGCGCTGCGCCTCACCTTCGGCTTCCTTGACGACCTGATCCTTGTAGGCAGCTGCCTCTTCGCGGATCTGGGCTGCCTGACCTCGGGCCTGACCAAGACGCTGGTTGGCGTACTGGTTGGCTTCTTCGACGAAACGATCTTCATCCTGCTGGGCGCGCTGCACTTCTTCGAAGGCCTCGGCCACTTCACGCGGCGGAGCAGCGTCCTCGATGGGAACCGCGTTGATCGCGATACCGGCACCATAGGTATCCATGGTGCCCTGGATGATGTCGCGAACCTGGGTCGAGATCTCTTCGCGGTTGTCGCGGAAGACGTCCTGGGCAGGACGACGACCGACCACTTCACGCATGGCGCTTTCGGAAACCTGCTGCAGGGTCTGCGTCGGATCTTCGAGGTTGAATAGATAGGACTGCGGATCCGACACGGTGTAGAGCACCGAGAACTGGACGCTGACGATGTTCTGATCGCCGCTGAGCATCAGGCCCGCGCCGGGATTGTTCGACGTCGGACGGCTGCCGACGTTCTGCTGCTGTTCGGTGACCTTGACTATCTCGACCGCTTCGATCGGCCAGAGATGGAAATGCAGGCCCGGCATCGCGACTTCTTCTTTTGGTTTGCCGAAGCGCAACTCAACGCCGCGTTCGTCCGGCTGAACCGTGTAGACGGCCTGCATCGCCCAGAAGGCGACCAGCACGATACCGACGATCACAAAGGCACCGCCGTTGAACCCGCCGGGCACGATGTTTTTCAGTCGATCCTGACCTCTGCGGATCAGATCCTCCAGATCCGGGGGCTGGTTTCCACCACCGCCGCCGCCGTTTCCACGTGGCCGGTTTGGCCCCTGCCCCCAGGGGCCCTGATTGTTACCGCCGCCACCGCCGCCGCCGCCCCAAGGACCGCCGCCGCCGCCGTTTTGATTGCTCCAGGGCATCAATACCTCTTTGCTGTAAAAGCTCCCAAGTCCCCCGCCCGCTGATCGATCGACCGACATGCATGAGGTTCCAGAGGGTTATAGGTATCGAAGCCCCCGCTTTCAACGCGAGGGGGCCAACTTCTTCTTCGGAAAGGGCAAATTTTGCGTTATCAGGCGCCCCTGCGACGGTATATCGCGTAGCGCGTGGGGTAATTGTCCTTCTCGCCGGCCGGAACGTCGATTTCCTCGACACACTCGAACGTCGTAGGATCGATCTCCGGGAACGAAGTATCTCCGTCGACGACCGTCTCGACATGGGTCACATGCAGGAGATCGGCAAACGCCAGTGCTTGGCGGTAAATCTCGCCACCACCCACGACGCACACCTCGTCCACACTGAGCTCGGCCGCAATTGCCTTGCCCCGTTCGAGCGCTTCTTCGAGGCTCGTCACGGTCTCAACGCCGGGCATGTCGAAGGCCTGACTGCGGCTGACGATGATATGCGGCCGCCCCGGCAGGGGTTTCGATCCGACCGATTCGAAGGTCTTGCGCCCCATCACCAGCGGCTTGCCCATGCTGAGCGCCTTGAAGCGCTTCAGGTCGGTCGAAAGCTTCCACGGCATGTCGCCGTCGCGGCCGATGATGCCGTTCTGTGACACGGCAACGATGATGACGGTCTTGATGTCAGCCATGCAGGACCTGCTCCGCCGCACCGTCAAACGGCAATCGGCGCCTTGATGCTTGCATCGGCCTCATAGCCGATCAGGGTGAAGTCGTCATACGCGAAGGAAAAGAGGTCCTTGACGTCCGGATTGAGCTTCATGACCGGCAGCGCCTTCGGCGTGCGCGTCAACTGAAGCTTCGCCTGATCGAAATGATTGGCGTAGAGATGGGCATCGCCCAGCGTATGAACGAAATCACCCGGCTCCAGACCGGTCACCTGCGCAATCATCAGCGTCAGCAGGGCGTAAGACGCGATATTGAAGGGCACACCGAGGAAGATGTCGGCCGAGCGCTGGTAGAGCTGGCAGGAAAGGCGGCCATCGGCCACGTAGAACTGGAAGAGGCAGTGACACGGCGGCAATGCCATCTCGTCGACCAGCGCCGGGTTCCAGGCCGTGACGATGTGGCGGCGTGAGTTCGGGTTTGTCTTGATGCTCTCGACGAGCTTCGCCATCTGGTCGATATGCCCGCCGTCATAATCCGGCCAGGAGCGCCACTGTGCACCGTAGACAGGACCGAGGTCACCATTCTCGTCGGCCCATTCGTCCCAGATGCTGACGCCGTTTTCCTTGAGGTAGCCGATATTCGTATCGCCCTTCAGGAACCAGAGCAGCTCGTGAATGATCGACTTCAGGTGCAGGCGCTTCGTCGTGATGACCGGAAAACCTTCCGCCAGATCGAAGCGCATCTGGTAACCGAACACGGAGCGGGTGCCGGTGCCCGTGCGATCACCGCGATCGCTGCCGGTCTCCAGAACGTGGCGCAGAAGGTCATGATACTGGTGCATGGGTCCATTCATCGAGTCGTTGTCGGCGTTATCTTATCGCCGGCCGGCCCGCGAACCAATCGGCTTGATGGGTTTTCCCCCGTCCGCGCGGCATAATCCGCGATCCGGTTGGTTCGCCTCTTTTCATCGGGATCGGAAACACCTATATCAGCTTTGCCGGGGCTTGCTCCGGCTATGGCAATAAACGGTCGGTGTAATAAACCTATTGGACCCGGGGGCGGTACCCGGCGCCTCCACCAAAAACCGGTCGGATCTGATACCTTTTCAGACCGGCTTTTGATGGGGGCGAAATAGGATCGACAAGGGCGTAAAGATCGAACTTTTGCTCGGCATGATACCGCCGTTATCGGGTCACAAGTGTAGTTGCAAACGACAACAACGCTAAGGGTTACGCTCTCGCTGCCTAATGGCGGTGCGGGAAACCCGCTCTAAGTCCTTAGGGTTAGCCCCTTAAGGCGGGGTCCGAAGGCACCTGGCAACAGAAGCCTTCACCTACCTCCTAGTCCCAATAGACCCTCAGTCTTTTCCCCCAGCCTCCTGCATGACTTTGCTTCGGATTTCGCTGCTACCAGCAGGAAGAGATTTGATGTACATTGCGCGAACCAGTTTCACGCGCCGGGGCTTTTCCGCGCCGCCGCGTCGTGGCATAAGCCGCTGAAAATCGGCATGATAACGAAAGCAGGGATCTGATGGGGCACGACCATATTCGCTACGACATTCTGGCCCAGGACGCACTCCGTGGCGTCATCCGCAAGGTCTTGGCCGAGGTTGCCGCGACGGGGCGCCTGCCGGGTGACCATCACTTCTTCATCACCTTCCTGACCGGCGCCCCGGGCGTACGGATCTCCCAGCATCTCAAGGCGAAATATGCCGAGCAGATGACGATCGTCGTCCAGCACCAGTTCTGGGACCTGAAGGTCACCGACAGCCTGTTCGAGATCGGCCTCTCCTTCTCCGACACGCCGGAAAAGCTCGTGGTACCCTTCAACGCCATCCGTGGCTTCTACGATCCCTCCGTGAACTTCGAACTCGAATTCGACGTGCCACTGGCCGACGAGGAAGAGGGCGAGGCAGAGATCACCGCCTATCCGCTGGAGGCCGTCGCCAAGACGGACGAGGCAGAAGCTGGAAAGACAGAAGAAAAGAAGGAAGGCTCCGTCGTTTCGCTCGACGCCTTCCGCAAGAAGCAGTGACGTGACGAACGGCCGGAACCCTGCCCGGCCTTTTCCGTGGAGTTCAGACCATGGCCGACATCGTCAATCTCCGTCAGTTCCGCAAGGCGAAGGCCCGCGACGAGCGGGAGACCGTGGCCGAACAAAACCGTATAAGCCATGGCCGAACAAAAGCGGAAAAATCGCTGACGAAGGCACGCAACGACAAGGCGGCCCGGCAGCACGAACATGGGCGGATCGAGAAGCCCGAGCAGGATTGATCCGAAAAGACATCTGGGCGCATAGGCACGGCCCGACCTCGAACATTCAAGACGGTGACCGCCATGATCCGCAAGCGCTCGATCACCCTCCACGGACACCGCACCAGTTTTTCGGTCGAAGACGCCTTTCTCGACGAGTTGAAGACCATCGCCAGTAAACGCGGCCTGAGCTTTGCAGCCCTGATTGCTGAAATCGACGAAAGCCGCCCGCTCGCCTCGAACCTTTCCTCTGCCCTTCGCCTGTTCGTCTTGCGCGAACTCAAGCAGGCGGCCGTCTCGACGGAAGACAAGGTCTCGGACAGACCGACAGAGGCGAAATTCTAAGCCAATCCGGTCAGTCGACCCCCGGCAGCCCCTCGAACCGCATGTCCGGCAAGGGCTGCCGTATCACGCGCTCTTCCGGTGCGACCGGGAGAACTGGCGCAACGGGCACCGTATCCGTCGTCAGAGGCTCGACCGGGGTGGCCACCGGCGCCTCAGGTTGAGCAGCCAATGCTTCGGCCTCTTGCGCAGCCTCGGCTGCCGCGTCCGCTTCCGCCTTGAGCCGCGCTTCCTCTTCCATCCGCAGGCGTTCCGCCTCTGCCCGCGCCCGCTCTTCGGCACGCGACCGCGCAAGCGCTGCCTCCCGCCTCAGCCGCTGCTTTTCGAGAACGCTCGCCTGCAGGGCCTCGACCCTCCGCCGCTCGGTCTCGAAGGCCCGCAAAGAGACGAAGTTGGTGAGTTCCGTGACGTCAAGTGACTGGCTGGGCGAGAGCGCGTCACCCTGGAAGAGAAGCCGGAAATTCGGCTCTCCGCCCTCCATGGCCGCCTCTCCGGCGTTCAAGGCCACACCGATTTCCCCATCGAGCACGGCGGCTCGCAGATCGAGCCTCAGCGCAGCGTCAAGCTTGGCCGCATCCGCCTGGTGGCTCGCCGCTTGAATGCGCAGCGTCCCGTCCGACAAGGCAAAGGGCAGCACCAGTCCTGTCAGCTCCGTTCTGCCATCCCCGACCAGACGCTCGGTGATATCCCGAACCTTGTCTTCACTGATCTCCGTTCCCAAAGCATCGACTTCGGCAATCAGTGCCGGCATGATATCGAGATGCAGCCTGTCGAACGTGAGGCTGTTGAACCGCGCCTCGCCAGAGCCCCTGGCCGTACCGATCAGCTCAGCCGGCGTCTTGCCGGCGCCTTCTGCCACCAGCGTCACATCCATGCGGCCGGCTGGCGTTTCGGCCTCAGTCATCCCGCGTCCCAGGCGTAGCGCATTGACCGTTCTCAGCACGTCGCCCCCCTCGAGATCGAGGCGAGCCTGCAGGAAGCCGTTTCCGTCGGTGTTGGCCACCGAGAACCGGCCCTTGGCCTTGCCGCCCAGCCAGTCGCCGGCGATGTCGTCGAAGCTCAGTTCGCCGGCGTTGTTGCGCAGCGTTCCGGACACATCCGTCATGGCCTCTGCCGCACCGGGCCAGAATTGCTTGACGGTCAGGCCGAGATCGAGATCGAAGGGCAAGCTGGCGGCGCCGAGAGCCGCCTCCGACAAGGCGCCATCAACAGGATCCGTCAGCGGGCCGATCATGGTCGCCGCAAGCCAGTCGAGATCGAGTTCATCGAGGCTCACGGTGCCGGCAATCGAGGGGACGGATCCTGTCAGGTTGACCTGCCCCTGCGCCTCAACCGTTTGTCCACCGATCGTCCCCGTCATGCGTTCGATCGCAAGCTGATCATCGGCCAGCGACAATTGGGTCTCCCCCTTCACAGGAAGACCGGTTGCCGCATCGGGAAGGTTAAGCCCCAGCGCCATCAGATAGGGGCCGATGTCCTGGCTGTCGAGCGAGACATCCCACCCGCCATCCAGCATGCCAGGCGTGTCTAAAGCCGTCAGCTGCGCCGTAGCCTCGAGCGTCGTTGCAGGCCCGACAAAAGTGACGACGGCATCGGCATTGCCTTCACCTGCGGCGTTCACAGTCAGGGTCAAGACGCCACCTTCGCCGGTTGTCCATGGCAGGGGATCAAAACCGACCTGTCCGAGAAGGACCTGCGCCTCCTCGTTCTCCAGCCGGATGTCGACGCTGCGTTTGCCACCCGCGAGAAACGCGGAGATCGCGTCGGCCTCGGCCGTCAAAGCAAGGGCAGTCTGGTCGACGCGACCGGTGAGACCAAGCGTCACTGCACCCGCGTCCGTCACCTGCAGCTTGCCCTTGATGTCGGCCTGCGGATACCATTGCGCACTCCGGGCCAACCGGTCGATGAGAGCGCTGGCCGGCAGGCGCTCCGCGAGGAGCGCAAGGAACCGACCTGGATCTTCAGAGACGAAGTCGATCTCCGCCTCCCCCGCTGGCGTGGCCAGCGTATCCCGCAGGCTCCCGGTCACCCGGATCGCGCTGCCTGCAACGCTGCCGAGGTTAAACCTCTCGATCGAAAGCTGCCCCGCCTCGTATGTGGCAATCGCTTCGACATCTTCGGCGGTCACACCGAAGGCACGCAGCGCACCCACCTTCAGACGGGTCGCGACCCGTTCGGCGAGCAGCCGCTGTTCGGCATCCTCGCCGACGACCAGAGCGGCAATCGCGCGCGCCGCATCGAGATCGAGACCGGCTCCGGCAAGATCGATGGAGAGGCTCGCCGCTTGACCGATCGGCGACTCCCGCTCGATCCGTCCTTTTAGAGGATCGTCGCCAATCGCAAGCTCCAGGTTCTCGAACCGTTGCAGTTCGGGTGTCAGATTGACCGAGGCCGAAAATCCGGCCGAGGAAAGGCCTCGGATCGACGGATCGACCCGTCCTGCAATCCAGGTGGCGAGGCCTGACGGCTGGGTCGATGCGATCAGGAGATTGCCTTCGAAAGATGGCGTGTCGACGAGCGTCAGCCGGCCGCTCGCCTCGACCTGAGTGCGTCCCGGCAACAGGCCAACAGCTCTATCTACGGCCCACCCATTGCCTGCGGGGCGCACGTCGAGCTGCAGGTCGCGAAACACGGTATCGCCCGCGACAATCGCCGGCAGGCGCAGCGTGGCACGGCCCGGAACCTTGGGGATCGGGATCTCTGCAGCGCTGGCGAGCAAGAGCGCCAGGCGCTGCTGGACGGACACGCTGCCATTGCGCGAGGTCTTTGCCCGGCTGCCATCGGCCGCCAGCCTGTTGACATCGACCTGCTGGCCTTCAGCCGTCAGCAGGAACTCCGGATTGGCACCGGTGTCGAGCTTGGCTTCGCCCGAGATCACATAAGGGTCAACGGCATCGCCGAGTTCAAGGCGGTAGCTCGGAACCGTGATGCTGTCATTGGCAAGCTTGAACTCGCCGCGCATCCGAGGTGCAGGCAGAGGTGTCTGCCCCGGCTCCAGCGCCTCCGCCGGTGTCGCGACTTTCCAGGTGGACGAGAAGCTTCCGGCATAATGCGGCTTGCCCTCTTCCAGCGCCAGTTCGCCTTCGAGCATCAGGTCGAAGGGACGCCTTTCAGGTTCGATCCGCAGGCGAAGCGGGAGGGCAATCTCGGAGAACTCCGAGGTCGTCAAGCCGAATTGCGCGGCTTCTCCGTCGAGCACGGCCCGGCCCTGGACAGACCATGGCCCCGCAAGCGTGCGCGCAGACAGAGCAGCGTCGAGCTCGGCGAGCACGCGATTGCGCCCGGACTGCTCGTCGATGAATTCGATACGACCGCCCGTGACGGAGACCTTCTCCAGAACGACCGTGCGTGCCGGAATGCTGGGTCTGCTGCCGCGCAACCAGTCAAGCGTTCCGTCGGGCAAAAGCCGGATGCGTGCCTGGGGCTCCTCGATGCGCATGTCGAAGATACGCGCTTCGCCAGACAGGAAGGGGGCAAGTTCCGCATCCAGCGAGAAGCGGGCGATCCTGACGAGCGGCGTACCGTCCACGTCGGTCCCGACAGTGACATCCTCCATGGTGACGGATGGGAACGGTAGGAGCCGTGCCGAAACCTCACCATTGACCACGACCTTCTTGCCGAGCAACTGGCTCGCCTGATCCTCGAAGTCGCGGCGGAAATTGGTCCAGTCCACAAACAAGGGGGCAAGCAGCGCTGCAAAGAGCGCAACCACCAGAAGGCCGCCAAACGTTACCAGTATGCGTCCGAGCACCGAATGCCACTCCCTTGATTACGGCCCGAAGGTAACGCAAATCACCGCAGGGGCAACCCGCTAGCTCTTGCAGTCACAGCCGAAAGATCTTGCCGGGATTGAAGATATTGTCAGGATCGAGCCCAGCCTTGATGGCGCGCATCGCCGGCAATGCCGAGGCCAGTTCCTGCTCCAGATAGCGGATCTTGCCCTGTCCGACCCCATGTTCGCCGGTGCAAGTGCCCTCCATGGCAAGCGCCCGCCCGTTCAGCCGCTCGAGAAAGGCTTCAGCCTTCTCGACATCAGCGGCGTCCTTGTCATTGAACAGCAGCAGGACATGGAAATTGCCGTCACCGGCATGGCCGACAATCGGGGCCAGAAAGCCATGTTCGCGAATATCCGCCTGCGTCGCGGCCACGCATTCCGCGAGACGCGAAATCGGCACGCAAACATCCGTCGACAGGGCCGAAAGTTCCGGCGCCAGTGCCCGGCTTGCCCAATAGGCATTGTGGCGCGCCTTCCAAAGCTGGTTCCGCTCTTCCGCATTGGCGGTATAGGCAAACTCTCCACCGCCGAACTCGGCCGCGATCTCGCCGAACTGTTCGGCCTGAAGCGCCACCGTCTCTTCCGTCCCATGGAATTCGACGAACAAGGTCGGACGCTCGGCATAGGAAAGCTTCGAATAGGCGTTGCAGGCGCGGATCTGCATCTCGTCCAGGAGTTCGATGCGCGCCACGGGAATGCCCATCTGGATCGTCATGATGACGGCGTTGCAGGCGTCTTCGAGCGTCGGGAAAGCCACGACACCACCGCTGATCTTCGCCGGAATGCCTTGAAGCCTGAGCGTAACCGAGGTGATCACCCCGAGTGTGCCTTCCGACCCGACGAACAGCCGGGTCAGATCATAGCCGGCCGAGGACTTGCGTGCCCGCTGCGCGGTGCGGATCTCCTCACCATCCGCCGTCACCACCGTCAGCGCCAGCACATTGTCCTTCATCGTGCCATAACGCACCGCGTTGGTGCCGGATGCACGCGTCGCAGCCATGCCGCCGAGCGACGCATTCGCACCCGGATCGATGGGGAAGAAGAGACCGGTGTCGCGCAGATAGGTGTTGAGATCCTCGCGCGTCACGCCCGGCTCGACCGTGCAGTCCAGATCCTCGGCATTGACTGAGAGGATCCGGTTCATGCGGCTGAAATCGATCGATATGCCGCCGCAAGGTGCGTTCACCTGCCCCTCAAGCGAGGAGCCCGTGCCGAAGGGCACGACCGGCACGCGATGCATGGCGCAGATCCGCACGACCTCTCGAACATCCTCGCTGCTTTCGGCGAATACGACCCCATCCGGTCGCTGTGACGGCAGATAGGTGGTGGTGTGGCTGTGCTGGTCACGGAACGACTGACCTTTCTGGAAGCGCTCTCCGAAACGCTGCTTGAGGACCGGCAACGCCAGAGCGATGCCTTCTTCATTGCGTTTGCCGTCGATCACATCCTTGCGGGCCATCCGCGACCTCCCGAATATTAGCCGTGGGACGCACCGGGAAATTGGTGCGTCCCTGCTATGGGATAGGGCTCGGAGATTGTCCAGTCGTCAGACAGCCGCAGAGGCGCGCTCAGCCTTTTACTCGGCTGCAACCCTCGGCGGCGCACCGCGATCATTGGCGATCTTCAGCGTGGCATCCTCGAGTTCCGTCTTCAGGCGCGCTTCTTCCTGGGCTTGCGGCTTGGAGAAGCGGGCAAGTAGGAGATAGGCGACCGGCGTGATGTAAAGCGTCACGAGCGTCGCAAAGCCGAGACCGCCGACGATCACCCAACCGAGCGCGATACGCGCCTCTGCACCGGCGCCCTGCGCCAGCACCAGCGGCACACCCCCGAGTACCGTTGCAATCATCGTCATCATCACGGGACGAAGACGAATGGTGCAGGCCGTCTCGATTGCCTCGCGAACGGAGAGCCCCCGGTCACGCAGCTGGTTGGCAAACTCGACGATCAGGATGCCGTTCTTCGCCATGACACCGACGAGCAGCACAAGGCCGATCTGACTGTAGACATTGAGCGTCGAGCCGGTGACGACGAGCGCGAAGACGGCACAGGCAAGCCCGAGCGGCACCGTCGCCATGATGATCAGCGAGGACACCACGCTTTCGAACTGAGCTGCGAGCACCAGGAAGATGATCGCGATCGCGAAGCCGAAGGTAAGCGCCATGCCATAGCTGTTCTCTTCCAGCGTCGCAGCTTCGGAGAGCGGGATAAGGCGCGAGCCTGGCGGCAGCAATGGCTGCGCAATCTGTGTCACCATCTCGACAGCATCTCCGAGCGCAACGCCATCGCCGAGGCTTGCCGAGAAGGACACCGAGGCGAGCTGCTGTTCGCGGTTGAGGGTTGGCGAGACTGCATTTTCCTCAAGCGAGGCAATCGTCGACATCGGTACGACACGACCGTCGGAGGTGGTCAGGAAGATGTTTTCCAGATCCGTCGGGTCATTGATCGGCTGCGTGCTCGACACAAGGCGAACCGGGATCGAGTTACCATCGACGAACACGTCGGTGACCGATCGACCTTCGAGAAGAGCCTGTAGCGAGGTTCCGATCGCACCGATATCAATGCCGAGGTCGGACGCCCGTTCGCGATTGATCGTCACCGAGATCTGTGCCTGGGTCGGCTCATTATCGAGACGCGGTGTCTGGAACTCCGGACGGTCACGCAACTGATCGACGATCTGCAGTGCCGATGCCGTGAGCGTTTCATGGTTCGAACCGACGACCGCCATCTGCAGGCCGCTGCCGGCACCACGGATTCTGAGGCTGTTGGTCTGGAACACATTGCCACGCAGCGCCGGCACCAGAGCGGCGGCGGCATTGACGTCCTGAACGATCTCGTTTTGGCTGCGTTCACGCTCCGACCAGGGTGCCAGCGTCATCACCATGAAGGCGCTATTGGATGAGCCCTGACCCGAGATCGAGAAGATGTTCACAATCTCCCCGCTGTCCCGGAGCGGCTTCAGGTTCTCCTCGACCCGCTGCACCTGATCACGGGTATAGGCAAGGCTGGACCCCTGCGGTGTGGAAAGCCGCATCAACACAACCGAGCGGTCTTCGCGGGGTGTGATCTCGCTCTGGATCGACGTAAACGCGATATAAGCGGCGCCCGAGAACACCAGGGCAACAACGCAGACGATCAGCGGATTTACAAGGCAGGCCCGAAGCGTTCTGCCATAGAAGCCGGCGAAGCGCTTGCCGAAAGCCCCAAGCATTCCCTGATCGTCGTCGGCTTCGCGTTTGAGCATGCGCGATGCCATCATCGGACACAACGTGAGCGCTGTAACCGACGAGAGCAGAACCGCAAAGGCCAGGACGAAGCCGAATTCGCGGAAAAGACCACCGAGCTGGCCCGGCAAGAAGGACAGCGGCACGAAGACTGCAGCAAGTGTGGCCGTGGTCGCAAGGACCGCAAAGAACACTTCCTGCGCCCCGAGAACGGCGGCCGCGCGCGGGCCCATACCCTCTGACCGTCGGCGAACGATGTTTTCGAGAACGACGATCGCGTCGTCAACCACGAGGCCGGTCGCGAGAACGATTGCGAGCAGCGTGAGAATGTTGAGCGAGAAGCCGACCAAATAGATCGCCGCCAGCGTGCCGATCAGAGCGACGGGCATTGTGAGCGCAGGGATCAACGTCGCACGCCAGTCGCGCAGGAAGAGATAGAGGACCACGAGCACGATTGCGGCAGAAAGCCCGAGTGCGAGCTCGACCTCGTGCAAAGCGCCCTCAATGAAGACCGCGTCGTCGCTGGTGACGATAACCCGCGTGCCTTCCGGCAGGGCGCTCGCCATGTCCTCTACGGCAGCATGCACGCCAGCAGAGATGTTCAACGTGTTGGACTGCGCCTGACGGATGATGCCGAGACCGACACCCTGCACACCGTTCGATCGCAGCGAGGTCGAACCATCATCAGGCCCGAGTGTCACGGTCGCCACGTCACGCAACCGCACGCGCTCACCGATCAACACATTCTCAAAATCGTCGACCGTGGCAAGGCTGGCGGTCGCCCGCACAACGATGTCCTGCGTTTGTGATTCGAGAGAACCGGCAGGAACATCGAGCGAGGAATTCTGCAATGCGGTTGCAAGGCTGGCCACACTCAAACCACGGCTGGCGAGTGCAGCCTGGTTGACATCGATCCTGAAGACCTTTTCCTGATCGCCATAAATCTGGACGTCGGCGACGCCTTCGACGGCGGCCAGGCGGTCCGAGATCTCGTTCTCGACCAGTAGCGTCAAGTCTTCCATCGACAGCGTGGTGGACGTCACGGCGAGCCGCATGATCGGCTGCGAATCCGCGTCCGCCTTGACGATGCGCGGCTCATCCGTATCGTCGGGCAACTGGTTACGCACACGGCCGAGCGCATCGCGTACATCGTTTGCGGCAACGGCCAAGTCGACATTGTCGCTGAACTCCAGCGTCGTCCGGCTCTCCCCGAACTGGGATCGAGAGGACATCGACTTGAGACCGCTCACCCGGGCAACCGCGCCCTCGATGATGCGCGTGACTTCCTGGTCCATGGTCTGCGCAGACGCGCCATCATAATCAGTGCTGACCGTGATGACCGGCTGGTCGACATCGGGCAGTTCGCGGATTTCGATGCCCGCAAGCGCCGCCAGGCCCGCAACGACCAGCAGTGTGTTGAGCACTGCGGCCAGCACCGGACGTCGAACGAAAAGGGCGGTGAAGCTGCGTCCGGACTGTTCGGAACCGTTCTCTGTCGAACTCATCGCGCAGCGACCTCCTCGGCATCATCCTGCGGCGCGCCGGCAATTTCAACCGTCCCGCCTTCTCGCACGCGCTGCAGACCTTCGACGGCAACCACGTCGCCCTCCTTGAGCGACGCATCGACCAGGATCTGGTCCGAATTGCGCTGAATGATACGCACGCGCGTCTTCACGGATTTGTTATCAACAATCTGCCACACGAAGGAGCCCTCTCCGTCCCATTGCACCGCAAGCGGGTTGACAGCCGCGTAGCTATCGCCGGGAAAACGCATCGCGACGGCAAACGACATGCCAGCGCGTAGCACATCGTCAGGATTGTCGATCTTGGCGCGAATGCGGATCGTGCGGCTTGCCTGATCTACTCGGCTGTCCACCGCTTCGACCGTGCCTTGGAAAACCTGGCCCGGGCGGGAGACGGAAGTGGCTTCGACCGGCATGCCCGGCCGCACAGCCGCGACAAAGCGTTCGGGAGCCCAGAAATCGACGAGCAGCTGGCTGCGATTATCGAGGGAAACGACGGCTGTCGTGTTCGTGACATTGTCGCCGACACTGACCCCGACAATCCCGATGACGCCATCGATGGGCGCGATGATGTCGCGGCGCTTCAGATTGAGCTCGGCGGTGGTGAGCTGCAGCTGTGCCTGCTCTTCGGCAATTTGCGCGTCAAGTACGTCGAGGCGGGAGAAGCTCTGCAGGTTGCGGTAGGATTCGGCCTTCTCCTTGGCGCTGCGGAGCGCCACAGCTGCCTGATCTCGCAAGATGACCTGTTCTTCGCTATCCAGGCGGGCAATCACGTCGCCTTTCGTCACCCTCTGACCGGACGAAACGAGGATCTCGTCAACCGTCCCGGATGCCTGCGGCATGACGGTTACCGCCTCGATAGCCTCCCCGTCGCCGATTGCGCTCAAGCGGTCGTTGACAACACCCATGGCAACCGGCTGCGTGGCCACGAGAATGGCTTGGTTGCCGCCGCCACGGCGGTTTCCCTGGCCCTGCCCGCCGCCTTGTCCCTGGCCGCCGGACTGAGCCTGCTGACCGCCCTGCCCCTGGCCCCGCGGTGCCTGCTCTTCACCTTCGGGCGCTGCAGATACCAGCGCCACGGCCGAAGCGGGCACCCCCATGGAAACAAGCGCCTGCCCAACCCCGGGTGAGAAATAGACAAGGGAACATAGTCCGGCGAAGAGAACAGCGAAACTGATGGCGAGTTGCTTCCAAATCGGCATGCAAGGCTCCAAAATGTAAAACGGAATGTCAGGCGGTAAGTATCGGGCGCAAACGGTCAGTGGCAATGCCAGAACGCCAAGCTTACTGATTTGTAATCTCGCGTCTTTTCACGCCGCCGTGATCTCGCATCCCGGTAAGCTGGTCGAAACCGTCCTCACGGGAGCCTAGCATATCCCTCAGCCTAAAGCCTGCCGAAATCCGTGCGCAACAAGGCGGAAGGAATAAAACCAGAACGCCGTCACTGGCCTTTCCGACCCGAATCACTACATTGAGCCGCATGAGTAACGGTTTCGACGACATTCCCTTCTTCGACGAAGAACCCGCACCGCGCAAGCCTGCCGCGTCTCCTGCCCCCGCTGCTGGCGCTCCCGCCCCCGGTGGCCTTGGCATTGCGGCCCGCGCTATGGCTGCCCGTGATCAGGCCCGCGCGCCCGATTATCTTTCCGGCCTCAACCCGGAACAGCGTGAAGCGGTCGAGACCGTCGATGGTCCCGTTCTGGTGCTCGCCGGCGCCGGCACCGGCAAGACCCGCGTGCTCACCACCCGCATTGCCCATATCCTGGCAACTGGGAAAGCCTTTCCAAGCCAGATCCTGGCGGTGACCTTCACCAACAAGGCTGCCCGCGAGATGAAGGAACGCATCGGCCACCTCGTTGGCGGCGCCGTCGAAGGCATGCCTTGGCTCGGCACCTTCCACTCGATCGGCGTCAAGCTGCTTCGTCGCCACGCTGAACTGGTTGACCTACGCTCCGACTTCACCATCCTGGACACCGATGATGTCGTGCGTCTGATCAAGCAGATCATCCAGGCTGAAGGTTTGGACGACAAGCGCTGGCCGGCCAAGCAGTTCGCCCAGATGATCGACGGCTGGAAAAACAAGGGTCTCGACCCAAGCCAGATTCCCGAGGGCGACGCCCGTGCCTTCGCCAACGGCAAGGGCCGCGAACTCTACATCGCCTACCAGAACCGTCTGAAGACCCTGAACGCCTGCGATTTCGGCGATCTGCTGCTGCACCCGATCCGCATGTTCAAAGCGAACCCGGACGTGCTGAAGGAATACCACCAGCGCTTCAAATACGTACTGGTCGACGAGTATCAGGACACCAACACTGCCCAGTATATGTGGCTGCGCCTGCTCGCCCAGCGGCCGCCGGGCGTGCCGCAGAATGTCTGCTGCGTTGGTGATGACGACCAGTCGATTTATGGCTGGCGCGGCGCCGAAGTGGACAACATCCTGCGATTCGAGAAGGATTTCCCTGGCGCCAAGGTCATCAAGCTCGAGCGTAACTACCGTTCGACCGAGCATATCCTCGGTGCCGCAGGCTTTCTGATCGCGCATAACGAGGGCCGCCTCGGCAAGACCCTCTTTACCGACCGCGTCGATCCGAACGACGACAAGGTCGTCGTCCATGCCGCCTGGGATTCTGAAGAGGAAGCCCGTGCCGTCGGTGAAGAGATCGAACAGCTGCAGCGCAACCAGCATCCGCTCAACAACATGGCGATCCTGGTCCGCGCCTCCTTCCAGATGCGCGAATTCGAAGACCGCTTCGTCACGCTCGGCCTCAACTACCGCGTCATCGGCGGCCCGCGCTTCTATGAGCGCCTCGAAATCCGCGATGCGATGGCTTACTTCCGCCTGGTCTGCCAGCCCGCCGACGACCTCGCCTTCGAGCGCATCGTCAACACGCCGAAGCGCGGCCTCGGCGACACGACGATCCGCAATCTGCACGACTATGCCCGCGCCCGGGACATACCCATGCTCGCGGCAGCGGCCGACATCATCGAGACCGACGAGCTGAAACCCAAGGCCCGCAAGGCGCTCTTCGACGTCGTCACCGATTTCCGCCGCTGGCAGACCCTGCTCGAAAACACACCGCATACCGAACTTGCCGAGCAGATCCTCGACGAGAGCGGCTACACGGCCATGTGGCAGAACGACAAGTCGGCAGAAGCGCCGGGACGTTTGGAAAACCTGAAGGAACTCATCCGCTCGATGGAAGCGTTCGAGAGCCTGCGCGGCTTCCTCGAACATGTTTCTCTGGTCATGGATGCAGAGACCAACGAAAACCTCGACGCCGTCTCGATCATGACGCTGCATTCAGCCAAGGGCCTGGAATTCGAGACCGTCTTCTTACCCGGCTGGGAAGAAGGGCTCTTCCCCCACCAGCGCGCGCTGGACGAAGGCGGACGCTCGGGCCTCGAGGAAGAGCGCCGCCTTGCCTATGTCGGCATCACCCGCGCCAAGCGTCGCTGTCACATCTGGTTCGTCTCGAACCGCCGCATTCACGGCCTCTGGCAATCCACCCTGCCCTCGCGCTTCCTCGAAGAGCTGCCGCCCGCCCATGTCGAGGTCGCTGAGGCCGAGACCTCCTATGGCGGTTATGGCCGTAACCCCTATGGCCAGTCCCGCTTCGATAAGCAGGAGCCCTTCCAGAACAGCTATTCGACGCCAGGCTGGAAGCGCGCCCAGGCGAACAAGACCGACGCCACCCGCGACAACTGGGGCAACCGTTCCGGGCATGCGGTCGAGCGCATCGGCTACGGCGAAAGCGGACCACGCGCAAAGACGATCGATGGCGAACTCGTCGCCAAGTCGACGACATCGGAACCCTCACGCTTTTCCGTGGGGGACCGCGTCTTCCATATGAAGTTCGGCAATGGCAATGTCTCGGCCATCGATGGCAACAAGCTGACGATCGATTTCGACCGGGCCGGCCAGAAGCGCGTGCTCGACGGTTTTGTCGAGAAGGCCTGAGACGACAGCGACTATTGACGCTTCCGTGAGGATTGCGCAGAAGGCTGGGCGCCCGAACGTGTCGATGGAGACCGCCTTGCAAGTCCTTCCGGAAAGCCGCCTGAACCTCGCCGTCTACCTGATCAACATGGACGGCGCGGAAGATCGCATGGAGGTGATGAACCGCGAGACGGCTGCCGCCGGCATCGTCGCCGAGCGTGTTTCGGCGGTGATCGGACGAAACCTCAACTTCCCGATTCCGGAATTTTCCGAACTCTCCTACAAGCTCCTGCATGGCCGCCGCATGAAATATGGCGAAGTCGGCTGCTATCTCAGCCACGTCGAATGTGCACGCCGTTTCCTTGCTTCCGACGCGGAGCTCTGCCTCATCCTCGAAGACGACGTGAGCTTCGAGCCGGACTTCCTCGAAACGATCGATACTGCAGCGAAGAATGCCGATGCCTGGGACATCCTGCGCCTGACGACGGTCAGCAGCGGCCGGAAATTCCCCTATCGGAAACTAACGGACCGTCGCTCGCTGGCAATCGCGCTCACCCGTGAGAAGGGCTCAGGCGCTTACATGATCAACCGCAAGGCCGCCCGCTGGATTGAAAAAGACCTAGTGCCGATGCGGCTCGCCTACGACATTGCCTTCGATTTGGAATATCTGTCAGGGCTGAAGGGCGCCTTTATCAGCCCACTCATCGCAAGCCAGGATACCGACTTTGAATCGCAGATTCAGGGCGACATGAATTCCCACAAGCTGCCGCGCTGGCGTTATCTCACGGTTCTGCCCTACCGCGCCTATCTGGAGGTGAGCCGGGTTCTCGCCCGCGGCGCACTGCTGCTCTGGCAAAAGCTGGTCAACCGAAAGCGCTGAGACGCCAAAACTTCACGTGTTGCCGGTGACTTCTTCTGCGGCGAAGGCCAGTTGCCAATGACGGCGGCAGAGCGAGGTATAGGTCTCGTTTCCGCCAATCAGAACCTGTGCACCATCCCGCTGCGCCTTGCCGTCTTCGCCAACGCGAACGACCATGGTCGCCTTGCGGCCGCAGTGGCAGATGGAGCGGGCCTCGGTGAGTTCGTCGGCAATCGCGAGCAGCGCTTTCGAGCCGGGGAAGAGTTCGCCGCGGAAATCGGTCCGCAATCCATAAGCCATCACGGGAATATCGAGGGAATCGACAACCCGTGCCAGCTGCCAGACCTGTTCTGTGGTGAGGAACTGCGCTTCGTCGACGAAGACGCAAGACAGCCGCGACGCATCGTGATCGGCCTTGATGGCCGTGAAGAGATCAGCCTCTGGCCCGAAGGCCGTAGCCTCTGCACGCAGACCGATCCGCGAGCCGATGAAACCCTTGCCGGCGCGGTTGTCGAGCGCGCTGATCAGCATCGCCACCCGCATGCCACGCTCCTGGTAGTTGTACGCCGCCTGCAGAAGCAGCGTCGACTTGCCGGCATTCATGGTGGCGTAGATGTAGTGGAGTTTGGCCAAGGCTGCGCTGCTCGAGCTGGAGTGATGCTGCCGCCGTCTTACCGGAGAGGTGAGACCACGGACAAGCACCGGGCAGCGTTGCCAACAGGAACTATCACGCGTGACGCCGAAGGGCTCAGCCCTGGGCGGCTTCCTCGCGATGCAACCACATCAGTTCGACCTGGACGGCCGCCTGGAAGTCCATGATTTCAGCCCGCATCTCGTCTTCCGGGCAACCGAGTTCGAGAAGTTCGTTGCCGAGCCGGCGGCATGTCGTCTTCCAGAATTCCGTCGCGGCATAGCCATTCAGGCGGTCGAGTTCGATCGCGGAACGGCGCACCAGATCCCGGCGGCTCGCGAGCGGAAAGAAGGCGATTGTCGTCGGGTTGGACTGGCCGTTCATGGCTTGGCTACTCATGCGAAACATCCTCACGTTACGACATGTGTGTAGAATCACATGGTTAACGTTCCGTTTCGCAGCAAGGCCGGACACGCCGAAGTGTGCCGAAAGTGAACCCGCCCGCGGCTGCGGGCGGGTTCAAACCTATAGAGCTACGCTCAATCGGGCAGCGTGTAGGCGATCATGTAGTCGCCCGGATCCGTGCCCACGGAGCCATGGCCGCCGGCGACCATCACGACATACTGCTTGCCGTTGTCGAGCGCATAGGTCATCGGGGTCGCCTGGCCACCCGCTGGCAGGCGGCTCTCCCAAAGCTGCTCACCGTTGGTCAGATCATAGGCTCGGAGATAGTTGTCGACCGCGGCACCAAGGAAGACCACGCCACCCTTGGTGATCATCGGACCACCGATACCGGGCACGCCGACCTTGAAGGGCAGCGGCAGCGGCGTCATGTCATAGACCGTGCCATTGCGCTTCTGATAGGCGATCTCGCCCGAACGCAAGTCGACGCCGGCAATGGTGCCCCACGGTGGCGCCTGGCAGGGAATGCCAAGCGGCGACAGGAATGGCCCCATGACGATACCGTAAGGTGCGCCCTCGTTGCGGTTGAGCCCCTGTTCCGAGCCAGTTTCACCCTCTTCCTTCGGCGGAATTTCGGAACGCGGCACCAGCTTCGATGTGAAGGCGAGATAGGTCGGCATGCCGAACATCACCTGGCGCTCCGGATCGACGGCGACCGAACCCCAGTTGAAGGTGCCAAAATTGCCGGGATAGACGAGTGTGCCTTCCAGCGAAGGCGGCGTGTACTGACCCTCGTATTTCAGCTGATGAAACTGGATGCGGCACATCATCTGGTCGATGATCGTCAGACCCCACATGTTGCTTTCAGTGAGTGCCGGCGGACGGAAGGTCAGATCCGAGATCGGCTGGGTCGGCGCGGTGAAGTCTTCCGGGATCGCACCACCGGGTGCCGGGAGCTCGCGCACAGGAATGATCGGCTCGCCGGTCCGGCGATCCAGCACATAGATGTCACCCTGCTTGGTCGGTCCAATCAGCGCGGGGACAACCGCACCCTCGGAATTCGTCAGATCCGTCAGCACGGGCTGAGCCGGCACGTCCATGTCCCAGAGGTCATGGTGCACCGTCTGCATGACCCAGCGATCCTGTCCGGTATTGACGTCGAGCGCGACGATCGAAGACGAGTATTTCTCCACACTCTCGCTGCGCCCCATGCCGAGCTGGTCAGGAACCTGATTGCCGAGCGGGATGTAGACGAGGCCGAGCTCTTCATCGACCGAGAAGATCGACCAGCTGTTGGGCGAATTGGGCGTGTAGGTCTCGTCGGGGCCGATCGGGGCCGTTTCCGTCGGGTTGCCGCTGTCCCAGTTCCAGACCAGTTCGCCCGTGTTGACATCAAAGGCACGGATCACGCCGGACGGCGACTGCGTTGAGTAATTGTCGTTGACGGCACCGCCAATGATGATCTTGCCAGCAGCAATGACCGGCGGCGAGGTCGAGTAGTAATATCCGGCCGGATTGTACGGCATGTTCTGCTCGAGACGCAGCGTGCCACCATTGGCGAAATTCTCGCAGATGGCGCCGGTCCCGGCATCCAGCGCGATCAGGCGCGCGTCCGAGGTCGGCAGGTAAACGCGTTCGGCACAAACAGTGCCTTCAACGGCTGTCGGATCGCGGTAGTAGGTGACACCGCGGCAGGTCTGGTGCTGACGGTCGGATTCCAGGCCGGCATTCGGATCAAACTTCCACTTTTCCTGACCAGTCTCGGCATCCACGGCAATCGCCCAGTTGTGCGGCGTGCAGAGGTAGAGCGTGTCATCGATCTTGAGCGGCGTGACCTGATAGGTCGTCTCGGTAACATCCTCCGGCAATTTCACATCGCCGGTCTGATAGGTCCAGGCGATCTTCAGGTCTTTGACGTTCTCCGTGTTGATCTGGGTCAGCGGCGAATAGCGCTGTCCATAGGCTGTTCGGCCATACTGATGCCAGTCGCCGTCAGGAACATCACCACCGAGAGCCGGCGCTGCAGCCACCTGTTGCGTCGGCAGCGAACCCTCACGGTCATAGGTCTCGACGAAAAGCGATATGCCGGCAACGACCACCGCAATCAGAACCGGCACCGCGAGTGGCATGACACCTGTCGCCATGCGGTCGCGGCGATGGGCCGGACCGAGCCGCCGGCGGATTGCAGGCAGCATCAGCCAAAGGCCGAGGACAATGATCAGACCGCCCCGCGGCCCGAGCTGCCACCAATCGAGACCGACTTCCATGACGGCCCAGACAAGGCTCGCGAGAATGAACAGACCGTAGACCCACAGCGCCTCGGCACGCTTGAGGTAAAGCAGGAAGGCGGTGCCCAGGAAAGCGAGCCCGGCCAGAAGGAAATAGGGACTGCCACCCAGGATGAGGAGCTGAATGCCCCCTGCCCCGAGGACAAGCCCCAGGACCCCAAAGACGACGGCGGTAACGATCAGAAACATGCCGGTTCCATTCGATTTTTGAAAATTGCGGATTTGACCGCGGGCGCGGTCACGTCAAAGAACGCCTTGAGCGGAACGATAGAACCAAACGATTGTTCCATCTTTCGGAACCATCCGAAATCGCAAGTCTCGCCCTTGATCAGAAGCCCCGTCATTGCCATCTTGCGCCGCACAAGAAATGGAGCCCGATCATGACCAAGGCCCTGCTGCTTATCGACATCCAGAATGGCTTTTGCCCAGGCGGCAATCTGCCGGTTGAAGACGGCGACGCGGTCGTGGCCGTGGCCAACCGCATGATGGCAAATGGCGCCTATGATCTGGTCGTTGCCTCGCAGGACTGGCACCCGGAGAACCACGGCAGCTTCGCTTCCCAGCATCCGGGCAAGAAGCCCTTTGACATGGGCGAACTCTCCGGGCAGCCGCAGGTGATGTGGCCGGACCATTGCGTGCAGGGCACACAGGACGCGGAGTTTCACCCCGAACTCGAAACAGACCGCATCGATTACATCCAGCGCAAGGGCGAGAACCCCACCGTCGACAGCTATTCCGCCTTCCGCGACAATGATAAGGCCGCCCTCACCGGCCTCTCCGACTGGCTGAAGGCCAAGGGTGTCACTGAGGTCGACATCATGGGCCTCGCGACAGACTACTGCGTCAGGTTCTCGGCCCTCGATGCCGTGGACATGCTGCCGGGCGTCAAGGTCCGCCTGATCGCCGATGGTTGCCGTGGCATCGATGCGAAGGGCGTGGAGGACGCAGTCGAGGCCATGCGCGAGGCGGGCGTCGAGATCACCGACAACAGCCGAATCGGTTTCTGAGGAAGTTTCTGCAAAGGATTCGTGCGATTGCCTTTTTTGACGGCAAGCGCTAGAGCCGAGCCAGTGAGAAGACAGGGAGGACGCCGGTCATGGAAGTCGTCACCACGATCGCCGCTTTGCGACAGAAGCTCGCGCCCCGCCGCCGCGCCGGCCAGACCATCGGCTTCGTGCCGACCATGGGTTATCTGCATCAGGGTCACCTGAGCCTGGTCGGCCGTGCCAAGTCTGAAAACGACGTCACGGTCGTCTCGATCTTCGTCAATCCGCTTCAGTTCGGCAAGAACGAGGATCTGGCGAAGTATCCACGCGACCTCGCTCGTGACAGCGCCATGCTGGAACAGGCCGGCGTCGATTTTCTCTTCGCGCCGGGCGTGGAAGACATGTATCCGGAGCCGATGCAGACGGTCGTCGACCTGCCGAAGCTCGGCTCCGAGCTTGAGGGCGAGGCCCGTCCCGGCCATTTCGCTGGTGTCGCGACCGTGGTCACCAAGCTCTTCAACATCGTCCAGCCGGATGCCGCCTATTTCGGCGAGAAGGACTACCAGCAGGTCACCATCATTCAGAAGATGGTCGAAGATCTCGCCCAGCCGGTGCGCCTCGTACCCGTGCCAACGGTCCGCGAATCCGACGGCCTCGCCTGTTCTTCGCGCAATGTCTATCTCTCGCCCGCCGAACGCGCCGCAGCCGTGATCGTGCCGAAGACCCTCGCGGAAGCCGAAAGGCTACTGCTGACCGGCATCCGCGACGTCGCGACCCTGGAAGCAAAACTCGTCGAGTTTTTGCAAGCTGAACCGCTGGCAGAGCCGGAGGTCGTAGCCATCCGCGATCCGCGCACGCTCGAGCGCATCGAGACGGTCAAGGAGACCGCCCTCGTGCTTCTTTACGTGCGCTTCGGCAAAACAAAGCTTCTCGATAACCGCATCATCGGCCAAGCGGCCGCCACCGGCATGGAGGCCGCCTGAACATGAGCACACCACCCCGCCAGAAGCGTTTCACCCCGGCCGACGTTACCGCCCTTAAAGGCGTCAGGCCGATCGTGTCGCTGACCGCCTACACGACCCCGATCGCCCGCATCCTCGACCGCCACTGCGACCTGCTGCTCGTCGGAGACAGTCTCGGCATGGTGCTCTACGGCATGGACACGACTGTCGGCGTCACCATGGACATGATGGTGGCCCACGGTCAGGCCGTCATGCGCGGCGTGTCGCGCGCTTGCGTCATCGTTGACCTGCCCTTCGGCTCCTACCAGGAGAGCAAGGAACAGGCCTTCCGCAATGCTGTCCGCCTGATGAAGGAAACCGGCTGCGACGGCGTGAAGCTCGAGGGCGGCGCTGAAATGGCCGAGACCGTCGAATTCCTCGTCAGCCGAGGCGTGCCTGTCTTCGGCCATATCGGCCTGATGCCACAGCAGGTTAACACGTCCGGAGGCTATCGCTCCAAGGGACACAGCGAAGCCGAGCAGGACAAGATCCGCCACGACGCCAAGGGGATCGACGAAGCCGGTGCCTTTGCCATGGTGATCGAAGGCACTGTCGAACCGCTCGCCCGCGAGATCACCACCACGGTGAAGGCAGCGACCATCGGCATCGGCGCTTCGCCGGCCTGCGACGGCCAGATCCTCGTCTCCGACGACATGCTGGGCCTGTTCAACGAGTTCAAGCCGCGTTTCGTCAAGCATTACAGCGAACTTGCCGAGGTGATCGAGAAAGCCGCAGGCGACTACGCGGCTGAGGTCAAGGAGCGCATCTTCCCCGGCCAGGAACACACGTTCCAGATCCGGCCGAAGAAGTAGTCACGTCTCCGGCAGGCGCTCCATTTCGTAGAGCGCATCGTTGATCTGGTCGACCTGTCGGGCGAGCAGCGCCTGCGCATCGCGCAGGCCTTTGTTGTAGTAAAACGGGCCGATTAGCGCGGCGACGAGGTCGACGAGTGCCTCGGCCTCGAACCGTCCGAGCTCGACCTCGGCGTCGTCCGACAGATGGCGCTGCACCTTCTGCAGAAGCCGCTCCATGTCTTCGCGGCTGATCAGATCCTTTTCCATACCATGCTCTCCCTGACCGGCCGTGCTCGCCGCGACTTTTCGACAAGACCCCGCCCAACTTTATGTGGCAAGGCCCATTCATCAATGCCGATGGTCGTTCCATCAGCGGAATTGGTTTGTCGGACAAGCCGACAGCGGCTAGCCAGCAGGTAAACGTGAGAAACTTCGCCATGTCCCGATCAGATTTCACCGTGGGTGCGCTGAAGGCCCTCCCCGTCATCATTTCTGCCGGCCCCTTCGCCGTGCTGTTCGGAGCCGTAGCCGTCGCCAATGGCCAGACGGTCGCCGAGGCAGCCCTGATGAGCGCGACGGTCTATGCCGGCGCCAGCCAGTTGGTTGGCATCGAACTCTTCGGCCAGAACGTGCCCATGTGGGTCGTTATCCTCTCGATGCTGGCCGTGAACTTCCGCCACGTCCTCTATTCGGCAGCGCTCACCCCCTTCATCGACCACTACACGTTTCCGCAGAAGATGCTGAGCTTCTTCCTGCTCACCGATCCGCAGTTTGCAGAAGCCATCGCCCGCGGCGAGAGCGGCCGCGAGGTGAGCTTTCCCTGGTATTTCGGCTTCGGCGCGATGATCTACGTGCCCTGGGTCGCCATGACCGCCATCGGCGGCGCGCTCGGCAGCGTCATGGGAGATCCGGCTGCTTGGGGCATCGACGTCCTACTGCCGATCTATTTCCTCGGCCTCGTCCTCGGCTTCCGCAAGCGCGGCAATTTCCTGATGATCGTCGCCATCAGTGCCGTGGTCTCGGTGATTGCCCAGCACCTGATCGGCGCACCATGGCACATCAGCGTCGGCGCCCTCGCAGGCATTCTTCTGGCGGCTGTTCTCCCGCTGCCTGCCGCCCGTGAGGAGACCGCACCATGACCACCCTGCTCACGCCCTACATGACGCTTCTGATCGCGGCAGCGGCCGCCGCGACCTTCCTCACCCGCATCGCCGGATACGTCCTGGTAAAGCGGCTGAAATCCATGCCGCCACGCCTTGAGGCTGCCCTCAACGCCGTCCCCGCAGCCGTCCTGACCGCCCTCGTCGCGCCCGCCTTCTTCTATGGCGAGATCGACGTGAAGGTCGCGATGGCTGCGGCCCTCCTGATCGGCTTGCGCTTCGGTGCCATCCCCATGCTGATCGGCGGCTGGGCCGCCGTCATGCTGATGCGCCAGTTGATCGGCTGACCCTCAGCGCGCAAACGGCGCCGTTGCCTGCTCTAGCCACTCGCGCGTCGCTGCATCGGAGATCAGCGGCGACAATTCTTCGCGGGTCTTGGCATGATAGGCGTCGAGCCACTGCAGCTCGTCACGCGTGAGAAGGTCCTCGACGATGAGCGCACGGTCGATCGGCACAAAGGTGAGGGTCTCAAAGCCGAGCATCGGCTGGTCGCCACCTTCGATCGCCTCGGCCTCGCGCACATAGATCAGGTTTTCGATGCGGATACCGAAGCTGCCCGGGCGGTAATAGCCAGGTTCATTGGAAAGGATCATGCCGGGCAGCAGCTCCTGGGTCGAAAGCCGGGCGATCCTCTGAGGTCCTTCATGCACCGAGAGATAGGACCCAACGCCATGGCCCGTGCCATGGGCGAAGTCGGCACCGGCCTTCCAGAGAGCGATACGCGCCAGCGGGTCGAGGTCGCAACCCCGCGTGCCCTTCGGGAAACGCGCCGTGCTGATCGCAATCATGCCCTTCAGCGCCAGCGTGAAGAAACGCTTCTGCTCGGCTGGCACTGCGCCGACGGCAAGCGTGCGGGTGATGTCGGTGGTTCCGTTCACATACTGCGCGCCCGAGTCGATCAGGAACATCTCGGCCGAACGGATCTGTCGGTCGCTTTCGGTGGTGACACGGTAGTGCATAATGGCAGCATTCTCGCCGGCACCGGAGATCGTGTCGAAGGAAATGTCCTTGAGCGGATTCTGCATCCGCTCGCCAACCGCTGCGCGCACCGCTTCGAGCTTCTGCGCCGCCGCAATCTCCGTCAGGCTGCCATGCGGCTGTTCGTTGAACCAGTGAAGGAACTCGACCATCGCCACACCGTCCTGCAGGTGTGCGGCCGCCGAGCCGTTGAGCTCAACCATATTCTTGACCGCCCGACCAAGCTTCGCCGGGTCGTTGCCTTCGACAACTTCACCACCGCTCTCGCGGATCATCCGCGAAAGGGCGTAGGGCGTAAGGTCAGGATCGACCAGAATGCGCGCACCGTCACGCGCCACTCGCTCGATGTGTTCGGCCAGAACAGCCGGATCCACCTGCACGCAGAGATCGCGCAGATAGCTTTCGACTTCGAGATTGGTCTTTGCGCTGTCGAGAAAGAGTTCAGCCGAACCGTCTGCCTTGATGATTGCGCGCGAAAGCGGGTGCGGCGTATGCGGCACGTCACTGCCCCGCAGGTTGAAAATCCAGGCCACCGACGAGGGATCGGCAATCAGCACAGCCGTCAGGTTCTTTTCGCGGAGATCGGTCGCAATGCTTTTCAGCTTGTCGGCGGCGGAAACACCGGCCTGGTTCAGCGCCTGGATCATCACCGCGCCCTTCGGCTCGGCCGGACGTTCGGTCCAGAGGCGATCCACGGGATTGAACGGCAGGAACACCAGACTGCCGCCCTTGTCGGCCAGCGCCTTCTCCAGCCGGCGGACTTCCGCACCCGTATGGGTCCAGGGATCGATGCCGAGACGGAAACCCTTCGGCGCGCGGTTTTCGATCCACTTGTGCGGCGGCTCGCCGACAAGGTCTCCCGGCGTGAAGACAGATGCATCGACCTGCTGGGCAAGCTGCGTGACATAGCGGCCGTCGACGAAAACGACGGCGAGCGTTTCGGTTAACATCAACATGCCGGCGGAACCGGTGAAGCCCGTCGCCCAGGCGAGACGCTCGGCGGACTCAGGCACATATTCCCCTAGATACTCATCCGAGCGCGGCACGAGCAGTCCATCGATCTGAAGTTCGGCAAACAGCGCGCGAAGGGCTGCGATCCTGGACTTGCCGTGAAGCGGCGTGGACTTGACCTCAAAGGACTGAAACATGACATGGCTCGCGATGGGTTTCGGATTCTGTCAGGGCTTATAGCAAGGCCGCATCGCCCCCACCACCACTGCCGCACGCTTTCGCAGCATATGCGCGTCCGCTGATATCGTTATGCCGCAAATTCAGGCAGAGCTTATGCTGCTATGCAGCATTTGCAGATCTCCCGTGCTCTAGCCCATCTGACTGACCAAGCGCGAACAGACTATATCAGGGTCATCGAGGACGCGATAAACGAGCGTCCGCAACGGAAAAGGAACCGAGAGATGGCCAAGTCTTTCCTGCGCACCGCCCTCAACAATTTCGTCGAGGCACGCCAGCGCCGTGCCGATCTCTATACGACGGGCGCCCTCTTGTCGCTCGATGACGCATCGCTGGAGGCCATGGGCCTGAAGCGCGAAGAACTGCGCCGTCGTCCGCATCAGCACTCGATCATCTGAACAAACCCTGGTCTGAACGACCAGCCAGTCTAGCATCCGCTTGAGCGCTCCTCCCACGCTCGCGGACCTCGGCGCGGCATGATGCCGATGCCAAAAAGGCGGCTCCTTACGAGCCGCCTTTTTTTATTCTTCATTGGCTGACGTAAGGTGTCAGCCCTTCCCTTGCGTGAAGTGGATCGTCACCCAGCCATTGCGCCAGATCGTCTTCACATGCGACAGGCCCTGGCCGCTATAGGCCGCAATCACCTTCCAACGCTGCTCGGCAAGGATGCCCGAGAGGATAACGGAGCCACCCGGCGCGAGATGCGCGACCAGCTGCGGTGCCATCTTGATCAGCGGCCTCGCGAGAATGTTGGCAATGACGAGATCGAACGGACCATGCTCGCGAAAAGCCGTCGAGTGAAACCCGGGCGCCGTGCGGAAGTCGATGCCCTCAACAATCTGGTTGCGACGGGCGTTTTCCTTGGCGACGCGCACGGCGATCGGGTCGATATCCGTCGCCAGCACCGGCACCGGGAGCAGCTTGCGCACGGCGATTGCCAGCACGCCGCTGCCCGTACCGAGGTCCAGCGCATTGCGAACCTTGCGAGAGCGAACCACGTTTTCGATGACTTCCAGGCAGCCTGCCGTCGTGCCGTGATGACCCGTACCGAAGGCCTGGCCAGCGTCGATCTCGATCGCAACGTCATGCGCCTGTACCTTGTCCCGGTCATGGGAACCATGCACCAGGAAGCGACCGGCGCGGACCGGCTTCAAGCCTTCGAGCGATTTGGCGATCCAGTCGATGTCCGGGATGACCTCCCGCACAATCGTCGCATCGGCAAATTCTTCGGCGAGCAGGTCCTCGACACGTGGCCTGACCTCCTCTTCCTGGTCCGCCATCATATAGATGGAGGCCTCCCAGATATCCGCCTTCTCATCGACCTCGGTGGTCGCGATCGCGAAGTCCTCTTCGCCGAAAGCAAAGCTCATCAGATCGAGGATCCGGTTGGCGTTCTTCTCGGTGGTGCTTACATAGAGGCGAATTTCGCTCACGGCAGGTCTTCCTCGGCGGTCAGGACGTTCAGGCGTTGCGGTACAATGCAATCGCCGTCATGGCAACCTCCGCCGAAGGCGCGACCGTCAGCCCTTCATCAGGTTTTCCAGCTTCTTGACGGCCGTATCTGGGTTCTCGCCGTAGGCTATCGTGCCCTTGAAGCGCCCTTCGGCGTCGAGCAGGAAAATGGAGGCCGTGTGATCCATGGTATAATCGCCATCGGGCTTAGCCTCGTCGAGCGGGATCTTCTTGGCGTAGACGCGGAAGCCCTTCACGACTTCGGCAACCTTGTCGGGTTCCCCGGCAATCGCCTTCACGCGATCCGTGACGTTGGAGACGTAACGGCCGAGGATCTCCGGTGTATCCCGCTCGGGATCAACAGTCACGAAATAGGCCTGCAGACCCTTGGCGTCAGGATCGACCTGCTTCAACCATCCATCCAGCTCGAAAAGCGTTGTCGGGCAGACCTCCGGGCAATGGGTGAAGCCGAAGAACAGCGCCGTCGGCTTGCCGCGGAAAGCCTGCTCGGTGATCGGCTGACCGTTCTGGTCGACGAGCTGGAACGGCACGCCGAAGGGCGCCTCCGCGATCGTCTGATCCGACTGCGTGACCGAATAGGTCAGCCAGCCGAGAACACCCGCCATGACGACGACTGCCGCCCACAAGATGACCCTGACCGTTTTCATGATGGTATTTCCTTGAAATCAAACTTCTAGCCGAGCCGGATAAGCCTCCCGTCGCGAGAAGGCAATTCAACTCGGTGTAAACGCTGGAACAAGCGCTGATTTGTCACGGATGACGGCGGCTAGAAGCAATAGGCCAATCCGGTTTCGATCAAGCTCAGGAAAATGTCCGAGCCGTAGTGCATCCAGCCGAGAAACACAGCCAGAGTGAACAGTGTCCCTGCAAGCATCAGGGCGGTCAAAGGCAACCATTTCTGTGAGCGCGCGAAATCAGACATGACGCCATGATAGCGCAGTTCATTCAGGAAGAAACGCGAGAATTTAAACTCCGGGCCTTGCGATTTGACGGATATCAAGGAACACGCATGGTAGTTTCTGACAGATTGTCGCAGCACCGCATGTCTTGGGAGGGACGCATGGAACAGCAGGCACTCGATCGGGGCTCTCTGCCGAAGCTGCAGATCAACCGGCTGCGCATGAGCGATATCCGTGCCGCCTTTTCAGACGGTTGGAGTGACTTTCGCGCCTATCCCGCCTATGGCCTGTTCTTCGGTGCAATCTATGCGGCAGGCGGCATCTTCATCGCCGTGATGCTTACCTATTATCACCTGCCATGGATGATCATTCCCGTCGCGATCGGCTTCCCGCTCATCGGGCCGTTCATTGCCGTCGGTCTCTACGAGATCAGCCGCCGGCACAGGCTTGGCGAAACTGTCAGCTGGAAGTCGATCCTCGCTGAAGTCTTTCGCCAGCGCGAGCGGCAACTGTCCTGGATGGCCTTCGTCGTGCTTTTCATCTTCTGGATCTGGATCTACCAGGTTCGCCTGTTGATGGCGCTGTTCCTCGGCTTCCTCGTTCCCGCAACCCTAGACGCCTTCGTCAACGTCGTGCTCACCACCCCGGAAGGTCTCCTGTTCCTCGCCGTGGGCACTGTTGTTGGGGCAGTCCTTGCAATGATCCTCTTCAGCGCAACGGTCATCTCGATGCCGCTGCTTCTCGATCACGATGTGGATTTCGTCACCGCCATGCTGACCAGCATGCGCACTGTGATCGAAAATACAGCCCCCATGCTCGTCTTCGGGCTGATCATTGCCACCTTGGCCATCCTCGCCATGGTGCCGCTTTTTCTCGGGCTGCTGGTTGTCTTGCCGGTCGCAGGACACGCGACATGGCACCTTTATCGTCGCGCAATTACAGCCACCTAACTCCCGAGAAACAAGGAATTCGACCGCTGGCTGTATTATTAGTTCTTGATTAACTAATATTAGGGATTCTGCATCGGCGTTTTGGCTCAAATCAGCCAAGCGGACATGATCGTCCGCCGGGAGACTCCTCTCCGGATTGCGCATGACACGTCACCGACGTGCAGGGGCAGTCGGGACAAGGGCTGGGGAGTTTCATGGTCAATCTCATCACGGGTAAAGACCTGTCCGTCAAACAGCGCCTTATGACGCTGGGCGCCGCGGCAGTGCTCGGCATCGGCTCGATGCTGGCAGTCGGTTGGTACCAGAACGCACGCATATCGACCGCAATCCACGACTCAATCGAGATCAAGAACGAAGTCGAGCGCATCAACGAGATGCGCCTTGCCAATGCCAACATGGTGCTGGCGGCCATGGACACGATCATCGACAGCGGGGAAGGAAGCATCCAACCGGAGCGTGTCGAGATCATCAATGCCGCTGTCGCGCTGCTTCGGGATGGTGCATCCGTACTTGCCTCTGTCGCCGCAGAAGCCGGTTCGCCGGGCGAAGTCGCAAGCTACGAAGCGGACCTGAATGCCGTCGCACAGGCCATACAGGTCGACCTGAAACGCATGGTCGAGACCGGCGCGCCGGAAGAAGAATACGCCGCCATCGACGATGCGATCGACGGTGCGGGCGAGCGTCTGGGCAACGTGCTCAACAACCTCTCGGCCCTCGGTGGCAATCTGGTCGAAGACTATGTCAACGAGGCAACCAGCCGAAGCAATCAGGCGCTGACCTTCCAGCTTGGGCTGGGCAGTATAGCCTTCTTCTCGGTGATCGCACTTCAGCTCATTCACGGCAACTCGATTGCCAACGGCATCCGGCTCGTTCGCACGAGCATGCAGCGCATCACGGACGGCGACTACCAGACGGAAGTCGCTGGGACTGACCGGCATGACGAAATCGGCGGCATGGCCCGTTCGGCCGATATCTTCCGCAAGGCCGCAATCGAGAAGCATGACCTGGAGGAAGCAAGCCTTGCCCAGCGCCGGCAGAACGAAGCTGAGCGCGAGAGCCGCACGGCAACCATGGAAGCCGACACGCGCGCTCTCAAGCTCGCGGTCGACGCGCTCGGGGAAGGACTGACCCGCCTGTCTCAGGGTGATCTCTGCGCAACCATCGTTGTGCCCTTCCCGCAGGATCTCGAGCGGCTCAGGACAGATTTCAACGAAGTGGCCTCCAACCTCAAGCGGGTTATGACCGAGATTGCGACCAACAGCAGCTCGATTCGCGCCAACAGCCAGCAGATGAAGAGCGCCGCAGACGATCTCGCGCGCCGCACCGAGCAGCAGGCTGCCTCGCTCGAGGAAACCTCCGCCGCCCTTTCCGAGATCACCGAGACCGTGAAGAGCGCAACCGACCGGGCCGAAGAAGCCAGCCATATGGTCGATAATGCAAAGGACTACGCCGAGAAATCCGGCGCCGTCGTCAATGACGCCATGTCCGCGATGAACCGCATCGAGGATGCGACCGACGAAATCGGCAAGATCATCAACGTCATCGATGAGATCGCCTTCCAGACCAACCTTCTCGCCCTGAACGCGGGCGTCGAGGCGGCCCGTGCCGGCGACGCCGGCAAGGGCTTTGCTGTCGTTGCGCAAGAAGTCCGGGCATTGGCCGGACGCGCTGCCGATGCGGCGCGTGACATCAAGACCCTGGTCACCCGTTCCAACGACGAAGTGCGCTCCGGGGTGGAGCTGGTGACGGCGACCGGACAGGCGCTGCACCGGATTGGCGAAGATGTTTTACGAATTAACGAGCACGTTAAGGCAATCGTTACCAGCGCGAGAGAACAATCAGTTGGACTGAGCGAGATCAATTCGGCCGTCAGCCAGATGGATCAGGTCACGCAACAGAATGCCGCGATGGTGGAGCAGACCAATGCGGCGAGCCACACGCTGGCAAGCGACGCGGAAAACCTTTCGCGACTTGTCGGACAGTTCAAGGTGAACTTGGGCGAAGCTGCTCATGATCAATATCAGGAGGCTGCGCGCGCCGCCTCCCCTCAGAGACCGTCTCCCGCACGGGCGCTGATGAACAAGGTTGCGGGATCGTTCAACCGTACCGCTACGGCAACAGCCTCTGCTGCCGCAGCTCAGGAACACTGGGAAGAGTTCTGAACATGAGTAATGCCATCAAACAGTCGGGCGCCTATCTGGAAATCGTATCCTTCCATCTTGGCGACCAGGAATTCTGCATCGACATCATGGCCATCCGCGAAATCCGCGGCTGGGCACCGGTCACCCCGATGCCGCATACCCCCCCTTACGTTCTCGGCCTGATCAACCTGCGCGGCGCCGTCATCCCGGTCATCGACATGGCCTGCCGTCTCGGCATGAAGATGACCGAACCCTCGGAACGCGCGGCGATCATCGTCACCGATATCGCCGGCAAGCTGGTCGGACTGCTGGTCGAACAAGTCTCGGACATGATGACGATCAAGAGTGAAGACCTTCAGCCGGCACCGGAAATCATCCCGGAAGCCCAGCGCGCCTTCTGCCGCGGTATCGTCGCGCTCGAGAAACAGATGGTCTGCTTCCTCAACCTCGACACCGTCATCGCCGACGAGCTCGCTCAGGCCGCCTAAGCCGCATTCCCTTCCCAGGAAAATGCTCCGTATCTGCGGAGCATTTTTTCTTCCGTTTCGTTTGGAACGCGATCGGCCCCGCCGGTGGCGTGTTCTTTCGTTGTATAAAATTAAGACGAATATTTGTTATGATTTATAAATAATTTTCACACCTGTCGGAACCCTGGTCATGGTCCTGCGTTCTTCTGTCAGCTTCCCACGAAGCAAAAAATTCTGAAGAGAAACCAAGGAGAAAGACCATGAATTCTGCAGTAAAGCTTGCGCTCGCCGGTGCCATGTCCATCGCCTCCGTTTCGGGCGTTGCCCTTGCCCAGACCGCTGCACCGATGGTCGACACGACGACCACGACCAATTCCACGACCATGGCTACCGAGGGCGTTAGCATCGTTCGTCTCGACAGCCTGGACAACGACCAGGACCGCTCTGAACACACCCGTCTTTCGCAGCTGGCCAACAGCTCGGAGTCGATGACCGAAGCGCAGGCGCAGATTTCGTCTGACCCGGCGATCGCACAGGCTCTTGAGGCCGAGAGCGTTCAGACCAACAACGTATTCCACGTTGACGAAGCTGCCAACGGCGGCAAGATCGTCTACGTCAAGTAAGACATCGCTCGCCTTATGATAACGCCCTGGATCCGCAAGGTTCCAGGGCGTCTTTGTGTGGAGAGTTGAACAGGATCCTCTCCGTCCGGCTGCGAAATTGGGGGTGACGCGGTGCCGGTTCGACATGCATGACCCACGGCATCGTCCCGTTGAAGTGACAGATGTCACACCGGGCTCGCCAATCTCAATTCCCCCCAAAACTGGTCTGTCAATTCGGTTTGCCCGAAGTCCAGACGACAGTCTGATTGAACAGCGGCACGGTCGAGATCGCCATCTTGGCCGACCCTTCGACAACCTGTCGCGAGTGGGCAAGATAGATCAGCGTATCGTTCTTCTTGTCGTAGATGCGATTGACGACGAGCGACTTCCAGATGATCGACAAGCCTTCCCGGAACACCTCTTCTCCTTCTTCCGAAAGATCGATGTCACCGATCTCGATCGGTCCAGTCTGACGGCAGGCAATCGAGTTGTTGGAAGGATCCTCGAACCAGTTGCCTTTGGACAAGCGATCGATGATCGAGCGATCGAAATAGGTGACGTGGCAAGTGACGCCCTTCACTTCAGGATCCGTCATCGCTTCGATGACAATGTCATTGCCGACCCAGTCAACGCCGACCTTGCCGACGACCTCGGACGATGCAGGGATCGCCGTCGAGGCGAGAATGACGGCAGCGGCGGCGGCTTTACGAATCGACATGGACTTCACTCCTTCGTGATATCCCTGAAGATAGGATGCCCGGTCACGCTTGCAAGGCGAGCACTTTCTTCTTCGGCTTGCGGGCAAAGGAGCAGGCATCATAGCCCTGCCGGTGCAGACGGCCCGGATTGAGCCCGAGCTTCAGCGCCAAGTCAAAAAGGTCGTCGACTTCGGCCTCGAGAGCCATGGCAAGGCAGGCTTCGGCGCAGATGCGCGCATCTTCGGCGGCGTTGTGGTGCAGGAAGCTGACGCCAAGATGCGCGGCCAGCACGTTCAGCCGGTGCGATCCGAGCGAAGGCCAGTGGCGCTGGGCGAGCTTGACGCTGCAGAGGTAAGACAATTCCGGATAATCTAGCCCCGACAGATCGAGGCAGGCCCTGAGCACGGAAAAGTCGAAGGATGCATTGTGGGCGATCATTCGTGCGCCCTCGAAGTCACCGGCAAACTCTGCCATCACTTCGGTAAACTCGGGCGCATTGGCCGTATGTTCGGGCCGGATGCCGTGAATGGCGATGTTGAAGGGCGAGTAGCGATTTTCCGGCGGCCGGATCAGGCGCTCCTCGACGCGCACGACACGGCCGTTCTCGATGAAGGCGAGACCGATGGAGCAGGCACTGGCACGCGCCTCGGTCGCGGTCTCGAAGTCGATGGCAATCGTCTTGCCGGAGAATTGGGAGGTGGACATTTCAAAGCCTTAAAACCTCAAGCGGATTCGGACAAGGGTCCGGGCGTCTCTCTTGACCGACGCCTGCGCCGTCTCCATCATGTGCGGATGGCTACAACGTACTCGACCACCGCTATGACCCTTCATGTGATCCCCCTTTGCAAGGGTGTCCGGGTCAGGTCGCGTCTGTAGAACCTACTTATCCCGAACGCCCTGCGGTTGAGCAGGCGTCCGGTTCGCTCTCCCGCCAAAGACATGGAGAGCAAGCATGCCGCAATCACATCCCGTCGCTTCCCGAGATAAGCGTACCTGGCCCGAAGGCCTGACCATCCGTGCGCGATCCCTGGCCGACGCTGCCGCAATCGCCGACTTGCACAACCTGCCGGGCTACCGCTGGGGCACCATGCGCCTGCCCTATCACAGCGTCGAGGAAATCAGGCGCGGCATAGAACAGCAGTCCGTCGATGCCCGATACCTCGTGGCCGTATTCGACGGCGTGGTGGTCGGCGATATCGGTTTGTCGCCGGCAAAAGGCAGGCGCGCCCATGTCGCAACGCTCGGCATGGGCGTACATGACGACTTCACCCGCCGCGGGATCGGTCGCGCGCTCCTCGGCGAAGCCATCGAGATCGCCGATGACTGGCTGAACCTGCGGCGCCTTGAACTGACAGTACACGCGGACAATTCCGCCGCGATCGCCCTCTATGAGAGCTTTGGCTTCACAGTGGAGGGACGAATGGCGAACTATGCCTTTCGCGGCGGAACCTATGTCGAAGCCCTGGCCATGGCGCGGCTTCGCTCATGACGTGTCCGGATGGTGCGAGGCCCATGGTTCACCATAGCGCAGCGTTTTCGTTCCCTGCCTCTCGACTTTTTGGGTCGAGACGAGTAGGAACAGCCCCAACATACCCGCAATCGGCGGGCGCGGCGCTTTGGCCCGCATCATCCATCACATTCGAAAGACCACTCCATGACTGATTTCGACGCCATCGTTCCGGCGATCGCTGATGCCTTGCGCAAGCGCGGCTACGACACCCTGACCCCCGTGCAGCAGGCCATGATCGACCCTGAGCTGGAGGGTCGCGACGCGCTCGTGTCCGCCCAGACGGGCTCCGGCAAGACGGTTGCCTTCGGTCTCGCCATGGCCCCGACGCTGCTGCCGGAAGGCGGTCGTTTCGAGCGAGCCGGCGCGCCGCTGGCGCTCGCAATCGCCCCGACTCGCGAACTGGCCATGCAGGTCATGCGTGAGCTCGAATGGCTCTATGCCGAGACCGGCGCGATCATCGGTTCCTGTGTCGGCGGCATGGATATCCGTAACGAGCGCCGGGCGCTTGAGCGCGGTGCCCATATCATCGTCGGCACACCGGGGCGCCTGCGAGACCACATTACCCGCCGCGCGCTAGACCTGTCCCAGATGCGCGTCGTCGTGCTCGACGAGGCTGACGAGATGCTCGATCTCGGCTTCCGCGAGGATCTCGAATTCATCCTCCAAGAATCGCCCGACGATCGCCGCACGCTGATGTTCTCGGCGACAGTGCCGCGCTCGATCGCGGATCTTGCGAAAAGCTACCAGCGCGACGCGCGCCGCATCGAGGCATTGTCCGAGCAGAAGCAGCATGTCGACATCGAGTATCGTGCGCTGGCCGTTGCCAATCCCGATCGCGAGAATGCCATCATCAACGTGCTGCGCTTTTACGAGGCGAAGAACGCGATTGTATTCTGCTCCACCCGTGCTGCCGTAAATCACCTGACGGCCCGCCTACACAATCGCGGTTTCTCCGTCGTGGCACTGTCGGGCGAACTCTCGCAGAACGAACGCACCCACGCGCTGCAGGCGATGCGCGACGGCCGTGCGCGCGTCTGCGTCGCGACAGACGTCGCCGCTCGCGGCATCGATCTGCCGGGTCTCGAACTCGTCATCCATGCCGACCTGCCGACCAACTCTGAAACCCTTCTGCATCGGTCCGGCCGTACCGGCCGCGCCGGCAACAAGGGTGTGTCTGCGCTCATCGTCCCGAACAGCGCGCGCCGCAAGGCCGAACGCCTGCTCGGCGGGGCCAATGTCCGTCCGACCTGGGCCCTGCCGCCGTCTGCCGACGAAGTTCAGGCCCGTGATGACGAACGCCTGATGGCCGATCCCTCGCTTACACAGGTGATCACCGAAGACGAAGTTCCGATGATTGAGGCGCTGATCGCAACGCACGGCGCCGAGCAGATCGCTGCTGCATTCCTGCGCCTGCAGCGTGGCCATCGCTCGGCACCGGAAGATCTGATCCCCGTCAGCCTCGAAGCAGGCAAGGCCCGCAAGGAGCCGGACTATGCCAACCCGGCCAACTCGGCGACCAAGCCGCGCGGCGATTTTGGCGCCAGCGTCTGGTTCTCCGTTTCCGTCGGCCGCCGCCAGAATGCCGAGCCGCGCTGGTTGATCCCGATGCTTTGCCGCAACGGCAACATCACCAAGAACGAGATCGGCGCAATCAAGATGCAGCCGGAGGAAACCTTCGTCGAGATCGCCGAGAGCGCGCTCGATACGTTCCTGGGCGCGCTTGGCCCGAACAAGGCGCTTGAACGCGGCATTACGCTTTCCCAGCTCCCCGGCATGCCGGACTTTAACGCAGCTCCGAAGGAACGTGCCCCCCGCCCCCCGCGCGAGGACGGCGACCGCAAGCCCTTTGGCGACAAGAAGCCTTTTGGTGACAAGAAGCCCTACGGCGAAAAGAAGGCCTATGGCGACAAGGCACCCTACGGTGAAAAGAAGCCGTTTGGCGACAAGAAGCCCTACGCCCGCAAGGACGACAGCCCTGCCCGGCCGCCGCGCGACGCAATGGCGGTGACGGATTCTGAAGTCTGGGGCGACGCGCCCAAGCCGAAGCGTACCGACTGGAGCGACGACAAGCTAGGCTTCAAGAAGAAGCCGAAGGGTGCGTCGAATTCCTGGGACAAGCCTGCCAAGCCCGACTGGTCCGGCAAGCCGAAGGGCGACAAGCCGGCTTTCGCCGGCGCCGGAAAGCCCAAGGGTAAGTTCGACGACCGTGGCCCATCGGCAGGCCCCAAGAAAAAGACATTCAAGCCGAAGGGCTGATCAGCCCTTGGCCGCAGGAAGTGCGCCTGCAACACTCCTGCCAGACGTGAACCGGTTGCCTATCGGCAGCCGGTCAACCTCCTGCCAGACGGAACAACCACCCCCATTTGCGCATTCCCTGCGCGGCAAGGGACGGTGGAACAATGGCAGAAGTCGCAGATGAACGTCACGAATCGGCACGGATAAGCCGGTTTCTCGTCGGCCTTGCACGCGGGCTTGCCGGTGCCCTTCTCTTCTCCATCCCCATGCTGATGACCATGGAGATGTGGTTCCTCGGCTTTTACATGGACCGAGAGCGGCTTCTTCTGCTGCTGGTCCTCAATCTGCCTCTCCTCGTCGGACTTTCCCACCGTATCGGTTTCGAACGGACCGCCACATGGCGCGAATCGGCCCGCGACGCGATCGTCGCCTATGGCATGGGCGTCGCCGCCAGTGCGCTGATCCTTGTTCTGCTCGGGGTGATCAAGCTCGACATGGCACCGCGCGAATGGGTTGGAATGGTGGCTCTACAGGCAGTACCGGCCAGCATCGGTGCATTGCTCGGCCGAAGCCAGCTCAGCATGCAGGACGATGATGCCGATGACGAGCAGGACGGTGCCGATCCAAGCCAGGAGGCCAATCCGGGCTATCTCACCGAGCTCTTCATGATGGCCGTCGGCGCGCTTTTCCTGTCGCTCAATCTGGCGCCGACAGAAGAGATGATCCTTCTCGCTTACAAAATGACCATCTGGCATGCGCTTGCCCTCATGGCACTGTCGATGATGCTGATGCATGGCTTCGTCTATGCGCTCGCCTTCAAGGGCAGCCACAGTCTTCAGGAGGATACGCCGGTCTGGCATGCCTTTGTCAGGTTCACGATCCCCGGCTATGTCGTCGCCCTTGCCGTCAGCCTCTACAGCCTCTGGACCTTCGGCCGGCTGGATGACCTCGGCATGGCAGAGGCCCTTCTAACGCTGGTCGTGCTCGGCTTCCCGGCAGCGATCGGCGCGGCGGCCGCCAGACTTATCCTTTGAGGAGGCCCGACATGACCCGTGACAATGCCAGCAAAGCGACCGACCCCATCCGCCCGCATTGGGTGGAATGGCTCACCGGCCTTGCGGCAACCACCATTGTCGTTGCGATGATCGGCTGGATGGTATTCGAAGCGATGACGAGCCACGACCGCCCACCGGAACTTGCCGTCCAGATCCTCGCCATTGCTCCCCAGTCCTCCGGCTGGCGCGTCATGATCGAGGTAAGCAATTCAGGTGATCAGGCGGCCGCTGCGGTGGAAATAACGGCGGCCCTGCTCGACGGACCTGAGCTGATCGAGGAAGCGGGAATGACCTTCGACTACGTCGCTGCCGGCTCGACGTCCCGGGGCGGCCTGCTCTTCGTCAACAATCCGTCTCTCCATCAGCTGCAGGTTGTCCCATCCGGCTTCACTGAGCCGTGAACGTATCGGATGGGCACGCGGCCATATGCAATCCAGGGTTTTGGATTCATCGAACCTTAATTTTTAGGGGATTAATACTAGTAGAAATGAAAATGAACTCTTTACGGTCAGGGTTGCATTCGGCACCTTGCGGGAAAGCGGTCGCAATGTTTGCGAGCAACCATATTTCATGACAGCAGACGGCGACAGATAAGCTCTCGCGTCGACTGATCGATTTTCGTTTCAAGTCTTTCTGTGTGGTCAAAACCTATGTTGAAGCAACGGATTGAAGCGTGGGTCATCCGCGATATTGGGCTGACAGAATTCGACAACTGGGATGCGGTGATCCGCTTTGCGACCAGACTGTCGATCCGTAATTCCATCATCGCCTGCTTCATGGTCGCAGGCATCTTGCTTGTCCTGCACGCCTTCGATGTCTTGCTCAACCCGTTGTTGCGCGATCTGGCAATCGGCTGTGGCATCGCCATGATTGTATCCTTCGTCCTGACGATGCTCTGCTCGCTCTACATGGGTTATGCGGTCATCCACCTCGCCAGAACTAGGCTCGAATTCCGCCAGTTGAGCCGAACCGACATGCTGTCCGGCCTTCTCAATCGCCGCGCCTTCATCGACGATCTCTCTCAGGTTGAGCGCGGGCATCTGCTGATCTTGGACATCGACCGTTTCAAGCAGATCAACGACCGCTATGGCCATCTGGCCGGCGACGATGTGATTGTCTCGGTTGCAAAAACGCTCTGCGAAATCACCGGACCCGCCCATCTCGTCGCGCGTATCGGCGGAGAAGAGTTCGCCATCCTCTTTCGGGATGCCGAGTTTGCCGATGTCATCGCGATGGCGGAAAAGCTACGGCGAACCATTGCCAATCGTCTGGTCGAGTCCGTTCACCAGTCGATCGCCGTTACCATATCCGGCGGCTTGGCCGACATCACGCCGCTTCGCGATTTCACGGCCGTCTACGCCGCAGCCGATCAGGCGCTTTATCTCGCGAAGTCGTCCGGCCGCAACAGGATCGTGCTTGAACGCGACCTGCCGCGCACGCCCCATCAGCAGGAACCCGCTCGCCTGGACCTTGCGGAAACAGCGATTACGGCAGCCTGACCTCAGCCGCCGATCAGCGTCAACCACTCGTCTTCGGTCATCACCTGAACGCCGAGCTCACGGGCCTTATCGAGCTTCGAGCCTGCACCCGGACCCGCAACCACATAATCCGTCTTCTTCGATACAGAGCCCGCAACCTTGGCTCCGAGCCCTTCGGCCCTGGCCTTCGCCTCATCACGCGTGAAGCGCTCCAGCGATCCGGTGAAGACGACGGTCTTGCCAGCCACGGGACTGTCGCTTGTGATCGGTGCCTCGGCGTCCACCGGCGTCACTTCGCTCAAAAGGCGCTGTACGACTTCGAGATTGCGCGGCTCCTTGAAGAACTCGACGATCGAGGCGGCGACCACCTCGCCGATCCCATCGATGCTGTTCAACTCGTTCCAGGTGTCGCCAAACTTTGGCCCGGCCGCCTGCATGGCTTCCGCAAAGGCTGCGTAGCTGCCATAGGAGCGCGCCAGAAGCTTGGCCGTGGTCTCACCGACATGGCGGATGCCGAGCGCAAAGATTAGTCGGTGGAGCGCGATCTCGCGCCGCGCATCGATCGCCTCGAACAGCTTGCGGACGCTGACACGACCAAATCCTTCTATATTCTCGAGCTTGGTCAGCGACTGGTCCTGGCGTGCCTTCAGCGTGAAGATGTCGGGCGCCGTGCGGATCATCAGCGCCGGATCGTCGCTTTCGAAGAAGAAGTCGACCTGCTTCGTCCCGAGCCCTTCGATGTCGAAGGCATTGCGCGAGACGAAATGCTTGATGTGCTCGACGGCCTGGGCCCGGCAGACGAAACCGCCGGTGCAGCGCGTGACCGAATCAAGCTTGCCCGTCTTCTCGTTCTTCTCCCGCACGGCATGGCTGCCACAGACCGGGCAGGTCTTCGGGAAGACATAGGGCGCCGAGTCCTCTGGCCGCTTTTCCAGCACCACGTCGAGCACCTGCGGGATAACGTCGCCGGCGCGCTGGACGATCACGGTATCGCCGATACGAATGTCATGGTCGTCAGGCCGGATGCGGTCTCCGGAATTGCCGATGCCCTTGATGTAGTCCTCGTTGTGCAGCGTCGCATTGGTGACGACGACGCCGCCGACGGTGATCGGCGTCAGACGCGCGACAGGCGTCAAAGCACCCGTGCGGCCCACCTGGATGTCGATCGCCTCGACCGTGGTGAAGGCCTGCTCCGCCGGGAACTTGTGCGCCGTCGCCCAGCGGGGTGATCGGGACCGGAAACCGAGGCGCGCCTGAAGATCGAGCCGGTCGACCTTGTAGACGACACCGTCGATGTCGTAGTCGAGATCAGGACGCTGCAGCCCGATCTCGCGGTAATGGTCAAGTATGGACGAAATCGACGTCAGACGCTGCGTCAGCGGATTGATCGGGAACCCCCAACGGCCAAAGACCTGCACCATCTCCCATTGCGTCTCGGCCGGCATCTGGCTCATCTCGCCCCAGGCATAGGCAAAGAAGCGCAGCTTGCGGTTCGCCGTCACCTTCGGATCGAGCTGGCGCAGCGAGCCGGAAGCCGTGTTGCGCGGATTGACATAGGTCTGCTTGCCCTCGGCCTCCATCTGCGCGTTGAGCGCCAGGAAGTCGGACTTCGCCATATAGACCTCGCCGCGCACCTCGACGATGTCGGGGGCGTCCTCCGGAAGCTCGGTCGGGATTTCCTTGATCGTCAGGATATTGGCGGTGACGTTTTCGCCCGTCGTGCCGTCGCCGCGGGTCGCCGCCGTCACCAGCTTGCGGTTCTCGTAGCGCAGCGACATCGAGAGCCCGTCGATCTTCGGTTCGGCGGTAAAGGCGATGGAATTGTCCGGCAGCTGGCCGAGGAAGCGGTAGACGGAAGACACGAAGTCCTGGACGTCCTCGTCGGAAAAGGTGTTGTCGAGCGACAGCATCGGGCGGGCGTGAACCACCTGCGCGAAGATCCCGGCGGGGGCCGCACCGACGCGCTGTGAGGGACTGTCGGTTCGCACCAGCTGCGGAAACTGCGCTTCGATCGCATCATTGCGCAGCTTCAGCGCGTCATAATCCGCGTCCGAGATCTCCGGCTTGTCCTTGCCGTGATAAAGCGCATCGTGATGGGCGATCTCGCTTGCCAGCCGCTGCAGTTCGGCCTTCGCCTGTTCCTCGGTCAAGGTCTCGACAGGAATGGTCTCATCAGCCATGGCAACCTCCGCATTTCGTCAGTCGGGTTTAGCGGAAAATCGGCGAATGAAAAGAGCGTGCGCTCACTCCTCCACCTTGCTGAGATCAAGCCGTGCCGTCAGCGGCAGATGATCGGAAGCAAGGCGGGCAAGAGGTGTATCATGGGCCGTCAGATCGGCGATCAGACCGGACCGGTTCGCCATGATCCGATCGAGCGAGAGAACCGGCATTCGAGCCGGGAAACTCGGGATTGGAGGCGGCAACGGCCCAAAAACCGGCTCCAGCCGTGTCAGCGCGGAACCGGGCCCCAGCCGCCACTCGTTGAAATCCCCCATCAAGAGCGTGGCCCGCTCGGCGCGGTTCTGCAAGAGATCGAGAATGACATCCGCCTGCTGGCGGCGCGCCCAGCGCAACAATCCGAGATGCGCGGCAATCACCCGCAGCCCAGCCCGGCCTTCAATATCGATTTCGGCCACCAGGGCGCCCCGCGGCTCAAGACCGGGCAGTGCCACCTGATGCACGTCGCGCACAATCCCTTCGCGAAACAGCAGCACATTGCCCCGCCATCCATGCGACTTCGGCCCGGTGAGTACCGGTACCGGAAGAAGGCCTGTCTCCAGCCGCAGCCGATTGAGATCGAGAAGCCCGGAGCGCTCGCCGAAACGCTGGTCTGCCTCCTGCAGCGCGATCACGTCGGGACCGATTTCCCTGATAACGTCGATGATGCGTTCGGGATCAAATCGGCCGTCTGTGCCGACGCATTTGTGCACATTGTAGGAAGCGACGGTCAGCGCACCATCGACCTGTGCCTTGACCACCCGCTCCGCTGGACGCCATCTGCGATTGCGAATGGATGTCACCATCGTGCGGGCGAGGCTCGGCTTGGTCTTCTTCATCACACCTGTTGCATCCGTCGTCGGTTGGGCCGGGGGCCGGTTGCGGTTGAGGCCACGCACAAAACGCCGTCCTCGATCAAAGATAGGGCGATCCCAGCCAGAACAAGCGATCAATCATCCGATTGGGCAGAGATCGTGCGCGGAGGGTATCAAGGGTGACCTGCCCGGCGCTGGACAGGCTGCGATCGATCCGGTCTTCGATCTGCGCGGCAAGGTCCCGATCATAGACCTCGAGATCGATCTCGAAATTCAGTCGCAGCGAACGCGAGTCGAGATTGGACGAGCCAATGAAACACCATTGCCGGTCAATGACCATCAGCTTCGAATGATCGAATGGACCGTCCGCCAGATGCACCCGACACCCTTCGCGGAGGATCTGGTCGAACTGCCCCATCATTGCACGCGCGACGATCGCCAGATTGTTCTGCGAGGGCACGATCACGTCCACCTGAACGCCCCGACGGGCTGCCGTGTTCAGTGCCGCAATAAAGGTCGTATCGGGCAGAAAGTATGGAGAGACGATCCGGATTGACCGTTCGGCGACGGAAAAAGCGCCGAGCAGAAGCCGATGATTCGTCTCGATATGCGTGTCAGGGCCGGACACCACCGCCCGGACAGCGGTCCCTGCTCCCGGCACCGCGTCATCGAGCCGGACGCCCCATTCCGGCCCCAGCAGCACTTCACCGGTCTCGAAGTGCCAGTCTTCGGCGGCAACAGCCAGAATGTCGGCGACAACAGGTCCGGTCACCCGAAAATGGGTGTCGCGCGCGCCATCCGGCCCGGTGAAGCCCGCACGGATATTCATGCCGCCGACAAAGGCGGTGGTCCCGTCCGTAACCAGAATTTTCCGGTGCGTGCGCAGATTGGCGTAAGGCAGCCGCAACCCCATGATGACCTGCCCGTTGAAGACGGCGGCGGGAACGCCCCCCTCTTCGAGATAGCCGATAATGCTGGGGACGCTGTAACGCGCACCGACGGCATCAACGATCACACGGACGGCGACACCGCGCTGATGCGCGGCGATCAGGCAGTCGGCCACGCGTCGGCCGACGACATCGCGATCGAAGATGTAGGTTTCAAGGATGACGCTGTGTTGCGCAGCTTCGATTGCCTGGCACATGGCATCGAAGGTCTCATCGCCGGTCGAGAGCATCGCGATATGGTTGCCCGACGACAGAGGATGCCGGGTTACCCTGTCACCGAGCAGTTTCATCGGTCCGAATCGGTCGCCGAACTGGCCGGCCACGGTTTCGCGGTCGACGCTGTAGAGCGAGAGGCTGCGCCAGATCTCGTCGAGTTCGAGCGCGCGTCTGGAGATGAGCGTTGCGCGCCGGATACGGTTGATCCCCGCCACCGCGTAGATCATTGCGCCCACCAGCGGCGACAGGATGATGATGCCGACCCAGCCGAGCGCCGAGCGCACCTCGCGTTTCGTCATCGCCGCATGGGTGGCCGCCACCGTGCCGAAAACGACGGACAGAACGGCAAGGGTTTCGGCCCAGTAGATCTGGATCAGGTCCATCATGATGCGGCAACGAAACAGGTTTCAGGGTGGAAGGCAACCACAGCCGGATGGATGTGGCTCACTCGCCGGCGGCAAGCAGCTTGGCGGCTGCCGCCCGCGCCTCGTCGGTGACGGATGCGCCGGCAAGCATGCGCGCGATCTCTTCCTTGCGATGCTCCGGCTCCATGATGGCAACCCGGGTCGCGATCTTGTCCCCCGCATCGCCGGTCGGTCCCTTAGAGATCAGGAAGTGCGCCGACGCGCGAGCCGCAACCTGCGGCGCATGGGTGACGGACAGAACCTGAACCTTGGCAGACAGGCGCTTCAGCCGCTGGCCGATGGCATCGGCAACCGCACCGCCGACCCCGGTGTCGATCTCGTCGAAGACAAGCGTGGGCGCCGAACCGCGATCGGCAAGCGCCACCTTGAGCGCGAGCAGAAAGCGCGACAGCTCACCGCCCGAGGCCACCTTCATGATCGGGCCGGGCCGCGTGCCGGGGTTGGTCTGAACGTGGAATTCGACCGTGTCGATACCGTCGGCGGTCGCGTTGTCGGCGTCGGCTGAGACCTCGACCATGAAACGCGCGCGCTCAAGCTTCAACGCCGGCAGTTCCTGCATGACGGCATCGGCGAGCGCCTGGGCGGCGTTCTGCCGTTTACCGGACAGCTGCAGTGCCAGATGATCGTAATGCGCCCTGGTCTCGCTTACGGCTGCTTCCAACTGGCCAAGCCGCTCTTCGCCGGCATCGAGATCGGCGAGATCAGCCACCATCTTTTCGGCAAGCGCCGGGAGATCTGCCACGGCGACCGAATACTTCCGGCCGGCAGCGCGAAGCGCAAACAGACGCTCTTCAACCCGCTCCAGTTCGCGCGGATCGAATTCCGTGCGGCGCAAGGCAGCTTCCACTTCCATCTGAGCGGCTGACAGCGTGTCCAGAGCCGTGCCAAGCAGTTGCACGGTCTCTTCCAGCAGTCCGGGAGCCTCATGGCTCTTGCGTTCCAGTCGGCGCATCAGGGATGCGATATGCGGCACGGGCGAAGCATTGCCATTGAGAAATTCGGAGGCCTCGGCAATATCGCCGGCGATACGTTCGGATTTCTGCATTGCGGAGCGTCGTTCAGCAAGGTCCTCCTCCTCGCCATCAAGCGGCGAGAGACCCTCCAGCTCCTCGACGGAGGCCCGCAGATAGTCGGCTTCGCGTGCAGCCGCCTCGACCTTCGCCTTGTGGGTCTTGTAGGCCCGCTCGGCCTCCCGCCAGCGGCGATAGCTTTCCCCGAGATCCAGCGCCTCGTCGGTCAGCCCGGCAAAGGCGTCGAGCAGCATACGGTGGGCATTCGTGTCGATCAGCGCGCGGTCGTCATGCTGGCCATGGATCTCGACCAGCAACTGGCCGACCTGGCGCATCAACTGCACGCTGACAGGCTGATCATTGATATAGGCACGGGTACGGCCATCGGCGGATTGGACGCGTCGGAAGATGAGGTCGCCGTCGTCATCGACGCCATTGCCCTTCAACAGCGTGCGGGCTGGATGACTGCCGCCGACATCGAAGACGGCAGTGACCTGCCCCTTGTCCTCGCCATGGCGCACGAGCGAGCCGTCGCCGCGGCCCCCAAGGGCCAGCGAGAGGCTGTCGAGAAGAATGGATTTGCCGGCTCCGGTTTCACCTGTCAGCACGGATAGACCGGTCTCGAAGGCAAGATCCAGCCGCTCGATCAGAACGATATCGCGGATCGACAGCTGGACCAGCATAGGCTCAGTTTCTCACTTCGTGACTTAAGACCGTCAGGTCCCGATCAGCAGCCTGCGACCGGCGCGGGTGATCCACGAACCGGAATTCTCACGCGGTTCGAGACCGCCCCTCTGCAACAGCGCATAGCTGTCGGCATACCATTGGCTGTCCGGATAATTGTGTCCGAGCACCGCCGCCGCAGCCTGAGCCTCCGACACCACGCCCATGGCATAGTAGGACTCGACCAGACGGGCCAGAGCTTCTTCGATCTGGTTGGTGTTCGGATACTGCTCGACGACGACGCGGAAGCGCGAGACGGCCGCGAGATATTCCTTCCGCTCCAGATAGTAGCGTCCGACCTGCATTTCCTTGCCAGCAAGCTGGTCACGCGCGAAGCGGATCTTCGCCTGTGCGTCGTCGACATATTCCGAATCGGGGAAGTCGTTGACGACGCGCTCCATCGCTTCGATCGTCTTGATCGAGTTCCGCTGATCCTGCGTGACGCTCGAAATCTGCTTCCAGTAGGCCAGACCGACGAGATATTGCGCGTAAGCCGCATCCTCGGACTTCGGATAGAGGCTCAGGTAGCGATTGCCGGTCGCGATCGCATCGGCATGTCGGCCGAGACGATACTTCGTGAAGGTGCTCATCACGAGCGCCTTGCGCGACCATTCGGAGAACGGGTTCTGCGCATCGACCGCATCGAACTTGCGGGACGCCTCAGCCATGTTGCCGGCCTTGATATTGGCAAGGCCCTGATTGTAGAGCACTTCCGGCGGCTCGGTCTCGGCGGCGAGCTTGCTGATGTCGATATCAGGGTCGCTCTGGCATCCCGCGAGCACGGCGCCGAAAGACAACATGACGCTCAGGCCCGCAATACGCACGGCATTTTTCACAACGACCGATCCCACTTGATTCATTCGAAAGATCCCGATTGCAGCGCCGCTTGAAAACCGTCGCCTTCAACTGGCGTTTCTAGCCACAAAAGCGGCACTAGGGCAACGCAGTGATGTGACTTTAACGCATTTTTGTGGCAGGGCACCCAGAAAGTGCCATTCTGCCCTCATCCTTTTCTGCTCAGCAAAACGCCGGCCTTCTTTAGGAAGCCGGCGCTGAACTTTACCTGATCTGTCTTGTACTTACGCCGACCAGGGCGCAAATTCCGAAACCTGAACCGGAACGAATTCCCGGGCGCGGACCTGGTGGCTGCGGCTCGGCGCTTCGACGACCTCATAGGCGGTCGGGTCGCTGAGCAGCGCCTTCAGCGCATTCGCATTCATCTTGTGACCGCCGCGATAGGAGCGGTAGCAGCCGATGAACTGGGCACCCGCGAGAGCGAGGTCACCCACGGCATCGAGCGTCTTGTGACGAACGAACTCGTCCTTGTCGTAGCGCAGCCCCTCAACATTGATCACGGTATCGTCGTCCGAGATGACGACGGAATTCTCGAGCGAGGAGCCAAGAGCGAAACCGGCAGCCCAGAGGCGCTCGACATCACGCATGAAGCCAAAGGTGCGCGCGCGCGACAACTCGGCCTTGAAGGTTTCAGCCGTCAGGTCGCCTTCCCACGTCTGCCGGCCGATCAGCTTGCTGTCGAAGTCGATTTCGACCTCGAAGCGCGTGCCGTCATAGGGGCGGAACTCGGACCATGACGCACCGGCCTCGATGCGAACCGGCTTGGTGACGCGAATGTAACGGCGCTTGACGCCGAGATTGGTGATGCCGACCTGTTCGATCGCATCGATGAAGACTTCCGAGCTGCCGTCCATGATCGGCATTTCGGCGCCGTCGACTTCGACGACGACGTTGTCGAGACCGAGCGCATAAAATGCGGCCATAACATGTTCGATGGTGGCAACGGAGCGCGCCGGATTGGTGCCGAGCACGGTGCAGAGGTCAGTATTGCCGACATGTGCAGAAACCGCACGATACTCGCTGGTCGAACCGTCGTCGTGCTGGCGCACGAACACGATACCTGTCCCGGCTTCCGCCGGCTGGAGGGTGATGGAGACCTCGCGGCCGGAATGAACCCCGATACCCGTCAGCGTCAGGGGCGCTGCGATCGTGGTTTGAAATCCGAGCAAAGCAATTGCCATTCCGATAGCCTTAAAATGAAGCGACGAGGCGGTGGATCGTTTGCTTGCCGTCGCAATCTCTTGTCCAAGGGCTGATGGGCCCTGTGTTCGATCACATACATACGTCTGACCAGGACGTGAGCCAAATCACTGATTCTTTCGCTTTGTAACGAAGCCAGATCCTTGATTATCCTCAAGAATTCGGCGCCTCGTAACGGAGCGTGAAACGAAAGAAACCCGGGCCTCTCGACCCGGGTCTCTCAAACTGAGTCTCGACTTCCCTTAGCTCGTCTGGCGACGCAGGAAGGCAGGGATTTCAAGCTGATCGTCTTCGCTTGTGGCACGGGCCGGCGTGGCGCGGCCGTGATCGTCGAGCTGGCCACGACGCGGAGCGTAGAGGCTGGCCTCGGCAGACAACGGACGGCGCTGCTGCGATGGAGCGGCCGGAGCCGAACCGGTCATGTCACCCATGACGGTCTCTTCGTCAGCCTGGCGACCGAGCGAATTGGTGATTCGCTTCAAGAGACCCATCGGGCCGCGCTCGTCCTGGGCAGCGGGCGCTGCCGGCTGGGCGCGGTGGTCGATCTCGGCGCGCAGCACCGGCGGGAAATCTTCCACCTTCGGCATGCGGACGGGCTCAGGCGCCATGCGCTGCTCGGCCATGACAGGTGCCGGAGCGACCGGCGCCTGCATCACAGGAGCGGGCTGCTGCATCACCGGAGCCGGCTGGCTCATGATCGGTGCAGGCGCGACCGGCTGCATCATCTGCGGAGCCGGAGCTGCTTCCGGAGCCGGCGAAGCGAACAGACGGCTTGCCGGACGGAATTCCTGCTGCGGAGCGGCCTGGGGCTGGCTCAGCGGCTGGCGGGCGGTTGCGATTTCGAGTTCGCGTTCCATGGCGGCTTCAGCCGAACGGATGGTGTCTGCGACCGGATCCATGGTCGGCTTGGGGGCCTGCGTCATTGCAGGCTGATATGCGGCCGGTGCCGGAGCAACGGCCGCGGAGGGACGCATAGCGGGCTTTGCCAGCGGAGCGGCTTCGAAGCCCTTGGAGGCAAGTGCTGCACGGTCGATGCCTGTGGCAACGACAGACACGCGGATAATGCCTTCGAGCGCTTCGTCGAAGGTGGCGCCCAGGATGATGTTGGCGTCCGGATCGACTTCTTCGCGAATACGGGTCGCGGCTTCATCGACTTCGAACAGGGTCAGGTCACGACCGCCGGTGATGGAGATCAGAAGACCCTGAGCGCCCTTCATCGAGGTTTCGTCGAGCAGCGGGTTGGCAATGGCGGCTTCGGCAGCCTGCATTGCGCGGCCTTCGCCGGATGCCTCGCCGGTGCCCATCATGGCGCGACCCATTTCGCGCATCACGGAGCGAACGTCCGCGAAGTCGAGGTTGATCAGGCCTTCCTTGACCATCAGGTCGGTGATGCAGGCAACGCCGGAATACAGAACCTGGTCGGCCATCGCGAAGGCGTCGGCAAAGGTCGTGCGGTCGTTCGCGATGCGGAACAGGTTCTGGTTCGGGATGACGATCAGCGTATCGACCGACTTCTGCAGTTCCTCGATGCCGGATTCGGCAAGCCGCATGCGGCGCGCGCCTTCGAAGTGGAACGGCTTGGTGACGACGCCGACGGTCAGGATGCCCTTGTTGCGGGCGGCCTGTGCGACCACGGGAGCAGCACCGGTGCCGGTACCACCGCCCATGCCGGCGGTGACGAAACACATATGCGTACCATTGAGATGGTCGATGATCTCGTCGATGCATTCTTCAGCGGCAGCGCGACCGACTTCCGGCTGCGAACCGGCGCCGAGACCCTCTGTGACGTTGACGCCGAGCTGGATGATGCGCTCGGCCTTGGTCATGGTCAGCGCCTGGGCATCCGTGTTGGCGACGACGAAATCGACGCCCTGCAGACCAGCGGTGATCATGTTGTTGACGGCGTTGCCGCCACCGCCACCGACACCGAAGACGGTGATGCGGGGCTTCAGCTCAGTAATATCTGGCTTCTGCAGCTTGATGGTCATGGTACCCGTTCCTTCTTTTTCCGGCCGCATCGCCAAGCCGGCCATGTCATTTCAACAGATTTCCCTTGGCCGAACCTTGTGTCCGGCCGGGTAAACTCAAAAACTCTCTTTCAGCCATTGGCCCATGCGGGCGAAGCGGCTGTTTCCGTTGCCGAAGGGCGAGAACAACCCGCCCTGCCCGGCATGTGTTTCCTGATCCGCCATCTGCGGATAAATCGTTAGCCCGACGGCCGTCGAAAAGGCCGGTCCCTTGGCTGCCGCCGGCAGACCCGAGACACCCATTGGACGACCGATACGCACGTTCCGGGCCAGAATGCGGCGGGCCGCCTCCGGCATGCCGGTGAGCTGGCAGGCACCACCCGTCAAAACGACGCGCTTTCCGACCACCGGCGAGAAGCCCGACTTCTGGATCCGGTCGCGCAGCATCTCGAGGGTCTCCTCGATCCGCGCGCTGATGATCCGGGTCAGAAGCGCCTTCGACACCTGTGTCGGCTGATCGCGATCGTCCTCGCCGATCGGCGGAACGGACACGACCTCACGGTCATCGGCGCCATTGGCGACAGCCGAACCGTGAACGACCTTCAGACGTTCTGCATCCTCGATACGGGTCGAAAGCCCGCGCGCCAGATCGGTCGTCACATGGTGACCACCAATCCCGATGGCGTCCGTATGGATCAGCTTGCCTTCGGCGAAGACAGAGATGGTGGTCATGCCACCGCCCATGTCGATCGCTGCGCAACCGAGTTCCACCTCGTCGTCGACCAGGGCTGCAAGGCCGCTGGCATAAGGCGTGGCAACCACGCCCTCGACGGTCAGGTGCGCCCGGTTAATGCAGAGCTCCAGATTGCGAAGCGCTGCACGTTCGGCCGTGACCACATGCATGTCGACGCCGAGAACGTCGCCATACATTCCAAGGGGATCACGGATTCCCCGCTCTCCGTCAAGAGAAAAGCCTGTCGGCAGCGAATGCAGCACCGCGCGGTCATTGCCCTGGGACTGCTGTCCGGCAGCAATCAGCACCTTGCGCAGGTCACCTGATTCGACTTCCTGGCCACCGAGATCGATGGAGGCGGTGTAGACGTCAGAGCCGATACGGCCAGCCGATACATTGACGATCAGGCTCTCGACGGTGAGGCCCGCCATGCGCTCGGCTGCATCGACGGCAAGGCGCACGACGTTTTCAACAGCATCCAGATCGGCAATCACACCCGACTTGATGCCATGCGAGCGTTGATGACCAAGACCGATCACCTCGACGTTATGCGTACGACCCGGCAGCACGGCAGACTCACGACGCGGCGTCAGACGTGCGATGATGCAAACCACCTTGGTCGAGCCGATATCGAGCACCGACACGACATGTGCCCGCTTCGACGAAAGCGGCTTTGTGCGCGGAAAACCAAAGGAAGAGCCACCGAAGATGCTCATATCTTCTGCTCCAGTTTCTTCAGAGCCTTGCGACGCTCTTCGAGTGCAGCCGTACGGCGCTCCTGCGCGCCGGCAGTCAGCCGAACAGCGACACGATCGGGCAGACGCAGATCAACGACAGCGACGTCGCGCGACAGGACCTGCTGCTCGGCATCGAAACGGTTGAGCAGAGCCAGCGCACCGGCCACATTTCCTTCCGGCAGGCGAACGACAATGTCGTTTTCCAGGTGAACGTCCCAGCGACGGCCGCCGACACGCACGAAGGCTTTTACCCGCGAGGCAATCGCCGGCCATTTGGAGAATTCTTCATCGATGGCCGCAGCCGCGGTCTCGGCATCGCGACCGACGAAGAGCGGAAGCGAAGCGAACTTGTTGTCGCGAAGAGGCGCAATGACCGAACCGGACCGCTCGATCAGCGACAGATCATTGCCGTGCTGCCAGATGCCATAGGCCTGGCGCTCGCGCAGAACCACTTCGACCGTCGACGGATAAACCTTGCGAACCTCTGCCGATTCGACCCAAGGCAGCTCGGAGAGCGCCTGCCGTGCAGTTGCGATATCGAGACCGAGCAGGCTGGTCGAACCATCGAGACCGAGCAACTGCAAGATATCGATTTCCGACGTATGCTGATTGCCGGAGACACGAACGTCTTCAACGGCAAAACCGGCGGACGCCGTAACGGTCTGCATGACGATCGGACCGTGACCGCCAACAACGATTCCGTGCAGACTGACCAGACCGTAGAACGCCGCAAAACTGACCTTGCCGAGATGGCGCGGCAGAGCGATGCGACCCGAGCACAGAGCAAGCACGAAGCGCACCAGGCGACGCAGCGGACGCGGCAGCACCTTTGCCTCGCCCGAAGCAAGCGGCGCAGCCGGATACGCGCCGGACCCACCCACCAATTTTTTGCCGCTCAACGAGAACAAGAAGCGTCCTCCACCATCCAACGTACGAACTCACCAAAGCTGTAACCCGCAAGGGCAGCCATTTCCGGCAGCAACGAAGTGGGGGTCATGCCCGGCTGGTTATTGAGCTCCAGCCAAATCAGATCACCATCCTCGGAGAAGCGATCGTCGTAGCGGAAGTCTGACCGACTCACCCCGCGACACCCGATCGCTTGGTGTGCCTTCAGCGCCAATGATTGTATTTTTTGGTAAATTTTCGGTGAAATTTGCGCAGGAAGCACGTGCTCCGAGCCGCCGGCTGCATACTTAGAGTCGTAATCGTAGAAGCTGTTGCCCAGAGGCACGATCTCGGTCACGCCGAGCACCTCGCCATCCATCACGCCGCAGGTCAGTTCGCGACCTGCCACATAACGCTCGACCATGACGAGATCGCCGTAGCGCCATTCGCTCGACGTCAGAATCTGCGGCGGGTGCGCCATGTCCTCACGGACGATAACAACGCCGAAGCTCGAACCCTCACGAACCGGCTTGACGACATAGGGCGGCGCCATCGGATGCGTATTGCCGACATCAAAGCGATTGATGACCACGGCTTCGGCGACAGGAATACCGGCCTGGGCAGCCACGATCTTCGCCTGCTTCTTGTCCATCGCTAGCGCCGAGGCGAGCACGCCGGAATGGGTGTAGGGGATTTCGAGATATTCAAGCACGCCCTGAATGGTGCCATCTTCGCCATAGGGACCATGCAGCGCATTGAAGGCAACATCCGGCTTCAGATCTTCGAGAACACGACCGATGTCGCGACCGACATCGACGCGCGTGACCTTGAAGCCCTCACCTTCGAGAGCCGAAGCGCAGGCGTTGCCAGAGGACAAGCTCACAGGCCGCTCGGAGGACAATCCACCCATCAAAACCGCGACATGCTTGCCACTCATCTACGCCTCGCAAAATCTAAAATTCGACCGGCAATCGCACCGACTGATCCGTCTTTGTCAGATCAGTTGAACAACATTAAGGTTAATGAACCGTTTACTTTCGTTAATTTGCTCGCGAATGCGCCTGCCTTACAAGCCAAACCAAGACTTGAGGTTATGGTAAGAAGCCGATGAAAAGACTGAAGAAGTTAACGGATGGCCCTGATCAGGCGCTCAGTCGGCCGCGTTCGATGCCAACTTGACCGTCGTCAGGAATGGATGCGCTTAGAGGCATCCCCGGGAGCTCTTTTGCATGCACGATTCGATTCCGCCCGCTGGCCTTGGCGAGATAAAGGGCGCGGTCGGCACCTGAGAACAACTCACTGAAGCCGAGTTCGGCGACACCGTCGGAGACCCCGGCAGACACGGAAATCGAAACAGGCCGCCCTGAAATTTCAAGGCGCATCCCTTCGACAGATGCGCGGATGGCTTCAGCGATCTCCATCGCCTGCTCCGTCCCCTGCCCGGTCAAGAGCACGGCAAACTCCTCGCCGCCAATCCGGGCTATGGCCTCATCCGGGCCGAGCACATTCGTCAAGCAGTTCGCCGTTTGGACGATAACGTCGTCGCCCGCTTTGTGACCGAGAGTGTCATTGACCGACTTGAAACGATCGATATCGAGCAGGATCAAGGCCACGGGCCCGCGGGCGGCCTCGAACGTGTCGAGAAAGGCCCGGCGGTTCATCAGACCGGACAGCATGTCGGTTCGGCTCAATGTCTCGAAACGCTGGCGCGATACACCAAGGTCATAGATCGCAAGGCCGACAATCGAATAGGCAATCACGGCGACAATGAAGGAGACGGGCGGCGTCAGCATGGTCGCGACGACCAGCGCCGGCCCCAGAGGATATGGCAGAAGCCCGAGACCGACGAGAATGAAGTGACTGAGTACGTTGAGGCCGTAGGCAAACACGGCGATCTTGGCTGCCATGGCAACGGCCTTCCACAGCACCGCCTGCCGCGAGGAAAACTCGCCAAGCGTGAGCTGCCGGATTACCCAGACATGCACCAGATCAAACATGAAACTCCCCGAACCTTCGGGGAGCCTAACCGAGCGACGTTAAAATTTCGTAGGAAAGAGGCGGAAGCCTCAGGCCTCAGCGACACCCATGAACGGCTTCACTTCACGACCGGGCATGAAAATGCCAAGGCGTTTGATTTCCCATTCGAGCTTGATACCCGAAGTTTCAAAAACCCGTTGGCGCACGGTCTCGCCGAGATATTCGAGATCGTAACCGGTCGCGTGGCCCACATTGATCATGAAGTTGCAGTGGAGCGACGACATCTGCGCCCCGCCGATCATCAGGCCGCGGCAACCGGCCTCGTCGATCAATTCCCAGGCGGAATGGCCCTCGGGGTTCTTGAACGTCGAGCCACCGGTCTTTTCCTTGACCGGCTGCACCGTCTCGCGATGGTGACGGACCGCATCCATGTCTGCGCGGATCTTCGCCTTGTCTTCCGGATAGCCTTCGAAGAGCGCGCTGGTAAAGATCAGGCCTTCGGACGCGGCCGAATGGCGATAGCTGTAGCCCATGTCGGCATTCGACAGGACATGCACATTGCCCTTGCGGTCGACGGCCTCGACCTCGATCAACCGGCTCGCTGTGTCGCCACCATTGGCACCCGCATTCATGCGGATCGCGCCGCCAATCGAACCGGGAATGCCATAGTAGAAATGGAAACCACCGATATTGTTGTCCATCGCCATGGCGGCGATGTGCTTGTCCGGGCAGATCGCGCCGGCTCGAATCCGATTTTCGCCCGCAAGCTCCACCTGACCGAACCCCTTGGCAGACAGACGGATGACCACACCGGGGATCCCGCCGTCACGCACGAGCAGGTTCGATCCGACGCCCACGACTGTCAACGGGACCTCTTCGGGCAGAAGCTTCAGAAACGCGGTCAGATCCTCGACGTCATGCGGCTGGAACATCAGTTCGGCGAGGCCGCCGGCCTGGAACCAGGTCACCCGGTCCATCGGCGCATCTGGCGTCAACCGCCCCTTGAGATCGTTGACCCCCGGGCCGAGCGACGCCAGAAGCTTTTCCCCATCCACCTGTTTCATTCAAGACTTTCCCGCAATTGCATCCAGTTCTGTCGGCAAGGCAGCAGCCCACTGGGTAATGTTGCCGGCCCCCAACAGGACCACGAAATCACCCGGTTGTGCAATGCCCGCGACGAGAGAGGCGAGCTGATCCGGCGCGGCCAAGTAACGCGCGTCGCGATGACCGCCTGACTTGATGCGCGATACCAGCGTTTCTGAATCGATACCCTCAATCGGATCCTCACCGGCCGCATAGACCGGCGAGAGGAAGATCGTGTCGGCATCGTTGAAGCAGTTGGCGAAGTCGTCGAAGAGGCTGGCAAGGCGCGAATAGCGATGCGGCTGATGCACCGCAATGATCCGACCCTGGCAGGCTTCGCGGGCCGCTCTCAGCACAGCCTTGATCTCCACCGGGTGGTGGCCGTAATCGTCGAACACCTGCACGCCATTCGATACGCCCGTCAGCGTGAAGCGCCGCTTGACGCCGCCGAAGCCGGCAAGTCCCTTGCGGATACTCTCTTCCGAAATGTCGAGCCGGTTCGCGACAGCGATTGCAGCACAGGCATTGGAGATGTTGTGCCGCCCGGGCATTGGCAGCACCAGATCCTTGAAATTGAAGACCCGGCCGGTACGACGACGGCGGATTTCCACGTCGAAGATCGAACGGATGCCGTCGAGGCGCACGTTCGAGAAGCGCACATCGGCCTGCGGGTTCTCGCCATAGGTGATGACCTTGCGGTCCTCGATCTTGCTCACCAGCGCCTGCACCTCCGGATGGTCGAGGCACATCACCCCGAAGCCATAGAACGGGACGTTCTCGACAAACTGGCGGAAAGCCGCACGCGCATTGTCGAAGGTCCCGTAATGGTCGAGATGTTCAGGGTCGATATTGGTGACAACAGCGACATCGGCCGGAAGCTTGAGGAAGGTACCATCGGACTCATCAGCCTCGACCACCATCCACTCACCCTCGCCCATGCGGGCATTGGTGCCATAGGCATTGATGATGCCGCCATTGATGACGGTCGGGTCGAGATTGCCGGCTTCCAAGAGAGCGGCAACCATCGAGGTCGTCGTCGTCTTGCCATGCGTGCCGCCGATCGCGATCGCGTTGCGGAAGCGCATGAGCTCGGCGAGCATTTCGGCACGCCGGACAATTGGCAATAGCTTCTCGCGAGCGGCAATCAGTTCCGGATTGTTCTTCTTGATCGCTGTGGACACGACGACGACCTCGGCGTCACCGAGGTTCTCGGCCTTGTGACCGACGAAGACCTCGATGCCCTTGGCGCGCAACCGCTGGACATTGGCGCTCTCGGCCTGATCCGACCCTTGCACCTTGTGTCCGAGATTGTGCAGCACCTCAGCGATCCCGCTCATCCCGATGCCGCCGATCCCGATGAAATGGACGAGGCCGATGGTTTTCGGCATTTTCATTGTGTGGCTCCCTTCGACTGGGCAATGCCCTTGCCGGCGGCAATAGCCTCTACGAGGTCTGCGAGCAAGCCGGCAGCATCGGGCTTGCCCGTGCTTTTCGCGGCGGCCGCCATGGTTGCGAGTCGCTCCGGCCCCTCCATCGCCGTCGTCAGAAGGTCGGCAATGCGCTCTGCAGAAAGCTCCGACTGGGCGATCACCTGCGCCCCGCCTTGCGCCGCGAGCGCTGCGGCATTTGCCGCCTGGTCGTGGTCGAGTGCATGCGGATAGGGCACGAGCAGGCTCGGGCGACCGATCACCGCGAGTTCGGAGACCGTCGATGCGCCAGAGCGGCAGATCACGAGATGGGCCGTCGCCAGCCGCTCCGCCATGTCGGTGAAGAACGGCGCGACATCGGCGCGAATGCCAAGCGTCGCATAGCTGTCGATGACCTTCTGGCGGTCTTCGGGCCTGGCCTGCTGGGTCACCACGAGGCGCTGACGCAGCCCATCGGGGAGAAGCCGGATGGCGCCCGGAATGGCGTCGGAGAAGAATTGCGCGCCCTGGCTTCCACCGAAGACCACGAGGTTGAAGGCTTCGGAGGCACCGGACGTCAGGTAGGGCTCGGCCGCAGCTGCGATGATGGCCGGTCGTACCGGATTGCCAGTCAGCACCATCTTGGCCTTGTGCTCGCCCTCGGGAGACAGAAAGCCACCGGCGATTGCCCGCACCCGTGAAGCGAGCAGCTTGTTTGCCCGTCCCATTACGGCATTCTGCTCATGCACCGCCGTCGGAACGCCGAGACCGGCCGCTGCAAAAAGCGGCGGAACGGTCGGGTAGCCGCCAAAACCGATAACGGCCTTCGGCTTCAGGCGTGACACCAGAGCTCGCGCCTCGCGATAACCGCGCCAGAGCGAGAGAAACGCCTTGACGACGGCAACCGGGTTCTTCGAGCCGATGGTGGCCGAGGACACGGTGTGGATCTCATCGGCCGGAAAGCTTCCGGCGTAGCGTTCGGCACGCCGATCGGTCACCAGATGCACGCCATAGCCGCGCGCCTTCAATTCATGCGCCAGCGCTTCGGCCGGAAAGAGATGGCCGCCGGTTCCCCCGGCGGCGAGCAAGACGATACCCTTGGTCATGACGCTTTACTCCGCAGGCACACCCGCGACCGAGCGGAACAGGCTGCGCTCCTGGGCGCGTTTTTCCGGACGGCGGCGGGTCAACGCCAGGATGAAACCGGCCGTGACACAGATCGCCGTCATCGACGATCCGCCATAGGAGATGAGCGGCAGCGTCATGCCCTTGGCCGGCAGAAGTTCGAGATTGACGCCGATATTGATCATCGACTGAACACCGAGCAGCAGCACGAGACCGGACACGGCGAGACGGTTGAAGTCGTTGCGCTCCTTGTAGGCATGGCTGAGGCCGCGCAGAACGAGGAAGGCGAAGATCGCCACGAGCACCATGCAGAAGAGGATGCCGAATTCCTCCGCCGCCACCGAGAAGATGAAGTCGGTATGGCTGTCGGGAATGATGCGCTTGACGATGCCTTCGCCCGGCCCCTGGCCGAACCAGTCGCCGCGAATGATCGCTTCGCGCGCGGTATCGACCTGGAAGGTGTCCCCCTCGCCGGTGAGGAACCGGTCTATTCGTCCGGCAACGTGCGGCAGGGTCAAATAGGCCCCGAAGAAGCCAGCACCGCCGAGCGCGCCCAGAACCACGATCCACAGCCACGGCATCCCCGCCATGAAGAACATCGCGCCCCAGACGCTGCCGATCAGGATGGTCTGACCAAGGTCGGGCTGCGCGATCAGGAGGGCGGCCGCGATGCCAAACAGCAGGATGGCAAAGAGATTGCCTGGAATTTCAGGCTGCCGCGCATGTTCCGCGAACAACCAGGCGCAGATCACGACGAAGGCCGGCTTCATGAACTCCGACGGCTGGATCGACATCGACCCGACCGAGAGCCAGCGCCGTCCGCCCTTGACCTCAAGACCGATGAAAAGCACCAGCACCATCATGATCAGCGAGGCCGCAAGGATCAGCATGGCCATGCGCCTGACCTGACGTGGCGACAGGAACGACAGCCCGATCATCACCCCGAGGGCAGGCAGCATGAAAAAGGCGTGGCGCTTGACGAAGTGGAAGCTGTCGAGATTGAGGCGTTCTGCAACCGCCGGTGAGGCCGCAAAGGAGAGCATCAGCCCGATCCCCATCAGGAGAACGAAGGTGATCAGGAACAGACGGTCGATCGTCCAGAACCAGTCTGCGACCGGCCCTCTCTCTACGCGGCTTACCATCTCAATTGCCTCCTGTCGGCAGGTCGATCAGCATCGTCACTCCGTCCAGATCTGCGACATGCGCAACAAAGGCGTCGCCGCGGACCTCGAAATTCTTGTATTGGTCGAAGCTTGCGCAAGCCGGTGAAAGCATCACGGCCGAAGCTTCGCCATCCCGATCGGCATCATCAGCGGCATGCGCCACGGCGCGCTCCAGGCGGTCCGAGATCTCGTAAGCCACGCGGTCGCCGAGTTGAGCCGCAAAGGCCGAAGCAGCCTCGCCGATCAGGTAAGCCTTCACGATGCGCGGGAAGAGTGGTGCGAGGCTTGCGATGCCACCTTCCTTGGGCAGGCCACCGGCAATCCAGTAGATTCGCTCGTAGCTGGAAAGGGCCGGTGCCGCAGCGTCCGCATTGGTCGCCTTGCTGTCATTGACGAAGACCACCTGACGGCGGCGGGCGACCGGCTGCATGCGATGCTTGAGGCCCGGGAAGCTCTGGAGGCCACTGCGGATCTCGTCTTCCGAGACGCCGGCTGCCAGGCAAGCCGCGATGGCAGCGCATGCATTCTGGGCGTTGTGGCTGCCGCGCAGCGTCTGGATCCCATCGAGATCAACCAGAGGAGCAGATGCTCCGTTCTCGGCCCGCATGATGCGTGAGCCATCGGCATAGAGGCCATCGGCGAGCGGCTGCCGCTTCGAGATTCGGATGACCTTGGTCCCGGCGCGTTCGACACGGTCGCCGATCAGCTCGCAATAGCTGTCATCGGCCCCGACGATCGCAGTCTTCGCCCCGGCGACAAGACGCTCCTTCACCTCGGCATAATGCTGCATCGTGCCGTGGCGATCGAGATGATCGGGCGTCAGGTTGAGCAGGATACCGGCGGTCGGGTTCAGCGTCGGGGCAAGGTCGATCTGGTAGGATGAGCATTCGACGACGAAGAAGCGGCCGTCCTTCGGCGGGTCGAGCGTCAGCACCGCACGGCCGATATTGCCGCCAAGCTGGGTGTCGCGACAACTCGCCTGAAGGATATGGGCAATCAGAGCCGTCGTGGTCGACTTGCCGTTCGTCCCGGTGATCGCGATCAACGGGCAGTCCGGAGCCTGCGCCCGCCGCTCGCGCACGAAGATCTCGACATCGCCGATGATCTCCACGCCAGCATTGCGGGCAAAACCCACCGTCCAATGCGGCTTTGGATGGGTGAGTGGCACGCCGGGCGACAGCACGAACGATGCGACCGACGACCAGTCGATCTCGCGTAAGTCCCGAGTCGGTACGCCTTCGGCTTCTGCCCGCGCAACGCTGTCGGGATTGTCGTCCCAGGCAATGACATTTGCGCCGCCGGCCTGAAGGGCCTTTGCGGTCGCAAGCCCCGATCCGCCGAGCCCGAACAGCGCGACGGTCTTGCCTTTGCACGTGGTGGCCGGGATCATCGCCGCCTCACCGCAGCTTCAGGGTCGAGAGACCGACCATGGCCAAGCCGACGGCAATGATCCAGAAGCGGATGACGACCTGGCTCTCGGTCCAGCCAAGCTTCTCGAAATGGTGGTGGATTGGCGCCATGAGGAAGACGCGCCTGCCGGTCAGCTTGAAATAGCCAACCTGGATGATGACCGACAGCGTCTCCATGACGAAGAGACCTCCGATGATCGCCATGACGATCTCGTGCTTGGTGGCAACCGCCACCGAGCCGATCAGGCCACCAAGGGCAAGCGAGCCGGTGTCGCCCATGAAGATCGCGGCCGGCGGGGCGTTGAACCACAGGAAACCGAGGCCTGCACCGATGACGGCGCCCAGCACCACCGCAAGTTCGCCCGTGCCCGGCGTGAAATTGATCTGCAGATAGTTGGAGAACACCGCATTGCCGGCGAGATAGGCGATCACGCCGAACGAGGCAGCGGCGATCATCACGGGCACGATGGCAAGACCGTCGAGACCATCCGTCAGGTTGACCGCATTGCCGGCGCCGACGATGACGAAGCCGCCAAACAGCACGAAGAAGATCCCGAGATCGATAAGGAAGTCTTTGAAGAATGGAAAGGCGATCGAAGATCCGAAGGTCGAGCCTTGAGGCCCGGAACTCAGCGCCGTCGACATCATGAAGTAGACGGCGATGCCCGCAATCACGAATTCGATGCCGAGGCGCGCCTTGCCCGAGAAGCCCTTCTCCGTCTGCTTCGTGACTTTGAGATAGTCGTCATAGAAGCCGATGGCGCCAAAGCCGAGCGTCACCAGCAGGGTGGCGACGACATAGACATTGGAGAGATCAGCCCAGAGCAGCGACGACACCACGATGCCGGCCAGGATCATCAAGCCGCCCATGGTCGGCGTTCCCGCCTTCTTGAAATGGGTTTGCGGTCCGTCGGCGCGAATAGGCTGTCCCTTGCCCTGGCGCACGCGCAAGGACGAGATGATGGCCGGGCCGAACAGGAAAACCACCAGCGCCGAGGTGAAGAGAGCTGCCCCGGTTCGGAAGGTGATGTAACGGAAGAGATTGAAAAACTGCAGGTTGTCCGACAGTTCCACAAGCCAAATCAGCATTGGAGCCCTTTCCAAAAGCCCGGATTAAAAGTGGCGCTCCGTGTCGGTGAATGCCGGATGCTTGTCAAGCAGGGCCGAAACGATCTTGCCGAAACCGATGCCGAGAGAAGATTTGACCATCACGACATCGCCCGCGCGGACCTCGGCGCTGACGAAATTCGCGAGCTCCTCCGTGGTTTCGAGATAGACGACGTGAACCGTTTCCGGCAGGGCGTCGCGCAGCGCCACCATTTCCGGGCCTGCGAGCCAGACATGTTCGATACCGGCGGCCAGGAGAGGGCCAGCAAGCTCGGCATGAACGGAAGGCGCAAATTCGCCCATTTCCAACATATCGCCAAGCACGGCAATCCGCCGCCCTTCGCCCGTCGGCTGTGCCGATGCAAGCACGGCGATCGCCGCGCGCATCGAGGCGGGATTGGCATTATAGCTTTCGTCGATCAGCGTCAGTATGCCATCGGGCATCTGCAGCCGGTGGCGTTCACCGCGTCCCTTGACCGGAGCAAGGTTCGCCAGGGCTTCGATTGCGGCGTCGATGTCAGCACCCACCAGTGAGACGGCCGCAAGAACCGCCATGGCATTCTCAGCCAGGTGGCGCCCCGGTGCGCCGATCGTCACTTCACGTGTCTCGCCACCGAAGGAGACCCAGACCGTGGAAAGCTCGGCAGCACCATCGAATTCCGCCAGCCGGAACTCGGCCTTGGCGTGCTGGCCGAAACTGTGGATGTTTTCGACGCCCTGGGCGAGTGCGGCCTGCTCGAGGCGCTCGTAATAGGGATTGTCGCGGTTGAGGATCGCATCCCCGCCATTGACGACTCCCTCGAAGATCTCGGCCTTGGCGTCGGCGATCTCGTCGACGCTGGCGAAATTGCCGAGATGTGCCGGTGCGATCGTCGTGATGACAGCCACATCAGGCCGGACCATGCGCGACAGCGGCCCTATCTCGCCGGAATGATTCATGCCCAGTTCGAACACGCCGTAACGGGTGTCGATCGGCATACGGGCGAGCGTCAATGGCACGCCCCAATGGTTGTTGAAGGACGCGACAGAGGCATGCACTTTACCGGATGGCGCAAGTGTTGCGCGCAGCATTTCCTTGGTCGTCGTCTTGCCAACGGAGCCCGTCACCGCAATTACGGTCGCAGGCGTGCGGTCGCGGGCGGCCATGCCGAGCTTCTGCAGACCGACCAGAACGTCTTCGACTACGACCATGGGGATTGTCAGCCGACCGAGCGCCGGCAGTTTGGCTTCGCTGACGACGAGCAGGGCAGCCCCGTTGGCGATGGCGATGCTGGCATAGTTATGACCATCGACGCGGTCGCCCTTGATGGCGAAGAAAGCCTCGCCAGGCGTAATCGTCCGACTGTCGATCGAAATGCCGGTCACACCTTCCGGCAGATTGCCGAAAGGCCGGCCGCCCATGGCGACAACCATTTCACGCGCGGTCCAGAGCAGGGTCAACGGTCGAACTCCCCCAAGGCTTTGCGGACTTCCTGATGGTCCGAGAACGGATGCGTCTCGGAACCGACGGTCTGTCCTTCCTCATGCCCCTTGCCCGCCACGATCAACGTATCGCCCGTGGACATCATCGCGACACCCGCCCGGATGGCCTGGGCACGGTCGCCGATTTCGATACCCTTCGGCGTTGCCGCCATGATCTCGGAACGGATGATCGCCGGTACTTCCGAACGCGGATTGTCGTCGGTAACGATGGTGATGTCTGCGAGCCGCGCGGCGATCTCACCCATGATCGGCCGCTTGCCCTTGTCGCGGTCGCCGCCGCAGCCGAACACGACGATCACACGACCTGTCGTGAAGGGGCGAACCGATGTCAGCACATTTTCAAGGGCTTCCGGCTTGTGTGCGTAGTCGACATAGGCGAGCGCACCAGCCTTGGTCTGGCCAACCAGTTCGAGGCGGCCGGAGGCACCCTTGAGGTGTTCGAGCGCCTTCAACGCCACGGCAGGTGAAACGCCCGTCGAGATCGCAAGGCCTGCGGATACGAGCGCATTGGCGATCTGGAAATCGCCAGCAAGCGGAATGTGAACCTCATAGATGTCACCGCCATGATGGACTTCGGCGACCTGCTTGTGGCGGAAATGCTCGACCCGCTTGAGGCTGAGGAAGTCACCCTTGCGACCAACCGTGCGCACATCGTGGCCGGAGGCCTTGGCCACCCGGACCGCCTCGTCCGACCAGGCGTCGTCGGCAAAGATGACCGCCGGCGCGCCCTTCGGCAGCAGCGTATCGAAGAGCCGCATCTTCGCCGCCATGTAATCTTCCATGGTCGGATGGTAGTCCATGTGGTCACGACCGAGATTGGTGAAACCCGCGGCCGCCAGCACCACGCCGTCGAGACGGCTCTGATCGAGGCCGTGGCTGGAGGCTTCCATCGCGGCATGCGTCACACCCTCATCGGCGAGTTCGCCGAGAAGCGTGTGGAGTGCGAGCGGATCGGGCGTGGTCAGCGAACCGTAGTCGTTACGCGTCGGCGATATGACGCCGGTCGTGCCGATCTGGGCGGCGGCATGGCCGGCTTCAGCCCAGATCTGTCGGGTAAAGGAGGCGACGGAAGTCTTTCCCGCCGTCCCGGTCACCGCGACCATTGTCTCAGGCTGACGCCCGACGAGGCGGGCTGCAGCGAGTGCCAGGAAACGTCGCGGGTTGTCCACGGTCACGACGGGAACGGGCGCGTCCACAGGATGCGATGCGACGATGGCGACAGCGCCCTTCTCCACAGCCTGAGCGACGAAGGTCGAGCCATCCGTCTTGCTTCCCGAGAGCGCGAAGAAAACCGTGCCCGGCGTGACCTTACGGCTATCTGCGGAAAGTCCGCGAACCTCGACGGAAGCAGCGCTCCCGGCTGTCACCTGATCCCCAAAGTCCTCGCCAGCCAATGCGCCCAAAAGCATCTGCATTCCATCCTTCCGGGGCAAGTTCCGCGAATCGCCCCGCCTGTAGTCGATCTGATCAATAAGAGACGAGCAATGCTGAGCCGTCTTCCCCGAATGTGGGTTCTACACCAAGAATTGCGGCGCTTCTGCGGATGATCTCGCCGACGATGGGCGCGGCCGTCAGACCGGCGGTCCGACCACCACCCTCGCCCGTCTTCGGCGCGTCGATGAAGCTCAGGACCAGATATTTCGGATCATCCATCGGGAAGGCGCCGACATACGAGTTGAAATTCTGATCGTCGGAATAGCGGCCATTGATGACTTTCTCGGCCGTGCCGGTCTTGCCGCCGACATTGAAGCCATCAACGAGCGCATACTTGCCGGATCCCGCCTTGCCGTTCATCCAGAACAGTTGTCGGATATCGTCACTGGTCTGTTTTTTCACCACCACCTGGGCAATCTGGTCGGCCTGCTCTCGGTCGCGGGTCAGGAAGGTGGGCGGCAGGAGCTTTCCACCGTTGACCAGCGCTGCGGCTCCAACCGCAGTCTGCAGCGGCGTGGTTGAGACCCCGTGGCCGAAGGAAATGGTGATGGAGTTGATCTGCTTCCATTCCCGCGGCTGCGAGGGTGCCTTCACTTCCGGCAGTTCGGTTTCCAGTCTGGTCAGGAGACCCAAGCGTGTCAGGAATTCCTGATGGCCGGCGGTTCCGACGGCTTCGGCCATGCGGGCCGTTCCGATGTTCGATGAATACTGGAATATCTCAGGCACGGTCAGCACCCGGTGCTTTCCATGGAAATCTTTGATGGTAAACCGGCCGATGCGGATCGGATAACGGGCATCGAAACTGTCATTCATGGTCACTTTGCCCGAATCGAGCGCCATGGCCGTCGTAAACGTCTTGAAGGTAGACCCCATCTCGAAGGTGCCGTTCGTCATGCGGTTCATCCAGCCTTCTTCAGCCCCTTCCTGAGGCCGATTCGGGTCGAAATCGGGAATCGATGACATGGCGACCACTTCACCGGTGTGAACGTCGAGAACCACGGCTCCGGCGGCGATCGCTTCGTATTTTGCAACAGCGTTGACGAGAGCATCACGCAAGATGTTCTGGACGCGAATGTCCACGGACAGCCGCACCGGTTCCAGCGGTGCGTCGCTCGTCATGCCAAGGGCACGCAGATCGGCCATACCCTGATTGTCGATATAGCGCTCCATCCCGGCCATGCCGCGATTGTCGATATTGACGTAGCCGACGATATGCGAGGCAGTCGCGCCGCCCGGATAGAAGCGCCGCTTCTCAGGACGGAAGCCGATGCCGGGAATACCGAGCGCGAGAATCTGGCTCTGCTGCTTTGGAGTCAGCTGCCGGCGCAACCACTGGAAACGGGAATTCGACGAAAGCTTGCGATATGTGTCCCGGACATCAAGGTCCTTCAGAACGGTCGACAGACGCTCGACCGCCTCGTCCGCATCGACGATCTTGTGAGGCTCGGCAAACAGCGAGACGGTGCGAATATCGGTGGCGAGCACTTCGCCGTTACGGTCGAGAATATCGGGGCGCGACGCCATCAAGCGGTCGGCGGGCAGGATGCTCGACACGGTTTCAGGCTGCGCATGACCGTATTGCACGAGACGCCCACCGATCACGGCATAGGCGACGCAGAAGGTTGCGATCATCAGACCGACGCGGGTCTTGGCCATCTCTGACTTGCGTTTGCCGGTGCCCTTGAAGGTCGCCCCGTTCACCACGGCACCGCCGCGCTGCACATCGGTCGAGAAATGCGCCTGGCTCTTCAACAGCATGATTCGCGAAAGAAAGGTCATCAGCGGTCCACCGATCCTGTCGTGATGAGGTCCTTGATGGGATCAGAGGGCGCTGCTGCACTCACCGATCCCTCTTCGCCTTCCGGCACGGGCACCTGGTCCTTGAGCATAGGAAGCTCCATCGGGCGCGCCAGCTGGTTCGGCTCGGTCGGCACAAGCTGCAACTCTGCGGCATATGCCTGAACCAGGCGCTCAAGCCTGTTCGGCTGGGTAAGCAGTGCCCTATCGGCCTTGAGGAGGTCGATCGTGTCCTTTTCCAGCTTGATCTCGGCCTCAAGGCGGCGGACTTCGGCCGCCTTGTTATCCGTGTTGTGCTTGATCTGGTAGGTCACGGTGGCCGCCGTCAGCATGGCCCCGATCATCAGGAAGTCGAAGGTTTTCAGCACTGTCAGCCTCCGATCTTTTCGAGAGTGGCAAGGTCAGGCAGATCAAAGATCGACATGTCGGCCCGCTCGGCGGGTGCCGAGGTGCGGATGCCGGCGCGCAGCTTCGCGGAACGGGCACGAGGATTGAGCTCCGCCTCTTCCTCGGTTGCTGCGACCATGCCCTTGCCGACCGGTTCGAAGGTTGCCGGCCGCGCTTCCACCATGGGAAGATGGCGCGAGCCTGACGCCTTGCCGGACCGCTCGGAGAAGAACTTCTTGACGATCCGGTCCTCCAGAGAATGGAAGGTCACGACCACCAGCCGACCGCCCGGCTTCAGCGACCGCTCGGCCGCAAACAGCGCCTGCGCCAACTCGCCGAGTTCGTCGTTGACGTAGATACGCAGCGCCTGAAAGACGCGCGTTGCCGGATGGATCTTGTCCTTGGCCTTGCGCGGATTGACGGTCTCGATGAGGTTGGCGAGATCGCGCGTCGTCTGGAAAAGCTCGATCGCGCGGCGCTTTTCGATGGCACGCGCAATACGCCCTGCATGCTTCTCTTCGCCGAGGAAGCCGAAAATACGGATCAGATCAGACACCTTGGCGCGATTGACAACATCGGCGGCCGAAACACCGGAGACCGCCATGCGCATGTCGAGCGGCCCGTTGCGCTGGAACGAGAAGCCGCGCTCGGCTTCGTCGATCTGCATGGAGGAGACGCCGATATCGAGCACCACGCCGTCGAGCCCCTCGTCGGGAGCAAACTCAGCAAGATTGGAGAATTCCGTATGATGAAGGGTCAGCCGCTCCCCGCTGGCCTCGACGAGCGTCTTGCCGCCGGCAATGGCGTTCGGGTCGCGGTCGAGCGCAATGACGTCCGCGCCCTTGGCCAGGATGGCGGAGGTGTAGCCACCGGCGCCGAAGGTTCCGTCAAGGATGACTTTGCCAGCCTCGGGCTCGAGAGCCTTCAGGACTTCGGAAAGAAGAACCGGAATGTGGCGAACCGGTCCGCCATCGGCATCGGAAAAACCTTCGCCAAAGTTCGCCGCCATTCCGTTTCTCCGTCTTTCTAGGTGCGCAGGCCTCGTTGCCTGACCACCTCTCTGGCTCTCGCCTGCGCCTCGTGAAACGCCTGCGGTTGCCACACTTGAAAATGATCCGAACGACCGACGAAACAGACCTCCGAGGAAATCCCCGTGAAATCCCGGATGAAATCCGTCACCGCCAATCGCCCTTCGGCATCGAGTCGCGCAAAGACACCGCCACCATGAAGCAGCAGCGACATCTCGTTTGCCTCCAACGCGAAGGGATCCTCGGCCGCCATCTTCCGCTCGTAACGTTCGAGCAGATCCGGACCACCGATGTTGACTGCCGGATAGACGAAATCCTGGAGACAATAAAGCTCCTGAATTCCGCGCTGCACCAGCACGGCGCGAAACGCCGCAGGGACGGAAACCCGCCCCTTCGCATCGATCCTGTTTGTCGCGTTGGACAGGAAGCGGCTCATCACTGACAACCGGCCTCCCCTTGGATGCAGGGTCGATCAGAGACCCTGGAACACACCTGATTACGCCAACCGTAGAACCCGCAACACACCCGCCCGAAAGGCGAGAGGAAGCACCTGCTTCACGAGATTTCGGGGATGAAACGACCCCCGCAACGGCATGCAATTGGGATACCATGGGACAATATGGGCGTCAATGGGAACGGCCGGGATGAACCTCTTCCGCGATTCAAACATTGATAGGCGGTTAAGCTTAACGAATGGTTAGAAACCGCTGTTTTCGGTGAGCAATTCGACCATCTTTGCCGCAAATGTCATTCGCCGAACGCGAGCCCGTTGCACCTGAGTTTTCAGGTGGTTCGTCGAAAAATCGAAAAAGGGGAAATTTGCCAGTTGGCCTGTAAGCCGGGTTCTGTATGGCCCCGGTTTCCCGGAACGTGGCAGCCATTCATCTGGGACAGCGTTTACACGCTGCCTCGCGCAACCCACCCGGATGACTGGCCCGGAAACAGGCTGTAGTGGTGCTTTCGCACCACCCACGTCATCCCTATTCGGTCTTGCTCCCGGTGGGGTTTGCCGTGCCGTCCCTGTTGCCAGCGACGCGGTGGGCTCTTACCCCACCCTTTCACCCTGACCTCGCAAGCGAGGCGGTTTGCTTTCTGTGGCACTTTCCCTGAGGTCGCCCTCGCCGGACGTTATCCGGCACCGTGTTTCCGTGGAGCCCGGACTTTCCTCACCTTACCGCCTTTCGGCATTGATAAAGCGCGGCTGCCCAGCCAACTGGCAAGGCGTCCTTAACCGACCCTTTGTCCGATTGCCATCGAAAAGCGAGCATCAAGGACCACTTGGGCGCTTTTGGTGAATCAGTCTCTGAAGACCGGCCGGAACACGTCGCCATAGGCCTTGTCGATGATTCGGCCGTGCTGGAGAAGCTCTGCACCTAGCCGCCCGATCTCGTCGGAGCTCTTCGCCGCCGCACCACATCCGCCCGTGAGCACGGCGATATGCTCACTCGCAAAACCGATGGCCGGATAATTCTCCGGGGTGAACGAGGTCACGCAGGCCGCCATAGAAATCGGCGCATCGGCCAGGGTCGGCACGAGGCCGGTGATGATCCGGTGCAGGTGATCGCGCGTGGTCAGCCGACCACCCCGCCTGAACCAGGCCCGAATCTCCGACTCCGTCTCGAGTTGCAGATCGTCAGGATCCCCGCCGATCTTGAGATAGGTCTTGCCATCGGGATAGCGCACCGGCGGCAGAAGATAGATGTGGTCGGTGGGATCAGCCGGCTGATGAATGAGCGACGGCATGCCGGAATAGGCGGCAAGATCCTCGTCCGGGATCTCGAAGAAGGCGACAGTACGCGCATAGACCTTGAGATCAACGGGACGCGGCAACAGGTTTTCGTTGATCGAGAAGCCGCCGGCCGCGATCAGCACGCGCTCGGCCGAATAGACCGCGCCATCATCGGTGGTGACGATGGCAAGACCACCCTCCTCCCGGACGGAAACCGCCGCCTGACGAATCACCCTGGCACCGGCTTTCTCCGCAAGCAGGCTCTGCGCCTCGACGAGCCGACGCGGATTGACGTAACCCGCATTGCGCTGCTCGTAGACACCCTCGCAATCGGAGCCGAAATCGAAATAGCGAAACCGCGACTTGAGCGCAGCGTCTGACAGCATTTCGACGGACACCCCGAGCTGCCCGGCAGCAGCCTCGACCTGGCCGATATAGGGATCGCGCCCGCCTCGCTTCGGCCCGACGATCAGGCACCCGACCTCATCGTAAAACGCAATGCCGCTTTCCGCAGCGATCTGGCCGTAGCGTGCGATGGACCGGTTGGCGAGCCTTGCCCAGATGGGGTTCGAATCGATCGTCCGGGTAATCCGGGCCTCGTCGTAGTGGCTCGCAAAAACACCGTGATGGCTCGACCAGTTCTTCGGCTCGTCGGGACCGATTACGGCGACGCCCTCTCCGGAAAGTGCCAGGTACCGGGCCGCCGCAGCACCCATCATGCCTCGACCAACGACTATCGACTTGAACCGCTCAATCATGCGTCACCATCCTTACGTTGCGTCCGGTGATAGCATGGCAAGCCCCCGTGTCCAGTCACAGGACCGGCAAGGGCACAGCTCTTTCTCAGTTTCCGATCAAGGCGATAACCTTGCCGCAATAGCGCTTGGAAATCGGGTTCATGCGCTTGGCGCCATGGCCGGCATTGTAGCGCAGGATGGTGCCGCAGGTCTCTCCGCCGCCCAGTTCATGGGCCATCGAAAGATACTTCATGCCGTAGCGGATGTTGGTCTCTGGATCGTAGAGCCCCTTGGTCTTGCCGCGATAGCCCATGGCGCGCGCCGTCGCCGGCTTGATCTGCATCAGCCCCACTTCGCCGGCACTGCCACGTGCCTTGGGGTTGAAATTGCTCTCCACGCGAACGACGGCATGGGCCAGATCGACCGGGACCCCATAGCTCTTCGCATATTTCGTAATGATCTCGCTGTAGGGGCTTTTCGAGAAGGAAGGCGCTGCCGGATAACCGGCGTCGCGAGTGATCGTCTTGAGGGGCTTTTTGAAGCGGCGCTCCTCGCTGCCGGCAAGCGCGGACTGGGCGTTGGTCAAAAGCATTGCAATGCATGCCGCGGCAGCAACAAGTCGTCGTGTCATGAGAAGGTTCAGTCTCCAGTCGAGCCACCGGCATCCACGCGCGTCAAAGCGGGCGCAGACAAGCGCCGCGAGCCCTTGTCAGGCCGCCAGTTCCGGGTCTCTCAAGTTGATGTTTGCGCCAGGTCCGTCTGCGAACCCTCGGCGCTGTTCAGCCCGTCCTTTAGAGCCGCCCAATGAGGAATTCCTGTGGCACCGCAACAAATCATCGCCAGAGGCGTTGATTTCCTTGGTCCGAAAACACTGTGAGATGGGATTGGATCAGCCGAAACGCGGCAGGCTGGTCAGCAGCCTGTGCAGGGTCTCGATAGTCGAGCTGTCAGCAACCCCGTCAACCTTGGCTTGCCGGAAATGTCGTTGGAACGCGGCGACCACACCTTCCGTCTGAGCGCAGAATTCGCCTGTAATCTCAAGACCGTAACCATAGAGGGACAGCATCGACTGCAGCGCCTCGACGGGTTGCCCCTGGTCACCGCGTTGGAAGAAACGACCACCTCCGATCGGACCCGGCTCAACCCAGTGCCCGACCCCTGCCCGATGCAGCCGATCCCAGGGGAAATTTTCACCCGGATCGACCTTGCGAATGGGGGCCACATCGGAGTGGGCAAGCACCCGTTCAGCGGCAATTCCATGCCGTTTGACGCATTCGAGACACAATTCGATGACGGATTCGATCTGCTTTTCAGGAAAGTCCGGAAGGCCACCGGGGTGTCCGGCATTAGCGATCTCGATGCCGATCGAACGGGAGTTGATGTCGGTCTCGCCGCCCCAGATGCTTTTGCCCGCATGCCAAGCACGCCGCTCTTCCGGCACCATCTGCACGACGCGTCCGTCCTCATGCACCAGATAGTGGCTGGAGACCTGGCTTTCCGGCGTGCAGAGCCAAGCCTGCGCGCCCTCGACGGAAGGCATGCCCGTATAGTGCAAAAGGAGAATATCCGGCCTATCGACGCCGACGCGTTCGCCGTGATTCGGCGAAGGACAGACCTCCGCGCGCTTGAAATCCCCGGTGAACGAACTCATGCCGCGCGGCGCGCCTTTTCGATCGCCGAATAGGCCTCGTTGAACTTGGCCATCCGATGGTTGGCGACACTGTGGAATTCTGTCGGAATGCCGCGTGCATGCAGTCGGTCGGGATGATGTTCGGCCGCCAGCGCCCGGTACTTTTTGCGGATCGTCGCGAAATCGTCCGATGGCTTCACGCCCAGCACGCCATAGGGATCGCCGTCCTGATGGATGTGGCGCTCGGTGATCGACGCAAAGCGTTCGTCCGAAAGGCCAAAGATCTCCGCGATGCGGGCGAGGAAAGCGAGCTCCTTCTCATGCACCAGGCCGTCCGCCTTGGCGATGTGGAACAGGGCTTCGATGATATCCTCAAGCACCGGGCAAAACTCGTCGCAGGTCCGGCACATGCCGGCGAGGTTCTTCGCATAGGTCTCGAAACCCGCGACGTCCTGGCGGGCGAGGTTGTAAAGCCGGGCGACATTGCGGGCCTCGTCGGGCGGAAACTCGAAGATCTTGCGGAAGGCCTCGACTTCGGCATTCGAGACGACGCCATCGGCTTTCGCCATCTTAGCCGAAAGAGCGATGATCGCCACGGAGAAGGAAACGCGCCGGCGTGTTTCAGGGTCGCCTTCGAACATCGTACGCACGGCCTCGACGATGCTGCCGATGACGTTGCCGGCCGCATCACCGATCGCGCCGAGCAAACGGTCCCAGAATGACGATATTTGTTCACAGGCGAAATCGAAGATCATGCTGAAAGCTTGACCAAATATACCCAGAAAAAGCAAGGAGCCGGGCCCTAAAGCGAGGATTAAAGTTTCTTCATCTTGAATCCGTTTCGCTGAATTCGCGCTCCCTAGATCTCCGGCACGGCTCCAATCGATTATCCACAGAAGCCATCCCGTCACCCTGCCGCGATTGAAACGATTATATTCCCATTTGCTTCGCTTATCGCGACGAAATGCCCGATTTCCTTGATTTTTTGGCTTTACAGGCCGCCGCGCCTATCGCATCCATTTGCCACCTGAACACTCAAGTTGCACGGGCGATGAAAACGCCTGAGGAGGATCGATGGCCAAGCAGAAAGTCGCGATGTTGACCGCCGGGGGCCTCGCGCCCTGTCTCTCGTCCGCTGTCGGCGGATTGATCGAGCGCTACACCGACATCGCACCCGACATCGAGCTCATAGCCTATAAGTCCGGCTTTCGCGGCCTGCTGATGGACTACAAGATCGAGATCACCAAGGAGATGCGCGAGAAGGCGCATGTTCTGCATCGTTATGGCGGATCGCCGATCGGCAACAGCCGTGTGAAGCTCACCAATGTCGCCGATTGCGTGAAGCGCGGCCTGGTCAGGGAAGACCAGAATCCGCTCCGCGTCGCAGCCGAACGGCTCGCGGCAGATGGCGTCACGATCCTCCACACCATTGGCGGTGACGACACCAACACGACCGCAGCTGACCTCGCCGCCTATCTCGGTGCCAACGGCTACGACCTGACCGTCGTCGGCATGCCCAAGACCGTCGACAACGACGTTTACCCGATCAAGCAGACGCTTGGCGCCTGGACGGCCGCCGAAGTCGGCGCCCGATTCTTCGACCATGTTTCCAACGAACAGAGCGCTTCGCCACGCACGCTGGTCATTCATGAGGTTATGGGCCGCCACTGCGGCTGGCTGACCGCAGCAACAGCCCGCGCCTACATGCAGCGGACGAAACACAATGAATATGTCGAAGGCTTCATGATGAACCAGGAGCTGAAGAACATCGACGGCCTCTATCTTCCCGAGACCCATTTCGACATGGAGGGCGAGGCCGCCCGACTGAAGGAAATCATGGACCGGACCGGCTTCGTCACGCTCTTCGTGTCGGAAGGCGCCTGCATGGACGAAATCGTCACCGAACGGGAGGCCGCCGGCGAGGAAATCAAGCGTGACGCCTTCGGTCATGTGAAGCTCGACACGATCAATGTCGGTAACTGGTTCCAGAAGCACTTTGCCAAGCTTCTCGATGCCGACCGCTCGATGGTGCAGAAATCAGGCTACTACGCCCGCTCTGCCCCCGCCAATTACGAAGACCTTCGCCTCATCCAAAGCATGGTCGATCTCGCGGTCGAAAGCGGACTGAACAAGGTGTCGGGCGTAACCGGTCACGATGAAGACAAGGGCGGACGCCTGCGGACCATAGAGTTCCCGCGGATCAAGGGCGGCAAGCCGTTCGATCTCGGCACGCCGTGGTTCAAAGAAGTGATGGACTATCTCGGGCAGAAGTACCGCCCCATCCATTGACCTGACCGCCGAAAGCTGGCTTGCTCTTCTGGAGGAGTGAGTGTCATGCCCCATTCTACATGGATTCTGTTCGCAGTCGTCGCCGCGACCCTTCTGGTCGTGACCAGCCGATCCAAGCGCATGGTTTTGTCTTATGCGCTGGCCCATGGCCGCAAAAGCGTCTTCGCTACGGGAACGGGCGTTGCACTCGGCACTGCCGTTTCGGTCGCAGCGACTCTCGCCATCTCCTGGGGCCTGATCTCGCTGTCGACGCTGGCGTTTTCGATCTACCAGTGGATCGGCCTGTTCTGGCTGATGCTCTTCGGGCTTGGCATCGCGCGTGCGCCGGCCGGCATCGAACCGGTGGCCGACAACGACAATCTGCCAGAGGAGAAGCCGCTTCGTGTCATCGCGCACTGCTTCGAAAGCGAATCCCGCGATCCCCGCAGCAGCCTGCTCGTTGCCGCACTTCTGCCGCAATTCCTGACGCCCGCCGCCCCGTTCATTCCCCAGGCGATCGCGCTTGGCGCGACCTTCGTCGCCCTCTCTGCCTTGTCCTGCGTCGTCTATGCTCTCTTTCCTGAGCGCGTCCGGAAAATCGTAAGAAAACATGCAGTTCGCCGCACCGCCAACCGTTCTGGCGGCACCGTCCTGATCGCAGCGAAGGCGGTGACGGCCGGCTATCGGAAGATCGCGGCCTGAGCCTCCGGACGCATCTGCGAAATGCCGCCGAGGTCGCAAGCTTGCCGCAATGCTGGGCATAGATTAAGAAACGGAAACGAACAGTCGGCTGATTTGCCGGTGACCTCGCGTGCATCTCGTAACGGATAGTGGCATGAACGTCAGAACTGACCGCGGCATCGCTCTCTGCATGGCTGCTTCACTGTTGGCTGGACTGGGCGGATGCACAGCGATCGATGAGAGCGTGAAGGCAGATCTTGCCGCAGCGCCGATTGCCAATCCGAAGTCTCCGGAAATGCAGGCTGCCATGGCAGCCGAAGCCGCAACGAATGGCACAGCCGGACCCGAAGCTTCGGCGATGGCGCAGGCCGAGCTTGCAGCCGCAAATCCGGGTCCCGCACCGATCATTCCCGGGACGGAAACCGCAGCGCCGATCCCGGCCTTGAAGGCCTCAGCTCTCTCCGCCACCACGCCGCAGACAGCAGCCACCGATGCACTGGCCATGGTGACGACGCCTCAGACCGCAGGGAGCCAGCAGATGGCAGCGGCGGCGGCGTCCACCGAGGCGACACTTACACCCCCGGGCGCAAGTGCGACGCCTGCATCCGCAACAACGGCGACCACAGCGCCAGCAGCAGCAAAGCCGCCCGTTGTTCTTGCTTACGCTGCCCCTCTGCGCGCAACGGCGCTCACAAGCTTCGGCGACCCCTTCGACGTCTCGCCCCCGGGCGAACCGCCAGCGCCCAATGCGGGTCGTAAGCCGGATACGGTCGGCCCAACGCGCCTGAACGCGCTTATCGAGAAATATTCGCGGCTGCACGAGATCCCGGTCGATCTCGTGCATCGCGTCGTGCACCGCGAAAGCCGCTACAATCCGGCCGCCTACAGCAAGGGCAATTACGGCCTGATGCAAATCCGCTACAATACGGCCAAGGCCATGGGTTATAGCGGTCCGGCCGACGGGCTTTTCGATGCCGAAACCAACATCAAATATGCGGTCAAGTATCTGAAGGGCGCCTGGGTCGTCGCTGACAATGATCACGACCAGGCTGTTCGCCTCTACTCGCGTGGCTACTACTACGATGCCAAGCGCAAGGGCCTTCTGCACCTCACGCGTTGACCGCCGGCGTCAGCGGAGCGCGTCCCGTACCGCCTGCAACAGCCTTTGTGGCCTGTAGTCTAACCGGCGCGGCGTCAACCCAAGTCTGACGACCACCAATCCTTCCGATGGAATGACGGCAATCGACTGGCCGTCATGGCCGAGCATCCAGAGCGTTTCCTCGGGCAGCGAAAAACTGCTGTCCTTGTCTCCGGGACCATTCTGCCAGGCCTGCCCTCTCGTATAGGCGCCGTTGGAAACGGCAGCCGGTTCATAGATGCGTGCCATCACGGACGGATCGACGAGCTGACGGCCAGACCAGCGTCCGTTCTCCGCAATCAGGAGTCCGAAGCGGGCCCAGTCGCGGGCCGTCGCGTATAGATAGGAACCTCCGACAAAAGTGCCGGTCGGATCCGCTTCGAGCACCGCGCTTCGCATACCGATCACATCGAACAAGGCCTCCCGCGGATAGGCGAGCGCCGCCTCCCGGTCCGAGAAGCGCGACATCCAGTAACGCGAGATCAGCACCGTTTCTCCGGAGGAGTAGTTGAACCGCGTCCCCGGCCCTGAAGCCGGAGGCAGCGACGCCGCATACCCCCCCATATCGCGTTCGAGATAGAGCATCCGCGTCACGTCGGTCACGTCGCCATAGCTCTCATTGAAACTGAGACCGCTTTGCATGGCGAGTAGATCCGAAAGCGATATCTCGGCGCGACTGTCACCATTCCATTCCGTAAAGAGGTTCGTCGCACTCTCGTCGATCCGGCCCTCCCCCTTGAGGATGCCGACGAGCGCGGCCGTCACCGTCTTCGTCATCGACCAGCCAAGGAGCGGTGTTTCCGCATTGAAACCGGGACCATAGGCCTCGCCGACAATCCGGCCGTCCTTAACGACCACGACTGCTCGGGCACTAGGTCCGAGGAGATCTGGATTGGAAAGCACGGCCTGCAGCCGCGGATCGTTCTCCGCCACTGCATCACCATCCGGCCAGGCCCGGGTCGTGTCTACCGAGGCCACGTCAGCCGGCGGTGCAGACAGGCGCCTTGCTTCGTCGATCGCAGAATCGTTCAAGGTTGCACAGCCCAGGCCGGTGCGATGCAGTGCGGTCGATGGTGCGACGACACCGAGCAAGGCTGTTTTCACCAGGCCCTGTTCGAGATCGACCTCGGCGCGCACGAGTTTCAGCAAGGGGTGTCCAGGAGCCTGCACGTCGTCGCGCAGCACCTCGTCGGCGTCGCGACCGGCGATGAAGACATTCGAGCAGACGATCTTGGCGGCATAACCGGTACCGACCCTCAGAAGTTCGGGCGGATATGCGACGATCCAGGTTGCGGCCACCGCAACGATGCCCACAAGCGCCACCGCCACGCGTGCGCCCCACTTCATGAGTCTCCGCATCAACCTCTCCTCCTGTTGCCGCTATCGAAGCAGGAATGAATGACAGGCGAAAGATGACCAGGGCGCGTGCCGGAAGTTATCCCGCGACTTTCAAGCGACCGGGACTGCGCGTTGCTCAAGGCGCGCCTCCAGGAAATTGAGGGCTTCCGCAGCCGCAAAGGGTCGTGAAAACAGGAACCCTTGAGCCTCGCCGATGCCAAGGCGCTTGATGAAATCCAACTGGCTGTTGGTCTCGATCCCCTCGATTGTGGTCCGGATTTGGAAGGTCTCCGACAGCTTGTGCATGAGGTCGACGAGTTTCGCCCCCTGGCTGGTCTCAAGCATCTGCTTCGCGAAGGACCGGTCGATCTTCAGTTCATCGAGCGGGAAGAGCCGGAGATTGTTAATCGACGAGAATCCGGTGCCGAAATCGTCGAGCGCGATGCGCACGCCGCTCGAGCGAAGCTCGGCGAGACTGCGGCAAACAAGATCGATATCGACGGAAAAGACCGCCTCTGTCACTTCGATCGTCAGCCGCTCTGGCGCCAGCCCGGTATCCACCAGACAATCGAGGATATGCGTCACAAAGTTCGGATCTTTGAACTGGTCGCCCGACACGTTGACGCTGACGCCCGTCGGTTCCGGCCAGGTTACGGCTGCGGCGCAAGCCTGCTGCACGACCCATTTGCCGATCACCTGAATGATGCCGGTCTTCTCTGCGAGAGGGATGAAGACGTCGGGCGTGATCAGCCCCCTCGCCGGATGGCGCCAGCGCAGAAGCGCCTCCAGAGATCGCACGTCACCATTCTCCACGGCAACAATCGGCTGGTATTCGAGATAGAATTCCCCGTCGACGAAGCCGCGCGAGAGGTCGCGTTCGAGCTCCAGGCCTTCTCGCACTTCACGGGCGAGACTTTCATCATGGAAGGCATGGGCAGGGCCAAAGACCTCCTTGGCGCGATAGAGCGCCAGAGCCGCCCGCTGCAGCAGTGCCGCAATATCACTGTCCTCGGCGGAGATGAGCGTTGCACCGATACTCACTCCGGCCATAACGCGCCCCTGCTCCAGGACAAAAGGTTCGGCGAGCGCGTCTTCGATCGCCAGGCAGACGAACTCTGCCACCGGGCGGCGCAGCGCTTGCGGCAGGATGACCGCGAACTCGTCGGCCCCGAGACGAAACAACTGCGCGCCCTCGCCCGAAGCCTGGCGCAAACGCTCGGCCACGGCGACCAGCAGTGCGTCGCCAGCCGCATGTCCCAGCGTGTCATTGACATATTTGAAGCGGTCGAGATCGATCAGCAGAAGCGTACCGCCCGACGGACCTCGTGCCGCCATCAGGGCTTCGAGCGCGTCATTCAGGGCCTGACGGTTGCCAAGGCCGGTCAGACGATCGAAACGTGAGGCAGCTTCAAGCGCCGTCGCACCACCTTCGAGGCGACTGATGCGCTCATGCAGCATGGCCTCCCAGGAGGCGATTCGCCAACCGACTGCGGTGCCGACAAGCGGTAGGCTGATGGCCGCAAGCGAGGACCATTCACTCATAAAAGCTGTGGAAAGAGCATCAAAACCGGACTGCACCACAACAGGTAGAGCCATGGCAGCCGGAGCTGCAGCTCCGCCCAGAAAACCGGCAAGACCGTAGCGCAGTCGCCTCCCAAACGGGATTTCACTTAACATCATGTTAAACACCCCTAAAATAACTGAGGACAATTTGTATAAAATGCATTGAAATTCGGTTACCGCACCCCGTCAACCGCGTCATCAAACTGTAGCACCCGAGCGCTACACGCCGTGAAACCCAACAAGAGGGCGGATCGACATGACTGAGCTTGCACCCGATGCCGGATTTCGCGGAAACGAGAAGCTGAAGGGTGCATTGCTGCAGCATGCCGCCCTTTCGCCGGCGGGCCTGTCGGAACGCCTCTTCGGCCTGCTGTTTTCCGGCCTTGTCTATGCGCAGATCTGGGAGGATCCCGAGGTCGACATGCAGGCCATGGATCTTTCCGAAGGCCATCGCATCGTCACCATCGGCTCGGGCGGCTGCAACATGCTCGCCTATCTCAGCCGTCGGCCGGCCTCGATCGATGTGGTCGACCTCAACCCGAACCACATCGCCCTCAATCGCCTGAAGCTCGCGGCCTTCCGCCACCTGCCCGACCACGCCTCCGTCCGTCGCCTGCTTGGCGAACACGGCGTCAGCACCAATGTCCGGATGTATGACCGCCACATCGCTCCCAATCTGGACACGGCGACACGGCGCTACTGGGAAGCACGCGGCTTGACTGGGCGCAAACGTATTTCCGTCTTCAACCGCAACATCTACCGCACCGGCCTTCTCGGGCGGTTCATCACCATCGGCCACCTGATCGCACGCAGCCATGGCGTTCGCCTGGAAGAACTAGCCGAAACCCGCTCCTTGCGCGAACAACGGATGTTTTTCGACAGCCGCATCGCACCCTTGTTCGACAAGCCACTCATTCGCTGGCTGACCCGCCGCAAGAGTTCGCTCTTCGGCCTTGGCATCCCGCCGCAGCAATATGACGAGCTCGCATCGCTGGCCAACGACGGCACGATCGCCGCCGTCCTGCGCCACCGCCTGGAAAAGCTCTGCTGCCATTTCCTGCTGCGCGACAACTACTTCGCCTGGCAGGCATTTCTCCGCCGCTATCCGAAGCCGGAAGAAGGTGTTCTGCCCACCTATCTGCAGGAACAGCACTACCGCGCCATACGAGAGACAGCGGATCGCGCGACCGTTCACCACGCCAATTTCACCGAACTCCTGGCGAAAAAGCCAGCCGGCAGCGTCGATCGCTACGTGCTTCTCGACGCACAGGACTGGATGAACGAGCGACAGCTGAACGAGTTGTGGACCGAAATTACGCGTACCGCCTGCGAAGGCGCCCGCGTCATCTTCCGCACCGCCGCGGAAGACAGCATCCTGAAAGGAAAGCTGGCACCCGCCCTTCTCGACCAGTGGCATTATCAGGCCGAACGCTCACACGCCCTGAACACTCAGGACCGCTCCGCCATCTATGGTGGCTTCCACATATATGAGAAGCGGCCCGCATGAGCGAGAGCCCTGCCGCCCTCGCTTCCACCGAAAGCCAGGACCACGCGGACCGCATGGACCAGATGTATCGCTATCAGCGGCATATCTACGACCTGACGCGGAAATACTACCTGCTCGGTCGAGACCGCATGATCGCAGGGCTCGATCTGGATAACGGCGGCACACTCCTGGAAATTGGTTGCGGCACGGGTCGCAACCTTGTCCTTGCCCAGCGGCACTTTCCGCATGCAAACCTCTTTGGCCTCGACATTTCGGCTGAGATGCTCGCAACAGCCCAGGCCAAGTTTGAGGGCAAGGCATCACGCCCAAGGCTTGAGGTCGCCGATGCCACGACATTTTGCGCCGCCGATTTCGGACAGCCGCATTTTGACCGGGTGATGATCTCCTATGCCCTGTCGATGATTCCCGACTGGCAGGCCGCCATTGACCGGGGTATCGAAGCGCTTAGTCCAGAGGGATCCCTGCACATCGTCGACTTCGGCCAGCAGGAGCGCATACCCCAGTGGTTTCAGAGAGGTCTGCAGGCCTGGCTCGCCCGCTTCCACGTCAGCCCCCGCCCGGATCTGAAAAGCATTCTCGAAGAGCGGGCGACGGCAAAGGGCTTGCAGTTGAAGTTCGAGCCCCTCTGGCGTGGCTATGCCTGGCACGCCGTCCTTAGCCGCTGACGGCCTCGCGCAAGCAAGATTGCATCTAATCCGGATTTGACGATGATGGGCGACGAAAGTCGGCTCCCACGCGTGTCGTTGTTGCACCTCATGGGGCAACTTCCCTTAATCATGAGATCACGGACCCTCGATGCGGTGGCTTCCCACACTTCTCCTCCCGCTTTGCCTTGCAGTTTCAGGCTGCACCTCGGGCTCTTACGACCTGTTGGAAACAGCCTCCCTCTCTCCGCGTTTCCAGGACACCGATCCCCAGCATTTCGATGGCAAGACACCGCATCGTCACGAGGTGCATGGCATCGACGTCTCCAAATGGAACGGCGACGTCGACTGGCGCCAGGTGAAAAAATCGGGCGTGTCCTTCGTCTTCATCAAGGCGACGGAAGGCAAGGACATGCTCGATCCACGCTTCCACGAATACTGGCGGGGTGCCAGTGACGCCGGCATTCCGCACGCCGCCTACCACTTCTACTATTTCTGTTCGACGGCCGACGAGCAAGCCGACTGGTTCATCAAGAACGTGCCGCGCGATGCCAACCTTCTGCCACCCGTGCTCGACGTCGAATGGAACCCGACCTCCCCGACCTGCCGCCTGCGGCCGGATCCCGCAACGGTGCGCAGCGAAATGCAGCGCTTCATGCAGCGCATTGAGGCCCATTTCGGCAAGCGTCCGATCATCTACACCTCCGTCGACTTCCACCGGGACAACCTCGAAGGCGCGTTCAGGGATCATCACTTCTGGGTCCGGGCCGTGGCGCAGCATCCAAGCGAGATCTATCCGGAACGGCGTTGGTCCTTCTGGCAATACACGTCGACAGGCGTCATTCCCGGCATCCGAGGCGAAACCGATATCAACGTTTTCGCCGGCACCCAGAAGAACTGGCAGAACTGGATCGCCGCCGTCTCGAAATGATCGCAAACGGAGCCTAGAGGCTCTGAGAAACAAACCCATGCCATCGCATGCCGGCGTAAACGCGGCATTCGATCGCACGCAACCCGAAGGACTGATCGATGAACAACGCCCTGCGTCATGCGCTCCCTCTCGCCCTCATTCTTGCCTCAGCCGGTTTCGCCCAGGCGCAGCAGCAATGCGGCGGCGATCTCGCGACCTTCCTCGAAGGCGTGAAGGCGGAAGCCATTGCCGCAGGCACGCCGGCAGAAATTGTCGACAAGGCGCTTGCCGGTGCAGCCATCGACCAGAAGGTTCTTTCCCGCGACCGCTCGCAGGGCGTCTTCCGCCAGACTTTCCTGGAATTCTCAAGCCGCACCGGCAGTCAGGCGCGCCTCAACACCGGCCTTCAGAAAATCAGAGAGTATTCAGAGGTCTTCGCACGCGCCGAACAGGAATACGGCGTGCCGGCCGGCGTCATTACCGCCTTCTGGGCCAAGGAAACGGACTTCGGCGCCGTACAGGGCGACTTCAACACCCGCAATGCGCTGGTTACGCTGGCCCATGATTGCCGCCGCCCGGAACTCTTCCGCCCGCAACTTTTGGCGCTGATCAAGATGGTCGAGCATGGCGATCTCGACCCTGCGACCAATACTGGAGCCTGGGCTGGCGAAATTGGCCAGGTGCAGATGCTCCCTGAAGACATCATCGCCTTCGGCGTGGATGGCGATGGCGACAACCATGTGAACGTCAAGCAGAGCAGCCCTGACGCCCTTCTCACGGCCGCACGCTTCATTCAGCATCTCGGCTTCAAGCGCGGCGAACCCTGGATCCAGGAAGTCAGCATCCCGGAAAACCTGCCCTTCGAGAAGTCCGGCCTTGGAGGCACGATGACGGCAGGTGAGTGGTTTGCACTCGGCGTGCAGCCCCGCGACGGCGAGACGGCTTTCTCCGCCCTGCCCGCATCGCTGATTCTGCCGCAGGGCCGCAAGGGGCCAGCCTTCATCACCTATCCGAACTTCAACATCTATCTCGAATGGAACCAGTCCTTCATCTACACGACCTCGGCGGCATTTTTCGCCACCCAGTTCGGCGGTGCGCCCGCCTATCAGAAGGGCAATCCGGAACCGGGCCTCGACACCGACCAGATGATGGCGCTGCAGACCAAGCTGCAGGGCCTTGGCCATGACGTCGGCAAGATCGACGGCATCCTGGGAGCCGGCACACGCGTCGCGGTACAGAAGGAGCAGCAGCGAGTGGGCCTGCCCGCCGATGGCTGGCCGACACCGGCATTGCTTGCCGCCCTCTGATATCCGCATCAAAGACCACATGATCGAGCCGGGGCGCCTCCACGCCCCGGCTTTTTATGTTTCCGGCGGCTGTCCATCTGGTGACGCTGAGGATTTCAGCCCCGCGAACGGGGCCGACAGACGCTCACGGAAATTAAACTTCATTAACAGGGCGAGAGCTAGGGCAAGCTATTGATCCGTATGGCTTATCGCTCGTTATGGATACGTTACTCGCCGCTTATTGACGCAGCGCAGCACAGATTGGCCCTTGCGCCGACACAAATCAGACATAATATCTAACGGTCAACGCAAGGAGGCACACATGGGACTGACCAATTCAATTAATGTCCTGATCGTCGGTGCAGCGTTTGTTTTCATCGGAACGATGCTGTTTATCTGACACGGGTCTGAGTAACTGAACCCATGAGCTGGCCGGATTAGGCCTCTCCAGCAGATAGAATTTCAAAACGAATGAGAGGCGCATGACACGGACCGTCATGCGCCTCTTTTTTATGGCGGCGGCGACCTCGGCTTAGGCGGCCGCGTTGGAGATCTTGTCGGCCTTCGCCGAGATGCCAAGGCGTTCCAAAGTCGCAATGGTCAGAGGCGCCCGGTTCATCGTGTAGATGTGAAACTCTTCGATACCCCGACGCGAGAGATCGGCGATCTGTTCGGCCGCAATGTCGGCCGCAACCGCCGCACGTGCCTTAGGATCGCCCTCGGTCCCCTCGAAGCGTTCGTCGAGGAATGACGGTGTGCTGGAGCCGCACATCGAGGCGAAGCGCTTCAACTGCGTCAGATTCTGGATCGGCATGATGCCCGGCACGATCGGGATGGTGATACCCGCCGCCCGGACGCGGTCCAGGTAGCGCTCGAAGATATCATTGTCGAAGAAGAACTGCGTCAGCGCGCGCGTGGCTCCGGCATCGACCTTCTGCTTGAGCATATCGATGTCGACATCGTCATTTTCGCTCTCCGGATGGCGTTCGGGATAGGCTGAGACGGAAATCTCGAAGTCACCGAGGTCGCGCAGACCAGAGACGAGGTCGGCAGCATTCAGGAAGCCACCCGGATGCGGCGCATAACGGCTGCCCATGCCCCCTTGCGGGTCGCCACGCAGCGCCACGAAGTGGCGAACGCCAGCCGCCTCGAACTCTTCCACGACCGCACGCACCTCCTCACGCGTCGCACCCACACAGGTCAGGTGTGAAGCTGTGGCGAGCGGGGTCTCGTCAATCAACCGCTTGACGGTCGCAAGGGTCGGCTCGCGTGTCGTTCCACCGGCACCGTAGGTCACCGAGACGAAATCGGGCTGGTACGGCTGCAGGGCCTTCACCGTCTGCCAGAGCTGATCCTCCATGTCGGGCGACTTGGGCGGGAAGAACTCGAAGGAGATCCGCACATCAGGCGTCTTGGCGATCGGCCGTTCGGGCTTGGTCATTTATCTGCTCCCGGTCAAGGCAAGGGGTTGTTCAGAAGCGGCATGCGCCGCAGCACGTCCGCGCCGGGCAAGCCAGATGGTCACGGTCAGCCCACGTCCGGCCGCAGTTTCCGGTGGCAGGTCGATGACGTCCTCGACGGACAATCCCTGACGGCCGAGCCATTCGGCCATGACGCCATGGGAGAAGCCGAGGCGCACATGAGCGTGCTCGTCCCGGAGATATTCGTGGGCATGTGGCGCCAGATCGATGATCGCGAGCCGACCACCCGGCTTCAGCATGCGCGCAGCTTCGGCAAGAGCCAGCTCCGGCTCTTCAAGGAAGTGAAGAACCTGATGGATCGTCACGAGATCGTAGTCGCCGGCATCGAGCGGCAGGTTCAGGATGTCGCCATGACGCACGCTGGCGGACAGGATGCCGTCCTTGTCGAGATTGGAGCGGGCGACCGCCAGCATGTCACGGCTGGCATCGATCCCGATTGCCCGGCGGTAGCGGGGCGATAGAAGTTGCAGGATACGGCCGGTGCCTGTGCCGAGGTCGAGCATGGATTCGACCGCGTCGGTTCCGACGATCTGCAGAAGAGCCGCTTCGACATCGGCATCGTTGACATGCAGGCGGCGAAGCTCGTCCCATTCGGAAGCGTTGCGACTGAAATAGGCCTGCGCCTTCTCAGCCCTCGCCCGCTTGACGCCGGCCAGGCGATCGCGGTCACGCTGGAGGACAGGATCGCTCTCCTCGGCAGCATCCAGCAGCAGTCGAACCAGTGCCGCGCCCGAGCCATCCTGTTTCAGCCGAAAATAGGCCCAGGCGCCCTCCTGATAGCGATCAATCAGATCGGCTTCCGAAAGCAACTTCAGATGACGGGAGATTCGTGGCTGCGACTGACCGAGAATTTCTGTAAGATCAGTGACCGTGAGATCGCCCGCAGACAGAAGCGTGAGGAGACGCAGGCGGGTCGGCTCGCCTGCCGCCTTCAGCAATTCCACAAGAGTATCGACACCGAGTCTCATTCACACCACCGCAATAACGACATAAAGATATCTTTATGTCTGTTTTCGATGTGATGCAAGCCTGAATCGCTGATGGCGCTGGATCAGTGCACGAAAAAAGGGCCGGCACCTTTCGGCCCGGCCCTCAATTGGCACTCTGTTAACTGCCTTAGCGCGTCAGGCGCTTATAGGACTGGCTGCCCGGGTTCAGCGCATCCGGACCGAGGCGACGGATCTTGTCCTGTTCGTAGTCTTCGAAGTTGCCTTCGAACCATTCGACATGGCCGTCGCCTTCGAAGGCAAGGATATGCGTCGCCAGACGGTCGAGGAACATGCGATCGTGGCTGATGATGATCGCGCAGCCGGCGAAGTTTTCGAGTGCCGTTTCCAGCGCGCCGAGCGTTTCCGTGTCGAGGTCGTTGGTCGGTTCGTCGAGCAGCAGCACATTGCCGCCGGCCTTCAGCATCTTGGCCAGATGCACGCGGTTACGCTGGCCGCCCGAGAGATTGCCGACCTTCTGCTGCTGGTCTCCGCCCTTGAAATTGAAGGCGCCGCAATAGGCGCGGGAGTTCATGTCGAACTTGCCGAGCTTTATGATTTCGGCACCGCCCGAAATTTCTTCCCAGACGGTCTTCGAACCATCCAGCGCATCGCGGCTCTGGTCAACATAACCGAGATGCACGGTGTCACCGACGCGGATCGAACCGGCATCCGGCTTTTCTTGGCCGGTGATCATCTTGAACAGCGTCGACTTGCCGGCGCCGTTCGGGCCGATGATGCCGACGATACCGCCCGGCGGCAGCTTGATCGAGAGATCGTTGATCAGCGTGCGGCCTTCAAAGCCCTTGGTGATGCCATCGAGTTCGATGACCACCTGGCCAAGACGCTCGGAGACCGGAATGATGATCTGCGCATCACCGGGACGAATGCCTTCAGCCGCATCGACCAGCTGCTCATAGGCCTTGATACGGGCCTTGGACTTGGCCTGACGGGCCTTCGGGCTGGATGCGATCCATTCCTGTTCGCGCGAGATCGCCTTCTGGCGACCGGCCTCTTCGCGGTTTTCCTGAAGCATGCGCTTGGCCTTCGCCTGCAGGTAAGCCGAATAGTTGCCTTCGTACGGAATGCCACGGCCGCGGTCGAGTTCGAGGATCCAGCCGGTGACGTTGTCGAGGAAGTAGCGATCGTGGGTAATCATCATCACGGCGCCCGGGTAGTCGCGCAGGTGCTTTTCAAGCCAGGCGATCGTCTCGGCGTCCAAGTGGTTGGTCGGTTCGTCGAGCAAAAGCAGGTCCGGCTGCGAGAGCAGCAGACGGCAAAGCGCGATACGACGGCGCTCACCACCCGAAAGCAGGGTGACGTCTGCGTCCTTAGGCGGGCAGCGCAGCGCTTCCATCGCCATCTCCACCTGCTGTTCGAGGTCCCAGAGGTTCTGGCTGTCGATGATGTCCTGCAGCTTCGAGCCCTCTTCCGCCGTCTCGTCGGAATAGTTCATCATCAGTTCGTTGTAACGGTCGAGCACGGCCTGCTTGTCGGCCACGCCTTCCATGACGTTCTCGAACGCATTCTTCGCCGGATCGAGATGCGGTTCCTGCTCGAGATAACCGACGGTCGCACCTTCGGCGAGCCAGGCTTCACCGGTATATTCCTTGTCCTGACCGGCGATGATGCGCAACACGGTCGACTTACCGGCGCCGTTCGGGCCGAGGATACCGATCTTGGCATCGGGATAGAACGAGAGGTGGATGTTCTCGAGAATCTTCTTTGCGCCGTAGGACTTGCTAAGTCCCGACATGTGATAGATGAACTGGCGTGCCATGGGGTCTTGCTCCGGCGGGAATGGGAATTTGCCGCTATGTAGGCGAATTGCGTCCTTGGGGCAATGCGGCGCACAAAAAACTGCCAAGAAATACAGCAGTTCTCGCAAGTTTCAGATCATTCCACATCCCCGCCTCGCTGGCCGGGGTCGCTACCCGCCGGCTTGTTCGCGCATCCGGCGTCAAGCCACTGACGCTATTGCGCATGGCAGAGAAATGACCTCCTATCGCGCCATCGGGGGAACCTAATGTTTTCAGCTCTTGCCTTTCACCAATCGCCATCAGGCGCACGTCTTGCCTATCACCACCAGCCGTCGACGACCGCGCCGCGTGGTATTGTCCTCATCTGCCACGGTCTAGCCGAACATTCGCGGCGCTACGAGGGGTTCGCCTCGGCACTGGCCGCCCATGGCTACCACGTCTTTGCCCATGATCACCGCGGACACGGCGAGACGACGGCACCGGACGCTCAACTCGGGATATTCGCGCGCAGCAACGGGGCCGAAAAGGTGATCGCCGATGTCATTGCCATGCGCGAGCTTGCCGTCGAAACCCATCCCGGACTTCCGGTCATTCTCTTCGGTCACTCCATGGGCGGCCTGATCGCGCTCAACGTCGCGAATGAACATCCACAAGCCTTCCATGCGCTGACCGTCTGGAACTCAAACTTCAATCCCGGCCTTGCCGGACGCTTCGCCCAAGGCGTGCTTTCTCTTGAGCAGATGTTGAAGGGCTCCGACGTCCCGTCGCTGATCCTGCCGAAGGCGACCTTTGTTGCCTGGGGCCGCGCCATCAAGGGGCATCGGACACCATTCGACTGGCTCTCGCATGACGCGCGCGAGGTCGACGCCTATATCGCCGATCCGCTATGCGGCTTCGATGCCAGCGTCTCCATGTGGCGCGATATCTTTCGCCTGACTTTCGCAGGCGCCGCCCCCGAACGTCTTGAGCGCCTGCCGCAACGCCTCCCCGTCTATCTGGTCGGCGGCGCTGAGGACCCCGCGACCAATATGGGCCGCGAGATACGCTGGCTCGGCCAACGCATGCTCGATGTCGGCATGACGGATGTCGAAACTACGGTCTATGAGGGCATGCGGCATGAGACGTTGAACGAGATCGGTCGTGAAAAATCTATCGCCAATTTCCTCGCCTGGCTCCGCAATCTCGGACCCTGATCTGGCCAGATCTTGCCGAAACGGAATGATGCCATGAGAGAATATCAGGTGCGAATGGCAAAATGGGGCGATATAGCTCGGTCGATAGCAGTTCTTGTCATGGCAGGAGATCCAATATTGTCGGATCGCCGAACCTGACGACGCCGCACAGGATCGCGCAATGACGCCCAAGCCATCATCCCCTGCCCCGCTCACCGGCATCCGCGTGATCGAACTGGCCCGCGTACTCGCAGGCCCATGGGCAGGCCAGATGCTCGCCGACCTCGGCGCCGACGTGATCAAGGTGGAGAACCCCGAAGGCGGTGACGACACCCGCGCCTGGGGACCGCCCTTCGTCGAGGGCGCCGATGGTGAAAACCTCTCGGCCGCCTATTACCATTCGACCAACCGCAACAAGCGCTCGATCGCCGTCGACCTGAAGACACCCGAAGGCCAGGAAACGGTCCGCCGCCTTTGCGCTTCGGCCGATGTGGTCATCGAGAACTTCAAGCGCGGCGGTCTTGAGAAATACGGACTCGATTACGACAGCCTGAAGGCCATCAACCCGAAGCTCGTCTACTGCTCGATCACCGGCTTCGGCCAGAACGGCCCCTATGCCGATTTCGCCGGCTATGACTACATTGTCCAGGGCATGTCTGGCTTCATGTCGATCACAGGCGAAAAGGACGGCGAGCCGATGAAGGCGGGGGTGGCCATCGCCGACATCTTCACCGGCATCTATGCCGTGACCGCAATCCAGGCCGCGCTCATCCATGTCCTGAAGACAGGTCAGGGCCAGTTCATCGACATGGCGCTGCTCGACGTCATGTCAGCAGTGCTCGCCAACCAGAACATGAACTACCTGATCTCCGGCAAGCCACCGACCCGGCTCGGCAATGCCCATCCGAATATCAGCCCCTATGAAGTCGTGCCGACCGCTGACGGCCACTTGATTCTCGCAGTCGGCAATGACGGCCAGTTCAAGCGCCTCTGCACCATCCTCGGCATCCCCGAGATAGCCGAGAACGAGCGATTCGCCACCAACAAGGCACGCGTCGCCAACAAGGTTGAGGTGCGCCGGATCGTCACGACAGAGACCGCCAAGTGGCAGAAGCGCGACCTGCTCTCAGCCTGCGAACAAAATGCCGTGCCGGCCGGGCCGATCAACTCGATCGCGGAAATGTTCGCTGACCCGCAGGTGCAAGCGCGCGGCCTGAAGATCGATCTCACCGACGACAAGGGCACGGTCATCCCAAGCGTGCGCACGCCGATCGTGCTCTCCGAGACCCCCCTGCGCTACGAGCGCCCGAGCCCGCGTATCGGCGAGCACGGAAACGAAATTCTGGCCGAACTGGCCGAGCTGGAAAGGAAGACGCAATGAAGAGAACCGGCGGTGAACTGATCGTCGAGGCGCTGAAGGCAAACGGCGTCGAGCGCGTCTCCTGCGTTCCCGGCGAAAGCTATCTGGCCGTGCTCGACGCGCTGAAGGACAGCGGCATCGAGACGCTGGTCTGCCGCCAGGAAGGCGGCGCCGCGATGATGGCCGATGCCTGGGGCCGCCTCACCGGCAAACCCGGCATCTGCATGGTAACCCGTGGTCCGGGCGCGACGAACGCCTCTGCCGGCCTGCATGTCGCAAAGCAGGATTCGATTCCGATGATCCTGTTCATCGGCCAGATCGGTCGGGATATGAAGGAGCGCGAAGCCTTCCAGGAAGTCGAATACCGCCGCGCCTTCACCGAATTCGCCAAATGGGTCGGCGAAATCGACGACGCCCGCCGCATCCCGGAATTCGTCACCCGCGCCTTTGCCGTCGCCACCTCGGGCCGACCCGGCCCGGTCGTGCTGACGCTCCCTGAGGACATGCTGCTCGACGAGGTTGAGGCCCCGGAAGCCAAGCCCTACACCCCCGTCGAGGCCCATCCCGGCCCAAGCCAGATCGCAGCCCTCAGCGAACTGCTGAAGACCGCCAAGCGCCCGATGGTCGTTCTCGGCGGCACACGCTGGAGCGAGACTTCGGTCGCCGGAATCAAGGCCTTTGCCGAAAAATTCAAGCTGCCGGTCGGCTGCTCTTTCCGCCGCCAGATGCTCTTCGATCACCTGCATCCCTCCTATGCCGGTGATGTCGGCATCGGCATCAACCCGGCGCTGGCTAAGGAAGTGAAGGAGGCCGATCTGCTGATCCTGCTCGGCGGCCGCTTCTCCGAAATGCCCTCCTCCTCCTACACGCTGATGGACATCCCCTACCCGGCGCAAAAGCTCGTGCATGTGCATCCCGACCCGTCCGAACTCGGCCGCGTCTACCGCGCTGATCTCGCGATCTGTGCAGCACCTGAGGAATTCGTCGCAGCACTCGCATCACTGGATGCGCCCGCCGCCCCTGCATGGGCCGAGCGCACCGAGACCATGCACGCCGCCTATCTCGCCTGGTCGACGCCGCCCAAGGCCGGCCCGGGCGCCGTGCAGATGGGGCCGATCATGGAATGGATCGAAGCCAACACGCCGAAGGATGCAATCTTCACCAATGGCGCCGGCAACTATGCCACCTGGCTGCATCGCTTCCACCGCTTCCAGGCCTTCAACACCCAGGCCGCCCCGACCTCCGGTTCCATGGGCTATGGCCTTCCGGCAGCCGTTGCCGCCAAGCAGCTCTTCCCAGAGCGTGAAGTCGTCTGCTTTGCCGGTGATGGCTGCTTCATGATGCATGGCCAGGAATTCGCGACCGCCATCCGTTACAACCTGCCGATCATCACGCTTGTCATCAATAACGGCATGTACGGCACGATCCGGATGCATCAGGAGCGCGAATATCCGGGCCGCGTCAGCGCCACCGACCTGACCAACCCCGATTTTGCAGCGCTGGCCAAGGCCTATGGCGGCCACGGCGAAACCGTCGAAAAGACCGAAGACTTCGCCCCTGCCTTCCTGCGCGCCCGCGCCTCCGGCAAGCCCGCGATCATCGAGATCAAGCTCGACCCGGAGGCGATCACGCCAAGCCGCACCTTGACTCAAATTCGCAACAAAGCATGACAGCCGATTGAATCAAAACAGAATGGCCGGTTCATCGCCGGCCATTTTTGTGTTTGCGCAGAGGTCTCCGCGCGACAAGGGGCGATCACGATGGGCGTGGCGACGAACTCCGTTTGATCGCTGTCGGCGGGCGTTTGTAAACCTCCTGAAAAACGGCATTGAACCGCCTGACACTTCCGAAGCCTGCCTGCAGCGCAATCTCGGTGATCGGCATATCCGTACCGGTCAGCAGGCGCTTAGCGCGCTGAACACGCGCCGTTTTTGCCACCTGAAGCGGGCTTGCGCCGAGATGCTTTTGAAACAGCCGCGTCAGATGTCGCCCGCCGACACCGACGCGGGCCGCAAGCGCCTCGACGGTCGCACCCGCCGCATCGAGTGCGCCTTCCTCGCGGATCAGTCTTGCTGCTCGCTCCACGATTGCAGCACTGCCCTTCCAGGCCGGGCTGAACGGCGCCGTTTCCGGCCGGCAGCGCAGGCATGGGCGATAGCCGGCCAGTTCGGCCGCTGCCGCACTCGGCAGGAATTCGATATTGCAGCGATAAGGCTGGCGCACCGGGCAGACACAACGGCAATAGATCCCGGTTGTTCGAACGCCGATGAAGAACCGGCCGTCAAACTGGGGATCACGCGCAAGCCATGCCTGCTCACATTGGTGGATATCCAAGCTCATGACGAGAGATTACATCAGCGTTTGGAGCGTCAAAAGGACAGAGTCCGAATCCGGCGAGCAAACGATGGTTCAGCGGGCCACACATGGCCAACCGATTCACGACGGAACCTTTCAGATGCAGCAGAACCAATCCATGAGCCTTACCGGCTGGGCTCTGCTCTTGGCACTGTCCGTTCTGTGGGGCGGCTCCTTCTTCTTTTCCAAAGTCGCCCTCTCTGAGCTTCCGCCGCTCACGGTGGTCCTGGCCCGCGTGGCGATCGCGGCATTGGCTCTGCTTGTCTATTTGCGCATCCGCCGCCAGCCCATCCCCACAGACGCGACCACTTGGACTGCCTTCTTCGGGATGGGGCTCCTCAACAACCTCATCCCCTTCACGCTTCTCTTCTGGGGGCAGACCCAGATTGCCAGCGGCCTCGCCTCGATCCTCAACGCGACCACCCCGATATTCTCCATCCTCGTCGCGCATTTTCTGACAGCAGACGAAGGCATGACTCGCAATAAGCTCGTGGGCATCGCGCTTGGATTTTCGGGTGTGGCGGTACTGATGGCCGGAAACGGGGTGAAGACCGCAGACATTCCGCTGCTGCCTCTTCTCGCCTGCCTCGGCGCAGCCCTGTCCTACGGCTTTGCGGGTGTCTTCGGGCGGCGCTTCCGGCGCATGGGCATCTCGCCGGCCACCAGTGCATTCGGACAGGTGTCGGCGACAACGCTGCTGATGATACCCGTGGTTACGCTGATCGACACGCCCTGGCATTTGCCAATGCCGGGAATGACGACAATGGCCGCGCTGCTCGGCCTCGGGCTGCTCTCCACGGCGCTCGCCTATATCCTCTTCTTCCATATCCTGGCGGTCGGCGGCGCGATTAACAGTTCCCTCGTTACGCTGCTGATCCCAGTCAGCGCTATCCTGCTTGGCTATCTGTTCCTCGGCGAAATACTGGCATCCAACCATTTTGCCGGCATGGTCCTGATAGCGCTTGGACTGCTCTCGATAGACGGACGCCTGTATCGCTGGCTTCTTGGCCGGCGACGCAAGTCCGGCACGACCGCGAAACCGTGAACCCTGAGCAAGCGATTGAGAAAACAACGAAAGGCCGGGATCGCTCCCGGCCTTTGGCATTCAGTACGTTGCCCTGAAAAATCAGACAGCAGCTGTGACGATGAACTCGACCAGATAGTCCGGCGTCGCGAGCGGCGCACCGCTTGTTGCGCGGGCGGGCGGGTTGGCCGGATCGATCCAGCCTTCCCAGACTGCATTCATTTCGCCGAAGGTCGACATGTCGGAGAGATAGATGATCGTCTGCAGGATCTTGGACTTGTCCGAACCGGCGGCGGCCAGCAGGCGGTCGACTTCGGCGAGCGCCGACTTCGACTGCTCGGTCACGGTAGAGCCTTCACCAACCTGGCCGGCGAGGTAAACGGTGTTGCCGTGGACGACGGCGCCGCTCATGCGTTTGCCGGGCTCGATACGCTTGATGCTCATGGGATAACTCCTGCTTGAGGCTGGTTTAGAAAACAGACAGGCCGGACGCGAGCGTCCGGCCAAGGATAATGGAAAAGACGCGTCAGCCGCGCTGGCGCTGCGCGTGTTCGTAAGTGGCGTTCGAACGAGCACCGGAGCGGCAATAGCCGAGCATCGGACGTTCGAATTCTTCGAGCGCATCGACCATGTCGGCGACGGCATCCGGCGTGACACCCATCGGCCCGACGGGCACATGCTTGATCTTCAGGCCGAGTTCTTCCGCGCGCTTGGCAACGGCTGCAAATTCAGGCTGGCCGATTTCTTCACCATCCGGGCGATGGCAGACGATCGACTTGAAGCCAAGCGCCTTGATCTCGTCGACCTCGTCGACCGTGATCTGGCCGCTGACCGAATATTCCTCGTTGATCTGACGGATGTTCATCGGGGCTCCTCGTCAATTTCCTTAGGGCCAAACATCTACGACGGGCATCCCTGAGCGTCAATCGCGGGGGATCACCGATCGGTCGTCAGACGAAGGAAAATGCAAGTCCGTAGTCCCGGCTTTCGCCCGGCTGCAGGATAGTGAATTCGCCCGCCGCCTCGAGCTCGGAACGTCCCACCCATCGATGCGAGACCGGCTCGATGCCGAGAACATTGGCAGGAAGCCTCTGGTTTCTCCACACCTGCAGATGCGGCAGTGTGTCGGTGCGAAAACGGACTTTCAGCCGCTTCCCGCCGATCGCCGCGATCGGCCCCAGACGCAGTTCCGCCCAGCCGCCATGACCCGCTGGAACACAGAAGATGCCGCCCTCCGCTTCGCCGAAGGTCCAGGGAAAACCACCGCCGTCGAGCATCGCCCCTTCGAGCTGCGTTTCGTCGTCGAAGTGCTTCGCGCCCAGATTCATGTGATACATCAGAAAGGTCGGAAAAGCGGTTTCGCCGACATTCATGACCGTATCGGCAAGCTGCACCTCGCCGCTCTCGGCCTTCAGGCGCCACTGCCGCCGCAACTGCGCATGGCCGCCAGCCGCGAGTGTCACATCGACCACGGCCCGGGCCACAAGATCCTCTCCATCGATAGCCATCTCGATCGAATGCGCTGGGTTTGCTGAGAAGGAGCCATGCAGAGGAAAGTGCCGGTCCGTGCCCGCGATCGGCTCTCGGTGGCGGATATGGTCGGGTCCGCAGGTGAACAGGAACCCTTCCAGCGAATGGTCAATCCGCGGATCGCCGTCATCGGGGATCGCTCGGCCGGGAGACAGATCGACGCCATCGACGATGCAGGAGCCGATATCGAATACCGAACTCTCGTCGAGGGCCAGACGCGGTCCCCTTGGACCGGAAAAAGTGATCATGCAAGAGGTTCCTCGGCCTGCCGTTGCGGAGCCCTGAGGTGGCCGGTGGAGATCAGATCCTCCAGGCCGATGAGCCCGCTGTCGAGCGAGGAGAGATAGGCGATGTTAACGCTGCGCTCAAGCCACTGCTGGAAAGCCCCAGCTTCGTCCGCGAGACGTTCGAACCTGTGCTGCCCCTTATGCGTTAAGGACAGAAGTTCAAAGCGCCGGTCCGATCGATCCTTCTTGCGAATGAGATATCCTTTGTCCTCAAGGACCTTCACGGCACGGCTGATTTTCGTCTTGGAAAGACCCGAATGGGAGGAGATGGCCTTCGCTGTTGTCGGGGTGCGCTCGCCCAGCGACCAGAGAACCTGCCATTCGGACCACGACAACTCGTCTTCCGGGCCGCAGAACTGCATGAAGCCGTGGTCAACGCTTTCGGCCACGCGTAAAAGCCGAAAGGGCATGAATGCCTCCATCCTCAGTCTATCCTGCATTCTTCCCCCTCAACCCGGCGCTGCGACCCTGCATCCGGCCCGGTTATCTCTTCCGCCCCCACAGCGAGTTAACTCTCAATTCATTATGAATTCACCTTTTCCACATTAGTGTCAAATTTATCGCGTTTGTCGCCGGCTCAGACGAGGAAACCGAATCGTGTTCGACTTCAGGAAATCTAGCTTGATACTTGCGGTTTTAGCCGCCGCCTCTCTCACATCTGTGAGCCTTGCCTCGGCACAATCGGTCTATGACGATCGCAACGCCCAGATGCTGCTCGTCTCGCCAGAGGGCGATATCCTCGACTATGTGCCGGAAGTCGGCGAAGTCATGATCAGCCGCGACCGGATGGGTCGCACGGTGCTGATCGACCGCATGGGCAATCTGGTCGCAACCGAGATTCCGGCGGAAAGCTATTATCCGCCCCGCCAGCGTGGCGGAAACCGTGGCCTTCCCGGCGTCTACGATCCCTATGCCGAACCCGCACCTGCGCCGCGCGGCTGGGACGACGACGTCACGACCGCGTCCATTCCGGACGTCGACCCGCGTGACAGCCTGCCGCTCGACGGCCTGCCCCAGGACATGCCCTATGGCGGCCCGGATCTGCCCGCACCTACCGACACCGCCCCTGCCCGTACGGTGACGCCTGAAATCCCAGTCAAGAGCAATCTGTCCCGCCTGGAGATCACCGCCCTCCAGGTGTTCCTCGATCGTGAAGGCATTTCGCCCGGCGTCATCGACGGCAAGATGGGTCAGAACGTCAACAAGGCGATTGTCGCCTGGGAGCAAATGACCGGCGAGACGCTCGACCCGAACAATGCCGACGACATCCTGGAGCGCCTGCGTCTCTCCGGCGGCCTCGCGATCAAGAGCTACACGATTACGGCCGGCGATGCCGCCGGCCCCTTTGTCGCGTCGATCCCCGACGACTACGCGCATAAGGCACAACTTCCGGCCCTGTCCTACACTTCCACGGTAGAGATGCTCGCCGAGCGTTTCCATATGGACGAAGGCTATCTGCGCGAACTCAACCCCGGCGTCGATTTTTCGATCCCGGGCACGACGATCAAGGTGGTGGAACCCGGCCCGTACAAGAAGGGCAACGTGACACGCATCGTCGCCAACAAGGGTCTGAAGCAGGTCTTCGCCTATGGCGAAGATGGTGGCCTGATTGCCGCTTATCCAGCCAGCATCGGCTCTGCCGACACGCCCTCCCCGTCGGGCACCGTCACAATCGAACGCATCGCCCTTAATCCCGGTTATACCTACAATCCGAAGATCAATTTCCAGCAGGGCAACAACACGCAGGTCCTGCAGATCCCGCCAGGGCCGAACGGCCCCGTCGGCACGGTCTGGCTGGCATTGTCGAAGCCCACCTATGGCATTCACGGCACGCCCGAGCCCTCCAAGATCGGCCGCACCCAGAGCCATGGCTGTATTCGCCTGACCAACTGGGATGCAACCGAGCTGGCAAAAATGGTGAAGCCTGGCGTTACGGTGGAATTCGTCGAGTAAGGCGCAAAGCCTTCCAGAAGCGCCTCCGCAATCAAAGACTCCGATCTGAATACGAAGAGACCGCCGGCAGCACCGGCGGTCTCTTCGTTTCTGGACTATTGGAAGCGGAGCACTCAGGCGGCCGAGCGCACCAGACGGAACAGGCGACGCGGCTCGCTGGAGCGGATGACCTTGACCGGCAACAGGCGCATGACCTCGGAAGCGAAGGCCTTGGCATTATCCTGAGCCTTGTCGAGATTGCTGATCTTCGCCGTATCCATCGAATACAGCGTGCCACCACAGTCGAAGATTTCGCGATAGGCGCTGCGCTCGGCGATCGGCGTGTTGACGACATTGACGCCACGGGCAGCCAGCAGCCCCTTGATGGTCAAAAGTGCGCGCGTGGTCACCATGGAGGTGACGCGTGTGAGCACGACCGAATGTGGAATTACGAGGTTACCAGCATCCTCCATCAGCTTGATGAGGTCGAGGATCTGGGCGCCACCCTTGGCGTCCATGGCGCAGCCCTGGACCGGGATCATCACGTGGTCGGAGAGACCGATCGCGGTCGTGACCATGGCGTCGCGGGCACCGGCCAGATCCATGATGATGTAGTCATTGCCGCGCGACAGCTCGCGGATATGTCCCTGCACGGAAGCGACCGTAACCTCGGAGACCACCTCGATGTTGCGCTGCGGACCGGAGATCTCGTGCCACTGGGTAATCCAGCGCTGCGGATCGGCATCAAGGATGGCGACGCGGTATCCCTGATGGGCCAGCTCGGTGGCGAGAAGAAGGGCTGCGGTGGTCTTACCGGCACCACCCTTGGCATTGGCAAAAGAAATGACTGGCATGCTGTTTCCTTGGGAGGTCAGATCCGAGCGGCTCATCGCTCTTTGGCAACCTGCGTCATCGGTGCCACATGCAGTCATCATGGAGCAAACATGGTTAACAAACTGGAAACGCGCACAAGCTCCCCCTCCCCCTTATTGGGGAGAAGCGACGGAAAAACCTAGTATATTCGCAGATAGGAATGGGCAGGCAGAAGCTCGGTCCGACAGCATGGCTGCAGAGGCCCAGGTACAACATACCGGGGCCTTCAAGCGGGCAACGCGTAAGATCAGAAGCAGTCGGCGAAGAGCTGCTTGGTGTTCTCGAGCGTCATCTTCACCGGATTGCCGCCGGCGCTCGGGTCCTCGATCGCCATGGCGGAGAGTTCGTCGATCCGGTCACTGGCGATGCCCATGGCCGTGAGGTTTTCCGGCACGTGCAATTCGGCGCGCAGTGCGAGCACATAGTCGTAGAAGCCGTCGAAACCACCCGCGATGCCGAGATAGGCGGCCGCCCGCTCAATCCGCTCCTCGATGACGTGACGGTTGAACTTCAGCACCGGCGGCATCACGACGGCATTCGTCATGCCGTGATGGGTGTTGTAAACAGCACCGATCGGATGCGACAGCGCATGGATGGCGCCAAGCCCCTTCTGGAAGGCGACAGCGCCCATGGCGGCCGCCGACATCATGTTGGTGCGGGCCTCGATATCGGTCCCCTCGTGATAGGCGCGCGGCAGAAATTCCTTGACCAACCGCATGCCTTCGAGCGCGATACCCTGGCTCATCGGATGATAGAAAGGCGAGGAATAGGCTTCAAGGCAATGCGCGAAGGCGTCCATCCCGGTGCCGGCCGTAATCATCTTCGGCATGCCGACCGTCAGTTCCGGATCGCAGATGACGACGCCGGGCAGGAACTTCGGATGGAAGATGATCTTCTTCACATGCGTGACGGAATTGGTGATGACCGAAGCGCGTCCGACTTCGGAGCCGGTACCGGCGGTGGTCGGCACGGCAACGATCGGGGCGATGGCGTCGGAATCGGCCCGCGTCCACCAATCACCGATGTCTTCGAAGTCCCAGACCGGCCGCGTCTGGCCGGCCATGAAGGCAACACACTTGCCGAGGTCGAGGCCCGAGCCGCCGCCAAAGGCGACAACGCCGTCGTGACCGCCATCCTTATAAGCCTTGATGCCGGCTTCCAGGTTCTTCTCATTCGGGTTCGGATCGACATCGGCAAAGAGCGCGCGACCGAGGCCGGCTTCTTCCAGCACGTCGAGCGCCGTCTGGGTGATCGCCATCGGGGCAAGCCCCCGGTCGGTGATCAACAGCGGCTTCTTCATGCCCAGCGACTTGCACGCGTCCGCCAGTTCCTTGATGCGGCCACGTCCCATCTTGATGGCGGTGGGATAGCTCCAATTGGCGACGATGTTCATTTCGTGACTTTCTTCAGGTGATAGGATTTCGGACGGGTAAGGTTCTGGAAGCCGAGCACGGAGAGCGAGCCGCCCTTGCCGGTTTCCTTGACGCCGGTCCAGCAGAGCGCCGGGTCTAGATAGTCGGCACGGTTCATGAACACCGTGCCGGTCTCGATCTCGCGGCCGATGCGGGCGGCACGCTCAGGGTCCTGCGTCCAGAGTGAAGCAGTCAGCCCATAGGGGCTGTCGTTCATCAGCGACAACGCTTCCTCATCGCTCTTCACCTTCATGATGCCGACGGCCGGACCAAAGGTCTCGTCCTTCATAAAGGCCATGGAGTGATCAACGTTCGTGAGCACCTGCGGCATGATATAGGCGCCGCCGTCATCAGCCGGGAAGAGCTTGGGATCGACCAGTGCCTTGGCACCCTTCGAAACCGCATCAGCGATCTGCTCGCGCACCACCTTGGCGAAGCGCTTGTTGGCCATTGGGCCGAGCGTCGTTTCCGGATCGAGCGGATTGCCCAGCTTGTAGTTCGACACCCAGGCGACCGACTTCTCGACGAAGGCGTCGTAGAGGCTTTCATGCACATAGATGCGCTCGATGCCGCAGCAGCACTGGCCGGAATTGTAGGTCGCGCCATCCATGAGCGTATCGACGGCGGCATCCAGGTCTGCGTCTTCCATGACGTAACCCGGATCCTTGCCGCCGAGCTCAAGACCGAGGCCGGCAAAGGTGCCGGCAGCGGCCCGCTCGATCGAACGCCCGCCTTCGACCGAACCGGTGAAGTTGATGAAGTTGAAATTGCCGGCCGCGATCAGCGCGGATGTCGTTGCGTGGTCAAGAAAGAGGTTGATGAAGACATCGTCAGGCACGCCAGCCTCGACAAAAGCCCGCACCATGCGCTCACCGACGAGCAGCGTCTGGGTCGCGTGTTTGATGACGACGGTATTGCCGGCCATCAGTGCTGGCGCGATCGTGTTGATCGCGGTCATGTAGGGGTAATTCCACGGCGCGATGACGAAAACGACACCATGCGGCTCGCGCTCGATGCGGCGCTCGAAGCTCGCGCTGTTTTCGACGACCAGCGGCGCCAGTGCGTCGGCAGCAACGTTTGCGACATAGTTCGAGCGTTCGTTGAAGCCCTTGTATTCGCCGCCGTAGCGTACGGGACGGCCCATCATGTGGGCCAGTTCCGGCACCACTTCGTCCGCCATCTCGTTGAGGCGGGCAACGCCCTTCAGCACCAGCTGAACGCGGTCTTCAAGCGGCCAGCGCGCCCAGGCCTTCTGCGCCTTGCGCGCACGACCGACAGCCTCGGTCGCCGCTTCCAGCGACATGGCCGGACGTTCCGCGTAAACCGATCCGTCGATCGGCGAAATGCATTGGATCATGGTCATGATCGTCTTCCTGTTGTTCTAGAACGAGATGACAGCGGCCGCAGCCGCCGTCCTTGTTTCCACCCATACGCCGGGGATCGTGGCGGGCTCAAGGCCGCCTTTGGTCACGCCCGCTCGAAGCCGCGCGCGACCTCCCAATCCGTGATCCGGCGATCGTATTCCTCTTGTTCCCACTCCGCTGCGCGAACGTAGTGATCAACGACGTCATCGCCGAAAGCGGACCGCAGCATCTGCGAGCCGCGAAGCGTTTCCGCAGCCGCCCGCAGCGTCCTCGGGATTTCACGAGCCTCTTTTGCCCCATAGGCATCGCCCGAGAATTCCGGTTCGAGCGCCATCTTCTTCTCGATCCCGTCGATACCAGCTGCGAGAAGAGCCGCCATGGCGAGATAGGGATTGAGGTCGGAACCACCGACGCGGCACTCGACGCGGATGCCCTTGCTCGCCTCGCCGCACAAGCGGTAGCCGGCGGTGCGATTGTCCTTCGACCAGATCGCCTTGGTCGGCGCGAAGGTTCCCGCGACGAAGCGCTTGTAGGAATTGATGTAGGGCGCGAGGAAATAGGTGAAATCGCTGGCATGGGCGAGAAGCCCGGCCATGTAGTGCTTCATGGTCTCCGACATGCCGTATTCGCCGTCCTTGTCGAAGAACAGCGGCGTCTTGCCATCGGCAGACCACAGCGACTGGTGGATATGCGACGAGGAGCCTGCAGCATTGTAGTGCCACTTGGCGAGGAAGGTGATGGCCTTGCCCTTCGACCAGGCGATCTCCTTGCAGCCATTCTTGATGATCACGTGGCGGTCGGCCATGGTGAGCACATCGGCATAGCGCACATTGATCTCTTCCTGCCCGGCGGATGCCTCGCCCTTGGAATTCTCAACCGGGATACCCGCCCCCTGCAGACCCTTGCGGATCGCGCGCATCACGCCCTCTTCCTTGGTGGTCTGGAAGATATGGTAGTCCTCATTGTAGCCCGAGACCGTCTTCAAGTCGCGGTAGCCGGAAAGCCGCGCCTCGTCATAGGTCTGGTCGAAGAGGAAGAATTCGAGTTCGGTCGCCATGAACGCCTTCATGCCCATGGCCTCAAGCCGGGCAACCTGCTTCTTCAGAATGGCACGCGGCGAATGCGGCACTTCGGCATGGGTGGCATGGTCGAGCATGTCGCAGAGAACCAGCGCCGTGCCTTCGAGCCAGGGGATCCGACGCAGCGTCGAAAGATCCGGCTTCATCGTATAGTCGCCGTAGCCCTTCTCCCAGCTGGTCGCCTTGTAGCCGGAGACGGTTTCCATCTCCATGTCTGTGGCGAGCAGATAGTTGCAGCTATGGGTTTCCTTCCAGGCGCTCTCGACGAAAAACTCCGCCTGAAAGCGCTTGCCCATCAAGCGGCCCTGCATGTCCACCTGACACGCCAGAACCGTGTCGATGCGCCCTTCTGCGACGTCTTTTTTTAACTCTTCGAATGTGTACGTGGTCATCTCGGTGTTCCCAGGGCAGCGATTGGCTCATGCCGTCTTGTTTTATGGAGGCGACCCGGCCAAAGCCGGATCGCCGTGTCGGTTCAATCAGCCGTAACGGTAAGGCTTCCCGGCCTTTTCCATGTCGCCATTGTACTTCTTCAGGATCTCGACGACCTTGCCGGTGCGCGGCGTCTGCTTGGCAACCTCTTCCCAGAACACGCGAGCCGCGTCCTCGACCGTCTTCCATTCGGCATCCGGAATGCTGGTGAGCTCGAGACGACCGCCCTCGGCACGCAGACGGGCCTCGCCGCCCCAGTACCAGTGCAGGCGCTTGTAGTGGGACGAGTCCATGCACATCTGCCACAAGGTCTGCAGGTGCGGCGGGACTTCGTTCCAGCGGTCGGCATTGGCGAAGAACGAGCCCGCCCAGCCGCCGGAGACGTTGTTGGTCAGGAAGTACTTGGTGACGTCTACCCAGCCCGAAGTGAAGACCTCGGTGATGCCAGACCAGGCGATCGCGTCGATTTCGCCCGTCTGCATGGCGACCGGCACGTCTTCGAACGGAATGGTAACCGGCACGACGCCAAACTGCGACAGGAACTGGCCGGCTGTCGGGAAGGTGAAGACGCGCAGGCCCTTCAGATCATCGAGCTTGGTGATCGGCTTGTTGGTGGCGAAGTTGCACGGGTCCCAGGCACCGGCGGAAAGCCACTTCACGCCGACTTCCGTATAGGCTTCGTCCCAGATCTCGGCGAGACCGTATTCGTAGAACAGCGTCGGCACGTCGAGGCTGTAGCGCGAGGCGAACGGGAAGTAGCCGCCGAAGACCTTGATATCCACCGGCGAGTTCATCGAATCGTCGTCCGACTGGACAGCGTCGATGGTGCCGGCCTGCATGGCGCGGAAGAGTTCGCCGGTAGGCACCAGCTGGTCTGCCGTGAAGAGCTGGATTTCCATCTCGCCATTCGCCGCCTTGTTGAAGGCGTCGACCGACGGCCGAATGACGAATTCGGCAAGGGCTGCACCGGCATAGGTCTGCAGGCGCCAGGTGATCTTGGCGTTCTGTGCCTTGACGTAAGGGGCTGCCAGAACGGCAGGGGTCGCCATGGCGGCCGTCTTCAGGAATGAACGTCTGCTGTTGGTCATGTTGTTTCCCTCTGTTCTTCGTTTCTTTTGAAGCCCGCAGGACCTGAGGTCCGGCGGGTAGTCCTGGTGCCGGGCCCGTTTGCCGGGCCTCTTGTCATTCGAACGCTAACCTCGGAGATAGATCTGGCTCGGAAGCCAGGTCGCGATCTGCGGGAAGATCATGATGATGACCATGCCGAGCAGCATGATCAGCACGAAGGGGATGACCGACCGATAGATATCGATCAACCGGAAGTCGGGCGGCGCCATCGCCTTCATCAGGAAGAGATTATAGCCGAAGGGCGGGGTCATGTAGGCGATCTGACAGGTGATCGTGTAGAGCACGCCGTACCAGATCAGGGCATTGTCGACGCCAAGATCGAGCTTGCCGACCAAGGGGATGTAGAGGGGGGCGACGATGACCAGCATGGCCGTATCGTCGAGGAATGCCCCCATAACCAGGAACGACAGCTGCATCATGATCAGGATCTGCCAGGGGGTCAGACCGATGTCGTTGACCAGCAGCGTCTCGATCGCCCTGACAGCACCCAGCCCGTCGAAGACAGCGCCGAAGCAGAGGGCGGCCAGGATAATCCACATGAACATGCAGGAGATGCCCAGCGTCTGCTCCAGCACCCGGTTCCAGACCGCCTTGGTGAGGCGCCCCTTGTACCAGGCCGCAAAAAGGGCGCCGAGAGCACCGACTGCCGAGCTTTCCACCAGGCTGGTGATGCCCATCAGGAAGAGGCCCATCATCAGGAAGAAGATGAGGAACGGCAGGATGCCGGCCTGCAAGAGCCTAAGCTTCTCGCGCATCGGCATGTCACGCTCCTCCTTGGGAAGGGCGGGACCGAGCGCCGGATTGAGACGGCAGCGGATGATGATGTAGATGCAGAACAGCGTCGCAAGCAGCAGCCCGGGGAAGACGCCCGCGAGCCAAAGCTGGCTGACCGGCTGGCGTGCGATCATGCCGTAGAGAACAAGCACGACGCTCGGCGGAATGAGGATCCCGAGCGAACTGCCCGCCTGGATGACGCCCGACACCATGATCTTGTCATAGCCCCGGCGCAGCAGTTCGGGCAGCGCGATCGATGCCCCAATTGCCATGCCGGCAACCGACAACCCGTTCATCGCGGATATCACGACCATCAACCCGATCGTTCCGACGGCAAGACCGCCCGGCATACCGCCGAACCACACATGGAAAGCCTTGTAGAGATCTTCGGCGATGCCCGATTCCGACAGCATGTAGCCCATGTAGATGAACAGCGGCAGCGTCAGCAGCGGATACCACTTCATGAGCTTCATGCCGGCCGAGAAGCCCATTTCGAAGCCGCCATTGCCCCAGAGCGCGGCAGCCGCCACGACCCCGACGAACCCGATGGTCGCAAACACGCGCTGCCCCGTCAGCATCGACATCATCATCGATGAGAACATCAGGAGCGCGATCATTTCGTAGCTGAGGAACTCAGTCATGCAAGCGGCCTCCCCATGGCAATGGCAAGGTCCTTGATGAAGATCGAGGTCGCCTGCAGGAAGGTGAGGAAGATACCGACAACCATGACGATCTTCACGGGAGCCATGTAAGGCGACCAGGAGGAATAGCTGGTTTCACCATATTGCAGCGCATAGGTGGTGCTCGACACGCCGCCCCAGAGCAGGAAGAACAGGTAGACGAACAGCATCATGATCGTGATCACATCGACGATCGCCTTGGTCTTTGGCGACCAGCGACCGTAAAGCAGATCCATGCGCACATGGCTGTCGAGCTGAAGCGAATAGGCACCGCCGAGCAGATAATAGCCGGCCATGACGAACTGCGCCATTTCGAGCGTCCAGCTCGCAGGCAGGAACATGGTCTTGGAGATGGACGAGTAGAGCAGGATGCCCATCATGACGAAGATGCCATACATGACGATCCGGCCGACGCGCCGGTTGAACGCATCGACGACACGCACATAGGTTTTGAGGGCTTGCGGCATCAGTGTACCGCCTGCCCGGACCATATCAGCGGTCTTCGTCTCATGATCTCGTATGCCGGCATCCGTTCCCTCATTTGTTTTTGGTTTGCTCAGCGTTTCGAATATTTATGCGACCCTTTCGAGCGCTCCTGAAATCAAGTCCGTGAGATAGGCGGAGATAGCCTTGAGGCCTGCTTCATCGCGAACCAGGTCGTTGCGGACCTCGATCATGACATTGGCGAAGCCTTGCGGCAGCGCATGCAAACGCAGCGTATGGGTCACGCCGTCTTCGGGTCCGTATGGCGAGTTGCGCTCAACACGGTACGGACCACCGGCTGCGGCCTCGAGCATGGCATCCGCCAGACGGCTATCTGTATCGTGGAGGATGCCGATCTCGACCTCACGTGGCTTGCCGAAGTAGACCGGCGTGAACGTATGCACGGTGACGATCACGGGCTTGCCGCCCTCCCCGGCGATCCGCGCAATCTCGGCAGCAATCCGGTCGTGAAAGGGAACGTAGAGCCCCGCCGTCCGCGCATAACGCTCCGCCGGGCTGAGGTTCAGATTTCCCGGGATCGTGTAGATCTCGCTCTTTTCCGGCATGGCGGCCGGCGATTCCGGCGGGCGATTGCAGTCATAGATCAGTCGCGAGAAACGCTGGTGGACAAGCAGCCCATTGAGCGAGGTCGACAGGTGACGGGCTATCTCCAGAGCGCCCGGATCCCAGGCGATATGGCTGGACAGTGCTTCCGTCGAGAGGCCGAGATCGCCTGCCCATGGCGGCAAAACGGCAGATGCGTGCTCACAGACGAAAACGAGGCCGCTCGCCGCCGTCGGATTGTCGACTGCAACCACCTCACCGTCCGACGCTGTCAGGATCCCCGACCTCAAGAGCATGCTGATTGTTCCCCCGGGCTCGTTGGCCCAACTTATTTTCGAAGAGAATTCTTCACGGTTAAGCGTCTGTCAATCCGCTACTGAAAAATTCTCTTCAAGGGCCAGTTGACTCAATTGTGACAGCGAGGCTTAATCCGAAAAAAGCCGGCGACAGACTGGCTTGAGGGGAGTCAATCGGTTCTTGATGAATGCGTCGACCACGGTGTCGGACGTGATCCATGCCCATTTCGACGGGCTGACGCGTGCCGAACGGCAGCTGGCAGAAAGCCTGCTGCAGAACTACCCCGTCTCTGGACTGGGCAGCATCACCACCGTTGCCGAGAATGCCGGCGTCTCGACCCCGACAGTCGCCCGCATGGTGCAGAAGCTCGGCTACAAGGGCTATCCGGAGTTCCAGGCGCATCTCCACCAGGAGCTTGAGGCGACGATCTCAAACCCGATCGCCAAGCACGATCGTTGGGCCGCCAACGCACCCAATCGCCATATCCTCAATCGGTTTGCAGAAGCCGTGATGGCCAATCTGCGCAACTCGCTTGGAGAACTGCGCACGGCGACCTTCGATGAAGCCGCCCGTCTGATCGGCGACCGCCATCGCAGCATCTATTTCGTCGGCGGACGCATCACGGGTGCGCTCGCCGAATACTTCTTCACCCATATGCAGGTCATCCGTCCCCGGACGACCTTGATGTCTTCGAATGCCAGTTCATGGCCGCAGCACGTCCTCAATATGCAGGATGGCGACGTGCTGGTGATCTTCGACATCAGGCGCTACGAAGCCGACCTGACGACGCTCGCAGAGGTCGCGCGCGCCAACGGCGTGCAGATCATCGTGTTTACGGACCAGTGGATGTCGCCGGTGGCACAGCATGCCCGCCACTGTTTCAAGCTCCATATCGAGGCGCCATCGGCATGGGACAGCTCCGTCGTGACGCTGTTTGTCGTCGAAGCCCTGATCGAGGCCGTGCAGAGCTCGTCCTGGGACGAGACGCGCGAGCGCATGAACACACTCGAAGGACTTTTTGAACAGGCACGCCTGTTCCGAAAGCCCCGACATGGTTGAGAGAAGAAACCGGAGGATCATTCAGGATACAGGCCATCATCGATAGACCGCGCAAGGCCGATATCCGTCACATAACCATAACAAAGGCCACATAAGTGAACCGCATCGCTTCCAACACAAGAGGAGAACTACAGTGACCACCAATCTTCGCAAATTCCTGTCGCTCACGACCGCGCTGGTCATGACGAGTTCGGCCGTCGCCTATGCCGAACCGAGCGCCGAGCTCATCGAAGCTGCCAAGAAGGAAGGCATGCTGACCACCATCGCCCTGCCCCACGACTGGTGCGGCTACGGCGAAGTCATCGCCGCCTTCAAGGCGAAGTATCCGGAAATCACCGTCAACGAACTGAACCCGGATGCAGGCTCGGCCGACGAAGTCGAAGCCATCAAGGCCAACAAGGACAACAAGGGCCCGCAGGCTCCTGACGTCGTTGACGTCGGTCTCGCCTTCGGTCCGCAGATGAAGGCCGAAGGCCTGCTGCAGCCGTACAAGGTCTCCACCTGGGACGAAATCCCTGACAACATCAAGGACGCTGAAGGCTACTGGTATGGCGACTACTACGGCGTCATGTCGCTCCTGGTGAACAAGGACCTCGTCACCAACACGCCGAAGGACTGGGCCGACCTTCTGAAGCCGGAATATGCCGGCCAGGTCGCTCTCGCCGGTGACCCGCGCGCCTCCAACCAGGCCATCCTCGGCGTTCTCGCCGCCGGCATGGCAACCGGTGCAGCCGCCGGCAAGGACGCTGGTGAAGCTGGCCTGAACTACTTTGCCGAAATGAACAAGGCCGGCAACTTCGTGCCTGTCATCGGCAAGTCTGGCACGCTCGCCCAGGGCGCGACCCCGATCGTCGTCATGTGGGACTACAACGCGCTCGCCGCTCGTGACACGCTCGCCGGCAACCCGCCGGTCGAAGTCGTCGTTCCGGACAAGGGTGTTCTCGCTGGCGTCTACGTTCAGGGCATCTCGGCCTATGCACCGCACCCGAACGCAGCAAAGCTGTGGATGGAACATCTGTACTCCGACGAAGGTCAGCTCGGCTGGCTGAAGGGTTACTGCCACCCGGCCCGCTTCAACGCCATGGTCAAGGCCGGCAAGGTTCCGCAGGACCTGCTCGACGCCCTGCCGCCGGCTGAGTCCTACGAAAAGGCCTACTTCCCGACGCTCGAAGAAGTCGACGCAAACAAGGCTGCCGTCACGGCTGGCTGGGACAGCGTCGTCGGCGCCAACGTTCAGTAAGTCGAGACCTTGATGTGCCGCCCCGATCTTTTCTAAGGTCGGGGCGGCGCTCGCATTTTAAGAAGATCCGTCGAAACGCGGACAGAGGGGCAGATCGAATGTCGACAGAGGCGGTGAGCCCGGGCCATCAGGCACGGCCACGAACGAAACTTCCACTTCACTGGCTCGGGGTCTTGCCCTTCGCAGCTTTCGTGATTCTCTTCCTGATCATGCCGACGATGAAGATCGTCATCGGCGCCTTTCAGCGTCCGGACGGCTCGTTCACCTTCGACAATGTGCTTGGCCTGTTCACCCCTTCGATCATGGCCGCCTACTGGATCTCCATCAAGATCAGTCTCGCCTCGGCAATTCTCGGCTGCCTGATCGGCTTCGGCGTGGCCGCCGCAGTCATTCTCGGCGGACTGCCTGCCTGGATCCGCAGCCCGCTGCTGACGTTTTCCGGTGTCGCCTCGAACTTCGCCGGCGTGCCGCTCGCCTTCGCCTTCCTCGCGACGCTCGGCCCTGTCGGCATGTTGACCGTCTTCCTCAAGACCCAGCTTGGCATCGATCTGCGCCTTCTCGGCTTCAATCTCCTGTCCTTCTGGGGACTGACGATCACCTATCTCTTCTTCCAGATCCCGCTGATGATCCTGATCATCGCGCCGGCACTCGACGGCCTGAAGCGCGAATGGCGCGAGGCGGCCTCAATCCTCGGCGCGACCAATGGGCAATACTGGCGGCTCGTGGCCTTCCCGATCCTTTTGCCCTCGATCCTCGGCACCATGGCGCTGCTCTTCGCAAATGCGTTCGGCGCTGTCGCAACCGCGATCGCACTGACCGGCTCTTCGCTGAATATCGTGCCGATCCTGCTCTTCGCCCAGATCCGTGGCGACGTCCTGGGCGACCCCCATCTCGGCTACGCGCTCGCCTTTGGCATGATCGTCGTCACCGGAATTGCCAATGGCCTCTACATCTGGCTGCGCGCCCGCAGCGAAAGGTGGATGAAATGAAACGTCTCTGGGCTTGGGCCGCGCTGATCTTCGGCCTTCTCTATTTCATCCTGCCGCTCATCGGGATGACCAACTTCTCGCTGAAGATGCGCCGCGGCGAGTATTCCTTCGATGCCTATGCCAAGGTTCTGGCCGATCCGCGCTTCCAGGAAACCTTCAGCTATTCTGTGACCATGGCGCTGACGACCATCATCTTCGGCGTATTCCTGATCGTACCGACGGCCTATTGGGTGCGGCTGAAGATGCCGGGCCTTCGCCCCTACATCGAATTCGTCACGCTGCTGCCGCTCGTCATCCCTGCGATCGTCGTCGTGTTCGGCTATATCCGCCTCTATAACACCTCGAGCTGGCTGCCTTTGACCGGCTCCTCAACCGGTACGAACATGCTGCTGATGTTCGGTTATGCGACGCTCGGCCTGCCCTATATGTACCGCGCGGTTGATACGGGTTTGAGAACCATCGACGTCGCCACCCTGACGGAGGCAGCCCAGAGCCTCGGCGCCGGCTGGGCCACGATCATCGGCCGTATCATTCTGCCGAATGTCTCCGTCGCCGTCATGTCGGGCGCCTTCGTCACCTTCGCCATCGTCATGGGTGAATTCACGATGGCCGCCCTTCTGAACAAACCGGCTTTTGGCCCCTACATGCAGCTGCTCGGCGCCAACCGCGCCTATGAGCCGGCCGCCCTCGCCGTGATCGCGTTTTGCATCACTTGGGGCTGCCTCGGCCTGATGCAGCTCGTCTCCCGCCTCCAGAAAACAGCCCCCCGCCAGGCTTGAGGACATCAATTCATGAGCTTTCTGACCCTAAACAACCTCAAGAAATCCTTCGGCGCAACGCAGGTCGTGCACGACTTCAACATGGCGATCGACAAGGGCGAATTCGTCTCCTTCCTCGGCCCGTCGGGCTGCGGCAAGACCACCGTGCTGCGGATGGTCGCCGGTTTCGAGACTCCGTCGGCCGGCTCCATCGTCGTCGATGGCAAGGACCAGACGAACCTGAAGCCCAACCAGCGCAACATCGGCATGGTCTTCCAGGCCTATGCGCTGTTTCCCAACATGAACGTCTTCGACAACGTCGCCTTCGGCCTGAAGATCGCCGGCATGTCGAAAGCCGACATCGAGGCCCGCGTGAAGGAGATGCTCTCCCTCATTCACCTCGAACATTTGGCCGAGCGCTACCCCTACCAGCTGTCGGGCGGACAGCAGCAGCGCGTGGCACTCGCCCGCGCGCTTGCCCCCAAACCCCAGGTCCTGCTCCTGGACGAACCGCTTTCGGCGCTCGACGCCAAGATCCGCGTTTCACTGCGTGAGGAAATTCGCCAGATCCAGCAGAAGCTCGGCATCACCACCGTCTTCGTTACCCATGACCAGGAAGAGGCGCTGTCGATATCCGACCGCATCGTCGTCATGAATGCCGGCAAGGCCGACCAGATCGGCACGCCCTTCGAGATCTACAACCGTCCCACGACCCGCTTCGTCGCCTCCTTCGTCGGCACGCTCAACGTGCTCGACGCCGTCGTTGCGGATCAGGGCGCCGGCTTGGTGAAGATCGGCGACAAGATGCTTGCCATCAAGGAAGCAATTTCGTCCGCGAACGGCCAAACGATCCAGCTTGCCATGCGACCGGAAGCCGGCACCCTCTCAGGGGCGGATGATGCCACGGTGCACGGGCAGGTGACATCGAGCCAGTTCCTTGGCTCCGTCATCCGCACACGCATTGATGTCGGCGGCAAGACTCTCTCCTTCGACACGTTCAACGATCCAGGCACGCGCCCGCCAACCGTCGGCGATACGGTCGGCGTGAAAATCGACCCCTCCGCCTTGATCGTGCTCGCCGACTGAGGCAAACCACGTCGAAGGGCAAACGTGTCGGAATGCCGTCCGCAAGGGCGGCATTCGCATCTGGAGGATATCCCATGCGGGCGATGTATTTTGAAGCATTCGGTGCAACACCGGAAATCCGCACCCTGCCCGATCCGACGCCGACCAATGCCGGTGTGGTCATCTCTGTGAAGGCAACTGGCCTCTGCCGCAGCGACTGGCACGGCTGGATGGGCCACGATCCCGACATCCGCCTTCCCCATGTGCCCGGCCACGAACTGGCTGGCACGATCTCGGCTGTCGGCCGAGACGTGCGCCGTTTCAAGGTCGGCGACCGCGTGACGGTGCCCTTTGTCTCCGGTTGCGGCCACTGCATGGAATGCCGATCCGGCAATCAGCAGGTCTGCGAAGAGCAGTTCCAGCCCGGCTTCACCCATTGGGGCTCGTTCGCCGAATATGTCGCGATCGACTATGCCGATCAGAACCTCGTGCATCTGCCGACAGAGATCAGCTACGAGACGGCGGCAAGCCTCGGCTGCCGCTTTGCCACCTCCTTCCGCGCCGTCGTTAACCAGGGCCGGCTCCAGGGCGGTGAGTGGCTGGCTGTCCACGGTTGCGGCGGTGTTGGCCTCTCGGCCATCATGATCGGTGCAGCGCTCGGCGCCAATGTCGTGGCGATCGACATCGCCGAGGACAAACTGGCACTCGCAAAGGCACTCGGCGCATCTGTCACCATCGACAGCCGCGCAGTCGCCGATGTCTCCGAAGCGGTGCGTGATGTGACCGGCGGCGGTGCGCATGTCTCGGTCGATGCGCTCGGCCATCCCCAGACCTGCTGCAACTCGATCCTCAACCTTCGCCGACGCGGTCGCCATGTTCAAGTCGGCCTGATGCTCGCCGATCACGCGACACCGGCAATCCCCATGGCGCGCGTCATCGCCCACGAACTCGAGATCTATGGCAGCCATGGGATGCAGTCCTGGCGCTACGATGCCATGCTGCGCATGATCCTCTCCGGCAAGCTTTCGCCCGATCGCCTGATCGGCCGTCGCATCACTCTGTCGGAAGCGGCCCCGGCGCTCGCCACCATGGACAGCTTCCGCGAAAACGGCATCAGCATCATCGATCGCATGGTGTGACAGCCCGGGCGCCCATGCAGTTTTCACCTTATGGTGTGATAGCGTTAACCCGTTTGTGGTGAAATTCGGCGGCACGAAACCGGCAACGGATCGAGAGCAGCCATGGCCGCCAAGAAGACATCAACGGAGATTGACGCCAAGGGTTTCATGGCCGAATTCATGCGCCTGAAACGCGGCTCCGTCACGCGTCGTCATTTTCTGGCTGTCACCGGGCTTGGAATTGCTGCCCTCGTCATTGGAGGAAGCCGCAGGACCAGCGTGGCAACGTCGGAAGCGTCGCCGCTCGGCAAGAAGGTTTCGCTCGCGACGTGGCCGAACTACCATGATCCCGCGACCTTCGAGAACTTCACGTCCCGCTACGGCGTCGAGGTCGACGTTTCGATCATCGGGTCCAACGAGGGCACCTTGCTGGCCCTTGAAAGAGGCAGGGTCTGGGACATCATCGTACCCACCCAGTATGCGATCGCGCCCTATGTTCAGCGCGACATGCTCGAGCCCCTTGAACTCCGACGCCTTCCGAATTTCGATCTCGCCGCCCATGCCGACCGCTTCCTGAAGCCCGGCGTCCGGGCGGGTGCGATCTATGGCGTGCCCAAGAACGCCGGCACGACAGGCATTGCCTACAACAGCCGTGAACTTGAGCCGGTAGAGACTTGGCGCGCTTTCTTCGATATCGCCATGACGGAGGCAACAGGCAGGACCATCGTGCAAGACTACCAGCTGACCGCCATCGGCAATGCTCTGGTCGCCCTTGGCCACGACTTCAACTCGCTTGACCCCATTGAACTGCAACGCGCCGAAGACCTGCTGATGCAGGTCAGGCCGCACCTACTCGCAGTCGATAGCGATTATCAGCCTGCCATGCGCACCGGCGAGGCCTGGATGACCATGTGCTGGAGCAATGACGCCTCGCAGATGCACCGCGATGTGCCAGAGATTGCCTATGCGATCGCGACCGATGGCGGCGAGATCTGGACGGACTATTACGCGATCCCGGCCAAGGCCCATAACAAGCCGGGCGCCCATGCTCTGATCAATCACCTTCTCGACCCAGAGATCGCGGCCCGCGAGCACATCGTCCATGGCGGCACGGTGACCGATAGACGCGTCCGTGCGCTTCTGCCCGAAGAGATCCTCGCGGACGAAATCATCTATCCCGACGAAGCAATGCTGACACCGCTCGAGTTCGGATTGGCCGTTGCAATGACGGACCCGACCCGCGCCGAGATCATGAACCGCTTTCGCGCCGCCCGCGGCTGACGCCGCTCTTTCCTCGTGATAGGCAGGGCACGTGCCCGGGAGCCTCCGGCACGATTGACCAAGCACGGGATCGCCATGCCGCAGATTTCCATCATCGACACGATTTCAGACCCCGGCAAAGACACCAGACCAAACGAGGATCGCCTCGGCCACAACAGGCATGCCGCTTTCGTCATCGACGGCGCGACAGGCCTTGGCGACCGCCAGTTCATGGATGGCTTCGGCTCGGACGCCGCCTGGATCGCGGAATTCGCAGCAATGCGTTTTGCCGAGCGCCTCGATGGCGGCGCTGATCCGAAAGCTGTCCTGCGACAGGTCTCAGAAGAGGCCCGTGGTACATTCACGGCCATAGCCGGCGAACAGCCGCGCTACGCCTGGCCGCTCTGCAGCCTGACAGCCCTGCAGGCAACGTCATCGGGCTTCCGGTGGTTCGGCCTCGGCGATAGCTGCATGTACATCCTGCATGACAACGGACGATCCGACTTCGTCATCCCGATCCCCGGCGCCTATGAATGGGAGCAGCACAGGGCCGCCCAGCACATCGCCCGTGTCGGCGGCATCGGAGCGGCAGGCGTCGCCAATGACGACCCGCAGACGCTGGAAGATCTGCGTCGTGGCCGCGCATTGCAGAACACACCAGGTGGCTCGACCTGGACCTTCGGCGTGGTCCCCGAGGCCGCCGATCACCTCGCTCTGGTCGACGTCCCCGTTTACGGCGGCGGCGCCACCGCCCTCCTCTGCTCCGACGGCCTCGCCGACCTCGTCGCGCTCTACAAGCTCTACGACCCCGCCACTTTGATCCAGCGCGCCGCGACGACAGGGCTAAAATCGCTGGTGTCAGAACTGCGGCATATGGAGCGTGAGGTCGATCCGGACGGGTTGAAATATCCGCGCTACAAGCAGAGCGACGACACGACGGCGATCCTGCTGAGGCTGGAGGCGTAAAGGCAATTAGGAATCTGCCTCAATAACTTATCGCCGAATTCGGAATCGGTTTGTCAGGAAGGTGAAGGAAAGGATGAGCCCCTCATCCCCGGCGCAACGAGTTGCGCGTGACCCTTCGGGCACCTTCTCCCCAAAAGCGAGGAGAAGAAGACGCTGCCACAAAGCGATGGCCGAACGCCGGCAATTGACGGTAAAGCTAAATCAATCTTCTGCGTGCATACTTCGCTTGAATTTTCGAACATGTTGACGAAATCGAGTGAGGCCGCCCCGGTGATCAGCATTGAAAGTGCCCCGGCAAGCCGGTTGGACACGAGAAAAACGGACCGCGTTCAGACACAAGAGCTGAAGACCGGCGGTGGCGAGGTTGCCGTCCAGGCAACAGGCCCCAACCCTGATGACAATCTGCTGTCCGGCCTGGAAGAGGCGCTGACCGAGACACGTCGTAAAATCGCGGAAGACCGCCTCGATCGAGCGAAAGAGGAAATGCGGATCCTCCGTCAGTTCTCCGTCTCGCCAGCCTTTCTGGCGCAACGTGCAGCGGCCATCGGGAAGGAGATTGGAAGCGCAGCGACAGACTATACCGAGCTCGTTCGCGACAGCATGGAGACCGCACAGAGAGATCCAGGTTCCACTGCCGTCACCAATGGCATTGTGAGTTCAGAGCCTCCGTCAACGGCATTGCCTGTTGAAAACGCCTCCATCGCTACTCTGACGGAGCGCGACCAGGACACCCTCGATACCTTCCGCTCGGCAATCTACCAAGCATGGGCGCTCCTGGATCTGTCCTTGGAGGACCTCATCCGGGAGAACGACCTGCAGGCCACCGACGAGCGAGCTGCCGGTAGCTCCAGAGAGGTCATGCAATCCGCACTTCATGCCATGGACAATCTCAATCCCTTGAACACTCTGCCCGCTCCCGCCTTCCACATCTGAGCGGACGCGCGCAATCACTCTGCAGCCACCGCCTTCGGCACATAGTTCAGTACCGGCCCCAACCAGCGCTCGACCTCGCGCACATCCATGCCCTTGCGCGCCGCATAGTCCTCGACCTGATCACGCTCGACCTTGGCGACACCGAAATAATAGCTGTCGGGATGGCCGATATAGAGACCGGAGACGGACGAGCCCGGCCACATGGCATAGCTCTCCGTCAGCGTCACGCCGGTCGCCTTCGTTGCATCCAGGAGCGAGAACAGCGTTACCTTTTCCGTATGATCGGGCTGCGCCGGATAGCCAGGCGCCGGCCGGATGCCGGCATAGGTCTCCGAGATCAGTTCCTCGGGCGTGAAAGCCTCATCCGATGCATAACCCCAGAACTCCTTGCGCACCTGTTCATGCATGCGCTCGGCAAAGGCCTCGGCAAAACGGTCGGCCAGCGCCTTCACCAGGATCGAGGAATAGTCGTCATTCGCGCGCTCGAAACGCTCGGCAATCGCCACCTCTTCGATGCCGGCGGTGACAACGAAGCCACCAACATAATCCGGAAGCCCTGTCTCCACGGGCGCCACGAAATCCGACAAGGCGACATTGGCCCGACCTTCGCGCTTGGCGATCTGCTGACGCAGCGTAAAGAAGGTCGCGAGTTCTTCTTGGCGCGCATCGTCCTTGAAAAGCCTGATGTCATCACCCACCGCATTGGCCGGCCAGAAGCCGATGACCGCACGTGGACGGAACCAGTTCTCCTCGATGATCTTCTTGAGCATCGCCTGCGCATCGGCAAACAGCTGCCGCGCCGCCTCGCCCTGCTTCTCGTCGTCCAGGATCGCCGGATAGCGACCCTTCAGCTCCCAGGTCTGGAAGAAGGGCGTCCAGTCGATATAGCGGGCAAGTTCGGCAAGGTCATAGGTCTCGAACACCTTGGTGCCTGTGAAGCTGGGCTTCGTGGGCTTGTAAGCGCTCCAGTCGACCTTGACCGCATTCTCCCGGGCCGACGCCAGCGGCTGGCGCTGCTTTTCGGCTTCCGCCCGCGCATGGGCCTCGGCCACCTTGGCATATTCGCCTTTGATACCGTCGACATAGGTTTCGTTGCCGTCCTCGGCGAGAAGCGCCGAGACCACGCCAACGGCACGGCTGGCATCTGTGACATAGATCGCCTGCCCCGCCTTGTATTGCGGATGGATCTTCACCGCAGTATGCACCCGGCTCGTCGTCGCGCCACCGATGAGAAGGGGCACGGTAAAGCCCTGGCGCTGCATTTCAGCGGCCACATGCACCATCTCGTCGAGCGACGGCGTGATCAGGCCGGACAGACCGATGGCATCGACATTCTCGGCTTTCGCCACTTCGAGGATCTTCGTCGCTGGCACCATGACACCGAGATCGATGATCTCGTAATTGTTGCAGGCAAGCACGACGCCGACGATGTTCTTGCCAATGTCGTGCACGTCGCCCTTGACGGTTGCCATCAGCACCTTGCCGGCGGCCTGACGCTCGCCGGTCCCGCCATTCAGGCGCTTCTCCTCTTCCATGTAGGGCAAAAGCACGGCCACCGCCTGCTTCATCACACGCGCCGATTTGACCACCTGCGGCAGGAACATCTTGCCCGCGCCGAAGAGATCGCCGACGACATTCATGCCGGCCATCAGCGGCCCTTCGATGACATGCAGCGGACGCTCGGCCTGTTGCCGTGCCTCTTCCGTATCAACATCGATGAACTCGGTGATGCCGTTGACAAGCGCATGCTCCAGCCGTTTTGCAACCGGCCACTCGCGCCAGCTCATGTCCTGGGTGCGGGTCTTGGCCTCGCCCGTGCCGCGATAGCGTTCGGCAATCTCCAGCAAGCGTTCCGTTCCGTCCTTGCGACGGTTCAGCACCACGTCTTCACAGGCCTCGCGCAGATCCTTGTCGATGCTTTCATAGACCGCCAGCTGCCCCGCATTGACGATGCCCATGTCCATGCCCGCCTGGATGGCATGGTAGAGGAAGACCGCATGCATGGCTTCCCGCACCGGCTCATTGCCGCGGAAGGAGAAAGAGAGGTTCGAGACACCGCCCGAGATATGCACCAGCGGCATTTCCTGCCGGATCGTCCGCGTCGCCTCGATGAAGTCGACACCGTAATTGTCGTGCTCCTCGATGCCGGTTGCGACCGCAAAGACATTCGGGTCGAAGATGATGTCTTCGGGCGCAAATCCCGCCTCTTCCGTCAGGATCTTGTAGGCGCGGCGGCAGATCTCGACCTTGCGCTCATAGGTATCTGCCTGGCCCTTTTCGTCGAAGGCCATCACGACGACGGCAGCGCCATAATTGCGGATCAGCTTGCCCTGGGCGACGAAATTCTCCTCGCCTTCCTTCAGCGAGATCGAGTTCACCACCGCCTTGCCCTGCACGCATTTGAGGCCAGCCTCGATGATCGGGAACTTCGACGAGTCGATCATGACTGGCACTTTGGCAATGTCAGGCTCGGCCGCGATCAGGTTGAGGAACTCGACCATGGCCTTTTCGGAATCGATCAGACCCTCGTCCATGTTGATGTCGATGATCTGCGCGCCGTTCTCCACCTGGTCGCGCGCAACCACGAGGGCTGCTGTATAATCGCCAGCGGTAATCAGCTTGCGGAACTTGGCCGAACCCGTGACATTGGTGCGCTCGCCAACATTCACGAACGGAATGTCTTTGGTCAGTTCAAACGGCTCAAGACCCGACAGCGACATGAAGGGCCGATGTTCGACAGGCTGGCGTGGCGCCCTGCCCTTTACGGCCTCGGCAATGGCAGCGATATGCGCAGGTGTGGACCCGCAGCAGCCACCAACGACGTTGACGATGCCCTCTTCGGCAAATCCGGCAACGAGCTCAGCCATCTCTTCCGGGCTCTGGTCGTACTGGCCGAACTCGTTGGGCAGACCGGCATTCGGATAGGCCGAAATGAAGGTGTCGGCGACTGCAGACAATTCCTGCAGATGCGGCCGCATCGCATCGGCGCCGAGCGCGCAGTTCAAGCCGACGGCAAAGGGCTTGGCATGGCGGATCGAATTCCAGAAGGCCGTCGGCGTCTGGCCCGACAACGTGCGGCCCGAGAGATCGGTGATCGTGCCTGAGATCATCACCGGCAGGCGAATGCCCTTGGCGAGAAAGCGCTCCTCGCAGGCAAAGATCGCCGCCTTGGCGTTCAGCGTATCGAAGATCGTCTCGATCAAGATGAGATCGGCACCGCCATCGATCAACCCGTCGATCTGCTCGCCGTAAGCCAGGCGCAGATCGTCGAAGGAGACGGCGCGGTAACCGGGATTGTTGACGTCGGGCGAGATCGACGCCGTGCGGTTGGTCGGCCCGATGGCGCCGGCGACGAAGCGCCGCTTGCCGTCCTCGCGCTCGGCCCGCCACGCCGCCCGGCGCACGAGTTCGGCACCATGGCGGTTGAGGTCGTAGACCGCCCCCTCCATCTCGTAATCCGCCTGAGCAATGCGGGTCGAAGAGAAGGTATTGGTTTCGAGAATGTCGGCACCGGCCATTGCATAGCGGAAATGGATGTCCTCGATCGCGTTCGGCTGCGTCAGGATCAGAAGGTCGTTATTGCCCTGCTGATGGCAGGCACAACCTAGGAAACGTTCGCCGCGAAAATCGTCTTCCGTCAGGCCAAGCCCCTGGATTTCGGTGCCCATGGCGCCATCAAGGATCAGGATGCGTTCGCGCGCAGCTTGGTTAAGCGCCTTCAGGATCTCCGCCCCGTCACGGTTTGCGCCCTCGCGGCCGAACAGTTGATCGAGCATCTGCGAACTCTCCTATTGCGTATGCGACACCTGCAAATCACATAAAGATATCTTTATGTCAACAATTGATCCACCTGTGCGTGACAAAGGTCAGGCGGTGGAAGCGGCGTCGGCGATCGGCTATAGAGACGGCAACGATGCTTTCAGGGAGGAATAAATGTCGGAAAATCAATCACAGCTGCTGCCATCCACACCCTGGAGCGCCCGCCCCTATCATCGCAGATGGCTGCTGGCACGCACCGACGAACTCTTCGATTTCTTCTCTGGCGCGGCCATCAACCCGAAGGGCGGCTTCTACGACCTGTCGCGTGACGGAAAGCCGCTGTCGACCGACAATCCCGTGCGTGGCATTCATGCCAGCGCCCGCATGGTGCATTGCTACGCGATTGGCCAACTGCTCGGCCGGCCGGGCTCGGCCGACATCGTCGATCACGGCATGCGTTATATCTGGGAGCGCCACCGCGACCAAAAGAATGGTGGTTACTTCTGGCAGGCTGATGACACAGGCGCTGCCGACGATACGAAGCAGGGCTACGGCCACGCCTTCGTCCTGCTCGCCGCCGCCTCGGCCAAATGCGCCGGCCATCCGCTCGCCGACGCCATGCTCGCCGACATCACCGAGGTGATCGAGGAGAAATTCTGGGAAGAAGAGCACGGCGCAATCGCCGAGGAATTCTCGGCCGACTGGCAGCCGGTCCCCGGCTATCGCGGCCAGAATTCCAACATGCATCTGACCGAAAGCCTGATGGCCGCTTTTGAGGTGACGGGGGAGAGGCATTATCTCGACAAGGCCGAGAGTATCGCCGGCCTCGTCATCAACCGCCGCGCCCGCGAAGAAGCCTTCCGCGTCGCCGAGCATTTCGATGAAAACTGGGTGGTTGACCGCAACTACTATCATCCGAACGAGATGTTCCGCCCGGCCGGCACCACACCGGGCCACTGGATGGAATGGGCAAGACTCCTTCTGCAGCTCTGGGTGCTCGGCGGCAAGCGCCAGGCTTGGATGGCCGAAGCCGCGCGCGGCCTCTTCTTCCAGTCCATGGCGCTCGGCTGGGACAAGGAGAAGGGCGGCTTCTTCTACACGCTCGACTGGGAAAATGCGCCCGACAAGCGCGCCAAGCTCTGGTGGCCGCTCTGCGAGGGTGCGGCCGCAGGACACTTCCTCAACCGGCATCAGGAGAGCGACTTCCACGAAGAGAGCTACCGCAAGATCTGGAACTATATCGCCGGCAACAATCTCGACCGGGAGCATGGCGGCTGGTTCGAGGAATTGACCGAGGACGGCAAGCCATCGAACAGTCTTTTCCCCGGCAAGGGCGACATCTACCACGCGCTCCAGGCCTGCCTGATCCCACTCTTCCCCGCAGACGGCAGCCTGACGAAGATGATCGTCGAGCATCCGCTCGACGTTTGAAAGTCGGCGAAATAACTGAACACAAAAAGGACCGGAAAATCCGGCCCTTTCTCATTCGCGCAACGGTGGCGGCGCTTACTGCTCGATCGCATAGGTGACGTTGACGGTCACCGTATAAAGGTTTTCGCCGGACGCGATCGGCACCGACTCGTCTGCCATCTTCGCCATCGGCGCTGCGGCATACATCTGCGGCATCGGCCGGGCGAAGTTCTCCGAAATCTCGACGATACGACCGATCTTCACGCCGGCGGCCTCCGTCAGCGTCTTCGCCTTGGCCGCAGCCTTCTCGACCGCCTGCTTGCGCGCGGCCTCGATCGCCATTTCCGGATCATCATTGGTGAAGGTGATGCCGCCACCCTGGTTGACGCCGAGTTTCACCGACTGGTCGATAATCGATCCGAGTTTGGCAAGGTCACGCACCCGGACGGTCAAGCCGTTGCTGACCGTATAGCCGACGATGACGGGCGCCTCATAGGTGCCATCGGTTCTGGTTTCCTGCTTGTATTTCGGCTGGATCGAGAAATCCGTGGTCTGCAGGTCCTTCTCGGCAATCCCTTGCGCCTTGAGATCTGCCAGCACCTCGCTCATGGCAGCACTGTTGGCCGAGAGCGCCTCGCCAGCAGTCTCTGCGTCGCGAACGACGGAAAGCGAAATGACGGCCATATCGGGCGCGATCGCAGCCTCACCCTCACCCGACACCATGATCGTCGCCTCGCGACGCTCGCCCTCGGCAGCCACGGCTTGGGCAACAAAGCCGGTCGAGAGAACCGAACCCGACAGAGCTGTGGCCATGACGAGCGCGCGTGTAAATTTCAGCATGGAATATGTCCTTTGTCCCGCGGTGCCGGCGGACCTCTTCGTCTCACCCGGCACAATGCCCTTCCAGCTTCCGTGATGACGCGTGATTGTGAAGCCAATGCGGCAGAGGCTTGTCGCATTCCTGAAATTGCGTTAGAGCCCGTGACCGGTGCGGGGTGACCATTACCCGCCCGACGGCGTTCCGCCGGGCTGGGCCTGTAGCTCAATGGTTAGAGCCGGCGGCTCATAACCGCTTGGTTGGGGGTTCGAGTCCCTCCGGGCCCACCACTTATGTCCATCGCGCATTGTCCCAGACATCGCCGGATCGGCCCTGCTATCAATGCATTGTCGCACATGAGACGCTCGACGCGATGCAGACCACAGGAGAGGCTTGCGGCGAGGAGGCCCGCCAGGCACGCCGAGCGCCATAGGTTCGGTCGCTATACTTGAAGCTTTCCTTGATCTTGTCTGGCAGAGCCTCGTCATACCGGGCATGCACGCTCGGAGAGCGGTTTAACCAGGCCTGAAAGCCGGAACGCGATACACCCCTGAAGGGGTGCCAAGGGCTATCCCGGCAAGTTCGAGGTCGTTCGGACAATGAAGTTCATCCTAACATAACCAATAATGACGACAATGCGTTCGGCAGTGCTGGAGCATTTGAACGATGAAAAAT
>NZ_FTMQ01000022.1 GCF_900156055.1 Rhizobium sp. RU33A | reverse complement strand
CAAAATGGAAATATGCATGGCTCGGCTCCTTTCCCTTCAAGAGAAGGACATCATACTCGATGTCCTCGGAAGGGCGGGCCATCCCATAATCAACAGGTAAATCTTGCGCTGTAGTTTCATCCTGAGCAGGTCTATTTTGGTCCGTTCGCGCCAATAATCCTAAAATCATCTCGATAGGGGTGATTATGGAAAAGATCAAAGATACGAAAAGCCTCGGCATGCTGATCCGCCAGGAGCGTAGGCAGCAAGGTTTAACCCAGGAGCAACTCGCAGGGGTGATTGGTGTGGGCGTGCGTTTTTTGCGTGAACTCGAGGCCGGCAAAGAAAGCTGCCAGATTGGCCGTGCCATGCAAGTCCTGGCTGGTTTGAGCCTTATTGTTTCGGTCGGGCGTCGTCAGAGTTCGCGATCATGACCCGCGTATTGGACGTCTATTTTCGCGACACCAAGGCGGGCCTACTCTGCCGGCTTGACGACGGCCTGCTGACTTTTGCCTATAACGCGCGCCTATCTTCTGGACCAACGATCGTGTGCGATCTCGTTTTCGATGCCCCTGCAAGAAGAACCCTTTGGTGATCCGGTGGTGCGCCCGGTTTTCTCCGGCCTCTTGCCGGACGAAGGCGCGCGGCAACGCCTAGATGGGGCGCTCGGCCTTTCGGCAGGCAATGCCTTCGGACTACTGGAAGTTATCGGGGGCGAATGCGCAGGTGCCTTGTCACTCTATCCTACCGGCATGGCGCCGGAATGTGCCGGCCAGTCCCAAGCCGAAATTCTCACTTCGCAACGTCTTGATGAAATTCTCAGCAGGCTGCGGACCCGGCCTTTGCTTGGCGGAGACGAGGGCAGTCGCCTGTCGCTCGCCGGCACGCAGGATAAAGTGGCGGTCATTGTCGATGGAGATTCCATTGCCTTGGCGAGAGATGGTCGACCAACGACCCATATCTTGAAACCGGTCATCCAGGCGCTGGAAGGTACGGTGGAGAACGAGTATTTTTGCATGCGGCTGGCTGCCCGCATGCCCGCTTCCTCCCTCGCCGGTTCTTCTCCGGCTTTGTCATCTAAGAGTTCTTGAGCGAGTTGAGCTGATCCACAGAGTCCAAAAGCATAGATGTACTCAGCCGAGAAAACATCGGGTCCCTGTGCACTGGCTAAGCCGGAAGCAGGGGATGAGCACAGTGACCTCATACAAGTCGCGATCCAAATAAGGCGGCATGGGCGCGTCGATGATCAGCCAGAGGAAGGCTCTGGAGGATGAGAACCATCGGCTGAGGAAGAGGTATGCCGGGATTCGCATGCAGGGCGAGCTTCTGAGGGAAGCTCGTGGGAGACAATGGCGCGGCGATCCTACCGTCGGGAGCCTTACGGCAAATGCGAGCATTTGCCTGTCGGCCAAGGGATGGCTGGGCAAGCCGAGGCGATGGCTGCGCAAGCCGTGGCGTTGCACGGGGGTTAGCTTTGCGCTTGCCTGCCGTTCCTTCGATGTCAGTGAGACCTGCTATCGTTACAGCACCAAGCTGAACGACGAGAACGAGCAGATCGCCGATCTCCTCATCGGCGGCCTGACGCGGTCGAAGAAGACCTGCTTCGGCCTGTGATTTCTTTATTTGTGCAATGTCCGGGGACATCGCTGAAACCACAAGCGCGTGCACCGCATCTAGCGCAAGTTCGAATTGTAGCTCAGGATCAAGCCACGCAAGGGCAGGCGAAGCCCAGGGTCACTCTTCTCTAAACGCCCTGGTGATCTGGTCTGTGAATGGCTTCGCGAGGAATGAGATGACGGTTCGTTCCTCGGTTTCGATATAGACTTCG
>NZ_FTMQ01000009.1 GCF_900156055.1 Rhizobium sp. RU33A | reverse complement strand
GCCCCCGCCCACGCACATTGTCACTTGTCGAGCATTGACGGTCTTGCAAATGCCTCACTAGGCATCAGTCAAGGTGCGAGGCAAACAGCGCTTACCCTCGACGCGGGTTAGCAGGTGGGTGATTGTCACCATCGGCCCGACGAACTCCGCAATGGCGAGCGGCACGTCATCGCCCGAAAGGTTCTGCGCGACGTGGACGCCGTCCGCCTCTTCGAGCCCGTCACGATAGATCGCGACCCGGGCAAGCTGCCCCCTGAGGTCGGCTGCAATAGACGCGCCCACCTGAAGTCGGTCGGGGACTGCGCAGAACACCAATGTACGCTCGATCCGATCGAGAGGCTCAGCATGACGGATTTTCCAACTGCCAAAAATGACGATGCGCATGGTCTTCACGCCCCTGTTCAAGCTGCCCGGGTAAGAAAATGGCCTCTGACGAAATCGAGTTTCGAGTAGAGATTTCGCTCGAATCTCACCCCGTGCTCGACGAGAAATGCTTCCGCATGCGCGGCGATCAGTTCGAATTCCTCGTAGACGTCGCTCAGGTCGAAAAGCGTCCTTGACCGGCAGTATTCGACTTCGCACTGGGACATGACCGGCTGCTCGTCACCAACGATGCGGCAGATATCGAAGTAGATGCCGAAAATATGCCCCGTCTTCAGCGATTCCATATGGACGTCGAAGCGCTTGCGCCGGAATGCCGACAGACGTCTGGTTCCACCGCTGGTCATTGTTTTGACGTGACGCTCAATATCCTCGAAGGCGATCGCCTGATTGCCGATGATGGTTTCCTTGCGTAGCTCGGCGTTCTCGACGAACCATTTCCGCTTGATCGTCATCTTGCCGTCAGACTGGGGAATGAAGGAAATGTACCCGGCCTCCGACGGCGGCCCGAGCACCTCGAACACATGGGATTCGTAGTCGTAGACTTGGAATTCCATGCCCAGTTCCGGCACAAAGCCGGGAAAGCTGCCGGACAATATGCGCTGGTAGAGCTCTTGCGTCAGTCTCCACGTGTCGGGAATGTCGGCGAAGGTGAGTTTGCGCTCGAGCTCGAACTCTGCTTGCCACCGGCTAAATCCACTGTTGTCGTTGAAGAGTTCGTGGCGACGCAGCAGCCGGGCCCGCGTCTCGCCGAGAGCAGCGTCGAGGTCGCTATACCGGAGCGGCCGTTCGCCGCTCTCGTGGTCCGAGAAGCGTAGGTAAAGGCCACCGGCGTAACCGATTTCGTCAAAATGATAGAGCGACGCGCGATTGCCGTGATCGACCAGTATGATGAAAGGAACGAGGTCCGCTGCCGCAGCCCCAGGCTTGTCGGCGGCGTCGCGCTGCAACATCGTCATCCACCCCTGCAATGTCTCATTGCTCCGCAACCGGACGCGGCGCTGTTCCTCCGAAAAATAGAGGAAGTCGTAAGCGAAGGGATCAATCGCAAGCGCTTCTTTGCCGGGCGCAAGGAGGTCGGTGACAGTGATCTGGCCGGGGCGGATGAACATGCCGTTCTCGCCGACCGTCATCGCCTCCACCTGACCTTTCAGGATGAGTGAGGGCGGCGAATGCTCGTCTTTCGGGGCAAGATGTTCGCCCGGCTCGAAGAGATAGATAAAGACATCATGCGGGTCGTTCCCATCACGCGTATGCATGTTCATCACCATCTGTTTCGGAGGAGTTGAAAGGGACGTGTCCCAGATCGACCGCGCCTTCGCCGGGAGAGGAAATGACAATGCTGTCGCCGATATCGATCAACAGCGAGTTCTTCGCCCGCGCGTATGCGTAAAGTTCAGGGGCCTGCGCCGCGGGGAGGCCCTTCTCGCGGATCAATATCGACAGATGCGACAGCACGGCTGCTCGCTCGAACACGAAACCGCTGACCAGCGGCAGCAGGGGGGCAAGCGCCGCCAGGGGGCGCCTGCAGACAACAATGGGCGCAACCGGATAACTGCCGATGCGCGCCAGCAGCCGGGCAAGAACCGGGCCCATCTCGCTCGCGTCTGGAATATCTGTCAGGCTGACAGAGGGCGCGATGCTCAGGATCTCAAGATCGCGGTCATCATCGAGCACGAGCGTCGGAGCGAAGGCGTAACCGCGCGAAATCGCCGTGCCCTCAACGGGCCCTGCGAACATCGATTGGGCCGACAGGACCGAGAAGTCGAGCGGATAGACGTAGCTGCCACTCATCACCCACTCGATCTGCACGGGGCCGATTTCGCGATGGGCGGCAAGCGTCGCGTCGTAGAGCTGACCTACCGCGACCTGAGGCAGGCCGTCGCCATCATCACCAGGGCCTGTCAGGCAGAAAACGCGGGTTTCGGCGGTGCCGCGGTTGATGGCAAGCAAGCCGTCGCTGGACCACTCGCCGACCACAGCGTCTTGCGTCTCCGACATATGGGTTATGATGCCGGCCTCGCCCCGGATGAAGTCACGTACGACGATCGTGTGCAGTCGTTGCGGGTCGCTCATCAGCATCCGCAACTCATCTGCAAGCCCGTCACGGGGCAGAATGATCTGCCGGAAGCTTGCGCTGAAATCTAGAATGACTTCGTCACTGCCAAAGGCGCCGACCACTTCGCTCAAAAATGCGGATAGCTCGACGCCGCCTCGGTTCAGCTTCAACACGAGAGCGGTGGCGACGCCGAGATGATGGCGTCTCGCGAACTCCGCGATCCGCATTCGCTTATCACGGAAATAGGAGATGAAATCCGGCAGCGGGCGCATCTGCTCAAGCACGTCGCCATCCGGGCCGTAGAGATCGACGACGACCAGCATGGGTTCGCTTGAAGCCTCAATGCGATCGATGCTGGTGATCGGCCGCGCCTGCAGCAGCCAGACGGTCTGTCCGTCCCAAGCCCATTCGATGTCGACCGGCCCCAAATGCTGCTCAACACGGCGCAATAGGGGCAACACGGCATCCAGAATGATTTTGTGGTCCGCCTGACCGGCAGCCATGCTTCCATCCGGCCGGCTTCTGTCGATCGTGTAGCGGTCCCCGGCCTTCTGTCCGGAAACCAGGCTGTCGCCGCGGCCCTTGACGATCTCGACGAGGATTCCGTCCTCTCCCGTCACGGGATTGCGGGAAAAGGCCACGCCGGCATGGGTCGCAGGCACCATGCGCTGAATGATGACATTCATCGGGTTGCTATCATCAAGCAGGCCGGCATGAATGCGTTCGGTGATGACGGTACGGGAATAGGCCGACAGCCAAACAGCTCGGATGGCATCCAGCATGTCCGCCGAGCCGCGAATGTCGAGAAAGGTCTCGTAGAGGCCCGCAAAGCTTCTCGAGCTGCTGTCCTCGATCGTGTTGGCAGACCGCACTGCAAATGCTCCTGTCGAGCCATCCTCGCCAAAACACAGGCTCAGAAGGTCAACAAGCGAGCGGCGAGCGTCGTCCGCAGGTGATAGCGCCACGGTGAGGTTCCGTAGTTCGAGCAGATCGTCGGCAAGGAAAGCGCCCGATGTAAGCGCGATGCGGGACAGAATTTTGCCGGCAGCGTCGGAAATCGTGTCGAAGTTGCAAAACAGGAGAGACAGTTCCTTTTCTCCAAGGCAAAGGCATGGAGGAACCGAGACCTCCGTCTTGAGCCGATCGAGATTGTGAAACTTACTTGGCAGAGCGACAACATTCATCGGACCGCCTCCGAATCCACCGGGAGCAATTGCTCGGGTGGGAGCTCGTTGTAGACGTGCTGGGACATCTTCTCGTCGAAATCGACGAAGATCCGAGAGGCCATGGCCCCCGTCGCCCCTTGGTATTTGCCGTTATAGAGTTCGACATGCCCCTGGGTGTGCCAGAACATCATCTGGCCTATGCACATGCCGGCGTAGACGCGAATAGGATGGATGGCGAACAGCTGAATTGTCCACTGGCCGATGAAGCCGATATCGCCGAGCGAAGCGGACAGGTTGATGAACATGCCGAGCCGGGCGACCGAAGAGCGGGCCGCATAGGTCGGTACGAAATGATTACTGCCGAGCTTCTCCATGGTGGTGGCCAGGTAGAGACGTCGCGGATGCAGCACATAACCTTTGGGGCCGATCTTCACGACGCTCGTCTTGTTTTCCTTGCGCACATCGATGACGCCCTCATCATAGACCTTCATCTCATGATGAAGCCGGAAGTTGTAGCTGTTCGGATTGACGTTCTCCGGAAGAAAAGGCGCGATGACGATTTCGCCGGAGGCGACGCGGTTCACAATCTCGGGGCCGGTGAGTATCATCTTGGATCCAATCCGATACGCGAAGGGACGACAGTCTTCGAATTCAGGTACCTGCCTTCATAGGCGCGGTGGCTGCCGGCATTTCGCCAGAAGCAGACCTTGCCGATCGGCATGCCGCTGTAGACGACGAGGGGGTGGGCGACGATGATCTCGAGCGTCCAACTGATGACCGCGCCGACATGCCCGAGTGGCGCGCTTGTCTGGATGAACATTCCGCACAGGGCCGTCGACAGATTGGCATAGAGCTCGGACGCATAGGCCTTGCCGCCAATGATCTCTTGCGTGTGCCCAAGATAAAACCGTTCCGGATAGAGGATCAGCCCCTCCTCAGGAATGTCGCGCCGAGTGGTCGCGTTTTCCGCCCGGGCGTCCACGAGGATCGTGTCGTATTCAACGATCGTCGGTCCAAGATGCACGCAATACGAGTTCTGCTCCACGAACTCGTCGGAATAGGGTGATATCAGAATATCTCCGCATATCATCTCACGCTTTATAGCATCACCTGTCAGTATCATTTGCGAAAATCTCCAGCACACCCGCAAACAATATTTGTTGTGCGGATCACGACGACGGAAATAGAAATGATAATGCTTATAAATTCAGTCCAGGCTGCCGGATATGCTTACACGGAACAGCGAGTATTTGGATTGAACTACACAACTCTTAGTTAGTCAACCAAAGGTAGCTGAAATATGAAAAAAATATGAAAACGCGAATTGGCAGTTGACAAAGGTAAAAATACACAACCATGATGAGAAAAATATCCATAAAGCACTCAAAAAGTTTATTTTGAATGCCGCCAGGCGAATGCGATCTGGCCGCCCGATAGCTGTTGCATTGACCCGAAGTCAGCCCAAAAAATGGAGAGCAATCATGCTTTACGCAATAATCGCGTGTTCCGCGGCTTTGTGTATCCAAGCGGTAGATCTGTTCTATCACAGGTTCGATTTTGCGACGCTCCCTGCGCCTGCCCAGTCGGCCGATGCCGTCCGACACTACCGGCGCCAGTTCCGGGCGCTGACAAGCAAGCGGTATGACAACATCCTCGCCCCGCTCATCTACATTCGCGTTTTCCTCTGGATACTGGCCGCGAATATCGTCTTCCATGAAGTCGACAATCTCCTTGTCGATGTCCTCATGGTTCTCTTCGTGGCCGGACGGTTCAGATCGCTGCAGGAGATTGGGCACCATGCCGCGCATGGTTCGCTATGCCCGAACTACAAGTTCGGTGAGGTCATCACCAACCTGCTTTACCAGTTTCCAGCTTTCATGCCGGAGATCCGCGCCCGCCATCACATCCATGTCGTTACCCACCACCGATCCGTGAACATGCCCCACGATCCCGATCTGAAGGAGCTGGCCGACAAGGGCTTCACGCCCGGCATCGGAGAAGCCGCCTTCTGGCTCGGCTTTTTGCATCCGCTGACACCAGCAGGCCTCCTTTCGAGGTTGAAGGAATGCGCGGGCTATCTCTTGGAAGATTTCGGCCGGCCGGCTTTCTACCTGCGGATCATCTGCGTCCTCGCGGTCGTCTCGATCTATGTCAGCATCGGCTGGTACGCCGAACTGTTCTGGCTATACATCGCCCAGGTCCTAGTCATCTATCCGCTCTTCTACTGGATCGCCCACGTCTCCCTGCATCGCTGGTTCGCGGAATGCGCAGACGATATCCCCTATCACCAGCGGGAGATCGAACTGGGACGGCCAACGGATTTTCCGGGACTGATGGGTGCAATCATCCGCAACAACCTGTTTCCCTTCGGGGACTCCTACCACCTCGCGCACTCCCTATTTCCTGCGGTCAGATGGAACTACCTGGCCGGCGTGGATCGCCTGATGCGGCGCGCCTCGCCAGAATACGAGCGTCATGCGAGCAGCGGGCTGGTCTTCAGTACGAAGGGGCGTCCATCGGCCATTTCTGAACTGCGCGAACGAATGGTCAAAAGGCCAACCGGAAGCGCATCGCTGAGCGGCCAGACCGTGTAGCCGCCTCGCAAGCAGGATCGATCGTCGCGGTATTGGCTCAGCAACCGTTCGTTTCCTCGCGCCAGCCTGCCGCCTTACCGTACCCCCATGGCTCAGGAGCCTGAGATGGCCCATTTGAACATCAACCTCCCTCTGATCCGGAACAACATAGACACCGTCATCACCCATTGCCAAAGTCACGGGATCAGTGTCGTCGGGGTTGTAAAACCCTGCCAGGACTTCGATCCCATCGTCGACCTCTATGACCAGTCGAGCCTGGCATGTCTGGGAATTTCCAAGGTCCACGCCGCTAAAAGGCTCGCCGGCGCGATCCACAAGCTCTTGATGCTGACCTGCGTCCCGCGGCCAGACCTCGCCGATGACGTCGTCAGATATTGTGACATCAGCCTCAATTCCGAGATGGATACGATTACGCAACTTGCGGAAGCCGCCCGTTGTCAGCAGACCAGACACAGCGTGGTTCTGATGGTGGAGGTCGGAGATCTGCGTGAAGGGGTGCTACCCGAAGACGTGCTGCCGATGGTCTCCCGGATTCGCGCTCTTGAGGATTGGGGGATACGATTTGCAGGGATCGGCGCCAATTACGGCTGCGTGAACGGTGTCCTGCCAAACTTCGAAAATATCGGGTTGATCGATGGCTTGGTGACGCAGATGAGCGACGGCCTCGGCATCACTCCGGACATCGTCTCGCTCGGTGGATCCGTTGTGCTGGACTGGCTGGACAGGCACGGCCTACCCCCCTCTGTAAACCAGATCCGGGTCGGCGAACCCCTTCTGCTGGGAACGCTCTCGGGCGCGCAGAAGATCTACACGACCCTGCACGACGACGCGCTGGATTTCGAAGCGGTGATCGTCGAGTTGAAATCCAAGCCATCGTTTCCGGCGGGGGAGAAAACAGGGGATGCCTTCGGCGTCTGCCGTGAACCTGAGGACCGCGGCATCCGGACGCGAGCCATTCTAGATTTCGGCGTCGTCGATACCGATCCCGCGTCCTTGATCTCAACAGTGCCTGGACTTTCGATCATCACCAGTAACTCCGACTATACAGTCGTCGATATCACCGAGTGCAATTTTCCATACCACGTTGGAGATCGGATCAAGTTCAAGCTGACCTACAAGTCTATGTTGCAATGTTTCACCAGCGTGCAGCTGCCGAAAAACGTTCGAGACTGCGAAGCGACCGCTGGCATCTGCCTCGACTGTGGCGGACACAGACCCGGGTGCAGATCCCGGCAACTCACCATGAATTTCACTGATGCTCCGCCGCCAATTCCAGTATCCGCCGCCCAATGAGAGCCTGGAAAGGCGGCGGCGTTTCATCGTCTTGGGCTCTACGAACGACAGGCAGGGTTGCGCAACCCGGTTTCCGGCGATCCTTTAAAAGCCCTCCCCACCTGAACCGAGCCCACACACTCATGATCCAACATGCAACTTACGAGATTTTTAACGCAGCATACATTGCCAAGACTGCAGTCGCGCCATTAGGAGAACGCCGGAATGTTGAAGAAAGTCGTTTCATCGAATCTGGAATATCTGACCGATACAACCTTTTCAGACTACTACCGTGCCGCGGCTTCAACGTTCCCCGGTCTATGCAGCCTTCTGGATGAGGACGCGATTACAGGCGACAGGCTCGACGACTATGTTCGCGTCATGAATTCGCTCTCCTGGGAGTTCGAAGATCTGGCAGATGGTGGCAGGGGCGTCGCCTACAATGTGGCGCAGAAGGTGGTCGGCAATCGCCAGGAGGGGATGGTCGCCCTGCTGAAGTGCTTTTCGTCTACTTTCAGCGACATGCCCGATACCGACACCAGAATTCTAGATGTCCTTGGTGGAGACGGGACGATTGCCCGGTTTGTTGCGACCATTGATGGGCCAAAGCCGACGATCTTCACCGCCGATCTATCGCGCTTCATGGTGGATGCCTGCATGAAGCACGGGCTGCCGTGCGTGCGTCAGTCCGCTACTCGGAGCCTGTTCAAAAACAATTCTCTCAATGGTGTCTTGATCGCATATGGCAGCCATCATTTGGATGAGGATGACCGCCAACTAGCGATCTCGGAAGCCTATCGGACGTTGAAGTCCGGCGGACGGTTGGTCCTGCATGATTTCGAGACTGGCGGCGAGGCAGCTCGATGGTTTGAGGAGGTCGTTCATGTCTACTCGCGGACAGGCCATCCTCACCCCCATTTCACGCGAACGGAAATGTGGGAGCGCTTCAGCGCGGCCGGTTTTCGGGACGTGCGCGTCTTCGATTTGAATGATCCTTTCACGCTGCCCGGCACAACTGCCGACGAGGCCGTCTCTAACGCGCTGATGCACATGTACCGCATGTACGACCTCGTGAAGATCGCCAACGATAGCCGCGATATCGTCAAACGTGTTGCACGTTGCGTTGAGCAGACACTGGGCGAGATACAGGTCAACAAGACAGAGGCCGATTTTATCGCGACCATACCGCGCAAGGCGCTCGTCGCCGTCGGCACGAAATCGTAGCGGGATATCAATCATGTGTGGAATCGCCGCCGTATTCTCATCTTCAGACAACGGGAGCAATCCTAGGGGGCTTGAGGCTACCTTGCTGCACATGCTTGGCGCGATCCGACACCGTGGGGACGCTTACAATTTCGCCGAACGCCTCGTCTACGGCAGTGCCGCATTGGGTACAAATCGTCTAGCCATCGTGGACAGGGATCAGGCGAAACAACCGATTGTCGATCCGGCCACGGGCAGGGTGATCGTCATGAATGGCGAAATCTACAATCATCGCGAACTGCGGATCGAGTTGCTTCGACGGGGTTGTACCTTTCAGACATCAAGCGATACCGAAGTGGTGCTGCAGTCTTTCATAGCTTGGGGACCAGCCTGCCTGAACAGGCTCGACGGAATCTTCGCCTTTGTCATCTATGATCCGAAGACCGGTGACTGCTTCGCCGCCCGCGATCATATCGGCATCAAGCCACTCTACTACAGCGAGGGCGATGAGCTCGTCTGCTTCGCCTCCGAGCGGAAGTGCTTTCTGGGCTTGGATATGACCACGCAAGAACTGTTGCCAGGCAGCTATTGGCAGAACGGGAATGTTGAGCGTTATGTGACCTTCGAAGCGAGCCCCGACTTCGGGATGAAGCACGACGCTGCCATCGAAGATTGCAGACAGAGGTTGGAAGACGCCGTTCGCAAACAGGTCGCGACCGACCTGCCAGTTGCAGTCATTTTCTCAGGCGGCCTCGACAGCACGATCGTCCTGCATCTGGCAAAGAAGTTTCACGGCGATGTAACGGCGTTCTCCATAGGCACGAACGATTCCGCCGACCTTGCCTTTGCCCGGCGGTTCTGCGCAGAGAAAGGCATTCCGCATGTAGTCACGGAATTTCACCACGCGCAGATCAACAGAAACATCCGCAATTCGATATTCAACGGCGAGTTTTTCGAACCGGTCGACATTTCCGACATGCTGACCATGGCGGCAGTCTATGCCGCCGTCCGAGCCAATGGTTTCAAGGTGGCTCTCTCAGGCGACGGCAGCGACGAGATCTTCGCAGGGTATGATCTCTTCAAAACCGCGGTGGACCCCTATGGCCTATCGACCTACCGCTTGAACAATCTCTACCGCACCGATCTTCAACGGACGGATCGAAGCAGCATGGCGAATTCAATCGAGTGCCGGGTGCCGTTCCTCGACCGCGCCGTGATCGAACTCGCCATGTCCTTGCCATTTGATATGAAGGTGCGAAACGGCGTCGAAAAATATGTCCTTCGCGAAGCCTTCAGATCGGACATCCCTTCCTACATGATCGACCGCCCGAAAATCCGGATGCCGGAAGGGATCGGCATCCATGACCAGATCTTCAATGCACTGGCTGACATCCAAACCAGCGACGTCGTTTTGCCTGACATCAATATCGACGGACCGCAGCTGCGGAATGCACTAATGCTCTTCCTCGAGTTCGGTTATACTGCCCCTACTGAGCGTTATAAGAAGCTCGGAACCGATTACTTCAAAGGCGGATATTTTAAATTCGATGAGTTAACGGAGAAAAGGAGCACATGATGGACTTACAAACAGTTCTGACGTTTAGCCTGGCCTTCTTCGTATTCGCGGCGAGCCCTGGCCCTGACAACCTGACGATCTTATCCAAGACCGTCTCCAGCGGCCCCGCCCATGGCATCGCCTACGGGGTCGGCGTCGTTTGCAGCATCTTCCTCTTCGTCATTTTTGCAGCGATCGGCTTCAACGCGATCGCCCAATACATGAACGAAAATCTGCGCTTCATCCAATATGTCGGTGCTATCTACCTGATTTACACGGGCATCATGATGTGGCGTTCGAAGCCAGAGATCAAACCTCGCGTAATGCGGGGCGGCCTGATCCGCCTGTTCCTCACGGGCTTCCTGCTTAACATCTCCAACCCCAAGATGCCGATCTTCTATTTGGCTCTACTGCCGGGAGTTCTCGGCATCCGTCCGCTGACCATATCCGATACCGTGGAGCTGCTGCTTATCATTGCCCTGGTAGAGGTGATCGTAGTCGGAGGGCATGTGCTGCTCGGCTACAAAGCGAAGACGGCCCTGTCTGATCCGAACAAGATCGGCATTCTCAATCGTGGCGCCGGAGCCCTGATGGTCGGGGCAGGCGTGCTTGTTGCCAGCCGCTAAGGCAAGTCGACCAGCAATCAGGGTCGTGCATAGGCCACAAAGCAAAGCCGCGCGGAAGCACTCGGCTGAGATAAACCGGGTGTTCAACGAGAACTTCAAGGTCTATGGCTTGCGCAAAGTGTGGCGACAGTTGCAGCGAGAAGGCTTCGATGTCGCACGCTGCACCGTCGCGAGGCTCATGAGAGTGATGGGTCTTCAAGGCTCCCGCGCCGAACATGCTGTGGTTATCCGATTTCGCCTATGTCGCCACCAGGCAAGGCTTCGTCTAACTGGGCTTCGTCATCGACGTCGTCGCATCGTCGGCTGGCGGGCGAGCCGGACGGCATATGCAGCCTTTGTCCTCGATGCCCTTGACCAAGTGCTTGTGATCGACATCGAGTTTACGGCGGCGGGGCATGCACCACTCGGGTCGCGCCGTTCAATACGTGTCCATCGGTATTGCGAGCGGTTGGTCTAAGCTCGCATCGAGCCGTCTGTCGGAAGCGTAGGCGACAGCTACGACAACGCCCTCGAAGAAACGATACGCCACACCAGCGACCTTGGCGCCTTCGACATGTCCTATCTCGGGCAGTCCTCGCAGATAACTCGGAGCAAGCTCGATGCGCCAGAGGCAAATCCTGAGACGACCTGGAGCTATCTGAACAACCTGGGTGATCGGCGGCTGTCCGCGATCAGCAACAAGGGGTTCCGAAGGCGTAGGAATGCTTCCTCAATTCAATTTAGGAAGACAGGGGATCGGCGCTGACCGCTTTGAGTGCGGCGCGCGCCACCTCTTCGTCCTGCTCACCACTTCCGGAACCGACACCTATACCGCCGACAAGAACGCCATTGAAACGAATCGGCAGACCACCCTTCAGTCCTGTCACCTCGCCCTGGGTTGCGCCAGAAATCAGTAGACGTGCCTGTTCTGGAATGGCCGTCGAAGGTGCATTGATGGACGCAGCCGTCCGAGCCTTGGCAAGAGCACTCTTCAAGGAAAGAAAGCGCGCGCCCTTCATCCGAAAGGAGCCGAGCACGACACCGCTCTGGTCGACGACAACGATGCATTGCGGCTGGCCCATCACCGAGGCCGTATCGATCGACGCTTGCAGCATGGCGAGCACGCCCTTGTCCGTCAGTTGCGCCGAAGGCTCAAAGAAGCTGCTCATGGGCTGATTCCCTATCTCATTGTGAATTAATCGCGGCCGACGCGGAGGAGTTTGCACCGGCCGCGAAGGAGCAAGTCTTATTTGCCCCAGATCTTGGCATACTGATCACGGTAGCCATTGCCCGGATCGAAGATGTTCTTGTCGCCACCGTCGGAGCTGATGTTCGCCTTGGTGACGACATGCAGCGGCGAGGTGTAACCCGACCACTCGACCTTGCTCACGGCACGGTTCAGCTCGTCGATCAGCTGCCAGCCCTGCAGGTTAAGGGGCTCTGCAACCGTCACAGCCTGATACTGACCGGAACGAATACGCTGATAGGCGGATTCCGAACCGTCACCGGCAGCGACTGCCTTAGGCGCGCCGTCTCCGGCGATGCCGGCTGCGGCCAGGCTCGGCCCCATGAAGTCGAAATAGATGTCGTTAATCGCAAGTGCATGCGTCCAGCTTGCACCATACTTCTGTAGAAGAGAGGTCGTCAGCGTCGGCATGCGGTTCGAAGTGTCGGCAATCGGCGTATCGACATATTCGAGCACGGTGCCGCCAAGCTTCTCGATCGTTTCCTTGATCTTGTCGGCCTTGGCAATCGCGATCGCATAGGTTGAGTCGGTGAAGATCACCACGCCCGGTTTGCCACCGGCATCGGCAAAGGCCCATTTTCCGGCGGCGGCCGAGACTTCCATGGCGTCCGTGGAGACATTGGCGAAGAGGCAGTTGGTCGGATCAGGGCCGATCACCGGACCGGCATGCCAGCTCACCATCGGGATGCCGGCATCGCAGGCCTGCTTCAGGGCTGCCTGCTGCTCGACGGCATCGAAGCCATTGATGATGATGCCATCGGGCTTCAGCGCAAGCGCCTGACCAAAGGCGCCGGCGCGGCTCTGCACGGAACCGGCGCCATCAAGAACGGTAACCTCCCAACCGATCTTGGCAGCGGCTTCCTGGATACCATTGGTAACGCCGAGAATGCCGCCATTCTTCATGTCGGCAGCGAGCACGACGACCTTCTTGGCCGCCGCCGCGGTTGGACCGCTGGTCGGACCATCCCAGGTAGTCTTTTCACCGGCATACTTTTGGACCTCTGCCATCGCGTCCGAAATCGCGTCGGCATGGGCAGGCATGGCGGCCGTCAGCGCCAGAATTGAAACGGCTAGGGCTCTCTTCAGCATGGTTTCCTCCCAAAGTAGCTGAATGCACTTATTTGGACTTCGCGCCTTTCTTTCTTTGCGCGTAACCGGCGATCCCGATGGCGATCAGCAGGGTCATGCCGTTGAACAACGGCTCCACCCAGAAGCTGCCGCCGAATTGCTGGATGCCGGAAATACCGACAGCGAGGATCATCACGCCGACGATGGTGCCCCTGACATTGACGCGTCCGGGCTTGATGGTGGTGGAGCCGAGGAAGGCGCCGACGAGCGCCGGCAGCAGGAACTCCAGACCAACCGAGGCCTGTCCGATCCTGAGCTTCGAGGCGAGCAGGACACCTGCGAGTGCCGTCATCAGGCCGGATGTGACGAAGGCGCCGATAACGAACTTGCGCGTCGGGATACCGTTGAGTTCGGCCGCCCGCTGGTTGGCGCCGATCGCATAGAGGTACCGACCGATCGGCGTGTATTCCAGCGCAACCCAGAGCACGACGGTGATGACCAGCACGTAGATCGCGGTGATCGGCAGGCCGAAAACGAAAGTGCCGTTGATCGCATAGAAGGCATCTGGAAGCGCGCCGACCATCTGGCGGCCGCCGGTATGCCAGAGCGCGAGGGCGTACAGGATCGTGCCCGTGCCAAGGGTTGCGATGAAGCTGTCGATCCGCGCGACCTCGACAAGGAGACCATTGAGCGCGCCGATCACGACACCGAGCACCAGCACGATGGCAACGGCCACCGGCCAGGGGAAGCCGTAGAGGGTCTGCAGACTGATCGCCAGAATATGCCAGAGCACGATGCCATATCCGACCGTAAGGTCGATGCGTCCGGCGACCATGGGGATCATCGCCGCGAGCGACAGAAGCGCGATGATCGCCTTGTCGGACAGAATGGCCCTGACATTGAGCATGGTCGGGAATGTGTTCGGCAGCAGGATCGAGAACAGCAGGATCAGGCCGAACATCAGGATGACGAGACCATAGGTGGGCGCGAGGCGCACCAGCTTGCGACCGGGCGACAGGCCCCGCAATTCGTCCTTGGTGGGTTCAACAGCGTTGGATTGGATACCGGGCATGGCGGTCCTCAGGCGGCTTCACCGGCCGATGCGGCCTGGATCAGGGATTCAGTTGACAGTTCAACGCCACTCAGCTCGGCCACGGGCAGGCCGCGGCTGAAGACGATGGCGCGATGGCAGATATTGGCAGTCTCTTCGAAATCAGTGGACACCACGAGGACGCCCATGCCGCTTGCAAGAGCCTGATAGAGAAGATGGTAGATCTCGGCCTTGGCCCCAACATCGACGCCGGCGGTCGGATCCTCCGCAATCAGCAGCCGGCGACCAGAATCAAGCCAGCGTCCAACGACAACCTTCTGCTGATTGCCACCCGACAGCGCCTCGATGGCGAGCGTCGGATCATTGGGCGAGAGGCCGACACGGCGGCCCAGTTCATGGGCGAGTTCATCTTCGGTCTTAGGCGACAGCAGACTGAGCAGACGTCGCCCCGTGGCCGAGGGATTTAGAAACGCGTTTTCTCGGATGGAGAGGCCCGGCGCAACACTTTCGGCAATACGGTCTCGCGCCACGAGGCCGATGCCCGAGCGCATCGCGGCACCGGCGTCTTTCAAGTCTGGCGCAACGCCGTTCAGCACAACCTTGCCGGCATGCGGGATGAGGCCGAAAAGGGCGCGACCGACATCCTCGTGACCTGCCCCGCGAAGGCCCGCGAGACCCAGCAGCTCGCCGCGCCGGATCTCGAAGCTGACAGGGCCGACTGCACCTGTTGCGAGACTTGAAACTTTGAGGATCGCCGGCCCTTCAAGAATGGCAGGCCGGGCAATCTCGCGCGCTTTTCTGCCAACGATAAGACCGACTAGTTCCTCCGGCGTCGTATGTTCGATCGAACGCATCCCGACCATCTGCCCGTCGCGCAGCACGGCGACCCGATCGGCGATACGGAAAATCTCATCCAACCGGTGGCTGACATAGATCATGCCGACGCCGCGGGCTTTCAGCGGACGGAGGGCTGCAAACAGCCGTTCCACCTCATCGGCTGGCAGGCTGGCGGTCGGCTCGTCGAGCACAAGGTAATCGCAATCAGCGGCCAGCGCCCGGGCAATGGCGACCAGAGACTTTTGCGTACGGGTGAGACTGGAAACCCGCGCGGTCGCTGAAAAGTCGGCCTCGACCAATGCCAGTGCCTTGTCGGCGACAGCTTCAGTCGCGGACCAGTCGATCCGACGGCCCTTCTTCACATAGCCAAGCGACAAGGCAATGTTTTCGGCCACACTCATCCACTCGATCAGACCGAGATCCTGGTGGATGAAGGCGACCTTCTGGCCGCCGGCCTTGCCGGCCTCATGGGCGTAAGGCACGCCATCGATGAAGACGCCACCCTCGTCGGGGCGATGGATGCCGCCGAGGACCTTGATGAGCGTTGACTTGCCGGCTCCGTTCTCGCCGAGCAAGGCGACGATTTCGCCACGCTCGACCTTCAGCGAAACACCTTTGAGGGCCTGCGTGCCACCAAAGGATTTCACGATTTGATCGAAAAGCAGGCCGTCTGCGGACGGTTGCATACTGTGTCTCTCCTCCCAGGCCGGTCCAGATCTTGCGTCAGGGTTACCGGTAACGTAATTAACCTATCTTCAAGTTTTACTGAGTCAAGTCGAAAGTTATCGATAACATGAACTGCGTCGTTTACCGTGACACCGTGGGTCAAATGTCCAGATGAAAGCCAATCTCGAGGACATTGCCCGCGCCGCTGGCGTGTCGAAGATGACGGTGAGCCGCGTGTTGCGCGACGGGTCAGGTTTCTCCGACCAGACACGTCGCAAGGTGATCGAGATCGCTGAACAACTGGGCTACGTGCCGAACCGCCTTGCCGCCGCCTTCGGCTCAGACCAGGCTGAAACCTTGGTCGGCATGTGTGTACCGCGCCTGACCTCGGGCCTGTTCGGCCATGTGCTGGATGGCGTGGACCGGGCGCTGGGTCGCCTCGGCTACCAGCTGATCATCGGCGCCAATGATCACTCGATGTCGGAGGAAGAAGCCTGGATCCGCCAAGTGGTCAGTTGGCGTCCGGCAGGCCTCATTCTCTCAGGCCGCCACCACACGGCGGGAACGATCGAGCTCCTGCGCAGTGCGGCCGTGCCCGTTGTCGAAATCTGGGATCTGACGACGAGCCCTATCGATATGGCGGTCGGCTTTTCCCATGCCGACTGCGGCGCCGAAATGGCCCGGCATCTCCTCGCGCGTGGTCGCCGAAAGGCCGGTTATGTCGGCGCGCTTGCCCGATCTGACGTGATGGGACAGGCGCGTTTCGAAGGGTTTCGCGACGCACTTGCCCGTGCCGGACATCCGCTTGTCGATGCCGAAATGCTGCACGATGCGCCGGGCTTCTATGCCGGCTACTATGGCCTGGAGACCCTGCTCAGCCGAAAGAACGACTTCGATGTCGTTTATTTCCACAATGACGAGATGGCGATCGGCGGCCTTGCCTTCTGTCAGTCCCGTGGCCTGAGGGTACCCGAAGACATCGGCATCGCCGGCTGGGGCGGGATGGAGGCGGCCTCCATCCTGCAGAAGCGTCTGACGACGACCGTCGTACCGACGACCAGCATCGGCAAGGCGGCGGCCGAGGCACTGGTCGCGAAGCTGAAGGGCGAGCCGGTACAGACCATCACCTTCGTGCCGACGCGGCTCGTGCCAGGCGAGACGGTCTAAACCGGCAAGCGGGCCTCAGGGTGCCTGGATGCCACGGCGGTTGAGGACGACGGAGTAGAGACTGGTGGTCGCAGTGATGAACAGCCGGTGCTTCGAGTGACCGCCGAAGCAGATGTTAGACACCATCTCCGGAACCAGGATCTTGCCCATCAGATGACCGTCAGGTGCGATGCAGTGAACGCCATCGGCCGCTGATGACCAAAGGTTTCCGTCCGTATCGACCCGCATGCCATCGGCGCAGCCGGGCGTGACGACGTGGAAGACCCGACCATTCTTCGGCCGGCCATCGACCATGTCGAAGACCCGGATATGCTGCGGATCAGCGGAGAACATTTGCCCCGTATCAGCGACATAGAGACGGCTGCCATCCGGGCTGAAGGCGAGACCGTTCGGTCCCTGCATGTCGGTGATCACGGCCTCGATGCCGCCATCCGGCGACACGCGATACACCGAGCAAGGCAGCTCCTGCTCCGCCTTCGCCCCTTCGTAATCCGTCATGATCCCGTAATGCGGGTCGCTGAACCAGATCGCACCGTCGGGTGCGACGATGACATCGTTCGGACTGTTGAGACGCTTGCCTTGATAGCTGTCGGCGATGACGGTGATCGATCCGTCCCATTCGGTCCGCGTCACTCGGCGCGTTCCATGCTCGCAGCTGACGAGCCGCCCCTGACGGTCCCGTGTATGGCCGTTCGCATAGTTTGAGGGCTGACGATAGGTGGTGACACCATCCTCGCTCCAGCGGACAATGCGGTTGTTGGGAATGTCGGAGAACAGGAGGCAGCCGGCATCGCCGAACCACACCGGCCCTTCCACCCAGTCAAACCCGGTCGCCAGCCGCTTCACTGGCGCATTGCCGAGCACATAGGTGGCGAAGACCGGATCGATGACTTCGAAAAACGACATGGCTTTAGCCCCTCCCTCAGCTGCCTTGGCACTCAGGCCGAAAACGCGATCTGCGCTTTCATCGCCTGGCTCCGATCCGATGCGAGCAGAAAACCCCTCTCGGCATCGGCCAGCGATACGGTATGCGTGATCAGCGGCTTCACGTCGATCAACCCCTTGCGCATCAATTCGACGCCGATGGCAAATTCCTGATGGAACCGGAAGGAACCTCTGAGTTCGAGTTCCTTGGCCGTGATCGCCATCATCGGCAGCGTCATGTCGCCCCCCAGTCCAAGCTGCAGGATGATGCCCCGCGGTCTGAGCGCCGGAATGGCGCCGGCCAATGCTGCGGCGACGCCCGTGCACTCATAGAGCACATCGAATGTGCCCTTGTCGCCTGCATAGGCCGACAGCGCATCCGGCTCCTTCGCCGTGTTGATGACGCGGTCAGCCCCGACCTTCGCCGCAAGCGACAGCGTGAAATCAGAGAGATCGGTGGCAACGATCTCGGCTGCCCCGGCCCGGCGCGCCGAAAGGATGGAGAGCACGCCGATCGGTCCGCAGCCGGTGACCAGAACCCGCTTGCCGAACAGGCTGCCCGCGCGCGTGGTGGCATGCAGGGTTACCGCCAGCGGTTCCGCCATCGCGGCCTCGCCGGCAGAAAGACCCGTGGCGTCAACGCATTGATACGCCTCTGCCACCAGACTTTCCCGGAAGGCGCCCTGAATATGCGGGAAGGGCATGGCGCTGCCGTAGAAGCGCATGTTGAGGCACTGGTTCTGCAATCCCTCGCCGCAATAGCGGCACTGGCCGCAGGGCCGCGAGGGCGAAACGGCCACAAGCTGCCCGATCTCGAAGCCGGAGACACCGGGCCCGATGGCCTCGACCCGTGCCGAGACTTCATGTCCAAGGATCATCGGCTCCTTCAGACGCACCGCGCCGAAGCCGCCGTGATTGTAGTAGTGGAGGTCCGAACCGCAGATCCCGCCGGTCGCAAGGCTCAGTCGCAGCTGGCCGGCTTGAGGGTCTTCCACCGGGCGATCTTCGATCCTGAGATCACGGGCGGCATAAATGACGATGGCTTTCATCAGAGCACCGGAGTGAGGAGGGCTTCACCGGCGAAATGCGCGGTGAGATTGTCACGGACGAGCTTGCCCATCGCCTTGCGGGTCTCGATGGTCCCGCTGGCATGATGCGGCTGAAGCAGCACATTCGGCAGCGACAGAAAGCGCGGATTGAGATGGGGTTCGCCTTCGAAGACATCGAGGGCCGCCGAACCGAGTTCGCCGGTCTCAAGCGCGTTGAGAAGGGCTTCTTCATCGATGTTGGAGGCGCGGCTGATATTGATCAGCATGCCCTCGGGCCCCAGCGCCTCGATTACCTTGGCACCAACGATATGTCGGGTCGCCGCGGAAGCCGCCAACGTCACAAAGAGAAAGTCCGAACGCTGGGCGAGCGCCACGGGATCGGCGATGAATTCCCAATCCCTGGCGAAATCCTTTGCCGAGACATCGCTATAGGCGATTTCCATGTCGAAACCGGCAAGACGTTTGGCGACCTCGAAACCGATCCGCCCAAGGCCGAGCACCCCTGCCCTGCGCCCCCAGACTTTACGCTTCAAAGGGTAAAGCCCCTTGGCCGCCCAGGACCCATCCTTCACCCAGGCTTCAGCACCGATCATCCCGCGTGACTGGACCAGCATCATGGCGACCCCGAGATCAGCAACGTCATTCGTCAGCACGTCGGGCGTGTTGGTGACCCGGATGCCGCGCTCCCGGCAGGCGCCAAGATCAACCGCATCGAAACCGACGCCATAGACCGAGATGACTTCGAGATTGGGGCAGGCAGCGATAACAGAAGCATTCGCCCCGAGCTCGCCACGGGTTGCAATACCGCGGATTTTCGGCCCGACATCGGCCAAGAATGCAGCCTTGTCGGTCGCCTCAAAGTAGCGATGCATATTGAAACTTTGCTCCAAGGGTAACTGATCCCAGTCCGGATAAGGGCCTATCTGCAGGATGTCGGGCTTGGTCATGATGTCTCTCCCCAGGGATGCTTGACTTTCGATTGTTATCGATAACATATACAAATCATCTGACGCTTGTCGAGAGCGAAACTGAAGGGAGTAAACCGTGGCACTGAACCTGTTCGACCTGAAGGGCAAGCGCGCTCTGATTACGGGATCCTCGCAAGGGATCGGCTTTGCGCTGGCAGAGGGTCTGAAGGCCGCCGGTGCTGAGATCGTCCTCAACGGTCGCGACGCGACGAAACTCAAGGATGCGGCTGTACGTATCGAGGGCGCCGACCAGCTCGCTTTCGACGCGACCGACCACAACTCCGTGCGCGCGACCGTCGATGCCTACGAAGCCTCCGGCAGGGTAATCGACATCCTCGTCAACAATGCCGGCATGCAGCATCGCGCGCCGCTAGAAGACTTCCCCGCCGACGCTTTTGAGCGCCTGCTGCAGACCAACATTGCCAGCGTCTTCCATGTCGGCCAGGCGGTTGCCCGCCACATGATCGCGCGTGGTCGCGGCAAGATCATCAATATCGCCAGCGTGCAGACTGCCCTCGCCCGCCCCTCGATTGCGCCTTACACCGCGACGAAGGGCGCGGTCGGCAACCTGACCAAGGGCATGGCCACCGACTGGGCCAAGCACGGCCTGAACTGCAACGCGATTGCACCGGGCTATTTCGACACCCCGCTGAATGCAGCGCTGGTTGCCGATCCGACCTTCTCCGCCTGGCTCGAAAAACGCACGCCGGCCGGCCGCTGGGGCAAGGTCGAGGAACTACAGGGGGCCTGCATCTTCCTTGCTTCTGATGCATCCAGCTTCGTCAACGGACATATCCTCTATGTCGACGGCGGGATCACGGCTTCGCTATGATCTTGCGTCTGGTCATCATGGGCGTGGCGGGCTGCGGGAAGTCGACCGTCGGCGCGGCCCTGTCCGAGCAACTCCAGATTCCCTATGAGGATGGCGACGACCTCCACAGCGCCGATGCCGTCGAGAAGATGCGGGCGGGCATACCGCTTGGCGACGATGATCGCTGGCCTTGGCTGGATCGGATTGCCCACGCACTCAGGAGCGAGGTGCCTCTGATCATCGGATGTTCAGCCCTTCGACGCTCTTATCGCGACCGCATCCGTGCCGGTGCTGGTGGAGACGTCACGTTCGTCCACCTGGCGGGAGACCGAGATCTCATCGCATCCCGCATGGCCTCTCGCGCCGGCCACTACATGCCCCTGTCACTGCTCGACAGCCAGTTCGCCACCCTGGAGCGGCCGGGACCGGACGAGGCCATCGAAGTGACAATCGACCAACCGATGGACGCCATCGTCGGACAGGTCCTGTCCCATCTTGGAGGAAACCCACAATGACAGACAAGATCGCCCTGATCGGGGCCGGCGCCATGGGCGGCGCCATCGGCGCACGCCTCGCCGAAACGGGAACGGATCTGATCGTCTACGATCGTGACCCCGAAAAAATCGCCGCCCTTGTCGCCAAGGGCGCAGTGGCGGCCTCGTCCGCCGCAGATGCGGCAAGCCAAACAAAGGCCGTGATCCTCTCGCTGAATTCCGCAGCCATCGTCCGCGCAGCCGTCTTCGGGCCACAGGGCGTTGCCGAAGGGGCTAAGCCCGGCACGCTGATCATCGATATGTCCTCGATCGATCCGGAGACGACCAAGGCGCTCGCGACAGAAGGCGCGACCCGTGGCTTGCGCTGGGTGGACAGCCCTCTGTCCGGCGGCATCCCGAAGGCCGCGATCGGCCAGCTGACTCTCATGCAGGGCGGCACCGAAGCCGATGTACAGGAAACGCAAGCCATCCTGTCGAAGCTCGCTGGCAACCAGACCCATATGGGTGGCCCGGGAGCAGGACAGACAACCAAGATGATCAACCAGGTGCTTTGCGGTCTCGGTTTCCTCGCTGTCGCAGAGGCAACCGCCCTCGCCGAAGCAGCCGGCGTCGATGTCGAGAAGATCCCGCAGGCGCTCAAGGGTGGCCGCGCCGACAGCGCACTGCTGCAGGAGTATATGCCGCGCTTCGCCAGCAGGGATTACCGCCGCACCGGGCGCATCGACAACATGGTCAAGGACCTCAACGCCGCCCAGGATCTGGCACGGCTCACTCACACCTCGATGCCACTGACGGCGATTTGCGCCGAGGTGCATCGCATGCTGACCGCCGCCGGCCTCGGCGGCGAGGACCAGGCCGCACTGATGGAATATTTCAAGGGACCCAACAAGGAGATTGCCCCATGATCACCCGCTACGCACTGTTCGACGGCAAGATCCATGAAGGACAGACGGAGGCTTTCCGCGCCGCTGTGCTCGCCGAAATCCTGCCCAAGTGGCGCCAGTTCCCTGGCGCCCTGTCCGTCCGCGTCACTTTCGCCGAAAGCCGCGATGAGGGCGCACCGGAATATCCGATGATCCTCGCCATCAGCTATCCGGATCTGCCAAGCGTGGACGCTGCCCTTGCGAGCCCCGTTCGCACCGAGGCAAGAGCCGCGACAGAGTCTGTCCTGGCGCGCTTCTTCACAGGCTCGATCCATCATCACGTCACAACGGCGCATGAATACGCGCCCCTGTGAGCTAACCCTGCAGAGACTGGATTTTCGCCAGAGATAACGATAACAAAATGGTATGAGCACGCCCCGCAAAACACCGACCATGGCCGACGTCGCCCGCCTTGCGGGCGTCTCGCCCATGACGGTGAGCCGGGCGTTCAAACGTGATGCCTCGGTGAGCGATGCGACCCGCAGTGCCATCCTAGAAGCTGCCGATACGCTCGGATACGTGTTCGACAGCACCGCCTCGAACCTGCGTTCGCAGCGCACGGATTTCGTCGCCGTGACGATCCCATCGATCAACAACGCCAACTTCGCCGATACCGTGCGTGGCCTGTCGGAGGGGCTGAAGGAGCGCGGCCTGCAGATCCTGCTCGGCTATACGGATTATGACATCCAGGAAGAAGAGCGGCTGGTCGAACAACTGCTTCGCCGTCGCCCGGAAGCGATCGTCGTGACAGGCGGTCGCCACACCCCACGGACGCGGCGTCTGTTGGAAAACGCAGGCATACCTGTCATCGAGACATGGGATCTACCCGAGAATCCCGTCGGCCATGTCGTCGGTTTTTCCAATGCGGCAGCGGTTCGCTCCATGGTAGACCACTTCGTCTCGGTCGGGATCACCCGAATTGCCTTCATCGGCGGCGACGCCGACCGCGACACCCGTGGCACGGACCGCCGGGCCGGCTTCATCGCGGCCATGCAGGCACGCGGCCTCGATGCCACCCGGCTGATCGCAGCCGGAACACCGCCCATTTCCATGAGAGAAGGCGCAGACGCCATGGGCCGGCTGTTGGATACGCTGCCGGACACGCGGGCCGTCATCTGCGTGTCGGACCTGTCAGCCTTTGGCGCCCTGACGGAATGCCAAAGGCGCGGTGTAAATGTGCCCGGACAGATTGCTGTCGCCGGCTTCGGCGACTACGAGATCGCCGGGATTTGCGTACCGTCGCTCACCACCATCAACCCGCTGCCCCGGGAAATTGGCAAACGCGCGGCCGAGCTCATCCTTGATGTTCTCGATGGCACACTGGCAGGCCCTACGACCATTGCTCTGGAACCCATCTTGATGCGTCGCCAATCGAGCCCGTAGCGGCATGAAAAAGGGCGCAGATCGTGCGCCCTTTCTCCTGACCAATGGCAGTATGTTACTTTTGGGTGGCCAGCACCGCATTGACGACTGCATCGCCATTCGCAGCGGTATAGCCATCCCAAACCGGCTTCACAGCGGCCTGGAAGGCAGCAGCATCCACGTCCGAGTTGACCTCCATGCCGGCAGCCTGCAGCTCAGCGATCATCGAAGCCTCTTTCTCCTGTGCCAGCTTCCGCTGCATGGCGACGGCTTCGGCGGCCACGTCGAGGATCACCTTCTGCTCATCGGCGGTCAGGCCGTTGAACTTGGCGTCGTTGATGGCGAGCGCCAACGCCGAATAGGCATGCTGCGTCATGCTCAGATACTTCTGCACTTCGTTGAACTTGAAGGACAGGACGATGCCGATCGGATGATCCTGGGCATCGACCACACCCGTCTCAAGCGCCGTGTAGAGTTCGGCGACCGGCAATTGCGTCGGATTGGCGCCGAGTGCCGCGAACATGTCGTTCAGGGCCTTCGAATTGTTGACGCGCATATTGAGCCCGGAAACATCAGCCGGCACGCGGATTGGACCGCGATTGTTGGTCATGTTGCGGTAGCCATTTTCCGGATAACCGAGCATTTTCAGGCCATGCTGGGTAAACTGCGCCGACACGCTCTGACCGACCTCCCCGTCGAGGACCTTGTAGGCAAGCTCGCGGTTCGGAAACATGAAGGGCAGCTCAAAGGCGCCGGCGTCCGGCACTAGCCCGGTCAGGTTGTTGAGACCGGTCATGACGATGTCGATGATCCCCGAACGGGCGCCATCGATCATCGCCTGATCGTTGCCAAGCTGCCCCTGCGGGAAGATTGTGACCTTCACAGAGCCATTGGTGCGAGCCTCGACCTGCTCTTTGAAGAAGACTGACAGAGTCTGCTGCAGGTCTGTATCGGGGGCCGCATGGGCGAGTTTCAATTCGGTCTCGGCATAGGCCGAAGCGCCGGTGAAAGCGATCGCGGTTGCCAGTCCAAGCATTTTCAAGATTTTCATTTTCAGGCTCCTCCCTGTTGTGAAGTCTTAGCCGCCAAGGAATTTGGCGGGAACGGTAATGAGTTGCGGAAAGATGATGAAAAGGCCGAGCAGCGCGGCATAGGCCAGCAGGAACGGCACGACCCCGCGCACTGCCAAGCTCATCGGCACACGTCCGACGCCACAAATGACGTTGAGGACTGTGCCGACGGGGGGCGTCAGAAGGCCGATCGAGCAGTTGAGAATAAACATGAGCCCGAAATAAACCGGGTCGATGCCTGCCAACTTTACCACCGGCATAAACAGCGGAACCAGGATCAAAACTGTTGGAGACAGGTCCATAACCATGCCGACCGCCAGCACGATCAGCATGATCACCAGCATCAGAAGCCTTGGGCTATCGATCAGCGGCTGAAGCGTCTCGGCGAGCTGTTGCGGCAACTGTGCGACTGTAATCAGCCAGGCGGCGACCATGGCGGCACCGACGAGGAACATGACCATCGCCGTCGAGCGACCGGCCGTAACCAGAACGTCGAACATGATCTTCCAGGTCAGGGCGCGATAGATGAACGTTGAAACGAGGATGGCATAAACGGCGGCCACGACAGCGGCCTCGGTCGGCGTGAAGGCGCCGGATCGGATGCCGCCGATAATGATGACAGGCAGCAGCAGCGCCCAAATTCCTTCCTTCAAGGCAACGAGACGCTCCTTGCCACTCGCCTTTGGCAGCGTTTCGATCTGTTCGTTGCGCATGATGAAGGACCAAACCGCCATCAACGTCAGGCCCATCATCAACCCGGGCGCGATCCCGGCCATGAACAGCTTGGCGATCGAGATGTTGCCGGCGACACCGATGAGGATCAGTGGAAGTGACGGGGGAATGATCGGGGCGATGATCCCGCCCGAGGCCAAGAGGCCGAGACTGCGGCCTTCCGGATAGCCCGCCTTGCGCATCATCGGATAGAGAATGGCGACGAGCGCTGCGGCATCAGCAACGGCTGATCCGGAGAGCCCCGCCAGCACGATTGCGGTCATGATCGCTACATAGCCGAGGCCGCCGCGCTTGTGACCGACAAGTGTCATCGCGAGCCGGACGATACGCTCCGACAGCCCGCCCTTTGACATGACTTCGCCAGCCACGAGGAAGAAGGGAATGGCAAGCAGCGGAAAGTTGTCGACCCCGTTGATCAGCCCCTGTGCCAGGATATCAGGGCTGAATGTGCCGAGATGCAGCATCAGAACCATGGCGGACAACAGCAATGCGAAGGCGACGGGCAGACCGGCCAGAATTGCTACGAAGAGGACGGTGAGGAACAGAATCAGGGTCATTGATGGATGTCCTCGGGCATGCGGGCATCGACGTTCATGGGATGGATAAAGCGGGCGACGGCAATGACACCCATCAGGACGGCCGAGACGACGCCTGCGAGATAGAAGAGACCGGACGGAAGGCCCGTCAGCGGCGAAATGTTCTTCCAGTTCGCGACCGTCTGGTTAAGGGCACCGATGAACAGCATACCGACAGCCATGAGCACCACGAACCAGCAGAGCCGACGCAGGATCGGAACCGCCCTCGGCATGAGGGCTTCGGAAAACTCCGCCACAGCGAGGTGCTCCCCGCGGCGCAAGACGACGGCAGCACCCAGCATCACGATCCACACGAACCAGAGCCGCGCCAGCTCGACAGACTGACGGATGCCGGATGAGAAGCCATAGCGCAGGACGACATTGGCAAAGACGAGGGCAATCATGGCCGCAAGTATCACCGCCATCAACACGTCGATGATTGACCAGATTGCCTCAATCAGGCGTCGCATGAGATCCTCCTCCCTGAAGTCTCGTTGCGTTTAACCCTCCACTGGGTTATCGTTAACCCAAATTGGTATCGATAACATTTTCATGAGTCAAGTCCCGCATTTGCCCCGCACGATCACAATCGCCGATGTCGCCAAGGCGGCTGGCGTCAGCAGCATGACTGTCTCAAAGGTGCTGCGTGGAACGGGCCGCATCGCCGCCGAAACGCGGGCTCGCGTCACCCGGATCGCGGAAGAACTGGGCTATGTTCCAAACCGATTGGCTGGCTCACTGTCTTCGCAGACGAGCTCGCTGATCGGCATTGTCATTCCCTCAATCGGCGATCAGGTCTTTGCGGGAATATTGGCTGGCATCAACGAAATCCTGAACGATAAGGGATACACCGCCTTTATCGGGGAAAGCTTTTTCGACCCAGCCAATGAACTTCGCATCGTCCATATGATGCTCACGATGAAACCGGCTGCCCTCATTCTGACCGGGGGTATTGCACGTGACGAACGCACCAAGCATCTCCTTCGCCAGTCTGGCATACGCACCGTACACTTATGGGATGGCGATAATCCGGACTTGGACGTAACAGTTGGGTTCTCACACCTCAAAGCGGGCAGGTTGGCGGCGCAGAGCTTCCTCAATGCAGGCCTTACCCGCTGCGCCTATATTGGGTCTCAACTGTCTCGCGATCTCTGTGCGGCCTCCAGGCTTCAGGGGTACAGCAGCGCATTGGCAAAGCATGGCGCCAGCCTGCAACTGAAGACGGATCCAAACCTGCCGCGTAGCACGGAGACCGGCTACGCCCTGACAAGAGCGCTTATCTTGCAAGGGGAAACGCCACAGGGAATTCACTACCTGAACGACGCCATGGCGATCGGCGGCCTCCGCTACCTGCTTGAAGCGGCAATTGCCGTCCCGGATAAAGTGTCTGTCAACGGCTTTAACGGTACCGCCCTGATACATGCACTCACGACACGCTTAACCAGCATTGAAGTACCACTCAATGAAATTGGCCGCATGGCTGCAACCGCCGCTCTAGCGTCGCCGGAGCCATGCTTACAGGTACCAGTTGATCTGATCGAAATCGGCCTAACTGAGGGCAATACCGTGTTCGCGGATGATTGACGCGAATGCTCGCTCTTGAAGGGATGCGAACCGAGAACCCCCGATTTTCCGTTTTAGCTCCAGCAATCACATTTAGCGGCAGAAGTATGCGGTTCTAGAAGTTACCGTCATGTCCGTTGGCACGGTTCTTTGCGAGACGTGCGATGAATGCGCTCAACATGAAGCACTGGGTGATCCACGCCGCTTATCGCGCATTACCCTTTGGAAATCCGGGTCGAAGTCTCACCTGCACAATAGACCGGCAGTCCGACCCAGTCCCAGGTCTCGGATGAGTTACGCAGAGCGAGCGTCCAAGCTCAAGGTGCGGCACGGGCGTCGTGACTTCAGGCGTTTGCCCTGGCAGCGGAGCTTTTCAGGTTCAAATTGATCCAAGACTGACGCGACTTCACCGAAAAGGTGCCGATTTTCAGAAATCGTAAACCATGTCGATTAGAACAGGCTTAGGGGTTTGATTATTCTTTTATGCCGAATTTCCGAAATTCAATTTCGGGAAAGACTAGCAACTTCATAATGTTATTCTCAGCGACGAATTTGGAACGACGCCTATCCAGGTTGCTTTCGCCCCTCGATGTCTTAGCAATTTGCTAAGAAATCACCCCTAATTTCCGGCCATTCCTTCTGAGGGGTCGCCGCAGATGAAGCTGCGGATGAATGAAAAATGGGGGTCTGCACATGATGTGCGCTGCGTTGCCTGCAATCATTGCGGGCGCTTTTGGTGTGTTTCTGCTTTGGCTGCCGATCAGCCTTCAGGCGCAATTGGTGCTCAGCCTGGTCATCCTGGCCCTGATGCTTCTGTTCATGATGCGTCCGCAGAACAAGACATTCCGCGTGATGACTTTCGTGTTCTCGGCCGTACTCGCCCTGCGCTATGCGTTCTGGCGCACGACGGAGACGCTTCCCGACATCAACGAGCCCTGGAACTTCATCCCGGGCATCATTCTCTATGCGGCGGAAATGTATTGCCTGGTCATGCTGGCAATCAATTTCTTCATTGTCGCGGATCCGCTGCAGCGCAAGCCGGCGCCGCAGCTGGCCGATGACGACAAGCCGACCGTCGACGTCTTCGTTCCGTCCTACAACGAGTCGGCCGACCTTCTGGCGCTGACACTGGCTGCGGCCAAGTCGATGAACTATCCGGCCGACAAGCTGACCGTCTATCTGCTCGACGATGGCGGCACCGATGCCAAGTGCAGACAGTCCGATCCGCGTGCCGCAATCGCTGCCCGTCGCCGTCGCGAGGAACTGCAGGCGCTTTCGGCAGCGCTTGGGGTCCGCTATCACGCCCGCGCCGAAAACAGCCATGCCAAGGCCGGCAATCTGAACGCGGGTCTCTCGATCTCGACCAGCGAGCTTGTGGTCGTCTTCGATGCGGACCATGCGCCCGTCCGCGAATTCCTCAACGAGACAGTGGGCCACTTCAGAAACGACGAGAAGCTCTTCCTCGTCCAGACACCCCACTACTTCCTCAATCCGGACCCGGTGGAGAAGAACCTCCAGACCTTCGGCAAGATGCCGTCGGAAAACGAGATGTTCTATTCGGTCGTGCAGCGCGGCCTCGACAAGTGGAATGCCTCTTTCTTCTGCGGCTCGGCTGCCGTTCTGCGCCGCAAGGCATTGAAGGAGACCGGCGGCTTTTCGGGCCAGTCGATCACCGAAGACTGCGAGAGCGCGCTCGCGCTCCACTGCCGTGGCTGGCACAGCCTTTACGTCGACAAGCCGCTGATCGCCGGCCTGCAGCCCGAAACGCTCGTCTCCTTCATTGGTCAGCGCGTTCGCTGGGCCCAAGGCATGCTGCAGATCCTGACGCTGAACCGCCCCTTCCTGCAGCGCGGTCTCTCGACTGCGCAGCGCATCTGCTACGCCGGCACGAACCTGTTCTGGCTCTTTCCCCTGACGCGGTTGACCTTCATGTTCTCGCCGCTGCTCTACATCTTCTTTTCGCTGCAGATCTTCGAAGCCAACATCACCGAATTCATCTGCTACTCGGTGACCTATCTCATCTCATCCTTCGCCATGCAGAGCTACCTCTTCGGTCGCGTCCGCTGGCCCTGGGTCTCCGAGCTCTATGAATATGTGCAGTCGGTGATGCTTTTCGGCGCGATCCTGAGCGTCGTGAAGAACCCGCGCAAGCCGACCTTCAACGTCACGTCGAAGGGACAGACACTGGATGAGAGCAAGCTGTCACCGCTGGCGCGCCCATACTTTGTGATATTCTTCCTGCTCTTTGCCGCCACCTGCTATGCGATCTGGCGTTACACGACGGAAGCAATGCCCTCCGAACTGCTCCTGATCGTCGCCGGCTGGAACATCATCAACATGGGCATTGCGGGTGCTGCCCTCGGCTCCGTCTCGGAACGGCGCGAACGTCGGCGCAACCAGCGCCTCAGCGTTCGGCGTCATGCGATCCTGCATTCCGGCGGCACAAGCCACGCCGTCATCATCGCGGATGTCTCGAGCGGTGGTCTCGCACTGCAGTTCATCGACGGACATCCGGTGAACGGGCTGGAGACGGGCGAAGAGGCCACAATCGAGATCCGCCGCCACGGCCGCGGAATGCGCGTACCCCTTGTTTGCCGCAGCATGCTGCGCCGGCAGGACGAGACGAGCTTCGGCTTTGCCTTTGCCGAGCGCACACCCGAAACCTTCATCGCGATTGCCGAGATGATGTATTGCGAACAGCAGCCGCTTCAGGAGCGCTGGAACCGTGTTCAGAAACACAAGGGCTTCTTCACCGGCACCTTCCGATTTGCCCTCTGGACGATCACCGAAACGCTGCGCGGCTTCACCTACGCCTTGCGTCTGGTTCGCGAAACGACGGAAATCTCGCATCCCGACGCGCCGCTGATCATCAACACATCGAGCAGCGTTTCGGAGCCGGGCGCGACCTATCCGGCAGCCGTGAAAGGGCCGGCCTATGCATAACCTTGAAGTCCGGCGCCGGCTCTCAGCAGCAGCGATCCTCGTTTGTCTGTCGGCAAACGCCTCTCATGCGGGTGATTTCGTGCCCGCAGACCTTGGTGCGGCAAGTGTCCAGAGCGCGGGTCAGGCCGTGTCGGACATCCCCCGCCAGATGGTCGCCTTCCGCCAGACGGCAGCCGCCATGCGCCTGGAAGGCGAAGACGCGGCGAGAGAACTCAGCTTCTATCTCTCAGCGGAGCAGGCCGCGACAGCAGGCCTGTTGAGACTGAGCTATACCAATGCGGTCTCGGTCATGCCTGATGACGCCGTGCTCGACATCGAGTTGAACGGCAAGCCTCTCGCGGCCTTACCCATCCGCTCGCCCAATGGTCCGGCGACCCATGACATTCCGGTCGCCGCCAAGGATCTGACGGTCGGCTGGAATCAGGTCCGGCTGCGTGCAAAACAGCACCACCGCATCGACTGCAGCGTTCAAGCGACCTATGAATTGTGGACGCAGGTCGATCCGCTGATCAGCGGCTTCCTGACCAGCGCACGCCCGAAGGACGGCGATCTCGCAGGCCTTCTGTCCGTCGGGCGAAATGGCGATGGCGCCACGGAAATCCGCGTGATTGCCGGAAACGATGCTCCCCAGGCGACATTGAGAGACAGCCTGTCCCTCGTGCAGACCCTTGCACTTGTGCTCGGTCGTGAGGACCTGAGCATCACCGTCGGCGACGTCGGAGGCAGCGGACCGGGCATCGACCTCTATCTCGGTGACCCCGCAGACGCGAACTTACCGCAACCCGCCCGCGACGCCCTTGCCGCCGCACCGCGTGGCCTATTCGTCCGGCAGGGCGAACACGGCCGCCAGATCGTCACCATGCGCGGTTCGAACAACAGTGAGCTTCAGTCGCTCCTGGTTGCCGCCGTCAACGGCCCCCTGCTTCCGTCGATCCGCGCAAACAAGTTCGCCATGACGAAGACGCGGATCGATGGCGAGAGCCCGGGCACACACCCGCTGTCGAGCATCGGTTATCAGACGACACCTTTCGCCGGCCGTCTCTTCCAGACGAGCTTCGATGTCGTCATGCCCGCCGATTTTTATCCGGGCGACTATGCCACGGTTGATCTCAACCTGAATGCGGCCACTGCGTCCGGCCTGGCACCCGGAACGCAGTTGCTGGTCCGCGTCAATGAACGCGCCGTGGCAAGCCTCGTGCTCTACGATCCCGAGGGCACGACGCTTGAGGACAAGCCGCTGGAACTTCCGCTCCGCGCCTTCCATCCCGGCGTGAACCATGTTCGTGTTCTGGCCGAAGTGCCGCTCGCTTCCGATCTCGTCTGTGATCCGGCCGCCCGTGACGAGGCGCGATCTCGCTTCCTGCTGCTCGAAGAAACCACGGTGACGATACCGCCCCTGGCCCGCGCCGGCCGTCTTCCGGACCTTGCAGCCTTTGCTGGCTCCTCCTTCCCCTTAAAGGGTTCTGCAGCATTCGATCTCTATGTCGATACGGCGACACCCGCCCGATTTGGCTCGGCCCTGACGCTTCTGACGCGGCTCGCCATGTCGGCAGGCCACCCTCTGCCGGCCGAGCTCAAGATCGGTCGTCCGGATCCCCGCAAGTCGACAAATGCACTGATCGTTGGTGCCAGTGGTCAACCGCTGGAGCTTGCCGCCCTTGCCGGGCACAAGGGCGATCGCCTGCAGCCGTCTTCAACCGATGACCTCGTCACGGCGTCCGTGACAGTGGGCGACCAATTGTCGGACTCTCAGGCCCTTCTCGACGCTTTCCAGGTCGAAACGCGGCTCGAGCATGATCAGCTGTCATTGAAGAGCCGCGCCTCCGATTGGGTTGCGCGCGCCTCGACGACCGTCAACCGCTGGCTGGCTTACAAGGACATCGGGCGCGAAGACATCAAGGTCGATCCGCGCGACCAGTTGATCAGCGTGAGACAGGTGGCATCCGCCGAAAGCGCCGCCGTCTGGACCTATGTCAACGCGGCTGATGAAACCATGCTTCAGCGGGGCGTCGCAGCCCTGACCAAGCCGGCAACCTGGACGGCCCTCGAAGGAGGGGAAGCGGTGATCCGCCGCTCGGACCTCGAACTCGTGAACCGCTATCCCGAAAGCTACAGCTTCTTTCCGATCACTGATACGAGCCCCGCCAATCTGAGACGTCTCGCGGCTGCCTGGCTCTCCGACAACTTCATCATCTATGTCGGCCTTGTCCTCGCACTGATGGGCGGCTTCGGCTGGTGGGTTGGTTACGTCGTGCCGCGCCGGGGCGTGAGGACAGTCGAATGAGGAAGACAATCAACATGAAGCTTTTGGCCGGCACCATCCTTGCCACGCTGCTTCTATCACTGCCTGCCAGCGCGACGTCGCTTTTGGTACCCGAGGCGAGCACCGCCATGGCACAGCCTTCGAACGGCCAAGAAACCGGCGAAGCGAATGCGCAGACGACGTCAGCCCCCGACACGGTCGATCTTGCCGCACTCTATTACTATGCGCGCAATGGCGAGGCAGAGCGCGTCGAAGCCGAGACCCGCCGCCTGGAACTGAAATATCCCGGCTTCATGCCCCCGGCCGACCTCTATGCCCCCGATGCCGGCGACCATGTCGATGAGACAACGCTCTGGCAACTTTACGAGCGCGATGACTATGCCGGTATCGAGCAGGAAATCAGCCGGATCGCCGCAAGCCATGTGGGCTGGGAACCGTCAGAGGATTTCCGCAGCAAGCTCGAGCGGCGCAAGCTGAGATTTGCCATGACGCGAGCCAGCGAGGCGAAGGACTTTGTGACCGTCATTCGTCTAGGTGCAAAGCTCGACCCTGCGCAGGAAACCGAGATCGACCTGCTCTGGATGATGCTTGACGCGCACCGGGCGAACGAGATGCAGGAGGGGCTGACGGCAGTCTATCGCGGAATCCTTTTCCGGACGCCGGAGAAGGCGTTTTCAGATGAGATTGTTCTCACCACCCTGCAAAAGGCGATGGAGGACATTCCGGCAGCCGATCTGCGGGAGGCGATGCGTGTCCTCTCTGCCGATCCCGAACTCGCCCTCGCAATGCGGTCGCTCAGCCTCGATCTCATGCGCCGCGAACTGGGAGACTTCGCATCGGGCATTGCGGGCGCTCCTCAACCTGGCCCAGAAATCATCGCCGCTGTCAGGACGGTTGCCGAAAGCGGTCAATTGCCCGAAGACCTCGCCCTCATGGGCTGGTACATGCTGAAGATCGAGCAGCCGGACCAGGCCGCAAACTTCTTCCAGCGCATGCTGCAGAACAAGGCGACGCCGGAAGCCGTCCGCGGCATGGCGCTCAGTTTTTCCCACCAATCGAAGGACGAGGACGCCTATGCGTTTGTCACGGAGCACCTCGACATGCTTGCCGGGCAGGACGCCTTCCTCCTCGATCAGCTATCCTTCCCTTTCAAGGGCGAGGGCAAGACCGACATCGATGAACGTGTCGTGACCCGGTATTCGGAAGCGATCCAGAAGACGGAATCGTCCGATCACGCCCGCCTCATCGGCTGGTATGCCTATAACTCTCGCCAGTTCGAGCCGGCGCGTGCCTGGTTTGCCAAGGCCTTCGAATGGAAGGCCGAGGCAGACAGTCTGAAGGGCCTGGCCCTCACCCTGACGCGCTTGGGCGAGAAGAAAGCCCTTGCCAACCTGCGGGAACAGCATGGCGACGCCTATGAAACGGTTTTCGCCGAGCTGAAATCAGCAGCGGAACCGCGCGAGCGGGCCGGGAAATCGGTCTCGGCACCCGCAGGCGTTCAGGCCGGCTATCTTTCCCGGCTGCAGAAAAAGGACTATGGCGGCTGTGTTGCCGAGTTGCGGCGGCTTGAAGCGAGGACAGCCTTGCGGCCGGATGCACAGGTGGCCAAGGGCTGGTGTCTTCTGGGTCTCAACCATCTGGCCGAAGCGCGTCAGGCCTTCACGGCCGGCCTCGCGGGCGGTGGCGGCAAGGCGGATGATGCCGCCTATGGCCTTGGCCTCACGCTGCTCCGCGCCAACCTGATCGACGACGCCGAGGCTCTCTTGATGCAGCACAGCCTGACGCCGCTCCGCGACCGGGAACTGCGCGCTGAGCTTCTCTGGCAGCGGGCGCGCGCCGCCTTCGACCGCAAGCAATACCGCGTGACGCTCGAAGCGCTGAACATCCGCCTGCAGATCATGCCGGAGCCGGTGGGGATCAGCCAGATGCGCGCCTGGAGCCACTACCACCTCGGCAATCTGGCACAGTCGCGCGCGATCTTCGCCCAGCTCAATCAGGTCATGGCAGACCCGACAAACAGCAGGGGCATCGCGGCCATCAACGAACGCATGGGGATCAACTAGTGAAGCCAAACATCCTTGCGATCCTGGCACTGCTTGGCCTGCACGGTTGCAATACCGTCGAGGATCCCTTCCTTGATGGCATGACCGGCAATATGCCCGTCGCGACAGGCAACCGCGAACTGCCCGTTCATCTCGCCTCTGCTTCACTGACCGGGCTAGGCGAGATGCCGATCGGCCTTCGCCAGACATTTACGGATGGAGTGACCAGGCAAACTCTGGTCTGGGCGAACACAACATTACTGCAGGGCGAAAACGCGCTGACGATATCAACCTCAGCCGCCTCAAGATCGACGCTCAGGAAAGGGCCTGATCGTGCAGAGATCACCCGAACCTTGCGAAGGGAATTCCCGGGTGTCTCTATGAGTATCGATCCGGTCATCCGCCGCAACGCTTACGGAGCCTATGGCGCAGCGACCGGCAAACTGGGCGACAAAGGCGGCTGCGTTTACGCGTGGCAGATCATCGGCCACGACGTCGAGCTTGGCCGCAACGAGCCGAGAGAGATCCGACTGCGATACTGCCATCAGGCGCTTGGACCGGAAGTGCTCGCAGAGCTCCTCACCGGGCTGTCGGTGAGAGGCCCGGGATTCGTGGCGTCCACTGCAACCGTGGCCTATGGTTATCCCGCTTTCGCCGCAGCATCGAAGAAGGTCATCGATCATGCCACCATCGACCAAGACGCGGATAAGTCACTGAAAACTGGAGCAGTATCCGTAGCCGCGACGATCGATCCGGACATTGAGGCCACCATACCGGTGAGAATACCAAAGCCTTAACGCGGGCCAGTCACGGGGGAATAAGCCCTACGGCGTTTTCGCCTTGTTGCCGTCACGGCACGAAAGTGGCAGATCTGTCCGAATTTTGAGAACATAGGGTGCTGATGCTGTGAGGATGGAGGTTTCCTGCCGCAATGGTCTGAGTGAGATCGGCGCCGTCCGTCGGCGCAAAGATGTAATCGCCAGTGAGACTGATATGCTGCCATCCAAGCGGAGTGATGTGTCTGATCACGTCGGGCGGCGTTACGACACTTTCCCGGTTTAGCTCGGCGAACGCTGGTTCAAGATAGAGCGTGTTCCAATAGACTATGGAGTTGGTTTGCAGGTTTTGTCCTGAAGCTCGGTAGAACTGGCCCTGAAAAGTCCGGTCACGCAGTTCTCCGAGGCGATTGAAGAACAGTGCGCGAGCAAGAGTGTTCTCGGCTTCGCTGTTATTGAGGCAGGTGGTTGCGTTCCTCCGTCTCTCCGGGTTTGCCAGCATTGCGGCAGGGGGTCTGGTAGTTTGGGTTCGGCAAGCGGCCCTTCTTGGAAATGTCGAGAAGCTCCTGACCAATGCAATCTGATACGGAAAATCCCCGATCAGCTTAAGCGCATGCGCTGATGGTCGGAACCTGCTGATCGGTGCACGGGATTGCGGGCCTGGCATCTCACCTGGAGACGCACGGGACCTGAGGCGCCCATTCGCACGAGGCGATGTTGCACGCGATGGAGAAGGTGATCTGTCACTGAGAATTCCCTCCGCTATTGATTCGAGTCCGCCCCATTGAGGACGGACGAATGAAGAAGCAGAGATTTACGGAAGAGCCGATTACGGGTTGCTGCGTGAGCAGGAGGCTGGCGCGAAGGCTGCCGAACTGTGCCGCAAGCAAGGGATTTCTGAGGCTACATTTTACAACTGGAAGGCCAAATACGGCGGCATGGATGTCGCCGAGGCAAAGCGGCTGAAAGCGCTTGAAGAGGAGAACGCGAAGTTGAAGACGCTGCTCGCCGAGGAGATGCTGCATGTGGCAATCCTCCGTGAGCTTCTCAAAAAAATGGTAGGGCCTGCCGACAAGCGTGACGCCGTCGCGCATCTGAAGGTCGTGATGGGCCTCTCGGAGCGTCGGGCCTACCAGATCATTTCCGCCGACCGCAAGATGATCCGCTATCGGCGGTCCTGCCGACCGCCGGAGGTCGAGTTGCAAATGAAGCTGCGCGGACTCGCCAACCAGCGACGGCGTTTCGGATATCGGCGGCTGTTCATCGTGGTCAGACGGCAGGGAGAACGATCCGGCGTCAACCGCATCCACCGGCTCTATCGCGAGGAAGGGCTATCCGTTCGCAAGCGCAAAGCGCGACGAAGTGCCGTCGGCACCCGTGCGCCGATCCTCGTCGAGGCGAAGGCCAATGTTCGCTGGTCGCTGGATTTCGTTCATGATTAGTTCGCCTACGGCAGACGCCTTCGGGTGCTCAATGTCGTTGATCATGTCACCCGCGAACGCCTGACAGCGATCCCTCACACCTCGGTCTTCGGCTGTCGGGCTGCTCGCGAAATGACGACACTGGTCGAACGGCGCGGCAAACCCAGCATGATCGTCTCCGACAATGGCACCGAGTTCACGTCGAATGCGATCCTGGCTTGGTCCAAAGACCACAAGGCCGAATGGCACTACGTCGCACCGGGCAAACCTATGCGGAACGGCTATGTCGAAAGTTTCAACGGCCGCATGCGTGATGAGGCGCTCAACGAAAGCCTGTTCTTCGGTCTTGATCATGCCCGCAGCGCCATTGCCGAATGGGCGGAGGACTACAACAGATTTCGTCCGCGCTCGTTGCTCGGACCAGACCCCGGCTGCCTATGCCGGAACCTACGCTACGCAATGTGAAAGCTACGCGTTTCCACCGGTTGCTCCCACCGGGCCCATTGGCGTATCAGAAACCACCGAGGCTCTAATCGCTGCTGGATGAAAATTCAATAGCAGGTCACGATCCGCACGCTCATCTTCCTCGCGCGCATCAACGCCGACGAAGCGGTCAAACAGCGACTAGTGCCGATCGTGCGTGACCTCATCCGGATCGCCGTCATCGGTACGACCCCGGGCCACCGACCGGCAAGCCTGCAGGTGCATGGCGATATCGCCCACATCATGACTTCCATGGACGTGATCGATGTCCTGCAGCAACAGTTTATCACTGCAGCGCAGAATGATTTGATGACGCGCCTGACATCCGGTGAGATCGACACGGAGGCCAAAAAGAACAAGCTCATTGAGGCTTATATCAATGAGCTTTGATTGTGACGATTTCGGATTGTGTAGTCATTTGGGGATGATTTGGTTGCGGGGGCCTGATTGCACCGAGGCTTGCATAAAACCCGCATCGAGAGCGCTGAAACGAACCTTTTGTGGGGCAAGCAAGATAATGCAACTTTCGCTTACATCGCATGCTTGTTCAGTCCGCCAGGCAAATCCGTCAGTCGCAGATGGGACGCCTCAAGTCTCTTGCTTCATGGATTCTAGTTTCGCGCTCGGTCCTCTATTTTGACGATACGGCCATCCTCCAGCGTAAGGATACGGTCAGCGCGGTCGAGGATACGATTGTCGTGGGTAACGAGCAATGTCGTAGTACCCCGAGCCTCACCCATGCGTTTCAGAAGATCTACAACGTCAGCCGCACTGTCTTTGTCCAAGGCGGCTGTCGGCTCGTCTGCCAACACCAGCGCCGGACTAGAGACCAGAGCACGGGCCACTGCCACGCGCTGCTTTTGCCCGCCTGACAAGTTCGCGGGCAGATAGGTAGTACGGTCGGTCAAGCCAACGAGGCCAAGCGCATGTGCGGCCGCGCTTTGCGCTGCGCTATCAGCCACTTCGCCATGCACCTGCACGCCCATCATCACGTTCTGCAGCGCCGTCAGACTTTCATGCAGATTGTGTGCCTGAAATATGAAGCCGAGGCGGCGGCGCAAACTGACAAGTTGTGCCTGCGATGCGCCATTCAACTCGCTCGACAGAAGCCGCACCGATCCATCCTGCACGGCTCGGAGACAGCCGACAAGCGTCAGGACAGTTGTCTTGCCAGATCCGGAAGGACCCATAAGCACGGTGAGGCTGCCGCGCTTCAGTGTCAGGTTCACATCAAACAGTGCCTGTTTGCGAACGTCGCCACTGCCGAACCAATGGTTCAATCCACGCACCTCGACGATTGCCTCATTGTCCATCGCAGCCTCCTAAAAAAGTTCGGCAGGGTCGGCAGCGCCGAGCCGACGGGTCGCAATCGCGCCGGAAAGGGCGGAAAAGACAATGGTGCCGAGAAAAACGGTAATTGCCATCGAAGGTGTCATCCCCAGAGGCAGGGTCGTGATCTTGCCCATGAGCGTCAGGATGGTCGTGCCGACAATAAGGCCGGGAATAAAGCCCATAATCCCGAGCACGAGCGCTTCTTCGAAGACGATGCCGAGGAAGAAACGAGGGCCATAGCCCATGGCCTTGAAGGTTGCGTATTCGCGCAGGTGGTCGGCCACGTCGGTGGACAGCACCTGATAGACGATGACGATGCCGACGAGAACGCCGATCAGCACGCCGAACCCGAAGATGATGCCCGTCGGACGCTTGGTCTGCTGATAGCGCAGATCCTCCTGCGCTGCATCCTGGTAGCTGCGTATGCGAAGGGACGGGTCGGAAATCAGGGTTTTCAGGCGCGCGATTACGTCGCCTGTCTCGGCACCGGGGCGCAGGTTCAGGAGAATATGATCGGGTGCAGAGGAACTACGCGTCGGGAATAGCGACAAGAATGTCTGGTCCGAAACCAGCATATAACCATCGCCACCGAAGCCCCCTCCGCCGGAGAACGTGGCATAGGCGGTGATTGTGCGGCCTTGCGTTTCAAAGGACAGAGGCGTTTGCGGACGGATTGAAGCAGCTTCGTTCTTGGCGAGGCCTCGGGCCAGCCGATCGAGTATTGCCGCGTCTCGCACCTGCAGGAGATTGAGATCGCTTGCAATATCCTGAGACAGAAACTCGGTCTTGATCGGATCTACACCGAAGGTCGTCAGACTGATGTCCTTTTCGCCACGGTCCCAGGGAACATTGGCGATGAAAAGACCCATTCCAGCGGCTACATCCGGATCGCCCAGCGCTTGCAGCAACCATTGCCGAGCCACATTGCCACCGTCGGTCAAGGTACTCGCATCGCCAGCCGAGATCATGATATCCGCCTGGAAGAAATCATAAGGGCGCAATGTTGCTGCCCCCATCGAATTCATGATCCCGAGCTGGACAAAGACCAGCACATTGGCAAAGGCCACACCGGCAAGTGCCGCGGCGAAGCGGGTCCGGTTGTGGGTCAATTGCAGCCAGCCGATGGGCAGTCGCCCGAACAGGCGTTGCAGCAGGTAGCTCATGGATTGACCCGTACCGTGGTGTCGATGCGGGCGATGACCTCGAGATTGGTGAAGCGTGCAGCGACATCCGAGGAGGTTTTGTCCAGGACCACCAAGACCTGAATGACGCGCGCGTCCTTGTTTTCCGCAGCATCGTCCGAAATCAGGCCCTGCCGTCCCACGGTCAGGCCTATCCTGTCCACCCGGCCTTGCAACGTGACGCCAAGAGCCGGAGTTACCAGTTCCACCGGCTGGCCGACCATGACTGCACTGATGCGGTCCTGCCAGATCTCAACCTCGGCCATCATCTGATCCGTGTCCCCCATATCCATGATCCCGTCGGTGGGTGGTCGCTGTCCGGGCGTGACATGGATGTCGAGGATCGTGCCGGTGATGGGCGCCACGACCTCGGCACGTGCAAGGTCGAGCCGAGCCCGGGCCAGCTCGGATCGGGCGGCGTCGACATTGCGACGGGCGACGATCACATCGGGCTGTTCGTCCAGCGTGACTGCGGCATAGCGCGTGAGCGTGGCCTCAGCGCGGACAACAGAAAGTTTCGCGCCTTCTGCTGCAGCACGGGCCGCATCGAGTGCAGCCTGCGTGCTGACGGCGCTCGAGGCGAGCGCTTCCGTTCGCGCCAGCGTCGATGCAGCTTCTGCGGCCGTGGACACGGCTTGATCGAGTGCGGCCTTTGCTTCGTTACGGCTTGCCTCTACCGCCGCCCGCGTCTGGATGAGGTTTGCTTCGCGCACGGCGAGATTTGCCTCTGCGGTCAGCACGGCACCCGCAAGAGCCGCATGATTATCGAGCCTCGCCAGCAAGGAGCCTTTTTCCAACCGGTCGCCGACGGAAACGAGGATGTCAGCTATGCGCGCATCCCCAGCCCCATAGGGCGCCGCCACAACTGAAACGTCGCCACGCGGCATCATCCGCGCCAAACCGACCACGTCAGATGGCAGCAAGGTTTCGACCATCTTCGGTGGAAGCTCGATGTCAGGCGGCAAGGCAATGGGTGCGTCAGAGCCGCCGCCGGGTTGAAGCCCCGTCAGCGCGTAAAACTTCTGCAAGCCCGTCGGCTGAAAATACATTCCCAGCACAGCACCTGAGAACATGAAAACCGGGACCAGCATCACTAGCAGGTACCGCTTGCGAAACCAGCGGCGCCGAGACAATTTTGGCTCGGACAGGTTCAGATTGATCGGGAGGCTTTTTTCATCCGTGGCTGGCATTGCAGGTCACTCGTTCCTGTCGATCTTCGAATGGGATGTTGACTTCAACACCTTCGTCACGGCCTTGCCAACCGGCAAGGATGCCTCAGCGTTCAGGCTGCAACGAAACACATAGCGCAGAACATATATTTCTATTGTTCGATATCGTGCATTTGTGAGCCTGGCCAGACATCGAAGCGGTTATCTGGCCAGGCAAGATGCGACAAAGATACGCAAGCCCAGCGTTTAGCGACCGAAATCAGCCGTGGTCACGACGCCGTCTGTGTCACGATCCAGCATGCCCATCCAGGCGACGGCACCGCCGAGAAATTCGTCCCGCGACACCTTGCCGTCCTGGTCGGTGTCGTTGTTCTGAAGTGTCATTCCCTGGGACGCCCGGTCGGCTCTGCCACCATGCCCACCCTGACCGCCTGCATTGGCCTTCATGTCGTTGGCGCGCGCCTCGTCGAAATACACGTATTCGTCGGCATCTATAAAGCCGTCCTCGTTGGAATCGAAGGTGAGGAAGACGTCACCGCGCTTGGTCTGCAGCTCTGAAAGGGTGACCTCGCCATTTGCGTCGAGGTCCCAGTTTTCCAGGAAGTGGGCGCCGGGATTGCCCTGTTGCTGAGCCATCAGCGGTGCGGCGGTAGCAGCCAGAGCCATGGCGGCGATCAGGGATGTCTTGAGACTATGCATTTTGCGTTCCTCTTCATCGGATCTCGTTTGCGCGTCTTGAGCGGGGAAGTTTGTTTCACCCCGCCTCGACTGCGATGGACATCTGATGACGGATACATGTCGCACGATGATGCCGTCTCAGGCCCCTTTTGTAACGGTTTGTCGCAGACCGGCTAACTGACACCCGGTGTGACAAAGGAGGAGTAGAACACGGTCGCCATCATGCGCTAGAAACGTGCCATGACCTCAAGCGACCCCAGTCCCCATATCCTGATTGTCGACGACCATCGCGACATCCGCGACGGGCTGGTCCGTTACCTTGAGAAGAATGGATTCCGGACGACGGCTGCGCGCGACGCGACCGAGATGGACAAGTGCCTGCATGGCGGACGCTTCGATCTTGTGATCCTCGACGTCATGATGCCGGGTGAGGACGGGCTTTCTATCGCACGGCGGCTGAGCAGCGCAGGCGGGCCGCCGATCCTGATGCTGAGTGCCTTGGCCGAGGAGACGGATCGCATTGTCGGTTTGGAGGTCGGCGCTGACGACTATCTGCCGAAACCCTTCAGCCCGAGAGAACTGCTGGCAAGGGTCAAGGCCATATTGCGACGGACCGGCAGAACGACCAGCCTGGCCGGCAGCCTCTCGGGCCGACGCCTTGCCTTTTCCGGATGGACACTGAACACGGATACGCGGGAGCTGACACGTGACGAGGACGGAAAACAGATATCGCTGAGCTCGACCGAATTCCGTCTTCTCATCGTCTTGCTCGAACGTCCCCGATTTGTCCTGTCCCGGGATCAGTTGATGGATCTGACCGAGGGTCGGGCCCCGGACGTCTTTGATCGGGCAATCGACAACCAGATCAGCCGGCTGCGTCGCAAGATCGAACCCGATCCGGGACACCCGACGATCATCACGACGATACGGGCGGGAGGCTACAGCCTCGCCTGTGACGTGGCAGTACTGCCATGAAAGTTGGATGGCCCAAGGATCTCAGTGCACAGATCGGACTGACCACCCTGGCGGCGCTGATCTTTACCCAGATCCTGTTTCTCGCCTTGTTCGGTGCAGAGCGGGGCCTCTCCCATGTGGAGGAGCAAAGGGCGGATATCGTAAGGCAAGGTGAACGCCTGGTTGGTCTCCTGCCGAAGATCCCTGAACCGGCGAGGATGGACGTTCTTTCGGCCGCCGGATCTGACCGCGTGATATTCCGGTTGGGCGACACGCCAATTGTCCCCGCCGTGACATCAGATGGAGACGCGCGCGTGGAGTTGGCGGCGCGTGGCGGTTCCTCCTTCGACCACCGCGACAATGGACCGTTGACGGCGTTCGCGCGCCGGATTGGCCTCACACCAGCAACGCTGCGCTTGTCTCTTCCGACGTCGGAGGGGCAATGGCTCAACATCGAGGCCTCCCTGGAGCGGCCCGGCGCATTCCTGCCGCCGCGGCTGTTGCTCGGCGCAATCCTCTCGGCCCTCGCCGTCTGGATTGTCATGCGCTTCCTGCTGTCGCGCATTACCCTACCCTTGCGGCAACTCGCTGACACGGCAGACGCCCTGGATCTCGACCGAAACGCACCGAAGCTCAACGAAACCGGTCCGAGCGAAGTCAAGGTCCTGACAAAGGCACTCCACCGGCTGCATGCACGGCTTGTGAACGCAGTGCGCGAACGGACCCGCATTCTGGCGGCGCTTGGCCACGATCTGCGAAGCCCGATCACGGCCCTCAGGCTGCAAGCCGAATTCGTCGATGAGGATCAACTGCGCGAGCGGATCACCCGCATTCTCGACGAAATGCAGGAAATGACCGAAACGACCCTGGCCTATGCGCGGGGCCTCAGTGAAGCAGGTGACAAGCGTCCGTCCGACCCCTTTGCTCTGGTCGCCCGGCTGGCCGATGAACTCAACACGACGGCGGCCCCGGTAACACTCGGCAGCATGCCGGTCGTCACGACACCACTGCGGGAGCTTACGGTGCGCCGTGCCATTCGCAATCTGATCGAAAATGCCCAGAGATACGGCGGCAAGCTTCACATCAGTGGTGAGCTGGACGGATCCGCCGCCCGCATTCATATCGATGACGACGGTCCAGGAATCTCCCAGGAGGACCTGCAACGCGTGTTCAGCCCCTTCGAGCGCCTCGAGGCGTCCCGTTCCCGTGACACGGGCGGCCACGGTCTCGGCCTAACGATTGCGCGCGACATTCTTCGTGCCCAGGGCGGGGATGTGGAACTGACCAACCGGGCAGAAGGTGGCCTGCGGGCAACGGTGACCCTTCCTGTTAGTAGCGGATCTGACGCTCACTAGTTGCTGTTTTCCGGGAATGTCCGGCCAAGTTAGCGCGCACTCTCCAGCCGGCCGACCAGATTCTCGACGTCGAACTCGCCGACGGTCCGTGAACCCAGAACCTCTTTTCCCTCGCCTGTCTCTACAATGAAGACGGTTGGAGGCCCTTGCACATTTAAAAGCTGAAGCAATGCGGCATTGTCCGCCGTCCAGGCGGTCACATCGATCTTGAGCAGAGCGAATTCATTCATCCGCGCCCGGACCCTCGGATGCACGAGGATCTGACCATCGATCGTCTTGCAGAAGGCACACCAATCTGCAGCGATATCGACGAGCGCGTACTTATTGCGCATACGGGCAAAGGCAATTGCTTCGGTATAATCCCGGACGGATCGTATCGGGCCGACCACCGTCGAAGCCGCAAGCGCTTCGCCCGCAGGGGCCAGCATGACGGCGAGGCCACCAACGAGGAAGTCGCGGCGGTTGCATTTCGAAATCGAACGCATGCGCTTAGCCCTGCCGGGCGCGTGCGATGGCGGCAACAAGCGCCTTTTCGTCGAGCACTCCGGGGTAAAGGCTCGATCCGATCACATAGGCCGGAGTTCCGGCGAAGTTAAAGGCAGTGGCCTGGGCATAGTTGCGATCCAGCAGGTCTGAAATTTTGGCTGTGTGTTTGTTCACCGAGACGGCGATTTCGTCCATGGACAAGCCGGCACCGGTCAATGTGCTTTCGATGTCGTCATGGGTGAGTTTGCCCTTGGTCTTCATCAGGGCGCCCATGGCAATTTCGTATTTGCCGATCTGGGCCGCCCCCAGAACAGCCTGCGCTGCGAAGATCGAGGCATCGCCGAAGATCGGCCAGTCCTTCATGACCAGCTTCACATTGCCATCTCTCTCGATGACCTTCTTCACCGTCGGGTGGGCCTTCTTGCAGTAAGGGCACTGGTAATCGAAGAACTCGACCACAGTGACATCCCCCTTCGGGTTTCCAAGAAACGGTGCGTCCTTGTCGTTGAAGACCTCGTCCTTCGTCAGTTCTTGCCCGAAGGCCAGGCGACTGCCGAAGACGGCGAACGTGCCAAGGGCAAGCCCTGATGTCAGTATTGTGCGACGCTTCATCATCAGAATTCTCCCTTTCCGGATTCTTCGGCAGTCAGAACAACCATCTTCGACCCTTCCGGAACACGGGCATGCAGATCGATGATGTCCTGGTTGAGAAGGCGAATGCAACCCGAGGAAACCGACTGCCCGATCGACCACGCCTCGTTGGTGCCATGGATACGGTAGAGCGTGTCCTTGCCTCCCTGATAGAGATAGAGCGCACGCGCCCCGAGTGGATTGCCGATGCCACCCGGCAATCCCTGTGCCAGCGGACCATAACGGTCAGGCTCTCGGGCGATCATGTTGGGTGTCGGCACCCAGCCCGGCCAGCGTGCCTTTCGCTTGATGTCGCCTTCGCCCTGGAATTCGAGCCCGGCCTTGGCGACGCCGACACCGTAGCGCATCGCCTTCTCGCCCTCCATGACGAGATAGAGGAAGCGGGCATAGGGATCGACCACGATCGTACCGGGCGCATAGGAGGTGCGATAGTTGACGATCTGGCGAACATTGCGCGGATCCATTTTCGACACATCGACAGCGGGAATGGTTTCCTCACCGTCCTGCACCTCGCCATACATGGCCTGCAACGCCGGATCGATAGGCGGTGGAGATGGCTGAGACGGCGTGCCCGTCGTCTGCGAGCAGGCGGCGAGCAGGAAAGCAAGCCCTGCCCCTATGACCAATTTTTTTAAGATGCCGATAACCGGCCACAAATCTGTAAGTCTCATTCGCTGTTATTCCTTGTCTGCGGGGATCAGTCGGGCGATGGCGGCATTCAAGGACTCGCGCGAGATCTCTCCGAAATGGGTGGTGACAACCTGGCCGTCAGCGCCAAGAAAGAGGGTGACCGGCATTCCGGGCGCTGCGTAGTGGCGCGAAAGGGAATGGGCCGGATCAAGCAGGATGGTTTCGAGCCGGAGGTTCTGACCGTCGAGATAGGCCCGGATCGTCGCAGGCCCCTCACCCTGATTGGCGAAGATGAAATCGACGTCTGTCCGAGCCGCGGCCACTTCCGCCAGAAGTGGCATTTCGCGGCGGCAAGGCGGACACCAGGTTGCCCAGAGGTTGACGACAGCAGGGCGTCCATCACGCTCCGACAAGGCGACAAACTGAGATCCATCAAGATTTGCCAGCGTGAAACGGGGTGCAGCCGCTCCTTCGGCTGCTTGCCAGAGCATGGTAAGCGCGAACCAGACAAAGCATCCTGCGGCGAGCGACACGGCTGCAAGCGGCAGGGTCTGCCGGGATTCACGCATCAAAAAGACAAGCGTGATCGCAACACCGATCGCGCCTCCGATCATCGAAAAACCACCCTGCCAGACATACAGGGCCCGCCATGGCTCAGTGAGAAAGCTGTCGAGATGCATCAGGACATGCAGTGCCCGCGCGGCGATGAGGCCCGATAGCAGCGCAGCGGTCGTCCAAGGCGCGAGCCTTTTGTCATAGCGACCCGCCAGCCATGAGCCGAGCCCGAGGAACACGAAAATCCCGATGATTGTCGCCAGCCTGTCGGATGCGAAGGCAAGCGGCCCCAGTGTCACGACATCCATCAGGGCGTACCCTTGGCCGCCCGGGCGGAGGCAGCAAGCTTGCCGATCGTTATGTCGCCCACCAGGCGCGTTCCCGCCACTTCCTGCCTTTCGTGATCGAAGAAGATCATCGTCGGCGGACCGATGGCATTGAGGGACTTCAGCAGTTCATTTGTCTCTGGAGAGGTCGCGGTCATGTCGATGGTCAGCAGGCGCGCATCATCGAGAGCCGCCGAGACGCTCTGGGCCGGCAGAACGGTTCGTTCTATGGCGCGGCAGGTGACGCACCAATCCGCGGTCACATAGACGAGGCTCGGCCTGTTCTCGGCCGAAGCTTCGGCCAGCACCGAAGTCAGCGCTTGTGGCGAGGCGACGGCTTCAAAGTCCGATTTCGCGATCTCGCTCGCCGTCTGTCCGAACTCCGTCTTCATTGTGAGCGGCTCCAGAGGGGCAAGCGGATCACGGGCACCGAGGCCGACGCCGACGAGCAGCAGGGCTCCCCAGGCTATCGAAACAGTGGCCACAAATCGCGAGATGACAGCCGCGCCAGGAGAAGCATTTGCAACCCGCATGTGCCAGAGGAACACGCCGACCGACACGGCCAGACAGGCCCAGGCAAAAAGCACCAGCGTTTCAGGCAGAAGAGGGCTGACCATCCAGGTCGCCGTTCCGATGAAACCGAAGCCGAAAGCGGAGCGGATGCTTGCCATCCAAGCCCCCGCACGCGGCAATGCCTTACCGCCGAGCGTTGCCATGAGGATCAAGGGGAGGCCTTTGCCAAGCCCGAGCGCGAACAATGCGACCGCCCCGATAAGGACATCTCCGGTGCGGGCAATGTAGAGAAGCGCGCCCGCGAGTGGCGCGGTGACACAGGGACCAATGAGAAATGCGGAGGTAAAGCCCAGCATCGCAGCCCCACCGAGGGATCCGCCACGGCGCCCCCCGGACGATAGGCGACTGCTGAGCCCCGCCGGCACCTGGATCTCGAAGAGCCCGAAGTTGGACAGGGCGAGGATCAGAAACAGGCTTGCGATGACAATGGTGGCCGTTGTCGACTGCAAGGCAAATTGCAGGTTCTGCCCCGACCAGGCCGCGACCATACCGAACAGCCCAAACGCCAATGCCAGCGCTCCGACATAGACGCTCGAAAGGATGAAACCACGTTTCGGCGAAAGCGCCTCGCCTTCGCGCGACAGCATGGCAGCAACGATAGGATACATGGGAAAGACGCAGGGGGTGAAGGCCAGAAGCACGCCGAAACCAACGAAGCCAATCAGAAGCAGAGGCAGGCCGCCGCGCGCCAGGAGTGCATCGACACCGGTTGTCACTTCATCCTGTGCGAGCGCAAAATCCGGTTTTTGAGCGCTGAAGGACGACCATCCGCTTTGCGATGCATTCGGTGCCTGGGCGGATATTGGGCCTCCGTGCTCGGAGCCACTGAATTGCAGACGGGCCATGTCTATAGTCTTGGTGACGGGCGGATAGCAGAGCCCGCCATCCTGACAGCCTTGATACGTCAACTCGATCGTCGACGCATCGCTGACGAGCGTCGCCCGGGCGGTATTGTAGTAGACCTCCGTCGACCCAAACCCCGGATCCTCCTTGATCTTGCCGGCAGGCGTCTCCAGTTTCAGCGGGCTGCCATCGCCACTTTTGGCGGAGAGATATTCCCGGTAGAGATAGTAGCCAGGTTCGATCTCCCACGTGACGGCAACTTCGGTGGCGGAGATCCGTGACAGCGAAGGCCGGAACGCCTCGTCCATCTGGAGCGGCGCGATCTGGGCGATGGCGATGCCGGAGAAGAGCAAAGCGGAGAAGAAGATCGCCAGGTGCCTCAAGAGCTGCATTCCATCATTCCTTGTTACGCATCGAATGTGCGCCCGTTTCCGCGGGGCAGCTTAAGGCAGGCTTAAGCTGGGCGGGCCATGGCAGGAAACGACATTTTTCTCACGGAGGTGTGATGCGCATCCTTGTCATCGAAGACGACGCGGTTCTGCTCGACGGTTTAAAGGTGGGGCTTGGTCTCGCCGGCTTCTCGGCAGACACCGTCAGCACGCTTTCTGACGCGATGGCCGCAATTGAAAGCGATAGCTTCGATGCCATCTTGCTCGACCGCATGCTGCCGGATGGATCCGGGCTGGATCTGCTTCGCGCGATGCGCGCCGCCAACAACCGCACGCCCGTTCTTCTGTTGACGGCCAAGGATGAGGTGACCGATCGCATTGATGGACTCGACGCCGGCGCCGACGACTATCTCGGCAAACCCTTCGACCTCGACGAAGTGGCAGCACGGCTACGCGCCATTACCCGGCGTGCTGAAGGACGCGCGACACCCAAGCTGACTTGGGAAGGAATGACCCTTGACCCGGCCAGCATGGAGGTTTTGCAGAACGGCGAAATCATTGGGCTGTCACGGCGGGAATTTGCCGTCCTCCTGGCCTTGATGGAAAATCCCACCATGGTTCACTCCAAGCAGATATTGGAAACGAGGCTCTATGGCTGGCAGGAAGAGATTGAGAGCAACACGATCGAGGTCCACGTACACAAGCTGCGCCACAAACTGGGTGCCACCTCGATCGAAACCGTGCGCGGTGTCGGATACCGCATGGGGAAACCGTGATGCGATCGATCCGGCTTAGGCTTTTTCTCATTCTTCTCGCGGCGACAGGTGCCGTATGGCTCCTCGCCGTGCTTTGGACCTATCTCAGCACGCAGCGCGAGGTCGAGCGTGTACTCGACGCGCGCCTGACGGAAGCAGCGCGTATGGTGAGTTCACTGATCACCGACCACCATATCGACGTCGCAGCAGCGGTCGATGCCGCGCAGGCTGCTGGCATACCCGAAGGCTTCGGCCTGCATGAAGGAGACTATAGCCGGCAATTGTCCTGTCAGATCTGGTCCCTTCAGGGTGATCTTGTCAGCCGGTCGGAGAGCGCGCCCAACACGTCGCTCGCCGATCACGAAAGCGGATTCGCCGAAAAGCTCGTCAACGGCGAGCGCTGGCGTGTCTACGCTGTCATCAATCCCGAGCTGGGTGTCAGGGTCCTCGTCGGCGATAGCATCGAGATCCGCGAAAAGCTGGTCGGTGACGTCATCAAGGGCCAGCTCGTTCCTGCCCTGGCGATCCTGCCCATTCTCGCCGGTCTGATCTGGCTGAGTGTCGGGCGCGGTCTTTCCCCCCTCCGACAAGTCGCCGACACCTTGTCGCTGCGCTCAGCCGACGAACTCCACCCCGTCGACGATAGCGGAGCGCCCCGCGAGATCAGGCCTCTGCTCGGCTCCCTCAACGCCCTGTTCCAACGCGTGGAGGAGGCCCGCGAGCGGGAAAAGACCTTCATCGCCTATGCGGCCCACGAGCTGAAGACGCCGCTATCCGGTTTGAAGACCCAGGCCCAGGTCGCCCTTCGCAGCGATAGCGATGAAGTCCGCGCCAATGCCCTCAACCAGATCTCGCTGAGTGTAGACCGCACCGGGCGCCTCGTTCGCCAGTTGATAGACCTCGCAGCCATCGACTCATTGGACAGCTCTTCGACATCAGAAACTGTAGTGGTCAAAGCAATGGTCGAAGAGCTGCGCGGTGAAATGGCGGCACTCGTTTCGTCGAGGGAGATCACCGTTGAGACCGAGATTGCGCAGGACCTGATGATAAGAGTGCCAGGCAAGACCCTTTTGCGGCTGGCCTTGCGCAATGTCATCGAAAACGCCCTGCAATATGCGCCGCGCAATTCATCCGTCCGGATCATCGGCACACAGACCGAGGCAGGCACGACGATAGCCGTGTGCGACACCGGAGCCGGTATCGATGAAAAGGACGAGCAGCGTCTCAAGGCTCGGTTCCAGCGCGGCAACAGCGCAAACGCGCTCGGAAGCGGCCTCGGCCTTTCGATTGTTGAAATGGCCCTGACAAAGATTGGTGGTCGGATGTCATTCCAGCGGCAGTCAGGTTTCTGCGTTTGTCTGGAGCTGCCAGGTTCAGAAGCGTGAGCGATCGCTTTCTGTGCTACGGGAGCGGAGGTGAGCCTTAAGCCAGCCTTAAGGTGAGAGAGAGAAGCGGGGCCTGGTAAACCTCACGAGGAGCTTCTCGCTCGACATGTCCGCACCCTTCTCACCCTGCCCCCTATCTGCCGACTACCTTAGCTTTATTCATATCCGGTCTCTGAAGACATTGGTCGCTCTGGGTCTGGTTTCGATCGGTCTCATTTCCTGCGCCACCACCGCGCCGACGATCCGCCCCCTTGCTCCGCACGCCTTTCAACCGCCGGCACCTGAGCCAAGCTCATCCCGCCTCGAGCGTTACAAGGCACTTGGAAACGAACCCTTCCCCGTCCCCGCTGTCGATACACAACGGATTGGCCAGCAGTTTCTGAAGCAGACCATTGACTACAAGACCGAGCATCCGCTCGGCACCATTGTCGTCGACCCCAAGAACCGCTTCCTTTATCTGGTCAAAGCACGAGGCAAGGCCGTCCGCTATGGTGTCGGCGTCGGCAAGGCCGGCTTCGAATTCTCTGGTTCCGCCCATATCGGCTTCAAGCGCCAATGGCCCCGCTGGACGCCCACGCCCGATATGCTCAAGCGCGATCCCACCCGCTACCGCAAATGGGCCGACGGCATGGACGGCAGCGACAAGAACCCTCTTGGGGCGCGGGCACTGTATCTGGTCAAGGATGGCAAGGACACGCTGTATCGCATCCACGGGACCAACGAACCCTGGACGATCGGAACGGCGGCGTCGTCCGGCTGCATTCGCATGCTGAACCAGGACGTTATCGACCTCTACAACCAGGTGCCGCAGGGTTCGAGGGTCGTGGTTCTCGGCACCGAAGGCGCCTGACCACCTTGCCCAACACCGCAAACAGACAATCAAAGGTTCGCATCATGTTTTTGAAAGCGCTTCACCGTCCCATGTCATACCCCGCAATCGCCCTGGCGCTTCTGATGGGCGTCGTCATGGCTACCGGTGCTGAGGCTGAAGACAAGGCCTATCCCGAGATCCTCAAGACGATCGAGCAGCAGGGCATCCGCATTCTCGGCGAGATGCAGGTTCCCGGCGGTCTTAGAGCCTTCGCCGCCAAAGCCGGCGCGCAGCCTCTAGCGATCTATCTGACACCCGATAATCAACATGTGGTCGTCGGAACGCTCGTCGATGCCTATGGGCAGGACATGGCGGAGGATCAGCTCAAGAAGATGGTCGAACAGCCCCTGAGCGAAGCATCCTGGACCAAGCTCGAGGCAGCGACCTGGGTGCGGGACGGCAATCCGAATGCGCCTCGTGTCATCTATACGTTCACCGACCCGAACTGCCCTTATTGCAATCGCTTCTGGCTCGCGGCGCGATCCTGGATCGAAAGCGGCAAAGTTCAGTTACGCCACGTGATGGTCGGCGTTATCCGCCAGGATTCCCCCGCCAAGGCTGCCGCCATTCTACAAGCGAAGTCCCCTGAAGAAGCTCTTTCGGAGAACGAGCGCAAACATGCCGATGGCGGCATTGCCCCGCTGGATCGGATCGATGGCGACACGGCTGCAAAGCTTGATCGCAATGCCGCCTTGATGACCGAGCTCGGTTTTGGCGGCACGCCGGCAATTGTTTTCAGGACCGAGGAAGGCAAGATCGACACCTTCGCCGGAATGCCGAGCGAAGCTCAGATGGGAGCTTTTCTGGGACCGAAATGATCGGACGCTCAGCCCTGTTTGGGTTTCAGTTGGTCTCGCAGATAAAGCCCGAGTTCCCGGATTGCGGATGCGCGCGGTGATTGCCCACGCCAAACAAGTCCGATCTGGCGAGCTTGGGTTTGCCCCGCAATTGGCACCACCACGCTCGAATGCGCTTCATGCAATCCAGCCTCTATCGCGATGGTCGGCAGAAGCGTAGCGCCCTGCCCCTCGCCAACCATCGCGACAAGTGTGTGAAGGCTTGTAGCCGAAAAGCTGCTGCGCGCGCCCCCAGCGGCTGCCGTCAACAGCGGAATGGCATGCGCATGAAGACAATGTTCCTTTTCCAGCAACAACAAGTCCAGTTGCGGCAGGTCTTTGACGTCGACTGTCTCAGCCGTGGCGAGCGGATGGTCGGCATGGCAGACGAAGTGGTAGACATCTTCAAACAAGTCCATGGTTTCCAGACCGCTAACTGCATGCGGAAAGGCCATGAGCAGAGCGTCAAGTTGTCCCGCTCTCAATCGCTCCATGAGAGGAGCCGTCTTGTCTTCGCGCCAGCCCAGTTCAAGTTCGGGATAGCGCTGGCGAAGCGCGGGCATCAATCGCGGCAGCAAGAATGGTCCAACCGTCGGGATCACGCCGATCTCCAGTCTACCGGTAAGCATGCCTGGACCACCGTGACCGAGATCCACGAGCTCATCGCTCAACTGCAACATCATCCGCGCCTTGTCACAGACCAAACGCCCGAGAGGGGTCAACATGACCTGGCGTTTGGTTCGCTCGGCACGCTGCCCGCCGATCAGTGTCTCAAGTTCACGGATACCGGCACTCAGTGTGGATTGCGTCACTGAACAGGCACCAGCCGCCCGACTGAAATTCAGGTGCTCGGCAAGTGCGAGGAGATAGCCCAGATGTCGAAGATTAGGTGCGGGTTTCATGATCGATTTTTCCGATGAGTGTGTCCGCTTTTATTCGTTTCCATAATACATATATATAGTCATATGTATTGGTGGTCAAAACAGAAACAGGTCTCGCACGAAAGCGAGCCACACAAGGACCAGTCACATGAGTTGCTCCGACAACACCGCTAGCAGCGCAGCCGCACAATCAGCCTCCGTTTTACCGGCCACAGCCATGCTGGCGCCCGCCGCAGGCCCCGCGATGCCGCGCATCAACGAGCCGGCGCCGGACTTCTCCGCCAAGACCACCCATGGCGATCGCCGCCTTGCTGACTACAAGGGCAAGTGGCTCGTACTCTTTTCGCATCCGGCGGACTTCACCCCCGTCTGCACGACCGAGTTCGTCGGCTTCGCCAACGCTTCGGCAGAATTCAAGGCGATCAATTGCGAACTGCTCGGCCTCTCGATCGACAGCATCTACTCCCATCTCGCCTGGGTTCAGAACATCAAGGAGAAGTTTGGGGTCGAGATCACCTTCCCGATCATCGAAGACCTCTCGATGAAGGTGGCAACCGCCTACGGCATGATCCATCCCGGGGCCTCAGACACCTCGGCCGTACGCGCCACCTTCATCATCGACGACAAGGGCATCCTGCGCGCCATGGTCTACTACCCGATGACCAACGGTCGCAGCGTTCCTGAAGTTCTTCGCCTGGTCAGAGCCCTGCAGACGAGCCTCACCCACGGCGTCGCGACGCCGGAGGCCTGGCAACCGGGCGACAAGGTCATCGTCGGCTCGCCGAAGACCATGGCGGAAGTGGAGAAGCGTCTGACGGAGGGGCTCGAGACCACGGACTGGTATTTCACCGTCAAGGATCTCGCCTAATCATCGTCTGACCGGCACCGGCAGCACACAGCAAAGCAACCTTCGCGCCGTCGGACGGCGCGAAGACATCCGATCCGGACAATCGGACAACAGAAACGCAAATGACTGACGTTGAGGAAGGAAACACCATGACCGCCAAGCCAGATGTGAAGGGCTTTTACGACGCGCGGACATTCAGCATCCAGTATGTCGTGAGTGATCCGGCAACGAGAAAATGCTCGATCATCGACCCGGTGCTCGACTACGATGAAAAATCGGGCGCAACCGCGACCCGCAATGCCGATACGATCCTGGATTACATCAGGGAAAAGCGCCTCAGCGTGGAGTGGATCCTCGACACCCATCCCCATGCAGACCACTTTTCCGCCGCCCGCTATCTGAAGGAAAAGACCGGCGCGCCGACCGCCATTGGCGCCCGTGTTGTCGAGGTGCAAAAGCTCTGGAAGGAGATCTACAACTGGCCGGATCTGCAAACCGATGGCTCGCAGTGGGACCGGTTGTTCGAAGCCGGCGACACCTTCACGGTCGGTGAACTCCAGGGTCGCGTCCTCTTCTCACCCGGCCACACGCTGGCCTCGATCACCTATGTGATCGGCGACGCCGCCTTTGTGCATGACACGCTGTTCATGCCGGACAGCGGCACGGCGCGCGCGGATTTTCCCGGCGGCAGCGCCAAGCGGCTCTGGGCCTCGATCGAGGAAATCCTGTCGCTGTCCGGCGAGACGCGCCTGTTCACGGGCCATGATTATCAACCGGACGGGCGTGAACCCCTCTGGGAGAGCACCGTCGCCGAACAGAAGCGCAGCAATCCGCACATCGCCGTCAAAGACGAGGCAGCCTTCGTGGCGCTGCGCGAGGCACGCGACAAGACACTGCCCATGCCGAAGCTGATCCTGCATGCGCTTCAGGTCAACATCCGCGGCGGGCGCCTCTCGGAACCGGAAGGAAACGGCAAGCGCTATCTAAAGATCCCGCTCGACGCACTTGCAGGAGCTGCCTGGGAATGAACGACCTCGTCACCCAGGCCCTGACGGCGATCGGCTCCGGCGGCCTCGTGGGTTTTACGCTCGGCCTCATCGGTGGCGGCGGCTCTATCCTGGCAACGCCCCTGCTTCTTTATGTCGTCGGCATCTCGCAACCGCATATCGCCATCGGCACCGGTGCTCTGGCCGTGTCGGTCAATGCCTATGTCAACCTCATCGGCCATGCCCGCAAAGGGCATGTCTGGTGGCGTTGTGCCTTCGTCTTTGCCGCCACCGGGACGATGGGCGCCCTCGCCGGCTCCAGCCTTGGCAAGGCGTTCGACGGAGAGAAGCTGCTTTTCCTGTTCGGCCTGTTGATGCTGCTTGTGGCGGGCCTCATGCTCCGTCCGCGAACCGCCATCGTGGCAAGCACCGTCAAGACGGATCGCCTGACATGCTGGAAGACGGCCGCGGTCGCCCTGGCCGCAGGAGCAGCTTCCGGCTTCTTCGGTATCGGCGGTGGTTTCCTGATCGTGCCTGGCCTGATGCTCGCGACCGGCATGCCGATGATCAATGCGGTCGGCTCTTCGCTTCTCGCCGTCGGCACCTTTGGTCTCGCCACTGCGATCAATTACGCAGCCTCCGGCCTGATCGACTGGGCAGTCGCTGCCGAGTTCATCGGTGGCGGCGTGATCGGCGGCATCGGCGGCATGCTGCTGGCGACCCGTCTGTCGACACAGCGAAACATTTTCAACCGAATCTTTGCCGTGCTGATCTTCGTCGTCGCATTCTATGTGCTGTACATGAGCAGTGCTGCAATCTTGCCCCTCTGGTGAAGGCTTTTGAAATGACCGTATCGAAGCAGCAGAAGTTCTGGAACCGCATTGCCGGGCGCTACGCCGCCCGGCCACTCAAGGATGTCGCAGCCTATGACGCCATGTTGGCCGAGGTCGCCTCCCGGCTCAAGCCGTCAGACAAGGTCCTGGAACTGGGATGCGGCACAGGCGGCACCGCAATCCGGCTGGCACCCCATGTATCATCCTGGACGGCGACAGACTTTTCAGCCGAAATGATCCGGATTGCCAGGGACAAACCGGCAGAAGCGAACGTCACCTTCAGGCTGGCAGACGCTCAGAATTCCTATGATGGCGGGCCATTCGACGCCATATGCGCCTTCAACGTCCTGCATCTGGTAGACGATCAGCCGGCGACGCTCGCGCAGATTTTCGCCAACCTCAAACCCGGCGGCGTGTTCATCTCCAAGACCTGGTGTTTCGCCGATCTGAAGCTCAGATTTCGCCTTCTCTTCAGCGTACTGCGGGCCGCCGGTCTGTTTCCTGCAGTCACGCAACACACCGTCGCCGAATTTCGGCAATCGCTTTTCGATGCGGGCTTCGAGATCATCGACGAACGCGTCTTCGGCAAGTATCGGCAGAACCCCTATATCGTCGTGCGCAAGCCAGAAGCCTGAGAACGCCGCGAATTCCAACGAAGCGTTGCCGCAGGCTTGATTGCCGGACCGGCGTAGATATCAAACAGTCAGGAAGAACCGATGCGTGCTTTGACAAGATTGACCACGGTGGCAATGCTTGCGCTCTGGGGTGTTTCCCAAGCGCTTGCGGGTGACATGATGATCGAGGATTTCAAGGTTCAGCCCGAAACTCGCTGGCGTTTCTTCGCAGATACGGTGATGGGAGGGATCTCATCCGGGCAAATCCGGTTCGTCACCGAAGATGGGCGCAGGCACGCGCAGATGTCCGGTCGCGTCAGCGTCGAAAACAACGGCGGCTTCATCCAGATACGGATGGACTTGGCCAGCCCACCGCCCGAAGGCACAGTCGGCGTTCGCTTGATGGTCCGTGGCAATGATCAACGCTACTTCGTTCATCTGCGCACCACAGGCACGATCCTGCCTTGGCAGTATTACCAGGCCGGGTTTGATGTCACGAACACCTGGGCCGAAGTCCGTCTCCCCTTCACAGACTTCGCACCCTCCGGCGCATTGTTGCGCAAGGTCCCGCGGGCCGCAAGCCTGACATCGATCGGTATAGTCGCCTTTGGTCGGAACCATGACGCCGACATCAGCGTGAGCGAGATTGCCTTCTATTAAACCGCCGCCCGACCGGATCAGAGGGTCGCAGCTCCACCCATGGTCGCAGGTATCAAGATGACAAGCGTGTCGCGACCTTCCGATTGGTCCGTCACGCTTTCAGCCTTTGTTTCGGCTGATCTCCCCGGGTCGGGTGTAAAGTGTCAGGCGCCTTTTGTTCTGAAGAACAGAGACTGGGCCGTATAGACCAGGATCGCCGCTCCCACAGCCCCCATGGCGGCCACACCCAACAGCACGATAACGTCGACAGGCCCACCGATGTCGCGCAGATGGGAATTTGTCACAGATTGCACGAAGACGACGGCCGCGACTGCACCAAAGGGCATGGCGAGTTGGGCCAGCAGAAACTTCCGCATCGACATCGATCGGTCGCGGATCAGGACATAGAGATAGGCTAGTGTCACGACGATCGCGGCGGCGACCATGCCCCAGAACAGGCCGGGGCTGAAGATCTCTTCGAACACGGCGATGAGGGTTTCGAATGTCAGCTCTTTCATGGCGTCCTCCTCAGGCTTTCCCGCGCAGCATTGCATTATAGGTCGCCTTGAGGGCCACCTCTTTCATCAGCCAGCTGATCCATAGCTCCTCCAGCGGTGCGATAACGCCCGGAAACGAGGGGACCAGATTGTTGTGGTAGTCGAACTCGACCAGCATGGCGCGGCCCACCCGGGTGATCAGGGGGCAAGAGGTATATCCGTCATAGACGGCAGTGCCCTCGCGCCCTTCTATGGCAGCCACCAGATGGTCTTCGACGACTGGAACCATCCACTTGACCGAGGCTGCCGTTTTTCCCTTCGGCACTCCGGCCACATCGCCCAGGGCAAAGATCTCGGGATAGCGCAGATGACGCAGGGTTTTCATGTCGACCTCGACCCAACCCTGATCGGTCCATTTGTCCGCCCAGGACAGGCCGGATTGCCGGATGACATCAGGCGCTCGCTGCGGCGGGATCACATGCAGATAGTCGTAAGGCATCTCGACTTCAGACTGCACTTCAACCTTGGTGACGGGGTCGAGTTTCGTTTCCACGAAAGTCGCGCGTTTCGTACCTGGCTCGATGGATTTCAGCCTGTGCCCGTAATGCGAGGCGATCCCTCGCTCTTCGAAGAGCATACGGACTTTTTCATGCACGATCGGCACGGAGAACAGCGCCTGCTGCGGAGCGGCGTAGTGCATCTCGTATTTTCCAGCCGCACCGCCGCGGCTGGCAATGTCCTCGATCAGAAACGTGTGCTTGAGCGGTGCGCCCGCGCATTTCATCTCCGTGGCTGGCCGCGTGAACAGACCGATGCCGCCTTTCTCGGTAAATTCCGACGCTGCCTGCCATGTTCGGGCGGCGTGATCGGGCCCTGCATAAAGCGCGCCGATGCCGTTCTGACCAACGAGATCCAGTGAAAAGCCCTCGATGGCATCATGATCCAGCACGAGCCCGGGTGCGACGACCAGAAAATCGTAAGCCAGGCTCTGCCCGCCCGTGGTTGCAACGGTTTTTGCGACCGGATCGATCTCAGCGGCGTGCTCAGCGATCAGGGTGATGCCGTCCGGCAGCCAGTCGGTGGTTTTTGACAGTGTATAGCTGGCAGGCTTCAGACCCGCAGCCACCAGCGACAGACCGGGCTGATAAAGATGCTCGGCGCGCGCATCGACGATCGTGATCTGGGCACCATCGAGCCGTGCCACCAGATGATTGGCGAGAGCGGTGCCTGCAGCCCCCGCCCCGATGATGACAATGCGGGCTTTCGTCGCGATCCGGGCAGCGCGCGCCGGAAGGCCAACTGTTGCAGCAGCCAAGCCCGCCACACCGAGGCCGAGCAAGGCGCGGCGGGAAGTCGGTAGACCGGTCAATTCCATGATTTCTCCTCCGAGGTTTGTCCTATCCGTGCCACAGGTTTGCCGGCCAGCATTTGATAAAGATCAAACACATTCAAAAAATGCAATGTGTTATGGATTGCAGGTCCGGCATTCCCGACCAGCCAAGGGCCGCATCGGTGGTACTGTCGTAGTTCGGCAAGACGTTTCACTCGGGCACGCAGATCGCGCCGGCCCTGATGGCAAGTGCCGTCCGTGCGATCAGCCCGACAACGACGGCCATCAGAAGCGCAAGAAGTCCCAATCCGATGTGACGATGGGCGTCCGAGCCTATTGCTTGGGCATAGCCGAAGCTTGCGATCGACAGGGCCGCGAGGGGGAAGGAGAGTGCCCACCAGGAAAGTGCGAAGGGCATGGTCCGGAACTTTGGCAATTGGGTCGTCACAAGGAGCGCAAATACATAGGCGACCGACAGGAGGAAATGCCCGAAATGGCCGACTTCTCCTGTCAACCTCAGCCATGCGGTGAAGGCCACTGCGGGCGGCGCGACCAGGATCATCAGCGTCGGCACCATGCGGCCCGGCAAGGGCTCGTGAAACATCAGGCGGTTAATGACCAGCGTCAGGAGCACCAGCCAGAAGATGAGCCCGCCGGAGAAGAACAGCCAAGATACCTCCATGTAACCAAGCCTGGCACCTGCCAGGGGCACGATGACATTGCCGACCGCCGGAATGAACCATGCCGGCGTCAATTGCCCTTGTTGGAAAGGACGATGCCCGATCCAGGCGCCTATCACCGACAGGGCCAGAACCCCTTGCAACGCGGTGGCAGACAGCCAGACAGCGTGTGCAACATGTGGCATCTGGTCCAACAGCGCAGCCGACAGCAACAGCAGCGAAATCGAGATCGCCGGGAAAAAGGCGATACGTACGGGATGGTTCCACTCAGCCTTCACTTCGGAGAAGTGACTGAGAACCTTGGCAAGATAGCCGATGGCAACTGCCACCAGCATGACCACCGCCAGGAACAAGGCGGCCGCGGAAGCGATATTGCTCCATGAATAAGCGTGCTCGGCCGCTCTGATTGAAAGGACCAGTCCCATCATCCCCATCCCCACGGCAAAGAACGTGACAGGGTAGTGGGCAATCCGCATCGCTATGGCAGAGGAGGAGTCTGCAGGTGTCATCGGTTCAGTCCGTTTGCAAATGGAGAGATGCAACGGCAAGGCGAAGGGAAACTCGCGCCTTGCCGTGAAGCGATCATGTGGTCAGACGGATGTTCCGTCAGGAACCGTGGTGATTCAGCTTCTTTTCATCCTCTTTCATCTCCAGCCACATCGCGTTCATCACCGCAAAGATGGCCGCCAGCGGGAGGCCGAGAATCCAGGCGAAGTACCACATGTTTCAGTCCTCTCAATAAACGGAATGCGAGTTGTCGCTAACGTCAGCCTCAGTCACCTTGCCCCACAGAACCTTGTAGACCCAGGCCGTGTACATCAGGATCAACGGCATGAAGATCACGGTCACCACCAGCATGATGAACAGCGTCAGATGGGACGAAGAGCTGTTCCACACCGTCAGCGACGATTGCGGGTCAGACGAGGAAGGCATGATGAAGGGGAACATCGTGAGACCCACGGAAGAAATCACGCCGAGGATCGCCATCTTCGAGAACAGCAGCGTGGATACTTCCCGACCTGCCCGCAGACCGAAAAAGGTCAGCACACCACCCAGAATGCCCATGACAGGCGCCACCGCGATCCATGGACGATCTGCATAGGCCGTCAGCCATGTCGCCGTTTTTTCGACCTCGAAATGAAGGGGATTGGATGGGCCAGCCATCAAGTAGTCGCCGACAATACGATAGCCCTCGATGCCTACCGCCATCCAAAGGCCCGCAAGTGCATATGCAGCGACCGCAACGAGTGCCGCGACGGAGCCGATGGTGCGGGCACGGCTCTGCACCACACCATCAGCCTTCAGCGTCAGCCAGGCTCCCCCATGCATGATGAGCATGGACAGCGACACCACGCCGGCCAGGATCGAGAACGGATCGAGGAGGCCGATGAACTTCATGTACCAGGCGCCTTCATAGATCGAGTGCAGGTCATCGGTGAAATGAAACGGTACGCCTTGGATCACGTTGCCGACGGCGACGCCGAACAGGAGGGCAGGCACGGCACCAGAAGCAAAGAGTGCCCAGTCCCAGGCGGTGCGCCAGCGCGGGTCATCGCGTTTCGAGCGGTACTTGAATGCCACCGGACGAACGATGAAGGCCGCCAACACCACGAACATGGCGAGGTAGAAGCCCGAGAAGCTGACGGCATAGAGCGGCGGCCAGGCCGCGAAGATCGCTCCGCCGCCGAGGATGAACCAGACCTGGTTACCCTCCCACACGGGGCCCACCGTATTGATTGCCACGCGGCGCTCAAGATCCGTCTTTCCAACGAATGGCAGTAAAACTCCGACGCCCATATCGAACCCGTCTGTCAAGGCAAACCCGATGAGCAACACACCGAGCAGCCCCCACCAAAGGACACGCAGAACTTCGTAACTCAGCAATTCATGCAGGATCATGGTGATTACTCCGCTGGCACGGCGATGGCGTCGGCATTGTGCCGCCCAGCAAGCCGTTCATTGTGACGCACAACCCAGGCGTCGGTTTCGGACACATCCTGGAAGGGGCCCTTGCGGATGTATTTGAGCATCAGCCCCATCTCGATGACGAAGAGGATCGTGTAGAAGGTGATGAAACCGGCCAGTGTCAGCGCAACCTCAGTGATCGACAGGGCGCTGACAGACATTGCGGTCGGCAGCACACCGTCAACCGTCCAGGGCTGGCGACCGAATTCGGCAACGAACCAACCCATCTCGGCTGCAATCCAGGGGGCCGGGATCATGATCACCGCGAGCCAGAGGGCCGGACGCGGATAGTTCATACCCTTGAATGAGGCGCGGTAGAAGAAATAGGCCATGGTCGCGATGAAGCCGAAGCCGAGCCCGACCATGATCCGGAATGCCCAGAATAGCGGCCAGACGGTCGGCACTGTGTCATTGGAGGCTGCAACGATCTGCTCTTCCGTCGCCTGCCTTGGATCCTCGACATATTTCTTCAATAGGAATGCGAAGCCCAGATCGGCGGAATGACTTTCAAACGTTGCCTTGATGGTCGGATCGGCTGCATCGCGCTTCTCGCGGATGTGCATCAGTGCGTCATAGGCGATGATGCCGCTGCGAATGCGGGTTTCAGCCTGAGCCACAAGATCATTGATGCCAGGGATTTCCGTCGTCAGCGAGCGCGTGCCGATCAGGCCCATTGCCCACGGAATCTCGATCGCATAGTGCGTTTCGCGGGCATCCTGGTCGGGGAAGCCGACCAAATTAAATGGTGCCGGGGCTTCATGGGTTTCCCACATGGCCTCGATGGCAGCCAGCTTCATCTTCTGGCTGTGGGTTGCAGAATATCCGGACTCATCGCCGAGCAGCACGACGGAAAATGCCGAAGCCAGACCGAAGGCTGCTGCCACGGTAATCGACCGGCGGGCTAGTTCAACGTGACGGTCCTTCAGCAGATACCAGGCAGATACGCCGATCACGAAGACGGAAGCCGTAACATAGCCCGCAGAGACGGTATGAACGAACTTGGCCTGCGCCACCTCATTGAACAGCACGGCGAAGAAGTCGGTCATTTCCATGCGCATGGTCTGCGGATTGAACTCGGCACCCACGGGGTTTTGCATCCAGCCATTGGCAATCAGGATCCACAAGGCCGAGAAGTTCGAGCCGATGGCGACCAGCCAGGCCACCGTCAGATGCGCAACCTTGCTCAACTTGTCCCAGCCGAAGAAGAACAACCCGACGAAAGTCGCCTCAAGGAAGAAGGCCATCAGACCTTCGATGGCGAGCGGCGCACCGAAGATATCGCCGACATAATGGCTGTAGTAGCTCCAGTTCATGCCGAACTGAAACTCCATGGTGATACCTGTCGCGACGCCGAGAACGAAGTTGATCCCGAACAGGGTGCCCCAGAACTTGGTCATCTGTCGCCAGATGGGGCGATTGGTCATGACATAGACCGTCTCCATGATCGCGACCAGGATCGATAGGCCCAAGGTCAGCGGCACGAAGAGGAAGTGATACATGGCGGTCATGGCAAACTGCAGCCGTGACAGCTCGACGATACCGAATTCCATAGATTTGGCTCCAGTGGTGAGGGCGAATTGCCCGCGAGACATATTTCAATCGCTATATATCGCGATGGATCCCTGGAAGCTTTGACTCAAATCAATAACCGGTATTTTTGATGCGACTTATTTTATTGCGATCACCTGATCGGCGAAATCGATCTCGATGCCCCGGTGCGCCGCAATGAGGATTGCCGCTTCTGGCAGGATATGTCGGATGCCCTGCAGGACAGCATAGGCGGTGGCATCATCCAACCCTTCCGTCGGCTCATCAAGAAGCAGCACGTCGGGAGATCGCAGCAATGCCCGCGCAAGGACGAGGCGGCGGGCTTCCCCACCGGATAGGCCATCCCCGCGCGGACCGATACGGGCTGAGAGCCCGCCGCGCTCCTCCACGATGCGATCAAGCTGCGTCGCTGCCAGGATATCCCACAAGCGATTTTCTTCCACCGGCCCTGCAAGCTCCAACGCCTCGGCGAAAGTCCCTGCCATGAGGCTGCTGCGCTGGGGCAATAGGGTGACGTGGCGACGAAGGACGGTATCCGGCCAATCGGCAATTGCTCGCCCACCCAGGACGATCTCGCCGGCCGCCACGGGATGGAGACCGGCAATTGCCAGAAGCAAAGTCGATTTTCCCGTCCCGCTGGCCCCGGTGATCGCCACGGTCTCACCGCGGGCTAAAGAAAACGACGTTTCGCGCATGAGAGGTTCCGTTCCACCAGGGCGATGGAGGACAAGGCGCTTCAGGCACAACGGTGGGCTGTCAAATCCCGGCACCTCGTCAGCATCCGATGAAGCGGGCCGGGCCAGATCGCCTCCAACTCGGCGGGCGGCGTCAGCCATACGACCGATATCTGCGGCGGCGCGGCGCAAAGGTGCGAGGGTCTCCGAAAGGGCAAGCGTGGCAAAGAAACCGAGGGCTGCGAAGGCAGGCTCCATCCCCCCCGACTGCACCAGCACCATGCCGATCCCAAGCGAACCACCCGCGACGACGGACGTCACGGCAGCCAACAGGGCGCCCGCACGGCGCTCGGCTGCATCCAGCCGCCAGCGATGCTGCTGGCGTCGAAACTCGGCATCCTCGACCGCGCGCCTTTGTGAATCCAGGAAGCCGTAGACCGCAAGATCACGTCGGGCCCGGATCATGTCGATCAAACGCGAACGGAAAGCCTGAGCCGCGAGTTCGGCCCGGCGTGACATTCGCGTCGTCGCGCGTGCGCCCCATCCGAAGGCTAATCCCGCGCCGAGCATGTAGCCGGCAAAAACCCACAGTGCGACCAGAGGCGAGACGAGAAACCACAGCGCGACGAGCGCCACGATCTGAGCCGAGACACCCGCAAACAGCGGAAGAACCAATCGCAGCGCGACCCCATCAAGCGCGTCGATATCGGCGGTCAGCCTGTTGAGCGTCTGAGCGCCCCGCATCCGGATCATGCGATTGTAGCTGCTGGTCAGAAGGCTAGCGAGAAGTCTGAGCCGAAGTGTTTCCAAAGCACGCAAGGTAGCATCATGGGTCAGCATCCGCTCGCCGTAGCGCGCAGCGGCCCGACCAAGCGCGAGGAATCGAACCATGGCCGAGGGACGAAACACGTCGAACACCGCCCCTGCTCCCACCAGACCTGCGGCTGCGGCTGCCGTGATAAACCAGCCCGAAAGCCCCAGAAGGGTAACCCCCATGATGATCACGAGAAGGCTGAGGGCTGCACCGCGCAGCATTGCCGTGCGCTGCTCCAACACAATCAGCCGGAAGATAGTCCAGAGCGGCTTCACGTCGCATCTCCCAGGTCAATGACCCGATCCATGCGAGCAGCCAAGGCCTTGTCGTGGGTCGCGATGACCAGGGTCGCGCCCAGCGCCGCCTGCGCCAGAAGCCCTTCGGTGACCATGCGAGCCGTCTCCGCATCCAGATCCGCCGTCGGCTCATCTGCCAGAAGCAGGTCGGGCCGTCCATGCACCGCCCGGGCAAGCGTCAGCCGGCGGGCTTCACCACCCGAAAGGCCAGCGCCTGTTTCTCCGAGCCGCGTCCTGAGCTGCTGCGGCAAGGCCTCTACGACTTCGGCTATTGCAGCGGTTTCAAGAGCGGCTCTCACGTCACCGCCGCGCCCAAGCGTCAGGTTCTGGCGCAAGCTGCCGCCCAGAAAATGCGGCGCCTGCGGCATCCAGCCCAACCGCGCGCGCCAACTGTCGGCGTTCTCGGCCGTCAATGGCTGATCTGCGACGATGACAGATCCATGCCTTGGCAATTCCAGACCCGCCATCAGACGCAGCGCGCTCGTCTTGCCCGAGCCGCTGCGTCCCACGAGCGCGACACGTTCTCCATCGGCGATTACGATGTCGGGGAGCTGTGTGCCTGTCGGCGTGCAGCAGCCATGCAAGGCCACGCTCGCAGGTCCAGGCAGTCGTACTGCAGTGGCGCCCGCACCTGGAAGCTTTGCATGCGGCTCGCAAGAATAAGCCGCAAATTCGTCCGTCACTGCCATGGCCGCCTGCTTGTCATGCCATGCCGCCGATAAGTCGCGCAGCGGCTGATAGAATTCTGGCGCCAGCAGAAGCAGGAATATCCCCGCTTCCGGCGTCAGAGGCGCGCCCCAGGCGCCGAACTGCAACTCTCCCAGAAGCGAAAATCCGACATAGACGGCCACCATCGCAATGCCGATGGCAGCAAACAGTTCGAGAACCGTCGAGGACAGGAAAGCCACCCCGAGCACGGCAACCGTGCGGCGCCGCAGGTCGCCCGCCTGCTTTGAAAAGCCCTCCAGCACTTTGGGGCCGGCACCCAGCAGGCGGATGTCGACCAGGGCAGACAGCCGTTCCACGAGGAAGTCGTTCAACGTCCCAATTTCGGCCATCTGGCGCGCACTGGCCTGTTTGGCTGCCATACCAACCAGAGCCATGAACAAGGGGATCAATGGACCGGAAATCAGAAGCACAATACCAACTGCCCAAGAGTGCCAGAACGCCAGCACCAGAATGACGAGCGGCAACACCATCACCCTTGCCCGGACCGGGCTATAGCGGGACACGTATGGCCCCAGCAGTTCCAGCTTCTCGCTGGCCAAGGCCGCAATGCTGCCCGCGCCGCCGAAGGTGCTGTCACTGGCGCGACCGGCCTCCGTCGCGACGATCTCCGCCCGCAGCTTGGCGATATCGACTTCCGCGGCCGCCTGGGCATCCGCGTCCGCGAAATAACCGAGGCCAGCGCGGAGTAGCCCGAGACCGCCGAAGCCGAAGGCCGCGAGCAGCGCCGAAGGTTCTTTCCCCGTAAGCAAGCCGCCGATCGCCCATGCGACCAAGGCGGCCTGCAAAGGCCAGATCACACCCGACAGCACCGACAGAACGGCCGCACGACGCCCTCGATCCAACCCCGGATCGAGAAGCACGGAGATGTCGGAGACGGGCGGGGGAGCAAGGGCCATGGTCGCACTCAAACTTTAATCTAGGATGCGACTTAAAGCAGATTGGGCAGCCCCAGTGTGATCCAAATCAAAGACAAGGCTTTAGGGTCATATATTCTTGGGACACAATCCCGAGGTAGCGGTGAAGATGCGTCTGACCACAAAAACCAATCTGGCGGCACGCGTGCTGATGGCCTGCGCGATCAACGAGGGCAGGACGCTGCGCAGTGTCGAGATTGCTGAGGCCTGCAATGCATCGCTCAATCACCTCCTGCTGGTCGTCGGGGCCCTTCAGGCCCATGGCTTTGTCGAGACGATCCGGGGCCGCAACGGCGGACTTCGGCTGGCACGCTCCCCGGCCAAGATTTCCATAGGCGAGGTTTTCAGAGTCTTCGAGGCGGGCGTGCCCTTTGCGGAGTGCTTCTCACCCGACACCAACACCTGTCCGCTGACAGCCTCTTGTCGGCTTAAAAGCTTTGTTTCTCGAGCCGTTGAAGCATTTTATCACGAACTGGACATGGTCACCCTACATGATCTGACGAAGGGCAATTGCGGCCTCGATGAATTACTTTTGGTCAGAGATAGCATTGAGGGCGCATGTACTGGAGCGGCCTTCAACTGAAGGCGTTATTGCCACCGTCGAAGCAAGCCGAATGCCCGCGAAACGCTAAACGGGCCATAACTGGCATCGCAAAGTTCAGCAATGCTTCACAATTGGCGCAAGCCGAACTGTGATAAACATCTCACAAGCGGTCGCCTTCAACGAGATTGAACAAGCGATCCCAGGCTCACGAGCTGTAAGGCTTCTGTTACTTTCAAAAGGACCGCATCCTGGAATGGCTGGTTCGGGGCCGTGAGGGGACAGTCCGCTTCTGTCGGACGTACCACAGAAGCTGACGTCTCATTTCAATCTGTAATTGGGTGGAAGTGCCAACTGGAGGAGGCGTGGCAGCCCGGTCTGGGCCTCTGCGAACCCCAAGGAATAGTGAACAGGAACAATCCAGCTTTGAAACCATTGGCGAATGGATGGAACCTTCCGAGGTTGCGCCCTGGAACTCTTCTTCGATCCTGGAAAACCATGACCCTTCTTGTTCTCTACGTCGCCATTGCGATTGCTATTTCGTTCATGTGCTCGATCCTTGAAGCCGTATTGCTGAGCATCACGCCAAGCTATACCGCGACGCTCGAAGCGACACAGCCGGAGACAGCCCGCAAGGTGAAGATGCTCAAGGACGATGTCGATCGTCCCTTGGCAGCCATCCTCAGCCTGAATACCGTCGCCCACACTGCAGGTGCGGCCGGAGCGGGTGCCCAGGCAGCCTATGTCTTTGGAGATGGGGCCATCGCTATTTTCTCGGCCGTTCTGACGCTGCTGATCCTGGTGCTTTCAGAGATCATCCCAAAGACACTGGGTGCGATGTACTGGAGAGGATTTACGCCGTTGGCCGCGCGTATCCTGCCAGCAATGATCTGGTCCATGTGGCCATTGGTGAAGATGTCGCAGCTCATCACCCGTCTCCTGTCGAGCGGCAGGCCGCAGCCGCCCGTCAGCCGCGACGAGATTGCGGCGATGGCCGACATCGGCCATCGCGAAGGCGTGATCGACAAGGGGGATTCCATGGTCTTCCGCAACCTTCTGAAGTTTGATCGGCTGACCGTTGCTGACATAATGACCCCGCGCACTGTCGTCTTTGCGCTCGAGCAGATGTCCACGATCGATGATGCGATAGCACGCAAGGCTGAGCTGAAATTTTCTCGTATCCCTGTCTTCGACGCTTCGATCGATCAGGTCACAGGCTTCGTGCTGAAAACGGACATCCTCTACGAAGCCGTGGATGACAAGGGCGGCACGCTCCTGCAGGACATGAAGCGCAGTCTGCACGCCGTCACAGAGGCGATGCCGTTGGACGAGCTTTTCGATTTCCTCATCCACAAGGACCGGCATGTCGCTCTGGTCGTCGATGAGTTCGGAGGAACTGCCGGGATCGTGACTTTGGAAGATCTCATCGAAACGCTGATCGGCGAAGAGATCGTCGATGAGCTCGACAGCATACCGGATCTTCAAGCCCATGCGCGCCAGAAATGGAGCGACCGTAGGGGTAAGAGTTAGCGCGCCACGCAGAGCAGAGACCAGTCAAGCTCCGACAGAACTGATCCCATTGAGAAAAGAGGCGTTCCAGTTCACCGCAAAGCCCCCGGGCGCCAACTGCCTCCCGTCAGGCTTGCATAAAAGTTTTTCGGGCTTTCAGGATCAAGCAGATCATTCTCTGCCAACGTCTCCTCGAAGGCACCGACCTCGTCAGGCATGTACGGTCGCAGCGTCTTTCCCGGACCGATTAATTGATCGATCGCCTTCACGAACGACCCTTTCGCCAAAGCGACGGCTTCGCGGAGCGCCTGCGGCTCGATCGCGAGGTGCTCGGCCAATAGCTCTGCCCGGATCGTCTCGATCGCCGATGCGGTTGCGCCTGCCCTATCATCCGAGGGGACCTCGATGGCAACATCACATTCGGAATCAAATCCCATCGAGCGGTTGTTGAAGTTGGAGGACCCGACACGCAGCAGCCGATCGTCGATAATCGTGATCTTCGCATGCACGTAGATCGGGCTTCCCTTCTCGGTGACCGGTGTGAAGATGCGAAACCTGTCGTGGCGGTCTGCCGCGCCTACGAGTTGGAGCAGACGGGCTCGCGCCGTGTCCATGGTTTTGGATTCCAGATATCCATCTGCGGATTCGGGGTTGATCACAATGATCTCGGGACCATCTGGCTCCTGCAGGCGGGCTGCTATGGCCTCGGCAATCCGGCGGGATGCGAAATACTGGCTCTCGCAATATATGATGTCTCTCGCGCCGGCGATTGCGTCGAGATAAAGCGTCTCGATTTCCCGGACATCGGATTGATCGCGATAGGCGGGGAGCGTGCGCGCGATTGCAACCTCGACATCCCTGAGCAACACCTGGACTGCTTCCGGCCACAGAGGATCGCTGCGGTTGGGCTCGGGGAGTTTTTCGCCGGTGGCGGCAAACCATCGCTCCCGGGCGACATCCCCCAGCAGCTTTGCAACAGGTCCGCTCAGAACCGATGTCGCATCGTGCCAGGGGCCATGGGGCTTGCCGTTCGGCATTTTGCGACGCGCATCCTCGTCAAGATGCCAGCGGGTGTCCCAGCGCTCAGTGGTTATGTCGATCCCACCACAGAAGGCCAGCACGTCGTCGACGACCACGATCTTCTGGTGATGGGCGGAGGCCGGCGGATGTGCGCCATCCAGTTTGAAGTGGATATTGGAAGAGGACATGAGGTTCAGGAGACGGAAGGGCATGGTTCCGCGTCCCAACGAAGTGAACAAGCCCAGATGCCATTTGAGTATGTGGACCTGCAGATCGGGACGGGTCTTGCCGATCCACTTCAGAAACCGTCCCAGCTTGTTCGGCCCTTCTAGACTGGCACCCTCCGGCTCAAACTCGATCCGGGTGTCGAAATCCCAGCCGATCAGGTAAACCGCCTGCCGAGCTTCGAGGATGGCCTGCTTGACGGCAACGAAATAGTCTTCGGCGTCGAAGATGACGCCGAAACGATCTGCGCGCGCCTTCTTCCAACAGTTGCGACCGGGTTGGAGGATGCTCGATGTCATGCTTCGCTCATTCTGTCCTTGACGAAAGAAGAGGCGTGATCGCCCCTTCGTGTCGATGCGGATTTCTGATGTAAGCCTGTCACGGCGCCAGATAGATCGTCACTCGTTTTTCGGAGCTCAATCCACTCTCTGCGTCTGCGAGTTCCGCTCCGATGACGTCGCTTGCAGCGACGCCCTCGCTGCGCATGGCCGTGTAAAACAAGGCGCTGCTCTCGATCGCGGCCTGCAAACGCGTCACATCGGCCCCTCGCTTTGCAAGCTCCGGCGCTACCACGTCCATGCTGCCCTGCTTCAGCGCAATGAAGTGGAAGCGATTGGCGCCAAAGACCATCTTCACTTCCTCGGCGGTTTCTCTCGCCCGCTGAACGGCTCTCAGCGCCTTCTCAGCAACCCGCGTGCTGTCCGTCTCCCTGGCATCTATTTCGTATCCGAACAGCTTGGCCGGATCTTCTCCCGGATAAGGGGCCGACTGTGAAAAAGCCTGTGACGCTGCGGCTGAACTGGCGAGGGCGACCAACAATGCAATGGCTTGATTGTGTTTCATTTGCTGCTCTTTCCTTTCATATCATCGTTCTTCTCTGCGCCTGATGTCGGATGCAATGGCTCTCGGCATGATGACAAAGCCGTTTTCCATTCTTCCAGGTGGGCAGGTACGACGCGCCAAAGGTCAGGCTCTGGAAGCGGAAGGCCCATGTCTTCCATGGTGGAGGCAATGTGCCGGCGAACATCGGATGTGGTTTGTTTGTAATCGGACCGGAGCGAATCCGTCCAGAAACCGATGTTCATGGTGATCGCATCGGCAGCCAGTTCATCGATCCGAACCGTCACCGGGCGGTCGTCGAGCACACCCTGCACCGAAGCGACAGATCCGCGCAAACGCTCGACCAATGCGTCCAGATCGGTGTTGTAGCCAACCTGAAGCAGAACATTGCCGCGACGGATCGGATCTGCGGTGTTGTTGACGATACGCGACGTGAAGACTTCGGCATTTGGCACAAGTGCCACGCGGCCATCATAGGTGCGGATCTGTGTTGCACGCAGTTCGATCCGTTCGACCGAACCCTCCGTCGGCCCGACGACAATCTGGTCCCCGATTTCGAATGGCCGAAGCGCCAGGATCAATAGGCCGCTGACGAAATTCGACAGGATGTCCTTGAGCGCAAAACCAAGCACCAGACCCGTCAGGCCAAGCCCCGTCACAAGCGCGCCCGGACTGAACCCCAATGCATCAGCAGCAACGAGCACGCCAAGCAAAATGAGAGAGTAGTACGACAACTGCCGGATCAGGTTCTCGAGCGTTTTGTCCGCGATCCGGCGCTTGAAGACTACGACGAGCACGCGGTTGACACCGGACGCGACCAGCAAGGTGGTGCCCATCACCAGTGCCGCGGCCAGCAATCGCGGAACAACGCTGACCACCGAACTCCAGGCTCGCGAGAGAACGGTCTGCAGGGCCGCGAGTGTGTCTGCGAAAAAACTGCCGCCGAAACCCTGACGTCGCTCGACGGCCTCACGAAGCCCGGATTCGATCGCAGTTGCCCAACGGGCTGCCAGAGTGTCGATGTCGGTCAGACTGTCTTCCGCATCGATCGGCGAGACCGTCGTGATCCGAACACCCGCTACGACGATGACGCGCTCGCTTCCCGAAGCTTCGACGGCAGCCTTCGGCACAGTTTCGAGCGCCCTGACCAGAACGCCAAGCCGCTGCTCAACCCGCCGAGCCCGTACTTCAGCGCCAAGTGTATCACTCGAATTCACAGAAAAAAGCGCACGACCATCCAGCCTTACGGTCTCAGCCCCCTCCTGCGCCACGGCCCAATTTGCCAGAACCAGGAGGATTCCGAGGAACAGCATGGCTATCAGCAGGCTGAACCGCCTGCCTGCGCCCGCAGTTTCAGGCATCAGAAGATCAGCATCAGGAGAAGAACCACCACGGCCAAACCGATGAGAAATATGACACCAATCGTGCCGCCGAGAAACTTGAGCATGAATAATCTCCTTTACCAATTTGAACGGAGGAAGCGGCGAGCCTTTCGAACTTCGCTTTCCATCGAGGGAACAGGTTCGGGGGACACATAGTTCCCTCCCCAGGAACAATCGCTGTGTGCCGTCCAGCAAGAGGCGCGGTCGCTCAGATCGGGTTCAGCTCGACACGTTGCCCAAGACGCCAGACTGAAGGCCCTGATTGCTTTGCAGCCCAGAAGTGGGACGTCGGGATCCTCAGGACCGTCGTTATCGCAATACCGACCAGACATGGCTGAAGGCGCTGAGCTGGATGAGAAGTGGAAACAGGATGATAGAGAACACAGTCGGGCAGAGGAGCAGCGGCTCAACGACGACTAGATGGGGCCGCCGTCCAATTTCCATCATTTTGATTTTCGCAGTACTTCTGCTTCTCCTGATCGTGATACCGCAGACATTGTTCATGATCTTTGCCGGGCTGCTGTTGGCAATCCTGTTTCGTGCGTGTGGCACAAAGATCGGAAGTGTGCTTTCGATTGGTCCTACCTGGGGCGTCGCGGCTTTTCTTGTAGCGGCTCTGACGGTCGTGCTTGTAGCAGGTGTAGCTGGCGCGCCTGCCGTCTCCGCGCAGATCGATGAGTTGTGGCGACAATTGCCGGAAACTGCTGGCGATCTAAAGTCCAGAGTTGAAGAGTACACCTGGGGGCGTTATGCGCTCGACAGGCTGGGAGAAGCCGATTTGTGGTCTTCGGCCTCCGGAGAGACAGCCACCCGTGCTGTCGGTTCACTCTTCGGCCACTTTGGCAACGCCGTGCTTCTCCTCTTCATAGCGCTCTACGGGGCTTTTGATCCAGGCACGTACAAGCGCGGTTTCCTCAAGCTGATTGCGCCGTCTCTGAGGCCAAAAGCCGAGACCGTTCTTTCCCATTCAGTAGAAACGCTAAAAAGCTGGCTCTCCGCGCAGCTCATATCGATGGCGGTGGTTGGCGTGTTAACCGGCCTGGGTCTCTGGATCATCGGCATCCCGCTCGCGCTCATTCTCGGGCTTATTGCAGGTCTGCTGGCGTTTATTCCCAATATCGGCCCCGTGCTCGCAGCAACGCCCGGAATCTTACTGGCGGTTCCTGATGGACCGAATACCATCTTACAGGTGCTCGGTGTCTATCTGGCGGTACAGACCCTTGAAAGTTATGTCATCACGCCGCTCATTCAAAAGGAAAAGGTGTCGCTTCCACCTCTGTTGGTGATCTGCACTCAGTTGGGGTTGGGCTCAGTGTATGGCTTGATGGGACTGGCGATTGCCACACCGTTAACGGCCCTGATCATGCAGATTATCAATGATCTCTACATTGATAATTATCTTGAGCAAGAGCAGCGGCAACTGGTGCACCTCCAGTCGGAGGACAGGAAAATTTAGCCCCATTCGTTCACGACAGGACAGGCACGAGAAGACAATCTTCGCGCACAGTGACTTCAATAATGGCACTCGGGGCCAACTGCGTCAGACGGCACAGATCAACGCACGATTTCGAACTCTCGGAACGGAATGCTGAACTACCAGGTAATCGAACATGGCTTATGAGCGTGATCCAAACACTGCGGACCTTTTGACGTCCTTGCGGGGCATCGCGGCCTTGATGGTCGTTTTCTACCACTACTCGGGAAATTTCTTACCAGCGATCAATCCAGCCGCGGCGACAGGCCTGGTGTCCAAGGCATATTTATGGGTAGATTTTTTCTTCGTCCTCAGCGGTTTCATCATGGCACACGCATACGGGACCCGTTTTGCGCACCGATTGTCTGCCAATAGCTTCAAAGAATTCGTTATTGCCCGGATCGCTCGCATCTATCCGCTTCACCTGTTCGTGCTGTTTGCATTTGTGGCCCTTGAGGTCACCAAGCTGCTGATAAACCGGTTCGCCCCCGGAGCTGCAGAGTTCCGTCCGTTCGAAGGCAATTACGAGTTAGAAGGTCTCGTTCTCAATGTGCTGCTTCTACAAACGAGCGGCCTACAAGCACATCCGAGTTGGAATGGTCCCGCCTGGTCCATCGGCGCCGAATTTTTCGCGTATCTGATGTTCCCCGCAGTCGCAGCCCTGATCATGGGTGGTAGGCTTTCGCGCTTGATCACTGTCATATCCGTTTGCGTCATTTCACTGCTGGTGCTGGTGCAAAATAACGGGACACTTGATATTACCAGTGGCTTGGCACTTGTACGGTGCCTCGCAGGGTTTTTGCTCGGGATCGCCGCATACCGGCTTCACGAGGTGGTATCGGTCAGCCAACGCTGGAACGCTTATATTGCCTTCACACTGACAGCCATAATACTGACCGCGATGCATTTTCGCGTTGCCGACATATGGTTTCCTATTTTGTTTGCTCTTCTGGTCGCTGCGATCTTTCGAAGCGATGCCCAGTCATTCCGCATGTTGCGCCTCAAACCTCTGATCGGGCTGGGCGAAATATCTTACTCCATCTATCTCACGCATTTCTTTGTTCTGAAACTCGCTGACTTTTTAGCGGAGCTGACTCTGGGTCATGGGCTAGGTGAACACCTTACCAAGGCGCAATCAATCCTGGCACTTACGCTAATGATGGCAGTAGTCATCCTCATCTCGATCGCAACGTATCGCGGCGTAGAAGCACCTTCGCGTTCCTGGCTAAAGCGCAAATTTGCGGTGAATTGACTTCTGTTTCTGAGGCCTTGGGCCCAGCTTCGTCTTGCAGTTGTCACCTCCGTGAATGGGCAAACGGAGTGCGCACCACATCACCGAGACGCAGTGAAACCCTTTCCAAGGAGGCTAACCGTCACCGGTAAGACTGACTGGAGATGCCTACGGGAGATGATCCCGGTTATAGCCCCATGGAAACTTCCGTTGAAACCCGACGCTCAAAATGCAGGCAGATGGCAGCTCTTGGGCCCGCTCGCGGTAGCATCGAATGTCTGAAATGAAGGCGATAGCGGACTGTCGACATGGGATAAAAGCTAATGGCGGGGCTCTTAGCCTCCGACCTTTTCAAACGTGCTGAACTGGAATTTCTGCACCGTTCCCCATGAGGTTGCGTGTTCATGCCGCCGCGTCGCAGCGAGCTTAAACTGTTCGCCAAGAACAGCTTGCAAGCTCTCCGGATCGTAACGGACAACAGGCAAGCCGCTGCATTTCACTGGCCCATCCATTGCGAAGGTGCCGATCACGGCTTTGCCACCGACTTTGAGAGCCCGTGCCAGCACGCTAACATAGGCGTGCTGATCGATGGCTGTTGTCAAAAAATGGAAGGCGGCCCGATCATGCCAGAGGTCATACTCGCGGTCAGGCGTCCATACTGTCACATCCGATACAACCCATTGCACATGAGCCATGTCTGTCAGTCGGGACTTGGCTGCCTCGAGGGCCGCGATAGAAAGATCAAGGACGCTAACGTGGGCTTGGCCGGCGTCCACCAGCGCATCGACCAACCGGGACGCACCACCACCAATGTTGATTACTGACATTCCTGGTATCAGTCCCGCTTCATGCAGCAGCGTCAGCGATAAGTCCGGGGCCTCCTCATACCAACTGACCTCGGTGTCAGACTTGGTGGGGTATACCCCTTGCCAGTGCGTCTGTCGGTCTCGGCTTGCCATAAAATCATCCCTGTTCACCATATGGGTCTACCAGATATCGGTCCATCCAGTCGTGAAGCTTTTACGAAGCCGCCGTTCCCTAGGGGAATCATCCTGCTGCCTTTGGCGCAGAAGCGACGCGGGGCGCTGCCACCGGCGCGATGTCTGCTTCCAGGGAGGCGCGACGGCGGCCTCTATGACCGGGTTGAAGGCGCAAAGCGGTCATAGCCTCGGTCTTGAAGGGATCTGAACCCGCGACCCGGGAATACGCCGTAAGTTCTTCTGCAGATTAATTACTTGAAACAGCCACGTAACCGAGAGGTCACTGCTGATCGAGGCCATCTGAAGAAAAAACGCGATCACTAAAATTCGATGCCAATAATGCATGGCCGAGAGACCTTGAGCAGGCCGACGTCGACCAAATTTTGCGGGACAACGGAGTTTAAGCGCCAAATACCAGTACGGGCTCGGTCTTGATTACCTTTTGAAATCAAGGGTACTTTACCGGGTTGCAATCCGCAGATAGCGTCTGCCCAGTGCACGCATAGGAGGAAGGCGTATGGCGCGGGACTGCAAACGTGATGCCATTAGGCTGCTCTTCCTTCTCAACGCTGGCAAAGCGGAGAACTACAGTAAAGACATGGCCAGCATTTATCCGTATGTCTTCGGCGGCGAAAAGCGTCTTCAAGCCATGGACTTCTGGGTACGCTATCCTGACTATTTGGCCCTTGAACTGATCTCTCAGCATGAAAAGTGCGGTGATCCGGCTAAACTCAACATAGCCAGGGCGATATATGAAAACGGAGAGCCGTCTCTCCGCACCATCCCAATGTTGCGGAAGCATTTCGGCGCTTACGAGCCGCTGGACACCGCGTTGGCACTGCTCGAGTGCCGAGGTCTGGTGAGACCCGAGCGCCGAGTGCGGCGGACCTTATGCCGTCATGGCCAAAGGTCGGTATGGCTGCACCAACCTTAAAAAGAAGATCCCCCTGGATGTTCTTGGCGGAGCCTGTTGCAGCAATCACAAGACGATCCTTCGCAAGGAACTCGAGGACCGTATCCTGACATCCATCCCTGCAGCCTTGGTGCACATGGATGTCTTCAGGCGGACAGTGGAGAAAGTTCTGCAAAGCGAACTCGCAGAGCAGAAGACTGCTGCCCATCAAACCAAGGATATCGAAGCCGCTCTCCAGCGCAATAAACGCGAGCAGGAGGGCATCATCGCCCAGATGTCACAACGGGCAGCAGAAGGACGGCGTTCTATCGCTGCCTTTGACGACCAGCTCGACAGGCTTGATGAAGAACGACAAGATCTGGAGCGACAGCTGGCAAGCGCGCCATCAATGGATAAGACCATCAGCGATGCAGAACGCCTCGCGGCTCTGCGCGACGAGATCAACGAGGACACAGTTCGCACGGTGATCCACGCCATGCTCTACATGATGCGGGATCACGCTGATACCCAAACCAAGCAGCCGCTGATCGGCATCATCCGGCAATTGATCCAGAAAGTGGTCATTGTCAGTACACCGGGCCGTCAACCGCCGGCGCTGGAGGTGCATGGTCGCATTGCGTCGATCCTCGCTGCCATGGAGACAGCTCAGGTGATGGAAGCCAAGTTCAGAGCAATGGTGGACCAGGATGTTTTAGCGCGCCAGCTGTCCGGTGAACTCGACACGGAGGACAAAAAACAAAAGCTCCTCGCGGCTTACGCTGAGGAGCTTTCAAAGAAACGACTTGAGTGGCAGCAGATTCAAGTCTCAGTGGTTGCGGGGGCAGGATTTGAACCTGCGGCCTTCAGGTTATGAGCCTGACGAGCTACCGGGCTGCTCCACCCCGCGCCAAGAGCGCAACTTTGA
>NZ_FTMQ01000023.1 GCF_900156055.1 Rhizobium sp. RU33A | reverse complement strand
TGTTGATTATGGGATGGCCCGCCCTTCCGAGGACATCGAGTATGATGTCCTTCTCTTGAAGGGAAAGGAGCCGAGCCATGCATATTTCCATTTTGGGTATCGACATCGGGAAGAACAGCTGCAGCGTTGTTGGGGTGGATGACCGCGGCGCTGTGGTTGTCCGTCGAACGATGCGTCGACAGACATTGATCGAATTCGTCGAGAAGCTGCCAACCTGCGTTATCGCGATGGAGGCTTGCTGTGGGGCTCACCATCTTGGCCGGCTATTTACCGCGAGGGGTCATGAGATCCGGCTGATGTCGCCGGAATATGTCCGCCCATATGTAAAAGCACAGAAGAATGATGACAGAGATGCCGAGGGCATTGCCGAGGCTGCATCTCGCCCGACGATGCGGTTTGTCGAACTGAAGAGCCAAGAACAGTTGGATATCCAGACATTGCATCGGGTTCGCTCAAGGCTGGTTGCGGAACGGACGACCTTGATCAACCAGCTCCGTGCGGTTCTTCTGGAGAGAGGTGTCATCTTCGCCGTAGGCCGCGTGAAGTTCGAGAGCGCCCTGGACGGCCTCCTTGCCGAAGCTGATGAGATCCTGTCTCCGCGCATCCGCAGCTTGGTGATCGAACTGCGGGACGAATGGCGAATGCTTGACAAGAAGATCGAGACGTTGAACGCAGAATTCGTAGCACTCGCCAGGCAGAACAGCGCGATGCGTCGTCTGACATCGATTCCCGGCATAGGCGTGCTCAACGCCACGGCACTTGTCGCCGCAATTGGTGACGCCGCTAGTTTTAAGCATGCCCGAGATCTCGGAGCATGGTTGGGGCTTGTGCCACGACAGTTCACCACCGGAGGCAAGGCACGTCTGCTTGGGATAACAAAGCGCGGCAACACCTATCTGCGAACCTTGCTGGTCCATGGCGCTCGAGCGGCAATGCACACGCTCAGTCAAAGTGCCACGCCAATCGGGCAATGGCTCCAGACAATGTTGTCCCGAGGCGTCCAGCGCAATGTCGTGATTGTGGCCCTGGCAAACAAGCTCGCGCGTATCGCCTGGGCGGTGTTGCGCAAGGGGCAGCCCTATGAGCGGGCCTATGGCGTAGCGCCAATCTGAGTCACTGGCTGCCAGGAGCGCAGCCTACGATGTTTGCGAGTGGAATGGAGATGGCCTGACAGTTGATCGGCGTTCGGATAGCCCAGCAGTGGAAATGGTTCATGGAAACCGAGTTGATTATTGTGGCTCTGAGCGTGCGGATATCCATCTTGGCCACGGCATGCCGTGAGACCGAATACGTTGAAGCAGACTGTACAGGGATCAAAAAAACCACTTGCAAGCAGGGCGGGCCATACGTTTCCACTGAG
>NZ_FTMQ01000025.1 GCF_900156055.1 Rhizobium sp. RU33A | reverse complement strand
TCCTTCGGCATTGCGCTCTCGCCCTCGCAGATCGCAGCACTGACCCAGGACATCGTCTGGCTCGAAAAGCAGATCGTCCAGGGCCAGGAAGTTTTGGTTCCGCGTCTCTATGTGGCGAAGACCTCCGCCGCCAACACCAACATCGCCAGCGCCCAGATCAAGGCCGGCCAGGCCGACATCCAGACCGCCGCCCTCGTCAATTCCGGCGCGATCGCCTCGAGCGGCGATCTCGCCATCGACACCTCCGTCGGCCTCTTCAACAATGGCGGCAGCCTCTTTGCCGAGGCCGACATCGTCATCGACGGCGGCACCATCGTGTCCAACCGCTCCGGCACGATCTCTGGGCGTGACGTCACCATCGAAGCCGGTGAGATCATCAACGACACGGTCGCCATCCGTGATGTCCTCGCCAATGGCTTTGTCGACCGTGCCCAGCAGCAGGCCCGCATCGAGGCCCGCGGCGACCTGCTCCTTGATGCGGCAGGCTCGATCATCTCCGAAGGCGGGCAGTTTGCCGCCGGTAACGACCTGACGCTCGACGCCGGTGGTTCGATCGAACTCTCGGCGCTGGCGCTCGAACGCTCCCGCGACGACAGGATCGATGGCGGCTATGACCGCGCCTATAGCCGCACCCATATGCTGGCCGAGATCCAGGCCGGCGGCAATGCGCGTCTCGATGCCAGCGAAGACCTCTCGCTGACCGGCGTCAAGGCCAAGGCCGGCGAGAACCTGACCCTCCAGGCCGATGGCGACGTCACCATCGCCTCCGTCCAGAACCAGGAGAGCCGCGACCTCAAGCTCGACATCAAGACGAGCGGTCTTCTGGGCACCGAGACCAATATCCGCCGCCAGCAGTCAACAACCGAGACCGAGGGCAGCAGCCTGACGGCAGGCAACGGTGTTTCGATCCGCTCGGAGGCGGGCGACGTCACCATCCAGGCAAGCCGCATCGAAAGTGGCGGCGCAACCGAGATCGTGGCCGAAGAGGGCAAAGTCGCGCTTCTGACCGAGACCGACCAGAGCTTCTCGCAGGATTTCAAGCGCGAGGAAGACCTGTTCTGGTGGAACGAGCGCGATCAGGGTCGCGTCGAAGAGACCATCCGCAATGTCGAGATCGAAGCCGGTGGCGGGCTGACCATCGATGCCGGAAACGGCGTGGTCATCGAATACAAGGCGAC